>NZ_FVZL01000045.1 GCF_900168295.1 Arthrobacter sp. P2b | reverse complement strand
GCGACCAGGCCTGAGCCGATCATTTGGTCGCTGAGGCGGGCGAGTCGGTAGGCGGGGTCGGTGTCGAGGGCGAGTTGGAGGAATTGGTGGGCTTTGCTGCCTCTGCCTTCCCACCAGTTGATGTAGCCAATGGCCGTCAGAATGGGGGCTGCGTGCTCGGCGCTGGTGCGAGTGTAGGCGTGCAGGAGCAGTTGTTGTGCCCATTCGATGCGTGACCATTTCGGGGCGGCTTCGGTTTGGGCGAACAGGATTTGTTGCATGGGCTCGTTCATTCCTGGGATATCGGCGATGAGCCGGTCGCGGATCGCCGGGAACTGCAGGTGGGCGACCAGTGCGTGGCAGTCATCGTCGTTGGGGAAGGTCTTGGAGTCGAGCATGTTGGCCCAGAGTTTCCGGCCTTGCTGGAGCGCGGTGTCGGTTGGTAGGGCGGCGATGGAGTCTATGTGGTGTTCGACGGCGGCCGCTTTGGCTGCTGCCTGGCCGGTGGTGGGGAGGGTGATCCGGTCAGTGGGTTCGATGTAGCTGCCGCGGTAGATGAATTCGGCGTTGATCGCGCTGGTCTGGGTGGAGTTGACGGGCAGGGCGAGGTTGGTGCCGGGTTCGCCGTCGTAGGGGGAGAAGGTTTCGTCGCCGACGAAGAGTCCGTCCCGGATCGTGATGCCCTGTTCGGCGAGGACGCCGGTGAGCGCTGCGATGGTGCCGGCGTGGGGTCTGGCCTGTCCGTGCTGCGCTGTTTCGTTGGTGTAGACGGAGAAGATGATGGACGTCGCGTTGGTGTCGCTGGTGAGGTAGTGGGCGACGGTGCGTGCGTAGGGGAGTTCCTGTCCGGGTTGGCGGGGCAGGTCGATCCGGAGGGTGGCGCCGATGCTGTTCTCGTTGAGGGTGATGCAGACGAGGCTTTCCTGGGGCCAGAAGCCCAGGGTGTGCCCGATGAAGCTGAGCACATCTGATGGTGTTGTGATCGTGAGCTTTTCCATGATCCCGTGTTTCCCTTCACCCTTTGTGTTGCCGTGATTTTCTGCGGTTGTTGGTTGTGGGCGTCGTTCTGGTAGGGGACCAGCCGCTGGGTTGAGGGGCCGGAGTGCAACTTGGGGGACCGGCGCCGGGGGCGAAAACTTCATCCGGGGCCAATGGTTCGGTCTTTCAGTGCAGAAGTTTTCGGTTCCGGGGTCGGCGCGGTAGCGCCCTGGTTGCGCCGAGGTCCCGCCCAGCGATCATGGGGCATATCAGAATGACAAGCAGCGATGGAACTTCCACTTGTCTATCGAAGCGGAGGAGTGAAGCGGCATGAC
>NZ_FVZL01000037.1 GCF_900168295.1 Arthrobacter sp. P2b | reverse complement strand
AAATAACGGTCTCGACAACCACTATTTTCCCAGTTCAGAGCACCCTTTCCCTGATTAACACGCCAGCCCCACAGACCCGCCATGAAAACCCCGGGCTAGCCCAGTCCCGGCGTCCCTAACCGCCCGGAGCGGGTTCTATGGAGTGGCTCACATCGTCGGAGCTCCGCCCTTCGCACCAAACACCAGGGTGAAATCAGCTTCACGCGGCGTCAGCCGGTAGGGCTCGAGAACGCCGGGACCACAGGCAGCAGTTCCAACCCCGCGCATGACGTGGTCCAGGTACACGTAACTGCGCCCATCCTGCCTGAGTTCCGGCCGATGCGTGGCGGCGTCGAGGACTGCCAGGCTGTACGGCCGCACCGTGAGGGCGAATGGTTCACCCGATACCTCCAGCACGTTTCCGCCCACATTGAGGGAGGCAGACCGCACCCCGACGCGGGCGCCGGCTTCCTGGGGCCGAACGTAGTCAACGTCCATGTCCGGGAGCGGAAGCGAGAACCATCCTGCGCGGGCACCCTGTCCGGTGTCCGGGTAGCTCTGGTGCGGTCCCTGCCCGAACCAGCTCACCGTTGTGGTCTCAGCCGCAAGCACCACCTCCAAACCGATCCGCGCCCATTCCACGTCGAAACCGGCGTTCACCCATGCCCCCTGGGGCCGGACCTGGGTCCGGAGCACCAGGACGTCGCCGTCGCTGGTCCAGGTGTAGTCCACAAGCACCCCGAACTGCTTGTCGGCAGCACCCATGCGCGTCCGGACGATCAGCTGGTCACCGCCGTCGGCAGCAGCTTCAGCACTAATGCCAAGCAGGCGCGTGTGGAGCCGGTCAAGCCCGGCGTCCTTCCACTGGACAGCGAGCGGACGCGCGTCGGCGCTTCCCGATTCCCTACCTAGGTCGTTGTCCGTCGGTGCCCACCACAACGCCAGCCCCATCTGCTCCACGGGAATACCTCCGATGGAGGTGGGCATACCGGTGATGCGGCTGAAAACGGCTGGACCAAGCCGCAGCTCGTCCTCGAGGACATCGACGCGTTCGCTTGCGCCTGGGATAAAGACGGCGGAAGGCTTCCGCACTGCCTGGCCCCAGGCGATTTCGTGGCCCGCGGCGGCCCAGGCAGAATCAGCGGCGAGGACAGCGCTGACGGTGAGCACCGCGGGTCCGCCGCCGGGCAGCGCCGCTGCAGCGGTGCCGGCAACTGCGTCCGGCAGGGACACAACCATCTCGGACTGAGGTGCCAACGGCGCAACGTCCACTGTTCCGACGTCGAGCGTGGCGCCGTCGTACTCCACCGAATAACGGAAGCTATACGCGGACGTGTCCGCAAAGTCCTGGCCGTTGCGGAGCCTGAAGCCCGACCAGTCCGCTGCCACCTCTATGCGCAGCGGCTCAATAACCTTCTTGAAGTCCAGCAGGCCGGGCCGCGGGTTACGGTTGGCGTCCACCAGGCCATCTGTGACGAAGTTGCCGTCGTGCACTTCTTCACCAAAGTCGCCGCCGTAGGCAAAATGCTCACCGCCACCCGGAGACGGCACGGTAATTCCATGTTCCAGCCATTCCCAGACAAACCCGCCCATCAGGCGCGGATACCGGTCAAAGAGCTCCTGGTACTCACTCATGCCGCCGGGCCCGTTTCCCATCGCATGCACGTATTCGCACAGCACAAAGGGCATGGCGCGGCGGCGCGCGTCCAGGGCGGGGTCCTCCAGCGGCGGCTCGGTCCCCTGCCCGATGAGCGCGGTTTCGGCCTGGCTTGCGTACATGCGCGAGTAGACGTCGACGTACGGTGAGGCCCAGTCCCCCTCGTAGTGGATGGGGCGGGAGGGATCCCGGTCCTTGGTCCAATGGGACATCGCTGCGAGATTCCTGCCGGTGCCTGCTTCGTTGCCGAGCGACCACATGACCACGCACGGATGGTTCTTGTCCCGCTCAACAGTCCGGCGCATCCGGTCCAGCAGCGCGGCTTCCCACTGCGGGTCATCGGAGGGATTCTGCGCCCATCCGGCGCTTTCAAAGCCATGGGTCTCCAGATCGCATTCGAGCACCACATAAAAGCCCAGCTGGTCAGCAAGCGCGAGGAATTCCGGGTGCGGCGGGTAGTGCGACGTGCGGATGGCGTTGATGTTGTGCTGCTTCATCAGCCTCAGCTCCGCCTCCACGACGTCGCGGGGCACCACCCGGCCCAGGCGGGGATGGTGCTCGTGGCGGTTCACGCCGCGCAGCAGGATGCGACGCCCGTTAACCTTGAACTGGGCGTCTTCGATGGTGATGCTGCGGAAGCCCAGCTGCAGGCTGACAGTCTCGCCGGTCGCGGTGATTGTTGCATGGTAGAGCCGCGGGACCTCGGCGGACCACGGTTCCACTCCAGGAACGCGCAGCTCGGTCCCGGCCGGCAGTTGCAGGTCCAGTTCAGGAACGCGTACGACGGCGTCAATCGCCTGGCCGCCCCGGCTCACCTCAACGCGCAACACGCCTTCGCCGCTGAGATGGTCGTAGCCGGCGTGGACGAAGACGTCGTCGATCCCATCTGCGGGCCGGGCCTGCAGTGTGACGTCCCGGAAGATGCCCGGGAGCCACCACATGTCCTGGTCCTCCGCGTAGCTCGCGGCCGAGAACTGGGCCACCCGCACAGCCATCGTGTTGGTTCCTTCCACCAGGATTCCCGAGACGTCAAACTCGTGAGCCAGGCGGCTGCCCCGGGTGGTTCCCAGTTCCACTCCATTCAGCCACACAGTTCCGGCGGACTCGATGCCGTCAAACCGCAGCAGGGCGTCCGGCAGGAACTCTGGGCCGGCCTCGAAGGTGAGCACGTGATCACCGATCGGGTTCACTTCCGGAACGTGGGGCGGTTCGACGGCAAAGGGGAACTGGACGTTCGTGTAGGCGGGGGATCCGTGGCCGTGCATGGACCAGCTCGACGGAACGGGCAGGCTGGAGAACCCTTCCAGTGCTTCCCCTTCCTGCCATCCGTCGGCAGGCGCCCTGCGGATGCCCGGACTGAGCCGGAACTGCCATTCACCATTGAGGGAGAGCTTGGGGGCGTTGCTCGAGAGGTACGCCCGCGCCGGGAGGGTGCCGCGGCCGGGCGCCAGGGATGAGAGCTCGCGCACGCCCTCCGTGCCGATTTCGAGGCTGCCGGAAGCCCGTGTGCTGATTGCGGCGGCGGCAACACGCTGCACTGCTGAGAAGGTCTGAACTGACATGGGTGTTCCTTGCTGACGAGCTTTTTGACGACGTGAACGTTCACGGCAGACCTTCAGCCTAGCTGCTGTCGGCATCTTTGAGTAGGGGTTCAGGCTGAACGGCGGACGATCAGTTCGTGCCGGAGAATCAGCGACGCCGCAGGACTTCGAGCTTCGACTGAGCCTGACAGCAGGGCATCGAGGAGGTCGACGGCGGTGCGGCCAACTGTGCGCAGGTCCAGAGAGAGCGTGGTCAGTTCCGGGGTAGTCAGCTCGCCCAGGGGTATTCCGTCCATTCCGATGACAGCACAATCACCGGGCACCGACTTTCCGCCGTCCTGCAGGGCTTTCAGGGCGCCTGCCGCCATGAGGTCATTGAACGCCAGAATCGCGTCTATCCGGACCCCGCTGCGCAGCAGGTCATCCACGGCCTCCCGGGCCGCCTTTGCGGACGGAGCAGCATGGCAGCGCGTCACCGCGATGCCGGCTTCAGCCGCCACCGCAGCGGTTGCCGAGCCACGGCTGGCAGCAGGGCCGCCCTGGTCCGAGTCAAGATAGGCAATGTCACTCCGCCCATCCGACACCAGGTGGTCCATTGCAAGCCGGGCCGCATAGGGGTAGTCGAACGAGATGTTCCCGGCAGCCCCGCCCTCCGGGCAGTCCAGGGCAACCACCGGACGCCGGCCCATCATGGCCTGTGCTTCACCGGAGTGTTCCCCGAGGTACCCGATCAGGGCGTCCACTTGCGGCGCCAAGCGGGCCACCGCGTCGAGGCCGCTGGCGGTTCCATGGCCGTAATCATCCACCACAACATTCCAGCTCCGCTGCGTGGCGGCTTCCACCACGCTCGAGGCAAACGCAGGGAAGTAGGGGTTTGTCAGGTCAGGGATAGCCAGGCCTACAGAGATGCGGGCACCCTGGACCAGCCCCTTCGCGAAGCGGCTTGGGGTGTATCCGAGTTCCGCGGCGAGCCTTTGGACCCGCTCCCGGGTCACCTCGCTGATACCGGTCATGCCGTTCATGGCCCGGGTGACAGTTTGCCGGGAGACGCCCGCAGCCGCCGCGACGTCCATGATGGTGGCGCGCCGGCCAACGGGATCTTGGGAACGGGTGCTCATAGCTCGTAAGTCTAGGGCTGTCCGGTGGTTGCTCTATCGGTTGTGGTTGTTATCCGAGGTGTTTGGCCCCGTTATCTGATAGAGCATCCCTGGGTTCCTGCAGGAGGTGATGGGGCGTCCCCGGGTTGGCCGCGTTATCTGATAGGGCATCCCGGGGTGGTGTTTAAATGCGGGAGGCCCCAACCATTGCTGGTTGGGGCCTCGACCTTAATGGTTGTCCGGCGGTGACCTACTCTCCCACACCCTCCCG
>NZ_FVZL01000044.1 GCF_900168295.1 Arthrobacter sp. P2b | reverse complement strand
CCTGTTGCCTCATTGCAATACCTCCGGGAAGACTAATACGTTGCCTCAAATGAAAACCTCCGCTTCTGCGTGATCGTTGCCTCGTTGCAGAGGCTCCGGAGGGCTATGGGTTCCAGGCCCGGTTTACGGGTCTGATTGGAGCTGGTTTCTTGGCCAGTGCAAGGGTTTCCAGTTCGGCTGTAAGGGCCATGATTTGGCGGGAGAGAGCTCCGGGTTTGATGCGTTTGAAGGCGGCGTTCATTCGTATGACCGGGCTCTTACGCATCCGTGGATGGCGCACGGCTCGTTGGTGGGGCGTGGCTGGCGCATCGTGTTTCTTGGTGACTTTGGCGCCGTAGCGCTGCTTGGAAACCAGCTTTTGCTGTGGCAGCAAGTAGTTGGTGAAGACACGATCCAGCTCCCAGATCTCGTTGAGCTTTTCCAACTCGCCAGCGGTGTCGTAGCGCAGGTAGCCGACCAATTCACGGACCCGTGCCCAGTTCTTTTGCTCCACATGGGCGCCGTCATTTTTGTTTCCCGGCCGGGAGCGGGTGAAGGTGATCTGGCGGGCGTGGCAATAGGCCAGCAGGTGCTCATTAATGAACTCTGACCCATTGTCCGAATCGATGCCGAGGATGGGAAACGGGAACACCGCAGTGACGTGTTCAAGGGCTTCGAAGACCCACTTGGCGGCCTTGTTCCGCACGGACCTGTTCACCGTCCATCCGGTGCAAATGTCCGTCACCGTCAGGGTGAAGCAGAACTCCCCAAAGCTGTTGCCGCCCTCGTGACCGACCAGGTCGATCTCGACAAAGCCCGGCACCGCATCATCCCACTCGGCCCAGGTCCGGACCGGGATCTGGGATTTGAGCAGGGTGCCCGGCTTGGTGTGGGACCGTCCCCGCAGGGTCAGCTTTGACCGTTCCCCCGCAAGTTTCCGGTCGATGGTCGCCGCGCTCATCCGCATCAGCAACGCTGCTTGTTCATCTGTGATGTCGAGCTCGCCGTCGCGGCGCAGCAGCGGCACCAGAACCGGCAGCATCGGGGCCAGAAGCTTGCCGGCAGGTGCACGCAATACCGCCCAGCACTTGCCCAGCGCCGGCAACAAATCAGGTCCATACACCGGGTCCCTGCCCGGCCGGGGTTTGACGACCTTCAGGACCAGCGCGTCCCGCAGCGCCGCCCGGGCATAGTCGCGGTGCCAACCGGTCAACTCGACCAGCTCGTCCAGGATCCGGGACTTCCCTGCACGATCAGCGCCCCGGTAGGCGAGGGCCTTCTTCTTCGTCACAGCTTGCCGCTGGGCCATCGTTAGCTCCATGAAAACGGGCATAGCCCCCATCCGGTGCCGCTCCCGAGAACCACGCCGCTACGCGGAGGTTTTCAAATGAGGCAACGAATCGGTCTACGCGGAGGTTTTCAACGAGTCAACGCG
>NZ_FVZL01000040.1 GCF_900168295.1 Arthrobacter sp. P2b | reverse complement strand
CGGTAGCCTTCGCCGGCGGCTTCCCGGCCTACCGGAAGTACGCAGAAGAAGCAATAAGCGACGGCATGAGCGGCTTCCGCATCGAAGCAGACGTGTCGAACGCGCACGTAACGGCCTGACAGCTTGGCCCACAGTGGCCACTGCCCGCGTTGGTCGTGATGAATGATCATCATGATGGAGTGTCTCGTAATCGTCCGGCCTTGAGCCGCGACCGACAACGGAGGTATAAATGACGACTGACATTGAGCAGGCGCTGGATGATGACCCTTGGGCGAGAAGTAGTCCATTCACTGTGGACGTCTCCCAAAGCAAGCTCGACGACATCATGCGTCGAGTCGCCGGCTACCGTTTCATGGATCCACCATCGGATGAAGGCGACTCCTGGAAGTACGGCGTCAATTCGAAATGGCTTGAGGCGCTCAGGGACTACTGGGTCGGCGAATACGACTGGCGGAAGATGGAGCGACGGCTGAATGAGTATCCCCAATACCAGACGCGGGTTCAGGGCGTGCCTTTGCATTTTGTCGAAGTCATCGGGGAAGCCCGGGGAACGCGACCGCTTGTTCTGCTTCACGGCTGGCCCGGGACACATTTTGAGTTCTGGAACGTAATCGATGAACTGGCCTTTCCCTCGAAATCGGGTGGATCAGCGGGAGACGCGTTCGACCTGATCATCGTGTCGCTACCCGGATTCGGATTTTCCCCGAGCCCCCGCGAACCGGTTGGTCTTCGGCGTATCGCCGCCCTCGTGAATGACCTGATGGTGAATGGCTTGGGATACCCGAATTACATGGTGCAGGGTGGTGACCAGGGCGCGGGCGTCGCAACATGGCTGGGCAATGACTTCAGCGATTACTGCAAGGCTATCCATGTCAATCTAATCGGTTGGCGCCCGAGTCTCGACGATGACGGGGCATTAAATGCTGAAGAGCACGAGGTGCTCCAGGGGACCCTGCTGGACGAAATCCCGGACCTGGCGTATTGCTTGCAGCATATGACTCGTCCTCAGACTCTTGCTCTGGGACTAAGCGACTCACCCGTTGGAGCGGCCGCTTGGCTGCTCGACAAAGTGCACGACTGGACGGATTTGTCTCAACGATCGATAGACGAGGTGTATGACCGGGACAGGCTCCTGACGCTCGTGATGATCTATCTTGTCAACGACGCCATCACCACCAGTCTCTGGTCTTATGTGGGTCTTTTAGAGGATCCTGCAAGGCTTTCCGAGGGTCCATATTGTGCAACTCCAGTGGCCATGTTGAAGCTTCCCCATGAAGTGGTCGGCTTCACCCCGCCTCGCACCTGGGTGGAACGCTATTACAACATTGTGCGCTGGACTGAACTTGACGCGGGTGGGCACTTTGCGGCAATGGAGCGGCCGGCCGAATTCGTCGAAGACTTGCGCAAGTATGCTTCGGAGATCGGGTATTGATTCCGACGTACGTTCCGCGTCATAGTTTCGCGGGGCAGGGCGTCTCCCATGCGGCGCCGCAGGTTGCGCTGCGGTTCTCACCAGGAATCAGATCGACGACGGGCGGATGTTGCAAAGTCAACGGGCAGGAGATGGGTGCCGCGTAGTCAGTCATGTTCTACCGCGGGTGAAGACGGTCTCGGCAGACGTTCTACAAAAGTCTGTTAGGGCAGGCCAAGGGTGTCCTGGTTCGAACCGCGTTGCCAGGGACTGGCAGGATCCCAGAAGTAGACGGCATGAGTGTGCGCCCGGTGAGATCTTGATGGCAGGCCGTGTCGGCGCCCTGATCCCACGTCAGTGAACGCCGGAGAAGGGCCGGAAGTGCGCCCATTGCGGCAATGCTGGGGACCGGTCCGCCGCTTCCGCGTGAGACGGCCGGAACCACGGGGAAATCCAGGCTTTCGACGCCCCTGCAGGGAGTGATATGTGGTCTCCGGCACGACATGAATCTCCGGCTGTCCGGAGATTCAGCGCGTAGACGGTTGCTTATTTGCCGAGGGCTCCAGCGTTGCTCCAGGGGCTCCCTTATGAACTAAACTCTCGAAGTTTGGGTTGCCCGCGATTTCCCGGTGCGCTGCCAGCTCCGTATGCGCTCGGCACTAGGTATGTTAGTGGACGCTACCTGCAATTCGCCTTGAACTTGGTGGTTCCTCCGGGCAGCAGTGGCTGATCACAGATGATCTTGCAAGGTGCCAGTCCAAGAAACACTCCTAGCAGGGAACGCCGACAAGCGTGCCGACCTTGTATACCCGGGCCCAAGGCGGTGGCTCACCAACGTCAGGGCCCGGGTAGTTACTGGAACCAGGTTTTACATTCCTGTCACGGGATAATTCATTTCGGTCAGGGTGGGGACCGCCCAGCGCTGCTCGGCCCAACTCTTTCCCGGCTCCGTCACATAAAACAGGCGGTTCACAATCGCCTTGTACTTCCATTCGCCGTCGATCTTTACGTATTCGTCATAGTAGTAACCACAGATGACCACGGCCTTTCCCGTTGAGCTGAGAATCGCTTCAGCTCGGAATAACCATGATGCCTTTGCATGTGATTCGTCAATGATCGTGATGCAGGGGTTGTAGATGTGGTGGAGAACGAAGGGAGAGTTCTTCGCCACGTTCTTGTAGTGCTCTGCGATTTCGGCTCGAGTGTTGGCAACACCGAAGCCAGGGCCGGAATCCAGAGTGGCGCCTTCGGCAAACATCTCAACCACGTCGCCTCGCCCGAGGTCAACGCGGAGCGCATAGTCCGCCTTGAACTTGGTGATTGCGGCGGTATCCTCGAGAACTTGAATTCGGCGCTCCAGTTGTTCGAGTTCATTGTTTGTCATGTCATGTCTCCTATTGGTGAGAATCTATGAATACCGGCTGGGAGTTCACGAGGCGCCGGCCTCGGATGCACCCAGGCTGTGGGCTAGCTCCTTGACGCGTAGCTGACGCGGCTTTCGGGGAGGGGGGTGGGTTTCCAGCCGGCGCCGATTGCGACGAGGCCTTCGGTCATCATGCCGTGGCTGACGCCTTGGATCATGAGTTTTTTG
>NZ_FVZL01000039.1 GCF_900168295.1 Arthrobacter sp. P2b | reverse complement strand
AACCCGGTCATGCGGCGACTTCGTTCTTCTCGCTCCTGGCTTTGGCGGCAACCGCGGCGTTCGCGCCCGCGATGCGGCCGAAGACGGCACCCCGCATGAGGCCGGTTCCTGCACCGTAGTTGTGATAGAAGAATCCACCTGCGATTTCGCCCACGGCATACAGGTTGGCCATCACCTTCTGCTCCTGCGTGATCACCCTGGCCTGCTCGTCGACCCGGAGCCCGCCGTAGGTGAAGGTGACGCCGCAGGTCACCGGATAGCAGACGAAGGGACCCTGGTCGATCCGGCGGGCCCAGTTGCTCTTAGCGGGCTGCCCGGCGGGCTTCGCGGCGACACCGTCGAGCGAGAAGGGATCGGTTCGTCCTTCGGCATCGTCGGGGACGGCGGCGTTGAAGGCGTCGACCGTGTTCCGCAGCCCCTCCGCCGAGATGCTCAGCTTCTCGGCCAGCTCCTCGAGGGTGTCGGCGACGACCGGCTGCGACGTGCTGTAGCGCGGCTCCAGGAGATGCACCACCTTCTGGTCGAAGATCTGGTAAGCCTGCGCGCCGGGCTGAGCCCGGATGGCCCAACCGGTCTTTGCATAGGTCAGCCAGACCTCGGTCTCGCCCTCGTCGACGAAGCGTTCGCCCGCGTCGTTGACCAGTAGTGCGTAGGGGTAGGAGTAGCGGCTGAACTTGTCGGTGTACCGGAGATCGCCCATGGCTGGTGCGTCCTGGGAGAGGGGCACGGCGTGCGCGCCGCCCCAGTGCCCGGCGGGTTGAGCACCTGCATCGATCGACTTCCGCAGCATCTCGCCCATGTTGTATCTGGTACCGCGCACCTTCACGAGGTCCCAGCCGTCTCCGAGGTAGCGCAGACGCATCTCGGGGTTGGCCTCGAATCCGCCTGCGGCGAGTACCACCTGGCCATGGATGTCGAGGAACGAGTCTTCGAGACGCACCCGCACCCCCAGTACGGTGGCGCCTTCCGCGATCAGCTCGGAGGCGGGGGCGGAGTACCAGACATCGATGTCCGCGGCTTCGACGGCGGCGTAGAGCCGCTCGATCAGACCGATCCCCTCGTGCCGGGCGCGAATGGCCCCGCCCGGGGGCAGCTGGATCGTCGTCCCGTCAGGCTGCTTGTCGGGATCCATGAGCTTGTCCGCGGTCAGGTCCCATTCGACGCCGAGGTCGTGCATCCACTGCAGGGTCTCGAAGGAGCGATCGATGGTCGTGTCGACGAGGGCGGGGTCAGGCCGCCCGGCGGAGGTCCGCATCCAGTCTGCGCGGTAGGTCTCCGCTGTGTACGGCTCGGACTCGACCCGCCCGTACCAGCGCTCGTTGGAGGAGTGGAGGATCGGTTTCATGGCCTCCAAGCCATCGTGCGCCGCGCGGAAGATGCCGCCGGAGAATCGGGAGTTGCCGCCTCGTTCCTCCTCGGTCGCGGCTTCGAGCACGAGCACGCGGGCGCCGTTCTCGTGAGCCGAAAGCGCCGCAGTCAGAGCAGCATTGCCCCCGCCGACGACGATCACGTCGTAGTCTTCGTTTTTTGCCATGCTGATGGTCCTTTCCTCAGGTGCGGATCATGAAGGGGTCGCGAACCTCGTCGGAGGTGTCGATCATGATGTTTTTCGTAAACAGGTAGTCGTCGAGGGCCTCGATACCGCGCTCACGGCCGTAGCCGCTTCGCTTCGTGCCGCCGAACGGCGCCTGCGCGGCCGATGTGCGATAGGTGTTGACCCACACCACGCCGGCCTCGAGCTCGTCGGCCATGCGCAGTGCTCGATTGAGATCACGGGTCCAGACGCCGCCCGCCAGTCCCTGCTCGCTGTCGTTGGCCCGTTCGATCGCCTCGTCGTCGCTGTCGAATGGCATGATGCTCAGCACGGGCCCGAAAATTTCCTCCCGTGCGATCGTGCTGGCCGGGTCGACGTCGGCAATGACGGTGGGCTCGACGAAGAAGCCCTTCGGTGCACCGCTCACGTGCGCCGCGCCACCGCCGGTGACAACGCGACCGGCGGACCCGGCCGATTCCAGCAGGCGGGCGATGCGCTCGAACTGCGGTTCGTTCGCCACGGGCCCCATCTGGGTCGCGGGATCGCGAGGATCTCCGAGACGGATCGCGCGCGCCCGTTGTGCGACCGCGTCGATCACCTGCTCGTAGACCGGGCGTTCGACGAGCAAACGTGAGCCCGCGATGCAGGTCTGGCCGGCAGCCGCGAAGATGCCCGACACCGCGCCCGCGACGGCGCGTTCGAGATCGGCGTCGGCGAAGATGATGTTGGGCGATTTGCCGCCGAGTTCGAGGGTCACCGGCACGAAGCGAGCTGCAGCGTTCTCGGCGACTCGCCTGCCGGCCGGTCCGCCTCCCGTGAAGCTGATCTTGTCGACGCCAGGATGGCTGGTGAGCGCTTCGCCCACGACGCTGTCGCCGGTGACGACGTTGACGACTCCAGGAGGGAATCCGACCTCGAGCGCGAGCCGGCCGAGTTCGGTGGTGGTGACGGATGCGTGCTCGGATGGTTTGATGACGACCGTGTTGCCAGCAGCGAGAGCAGGCGGCAGCTTGTTGCCCAGCAGCGCGAGCGGGCTGTTCCACGCGGTGATCAAAGCGGCGACCCCGTAGGGGCGGCGAACCGTGTAATCGAGGATGCGGGGGTTATCCAACGGGATCGAGGATCCGAACAGCTTGTCCGCGGATCCGGCGAAGAAGTCCAGGTTGCGCGCCAGGAACTGCATCTGCGTGCGCGTCTCGCGGATGACCTTCCCGTTGTCCGTGCTCTCCCACTGCGCCAACTGCTCGGCATCGCGACGGATCGCCTCGCCCAGCGCTCTCATCAGGCGGCCCCGCTCCACGCCAGGCGTGCGGCCCCAGGACTTGGCGGCGGCTCGAGCGGCCCCGACGGCGGCGTCCACATCAGTTGCGGTGCCCGCGGGCACAGTGGCCCAGACCTCGGAGTCGAAGGGATTGACGGATTCGAATGTATCCCCGGACGAGGACCCGACGGCCGAGCCGTCGATAATCATGGATGCGGAGTAGGCCACAATGCCTTCCTTCTGTGTAGTCTGTCGACAGACTTCAAGGCTAGACGCATCGACATC
>NZ_FVZL01000021.1 GCF_900168295.1 Arthrobacter sp. P2b | reverse complement strand
ACCGAATTCAAGGGCAAACCCACCGTCATCCTCGCCAAAACCGTCAAGGGCTACGGACTCGGACCCCACTTCGAAGGCCGCAACGCCACCCACCAAATGAAAAAGCTCACGCTCCAGGATTTGAAGGAATTCCGGGATTATTTGCGCATCCCCATTTCCGATGCCCGGCTGGAAGAGGACCCCTACACTCCGCCGTACTACCACCCCGGCGAGGACGCCCCGGAGATCGCCTATCTCCTGGAGCGGAGAAGGGCGCTGGGTGGCGCGGTCCCGGAACGCCGGCCAAACCATCAGGCGGTCGAGTTGCCTGAGGCCAAGACTTTTGAGGTCGCCAAGCGCGGCTCCGGAAAGCAGCAGGCAGCCACCACCATGGCGTTCGTCCGCCTGCTCAAGGATTTGCTCCGGGACAAGAAGTTCGGGCACCGGATTGTGCCCATCGTGCCCGATGAATCCCGCACCTTCGGCATGGACGCCTTCTTCCCCACCGCAAAGATCTACAACCCAAAGGGCCAGAACTACCTGTCCGTGGACCGGGACCTGGTCCTGGCCTACAAGGAATCCGCCCAGGGCCAGCTGATCCACCCCGGCATCAACGAAGCCGGCGCCGTGGCAGCTTTCACCGCCGCGGGTACCGCCTACGCCACCCACGGCGTGCCCCTGGTCCCGGTCTACGTGTTCTACTCCATGTTCGGCTTCCAGCGCACCGGCGACGCCTTCTGGGCAGCAGCGGACCAGATGACCCGCGGCTTCATCATCGGCGCCACCGCCGGCCGGACCACCCTCACCGGTGAAGGCCTCCAGCACGCCGACGGCCACTCCCCGCTGCTGGCCTCAACCAACCCGGCAGTGGTCACCTACGACCCCGCCTACGGCTACGAAATGGGCCACATCATCCGCGACGGCCTGGAACGGATGTACGGGCCGGACTCGGAAGACCGGAACCTCATGTACTACCTCACGGTGTACAACGAGCCCATCACCCAGCCCGCCGAACCGGAGGAACTGGACGTCGAGGGCGTCATCAAGGGCATTCACCGGGTGTCGGCGTCGGACGTTGCAGGACCAAAAAGCCAGATCCTGGCGTCCGGCGTGTCGGTACCGTGGGCGCTGGAAGCCCAGCGGATCCTGGCCGAGGACTGGTCCGTCTCCGCCGACGTCTGGTCCGTCACCTCCTGGAACGAACTGCGCCGCGACGGCCTCGCCGCCGAAGAGGAAGCGTTCCTGAACCCCGGCGACGCCGCACGCGTACCCTTCGTAACCCAGCAGTTGGCACACGCACAGGGCCCGGTAGTGGCGGTCTCGGACTATATGAAGGCAGTCCCGGACCAGATCCGCCAGTTCCTCCCGCACCAGTTCGCCTCGCTCGGCGCAGACGGCTTCGGCTTCTCCGACACCCGCGCAGCAGCCCGACGCTTCTTCAAGAACGACACCCACTCCATCGTGGTGAAGACCCTGCAGCTGCTCGCCGCGAGGGGCGATGTGGAGGAGGGCGCACCGCAGTACGCCATGGACCGCTACAAGCTCCTGGACGTCAACGCCGGAATCACAGGCGGGGCGGGCGGGGACGCCTGATTCCCTGCCCGACAGGCAGGCAGTCGGGACGGTTTCCGGGGGGAGACCGCCCCGGCTGCCATTTTCATTTAGGGTGCAGCTATGGGCAATCAGGGCGCGGACAGCACGGCTGGCCGCAGGGCGACGGGCATAGTCCTGGCGGCCGGGGCCGGTACCCGCTTGGGAATGGGCCCCAAAGCGTTGCTGCCATACCGCGGGCGGCCGCTGGTGGAAGTGATCGCCGGGAGCCTGCTCGACGGCGGCTGCCGCGAGGTAGTGGTGGTGCTCGGTGCGGGGGCGCCCGAGGTCGCCACGATCGCCGACCTGGACCGTTACCGGGTGGCCATCAACCCTGCTTGGCGTTCGGGAATGGGCAGCTCTTTCCTGCTGGGCGAGCAGACGGCGGACCGGGCAGACCACTTGCTGATAGCCCTTGTGGACCAGCCAGGGCTGACCCGGGCAACAGTCGGGCGCCTGCTGGCACACCACCGTCCCGGCCGGATCACCGCTGCCGCCTACCGCCGCAGTGATACGTCCGACGGCGGCATGCCGGCTGGACATCGGGCGGGGCAGGAAAGCGAGCAACAGAACAGGCTACTCCGCGGCCATCCGCTGCTCATCGACGCTTCCCTGCGGCAATCGGTCATCGCGACCGTGACGGGCGACGCCGGGGCACGCGGCTTTCTGCGGGCGCACCCGGACCTGGTGGATGAGGTGGATTGCAGCGACCAGTCCACCGGCGAGGACATCGACACTCCGGACCAGTTGGGGCTTCTCAGCTAGGAGACCGCTGGATAAGGGCCAGCATTCCCCACGGCACGTGAAGGTGTGGTCAGCCGCGGGAATGCAGGAACCGGTCCAGGACGACTTCTCCCGGGGACGGCCCAAGGTGGAACACGTCAACCTGGCCGCCAACGGCATCCTGAAGGGTTTCCGGCCATTGGGGTGGTTCCCAGTCCTGATGTTCACTCTTATAGCGACGGCCTGAGGGTGAGATCCAGCCGGGTGGTTCGTGTTTCGTGGCCGGGGTGGGTGTCCAACCGCTGGTGTGCCTGAGGCGGTGGTGTTTGCGGCAGGGCTGGCCCAGGTTGCTGATCCCGGTGGTCCCACCGTGATGCCACGCCAACAAATGGTCTGCCTCGTTGTCCAGGGAGTTGTTGGAACAGCCCGGGAAGGGGCACTTCCCGTCCCGCATCCGCAGCCACCGGCGGATAGCCTTCGTAACCCGGTAACTGGTGCGCCCGATCTCCAACGGCGCCCCGTCCCGCGGATCCACCAGCACCCGGTAAAACGAGCCGGCACCGTCCGCCACCAACTTCCGGGCCATCGACGCCGGGATCGGGCCGTAGCCGTCAAGCATCGCCGGTTCATCCGTCAGCCCCATAAGCGAGAACACCGGCACCGTAACCAGGACCTCCGCGTGCGGGGCGCGGACCTCCGCAACAGTACCGCCGGAATCCTGCACGTTCTGCCCGTGCTGCCCGTCCTGGCCGTTGCTGAGGACGGCGTCGGCGAAGATGTCGGCGCAGAGCTGGGGCAGGGTCCGGAACTCGTCCGGGCCCTGCAACCCCCGGGCCAGGGCGGTGGTACGGTTCCACATCGCCGACGCAGTGTCCGCAGACAGGTAGGCGTGGAACCAGGCCATCCCGTCCATGTCCGGACGGTGTTCGACCCGCCGCTCCGCGACACTCCTGGCGTGGCGCTTCTCAAGGGATTCGGGGTGGTGGCGTTCCCGCCAGATCCGGGCCTTGTGCCGGAACCGGTGCGGCACCAACTCCCCCGGCCCCGCACACCCGGTGGCCGGGTTCGGTGCGTCCGGGCCCAGGAAATGCTCCTCCAACGCCGCCGCCCCGGCCCAATCCAGGGTGGCGGTTTCCTCCACCATCGCCTTCGCGTGCGCCCACGACAAGCTACCGTCCTGCAACCCCGCCAAGGTCAACGGCAAAACATCGGCCAGCACCTGCGACTCGTTCAGCAGCACACCGGCAGCCCTCGCCCCAATAGTCAGCACACCGGCGACCTCGGCGACCATCGACGCTTCCTGCGCCATCGCCCCGGATGGCACCATGGCCCGTGACGCCACAGCCTTGGCAGCTTCTGCATACCCTGCAGCCAGATGCACCTTCAACGCAGCTGTCCCGGCCTCAAGCCGGGCGACCCCAGCGAGCCCGTCCAGGCTCCGATCAGCCTGCTCCCGCAACGGATCAAAACCCTCACCGGTCCCACGCAGCACAGCACCCAACTCAGCAAGGGACGCCTCAAGGACCTCCAACGCTTCCAATGCCGCCCTGCCCGCCATACTCAAACTATGACAGGGGGGTCTGACAATGCGAGCTGACTTTAGTTCAAATTCCCTCTGCGCCAGGGTTCGTCGTCACCAGCCGTGGGAGTCCACTGCCAGTTGTTCGATCACCGGTGCTTCCGGCCCCAAGCGGCTGATTCCTCGAACCAGCCGAGTGCGGCCACAGTCTCGATGTCGGCTGCCGTGCGCACGTCGATCTGGTGTGTGTACTTGTCGTGACGAAATCGGATAACACTGCGGAGGAACGAACCGTGGTGCTCATCCCACATGTCCATGGTCAGAAGCGCTTTGCTCGTCGTGACCGGGGTGAGCCACACGAACTTCCGGGCCGCACCGTAACTCACCTGGGTCTTCGAGAACTGTTCTACGATTTCGTCACCCAGCCCGAGCACCCGGGCGGAAAGAGCATCATAGATCTCCCTAAGGGCGCCGGGAAAAAGCTGTTCTGCATCCACACTCACCATGGTGGCCCACTACGACTGGTTCACTCGCTTCAGGCCTGCATCCCGGCGCTCAGAAGCTGTTCCAGACCCCGTTTGAAACCCGAGCGTCCGCCATGGGAAGGATGCCTCACCTTGGGCACCTCGAGTCCGCTCCGCTGCAGGCTGCGGTGGGCCACATTGCCCACGGCCACCACGCTTTGGATCTCGAACAAGTCCACCAGTGCCTGCCGGAAAGGCGCCCCGAGGGCTGCTTCCGCCGGCGTCGGAGTCCGATTGGACAGGGGCTGCCCGGGCAGGTGCGGATGCCAGGGGAAGGCACTCCACAGGAGGGGCAGGAACTCCAGCTCGGCCAGGACCTGCCACATCACCGTTGCGGTCGGTTCGGCAGGCACACCCGCGGCGTCGGGCGGCAAGACGTAGCCCTTCCCTGGCCCGAACAGCCCGAAGCCGTTGGCGGGCCCCTCAAGGATGCTGCGGTTGGTGAAAGGAACCCCGGTGATGCGCATCCCCCGGAAACCGGGAGCCTCCCCCACCAGCAGCACCTTCGGCGCGCGGCCCAGCATCTCTTCGAGGTAGATCGACAGGTTGTCCCGGCGCCGCGCATTTGCGGGGACGCTGTCGTCGAAGAAGTTGGTGCAGGCAGACCCGGTTTCCGCCGCCGCGAGCCGCTCCACAAAGTCGTGGACGGAGGCAGTCACCGACGTCCTCCCAAGCTGAGTGCGTAAGAGAGCCGCCCGGGGTCCCCGTGGCGAGCGGAGCGAGGCATGGGCAGGCGGCGAACGCTACCAGCGGGGGTGGATAACTTCGCGGAAGTAGTGGTCGTAGATCCAGCGGACGCCGCCGTCGAATTCCTCATTGACGGTGACGGCCGCGGCGGCAGCGTTCGCCGCAGCCTGCTCCACGTTGCGGGCGCCCGGAATCACGGTGGTGACGCCGTCCTGCGCAGCAATCCACGCAATGGCGGCCTGCGCGGTGGTTGCGCCGGAGGGGACCAGCTGCTCGAACTCCGCTACGGCCTTCAGGCCCAGCTCGTAGTCCACGCCGGAGAACGTCTCGCCGACGTCGAAGGACTCGCCGTTGCGGTTGTAGTTCCGGTGGTCGTTCTCGGCGAAGGACGTCTCCTTGGAATACTTCCCGGTCAGCAGGCCAGAGGCGAGCGGTACCCGCGCGATGATGCCCACGCCAGCTGCCTTGGCCGCAGGAAGCACTTCGTCCAGCGGCTTGAGCCGGAAGGCGTTCAGGATGATCTGGACCGAGGCCGTGCCTTGATGGCTGATCGCTTCGAGGGCTTCGTCCGTGCGTTCCACGCTGACGCCGTAGTTACGGATGGCACCTTCGGCCACCAGGGTGTCCAGGGCGTCGTAAACCTCTGCGTTGCTGTACACGGGGGTGGGCGGGCAGTGCAGCTGGACCAGGTCCAGGGTGTCCGTTCCCAGGTTCTTCCGCGAGCGGTCCACCCACTGGCGGAAGTTGGCCAGCGTGTAGTTTTCCGGCAGCTGGTCCATCCGGCGGCCCATCTTGGTGGCCACGGTGATGTCCAGCCCCGGGTTGTCCGCCAGGAACTTCCCGATGGCCTGCTCGCTCTTGCCGTCCCCGTAGACGTCGGCCGTATCAAAGAAGTTGACGCCCGCTTCCACGGAGGCCGCCAGGATTGCCTGCGCCTGGGCAGGGTCGACGTGGCCCCAGTCAGCGCCGAGCTGCCAGGTTCCCAGTCCAACGACGGACACATTCCGTCCGGTCTTGCCTAAAATCCGCTGTTCCATCCCCCGACTATATGCAACGATGCAACGCGGGGTCAGCTTAGGCCCGCTGAACGCGCCTAATGGGGCATTTTGTGACCCCGCGTTGGCCTATGACAGGAGATGCTCCAGCTTCGGCGCCAGCCCGGCCTCCTTGAGTCCCAGGTAGATCCTGTCCCGGGCGATCGGCAACGAAGAAAACCGCACGCCCGTCGCATTCCGGATGGCGTTCGCCAGGGCCGGCGCCACGGGATTGAAGGGGCTTTCACTCATCGATTTGGCGCCCAGCGGACCCATCGCATCGTTGGTGTCCGCGAAGTACACCTCGCTGCGCGGGACGTCCGCGAAGGTGGGGATGTGGTACTGCCGCAGGATGTCCGTGGTGACCTTCCCGGCGTCGTTGACCACCACTTCCTCGTACAGCGCGGCACCGATCGCCTGGGCGATGCCGCCTTCGATCTGGCCCCGGCACTGGCGCGGGTTAACCACCACGCCGGCGTCGGCTGCCTGCACGCTCTGCAGGATTTTCAGCTCCCCCGTGCCGCGGTTCACGGCCACCCGGAAGCCATGGACGTTGAACGCGACCGAGCGCGGCGTGCCGCCCCAGCGTCCTTCAGCAGCGAGTTCGACGCCGGCATCCGCGGCCGCCTGCGCCAGTTCCGCAAGCGGCACGGGCGTTCCGTCCACAACCACGCCGTCGCCGTCGAGGACGCAGGCCGCAGCCTGGGTCTGCCGGATACCTGCTGCGAATGCCCTGATGCGGACGGCCAGCTCCTCGGCCGCGGCCAGGGTGGCCTTTCCGGCCACGACGGTGCCGGCCGAACCGAACGCGCCGGTATCGTGCTCGATCAGGTCCGTGTCCGACTGCCGCACCATAACCCGCGAGGCGTCCGTGGACAGGGCAGTGGCCGCGAGCTGGGCATGGACCGTGGTGGTGCCGTTGCCGAATTCGGCGGTCCCGACGTCGGCCTGGTACGTTCCGTCCGGCAGGAGCCGGAGCTTCGAATGGGCGAAGTGGCCGCGCGGCGGCACGGTGTCGATCATGGACAGCGCCGCACCTTCGCCGGTCAGCCAGTCCGGGCCCAGTTCGTCCAGCCCGGCATCCCGGTAGCGTTCCCGTCCCCGGTCCAGCGCATCCCGGACGAGGTCCAGGCACTGGTCCAGCCCATAGCTGCCGTAGTGGACGTCCTCCTCGGGCTGCGGCTGCGTGGACAGCATGCTGTCCCCTTCGCGGACCATGTTCCGGCGGCGGAACTCCAGCGGGTCCGTGCCGATCCCCACGGCGAGCTCGTCCATGGCCGATTCGATGGCGAAGATCATCTGGCTCAGCCCGTACCCTCGGAACGCCCCCGCCGGAACGGTGTTGGTGTACATCGCATGGGCGTCCACCTTTTTGTTCGCACACTTGTACACAGCCAGCGATTCGCCGCAGCCGTGGAACATCACGCCCGGGCCGTGGTTGCCATAGGCACCCGTATTGGTCAGGACGTCCAGCTCCAGCGCGGTGAGGCGCCCGTCGGCGCTGGCACCGGCGCGAAGCTTGATGGTGAAGGGATGGCGGGTGGTGGTGGCGGTGAACTGTTCCGTCCGGGTGAGCTCCAGCTGGACCGGACGCTGCAGCTTCAGGGCCGCGAGCGCCACCAGGTCCTCGGTGAGGACCTCCTGCTTGCCGCCGAATCCCCCGCCCACCCGGCCGGCAACCACATGCACCTGGTCTTCCTCCAGCCCGAACACCCTGCACAGCGTGCGGCGGACCAGGAACGGGACCTGGCTGGACGTGCGGATTTGGAGCCGGCCATCGCCGTCCACCGATGCGATGGCAGCGTGCGTTTCCAGGGCGACATGCTGGACGCGCTGGGTGCGGTACGTCTGTTCGTGGATGAAGTCGGCGGCAGCGAAGCCCTCGGCCACGCTGCCCAGTTCCGAGTGGAGCTCGGCCACCACGTTCCGGTCCGGCCGGGCGATCCGGGAGGCGGTGCCGTCCTTGCCGGCGTGAACCAGCGGCGCGCCGGGCAGCAGGGCGTCCTGCGGCGTGAAAACGGCGGGCAGCTCCTGGTACTCCACCTCCAGTGCACGGACGCCGGCTTCGGCGGCGCCCACCGATTCGGCTACCACGGCGGCAACCCGCTGCCCGATGAACCTCACCACGTCATCCAGCACGCGGGTATCGTCCGGATCATCGGTGAAGAGCTCGTGCTGGGCGGTGGAGAACAGCTGCGCAGGGGCGTCCTCGTGGGTGAAGACGGCCACCACGCCGGGCACCTTCAGAGCGGCCTCGGTGCTGATGGAGAGGATGCGGGCGGAGGCATGCGGCGAGCGCAGGATCTTGAGGTGCAGCAGGCCCTGCTGCTGGTCCTGCGGAATGTCCAGGGTGTAGCGGGCGGTGCCGGTGACCACGGCCCGGCTGGCAGGGGCCGGGACGTCGTCGCCCAGCTGCCCGGGTTCGGGATCCGGCTGGCTTTCCCCGGCGATGCCCGAGCCCGGTCCCTGCGGGTCCGGGTGGCCGGCGTGCCCGCAGACGGCATCGGCGATGGCACGGTATCCCGTGCAGCGGCAGAGGTTGCCCTTGAGGTTCCGCGGCAGGTTGTCTTTTTGTTCGTCGTCGAACGTGGCGGCCGTCATGAGCATGCCCGCGGTGCAGAAGCCGCATTGGAAGCCCTGCCGTTCCATGAACTGTTGCTGCACGGGGTGAAGCTGGTCACCGCTGCCGGAGGTGGCCGCGAGGCCCTCGATGGTGGTGACCGCATGTCCTTCGGCCCGTACGGCGGGGTAGATGCAGCTGTGCACGGGCGTGCCGTCCACGTGGACAGTGCAGGCGCCGCAATCGCCGCCGTCGCAGCCCTTTTTCACGCCAAGGTTCCCTTGCTCGCGGAGGAAGGTCCGCAGGCACTGGCCGGGGCGGGGTGCCGCGTCCGCTGCTGTTCCGTTGATCTCGATGGCCATGCTCAGGCCCCTTTCGAACGTGTGGTGTGCCCCGGCGGCTGGCTTGGTGCCGCGGCCCGGGGCGGCCAGAAGTCACCGGATACCGGGAGCCCGGGTGCCCCCTCCGGGGCGGCAAGCTCCGCGCGGATCTCCTCCGCGAGCCGGTAGGTCATGTCCCGCCGCCAGGCGGGCAGGCCGTGGATGTCGTCGTGGTACAGGTCGTCCGGGATGCTGTCGTCAAGCGCCGCCGCAAGTTCGTCAGTGTCCGGAAGCATGCTGAAGCGCAGCTGGACAGGCCGTTTGGTGGCGGCGGTGACGGTCAGGACCAGGGACGTGCCGCCGTCGAGCCTTCCGATCAGCAGCACCCCGGACCTACCGAGGTTGCTCAGCGAGAGGCGGCGGAACGCCGCCCGGGAAGCAAGGACCGACGCCGGGAGGTGGACGCTGCGGAGCAGCTCGCCGGGTGCCAGGGAGTTGGCGGCGTCACCGGTGATGAAGTCGGCCACCGGAACCGTGCGGCTGGTGCCGCCCGGGCCCAGGATGGTCGCGACGCCGTCGAGGCCGGCGCAGAGCGAGATGACCGGTCCAGCGGGCAGCGAGGTGCAGAGGTTGCCGCCGACGGTGGACATGTTCCACACCTTGAAGGACGCCACAAAGGAATCGCAGCACGGGCGGACCAGGTCAAGGCCCGCCCAGCTTCGGCCGGACATATCCGGGGAAGAGGGGAGGCTGTACAGCTGGGCGATGGTGCAGGTGGCCGCGAGCTCGATGCCGTCATCGGTGACGGTGACCGGCTCCCAGCCTGCGGCGCCGAGGTCCAAAAGGCGTTTGAGCGGTTGCGGGCCAAAGGCGTAGCTGCCGTAGGAGAAGAGGACCGTTCCGCCGGCCAGCCAGGCGTCGCCGTCGCGCCATTGTGCGGGGTCGGTGGTGGGGACCACCGCCTCGATGGTGTTCATGTCCATGCGATCTCCTGGGGAAGTTTGGTTGGCGCGGGCTGCCGGGGTGCCTGATGCGGTGGCTGCTGCGCGGGGTGTTGATGGATGGGGCCGGACGCCTCGCGGAGCGGGGTGCAGCCCGCCGCGCGGCTGCGGGACGCGATGAGCTCCGCCGTGATGGAGACAGCCACTTCGGCAGGAGTGACGGCGCCCAGGTCCAGGCCGATGGGTGAATGCAGCTGGGCGATCCGGCCGGGCGCGACGCCGGCTGCCAGGAGGTCGTCCACCCGCTGGAGGTGGCTGCGCCGGGACCCCATCGCGCCGACGTAGGCGAGGTCCAGGGCGAGTGCGGCTTCCAGCAGCGGAATGTCGAATTTGGGGTCGTGGCTGAGGACAGCCGCCACGGTGCGGCTGTCCAGGCGTCCGGCGTCTGATTCGGCTGCCAGGTAGCGGTGCGGCCAGTCCGTCACCACCTGGTCAGCGGCGGCGAAGCGCGGCTGCGACGCGAACGCTGGCCGCGCGTCCACAAGGGTCACGTGGTAGCCCAGCAGTTTCGCCGCAGGGACCAGGGCGGCGCCGAAATCGTTGGCGCCGAACACCAGCATCCGCGGCGGGGCGAGCCGGGATTCCACCAGGATGGCGTCCGCACCGGAATCCTGGTCCCGGTCACCTTGCAGGCGGTCCGGCAGGCAGCCGCCGGCTCCGGCCAGCCGGACCACCCCGGCGCCGCCGTTGCGGACCAGGGCTTCCACCTGAAGGAGTGACTCCCGTTCAAGAAGTCCGGCCAGCTCCGGCGATGCTGCCCCACGGAAGTTTGCCGGGTTATGGAGTACGACGGCGGCACCTCCCCGGGTGCCCACGCGGCGTACCAGCGCCACGGGCTGGCCAGAGCCCGCGTCCGCGAGTTGCCGCAGCGCGGTCCGGAGCGGGTGCGGCGCGTTTTCAGGGGCAACAGCCGCGGGCACCGGTTCAATATGGATGTCCAGCTCTCCCCCGCAGGTGAGCCCGGCGGCGAAAGCGTCTGCCGAACTGAAACCGAAGGTCTTCCGGCGGGTTCCGCCGTCGTCCATTGCCTCCAGCGCGAGCGCCACCACGGCGCCTTCCACGCAGCCGCCGGAGAGGCTGCCGAGTACGGAGCCTGATGCGGTGATGATCATGGACGTGCCCACCGGCCGCGGCACCGAACCGGTGGCGCCCACGATGGTGGCAACCGCGAACTGTCCGGCCGCATCTCGCTGCGCCCAGGAGTGGAGCGAAGGGATCAGGTCAAGCATGGCGGCACTCCTTCTTCCGCGCGGCGGTGGTGTCCATTGTCGTTCCTATCGGGAGGTTCGGAAAGCAGGGCGTGGATACGCGTGTTACCCGGGAAGCACTGCCGCTCCGGACACCCGCCCCGGGTGGGGCGGATGTCCGGGCGCGAACAGCTTGGGGATGGGGTGTCAGGCCCCGAGCAACAGGTTGATGGGTCCGCGGGCGAAGTACACAAGGAACCCGGCGCTGACCACCCACATCAGCGGATGGATCTTTTTGGCCTTGCCGGATGCGGCCCCGATGATGGCCCAGCTGACGAAGCCCACACCGATGCCGTTGGCGATCGAGTAGCTCAGCGGCATGGTCACTATGGTGAGGAACGCCGGCAGGGCCACGCTGAACTTGCTGAACTTGATCTCGCGGATCTGCGCCATCATCATGGCGCCCACCACCACCAGTGCCGCGGCGGCGACCTCGAGCGGAACCACGCTGGTGAGCGGGGTGAGGAACATCGACCCCAGGAACAGCACGCCGGTGACCACGGAGGCCAGGCCGGTGCGGGCGCCTTCGCCGATCCCCGCCGCGGAGTCGATGTATACCGTGTTGGAGGAGCCGGAGGTGGCTCCGCCGGCCACGGCACCGATGCCTTCCACGATGAAGGCCGACTTGAGCCGGGGGAAGGTGCCGTCCTTGTGGGCCACGCCGGCGCTCTTGGCGAGGCCGGTCATGGTGCCCATGGCGTCGAAGAAGTTGGTGAACACCAGGGTGAAGACCAGCATGGTGGCGGCCAGTCCGCCGATCCTGGCGAACGAACCGAAGAGGTCGAACTGGCCAACGAGTGCCAGGTCCGGCGCCGACACCAGCTGCCCGGAAAGGACCGGGGTGTTCAGGTGCCAGCCGCCGGGGTTGGTGGCGCTGGCCGGGCCGATCTTGAAGATGGCTTCCACGACGGCGGCGAGCACGGTGGTGCCGACGATGCCGATCAGCAGGCCGCCCTGGACCTTGCGTGCCACCAGGATGCCCATGGCCAGGAGGCCGACGACGAACACCAGGGTGGGCACGGAGGTGATGGATCCGCCGTCGCCCAGCTGGACGGGGGGCCCGCCCGCCGTGGCCCGGACGAAGCCGGAGTCCACGAAGCCGATGAAGGCGATGAACAGGCCGATGCCCACGGTGATGGCGGCCTTCAGTTCCTTGGGCACGGCCCGGAAGATGGCGGTCCGGGCGCCGGTGACGCCGAACAGCACGATCAGGATGCCGTTGATCACCACCAGGCCCATGGCCTCGGCCCAGGTGACTTCCTGGATCACCGAGACGGCCAGGAAGGAGTTGATGCCGAGGCCGGCGGCGAGGCCGAACGGCAGGTTGGCCACGAGGCCGAAGAGGATGGTCATGACGCCGGCGGTGAGGCCGGTGACGGCTCCGACCTGTGCGGCGGAGAGCCAGCCCCCGGCAACGTCGGTGGGGGCGTTGTCCGCGCTGAACCCGCCGAGGATGAGGGGGTTCAGGATGACGATGTACGCCATGGTGAAGAAGGTGACCAGGCCGCCGCGGAATTCACGGGCCAGCGTTGAGCCGCGCTGGGTGATGTGGAAGAAGCGGTCAAGGATGGAGTTCGACGCCGGCGGCCTTGGGGTGCCTGATGCCGGCTGGGGGGTGCGGGGGGATGGAGCCGAATGCTCGTCGTGGGAGGAATCCAGGATGGTCATGGTGAGCCGCCGGGCCTAGTAGTCGATCCTGGATTCGAGCGTGTTCCATGTGTTGAACGGCTCCAGCGGGGCCGGCGCCTGGGGATCGCCCAGCTCCAGCTTGGATACCGGCATCAGGGAGTCCCTGTCCTGGTTGTTGAAGTATTCGTAGAAGACGGCGTCATCGAAACCGACGGAGGCGGCGTCGTGGCGGTCGGCCGCGAAGACCACCCGTTCCACGCGGGCCCAGAGCGCGGAGGCCAGGCACATGGGGCATGGCTCGCAGCTGGTGTAGAGGACGGCGCCGCTAAGGTCGAAGGTGCCGAGTTCGCGGCAGGCGGTGCGGATTGCGGTGACTTCGGCGTGGGCCGTGGGATCGTTGTCCGCAGTGACGCGGTTGACGCCGTCGAACGTTTTGCCGTCCGCGGTGACGATCATGGCGCCGAAGGGGCCGCCGCTGTTCAGGACGTTGGCCGTTGCCAGCCGGATGGATCTGGCCAAAAATTCCTCGGCCGTGACGGTGGTACTCATGATGCGACTTCCTTATTGCCGGGAAGCCTGTTGCCGCTTGCAGGACCAGTAGAACCAGGTGCGACGGTTACCAGGCTTCAGCATGTGCTGTGAAGGTTAAGTTGCGCCTGGTAGATAGCTTCCCGGGGTCCGGGTGCCCGCCTTTGGCAGAATCGAGATTAGCACCGGATTGTGGTCCGCGCCATAGTTTTTTGAAAACTTAATTTCGCGATGTGAAATTCATGTTTCGTGTTCTTCACTGGGCAGGCCGGAGGCCGTCACAATTCGGGGACGTTGACGCAGGTCAAGCTTGTTCCCTACTCTGATGGCACCCGACGCTGCCCGCAGCCGCCGGCACCTGGATCAGCAGACAGGGCCTCACTGAGCTGGAATTACCGCACCTGCGCTCAGACAAGGACACTCCATGACCCACCCTCCCGCTCCTGCCGCCGCACCCCGCCTCTGGATCCGGAATCCACAGGCCGCCTTCACCGCAAACTCCCTGGACGCCTCGGGCGGACTGGTGGTCAGCGGAGGCGTCATCGTCGAGGTGCTTGCCGCGGGGCAACAGCCCTCGGCCCCCTGCCAGCAGACGTTCGAGGCCGGCAACCACGTGCTGCTGCCGGGCCTCATTAATACCCACCACCACTTCTACCAGACCCTCACCCGCGCCTGGGGTCCGGTGGCAAACGCCCCGCTGTTCCCATGGCTGCAGAATCTGTATCCCGTGTGGGCCCGGCTCACGCCACGCGACCTGGAGCTCGCAGCCACGGTCGCCCTGGCCGAACTGCTGCTCTCCGGCTGCACCACCGCCGCCGACCATCACTACCTCTTCCCGAACGGCCTCGAAGACGCCATCGACATTGAGGTGGAGGCCGTGCGGCGGCTGGGTATGCGCGCCACGCTCACCCGTGGGTCCATGACCCTGGGAACGGACGACGGCGGCCTGCCGCCGCAGTCGACGGTGCAGGCTCCTGAGGTGGTGCTGGCCGACAGCGAACGGCTGGTGGGCCGGTACCACGAGCGCGGCGGGGATGCGGTGATCCAGATTGCCCTGGCCCCCTGCTCGCCGTTTTCGGTGACGAAGGAAATCATGGCCGAAAGCGCTGCCCTGGCGGAGCGGCTGGATGTCCGCCTCCACACCCACCTCGCCGAAACCCTGGATGAGGAGGACTTCTGCCGTGAGATGTTCGGACTGCGGACCGTTGACTACCTGGACAGCGTCGGCTGGCTGACGGACCGCACCTGGCTGGGCCACGGCATCCACTTCAGCGACGCGGAGATCACCCGCCTCGGCGCAGCGGGGACCGCCGTCGCGCATTGCCCTACCTCCAACATGCGGCTGGCGTCCGGGACGGCCCGCGTCCTGGAACTGGAGGACGCGGGAGTTCCGGTGGGGCTGGGAGTGGACGGCTCGGCGTCGAACGATGCCTCCAACATGATCCTCGAGGCCAGGCAGGCACTGTATCTCCAGCGGCTGCGCTACGGGGCGGACGTTCCGGTGGAGCGCGCGCTGGGCTGGGCCACCCGGGGCTCGGCCGCCGTGCTGGGCCGTCCGGAACTGGGCCAGTTGGCGCCGGGGATGCAGGCTGACTTGGCTCTGTTCCGGCTGGATGACCTGCGTTTCTCCGGCAGCCATGATCCCATCGCGGCGCTGCTGCTCTGCGCAGCGGACCGGGCGGACCGGGTGATGGTCGGCGGGCAGTGGCGCGTGGTGGACGGGCAGATTCCGGGCCTGGATATCCCGGGCCTCATCGCCGAGCACTCGTCCGCGGCGCGCAGGTTGGTGAACGGCTGATGCCAGCCACTGTTATGGCTGGTCAGCCGCTGCTAGCGTGGCGGCATGACTCCGTCAAAGACGCCGGCCGAGATCCTGGACATCGAGGGTGAAGAGGTTCGCATCTCCAGCCCGGACAAGCTGGTGTTTCCCGGGCCCGGGCTGACCAAGCTGGACCTGGTGCGCTACTACCTGGCCGTCGCGGAGGGGGCACTGCGCGGCGCGGGCGGCCGGCCGATGGTGCTCAAGCGCTTCCCGAAGGGCATCGACGCCGAGCCGTTCTTCCAGAAGCGCGTTCCCGAGAACCATCCCCCGTTCATCGACACCACCACGCTGCACTACGCCTCCGGGACGTCGGCCGAGGAGGCGGTCATCCGGGACGCGGCGGGGCTGGCGTGGGTCATCAACCTCGGCTGCCTCGACCTCAACCCGCACCCGGTGCGCGCGGAGGACCTTGAGCATCCTGACGAGCTCCGGGTGGACCTCGATCCCATGCCGGGGGTGGACTGGTCACAGATCGTGGATGTCGCGTATGTGGCACAGGAAGTGCTCGAGGACGTGGGACTGGTGGGCTGGCCGAAAACCAGCGGGTCGCGGGGACTGCACATCCTGGTGCGCATCGCCCCGGAGTGGTCGTACCGCGATGTCCGGCTGGCGGCGGAAACCCTCGCACGGGAGGTTGAGAACCGGGCTCCCGGCCTCGCCACGGCACGGTGGTGGAAGGAGGAGCGCGGCGAGAGCGTGTTCGTCGACTTCAACCAGAATGCGAAGGACCGGACCGTGGCGTCAGCGTACTCGGTCCGGTCCCTGCCGGACGCCCGGGTGTCCACGCCGCTTGCCTGGGACGAGGTCCGCGCCATTCGGCCGGAACAATTCACGGTGACTACCGTGCTGGAGCGGTTCGCCGACGTCGGTGATCCCCACGCCGGCATCGACGCGGCGGTGGGGTCACTCAAAGGACTCCTCGCCCTGGCAGCCGAGCTTGGTCCCGCAGAGAAAGCTCCGCGCCCGGGTGACGGCTCGGGCCGCCGGCAGTCCACGATGCCGCTGATCGAAGTGGCGCGCACCAGGACCAAGCCGGAGGCCCAGGCGGCGCTCGAGGAGTGGAAGGCCCGGCATGCGGACGTGGTTCCCGCCCTGCACCCGGCGGACGTACTCATTGACGGGATGCGGGGCTCGAGCTCGCTCTGGTACCGGGTGCGGGTGAACCTGCAGCACGTTCCCGAGGCTGAGCGTCCTCCACAGGAGGAGCTAATTGCCGACTACGACCCCTGGGCCGGGAAGGAATGGCCGGGGTAGCTGCCGCCCGCCCTGTTATGGCCGCCGGCCGAAGCCCGGGAGGGCGTGGATCCAGCGCGAGAAGCGGCTGGGCTCATGCACCCGGTCTGCCGGCAGGTAGAAGTCCGGGTCCGTTCCGCCTCCGAGGGGAAGGTAGAACTCCGGGACCGAGGGTGCCGCCGCGTTCGCCGGTGCAACCGGCTTCGTGTCCTGCTGGTACATCTGATCCTCCTCCAGAGGTCGCTGCTTGGTTTAAGATTCCATGGAGTGGAAAATAAGTTTTGCTATACGAAAAGCTTAGGGCGATGTCCCGCTTACCGTCAACGGGTCCGGTCACAAATTGATTTTTGGACTTGTGATGTACACCACCGGTTTGCGGGGGTACGCTGATAGGCAACTCGTGGCGCACGTCACGTAACCTGGGAGCAGCAGGCAGGGTCGTAATGAGCTGGCATCAATGGATGCCGGCTCTTTTTTGTTGGGTCGGCTCCACCGGAAACGCGCTTGTAACACGCGCTTAATTTCAGTGATGGAACCTATGTTCCACATACCGGAAGTTGGGAACAGACCATGAGCAGCAAGATCATCCTCGGCGAAAACCAGTACGGCAAGGCGGAGGTCCGGGTCGTCAAGATCACCCGGGACACCAACCGCCACGAGATCGAGGACCTCAACGTGACCTCGCAGCTGCGGGGCGACTTCGCCGCGGCCCACCTGGAGGGCGACAACGCCCACGTGGTGGCAACGGACACCCAGAAGAACACCATCTACGCCTTCGCCCGCGACGGCGTCGGCTCCCCCGAAGCGTTCCTGCTGCGCCTCGGCGAGCACTTCACGTCCAGCTTCGACTGGGTCACCGGCGGCCGCTGGGAAGCCGAGTCCTACAGCTGGGACCGGATCCAGGCGCACGGCAGCGAACACGACCACTCCTTCGTCCGCAACGGCCAGGAAGTCCGCACCGCCGTCCTGGTCCGCGACGGCGCCACCAGCCACCTGGTCTCCGGGCTCAAGGACCTGACGGTCCTGAAGTCCACCCAGTCCGGCTTCGTCGGTTACCCGAAGGACCGCTACACCACCCTGCCGGAAACCACGGACCGCATCCTTGCCACGGACGTCTCCGCCCGCTGGCGCTTCAAGACCGGAACCGACTTCAGCACCCTGGACTTCAACAAGAGCTACGAGGACGTCAAGGCACTCCTGCTGGAAGGCTTCACGGAGAAGTACTCCCACGCCCTGCAGCAGACCCTGTTCGACATGGGCACCAAGGTCCTTGAGGCCCACAGCGAGATCGACGAGATCAAGTTCTCCATGCCCAACAAGCACCACTTCCTGGTGGACCTCTCACCCTTCGGCCTGGACAACCCGAACGAGGTCTTCTTCGCCGCCGACCGCCCCTACGGCCTGATCGAGGCCACCGTCCAGCGCGACGACGCCGCCCCGGCTCCCGCCGCCTGGTCCGGCATCGCCGGCTTCTGCTAAACCGCACCGCCACCGGTGGTTGAGCCGTCGAAACCCTCGACGAGCTCAACCACCGGGCTTTCCCCAAAGTTTTTGCCACACCTGTTAGCCAGACAACGTTAGCCAGACGATGACGTCTGCCATGAACCAAGAAAGTCTGCCATGAACACCAAGAAGAAGCTGGCCGCTGCGGCCGCCGGCAAAAAGCACCAGCAGGCACGCCCGGAGGACCAGCGGCTCCCCATCGCCAGCACCTTCGCCTACGGCTTCCAGCACGTCCTCACCATGTACGGCGGCATCATCGCCCCGCCGCTGATCATCGGCGCAGCCGCGGGCATGAGCTCACAGGACATCGGTTTGCTGATTGCCGCCTGCCTGTTCGTCGGCGGCCTCGCCACCATCCTCCAGACCGTCGGCGTCCGCTTCTTCGGTTCCCAACTCCCCCTGGTCCAGGGTGTCTCCTTCGCCGGCGTCTCCACCATGGTCGCCATCGTGCACGGCGGCGGGGGAATCCAGGCAGTGTTCGGGTCGGTCATTGCGGCGTCCCTGATAGGCCTGCTGATCACCCCACTCTTCTCGAAGATCATCCGGTTCTTCCCGCCGGTGGTCACGGGAACGGTCATCACCACCATTGGCCTGACGCTGATGCCGGTGGCTGCCAACTGGGCCATGGGCGGCAACAACAAGGCCGAAAACTACGGCAGCATGGCCAACATCGGCCTGGCCGCGGCCACCATGGCCATCGTCCTGCTCCTGAGCAAGGTGGGAAGCGCCGCGATCTCCCGGCTGTCCATCCTGCTCGCGATGGTCCTGGGCACCGCGATCGCCTTCGCCTTCGGCATGGCGGACTTCTCCAAGGTGGGCCAGGGCGAGATCGTCGCCTTCCCCACGCCGTTCGCCTTCGGACCGCCGGTGTTCGAGATCGCAGCCATCATCTCCATGCTGATCGTCATCCTGGTGACGCTGACGGAAACCTCCGCGGACATCATCGCCGTGGGCGAGATCGTTGGCACCAAGGTGGACTCCAAGCGGATCGGCGACGGCCTGCGTGCGGACATGCTCTCCAGCGCCATCTCCCCGCTGTTCAATTCCTTCACCCAAAGCGCCTTCGCCCAGAACGTGGGCCTCGTGGCCATCACCGGCGTGAAAAGCCGCTTCGTGGTCAGCGCCGGCGGCCTGATCCTGGTGATCCTCGGCCTGCTGCCCGTGCTTGGCCGGGTGGTCGCAGCGGTGCCCACCCCCGTCCTGGGCGGCGCCGGCGTCGTCCTCTTCGGAACCGTGGCCGCCAGCGGCATCCGCACGCTGTCCAAGGTTGAGTACAAGAACAACATGAACCTGATCATCGTGGCGGCGTCCATCGGGTTCGGCATGATCCCCATCGCCGCACCGGCCTTCTACGACCAGTTCCCGTCCTGGTTCGGCACCATCTTCCACTCCGGCATCAGCTCCGCCGCCGTGATGGCCATCCTCCTGAACCTGCTGTTCAACCACCTCAAGGCCGGCAACTCGGACAACCAGTCCGTCTTTGTGGCCGGCACCGAGCGCGTGGTCCGGGAAGAGGACCTGAAGTGCCTGGCCGACGGCGACCGCTTTGAAGGCGGCAAGCTCATCGACTGTGACGGCAAGGAAGTCCGGGTCGAGGCCGCGGAAAAGGCGGCAGAGCACTAACCAGGCAGCCAAATGGCGACGGCGGCCCGCTCCGGAAGGAGGGGCCGCCGTCGTCAGCGTGTTGGCAGGGCCGTTGCGGCCAGGGAGGTCACGTGCGGTTCAGTTCGTCCGAGATTGCCTGGGCGGCCTCGCGCAGGACCGGGACGGCTTTGTCCGCAAAGTGTTCGTCAACCCGGGAGACCGGGCCGGAGACAGAGATTGCGGTGGGCGTGGGAGCGTTGGGCACCGCCATGGCGAAGCACCGGACGCCGAGCTCCTGCTCCTCCTCGTCGATGGAGTACCCGCGTTCGCGGATGAGCTTGAGGTCGGCCAGCAGCTCGTCGATCTCGCCGATGCTCTTGATCGTGGGAGTCGGCATCCCGGCCCGGGTAACGATGCCGCGGACCACGTCGTCATCCAGCTGGGCAAGGATGGCTTTCCCGACGCCGGTGGCGTGGGTGTGGGCGCGGCGGCCCACCTCGGTGAACATCCGCATGGAGTGCAGGGAGGGCACCTGGGCCACGTAGATCACCATGTCCGAGTCCAGGACCGCCATGTTGGAGGTTTCGCCCAGCCGGTCCACCAGGGTTTTCAGCTGCGGACGGGCCAGCGCGCCCAACTGCTTGTTGGCCCCTTCGCCCAGCCGGATCAGCCGTGGGCCCAGGGCGTAGCGGCGGTTGGGCAGCTGGCGGATGTAGCCCAGTGCCACCAGGGTGCGCAGGAGCCGGTGGATGGTGGGCAGTGGCAGGTCCGTGGACGAGGACAGCTCACTGAGGGTGACGTCGCCGCCCGCATCAGTGATCAGTTCCAGAAGTTCGAAGACGCGCTCAACGGACTGCACGCCTCCAGCGGCTTTTTCAGCCATGTACCAGTCTCCTGTGACTCGGATTCCGACAAGTCTTATCCGCATGGTGAAAAGAAATGCCCTAGTGGTCCCAAGATACAGCACGGCCCCGCCGGGCGCGATGAAACCGGTCGAGGGCTTGTAATTCCACAAAGTAGATAATAATATCCATAATACGAAAACATTCGGACGAGCAAGCCGCCCGGACAAGGCCCAACAGGAGGACATTCAATGGCGAACCCCAGCCCCGGAAATTCGATCACCCTGCGCGTGGAAGCACCCTCGAGCTTCAGCGCCACCAGCGAACTGGCCGCGGCGGTCGGTGCTGCCGGCGCCGCGATCACTGCCCTGGATGTCAGTGAGTCCCACCACGAGACGCTCGTGGTCGACGTCACCTGCAACACCACGGACGATGCCCACGCCGAAAGGGTCAAGGACGCCCTGAACGCGCTCGACGGCGTCACCGTCCAGCATGTTTCTGACCGCACCTTCCTGATGCACCTCGGCGGCAAGCTTGAAGTCGTCCCCAAGGTAGCCCTGCGCAACCGCGACGACCTGTCCCGCGCCTACACTCCCGGCGTCGCCCGCGTGTGCCTCGCGATCGCCGAGGACCCGGCAGCCGCCCGTAACCTCACCGTCAAGCGCAACACCATCGCCGTCCTCACCGACGGCTCCGCCGTCCTGGGCCTGGGCAACATCGGCCCGGCTGCCGCCCTGCCGGTCATGGAGGGCAAGGCTGCACTGTTCAAGCAGTTCGCCAACGTTGATGCCTGGCCGGTGTGCCTCGACACGCAGGACACCGAGGAGATCATCATGATCGCCAAGGCCATGGCCCCCGTCTACGGCGGCATCAACCTCGAAGACATCGCCGCACCCCGCTGCTTCGAGATCGAGAACCGGCTCCGCGAGGAACTGGACATCCCGGTGTTCCACGACGACCAGCACGGCACCGCGATCGTCACCCAGGCCGCCCTGGTCAACGCCCTGCGCGTGGTGGGCAAGAAGCTCTCCGAGGTCAGGATCGTTGTCTCCGGCGTGGGCGCCGCCGGCTCCGCCATCATCCAACTCCTGAAGGCCCAGGGCGCGCAGCACATCATCGCCGCCGGCCGCTCCGGAGCCATCCACGCCGGCGAGAAGTACGACGACGAGCACCGCAGCTGGATTGCCGCGAACACCAACGAAGAAGGCTTCTCCGGCACCCTGCACGATGCACTCAAGGGCGCGGACGTGTTCATCGGCGTCAGCGCCCCGCACGTCATCGGCGAGGAGCAGGTGGCCTCGATGGCAAAGGACGCCATCGTGTTTGCCATGGCCAACCCCACCCCGGAGATCGATCCTGTCATCGCATCCCGGCACGCCGCCGTGGTGGCCACCGGCCGCAGCGACTTCCCCAACCAGATCAACAACGTGCTGGCGTTCCCCGGCTTCTTCCGCGGCCTGCTGGACGCAGGAGCCTCGGACATCACGCCGGACATGCTGGTGGCCGCCGCCGAGGCGATTGCCAACCGGGTGGCTGACGACGAGCTCAATGCCAGTTACATTATCCCCAGCGTCTTCGATCCCCACGTGGCGGCCGACGTTGCTGCAGCTGTAGCCGCGGCCGCACGTTCCGCCAACGTGGCAGCCACGGCCGAACCGGCCGGGGATGCCGCCGCGGTTCCCGTTGCCGCCCTGGCCGGCGCCTGATTCACCGCCCCGCTTCCAGCCAAAGGAAAGGACCAGAAATGGCCATCACAGTCACAGATCCCCGGCCGATCGACCGCGCAGAGGAGATCCTCACCCCCAAGGCGCTGGCGTTCGTGGAGGAGCTTCACACGCGCTTTGCCGGCACCCGCAACGAGCTCCTGGCCGCCCGCGCCGTCAAGCGCCAGCGCGTGGCGGAGACCGGAAAGCTGGACTTCCTGCCGGAAACGCAGGACGTGCGCGACGGCGACTGGAAGGTCGCGCCGGCGCCGGCGGCCCTGCAGGACCGCCGCGTTGAAATGACCGGTCCCGCTTCACCGGCAAAGATGGCCATCAACGCCCTCAACTCGGGTGCCAAGGTGTGGCTTGCGGACCTCGAGGACGCCAGCACGCCCACCTGGGGCAACGTCATCGACGCCATCCTGAACCTCCGTGATGCAGCCCAGGGCACGCTGAGCTACACGTCGGAGGAAGGCAAGGAGTACCGGCTCCGCACGGACGCGCCGCTCGCCGTCGTGGTGGCCCGCCCCCGCGGCTGGCACATGCAGGAAAAGCACATGATCATCGACGGCGCACCTGCCGTGGGTGCCCTGGTGGACTTCGGCCTGCACTTCTTCCATGTGGCCAAGCAGCTGGTCCTCAACGGGCAGGGACCGTACTACTACCTGCCCAAGATGGAAAGCCACCTTGAGGCACGGCTGTGGAACGACGTCTTTGTGTTCGCGCAGGACTACCTTGGCCTGAACCAGGGCACCATCCGCGCCACCGTACTGATCGAGACCATCCCGGCCGCGTTCGAAATGGACGAGATCCTCTACGAACTCCGGGACCACGCCTCAGGCCTTAACGCCGGCCGCTGGGACTACCTCTTCAGCATCATCAAGTACTTCCGGGACGCCGGCGAGGAGTTCGTCCTGCCGGACCGCGCGTCGGTGGCCATGACGGCACCGTTCATGCGCGCCTACACCGAACTGCTGGTCAAGACTTGCCACAAGCGCGGCGCCTTCGCCATGGGCGGCATGGCGGCCGTGATCCCCAACCGCCGCCACCCCGAGGTCACCGAGGCCGCCTTCGCCAAAGTCCGCGCGGACAAGACCCGCGAAGCCAACGACGGGTTCGACGGATCCTGGGTGGCCCACCCGGACCTGGTCCCCACCTGCCGCGAGGTGTTCGACGCCGTCCTCGGCGACAAGCCCAACCAGCTGGACAGGCAGCGCCCGGAGGTCAGCGTCACGGCTGAGCAGCTGCTGGACGTCACCTCCGCCGAGGGCCAGGTCACCGAGGCCGGACTGCGCCTGAACCTCTACGTCGCCGTCGCCTACACGGCCGTGTGGCTGTCCGGGAACGGTGCCGTTGCCATCCACAATCTCATGGAGGACGCGGCAACCGCCGAGATTTCCCGCTCGCAGGTATGGCAGCAGATCCGGAACAAGTCGGTCCTGGCGGACAGCGGCAACACCGTGACCAAGGAGCTCGTGGAACGGATCCTGGGTGAGGAAACCGAACGGCTCCGCACCGAGGTGGGCGACGAAGCGTTCCAGCGCTACTACCAGCCGGCCAGCGGACTGATTGCCGACATCTGCCTCTCGGACGACTACACGGACTTCCTCACCACGCCGGCCTACGAACTGGTGGGCTGAGGCATGGCGGCAACACCCAAGCCCTCACTGTCACCCGGGGACCTGGCACAGATCGACGGGCAGCTGGCCGCGACGGACCGGCTGCTGGAACGGAACTACCCGGGCGACGACGGCTCCCGCCAGCCCGTCCACACCGTCTACGTCCCCGCGGACCGCTTCACGCCGTCGCTCGCGTCCGACTGGGGAGCGGAAGCTCAGGCCACCGTCGCCGCGCACGGTGGTTACGGGAAGCTCGGCGCCCTGCTGGGCCAGGAGCCCGGCCTCGCAGAAGCTGTGGCGTCCCGCGTGGAAGCCAAGCTGGCCAGCGAACCCATCGAGGACCTCCGGCTGGACTTCGAGGACGGCTTCGGGGACAGGGGCGACGACGCCGAGGACGCCGCCGCGGTTGCCGCGGCCTCCGCGGTGGCCGCCGCAGCCGCGGCCGGTTCTGCGCCTCCGTTCATCGGCATCCGCTTTAAATGCTTCGAGGCGCCCACCCGGGCCCGCGGACTGCGGACCCTGGACCTCTTCGTCTCCGGCCTGGCAGCCGCCGGCGAACTGCCGGAAGGGCTGGTCCTGACCCTGCCCAAGGTCACCACCGTGGCGCAGGTCCAGGCCATGAACTACGCGGTGTCCCGGCTGGAGGAAGTGCACGGGCTGCCTGCGGGCCGGCTGCGCTTCGAGGTCCAGGTGGAAACGCCGCAGCTGATCCTCGGACCTGAGGGCACCTCCCCCGTGGCCCAGCTGCCGCACGCCGTCCCGGGCCGGATCAGCGGCCTGCACTACGGCACCTACGACTACTCGGCGTCGCTGCAGATTTCCGCGGAGTACCAGTCCATGGAGCACCCGGTGGCCGACTTTGCCAAGGAGGTCATGCAGCTGGCAGTTGCCGGCACGGGCATCCGCCTGTCGGACGGTTCCACCAACATCATCCCGGTGGGCGACAACGTCGAGAACGCCTGGCAGCTGCACGGCCGGCTGGTCCGGCGGTCGCTGGAGCGCGGCTATTACCAGGGCTGGGACCTGCACCCCGCCCAGCTGCCCAGCAGGTTCGCGGCCACCTACGCCTTTTACCGGCAGGGCCTTCCGGCCGCCGCTGCACGCCTGCGCAACTACGTGGAGCAGACCGCAGGCGGCGTGATGGACGAACCCGCAACGGCCCGGGCGCTGGCCGCGTTCGTGCTGCGCGGCGTCCAGTGCGGCGCCGTCGGTGCGGACGAAGTGCAGGCGCTGGCCGGCGTCGGACTCCCCCAGCTCACCGGACTGGCGCACCCGCGGCTCGCCACCACTTCCAACTCCTAAGTAAGGATCTCTTCCATGGGCAAGTACTACTCCCCCACCGGCGGACTGCCGCCGCAGACCCACCTGACCACGGAGCGGGCCATCGTCACCGAGGCGTACACGGTGATCCCGAAGGGCGTTATGACGGACATCGTCACGTCCAACCTGCCGGGCTTTTCGAACACCCGCTCCTGGATCATCGCCCGCCCCATCTCAGGCTTCGCCACCACGTTCTCGCAGCTGATCGTGGAGATCGGCCCGGGCGGCGGCGCCCCCAAGGCCGAATTCGAGGCCGGCGTGGAAGGCGTCGTCTTCGTCACCCGCGGCAGGGTCAACCTCACCCTCGACGGCGAACTGCACCAGCTGGAGGAAGGCGGCTACGCCTACCTGGCCGCCGGTTCGGAGTGGGGCCTGGAGAACGTTTCCGACGACGTTGTGTCCTTCCATTGGATCCGCAAGGCCTACGAACGCCTGGAGGGGTACGAAGCCAAGTCCTTCGTCACCAACGAAAAGGACGTGGAGCCGACGGCGATGCCGGACACCAACGGCGCCTGGAAGACCACCCGCTTCACGGACTCCAGCGACCTGGCCCACGACATGCAGGTGAACATCGTGACGTTCCAGCCCGGCGGCGTCATCCCGTTCCCGGAAACCCACGTGATGGAGCACGGCCTGTACGTCCTGGAGGGCAAGGCCATGTACCTGCTGAACAACGACTGGGTTGAGGTGGAGGCCGGCGACTTCATGTGGCTGCGCGCCTTCTGCCCGCAGGCCTGCTACGCCGGCGGCCCGGGCGAGTTCCGCTACCTGCTCTACAAGGACATGAACCGGCAGGTCCGCCTCACCTAGGCGCTCCGCCGCCACCCCGGGGTCCCGGCCCAACTGGGGAGCAGTAACTGTCGTTTTGGCGGCTCAAAACGGCAGTTACTGCTACCTGGTTGGGGGAAGAATAGGTCCATGGGTACACACCCGGCCTGCAGGTGGACGCGGATCACTGCCGCCCTGTGCGCAGCCCTGCTGGCGGTATCCACTGCGGGCTGCACCGGAGATCCCCCGCCGCCACCGGACCAGGACAAACCCGCTGCCTTCACGCACCTCGAGGCCTTCAGCGCCCGGATGATTGAGGAGGGTGCCCCGGCGGTACTTATTGCCGTCAGGAACGGCGACAGCACCTGGACCCACGCGGCCGGCGTCCGGAACCTTGAGACCCGGGAACGGGCGACGGTCAGCGATCCCGTCCACATCGGCGGTATCACCGAGTCGATGGTGGCTGTCTCAGTTTTGAAGCTGGCCGAGGAGGGCAGGCTTGACCTCGATGCCCAGGTGAGCGCCTACCTTCCTGAATTCGGAACGGTGCTGCGTCCCCCCGGGCCGGTCACCGTGCGGCAGCTCCTGACCCATGAAGCAGGAATCCCCGATTTCTCCATTCCCTTGCTGGCGTCAGGGAGGTGGGAGGAGACGATGCACCGGCCGCTCACCCTCGAACAGCAGCTGGCTTTGGCCGCCACCGTGCCCTGGCAGGGCAGGCTGGCGAACGTTTTCGACTACGCGCGGTCCAACTACGCGGCCCTCGCCCTCATCGTCCAGCGCCTCCGCGGACAAACGATTGGGCGCGTCCTGGCCGCCGACGTCGCCGGGCCGCTGGGCATGGAGACCACCCGGCTGGGGAACGGGTCCCCACCGCCCGCAATGGTCCACGGCTACATCACGGCCGAAGGGAAGCGCGTGGACGTGGCCCGGCCGGAGTGGCTCGGGGAACTCCCCTCCGCCGGCGCCGTCTCCACGGTGGAGGAAGTCAACGGGTTCTATGGCGCGCTGCTGGAGGGCAGGCTGCTGGCACCGGAATCAGTAGAGGCCATGAAGGGCAGCTACACGCAGTATTACGGTTTTGCCCTGCGCCGCTGGAATGACACCTGCAACAACCGTTTCTACTATGGGCTTCCCGGGGACGTGGATGGCTATGGCAGCATCTCCATGACCAGCGAGGACGGCAGGAAGCAACTGACGGTGTCAGTTGCCTACCCGCCGGCACCGCCCACGCTGGACCTTAACCCGCTGATCCTTGAACTGCAGGACGTCGCCCAGACGGCGTTGAACAGCCTGTGCTGAGGGAGCAGCCGCCCGTCCCTTGAGACTCAGGTACCGGGTTTGAGAACCACCTTGATGCAGCCGTCCTCCTTCTTCTGGAACTTCTCATACAGCGCCGGCGCGCCCTCCAGGCCTGAACGGTGGGTGACCAGGTCCATCACACCCAGCGGATCGGCGTCGTCCTCCACGAGCGGCAGCAGGTGATCGGTCCAGTTCCTCACGTTGCACTGGCCCATCCGCAGCTGGATCTGCTTGTCGAACATGGTGAGCATCGGCATGGGGCTCGCCTGGCCGCCGTACACGCCGCTCAGTGACACGGTCCCGCCGCGCCGCACAGCATTAATGGAGGTGTGCAATGCTGCCAGCCGGTCCACGCCCGCGGTTTCCATCGCCTTCTGCGCCAGCTTGTCCGGCAGCAGCCCCAGTGCCTGATGCGCGAAGCCCGCGACAGGGGAACCATGCGCTTCCATGCCGACGGCGTCAACGACGGCGTCGGGGCCCCTTCCGGACGTCATGTCCCGCAGTTCGTCCGCAATGGTCTTCGTGTAGTCGAACGTTTCCACCCCGTGCCGCGCGGCCATGTCCCGGCGTTCCGGAACTGGGTCCACGCCCACCACGCGGTAGCCGCGCTGGACGCCGATCCGGCCAGCGAACTGGCCCACGGGTCCCAGCCCGAAGACGGCAAGGGTTCCGCCGGGCGGGACATTGGCGTACTCCACGGCCTGCCAAGCTGTGGGAAGGATGTCGGAGAGGAACAGGTAGCGCTCGTCGGGAAGCTCTGTTCCCACTTTTATGGGGCCGTAGTCGGCGTGCGGTACGCACAGGTACTCCGCCTGGCCGCCCGGGACAGAGCCGTAGAGCTCGGAGTAGCCAAAGAGGGCGGCTCCGGAGCCTTTGTCCTTCACCTGGGTGGTTTCGCACTGGGACTGCAGCCCTTGCGAGCAGAAGTAGCAGTGGCCGCAGGAGATGTTGAAGGGAATGACAACCCGGTCCCCCGGGCGAAGGTTGGTGACCGCACTTCCCACTTCCTCCACGATGCCCATGGGCTCGTGGCCGATCACGTCGCCCTTGTGCATGTAGGGGCCGAGGACCTCGTACAGGTGCAGGTCCGAGCCGCAGATCGCCGTGGACGTGATCCGGACGATGGCATCGGTGGGCTCCTGGATGACGGGATCCGGTACTTCTTCCACGCTTACCGAGCGTTTGCCTTGCCAGGTCAGTGCTTTCACAGTTTCCCTTTCTCTGGTGCTCATGCAGGAGGGCGGAAGGCCCGTCCTTCGACGCTATCGGCTTCGGCCAGAAAAAGTAAGCAGGCTGATCAAATACTTGTCGTCACGGCCCGCGGCTCCTAGCGTAGGAAGGGCCAGATCCGCACACGCTTGAGTGAAAGAGGAACGTTATGTCGCTCTACCAGCCCGAACCGGTCGAAATCTCCACCCGTATGCGGCCCGGCGAATGGACGGAAGCCAGCCTCGAAGAACTCGTCAACACCTACCGCACCAGGATTGTTGAGATGGGTGCCAGCGCGTCCGACGTTGTGACGGACATCGAACGGAACGACGACGGATCGGTGCGGGTTGCGGTGTCCTGGGACAAACCGGCGAATGCAGGAGACGAGGACGCCGTCACCGGCGGGCAGACCGTCTGAGCCTGCCCGGGGAAGCTAGGGCTGGTCCGCGAGCAGCCGGCCGATGGCGCTTGAGGTCAGGTTGTCCAGGAGGTCACGCGGGCCCTCATAGACTTCGACAGCCCCGGCGTCACGCAGCTTTGTGGCACTGATCCCGCCGCAGGTGACTCCCACCGACGGGATGCCAAGGGCTGCAGCGGCCTTCATGTCCCACACGGCATCCCCAACGAAGACAGCGTTACCGGCCTCCACGCCGATGGCCTCCAGTGCTGCCACCAGGATGTCCGGGGCGGGTTTGCTTTCCTTGGCGTCATTGGCGCTGGTGGCCCCGTCGATATAAGCGTCGGCGTCGAGCGTGGCCTTCATGACCTGCAGGTCCTTCTTCCGTGCGGAGGAGGCGAGCGCAACAGCAAGCCCGCCGGCATGGCACTGGGCCAGCAGGTCCTTGGCGCCGTCGAAGGCGCGCAGGGCGGGCCAGTGGGAGGCGTACAGGGCGCCGTGGCTGGACATGATGTCCCGGTCCGCGTCGCGGTCCCGGTCGGATGGCAGCAGGCTGTCCACCAACCGGTCGCCGCCCATGCCCACATAGTGGTGGATCGACGCCATCGGGATGTCGTAGCCGTGCTGGCGGAAGGCGCCCCACCAGGAAATGGTGTGGATGTAGGACGAGTCGATGAGCGTCCCGTCAACGTCAAAGAGAACCCCCCGGCGCAGTCCGCCAGGGGGTGACATGCGGGTGGGGGCCATCAGCTGACCGCAGCCCGCCGGGCTTCCGGAGCCTTCTTGCGCCGGGCCGCTTCTTCCTTCGGCGTGGCGACGGGACGGACACGCTCCCGGATCACCGTCCCGGCGCCGTCGTGGCTCTTGTCCCGGATGAGGCCCGTACCGGCAATCTCGCGGGCCATCGCCACGCCGGCAGCAGCCGCCCTTTTGGTGGGAAAGGTCACCGAGATGGCCATCAGGTTCCCGGCCCCGTCCATCATCTTGACCCGATAGCCGCCGTCAGGCGCATCCACGAGCTCAAAGTACCCGGCCATATAAATCACTCCTCCGTCGTTTCACGGCGCTGTGCTTCTGGGAGCACTCCCATGAGGTGTTAGTAAGTATACTTATCTATTTCGCGAAGGAGAAGCCACACCCCGGCACGCGCCGCCTCAGCGCGTTTCCGCAGACTCCTGCGGAATGGGGGTATCGCTCCGGCGAACCGTATCCTGATGAAGCTCCAAAGCGCTAGTCACAAGCGCGAAGTGGCTGAAGGCCTGTGGTGTGTTGCCCAGCTGGCGGCCGGCTTTGACCGCCCATTCCTCGCTCAGCAGCCCCACATCGTTGCGTAGCTCGAGCAGGCGTTCGAACAGTTGCGTGGACTCCTCGTGCCGGCCCGCGCCAAGCAGGGCTTCCACCAGCCAGAAGGAACACGCCAGGAAGACGCCCTCATCACCCGGCAGCCCGTCGTCGCTTTCGGCCGGACGGTAGCGCAGCACAAAACCGTCCTCCGTGAGCTCGCGCTGGATGGCCTCGATGGTCCCGATGACCCGCGGATCATCGGGCGGGAGGAAGCCCACCCGCGGAATCAGGAGGAGGCTGGCGTCCAGCTCCGGCCTGCCGTAGGACTGCACGAAGGTATTGCGCGCGGCGTCGAACCCGTTGGCCATAACGTCCCGGTGAATGGTGTCCCGCAGCGTTTCCCAGCGCTCAACAGGCCCGGGAAGCCCGGATTCACGGACGCCCTTCACCATCCGGTCCGCGGCAACCCAGGCCATCACCTTGGAGTGCGTGAAGTGCCGGCGCGGGCCGCGCATTTCCCACAGCCCGTTGTCCGGCTGGTCCCAGATGGTTTCGAGGTGCGACATCAGGGTGCACTGGAGGTCCCAGGCCTCATCGGTGTGCTTCAGCAGCGAGTTGCGGGTCAACGCCAGGCAGTCCAGCACTTCGCCCCAAACGTCCAGCTGGAGCTGTTCCGCCGCCCCGTTGCCGATGCGCACCGGTGAGGAGTTCTCGTAACCCTTCAGCCAGGCCAGCTCCATCTCCGGCAGGCGCCGTTCACCGTGGATCCCGTACATGATCTGCAGGTCCGCCGGATCACCGGCCACGGCGCGCAGCAGCCAGTCCCGCCAGGCCGCCGCTTCGGCGGTATACCCGGCGGCCAGGAGCGCCTGGAGCGTCATGGTGGCGTCGCGCAGCCAGCAGTACCGGTAGTCCCAGTTGCGCGGCCCGCCCAGCTGTTCCGGCAGCGATGTGGTGACGGCGGCCACGATGCCCCCGGTGGGCGCGTAGGTGAGGGCCTTCAGGGTCACGAGGGAACGCACCACGGCGTCCTGGTATTTCCCTTTCACTGTGCACTGCGAGGCCCAGCCGCGCCAGAAGGCGTACGTGGTGTCCAGGACTTTCTCGGCGTCCACCGTGTGGGGCCGGCCCACGTGGCTGGGTGCCCACGTCAGCACGAACGGGACCCGTTCGCCGGCGCTGACGGTGAAGTCGCTGACGGTGTGCATGTTCTCGCCGTGCAGGGGCGCGGGGGTGACAAAGTAGACGGCGTCCGGACCGGCGATGGCGTGCAGCCCGTGCTTGTCCCTGCGGACCCAGGGAATGATGTGCCCGTAATCGAACCGCAGCGTCAGTTCGCCGTGCATCTTCACCGAGCCGCTGACGCCCTCCACAATGCGGACGATGTCCGCCACGGCGTCCCGGGGCGGCATAAAGTCGATGACGCGCACCGTCCCGTCCGGTGTTTCCCACTCCGTCTCCAGGATCAGGCTCCCGTCCCGGTAGCTCCGCCGGGTGCACGGCCCGCCGTTTTCCGGCGCCAGCAGCCAGCGTCCGGCCTCGGGCGTGTCCAGCAGCGCGTTGAAGCATGCCGGGGAGTCGAAGCGTGGCAGGCAGAGCCAGTCGATGGAGCCTTCGTTGCTCACGAGTGCACCGGTTTGAAGGTCACCAACTACCGCATAATCTTCAATGAGCGCCATGACCTTACACTGCCACAGACGGCTCCGCTGCACAGTCCTCAAACCGATGTAGCCTGCAGGAATGGCAGTCCACATCGGCACCTCAGGCTGGAGCTACGACCACTGGGAGAATGTCCTCTACCCGCCCAGGCTGCCTGCCAGGGACCGCCTGCAGCATTACGTTTCCCGGTTCAGCACCGTTGAACTGAACGCCAGCTTCTACCGCTGGCCCCGCGACACCACCTTCGCCGGCTGGAACCAGCGGCTGCCCGCCGGTTTCACCATGTCCGTCAAGGCCCCGCGCGGGCTCACCCATGCCAGGAAGCTGTACTCGCCCGAGGTATGGCTTGAGCGCATTGAGCGGTGCTGGCATGAACTGGGCGACAAGAGGGCCGTCCTCCTGGTCCAATTGCCCCCGCAGATGGAGCGCGACGACGCCCGGCTGGACTACTTCCTGGCGGCAGTCCCTTCCTGGATCCGGGTGACAGTGGAATTCCGGCACCCCACCTGGGACTGCCCGGAGGTCTTCGCCCTCCTGGAGCGGCACCAGGCGGCCTACTGCATCATGAGCGGGGCAAACCTTCCCTGCATCCTGCGCACCACGGCGCCGTTCACCTATGTCCGGCTGCATGGACCCGACCACCAGCACCTTTACGCCGGCTCCTATTCAGACGCGGACATGCACTGGTGGGCGGACCGCATCCGCGGGTGGGAGGGTGACGGCCTGGACGTGTACGCCTATTTCAATAACGACGGCGGCGGCCACGCAGTGCGCAACGCCCAGACCCTGCGCGGGATCCTTGGGCAGGGCTGACGTCATAGAGCACCGTCCACGCCAAGGAGTCTCCTCGCCGGCTGCCGCCCTGTGGCAGAGTGGACCCATGGACAAGGCTCCGCAGAATTCGCCCCACAACGCAGCGCACCCTCCCCGGCAGGACCTGGACAGCGGGAACGAAGTGTCCGGCAACCAGGTCTTCCGGCTCGCGCACCGGGTCTCCGACACTTTCAACAGTGTCCGGATCCAACTGGCCAAGCGCTGGAAGTTCGTTCCGCAGACCATCGCCTACCAGGGCTACGGATCCACCAGCCAGGTCAGGGTGCTGGGCCGAGTGTTGATGACCCAGAAGCCGCTGCCCGGCAGCAAAGCCGAACACGAAGCCCGGAACGGCAACCAGAACGTGCGCGGCTGGCGTGCCTTCACCGGCGTTCCGCTGCAGTTCACCGACGTCGAAATCACCATTGGCGATGTTGTCACCCACGTCCAGGCGGACCGCGGCGGCCTGATCGACACAGAGGTGGACGTCCAGCTCACGCCCGGCTGGCACACGGCCGTCCTCAAAGCGGAAGGGACCGAACCGGTTGAGGCGCGGATCCGGGTGATCGCACCGGACGTGAAATTCGGCATCGTGTCCGACATCGATGACACCGTGATGGTGACTGCGTTGCCCCGGCCGTTCCTGGCACTGTGGAACACGTTCGTCCTGAGCGAGCGCGCGCGCATGGCCACCCCCGGGATGGCCGTGCTGCTGGACCGGCTGACCATCGAGCACCCCGACGCTCCGGTCATCTACCTGTCCACCGGCCCCTGGAATGCGGCACCCACCCTGGCCCGGTTCCTGAACCGCAACATGTACCCTTCCGGGGCCTTGCTGCTGACGGACTGGGGCCTGACCCAGGACCGCTGGTTCCGCAGCGGCCAGGACCACAAGCACCGCAACCTGGAACGGCTCAGCAAGGAGTTCCCGGACATGCAGTGGCTCCTGATCGGGGACAACGGCCAGCATGATGAGGCCATCTACTCCGGCTTCGCGTCAGAAAACCCGGACAAGGTTGCGGCCATCGCCATCCGTCAACTGTCCGTCAGCGAGTCGGTATTCGCCGGCGGCCATTCCGAGGACGGGGACCACACTGCTTCCAGGGTGCCGTGGATCTACTCCCCGGACGGCGCCGGCATGGCCAAGCAGCTCGCCACGCTCGACCTGCTCTAAGCCTTCCTACGCGGTGGCACCCAGCGGGGCCACGCCGTCGTCGGGCGCTTCCGTGGCGAGGTCATCCGCGGCTGCCGCCTGGGCGATGGCGGCACCGGCAGCGGCGGCGAGGTCGCGTTCCTCGATGAGTTCCTGCAGCCAGAAGTAGGAGGCCTTGGGCGTCCGCTCCAGGGTTTCGAAGTCCACGTGCAGGAGCCCGAAGGGCTGGTTATAGCCTGCAGACCACTCGAAGTTGTCCAGCAGGGACCACACGTAGTAGCCGCGCAGGTCCACGGACTCCGCCACGCCGCCGGGAGCCGTTGCCCGAAGCGCCGTTTCCAGGTGGTCCGAAAGGTACTTCAGCCGGCGCTCATCAGGAATGAACCTGGTGTTGGTGGACTTGTCCCGCACAATGATGTCCTCGAAGCTGGCACCGCCCTCGGTGAGGATCACGGGAGGCAGGTTGGGGTACCGCTCCGCCATCTCCTTCAGCGCCACGGCCATGTACTCGGGTTTCACCGGCCAGCCGTAGGACGTGATGTCCGCTTCCGGCCACGTCTCCACATGGAACGGGGTTCCGCCGCTGCCCGCTGCGCTGAGGTCGCTGCCCATGGCTTCCGCCATGCTCGCAGGGACCGCGCCGCCACCGGGACCCACCGCCACCTTGGTGGGCATGTAGTAGTTGAGCCCGTAGAAATCCAGCGGCTGGGAGATCAGGGCCATGTCCTCCTCCGGGTGGTCGAAGGAGCTGAAGAACTTGGCCGCCCGGATCAGGTCCGGGTATTTGCCAGTCAGCACGGGATCGGCGTAGAGCCGGTTCTGGGCGAGGTCCATAAGGCCGGCGCTGATCCGGTCCAGGGGGTTGATCGAGTTCGGGACCATGGGCGAGTACACGTTGGTCATCCCGATCTCGCCCGGCACGCCGGCCGCACGCAGCGCCTGCACGGCCAGGCCGTGTCCCAGGAGCTGGTGGTGGACCGTGGGGAAGGCGCCCAGGACCAGTTCCTTGCCCGGTGAGTGCAGGCCAAGGGAGTAGCCGTTGGTGCTGACGGTTGCGGGTTCGTTGATGGTGACCCAGCGGGCGACGCGGTCGCCAAAGGCTTCAGCCACGATGGACGCATACTCCCCCAGCCGGTAGGCGGTATCCCGGTTCATCCAGCCGTCCGCCTCATCCAGCGCCAGGGGTGTGTCCCAGTGGTAGATGGTGGCCATCGGTGAAATTCCGTTGGCCAGCAGCTCGTCCAAAAGGCGGTCGTAGAAGGCCAGGCCTGCGCGGTTGGCCGGTCCCTTGCCCGTTGGCTGGATCCGCGGCCAGGCAAACGAGAACCGGTAGGAATCCACGCCCAGCTGCTTCATGAGGGCAACGTCCTGGGGCATGCGGTGGTAGTGGTCGCAGGCAACCACGGGGCTGTGGTCCTCCACGATGGCGCCGGGCTTTGCGGCGAACACATCCCAGCCGGCGGGCCCGCGGCCGTCCTCATCCAGGGCCCCCTCAATCTGGAAGGCTGCGGTGGCAACTCCAAGCGTGAATCCCGGCGGGATCAGTGCTGCGAGGTCCTTGGCGGTGATGTGCATGGGGCGGGCCTTTTGTTCACGTATGGATAAGTACGTCTCAGGATGGCACACCGTAAGGTTGCTGACGAGTCGCCACTGCCAGGGTCTGGGCATGGATGAAAAACTGGGGAAGTTCATCGACGATTTTGCCGACTTGGTGCAGCTCGCACAGGAAGGACGCCATCAGCGACAGGCCGGAACACAGCTGCTCGACACGCTCACGGAGCACTTGGGAGTGGCCGCGGCGGACCTGGCAATGGTGGAGGAGCAGATTCCGTTCCACCGGTTCGTGGACGCGGACATTGTCCTGGCAGAGCTCGCGGCCCTTGATCCGGACAACAGGCTGGTGGGAATTGGCGGCGGCGGCCAGCGTCATCACGCCTCCCTCAGTGACATGGTGCAGCAGTCCCAGCTTTTCCCGCAGTTTCCGTTGTCCCAGCCGGACTACGTCAATCTGGCGGTCGGTCCGGACACGCAGCGCCAGGCGGTGGGCTTCGGGCTCCGGCTCTTGACGTTCGACGGCGGCAGGATAGCGGTCCTGCAGCGCGCCGCGGACCCGCGCTCCGGGCGGCAGACGGCATCCCTGGAAGTCGTGGCCGCCGTCCCGGAAACAGGGACCGCGTTCCTTGCCGAATACGGTCGGCGGATGGACAGCCAAAGCGTTTTGAAAGGCCAGGTGATCTCGCTGGTGATGGGCGAGTTCGGTCCCAGCAGCGGCGGCGTGACCTTCCACCACCGGCCGCTCCTGGAAGCCACGGAAGTCATTCTGCCGGCAGGGCTTCTGCAGAAGGTTGCGGACCATACAGTGGGCATTGCCAGGCACCGGGAATCGTTGCGGGCCCACGGGCAGCACCTGAAGCGGGGTGTCCTGCTGTACGGCCCGCCGGGCACGGGAAAGACGCACACGGTGCGGTACCTGCTGGGCCAGAGTACGGGCGCGACGGCGGTCCTCCTCTCGGGCGGTTCGCTTGCCAGGATTTCCGAGGCGGCGCGGATGGCCAGGGCGCTGCAGCCTTCCATCGTGGTCCTGGAAGACTGCGACCTGATCGCCGAGGACAGGAGCTTTGGCCACGGGCCGCAGCCGCTCCTGTTCGAGGTTCTGGATGCCATGGATGGCCTGGACAACGATGCCGACGTCGCCTTCGTTTTGACGACGAACCGGCCGGACCTGCTGGAACGCGCCCTCGCCCAGCGCCCGGGGCGGGTGGACCTGGCGGTGGAAATTCCCCTCCCCGCACTTCACGAGCGCGTTGCGCTTCTCCGGCTTTACGCCCGCCAGGCGGCGTTCAGCACCGGGGCATTGGAGGCGGCAGCCGAACGCACTGGGGGCACCACCGCTTCCTTTGCCCGGGAACTGGTCCGGCGGGCCGTGGTGGCGGCTGCCCTGGCCAACAGCCCCGTTGGCGATGCACACCTCGCGAAGGCGGTGGAGGAGCTGATGGCGGATGCAGAGTCGCTGACGCGCAGCCTCCTGGGCAGCGGCAGCTAGCGCTACTGCGAGCCGAACAGGAACTCCTTGGCGTGCGCCACGGCCTTGCGGAAGGCATCGTTGCGGAGGGTCGCCAGGTGCTCGGTTTCGCCGTCCGCCGGTTCCAGGTAGCCGGTGTAGCCAGGGCGCAGGACCCAGATGTCTCCGGCCGGCGGGAGGTAGAACACGCCGAAGGACCGCTGCTGCTTATCCTCGGTTGTCCATACCGGCACCACGGCCAGGGCGGCACCGGTGGCCGGGTTGATCCATTGGGCACGCGGCAGCGGCTCCTCATGCGCTTCCGGGTCAAGGAATGGTGCGGTTCCGGCGCCCCACCGCTCCTCAAAGCGTTCGTGGAATGCCGGAATCAGGTGTGAATCGTAGCGTCGCCAGTCGCTCATGCAGTTCTCCGCCTCCTCGCGGTTATTGTTGCCACGCCGCGCAAAAAAACTAGGACCAGGGCCCGCTTTCCCAGCGCACGGGGGTAACCCTGATGGTGTGCCCGGAAGTCCCGCTGCGGGTGTGGACCTTCCGGACGGGGATAGTCTTCGGCGCCGACGCCGCCCGCTGCTTGTCGTAGGCCGCCCGCCGCTCCGGATCCCGCAGGACGTTGAACGCCTGCATGATGCGCAGCAGTTCGCCTTCGGGAGCCGTGCCGCCGTCCACATCCGGGTGGTGGCTGCGCATCAGGGCCCGGTAGGCCCGGGATATCTCCTGCTGGCCGGCATCCGGCTGGACGCGCAGGATGGCGTAGTAATCAGGGGTGTCTGTCATCTCAGCCCTTTCCACTCCGCCAGGCGCAGGGGGAATGCCGGGTGCGGGCCGTGCCGGGGGCACCGCCCGCACCACACCGCCTCGCTACGTTCCGATCTGCTGCCTCTGGGCCTGCTGCGTCTCAATCTCGATCTTGCGCGGCTTGGCGCGTTCGGCCACGGGAATCCGCAGGGTCAGGACGCCATGGTCGTAGCTTGCCTTGATGTTGTCCGTGTCCAGGGTGTCGCCCAGGATCAGTTGCCGGCTGAAAACACCGCGGGGACGCTCGGCAGCCACCAGCTCAACATTGGGCTGCGTGGGGTCGGAGCGTTCCGCCCGTACGGTGAGGACGTTACGTTCGACATTCAGGTCCAGCGAGTCGGTCTTGACGCCCGGAAGGTCAAAGGCCACCACGAACTCGCCGTCTTCCTGCCATGCGTCCATCGGCATGGCGGCCGGCCGGGCGGCAGTGCCAAAGACCTGCTGCGTGAGCCGGTCCAGCTCACGGAACGGGTCCGTGCGCATCAACATCATGTCCCACTCCTTCAGCTTTTGAGATGTTGGATCAGTACCATATCCGCCCACCGATCTATGGTGGTGAATATAGATTTTTTATAGCACCCGTGGGAAACTGAGGCAAGACCGCGCAACGACGATTTTGGAGAGACGTTATGGCAGACCCCGGAGCAGGACGGGCCGGCCGGCCCGCCAGCGGACATGCGCTCTACGCCATCTCCGTTGCAGCCAAACTGGCAGGAACAGGCCAGCAGAACATCCGGCTCTACGAGAGCAAAGGACTGTTAACACCGTCACGGACGGCCGGCGGCACGCGTCAATACAGCGATGACGACGTCGCAGTGCTGCTGCGCATCGGGGAACTCCTGGACCAAGGACTCAACCTGGCAGGCGTAGCCAAGGTGCTGGAATTGGAGGCAGCCAACATGAGGCTGCACCGTGCCCTGAAGCGCGCAAGATCCAGGCCGCCCGCCTGATACATGCCTCGGGGGCCCTAATCCCTCGGCGAGTCAGCCTTGGACAGCTCCCCCGTGATCCTCTCCCCCGGCACCCTGGCGGTCCGCCACGTATCCACGGCGATCACGCCGCCCAGGATGATCAGGGACAACGAGACCGAAGCGAGGGCGTCGCTGAGCCAGTGGTAGCCCAGGTACAGCCGGCTCAGGGCCGCCAGCACGATTCCCACGCCCGCTCCGACGAAGCCGAGCACGGCGGCCCGCGGGTTCCTGCGCCGCGAGAAGATCAGGAAGGCTCCCACCAGGAGGAAGTCACAGGCCCCCAGGACATGCCCCGAGGGGAACGAGAAAGTGTGGTCGATCCCGAAGAGCATCTGGTCCACCGGCGGGCGTGACCGCCGGACAATCTGGAGGATGATCTGCGAAATGATGACACCGGTGAGCATCGCCGACGCCAGCAGGATGGGCCGCCAGGCGTGCTTGGCGGCGAATCCCCAGACCAGAATGACCACCAGCACAATGATGGGCAGGGCAATGGGGCCAAACACCACGGCAAGGAAGATCATGATCGCCGTGATGGTGTCGGACCGCAGGCCCAGGAGCCAGTCACGGACAGGCCCATCGGCCGCGGACAGCCCATCGGCCTGCACCACACTGATGAGGGTGGCGATGAAGAGCGCCACGCCCGCAGCCACCAGGATTACCGAAGCACGGTAGAGCGCGCGCCGGTCCCCCGGCTCCAGGTAGCGCTCCTCCACCACGAACTTGTCGTGGAAAGCGCGCCACCGGCCGTTCTTCTTGGCGGTTGTCCCGGAAGCTCTTCCAGAGCCTGACGATTCCTGCTGTCCCACTGTGACCATCCCTGCGCCGTGAAGTTTGCTTAGGGTGAAGATTATCCCGGTTGGCGCCTGCACGGGCGGTAGCCTGACTCCATGGGCGTGATGAATGAACTCATCGATGCGCAGGCGGTGAAAACGCTGGCCGGCATCCTCACGGCGGTTGCGCCCGGCGTGACATGGGAACGCACCGCCGCTGCCGCTTCGCTGCTGGGCGATCTCAACCTTCGCGCCCGTACTGATCTTGTTGCCGGTGCCCTGGTGGATGACATCAGGAACAGCCCCGGACGTGGATATCCGACGGCGGCGGCCAGCTTCCGCGCGGCACTGCCAGTTCCGGAGTTCACCGGCTGGACCCTGTGGCCGGTTTCCGAGGCAGCTGCCACCCTTTGCCTCGAGTCCGGTTCCAGGCAGGACTTTGACGATGCCCTCGCGCTGCTGACGGAGCTGACGCCCCGGCTCACCGGCGAGTTTGCCATCCGCCGGCTGATCGCCCGGGATCCGAACCGGGCTCTGGCAGCGGTACTGGACTGGACGTCCCATCCGGATGAGCATGTCCGGCGCCTGGCCAGCGAGGGCACCCGGCCATACCTGCCGTGGGCGGTGCGTGTGCCTGCCCTCGTCCAGCGGCCAGAGGCCACCGTCCCCATCCTCGATGCGCTCTACCGCGACCCCTCCGAGTATGTCCGGCGTTCGGTGGCCAACCACCTCAACGATGTTGCCCGGCACGCCCCGGACCTGGTGGTGGCAACCGCCCGGAAATGGCTCGGGGCAGCAGACAACAACACCGGCTGGGTGGTCCGGCACGGCCTCCGCACGCTCGTCAAGAAGGGGCATCCCGGCGCCCTGGAGGTGCTGGGCTTTACGCCGGCGTCCGTGGCGGTTACCGGGCCGCACCTGGACCGGGACGTCCTCACGATTCCCGGGGAACTGACGTTCGCCTTCGAAATCTCCAATACCGGTGCCCGGGATGCGCGGCTTGCGCTTGACTATGTGGTCCACTACCAAAAGGCCAACGGCACCCAGTCCGCCAAGGTCTTCAAAATCTCAACCCTCACTCTGGAGCCGGGCGAGAGCAGGAGCCTCTCCAAGCGCCACGCGTTCCGGCAGATGACCACGAGGGTGCATCATCCCGGCCTGCATGCCTTGGAACTGCAGGTCAACGGTGCCCTGCACGGCCGCGCGGAGTTCCGGCTGGAGGCGGGCTAGAACGAGCCGGTGGTGAACTGCCAGGTACGGGTGGCCAGCTGGTTCCCCGCGAGGTCGCGGACGGCTGTTCCGCCGCCTGTCACCGTCACGGTGTATTTGGTCTTGGCGGCCAGTGACTGCTGCGGGTCGAGGATCCACTGGTTCGTGGTGCCGTTCCGGAAGACGGCGGCCGGCACCACCGCGCCGGTGGCTGCGTTCCTCACGGTGAACGTGGTGCCGTTGACGCCCTGGACTGCCTCGATGAAGGTCACGCTGATGTTGTTGCCGCGGCGCACCAGCAGCGCGTTGCTGCCGGGGGTGGTGCCGGTGACCACCGGGGCCGGGCCCGTCAGGAAGGTCCAGCTGACCGAGGCCAGCGGGGTTCCCGTAGTGCCGCGGATGGCCGAGCTTCCGCCCACCAGCGTTGCGGTATAGGTTGCATCCGCGGCCAGGTTGGCGGAGGGGTCCAGGGTGGCCGTCCGGGTAGTTGCGTTGTAGGTGACGCTGGCGGGGACGGTGGTGCCGGCAGCGTTCTTGAGCACGAACGTTCCTGACGTCAGTCCTTGTACTGCCTCGCTGAAGGTGGCGGTCACGTTGGCGCCGGACGGCACGGACGTGGCATTGGCCCCGGGACTCACGGCACTGACGGTGGGGGCAGGCGCGGGAGCGGGGGTCGGCGCGGGAGCAGGGGCAGGCGCGGGAGCAGCATTCACGGCGCCGGCGTAGAGCAGCCGGTTAGGCGTTCCGCTGGTGGCGCCGGTGACGGCCCCGGACGTTGCACCGGACACCAGGGTTCCCGCAACCTGGGCTGGCGTGAGGGCCGGGTTCTGCGACAGCAGCACGGCGGCGGCCCCGGCTGCGTGGGGCGCGGCCATCGAGGTCCCGGACATGGAGGCCGTTGCGGAGGTGGAGGTGTGGAGCGTGGAGGTGATGCCCACGCCCGGGGCGTAGAGGTCCACGCACGTGCCGAAGTTGGAGAAGGAGGCCTGGCGGTCGGCGGAGTCGCTGGCGGCGACGGTGACAGCGCCGGTAACCCGGGCGGGGGAACCGCCGCAGGCATCCACCGCGGAGTTGCCGGCGGCAACCACTGCCGTGACGCCGTCGTTCATCACTGCCTGGATGGCTGCGTCCACCGCGGTGCTCGCGCCGCCGCCCAGGCTGAGGTTGGCCACGGCCGGCACGCCGGCGGGGTGGTTGGCGGCAACCCAGTCAAGTCCTGCCACCACATCGGAGTTGTAGCCGGAGCCGTTGCAGTCGAGGACCCGGACCGGCACCACGGTGGCTGCCTTGGCTACCCCGTAAGTGGCACCCGCCACCGTCCCGGCAACGTGGGTGCCGTGGCCGTTGCAGTCGCCGGAGCCCCTGCCATCGGCCACGGCGGTCCAGCCGGCCGTCACCCTGCCGCCGAAATCGGCGTGCGATGCGAGGACTCCGGTGTCCACCACGTAGGCCGTCACTCCGGCCCCGGCCGCTGTCCAGGAGTAGGAGCCGGAGAGCGGCAGGGGCCGCTGGTCCACCCGGTCCAGGCCCCAGGGCGCGGGCTGCTGCGTTGCGGAAATGCTGACGGGGGCGTCCGCCTCCACTGACAGCACGCGACCGGAGCGGGCAAGAGCCTCGGCCTGGGCAGGATTGGCGGTGACCACGGCGCCGCGGAGCGCGTGTTTGAAGGTACGGCCGACGGCGAGGCCCTGCCCGCGCAGGTGGGCAGCCTCAGCATCCACATCGGCGTTGGCGGCGTACTGCACGATGTAGCGGCCGGCTGCTCCGGCATCGGCTTTTGGCGCGGCGGCGGCAGGCACGGCGGAAACGGAAAAGGCGACGGCGGAGACCAGCGCTGCGGCGGCGGGCAGCACAAAGGATGAAGTGCGAATTTTGGGGTCCTTGGTGTGGCGTTGGGAGCTGCGGGGGCGGGGAAATCCACCGCTCTACCAACAGGATAGGAGCCCGGAATGCGCCGCCGGCGGGTCCTTGCAGGATCCTGTGGGAAGCCTTGGGGATTCCTGCGGCCGGGACTATTCCCGGTGGTTCCGCCAGCTGTGTTCCGGCTCGAAGCCCAGCAGCCGCCGGGCCTTGTCGATGGACAGCATGGTCTCGTGCTCGCCCAGTTCCCGGGTGACCTTCACCTCAGGAAACACCTCGGCAGCGAGGCTTGCACTCGACCGGCTCATCACGGTGTCCGCGTTGGCAATGATGAAGGCTTCAAACCCCGGCCTGCCGTTCTCCAGGGCCCGCACCACTGCCTGGGCACCGTCCCGGCCGTCGATATAGCCCCACAGGTTCCATTTCCGCAGCCGCGGGTCAGCATCGAAGGACGGGAACCTGCTGTAGTCCTCCACGTCCATGACGTTCGAGAACCGCAGTCCGACAATGCTCAGTTCCGGATCCCAGCGTGTGAGCTCCGCTGCCATCTGCTCCTCCAGGTGCTTGACCAGGGAGTAGGTGCTTTCCGGCCGGGCAGGGTATTCCTCGTCCACGGGAATGTAGGGCGGGTCGACGTCGAACGGCAGTCCCAGCACCGTCTCGCTGGAGGCGTACACCACCTTCTTGATGCCTGCCCGGCGGGCAGCCTGGAAGACGTTGTAGGTGGACAGCATGTTGTTCTCGAACGTCGCGGCGTCCGGAAGGATGCCCGGCGCCGGGATGGCACCCAGGTGCACCACGGCGTCGAAACCGCTGTGCCTGTCATCCACGCCCAGCATGGCATCGAGCACCTGGCCGTAATTGCGCAAGTCCACCACCAGGAGTCCCGGGCTCCGGGTGCCTTCCCGGTCCAGGTTGAGGACCTCGTGGCCGTCGTCGATAAGACGCCGGACAACGTGCCGGCCCAGTTTTCCGCTTCCACCGGTGACGGCAATTCTCATCAGGAGGTCCTTCTGTTGGAGGGGTGCACCGGCTCAGGCTCCGGTACGGGTGGCCAGGAACTTTTCGACGGCGGCGATCGCCAATGCCGTGATCTCGCCCGGATCGCCGCTGCCGTTCACGGAGACGAGGATCCCCCGGCCGGCATAGACCGAGACAACTTCATGGGTTTCGCGGTGGTAGAGGTCGAGCCGGCGCCGGAACACGCCCACCGTGTCATCCGACCGTCCCTGTTCCTCCGCCCGCTGGCGCATCCGCTGCTCCAGTTCCGCGTCGGGGGCACGCAGTTCAATGACGGCGTCCAGGGCGACTCCCTGAGAGGCGAGCATGTTGTCCAGTTCCATCACCTGGGGCGCGGTACGGGGGTAGCCGTCCAGCAGGAAACCCGACTGGACGTCGCTGTCCAGGAGCCGGTCCTTTACGAGGGCATTGGTGAGGTGGTCCGGGACGAAGTCGCCGCCGTCGAGGTACTCCGCGGCCTGGCTGCCCAGTTCTGTCTGCTGGCTGACGTTGCTCCGGAAGATGTCGCCGGTGGAAACGGCCGGCACGCCGAAGTGCCGGGCAAGGTGCTCGGCCTGCGTCCCCTTGCCGGAGCCGGGCGGACCGATAATGAGCAGTCTGGTCATGTTCCTGTCCTCCGCGGCGCAACAGCCGCTGGTTTCCGGGTCCGCCGCCGGCAGCCCGGCGCCTGCTTCATTCTGCCGGTTAGCCCGGGCCGGCGCCAGCGGCCCGCCCGCCGGGAAGCCATATATGACTCTTTTCCGCGCCCGGGGATGTATATACTTCTGGGTATCGGTTTAGCAGCAGGCCGTTGGAAAGTTCGTCGATCCAGCGACCTTCACCGGCTCCCCGCCTCTCGGGTGTGACGGTTGGGTGTTGCCGGCTCGTTTTGACCTGAACGAATGGCACCAAAACCCGTGGCCAGCGAGTCAACAGCAAAATCCGATACATCCATAGCCGAACACCTGAATGAACTGGTCCTCAACAGCTCTGACGTTGAGGACTTCCTTAACGAACTGGCACAGGTGTCGGCGCGCAACCTCTCCGAGCCCGGAGACGAGATCCTGTGCGCCATCACCCTGCTCCGGAAGCGGAAGGCGGCCACTGTGGCCAGCAGCAGTCCGGAAGCCAAAGCAATCGGCCAGCTCGAGAACGAATTCAGCGAAACACCCAGCATGACGGCCTACACGTCGCAGAAGACCGTAAACGTTCCCGACGTGCAGGACGACGGCCGCTGGCCCGAATACTCCTCCGCCGCCTTCGCCCAGGGTGTCCGCTCCGTCCTGGCACTGCCGTTCGAGCTCGAAGGCGAAACCAAGGCTGCCCTGGTCCTGTACTCGCGCCGCCCCCAGCGCTTCGAAGCCCGCGACCTTGAGTTCGCCGAGGATTACGTCAGCCAGACCTCCCTCGCCCTGCGGCTGGCGGTGCGCTTTGCCCACTACAGCGAGACGGCGGCCAACCTGCGTGCCACCCTCGAATCGCGGACCGTCATCGATATGGCAGTGGGCATCATCATGGCCCAGAACCGGTGCAGCCAGCATGACGCCTTCGAGATCCTGAAGACCGCGTCCAGCACCCGCAATTCAAAGCTGCACGATGTGGCCGCCGCCGTGGTGAACGCCCTGGGCCAGGGCCCTGCCCGCACCCACTACGACGGCTAGCCGGTCCCTCAGCTGCGCAGTTGTTAGCGGTGCACGCGCGAACAAGCCTGCGGGCGATAGACTGGGGCCAACTTTCTGCCGGGGGGCTTTGATGGAAAACAAACGCGTCTGCCTCGTGGTGGAAGACGACAACGACATCCGTGGACTGATCAGCGTGGTCCTGCAGCGCGCCGGTTTTGAGGTGAAGGCTGTTTCCACCGGTGCCGAGGGAATCGCCGCGGCGGCGGACCCCGCCGTCGCACTCGTCACCCTGGACCTTGGCCTGCCGGACATGGACGGGCATGTGGTGGCGCGCGCCATCCGCGCGCTGAGCAAGGCTCCCCAGCTCTTCCTCACGGCGAGGTCGGAGGAGGACGACGTGCTGGCCGGCATGGCCTCAGGGGCTGCCGCCTACCTCACCAAGCCCTTTCGCCCGAAGGAGCTCCGGGAGCTCGCACTGCAGTTATGCCCCGCACCCGTTTCACAGGCCCCTCACATATCCGGCAAATCGCTCTGCTAGCCTGGCTGCCGGGAATGGGGCATCGCCCCTCAGCAGCAGAATCCACCCCGTAGGCCTGGCCTCCGCCGCGCGAGACCCGTCGCTGTAGGGGCTGCGCGACGCGGCGGGCAGCGCCACGGTTCTAGCCGATGCCGGCCGTCGCCTCGGCGTAGGCGGTGGCCTGGTCACGGACCTGGACCAGGTAGGTATCCGACTGGTTGTAGGAGTAGATGGCCCCGGTCCATCCGTTCGCGGTGGTGAGGTCACGGCCGTGGCCGCACAGGTAGCCGGCTGCACTGAGCGCAGCGTCGTCGATGTTGAAGGGATCCGCTGTCCCGTCACCGTTTCCGTCCCGCCCCGCAAGCTCCCATGTGGAGGGAATGAACTGCATGGGCCCCACGGCACGGTCCCAGCGTGCGTCGCCGTCCAAGGCTCCGGCATCCGTATCAGCGATGGCGGCGAACCCGTTTCCGTCCAGGCTTGGGCCAACAATGGGTCCGCTGGCCTGTCCTGCGGAGTCCAGGCTTCCGCCGCCATAAGCTCCGTGGCGGGATTCGACGAAGCCCACCGCCGCCACTGTATTCCAGCCGATTCCGCAGCCCCGGGAGGCCTGGTTGGCAGCGCCGGCGGCAGCCACGTAGGCCCGAAGCGCCCGCGCGGGAATGCCGGTCTGCGCGGCAGCCTCAGCGACCCACTCCGCGTCCGCGTTCCGGGTGATGTTCACGGCCGGGGTGATGCCGGTGGACAGCATTTCAAGTTTCGCCTCGGACCGCGGCGGCGGATCGAGGACCACGCGGGCGTCCGCGCCGGACTGCTGCAGTGCCCAGAACGACAGGGGCGTGATGACGGAGATCGCAAACACGGTGAAGACCAGGAGACGCCTCAGGCGCAGCACGGCGTCACGGGAGACAGTCACGCGTTTGATCCTATCGATCGAAACCCGCCAAACACTCATATTCGCGGCTGGGCTCCATCACAGCACCCGCACAGCTTGGGCCCGGAAAGTAAAGACCAGCCCACCGAAAACACCCCGGAGAATCCCATGAACTCACTTATTTTCATCGTCGCGGACCTCGCGGCCATCAGCATCCTCACCTTCGCCCTGTACCTGCGCCGGCACCGCCGCCGCGACCTGGTGGTCTCCTACCTTGGAATGAACGTGGGAGTCCTGGCCGTCGCAACCGCCCTGTCCGGATCGGCCGCTGGCCTGGGCCTGGGACTCGGCCTCTTCGGCGTCCTGTCCATCATCCGGCTCCGGTCCACCGAGCTTGCCCAGCACGAGGTGGCTTACTACTTCTCGGCCCTGGCGCTCGGCCTGATCGCCGGGCTGGGCATCGAGCCCCTGTGGCTGACCGGATCACTGATGGCCCTGATCCTGCTGGTGATGTTCGTGGGAGACCATCCGCGCGTCCTGCCCGCCCACCGCCACCAGACGGTGGTCCTGGACCGGGCCATTGCCGAAGACGGCGAGCTCTACGCCCGGCTCGAGGAAGTGCTGCACGGCAAGGTCCACTCAGCCACCATCTCGGAGCTGGACCTGGTCAACGACAAAACCATCGTGGACGTGCGGTACGCCTACTCCCCTGCGGCCTTCCCCGCCGCGCCGGCCACCGTTTCGGCAATCACGACGGCGGCGCCCGCGGCTCCTGCCTCCCGGCCTGCCCACGCCGCAGCCCCCGCCGCCCCTGCACACGCCCCCGCCCACGCCCAGGCAGGTGCGGCATGAGCGCCGCGCCAGCAGCCGCCGTCGGGAACCTGCACCTCCTGCCACCGGTGGGGCTCGAAGAGCTCAACGCCGAGGCCGCGCTCCAGACCCGGGTTGACCGGAAGTACGTGGTTCCCACCAGGCTTGCCCGCCAGCTGCTGGACACGTTCAGCACGGGCATGCGGGTACTGGAAATGGATGGCGCCCGCAGCTTCGCCTACGACTCCGTCTACTTCGACACCGCCACCCTGGACAGCTACCTGCTTGCAGCCCATGGCCGGCGCCGCCGCTACAAGATCCGCACCCGGACCTACGTGGACAGCGCGGTGAGCTTCCTGGAGGTCAAGACCGAGGGCGCCCGTGAAGCAACCGTCAAGGAACGCATCCCCTACCACCCTGAAGACCGCGCCCGGCTCACCGCAGAAGGCCTCGACAACGTCCGCGAAACGCTTACTGCCGCCGTGGAATCGGTGCCCACGGGCAGGTTGGAGCCCGTGCTGGAAACGCGGTACCACCGCACCACCCTCTACCTGCCGGAGTCCGGCAGCCGCGCCACCATCGACACCGACGTGACCTGGCAGCGCCCGTCGCACGCGTCCTGGGTCCTGGCCGACGCCGTCATCCTGGAAACCAAATCCGGCTCCACCGCCGGCCCCCTGGACCGCCACCTCTGGGCACATGGCGTCCGGCCATCCCGGATTTCCAAGTTCGCCACCGGCATGGCAGCCCTCCGTCCCGACCTCCCCGCCAACCGCTGGAACCGGACGCTTCGCCGCAGCCTGGCACTGCGGCCTGCGGCCTAGCTCCAGCTCCCCATCCGGCTCGAGCCCCCCCTCCAACTTCCCGAAGGAACACACCATGAAAAGTCTCCGTACCCACCTCTCCGTTGCCGCCCTGGCCGCCACTATTGCCCTGGCCGGCTGCTCCGTGGCGGGCACCACCGCCACCGGCGTCTCCGCCATCAGCGGCAGCGGCACATCGTCCACCGCAACCTCCGGCACGGCGCAGGCCGTCTCCCTGGACACCCTCGCCGCCGATACCCACTACGACGCCGATGACCTCACCTGGGATGCGGCCTCCGAAGTAGCCGTGGCCTTGACGGACCGCGCCAGCTCCGTTACCTCGGGTTCATCCGACGCCGTAACGGTCGACGGCGACACCGTCACCATCAGCGCCGCCGGGACCTACCGGCTCAGCGGCTCCCTGTCCGACGGGCAGGTGGTGGTGGCCGCCGGCGAGGAGGATGTGGTGCGCATCATCCTGGACGGCGCCGGCATCACCAGCTCCACCGGTTCACCGTTTGTGGTGCACAGCGCCAATGAAGCCATCGTCTACCTGGCGGACGGAACCACCAGCTCCCTCACTGATGCCGCCACCTACGCGGACCAGGGAACTGATGCCCCCAACGCCGCCCTCTACTCCATGGCGGACCTGACCATCGCCGGCACCGGCGCCCTGGCCGTGGACGGCAACTACAACGACGGCATCTCGGCCAAGGGCGGCCTGGTCCTGGCCGCCGGCACCGTCACCGTGGACGCCGCGGACGACGGCATCGTGGGCAAGGACTACGCGGTGCTGCTGGAAGGCGCCTACCAGGTCAGCGCCGCGGGCGACGGCTTCAAATCCCACAATGAGGAGGACGAGGGCCGCGGCTGGGTGCTGATCAACGGCGGAACCCTCAACGTGGCCTCCGGGGACGACGGCATCAAGGCCTACAACACCCTCACCCTCGCCGCCGGCAGCACCACGGTGGAGGAATCGGAGGAAGGCCTGGAGGCCCAGCACATCGTGATGCAGGGCGGCACAGCCACCGTCACGGCCAACGACGACGGCCTGAACGCCTCGGGCGGGTCGGCCACTTCCACGTCCGGCGGCGGAGGAATGGGCGGCGGCAGCATGGCGGTCGGCGACTACACCGTGGAAGTGACCGGCGGCCTGTTGACCATCAACTCCCAGGGCGACGGCCTTGACTCCAACGGCAACGCCAGCATCTCCGGCGGCACCGTGGTGGTCAACGGCCCCACCAACAGCGGAAACGGTGCCCTCGACGTCAACGGCGAACTGGCAGTCACCGGTGGAACCGTTGCCGCCGCCGGAAGCGCCGGCATGGTGGTTACTCCGGGTGAGTCCTCAACCCAGTCGGGCGTCCAGGTGACGCTGGGCTCGAGGGTTCCGGCGGGAACGGTGATCCAGGTTGCCGACTCCGCCGGCACCGTGGCGGCAGCCTTCGTCACCACCAAGGCAACCGCGTCCCTGGTCTTCTCCTCCGCGGCCATCACCCAGGGTGAGGAGTACACGGTCTACACCGGCGGCACCGCAACCGTGAGCGCAGGCATCGGCGAAGGCTCGCTGGACGGTGCAACCGAACAGGGCACCGTCACCGCCGGCGAGTACACCGCCGAGCAGGGCCCCGGCGGCGGTGGCGGCGGCCCCCGCTGGTAGGAAAGCACGTCCGGCGACGGCGGCGGATAGCCGCCGTCGCCGTCGTATTTCGCTAACCCTTACTTTGCTAGGAAGCGCAGCAGTGCTTCGTTGACCTCGGCCGCGTGGGTCCACAGCAGGCCGTGCGGGGCACCCTCGATCTCCACGTACTCTGCGCTGGGCAGGGCCTTGGCGAACAGGCGTCCGGTGGAATCGATCGGAAGGATGTTGTCCGCGGTGCCGTGGAGGATCAGGGCGGGAACGTCGATCTTGGGGATGTCCTGGCGGAAGTCCGTCAGCCAGGTGGGCTGGGCGGCCACGGACGCGGTTGCCCCGGAGCCGGCTGCCAGGTTCCAGCTTGCGTTGACCAGCTCCTGGCTCAGGCGGGGAGTGCCCAGGAAGGTGTCCGAGTTGTAGAAGTTCTTGAAGAATTCGGTGAAGAAGGCGTACCGGTCTGCTGTGACTGCTTCCGTCAGCCCGTCGAAGACCTCCTGCGGGACGCCGTCCGGGTTGTCGTCGGTCTTGAGCAGGAAGGGCTCCAGGGAACCGAGGAAGGCGGCCCGGGCCACGCGGGTCGAACCGTAGTTGGACAGGTAGCGGGCAACCTCACCGGTGCCCATGGAGAAGCCCACCAGCACCACGTCATTCAGGTTCAGGGTGGTCAGCAGCTCGTTAAGGTCGGCAGCGAAGGTGTCGTAGTCGTAGCCTTCGGTGGTCTTACTGGACTTGCCGAAGCCCCGGCGGTCGTACGTGATGACCCGGTAGCCCGCGTCCAGGAGGGCCGCGGTCTGCTTTTCCCAGGAGGACCCGTCCAGCGGGTAGCCATGGATGAGCACGACGGGCTGGCCCGAACCGTGGTCCTCGTAGTAGAGCTCGATGTCAGTGCTGTTTTCAGTTCCAACGGTAATGAAAGCCACGCGGCAATTCCTTTCGAGACTGATCGGAGCGGGCGGACGTTCGTGCCCGGCCCGCGCACTCCCTACTCTAGGGCTGTCGCCGTGAAACCTGCCGCCAGGGCCACCGCTGCTACTGGGACGGCTGCGGAAGTTCGCAGGATATCTGCGGGTTGGCTCCCATGTAGTTCAAGGGTCCGGCAGCGATGGTGAGGACCACCGTGCCTGCCTGCGCGCAGGAACCCGGCGCTCCGCCAAAGTAGCCGCGCTGCCAGGCAGCCACACCGCCGATGATCAGCCAGATGACAACAAGTGCTCCCAGGATCCGCATGATTCCTCCAAAGGCCGCGGCGGCTGTGGGTTCAATTATGCGACGGCGGCCGCCGTCACCATAGTGCGGCACGACCCCTGCTTGTGACACTATATGCGCATGAATGCCGGGACCCGGGTCCTCTACCGGCTGGAGAATGAACACGCCCGGCAGCTGGTGGCCGACGCCATCTTCCAGGCCGAGCACGCACTGGGCGGCCAGCCGGCCCATCACCGGCTTGACGGGGCCAAGCAGTGAGCGGGCAGCGGCGGGAGGCCGGCCAGAAGGGGTCCCACGAACACACGCACGACGACGGGCATCACCAGCACAGCGACGTGCACCACAGCCATGACCATGGGCATGATGACGGCCATGGCCATGACCACCACCACGGGCATCATCATCACCGCGGCTTTAAGGGCTGGCTGCTGGAGCTGTTTGTCCCGCACACGCACGATTCAGCGGACTCCATCGACGACGCGATGGAAGCCAGCACCGAGGGCATCCGCGCCCTGAAGATCAGCCTCTTCGTCCTGCTGGCCACCACGGTGCTGCAGTTCGCCGTGGTCCTGTTCAGCGGCTCCGTGGCCCTGCTGGCGGACACCATCCACAACTTCTCCGACGCCCTCACGGCGGTGCCGCTGTGGATTGCGTTCATCCTGGGCAGGAAGGCAGCCACCCGCCGGTACACGTTCGGGTTCGGCAGGGCCGAGGACCTGGCCGGCCTGTTCATCGTGGCAGTGGTGGCGCTCTCCGCCATCGTGGCGGGCTGGCAGTCAGTGGACCGGCTCATCCACCCGCAGCCTCTTCAGAACCTTGGGTGGGTGATGGCGGCCGGAGTCATCGGCTTCGCCGGAAACGAGGCGGTTGCCATCTACCGGATCCGGGTGGGCCGCAAAATCGGATCGGCGGCCCTGGTGGCTGACGGCGTCCACGCGCGCACCGACGGTTTCACATCGCTGGCCGTGGTGCTCGGCGCGGCGGGCGTTATGCTCGGATTCCCGCTGGCGGACCCGATTGTTGGGCTGCTGATTTCGGCAGCCATCGTGGTGCTCTTGTGGGGCACGGTCCGCAGCATTGGCCGCCGGCTGATGGACGGCATTGAGCCGGACCTGGTGTCACGCGCCCTCGAGGCCCTGGAAGGAACCCCGGGTGTACTGGCCGTCAAGCGGCTGCAGCTGCGCTGGAACGGCCACCGGCTGCAGGGTACGGCGATAGTTGTGGTTGGGGACGGCAGCCTGTCGGCCGCCGAGGACATCCTGCATCAGGCGGACCACCGGCTGCGGCATGCCCTGCCGAAGCTGGACGACATGATCCTGTCGCCCAGCTTGCGGCGGTAGCGGGAATCAGGCCTTGGCGGCCTTGCCCGGAAGGGCCAGCTTGAAGACCTTGGCCCAGGACGAGCCCACCTGCTTCAGCAGCGGCCCGGTGGTGTACTTCAGGCCGTAGCGCTGGCAGATCTCCCGAACCCGGGGTGCCACCTCGGCGTACCGGTTGGAGGGCAGGTCCGGGAACAGGTGGTGCTCGATCTGGTGCGACAGGTTTCCAGTCATGGTGTGCATGAACTTGGAGCCGGAGATGTTGGCCGAGCCGATCATCTGGCGGACGTACCAGTCACCGCGGGTCTCCCCTTCGACCATGTCTTCCGTGAAGGTGTCGGTGCCCTCGGGGAAGTGGCCGCAGAAGATCACGGCGTGGGCCCAGACGTTGCGGACGGCGTTGGCAGCGAGCGTGCCGTACAGGGCCTGCTTGCCGGAACCGGTGAGCATGGCAACGGCGGGGGTTGCCGCGTAGTCCTTGGTGAACTGCGTGACAACCTTCTTGCCCAGGGCCTTGAGGTCCTTGAGCAGGGCCTCCTTGGACTTGGTGCCTTCCTTGTACTCGGTCAGCTCGAGGTCATAGATGGCAATGCCCCACTCGAAGACCGGCGCCAGGATAGCGTTGAACAGCGGGTTGGCCAGGTTGATGGGCTTCCACGGCTGCTCCTCGTCCATGCGCAGGAGGTTGTATCCGACGTCGTTGTCCTTGCCCACAACGTTGGTCCAGCGGTGGTGCAGGTCATTGTGGGTGTGCTGCCAGGAGCGCGAGGGGGTAACGAAGTCCCATTCCCACGTGGTGGAGTGGATGTCCGGGTCCCGCATCCAGTCCCACTGGCCGTGCAGGATGTTGTGGCCCAGCTCCATGTTTTCCAGGATCTTGGCAAGGCTGAGCAGGGTGGTTCCGGTGACCCAGGCAGCCTTGTTCTTGCTGACCAGCAGTGCGGCGCGGCCGGAAATCTCCAGCCCGCGCTGGATCTTGATCATGCGGCGGATGTACGCGGCATCTTCCGCGCCGCGCTTTGCCAGGATTTCGTCGCGGATCGCGTCGAGTTCGCGGCCGAGCTCCGCCACCTGTTCGTCGCTGAGGTGGGCCGCGGCCGGCGGGCGGACGGTGGGGCTGCCGGATTCGGCGAGCTTTCCGGGGCGCGTCCTTGAGCTCTTGGGTGAACTGCCGCCGGCAGGAGTGACCTTGCTGGGTGTTATTACAGACATACCTTGATGCTCCTCAGATTTCGAGGTTGACGGGTCCGGCGGCTGCCGAGACACACGTTTGGATCAGTTGGCCGGGTTCGCCATGGATTTCCCCGGTACGGAGGTCGCGGACCTGTCCGGACAGGAGCGGGGTGAGGCAGCTGTGGCAGATCCCCATCCGGCAGCCGCTCGGCATCAGCACCCCGGCGTCCTCGCCGACGTCCAGGATGGGGGTGTCGCCGTCGGCTTCCACCTCGCGGTCGGACGCTTCGAAGGTGACCAGCCCGCCGTCGTGCCCCACGCCGGCGTCGAAGGTGGTGTTGAAGCGCTCGATCATGAGGTTTCCGGCGCTGCCGGCCACCGCGACGTCCGTTCCGGGCGCTGCCGTTGTGAGCGCGGCGCGCTTCCACAGCGCTTCGGCGTCGTCCAGGAAGCTGTCGGGGCCGCAGGCGTAGGCCGCGCGTTCCTTCCAGTCCGGGCAGATCTCGTCCAGCTGGGAGGTGTTGGTGAGGTCCATGCGGCCCTGCTCGCCGGTAAACCAGTGGGCAAGCCGGAAGTTGGGGAACTGGTCGGCAAGTTCGGCGAGTTCCTCGCGGAAGAGGCTGTCACCCGGCGTGCGGGCTGAGTGGACCAGCACGACGTCGGCATCCGGACGCCGGGGAACAAGGGTGCGGATCATGGACATCACCGGAGTGATGCCGCTGCCCGCGGTCACCATCAGCAGGGGCCGCGGGTGCTCGGGAAGCACGAAGTCGCCCTGCGGGGGTGCGAGGAAGAGGACGTCGCCGGGCTTGGTGGTGCGCACCAGGGTGCCGGAGACGGCTCCGACGTCGGTCACGGTGATGGCCGGGTCCTTGCCCGCGGGGGCACTGAGGGAATAGGACCGCCAGTGGCGGACGCCGTCGAGTTCGACGCCGATGCGCGCCCACTGCCCTGCCAGGTGGGAGTGCCAGCCGCGGCCGGGGCGGAAGAAGATGGTGGCCGACTGCGCGGTTTCCTGAACCACGCGCGTCACCACACCACGGAGCTGCCGTGCCGAGTAGACGGGGTTGAAAAGCGCGAGGATATCCTCCGGCGCCAAAGGCGTAGTGAGCACAGAGGCCGCCTGGGCCAGCTGTCGTAACCGGATCATGCGATTAAGCCTAGAGCGGCGCGAGCCATAATTCTCTCTCTCCGTCATATGACCGTTCCGCAGTCACGCTGTAATGGTGGCGCTAAGCCCCCAAAGCCGCACTCTAAGAGTAACGGCTGCGGTACGCAGATGGTTCCTCCACAAATCAGTAAGCGTGCTTAGTGTATCTCCGGAGCGCACGGTGCAGGCAATTTTGGCTCCCCATCCGGAATGTTACGGCTGGTCAGAGCGGGACGGTCCAGCCCAGCGCCGGGGCAATGTAGCGGGCCACGTTGCCCAGGAGCTTGGCGTTGAATTCCACCCCAAGCTGGTTGGGAACGGTCAGCAGCAGGGTGTCCGCAGCCTGGACGGCGGAGTCGGCGGCGAGCTGTTCCGCCAGCTGGTCCGGCTCACCCACATAGCTTTTGCCGAACCTGGCGGTAAGTCCGTCGATAATGCCCACCTGGTCCCGGCTGTCGCGTAAGGCGCTGCCGGCGAAATACCGGCTGTCCTCGGCGTCCACGATGGGAAGCACGCTGCGGCTGACCGAAACCCGGGGTACGTGGTTATGGCCTGCAGCGGACCAGGCGTCCCGGAACAGCTGGATCTGCTCCGCCTGCAGCTCATGGAACGGCACGCCCGTGTCCTCCGTCAACAGGGTGGAACTCATCAGGTTCATCCCCATTTCAGCGGCCCAGACCGCAGTTTTGCGGCTCCCGGCTCCCCACCAAATGCGTTCGGCAAGGCCGGGTGACTGGGGCTGGACGGGCAGGAGCCCAACGGCACCGCCGGCATACCGGGGATCCGCTTCAGCCACCCCTGCCCCGCTGACAGCCTTACGGAAGAGCTCCGTATGCCGGCGGGCCATGTCGGCATCTGTTTCCCCGGCGTCCGGCACATGGCCGAAAGCCGCGGCTCCGTTGCGCGCAGGCTCGGGTGAACCACGGCTGATGCCCAGCTGCAGCCGGCCTCCGCTGATCAGGTCCGTTGCCGCCGCTTCCTCCGCCGTGTACAGCGGGTTTTCGTACCGCATGTCGATCACGCCGGTGCCGATTTCGATCCTGCGGGTGCGGGCAGCAATGGCGGAAAGCAGCGGGAACGGGGAGGCCTGCTGGCGGGCGAAGTGGTGGACGCGGAAAAATGCTCCGTCCACGCCGAGCTCCTCGGCGGCTACCGCCAACTCGATGCCCTGGAGCAGTGCCTCGCCGGCAGTCCTGGTACGGGAGCCCTGGCCGGGGCCCCAATGGCCGAATGAAAGGAATCCTATGCGTTCCATACCTGCCCCAACCCGTGCCGCTCTGCCGGCATTCCCGGCTGGCATGATGGCTGCGTGGCTACTCCTGATGAAACGTTGACCATCGGCAAGACTGTCCTGCTGTTCGTGCTGGCGGCGGCGGCGGAGATCGGTGGTGCCTGGCTTGTGTGGCAATCCGTGCGGGAAGGCAAGGACTGGTGGTGGGCCGGACTGGGCGTCATAGCCCTGGGCGCCTACGGCTTCGTGGCCACACTCCAGCCCGACGCCCATTTTGGCCGGATCCTGGCAGCCTACGGCGGGGTGTTCGTCGCCGGCTCGCTGGCCTGGGGCATGATCTTTGACGGCTTCCGCCCCGACCGGTGGGACGTGGCCGGGTCCCTGATTTGCCTGCTGGGCGTGGCGGTCATCATGTTTGCCCCGCGCGGCGGAAGCTGATGCCGTCCCCAACTAAACTGGCACCGTGACGAACAGGCAGCAGGTACCCGGGGAACCCGTGCCGCCGTCGCGCGGAAAAATCGCCGAGCGCCTGCTGCCGGGCGGGGAGGAACCCGACCCGCGGTTCACCCTCGCCAACGAGCGCACCTTCCTCGCCTGGATCCGAACGTCCCTTGCACTGCTGGCCGGCGGCATCGCCATTGAGGCGTTCACCGCCGACCTGTTCCTGGAGCCGGTCCGCAAGGGACTGGCCGTGGTCCTGCTGCTGCTCGGCATGCTGCTCAGCGCCGGCTCGGCGGTGCGGTGGCTCCGGGTGGAACGCAGCATGCGCAATAAAGCCCCCCTGCCGCTGCCGCTCATTGTGCCCCTCCTCGCGGGGGCAGGGGCCCTGGCGGCCGCCGTCGTCCTGGTCTTTATCCTCTGGCGCTGACGCATGGGAAATTCCCGCCGCCATGCCGGCCCGCACGGGGATCCGGGCCTACAGCCGGAGCGGACCACGCTGGCCTGGGGCCGGACCATGATGGCACTGGTAACGGTCAGCGCCATCTTCCTGCGCTGGCTCCCTGCCCACGGGTTCCCCATCCTGCTGCTGTTCGCCGTTTCCGCCGGCGCTGCGCTGGCCATCTACCTCACCCAGCGCCGGCGCTACAGTGCCAGCTCCCGGGGCATCCATCAGGAAAGTGTCGACGCCGACATCACCGCGGTGCTCTGGACGGCCTTTGCGGGGGTAGCGCTGGGAGGACTGGGCATCGGCGTCGTCCTGGCCGGTTAGGAGCCGGGGAACCCACCAGCTTTAAAGGATCCGGCGCTAAAACATGGGCAGGACGAAGCCTGCCAACAGCGCCACCGCCCCGATGGCGGTCAGGGCGCGGCCCAGCAAGGAGGCCGTTTTGCCGGCTTCCTCGGGTGCGGCCATCTGCCACTGGGTGGGACGTTTGGGGTGGTAGTAAATGGGAAGTGTGTCGCCCACCGCCAGGTCCTTGATGTCGTGCGGGGACATCGGGGCATGGTGCACCTGGTATTTGCGGTCGAACCAGCGGAAGCCCACGCCGGTGGTGTCGGAGTACACCACTGCCTCGGCCACGTCCCAGGGGTGCACGAAGCGGCGGAGGAACCCCGTGTAGAACAGCAGGCCCAGCCCGGCGGGCAGGCACAACCAGGTCAGCATTTCCAGGATTGGACCTGCCATTTCAAGCACAGTGGGCATGAACTTGATGGTACCGCGCAGGGGTGGTGGCTTCTGCACCGACTACGTACGCTGAGGGAACCAAAGTGACCGGTCCGGAGTAAGGGGAAAGTTATGGACGATCAGGATCTTTTGGCGCGCATCCAGGCCCTGGTGGAGGAGGAACATTCACTCCGCGAGGGCTCCGGCGACGGGCAGGCGCCGGACCAGGCCCGGCTCAAGCAAGTAGAGGAAAGCCTCGACCAGTGCTGGGACCTGCTGCGCCAGCGCAGGGCCAAATCGGAGTCCGGCGAGAACCCGAACGAGGCCGAGCCGCGGCCCGTCAGCGAGGTTGAGAACTACAAGCAGTAACCGCCCAACGCCTGCCCGGTCCCGCCGCTTTTACTCCGGCGGGGCCGGGCAGGACACCTTTTGATGCGCGTTAGCCGATAGCCTCGGGCATCTGCTCCACTACGTACTGGACGTCCACGGAGAGCCCGGTGACGGGATCGCTCATTTCCACTTTCCAGCTGCGGGCGAACTGGTTCACTCCGCCCGTCATGGCAACAGTGCCCGAAATCAGCACCGTTCCGGGCTGGTTGAGGCCGCGTTCTTCAAGCACGCCAAGCCAGTAGTCCGGGGTGAGCAGCGCCTCCAGTGAGCTGTCCTGGATGAGCGTGTCCGGGGTGTCCCCCTCCCCCACCCAGCCCTTGAGCGTGATCCTGTCCAGGTGGTCGCGCACGTCATCCAGCCGCCACGCCTTCCGCCCCAGCACGTCCGGGCTGGCGTTCTTGCTCCATGCCACGCCATGCACTTCCAGTTCCCGGTCCGTGTGGTCGCAGGCAACGGTCAGCAGCACGCCGTCATTAGTAATCACCAGCGCCCATTCGGCTTCGCCCGACGTCCGCGCGTGCTGCACGCGGACCTCGGACACCTGCTGCGCGAGGTAGGGCGACACCGGGTAGAGGGCCGGTGTGGTGGCGGGACCCGGGACCCCCAACTCCGCCAGTTCGGCGATGTGCGCCTGGACTTCATCCTGCTCGCGGCCTGCGTATCCGGCGTTCAGGAGGTGCTTGACCTCCACTTCCCTGATGCTGCCATCGGGAAGTTCGAAGCTGAGAACCGTCATGGTGGATCCGTCCTTTTTTCTTGTGATGCCGGAAAAATTAACAAAGCGGAAACCGGAAAGGGTCGCCAATGTACAACCAGTATGCGTAATGTATACATTTAACGCCAGCGTGACAGGCGTCACCCTTGAAACACTCCCGTGGAGGACAAAATGAGCAACTCCCCAGCTCCGGCACACGGTGCGGCGCCGCACCCGCCCATCCATCCCAAGGGCCTCTACAAGGCCTTTGCTGCCAGCCTCACCGGGACGGCCCTCGAGTGGTACGACTTCGCCGTCTACTCAGCCGCCGCCGCCGTCGTCTTTCCCATCGTTTTCTTCCCCGCCTCCGATCCCCTGACGGGCACCATCCTGGCCTTCTCCACGTACGCCGTGGGCTACGTGTCCCGCCCCGTTGGCGGCATTATTTTCGGCCGCCTGGGCGATCGCATCGGCCGCAAGAGGGTCCTGGTCACCACGCTGATGATCATCGGTGTGGCCACCGTGCTCATCGGTGTCCTGCCGGGGTATGACGCCATCGGCATCACGGCGCCCATCATCCTGGTGCTCCTGCGCTTTGCCCAGGGCGTGGGTGTCGGCGGCGAATGGGGCGGCGCCGTCCTGCTCTCCAGTGAGTACGGCGACCCGCACCGCCGCGGCTTCTGGGCCTCGGCCGCACAGGTGGGACCGCCCGCCGGCAACCTGCTCGCCAACGGCGCCCTCGCAGTCCTGACCCTCATGCTGACCGAGGAACAGTTCCTCGGCTTCGGCTGGCGGATCGCGTTCCTGGTTTCCGCGCTGCTGGTCGCATTCGGCCTCTGGATCCGCCTGCGGCTGGAGGACACCCCAGTCTTCAAGGCGATCGCGGCCCACGGCGAGCAGCCGCATGCTCCCATCCGCGAAGTCTTCAGCCATGAACTGCGCCCGCTGATCGCCGCCATCCTCTGCCGTGTGGGACCGGACGTGCTGTACGCCCTGTTTACCGTCTTCACCCTGACCTACGGCATCCAGACCCTGGGCTACGAGCGCAACCAGGTCCTCACCGCCGTCCTGATCGGCTCCGCTTTCCAGCTCTTTATGATCCCGCTGGCCGGCGCCGTTTCGGACCGGTTCAACCGCCGCCTGGTCTACGCAGTGGGTGCGGTGGTCGGCGCCGTCTGGACCTTCATCTTCTTCGGCATCCTGGGCGGCGACAACCAGCCCATGCTGATCGTTGGCATCGTCCTGGGGCTCGCGGCACACTCGTTCATGTACGGCCCGCAGGCCGCCTTCATCGTGGAACAGTTCTCCCCCCGGCTGCGTTCCACCGGAAGCTCCCTGGCCTACACCTTTGCCGGTGTGATCGGCGGCGCCATCGCCCCGCTGATGTTCACGGTGCTGCTCTCCCAGTTCGGCACCTGGATCCCGGTGGCCATCTACGTTGCCGTCGCCGCCGTCGTGACCCTGGTGGGTCTCGCCATGGGCCGCGACAACGACACCGTGGAGGACCAGGACTACCGTCTCCTCCTGGAAGGCGCGGCGGAAGCCAAGCGGGCGTCGGGAGTGGGCGACTCCCGCTGAACCGTCAGGTGCGCAGCAGGATATCGCGGGTAACTGCCAAGTGCTCGTCGATCGCCTTCTGCGCCTGGACGGCGTCGCCGGCCACCAGGGCGTCAAGGATGCCCTGGTGTTCGGCGCACACGTCCTGGCGCCGGCCGCCTGTCCGGAACAGGGCGGCGACGCCCACCAGGATCTGGCGGACGTGAAGCTTGCTGTAGGTCCGGGAGATGAGTTCATTTCCAGCGGCGTCGATGAGCTGCTGATGGAAAAGGGTGTCCAGCCGGATGAATTCGCGGGCATCCCCCGGGCTTTCCGTATCCGGAATCCTGGCCTGGAGGTCCAGCGTTTCCTGCATCAGGCCCGCGGGGACGCGCTGCTCGGCGATGACCAGCCGGGCAGCGTAATTTTCCAGCACGCCGCGCAGCTCCATGAGCTCGGAAATCTCCCTGCCGGTGATGGCCGGGACGTACGCACCGCGCTGCGGAATCAGCTCCACCAGCCCGTCGGATACCAGGAGGAGCAGGGCTTCACGGACCGGGGTGCGGGAAACACCGATGTCTGCGGCCAGCTCTGTCTCGTTAAGGAACCGGCCCTGAAGCTCCGGATCAGTCAGGACGTTCTCGCGCAGGTGGATGTACGCCTTCTCGCGACCGGACGCAGCCGTTCCCGGCATTTTTCCCATACATTATGTATACAACAGATTGGAGTTCTTCCATGCGTCTTGCAGTCGCCCAAATCATCAGCACCGCAGACCTTGCTGCCAACCTGGAGTTGATCCGGGAGTACGCAACGGAGGCCAAAGCCGCCGGCGCGGAACTGGTGGTCTTCCCCGAGGCAGCCATGCGCGCTTTCGGCCATTCCCTGAAGGACATCGCCGAACCGCTTGATGGACCGTGGGCGGAAAAGGTCCGCGGCATTGCCCGGGAACTGGACATTGCGATCGTAGCGGGGATGTTCACTCCTGGAAAGGACGGCCGGGTCCGCAACACGCTGCTGGTCACCGGCCCCGGCCTGGACACCTCCTACGACAAGGTGCACCTCTTCGACGCCTTCGGCTTTATGGAGTCCAAGACAGTGGATGCGGGAGAAAGCCCTGTGACGTTCGAGCTCAACGGCACGGTCTTCGGACTGGCCACGTGCTACGACGTCCGTTTCCCTGCATTGTTTACGGCCAATGCCAAGGCCGGCGCGCAGGTCAACATCGTGTGCGCGTCCTGGGGCGCCGGCGAGGGCAAGGCCGAGCAGTGGGACCTGCTGGTCCGGGCCCGCGCGCTGGACAGCACCACGTTCGTGGTCGCCTGCGGCCAGGGCGACCCCGAAACCACCGGGGCAGGTCCGGCCGGAGCTGCTCCCACCGGAATCGGGCACAGTGCCGTCATCTCCCCGCTGGGATCCGCACTGGCGGCGCTGGACGGAAAGCCCGGCCTCGCCGTCGTGGACATCGACCCCTCACTTGTGGACGAAGTCCGCACCAAGCTTCCCGTTCTGGCCAACGCCCGCCAGTTCTGAACGTGCCGGCTGCACGCCCCCGCCGCTTTACCCGGCAGGGTCCAGGAAGCTGCGGAGGGCGTGCACCCATTCTTCAAACGCGTCCAGGTGCGCATCGTGTGATGCGCTGGGCAGGTCAACCCTGCTGACTTGGTGACCGCGCTGCACGAACTCATCCTTCGCCTGCGGCCGGAACATCCCCTTGCCGCCGTACACTGCCAGCACAGGAATCCGAAGGGACTCCCACTCAATCCACCGGGTCTTCCCAAGCCCGGCCGCCGCAGCAGCCATGACGGCGGCGTCGAACCGGGGCCGGAAACCATCCCCATAGGGTTCAAGGTCGGCCGCCCATGCGTGAGCAAGTGCTCCGTCACCGAAGACATCCAGCGCCGCTTCCCTGCTGGTAAACGAAGCGGGCCAGGACGCAAAGTAGTCCCCCAAAGCCGCGAGGTCCGCCGGGTCCCCGCCGCCGGCGTCGACCTCCAGCAGGACGAGCCGGTTCACTAGGTCGGGGCGCGCCGCCGCCGTCAGCATCGCCGTGTGGCCACCCATCGACTGGCCCACCAGCACCACCGGCCCGGCTGCCTCCTCTTCGATGACACGGACGACGTCGGTGACAAAAGCCTCTCGTGAAAGATCGGGCGGGCAGCGGGTGCTGCCTCCGTGGCCCCGGAGGTCCAGGAGGACAGCGCGAAACTCGGGAAGGGCGGCCGCCGTCGGAAAGAATTCCCTGGCGCTGCCTGCCAGCCCATGAAGAATGACCACAACAGGTCCCGGACCCCCTGAGTCATAGCACCGCAGGTGGACTCCCGGCGCGGTCACAACGGTGAATTCCCGCAGCCGTGGTTCCTGGGCCGATGGTGTAGGCATGATGCCACGCTACGGCAGCCTTTCCGGGAGGGAGGGACCGGTGAGTCCTCGTTCACAGGCAGGAAACGTAGCCAGGAACGACGTACGACGGCGGCTTCTCACCTTCCCAACAGGCAGTCACCTGCGGGTTCGCCTGCCAAGGGGGACGGCGGGCCTCCGTTGAGAGGTACGAGATGGCGGCCGTTAACACCGCCGAAACACAGCTGACACGCGAACTTCACGCAAAGGCGATTTGTGTAACGTCACGGCAACTTTGAGCGGTCTTTTCCGAAACACAACCAACGAAAGATGGACGGCGGGGGGAAGGCAAGGGGCTGCAGCGCCCCGTCAAGCTCACATCCGAAGGGACCTGCTGGTGGAAATCTCTGCCCAACACGTCTGGCTGATGATTTCAGCCGCGATGGTACTGCTGATGACGCCCGGGCTCGGACTCTTCTACGGCGGCATGACCCGTGCCAAGGCCGCGCTGAACATGATCATGATGAGCTTCATCTCCGCCGGCATCGTCGGCGTGGTGTGGGTCCTGTGGGGCTACTCCATGACCACCGGCGACGGCGTCCTGGGCATCTTCGGCAACCCCTTCGCCAACTTCGGGCTGCAGAACCTCATGGGCTCCCCCGATCTCATCAAGGCCGGCTACAGCGCCACCTTCGCCATCATCACGGTGGCACTGATCAGCGGCGCCATCGCCGACCGCGCGAAGTTCAGCGCATGGGCCCTGTTCGTGCCGGTGTGGATCACCCTGGTTTACTGCCCGCTGGCCTACATGATCTGGGGCGGCGGCCTGATGAGCGCCGGTGGAGCAGTCACTGCCATCTTCGGCCAGGTCATCGATTTCGCTGGCGGCGCTGTTGTGGAGATCAGTTCCGGAACAGCCGCACTGGTTCTTGCCCTGATCGTTGGCCAGCGGCACGGCTTCGCCAAGGATCCCAACCACCGCCCCCACAACGTGCCCTTCATCATGCTGGGCGCCGCCATCCTCTGGTTCGGCTGGTTCGGCTTCAACGGCGGTGCTGCAACCACGGCCGAGCAGGCCGGCCTGATCTGGGTCAACACCCTGGTCACTCCGGCGGCCGCCATGCTGAGCTGGCTGGTCACCGAGAAGCTCCGGCACGGCCACCCCACTTCCCTTGGCGCGGCATCCGGCGTGGTGGCCGGACTCGTGGCCATCACCCCGTCCTGCGCCAACATTAGCCCGGTGGCCGCAATCGGCCTGGGCCTGGTGGCGGGCGCCGCCTGCGCGGTGTTCGTTGACCTCAAGTACCGCTTTGGGCTGGACGACTCCCTGGATGTGGTGGGAGTCCACCTGGGCGCCGGACTCATCGGCACCCTGGCACTGGGATTCATCGCCCTCCCCGTGGACGGCCAGGGTGGCGGGCTCTTCTACGGCGGCGGGGTCCAGCAGCTCATCGCCCAAACCGCGGCCGTTGTCATCACCCTGCTGCTGTCCGGCCTGGGAACCCTGGTCATCGGCCGGATCATCAACAAGACCATCGGGTTCAGGGTCAGCCATGAGGCGGAAACTGCCGGAGTGGACCTCTCCGAGCACGCCGAGAGCGCCTACGCGTTCGGCGAGCTGGGCTCCGGCTTCAACCCCCTGCGGCCCGCCGCTTCCCATCTCCCGACCGCTGCCGTTCCGGCCGCCGCCAAGGATTCCACCGCTCGGGATTCGACTGCCAAGGATTCCGCCGAACTCCATGCCAAGGAAGACTCCTTCGCATAGCGGGCTGCGCCTAAGGGTTCCCCGAACCTAGTCGGCCAGGATCTTGTACAGTGCACGGCGGGTCTCATCAAGCTTTTCAATGGCAGCTGCCCGCTGTTCCTCTGTGACGCCGCTGCGGAACTGGTGGATGACGCCCATCAGCTTGCCGATGCTCTGGTGGAACTCCCGGTCTGAGCTGTCCGGACCGGCGTTCCACGCATTTTCCATCTCCTCGGCATGCTCTGCCACGTAGGCCCTGCCGGCGTCCGTAAGCGCAAACTCCGTGCCGCGGCCTTCGCTCAGCGCGGTAATCAGGTCCTCGTCCACAAGCTGCTGCAGCGTGGGGTAGATGGATCCGGGACTGGGCCGCCAGGCTCCGTCCGTCTTTTCGGCAATGGTCTTGATCAACCCGTAACCGTTCGAGGGTGCTTCGGCCAGGAGCGACAGGATGGCGGCGCGCACATCCCCGCGGCTGGCCCGCCGGGAGCCACGTCCGAAACCGGGACCAAAGCCGGGCCCGAATCCCGGACCAAAACCAGGCCCAAAGCCGGGACCGAACCCGCCGCCGCGGTGTCCGTGGGGGCCCCTCCGGCCCCGGCCCCGCTCAAACCGGCCCCTTGCAAATTCCGGGCCGGGAAATTTTTCGTCAGAAATGCCTTTCATGGTGGCATCGTCCTTTCATCTTTACGCTGACTTCTTCAACGATCGTAAACGATATGTCGTTAACTATCGCTGAGTCAAGCAATTTTCGTGACCATATCCTGACCTTCCGGGCTCTGGCCCGCCTTGATATAGGGGCGTATCCTCGATTCACACCTCCGAGTTCGAGGGCTGATGAATGGCGAAGAAGCGGAAGCGCAAGCGCGGTCCCGGACGCGCCCTGGGACAACTCCTGGGGTTCCTTGCCGCGAGCATCATGTGCGGGATCCTGGTTGCCAGCCTGGTGGCGCCTGCCCTGGCGGCGGCCAAATTTGGGGTTAGCAACTCCGTCGGATTTTTTGAAGGCCTGCCCGCGGAGCTGACCGTGGAGCCGCCGTCGCAATCCACCAAAGTCCTGACCTCCGACGGCCAAACCATCGCCACGTTCTTTGCCGAGAACCGCGTCAGGGTACCGCTGGATCAGATGTCCCCGTACATCAAGGACGCGGTCATCGCAATCGAGGACAGCCGGTTCTATGACCACGCCGGCGTCGACCCGCAGGGGATTGTGCGGGCCTTGGTCTCGAATGTGACCAAGGGTGACAGGCAGGGCGCCTCCACCATCACCCAGCAATACGTCACGAATGTCATCAACGAGGCGCGGCTTTCGCAGGACCGGCCGGACGAGGTGATCCTCAGCGGGCAAAAGGACCTTGGCGACAAACTGCGGGAGATGAAACTCGCCCTCGCCCTGGAAAAGGAGTTCAGCAAGGAGCAGATCCTCGAGGGCTACCTGAACATCGTGTTCTTCAACAGCGACGCCTACGGCGTTGAGGCTGCTGCACGCTACTTCTTCAGCACCACGGCCAAGGACCTCAACCTGCCCCAGGCCGCCCTGCTGGCGGGGCTCGTGAACAGCCCCACGTTTTATAACCCGGCGCTCAACCCGGACAACTCAATGGTGCGGCGGAACCAGGTGCTTGGCGAGATGCTCCGCCTCGGCAAGATCACGCAAGCCGAACACGATGAAGCAGTGGCCACCCCGATCGAGCTCAAGATCAGCCCGGAGCGGCAGGGCTGCGCCAATGCCACGATGGCCCCGTACTTCTGCGACTACATCTCGCATCTCATCCTGAACAACCCGGCGTACGGGCCGAATGAGACGGAACGCCAGCGCAAGCTGTACCGCGGCGGGCTGACGATCGTGACCACGCTGGACAGCCGGCTCCAGGCGGCGGCGCAGGCGCAGGTGGATGGCACGGCGGGGCCCAACCCGGACCGGTGGGGTGCAGCACTGGTGACGGTGCAGCCAGGAACCGGGAAGATCCTGGCAATGGCACAGAACACCGTGTTCCTTGCGGAACCGGGCAAGTTCGATACCCATTTGAACTTCAATGTTGATGCCAAGGACCCGCAGGGCAATAATCTGAACGGAGCCGGCGGGTTCCAGACGGGCTCGACCATGAAGCCCTTCACGTTCGCTCAGTGGCTGAACGAGGGCAAGCCCCTTACCGCGGAAGTGGACGCATCACGCCGCGTCTACCCGCTGGGGTTCCCGTGGAGGTCGAGCTGCGGCAAGGTGTTGGGCGCCTACAGCACCGCGCAGAACAATCCTGAACTGGGTGCCGCCGATGACCTGCAGAACGCCGAAGAGGGCTTCTACCGGAAGATGGCCATCAACTACGGCCTGTACAACTCCATCAACACGGCTACCTTCGCTTCGGCCACTCAACTGGACTTCTGCGGCATCCAGAAGATGGTGGACGCGGTAGGACTGCACAACGGGCTGGACGGCTCCCCCATCAACATGCACCAATTGGGCAACCTGCTCGGTGCCACCAACGTCGCTCCGCTGCATATGGCGAACGCTTTTGCCACTTTCGCCAATGACGGCCGCTACTGCACCCCGGTTGCCCTCCTTGAGGTCACTGAAGCCTCCGGCGGGAAGCTTCCGGCTCAGCCTGTCGAGTGCAGGGATGCCGTAAAGCCGGACGTTGCCCGAGGCGTGAACAACGTGCTGCAGGACGTGCTTGTGAGGGGCTCCGGCTTCTGGATCAACCCCAAAGTCCATGACAAGGTGCCGACGGCGGCCAAAACCGGCACGTCCAACAACAACGGTGCAACCTGGATCGTCGGCTATACCAGTGGACTTGCCACTGCGTCCTTCTTCGGCGACCCACTTGAGAGCCAAAAGCGCCCCGGCCAGAACGTCACCATCAACGGGACGTTCTACCCCCGGCTCGACGGCTACATGATTGCAGGACCACAGTGGGCTAACTACATGCTGAAGGTGGCACCGCTCTACCCGGCCGGTCCGTTCCCGCCGCCTCCCCCATCGATGATCGGCCCCAACCCGTCACCGAGCCCAAGCCCGAAGCCCTGACGGCTGCCGCCGCCGAGCGACTGCTGGGCGTGTCGGCACTACCCTGAAGGCCCCGCCCTCCCCAGCACCTGAACGGTGTGCTTCATTGCTTCCTGGCGCCGAACCGGTTCCCGGTCTGGGTTACGGACGGTACGACGGCGGATGGCCGGCTTAGTTCCAGCTCCCGCCCGCGTGCCGGGCACCGCTTTTCGATCGGGTGACGCTGGGGGCAGTGGTGCCTGATGTTGCGGAGCCTCGGGCAGAGGGGCCAACTCCCGTGAAGTCCCTGGCAGTGGCGGCGCGGTGGAGCGGTAGGTGTGGCCTGTTGGCGTCCGGGTTTCGACGGTGTGGCGGGTTCCGGGGATGGGTTTGGCGGTCCAGCCGGGGTTTTCCTTGGTGTGGTTGCAGGCTTCGCAGAGCCCTTGGCC
>NZ_FVZL01000032.1 GCF_900168295.1 Arthrobacter sp. P2b | reverse complement strand
TGGCGTGAAACGCTGGAGCCGTGGTCGGTTTTCTGGGCGGCGGGAATGATCACGACCGTGTCCGCGAGCCGGGCCAGCGGCGAGTCCGGGTTGGTAGTGAACGCGGCGATCCGCGCCCCGGCTTTCGATGCGGTCTCTGCTGACTTGACCACCCCGGAAGTCGTTCCCGACCCGGAAGCGACCAGCAGCAGGTCCCCGGAGCTGATCGCCGGAGTGGTGGTGTCACCGGCGATGTGGACCGTCAGGCCCAGGTGCATCAGCCGCATCGCCGCCATCCGCAGGACCAGGCCGCTGCGCCCGGCCCCTGCGGCGAAGACCCGGCCGGACTGGCCCAGCTGCGCGGCCAGGCCAGCCAGCTGCTGTTCATCGATCTTGGCCACCGTACCGGTGATCTCGTCCCCGACCAGGGACAGATTACGGACAATATCAACGTCCGTGCTGTACACGGCAGGCGCCGTGGATGTTGTTGCAACAGTCACGATAGGACCCCTCTCAAACTATCCGGGCACCGGGACCTATCACGCCCCGATGCATGCTTTCTGGTTGACACCAACTATCCCCAACCAACCAACCACCCGAAACGCTGTTTTCTGACAGTTTTAACTACCCAAAAGAACAGGGGCGGTAAGAGGGCGCAACAACGTTCCGGTCCGCGCTGTGCATGCAGCTGCTTGTCAGCACCACGTTCGCTTCGATCCCGGCAGCGTGGGCGGGAAGCTGAAAGATTTTGATAAAAGGGAAAAACTCTCAATGTGCTGGTATGACTGGTTACTATTGAGCGAAACGTAAACCCATTTCGGAGCGCAGACTTTTGGCCTCGCCAACCTCATTCCAGTCACAGATCTACCGGTCCTTGCCGGAAATTGAGAGGGCCGATGCGATTGTCGAAAGAATCTCCAAGGCAATCGGCTTAGGACTTCTCAAAGTCGGTGAGCGCTTGCCCTCCGAAGCGTCACTCTCAGAGATGTTCGGTGTGGGAGGTGCGACCCTTCGGGAAGCGCTGTCTGAACTCAGGGAACAGGGCGTTGTCGAGACGCGCCGGGGCCGGAGCGGCGGAACGTTCATCGTCAGCCAGCCCCCTACCCAGACCGACACCATTCGCGAGTGGTTTCTCTCGACATCGATTTCAGAAATACGTGACATCGGGGACGAACATTCCGCTATAGCCGCAGCGACCGTCCGTCTGGCCTGTGAGCGCGCGGAAGCTCATGACTTTGACCGCCTGCAGGAACTTGGCCGGGCGCTGGTTTTGGCAACAACGCCAGAAGTGCGCGCGCCTGCCGACAGCCGATTTCACATTGAATTGGCTGTATCCGCGCAGTCACCCAGGCTTGCCAATGCCGAAATCCGGCTGCAGCAAGAAACGGTCCAACAACTGTGGACACCCCTCGCCGCATCGCTTGATCCCGAAGCGGCAGCTGCTGAGCATCTGGAGCTGGTCCGTGCAATAGCCCAAGATCAACCTGAGAGGGCTCAGAGGCTGGTTCTTGCGCACATCAAGCGAAATATCTTCCATCTGATCGACACGAAACTTACCCTGAGTTACGCTGCGTCCACGGAGAGTGCAAAAGCCTCCTCGTCGTAGCATTTGACCCGTTACGCTCATCCCTAAAGACTTGGATCGGTCTTGGCAGTAGCCAGGTTCATCCGGGAAAGATTGGACTCGGCACTTGAGCCAATCAGATCGAATAACTTCATCTAGCCGCAACACCCGTGTGGGGACGTGGAATCAATTCAGGATGCACAATGATCACCGACAATGACGTCGTACCTGCTGCCGACACCCTCACTGCCTGGATTGGCAGCGTTTCAACCGAGATCGGAGAACTTTCCGTGAAGGTTGCCTCGCTGCTTGAAGAGAACCTCGCCGGCAGGTCCAAGGTCAGCAAAGCTGCACTGGTTGGACTGGATGACCTTGCACGCGAATTCCTGGGGAAAAACTCTTTTGCCGTCGGAGCAGGAACCTTTTTCGCTGGCGACTTTGCTGAGGAGGGCGGCCGGGCTTTGGAGTGGTGGTTCCGGAAGAACGACGGCTCCATGGAAAGACTGGATGCCGACCGGACCCCTGGCAGTAACCGGTACTACGACTACGAAAAGCTGCCGTTTTTCTCCATCGCCGCTTCCACGGGTGAGCAGACGGTCTGGGGGCCATATATAGATTATCTGGGCTTCGAGGAATACGTTCTGACGTTCACCTCACCGGTCTACACCCATGGGAAGTTTATTGGCGTCACCGGTTGCGACATCCGGATCAAGGACCTGGAGCCGCTCATCATGCCCACCTTGCGGGCGATCCCTGCCGATGCCGCCCTCATCAACTCCAGTAATCGCGTCATTCTCGGCAACTCGGGAATGTACCTGGTGGGCGAGCGGATCAAACCCGGAGCCCACAACGAGCACCGAGTGGCTCTGAACGTTCCCCACTTAGGACTTTCACTGGTTTACGCCACTTAGCCGTCCTTGAAACCAGGAAAGAGGCGGCCAGCATAGACAGCTAGTTGTTGTTTAACCTGTTGAACTGCATCTATTTGCCTGTAACCTGTAAGTGATGTGTATCACAGAGCGCCACGGGCGGCCCGTCGACGCCTTCACCTTCATCGCAGGGCTAGCGGTGCATTCCCGCGCTCATGGCATTCGTTTCGTTCACAGTCAACGGGAACCACTCCCGCCTGTCTTCCGCTGGGCCCCACACCCGGCAATCCCCGATACGTACAGCGTAGTACTGAATCCAGGAGGCTCTTATGAGTGAAAATCGTTTGGATGGAGCCGATCACCTGGCAAGGTCGATTGACTGGAAGCAGGGCCTGGCCATTGCGCTGGGTGTACCACTGCTGATTCTGCCCTCACTGGGTTACCTTCCTATGTACCTGTCGGCGGCGGCCATCCTGATCTGGGGGCTATCGGTCATTCAAGGGTTCTTCCAGAATGCCGCCTACGCTGAGATGGCCACGGCGTTTCCCAAGGCCTCTGGCCTTCCCGGTTTCGCGCAGCATGTATTCCGCAGCGAAAACTACCGGGGTAAATACGACAAGAGCAAGCTGCTTGGCGGCTTCAGCGCATGGAGCTACTGGTTCGCTTGGACGCCAGTACTGGCAATCTTTTCCATCCTGGTGGGCAGTTACCTTCATGGGCTTTTCCCTGCACTGGGCGAGCTATTTACCGAAAACCAGCTCGCCCTGATGACAGGCCTGGTGGTCTTTACCGGATTGTTCACAGTGAACTGGTTTGGCCTGAAGGACGGCGCCATTCTTGGGTACATTTTGGGGGCGTTCTCCGTCATCCCGCTGATCGTCCTGACTGTTGCCCCCTTTGCTACCGGGCATGTTGACCTGGTCAACATCACGGGCAGCTGGCTTCCGCAAGACTGGGCTTGGGATATGCACCACATCCTGATCCTCCTGGGCATCTTTGCCATCGCGCAATGGAGCGCCTGCGCCTGGGAGACTGCAGCGATCTACGGTCCTGAATACAAAAATCCAGCGAAGGATGTCTCAAGAGCACTTTTCGCCTGCGGCACCATATGCTTTTTCTCGTTCGTACTGGTGCAGGCCGCAGTAATCGGTGTGCTCGGCGTCGAAGGTGTCCTCGACCAGCCTGTTTCGCCTCTGATTCCGGTGGCACAGGTTGTCTTCGGCCAGGCTGGCTCCATGGTCACCATTATCATGTTGATTGCGGCGATGGTGCTCATCATACAAACCGCTTACCTCGGCTCTTCCCGTGCCATGCATTCCATGGCAATGGAAGGCAACCTCCCCAAATCCCTGGGCAGAACCAACCGGCACGGGACGCCATTTGTCGCCATGCTGATTATCGCTGCCTTCAACTTGGTCCTTATCCTGATGGGCAGCCCGGCAGCGATCGTTGCCGCATCCGCCATCGGATACACCTGCGCAAATGGCATCAGCTTGTTCGCCTACGTACGGGCCAAAAAGCACCCCGCCTTTGCCGCCTTGGAACGGCCTTTCAAAGCTCCCAGAGGGTGGAAGAACGTAGCCGTGCTTTTCGGCCTGTTCAATCTGCCCCTGTGCCTGATTGGTGTGGTCTACCTTAACAGCCTTGAGATCGGATGGACGCCGACGTGGGTTGGCTTCATCGTGTTGGCATCGTACATACCGATCTGGCTGTACACGCAGCGGCGATCCAAGACGCCTATCAGCTCGTTACCCTATGCACCCGCCTCTGAACGCGGTGCGGAAGATCTGGACATGCTTCCATCCTGAAAAGCGGGTCACCCGACTGCGGCGCGCCTTGGAGCCCGCTGTTGGGCTAATACTGCCGTCGGTTGAAACGACGGCCCTCCGATGCAGGAGCTGATACCAGGGCCGACTCGCATCGCTGGATGGCATCGAAGAGGACGGAAGGCAGGCCGGTCAATCCGGCCTGCCTTCCTGTCTTTGATCCCCGTGGTGTGGCTGGCCTTGGCCGAGCGCCGGCCAACGCGCGAAAGAACGCAAATGAAACGTCTTATTAAACTTTTTTCAAAAAGAGTCTGGACTAGATGTATTAGCAGGCGTAGCTTTACTAGTGGGACGCACGCAGTGACTCGCATCACACAATCCAGAAGAGTTCAGCGTGGAGCCCGGTGTTCGAATCCTCAAGCAAATGGGGAACAGCCCCCGGGTTTGCGACGATCCCTTCCCCACGTCAACAAAGGGCATTCCAACTCTTTCGTAGCGCTGTCCCGTATGCGACAGAGAACAATTCCCAACGGTATTCATAGGAGAAACCATGGAAATCCAACTCACAGGAACACTTAGCAAGGCAGGCTCCATCCACAAGGTGGAAGGTGGCTACGTTGGCTTGCCGTCGATGAACGAACCCGGAACGGTAGCTGCGATCGGTGATTCGCTCCACAATCCCGAGGGTTCGGTCATGAGCGCAGGCTTTTTCGAGCTGAAGGCTTCGGAGCCTTTGGTGTACACGTACACGTATGACGAGATGAAGGTTGTTGTCCAGGGTGAGTTCATCCTGACCGATCAGTCCACCGGTGAGGTAACGCACGCCAAGGAGCGCGATGTGCTGTTCTTCCCAAAGGGCACCACCGTGAAGTTTGAGACCCCTGAATATGGTCTCGGGTTCTTCACCGGCCACCGTTCCTTCGCCCCGTAAGGACTGATCGTGCGTTCCGTGCCCATGCCGCCGGCAGCTGGTATCGGCCTGGAACCGGGTTTCCGCGGTGTCATCCGTGTCTCGTTTGGGGCATCAGATGACACCGCGGGATACGACACCGGTGGCCAGCCCCGGTACGACCTTCATTTTGAATCTGCAACAACCGAAACCCTTTCCGAGCTGCGCTCAGCACTTGCACACACACACGTCGGGGTGCGCCTGGTCGTCGCCGGTCCGCCCGCAGACACCCGTGCTGCTGCAGCCGCCGCAGCGGAGTGTGGACTGCTGGAAGCCGAGGTAACCCTCTTGGCTCACCAGGTGGGTCCCCGCGTTATTTACTGTCCGCATTGCCGCGCTACAACCGCCACCACCCGGCAAGCGGGCTCGGAGGTGCAGTGCGGGGGATGCACCACCAACTTGGCAATCACTGACCACTTCTCGCGCCGGCTCGGCGCGTACCTCGGGTATTCAGCCCATGCCGAGGAGGCAGCATGACTATCACGGCACTCCCGATCAGTACCCATCCGGCCGTGGAGGGAGGCCTCCAGCTGGAGGTGACGAAGGTCGTTCGCCAGACCAACTCGATTGTCAGCATCACTCTCGCGGACCCCTCCGGACGAATCCTTCCGTCCTATGTCCCCGGCAGCCACCTTGTGGTTCAGTACGGCGATGAGGGCGTAAACGCTTATTCCCTCACGGGTTCCGGCAACGCCCCAACCGAATACACGATCTCGGTACTCCGAGTGGAGGACGGAGCCGGCGGTTCTGTCGCCATGCACCGGCTCGAGGTGGGGGACCGGCTATTCGTTTCGCGGCCCCGAAGCGCTTTTGCACCCGTGTCCACAGCCACGCACAATCTCCTGATTGCTGCAGGAATTGGCATTACCCCTATTCTTTCGCACGCCCAGGCGGCGGCCGACCGCGGCACGACGTCATCCCTGATCTACGTCTACCGCCCTGGTGCCGGTGCCCATGTGGAGGAAGCGAGGGAACTACTGGGGGAGGCCCTGACCGAATGCGCCGACCGCAAGACATTCCAGCATGTCCTCAGCAACGCACTGACAACCCAGAGCCTGGGAACCCACCTTTACGTCTGCGGGCCCCTCGCTTTCATGGACTCAGTCCTGGACCAGGCTCGTGAGCTGGGCTGGTCGTCTGCCCGGCTGCATTCCGAGGCCTTTGGCTCGGCCGAACTGGACGCGGGAGAACCTTTCACGGTGAACCTGGCCCGCAGCGGCGTTCGCCTGGAAGTCCCGGCAGGCGTTTCGCTGCTCGAGACACTTGAAAACGCGGGCAGGCGCATTCCGAACATGTGCCGTAAAGGTATCTGCGGAGAATGCGTTCTGCCGGTTCTCAAAGGAGCTCCCCAGCACCGGGACCTTTACCTGTCCGACGAGGAAAAGGCTGCGAACACCACAATGATGTGCTGCGTTTCGCGTAGCAACGATCCAGAATTGGAGTTGGACCTGTGAGTATCACTACCGAGCGGAATCCTGACACCGCTGTACTGCCGGAAAGGATCCGGCGCTTTCCATTTCCTTTTGCCGCCAACCAGTACCGCTACAGCGCCAACGTGGAACCAGCGCACAAGAACGTCACAACAGAAGCAGGGTCCTGGGGCACCGGGCTTATAGATATCGATGAGAACTACCACGAGGAAATCGCTCAACGCGAGCAGATCCTCACCCGTGACCCCTCACGCATGAAGGTGCTGCCTCACATGCGCTCAGCCGCGTGGGACACCCTGGCCACCCTGCTGCCCGCCATGGCTGCGGATTACCCGGATCTCATGTCCTTCCACCGCGAAGGCAACCACTGCCGCTGGCACAACGGCCTCCAAAACCTCGACGTGGAATTCACGGTCGGCGAAGACGACTCCTTGCCCGGAGGGCCGCTGAGGTTCCTGGGCACCCAGATCCAGGACGACATCGTGTTGCTTGACGTCCGCGACAACACCATGTGGCTCGACGCCGGCCTGGTCACGTTTGCCGCTGACTGGTCCTTCAACTTTGACGTCGGCATGAACTTCCTCGAAATCCACGGCCCTGTCCCGCGCGTCAAGGAAGAAAATATCGTCAGCCGCGCCGAGAAATTCCTTCTGGCCCTGCAACCTGGTGAACAGTTCCGCCGCACGAACTGGACCATGACCGTCGGACAACGTCTGGACACCTCCACCGAAACGTACCCGGAGTGGGGTCCTGACCGCGCAACCATCGCCACTGATCCTGCCATGCCCGATAAACTCCACCTCCGCGTGGAAGTTCAGCACCTGATAAGACTCCCCCACAGCGGAGTGCTGCTGTTCCTGATCCGCAGCTACCTCCTGCCCCTGTCTGACATCGCCAAAGTACCTGCCTGGCGGGAAAAGCTCGGCCATGTCCTGGCCGAACTTCCAGACGACATGGCCGAGTACAAAGGCATTATCCGCTACCGCAAGGCTGCCTCGGAGTGGCTGCTGGCCGGCTAAATTGCGCTGCTGAGTGCCGTGAACAACGGCATCAAATAGATAGACGCAGAACGCAACAAAATAAAAATAAAAAAGGCTGGACTAGATGTTTTAGTTCGCGTAGCCTAACTGCAAGGGGAAAAGGTGATCCGCATCACCCTCAGCAGAGTTCAGTGAAGAGCTTTGCTGCCCTTCCAAAATCGAAGGGATGCGGCTGCAACACCTGGGAGGTTACAGGTCCTCTGCAGCCACACACCGCTTCCCCCTCAGGTCTCCAACACATGGGCGGTCGCTAAAAAACTGCCACATTCCGGCCATGTCACCGAGCACTCTGGCTCCCAGCCTCAGACATCCTCGTCCTGAACCAAGAATCAAGGAGAAAACCATGACTCTCAACACTGAAACTGACGCCGTCGTCAAGGTTTCGCATCCGCTCGATCCGTTGTCCCGTGAGGAGATCTCCCGGGCATCTGCCATCCTGAAGGATGGTCCGGCCGCGGCTGAGTCGTTCCGCTTCATCAGCGTTGAGCTGCGCGAGCCGGACAAGGAATTGCTTCGGACCGGCGCGGCGACGGTCCGTGAAGCAGACGCTGTCCTGGTCAACCGCGCCGAGGGCCGCGCCTACGAAGCGATCGTGGATCTTGATTCGGGCATCGTCTCGAAGTGGACACAGCTGGCCGCCAACGTTCACCCGCCCTTCATGCTCGACGAGTTCGCCGAGGGTGAAGAGGCGTGCCGGAAGAACCCCGAGGTCCAGGCTGCCCTTGCCAAGCGCGGCATCACCAACATGGACCTGGTCTGCTTCGAACCGTGGTCCGTCGGCTACTTCGGTGAAGACAACGAAGGCCGCCGCCTGATGCGTGCCCTGGTCTTCGTCCGCGAAGAGGCTGATGACAGCCCCTACGCACACCCGATCGAGAACTTCATCGTCATCGTGGACCTGAACTCCGGCGAGGTTGTACAGCTCCAGGACGATCAGGCCATCCCGGTCCCGAGCGCCAGCGGCAACTACCTGCCCAAGTACGTCGGACCGGCCCGCACCGACCTCAAGCCGATCTCCATCACCCAGCCCGAAGGCGCGTCCTTCACGGTGACCGGAAACCACGTCCAGTGGGCCGACTGGTCCTTCCGGGTGGGGTTCACGCCCCGTGAAGGCTTGGTCCTGCACCAGCTGAAGTTCCGGAACAAGGGCGTCGAGCGTCCCGTCATCAACCGCGCCTCGCTGTCCGAAATGGTTGTCCCGTACGGTGACAGCGCCCCCGTCCAGGCCAAGAAGAACGCTTTCGACTCCGGTGAATACAACATCGGCAATATGGCGAACTCCCTCACCCTGGGCTGTGACTGCACCGGCGAGATCAAGTACTTCGATGGCATCACCACCGACAGCCTCGGCAACCCGCTGACGATCGAAAACGCGATCTGCATGCATGAGGAAGACGACAGCATCCTGTGGAAGCACTTCGATTTCCGTGAAGGCACCACCGAAACTCGGCGCAGCCGCAAGCTCGTAATCTCCTTCATCGCCACTGTTGCCAACTACGAGTACGCCTTCTACTGGCACCTCTTCCTCGATGGCAGCATCGAGTTCCTGGTCAAGGCCACCGGCATCCTCTCCACCGCCGGCCAGAAGCCGGGTGAAAAGAGCCCGTACGGGCAGACGCTGAACAACGACGGGCTCTACGCCCCGATCCACCAGCACATGTTCAACGTCCGCATGGACTTCGAAGTGGACGGCCCGAAGAACGCCGTCTACGAAGTGGACATGGAAATCCCCGAGGACAACCCGACCCACACCCTGTTCAAGGCAGTGGACCGGCTCCTGGAAACCGAGCAGAAGGCCATCCGGAAGACCGACTCCTCCAAGCACCGCTTCTGGAAGATCGCCAACCACGACAGCAGGAACCTCGTGGACGAACCGGTGGCCTACCGCCTGATCCCCACCGACGGCATCCAGCTTGCCGCCGGTGACGAATCCTACGTGAGCAAGCGTGCGCAGTTTGCCCGCAACAACCTGTGGGTCACCGCCTACGACCGGACCGAACGCTTCGCCGCCGGCGAGTTCCCCAACCAGGCCACCGGCGCGGACGACGGCCTGCACATCTGGACCGAAAAGGACCGGAACATCGTCGATCAGGACCTCGTGGTCTGGTACACCTTCGGCATGCACCACGTCGTCCGGCTCGAAGACTGGCCCATCATGCCCCGCCAGAACATCGGGTTCATGCTCGAACCCCACGGCTTCTTCGACCAGAACCCCACCTTGAACCTCCCCAGCAAGATCGAGGCCACCAGCGGCCACTGCAGTGCAGGAGAGGGGCACGCATCCCACTCGTAACTGACGGTCAACACTAAAAGGCGGTCCCCGTGCTGTGACAGCAGCACCGGGGACCGCCTTTCCTCTACCCGAACCCAGTAGGGAAAGCGTGATAAGTGTGTTCACTATTCCGGCAATTACCTGGACCCTCACGGCAGTCCTGCTGCTGAGCGGATGTTACTACTCCCTGCAGGCGGCAAAGTCCCGCCAGCGTACCGACCGGATCAATAAGGCCCTCCATGCCCTGATGAACGTCCTGATGGCTGCAATGCTGTGGAATCTGGTGCCGTCAACCATGCTGGCGCAGATCGCAGTCCTGAGCGGTGCGGCATTGTGGTTTGTCATTCAGGCAGTCGCCCGGCCGGAATTCATGACGCTCTGCGCGAGCGGCCAAGGCCGCGTCAAATGTGTTTATCACAGCCTCTCCATGGCGGGTGCGGCCCTCATGATCGCGATGATGACTCCCGGGTCCTCGCCCGGAAATACATCCGCTTCGGCAGCCGTAACACCCGTGTCGCATGCCCATCACGGCATGGCAGCGGTAAACAACAGCGCAGCAGCAACGGCTGCAACCGATCCGACGCCCATGCTGGCGATGCTGCTCACAGTCTGCTTCGGAGCCGCAGCGGTCGTTTTCCTCGTCATGCTCGTGCGGGGCCGGGCGATCAGGAGCCCCCTCCACACGGCATCCTCCCGCTTCTTCAACCGTTCCGAGCACGCGCTCGAAGCGTTGGGCGCCATGGTCATGGCTCTGATGTTCGCGACCATGACGGCATAACTGCCACAAGCAACGCTATGCCCTCCCTGAGCGGTATAAGGCGTGAACTACCCACCCGAAGAGATAGTTTAAACAGTTCCAAATTGGGATTTCTCCCACCCATTAACGGCGGGACGATGGATGCTAAGCCCATCCCCAGGAGGCGCGAAGTGACTGCGGCAATCACGGAACCTGCCCAAGCAAAATACAGCGAAACCATCAACGGAAACGTCCTTCTTGTTCTACGCAGGATCACCGATACGGGTGTAGGCCTCAGCGAAGATCAGTTGGCAGCTGTATCTAAACTGCAGCAGTTGTGGCTGCGGCAGTCCAACCTCACCTAACCCTGGCAAGACTGTGGCGGCTCTTAAACCAAGACGAAGGGTTCAGAGGGCATTTTTACATCTCCGGTCAGGTTCCCATCGGGCGACAGACCGACCCCTTTGGAAAGGCAGCACGATGCGACAAACTTCAGATTCTTCCCTTGACACCTGGATGGGCCGGGAGGCCCTCGCCGAGGCCATGGTTCCGGTGATCGGCCGGCTGTACCGCGAAAGCGACGTGGTGACCAGCATCCATGGCCGGAGCCTGATCAATGAGTCGCCTGTGAACATCCTCAAAGCCCACCGCTTCGCCCGCCGTGTCACGAAGGAGGAGTTGCTCCTGGAGGAGACTGCCCCGTTGCTTAACTGCCTGGCAGAGCTGGAGCTTGGGGCGGCCGCGATCGACATCGCCCGGCTGAACCAGAAGTTCAAGGAAGAGGGCAACGGCGCAACGCTGGAAGAATTCCTCCGCACCGAACTTGCCGGGATCGTCGGCAAGCGCGACGGCGACGACCGCACCAGCACCGACGTCGTCCTATACGGCTTCGGCCGGATCGGCCGGCTCCTGGCCCGCCTCCTGATCGAACAGGCCGGCGGCGGGCACGGCCTGCGGCTGCGCGCCATCGTGGTCCGACGAGGGTCCGACAACGACCTGTTGAAACGGGCCAGCCTGTTGCGCCGCGACTCGGTCCACGGCTCCTTCCAGGGCACCATCCGCGTCGACGAGGAAGCCGACACCATCACCGCCAACGGAGTCCGGATCCAAGTGATCTACTCGAATGATCCGGCCACCATTGATTACACCGCCTATGGCATCAGGGACGCGCTGCTGGTCGATAACACCGGGCGTTGGCGTGACGCCGAAGGCCTGTCGCAGCACTTGAAGAGCAAAGGTGTTGCACGGGTCCTGCTGACCGCTCCGGGCAAGGGCGAGCTAAAGAACGTCGTCCACGGCATCAACCACGGCACCATTGAAGACACCGACCAGATCGTGTCCGCGGCGTCCTGCACCACCAACGCCATCACCCCGGTCCTGAAGGCCCTCAATGACAGGTTCGGCGTTGTCCAGGGACATGTGGAGACGGTCCACTCATTCACTAACGACCAGAACCTGATCGACAACTTCCACAAGGGCGACCGCCGGGGCCGGTCCGCTGCCTTGAACATGGTGATCACCGAGACCGGTGCTGCCAAGGCCGTGGCCAAGGCGCTGCCCGAGCTGCTCGGCAAGCTCACCGGCAGCTCCATCCGCGTCCCCACCCCGGATGTTTCGCTGGCCATCCTGAACCTGACCCTGGAAAACGGAACCACCAAGGACGAGGTCAACAATTACCTGCGTGGCATGTCGCTGCACTCGGACCTGCGCATGCAAATTGACTACATCGACTCACCCGAGGTGGTCTCCACCGATTTCGTTGGTTCCCGTCGTGCCGGCACCGTGGACGGCCTCGCGACGGTGTCCACGGACAAGAACCTGGTTGTGTACGTCTGGTATGACAACGAATTCGGCTACAGCTGCCAGGTTGTCCGCGTGATGGAGGAGATGGCCGGAATCAAGCGGCCTTCCTTCCCGGCGACGGACGTCGTGAAAGAAGCCATGTCGGTGCTCGCCGCGCTGGGCTCGGCCTAACAACCCTGATGGGAAAGCTCGTTCAGGTCAAGCGCGAGCGGGTTCCGGAGCGCGTAGTGCACGCCAAGGGCGGCGGCGCATTCGGCACGTTCAAGACCACCGAGGACATCTCGGCCTACACCAAGGCAGCCTTCCTGCAGCCCGGCGTCGAGACCGAGATGCTCATCCGCTTCTCCTCCGTCGCAGGCGAGAACGGCTCCCCGGACATCTGGCGCGATCCCCGCGGTTTCGCCGTGAAGTTTTACACCTCCGAGGGCAACTACGACCTCGTGGGCAACAACACCCCGGTGTTTTTCATCCGTGACGGCATCAAGTTCCCGGACTTCATCCACTCCCAGAAGCGGCTCCCGGGCACGCACCTGCGCGACGCCGACATGCAGTGGGACTTCTGGACCCTGTCCCCCGAGTCCGCCCACCAGGTCACCTGGCTGATGGGGGACCGCGGGCTGCCCGCCTCCTGGCGTGAAATGCAGGGCTACGGCTCACACACCTACCAGTGGATCAACGCGGCAGGCGATCGCTTCTGGGTCAAGTACCACTTCAAGTCCAACCAAGGCGTGAACTCCATGACCGGCGAGCAGGCCGAGGCCCTGGCCGGCTCGGACGCGGACTTCTACATCCGCGACCTGTCCGAAAACATCGAGGCCGGCAACTTCCCGTCCTGGGACCTGCACGTCCAGGTCATGCCCTACGAGGATGCCAAGACCTACCGCTTCAACCCGTTCGACCTCACCAAGGTGTGGCCGCACGCTGACTACCCGCTGATCAAGGTGGGCACCATGGAGCTGAACCGGAACCCGGAGAACTATTTCGCGCAGATCGAGCAGGCCACGTTCGCGCCGTCGAACTTCGTGCCCGGCATCGCCGCGTCCCCGGACAAGATGCTGCAGGCCCGCATCTTCTCCTACGCGTACGCTGAGCCGCCGAACCCGGCCGCAGGCTGGGAGAACGACGGCGGGCTGACCCATGCGGCGCACTGCCTGCACGCCGAGGACAGCGACTTCGTCCAGGCCGGCGCGCTGTACCGCGAGGTTTACGACGACGGCGCCAAGGCCCGCTTCCTGGACACCGTCACCGGTGCCGTGGGCGGCGTCAAGCGCTCCGACATCAAGGAACGGGCCATCCAGTACTGGACCAACGTTGATACCGAACTCGGCGCCAGACTTCGCGCCAACCTCGGAATTCACAACCAAGGCGCTATCGATTCGGCTGCCCTTTAGAGAATCGGGCGAGCCTCTCATCGACGTTCTGGGCACGGTAACCCGGGCGGGGCTGTGATTATGTCCCTGCACTCCTACGCTTTGGTAACGAGGCTTTCCTGCGGCAGCATTGCTCTCACCAGCGGCTCGACGTAGCGCGCCGCCAGGGGTCCCACCACGGCCATGATCAGCACGTAGGCAGTGGCCATGCCTGCCAGTTCCTGGGCGACTGATCCGGATGCTACTGCCAAGCCAGCTATGACGATGGAGAACTCCCCGCGGGCGATGAGCGCCGCGCCGGCGCGGAAACGCCCAGGTAGGGCAATGCCTGCACGCTTCGCAGCCCAAATGCCGGTGGCCATTTTGCTGGCTGTGGTGACGAGGGCCAGCACGAGCGCCAAGGCAAGCACCGGCGGAATGGACCGGGGATCAGTGTTCAGCCCGAATGCCACGAAGAAGATGGCGGCGAACAGGTCCCGCAGCGGCATCAGGATGCGCTTGGCGTTGTGCGCTGCCGCACCGGAGATTGCGATACCCAGTAAGAAGGCCCCTACCGCCGCGGACACCTGCATGGCTGATGCCGCTCCGGCAACGAGCAGGGCTGCGCCGAGCACGTGCAGGAGAAACACTTCAGGGTTTTCGCTATGGACAGCTTTCGAGACATGGTGTCCGTGACGGAGGGCAACGATGAGGACAAGGCTCACCACAACCAGCGCTATACCAACGGTTGTGAGCCCGCCGAGGAAACTTACGCCGGCAAGAATGGTGGTGAGGACGGGCAGATATACAGCCATCGCCAGGTCTTCAAACACCAGGACTGAGATCACCACACGCGTTTCGGGGTTGCCGAGCCTGCCAAGGTCAGTGATGACTTTCGCTGCAATGCCCGATGAGGAGATGTAGGTGATGCCGCCCATGACGATGGCAGCGACGGGTCCCCAGCCCAGGAAAAGGGCAAGCGCTGCCCCCGGCAGGAAGTTCAGCACGAGGTCAAGGACACCGGCCTGCCAAGACCCCTTGAGCCCGGTGAGCAACTCGGCCGCAGTGTATTCAAGCCCGAGCATAAGCAGCAGCAGAATGACACCGATCTCTGCGGAGAGGTGCGCGAATTCGTGCATGCCATCGAGCTCGACAATGCCTCCCGTTCCGAAGGCCAGCCCGCCCAGGAGGTACAGCGGTATGGGTGACATTCCAATCCGTCCCGCCAACCGGGCCAACAGGCCGAGGCAGAACACAACGGCTCCCAGTTCAATGAGGGCCAGGGCTAGCGGGTCCATGTCCTCTATTCCTGTCGCAGAAGTTCGGCTCAATATCTAGGCCGTTATGGATACTGACAGCTGCCAGAAAAGGGTGGGTTAGATGGCTTCGGTCCCCGGCGCGTTGACGTCAGCGCCGGGGACCGAATTTCAGGTCCAGCTCAAGAGGGGTTCGATACGGATCCCGGGGGTTGAATCACCTAATAGGATCCAGAACCCTTTCGGAGTCGTCATCATCTGAAGCTGAAACACTGACTGCTTCCTCGTTGGAGCGGCGCGATTCGCGCTGGGTGTACAACCAGATGGGTACAAAGAGCGCCAATACGAGGAATCCGACCCAGGTTGAGGTCCAGCCAATTTCCAGGCTGTTCAGGTAGACCACACCGATCAGGCACAAAGGGACGTTGAACAGGCCAAAGAGCATGGCGACGTTTTTCCAGCCCTTGGGGGCTTTGAAGGGACGTTCGATGTTTGCAAATGCCGGGTGCTTCTTGGCCCGGACGTACGCGAACAGGCTGATGCCGTTTGCGCAGGTGTAACCGATTGCCGAGGCTGCAAGAATCGCGGCGGCGTTCCCCATGGAAATGAGCACCAGGTTAAAGGCTCCGATGACCAGCATGGCAACAAACGGCGTGCCTTGACGGTTCGTTTTTCCGAAGACCTTGGGCAGGTTTCCTTCGACCGACATGGAGTGCATGGCCCGGGAAGAACCCAGGTAAGCCGTCTGGATGATCAGGACCATGGCGGCGATCAACATGATGATGGTGATGATGGAACCGGCTTCGCCAAACACTGCTTGGGCGACCGGAATCAGGGGTGATACCGACTCGGCCTGTACGCCCTCAACACCCAGCACGCCGATTACTGCAGTTTGCAGCAGTACATACAGGACGAGGCAGATGATGCCGCAGGCAAGCAGCGCTTTGGGAACATCTTTGGACGGGTTCTTGTATTCCGGGCCGTAAATGGCTGCGGTTTCCCAAGCACACGCACTCCACTGTGCGATCCCGAAGACGCCAAAAAGAATCAGGATATGGTGCATATCCCAAGCCCAGTCAGTCGGCCACCAACTGCCGGTGATGTTACCCAGCTCAACATGTCCGGTGGCAAAAGGTGCTACGGCCAGGACAACGAGGGGTATCAACGAAACAGCCGCCAGGACGTAACCCAGGATGGCGCCGTCCTTGAGGCCGAACCAGTTCACGACGAACAGCCCACCGAAAATCACCGCGCCTGCCAGCAATGCGAGCTGATACTCGGTAAAGGTCTCGCCCAAGGCGGGAAACAGCCCATGCAGGTAACCGCCCACCAGGATGGCGAAGATCGCCAGAATCGGGTTCCAGCCAAACCAGTAGCTCCAGGCGGTGAAGCCACCGATCAGCTTGCCCTTGTCGTATTTTCCCCGGTAGTTCTCGGTACGGAATATAGTCTGCGCAAAACCTGGCAGGCCGGAGGCCTTGGGGAAGGCGGTGGCCATTTCGGCGTAGGCGGCGTTCTGCATGAAGCCCTGAAGGACCGAGACTCCCCAGATAAGGATTGCTGCGGCGGAAACGTACATCGGGAGGTATCCCAACGATGGCAGAATCAGCAAGGGCACGCCCAGTGCAATGGCCATACCCTGCTTCCAGTTGATCGACCGTTTCAGGTGGTCGGCTTCATCCAAACGATTTTCACTCACGACATCTCCTTTGATGGACTGAACGTCTTGTGATCTTTAGCGCCTCGACTGCCGCGGCCGGCGGTGCGTATGAGGCGGGACCCCGCGAATGGCAACGTCCAAGCACCAAAGGGGGGTTCGGGAAGGCTTAGAGCGCACTACGTCGGTGTAGCTCCTGGAAAGGACCGTCACAACCTCGGCCTTCTCCCGCATAGACGGGGAGCCGAGCTGCTTCAGAACGCTTCTGGTGTGATCGGAGTCACTTGTTTGATCCCACAGCAAAACTACGCTCAAGAAATCATTTGGTCCAGACCTTTTTAAAAGTTTCTTATGTGAAGGCCTGGGTGGGTGGTCGCGGCCACGACACTGTCCAGACGACGCGACACGGCGGCACCATCCCCACTCTTATGGGTAGTTAAAACTGTCAGAAAACAGCGTTTCGGGTGGTTGGTTGGTTGGGGATAGTTGGTGTCAACCAGTAAGCATGCATCGGGGCGTGATAGGTCCCGGTGCCTGGATAGTTTGAGAGGGGTCCTATCGTGAGTGTTACAACAACGACCACGGCGCCTGCCGTGTACAGCACGGACGTTGATATTGTCCGTAATCTGTCCCTGGTCGGGGACGAGATCACCGGTACGGTGGCCAAGATCGATGAGCAGCAGCTGGCCGGCCTGGCCGCGCAGCTGGGCCAGTCGGGCCGGGTGTTCGCCGCGGGGGCAGGGCGCAGCGGGCTGGTCCTGCGGATGGCGGCGATGCGGCTGATGCACCTGGGCCTGACGGTCCATATTGCCGGTGACACCACCACTCCGGCGATCAGCTCCGGGGACCTGCTGCTGGTCGCTTCGGGGTCCGGAACGACCTCCGGGGTGGTCAAGTCAGCAGAGACCGCATCGAAAGCCGGGGCGCGGATCGCCGCGTTCACCACCAACCCGGACTCGCCGCTGGCCCGGCTCGCGGACACGGTCGTGATCATTCCCGCCGCCCAGAAAACCGACCACGGCTCCAGCGTTTCACGCCA
>NZ_FVZL01000031.1 GCF_900168295.1 Arthrobacter sp. P2b | reverse complement strand
GTGTGCAGGGCGATGTTGACGTTGTAGTTCTTCGCCACCTCGCGGGCGAACGCGGCGAAGCCCAGCGAACCGGCCACCATGTCCTTGGTGGAAGCCCCGGACCAGTACGCGGCGCCGCCGGTGGAGACCTGGACGATGCCGTCGGACTCAGCCTCGGCGAACCCGCGCAGCGCGGCGTTCAGAGTCTGGGAGGACGTCACGTTCACGGCCGGGAACGCGAAGCCGCCTGCCTTCGCGCGGTCGATCATCTCGAAGTAGATTTCTGGGGTTGCAACGGGCATGCTGACTTCCTTGATTTGGGGGTATTCGACCGCAGTTGGACGGAATTGGGTCTTAGCTGGTGTACAGGGTGACGGGATCATCACGCACAAACAGACGGCGGGAGCCGGTGCCGTGCTCGATGACCCATATAACCTGGCCGTTGTCTGCGCAGTCATCTACAAAGGCCGGGTAAAGGAACGAACCGTTGGACCACACGTGAACACAGTCCCCGTGCTGCAGGGTAGCCCACTCATGGACAGGCTCCTGGCCCGGGAAAAAGCGCCTTCCCCCGGTTGCCTCCTTGAACATGTTCTATTCCTTCTTTTCCCGCCACGGCGGGTCAGTCAGCTGCGCCGTGCATCGCACGGCCGGCCCCAAAAGCCTCTGGACAAGGCAGAACTAGCGAACGACTTCGTGCGTCATGCCGAATGGAACCTGGTCTGAGAGAGCGGCCGTATAGTGTCCCGGCCGGTTGCGGACGACCAAGATACCGTGATCGCCCGTAAGCATTGCCAGCTCCTGGAGCGTCTTGACGGCTTCATTGAGGCGCTCGTCCAGGACGCGGCGGCTGGTGACGTGAATATCGATGGAGTCAAGGAGGGCGGTCATGGTGTTTCCTTTCTGTTTTCGCTGAGCGGGTTCCCGCTGCGCCTGCACTTCGGTGAGGCGGCAGCATTCATCTCCAGGCCTTGCGGTGTGAGTGGCATCACATATCGTGGTTGCTGTAGCAAAGGTATCGCGCATAAATCATATAGTCCAGCTTTATTTAGCAACCGTCCCGAACCGGGGAGCGCGAACGCTCCACTCGCCGGAAGCCCGGGCCGAAGTTAGTTTTCGGGCGACGGCGGTCCCTCCGTGAACCCCGCCCAAAAGGGTGGTTCAAACAATCCGAAATTGGGATTTCTCCTACACGTTCTTGGCCGGACGATGGAGGCTTAGCCCATTCAGGAGGCAGAGTGACCGCACTGATCGCTGAACTGGCCCAGATACAAACCCAGCGGTGACGCGCTGCAGGCCCCAGCGAAGTCCAGGTGGGCTGCGTCCGAACTGCAGGGCGCTGCGCACACTGCGCGACACCCTTGGAACAGCACAGGAAACGCGATAAGGGAGAGTTTGTGTGGGAAAAGTAGAGTCTGGTGATCCAGTCGTTCTTGAGGTTACTGCGGTGCCGTCACCAGGCCGGCCGGTTGTCCTCCTTCGCCCCGGGGAATTTGTCCAGCTATCACAAAGCCCGCCACCGCGAAACCGCGACCTTGAGATACAACAACTCATCCACGACCTCGCGGTGCTGGCAGCAACGCATGCCCCGCGTTCTACCGGTACAACCTCGCCCCGAAAGTTCGAGTGAAGCTGTCGGTGACGGTCGAAAAGTGAGCCATTGCGTGGGAGAGTGAGCTTTACGTGCCGGCACGTCCTGGCGGCAGCCGAAGGCCTGGTTGCGCTTTACCCGGCTTCGGGCAAAACGCAACCAGGCGCCTATTGCGATGAGCAGTTGAATCCGCCTGCGGCTCCGAATCTTTCTTGTAGCCGTGAGTATTGCTTAGATAATTGGAAGCTTTTCGAGATCTTCGACATCGTCTGAAGAGCGAGCAGGGGATGCTTCTTGTTTCGTCCGCGTTGATTCGTGCTGCGAGTAGAACCATATGGGTATGTAGAGTGCCAGTACGATAAAGCCGAGCCAGGTTGGCGCCCAGCCGATTTCCAGGCTGTTGAGATAGACCACGCCGATCAGGCACAAGGGCAGATTAAACAGTCCGAAGAGCATGGCGACACGGTTCCATCCCTTGGGTGCTTTGAAGGGCCTTTCCAGGTTTGCCAATGCCGGATGTTTTTTGGCCTTGACGTAGGCGAACAAGCTGATGCCGTTGGCACAGGTGTAACCGATCGCGGCAGCCGCAAGAATTGCCGTCATGGATCCCATCGAAATGAGGACCATGTTAAACGCTGCTGTGACGAGCAAGGCGATGAACGGGGTTCCGTGGCGGTTCGTTTTGCCGAAGATCTTGGGAAGGTTGTTCTCCGCAGACATCGAGTGCAGAGCGCGCGAGGAACCCAGGTATGCGGTTTGGATGATGAGTATCATGGCCGCGATTAAAATGATGATCGTGATGGTCGTGCCCGCCCCGCCAAATACCGCTTGGGCGACTGGAATTAGGGGCGAAATCGGCTCGGCGATGACGCCGTCAACGCCAAGTACACCGATGACTGCAGCTTGCACCAGGACATATGAGAAGAAGCAGATGATTCCGCAGGCGAAGAGGGCTTTGGGAACATCTTTGGATGGGTTTTTGTATTCAGGACCGTAAATGGCGGCCGTTTCCCAACCGCAGGCGCTCCATTGTGCAATCGCGAAGATGCCAAAGAGAATCAAGATGTGGTGCATATCCCAGGCCCAGTCAGCCGGCATCCAACTGCCGGTGATGTTGTCCAGTTCAACATGGCCGGTGGCAAAAGGCGCGAAGGTCAGGATTATGAGGGGTATCAGCGAAACTGCCGCAAGGATGTAACCCAGGATGGCGCCGTCCTTGAGGCCGAACCAGTTGATCACGAACAGTCCGGCGAAAATTACCAAGCCCGAGATCAACGAGAGCTGATACTCGGTGAATGCCCCAGCCAGCACCGGAAACAGCCCATGCAGGTAGCCGCCGACCAGGATGGCAAAGATCGCCAGCACCGGGTTCCAGGCAAACCAGTAACTCCAGGCGCTGAAGCCACCGATCAGCTTGCCCTTGTCATACTTGCCCTTGTAGTTCTCAGTGCGAAATATGTGCTGGGCATAGCCCGGAAGGCCTGAAGCCTTAGGGAAGGTTGTGGCCATTTCAGCGTACGCGGCGTTTTGCATGAAACCCTGAATGACTGATAATCCCCAGACAAGGATTGCCGCGGCAGACAAATACAGTGGGATATAACCCAGAGACGGCAATATCAGCAGGGGCACGCCCAGCGAAATGGACAGCCCCTGCTTCCAGTCGATTGATCTTTTCAAGTGATTGGCTGTATTCAAACTATTTTCACTCATGAAATTCTCCTTTGAATAGCGGTGAAAACTAAAGAGTTCTGCTGGTACTGGTGACGCGCGCGTTGCCTTTGCCAGGCACCTGTGCGATCTGCAGCCGAAGGGGTGTCCCGTGCTGAGTGGGAGTACCGGATCTGCGGGCTGAAGGGGGTTCCCGAGCGTGCAGATACGAGGCGGAGATAGGGGTTAGCTGCCACTGTTTTTTAGTTCGCAGAGACCCAAAGGTCACAGGTTGTACTGCCCCAGGTGAGCCTGGTGGTTGCTCTTCCTGCCACGCTTGGTGGTTGCCTCGCCTTTGAGGCGAACGCTTCGTCAGTTGTTCGACGATATGAGCGCTACATCGGGTTTATATTTCGAAGTATCGGAAGGAGTGCGACTTCAGACCTTCCGGGTTGGGTCCGTACATCGTGACCATGCGTGCGTAGACCGGGGCCCAGTACCGGCCGAGCTGGCCGGGATTAACGCGAGCCGAATCGCCGGCCTTCAGGATGACAGTCTTGCCCTCACTCTCCACGTGGAGCTCACCTTCGAGAACGAAATTTGTCTCGCTGTGGGGATGGAAGTCTTCCCAACCGCAGGACCTCAGTTCCCACTCCGAGAGTATGAAATCATCCCAGCTGCCTACTGGATCGGCATTGATGAATCTGCAGTGCAACCGTTGCCATTCGTCCTTCATGGGCTTCATGGATTGAATCGGCCAGAAGTCGATCTTTTCCCCTGCAATAGGTGCCAAGGGCTGAGAGTTGCTGGTAGTGGCCATAGTTTTTGAACCCTTTCTTAAGCGCGCGATCTGCTGTGCGAATGCTTCGGTGGATCCGGGGTCAGATTGCGCCATCGTGATGTGGGTCACGGCGATGTCCACTGTGACAGGGACATCCGTTCAAGTCAATCGTTCGAAAGGATAGGTGCGGGGCTCGAATGCCGCATCAAAGAAAATTGAGAAAAAGCAAACATGAACGGTTGACTTGCACAGTTGTTCATGTCACCTTTCTTGTAGCGGCAAACGTGACTGGCATCACAGCACGTAGCTCAGGCCGGCGCCCAGGAGGCCATCCGCGAGGCTAGGGCATGTCGGCTTTATTTCGATCCCTGGAGCCCCTACAGGGGTATCACGTTGACCTTCACGGCACTTCTGCACCGCATCACAGATCACCAGTTCTTCCCCCATTTCAAAGGAGAAAATCATGGAAACCACCCTCATCGGAACGCTCAGCCACGCCGGATCCATCCATAAGGTGGAAAGCGGTTATGTCGGGCTGCCGTCGATGAACGAACCCGGCACTGTGGCCGCCATCGGCGACTCCCTCCACAACCCGCAGGGCTCGGTCATGTGCGCCGGATTCTTTGAGCTGAAGGCTTCCGAGCCGCTGGTCTACACCTATACGTACGACGAAATGAAAGTCGTCATTAAGGGTGAGTTCATCCTCACCGATGAGGTGACGGGCGAGGTTACGCACGCAAAGGAGCGCGACGTTCTGTTCTTCCCCAAGGGCACAACAGTGAAGTTCGAGACCCCTGAGTATGCCCTGGGGTTCTTCGTCGGCGACCGCAATTTCGCTGCCTAGACCCCAACCAGCGGCACCGCCGTACACGCCGGCGACCTAACAATCTTTGTAGAGGAGAAAACCATGGCATTACGAGTCGGAATCATTGGCGCCGGGCCCAGCGGCCTGGCACAACTGCGGGCGTTTGAATCAGCGCGCCAGAAAGGCGCCTCGATCCCCGAGATCATATGCTTCGAGAAACAGGGCGACTGGGGTGGACAGTGGAATAACAGCTGGCGGATCGGGCTGGACGGTCAGGGCGAGCCGGTTCACTCCAGCATGTACCGGCACCTATGGTCGAATGGGCCCAAGGAGTGCCTGGAGTTCTCGGACTACTCCTTTGACGAGCACTTCGGCCGTCCGATTTCCTCCTTCCCGCCCCGCGAGGTCCTCTTCGACTACATCAAGGGCCGCGTGGAAAAGTCAGACGTTCGCAAGTACGTCAAATTTAATACTGTTGCCCGCCACACCAGCTACGACGAGGCAACGCAGGAATTCACGGTGACGGTTGAAGACCTCAAAACCAACCGCACGGAGACCCACGTGTTCGACAAGCTCGTAGTGGCCACCGGCCACTTCCACGTCCCCGCCGTCCCCGAGTTCAAGGGCATCGAAACCTTCCCGGGCGAGGTTCTGCACGCCCATGATTTCCGCGGCGCCGAGCGCTTTTACGGCAAGAAGCTGCTCATGATCGGCAGCAGCTATTCCGCAGAGGACATCGGCATGCAGTCGCACAAGATGGGCGCCGCATCCATCACCCTCAGCTACCGCACGGCTCCGATGGGTTATCACTGGCCGGAGAACACGGTGGAGCGCCCGCTGGTCACCCACTTCCAGGGCCGTACAGCGTATTTTAGCGACGGCACACACGGTGACTTTGACGCCGTCGTCCTCTGCACCGGATACCAGCACAAGTACCCATTCCTGCCCGGTGAGCTCTCACTGAAATCACCGAACGTGCTCTACCCCGGCAACCTCTACAAGGGCGTGGTGTGGCTGCAGAACAACAACCTGTTCTACCTGGGCGCCCAGGACCAGTACTACACGTTCAACATGTTCGACGCGCAAGCATGGTTTGCCCGCGATGTGATGACCGGAAAAATCCACCTTCCATCCCTCAATGAGCGCAAGGCGGATATCCAGCTCTGGCTAGACCGTCAGGCCGCACTGTCCGATCACGACGCAGAAGCCGATTTTCAGACGGACTACCTGCGGGAACTCATTGAGGCAACAGACTACCCTCCCTTTGATCTGGACGCCGTCTGCCAGTTGTTCAAGGACTGGATGCGCCACAAGCACGATGACATCCTGGGGTACCGCGACATGCTCCACCGTTCAGTGGTCACCGGCACCATGGCGACCAAGCACCACACGCGATGGATCAATGCAATGGATGACTCTATGGAGCGCTACCTGCACGGAGCCTCCCAGGATCTGGACAACGTGGCACCTGACGATCTTACGGAGACCGTAGCGGCCACCTAACCAGGGGCACGTGGTGTCGGGCCGTCGGCTGGGTTACCAGCCGGCGGCTTGCCACGTGCGGAGTTGGTGGAAGTATTTCCAAAAGCTTTGGATGTCCGGGCAGATTATCCGCGTCCAAGGAAAACGAACGCAAGTTCAAGTCAAGCGTTCTAGACAGGATAGGAATCTTTCACTCTCCAGGCAATAGTCTTAAGAGGTGTCCCAAGAGGGCCGCCGAACGCGAGACTGGAGAGTGAATTATGCGGGTGTCCTCAAAAGATCGAAAAGAGCAGCTGATTTCAGCAACCGTGGAACTTATGAGGCGCGAGGGTGTTCAGTCTGTAACCATGCGCGCCATTGCCAAAGAGGCCAATGCTCCCTTGGCCACTGCCAATTATTGCTTTAGCGGTAAGGAAGAGCTCATGGAGGCGGCCGCCGAGGCCTGGCTGAAAAACCTCAGCAGCTTTTCCGGGGATGTCCAGCCCCACCTGGGCCTTCGTAATGCGGTGGAACAAGTGGCTCAAGGTTATTGGCGAGCACTGGAAGAAGAGCCGGGCAGCCTCCTTGCTGAGATCGAGCTCATTTTGTGGGCAACACGCGGCGCCCCCGTCAGCCCGCTGGCCGCTAAGATTTATCCTGCCTACGAAGTGGAGCTGGGAGGTATATTCTCCTCGGCAGCCCAAAGCAATGGCGACGAGTGCCGTATTGGCATCCCTGAGCTCGTAAGGTCTTTCCTGATGATCTACGATGGGGCGGCCCTTCAATACCTGACCGACCCAACGGCGGCCGACCACCGCGCCGTGTTCTTCATGACGCTTGATGCACTGCTGACCAGGGCCGGCGTCTGAGGACAACTCTGCCGCTCACCGCGGCAACGCGAGAGTCAACGACCTAAAGGATCTTCTTGCTGGTCCCCCACCACTATGACAGTGCCCTAGATGTCTCAGGCGGAGCGGCCGCCTCTTCGTTACGTGCCGCCCGATCGAGGGATTCAAGCACCCGGGCATTGTTCGCCGCGTCCGTGAGATCGTAGCGGAGCGGAGTACCGTTCAGGACGCTGTCGGAGAAGTGCTCGCTCATCCGTACGAAGTGATTTTCTCCCTTGATCTTGTGATAAATCGTGTCCTTTCCGAAGTGGTGCTCCTCCAGGACCGAATCCTCCTCAAGAAGGCCAAACGGATTATCGAGGTAGAGGCGGCCCTCTGTTCCGGTTAGCTCCAGGAAGTTGCGGCGTTCGAGGTTTACCCCGGTATCGAACAGCGCTGTTACGCCGCCGGGGAAGCGCAGTATGCCCGCAATACTGGTGTCGATTCGATCCTCGTCGTTGGCGTCGCGGTAGTTGCCGAATGCGTTGACTCGGCTCGGTTCCTGGGCGGTAACCATCCGGCTGACGTTGACGCAGTAGCATCCCGTGTCGAAAAGTGCGCCGCCGCCGAGCTGGCTGTACCAGCGGATGTTGTCACCGCTGCCGGCGTCGAACGAATGCCCGACGTGAATAAAGGTCAGTTTGCCTACGGCGTTGCCCGCGAGCAGTTCCTGCAGCTTTTCGAAACGCGGGTGAAAGCGGTACATGAAGCCTTCCAGGACTTTCAGCCCGGTCTCCTCGGCCTTACGTCTAACCTGGTCGCATTCGGCGGCGCTGGTAACCAATGGTTTTTCACAGAGTACGTGCTTGCCTGCGTCCAGGGACTTCAGTATCCACTCGAGGTGGAGTGCGTTGGGCAACGGAATATACACAGCGTCGATGTCCGGGGAAGCAAGAAGCGCGCCATAAGAGCTGAATGCCTGCGGAATGCCATGCCTGTCCGCGTATTCCCTGGCCTTTTCCTCCGTGCGGGAGGCGATGCCAACGACTTCCCCGTTCTTCGCCGCCTGCAGTGCCGGGATTGTCTTACGGACGATACGGGCGGTGCCAAGGACGCCCCAACGCAATTTATCGCTCATCTACATCTCCTTTTGACAACGTATCCCGTCGAGACAATTTCGGAGCGAACCGGCACAACCATGCCCTGGTTACCTACCCGCGGCGAATGGTGCGCGTACGTGCAAGGGCAGTGACACCGGTGATCAGCCCGACCAGTCCTGCTGCAAGGCCGAGCCATCCCGCTGCTGATCCCGCATCAGTGGCAGAGGAGGTGCTGGAAACAGCCGCGGCCGGAACGGCGGCGTTGGGAGCTGCAGTGCTGTGCTGTGTGTGGCCGTCCGTCTTTTCCGTCGTAGTGAAGGCCGGCGCGGGGTACTTTGGTTCGGGTTGCCCCTCGCTGATGTCCTGTTCCCATTTCACGGTGTTCCCGTCTGTGTATGTCTGGGACGCAGGCAGGATCAGTTGGGTACCGGCCTTGGGCAGCACCCCGACCGAGATGGAAAACGTTTGGTACTCATGAGGACCGATCTGATGAGCTTCATCTGCTGTCCAGATGACGGAGGTCGGTGCCTCGGTGACCGTTGCGCCGTTGACGGTGACGGGCTGTGGCAGTTCACTGTTCACCACCTCCGCCTTCCACCCGACCACGGGCTTTACGGAGACGGAGGTGAATGGCGTCTCCGTGGGCAGGGAGACTTCGAGTTTGCTGGTTTTGGCCGTTTCGGACTCGTTGGGCACCCGGAAGGTCAGTTGCGTGTAGCTGCCCTCGGCGGTGCCGTCAGGGTCGACGCGGACGTGGGCAGAAGCTGCGCCCGTGCCCAGGGCCATCAGCCCGGCAGCCAATGTCGTGGCAGCAATGGTGCTCAGGGTACGGCGAGGTGAGGTCTTCATGGCAGGATGCCTTTCGCGGAACTATGGGATGGTGCGGTCAGGAGGCTATCCGGCCGCCTTGGCCCGTGTCCGACGGCGGCGCTCCCCTGTCGTTGTTATGGATGGCTACAAACTGTAAGGCCTGGCACGTGTCCAGGCCTTACAGTCTCCCTGGATCAGGGCGTGAAAATGACGAAGAATTTCCTGATTCGCTCCTGGATTTCCCAGGTGCCCTTCCAGCCGATGGGGAAGATAGCTGCGGTTCCGGCCTCTACGGTAATCGGCTCTCCGCCATCCTCGGTAACCACCATGCGGCCTTCAAGGACGTAGATCGACTCGCCACGCTCCAGGAACTCCCACCGTGAAAGGCCCGGGTCAGCTTCCCAGACTCCGGAGAGGATCCGGGAATCATCGCTGGTAAAGGGGATGGTGATCCGCGTGGGAATCTCGTCGCCCAGCACTTCGGCCAGGGGTGGACCGAGCGGTGCTTCGTCCAGCTTCCCCTGGAAGAGGGCGGTCGGCTCGAAAGTTATGCTCATGTGAATCTTCCTTTCTGGGTTGCTCCCCCGGGACGGGAGAGTCGGTGTTTTATTGATGGTTATTCGAGGATCTCGCCGGTGGTTTCGAAGGCGGCGATTTTGCCGATGCGGCGTTCATGGCGTTCGGCATTGGTGAATGGTTCTGCCAGGAATGCCTTGACCAGTTCGGTGGCCTCTTCGACGCTGTGCTGCCTGCCTCCGACGGCCACCACGTTGGCATCGTTGTGCTGGCGGGCGAGCTTGGCTGTGTCAAGGTTCCACGCGAGGGCTGCACGGACTCCCTTGACCTTGTTTGCGGCGATTTGCTCGCCGTTGCCTGAGCCGCCCAGCACGATTCCGAGCGCGTCCACGCCTGCCGCCTGGTCGGCCACGACGGCGGCGGCGGCGTTGATGCAGAACGCGGGGTAGTCGTCCTCGGCGTCATAGGCGGCCGGTCCGTGGTCCACCATCTCGTAGCCGCTGGTTGAGAGCGAGGTGATCAGGTGGGAGCTGAGCTCCATGCCGGCGTGGTCGGTTGCGATGTGAACGCGCATTGTGGGTCCTTCAGTATTGGTAACGGTGATGGGCGGCCTGCTGCTAGGCGAAGGCGAGCTGGCCCTTCGCGCGCAGTGATTCGATGGCCTCGGCAGGGGAAGGTTTGCCGTACACGGCCGAGCCGGCGACAAAGACGTTGGCGCCGGCCTCGGCGGCACGGGTGATGGTTTCTTCCGTGATGCCGCCGTCCACCTGGATGGCTACGTTCACTCCTGAACCGTCGACGGCGGCACGGGCACGGCGGATTTTGGGCAGCATCACGTCCAGGAAGGCCTGGCCGCCGAATCCCGGTTCGACGGTCATGATCAGCAGCATGTCCAGTTCGGAAAGCATGTCCAGGTACGGTTCCACCGGTGTGGCAGGGCGCAGGGCCATGCCGGCCTTCGAGCCCCGGGCGCGAAGCTCGCGGGCAAGCTTGATCGGCGCGTTCGATGCTTCTACATGGAAGGTGACCGAGGCAATCCCGGTGTCAGCGAACTGGGGGGCCCAGGTGTCAGCATTGGAAATCATCAGATGGGCATCCAGCGGCACGGGGCTGACCTTCTGGATCCTTTCCACGACTGGCAGGCCGATGGTCAGGTTCGGGACGAAGTGGTTGTCCATGACATCCACGTGGACAGCGTCGGCGTTGCTGATGCGGGCAAGCTCTGCTTCGAGGTTGACGAAGTCGGCCGACAGGATGCTGGGATTGATGCAGCAATTCAGGGGTGGCTTGGACATGGTGTCCGCCTTTCTGGTCTGCGCCCACTGCGCGGGACCCGATGGGTCCCGCGCAGTGCGCAAGGGTTCAGGATGCTTCCGCGCGGTGGTCAGGATGCTTTCCGGGCGGTGGAGAGCGCGCCTTCGACGTCGGCCAGCAGTTCCTTCCAGCTGGCCACGAACTTGTCCAGGCCTTCGGATTCCAGGAGAGTGACGACGTCGTTGTAGGAGACGCCGAGGCGCTCGAGGGCGTTGAGCACTTCCTGTGCTTCCTCGTAGGTGCCGGTGATCGTGTCACCGGTGACCACGCCGTGGTCGAAGGTGGCGTCCAGCGTTTTCTCGGGCATGGTGTTCACCACGTCGGCGGCGGCCAGTTCGGTGACATAGAGGGTGTCCGGGTAAGCAGGGTCCTTCACACCGGTGGAGGCCCACAGCGGCCGCTGCCGGCGGGCGCCGGCTTGAGCCAGGACTTCCCAGCGTTCGGTGGCAAACAGCTCCTCGTAGACCTGGTACGCCAGGCGCGCGTTGGCGACACCTGCCTTGCCCTTAAGCGCCCTGGCCTCGTCCGTGCCGATGGCGTCAAGGCGCTTGTCGATCTCGGTATCCACACGGGAAACGAAGAAGGACGCCACCGAATGGATCTTCGAGAGGTCGTGGCCGTTCTCCTTGGCCTGTTCCAGGCCGGCCTGGAAGGCATTGATGACGGCGCGGTAGCGCTCCAGCGAGAAGATCAGGGTCACATTGACGCTGATACCCTCGGCCAGAACGGAAGTGATCGCCTCAAGGCCCTCAAGGGTGGCCGGGATCTTGATCAGGACGTTGTCCTTGTCCACCTTCTTGAACAATTGCTTGGCCTCGGCGATGGTGCCGACGGTATCCCAGGCGAGGCGGGGGTCCACCTCGATGGACACCCGGCCGTCAACACCGTTGGTGGCGGCGGCGATAGGGGCGAAGAGGTCGCAGGCGTCCGCGACGTCGGTGGTGGTGATCTCGAAGATCGTCTCCTCCACGCCGGCGCCCCGGGCGGCAAGCCACGCGATGGCAGCGTCGTAGTCGGTGCCCGAGGTGATCGCGGCCTGGAAGATGGACGGGTTGGTGGTTACGCCCACGACGTTTTTCTGGTCGATGAGCTTCTGCAGCCCGCCGCTGGAGAGCCGGCCGCGGGAGAGGTCGTCCAGCCAGATGGATACTCCGGCGTCGGAGAGCTGCTGGGTGGGAGTAGTCATTGTCTTTTTCTCCTGAAATCGGTTGTTAGGCCTGCAGGCCTGCGAGGGAGTCCTTGGCGGCGGCTGTGACTGCTTCCGCCGTGATGCCGAACTCCTGGAAGAGACGCTTGTAGTCAGCCGAGGCGCCGTAGTGCTCGAGGCTGATGGAACGGCCGGCGTCGCCGACGAATTCCTTCCAGCCCAGGGCAAGCCCTGCTTCGACGGAGACGCGGGCCTTGACCGCGGGCGGGAGGACCGATGCGCGGTAGGCAGCGTCCTGCTTGTTGAACCACTCAACGCAGGGCATGGAGATGACGCGGGTGGCGATGCCTTCGGCCTGGAGTGATTCACGGGCCTGTACTGCCAGCTGCACTTCGGAGCCGGTGGCGATCAGGAGCACCTGGGCCGGGACGGTAGCACCGTCCTTGGATGCCTCGGCCAGGACGTAGCCGCCCTTGGCCACACCGGCCGGGGAAGCGAAGGTGTCACCGTCGGCGGTCCCCTCGCCGCGGGTGAACGTCGGAACGTTCTGGCGGGTCAGGACGATGCCGGCCGGGTTGTCGTGGTTTTCCAGCATGGTCTTCCACGCGATGCCGACCTCATTCGCGTCGGCCGGCCGGACGACGTCCAGGCCCGGGATCGCACGCAGGGTGGAGAGCTGCTCCACCGGCTGGTGGGTGGGGCCGTCCTCGCCCAGGCCAATGGAGTCGTGCGACCACACGTAGATGGACCCGACACCCATCAGGGCTCCGAGGCGGATGGCCGGCTTCTGGTAGTCACTGAAGATCAGGAACGTCCCGGAGAACGCGCGGGTCTTGCCGTGCAGGCTGATGCCGTTGACGATCGAGGCGGCGGCGTGCTCGCGGATGCCGAAGTGCAGGACGCGGCCGTAGGGGTTGCCCTTCCACGCTTCCGTGGAGCGGGAAGCCGGGATGAATGACGGCGAGCCCTCGATGGTGGTGTTGTTGGACTCCGCGAGGTCGGCCGAACCGCCCCAGAGCTCCGGCATGACCGGGCCGATGGCGTTCAGGACCTTGCCGGACGCGGCGCGGGTGGAGACGTCCTTACCTGCCTCGAAGACCGGCAGGGCGGCGTCGAGTCCGGCGGGCAGCCGGCGGGCTTCGACGCGCTCCAGCAGGGCGGCACCCTCGGGGTTGGCGGCCTGCCAGGCGGAGAAGGACTCTTCCCATTCGGAGCGGGCGGCCGCGCCGCGGTCCACAACCTTGCGGGCGTGGGCAAGGACGTCCTCATCCACCTCGAAGGACTTGGCGGGGTCGAAGCCCAGCACTTCCTTCAGGGCTGCAACTTCATCGGCTCCGAGGGCTGAACCGTGGATCTTGCCGGTGTTCTGCTTCTTGGGGGCCGGATAGCCGATGATGGTGCGCAGCGAGATGATGGACGGCCTGGAGGTCTCGGCCTTGGCCGCCAGCAGAGCCGAGTACAGCTCCTGGACGTCTTCAACGTATTCGCCCGTCTCGGTCCAGTCCACGCGCTGGGTGTGCCAGCCGTACGCTTCGTAACGCTTCAGGACATCCTCGGTGAACGCGATGTCGGTATCGTCCTCGATGGAAATGTGGTTCTCGTCGTAGATGACAACAAGGTTGCCCAGTTCCTGGTGGCCGGCCAGCGAGGAAGCCTCAGAGGTCACGCCTTCCTGGATGTCGCCGTCGGAGGCAATGACCCAAATGGTGTGGTCGAACGGGCTCTGGCCGGCGGGAGCATCGGCGTCGAACAGGCCGCGCTGGCGGCGCTGCGAGTAGGCAAAGCCCACCGAGGATGCCAGGCCCTGGCCCAGCGGGCCGGTGGTGATCTCCACACCGGCAGTGTGCTTGTACTCAGGGTGGCCCGGGGTCAGCGCACCCCAGGTCCGCAGCGCCTGAAGGTCCTCCAGTTCCAGGCCGTAGCCCGAGAAGAACAGCTGGCTGTAAAGGGTCAGCGAGGAATGCCCCGGGGACAGGATGAACCGGTCACGGCCGATCCACTCCGGATCACGCGGATCGTGGCGCATCAGCTTCTGGAAAAGAAGATACGCAGCAGGAGCCAGGCTCATCGCGGTCCCCGGGTGTCCGTTGCCCACCTTCTCAACGGCGTCGGCTGCCAGGACGCGGAGTGTATCCACCGCGCGCTGGTCCTGGGACGTCCAGTCCAGTACCGCAGTATCAGGACGCGGGGCGAGTACGGCATTTGCTGTCGGGTTCACTGTTAATCCCCTTTGATTAGATGATTTGGCCTGCAGCGGCCACACGAATTTTCGCTTGGATCCATCTTTGCGAAACAAAGGGGTAGTAGTAATCCTGTTTTCTGGCAGTTTTTACTATACTTTAGGACTGGGTGGTGTGATCCACCTCTCCCCGACCAGCCACTAGGAAGATGACATGACCGTTACAGACCTGCCATGGCCGCTGTTGCAGACCGTTGCTGCCCTGGCTGATGCCCCTCTGGCCAAGATAGCGGAACGGCTCCGTAACGCCACCCTGCCCTACATCAAGAGCAGTGCGCTGGTCATCTTCACCGAGGACTGTACTGGCAGGCCCCAGAAGAAGGCGGGTGCGGAGGACATCATTTCCCGTGTGAGCATCCCGGAATTGGACGAGCTTCGCGCCCGCCTGGCAGATGAAACGCCTTGGTTCGGGGAAGCCGACCTGGCCGGCAAATCCCGGCAGGTGCTGGCTCACAAGCATGCCGCCAGCCAGGCCCTCCTGGTTCTCACCGATCCCTACCCCACCGGTTCGGGAGATGACGCCAACCTGGACCTTGTGACATTCCTCTGGCGCGTCGCGGCGCGGCGAATCCAGGAAAAAGTGGCTGATGCACCGCCGTCGTACTTGTTGGAGTCCCGGGCAGCATCAGCTGAACGCATCCGTGTGACGGCCGAACTGACCGATCTGCATTCGACCACTCTGGAAACCCTCATGGCAGCCCTGCGCTCAGCGTCCTTGGACGATGCAGCTGCCCGCACAACCGTCACTGAACTCACTGCCAAGGCCCTCCTCGGACTGCGGACCCTTAGTGACCGCACCACAGACATCGCAGAAGAGCCCGTCGCGAAGGCCTTCGAACGGCTGCGGGAGGACTTGCGGCCGCTCACGGGCTTTAGCGGCATTGACGTCCAGTTCATCGAACCGCCGCTGAACGGCAGGGCCCTCCCCGGTGAAATCGCCCATGCTGCCCGCGCCATCGTCCGCGGACTTGTCCTGGCCATGATGGAACAAACCGACATCACCAGAATCCGGACACAGTGGGACTGCGATGGCGGAAACCTGCTGATCAACGTGCGCGATGACGGAGGCGGTGCACTCACCGCCGAAACGCCGAGCATCGTGGGCCTGCAACGCCGGGTCCAGGCGCTCTCCGGACAGCTGCGGATGGACGTCATGTCCGGCTGGGGGGCAGACATCTTCGTATCGCTCCCCCTGGACCCGCCCGCGCGCCCCACCGGTGACGTAGCCGGATGGAACCTTGCCGCAAGGGAACTCGAGGTCCTCCAGCACCTCGCCGCGGGACACCGCAACCGCACTATCGCGTCAACAATGGGCATCAGCGAGAACACGGTCAAGTTCCACGTGCGAAACCTGTTCAGGAAGCTCGACGTCGGGTCACGAACCGAAGCAATCGCCTTGGCCCATAGCCACGGACTCCGGTAACGCCGCTCTCTGACACCAGCAGAGGCGCGCCGGGCGTTCCCGGCGCGCCTCACTTACTCACTCCTGGTGGAATTGCTGCCTACTGCGAAACCCTGGCGAGGGTTTCCTGCTCGGCGCCGATGGTGGTGTTGTCGCCGTGGCCGGTGCGGACCACCGTCTCGGGCGGCAGGACCAGGAGCCGCTCCCGGATCGAGGCCAGGATGGTCGGGTAGTCACTGTAGGACCGGCCGGTTGCGCCCGGGCCGCCGTTGAAGAGCGTGTCCCCGGTGAAGACCGTTCCTTCGCTTTCAAGATAGAAGCAGGTGGAGCCAGGGGAATGGCCGGGCGTATGAATTGCCAACAGCGCCGTTTCTCCCACCTCGAACACGTCTCCGTCTCCGTGGTACCGGTCCGGTTCGTAGTCCGGGTAGACCTGCTTCCACAGGACCAGGTCCTCCGGGTTCAGCACGATCGGGGCGCCCACGGCGTCCGCAACCTCCCGGGCGGCGCCGATGTGGTCGTTGTGCGCGTGCGTCAGCAGGATGGCCTTGACCTTCCGCCCGCGGACCTGATTGATGATCGCGGTGGCGTCGTGCGGGGAGTCAATGATCACGCATTCCTCGTCGTTGCCCACGATCCAGACGTTGTTGTCCACATCCCACGTGCCGCCGTCGAGCGAAAACGTCCCCGAGGCGACCAGGTTTTCAATCCTGACGGTCATTAGATTGCACTCCTCTGCGTCAGGTCGACGACCGAGCGCAGGACCTTGCCCTTATGCATCCGTTCGAAAGCCTCCTCCACTTGATCAATGCTGATGCGTTCGGTGACGAAGGCGTCCAGGTCCAGGTTGCCCTGCTTGTAATGACTGACCAGCATCGGGAAGTCACGGGAGGGCAGGCAGTCGCCGTACCAGGAGGACTTCAGCGACCCGCCCCGGCCGAACACGTCCAGCAGCGGCAGCTCCAGCGTCATCTCCGGCGTCGGGACGCCCACCAGGACCACCCGGCCGGCGAGGTCGCGGGCGTAGAACGCCTGCTTGTACGTTTCAGGACGGCCGACGGCGTCAATCACCACATCAGCCCCATTGCCGCCGGTCAGGGTGCGGATGGCTTCCACGGCATCTTCCTGCTTGGAGTTCACCCCGTGCGTGGCACCCAGGGACTTGGCCATCTCGATCTTGTTGTCATCAATGTCCACGGCGATGATCGTCGTGGCACCCGCGAGCTTCGCACCAGCGATCGCCGCGATGCCCACACCACCGCAGCCGATCACGGCCACGGACTCGCCCCGCTTGACCTCACCGGTGTTGATCGCCGCACCAATGCCGGCCATCACACCACAGCCGAGCAGGCCCACCGCGGCAGCATCGACCTCAGGGTCCACCTTGGTGCACTGTCCTGCCGCGACCAGGGTCTTCTCCGCGAAGGCGCCGATGCCCAGCGCGGGAGACAGCTCGGTGCCGTCCTCCAGGGTCATCTTCTGCGTGGCGTTGGCCGTGTTGAAGCAGTACTGCGGCTGGCCCTTGGCACACGCCCGGCACTGCCCGCACACCGCACGCCAATTCAGGATCACGCGGTCGCCCGGGGCCACCGATGTCACGCCGTCACCGACTGCACTGACCACGCCGGTGGCCTCATGGCCCAGCAGGTACGGGAACTCATCGCCGATGCCGCCCTGCTTATAGTGCAGGTCCGTGTGGCAGACACCGCAGGTGAGAATATCCACCAGCGCCTCCCCCGGACCCGGATCCGGCACCAGGATGGTCTCCAGCGAAACCGGGGCATCCTTCTCCCGGGCTACCACCGCTTTGACTTTATGGACCATTGCTTAGTTTCCTTTCATGGATCCGGCCGGACCCCGTGACTTGGCGCCGCGGAGCCAAGATGGTGGCCATAAGCCGGATGTGTTGTTGTGCCGCCACCGTTCCGTCCCGGGCGCCGTCAATCTGTACCGATCAAGCCGGGACGAGGCACGCCTGCCGCGGGTTCAGCGCAGCACCGGGATCCGGCGAGGCTGCCATGAGGTTTGCCAGCCCCAGTTGGGCGACTGTTTCACCGAAGACATGGTCGGGGTCCAGTCGGCGGAGTTCTTCGGCGAGGCAGTCGCGGAGGCTGCGGCGGGGAAGCGAGATCCGTTGGGCGGGCTGGCCCGGCTGCGTCAGTTCAGCGACGGTTTGTCCGGGGCGGAGGAGCTGGATGTCGCCGTCGGGAAGTGTGAGGCGGACCCGGCGGAGGCCCGTGCCGGGGGTGCCCGGCACGATGGTGACGGGGACGTTCAGCGCGGTGTTCAGCCAGGCTGCCATCAGCAGCGGGCTCGGGGAATCCGGGGCGCCTTCGACTTCGGCGGCCAGTACCTTGGTTGAGCTGGTTTGGTCCAGGACGGCGGCGAGTTGGATGCGCCAGTTGGTCAGGCGGGTCCAGGCGAGGTCGGTGTCGCCGGCTTTGTAGGTGGACCGGATGTTCTCCAGTGCAGCCTGCGGGTCCGGTTCGTTCGCGGAGTCAGTGATCCGGCGGTGCGCAATCCGGCCGATGGAGGTGTCGCAGGCGCTTTCCGGGGCGCCGTGCGGCCACCAGGCCACGATCGGTGCGTCCGGGAGCAGCAGCGCGGCGACCAGCGACTCGGATTCGTGGGCGAGCTGGCCGTAGCCGCGCAGCACGATCACTTCCGAGGCGCCGGCGTCCCCGCCCACCCGGATCTGCGCGTCGAGCCGGTCCGGTGCGTTTTTGCCGGCGTCGGCCAGGACGATGATCCGGCAGGGGTGTTCCCGGCTGGCCTCGTTCGCGGCTTCGATCGCTTCTTCCTCAAGCCCGGACTTCGTGACCACCACCAGGGTCAGCACCCGGCCGAGGGCGATCACGCCGCCCTGCTCGCGCAGGGCCATGATCTTCTTGGACACATTCGAGGTCGTGGTATCGGGCAGGTCAACAATCATGGCCTTCTCCAGGTTCGTCCGTCACGGGCCAGCAGCTCATCAGCACTGGCCGGGCCCCAGGAGCCCGGGGCGTACGGTTCGGGCTGTTCATCCAGGGTGGCCCAGTAGTCCTCGAACGGGTCAAGGATCTTCCAGGACAGCTCCACTTCCTCATGCCGCGGGAACAGCGGCGGCTCACCGAGCAGCACGTCCAGGATCAACCGCTCATACGCCTCCGGGGACGACTCGGTGAACGAGTGCCCGTACCCGAAGTCCATCGTCACGTCACGGACTTCCATCTGCGTGCCCGGGACCTTGGACCCGAACCGGATCGTCACACCCTCGTCCGGCTGGACCCGGATCACCACGGCGTTCTGCCCAAAGTCATCCTCCCCATGGTCACGGAACAACAGGTTCGGGGCACGCTTGAACACCACCGCGATCTCCGTCACCCGCCTCCCCAGCCGCTTGCCCGCGCGCAGGTAGAACGGCACCCCGGACCAGCGGCGGGTATGGATGTCCACCCGGATCGCGGCGAACGTCTCCGTGGTCGAATCGGCCGGGATGCCCTCTTCCTCCAGGTAGCCCTGGACCTGTTCCCCGCCCTGCCAGCCGCCGGTGAACTGCCCCCGCGCAGAGTGCGTGGACAGGTCCTCCGGGAGCTTGACCGCGGCGAGGACCTTTTCCTTCTCCGCCCGCAAATCATCGGCGTTGAACGAGATCGGCTCCTCCATCGCGGTCAGCGCCAAAAGCTGCAGCAGGTGGTTCTGGATCACGTCCCTCGCGGCGCCCACGCCGTCGTAATACCCGGCCCGGCCGCCGGTGCCGATGTCCTCGGCCATCGTGATCTGGACATGGTCCACGTAATTCGCGTTCCACAACGGCTCGAACAACTGGTTCGCAAACCGCAACGCCAGGATGTTCTGCACCGTTTCCTTGCCCAGGTAATGGTCAATCCGGAACACCGCATCCGGCGGGAACACCGACTCGACAATGTCGTTCAACGCCCGGGCGGACTCCAGGTCGTGCCCGAACGGCTTCTCGATCACCACCCGCCGCCACTTCTCACCCTCGGCCTGCGCCAGCCCGTGCTTGGACAACTGCCGGCAGACCTGCTCAAACGCCTTCGGCGGGATCGACAAATAAAACGCGTGGTTCCCGCGGGTCCCGCGGACATCGTCCAGTTCCTTGATCGTCTCACCGAGCCGCTCAAACGCGCCGTCGTCGTCGAACTCGCCCTGGACAAAACGGATGCCCTCAGCCAGCTGGTTCCACACCGC
>NZ_FVZL01000028.1 GCF_900168295.1 Arthrobacter sp. P2b | reverse complement strand
AAAGCCCACCAATTCCTCCAACTCGCCCTCGACACCGACCCCGCCTACCGACTCGCCCGCCTCAGCGACCAAATGATCGGCTCAGGCCTGGTCGCTGGCTGGAACATGAACAAGAACACCGCATACAAGACACTCCCCTTCGAAATGCCGTAAGTCCTTGCCCGTAAAACTTGAAGGCAGTGCTTTCTCTCAAATAGGGACAACGCTCACACCCACCCGACCGCTACCACCTACGGCAAGCCACGGTTCCGATATCCTGCCGCCAGCACAGTAAGTTGACGGAATATCCGTCATCGACTCTTTGGCTTGGTCTGCCAGTAGGGGCCTACAGCACCCCTTGCTGCCCCTTGTTTCGTTAGCCTGCGTCAGTTTGTCGGTGACATTTCTAGCGAAACTTCACGGGTGTGGATGTACCTTTTGGACACGAAACTCCCGCCTACCGCTCTTGGCCGGAACCGTGGCGGCAGCCGCATTGCGGGCTTTGCTGGCGTCGATAATCCGGGCCACTGCCAGGGCATCCAAGACGGGCGCCAGCACAGGGGCGCCGGAGCGGATGCTGTTGACCCATCCACGCATCTCCGTGCGGAAATTGCTGATGTTTTCCAGTTCGGGCAGTTCGGAAAACTTGTTCTCTTCAGTGCGGGCGAACGGCGGGGTGAAATAGCTCTGCGTCCACTCGGTCCAGCCAGCTGGCCAAAGGGTCTACGTCGAGAAGGACCGGGCCGGCTTTAGCTTCTGGGGAAGGATGCCGATTTCGATCATTCCCGTGGTGCCGTAAACGGATATGCGGGAACTTTCGAACCATTCGAGTCGGTCGTGGCTGTCGAAGCTGAAGGCAGCGGACATGTCGGGGTAATTCAGCAGGGCAGCTGCAGAGTCCTCGCGGCTCGATTCGTTTGAGAGCTTCGCGGACTTGCGCACCCGCGCATTGACGGTCTCGGGGACGCCGAACATGCTGACCAGAGTATCGATCATGTGGCACCCGATGATCCATAGCGCCCCGCCCATGTCCGCCGGTTGGTTCAGGTGGGCAGTGAGATGCTCGCCGGCGAGAGCGGCGCCTCTGGCCGACACACTGACCACGTTCCCGATGGTCCCGGCGTCTATGAGCTCCTTTGCTCGGGTGACCGACTGTGCCAGGCGTACGTTGTACCCGACCTGAATATCCAATCCGGGAGCAGCCTGGGTCTCTGCCTTGGCCAGCTGCAGCAGGCCATTGACGGTTCCGCCGCCCGGCTTTTCCACGACGACAGATTTCCCGGCGTTGAGGGCCCTTAGGGCATGGGAGACCATGTCCTTACTTTTGGAATGAACCATGACAGCGTCGATGCGGTCGTCCTGGAGCACCCCGTCGATATCGTGGGCCTCCATATCGTACTTACCGGTGAAGTAGTTCAATCGCGGATCGTCGTCAGCGGCGGCAACCACCTCCACGCCCTCTATTTCTCGGAGGGCGCGGACCCGCGCGGAAGCGTGCGGGTGCGTGATTCCCAGAAGTCCTACGGCGATCGGTTTCAAAGTGCTGTCTCCTGTCAATTCTTACTACCGGCGCTTTGGTCATGGTGTTGGTTTCCCTGGCCTGTCCTGAGGCCTGGTTTTGTTGTTTGTGCCCCTAGGCCTGAGCGATCACCTATGGGCTGGGCCCTCATCCGGGTCATCGTGCCACCAGCCTTCCCAGGGGAATGAAGCAAGCACTCCCTGGGGGAACCCGGGCTCCAATGGGCTGTCCCGCGCGCTCAGGCCGCCGCTGTAGCCAGCGCCTTCAACCAGAATCGAAATTCGGCGGAGCAGCATTCTCATCGTTTTCTCCCAGACTGAGTAATCAGGTTTATCGGCGTTGGGCAGAGCAAAGGGTTGCAGGTCCCGCTTTTTCAGGCCGCACTGCGGCAAGAGAGGTTAATGCGTCGGTCTTGGCCGCTTGGCCAGGTCCGTTGGATCGACATAAGTCCTGGTTACCTCGGCCCTGGTGAACAACCTGCGACCGTGTCCGCCGTTGAGAAGCAGCCACAGATATTCACCGTCAGCCGATGCAGCGTCAACAATCCCGGAGTGTGAAGATTTGGCGCAAACCACCCAGACGTGATCACCCGGGCAGAGCTCGCCCCAGTGCGCAGAAGTGGCCGAATTGTCTGGCTGAGCCTCGCCTGGGGGCTCCTGCCCCCAAACCTGTGTAGATGTGGAACTCAACTGGGACTCCGTTTCAAGACTCGGGGGTGCAATTGATGAATATTTTGCTATTCGTCTGATTTATGCGATCGGTGAGATGGGGGTGGTGGCGACGCTCCGTCGGCCGACGACCACCCAAATTGCGATGCAGTCTTCGGTGAACGGATTGCTGAGCCGGTGAGGGACGGAGGACACGAAGTTGATGCTGTCGCCGGCGCTGAGAGTTCCCGATGAGGAGCCGGCTTGCACGTTGAGCCTTCCTGCAAGGATGTGGAAGTACTCGTGTCCACCGTGCCGCAGGAGGTTGTCGGGCGGGCAGGATTCGGTGCCGCTTCCGTACGTCACTCGGAGTAGTTCAACGTTGGGGTCGTTCTCTGCGGTGAGTCGCTCCCAGAGGACACCAGCAACGCGGAGTTTTGGGCGATCTTTCGCTTCCAGGAGTCCTGGGAGCTCGTTGCCCGCGGCCGGGAGAAGAGATGGCACAAGATCCTCGGATGACCGAGGCTCACCGTCTTTGACGGCTGCGGTTTCAACAACGCGAAGAGTGGTGGCTGGCAGCTGAAGTTCTGATGGTTCGCCATCCTGCATGACTTCATCAAGGGAGAGCCCCAGTTCTGATACGAGAGCGTAGAGGGTTCCGACAGACGGTGATGTGCGGCCAAGCTCGACCTGCGAAACGAGGCTGGCGGAGACGTCCACGCGTCGTGCAAGTTCACGCAGGGACAGTTTGGCGCTTTGCCGGGCGTCACGAAGGCGCATGCCAAGCTTGATGGCAGCATCTGATCGTGCCTCGGGGGCGGGTGCGCTCATGGGTGTTCGGCTTTCTTCCGCTCAGGTCAGTCCGGCCCACGCACTACCTTGGTGTGGGTAGCGCGAGGGCCGGGCTTGTTGTGGACTAGCTGCTCGGGTCAGACCTTTTCAGACTGTTCCGCGGCGATCAGTTGGGATGCAGCCTCCAGTGTTGCGGCTGCCGTGTCGTGGGCGCGGGCCAAGGCTTGGTCCAGGGGCAGGAGGCGGTGCGATTCCGCAAGAATCTCCACGCCCCAATGTCCACGCCATCCGGCGTCGTGGATGGCTTTGACGAACGCGGCGGTGTCAAGGTCGCCTTCACCGGGGTAAAGCCGTTCGTTGATGGTGTCTTCCCACAGCGAGCCCCTGACCTCCCTATGGGCGTCATCGATCTCAACGACGAAGACTTTGTCCATGGGCAGGATGGCGGCCAGGTCTTCGTAGCGGGTGCCGCCACGGCTGGTGTGCCACGTGTCTACGGTGAGCCCGCCGTGGGGGTTGTTGACCTCGTTGATAAACTTCGCGCCGATTTCGAGCGTTTTGAGGTTGTTCATCGGCATGGGTTCCAGCGCAACCCGTGTGCCCACTTCGCCGGCCTCGGTAGCAAGCCGGTCGAATTCCTGGTGGAATGCGGTCTCGTCGACAGGGGCCGGTTCGCCTTCAAGGGCGAGTTCGGCGCCGACCTTGATGGTCTTGACGCCGAGGATTTCAGCGGCGTTGAACAAAATCTTGCGCCAGCGGTCGGATTCGGCGCGTTCGGGGCCGGTCTTCCACCAGTCGGCGAGGAATTCCATCTCGACGTGGACGATTCCGTTGTCGTCCAGCAGCTGGCGGAGTCCCTTCAGGCCGATGGTCTTTTCTATCTCGGGAAGATCGGCGTGGATGAAACCCAGTCCCTTCCAGCCTGCCTTGGCGGCGGCCTCAACCCGGGTGCGCACGTCAATAGGGCTGGTTTCGTCTCCGCGGAGCGGTGCGGCGTTTCCTGCCCAGGTCCAGCAGGAGGCCAGCAGGTCCCGGTTCTGAATGATGTTCGTAGCGTTCACGTTCTTCCTTTATTTAGTTGGCTTTGTGGGCTGGAGAGCTTGGTAGGTCGTGGGAATGGGTGCTGTCCGGGGCCAGCATGACCTTCGTTTCCCGGCTTGAGTCTTGCGCCCTTTGGAGGGCTTCGTCTCCCCGGGAGAAGGGGACGACAGTCGAGACGATCTGGGCCAGGTTGAGGCGTGTGTTTGCCACGTAGCGGATTGCTGCCGGCCATACGGCCACCGGCGCCCCCGTTGAGCTGGTGATCGTTAGGTTCCGTTCCTGAACAAGGCCCAAACGTGCGGGTGCGAACTTGGGGGTTGAGACACCCATCAGCAGGACTCGTCCGTTGTGGTCTGCGCTCTCAAGGGCTGCTGCTTGTGCGGCCGAATTGCCGGATGCTTCAATGACCACGTCCGCGAAGGGCCGTCCCGTGGCTGCTGCTGCGGCCGCGGTGGTGTCCGGGTTCTCCAGTGGATTCACGGCAGCCGCTGCTCCGAGTTTCATTGCCGTTTCCCGGCGGAGTGGGCTGGGATCGAATACGACGACTTCCGCACCTGCGGTGATTGCCTGGAGTACTGCATTCAGGCCGATCGCTCCGAGTCCATGCACGTGGACGGTGTCAGCCGCGCTGATGCCCCCGATCTTTTTGAGCCCATTCAACACGCAGGCGAAAGGCTCGATGACAGCGGCCGTGAGCATGTCCACCTCGGCGGGGATGTGGAAGCACATATCTGCCGGAACGGTGAACAATTCAGCTGCGGCTCCGTCGTGGGTGACCCCGAACCAGTCATTTCCGCCGAGGTGTCCGTGGCCGAGAATCCTGTCCCCTGGGTGGAATCCCACAACGTCGCTGCCCGCCTCTACGACAGTGCCGGACCATTCATGCCCCAGAACGTGAGGGTAGTTGATTTTGAAGGTTGCGGGCATGCTGCCGTGCAGTATTTCGATGTCGGTGCCGCATACCCCTACATAGGCAGGCCGTACGAGAAGTTCAGTCGGCCTGGGCGCAGTGACGGGTGCTGTACCGGGCTCGACTGTGATGGTGCCGGCCGCGTCTTTGCGGACCAGGACAGCCGGAACCGTTCCTACCGGCGGTACCGCGGGCGCCGAACGAACGTCGTTTACGGTCTCAGACATGTTGTGTTCTTTCTATAGGTTCAGCCAACAGGTTGTAGCGCGGAAGTTACTTAGATGTCGCTGCCATGAAGGGCAGCGGTGACGAGTTCACGGATGCCCTCCGGGGTTACTTCCCGCGGATTCGAATAGGGATTCTTCGTGGCGATTTCGACGATTTTGTCGATGTCGGATTCCTTCAGGCCCAGCTCAGCCAGTGACGACGGTGCCCCAAGGGACAGGCTCAGTTTCCGGAGGTGGGCTGCAGGGTTGTCGGATCCGGTGGCCCGCTGCAGTGCCGCGATTGCCTGCGGTGCGTGCTGGGCGTTGTAGGCCAAGGCGTAGGGCAGCACGACGGTGTGCGTTTCAGCGTGCGGAAGGTTGAACGTCCCGCCCAGCGTGTGGCACAGCTTGTGATGCAGAGACATGGTGGTCGCGCCGAGCGTGGCACCGCAGAGCCAGGCCCCGTACAGGGCATCTGAGCGCGCCTCGATATCGGTTGGCTCTTCTACGATCTTCGGCATTGCCTCCAGCAGCGCACGGGTTCCATCTTCTGCCATCAGAGAGATGATGGGCGAGCCGTCCGGGGCGTACAGCGCTTCCACCGCGTGGGCAATGGCGTTAAATCCGCTGGTGACCGACATGGCCACCGGCAGGGAGACAGTAAGTTCCGGGTCATAGATGACACTGGTGGGCAGGACTTTGGGGTCGCGCCCCGTCTTCTTTTCACCGTCGGCGGTAAGTCCCCAAATGGGAGTCATCTCGGAGCCGGCGTAGGTTGTGGGCACGGCGATGATGGGCTGGCCGAACTCCAGTGCGATGGCCTTGCCCAAGCCTGTCGTCGACCCGCCGCCCACGGCGACGTACCCGTCGGCCTGGGCCGCTGCGGCTACTTCCCGCGCTTTGTGAGCGGATTCGATGGGCACATGCATTGCAGCTTCCGCATGCACTCCGGCGCTGAGCTCGCCCAACTGCTCGGAGACCTGCTCTGCCAGGTCCGCCTGGAAGGGGGTGGCCAGGACCAGGACCCGTTTGAGGCCGAGGCTGACGACTTCGTCATTGAGGGAGGCGAGGGAGCCCGCTCCGAAGCGGACGCGCATGGGAAGTGCCTGGTACTGAAAATCCTTCATCGAGTGTTCTCCTGTGCTTCGATAATCCGCGCAGTGGACGGGGACATCACGGCGGTGTGGACGATATCGGGGTCGACGAGTTCGGGGTGGATGACGATGTCGATCACTGCCTCCATGAACGGTGAGGTGAGCCCGTAACGCGCTGCATCGGCCTCTGAGGTGTTGGGCACGAATTTGGCGATCAGACTCTTCTTCACGGCGAAAACGGCGTCAGAGTCGATGTAGTCACTTCCGCCAACAAAAATGTGGGTTGTCAGCTCGCGGAAACCCGGGGCGGTGACAATGAAATGGATGTGCGCGGGCCGGTTCGGGTGGCGCTCGGTCGCGTGCAGCAGGTCACCGACCGGTCCGTCAGTCGGGATCGGGTAATAGCTGGGGATGACGCTGCGGAAGTAAAACTCCCCGTCAGCGTTCGAGGTATACAGGCCACGGCCGTTGCCGACGCTTTGAATGCCGGGTTGCTGGACGTCGTAGAAGCCCTTGGTGTTCGCCTGCCAGATATCAATGGAGGCATGAGGAACAGGTTCACCGGTGACGGAAAGGATGCGGCCCCTGACCAGGCAGATGTCGCCTTCACTTTCCGGGGAAGCGTTGTCGCCCAGCTCGCGCTTCGGTGACTCGACCATGTGAAACGGTCCCAGGACGGTGGAGTCGGTGGCGTCGGGGGTCTCGGCGTCATTGAGCGTCTCCACCATCATGGACACGCCCAGCACGTCGGAGAGGAGGATGAACTCCTGACGGACGGAATCGCACTTCTGGCCTGTGGCGGTCAGGAAGTTGATGGCGGTTTCCCATTCTTCGATCGTGGGTTCAATGTCCCTGACGAAGTTGTGAAGGTGGGTCGTGAGGCTGCTCAGGATGGTCCGAAGGCGGTCATCCGGGGTGTTGCGGAAACTGTCGATAACGGCGGCAGTCAATGTTTCGGGGCCGAGGTCCGTGCTCATGGTGATGTTCCTTCCTTGGAGCTGGGGCGGCTGGTAAAAGGGGGCTTAGATGCTGGTGAATCCACCGTCGACAACCAGCTCCGCGCCGGTGATGTACGAGGCCTTATCCGAGGCGAGGTAGACGATGGCGTCGGCGACTTCGCTGGCCTGCCCTGCCCTGTGCATCGGGGTCCTGGCAATCAGATCATCGGAGATGGCTTGATCCTGGTTTTCCGTCAACGGCGTTGTGATCAGCCCGGGGTGGACCGAATTGACGCGGATTCCTTGGGCTGCCCAAGTGGCGGAGGCGTTCTTCGTCATCACTGTCACGGCACCCTTCGAAGCCTGGTAGGCGGCGACGCCGGCTGCTCCGACAAGTCCCCAAATCGATGAAACGTTGACGATCGCTCCGGATCCCCGGGACAGCATGGCCGGGACTACTGAGCGCATGCCCAGGAAAACACCGGTCTGATTGATGGAGATGATCCGGTGCCAGTCCTGGATGTCGATGTCTGTTATCGAATCGTAGGATCCGACCAAACCTGCGTTGTTGACCAGGACGTCGATCCGGCCGTGGGCCTGGAGCACTTCTTCCGTGAGGGCCTTCCAACCATCTTCCTCGGCGACGTCGAGGCGCCGCCAATGAACGGCCTTGTCGGCTGCGCCGTCTGCGGGGGCAGCTATGTCAGCTCCGTAGACGGTCGCACCCTGTGCAGCCAGTGCCGTTGCTGTGGCGTGGCCGATGCCACTGGCCGCACCGGTGACAATGGCGACCTTCCCGTCAAAGGATGGTGAACTCACGGTGTGCGCTCCTTAGCTTTCAGGGGTAGCGGGATGGGTTAGACGACGCGGCGGGTACGCCGGGAGCCGGCCAGGTAGTTGAAGATCAGGGCGCTGAGGATGATCAGACCGTAGATCGCCTGGATCCAGAACGAGGGAACCTGGGACAGGACAAGGATGTTTTGGATGATGCCCAGCAGCAGCACGCCACTGAGGGCGCCGATCATGGAGCCCTTGCCACCGTTGAGGCTGATGCCACCGATGACGGCCGCGGCGAAGACGGTGAAGATGAGGCCGTCGCCCTGGTTGGCGGTCACGGAGGCGATACGGCCGGTGAGCATGAGGCCGGCGAACGCTGAAATAATGGCGCCGGCGACGAAGACTCCGATGGTCAGACGCAGCGTCTTGATACCTGCTGCGGCCGCGGCGGCGTTGTTGCCGCCCATGGCGTAGAGCTTGCGGCCTACCGGGTGGCTGCGCATGAAGACTGCTGCGGCGACCAGGAAGATCGCGAAGAGCCAGATCTGGATGGAGATGCCCAGCCACTTGGTGTTGCCGAGGGCAAGGAACTCAGCGGGCAGCCCGGAAAGGGTCTTGCCGCCGGACAGGCCCATGGTCAGGCCGCGGAGGAGGGTGAGCATGGCGAGGGTGACGATGAAGGCGTTGAGCTTCAGCTTGCCGACGAGGAAGCCGTTCATGAGTCCGATGACGATGCTCAGGGCAAACATCACTCCAATAGCTGCCCATGGCGACCAGCCCCATCCAGAGCCGCCGACAGCCGCGGGAAGCACCAGCCACACTGCAAGCATCGGTGCCAGGCCCACGACGGATTCGAGAGAAAGATCGAAGTACCCGGAGATCAGGATGATGCTTTCAGCGATCACGACAATTCCAAGCACAGCGGAGGTGACGAGGACGTTGTTCAGGAGATTGTTCGCCGTGAGGAACTGCGGGGAGAGGATGGCCCCAATCACCATCGCCAAAATAATGGCGGGCAGCAGCGCGAGCTCACGGGCCCAGCCGGACGAGCGGGCTTGATCAATGATGTTGAGGGGCCGGCGGCTGGTCGGCGTACCCGCAACGGTTGGGGTATGCGTGGACATTGGACGTTCTCCTTGGTTCTTTGGCTCTGTGGGCGTGGGCTGCAGGGGCTGGGCAGACGTTTTCATGCAGCTGCCTCCGCCCCTTGGATGGCGCCTACGAGTTCCCACTCTTCGTAGCCCGCGTTGAGTTCGGCGTGGATTTCGCCCTTGTACATGACGATCACCCTGTCGCAAATTTCCAGATCCGTGTCATCGGTGGAAACGATCAACAAGGACCGTCCGCTGTCGCGCAGTTCCCGGAGCGACTCGTAAATGGATTCCTTGGCCGTCACGTCCACACCGGCGGTGGGGTGGACGAGAACGAGCGTGTCCGGGTTTGAAGCCAGGGCCCGTGCGAGCACGACCTTCTGTTGGTTGCCTCCGGAGAGTTCTTCGACGGCCTGGGTCGGTCCGTCGCATTTGATGGCCCAGGCTCCGGAAAGTTCTGTGAAGCGTTCGCGGCGTCGCTTTGAGTTGATGAGGCCACCAGGGCCTCGAAGCCGGTCAACGATGGTCAGTGTGGCGTTCTCTTCGACTGACAGTTCCGGGACATAGCCGTTGACGTGGCGGTCTTCGGGGACGAAGCCCACACCTGCATTGATCGTCTTGATGACGTTTCCCTGGCCGAGCGTGTGGCCGTTGTGTTCAACGGTTCCTTGTTCGATTGCCACCTGGCCGGCGATGGCCTGGGCGAGCTGGACGTGACCTGCCCCGTCGAGGCCCGTGAGGCCCACGCATTCACCGGCGCGGACGGTCAGGTTGGCTCCCAGCACTCGGAGCCCGATGCGGGCCCCCGAGACGGTCAGCCGGGTTTCACCGAGTTGCTCTTGGCCGCGGTGAGCGGCGACAGAGCCTTTCTTGGCTGCCGCGGCTTCTTCCTCGCTCACCCCAGCCATGACGTTCACGATTTTGTTGACGGTGAGGTCCGCCGTCTGTGCGGTCAGGACGTCGCGTCCGTCGCGCAGGATGGTGACAGAGTCGCAGACCTTGAAGATTTCCTCCAAGTGATGGGACACGTAGATCACGGTGACCCCGCGCTGGCGGAGGCTGTCGATCTGGGCGAAGAGTTCATGCGAGGCCCCCTCGTCCAGGCCGGCCGTCGGTTCGTCCAGAAGGAGGATCCGCGGTCCCCGGGACAGCGCCCGGCATACTTCCACGATCTTCTTTTCCAGCGGTTCAAGGTCTTCGACGGTCTTATCGGCGATGCGCTCGTAACCCCAGTCCTTGAGCTGGTCCGTGGCTGTCCTGCGGATGGCGGCCCAGTCCACGCTCCCCCACCGTTTGCGTGGGTATGTTCCGAGGCTGATGTTCTCGGCCACCGTCAGTTCCGGCACCAGCGTGCTTTTCTGATACACACAGGCGATCGAATCGGAGCCGGGGCCTTCGGTGATTTCACCGTTGGCGCCCTGGATGTGGATGCTGCCCGAGTCTGGAGTGACCAGCCCGGTAAGCATCGCAATCAATGTAGATTTTCCTGCGCCGTTCCGGCCCAGCAGGGCCCGGGATTCGCCTGAACGGACGATCAGGTTGGCATCAGTCAACGCCTGGGTGGATCCGAAGGACTTCTTGAGCCCACGGATCTCGATGGCGTTTTGGGTGTTAGCTGTGACCACGATGTCACCCTTTCTGAAATTCAGTCTTTCCCCTGGCCCTGCTGGGCCGGACAAGGGAGCTACTTCTTGTTGCCCCAGAGGTTCTCGTCATCAACGTTGTCTGTGGTGATGACGGGGGACGGAAGCATGTCGGCAAGGTTGCCCTTGTACTCGACGATTTCGCTGCCGTGTTCAGACGGACCGACCTTGTATTCCTTGCCGGCGATGGCGTCCTTGAGGTACTGGACACCGTATTTGCCGTAGAGGTCCACGGGCTGGGAAATGACGGCGTCAACGTGCCCCGAGCGGATGGCGTCCAGGGAACCCTTCGAACCGTCAATTGTCACCAGCGGAACGTGCCCGGGCTGTCCTGCGGGGGCCCACTTGCCCTGGCCTTCCATCACGGTCTGCACGCCCGAGAGCATGACGGAGTCGCTGGCGAGGAACACTGCATCGATCTTGGAGGTGCTCAGAACAGTCTGGGCGTTCTCCACAGCCTTGGCAGACTCCCAGTTGGTGTCCTTGCGGATGATTTCAACGTCCGGAAACCTGGACTGCATGCAGTCGCTGAAGCCCTTGTTGCGGTCAAACCCGGAAGTGGTAGACAGTGCGCCGTGCAGTTCCAGGACCGTTCCCTTGCCTCCGGTCAGTTTGCCGATCTGTTCGCAAACACTGGTGCCCATGGCAACATTGTCCGCCCTGACGTTCATGTAGATCTTGCCGCCGTTGGCTGCGGTGTCGACAGTCACGACAGGGATGTTTGCGGCGTTTGCAGCCTCAATGGCCGGAATAATGGCGTCACTGTCCCTTGGAATGGTCACCAGGCCTTTCACGCCCTGGGAAATCAGGGTGTTGAAGTCGGTCACCTGCTTGGCGGGGTCACCTTCGGCATTGGAAGCCGGAAGCATGTTGAATCCGTTCGAGTTGGCTTCGGTGACGACCGAGTCCACGAGACCTGCCGTGAACGGGTTGTCCAGGACGCCGGCCGAGAAGCCAACGGTAGGCGCGTCGCTACTTCCGGATGACGCACCCCCGGCACAGGCGGAGAGCGCCAAGGTGGCGCCGGTGAGCACAGCTACACCGATGTGGCGGCGGCTCAGTTTGAATGCGGAGGCGCCTTTGCGATCCTGCACCATCATTTGCTCCTAGTTAGAAGGTAGATATACACAGTGGAACTCTGGCTCCGGTGCTGTCCGTCCTCGCTTCGAGTTCGGGAGCTTCCGAAAGCTTCGGCTGATGCGCCCGGCTGGTTGGGAGATCCCCATAGGCACCAGCTTCGCGGCTTTATCACCCTTCAAATGTAAAGTGACACACCCCACACTGTCAAGTAATACAGCACATTCCGCTTTACACCGCGATGAATAACGGGAAGACGTGGCTGTTTTTGCTGATCGATTGTGAAGTCTGAGCAATAATCGGGTAGAGAAGCTAGACTGGTGTCCGCGCACACTGTACATCTCTGGCGGGCTTCCCGACTGGAGTGGACAGTCAAATCAGCGGTCCTGCCCGCGCGCCGGGCAGGACCGTCGGAAAGGCCGAGGATGAGCATTCAGGACACTGCAGCGGTTACGGAAGAGGGTCGCGCCCAACTGGGCAGCCAGCTCCGGGCCGCCAGGACGAAGCGGAAGATTTCCCTGAGGGAGCTGTCCCGCCGAGTAGGAATCTCGGCAAGTTTTATGTCGCAGGTTGAGCTGGGCCGTGCTGTCCCTTCCATTGGGACCTTGTACACCATCGTTTCGGAGCTGGGGCTTTCACTGGACACGCTGATGAGTGGTGAGCACTCCCCCGCGCCGCAAGCAAATGGCACGACCGGTAATGGGGCCGCGGTTACCGGGCTGGCCAGCCATTCGGCCTTCACCGCTTCTGCAGGTTCAGCGCTCCCAGGAGTCCAAAGGGCCGGGGACCGTCCCGAGATCAACATGGGAGGCGTCCGCTGGGAGCGGCTCACGGAACGGGCAGACCCGCTGGTCGAGTTTCTGCGGGTTACCTACACTCCCGGGAGCGAGTCCTGCGCCGCCGGCGACCTGATGCGTCACCCAGGGTGGGAGTACATCCACATCCTTTCCGGCCAACTAAATGTCCAGGTCGCCTTCGACAGCGATGTTCTCGGGCCTGGCGACAGCATGAATTTTGATTCGAACGTCCCGCACCGTCTCAGCAACACCTCTGGCGAAGACTGTGTCGCCATCTGGGCCGTCGTCGGTCGTCAAGGCTTCGCCCATCCCCTTGATCTGGCAAGGGCCGGTGCGTCGAACGGCGAGGAATCAGCTGCGGTTGAACACTCACACGCCTAATTTCTCCTTCTTATCGCCTCTTCATTAAGTGGCAGGGCGTGTCGTCGGCGCAGAAAGCCCTTTCATGAGTGTGTCAACCTTGAGAGTACAAACTGAGATGCCAACTCGTATGGGCGGATGCAGACGGATGGTAGACGCAAAAAGTGCCGGCGACAGGTGTCGCCGGCACTCTTCTGCTTTGCGGTTCTGGAGCCCTCTAGGGTGTTGAGCCCGCTGAGGCGGTTGGGCCTCTCTGCCCGAGGGCAGCCTTCACGGGCTTCGGTGTCGGCTGGTAGGCCAGCAGCTTCCAGGATGTACCCACACGGATCCACACGGCCAAGGCGCTGTTGTCCAGTTCTGTACGCGTCCCCCGGATGGTCAGTTCGGCCTGCATCTCACCCAGGACGAGGGCTATATCGCCGAGTATCTTTACCTGATCGACAGGATGATCGATCCGGTGGTAGACGTACACGCCCTGCCGGCACTTGTCCACGTAGCCGCGCAGATCATCGCGTTCGCCGTTCGAATGCGCATAGACGAGCTCCTCGTGGCAGAGCTCCGCGAAGGCATCAAAATCTGAGCTGAGCACGGCCTCGTATCGAAGATCTTCCAGGGACAGGATGTGCTGTTCGTCTGAATGGCGATCGGGCACGAGATGCTCCTTCCGGCCCTGGGCAGGCTGGAGCTTAGATGAGTCCACGGATGCTGCCGCCGTCTACGCCCCACACGGAGCCAGTGACGAAGCTGGTGACCGGGCTGCAGAGCAACGCGATAATGCGGGCTACTTCCTCCGGGGTGCCAAGCCGTTCCAAGGGAAGCTGGCGGAGCTTCATTTCGTGTTCGACAGCCGCCTGTGGGTCCATGCCGTGCACGGTGGCGAGCGTGTCTGCGAACCCGCCGGGCTTGGTCCAGAACGGCGTCCAGATGGGGCCTGGTGCCACGGCGTTGACCCGAATCTTGGGACCCTCGGCGCGGGCAATGGACTTCGTCAGCGCCAGCACTGCCGCCTTACTTGCCGAGTAGTCAACAGGCTGCGCTTCGGGCTGGCGGGCCAGATCAGATGCATTGTTCACGATGCAGGGCGCCGACGATTCGCGGAGTGAAGGCAGTGCGGCGCGGATGGTCCGCACGTAGCTCATAAAGTTCAGCTCCATCGTCCGCTGCCAGTCTTCATCTGAGATCTGCTCGAAGGTCCGGACCGCCCCGGATCCAACGTTGTTGATCAACAGGTCGAGGCCGCCGAGCTGGCTGATGGCCTCAGCGACGGCGTTGGTCGTGGCCTGCCCGTTGGTGAAGTCCACGACGGACGGGACAATCCGGCCTGGATTGTCCGCCGCCAATTCTTCGAGCTCGGTGAGAGCCAATTTGTCGATGTCCAGGGCTGCCACAGTAGCCCCTTCGGCGGTCAGCAGAAGAGCGGTCGCTCGCCCGATGCCCTGGGCGGCACCTGTCACGATGGCCTTCTTGCCGGTCAGTTCCAGTTCCATGAGATGTACCTTTCGGGTGCGCTATTGCAGTGCTTAGTTGTGGTGGGCAGGAGGAACCCTCGGTCCCGGTCCTGAAATCGAAACCTGTCCTCAGGCCCCGTCGGCGATGAATGTGGTGCCGAAGACTACTGATGACTCCTTAGAGAGTAGGAACAGTGCCGAGTGGGTAACTTCGTCCGCTTCGGTGATGCGTCCGGGGGCTGCCTGGCCTGTCCGGTGGCCAGGTAATATTTCCGGGTCGCTGGGGCCGAGGCCAGATGCCGTTCAAAACAGTCCGGCCCCGTATCGGTCCCGGGGCCAGAAGTTTAAACTGCATACCCGCGTGGGCATAGTCCAGGGCGATTGCACGGACAGCTCCGGTGGCGGCAGCCTTGGAGGATGCATAGGACGCCAGCTGCTGCTCCGCGAAATGGGCATCCACGCTGGTCACAGAAACTTGGTCGAGCGCATTCCCCCCGCCGAAGCTTTGCTGATCCTGTTTACAGACAAGCAGGACCTCGGTATTAAGGACCACGTTAACCTCATTCCGGTTTTATTGGTTCCAGGACGACGCTAAGTGATCCAACACACAAATGTCAAGTAGAAGGTGACAACTGCCCCCCTCACGTGTAAACCCAAACTCGCCCGCGGAAGTGCGATGCAGCGAGCATTTAGAAGGTGTTAAACCCGCGAGATCTTGCAGAATCTGCTTGCTCATCGACGATGAAGTGAGGGAATTGGGTTCCGGAGCGCCGCCCGTTCAGCGCACGCTGTCAACTATTAGTTGACGGGATGCCAGCCGTCATTTACCTTTGAATCAGGATCGGCCAGATTAGCAGCCCAAGATTGCCTTCGCCGGCACCCGGCCCGGCCCAACGTCGTGAAGAAGCAACGTTCGGCCTGGGCAGCAGGGCCGGCTCCGACTCGTGGCGTCCGATCGTCCCCAACATTTAAGCAAGGAGAGTGCTCCGTGGATAACGTCACTGCAGCCGAGAAAAACAAAATCGAAACTTTGGAAGCAAAGCGCTATCAAGCTGTAGTCGACGGTGACTACGACGCGTTCGAAGACCTGTGCCACCACCGTCTGGTGTACACCCATTCACTGGGTGACCGTGACACGCTGAGCAGTTACCTGGAGAAGCTTCGCAAAGGCTTCTACAGGTACCACCGGATCGACCACCCCATAGAAGACATCGTCCTAATTGGGGACACCGCACTTGTACTGGGGCAAATGAACGCGGACCTCACCGTCAACGGAACCCAGAAAACACTTGCCAACAGCGCACTCTCGGTATGGATCAAAGAGGGTGAGACCTGGAAGTTCCTGGCGTACCAGCCGACTCCCCGTAAACCTGCGGCAGCCTAAACCCCTAAACCACTGTTCGCGTCAACAAAGGAAGAACCATGAATCAGGCTTTTGTGTACGACGCCGTGCGCACCCCTTTCGGGAAATTCGGTTCCGGCCTCGCTGCCGTCCGCCCGGATGACCTTGCCGCGCATGTGATCAGGGAGTCCGTGAAGCGGGCCCCGGCATTGGATCCGGAGCGGATCGATGAGGTGGTCTTCGGCAACGCCAACGGCGCCGGCGAGGAGAACCGGAACATCGCCCGGATGGGCACACTGCTCGCCGGTTTGCCGGTCTCGATTCCGGGGACCACGGTGAACCGGCTCTGCGGGTCGTCCCTGGACGCGGCGATTATCGCCTCGCGGCAGATCAACGCCGGGGACGCCGAGTTGATGCTGGTGGGCGGGGCGGAATCGATGTCCCGCGCCCCCTGGGTGCTGCCGAAGACGGAGAAGCCGTACCCGGCCGGGGACCTGGCCCTGGCTTCCACGACGCTGGGCTGGCGGCTGGTGAACAAGGCCATGCCGAAGGAGTGGACCATTTCCCTGGGTGAGGCCACCGAACGGCTCCGCGAGAAGTACAAGGTCACCCGGCAGGCCCAGGACGAGTTCGCCGCGAAATCACACAACCTGTCCGCCGCGGCGTGGGACGAGGGGTTCTACGACAACCTCGTGGCACCGGTGCCCGGCACCGACCTGGTCCGGGACGAGGGCATCCGTCCCGGCTCCACCGCCGAGAAGCTCGCCGCCTTGAAGACCGTGTTCCGTTACGAGCCCGAGGGCGCCGGAGCAGGCGGCACCGTCACGGCGGGCAACGCGTCCCCGCTGTCCGACGGCGCCTCCGCGGCCTGGATCGGGTCCGAGGCTGCCGCCGGGCTGCTGGGCCTGGACCCTTTGGCCCGCATCGCCGGGCGGGGTGCGCACGCGAACGATCCGCAGTTTTTCGGGTACGCCCCGGTGGAGGCAGCGAATAAAGCGCTCGCCAAGGCAAGCATTGGCTGGGACCAGGTGGGCGCCGTCGAACTTAACGAAGCCTTTGCCGCGCAGTCCCTGGCCTGCATCAACGCCTGGGGCATCGATCCGTCAATCGTGAACCGTCACGGCGGCGCCATCGCGATGGGCCACCCCCTCGGCGCCTCCGGAACCCGGATCCTCGGCACCCTCGCCCGGTCCCTCCAGGCCTCCGGGGACCGCTGGGGTGTCGCGGCGATCTGCATCGGCGTTGGGCAGGGCCTGGCCGTGGTGCTCGAAAACGTTACCACCTCCGCAGGCGCCAGCACAGGGAAGGGCTAGGACATGCTGACTTTTGTTGATTTCGTCCAGGAGGCGGTGTCCGGCATCAAGGACGGTTCCACCGTGATGATCGGCGGGTTCGGCAACGCCGGGCAGCCGTTCGAACTGATCGACGCGCTGCTCGAGTGCGGGGCAACGGACCTGACTGTGGTGAACAACAACGCCGGCCAGGGCGACCAGGGCCTGGCACTGCTGATCAAGGAAGGCCGGGTACGGAAGATGATCTGCTCCTTCCCGCGGCAGTCAGATTCGTGGCACTTCGACGCCAAATACAAGGCCGGCGAAATCGAGCTGGAGCTGGTGCCGCAGGGCAACCTGGCCGAGCGCATCCGCGCGGCCGGCGCCGGGATCGGCGGGTTCTTCACCCCCACCGGCTACGGCACCATGCTGGCCGAAGGCAAGGAAACCCGGATCATCGACGGCCGCGGCCAGGTGTTCGAGACGCCCATCCACGCCGACGTCGCCCTGGTCAAGGCCCTCAAAGCCGACGGCAAAGGCAACCTCGTCTACCGCAAGACGGCCCGGAACTTCGGCCCAATCATGGCCGCCGCGGCGAAGCACACCATCGTGCAGGTCTCCGACGTGGTGCCCACCGGCTCGCTGGACCCGGAAAACGTGGTGACTCCCGGGATCTACGTCAACACGGTGGTCCGGGTACCCGCGGCCGCTGCAGCAGGAAAGGTGGCTTGAGATGAGCACCGCAACATCCATCCAGACCTCCGCAACCCCCATGGGCCGCGACGACCTCGCCCGCCTCGTGGCCAAGGACATCGCCCCGGGCTCCTTCGTGAACCTCGGTATTGGCCAGCCCACGCTGGTGTCCAACTACCTCACGGCGGAACAGGACATCACCCTCCACACCGAGAACGGCATGCTCGGCATGGGCCCTGCAGCCGAAGGCGACCAGATCGACGGCGACCTCATCAATGCCGGCAAGATCCCCGTGACCGAACTCCCCGGTGCCTCCTACTTCCACCACGCGGACTCGTTCGCCATCATGCGCGGCGGGCACCTGGACATCTGCGTCCTCGGCGCGTTCCAGGTCTCCGCCACCGGCGACCTCGCCAACTGGCACACCGGCGCACCCGGGGCGATCCCCGCCGTCGGAGGGGCCATGGACCTCGCCACCGGCGCGAAGGACGTCTTCGTCATGATGACCCTGCTCACCCGCGAAGGCGCATCTAAGATCGTGGACTCCTGCACCTACCCGCTCACCGGCGTCGGCTGCGTCACCCGCGTGTACACGGACAAAGCCGTCTTCCTCACCGGTCCTGACGGCGTCCAGGTCCGCGAAACCTTCGGCTGCACCCTGGAGGAGCTCCAGGAACTCGTGCCCGTCCCGCTGAAGGCCGCCGCAGCCGTCTAAAGCGGACCCCGTGTACGGAAGGAACTTACATTGCAAAGTGGGTTTGTCACGCATGGAAGTTGAGTTTCTTGAACTGCTGGCCCCGGGCGATCTCCGTACGGCGTTTCCCGCGGTAGGACCCGAACGCGGAAAGGCGGGAGACACCTACGCTGGCCGTGACGTTCGTCCATAAAGGGCACAACCAAACCTGACGTCGGAGCGGCCTGACGTGGGAGGACTCGGCCTGTGGGGTGGAGCTCTGGGTTGTTCTCCGACGTCCGACCAGCTACATCAGGTGACATGGTCGCCCACTGCCCGAAATGGACTTCATAAGGTGTGCAACTCCATGGACTTTCCGTGTTTCGAACTTCCGGTGACTGGTCAGGGTGGATTCTGAGAACATCATGGAGCCACTGTCAGGGAAGCGGAATTTCGCTCTATTCTGATACCAGCGCGTGAGAGCGGCGCGTGCCCCCTCCGAGAAATGCAAATAAGGACGATCGCCCGAACGGAGTAAGCCACCACTATCGGGGTGGCCAACCGAGGCCGGCTTCGCGCGGTCATGCCGCAAAGGATCTTTATCGTTGAGGGATGCCTTGGGTCGACTCACAACCACCTCATCGTCACGGAAGCCTTTCTTCATAAGGGCAATTGCGCTGTTGTGCGCAGTTCTTCGGCTGTCGCAGTGCCGAATCCGAAGAACTCGAGGTAAGCGGGGATCATCTCGAACAGCATGTCGCTGCCCACCTGAACTGTGCATCCCTTCTGCTTGGCGGCCTGCAGGAATGGGGTCATTCCGGCCTTCAGCACGACGTCCCCGACATAGGAGCCGGGGGTGATCCGGTCGATGTCGACAGGCATGGGGTCACCGTCCCTCATGCCGAGCGGGGTGGCGTTGACGATCAGGTCGTAGCCCTCGGGATCATTGGACCCCACGGCGATCTGCACGTCAGGGTAGTGCGCGCTGATGCGCTGGGCGAGCCCATCGGAGGCACCTGTATCAGGGTCGAACAAGCCGATGCCGGCAAGTCCGAGGCCGGCCAGTGAGGCGGCGATCGGCGAGCCCACGCCGCCGTTGCCGACGACCAGGGCCCGCTTGCCGTGAGGGTCGAATCCTTTGCGCAGGGCGCCGCGGACGAAGCCTGCTCCGTCGAACTGCTCGGCCAACAGTGATCCGTCATCTCGCCTGAGGACGGCATTGGTGGCACCGGCGATCTGGGCAGTTGGGCTGACCTCGTCGACGAGGTTCATGGTGACCACCTTGTGCGGCATGGTGACAAGCGCACCTCGGATGTTGGTTAGCGTGAAGACGGAGCGGAAGAAGCCGCGGTAGTCCTCCGGTTTGATCCCCATGGGGACGACGACTGCATCGATCGCGTGCGTTTCAAACCATGGGTTGCAGATCAGAGACGACTTGAACGTGTGCGTGGGATATCCCAGGTGCGCGATGAGCGTCGTCGTTCCGCTGATCATCGGGTTCGCCCGTTTGCGCGGTGCACCCAGCCCCGTCACTGGAACATCTGTCCAGGAGCAGACTTGGTCGCCGTGCTCAGCCCAGTACTCGTCCCAGTGTGCGAGCTTGACAGGGTCGCGCTCGAGGCCTCGCCTGCGCAGCCTGTCCTGCAAGATATCGGGAGCCACGCGGACCTGGACGACTTCGATGACAAGAAGCCGGCCAGTTCCTGGCCCTCCTTCAGGCCACGGTCGGCACCTATGACGAGGGCCCCTTCGGCTGTGAGTGCGCTGACGACTGCATCGCCGATTCCGCCACTTGATCCGGTCACCAGAACGACTTGGTCTGCTCGTTTCATCTTTCTAGGTCCTTACTTGAGGTGTTTCCCAAAGGGTGTGCCATGGCTCCGGGCGCGGCTGCTTCAGTGGGCGTCGCTCCGTGCCCGACCTTCTGCCGCACCGTTGAAGCCTGTTGTCTGCAATCCCCCGGTCCAGGGTGGCGTACGTGCCGGTGCTGACTAGCTGTTGTTCGCGCTGGTGGCGTGGCTTGCCCATTGCCGGCCTTCTTGTTCTTCTGTGGGCAGTCCGGAGGCGGCGAGGATCCGGTCGAGCAGCCGCTGGGTATGGACGGCTTCGCGACCGGAGGTCAGTGGCTGGGCCCTGTCGGCGACCCGGTCTAGGAAATGGTGGACGGCGGCGGAGAAGCCGAGCGTGTCGGTTGCTGTGGCCCAGCCGTAGGCCTCGGCGCTGAGCTCGCGCGAGGTGGTGACTCCCCGGACGGTGGTCGAGACGGTTTCCGGTGCCCTGACTTCCACGGTCTTGCCGTCGCCGTAGGCGTCGAGTTTTTCATTCCAGGCTCCTGCTGTCCGGGCTGCGATGAGCACTCCGGTGTTGCCGGTGCTGAAGCGGATCATGGCTGCGACGCCGTCTTCTTCCCAGGGGTCATCACCGGCGGCGTGTGCGGCCACGTCCACTGGTTCGCCGCCGCAGTACCAGCGGAGCAGGTCGACCATATGGATGGCGTTCTCGAACGTTGCACGGTATTCGGATCCGGGGCGGTTCTTTTGTGCGACGCAGAAGGTAGCGCCTTTCGTGCCAAACAGCTCACGGCCGGCGGTGTAAACGGGGGCGTAGCGGCGGTTGAAGTCAACCATCAGGATGCGCCCGCGCTCGTCGGCGAGGTCGGCCAGACGCTCGGCTTCTTCGGTTGCCGGAGCGAGGGGCTTTTCGCAGAACACGTCGACGTCGCGGCTGAGGCATAGTTGGACCGCGTGGGCGTGTTCGGAGCGGGGTGTGAGGACGAAGACTGCGTCCAGGTCCTGCGCATCCAGCATGTCCTCGGCGGACTTGTAGGCGGAGCCGAAGCCCCAGCGTCGGACCAGGCTGCCCGGATCCTTACGGCGGGACACCAGGGCGGCCAGCTCAACGTCGTCGCGCTGGACGAGTGTGGGCAGCTGGGCGATGGTTGCGATGTTTCCGGCGCCGATGACGCCGACGCGGAGGCGGTTGGTGTTCATCGGGCGTTCCTTACTTGGGCGGGGTCAGAGAGCATGGCGCGCAGGACGTCGGCTGATTCCCTGAATCCGTCCTCGGGCTTGGGAAGGTCTTGCCGGTGCCAGCGGTATTCAAGTTCGATGCTGAGCACGTCGTCGTAGCCGTGCTGCACCAGCCCGGAGAGAATTTGGGGCCAGGGAACGACGCCGCTTCCCACGACGCGGGACCGTACGGCCCGCTCGGAAGCGTTAACCCGGGCTGTTTCGGTTGCGCGGAACGCTGCGTTGGGATCGGTGAAGACAAGGTCCTTCACATGCACGTGGCCGATCAGGTCGCCTTGAACAGCGAGGGCCTGTTCGAACTTTTCGTCGTGGGTGAATGTCAGGTTCGCTTGATCGTATAGAACGCGGATGGCCGGGTGCGCGACTTCGCGGACCAGGGCTGCGGTCTCGGCCGCGGACTGGGTCATTGTGCCGAAGTGATTCTCAACGCACAGCCGCACACCTGCCTGTTCAGCTTCCGGTGCAAGGGTTTGCAGCGCATCCACGAGTCTTGCCCACCGCCGGGCATGGTCGGAGTCCCCGGCATGCCAGGACCCGGCGTAGACACGGACCCGGTCAGCCCCGACCATGTGCGCGGTTTCAATGGCACCGCGGAATTCATCGACCGCGCCGCGCCACTCCACGTCATCGAGGGAGTTGATGGCTGTCGTGTAGGGCGTAAGACCTGCGATCGGCACGCCTTCGCTGTCGGAAGCCTTCAACGCCTCCATCGCGGCGCGCCGGTCTCCCAGAGGTAACCCTGACAGGTAGTCGTCCTGGTAGATGACCTCCGCGGCGTCGAGGCCGGCGGCTTTGAAGAGCGCCAGTGCTTGGGGAACCGTGTGGTCCGGGGTTCCGAGTGTGTGACCTGCAAGCCGCATCATTGGTTGTCCTTTCTGGAAGTGTTTGTAGCTGCTGCCCAGTCCGCAGGACCGACCAGCCGGGGTGGGGCGGCGACGCGGGACCGGTCGACGATCTCCATCAGCAGGCCCCAGGGGGTGAGGAAGTAGGTCCAGCGGTTGCCGGCTACGCGCGGGCTGTCGCCTGCGACTTCTTTGCGCTCACCGAGCACCCGCACCCCGGGGGTTTCCTGCAGCACGGCGATCGCTTCGTCGACGTCGTCCACGACGAAGCACAGGTGGTGTCCGCCGGCATCGCAGTGCCGTGGCGGGGTGTCGCGCCGCTCAGCGCTGCTCCACTCGAAGAGTTCAATATTGAGGTTCGGGGGCAGGCGCAGCATGGCGAGCGTGAGCTTCGCATCTGCCGGGACGTCGAAGTTTGTGGGCATGAACTCTTCGTCCGGACCCCGCTCTGAGCGGTAAAGTTCCTCGGCCCCGAGCACGTCGACGAAGAACCGGATGCCCTCCTCGAGGTTGGGGACGGTCAGGCCGACGTGGTCCGTGTGCTGGAGCCCCGGCAGCCGCCGCAGTGTTTCTGCCGGGGCGCCGTTAGTCTGCGCGGTCACTTGCGTGGTCCCGAGGTGGAGGCACGGACCAGTAGTTCAGGTTCGAGGACGATGTGGTCCACGGAGCCATCGATGTTCTGCTTCTCGGCCAGTTCGATGGCGATGTGTCCCATGTCGGCGATGGGTTGCCGGATGGTGGTCAGGGGAGGGTTGAACCGGGCCCCCAGTGCCAGGCCGTCGAAACCGATGACGGACACGTCTTCCGGTACGCGCACTCCGCTTTTGCCGAGGGCGGAGATGACCGCGAAGGCCACCATGTCGTTTGCCGCGATGATGGCCGTTGGGGGTTTCTCCATCTCGAGGAAATGCTCTGCCCCGCGCGTGCCCGCATCCAGATCCGACCCGCTGTCCAGCACCACAGGTGCGCTGCCGCTCTCGGCGGACAGCTCCAGGTACGCGTCCATCCGGTCCTGGGCGGTGTGCGTTCCGGCGATGCCGGACACGTAGCCGATCGACGTGTGCCCCAGTGCATGCAGGTGGTCCAGTGCGAGCATGATTCCGCGGCGGCTGTCGACGGTGACTGTCGGGACCGCATCGTCGCCTTCCACCCGGTCGATCACGACCACCTTGTGGCCGAAATCGAAGCGTTTCAGCGCCGCGGTGTCGACCTTCGTGGAGGGCGCGACGATCCCGAAGGGGGCATACATAGCCTGCATGGCGATGAAGTATCCCTCAGTTTTGGCAGGGTCCCCATTGGTGACGCAGAGCAGCAGCTGGTAGCCGCGCTCGTCCGCCGCTTGCGTCATCGTCTTGGCAAGTTCTGCAAAGAACGGGTTGGTGATGTCAGGGACGATCAGCGGGATGAAAGTGCTGGTCTTTTTGCGGAGCGCCTGGGCCAGTGGACTCATCGTGTAGCCGAGCCCCTCGGCGACACGGAGGATGTGCTCGCGGGTTTCACTTTTCACCGCTTCCGGGCGGGAGAATGCCCGGGAGACCGTGGACCGGTGGACACCGGCGGCTTTCGCGACGACGTCGATACTCAGATCAGGCATGTTCTCTTCCTCCGTGCTGGTCGTCATAGGCCTGCCAAATGGGGCGCATGACGTCTTCGAGCTGGGCCAGCGTAGGCAAGCCCTGGAATCCATCTTCCAGCGTCTGGGCGACCCGCCGCACGAACGGATCGTAGAGCGGGTCGCTGTCCACGTTGATCGTGGCGGACTCGCTTGTCCCGTCCAGGGCGGTGAAGGTGGCAGAACCATCGGAGTCAACGGAGGCGTGTCCTGCCTCACCGACCGACGTGTAGCTGCAGTAACGCTTCAGCGGGGAGCCCGGGAAGGCGTATCCGACCTCCACGATGGCTTCCCGTCCCTCGGGCGTAGTGATGATGAGACTGGCGTGGTCCTCCACGTCTCCGCCGTGCAACGTTGACGAAAGCCGGGACTGCACACGAACAGAGGTCTCGTTACAGCCCTGCAGGAACAGGTCCACGAAGTGTGGGCCCAGGTTCGCCAGGCACCCTCCGCCGGCCTTGGCCGGGTCCAGCATCCACGGATTGCCGTTATTGAGGTAGCGGGACGGCGGTCCGGCAATAAATGAGGTCCGCTGATATGTCGGCCGGCCGGCTTTGGCGAGCCACCGGTCGGTGGGGCCGTCCCGCTGGATGAGTGGGACGGTGGCGGGCACACCGGCTGCATCGGCCGCTTTGCGCACTGCAGATAGTTCGGCAAGGGACGTTCCCAGCGGCTTTTCCACCACGAACGGGATACCGCGTTCGATCAGGGCATGACACTTCTCCGCCATACCATCGTGCGGGCCAAAAACGTAGGCAAGGCCAACATCGGGAAGGTCAACCAGCTTCCGCCAGTCAGCTTCCACCGGCGCTCCCCAGCCATCAGCCAACCCCTGCACGAGGGACACGTCGTCGTCACTGACACCGACGACCTGGTGCACTTCAGCGATGGCATTTGCGTACAGCGGAGTGTGCCAATGGGAAGCACCAAGAATGATTGTGCGTTCGTAAGTCAACCGCGATACCCCCTTGTATGAGATCGGTTGCTGAGATCGGTTGCAATAACAGTATGGATGGTGGGAAAGTTTGTCAACGACACTTCAACAGTGGCCCAGGCAACAAGGAGCATCAACACGCTTGGGCCCCAAGAAAGGCACCCATGTACAAGAAACTTCGCACCCTGCAGACCATCGACGAATCCGGCGCCGTCCTCATCGTCCGCCTCGAGAACGCTGACCTGGCAGAACGCGTTGCCGAAGCTGCCATCGCCGGAGGCTTCCGCGCCCTTGAAATCACACTTTCGATCCCGGGTGCCGTCGATGTAATCCGCCGCCTCTCCGCCAGGCATGGGGCCAATGGAGTAGCGATCGGGGCCGGAACGGTGCTGGACGAGCACTCGGCCTACGAGTGCATCCGCGCCGGGGCTGAATTCCTGGTGAGTCCCCAGCTGAATCCGGCAATGATCCGGACAGCAAACCGGTACCAGGTACCCACTATTAGCGGGGCCTACACACCGACCGAGCTAGTCAACTCCGCCGAGGCCGGCGCTGACATCCTCAAGCTCTTCCCCACCGAAGCCGGCGGAATCCCCTATGCCAAGTCCGTTCTCGCCCCGCTCGCACACCTGCCGATCATGCCGGCAGGCGGCGTGACCGTAGAGAACGTCGGCGAATGGTTCGCGGCAGGCGTAGCAGGTGTCGGCGTCGGCAGCTACGTGACAAAAGCATGGCAGCCGGACGGCGACTTTACCCTCGTCACCAAAGCCGCCGAGGAGTTCCTGTCAGCCGTGGCAGAGGCCCGCCGATGACGATCCCCAGCGTCTATATCGTTATTGGCCCGGCCGGCTCAGGGAAAACGACGGTCGCGCAGAAAACAGCAAAGGAACACAACGCGGCATACCTGGACAAGGACCGCGTATGCGGACGCTTCGTCGAGTTCGCGCTGAAGGCAACCGGACACGACCCCACCGACCGGGAATCCAACGACTACTATCGCGACAACCTGCTTCCCCTCGAGTACGAGACACTTATGGACGTCGCCGGGGCGAATCTTCGCCTGGGCCGCTCGGTCGTGCTCGATGCCCCTTTCGGGGCCTACTTCGATGAACCGGATTTTCTGACGCGCGCGGCAGAAAAGTTCCATTGGCCAGCTTCTGCGACCACGGTGGTGCGGGTGAGGGTTCCCCAGGACCTTCTGCGGGACCGGCTAACCCGCCGCGGCTTGGAACGGGACCAGTGGAAACTTTCCCATTGGGATGAGTACTGGTCCGTCTACGGAAGTTTGGAATGCGCGTGGTCCGGTGTGCAGTACCTGGACTTCAACAACGAGACACCCCTTCCGGCAGAGGGGTGACGGCCCAACCGCCAGAACAGCTCATTTTAATCAGTTTCTCGCGGGCCGTTCTTACAGCCCGCAGCATGAATGGGCGCTACCACCCCTAAATCGACCGAGGCAACACGTCTGCCTCCACTGCACAAAGGGCTTGCCCTCCCCTGGAGGCGGCAATGCCCGAACCTGCGACGCCGCTCACAAAAAGACGTTGACAAGTCTCTTTCGTCGCCCTTAGTGTTGTTGCAACCGATCTCTGCAACCGATCTCAGCAATCGATCTTATTCGTTCCGGTGACAAGCCGAAGGACCGATTGCCTCCGGTTCAATCCGTAACCCCTCCTCAGCAAAACGTGAAAGTATGGAGAGTTCAATGAAGACCTCAAAAGATGCGCTCGACAGCTCGGGCCTTCCGGAAGTGCCCGAGCCGCCCCGGCGCTCCGTCAACATGGTGGCCGGAACGATCGGCCACTTTGTGGAGTGGTACGACTGGTACATCTACGGGCTGCTGGCAGCAGTGTTCGCGGGACAGATATTCCCAAGTGAGAACCCGTTTGCGTCTCTTGTCGCAGCGCTGCTCACCTATGCGGTCGGTTTTGTTATACGCCCGCTCAGCGGAATCATCATTTCGCCGCTGGCCGACCGCTACGGCCGCCGGCTCATCCTGACGCTGTCCATCTCCGGGATGGCGCTCGGCTCTCTGATCATCGGCCTCACCCCTTCATTCGCGACGATCGGCTACGCAGCACCTGTTCT
>NZ_FVZL01000026.1 GCF_900168295.1 Arthrobacter sp. P2b | reverse complement strand
ACTCCGCAAACTGCTCCCCAATGGCCTCCATGGGACAACTCTGCCAGTGACCACTGACAAAACATCCGGCCCAAAGCCGCTATGTGGAAAACCGGGAGGAGGGGAAAATTGGAAGCGGAAAAGACGCTGCTTACCCCGGTTATCCCGCCGTCGCTTCGGCAGAATCGCGGGAGTCGCCGGACTCCTTCTGCCAAGGCCACTTTCCGGTGATTTCAAGCTCAAGCGAGAAGCTGAGGAATGTCCGGATCAGCACAATAATCGCCAGAACTCCAACGCTTTCGAAGGTGGGCGTGACAGCGACGGTTCGGATGATGTCGGCGGCCACCAGCAGTTCAAGCCCCAACAGGATGGACCTGCCCAACAGCTGCCGGTACAGCCGGTATAAGGTCAGCTTCTCCCCACCGGTACGCACCTTCCGCGGCTGATATCCCCGGAAAGCAAGCGGAATGGACACCAGGGCACCGATCACCATGACAGCGACTCCGGCGAAATCAACAAACTCCCCGACCGTCTCGATGATGTGCCGAAAATCCATGGTTTTCTTGCCTCACATTTCGCTAAACCCTGACCGAACCACTGAGCAGTCAGCCTAAACGGTGGAACAGCCCCGGCGATGTTGGCTACGGGTGGCGGACGCCGTTTCCCGCAATGATGTCCCGGTAGCCTTCCCTGAACGACGGGAAGGTGAGGCTGAGACCGGTGCTCCGCAGGAGGTCGTTTCGGCAGCGCTTGTTGCCGCCGCGCGCGGGTCCGGCATCGCCAACCGGCGGCTCGTTGAGCCCCACTTCAGCGGCCAGGAAGCGCAATACCGTGCCAAGGTCAGCCGGATCGTTGTCCACGCCCACGTAAACCGGCGAGGGTTCAGCGGCCATGGTGGCCAGGTGGACGATAGCGGCCGCGGCGTCGTCACGGTGGATGCGGTTGGTGTAGCGCACGTCCTCCGGAACGACGGCTGAACCGCTGCGCACCTGGTCGATCAGGCGGGTCCGGCCGGGACCATAGATGCCGCCCAGCCGGAGCGATACGGCCGTGGTGCCCGTTCCCGCCAGCCGGGACCGCAGAAGCTCCTCCGCCTCTACCAGGACACGGCCTGAAAATCCTGCCGGCGCAGGTGCAGTGCTTTCATCCACCCAGCCACCGCCGGCGTCCCCGTACACGGCCGTCGAGGAGACAAAAAGCACCCGCTGGGGCTTGGCGCCGTCGCGCTCCAAAGCGTCCAGGACGTGCGTTACCCCGCCAAGGTACGCCCCACGGTAGTCGTCCTCGGACGGCGAGTCCGCTGCCACGGCAATAACGACGGCGGAGGTGTCCGCCGGGACAGGCGGCAGCTTCGGAGTGCTCAAGTCAGCCGCCACACCTTTGATGGCGGGCGGCAGCTTGGCGGGTGAGCGGCGCCAGCCCACCACGTGATGGCCCAAGGCGGCGAACCGCAGACCTGCTTCGGTTCCGAGGTCGCCGCAGCCTGCCAGGAGGATGGTCATGCGGCTACGGGGCTTCCACCGGGAAGAACACGCGGGGATCCTGCAGAAGAGCCGGGTAGGCAAAAGCGGACCGGTCGATGATCTCCGTAACGGTGAAGTTGCGGCCGAACCTGCCGTCCTCCAGGGTGATGGGACGGCCCACCACCTGGCCTACGGCAAACTTTGCTCCATGCTCGAACGGGACCGCTACGCGCGTCTTTCCCGGAAGAGTGGAGAAGGCCTCCTCCTGCGCCAGGCGCTTGCGGGTGGGCTTCTTCACCTGCTGCTTGGGCGGCGCCTTCCGGGGCTGGCGCGAGGGGCGGCGGGACCCGTCGTCGATATACACGGGGGAGTAGTCGTCGCCCATGCCCGCCGCGGCAGCGATGCTGCCGCTCACGGGCGGAAGGGCCACTGTGGTCAACGTCTGTGGATCGACGTCGTCATGGGGATCGCGCAGGATCCACAGGATGTCACCCTCTGGCTCCTGCGGCAGGAACTCGTGCTTCGGCTCCGGCCAGACGTAGTCCATGTCCGGGTTCGCATCAGCAAAAAGGGAGCGGTAGAACTTGGGCTCCTTGCGCACCAGCTTGGAGCGGTGGCTGAGGTGGAAGTCCGGGTCGCCGAGCCACGGCGGCATGGGAATCTTCGCCGCGTAATCCGGGTGTGCCGCCTGCGGGGCGAACTCCATGATGTTGGCCCGGGTGTTGTCCGGGTGGCCGCGCTTGGTCCATTCGTCAACCATGGCCAGCCCATACATGGTCAGCGCCGGCACATAGCCCATCCACATGCGGATTGCCGGGTGGGTCTGCCAGCCGTATCCGGGAATGACCAGGGCGCGGAGCGTCTGGAGTGCCTCGACCCGTTGCTTGCCAAGCCGGGCGGTGTCCAATGCTTCGGCGCTCTGCCGGAATTCAGGGTACGGGAGGAAGGTTTGCATCCATTCAGTCTGACGGCACCCGGCGGATGTTCCAATTGCAGTGCCGGGGACCACAGGCCAGGCGCTCCGGATGTCCAGATAGTGGACCTATGCATACACAAAGGAGTTAAAACCACTAAGGTGTCCGCAACCCACCCCGCGTTCTGGAAGCCCTCTCATGACATTAACACCCGAAGTAACCACCGGAATCACCTCCCCCAGCGTGCCCCGTTACGGGCAGATGCTGAGTCCGGAAGCAAAGGGCATCCTGGTCCTTGACGAATTCACCATTGATCCTGCCGCCGCGCGCAAGGAGCAGCACCGCTTCCGTGATGGCGTGGCCGCCGTCGCCAAGACTGTGCGCCGCATCGCTGCCCTCCGTGTGGTGATCGCACTCGTGGCCATCGGCAACCTGCCGCTGTTCCTGCTGTCCAGCGGATGGTGGATCTACGTGGTTTCGCTTGCACTCGTGGTTGGCGTGCACACCGCCGTCACCCTGTTGAACCGCCACGAACCCCGGCTCCGCCAGCAGTCCGCCCTTGAACTGCACATGCACCGCGAACGCAGCGCCAACTACCGCAAGGTGCGCGACGCCGTGAAGTACATGATCGACACCCCCGCCAGGATGAACGAGCACCTCTACCTCGAGCTGCTTGCCGCCAAGCGCGTTGCCTTGAACCTGGCCCATGGCACCGTCGCACTGCTGGACACCAGCGACGAACACGCCTGGAAGGTGCGGATCGTCCGTGAGATTCCCGCCAGCTAACAGCTGGCTTGCCCGCCGTGCGTTGACGTACGGCAGGCTGGATTAAAGAACGACGCCGGCACTCCCCTTGTGGGGGCGTGCCGGCGTCGTTTTTTGGTCAACGGAATTTGTCTATCGCCGACCTGTTCATAGGGCCCGTGAGGGCTTTTGCAGCTGGCGGGCAGCTGCGGCACAGTTTTTATAACGGAAGCTGGATGACCTGGCCCTCGAAGACGAGGTTGGGATCGGAGATGGTGTCCAGGTTGGCATCAGCAAGTTGCTGCCAGCCGCCTTGGATGCCCAGCTTTTCGGCAACAATGCTCAGGGTGTCGCCTGCCTCCAGAGTGTAGGTTTCCCCGCTCAGGGCAACTGCTTTGGCATGCTTGGCGGCGGGTGCCTGGGTAACAGGAGCTGCCTGGACCGGCGCGCCCTGGACCTGCTGGACCGGTGCCTGCTGGACCGGAATCTGCTGGACGGGGGCCTGCTGAACGGGCGCAGTCCCGGTGGCGCCGCCGCTCAGGCCCAGCTGGGCAGAGCAGGAGGGCCATGCTCCCCAGCCCTGCGAAGCCTGGACCTGCTCGGCGACGGCAATCTGCTGCTCGCGGCTCGCGTCCGCGGGTGAACCGGTGCCGCCGTATGCGGACCAGGTGCTGGCGCTGAACTGCAGGCCGCCGGAGTAGCCGTTTCCGGTGTTGGTTGCCCAGTTACCGCCGCTTTCACACTGTGCCAGGGCGTCCCACGTGGAGGTGCTGGTGGTCGCGTTTGCGGCGGTGCCGGAAAGTGCGAGGCCTGCTGCTGAGATCACGGCCACGGTAGCTCCACGGCGTGCGGCAGTACGGAAGGTTCTGTTTTTCATTATGGTGATGCTCCTGAAGGCCACCGGCGCTGGTTCCGTCCCCGGAGATCGTCGCGCCACTGCCCGCCCCTGACAAATAGAGGTCAACTTCGGTGGCTGCCGCTGGGCAGTTCTGGTGGAGGCAGCACCGGGCATTCATGCGCCCGCTTTGGCGGGCATGCATTTCACGCTAGGACATCACGGCGGCGTTATCAAATCGAGATTTTCCTGAGTATTCGCTGGTGGAACCCTGATTGAGGGCAGCCGCGAGGTAGGGGGCGGTCCGGCTGCCGCCCGAACGCGCCACACTTTCGGGGGTCCCGGTTGCCACGATGAGCCCACCCTTGTCGCCGCCGGAGGGGCCCAAATCGATGACCCAATCGGCCCCTGCCACCACTGACATGTCGTGCTCAACAACCACCACGGAGTTGCCCGCGTCCACCAGGCCGTGCAGCTGTGCCATCAGCAGCTGTACATCGGCGGGATGCAGGCCGGTGGTGGGCTCATCCAGCAGGTACAGGGTGTGCCCGCGCTGCGCCCGCTGCAGTTCGGTGGCGAGTTTGATGCGCTGGGCTTCACCACCTGAGAGTTCGGTGGCAGGCTGCCCTAGCCGCAGGTACCCAAGTCCCACGTCCTGGAGGCTTTTCAGGCTCCGCGCCGCAGCCGGTACGTCGGCCAGGTACTCCGCAGCGACGTCCACGGTCATGGCCAGCACGTCGGCCACGTTCCTGCCGCGGTACTGCACCTCCAGCGTCTCAGGGTTGTAGCGGGATCCGCCGCACTCCGGGCACGGGCCGTAGCTGCCAGGCAGGAAGAGCAGTTCGACGGCGACAAACCCTTCGCCCTGGCAGGTTTCGCAGCGCCCGCCTGCCACGTTGAAGGAGAACCTGCCGGCGCCGAAGCCACGTTCCCTGGCCTGGCCGGTCGCGGCAAATTCCTTGCGGACAGCGTCAAAAAGCCCGGTGTACGTTGCCAGGTTGGAGCGCGGGGTACGCCCAATCGGCTTCTGGTCCACAGTGACCAGGCGGTCGATGCGTTCACCCCCCGTAACGCTACCCGTGGCGGCGGGCTCCGCTGCTGCATCCTGTTCCAGCGGGGTTTTGAGGCCGGAGCCCACCAGCCCGGCAAGCGCCCGTCCAACAAGAGTGGACTTCCCGGACCCTGAAACACCGGTGACCGCCGTGAGGACCCCCAGGGGAAAACGTGCGTCCAGCCCCCGCAGGTTGTGCCGGCGGACGTCCTTCAACTCCAGCCACCCTGCGGGCTCCCGAACGATTTCCGAACTACTGCGGGAAACACGGCCGGAACCGCCGTCGGCACTTCCGGTGGCCCTTCCGCTGCTCGCCGTGACGAATCGGCCGTCCTCGAACAGGAACGGCCTGGTGACGGACGCCTCGATGCCGGCGAGCCCATCCACGGGTCCGCTGTAGAGCACTTCGCCGCCACCTTCTCCGGCCCGCGGCCCCACATCCACCAGCCAGTCGGCCCGCCGGACCACGTCCATGTTGTGCTCCACCACGAAGACGGAGTTGCCGGACTTTTTCAGCTGCTCCAACACGTCCAACAGGGGTTCCGCGTCGGCGGGATGGAGCCCTGCGGACGGCTCGTCCAATACGTAGATCACCCCGAACAGACCGGACCGAAGCTGCGTCGCAATCCGGAGCCGCTGCATCTCTCCCGGTGAGAGGGTGGGCGTGGCACGGCCCAGCGCGAGGTATCCGAGACCGAGGTCCACGAGGACCGTGAGGCGCTGCAGGAGGTCCCGGGTGATGGCTACGGCTACCTCGTTGGACTCCCCGGAAAGCTGCGTGCGGGAGGCCGTGCCGGCGTCGTTCAGTTCAGCGGTGGGCCGCACGATGTCCGCAAGCTCCGCCATCGGGAGTCGGTTGAGCTCCGCAATGGTCCTGCCCGCGAACGTGACGGCAAGCGCCTCCGGCGTCAGTCCCGTGCCTGAACAGAGCGGGCACGGGCCTGACTCCATGTACGCCAGGACGCGTTCCCGCATGGACGCGCTCTGGGAATCCGCCAGGGTATGCAGGACGTAGCTGCGGGCGCTCCAGAACCGCCCCTTGTACGGTTTGGCCACCCTGTCTCGCTGCGGAGTCACCTCCACTACGGGCTGTTCCTCGGTGAAGAGGATCCAGTCCCGTTGCTTCTTGGGAAGCTTGCGCCACGGGACGTCGACGTCGTAGCCCAGGTGGGTGAGGATGTCCCGCAGGTTTTTCCCCTGCCACGCACCGGGCCAGGCCGCGATGGCGCCGTCACGGATGCTCAGCGACGGGTCCGGAACCAGCGACGATTCCGTAACGGTGTGCGCGACGCCCAGGCCGTGGCATTCCCGGCATGCACCGGCTGCGGTGTTGGGAGAGAAGGCGTCCGAGTCCAGCTGGGTGCTGCCGGACGGGTAGGTCCCGGCGCGGGAGAAGAGCATGCGCAGGGAGTTTGAGAGCGTGGTGACGGTGCCGACGGTGGACCTGCTGCTGGGGGCGCCGCGGCGCTGTTGAAGTGCGACGGCGGGAGGCAGCCCCGTGATCAGCTCCACCTTGGGATTGTGGCCCTGCTGGATCAGGCGCCGGGCATACGGGGCCACGGACTCGAAGTAGCGGCGTTGCGCCTCGGCATAGATGGTGCCGAAAGCCAACGATGACTTGCCGGACCCGGAGACTCCCGTGAACGCGACGATCGCATCGCGCGGGACGTCCACGTCCACGTTGCGAAGGTTGTTTTCGCGGGCGCCGCGGACCCGGACAAAGCCGTCGTCCGCGGAGGTGGGAGCCGGGTACTGCAGGTCATCAGCGTGCGTGGCGTTCTGCATTCGCTCGACTCTAGTGGCGAATCCGCCGCAGGGCATTATCCTGACCCGATGGAAAACTTTGCGGCCGGCAGCGCCGTGCCTGACATTGAAGCGGATGAAACCGAGCCTGCCGTCCCGGCCCGCGTCCTTCCCGTGGCCGAACTGCACCTGCACATCGAAGGGACCCTGCAGCCGGACCTGATCTTCGCCCTGGCGGAGCGCAACGGCATCGAGCTGCCGTATTCCGGACTGGACGAACTCCGGGAAAGGTACGAGTTCACCGACCTGCAGTCCTTCCTGGACCTGTACTACGCCAATATGGCGGTGCTGCAGACAGAAGAGGACTTCGCGGCGATGACGCACTCCTATCTGGAACGGGCAGCTGCTGCCGGGGTGCGCCACGCAGAAATCATGATGGACCCGCAGGCGCACCTTTCACGCGGAATTTCACTGGAAACCTGCGTCAACGGGGTGGCATCGGTGCTGGCCACGTCGCAGGAGGATTTTGGCATGTCCACCATGCTGATCGCGGCCTTCCTGCGTGACCTTCCGGAGGACTCGGCCCTGGAGGTCCTGGACGGCCTGCTGGCCATGGATGCGCCCATCGGGGCCATCGGACTTGATTCGGCGGAGGTCGGGAACCCGCCGGCGAAATTTGAACGGCTTTATGCAAAGGCTCGCGAAGCAGGCCTGCGGCTGACGGCCCATGCAGGCGAGGAGGGCCCGGCGTCGTACATCACCGAGGCGCTGGACGTCCTCGGTGTGGAGCGCATCGACCACGGCATCCGCTGCATGGAGGATCCGGAACTGGTGGAGCGCCTGGTGGATGCGCGGATCCCGCTCACCGTGTGCCCGCTGTCCAACGTGAGGCTCCGCGCCGTCGATACTTTGGCGGACCACCCGCTGCCGGCCATGCTCGCCGCCGGGCTCAACGTGTCCGTCAACTCCGACGACCCCGCCTACTTCGGAGGTTACGTGAACGACAACTTTGCCCAGCTCTCGGCGGTGTTCGAGCTGTCAGAATTCGACAAGGCGCGCCTGGCCGCGAACTCCATCCACTCGTCCTTTGCGTCGGAAGAACGGAAGGCCGAGCTGCTGGCGGAACTGAACGGCCAGGACGTCACGCCCTGACCGTCCTGTGTCCGAGGCAACAAGTGCGCCATTGTGCCGCTAAACTGGGTGCCGCAGGCGTGTCTGGGGAGTGCAGGGCGGCACCCGTACCAGCGCTGAGAGGGTTGTGCAGTCAGCCCTTACCCGAGACCTCCGCCTCACTTGTGGTGATATCCGCTTCATAGTCGGTCACGACACGCAGAGTTAACCAATTAAAGTCGCGCGATTTAATCGGCAGTTGGCAAGATGCCTAAGACCGATCGCTTTCATAAAAGGGGAATCATGGCCAAGTCCACCGCAGAAAACACCTTCCTTCGACTCAAGACCGTTCTGGATGTCCTGACCGAAGGCGTGTGGTCAGGCGATGCACTGAACGCGGGCCAGGTCCTCGCGGAAGCGACGGCCCGCGTGCCGTTCAACGAGCACGAGGCGGAACTGCTCAGCGGCGGCATTCCCCGCGGACACAAGACGCTCACCTCGGCAACCGCCAAGCTGGTCAAGGCCGGCTGGCTGGTGAAGGGCCGCTCCGGCTGGACCATCACCGAGGACGGCATGCGCGCCACCGTTGCCTACCCCGACCCGGTGTCCTTCGCCACCGCGCTCGACGCCGGCACTCCCGTTCCTGCCGACACCCCGGTCCCCACCGCTCCCGCAGGGTTCGTCCGGCCGGTCTCCGCTGCCGCGGCCACGCTGGAGGTTCCGGCCAAGGAAGAAACCGTCAAGAAGACGGCCCGCAAGACTCCCGCCAAGAAGGCAGCCGCCGCCGTGGGCAAGGCAGCCAAGGTACTCGAGGACGCCGTCGAGCCGGTGGTCAAGGCCGTCCGCAAGACCAAGGCTCCCGCCAAGGATACGGCCGCCGATGCCGCCGCCGAGCCGTTCGAGGGCCCGGACGTCGAGACCCACCCGCAGCCCGAAGCCGTGGCTGTGGCCGGCGACTTCAACACCATCCTGGGTGCGCCGGAGAACTGGGCCCCGCAGTACGACGAAGCCCAGATGGAGTTCGACTTCCTGGACCAGCTTTGGAAGAAGAGCGCCGAACTGCCCGCCGGCTTCTACACTTTCAAGATTGCGCTGAACCGCTCCTGGGACGAGAACTACGGTGCCTACGGCGCGTTCGATGGCCCCAACCACGAGCTGCACCACAACGGCGGCACGGTCACCATCCGCTACAACCACGCCACCCGCGACATCACCATCAACTAACGCCTGTCCCCGCCCAACCAGGTAGCGTCAACTGTCGTTCTGATGCCTCATAACGACAGTTACTGCTACTTGGTTGGGTTGGACGGCTGTTCATCGAGGAGGGCACCATGGCGGGGCACGACGGGTCGGCATCGGATTCGGTCCGGCTGGACGCGCGCGTGTTCGGCGTGGTGCAGGGAGTCGGCTTCCGCTTCTGGACCATGGGCAAAGCCGAGGAACTGGGCCTGACCGGTGAAGTGAAAAACCTCGACGACGGTTCGGTGGCCGTGGTTGCCGAAGGGCCCGAGCCGCAGGTCCGGGACCTCCTGGACTGGTTGAACTCCGGCCGAACCCCGGGGAGGGTGGAGCGGGTGGACAACGAGCTGTCCGCAGCGGAGGGACGCTTCCGCGGATTTAACGCCCGCTGATGCGCTACTCCCGCGGGCTCAGGCCGATGAACGCACCCAGCTCCTCCAAAGCCGCAGGTTTGTGCGGCATGTAGCTGGTGAGTTCGGGGGAGCGGATGATGACCGCCCGCCACTGCCCCCTCGATACCGCCACGTTGATCCGGTTCCGGTTCAGCAGGAACTCGGCGCCGCGGGGAGCCTCAGCCACGGCCGAACACGCCATGGAGACCAGCACCACCGGCGCCTCCTGGCCCTGGAACTTGTCCACCGTTCCTACCCGAATATCGGGAAGGCCGGCTTCTTCCAGCGCTTTCCGGATCAGGTGCACCTGGGCGTTGTACGCGGCCACCACCAGCAGGTCCTGCTGCTCCAGCGGACGTGCGTCGCTGCCGGCACCCGGAACCCATTTCAGGCCAAGATGCCGCCTGGCCTGCCGGACCACCTCGGCCGCTTCCTCCTTGGAACCTGTGGTGTTGCCGGTGTGGTCCACGAAGACGGTTTCGACCCCGGGCGGCAGCCCCTCCAGCTCGCGGAGTGACGCTGCCGGTGCCGACTGGAGCTTCCCTTCGTAACTGAGCCGGGACACGGCAGAGCACAGCTCAGGGTGCATCCGCCAGCTGTCGGCCAGGAAGTAGCCCAGCCGTGCGGGGAGGGTAGCATGCCCGGCCGCCAGCCACCCCAGCGCAGACTCGTCCACCGGCTCGGGGTGCGCGCCCTGCGTCACCTGCGGGAGTTGTTGGGGGTCCCCGAGCAGGAGCAGCCTCTTGGCGGCGCGGGACACTGCCAGCGTGTTGGCCAGCGAAAACTGTCCCGCTTCGTCGATCACCAGCAGATCCAGTGAGCCGGCCGGGACCTCCTTGCCGGTCATGGTCCACGCCGTCCCGCCCACCAGGCACCCGCCGGGGGATGACAGCAGGCGAGCCACATCGCCGTCGGCCGTCAAACTCCACGGCACGTCGTGGGCTGCAGCCAGCTTCTTGCCCACGATGGCAGTATCCACGCCGCCAGTATCGATCGCCCGGCACAGCAGGTTCTCCACCACGTTGTGGGACTGGGCCACAACGCCGATCTTCCAGCCCTCGGCCACGAGCTGGCCGATGACGTGGGCGCCGACGAACGTCTTGCCGGTTCCCGGAGGTCCCTGGACGGCGAGGTAGGAGCGGTCAAGGTCCCGCAGGGATCCGGCGATTGCGGCGGCGTAATCAGCAGAGCCGTCGTCGCGGTGACCGACCTCGACCGGGCCCGGCAGTGTGCGGAACCGCGGCGGCTGCTTGCGCAGGATGTCCAGGCCGGGATGGGCGGGCAGCGCAGGCACCGACGCGCCCACGGCGCCGGCGACCTCCGCGATGGCGGCTTCGATGCTGGCGGTGGCCAAAGGCTGGTCCTCCGTCAGGGCCACGGGGAGGTGGGGGTAAGCAGCCACCTTGCCCGACTCACGTTCCGCAATGATGATCTCGGTGTGTTCGGGGTTGTCCGGCGCCGGTGACAGCTCGCTGATCCTGGTGCCGAAGGTGTAGGCCCTGGCGCCGGGTGCGGCGTCGGGGGCAGCCATGCCGTCCGGCGCCGGTGCGTCGTACAGCCGGCACCAGCTGGAGTCAGCCCGGAAATCCGAGCCCTCCGTCATGGTCCCGCGGAGCCGCAGGACCCGGGTGCGCATCCGTTCCCGGGGCTTGGCCAGCGCCCAGTCCGAGGTGACCTCGGCGGACTGCACAACGAAGACGTTCCGCTGGTCGGACCAGCTTTCGAGGGGAGCTTCAACGCGGTCGAAGTGCTGCCACCAGAACTGCTTCCGTTCGCGGCGGTGATAGCCGGTGGCTGCTGCCACCATGGCGATGGCCCGTTCGTCGTCCGTCCAGGGCCGGGTGTCCGGCAGTCCAACCAGGTACTCGCGGAGCCTGGCTTCCTCCGGTGTTTCATCAGGTGCCGCGGTACGCTCCCGTCCCGCAGGGTGTTCCCGCCCGCCCAGCAGGCCAGCCGTTTCGGCTGGCACGACGCTCCCGGCCGAATCGTCAGCGTTCGTGGCCGGCCCGCCCCCGATGTCCAGGAGCCAGTCCCGGAGCCGGAGGGTGGACAGGCAGTCGTAGCGGTTGTAGTCCGAGATGGAGGTGAGGATCCTGTCAGCCTCGGCCTGGTTGCCGGAGTCCCTGGCTGCACAGTACGCCGCGTAGGCCACCACGGATGCGCCGGCGTCCTTGACGTCCCCGGAACGCAGGTTGTCACCCATGTACAGCGGTTCCAGCTTCTTGATGGAGTAGGAGGCCTCCGAGATCCGCAGCGAATGCCGCACCGTGGCGTACAGGTCCACCAGCAAGCCCTGCCGCAGCCACTCATCCACGGTGTCCTCACCTGCCTGGTGGGCCAGCGAAAGGTTCCGCAGCGCCGTTTTCTCGTACGGCGCGTAGTGGTAGACGTGCATGTCCGGGTACCGGGCCCGGCGTTCCTCCACGTACTCCAAGAAGTCCAGAAAGGCGCGGCGTTCCCCCTGCCGTGAGTGCGCCCAGAACGGGCGGAAGACAGGATCACCGCCGGCGCCGGGCACCGGCGCCTCGATCACACCGAACAGGTACTCGATGCCCCATACGCCCGTGGCGGGGTCCTGCCACAGCGGATCGCCCTCGAAGTCGAAAATGATGTCGCCCTGGCTGGGTGGAGGAAGGGACCCGATGGTGTTATCGGGCAGGACCGTATAGGAAACAGTGTGCGGCTCGCCGTCCTTGCTGAACGTCCGGGACCCTGCGGGTGTATCCAGGCCCAGCTGCATGCGGGCCTGGGCGCGGAGCCGGACCACCGAGTTCTGCGCTTCCCCGGCAGGCATCCCAGCGAGCTGCTCGATGGTGGTGATGCCGGCGGCGCGGAGCTTCCTGCGCTGCACCACGGACATGCCGGCAACCATCAGCAGGTCGCGGTGGACCTGCACTTGCTCCCCGCAGTAATCGCAGCGGCCGCAGTGGACAATGCCTGGCTGCTGCCACTCCACGGGTGCATCGGCCTGGCGGTGTTGTGAAGTGAGGTGGCGGAAGCGCCGGCGTCGTTCCCGGAAAACGGGCAGCAGGTCCGGAAGGGAATGGCTGCTGCGGAGCCAGTCTTCACCGACCCTGGTGCCCAGCACCAGGGTGGCGACGGGGGAGGGCTCCAGGCCCATTCCCAGGAGTTGGTCGCCGTAGGCGGCGAGCTGCAGCAGGGCGCCCACCTTGGCGTGCCGGGCCAGCTTGGTGTCCCACACCTCGTAGCGGCCCGGGTTCTTGGTGCCTGCGGCCTCGTTTACCAGGAAGTCGGCGTAGCCCAGGAATTCGCCATCGAAGAAGGTGGCCTGGAACACGACGTCCGCCCCGGACCGCAGCGCCAGCTCGGTTTCCGCGTGCTTGGCCTGGAGTTCGCCACGGAGGTTCGGGCCGCGTTCCAGCGAGTAGACGCCCGCACCACGGCTGGCGTCCCACTCGCCATACTTGCCGATCAGGCTGGCCAGTACCGTGGCCTCATGCTTGTCGCCCAGGACGCCGGCGCGGGCCTGCATCTCGTCCGCCGGAAATTCTGCCTTAGGGGCCCGCCCCAGCTTTTCATCCAGGATCCGGAGCGTGCGGTACTCGCACTCGCTGGCGGCCACCAGGTCACTGGCGGAAAACACCAGGTCCGGCGGCGCACCGGCATCAACACCGGCAGCTTCGAGCAGAAACACTGGGCCTCCCCATTGACATCCGGACCGTCATCAGCGGCCTGGGGATGGTTCCCCTGGCCTTGATCCAAACCTAGCAAGAGGGTCTGACAAAGGCCGTCCTAGCCCTTGGCGTCCGCGCGCACCTGGGCTTTGTCGTGCTCCGTGTGGGCGTTCCGCAGCAGCTCCAGGAACTCGGTTTCGTTCCGGATGAGCCGCTTGTACTTCTCGGGCAGCTTGCGGATCTGGTCCTCTTCGCGGCACATCTTGGCGAAGATCTTGTCCCGCTCCACCATGTCCGTCTCGTAGTTGAGGTCCAGGTATTCGATGGCGTGGCGCCGGGCTCCGGACACGGCGTTCTTGGCCTTGCCCTTGGGGCTGAAGATGGACGCCAGGACCGTGACCAGCAGGACGCCCAGGATGACGCTGAGCGAAACCTGGGTGCTCACTTCCACCACGTTGACGTGCTGGCCGTCGTTGATGAACGGGAGGGTGTTTTCGTGCAGGGCATGCAGGATCAGCTTCACGCCAATGAAGCCCAGGATCGCCGCGAGGCCGTACGAGAGGAAGATCAGCCGGTCCAGCAGCCCGTCGATCAGGAAGAACAGCTGCCGCAGGCCCATCAGGGAGAACGCCGTGGCGGTGAACACGATGAACACGTTCTGGGTCAGGCCGAAGATGGCCGGAATGGAGTCCAGGGCAAACAGGATATCCGTGCCGCCGATGGCCACCATCACCAGGAGCATCGGGGTGAGGACACGTTTGCCATTCTCCATCGTGAAGAGCTTGTCGCCGTCGTAATGGGCCGACGCCGGGAGGTACTTTTTGGCCAGCCGCACCACCAGGCCCTCGGACTCGTCGTCGTGGCTGTTGGGCCGGAGCAGGTTGCCGGCGGTGATGAGCAGGATCAGCCCGAAGATGTAGAACACCCACGCGAAGCTGTTGATCAGCGCGGCGCCCAGGAAGATGAACGCCGTGCGGGCGATCAGCGAGAACACGATGCCGAACAGGAGCACCTTCTGCTGGTCGGCGCGGGGCACCTTGAAGCTGGCCATGATGATCAGGAACACGAAGAGGTTGTCCACGGACAGCGCCTTCTCGGTGATGTAGCCGGCAAAGTACTCCGTGCCCATGGTTGACCCGCCGAACAGGAACACGCCGAGCCCGAAGAGCACCGCGATGCCCACGTAGATGGCGGACCAGATGGCCGATTCCTTCAGCGACGGCGTGTGTGCCTTCCGCACGTGGAAGAAGAAGTCGAAAGCCAGCAGGCCAACAATTCCGGCGACGGTCAGGGTCCAGACAATTGAGGGTACTTCCACGAGGCGGGCCTTTCGTTGGAGTCTCCTTCCAGCCTACCTAAGCGGGCTTGAGGAGTTCATGCTCGACGACGGCGGTCCGGGACAGCGTCTTATAGCCCTCCTGCTCGAACAGGACAGTGATCACGTCGTCCTCATGCCGCATCACCAGCCCCGGGCCCCACTCCTTGTGGACCACGGCTGATTGGAGGGGAAACGGCTCGTCCGCAGCGGCGGAAGCCGCCCCGCCGCCGTCGTGCGCCTTGTAACCCGGCTGCACATCCCGCGCGGCGGCGTCGGCACAGCCATCGCAGTTGCCGCACGGCTCGGGCAGGTCCTCGCCGAAGTAGCCCAGCAGGAACTGCCGCCGGCAGCCGTCCGTTTCAGCGTAGGCGCGCATCATGGTGAGGCGGGACTGCTCCACGCGCTGCCGGGCCTCGGCGAGTTCGACGGCGCGCTCCACCAGGGCGGGCAGCTTGGCTTTGGAGGCGAGGCGGATGCCGCGCTTGCCTGTGATGACGGCGCCCGCCTCCTCCAGTTGGTTGACCAGTCCCGTGACGCGGCGGACCGGGAACCCGGCCAGCTCGGCCAGGGAGGACTTCGGCGTGGGCGCACCTGCGGCCTTGAGGACCTTCAGCACCGCCAGCAGCCGTTCCGGATCCGGGGAACTCGTGCTGAAGAACTTCCGCAGCCCCAGGTCCTCGGCGCGGTAGTGCAGCACCGCCGCCGCCGGCTGGCCGTCACGCCCGGCGCGGCCAATCTCCTGGTAGTAGGCGTCAAGCGACTCGGGAATATCCGCGTGGACCACAAAGCGGACGTTGGGCTTGTCGATCCCCATACCGAAAGCGGTGGTGGCCACCACAACGTCCAGGGCGTCGTCGAGGAACTGCTCGTGGATCCGCTCCCTGTCCCCGGCGGACCGGCCCGCGTGGTACGCCTCCGTCCGCAGCCCTTCCGCGGCGAGCTTCTCGGCGTACTTCTCGGTGTCCCTCCGCGTGGCCGCGTAGAGCAGCCCGTGGCCGTCGCCGGCCAGCCCGGCCACCTGCGCCAGCACGGCCTTCCGCTTGCCCCGGTCTTCCTGGTGGCGGACCACGTCCAGGCTGATGTTGGGCCGGTCGAAGCCCCGGACCAGCACCAGCGGGTCCTCCATGCCCAGCCGCTCCACGATCTCGTCCCGGACGGGCGGGGAGGCGGTGGCGGTGAGGGCGGCCACGGGCGGGTTGCCCAGCCGCTCGCGCACGTTGCCCAGGCTGAGGTAGTCGGGCCGGAAGTCGTGGCCCCAGGAGGAGACGCAGTGCGCCTCGTCCACCACGAACAGCGTGATGTCCAGGGCGGCGACGCGGTCCACGGTCTCCTGTTTGGCCAGCTGCTCCGGGGCAAGGAACACGAAGGTGGCCTCCCCGGATTCGACGGCCTGCCACGCGGCCTCCACCTCGGAATCGCTGTGCGAGGAGTTGATGGTGACGGCCGCCTGGTCGCCAAGGTCGCCGGCCAGGCCGTCCTGCTGGTCCTCCTGCAGGGCAATAAGCGGTGAAACCACGACGGCGGGGCGTCCCGTTTCATTGTGCAGGTGCTGCGCCGCGACCTGGTAGATGGCGGATTTGCCGTAGCCGGTGGGCATCACTGCCAGGACATCACGGCCGCCGGCCAAGGCGCTGATGCCGGCCAGCTGGCCGTCCCGCAGGTCCGGCAGGGAGAAGGAAGACGCCGCCAGGGCGGCGAGGGCACGATCGTCGGGCATTAATGGGCTCCGCACAGAAGTTCCTGCGGCCGCTTGCTTCAGCCTTGGGAACCAGCCTAACGCGGGCGGGTGCCGCCGTCGTCATTCCCTTGACTTCCATGACCTGCTGAACAACTGTGGAAGAAATTGGTCCGCCGGCGTGTGCCGTGGCTTGTGGGGACCAGGAACAGCCGAGGAGTGTGCAGCGTGACGCGCAAGAACCCGAAGGTCGAAGAGGCGGACGAGTCCGAACTGGAAGTGACCGGCCATCCCAAAACCTGGGCCGCCGGTGTGCCCGGGGTCTACCACTCGATGCAGCCGGCGCTCAAACACATGGGCGTGGAGCGCTCGCGGAAGACCCTGCTGGCCCTGAACCAGAAGGACGGATTCGACTGCATGAGCTGCGCGTGGCCTGATCCGGGCCATCGCAAGACTTTCGAGTTCTGTGAAAACGGGGCGAAGGCGGTCACCTGGGAAGCCACTCCCGTGGTCATCGGCCGGGAGTTCTGGGACGAGCACCCCGTCAGCGAGCTGCGGCACCGGTCCGAGTACTGGCTGGGCATGCAGGGCCGCCTGACCGAGCCCGTGTACAAGAAGGCGGGGGAGGACCACTACCGGCCGGTCAGCTGGGAGCAGGCGTTCAGCATCATCGCGGACAAGCTCAAGTCCCTCCCTGACCCCAACCAGGCCGCGTTCTACACGAGCGGCAGGACGTCCAACGAGGCCGCCTTCCTCTACCAGCTGTTCATCCGCGCCTACGGCACCAACAACCTGCCGGACTGCTCCAACATGTGCCACGAGTCCTCCGGGTGGGGCATGGGGCAGACCATTGGCGTGGGCAAGGCCACGGTCTCCTATGACGACTTCGCCAAGGCGGACCTGATCATCATCATGGGCCAGAACCCGGGCACCAACCATCCGAGGATGCTCACGGCGCTGGAGGAGGCCAAGGAGGCCGGGGCGAACATTGTCGCCGTGAACCCGCTGCCGGAGGCCGGCCTGATGCGGTACAAGAACCCGCAGAAGGTAAAGGGCATCATCGGGCACGGCACGGACCTGGCGGACCAGTTCCTGCAGGTGCGGATCGGCGGCGACATGGCGCTGCTGCAGGCCGTTTCCAAGCGCGTCCTCGAGGCCGAGGCCGCGAACCCCGGGACGGTGCTGGACCACCAGTTCCTGGCGGAGCACTGCGACGGGCTGGAGGAGCTCAAGGCCCACCTCTCCCGGCTGGATGAAGCCGCTGTCCTCGAGGCCACCGGGCTGCGCACCGAGGAAATCGACGAGCTTGCGGCCCGCTACCTCGCCGCTGACAAGGTGATCATCACCTGGGCCATGGGCATCACGCAGCAGAAGAAGGGCGTGGCCACCATCAAGGAGATCATCAACCTCCTGCTGCTCCGCGGCAACATGGGCAAGCCGGGCGCAGGCGCCTCGCCCATCCGTGGGCACAGCAACGTCCAGGGCGACAGGACCATGGGCATCTGGGAACAGATGCCCCCGGCCTTCCTGGAGGCGCTGGGGCGGGAGTTCGATTTTGAACCGCCGCGGGACCACGGGCTGGACGCCGTGCAGACGGTCCGGGCAATGCGCGACGGCGGCATCAAGGCTTTTATCGCCCTCGGCGGCAATTTCGTGGGAGCCATTTCGGACACGCACGCCGCCGAAGCAGCGATGGAAAAAACCGAGTTGTCGGTCCAGATCTCCACGAAGCTCAACCACTCACACGGCGTGACCGGGGCCGAGGCACTGATCCTGCCCACGCTGGGCCGGACGGAAATCGACCGGCAGGAATCCGGACCGCAGTTCGTCTCGGTGGAGGACACCGTCTGTGCCGTGCACGCCTCACACGGCACCGTGGAACCCGTGGCACCGGGGCTGCTGTCCGAGGTGGCTATCGTCTGCCGGCTTGCCGCGGCCACGCTGGGGGACCGGACGTCGGCGGACTGGGCCGGATTCGAAAAGGACTACGACCTGATCCGGGACCACATTTCCCATGTGGTGAACGGGTGCGAGGACTACAACCGGAAGATCCGGCAGGAGGGCGGGTTCGTCCTGCCCAACGGGCCCCGCGACTCCCGCACGTTCAACACACCCACCGGCAAGGCCATCCTCACGGTCAATGAGCTGGAGCATGTGGAACGGCCCGCGGGAACCCTGATCCTGCAGACCATGCGCTCGCACGACCAGTTCAACACCACCATCTATGGGCACAACGACAGGTACCGCGGCATCAAGAAGGGCCGTGAAGTGGTGTTCGTGAATCCCGCGGACCTCACCGAGTTGGGCCTTGAGAACGGGCAGCACGTGGACATCCACGGGGTGTATTCGGACGGTGTGGACCGGGTGCTGCGGAACTACCGGGTGGTCTCCTACCCGTCCGCCAGGGGATGCGCCGCGGCGTATTATCCGGAGGCCAACGTCCTGGTGCCGCTGGAAAGCGTAGCGGAGGGAAGCCAGACGCCGGCGTCGAAGGCCGTCATCGTCCGGCTTGAGCGCGTGCTTGTCCTGGAAGAGGAGCCGACGGCGGCGGGCTGAGCCGGAAGCTCTGCCGTCCCTTGGTGCAGGAGCCATAACTCCCCGCCTGATGGACTTTTCCCCGTGGCGTCCAGCGGGGATTTGTCCATAAGGCGGGGATTCCTGCTACTGCGCCGTGTCCGCCCAGCCCCGGCTGGCAGGACCGCCGTTGGGGCCGTCGTCGCACAGCTGGAAGGCCACCCGGGCAGCCTTCTCCACGGCAGCGGACGAGGCTTCCCTGGTACCCGCGCTGCCCGTCCCGGCATCCAGCCCGGCTGCGTAGCCCACCAGGAACGTGGTGACCGGCGCCGCGGCATGGATCACCGAGTCCGCGGACTTCCGGGCCAGGTCCAGGAGCAGTTCGTGGTCCACGTCCATGTCCAGGATCTGCAGCGCCTGGGCCAGCCGGTTGCTCCACTGGTCCAGGACCTGTGCTTCGTCGTCGTTGACTGCCATGTTCTCTCCTTCGTCACGGGCCCGGCGGCATAAAGGACATCTTGCCCACCGGGATTCGATATCCAGTGCCCACGACCCTACAAGGCCTGGGAGCCCACGTCAGCAGAAATAGTCCAGGGCTGTTCCGGGTTATCCTGTGCAAGGGCCGCTACAAAGGAGAAGCCATTGAGTGAAATTACCGTCCGCCACAACGCGGAGCGCCAGCGCTTCGAGATCCTCGATGCCGGGAACGTGATTGGCAAGGCGGCGTACAAGGAGTACGACGGCGGCGGCTCACCACAGCGGATTTTCTACCACACGGTGGTCAACGAGGAATACGGCGGCCAGGGCCTGGCGGGCCAGCTGGCCACGGTCGCCCTGGATGACACCGTGGCGGCAGGCGAGGGCATCGTTCCCGTCTGCCCGTTCATCAAGAAGTTCCTCACCAAGCACCCGGAGTACGCCGGCAGCATCGTCCGGGTCGCCCCGGCCCACCTGGAGTTCCTGGACGCGGCACTCTCGGCGCGCACCCGCTGACGGTTTTCGGCGCGCATCCTGGTTTTCGACCCGCGAATTCCGCTGCGCACCCTGTATCTCGGGCGCGCACGGTAATCTGCGCGGCGACATGTGGTTTCCGTGTCGCCCTTAAGAGGACGCGGCATCCGGCGGCCTCTCAGGAGCCTCCCAATCTCGGATGATTTAATCAGCATCTGTGTGCACTGGGGCGCGCGGTAAGCTGACCGATTTTTGAGTTGTGACAGGAGCACTCATGCCCGTGCACCCAGTGGAGCCCCAGGCTGTGCCGGAAATACGTACCGCCCGCCGCGGACGCAGGAAGCTTGTGCTGCTGTTGTGTGCCGTTGCGCTGGTTATCGTTGCCACCGTGGTCCTTGCCGTGGTCCGCTCGCAACCCTCTGCGAGTACTTCCGTCCCGGTTCCCACAGTCGCGGCGTCGCCCGTGGCCCAGGCACCGGACTCCCTCCGGGACAACGTCGAGTCCATCCTCGAGGAGGCCGGGGACTACCGGATCGGGCTGGCACTGGCCGACGTCTCCGGTGATGCCGCTCTGGCGTTCGGTGACAGCGACGTTTTCGCGGCTGCCAGCACCGCGAAGATCATCACCGCTGCGGCCTACTACCACCTGGTGGAAACGGGGGAAGCAAGCCTCGACGAACCCCTGGGCGACTACGACGCCGCCTTCCAGATGGAAGCCATGGTGAACCAGAGCAACAACGACTCGTGGCTGCTCCTGATGGACGCCGTGGGCTACCCGCGCCTCATCGACTACGCCGCGTCCATCGGTGTCACCTACGACCCGGAACAGAATCTCCTGACCCCGGCCGACATGGCACTGGTCCTCAAGCAGCTGTACGCCGGGGACCTGCTCAACGAGGACAACACCGCCGAGCTGCTCAGCTACATGCAGGACACCAACAATGACGACCTCATCCCCGCAGGCTCCCGGGCCGGGATCGATGTGCACCACAAGTATGGGGAGATCGGCGGGGAACTCCACGACGCCGCGCTCCTGACGTACCGCGGCTCCACCTTCGCGCTGGTGATCTACACCGAAAACCCTGAAGGCACCGAAGAGCCCGAACAGGCAGACGCCATCCGGGATCTCACCCAGGCAGTGGAGGACGCCCTGTTCCCCCTGACCCCGGCCGGAAAGTAGCCGCGCCGGGTCATCAAAGTCGCCGGTGGGCAGCGCCGTGCGCCAGACTGTTTCCGTGAGCAACAAACCCCGGACTGGCCTGGCCGTCGCCGGACTCAGCCTGGGCACGGCACTGAACCCCTTGAACTCCTCGATGATCGCCGTGGCGCTGGTGGTCCTCCGCGCCGACTTTGGGCTCGACGTTGCCGCGGTCACCTGGGTGGTCACCTCCTTCTACCTCGCCTCCGCCGCGGGCCAGCCGGTGATGGGCAGGCTCGCCGACCGGTTCGGGCCCCGGCGGATGTTCATGCTCGGTATGGCGCTGGTGGCCCTCACCTGCGCGCTCGCCCCGCTGGCCCCGAACTTTGCCCTGCTCTGCGTGGCGCGGGCGGTGATGGCGCTGGGAACGGCCACCGCGTATCCCAGTGCCGTGGTGATGGTGGGTGCCATTGCCCACCGCGCCGGGGTGGAGGCGGCCCGCCCGCTGGGACGGCTCCAGATGGCCAACACGTCGGCAGCCGCCGTCGGGCCCGTCGTCGGCGGACTGCTCGTAAGCCTGGTGGGCTGGGAGGCGCTCTTCCTCATCAACGTCCCGCTGGCGCTGGCCGCGCTGCTCATCGTGCGGCAGGCGGCCCCGTCGGACGAAGCCCGCGAACGGGGGAGCGTTGCGGACCTGCTGCGGGACTCGGACATTCCCGGGATCCTGGCGTTCGTCGCCGCACTCCTGCTGGTGATGATGGCCGCGCTCAACGTCGCACCGGACTACCGCTGGTGGATGCTGGCCGCTGGCACCGGAATTGCCGCGCTGTTCGCCTGGCGGGAGCTGCGGTTCAAGCGGCCGTTCCTGGACCTGCGGCTGCTAGGGCGGAACAGGCCGCTGATGCTGGTGTACCTGGGCTTCGCGGTCTTCAGCAGCGTCTACTACTTTGTGTTCTTCGGCCTGCCCCAGCTGCTGCAGGAAGCCGGTGGCTACAACCCCGGCGTGGTGGGCCTGCTGATGCTTCCGCTCGCGGCCATGTCCGTGGTGGCCACCCCATGGGCCGTCCGGGCGATGGGACGGTTCGGCGTGCGGCGCGTGCTGCTCGCCGGCGTCGTCCTGCTGACCGCGGTGGCCGCCCTGATGTGGCTGTTGACCGGGTCGCTGGCCATCCCGCTGGTGGTGGTGCTGACCGCGCTGATGGGGATCCCGTACGGAACGGTGGGCATCGCCTCCAACCAGGGCATGTTCGTCTCCACGAGGCCGCAGGAGCGCGGCGTGGCGGCGGGCATTTACCAGACCTGCCGGTACGTCGGTGCCATCACGGCCACCGTGATGATCGGCGTCTTTGCCAGCGGCGGCGTGGACCAGGGAAGCTGGGCGCGGATGGTCCTGGCCATGCTGGTCCTGTGCGTTGTGACGCTTGGCGTGAGCCTGCTGTGGCGGCAGCACGAACAGTAGCTTCATCGCCAGGCAGCCCCGGACACGGGGCCGCCGGCGGGTTTATCGTGGAGGTATGGGCAACCCGAAGGTGCAGCTGTACCTGGACATCACCGCGAAAGGCCTGTGCCTGCTGGGCGTGGCGCTGATGATCTTTGGCCAGGGCGGCTGGTTCTACGTGGGCGTCGCCACGGTGGTGCTGGGTGTGCTGTTTATCGGCGGCTCGCTGGTGGCCACCCGCAACCTGCGGCACCGGGGTTGGGACGGCCGGAACCGGCCATCAGCCGGATAGCCGCCCTCCGTCCCAGCTGCTAGGCCTGGCCTCGAAAACACCTCATCGATTGCTCCGCAAACGCCGTTTTGACACCCCCAAACGGCAATTACGGAGCAATCGATGGGGATTGCGAATCGGGGGCACGGGAGTCAGGTGTACATCAGCGAGCCGGGCGTGGTCAGCTTCTCGCCGGTCTCGAGCCACGTCTTGAGGCCGGAGAGGATCATCGGCCAGCCACCGTAGAGCTGCTCGTTGGCCCCTTCGCGGAGGTCGCTGTGGGTGACGGTGAGGCGGCAGGAGTCGCCCACGGGTTCGATGTCCCAGGTGATTTTCGATGTGCCTTCGGCCTTGACGTCCTCACCCCACAGGGCGCGCATGGTCTGGACGAGCCGGCGCGGCGGGTCCACTTCCAGGTTTTCACCTTCGCCCAGGGGTGCGCCGGCCTTGACGTTGTTCATGGTGAAGCTGCTGCCCGGGGTCCAGTCCGTTTCGATGGTGTTCCCGAACTGGTACTTGCTGCGGATGTTGCTGTCCGTAATGGCTTCCCAGAGCCGTTCCGGAGTGGTCTTGATGTAGATTTCGAAGATCTTTTCCATGGGACTTTCCAATCTGGATTTGAGGTCGCTGAGGCCAGCGGCCCATGGTTCTGCGTATTTGCTGACCCAGCGGTCGTGGACCAGCCGGATGGGTACCGGGTTCAGGAAGTGCAGTTTTTCCCGCCCCCGACGGCGGGTCACCACCAGGCCTGCATCCTCCAGAAGGCGGAGGTGCTTGGCGATCCCGAACCGGGTCATGTCGAAGCGTGCCTCGAGCGCACTCAGGGTCTGGCCGTCCTCGCGGAACAGCTCATCGAGCAGGTCCCGGCGGGTGGGGTCGGAGAGTGCCTTGAACACGTCATCCATGCTTCCCATGATAGGTGACCATATAGTCACATATCAAGGGTCTCAGTTTCTGGATGCCAGGTTCTTGTCCCGGTCTTCAAACACCTCGTCGCCGGGGCCTGTGAAGGCGCGGGAACGCTCCACGGCCTCGATGGAGCCGGTGAAGAGCTGGGATTCGTGGGGGTCGGCGGGCGGCCGGGCACCGCTGGCGGCGGGCAAACCCAGCCCGCGCAGGGGTGCCTTGCGCTGGGTGGGGGTGCCGGCGTCGGACGCTGCCTGTTCCCAGCGCTGGTGGGGCAGGGCCTGCGGGTGGCCCTGCTGCAGGAAGGTGACCATGGCCTCGCGGATGAGGCAGCGCACGTCGAAGAGCGCGGCGCTGTCCGCGGCGCTGACCAGGATCCGGACCCGTACGAAGCCTCCGGTGGCGTCGGTGATCTGCAGGACGCCCACGCGCTCGTCCCACAGCTCGGTGCCGGCCAGGACGCGGCGCAGCTCGGCACGCATGTCCTCCACGGGGGCACGCCAGTCGAGGTCGAACTCCACCGTGCCCATCACCTCGGACTGCCGGCGGGTCCAGTTCTCGAACGGGGTGGTGGTGAAGTACGTCGAGGGCAGGATCAGGCGGCGGTCGTCCCAGATGTGGACCACCACGTAGGTGAGGGTGATTTCCTCGATCCGGCCCCATTCCTTCTGGACCACCACCACGTCGTCCACGCGGATGGCGTCCGTAAAGGCGAGCTGCATCCCGGCGAACACGTTCACCAGGGATGTCTGCGCCGCCAGGCCCGCGACGATCGAGATGACGCCGGCGGACGCGAGCAAGCCGGCACCCAGCGCCTGGATGGCCGGGAACGTCAGCATGACCGAGCCGGCGGCGAGCACCACCACCAGGGCCGCTCCGATACGCCGTGTCAGGATCATCTGCGTGCGCAGCCGCCGGGCCCGCCGGTTGTCCGCTACGTCCACGCTGTGCCGGTTCAGCACCACCGCTTCCACGATCAGCAGCACGGCAATGACCAGCCAGGCGAGGGAACCGATGAGGGCTATCAGCAGCAGATGGCCGACGGCGGCATGCCAGGTTTCGGTGGAGGCCGTCAGCCCCAGCGCTGCGCGGACGCCGATCAGGCACAGCGCCAGCCGCAGAGGCTGGCGCGCCACCCGTGATGTGGCCTGCAGTTCGGGGCGGTTGCGGTTCAGCCGGAGGACCAGCTTGCGCAGCAGCCAGGACAGAACCAGTCCTGCGGCCACCGCCAGGGTCACGGCGATGAAGGGCATGGCGGGATGAAGTAGGTCTAGCATCCTTTAACGTCTATCAAGACGCTGCGGACTGCTGAAATCTCCGGCGGCGGTGGCGTGTCAGCCCGATGCGACGGTTCCCTGCGCCGCTGATGTTGCCGGACGTCAAGTGTGCGGGGATCCGTCCAAACGGGAAGCGAATCAGGCCATCGCGCGGATCAGCGGGCTGGCGTCCTCTTGCCAGCACCCGCTGCCTGGTCAGCCGGGTTGGGCGCCCCCTGCCCGTTAACCGCCGCCTTTCCAGCCTTCCCGGCTTCCGTTACGCCGGCCGATGGCTGCCCTGCCCACGGCGGCACCGCGGCCGGCCGGGAGGCAGGCGGTACGGCAGGCTCCTTCCCGCTTTGTGGAATCTCGGCAGGAGCCACCGTCCCGCCATCGGCGGGCGATGCCCAGCCAGGGACACGTGGTGCCCCAGCCGGGTCCTGCCCTTTGCCCGCAGGCGGCTCCTTGGCAGGAGCCGGGGCCGAATCAGGAGCAGGTGCGGGCGCCGGGACAGCGGGAACGGTCACCACGGGTGGCGCCGTTACAGCAGGAGAAGGGACGACGGCGGGTGTCGGGCCGGGTGCCCCGGATGGGACGGCGGGTGCCGGGGATGCCGGGGCAGGAGGGGAGAAGGACCGGACAATGGTGCTGATGGTTCCTTCAGCCCCGCGCCGCAGGGTGTCATTCCCGGCCGCCGCGCCGCCGGCGATCCCCAGCGACGCCGCCACGGCAAGCGTGGTGAAGGCAACCCGCTTTTTCCTGGACCTGCGGGACCAGTCCTCGAGGCTGACCACGGCACTTGGGTTCACGCTGGCGGGACTCCCGTCCGACGCCCCCGGCCACCCCATCAGCGCGGCAACCTCGGCCGACGGGGGCGGGACTTCGGTAACCCGGAACTCCCTCAGCCGGAGCAACATCTGCCGCAACCCGGCGTCGGCCGCCACGTCAGACTCCGCAAGCAGTTCATCCACATAGCGCTCGTCGTCGAGCCTGCGCGCCTGCTGCTTCGTGTCTTTGCTGGCTACGGGCTCTTTACTGGTCATGACTGCTCTTCTCTCAACGAGGGACGGAGTTTCCGGAGCCGGCAAAGGGCCCGGCGCTGCAGCTGCTTGATGGCTCCGGGAGTCTTGCCCATGATTTCCGCCGTTGTTTCGACGGACAGGTCCGCGACGATCCTCAGCGCGATGACCTCCTGCTGGTCGTGCTGCAGGGTCCCGAGCAGTGCCATCACCTGGGCCGAACCTTCCGCCTCCAGCAACTGGTCCTCAGCCGAATCGCAGCACCGCGGATCGGCGTCGGCGTCGTAGCCGGTGGTGGGAGGAGTCTTCAGCCTGCGCCGGTGTTCATCCACATAGCGGGCGTGGGCGATCGAAAAGGCCAGTGACTTGATGCCCTTCAGGCCGCCGTGCACCTCCGGAAGCTGCGGGTACAAGGCCAGGAAAACTTCCTGGGTCATCCCCTCCGGATCTTCCACGTCGCGTGCACGCAGGTAGTTGAGGATTGCGGGCGAAAACTCGCGGTAGGCATCACAAAAGATGCCCTGGTCGGCCTGACCGGGCGTCGCTGCCTCATGTTTGACCTTGTGCATCCGCCCCCCTGCGGCAGATGCCCTTGCGGGCACCGTGGGGATGGCTCCGGGCCGGGACAAGCAATTTGTCCCGGCGCCGGATGCCGTTCCTGCTGACAGGCTACCGCTGTCCGCCGCCGGGGTGGGCGGCGGAGTTCCTGGCTGCGTTGTTGGACTGCTTTCCAGCGCCGTTGGAGCCGGCTGCCGGCCCTTGGCGCTGGTCCTTTGCCGGCTGCTCCTTCACCTGCTGCTGTTCCACCGGCTCCTCGACGGCATCGCCCTCAGGGGTTTCTCCGGTGCCGTCCGCCTCGTCCTCCGGAGCGGAAACAGTGGCGCAGTACGAGACGATGCCGCTCTCACCGCCGGCAGCCTCCGCCAATGCTGCGTACGCGGTGGAGGTTGAGTTCAGGCCGCCGTTGGAGTAGGCGTTGCAGAGGCCCACCGCTGCCGGGCCAGTGGCGTCAGGTCCCACCGGAACAGAGGTGGGAGACTCATCCGGCTCCGCAGTCTCTGTGGGGGACGGGCTCGGCGAAGCCGTTTCAGTTTCCGTCGGAGTAGGTTCCGGGGACTCTGTTTCGGTGGCCGTGGGGCTGGGCTCCGGAGAGTCGGTTTCGGTGGCCGTGGGGCTGGGCTCCGGAGACTCCGTTTCCGTGACTGTGGGGCTCGGCGACGGTGATTCGGCCACCACCCCAGGACTGTCGGAGTGCGATTCTGCGATAGCCGCGACACCCGTACCGCCCACCACCAATGCTCCTGCGGCGAGCACGGTTGCTGCGAGCTTGTTGCCGGAATATGTGAAGAAAGACATTTGATCCTCCGTTGACGAATTTTATGGATTGCGATCAACTTGCGGTTTTCCCCCCGCACCTTCTGAATCGAAATTCGGGTCATAAAGGTTACGGGTTGATGAGAATCTTTTGACTAGTTTGTCACTTCTTCGGTCAAGACGTTCCGCCCGGAGCTGTGCCTGGGGTTAGTTCACCGGCTCCTTCACGGGCCGCGGCTCCAGCCAGACCCGCTCCCGCGGACCCGGCGGGTACGCGTACTTCTTGCCCGCCAGGGTGATCACCAGCGCGGCGACAACCGGCAAGGCAGCCGCAACGGGGACCAGCAGCGCCCCGCCGGTCACCAGCGCAGCCGAGCCGTACAGTGCACCGATGGTGATGCCCAGCTGGATGGTGAGCACGGTGAGGCCGTTGGCTGCCTCCCGGTATTCCCCGCCCGCGCGCAGGATGGCGGACTGGTTGTAAATGCCGATCGCGCCCAGGCCCGCACCCCAGACCGTCATCAGCGCCAGCGCCACCGGAAGGTTGCCCACTGCCAGCGGCAACAAAAACATCGACAGGGCGATGGCCGCCGTCGTGATCAGCAACGAACGGCGCGGATGCGAATCCACCGTGAGGCCCGCCACCCAGATGCCCAGCAGGCCGGAGGCGCCCAGCACGGTGAGGGAGAGGCTGATGGCGTAGTCGGGCAGCGCCGCTTCGCGCATGAACGGAGCGATGTAGGTGAACAGTGCGAAGTGGGCCAGGACCAGCAGCGGCCAGGCGATGGCCACCGACTTGACGCCCGGCTCGGCGATCGCCCGGCGTAGCGACGGACGGACGGCGTCGGAAATGCGCTGCACCCGCGGCAGGAGGAAAAACGCCAGGACCGTCAGGAGCAGCCCGAAACCGGCCAGCACCAGGAACGCGGCGCGCCAGCCGAGCAACCCGCCCAGTGCCGTACCCACGGGCGCGCCGATGGCCAGGCCCAGGCTGTTTCCGCTGAACACGATTGCCAGGGCCTTGCCCACCTTGTTCGGCGGGACCACCCTGGTGACGAACGGGGCCATGGTGGTCCACAGCAGCCCGTGCGCCAGCCCGCCCACCAGCCGGGCGATCATCGCCGTCGTGAAGTCCGGTGCGAGCCCCACCCAGGCGTTGCTGACCGCGAACGTCAGGACAAGGCTGACCAGCAGTGCATGCCGGGGGATCCGGGCGAGCAGCCGGGCAGCCGGAACCACCGTGACCACAATGACGGCTGCGTAGGCGGCAGCCAGATAACCGGCAACCGGCTCGGACACGTTCAGGCCGGCGCTGATCTGCGGCAGCAGCCCGGACGGGAGGAGTTCGGTGGTGATGGCGGTGAAGGCGATGGTGGCCAAAACAACCATCGCGGCGTACGGGAAACGGGCAGGCGCCGGCGCGGAAATCGCGGAAGACATGGGAAAGGAATCCATTCAAGGGGGAGAGTTGGAACGCCGCTCGCTGGCCGGACAATTCCTCCCTTAAATTTACAGGATCGGAGGGCCTGTCACACACATGACAAGCCCTCCCCGCGTCCGCAGAGTGGGCAAGGCAACCGTCCCCCAACGGGCACAAAGTACGTTTGGTAGCGGAAGTAACTGCCGGTGGCGAAAAGGCCCCGCTTCACAACCAAGGGAAGGCGACATGGACGTTTTTGGACCCGCACAGGACATGATTGTGGTGGCGGCGTGACCGGCCGGCTGCGGGTGTGTCTGCCCGACCAAAAGCTGCTGGACGCGCTGGAGCCCATGGACGGCGTCGACTTTGTCCTCTGGGACCTCACCGGGCCGGCACCCGAGGGCCGGCTCGACCTGCTGGTTCCGGGCTATATGGGGAAGACGGCGACGCTGGCCGCGCTTGAGGGCGTGGACGTCGGGCTGGTCCAAAGCCAGTCGATCGGGTACGACGGCGTCGCGGACGTCCTGCCGGACGGTTGCGTTTTCGCCAACGCGGCGGGGGTCCACGAGACATCGACGGCGGAGCTTGCGTTGGGCATGATGATCGCCAGCCAGCGGGGAATCCCGGACTTCGTCCGGAACCAGGCCAGCGGAACGTGGGACAACACCCAGCGGCCCAGCCTGGCCGACCGGCGCGTGCTGCTCGTGGGATACGGGGGAGTGGGCAAGGCCATCGAGGCACGGCTGCTGCCCTTCGAAGCCGAGGTGACGCGGATGGCCAGCCGGGAGCGCGAAGACTCCAACGGGACGATTCACGGGATCGATGCGCTGTACGAGCAGCTGCCGCTCCACGAGATTGTGGTGGTCAGCGTTCCCTTGACCGAAGAGACCCAGCAGCTGGTGGACGCGAAGTTCCTGGCCGCAATGCCGGACGGCGCCCTGCTGGTGAACGTGGCCCGCGGACCGGTGGCTGACACCGAGGCACTGCTGGCCGAGACCTCCACCGGCCGGCTCCGTGCAGCCCTGGACGTCACGGACCCGGAGCCGCTGCCGGCCAGCCACCCGCTGTGGACCACCCCCGGAGTGTTGGTCACCCCGCACGTGGGCGGCGCCAGCTCCGCCATGTTCCCGCGGATGGTCCGGCTTATCCGGAAACAGATCGGGCTGCTGCTTGAGGGCAAGGAGCCGGTGAACGTGGTGCTCGGGGATTCGTCCCGGGCCTAGCTTCTGCGGCTTACTGCAACCTGGGCCCACGCCCGCAGGGTTCCCTGGCCGAGCTTGCGAGGCTAGGGTGCGGGCGGGGAGGCCCGTTCCTTGCCCAATAATTGAGCATTTTTGGGCTAAAACTGACCCCGCGTTGCCTGTTCAGGGGTGGCCCCGGCTCCTAAGCTGGGGCCATGTCCACTTATGAAGTCCGCCGCAGCGCGGTCATTCCTGCCTCTGCCGAAGAGATTTTTCCGCTGGTCAATAGCTTCCACGAGTGGACGGCCTGGTCCCCCTGGGAGAACGTGGACCCCGGCATGAGCCGGCGCTACTTCGGCGCCGATGCGGGCGTGGGGGCGGGCTATGAGTGGAGCGGCAACCGGAAGGCCGGAAGCGGAACCATGGAGATCGTGGAGTCCGTGCCGGCACGCGAGGTCAAGGTCCGGCTGCAGTTCACCAAACCCTTCAAAGCGCTGAACCCCACGTCGTTCGCCTTTACTCCGGCGCCGGGCGGCACGGAAGTCACGTGGCGGATGACCGGCGAGAACAAGGGTGCGGCCAAGCTGTTCGCCCTCTTCATGAACATGGACAAGCTGGTGGGCTCGGACTTCGAACGCGGGCTCAAATCCCTGGCCTCCGCAGTGGCCGCCAAAAAGAGCTGAGCCTGGCCGTGGGCGTCGTTGACGATTCGCTGGCCGACCTGCCCGAGCCGGGCCGCGGCTGCCTGCAGCACGTGGTGGGCATCGCCCGGGCGGTGGCTCCGGACACTACGGAGGGGATGAGTTACGGCATGCCCGCCCTGAAGCTGGACGGAAAGCCCCTGGTGGGAGTGGTTGCCGCCGCCAAGCACCTCTCGATCTTCCCGTTCTCGCCCGCCGTCGTGGAGGCGGTTGCACACCGGCTCGAGGGCTTCTCCCTGTCCAAGGGAACCATCCGCTTCACGGCCGCCCACCCCTTGCCGGACGACGTCGTTGAGGAAATCGTCCGGCTGCGGACGGCGGAGATCAGGAAGTAGTTAACGTTCGACGGCGGCACGCGCCACTCGGAGCAAGCCCCGCCTAAGGTGCCGAGAGGGCGGACGTCCGGCCGCCGTCGTCGTACGTTCCTTGGATGGCGGGCCTTAGACGGCGGGCTCGCGCTTCCCCTTGAACGCGACCCGGAGGGCGCCGCGGAAGGTCAGCCGGCTCCGCCGGCTGACCACGATGACGGCGGCCAGCCCGGTGAGCAGGACCACGATGCCGCCGAACGCTACGGCCCAGCGCGCCCCGAACTCACTGCCGATCCAGCCCATCAGGGGCGCACCCACGGCGGTTCCGCCCTGCAGGATGGCCAGGTACAGGGCCAGCACGCGGCCGCGGAACTGCGGTTCCACCGAGAGCTGGATGCTGGTGTTGCAGCTGTTGAGGAACGTGATGGACGCCAGGCCCACCGGGATCAGCACGGCGGCGTAGAGCCAGAACGACGGGGAGACGCTGCCCAGCACCGTGAAGGCACCGAGGCCCAGCGCGCCGCCCAGGAGGAACCGCAGCCGCGGGCCCGCCCGCCGCGCCGCGAGGAGGGCGCCGGCCAGGGTGCCGACGGCCATGATGGAACCGAGGAGGCCGAACTCGCCAGCCCCGACGCCGAATTCCGTGGTGGCCATCAGCGCGTTGGTGATGGGGAAGTTCATGCCGAACGCGCCGAGGATGCCCACCAGGACCATGATCAGCATCAGGTCGGGGCGGCCCCGCACGTAGTTGATGCCCTCGGCCACCTGGTGTTTGCCGCGCCCGGCCTGGGCGGCGGGAGCCAGTTCGGAGGTCCGGATAAGGAACAGCGAGATGATGACGGCGGCGTAGCTGGCCGCGTTGAGCAGGAAGACCGGGCCGGTGCCCACCCAGGCGATGAGGACGCCGGCGACGGCAGGGCCGGTGAGCCGGGCGGTGTTGAAGGACGCGGAGTTCAGTGCGACGGCGTTGGAGATGTTGTCCTGTCCCACCAGTTCGGAGACGAAGGCCTGCCGCGCCGGGGCGTCGATGGCGCTGGCGATGCCCAGGCAGAGGGCGGCCAGGTAGGCGTGCCACAGCTCGGCGGTGCCGGTGACTACCAGGAGCCCGATGGCAAGCCCGGTCAGACCCATGGCCAGCTGGGTCCAGAGCAGGATGATGCGTTTGCGGTAACGGTCGGCCAGCACGCCGCCGTAGGGGCCAAGCAGCAGCATGGGCAGGAACTGCAGGCCGGTGGTGATGCCGACGGCGGCACCGTCGTGGTTGGTGAGGACGGTCAGGACCAGCCAGTCCTGGGCGATCCGCTGCATCCAGGTGCCAATGTTGGACACCAGTGCGCCGCCGGCCCAGATCCGGTAGTTGCGGTTTTCGAGGGCGCGGAACATGGCGCTCATCGGCCGCTCATCTCCTGCATGATGTGCGCGGCGCGGCTGAGGATGGCCCGGTCTTCCTCGCTGAGGCGTGCCACGCGCTGGGCCAGCCAGGCGGTCCGCTGGCTGCGGGCTTCGGCCAGGACGTCCTTGCCGGCGGCAGTGATATCCACCTGGACCTGGCGGCCGTCGGCCGGATGAGCGGACCGGGTGACAAAGCCCTGGTCGGCGAGGGCGTTGACGATGCGGGTCATGGACGGGGCCTGCACGTGCTCGCTTTCGGCAAGTGCGCGCAGGGTCCTGGGACCGTCGCTGTTCAGGACGGCCAGCACTGTGTATTGGCCGGGGGTGATAACTTCACCTGTTGCCTCAACGCGGAGCCGGCGGGATGTGCGCATCACGGCGGTGCGGAGGTCGATGGCCAGGGTGTCCGGCGTGACGGGTTCTGCTGGAGGATTCTTCGTTGTGGTGGCGGTCATGGGTGCGGGTGCGCCTCCTGGCGATAATACTTAGCACTGCTAATTAGTTCCGCTAACGATTATGCTCCCGCGGTGGCGGGTCGGCAACCGGTTCCGGGGTAATGCGATGTACGCGACACTGGAAGCCCCGAACGAAAGCAGGACCCCTTGATCACTCTCAAGCAGGACGCGGACGGCTTCATCCGCATGAGCCGGCACTATCCCGCCAGCGTCCGCATCAGGATCGAGTTCACCGATGGCAGCGCCGGTGAGTTCTCCGGCCGCACCCTCAACAACGCCTACGACGCCGCGCTCGCGGAATTCCGTGCGGGGAACAACCTCGACGCAAAGGGCTACGACCGGACGCCGGCCGCCCGGAAAGCCTCGGGCAACAGGATCGATTTCGTACCCGTGCATCCCGGGCTGGGGGAGTAGGCGCGGCAGGCCCGCATGCTGTGCTGCAGCACACAAAGGTTAATTACGACGGCGGGTGGCTGCCAGGGTGGGCCTGCGGGCCGTCCCGCCCCGTCATTCCGCGGGTTTCAAGCTCCCGGGGCTGCGATTTGCGGTGGGGTTGTGGGGCGTGTATTGTTTTCTGAGTCGCCGCCGCTGATGCGGAAAGATAGCGGCCAATCCCCTTGATGAACGGCCTGAAAATGGTTCGCTTTTGAGCGTGCCGGTTTTGGGTGGGGCTGGTTTGTGGGAGCTGGGAATCGCGGAAACGCTGGTTTGCAAAGCTTCCGGGGATCGGGTAAGTTTGGAAAGTTGCTCCGGAGCGAGCCGCGGCCTTGAATGGGGTTGTGGTGGTGCCGGGTGTGTCTGTTGTTTGAGAACTCAATAGTGTGCCAAGTTTGTTGATACCGATTTGTTTTTATGGATTGGTTGAATTTGCCGGGCCTGCCGCCCCTG
>NZ_FVZL01000027.1 GCF_900168295.1 Arthrobacter sp. P2b | reverse complement strand
CAGGGGCGGCAGGCCCGGCAAATTCAACCAATCCATAAAAACAAATCGGTATCAACAAACTTGGCACACTATTGAGTTCTCAAACAACAGACACACCCGGCACCACCACAACCAATTTCAAGGCCGCGGCTCGCTCCGGAGCAACTTTCCAAACTTACCCGATCTTCCACCCCGACGCAAATCCATGTTCCAGGATCCACGCCGGCAGGAAAACCATCCCCACCGCTTTCCAGCGCCCTGAAGAGCCACCAGATTTTGGTTTAGATTTTGGGGGTTTGGCCGCCCGCGGTGATCAGCTCTTCGCTGTCCCCCTCGCGGCGACTTAGAAAACAATACACGCACTCCGGCCCCACCGCAAACCCCCCTTCCAAAGGCCGAAAATCCGCGCGGTTCCGCGGCAGAACGGGCCGCGGAGGCACCTGGACGAGCGCCCGCCGTCGTAATTGGTCCATGTGTGCTGCAGCACAGGTGGTACACAGGTCCAATCACCGGGAGCCATGCGGCGTTAAAGCAAAGAAGGGCCGGCAACCATGATGGTTGCCGGCCCTTCTCAAACAGCTGGAGTCAGCTGCGCGGGATTACCAGGAAGACTTGGTGATGCCCGGAAGTTCGCCCTTGTGGGCCATGTCGCGGAAGCGGACACGGGAGATGCCGAACTTCTGGAAGGTACCGCGGGGACGGCCGTCGATGATGTCGCGGTTACGCAGACGGATCGGGGACGCGTTGCGGGGCAGCTTCTGCAGGCCCAGGCGGGCTGCTTCGCGTGCTTCGTCGGTTGCGTTTTCGTCAACCAGGGTCTTCTTCAGCTCGAGGCGCTTTGCAGCGTAACGCTCTACGATGACCTTGCGCTGCTCGTTGCGAGCAATCTTGGACTTCTTAGCCATGTTTAGCGCTCCTCTCGGAATTCGACGTGCTGGCGGATCTTGGGGTCGTACTTCTTCAGAACCATACGGTCCGGGTCGTTACGACGGTTCTTGCGGGTTACGTAGGTGTAACCCGTGCCCGCGGTCGACTTGAGCTTGATGATCGGACGTACGTCCTTGTCCTTAGCCACTAGAGCTTCACCCCACGAGCCAGGATAGAGGCGACGACTGCGTCGATGCCTCGAACGTCGATGGTCTTGATGCCACGTGCAGAGACCTGCAGCGTGACGTTACGGCGCAGGGACGGAACCCAGTAGCGCTTCTTCTGAATGTTCGGATCGAACCGACGCTTGTTGCGGCGGTGCGAGTGCGAAATGCTGTGCCCAAAGCCCGGCTCGGCCCCGGTCACTTGGCAGTGTGCTGCCATGACTTCTCCTCAAGAATTGAAAGTAATGATCCGCATATCTGCTGCTGGACCATGCTGCTAAGGGCGACCCAAAAATAAAGAAGGGCGAACGGTTAGTCACGCAACTTGAGCCCCTAACTACCGGCCACCCTGGAGAAATTACCGGGCAACCGGAGCAATTGCGCACGCTCCGCGCACTTAGCGCCTACCAAGTCTACGAGTTCGCGCAATTAAAGACCAATCCGGGACGAATGGGTGTATAAGCACGGCACCGGAAACAGCCGAGTCAGCGGCTTCCGCTGACCGGGTCCGGCTCGAGGCGTGTGAGCTGCGGGTACTTGGCCGACAGGTTGTCGCCGGAGGACTTGCCGGTAACGCGGCGGACAACCCAGGGACCGGCGTACTCCCGGAACCACTGGGCGTTGGCGCGCAAGGCCTCGGCACCACGCAGTTCCGGCACCGGAGTCATGGGCGGGATGTCGATGGAGTGGTCATACTTCAGCACCTCCATGACGCGCTTGGCCATGTTCGCGTGCCCGGCTGCGGACATGTGCATCCGGTCCCGCGCCCACATGCCCCAGTCGTAGTACTCGCTGAAGCGCCAGTAATCCACGAGCAGGGCGCCGTGGTCCCCGGCAATGCCGCGGACCAGTTCGTTGTAGATCGCGGTGCGGCCGCGCATGGTGCCGAACACTTTGGAGCCCCGGGCGTCGAATCCGGTGAACATCACCACGGTTGCGCCCGTGGCAGCCAACTTGCGGATGCCGTCGTCGTACTCCGCAAGGAGGTCATCGATGTCGATCCGCGGGCGGAGAATGTCGTTGGCACCTGCGTAGATGCTCACCAAGGTGGGTTTAAGTTCGACGGCGGCGTCCACCTGCTCAGCGAGGATCTGCCGGAGCTTCCTTCCGCGGATGGCGAGGTTGGCGTAGCCGAAGCCCGGGTCGGCCTCGCCAAGCTGCTCGGCAACACGGTCGGCCCAGCCACGGACACCGTTGGGGCGGGTGGAGTCGTCGTCGCCCACGCCTTCAGTGAAGGAATCGCCGAGTGCCACGAACCGGGAAGTGAAGTCCATCCGGCTAGTTTGCCACCCGTTGCTGGAAGCAACCAACCGGCTGGGCTAGCTTTCGCGCAGGATCCAATGGTCGGAGTCCAGGCGTCCCACCACTTTTTCACCGATCCGCGCCAGATCGAGGACGTCCTGCTCTGACAGGGCGTCGAGGAAGAGGTCCCGTACCGCTTCAACGTGGCCGGGCGCCAGGCCAACGATGGTGGCCATGCCCTCCTCCGTAAGGTGGGCGATGGTGACACGGGCATCGTGGGGGTGGGGCTGGCGCTCCACCCAGCCCCGCTTCTGCAGCTTCGTCACCACGTGCGAGAGCCGGGAAAGGGACGCGCTGCTGCGGGCGGCGAGTTCGCTCATGGGCAGGAACCGCTCGTCCGCCTCGGAGAGCATGGCCAGGACCGTGTAGTCGAAGAGCGATAACTTGCCTTCGGCGTGAAGCTTGGTGTCGAGGGCTGCCGGCAGCAGGGTGTTGATGCTCACCAGGGCCAGCCAGGCACGTCGTTCGTCGGCGTTCAGCCAGCGCGGTTCGGTCATGTCCCTATTCTACGATTGATCCTTCAACCGACGATGACCGTGCCGGTAGGCTGGGCGGATGTATGTTGTCTCCCTGACTTATCGGGTTCCGCAGGACATCGTCGATTTCCACAATGACGCCCACATCAGCTGGCTCCAGAAGGCTTTTGACGACGGCGTTTTTATCGCTGCCGGCCGGAAGGTCCCCCGCACGGGTGGCCTGCTGCTCTCCCAGGCGGACCGGGCCACGTTGGACGCCTCCCTGAAGCTGGACCCTTTCTATACGAATGGGGTGGCGGACTTCGAGGTAGTGGAGTTCCACGCCGCCCGGGTGGCGCCGGGCTACGAAATCCTCCTGGACAGCTAGCCTTCAGCCACGCCGGCAGGGTCTTCTGCCACCAGTTTCTTCAGCCCGCCCTTCCGGGGCACCTTGACCGGTTTCGGCCAGCGCGCCGTAAGTTCGTCACCTAGGGTGACACCCCGCAGCTTCCGGCCGAAGAGTGGCAGGACCCAGTCATGGATCCAGCGCCGTTGCCGCTGTTCCCACTCCCGCAGGGTGAGCCGCGTTGGCGGTTCCCAGTCCTTGAGTGTGATTTTGTGGGGGACTCCCAATTGGTCCAGCACCTGCCCGGCCAAGTACTTGTGCCCGGCCTTTGACATGTGCAGCCGGTCCGAGTCCCACATCCGCCGGTCATGGAACGCGTCCAGGCACCAATAGTCCACCAGCACGGCACCGTACTTGGCGGCGATGGCCCGCACTTGCTGGTTGTAGAACGCGTTGCGTTTCTTGAGCGGCTCGAGCAGCGCGGAGACCTTCACGTCGAAGCCGGTGAACAGGACCACCGTGGCTCCGGTTCCGGCCAGTTGCGCCACAAGTTGCTCGTAGCTGGCCATGAGGGCGGTCATATCCGTTTTCAGGTCCAGGATGTCATTGCCGCCGGCATACAGCGTGACCAAAGTGGGCTTCATCTGCAGCGCAGGTTCCAGCTGCTCGTCGATAATGTGCCGGAGCCGCTTGCTGCGGATCGCCAGGTTCGCGTACTTCCAACCCGGCTGCGCCTTGGCCAGCTTCTCGGCCACCCTGTCGGCCCACCCCCGGACCCCGTTGGGCAACCGCTCATCCCGGTCCCCCACACCCTCGGTAAAAGAGTCCCCAAGAGCAACAAAGACCCGCCGCCCGGACTCAGGAAGCAAAGGTTGAGCAGGCACCAGCCCAACCTAGCCAGAAGAAGAAGAGCGCAGGGAAAGGCAAGGTGAAGCAAAGGTGACGAACACACGTAGCCGCGGCCGGTGGCTTGCGTAGGAGCGCATCGCCGACTGGAGCGCAGTGAAGGCCGCCCGCGGCCGGAACGGAGTGAAAGGAGGTGTCTAAGCGACGGCAAGCCGGCGGTTGCGGCGCAGCCTGCAACCGCCGGGGTTAGCCCTCGGCCTTGCCCTGCCGCCAGTACCCCATGAAGGCCACCTGCTTCCGGTCAATCCCGACGTCGCGGACCAGGTAGCGGCGCATGTCCTTGATGACTGCCGCTTCGCCGGCGATCCAGGCGTAGAAGGGCATGGCACCGGCAGGCATGTCCGGGTTCTTGGTCGCCTGGATCTCAGCAGTTTCCATCCGGGTGGGGGTCTCCCAGAGAATGTCCTCGTCCACGTTGACGTCTTCGGGCTCGGGGCCGGCGCCGCCGTCGACCTCTTTGAGCCCCACCCAGCCGGGCACGGGAACGGCTTTGCGGACAGCGTCCTGGAGCAACTGCCCGTGCGGGCGGGACCGGCCGATCGAAGCGCCGCGGGCCAGCCAGGTGATCTCGACGTTGGCAGGTGAGCTGAGCTCCAGGAAATCGCCGGCCTCCGGAACTTCGAGGAACGCGTGCCCGGTCATGTACTCCGGCAGGCTTTCCAGGATGGCGGAGATGGCCGGAATGGCTGTTTCGTCGCCCGCGAGGAGGACACGCTGGGCGAGGCCCGGCCGCCACTCGATGCCGGAGTAGATTTCGGCAGTGACGCAGTGGGCGGCACGGTTGTTGGGGCCGATGATGGTGATGGCGTCGCCGGGCTTGGCGTTGAGGGCCCAGTTGGCCGCGGGGCCGCCGTTGCCGTGGTCATCGAAGTGCATTACAAAGTCGACGTCGATTTCGGGGTAGACGGCGTCCAGCCGGGCCTGACGGACAGTGTAAGTGCGCATTGACCCGCGCACAGCCGGGTCCATCTCCAGCCATTCGCGGTACCAGCCGGCCTGGCTCATCTCGAAGGCCGGAAGCGGCAGCGCGGTGCCGTCAGCGGCGAGCGACGGGATCATGAGCTTGACCCGCAGGTCAAGGGTTTCCCCGTGGACGCCGAAATCACGGAGCGAGTAGCCGCCGAACGTGATCCGGCGGAAGTTGGGGCTGAGTTCCTGGACGGAGGATACGGTGACCTCGAACGCCAGGGTCATCGGCTCGGTGGAGGCAACTTCTCGGGTCTTCATGAAACAAGCTCCAGTTCAGTGGCGGGGACGTGGTGGCGGCCGATGGGAATGATCAGGGGGGTTCCGGATACAGGATCCGGAATGACACGGGATTCAAGGTTGAAGACGTTGCGCACCAGGTCTTCGGTGACCACCTCGAGGGGGTTGCCGACGGCCACTACGGCGCCGCCTTTCATGGCGATGACGTTGTCCGCGTACCGGGCGGCAAGGTTAAGGTCGTGCAGGACGATGGCCACCGTGGTGCCGCGCTTACGGTTCAGGTCCGTCACGAGGTCCAGGACTTCCACCTGATGCGCGAGGTCCAGGTAGGTGGTGGGTTCGTCGAGGAGCAGGACGTCGGTTTCCTGGGCGAGGGCCATCGCGATCCAGACCCGCTGCCGCTGGCCGCCGGAGAGTTCGTCCACGTCGCGCCCGGCGAGGGCCAGCGTCTCGGTGGCTTCCAGCGCGCGCTGCACGGCGGCGTCGTCCTTGTCGCTCCAGCTGCGGAAGAAGCCCTGGTGCGGGTAGCGTCCGCGGCCCACCAGGTCGCGGACGGTGATGCCGTCGGGGGCGGTAGGGTGCTGCGGCAGGAGGCCCAGGGTGCGTGCCAGTTCCCGCGCCGGGCGGGCGTGGATGTCCTTGCCGTCCAGCGTCACGGTGCCGGCCGCGGGCTTGAGGAGCCGGGAAAGGCCCCGGAGCAGGGTGGATTTCCCGCACGCGTTGGCGCCCACGATCATGGTCACCTTGCCCTCGGGGATCTCGGCGCTGAGGCCGTCCACCACGCAGCGCTGATCGTATTTCAGCGTCAGGTCCTTGGCGTTGAGAACAGCCACGTCAGGCATCCTTTCGGTTGGCCGTGACCAGGAGCCACAGCAGGAACGGGGCACCAAGCGCACCGGTGATGACGCCCACCGGCAGGACCGTGCCGTCCAGCAGCAGTGGGGCAAGGTTGGCGGCGAAGTAGTCTGCCGCGAGGACAATCAGGGCGCCTACCAGTGCCGACGCCGGGAGGCTGGCTTTGCCGGTGAAGCGGCGGGCGATGGGCCCGGCCAGGAAGGCGACGAACGAGACCGGGCCTGCCGCCGCCGTCGCCACTGCCGCAAGCGTCACGGCGATGATCACCAGCGAAAGGCGTGCCGCGTTGACCCGAATGCCCAGGCCGGCAGCAGCGTCGTCGCCCAGCTCCAGGATCCGCAGCGGGCCAGCAATGACGGCCACGGCCGGGACCAGGACCACGAGGGCGAGGAACAGGACGCCGGCGCGGTCCCAGTTGGCGGAGTTCAGGGATCCGTTGAGCCAGACGAGGGCGTCGGCGGCGGTGCGGATGTCTGCGCGGGTCATCAGGAAGTTGACCACCGCGTGCAGGGCCGCGGCGATGCCGACGCCGGCCAGGACCAGGCGGTTGCCGGCCGCGTTCCCGCGGCTGGTCCCCCGGATCGCGCCGCCTGTCGAGATGGCGTAGATCAGAGCGGCCACGGCGAGGGCGCCGGCCAGGGCTGCCCCGGAAACGACGGCGCCGGACGCACCAAAGATGACGATGGCGATGACGGCGGCGGCACTGGCGCCGTAGCTGATGCCGATGACGTCGGGGCTGGCCAGCGGGTTGCGGAGCATTGTCTGGAACAGCGCGCCGGCCAAGCCGAAGGCGACGCCGATCATGGTGCCGATGACCGCCCGCGGCAGCTTGTTTTCCATCACGATGAAGCTGGCGCCCGGGATCTTGTCGCCGCCGGTGAGGTGGGCGATCACGATCTTGAAGAAGTCGGGGATGGTCACGGTGTAGCTGCCCAGCAGGACGGACACGGCGAAGAGGATGACGACGGCGGCGGCCAGCACCGCGGTCCGGTTCAGTACCCGAGATGGCAGATAACGGGGGTGTTTCCCTCTCGGACTGCCGTCAAGTGCCATCTCGCGGGAAGTCTGGGTGATGCTCACAGTCCGGCCCCCTTGCCGCGGCGGATCAGCCAGACAAACACAGGCGCGCCGACGAGGGCGGTCATGATGCCAGCGGGAACTTCACCGGGGAGGAGCACCACGCGGCCGATGATGTCCGCACCCAGGAGCAGCACGGGAGCCGCCACCAGGGAGAACGGCAGGATCCACCGGTAGTCGGGGCCGGTGAGGAAGCGCACGGCGTGCGGAATAACAAGACCCACGAACCCGATGGGACCGGCCAGCGCGGTGGCTGTCCCGCACAGCAGCACGATTCCCAGGGCGGTCACGGCGCGGACCAGGCCAACCCGCTGGCCGAGGCCGCGGGCGATGTCGTCGCCGAGCGCCAGGCTGTTGAGGATACGGCCGGTCAGGAGCACGATGACGGCACCGACGGCCAGGAAGGGAACCCCGGGCAGGACCACTGACCAGTCCCGGCCGGCCACGCCGCCCACCTGCCAGAAGCGGAAACGGTCAAGGGTGTCCTGGCTGGAGACCAGGATGACGTTCATCAGGGAGTACAGGCCTGCGCTCAGCGCGGCGCCGGCGAGGGCCAGCTTCACGGGGGTGGCGCCTTCCCTGCCGAGGGAGGCGATGAGGTAGACCACGACGGCGGCGATTGCCGCCCCGATGAAGGCGAACCAGATGTAGCCGGAGAGAGTGGCCACACCAAAAACGTAAATGCCGGTGACGACGGCCAGCGCGGCGCCCGCGTTGACGCCCATGATGCCGGGATCGGCGAGCGGATTGCGGGCCACACCCTGCATGGCAGCACCGGCAAGGCCCAGGGCTCCGCCGGCCAGCAGGCCAAGGACGGTGCGCGGGATGCGGGCGTGGACCACCGCATGGTCGCCGTTGGCGGGATCGAACTGCGTGAGCGCATCCCAGACGGTGCCGAGGGGAAGACCGCGGGCGCCGACGGCCAGCGAGGCCGCGGCCAGGAGCGCAAGTACAACGACGGCGGCCAGCAGCCAGGCAGCCCGCTTTCCCCCGGAAGCGGGGTGGCGGGATCCTTTCGCCGGCACCGGGGTGCCCGCGTCCCCCTCCCGGGAGGCCGCCGTCGTTGTACTGTGCGTCATGGAACGGTGCTTACTTCACTGCGTCCGCTGCGGTGGCCAGCTGCGGCAGGAAGGTGTCCAGTGCCCAGGGCAGGCTCAGTGGGGAGGATGCGGAGATCGCCAGGACCAGGCTCTTGTTCGCGTCTGCGACGAAGGCCCCGTTCTTGACGGCCGGAATCTGGCCGAACAGGGGATCATTCTTGATGGCGTCCGCCTCGCTGGCGTCCTCTACGGAGCTGAGGAAGATGTCCGACTCCAGCTCGTTGACCTTCTCGGCAGACCATGGCACGAAGAATTCCTTGGAGCCTTCGGAGGCCTGCTCGGCGGCCGGGGCGAGCTTCATCCCGATGGCGGAAAGGAATTTGGGCCGGTTGTCATTGGCCGTGTAAATACCCGTCTGGGTGGGGTCTGAGGGAAGGGCGTAGCCGTAGATGAAGGTCTTGCCGGCGATCTGCGGGTACTTCGCGGCTTCCTCCTTGATGGTGGCCTCGGTGTCGGAGATAAGTTTGGTGGCTTCGGCATCCTTGCCGAGGGCCTTGCCGATGATGGACGTGGAGTCCTGCCAGGAAGTGCCGTATGCAAGTTCAGGGTGGGCCACCACGGGTGCGATCTCGCTGAGCTTCTTGTAGTCCTCTTCGGTCAGTCCTGAGTAGGCGGCCAGGATGACGTCCGGGGTGAGCTTGGCGATCTCGGTGAAGTTGATGCCGTCAGCCTCTGAGTACTGGGCCGGAGCCTTGTCGGAACCGAAGCCGGCGCCGAGCTCCTCAAGGGCTGCGTCCTTCCAGGGGGTGGAGCCCTGGTCGTTGCCGCCCCACTCGTTCTTGGGGACACCCACAGGCACTACGCCCAGGGCAATGGCGACGTCGTCATTGACCCAGGAAACTGTGGCTACCCGAGTGGGCTGTTTTTCGATGGTGGTTTTGCCAAAGACGTGCTCGATGGTGACCGGGAACTGCGCGCTGCTGGAGCTTGACGCGCTGGCGTCCGTGGTGGAGGACGCGGGGCCGGTGGCGCATGCCGAGAGGGAGAGCGCCGCTGCGGCCAGAACGGCCGTCGCCTTGCCGGCTGATGAGAACAGCGTGCGGCGGGTGGCACTGAGGCCGGTGAAGAGGGGGGAAGTCACGGAACTCCTTAGATGAATGAAGCGAACCTAAGTAAGGCTAGCCTAGCCTCCGCTGCATTACGCAAGGTTTTCGTAACTTATTCCCCAAGGTGACGAAGGACACAGGACCGGGTGCGTGTCGCTGCCTTGGACAGGCGATGCCCCTTTTGGCAGGATGACAGTGCTGGTTCCATACACGGACCAACCAGCTGGCAGAAAAGATGGGAACCAGAGAGATGTGCACGCGCCCGGCCTTCAGCGCCGCCGTTGCCATGGAAAGCGGGGCGGCCGTTGCGGCCTGCTCCGCGGGGAATGACTGACTCCTCGTTTCCTCACCCTGTTTTTGGGTCCCATCTCTTACGAAAGTTCAGGCATGCAATCAGTCACGCCCCAACAAATCCGATCCTCGTTCATCAATGCCAGCCGTTCAGAAGCCGCCAAGCTCAGCCTGCCCAAGGATTTCGACTCCCTTGATTGGGATAACCTCGACTTCCTGGGCTGGCGCGACGAAAAGATGCCCCTGCGCGGCTATCTTGTAGTCCCCGGCCTTCAAGGCTTAACCGGCATCATGCTGCGCGCCCCCGAGGGCGGCGCCCGGAAAAACCGCTCCGTGCTCTGCGAACTCTGCCGGGACGTCTTCTCCAAGGAGGACGTGCTGCTGTGGGTGGCCAGGCGCGCCGGCAAGTCCGGCCGCGACGGGAACACAGTGGGCACCCTCATCTGCGCCGACTTCCTGTGCTGCGGCAACGTCCGCAAGGAACCGCCGGCCAACGAGATTAACCCTGAACCCGCCGCCGTCGTCCTCCGCCAGATCGAAGGCCTCAAGGACCGGACCGCCCAGTTCCTGGGCCGCGTCCAGGCCAAGTAACGTACCCGGCCGGCCGGATACAAGGAAGCCCGCCCTCACGGATGCGGGGGCGGGCTTCCTTAACGGCGGGTCAGCGGTAGGAAAAGCTCATCAGAATCGCCGTCAGCGCCTGGCCTTCAGACCCGGCGAACCAGGCCTTAGCCGCCTCGTCACTGGCAAATGGCCCTCCAGTGAATACGACGTTTGCAGCCAGCACTCGGTTGCCGCCGACGATGACAACGTCAGCGCCTTCCGTGCCATCCGGCGAGACGGCTGCCCTGTGCGTTAGCGACAGCCGGTAATGGGGGGCGCCGTCGATACGGTCGACATAGAAGGAGGCGTGGGCGGTTTCAGGACCTGAATGCCCCTGCAGTCCCGGTACCGGCTCTGAGAAGAACGCTGTCCTGGTGTGGGGACCGGCAACACCACCCCCCACCTCGCTGTAGAAGATCCCGATCTGCTCGTTCCCGCTGGCGTCATACACAGTCACGTTTTCAACAGAGGGTGACGCCCCACCCTGGCTGTGCTCCACCCGCCAGCCGGCCGGATGGGTAAACGACAGCCGGCCGTCGGGAAAGGTAAAGGTGACGGGCTCGGCGGGAGCGGGTGCCGGATCGGACGACGACGGCGGGGCGGCCGACGGGAGCGGCTCCGCCGGCGCAGTGATGGGCGGCGGCGCGGCTGTCGTCGTCGGCTTTTCCGAAGGGGTGGCTGGCGGAGCGCTGGCGGAGGGCGGCTGGGTGGCCGGGGCCGTTGCCGCGTCCCGGTTTTCGACCGACGCGTTGACCATGCAGCCACTCAGGAAGAGTGCGGCTGATGCCGTAACCGAGAGGGAAAAAATCACACGCCGTGGCGAACGCATGGGAGTGCCTTTCGAGATAGTGATGTGGTGCGCCACGGGGTGGCACACCACATCAACGGGGGTCAGCGGTAGGAGAAGCTCATCAGCACCGACTTCAGGGCCCGGCCCTCATCACTCCAGTACCAGGTTTGCGCTGCGTCATCACCTTCAAACCGCGGTTCAGTAAACAGCACGTCCGCAGTCAAAATACGGTCGCCGATCCTTACAAGACCGTATTGCACCTGCCCGTCCGGCGAGACTGGCGATCCCGGTGTCAGCCCCATCCGGTAATGAGTAACGCCATCAGCTCGATCAATGAAGAACGAAGAACTGGGCGTGGGAACAGAAGCTCCGATCAGTCCAGGTACCGGATCAGTCTCAATGATGTTCCTGGAGACATTGCCGGCCGTAGCATCGCCAACCTGGCTGTAGTAGATGTTGATCTGCTCCTTGCCGCCGGCATCCAGGACGGTCGCCGTCTCCACTGCGGGGGAGGCCGAAACCTGTTCATGCTCCACGCTCCAGCCCTCCGGGTGGGCGAAGGACAGGCGGCCGTCTGCGAAGGTGAAGGTCACCGGCCCTTTGGGAACGGGTGACGAGGTAGCAGCGGGAACGATGGTTGGAGCCGGACTCTGCGTAGCCGTCTGCGTAGCCGACTGGGTGGCAGGCGCCGTGGAGGGAGCCCCGCTCCCGGCAGGGGTGCCTGTCGCGCAGCCTGCGAGGGAAAGAGCGGCAGCAGCGGTGGCTACGAGGAAGAAGTTTGCGCGGTGGGCTGGGCGCATCGGAGTGCCTTTCAAGAGAGCGCCTTTGGTCTCTTGGGGTTGGTGCGGGACCCAGCGTTCCGCAGCGCCCAGGGGGATCATTCAGGCGGGGTGATGTGATGGACCAAGAGTGGCACAGCAAAATCACCGCACACCAGAGCAATCACAATAAATCCATCAATTTGTTATATACAGCAACGCGAAGCCACATCCGGCCCGATCTTGGCGTTTGAGCGGGCAGGGAGTGACCCCGCGTTGCTTTCAGATGGCGTGTCAGCGCAGCACGATGTCCACCGGATTAGCCTCCGACCGCCACGCTCCCTCTTCGCCCGGGCGCGGCCGGATCACGGGAGCGGTAAGGACGCCGGACCGGTTGGTGCGCCTGTCCCGGAGAATCTCGGTCACGGAGCCGAGGTGCCGGGACAGGTCGATCACGTTCTCCGGAGCTGCGAGCAGGAGCTGGAAGCCGAATTCGTGCAACGCCTTGATGCCGGCGCCCGCGAACTCTTCAGAGGCCAGCACAAACGCCTCATCCATCATCACGGTGCCGTACGTCGTGAAGCCCTGTTCGGCAATGCCCAGCTGGTAGCTCAGTGCCGCCGCCATGATGAACGCCGTGAAGCGCTGCCGCTCACCGCCGGACATTGACCCGGTATCGGCGTGCATAAAGACCTCGGTCTTCTTGCCGCCACGCGGCCCCGTCACCTCGCGGTGCTCTTTGCACTGGATGAACAGGTGCCCGCGGACGTCCAGCACCTCGGCCCGCCAGCGACGGTCCTCCGGGGCCTGCGAGCCCAACCGCTTAACCAAGGTTTCCAGCGACTTGTAGCGTGCGGTGAGCTCGGCGTCGTCGTCCCGCTCCGGGGCCGCGTTGTCCCTGCCGGCCTCGGTCCTGGCTGGCCTTGTGTGCCGGGCCTTGAGGGCGTTCTGGATGGCGTCCTTGAACTGCTTGGCAGTAGGCGGCAGGGTCTGCTTGATGTCCAGCTCCAGGAAGCTGCCCTCGTGGAAGTTCACCTGGGAGAGAATTCCGTTCAGCGGGAGGATGCGGCTGGTGATGGAGCGCCGTTCCTCATCGAGCAGGTGCAGCAGGGTGCTGAAGGACTCGTGGGTCCGCTGGTTGAAGAACTGCCGGAACTCGGACTCCTGGGCGGGCAGGCCGTCGCTGACGATCGCATGGTAGCGGCTCTCGAAGTCGCTGGCAGCACCGATGGTGGTTCCATGGTCTGCGGAAATGGCGCTGCCCCATTCCCGCACGAAACCCTCAAAAATGCGGGTGAGCCGTTCCGCCGTGGCCTGCCCGCGGGACTCCGCCGCGTGCAGTTCGCCCAGAAGGGCAGTCCGCACCCGGTTGGCCAGGTTGTCCAGCTCGTGCATTTCCGCCACGTCGCCGAACTCGGCGAAGTAGGGGTCCAGAGCCGTGACCGTGGCGTCCGACGGCGGCGCCTGGGCCAGGCGTTCCCGGGCCCCTTCCAGCAGCGAATCGGCGGTGGTGAGCTGCCTGTCCAGCGCCTTGTACTCGCTTTGCAGGACCGCGGCCGCCTCGGTGCTGGACTGGTGCTTCTGCCGCATCTCCTCGATGGTGGCACGCAGGGGCTCCAGGTCCGCCTGCGCAGCCAATGCGTCCTTCAGCCGCTGCTCGATCCTGGCCAGTTCGTCCGCTGCAACCGCCGCGGACACCTGCTCCCAAGGCCGGTGGTCCTCGGCGATCCGCCGCAGGGCGTCAAGCTGCCGGCTCATGCCCTGATGCGAATCCTCGCGGCTTTGGGCCAACTCGGCTGCCTTGGCAACTTCCTGCCGGAGGTCCTCCACCTGGCCGGCCACGAGTTCCAGCTTGGCGGCGTTGTCGAACCCCAGAACGTAGTCCTGGCGGCTGGTGAAGCGGTCATCCTTCTCCACCGTGTGGCGGTTGCGCTTGACCACGCCGCCCAGGCTCAGGCCCTTGTCCAGCGCGGCCAGTTCGTCCGGATCCTCCACGCACGGGAAGGCGAAGTCGAGGGCGATCCGCTCGCGGATCCATGCACCCGGCTCAGCAGCCGTGCCTGTGGCGAGGATGTCCAGCTTGGTCAGCAGGTCGCCGTCGCGCACGTCCTCCACGGCAAGCGCGCCGCCGGCCAGGGGCTTGGACACGTCCACCGCCCGCAGCGCACCGCGGACGTTGTGGCCGTTCAGGTACCGGGTTACGGCTCCAAAATGCTCGCCGGGAACCAGGAGGGTGGTGGCAAGGCTGCGGAGGGCGCGTTCGGCGGCGGGCCGCCAGCGCTCCTCGCCCTCGGCCAAGTCCATCAGCTCACCCGCGAACGGCATCCGGTCCTCGGGGATGCCGGTGGCGGCAGCAATTGCGGCACGGTTTTCAATGCTCGACGGCGGCAGCAGGGACTTGCGCGTCCTCAGGGACACGAGCTCCTGCTCAGCCGCTGCCAGCTCGCGCTTCTTCGTCGCGTGGGCGTCAAAGGCCTCGAACCGCAGCTCCTGCAGCGCCTGCGAATCGTCCTTCAATTCGGCGGAACGGGCCGCCGCCTGCTCGTGCGCCTGCTCCCAGCCCTCCGCCGTCCACTCAAGCTGCAACCCGGCGTCGGCCAGGGCCTGCTGCGCCGCCTCCTCCACCTGCCGGCGGAGCTTCAGCCCCACCCGCGCGTTCTCCAGCGACTGCTCGATGGCTGAAATCGCGTTGCCGCCCTGGCTGTTGTAGTCGGTCTCCAGCTCGCGCAGTTCCTTGGCCAGCCCGTCGCGGACGGAACGCTCGGCGCCGAGCTCTTTGGCCTTCGCCTGGGCCAGCTCCTTGAACCGGGCCAGCGTTTTCTGGTGGACCGTGACCGCCAGCCGCTGCCTGTAGGCCTCAAACTCACCGCCCGCCAGCTCGCGGAGCCGGTTGGCGTCCAGGAGCGACTGCGCGTACTCCCGGTTCAGGCCCGGGACGGGAGCAAGCTGGTCCCGCTGCTGCCGGACATCCTCCAGCCGCTGCCGGATGGACATCAGGTTGCTGAATTCCTCCACCACGTCATCCGCGGCGGCGAGGGTGGCCGGGGCGTCCAGGACCTGGTCCCGGAAGAAGGTGTTGACGCTGCCGCCCAGGCCCTTGCCCGCCTGGATCACGCGCAGGAGCGGAAGCGCCTGGTCCGAGTTGATGCCCAGCAGGCGGCGGAACCGCTCGGCGAAGGCCTTGTGGACGTCGAAAACCTGCGCGTGCGGGAACACCGTTTCCAGCGCAGCCTTCGTGAACCTCTTGTCCGCGATGCCCTCGACCGCTTCCAGGTCCAGGGGCACGGTGTCGATCAGGTAGAACCGGCCAACGCTCGACTCCGTACCGTTTTTCGGCAGGTCGAACAGGGCCGAAACCGTCACCTTAGTGCCGGCGGCGTTGTCGAACGTCAGGGCGACGGCGGACCAGGTGGCACCCGGCCGCTGGAAGGCACTCGCGGAGCCCTCGCCCACGGCCTTGTCGCCCACCTTGCCGCGCATGTACGTGAACGTGGTCCGCTTGTCCTCCACAGCCCCGCCCGACCGCTGCGCAGCAGCCTCATTGGACCGCGGGCGGGCATCGAAAACCCGCAGCATCGCGTCGAACAACGTGGACTTACCAACGCCCGAATTACCCGTCAGCAGCGTTCCGTTCCGGTCCACGTGCATTGTGTGCGCCCCGTGGAACGTTCCCCAGTTGACCACCTGCACCAACGCAAGCCGCATCTGGCCGGGGTTCGTCACTTCTCCGATCGGGAGCATGCTCGCGATACTCATTTGGCACCCCCATCTTCGGTGGTCATGGCTGGGTACGACGACGGTCCTGCGCCTTGAGGTAGCTCACCGTCCGCAGCGGCGTCGTCATCCACTTCCTGCGGGTCGCTGTCGAGGTCCAGGAGGGGTTCTGTTCCTGACTGGTCGGTGGAGGCTGCAACCAGGGCCTCAATGTGGGCCGGGATGTCGCCGATGTTTTCGAAGGGCAGGGCCAGGGGCAGGGCGTTGGAGATGGTGTAGACGTCATCCAGGCCCGTGGGCAGGAGGAGTTGGCGGGCCAGGAGCTTGGTGATGGCCCGGGTGACCACGTCCGAGTCGCGGAGGGCGTCCTGTTGGCCGGCGGGCTGGTAATGGGTGACCAGGTCCGCGATTTCCTCGCGGGTGATGGTGGGGTCGGTCTGGGCGGTGACGTGCCGGTCCAGGAGCAGGCGCAGCCGGAGGAGCACGATGGTCTCCACGCGGCTCAGTGCGCGCTGCTGCCTGAGGATGCTGGAGCGGGTGCTGCCGCCGATGGCGTCGGGGTCCACGGGGCGCAGGACGGCGATCTTCCGTTCGTGGTCCAGCTGCATGGCAAGGAAGAGCTCGGACAGGCGGCTGCGCAGGATCACCTGGTTGTCCAGCAGCACAGTCCACAGCTTCTCGTCGCGGCCGCCGTCAATGTACGGACCTTTGAGCAGCTTCACCAGCGCCTGCCGGACCTTCATGGACAGCACCCCGGTGTCCCCCGGGAAGAGGGCAGCGCCGTCGATGAAGGCGTCGCGGGGCGTGACTCCTCCGGTGGTTGCGGGGGTCCAGGCGTCCTGGGTTTCGACAGGCTCAACCACCGGAATGTCAGGCTCAACCACCGGGACTTCAGGCTCAACCGCCGGCTCGACTGCCGCGGTCTCATCCGCCGTCGTCATTTCTTCAGTCATCAGAATCCTTTGCGAGCGTGACCATGGGCAGGTAGGCCCTGCGTGTGGTGCCGTCTATCTGTTCGAAGTCCAGGCCGTCCCAGGCGCCGCGGTTGAAGTCCGCCCCGGCGTGCAGGGCCTGCGAGAGGAGGGCGCGGATGGTGTTGATGTGCTGCTCCTCGGGCGGAAGCTGCTGCCACGCGTCCGCGAGCGTCGCGGCTCCGGCCATGGCGGAGCGGATGACCTCGGGTTTGGCCTTGCCGGTCCTCGGCGAGCGCACCCGGTCAGAGTCCGTGAAGGCGATGGGGTCCGCGAGTTTTGGCGGGGCTGCGAACTCGTCGGGGTCGAAGAGCTTCACCATGGACAGGGACTCGAAGCCGGCGTTGTAAAGGACCGGGCCGGGCACCAGGCCCGGCCGGTCGCGTTCGTACGGGAGGGAGCGGATGGCCTGCTCGGCTTCGCGCAGGACCTGGCGGAGCCGGACGGACTGGCGGAAGTCGTCGCTTTGGACGTAGGTGTTGAGGCTTTCGCTGAGTTTGCCGTAGATGCGCTGGATCTGGCTGTGCTGCTGGCGCAGTTCAGCCACCAGGTTCTTCAGGGTTTCACGGTCCTCGGGGCTCAGGTCGTCCGCGAACTGCCGGCTGAGCACCTCCCCGATGGCGGACCGGAACCTCAGTTGCTGCTGCGGGTCCTCCAGGAAGGCCGTGAAGGAGCGGAAGGTCCTGCCTTCTGGGCTTTGCCGGAGCCGCTTGTCCGCCTCCAGCACCTGGGCCATGGTGGCACCCTTGCTGAGCGATTCCTCGATGATCTGGTTGCGGAGTTCTCCCACCAGTTCCTCGATCCGGTCACGCATCTTCTTGTAGTCAGCGGGGAGGCTGGCGGCTAGGTCGAGGATGTTTCCTGCGGCTTCCACCGCTTCGTCGTCGTCCAGCAAACCGTCGAACTCGCCGCTGGCGATGTCCTGGATCAGCTGCTGGCGCTCTTCGATCTCCTCTTCGAGGGACTCAAGGCGTGCGCTTTGGTCCGGGTTGGTCTCGTTGGCGAGCTTTTCCACGTCCCCCAGCAGTGTGCCCAGCCGCGACCCGTTCAATGTGGAGCGTTCGCTGGAAAGGCTGTCCAGGAAGGCGAGCACGCGGGCGGCGGGTTCGGTGACTTCGTAGACAATCTGGCCGGACTGGTTCCGGCGGGTCAAAAACTGCCGGCGCGTCCATTCGTCACCGAAGGACTTCCCGTTGGCTCCGCCGCCCAGCCCCGGATCCTGCCGCCGCAGTTCCTCAAGGAAGGAGTCGACGTCGGCGTGGAACTCCTCGAGCGGCAGTTGCGGACGGGTGCGGGTAAAGGAAGCCTGCAGCACCGCGATCACCCAGGGGGCCGAACGCGTCAGCGCCCAGGCAGGTCCTTTGGTGAGGAGTTCGAGGTCCCGAAGCCGGGCGCTGATGGCGTCAGCGGATGACCTGGCGGAGCGGGGCACACACTCTCCTTGGGCTGTTTGCGGGGCGGGGGCGGCGGCAGGAACGGAAAACTGCCAACTACAAGGTTAACGCAGGCGCCGCGACCACTCCGTGACCTACTTAGCGGTAGTGTTTCGATCCCATATCAACAGCTGCCCCAGGCTGCCGCGGCTCTGGCTGGCCACGCGAGCGTACCCCTACGCTTCTGCTACTGATCTTCACCAAAAGCAACGTGGCAGCAGGGGGACTCATGCAGTTCGATCTAAGCGCAGTGGAAACCAGCACTCTGGTCTTTATCGGAACGCTGGTGTTCGCCTTCATCCTGGCAGCATTCGTGGTGGTGGCAGGGCTGATTGCCCTGGTGCTGCTCGGCGCGGGAAAGCTGACCTGGATGGTGGTGGTCAATACGCTTCTGGGCGTCGTCCACGGCATCAACGCAGGATGGGACCGGCTGGTGCACAGCGCCTCCGCCGCCGAAGCTGGCGGGGACTTCCAGGCCCAGGCCTCCCCTAGCACCGGAACTTACCCGCGGGTAATATTGAGAGACAGCTAAAGGGTTCTCCAACCCGGCGGATCCATGGCTACACCGGCCGATCCGGCCAAGGAGATGACCCATGACCTCCGCAACTGACTCCCCCTCCACCCAAGCTCCCGGCACCGACGCGCCGCCCGCAGAGGTTCCCGTCGCGTCAAGCAGTCTCGGGTCCGACGCCACCGCCGAGGATGCCCGGGCGCTTGCCGAGGCCTCGCGCGAGACCGGCTGGGACAGGCCCAGTTTTGCCAAGGGCCTTTACCTGGGCAGCTTCGACCTCAGCCTCATTCATCCCTGGCCTGCTGCCAGGGATGAAGACGTGGAACGCGGCGAAGCGTTCATGGCCCGCCTGGCCGAATACGCCCGGACCCTGTCGGGAAGGGTCATTGAGCGGGACGCCAAGATCCCGGACGAATACCTTCGGGGCCTCGCCGAACTGGGCGTCTTCGGCATGAAGATCCCGCGGGAATACGGCGGCCTGGGGCTCTCACTGGTGTACTACGGCCGCGCCCTGGCGCTGCTGGGCAGCGTCCATCCGAGCCTTGGCGCCCTGCTCTCTGCGCACCAGTCCATCGGCGTGCCGGAACCCGTGAAGGTGTTCGGGACCCCCGAACAAAAGCGCGAGTACCTGCCACGGTGCGCAGCCGGGGCCGTCACCGCCTACCTGCTGACGGAACCGGACGTGGGCAGCGATCCCGCCCGCATGGGCAGCACGGCAGTTCCCACCGAGGACGGCCAGGCCTACATCCTTGACGGCGTAAAACTCTGGACCACCAACGGCGTCATCGCCGAGCTGGTGGTGGTGATGGCAGTGGTTCCCGCGCACACCGACGCTGACGGAACCGAGCACAAAGGCGGCATCAGCGCCTTTGTGGTGGAAATGGATTCCCCCGGCATCACCGTGGAGAACCGCAATACCTTCATGGGCCTGCGCGGCATCGAAAACGGCGTCACCCGCTTCCACCAGGTCCGTGTTCCGGCGGCGAACAGGCTGGGGCGCGAGGGACAGGGCCTGAAAATCGCCCTCACCACGCTGAACACCGGCCGGCTTTCCATCCCGGCGCTGTGCGTGGCCTCCGGCCGCTGGAGCCTGAAGATCGCCCGCGAGTGGTCCAATGCGCGGGTCCAGTGGGGGCAGTCCGTCGGCAAGCACGAGGCAGTCAGCAAGAAGATCGCCTTCATCGCCGCCTCCGCCTTTGCCCTGGACGCAGTCTTCGAACTCTCCGCCGAACTTGCCGACGCCGGCCAGAAGGACGTACGGATCGAGGCGGCACTGGCCAAGCTGTGGTCCACGGAGACCAGCTGCCGGATCGCCGACGAGCTGGTGCAGATCCGCGGCGGCCGCGGTTTCGAGACGGCCGAGTCCCTGGAAGCCCGGGGCGAGCGCGCCGTTCCGGCTGAACAGCAGCTGCGGGATCTTCGCATCAACCGGATTTTCGAAGGTTCGTCGGAGATCATGAAGCTCCTCATTGCCCGCGAAGCCGTGGACGCCCACCTCGCCGCCGCCGGCGACCTCGCGTCGGTCACGGCAAGCTTGCAGGACAAGGCGAAGGCAGCCGTCGGGGCCTCGGGTTTTTACGCCAAGTGGCTGCCCAAACTGGTGGCCGGGGCCGGAATGGACCCCCGCTCCTACAGCGAATTCGGGCGGCTGGCCAAGCAGCTGCGGTTCGTCGAAAGGTCCTCGCGCAGGCTGGCCCGCCAGACTTTCTATGGCATGGGGCGCTGGCAGGCCAACCTGGCGTACAAGCAGGCATTCCTGGGCCGGGTGGTGGACATCGGTGCCGAGTTGTTTGCGATGGCCGCGTGCTGTTCCCGCGCCGAGATGCTCCTTCACACCGCGCCGGAGCGGGCGGCGAGCGCCTACGAGCTGGCCGAGGCATTCTGCGAGCAGGCGCGGGTGCGCGTGGACGAGTACTTCGATCAGCTCTGGCGGAACACGGACGACGGCGACCGCGGGCTGACGCGCAAAGTCCTCGCCGGCGATTACACCTGGCTGGAGGAAGGCATCCTGGACCAGTCCGAAGGGACCGGCCCCTGGATCGCCGATGCTTCCCCCGGCCCCTCGAAAAAAGCCAATATGCACAGGAACTACAGGTAAAACCGCAGGTCACAAAATAGTAAGCACGCTTGCTATCTCTGTAACTGGGTGGTTGAGTTGAGCCATGAGCAGCTCAACCGACCCAGAGAACCTGCCCCCGCGGCGAGCCCGGGAGGATGACAACCGGAGCGGAAGCTACCGTGCCGCAGATTCGGACAGCCAGAGCACCCGCTCCTTTGAGCAGGTGCCGGCAGCAGATGCGGAACCGGCCTCCACCTATACGGAGCGGTCCGCGCCGTACGCCGAGCGGGACTACACTCCTGCAGCGACTGCCCCGGCGCCCGTTGTTGACCCCGGCCTGACCGACCGGCAAACCGCCGTCGCGCGGGAAAAGGAGCAGTTCGGCGGCATCAAAGTGGGCTCGGCCTTCTTTGGCTGGCTGACGGCCACCGGTATGGCGGTCCTGCTGACAGCCCTGGTGGCTGCGGCCGGGACCGCAGTGGGCCTGGCGAGCAACACGGACGTCAACGAAGCCGTGAACCAGGCCGCCCAGAACCAGGGCACGGTAGGCCTGGTGGGCATCATCATCCTGCTCGTGATCCTCTTCCTCTCCTACTACTGCGGCGGTTACGTTGCAGGGCGCATGGCGCGCTTCAACGGCGCCAAGCAGGGCCTGATGGTGTGGATCTGGGCGCTGATCGCCGCCATCGTCATCGCCGTCCTCGGAATGGTGGCAGGCCAGCAGTTCAATGTGCTGGCCAACCTGAACAGCTTCCCCCGCATCCCCATCAACGAGGGGCAGCTGACCACCACCAGCATCATCGCCGCCGTCGTGGTAGCGGCTGTCGCCCTGGTGGGTGCCGTGCTTGGCGGGCTCGCCGGGATGAGGTTCCACCGCAAAGTGGACCGGGCCGGGTTCACGCCGGACAACGACCACGACGAGTAACCTGGTGGGCGAGCCATGGCTTCTTCGGTTCTGTCCCGCTCGTCAGGCGAGGACCTCTCCGTCCAGGTAGTACCAGCGGCCGTTTTCCCTCGCGAACCTGCTCACCTCGTGCAGGACGCCGCGCCCGTTCCCGTCCCGGTAGTGGGCCTTGAACTCGACCGTTCCCTCGGTATCGAACGGACCGCCGCGGCTGGCGGAAAGAACATCCAGGCGCCGCCACTCCATGGCCGGGTCCAGGGGAAGCTCGGCCGGCGCGGTTTCCGGATGCCAGGTGCGCAGCAGATAACCGGCGTCCAGCAGGAAAAATGCACTGTAACGGGAGCGCATGAGCTGCTCGGCGGTGGCGGCCTCCGCGGCACCGGAATGGAAGCGCCCGCAGCACTGTCCATATTGCTCTCCGGACAGGCACATGCAGCGTTCCTGTCCCCGATTTTCAGCCATATCCCGATGTTGTCATATCCGGTAACAGCTTCGATACAACCTCGGACCCGCCGCTGCGCGCGGCGGCATGCTCCGGCAAAAATCCGTATGGTGGAGAAGGACTGCTGCCCTGGCGGAGAGGAGAGATGACGTGGACAATCCGGATACGCTCATCCTCAACCTGACCTTCCTGGGCACGGTGGGCGTCGCATTCCTGATGTTTTTTGTCCTCTTCCTGCTGGGGGTCATCACCCTGGTGCTTGCCGGCGTCGGCCGCCTGGCCGCGGCCGTTCTGATGGGCCTGTTCGGCAGGCGCGTCCGTAAGGACTCCATCCCGCTCGTCCAGCTGTACGGAACGCGGCTCGCGGACCAAAGAGGCGCGGACCAAAAGGACGCGTCCGACGACGGTGCTGCCGCCGCACCCCCGTCCGGCCCGGCACGGGCAGGGCTGCTATCAAGGACCTTCGGCAGGACTGCCGCAGGGAAGCCGCGCGACTGGCGCGCCGCCCTGAAGCCGGCACACCTGAAGTCGGCGCTGCGCACCGCCGTCGTCCATCATCCCGCCCTGACGGCCGCGCGTCGCGAACCACCGGTCCTGGCTGAGGACTGGGCCTCGGCCGTTGCCGAGGCGGATTCCCGGGCCATGGCCAGGACGCGCGCAGCGGCGCCGGAGATCAAACTGTCGGTGCGGGACCTGCCGGATCCACAGGTCCCGGCCGAGAAAGTGGTGGAGGTGGCCCCGCTCGTGGAGTCGTCCCTGCATAACCACCGCCCTCTCCGGGAGGTTCCGCCCTCCTTCAAGAAACCCCAGCACCCCGAGCCGCTGGCACCGCTGGACACCGGATCGCTCGTGTCGCTCACCGGCCCGCAGGTGCTGAAAGGTTCGGCGCCCGCCCAGAAAAGGTCAGCCCCCGCGGGTACTCCCGAGAAGGGCAAACAGCCCTTACCCTGAGCAACCATCTGGGCTAGCGTGAAACCCATGGAATTCAGATACCTCGGAAACAGCGGTTTCAAAGTCTCGGAAATCACGTTCGGCAACTGGCTCACCCACGGCTCGCAGGTGGAAAACGACGTCGCCACCCAGTGTGTCCGGGCAGCCCTCGACGCAGGCATCAGCACCTTTGATACGGCAGACGTCTACGCCAACACCGCAGCGGAAACAGTCCTCGGCGAAGCGTTGAAGAGCGAGCGCCGCGAATCCCTGGAAATCTTCACCAAGGTCTACGGGCCTACCGGCCCCAAGGGCAAGAACGATCTTGGCCTCTCCCGCAAGCACATCATGGAGTCCATCAACGGCTCACTGCGCCGGCTGCAGACCGACTACGTGGACCTCTACCAGGCCCACCGCTACGACTACGAGACGCCGCTCGAAGAGACCATGCAGGCGTTCGCCGACATCGTCCGGCAGGGCAAGGCGCTCTACATCGGTGTCAGCGAGTGGACCGCCAAGCAGCTCCGGGACGGCCACGCACTGTCCAGGGAGCTGGGCTTCCAGCTCATCTCCAACCAGCCCCAGTACTCCATGCTGTGGCGGGTCATCGAGGCCGAGGTGGTGCCGGCGTCGGAGGAACTGGGTGTGTCCCAGATCGTCTGGTCGCCCATGGCCCAGGGCGTCCTCAGCGGCAAGTACCTTCCCGGCCAGCCCGCCCCGGAGGGCAGCCGGGCCACGGACGAGAAGGGCGGGGCCAGGATGATCGAGCGCTGGATGCGCGACGACGTCCTGTCAGGAGTGCAGGAACTCAAGCCCATCGCCGAGGAAGCCGGCCTCTCCATGCCGCAGTTGGCGGTGGCCTGGGTGCTGCAGAACCCCAACGTGGCCTCGGCCATCGTGGGTGCGTCACGGCCGGAGCAGATCGCGGACAGCGTGGCGGCCGCCGGCGTGAAGCTGGAGCCCGAGGTCCTCAAGAAGATTGACGATGCCATCGGGTCGCTGGCCGAGCGTGACCCGGCGCAGACCAAGTCGCCGGCCAAGCGGGAGGCGTAAGCACATGGCGTCCGCTTCGGATCTGCCCGGCCTCGCCGTTACCGGATCCACCGGCGGGCTGGGCGGGATGGTGGCCCGGCAGCTTGCCGCGGCCGGTTCCGCCCAGCGCCTGCTGGTGCGGGACGCCGGCCGCGCCCCGCAACTGGACAACGCAACATCAGTGGTGTGCTCATACTCGGATTCCGACGCGGCGCGCCGGGCCCTGGACGGCGCCAAGGTGCTGTTCATGGTGTCCGCCGCGGAGACCGAGGACCGGGTGCAGCAGCATGCCGCCTTCGTGGACGCAGCCGCCGCAGCAGGGGTGGAGCACGTCGTCTACACCTCGCTGTACGGGGCGGCGCCGGATGCCACTTTTACGCTGGCCCGCGACCACTACGCCACGGAGGAGCACATCCGGACGTCAGGCATGAAGTACACGTTCCTGCGGGACAACTTCTACCTCGACTTCCTCCCGCGCCTGGCCGGGGAGGACGGCGTGATCCGCGGCCCTGCCGGCGAGGGCGCCTTTGCCGGCGTTGCCCGGGAAGACATTGCGCGCTGCGCCCTGGCCGTCCTGCGCGATCCCGCCATCCACCAGGGCAAGACGTACAACCTCACCGGCCCCGAGGAATTGACCCTGGCGCGGGCCGCCGAAGTTATCACGGAAGGGACCGGGCGGACCGTCAGCTTCCAACCGGAGACGGTGGACGAGGCTTATGCATCGCGGGCACCGTACGGCGTACCGCAGTGGCAACTGGACGCCTGGGTCAGCACCTACACGGCCATGGCGGCAGGGGAAATGGCCGGCGTCTCCCCGGATGTCCACGGGCTCACCGGCCAGGACCCCATCAGCCTGGCGGAGTTCCTGACCCGTCCGGTTCTGTAGCTGGCGCCACCGCCGGGGAAGCCTCAGGAAGGCGTTGACGGGCCGGCGGGGGCGGGCGTAAACCTGTGGCAAGGCATCATCGAGCCCCAAGAGCGTCCCGCCGAGCAGAATCGCACCCGCCATGAAGCAGATCCACGACAACCTGCAGTCCGCGTCTCCAACCGAAAGTCGTGGGGAACCGGCCGCGCTTCCGGCCGGTCCCACCACCGGTCCCCTGACACCGGAGGAGCTGCAGCTTTCCGCGCGGAACCACTCCATGCCGCTGGAGGCGTTGCGCCGGGACGTCACTCCCCCGGGACTGCACTACGTCCTCACCCACTTCGACATTCCTGATATCGATTCCGCCTCCTGGCACCTCCGGATCAGCGGGGCGGTGGAGCGGGCGCTGGAACTGAGCATGGCCGCGCTCCGCAAGGACCCCGCCATCACCGTGCCTGTCACCCTCGAATGCGCCGGCAACGGCCGGTCCCTCCTCACGCCCCGGCCGATGAGCCAGCCCTGGGTTATGGAAGGAGTGGGCACCGCGCATTGGACGGGCGTTCCCCTCGCCTACCTCCTGGGAAAGGCGGGAGTGCTGGAGAACGCTGTGGAGGTGGTCTTCACCGGGGCCGATGCCGGGGTCCAGGGCGGCGTCCCCCACCATTACGCGCGGAGCCTGCCGATCCGCGAAGCGCTGCGCGCCGACGTCGTCCTTGCCTACAAAATGAACGGCACCGAACTGCCGCCCCAGCACGGCTATCCGCTGCGCCTGGTGGTCCCGGGCTGGTACGGCATGGCCAGTGTGAAGTGGCTGCAGTCCATCGAGGTGGTCGCGGCCCCGTTTGCCGGCTACCAGCAGCGGGTCGCCTACCGCTTCCAGGACTCCGCGGACGACGCCGGCACACCGGTTTCGCGGATCAGGGTGCGATCGCTGATGGTCCCGCCGGGCGTCCCGGACTTCTTCACGCGGAAGCGGATCCTGACACCGGGACCGGTGCTGCTGCAGGGCAGGGCATGGTCCGGCGAGGGTGCGGTGACGGGCGTCGAAGTGGGCATCGACGGTACATGGCTGCCCGCCCAGCTGGACAAGCCGGCCGGCGGATTCGCGTGGTGCAAGTGGACGCTGCCGTGGGTGGCGGATCCGGGCGTGCATGAGCTCTCCTGCAGGGCGACGGATGCCACCGGCGCCACCCAGCCGCTGGAACAGAACTGGAATTACCAGGGGCTGGGCAACAACATGGTCCAGCGCGTCAGTGTGACAGTCGAATGAGCTTGCGCTGAATATCAAAAGGTGCCGGGCTATACTCGGTGCCAGCCATGACCAGCCTTCCTTCCTCCCCCGCCAGCGTCCGTATTGATGCGTGGCTGTGGGCCATCCGCGCCTACAAAACCCGCTCCGCCGCGACGGCGGCTTGCCGTGCGGGGCATGTCCGGCTGAACGGCAGCCCGTCCAAGGCGTCTGCCACCTTGGTGACCGGCGATACCGTGACCGTTCGGATGCCGGGCTACGAGCGGATTCTTGAAGTGCGCCGGTTGATCGCCAAGCGTGTTGGCGCGGAAGCGGCCTCACACTGTTTCACGGACCACACCCCGCCGAGGCCCATCGCGCCCGCGCTCGGCCTGCCGCAGCGGGACAGGGGTACCGGCCGGCCCACGAAGAAGGATCGCCGCGAGATGGAACGTCTCCGCGGCCCTGCATGACGGACCTGGTCCTCGCGTCCGTGCGGCAACCGGGTTCGGATACGGTTGCCGACATTCACCTTCGGGACGGTGTGGTCGCCGCGATTCGTTCCGCAGACGTACCGCTGGGCCTGCCCCGCAATGTTCCATCCGTGGACTGCGGCGGTCGGTACGTCATTCCCGGACTTTGGGACGAGCACGTCCACTTCACGCAATGGGCCATGCACGCCAACAGGCTTGACCTCTCCAAGGCGACGTCGGCACGTGAGGCTGCTGCCGCCGTCGGCCGCTGTCTTGTGGCAGAAAAGCCCGGTGGGGCGGCGGTCACAGTAGGGGTTGGATTCCGCGATGCCCTGTGGCCGGACGCCCCTGCGCGGGACATGCTTGACGCCGCCACCGGCGAACGGCCCGTTGCCCTCATCAGTCACGACCTGCACTGCGTGTGGGTGAACACGGCTGCCGCCCGACTGTATGCGCTCGAAGTGGACGCTTCCGGGCTGCTGCGCGAGGAACCCGCGTTTCTGCTGACGCGCGAGCTGGGCCGGCTGCCCGATTCCGTGGTGGACGAGTGGGTCAACAAGGCCGGGCATGCTGCCGCCGCCAGGGGCGTGGTGGGCGTGGTCGATTTTGAAATGACGTGGAACAGGGACCCGTGGCTGCGCCGGATTTTTGCGGGCTTCGATTCCCTGCGGATTGAGGCCGGGGTCTATCCGGCGGATCTTGAGCGGGCCGTTGCAGCGGGCATGAAGACGGGCAAGGAGCTGGACGGCGGCAACGGGCTGCTCCATGCCGGGCCGCTCAAGGTGCTGATCGACGGTTCGCTCAACACGCGGACTGCCTTCTGTGTGGACCCTTACCCCTTCGGTGGGCACGGGTTACTGACGGTGGGCGAGCCGGAGTTGCAGGCTTTGTTGGAGCGGGCGCGGGACACCGGGTTCGTTCCTGCCGTCCATGCAATCGGCGATGCCGCAAACCGGGTGGCTCTCGACGCCTTTGAGCGGGCCGGAGTGGGCGGCCGGATCGAGCATGCCCAGTTCATCCGCCGGGAGGACTTCCCGCGGTTCGGAGCCTTGGGTGTGGTGGCGAGTGTCCAGCCCGTTCACGCGTTGGATGACCGGGACGCTGCGGAGTCCAACTGGCTTGGCCGGACTGACCGGGCGTTTCCGCTGGGTTCGCTGCTGGATGCCGGCGCTTCGCTGGTTCTTGGCTCCGACGCTCCGGTGGCTCCGCTTGATCCGTGGGCCGCCATGTCGGCCGCCACCACACGCTCGGCCTTCGACGGCCGCGAACCCTGGCAGCCGCAGGAGGCCGTAACGCGGGAGCAGGCGCTCTGTGCCTCTACACGAGGGCGCGGCGTGGTCCGGATGGGCGACCCAGCTGACCTGGTGCTGCTCGACGCCGACCCGCTGTCGGTTGCGGACCCTGACCTCGCGTCGATGCCTGTGGCCGCCACACTGCTTGGCGGGCGTTTTACGTACGACGGCGGCCTGGCTGGGTTCTGAGTCGCCGCACCCTTCGTTGTTGTCAGGTTCGTCCGCGCGTCAGCTTCCGGCTTTGGTCCGCGCCTGGACCAGGTTCGCGAACGGAAGTTTCCCGAATTCCTCTACAAAGGCTGCGTGGTAAGCCGCTTCTGCGGTACTGAGTTGCCCTGCAGGCAGTTTCTTCCACGCAATCAGGAGGCTGCCCGCGTCTGCAAGCTGCCAGATCAGTCGGCCATCCCAGTGCCCCGGCGGCTTTCCCTGGCCGAAGTCCACAAATTCCTGGATCTGACGGCGGAGGCCGCGGTTGCCTTTGCTGCCCGGGCCCGCCTTGCCGATGTAGAGGACGGCTGCGTCATCTACCCATTCCGCCGTGATTGTTGGCTCCGGCAGGGTCGGGTCCTTTTTCTTGAAGACGCCGGCGGTGCTCTTCTTGAGGTAGTGGGGCTGGAAGTTTTCCGGGCGTAGGACGGCGAACAGTCCGGTGGTTTGCGGGATCCTCATGATTTCGAGGTCCTGGATGGGCCGGAACCCTGAGAAGCCCTCGGCTTTCAGGCCCTTCCTGGTGAATTGCATAGTCCCATTGAACAGGATCCCTTCCGGGTGTCCGGGCCACGTTATCCACATAGGAACTTTGGCTCCGGGCAATTGTCACACCCTGCTGGAAGACTTTGTTTATGGAAGCGGCTGCGGCGTTGGCAGGGGTAAGCGGGGCGGGCATTCTTGGTGTGCCGCCGGTTCCTGCTCAGCCGTCGGTCACTGATGTTCGGGAGGCCCGTGTTGCTGTCCCGTATGTCAGCGGAGCCTTGGAGGCCCGTTTGGCTGTCCCGTCGGTCACTGATGTCCGGGAGGCCCTGGATGCGGTGCCTCTTTGCCTTGATGGTGCGGGCATGATTGATCAGCTGCGGGAGCTGGAGGATTTGAAGTCGGCCGCGGCTGCGAAGCAGGCCGATATTGCTGTTGCCTTTGATTTGTTCCAGCGCCGGATCCAGGCCGCGGCCGGGGTTCCTGCCGGGGAGCTGGGCGCCGGGGTTGGTGCCCAAGTGGCGTTGGCGCGGCGGGAGTCCCCGGCGCGCGGAGGGAGGCTGCTGGGCCTGGGCAAAGCCCTGGTCACCGAGATGCCGCGAACGTTCGCCGCCCTGCAGAACGGGCAGTTGAATGAATGGCGCTCTACGCTGGTCGTGCGGGAAACAGCCTGCCTATCGGTCGAGGACCGGCAGGCGGTGGACGAAGAGCTCGCCGCGGACACCGGCACCCTTGACGGGTTCGGGGACCGCGCCATTGTTTCCGCTGTCCGTGCCGCGGCGTACCGGCGGGACCCGAAGTCCGTGGCGCGGCGGGCCAGCCGTGCCGTGACCGAACGCAATGTGAGTCTTCGCCCGGCCCCGGACACCATGACCTATCTGACAGCACTCCTTCCGGTCGCCCAAGGCGTCGCGGCCTACGCGTCCCTCACCCGGGACGCTGATGCCGCTCGGTCCCGCGGTGATGAACGGTCCCGCGGCCAGGTTATGGCCGATTTCCTCGTCGAACGCGTCACCGGCACCCCCGGCGGGATCGCCGGGATCGACATCCAGCTCGTCATGACCGACCGCACCCTCTTTCAAGGTGACAGCGAACCCGCCCGGCTCACCGGCTACGGCACCGTCCCCGCACACTGGGCGCGCGAGACCATCCTGAACAGGACAACCGGCACCGGTTCAGCGGGGATGGCCGCCCCGGACGCTGGTTCTGGCACTGCTGTTGGTGTTGGTTCTGGCTCCGGTTCTGGCTCCGGTTCCGGTTCTGGCTCCGGTTCTGGTTCTGGTTCTGGTTCTGGTTCTGGTTCTGGTCCCGGTTCCGGTTCTGGTTCTGGCTCTGGCACTGCTGTTGGTGTTGGCTATGGTGCTATTGCTGGCACTTCTGATCAGCATGAATTGTCCGTCTGGGTCCGCAGGCTCTACACAGCCCC
>NZ_FVZL01000038.1 GCF_900168295.1 Arthrobacter sp. P2b | reverse complement strand
GGTGCACGAGGTCTACGCCATCCGGTTCGCCGACAACCCGAGCGGTACTCGAGGACACTACTTTCTTGGCACCGCCGGGACGCCGGCCGACGAGCCCGCGCCACTGAACTACTACTTCTTCGTGCTGAGGTCGGCAGAAGGCGACATTCTCGTCGACTGCGGCTTCACCTCCGAGAAGGCAGCGGAGTGGGATCGCCCGCACTTCGCTGAACCGTGGGATGCGGCGCGCTGGCTCGACATAGATCCCGCGACCGTGCCGCTCATCGTTCTCACCCACCTGCATTTCGACCACGTCGGCGGCCTCCGAGGCTTCCCCGCCGCGGACATTGTGCTGCAGGAGGAAGAGATCGCGTTCTGGACGGGCAAAGCGGCCACCCGATCAGAGATCGCCCGGCTCGGCTCCCTGCCGGACCTGCACACCGTCCTTGATCGCGTCTACGAGGGCAAGGTGAGGTTCGTCCGTGGAGATGCGCAGGTGACCGACGGCGTGTGGGTGCACAGCGTGCCCGGCCACACACCGGGATCGCAAGCGGTGAGGGTGCGCACGGCATCGGGGGACCTGCTTCTCGCCGGCGACGCAGCCCACTTCTACGAGGAGGTTGAGCAGTCACACCCGTTCTCGATCTTCACCGACCTGGTCCAGATGTACGACAGCTTCGACCTGATGAACTCCCTGGTTCCCGCCGGGCGAGTGATACCAGGACATGACCCGCGCGTATTTGAACGCCACCCAGCAGTCCCCGGACTCGAGGGCCGCGTCGTCCGCATTGCCTGAGGAGACAGAGATCATGAACGTTATCGCCGTAGTAGGACTCGGACACATGGGCGGTGCCGTCGCCCGACGACTGGACGAGAAGTTCGAGGTGGTCGGCTTCGATGCCGCAGAAGGAGCGCGGGAACGCGCCGGAGTCACGACCGCGTCCACCCTCGACAAAGCGGTGTCAGACGCCGACATCGTCTTCACGAGTCTGCCGAACGACTCGATCGTGCGCGACGTGTGGCTCGGCCCTGGCGGACTCGTCGCTGCGGCACGAGAGGACGCGATCGTTGTCGAACTCAGCACGATCATGCCCACCACCATGCGCGATATCGCGTCCGCGGCGACCGGTCGAGGTGTCCGCAGTGTGGACTGCCCAGTCAGCGGTGGCCCCGGCGAGGCGGAGACAGGAAGGCTCTCGCTCCTGGTTGGCGGGGACGACGCGACCATCGATGCGGTCTCGGCAGCGCTCGAACAGCTTGGGACGATCCGCCGCACAGGGGACCTCGGTACCGGCAAGGTCGTAAAGATCGTCAACAACATGATGTCCATGGCGAATGTGCTCGCCGCATCCGAAGCGTTTTCGCTCGGATGCGCAGCCGGCGTCGACCCCCAGCGCCTCTTCGACGTGCTCTCCGTAAGCGGCGGCACCTCTCAGCACTTCACCAAGCGTTGGCCGAAGGCGCTTGCCGGTGATTTCACTCCGGGCTTCACAATCTCCCTCGGGGAGAAGGATCTGGCGCTCGGAATGGAGCTCGCGCGGTCCCTGCGTGTGCCCTCACCTGTGGCTGCCACGGGAAGGGAAATTTACCAGATGGCGATGCTGTCCGGCCTCGCGGACCAAGACATCGTGGCCCTCCAGCAGTTCTACGATAGCTGGTCAAGTGAACGGGCATCCAAGAAGCGCCTTGGAGAATAACCGCCGCTGCCCGATGACCGTCTAATAGCGCCTGCGACTATGAAGCACCGGGGTGGGAGAGACAGCCTCCTACGGCTTCGTCATTCTGCACGTGTCTAGCCGCAGGGTTCTAGAGCAGGCTGCCACGGAGACTTCGCTGCGTTCGGCCGTCTCTTAGCGAAGTTCGCTCGGCGCGAGGCGGGCGATAGCGTCGGCGATCTCGTCGGACTGGCCGAGGCGGCCGAGCGCGGTGTGGGCGGCCAGAGTGCTGTGCATCTCGGGGTGGCGGTGCCGAAACCGAGCAGTTTCTGGACGAGGTCAGGGAGCTGTCTACGTCCCGGGCTTTTGTCCCGTTGCCGGTAAGGGGCCGCATGGATCCCCAAACCTGGCAGCAGCAAGCTCCGGCGGCGCGGCATTCTCACTGGGAGGAATCGGGTGGTTTAGGTATCTCTGGCATTGGTGTTGGACCGATCTTCGAAGCGGACTTCCGTCCAAATCGTCGGGCCCAGGATGCGATCGTCGAAATACATGCCCTGGGCACCCGAAGGTATCACTGGGTGTTTGAGGCCGACATTCAGGCATGTTTGACGAGCTGAAACACTGCCCGCTCGGCTGCGGTGTCCCACTCAAGTGTTTTTGCGTGGTCGGGCGTTGAGTTCCTGGTCGACGTGCTCCAGATCCGCGGGCCCGTAGGCATTCTCAGGTCGCTGCCTTTCGGGAAGTACTGTCGCAGCAGCCCGTTTGTACTCTCGTTGGATCCGCGTTGCCAGAGATTGGCAGGGGCGCAGAACTAAATGAGCTGCAGACAAAAACCCGTGACATCAATGCCCAGCCGCCCGATACTGAACGTGTCTGGCAGGGCTGTGTCATTGCGGTCCGAGCCTTTGAGCGGGTCGCACAGCCCACCCTCACCGAGGATGAAGGAGGGCCGGGCCTTGCGGTTCGGCGACCCCCGGGTCATGGGCACTGCTCAGCGCCTTATGTCTCAGCCTAACTGCCGTCGGATCCACCCACCGGAGCATGCGTGCCCGGGTGAAGAATCTGCTCGGCACCGGCTACAGAACCCACCAAATGAGCTATGACCTCGCGCGCATGCGCCGCAACGGACTCATGGAACGCCGCCCCCACAGCAACACCTACACCAATACCGAGGCCGGCCAAACGCAAGCGCCGTGTTCTACACCAAGGTCCACAACGGGCTCCTGCAACCGTTCCTTGCCGCCGACAAAGCCCCAGCACCACTACGCCAGTTCCTGGCCACCATCGACCGCAGTGTCAACGGCTACATCCAGGACGCCCGGATCAAAAACGCTGCCTGGAAACTCAAGACAAACATCAAAGATCTGACCCCCAAGGAACGGTAGGATTTGGTGCATTCTAGGTATGCAGCTGGAGGACTGCTTTTCCGATCTGATGGCGACTTTCCAATGCTGCGTGGGCCTGTTCGACTTCAGCGAAAGAGTAGCGGCCGTTGATTTCTATGGAGACTGATCCGTCCAGCAACCCACCGAACACGTCATCGGCACGTCGCTGAACCGTTTCCGCATCCGCAAGGTGGTCAGCAAGCCGAGGCCTCGTCAGAAAGAGCGATCCAGCCTCGCCAAGTTCGATCGGATCCAGGTCCTTGAGTGAACCTGCTACAGATCCGTAGTTGATAACCAAGCCTCGAGTGCGAGCCGCGCGAAAACTGTCTCGCAAGGTAGGGCTGCCTACGGCATCAAACACCACATCAACTCCGTTTCCTCCGGTACGTTCGCGGATGACATCCGCAAAGCGTCCGTCGTCATAGCGCATTACATGATCAGCTCCGAAGCGTCTCGGAATCTCTGCTTTCTCCTCCGTGCTGGTTGTTGCGAAGACCGTTGCGCCCAGCCGCTTTGCATATTGAACCAACAGTTGTCCGATGCCACCAGAGGCGGCATGAACCAAGCACGTGCTACCAGCGGCCAGTTGAGCCACATCGTGAGTGAGGTAGTGCGCAGTGGAGCCTTGAAAGATTGCAGCTGCGGCCAAATCCAAACTCACGCCGGATGGCAAAACTGCTAGACGATCTTCCGGTACAACGGCGAAGTCCGCATAGCTTCCCCAAGAGATACACCATGCAACCCGGTCGCCGACTCCCACACGCCTAACTCCTGGCCCTACGGCTTCGACAATGCCCGATCCCTCCATTCCAAGCGTAAGGGGCAGGCGAACCGGGTACGTTTGTGAGGCCTCATACTTACCCTGACGAGTATGCACGTCCATGAAGTTAATTCCGGCGAAGGCAACCTTCACCAGGACCTCTCCTGCCAGCGGACTTGGCTTCGGAACCTCCTCTCGCTGGAGCACTTCCGGCCCGCCGTACCGGTAGATTCGAATCGCCTTCATAGTTCTCTCCCTTGCCGCTCTCACACTGCCATCCAATGCCTCCACAAGCTCTAATGCTCGCTTTAGGGTGTTGTGGTTTCGCAGCTTATACACCTGCGCGAGCTTCTGCTCGGCGCTGTTGAGGGGTACTGGAACCGCCGCACGGACGACGGTCTGGCGCCGGCACGTAACGACCTGCTGCA
>NZ_FVZL01000025.1 GCF_900168295.1 Arthrobacter sp. P2b | reverse complement strand
AGCGGCATCAGGGCGCCCAGGGCGAACATCAGCGCCAGGGACAGGAAGACCAGGACGAAGTGTCCGGCCACGCCGGCGCCGCCGAGCATCCCGGCACCCTTCCCGGCCTTGGTGGCAGACTGCTTGGCTTCGGCCTTGGCAAGCTCCACCTCCTGGCGCATCAGGGTGGACAGGTCCCGGGTCACATCACCCAGCAACTCACCCAGCGACGCGTTATCCGCCTTCTGATGCGCCTCACTCGGGGGCATCTCCGGAATCTGACTACTCACAGCTGGCGTCCTTCCGTTGACCGGTACGTGCCGTCTGCAGCGTGGTAGCTGCCGTCCTCATCGCGGTAGGGGTCATCCTCGAAGCGGAGGGGGGTATCTTCCGTAGTGCCGGAGGGCAGTGTCGAGGTGGAGACCGGCGTCCGGGAGCCCACTACCGGCTCCGTGAAGAGGTCGTCAGTGCCGGCGGCATAGACGGTCTCCTGCCGTAGCGGAGCAACCCCGGGCTGCACGGACCGCTGCGAGGGCGAGCCCTGGACCGAGGATTGGGACTCGGTGGCGCCTGCGGCAAGGCCACGGGTCAGGCGGCCGGCCAGCACGCCGGCTCCTGCTGCAAGGAGCAGGAAGGTGCCCGGGCGGTTGCGGGCGAAGCGCTGGACCTCGCCGAGCAGGTCGCCCGGCTGCTTGTTTTCAAGCCAGGAGGCAACGGTCTCGGTGCTGCTGGCGGCCTGCCGGATGAGGTCGCTGGCCACGCCCTGCTGCTCAGGAGCGTTAGCCATGCTCTGCAACTGGCTGGAAATGGTGCGAATACCCTCGGCCGCCTTCTGCTGCTGGGTGCCTGCCTGGCTGCTCAGCCCGGACTTCGCCTGGTTCAGCAGGTCCTGGGCGCTGGACTTCGCCTCGTACGCAACGTTGGCCGCTTCTTCCTTTGCCGTCTGGGCTACACCCTGGGCTGCCGATGCCGCCTGGCCGGCCACGTTCGAAGCTTCTTCCTTGGCCGCCTGGGTCTTTGACGTTCCGGATCCAGCCGGAACGGTTCCAGCCGGGGCGGCGGAGGTGGTGAAGCTCTGGTCAGGTCCTACCTCTGATGCGCCAAACGGGTCGGTCGCAGCGGTATTGGGGGTCTGGGGCCATTGGTTCTCTGTCATCGGGCTCTCTTTCCATGAAGGGTTAGCTGGCGATCAAGAACCAGCAGTGCTGGCGGTTAGTAAGCAAGGTTACTAATTAGATACTAAGCACACTTTCCTTTTGATGCGCAAGGGGCAAGTGAAGATGTCCGCCCTGTTCAGGCACCGTTGCGGCGATGGATAGTAAGCCTACTTGCGAATATGATGCTAAGCATGCTTATTGTAGGTAGGTAGCAACGGAGGCAACCCCCGCACTTTTCCACCTACAGGAAGGCCGCGGCCGATGACCAGCAATCCCGATCCGGATGCCCGGAACAGCTACCGCCTCATCACCCTGGCGGCGCGCCTGGTTCAACGGCGCCAGGATGACGCGTTGGCCCACCTGGGCCTGACGAGGGCTGCCGTGATCGCCCTGGAAGGATTGGCTGCCGGACCGCTGAACCAGGAGCAGTTGGCGGAAGCAGTCCGCGTCCAAAGCCAGACGCTGGGCCGGGTACTCACGCGGCTGGAAGCTTCGGGGCATATCACCCGGACCCGGCACGCCGCAGACCGCCGGCAATTGAAAGTGGAGCTGACAGACCATGGGCACGCAGCCCTCGAGGCCGCCCGGGCGGCCGAAATCAATGCCTATCCGGATGATCCCGGCATTGCCTGGAAGGTGCTGCGGGAGGAACTGTCGAAATTCGTCAAGGCGCTGCCGGCGGGCCACGATCCTGAAGTTGTACCGTTTGTGGCGCCCGAACACCGTTCTGTGCGCCGTCAGCACACGGGCCGCGGCGGCCGGCGCGCACCGGATCAGCATCAGGACTGGGACCAGGATTCCCAGTCCTGAATAGAACGCAGTGGTTAAACGCCGATGGTTGAGCCTGTCGAAACCCGGCTCGGTTTCGATAGGCTCAACCACGGTTTCGAGGGTCTATCCCTGGCCTTCCTGATTTTCCCCGAGCAGGCCGCGCTGGGCGAGATCGGCCTCTTCTGATGCCTCCGGGGGCAGTGGGTCGGTGGCCGGCGGAACGTCGCCAGGCGCGTAGTCGGCAAGGCCGGCTGCTACCCGCTCCTGCTCGGCTGCCGCCTGATAAACGTCGTCGTCGACATCTTCGGGCATTTTTCCATGGCCCGTCCGGGTGGGCTGGGGGAGTGCGTCCTCCTCCGGGATGATCACTCCCGGTACGGCGTCAGGGTTTTCATTTGCTGTAGTCACGATTTCACCTTCCGATCAGTAACTTTCACGCGTGGCAAAGCGAAGCGAAGTTGCTCACGACGACGCAGGCGCGGCTGGTCCCGTGGGCCAGCGAAGCAGGGCGGCAACGTCCACGCCCTCCGGCAGGACAGGGCCGGGAACCAACAGCACGCGTGCATCCGTCAGGGCGGCCGCCCGCAGCAGTGCTGCAGGTGCCGGAACCTTGCCCAGGACGTTTGCCGCCAGGGACTCTTCCTCGGCGGTGGCGATCCACGGTTCTGAGTCGAGGGCCAGCAGGGTCCGCTCGGTCAGGGCTGCGTCATTCAGGATCAGCACGTCCACCTGTGCCTGCTGGAGCGCATGCACAACGGCGCCGATTCCGGTGGCGGACTCGGGGTTGGCCTGCCCCTCCTGCATGGCCAGCCGGTCCATGACCTCCTGCTGCTCTGCTGCCCAGAGTTCGGCGACCCGCTGGTTGACCTGGTCATCAAGGAGGGCGTCATCGGCACCCTGCGTGTGGGTGTGCGAGTCAACCACCGATACCAGGTCCTGGCTGGCCTTCGAGAGCTGCTCCTGGACCAGGCCGCGCGCCCGGATATCCCCGGCCAGGACAATCAGCCGGGCACCACTCTCGGCCACCACCCGGTCAATTTCACCGGCAACCTCGTCCGCGTTCCGTCGCCAGACATCCTCGGTGTGGTGCTGGAACCGCAGGTGCGCCCAGCCCCCGCCCTGGAACTTGCTCAGATGCTCGGTTTCGCCCTGGACTTCCCGGGTGCTGTCAGGAGCACCGGCACCTGCGTGGTACAGCCTAATTTCGCCGTGCTCCCGGCTGACCTCCGCAACAACATAGGGAAGGTCTTCGGGCCGGTGTTTCACCAGCGGTAACAGGTCAGGGATGGGGTCCACCGAAATCCGCTCCGGCAGTACCCGGTCTCCCGCGAGGACTTCATTGATCTCCGCCTTGCCCTGATGGACCAGGACGAACCTTGAGACCGGGGCGGGAATCCCGGCTTCGGGCTGGAGTGACTGTTCCACCGCGTCAAGGTCAGCAGCGGACGCTCCCTGGGCCTCCAGCTGGGCGCGTGCGTTGCCTGGGCGGACGTCGGCCGCTTCGAGGGTGTCCACTGTCCCGGTGCCGGCATCCACGTAGGCCGTGCACCAGGGGCCGGGCAGCTTGTACAGATCCGCGTATTCCTTCAGGCTGCCGGTCACTGTTCCCCCTCCTCATCGTCGAGGGGGTCCGGTGATGCCACGGGATTCAGGGCCTCGCGGACCTCATTGGGATCCGTGTCGTCCGGGAACGGCTCGGTCTCCCGCCATTCCTCCGCGTGTGCCGGCTGGTTGCCGCGGACCACCCCTTGGGTTTCGTGCTGCATCTGGTCATCCAGCTCGGAGTTGTGCTTGGTGTTGCCTCGTTCAGCCATGACGATCTCCTTCGCGCGTGATTAGTATCACAGGCTTACTAGTTCGTCATTTCACCGTAGCACCAAGATGCAGGGGGCTAAAGAGGGAATTTCGGGGGCAGTTCCTATGCCGAGCAGGCGTCCCTCAAGGCCTTGACCGAGCCTTCCGGCACCTGGTCTCCGGCCGCCGCAATCTCGCCCAACGGCGTCGTGATTTCCGTGGGGACACCCGCTGTCCTGGCGGCGGAAACCAAACCTGCCAGCACCTGCTTGTCCTCCACGCTGACCAGGCCATCATCGATGACGGTACAGATTTGCCGCTTCACTTCGTCGGCGGCAGCGGTGGCGACTTTGGACGCAGCATCGCTTGCTGCGTTGCTTGCTGCTTCCTCCACGGCACCGCAGCCGGCAAGCAGCAGCATCAGGGGGACGGCGGACAGGGCGGCAAGGCGGCGTTTCATCTGTCCAGCCTAACCCTTGGTGCGCCGGGGGACCGGCGCGGGTGAACGGCTCAGCGGGCGCTGGAGGCGGGTACGCCCAGGATGCTGTCCAGCAGCGCGTTGCGGAATTTGCCGTCGGGATCGTGGGCCGACGCGAGGGAACGGAAGGCTGCGAAGCGGGGATAGAGCTGCTCCCAGTCGTGGCCCTCCGGTGAGAACAGCTTCCCCCAGTGTGGCCTGGCGCCGAAGGGCCGCAGCAGGTCCTCGAGCTCCGGCAGGACGGCCTCGACGTCCGGCTGCAGCGGCTTCCACGTGAAGTGCAGCGCCACGCTCTGCTGCCGGTAGAAGGGGCTGAGCCAGAACTCGTCCGCGGCGCCCGTGCGGATCTCTGAAACGAACAGCAGGGGCGCCAGCCTGTCGGCGATGCTGCGCACGGCCTCTATTGCGGCCGGCGCGTGCTCCAGCGGCAGGATGAACTCACTTTGCAGCTCCTCGCCCTTGCTCGGGGTGAACTCGTGGCGGAAGTGCGGCAGTCGGTCGAGCCACAGGCCGGGCTCGTCCATCTGGAGCGTGCAGTTCTCGGCTGACATGTCCGGCAGCGGATGCCGGGGAGTGAGGGCGGCGGTGGCGCCGAACAGGTCCGCCAGCGCGGGCTCTTCATCCAATGCCTTGAACCAGGCCTGGCTAATGGATTGCCCGGAGTAGTTGGTAAAGAGGCTCACGCTGTAGGCGCCGGACACGAGGTCATTGAAGTTTTCCAGGGCACGGTCCCACGGCAGATCGACCAGAACCCGCTGGCGCATCCGGAAGCTGGGGCGGACTGCGAGTTCCAGGCCGGTGACGATGCCCAGGGCACCCACGCCCACCACGCTTGCCAGGAACTCGTCCCCGTCCGCGCGGGACAACCGCACCTGTTCGCCCGAGGGCCTCACCAGTTCGATGGCTTCGACGGCGCCCGCCAGCGACTGGTTGTCCACGCCGGAGCCGTGCGTGCCGGTCTGCACTGCCCCGGCCACCGAGATGTGTGGCAGCGAGGCAAGGTTGTGGATTGCTGCGCCGGACTGCTCCAGGGTGCGGCACAGGGCACCGTAGCTCACGCCGCCGCTGACCCGGACCGTCCCCTTGGCTGAATCGAGGTCGATCTGCTGCGGCAGGGCATCCAGCAGGATGTGCACGCCGTCGGTATCCCCCACCCGGTTGAAGGAGTGCCGGGAGCCCAGCGCCTTCACGCGCGATGAGCGGGCCACCACCTCGGCGAGCTCAGCCACGGACTCCGGCCGCCGGACGTCAGCTGACGCGTATTCAAGGTTTCCTGCCCAGTTCTTCATTCGGTCGGCTTTCCGCTTGGGGTCGAATTGGCTCCCCTTACTGTCAGCGCTAACAAATGCGCTGTCAAGGCGAGCCCGGGACTGGAACGGGATCACGTACCTCTGACCAGTAGTTTCTCGTCGGGTTTTGTGAGGGAGCGGCCAGTACCCGGCAGGGTACTGGCCGCTCATGCTAGTGCTTTTGCTCCGGGCCCGGCGCGTCCTTCCTGGCCCAGTGCCCGGGGCGGGAAAGCATGCGCGGCAGCCGCGTGGCCCAGGTGCCCCGGGCTGAATTGACCTGCGCCTGGGTGAGGAAGAGCGCGCCGGAGAGGTCGGCGCCGTCGAGCCTGGCATCGCGGAGGTCGGCACCCAGCAGGTCCACGCCCGTGAGGTCCGCGCCCCGCAGGTCGGCGGCGATGAGGCAGGCGCCGCGGAGGTCTGCCCCGCACAACTGCCCGCCGCGGAAGTTGGCACCTACCAGGTCTGCACCGGGCCGCAGACCTGTGCCAGTGCTGTCTTCCCCGCCGAAATAGCCGGCCCGGACCTCCTCGCTGACCTCGCGCAATATCCCGCCGGTGCGCTGATGGAGGGACTCGAGGTCAAGGTCCAGCAGGTCCTCCACGGGGCCGTCGGCCGCGGCCTGGAGGATGGACCGCAGCCGGTGGACCTCGTCCGCGAAGTCCGGGCTGAATGTCCGTGCCTCAGCCTCGGCAAGGTGCCAGAGCATTTCGTGCAGCTGCTTCATGGTTTTGAAGGAAGCGAACATGGCCTGCTTGGACTCCGGCGCCTCCAGCCAGCTGATGCCGTTGAACAGGCGCTGGCTGACCGCCTGGCCGGCACCGAAGCAGTCAAAGACAGTACAGCCGCGGAAGCCCCTGGGCAGGAGCCGGTCATGGATGGTGCAGGAAAAGTCCGTGGCCAGGTTGGGGCACGGTGCGGCGGGCGGCTTGTCGATGGCGAAGTCGGCCGAGCGGGTAAATCCGAAGGCGGTGCAGCAGAGCGCGAAGCAGCTGGAGCAGTCAGGGCGCAGCGCATCCTGTTCGAGGATGGGTGCAGCTGTGCCGGGGGTTGAGTGGGCGTTCATGGGGTCTCCCGAAAGTGGTTCCGATGCTGGTGCGGGGAGGAGGGGAACCCGTGGTCGGGTTCCCCTCCTGGGCACGCGGAATCACCGCTCCGCTGGGGAGCGACGGGAACTGCGGAAGGCTGTGGGTCACAGGCAGGATATGAAAGTCACTGCCACCAGCGTAGCCTCTTGCGCAGCCGCCGTCAGGCCTCTTCAGCCTCTTCCGGGGACGTGGTGCGGGGCGGCGGGACACGGCGCGTGCCGGTGGCCTCAAAGGCTGCGGCCAGCTGCAGCAGATCGGTATCGCTGTAGGCCCTGCCGGCCAGGGTGAGGCCCACGGGCATGGCGATGTCCGCTGCCATTCCCAGGGGAACGGTGACGGTGGGGATGCCCAGGTGACGGGGAACCAGGTTCCCGTTCGCCACCCATACCCCGTTGCGCCACGCGAGGTCGGCGGATGCCTCGTTGCGGTCGGCGTCGGCGGGTGCCACATCGGCTACCGCCGGGAACACAACAGCGTCCAGGCCCAGGCCGTCCATCCACTCTTCGAGGTCCACGCGGCGGGTTTCTTCAAGTCCGTTGAGCCCGGCATTGAGATGCGGGATGTCCGTCAGAGACGGAACCCCCTCCCTCCGGATCCAGGCGGGATAGTCGCTGATGTCGTCGTCGAACCCGTGATAGCGGTCCGGCAGCGATCCGTCCGGCGCGGGGAAGATCGCGGCGCCGTCGACGTCGGCCAGGCTGCTGAGGTGCGGATCCCCGTTGGCGTCGAGGAAGTCGTTCCATGCCCAGGCTGACAGGTCCACGATTTCGCGGCGCAAGTACTCCGGCGGGACCAGGCCGCGGGTGGCGATGGTGGGCGCGCCGGGACGGTCGCCTTCGTAGTTCGAGACCACCGGGAAATCCACCTCGATGACCTCTGCGCCGGCGGCTTCAAGGTCCTGCCTTGCCGCGTTCCACAGCCCGATGATGGAGTCGCGCGTCTGGATGCGCTGCCCGGTGGGTCCGCCGATGCCGGGACTGCTTGCCGTGCCGGCATCCGGGTCCGCGTTGATATACATCCGCGGAACACCCACGCGTTTGCCGGCCAGCACGCGGACAGCCGCGGCCCGGTCCGGAACCGCCAGTTCCACGTAGGAGTCAGGTCGGATTTCGGATGCCTTGGGGAGCGGGACCCAGGGCTGGACGCGCCAGAAGTCGCCGCGGGTTTCGGCGTCGTCCGCCACCACCACGTCCAGGACTTCCAGCATGTCGTCCATCGTCCGGGTGTGCGGAACCACCACGTCCATGGTGGGGACCAGCGGCCAGTTGCCGCGGACGGAGATCACGCCCCGTGACGGGGTGTAGGCGCAGAGGGCATTGTTCGACGCCGGCGCACGGCCGGATGACCAGGTTTCCTCCGCGAGGCCGAAGGCTGCGAAGCTGGCCGCGGTGGCTGTTCCGGACCCGTTCGAGGACCCTGAGGCGAAGGCGGCCGTGAGGTAGTCCGCGTTGTAGGGGCTTTCCGCCCGGCCGTATACCCCGCGCTGCATGCCGCCGTTGGCCATGGGCGGCATGTTGGTCAGTCCGATGAGGACAGCGCCTCCGGCCCGCAGCCGTTCGATGGTGAAGGCGTCCTTCTGCGCCACGAGGTCCTTGAAGGCGGGGGACCCGGCGGCGACCGTCAGGCCCTTTACCTGGTAGCTGTCCTTGGCCGTGTACGGGATGCCGTCCAGCGGTCCCAGGATGCCGCCCCTGGCCCGGCGCTCATCCGATGCCCTGGCTTCGGCCAGCGCTTCCGGGTTCATCACCACAAGCGCGTTCAGGCATATGCCTGATGAGTCATACTTCTCGACCCGCTGCAGGTAGAGGCGCACCAGCTCCTCGCTGGTCACCTCACCTGCCTCAAGGGCTGCACGAAGCTGGGCGATGCCTGCTTCCACGATATTGAACGGGCTCACGCCGGAGCTCCCTTCGGTGCGGGCGCGGGCTGCTGCTGGGTGATGCAGTGGATGCCGCCGCCGAAGGCGAAGATGTCGCGGGCGTCCACCAGCTCTACGGTCCGTCCCGGATAGGCGCGTTCCAGGATGCCGGCGGCGATGGCGTCGTTGGGGTCGTCGAAAGCGCACAGCACCACCGCGTTGTTCGCCACGTAGTGGTTGATGTAGGACCAGTCCACGAAGCCTTCCTCGTCCTGCAGGACGGTGGGTGCGGGGACGTCGATGATCCGCAGGGGATGGCCCTTGGCATCCACCTCGCCGACAAGTACGGAGCGGAGTTCGAGGTAGACCTCATAGTCCGGGTGGGCGGGGTCATCCTGGCGGTGCAGCAGGACGGTGCCCGGGCCGGCGAAGGCGGCCACGATGTCAACGTGCCCGCGTGTTCCGAACTCGTCGTAGTCCCTCGTCAGGCCCCGCGGCAGCCAGATGGCCTTGGTGGTGCCCAGGGCTGCGTGGATTTCTGCTTCAACCGACTCTTTGGTGGCTCTGGGGTTGCGTCCTGGATCCAGCTGGACCGTCTCGGTGAGCAGGACGGTGCCCTCGCCGTCCACATGGAAGCCGCCGCCTTCATTGACCAGTGAACTGGGCCGCACCGGAACCCCGGCCTCCGCCGATACTGCCCGGGCCACCTCCTGGTCATTGCCCCAGGCGGCCCACTCCTGCGCACCCCAGCCGTTGAAGATCCAGTCGACGGCGGCCAGCGAGCCGTCCGGCCGGTGGATGAACGTGGGTCCACTGTCACGCAGCCAGGCGTCGTCCAGCGGGACTTCCACCACGGTGATCCCGTCACCCAGCCACTCCCGTGCGGCGGTGGCATCGCGCGGATCGGCCAGGACGGTGACCGGCTCGTAGCGGGCGATGGTGCGGGCTACGTTAGTCCAGACGGCCCGGGCGCGGTCGAGCGTGGGGCTGCCCACTTCGCCGAAGGTTTCGTTAGGCGGCGGAAAAGCCATCCAGGTGCCGTCATGGGCTTCCCATTCGGCAGGCATGGAGCCGGTGGCAGCCGGATCGAAAGCCGTTGCGGCCTCTGCGGGGGCGGGGGCTGGTTTCATCTGTCTTCCTATGTTCTTTCTGGTTGTTTCCGGCTGCGCTTTATGCGGCTGCGGTGCGGCGGGACGCTGCGGCCGTGCCGGCGTCGTACGCTGTTGTGCCGCCCACTACGGTGAGCCGGGCGTGGTTGGTGAGCAGTTGTGAGGGGTCTGCCTGGAGCGGGTTGGTGTCCAGGACGGTGAAGTCGGCAAGGTAGCCGGCCGCGATCCGGCCCTGCTGCTCCTCGGCCCTGCAGGAGAAGGCGGCGTCGCGCGTGGCATGGCACAACGCGTCAGCAAGCTCCATGGCATAGTCCGGCAGGTTCGCTTCAAGGGTGGAGTCCAGTGCCGAACGCCGGGTGGAGGCGACGTACATGTTGGGCAGCGGCTGGTGCGGGGCAGTGGGTGCATCGGTGCTGAATGCAAGGGTTGCGCCGGCTGCCGTGAATTCCGTCCAGGGAAAAGCCCGCTCGATGCGGTGGTCGCCAAGGACGTTCCGCCAGTTGTCCTGGATGGCCGGGTCCGCGTGGACCGGCTGCATGGAGGCCACCACCCCGAGGGCGGCCAGCCGCTTCACGTTGGCCTCGGTGACCGTTTCCAGGTGCTCAATGCGGTGCCTCCGGTCCCGCGGACCGTTCCGGAGGTACGCCTCCTCGAGGGCGTCCAGCGCGATGTCGGACGCCTCGTCACCGATGGCGTGCAGGGCTATCATTAGGCCCGCGGCGTCCGCTGCTGCCACCACGGGGGTCAGGGATTCCCGGTCCCAGATGGGTTCGCAGGTGCTGCCGTCGGCGTACGGTTCCTTCATCGCGGCGGTGCAGCTGTCAATGACGCCGTCCACCATCAGCTTGATGCCGCAGATCTGCAGCCACCCGCCGTCGAGCTCGGCGGTGAGCCATGCTGCCTTCGCCACCTGCGCCAGGTTGTCGGCCTCGGACTCGTGGCGCTCCACCAGGAGGTGTCCCTTGACCCTGATGGGCAGGGTGCCGCCGCGGCGTTCCATGGCGCGGCGGAAGGCGGCAAGGTCATCGTCCTGCACGGCCATGTCCACTGCCCCGGTGACACCCACGGCAAGGTAGTTCGCGAAGGCCTCTTCCAGCTGGGCGTCGCGGTCCTCGTCCGTGAGGTAGCCGGCCAGGGCGGGCCAGACGATCTGCTGGACTGCGGTCTCGTACAGCATGCCGTCGGCCTTCCCGGTGGCCGGGTCGCGGCCGATCCGGCCGCCGATGGGGTCCGGAGTATTGTCATCGATCCCCAGTTCGGCCAGGGCTGCGCTGTTGACCCAGACCGAGTGCAGGTCGTTGGCATCGAGGTAGACGGGACGGTCCGGCACGGCTTCGTCCAGCAGCTCCCGGGTGGGGTGCTGGCCGTCCAGGGAACTGTAAAGCCATCCTGCGCCCAGGATCCGGGGCGCATCGCCGGCGGCAGCGGCTTCGCGGAGGCGGCGCTGCAGATCTTTTGGATCCGCGGGCTCGCGGAGGGGGACCTTCTTCAGGGCCTGGCCCATCATCAGCAGGTGCGTGTGGGCATCGATGAAGCCGGGCAGGACAAAGCCGCTGGCAAGGTCCACTTCAACGGCTTTTTCGCCGGCGGCTTTCCGGGCATCGGCTGCATTGCCGACGTAGAGGAACCGGGTGCCCTCCACCACGAAGGCCTCCGCAAGGGAGCCGTCGGCGGTGAAGACGGTGGCGTTGGTGTAGAGCGTGCGTGCAGGCAAGGGAGTGCTTTCTTTCAGGAAGGGGCGGGTCATCAGGCGATGGCTGCTTTGTTGATGTCCGACGGCGGCGCGGCGGCGGCTTCTTCGGTCCGGACGGAGATCCGGGAGATGAGGAGCAGAGGAACCATCAGGACCAGGGTCATCCCGGCCAGGACATAGCCGAGGACGTCGTACCCTGCGGCAGTGGAAACGAAGGTTCCGAAGAATGGCGCGAAGGAGGATCCGATCAGGTAGACGCCGAGCACCGGCGCGGACCAGCGGCCGGAGGCGTCCAGGGCGGCGGCGGTTGCCACGATATAGATGAAGGCCAGGATGTAGATGGTGTTCCAGGCGATGATGACTGCGATGTACAGGTTGGGCTCCGTCACGGTTCCGGAAAGCATCTTGAGTGCGGCTCCGGCAATGAGTGCCACGGCCAGCGGTGCGGTCCGTCCGAGCCTGCGCCCGGCGAGTCCCACCAGCCCGGAGGCGAGCAGTCCGCCCAGGGTGGAGAGGCTCAGGACCAGGCCCATGCCGGTCTCGTCGAGCTGCGCCTGGTCGGCTCCCATGGTGGCCGCAACGGCCCACAGGGAGTCCTCGCTGAGTGCCCAGAGGGCGAAGCAGGCCAGCAGGCCGATGCCCACCAGGGTGGTGGGCTTTGAATTTTTGGCCGGTGCGGAGGCTGCCAGCGGCGCGGCGTCGGAACTGACGGGACGGTCCGGGAGCCAGGCGGTGGTGAAGAGGGCGGCCAGGGCGAGGCCCGCGAGCAGGCCGAAGGCGCTGCCCATGCCTGCGCCCAGCGCGGGAATGATGAACAGGACCACCGAAACGATGGCGCGGTTGGCAAAGCCGCTGATGCCGGAAGCGCGGTCAGGGTTGCGGAGGGCGCCGAGCGCGGCGCCGCCTGCCGAAACAGCGCCGCCCGCTCCAAGGCCGCCAATCAGGACGCCAGCGACGACGACGGGTACGGACGGGATGAACGCGACAGCGCCGAAGCCTGCCGCCGTCAGGACGAGTCCGGCGCGGGCCACGGTGTACCGCCCGTTCGCGGCAGCCCACTTGGAGGTGAGCAGGCAGGCGACGGCGCAGGCGAGCAGCGAGCCGGTCATCAGCGTGCCCGCCTCTGTATCGGAAAAGCCTAGTTCTCCGGTCAGGGCGACGATCATGACGGGCACCAGGTTGGCGGTCATGAAGCCAACAACACTGATGCCGAATACGGAAACCGCCCTGGTGGCGGTGAGGGGAACGCGCCCTGTGTGGTTATCGTCCGGGGACATGGGCTTCTCCTTGCTGGGATGGAGTGAAGGCCGTCACAAAATGAATGGCCTTCATTTATTATGAAGATGCCTGGCCGCCAGCACAAGGGTTTTTGTGAAAGCCTTTCAGAAACTTGCTTTTGTGACCGCCCTAATCCCGGCCAGCAGTGTCTCGAGTCCGAAGGAAAACGCGGTGTCCGAACGTTCCGCCGGGGACCCGAGGTCGGCAATGGCCCCGGACAGTGCCGGGAACTGCCCCGGCGGGGGAGACCAGACGACGTCCGGGGCAGTGAGTTCCAGCGCCGAACCAAGGACCAGGTAGTCCAGCGCGGTGATGGCGGGGACGATCGCAGGGGTTGCCAGGCCGGCCTTGCCCAGGACGATGGCCATGTCCTCGTAGATGCGCATTACACCGAGGTCCTGCACGGTCTGGGTCACGAGCAGCGGCACCAGCCGGGGGTGGTCCACCAGGCAGTCGCGGTATTTGTGGGCGAGGATCCGGAGCGCCTCGTCCCAGGGCAGGTACTGGGTATCGAGGGGGTCCCGGGCGGAAAAAACGCGTCCCCGCATCAGCTCGATGATGTGTTCGCGGTTGTCGATGTAGTTGTACAGGGACGCCTGGCTGACCCCGAGTTCCCTTGCCACTTTGGGAAAGCTGAAGTCGCCGGTGGCGTCCACCAGGGAGAGGGCGGCGCCAACGATGGCGTCGACGGAAAGGAGCGGGGATCGGGGGCGCGGCATATGGACTCCTCGGCAGGTGGTCCGTTCAATCTAGCTGGCCGTTGTCCGCTCCACCGCCGCCAGGATGGCCCGGGCCAGTTCCGAAGGCTTGGTGAACTGGGGCCAGTGGCCGGTTGGCAGGTCCACGTATTCCACATCGCGGACGCGGGCCAGTTCGGCAACAAACGGGTGGCCGGCCGCGATCCATTCCTGAAGCATGGCGGAGGGGAACTCGCACGCGATGATGGTGACCGGCACCTCGTAGCGGCGTTCGTCGTGGAGGTGCTGCTGGTCGTAGGCAACGCCTTTGGGCTGCGGAATGGCACGCGCCCGGAATGCGTCGCGGAGCCGGTCATCGAGGTCCACCAGGTCGGCGTCCTCGAACCCTTCCCACGACGGCAGCGGGACGTCGTCCCCGTCGGCCGGCAGTTCATCATTGATGACCCCGCCCTCGCCAAGGGGGCCGCTGTCCACGTAGATGGCCCGTTCCACCTTGTTTGGCCGGGCGTCCACCACGGCGTGGATGATGGCGCCGCCGCCCGAGTGTCCCACCAGGACCACCTTTCCCTCGATGGCGTCCACCGCAGCCGTGACGGCAACAACGTGCTGGTGAAGGCCGATCCCGGCACGGTCGGCGTCCACGCTTTCAAGCCCCGGCAGAGTCAGGGGATGCGTGCGGTGTCCTGCGGCCTCGAGCGCCGGCGTCACCTCCTCCCAGGAGGAAGCGTCCAACCAGAAGCCGGGAACCAGGATGATGTCCATGACGGAACCCTACTCCGGCCGGCCCAAGGCCGCCCACGGTCCATCGAATCCGGACTGCGGCAAAGCAGGGGTTCCGCGAGGTGGCGGGCAGCAGTAAAGTCCGGAAGTAGTCCGTGAACTCACCTCCAACGCCAGCTGAGAGAGCACCGCATGAGCACTTCCTCCCCGGCCAGCCCGGACACACCGGTCAAACGCGAAACCTTCTCCTCCCGCCGGCTCTTCATCCTGTCCGCTATCGGTTCCGCCGTGGGCCTCGGCAACATCTGGCGCTTCCCGTACATTGCCTACGACAACGGCGGCGGCGCGTTCCTGATCCCCTACCTGGTGGCGCTGTTGTCTGCCGGCATTCCGCTGCTCTTCCTGGACTACGCCGTTGGGCACAAATTCCGCGGTTCCGCCCCGCTGGCCTACCGGCGGCTACACCGTGCGGCGGAGCCGCTGGGCTGGTGGCAGGTGCTGGTCTGTTTCGTGATCGCGGCGTACTACGCGGTGATCATCGCGTGGGCACTGATGTACACCATCTTTTCTTTCACGGAGGCTTGGGGTGATGACGCCGAAGGCTTCTTCTTCGGCAACTTCCTGGCAGTCGCCGAGGCGCCGGGCCTCGGATTCGAGTTCGTCCCGTCAGTGTTCTTTCCGCTGCTGCTGATCTGGGCGGCGGTCATCCTCATCATGGTTGCCGGGATCCGCAAGGGCATTTCCCGTGCAAACGCCGTCCTGCTGCCGCTGCTGGTGGTGATGTTCGTCCTCCTGGTGATCCAGGCGCTGTTTCTTCCAGGGGCAGCCGAAGGCCTCAACGCTTTCTTCACTCCCGACTGGTCCGCGCTCGCCGACCCGGGAGTGTGGGCAGCAGCCTACGGGCACATCTTCTTCTCGCTCTCAGTGGGCTACGGGATCATGGTCACCTATTCGTCCTACCTGAAGCGCAGGACGGACCTCACCGGCTCAGGAATGGTGGTTGCGTTCTCCAATTCCGGATTCGAGATCCTGGCAGGCATCGGTGTCTTTGCCGCCCTTGGTTTTATGGCCCAGGCGGCGGGGACCGGAGTGAACGACGTGGTCACCCAGGGAATCGGCCTGGCCTTCGTCGCCTTCCCCACTATCGTGTCGCAGGCGCCCTTTGGAGCGGTCATGGGCGTGCTGTTCTTCGGATCACTGGTCTTCGCGGGAATCACGTCCCTGATTTCCGTGCTCGAAGTCATCGTGGCCGCCGTGCAGGACAAGCTCGGCTGGGGCCGGGTCAAGGCCTCCCTGGTGGTCAGCATCCTGGTGGCCGCCGTTTCGCTGGCATTCTTTCCGACCTCGACCGGCCTGTACCTGCTGGACACCTCCGACGCGTTCGTCAACAGCTTCGGGATCACCCTCGGCGCCTTGGTCACAGTAGTGGTGCTTGCCTGGTTCCTGCGCAAGCTCCCGCTGCTGTCCGCCCACCTGAACCGGATCTCCACTGTCAAGATGCGCGGGACGTGGATGGTGCTGGTGGCAGCTGTTGTGCCCCTGGCGTTGATCTACATGGTGGCTAACGAGTTCATCAGCAAGATCTCCACCACCTACGAGGGGTATCCGGAGTGGTTTGTGGGCGTGTTTGGCTGGGGTATGTCCGGGGCGCTTGTGCTGGTGGCGCTGGTGCTGACCTTCATCCCCTGGAGCCGCAGGTCCAAGGCGCATGACGATCCCGAGTATGACGCCCTGGTGGAGGAAGACGCAAAGGAGGCAGCGCTGTGACACCCATCGCCATCACCATGATGATCATTGCGATCGTGACCGTCTGGGGCGGGCTCGCACTGGCGCTGCTCAACCTGAAGCGGCACCCGGAGGACGAGGGTGCCCTGCCGGAAGAGCCGGCACGGGAACTTTAGACCACCCTGGCGGACATGGCCCGTGGTGCAGGGCAGGCGTGAAGAGGACAATGCAACGCATCAGTTGAAAATCCTCCAGGAATCAGGTCCAGGCCGTGGCAGAAACAAGCTTCAATGAGAACGTGGTCAATCGGCTGATTGCATGCCTCAATAACCGCCACGTTGAGGTCATGGACGAGCTGTTCCATGACGATGCGGTGATGCACTGGCCGCAGTCCGGGGAAGTTGTTCGGGGCGCGGAGAACCGCAGGGGAATCTACAACGCCTTCCCGCAGTTGCCCACCATCACGCCGCGGCGGATGCTCAGTGGTGGAAACCTGGTGATCGCCGAAGCGCTGCTGGATTACGGCGGACCGCAGTACGAGACGGTGTTCATCTTTGAATTTCGCGACGGCCGCATTGCCAGGGAAACGGCGTACTGGAGTGAGGCCTTCGAGGCGCCTGAATGGCGGTCCCAGTGGGTTGAAAAGGCGTAGCAGGGACCGCAGTCCGCGGCGCCCTGCAGTCCGCAGGGCGCCGCGGAGCGGTCAGCGCCGTTTCCGGTCCTTGCCGCCGGAGCGTTCCTGCCGTTCGGCCATGCCGCGCTCGGCCCAGCGCTGCGACTTCCCGGCCGCCACCACCTTCTGGTGCCACTCCCGCTGGTAGGCGCGCTGGGCTGCCACATCGCTCCGCCGGGCGAGGGCTGCCAATTCCCGTTGCAGCTTGAGGTAGCTGTGCCAGCGCCGATCGGTAAGCCTCCCGTCCGCGATGGCGTCCCGGACTGCGCAGCCCGGTTCGCCCTGGTGGGAGCAGTCCGCGAACCGGCAGTTCGCGGCCAGGTCCTCCACATCCGCGAACATCTCGCCCAGGCCGTCCTCGGCGTCGAACAGCCCGAAGCCCCGCACCCCCGGGGTGTCCATGAGGACCGTGCCGTTGGGCAGCGGCACCAGTTCCCGGGACGTGGTGGTGTGCTTGCCCTTGAAGTCACCGGAGCGCACCGCACCCGTGTGCTGGACCTCGTGCCCCACCATCGCGTTGATGAGTGTCGACTTGCCCGCCCCCGAAGGGCCCAGGAGCACGATGGTCCCGCCGGGCGGGATGTGGCCCAGCAGTTCGTCGATGCCGTCGCCGCTTTCCGCCGAGGTGGTGACCACCTCCACGCCCGCGGCCTGCAGGATGACTTTCCCGACGACGTCGTCCGCCACCTCGGCGAGGTCCGCCTTGGTGATGATCACCAGGGGAGTGGCGCCGGAGTCCCACGCGGCAACGAGGGTCCGCTCCAGCCGGTTGTGCGTGAGCGGCCGGTCCACCGGCACCACCACGCCCACCATGTCCATGTTGGCGGCCAGTACTTGCGCGGCGGAGGAGTCCTCAAACGCCCGCTTGCGGCTGAGCTCAGACCGGCGGGGCAGGACGCCCAGGACCTGGCGCTCCCCGGCGCGGTTGGGCCCGATCCACACCCAGTCGCCGGTCACGGCAGCCTCGCCGGTCAGCGGGTAGGGCAGGTGCAGGAGTTCGCCGTCCACGGCCACCAGCAGCAGGTTCCGGTCTACCCGGACCACGCGCCCCCGGCCGCTCGCTTCCGGCATGGGGTGGGCATCAAAATGGTGGGCCACCGCGGCTGTGTACCCGTAGCCGGACGGTCCTTCAGTGCGTAAAGGATTGTTGGTTGTGGTGCTGTCCAGGGCGTTGCCTGAAGAAGTATTCACTGTGGTTACCTCGGGAAGGTCCCCGATGCACCAGGAAGCTCTGGCGGAACCAGGCTGAGGAACGCCGCCGGGAAATTGTCAGGCGGGGCCGGTGCAGTCGAGGGAAATGGTCTGGTTGATGGGTGCAGGGCGCTCGCGGCGCGCGGCAATCGCAGTCATCAAAACCACCTCCATTCCCTCGGGGTCCCGTACTCTGCCAAGCCACGGCAGGGGGACGGGACCTACTCTAGCCGCGGCCTCCGCCGGGGGCCAGACCCCCGGGAAGAAAAGCCGGATCCAGTGCGCGCGGTTGTCAGCCCTGCAGCTCCAGTGCCCTCTTCTGGCGGGCGGAAATGGATGAGACGTACCCGCAGTTGCTGCAGGTGATGAGGTACTTCCGGGACGTGGTGAGCACCGGAATGAAGAACAGGGTGAACTTGGTGGCCCGCTCTTCAAGGTGGTGGTGGACGAACGAGCGGCAGTACTGGCAGCTCGCTGCCTTGCCCTGAAGTGCTTTCTGTACCGTCTTGAAGCCAAAGAGAAGGAACATGGCCGGCCTTTCGGGTAGTCCGTATGCTGATGGTACGCATGCTTATGAACCACCCTAGGTGGTCCGTCGCGTATTTCTCATGGTGCGGGTTCTGCTGCTGCCTGGGGGAGTGCGGTGCGATACTGGGGGGCAGGCAGCATTTCGGGCGTTTGGGGGACTTCGGAAACATGGCTCTGGACACGGCGACCCTCCGGATCGCATTCGGCCTGATGGCGCTGGTGCTGGTTGTCCTCTTCTACTTTTCCGCCTACCGGGTCACGCGCTCGCCGTACAGCGGCTGGTGGTGCCTGGCGCTGGTGTTTTTCTTGGCCGGCTCAGGATTTTTCCTGCTCGACGGCACTCCCCACCAGATCTGGGCCAACCCGCTCGGGAACGTGCTGCTGGTGCACGGCGGCGTGGCGGTCTGGTCAGGCGCCCGCTCGCTGCGAACGGTGCCGCCGCCGAAGTGGGCGTTTACGGGCATCCCCTTGGTCACGCTGATTGCCTCCGTCCTGGACAACCCGGCCACCAACACGTGGTCCGGCGGCCCGGTGTTCCTGGCCGCCATGACCCTTTCCATCGGCCTGGCGTCGCGGGAGCTGTGGCGTCTTGAACCCGGCTATTCACGCGTCAGGGTTCCCATGGCGGTGGCGGCTGGCGGGTTGGCTGTCTTTTACTTCTTCCGCTGGCTGGTTTTCCTGGCGGAAGGCCAGCACGGGCCCACCTTCGTGACAGTTTTCGGTTCCGCGGTGACCACCCTGGTGACCATGGTCCTGCTGGTGGTGGTTTCCTTCAGCATGGCCGCCCTGAGCAGCGAACAGCAGACCCGTGCCCTCCGGGTGGTGGCGTCCCGTGACGACCTGACCGGGCTGCTCAACCGGAAAGCCTTCCTGGACCTCGCTGCCGAGCAGCTGACGGACCATGACATCACCAAGGGCTCCGGGGCGCTGATCCTGGCCGACCTTGACCACTTCAAAGTGGTCAACGATACCTACGGGCATGCCGCCGGGGACTTTGCCCTGCGGTCCTTCGCGGACGCCTGCACCGCCACCGTCCGGTCCACGGACCTGGTGGGGCGGTACGGCGGGGAAGAGTTCGTCCTCCTTGTCCCGGGGGCCAGCGCGGAACGGGCCGAATTGATCGCCGAGGAAATCAGCCGGCGCCTGGCGTCGGCCCCCACGGTGGACGGGATAGAGATGCCCACCGCCAGTTACGGGATCTCCCTCTACGATTCCCGCACCCCCGACGTGGAGGAGCTCATCGCCTCGGCCGACGCCGCTCTGTACAGGGCCAAGTCACTGGGCAGGAACCGGACTGCCCGCAGCGACCGGCTGACGTAACCGGCCACCACCCTCCCGCAGCCGGCCGGACCCCGTTGTCAAACTGTGGCCTGCAAGGGGGATATGGACCGGGGCTGCACGAGAGGCGGCTGATAAAATGGCCGGGTTGCAGGGCGGCCTTCATGCTGGTCCAACCAGCGCCGTATTCGAAGTAGGGGACCAGACGACATCATGACGGCAGGCGGGTCACACCTCGGGACTTCGGAGAGCAGGCCTGGCGCGCCCGTCAAGGCCTCCGGCCCGGCAAAAGGCCACGCCTACCTCGCCACCATTGAGGGTTTTGTTGGCTCCCTCATGATGTTTGTCGGTTCCATCGGAACCGGCTGGATAGCCAACGGTTCACCCATGATCCGCCAGCCGGTGGTCATCGCGCTCCGCACCGAAGGCTGGGGCGTCACCGTCTCCACCATCCTGCTGACCGTTGGCGCCATGGTTCTGATGCGGTCCTGGCTGCGGCTGGGGCAACGGCTTGCGGACTGGGGAAAAAATTCGCTGCGTTCCGTGGTGATCGCCATCTCTGCCTGGTCCCTGCCACTGCTCTTCTGCGTGCCAGTGTTCTCCCGGGACGTGTACGCGTACACGGGGCAGGGCCGGCTGGTGATGGAGGGCCAGAATCCCTACGAGGTGGGCATCTCCACGCTCAACAACTGGTTTGCCCTCGGTGCCGATCCGGCCTGGGCGGAAAACCGGACGCCGTACGGCCCGTACTTCCTGTGGCTGGCACGCGGCGTGGTGGGGCTGACCGGAGCCCAGCCGGACGTGTCCGTCCTGCTCTTCCGCCTGCTGGCCGGCGTCGGCGTGCTGCTGTGCGTTATCTACGTGCCCAAGCTTGCGGAGCTGCACGGCATCAATGGCGCGCGGGCGCTGTGGATCGCCGTTGCCAATCCGTTGTTCCTGATCAGCTTCATCGCCAGCGCCCACAACGATGCCCTGATGGTGGGCCTCGCCGTGGCCGGCGCCTACTTCGCCGCCACGCGCCGCTACCTGCTGGGCATCCTCCTGGTCACCGCGTCCATCGGCATCAAGCCGATCACCGTGCTGCTGCTGCCGTTCATCGGGGTGATGTGGGCAGGTGCCTCCGCGTCGTGGCCGCGCAAGTTCCTGATGTGGGGCGCGACGGCGGGCATCAGCTTCGGCGTGCTGCTCCTGAGCGGTATCCCCTACAACCTGGGGATCGGCTGGACCTGGGCCATCATGGACCCCACCCCCGGCTACACAGGCTATTCGCCCTCAGGCTTCCTCGGCCAACAGGTGGAAATGCTCGCCAACGCGCTGGGCCTCCCGGGCGGAACACTCGCCACCTGGCTGCGGACCGGCATGAAGTGGGCCGCCATCGCGCTGGTGCTGCTGCTGATGTTCCGCGGCGACTATTCACGGGCGGTGCGCCGGATGGCGCTGGCGTTCACCGCCGTCGTGATGCTCTCGCCCATAATCCAGCCCTGGTACATCCTGTGGTTCCTGCCGTTCCTGGCCGTTACCGGGATCCGGGACGACTGGCAGATCCGGTCCCTGTACGTGGGCGTCACGTTCTTTGTGGTGTTCGGCGCGCAGGACCAGCTCTCCGTGTGGTCCTTCGTGGAGCTGCCCATTGATGCGTCGTCCCTGGCGTTCGTGACGGCCCTTGCCTTCACGTTCTACCTTCTATTCCTCGATGTGCATACACGGAAGCTGCTGATCGAGGGCAGGCCGCTGGACCTGGCGAAGCGCGGCTGGCGCTGGGTCCTGGAGCGGCGGCACGGCCTGCAGAACGCGGGCAACCGCTAGCTACGCACCCGCGGTCACCGGCGACGGCGTCTTCCGGCCGAGCTCGGCCGTCCGCTTCACGGACCACCAGAGCAGCACCACCAGGAGCACGTTTCGGGTGGTCAGGATGGCCGCCATCACGGGGTGCGCATGGATGAGCGGCGTGTAGAACAGCGGATAGATCACGAAGGTGGTCATGGCGATGCCCATCAGCAGGGCTGCCGGCACCTTCCAGCGCTCCCAGTCGTGCGTGAGGCCAGCAATGATCACCGGCGCAAGCCAGATGATGAACTGCGGCGAGCCCACCTTGTTGAAGACGATGAACGCGGTGACCATCATGAGGGAACCCTCAAGGAACAGTTCCTCACGTTCGGCGCCGCGCTTCATGGCGCGGACCAGCAGGATGGCGGCCCCCACTGCGGCGAGGATGAGCAGCGGCTGCATCAGGAACGCCGCTGTGCCGGCTCCCGGGCCGTACACCTCCGTGGAGTTGATGGCCGTGTTGTCCGCCATTTTGGAGCCGGCAAGGTTGAAGACGCTCAGCCAGACCCACGGCGTGGAGAAGGTGGCCTCCAGCTGCATGCCGCGCTCGCCTTGGTTGGTGAGGAAGTCCATGATGTGGGGCAGGCCGCCGGAAAGCCAGGTCCCCAGGGCCACGACGGCCGTGACGGCGACGCCGGACAGGACAACCTGGATCCGTTTGTGGCTGGCGATCACGATGGGTGCCAGCACGGCCGCCGGCCAGACCTTGATCCACGTGGCCATGCTCAGCAGGATGCCCGCCACCACGGGCCGCTCCGCCGCGTAGAGCAGCGCGATCAGCACGATGGGGGCGGTGATGCCTTCCACGCGGGCGAAGCTGAGGTAGCCCATAAAAACGGTGAAAAAGAGCCACCACCAGGCCGGAGCGATTCCGCTGGCCTTCCGCCGTCCGCGGGTGAGGTAGGAAAGCCCGACGGCGTTGAGGGCTGCGATGAGCAGGAACCAGACCAGGAGGTAGAGGCTTGGCCCTGCGATGTTCGCGAGGAAGATGGGGATCTGCGCCAGGACGGGGTAGACCCAGGGGCTGATTTTGCCGTCGAGGTCCGCGGGGTTGTAGCCGTCCATGGCCCACTGGCGGTACTGCTCGGTGTCGCTGAAAGTATCGCCGTGCAGGAAGAAGGACGCCATCCAGCCCAGGAAGTAGAGATGGACGACGGCGAAGCCCCACCACACGCTGGAAGGGCGGGCGAACCAGTCCACCACCTTTGCGGGAAGGACCCTGCTGCGGATGCTGACCAGGCGGTCAAAGAACCTCGTGGAAATGTCAGGACTCCTTGAGCGCGGGGGTTGCCGCCGGTGTCTTCTTGCCCAGCGAATACAGCCGGCGGACGCTCCAGAGGAACAGGACCACCAGGAGGACGTTCCTGATGGTCAGCACCAGGGCCATCCACGGGTTGTTGTGGCTAAGGGCGTCGTAGAACAGCGGGTAGATGAAGTACGTTGCGACGGCGATGACGATCAGCATGGCGGCCGGGACGCGCCACTCCCGCCAGCTGTGCGCCAGTCCGACCGCGACGGCGGGGGCGAGCCACACCATGAACTGCGGGGAGCCCACCTTGTTGAAGACCACAAATGCCGTGGCAAGCGTGAGGGCGCCGGCCAGGAGGAGTTCGGTGCGGTCCACGCCGCCGCTGGCTTTTCCGTTATGCAGGGCCCAGAACGTCAGGCCGGCCACCAGGAGTGCGGCGAGGACCAGGAGGGGCTGCATGAGGACGGACATCACCGCGGTACCGGGGCCGTCCACCTGCATGGAGTTGATGTCCGTGTTCATGTACATCCGCGAATCACCGATGTTCAGGACGGACAGCCAAAGCCACGGGGTGGTGAAGGTGGCTTCGAGCTGCATGCCGCGGTCACCCTGCTGGGTGAGGAAGTTCAGCAGCTTGGGGACACTGCCCACCGCCGCGGCAAGCGCAACGACGCCCGCCGTCGTCGCGATTCCTGCCAGCACCACCTGGAGCCTGTTCTTCAGCACGGCGAACAGGGCCAGCATCACGGCGGCCGGCCAGACCTTCACCCAGGTGCCGATGGCCAGCAGGACGGACGCGATGAAGGGACGGTGCACGCCGTAGGCGAGGGCCACCAGCACCAGCGGGGCGGTGAGGCCGTCCACCCGGGCGAAACCCAGCCAGCCCATCATGAAGGTGAAGACAAGCCACCACCAGCCAGCGGGGATGGCCTCTTTGGTGCGGCCGCGTTCGGTCAGTTTGAGCAAGGCCCAGCCGTTGAGGAGGCTGGTCATCAGGACCCAGAGGAAGAAGAACGGTCCGGGCCCGGCGATGCCGGCGATGGCCATGGGGATGAGCGCGAGGATGGGGTAGACCCAGGGGCTGGGGCCGCCGGTGAGGTTGGCGTCGTCGAAGCCGGCCATGGCCCAGTCGCGGTAGATGAAGGTATCGCTGAACGCCTCACCGCGGAGGGAGTGCGAGGCGGCGAAGACCAGGAAAACAAGGTGCACCACGATGAACCCGCCCAGGAGGCCGCGGCCGGTGTTCAGCCGGTCGCGTACCGGTGCCGGGAGGATGACGTTGCGGATCCGGGTGAGATTGCCGAAGAAAGCGTCGGTGGAAATGGCGGAATCCTTGTCAGGTCGTTGCACAGACAGGTCGTTGCGCAGTGGTGCACGGGTCATGCCGGGAGGCTTCTCCGGGGCATTGGAGGCGTTTAAAAACAGCTTCCACTCCCCATCAACTCTAAGTGACCACCCCTCGGGGCCCGTAATTGCTGTGCCCGCTGACAGGAGCGCACGCCGCTGACCTGCGCTTCTTTATTACTTGATTTTTCAAGTTGCTGGCGGGGCCATGCTAGGGCATTATGAACTGGGCAGTAAGATGCCCTGCCGCGTCGGTAGCTTGGGGGAGCGGAACGGCGTTTGTCCCACCCCTAAAACACTAAGGCTAGACCCATGACCGCCAATTTTCCTCTGACCTTGACCGTCGCAGACCGCGCAAGCATGGACAGCGAGCTCGACGCCGCTGTCACCGCCGCCAAGGCCCACGCCCTCGCTGAGAAGCGCCACGGCATCCTTGTAACGCGGCACGGCGCGGACAAGTTCACGGTGGCCCTGAGCGAGACGGTCCCCTTCGGCCTGACGCGCGAACACCAGGCCTGGTAGCCACCTTTTCCTTGAGACGGGTCCGGCGCTGCTAGCTGCCGGGCCCGTTTCCGGTTACACGGCCGCTGCGCTGCTGCAGCCTGTCGATGTGCTTGGACGCTTCCGCTTTGCTGAGGTCCGCCGGGAGCTCTTCCCCGGCCTCCCGCGCCAGGGTGTCCAGGTAGCTCCGCTGCGCCGCGGTCATGGGTTCATCTCCCGTCACCCAATCTTCCGGGTCCCGGTTGAGGCCTGCGTCCGGTTCAGGCGTAGAGCTGCCGATGGTTTCCTTGTTTTCGCTCATGCCAGAAAGTCTAGGCTGGGCCTCCGACAGTTTGAACGCCCGGCTGCGCGGAAACCACCATCGAGACGCTTTCAGCAGGCGTTCGGTGCCCATGATCTTGCCGCTCAGTACACCGAACCCTCGAGCAGCTCGGAAAGCCGGCTTGCGGCACGCCGCAGTTCCGGAACTCCGGCCTTCAGTGTTGCTTCGCTGGCTGCCTCGACGGGACTGGTCAGCGAAATCGACTCGCTCGGGGGCCGCCCTGTCCTGTTGGGCACGGCAACCGCCACCGAGAGCACTCCCGTGGCGCGCTCATCAGCGGAGTACGCGTACTCGGCCCCGGGCTCCGGCAGCCTTGAGCGAAGCTCGGCTGCCGTGAGGTCCGGGTCCTCCTGGCCTGCCGCAACAGCCGCCCGTACCACCTGCTGAAGCTCGTCATCGGACAATAAAGCCAGCAGGATCTTGCCCGCGGCCCCCAGTGTGAGGGGCAGGCGCTTGCCCAGCGGAAGGTCATAACGCAGGGGCGCTTCGCCATCCACGCGTGCCACCAGGATGCGCTCGAAACCCAGCCGCGTGTACAGCGACGCCGTCAGTCCGGTCTGCGAGGCAACCTGCTGCAGGATGGGACGGGCCGCGACCACGAGTGGATCGTTTTCCAGGAAACTCCTCGCGGCCGGCAGCACGGCCGGCCCAATCCGGTAGGACTTGTCCGTCTGGCTGACCATGCCGAAATCCTGAAGCACGCGCAGGATTCTCAGGGTTGTCGGGAGGCTCATGCCGCAGGTCTTGGCAAGATCACTGAGGCGCTGCGGGCGCTCGGCCCGCTGGAGTTCCGCGAAAACCTCCAGGGCCCTGGAGAGGGAGCGCATGTTGGAGGCCTTGGGGCCCTCCTCAGCCGCGGGTTCCGTTGATGTCGTCATCGCCATTCTTTCATTCTATGTAAGTTCCTTGCGCTTGACAGCAGGTGTGTCTGCTGTCACTATTTCTCTGTACGCAATATAGTTTCATTCTGTGAAATACCGCAACGCGGAGTGAAAGCACGCACAGTGAGAAGGAATCCATGACAACGGAGTCAGTCACAGCCAAACCCGAAAGCCCTGCCCGGGTGGCACCGTCTGTGCTGGCCGGCATCGGCGCGTTCGCCGCCGTCGGCGTCTACGTCCTGGTCAGTTCGATTGAGCTCGGCCTGTGGACGTCGCTGGGCCCCGGCCCGGGCCTGTTCCCCTTCGCCATGGGCGCCGTCCTTGCCGCGATGTCCGTCGTCTGGCTGCTCCAGGAGCTCCGGCGGCCGAGCGAAACGGCCGAAGGCGTGGACCGCGCACTGGTCATTGCCGTCGTCGTGAGCCTCGTGATCCTCGCGGCCGTGATGGACCTGCTCGGCTTCCAGCTGAGCATGTTCCTCTTCCTGATGTACCACCTGAAGCTGCGCGGCGGCAGGGCCTGGCCTTCCTCCCTGATCACCTCACTCGCCGGCAGCGTGGGCGCCTTCTACGCCTTCAACTACGGCCTCAACGTGGCACTGCCCGTCTCAGCCTTCCCCCTGCTGAACACGATCGGACTCTGAACGTGGATATCTTCAACGAACTTATGGGCGGCTTTGCGGCCGCCATGACCTGGCAGAACCTGCTCTTCGCCTTCCTCGGCTGCCTCCTGGGCACGATCATCGGCGTCCTGCCCGGCATCGGCCCGGTAGCCGGCGTCGCGCTGCTCATCCCCCTCACCCTGAACCTGGACGCCACCGGAGCGATCATCATGCTCTGCGCCATCTTCTACGGCACGGCCTACGGGGGAACCATCACCAGCGTCCTGCTGAACACCCCCGGTGAGGCTGCCTCTGCCATTACCACCATCGACGGCTACGCCATGACCAGGATCGGCAAGGCCGGCGCCGCACTGACCATCGCCGCCGTCGGATCCTTCGTGGGCGGCACCATCGCCACCCTGGGCCTGGTGGCGGCCGCCAAACCGCTGGGAGAACTGGGTCTGCTCGTAGGCCCGCCCGAGTTCTTCGCGCTGATGGTGGTGGGCATCTCCCTGCTCGTGGCCCTCGCCGGCAAATCCATGGTCAAGGCCGTCATTTCCGGCGCGCTCGGCCTGCTGATCGCCATGGTGGGAATCGACCCCGTGGCCGGCGCGCCCCGGTTCACCTTCGGCATGGACCGGCTCCTGGACGGCGTCAGCTTCGTCGCCGTGATCGTGGGTGTCTTCGGCCTGTCCGAACTGCTGTCCTACCGCAAGGGCAGCGCCACCCCCAACGTGCACGCCCCCAACCTGCGTTCCCTGCTTCCCACCGGCAAGGAATGGCGCCGCAGTGCCCCGGCCATGGCCCGCGGCACCGGCATCGGCTTTGGCCTGGGACTCATCCCGGGCATGACCGGCTCCGTGTCATCCCTGCTCTCCTACGGTGCCGAGAAGAAGTTTTCCCGCTACCGCAACGAACTCGGCAAGGGCGCCATCGAAGGCGTCGCCGGTCCGGAAACGGCCAACAACTCCCACGCCAACGCCGCCCTGATCCCGCTGTTCACCCTGGGCATCCCGGCGTCACCCACCATCGCGGTGCTGATGGGAGCCTTCCTCCAGCAGGGCCTCACCCCGGGACCCACCCTCTTCACCGAACACTCCGACATCGCGTGGGCCATCATCGCCAGCCTCTTCATCGGCAACCTGCTCCTGCTGGTCCTGAATGTTCCCCTGGTGGGACTGTGGACCTCCATCCTCCGGGTTCCCACCACCATCCTCACCGCCCTGATCCTGCTCTTTATGGTCATCGGCGCGTACACCATCAACTTCAGCGTCTTCGATGTCTTCGTCATGATCGGGTTCGGACTCCTGGGCCTGGCCCTCCGGCATCTGGACATCCCGCTGGCTCCCATGGTGCTGACCCTGGTGCTCGGCCCCCTGATGGAACGCTCGCTGCGCGAATCCCTCGAAATCTCCCAGGGCGACTTCAGCATCTTCACCAGCCGTCCCATTTCAGCAGTCCTGATCGGCCTTGGACTGCTGATCATCTTCAGCCCGCTCCTCAAGCTCCGCAAGCCGAAGGCGCTCAACGAAGATCCCGAAACCTAAACCACCCCGCACTTACCCCCAACACCCGCTTCGAAGGAGAAGAACCATGAAAACCCGTCCGCGTATCGCCGCCGCCCTCGCGGCTGCATCCCTGATCGCCCTGACCGGCTGCGGCGCCAATGCCGGAGCCACCAATGCCTCCGCCAGCGACTTCCCAAGGAAGGGCAAGACGATCGAGCTGGTCGTGGCCTTCTCCTCCGGCGGTGCCGTGGACACGGCCGCCAGGCTCATCCAGCCCATCCTGGAAAAGGAACTCGGCACGAACGTCGAGGTCATCAACAAGCCCGGAGCCGGCGGCCAGATTGGCTACACCCAGCTGACCAGCGCTGCACCCGACGGCTACACCATCGGTGCCACCGGTTCCCCGTCCGTCGTCGTTTCGCCCCTGGACCCTGCCCGCGGCGCCAAGTACACCCGCGACAGCTTCCAGCCCCTCGCCCGCCAGGTCATCGACCCCACCGTCATCGCAGTCCAGCCGGACAGCCCCTACACAACGCTGAAGGAACTCCTGGACGCCGCCAAGGCAAACCCCAAGTCCATGACCGCCAGCACCACCGGGCTCCAGACCGGTGAACACTTCGCCATGGCGCAGATCCAGGAAGCCACCGGTGCCGAGTTCGCCCCCGTGCACTTCTCCGAAGGCGCTTCCCAGGCCACCACTGCATTCCTGGGCAAGCACGTGGACATCCTCGTGGCCAACGTCAGCGACGTGGTTGACCTGACCAAGCAGGGAAAGGCCCGCGTCCTGGGCGTCATGTCCGCCGAAAAAGCACCCTCGCTGCCGGACGTTCCCACGTTCAAGGAAGCCGGCTACGACCTCATTGCAGGCACCGCCCGCGGCTACTCAGCACCTGCCGGACTGCCTGACGAGGTGGCGGAGAAGCTTGAAACAGCAATCCAGAAGGCCATCGAAGACCCTGCCGTGGTGCAGAAGATGAACGACCTTGGCCTGCAGACCAGCTACCTCTCCGGCGAGGACTACAAGCAGTTCTGGGCCGGACAGGAAGAGGACTTCAAGAAGGTCCTGCCGCTGGTCCAGAAGACCGACTGACCCTCCCGCAATCACCGGACGGAAGAAACCATCATGACAACCCCAGCCCTTGACACCATCGACGCCGACTTCCCCCGCCCTGACCGGGACGTGGTGGACCGCCTTGCCAAGCTTCCGGCCGCCAACATTGGTGACGCCATGGACCGGCTCGGCGTTGCGGACTCCGGCATCCAGGCCATCTGGCCGGGTGCCGTCCTGGCCGGTCCCGCCTTCACAGTGTGGACCCGGCCCGGCGACAACCAGGGCATCCACAAGGCATTGGAGCTGGCCCGGCCCGGAGACGTCATTGTGGTCGCCGGGGGCGGCGACGCCTCCCGCGCCCTGCTCGGCGAACTCATCGGCGAGCGGGCCATCAACCTGGGCATCGCCGGCTTCGCGCTGGACGGAGCAGCGCGCGACGCCGAGGCGCTGGGTGAGATCGGCATGCCCGTCTTCGCCCGGGCTACTTCCCCCGCCGGCCCCTACAAGAACGGCCCCTTCCGCCTGGGGACGCCCCTCGCCTTCGGCGGTGTCCCCGTGCTGCCGGGCGATGTGATTGTCGGCGACTCCGACGGCGTCGTAGTGGTTCCCCGGGACCAGGCGGCCGCCGTCGCAGAGGCTGCAGAAGCAGTTTTCGCCGACGAAACCAACCGCCGGCAAGCCATCGTGGCAGCCCGGTCCTAGAGCAAGAAAGACAGAGAGAACCATGACAGCGGTAACCGTTATCGGCCTCGGCGAAGCCGGCGCCACCTACGCCGCGGCACTCCACGCCGCAGGCCATGACGTCACGGGCTTTGACCCTGTTGCGCCCGCCACCCCTGCCGGCGTCGCCCGCGCAGCAACAGCAGCCGAAGCCTGCACCGGGGCCGGCATCGTCCTGGTGATGACCGGCGCCGCCGCGGCGCGCAGCGTGGCCGAGGAGTGCCTTCCGGTCCTGGATGCAGGCAGCTGCTACGCGGACTTCACCTCGTCCTCGCCCGGCGTCATGCAGGAGCTCGGACAGCTGCCCGGCAAAGCCGACTTTGCCGACGTCGCCATCCTGGGTCCCGTCTCCGCGCTGGGGGAGAAGACGCCCCTCATGGTCAGCGGGCCCGGAGCCCAGGCAGTGGCGGACCTCCTCTCCCCGCTGGGCGTCGCCGTCGAGATTGCCGAGGGTGAGCCCGGCGCGGCCATGGCGCACAAGCTCCTGCGCAGTGTCCTGATGAAGGGCCTTGCGTCGGTGGTGGTGGAGGCCGTGACAGCGGGCCGCGCCGCAGGACTGGAAGAGTGGATCCGTGCCCAGATCGCCAGCCAGCTGGCCGGCGACGGCCAGGCCGTCATCGACAGGTTCCTCACCGGCACTGCCAAGCACGCGGTGCGCCGGTCCAAGGAAATGCAGGACACCGCCAGCTACCTGGCGGACCTGGGAGTGCCGGCAGAGATGACCGCGGCCTCCGCCGCTGCGCTGGCACGGATAGCCCACGAAACGGCACCAGCCTTGCGCTGACCGCAGAGTCGGGCAGAATCAGGAACGGGTATTACGTGAACCACCACCTAACCGGCGTCCCGCCGTCAGGAGCAGCAGCATGATCGGCATCTGGGCACTCGGCGCCTACCTTGCCGTGATCCTGCTGTGGACCACCGTGCTGAAGCGCAGCGTGGGGGAGGCCATGATCCTCGGCTTCCTCGCGGTGCTCCCGTTCACCGGTACGGCAGCGGCCCGGATCGGTTTGGATGCGCTGTACTCCGCCATCACCGACGAGATTGTCTACGCCACCATGGCGTTCGTCTTTATGGGCTACCTGCTGGATAAAACCGGAGTGCTGGACCGGCTGATCGACCTGCTGAACTCACTGATCGGCGGGGTCAAGGGCGGTCCGGCGTGGGTGTCCACGGTGGCGTCGGCGGGATTGGGCAGCGTGGTGCACAACCAGGCCGCCATTGCCGCCACGGTTGGCTCAGTCACCATCCCATGGATGGAGAAATCCAGGCTGGACAAGCCCGCGGCAGCAACCCTTGTGGCCGGCAACGCGGGGATGGGCATCACGTTCCCGTTCAGCGCCTCGATGTTCGTCCTGGTCGGGTCCGCCACCGTCGGGCCCCTCCTGGACATCAACGCACTGGTCCTGCCGCTGCTGTTCGGCGGCCTGTGGTGCTTCCTGCACCGGCTGATCGTCACCTGGCTCCTGATCCGCAAAAGCGGGATGGCGCCGCTCGATGCAGCGCACCGGCTGTCCGTCCCGGCGGCGTTCGGCCGCGGCTGGGCCACGCTGCTGCTGTTCGTTGTGGTGGCCATTCCGCTGGTGATCACCTCCGGCGCCATCGCCAAGGCTCTTTCGGACTGGACCGGGGGAGATGTCACCAAGGCTGTCAGCGTCATTGTGTGGATTCCCGTGGTCCTCATCATCACAGGCCTCCTGCTGGGCCGGAAGAAGCTGCCCAGGGACGGGCGGGCGTGGTGGGCGCTGCTGCAGGACTCCGCGCCGCGCTTCGGGATCGTGGGAGTGACCGTGGTGTTCGCCTTCGCCGGCGCCAACGCGCTGGCAGCCACCGGGCTGCCGCAGCAGATGACGGAACTGCTGAACGGGATGAACCTGCCGCTGTGGCTCCTGGCCATCCTGATCGGACTGATCGTCATCGCCGTGGCCGCACCGCTGTCCGCAACGGCCACCATGGCCGCCGTCGGAACAGTCGGCGTTGCCGCGTTGGTGGCAGCAGGCGTCCCGGCAACCACAGCCGCGGTGGCCGTCTTGGTCTTCTCATCCTGCGAAGCGGCGGTCCCGCCCGGAGGCGCCCCGCTGTACGTGGCGTGCGGAATCGCGGATGTGGACCCCATCAAAACGTTCCTTCGGCTGCTCACCCACTACGCCCTGCCGCTGCTCGGTATCGGCGTCCTGATCATCCTCGGCATCCTGCCCATCTAAGGACTACCACCATGCACACCATCCGAAGGGCCATCGAAGTCCTCTTCGTCCTCACCCTCGCAGCGCTGCTGCTTGGCGGCATTGTGCTCGTGGCCGGGCAGGCCATCGCGCTGGTGGCCGGCCAGGGGCACTGGCTCACACTGCTCAACGACACCATCAAGGCGCCCATGTGCATCGCGGCGTCCATTTGCGCCATCGCAGGGTTCCTGCTCAGCTACAAGCGCCACCAGAACCAGGAACAGCCACAGGAAGCAGGGGCGCGGTGAGTCCTGCCGCCGAAGACGGACACTACCCAACGTTCGCCGGGCTGCTGGAGCGGGAGGGGGCGCTGGCGGGCACCTCCTGGGGGCTTTTTCCGGACGCAACGCGCGGGACGCCGTCGTTCATTACTCCGCAGGCGGTGCTGGAAGCGCGGAACTGCATCCGCACCGGCCGCGCCTTTGGCCTGGACTATCCGGCCGATGCCTTCGATCCCGGAATGTCCCTCAAGCGCGGCGCTCCCCGGCACACCATCTACTCCTCGCACCCTGCCCACCGCGACGACTTCCTGGACGGGTACTACCTTCAGGGGTCCACGCAAATCGACGGGCTGCGGCACCGCCGGGCCGACGACGTGGGCTTCTACAACGGCACGCCGGACCACCGCATCAGCGAGGGCACGCCGGACCTTGGCATCCAGGAATGGGCGGACACCCCCATCGCGGGCAGGGGAGTGCTGCTGGACCTTGCCGGGTACCGGGCCGGGCAGGGTGCTCCCATTGACCATGCCGCGGGCGAACCACTGGGCCTTGACCTGATTGAGGCGGTGCTGGATGCGCAGTCCGTGACTCTCCAGCAGGGCGACATCCTGATGCTCCACATCGGCTGGTGCGAGTGGTTCCTGGGCCTGCCGCAGGAAGACAAGCAGCGGATGCGGGAGGGCCGGCGGACCACCGGCGTTGCCCAGTCGGAGGAGTTTGTCGGATGGGCCTGGGACCACCGGCTGGCGCTCCTCGCGGCGGACAACTTCGCCTTCGAATGCTTGCCTGCGCTGCCTTCCAGCCCGTACCGGGACTCGGCCCCGAATGACCATGGCATGATGCACCAGCAGCTGCTCGCCAAGCTGGGTATGCCGCTGGGGGAGCTGTGGCGCCTGGGACCGCTGGCCCGGCACATGCGCAGTACCGGCCAGTGGGACGCGTTCATCACCATCAAGCCGCTGAACATCACCGGCGGGACCGGCTCACCTGCGAATGCCACAGCACTGATGTGATGCTTGCCTGAACCTGTCCCCAGAGCGTGTCCCCTGCGCGGCGCGGCTACGGCAGCCGGGTAGGCCGCAGGAGGCTCGGGACGCCGGCCTTCCCGGGGTCCAGCGGGACGGGGCTGACCAGCACGGCCGGTCCCCGGTGGAGCAGGCCGCCGGAGAGTGCCTGGCAGCGGATGCCGCCCCGGCCCCGCATCGCCGCGTGGGCGCCCGGGGCCAGCACCTCATTCATCCACGCGCACGGGTGCGCGGGCCGGCCGCCATGGAACTGCACCACGGACCCGCCGGACTCCAGCGCAAAGTCCGCACCCACCAGCGGAGCCAGCTGCGCGCCCCGGAGTATGACGTTCCGCCGGGTGGCCAGCGGATCGAACGGTCCGGCGCCCAGTTCTTCGGCCATGGCTTCCAGGGATTCGACGGCGAACAGGGTCACCGCGGCGTCCATGTGGGCGGCCTTGCCGAAGAAGCGGTCGCCCACAATCCCCTTGCCCGCCACCACCTCAGCCTGCGCGGCGTCAATGGTGGGAACATCCGCAGGCCCGTCCTTCGCCCGGCCGAAGTAGGCGTGCGAGGGGGACACCAGCAGGTGCAGGATCTCGACCCCGTACCGGTAAGTCCCCAGCCGCTCCCTAACCTCGCCAGCTCGGCCAGGGAACCCTGCGGCCGTGGGCCCAGGCTCAACCGGCGAAGGGCCAGGCTCAACCACCGACATAAGCCGCCAGATGCTCGCCGGTCAGTGTGGGCCGTGCCGCCACAAGCTCAGCCGGCGTTCCCTCGAAAACGATCCGGCCGCCGTCGTGACCTGCTCCCGGCCCCAGGTCGATCAGCCAGTCGGCATGGGCCATGACCGCCTGGTGGTGTTCGATGACGATCACCGACTTCCCGGACTCCACCAGCCGGTTCAGCAGGCCGAGCAGGTTCTCCACGTCGGCCAGGTGCAGGCCGGTGGTGGGCTCATCCAGGACGTAGACGTCACCCTTTTCGGCCATCTGGGTGGCGAGCTTGAGCCGCTGGCGCTCGCCGCCGGACAGGGTGGTCAGCGGCTGGCCCAGACTCAGGTAGCCGAGGCCGACGTCGTCCAGCCGCTTGAGGATGGTCCGCGCAGGAGGGGTCTTGGCCTCGCCCTCGGCGAAGAAGGCGGCGGCTTCCGTCACGGACATGTCCAGCACTTCGGCGATGTTGCGTCCGCCGAGCGTGTATTCCAGGACGGCGGCCTGGAAGCGGCGGCCCTCGCAGTCCTCGCACGGGGATTCGACGGTTGCCATCACGCCCAGCTCGGTGAAGATAACGCCGGCGCCGTTGCAGGTGGGGCAGGCGCCCTCGGAGTTTGAACTGAAGAGCGACGCCTTGGCGCCGGTCGCCTTGGCAAATGCCTTGCGGATGGGCTCAAGCAGGCCGGTGTAGGTGGCCGGGTTGCTGCGCCGGGACCCCTTGATGGCGCCCTGGTCAATCACCACCACGCCCTCGCGCTTGGCCACCGAGCCGTGGATCAGCGAACTCTTGCCCGAGCCGGCCACGCCTGTCACCACGCAGAGGACGCCCAGCGGAATGTCGACGTCGACGCCCTGGAGGTTGTGCATGGAGGCCCCGCGCACCTCGAGTGCCCCGGTCGCCTTCCGGACGGTCTCCTTGAGGGAGGCGCGGTCCCCGAGGTGCCGGCCGGTGATGGTGTCGCTGGCCCGGAGGTCCTCCACGGTGCCCTCGAAGCAGACCGTGCCGCCGGCGCTGCCGGCGCCCGGTCCGAGGTCGACGACGTGGTCGGCGATGGCGATGGTCTCCGGCTTGTGCTCGACCACCAGGACGGTGTTGCCCTTGTCCCGCAGCTGGAGCAGCAGCTGGTTCATCCGCTCGATGTCGTGCGGGTGGAGCCCGATGGTGGGTTCGTCGAAGACGTAGGTGACGTCGGTGAGCGAGGATCCCAGGTGCCGGATCATCTTGGTGCGCTGCGCCTCGCCGCCGGAGAGGGTGCCGGCCGGCCGGTCCAGGCTGAGGTAGCCCAGGCCGATGTCGGAGAACGAGTCGAGCAGGTGCTGGAGTCCTTTAAGGAGGGGAGCCACCGTGGCGTCCTTGAGCCCGCGGACCCACTCGGCGAGGTCGCTGATTTGCATCTGGCACAGCTCGGCGATGTTCTTGCCGTTGATTTTCGAGGACAGTGCTTCCTTGGTCAGCCGCGTCCCCTCGCATTCGGGGCAAAGCTGGAACGTGACGGCCCGCTCCACGAAGCGGCGGACGTGCGGCTGCATGGCCTCCACGTCCTTGGACAGCATGGACTTCTGAATCTTCGGGATGATGCCCTCGAAGGTGAGGTTGACGCCCTCCACCTTGATCTTGGTGGGCTCCGCGTAGAGCATCGTGTCCAGCTGCTCGGCGGTGAATTTGGCGATGGGCTTGTCCATCGGCAGGCCCATCCCCTCGAACAGCCGGCCGTACCAGCCGTCCATGGAGTAGCCCGGAACTGTCAGCGCGCCCTCGTTCAGGGACTTGCCGTCGTCGTACAGCGCCGTGCGGTCGATGTCGCTGACGTTGCCCATGCCCTCGCACCGCGGGCACATGCCGCCGAGGTAGACCGCCTGGCTGACCACGGCCTTTTCCACCCGGCCGCCCTTGTCCGTGGACATCACGCCGCTGGCTTTGCGGGTGGGGACGTTGAAGGAGTAGGCCGTGGGCGGGCCGACGTAGGGGGTGCCGAGGCGGCTGAAGAGGATGCGCAGCATGGCGTTGGCGTCGGTGGCGGTGCCCACGGTGGACCGCGGGTTGGCGCCCATGCGTTCCTGGTCAACGATGATGGCCGTCGTCAGGCCTTCGAGGAAGTCCACCTCGGGCCGGGCGAGGCTCGGCATGAAGCCCTGGACGAAGGCGCTGTAGGTTTCGTTGATCATCCGTTGCGATTCGGCGGCGATGGTGGCGAACACCAGCGAGCTCTTCCCGGAGCCGGAGACGCCCGTGAACACGGTCAGCCGGCGTTTGGGCAGTTCGACGCTGATGTCCTTGAGGTTGTTTTCCCGCGCGCCCTGCACGCGGATCAGGTCGTGGGTGTCGGCGACATGCGTGCTGTCCGAGGGCCTGCTGGCGCTGGTGGCCGTATCCGTGTCCGTGCTCATCGGGTCTCCATCTGTCGTGCGGCGCGAAGGAGGCTGCGCTCGCAGCCTCCTTCGGCGTCGCTGGTTTTCAGCCTACGGCTGCTGGTTGATGCGGACGGTGTTGCCGGCCGGGTCCCGGAAGGCGCAGTCGCGGATGCCGTAGGGCTGGTCGATGGGTTCCTGGACGACGTCGGCCCCGCTCGCCTCAACCTGGGCGAAGGCGGCGTCCACGTCGGGGGAGGAGAGGACCACCGTTGCGTAGGTGCCCTTGGCCATCATTTCGGCGATGGTCCGGCGTTCGTCATCGGTGACGCCGGGGTCCGCGGCGGGCGGGTACAGGACGATGGAGACGTCCTTCTGGCCGGCCGGGCCCACGGTGATCCAGCGCATGGTGCCGCGGCCCACGTCGTTGCGGACTTCGAAGCCGAGGGCGTCGCGGTAGAACGCCATGGAGGCATCCGGATCGGTGTGCGGAAGGAAACTTGAGCTGATGGTGATGTCCATGGCAGTCATGCTAGTTGCGGCTCCGGGGCGGGCGCTTCTCGATTCCTGACCGGTCTTGACACCTGCTTTTCGACGCACGCGGGGATGCCCGCCGTCGCGCGTTCCGCCTCCTGTTTATAGGCGCTGGGCGGCATGCCGACCAGTTCGCTGAACCGCGTGCTGAAGGTTCCCAGCGAGGAACAGCCGACGGCGAAGCACACCTCCGTGACGGAAAGGTCGCCTTTGCGGAGCAGCGCCATGGCACGTTCGATGCGCCGGGTCATGAGGTAGCTGTAGGGCGATTCGCCGTAGGCGAGCTTGAAGCGGCGGCTGAAGTGGCCCGCGGACATGTGGACGTCCTTCGCGAGGGATTCGACGTCCAGGGGCTGCGCGTACTCCCGGTCCATCCTGTCCTTGACGCGGCGGAGCTGGGTCAGTTCGCGCAGGTAGGGGTCTGTGGGGGTCACACCTCAGATCGTGCTACCTGGCCGGGAAGATGTCCAGATGCAAGGCACTGTTGGCCTCTTTATCCCGCTGTTTGCGCGTGGTACTTTGACCGTCCCACCCCGCTTATAAGGAAGCGATCCAAGGAGGAGGCCAAGTCATGAGTGATACCCATTCTGCCGGTGCGAACGTGGACGTCGTGGACATCCTGACGGCTGATCACCGGGAGATGATCGGACTGATCGCGCAGATCCACGCCGCGCCGGATGGAACCCAGCGCCGGGACCTGGCGGACACCCTGATCGCGGAAGTCATGCGCCATGCCGTGGCGGAGGAGATGTTCGTGTACCCCGCCATCGAGGACCACGTGCCCAACGGTAAAGAGGAAGTGGAGCACGACAAGAAGGAGCACGACGACATCGTCAAGCTCATGAAGCAGCTTGAGAAGGCCGAGCCGTCAGATTCCTCTTTTATGGACCTGGTGCGTGAGCTCGAGGGACAGCTGACGCATCACGCGGGTGACGAGGAATCCGAACAGTTCCCGAAGCTGCGCCAGCACATTCCCCGGGAGAAGCTTGTGGAGATGGGCGAGAAGGTGGAGAAGGCGAAAAAGCTGGCGCCCACCCGGCCGCACCCCAGCGCGCCGCACTCGGAGCTTTTCCACAAGACGGTGGGAGCGGGCGTGGGCATGGTGGACCGGCTGCTGGACAAGCTCACCGGCCGGAAGACAGGCTCCTAGGACCGCCGGATGGAGTGCGTTGTCCTGTACAGCCTGAGCGAGGGCACTGACCGCTCGCACGTTTTCGAGACGTACCCGCGCCATCAGGCCTACTTCGAAGCCTTCCATGCCGACGGCGGCGGGCTGATCGCACTGGGTCCGTTCCTGGCTGACGATCCGGCGGGCGCCTCGATGGGGATCTTTTCTTCGCGGGCGGAAGCGGAACGGTTTATTGGCGGGGATCCGTTTGTGGTGGAGGGCCTGGCCCAGCCGCGGATCCTTGAGTGGGACGCGGTGCGGTTCGATTAAGGAGTTGTTGTTCCTCTGGCTCTGTCAGGTTGGGGCTAGGACCTTCCATCGGGGGTGTCTAGAAAGGGTGCTTTCGACCCTATTCTGACGGGTTTTTGGTGGTTGCCTGACGTCAGGTTGGGGTGTACTTCATCACTGACGGGAGTGGTTGCCGGCATTAGTACTCCCTTGCCCCGGCTGGCGCAGTCCTCGAGAGCAGTATCGGGATGCTGACACACTTTCTGCCACGCTGCCACCCGGATAGAGGTGGAAGCCCGGCGCTGGCCCCGACTTTCGGGTTGCGTTAGTTGCGAGTCCGCGCCAGCGCCGGGAGTCATGAATTTTTGATTATTGATCCCCAGGTGCGGTCCTGACAGGATCGACGAGCGTATGGTATCCGTCGACGTGATGAAATAATTTCCGACCGCCCGCGTGCTCGAGTAGCAGCCACATGACGCTGCCGTCCGCCGAAATGGCGTCTACCGTTCCCCTGTGCCGCTCCTCGGCCAAGGGGCCGAGAAGCAACACAGTGTCACCAGCTATGAGTTCGCACCAGTTCGCCACCACCGATCGCTGGTAGCCGTACTGGGTCGGCCTGTTTACTTGCTCAGGCATGAGCTTGGTGCTTGTCGTCATCGGGTGCAGTCCCTAGAGCGACCTGAGAACTACCGCGGATCCCTGTCCGCCGCCGCCGCAGATGCCCGCGGCGCCCAGTTGACCTGATCCAAGCTCGGCAAGTTGGCGCGCGAGTGTTCCGACAATACGGGCACCTGAGGCTCCGATGGGGTGGCCGAGGGCGATCGCACCGCCACGGGTGTTGACGATATCGGGGCTGATTCCGAGTGTGCGGACCGACTGGACGGCAACGGCGGCGAACGCCTCGTTGATCTCGACGGCGGCCAGGTCTTCTACTCCGGAGTTGACCTTCTTGAGTGCGGCCAGGATGGCGTTGGCGGGCTGGTCGTGCAGCCGCACGTCCGGCCCGGCCACGAATGCGTGGGATTCCACCGCAGCGATGGGGGACAGGCCCAGCCGTGCCGCAGCTGCCGGGCTCACTAGAACCAATGCGGCGGCGCCGTCTGTGATTTGTGAGGAGTTCCCGGCGGTGATGGTCCCTTCCTTGCTGAAGGCCGGACGCAGGGCCGCGAGTGACTCGGTGGTCGTCCCGTTCCGAACTCCGTCGTCAGCAGCAACCACGCTGTCTCCGCGGCGGGAGGTGATGGTGTAGGGGGCGATTTCTTCGGCACGGTAGGAGGCGTGTGCCTCGGCACGCTGGTGCGAGGCCGCTGCCCATGCATCCTGGCTTGCCCGGTCCAGACCGTAGTCGGTATTGCCGTCCTCGGTGGAGCTACCCATCGATCGGCGTTCGAAGGCGTCGGTAAGGCCGTCGAATTCCAGTGTGTCCACGACCTGCATCGCCCCGTACTTTTGTCCCGCCCTGGCGTTGAACACGTGGGGAGCCAAGGACATGGACTCCTGGCCCAGCGCAACAACGATGTCTGCCTCACCGCTGTCGATCAGCCGTGCGGCCGAAGCGACGGCTTCCATGCCCGAGAGGCACACTGCATTGAGTGTTATTGCCGGGACGCTGAGGGGGATTCCTGCCGCTACGGCAGACTGTCGGGCGGGGTTTTGGCCCGCTCCGCCCTGCAGGACGTGTCCGGCGATCACTCGTTGGACTTCCTGCGGATTTACGCCCGCACGGCTAAGCGCTGCGGTGACCGCGTGCGAGCCGAGGGCTGTGGCCGGGATGGAGGCGAATTGTCCGTTGAACCGGGTAAACGGTGTCCGGGCATAGCCGGCGATCAGGGCGCTCATGCGTCGGCCCCCACGGCCTCGGAGGCGGGGTTAGCGGTGTCGGCGTGCCCGAGTACCTCGGAATCACCGGAGGCCAACTCGGGGGCAACGGTGAAAGCTGCTCCGGTCTGTGTGCGAAGTTCTTCGACAGTATGCCCGGGGGCGATTTGGCGCAGGACAAGGGCGCCGTCCACTACATCGAAGACTGCACAGTCGCTGATGATGCGGTTGACAACGCCAACACCGGTCAGCGGAAGGTCGCATTCGGCGACGATCTTCGGGGTACCGTCTTTTGCCACGTGGTCGGTGACTACGATCACGCGCGGGGTGCCGGCGACAAGGTCCATGGCACCGCCCATACCCTTGACGAGCTTTCCTGGAATGGTCCAGTTGGCCAGGTCTCCTGCCCCGGACACCTGCAGGGCTCCGAGGATGGCGGTCTGTACGTGTCCGCCCCGGATCATGCCGAAGGAGACTGCGGAGTCAAAAAAGCTGCCGCCCGGCAGGACTGTGACGGTCTGTTTGCCGGCGTTGATAAGGTCCGCGTCCTCTTCGCCTTCGTAGGGGAAGGGGCCCATGCCCAGCAGGCCGTTCTCGCTTTGGAGAGTAACGCGGACGCCCTCGGGCAGGTGGTTGGCCACCAGGGTCGGGATTCCGATGCCCAGGTTCACATACTGGCCGTCTTCGAGTTCGCTGGCGGCGATGGCCGCCATTTCATCACGGGTCCACATGATTTCATACCTCCGCGCGGACCCGTACGGTCCGCTGTTCGATGTCTTTGATCGGGTTGGCGACGGGCACCACTCGCTGTACGAAGACCCCTGGTGTGGTTACGTCCTCGGGGTCTAGGTAACCGTCGATTACTTCTTCAGCTTCGGCGATGGTCATTCGGCCGGCCGCTGCGACCAGGGGGTTGAAGTTGCGTGCGGTCATTCTGTAGCGGAGGTTGCCTTCGCGGTCCGCCTGGTGGGCACGGACCAGGGCGATGTCTGCGACGATGCCGCGTTCGAGGATGCAACGCCTGCCATCGAATTCGGCTTCAGGTTTACCCTCCGCGATTGGCGTGCCAACGCCAGTGGGAGTGTAGAAGGCGGGGATGCCTGCTCCGCCGGCGCGCAGACGCTCCGCGAGGGTTCCCTGCGGAACGAATTCAACATCGAGCGCGCCTGCCAGGTATTGCTCTGCAAAGAGCTTGTTTTCCCCAACGTAGGAAGCCAGAACCTTGCTCACCTGCTGGTTCTCCAGCAGCAGGCCCAGTCCCTTGCCGTCCACGCCCATGTTGTTGGATACGACTGTCAGGTTACGCGCACCGCTGTCGCGTACGGCCTCGATGAGGTCCCGGGGGATGCCGCTGAGGCCGAATCCCCCGACGGCGAGGACCATTCCGTCCTGGATGGTTCCGGCCAGTGCCTCTGCGGCGCTGTCCCACAGTTTTGATGCCATCTTGTTTCCTATCCGTCCACTATATGATCTGTGTGAGGTTCGTCATGAACCGTAGCTTCTGCGCGTTGCTGGGGTCAACGTAAATGAATCGTTGACGGGATATTGGTCGCCTTATGGTCAGACGAGTGCAAAGCGTCCATAATGTAGACATGAGTGAAACGCTTCCAGGCGCCCAAGTCGTCGGCCGCATCGGTCAGGTTCTCCGAGCCGTCAGCGGGGCCATGCCCCGGGGAATCGGGACGACGGAGGTTGCCCGCGCCACCGGGTTGGCGCGCCCCACGGCCCATCGGTTGCTGTCATCTTTGGCGGTCGAGGGGTTTGTGGACCATGATTCCAAGGCGGGCCGCTGGCACTTGGGGCCTGAGCTCTACCTGATGGGGTCCATCGCCGCAGAGCGCTATGACATCACCGAGCTGGCCCGGGACCACGTCCGGGCACTTGCTGAAGAAACCGGGGAGAGCGCCTTCCTGTCGGCCCGGCGCGGCGATGAAACTGTCTGCGTGCTGCGCCAGGACGGCAGCTTCCCGATCCGTTCCTTCGTTCTGTACGAGGGGAAGCGCTTCCCTCTCGGCGTTGCCTCCGCGGGCCTGGTTATCCTCTCGTTCCTGCCACCGGATGCCGCCGAGCGCTACCTTGCCCGCGCGAATCTCGAAGAACACTTTGGCCCGGAACACGCTGCGGACCTCATCCGCCAACGCATCGAAGAGACCCGCGCGGTTGGATATTCAACCAATCCCGGGCTCCTCGTTCACGGCAGTTGGGGTATGGGAGCGGCAGTGTTCGACGCAGCCGGGCAGCCCGCGTGGGCTTTGAGCATCACCGGTATCGAGTCCCGCTTCTCCGCCGAACGACGCCCAGACCTAGGGTGCTTACTGCTGCGCCACGCCCACGCCCTATCCGAGAAGATCAAACGCTAATCCCCTTCGCTGCCCTCTGGCGTGAGGGTGCAGGGGGCGGATTCCCGCTGGAGGTTATCCCGTGTCCGGTGCCCGCAGGGGCTGACGACAAAGCGCCGCCGTGAATTGGTGGCCCCCGCGGCGCTTCAATCCTTAGTTATGTGCCACGGCAGCTGCGTCGGAAGCCGCGGCGGCGTCGCTTTTCCTGCTGCCGGCATTCATGATGAGACCCGCAGCAAACTCGGAGATCCAACCAAGGCAGGCACCCATAACAAACGCCAGCGACGTGCTGAGAAGGTCGAGGTTGTTCCCGAAGTATGCGCGGTGGGTTTCTTACGCCCCGCCTGAAGGGCTCGCTGCACGGGCTGCTGTTGCTCCCCGTATTTGCCATCCGTCCTCGCGGCGGTATGTTCGTTCACCTCTCCCGTAGGAGAGCTTGAGCCGGATATTGCTTTGATCCGAATCCAGGTCTTCGATTACTCCACGGGCAACCACTAGCCTCGATTTTTCATGATGGCCGGTGAGGGGCGCTGGTGTGTGGCGCCGGGTTGCTCTGCGGTTGTTTTCTGTTTTCGGGCAGCCGGGTGTGG
>NZ_FVZL01000008.1 GCF_900168295.1 Arthrobacter sp. P2b | reverse complement strand
AGCCTCTGCAACGAGGCAACGATCACGCAGAAGCGGAGGTTTTCATTTGAGGCAACGTATTAGTCTTCCCGGAGGTATTGCAATGAGGCAACAGGATCGGAACTGTGTGACTTAGCTGACCAGCTGGTCCAGCGAGGCAACCATGCCGCCGTCGAACCCCTGCCCCGGCTCCCCCGTCCGGTTCAGCCAGACGCCAAGCAAGCCGGCCGCCGTCGAGCCTTCCGCATCAAGCAGCCGGTTATCGCCGACGTAGAGGGTTTCGGCGGCAGGGGTGCCCAGCAGCCGGACGCCTTCGAGGTAAATGGCCGGGTTGGGTTTGGCCACTCCCAGGGTGTCCGTGCCCACCAGCCGCGAGACGCGCTCCAGCCCGGCGCTGTCGAGTTTGGCCCGCTGGTAATCGTGGACATTGTTGCTGACCGCGCCGTAGGGAATACCCGCGCGGTCCAGGACATCGAGCAGCGGCAGCACGTCCGGGAAGGGTTTGACGTAGGAGGGCTGCTTCTCCATGTAGGCGCTGAGCCACCGGTGCGATTCCTCACCCTCCCCCAGGTCCACGCCAAAGTGCCCCAATGCGGCCCGGCCGCGGAGGAGGCGCTGCTCGTTGAACGTCAGGTCACCGGCCAGGTATTGGTCGTAGTAGTGCGTGGTCTCGTGGGTGAAGATGCGGCCAAACCGCTCCCACCCGGCCTGGTCCAGGCCGGGCAGGAGGTGTTCGCTGACTTCCCGCAAGGCAGTCGTCATCGAATATTCGAGGTCCACCAGGGTGTCGTCGATGTCGAAAAGGACGCCCCGGACGGGCCCGAAGGGCGTTTCCAGGACACCGCTGCGTGCCTTGCTGGGAGCAGTCATCAGCCGCGGAAGGTCCGGAGCCGGCGCAGGGAGGATTCCTTGCCCAGGATCACCATGGATTCAAACAGCGGCGGCGAGATCCGCCGCCCCGAAACCGCTGTGCGGACGGGGCCGAAGGCGAGGCGCGGCTTGATGCCGAGGTCTTCCACAAGCGCCTGTTTCAGGGCCGTCTGGATGTTGTCCGGGGTCCACTCGTCAACGGGCTCGAGCGCCGTGATGGCCGCGTCGAGGACTTCGGCCAGGTTTTCCGGCAGTCCCTTGCGGGCGTCGTCCGCGATGTCGATGGCGTCATCGTTCTTGAACAGGAATCCGAGCATGTCCGGCGCCTCGCCCAGGAGCGAGATGCGCTCCTGGATCAGCGGTGCGGCTTCGGTGAGGATCTCTTCCTGCCGCGCGGTCGGCTGCTCCCCCAGGTAGCCGGCCGCCTGCAGATAGGGCACCAGCCGGTCCCGGAAATCCTCCGGCGCAAGCATCCTGATGTGGGTCCCGTTGATGGCTTCTGCCTTCTTGATGTCAAAGCGCGCCGGGTTGGCCAGGACGTCGTGCACGTCGAAGTTCTCGATCAGCTGGTCCACCGTGAAGATGTCTTCGTCGGCAGACAGGCTCCAGCCCAGCAGGGATAGGTAGTTCAGGAGGCCTTCGGGAATGAAGCCGCGGTCCCGCAGCAGGAACAGGTTGGACTGGGGATCCCGCTTGGACAGCTTCTTGTTGCCTTCGCCCATAACGTACGGCAGGTGGCCAAATTCCGGCATGTAGCTGGCCACGCCAAGTTCCATCAGGGCGCGGATGAGGACAACCTGGCGCGGCGTGGAGGAGAGCAGGTCCTCACCGCGCAGCACGTGCGTGATGCCCATGAGTGCATCGTCGACAGGATTGACCAACGTGTACAGGGGGGATCCGTCAGCGCGCACAATGACGTAATCCGGGATGCTGCCGGCCTTGAAGGTGATCTCGCCGCGGACCAGGTCTGTGAAGGTGACGTCCTCATCCGGCATCCGGACCCGCAGCACGGGCTCGCGGCCTTCGGATTTGAAGGCCGCTATTTGTTCCTCGGTCAGCTCACGGTCAAAGTTGTCGTAGCCGAGCTTGGGGTCGCGGCCCGCTGCGCGGTGGCGTGCCTCGACCTCCTCCGGGGACGAGTAGCACTCGTAGGCGTAGCCGGCCTCGATCAGCTTGGCCACGACGTCCTTGTAGAGGTCCAGGCGCTGGGACTGCCGGTACGGCTCGTGCGGACCGCCGACTTCCACGCCTTCTTCCCACGTGATGCCCAGCCACTTCAGTGCTTCGAGCAGCTGCTGGTAGCTTTCCTCCGAGTCGCGTGCCGCGTCCGTGTCCTCAATGCGGAACACGAAGGTGCCCTTCGTGTGCTTGGCATGGGCCCAGTTAAACAGCGCCGTGCGGATCAGCCCGACGTGCGGGGTTCCGGTGGGCGAGGGGCAGAAACGGACCCGTACCGGTGTTTCGGCAGGAACGGAGGGCAGGGAGGCAGCAGGCGACGCAGAAGCAGTAGTCATAGTGGCTTCAACTTTACCGCCTGCCGCCAGGGCCCTTGGCGGGCCTGGGTCAGCGGCGGACTATGGGGTTGGACAACCGGCCGATTCCTTCGATTTCCACCTCAAAGCGGTCGCCGGCGTTAACCAGTCCGACCCCGGCCGGGGTGCCGGTCATGATGACGTCGCCGGGCAGCAGCGTGAAGGCCTGCGAGACGACGGACACGAGTTCGCGGACCCCGCGGATCATCTGGCTGGTGCTGCCGTCCTGGCGCAGTTCGCCGTTGAGCCGGCCCTGGATCTGGAGATCCTCGGTGTCCAGGTCGGTCTCGATCCATGGACCCAGCGGCGCGGAGGTGTCAAAGCCCTTGGCACGCGTCCACTGCAGGTCGCTCTTCTGAACGTCCCTGGCGGTGAGGTCGTTGCCGCAGGTGTACCCGAAAATGACGTCGTCCACCCGGTCTTCCGGGACGTCCTTGCAGATCCGGCCGATCACCACGCACAGTTCCGCCTCGAACGAGACTTCCTCGGAGAACTCCGGCAGGACAACGGGATCGTTGGGGCCAACGACGGCGGTGTTGGGCTTCAGGAAGAGGAGCGGCTGGGCGGGCACTTCATTGCCAAGCTCATGGGCGTGCTCCACGAAGTTGCGGCCCACGCCGATGACCTTGCTGCGCGGGATGATGGGCGCCAGCAACCGGACGTCCTCCAGCTTGTGCCGGACGGACGTGCGCTCCACGCCGTTGAAGAAGGGGTCTCCGTGGATGACAGTGATTTCCTCACTGCCCGTTTCGCCTTCCACAACGCCGTACAGGGGATCAGAATCGACAACAAACCTGGCAATACGCATGGTCCCTACCCTACCGTCCCGGCCTGGCCGCTTCCTTCAGCGCGCAGGTAGTGCAGCTGTGCGGCAACGGACATTTCGGCTGCCCGCCGGACGGAAGGGCCGACGTCGGAATAGACGGCGTCAGCCACCTCACCCACGGTGGCGTCCCGGCCGAGTTGTGCCAGCGCCGCGCGGACCTGGCCGAGCCGCTCCTGCCGGTGCAGGCGGTAATCCCGCGCAATGGACTCCACGGAGGGCAGCACAGGTCCGTGCGCCGGGAGGACGGTGGCCGGACCCAACGCCTCAAGCCTGTCCAGCGTGGTGAGGTAGTCCCCCAGTGTGCCGTCCGGGAAGTCCAGCATGGTGGTGCCCCTGCCCAGGATGGTGTCGCCGGTCAGCACGGAACCGTGGGGGCCGTCGTCGGGAAGATGGAAGGACAGCGAATCCGACGTATGGCCGGGAGTGGGCAGCACGTTGATCTCCAGCCCGGCGGCGTGGACCACCCCGCCGTGCAGGGGTTCTCCACCGCCCTGGCAATGCACGGGATCGGCGGCACGGACCGGGGCGCCGGTCAGTTCGTGCAGGCGGGCCGATCCGGCAGTATGGTCAGCGTGGCGGTGGGTGATGAGGATCAGTTCCACCGGGCCGGCATCGGCAAGTGCTTGGAGGTGGGCCTCGTCCAGCGGGCCGGGGTCCACCACGACGGCGCCGGGATACCCGGCGGCCCGCACGACGTAGGAGTTGGTTCCCTCGAGGCTCATGGGCCCGGGGTTCGGGGCCAGAATGTACCGCGTCAGGGCAGAGCTGCGCTGCAGGATGGGGCCGGAAGCTGAAGTCACCATCACATCTTTGCATCCGGCGCCGGACCACCGCCGCCCCGCGTCCGGAATAGAACAGCCGGGTGCCTCGGTTGACCACCAGTGAATCCCCTCGCTCTCTCCCAGGAAGCCGGAACCACACACCATGAGCACCACAACACTTGCAGACCTCCTCGCCGCAGCCGATTCCGCCGGCCACGACCATGCCGCGACGGAGAAGAACAGCGGGCTCCTGCACATCCACAACCATGCAACGGGTGGCATCGTCTGGTTTCCCACGTGGCGGAAGTTCCGCGAAACCGCCGATTGGAGTGAGGCGGTGGAAAAAGCGGCCAGGGACCTGCCTGCGGATTCGGTACCCGCGGAGGAAGCGGCAGCGCGTGTTCTGGCCGACGACCTGGAGGATCTCCTGAAGCGCGCCGCCGCGGCCAGTGACGCCAACATGTTTGTCCAGGAGAACCTCACGCGCCACCTGACCCGGATCTGGGCTGTCGCGGACGCCGTCGCCAAGGCAGAGGGCAAGGATTTGCCTGGCGGCACTACCACGCCGCCCATTTTTACCGGCTACCCCTACGACGTGTACGCCCAGGACGGCGGCGTCTTTGCGACGACGCTGTGGAACGACATGATCGACGCCCGCCGCAACCGGGCGCTGGAAGAAGAAGCTGCACGGAAGGCCCTGAAGCCTGTTTCCCGCAAGGCCTTGAAGAACGCCGCCAGGAAGGCCGCCCGCCGCTGACCTGGACGGCTGACTCCCGCCGTGGTACGTACACAACGAACGGCGCCCGCCGGGCAGAAGCCCGGCAGGCGCCGTCGTTGTTGTGGGGCTTGAGCGCCGGCTATGCCAGGCGGGTCAGCCAGCCGTGGGTGTCCGGGACCGCCCCGGTCTGGATGCCCAGCAGCTGCTGGCGGATGGCCATGGTGGTCTCCCCCGCCGTAGCGTCCTCGGAGCCAATGAACTCGGTGGCGTCCTTCAAGACGCCGATGGGGGTGATGACGGCCGCGGTGCCGCACGCGAAGACCTCGGCAATATCGCCGGAAGCGACGCCGTCGCGCCACTCATCCAGGGTGATCTTGCGTTCGGTAACCTCACGGCCCATGTCCTTTGCCACCTGGATGACCGACATCCGGGTAATGCCTTCCAGGATGGTGCCGGTGAGGGCGGGCGTGACGAGCGAGCCGTCCTTCATCACGAAGAACACGTTCATGCCGCCCAGTTCTTCAACAGCATCGTCGTTGAAGTGGTCCAGGAACAGAACCTGCTTGCAGCCGTTGGCTTCAGCCTCCTGCTGGGCAATGAGCGAGGCTGCGTAGTTGCCCCCGCACTTGGCGTCGCCCGTGCCGCCCCGGCCCGCACGGGCAAATTCACGTGAGATCCAGATGGAGACAGGCTTGAGTTCGCCGCCAAAGTAGTTCCCGGCGGGCGAGGCGATCACGCGAAAGGACACTTCACGGGCTGCACGGACGCCCAGGAAGGCCTCCGTGGCGATCATGAAGGGCCGGAGGTAGAGTGCTTCGCCGTCGCCGGCGGGAACCCATTCCTTGTCAGCGGCCACCAGTTCGCGGATGGCTCCGAGGAAGTACTCTGCCGGCAGTTCCGGCAGGGCCAGCCGCCGGGCTGACTTGTTCAGGCGTGCGGCGTTGGCTTCCGGACGGAAGCTCCAGATGGAGCCGTCGGCGTGGCGGTAGGCCTTGAGCCCCTCGAAAATCTCCTGCCCGTAGTGCAGCACCGCAGCCGACGGATCCAGGGTGATGGGTCCATAGGCCTCCACGCGCGGATTGTGCCAGCCGCCGTTGCCGTCCGCGTCCACGCTGTAATCGACGATGGCGGTGTGGTCGGTGAAGTGGTTGCCGAATCCCGGCTTCGCCAGGATGGCTGCACGCTCTTCAGCAGACTTCGGCTTGGCCGAAAGCTGCTGGCTGAATTCGACGCCATGGGCAGTCTGGGTCATGGTTCCTCCACGATCGGCCGCCCCGGGTTCAGCGCTGAACGGCAGGGCGGCATTTGGTGATTCGAGACAAGCTTACGCCCGATGCAGGAGGCCTCGGCGCGCTAGAGTCCGGCGGCGATGGCATCGCCCACGGCGCTGGTGCTGCGGGGGCTGCCGTCGCGCTTTTCGACGTCGGCAACCACCGCGGCTTCGATCTTCCGGGCAGCACCGGCGTAGCCAAGGTGGTCGAGCAGGAGGGCCGCCGAGAGGATTGCAGCGGTGGGGTCTGCTTTGCCCTGCCCGGCGATGTCCGGGGCGGAGCCATGGACGGGTTCGAACATGGACGGCGCCGTGCGGTCCATGTTGATGTTGCCGGACGCTGCCAGCCCGATGCCGCCGGTGATGGCCGCGGCGAGGTCGGTGAGGATGTCACCGAAGAGGTTGTCCGTGACAATCACGTCGAAGCGGGACGGATCCGTGACCATAAAGATGGTGGCGGCATCCACGTGGAGGTAGTCGTGCGTCACCTCGGGGAACTCCTCGGCAACGGCCTCGACGGTGCGCTTCCAGAGATGCCCGGCATAGACCAGGACGTTGTGCTTGTGGACCAGGGTAACGTGCTTGCGTTCCCGGGCGCTGGCGCGGCGGAAGGCATCGCGGACCACGCGCTCCACGCCGTGTGCCGTGTTCAGGGACACTTCGGTGGCAACTTCGTGCGGGGTTCCGGCGCGCAGGGTGCCGCCGTTGCCCACGTAGGGGCCCTCGGTTCCTTCGCGCACCACGATGAAGTCGATGGTGCCGGGGTTGGCCAGCGGGCTGCCCACTGTTCCGTAGAGCCGGGACGGCCGCAAATTGACGTAGTGGTCCAGGCTGAAGCGGAGCTTCAGGAGCATCTCGCGTTCAATAATGCCGGAGGGAATGCGCGTGTCGCCGGGAGCGGCGCCCACTGCGCCGAAAAGGATGGCGTCCCGGGTCCGGAGGTCGGCCAGGACCTCGTCCGGCAGCGTCTCCCCCGTGGCCAGCCAGTGCTCGGCGCCGAGCTTGTAGTGCGTCTGCTTGAGCTCAACGCCCTCAGCGGCCACAGCCTTTTCCAGTACTTTGACTGCCTCGGCGATGACTTCGGGGCCAATGCCGTCGCCGGGAATAACTGCCAGATCAATGGAGGATGCGCTCATGCTTTTCAGGGTAGCCAAGTCATCCATATGCTGGTCAAGCTGTCTCAATATACGGGCGATGCCACAACGACGACGTTGGTTCCCCACAGGTCATCCGTGTAGCAGGAAATAAGAACCAGCCTGTTGGGAGCAACGTCCCAAATGGCGCTGTCCTTCAGGCCTGACTTTTCGTACGTGGTGACCGAATCAACACGGTAACCGAGTTCGCCGGTACCGGTGGCTACGGTGAGGAGGTCACCGGCAGACGCCCGGCTGCTGAGCCGGTTGAAGGGCGCCTCACGGTCCTGCCAGCTGTGGCCCACCACGTAGGTGGTATTGGTTGAGCCGGCTCCCGGTGCCCCGTACGGCGTTAGCCAGTATCCGTCCATGGTGGGAGGCGGAATGATGGTCTGGCGCTCCTTGTCGTCGGCGCTCGGATCGAGAGGATGAACCACCACGTCAATGTCCGCAGACGGGTAAACCAGCCGTTGCGGAGGCGCCGCGGGCGGCCAGGCGGGAGTGGCCGGCGGCAGGTCGGGAGTCAGCGGCGCTGCCGGGGATTCCGGGGCAGTACCGTAATTCGTCGACGACGGCGGTGCGGAAGCCACGGGCGGGCTGCCGCCAGACTGGACGCTGCCGCCTCCCATACCCAACAGTGCGGGCAGCAACAGGAACATCAGGCAGCCCAGCGCGGTGAGCAGGCCCAGGGCGGCGATAAAGCGAAGGCGCGGTGCGTCCCATCGGGTCCGTTTCGGGGCGGCAGGACTTTCTTTTTGATGTGCAGTGGATGGTCCGGGTTCGTTCACGGTCACCTCGGGCTTCGAATCAATTCGATCAAAGGCGCAAAAGGTACACGGCGCCGTGCCACTTTCGGGGCACGGCGCCGTGCGCATCATTCAGCCACTTGCCGCCAGCGCACCGGCCGGCGTGCTAACTGCGGGCTTCGCCATGGCGGCTGCCGCCAGCTGCCAGGGTTTTCCGGGCTGCAATGGCACCTCCGGCGAGCAGCAGGACGGCCGCGCCTCCGAGCCAGGGAGCCATCCCCGGATCCGGCTCAGACACCGCGGTCTGAACGTTGAAACCCTCGTTGACCGCGGTCACTGCACCGCCCCCGACGACAGCGCCTGCCGGGGCGGGGGCCGGGGCCGGAACCACGGCACCGGCCGGAGGTACGACCGCCGGCGGCACTACGGCAGGTGGAACCACCGGCGGAACAACAGGTGGAACTACGGGCGGTGCTTTCGTGGGAACGCACCCGTTGTTGTACGTGGCTTTCCCGTCGTCAGTCCAGTTCTGCCCCGCGGGGATTACCTTCCCATGGTTCGGCGGGATGATGTCCTCGGTGTGCTGGTGGTGGTCACCGGCGTGGCCGTTGAGGCCCTGCAGGGCGATGGTGATGACCACGTAGGGGTTTGACGCCGATCCCGTCGCGTGGCAGATGGTGATTTTCTTGTCGTTGCCCTCATGCGGGGTTCCGCCCGGCTTGGCGCAGCCGGCATTCCACCAGTCCACCTTGTGGAGGTTCTGGCCTGCAGGCAGCATGCTGTTGGCCGGAATGATGTCCTCATTGTGCTGGTGGCCCAGGTGGGCTTTGAGTGCGTTGAGGCTCATGGTGACTGACACGTAGGGGTTCGTGTCTGAGCCCGTCGCGTGACAGATGGTGATCTTCCCGTCACCGCCGGATGATTCCGGTGGCGAGGCCACGGCCGTGGCTGACGCGCCTAGAAGGGCGAGGCCTGTGACCCCGAGTGCGGCTAGGATCCGTTGCATTTTTTCCGTCTCCGTCCATAGTCTGCTTCAAACTGCAAGACGTACGGGAGAACACGACCGCCCCAACCTGACGGGTCACAACGCAAACAGACAGCATCGGGGCGACGGTTCTCCCAGATGCGAACTGTCAGTTTGCTAACCCGTTCAGGCTATGGAAGGCGGGGCGGAGAGTCCCGAGTAGGAAATACCTGTGTTCGAACCGCCGGGCTACTCTGCGACCGGATAGATACCTGCCCGGACGTTCCGGAGCCGGGCATAATGCTTAGGCTTCCGCAGGCTCCTCGTACTTCGGGAACACCGGCGCCGGGGCAGGCAGAACAGTTCCGGCAACGATCGGGGTACCGATGGCGGCAAACTGGCGGGCTTCCCCTTCGGGCTGGCCCAGGCTGTCCAGGAGGGCGGCCGTCGCGGTGGGCATCACCGGCTGGGCCAGGATGGACACGATCCGGAGTACCTCAAGCGTCACGTACAGCACGGTGTTCATGCGTTCGACGTCGGTCTTCCGCAGCACCCAGGGCGCCTGCTCGGCAAAGTAGGCATTGGTATCGCCCAGGACAGTCCAGATGGCTTCCAGGGCGCGGCTGAATTCCTGCTTCTCGAAGGCAGCCCGGGCCGTTTCGAGGAGGCCGTTGGCCTGCGCCAGGATGGCGTTGTCCTCGGCGGTGAAGGTCCCGGGAACGGGAACGCGGCCCTCGCAGTTCTTTGCCACCATGGACAGCGAACGCTGCGCGAGGTTGCCGAAGTTGTTGGCAAGGTCGGAGTTCATCCGGCCCACGATGGCCTCGTGGTTGTAGCTTCCGTCAGCGCCGAAGGGAACTTCCCGGAGGAAGAAGAAGCGCACCTGGTCCAGGCCATACTGCGCCACGAAATCCGCGGGAGCCACCACGTTGCCGAGGGACTTGGACATCTTGACGCCGTTGTTGTGCAGGAAGCCGTGGATCATGACCCGCTTGGGCAATTCCAGGCCCGCGCTCATAAGGAACGCAGGCCAGTAGATGGCGTGGAACCGGGAGATGTCCTTGCCGATGACGTGGACGTCGGCCGGCCAGTACTTCCGGAACTTCTCCGAATCGACGTCCGGGTAGCCAACGCCCGTGAGGTAGTTCGTGAGCGCGTCCACCCACACGTACATGACGTGTTTGTCGTTGCCGGGAACGGGCACGCCCCAGTCGAATGTGGTGCGGCTGATGGACAGGTCCTCCAGCCCGCGGCGGACGAAGCTGATCACCTCGTTGAACCGGGACTGGGGTGCGCCGAACTCCGGCTGCGCCTCGTAGAGGGCCAGGAGCCGGTCCTGGTAGGCGGAGAGCCGGAAGAAGTAGCTCTCCTCTGCCGTCCAGGTCACCTCGGTGTCGGTTTCTTTCGAGTAGCGCACGCCGTCGTCCTTGACCACGGTGTCATCCTCACCGTAGAACGCCTCGTCCCGGACGGAGTACCAGCCCTCATACTTCGACAGGTAGATGTCGCCCTTGGCTTCCATTTTTTTCCAGATGGCCTGCGACGCGGCGTAGTGGTCCTCGTCCGTGGTGCGGATGAAGCGGTCGTACGTGATGCCCAGGGCGGAATGCGCCGCTTTGTACACCTCCGCGTTGCGGTCCACCAGCTCCTTGGGCGTGATGCCCTCCTTCTCGGCCGTCTGCGCGATCTTCATGCCGTGCTCGTCCGTGCCGGTCAGGAACATCACGTCAAAGCCGTCCAGCCGCTTGAAGCGGGCCATGGCATCGGTGGCGATGTACTCGTAGGCGTGGCCGATGTGCGGCACGCCGTTGGGGTAGGTGATGGCCGTGGTGATGTAGAACGGCGTTTTCTCTGAAGCAGTCACGTGCGGACGGTACCTTCGGTGCGGAGGGGCGGGCTAGATCAGTTCAGTCAGGGAATCGCTGAGCCGGACCAGTTCGTGGTCGTGCGACGCCACCAGGACGGCGATTCCATCGGACGTGGTGTCTTTCAGGATACTGATTATGCGATTGGCGGACGCGCGGTCAAGGCTTGCTGTGGGCTCGTCCACCACCAGGACCCTGGTGCCCAGGATCAGGGCCCGGGCGATGGCCACGCGCTGGCGTTCGCCGCCGGACAGCTGAGCGGGGCGGTGCCGCATCCGGCGGCCCAGGCCCACCAGGTCCAGCAGGTCCTTGGCCATGTCCCGCCGCTGGTCCACTTCCCCGTCGGGAACGGCCGGCAGGAGCACGTTTTCGAGGGCGCTCATACCGTCGATCAGGGCGCCGCCCTGGTCCACGTATCCGATCAGCGCACGACGGCGGTCGGCGATTTCGTCGTCGCCCATGCTTTCCAGGGAGTCGCCTTCCCAGAAGACGCGTCCCGACGTCGGCAGCGTGAGTCCCGCGCCGACGGTCAGGATGCTGGTCTTGCCGGAGCCGCTTCGGCCTGCGACGCAGTGCATCTCGCCGGCGTGCAGGGTGAGGTCGAAGCCTTCCACAACGCTGACGGCTTCAGCACCGCCCTTGCCGCCGCCGTAGCGGATGGTGATGTCGCTCAGCTCCAGCGGGGTGGCGTGGTCGGCCTCCTTGACGATGGTGTTGGCGCGGGTCTGCAGGGGAACCTCGCCGGAGCCGCCCCGGCGGCTCCGCTGGACATTGGTCGGGTTTGTCATTGGACCACTTTCGTTGCAATCGGTATCCAGCAAAGTACAGCCACGAGGCCGGCGACGCCTGCCCACAATGCGGCATAGGGTGCCAGCAGGAGGCCGATACCCAGGGCGCCCAGCACGCCCAGGGGCAGGGCCACGGTTCCTACCAGCGCGTTTTCGAAGAGCCGGACCTGGCGGAGCATGTCCGGGTTCCATCCCATCGCCTCAAGGATGCCCAGGTACTGGCGCTTGGCGTTGAGCTCAAACCGGCCGGTGACCAGTGTCAACACCAGGCCCACCACAACCCCGGCGAGTGCGAGGAGGATGCTCGGCAGCGCGACGCTGGCGGCGGCCAGCCCGCTCAGGGCGCTGGCACCGGCCGCGCGGGGGATGTCGATCAGCAGAGCGATCAGCCCGCCCACAGCGGCACCGAACACGCCCACGGCGACGGCCAGGGACAGCGTGTTGAATTTGTTGGTGCCCAGCTGCCGGTTGGCGAAAGTCAGCGGCGAGTCCACCGGAATAAGCCGCTCGTCGTGCTGCGGCTCCTGGTCGATGACGTCGCGGTGGCGGAGCTGCTGGGCTGCGAAGAGGGCAGCACCTGCGTAGAGCACCAGGACGGCGACGCACACCAGGGCCGTGGCCAGGCTCCAGCTGAGCAGGCTGAGCACGATGCCGGCCACTGCCAGCAGCACGGCTCCCACGCCGAATTCCTCCAGCACCCAGCTGCGGATCCGCCGCTGCGTCCAGCCCATGGCCCGGAGGGTACCGGCTTCGCTTCGGCGCTTGCGGATGTAGCTCACTGTTGACGCGCCGGTCAGCAGGGCGGCACCGCACAGGGTCAGGAAGAGCAGGGTGATGTTGGTTCCCGACAGCGATCCGGTGACCGCCTCCGCCGCATTCTGCCGGACCCAGGACTGCTGGACGGTGCCCAGCGCAGATTCCTTGCCGGCGTCGTCCTTGGAGTATCCGGGGACGAAGATGCTGGCGTCCTCACGCGCGGAGCCGGCCACGATGGTGGCTTCGAGGCCCATGGCGCGGATTTCGTTGGCGAGCTCTTCCACCTCGGGCTGGGCTTCCTTCCAGCTGCCCGGCGCCTTGGCACGGACACGGATGGCGTCGATAACGTCGGCGTTGTCCGTGTAGCCGCGGGCGGCAGCCAGACCGTAGTAGTCGGTGATGGCTCCGGCAGACTGGCTGGCGAGGCCGGTGGCGCTCAGGGAGGGTTCCAGCTCGGTGGCGGGCACGTCCTTGCCCTCGGCATCCTTGACCAGGGTGAACGGGGTGGGGTCGTAGCCGCCAAGGGGCAGCTTGTTGACGTCGCCGGCGGCCTCCGCCACAGCGGCGGGATCAAAGGTTCCGTAGACCATGGCCAGCGGAGCTGCCACCTGCTCCCCTGTGGCCAGGTTTTCCCGGTAGGAACGCTCATCCACGGGTTCGCGCTGGGTCTGGTCCACGGGGGTGCCGTTGGCGCTCTTTTCAGGCAGCCGGTTGATGGTTACCCATTCGCCGGGAACCGCGGTCTTTTCCACGGCGCCGTTGGCTGCGGCCTCGCCGTCGGTGTATTTGGGGGCGGCGGCAAAGTCGGTGCTCCAGGTGGCAGGGGTGTAAAGGCCCTGGTTGAAGTTGCCGGTGCTGCCCAGGAGGGAGGAGTGGTCCGTGGAGCCGGGCCAGGACAGGACGAAGGGGTCCTTGGAGACGAACGGCAGGTAATCCTTGTCCAGGGAACGGGAGACGGTTCCGACGTCCTTGACCACCTTGCCGGCGTCGTCGATCTCTTCGATCTTGACGTTGTACTTCAGGTCCAGGGAGGTGCCCGAGCGGACAATCAGCGGAATGGCCTGGGAGTCGGCGGTCAGCTGGCCGGTCCGCTTTGCCTGCTGGTACTGGGTCATCAGGGGTGCCCAGTACTTGAGCTTGACGCCCAGGAAATCCGGTCCTTCTTCGAGCTGGTCGAGGCCGATGCCGTTGGTGAAGAGGCCTTCGAAGTAGCGTCCGATGGCTCCGGCGTCGCGGGCGTCGGCAGGCGGGGCCTTCTCCAGCGGGGCAAGGAAGTCACCGGAGGATCCCAGCAGGGCGCGCTCGGCGGCGGGGTCCACGGCCACCACGGATTCCGTTACCTCGGGGGCCAGCGGCAGGGACACGGACAGGTTGAAGAGGTTGTGCTCGGAGCCGCCGGCCGGCGCGGGGAACTTGATGCCCGTTTCACCTTCGGGCGCGGCAATCCGGATGCTGTTGCCGCCGGCGGCCTTTTCCTCGACCAGCTTTGCCTTGCCAAGGCTTCCCTCGGCAGTGGATTTAAAGAGCGTTTGTTCGGAGACGCCGTCGGAGCTCACGGCGCTGGCGGTGAGGCGGTACTTCTTGGTTTCGTCGCTCAGCACGGACTCGGCCGCGGGCCACTTGTCCGGAGCCGTGGCGCCGGCCGCCTGGTCCGCCGTGGCGGTTCCGGCCAGCCCGGCGTTGTAGCCGAGGTAGTCCATGGCGTCCAGGCGCGGGGACTCAAGGTTCTGCGTGACGCGGGAGACCAGGCTGATGGGGGCGGCAACCGACGTGCCGGACAGCTTCCGTATCGAGTCCAGTTGTTCAAAGCTGATGCCACCGGTGCCGTTGGCGATTTCGGGCTGCAGCAGCGCACCGGAGGGCGCTTTCGCCTGGACCAGGACGTCGTAGAGTCCCCGGGAATTTTCATCCACGGTCCTGTTGAGTGCAGCCTGTGACTGGCTTTGGACGAGGACCGACAAGCACATGGCTGCGATCAAGATGGCCGCGGTCAACAGCAGCACTTTGCTTCTGATGAACCTCTGGACGGCGTTCATTGAACTCCCTGAAACCTGGATTGCGTGCGCACATACGTGTCCGGCCGGGCCGGACATGGGCGATTAACGGACGGATGTGCAAAAGGTATTGGCCGGTCTGCCGGCCCGGTCCTGAATCAGGACCCAGCCATTGTAAGCAGACCGGCCAATCATACGTGGCCCCGCCGGGGCGCGCCGAGGGGAGCCGCTGGTACGGCGTTTCCCGGATCCTGGGCTAGTCCTCCAGGTCCACTTCCCGGACCATCTCGGCGCCGATGCCGGCCTTGATGGCGTCGAGGACCTGCTGCGGCACGGAGCTGTCGATGGTCAGCAGGGCCAGAACCTGGCCGCCCTGGTCGTGGCGGGCCACCTGCATGCCGGCGATGTTGATGTTGTTCATGCCCAGGATGTGGCCGATGGTCCCAATGACGCCGGGGCGGTCGGTGTAGGCCACCACTACCAGGTGCTCACTGATGGGGATTTCAACTTCGAATCCGTTGATGCCCACCAGTTTCTGGATCTGCTTGGGGCCGGTCAGGGTGCCGGCCACGGAGATCTGGCTGCCGTCGCTGAGGGCGCCGCGAAGGGTCAGGACGTTCCGGTAGGACTCGGTTTCGGGGGTGGTGATCAGGCGGACGTTGATGCCGCGCTGTTCGGCGATGACCGGGGCGTTGACGTAGGAGACCTGCTCGGTCACAACGTCGGCGAAGATGCCCTTCAGCGCTGCCAGTTCCAGGACCTTGACGTCGAGCGACGAGATTTCGCCGGCTACCTCCACGTCGAACTGGGTCAGGGAATCGTGGGTCAGCGCGGTGAAGATGCGGCCCAGCTTTTCGATCAGCGGGATGCCCGGGCGGACGTCGGGGGCGATAACGCCACCGGCCACGTTGACGGCGTCCGGAACCAGTTCGCCGGCGAGGGCGAGGCGGACGGACTTGGCAACGGAGACGCCGGCCTTTTCCTGGGCTTCGTCAGTGGAGGCACCGAGGTGGGGGGTCACCACAACGTTGTCCAGCTTGAAGAACGGCAGGTCGGTGCTGGGCTCCTTGGCGAAGACGTCGACGCCGGCGCCGGCGATTTCACCGTCCTGCAGGGCCGTGAAGAGAGCCTCTTCGTCCACGAGGCCGCCGCGGGCGACGTTGACCACGTAGGCGGTGTTCTTCATCTTCTTGAAAGCATCGGCGCCGAGCATGCCCACCGTTTCCGGAGTCTTGGGCATGTGGATGGTGATGAAGTCGGACTGGGCCAGGAGCTCGTCCAGGGTGACCAGCTGCACGCCGAGCTGCGCTGCGCGGGCGGAGGTGATGTAGGGATCGTACGCAAGGATCTTGGTGTCAAAGCCTTTGAGCCGTGCTGCCACCAGGGCGCCGATCCGGCCGAGGCCGATGATGCCGATCTTCTTCTCGAACAGTTCGATGCCGGTGTACTTGGAGCGCTTCCACTCGCCGTCCTTGAGGGCGGCGCTGGCCTGCGGAATGTGGCGGGCGAGGCTGAGGATGTGGCCCACGGTGAGTTCGGCGGCGGAGACGATGTTGGACGTGGGGGCGTTAACCACCATGACGCCGGCCTGGGTGGCGGCCTTGATGTCCACGTTGTCCAGTCCGACGCCGGCGCGGGCGATGACCTTGAGGTTCTTGGCGGCCGCGATGGCCTCGGCATCGACCTGGGTCGCGGAGCGGACCAGGATGGCGTCAACGTCGCTGATCGCCGAGAGCAGCTGGGACCGGTCGGCGCCGTCGGTCTGGCGGATTTCAAAGTCCGGGCCAAGGGCCTCGACGGTGGCGGGGGAAAGTTCTTCGGCGAGCAGTACTACGGGTTTTGACACGGCTGATCCTCTGCGTTGCAGTCCTGGGGATGGAACAAGTCTAGGCCGACGGAAAGGCCGGGCTCACATTGTTAAGTGTGAACCCGGCCTCACGTTGCCCGTTATGGGGGGAAGGAACCGGCAGCCTTAGCGGGCTGCGGAGCCTTCAACGTAGTCCACGTCCTGCTGCTGCCAGGAGAACAGGGAGCGCAGCTCGCGGCCGACACCCTCGATGGGGTGCTGCTCAGCCTTGGCACGCAGTTCCTTGAACTCGACGCCGCCGTTGTCCTGGTCCTCGATGAACCGCTTGGCGAAGGCACCGGACTGGATGTCGGCCAGGACGGCCTTCATGTTTTCCTTCACCTCGGGGGTGATGACGCGGGGGCCGGAGACGTAGTCGCCGTACTCTGCGGTGTCGGAAACGCTCCAGCGCTGCTTGGCGATGCCGCCTTCCCACATGAGGTCGACGATGAGCTTGAGCTCGTGCAGCACCTCGAAGTAGGCGATCTGCGGCTGGTAGCCGGCTTCGGTCAGGGTCTCGAAGCCGTACTGGACCAGCTGGGACACGCCGCCGCAGAGGACAGACTGCTCACCGAAGAGGTCGGTTTCGGTCTCTTCGGTGAAGGTGGTCTTGATGACGCCGGCGCGGGTGCCGCCGATGGCCTTGGCGTAGGACTTGGCGAGGTCCCAGGCGGCGCCGGAGGCATCCTGCTCGACGGCGATGATGTCGGGGATGCCGCGGCCGGCCTCGAATTCGCGGCGCACGGTGTGGCCCGGAGCCTTCGGGGCCACCAGGATGACGTCAACGCCTTCCGGTGCCTGGATGTAGCCGAAGCGGATGTTGAAGCCGTGGGCGAAAGCCAGTGCCTTGCCGGGGGTCAGCTTGTCCTTGATGGAGTCATTGAAGATCGAGCGCTGGTGCTGGTCCGGTGCCAGGATCATGATGACGTCGGCCCATTCGGCGGCGTCGGCAACGTTCTTGACCGTGAAGCCTGCGTCCTCGGCCTTGGCGGTCGACGTCGAACCCTCCTTGAGGGCGATGACAACCTCGACGCCGGAATCGCGCAGGTTGAGGGCGTGGGCGTGGCCCTGTGAGCCGTAGCCAACGATGGCAACCTTGCGGCCCTGGATAATCGACAGGTCGGCGTCGTCGTCGTAGAACATTTCAGTCACTTGCGTAACTCCTCTTGAGTGGTGTGTAGATAGGTGTTGTGTGGTGGTGCGGTTACGGGCGGTGGTTCCGCCAGGGCATTCGCCTAGGCGGAGCGCAGCGCCCGGTCACTCATGGAGCGGGATCCCCGTCCAACGGCCAGGGTGCCGGACTGCACGATTTCGCGGATGCCGAAGGGCTCCAGCACTGAGAGCAGTGCCGTGAGCTTTTCGGGATGGCCGGTTGCTTCAATGACGACGGAATCGGTGGAGACGTCGACCACTGAGGCGCGGAACAGGTCTGCAGCCTGGGTCACCTGCAGGCGTGTTGCGGCATCCGCACGTACTTTAACCAGGATGTGGTCGCGTTGTACGGAAGATTCGGGGGTCAGCTCAACGATCTTGATGACGTTGATCAGTTTGTTGAGCTGCTTGGTGACCTGTTCGATCAGGTCGCCGTCGGCGTCGACCACCACGGTCATCCGGGAGATGCCGGGGACTTCGGTGGGGCCGACGGCCAGGGAGTTGATGTTGAAGGCGCGGCGGGCGAAGAGGCTCGCAACGCGGGTCAGGACGCCGGGCTTATCTTCAACCAGGACGGACAGTGTGTGGCGGCTCATGGTCAGTCCTCTTCTTCCCATTCCGGGGTCATGTTGCGGGCAACCTGGATCTGGTCGTTGCTCACGCCGGCGGGCACCATCGGCCACACCATGGAGTTGGGGCTCACCACGAAGTCGATGACCACGGGGCGGTCGTTGATCTCCAGGGCTTTCTGGATGGTGGCGTCGATGTCCTCGTCGCGTTCGCAGCGGAACGAGGCGCAGCCGTAGGCCTCCCCCAGCTTGACGAAGTCCGGGATGCGGACGGTGTCGTGGCCGGTGTTGAGGTCGGTGTTGGAGTAGCGGCCCTCGTAGAACAGGGTCTGCCACTGGCGCACCATGCCCAGCGAGGAGTTGTTGATGACGGCAACCTTGATGGGAATGTTGTTGATGGCGCAGGTGGCCAGTTCCTGGTTGGTCATCTGGAAGCAGCCGTCGCCGTCGATGGCCCACACCACGCGGTCCGGTTCGCCCACCTTGGCGCCCATGGCCGCCGGAACGGCGTAGCCCATCGTCCCGGCGCCGCCGGAGTTCAGCCAGGCGTGCGGGCGCTCGTACTTGATGAACTGCGCGGCCCACATCTGGTGCTGGCCCACGCCTGCCACGTACACGCCTTCGGGGCCGGTGAGGGCGCCGATGCGTTCGATGACCCGCTGCGGGGCGCTGAGCCCGTCGTCGGGTTCAGTCCAGCCCAGCGGATAGGTTTCCTTGAGGTTGTTCAGGAAGGCCCACCAGGTGGTGAGGTCCGGTGTGCCGGATGCGTCGAACTGCGTGCGGACGGCCTCGGTCAGTTCCGGAATGATTTCCTTGACCGATCCCACGATGGGAACGTCGGCGGTGCGGTTCTTGGAGATTTCCGCGGGGTCGATGTCGGCGTGGATGACCTTGGCCATCGGCGCGAAGGTCTTGAGCACACCCGTCACGCGGTCATCGAAGCGGGCGCCGAGGGTGATCAGGAGGTCGGCCTGCTGCAGCGCGGTAACGGCGGAGACGCTTCCATGCATACCGGGCATGCCGACGTGCTGCGGGTGCGAGTCCGGGAAGACGCCCTTCGCCATCAGAGTGGTCACCACGGGGGCACCGGTGGCTTCGGCGAGGGCCAGCAGTTCGGCGCTGGCGTGCGCCTTGACCACGCCGCCGCCGACGTACAGGACCGGCTTGGTGGACGCGGCGATGAGCTTCGCGGCCTCGCGGACCTGCTTGTTGTGGCCGCGGGTGACGGGCCGGTAGCCGGGCAGGTCCACTTTGGGCGGCCAGGAGAAGGTCATCTGCCCCACCTGGGCGTCCTTGGCGACGTCCACCAGGACGGGACCGGGACGGCCGGTGGAGGCCAGGTGGAATGCTTCAGCCATGACATGCGGAATGTCGTTGGGATCGGTCACCAGGAAGGAGTGCTTGGTGATGGGCATGGTGATGCCCACGATGTCGGCTTCCTGGAAAGCATCGGTGCCGATCACCCCGCTGGACACCTGGCCGGTGATGGCCACCAGCGGCACGGAGTCCATGTGGGCATCCATGATGGCGGTAACGAGGTTGGTGGCACCCGGGCCCGAGGTGGCGATGCAGACGCCAACCCGTCCGGTGACCATGGCGTAGCCTTGCGCGGCGTGGCCGGCTCCCTGTTCGTGACGGACCAGCACGTGATTCATGGTGGAGGCCATCAAGGGGTCGTAGGTGGGCAGGATCGCGCCACCAGGCAAACCGAAAATATCGTCGACGCCGAGTTCTTCGAGCGAGCGGACAATAGCTTGCGAGCCGGTCATCACCGTTGGGGGTACAACGTTGTTCGGCCCAAGGACAGGAGAGACGGCAGCAAGGTCGGCGACGACGGCGGCATGGTCAGCCGTACGGTCGGCGCGTTCCGGAGCCTTGGTGGCTCCAGTGGACTTGGTAGCCATCAGCGAGGGGCTGATGGGCGATCCTTTGCTCATCGGACTCTTCCTTGTGGATCATCTGTGGTTCATGGAAACAGCGGGAAATAAAAAAACCCCTCAGCCTGAGCGGCTCTTCGAGGGGTTTGCGCGTGACGGTTCGTTACCGGAGGAGGCTAATGTGCCACGCGCTTGGTAAGGACGACGACGGTGCCGGCGGTAACGAAAGTCATGCGTTCAGTTTTCCCTCTGGTGAGATACGTGTCAACGAGCCGCTACCCGATCTCACCATGTGGACAACATTGTCCACGTGCTGATCCTACCCCGAACCTCCGGCGCAAGCGCCGTTCGCCCGGGGCCTCGGGATCAGCCCTTATTAAGCCCTGCCGCCTCCGGCAGTCGTGTCGCCGTCGGAGGCATGGGGCACTCAGGCATCAGCCGCAATAGGCACCGGTACTGGCGCTGTGCACCAGCTTGGCGTACTTGGCGAGCACACCCTTGGTGTACCTGGCCGGCAGCGGCTCCCAGCCCACCTTGCGGGCTTCGAGTTCAGCCTCGTCCACCAGCAGGTCGAAGCTGCGCGCTGCGATGTCCACGCGGATGCGGTCGCCGTCCTTGACGAACGCGATGGGGCCGCCGTCCACCGCTTCGGGCGCGACGTGGCCGATGCAGAGGCCCGTGGTGCCGCCGGAGAACCGGCCGTCGGTGAGGAGCAGGACGTCCTTGCCGAGGCCCGCACCCTTGATGGCGCCGGTGATGGCAAGCATCTCACGCATGCCCGGCCCGCCCTTGGGTCCTTCGTAGCGGATCACCACAACATCGCCGGCGTGGATCCGGCCGTTGTCCAGCGCGTCCAGGGCACCCTGTTCGCGCTCGAAGACGCGGGCGGTGCCTTCGAAGACGTCGGCGTCGAAGCCTGCGCTCTTCACCACTGCGCCTTCGGGGGCCATGGTGCCGTGCAGGATGGTGATGCCGCCGGTCTTGTGGATCGGGTTGTCCAGCGCGCGCAGGATCTTGCCGTCAACGTCCGGCGGGTTGATGGCGTCGAGGTTCTCCGCCACGGTCTTGCCCGTGACGGTGAGGCAGTCACCGTGCAGCAGGCCGGCGTCGAGCAGTGCCTTCATGATCACCGGCACGCCGCCGATCTTGTCCACGTCGGTCATCACGTAGCGGCCGAACGGCTTCAGGTCGCCCAGGTGCGGAATCTTGTCGCCGATGCGGTTGAAGTCATCGAGGGTCAGCTCCACCTCTGCTTCGCGGGCAATGGCCAGCAGGTGCAGGACGGCGTTGGTGGAGCCGCCGAAGGCCATGGTGACGGCGATGGCGTTCTCGAACGCCTTCTTGGTCATGATGTCCCGGGCGGTGATGCCCAGGCGGAGAAGGTTAACCACGGCCTCGCCGGACTTGCGGGCAAATTCATCACGACGGCGGTCTGCCGAGGGCGGGGCGGCGGAGCCCGGCAGGGACATGCCGAGAGCCTCGCCGATGCAGGCCATGGTGTTGGCCGTGTACATGCCGCCGCAGGCGCCTTCACCCGGGCAGATGGCCTTTTCGATGCGGGTCAGGTCTTCCATGCTCATCTTGCCCGCGGCGCAGGCCCCGACGGCCTCGAAGGCGTCAATGAGGGTGACTTCCTTTTCGGAGCCGTCCTCAAGCTTGACCCAGCCGGGCATGATGGAGCCGGCGTAAAGGAAGACGCTGGACAGGTCCAGGCGGGCGGCGGCCATGAGCATGCCGGGCAGGGACTTGTCACAGCCTGCCAGCAGCACCGAACCGTCGATGCGCTCGGCCTGCATGACGGTCTCCACGGAGTCTGCGATGACTTCGCGGGAGACCAGTGAGAAGTGCATGCCCTCATGGCCCATGGAGATGCCGTCCGAGACGGAGATGGTGCCGAACTGCATGGGGAAACCGCCGCCGGCGTGGACGCCTTCCTTGGCGCCCTGCGCAAGCCGGTTCAGCGAAAGGTTGCAGGGGGTGATTTCGTTCCATGAGCTGGCGACACCCACCTGGGGCTTTGCGAAGTCGTCATCCCCCATGCCGACCGCCCGGAACATGCCACGTGCCGGTGCGGCGTGGATTCCGTCGGTAACGACCCGGCTCCGGGGTTTGATGTCAGGCTTGTTCTCGGTTGCGATTTGGGTGTCACTCATAGGGGAAAGTCTATGGCTCCACGCGCGGCAGCAACGACCGCGAAGCTCCGGTTAAGCGCAAAATCAGGATTATTTCAATCAGATAGTGGACTGTCATCTCGAATAATGAGATGCCCACCGCCGGGCCGAGCAGTTCGTGTGGCGCAGGTCACCGGGATGCCCGCTTTCCAGCCCCGGGATCCCGCCGTGGTTCGCTGCCCGGGACGTTGCCGTCGGCGGGACGCCCGGAGGAACATCCGGGCCGGTCAAAGTGCTGGACAGCGATGTGGACCCGACGTAGCGTCGGGGCAAGGGACCTTGCCGACCGACCGAAGGGCTTGCCATGGAAGCTGTCTTCTTGATCATTCTGCTCGCTGTACTGGTGGGTGTTGTGTGGTGGAGGCTGAACGCCAAGAAATCACCCGCTGCCCGAGGTGACGCCGGCCAGGCGGACGTGGCCCGCAGCGACGGGGGAACCCGCACTGATGGTGCTCTTTCCGGCGGCAGCGCCGCGGCGTCGGCCGAGGCCGCCGGCACCACGGGAATTCCCACAGCCGCGGGCTTTGGCCGGCCGGCCGAGCCCGCTGCGCCCGTCACTGCGGACGAGTCGGCAGAAACATCGGCTTCGGTGGATGCACCGCGTCCTGAACGCACAGGTTCAGGTTCTTCCGCAGCCTCCCCCGCCGGCACGGCTGGAGCCGGCGCAGCGCCCGCGGATGCGGGTGCTGGTGCGGCAACTGCGGGAGCCGGCGCAGCGACCGCGGATGCGGGTGCTGGTGCGGCGACCGCGGGACCCGGCGACGACCGCCGACGCCAGGACCAGGCCGAATGGGAAACCCAGTGGTCCGAAGCCAGCGGCGCTCCCTCCGCCCGGACCAACCCAACCCCGCCAATGCAGTCGGTCACAGAGAAGACGGGGACGCAGCCGGAAGCAGCACCGGTCCATCACGCCGAGTACACCGAACCGCACGCCCCCACGCTTCCCGGCGCCGAGTCCGCTGCCGTGGAAGAAGCGGACGACGACGGCGCGGCAGCCTCCGCCGTCGGACGTTCAGCAGACCGGCCAGAGGCTGCGGGCGTTTCCGGCGGCACCATCCCGGCCGGTGCCGCCGCGGCGGAAATGCAGGACCGCACCCAGTCCTCTGCCCTCGTGGAGACCGGAGCGGACCATCTGCCGGAACAAGAGGCTGCCCCGCGTGGTCACTCGCCGGAGGCTGCCGGCCACCTGGCGGCTGACGAACCGTACGGGGCAGGCTCTGCCGCCGCGCGTGCCGATGGCAGCGGGCCGGCAGATTACGGCGTCAAGGCCGATGCCGGCGCCATGGTCTATTACGAGGAGGGGCACCCGGACTATGAACAAGCCAGGGCTGATGTCTGGTTTGAGTCGGCCGCCCACGCGGAAGCGGCAGGCTTCCGTGCCCCACGGCGCAGGCGCCTCTAGGAGCAGGTCCGGCCCGGCCTCAAGGACGAACCTAACCCTGCTTCCTCCCCACGCGGGGAGGAAGCAGTAAATCCTGTGGCCCATTTCACACCTGCGCAGGGGTGGATCAGGGCCGGGATCTTGACTCCTGAAGGAGGTTTCCGGCTTCCCGCAGGCAACCACACCCTTGATTTTGCGCGGATTTTGCCGCTGCCGGGATGATCATCCACCCGCACGGCCGGCCGATTTCACATGCACCAAAAGTTCGTGTAGAGTTTCATGTCGTTGCGGAGATCAACGGGGAAAGAAAAGCCCCGAATGATTGAAACAAAAAGATGCACCTCTAGCTCAATTGGCAGAGCAATTGACTCTTAATCAATGGGTTCCGGGTTCAAGTCCCGGGGGGTGCACCACTGGGAAAACAGCCTCCGGCTTTGCGGAAACGCAAGCCGGGGGCTGTTTTGTTTGTGTCCCCAACTAACGGCACAACAAAAAAGGCGTGACCACAGTTTGCATACTGCGGTCACGCCCCGCCGGCCGGCGGCGAAGTGTAGTCAGGGTGAATTTTCCACGAGCGCGGCGGCGTTGCCGGGCGTGGTGGCGAACTGGCTTGCGAGCTCCCTGACCACTGCCTGGAGCTCCTGGCGAAGGACTTCGGGATCAATGGACGCCGAAGCCAGGACGGAACGCTCCATCTCCACTGCGGCAGCGACCGCCTCCTTGCCCCGTTCGGTCAGGGACACCACGTGGCTCCTGCGGTCAGACGTGCTGCGCACGCGGGCGATATGCCCGTGGGACTCCAGCCGGCTCAGGGTCTTGCCCATTGTCTGGGCCTGCACGCGCACATATTGGGCAAGCTGGGCCTGGGTCATTGGGCCCTGCGCGTTCAGCACCTCGATGGCAATGACCCCGGCGTGGGTCAGGCCGATGGCACCAAGTTTTTCGTTCCAGGAGTGTTCGACGAGGCGCGCAGCAGTGGACAAGAGGCGCCCCGTGGGCCAGTGATCCATATCAGGCATAGCAGCAAGTATAGCCAAGTGCCGATTAGCACTGGTTCCTCCCCCTTACTAGGCTGTTGTGACCCGCCTGCTACAAGGAGAAAAACATTGGCCGACAGACTCGTTACCGGTGATGAAGCGCCCGGTTTCACATTGAAGGATTCAACCGGCAAGGACGTTTCCCTGTCCCCCGGTGAAGGCCGCCATACAATCGTCTACTTCTACCCGGCCGCTTCCACTCCTGGCTGCACCAAGGAAGCCTGCGACTTCCGTGACAGCCTCGCTTCACTGCAGTCCGCGGGGTACGACGTCCTGGGAATCTCGCCGGACCCCGTCGAAAAGCTGGCCAAGTTTGCTGCCAGTGAGGAACTGAGCTTTCCCCTGCTCTCGGACCAGAACCATGCTGTAGCGGACGCCTATGGCGCCTGGGGTGAGAAGAAGAACTACGGCAAGACCTACCAGGGCCTGATCCGGTCAACGATTGTGGTGGATCCGGAGGGCAAAGTGGTGCTCGCCCAGTACAACGTCCGGGCTACCGGCCATGTCGCCAAGCTGCGCCGCGACTTGAAGCTGGACGCCTGACCGGCAGCGTTGCCTGCTCCGGTCGAGCCGGGGCAACGCTACAATAAAGACTGGCATCCGCCGTCGTACCTTTCGTGTGACGCCGGCAGGACGCCTGGCGCGAGTGGTGAAATTGGCAGACACGCAGGATTTAGGTTCCTGTGCCTTCGGGCGTGGGGGTTCAAGTCCCCCCTTGCGCACCCAAAGAAATACAAGAATCCCCCGGTTCACTACCGGGGGATTTTTTGTGTTTATGCCCTGCGGGGCAACCCGGGAACTGTTCCCGGAAAAAGGCCGGATTCGTAATCCTCCGAAAAACTCCTTGGATTCCACCCATCCGTATCTGCGCACCGGCCGAATACCCAGTGAGACACCAGCCAAGGGCAGGTGCCCGCCAGCCAGACAAGAACAATGCCGTGAACACCAGTCCGCGGCAGGCATAACGCCATAATCCAAGGAGAATTCACATGCAGACAATCAAGCGCACAACTTTCACCGTCGCAGGCGTTGCAGCTGCAGCTCTGCTGAGCCTGACCGCGTGTGGCGGATCCGCCGGCTCGTCAAGCTCCTCGGCACCGGCCGAGTCCCCCGCACCTTCCAGCATGGCCCCGTCCCCGTCGGCCAGTTCCTCGGCCGCGGCCATGGACCCGGCCGCCAACCTGGTTGGCCCCGGCTGCGCCGGCTACGCCGAGCAGGTCCCCACGGGAGCCGGTTCCGTTGAGGGCATGGCCCTTGACCCGGTGGCCGTTGCCGCCTCCAACAACCCGATCCTGACCACCCTCACCGCCGCTGTATCCGGCAAGCTGAACCCCAAGGTGGACCTGGTGGACACGCTCAACGGCGGCGAGTTCACCGTCTTCGCCCCGGTGGATGAGGCCTTCGCCAAGATCGATGCAGCCACCATCGAAACCCTGAAGACCGATGATGCCCTGCTGAGCAAGATCCTGACCTACCACGTTGTTCCGGGCCAGATCACTCCTGACAAGATCGCCGGCACGCACGCAACCGTCCAGGGTGGTTCGGTGACGGTTACGGGCAGCGGCGACGCACTCAAGGTCGACGATGCCAGCGTCATCTGCGGCGGCGTCCAGACCAAGAACGCCACCGTTTACCTGATCGACTCGGTGCTGATGCCCAAGTAGCACCCGGCAACACGCCTTCTGAAGCCGTGCCCGCACAAGCGGGTACGGCTTCAGTGCTGACCGGCCTCCCCGGGAGCCTGGACCCGGTCAACTAGACTGGGTCCCGCGGCCCGCAAGCGGCGGAGCCGGCAAGATCCAGAGGTGATAAACGAGTGCCCAGCAGTACATCGCGGCGGGCGGTCCTTAAGGCCGGCACCGTCCTCCTGGCGTTGGGGGCAACCTCGTGCACGGCAGTACCGTCCCCCTCACCGTCGTCGGAATCACCCAGCGCCACAACCCCTGCCGAGCCCACCGCCACCTTCAACTTCGGCACCGCCGCACAGCCCCTGGGACTGGACCCCGCCCTCTCCAGCGACGTGGAATCCCAGCGCATCACCCGCCAGATCCTTGAAGGCCTGGTGGGCGTGGACCAGACCACCGGCAAGCCGACACCCCTCCTTGCTACTGAATGGAGCGAGTCCAACGAGGGCCGCTCCTACACTTTCACGCTCCGCACCGACGTCACCTTCCAGGACGGCACGCCGTTCAACGCCGACGCTGTCTGCGCCAACTTCAACCGCTGGTTCGCCTTCCCGGCAGACCTGCGCCGGCAGGCACCCGGCAGTTCCTTCAAGGGAGTGTTCAAAGCCCACTCGGACGAGCCCGACCTGTCTATTTTCAAGAGCTGCACCGCCCTCTCTGCAGACACTGTGCGGATCGACCTCACCCAGCGCTTCACGGCGTTCCTCCAGGCCCTGACGCTGCCGGCCTTTGCCATGGCGTCTCCCGCGGCCCTGGCGTCCGGCACCGCGGACGTCCTTGACCAAAGCCGCGGCGGGCGGCCAGTCTCCGCCTTCGCCACCCGCCCTGTGGGCACAGGCCCGTTCAGCTTCGCGTCATGGGACGACCAGAGCGTCACCCTGGTGACCAACAACACCTACTGGGGCGACCGGGGACAGATCGCCACCATCAACTTCATGGCATACAACCACCCCCAGACCAGGCTCCAGGCCCTGCTCGACGGCAAGATCGACGGGTATGACGCCGTCACGGTGGGGAACTTCGACCAACTGGTCAAACGCGGCAAGCAGATTGTCCAGCGCGATCCGTTCTCGGTGATGTACGTGGGCATCAACCAGGACATCCCGGTGCTGCAGAACCAGAAGGTCCGGCAGGCCATCGAAATGGCAATCGACAAGGACACCCTGATCCGCAGGTTCTTCATCGACAACACCGCCAGGGCGACCCAGTTCGTCCCTCCCAAGATCAGCGGCTTCAACAACGATGCCCCCGAGCTGGGCCACGATCCGGCCAAGGCCAGGGAGTACCTCAAGGAAGGCGGCTACGCGGGCGAGGAACTGAAGTTCTACTATCCGTTGAACGTCACCCGGCCGTACCTGCCCACTCCGGAGAAGGTCTATGCCGAGATCAGCCGGCAACTAACGGCTGTGGGGTTCAACATCCAGCCTGTCCCCGTGGACTGGTCGGACGGCTACCTCCAAAAGGTCCAGTCACCCGGCGACCACGCGCTGCACCTGCTTGGCTGGAACGGCTCCTATTCCGACGCCGACAACTTCGTGGGCCCCCTCTTCGGTGAAAAGAACGGTGAGTTCGGCTACCAGGACCCGCAGGTCTTTTCCAAGATCAACCGGGCACGCGGCCTGCCGGAAGGCGAGGAACGCGATGAGCAGTACCACACCATCAATGCCCAGATCGCAGCCACCGTGCCGGCGGTTCCCATCGCCTTTCCCATCTCGGCCCTGGCCCTCTCCGACCGCGTGGTGAGCTATCCCGCATCGCCGGTCTTAAATGAAGTTTTCACGAAGGTGCAACTAAAGCCTTGACGGACTGGTCCAATTTCAGTATGTCGGCTGCCCGGGGATATTCTGTGACAGCCAGAGCCGCTGCAATCGGAGACTGATCGTGACCTTCATTTCCAAGACCCCACATGCCGACGTCGTCCTGATTGGCGGCGGCATCATGAGCGCCACGCTGGGGGCATTTCTCAAGCAGCTGGAGCCGAACTGGACTATTTCCCTGTTCGAGCGGCTGGACCAGCCCGGACTGGAAAGCTCCGACCCCTGGAACAACGCCGGAACCGGCCACGCTGCCCTCTGCGAACTCAACTATTCCCCTGCAGCCAAAGACGGCTCAGTGAACCCCGCCAAAGCCCTGCTCATCAATGAGCAGTTCCAGCTCTCCCGGCAGTTCTGGTCCCACCTGGTGGACCGGAACCTGATCGGCTCGCCCAAGGGCTTCATTAACACGGTGCCGCACATGAGCTTCGTGCTCGGCGAGGACCACACCCGGTTCCTGAAGACGCGGTATGAGGCGCTGAAGCCCCACACCCTGTTCCGGAGCATGGAGTACTCCGAGGACCACGGCCAGATCGCCAAGTGGGCGCCGCTCATCGTTAAGGGACGCGACCCGAAGCAGCGCATTGCCGCCACGCGCGCCGTCGAAGGGACCGACGTCGACTTCGGGGCACTCACCCGGGAGCTGACCACCTACCTCGGGAACAACGGCGTCGAAATCAATTACGGCCACGACGTGACCGGAATTTCCCGGGCGTCCGGCGGCGGCTGGGACCTCTCTTTGAAGTACCCGAAGTCCGGCGAACACGGCAAGATCCACGCCAAGTTCGTCTTCGTCGGCGCCGGCGGCGGGGCCCTCCACCTGCTGCAGGCCTCCGGCATCCCGGAGAGCAAGGGCTATGGCGGTTTCCCCGTTTCCGGCCAGTTCTTCCGCTGCACCGACGAAGCCATCGCCGCGCAGCACAGCGCCAAGGTCTACGGCCAGGCGTCGGTGGGCGCTCCCCCCATGTCCGTCCCGCACCTGGACACGCGGTACGTCAACGGCAAGCGGTCGCTGCTGTTCGGCCCCTACGCCGGGTTCTCCACCAACTTCCTGAAGAACGGCTCCTACCTGGACCTGCCGCTCTCCATCCGCCCCGGCAACATCATCCCCATGCTGGCCGTGGCCAAGGACAACATGGACCTCACCGCGTACCTGATCAAGGAAGTGGCCAAGCGCCACGGGGACAAGGTCGAGGCGCTGCGCGAGTACTACCCGGAGGCCAAGGACGGCGACTGGGAACTGATCACCGCCGGCCAGCGTGTACAGATCATCAAGAAAGATCCGCAAAAGGGCGGCATCCTGCAGTTCGGGACTGAAGTGATCGCCGGCCGTGACGGCTCCATCGGTGCGCTCCTTGGCGCCTCCCCCGGAGCATCAACCGCTGTTCCCATCATGATCGAACTGCTGCAGAAGACGTTCCCCAAGAACTTCAAGGGCTGGCAGTCGAAGCTGAAGGACATGATGCCCGGCTACGGGGTGAAGCTGGATGAAAATCCGGACCTCGCCGTCGAGCTGGAGCAGGCAACCGCCAAGTCCCTCCAGCTGGAGGGCGTTTCCGCCAGCCGCTGACCCTGCCGGGGTCAGCGGCCGGCACCATCGGGTCCGCACCAGTTAGTCAACCCCACAGGAGTTCATGCGATGTTCCGGCTGGCACACCTTTCACTGGCGAACCGGGCGCTGATCGCACTGATCACTGTTTTCGCTTCCGTTTTCGGCGTAATCACCATGTCGTCGCTGAAGCAGGAGCTCATTCCCTCCATTGAGTTCCCCCAGATCACGGTGCTGACTGCCATGCCGGGGGCCTCTCCGGAGGTGGTGGACAAACAGGTCAGCGGGCCGCTGGAGACTGCATTGAACGGCGTGGAGGGGCTGGAATCCACCTCCTCCACGTCGCGCAACGGGGTTTCGCAGATCACCATGGTCTTCACCTACGGTTCCAACCTGGACCGGGCACGGAACCAGATCGACCGGGCCATCTCCAACGCCAAGCGGTCCCTGCCGGAGGACGTCCAGCCGCAGGCCATTGCCGGCAGCATCAGCGACTTCCCCATCGTGTTCCTCGCGGTGTCTTCGGACAAGACCCTCAGTGAACTGAATGCGGACCTCCAGCGGCTGAGCGTGCCCCGGCTGCAGAAGATCGACGGCGTCCGGGGCGCTGATGTCACAGGCGGTGCCTCCCAGCACATCGAGATCCTCCCCCGGAGCGACGCCATGGCGTCTGCCGGAGCGTCCATCACGTCCATCCGGGATGCGCTGGCAAACAACGGCGCGCTGGTGCCGGCCGGAACGCTGGAGGAACAGGGCAAGACGCTCTCGCTGCAGATCGGCAGTCCAGTCGATTCGCTCGACGCCATCAAGGCCCTCCCGTTATCCGGAGCGAAGAATGCGGCCACCATCGGCTCGGTGGCGGACGTGTCCCTCCAGGACGACGAGCGGACGTCCATCACCCGCACTAACGGGACCGAAACCCTGGCCGTGTCCGTCACCAAGAAACCCGAGGGTGACACGGTGGGCATTTCGCATGCAGTGCGGGACACCCTGGACGAACTGGAGGCAGAGCTCGGCTCGAACGCGAAGTTCACTCCGGTCTTCGACCAGGCACCCTTCATCGAAAAATCCATCAAGGACCTCACCACCGAAGGGCTGCTGGGACTGGGCTTCGCCGTCGCCGTCATCCTGGCCTTCCTGATGTCCGCACGCTCCACCCTGGTCACCGCGGTATCCATCCCGCTGTCCCTGCTGATCACCTTCATCGGGCTCTCAGCCACCGGCTACTCGCTCAACATCCTCACTTTGGGTGCGCTGACCATCGCCATTGGCCGCGTGGTGGACGACTCAATCGTCGTCATCGAGAACATCAAGCGCCACCTTACCTACGGCGAGGACAAGGTCACCGCCATCCTCACGGCCATCCGCGAAGTGGCCGGCGCCATCACGGCCTCCACACTGACCACCGTTGCCGTATTCCTGCCCATTGCCTTCGTCGGCGAGCTGGCAGGTGAGCTGTTCAGGCCCTTCGCCCTGACCGTCACCATGGCGCTGCTCGCATCCCTGCTGGTCTCGCTGACCATTGTTCCGGTGCTCGCCTACTGGTTCCTCCGGACCCCCGGTGCCTCCGGAAGCTTCCAGCCTGATTCCCCCGCTGCCCGGTCATTTGCCGCCGAGGCGCGGGCGAAGGCCCAGGAAGCCGAACAGCGCAGCAGGCTGCAGCGGGGCTACGTGCCCATCCTCAGTAAGACGCAGAAGCACCCCGTCATCACCCTGGTGGCAGCAGTCCTGGTTCTCGGCGCCACCGCCGCCATGACCCCGCTGCTCGCCACCAACCTCCTGGGCAATTCGGGCCAGAACAGCCTGACGGTCCGCCAGGTGCTGCCGGCCGGAACCAGCCTGGCGGACACCAGTGCCGCGGCCATCCGCCTTGAGGAGGTCCTGCGCGGGATCGACGGCGTCAAGGACGTCCAGGTGACGTCCGGCAACGCGCAGGCCGGCTTCGCCGCCCTCATCTCCACCGGCTCCTCAAACTCCACGTTCACTGTGGTGACCGACGAGAAGGCAGACCAGGTGCAGCTGCAGGACACCGTCCGTTCGGAGCTGGCCAAGGTACCGGATTCCGGCAAGGTTTCCGTGGGAACGCAGCAGGGCGGCTTCGGCACGTCCTCCACCGTGGATATCACCCTCAAAGCCGCCACCACGGCGGATCTGCAGGCAGCGAGCGACACCATGGTCGAAGCGATGAACGGTGTGCCCGGCACCAGTGAAGTGGCAACCAACCTTGCCGCCACCCAGCCGGTGGTGCAGGTCAAGGTGGACAGGGCCAAAGCCGTGGCCGCCGGCCTCAACGAGGAACAGGTTGCCGGCGTCCTGGCATCCACCATCAGCCCCATCCCGGCAGGGGAAGTACGGATTGACACTGATGACTTCCCCGTCCAAATCGGCCAGGGCACCAGGTTCACCAGCATCGAAGCCGTCCGGAACATTCCGCTGCCGGCAGGGGGCGCCCCCGTCACCCTGGGCAGCATCGCCTCCGTGGAGCAGGTGGAGGTCCCTGTTTCCATTACCGCCAGCAACGGCCAGCGGACCGCACGGGTGTCCGTCACGCCGTCGGGGTCCAACCTGGGGGCGGTCAGCGCCGAAGTCCAGAAGCGGCTCGCGGATGTGCAGCTGCCGCCGGGCGTCACGGCGGAAATCGGCGGAGCGACAACCCAGCAGGCCGAGTCCTTCAGACAGCTTGGCCTTGCCCTGCTGGCGGCCATCGCCATTGTGTACGTCATTATGGTGGCCACCTTCAAGTCCCTTATCCAGCCGCTGATCCTGCTGGTCTCGGTTCCGTTCGCTGCCACCGGAGCCGTGGCGTTGCTCCTGGTGACCGGCGTCCCGCTGGGCCTGCCGTCCCTGATCGGCATGCTCATGCTGGTGGGCATCGTTGTCACCAATGCCATCGTGCTGATCGACCTGATTAACCAGTACCGGCAGCCGCGGGACGGACAGCCGGGCATGAACGTTGCCGACGCCATTACCCATGGGGCCCGGCAGCGCCTCCGGCCCATCCTGATGACCGCGCTGGCAACCGTGTTTGCCCTGACCCCCATGGCGATGGGGCTCACCGGCGGCGGAGGCTTCATCTCGCAGCCGCTGGCGGTAGTGGTGATCGGCGGCCTGATCTCATCCACCGCCCTGACCCTGGTCCTGGTCCCGGTCCTCTACAGGCTGGTGGAGGGCCGGCGCGAGAAAAAGGCCCTGATGCGGGAGCTTCAGGAACGTCCCGAATTCGGGGCTGCCACCGATGTGGACGAGGAATTCCAGGACTGGACCACCGGCATGGTTCCGAAGGTCAGCGGACGCCGGGCGGCTCCCGGCAGCACCGAGTAAAACAGCGGAATATTTTCGTGCGGGATGTGTTGTATCCGTCGATAGATGCAAATGCATCTAAATTGGTCTACACTGGAACCAAGCCAGCAAGTCCACGAACGGAAAGGCACATCATGCAGATCGGTGTTTTCAGCGTCAGCGACATCACCACGGACCCCACCACGGGCCGGACCCCCACCGAGAACGAGCGCATCAAGGCCTCCGTTGCCATCGCCAAGAAGGTCGAAGAAATCGGCATGGATGTCTATGCCCTGGGTGAGCACCACAACCGGCCGTTCTTCTCCTCCTCCCCCACCACTACCCTCGCCTACATCGCCGCGCAGACCGAACGCATCACGCTGTCCACGGCCACCACGCTGATCACCACGAATGATCCGGTCAAGATTGCCGAGGACTTCGCCATGCTCCAGCACCTTGCAGACGGGCGCGTTGACCTGGTGCTGGGCCGCGGCAACACGGCCCCGGTCTATCCGTGGTTCGGCAAGAACATCCAGGACGGCGTGGAACTGGCCATCGAAAACTACAGCCTGTTGCGCCGGCTCTGGGACGAGGACACCGTCAACTGGTCGGGCAAGTTCCGCACGCCGCTCCAGAACTTCACCTCCACCCCGCGCCCGCTCGACGGCGTCGCCCCCTTCGTCTGGCACGGCTCCATCCGCACCCCGCAGATCGCGGAGGTGGCTGCCTACTACGGCGACGGATTCTTTGCCAACAACATCTTCTGGCCCAAGGAGCACTACCAGCAGCTGATTGGCCTTTACCGTGAGCGCTACGAGCACTACGGGCACGGCAAGGCGGACCAGGCGATCGTGGGCCTGGGCGGCCAGTTCTTCATGCGAAAGAACTCCCAGGATGCCGTGAAGGAATTCCGGCCCTACTTCGACAACGCTCCCGTCTACGGGCACGGACCGTCGCTGGAGGACTTCACATCGCAGACACCGCTGACAGTCGGCAGCCCCCAGGAAGTCATCGAAAAGACCCTGACGTTCCGTGAGTACTTCGGGGACTACCAGCGGCAGCTGTTCCTGATTGACCACGCCGGGCTTCCGCTGAAGACCGTGCTGGAGCAGCTGGATCTGTTCGGCGAGGAAGTCCTTCCCGTCCTGCGCAAGGAGTATGCTGCCCGGAAGCCGGCGCACGTCCCCGAGCCGCCCACCCATGCAGCCCGCGTGGCCACGCTGCTGGCCTCGCAGGACGCCGAGAAGACCTCCGCGGAGGCGTGATGGCTGCCGGAGGATCGGAATCACCCGTCCGCCTTGCCGCAGAGACCTGGGAGTCGCTGTTCCGGGCACAGGTGGCGGTCATGCGGAAGCTGCAGTCGGGCCCGGCCTTCCGGAAGCTCGCGGTGAATGAGTACGACGTCCTGTTCACGCTCTCCCGCTGCCCGTCCGGCTGGCTCCGGCTCAACGAGCTCAATGACAACGTCCTGTTGAGCCAGTCCAGCCTGAGCCGGCTGGTGGAGCGGCTGGAGAAGCGGGGGCTGGTGGCCAGGATGCCGGCCCCGGAGGACGGCCGCGGCGTGCTGCTGAAACTGACCGACGAGGGGCGGGAACTCCAAAAGGAGATTGGCCGCGAGCACGTGCGGGACATCTCCGCGCTGGTGGGCCCGGCCCTCACCGCTGCGGAGCAGAAGGAACTCCGAAGGCTGACCGACAAGCTTCGGAGCTCCCTGGGCCCGCGCCCGCCCCGCTAGGCAGCAGCACGCGAGGGCCCCGGCAGGTGGCAGCCAGTCAGCCCAGTTGCACCAACCGGGCAGGGTCCTCCACGGGCAGGTCGCCGTTCACCACGGCGGTGACCCCCAGCTGGTTCAGGACCAGGCTGCCGCCCACGGTGGACAGGAAGGCTGTGTCGGACGAGTCCCGGCCGGCCGTGATGCGCAGCATCGACTCCCGCGGGGCCAGCCCCGTGGGGTCGATGACGTGCCAGGCACCGTCCACGTAGGCCTCGGTTACCGCGTGGAAGTCCATGGGGCTGAGGCCGGGCGCGTAGACAGCCGCCAGCCGCGCCGGGATGTCCTTTGAGCGAAGCAGGGCGATGGCCAGGTGTGCAAAGTCCCGGCACACGCCGCGCCGGCTGAGGAGCGTTTCCACCGCGCCGTCCGTGCCCCGGGATGAGCCGCTGAGGTAGCGCAGCTCGCCGTGGACCCAGTTGCGTACCGCATGCAGCAGGTCGCTGCCCTGGACAGAGTCGAATTCCGCATAGGCGGTGGGCAGCAACCGGTCTGATTCCGCGTACCTGCTGGGGCGGACGTACCGGATGCGGTCCGCCAGGTCTGCGTCTTCCGGCTCCGCCCTGCCGGCCACGGTGGCGGAGTACTCCACAACCACGTCCGCGGGCTCCGCGAACTCCATGTAGTGGAGCCGGCCGCCGTGGTGGTCGGAGACCTCGGTGAGCGGGACCTGTTCGCCGCCGGCCATCACGGACAGGGATTCCTCAAACGAGGAGTAGCCGCTGTTCCTCGCTACGGCGATGGCCATGGCCACCTTGGTGTTGGCTACGGTTCGAAAGGCCAGGCGTGCGGAAACAGAGCGTTCCATGAATCTCCGGGGGTATCGGCGTCGGAAGGAAAGCCGCCGTTTGCCCCGGCACCTGTGGGAGCCGGAAACGGGGACTAGTTTTTGATCTCCAGAGACATTAGCATCCGCTGGACGTTCGCGAATTCCGAACTTTCGCCGGTGTAGTCACCGGCTTGGCCCAGGGTGTCGAACGCCTTTGCCGGAGCCACCTTTTCATCCGGCGCGAAAGCCTTCAGGGACACAACGTCGCCGAACGACCAGTCGCCCTTGCCGGCCGGTCCGCGCACCACATTCCGAAGCTCGCAGGCCTGGTTGTCCGCACCGCCCACAACGTTGGTGATGCCGTATGAGCCGAAATACCGGTAGCCCTGGATGACGCGGAAGACCATACGCGGCGGGATGGTCCCTTCGCCGCCCGTAACGGATACGTCCACGGGAACGCTGCTGATCACTGTATAGGCCCTGCGGGAGCCTTCCGGGCATTCAGCCGACGACGGCGGCAGTCCCGTCCGCAGGGCAGCGATGTACGTGCCGTCGGGCTTCTTCACCTCGATCTTGAGCGCTCCGGGCAGGGTGCCTTCCTCCGGGGCCACGGATTGGGCGATCCACTCCTGCGGCAGTTCGAAACTCACCGTCTTTGCGGGATCCGAGAACGTCTTCCAGGCAGAGGCGGTGGCAGCACCCTGCGGCGTTGCGGAAGCGGAAGCATCGCCAGTGGCTGACGGCGTTGCCCCGGCAGACGGGCTCGAGGTTCCGGAGGCCCCCGGGCGTTCCGAGGTGTCCGGCTGCACTGTCGGACCAGGCTGCGCCGTCCAGCCCGGACCGCTGCCCTGCGGACTTGAGCAGGCCACCAGGACAAGCGCGACCGCCAGCAGTGGTGCCCCGGACAGGACTGTCTTTGATGCCTTGCCTCTCATGAAGCCAGCCTAGCCGCGGAGCCTGTGCCGGCCGTCCACCCGGCGGGCGTTTCCTGCCAGGTCCCGCGGGCCGGAACCGGCGCACCCGCGGGGCGTGTCGCCGTCGGACGGGTGTGCCTGCCCCGGGGGCTAGGCTGGGGCTATGGCGGAACAGCACGGCATAGCCGAAGAAACCCCGGCGGACATCTCCGCCGTCGACATTGCAGACTGGCGGCTGCGGACATTTGCGCTGTATGACAATGTCCGGAAGCTTTCCGCGGAGAATCCGGCGGAGGCGCATTCCTACTGGCGGCACCAGCGCGACCTGATGTTTGCCACACACCCGGCGTCCGCGCTGACCGCGGCAGACAAGGCACGGTTTTCGGGGCTGAAGACTGCGGACTACGATCCCATCTACCGCTTCCATGTGCCGCTGACCAAGGAAGGTGCCGGCCGCGAACTGACCGTGGATACGGGCACCGACGGCGTGGTCCGCTTCATCCGGCTGGGCACGTTCGACCTGCCGGAGATGGGGCAGCTCGCGGTCTGGAAGCTCCACGGTTACGGCGGCGGCATCTTCGTGCCCTTCCGCGACGCCACAGCCGGGCAGCCGGGTGGAACCTACGGGGCAGGCCGGTATCTGCTGGACACCATCAAGGGTGCCTTCCACGGCGTCCAGGGCACCGGCCCCGGGGCCACGTTCGTCCTGGACTTCAACTTTGCCTACAACCCCTCGTGTGCGTACAACGAGGCCTGGGCATGCCCTTTGCCCGGCCCGTCCAACAGGCTGGCCGTGGAGATCCCGGTAGGCGAGCTTTACTGACGAGTGACGATCCATTTCCTCCCCCGCCCTCGTGGAGGAACAACAGCCCGTCCGCCGCCTGCTAGGACCAGGCACCGCTAGCCCGCGCCGAGGGTCCTGACACTCGCGACCGCCGTGCTGACTGCCCGGGCAGCGGCGTCCAGGTCTTCCGTCGTCACCGACGCGTCAAAACTGAACCGTACCGCCGTCTGCGCAACCTCGGCGGAAATCCCGAGGGCGGTCAGCACGGGTGAGGGCGCATCGGAGCCGGCGGCGCATGCTGATCCGCTCGAACACACCACACCCTGGCGTTCCAGTTCCAGGAGCACGGATTCGCCGCTCGTCCCGGGAAGGCAGAACGACGCCACGGATGGAAGCCGCTCTGTGGGATGGCCGGTGAGGACCGCCCCGGGTACAGCGGACAGCACGGCACTGATGAACGCGTCCCTGAGCGCCGTAACCCGCACTTCCTGGTCCCGCTGCCGGGACTGGGCAAGCGTCAGGGCGGTGGCCAGGCCAACGGCTCCCGCCACATTTTCCGTCCCGGAGCGCCGGCCGCGTTCCTGGCCGCCGCCGTGGATGACCGGTTCCAGCCTGGTCCGGCCCCGCACGAACAGCACGCCGCAGCCTTTGGGCGCACCGAGTTTGTGGCCGGAGATGCTCATGGCATCAACGCCCAGCGCCTTGGTGTCCAGCGGCAGCCAGCCCGCCGCCTGGACGGCATCGGTGTGGAAGGGCACACCGTGCTCCCGGGCCAGGGCGGCCAGCCGGGCGACGGGCTGGACGGTGCCCACCTCGTTGTTGGCATACATGACGCTGACCAGAGCGGTTTCCGGCCGGAGAAGGCCGGCCAGAGCTTCCGGCGTAACCTGGCCGGTGCTGTCCACGGGAAGCACATCGACGGTGAAGCCGTGGAAGCGCTCCAGGTACCGGGCTGATTCCTCCACCGCGGGATGTTCGACGGCGCTGATCACCACCCTGGTCATCGCCGGGTCGGCAGCCTGCCGTGCCAGGGCAATACCTTTGACGGCCAGGTTGTCCGCCTCCGTGCCCCCGGAGGTGAACGTCACCTCGCCGGCCCGGCAGCCGAGGACGGCAGCAACCGAGGCCCGCGCATCTGCGAGCGCCCGGGCCGCTGCCTCACCGAGGCTGTGGTGGCTCGAGGGGTTCCCGAATTCGCCGGTGAGGTAGGGCCACATGGCGTCCAGCACTTCCCGGCGGACCGGGGTGGTGGCGGCGGCGTCGAGGAAGATCACGGCGTGTTCACCGCACGGTCAGTTCGACGTCCAGGCCGAGGTCCAGGGCCGCCACCGTGTGGGTGAGGGCACCGACGGAGATGACGTCCACACCCGTCGCGGCGATGGCTGCAACGGTCTCCAGGTTGACGTTTCCGCTCGCTTCCACCCGTGCCCGTCCTGCCACCAGGGCCACGCCCGCCTTCAGCTCGTCCACGGTGAAGTTGTCCAGCATGATGGTGTCCACGCCTGCGGCCAGGACGGGTTCGATCTGGTCCATGCGGTCCACTTCCACTTCGAAGTGCGTGGTGTGGCCCAGCTGGGCCTTGGCGGCCAGCAGGAGTCCGGTGAGCTTGGCCGGGTCCCCGCCGGTCATGACGGCCAGGTGGTTGTCCTTGGCCAAAACGGCGTCGGAGAGGCTGTAGCGGTGGTTGGCTCCCCCGCCGCAGCGCACGGCGAACCGTTCCAGGACGCGCAGCCCGGGGGTTGTCTTGCGGGTGTCCGTGATCCGGGCGGACGTGCCCTGCGTGAGCTGCACGAACTCGGCGGTCCTGGTGGCGATGGCGGACATCCGCTGGACCAGGTTCAGCGCTACCCTTTCGGCAAGGAGCACCGACCGCGCCGGTCCGTTGACCCGGGCGAGGTGGGTTCCGGCGTCGAACGTTTCCCCATCGCCCACCAGCAGCTCAACGGAGGTGCCGGGATCCACGAGCTGCATGGCGTCCCGGAAGACTGTTGCCCCGCTCAGGACGCCGGGGACGCGGGCGTTCAGTACGGCCGTGGCGCGTGCGTCCGCGGGAATGAGGAGCTGGGACGTGATGTCACCGGCAGGAGCGTCCTCGGCGAAGGCGCGTTCGAGGATCTCCCGGACGGGCGCCGCGGGCAGGGTCAGCGCGGGGGCCGCGTGCCTGCGGGTGGCCTGGTCCAGCACGGAGTGTTCAGTCATTGAGGAGGCTCGCTTTCGGGCGAAGGGAATACGTTTCGGGTTCGTCGGGCTCGTCGCTGCGGTAATGCGCCCCAAGGGAGTCGCGGCGGGCAAGCGCGGCAGCGACCAGCAGCCGGGCTGCCAGCAACAAATTCCGGTCCTCGAGTTCCACAGGATCGCCATCCCCGCCGGCAGCAACAGCATCGGGAAGAACGACGGCGGCCCACCGGTCGAGGATTCCGGCCGCCTCTTCCAACAGTGCCTTGGAGCGCAGCACCCCGGCATGCGAAGTCATCAAACGCCGAAGAGCATCCCGCGAAAACGGCTCCCCTCCCCCACCGAAGGTGGCAAGCGAGCTCCCACCCGAAGCACCCGATTCGGTCGCCGCGTTGATCGGAAGCCCTTCTGAAGGTGACCCGCCCTCGTCGACTGCCGGGGCTCCGGAAGCGTACGTCAAAGGGAGGCCGCCCGCGGCCGTGGGCCCACACGATCGGGGTTCCCTGGCCGAGCTTGCGAGGGTAGGGGGATCGTGGGGAGTACGCGGAGGAGCGCCGTCAGGCGACACCCAAGCAGAACCGGAAAGAAAGGATTGAACAGCGCGGCGCCCGAAGACGAGTCCCTCGAGGAGGGAGTTGCTGGCCAGCCGGTTTGCCCCTTGGACGCCGGTGCAGGCAGCTTCGCCGGCTGCGTACAGGCCTGGGATGCTGGTGCGGGCGTGGAGGTCGGTGGTGATGCCGCCCATCCAGTAGTGGGCAGCGGGCGCGACGGGGACCAGTTCGCGGGTCCAGTCGATGCCGGCCTCGCGGGTTTTCCGGGTGAGGGTGGGAAACCGCCGCTCGAGGAAGCCGGCGCCGCGGGTTTCTTCGATGACCCGGGCGTCCAGGTAGACGTGGCCGTTGGGGTCGCCGAGCTTGGCCAGGTGCAGGGCGATGCTGCGGGACACCACGTCGCGCGGGGCAAGTTCGGCGTCCGGGTGGTAGGCCCGCATGAAGCGGCGGCCACCGGCATCCAGCAGGACTGCCCCTTCACCGCGGACTGCTTCAGAGATCAGCAGGGGCCCGTCCAGGCGGGAAGGGTGGGCCGTGGCCGCGTTCACCAGGCAGGTGGGGTGGAACTGGAAGAACTCCAGGTCTGACACGGCGGCGCCGGCGCGGACGGCGAGCGCGAGGCCGTCCGCGGTGGCCACGGCGGGGTTGGTGGTCTGGGCGAACAGCTGTCCTGCTCCCCCGGTGGCCAGGAGGACAGCGTCCCCCTGGAGACTGCAGCGGCGGCCGTCCCGCAGGTACTCCAGGCCGGTAACTTTGCGGTCCCGCTGCACGAGGGCGGTGGCATAGGCCCTGGCCAGGACGGTGAGCTTTCCCTCCGCCTCCCTTGCCAGTACCGAGCGGATGAGGCCTTCAGCCACCTTGGCTCCGGTGGCATCGCCGCCTGCATGCAGGATGCGGGGGGCACTGTGTGCGGCTTCCAGGCCCAGGGCCGGGCCGCCGTCGTGCGCCAGGTCGAAATGCACGCCGAAGCGCTGCAGCCCTGCGATGTCCTGGCGTGCTTCGGTGCACAGCAGGCGGACGGCGTCCTCGTCGCAGTGCCCGGCCCCGGCCTGGAGCGTGTCGGCAATGTGCGCGGCCACGGAGTCTCCGGGCGCGGGGTTGGCGAGCACGGCCGAGATGCCGCCCTGGGCGTACCAGGTGTTGCTTTCATCCAGCTGGCCCTTGGTCAGCAGGACAACCTCGGCGCCGGCGTCCGCTGCCAGCAGCACGGCATACAGGCCGGCGACGCCGCTGCCGACGACGATCAGCCGCCGCCGCGGGACGCTGCCAGCGTTGCCCCGCGGCTGGGTTGCCGCCCTGTGGGCGGGCATGTTCGGCTGCCCTTTCATTACGGCCTGGCGGCGAGCATGCGCTCGAGCGCGGTCCGGGCGTTGGCCTGCACGGCGTCATCAACGGTGATCCGGTTGACAACCCGGCCGGCAACGAGTTCCTCGAGCACCCAGGCGAGGTAGCCCGGGTGGATCCGGTACATGGTGGAGCAGGGGCAGATCACGGGGTCCAGGCAGAAGATGGTGTGCTGCGGGTATTCGGCCGCCAGCCGGTTCACCATGTTGATCTCGGTGCCGATGGCAAACGTAGTGGGCTCGGTGGCGCCGGCGATGGCCTTCTTGATGAAGTCCGTGGAGCCCGCCGAATCCGCAGCGTCCACCACCTCCATGGGGCACTCGGGGTGGACGATCACCTGGACACCCGGGAAATCGGCCCGGGCTTTCTCGATCTGCGCCACGCTGAAGCGCTTGTGGACCGAGCAGAACCCGTGCCACAGGATGACCCGGGAATCCAGGAGGGCCTGCTCGTCATTCCCGCCGAGGTCCTTGCGGGGGTTCCACATGGGCATCTGCTCCAGCGGCACGCCCAGGGCCTTGGCGGTATTGCGGCCCAGGTGCTGGTCCGGGAAGAACAGCACGCGGCGGGCCCGCTGGAAGGCCCATTCCAGGACGGTTTTGGCGTTGGACGAGGTGCAGACAATGCCGCCGTGCTCGCCGCAGAAGGCCTTGAGGGCTGCGGAGGAATTCATGTAGGTGACGGGGATGACCGGAACCCGGCCGTCGGCGTCGGGCTCGGTGCCGAAGATTTCCTCCAGCTGTTCCCAGCACTCAGCCACGGAGTCGGCGTCCGCCATGTCGGCCATGGAGCATCCGGCGGCAAGGTTGGGCAGGATGACGGCCTGTTCGGGGGTGGAGAGGATGTCTGCGGTTTCGGCCATGAAGTGGACGCCGCAGAAGATGATCGCTTCCGCGTCGGGCCTGGTGAGTGCGGCGTTGGCCAGCTGGAAGGAGTCACCCACGAAGTCCGCGTACTGGATCACTTCGTCCCGTTGGTAGAAGTGGCCCAGGATCACGGCGCGGTCCCCCAGTTCAGCCTTTGCCGCGAGGATACGTCCGGCCAGCTCGGCGTCGCTGGCCTGCTTGTACTCCTCGGGAAGTTGACCCTGGCGGGGCGTGGCGGCCGGGGCAACGTCGGCACTGGACGCTCCGGGACCGTAAGCGGGCACGCCGGCGAGGGCCTCGGCCAGGTCGTAGTCCCACGGGCCCTTGGCGAGGGCGGGGCTGCAGGTGCTGCCCTTCGCCGCCGCGCCTTTTTCGGCCTGTTCGCGCGTGATCAGCTGGATTGCTGTGTTGACGCTGCTCATAGTGTGCTCCTGTTGTCTGGGTCAAGGCCGGGCCGGCCGGTAAAGCGGTAGAGGCGTGGCGGGCGGTGCTTGCCGCCCTGGAGGAAGTGGTCTGTTTCTTCGATTTCGGGGGTGGACCTGAGTTGCCGGCGGAAGTTTGCGGGATCCAGTTCGCGGTCCAGCACCGCCTCGTAGACTTCCCGGACCTGCGCCAGGGTGAAGTACTCGCCCAGCAGGTGGTAGGCCACGGAGCCGTAGGCAAGTTTGTTGCGCAGCCGCCACAGCGCGTAGTCCACGATGGCGTTGTGGTCGAACGCCAGGTCCCCAAGGCGGTCCGCGCGGAACCACCTCACGTTCTCCGAGACGTCCGCCAGGGCAGCCTCCGTCGGCTGGACCAGCGCCCAGTAGACGATCGAGACCACGCGCTGGGTGGGTGAGCGGTGCAGGCCGCCGAAGGCGTACAGCTGTTCCAGGTAGCTGGGGGCCAGCCCGGTTGTCTCCCGAAGGTTCCGCGACGCGGCGTCCTGCAGCGATTCGCTGTGCGTGAGCGGCCCGCCCGGCAAAGCCCAGAGTCCCTTGAAGGGCTCCCGGATGCGGCGGACCAGCGGCAGCCAGAGCGTGGGCCGGCCGGACGTCTCGCTGGGCCGGAGCGCGAAAATGACGGTGGAGATGGCCAGTGACGGCGGCGCAGCCTGGCGCTCCGAGACATTCGCTGAGCTGCTGTACATGCTTCCACCGCCTTCGGCCGATTCGGGCGCCGGGCGCCCGCTTTAGTTATGGTCATCGTGACCAAAACTAATTCTACGGGCATTCCGGCCGGAATGGGAAATGTTTCCGGCCGCACGTAGTCCGGCACCGGATCTGCCGGGTACGGCCGGCGCCCCCAACACGGTAAATTCAAGTGGTCCCACGAGGAGCCCTTTCCCTAGACCCCAAGAAGGTTCAGCCCGCATGACAACGAAGTCCGCCACCGCGCGTCCGCACAGCCACCTCGGCCACAACATGAAACCCCGCCAACTCACCATGATGGGACTGGGCAGCGCCATCGGCGCAGGACTGTTCCTCGGGTCGGGGGCCGGCGTCCAGGCGGCAGGCCCCGCCGTGCTCATCTCCTACCTGGTGGCGGGAACCCTCATCATCCTGGTGATGTGGGCGCTGGGTGAGATGGCTGCCGCGAACCCGAACAGCGGCGCCTTCTCCGTCTACGCCGAACGGGCCATGGGCAAGACCGCGGGCGCCACCATCGGCTGGCTGTGGTGGCTGCAGCTGGTGGTGGTGATCGCTGCGGAAGCACTTGGCGCAGCGGGCCTGCTGTTCTCCGTCTGGCCCGTGGTTCCCGTCTGGGCGCTGGCACTGGTGTTCATGGTGGTGTTCACCGGCATCAACCTTGCCGGCGTCCGGAACTTCGGTGAGTTTGAGTTCTGGTTCGCCATCCTCAAGGTGGCGGCAATCGTGCTGTTCCTGGCCGTGGGCGCCGCCCTGCTCCTGGGCATCCTTCCGGACGTCGCGTCCCCCGGCCTGGCCAACCTCACCGCAGATTTTGCCCCGCAGGGCCTGGGCGGCGTCGCGTCGGCGCTTTTTGTGGTGATCTTCGCGTTCGGCGGCACGGAGATCGTTTCGGTGGCGGCCGCGGAGACCGAAGACCCTGAACACAGCGTGGGCAAGGCCATCCGCACCGTGGTGTGGCGCATCCTGGTTTTCTACATCGGTTCGGTCTTTGTGATTGCCGCCGTGCTGCCGGCCACCTCCGAAGGCCTGGCCTCACCCTTTGCGGGCGTCCTGGACGCGGCCAGGATCCCCGGCGCCGCAACCGCCATCACCTTGGTGGCCGTCGTCGCCCTCCTGTCGGCGCTGAACGCCAACCTGTACGGGGCGTCGCGGATGGTCTACTCCCTGGCCGAGCGGGCGGAGGCGCCGCGCTTCCTGTCCCGGCTGAGCGGTGCGAGCGTCCCGATGCTGGCGGTGGGCGTGTCCGTGGCCTTCGGCTTCATCGCCACGGTCCTGGAACTGCTGTTCCCGGAGCGGATCCTGCCTGCACTGTTCCAGCTGGTCGGGTCCACCTGCCTGGTGGTGTGGGGCAGCGCGCTGGTGTCCCAACTGGTCCTGCGGCGCCGCGCCGACCGTGACGGCACTCCCCTGCCCCTGCGGATGAAGGGATTTCCGGGGCTTACCATCCTGGGACTGGTCCTGCTCGGCCTTATTTTCGCGGTGGGCTTCAGCGCCGACAGCAGCCGGGTGCAGCTCTTCAGCACCTTCGCACTGATTGCGGGCATTGCGGCGGCCTGCACAGTCGGTGCCCGGCTCACCGGCCGCACACGGCAGGACCGGTAGGCCGCGCCCCGCCCGGGGTGGAAGCGGGCAGCGGGCCTTGGTTTTTCCGGTTCGCCCGGCAGGTAGAGTGGTGCCTACCTTCGCGGGCACGGCTCCGAAGGATGAGGAACCGTAGCGCCGGGTCCCCGGGCGCCGTAGTTGATGAGGACTGACACCATGAGCGGCAGGCACACAGGGCAGCAGCAGACGCACACCGTGGAGGGCACCGACCCGCAGCTGTATGTGGCGCTGCATGATCCCGCCGTTGACGCCGGGCTCCGGCCGGTCCTGCTGCTCCACGGCTTCTCTTCCTCCTCCAAGCTGAACTGGGAGGACACCGGCTGGGTGGCCGCCCTCCTCGAGGCCGGACGCCGGGTCATCACCGTAGACCTGCCGGGCCATGGCCGCAGCGGCGCCCCCGAGGACCGCGACTCCTACTCCCCGAGCAGGATCCGCGCGGACCTGCTGCAGACAGCGTTCGACGCCGGCGTGCGGCCCCTGCAGGACGGTGACCCTTCCAGCGGCCTGGACGTTGTTGGTTATTCACTGGGTTCCCGGCTCGCCTGGGAGTTTGGGGCCACCCAGCCTGAACTCGTCCACCGCCTGGTCCTGGGCGGGCCGAACATTGCCGATCCGCTGGCCGAGTTCGATCTTGTGGCCGCGCAGGACTACCTGGCCGACGGCACGCCCATCGCCGACGAATCCACGGCCAGGCTCCTGAAGATGGCCCTGCTGCTGCCCAGTAACAACATCTTCGCGCTGCTCTCCCTGGTGGAGGCGATCAAGGCGGAACCCTACGACCCGTCCGAAGCCGTCCCGCACGTGCCGATGCTCCTGGTGGCCGGTGACCAGGATGAACGGATTGGTAGCCTGCCGAAGCTTGCGGAGCTGGCGCAGAACGCCGGCTCCATGGCCGAGCAGCTGGTCCTGCCGGGGCGGAACCACACCAACGCTGTCACCAGCAGGGCGTTCAAGCAGGCCGCCATCACGTTCCTGTCGGTCTGACGTCCGGTTTCCCCAGCGGAACGTCCGCCGAACGCACCGTGCCGGGTTCCTGGCGGTAGGCTGAAACCGGGGGCCTGGAAAGCCTGGAGGAGCAGATGGCTACGCTTTTTGAAGACCGCACGGAGGCGGGTGAGCGCCTGGCCGCGGTGCTTCCGCAGTTCCGCGAGCGGCCGGACACCCTGGTCCTGGGCCTCGCCCGCGGCGGGATCCCGGTGGCCGCTGCTGCAGCAAAGGCCCTCTACCTTCCCCTGGGAACCGTCCTGGTCCGCAAGCTGGGGATTCCGGGCCATGAGGAAACGGCCTACGGGGCGCTGGCGTGGGCACGCGGCCGCACCGTCCGGCTGATCAACAAGCCCTTGCTGGACCGCGTGATGGAGCACGGTGTCCGCCCCGAGTGGCTGGACGAGGTGGAGAAACGCGAGCGCGCCGAACTGCTCCGGCGGGTGGACGTCTACCCCGGAACCGGCCGTGACGTTGCCGGCAAGACGGTCCTGCTCATCGACGACGGCCTGGCCACCGGGGCCACCATGCGGGCCGCCGTCGAGGCCGTTCGCGAGGGCGGTGCGGCCGCGGTGGTTGCCGCCGCCCCGGTGGGGTCCATCGACGCCGAAGCCTCGGTGGAGCGGGTCTGTGACGCCGTGCTGTGCCTGCACGTACCGGGCAAGTTCCGCGCGGTGGGCAGCTTTTACCGGCATTTCGAACAGCTGACCGACGACGACGCCATCAGCTTCCTGAAGCAGTAACAGCGCCTGGAATTGGCAGGCAACGACGGCGGGCCCGGACTGGAGAAGTCCGGGCCCGCCGTCGTATGAATGGGCCCACGCCGTCAGGGTTCCCTGGCCGAAGCGGAGCGAGGTTAGGGGGACGGTGGGGACTAGTGGTGGCTGACGCCCAGCGGCCGCCCCTTCGTTTCCTTTGCCAGCAGCACGCCGATGGCGGAAATGACGCACAGCACCATGATGTAGATGCCAATGGACCCCGTCCATCTGGTCGTCTGCAGCAGGAATTCGGCGATGGTCGCGGCGAAGGCGCCGCCCAGGATGGCGCCAAAGGCGTATCCGATGGAGATGCCCGAGTACCGGACATTCGCGGGGAACATCTCGGCGTACATCGCGGACATGGGACCGTAGGACAGGCCAAGGCCGATCGTGAGGACAAAGAGCGCCAGGCCGTAGAGCCAGATGTTTTTGGTGTCGATCAGGGCGAACATCGGGATCATCCAGGCAAAGATGATGGCGTAGCCGGTGAGGAAGGTCTTGACCCGCCCGATGCGGTCCGAGAGCCAGCCGCCGGCCAGGGTGAAGATCAGCCAGCCGAAGGAGGCCAGGGTGGTGGCCAGGAGGATCTGCGGGGTGGGCATCTGCAGTGTGCGGGTGGCGTAGGCGATGAAGAAGGCGATCAGCAGGTATCCGGCCGCGTTGTTGGCGATGAAGATCATGGTGGAGTACAGGACCGGCTTCTTGTGGCTGCGGACCAGCTCGCCCAGGGGCGCCTTGCTTTCCGCTTTCCGGGCGGCCATTTCCTGGAAGACCGGGCTTTCGGCCACGGCCCGGCGGATGAGGTAACCCACCACGATCAGGACGATGGACAGCAGGAACGGCACGCGCCAGCCCCAGGCAGCGAAGTCCTCACGGGACATGCTGCTGTTGAGGAAGAACAGCAGGCCGGTGGCCAGGATCATGCCGATCGGGACGCCGATCTGCGGGTAGGCGCCGAACAGGCCGCGCTTGTTCAGGGGCGCGTGTTCCACGGCCATGAGCGCTGCGCCGCCCCACTCACCGCCCGCCGAGAAGCCCTGGATGATCCGCAGGAGGATCAGGAGGATGGGAGCCCAGGCGCCGATCTGCGCGTAAGTGGGCAGCATGCCGATCAGTGCGGTGGCGGCACCCATCATCACCAGGGTAAAGACGAGCATGGCCTTGCGTCCCAGCCGGTCGCCGAGGTGGCCGGCGACGACGGCGCCCAGGGGCCGGAACAGGAAGCTGATGCCGATCAGGGCAAAGGAGAGGATCTGCGCCAGCCCCGGGTTGGACTGGTTCAGCGGCGCCAGGAACAGCGGTGACAGCAGCGTTGCGGTCAGCTGGGCGAAGATGAAGAAGTCGTACCACTCGATGGTGGTGCCGACGAGGGTGCCGGCGAGGACTTTGCGTTCCTCCTGCCGGGTACTGGGACCGGCAAGAGTGTCCACCTTGGAAGGTGTGGTCATTGAAACTCCATTGTTTATCGGCAGCAGTGCCGCCGGGACGCCTTCATGATTACCGACAGAACGGTCAGTTAGTTAGTAGGGTACTACGAAAATGTGAGGCGGGACACGCCTGACGCAAACTTTGCCATGATGGACTCCGGAAGCAGTGAGTTCTATATTGGAACCGCCTGTTCTTATTCAGGAACGCTAGCCTTGTAAGGGCTGCTCAACAAGAGCCGCAGTACCGCGGCGGACGGCCACCTAGGATGGACACCATGACTCCCACCGCCGCAGCCCCGGCCGGAGCAGCGCCGGCACAGGCTTCTCCGTCCCAGACTCTCTCCCGCGGGATCCGCGCCCTGGAAATCCTCGCAGCGGCGCCCGGCCCGCTGACCATCGCAGAACTGGCCGATGCCATGGGTGTGCACCGCTCGGTGGCCTATCGGATCCTGCGCACCCTTGAGGACCACTCGCTCCTGGTCCGGGATGACGCCGGCCGGGTGCAGCCGGGACCCGGGCTTGCGGTGCTGGCGCGGGGAGTTTCGCGCAACCTCCAGACGGCCGCCCTCCCCGAGCTCACGCACCTGGCCAACACCCTGGACATGACAGCGTTTGTGGCGGTGTGGGACCACCACGACTGCATCACCCTTGTCACGGTGGAGCCCCGGCATTCAGGGGCAACGGTTGCCCAGCATCCCGGTACTCGGCATCCCATCAACGCCGGCGCTCCGGGTATCGCCATCCAGTCGGCAATGACCGAGGCCGAATGGGACCGGCTGAACACGGGCGTCCCCTACCGGGCGGAGGCCGGCGAGGCCCGCCGGAACGGATACTCGGCCAGCCACGACGAAGTGATCGCCGGCGTATCGTCCCTGGCAGCCCCGGTTCGGGTTCCGGGTGGACGGCCGGCAGCACTCGCCGTCGTCTACATCCGCTCATCACACGAGCCGGAAAGGGTCGGCGCGGCACTGGCCGAAAGCGCGGCCCGGATCGAGCGCCAGCTGGCCTGACGGCAAGGGCGCCATCGCCTTAAGGAGCAGCCCTGCGGGATTGTTTCCGTCGGTCAGGGCACCTGTGTCCGGTTGCGTTTGCGGCGGAGGACGACGGCGGCAGCAGCTCCCAGGAGGGCCAGCGACACCGCGGCGCAGACGGGCACCAGGAAAGCCGCGTGATGGCCGCCCGCCTCGGCGAGGTGGCCGCCGATGGACGAGCCAAGGGCCGTACCCGCCACAATGCCGCTGGCCAGCGCCGTCATGACCGTGCCAAGGCGTCGTGCCGGCGCCACCACACCGCCGACGGCGAAGACAGTCACCATGACCGGCCCAACCGGGAGCCCCAGGATCAGCAGCACCGCCACCATCGCGGCCAGCGACGACGGCACCAGCAGGAGCAGTGCCAGCGCCGCCATCAGGCCGGCGCACAGGACCCAGCGCCAGGACAGGCTGAACCGCCGGGGCCAGTAGGCGACCGACAGTGCGGTGGCCGCTGAACTCAGGCCCATCACGGCGTACAGCAGGCCGGCGATTTCCGAGCCGGCGAAACCTGCCGAGAAGGAGCTGAGGGCAGCCTGCGTTGAGCCAAAGAACGTTCCCATGCAGACCATGGCGAACACGGGCAGCGCGACCGCCGGCGGGATTCTGCCGGCAACCGGGACGGTGCCCGTCGCCTTGCCCGCCGCCCGGCGGTGTGGCCGCACCGCACGGTGTGTGGGGTGGGCGGCGAAGGCCGGCACCAGCGTGATGGTCATGGCCGCTGCCAGCGCCAGCGGAAGCCAGGGTGCCAGGAGGCTTGCCAGGATCCCCACCAGCGCCGGTCCGAGGACAAAGGTCACCTCGTCGGCGGTGCTTTCATAGGAAAGCGCGGTGTCCAGGTCGCGCGCGTTGTCCTGCAGGCGGCCGCGTGACGTCAGGGCCATCCACCTGACCCGGGCCAGCGGGCCCACCTGTGGGCAACTGGCACCGGCCGCGAAGGCTGCGGCAAGGACGGCAGCCTGGAAGCCGGACGTTCCCATGCCGGCGGCGGCGAGGATCAAAGCCAGCACGGCTGCGGTGTTGATGACGGCGGCGGCGACCAGCACCGGCCGCTGTCCCTGCCGGTCGGCCAGGGCTCCCAGCAGCGGGGCGCCCAGTGCGGAGCCGATCCCGACCGCTCCTGCTGCAACACCGCCCACAGCGTAGGAACCGCTAACGGAGGTGACCATGGTGAGGGTTCCCACCGTCAGCATGGCAAGGGGCAACCGGGCAAAGAGGCCAAGTGGGATGAAGCTGCGGCCGGCCAGGAGGGGAAGGCGGGCGAAACGGCCGCGTCCGGCAGCCCCCGCTGAGGCGGAACGACCCGGGCCTGTGCCGGCGGCGTGGTCAGGGGAAGCGGCGTCCGGGGTGGCGTGTGGACTGCTGGCCTGTGGCGCCCCGGGGGTTTCTGTGGCGCTGGTGGTTGAAGGGGAGGCTGATGATGTCAATTCCGGGCTCGTTCAGTCATGCGCATCGTCCCTCCTCCCGATGCGCGCAACCCGGTAACTGACCCAGTATACCGCCGTAGCAGGGCAGCCTTATGCTCCCACCAGCACGTCCAGCGCCTCGGAAATCCGGAGGGTGGATCCGTTGCGGCCTTTCAGCACCTGGAGCTGAGTGCCGATGCGCTGCTTCATCTCCGCGACGTGGCTGACAAGCCCTACCACGCGGCCGCCGTCGCGCAGGCCCTCGAGGGCGTCCATGACCTGTTCCAGGGACTGCTCGTCGAGGCTTCCGAACCCTTCGTCCACAAAGAGCGTCTCGATTTCCACTCCGCCCGACTCCTGCTGAACGACGTCCGCCAGCCCCAGTGCCAGTGACAGCGACGCCATGAAAGACTCACCGCCGGACAGGGTGGACGTGTCACGCCGGTATCCCGTCCACTGGTCCACCACTTCCAGGCCAAGCCCCGATTTTGCACCGCGGGCGGCCTTCGCGTCCGTGTGCTGCAGCAGGTAGCGGCCGTCACTCATGGCCACCAGGCGTTCGGACGCTGCGAGGGCCACCTGCTCCAGGCGCGCGGCCAGGACGTAACTGTTCAGGCTCATCCGGTAGCTGTTTTCACCCCGGCCGGCCGCCGCGTCCGCCAGCCCTGCCAGCATCTGTGCCCGTTCGGCCGGTTCCCGCGCAGACCCGGCGAGAGCCTCATACTCGGCTCTGATGGCGGTAAGCGAAGACAAGCACCGTTCGGCCAGGCCGGCTGCGAGGTCCGCTGCGCGGGCCTCCTCCCGGGCGGCAGCAGCCTCGTTGCGCATGAGTGCGAGCCTCTGCACGTCCACCTCGAACCCGGCCGACTTTTCCTGAAGGGCCAGCACGATGTCATCTGAAGCAAACAGTTCGCTGACACGGGCAGCCTCGTCCTGGGCGTCACGGACCTCAGCGTGCAGCGCGGTTGCCTCCGCCGCAGCAAGCAGCTGGCTGCGCGCTTCATCAGCCGATTCGAAGCCCGCCTTGGGCAACGCGAGTGCCAGCTGTTCATGGGCCTCGGCCGCCTGGGCATGTGCAGCCGCAAGGGACGCCTGCGCTTCCACTGCCTTGTCCAGCACAGCGACGGCGTTTTCCAGCGACCGCAACCGCTGGGCCAGGCTGCGGTGGCTTCCCCTGAGTCCGGACAGTGCCTTGTCCAGCGCGGCCGACTGTTCGGCCGCGTCCCCAAGCGAAGCCACAGCGTGGGCAAGGTCGGCTTCGGTCGCGGCCTTCGCCGTCCGCGCGGCTTCAATGCCGGCGTCGAGCGTCTCAAGCCGCCGCCTGACCGATGCCAGCTCCTTGACCGCCTGCTGGGCGTCCGCCGCCGCAGCCCGCGCCTGCTCAGCAGCAGCAACAGCCTCCGCTTCTGGAGTGTCTCCACCCTGGCCGGCGAGGACCGCCACCAGCTGGTCGGCGTTGGCCAGTTCGGCGCTGACCCGGGTGAAGGCGGCCTCGGCCGCCTCGAAAGCTGCGTGTGCAGCCTCCTCTTCCTGCGCAAGCCCTGGCCCGCCGCTGCCCGCGGCAGCAGGGGCAGGATGCTCTCCGCTTCCGCAGACAGGGCACGGCTCCCCCTGCTCCAGCTGGCCGGCAAGTTCGGCGGCGGCATTGGCCAGCCGTTCCTCCCGGATATCCAGCCAGCGGCGCTTCACCTCCAAATGGTCATCGCGGGATTCGTCATACCGCAGCTTTACGGCATGGCGCGCCGCAACGGCGGCACCATAACGCCGGACAACATCCAGCAGTTCCCCGGCCGATGCAGCTTCCTTGCTCCGCAGGGCGGCGGTACCCGCACGCTGTTCCAGGTGCTCCAGCCCCGCCTCGATGCCTGCCTTCTCCTCGCGGAGCAAACCCGCGCGATTGTCCAGCTCGGCGGCAGCCGCGGCAAGGTCCTCCCGCTTTTTCACGAGCACCCCGTGCCGTTTTCGGAGGGCCTGGAGCCTGTCCTCGTCCGGCAACCTGGCCTCGACGACGGCAAGGAGCGACCGCAGGCGCCCCAGTTCTTCCGCGGCAGCACCGGCCGTCGCGGCGTAATCCTGTCCGCGGTCTTCGGCCACATCCAGGTCCAGATGCGCCAGGTCCAGGTTGGCCAGCTCATCGTCCTCGGCGACGGCCATGCGGAGCAGGGTGAAGGCTGCTTCGGCAGCCCTGGCGGCGCTGCTGACCTTGGCTGCGGCGGCGTCGACGCTGCGGAGCTGCCCGTCCAGGACCTCCGCCTGACGGTGGCGGGCAAGCCGCATGGACAGGTCTTGAAGCCGGGGCGCTGCTTCCTCCACAGCGCCCTGCCGTGCTGTTGCTTCCTCCAGTTTGCGGCGCCTGTCCTGGCGGGCGGCTTCCTCCTCAACGGCGTCAGCCCGCCGCATACTTGCCGCGTGTGCAGCCTTTGCCTGCCCGGTCAGTTCACCCAGGCGTTCCTCAACGGCGGTCCGCAGCCACGAAAGCCGGGCTTCGGTGTTTTCCACGGAAGGGGAACCTGCCTCATCAAGCCCGAGTGCGGCCGCTTCGGACTCTGCCCTTGCCGCCAGGAGCCCAAGCTGCCCGGCCAGGACGGATACGTTCTCCCGGGCATCCTGTGCCTGGCGCGAAAGTTCCTGCTCCAGGGCTTCAAAGCGCTGGGTGCCGAAAAGCTTCTGCAGCAGTTCCAGCCGGTCCGCGGCTTTCGACCGCAGGAAGGCGGCGAAGTCACCCTGCGGCAACATGACGACGCGGGTGAACTGTTCGCGGTCCATCCCCAGCAAAGCCATAATCTCGGCTCCGGCTTCATCGTTCCGGGCGGACTTTTCCACCCACGCGCCATCCACGCGCTCACGCAGCAGCGTCTTGGCCTGCTGGGTGGTGAAGCCGTTCCTGCCGCGGGCGCTTGGCTTGTCCCAGGCGGGCGACCTCGTCACTTCGAAGCGCCGCCCCTGCGCGGAGAATTCACAGGTCACGGCCGGTTCCTGCGCCGGCTCCGCATGGTCGCTGCGGAGGCGTTTGCCGTCCTGGCGGGCACCGGGAACAGAACCGTACAAGGCAAAGCAGATGGCGTCCAGGACGCTGGTCTTGCCCGCGCCGGTGGGCCCGTTGAGGAGGAAGAGGCCGTGTGCGCTCAGCCGGTCAAAGTCGATGTCCTCGGTACCGGCAAAGGGGCCAAAGCCGGAAATCCGCAGGTGGTGGATCCTCATCGTGAGCCCTCCAGGAGGCGGACGTTCTCCAGGGCTGCGGCGAGCGCTGCCTTCTCTGCGTCGTCAGGGACGCGGCCGCGGACGTGCTCCAGGAACCCGCAGCATACCGAGAGGTCATCCGGCGCCTCGGCCAGCCTGCTGCTGTAGGTGGCAGCCGGGGCAGCGGTGCCTCCCTCCGGATCGAATCCCAGCACAAGCGTGTGGGGGAACCGCGCGCGCAGCCGGTCCATGGCCCGGGCGGGGCGTTGCGCATCCGTCAGCGTGATCTGGCAATACGCGGCCTCAGCCCATTCGTGCTGCGGTGACTCCACGAGGTCTGACAGGGAACCCCTGAGCACGGCCAGGGCACGCGGGGCTTCCCACAGAACTTCCTCTATGGCGCCGACCCCGTCGGGACCGATGTCCACCAGCCATGCCCCTTTTTGGTGCCTGGCTTCGGAGAAGGAGTACGCCAGCGGAGATCCCGAGTACCTGACCTGCGGCGACAGGGACTGCCGGCCGTGCAGATGGCCCAGGGCTGTGTAGCTGAAGCCGTCGAACAGGTCCAGGGGGACCGCCCCCACACCGCCGATGCTGAGGTCGCGCTCGCTGTCCGAGCTGATGCCCCCACTGGCGAAGGTGTGGGCCAGGACCACCGAATGGACCACGGAGGACGCTTCACGGCGTTCGATGTCCTGCCGGATGAGGGCTGTGGCCGCCCGGGTCACCTCGAAGTGGCTGGCGGTATCCACCCCGAGCTGCTCGGCGACGAGCCGGGGTTCGAGCCACGGGATGCCATAGATGGCTGCCACGGTTTCTTTTCCTGCAACATCCTGGCCCAGCGGCAGCAGCAGCGGCTGGTCCAGGCTCTCCAGCCTGGTCCGGAGGTGTACTCCCCCGCGCTCCAGCAACCGGGCGGCGAAGCCCAGGCGGATGGCCGAGTCATGGTTGCCGCTGGTCAGCACCACTTTGGCCCCGGCGGAGGTCAGCCGGACCAGGGCGTCGTCCAGCAGGTGGACGACGTCCACTCCGGGCAAGGCGCGGTCATAGACATCACCGGCAATCAGGACGACATCAACGTGGTGCCGGGACACAGCAGCCACGAGCTGGTCGATGAAGGCGCGCTGGGCGTCCAGCATGCCCATGCCGTGGAAGGAACGGCCCAGGTGCCAGTCCGATGTATGAAGTAACCGCATATTCCTAAGCTATCGGCTGCCACTGACAGTGTGCGTAACCGGCGCAGTTGCCGGCATCACGCCCGCTTGCCCTCGAAAAACTCCTGCGCCTCGCTGTCTGCCTGCGCACCGCGCGATTGGGCTTTGTCCGCCTGCACACCGTCCGCCGGTGCGCTGGCCGTTCCATCCGCCGCGCTGGCCCCGGGCACTTCCTGGTGTTCGTCGTCGGCCTCCCCGGCGGGGGCTCCCGTCGTCATCGCTGCAGCGCCAGCGCCGGGGCCAGCGGACGCTGCAACCCGGAAACTGCGGAACAGGAGGCCTGCAATGGCAGCACCCACCAACGGCGCCGCCAGGAAAACCCACAGCTGTTCCAGTGCCCAGCCGGAACTGAAGATGGCGGAGGCAGCAGCCCGCGCCGGATTGAACGGCAGGTTGCCCACGGCCTGGCCCAGCTGCAGCAGGGCAGCAAAGGTCAGGCCAACGGCAACCGGGGCAGCCGCCCCGCTGATGCGGTCGCGGGCGGCCGCACCCAGGAAGACGGCCACGATGATGGCAGCGCCCAGGACCTCAAGGAGCAGCACCGCTGCCAGTGGCGCGGAAATGATGGAGTGCTCGCCAAAACCGGCGGTGACCGTATCAAACGCCGTCCGGCTGTCGGCGATGCCGGGAAGCGTGCGCAGTACCGCGTGCAGGGCCAGGGCGCCCATCGCGGCACCCGCCAGCTGTGCTGCGGCATAGGCAGCGGCTGCGCCGGCCCTGATCCGGCCGGCCAGGAGGTGGCCCAGAGTAATGGCCGGGTTGAAGTGGCCACCGGAAACGTGGCCGACGGCGAGCATCGCAGCCGTCACCGCAAGGCCTGCGGCGAGCGCCGCGGGCAGCGGGCTGGACTGCGGGATGCTGAAGAGGGGCACCCCGAGCCCGGCAACCGCAACGAAGAGGCTGCCGAAGCCCTCGGCAGCAAGCCTGGGCAGGAGCCCGGGCGGTGCAGCGTCCGGACTGCCTGCCGGCAGGTTGTCGTGTGGGGCTGGATCGGGCGTGCTCATGGGGGAACCTTCAGGTTGGTGTGTGGCGTACGGGGTGCTGCTGCCGCCGGGCAACCCAAGTATTATTCCAGCCCAGACTGTGCGTTTGCTGGGCTGTGCTTCTGCTGGGGTGTGCTTCTATGTGGCGTGTTTATCGGAACGGTACGTTTAGCTGGCAGGGCTGACGGCGCCTGTCCCCCGCCACGGTAAATTTACTGCATGAGCATCGAGACCCGCGCTTCCGCGCCCACCCTGAAGTCCCGCATCAACGGCTGCCTGCTGGGCGGCGCGCTGGGGGATTCCTTGGGGTACGCGGTGGAGTTCGACGCGATCGATGAGATCCGGCGCCGCTTCGGGGCGCAGGGCCTCACCGGTTTTGCGGAGCTCGCCAATGGCACCCACTTCTCTGACGATACCCAGATGACCCTGTACACCGTGGACGGGCTCGTGGAAGCCCTCGAGTGGGCCAACTCGGGCGTTGGCGCGGACGTCAACGCCTGCCTGTGGCTGGCATACCTGCGCTGGCTCGCCACGCAGGGTGAGGACGCTGGTCCGGCTGCACCCGCCCCGCAGCCACGCTGGATCGACGGAAACACGGTTCTCCACCAGCGGCGCCACCCCGGGAAGGCCTGCATCTCCGGACTGGCAACAGGAGAAATGGGAACCTCCGTGCGCCCCGTCAATCCCGACTCCAAGGGCTGCGGCACGGTGATGCGTTCTGCCCCGTTCGGACTGATCCCGCACATCACGCCCGACGCCGTCTACAAGTTGAGTGCCGACGCCGCCTCACTGACGCACGGCCACCCGTCCGCCCGCCAAAGCGCCGGAATCTTCAGCCTCCTCATCCACCGCCTGGTCACCGGCGAAAGCCTGCAGGAGGCGGCCGCCGGCGTGGCCGCCCATGCCGCCACCCTCACCGATGTGGCGCCGGAGCTGCCGGAACGCCTTGCGGCAGCCCTCCGCCTGGCGGACAAGGGCGTTGTGGCGCCGGAAGAAGTTGTCAGCACCCTGGGCGAAGGGTGGGTGGCCGAGGAAGCGCTCGCCGTCGGACTCTATGCGGTCCTGGCCACCATCCCTGACCCGGCCGCCGGCGGCCGGGACCCCCTGCCTGTCCGTCACTTCCGTGCCGCGGTGGCCCTGGCTGTCAACCACAGCGGCGACAGCGACTCCACCGGATCGGTGGCCGGCAATATCCTGGGGGCCTACTACGGCGAGGACTGCCTGCCCGGCGAGTGGCTGGAAGCATTGGAAGCTCCGGAGGTCATCCGTGGCATGGCTGACCAGCTGGTGAAGGTCACAACCGGCGAAGGCTGATGTCGTTGCAGGCCTCACAGACCTCCGCCGGAATGAGGCCGCGGCGCTGCAGGAGTCCGAAGATCGCGCACCCCAGGCAGAAGCCCAGGAACGCTTCCAGGGAGGCCGCGACGACCAGGATGCCCAGCACCGTCCATGCAGCCGGTACGGCTCCGGCAGCGAAGAGCAGCAAGGACGCGGTTGACACGAAGGCACCCATTCCCTGGGCAAACCGCTTGGGCGGGCCGGGGACCAGCTTCACCTTCCCCAGCCTGGGCGTGATGACTTTCACGGACAGAAGAGCCAGGGGCGAAATCCGCGGACCGAACAGCAGGCGCAGCCAGAAACCCGCGGCGATGGCCAGCAGCCCCCACACCGAGCCGGCCGCGGCGGTGACCAGCGCAAGGAGGACAACCAGGCCGGCCGTGACGCGGGCGGCGTACTCATTGACGGGATTGGGGAACGCAAACAGGGACATGGTGCAAGGGTAGGAGCGGGCGGAAGGGCAGGGAAGGTTTATTGCGTCCCGTGAACCCGGCCGTGCCTGGCTGGCGGGGCAGCCCGGCACCAGGCAGCCCTACGCGGTGGCTCCCGCAAAGCTGCCCACCATCTGCAGGAATTCACCCTCGGACAGCACCTCGATCGACTGTCCGCGTTCGTGGAGCTCCAGCACGCGGCGCGCCTTGCCCGTCAACCGGCCCGAGCGGAGATCTGAAGCCACAAAACCGTCACCCACCACCAGGACAGTGGTGCGGCCGGTCACCCGGCTTTCCGTGCGGGCCCCCACCTCGGCCGAGCGCACCTTGGCTTCCGGGCGTCGGATGGAGAGCTGGCCCGTAAAAACCACGGTCTGCCCGAACAGCGGATGGCCGGGCTCAGCCTCCGGATTCGGGTCAGGATTGATCCCTTCCTCCGGCCAGCCGGACTGGAACGGCCGGACCAGCGCCGCGCCATTGGCAGAGGAACCGGCGACGGCGGCGAGGCTGGGTTTGGACAAGGCGTCGACGGCCGGGTCGAACGCCTGTTGCCGGGGCATCACCAGGCCGAGCGAGAGGTAGAGCTCGGCGAGGCTGTTGGCACCGTTTCGCCGGGCGATGTCGATCAGGATGCCGGCGCAGGCCCGGGCATCCTCCGCGGCGTCGTGGTGCTTGACCAGCGGCACACCGGCTTCCTCGGCGGCAAACGGCAGAGAGTTGGACACCAGCGAATAGCACCGCCGGGACAGCATCACGGTGCAGACATAGTCGTAGGCCGGCCCGGGAAGCCCCGACACCTCCAGGGCTGAGCGGATCACGCCGAGGTCGAACGCCGCATTGTGGGCGGCCAGCACGTCATCACCGATAAAGGCACCGATCTCGGCGAAGAGTTCGCCGAAGCGGGGCTGCCCGGCGACGTCTGCGGCGCTGATGCCGTGGATCCGGACGTTGTGGTAGTCGAAATGGTCGTGGTTCCGCGGGGGCCGCATCAGCCACGAGGCTTCCTCCACAATCCGTCCGCCCCGGACCTTGGTGAGTCCCACCGAGCAGGGCGAGCCCCGGAAGCCGTTCGCCGTCTCAAAGTCGATCGCAGTAAAGTCCAAACCCACGGCCCAACCTTACCGCCGGAAGCCGGCCAAACCTGTCAAGTACCCTTGAGGGGTGAACTTTCCTGTGATGAACGACCTCGCTGTGTCCATGCTGGGCGGGGCAGGACCGGTCCAGCCGCAGCTGGCCTCCTTCCTGCCCGACTGGCTGAACCCCCAGATCTTCCTGGCCGATCCTGCCCTCGCACCGTGGGTGGTCCTCCTTGTGTGCGGAATCGTCTTCGCGGAAACCGGTCTGCTGGTGGGGTTCTTCCTGCCGGGCGACTCCATGCTGTTCACCGCTGGCCTGCTCGTTGCAACGGACACCATCAAGTTCAACGTGTGGCTGTTTGCGCTGCTGATTGTGATTTCCGCCATCATCGGGAACCAGACGGGGTACCTGATCGGCTCCAAGGCCGGCCCCGCCATCTTCAACAAGCCCAACTCCCGCCTGTTCAAGCGTGAGAACGTGGAGAACGCGCACGCCTTCTTCGAAAAGCACGGCGGCAAGGCGCTGATCCTTGCCCGGTTCGTCCCCATCATCCGTACCTTCGTCCCGGTGATCGTGGGCGTGGCGCAGATGAACCGGAAGAAGTTCTTCCTCTACAACGTCATCGGCGCGGTGCTGTGGGGCGGCGGGGTTACCCTGCTCGGCTACCTCCTGGGCGACCGCATCCCGTGGGTCCGCGACAACCTCGACATCATCTTCATCGTCATCGTGCTGGTGTCGGTCCTGCCCATCGGCGTGGAGGTCCTCCGCGGCCTGTCCGCGAAGCGCCAGGCCGCGGCGTACGGCACCGACCCGGTGGACGAATTCATCGAGGAACACGCTCCGGAGGACGAGCAGAAGACGCCCCGCCTTCCGTAGTGACTGGATAAAAAAAGGTGTGCTCCCCGGCCGGGGAGCACACCTTTTTTCGTTCACCGGGCGGCCGGAATGTCAGGCCTTTGTTGCCTCCAGCGCTTCCACAATGGACGGCAGGAGCGCGCGGAACGCCTTGCCCCGGTGGCTGATGGCATTCTTTTCCTCGGCGGAAAGTTCGGCGCAGCTGCGGTGCTCGCCGGCGGGCTGCAGGACGGGATCGTAGCCGAATCCTCCCGCGCCGCGGGGCTCGCGGAGCAGGATGCCCTCCAGCTGCCCGTACTCCACCACCTCGCGCCCGGGCGAACCGTCCACCGCGGGCACGGCAAGGGCTGCCGCGCACACGAACGCTGCGCCGCGGTGCTGGTCCGGAACATCGGACAGCTGGTTGAGCAGGAGCGCCAGGTTGGCCGCGTCGTCGCCGTGGCTGCCGGACCAGCGGGCGGAAAAGATGCCGGGCGCTCCGCCCATCACGTCCACGGCGAGGCCCGAGTCGTCGGCGATCGCAAGGAGTCCCGTGGCCTGCGCGACGGCGCGGGCCTTCAGCAGTGAATTCTCCGCGAACGTCACGCCTGTTTCGACGACGTCGGGGGCACCAGCCGCCGCCGCGTCCACCACCTGCGTGTCGACGTCGAGCCCCGGAACCTGCCCCCGCAGCAGCTCACGCAGCTCCCGGAGTTTGCCCTTGTTGTGCGTGGCGAGGACCAGCCGCGGGGCGGCGCCTGCGGCGGTCACAGCGTGTCGGCCAGGGTTTCGCGCTGGATGGCCGCGAGCTGGGTGGTGCCCAGCAGTGCCAGGTCAAGGAGCTGGTCCAGCTCAGCCCGGTCGAACGGCGCACCCTCGGCGGTTCCCTGGACCTCCACGAACTTTCCTGAGCCGGTGACCACCACGTTCATGTCGGTTTCGGCGCGGACATCCTCGACGTAGGGCAGGTCCAGCATGGGGACGCCGTCGATGATTCCCACCGAGACCGCGGCAATGGTGTCGATGAGGGGCTGTGCGTTCCTGGCGATCAGCTTGTTGTCGCGGGCGAAGCGGATGGCGTCGGCCAGCGCCACATACGCGCCGGTGATGGCGGCCGTGCGGGTTCCGCCGTCGGCCTGGAGGACGTCGCAGTCAAGCACAATGGTGTTCTCGCCCAGGGCCTTGGTGTCGATGATGGAGCGCAGGGACCGGCCGATGAGCCGGGAAATTTCGTGGGTACGGCCGCCGATCTTACCCTTCACGGATTCGCGGTCGGAGCGGGTGTTCGTTGCGCGCGGCAGCATGGCGTACTCGGCGGTGACCCACCCCCGGCCCTCCCCCTTCAGCCAGCGGGGGACGCCGGCGGTCAGCGAGGCGGTGCACAGGACCCTGGTGTTGCCGAATTCGATCAGTGCCGATCCCTCAGCCTGGTTGGACCATCCGCGGGTGATACTGATGGGCCGGAGCTGGTCCGGGGCGCGGCCGTCGGCGCGCACGATGGGCACTGCAGTTGCTTCAGAAGTCATGCCTTTAGCTTATCCACTGCAGGTGGCGCCGGCCGCTGCCGGGAGCCCGGACCCCGCCGGACAACCTAGATGGTGTAATGCACTCCGGCAACGGCCACCGCAACGTCCCCGCCAAACACCGGCCGCGCCTCGGCCATCACGGTGGTCTGGGACGTCCACACGGGAATGTGGGTCAGCAGGAGGCGTCTGGCGCCTGCCGCGGCGGCGGCCTCCCCGGCGCGCTTGCCCGTCAGGTGGACGTCCTTGATGCCGTCATCCCGGCCTTCCTCGAAGGCAGCCTCGCAAAGGAAAAGGTCGGCGTCCTTGGCCGCTTCCTCGAGTCCGGCGCAGGAGTCCGTGTCGCCGGAATAGGTCAGGACGCGGGAGATTTGGTTGCCGTCTTTGTCCGGCTCCACCACCTCGACGCGGAGTGCGTAGCACTCCTCGATGGGGTGGTTGACCGCGAACGGCGTGACGGTGAACGGTCCCACGGTCACGGGCTGCCGCTCGGCCCAGTTGGTGAAGTCGAATTCCTCGTGCATCCCCGGGTCGAGGTCCAGGCCGTACGCGGTGGCCATCCGGTCCGCCGTGGCCGCCGGCCCCCAAACGGGGATCCGGTCGCGGCCCCAGCCGCCCGGCTTCCACCGGACCGCTACGTGCAGGCCGCAAAGGTCCATGCAGTGGTCCGGGTGGAGGTGGGTCAGGAAGATCGCGTCGATGTCCTCAAGGTCCGTGTAGCGCTGGATGGCACCGAGCGCACCGCTGCCCAGGTCCATGACAACCTTCCAGGTCCGTTCGCCGTCGGTGGCGGTCAGCAGGTAGCACGACGCCGGCGAGCCGGGGCCGGGAAACGAACCGGTGCAGCCTACGATGGTCAGCTTCACAGGGCGGAACCTCCGGAGCGGCCGGCATCCGCGAAGCCGGTGTCCACGAAGTTGGAGATCCGGGGGCGGTTCCGGGCGGCCTGCGCGGCGGCAATCATTTCCGGGGTGATCCGCGCCAGGCTTCCGGTGGGGTACTGCGCTGCCACATGGTCGACGTGGCGGACGGACAGCACCTCGGGGCCCAGGAACCGCCTGGCCAGGGCCTCGAACTGGGCGGCGTCGCCGGTGGCCACGAAGTGGTGTTCGGGCGGCGTCCCGGCCGTCCGTTGCAGGTCATGGGTGGCCAGGGCCCGGTACACGTCCTTTGCGGTTTCCTCGGCGCTGGACACCAGGGTGACGTCGGCGCCCATGACGTAGGAGATGACGCCGGTCAGCAGTGGGTAGTGTGTGCAGCCCAGCACCACGGTGTCCACTTCGGCGGCCTTTAGCGGCGCCAGGTATTCCTCCGCGACGGCCAGCAGGGCGGGCCCGGTGGTGATGCCCGCTTCCACATAGCTGACGAACTCGGGGCAGGCCACGGACGTGATGGCGAGGTCCGGAGCGGCTGCGAACGTGTCCTCGTAGGCGCGTGAGCCGATGGTCGCGGACGTCCCGATCACCCCCACGCGTCCCGTCCGGGTGGCCGCCACGGCCCGGCGGACGGCGGGCTGGATGACTTCGATGACCGGGATGCCGTACTTGGCCGTGTACCGTTCGCGGGCGTCGCGGAGCACAGCGGCCGACGCCGAGTTGCAGGCGATGGTCAGCAGCTTGACGCCGGAGTCCACCAGTTCGTCCATCACGCCGAGAGCGTTCGCCCGGACTTCGGCGATGGGCAGGGGGCCATAGGGCCCGTGGGCGGTGTCCCCCACATAGAGGATGGACTCGTTGGGGAGCTGGTCGATGATGGAGCGGGCCACGGTAAGGCCCCCTACACCGGAATCGAAGACGCCGATGGGGCGTGCTTCCAGGGCGGCGGCCGGGAGGCCGCCGCCTGCGGAGGCCTGTTCAGCTGCCGCTGACGGGTCCATGCTCGAGGCTGTTGTCATGATTATTCGAGGATAGGTGCTCGCTGAAGCGTCAGCCATCATCTTGTGGCCCGCGACTCATGTCTAATTTGTCACAGGGCCGGCAAGGACGGTGGCGGGCACCCCTCAACGGCGGCTTTCCAGCGACTGCAGCATGGCCTGGACCAGCGATTCCTGCAGCCAGGTGGCGAAGTTGTAGACCAGGGCCAGGTAGCTTTCCACGTCCTCGGCCTGGGACCAGTCCTGCATCAGGTGGACGTGCTCGGCGTCCTCCTCATCCCGGATGTCCAGGCGTTCTGCAAGCACCAGCCGGACGTCGTTCAGCGCCATGGACCAGTGCTTGGCCCCCTCAGGCGTCAGCACGATCTCCTCTTTGTCCAGATCCAGCGCGGCTGCCCGCAGGGCCCCGATCTTCGTCTCGCGCAGGGACCGCTCGGTGAGCTGGCGGAACTCAAGGGACGCGGCGCCGTCGTCCTTCACAACGTTGGGCAGGAGGCGCTTGACCGCACGGTCGGACGGCTCAGCCACGTCCATGTCCAGGCCAATGAGCGCAGCCAGGGGATCCTGGCCGGTACGGTCCTCCGGCTGCAGCATGGAAATGACGTCATCGATCAGGCTCCGCAGCAGCTCCCGCTCAGCCGGTTCGAGGTAGCCCGTGATGCCTTTCAGCCCGTTCTTGAATGCCTTAGCCACGTTTCCCCTTGCCCTGGCCCGGTCCGCCGGACTTCCCTGAGTTGCCGCCGGGACCGCCGCTGGCTTTTTCCACGGTGGCCCACAGCCCGAAGCCGTGCATGGCTACGGCGTGCCGTTCCACCTGTTCCTTGCTGCCGTGGGTCACGATCGAACGGCCCTTCTTGTGGACCTCCATCATGAGCTTGTTCGCTTTGCTCTCGGAGTAGCCGAAGTAGCTTTGGAACACGTAGCTGACGTAGCTCATGAGGTTGACGGGATCGTTCCAGATCACCAGGTTCCAGGGGATGTCCGGTGCGGTCAGGGAATCTGTGGATTCCGCTGTTCCGGTCCGGGTGCCCTCCTGCGTATCAGGGCCGAGCGCAACGCTTAAGGTCATCTGTCCATTCTAAGGGGGAGGATGGGCACACGCCGGGTGGGCCCACGACGGCGAGGGCCCCGCGGCGAAGCGAACGAGACGTGGGAGCCGGTGGGGACTAGAGTGAATTTCGTGAGTACCTCTGCCGGCTGGGACCATCCCCGCACGTCCTTTTACACTGACCACTACGAGCTGACCATGCTGCAGGCATCACTCCATTCGGGCGCCGCGCACCGCAAATCGGTATTTGAGGCGTTCGCCCGCCGGCTCCCCGACGGCCGGCGCTACGGCATCGTGGCCGGGACGGGCCGGCTCCTGGAAGGCATCGCCAACTTCCGCTTCGGTGAGGCCGAGCTGGAGTTCCTGGAGCGCACCAACGTGGTGAACCGCCAGACACTGGAGTACCTGGCGTCCTACCGTTTCTCCGGCGACATCTGGGGCTACGCCGAGGGCGAAGCGTACTTTCCCAACTCCCCCATCCTGATCGTCGAGGCAACGTTCGCCGAGGCCTGCATGCTGGAGACCTATCTCCTGTCCGTCCTTAATCACGACAGCGCCATCGCTTCCGCCGCCTCCCGCATGGTCAGCGCAGCGCACGGCCGGCCGTGCATCGAGATGGGTTCCCGGCGCACCCATGAGGAAGCGGCTGCGTCCGCCGCGCGCGCCGCCGTCATCGCCGGATTCGACAGCACCTCCAACCTGGAAGCCGGTATCCGCTACGGCATCAAGACTGTAGGCACCGCAGCCCACTCCTTCACCCTCCTGCACGACACCGAACGGGACGCCTTCGAGGCACAGCTTGCCGCGCTCGGCGAGGGCACGTCCCTCCTGGTGGACACGTACGACGTCGAAACGGCCGTCCGTACGGCCGTGGACCTGGCAGGTTCCCGGCTGGGCGCCGTACGGCTGGATTCCGGCGACCTGGTGGACCAGGCCCAGTGGGTGCGCCGGCTCCTGGACGACCTCGGCAACGAGAACACCAAGATCGTGGTCACCTCCGACCTCGATGAATATGCGATCGCCGCCCTGCAGTCCGCCCCGGTGGATTCCTACGGTGTGGGCACGTCCCTGGTGACCGGTTCCGGCGCGCCCACCGCGAGCATGGTCTACAAGCTGGTCAGCCGCACCGACGATGACGGGGACTTCGTCTCCGTCGCCAAGGCCGCCAAGAACAAGGCCAGCGTGGGCGGGCGCAAGTACGCGCTGCGCAAGCTGGACGAACGGGGCATTGCCACCGCCGAGATCGTGGGCGTCGGCCGCCGCCCGGAGGATGACGGCAATGACCGGTCGCTGCTGCAGCAGTTCATGAAAAACGGCGAGCTGCTGCCGGGATGGACCGGACACGAAGGCGTACTCCGTGCGCGCCGGCGCCACGCTGATTCGATGGCCGAACTGCCGCCGGTGGTTAACCGCCTGCAGCGCGGCGAGGCTGCCATCCCCACCATCTACGAGGAGAACTGATGTCGCGTGCGCTGATCATCGTCGATGTCCAGAACGATTTCTGCGAGGGAGGCTCGCTCGCCGTCGAGGGCGGTGCAGCGGTAGCCGGCGCCATCAGCGACTATGTGGACGCCCACCACAACGAGTTCGACCACATCGTGGCCACCCAGGACTGGCACATCGATCCCGGCGACCACTTCTCGGAGAACCCTGATTTCAAGGACAGCTGGCCGCCGCACTGCGTGGCCGGCACCCGCGGCGCCGAGCTCCATCCGGATCTGGATACGGAATACATCCAGGCGTACTTTCAAAAGGGCCAGTATGCCGCAGCGTATTCCGGCTTCGAGGGGCTCCTGGCTCCCGAGGACGCCGTGCCCACCGGAGAGCGCCAGCCCGGCGCCCTGCCCGGCGGCGACGATGTGGACAGGTTCGCTCCCGACGAGGACGCCATCGGCCTGGACGACTGGCTGCAGAGCCATGACGTGGAGGACGTTGTGGTGGTGGGCATCGCCACCGACTACTGCGTGATGGCCACGTCCCTCGACGCCGTCCAGGCCGGCTATGCAGTCACCGTGATCCGTTCCCTGACTGCGGGAATAGCCGGGGACCTCGAGGAGGCCGTGGCGGAGATGGAGCTTGGCGGCGTGGACGTCGCCTGACGCCGGCCTCCCGACAGCCAAGTGCAATAAGCAGGACATAGCGGTGGCCCGGGTGCTCAGCACCCGGGCCACCGCTATTGCATCACCGCTATTTCCGGCCGATGAACCAGTCCTGGAGCTTCCGCAAACGCGACTGCAGCTGCTCCTCGTTGGCCTGCGCCACGGGCGGACCGCCGCACACGGTGCGCAGTTTGGTATGGACCACGCCGTGCGGCGTACCGGTCCGGGCGGACCAGGCTGCCACGTTCTTGGCCAGCTCGTTCCGCAGGTCCATCAGCATCCGGTGATCGGGGACAGCCGGGGCCTGGCTTTCCGCGGCCGCGGCGGGCGCCTTCCGGTTCTTCCGGTTCAGCTGCTCGTGCTGCCGCTGGCGCAGGAGCGTGCCCACCTGCTCTGCATCGAGCAGGCCGGGGATACCCAGGAAGTCCATCTCGTCGTCGGACCCCACCTCGCCGCCGGTGCCGAACTCGCCGCCGTCGAAAAGCACCCGGTCAAACGACGCCTGCGAGTCCAGGGCCTCGAACTTGCCCTTGGTGAGGCTGTCGGAGGCCTTGTCCTCGCGGTTGGCCTCCGCCATCAGCGAGTCTTCCGGGTTGAACAGGCCGTCGCCGTCCTCCTTCTCGGGGCGGTCCAGGGCATGGTCCCGCTCCGCTTCCATGGAGTTGGCCAGCGCCATCAGCTGCGGGACGGACGGCAGGAAGACCGACGCCGTCTCGCCCCTTTTGCGGGCACGCACGAAGCGGCCCACGGCCTGGGCGAAGAACAGCGGCGTGGACGTCGAGGTGGCATAGACCCCGACGGACAGCCGCGGGACGTCCACGCCTTCGGACACCATGCGGACGGCCACCATCCAGCGTGTTTCCCCCGCCGAGAACTCCTCGATCTTGCTCGAGGCCTTGGCGTCATCGGAGAGGATCACCGTGGGCGACTGGCCCGTGATCTTCTTCAGCTGCCCTGCGTAGGCACGCGCATCCTCGTGGTCCGTGGCAATGACCAGGCCACCGGCGTCGGGAACGGTGCGGCGCACCTCACTGAGGCGCTTGTCGGCCCCGGCCAGGACGGCCGGAATCCACTCGCCGGCAGGGTTCAATGCCGTCCGCCACGCGTGGGAGGTGATGTCCTTGGTCACCGCGGCCTCGCCCAGCGACGCTGCCATCTCCTCGCCGGCGCTGGTGCGCCAGCGCATCTGTCCGGAGTAGGCCATGAACATCACGGGCCGGACCACGTGGTCCCGCAGCGCGTTCCCGTAGCCGTACGTGTAGTCAGCCTTTGAGCGGCGGATGCCATCCCGGTCCTCGGCGTATTCCACGAAGGGGATGGGCGAGGTGTCCGAACGGAACGGGGTACCCGTCAGGGACAGCCGGCGCACCGCAGGGTCGAAGGCCTCGCGCAGGCCGTCGCCCCAGGACAGTGCCTCACCGCCGTGGTGGATCTCGTCCAGGATCACCAGGGTGCGTGCAGCTTCGGTCTTGGCCCGGTGCAGCAGGGGCTTGCTGGCCACCTGGGCGTACGTAACGGCAACCCCGATGAAGCCGCGGCCGTGCTGGCCGTCGGAGTTCTTGAAGTTGGGGTCGATGGCGATGCCCACCCGGGCCGCCGCGTCCGCCCACTGCCTCTTGAGGTGGTCCGTGGGCGCCACGATGGTCACCCTGTTGACGGCGCCGGACTCGATGAGCGTGGACGCCACCCGCAGTGCGAAGGTGGTCTTACCGGCGCCGGGGGTGGCTACCGCCAGGAAATCCCGGGGGTTGTTCCGCAGGTAGAGGTCGAGTGCTTCCTGCTGCCAGGCACGGAGTTTCGGGGCGGTTCCCCAGGCTGCACGTTCCGGATAAGCCGGAGGCAGGGTGGGGCCGCCAAAGAGTGTTTCCGTCACTACTTGTTGTTGCCTGAGTCCCCTCCGGGACCCTTGCCGCCGTCGTTGCCCGGGCGGAGGCCGTCGTAGACCTCTTTGCACATCGGGCACACCGGGAACTTCTTCGGATCCCGGCCCGGCGTCCAGACCTTGCCGCACAGGGCGATGACGGGTTCACCGGTCAGCGCGGACTCCATGATCTTTTCCTTGCGCACATAATGCGCAAAGCGCTCCCGGTCGCCCGGCTCCACCTCCTGGCGCAGTTCCTCGCGCTCGATGGTGGCTGTGGACGTTCCAGCCCCGGAAAGCTCGCGCATCGGGTCGTTTTCGAGAGGGTCCGTCATGCTAGTCATGCCTACCATCTTAGCCGTTCCGGGGAACAGGCGTTCGACGGCGGCGCCGCCGTGGCGCCGTCCCGAACCTCCCGCCGTCGTGCGTTGCAGCCCTGCTGCAGGCAGGAATCCGGGGCGCTACAGGCCTTGCCAGGCGGGCTTGTTGTCATAGGTGTGCCGGTAAAAATCGGCAAGCTTCAGCGCGGAGGCCGCTGCTTCGTCCAGCAGGACGGTGGCGTGGGGATGGAACTGCAGCACCGATGCCGGGCATATGGCCGAGACCGGGCCCTCCACGAAGTCGCGCACGGCCTGGGCCTTCTGCGCGCCGGTGGCGAGCAGGATCACATGCCGTGCCTCCATAATGGTTCCCAGCCCCTGCGTGAGGACATGGTGCGGGACCTCGGCCAGGCTGTTGAAGAACCGGGCGTTGTCACGGCGTGTCTGTTCGATCAGGCTCTTGATCCGGGTGCGGGAGGCAAAGGAGGACCCGGGCTCGTTGAAGGCGAGGTGGCCGTCGGTACCCACGCCCAGGAGCTGCAGGTCAACGCCGCCGGCGGCCGCGATGGCTTCCTCATAGGCCTGGCACGCGGCGGGGATGTCCTGCGCCGTACCGTCAGGTCCGTGGACGTTCTCCGGAGCGATGTTGACCCGGTTGGTGAATTCGCGCCGGATCACCTCCCGGTAGGACTCGGGGTGACCGGCGGGCAGGCCCACGTATTCGTCGAGGGTGAACGCGGAGGCCTGGCTGAAGTCCAGGCCGCCCTCGTGCCGGTCGGCCAGCTCGTCGTAGACCGGCAGCGGCGAGGAACCCGTGGCGAGGCCCAGCACGGCGTTGGGCTTATGCCGGACCAGGTCCTCGATGGCGTCCGCCGCCAGCTTTCCAATCTGCTTGCTGCTGCCCAGGATGACGATTTCCATGCTGTTTCCTCCCCTGCCGTGCCGGTTTACGTCAGCGGTTGACGGCCACCTGGGCCAAAAGCTCCGGGCCGCGCGCGTCAAGCCATTTTCCGCCCAGCCGCACGCCCACCACAAACAGGACAAGGCCCAGGACGGTTCCCACCGCGAGGTTGATCCAGCCGAAGACGCTGTTTCCCGTCACGAGCTGTGCGATCAGCAGTGCGGCCTCGGGCAATACCAGGACCAGCAGGACCAGCATTCCGCCGAACTGCACAGCCAGTGTCTGCCCCACGTTGCCGGGCGGCTTCTTGAAGGGGCTGTCCCCTGGCAGCGGAACGGCCACGGTATAGCGCGCCGACACGACGGAGGCCAGCCCCAGGCCCGTGAAAAGGATCCCCAGGCTCAGCCCGAGCTGGCCCGGCAGCCCGGACCAGCCGCCGGTGAATGCCGAATGGCCCACGGCGAACACAAGCACCACCGGGAGGGCGAACGCCAGGCAGGCCAGTGCACGGCCCAGCCGGTCCGCCACTCCCCGGACGCCCGTTGCCACATGCAGGGCGAAGGCGGTGTTGTCATAGGAGACGTCGGCAGAGATGGACCAGGCAAGGATGAAGGCGGACAGGGGGGCAAGGACAGCAAGGCTGGAGAAGTCACCCGTCTGGGCCCCCTGGAATCCCAGCACCACGGGCAGCAGCGGGATGACCACCAGGGACCCGGAGTAGCGCGGGTCCCGGAACCAGTAGGTCAGCGACCGTGCCATCACCGCGCCGGCCGGTACCGCCGGCAGGAGTCCCAGGAGCCCCAGTTTGCCGCCCTTGCGCTTGCCGCTGCCGGCAGAGGGCGGCGTGACGAGGGCACGTTCCAGCAGGAGCTTCCAGCACCATGCCAGGGCAGCGAGCGCGGCAACGGAGACCAGGAGCTTCAGCGCCGCCGGACCAAACTGGCCGGCATGGACATCACCGGCCAGGGACCACGGCGCGCCCAGCGGAGTCCAGGACAATGTCCGTGCGAAATCCGGCAGGAAACCTGTGGACGCCGAAATTCCCTGGCCTACTCCGGCCACGATCGGCCCCATCAGAACCAGCGGCACCATAAACGCGATGGCACTGACATCCTTGAAGCGCCGGGAGGCGGCAAGGCTGGCGGTGGCCGTGGTCACCACTTTAGCGAGCACAACGCAGGTGAGGACGCCAAGCGCAGCTCCCAGCAGGGCGGCGAGGGCGGGCAGCACACCCCGGAACCAGGTCACCACCGTGGACAGGGCCACCAGTGCCGTGGCCAAACCCGGAATGCCGATCAGCCCGCCAAGGGCAAGCCCCGCCAGCATCTGCTTCATGGGTATGGCGAAGGTGGTGAAGCGGGCCGGGTCAAGGGTCATGTCGGTGGCGGAAGCCACCACCGGGATGATTCCCCAGCCAAGGACAGCGGCGGACCCGCCGAGCACCACGGCGGTCTGTGCGAGTTCGGGGTCGGCCGTGCGCAGCAGGACCAGGGCCACCACCAGCGTTGCGATAATGCCCAGCGCATAGAGTCCCGCAAAAGCCATGCCTACCAGCTGCCACGGGCTGCGCCGGAGGCTGTTGCGCAGCAGGGTCAGCTTCAGCCTCAGAAGGTGCGCAACCATTCCAGCCCTTCCGTGTGGCTGCGGCCGCCCACCAGCTGGACGAACCGGTCTTCGAGGGATGCACCGCCGCGGACTTCATCCACGGTGCCGGCAGCCAGCAGCCGGCCGCCTGCCACCACGGCCACGTGGTCGCACATCCGCTGGACCAGGTCCATCACGTGGCTGGACACGATCACGGTGCCGCCGGACGCCACGTACCTGTCCAGGATGGAGCGGATGTTGGCTGCGGACACGGGATCCACGGCTTCGAAGGGCTCGTCGAGGACCAGCAGGCGCGGCGCGTGGATCAAGGCGGAGGCGAGAGCGATTTTCTTGGTCATGCCGGCTGAATAGTCCACCACCAGCGTTCCGGCGTCCTGCGACAGGTCCATGGCGGCCAGCAGCTCGCCCACCCGGGATGCCACGACGTCCTTCTGCATGCCCCGCAGGAGGCCGGCGTAGGTGATCAGCTGCTCGCCCGTCAGCCGGTCGAACAGCCTGACGCCGTCGGGCAGGATGCCCATGAGCTTCTTGGCTTCCAGGGGCCGGGTCCAGACGTCCACGCCGTGCACCACCGCCGTGCCGAAGTCAGGACGTAGGAGCCCGGTGGCCATGGACAGCGTGGTGGTCTTGCCGGCACCGTTTGGTCCCACGATGCCGAAGAAGGAGCCGGCCGGAACATCCAGGCTAATGCCGTCCACCGCGATTTTTTCGCCAAAGCGTTTGGCAAGGCCCCGGATGGACAGGGCCGCCACGGGCCCTGGTTGCGGTGCCGGGTCAGGTATCGGAGCGCTCATGAAGCCAGACTAGCCCTCACCGTCCGGTCCGGGGGTCCTCCCGCAGGAGTAGCAAAAAAGGCGTACGAAGGGATCCGTTGCTGACGCCTCCGAAGCGCGCCGGGTGCTACCGCACTTTCCGGATCCGGATGGGGCCTTTGGCGGTGGAGGGATCAACCACCGAGCCGCCCTGGGTGATCTGCACCTCGCCTGCGTCAACCAGCCGGCGCGCGGCCCGCCGGGCAGGCTCCATGAGGTCGCGCCAGTTTTCGTCGCCCACGGCACGTGCTGCGTCCGACGGGCAGATGGTGGACGACGCCGCCCTGGCCGCCAGAAGCTCCAGGATGGCGGCTTCGAGTTTCTGCTCTGTTGGGTCACCAGGGGCTTGCGCCCCGTCGGGCTGCCGGTCCGTCATCATCCACGCACCAACTAGAACGTGCGCCTCGGCAGGGCCCGCTCGTACTGCGGGGCCCACGGAATGTCATGGCCCAGCTCGAAGGCCGCACGCAGCCACCAGTGCGGGTCCCGGAGCGCTGCCCGGGCGATGAGGACCGCATCGGCCTGGCCTGTTGCGATGGCGTGCTCGGCCTGACCTGCCGACGTCAGCAGGCCAACCGTTCCGGTGGGAATACCCGCTTCCTCCCGGATGGCGGCGGAGAACCCTGTCTGGTACCCCGGACGGGGTGTAATGCTTTGGTGGGCCACGGCTCCCCCGCTGGAAACGTCGATCAGGTCCACGCCCCGCGCGGCAGCTTGGCGGGCAAGGCGGACCGATGCCGGCAGGTCGATGCCGCCCTCTGCCCAGTCGGTGGCGGAGATCCTCAGCAGCAGCGGCATCGAGTCCGGGATGACCGCCCGCACGGCATCGACGACGGCCAGCATCAGGCGGTTGCGGCCGGTTTCGTCACCGCCCCATTCATCGTCCCGCAGGTTGGCCAGCGGGCTTTGGAACTGATGCAGCAAGTAACCATGGGCACCGTGGATCTCCACCGTGTCGAAGCCCGCCTCAACGGCGCGCACGGCCGCCGCGGCGAAGTCGGAGATCACTTCCTGGATCTGTTCCGCCGTCATGCCGGCGGGAGCGGCATACCCCTCAAACGCCAGCGGCGACGGCCCCACAGTGGTCCAGCCGCCGTCGGATACGGGGACGCTGCCGTGCTTGCCGGAGAAGGGCCACCACGTGGATGCCTTACGGCCGGCATGCGCCAGCTGAGCTCCGATTTTGGCGCCTGCCGCTCCGTGCCGGTGCACGAACGTGGTGATCCGCTGCCACGCTTCCGCCTGGGCGTCGTTGTACAGGCCGGCGTCGCGTGGGCTGATGCGGCCTTCGGGACTCACGGCGGACGCCTCGGCGAGGATCAGCGCCGCACCGCCGGCGGCAAAGGAACCCAGATGCATCAGGTGCCAGTCGTTGGGCACGCCGGGATCGGCGTCGGGGTCGCAGCTGTACTGGCACATGGGCGACACCCAGCCGCGGTGCTGAAGCTCGAGTGAGCGCAGCTTCAGCGGCTCGAAAAGCGCCGGCACTAGAAGAGGACCCTCGCGAGGGCCTGCCGCGCCTTGCCGACGCGTTCGTCCGATGCCCCCACCACGTCGAAGAGTTCCAGGAGCCGTACCCGCGCGGTCTCGCGTTCAGGGCCGAAGTTCCTCCCGATGAACGCCACCAGGCGGTTCAGCGCGTCCTCCACGTGCCCGCCTGCCACGTCCAGGTCGGCAACGCCCAGCTGGGCCTCCACGTTGTCCGGCTCGTCGGCGGCCAGCGTACGGAGCGCCTCACTGTCCTGGGCGGACAGGGGCTGCAGCCTCGCCATGAGCTCAACCTGGGCAAGCCCGGCCTTGGCGTCATGGTCCGACGGCATCTCGTTCAGCGCCTGCCGGTAAAAACCGGCGGCAGCCTCGTAGTCGCCGGCCTCGATGGCATCGAAGGCGGCCTGGTGCAGGGGCGGCAGCGGTGCGGGCTCCGGTTCCCCCGCGGCACCCGCGTTCAGGCTGCCGGTCACGCCGTTTGCGGCAGCCACCTTCAACAGTTCGTCGAAGAGGCTGCGCACCTGCTGCTCGTCGGCACTGCCCTGGAAGAGCGGCACAGGCTGTCCCTTCAGGACCGCGACGGCGGTGGGAACGGCCTGCACCTGGAACGCCTGGGCCAGTTGCGGGAAGGCGTCGATGTCTGCGGCCCCGAGGACCAGCCGGCCGCCGTAGCTTGCCACCACGCGGTCCAGGGTTTCCAGCATGCCGGTGGATTCCGGCGAGTACGGGGCCCACAGTGCAAAGACCACGGGCACCTGCGCGGACAGCTCCACGAGCTGCTGGAAGTTGGCTTCGGTGACGTCGACCCTCAGCTCGGGCCCGCCGGCCTGCGCCCCCTCCGGCCCGTTCCCGGCCGACGCGCCTGTCCCGGCAGGAACTCCGGTTGCGGCCGGCGCTGCAGGGCGCTGTTTCAAGGTGGAAAGGTCGACGGCGCCACGCAGGTTAAGCAGGCTGGCAGCGGCTGGAGGGACAGGGCGGGAAGCTGGCGAACTCATGCTTTCCACTTTAGCCACTCCGGCCGCTGCCGGAAGTACTGCGGTAGTCGGGTTACTTGAAGCTGGCCCCCACCAGGCCGCGGGTTGCCGCGACGAGCTTCATGGGATCGGTCGATCCTGCAGGCGGAACATACACGGCCATGGATTCGGCGAAGCTGAGCACCATTCCGGTGGTGGTTTCCTTGCCGCCGGCCAGGGCTGCGGCGTCGTCCCCGATGGTCAGTTTGTCGCCGGCCGCCTTGGGCGTCCCCTCGAAGCTGAAGTTGATCCGGCCCAGGACCAGGGCGCCGCCGTCTTCGGTCCGGAAGACAACCGTGCTTTCCGGAGCCACCTTGTGGGTGAAGGAGAAGTTGCCGTTCTCGCCAGCCTTGACCACTTCAGCCTGGTAGGACAGCGTGTCAGCGATGTACGGCGAGGACTCGCCTTCCACCAGCTTGTCCTTGAAGGCCGAGTCTGGGGTGGTCAGGCGGTCTGCCAGCCCGGAAAGGGCTTCTTCACCGCTGTACAGGAGCCCGGTCTTGTCCCCCGCTGCCAGGGTGTCGGTTCCCGTGCGGCTGATCGTGGGGAAGGTGGTGCCGGGCTGGAGCGGAGTGGTTTCCATCAGCTTGTAGTTCTCGCGGGGTGACTGCTGGACCAGGGTCAGCAGCTGCGGGACCACGTTGCCGTCGCCCTGCGTGACCGCCAGCACCGAGCGGGGCCAGTCGCGGTCACTGGTGACAACCGTGGTGAGCAGCTTGGTGGACCGTACCGGCATCCGGGCCTCGTAGGAACCCACCTGCGAGCGGATCTTGTAGTTCTGGGTGCGGACCTCCAGTTCCGTGCCGGCCACGCGCTCGCTGAGCTGTGCAGCATCCTTGGCCGCATCGCCGGCGTCGGCAGCGCTGGAAACCTGTTCCAGGATGCGCCGGAACTGGGCGTCCAGCAGGACCGGGGACGCAGCCTCTTCCTGCGCGGCGGCCGATGAGGAGCCGGAGGGCTCGGGGGCGGGTGTCGCGGCGTTCGCGGCAGTACCGGTACCCGCCAGGACAGCTGCGGTGATACCGGCGGCCACCATGCTGGCGCGCGACGCCGTCCGGGCCTCGCTCTTGGCACGGGCACGCTGGGCGAAGCCGCTGCCCGCGCCGTCGCCTCCGCCTTCACCGTTGGGCTTGTGGGCCGAGAGCAGTGCCAGCGCAATGCCGCCGAGGATCAGCAGGGAGCCCAGGACGATCAGCGGGATGGCCCACGGAGTGGAGGTGTCGTTCGGGAACGTCATGGACACGGAGGCGGGAGCAGCCTTGGTGCCGTCGGACGCGAGCAGGAGGGTCCAGTCGCCGTCAGCCGGAGGGGTCCAGGAGTACTCCAGTTCGCCGTTGGCGTTCTCGGTGGAAACCCAGAGATCTGAGCCGGCCGGATTGGGTGCCGTGGCTTCGCCGTCGGCATGCTCAACCTGCAGCGACTTGCCGTCCTCGGAAACGCCGCTGATGGTGTTGTGGGCTGCCTGGCCCACCCAGGCGTCCACGTCATCGGGACGGCCGGCGGCGAGCATGAAGTTCCCGTCACCTTCGATGGTGATCTTGACGGTGCCGCCGTGAAGGGTGCGCAGATTCTGGTCAATGACGGTCAGCGGCGCCTCCGCGGCATCGGCCGGCGCGGACGCCGTGAAGGTCTCGGAGGGGGCCCAGATGGTTCTCTGGCCGATGCCGGCCAAAAGTGTCAGGAGGCCGAGCAGCACGAGTGCGACTGCAGTCTTTAAACGCAAGGGAACACCTATCATCAGCGGGGGTTTACCTTCAATAGTAACCGTTTTGTTACCACGGCCCCGGATGGACGGCCCGTGAGCCGCCTGCAGCAGGCCCGGGCGGCGGCTCCTCCGCGGCTATTGACAAGGCGGCTGATAGTGTTTGCGATGATCATCACACCGGCCCGCCGACGCGGTGCCACGCACGGAACAGGCCCGAAAAACCAGTGACTGACAAGACGGACGAGTCCTCCGCGGCAGACGGGAATCCTCGAAGCCAGGAGCCTCCGGCTGCCGTCCCCCCGGGACCCGAAGCTGTGCGCCGGAAAGGCTCCGCGGCGTCCGCCCTTGGCCTGGTGGCCCGGCGGCTTCGCCAGCCGCTGCCGGGTGCGCAGCCGAGGCTCCGGTTCGAAATGCCGCCTGAGTACGTCCAGGAGCACCAGGCCGGCGAGGATGAAGCTGACCTTGACAGCGAGGTGCGGCCGCAGTTCGGCCGCCCGGGCCCCCGGATGTCGCCGCAGCACCCCCTGTACCTCGGGTTCATGGGAACGGTGGGCGTGGGGCTTGCCCTGCTCGTGTACTGGATCGGCTCCAACACCACGCAGCTGCTGCTGTGGATCGTGGCGGCGCTGTTCATCGCCCTCGGCCTGGAACCGGTGGTGGGCTGGCTGGAGAACCGCAAAATCCCCCGCCCGGCCGGCATCCTGGTCTCGGTCACCGTGCTGATCAGCGCCGTCGTCGGCTTTTTCGCCACCCTGATCCCCACCATCGTGGAGCAGGTGACGGAAATTGTGGAGCAGGCACCGGTCTGGATCCGGGACTTCATCGACTCCGAATTTTTCCGCAGCCTTGATGACCAGTTCGGGGTGCGGGACCGCGTGTCCGAAGAGCTGGACAAGTTCGTCAACGACCCCGCCGCGGTGGGCGGGATCTTCGGCGGTGTGGTGGGCTTTGGATCCACAGTTGCCAACGGCCTGTTCGGCACCCTGATTGTGCTGGTCCTGAGCCTGTACTTCCTGGCCGCACTGCCTGCCATGAAGAAATGGGGATACCGGCTGGCCCCGCGCTCCCGCCGCAACCGGGTGGAGGCCCTGTCCGAGGAAATCACCCGTTCGGTGGGAAACTACGTGATCGGACAGGCCTGCGTGGCACTGCTCAACGCCACGTTCGCCTTCATCGTGATGTCCATCGTGGGCATCCCGTTCGCCCTGCTGCTCGCGTTCGTGGTTGCCCTGCTCGCGTTCATCCCCCTGGTGGGCGGCATGATCGCAGGCATTGTGGTGCTGCTCGTCTCGCTGACGGAGGGCTGGCAGACCGCCGCGATCTACGGCATCTGCTACTTCGCGTACCTGCAGTTCGAGGCCTACTTCATCTCGCCGCGCATCATGCAGAAGGCCGTGGCAGTGCCCGGTGCCGTTGCCGTCATTTCCGTCATCGCCGGCGGCAGCCTGCTGGGCGTCCTGGGCGCCCTGATCGCCATTCCCACGGCAGCCGCCGTCCTGCTGCTGATCCGGGAGATCTACATCGTCAGGCAGGACCAGCACTAGCGGCCCGTCCGCCTAGGCGGACGCGGTGGCGGCGGGCCCGTCCCACTCCTGCGGCAGCCCGGCAGCGCCGGAGCCTGCCTCGGTGACCTCGTCGACGATCTCGTTCAGAACCCGGGAAGCGTACTTCTCCCCCACCCACAGGTGCTTGGCTCCTGCCACGCCCACCACGCGCGCCTGGGGCACCAGGCTGAACCGTTCCGCCGCCTCGGCCGGCTGCAGGAAGTCATCGTGCTCCGGCACCAGGACCGTGAGGGGCTTGCCCGATTCAGCCCACTGCTGCAGGTGCTTGTCCGTGGCGCGGTGCAGCGGCGGTGACAGGAGGACCGCGCCTTCCACCTGCGACGCAACCGGTTCCACTGCCCCGTACATCAGGGCCAGTTCGGTGCCGAAGGACCAACCCACCAGCCACCTGTTGGGCAGGCCCCGCCCGACGGCGAAGCGGACGGCGGCCTCGACGTCGTACTTTTCGCCGATGCCCTCCTCGAAGGTGCCGGTGCTTGTCCCATGCGGAGAGGCGGTCCCGCGGGTATTGAACCGCAGCACGGCGATGCCTGCCAGGGCCGGCAAACGGTAGGAGGCCTTGCGGTAGACATGCGAGTCCATGAATCCGCCGTGGGTGGGCAGCGGATGAAGGGTGATCAGCGTGGCATGGACCGGCCCTGATTCGGGCAGCGCCAGTTCCCCGATCAGGGTATGTCCGTCGTCCGTCTGCAGCTGCACGTTTTCGCGCCGCGCGGGCAGGACCGTGGAGGCCCGGATGGGAACAGGGGTGCCGGAGGAGCTGAATTCGTACGACGCCGGATCAAAAGTCATGCATGCCAGCTTAGCGACAACAGGGGTCCGGCCGCTCGCGGTACTTAGCGGTAGCGGTAACTGCGCGACATCCAGCAGTTGGTGTGCCAGTGGCGCCGCTCCGCCAGGCCGGCTGCCGCCCCGAAGAGATGGTCGTCCTTCCAGACCACCAAATGCGCGACGCCGGGCAGCACCGCGGTGGAGCATTCCGGGCAGATGTAGGTCTTCTCGGCGTTTTTGGCGGTCATGGTGCGGACCATCCACTCACCGTCCGGCGCGCTCTCCCGCCGGGCGATGCCTGCCCGCGCCCGTTCCAGGTCAAGTTCAGGCACCTCGCCGCCGCCCTTCCTGCCACCGATCCGGCCGGAAGCGGCACCCTTGCCGGAGACAGGACGGCGGGGACGGTTGGAACGCGGCATGCATCCATTCTGCCCCAGCCACCCGCTGTCGCCGCGCGGCCCCGATTGCCGGCAGCGTCGCCGTCGGAATCAGCCCGGGCAGCGGCAGACGGTAGTCTGTACGGCGTGCGACTTGTGATAGCCCGATGCTCCGTTGATTATGTTGGCCGGCTCAAAGCCCACCTCCCCCTCGCCACCAGGCTCCTGCTGGTGAAGGCGGACGGTTCTGTGCTCGTCCATTCGGACGGCGGCTCCTACAAGCCGCTCAACTGGATGAGTCCGCCGGCTACCCTCCGGGTTTCCTCGCCGGAGGACGTGGACCTCGAACTGGGCGTCGTTGAGCAGTGGACCGTCCAGTCAGCCAAGACCGATGACCGGCTGATCATCAACATCCACGAAAAGCTCAGCGACTCATCGCACGATCTGGGGGTTGATCCCGGACTGATCAAGGACGGCGTGGAGGCAGACCTCCAGCGGCTCCTGGCTGAACAGATCGAAACACTGGGCACCGGGTACTCGCTGATCCGCCGCGAGTACTTCACGGCCATCGGTCCGGTGGACATCCTGGCACGCGACGCTGACGGAGCCACCGTGGCCATCGAACTCAAGCGCCGTGGCGACATTGACGGCGTGGAGCAGCTGACCCGCTACCTCGAGCTTCTGAACCGCGATCCGCTCCTGGCCCCCGTCCGCGGGATCTTTGCAGCCCAGCAAATCAAGCCGCAGGCCAAGGTGCTGGCCAACGACCGCGGGATTGACTGCGTCACCCTGGATTATGACGCGATGCGCGGCGTTGACGACAGCGAATCCCGGCTCTTCTAGAAGTACCTATCCCTCGGGCCTTTTACCGAATTCGCCCCTGACGAGGCATTTAACCCGGTCTTTACCTAAATTTTGTTTCTTTCGACGTCCAAACCGTTGACCTGCGGGAACGGGCATGAAATTCTTGTCTCAGTCTTTGTGTAGGTGTTTTTCATGCTCGCAAGACATGTTGCGAGCGCGAAGCTCCTGCAACACCGGTCCGTAATTCGGGCGGGTAATTCAGGATTCTTCTCGCGGAGTGACCAAGGCCGGCACGAGGTGTGCCGATCTTAAAAAGTTCCACAATGAGGAGAAATAAATGGCACAGGGAACCGTCAAGTGGTTCAACGCTGAAAAGGGCTTCGGCTTCATTACCCCGGATGACTCCGACGGCGATGTCTTCGTTCACTACTCGGAAATCCAGACCGGTGGCTTCAAGACCCTCGACGAGAACCAGCGCGTTCAGTTCGAGATCGGCCAGGGCGCCAAGGGCCCCCAGGCTACCGGCGTAACGCTGGTCTAGTCCCCCGCCTTTGAGCCGTCCGCGGCTCTCAGCGAAACAAATGATCCCCGGCAATTCTGCCGGGGATCATTTGTTGTTAAGCCCCGTTGCGCGGTGTGCCATCACCGGCTTGACGGCCTTTTCCCACGCTTTGGAATTGCCCTACTTGACCAATTTGCGCACCAGGCGGGCGCCCTGCGGCAGGGAAAGCCCCGGCAGGTACGCCCGGGTCAGGGCCCGGCCGATTGCGGGAAGGTGCAGCGGGTCCTGGTAGTAGAGGTACAGCGCCCGGTACTCGGGCTTGAACCGCGATTTGAAGGCGGCCAGGGAACGGAAGCCGTACACCGGTTCCAGGGCATGCCCCACCAGGTCCAGGATGCGGACCAAGTTCTGCGCACCATCCCCTGCCGTATCGCTTTCCTCACCGGCCTGCGGATATGGCTGGCCGTCTGCCTGGATGTTGTCCTTGGCGTGGGCAGGCTCCTTGGCACGGGACTCCTGGGCCTCCTGGGGGCGGCTGGCAAGCGGAGAGCCGGACAGTGAGATGACCTCCACGGAGTCGCGCAGCTCGAGCACCGCGGAGGCAATCAGGAACTCCATAACGCCGGGAAACCCTTCGGCACCGCGACGCATCACGTCAAGTGTCCTGCTGACCAGCCGCCCGCCGTCGTACACCGGAAGCCAGCTGGTCACCCCGTGGACCGTTCCGTTGCCGTCCACCGCGAGGCAGCACAGCACTTCCTCGTCGTCGAGTTCGTCCACCCCGCCAAGGGTGAAGCCCATTTCAGGAACGGATTTGTTGGCCGCCCATTCCTCCGACACCTCGTTCAGGCGGGAGCGCAGAGACGCCGGCAGTGCATGATAGGGGCCCCAGACCGCCTCGACGCCGAGCTTCGCCGCCCGGTTCAGCGCGGTCCGGACGTTTTGCCATTCCTTCCCCTTGAACTCGAGTTCGCGGATGGCCAGCCGGGTTTCCTGCGCCACGGCCACCCTGGCGAAGCCGCGTTCCCGCAGCGCAGGCCACACGGAATCGTCACAGGAGTACAGCGCGGGAATGAGCGCGTGGCTGCGGCAGTGCGCCAGGAATCCCTCGGTGGCTGCCTGCTGCGCCTGCCGGGGCCCGAAGGCGCCGCCCAGGGTCAGCGCCACGCTGCCGTGCTGCTGGTAGGCCACGGCTCCCTGTCCGTCGGGGCTGAACCAATACGTATTGGGTTCCCACAGCGCCATCCATGACAGCGGGCCACCGCCCTGGTGCAGCAGTTCCCGGGCCCGCGACCGGTCCTGCCGGCCGGAATCGTGGCCGTAGTGCCCGCCGATGAGCGCCCACCACACTGCAGCAAGCGCGACCACCCAGAAAACGGGCCCGGAGTAGGCAAAGAGGACAGCTTCCACGCTGTTCCGGTCAGCAAACACGCGGTGGTAGTGCTGCGGAATGGGAACCGGGACATACTGCCGGGCCAGTTCCGCGAAGAGGCCCAGCAGCCCGCCGTCGCGTGCCAGACCGTCCGACCAGAACCAGGCTGCGGCGTAGCCGCCCGCCAGCAGGGCCCAGCAACCGCCAACCACCACAGCCAGCGTCCGCCGGGCAGTTGGCATCGTCTGCACCCTGAACTGCCGCCGGTTGAGCCAGAGGACCACAGCCAGCAGCAGGGGCACGACGACGAGCGGAAGCACGTGGGCGAAGGCCGACCCCATGGGTGCCGCCTGCGGGCCCTGCGGGCGTGACGGGACCAGCGCGAACAGCGCCAGGTACACGGCAGCCAGCGCTGTCACGGCCAGCTGGATGGCGATGGCTATGTTCAGCGCGAGCCTCCGGCCGCGGCGCATCCCGTCGGCACAGATCAGCAACAGGACCACCGGAACCACGGCCAACGCCAGGCCAAAGGGGCCAGCGAACCCGGCCCGGCCCGCTTCCAGACACGAGGCTTCAACGGTTGCCCCGCAGTTGAATGCCAGCTGCCCCAGCGTGGGCATCGGGTTGAGGACCACGTCCCGCAGCAGCGCCAGCGGTCCGGTGGGCGCCCGTGCAATCCCCGTAAGGATGGGGCCTACAGCGAAAACGGCCACAGTAAGGGCGAGCAGGTTCCGGGTTTCGCGGCCTGTGGAGCGGTGCCGGTGCAGCTGGCCCTGGTCACCCTGGATCCACCACCCGACCAGCAGGCCAAGGAGCGCCCCCAGCAGGCCGATGACGGTTTCGGCATGCCCCACGTACAGGACCAGCAGGAGCGAAATGGACACCACCGCTGTCCGGAGCCGCCGCTGCCACAGCACCGGCAGCCGCGCGCTCCCCGCCATGCCGGCAGCAAGGACCGGCCCGTAGGGTCCGATGAGGATGTCGTCCGCCATCCGGTCCAGCCACCCGTCGCCGGCATATGCGGCCAGCTGGGTAATCAGCAGGAACAGCGTGACGGCTGCGAACTGTCCGCCAAAGAACAGCACCGCGGCGGCGCGCCATCCCAGTTTCCGCTCCGCAAGCCCCAGCAGAACGACGATCATGAAGGAGGCTGCCAGGTACGCCAGGGGGTTGGTGGCGAAAAAGAGGCTGGTGAACAGTGACCACCAGTGGCCGGAACGGAGCCCCGGGCCACTGACCCCGGCCAGCTCCAGCAAGTGTTCAGGCGGTCCGGCCAGGTAGCTGCCGGTGACCGCCCCGGCTCCCAGGAACAGGGCAAGGACCGTCAGCGAGAAGGGCACCGACTTCAATGAGCCCAGTGCACGGAACAGCGCCGGGCGCCCCACGGTGTCCCACGCAAGGGCAGCGGTCCGGACCTGCCTCTCGGCGCTCACTTCTGCAGCCCCCATCTGTCGGCCAGGAGCTGCAGCGCATCCGCGAAACGCCGCGACGACGTGTCCCACGAATGGCCCGTGTGCTCCACTTCGTAAGCGCGGACATCGAAGCCCGCGTCCTTCGCCGCAGCCGCCAGTGTGCGCAGGTAGGCAACGAACTCCGGGTCATCCTGCCCGGCAGTCAGGTACAGGAGACTGCCGTCAAACCGTTGCTGCTTCATGATGCCCAGCGGGGTCTGCCGGTTGAACGCTTCCGGATCCCCGGGGAAGGATCCTTCGATGGTCTTCTGCCGTTCCTTGGCGATGGCGGGTTCGGCCTCTGCCGAGAAGGCCAGCGCAGCGGGAAACAGGTCGGGATGCCTCGTGGCCATCTGCACCGCGCAGGTGCCGCCGAAGGAGAATCCGCCAACAGCCCAGCGGCTGTGGTTGCTGTCCACGGTGAGGGTGTCGCTGATCCACCGGGTCACATCCTGGGACAGGTATGTGTCCGCGCGGGCTATCCGGCTGTCCATGCACATCGTGTTGGCGGATTGGGAGCCGTTCGGGTCCGGGACCACCACCACGGGCGCCAGCCCGCCATGGGAGGCGGCAAAAGAATCCATGTGGCCCTGGAGCGAACCGCCGGTCAGCCAGTCTGCAGGGCCACCGGGCTGCCCGGCAATGAGGACCAGCACGGGAAGCGCGGGGCGGTTGGGGGCGAAATAGGCGGGGGGCAGGTAGATGTACGCTTCGCGGGTGTTCATCCCTGAAGCGGTGCCCGGGATCGCTGACCTGCGAAGGACTCCCCCTGCCGGCAACGCACCCTGCGGGCTCCAGCCCTGGAGGGGGACGCCGTCGGACCCGCCGGCCTGGTGCATAAGGGCCGGCTCCAGCGTGGGGATACGGGACAACGCGGTGCCCAGCAGGTCGCTGATGGTCCGGTTGAGCCCGAAGTAGGCATTGATCTGGACTGACGACAGGGCGACCACCAGCAGAGCCGCGGCGATCCCGGTCCCCCGGCGCCGCCAACTGCTCCTCGGCAGGCGCATCAGCACCAGGAGCACGGCACCAACGGCGGGGACCACCCACAGCAGGACAGCGTCAGGAATGTTTTCCGGGAAGACGGAGAAGACGTTGATGAGGGCCCAGTGAACCGTGATCACCAGGGCGAAAGCGGCAGCGGCGGCGGTGATAAGCCGAAGGATCCAACTCCTGCCCGCGCTGTGCGGAGGAGGCAGCACGAGGTAGGCGGCCCCCGCCAGGCCGAGGACCAGGATTGCCCAATAGAGCGGGCCGTCGGTGAGCCGGACGCCAAAAAGCCAGTCCACGCCGGTTAGCGCCAGGTCCCCACGCCGATGACCGGGCCGGCCTCCAGCCAGGAGGACAGTCCCGTATAGGCGTCGAACTTCATGGCGAGCCGGAAGTCCTGGCCTTCGTAGCGGAGTTCGACAATCACGACGTCGGGCTGGACCTTGACTGCCTCAGCCTCCGTGGGTTTGCGCCGGCCAAGGAGTTCAAGGGAATGCCGCTTGAACTTGTGCTTGGGCCGGACGCTCAACGAGAGCAGCCTGAACCACTCAAGGTCGTTGTCCTGATAACGACAAACCCCCATCCGCCAGCTGTTTCCAGCCATGCAGATGGAGGCGTCCACCGTGCCGAGGGCACGCCGCAGGTTGAAGCGGCGCACCCCCAGAAGGCACAGTGCAAAGATCAGCAATCCGAAAGCGATTGCCATGGCGATGAACGGAAGACTCGGAGCGTCCATCAAGGTGGTGCTAGCGGATCCCAGCGGTAGCCGAGCCGCCCAGGTGGGCGTTGTCAGCAACAATAACCACGCGGTCGTTGTCGACGGAGAAGAATCCGCCGTCAACATCTACGGCAATACGGTCCCCGGAAACCGGCTGGATGGCCAGTTCACCTTCGGCCAGGATCGCCAGCAGGGGCGAGTGGCCGGGCAGGATTCCGATTTCACCATCGCTGGTGCGGGCCTTGACCATCTTGGCCGCTCCGGACCACACGAAGTGGTCCGCTGCGACAATCTCAACCTCAAGCTCAGCCATATTACTTGGTCTGTTCCTGGATCTTGGCCCACTGGCGCTCAACGTCATCGAGGCCGCCGACGTTGAAGAACGCCTGCTCCGCGATGTGGTCGAGTTCGCCGTCGCAGATGGCCGAGAAGCCTTCAACGGTGTCCTTGATGGAAACCGTGGAGCCTTCAACGCCGGTGAACTGCTTGGCGGTGTAGGTGTTCTGCGAGAGGAACTGCTGGATGCGGCGTGCACGCGACACGACGATCTTGTCCTCTTCGGAGAGTTCATCAACGCCGAGGATGGCGATGATGTCCTGGAGTTCCTTGTTCTTCTGCAGGATCTGCTTCACGCGGACAGCCGTGTTGTAGTGGTCCTTGCCGATGTACTGGGGGTCCAGGATTCGGGAGGTCGACGTCAGCGGGTCAACGGCCGGGTACAGACCACGGGAGGCGATTTCACGGGAAAGTTCCGTGGTCGCGTCGAGGTGTGCGAAGGTGGTTGCCGGCGCCGGGTCGGTGTAGTCATCTGCGGGAACGTAGATGGCCTGCATCGAGGTGATGGAGTGGCCCTTGGTGGACGTGATGCGCTCCTGGAGGAGGCCCATCTCGTCTGCCAGGTTGGGCTGGTAGCCCACAGCCGAAGGCATGCGGCCGAGGAGGGTGGAAACCTCGGAACCTGCCTGCGTGAAGCGGAAGATGTTGTCGATGAAGAGCAGCACGTCCTGGTTCTGCACATCGCGGAAGTATTCCGCCATGGTCAGCGCAGACAGGGCGACGCGCAGACGCGTTCCCGGCGGCTCGTCCATCTGGCCGAACACAAGGGCGGTGTCCTTGAGGACGCCTGCCTCTTCCATTTCAACCCAGAGGTCGTTACCTTCACGGGTACGCTCGCCAACACCGGCGAATACCGAGGTACCACCGAAGTTGCGGGCCACACGCGTGATCATTTCCTGGATCAGAACGGTCTTGCCCACGCCGGCGCCGCCGAACAGGCCGATCTTTCCACCCTTGATGTACGGGGTGAGGAGGTCGATGACCTTGATGCCGGTTTCCAGCATCTCGGTGGAGCCTTCGAGGGAAGCGAAGCTCGGAGCCTTGCGGTGGATGGGCCAGCGTTCGCTGATCTGCAGTTCCGATTCGGCAACATCCAGGGGCTGGCCCAGGACGTTGAAGATGTGGCCCTTGACGCCGTCCCCAACGGGGACGGAGATCGGGGCACCGCTGTCCACCACGGACGTACCGCGGACAAGTCCGTCAGTCGCCTGCAGGGAGATGGCGCGAACGAGGTTGTCGCCCAGGTGCTGGGAGGTCTCGAACGTGATGGTCTTGGTCTCACCGTTGAGAGTAATCTCGGTGGTGAGTGCGTTGTAGATGGACGGGATTGCGTCAGCCGGGAATTCGACGTCGACAACCGGGCCGATTACGCGCGCAATGCGGCCGGTGGCACCGGACGTTGCGGCTACGTGTTCGGTAGCAGTGGCAGTCATCTCTCTCACTTCACTCAGTAGATGGCGTGGGGTTAAGTTTATCTGTGGTGCAGGTCCAGCGGATCCGAAGGTGGTGCAGGCTAGGACGCGAGAGCGTCGGCGCCGGCAACAATTTCGGAAAGCTCCTGCGTAATTTCAGCCTGGCGGGCCGTGTTGCGCAGACGCGTGTACTTCTTGATGAGGTCCGTGGCGTTGTCGCCTGCGGACTTCATGGCCCGCTGGCGTGCAGCGAGCTCGGAAGCCGCTGCCTGCAGCATGGCCGCGAAGATGCGTGATTCGATGTAGCGCGGCAGCAGAGCGTCAAGAACCCGCTCGGTTTCCGGCTCGAACTCGTACAGCGGCAACAGGTCAGATTCAGAAGCTGCCTGTTCTTCCACTACTTCCAGCGGAAGCAGGCGGATGACCGTGGGCTCCTGGGTAACCATGGACTTAAAGCGGGTGTACACCACGTGGATCTCGTCCACGCCGCCCTCTTCGTAATCGGTAGCGAAATCGGCCAGCAGTGCTTCGCCGACCTCGCGCGCGGTTGTGAACTCGGGTGCGTCGGTGCCTCCGGTCCAGACCCGTGCGTATTCACGGTTCCGGAATTCGAAGTAGGCCTGCGCCTTGCGTCCAACGAGGTACGTCTTGACTTCCTTGCCTTCAGCGTGGAGCAGCTCATTGAGACCCTCCACCTGCTTGAGCACGCTCGCGGAGTAGGAACCAGCCAGGCCACGGTCCGAGGTGATTACCAGGACGGCGGCGCGGCGGATTTGCTCCGGCTCAGTGGTCAGCGGGTGGTCGATTTCGCTTTGGCTGGCGACAGCAGAAACGGCGCGCGTGATCGCGTTCGCGTAAGGCAGTGAAGCTGCTACGCGCGCACGGGCCTTGCCGATGCGCGAGGTAGCGATCAGTTCCATCGCCTTGAAGATCTTGCGCATCGACGTGGTCGAGCTGATCTTCTGGCGGTAGACCCGGATCTGGGCTCCCATACTTATCCTTTCCTAACATTCCGTAGACCGGGTCAGCCGGGCCCTTGCGGCCCGGCTGACCCGGTCAGTGGAATTAGCGCTTCTGCTTGACGATTTTTTCCTGGTCAACGTCGCCCTCGGAGATGGCGTCGTGTTCCTCGTGGCCAGCGCCTACCAGGTGGTTGTCGCCTTCGCCGAAGAAGCCCTTCTTGAAGTCGATGATTGCCGACTTCAGAGCTGCTGCGGTGTCGTCATCCAGCACGTTGGTCTGCGCCAGCGTGGTGAGGATCGAGGACTTGCGGCTCAGGTGGTCCAGGAACTCGCCCTCAAAGCGGCTGATGTCCTCAACCGGAACGTCGTCCAGGTAACCGTTGGTGCCGGCCCAGATGGAAACAACCTGGTTCTCAACCGGGAACGGTGAGTACTGGCCCTGCTTGAGCAGTTCCATCAGGCGGGCGCCACGGGTCAGCTGCTGGCGGGATGCGGCGTCCAGGTCCGAGGCGAACATGGCGAATGCCTGCATGTCGCGGTACTGGGCCAGGTCCAGCTTCAACGTACCGGAGACCTTCTTCATGGACTTCACCTGTGCGGCACCGCCCACGCGGGACACCGAGACACCCACGTCAACAGCGGGGCGCTGGTTGGCGTTGAAGAGGTCGGACTGGAGGAAGATCTGGCCGTCGGTGATGGAGATGACGTTGGTCGGGATGTAGGCGGAAACGTCGTTCGCCTTGGTCTCGATCAGCGGCAGGCCCGTCATGGAACCGGCACCCAGTTCGTCGGACAGCTTTGCACAACGCTCCAGGAGGCGGGAGTGCAAGTAGAAGACGTCGCCCGGGTAGGCTTCGCGTCCCGGCGGGCGGCGCAGCAGCAGCGACACTGCACGGTAAGCCTCGGCCTGCTTGGACAGGTCATCGAACACGATGAGGACGTGCTTGCCGCCGTACATCCAGTGCTGGCCGATGGCCGAACCGGCGTACGGTGCCAGGTACTTGAAGCCTGCGGGGTCCGAAGCGGGAGACGCCACGATGGTGGTGTACTCCAGTGCGCCGTTGTCCTCGAGGGTCTGGCGGATGGCGGCGATGGTGGACGCCTTCTGCCCGATTGCCACGTAGATGCAGCGGACCTGCTTGGTCACATCGCCGGAAGCCCAGTTGGCCTTCTGGTTGATGATGGTGTCGATCGCGATGGCGGACTTGCCGGTCTGGCGGTCACCAATGATCAGCTGGCGCTGGCCGCGGCCGATCGGGATCATGGCGTCGATTGCCTTGAGTCCGGTCTGCATCGGCTCGTGCACCGACTTGCGCTGGGTCACGCCGGGCGCCTGGAGCTCCAGGGCACGGGTGGTCTCGGCCTTGATGTCGCCGAGGTCATCGATGGGCACGCCCAGCGGGTCGACAACGCGGCCAAGGAAGGCGTCGCCCACGGGAACGGACAGAACCTGTCCGGTGCGGTGGACTTCCTGGCCTTCTTCGATGCCGGTGAAGTCACCGAGGATGATAACGCCGATTTCGCGGACGTCGAGGTTCTGGGCCAGGCCCAGGGTGCCGTCCTCGAAGCGCAGCAGCTCGTTCGCCATGACCGAGGGAAGGCCCTCAACACGGGCGATGCCGTCACTAGCGGTGGTTACGCGGCCGACCTCTACGCGTTCTGCGTTTCCGGGTTCGTAGGACGCCGCGAACTCGTTCAGCGCATTACGGACGTCGTCGGCGTTGATGGTCAATTCGGCCATCTGCAGTCCCTGCTCTCCTGTTTTGTGATCACCGTTAAGGTGACCGGGGTTTCTATCAGTTGGGTTGTGCTTGTCCGGCTAGCCGGCCAGCTGGCGCTGCAATTGGCCCAGCCTGGTGAGGACCGAAGCGTCGAGCACTTCGTCACCAATCTGGACGCGGATGCCGCCAATGAGTGCCGGGTCAACGTTGATGTTGACCTTCAGTTCCCGTCCGTACATGGCATTCAAGCCCGCCTGGAGGCGTGCAAGCTGCGTCTGCGTCAGGGGACGGGTCACGCTGACCGTTGCAATCCAGCGCTGCTGCCGCTTGGCCGCCAGTTCGGCGAACCGTTGCACGAGCCGGGTGGGCTTGATGCCGCGGGGCTGGGTGACGGCCTGTGTGATGAGGACTTTTGCTTCCTCACTGACGCCGGGCACCAGCTTCTCGGCGAGCGTAGCCTTGGCGGCTCCGCTGGCCTGTGGCTCGGACAGAGCACGTTGTACCTCGTGGCTGGAGGCAACAGCCTGGTTGAAGGAGAACAGGTCATTCTCCAGCTCTTCCAGGCCAGTGATTCCGGAGGCAGAAACGGCCGACTTGTTTTCAGCAACGGAAATGACCACCGTTGCGGCAAGAGTCTCGAGTGCATCGCCGATATCCCGCGCCGATGCCCAGCGTGAACTGGCCAGTCCGCCCGCGATCTCTGCAGCATCAGCGGAGACTTTTCCGCCAACCAGCTGCCTGACCAGCGCCGACTTCTCGTCGCCGGAGCGGGACGGGTCAGTCAGGGCGCGGCGCAAGCCAGCCGAGCTGTCCACCATTCCCAGAATTCCGAAGAGTTCCTTTGCCAGCTGCAGCGACGCCGTCGGAAGCTTTGCTTCCAACGCAGCCAGGGCTGTTGCCAGCGATTCGCTCGATACGCCTGCCATTACTTAGCTGCACCTGCGTTCTGGGTCTCCAGATCTGCCAGGAAGCGGTCCACAACCCGCGCTGCACGGTCATCGTCGTTGAGCGATTCGCCCACGATGCGTCCGGCGAGGGTAGTGGCCAGGGTGCCCACCTCTGAACGCAGGGACACAACGGCCGCCTGGCGCTCGGATTCGATCTGTGCGTGGGCCTGCGCAGTGATGCGGGCAGACTCTGCAGCTGCCTTCTCCTTGAGATCCGCAAGGATCTGGGCACCTTCGGCGCGGGCTTCCTCACGGATGCGGTTGGCTTCGGTGCGGGCGTCGGTCAGCTGCTGCTTGTACTCTTCGAGTGCAGCAGACGCCTCAGCCTGGGCCTTTTCAGCCTTTGCAATGCCGCCTTCGATGGCCTCGGCACGCTCGGCGAAGGTCTTTTCGAACATCGGGACAACGAACTTGACCACGATGAACATGAGGATGGCAAAGCCCACGAGGACAACGCCCATTTCCCAGACGTTGGGAACCAGGGGGTTGACTTCGCCCTCAGTGGCGGCTGAGATGATCAGCTGATTCATATTTCACCCGTCCTTTTCTACTCGGTTCTGAAAGTTCGCTTCGCTCTAGGACTAGAGAACGAAGGCGAAGACCAGGCCGAGGATGGCGAGGGCTTCGGTCAGTGCAAGGCCGAGGAATGCGATCGGCTGCAGCACGCGCTGTGCTTCCGGCTGGCGTGCGACGCCGTTGATGTAGGCAGCGAATACGAGGCCAACACCGATACCACCGCCGATTGCGGACAGACCGTAACCTACGAGGTTGAGATTGCCTTCCATTTTTCTTCCTTTCAAGATGCCATCCATGTGGCAGGTTGTTTGGGTTGCTCTTTCCCCGTGAGGGGAAGTCTGTGTGTGCCTGGCGGCGTCCGCCGCGGGGCGGTGCCTAGTGGCTGTCGGCGTGAAGCGCGCCTTCGATGTAGATCGCAGTCAGCAGGGTAAAGACGTAGGCCTGCAGGACCATGATCAGGGCTTCAAGCATGTACATGGCGATGGCGCCTGCAAGAACCAGGACCGACGTTCCCTTGAGCAGGATGTTCTCCTGCATCACGAGGTACTCGATGCCGGAACCGGCGATCATCACGATGAGGTGTCCTGCGAGCATGGTGGCGAACAGACGGAGGCTGTGCGTCACGGGCCGGACCAGGAAGTTGGAGATGATCTCGATCGGAATCACGATCGGAAGGATGAACCAGGGAACACCGGACGGTACGGTGGCCAGCTTGAAGTAGCGCAGTCCGTTCTTCTTGATGCCGATGGCGATCCAGGTGACGTAGACGATGCCTGCCAGCACATAGGCGCCGCCAACGTGCGAGAACGTGGGGAGCTGGATGAGCGGGATGGCACCGTAGATGTTGTTCACCAGGATGAAGAAGAACAGGCTGAACAGCAGCGGGACGTACTTGATGAAGTCCCTGCCGCCGATGATGTCCTTGGCGATTCCGTTGCGGACGAAGCCGTAGGCGGCCTCGCCGGCGAACTGGAGCTTGCCGGGAACCAGCTGCTGCTTACGTGCGGCGAGCACGAAGAAAGCGCCGATAATGACGACAGAGAGGAGGACCAGCAGCATCTGCTTGGAGAATCCTTCTGCGGCACCCCACGGCAGGATTGCCGGCAAATGCATTTCGTTAATTCCAGGAGGAGCGAACTCTCCTGAATCTTGGGCCGGGAGCGCAAGCGCGATCAACGCGTTTCCTCTCTGCAGTGTCCATCATTGGGCGTTGGGCGGGGACCGGCAGCCTGACGGCTTGCTGTTCCCCCTGTGAAATTATTTGGCATTACTGTCGCCGTCCTTGGACGGCCCGCTGGCAGCAGGACGCTCGCCAGTATTTTTGCGAGAACTGGTGAGGCCATGCATGTGGGAAAGGTAAAAACCTCCGACGGCTCCAAGCAGAGCGCCTGCGAGCACAATCCAGCGCGTTCCCCACAGATAATCCAGTCCCCACCCTATCAAACTCCAGACGATGATCCCGCCAATGATGTAGCTGAAGACAGCCATTCCGGCGTTGTATCCGCCGTCGGAGTTGTCCCCGGATACACCTGGGGCGGAGCTGCCGGATGCGCGGCTGCCACTAGGGGCCTTGCCGGGCTTCTTCGGATCACGCATCAGGAGTTTCCTTGGGTTCTGGATCGTTGTAGATCTGGAGGCGGGCTTTGCTGAAACCAAAGATTTCTGCGGCCTGCCATAAGACGACGGCGGTGACGGCCCCGGCCACGAACCAGCGGGCGTGCAGCCATTGGGGTGCGCCGACGACGAACAGGACGGCGGCGAAGCCCACAACCTTGATGAAGTAGGTGGCCACGAATACCCCGATGGCCCCGGACGGATTGCTCCGCCCCACGAAGTGCCCCACCAGGAGGCTGATTCCGAAGAACAGCATCACCAGCAGGCCGCCTGCGGAACTTGAAAGGGCACCCCCCGCTCCATCCAGCAGCGCCGCAGGAACTGCGCACAGCGCCAGGCCCGCAGCGGAGGCCGCGGAACTGAGTTTCAACAGATGCAGCCAGAGGGACCGCGTGGGACCGGAAGCACCAACGTGTCCGTGGCCGGACGCAGGTCCGGACTCGGCGTTGGAGGTCATGTCGATCCCAATCGTCGGCACCAAGAGGCAGTCAGCCAATTGGCAGGTGTGTGAGGGGCAGCTTGGGCTGCCCTCAAATTCTACACGAGATAGAAATGTTTCCGCACGGCATTACGCCTGCGATTCTTCGCCCCTGCGGGCAAGGTAGGGCCAGGCGGTGACAAGTCCCATGACCAGCGTGGCGAACAGGTCCACCGAGAGGACAATCTGCCAGGGAAAGATGGCGAACGCGAGGCCGCCGAAGGACAGGACGCCGGTCCAGAGATACATCAGGATGACGGCGGTCCGGTGCGAGTAGCCGATGTCCAGGAGCTTGTGGTGCAGGTGGCCCCGGTCCGCGGACCACGGCGACCGGCCGCGGGCAGTCCTGCGCACCACCGCAAGGCCCAGGTCCAGCAGCGGCAGGAAGAGCACGGCAAACGGCAGCAGGATGGGAATCACGGTGGAGATACCGTTGACCCGGTCGTAGAGCCCGGAGGTGATCTGGCCGGTGGAGACAACACCGGCGGATGCCATCAGCAGCCCTATCAGCATGGCGCCGGAGTCCCCCATAAAGATCTTCGAGGGAAACCAGTTGTGGGGCAGGAAACCCAGGCAGCTTCCCACGAGGACCGCCGTGATGAGGGTGGCAAGGTCCGAGTAGTCCAGCAGTACTGCGTTCCGGTGGACCCAGTAGGCCGTGAAGAAGAAAGCGGTGCCGCCGATGATGGCCACTCCGGCGGCCAGGCCGTCCAGACCGTCGATGAAGTTGAACGCGTTCATGGTGGTGACGATCAGCCCGGCTGTCAGCACTACCCGGATTGTTTCGTTCTCCAGGTAGATGGGCTCCGGCACCCAGGGCACGACGGTCATCTGGACTCCCCAGACCGCTACGGTCAGGGCGGCTGCGCTTTGGCCGATGAGCTTGACCCACCACCGGATGTCCAGCAGGTCATCCGCTACGCCGACCAGGACGATCACGGCCGCTCCCGCGAGGACGCCCCACGGCGAGAAGTTGTTGCGGTAGATGTCCTTGACGAAGAAGGACTGGCTTGCCACGATCAGCGCCGTCATGATGCCGAGGAAGATGGCCACGCCGCCGAGCCGGGAAACAGGGGTGGAGTGCATGTCGCGGCTGCGGATGGGCAGGTGCAGCTCGAGCCGGTGGCCCACCACGCGGGCGGCCCAGGTGGCGGCGTAGGACACGACGGCAGCCGTCAGGCCCATGAGCAGGTACATGATCATGGGGTGCTGGTCATTTCAGGTGTGGTGGTGAAGCAGGGCACCGGCGTTGGCCTTTGCCTGGTGGTGGGTGGGCTCACGGGCCGGGAATCTGTTCTTCGATAAATGAAACTTCTCCGTCGCCGAGCGCGCAGCAGGCAGTGCGTTTTTACGTGGACGCGGTGCCTTACAGGGCTGTATTACAGTGGACTCTAGTCAAAGATACTAGCGCCACCGGCTTCATGGCTTCGCGCCACACGGGCGCATTACGAGCGGGGAAATCCCTGACAGCCATGCTGAAAGGACCCCCATGACACCCCGTATTGCAGTCGCCGCCGTGACCTTCGACCGGCCCAGGGAACTGGCCGTGCTGCTGGATTCCATCAACGCCCAGACCGCCGCGGTGGACACAATCTGCCTGGTGGACAGCGGTACCGTCCCGGCCAGGGATGTCGCCGCAGGACACGCCAATGTTGACTACGTCCGCTCCGAAGCCAACCTCGGCGGGGCGGGTGGATTCGCCCTCGCCGCACTGAAGGCAGTGGCAAGCGGCGCCCGTTGGATCTGGATGATGGACGACGACGCCGAGCCGGCTGATCCCGAATGCCTCGCCACACTGCTGCGCGAGGCTGAGGCACGCGACCTTGAGGCAGTGGTCCCGCTGGTGACAGCGCCTGGCCATCCGGACCGGCTGTCCTTTTTCTTCCGCCTGGACGGCAAGGTCACCCACGATCGTGCAGAGGTGGAAAAACGTGGTTTCCTGCCGAATGACGGGCACTTTTTCAACGGCGCCCTGATCCGCTCCGATGTTTTCTTCAAGGTGGGGCTGCCCGACATGCGCCTCTTCATCCGCGGTGACGAAGTGGATTTCACCATCCGGCTGCGCAAGGCCGGGATCCGGTTCGGAACGGTGACAACCACGGCCATCACCCACCCGCATGCATTTTCAGAGACGCAGCATGTCTTCGGAGCCCGCTGGCACGTCATTGTTCCGGAATCCGCCTTCAAGCGGTACTACTACTACCGGAACCGCGGCTACCTGATCCGCCGCTATTTCCGGGTCCGCTCGCTGGTGGCCGACGTCGGCGGCTACCTGGGCTACTTCCTCCAGCGCCGCGACCTTGCCGGGTTCCTTGGCTGGGCCGCATCGTTCAGCAAGGGCCTTCGGGGCAAGGGCTTTGCGCCGCTGGAGGACCAGAAGTTCTAGCTCCGGACTACAGTTCCGGCGTCACGCCCGGCGCTTCAGCCGCCGGGCGGCAAGGAGCCACAGCAGGACCCACGGCTCGCCGAACACGCGGTACGCCACCCGCTTGGGATGCAGGAGCAGCCGCCAGGCCCACTCCAGCCCAAGCCGGCCCAGCCAGCGGGGGGCGAGTTTCTGGATTCCTGCCAACTGCTCGATGGCGCCGCCCACGGCACAGTAGACGGCGGGCGGCAACGAACGGAGCCTGCGCTGGAGGACTTCCTCCTGCAGCGGCATACCCAGGCCCAGCAGGACCAGCTGCGGCTGCTCACGGTGGAGCCATGCAACTGCTGCTTCCTCCAGCTCCGCGTCCCAGCCTGCACCCGGGAAACCAGTGACACGCGCGCCGGGGACTATTGCCTGCAGCCTGCTGACCGCTCCTGCGTTGGCTTCCGCGCCGGCGCCCACCACGGCGATCCGCTCCAGGCCCCGCACCTGGTCCAGTGCCGGAAGCCAGTCCGTCGAACCCAGCCGGTAATCCATGACGGGGCCTTCGGCGTTGCCGGTCCTCCCCCACAGCCAGAGCACGGGGGCGCCGTCAAGGAGCACCACGTCGCTGCGCTCGTACAGGTTCCGGAAGCCGTCGTCGGACAGCGTGAGGGTGACGCTGTGCAGGTTGTGGCCAAGGACGGTCCGGGTGGATCCGTCCTGGATGTAGCGGCTGAGTTCCTCCACCAGCTCGGGAACCCGCAGCGGGGTGGCGTCGACCTCCAGTACCGGAATCTGCTGGCGCTCCAAAGTCATCAAGGCTGCGGGTTCCCGGCCGGCGTGTCGGAGTCGGGCGTCGCCGGCTCCACCACGGATGACCCGGAGGCGCCGGACGCCTCCGGGGCGGGAACGGACGCCGGTTCCGCAACTACCGGTTCTTCCTCCGCCGGTTCCTCCTCGGCCATTGGAATCTCCCCGAGCCCCAACACACCGGGAACATGCTCGCGCAGCTGGTCAAGGCTTACGGCGCCGTTGCGCACCACCCGCAGCCGGGGCCCGGTGGCGTCCACGATCGTTGAAGGCACTGCGGCTTCGCCTTCGGCGGGCCGGAAACCGCCCTCAAGGTAGACCTCCACGGAGTCGGCCAACTGCTCCCGGGCGGCTGCGGCGGTCTGAGCAGGAGCCTGCCCCGTACGGTTGGCGGAGGACACAGCCAGCGGCCCGGTGAGGGTCAACAGCTCCTGGGCGATATCGTCGGCGGGCATCCGCAGCGCAACGGTTCCCTTGGTTTCACCGAGGTCCCAGTCCAGTGACGGCTGGGCATGCAGGATCAGGGTCAGGCCGCCTGGCCAGAACGCTTCGGCAAGCTTCCGGGCGTCCGCGGGGACGTCCGTGGCCAGTCCGTCCAGGGCGTTGATGCGCGGGATCAGCACCGGCGGGGGCATGGTGCGGCTGCGCCCCTTGGATACCAGGAGCATGGTGACAGCCTGCGGCGAAAACGCGTCGGCAGCGATCCCGTAGACCGTATCCGTCGGGAACACCACGCACTTTTTCTCGCTGATGGCACGCTGGGCGTGCTCCAGTCCCAGGGCGCGCTGATCGTCCGTACTGCAGTTATAGGTTGTGGTCACTGGCCTATTCTTTCATTCCGTAAGGTCTGGATCCGCGAGCACGGCGCTGGTGGCGCGCTCCTTGCCGTTGAGGTCCAGATGCGTCGTAATCCTGCTCCACTTCCCTGCGCGGCCCATCATGGCCGCGATCCAGCCGGCCTGGACCTCCGCATGTTCCATGACGAAGTAGCCGCCCGGGCGCAGCAGCCGGGCAGCGGAGGCCGCTGCCGCCGTCGGAAGTTCCATGCCGTCCGCTCCCCCGCCGTACAGCGCCTCGGGCGGATCATGAAGCGCAACTTCGGGCTCGTTGGGAATGGCCTCGGCAGGGATGTACGGCGGGTTTGAAACCACGACGTCGAACGTTCCGTTGAGCTCCGGCAGGGCGTTGCGCAGGTCCCCCAGCACGAGATGGACGCCCAAGGGGGCGAGGTTTTTCGCCGCCCAGGCGTGGGCGAAGGGGCTGAATTCGACGGCGTGCACCTCGGCTCCGGGCACTTCATGCGCGATGGAGCCGGCGATTGCACCAGACCCGGTTCCCAGATCGACGATCCTGGGTGACGGGATGCCCTTGACATGGTCGATGACCAGCTGGACCACCGATTCCGTCTCAGGCCGGGGAATGAACACGCCCGGCCCTACCGCCAGCTCCAGGTAGCGGAAATGCGCCACCCCGGTGATGTGCTGCAGGGGTATCCGGCCGGCACGCTCCGCCACCAGGTCGGCGTACCCCTCGGGAGCCGGGGAATCACCCAGCATCATGGCGCGCAGCCGCCCCAGGCCGACCTTCAGGAGATGGTCGGCGAGGAGCTCGGCGTCAACGCGCGGGCTGGGCACGCCGGCGTCCCGAAGGATGGCAGTGGCCTCACTGATCGCGGCAGCGAGGGATTGGCCTGGCCCGATGGTCATCCGTCGGGCTAGTCGCCGATGGCGTCCAGGCGTGCCTGTTCGTCCATCTCGATGGCGGACTGGATGACGGGCTCCAGGTCACCGTTCATAACCTGGTCCAGGTTGTACGCCTTGTAGCCCGTGCGGTGGTCCGCGATGCGGTTTTCAGGGTAGTTGTAGGTGCGGATGCGCTCAGAGCGGTCCATGGTGCGGATCTGGGACTTCCGCTGGGCCGAGTTCTCGGCGTCGATCTGCTCCTGCTGGTGCGCGAGGATGCGGGCCCGCAGGACGCGCATGCCGGCTTCACGGTTCTGCAGCTGCGACTTTTCGTTCTGCATGGCCACCACGATGCCCGTGGGCAGGTGGGTGATGCGGACGGCGGAGTCGGTGGTGTTCACGGACTGCCCGCCCGGACCGGACGACCTGTAGACGTCGATTTTCAGGTCGTTTTGGTTGATTTCGAGCTCTTCGGGCTCATCCACCTCCGGCAGGACCAGCACACCGGCCGCGGACGTGTGGATGCGGCCCTGCGACTCCGTGACAGGAACGCGCTGCACACGGTGCACGCCGCCCTCGAACTTGAGCCGCGCGTAGACGCCCTCGGCGGGATCGTTCGAGCTGCCCTTGACGGCTACCTGGACGTCCTTGTAACCGCCGAGATCGGACTCGGTGGCGGAAATGATTTCGGTCTTCCAGCCACGAGATTCCGCGTAGCGGGTGTACATGCGCAGGAGGTCACCGGCGAACAGCGCGGCCTCATCGCCGCCTTCACCGCCCTTGACCTCCAGGATCACGTTGCGGGCATCATCCGGATCGCGCGGAATCAGCAGGCGCCGGAGCTTGGCGGCAGCGGCCTCCAGCGAAGCTTCAAGCTCAGGAACCTCGGCAGCGAACTCGGGATCCTCGTCAGCCATCTCCTTGGCCGCAGCGAGGTCATCGCGCAGTGCTTCCCACTTGTGATAGGCCTCAACAATGCCATTGAGCTGAGCCGACCGCCGCCCCAGCTTCCGGGCAAGCCGCTGGTCAGCATAAACAGCAGGATCCCCCAGCTGCGCCTGGATGGAATCATGCTCATCAAGCAGGCCCTGTACGGACTCAAACATCTGTAAACCTCTTTCGACTTGTACAAGTCTAGTAATGCGGCGACAAAGGTGGGGAACCGGGAAGGTGACCCTACTGAGAGGCGTTCGGTTTTGCCGCCCCGGGAGTGGCATCGGGCCTGCCGGAGCTGGGCGGCAAACGATCGAAGATCGGAAGCCGCCCAGCGTAGGGGCGGGGGCGGCAAAACCGAACGACGAAGGCGGGGGCGGAAAACCCCGCGCGGCGAACCACGCGAGGCATCCGCACCCCGCCCTTGAATTCAGCTACTTGTCGTTATCCGACTTCGCACCAAGCGTCGTCTTCTGGACCTGCATGAGGAACTCGACGTTGCTCTGGGTTTCCCGGATCTTGTTGGTCAGCAGTTCAAGGCTCTGCTGGGTCTCGAGTCCGGAGAGGACGCGGCGCAGCTTCCACATGATCTTGACTTCCTCGGCCGAGAGCAGGTTCTCCTCGCGGCGGGTGCCGGACGCGTTGACGTCCACGGCGGGGAAGATGCGCTTGTCCGCCAGCTGGCGGGACAGGCGCAGTTCCATGTTGCCGGTGCCCTTGAACTCTTCGAAGATGACCTCGTCCATCTTGGAACCGGTCTCCACGAGGGCCGTTGCCAGGATGGTGAGCGAGCCGCCGTTTTCGATGTTGCGGGCTGCACCGAAGAAGCGCTTGGGCGGGTAGAGGGCTGCGGAGTCCACACCACCGGACAGGATGCGGCCGGAGGCCGGTGCTGCCAGGTTGTAAGCGCGGCCCAGGCGGGTCATGGAATCCAGCAGGACCACCACGTCCATGCCCATTTCCACGAGGCGCTTGGCGCGTTCGATGGAAAGTTCGGCCACGGTGGTGTGGTCATCGGCAGGCCGGTCGAAGGTGGAGGCAATGACCTCGCCCTTGACGGTGCGCTGCATGTCCGTGACTTCTTCGGGGCGTTCGTCAACCAGAACCATCATGAGGTGGACCTCAGGATTGTTGGTGGTGATGGCGTTCGCGATGGACTGCAGGATGAGCGTCTTACCGGCCTTCGGCGGGGAGACGATCAGGCCGCGCTGGCCCTTGCCGATGGGAGCCACGAGGTCGATGACGCGGGGGCCGATCTTTTTGGGATCGGTCTCCAGGCGCAGGCGCTCGGACGGGTAGAGCGGAACCAGCTTGGCGAATTCAACGCGGTCCTTGAGATCTTCGGCGGTCTTGCCGTTGACCGAGGTGACGCGGACCAGCGCGTTGAATTTCTGGCGGTTGGACTGCTGGCTGCGGTCTTCGCCGTCGCGGGGGGCACGGATGGCACCTACGACGGCGTCACCCTTGCGCAGGTTGTACTTCTTGACCTGGGCCAGGGAGACGTAGACGTCGTTCGGGCCCGGGAGGTAGCCGGAGGTGCGGATGAAGGCGTAGTTCTCCAGCACGTCCAGGATGCCGGCAACCGGCAGCAGGACGTCGTCTTCGGTAACCTCGACGTCGTCGACGTCGGGCCCCTGCGCACGGCCGCGACGGCGGTCGTTGCGGTCGCGGAAGCGGTCGTTGCGGGAGCTGTTGTCCCGGTCCTGCCCGCCCGAGCGGTCATTGCGGTCGTTCCGGTCGCGGCGGTTGCGGCGGTTCCGGCGGCTGCCGCCGTCCGTATCGTCGCCCTCGCGGGTGTCGTCGCGGCGGCTGCCTTCGCGCTGGCCTGCCTCACGGCTGCCGGCGTTGTCACGCCCGCCGTCGGAGTCGCGGGCTGCGCTGTCCCGGCCACCGCGGGTGCGGCCTTCGCGGCGGTCGGTGCGCTGGCCGGCGTCGACCGTGTCAGCGGCAGGCGCCTCGGAGCGCTGCTCCGTGGAGCGCTGTTCCGTAACGGCCTGTTCGGGTGCGGGCTGTTCGGCCGGGGCCTCAACAGGTGCTTCCTGGACTGTGGCGGCAGCTTCGCCGCGGCGGCGATTGCGGGTGCGCGGCTGGCGGCGCTCGGCGGCGCCTTCCGTTTCCGTGGCTTCGGCAACGGCAGGAAGTTCCACCTGGGTGGGGGCGGCCGGAGCCTCGGCGGCTTCGCCGGCTGAAGGAGCTACAACGCCGTCGCTGACAGCCCGGCGGCTGCGGCCACGGCCACGTGCACGGGTTGCTTCAGCAGGAGCCTCAGCAGTTTCGGGTGCAGCAGCGGCAGGAGCGGTGACAGCCGGAGCAGCCACGCTCTCGGTAGCCTTTTCCGCCTTCCGGGCCGGAGCCTTGGTGGTGGGGGTGCCGGCGCGATGGGCGGAAATGGCCGAAACCAGGTCTCCCTTGCGCATGCGGGAACCGCCCGAAATCCCCAGCTGGCTGGCAAGAGCCTGCAGCTGGGCGAGCTTCAGGCCGGCCAGGCCGCTGCTCTTGGCGGGTGCTGCCGGTGATTCGGCAGCAGAAGTTGATAGTTCCACAGCTGGCGACAGCTCAGTGGTTTCGGTCACGAAGGATCCTTCCCCCTCGACGGCGTCCAGACTGGGAGCTGGACGCGATGATTTGATCTGGGCTGCAGTTCAGATCTGCAGCCGGATTTCGGCCTTGCCGGTTGGATATCGGCCAGCAGGGCCGGATACTGATTCACCTTCCGCTCCGCCCATGGCGGAACGCCGGACTGACGCTTTAGGGGCAGTTGGATGCTGCAGATTCCTGCGACAGACCAAGCAGGCGGCACCGGAATACATTCGCAGTAGGAGATCAAAGAGCAAGTGAATGCAGGACCAGATCAGATAGGCGGAATTACCGCCGGTGCAAGTCCACCTTAGCACCTTCAACGTCCACTGCCAGCTTCAGAACACGCCAGGCCACGTCAGGCGTGTTGGCGGACGTGAACGCCTCGATGAATGCCAGTGCATCTGAGGCTTCCGCTTCGCCGTTGGCCAGGACCAGGACGGTGGGTCCGGCGCCGGAAACCACTGCCGCGTGCCCCGCCGTGCGCAGGGCGGCGATCAGCGCTGCGCTCGGCTGCATCGCCTCCGCCCGGTAGCTCTGGTGCAGGTAGTCTTCGGTGCCGGCAAGCAGGAATTCCGGTTTCTGCGTCAACGCGTGGATCAGCAGCGCCGCCCGCCCGGAGTTCATGGCTGCGGCGTGGTGTCCCACCGAGGCCGGGAGCAGAGAACGGGCCGCTTCGGTGGAGAGCTCGAAATCCGGAACAGCCACGATGGGGATGACCGGGTCCGCGACCGTGGCGCTGGTGCTGCTGTACTGGTCACTGTCCTGCCACGACAGCGCCAGTCCGCCGAAAATTGCCGGTGCGACGTTGTCCGGATGCCCTTCCAGCTCGCTGGTGAGCTGCAGGATCCATTCCTGTCCGCGCTGGTGTTCTGCCGGCACCATCGCGTTAGCGGCCGATACGGCCGCCACCACTGCCGAGGCCGACGAGCCCAGGCCCCGTCCGTGCGGGTTGACGTTGTCAGCCGTCACCTTGAGGCCGGCGTGCCGGAATCCCAGGCGCTCAAAGGCGGCGTCCATGGCCCGGATCACCAGGTGGCTGGCGTCCCGCGGCAAAGTCTCCGCACCTTCGCCGCGGAGATCGAACAGGAGCTCGTCCGTGTCCAGGCTTTCCACGGTCAGGGTGTCGTGCATTGCCAGGGCCAGCCCCAGGCTGTCATAGCCGGGGCCAAGGTTGGCCGTGGTGGCCGGAACCCGGACCGTGACCCGCTGGCCGGCCTCGATGAGTTGCAGTCCGACGGTGGCCTGCGAGGTGGTGTCCAAGGTTATTTTTCTTCCAGTCCCAGTTCAGCAGCAACGGTGACAACGTCGTTGGAAACCTTGACCGGCTGCACGTCGCTTCCATCCTCGGTGCGCAGGGCCCACTGGGGGTCCTTGAGGCCGTGGCCCGTGACGGTGATGACGATGGTTTTGCCCGAGGGAACTTCGCCTGCAGCGTGCTTTTTGAGCAGACCCGCGACGCCGGCGGCAGAGCCGGGCTCCACGAAGACGCCTTCGCGGGAGGACAGCCAGCGGTGTGCGTTGAGGATTTCCTCATCGGTGACGGCGTCAATCAGCCCGCCGGATTCGTCGCGGGCGCCGATGGCGCCATCCCAGGAAGCGGGGTTGCCGATGCGGATGGCCGTGGCGATGGTGTCAGGTTCCGTGATGGGGTGGCCGGCGACAAAGGGCGCGGCACCCGCTGCCTGGAAGCCCCACATGGCGGGCGTCTTGGTGGAAACCGCCGGAAGCGTGCCGGCCGTCGCGGACTCGAAAGGCGCGGAGTACTCCTTGTAGCCCTTCCAGTAAGCGGTGATGTTGCCGGCGTTGCCCACCGGAAGCACGTGGATGTCAGGAGCATCGCCCAGCGCGTCCACGATCTCGAAAGCGCCGGTTTTCTGCCCCTGGATGCGGGCGGGGTTGACGGAGTTCACCAGGAAAACCGGGTAGGACTCCCCCAGCTTCCGGGCGATGTCGAGGCAGTTGTCGAAGTTGCCGTCCACCTGCAGGAGCGTGGCGCCGTGCGCGATGGCCTGGCTGAGCTTGCCCATGGAGATCTTGCCTTCGGGCACCAGGACGGCACACTTCAGCCCGGCCGCGGTGGCGTAGGCAGCAGCGGAGGCGGAGGTGTTGCCGGTGGAGGCGCAGACAACGGCCTTGGCACCGGACTCGACGGCGGCCGTCATGGCCATGGTCATGCCGCGGTCCTTGAAGGAGCCGGTGGGGTTCATGCCCTCCACCTTGAGGTAAACCTCGGAACCGGTGAGTTCCGAGAGCTTCTGCGCGTGCACCAGCGGGGTGCCGCCCTCGCCCAGGGTGATGACCCGGGTGGATTCCGTCACGGGCAAGCGGTCAGCGTATTCGCGGATAACGCCGCGCCATTGGTGAGCCACTTAGACTCCTTCTACCCGCAGAACGGATGTAACTGAATTGATGACGTCCAGGCCCTTCACGGCCTCAACGGTGGCCGCGAGGGCAGCCTCTGACGCGCGGTGGGTGACGATCCGCAGTTCCGCGGATTCCACGTTGGACTCCGCGTCGCGGTGGATGGTCTGCCGCATGATTTCGATGGAGACGCCGTTTTCGGCGAAGATCTGCGCAATCTTGGCCAGCACCCCCGGCTGGTCGGCAACATCCAGGCCGATGTAGTAGCTGGTGACGGCAGCGTCGATGGGCAGCGCCGGAACATGCCCGGTGGTGGTCTCGGTTCGCTGCGGTCCGCCGAGGACCAGGCGCCGCGCCGCGGAGACGAGGTCGCCTAACACAGCGGACGCGGTGGGGGTACCGCCTGCACCTTGGCCATAGAACATCAGCTCGCCCGCATTCTCGGCCTCGATGAAGACGGCGTTGAACGCGCCGCGGACGGCGGCCAGCGGGTGTTCGCGGGGCAGGAGCGTGGGGTGGACACGGACGGACACGCCCTCGTTGCCGTCGGCATCCGTGAGCTTCTCGGCGATTGCCAGGAGCTTGATGACGAAGCCGGCGTCCTTGGCCGCGGCGATGTCCGCGGCGCTGACCTTGGTGATGCCTTCGCAGTGGACGTTTTCCAGGGCGAACCGGGTGTGGAAGGACAGCGTGGCCAGGATGGCGGCCTTGGCCGCGGCGTCGTGGCCTTCGACGTCGGCAGTGGGGTCCGCTTCCGCGTAGCCGAGGCGCTGGGCCTCCGCCAGGGCGTCGGCGAACTGGGCGCCGGTGGAATCCATCTGGTCCAGGATGAAATTGGTGGTGCCGTTGACGATGCCCAGCACGCGGGTGATCCGGTCGCCGGAAAGGCTGTCACGGATGGGGCGCAGGATGGGGATGGCGCCGGCCACGGCAGCTTCATAGGAAAGCTGCACGCCGGCCTTGTCGGCTTCCTCGTAGAGGGTGGGGCCGTCCTGGGCCAGCAGGGCCTTGTTGCCGGTGACCACGCAGGCGCCGTTGCTCAGCGCGGAAAGGATGAGCGTGCGGGCAGGCTCGATGCCGCCCATCAGCTCGATCACCAGATCCGCGTCCTTGACCAGGGTCTCGGCGTCGGTGGTGAACAGGTCCTGCGGCAGCTCAACGTCCCGCTTGGAATTCACGTTGCGCACGGCGATGCCGCTGAGCTGGAGGCGGGCTCCGGTGCGGGCGGCAAGGGCGTCGGCGTCCTCAATGAGAATCCGCGCAACCTGGGCCCCAACGTTGCCACAGCCCAGCAGGGCCACTTTCAGGGTTCGCAATTCAGTCATTCAGACTCCCATGTCGCGGTTCAGCAGATCTTCTTCGGTTTCCCCGCGGACAATCAGCCGGGCAGATCCGTCGCGCACCGCGACAACGCCCGGCCGGGCCAGATAGTTGTAGTTGCTCGAGAGGGCCCAGCAGTAGGCGCCGGTCCCCGGTACAGCAAGCAGATCACCGGCTGCCACGTCCTCGGGCAGATATACATCTCTAACAACTATGTCGCCGCTCTCGCAATGTTTGCCCACCACGCGGGACAGCTGCGGGGCCGCGGCCGACGTGCGGGACGCCAGAATTGCCGAGTAATCCGCGTCGTAGAGCACCGGGCGGGCGTTGTCGCTCATCCCGCCGTCCACTGAAACATAGCGGCGCGGATACGTAACGTTGTTACCGTCCTCACGTCCGCCGGAAGCGGCCGGCGTGTCGACGCGCACGGTCTTCAGCGTGCCCACCTCATACAGCGTGAAGGTTGTGCTGCCCACGATGGCACGTCCGGGTTCAATGGAGATCCGCGGCGACTCAATGCCCAGCTCGGCGCAGGTTGAACGCACGACGGCGGCCATCGCCGTCGCGATGTCCGCGGCGGGGCGTGGGGTGTCCACCGGGGTGTAGGCGATCCCGTAGCCGCCGCCGAGGTCGAGCTCCGGCATCACGATGGAGTACTTTTCCTGCATCGCAGCGAGGAAACGGAGCAGCTTCTCCGCAGCCAGCGCAAAACCGTCCGGTTCAAAGATCTGGGAGCCGATGTGGCAGTGCAGGCCCAGGAGGTCGATGCCGGGATGCGCCGATGCCGCCGCCACCGCTTCTTCGGCCGCCGACAGGCCGGCCTGCTCAGTGGTGTCGGCCGCCATGGAGAGTCCGAATTTCTGGTCCTCGTGGGCGGTGGCGATGAATTCGTGGGTGTGGGCGTGGACGCCCGGGGTGAGGCGCAGCATGACCTTCGCCTGCTCACCGCGGGACTGGGCGATGTCGCCCACCCGGGCGAGCTCGGACAGGCTGTCCACCACGATCCGGCCCAGGCCCATGTCGAGCGCACGGTTGAGTTCGGCGTCGGACTTGTTGTTTCCGTGCAGCGCCACCCGCTCCCCCGCGATGCCGGCGCGGGCGGCAACAGCCAGCTCGCCGCCGGAGGCGGTGTCCAGGCAGAGCCCTTCCTCCTCCACCCACTTCACCACGGCACTGCACAGGAAGGATTTTCCGGCGTAGTACACATCCACGCCGCCGCAGATGTCAGCGAAGGCAGCGTCGAAGGAATCCTTGAAGGCGCGCGCCCGGGCGCGGAAGTCGGCCTCGTCCATGACGAACAGGGGCGTGCCGAACTGCTGCTTCAGCTCGGACACTGACCGCCCGCCGACAGTGAGTTCGCCGAGGCCGTTGCGCTGCACGCTTCCTGCCCACATCGGCTCCTGCAGGGCATTCAGGTCAGCAGGAACTGCCAGCCACTCCGGCGCCAGCGGGGATGCGGTGTTTCCGGTCTGCACAGACATTGCCGTCACATCCGTTCCGGCGCCGAAACGCCAAGCAGGTCGAGGCCATTGGCGAGTACCTGGCTGGTGGCATCGTTGAGCCACAGCCGGGTGCGGTTGACGTCGGTCACCTCTTCATCGCCCATGGGCGCGATGCGGCAGGCGTCATACCAGCGGTGGTAGGCGCCGGCGATGACTTCGAGGTGGCGGGCCACGCGGTGCGGTTCGCGCAGCTCCGCAGCCTTGGCGACGATCGAGGGGTAGCTGCCCAGGTGGGAGAGCAGCTCGTTCTCCGTGGCGTGGTCCAGCTGGGACGCGTCGAAGGCGGAACGGTCCACTCCGGCGGCCACGGCGTTGCGGGCTGCACCGCGCGAACGGGCATGGGCGTACTGCACATAGAACACAGGGTTCTCGTTGCTGTGCTTCTTGAGCAGCTCCGGATCAAGGGTGAGCGGCGAGTCGGCCGGGAACCGGGCCAGGGAGTAGCGGACGGCGTCCTTGCCCAGCCAGTCGATCAGGTCCTTGAGCTCGATGATGTTTCCGGCGCGCTTGGACAGTTTGGCACCGTTGACGGACACCAGCTGGCCGATCAGCACTTCAATGTTCTTCTCGGGATCGTCCCCTGCACACGCGGCAATGGCCTTCAACCGGTTGATGTAGCCATGGTGGTCGGCGCCAAGCAGGTAGATCTTCTCGGTGAAACCGCGGTCCTTTTTGGACAGGTAGTAGGCAGCGTCCGCGGCGAAATAGGTGGGCTCGCCGTTGGCGCGGATCATCACTCGGTCCTTGTCGTCCCCAAAGTCCGTGGTCCGGAGCCAGACGGCTCCGCCGTCGTCGAACACGTGGCCCTGCTCGCGAAGGCGGGCAACGGCACTTTCGATCGCGCCGGCGTCGTGCAGTTCCTGCTCGGAGAAGAAGACGTCGAACTCGACGCCGAAGTCCGCAAGCGTGGCCTTGATGTCCTTCATCTGCGCCTTGTAGGCGGCGGAGCGGATCACCGGGAGCGCGGCAACTTCGGTGAGTTCGCGGATGTCCGGGTGCTCGGTGAGGACTTCGTGGCCCAGGTCCGCGATGTACTGGCCCGGGTAGCCACCCTCCGGTACCGGGCGGCCGTGCAGACGGGAGTAGACGGAGTTGGCGAAGACGTTCATCTGGGAGCCGGCGTCGTTGATGTAGTACTCAGCCGTGACATCTGCCCCGGAGGCGCGCAGCACGCGGGCAATGGAGTCGCCGAGGGCGGCCCAGCGGGTGTGCCCGATGTGGAGGGGCCCGGTGGGGTTCGCGGAGACGAATTCCATGTTCACGGTGTGGCCGGCGAGCGCGGAGTTGGTTCCGTACTGGGTGCCCGCTTCGACGATCATCCGGGCGAGGGCACCGGCGGCGGCGGCGTCAACGGTGATGTTGAGGAAGCCGGGTCCGGCGATTTCCACCCCGGCAACGCCGTCGATGGCCTTCAGCCGCGTGCTCAGGACGGTTGCGAATTCGCGCGGGTTGGTGCCCGCCTGCTTGGCCAGCTGCAGCGCGATATTCGTGGCCCAGTCGCCGTGGTCCCGGTTCTTGGGCCGCTCCACGCGTACCTCATCAGGCAGAGCTGATGTTGAAAGGGCAATGTCACCGGTGGCGACGGCGTCTTTCAGGCAGGCGGATATGGCGAGGGAGAGTTCTTCGGGAGTCACCCCTCTAGACTACCGGGGGCCGCTGACAGCAAAGAATTGGGACTGGTCCGGCGACCTAGGCATTCCACAGGGAATCCACAAGCCGGCTACAAGTTGAACCAATACGCTGGTTTCAGCGTTGACTCCAGCGTAAGCACCGTCCCGAACACTTAACCGAAATGAGAGCCTTTTTATGAGACCGTCAGTCCGCAAGAGTGTTTACGCCGGCATCGCCGGCCTGTCCCTCGCCGGAACCGTGGCCGGCTGCGCGCCGTCCGCTACTGAAAGCGTCCCCGTGTCCACCGGCGGCGCCACGTCGGAAACCGCGGCGGCCACGCCGTCGGCGTCCGCGTCTTCCCTGGCCGGCAGCGGCTCCAGCTACAAGGACGGAACCTACAGCGCCGACGGGAACTACGTTTCCCCCAATGGCACCGAGACCGTGGGAGTGCAGCTGACTCTTGCTTCGGGCACTGTGACGGACGTCCAGATCACCCAGCACCCCTCCAACCCCAACACCCGCAAGTTCCAGGGCGAGTTTGCCGGCGGTATCGCCTCCCAGGTGGTGGGCAAGAGCATTGACGAGCTCAAGGTCGCCAAGGTTGCCGGTTCATCCCTTACCAGCGGAGGCTTCAACCAGGCAGTGGAACAGATCAAGTCGGAGGCGCAGTAATCCGTGCCGGGCGGGAACTGGCAGGATTTCGTGTTCGACGGGATTGGCACGCGTTGGGAAATCTCAACGCCGCTCCCGCTCGGACCGTCCCTGCGGGCACGCCTCCTGGCCAGGGTGGAAAAGTTCGACGCCGACTGGTCCCGTTTCCGGAGTGATTCCTTGGTGACCGCGATGGCCCGGGAACCGGGCCGCTATGACTTTCCTGCGGAAGCGGACCAGCTCGGAGAGCTTTACCGGACGCTGTACCGGCTGTCCGGTGGTGCCATGACGCCGCTGATCGGAGCCAGCCTGGAACGCCTGGGATACGACGCGGACTATTCGCTTCGGCCTGCCGGTAGCGCCTTGCCGGCGCCGGCCTGGGCCGCCGTCCTGGACTGGACCAGGACTGCCATCACGGCCCACGCTCCCGTTGTGCTGGACATTGGTGCTGCCGGCAAGGGCTTGCTGGTGGACCTGCTCGCTGCTGAATTGGCGGCTGACGGCGTCGACTCTTATGTCATCGACGCCAGCGGGGACCTTCTGGCGCACGGCGCGGGGGCGATGCAGGTGGGTTTGGAACACCCGTACAACCCTGAGCAGGCGATCGGGATTGTCCAACTCGACGGCCGTTCGCTGTGCGCTTCGGCGGCAAACCGCCGTGCCTGGGGCGACGGACTGCACCACGTGCTGGACGGGATGACCGGACAGCCCGTCCGGACCGCCGTCGCCACCTGGGCAATGGCGGACACTGCCGTACTGGCCGACGCGCTGGCAACGGCGCTCTTCTTCGTACCCGGGTCAGAGCTCCAGGAGACGTTCCGGTTCTCGTGGCTGACGGTGTTTTCCGATGGAAGTGCCGCCTATTCGGAAGAATTTGAAGGGACACTGTTCACATGAGCCCTGTTGAAACGCCGAAGACCGGTCCGGCTCCCTCCGTCGCAGGCCGCCTGGACACCATGCTTGGCCGGTTCACGATGTACCGGCTCATCCTGCTGGTCCTCGCAGCCCTGGCCGCCTACAGCCTGCTGTTGGATGTCCTCGGCTGGCTGACGTTCGGGATCCCCGAGATGCTGGCGCACCTGCTGCTCTGCCTTGGCCTGACATACGCCTCCAACCGTGTACTGGCGGCGCTTTTCCGGGTGCGTCCGCATTCGGAGTCCTCGCTGATCACCGGGCTGCTGCTCTATTTCCTGTTCTGGCCCTCGTTTCAGGCTCTGGACGTGGCCGGTGTGGCGCTGGCGTGTGTGCTGGCGTCGGCGTCGAAATATGCGCTTGCCTGGCGCGGCCGGCACATCTTCAATCCTGCCGCCGCCGGCGCCTTTGTTGCCGGCCTTACGGGACTGAACATTGCCACGTGGTGGGCGGCCACTCCGGCAATGCTGTGGCTGCTGGTTCCGGGCGTGCTCCTGGTCCTGTACCGGACGCGGAAATTCCTGATGGCCACGGTATTTACCATTGTTGCCACATCCATCATCACCGTGGAGCTTCTCCGCGCGGGGATGACGGCGGGCATGGGCATTTACCAGGCGCTGGCCCAGCGGCCGCTGCTCTTCTTTGTAGGTTTTATGCTCACGGAGCCCCTGACATTGCCGCCGCGCCGGTGGCAGCAACTGGCACTGGCAGCCGTGGTGGGTGTGGTGTTTGCGGTGCCCTACAACCTGGGTTTTATTGCCAACTCGCCCGAGGCAGCCCTGCTGCTGGGCAATCTTCTGGCTTTCCTGGTGGGCCAGCGCGGGGGCGTGAAGCTGCGGTTTGCAGGCAGCCGCCAACTGACCCCCAGCACCACCGAGTTCTCGTTCGAGCCGGCCAGGGCCGTGCGGTTCCTTCCGGGCCAGTACATGGAGCTGGACCTGCCGCACGCGAAGTCTGATGGGAAAGGACGACGCCGGGTGTTCAGCCTGACTGGTTCGCCTACGGAACGCCTTGTGAAGTTTGGTGTGCGGACCGCCGAGCCGCTGTCCGCCGCAAAAAAAGTGCTCCTCGCCCTGAAGCCTGGCGACGAGCTGGCCGCCACGTCCGTGGGCGGCGATTTCATCCTGCCCGACCCCAACAAGCCTGTCCTGCTCATCGCGGCCGGAATCGGCATCACTCCCTTCCTCTCCCATCTGGCGTCCGGCCAGTTGCGGGAGCGCGACGCTGTAATGCTTCTTTTAGCCAGGAGCGCCGACGAGGTGGCCTACGCGGACGAACTAAGGGCCTCCGGCGTCCGGGTCCTGGTTCATCTCGCGGATGGTTCAGAGCCACCGGCTGGAATGGCCGCCGTTTCGGGCCATGGCGGACGACTGGACGGGGAGACTCTTGGCCAGCTTGTGCCGGACATCGCCGTCCGGGACGTCTACATCTCCGGTTCGCCTGCCAGTGTGGCTTCGCTTCGCCGTGCTGCACGGAAAGCGGGCGCCCGCCGGGTCCATGTGGACTCTTTTTCCGGCTACTGATTACCCCCGGATATGGCTCCAGGCCCGGCGGGGACGCGCCAATTTTCGCTTGCGGGCCACCTTACTGCTAAGCTCTAGGACGTCCCGCCAGCAACGGCAGGAACCCCGGATTGCCCTCGTAGCTCAGGGGATAGAGCGTCTGCCTCCGGAGCAGAAGGTCGTAGGTTCGAATCCTATCGAGGGCACCACGTAAAGCACCCCGGTCTGTTGACCGGGGTGCTTTCCTTTTGCCCCTGGCTAAACCCAACGGTTTTGCGTTATCCAGCTGACTTGGGCTCAGTTCTGCCCGTTAGGCGTCACACGTCTCGAATGCCAACGAGAGGTGCCAGTCGGGGTCTGGGTCCCGTGGCAGCCTGACGTCCGGAACCCCCGGGTCTTCAGGCACGTCCAGGTCGTCCGGCAGATCAAGCAGCACCAAGTCGTCAGGCAGCTCAAACCATCCTGGGGGCTCCACATCCTCTGGCAGCTCAAGCCAACCCGGCAAACCCGGGTCTTCAAGCAGCTCCAGGTCCTCAAGCACGACCAACTCGTGCAAACGGTCCCCGGGCAGCACGCAAGGCTCGGACTGCCTGTCAGCCAACCACTCAGGCCACTGGGGTGGTTCCCAGTCGGGGTGTTCGCTTTGATATGTGCGGCCCGTGGGCGAGGTCCAGCCGGGCGGTTGATCTTTGGTGGCCGGTGATGGTGTCCAGGCGCTGTTGTGCTTGAGCCGGTGGTGTTTGGGGCAGAGTTGTGCCAGGTTGCTGATTCCGGTGTCCCCGCCGTGCTGCCAGGCGGTGAGGTGGTCAGTGTCGTTGTCCAGGCTGTGGTTGTTGCAGCCGGGGAAGGTGCATCTGCCATCCCGAAGGCGGAGTGCCTGTTTCATTGCTTTGGTGAGCCGGTAGCTGGTGCGGCCGATCTCCAAAGGTGCCCCGTCCCGCGGGTCCACCAGGACCCGGTAGAAAGAGGTTGCACCGTCCGCGATGAGTTTCCGGGCCATCGACGCCGGGATGGGGCCGTGGCCATCGAGGATGGCGGGTTCGTCGGTGAGGCCGAGCAGCGCGAACACCGGGACAGTGATCAGCACGTCCGTCCGAGGGGCGGGCACTTTTCCGGCGAGGGGGCTGGCGGGTGCTGTGGTGCCGGCATTGTCACTGCCCGGATTATTGCTGCGCGGATTGTCACTGCCCGGATTGTGGTCGGTGCCGTTGTCGTCCTGGGCGACGGGGGTGCCGTCCGCGGGGATGTCCTCGTCGGTTGGGTAGTGGTCGCTCTCCGGGATGCCCAGATGCGCGGCTGCTTCGTCCGAGCCGACGAGCGTGGCGAGCCCGATGAAGGCCTCGGGGAGCTGTTCATCAATGCCAACCTGAACCGGCCAGCCGGTGCTGGGTTGGCCGCTGCTGCTGGTATGGAATTGACCGCTGCCTGCCGTGTCCCCGCCAGCCAAGGTGGTGCGGGTCAGGAGGCGGTGGGCCAGGACGTCGGCACGCCGCTGGGGCAGGGTCCGGGTTTCGTGAGGCCCCTCAAGGCCGCGTGCCATGGCGGTGGTGCTGTTCCAGATCGCTGACGCCGAGTCGGCGGGCAGGTACGCGGAGAACCAGGCCATCCCGTTACGGTCCGGGCAGTGCTCCACCCGCCGGTCGGCCACGCTCTTGGCGTGCCGCTTCTCGAGGGATTCGGGGTGATGCCGCTCCCGCCAGGTGCGCACCTTGTGCCGGAACCGCGACGGCACCAGTTCCCCGGGCGCGGCCCCGCGCGCCCGATTCGGCGCATCCGGATCGAAGAAATGCGCCACCAGCGCGGCGCCAGCGGCCGGGTCCAGGCCCTCGGTCTCGTCAGCGATGATCCGCGCGTGCAGCCACGACAGGTTCCCGGCAACCAGCGCATCCATGGCCGGCGGCAGCGCACACAACTGCCGGGACTGACGGACGAACGCCCCCGCGGCCCCCGAACCGATGGTCAGGACACCGCCGATCTCCTCCACGACGGACATCTCAACAAAAGCCCGCTCCTGCAGGGAAGCAGTGGGCGGGATCACCGCCTCCTGCAGTTCAAGGGCCTCGGCGGCATCCCGCGCCTTAATCGCCGCGACCTGCGCCTCCAACCGGGAAACGAGGCCCATCCGTTTCAGCCGGATCTCGTACTGCCGTTCCAGCACATCAACCCCGTCGCCAGCCACAGCGCCTGTAGCACCGCCGCGCAGCGACGCATCCTCAACGAACAGCGCATCAATGGCAGCAACGGAGGCAGAAACGCCCTCCATCACTGCCGATACAACCTCGCCCTGACCCATACAAACATCATCTACGGAGGCACTGACATTGAGAGCCGACGGAAGTGGCGTCACTGAGGCGCCGCCCGCAGCGGCGGTCGGCGCAGAAACCAGCCCCACCCCGCCTGCCGCCGCGCCCGCTTCGTTTCCCATGCCAACATCCTCTACGGAGGCACTGACATTTTGATCAAGGTGAGAGCCGGCGTCGTGCTCAGGCAGCTGATACGGCCGGACGCGAACAGTCCCTATCGGAGCGTGCGCCTGCCACGTATTGTCGGTGCCCCCTCGTAGTCTGAATTCACCAAGTTGAGGGGGTACGCCATGCACGTTCCATTCTGTTCCATCGTCCCGCCCTACCTGCTGAGGCGGCTGGCCCGGCAGGATGCGCCGGAATTCTCTGTTGCCGCGAGGGCTGCCCGTGAAGCCCTGGGCCATGTGGAGTCGGTCCACGCATCACGAACCCAGGCCATGCCGGATGCTCCTTCGGGTGTCCGCCAGGCCAAGCCTGGCCCGGCCAACCGCACTATCTACGATGCTGGCGGCTCGGAGAACCTTCCTGGAAAGCTGGTGCGCAAGGAGGGAGAAGCGGCAATTGGGGACGCCGCAACGGATGAAGCCTACGACGGGCTGGGGCATACCCACCGCCTTTACGCCGACGTCTTCGGCCGTAACTCCATTGATGGCCGGGGGCTGCGCCTGGACGCCACCGTGCACTTTGGCGCGCTGTATGACAACGCGTTCTGGGACGGAACCCAGATGGTCTTCGGCGACGGTGACGGAGAGGTCTTCGAGCGGTTCACCGCGTCGCTCAGCGTGATCGGCCACGAGCTTGCCCATGGTGTGACGCAGCATTCGGCGGCCCTCGCATACCGGAACCAGGCAGGGGCCCTGAATGAATCAATGTCTGACGTCTTCGGCGCGCTCGTTGAGCAGTACGTGAAGAACCAGACCTCGGCGGAAGCGAGCTGGCTCATCGGGGAAGGGCTTTTTACCGCCGAGGTTGAAGGGGACGCTCTGCGTTCCATGAAGGCTCCGGGAACTGCCTACGACGACGATGTGCTGGGTAAGGATCCGCAGCCGGACTCCATGGACTCCTACGTCCGGACCAGTGCGGATAACGGCGGGGTCCACATCAACTCCGGTATCCCCAACCGCGCCTTCTACCTCGTGGCGAATTCGCTGGGCGGAAACGCCTGGGACGCCCCGGGCCTCATCTGGTACGAAACCCTCACGGGAGGCTCCTTGCCCACAACCGCAACCTTCAGCGTCTTCGCGCGGGCCACAGCCTCTGCTGCCGTAGAGCTCTTCGGATCCGATTCGAAAGAGCATGACGCCGTGCGGCAGGCATGGGAAACTGTGAAGGTCAAGCTTTAACGGATGCCTGGTTGCCGGACTTTCAGCCGCCGGGCTGCATGGAAGCCCAGGAACCAGGCCATGAAGATCAGCGTGGAGCGCACCGGCGGCATTGCGGCGATGACGAGAGTGTGGACCGTGGACGCCCGGTCGGAAAACGCCATAAACCAGTGGCAACCGATTGTGGAAGCCTGCCCGTGGGACGCCGTGCCCCGGACTCCCCGGGCGGCGGCCGCGGAGTTCGCCGGCAACCAGCCGGACCGGTTCATCTACTCCATCCGTGCGGGCGAGCGCCGGGCAGCGCTGCCGGAGCGGGCCGTGACGGGCCCCTGGCGGGTGCTCGTGGACCGCACCCGGGCCGCAGCCCAGGAATCCCGGACGGGGCAAGGCAACAGCAACCTGTAGGGCAGCTCGTTAGAGAGATAGACTGCTCCGGCCCGGTCAGGGGGCATGGCTGACCAACGCAGGCCCCGGCTAACCGACCTCAGCCAACTGGCCGCGGAAGGCCCGGCGGTAGGACTGCGGGCTGGTGTCGAGGACCTTGGCAAAGTGGTGCCGCAGCAGAACCGGATGGCCGAAGCCCGCTTCCCTGGCCACCTCGTCAATGTTCAGGTCAGTGGATTCCAGAAGTTCCTGGGCGCGGAGCACCCGCTGCGAATTCAGCCACGCAGCGGGCGTGGCTCCCGTTTCCGAGCGGAACCGCCTGGCAAATGTCCGGGCGGACATGTGCACCCGGGCAGCCAGTTCATTGACCGTATGCTCACGGTCCAGGTTCTGCACCATCCAGCGCAGCAGTTCCTCCATGGGGGCGGAGCCGCAGGTGGGCATCGGCCGGTCGATGAACTGGGCCTGGCCGCCGTCGCGGTGCGGTGGAACCACCATGTCCCGGGCGATTGCGGCAGCCACCTGCGCGCCCAGTTCCACCCGCACAAGGTGCAGGCAGGCGTCGATGCCCGCAGCGGTTCCTGCCGAAGAAATAATGGTGCCGTCCTGGACATACAGGACGTTCTCATCCACGTGGACGTCCGGATAGGCTGCCGCCAGCTCGTTGGAGTAATGCCAGTGTGTGGTGCAGCGCCGCCCATCGAGCAGACCGGCGCGGGCAAGGGCGAAGACTCCGGAGCAGATGGACATGACCCATGCACCCCTGGCGTGGGCGGCGCGAAGTGCTTCCAGCACGGACTCCGGCATCTCCTGGTCCCGGCCGTAGGGGGCCATGATGACCAGGTCTGCATCGTTGGTGGCGTCCAGCCCGAGGCTGACGTTCAGGGAAAGCCCGGATTTCATCTGCACATTCCCGGGAACGGGCGTGCACACGCGGAAGTCGAAGGCCGGGACACCGCTCCCCCGGGCGGACCTGTCGATCCCAAAGACCTCACAGGCGGTCCCGAATTCGAAGATCGAGAAGTTGGGGACCACAATCACAGCGACTGTTTTCAGCATGTATCCATTGTGGCAGGAATTATAGCTTTTTGGGCATTTCTGCCACTGTTTAATTCGCTGCGCCAGGAGAAGCATGGAGGCATGGAAATCTTCGCAACCATCCTCGTCATCGTGCTCCTCCTCGTGGCTGCCGCCACCATCGCAGCCCTTCTCCGCGACGGGCGAGGGCACACACCTCCCGTCGAGTCGCACCAGGAATGGTCCGCCCTGGACCTTCCCAGCACCAGCTATACCCTCCGCATTTTCTAGGAACGCAAGGAACGCCGCAGGCAGTCGACCCGGGGGTGCCGGCCCCACCGCAGTAGACTGTCTGCAGCCATGACTTTTCATATCTCCTATCCCGCCGAGCTGCCGGTCTCCGAGCGCCGCGAGGACCTGATGGCGGCCATCGCCGCCAACCAGGTGACCATCATCGCCGGCGAGACCGGCTCCGGAAAGACCACCCAGATTCCCAAGATGTGCCTGGAACTTGGCCTGGGCGAAAACGGCCTGATCGGCCATACCCAGCCCCGGCGGCTTGCAGCCCGCACGGTGGCCGAGCGCATCGCCGAGGAACTGGGGGTGGACATCGGCCAGGAGGTGGGCTTCCAGGTCCGTTTCACGGGCGAGGTCAGCCGCGCCACCAAGGTCAAGCTGATGACCGACGGCATTCTGCTGGCCGAGATCCAGCGCGACAAACTGCTGCGTAAATACAACGCGATCATCATCGACGAAGCCCATGAGCGCAGCCTCAACATCGACTTCATCCTCGGCTACCTGAAGCGGATCCTGCCGCAGCGCCCGGACCTGAAGGTGATCATCACCTCTGCCACCATTGATCCCGAGCGCTTTGCCAACCACTTCGGAACCCCGGAAAATCCTGCGCCGATTATCGAAGTGTCGGGCAGGACCTACCCGGTGGAGATCCGGTACCGCCCGCTCTCCCAGCCAAAGACGGACGAGGACGATCCCTCCGACGACGAACTCGAGGAGGACCGCGACCCGCTGGATGCAGTCTGCGACGCCGTGGACGAGCTTGCCGCGGAAGCCCCGGGAGACATCCTGGTGTTCTTTTCCGGCGAGCGCGAGATCCGGGACGCGGCGGACGCGCTCCAGGCCCGCATCCAGTCCAACCGCAGGCTGGCCGGCACCGAAGTGTTGCCCCTGTTCGCGCGGCTGAGCCTGCAGGAGCAGCACAAAGTCTTCCACCCGGGCAACAAGCGCCGGATCGTGCTCGCCACCAACGTCGCGGAAACGTCCCTGACCGTGCCCGGGATCAAGTACGTCATCGACACCGGCACAGCCCGCATTTCGCGCTATTCGCACCGCACCAAGGTCCAGCGGCTGCCTATCGAACGGGTTTCCCAGGCGTCGGCCAACCAGCGGTCCGGGCGCTGCGGCCGTGTTTCCGACGGCATTGCCATCCGCCTCTACTCAGAGGAGGACTTCGAATCCCGGCCCCAGTTCACTGACCCGGAAATCCTGCGGACCAACCTCGCCGCCGTCATCCTGCAGATGACCGCCATGGGTGTTGCCCGCGGTCCGAAGGACGTTGAGAACTTCCCCTTTGTTGAGCCGCCGGAGACGCGGGCAATTAACGACGGCGTCACGCTGCTCCGCGAACTCGGCGCCCTGGCTGCCGCGAAGCCGCAGAACGCAGAAAGCGACGGGAAAGGCGGCGGCGGGCTCACCGCCGTCGGACATAAGCTCGCCCAACTTCCCGTCGACCCGCGGCTGGGCCGGATGATTGTGGAAGCGGGAAAACGGAACTGCGTCCGGGAAGTCATGATCCTGGCCGCGGCGCTCACCATCCAGGACCCCCGCGAGCGGCCCACGGACAAGCAGCAGCTTGCAGCGGAAAAACACAACCGCTTCAAGGACGAGAATTCGGACTTCACCGGTTACCTGAACCTCTGGAACTACCTGCAGGAGAAGCAGCAGGAACTTTCCTCGTCGGCGTTCCGGCGCCTGTGCCGCAGCGAGTTCATCAACTACTTGCGGGTGCGGGAATGGCAGGACCTGTTCGCCCAGCTGCGCCAGCTGGCACGCCCGCTGGGCATCAGCCTGGACAACAAGCGCCTTGCCGATCCGGTGGGCAACCACGACGGGATCCACATCAGCCTGCTCTCCGGGCTCCTGAGCCACATCGGCATCCTGGATGAGCGCAAGCGCGAGTACGCCGGAGCCCGCGGCAGCCGGTTCGCAATCTTCCCCGGTTCCGCGCTGTTCAAGAAGTCCCCCACATTCGTGATGGCGGCCGAGCTGGTGGAAACCAGCCGGCTGTGGGCACGGGTGGCAGCGAAATTCGATCCCGTCTGGGCCGAGCAGGTGGCGCCGGACCTGGTGAAGCGGAGCTACAGCGAGCCGCACTGGTCCAGCCGCCAGGGTGCGGTGATGGCATACGAGAAGGTCACCCTTTACGGTGTACCCATCATTGCCCAGCGCAGGATCAACTACGGGAAGGTGGACCGGGAAGTTGCCCGGGAACTCTTCATCAGGCATGCCCTGGTGGAGGGTGATTGGAAGACCCATCACAAGTTCTTCCACCGCAACCGCGCCCTGCTGAATGAGGTGGAGGAGCTCGAGGCCCGGATGCGGCGCCGCGACCTGCTGGTGGATGACGAGACGCTGTTCGAGTTCTACGATGCGCGCATCGGCCCGGACGTCGTGTCCGAAAGGCACTTCGACAAGTGGTGGAAGGACGCCCGGAAGCAGAACCCGGACCTCCTGGACTACGACAAGTCGCTTCTCCTGAGCGACGATGCGGACGATCTCGACGAGGCCGCATACCCCAAGACCTGGCTGCACAGGGGTTTCGAGCTGCCACTCAGCTACGAGTTCCATCCGGTGGCTCCCGGTTCACCGCCCAACCCCTCCGACGGCGTCACCGCCGAAGTCCCCGTCCTGTTCCTCAACCAGCTGGATGACGCCCCGTTCCGCTGGCTGATACCCGGCCAGCGCGTGGAACTGGTGACCGCCCTGATCAAGTCGCTGCCCAAGCAGGTCCGGAAGAACTTTGTTCCGGCACCCGACGTGGCGCGCCAGGCCGTCGCCGTCCTTGAGTCCGATTTCGATCCGGCCAACGATGAGCTGGAACCGTCGCTGGAGCTTGCCCTCCGGCGGATCCGCGGCGCCGTCATCCCGCCCGGTTCCTGGAACTGGGACGCCGTACCCCCGCACCTGCGCGTCAGCTTCAAGGTGGTGGACAGCAAGGGAAAGGTGCTGGACGAAGGCAAGGACCTTGCAGTCCTGCAGGAGCGGCTTGCCCCCGCCACCCGGCGCGCCATCGCCGAATCGCTGGGCGCCACCCCGGCATCGACGGGCCCCGGCAGCCGGACATCGGATGCCAGGGGGGCCCGCGGGCAGGGCACCGCGAACGACGGCGGCTCCCCCGCAGTGCGGACGTCCGGGCAGGTGCAGGGTGCTTCCGCCGCGGCCGGGTTCAGGGAGCAGGAGGGCCTGACGGAATGGAGCTTCGGAACCATCCAGCGGCAAGTCAGCAGCATGGTCAAGGGCCACACCGTCACCGGATACCCGGCGCTGGTGGACGAGGGTAAGTCCGTATCCCTTCGCGTGTTCCAGACCCCGGAGGAGCAGCTGGACGCGATGCGTGGCGGTGTCATCAGGCTGCTCGCACTGCGGGTTCCCGCTCCGGACCGCTACGTCCTGGAGCACCTGAGCAACACCGAAAAACTGACGTTCAGCCAAAACCCGCACGGCTCGGTGTCCGCACTGATCGCTGACTGCGCGCTGGCGGCGATCGACAAACTCACGCCGGCTGAGCTGCCGTGGGACCGGAAGGCCTTCGACGATCTCTATGAGGTGGTGCGGGCGGAACTGATCGACACGGTCTTCAGCGTGACGGCCGTGGTGGAGCGCATCCTGGCCAGCACCCGCCGCATCGAAAAGCAGCTGAAGGGCACCACCAGCCTGGCGCTGATCAGCGCGCTCAACGATGTGAAGAGCCAACTGGAACAGCTCGTCTACCCCGGCTTTGTAGCACGCACGGGCTATGCCCAGCTCAGCCAGCTGCCGCGGTACCTGACTGCCATCGAGAAAAGGCTTGAACGCCTTCCCGGCAACGTGCAGCGTGATGCGCTGAACATGGCAGTGGTGCAGCGGCTCGAGGACGACTACGACGACGCCGTGTCCGCGCTCCTGCCGGGCAAGCGCGCAGGCCGCGAGTTAACCCAGGTGCGCTGGATGATCGAGGAACTTCGGGTGAGCCTCTTCGCCGTCGAACTTGGCACGGCCTATTCCGTGTCCGAAAAGCGCATCCGGGCGGTGCTCAACAAGGCTTTGGCACCCGCCTAGCAGCACGGGACAGCACAGGACAGGAGGATGTCCCGGTCAGCGCCGGGACATCCTGGGGCTACGCGGACGGGACGAACTCGCCGTAGCCTGCCGCCCGAAGGCCCTCGCGGAGTTTTTCGGCATTCGCGTCGAGGACAGCCGGATCCGGGTTCTGGTCAGCGGTGGCGAAGTTGAACTCCGCCATGCTCCTGGACGGCCATACGTGCACGTGGAGGTGGTTGATCTCGTAGCCGGCCACAATAAGGCCCGCCCGTGCAGCGTCGAAAACATCCACCTGCACCGCGCCGATCCGGCGGGCGACCTCCATGACCCTGGCGAGGGTTTCCGGGGACGCGTCGGTCCAGCGGTCCACTTCCTCGGTCGGGACCACCAGGGTGTGGCCGTCGGCAAGCGGGCCGGTGGTGAGGAATGCGGACACGTCCGGTTCCCGCCAGACGAACCGGCCGGGAATCTCCCCGTTGAGGATCCTGGTAAAAAGCGTGCTCATGCGTCTGCCTCCTTGGCGGGTGCCTGCAAGGTGCTGGTATCCAGCACGAACCGGTATTTCACGTCCCCTGCGACCATGCGGTCGTAGGCGTCATTGAGCCCACTGGCGGAGACCACTTCGATGTCGGCCACAACGCCATGCTCGGCGCAGAAGTCCAGCATCTCCTGGGTCTCCGCGATCCCGCCGATCAAGGAGCCTGCATAGGCGATCCTGCGCCGGATGAGGGCCCGGGGATTGACGGGAGGCATGGCCTCAGAGGGAAGTCCCAGCTGGAAAAGGGCGCCGTCCACCCGGAGGGTGCGGAACAGCGGGTTCAGGTCATGCGGGGCGGCAACGGTATCGATGATCAGGTCGATGGTGCGGTCCGCCGCAGCCATGGCCTCTTCGTCCCGGGACAGGACCACTTCGTCGGCCCCAAGCTCAAGCGCAGCGGGCACCTTGGACTCTGACGTCGTAAAGACCACCACCTTGGCGCCCATGGCTTTGGCAAGCTTGACCGCCATGTGGCCGAGTCCGCCGAGGCCCACCACGCCTACAACGTCTCCCTCTTCCACATCGAAGTGCCGCAGCGGGGAGAAAGTGGTGACCCCCGCGCAGAGCAAAGGCGCGACTGCGGCCGGGTCGAGTGATTCAGGGACGCGCACCACGTAGCGGCGGTCCACCACGATGGACGACGAGTAGCCGCCCTGGGTGGTGGCGTCACCGTTCCGCCGGTCTGTCGCACCGTAGGTGCCGGTCATCCCCTTTTCGCAGTACTGCTCCAGGCCGTCCAGGCAGCTGTCGCATTCCCGGCAGGAGTCCACGATGCAGCCCACGCCCACCCGGTCGCCCACTGAAAAATCGGTGACACCTGCGCCGATCCGGCTGACGGTCCCTACGATCTCGTGGCCGGGCACCAGCGGATATGTCTGGCCTCCCCACTCGCCCCTCACCGCATGCACGTCGGAGTGGCACAGGCCGCAGAATTCGATGGCAATTTCGACGTCGTCCGGCTTGGGTGCGCGCCGGGCGACGGTCAACGGGACCAAACCGCTGTCACTGGATACTGCGCCATACGCGGCGGCAAGGACTCCGGCGTCGGAAGCGGGCGTTATGGGTTTGGCGAGGGGCGGCGGTACGGGACGTCCTGGGGTCATAGTGCGACGCTACCCTTGCCGCCGACAAACTTTCCACCCGACCGGTGCCCGCCGCCGGGTTCCGGGCCGGTGGCTACGGGCAATTCGGCATTGTTGGACCATTCCGAGAAGGAGCCTGGATAGAGGGCAGCCCGAATGCCGGCGACTTCCAGCGCCGCCACCTCGTGGGCCGCCGTCACGCCGGACCCGCAGTAAACAGCAACCGGGATGCCGTCACGCACACCCACCGATTCAAACCTGCGCCGCAATTCTGCCGCAGGCAGGAAGCGTCCGTTCCCATCCACGTTGTCCGACGTCGGCGCGCTCACCGCTCCGGGGATGTGGCCTGCCCGAGGATCAACGGGCTCGATCTCGCCGCGGTACCTCTCCCCCGCGCGTGCGTCGAGCAAAAGTCCGCTGCCCGCCCAGGTGGCGGCAGCAGCGGCGTCGAGCACTGGCATGTTCCCGTCAGCCAAGGTGACGTTCCCGGGCTCCGGCTGCACCGGGCCGGCTTCAACCGGCAGGTCCGCCGCACGCCAGGCGGCGAGGCCGCCGTCAAGAAGGTAGACGTCGGCGAACCCGGCGTTCCGCAGCATCCACCACACCCTGGCGGCGGCCATGTTGGCTGTGTCATCGTAGGCCACCACCACGTCTCCGTCGTTGATCCCCCAGCGCCTCGCTGCAGCCTGGAAGTCGTCCGGTGCCGGCAACGGGTGCCGCCCCCGCTCCGGAGCCGCGGGCGCCGCCAGTTCAGTGGCGAGGTCCACAAAGACGGCGCCAGGCAGGTGTCCGGCGAGGTAGTGCTTGTGCCCGTGCGGGTCACCCAGCGCCCAGCGGACATCCAAGGGCACGGTGCGCCGGCGGTCATCAGCGAGACGCGCCTGCAGCCCGGCAACATCGATCAGGGGGTTCATGTGCACTCCTTTGGAGGTGGTGGAACCAACGGATCCCACTCTAGGCTGGTCGCCGTCCGGCCGCAGGTAGGCTGGATCGGTGATGAACGGGACCAGCGGCAACAGGCAGGGCGGCAACAGCGAAGGCTCAGACTGGGAGGTCCGCGGGTTGTCGGACCGGGACTGGGCTGACCAGGCCATCCGCAGGATCAGGGCAGAAAACAACCGCTCGGCCGACACACACCTCTACTCCGTGCCCCTGCCGGAACACTGGGGAGTCCAGCTCTACCTCAAGGATGAATCGACCCACCGCTCAGGCAGCCTCAAGCACCGGCTGGCGCGCTCCCTGTTTCTCTTCGGCCTGGTGAACGGCTGGATCAGGGCGGACACCACCATTGTGGAGGCTTCCAGCGGCAGCACCGCGGTCTCCGAGGCCTACTTCGCCCAGCTGCTGGGGCTTCCGTTCATCGCGGTCATGGCGCGTACCACGAGCCAGGAGAAGATCGCCCTGATCGAACAGTTCGGTGGCTCGTGCCTGCTGGTGGAGCATGCCTCCGACGTCTATGCAGCTGCAGAAGAGGTGGCAGCTACCTGCAACGGCCACTACATGGACCAGTTCACGTATGCGGAACGGGCCACGGACTGGCGCGGCAACAACAACATCGCTGAGTCCATTTTCGGGCAGCTCCAGCTCGAGGAGCATCCGGTTCCCGACTGGGTCGTGGTGGGTGCGGGGACGGGTGGAACCAGCGCAACCATCGGCCGCTACCTCCGCTACCACAGCCATCCCACCCGGTTGCTGGTGGTGGATCCGGAGAATTCGGCGTTTTATCCGGGCTGGCTGGGTGGGACGGCCAATCCTCCGGCCGGCCTGCCGTCCCGCATCGAGGGCATCGGGCGGCCGCGGATGGAGCCCAGCTTCGTGCCCTCCGTGATCGACCGCATGGTCCAGGTTCCCGATGCGGCATCGGTGGCAGCCATGCGCCACCTGCGGGTCCTGGCCGGCCTCCACGCAGGACCGTCCACCGGCACCAATTTGTGGGGCGTCTGGCAGGTCGTCGCCGAAATGGTCGCCGAAGGCAGGCGGGGCAGCATCGTTTCGCTGATGTGCGACGGCGGTGAGCGCTACGCGGGCAACTACTACAACCAGGAGTGGCTGGCATCCCACGGCCTCGACCCCGAGCCGTATGAAGCGGTCATCAGGACGTTTTTCGATACAGGGCAGTGGGACCCCACGGCCATCTAAATCTCCACGGACTCCCTGGCAGCCAGATGCGTGTACTCGGTGCCGTACTTGGCGCCGATCCGTGCCACGTGTCCTTCCACGATCTTCAGGCCGTTCTCATTGAGCAGCCCGTCATGGATCTGGAATGCGCGCGGGGCCCGCACTCCGACGACGAAATCCACCACTTCCGCGGATTTGCTCCAGGGCGCATGCAGCGGAACCAGCAGGGTCTTGACGCTGATGCCGTCCGGTATGACGAACGAGTCGCCCGGGTGGTAGACGTTCTCGTCAATGAGGTAGCCGATGTTGGCTACAACCGGAATCTGCGGATGGATCAGCGCATGCTGGCCGCCAAAGCTTCGGATCGCGAAGCCCGCTGCTTCGAAAGCTGTACCCGGCTGCACGGCATTGACGCGGGCGACGGCCTCCGGAGCTTTGGTGCGCAACGTGTCCGCTACTCCTTCCGGCGCGAAAATGGCCAGGGCCGCGTTGCTGCCAAGAGCCTCAAGGACCGGTCCGACGTCGATGTGGTCGGCGTGTTCGTGGGTGACCAGCACGGCGTCCGCACCGTTAAGGGCCTCGGCTGTTTCGGAGAAATTGCCGGGATCCACCACCAATACGCGGTTGTCCTTCTCGAGCCGCACGCAGGCGTGGGTGTATTTCGTCAGCTTCATAGCGCCAGCCTAGGGTTAGGCGGCGAACGGTGTCCACGAGGCTGCGGCTGGTAATCTGTATCTTTGCCACCATCCCCACGGAAGCGAGTTCGTCCATGCCGCTCGGCGCCAAGGCTGATTCCACTACGCCCTCCCCCGTTACGGGTGGCGGCAAGGAACAGCGCGTCACCAAACAGCGCCGGGCCGTCAGTGCGGCGCTGGATGAGCTCGACGACTTCGTCAGCACGCAGGAGCTGTACCGGATCCTGCAGAACCAGGGCGTCTCGGTTTCGCTCGCCACCGCCTACCGGATCCTTCAGTCCCTTGCCGACGAAGGGCTCGTGGACGTCCTGCGCAACGGCGAAGGCGAAGCCGTGTACCGGCGCTGCGCCGTCACCGGCCACCACCACCATCTGCTGTGCAGGAACTGCGGGAAAGCGGTGGAGGTCGAGGCCCCTGCTGTGGAAACCTGGGCGGCACGCACCGCCGCGGAACACGGCTACACGGAAGTCGCCCACACCGTGGAAATCTTCGGCCTGTGCCCCGACTGCACGGCCCTGAGGGCTGCGGGCAAGCTGTAGCAACCGGGCCCGGTGCGCTTACCGGGGCTGCAGGACCCGTCCGTTGATGCCCCTGCCGGCACGGACCGAGCCCACAACGCGGCACACCACGTAGATCAGGAATGAGAGCGTGGTGACGTAGGGGCTGATGGGGATCCGGCCGCCTAGGGCCAGCAGGATTCCGCCGACCGTTGCCGTCACGGCGAAGACCACGCTCAGCACCACCACTGCCACCGGCGAGGACGTAACCCGCAGGGCCGCTGCGGCCGGGGTGATGAGCAGGGCCAGCACCAGGAGTGCTCCCACTACCTGGATGGAGAGGGCAACGCTGATGCCCAGAAGGACCATAAAAACGATGGCCAGCGTCCGCACCGGAACGCCCCGGGCTTCGGCGAGTTCAGGGTCCACGCTGGCGAAGTTCAGCGGCCGCCAGATGGCAATCAGGGCCACCATCACCACCACCGCTGTCCCGGCGAGTGCCTGCAGCTGGACCGTGTCGACGGAAACAATCTGGCCGGTGAGCAGTCCGAATTTGTTGGCCGCACGGCCCTCGTACAGGGAGAGGAATAGGATCCCCAGCCCCAGGCCGAACGGCATGATGACACCGATGATCGAATTCTTGTCCCTTGCCCTGACGCCCATGAGGCCCAGCAACAGCGCCGCGGCGACGGACCCGATGAGGGACCCGAAGACGATGTCCGCACCGATCAGGAGCGCAAAGGCCGCGCCGGCAAAGGAGAGCTCGGAAATACCGTGAACGGCAAAAGCCAGGTCCCGCTTCATCACGAACGTGCCTACGAGGCCGCCGAGGAGGCCAAGGACGGCGCCTGCCCAGATGGAGTTCTGGACGAGGACCAGCAGCTCGCCATAGTTCTCGAAATTGAAGATGGCCCCAAGGATGCTGTCTGCGTCCATCAGGCTGCCTCCCCTGCCAGCGCATGGGTCTCTGCGTGGTGGTGGGTGGTGGCGTCAGGAAGCCCGACCACCACGATGCGGCCGTTGGCGTGAATGACCTCAACATGGCTGCCGTAGAGGTCGGACAGCACCTCCGTGGTCATGACTTCGTCGGGAGTTCCCACCTTGAAGCGGCCCCCCGCCAGGTAAAGTACCCGGTCCACGTAGTCGATGATCGGGTTGATTTCATGGGTCACGAACACCACTGCGCTGTTCCGCTCGTGGCATTGCTTGTTGATCAGTGCGCTGACGGCCTGCTGGTGGTGCAGGTCAAGGGACAGCAGCGGTTCGTCGCACAGCAGGACCTGGGGATCGGTGGCAAGGGCCTGGGCAACGCGGAGCCGCTGCTGCTCGCCGCCGGAGAGCTGTCCTACCGGAACCCTTGCGTAGTCCGTGGCACCCACCAGGTCAAGGAGTTCGTCGATCCTGCGGTTAGCCTTGGCCGATGACAGCCGCAGTCCCCACCGGTGGCCGTCGACGCCGAGTCCCACCAGGTCCCTTGCGCGCATCGGAGTATCGGGGGCAAACGACTTCTGCTGGGGGATGTAGCCGATCAGGCTGCTGCCGCGTTCAACAGGGCGGCCGCCAAGCGCAGCCCGGCCCTGGTGCAGGTCCTGTAATCCGAGCAGGACTTTCAGGAAGCTTGTTTTTCCGCTCCCGTTGGGACCAAGCACCGCGAAGAATTCGCCGGGCTTGATGTCCAGGTCCAGGTCCTCCCAGAGCGCCCGCTTACCGAACTTCAGGGACGCACCGGTGAGGCTGACGACAGGTTTCAACTATTTGCTCTCCAGAACTTTGCTGATGTTGTCCACATTGTCCGTCATCCACTGGAGGTACGTCTTGCCTTCGGGCAGCGTTTCATTGAAGTCCACCACCGGAACGCCGGCCGTTTCGGCCGCTTCCTTCAACGACTCCGTCTGCGGACCTTCGGTTTGCTCGTTGTAGGCCAGGAAACGTACTGACTTCGATGCCACCAGATCCGTTGCCGCCTTGAGCACGGCCGGGGGCACGTCGGAGTCTTCCTCGATCGCAGCAGTGTAGTCCTCGGGGGTGGCGTTCACCAGACCTGCGTCCTCCAGCAGGTACAGCGGAACGGGTTCCGTAACAGCCACCGTGGCGCCGGCGGCGCTGCCCTTCAGCGAGTCGAGCTTTCCATGCAGTTCTTCCAGCGTGGACGTGAAGGTGGCCGCATTGGTCTCGAACGTCTGTGCCGACGCGGGATCGAGCTCCGCGAGCTTGGCTGCGATGTCACCGGCGAGCTGCTCCATGGCGTGCAGGCTGTACCACACGTGTTCGTTGAGTTCGCCGTGGTCGTGGGCTTCCCCGCCTGCCGGTTCGGACTCCGTGGCGGTGGCTTCGGCTGAAGCTTCTGCCCCTTCCGGGTGCGCCAGGCCGGACAGGTCGACGGCGTTCAGCACCTTGCCGGCGTCGAGGTTGCTGTCCTCCGCCAGGGTGTGGATGAAGTCGTCGTACCCGCCGCCGTTTTCGATGACGAGGTCAGCCTTGGACACTGCAAGCCGGTCCTGGGCGGTCGCCTCGTAGGAATGCGGATCCTGGCTCGTCTTGTTGATGATGGCGGTGACGCTGACTTTGTCCCCGCCGATGGCCTTGGCGATATCCCCGTAAACGTTGGTGGACGCCACAACGTTGATTCCCTCGGCAGCGTCCGACGGCGGCTCGGCCTGGGGGCTGCAGGCAGTCAGCAGCAGGCCAAGCCCGGCGAGGGCGGCAACGGACGAACGGGCAGCGGCAGAACGACGCACGAAAAACCTCAGTTCACTGGGGACGGAAAACAACCAGTTCAGTTTATACCTAAATGGGAATCATTCCTATTTAGGTCCGGCAATGGAGAGGCGCCCTTCCCGGTCGGCCGGGAAGGGCACCAGCGTTATCCTCCGTTGGGTTGTCCCAGGCGCCGGATCCCCGTGGCTTGGGTGGCGTCCCGGATCTCGCCCACGAGCTGTTCGATGACGTCCTCCAGGAACAGCACTCCCTGCGTATTGCCGTCAGGACCGATGACCCGGGCAAGGTGCGAACCTGTGCGCTGCATGACATACATCGCCTTTTCGATTTCGTCATCCAGGGCAAGGTTCGCCAGCGACCGGATGCGGCTTTCGGCGATGGGAAGCCCGTACGCCTGCTCCGGGATGGACAGGACGTCCTTCACGTGCAGGTAACCGTAAAGCATGTCCTCATCATCAAGCATCGGGAACCGGGAGAAGCCGGTGCGGCTAACGGCCTTCTCAAACTCCACCGGAGTGGTGGCGGCCTTCAGCATGACCAGATTCCCGAGCGGCACCATGATGTCAGCGGCGGTGTGCTCCGAAAATTCCAGGGCACCGTTAATCAGCCCGGCGTCGTCGTCCACCAGGCCGTGGCGGGTGGACTCCTGGACGATGGACTGCACCTCCTCAAGGGTGAACGAGGAGTTCACCTCGTCCTTGGGCTCGATCCGCAGCAGCTTGAGGATGTGGTTTGCCGACCAGTTGAGGACGGAAATCACCGGGTGCACCAGCCGGGCGATGAACATGAGCGGCGGCGCCAGGAACAAGGCCGCCTTGTCCGCGACGGACACCGAGATGTTCTTCGGCACCATCTCGCCGAAGGTCACGTGCAGGAATGTCACCAGCATCAGTGCCACGGCGAAGGCTGCCACGTCGGCCACCTCCATGGGCAGTCCCACCATTTCCAGCGGGTAGGCCAGCAGGTGGTGGATGGCAGGTTCTGCCACCAACAGGATCAGCAGCGAACAGACTGTGATGCCGAGCTGTGCACACGCCAGCATGAGCGACACGTTTTCCATGGCCTTGAGGGTGGTTTGCGCGCGTTTGGAGCCGCTCTCCGCGAGGGGCTCGATCTGGCTGCGCCTCGCGGACATGACAGCGAATTCAGCTGCCACGAAGAAGGCATTTCCCAGGAGCAGGACGCCCAGCCAGAGGATTCCGGCCCAGTCGCTCATCGTTCAATCCTGTCGCTGGTGTCCATGGTCCCGGCTTCCGGACCGGCCGGCCGGAAGCAGATCCGGTCGATCCGGCGGCCGTCCATCCTGGTGACGCTGAGGGTTCCGCCGCCAACCGGCACGGTGTCCCCCACCGCGGCGATCCGGCCCAGCTTGCTCATGACGTAGCCGCCCACGGTTTCGTAGGCTGCTTCGTCGGGGACGGTCAGTCCCGGAATCTGTTCGGACAGTTCGTCCGGACGCAGCAGTCCGGGGAAGTACCAGTCGCCGGACGCGCTTTGCAGCAGACCCGGGCGGACCTTGTCGTGTTCATCAGCCACTTCACCGACGATCTCCTCCACCAGGTCCTCCAGGGTTGCGATGCCGGCGGTCCCGCCGTACTCGTCCAGGACGACGGCGAGCTGCAGGTTCCCTTCGCGGAGTTCGGCGAGCAGGGCGTCAAGGTGGATGGTCTCGGGGACCCGGAGCACCTCTGTCATGATGGCGCCGGCTTCCAGGTTTTGCCGGCGCTCGGACGGAACCGCCACGGCCTTCTTGACGTGGACCAGGCCGCGGATATCGTCCGCGGAGTCACCGATGACGGGGAACCGTGAGTACCCCGTCCTGCGTGCGGCAGCCACGATGTCAGAAACAGGCTGGTCCGCGTCGATCGTTTCCACCCGGATGCGGGGCGTCATAACGTCCGCTGCCGTCCTGGTGGAAAAGTTCAAGGTGCGCGCAATGAAGTTGGCCGTGCCGGCGTCGAGCGTTCCCATCGCCGCCGAGCGGCGGACCAGCGAAGCAAGCTCCGCCGGGGTGCGTGCCCCGGAGATCTCTTCCTTGGCCTCCAAGCCGAAAACGTTGAGCACTTTGTTGGAGAAGCCGTTGAGCACCACAATCGCCGGCTTGAAGATGGCAGTGAAGATCAGCTGGGGCCGCGCCAGGGCCTTACCTACGGGGAAGGACAAGGCGATGGCCATGTTCTTGGGAACCAGCTCGCCCAGGAGCATCGAGAGCAGGGTGGCAATCACCATTGCCAGGACCAGCGAGATGGACGCCACGGCCACGTCGGGAAGTCCGACGGCGGCCAGCGGGGCTTCGAGGAGCCGGCCCACCGAGGGCTCCATGACGTAGCCCGTGAGCAGGGTGGTGAGGGTAATGCCCAGCTGGCAGCTGGAGAGCTGCGTCGACAGGGACTTCAGGCAGGTGAGCAGGGCAACGGCGCCGGTGTCGCCGTCGTCCACCGCGCGCTGGACGGTGGGCTGGTCGAGGGCGATGAGGGAGAACTCAACGGCAACAAAGAAACCTGTACCGGCGATGAGCAGCAGACCTGCTGCAAGGAGTAGCCATTCCATTCAGCATCCCGCCTGGAGGGCGTCGAGCTGTGCACCGGCCTTACGCGGATTGCGGATGCTGGAATATCTGCCCGGCGGAGGATGGTCGGCAGGAACCGACGCTCTTTCCTTGCGGGCTGCGGCCGGCTTGGCCGCTGGTGGGTGATGGGCGCGTGTTCGGGGTTTGCCGGCTCTGCGGGTGGACTGTGCGGCGCTGTTCTTCGTGCTCCGCTGACAGCCCCCAGGCCGGCACCTAGATTTACTGTCCATAAGAATTTCAGTCTACAGGAGCAGGTGGCCTGTCCCGGCGGGCGAAGGACGGGCTGGAGCGGCGGATTCCCTTACCCACAAACCGCCCGTTGAGACGCGTCCGGCCGCCATATTCAGCCCTTGGCGCGTCACTTCATGATTTGGGTCACCCTTATTGGCAGTTAAGACGACATGCTCACTAGACTTGCAAACGTCTGGGTTCAGAGGACGCAGAGACTGGTTCGAACGTAGTGCTGAAGCACCGTGGGGCCGGAGAGAAATCAAACTCATGGAAGAGGCGTATTTCAAGTGCCAGAGCAGCCAAGCCACCGTCTACCAGAGGAATTTGGCGGAAACGAGTGGCTCGTTGACGAACTGTACGAGCAGTACCAGCAGGACAAGAACGCTGTGGATGCCAAGTGGTGGCCGCTGTTTGAATCGTTCGACTCGGGCAGCAGTTCTTCTTCCAACGGAAATTCGGGACAGGCCACGGCCAACCCTCCCACCCGGCAGATGCCCATCGTGAACGCGGCTCCTGCAGCACCGGCACCGTCGCCGGCCGCAGCTCCGGCCGCTCCCCCGGCTCCGCCGGCCGCTGCCGCACCCGCCCCGGCACCGGTGAAGAAGGCTCCCGCCACCGTAGCCCGCGACGGCGGCAAGAAGACCGAGGGCGCTACCGGATCCCAGCCGATCCCCGCGCAGCTGCCTAAGAATGTCAAGGCCCCCACCGCTCCCGAGGAAGACGTCGTCTCCGTCCTCCGCGGACCGGCCAAGGCGATTGCCACGAACATGGTCACCAGCCTCGAGGTGCCCACCGCCACCAGCGTCCGGGCCATTCCTGCCAAGCTGCTGATCGACAACCGTGTGGTCATCAACTCCAACCTCGCCCGGGCACGCGGCGGCAAGGTCTCCTTCACGCACCTCATCGGCTACGCCGTGATCCGTGCCCTGTCGCAGTTCCCCTCCATGAACGTGTACTACGACGAGGTGGACGGCAAGCCTTCGGCTGTCCAGCCCGCCCACGTCAACTTCGGCATCGCCATCGACATGCCCAAGCCCGACGGGACCCGCCTGCTGATGGTTCCGAACATCAAGAAGGCCGAAACCCTTAACTTTGCCGAGTTCTGGCACACCTACGAGGACCTCATCAAGCGTGCCCGCAACGGCAAGCTCACCGCAGAGGACCACCAGGGCACCACTGTTTCACTGACCAACCCGGGCGGCATCGGCACCGTCCACTCGGTACCCCGCCTCTCCAAGGGCCAGGCCGCCATCATCGGCGTCGGCGCCCTTGACTACCCCGCTGAATTCCAGGGCGCCAGCGAGAAGATCATCGCCCAGAATGCCATCAGCAAGGTCCTTACGCTCACGTCGACGTACGACCACCGCGTCATCCAGGGTGCCGGCAGCGGCGAGTTCCTGAAGCTCGTCCACCAGCTCCTGCTCGGGGCACAGAACTTCTACGACGAGATCTTCGAAGCCCTCCGGATCCCGTACGAGCCTGTCCGGTGGAGCGCCGACAAGCAGGTGGACCCGGCCGACGAAATCAACAAGGTGGCCCGGATCCAGCAGCTGATTCACTCCTACCGCGTCCGCGGACACCTGATGGCGGACACCGATCCCCTCGAATACGTTCAGCGCAAGCACCCTGACCTGGACGTCCTGACCTATGGGCTCACCCTGTGGGACCTGGACCGTGAATGGCCCACCGGTGGCTTCGGCGGCAAGCCGCAGCTGAAGTTCCGCGACATCCTGGGTGTCCTGCGTGACGCCTACTGCCGCACCACCGGCATCGAATACATGCACATCCAGGAGCCTGCCGAGCGCAAGTGGTTCCAGGACCAGCTGGAGCACCCGTACTCCAAGCCGAGCCGTGAAGAGCAGCTCCGGATCGTTTCCAAGCTGAACGCCGCGGAAGCCTTCGAAACGTTCCTGCAGACCAAGTTCGTGGGCCAGAAGCGCTTCTCCCTGGAGGGTGGCGAGTCCCTGATTCCGCTGCTTGACGCGATCATGTCCGACGCCGCCGACGACGGCCTCGACGAAGTCGCCATCGGCATGGCCCACCGTGGCCGCCTCAACGTGCTCACGAACATCGCCGGCAAGACCTACGCACAGGTGTTCCGCGAGTTCGAAGGCACCCAGGACCCCCGCTCCGTCCAGGGTTCCGGCGACGTCAAGTACCACCTGGGTACTGAGGGCACCTTCACGTCGGACAACGGCAAGGAAACCAAGGTCTACCTGGCCGCCAACCCCTCCCACCTGGAGGCCGTTGACCCCGTGCTCGAAGGCATCGTCCGTGCCAAGCAGGACCGCCTGGACCAGGGTGAATCGTTCCCCGTCCTGCCCATCGTGGTCCACGGCGACGCCGCCTTCGCAGGCCAGGGTGTTGTCGCTGAGACGCTCAACCTGTCCCAGCTGCGCGGCTACCGCACCGGTGGAACCATCCACATCGTGGTCAACAACCAGGTGGGCTTCACCACCGCCCCGTCCTCTTCGCGTTCCTCCACGTACTCCACGGATGTCGCCAAGATGATCCAGGCACCGGTCTTCCACGTGAACGGTGACGACCCCGAGGCTGTGGTCCGCATCGGCCAGCTCGCCTACGAGTTCCGCCAGCGTTTCCACAAGGACGTTGTCATCGACATGGTCTGCTACCGCCGCCGGGGCCACAACGAGGGCGACGACCCCTCGATGACCCAGCCGCTGATGTACAACCTCATCGAAGCCAAGCGCTCCGTCCGCAAGCTGTACACCGAATCCCTGATCGGACGCGGCGACATCACCGAGGAAGAAGCAGAGCAGCTGCTCCGCGACTACCAGGAGCGGCTGGAACGCGTCTTCGCCGAGACCCACGCAGCGCAGACGTCCCCGATCCCGATTGTCACCGCAGACTCCGCTGCAGTATCGGACATCGAGCGGCCCATCGCCCAGCAGTCCGACTCCAGCATCAGCGCCCCGGCCTCCACGGCCATCTCGGCGGAGACGCTGGCCCGGATCGGCAAGGCGCACGTGGAGATCCCCGAGGGCTTCACGGTCCACGCCAAGCTGAAGCAGCTGCTCGAGAAGCGTGAGCAGATGTCCCGTGAAGGCGGCATCGACTGGGGCTTCGGCGAGATCGCGGCCTTTGGCTCACTCATCATGGAAGGCGTTCCCGTACGCCTTGCCGGCCAGGACTCCCGCCGCGGTACCTTCGTGCAGCGCCATGCCGTGTTCCATGACCGCGCCAACGGCAAGGAATGGCTGCCGCTGGGCAACCTTTCCGATGACCAGGCCAAGCTGTGGATCTACGATTCGCTGCTGTCGGAATACGCGGCCATGGGCTTCGAATACGGCTACTCGGTGGAACGGCCGGACGCGCTGGTCCTCTGGGAAGCCCAGTTCGGTGACTTCGTCAACGGCGCCCAGACCATCATTGACGAGTTCATCTCGTCGGCCGAGCAGAAGTGGGGCCAGCGCTCCTCCCTGGTGCTGATGCTTCCGCACGGCTACGAAGGCCAGGGCCCGGACCACTCCTCCGCCAGGATCGAGCGCTTCCTGCAGCTGTGTGCTGAAGAGAACATGATCGTGGCGAACCCCACCACGGCTGCTTCGCACTTCCACCTCCTGCGCCGCCAGGCGTACAGCCGTCCGCGGAAGCCGCTGATCATCTTCACGCCGAAGCAGCTCCTCCGCCTGAAGGCCGCTGCATCATCGGTCGAGGACTTCACCACCGGCACGTTCCGCCCGGTCATCCCGGAGCATGAGCAGCTGGCGGCAGACGCCGTCGAACGCGTCCTGCTGGTCTCCGGCCGCCTGTACTACGATCTTCTGTCCACCCGGCAGAAGACCGGCGACAAGACCACCGCGATCGTCCGCGTGGAGCAGCTTTACCCGCTGCCGCACGCCGAGATTGCCGCGGAACTTGCCAAGTACCCGAACGCCGAGGTTGTCTGGGCCCAGGACGAGCCTGCCAACCAGGGACCGTGGCCGTTCATCGGCCTGAACCTGCCGGACGCCCTTGACCGCCGGGTGCGCCTGGTGTCGCGTCCTGCGTCAGCCTCTACGGCTGCCGGTTCCATGAAGCGGCACGCCGCGGAGCAGGATGTTCTGCTGAAGCAGGCATTTGCACGGAAGTAAGCAGTAAGGCTGCCCGGCCGGACGTCGAAATACCAGACTCCGGCCGGGCAGTTCTGTTTAATGGATGGACAGCGCCGCCCCGTTATCCCGCATCCGCGGCGCCACGGTGGCAGCGGCCAGTCAGGATCGAAGTAAAGAGGATCGTGTGGAAGACAGGAAGCTGCGTATTGCGGCTGTAGGAGATGAACTGCTCGCCGGACTGGGAGATCCCCGGGCGCTCGGCTGGCTGGGCCGCGTCCTTGCCCGCACTCCCCAGGACGGCATGCTGATGGAAAGTTATGCCCTCCCCTGTCCACAGGAAGGGACGGAGGGTCTGGCCGCGCGCTGGCTGGAAGAAGCGGGGCGGCGGTTCAGCCCGCAGGCGGAAAACCGCCTGGTGATCGGGCTATCCGGCCGGGACATCGAGTTCGGCCTGTCCACTGCACGGAGCCGGCTCAACCTGGCAAACATCCTGGACTCGGCCTCGCAGAACCGGATCGAGGTTTTCGTCGTGGGGCCGCCGCCCACTTTGGATCCGGCGCAGAACCGCCGGCTGGATGAATTGAACACCGCCTTCGCGGATGTCACCACCCGCCGAAAGCACCTGTACGTCGACACGTTCTCACCGCTCCTCAACCACGAGCAGTGGCGCCAGGACCTCGCGGCAAACGGTGGGACTCCCGGCCAGGCCGGGTACGGGCTCATGGCGTGGCTGGTGCTGCACCGCGGCTGGTTCCAGTGGCTCAAACTGGACGCACCGGCCTAAACCACTCGCGATATATCTTGACCACCCCTTCCGGCAGCGGTACCGTTGAAGCCTACACACGATATATCGCCTTTTGGAGGGGCCATGTCTGAGCAGAACTGGACTGTCACCAGCCCGCAAACCATCGACGTCGACGGCGTGACGTCGTTGAAGCTGGGCATGGTCCGCGGGCGGTTCGACGTCATGACCCACCAGGAACCCGTTGCCCGCATTGAAATCGCCGAGGTCCATGGAGACCCCGTGGCGGTTTCCATCAGCAACGGCAGGCTGGAAGTCCGGCACCAGCTTCACGGTGCCCAGGGCTGGTTCAAGAACCTCATGGGAGCGGTGAGCCACAACAGCGAGAACTCGGCCGTGATCAGCATCGCCGTTCCGGAGAACGTTGACGTCGAAGCCGGAATCGTCAGTGGCGACGGCCTGGTCTCCGGGGTTACCGGCAATACCCGGCTGAATACCGTCTCCGGCTCCGTCATGGCGAACGGCACAGGCGGTGAATTGCATGTCAACACCGTCAGCGGAGAGGTTGCTGCCCGGAACCACGCCGGCGTCCTGACCGCCAAGAGCGTTTCCGGGGAGGTGACGGCCTCCGGCCGCTTCACCCATGTCCGGGCAAACACCGTCAGCGGGCACCTGAGCTTCGACCTGCAGGACTTCACGCACGACTTTGGCTCCAACTCGGTTTCCGGCGACCTCACCGTCCGGCTGCCGCACAATGTAGGCGTGGACATCGTGGCCAAGTCTGCCAGCGGGGCCGTGGTCATCGACGACCAGCACTATGCGCAGGTGGGCGGAAAGGTGGAGACCATTGCAGGTCCTGACGGGCAGCTCATGCTGGTCCGGACGAACTCCGTCTCCGGCAAGACATCGATCTTCCACAGCCCCACACCCGGAAATGCGGAAGCGGCGAACTGATGCCGCCGGTATTCGCGCACGGTGCTTTGCGCCTGTACCTCCTGGCGCTGCTTGAATCAGGCCCCAAGCACGGCTATGAGCTCATCAAGGCCCTCAAGGACCGTTTTGGCGGCACCTACTCCCCCAGCGCCGGCACCATCTACCCCCGCCTCGGAAAGCTCGAGGAGGAGGGCCTGGTGGCCACGGAATCAGCCGGCCGGCGCACCAACTACCGCATCACCGCCGCGGGCCTGGCCGAACTGGACCGGCGGCGCGACGAGTTGGCCGGGGTGGAAAACGACATTTCAGCCTCGGTCCGCCGGCTGGCCGATGACCTGCGGGAGGACATCCGCAGCAACATGCGCGGCCTCCGTGCCGACCTGGCCGCAACGGCGGAAGCTGCCCGTGCCACTACGCTGGCGGCGGACTTCCGGCTTCCGGGCGGACGGGGCCCCGTGGTGGGCCAGCGGTCCCTTAAGGAAGCGGAAATGATGCTCCAGGAGTTTCGCGACGATGTCCGCACCGAACTCAGGCTGGCGGCCCGCACCCAGCCTCTGAGTCCTGTCACCCTGGAAACCATGAGGACGGTGCTGGAGCAGGCCCGCATCGCTATCCGGAACTCCCTGCACTCCTGAGCCCGGCGGCGTGGATGCGTCCGAGCGCAGGTCATGCGGCGGTTCCCGGTTCGCGGGCGGTCTGATGATGTGCGAGACTTGAGGGCAGCTCTTTTGAGTACCAACAGTAAGGAGGCCAGCTATGAGCAAGCGTGCACGCAAGCGTCGTGACCGTAAGCGTGGCGGCGCGAACCACGGGAAGCGCCCCAACACCTAGGCAAATGCCAGGGACTACGGTTCAAGCAAAGACCCCGGAAGCCATTCGGCTTCCGGGGTCTTTGCTGTCCAGTGGCAATTGCGGCGGCTGGATCCTGGCAGCGCCTGGACTTAGGCGTCCACCGGCTTGATGGCGTGGATGCGGTCCAGGATGGCGTTCTTCAGGTTTTCCGGAGCTGCTTCGGTGCAGGAGCGCTTGACCATGTTGCGGATGACGCATTCAAGGTCGTACTGCTCCGTGCATTCCGGACAGTCGTCAAGATGGTTCTTGATCTCCGTAATGTCCTCGCGGGTCAGCGCTCCGTCGAGGTACTCGTAGATGCGTTGCATCCGGGTGTCGTCGCAGTCGCCCAATCCCTGGCAGTCGCTCATTTCCTGTTCTCCTGTTGTGTGCTTGCAGCCGTGTCCTGTGAATCCGCGGCCGTTTTGAATCCCCGCTCGGCGGCGTACTCCGCGAGCATGTCCCGCAACATTTTCCGGCCGCGGTGGAGCCGGGACATCACGGTGCCGATAGGCGTGTTCATGATGTCTGAAATTTCCTTGTACGCGAACCCCTCGACATCAGCGAAGTAGACCGCAAGGCGGAATTCTTCCGGGATGTCCTGGAGCGCACGCTTGACGTCCGAATCCGGAAGGTGGTCCAGCGCCTCAGCCTCAGCAGAGCGGAGTCCACTGGAGGTGTGCGATTCTGCCCGCGCAAGCTGCCAGTCCTCGATGGTGTCCGAGTTGGACTGGAGGGGCTCACGCTGCCGCTTGCGGTAGAGGTTGATGTAGGTGTTCGTCAGGATGCGGTACAGCCATGCCTTCAGGTTGGTGCCCGGCTTGTACTGGTGGAACGCTGAGAACGCCTTGGTATAGGCCTCCTGGACAAGGTCTTCGGCATCCGACGGATTCCGGGCCATCCGCATCGCGGCGGAGTACAGCTGGTCAACGTACTGCATGGCGTCGCGCTCGAACCGCAGGCGGCGCTGTTCGGATGTTTCCGTGGAAACATCCACCACGTTTTCGGTGGTTTCAGCTCCGGGTTGTGGGGCCTCAGCCGCTTCGGACACGGACGCCGCATCCGCGGCGCCCTTCACTTCGTTGTTCGAAGCCTCATACATGGCCGACACGGCCGGATCAAGGGTGCTCATTGCCTTCAAGTCTACTGTCAGGCTGCGTGCACGCGGCGAGCCATACTCCGGAGGTTCCACCTCCAGGGAACTCATTGCCACGGGGCCTGCCGCTTCGATTCCGTCCAACACCCGCCTCAAGGCCCAGCTCCGCTCATTGTTTTCGCACTTTGACTCGTGACCCGACCTTCGCGGACCCGTTTGGCATAACCCCTGCCCTTGGGCAAATATTCCCCAAAAGTGCAAGACTAGGACGGACTCCGCCGTTCACGACGCGGTTCGTCCATCCAGGAGGAAATCCATGTCCTTTGTCCGCACGCTCGCCCGGCCCATGCTGGCTTCCAGTTTCGTTCTTGCCGGCGTGGATAAGCTCAAGAACGCTGACGATACGGCGCAGCAGCTCTCCCCCCTGCTCCGCAGGGCCGCGGCATCTCTGCCGTTCCAGGCTGACGAGAAGATGCTTGCCCGGGTCATCGGCGGAACGCAGGTGGGCGCAGGCGTCCTGTTTGGGCTGGGCAAGTTCTCCAGGCTTTCGGCCACCCTGCTGACGGTCATTTCCCTGCTCAACACCTTCGTCGAATGGCGCAGCGCGGACATCAGCAGCAAGGAAGGCCGCGAGACGCGCCGCAACCAGCTGCTGAAGAACCTGTCCCTGAGCGGCGGCGCCCTGCTTGCCTCCGTGGACACCGCAGGCAAGCCGGGGCTGGCCTGGCGCGCCGAGCACCTGGCCGCCGATGCCCGGAAGGGCGCCTCGCACTTTGCTGCGGATGCCAGGAAGACCACGAACAAGAAGCTGTCCAAAGCGGACAAGGCCGTGCGCCGCGCCGTGGAACAGGCCACGGGGGCATAAGCACGAATGACCGCTGCAGCCGCCACCCGGGACGACTCCGGAGCTCCTGTCCCCCATTGGCCCGCACCTTTCGCCTCGCGGCCCGTTGATGCCACCGTCACGGTTCCCGGTTCGAAATCCCTGACCAACAGGTACCTCGTCCTCGCGGCGCTGGCCGATGGTCCGTCCCGCCTGCGGGCTCCCCTGCACTCCCGCGACTCGGCCCTGATGATCGAGGCCCTCCGCCAGCTCGGTGCCCGCATCACGGAAGTGCCCGGTGACGGCGCCTTTGGGCCGGACCTCGAGGTGGTTCCGCTGGGACAGGACACGGCTGCGCCCCTCACCAGGATCGACTGCGGCCTCGCGGGCACGGTAATGCGGTTCGTCCCGCCGCTCGCGGCCCTCCGCAACGGGGACAGCGTGTTTGACGGCGATCCGCACGCCCGCAAGCGGCCTATGGGAACCATCATCGAAGCGCTCAAGGCCCTGGGGGTGGGCGTATCCGCGGAAGGCGGCGGCGCCCCGGCGTCTCTGCCGTTCGTGGTGGAAGGCACCGGAGAAGTCCGCGGCGGTCACCTGGTCATCGACGCGAGCGCTTCCTCCCAGTTTGTCTCCGCGCTTCTGCTGGTGGGGGCGCGGTTCACCGAGGGCCTCCACCTGGAGCACGTCGGCAAGCCGGTGCCCAGCCTGGACCACATCAACATGACGGTCGCCGTCCTCCGTGGCGCCGGCGTGTCCGTTGATGATTCAGTCCCCAACCACTGGGTTGTCTCACCGGGGCCCATCCGCGCTTTTGACCAGCGGATTGAGCAGGACCTTTCGAATGCCGGGCCGTTCCTCGCGGCAGCACTGGCTTCGGGCGGAACGGTCCGGATCCCGGGCTGGCCTGAGCAGACGCAGCAGGTGGGTGACCTCTGGCGCAGCATCCTGGCCGAAATGGGCGCCGAGGTGACGCTGTCGGACGGCGTCCTGACGGTCACCGGCGGTCCGGAGATCAAGGGCGCCGACTTTGCTGATACCAGCGAGCTGGCGCCCACCGTGGCGGCACTGTGCGCCCTGGCCACCGGCCCCTCCCGGCTCAGCGGCATTGCCCACCTGCGCGGCCACGAGACGGACCGCCTGGCCGCGCTGGTGACAGAGATCAACCGCCTTGGCGGTGATGCCGAGGAGACCAGCGACGGCCTGGTCATCCGCCCCGCACGGCTGCACGCCGGCGTCGTACACAGCTATGCGGACCACCGCATGGCTACCGCCGGCGCCATCCTGGGCCTGGCTGTCGACGGTATCCAGGTGGAGGATATCGCCACCACGGCGAAGACCATGCCTGATTTCCCGCGGCTGTGGGCGGACATGCTTGCCCAGGGCGGCGCATCCGAAAAGGAGGCCGACGCCGGGGCGGAAGGTTCCAGCGGTGGCGCGGCGAACTGACTCGTGGGACGAATCGGATGTCCGGATCCGGCCCAGCAAGAAAGGCTCCCGGCCCCGCACGAAGGACCGGCCCAGCCATGATGACGCCGTCACGGGCCGCATCATCACCGTGGACCGGGGCCGCTACACCGCCGTGGTGGGCGAAGATTCCGGCAACGAACGCACGGTGATTGCCGCGCGGGCCCGCGAGCTGCGGCGCTCCCCCGTGGTGGCCGGTGACTTCGTTTCACTGGTGGGGGACGTCTCCGGCGAATCCGATACCCTGGCCCGGCTGGTGAAAATCCAGGACCGGAAGACCCTCCTGCGGCGCAGCGCCGATGACACCGACCCTGTGGAGCGGGCCGTGGTGGCAAACGCAGACCAGCTGGTGATCGTGGTGGCGGCAGCCAATCCCGAGCCGCGCACCGGCTTCATCGACCGGGCGCTGGTGGCAGCATACGACGCCGGCATCGAGCCGATCCTGCTCGTCACCAAGGCCGACGTCAAGGACCCGGCGGAGCTGCTGTCCAACTACACGCACCTGGACTTCCCGGTGATCATCAGCCGCACCGCCGATATGAAGGCGTCCGGCATCGATGCGCGGTCCGACGACGGGCTGTCCGCCCGGCTGGACAGCGCAGCGGTCGCCGAACTCAGGGCCCACCTCGACGGGAAGGTCACGGTCATGCTGGGGCACTCCGGCGTCGGGAAGTCGACCATGGTCAACGCGCTTACGGGTGCGGAAAGGGCCACCGGCGGAGTGAATGCGGTGACCGGACGGGGCCGGCACACATCGTCGTCGGCCCTGGCTCTGCGGCTTGCGGGCGCCCCTCCCGGCAGCTGGATCATCGACACCCCGGGCATCCGGTCCTTCGGACTGGCGCACGTGGATCCGGACCGGATCCTGCGGTCCTTCCCGGACCTTTCGCCGGGTATCGATGACTGTGAACGCGGCTGCAAGCACACTGCCACGGCCGTGGACTGCGGCCTGGACGCCTGGGTGGCCGGAGGCCATGCGGGTCCCACCGGTGAAGCCCGGCTTGCGTCCCTGCGGAGGCTCCTCGGAGCGGATCCCCGCATGGAAGCGCAGGAGACCAAGGAGCTCGGCAGCGTCAACTGACAACGCCGATCTCCCAGCAGAACCGCCCGCAGACGGTAGTTTGGAACCATGATCCAACCCGCTTCGAGCTACAACGATGACCTGCGCCTGGCACATGTCCTGGCCGACTCCGTGGATGACCAGACCATGAGCCGCTTCAAGGCACTGGACCTCCACGTGGAGACCAAGCCTGACCTGACGCCGGTCACCGATGCGGACAAGGCAGCGGAGGAGGCCATCCGCGGCCAGCTCTCCCGCTCCCGTCCACGGGACGCAGTACTCGGCGAGGAGTTTGGCAGCACCGGCCACGGCTCGCGCAGGTGGATCATAGATCCCATCGACGGCACCAAGAATTTTGTCCGCGGCGTGCCCGTGTGGGCCACCCTTATTGCCCTCGTTGACGAGGGCGAGCCGGTAGTTGGCGTGGTCAGTGCCCCGGCACTGGGCAAGCGATGGTGGGCGGCCAAGGGCATGGGCGCCTACATGGGCCGTTCACTTGCCGCGGCCACCCGGTTGCGGGTGTCCGACGTCTCCAGCCTGTCCGATGCTTCACTGTCATATTCCAGCCTGGGGGGATGGAAGGAACGCGGAAACCTTGACGAGTTCCTTGGCCTGACGGAGGACGTCTGGCGGACCCGGGCCTTTGGCGACTTCTGGTCATACTGCATGGTGGCCGAAGGGTCGGTGGACATCGCCTGCGAACCCGAGCTCAACCTCTACGACATGGCGGCCCTGGTACCGATCGTGGTGGAGGCGGGCGGCCGCTTCACGTCGCTGGAGGGCGAGGACGGTCCGTTCGGCGGCAACGCCCTGGCCACCAACTCCATCCTGCACTCCGAGGTGCTGCAGCGGTTGAACCCGGGCCTCGACGACCTTCTCTGACCCCGGCCCCGAACACCATTGACCGAAGAATCGACGGCGGGCGCCCCCGAAAGGAGGCGCCCGCCGTCGTTTTCTTCGGCTAGAAACGCCTTTTGCGACGGCGCGTAACAAAAGCCTTAACAATTGCGCCGGCTTCAAACCTGGCCGCCCCATGTTCTACGCTCTTAACCAGGTCACGAGTGCCAGCGCAAAACCCCGGTTTGCTGGCCGGCAACCCTCCATTCGCGGTGGGGTGCCCCGGGTGACGACCAGGCCGGTCCGGAGCGGATGCGGCAAGCGCGGATTCCTCTATGCCGGAGTCCTGTTTTGAAGTGAGGTCTCTGTGACAACTGCCACCGTCTCCCCCAACGCCGCCATCACCACCGAAGCTGCAACGGCCCTCGACGCGCGCCAGGCGATCGCCGGCCGTCCCCTCGCCGCCGTCACCGGCGCAGAAATCCAGGCGCCGCTGATCGCCGGCGGGCATGTGCGGTACGCCAACCTCGACTATGGCGCATCTGCCCCCGCCCTCTCGGTGGTGTCCGCCTACCTCAACGAGATCCTGCCGTACTACGCCAGCGTCCACCGCGGCGCCGGGTACGCGTCGCAAATCAGCACCTCCGTGTACGAGAACGCCCGCAGCATCGTCCGCGATTTCGTGGGCGGCCGGCCGGACGATTCCGTCATCTTCACCAGGAACACCACGGACTCCCTCAACCTGCTGGCCGGCTGCCTTCCCGTCGCTGACGGACGCCATGCCGGTGACGTCCTGTACCTGGACATCGAGCACCACGCCAACCTGCTGCCCTGGCAGGGAGTACCCCACCGCAGCATCGTTGCCGCCGACACCATCGCGGGAACCATCGAGGCCGTCCGCGCTGAGCTGGAGCAGGGCGGCGTGAGCCTGCTGGCAATCACCGGTGCCTCCAACGTCACCGGCGAGATCCTTCCCGTCCGCGCCCTGGCAACGCTCGCCCACCAGCACGGCGCACGTATCGTGGTCGATGCCGCCCAGCTGGCGCCGCACCGCCGCATTGACATCAGCGCGGACGACGTCGACTACGTCGCGTTCTCCGGTCACAAGCTTTACGCGCCCTTCGGCGCCGGCGTCCTGGTGGGACGCCCTGACTGGCTCGACGCCGGTGTTCCCCACCTCGCCGGCGGCGGCGCCGTCAAGGAAGCAAGGCTCGACGGCGTCAGCTGGGCAACAGGCCCGGCCCGCCACGAGGGCGGCTCCCCCAACGTCCTGGGCGCCGCCACCCTTGCCCGCGCCACCCAGGTCATCGCCGGGTTGGACAAGGACCGCTGGCACGCGCACGAGTCCGCCATCCGCTCGTTCCTGGTGGAAGGCCTGCAGGACATCGACGGCGTCACGGTCCACCAGATCTTCAAGGACACCAACGCGGACACGGACACCATTGGCGTAGTCAACTTTTCCGTCGAGGGCTACGACGCAGGGCTCGTTGCCGCGTACCTTTCCGCTGAGCACGGGGTGGGGCTGCGGGACGGGCGCTTCTGCGCGCATCCCCTGCTGAAGCGGCTGGGGCTGCCCTCAGGATCCCTTCGTGCCAGCTTCGGCCTCGGTTCCCGGCTCGAGGATGCCGAGCGGCTCCTGGCAGGCATCGCCAAACTCCGCCGCGACGGGCTGGGCTGGGACTACGTGGTGGACGCCGGCCGCTGGGTTCCCGCGAACGACACCCGCACCTACCCGCACTGGGCTCCGAACACGCCGGGAACCGCGGGGGCTGCTCCCTGCATTGACGACTGACCGTCACCAGCGGCTGACCGGCCGTGCCCTGCTGACGGACCCGGATGCGGTAAATTCGGAGGATACCGCAGGGCATTAGTGAAGGAGGCCGCAGGTGGTTCGGGGTGGCCCCAAGCTTGATCATGGGCGGCGCCGGGAGCTCGGCCAGAGCTTCCAGGACGGCGGCAAGCATTACCAGCGGGTCCGGCCCGGGTATCCTGCGGAAGCGGCGGAATGGCTCGTTCCTGCCGGAGCCCGTGACGCGCTGGACGTTGGCGCCGGCACCGGCAAATTCACCGAACTCCTGCTTGCCGACGGGCTTTCGGTGACCGCCGTCGATCCATCCGCAGACATGCTGGGACAGCTGACGGCGCACTATCCGGACGCCACGGCCGTCCTGGGCACCGCGGAGGCGACGGGCCTGCCGGCGGCGGCGTTCGACGTCGTCACCGTTGCCCAGGCCTGGCACTGGTGCGATCCCCTCGCGGCGAGCACGGAACTGGCCCGTGTCCTCCGCCCGCACGGAACGCTCGGGCTGGTCTGGAACCAGCTGGACACGTCCGTCCCGTGGGTTCACCGGCTCTCCCGCATCATGCATGCAGGGGACGTGTACAAGCCGGACCACCGGCCCGTGGTGGGCCCCCAATTCAGACACCTTGAAGGCCATGTGACGCACTGGCAGGACCTTGTCAGCACCAGGGATCTGATGGAGCTCACCAAATCCCGCAGCTACTATCTTCGCGCCGGCGAAGCCACCCGGGCCAAGGTCCTCGCCAACCTTGACTGGTACCTGCATGAGCACCTGGGCCATGCCGACGATGAGGACCTGGAATTGCCGTACCTGACCCTGTCGTGGCGGGCCGTCAAAGCATGAAGAACGCCGCCGTTGCGGTCCACCGGCACCCGGTAGGCTTGGTCCTGTGAAGACCAGCGCGCCCTCCTCCTCCATCGAGGACTACGTCAAGGTCATCTACTCATTCACTGAATGGCAGGACAAGCCCATCACGTCCTCGCAGCTTGCCCAGCGGCTGGGGGTGGCCAACTCGTCGGTGTCGGAGATGGTCCGCAAGCTCAAGGACCAGGGCCTTGTTGACCATAAACCGTACAGTGCCATCACACTGACCGACACCGGCCTGCGCCTGGCCCTGTCCATGGTCCGGCGCCACCGGCTGATCGAAACGTACCTGGTGCAGCAGCTGGGTTACAGCTGGGACGAGGTCCACGATGAAGCCGAACTGCTGGAGCACGCTGTCTCGGACACGTTCATTCAACGGGTTGCTGCCAAACTTGGCGACCCCAGCCGCGATCCGCACGGGGACCCGATTCCCACGGCGGACGGCAAGGTTCTGATGCCCCGGGCCCACCTGATGGGTGAGCTGGACAAGGGCCATACGGGCAGGATCACCCGAATCAGCGACGACAACCCGGATCTCCTCCGCTATCTGTCCGCGGAGGAGATAGACCTCGACGCCGAGGTGGAGGTGGTGGGGCGGCGGCCGTTCGGCGGTGCGCTGGTGGTGCGCATCCGCAACTCCGGCCGGACCCGGGACTACGACCTGGCCGATGAGATTACCTCGGCCCTGTGGGTCCACAGCGACCATCCGCATCCCGGCTGCATCCTGGCAGACGGCTGAGATGCAACCGGCAGGATGAGTCCTTCGGGAATGCCGTCCGCGCGGGCCTGGCTTGCGGTGGCCGCCGGTGGCCTGGTGGGCAGTGAACTCCGCTATGGCCTGGGGCTGGCCTTTCCCGAGATTCCCGGATCAATACCCTGGGTGATGCTCTGGATCAATGCCGCGGGAAGCTTTGTGCTGGCGGCGCTAACGACGGCCTGGATGGCCCGGCCGGGGACAGCGTTCTGGCTGCGCGCGGGGCTGGGGCCAGGACTGCTGGGCTCCTTCACCACGTTTTCTGCCGTGGTGTTCGCGGTGGATCAACTGGCCCGGGCAGGCCAGCATCCCGTCTGGGTTGCCTACCTGGCGCTCTCACTGCTCCTCGGACTGGGGGCTGCCGGCCTCGGGTGGCGTGTGGGCAGGCTGCTCCCCTGGACATCGGAGGCTGACGCTGCGGGCGGCAGGCCATGACCGCTGCCGCGCTGGTGGGAATCTTCGGCGTCCTGGGCTCACTGCTTCGCTTCGCCATCGACAGCTGGTTCGCGCATCACCTTTCCACCCGCAGCGTCCGGACGGCGGGAGGGCAGGAAAAGCTGCACTGGCCGTGGGCCACGCTGCTGGTGAACGTGCTGGGCTGCCTCATCATCGGGGTGTCCTTTGGCCTGACCGGGCGGCTGGGACTTCCGGACGAGTGGCATGCCGGACTTGCCACGGGCCTGGCCGGAGGACTGACAACCTTCAGCTCGTGGACCACCGCCACCGTGCGGCTGCTGAGTGAAGCACGCTTCGGTTCCGCAGCCCTGAACATCGTGGCAAACCTGGCCCTGGGCTTTGCAGCTGCAGCGGGGGGCATCGCGCTGGCAGCCTAAGCCTGGCTGCCGGAGGAGCAGCCGATTTGGCGGCCTCCCGTATCGTGGATTCTGATGATCAGCAGACGTGACGCGGCAATTGCCCTGGATGTACCAATGGAGATGGCCCAGCGCCATGGCCTTCCGAAGTGGATGACGGAGGCAGAACTGGGCGAAATCCTGGACAACCCGCCGCCGTGGCTGGTCCAGTCACGTGCCAACCGGACGGGCAAGCGTCCGGTCTGGGTCCACCTGGAATGCGCCGTGTGCGGCTACGAGGAGGCGGCCCGTCCCAAGAAGTGGTGGCCGGACTTCACGTATGTCGTGTGCAGCCATCACGCACCTGCTGACGTGCCGCCCGTCCAGGCCGGCTTCATTCGAAGCGAGTTCGACGGCGTAGGCACGCGTTTTGTAGGCATCGCGGACGTTGCGGCGCCGGACCACCACTAGGTATTCCCGGGCGGCTCAGTTGCCGTTGCTGGACATCTCCTCGGGAACGGCCACGAGGTGGAGCTCCACGCCGTCCCGCAGCACTGCAACATCGAGCGGTTCGCCGATGGCGTCGGAAAACAGCAGCCGCTGCAGGCTTTCGGCATCACTGACCGGGCGTCCGCCGGCTGTCAGGAGGACATCACCCGCCGTAAGGCCTGCCTTGTCTGCCGGTGATCCCGGCAATACCTCAACGATGCGCAGGCCTTCACGCTGGCCAGTCCTGATGACCGCACTGGGATTGAGCCGCATCGGCGTGCTGACCAGGCCCAAATAGGCCCGTCTGACCCGCCCGTCGGACAGCAGGGCGGAGATGATCCGGCGGGTGGTTGCGTTGATGGGAATCGCCAGGCCCAGTCCTGCACCGGCCACTGCGGTGTTGATGCCAACGATCCGGCTGTGTGTATCGGCCAGCGCTCCGCCGGAGTTGCCGGGGTTCAGCGCTGCATCGGTCTGGATGACGTCTTCGATGACTCTCCGGTTGCCGCCCGACCAGACCGGAATGGCCCGGCCCAGGCCGCTGACCACGCCTGCCGTCACAGAACCGGCCAGACCCAGGGGGTTGCCTACCGCCACCACGAGCTGCCCAACATGCAGGGATTCCGCCGCGCCGAATACCGCCGGCGGCAACTTGGCCCGCCTGCCGTGCACCACTGCAAGATCGGACAAGGGATCGGCGCCCACCAGTTCGAGTTCCATGCGGCTGCCGTCGGCAAAGACTGCATGGCCGGTCCGGGTTCCTGCCACCACATGCGAATTGGTGAGGAGGTAGCCGTCCTCCGTGAAGAGCACCGCCGAGCCTGCGCCCACCCGCCCTCGTCCGTTGCGCCGTGCCGCTGTCATTTCGATGGCAGCCACATGGGGAGTGACGGCTGCTGCCACCCGCATGACTGTCTGTGAGTACGAATCCAGCACATCGTCGTCGTACTCGGGAAAAGCCGGCTCCCGCGCCTGGTCCATGGCGCACCTCCTGGTTGTGCCGCCCGGCCGCCCTGAAATACGTGTCCGGGTCCTATCGGAGTCAACGAACCGCGGACGGGTAGTAGTCCCGTCCCCGCTACGCCGTTGGTGAACGGGGGAAGGGACCGGAGCGGGGCAAAGAAAAACACCCCGGTCCGAAGACCGGGGTGTTTCCCAGGGTGGAGATGGGGGGAATTGAACCCCCGTCCGATGTCGTGTTGTCAGGGCTTCTCCGGGCGCAGTTTGCGTCGGATTTTCTCGGCCCCAGCCATGCTGCAAACAGCTGGCTGATCCGGGCCCAGTCATCAAAGAGTCCCACTCACCCCGATGACGAGGGTAAGCAGCAGTGGCTATCTAAATGACGCCAGCATCCGGGGCGATAGCAACCCCGGGCTGACGAACTTGCTAAGGCTGCTTAGGCAGCGAGAGCGAAGTTATCGCGTTTTGATTCGGCGATTATTTTTTTGCAGACAGCGTTAACGAGATAATTCTGCATCCTCGGCCCGCTTCACCTGTCGCGACTAACATCGTCGAAACCGATCATCCCCATATTTTGTTACCAAACCGGTGGACAAGCCCACCGGACTACCTAGTATAACTCACCCTTCAGGCAATTCATTCCAGCCTAGCGGCGACGGTTGCGCTCCCGCATTTCCCGCTGCGCCTCGCGGTTGTCCTGCTGCTCCCGGAGGGTCTGGCGCTTATCGTATTCGCGCTTGCCGCGGGCTACACCGATCTCCACCTTGGCCCTGCCGTCAACGAAGTACAGCTGCAGCGGGACGATGGTATAGCCCGATTCACGGACCTTGTGCGAAATCTTGTTGAGTTCCTCGCGGTGCAGCAGAAGCTTACGGCGGCGCCGTGCCGCGTGGTTGGTCCAACTGCCCTGGTTGTACTCAGGAATGTGGATGGCTTCCATCCACAACTCGTCGTTGTAGAAGGTGCAGAATCCGTCCACCATGGAGGCGTGCCCCTCGCGCAGGGACTTCACTTCGGTGCCCATCAGGGCGATGCCGGCCTCGTAGGTGTCCAGCACGTGGTAATCATGCCGGGCCTTGCGGTTGGTGGCCACCACTTTTCGGCCACTTTCTTTAGGCACGGGAAAGCTCCTCAGGTTCAGATCCGTTGTCCTCCTGGCCGGTTCGGCGCGGAGTGATACCAGTGTACGGCAGGGCAATCAACCCCTACAGCAGCCCCATCGGGTCAACAGGAGCCCCATTGAGCCAGGTTTCGAAGTGGGCATGGCAGCCGGTGGAGTTGCCGGTGTTGCCGGAGTAGGCGATGAGCTGGCCCTGTGAGACCCGCTGGCCGTTCGACACCACGATGCTGGCGTTGTGGTAGTAGATGGTGTTCAGGGTGTTGCCCTGCATCAGGCCGTGGGAAATCTTGACGCGCCAGCCGCCGCCGTCTGCTGAACTCCAGCCCGAGCTGAAGATCTCGCCTGCTGCTGCAGCGTAGACGGGCGTGCCGCAGGCTGCTCCAAAATCGAGCCCCGTGTGCATGTAGCCGCCCTGCCCGTAGAAGTCGATGGTGCCCGGCGGGGTAGCCCGCCAGCCGAACCCGGACGTTATGGGTACGTTGCCGGAGAAGGGATGCCGCAGGCCAAAGACCGACGGCGATCCGGCCGGGGGCATAAAGGACTGCACCGGCGGGGGCGGCGGGGGCGCCTGGCCCTTGGCAGCAGCTGCTGCGGCCGCGGCGGCAGCCGCAGCAGCCGCAGCTGCTTCTGCCTGCCTCCGCTGCTCGGCCTCCCAGGCCTCACGCAACCTCCGGTCGCGCTCCTCAATTTCTGCGGCAACCGCGTTCTGGCTGGCCTGGACGCCCGCCAGCTGTGCCTGGATTCCGGGCTTGGCAGCCTGCAACTCTGCATCAAGCCGGGTGGTGTCGGCGATCAGCTGGTCGACCTGTTCCTTCTTGGCGGCTGCCTCGTCCCGGGCAGCTTTTTCCCTCTCCAGGGCAGCATCGGCCTTGGCCTTGAGGTCTTTAATCTCAGCCTCGACCGCCTGCAGGCGCGCTTCCGAATTCACGTTCGTGGCACTCTGCTGCGACAACTTGTCCATTGCCGCGTTCTGGCTGCGCATGGCCTGGTCCGCCAGGTCCATGGTTTCCGTGAGGCTGGCGCCGTTGTTGTCGCCGAAGAACAGCGAAAGGTTGGAGGGGACTCCCCCGGACTTGTAGGCCTGGGTGGCAATCTGGCCGATGAGTTTCTTCGTATCGGCGATCTTTTGTTTGTCCGTTTCCAGCTGCTGGGTGATCTTGGCCTTGTTCTGCTGGGCCATGTCCACACGAGCTGAGAGCGCTTCAACCTCTTTAACGGCACCTGCCACACGGCCCTGTGCTTCCAGGAGTGCCTGCTGGGCACCCGGCAGCTGGCCCTGGTACATCACCAGGTCGCTGGCTGCCTTTGCGATGCGGGAATCCACGAACTCCAGGGACTGCTGGACGCGCGCCGCCTCAGCCTCAAGTGCTGCCTGCTTGTCTTCGAGCTCGTCCGCGAAAGCCACCGGTGTGGATGAGGCGAGCCCGGCGGCGAGGACGACGGCAAGCACGCCGCTGATGACCCCTGACCGGCGGGAAGCAGTTCGGCGTCCTCGGGCGGAGGTCTGGTCGGTTACGTTCATGGGCATTCCTTGATCGGTTTGCATGGTCCTAGACGCGAAGGTATCTGCGCAAGGTCAAGAGAGACGAAATTCCAGCCAAGGATGCACCAAGGATTAGCAGAGCCGGTGCGAGGATCAGCGTCTGGCCTGAGGAGATGAAGGCCGTGTCCGGGTACTGCCGGGACATGAACTCGCCCAGGAAGAAGTGGGACACCGCCCACAACGTGGCGGAGGCCAGGGCAGCGCCGATCACGGCAGCGATAACGCCTTCAAGGATGAATGGCAGCTGGATCACCGTCTTCGAAGCGCCCACCAGGCGCATGATGCCCGTTTCCCGCCGGCGGCTGAACGCGGAAAGCCTGATGGTGGTGGCGATCAGGAGGATGGCGCAGACAATCATGACGCCGGCGATGCTGACCGCCACAAGGGAGGCGCCGTTCATGACGGAGAAGAGCCGCTCCAGGAGCTGGCGCTGGTCAATGACCGTTTCCACGCCGGGCTGCGAGGAGAAGGTCTCGCTGATGATCTCGTACTTCTGGGGATCCTTCATGTTGATCCGGAAGGATGCCGGGAGCTGGTCCGGCGTCACGGAATCCACGATGGGTGAATTCGAGAACTGGTCCTTGAAGTGCTTGTACGCCTCTTCCTTGGACTCGAACTGGAAGTCGTTGATGTACTGTGCAACCGCCGGCGACTCCAGCAGGGTGTTCAAGCTTTCCTGCTGTTCAGAGGTGACCGGCCCGCCCGCGCAACCTGCCGCCGTCGAACCTTCACTGCACAGGAAGATGGCCACCTGGACTTTGTCGTACCAGTAGCCCTTCATCTGGTTGATCTGCATCTGCAGCATTCCTGCGGCACCCACGAAGGTGAGCGACACGAAGGTGACAAGGATGACCGAGACCACCATGGACAGGTTGCGGCGGAGTCCGCTGCCGATCTCGCTGAGGATGAATGCAAGCCTCATCGCTGTGCCTCGCCTTCGCGTCCATCGCCGGGGACGCCCGTTTCAGGGTTTTCCCTGCCGCTGGCGTCCTTGAGCCTGCGGGACTGTCCCACCACGGGAATCATTGAGGTGTAAAGTGCCTTGGCTTCGTCACGGATGACCACGCCGTTCCGAAGCTCAACCACCCGCTTGCGCATCTCGTTGACGATGTCGTCGTCGTGCGTGGCCATCACCACGGTGGTGCCGTTCTGGTTGATCTTGTCCAGGACGCCCATGATGCCCATGGAGGTGGTGGGATCCAGGTTTCCGGTGGGCTCGTCCGCGAGCAGGATGCCGGGGCGATTGACGACGGCGCGGGCGATGGCCACGCGCTGCTGCTCACCGCCGGAAAGTTCGTGCGGCATGCGGTGCTCTTTGCCTTCCAGGCCAACGGTCTTGAGGACCTCAGGAACAGTGTCACGGATGACGCTGCGGCTCTTGCCGATGACCTGCATGGCGAACGCGACGTTGGCGAAGACGTTCTTCTGTGGAAGGAGCCGGAAGTCCTGGAAGACGACGCCGATTCCGCGCCTTAGGCGGGGGACGCGCCAGCTGGAGATCTTGGCAACGTTCTGGCCGGCGACATAGACAGCGCCGGAGGTTGCGCGGTCCTCCTTGAGCACCAGGCGCAGGAACGTGGATTTGCCGGACCCTGACGCGCCGACCAGGAAGGCGAACTCGCCGCGGTCGATCTCAAGGTTGACTGAGTCCAGCGCAGGCCGGGTTGTCTGGTCGTAGACCTTGGTGACATTTTCGAATCGGATCATGGCCCTAAGTACCCTGCAGGGCATGGCTGATTCTCACATGCAGCCCAGTTCTGCAGCCGGTGCACGGGTTTTCGTTTGGGGAAAGTAGGGCCCCGGCCCCTCGACTATACGCACGAACCCCGGCGTATTACCGGGCTTTCAGAGGGCGTGTCGCGGGAACCAGGTGCCAGAGTGAACAAATTGAAGCCTCGTGCATGCATGTCTTACTGAGAGAACCGCAGCACTCTCCGGACCGCCTTTACTCGCTCCTATAATGGGTAGCTGCGCCTGCCGGCGGCTAGCTGGCCGCCAGGTGCACCGACCGCTCCCTCCAGGAAAGGCCCTCTGTGCGCGTCCTTACGATCATTCCCACGTACAACGAACTGGAATCGCTGCCCAAGACGCTCCAGCGGCTCCGGTCTGCTGTCCCGGCCTCGGACGTGCTGGTGGTGGATGACAACAGCCCTGACGGCACCGGCAAACTCGCCGACACCATCGCGGCCGGGGACTCCCAGGTCCACGTCCTGCACCGCAAGGGCAAGGAGGGACTGGGAGCCGCCTACATCGCCGGGTTCAAGTGGGGCCTGGATGCCGGCTACGACGTGCTCGTGGAAATGGACGCGGACGGATCCCACCAGCCCGAGCAGCTGCCCCAGCTCCTGGAGGCCATCGACCAGGGCGCAGACCTTGCCATGGGTTCCCGCTGGGTGCCCGGCGGACGCGTGGTGAACTGGCCCCTCTACCGGCAGGCCATTTCGCGGGTGGGCAGCACCTACGCCCGACTGATGCTCGGCCTGAAGATCAAGGACGTCACCGGCGGATACCGCGCCTTCCGCCGGACAACCCTGGAAAAACTCAACCTGGACCAGGTGGACTCCGTCGGTTACGGCTTCCAGGTCGACCTGGCATGGCGCGTGGCACGGATGGGCCTGCGCATCGAGGAACGCCCCATCACCTTCGTGGAGCGCGAACTCGGCGCCTCGAAGATGAGCGGCAACATCGTGGTCGAAGCCATGATCAACGTCACCAAATGGGGCCTGCAGGCACGCTGGAACACCCTGACAGGCAAAAAGGCCTCCGCCCAACCCTAGGCTGGGCCCCGTTCCGGACCACGGAGCAAAGAAATGGACAGCGGCTGGAAGCGCTGGGCCTGCCCCACCTTTAGGGGGCAGGCCCAGCGCAGCGCATATGGTGCTGCCGCTCGTTCTTACCTCGGGTTGCAGCACGGTTCGTCGCGACAAACGCTCGCAGGCACCACTGCGGTTACCCTCTCAACGAAGGCTACTTACTCTCCGCGTTGCGGTTATCGGTGCGCCAGCGGATACCGGCGTCGATGAAATCGTCGATTTCGCCGTCGAACACGGCCGAGGTGTTCCCCACCTCGTGTTCCGTCCGGAGGTCCTTAACCATCTGGTAGGGGTTGAGGACGTAGGAGCGCATCTGGTCGCCCCAGGACGCTTTGACATCACCTGCCAGTGCCTTCTTCTCGGCATCCTCCTGTTCCTTCTTGAGAAGCAGGAGCCTGGACTGCAGGACGCGCATGGCCGCGGCGCGGTTCTGCAGCTGCGATTTTTCGTTCTGCATGGACACCACGGTGCCCGTCGGAATGTGGGTGAGGCGGACCGCGGAGTCCGTGGTGTTGACCGACTGCCCGCCGGGGCCGGACGACCGGAAGACGTCCACGCGGATTTCGTTGTCCGGGATCTCGATGGAGTCCGTTTGCTCGATCAGCGGGATGACCTCCACGGCAGCAAACGACGTCTGCCGCCGGCCCTGGTTGTCGAACGGGCTGATCCTGACCAGGCGGTGGGTTCCGGCTTCGACGCTGAGGGTGCCAAAGGCGTAGGGCGCCTTGACCTCGAAGGTGGCCGACTTCAGGCCTGCCTCTTCGGCATAGGACGTGTCCATGACCGTGGTGGGGTAGCCATGCCGCTCGGCCCAGCGGAGGTACATGCGCATCAGCATCTCGGCGAAGTCGGCGGCGTCCACACCGCCGGCGCCTGCGCGGATGGAGACCACGGCTTCGCGTTCGTCGTACTCACCCGACAGCAGGGTGACGACTTCGAGCTCCTTGAGTGCCTTTTTGATGGACTCAAGTTCTGCGGCCGCCTCCCCCATGGAAGCGGCGTCATCCTCGTCCTGCCCCAGCTCCACGAGGACTTCGAGATCATCAATCCGTGAAGCCAACGTGTTGAGGCGTTCAAGCTCGGACTGCCGGTGGGACAGCCGGGAAGTGATTTTCTGTGCCGCTGCAGGATCATCCCAGAGGTCCGGTTCGCCCGCCCGCTCGCTCAGTTCGGCGATGTCTTCCTTCAGAGTTTCCACATCGGAGACTCGCTCGATGGAATCGTACGTGGCGCGAAGGGCGCGGATTTCAGCGGAAAAATCAATATTGGCCATGGTTGTTTAAGCCTACGCTATCCGGCGAAAGGCTCCGGTCCCGCCCGCCAGCAGCAGCCCCGTGCCGTTCTTCAGCGCGTTAACCGCGAACGGGCGGTGGACGTTGCTTCTATCGGGATTCCGGCAGGTATCAGGAAGTTCACGACCGGCGGGTGGACTGCCGCCGTGAGAACCACGACGGCGGTGGAACCATCGGGTGTTCCTGTCGTCCCTGCCACCGCCAGGTCAGCAAACCGTTCCGACGCCGGGCTCCTGGCGACGAAGTCCGCCGCCACATTTCGCACCCGCGCAGGATTGAGCACTGCCGACGGGCTGCCACCCTGCGCTGCGACTTCACCGAGGGTGTAGCTGTCCGCTGCCGCAAGCGAGGCGCCGTCCGCGAGGGACAGTAGCCGCTTGTGTTCGAGGTAGACGGCCGAGATACCGATGACAACCGTTGTGACGAGCAGGGCCAGCGCTACGTATCCCAAAATCATCACCATCATCTGGCCGTCTTCGTTCTTCGTCATCGGAACCTTCCCACCACCTGGGTTGCGGATGCCTCCACCTCGGTAGCGGACAGTCGGAGGCCGTCACGGAAAGGAACAAATGGCAGGGGCACTGCCAGCCTGACGTTTGCAGTCACCACCGTGCCCGCGGCCTGGCAGTCGGCGGGGTCGCAGCTGATAGCCACCGTGGCTTCCTCCGGCCGGTGCCCAAAGTCAGCCAGCGCAATGGCTACCGCTTGTTCGGCGGCTGCCTGGGCTGACGATGTGTCGGGCTTGGCGACGTACACCTTCGCGGCCTGGTCAGCTGCCCCAACCACGGCAAACGAACCACCCTGTATTTGTCCCACGGTGATGATGAAGTACACGAGGGGAACCATCAGTAAGAGCGCCAGGAACGTGAACTCAACAACCGCGCTCCCCTGCTCATGCACGCCCTTCTGCGGCCTTGCGTCGTGTGGCAGGGTTTGCTTGTCTCCCGGCCATACCTTCCGTATGTCTCGCATGGCCACGTTTGCAGTATCCGTTTTCATGCAGAGCGCCTCACGCAGCCGGGTACGAACGCGCCACCGGATGTCAGGGCTGCACAGCGGCATGTCCCTTCACCTCCAGCATGTCCCGCGGACCGATCAGACCAATGACCGGCATCGGCGCCCGCACGGTCACTTCCAGGGTTCGCAATCCCTGCACGGTCACTTCGGTGGTGCTGACCTGGCCGGCAAAGCCAGGATTCAACGCGGTCACAATGAGGGCACGCGTCCGTTCTTCCGCGTCGACAGCTCCCCGGTCCGCCAGGGTTCCGTACCTGGCCCCCGAGGCGGCGGCATCAATTAAGGTGTTGCGCACGTGCAACACGAGCGCCAGTTGGATGATCGCCAGGAAAAACATGGTGAGCAGTCCTCCCACCAAAACAAAATCCACCACCGCCGAGCCTTGTTCCCTCGATACAGGCTGTTCAGGGGCGCCTTTGGCTACCTTGGCGGGACGTGGCATGGGCTTAGCTGCCCACCTTGTCCATCGCCTGGTTGAACATGGACTCCAACGCTGGTCCGGCGAGCGCCAGGAGGGCTGCCACCAGGACAGCGGACATGAGGGTGATCATGACCCACCCCGGCACATCTCCCCGCTCAGGGTGATCATTCGGGGTGCGGCGTGAATCTGCGAGAGTCAGGAGCAACACTGCGCAGCGGATTCCTACGTTTTTCATTTCTCTTCCTCTTCCTCTGTACTTCCTGCGTTGATTGGGCATGACGCCACGGTCCGGTCATCACCGTTGGTCGGTGCCACCGCTAGAAACCCAGGCTGATCGCCGCAATGCCCGGAAAGACGGCGAAAACGACGGTCAGCGGGAGCACACCAAAAACGAGTGGCACCATCATGGCGATCTCTTTCTTGCCGGCGGCTTCCATCAGGTCCCGTTTTGCGGTGTCACGGACATCCTGGGCCTGGGCACGAAGCACGTCAGCCAGGGGTGTGCCCCGCTCCACGGCGACAATGATGCCGTCGACGAACCTCACCAGCGGCGCCAGGTCGGTGCGCGACGAGAACTCCTGGAGGGCAAGGACGAGCGGCTTGCCGGCCCGTGTCTCGGCGAGGATCTTCGAGAACTCCTCGGCCAGCTCCCCCTTGGCGCTCCGGCAGACCCTGTCCAGGGCGCCGGTGGCGCTCTCCCCGGCGCCGACGGCGAGCGCCATGAGCTCAGCGAGGCTGGGGAATTCAGCCATCATCCGGGCTTCCCGTTGGCGGACCTGAACGCCCAGCCAATAGTCCCGCAGCACGAAGCCTGCTGCAGCGCCTCCGATGATGATCAAGGCCGCGACGAGTGGACTGAACCTGCCGGAAGCAGCCCCAATGAGGGACAGAGCCAACGCGAGGGCGAATCCGGCGGCCGCCCACAGCAGCTGTTCAGCCCTGAAATCAATGGCAGATTTGTTGATCCCCGCCTGTACCAGCCGACGGGCGGTCGCGCCCGGTGAAGGGCTAAGCTTTCCCAGCGCCGCGAGGGCATCGTGGACCACCGGGCGCAGTATCCTCTCAAGCGGCCCGAAGGGCGTCAGCGTCTGCTCTCCTGAGCGCAGGAGCCGCGACTCAACGTTCTGGGCCTTGAGCTGCGGCTCAATCCGCTGCGCAAAAGTTGTTGCCCTCATCATCGGGGACCTGAAGATGACCAGCCACAGGCCTATCCCCATGACAAGTCCGCATATGACGGCGGCTGGAGAGACAGCGGTCACCGGAGGACCCTTTCATCCTGGGGAAGAGCGCCTATTCTCAGCATGGTGGAGTAGCAGATCAACGAAACCACCAGCCCTCCGAGCAACACTGCTGCCCCCATCGGTGTGTTGTATGCCTGTACCGCTTCCGGCCGTGTAGCCAGGAGAACCATGACGATCCATGGCGCGGCTACGGCAAGGCGTGCGGCGTTGACGGTCCAGGACTGCCGGGCTTCGAGTTCGCTGCGGGTGCGCGCGCTCTCCCGCAAAAATTCGGCAAGCGTACCCAGCAGTTTGCCCAGATCCGACCCTCCGACCTCCCGGGTCAGACGCAGGGCTTCGACGATCCGGTCAGCGACCGGATCTGCAAGCTTGTGCTTAAGTTTGTTCAACGACCCATCAAAGTGTCCCCCGGCCCGGTAGTCGGCGCCGAACTCCCGAAACGCCGGCCGCAGTTCTTCCGGGCCTTTGTCACCCAGCTGGATCAGCGCCTCCGGCAAAGGCAGTCCTGCGCGAATTGCCGAACGAAGGTGATCGACGACGTCCGGCCAGAGCTGGCGCAGTAACGCCGTACGCTTTTTAGCGCGCCAGCGGAGGACGCTGACGGGCAACCATCCGGCGAAAAGTCCGAAGCATGCGGCGATGGGCCACGAGCGGCTGACGGCGTAAAACACCAGGACCACAAACAGCACCAGGCCCAGGCATGTGCCCGCCAGCCCGCCCCCGGAAACCTTGTCGACACCCGCAGCTGCCAAAAGATCGCCCAGGCGGCTTGGCTTCCGTTCCCGCTGTCTTTTCGGCGGTGACTCCCAGAACGCCCACCAGATGAGGAAAAGGCCCGTTCCTGTTGTTACTCCGAGCAGTGCCGAGATCATCGGGGATCCAGCAAAGCAGCGACATCATAGCCCGCACGCGAAAATTTCTCCGCCGACGGCATCGCGTTCGCCCGGGGCTGCAGGACGCCGTCAGCCATGGCGAAAACCAGCGATGATTCGATGATGCCGTTCTCTACGCGTCGGCCAAGGGACAGGATCTCGGTGACCTCCCGCCGGCCGTTCGCCTGCCGGCTGCAATGGACCACGAGGTCGATGCAGGATGCGACCGTGGGAACGACGAAGGCGCTGGAAATATTCTCGCCGGCCAGCAGTGGGAGTGTGCAGATCTTCGTGACTGCGTCATGGGCAGAATTGGCGTGCACCGTGCACATGCCTGGAAGACCTGAGTTGAGCGCAATCAGCATGTCCAGGCTCTCGGCCTCACGCACCTCACCGACCACCAGGCGGTCCGGCCGCATGCGGAGCGCTTCCTTCACCAGGCGCCGGAGCGGAATTTCGCCTTCACCTTCGAGGTTCGGCTGGCGGCACTGAAGCCCCACAACGTCCCGCAACGGGAACTGCAGCTCGAAGATCTCTTCAACCGTAATGACCCGCTCCCGGCTTCCGATGCTGGACGCCAGGCAATTGAGCATCGTCGTCTTGCCTGCCTGGGTGGCGCCGGACACCAGGATGTTCAGTCCACTGGATACTGCTGCACCAAGAAACCGGGCGGATTGGGGCGTCAGAGTGCCCAGCTCGACAAGGTGTTCCAGCCGGGTTGCCTTCACAACGAACTTCCTGATGTTCACTGCCCAGTGGCGGCGCGTGACATCCGGAATGACCACGTGAAGCCTCGAGCCGTCGGGCAGGGCCGCATCAACGAAGGGAGACGACATGTCAAGGCGCCTGCCGGAGCTCTTCAGCATCCGCTCCACGAGGTCGCGCACTTGCTGGTCGGAGAGGCTGAGCGAGGTGAGTTCGGATTCACCGTTGCGCGCAACAAAGATTTCATTCGGCGCGTTGAGCCAAATCTCTTCTATTGAGGGGTCGTCGAGCAGTGGCTGGAGGACACCGAATCCCGCCACAGCATCGAAGAGGAACCTGCGAGCCGAGTCCAATGGTCCGAGGGGCGGAAGCGGTCCCATCAATGCCCGCTCGTCATAGTCCATGACGGCTGCTTCCACCAGCCTGCGCACCTCACTGGCCTGCCGCAACGGATCGAGGCCCTTGCGCCGTATCAGCTCGCGGACTTCGTCCTCGACTATCCCCAGAGCATCCATAAGTACTCCCCCACATGACTGCCGCCCAGCGCGGGCAGTGCAATTGCGTCCAGCCTAAGGAGGGTAAACCCCGGCAACAAGTCATAGGGGCGCTCAATGTGGATAACTAACGGTGCGACAACTATCACTTGAGCAACAAGAGAACCACTAGTTCCGCTGGTAACACCAGTGCTATGGTGAGCGCGTTAATTGTCGAACCACCACCTGTCAGGCGTATCCCTGGGGGAAAAACCTGAACAGCTATCGAAATGAGCGCTCGCGGGAGCGCCACATTGTCTCCGGAGCAAATATGAAGCGGAACCTGTCTCAGTCCCGTCACCCCGCCATGAAAACTTTGGGGATAGTGCTGCTGGCTGCCTCCCTGGTAGCTGGCCCCGGCCTCGTCAGCGTTGCGTCCGCCGTCGAACCCGCGCCTACCCCAACCCTTTCCTCCAGTGATGGAAGCACTGGGGCAACCGCTGCCCCCGCGCCCACGGGCGCACCGGCCCCGTCGACGCCCCAAACTGCCCCCGCAGAACCGCGGCCAGTGGAAAAAGCCACAGGAGAACCGCAGCCGGTTGCGACTTCGCCGGGGACATCACAATCCATGGCTGAGGCGGTGGGCGTAGGTGGAGCGGAAATGGGCCAGCGTTCAGCCCGGGTCACGGCGTCAGCCCCCTCCGAGTCCTTGCGGCGCCTGAGTACGGAATCTTTGTCGTCCGAGGGCACCTGGATGCCAACGTTCGGTATCCAGGGGCTGGACGTCAGCGGCCACCAGCCAAGCGTGGACTGGCAGCAGCAGTGGAATATGGGTGCGCGTTTCGCCTACGTGAAAGCCACGGAAGGCAACTACTACACCAACCCGTCCTACGGCTCCCAGTATCAAGGGGCACGGAATGTCGGAATGATCCGCGGCGCCTACCACTTCGCTATTCCGAACTGGTCGTCCGGAGCAGACCAGGCCCGGTACTTCGTACAGAACGGCGGCGGCTGGTCAGGAGACGGGTACACCATGCCTCCTGTCCTGGACTTTGAGTTCAACCCCTATGAAGGCCGTACCATCAACGGCTTCTACTTCGGGAACACTTGCTACAACATGTCCCCGGCGCAGCTTCAGACCTGGGTACGCGACTTCGGCAACACCGTGCAGTCGCTCACCGGTAGGCTCCCCGTCATCTACACCAATACAAGTTGGTGGAACCAGTGCTTGGGAAATCCTGCCGGCTTCGGTGACTACCCGTTGTGGATCGCGGCCTACCCCGATGCGCCCACCAACAACGCAGGACCGGTACCCACCGCAAGCTGGGGTACTTACAGCATCTGGCAGTACAGCAGCACCGGGCCGTTCGCTGGTGACTCCAACGTGTGGAACGGCGACTACGCAGGCCTTAAGGCCTTCGCTACCAGCGGCGTTCCACCCGCAGCGGTCAAGGCCATCGACGCATTCCGTGCCTCCATGCCTTCCCTGGGTGCACCCACTTCCACGATAATTTGCGGCCTCCGTGACGGCGGATGCTTCCGTGGCTATGAAGCCGGCATCGTCATGTGGTCTCCGACCGCCGGAGCACAACCAAGCCTGGCCGGACCGATCCGTGACGCCTGGGCCCGGAAGGGATACGAAAACGGCCAGATGGGCTATCCCGTGTCCGGCGTTATCTGCGGACTCAAGAATGGCGGCTGTTTCCAGAACTACCAGGGCGGGTCCATCATGTGGTCCCCGTCGACCGGTGCCGCCCTGGTGCCGTTCGGAGCAATCCGTGAGCATTGGGCAGCCCAGGGATACGAAAACGGAGGTCTCGGATACCCTCTCAGCGATCAGGTTTGTGGACTCAAATCAGGTGGATGTTTCCAGCTGTTCCAGGCCGGTTCGGTTCTCTGGAGCCCTGCCACCGGCGCCCGTCTGGTCAAGCCCGGCCCAGTGATGGAGGCGTGGGGACGAGCAGGCTACGAAAACGGCCTGCTGGGCTATCCGAACGCCGAAGCAAACTGCACCAGTTCCTTCTGTACCCAAAACTTCAGCGGTGGAGTCGTTGCCTGGACGCCCACTTCAGGAGCCTGGCCTGTTTTCATGGGCATGGGCGAAACCTGGAAAGCGTCGCGCACGAAGGGAGAGCCAATAGGCTTCCCGGTCGCGGGAGAAGTGTGCGGCCTCCGCGGCGGCGGCTGCTACCAGCTGTTCCAGGGCGGCGCGCTCCTGTTCTCACCGGCCACCGGCGCCCACACGCTCACCGGGCGGATCCTCGATTACTGGCAGAAATCCGGGTTCGAGAACGGCCGCCTGGGGTATCCAGCCGGCCCTGCCAGCTGCGGAGCGGTCCAGACCGAGTGCCGGCAGGCGTTTGAAAAGGGCGTCGTTGGGTATTCCGCCGCCACTGCCCCCGAAACAGTAGCCGCCGGGCCGATGGCCGCAGGATGGGAACGCTTGGGTTGGGGCGCAGGCAGCCTCGGCTACCCCACGTCCGGCCAGTACTGCGGGCTCAAAGACGGCGGGTGCTTCCAGATGTTCGCCAAGGGGGCACTCATGTATTCACCCGCCACTGGAGCGCAGCCGAGCTTACTCGGCCCGATCCGTGATCTGTGGCAAAAAACCGGCTTCGAAAACGGGTCATTGGGATACCCGGCTTCCGACGTAATCTGCGGCCTGGTAGACGGCGGCTGCTTCCAGAACTACTCCTCGGGAACTGTGATGTGGTCCGCCGGGAGCGGAGCGAACGCGGTTATGTTCGGGCCGGTCCGTGATGCCTGGGTCAGCACAGGTTTCGAAGGCGGCAAGCTCGGCTACCCTGTGAGCGGCCAGATCTGCGGGCTGAGGAATAACGGCTGCTTCCAGAACTTTGCCAAGGGAACGGTGATGTACTCTCCTGCCACCGGAGCCCAGGCGCTGACGTCAACACCCATCAGGGAACGGTGGGGCGCATCAGGCTACGAATCCGGCTCACTGGGCTACCCCACGAGCGGGACCATTTGTGGGCTGCGGAATGACGGCTGCTTCCAGAACTTCGAGAAGGGCACCGTCATGTGGTCATCAGCAAGCGGAGCCCACCTGATCGTGCCCGGCCCGATCCAGCAGAGCTGGGCCGGACAGGGATTCGAAGCCGGGGCTTTGGGCTACCCAACCAGCAGCCAGACCTGCACTGCGGACAGGTCTTCATGCAGCCAAACCTTCCAGGGTGGAAGCATCACTTGGACAACGGCGGGTGGGGCAAGGATCACCTTGCGTTAGCCACCCAACGAAAAGGCGGGACCCGCATGGTGCGGGTCCCGCCTTTTTGGCCTCTTCTAATGGCCGTGTTCCAGCAAATCGATCAAGTAGGAGCCATAACCGCTCTTCACGAGGGGCTCAGCCCGCTGCCGGAGTTCATCGTCACTGAGGAAGCCGAGCCGCCAGGCGATCTCCTCGGGAGCACCAATTTTCAGGCCCTGCCGGTTTTCCGTGGTCCGGACGAAGTTCGATGCATCGTTCAGGTCATTGAAGGTTCCGGTATCGAGCCAGGCAGTGCCGCGCGGGAGGATCTCCACCTGCAGTTTTCCCTTTTCGAGATAAGTGCGGTTGACGTCCGTGATCTCCAGTTCCCCCCTCGCGGAAGGCTTGAGGTTTTCAGCGATCTCCACCACGTCATTGTCATAGAAGTAAAGACCGGGGACAGCGTAATGGCTCTTCGGCTTTTCCGGCTTCTCTTCCAGGGAGATCGCTTTGCCCGCGGAATCGAACTCGACCACGCCATAGGCCTTGGGATCGGCAACCCAATAACCAAAGACCGCTCCGCCGTCGATGTTTTCGAAACGGCGCAATTGGGTGCCCATCCCGGGGCCATAAAAGATGTTGTCCCCCAAAACAAGGGCCACGCTGTCATCACCAATGTGTTCCGCTCCGAGCACAAAAGCCTGGGCCAGGCCGTCCGGCGACGGCTGCTGCTTGTAGGTGATGGATACGCCGAAACGTGACCCGTCGCCGAGCAGACGTTCAAATTGCTCGGCGTCGTGGGGCGTGGTGATAATCAGGATGTCGCGGATACCCGCGAGTATCAGGGTGGACAGCGGGTAGTAGATCATGGGCTTGTCGTAGACCGGGACCAACTGCTTGCTGACGCCCAGAGTGATGGGGTGAAGCCTGGAGCCGGTACCGCCGGCAAGTATTATTCCGCGCATGTCCCCCATCTTTCCGTTCGCTAAGTGCCGCGGCAAATCCGGTACCCTTGGGAATTATGCAGCGACTTCTTGTTACCGGCGGTGCCGGGTTCATTGGTTCCAACTTCGTCCACTACGTACTTGATAACACCGATGACCACGTCACCGTTCTGGACAAGCTGACCTACGCAGGAAACCTTGAATCGCTGAAGGGACTGCCGGACGCACGCTTCACGTTTGTCCAGGGAGACATCGCCGACCCCGCACTGGTGGACGGCCTCGTCGCCGACACCGACGTCGTGGTCCACTACGCTGCCGAATCGCACAATGACAACTCCCTGCACGATCCCCGCCCGTTCCTGGACACCAACATCATCGGCACGTACACGCTGATCGAGGCGGCACGGAAGCACAACAAGCGCTTCCACCACATCTCCACCGACGAGGTCTACGGCGACCTGGAACTCGACGACCCCGAACGGTTCACCGAGCAGACCCCCTACAACCCTTCCAGCCCCTATTCCTCCACCAAAGCCGGCTCCGACCTGCTGGTCCGGGCATGGGTGCGCTCCTTCGGGCTGCAGGCGACCATCAGCAACTGCTCCAACAACTACGGCCCGTACCAGCACGTGGAGAAATTTATTCCGCGCCAGAT
>NZ_FVZL01000023.1 GCF_900168295.1 Arthrobacter sp. P2b | reverse complement strand
ACCGAATTCAAGGGCAAACCCACCGTCATCCTCGCCAAAACCGTCAAGGGCTACGGACTCGGACCCCACTTCGAAGGCCGCAACGCCACCCACCAGATGAAGAAGCTGACCCTGGACGACCTGAAGAAGTTCAGGGACCACCTGCGGATTCCGGTCACGGATGAGCAGCTGGAGAAGGATCCGTACCAGCCGCCGTACTACCACCCGGGCACCGATGCGCCGGAGATCCAGTACATGATGGAGCGCCGCGCAGCCCTGGGCGGTTCCGTGCCGGAGCGCCGCTCCAAGCACGCCGAAATCACCCTGCCAGAGGCCAAGTCCTACGAGGTGGCAAAGCGCGGCTCGGGCAAGCAGCAAGCCGCCACCACCATGGCGTTCGTCAGGCTCCTGAAGGACCTGATGCGGGATAAGAACTTCGGCAAGCACATCGCCCCGATCATCCCGGACGAGGCCCGTACGTTCGGCATGGACGCGTTCTTCCCCACCGCGAAGATCTACAACCCCAAGGGCCAGAACTACCTGTCCGTGGACCGGGACCTGGTCCTGGCCTACAAGGAATCCGCCCAGGGCCAGCTGATCCACCCCGGCATCAACGAAGCCGGCGCCGTGGCAGCCTTCACCGCCGCCGGTACCGCCTACGCCACCCACGGCGTACCCCTGGTCCCGGTCTACGTGTTCTACTCCATGTTCGGCTTCCAGCGCACCGGCGACGCCTTCTGGGCAGCAGCAGACCAGATGACCCGCGGCTTCATCATCGGCGCCACCGCCGGCCGGACCACCCTCACCGGCGAAGGCCTCCAACACGCCGACGGCCACTCCCCCCTGCTGGCCTCAACCAACCCGGCAGTGGTCACCTACGACCCCGCCTACGGTTACGAAATGGGCCACATCATACGCGACGGCCTGGAACGGATGTACGGGCCGGACTCGGAAGACCGGAACCTCATGTACTACCTCACGGTCTACAACGAGCCGATCACCCAGCCCGCCGAACCGGAGGAACTGGACGTCGAGGGCGTCATCAAGGGCATTTACCTGCTCGCTCCCGCGAAGATCGACGGTCCCCGCACCCAGATCCTGGCCTCGGGCGTGTCGGTGCCGTGGGCGCTGGAAGCCCAGCGGATCCTGGCCGAAGACTGGTCCGTCTCCGCGGACGTCTGGTCCGTCACCTCCTGGAACGAACTGCGCCGCGACGGCCTCGCCGCCGAAGAGGAAGCGTTCCTGAACCCCGGCGAACCCGCACGCGTACCCTTCGTGACACAGCAGCTCGAAGGTGCCACCGGACCTGTCGTGGCCGTGTCCGACTACATGAAGGCTGTCCCGGACCAGATCCGCCAGTTCGTGCCGAACGAGTACGCCACCCTGGGCGCGGACGGCTTCGGCTTCTCCGACACCCGCGCAGCAGCCCGACGGTTCTTCAAGAACGACACCCACTCGATCGTGGTGCGTTCCCTGGAGATGCTGGCACGCCGGGGCGAGGTGGACGCGCAGGCTCCCATCAAGGCCATCGAGAAGTACCGGCTGCACAACGTGAATGCCGGCTCAACCGGCAACGCCGGAGGAGAGGCTTAACCCCTCCCCCGCAGCATCAACGACGGCGGCTCCCTCCGGAAGGCGGGGGCCGCCGTCGTTCGTCTGGAGGGGCGACTGCTGTGTGACGCACAACAAGGCGGATTGTAGCCTTTGCACAAATGGAGCTTGCGGGACGCTGCCCGTATGCTCGAAGGATGCCAGCACCAGCCACCCCGTCCGCCAAGCGCAAACCGTCCCAGCCCAAGGTCACCCCGGAGAAGTCCGAGACCCTGAAAAAGTTGCGCGCAAATGTGGGACAGCTGTCCACCACCACAATGCGTGAGCTGGAAAAATCGCTTCCCTGGTACAGCCGGCTGAGTTCCGACGAACGGTCCGCGCTTGGCATGGTGGCGCAGAACGGCATCGCCGCGTTCGTCACCTGGTACGAGCGGCCGAGTTCCCCGTCATGGATCCTCACGGACGTCTTCGGTACCGCCCCGACGGAGCTGACCCGCTCGATCAGCCTGCAAAAGGCCCTGCAGCTGATCCGGATCGTGGTGGAGGTGGTGGAGGACCAGGTTCCGGTCATCGCGCCGGAGGCGGACCAGCCCTCGCTCCGGGAGGCTGTCCTGCGGTATTCCCGGGAAGTGGCTTTTGCTGCGGCGGACGTCTATGCGCGCGCCGCGGAATCCCGCGGTTCCTGGGATACCCGCCTCGAAGCATTGATCGTGGACGCCATCCTGCGCGGCGAAAATACCGACGCCCTGCGCTCCAGGATAGCGGCGCTTGGCTGGAAAGCGCAGGAACGCTTCACGGTCATGGTGGGTAATTCACCCTCCGAACCCAGCGCCAGCTACGTGAGCGAGCTGCGGCGGACGGCCGGGCGCTACGCGGAAGACGCGCTCGTGGGCATCCAGGGCGACCGGCTGATCCTCATTCTCGGAGGGGTCCAGGACCGCGAAACCGCCTACGTGAAACTCAGCGAGATGTTTGCGCCCGGGCCCGTTGTGTATGGCCCCGAGGCCGGTTCCCTGCTGGAGGCCAGCGGCTCAGCACAGTCCGCCTTTGCCGGTCTCACCGCGGCCAAGGCCTGGCCCTCCGCGCCGCGGCCGGTGGCGGCCGACGACCTGCTCCCCGAGCGCGTCATCTCCGGCGACGACGCCGCCCGCCGCTCGCTGGTCAAAAACATTTACCGGCCCCTGCTGGCGGCATCCAATGGACTGGTGGAAACGCTTGGCACCTATCTCGAACTGGGGCATTCCCTCGAGGCCACCGCCCGTGAACTCTTTGTCCATGCCAACACCGTGCGCTACCGGCTCAAGCGGGTCTGCGACGTCACGGGCTGGGATCCGCTCCTTCCCCGCGAGGCGTTTGTCCTGCAGGCAGCGCTCGTGGTGGGCCGCCTTTCGGCCCCTCCAAAAGCAGCCACGGAACGTCAGCCGTCGCGGAATCAACCCTGAGGCGTTGTAGACTTCCTACAACCTGACCCCGTGAGCTTGGTGCGGACAAACACCGCTGGATCACACAGTAATTTGGAAAGCTGGATACGTGCTTGCAATAGTCTGCCCTGGACAGGGCTCACAAACCCCGGGTTTTCTGGCCCCTTGGCTGGAACTTCCCTCGGTGGCAGGCCAGCTGGCCTCCCTGAGCGACATCGCGGGTATTGACCTGATCGCCCACGGAACCACCTCGGATGAGGAAACCATCAAGGACACTGCCGTAGCGCAGCCCCTGATTGTCGCCGCCGGGCTGGTGGCCGCGGCATCCCTCTTCGACGTCGAACTCAACTCCCTGCCGGTGATCCTGGCAGGCCACTCGGTCGGTGAAATCACCGCTTCCGCCCTGGCCGGTGTCCTGACCGAGCAGGAAGCCATGACCTTCGTCCGCGAACGTGCCAACAGCATGGCGGCCGCTGCCTCCGTCACCCCCACCGGCATGAGCGCCGTGGTGGGCGGGGATCCGGCGGAGGTCCTGGCAGCCATCGAGGCGTCCGGCGCCACACCTGCCAATGTCAACGGCGCGGGCCAGACAGTGGCCGCAGGAACCTTTGACCAGCTGAAGGCACTCGCCGACAACCCGCCGGCCAAAGCACGGGTCATCCCGCTGAAGGTTGCCGGCGCCTTCCACACGGGCCACATGTCCCCCGCAGTCAGCGCGCTGAAGGCGCTTGAGCCGCAGCTGAAGCCGCAGGCGCCCACTGTTCCCCTGCTGTCGAACTACGACGGCGGCGAAGTCACCGACGGCCCTGCCGCCGTCGACAGCCTCATCGCCCAGGTATCCCGCCCCGTGCGCTGGGACCTCTGCATGGAAGCCATGGTCCGGCGCGGCGTCACTGGCGTCATTGAACTGGCTCCCGCCGGTACCCTCGCCGGCCTGGCCAAGCGCGGCATGCCAGGGGTCAAGACGGTGGCGGTCAAGACCCCCGACGATCTTTCCGCCGCCCTGGCACTCTTCGCAGAACTGGAGGGCAACGCATGAGCGTTCCCACGCTGAAGCAGGCTCCCCTCCAGGAGCACACCCGGATCCTTGGGCTGGGCGCTTACCGGCCGGACGTCATCGTCACCAACGAGGATGTGTGCCAGTGGATCGACTCCTCGGACGAGTGGATCCGGCAGCGCACAGGAATCGTGACGCGCCACCGCGCCAAGGCGGATGTGAGCGTCATTGACATGGCCGAGGGCGCTGCCCGTGAGGCGATGGAGAAGGCCGGAATCCAGGCCTCTGACCTCGGCGCCGTGATCGTTTCGACGGTGACCCACCCCTACGCCACCCCTTCGGCCGCTGCAAGCCTGGCTGACCGGCTGGGTGCCACCCCGGCCCCTGCCTTCGACATTTCCGCAGCATGTGCCGGCTACTGCTACGGCATCGCCCAGGGGGACGCCCTGGTCCGGTCCGGAACGGCCAAGTATGTGCTGGTGGTCGGAGCGGAGAAGCTCTCCGACGTCATCGACAACCGGGAACGAACCATCTCCTTCCTGCTTGGCGACGGTGCCGGCGCCGTCGTCATCGGCCCGTCCGACACTCCGGGCATCTCGCCCTCGGTTTGGGGATCCGACGGCAGCAAGTGGGACGCGATCGGTATGACGCGCTCCATGCTGGACGTACGCGACCTCGGCATGGCTGCCCGCCAGTCGGACTCCACCGGCGACCTCGCGCTGCTGGAAGAAGCCCAGGAGCTCTACCCCACGCTTCGCCAGGACGGTCAGACGGTGTTCCGCTGGGCTGTCTGGGAAATGGCGAAGGTGGCCCAGCAGGCACTCGAGGCTGCCGGCGTCGAGGCCGAAGACCTGGTGGCGTTCATTCCCCACCAGGCCAACATGCGCATCATCGACGAGATGGTGAAGAAGCTGAAGCTGCCGGAGACGGTTACAGTGGCACGGGACATTGCCGACGCCGGCAACACGTCTGCCGCGTCCATCCCGCTGGCAACGCACCGCCTGCTGCAGGAAAACCCGGAGCTGAGCGGCGGTCTCGCCCTGCAGATCGGCTTCGGCGCCGGGCTGGTGTTCGGCGCCCAGGTAGTTGTCCTTCCCTAGCAACGCCCCACGGGCCGCATCCGCGGCCCGGCCCATTTCCGGCAGCCCCTGCCGGCAACACAAGAAAAGGAGCCACTAATGGCTAGCAACGAAGAGATCCTGGCCGGCTTGGCTGAAATCGTCAACGAAGAAACCGGCCTGGCCCCGGAGGCTGTAGAGCTGGACAAGTCCTTCACCGAGGACCTGGACATCGACTCCATCTCGATGATGACCATCGTGGTCAACGCGGAAGAGAAGTTCGGCGTGCGCATCCCGGACGAAGAGGTCAAGAACCTCAAGACCGTTGGCGACGCTGTCAGCTTCATCGCCGGAGCACAGGCCTAGTCAAGGCTACCGCCGTTTCGACGGCATGGCGGGGCTGCCGGTCCGGATGGCCGGACCGGCAGCCCGCCGCTTTTTTCAGCAGCGTGCCCCAGCCGGCACTCCTGCTTCCTATCCGGCCGAGCGCCGTTCAACAACACGCGGGACCCTCCGGACGACGGAGACGGATTCCCACCGACAGAGAGTGATCCCATGACACGCAAAGTAGTCATTACCGGTCTGGGTGCCACCACGCCCATCGGCGGCGATGTACCCACAATGTGGAACAACGCGCTCAAGGGGGTCTCCGGTGCCCGCACCCTGGAAGACGACTGGGTCGCCAAGTACGAGCTTCCCGTCCACTTCGCCGCCCGGTGCAGCACCCCGGCACTTGACGTGCTCAGCCGTGTCGAGGCCAAGCGGATGGACCCCTCCACCCAGTTCGGCGTCATCGCTGCCCGCGAGGCCTGGGCCGACTCCGGCATCACCGAATTCGACAAGGACCGCCTGGCTGTTGCCTTCGCGACCGGCATCGGCGGGGTCTGGACCCTGCTGGACGCCTGGGACACGCTGAAGGAAAAGGGCCCCCGCCGGGTCCTCCCCATGACCGTTCCCATGCTGATGCCCAACGGTGTTGCGGCGGCTGTCAGCCTGGACCTGGGAGCCCGTGCAGGCGCCCACACGCCCGTATCTGCCTGCGCCTCCGGCACTGAGGCACTGCACCTGGGCCTGGACCTGATCCGCTCGGGCAAAGCGGACGTGGTGATGTGCGGCGGCGCGGAAGCCGCCATCCACCCCATGCCCCTCGCGGCCTTCGCCTCCATGCAGGCCCTCTCGCGCAGGAACGATGAACCGGAGCGCGCATCCCGGCCTTACGACCTTGGCCGCGACGGCTTCGTGATGGGCGAAGGCGCAGGCGCACTGGTGCTTGAGGCCGAAGAGCACGCCCTGGCACGCGGAGCCCGGATCTACGGTGAACTCGCCGGAACGTCCGTTACCGCCGACGCGTACCACATCACCGCACCGGACCCCGAAGGCCTCGGTGCAACCCGCGCACTCAAGGCAGCCATGTTCGACGGGCGGATCCAGGCTGAAGACGTGGTCCATGTGAACGCGCATGCCACGTCCACCCCCGTTGGCGATAAGCCGGAATACACGGCCCTCCGCGCCGCCCTCGGTTCGCACATCGACAACGTGGCGGTTTCGGCCACCAAGTCGCAGATGGGCCACCTCCTGGGCGCGTCCGGTGCCGTCGAAGCCGTCCTCACCGTGCTCGCCGTCTACGAACGCAAAGCGCCCGTCACGATCAACCTCGAAAACCAGGATCCGGAAATTCCGCTGGACGTTGTCACGTCTGCCCGCGACCTGCCGGCAGGCAACATTGTGGCACTGAGCAACTCCTTCGGTTTCGGCGGCCACAACGCCGTCGTCGCTGTCCGGAGCGTCTGACACCGGCCCCGAGCCTGATCCCGGACCACAAGAGGAGGCCCCGCCGGCTGGCGGGGCCTCCTCTTTGCTATGGAGTCCTTACTGAAAAACGTACGACGGCGGTCAGCCCACCTGGTGGAGCCAGCGCACGGGGGCGCCTTCGGCGGCGTGCCGGAAGGGCTCAAGTTCCTCGTCCCAGGCCTCGCCCAGTGCGAGCGACAGCTCGTGGTAGACCGCTGCGGGATCGCCTGCTCCGGACTCGTACGCGTAGCGGATCCGGTCCTCGGACACCATGATGTTGCCGTGCACGTCGGTGACCGCATGGAAAATACCGAGTTCGGGGGTATGGGACCAGCGGCCGCCGTCCACACCCTGGCTCGGTTCTTCCGTGACCTCGAAGCGCAGGTGCGCCCAGCCGCGGAGCGAGGACGCCAGTTTGGCTCCCGTCCCGGGTGTCCCGGTCCAGGACAGCTCGGCACGGAACATTCCGGGCGCGGCAGGTTGAGGGGTCCACTCAAGGTCCGTCCGTTTGTCCACGACGGAGCCAATGGCCCACTCAACATGAGGGCACAGGGCCGTAGGGGCCGAGTGAACAAACAGCACACCACGGGTCATTGCAACAGACATTCCATCCTCCATAGCTCTAGGTACGTCTTCCCCAACGACCTCTGCCTGGATGGAACTGCTGTGCCTTTTCCTGCGGGAGTTGCCTGCCCGGTTATTCAGATGTATCGGATTAAGCTGTGTCCGGACTTGCCGCGCCGCGTAAAGCCTCATGAGCTTCAAGCGTCACTTGAAAGTTGCCGGACGTGACTCTTATTGTGCCGTACCCCGCCGAATTACGCCAGTGCGATTACCCACACTGTCACTCATGCGCGGGGGTGTGCCTGCTGGTAGCTTTTGCGCAGCCGGTCCACCGAAACATGGGTGTAGATCTGGGTGGTGGCGAGGCTGCTGTGTCCCAGGATTTCCTGGACCGCTCGAAGGTCCGCACCACCGTCAAGGAGATGCGTGGCTGCGGAGTGGCGGAGGGCGTGTGGTCCGGATGCCGAGGTGTCCCCCAGTGACCCGAAGAGGCTGTTCACCAAAGCCCGGACCTGCCGCTGGTCCACCCGTCCCCCGCGGGCACCAAGGAAGAGTGCCGGACCGCTGGTGTCCCTGGCCAGCAGCGGCCGGCCCCGCCGCAGCCAGTCATCCACCGCGACAGCAGCCGGAACACCGAACGGCACCGTCCGTTCCTTGTTGCCCTTGCCGATGACCCGCAGTGTCCGGCGGTCCGGGTCCAGGTCATCGATGTCGAGGCCTGCCAGTTCACCCACGCGTACGCCTGTGGCATAGAGGAGTTCCACGATGGCGCGGTCGCGGACTGCCATGGGTTCACCGTCGGCTGCCGCTTCCTCCATCTTTGCCAGCAGACGGGTGAGCTGGGAAGTCTGCAGGACGCCGGGCAGGGATTGTTCACGTTTGGGCGCCTTCAGCCTGAGGGCGGGATCGGCTGCGATCCGCTCCTCGCGCAGCGCCCACGCCGTGAACGACCTTATGGTGGCGGACCGGCGGGCAAGGGTTGCCCGTGCGGCACCTGCCTGGCTTTGCACCCCCAGCCAGCGGCGGAGCGTCCCCAACTCGAGGTCCTTGAGTCCGGCGGCACCTTCGGTTGCTGCGTAGGCCAGGAGGCTCCGCAGGTCACCCAGGTACGCCCGCCGGGTGTGGGCCGACAGGGCCCGCTCCCCTGACAGATAACCGGCGAACGCATCCAGTGCTTCCTCGAGCTCTGCGGGCAATTCCTCATGATCCACTCTCCTACTGTCTCAGTTGTGGCCGGCGAACCGCCGGCTGACACGGCCAGGCCGCTGCACAGCATTTGTGCCGAATCACGCTGATGCCTTGCCGCGTTTCCAGCCGCCCCGTTCCGAAACTGCCAGTCCGAGCAATCCCAGGCGGCCGAGCCCGGCGCGCACCGATTCGACACCCAGGCCGGCGACTGCGGACAGTTTCTCGACAGAGGTGGTGGAGCGCAGCGGCAGCGCATCCAGGAGGATCAGGTCCTCCAGGGTGAGCCCATCCTGGACCTGGGCGCGCCCCGGCCGTTGTTCCGGCAGCGCTGCACCGCTTGGTGATGCCAGCTCCGCCACTTCTGCAGCATCAGTGACACACACCGCTCCCCCGTCCCGCAACAGCCGGTGGCAGCCTGCCGAGTTGGCACTGTGTACCGATCCCGGAACGGCCCCGACGGCACGGCCCAGCGTTTCGGCATGGTGGGCAGTGTTAAGTGCCCCGGAGCGCCATCGGGCCTCCACCACAACGGTTACGGCAGACAGGGCGGCAATAAGCCGGTTCCGCTGCAGGAACCGGTACCGGGTAGGCGCAGAACCGGGAGGTACCTCGGCAAGCACCGCTCCCTGGTTGCAGACAGCCCGCAGGAGATCCTCGTTCCCGGACGGATAGAACCGGTCCACACCGCCCGCCATCACGGCGATGGTGGGTACGGCGCCGGAGCCCCCGGCCAGCGCAGCCCGGTGGGCATGGGCATCGATGCCGTATGCGCCACCCGAGACCACGGTGAATCCGCGCTGCGCGAGCGAGTAGGCGAGGTCGCCCGTGACGGCCGCTCCATAGCTGGTGCTGTCCCGCGACCCCACCAGGGCGATACAGGTGTCAGCGGCCGGGAGCGGCTGCTCCTGGCCGCGCCACCACAGGCAGATCGGTTCCTGGATTCCGAGGTCGGCCAACTGGCCGGGCCACAAATCGTCGGACGGGATGATGAGACGTCCGCCCAGGCGGGCCATGGTAGCGAGGTCGCGTTCCGGCGCCAGGTCAGGGATCCGTGGCTGCCAACGCTTAAGCGCAGCGGCCATTCCGGCCCAGCTTGTGGCGGAGCCGTTGTCAGCAAGGAGTCCGGTGATTTCGCGCTCCAGTTCGGGCCCCGCCTTCAGCTGGCCGGTGGCGATTCCGAGGGCGTCCACCGCGCCCGCCAGCTGGACGAGGGCGAGGCCCGCAGCATCCTGGGGCTCCATGAGCCGTGACAGCGCGGCGCGCGCCAGCCGTTCCGCATCGATGGCTGGTTCCTTCATGCCGCGGCCGCCGCTGCCTGCCGCAGGCCCAGGGCCTGCCCGATGTGGTCTGTATCGGGGACGTCCCGATGGGCAAGGTCGGCAAGGGTCCACGCCAGGCGCAGAACCCGGTCGTAGCCGCGGGCTGTCAGGACGCCGCGTTCCAGGGAATGGTCGAGGATGCGGGTGGCAGTTGGGGGAAGCCGCAACTCCCCGCGCAGGATGCGGCCAGGCACCTGCGAATTGGTCTCCAACCCGAACGGGCCTAACCGCTCGGCCTGCCGGGAACGCGCAGCCCGCACCCGCCGGGCAACTGACGCCGTATCCTCCTCTTCCCCGGCCTGTCCGAACTCGGCCAGGGACACCCGCTCGACCTGGAGCTGGATATCCACGCGGTCCAGCAAAGGCCCTGACATCCTGGCGAGGTAGCGGCGCCGCATCATGGGGGTGCAGGTGCAATCGAGCCCTTTGCCGGAGGCCTTGCCGCACGGGCAGGGATTGGCGGCGAGCACCAGTTGGAAACGCGCGGGGTAGGCAGCGGTTCCTGCGGACCGGTGGATGACCAGCTCACCGCTCTCCAGGGGCTGCCGCAGGGCATCGAGGACCCGGCGTTCGTACTCGGGGGCCTCGTCCAGGAACAACACCCCGCGGTGTGCCCGCGATGCCGCTCCCGGCCGGGGCAGCCCGGAGCCGCCGCCGATGATGGCAGCGGCGGTTGCGGAGTGGTGCGGGTTTTCAAAGGGCGGCCGGCGCAGGAGCTGGACCGCGGAGGACGGCAGGCCGCACAACGAGTGGATGGCGGTGACCTCCATGGATTCATGGTCGCCAAGGTCAGGCAGCAGGCCTGGCAGGCGTTCCGCGAGCATTGTTTTGCCGGCGCCCGGCGGACCTGTGAGCAGCAGGTGATGGGCTCCGGCGGCCGCGACCTCAAGGGCACGGCGGGCGTCGCCCTGGCCTGACACATCCGCCATGTCCGGGCAGCTGGAGGCCCCGCCGGGCGCGTCGCCGTAGTCCTCGGCGTCGTCCGGTTCGAAATCCAGGGCAAGTTCCTGCGGGTCTGCCCCGAAGTCCAGCGCCAGCCTGGCGAGGGTCCGGTATCCGCGGACGTTGGCGCCGGGGACCAGCGACGCCTCGGCGTGGTTGGCCTGCGCCACCACGATCTCCGGATATCCGGCCTGCACCGAGGCCATCACGGCAGGAAGGATTCCCCGGACGGGCCGGAGCCGGCCGTCAAGCCCGAGTTCCGCGATGAAGACCGTGCGGCCGGTCGGCTTGATGTCGTTGGCGGCCCGGAGCACAGCCATGGTGACAGCGAGGTCAAAACCCGAGCCGCGCTTGGGAAGCGATGCCGGGATCAGGTTGGCGGTGATCTTCCGCCGGCTGAGCGGGATGCCGGAGTTCTTCGCCGCGGACCGGATGCGCTCCTTGGCTTCATTCAAGGCGGCATCCGGCAGGCCGAGGATCACAAAAGCCGGGAGGGTCTGGCCGATATCGGCCTCAACCTCCACTATGTACCCGTTCAAACCCACCAGCGCTATGGAGTACGTGCGGCCCAGCGCCATTCACCCCACCCCCTTGAGGTGCTCCACCAAGGGTTCGCCGCCGCCGTCGTCCACGACCGCTATCACGTCCACGCGCCGCAGGGGCATCCGCAGTTCCCGGTCCCGGCACCACGCCGAACCGAGCCGGTGCAGCCGGGCGAGCTTTTCGGGTCCGACGGCCTCGAAGGGATGGCCGTAATCCAGCGAGCGGCGGGTTTTGACTTCGGCAATGACCAGCGCGTCGCCGTCGAGGGCCACGATGTCTATTTCGCCCTCGGTGCAGCGCCAGTTGCGCTCCACCACCAGCATGCCCAGGGATTCAAGGTATTCGACGGCGAGGTCCTCGCCGTGCCGGCCCAACAGGTCTTTTGATTTCATCTTCTACCTCCGCAACCAGCCTGCTGCCGGAAGCAAGCGGAGGTAAGGGAACAACTGCCCTATGTGGACCGGGCAGGATGTGGAGGAGAAGTGGAGTGGCGGCCGGCGCTAGTTGCCCAGGTCCACGTCCTTGGGCATGGCCAGCTCCTCGTTGCGCGGAAGCTCTTCCACGTTAACGTCCTTGAATGTGAGGACCCGGACGCTCTTAACGAACCGCGCCGACCGGTACACATCCCACACCCAGGCGTCCTGCAGTGTCAGGTCGAAATAGACTTCACCGTCCGCGCTGCGGGCCTGAAGATCAACATGGTTGGCCAGGTAAAAGCGCCGTTCGGTCTCGACAACGTAGCTGAACAGTCCGACGACGTCGCGGTATTCACGGTAGAGCTGCAGCTCCATGTCGGTTTCATAGTTTTCAAGATCTTCAGCACTCATGGTTCCATCTTGCACCATCTCCACCGCCACAGGCGCCGGGGCATGGCAGGACTCAGTCTTCCGCCGAATCTTCCCCGCCTGGCAGCCCGCCGGGGTCCGGCTCCCCGTCCTGCAGCTCCCCGCCCAGCAGGCGCCAGCTCACCCGATGGTAGGGAGTAGGCCCAGCCGCGCGGAGCACGTCGCGGTGCAGCGCAGTGGCATACCCCTTGTTGATGTCCCAGCCGAAGTCGGGGTACTCAACGTGCAGTTCCCGCATGGTCCGGTCCCGCTCAACTTTGGCGATGACGCTGGCGGCGGCCACGCTCAGGCACTGCATGTCCGCCTTGACCTTGGTATGCACCGGGGCGTCACAGGCAACGTCGGGGACGGGCGGATCGAACAGGGACGGCTGCCCGGCCGGCGAGAGCCAGTTGTGGCTCCCGTCGAGCAGCACCATGTCCGGGGTAACTCCGCCGGCAAGGATGTCATGCCAGGCACGGGTACCGGCCAGACGCAGCGCGGCGATGATGCCAAGCGCGTCAATCTCCTGGGCGGAGGCATGCCCCACCGCGGAGGCCACGCTCCACCGCCGCACCAGGGGCTCCAGCCGCTCCCGCTCCGCAGGGGCCAGGAGCTTGCTGTCCCGCACCCCGGCCAGTGACTTCTGCCGTTCGAGGTCGACCACGGCGATGCCCACGCTCACCGGGCCTGCCAGTGCACCGCGTCCCACCTCGTCCACCCCGGCAAGGTACCGGACCCCCTGCGCCTTGAACGACCGCTCGTGGCGCAACGTCGGGGCCTTGGCGCGGACGGCGGATACCTTGGTGGATCCGGACCGGGTCCTTCCAGGAGCGGCCTGTGCCGGATTGGTCTGCGCCGCATCGGCCTTAGCCGGGGCCGCCTTGACTGCCGGGCACATGTCAGGGGGCCGCCGGCACGTTCCGGAACACGTCCGGGTGGTTGTCCAGAGAGGTGATGCGGCTCAAAGGCCACGCGATGACCGCTGCCTTGCCCTCGAGGTCGTCGACGTCGATGAAGCCGCCGTCGGCGTCCATGTGCGCGCGGGAATCGGCGGAGTGGTTCCGGTTGTCACCCATCACCCACACCTTCCCTTCCGGGACAACGACGTCGAAGTTGCGGACCTGCGGAACCTCGGCAGGGTTGACGTATGTTTCGTCAAGGGCGGTCCCGTTAACAGTGATTTTACCGCCGGTGTCGCAGCAGACCACGTGGTCCCCGGGCAGGCCGATGACCCTCTTGACGAGGTGCTGCTCCGAGTTGTCCGGCAGCAACCCAACGAACGTCAGACCGTCCTGCACCCAGGTAAACGGCCCCTCCGCCTTTGCGGGCGCTGCCGGCAGCCAGCCCTTGGTGTCGCGGAAGACCACAACGTCCCCGCGGCTGAGCGAGAAGGGTTCAGGCACCAGGAGGTTGACGAAGATCCGGTCGTCGACATCCAGTGTGTTCACCATGGATTCGGACGGGATGAAGAAGGCCCGGAAAAGAAAAGTCTTGATGAGGAAGGAGAGCACGACGGCGATCACCACAACGGTGGCCACTTCCTTCAGCCAGGCGAACACGGGGTTGCCGGTCGGCTTGTCCGCCGCTTTGGCAGCCGAACGGCTTTCCGCCGGCGCCGGGGCAGGAGACGCGGGGGCCGGTTCGTCCGCACCGGGGACAGTTGCCCCGGAGGCCGGGCCGGCCGGGGTATCCGAAGTGCCGTCGTGGCGCGGTTCCGGTGTCCGCGCGTGGTTCTCGGGCATCTACTGTCCGTTCTCTATGGTTGGTTCAGCCGCGGGCGGCCGTGGTACTGGAGCAAATCTATCAAGCGGCCAGACGATCTGGACGGGCCTGCCGATAACCCGGTCTATGGGCACCATCCCCCCGCCGGGAGCGCCCAGCAGGCTGCGGGAGTCTGCGGACAGGGAACGGTGGTCGCCCAGCAGCCACAGCCGGCCGTCCGGGACCACCGCACTGAACCTTTGGGTACTGGGCGCGTCGCCGTCGAAAATGTACGGCTCCTCCAGGATCTGGCCGTTGACGGTGATCTTTCCTCCCGCATCGCAGCAGACCACACTGTCACCGGGGAGTCCGATGACCCGCTTGACGTAGGTGGTGTCGCTGCCGGTGAGTCCGAGCCACTGGGTGATTCCCGATGCGGCGTCCGCGAGCGGGCCCCGGCCGCTGTTGAGCGGCGCAAACGTGCCCCGCCCGTCAAAGACAACAATGTCTCCCCGCCGTATCGGTTCTTCCTGGAAGCCTGTCCGCGATACGAGGATCCGGTCTCCGCCCTCCAGGACAGGCTCCATGGATTCGGACGGGATGAAGTAGACATCGATCCACAGCGACCGGACCAGGCCGCTGACCGCGACCGCCAGGAGGAGCGCCAGGAACGCAAAACGCCAGCCCATTTTTGGGGGCTGGCGTTTTGTCTGGTCCATGTCCGTATCCTGCTGCGCTGGTGCTGATGGGCTCCGGCGCTGGCCGGTTACGGCTGCGGCCCAGCCTTCGTAGGTCCGGGAGGGACTTACTTGGCAGTGCTGAAGTCGCGCTTTTCCTTGATCTTTGCAGCCTTACCGCGCAGTGCACGCATGTAGTAAAGCTTGGCGCGGCGAACGTCGCCCTTGGTGACAACTTCGATCTTGTCGATGATCGGGGAGTGTACCGGGAAGGTACGCTCAACGCCGACACCGAAGGAGACCTTGCGGACCGTGAAGGTCTCGCGGACGCCGTCACCCTGGCGGCCAAGGACGAAGCCTTGGAACACCTGGACGCGGGAGTTCTTGCCTTCGATGATGTTCACGTGAACCTTGAGGGTGTCACCCGCGCGGAACTCGGGAACATCGGTGCGCAGCGAAGCTGCATCTACGGAATCGAGAATATGCATGATTGCACTCCTGGTGAACGCCACAGGTCATTCACTTTGGGTCACGGCAGGCAAGCCCGGGCGCTTGTCAGCGGCCCGGAAATTGCTGCCGAAAGTTAAGTGGTCCGGCCGCCTCAATGGTTGACGAGGCCGGTTGCCTAAGCTGTTGGTTGCGCTCCCCCTGTGGCAGGTGCGGACCCAGCAGACACAAGGACTAATTTTGCCACAGTGGAACCGTTACAGCCAATCCTGCCGGGCCCCGGCAGGCAGGGTACGCCGGGCGGCGCAAATCAGGGGTGTTGCCCGGTCGCTTCGGGGCGGCGGGCCAGCTTCCCGTCCACGACGTCGTATCCCAGGTTCTGCAGTTCGGTGCGGTCCGCACGGGGGAGGCTTCCGGCGTCGAACCCTTCCAGCAGGTCCGGGCGGCGCGACGCCGTCCTGCGGAACTGCTCGTGGCGGCGCCACTGGGCGATCTTGCCGTGGTTGCCGCTCAGCAGCACGGCCGGCACTTCCCGCTCCCGCCAGACGGCGGGCTTGGTGTACACGGGATACTCCAGGAGGCCGTCGGAGTGGGACTCCTCCACCAATGATTCCGGATTGCCCACCACGCCGGGCAGCAGCCGGCCGATGGCCTCCACCATGGCCAGGACGGCCACTTCCCCGCCGTTGAGGACGTAGTCCCCCAGGCTGACCGGCCGCACATCGAAGTGCTCGCGTGACCACTCAATGACGCGCTCATCGATTCCCTCGTAGCGCCCGCAGGCGAAAGCAAGATGCTCTTCCTCCGCGAGTTCGTAGGCCAGCGCCTGGGTGAACCGCTCCCCTGCGGGCGAGGGGACGATCAGGACGGGCTTGCCCTCGGCCCGGGGCCGCTCTTCGGCGATGGAGGCGAGGGCCTGCGCCCAGGGTTCCGGCTTCATGACCATGCCCGCGCCGCCGCCGTAGGGGGTATCGTCCACGGAACGGTGCTTGTCGGTGGTGAAGCTGCGGAGGTCGTGGACGTGGAGGTCCAGGATTCCGTCCTGCCGGGCCTTGCCGATCAGCGAGAGTTCAAGGGGAGCCAGGTACTCGGGAAAGATGCTGACGACGTCGATGCGCATTTAGGCGTTGCCTTCTGGTTCCGAGGGGGCTGCTTCGGCCTCCGCGTTCAGCTCGAAAAGGCCGGCCGGCGGCGTAAGGAGGATGTACCCTTCCTCAATGTTGACCTCGGGAACAATCTGCTCGACAAACGGAACCAGGATTTCGCTGCCGTCCGGGGTGGTGACCATGAGCAGGTCCTGCGCGGTCCCGGTGTTGAGCGCGGCAACCTTGCCCACCACGTCTGAGCCCACCCGGGCCTCGAGTCCAACGAGTTCGTGCTCGTACCAGCCTTCGTCGTCGTCCTCATCCAGCTCCTCGGTTTCAATGAAGAGCTTGGCGCCGCGCAGTGTCTCTGCCTGGTTGCGGTCTGCCACCTCTTCGAAGCCGAGCAGGAGGATGTCCTTGTTCCAGCGCGCACTGCTCACCGTCAGGGGGCCCAGGGCCGCGGGGTCAACCACCATCTCGGTGCCGGGGACAAACCGGTCCCCAGGGGCATCGGTCAGGACCTGGACCGTGACTTCCCCGCGGATGCCGTGGGGCTTGCCAATGCGGGCCACCTGAAGCTGCATGTGTTCCTCTGTTCCAAATGTGTGGATTGCGGTTGTTCGGGAAAAGCACTCCGGCCCCTCCACCTGATGGTGGAGGGGCCGGAGCATAGCTGATGTTGCCGGACGCTCAGCGGCGGCGGTCGGTGTCGACGACGTCAACCCTTACCGGTTCGCCGCCGGCCAGGGCTGCCACAACGGTGCGCAGCGCGCGTGCCGTGCGGCCCTGGCGGCCGATCACCCGTCCGAGGTCATCCTGGTGAACGCGCACCTCGAGGGTGTCCCCGCGGCGGTTGCTCTTCGAGCTGACCTTGACATCGTCCGGGGAATCAACGATTCCCCGGACCAGGTGTTCCAGCGCGTCTGCCAGCAATTTACTCAGCCTCGGTGGTCTCTGCTTCGGCCTCGGCGGCGTCAGACTTGGCTGCCTTCTTGGTGATGGCTTCCGGGATGATCACGGAACCCTTTTCCGGGGCAACGAAGGCTTCCTTCTCAGCTTTGGTCTTCAGGGTGCCTTCCTGACCCGGCAGGCCCTTGAACTTCTGCCAGTCACCGGTGATCTTCAGGATGGCTGCAACCTGCTCGGACGGCTGGGCGCCGACGGACAGCCAGTACTGGGCACGCTCGGAGTTGACCTCGATGTATGAGGGCTCTTCGGTGGGGTGGTACTTGCCGATTTCTTCGATGGCACGGCCGTCACGCTTGGTGCGTGAGTCGGCGACAACGATGCGGTAGTACGGTGCGCGCATTTTGCCAAAGCGCTTAAGGCGAATCTTTACGGCCACTTTTGTGGTCACTCCTGTTTCAGAAAAGGGGGTGAACCCGGCTTTCTGCACCCGTGGGGCGGGCCGTACTTGCGGGTTCGAAGGACAGGATCCGGACGCGGAGAGAGGGGCCACGCAGATCGAGTACCTGTTTATTGTGCCAGATCAGCGACGGGATTTCGACTTGACACAGCGGCGGCCGGAAGATGGCCGGGGGCGGGCCGCTCAGGCGGACCAGACGTAGAGCCCCGTCCGCTCCGAATCGTCGACGCTGCCGGCCAGTTCAGCCAGCTGCTGCACGTAGGTCCGCGCCTGGTCTGCGCCGAAGGGCATGTCGTCCTGGGCTGCCCACTGCGCGGCAACATCATGAAGGATGTTGCCTTCGCCTTCGGTTTCATACGAGAGCAGGTCCGCCAGGGCGCGGACCATGGCCGGCGGGACGGCCAGCAGCGAATCGCTGGACACGTCCACCATGGTCAGCTCATAGTCGGCACCGCCGGCGTGCACGGCAGTACCGGCGAGGTCCCCCAGCTGTTCAACTTCGAAATCACTGATCCCCGGGATGCGGACGGCCTGGCCGGCGGGTGCACTGCCGCCTTCGTCCAAGACGCCGGCACGCTTGAGCGCGGCGTCATGGGTGGCGACAAAGATCTCGGTGAAGCCCATGGGAAGTACCCTTCTTCCGTTGACGGTGGTGCCGGCCGGGAGCAATGCCTGCCGCCCGGCCGTTCGGGTTCAGCCTAGTACGGGAACGCCCGGGTCAGCGTGCCGCTACCCGGATGCTGTTCCGCCAGGGGTCTTCAAACCGCAGTTCGGCTCCGGTGTGGTGGGCCCGCACGCCGGCGACCTTCAGGCGGTCCGCCAACGCGCCGACGTCGTCACCCGCGGGCACCTCGATGAGGACTTCACCCAGGCCCAGCGTGTCCTTGCGCGGCCCCGCGCCGCGGCTGTTCCAGACATTCATGGCCATGTGGTGGTGGTAACGGCCGGCGGAGACGAAGAGGGCCTGGCCATGCCATCCGGCCGTTTTTTCGAACCCCAGGACACCGACGTAAAAATCGCGCGCGGACTGCACGTCACCCACCTGGAGGTGGACGTGGCCCACTCCTGCGGTTGTCCTGTGCTGCCCTTCCAGGGAATCCTCCGTCAGGTGCTGCTCAAGGTACCGCTGCGGCGGCAGGGCCAGGCTGTCCATGACCACGTCGGTTCCGTTCCAGGACCAGTTGCTGCGGGGCCGGTCCCAGTAGAGCTCTATGCCGTTGCCTTCGGGGTCGTTGAAGTAGAAGGCCTCGCTGACCAGGTGGTCGGCGCTCCCGGTGAAGGACCGCGGCTCGTATTGGGCGGCGGTGGCGATGGTCGCCGCGAGGGAGGCCTGGTCCTCGAACAGCAGGGCGGTGTGGAACAGGCCCGCTTCTCCCCTGCCCGGGAGGTTCAGCCCGGGCGCGGGCGCAAGATGGACCAGCGGCTTTTGCAGCCGCCCCAGGTACAGCCCGCCGTCCTGCTCGGCGACCACCTCAAGGCCAAGGGCGCGCTGGTAGTAATCGGTCATGACCTTCATGTCGCCGACCTTGAGCATGACGGTGCCCATGGTGAGGTCGGCAGGAAGAAGATCCTGGCTGGTGGCTTCTGCAGTCATTGAACGCTCCCTGTGCTGGCGGCCGTCGGGATGGGGCGGCCTGTCACAGTTAAAATTACTTGAAGCTTCAATTTATTCCAAGTGCTTCGGCCCGGAAATATCCTTAGCGGATGATGCGGCCTCCCAGCACCACATGGGCGAGTTGGCTGATCGTCCGGGGTACCGTCAGCGGATCCTCGCTGCAGAGGACGACGTCGGCGCGCGCCCCTTCGTGGAGGCCGTCCGCACCGAGCCACTTGCGGGCTGACCAGCAGGCTGCGTCCAGTGCAGCGGCCATGGGCAGTCCGGCCTCATGCAGGGCCAAAATCTCGTCCGCGATTCTTCCGTGGTTGATGACGCTGCCGGCGTCCGTGCCGGCGAAGATCCTCACGCCGGCCCCGTAAGCTTCCGCCACCCGCTCCATCCGCCGCTCCCACAGCGCCAGCATGTGGTCCGCGTACCGCGGAAACTTGGGCCGGGCCTGGGCGGCGATGTCCGGGAACGTCGCGATGTTGATGAGTGTGGGGACGATCGGCACTCCCTGTTCGGCGAACCGGGGAAGATGCCGGGGCAGGAGTCCGGTGGCATGCTCGATGCAGTCGATGCCGGCGTCCAGCATCTGGTCCAGGGTGTCCTCAGCGAAGCAGTGGGCGGTGACCCGGGCGCCTTCGTCATGCGCCGCCTGTACCGCGTCCCGCACGACGGCGGAAGGAAAGGACGGCGCCAGGTCGCCAATGCCGCGGTCGATCCAGTCCCCCACGAGCTTGACCCAGCCGTCACCGTCGCGGGCCTGCTTGCGCACGGCTTCCACAAGGCCTTCCGGTTCCACCTCGTCGGCGAAACCGCGAAGATATCGGCGGGTCCGGGCAACGTGCCGTCCAGCGCGGATCAGCACCGGGAAGTCCCGGCCGCCCTGCATCCAGCGGGTGTCGGCCGGGGAGCCGGCATCCCTGACCAGCATGGTGCCGGCCGCCAGGTCTGCCCGGGCCTGGTCTTCGGCGGCAGCAGCGTCCACCGGGCCGCCGGGTCCGAGCCCGATGTGGCAGTGGGCATCCACGAAACCTGGCAGGACCCAGCCCTCCAGCACCTTGTCCGGCACCTGCGGCGGGCGTGTGAAGGTCAACAGCCCGTCAATGGACCACAGGCCCCGCCGCTCGCTGTCCGGCCCGGCAAGCACCGGGCCGCTGAATTCGATGATCTCCGGCATTGGACTCCTTTTCCCGCCAGTCAGGCTAGCACCGGCCATGTGACAAGCCCCTCCCGGAAGGCTGTGGTAGCTTTCTTCCTGACCACACGGGTGCCCCTGCAGGGGCTGAGATCGGGCTGACGCAGCCTGCGACCGTTGAACCTGTCCGGGTAATGCCGGCGAAGGAAGTGAGTATTCCTTGAATACACCCAATGAACAGCTGGCCCCTGCCCTGAATCAGTCCCGCGAAAGCCTTGCCGGTGGGGCGGCGGAAGGCCAGGTCACCCAGTCCCTGACGTCGCATTCGCTGGCGTTCATCGAAGACGCAGAGTCGGGAATCCGGGTACCCGTAACGGAAATTGCCCTGGAGCCTTCCCCCAACGGGGAACCGAACGAGCCCTTCCGGACCTACCGGACGGCCGGACCGGGCAGCGATCCGGTTCGCGGCCTCAGCCCCTTCCGGTCCGAATGGATCGTGGCGCGGGGCGACACCGAAGCGTACGGCGGCAGGGAGCGGAACCTGCTCGACGACGGCCGCTCGGCTGTCCGCCGCGGCGCAGCCTCCGCCGAGTGGCAGGGGGCCCAGCCGGTGCCCCGCCGCGCCGTCGAGGGCGAGACGGTAACGCAGATGCACTACGCCAGGCAGGGCATCATCACCCCCGAGATGCGCTTCGTGGCGCTGCGCGAGAACTGCGACGTTGAGCTGGTCCGCAGTGAAATCGCGGCCGGCCGGGCCATCATTCCCAACAACATCAACCATCCCGAGTCTGAGCCGATGATCATCGGTAAGGCCTTCCTGGTCAAGATCAATGCCAATATCGGCAATTCGGCCGTCACCAGTTCCATTGCCGAGGAAGTGGACAAGCTGCAGTGGGCCACCCAGTGGGGGGCCGACACCGTGATGGACCTGTCCACCGGCGATGACATCCACACCACCCGGGAGTGGATCATCCGCAACTCCCCCGTCCCGATCGGCACCGTGCCCATCTACCAGGCATTGGAGAAGGTCAACGGGGAAGCCAATGCGCTGACCTGGGAGATTTTCCGCGACACCGTGATCGAGCAGTGCGAGCAGGGTGTGGACTACATGACCGTGCATGCCGGCGTCCTGCTCCGGTATGTTCCGCTGACCGCCAACCGGGTCACGGGCATCGTCTCGCGCGGAGGCTCCATCATGGCAGGCTGGTGCCTGGCCCACCACCAGGAAAACTTCCTGTACACGCACTTCGACGAGCTGTGTGAAATCTTCGCCAGGTACGACGTCGCGTTTTCCCTCGGCGACGGCCTGCGGCCGGGAGCTACGGCGGATGCCAATGACGCCGCGCAGTTCGCGGAGCTGGACACGCTGGCCGAGCTCACCCAGCGGGCCTGGAAATACGACGTGCAGGTGATGGTCGAGGGCCCGGGGCACATTCCGTTCCACCTGGTCCGGGAAAACGTCGAACGGCAGCAGGAACTCTGCAAGGGAGCACCGTTCTACACACTCGGGCCGCTGGTCACTGACGTGGCTCCCGGTTATGACCACATCACGTCCGCGATCGGCGCCACGGAAATCGCCCGGTACGGCACGGCAATGCTGTGCTACGTCACGCCGAAGGAACACCTGGGCCTGCCCAACAGGGACGACGTGAAAACCGGTGTCATCACCTACAAGATCGCCGCCCACGCCGCCGACCTTGCCAAGGGCCACCCGGGGGCGCACGAGCGGGACGACGCGCTGTCCAAGGCACGCTTCGAGTTCCGCTGGCGGGACCAGTTTGCGCTGTCCCTGGACCCGGTGACGGCCGAGGCTTTCCACGACGAGACGCTCCCCGCGGAACCGGCCAAGACTGCCCACTTCTGCTCGATGTGCGGGCCAAAGTTCTGCTCCATGCGGATCAGCCAGGACATCCGGGACGAATACGGGTCCGCCGAGGCGCAGGCGGCCCTGGCCGAGGCGGCTTCAGGCATGCGCGCGAAGAGCCGGGAGTTCATGGCCGCTGGGGCCAAGGTGTACCTGCCGGAGCTGAACGTTCCGGCAGCGGGACGTAGCTGACTCCCCTCGAGTTTCCCATCCGGCCGGCAATTGGGGGCCGGCCGGACGGGAAGGCTGCGTGCTGGCCGGGGTCAGGAAGCCCTGGCAGGCTCGGTCCTGCTGACCTCGCTGATGAAGGAGCGGATGGCGCGGTCGCCGTCCCGTGAGTCGTGGGGCCGGTGGCCCCCGGCAGCAACGCGGTGCAGGGCGCCCGTCTCACGGAGGTAGCCGGCGATCTCCTCATAGAGGGGCTCCCATCCTCCGGTCAGGACCAGGGTGGGGACGCCCGGAACGATGTGCAGCGGTGCCTCCCACGACGGTGATTGCAGCCGCAGCCGCCTGGCCGAGCGCTTCTCCTCGGCAGTGACCGGCTCCTGGAGGTCCGTGGCGTAGACCCGCCGGACGAACTCCCGCTGGAAATCCTCGTCGCTGAGTTGGCGGCGGACGTCGAACAACGGCTGCATTAGGCGGATATGGGCCGCTGTGGCCGGCAGTTCCGCTGTAAGGGAGAGGCACGCCGGCTCCACGAGGGTCAGCGAATAGACGAGGTCTGGCCGTTCGACGGCGGCCATCATGGCGGCGATGGCCCCTTGTGCATGAGCTACGATGTGTCCGCCCGCGGCACCGCGGCCGTCGTCGGCCAGGGACCGCAGCACGATGGCCGTGTCCTCGGCGAAGGAGGACTCCACGGGTTCGGCGACGGGATCGTACCCGTGGCGGCGCAGGAACAGTGCGTCGTAGGACAGCGCCATACCGTGTTGGCGCGGCCAGGCCGCGGCGCCGAAACTTCCGGCGCCGTGCACGAACACTACCCTCTGCTTGAACATGACCCAACCCTATTCCACGGCACCGGCAACCCCTGCAAACGGCAGCAGGTGTCGTTTTGAGCCCTCAAAACGACACCTGCTGCTACCTGGTCGGGATGCTGTTACTTGCCGAGGAACTTGTCGAAGCCCTTGGGCAGGTTCAGCTGGGACGGATCGAAGTCGCCCCCCTGCTGGCCGAAGGCCGCGCCGGTGGGCAGGGCCTTGGCTGCATTGGCACGCCGTGCTTCGGCGTCCTTGCGCTCCTGGGCGGCCTTTGCAGGGTTGCCCGACTTTGCCTTCTTCTTCGGTGCGTTCTTGGCGTTCTTCCGGGCTCCGCCGCCCGCCCCGGGCATTCCGGGCATCCCGGGCATTCCCGGCATGCCGCCCTGGGCCATCTTCTTCATCATCTTCTGGGCCTGGGCGAATCGTTCCAGGAGTCCGTTGACCTCGGAAACGTGCACACCGGAGCCGCGCGCGATGCGGGCGCGGCGGGACCCGTTGATGATCTTGGGCGCAACGCGCTCGTGCGGTGTCATGGAGCGGACAATCGCTTCCACGCGGTCGATCTCGCGCTCGTCGAACTGCTCCAGCTGCTGGCGGATGTTCTGCGCGCCGGGCATCATCATGAGCATCTTCTTCATGGAGCCCATGTTGCGGATCTGCTGCATCTGGGCCAGGAAGTCGTCCAGGGTGAAGTCCTCCTGGTCGGCGAACTTCTTCGCCATCCGGGCAGCTTCATCTTTGTCCCAGGACTTTTCGGCCTGCTCGATGAGCGTGAGGACATCGCCCATGTCCAGGATGCGCGAGGCCATCCGGTCCGGGTGGAACAGCTCGAAGTCGTCCAGGCCCTCGCCGGTGGAGGCGAACATCACGGGCTTACCGGTGACCGACGCTACGGACAGGGCGGCACCACCGCGGGCGTCGCCGTCGAGCTTGGAGAGGACGATGCCGGTGAAGTTGACGCCTTCGTCGAAGGCGTGCGCCGTGTTCACGGCGTCCTGGCCGATCATGGCGTCGATGACGAACAAGACTTCGTTGGGCACGATGGCGCGGCGGATCTGGCGTGCCTGTTCCATCATGTCGGCGTCAACGCCGAGGCGGCCCGCGGTGTCAACGATGACGACGTCGTGCAGCTTCTGGCGGGCTTCCTCGACGCCGGCACGCGCCACCGCCACGGGGTCACCCGCAGGGTGCTCAAGTTCGGACGAGGTGGCACCCGGGTGGGGCGCGAACACCGGCACGTTGGCGCGCTGGCCCACCACCTGCAACTGGGTGACGGCGTTGGGTCGCTGCAGGTCACATGCCACCAGCATGGGGCTGTGGCCCTGCGCCTTCAGCCACTTGGACAGCTTGCCGGCCAGGGTTGTCTTACCGGCACCCTGCAGGCCGGCCAACATGATGATCGTGGGGCCGTTTTTGGCCAGCCGGATGCGGCGGGTCTCGCCGCCGAGGATCTCCACGAGTTCCTCGTTGACGATCTTGACGATCTGCTGGCTCGGGTTCAGTGCGGCCGATACCTCGGCGCCCAGGGCGCGTTCGCGGACCCGCCCCGTGAATTCCCGGACAACGGGGACTGCAACGTCGGCGTCCAGAAGGGCGCGGCGGATCTCGCGGACTGTTGCATCGACGTCGGCCTCGGTGAGGCGGCCTTTGCCGCGGAGATTCTTGAAGGTTGCTGTCAACCGGTCAGAGAGTGAATTGAACACGCGCCGTGCACTTCTTTCAGTGGATGATCGGGACTCGACTATCTAGGGTACCAAGTCGGGCACCCAAGATGGCATGCTGGCAAAATGACGAGCCAAACAACTGTAAGAACCCTGCTCATCCTCGGTGCCTCCGGCGATCTCACCGGCCGGCTCCTCCTGCCCGGGCTGGCGCGGCTGGTGGCGAAGGGCCGCGCCGCAGGGCTGCGGCTCGTCGGGGCGGGATCTGATCCGTGGACCCCGGAACAGTGGCGGGAGAGGGTGCATTCGTCATTCGCCGCTGCAGCTGACGCTGCCGCCGCCGAGGGACAGGAAGCGCTTCAGGCGCTCGAAAAGGAAACTGTCTACCATCAGCTGGACGTCACCGCCGGCGGCGGCCTTGCCGCACTGCTGCGCAGCCTCGAGGGGCCCGTGGCCGTCTATTTTGCGCTCCCCCCGAAGATCAGCCAGCTCGCGTGTGAGGCCTTGCAGCCCGAGGACGTCCCGGACGGGACGCGGCTGGTAATGGAGAAACCGTTCGGGTCGGGCGAGGAATCCGCACGGTCCCTTAACCGGACCCTGGTCCGCCTTGTTCCGGAGGACCACATCCACCGGGTTGACCACTTCCTGGGCAAGGCCACCGTGCTGAACATCCTGGGCCTGCGCTTTGCCAACAACTTCCTTGAGCCCGTCTGGAACCGCCACCACATTGAAAAGGTGGAAATCATCTTTGACGAGGACCTGGCCCTGGAAGGGCGGGCGCGCTACTACGACGGCGCCGGCGCCCTCCGGGACATGATCCAAAGCCACCTGCTGCAGATCATGGCCCTGATGGCCATCGAGCCACCGGCCACCGTGGGCGAGCGGGACCTGCGCGACGCCATCTCCGCCGTTCTTCGGGCCAGCAGCGTCCGTGCCCCCTTCGCCGCCTCCACCCGCAGGGCACGCTACACCGCAGGCTCTGTGGCAGGAAAGGCGGTGCCGGACTACGCCAGGGAGGAGGGAGTGGACGCGGACCGCGGAACCGAAACCCTCGCGGAGATCCGGATAGGGATCGACAACTGGCGCTGGAAGGATGTCCCGTTCGTCCTGCGGTCCGGCAAGGCTTTGGGTGCCAAGCGCAAGGAAGCCGTGGTCACGTTCCGCCCGGTCCCCCACCTGCCCAAAGGCTTCACAGGCGTGGACTCCCCAAACCAGCTGCGGATCGGCTTCGGCCCGGATACTTTGCAGTTCGACGTCGATGTCAACGGCCCCGGAGACATCTTCAGCCTGAGCCGGGCCACCCTTCAGGCCGAACTGAGTGCCTCCGAACTCCTCCCCTATGGCGAAGTCCTGGAAGGCGTGCTGGCCGGTGACCCCCTGCTGTCTGTCCGCGGCGACACCGCGGAGGACTGCTGGCGGATTGTTGAGCCGGTGCTTCTGGCCTGGCAGCGCAACGACGTCCCGCTTGAGGAGTACGACGCCGGTTCGGCCGGGCCCGCTTCCTGGCCTACCGCAGGTGCTGACAGCGGGTCCTGAGGACCGGGCGGACGACTTACGGCCCTGCGCCATTAACGACAGAGCGGGCAGGAAACCTTCCGGTTTCCTGCCCGCTCCTGCTTTGCTTTTCAGGTTGCGGGAGAAGACGCTCCGCCCTAGATGGCGGCGACTCCCCGTTCACCGGTCCGGACCCGGACGGCTTCGAAAACGTCCATGGTCCAAACCTTGCCGTCACCGGCACGGCCGGTGTTGGAGCTGGCGATGATGACGTCCAGGATGTCGTCAGCCTGTTCGTCCGTGGCCAGCACCTCCACCCGGATCTTCGGCAGGAGGTCCACGTTGTACTCTGCACCGCGGTAAACCTCGGTGTAGCCCCGCTGCCGGCCGTAACCGCTGGCCGCGCTGACCGTCAGGCCCTGTACGCCGTAGGCTTCCAGTCCTTCCCGGATGGCTTCGAGCTTTTCCGGCCTGACGATAGCAGTAATCAGTTTCATGCCCCCACGCTTTCCTTGCCTGTTGCTGATTCGTTCTTCTGGGCAGCCGTTGCGGGCTGGTCAGAGGTTTCCTGCTGGTTCTTGCCGGTGATCATGTCGTGCAGCGGCTGGAAGCTTCCACCGTGGCCGCCCACACCGAACTCGTAGGCGGTCTCGGCGTGCAGGCTGAGGTCCACACCCACCGTTTCCTGTTCCTGCGAGACGCGGAAGCCCATGGTCTTGTGGATGGCGAAGGCGATGATCGCGGTCAGGATTGCCGAGTACGCGATGGCGATGCCTGCCGCTGCCAGCTGTGCCCACATCTGGGTCATGCCGCCGCCGTAGAAGAGGCCGCCGCCCACGCCGTCTGTGGGCAGTGCGATGAAGCCGAGGGCAACGGTGCCGATGATGCCGGACACGAGGTGGACGCCTACAACGTCGAGCGAGTCGTCGAAGCCCCAGCGGAACTTCAGGCCAACAGCCAGGGCAGAGGCGACACCGGCCACGACGCCGAGGCCAAGGGCACCGACAGGGCTGACGTTGGCGCAGGCCGGGGTGATGGCCACCAGGCCGGCGACCACGCCGGAAGCGGCGCCGAGGGAGGTGGGGTGTCCGTCGCGGATGCGTTCGGTGACGAGCCAGCCGAGCATCGCCGCTGCGGGAGCCGCGAGCGTGTTGACCCAGATGACGCCGCCCTGTTCAGCAGAGGAGGCAAGGCCGCCGTTGAAGCCGAACCAGCCGAACCACAGGATGGCTGCTCCGAGCATCACGAACGGGATGTTGTGCGGGCGGTGGTTGGGGTCCTTGCCGAAGCCCTTGCGGTTGCCGATGATCAGGACGAGGATCAGGGCCGCCACACCGGCGTTGATGTGGACGACGGTGCCGCCGGCGAAGTCGATGGCCGGGCCGAGGGCCTGGCCAATCGCGCCTTCCTCACCGAAGAGGCCGCCACCCCACACCATGTAGGCGAGCGGGCAGTACACGAGGGTCACCCACACGGGCACGAACACGGACCAGGCGCCGAACTTGGCGCGGTCAGCGATCGCACCGCTGATCAGGGCCACAGTGATGATGGCAAAGGTGGCACCGTAGCCGACAAGGATAAGGCCGTCCGGCGTGTCTGCCGTGTTGACTCCCTCGAGACCAAAGCTGGTGAACGGGTTGCCGACGATCTGCAGGAAGCCATCACCGCCCGTCATGGAGTAGCCCCACAGTACCCACACAACGCTCACGATGCCGATGGAGATGAAGCTCATCATCATCATGTTGAGTGCTGCCTTGGCACGGGTCATGCCGCCGTAGAAAAATGCCAGGCCAGGTGTCATAAACAGCACAAGTGCTGCCGCCACCATGAGCCAAACGTGACCTGCGGTAAGTTCCATGGTGCACGTCCTCTCTCATCGAATGTTGCGGAATGCTCCGCCTGCCAACGCCTTTTTGCGTCCTGTAAAAATTGTGTCGGCGGCGTGTTTCGCCCGGAGAGGATTTAGATTGCCGCTCTGTTACAAGAACCTCTAGGAAGTAAATGGTGCATATCCGGGTTGTTACGGTTGTGTTTCACCACTCCCGCCGGACCCCGGCCGCACTCTCTGCAAGGAACTCCGCTTCATGACTGCAGCACCCCGCGTGAGCGGCGCCACATCAAGGATTTTGGCGCGCCTTCGGCCGCGACGGGACAAGCTCCCGCGCGACATCAAGGTGATGCTCGCCGCCGCGTTCCTGATCGCGCTTGGATTCGGGCTTGTTGCGCCCGTATTGCCGCAATTCGCCACAACCTTTGGCGTGGGAAACACCGAGGCGGCGGTGATCGTGGCGATTTTTGCCTTCATGCGGCTCATTTTTGCTCCGGCAGGCGGAACCCTGATCGGCCGGCTGGGCGAACGGCCCGTTTACGTGGCGGGCCTGCTGATTGTGGCCGGGTCCACGGCGGCGTGCGCCTTTGCCCAGGACTACTGGCAGTTGCTGCTTTTCCGTGGACTGGGCGGTGCCGGTTCCGTGATGTTTACCGTCGCATCCATGGCTCTGGTGGTCAGGCTGGCCCCGCCGGAGAGCCGGGGCAGGGTGTCCGGCGCCTATGCGTCGGCGTTCCTGATCGGCAACGTCTGCGGTCCGATCGTGGGCGGCCTTTTGGCCGGTTTCGGGCTGCGGATCCCATTCCTGGCCTACGCCGGCGCCCTGGTGATCGCCGCAATCGTGGTGCAGACCCAGTTGAGCCACCAGCGCCGCGGGTCCAGGGAGTCCCGGGACAAGGCGCCGGACATGCGCTTCGGGGAGGCGCTGGGGACCGGAGCCTACCGGTCAGCCCTGTTTTCCAGCTTCGCCAACGGGTGGGCCACCTTTGGAGTCCGCATGGCCACCGTTCCCCTGTTTGCTGCCGCTGCGTTCGGCTCCGGCCCCGAAGCGGCGGGGCTGGCACTGGCGGTCTTTGCCGCCGGTAACGCCGCCGCCCTGACGTTTTCCGGTCGCCTGGCCGACAGCTTGGGACGCAAACCCATGATGATCTGGGGCCTGCTGGTGGCCGGTCTCGCCACCGCCGGCATCGGCTTCACGTCAGACCTCGGCTGGTTCCTGGCCGCTTCAGCGGTTGCCGGCATCGGCTCCGGGCTGTTTGGCCCTGCCCAGCAGGCCGCCGTCGCCGACGTGATCGGCAGCGGGCGTTCCGGCGGGAAGGTGCTGGCCGTCTACCAGATGACGTCCGACGTCGGCGCGATTGTTGGGCCCGTCCTGGCGGGCGTGCTTGCCGACCGGCTGGGCTTCGGCTGGGCCTTCGGTGTCACCGGCGGCATCATGCTGGTGGCCGCGTTCACCTGGCTCGCCACCCGGGAGACCCTCCAGTCAGCCAGGCCCTAGGAACCGGCCGGGCGCAGGACCGATCCGTAGCTCAGTTCAGCAGCGCGTCCACAAAGCCCTCGGCCTCGAACGGGGCAAGATCGTCCGCGCCCTCGCCCAGGCCGATCAGCTTCACCGGAACGCCGAGGCTCTTCTGGATGGCAACGACGATTCCACCCTTGGCCGTCCCGTCCAGCTTGGTCAGGACGATGCCGGTGATGTTGACAACCTCGGAGAATACCCGTGCCTGGTTCAGGCCGTTCTGGCCGGTGGTGGCGTCCAGGACGAGCAGCACCTCATCAACTTCGGCAAGCTTTTCGATGACGCGCTTGACCTTGCCGAGCTCGTCCATCAGGCCGACCTTGTTCTGCAGGCGTCCGGCGGTGTCGATCATCACGACGTCCACTTCCTGGTCAATGCCTGCCTTGACGGCTTCGTAGGCCACCGAGGCGGGGTCGGCGCCGTCAATGTCGGACTTGACGGTGGGGACGCCAACACGCTGGCCCCACGTGGCAAGCTGCTCGGCGGCTGCGGCGCGGAAGGTATCGGCGGCGCCCAGCAGGACGTCCTTGTCTTCGGCCACCAGTACGCGTGCCAGTTTGCCCACGGTGGTGGTCTTTCCCACACCGTTCACGCCCACCACCATCATGACGGCGGGCTTGTCGGCGTGGCGCTGGACGTTGAGGCTGCGGTCCATGGTGGGGTCCACCAGCTTGATGAGCTCCTCGCGAAGCAGTTTCTTGACGTCCTCCGGGGTCCGGGTGCCCAGTACCTTGACCCGCTCGCGCAGGGCATCCACCAGCTGCATGGTGGGCTCGGTGCCAAGGTCTGCCAGAAGGAGGGTTTCCTCTACTTCGTCCCAGACGTTTTCGTCGATTTTGTCGCTGGAGAGCAGCGCCAGCAGGCCTTTGCCCATGATGTTGTTGGAGCGGACCAGCCGCTCCCGCAGGCGCATGAGCCGGCCCGCCACGGGCAGCGGGGTTTCCACCGGAATGACTTCCAGCCCGGCGGCGGTGTCGGGAACAGTCGTGGCGTCCAGGTCATCGAGGGCAATTTCCTCCGGTGCCTTCCGGTCCGCAACCGCCGGGCCGTCAGCCACCAGGGTGCTGCCGCCGGACTGGATTTCCGGATCGTTGGCGTCACGGGTGCCCGGGTACCTGGTGATGTTCTTCCGAGTCTTCAGCAGGACAGGAATCAGCCCGCCGATAACCGCCAGGGCAGCAACAATGGACAGGATAATGGGAAGGATGTCATTCACTCCCCTAGCTTCTCACAAACGGAACAGGCGTTTTGGGCGGCATAGGACGCTTGACCTGCCCCGACGCCCCCGGGATCCCGTGCCTATACCTCGGCGCCGAGCCGCTGACTGATCACGGTGGAAACGCCGTCACCCCGCATTGTGACGCCATAGAGGGCGTCCGCCACTTCCATGGTGCGCTTCTGGTGGGTGATCACAATGAGCTGGCTGGATTCCCGCAATTCCTCGAAGATGGTGATGAGCCTGCCGAGGTTGGTGTCGTCCAGGGCGGCCTCCACCTCGTCCATCACATAGAACGGGGACGGCCGCGCCTTGAAGATCGCCACCAGCAGTGCCACTGCGGTCAGCGACCGTTCACCGCCGGACAGCAGCGAGAGCCGTTTGATTTTCTTGCCGGCGGGGCGGGCCTCCACCTCGATGCCCGTGGTGAGCATGTCCGCGGGATCCGTGAGGACCAGCCGTCCCTCGCCGCCGGGAAAGAGCCGTTCGAAGACCCTGACGAACTGGGCCTGGGTGTCTTCGAAGGCTTCCGTGAAGACCCGCTGGACCCTGTCATCCACTTCCTTGATGATGTCCAGCAGGTCCTTGCGGCTGGCTTTGAGGTCCTCAAGCTGTGTGCTGAGGAACTGGTGCCGCTCTTCCAGCGCGGCGAACTCCTCCAGCGCCAGGGGGTTCACCTTGCCGAGGCTGGCAAGATCCCGCTCGGCTTTCCGCAGGCGCTTCTCCTGCTCCGGGCGGTCGTAGGGCTTGCCCTCCCTGATCTCCTCCCCGCCGGCATCAACGGGCGCGCGAAGGGCGGCCCATTTGTCGGCGCTTTCGTCCGCGGGAACCGGAACAGGCACGTGAGGCCCGAACTCGTCCACCAGGGCGTCGGGGGTGATCCCCAGTTCATCAACGGAGCGCGTCTCCAGCGCCTCGATCCGTGCGCGCTGTTGGGCACGGGCCAGCTCGTCCCGGTGCACGTTGTCCGTAAGGTCGGAAAGCTCCCGGGCCAGCGCCTCATTCGCGTTCCGGATTTCCTTCAGCCCCCGGTCCCGCAGCTCGCGGTTCTCCTCGGCGAGGTCCCGCTCGTGCCGTGCAAGGTCAACGGAGATGTCCACGTGGCGGAGTGCGAGGCCTACGGCTGCCGAAACTGCCGCTGCGCGCCGGGCCTGGACGCGACGGCGGCGGGCCCGTTCGGCCGCTTCCTCGCGGGCCCGGCGTTCCGTGGCGGCAGCACGTTCCAGCGATGCCACGCGGTTGCGGGTGGCAGAGAGCTGTTCCTCCGCGCTCCGCAGGGACAGCCGCGCCTCCACTTCGGCGGCGCGGGCCTGGGACGCCGTCCGGGCCAAAGCGTCCCGGTGTTCAGTTGACGGCTCCTGCTCCAGGGGCACCTCCTGCGCCGCCGCCAGGCGGGCAGCGACCGCGGCGAGCGCTTCTTCCTCCGCCACAACGTTTGCCTCGGCACGGACCAACGAAGCCGCCAGCCTGTCACTTTCGCCGACGGCGCTGCGCAGCAGGGAGTTAAGGTGGCCGAGGCGTTCCGCCACTGCCGCGAGCCTCGCGTCGGACTCGTGGAGCTTGTCCAGGGCCGCGTCGGCCCGTTCCTGCGCCTCGGCGCGCCTGGCTTCAGCGCCTGCCAGGGCGAACCTGTTTTGTTCCATCGCGGTGGTCACCGCCGAAAGCTGTCTGTCGGCGTCGTCCACGGCGGCCTGGACTTCAAGCAGTGACGGCGTCTTGGCCGAGCCTCCCGTGACTGACAGGGCCGTGAAAATGTCCCCTGCGCGGGTAACGGCCGTGAGGCCGGGCTGCGCCGCCACCAGTGCGGCGGCGCCTTCAATGTCGGGAACGACGGCGGTACGGGACAGCAGGTGCCTGACCAGTGCCAGGGACCTGCCGTCGCCGGACACCAAGGCCGCGGCCCATTGGGCGTCCCCGTGCAGGTCAGGCAGGGTTGTGTCCTGCAGGTCAGCGCCCGCCGCGGAAGCGATGAGGACTGCCGCCCGGCCGGCGTCGTCGTCCTTGAGCCGCTGCAGTACCTCGGCGGCCGTAGCGGGATCCCGTACAACAATCGCCTCCGATGCCTCCCCCAGGGCGGCGGCGACCGCCGTTTCGAATCCGGACTCCACCGTGAGTTCCGCGGCGAGGCTTGCGTGCACGCCGGGGATTCCGGACTGCAGGACGTGCCTGGCGCCGTCCTTGCGGTCCAGCCCAAGCTTTAACGCATCCCGGCGGGCTGCCAGGGCGTCACGCTTGCGGATCCCCTCGTTGATGGCTGCCTTCAGGTCGGAGATTTCGCTGAGGACGCCGTCCAGGGCAGCACTTGCGGCCTCGTAGTCGGCATCGAGCGATTCCTCGCCCTCTTCAACTCCTGCCACCTGGTTTTCCAGGGCTGTGAATTCGGCCTGTGCGCGGGCACGGCGCTCGGCACCGGCGGCCACCGATTCCCGCAGCCTGCCCAGCTCGGCCTGCGCGGATTCGACCCGCGACCTGGCCGCCGCCACTTGTCCTGCCAGGCGGGCCAGGCCCTCGCGCCGGTCCGCCACGGCCCGCAGTTCCGCGGTAAGCCGCTGATCTTCGGCATGGGCATCCCGTTCGGCCTGGACCTTTGCGGCCGTGGCGGATTCCAGGGCGTCCCGCCGGTCCAGGATGGACCGTTCGAGTTCGGCAAGCTCCTCGCGGACACGCGCGGCCTGGCGTTCCAGCTGTTCCGGATCCCGTCCCGGGGGTGGTGCGGAATCCACGGACCCGAGCAGGCGGCTGCGGTCCCCGGCGAGCGAACCGAGGGAACGAAGCCGCTCCCTCGCCGCCGACAACCGGTACCAGGTATCCCTGGCGGCGTTCAATGCCGGCGTGGCCTCCGCCGCCAGCTGCTCAAGCGTTGCCTGCTGCCGGCGGCCCTCCTCCAACTCCTGGTTGACCACCGTCCGCCGGGCCTTGAGAGCCTCTTCGTCCGCCACATTCTGTTCCAGCGCAAGCTGCAGCTGGACAAGGTCGTCAGCCAGCAGCCGGGCGCGGGCGTCCCGGACGTCAAACTGGACGCGCTGGGCCCGGCGGGCCACCTCGGCCTGCTTGCCCAGCGGTGTGAGCTGGCGCCGTATTTCGCCGGTGAGGTCGGAGAGGCGCTGGAGATTGGCCTGCATCGCCTCGAGTTTGCGGACCGTCCGTTCTTTGCGCCGGCGGTGCTTGAGGATGCCGGCCGCTTCCTCGATGAAGCCCCGCCGGTCCTCAGGCGTGGCATGCAGGATGCGGTCCAGCTGTCCCTGCCCCACGATGACGTGCATTTCCCGGCCGAGGCCCGAATCGGACAGGAGTTCCTGGATGTCGAGCAGGCGGCAACCTGCGCCGTTGATGGCGTACTCGGACCCGCCCGTGCGGAACAGGGTCCTGGAGATGGTGACTTCGCTGTATTCGATCGGCAGGGCACCGTCGGTGTTGTCGATGGTCAGCGAAACGTGGGCCCTGCCAAGGGGCGGCCGGCCCGATGTGCCGGCGAAGATCACATCCTCCATCTTGCCGCCGCGGAGGGTTTTGGCGCCCTGCTCGCCCATCACCCAGGCCAGCGCGTCCACCACGTTCGACTTGCCGGAACCGTTCGGGCCGACTACGGCAGTGACGCCCGGCTCAAAGTCGAAGGTGGTGGCGGACGCAAAAGACTTGAACCCCCGGACGGTGAGGCTTTTGAGGTGCAAGGCGTTTCGGATCTCCTGAGTGGCTGTAGCGGCTGCTTTCGCAGACCCTAAATCTACTTCGTCTCCGGCCAAAATACGGGATTCCCACGGCTTCCGCCCTGCACTCCGGCGGCCCGGTTCGCGCCGTTCACCGGACCACCGCCAGGGATCGCGTCCGTACTTGGGGAGTGGCTACCAGTGTCCGTTGCGGGGACGGGGCTGGCAGACCGGGCAGGTGCGCGATGAGCGGTTCATGAACTGCTCACGGCGGATCGTGGCGTGGATTCCGGCGGCCGCGCAGCGCTTGCAGGGCTCGCCTTCGCGGCCGTAGGCGTTGAGGGACCTGTCAAAGTATCCGGAGGCCCCGTTGACGTTCACGTAGAGGGAGTCGAAGCTGGTGCCGCCTGCTGCAAGTGCATCGAGCATCACCTCGCGGGCGCTGCTGACCACTCTTTCGGCTTCACCCCTGCGCAGTGTCTCGGTGGGCCGGGCGAAGTGCAGCCGCGCCCGCCACAGTGCCTCGTCAGCGTAGATATTACCGATGCCGGACACCAGGCCCTGGTCCAGGAGAGCGCGTTTAAGCCCCGTTTTGCGCTTCCGCAGCCGGCGGTAGAAAAGGTCGAAAGAGAAAGCCGGGTCCAGCGGGTCCCGGGCAATATGCGAGGCCTCTTCCGCAATCAACGGGACGGGAGTCTCGGCCAGGCCGCCCGGGCCGCCGTCGTCCGTGGGCACCATGGCCGTGACGAACAGGCCACCAAAAATCCGCTGGTCCACAAACCGCAGCTGTTCGGGCATCCCGTCACGGGCGCTGAGCCGGAACCGGACTTTGAGATGCTTTTCGTCCGGAACCCGGCTGTCCTGCATGAGGAGCTGGCCGCTCATGCCCAGGTGCGCCATCAGCGCGACAGCAGGCCGCATGAAGGCGTCGGGGGTAGCCCCCTCCTGAGCGTGGGAGTTGTCCGAAAGCGGCAGCCAGAGGAATTTGCCCCGGCGTACAACGTCGGTCACCGTGGTGCCTTCGAGGTTCCCGATGAAATCCCTGACCCCGAGGGAGTGGCGGCGGACTGACCGCGGGTCCAGTACATCAACGGCCTCGATGCTCCGGCCGCGGACCCAGCTCACCAGGCCGCGGCGGACCACTTCCACCTCGGGGAGTTCCGGCACGGCGGCTACTTGGCTGCTACGGAACCGGTGGACTTGCCGGATGCGTCAGAAGGACCTGTTCCGGAAAGGGCGCGCCAGGCATCGGCTGCGGCTTCCTGCTCGGCTTCCTTCTTGGAGTGTCCGGAGCCCTTGCCGCAGGGCTTGCCACCGATGTTCAAGACTGCCGTGAAAGTCCGGGCATGGTCCGGACCCGCACCGTCCACAGCGTAGTGGATGGTGCCCAGCTGGCGGCTGGCGGCAAGCTCCTGGATGCTGGTTTTCCAGTCTGTCCCCGCACCGAGCACGGCCGCGTCCTTCAGCAGGGGCCCGATGAGCCTCATGACAAGCTGGCGGGCGGTCTCGATATCGTTTGACACATAGGTGGCACCGATCAGCGCCTCCATGGTGTCGGCCAGGATGGACGCCTTGTTCTTGCCTTCGGTGAGCTTCTCGCCCTGCCCAAGGTAGATGTAGTCGCCAATTCCAAGGCTGCGTCCGATGTTTGCCAGCGCGCGTGTGCTGACCACGGCTGAGCGACGCTTTGCCAGGTCTCCCTCGGGAAGGTCCGGGTTGTCCCGGTAGAGGGCATCAGTAACGGAGAAACCCAGGATGGAGTCGCCGAGGAATTCCAGCCGCTCATTCGTGGGAATGCCGCCGTTTTCGTAGGCGTACGAACGGTGTGTGAGCGCAAGACGAAGCGTCCCGGCGTCAATAGTGACACCGAGACGCTTCAGAAGCTCTTCAGTTGAAGACATCAGGTCAGCCTTAGTGGCCGATTAGACGTCAGCGACCTTGCGGCCCTTGTACTCAAGGAACAGCGCAGTGCCAGCAGAGTCGGTGACGACCTTAGCCTGGTGCGGCAGGCTGTAAGTAACCTGGCCGTTCTCAACGGTCTTCACCAGGTGGGGGGCGGTCGCCTTCCACTGCGAGCGGCGGGCGCGGGTATTCGAGCGAGACATTTTCCGCTTGGGAACAGCCACGGCTAACTCATTTCTCTCTAGACAAACACGTACAAATCAATTTTGCCGGTCAGGCTTAGCCATATCAGCTAGGGCAGCCCAGCGAGGATCCAAGACCTCGTGGTGGTGCCCCGGCTCGTCTTCCAGGCGAACTCCACATTCGGAGCAAAGACCCTGGCAGTCTTCCCGGCACACCGGCTGGAACGGCAGGTTGGTGACAACCGCGTCCCGCAACACCGGTTCAAGATCGATTACATCGTGCTCGACTCGACGTTGCTCTTCATCATCTTCTTCGTCCGAAAGCTCAACACCTTCATAGAAGAAAAGTTCTTGCACATTGACCTCAAGGTCATACGCAAGGGGATCCAGGCATCGACCGCACTCACCGGTTACTTCCGTGAGGACGGTTCCTGATACCAGAATTCCTTCGTGTACGGCCTCAAGCCTCAGATCCAGCTCGACATCCGAGCCTACCTGAACACCAATGAGCGCCACACCAAGGTCACTTGGTGCGGGTACATGTTCCTTCAGTGTCCGCATGCTTCCCGGGCTGCGCCCGAGGTCCTTGACGTCGAACGCCAAGGGCGAACCAGCATCTCTTTTAATGAGAACTCCTGTTGAACATATGACCGACGTACCATCTTAGCCTGAAGAGTCGCGGGGACTCAAACCGGCGGCCGGCGGCGCCGAAGTACCGGACCAGCCTACCGCCTCGGCAGCTGATCCTGTGCAGGCTCGCCAGTCAGCATCCTCCGTTGGACGGATCTTGGGACGTACTCCGACACGCTGCCGCCAAGGGCTGCCACCTCTTTGATCAGGGTGGAGGACAGGTGGACATAGTGGGCCTCGGCCGGCAGGAAGACTGTTTCCACGCCGCTCAGCTGCCGGTTCATGGTGGCCATAGGCAGCTCGTAGTCGAAATCCGAGGACGACCGAAGCCCCTTGACGATGGCCGACACACCGCGCTGGCGGCAATATTCGGCCAGCAGGCCCTCCCCCACCGGCTCAACCACGATGCCTTTGAGCGAAGCGAGGGTCTCGCGTGCCATCTCCAGCCGCTCGTCCAGGGTGAACCTGTACTTTTTGGCGTAATTGGTGGAAATCGCGACGATGACTTCGTCAAAGAGTCCGGCCGCCCGTGCGATGACTTCAAGATGGCCGTTGTGGATGGGGTCGAAGGATCCTGGGCAGACAGCTCGTCTCATGCTCCGAACCTACCCCATGAAAAGCCCGGGATACCATGACTGGATGCATCCTCCACGGGAACTTTCCCCGCCCCTGGCTCCTGCTCCCTGGCAGCGCGCCGCGCTGGGCGCCAACCTCCTGGCACCTGACGGCAGCCTGGGTGTCACCATCTTCGAAGAGATGACCGGTTTGGCCCTCCAGACCGGCGCCATCAACCTCGGCCAGGGCTTTCCCGACGAGGACGGGCCGCTGGAGATCCGGGAGGCAGCCCGTGCCGCGATATCTGCCGGAGCAAACCAGTACGCGCCCGGCAAGGGCCTCCCGCAACTGCGCGAAGCCGTCGCCGCGCACCAGGAGCGCTTTTACGGGCTCACGATCAACCCGGACACAGAGGTCATCGTCACCACCGGCGCCACGGAAGGTATCGCAGCAGCCCTTCTCGCGTTTGCCGGTCCCGGCGACGAGGTGCTGACCTTTGAACCCTTCTACGATTCCTACGGAGCGGTGATCGGCCTCGCCGGCGCCACCCACGTGACGGCGCCGCTGCTTGCCCCGGATTTCCAGCCGGACATGGCAGCCCTTGAGGCTGCCTTCAGCGAACGGACCCGCGTGGTGCTGCTGAACAATCCGCACAACCCGACCGGTGCGGTCTTTCCCCGGAGCGTGCTTCAGCGCGTGGTGGACCTCGCCCGGAAACACGGCAGCATCATCATCACCGATGAAGTCTATGAACACCTCACGTTCGGTGTTTCCCATCTGCCGGTGGCATGCCTGCCTGGCGCAGCGGAGCGGACAATCACCATCTCATCCGCCGGAAAGACCTTTTCCCTCACCGGCTGGAAAATCGGCTGGCTCTCAGGTCCCGCGGAGCTCGTTGCTGCTGCCCGCACCGTGAAGCAATTCCTCACCTACAGCTCCGGGACGCCGTTCCAGGCAGCCATCGCTGCGGGGCTGGCACTGCCAGACGCTTTTTACACGGGCATCGCCGCGGACCTGGAGCATAAGCGCAACATCCTCCGCCAGGGACTGGCCGCCGCCGGGTTTGATGTGTTTTCCCCGCAGGGTACCTACTTCATCAATGTGGACACCGCCCCTCTGGGCATCGAAGACTCCGTTGACCTGGCCAGGCGGCTTCCGGCCCTGGTTGGCGTGGCCGCAATCCCGGTCCCGGTGTTCTGCCATCCGGAGGGCGCCGCCAGGACGCGCAGCCTGCTCCGTTTCGCCTTCTGCAAAAGGACCGAAGTTCTTGAAGAGGCCGCGGAACGGCTTGCCACGCTCAGCGGAAGGCTCTGATGGCCGCCAGGAGCCAGGGGCAGGCGGCACGGTTCCTGCAGACCACGGGCCAGCATGCCTCCATCGAATCGGACGCGTTCACCGAGGGCAGCTATGTGCTCAGCATTGGCGGTTTGGAGCAGTCGCACGTAAATCTTTCCCACCCCGAAGAGATCTTTTACGAATACCTCCGGCGGATCGGGCATCTGGTGGACCTCGCAGCGCCTCCCGGAGTCCCTGTGAAGGCACTCCATCTCGGGGCAGGGGCGCTGACGCTGGCGCGCTACATCCAGGCGACCCGGCCTGGGTCGCAGCAGTACGCAGTGGAGCTGGAGCGTGAGCTGCTGGACTTTGTCCTCGGCCAGCTTCCGCTTCCGGAGGGAACGGACCTGCGGACCATCACGGGCGACGCCCAGGAGGCACTCGGTGAGCTCGACCCCGGCCTGATGTTCGACGTCGTGATCCTGGACATCTTTTCCGGGCCCGAGGCCCCGGCCCATATTGCCAGTGCGGAGTTCTACCGGGAGGTGCGGGCACGGCTTGGCCCGCGGGGCGTGCTGGTGGTCAATGTGGGCGACGAGCCGGGCCTGACGCTGGTCCGCAGCCAGGTGGCGGCGATGCGGCAGGCGATGGCTGATGTGGCCGCCTTTGCCGAAGCAGGGATGTTCCAGGGACGCTATCCGGGCAATATCATCCTGGCCGGAACGCAGGTGCCGTGGCCGGAGGAGTGGTCGGCGGAACTCGCCGCCCGCGGCCCGCACCCGGCAAAAGTGCTGGCAGGAGTGGATTTGGACCCGCTGGCGGGATAACCGTGTGGAATGTGGCCCGGCCGGGGTGGCTCCCCGGCCGGGGCTAGTACCCGGATCCTTCCGGTTCTGCCACCGCCGGAACGTCATCGCTGTCGATGGCGTCGGGGACGAAGGGCTCCGCGAACCACAGCCTGGTTTCGCCGTATTTCTTTTCCGCGAACCGTGCCAGGGCGCCGGGCCATTGCGGTTCAGGGGAACGGGACGAGCGTTCCACCACCACCACCGCCGCCGGTGCCAGGTGGGCGGAAAGCTTCTGGAGGACGGCGGCCAGCGCCTCCTCCTCCAGCGGATACGGCGGGTCGACGAATACGAGGTCCCAGGTGTCGTCGGGCGCCGCGCGGTCCAGGAACGGCTCGACCTTGGAACGGTGCACCGTGACGGCTTTGCGGCCGAGGACGCCATTGATGAGGTCGGCGTTCCGCTGGCAGACAGCGCTGGCCTTGGCGTCAGACTCCACGAGTTCCACCGTCCGGGCTCCACGGCTGCCGCTCTCCACCCCCAGCGAACCCGACCCGGCGTAGAGATCGAGCACGCGGGCGCCTGCGACGACGTCAAAGGCGTCAAGGCGGGAGAAAAGGGCCTCCTTTACCCGGTCGGTAGTGGGCCGCGTCAGGGAGCCCGGGACCGCTGACAGAGGGGTGCCGCCGGCGGCACCCGCGACGATCCTGGTCATGTGCTCCACCTGAATCCACTGCCGCGCACTGCGGCCTCCTGCTTAACCGCGCTCAAGGAACGCCTCCTTCTCGGGGTTGAGGTACTTATTAATGGCATCCGCGAGTTCCGGGTGGCTGGACAGGAAGGGATCCTTCCCCACGATGTCCTGCGCGTCCTCCCGGGCCCGGGCGATGACGTCCTCGTGTTCCAGAACACGCAGCAGTTTCAGGGTGGAACGCCCGCCGGACTGGGAGGCACCCAGGATGTCACCCTCACGGCGCAGCTTCAGGTCCTCCTGCGAAAGGATGAACCCGTCCGTGGTCGCAGCCACTGCCTCCAGCCTTCGCCGGCTGGGATGAGCGGGCTCCAGGGCCGTAACCAGCAGGCATGTTCCGGGCAGGCCGCCGCGGCCCACGCGCCCCCGGAGCTGGTGCAGCTGGGAGATGCCAAACCGGTCGGCATCCAGGATCACCATAAGCGTTGCGTTATGCACGTCGACACCCACCTCGATCACCGTGGTGGACACCAGCAGTTTGACGCTGTTGCCGACGAACCCTGCCATGGTGGCGGACTTGACCTCAGGATCCTGGCGCCCGTGGAGGGGAGCCAGCGGGACGCCGGCGAGGGACGGTTCGGTCGAAAGGTGCTCGACGACGGCAGCCACCGATGCGAGTTCGCGTGACGCGTCGTCCGACTCAAGGCCGGGCGGTTCGGCTTCGCCCGGGCTGAAATCGCCGTCGTCGTCCGTGCCGATTTTGGGGCAGACGACGTACACCTGGTGACCGGCGTCAATCTCCTCGCGGGCGCGGGCCCAGATGCGCCCTGCCCAGGCCGGGTTCTCGGAGAGGCCCACCAGATGCGTGGTGATGGGAGCCCTGCCCTTCGGAAGCTCGTCGAGGGTGGATGTCTCCAGGTCACCGAAGACGGTCATGGCAACAGTGCGGGGAATGGGCGTGGCAGTCATGACCAGCAGGTGCGGGGGCTTTCGGGCCTTGGCACGAAGGGCATCGCGCTGCTCCACGCCGAACCGGTGCTGCTCGTCCACCACGATCAGTCCGAGATCGTAGAACGACACATTGTCGCTGAGCAGGGCGTGGGTGCCGATCACAATCCCTGCCGTCCCGGACGCCGCGTCCAGCATGGCCTGCTTGCGCGCCGCGGTGGGCATGGACCCGGTCAGGAGGGTGACCTGGACGGATGCGCCGTCTGGTCCGGCAAGCCCGCCGAGCAGGCCGTCCCGGGAGAGCGGTCCGAGGGTGCGGCGAATCGAGTCATAATGCTGGGCGGCGAGGACTTCCGTGGGTGCCAGGAGCGCCGCCTGGCCCCCCGCGTCAACCACCTGCAGCATGGCCCGCAGAGCCACCACCGTCTTGCCCGAGCCCACCTCCCCCTGCAGCAGCCGGTTCATGGGGGTATCCTGGGCCAGTTCCGCGGCGAGCGTCTTCCCGACGGCGGCCTGCCCGTCTGTGAGCGTGAAGGGAAGGCTTCTGTCGAAAGCGGCCCGGACCCCGTCTGCCACCGGCCGGCGGGCGGTGGCTTCTTCCGAGGCGAGTTGGGCCCGGCGCCGGGCGAGCGCGGACTGCAGGACCAGGGCTTCGTGGTACCGGAGCCGTTCCCGGGCCCTCTTCCAGTCTGCGGCAGTCTCCGGCGCATGGATGAGCCGGTAGGCCTGGGCCAGGGACAGGAACTTCTCCCGCTCGGCAACCTTGGGCGGCACCGGGTCCGGAAGCGAAGCGAGGTCCACGGTCTCAAGCAGTGTTGTAATGACCTTCTGGATCTTCCAGCTGGGAAGTTTTGCGGTGGCGGGGTACACCGGAATAGGCATGGCCGCCAGCTTCTCCGGATCCTGGCCGCCGTCGCTGAACGGGTCCTCGTCCAGGACATGGAAATCGGGGTTCGTGAGGCCCAGGACACCGTTGAAGCTGGTGACCTTGCCGGAGAACAGTGCACGGCGTCCCTGCAGCAGTTCGGCCTTGGCCCGGTATCCGTTGAAAAAGCTGATCTTGAGTGTCCCGGGGACCTTGCCCCGGTAATCCGTCCCGCCTACCACCCTGAGGCCTGCCTTGCCGTCGTCGTCCGAAACCACGACGTCGGTGATGCTGCCGCGGCGCGCCCGCATGGTGCGGGTGCTGCTGGACAGGACCCGGGCGATCAGGGTGACCTCCTCATCGCGCGGGATTTCGCTGATCGGCGTCAATTCACCGCGGGTCAGGTACCGGCGGGGAAAGTAGTTCAGCAGTTCTTCCACCGTGGTGATGCCCAGGTGCTTCTCGATGACGGCGGCGGAACGTTTTCCGATGCGGCGTTCCAGGCCCAGGTCCAGCTCAGCGTTCATGCCCACTGGAGTTCACTGCGTCCGTGTCCGGATCACGCGGCAGCGCGAGTTCGCTGATGCTGATCTGGGAGGGTTCCCCCAGGGATCTGATGATAGCGACGGCGGGGTCGGGGTCGGGGACGTGGACGTGCACCCGCCACCGGTAGTTCCCGTCGGCATCCATGCCGCTCCCCACCTGGCTCATGATGACCGACTCGCCGATCTCGTCCAGCCGTTGCCGGAGTGTGGCGGCATTCAGGGGTGAAAGGCTGATGGTGCACATGACCTCCACACCGTCGTCGTCCGGCATGTCGGTGTGAATGTGCGGATCGGCGACGTCATAACCGTGGAGGCCGTCAAGGAGTTCGCTCTGCAGTTCCTCGCCCAGTACCGCGGAGCGTAGGCAGTCAAGGATCAGGAGCATTCCCACTCCGCCGGCGTCCACCACATGCGCGCTGGTGAGTGCGTCAAGCTGGTCCTCGGTGTGGATAACGGCCGTGAGTGCCGCTTCGACGGCGGCGTCCAGCACAAGGCCCAGGGCGTGGTTGCTGTCATCTCCGTTTTGCCCGGCATCCACGGCCGCTGCTGCGCGTGCCGCAGCTTCCATCACGGAAAGCATGGTGCCTGGAACGGGGTCGCTGAGGGCGGACCAGGCACGGATCTGGGCCCGGTTCAGGGCCGCGGCCAACAGCGTGGACGTCAGCCGGGTATGGCCCGCGAGCGGTTCGGCAGCGGCGCACAGGAACACAGAGAACAGCGTGCCGGAATTTCCCCTTGCCTCTTCGAGGGCGGCCTGGCCGGCTGTGGCCAGCACGGCGCCGACGTCCATCTGGACCGGCTGGTCTCCGCTGGTGGCAAGGGCCCGGGCCGCGGCACGTACCGTCAGGTAGAGGTTGGTTCCTGTGTCCCCATCCGCCACCGGGAAGATATTGATGGCATTCAGGCGGTCGCTGTGGTTGCCCAGGGCCGTCTCAGCCTTGCCCAACCACCTCTTCATCGCTTGCGCGTTGGCGGCAACCTTAGTGTGCAAAGTGATCCCATCCCCCGGTGTCCGCGGACCGGCCCGCAATCATGACGCCCGGGCCTTCATCGATTCCCAGTGCTTGTACCGAGCCTATCGCAGTGAATCCCGCAGGCAGCTGGAAGCCCGGCGGGAATGTGGCGAGGAGTCCGTGGTCCTCGCCGCCGCCCAGCACCCATCCCGCTGCGTCCATGCCCAGCAGCTCCGCTGCCGGATGCAACACCGCTGCCAGGCGCGCCAAGTGTCCGGGGTCGAGGTCGATGCCGACATTGCTGGCAACCGCCATGCGCCGGCCATCGCGCAGCAGTCCGTCCGAAACGTCCAGCATGGCTGTCGCTCCGGCTTTCCTGGCGGCCGGCCCTGCGGCGAGCGGTGGCCGCGGCCGGCACTGGAGGTCAAGGAAGACGCGCTGCTCCGGGGTGAGGAGCTCCACGTTCACGGGGGATTCAAGAAGGGCCAGGCCTGCAGCGGCATGCCCGGCAGTGCCTGCAAACGCCAGGATGTCACCCGGGCGCGCGCCGGAGCGGAGGACCGCCTCTCCCCCATGAAGGGTGCCCACCACGGCCACGGTGACAGAGATTTCACGCCCGCGGCCCAGGTCGCCGCCCGCCACCGAGCAGCTGTCCGCCCCGAGTTCCCTGATGCCCGCTGAAAGGCCGTCCGCCACGCCTTCAACCCAGCTGACGGGGGTGTCCGGCGGCAAGGTGAGGCTCACCACCATGGACGTTGCCGTTGCCCCCATGGCGTTGATGTCGCTGAGGTTTTGCGCTGCCGCTTTCCACCCCACGTCAAAGCCGGTGGTGCGGTAGCCATTGGACCAGCGAAGGCGGAAGTCCTGGTCTTCAACCTGGGTGTCAATGCTGATGACAGTCTTTCCGTCAGGGGCAGCCACCACGGCGGCGTCGTCCCCTGGGCCAAGGAGGGTGGCTGCGGAGTGGGCCCCTGCCATGGAAAGCCGGGGAAAGATCCGGGCCAGCAGTTCGGCTTCGGAGAGGTCAGCCACGGCCGGCGGCTTTCCCGGTCCGGACCCGTCCGGTCCGGCCTGGCCTGCGGATATCCCGTCAGTGCGGGTCTGTTCACTGCTGCTCATGGGCTTTTCTGGCACGGCACTACGCTACAGCGCGGCACCGACATTGAGGCCCCGAGTCGGCTTAGCTACTTGTCCGGTAGGAGCCTGCAAGGAACAGCTACCTGCCAGTTTGCCGGCGTAACGGGGATAACCGCCTCAGTCAGCGACGGGTCCGTGGCGCACTGGACGGTAGCGGTCTGGACACCTGTCATCCACTCGGGGCCGGTTTGCCGGACAGGCGTAGCCTGCAGGTAGCTGTTGGAGAGAAAGACCGCCAGCAGGACAGGCGCGAGGTACTTGGTCTTGTTTGGGCCGATTATCCCTTTGTCTTCCGCCACTGCGCAGGCTATGGGAACCAGTGCGAGCAAGAACATGGAGGGTGCGGCCGCGTAGCGGAAAAACGTGAATTTTGACAGCCAATCATCTTTGGAAAAGTTGGCGAAATCGAGTTCCGGTGACGGATTGAGTACCGTTGCGGCAGCCCAGCAGGATGCAGCGGCGGCGAGGGCATACAGGGCAGTCACCTTCCACTGTGCCCGACCGTACGTCACGATGTACGCGAGCAGTCCGAAAATGACGATGACGGGAATGGCCACAGCAAACCCACCGAATGTCACAACATTGAGTGCCATTGTGTCCGCATCCGTCTCCCAGATGGATCCAACCGGCTGCAGGAGGAACCCGTAGATGACTGACAAAGGGTCCATCGAATCGAGACGGGGAGCTTCGGAGTAACGCGGGTTTGCGACTGTGGCCAGAAACTGCAGGCCGATGCCAAGAATGAGCGCGGACGGCGCGGCATAATTCTTCCTTTTGACTATCTCCCAGATCGCCAATGGCAGGAAGATTCCTACGATAATTTCAGTCGTGGCAGCTGCCAGCGTGGCAACAAAAAGGACGGCACGCACGGGCCAGGTGCGGGGCTCAAAAATCAGCAGCCATGGGCAGAGCCAGAGCAGATACCAATGGAGGTTTGCCGCGTTTCCCAAAACTTCAAGCGGCCCAACAGGTATGAGGACCGGGATGAGGGCCACCATCAGGCGATAGCTTTTGTGCTGGAAAAGCTGCCCGGACAAAAAGTACGTGCCTGTTGCTATGGCTGCAACCGTTATGCAACTGAGGAAAGTAACAAGCATCGCATACGCCTCGATGGGGCCGGCTGTGTAGGCAATGGCAGATACAACCCGCGGAATCGTGTGAAGGTAACCCGCGTACGGCTCAACGATGCTTTGCCAGGACCCGACGGATATCGTCTCGGCCAGGAAAACAGCGGCATCCTCGGCCCAAAGAGTGCCGCGGGATACTTCAGGAAGGCGGAACCACGTCACAAAGGTTAGCCCTATCACCGCCGCCGCCACGCTCACGGCCCTCAGACTGCGTACACGGTAGGACCGTTTGGCCTTTTTCTCTGGATCCAGCCGGTGGCATGGCGCAGCAACAGCAGTGTTATTCATGATGGAACCAGCTTATAAGGAGAAGAAACCGACACGGGCCACGCGCTAGTCGGGCGAAGTGGAACACAGGAGCCAGCCCATGGGCTTGGCCGTTACACCTTTCACTTACTTCGCAATTCCGGGCAAGCGATGTCGACCTGCGCGAACTTCCAGGTAGCAGGTGCGACTACCACCGCTGCAGAGGCCAAAGCTCTGTCGTTGCTGCAGGCCGTGCGGGCTGCGTCTACTCCCGGTGCCCACGCAGGGCCCGTTTGACGGGTTGTGGCAGTGGGAAAGTAGCTGATGAGGAGAAATATGACGAAAATCCCCGCAAAGAAGGGGACGTTGCCGCGACTGATGTGCCCATTCTGCACGGCAGTGGCGACGGCCAGTGGAACCAGCAGGAGAAGGAACATCCCAGGGGCAGCCGCATAGCGTATGTACGTAAAGCTGTTGGCCCAATCTGATTCCGCATAGGCGGCGTAGTTGAACATGGTATTTCCGCTCAAAACTACTGATGCCGCCCAACACAATCCGGAAGCTGCAATGGCAACCACCGCCCCGAATTTCAGAACTGTGGTGCCTTTTGCCAATACAAACGCCAGCAGCCCGATAAACAGCAAAGTCGGGATAACAAGGACCCACGAACCGAAGTTCACAATTCCAGATGCCAAGGTCCTGCTGTCCGGATGCCAGATCGATCCGATGGGCAGCAGCACGTATCCCATCAGGACTGACAATTTGTCGACTGCGTCGGTGGGAGGTGCAGCCCCATTGAACCTCGGGTTGACGAGGGTTGTCAGGACTTGGAGAATCAGGCCGAGCAGCAGTCCCGCGGGTGCTGCGTAGCTCCGTCGCTTCCAAGCAACCCAAACAGCGAGGGGCAAGAACATGCCGCTGATAATTTCGCTAGCTGCAGTCAGGAAGGAAAGCACGAAAAGCACGGCACCGGCCGCCGGGTTGGCTGGCTTCTTCAGCAGGAGCCAGGGCGCCAGCCACAGCAGGTACCAGTGCAGATTGGCTGCATTTCCCAGGACTTCGTTCGGACCAATCGGCAACAGGATCGGAATTACGGCGATCATGAGGCGGACTGATACTGATTCGGTCAGTACGCGAGCCAAGTGGAAAACACCAATTGATATCCCTGCCACCACAGCACAACTCAGCAGCGACATGGCAATGGCGTAGCCCTCCAACGGAACAAGGGCGTGGGAGATGCTGGCCAGGAGCCTGGGCAGGACGTGCAAGTAGCCGTCATAAGGCAGAAAAATGCTTTGGAGGTGTCCAGCGCGCAAAACGTCCCGGAGGAACACTCCGCCGTCCTCGGCCCACACGGTCTCCCGGGTCAGGGTCGGTAGCCGGCCCCACGCGATCATTGTCAGGACACAAGCGGCGCCCAGCAGACTGGCTGCCTTCAGTATGCGGCTCCTCACCGGTCGGGAGGCCTCCACAGCCGGAGGGGCGGAGTCAATTATTCTTGTCATTGTTTCTTCAGCTTATCGCCCTGTCGGCCGGCAGGTTGTCCAGTCGAGCGCGGGGCAGCGTTCGCCTTAGGTTCGTGCAGAGGCCGCCGCATCCCGGGACCCTGGTAGATTGGCGTGTGGCTCTGTGGCCGGAGATGATGGTTGTCATGCCCATCTTCCTGTCCAAGCCACATCCCGGCCGCATGACAAAAATGCGAACGGCTCTCGCAGCGGCGTTCATCATCTCTTCGTTGGCAGGGTGTTCTCCCGCGGTGGATGTCACCGCTGCCAAAGATGCAGCGGATCCGGCCTGCGCACCCATGATGGTGGCACTGCCGGACGCGATCGGGGACGCCCGCCTGCGCAAGACGAACAGCCAGGCTACCGCGGCCTGGGGGGACCCGTCCCTGGTCATCCTTCGCTGCGGCGTCAACGTTCCCGGCCCCACCACCGACCGCTGCGTGACAGTCAATGGCATCGACTGGGTCATCAAGGAAGGCGACCCGGTGTGGACCCTGACCACCTACGGCCGTGAACCTGCTACCGAGATCCTGATGGACCCGGACAAGATCAGCTCCGCCACGGTGCTGGCAGACCTCGCAACGGCGGCCGGGAAGGTGCCGGCCATCCGGAACTGCGTGGGCCAGGAAGAACTCCAGGACCTGCCGCAGAGCCAGTAGGCGCAGCCCGGGCCGCCGGGATCTTTCGCGGCGCTCACCCGTGGAGAGGCCCCTGCTTAGCGCAGTCCGGTCTTCCGGTTCAGGGCCAGGTGGATGAGCTCATCGATCAGGTCGGCGTAGCCCAGTCCGGATGCTGCCCACATCTGCGGATACATGCTCTTGGGCGTAAAGCCGGGCATGGTGTTGATCTCGTTGATGATGAGGTCGCCGTCGGGCGTATAGAAGAAGTCGACGCGGCTCAGGCCCTCGGCCCCGACGGCGTCAAACGCGGCCGCCGCCAGTTCGCGGACCCTGGCGATGGCTTCCTCCGGGATCTCCGCGGGGCAGCTCAGCGCTGCAGCATCGTCCTCCACGTACTTTGCGTTGAAGTCGTAGAACTCGTGGCTGCCACCGGACACTGAAATCTCGCCCGGCATCGATGTCCTGGGGGCGTCGGTGCCTCTGCCTTCCAGCACGGCGCACTCGATTTCACGGCCGGCGATTCCGGCTTCGATGACCAGCTTGAGGTCGTGCCGCCGTGCTTCCTCGATGGCGGCATCCAGTTGGTCGAGGGAGTCCACCTTCGAAATTCCCATGGACGATCCGGCCCGTGCCGGCTTGACGAAGACGGGGAACCCGAGCAGGTCCACCTGCTTGCGGACGGCTTCCGGATCCTTGCGCCACTGCCGGTCAGTCACCGCGATGTAGGGACCGACCTGGAGCCCGGCTGCCTCAAAGACCACCTTCATGAAGTGCTTGTCCATGCCCACTGCGGAAGCCAGCACACCGGCACCCACGTAGCGGGTGTCGGAAAGCTCCAGGAGCCCCTGGATGGTGCCGTCCTCCCCGAAGGGTCCGTGCAGCAGCGGGAAGACCACGTCCACGGCGCCCAGTTCCCGGGGGACTTCATTCGGCGAAGCCACGATCAGCTGGTGTTCGCCGCCGATCTCGGCCAGGGTCACCGTGTCCGAAGACGGTGCCACCTCCGGGAGGGATGACGCAGCCAGGGACCACTGCGCGGTGTCGGTGGAGGCGAGGACCCACTGTCCGGACTTGGCAATCCCGATGGGAATCACGTCGTACTTGTCTTTGTTGATGGCGCCGAGCACTCCGGCGGCCGTTACGCAGCTCACGGCGTGTTCACTGGAGCGGCCTCCGAAGAGGACGGCCACCCGGGGCTTTGCCGGCACTCCTGCAGTCAGGTTGTCTGGGGACATCGTCAGTAATCGCCTTCAGGTTTCAGTTCGCGGGACAGCAGGAGGGGCCCCAGTTGGTCAACGGACAGCTTGCCGGCCAGCACCGCCACGACGGCGGCCGTGATGGGCATGTCGACGCCCAGCTTGCCTGCCAGCTCATGCACGGCCTGTCCGGACTTGATGCCTTCGGCGGTCTGGGTCATTTTCTGGCCCACTTCCTCCAGCGTAAGGCCTTGTCCCAGCAGCCGCCCTGCGGTGTGGTTCCGCGACAGCGGTGATGAGCAGGTGGCCACGAGGTCGCCGAGGCCGGCGAGGCCAGCCATGGTTTTCGCGTTCCCGCCCAGCGCCAGTGCAAGGCGCGAGGTTTCGGCCAGTCCGCGCGTGATGACGGAAGCCTTGGTGTTGTCGCCCATCTGCTTGCCCTCGCAGATGCCCACGGCCAGTGCGATGACGTTCTTGACGATGCCACCGATTTCGACGCCCACCACGTCGGAGGTGGTGTACGGCCGGAAATACGGCGCCGTGCACGTCCTGGCAAGCCAGCCGGCCACCGCGGAATCGGCGCATGCCACCACCGATGCGGTGGGCTCCTCCCGCGCGATTTCCATCGCGAGGTTTGGGCCGGAGACGACGGCGATGCGTTCAGCCGGGAGGGCGAGTTCCTCGCTGATGACCTCGCTCATGCGGGCGTCAGTGCCGAGCTCCAGTCCCTTCATCAGGGACACGACGATGGCGCCGGGGGCGATCATGTCCTTCCATTCGCGCAGTTGGGGCCGCAATGACTGGGCCGGCACCGCGAGGACCACCAGATCCGCTCCCTGGAGTACCTCCCGGACGTCCGAGGAGGCTGTGATACTCGCCGGAAGTTCGATGTCTTTCAGGTACTGAAGATTGCGGTGGATGCTGTTGATCTGCTCCACCACTTCATCGCGCCGCCCCCAGATCCGGATGGCGCGCGCTGTGTCCGCCGCGATGGCGGCGTCCCCGAGGATTTTCGCGAACGTGGTACCCCAGGACCCCGCGCCGAGCACGGCGACGGAACGGGCGGAGCCCGTCATGTTCCCGGAGGTCACTGAGCATCCGCCCCATTGCCGGGCTGCTGCTTCTGCTGCTCGCGCTCCACGAAACGTCCGTGCTTTGCCTGCTGCTGGCGGGTCGGATCCCAGCGCTCTGCCGGTGGCTCCTCGCCCCGGATCCCCGCCAGGAGTCCGGTGATGGCGTCCATGATCGCGTCCGTGGCGGCCGACAACGTGGCCTTGTCCAGCGGCCGCCCGGAGAATGCACTGAGGTCCACGGGATCACCCACCACAACCCTGGACTGCTTGCGCGGGAAAATATGGAACCGCTTGCCATAGCGGGGAAATACCTCGTGTGCGCCCCAGTGGGCGATGGGAACCACCGGGATCCCGCCTTCGAGGGCCAGCCTGGCTGCACCCGTATGCCCCTTCATGGGCCACAGGTCCGGATCGCGTGTCAGCGTGCCTTCAGGGTAGATGATGATCGCCCCGCCTTCGGCGACAATCTCCTGGGCGACCTGCAGCGAGCGGTTCGCTCCCGCCGTCGAACGTTCCACCGGCACCTGCTTGGTGGCCCGTAGGAGCCAGCCGAGGCCCGGCACGTTGAAGAGCGCTGCTTTGGCCAGGAAGTGCGGCGCGCGCTTCTGGTTGTAGAGCATGTGCCCCACCACGAGGGGGTCTATCTCGGTGCAGTGATTGGGCGCGGCGATGAAGCCGCCGGCGGGAAGCTTCTCGATCCCCTCCCATTTCTTGCCCATCATGAGGGTCAACAGCGGGCGGACGACGCCGGCGATGAACACGAATGTGGCCCTGCTCTTGGCAGATTCCTTCACGGTCCGTCCCGTTACTTCGTGGTGGTGATGTCGAAGTCAGCACCCAGGCCGGCAAGCTTTTCGGTGAAACGCTCGTAGCCGCGGTTGATGATGTCGATGCCCGTTACCCGCGAAGTACCGGTGGCCGCCAGGGCGGCAATCAGGTGGCTGAAGCCGCCGCGGAGGTCAGGGACGTCGATGTCGGTTCCCTTGAGCTGGGTGGGCCCGGAGATGACTGCCGAATGCAGGAAGTTGCGCTGCCCGAACCTGCAGGGAACGCTGCCGAGGCACTCGCGGTGGACCTGGATGCTGGCACCCATTCGGATGAGGGCGTCGGTGAAGCCGAAGCGGTTTTCGTACACCGTTTCGTGGACGATGGAGACTCCCTCGGCCTGCGTAAGCGCCACGACGAGCGGCTGCTGCCAGTCCGTCATGAAACCGGGGTGCACGTCTGTTTCCAGGACCAGCGGGTTGAGCTTGCCGCCCCGGTGGTAGAAGCGGATGCCGTCCTCGCCGATGTCCATTCCGCCGCCCACCTTGCGGTAAGTGTTCAGGAAGGTCATCATGTCCCGCTGCGAGGCTCCTTCGACGAAGATGTCTCCACGCGTGACCAGCGCAGCGGACGCCCAGGACGCTGATTCGTTGCGGTCCGAAAGGGCCCGGTGGTTGTAGCCCCCAAGGTCGCGGACGCCTTCGATCCTGATGGTGCGGTCCGTCTGGACGCTGATGATGGCGCCCATCTTCTGCAGCACGGCAATGAGGTCGATGATCTCGGGCTCGGTGGCCGCACCGGACAGCTCGGTGATGCCCTCGGCACGGGTGGCGCTCAGAAGTACCTGCTCGGTGGCCCCCACGGACGGGTAGGGCAGCGAGATCTTGGCTCCGTGCAGACCCTTGGGTGCTGAAATGTGGATTCCGCCGGGACGCTTCTCCACGACGGCACCGAACTGGCGCAGGACGTCCAGGTGGTAGTCAATGGGGCGGTCGCCAATCTTGCAGCCGCCCAGGTCGGGGATGAACGCCTCGCCGATCGCGTGGATCAGCGGTCCGCAGAGCAGGATGGGGATCCGGGAGTCGCCGGCGTGCGCATCGATGGCCGTACTTGGTGCCGTCTTGGCAGCCTTGGGGTCAAGGGTGAGGTCGCCGTTTACCGGGTCCTTCTCCACGGTGACGCCGTGCAGCTGCAGGAGGGAGGTGACTACCTCCACGTCCTTGATCTCCGGAACGTTCCGCAACACCGACGGTTCGTTGCCCAGCAACGCCGCCACCATCGCCTTGGGGACCAGATTCTTGGCCCCGCGGACGCTGACGCGGCCTGTAAGCGGGACTCCGCCGCGGATTGTCAGAACACTACTCATATACCGGTTTCCTCACGATTACTCGCCCCCAAATCCTTGCAAAGGCTCCAACCAAGCATAGGAGGTCGCGTTACCGAACCGAAATACGCGGGCCCACCGGCAGGGCGTGGCGGGCCCGCGTACTGCCGATTCCCGCGTCAGTGCGGCTGGGAAAGCCGCGCGGGCAGGGTCTTGGGCTTGAAGGCAGGGCGGGTGGCTTCGTAGGCCGTGATGTCCGCCTCATGCTGCAGGGTGAGCCCAATGTCGTCCAGGCCTTCCAGCAGGCGCCACCGGGTGTAGTCGTCGATCTCGAACGGTGCGACGATGGTGCCGCACACCACCGTTTTCGACTCCAGGTCCACCGTCACTTCGGTTCCGGGAGCGTTTTCCAGCTCTTTCCAGATCAGTTCGATGTCATCCTGCGCAACCTGCGCTGCCAGCAGTCCCTGCTTCCCGGAGTTGCCGCGGAAGATATCGGCAAAGCGTGATGAGAGGACGGCTTTGAAACCGTAGTCCTTCAGGGCCCACACAGCGTGTTCCCGGGAGGAACCGGTGCCGAAGTCCGGTCCCGCCACCAGGACGGAGCCGGTGGTGTAGGGCGCCTGGTTCAGGATGAAGGAGGGGTCCTTGCGCCAGGCGGAGAACAGCGCGTCCTCGAAACCGGTGCGGGTAATGCGCTTGAGGTAGACCGCGGGGATGATCTGGTCCGTGTCAACGTTGCTCTGGCGCAGCGGGACGCCGATGCCGGTGTGCTTGGTGAACTTTTCCATGATGTGTCCTAGGCTGCGTCGGTGCGGATGGCTGCGGGTTCGGGAGCGGGTTCGAGGTCCGACGGCGAGCTGAGCGTGCCGCGGACGGCTGTGGCTGCCGCCACCACCGGGGAAACCAGGTGGGTGCGGCCGCCCTTGCCCTGGCGCCCTTCGAAGTTGCGGTTGGAGGTGGAGGCGCAGCGCTCCCCCACGTCCAGCTGGTCCGGGTTCATGCCCAGGCACATGGAGCAGCCGGCAAAGCGCCATTCGGCGCCGAAATCCTTGAAGACCTTGTCCAGGCCCTCGGCTTCGGCTTCGAGCCGCACGCGTGCCGAACCGGGCACCACCAGCATGCGGATGTTCGGGTCCTTTTGGCGGCCGCGGACGATGTCCGCCGCAGCACGGAGGTCCTCCATCCGGGAGTTGGTGCAGGAACCCAGGAAGACCGTGTCAACGCGGATGTCCTTCATGGGGGTGCCGGCCTCCAGTCCCATGTACTGCAGGGCGCGCTCCGCGGCGGCCTTGGCGTTCTCGTCGCCGAAGTCTTCCGGGGACGGGACGGACTGGGACAGGGAGACGCCCTGGCCGGGGTTGGTGCCCCAGGTGACGAACGGCTCCAGGGTGTCGGCGTCCAGGTCCACTTCGACGTCGAAGGTTGCGTCGTCGTCGGTGCGCAGGGTGTTCCAGTACTCGACGGCGGCGTCCCACTCCGCGCCCTGCGGCGCGTGCGGGCGCCCGTACATGTAGTCGTACGTCGTCTGGTCCGGCGCGACGAGGCCGGCACGGGCGCCGGCTTCGATCGACATGTTGCAGATGGTCATCCGGGCATCCATGGACAAAGCACGGATCGCCGAGCCGCGGTATTCGAGCACGTAGCCCTGGCCCCCGCCGGTGCCGATCTTGGCGATGACGGCCAGGATGATGTCCTTAGCGGTGACGCCGGGACGCAGGGTCCCTTCCACGTTGATGGCCATGGTCTTGAACGGCTTCAGGGAGAGCGTCTGGGTGGCCATGACGTGCTCCACCTCGGAGGTGCCGATGCCCATGGCCAGCGCGCCGAAAGCGCCATGGGTGGAGGTGTGGGAGTCACCACAGACCACGGTCATGCCCGGCTGCGTGAGCCCCAGCTGGGGGCCCACCACGTGCACGATGCCCTGTTCGGCGTCGCCCAGGCTGTGCAGCCGGACGCCGAACTCGGCGCAGTTGTTGCGCAGGGTCTGGATCTGGGTGCGGCTGGTCAGGTCGGCGATGGGCTTGTCGATGTCCAGGGTCGGAGTGTTGTGGTCCTCCGTGGCGATGGTCAGGTCCGGGCGGCGGAGCTTGCGCCCGGCCAGGCGCAGGCCTTCGAATGCCTGCGGGGACGTGACCTCGTGCACCAGGTGAAGGTCGATGAAGAGAAGGTCGGGCTGAGCGTTGGCTCCTTCGCCGTCGCCTTTGCGCACCACATGTGCGTCCCAGACTTTCTCGGCCAATGTCTTTGCCATGGCCATCTCCCTTCACTGCTGTTTGGCTGAATGGTTCAACTGAATCAGCATGGCTCCATACAGCGCCAGCCGAAAGATTTGCATCTCAGATAATGAGACGGCAATATCATTACATGGACAATTCTAGTGGAGTCGGTGTCATTGATAAAGCGGCCCAGGTGCTTGATGCGCTGGAGGCCGGCCCCACCACGCTGGCACAGCTGGTGGCGGCAACCGGCCTGGCCCGGCCCACCGTCCACCGACTGGCCCTGGCCCTCGTCCACCACCGGCTGGTCAGCCGCGACATCCAGGGGCGGTTCGTCCTCGGCAGCAGGCTGGTGGAGCTGGCATCGGCTGCCGGCGAGGACCGCCTGATTGCCTCGGCAGGTCCCGTACTCATGCAGTTGCGCGATGCCACGGGCGAGAGCGCGCAGATCTTCCGCCGCCAGGGCGACTGGCGTGTCTGCGTGGCGTCTGCCGAGCGCCCCATCGGCTTGCGGGACACCATTCCGGTCGGCACGCAGCTGTCCATGAAGGCAGGCTCCGCGGCGCAGGTCCTGCTCGCATGGGAAGACCACGACCGCCTGCTCGAGGGCCTGCAGGCCGCACGCTTTACGCCCACCGTCCTGGCAGGCGTACGACGGCGGGGCTGGGGCCAGAGCCTCGGCGAACGCGAGCCGGGGGTCGCCTCCGTCTCGGCACCGGTGCGGGGCCCGTCCGGCCGGGTGATCGCCGCGGTGTCGATTTCGGGCCCGATCGAGCGGCTCACCCGCCAGCCGGGCCGCCTCCACGCCGAGGTTGTGTGCAACGCCGGGCGGATCCTCACCGAAGCCCTGCGCAAGAACAACGACTGACGGCATCCTCCTGGAGCCCGGGCGCTAGGCTGTGGCCATGGGCAGCTACGCAGTGTTTCTCCGCGGCATCAATGTGGGCGGCATCAACATCAAAATGGCCGACCTCAGGGAAGCCCTGAATGCCTGCGGTTTTCCGGACGCCCTGACCCTTCTGGCCAGCGGAAACGTGGTGCTGACCAGCAGCCTCGGTGCCGCCGTCGTCAAGCGGGAATGTGAAAAGTGCCTGCGCGCCGCTTTCGGCTACGAAGCCTGGGTGGTGGTCCTTGACGCGGGCAGGGTGGCCGAACTGGTGGAAGCATGCCCTTACCCTGATGATGACAGGTCCACGCACACCTACATCACCCTGTCCTCGGACACAGCGGTGCTGGACGAACTGGAGACGGCAGGGGCGGCCCTCGACGGCGCCGAGCAAAAGCGGCTGGGACCCGAGGCCCTGGCCTGGCTGGCACCGGCAGGCGGAACGCTGGACAGCCCCTTCAGCAAGATCACTGCCAAGGCCAGGTTCAAGTCAGCCACCACCACCCGCAACCTGCGGACCCTGGTCAAGGTCCGGGACGCCGCTGCCGCCCTTAATACAGCGTAGGAGCCCGTACAGCACAGAAGCCGGGCGCTACCCGGACCCGGCCTTCTTCAGCGCGGCGTTGAAGGCGCCGAGCCTGCTCACCTCCACGTCCACCGGTTCCACCACGAACTCCTGTGCCACGGAAGCGACGGCAGCGTTGAGCCGTTTCCGTGCTTTGCCTGCCCGGGCGCGGGCTGCAGCGGCGGCGATGAAGCGCCCGGTGATGGCCAGGAAGATCCCCAGCACCACTCCCAAAGCGATCATCAGGGTCGGGACCGGCCACCCTTCCACTCGGGGCACCTCCGGTACGGGCATCTGGAAATAGCCCAGCGCCGCCAGGACGCCAAGCCAGCCGAGCCCGACCACGACAGTCAGCAGCGCCAGCCATTGCACCACGTTGAACACGCCCCACCACCAGGATGTGCGGTTGGCGCCCAGGTCCGTTCCGGCAATGCCCTGGTCCAGGGCATCAGGAAGTCGTTCCCTGCCCTCACGGGCCGCGCCGCGGATGGCGGCGCGCCAGGGGCCGGGAGCGCCGGCACTGGCTGCATCGGCAAATTCCCGGACGGTCGCATCAGTGCGGGCCCGCTCCGGTGCGCCGGCCGGCGGCAGTGATGTCCGGTTCAGTTCTGCTGGTGCGCTGCTGCGAAGGTTGAGCCGGCGCAGCGGGTCCGGCCGGAACCGGGATAACCAACGGGTGACGGGCCAACCGGTCCGGCGCACGGATTCCAGCCGGTAGGACTGGCCTACCGCTCTCACCACCACCGGCACGTTCGCCGCCACTGCCAGTTCATCGGCAAGCCGTTTTTTTGATGCGGGGCGGACGCCGGCCGCTTCCCCCTCCCCCGACACGGCCAGCAGCTCCTGTGCTGCCTTGGCGATGTCGGCAGCCAGCCGCTGTGACTGTGCCTTGCGCTGCATGGCTACGCTGCGGATGGCAGCGCGGAGGGCGGCAACGCCGGCACCCGTCGTGGCCGAGGACGCGAGGACCCGGACCTCCGCGAGGCCGTCGCGGGCCAGGATGCCGCGCAGGGAGTCGAGCACGGGCTGCACGTCCCGCTCGGGCAGCCGGTCCACCTGGTTCAGAACCACGAGCGTGACGGCGCCGTGGGAGGCAAGCGGGGCAAGGAAGCCGTGATGGACGGCTGCGTCGGCGTACTTTTGTGGATCCAGGACCCAGACAAGGACGTCCACCAGGCCCACCATCCGCTGCACTGTCTCGCGGTTCGCTTGCCGGGTGGAGTCGAAGTCCGGAAGGTCCAGCAGGATCAGCCCGGTTTCCTCATCGGCGAAGCCGTCAACCGCTGCAGCGTGGTGCCTGTTGTGAACCTCAAGCCAGTCCAGCAGCGGCTCGCTGCCCTCCGCTCCCCACACCCCCGCCAGAGGCTCGGATGTCGTCGGGCGGCGGGCGGCCGCCGTCGCGATTTCCGCGCCGCTGACCGCGTTGAACAGGGACGATTTGCCGCTGCCGGTCGCCCCGAAGAAGCCCACCACAGTGTGGTCCCCGGACAGTGAACGGCGGGAACTGGCCCGTTCCAGGACACGGAGCACTTCCTGCAGGGTTTCATCGGGAAGGACGCCTTCGCCCAGCTCCCGGGCGTCGTTGAGCGCCTGAAGCCGGCCGTCCAGCCGTGTTGACTCCCGTGCGTCGCTGTGCCGGCTCACGCGGTGCCCGCCAGCCGGGCCAGGGCGTCGGACTGGGCCGGCAGGGCATCTTCGGCAACTCCGCCGGCAGCAGGCAGCCGGAGCAGGAACTTCTGCTGCTCCCCGTCCAGCAGGCGCTGACAGCGGGCTGCGAGGTCCTCCCGGGCTTTTTCGGCCATGCGCCGGACCGCATCCTCGCCGAAGACCGCTTCCAGCAGCCGCTGGCCCACGACGGCGGTCCCGCCTGCCACACCAATCTCCAGGCCGGTCAGTCCCGCGGTCATCGAAAACACCACAATCATTAGAGCCGCTCCCAGTCCGTTGATCCCGAAGGACAACCAGCGGGCCTGGGTGCGCTTGCCTTGGCCCTCCGTGCGGATGAGTTCCATCAGTGCCTCCTGCCAGGCACGGATCTCCTCGGCAGTGCGGTCCGCGAAGCCCGGCGAGGTGCCGGAAAGATCGTCAGTGCCCAGCAGTTGCCGTCCCGCCGGATGGGAGCGCCAGCGCTGGTCGGTCTCCTCGGCAGCGTTGGCTGCCTCATCAACGATCACTGCCTGCAGGCCGGTCTCGATGGCGGCCTCGACCTGCACGGCGGGTGCCGGCTCGCCCCGGAAGAAGGCTCCCAGCCGGTCCCGGAACCGTCCAACGTTCTGTTCCAGGGTCCGGAAGAATTCGCCGGTGCCGACGAAGTCCTGCCATCGTGCCAGGACTTCGCCGCGCAGGAGTGCCCCGTCCCGGGTGGCGTCCAGGATGCGCTCCGCTGCATGCCGGTAGGCTGCCACGGCGTCGGCTTCCAGGCTGCTGGCAGCGCGCTGCTGTTCGCGGGCCGCCTGGGCGATTGCGGCAACCCGGCCGGAGAGGGCACGGACCGACCCGTTCAGGGTCCGGCGGGCAACCTCGGACCGGCCCACGGCATCGGCCGCCAGCTCGTCCAGCCAGGTTTTCAGCTGACGGACTGCTCCTTCCGGCAGCATGCCCCTGGAGTCCAATGGGGTTTCGGGAATGACGAACATCGGCGCGCTCCCCAGCCCTTCCTTGTCCAAAAGTGCACGGAGGTCCTCGCTGACCTCCGCCTCCGCACCCGGCGGGACCCGGTCCAGCACCACGGCCACCATGATGTCCCGGGTGGCGGCATCCAGGAGCAGTTTCCAGGGGACGGCGTCGGCATAGCGGTTGGCGGTTGTGACGAAGATCCAGAGATCCGCGGCCGCCAGGAGTTGCCCTGCCAGCTTCCTGTTGTCGTCAGAAATGGAATCGACGTCGGGGGCGTCGAGGAGGGCGATCCCGGCAGGTACCGACGGGTCGGCAAGCAGTACCAGCGACGACATCGGGGCTGCGTCGGACGTGATCACGTCCATAGCGGAAGGAACCTGGGCCACGGCGAGGGCGCCGCGGATCCGGTTGAGGCCGGGCAGGACGCGCTGCCCCTCGAACCAGGGCGCCTCGGCCGGGTTGTGCAGCAGGATGGGCTGCCGGGTGGTGGGGCGGATCGCTCCCGCGCGGGTTACCGGGTGGCCGACGAGCGCGTTGACGAGGGTCGATTTGCCCGCGCCGGTGGAACCTCCGACGACGGCGAGGAGTGGAGCATCCAGGCTGCGGTAGCGCGGAAGGATGTAGTCATCGAGCTGGGTCACCGCATTCGCAGCCTCGAGGCGGGCCTGCTCCGCTCCCGGAAGTGCCAGCGGCAGGGCGACGTCCGCAAGCCCGTTGCGCACATCCTCCAGCAGCGCCAGCGCTTCGGCGGTCCGCGGCTCCGGCTGCGTGTGATCGTGGGGCTCGTTGGACATGGTCACAGCAACATCATGCCAGCTCAAAGCTCCGCGCGCCGGGAAATGAAAAATGGCCCCGGGCTGTTGCCCGGGACCATTTCCGTTGGTGACCCCAGCGGGATTCGAACCCGCGTTACCGCCGTGAGAGGGCGGCGTACTAGGCCGCTATACGATGGGGCCGTGTACTTCCTGCCAGCGTTTCCGCTGGTCAAGCTCAGTGATTGTTTCACACACTGCGCTGTGGTTTCAAATCGGCGGACCGCTTGAAACCGTTCCGTTTTGAGGCCGGAACGGCGCTCAAACCGGAGCTGGGATACCAGGACTCGAACCTAGAATGACGGTACCAGAAACCGTAGTGTTGCCAATTACACCATATCCCAATGATACTTTCGGGCCGGTTTTCAGGGCTTTTGCCCCGCTCCGTGCCCCTCAGCACGAGAAATTACTTTACCCGAGACTTCCGGCTCGCACAAATCGGCGCGTTGACTCGTTGAAAACCTCCGCGTAGACCGATTCGTTGCCTCATTTGAAAACCTCCGCGTAGCGGCGTGGTTCTCGGGAGCGGCACCGGAT
>NZ_FVZL01000007.1 GCF_900168295.1 Arthrobacter sp. P2b | reverse complement strand
ACTCAACCCACTCGGCAGTCTCTTCCGGATCACGATCAGGCAGCTGGTTAGTCAACCCGCTGAGGATATGGGAGGTATCTTCTCCTGCAGCCACGGGAGCCTCATTTCATCGTCGAATGGCTCATGTTTTCGTATTGTGAGAAAACATTCTTGCCATATGAGATTAGCGAGAAGATGGCAGGAGGGTCAACATCGACGGCGGGGTCCACGCCCTCCTGCGCGGCAAGGACTGCTGCAAACCGATTGTGACTGCAGCCCGTGGGAGTCCGTCCTTGACCGCAGGTGACGCAGGTCATACTCTTATTTCACTATTCAATATCTCGATTCCGTAATGTGGAATAACAGAAACGGCCACCAGCGCCGGTCTCACCACCGCGGATCCTCCCAGAATTGAGACCCTTATGCAGACCCCTCCACCGGTGGGTGTTGACGCGGCCGCAGACCTGACAGCGCCGTCAGTCGCCGCCGCACACCCCTCCGTTCCAGTTGAAGCCCTGTGCGAATCCGCCAGCACGGCATCCGGCCAGAGCATCAGCCCCACCCTTTATAACGTGGATCTCGCCCCCACCAAGCGCGCCGGCCGCAGCTGGTCCGGCTACAGCATCTTCACCCTCTGGGCCAATGACGTTCACAGCCTCGGCAACTACGCCTTCGCCATCGGGCTGTTCGCGTTGGGCCTCGGCGGATGGCAGATCCTCCTGGCACTCGGCATCGGGGCGGCCCTGCTGTTCGGCCTCCTCAACCTCTCCGGCTTCATGGGCGTCAAGACCGGTGTTCCCTTCCCGGTGATGAGCCGCATCAGCTTCGGAATCAGGGGCGCACAAATCGCCAGCCTGCTGCGCGGCGCCGTGGCCGTGGCCTGGTTCGGCATCCAGACCTACCTCGCGTCCGTCGTCTCCCGCGTGATGCTCGTGGCCATGTTCCCCGCCCTCGCGGAGATGGACAAGGACTCCATCCTGGGGCTCTCCACCCTGGGCTGGATCGCCTTCATCATCCTCTGGGTTGTCCAGCTGGTGATCGTCAGCTTCGGCATGGAAATGATCCGCAAGTACGAAGCATTTGCCGGCCCGGTCATCCTGGCCACGATGGCCGCCATCGCCATCTGGATCTTCATCGAAGCCGGCGGCGCCATCGCCTGGTCCTCGGACAACGCCCTTGAGGGCCCGGAAATGTGGCTCACCATCTTCGCCGGCGGCGCCCTGTGGGTCTCCATCTACGGCACCTTCGTCCTGAACTTCTGCGACTTCACCCGCTCCGCCGTCTCCAAGAAGGCCGTTGTCCGCGGCAACTTCTGGGGCATCCCCATCAACATGCTGGTCTTCGGTGCCATCGTTGTGGTGATGGCCGGCGGACAGTTCAAGATCAACGGCACCATCATCGAGAGCCCCTCGGACATTGTCCAGACCATCCCCAACACCCTCTTCCTGGTGCTGGCCTGCCTGGCACTGCTGATCCTGACCATCGCCGTCAACCTGATGGCCAACTTCGTGGCTCCCGTCTACGCCCTGACCAACCTGTTCCCCAAGCGGCTGAACTTCCGCCGCGCGGCCATCGTCAGCGCCGTCATCGGCCTGGTCATCCTGCCGTGGAACCTCTACAACAACCCGCTGGTCATCGTGTACTTCCTCGGCGGCCTCGGCGCCCTGCTCGGCCCGCTGTTCGGCGTCGTGATGGCCGACTACTGGCTGATCCGCCGCGGCAAGGTCAACGTCCCGGAGCTGTACACCGCCTCGCCGGAGGGTGCCTACTTCTACAAGAACGGCGTCAACCCCCGGGCGATCATCGCCATGGTCCCGGCGGCCGTCCTTGCCCTCCTCATCGCATTCGTGCCGGCCCTGGCATCCGCAGCTCCGTTCGCCTGGTTCTTCGCGGCAGGCATTGCCGCGGTGGTGTACTTCTTCATCGCCGACCGCACCCAGAAGCTGGAAGACCACGACGGCGAGTCCATCGCCATCGCCAGCACCCACTGACGGCCCACCCGCGCCCGCCGCGGATGCACCAGCAAACCCCAAAGGACCCTCCATGCGCATCCTTGTAGCAAATGTCAACACCACCGCCTCCATGACGGATTCCATCGCCGCCTCAGCCCGCAGTGTTGCGGCCCCCGGCACCGAGATCATCGGGGTGACACCCCGCTTCGGCGCCGACTCCTGCGAGGGGAACTTCGAAAGCTACCTTGCAGCGATAGCCGTCATGGACGCCATCACTTCCTACCCGGAACCGTACGACGCCGCCATCCAGGCCGGCTACGGTGAGCACGGGCGTGAAGGGCTCCAGGAACTCCTGGACGTCCCGGTGGTGGACATCACCGAGGCGGCAGCCAGCACGGCCATGTTCCTGGGCCACAAGTACTCCGTGGTCACCACCCTGGACCGCACCGTCCCCCTCATCGAGGACCGGCTCAAGCTCGCCGGGCTGGATGCACGGTGCGCCTCGGTGCGGGCCAGCGGCATGGCGGTCCTGGAGCTCGAGGAGGAACCGGAGCGGGCCGTGGAGGCAATCATCAACCAGGCACTGCTGGCGGTCACGCAGGACAAGGCCGAGGTCATCGTGCTGGGCTGCGGAGGCATGGCAGGCCTGGACGAGCAGATCCGGCAGCGGGCCGGCGTCCCCGTGGTGGACGGCGTGGCATCGGCGGTGACCATCGCAGAATCCCTGGTCCGCATGCGCCTCTCCACCTCCAAAGTCCGGACCTACGCTGCGCCGCGGCCCAAGACCGTCATAGGCTGGCCGCTAAACAGCACCGCAGCGCCCGCCCCGCTCTAGCACCACATTCCAGGAGAACAGCTTTGAACAATCCCCAACCCGCCGGACGCGTCGCAGTGGTCACCGGAGCGGGCTCCGGCATCGGGCGGGAAGTGGCACGGCAGATGCTTGCCGGGGGGTACCGCGTTGCGCTGGCCGGACGCCGCGAAGCGCAGCTGCAGGAGACAGCGGACGGCCACCCTGACGCACTGGTGGTGCCGTGCGACGTCACCCGGCCCGACGACGTCGGGCGGCTTTTCGAAGCCGCGCGGCAGCAGTGGGGCCGGGTGGACGTGCTCTTCAACAACGCAGGCGTGTTCGGCCCGGCAGCCAGCGTGGACGAGATCAGCGTGGACGACTGGAACGCCACCGTTGCGGTCAACCTCACGGGCTCCATGCTGTGCGCCGCGGCCGCCGTCAGGACCATGAAGGAACAGGAACCCCGGGGCGGGCGGATCATCAACAACGGCTCCATTTCCGCACATTCGCCCCGCCCGCGGACCGTGGCCTACACGGTGACCAAGCACGCGATGACGGGCCTCACCAAAAGCATCGAGCTGGACGGGCGCGGCTTCGGGATCACCTGCGGCCAGATCGATATCGGCAACACGGCCACCGACATCATGGACACCATCGGCGTCGGCTCCGGGGCCCTGCAGGCTGACGGCAGCCGCCGTGTGGAGCCGATGTTCCCGGTGGCCGACGCTGCCCGCGCGGTGCTGATGATGGCGGACATGCCTGCCACGGCCAGTGTGGGCTCGGTGGTGGTGACCGCCGCGGGCATGCCGTTCGTCGGCCGCGGCTAAAAGCGCGAGCGCAAGCCGGCCGGGCGGCCAGCCGGCGGGCAGTCAGCTACCGGCAGCCGACTACAGCGGGAGCAGCTCCGAGAGGTCCGCGCGCAGTCCCGAAGCAGCCACCCTGCCGGCCGCGACGGCGTCCGGCCAGCCCAGCTGGCCGGTCACCATCGCCAGCCAGGTGGCGGCGTCGCACTCAATGACGTTCGGCGGGGTGCCGCGCGTGTGGCGTGGCCCCTCCACGCACTGGGTGACGCCGAACGGCGGCACCCGCACCTCCACCGAGTTCCCCGGTGCCCGCGCGGTGACTTCCTCCAGCGAATAGCGCACGGCAGTGGCCAGGACGGCCCGCGGTAGGGGAGTGTCCGACGGCGGTTCGGCAGCTTTCCGCCAGGCGGCCAGCGCCGCTGCACCTTCCTCCACGTCAATACGACGGCGGGCTACAGCCATGTTTCGGGCTTCTTTCCGGTAAATATTCTCAGTATGGCCCCTTCAAAACACGAGTAGGGGCTCGCTGAAAAGACGGGTAGTGGCAAAGGCAATTAGAGTATCGCGCACGCTGGCGGAAGAAGAATTTGCCAAGCATGCTTCTTACAAGGCTCATCGCAGAGTCGGCAGCAGTGAGAAGCCCGGCCCCCTCAGCAGGGGCATCAGGGCCCCGCTACCGGCTCCGGTGGCGGGAAGGACCACGCCGCCGGCCGTGCGCCGGCAGTTCCCTCACTGAAATCCACCCCAGCGAAGGACTGCCCATGACTGCCCTATTCCTTGATGTCGACGACGTCTTCGGGGCCTTCACCGCCCGAAGCCTCAACGAGTTCTACACCGAATTTTCCCCCTACTTCCCACTCGCCGTGGCAGGCGTCATTGTCTGGGGCCTCTGGCTGTACCGGTTCATCCTTTCCCACCGGGCGCGGCCCATCGTGACCGGTTTCCGGACGTCCACCTCGGTGGTGGTCCCGTCATTCCATGAGGACCCGGACATCCTGATGAGCGCCCTGGAGTCCTGGCGGCAGCAGAAGCCGGACGAGATCATCATCGTCCTGGATGTCGAGGACCTCGACGCCTACCACCGGATCAATGCCTTGGGCGATGACACCATCCGCCCCGTCCTGTTCCACCACATGGGCAAGAGGTCCGCGCTGGGGGTCGGGATGCGGATGGCCCGGCACGAGATCCTGGTGCTGACCGACTCGGACACCTGGTGGCAGCCCGGGCTCCTCGCCAACGTCCAGATGCCCTTCGAAGACCCGATGGTGGGAGCCGTCGGCACCCACCAGAACGTGTACCAGCGGGATACCAGCATCTGGCGCCGCATCGCGGACTGGCTGGTCAACGTCAGGTACCTGGACTACGTGCCGGCCATGGGCCGGGCAGGAGCCGTCCCGTGCATCTCGGGCCGGACCGCCGTCTACCGCCGAAGCGCCGTGATGGACGTGATCGAACACCTGGAAAACGAGTACTTCATGGGCCGCCGCTGCATTTCCGGCGACGACGGCAGGCTCACCTGGCTGGTGCTGGCCTCCGGCTACAAAACTGTCCACCAGTCATCCGCGCGGGCGCTGTCCATGTTCCCTTCCAGCTTCCGGGCCTTCATGAAGCAGCGGGTCCGCTGGAGCCGGAACTCGTACCGCTGCTACCTCACCGCCATTGCCAAGGGCTGGCTGTGGAAGGTTCCGTTCGTCACGAAGGTGACGGTGCTCCAGATCCTCCTGACCCCCGTCACCATGGGGCTCACGCTGGTGTACCTGGTCTTCCACCGCCTTGATCCCACCCCGTTCGGAATCGGGGCCGCGGTCTGCTGGCTGCTGCTGGGCCGGGGAATCCGCGGCGTTTCGCACCTCCGGCGGCACCCCAAGGACTTCCTGATTCTCCCGGTCCTGGCCGTCACCGTGATCCTGGTGGCGCTGCCCATCAAGATGTACGCCTTCGCCACCATGAACAAGCAGGGCTGGCTCACCCGCCACGCCCACCAGACGGGCGGGGACGGCCAGGACGCCCGTACCCTCAGCACCGGGGACAACGTCGGCACCGGGGACAACCTCAGCGCAGGGGACAACCTCTCCACAGGGGAGGTGGCGGCATGAGGGCCGCCCGCCCCATCGCGGCCGCCGTCCTCACCGCCGTGCTGGGGACCGCCGGCTTCCTCTACGCCGGCAGCATCCAGGACGGTTCCGGGGCCGAAGCCCTGGGCCGGAACGAGATCGCAGCCAACGGTAACGTGCAGGGCCGGCTCTACCCGGGGAATCCGGCGAGCGAGGCCAGGCTGGTGGAGCAGGAGGACGAGCGCCTGGTCTACGTGCGCACCATCGCCTCCGCCGCCCGCTGGCGCGTGGAAGGACTGGAGGGCCCCTACCGGATCAGGACCGGGTCCAGCTACACGCTGGTCCTGCCCGCGCGGGCCGAGGCCTACACCGTGGCGGACCTGCTGGCCCTGGCCCCCAACGCCTTCCGTCACCTGGACAGCCAGCAGGACAACGGGAACTACCTGCTGTCCGAGTCCATCGCGGTTTTGGCCGGCGCCACGCTGTCCCTGGCCTCGCCGGACCCTGCCCGGCCGCTGAACCTGAGGCTGGAAAGCGGTGCCCGGTCATTCGTCTCCCTGGTGGCCCTGGGCGGGTCGCTCACGCTGGGCGGCACGGACGCAGCGCGCGTCAGTGTCACCAGCTGGGACAGCACCAAGGGCGGCCCGGACCGGACCACGGTGGACGGCCGCGCCTACATCAGGGTGGTGGGCGGCCATGCCTCCTTCAGCCATTCGGACATCTCCGAGCTGGGTTTCTGGAGCGGCAACACCGGCGGCCTGTCGCTGACCGGAACCGAGGCAGTGGGCACCTTCAGCGATGAACAGCCGACGCCGGGGGAGACGGAGGCGGCAAGCGGCGGCGCCCGCCTCCTTCCGGAAGCGGAACTGGCAGCCCTGACGCAGGAATCCGCGCAGGACTACAGCCTGGTCACGGCAGGCATCGAGAACGTCCGCCTGCGCAACAACGCCTTCGGACTCTTCGTCACCAACGCCCGGGACATCGCCGTACGGGACACCACCATCACGGGAAGCCTGGTGGACGGGCTGGTGCTCCACCGGTTCGTCTCCAACGCCACCATCACGCGGACCGATTCCTCCGGGAACGCAGTGGACGGCTTCAGCGTGGGGCGGTCAACCCAAGGCGTGACGCTGGACGGCGTCAAAGCCGTGGCCAACGGGCGCAACGGGGTATCCATGGACGGCCGCCCGCTCGCGGACGGGCCAAACGCCGTCGGGACCGCCGTGAACGCCTATGGCGGAAACACGGTGGCCGGGGGCACTGTCGAAGACAACGAACGCTACGGCATCGAGGTCATCGGCGGCACGTCGCTGGCCGTCAGGGACAACCGCGTCAATGCCAACGAGGTGGGGATCGTGGCCGCCGACGGCGCCAAGGGAGTCATCATCACCGGCAACACCCTGCTGGACAACGCCCGCCAGTCCATCGCGGTGCGCGGCGGCGGCTCCACGGCCCGGGTCAGCGGCAATTCCATCACCGGCGGTGACACCGGCATCTACGTCAGGGACGCCACGGCGGACGTCAGCGCGAACACCCTGGACCGCATCTCCAACCACGGCATCACCCTGCTGGGCGCAGTCGATAAAACGTCCGTGGCCGGCAACACCGTGGGCGGCAACGGGTCCAGCGCCATCTGGACCGAGGCATCAACCGGTGCCATCCTTGGCGAGAATGACGAGCTCTCCTGGGTCCCCGCCTACACAATGGAAAGGGTGGTCAAGTCCGTGTTCCAGCCCCTGACGTTTATCTGGTTCGTGCTCGCCGCGCTGCTGCTCATCACCGCCGTCGCGCGGGGAAGGAACGCCCAGGGCGTCATCCGCAGCCCCTACGCCGACCACGTCCCGCTCACCTCCCTGGGCAGGGGAGTGGTGGCGTACGACGACGAGAGGCAGCTGCGGTGACCGGCCGCCGGATCCGGCTGGGCGCCTGGGCCGTGCTCGCCGTCGTGATCGTTGCAGTACTGATGGGAGTTTTTGCCATGATGGGATTCCAGGAGGAGACGCCCCAAGGGGGCACCCCGCCATCATCAAGGCCGGCCCCAACGGAACCCGGAGCTGCACCACCTCCTGCCCCGGGGGCGGCACCAGCGGAGTGCCCCGCCGGCACCGGCGTCTCGACGGCGGCCGAACTGACCGCAGCGCTGGCAGCAGCCGGTCCGGGTGCCGTGATCCGGCTCGCGGACGGCGTCTACGTCGGCAACTTCCGGGCAACCGGGGCCGGGACGGCAAGCCAGCCGATCACGCTCTGCGGCGGCCCGGGAGCGGTCCTGGACGGCGGCAGCACCGAGGACGGCTACGTGCTCCATCTGGACCAGGCGTCCTACTGGACCGTGCAGGGCTTCACCGTCCGGAACGGGCAAAAAGGGATCATGGCTGACCAAACCACGTTCTCCCTGTTCCAGGGCCTCACCGTCGAGAACACCGGCGACGAAGCCATCCACCTGCGCAGGTTCAGCTCGGACAACAAGGTCACCGGCAACACCATCCGCGGCGCCGGGCTCCGGAAACCCAAGTTCGGTGAGGGAATCTACATCGGAACGGCGGAGAGCAACTGGTGCGACGTCAGCGCCTGCGAACCGGACAAAAGCGACCGCAATGAAATCCGAGGCAACACCGTCTCGGACACCACCGCGGAAAGCATCGACATCAAGGAAGGAACCTCGGACGGGCTCCTGCTGGAGAACATCTTCGACGGCTCGGGCATCACCGAGGCCGACTCGTGGGTGGACGTGAAGGGCAGGGGCTGGCGGATCGAAGGAAACACCGGCAGGAACTCACCCCAGGACGGGTTCCAGACGCACGAGATTATTGATGGCTGGGGCACGGAGAACGTCTTCCGACGGAACGTCGCGGAAGTCAACGGGCCCGGACTCGGCTACTCACTGAAACCCGCGCGCGACAACGTGGTCGACTGCAGCAACACAGCCTCGCAGGCGGAACAGGGCCTCTCCAACATCCCCTGTACCAGCTAGAGGACAACGCCGGCCATCCGGCGGACTGCTCACTCCTCCACTAGAGACGGAATCGAGAAACCAATGAACAACCTTCCTTCCTTCAACGCGCCCAAAATCACGGTGGTCGGAACCGGCTACCTCGGCGCAACGCATGCCATTTGCATGGCGGTCATGGGCTTCGACGTCCTGGGGTTCGACGTTGACGAGCGGAAAATTGCCCGGCTCTCGGCCGGCGAGGTGCCGTTCTACGAACCGGGGCTCCCGGAGAAACTCCACGAGGCGCTGGCCTCGGGTCGGCTGAGGTTCACCACCGACCTGGATGAGGTGGCGCAGTTCGGCGACGTGCATTTCATCTGCGTCGGAACACCCCAGGCCCCCAACTCGACAGCTGCCAACCTGACCTTCGTGGATGCGGCCTTTGCCGGGCTGGCCGCACGGATCACCCGGAAAGCGCTGCTGGTGGGAAAGTCCACGGTGCCCATCGGCACAGCGGCACGGCTGGCCGGCATGGTGGCGGACATCTCACCGCTCGGGGCGGACCTCGAAGTGGCATGGAATCCGGAATTCCTGCGCGAAGGGTATGCCGTGCAGGACACGCTGCACCCGGACCGGCTGGTGTTCGGTGTGGCGTCAGCCTGGTCCGAGTCCATGCTGCGGCGGGCGTTTGAGCCGCTGCTGGCGGACGGCACGCCGTTGATCGTCGCGGACATGCCGACGGCGGAACTGGTCAAGGTGGCGGCCAACTCCTTCCTGGCCACCAAGATTTCCTTCATCAACGCCATGGCCGAAGTCTGCGAGGCCACCGCCGCCGACGTCAGCACGCTGGCCAAGGCACTGAGCCTGGACGACAGGATAGGCGGCAGGTTCCTCAAGCCGGGCCTGGGGTTCGGCGGCGGCTGCCTGCCCAAGGACATCCGGGCCTTCAAGCACCGTGCTGAGCAGTTGGGCGTGGGCCAGGCCGTCAGCTTCCTGGGCGAGGTGGACTCCATCAACAACCGCCGGCGCGTCCGCACAGTGGACCTGGTGCGGGAGCTGGCCGGCGGAAGCCTTGCCGGGGTCAGGGTGGCGGCACTGGGCGCGGCGTTCAAACCGAACTCGGACGATGTGCGGGACGCCCCTGCCCTGGACGTGGCCCGCATGCTCTACCTGGAAGGGGCGGTGGTGACGGTGTACGACCCCGAAGCGAACGCCAACGCCCACCGGCTGTACCCGGACCTGAACTACGTTGACTCCCTGGCCGCGGCCGTGGAGGGCGCGGACGTGGTGGCACTCCTGACCGAGTGGGATGAATTCCGGTCGGCCGGCCCGGATTATCTGGGCGGACTGGTGCGGCACCGCCGGATCGTTGACGGCAGGCATGCCTTGGATTCCGGACTGTACGTCTCGTCCGGCTGGGAGTACCGGGCCTTGGGCCGGCCCTACCAGGCTGCTCCCTATGGGACTGCGCCTGCGGGGCAGGCTGCCGTTGCGGACGCGGAGCTGAAGCGGCCGGCTTAGCCGGGCGCAGCCTGCGCGTCAGTCAAGGCGCCTCAATCAAGGAGCGCGGAAACGGCCGGGCCCAGGCGTATCTTGCCCACCGGCCGTCCGCCGCCCGTCACCGGTTCCACCACTTTTTCCAGGACGCTGGCAACACCGGGGATTTCCACCGCACCGGCAGCGGCAAGGAGCGTCAGGGCCACCAGCGAGGTGGCCCTGACGTTGCCGTCCAGGATCTTGATGGCCACGGAGACACCCTGCGGGGTGGCCATGGCCAGGACGCCTTCCGCCCCGATTTTGGCAATAATCTCCAGCTCATCCATCACCAGCGTGTTGGCCTCGCCGCGGCCCTGCACAGCCCACGGATAGTCCAGCATCGATGTGGCGATCGTGGCGGCGCGGGCACTGAAACTCTGGTCGCCCGGAGCCTTTGCCAGCTGGGAAAACCCCCTGGCCAGGCCCTTCAACGAGACCGCCGCCACCGGCGCCCCGCACCCGTCGATGCCCAGGTGGGCGATCTTCTCTCCCGTGTACTCCTCGATAACCGTGCGGACCCGCTGCTGCAGGGGATGGTTGGGCTCCAGGTAGCTGTGGGTGTCCCAGCCGTTCTCGGTGCAGGCCCAGAGGAAGGCCGCATGCTTGCCTGAACAATTGAACGCCAGCCGCGACTTGCCTTTTTCCGAGCGCACCAGCCAGTTCCGGGCCGTCTCGTCCTGCGGCCACGCCTCGGGGCACTGCAGCTGGTCCTCGCGGACCCCGGCTGCCTTGAGCATCCCGGCCACTACGTCCATGTGGTCCAGCGAGCCGGTGTGGCTGCCGCACGCGATGGCCACCTGGGCTCCGCGCAGCGGGACACCGGACTGCATGGCGGCGAGGGCCTGGAACGGCTTCAGGGCCGACCTGCCGTAGATGGGCGTATTGATGTCGCCCAGTTCGGTCACCACGGAACCGTCGGCGGACAGGAGGACGGCTGAACCGATGTGCCGTGACTCGACAAAACCGCTGCGCTCGATCACGGCCAGTTCGACGGCGGAGTCCACGGTGAAGGTGGCATGCGGGTTGTGCGGCATGCTGCCCAGTCTAGGGGCCGCCCCTCGGAATCCGGCGCTACTCCACCGTGACCATCACGGACTGCCAGCCGGACGCGCCGTCGGGAACAGGATCAGCACGCTGGTCCGTCTGCACCTCGCCGGTCCCGTCCGTGGCCCGGACCTTGATGTAGTGGGCGCCGGGGGTGGCATCCCACTGGTAGGACCACTGGCGCCAGGTGACCAGGGACGCCTCGGTGGAAAGCTCGGCCTCTACCCAGTCTGCTTTGTCGATCTGGATTTCCACCTTCGTGATGCCGCGGGTCTGGGCCCAGGCTGTGCCTCCGACGGCAACTTGTCCGGCCGGTACCTTGGCGAAGGACTTGGGGACGTCCACCCGTGCCATCGTCTTGATGGGGCCGCGTTCCGCCCAGCCCCGCTCGGTCCAGTAGGCCTTGCTGTCGGCGAACCGGGTGACCTCCAGGTCAACCACCCATTTGGTGGCGGACACAAAGCCGTACAGCCCCGGAACCACCATCCGTACGGGGTAGCCGTGCTCCAGCGGCAGCGGCTCGTCATTCATGCCGATGGCCAGCATGGCGTCGCGGTCATCCTGGAGCACTTCCAGGGGCGTGGAGGCGCTGAAGCCGTCAATGGACGTGGAAAGCACCATGTCCGCACCGTCCGTGGGCCGGGCCCGTTTGAGGACTTCGCGGAGGGGCAGGCCCAGCCATTTGGCGTTGCCGGCCAGGTTGCCGCCCACCGGGTTGGAGACACAGGTGAGGGTTACGTGCGATTCGATCAGGTCGGCGTCGAGCAGGTCCTGGAAGGTGAGCCGCACTTCCTCCTCCACCAGCCCGTGGACCCGCAGTTCCCAGTCGTCAGCGTTGATTTCCGGAACGCTCAGTGCGGTATCGATGCGGTAGAAGTCGCCGTTGGGCGTTACCCATGACGGAACGCCCGGCACTGCTGCCTGGACGCCGGCGGGTACGGCAGGTGCGGCGCTGACCGGAGACGGCAGCTTGAGGGCCTCCCGCGCCTGGGCAATATTGCTCCGTGCGGCACCGAGGAGCCGTCCACCCGTTGCCGCGATCCCGGCGGCCGCCGCGGTGATGCCGGCCGCGGCAAAAAAACGGCGCCGGCTGGTTCCCGGACGTCTGTCTTCTACTGCTGTGTCCGCGGGCGCCTCCGGCCACGCCTTCATGGTCCGCAAAGGCCCCGTCAAACGCCGCAGGGCTACGAGGCCGGCGAACGTTCCGAGCACGCTGGGGAGCGCATCCACCGGATTCACTCCGGCACGGGTCACCACGCTCGCCACGATAACCGTGCCCATAAAGAGGACGCCCAGGACGCCCAAGGCCCACCTGCGGTAGGCCACGATGCCCAGGACACACGCGAGCACGGCGATGGTGAGCCCCATGCCCGCAAACAGTGCGGCCTTGTCATTCGTGCCGAACGTGGCGATGGCGAAATCCTTCAGCCAGGACGGGGTGAAGTCGATGAAGGTTGATCCCAAGGCGAACAGCGGGGTGGCCCGCGCGGTGAAGAACGCACCGATCAGCTCCGCAACGGCGAGGACGACGGCGGCCGCCACCACGCCGGCCAGTGCGGCCAAAGCGGTGGGACCCTGGAGCCAGTTTCGGAGCTTTTTCATGGTTGTTGTTCGGAGCGGGAAGGGCTGCGGATTGTCACTGCAGGTTGGAAGGGACACAGCTTAGGAGGGGGCAGGGTGCACAAAGTACCCTTGGAGACTGTGAAGGTACTCGTCATTGGCCCCGGAGGCCGCGAACACGCCATTGTCCGCTCCCTGCTCGCCGACCCCAACGTGTCCGAAGTCCATGCGGCGCCCGGCAACGCCGGCATCAGCAAGCTGGTCCCCACGCACAACATCAACGGCAACGATCCCGACGCCGTGGCTGCGCTCGCCACCAAGCTCACTGTTGACCTGGTGGTGGTGGGCCCGGAAGCTCCGCTCGCCGCAGGCGTGTCCGACGCCGTCCGTGATGCCGGAATCCCCGTGTTCGGGCCCAGCAAGGCCGCCGCCCAGCTGGAAGCCTCCAAAGCGTTTGCCAAGGAGATCATGGCAGAGGCCGGAGTTCCCACGGCGATGGCCATGGTGGCCACCAACGCCGACGAAGCAGCCTCCGCCCTGGACACCTTCGGCGCCCCCTATGTGGTGAAGGACGACGGCCTCGCTGCCGGCAAGGGCGTGGTGGTTACCAGGAACCGCGGGGAAGCGCTCGCCCACGCGCAGTCCTGCTTTGACGCCGGCGGCTCGGTGGTCATCGAGGAGTTCCTGGACGGGCCGGAAGTCTCCCTCTTTGTGCTCTGCGACGGGCACAACACGGTTGCCCTGTCTCCGGCGCAGGACTTCAAGCGCATCTTTGACAACGACGAAGGCCCCAACACCGGCGGCATGGGCGCCTACACACCCCTTGAATGGGCCCCCGAAGGCCTGGTCCAGGAGGTCATTGACCGCGTGGCCCAGCCCACCGTCAACGAGATGGCCCGCCGCGGCACCCCCTTTGTGGGCGTCCTGTTCGTAGGACTCGCCCTGACCTCCCGCGGCACCCGCGTCATCGAATTCAACGTCCGCTTCGGCGACCCAGAAACGCAGGCCGTCCTCGCCCGGCTCAAAACGCCCCTCGGTTCCCTGCTGCTCTCAGCCGCCAAGGGCGAACTGGACAAGGCAGAGGAGCTGCGCTGGGCGAAGGAATCTGCCGTCGCCGTCGTCGTCGCGTCCGAAAACTACCCGGACACTCCCCGCACCGGCGACCGGATCCGCGGGCTGAAGAAGGTGGAAGCGCTCGAAGGTGTACATGTAATCCACGCCGGAACGGCCTTTGACGAGGAAGGCAAAGTGGTCTCCGCCGGAGGCCGTGTGCTCGCCGTCGTTGCCCTCGGCAGCGACCTGGTGGAAGCGCGCGAAAGGGCGTACGACGGCGTGGAGCTGGTGCAGCTGGAGGGCTCACAGTTCCGCAGCGACATCGGCGGCAAGGCGGCGCGCGGGGAGATCAAGGTTCCTTCCGCCGCCACTGCTTCCCTGCCCGTAACGAAAGCGAAGGCCTAGCATGACGGAAACACCAGCCCCCCGCGGCTTCAGCACCACAGCACTCGACCTGCCGGGCTGGAAGCACGTCTACTCGGGCAAAGTGAGGGACCTCTACGAACCGGCCGACGAATCCATCCAGCAGCGGATTGGCCAGGAATGCGTCCTGGTGGTCGCCAGCGACCGCATCAGCGCCTACGACCATGTGCTGGCCAGCGAGATTCCGGACAAGGGACGCATCCTCACGCAGCTGAGCCTCTGGTGGTTCGACCAGTTGGACGTGGAACACCATGTGCTGGCCTCCACGGTGGAGGACGGCGTGCCGGCCGAGGTTGAGGGCCGTGCCATGATCTGCAAGAAGCTGGACATGTTCCCGGTGGAATGCATCGCACGCGGCTACCTCACCGGTTCCGGCCTGCAGGAATACAAGGCGTCCGGAACGGTGTGCAGCATTCCTTTGCCCGAGGGCCTGGTTGACGGCTCGCGGCTGGAGCAGGCCATCTTCACGCCGTCGGCCAAAGCCGAAGTGGGCGAACACGACGAGAACATCACCTACGATGCCGTGGCGGCCATAGTGGGGGATGACATCGCCGGCCGGCTCAAGGAACTGACGCTGAAGATCTACACGACGGCCGAAGACATTGCGCGGCAGCGCGGCATCATCCTCGCCGATACCAAGGTGGAGTTCGGCTACGACGCCGTCTCCGGCTCAATTACCCTCGGCGACGAGGTGCTGACGCCGGATTCCTCACGGTTCTGGGATGCCGCCACCTACCAGCCGGGCCAGGCGCAGCCGTCCTACGACAAGCAGTATGTTCGGGACTGGCTGACATCGGCGGAATCGGGCTGGGACAAGTCCTCTGATACGCCGCCACCGGCGCTGCCTGCTGAGGTTGTTGAGCGTACCCGCAGCCGCTACGTCGAGGCCTACGAGAAAATCACCGGGAAAACCTTCGCCTGACGGAGCCCCAGCTGCTCCCGGCGAACGGCGTTGTAGCTAGCTGGCCTTCGCGGCGGCTGCCGCGCGCTTTTGGGCCAGTTTTATTTCCAGGACCGCGTCCAGTGCCTGCTGGACGCGGTCCCCGGCGCCGGCTGCGCTGAAGGCTTTCTGCGCTTCCTGCAGGTGCACCAGGGCTTCGTCCGGCTCGCCTGCTGCCTTGAGGGACTTGCCCAGGAGGAGTGAAACTTCACCGGCGGTGTGCTTGGCGAGGGCGTTGCGTTCGGCGTGGATCTCGCGCAGCTTCTCGACGGCGGCGACGATGTCCCCGGTCAGGTACAGCCACCGGGCGCGGATGAAGGCGACTTCCAGTGCGTCGCCCTTAGTGCCGCTGACGATGGAAAAAGCGAGTTCAGCACGCTCGATGGCAGAGAGCGTTTCCGGTTCCACGATGCCTGCCGTCAGCCTCACAGTGGCCGAAGCCTTGTTGAACCGGGCCCACAATTCAATGTCGTTCGCCGGCGACAGCAGCTTGGCCGCACGCTCGTGGTGTTTGACGCCTTCCGCATAGTCGTGCCGGATAAAGGCGACATTTCCGATAACCCAGGCCACTTCACCGGCCAGCTGGGACATGGACGCTTCATCCACCTTGTCACTCATGATCTCGCAGTAGCGCCAAGCGTCATCCAGCCGTCCGCTTTCCGCCAGGGCTGCTATGAGGGCACGGAGGGCACCCACGATGATTGTGGAATTTCCGGGAAGCTGTTCCGAAAGTTGCACCGCTTCCAGGGCCTGGTCCACTGCGAGTGACAGCTTGCCCTGACGTTGGAAAACCGTGGCCAGCATTTGGCGGGCCCGGACACCCAGTCCTGCGGACTCCCTTGCCATGGGATGTTCCAGCAGACGTTCCACGATCTGCTGGCATTCCTGCAAGTCATCGTGTTTCAGCAGGCATTCCGCCTGCATGTACGTCATGTTCCACCAGGCGCTGGTGTTGCGGCCTTCGAGGGCGATCTGTGCAGCCGTAGCAGCATGGCTTGCAGCGAGCGGATAGTCACGAAGGTCCCAGGCCTGGCGGGCGTAGAGACCTGCCAGGACATATTCCGCATCGCTGACTGAGATGGGCTGGCTCCAGGCTTCCAGCGCTTTGGGTGCCAGGTCCAGGCGACGGGCGAGTTCCTCGATGACCTCCGCTGTCGGCTCCCGGCGTCCGGTTTCGAGAAGCGAGATGTAGCTGGGGGAATACAGGTCCTTGCCCAACTCGGCCTGAGTCAGTCCACGCTCCAGTCGTTCCGCACGGAGCTTTTCCCCGAATCCATTGCCCACGGCACTCCTCCTCTTCTGGTCCTGATGGGGACGGTTCCTTTCGCAAGGCTTGACAAGCCCTGTGGAAAACATTTTACAATGTATGTCAACAAGGGCTGTGCTGGCTTTGTAACGAATCCGACTCGCATTAAGGAACTCACATGTTCAAAAAGATTGCCGCCGCGGCTGTCTTGGCTGGGGCTTTGGCGTTCTCCGCGGTGGCTCCGGCCACCCTCTCCGCAGGTTCCGTTTCCGACACCTCGGGTATCTCGTCAGCAACAGGTATTTGGCCCGATCCCATGTCCTCCAAGCAGGGCAAGGACAAGAAGAGCAGCGACACCACCTACACCACATACACGGGTATCTGGCCTGACCCGATGTAACAGCACCCCTTAAACAGGAGGCATGAGAATAACCCCGGAGCTTCTGCTCCGGGGTTATTTTTTGTCAATGGACCGGTCACAGTGCGGTGCCGAGACCAAAGCGAGACACAAAAAGAGGGCCTCCGCAAGGAGACCCTCTTTTCGTTATGGTCGGGATGACAGGATTTGAACCTGCGACCTCTTCGTCCCGAACGAAGCGCGCTACCAAGCTGCGCTACATCCCGATCCGCTGCGAAAGCAACTTTACAAGGATAGCCGATCCCGGGTCCCGATGTGAAATCCTGACCGCAGCCAATCACATCAGCGGCGCCGGCGGCGCGCCACCGGCTCCTTTGGCAGCCGCTCGGCGAGGCCGGAGAGTGACGCGGACCGGCCGCGCTCGACGTGGGCAGTGGCCAGTGCGGAAGCGAGCGCCACCTGGCCGGAGGTGATGGCGAGGACCAGTTCCTCGTGTTCCCGCCACATGGCCTGGGTGTCCCGCTCGGGTGTCAGCCGGAACAGCCAGCGGACCCGCCCGTTCATCAGGCTGGTCATGCGCCGGAGCAGGTGGTGGTCCGCCAGCAGGACGATCTGTTCATGGAGGTCCGAGTTGCGGCCGGACGATTCCTCACCGGGTGTCCCGCTGCGCGCATACTCCAGGGCCTCAAGCAGTGGGGAAGCATCGGCTCCGGCAGCCACCTTCCTGGCGGCGCAGGCAGCGGCTAACGGCTCCAGCTGCATGCGCAGGTCGAAGACTTCCTCGGCGTCCCGCAGGGTGAATGTATGGACCACTGCCCCGCGCCGGGGAGCGGTGGTGATGAAGCCTTCAGCCTCGAGCAGGGGCAGCGCCTCGCGCAGCGGGATCCGGGATACCTCGAATTCCGCGGCGAGCTCGCGTTCATTCAGCCGCCCGCCCGGCGGGAGTTCGCCCGAGATGATCCGCTCGCGCAGTACCTCGGCCACCTTTTCGGACAGCGGCCCGCGCGGCAGCAGCGGGCTGGGTGACTCCATGGGTGCTCCTTGGACAGGCAGGTTTCTCATAGCCTAACCGGGCGCGCATGTCTGCCTGCCCGTAACCAGCAGGCTCAGACCAGCGAATCCTTCCAGGCGCCGTGCAGGTCGGCGAAGCGTCCGCCGCCGCCAATGAGGTCCGCGGGGCTGCCGTCCTCCACGATACGGCCGTCGTGGACCACCAGGACCCGGTCAGCGGTCTCCACGGTGGACAGCCGGTGGGCGATGATCAGCGCAGTCCTGCCCGCGGTATCGGTGCCGGCGAGCAGGCGGGCCAGCCCGCTCTGCACCAGCCGCTCGGAGGGTATGTCCAGGGAGGAGGTGGCCTCGTCCAGTATCAGCACGGCCGGGCGTGCCAGGAAGGCCCGGGCAAAGCTGATGAGCTGCCGCTGGCCTGAGGACACCCGTCCGCCGCGCTTGTTCACGTCTGTGTCATAGCCCTCGGGAAGTTCCAGGATGAAGTCGTGGGCACCCACCGCCTTGGCGGCTTCCTCGATTTCGGCGCGGGACGCCTCCGGGCGTCCAAGGGCGATGTTGTCCGCCACTGAACCGCTGAACAGGAAAGCTTCCTGGGTGACCATCACGATGTTCCGCCGGAGGTCCGTGGTGCTGAGCTTCCGGAGCTCCACGCCGTCGAGGGTGAGCGAACCGGACGTCACATCGTAGAAACGGGCAATAAGCTTGGCCAGCGTGGACTTTCCGGCACCCGTCTGGCCCACCAGCGCCACGGTCTGGCCGGCCGGAATGTGCAGGTTCAGGGTGGGGACGACGACGGGCCCGTCGCCATAGCGGAACTCCACGCCACGGAAGTCGATTTCCCCCCGGGCGCTCTTCAACGCAACAGGGTTCTTCGGCGGCCGCACCGTGGGAACCTCCTCGAGGAGGCCGGAGACTTTTTCGAGGGCGGCCTGGGCGCTCTGGAAGGAGTTGTAGAACATGGCCATCTGGTCCACCGGCTGGAAGAAGCGCTTGGTGGAAAGCATCAGTGCCAGCAGCACTCCCACAGCAAGGTCGCCGGTGAGTACCCGGAAGCCGCCGAACAGCAGCACCACGGCCACGCATACGTTGCCGATCAGGACCAGCCCGGGCTGGAAGATGCCGTTGAGGTTGATGGACCGGACGGTCACCTGCCGGTATTCCTCGGCCACCTGCCCGTAGGTTTCCGCGTTTTCCTTCTCCTTGCGGAACGCCTTGACGGCGCGGATGCCGGTCATGGTTTCCACAAAATGCACGATCAGCCGGGCGGACACCACCCGGGATTCCCGGAAGACAATCTGGGAGTGCTTCTGGTACCAGCGGGCCAGGAAGAACATGGGAACGCCGGCGGCCAGGACCAGCAGCCCGCTGCGCCAGTCCAGGGCGAAAACGGTGACGGCCGTGAAGATCATGAACAGCAGGCCCGATGCCAGCGAACTCACGCCCGAGTCAAGGAGCTCGCGGAGGGCTTCAAGGTCGGAGGTCTGCCGGGCGATGATCCGCCCGGACGTGTATTTTTCGTGGAATTCCAGGCTGAGCCGCTGCGTATGGCGGAATACCCTGACCCGGAGGTCCAGCAGCATGGACTGGCTGAGCTTGGCGGTGGACGTGACGTACAGGGCCGTGAGCCCCGCCGTCGCGATGGCTGCCAGGAGGTAGGCGACGCCGGTGAAGACCAGCGGAAGGTTGTCGCCGGCCTGCAGCGCCGGCAGGGCGTGGTCGATGCCGAAGGCGATGAGCGCCGGCCCGGCAACCCGCGCGGCCTGGGAGAGGACCACCATGGCGATGGTCAGCCAGAACCGCACCCTAACGGGACGGATGAGGGAGCGCAGCAAGGCGAGCGACCGCCGTCGTACCGCCCTGCTGTCGCTTTTGCTGAGGTGGGCGTTGTCTTCATTGGCCGTGCCGAACGTTGCCGTGCTCATCGGGTGACTTCCTCTGCCTGGTCCTCAAACGCCGACAGTTCGGAGTCCAGGTCCCGGGGTTCCCGGTCCAGGCTGGCGATGACGTAGCGGTAATGGTGGTTGCTTGCCAGCAGTTCCGTATGGGTTCCGACGGCGGTGATCCGGCCTTCCTCAAGCAGCGCCACCCTGTCGGCGAGGGCCACGGTGGACGGCCGGTGGGCCACGATGAGGGTGGTGGTGTCCTTCAGCACTTCCCGCAGGCGGGTCTCCACGAGTTCCTCGGTGTGGACGTCCAGGGCGGACAGGGGATCGTCCAGGACCAGGACCCGCGGGCGGGCCGCGATGGCACGTGCCAGGGCGATCCGCTGCCGCTGCCCGCCGGAAAGGCTGAGCCCTTCCTCGCCGATCAAGGTGTCCACACCCTCTGGCAGCGAGTAGGCGAAGTGCGCCTGTGACACGTCGAGTGCTTCTCCCAGGACGTCGTCAGTCCGTTCGCGGGCGCCCAGCAGGATGTTGTCGCGGACCGAATTGGAGAACAGCGTGGTGTCCTCGAAGGCCACGCCCACGATCTGCCGGAGTTCCTCCACGTCGAAGTCCCGCAGGTCCACGCCGTCGATGGTGATGGCTCCTTCGGTCACGTCATAGAGCCGGGGCACCAGCTGGATCAGGGCGCTCTTGCCGCTGCCCGTGATGCCCACCAGGGCCATGGTCTCGCCGGGCCGGACGTCAAGGGTGATGTCCTTCAGGATGGGCTTGTCCGGTGCATCGTCGAACGCGAAGGAGGCGTTGCGGAACGTCAGGGAGCCTGCCAGCCGGACGGGACGCCGCGGTTCCGGGGGACTGGTGATGGTGTTTTCCGAGTCCATCACCTCGTAGTGGCGGTCGACGGCGGTCTTGGCGGTGAGTGCCATGGCCAGCAGCATCCCGGAGAATTCCACGGGGGAGGCCATCACGGCCGCGGTGGCGAAGAACGCCACCAGGGCGCCGATGTCCAGCTGGCCGCTGGCGCAGAGCATAACGCCGACCACCAGGCCGGCGCCGAGGGCGAGCTCGGGCAGGAGCGTGACCACCATGGTGAACATGGCCTGGTGGCGGGCTTTTTCGATCTCGGTCTGCCGGAGTTCCTCAGCCTGTTCGTTGAAGTTCTCCAGCGCCTCCCTGCTCCGGCCGAAGGCCTTCAGGACGCGGATGCCGTGGACGGATTCCTCCACGGTGGTGGCAAGGTCGCCGGCCTGGTCCTGGCTGCGGCGGGCGACCTTGCTGAAGCGGGTCCGGAAGCGGAAGCTGTACGCCATGATGGGCACGGCGGCGGCCAGGAAGATGAGGGCCAGCTGCCAGCTCATGGCAAACATGACCGAGATGCCGATGATGACGGTGAGGGTGGTGACCACCAGCATGATGGCGCCGAAGGCCATCCAGCGGCGCAGGAAGTTCAGGTCCGTCATGGCGCGGGAGAGCAGTTGGCCCGAGCCCCAGCGGTCGTGGAAGGAGACCGTGAGGTCCTGCAAATGGCCGTAAAGTGACACCCGCATCCGGGTTTCCACGGTTGTGGCGGGATTGATCACGAACTGCCGGCGCAGGGCCACCAGTCCGGCCTCGGCCACGCCCAGGACCAGGATGATGCCCGCGGACATCCAGACCGCCTCGGTGGCGCCGCCGGACTTCAGTGATTCATTGACCAGGACGCGCAACACCTGGGGGATGGCGAGGGCAACAACGCTGGCCAGGAGCGCGCAGAGAAGTCCCAGCAGGAGCCGGGGAATGATGGGGCGGACATGGGGGTAGAGACGGCTGATGGATCTGAAAAATGGAGTTTGCTTGGCCATGCCCGCTTCTCAAGCTCTAAATCGAATGTAGTTTCCCGTAGCAACTACCCTATGCCATGGGGTGAGACGATTCACAGGGATCGAACCGGGTTTGGGTGCTTGCCCCCTTATTGCAGTCCGTAATGGCCCTGCGGTCCGGCGCTAGCTGGGGGAGGTGAGGGTCAGCAGGACCGCTTCGGGTTTGCAGGCGATCCTTACCGGGGCGAAGCGCGAGGTGCCGATGCCGCCCGAGACGTTCACCGGCGTCGTGCGTCCGTTGTTCTGCCAATCATTCAGGCCCTTGGCGCGCCACGTGGGGAGGTCACAGTTGGATACGAGGGCACCGTAACCCGGGATGCACAACTGGCCGCCGTGCGTATGCCCCGCGAGCAGGAGGTCCGCCCCGTTCTCGGTGAAGTGGTCCAGCACCCGCTGATAGGGCGCGTGGATGACGGCCACCTTGAGGTGGTCGTTGGAGTCCTGGTTGATGGTTCCGCGGGGCCACCCTGCATAACGCTCACGGTTCAGGTGCGGGTCATCCACCCCGGAAAAATCGAAACGCATGCCGTTCAGGACCAGCGACTGGTGGCGGTTGGTCAGGTCAACCCAGCCGCCCATCCCGAATCCCGAACGCAGCCGCGGCCAGTCCAGCGGGACGGGCTTTGGCTTCACCTTTGACGGGCCAAGCAGGTAGGTGGCAGGGTTCTTGAGGCTCGGCGCGAAGTAATCGTTGGAGCCGGGGACGAAGACGCCCGGAAACTCCAGCAGCGGGCGGAGAGCGGCCAGGAGCGGATCCACCGCCTGGGCGTGGCTGAGGTTGTCTCCGGTGTTCACCACCAGGTCCGGTTCCAGGCCGGCCAAAGATTCCAGCCACGCCGCCTTTTTCTTCTGGCCGGGTACGAAGTGGATGTCGCTCAGGTGAAGGATCCTAAACGGATTCCGGCCGGGAGGCAGGATGTCCAGGGTCTCTTCGCGGAGGACAAACTGGTTCTTTTCCCAGAGCCCGTAGCCGAACGCGGCCAGTCCTGCGGCTGCCCCGGCTCCTGCGGTAACGGCAAAGCCGCGTCCGACGGTGCGGACGCGGCTGGCCAAGGTGGTCATGGTCATCGGCGGCTAGCCGTTCCCGTTTCCGTTGCCGTTCCCGTTGCTGCTGGGCTCAGGGGCGGGCTGCGTGGCGGCCGGCGAGGAGGGTGCCGGCGCCTGGGTGGCCTGGGGAGCCGTGGTGGCGGGTGTGGTGTTCCGCGTGGTTCCGCCGCCGCCCAGCAGGTTGCTCGGCGGCGCGGGGAACGGCTCGGTGCCGTACGCCGGGGCAATCCGGGTCATGAAGTTCGAGAACATGGGCCCGGCGATCATGTAACCATCGATCCCCTGGTAGAACTTGCCGTTGACGGTGACGTTCTGGCCTGGCCGCTGTTGGGACCCCAGGGCGTCACCGAACCAGGCAGCGGTTGCCAGGCCGGTGGTGTGGCCAACAACCCAGGTGGAGCCGTTGTTGTTGGACGTACCGGTCTTGGCTCCGATGGGGAAGCTGGTGCGGGTGGAGATCCTGGGCTGGATCAGCGAGCCGGAGCCGCGGTTCAGCGTCTCCTGCAGCGCATAGTTCACGCCGCGTGCCACCTCGGGCTTGATCGCGTCCCGGCAGTTGGTGGACTGGGCGGGCAGGGTTGCCCCGGTCTGGTCCTTGACTGACGTGATGGCAATGGGCTCGCAGTACTTTCCGTCATTGGCGAACGTGGCGAAGGCGCTGGCCATGGTCAGCGGGGCTGTCTGCGTGGAGCCCAGCAGGTTTGCCAGCGTGGACATGTTGATCTTCGGGTTCGGGTCGCCGTCAGCCGGGAGGCCGCCATGCAGGCCCACAGCGTCCACGATCTTCTGGATGCCGCAGAAGTCCAGCTGGGCCGCGGACGCAAAGGTCACGGTGTTGATGGAGTTGTAGAGGCCTTCAAGGACGGACAGGGGCCGGTACCACTGCGGCTCTGCGTTCTGCAGGTCGTCAGCGGCGCCGAGTCCCTTCTCGGCCGTGTTGTACGCGCCGGTGACCACGCCGCAGGAGTTGCGCCAGCGGAAGTTCAGCGGGTACTTGCGCTGCGCGGCGTTGACCACGGTGTTCATGGACTTGCCCTCATTGAGCCACTGGGCGAACGTGAACGGCTTCATGGTGGAGCCCGGCTGTGCGCCGCCCAGTCCGTTGAGGTCGTTGCCGTCCTTGTCCAGCTTGTCCACGTTGAAGTTCACCTGCGAGTCGAAGGAGCCTTCGGCCGGCAGGAAGGTGGTGTTCTGGGCCATCGAGACGATCTTGCCCGAGTTGGGCTGCACGGAAACCATGGCCGCGCCCCACTTGTCCGGGTTGGCGCCGGCGGAGGCGTTGACCTGTTCCTGGGCGGCAGCCTGGGCGCTCGGGTCAAGCGTTGTGGTGATGGTCAGGCCGCCGCCGTAGATGAGGCGCTTCCGCTCATCCAATTCCGCGCCGTAGGCGGGGTTGTTCTCCAGCAGGTGGAGCACGTAGTCACAGAAGTACGGGGCGGTGGAAGCGTACGCGCAGCCCTGCTTGGGCTGCGTCACCTTGGTTTCCACGGGGGTGGCAACGGCGGCGTCGTAGTCCGCCTGGGTGATCTTGCCCTGGTCCCGCATGAGTCCCAGCACCAGGTCGCGGCGCTGCTTGGAGCTCTCCGGATTGCTGATGGGGTCGAATGCGGACGGGCTGTTGACAAGGCCGGCGAGCAGCGCAGCCTGGGGGAGTGTCAGGTCCTTGGAAGAGGTGCTGAAGAAGAACCTGGAGGCGGCTTCGATGCCATAGGCGTCACGGTTGAAGAACACAATGTTCAGGTAGCCCTCAAGGATCTGCTCCTTGCTGAACTCCTTCTCCAGGGCGATGGCCAGCTTCATCTCGCGGAGCTTGTCGCCCACGCCCTTGTTGACGCCGTTGAGCTTGATCTGGTCCTCGTTGCCCTCGGCGGCGAGGTTGGCGTTGAGGACGTTGTTCACGTACTGCTGGGTGATGGTGGAGGCGCCCTGCCGGTTGCCGCGCGCGGTGCTCACAAGCGCGCGGAGAATACCGGTGGTGTCCACACCGCCGTGGTCATAAAAACGGCTGTCCTCGACGGCGATGACAGCCTCTTTCACGAACGGCGAAATCTGGTCCAAAGCAACCTTGGTGCGGTTCTCTGTGTAGACGCTGGCGATCTCGCTTCCGTCAGCCGCCAGGATCCTGGTGGTCTGGTTGGGCGGATCAACCTTCAGCTCCGCCGGAAGTGTGTCGAAGAACTCGATGGAACCGCTTGCTGCGCTGCCCGAAACGGCGGCCGCCGGGACCAGCAGGCCAGCTACCAGGACACCACAAATCGCACTCACGCCAAGGAAAACGAGGATCTTTCCGAGGGTGGTGGCAGTATCGAATAAGGGGTTCTTACGAGTCGCCATGTTTTCCACTTTACCGGCAAGGACTAGTCTTTCTCTCATGACCAAATGGGAGTACGCGACGATTCCGCTCATTATTCACGCCACAAAGCAGATCCTGGACCAGTGGGGAGAGGACGGCTGGGAGCTCGTCCAGGTTGTCCCCGGACCTGACGGAAACGGCCTGGTTGCCTACCTTAAAAGGGAGAAGCAGTAGTAATGAGCACCCCCGCAGAAGCCGTGTCCGGCACGGCCGCAGCCCCTGTTTCCGCTGTTGAGCAGCGCCTTGCCGAACTGGGAATCACCCTTCCCGAGGTGGCTGCCCCGGTGGCCTCCTACGTGCCGGCAGTGATCTCCGGCAGCCACGTCTACACCTCCGGCCAGCTCCCCTTTATTAACGGCAAACTCGAAGCTACCGGCAAGGTTTCGGCGGGCAGTGAGGCCTTCGCCGACGAGCCCACTGTTTCCCCGGAAGACGCCCAGCGCTACGCCGCTGTGTGCGCCGTCAACGCACTGGCCGCCGTCAAGAGCGTGATCGGGGACCTGGACCGCATCACCCGCATCGTCAAGGTGGTGGGCTTCGTCTCCTCGGAGGCGTCCTTCACCGGACAGCCCGCCGTCATCAACGGCGCCTCCGAACTGCTGGGACGCGTCCTTGGCGACGCAGGCCAGCACGCCCGTTCCGCCGTCGGCGTTGCCGTCCTTCCGCTCGACTCTCCTGTGGAAGTCGAACTGATCGCCGAATTCAGCTAAGGCCGGTCGCTTCCCTTGCCTCACCTCGCCCGACGCCTTTTTGCTCTTCCCCAGGATCTCGAAGGGGCAGCGCACAGCTGGCTTGAACACGGCGAACGGACGCCACGGGCTGCGCGCCTGGCGTCGTCCGTGGTCCTCTTGCGGGATTCCCCCACCGGCCTGGAAACCTGGCTGGCTTACCGGCCAGGTTCCTCGCCGCTGGGGGTTCTTGCGTTCCCCGGCGGCTCGCTTGATGCCGCCGACGACGACCCCGTCGGGTGGCTGGGCCCGTCACCGCAGCATTGGGCTGAGCAGATGGGAACGGACGACGTCGGGCTGGCACGCCGCCACGTGGTGGGCGCCATCCGGGAACTTTTCGAAGAGACGGGCGTGCTGCTGGCGGGGCCGGACATGTCCAGTACCGTCGAAGCCACGTCCACCGCCGACTGGATGCGTGCCCGCATTGCCGTCGCCGAACAGGAGAAGACGTTTACGCAGGTCCTGGAAAAGCGGGGCCTCCTGCTGCGGACCGACCTGCTGAAGTCCCTGGTCAACTGGCGCAGCCCGGACTTCGCGCACCGCAGGTTCGACACCCGCTACTTCGCGGCCACCGTGCCGCTGAGCCAGGAGCCCACCCTCCTGGAAGGCAAAGGCGTCTGGGGCAGGTGGGTGAACGCCGCAAGGATTATCGAAGACCGTGATACCACCGCCCTCGGCGACGAAGTGGGCCAGGAGAACACCGTGGGGCGGACCCTCGGCGAGCTCCTGGTGCCTGGCTCCGAGATCATGCTTGAAAAGATGGCCTCGGCCAACGGCTGCATCGCCTACCTGAGCTACAAGCGTAAAGCCCACGTGTACCAGCCCAGCCTTGTCCAGGAGGACGGCAGGCTCCTCCTCGAGGTGGAGGCGGCGAAGACCACACCCGGCGATCCCCAGCGCGAACGCTAAAGGCTAGATCTTAGGGAGCGTGGAGTAGGGGCGGCTGGGAAGCGCCCCCGCAGTCCAGGGCCGGATAGAAGGCTCCAGCGGAATCTGGCCGCGGCCGTCGCGGATCACCAGGGCCACCGTCCCGGCAATGGCAGCCAGGGACGCCAGGCCCAGCAGGATCAGGAAGACAGCCAGAGCCACAGACATCGCCATGCACCTCTAGGCTCAATTTTACCGCCGCCGGCGCTCCTCGGCTGTGGACGCTCCATCACGTTCCGGTGGTTGAGCTTGTCGAAACCGAAGCACGTTCCGGTGGTTGAGCTTGTCGAAACCCTATTCACGACGCGGCCTGCTGTGATTCGCCGAGAGCCCGGGCAACGTGCCATACGTTCCGGCAATCAGCGCTTCCCGTTTGGCGCGGCTCCAACCCTGGACCTGTTTCTCCCTGGCGAACGCTTGGTCGATACGGCTAAATTCTTCGAACCATATGAGTTCGACAGGGCGTCGACGCCGGGTATAAACGGCTCCTGCACCTGTCTGGTGTTGTGCGAGGCGAACTTCGATGTTTGTTGTGCTGCCTACGTAATAGGACCCGTCAGAGCATCGGAGCATGTAGGTGAATGGCATGGGCCGATTCTCCTGCGCCTGGACTGTCTAGAGGAGGGACAGAGGCGGCTATGTGGAAAGGCACTTGGGTTTCGACAGGCTCAACCACCGAACGGCATGCAGAAGGCCGCCCCGAGGGGCGGCCTTCTTGCGGTGCTTAGCGGGAGCGCTGGCGGAGGCGCTGCATGTCCAGGATGACTACGGCGCGGGCCTCCAGGCGGAGCCAGCCGCGCTGGACGAACTCGGCGAGGGCCTTATTCACGGTTTCGCGGGAGGCGCCCACCAGCTGCGCCAGCTCTTCCTGCGTAAGCTCGTGGGCCACCAGGACACCGTCGGTGGCGGGGCGGCCAAAGCGGTCGGCCAGGTCCAGCAGTGCTTTGGCGACGCGGCCGGGAACGTCGGAGAACACCAGGTCCGAGAGGGAGTCGTTGGTGCGGCGCAGACGGCGGGCCAAAGCCTGCAGGAGCTGGGCCGAAACCTCGGGGCGCGTGCGGAGCAGGTTGTTCAGGCTCTCGTTCTTCAATCCGGCCAGGCGGGTCTCGGAGACCGCGGTTGCCGTGGCGGTGCGAGGGCTGGGATCGAACAGCGCCATTTCGCCGAACAGTTCACCCGGGCCGAGGATGGCCAGGAGTGATTCGCGGCCGTCCGGGGAGGTGCGTCCCAGCTTCACCTTGCCGGAAACGATGAAGTAAAGCTGGTCACCCTGGTCGCCCTCGCGGAAAACAGATGCGCCGCGGGAAAGGTCCACCTCGGTGAGCTCGTCCGTCAGCAGACGGAATGCGTCGTCGTCGAGCGTGGCGAAAAGGGGTGCTCGGCGCAGTACCTCGATGTCCATAAAATCTCCTGAGTAAAAGTATCGGCTGTGGCGCTTGTGCCATTGTTTCAGAATTTTCAAGGTTCTGTGACGAACTTGGCAGCCGAAACGCCCCTATGACGGGCCCAAACGGTGCGATCGGACGCATTTCACCGGCCCGTTACGGCCCGTCCGGGAGCGCCATGCGGGTGCCCGGCAGCAGAAGCAAACCCACAGATGATTGTCAGCCACCGCCATTAGAATGAGGTTTCAACTGTTTATAAGGAGCCTTCGTGGTCGGCTTGACTGTCCTGGACCTGATCTTGATCCTGGCCCTGCTGTCCTACCTGGTCTACGGCCTCCGCAACGGCTTCCTCGTGACGGCGGGCGGCATCGCCGGTTTTGCTGCCGGCGCCGTGGCGGCCTTTTTCGCTGTTCCCCTGGTCAGCGGCTTCGTTGAGGACTCCGGATGGAGGCTGACCGCCATCGTGGCGGCCGCCGTCGTCCTGGTGGTCCTGGGGCATGGCCTGGGCACCATGGTGGGCCGGCAAATACGCGGCGCTATGCGGATCCGGCCCCTGCGGGCAGCGGACCGGCTGGTGGGCGGCGCCGCCAATGTTGTGGTTTCCGCGCTGGTCATGTCCATGCTCGCGTTCAGCATCAGTTCACTGGGTGTGCCGCTCGTTTCCCAGCAGCTGGCGGAATCCAAGGTCATCCGGTTCATCGACGGACTGACCCCCACCCCGGTCAAGGCCACCATGGCGCAGCTGCGCTCGGCAGTTATTGGCAACGGAATTCCCACCCTCATTGAGGGGCTGGAACAGGGCCCTGTAGTTCCCGTGCCCAATGCCAGCACTGACACCCCTGCCTTGAACAGGGCGGCCGAGTCCGTCCTGAGAATTGCGGGCACGGCCTACGAATGCGGCCAAAACCAGACCGGCACCGGCTTTGTGGTTTCCGAGGATCGCGTGGTGACGAACGCGCACGTTGTGGCGGGCGTGTCGCAGCCGGTGGTGGAATTGCCCGACGGCGGCGCGATGCCGGGCCGCGTGGTCTACTTCGACACCAAGCATGACCTCGCGGTACTGGCCGTGGAGGACCTGCCGTCGCAGCCGCTGCCACTGAGCACAGACCTGCCCGGGGGCAGCCCGGCGGCTTTCGCCGGCTACCCGCACGGCGGTCCCTTCCAATCGAAGCCGGCCACCGTGCAGGACATCACCACCGTGCTGGTCCCCGACATCTACGGCAGCAACCCGACCCCGGAGGAGATCTACCGGCTGGCCGGCGACGTGCAGCCGGGTAATTCCGGCGGGCCGCTGCTCACAACGGACGGCCAGGTGGCGGGCGTCATCTTCGCCAAGGCCACCTCGGACACGGACATGGGCTTCGCCATCACCATGGATGACCTGAATCCGGTCGCCGCGCAGGCCCCGGCGCTGACGTCGCCTGTTTCCTCCGGGCAGTGCATCCAGAAATAGCCAGCCCGCGCAGGTGGCGGGTCAGCCCGGCAGGTTTACTGATGCCTGCGGCAAGGCTTCGGCGGCGCCATCAGCGACCGTGACAATGCCAAGGCCGCTGTCCCTGACGGCTTTCATGTCGGCATCGAGTACGGCGGTGTCCGTGGTGTAGACGCCGCCGCCGATGTTTTCGCCCACTTCGTGGTAGCCCAGGATCAGCCAGGCGTTGTAGAACTTGGCGGAATTGATCCACCCCTGCACGGTTGCCGTGGTGGTGGTGGCGTCAACGAACTTCACCCTCAAGTTATAGGGGTCATAGTTGAGGCGGGTGTTGAAGCCGGAGTCGTCCGTCCCGTCGTCGTCATAGGCCCGCTGGTTGGAGTAGACCTGCCTGATGGCCGCCAGGGTTGCGTCGTTGTATTCGGCATAGGGCGAGGCGAAGCTGGTGGCCGCCGCCGGTCCGAACAACTGCCGCAGCGTAGCCTGGCTTTCCCTCAGCTCCGCATCGAGCTGGCCGGCCGGGACCTCGCGAAGGTGCGCGTGCGTCACAGAGTGGGACGCGATCTCATGGCCGCGGTCCGCAAAGTCCTGGATCTGCTCCTGCGTCATGTACGTGGGCTGTTCGTCAATGGCTCCGGAGTGGATGTACATGGTGGCCGGAATTCCATACTTGTCCAGAATGGGCAGCGCATTCCGGTGCTGGCTGGCCCAGCCGTCGTCGAATGTGACGCTGACCATGCCGCGGCTGAAGCCGGCATCCCCGGTGAAGCCGCCGAGGGTCAACACCAAAAACACGGACGTCAGCAGAACAAAAAGTTTTCGCATTGGGCACCCCGAAGGCCTGGCATGTGCACCGGCGGATCGGTCGTGGATCCGCTTATTTTATGTATCGGGACGAGGTCCCTTACTGCAGCCGTACCAGCTGCATTGTCCGCCCTGGCCGGGCTCCCCGGCGTAAACGAATAGTATTCTGCGCGTGCTTTTGGGGTCGAGGGCCTGGGCTACCCAATCCCAAAGAAGGGGAGTTCCCGCCGGCCTGCCCCACATCCGGCCCGGGATGCAGGTATGGCAAGGGAAAACTTCGAGTACCTCCTACAGATGCCCCCGTCCGCTGGTGCTTCTACTGTTGTGCGGAAGCAAGGCGGCAACCCGGGAGGAAGGAAGCCATGTCAACTGGTATCCAGGCACCCGGGCGGGACCGGTACCTGGATACCCTGCGTGCGGTGGCACTGGCCCGGGTGGTTGCCTTCCACAGCTTCTCGGGTGCCGTCTGGATGAGCCTCGTGTTTCCCTCAATGGGCGTGATGTTCGCCCTGGCAGGGGCCCTGATGGCCCGGTCGCTGGACCGGCCCGCTGCGGGGGTCCTGAAAAGCCGGGCCCGGCGGCTGCTGCTTCCGCTCTGGCTCTACGCCGTCACCGTGCTGGGCCTGCTGTTCCTCACGGGCTGGCGGCCATGGCAGGAGGAGGAAGGCTACTGGCTGGACCTTGCTTTGTGGTTCGTCCCGGTGGGCACCCCGCCGTTCCCGGAAAGCGCGGGAACAAATGGCGTCCTGACCGACTCCTCATGGGGTTTCCAGGCCGAGGAGATCCTGTGGTACATCCGGGCCTACTTCTGGTTCATGCTGCTGTCACCGCTGCTGCTCAAGGCGTTCCGCCGGTTTCCCTGGGTTACCTTGCTGGCCCCGCTTGGACTTCTGGCTGTCCTGACCCTTGAAAACGCGGCATTGCCGGAATGGGCGAACAATCCCGTCACCGACTTCATCACCTTCGGTTCGTGCTGGGTCCTCGGCTTCGCCCACCACGATGGCCTGCTGCGCAAACTGCGGTTCCCTGTCGTGGTGGTCCTTGCCCTGGCCCTCATGGTGCTCGGACTCGCCTGGGCGGCCACCCACCCGAGCGAGGAAGGCTGGAACCTGAACGAGATCCCGCTCGCCCAGGCCCTGTGGTCCTTGGGGTACTGCGCGGTGCTTTTGCGGCTTTCCCCGGTCTGGCCGGCGTTGCCCGGGCGGATGAAGATCCTCGACGGCGTTGTAACGCTCGTCAACAACCGGGCCATCACCATCTACCTGTGGCACAACCTGCTGCTCGTCGCCGCGGTCCCGCTCATTGACCTGGGCTGGGAAAACCCGGTCCTCAGCGAGGCCTTTCCTTGGCTGCTGGAAAGCGACTGGCTGCTGTTCCTCATGGTCTGGCCGCTCCTGGGAGCCGCCATCCTGTGCGTGGGCTGGGTGGAAGACCTCGCCGCAGGCAGGACACCACGGCTTTGGCCCGCAGGGGCCGGAACACGCAGCTAGAGGACTTCGCCCAGGTAGTCGATGGCCAGCCGGTACCCGGTGACGCCTGCGCCCACGATGACCGCCGCGCACACGGGCGAGAGGTACGAATGGTGCCGGAATTCCTCGCGCTGGTGGACGTTGGTGATGTGCACCTCGACGGCGGGAAGCTGCACGGCGGCGAGGGCGTCACGGAGTGCCACGGACGTGTGGGTAAAAGCGCCGGCGTTGATCACGATGCCCGCGGCCGTGCCCCGGGCCGCGTGGATGACATCCAGCAGGACGCCTTCATGGTTGGACTGGACACATTCCACGTCGAAGCCATGGGCCTTCGCTGCGGCGGCGGCCAGCTGCTCCACGTCTGCGAGGGTTGAGGTGCCGTACTTTTCCGGCTCGCGGGTGCCCAGGAGGTTCAGGTTGGGGCCATTGATCACAAGGATGGTGCCGCGGCCGGCGTCGACGGCGGAGGAGGCTTCAGTCATGCAGGCAAATCTATCGTCGGAGCTACAGCCAAAAGAAACGCGGGGTCACTTGGTGCCCGTTCCGGCGTTCGGAATGGGTGATAAATGACCCCGCGTTGCTTGGAAACGCCGGGACAGAGCACTCGCTTGCTAGAGGGCGGTGACCTTCAACAGCAGCGCGTGCTCGGGGTTGAGGATGGGCATGGGAAGCCCCACCTCGGCAAGGAACCTGCCGCTTGCCGCCGCACCGTCGGACAGCCACGCCGGCGGCTGGACCTGGGTGAAGGTGTGCACGTAGTCGGCGTCGCCCGGCGCGGGGAAGATTGCCTCCACCCGGTAGCTGCGTTCCGCATCCAGGCCGGGGAGTCCAATCCGCCCGGGTTCCTCGGCCGCGGAGGTGCGGGTGCTGACCAAAGCGAACAGGGCCGCCGTCGTACCTTTTACAACTGGCGTGCCGGCAGCAGCAACACCGTGCAGCAGAAGCGCGTCGGAAGCGACGTCGGCGTGGACCCGGCGGCCGCTGTGGATCAGGTCCCGGTGCTCCTTGTACAGGCCCACGAGGCGCCGCAGTTCCTCACGCTCCTCGCCCTGCACGCTGCGGACGTCCCACTCCATGCCGAAGTGGCCGAACAGGGCGGTGATGGCGCGGAAGGACAAATCGTGCGTGCGGGCCGTGGTGTGGGACGTGGTGGGGCCGATGTGGCTGCCCACCAGCTCCGGAGGGACCACGGCGCCGGTCCAGCGCTGGATGGTCTGCCGCTCCAGCGCATCGTTGCAGTCCGACCCCCAGATCCGGTCGGTCCGTTCCAGGATGCCCAGGTCCACCCGGGCGCCGCCGGAGGAGCAGCTTTCAATCTCGACGCCGGGGTGCGCCTTGCGGAGCTCGTCGAACAGGCGGTACGCGGCGAGGGTCTGTTCGTGGACCGAGGAGCGGCCGGCGTGACCGTGCTCCAGCAGGTCCCTGTTCTGGTCCCATTTGAGGTAGCTGATGTTGTTGCCGGCCAGGAGCGCGTCGATGCGGTCATAGATGTACTGCCAGGCCTCAGGGTTGACCAGGTCGATGATGTGCTGGTTGCGCCATTCCAGGGGCAGCCGGCCGCCGTCCTTGTGCTGGATGGCTGAGGGGCCAACGATCCAGTCCGGATGCGCCCGGGCAATGTCCGAGTCCAGGTTGACCATTTCCGGTTCCACCCACAGCCCGAACTCCATCCCGCGGGAGGTCACCGCCTCGATCAGTGGCGTCAGGCCGTTCGGCCACAGGGTCTCATCGACGTACCAGTCACCGAGTCCGGCTTGGTCGTTGCGGCGGCCGCGGAACCAGCCGTCGTCGAGCACGAAGCGCTCCACACCGAGATCGGCGGCGGATTCGGCCAGCTCGATCAGCGTGTCCAGGTTGTGGTCAAAGTAGACGGCTTCCCAGGTGTTGAGCACCACCGGGCGGGGCTTGCCGGCGGGCAGGCCGGTGGACGCGGCGGGGAGCACGTGGTGCGGGCGGGACCGGAACCAGCTGTAGAAGGCGTCGGTGATCCCGTCCAGTCCGGCGTCCGAGTAGGCGGCGAACAGTGCCGGGGTGGTGTAGCTGCCGCCCGGTGCAAGGACCACCTCGGCGGGGCCCAGGAGCTCCGAGCCGCCGATCATGGTCCGGCCGTCGCCGATGGTGTCCGCGAACTGCTCATGGTTGCCGCTCCAGGCCAGGTGGGTGGCCCAGACCTTGCCGTGGCGATTGCCGAAACCCAGGGTGCCGGCGGCGAACAGCAGGGAGGAATCGTGGCCGGTGCGGCCGTGCCGGCCGGTCCGGACCCAGGTGCCCTGCTGGATGGCGCGGCGCTGCGGATGGCGCTCGCGGCACCAGCGGCCGGTCAGGTCAAGGAGTTCGACGGCGTCCGGTGCCACCGGGAGGACGGTTGCCAGTTCGTCCACCTGGAAGGGGGTGGTGCCCTCGTTGGTGACGGTGTGGCGCAGTTCCAGCAGGCCGCCGTCGTGCAGCGTCAGGTGGGACGAGACGCTGATGCCGGTATCGGCGTCGGCCTGGACAATCTGTGCACTGGAGCCCTCTGAGGTGACCGAGGTAGTACGGAGGCGGGAGGAGAAGTCCAGGCCGGAGTCGCCGTCGGTGATCCGCGAGCCACGCAGGGCGGGACGGCCGCGCCAGGAGGAGGAAGCCTGGGGGAGCAGGCCGGCGGGGACGCGGGCGTCGATGGCGGAGTGGGGAACGGGGCTGGTCAGGATGGCCAGGTCCGGCAGGGTGGCACCGAGGTCGGCGCCCCAATGGATGACCTCAGCCTCCCCGCTGTCGAAGCTGATCACCAGGCTGGTGCCGGCGGAACGGAGGTGCAGGGGATCCATAGGGAAAGTCTCTTTCATCGTTTGTGCTGTGCGCCGGAAGACGCGGTACGGAGTGTTTTGGTAGCCGGGAAGGGGTGGCCGGATGCCGCCGCCGCGAGGATGGGACGGCGGCATCCGGCCCGGTGGCTGCGACCACAAACGCAGCCACGGATTGGGATGGCGAAGCAGTGCCTACTTGAAGAAGCAGTGCCTACTTGAAGAGGGCGTTGACCTGCTCATTGGCCTGGGTGAGGGAGCTGGCGGGCGCCTTGCCGGAGACCACGGCGTCCATGGCGGTCTCCATGATGCCCTTGACCTTGGCGGTGTTGTCCGTGATGGGGTACAGGAATGTGGTCTTGTCCTTGACGTGCTCCGTGAACGCGGTGACATCCACACCCTTGGCCTTGAAGGCTTCAGCTGCCTTGTCCGAGGACGCCTTGAGTGCGGGGAAGACCACGGCGTTGGAGGCGACGACATCCTGGCAGTCGGCGGACGCGAGGTATTCGACCCACTTGATGGCTGCGTCCTTCTTTTCGGTCCCGGCCCAGATGGAATCTGCCAGGCCGTTGAACATCGACGCGCGCTCGCCTTCGGGGCCAACGGGGGTGGGAGCGATGCCCACCTCAATGCCCTTGTAACCGGTGTACTGGCCGATCATCCAGGAGCCGTGCGCGTTGATTGCGGACTTACCGGCTGCGAAGGTGTCCGCCATGGCCGCGCCCACGGTGGTCTCAAGCTTGGGCATGTAGCCCTTCTCGGCCAGCCCTGCGAACCAGTCCATGCTCTCCTGGAACTTGGGGTCGTCGTAGTTGTACTTGGTGCCCCACGGGTTGTTGTCGGTGTGGGACCAGCCGGTGGTGTTCGTGAGGTAACTCCACTCCGTCTGGCCGGAGGAGTCGCCGCCGCCGTTCAGGCCAAGGCCGTAGACGTCAACGTTGTTCTTGTCGAAGCCGGGCTCGTCGCCGCGCTTGCCGTTCTTGTCCACGGTGAGGTGCGCGATGACCTTCTCGTAGGTGCCGCCGTCTTCGGGGTTCCAGGTGAGGTCCTTCATCTGGTCCTCGGTGATCCCGGCGCCGGCCAGCATGCCCTTGTTGTAGAACAGGCCGATGGTGTCCCAGTCCTTGGGCAGGCCGTAACGCTTGCCGTCCTGGCCCACCCAGAGGTCTGCAAGGCCCTCGTTGTAGGCGGAGAGGTCCACCTTGTCCTTTTCGACGGCGTCGTCGATGGCCAGCAGCTGGTTGTTCTCTGCCAGTTCGCCGTAGCGGCCCAGGTGGTTGGTGAAGACGTCTGGTGCGGTGCCGCCCACGAAGCCGTTGGTCAGTGTGGACCAGTAGTCGTCCCAGCCGCGCTGGGTGATCTTGACCGTGATGTCAGGGTTGGCCTTCGTGAAGTCGTCAGCACACTGCTGATAGGCGGGGAGCTGGTTGGCATCCCAGAGCCAGTAGCTGATCTCGCCCTTGGCGGCTTCTTCTGACGAGGATCCGCTGCAGGCAGACAGGGAGAGTGCCACAGCTGCGGCGACGGCAACGGCGCCGAGGGATTTCTTCATGGTTCTACTTTCCGTTCGGGGGTATTGGCGGGAGGTGGGATTGCTTATTTGATGCCGGAGAAGCCGATGGAGTTGACGATCTTCTTGCCGAAGGCCGCGAACAGGATCAGCACCGGCAGGGCCGAGATGAGGGTTGCCGCCATGAGGCCGGACCAATCCGGTGCGCCCTGCGGCGACTGGGACTTGAAGACGCCGAGCCCCACCTGGAGGACCCGGACGTCGTCCTGGGAGCCGACCAACAGGGGCCAGAAGTATTCGTTCCACTGGCCGATGAAGGTGAGCAGGGCCAGGGTGGCGATGGGGGCTGCGGCGTTGGGAAGCACAATCTGGAAGAAGATCCGGAGGTGCTTGGCGCCGTCGAGCATGGCCGCTTCCTCCACCTCACGGGACATGTTCAGGAAGAACTGGCGGAGGAAGAAGATGGCGAACGGCGTCATGAAGACGTACGGCAGGACCATGCCGAGCATCGTGTTGAGCAGGTCCAGGTTCTTGATCAGCAGGAAGTTGGGGAGCGCCGTGAAGATCGGCGGGACCAGCATCGTGCCGAGGAAGAGGCTGAAGACTGCATTGCGGCCCTTCCAGCGCAGCCGGGCGAAAGCGTAGGCGGCCATCGCGCTGAAGAAAACGGCGCCGGCGGTGGTGATGGAGGAAAAGATGATCGAGTTCCGCAGGTAGAGCCAGAAGTCGATGGCGGCACCGGAGCCGCCTTCGGCCACGGCTTCCGCCGGTGACTGCAGCCCGAAGACCCGTTTGAAGGCGCCGAAGGTGAACTCCGCCGGCAGCAGGCTGGCGGCGCTGGAAGCCAGGGCATTGTTGGTGGACAGTGCGGTCCTCAGCACCCAGAGGAAGGGCAGGACGGAGACGGCGATGGCGAGGACCAGGAGGGCCCACGCGCCGGCACGGCGGGCGTTGAACGGACGACGGCGGCGGGTTCCGGCCGGCATCGTTGCGCGGCTTGCGGTGGTGGTCATGCGGGACTCCTAGTCCAGGTCCGATTCGTTGCCCTTGAGGAACTTCATCTGGATGAAGGCCACCAGGGCGAGGATGAGGAAGAGAATGACGGCGATGGCGGATCCGTAGCCGAAGTCCGACTCGGTGAAGGCGCGCTGGTAGATGTAGTACTGGATGACGCGGGTAGCGTTGACAGGGCCGCCCGCGGTGGTCACTGCAACGGTGTCGAAGACCTGGAACGAACCGATCACCGTCACCACGAGGACCAGGACCAGGACCGGGCGCAACAACGGGATGGTGATTTTCCGGAAGGTCTGGAATGCTGAGGCGCCGTCCAGTTTGGCCACCTCATAAACGTGGCCCGGGATGGCCTGCAGCCCGGCAAAGATCAGCAGTGCCGTGTAGCCCATATGGCGCCAGGTATTGATCAGGGCCTGGGTGGGAATGGCCCACTCCTCGCTGCCGAAAAAGGCGATCCGGGGCAGCCCGCTCCACTCGATGAACTGGTTCACCACGCCGATCTGGTAGTCCAGCATCCAGAACCACAACAGTGCGGCGATGACGTTGGACATCAGGTACGGCAGCAGCAGTGCCCCGCGGATGATCGTGGACTTTGCCACCTGGTGCATCAGGAGGGCCAGGCCCAGGGCCAGGGCCGTCTGGAGGAGGATATTCAGGAAGACGTACTGTCCTGTAACGGCGAGGGAATTCCAGAACAGCGGATCCTTGGCGATGGCCGTGTAGTTGTCCAGGCCGATCCATTCCGGATCACCGAGGATGTTGTATTCCGTGAAGCTCAGGTAGATGCCGCGGATGGTTGGCACGACGTAGAAAAAGACGAACCCGATGAGCGCCGGGGCGATGAAGAGCAGTGCAATCCTGAGGTCCCCGAACCGGCGGTAGCTGCCTTGCGGCTTGGGCGAAGCCGCTGCCGGCGGAGCCGATCCGGGGTGTTTGGCAAGGGTGGTCATCTTCGACCCTTTCCTGACTGTGATGTGAGTAACAACCGGGATGTAATCTACACGAGTAGATTGGCCGCAGCAAGCTTTTGTTTTTCCTCGGATGTAACAGGCATTTTCCATTTGATGGTCTGTTGACTCGAGTAGATGCGGGTGAAACACTTGCCTTCCCGAAGGACAGCGCTTGCCCGGTGCTGCCAAAACTTCCCGGAAGGAAGACAATGACGTTCTCAATCGGCGTAGTAGGAGCCGGCCAGTTTGGCAGCCAGTTCGCCCACCTGTTCAACCTCCACCCCGGCGTCAGTGCCGTCCACGTGGTGGACGAGCTTCCGGAGCGGGCTGCGGAAGCGGTGGACCGCTATGGGCTGGCCGGGTCACAGGCAAGCTTTGAGGAGCTCCTGGCCTCCGACGTCGACGCCGTGGCCATCTTCACCCAGCGCTGGACGCACGGTCCGCTGGTGGAGCAGGCCCTCCGCGCCGGCAAGCACGTGTACTCGGCCGTCCCGATGGCTGTTTCCGAGGACGAGATTGCCCGCATCATCGAGGCTGTCCGTGACACCGGGCTGGTCTACATGATGGGGGAGACCAGCTACTACAACCCCGCCACCGTCTATGCGCGCAAGCAGCTCGCTGAGGGGAAGTTCGGCCGGATTTTCTATGCCGAAGGCGACTACGTCCACGACATGGACCTCGGCTTCTACGAGGCCTACCAGTACAGCGGCGGGGACCGCTGGAAGGAAACAGCCAGCTACCCGCCCATGCTCTATCCAACCCACGCCGTGGGCGGAGTACTCGGTGCCGTTCCCGCCCATGCGGTCAGCGTCAGCTGCGTCGGAGTCAGGGATGACCGCAACGACGGCGTCTTTGACAAGGACGTCAGCATGTTCGGCAACGACTTCTCCAATGCCACGGCCCTCTTTGAGCTGAACGACGGCGGGGTCATGCGCACCAACGAGATGCGCCGGGTGGGCTACCCCTCACACATCCGGGAGTCCCGGTTCCGGTTCTTCGGCACCGAGGCCAGCTTCGAACAGCTCGCGAAAGTCACCGTGTGGCAGGACAAGCGCAACGTCCACGACATCTCCGAGCAACTCGAGACCCGGCCCAGTATTTCCCTGGACGACCCGTCGCTCGCCAATGTAGCGCCCGAGCTGAGGGACGCCTTCGTCTCCGGCCTGGCACCGGTCCACGACCCGGAACGGCTTCCGCAGGAGTTCCGGGGAGCGCCGAACGGGCACGAGGGAAGCCACCACTTCCTGGTGGATGACTTCGTCACGGCCGTCAACAACCGCACCCTGCCGCCGGTGAACGCCTGGGTGGCGGCCCGCTTCACCCTCCCCGGAATCGTGGCGCACCAGTCGGCTTTGCAAAGCGGCGCACGGCTTCCCATCCGTGACTTCGGCGATGCGCCGGGTACTTGTACCTAACATGGACAGCATGACTTCTCCGGCAACGCAGGCCACACGGGGCCCCGTGACGCGCAAGGACGTGGCGCGATACGCCGGCGTGAGCACCGCCGTCGTTAGTTACGTTGTCAACGGCGGGCCCAAGAAGGTGGCGCCTGCCACCGAAGCCAAGGTCCAGGACGCCATCCGCGTCCTGGGTTACCGTCCCAACGCGGCGGCCCGTGCGCTCAAGCTGGGCTCCAGCGAGACGCTCGGGCTTGTGGTTCCGGATATTTCCAACCCGTTCTTCTCGCTTTTCTCCCATGCCGTGGAGGATGCCGCGGCAGAACTGGGATATGCCCTGGTGTTGAGCAACTCGGACGGGAACCTGGCCAAGGAGCGGCGGAATATCCGCAACCTTGCCGCCCGGCAAGTGGACGGGGTGCTCCTGGCCAGCGTCCTTTTCGAACCGGATCTGGAGGTCCTGGAAACGGCGGACATTCCCTCGGTCCTGCTCAACCAGGAGCGGGATGCGCCGGGGTTCAACAGCATCGGAGTGGATCTCGCGGCGGGCGCCAGGATGGCCGTTGAACACCTGATCAGCCACGGGCACACCAATATCGGCCTGGCCATGGGCACCAATGTTTCCGGCAATACCGACGGCCGTGAAGTGGGTTGGCGGGAGGCTCTGCAGGACGCGGGCCTGCCCGAAGGGCCGATTGTCTACCATCCCTTCACCCGGCCCGGCGGCTACCTTGCCGGCCAGCGGCTGCTGGCTTCCGTCAACCGGCCGACGGCGATCTTCGCCACGTCCGACATGCAGGCGATCGGCCTGTTGCGGGCAGTGCACGAAGCAGGGCTGTCCATCCCCGGCGAAATTGCGGTAGCTTCCTTCGACGGTTCCGCCGAATCCGAATACTCCTGGCCCCCGCTGACCACAGTGGAGCAGCCGGTGGCCGTGATGGCGGAAGCCGCGGTGGCGGCACTGGTGGGAGCCAGCCGCGGGGAAAAGCCGCAGCACCGGATCTTCCCCACGAAACTGCACATCCGCCAATCCTGCGGCTGCCCCTAAAGGGTTTGGTTAGAGGCCAGCGAGCCTCAGCCGGCCCACCCGTTCCTGCAGGATGCGCTGAGCCTCCGGACTGAGGCCTTCGTCGCTGATGACTTCGTCGACTTCCTCCAGGGAAGCGATGGAACTGATGCCCAGCAGGCCCCACTTGGTGTGGTCAGCCAGGACCACAGTCTTGCGCGCAGCCGCCACGAAGGCGCGGTCCGTTTCCGCCTCCAGAAGGTTGGGGGTGGTGAACCCGGCGTCGGCATCCATGCCATGGACGCCGAGGAACAAAACGTCCAGGTGCAGCTGCTTCAGGGCGCCGGTGGCGATGGGGCCCACCAGCGCATCCGACGGCGTGCGCTCGCCGCCAATCAGGATGACGGTGGACGCATAGCGGGCGGAGCCAGCGGACGCGGCGTGGTGGAACAGATCCGCGATGCGTACCGAGTTGGTGACAACAGTGATCCGTGGCCCCCCGGTGAGTTCCTTGGCCAGTGCCCACGTGGTGGTTCCGGCGCTCAGGCCCACCGCCATGCCCTCCTGCACGAGGCTGGCCGCCTCAATCGCGATCGCCTTTTTCTCGTCGGTCAGCTGTGTGGACTTCAGGTCGAATCCCGGCTCATGCGTGCTGGTGTCACCCGGGACCTTGGCGCCGCCGTGGATGCGCTCAAGGCGCCCGCCCTCTTCAAGCACCTCAATGTCCCGCCGCACAGTCATCAGCGATACCCCCAGCTGCTGGGCCAGGTCTGAGACCCTGACCACGCGTTCGCGCTGGAGGGCGTCCAAAATGGCCTGGTGGCGTGCGACGGCGAGCATTCGGGCGGTTCCTTCGGGGCAGGCGACGGGGCTGCTCCCAGCATACGGCGACGGCGCCGCCCACCGAGTGGGCAGCGCCGTCGTCGCGGGGACTTCTATTTCCTGAGCGACTGGGCGATCTGTTGCATGATCGTCGGATCGGAGAGGGTGGTGGCGTCGCCGGGGTCGCGGCCTTCTGCGACGTCCTTGAGGAGGCGGCGCATGATTTTGCCGGACCGGGTCTTGGGCAGTTCGGGGACCACCAGGATGTTCTTCGGTTTGGCGATGGGTCCGATTTCCTTGCCCACGTGGTTCCGGAGTTCCTGGACGGTGTCGTCGCCGCCGTTGACCGCGTCGCCACGGAGGATGACGAACGCGACGACGGCCTGGCCGGTGGTTTCGTCTGCGGCTCCGACGACGGCGGCTTCGGCCACGGCGGGGTGGGAGACCAGGGCGGATTCGATTTCGGTGGTGGAGAGCCGGTGGCCGGAGACGTTCATGACATCGTCCACCCGGCCCAGCAGCCAGACGTCCCCGTCTTCGTCCTTCTTGGCACCGTCGCCGGCGAAGTACATGGTCTCGAAACGGGACCAGTAGGTGTCCTTGAAGCGTTCCGGATCGCCCCAGATCCCGCGGAGCATCGCGGGCCAGGGTTCGCGGATCACCAGGAACCCGCCGTGGCCGTTGGGTACCGATTCGCCCATTTCGTCCACGACGTCCACGGCGATGCCGGGCAGCGGGACCTGGGCGGAGCCGGGTTTGGCGGCGGTGACGCCGGGCAGCGGGGCGATCATCTGGGCGCCGGTTTCGGTCTGCCACCAGGTGTCCACGATGGGGGTCTTGTCCCCGCCGATGACGTTCCGGTACCACATCCAGGCTTCGGGGTTGATGGGTTCGCCCACGGAGCCGAGCACGCGGAGGGAGGTGAGGTCGTACTTGTCCGGGATCTCCCGGCCCCACTTCATGAACGTCCTGATCGCGGTGGGCGCGGTGTAGAGGATGGAGACCTTGTACTTTTCGATGATCTCCCACCAGCGGCCCTGGTGCGGGGAGTCCGGGGTGCCCTCGTACATGACCTGGGTCGCGCCGTTGATCAGCGGGGCGTAGGTGACGTAGGAGTGGCCGGTGACCCAGCCGACGTCGGCCGTGCACCAGTAGACGTCAGTGTCCGGGTGCAGGTCGAACACAGCCTTGTGGGTGTAGGCGGTCTGGGTGAGGTATCCGCCGGTGGTGTGCAGGATGCCCTTCGGCTTTCCGGTGGTCCCGGAGGTGTAGAGGATGAACAGCGGGTGCTCGGAGTCATGCCCGACGGCGGTGTGCTCGATGGAGGCTGCCTCGACGGTGTCGGCCCACCAGTGGTCCCGGCCCTCGGTCCAGTCCACGTCCTGACCGTTGCGCTTGACCACCACCACGTTCTGCACCGTGTGGCCGGCCTTGGCGAGGGCTTCATCCACGGCGGGTTTCAGGGCGCTGGGCTTGCCGCGGCGGTAGGTGCCGTCGGCGGTGACCACGAGTTTGGCTTCGGCGTCATCGATGCGGGAGCGGAGCGCGTCGGCGGAGAACCCGCCGAACACCACCGAGTGAACGGCGCCGATCCGGGCGCAGGCCAGCAGCGTGATGACCGCTTCGGGGATCATCGGCAGGTAGACGGCCACCCGGTCACCCTTGGCCACGCCCAGGGATTCGAAGGCGTTGGCTGCCTTCTTTACTTCCTCGGTCAGCTGCGCGTAGGTGTAGGAGCGGGTATCGCCGGGTTCGCCCTCGAAGTGGATGGCCACCCGGTCGCCCCGGCCGTTCTCAACGTGCCGGTCCAGCGCGTTGTACGCGGCGTTGACCTCGCCGCCCACGAACCATTTGGCGAACGGCGGGTTGGACCAGTCCAGCGCCTCGTCGAAGTCCTTGCTCCAGGTGAGCAGCTCCCGCGCCTGCTTCGCCCAGAAAGCCGGCCGGTCGGCGTCGGCCTCCTGGTACTCCTCGGCGGTGACAACCGCGTTGGCCGCGAACTCCGGCGAAGGCGGGAAGGTCCGGGTCTCATGGAGCAGGTTTTCAAAGGCATCGCCCTGCTGTGCCGAGCCTGCGGGAACGGTGGCCGTGGAGCTTGGAGTGTCCTGGGACATGTGAACCTCATCATTCATCGATCTTTGCTGCGCGGCATGGTGGCTGCCGGCCGGGCTCCGCCGCACGCACGACGTTGGGCACCGGCCGATCACGGACATACCGCAAAGAGCTGTTCCGGAATCAAGACTAATGCTTGCCCGGACATACATGTGTGCCCTGTCACAGACGTACCCGCGAGCGGCGTCCATTAAGCGGTGAATGGTTGGGCCCGCCGTCGGGAGGACGCCCCCGGCGGCGCCGTTCAGCTAGTGATCAGCCCGGCTGTTGACTAGGCTGAAATGGAATTGTGACTTCACTTCGGACCGCTGTGGACAGGCGCAACTGCGCGTGGCCGCGGCGGAACCGGTGTTACGACGGCACGATATCGGGGCCATGCCGGCCCCGGTGCCGCCACGCTAAGGAGAACAGAATGAACCAGCAAAGCTTTGGCCAGAAGACCGGCCCTGATACCGCGGCAGGTTCCGGCGCCGCCGGACCCGCCACCGGGGCAGGCCAGCAGGCCACGTCCGAAGGGAAGCCGGCAGGCCTTGCCAAGGACGCCAACCAGGCAGTGCTCGGTCCGTTCACCGTGCGGGACCTGGCCGTGTTTGCCGCCACCCTCATCCTGTTCATCGCTTCGCTGCTGCCCATCTTCGGCGGCCGCTACAACCTGTGGAACCTGAACAACCTCTTCTTCCTGGGATTGGGCATCATCCTTCCCCTCATCGTCAGCGCCCTTTTTGCCGCGCGCAGGCTGGCACCCGCCACCAAAATCCGCATCGGCTCCCTCTCCATCGACCAGTTCGCGTCGGTGGTGGCCTGCTTCGCCGTCGCCTTCTTCTTTTTGTCCGTGGCAGGCGCGTACGTGCCCAGCCTGCTGGTGGGCCTGATCGGCTCCCTGATCCTGTTCGCTGCAACGGTCCTGGGCCGCTTCCTGCCGTACCTTTCGGGCGATTTCAAGGACCGCGCTGAGGTGCCGGCGCATGTGGTGGCCCGTGAGGCAGCCGCCCCGGTCCAGAAGCCCCGTGCACCCAAGCAGCCCAAGCCCGAGTCCGCGTCCAAGCCCGGCGGCGGGAAGCTGCTGGGCGCTGCCGGCGGAAAGCTGTTCGGCGGTGCCGGCGCCGGATCCTCGGCCGTCCAGCCCGGACCCACCCATCATGCACCGGCCACTGCGGCCGTTCCCACGGCAGCCGCGCCGCATTCACCTGCTACCGCCGCCGTCCCATCCGCCGGCGTCGCTGCGGCGGGCGGACCCGCTGCTGGTGGTCCTGTATCCACCGCCCCCGAAGTGTCCGACCGGGCGCCCGAAGTTGACGCCGGCCCGCCAACCCAGGCAGCCGACGTCGTCCGTCCCGCCTCCGCGCCTGCCGCAGAAGAGACGCAGTTCGGGGATGTGCCCGTAGGTGCCGGGGCAGGCGGTTCATCCGCGATGTCCCATCACGACGGCGGCGCCCAGCTGGCTGCCTCCGCGGCGAGGAGCACGTGGGAACCGCCGGCGGCAACTGCCGTCCATCAGCAGGTCCGCTCCGAGGAACCCATTGGGGCCACCGTGGACCCTGCCAGCCGGCACGGCGAATCGGACGAACTGCCCATCCATGAGGCGTTCTGGTTCGCTGTCGCCCAGCACCGTACCGCCTACGACCCCCGCACCGGGGCCCCGGCCTTCGTTATTGAGCCGGGCGGGTGGGTCCTTGCCCTTGAGGACCGCGGCCACGAGTTCCTGGTCCAGCACACCGACGGGCGGCTGGGCGTCCTGCGGGACCTCAGCAACATCGAGCGCGGCTAACGCCCATGGCCGCGCCCCGGGCCAAGGCCGGCGGAGGGAAGGCTGCCGCCGGCCAAGCCGCCGGCATGCCGGTGGTTTCCTCCGAGTCGGTGCTCGCCCTGAAGCGGCGGGCGCGGCGCATCAACAGGGCTTTGGCCGAAAAGTACCCGTACGCACACGCGGAGCTGGATTTCACCAACCCTTTCGAGCTGCTGGTGGCTACCGTGCTGTCGGCCCAGACCACGGATGTGACGGTCAACCAAATCACGCCGCTGCTCTTCCAGAAGTACCCGGACGCGCGGGCCATGGCCGAGGCCGACCCCTCCCGGCTCGAAGAGATCATCAAGCCCACCGGCTTCTTCCGGGCCAAGTCCCGGAACCTCATCGCACTGGCCACCCGGCTGGTGGACGAGTTCAATGGCGTGGTGCCCGGCCGGCTCGAGGACCTTGTCACCCTTCCGGGGGTTGGACGCAAGACCGCCAACGTGGTGCTCGGGAACGCGTTCGGCATCCCCGGCATCACGGTGGACACCCACTTCGGACGGCTGGCCCGCAGGTTCGGCTGGACGCAATCGGAAGACCCGGTGCAGATCGAGTCTGATGTGGCCGAACTCTTCGAGCCGAAGGACTGGACCATGCTTTCGCACCGCGTGGTGTTCCACGGCCGGCGCGTCTGCCACTCCCGGAAACCGGCGTGCGGGTCGTGCCCGGTGGCCAACTGGTGCCCCAGTTACGGCATGGGCGAAACGGATCCGGTGAAGGCGGCCAAACTCCTCAAGTACGAGCTCGCACCCGGCAGCGAGGCGCTGTTGGCGGAGCTGCTCGCTGAAACCCACCGTGCCGCCGAAATCAGGATGGCCTCCCGGAAGCGGACCCTGTGAGCGCCCGCGAAGACCTTCTGGAACTGGCGCGCCGGGCCGAATCCGGGTCAGCCGCCGCCCCTGACCCCCGATGGGCTGCCCTGACGGTGGACGAGGAGCGGGCGCGCAAGGCTGCCGTCCTGATGCTCTTCGGCGCGCTGGACGATGTTCCGGCCACCTCCGGCAAGCCGCTGGCGCCCGCCGACCTCGATGTGCTGCTCCTGGAACGGGCCCACACCCTGGGATCGCACCCGGGGCAGGTGGCGTTTCCCGGCGGCAGCATCGATGCCAACGAAACTGCCGTGCAGGCAGCGCTCCGGGAAGCAGTAGAGGAAACCGGGCTCGAGTCAGACGGGGTCGAAGTCCTGGGCACACTCCAGCAGCTCGGCCTGGCTCACAGCAATTTCCTGGTAACACCAGTGCTGGGCTGGTGGCGGTCCCCGTCACCCGTGCGGGTGGTGGACTACGCGGAATCCTCGCAGGTTTTCAGGATCCCCGTCCGGGACCTGCTGGATCCGGACAACCGGGTGATGGCTACCGTCCACCGGGCCGGCCGGACCTTCGACAGCCCCGCCTTTACCGTCAACGGCGTGGTGGTGTGGGGGTTTACCGGGATTGTCCTGAGCGGGCTTTTCGACCAGCTTGGCTGGTCCGTTCCGTGGGACCGGAACCGCCTGCATCCGATGGGGGTGTAAAGAGTAAGGGAGCCACGCGCGCCTTTGAGCGCGGCTGCCCGGTCTGGTGCGGGCGCCCGTTATGGTGCCGGGCGCCCGTAAAACTCCAGGCTTAGGCTTGCTGCTGCCGCAGGTCCACCACTACGCCTGTTGCTGCGTTCTCCCGCATCGCCTTGATGCCGTCAACCAGTGTGTTCAGCGACTTGAAGTTGGGTGAAACGGCAACAATGTTGCCTTCAGCGTCCGTGAGCCGCAGCCGGTACGACTCGTCTCCAACTCGATGAATTTCAAACCTGCCCGCCATATGCCGGACCTCCCCTGGGTATGCGTCTTTGCATCATCTTTGGCGCCGATCTGCCTCAGTCACCGGTATGAACTGTAACGTCCGTCACGCTGCCCGTCGAGCTACTGCCGGGTAGGTTACTTTTCCTTAACTGAGGGCCGTGCAGCCAGTTACTTTGCGTGGTCGTAGGAATCAACCACGGCCACGCTGACCGGAAACTCAACCGGGATGGGGCCGAACAGCAACTCCTTGGCCGCGCTGGCCGCGTCTTCGATGGCCTTGATGCAGGCGCCCACTTTCTCTGCGGGCGCGTGGACCATCACCTCGTCGTGGAGGAAAAAGACCAGTTCGGCACCCACGGTGCCTTCCGTGCGGAGGCTGCGCAGCCGTCGTCGTAATTCGGCAAGCCAGCACGCCGCCCAGTCTGCCGCCGAGCCCTGGACCACGAAGTTCCGCGTGAAGCGGCCCCGGGACCGGGCAATGGACTCTGCACGGCGCTGCTCCTCCGCGGTGGTGGAGCGCTGGCTCTGCAACCATCGCTCCGACGGCGGCGGGCTGCTGCGGCCCAGCCGCGTGGTCACGGTGCCGCCTGATTCGCCGGCGCGCGCCGCGCGTTCCACGAAGTCCACCGCACGCGGATAGGTCCGTGCCAACTGGGGCATCAGGCGGCCGGATTCGCCCGAGGTGGCGCCGTACATGGCACCCAGCAGGGCCACCTTCGCCTTCGCCCGGTCACCGCCGAACCCCTTGGCGGCGATGCCTGCATACAGGTCCTGGTCCCGGGCAGCCTCAGCCATGACGGCGTCCCTGGCCAATGCAACCAGCACGCGCGGCTCCAGCTGTGAGGCGTCCGCGACGATCAGCTTGTGGCCCGGATCGGCGTGCACGGCACCGCGGACCTGGCGGGGGATCTGCAGGGCGCCGCCCCCGCGGGAGGCCCAGCGGCCGGATACCACCCCGCCCACCACGTATTCGGGCCGGAACCTGCCGCCGGCAACCCACGCGTCAAGCCACGCCCAGCCGTTGGCGGTGTGCAGCCGGGACAGCTTCTTGTACTCCAGCAGTGGCCCGATGGCCGGGTGGTTCGATTCCTTCAGCTCCCACTTTCGGGTGCTGTTCACCTCGATTCCGTTGCGGTGCAGGGCGCGCATCAGGTCCTGCGGGGAATCGGGGTTCAGCGTGGGCGAGTTCAGCAGCTCACGGAGCTCCGAGTTCAGCGCCTCCAGCCGGGCCGGCCGCTGGCCCGCGGGCGGGCGGGGCCCCAGGTACTCAACGAGGATCTTCTCGTGCAGATCCTCCCTCCATGGGACGCCGGTATGCTGCATTTCCGCGGCGATCATGGCGCCGGCGGATTCAGCGGCCAGCAGCAGCTGCAGCCGGCTGCGCCGGTTCTCCCCGGTGTCCGCCGCCGCCAGGGCATCCTGCTGGGCGGCGTATTCGGACCGGAGTTCGTCCGGGGTGTACCGCGGTGCGGGACCGGTCTCGGGTTCGTCGAACAAGGCGCCCTGCTCCGCCGGCGGACGGGGCGGCAGGAGCGCCTTTGGCGGGAGCAACGGATCATCCACCGGCATCCTGACGGCGTTGCGCGCGTACTCGGTGTGGGCACTGAACTGCGAAAAGGCCAGGATGTTCCCACAGAGGCTGATGTCGTAGCACCGCTCCAGCTCCACGCCGGCCGCGAGCAGGTCCGGATACCAGTCCCGGGTGCGGTGCCAGATCCAGCGGGGCGGCTGCCCGCCGGGCCGCCTCGTTTCCAGATCGCGGACGACGGCGGCCAGGCCGCTTCGGTCCACAAGGCGCGGTTCGGGGTTGGCTGGCTGGGGGAGTCCGGCCTGCGTCAGCTCCTGCAGGGCCACGCCGTCGGGGTGGGCGGCGAGCAGCAGGTACATGGTCCAATTGTGCCCTGTTTTCCGGCGGCCCCGCTGACGGTGTGGCTTCCGGATGACTGCCTCGTCGGGCTTTTCCACATAGCGGCCGTGATCCCTTACGTGGCTTCGGCCGGCCGTGAAGAGTGGCCCCATGAGCAGGCACCAGTTGACCCCTTCCCACACCGAGCAGGGCAGTTCCGGCGGCGGAAAGCTGCGGCCTTCCGGGGCGGGACAGCTGGGAATATTCAGTCCCGGAGAGGCAGGTCCAGGGGACAGGGCCGATTCCTGGTTGCCGGAGGGTTCCGATGACGTGCTCCTGGTGACGTCGTCGGCGTTTCTCCGGGCCGAGGTGGAGCGGATTGTTGCCGCCGCCGGAGCGCATCTTCGGGTCGCGGCTGACGCTGCCGGGGCCAGCAGGCACTGGGACGGGGCCGGCGCAGTTTTGGTGGGGAGCGACATCCGCGAGCTGCCCCCGCGGCGCCGGGCACCCGCGGTCCTGGTGGGCCTCGACGGTGAAGGCGACAGCCTGTGGCACCTCGCCGCAGCCTTGGGAGCAGAACGGGTTGCCGTCCTGCCGGACGCGGCGGCGTGGTTGGCTGACCACCTCAGCCGGTCCAAATCGCCCGGCCCGGGAGGGCTGGTCCTCGGCGTGACCGGCGGGTGCGGCGGTGCCGGCGCAACCACTGCTGCCGTTTGGATAGCGCAGGCAGCGGCAGGCCTGGGAGTGCGCGTGCTGCTCGTTGACGGCGATCCCTGGGGCGGCGGCCTGGAACTCGCCATCGCTGCAGAGGAAAACCCGGGGCTGCGCTGGCCCGATCTCGCCGAGGCGAGGGGCAGCATCGACCCGGCACAGTTGTCGGACTCCCTGCCCATAGCCGGCGGGTTCTCGTTCCTGTCATGGCCCGCCAGCAGGGACCAGCCGGCTCCGGTCGCCGCTGCTACCACCGTGGGAGTACTCGACGCTGCCCGGCGGGGTTATGAACTGGTGGTGGTGGACATCGGGCGCAGGACAGAGCCGCTGCAGGCCTTTGCCTGGGACTGCGACCGTATTTTGCTCGTGGTTCCCGCGCAGCTCAAGGCAGCCGTGGCGGCCGTGCGGCTGCTGCAGGAATTTCCGCCGGTTGAGGCTGCCCTCCTGGTCCGGGGGAAACCCGGCGCAGCGCTGGACGGCTCGCTGCTCTCCGAGGCGATTGGACTGCCTGTCCAGGGCCGGGTGCCCGAACTGCGCGGTGTGGCCGCAGCCACGGAATCCGGGCGGCTCCTGGACCTCGGCAAGCGGCGGGGCGTCCGCCACTTTGCCGCGTCGGTCCTCGACCTGCTCGGTGACGATATGCCGGTGGGAGGGCCGGCATGAGGCAACAGCCCGGACTGGAAACAGGTTTGGGCGGCCGCAGGCGGGACGGCCGCGAGCAGGATTTCCGCAGCAGGCGCACCGTGGACGCCGGCCTTCTGGAATCGGTCCGCGAGTCCATGATGGCTGAGGCCGGGGCGGTCACGCCTTCGCGGGTGGCCGCCGCTGTGCAGGCCACCGGCAAGCTTTTGGGCACCGCCGGTTCCCTCGCCGCTGCGGAACGGATCAGCGCGGAACTCAACGGGCTGGGGCCGCTGCAGGAACTCACGCGGGACCCTGCCGCCACGGACATTTTCGTCAACGCTCCTGATTCCGTCTGGGTGGACAGGGGCCGCGGCATCGAGCGGACGCCGGTGGCTTTCGACAGTGAAACCCAGCTGCGGGCACTGGCCTGCAGGCTGGTCGCGGCGGGCGGGCGCAGGCTGGACGACGGCTCGCCCTGCGTGGATGTGCGGCTGGCAGGCGGCTACCGCGTCCACGCCGTGCTCCCGCCGGTCTCCACGGCGGGGACCCTACTCAGCGTCAGGATCCGGCGGGAACGGGTGTTCACCATGGACGAACTCGGCACGGCCGGAATGTTCGGCCCGCAGATGCAGGCTGTCCTGGAGAGGGTCGTCGAGCACAGGCTGAGTTTCCTGATCAGCGGCGCCACCGGATCCGGGAAGACCACCTTGCTCTCCACCCTGCTGGGCTTGTGCTCCCCGGAGGAGCGGCTGGTCCTGATCGAGGACGCGTCCGAGCTGAACCCCGTCCATCCGCATGTGGTGTCCCTGGAATCCCGCCACGGGAACCTTGAAGGCGGCGGCGAGGTGGACCTCGGCGAACTGGTCAGGCAGGCCCTGCGCATGCGCCCTGACCGGCTGGTGGTGGGTGAATGCCGCGGCGCGGAGGTCCGGGAGCTTCTGACTGCCATGAACACCGGACACAGTGGCGGGGGCGGAACAATCCATGCCAACACTGCCACCGCTGTTCCGGCCCGGCTGACAGCCCTGGGCGCCCTGGCCGGGCTGGGTCCTGATGCCGTGCGGCTCCAGGCATCCAGCGCCCTCGACGTGGTCATCCACGTAGAACGGACACGCCGGGGCCGGGAGGTAACGTGCCTGGGCCTGATCGGTGATGGTCCAGACGGGCTTGCTGTGGTCCCGGCGCTGGGAACGGCTGCGGGCGTTGCCGGGCCGGCGGGGATTCCCGGGCCGGGGGTTGCCGCGCCCGGTGTTGGTCCGGCGTGGCCCGCACTGGCAGCCCGGCTGGGACTGGACCCGGAGAGTCTCGCGTGATTTTCCTCCTGGCCGCGGCCCTGAGCCTTGCTGCGGTGCTGTTGCTCAAGCCGCCGTACGGGGCTCCGGGCCGGCTGCGCCGTGCCGCAGGTCAGGGTTCGGCTCCCGCATCCGCTTCCATGGGAATGCGGATTTTTTCGCGGGCCAGGCCTGCAGCCAGGAAAGGGAAAATGATGCGGGGGTCGCCTATGACCCTCGTGGTCCAGCAACTCGCGGCGCTGCTCAAAGGCGGGCGGACCCCTGCCCGGCTGTGGGACGAACTGTGGGTGGTGTACGGGGCTCCCGGCCACGAACAGCCATCGCACCTGCCCGCATCCGCGGCGCCCCGCTTCCCACCATCCCCGCGGCAGCACCCCTCCGGCGCGTTGTCCGCCGGGTCAGTCGCCGTGCTCGGCTCTGCCCGCGCGGCGGCGGCCGGGGGTACCCCGGTATCGGACGCAATCCGGCGGACGCTGCCAGCCGCGCCTGCCGGCGGGGACCGGGAGACCCGGATCTGGTCGGAGCTGGCCGCCTGCCTGGACATCGCCGAAGCAAGCGGATGTCCCCTTGCGGACGTGCTCACCCGGTTCGCCGCCCAGCTGGAAGTGGAGGACGACGCCGACGCAGCACGGCAGACCGCCCTCGCCGGTCCCAAGGCCACAGTGAGCCTCCTGACCTGGCTTCCACTCATGGGGCTGGGGCTCGGAGCGGCTCTGGGGGTGGACCCGCTCGCCATCCTGCTCGGCACACCCCTAGGGCTGGCAGCACTGGCAGCCGGGGTCGCGCTCACCGTGGCCGGAAGGGTCTGGTCGGCGCGGCTTGTCGCGGCGGCAGCCGGCGCTGGGGTGCCATGACCGGGAACTACGCCCTGGCCTTGGCCGTCTTCCTGGTGCTCGCCGCAGCTGCCTGCCTCGTTTGTGCCGGACCCGGGGCGGCAAGGAAGCGCCTGCGCAGCCTGCCTCTGGCCGGGGACGGGGCTGGGCGTGTGGAACAGACGGCGAGTGCCACGCGGAACCGGGGAGGGCCCGGTCTCAAGGACACGGCCATGATGCTCGAACTGGTCGCCGCGATGCTTGACGCAGGGTCCAGCATTGGGCGCAGCCTTGAACTGGTGGCAGCCTCGGCTTCGGCCCGGTACAGCGATTCGCTCCGGCCTGTTGTCTCAGCCCTGGCCATCGGCGCCGACTGGGACACCGCCTGGCGCAGCTCGGCCGTCCGCCTTCCCGAGATCCTTGAACTGCGCGATGCCCTGGGATTTGCTGCACTGACCGGTGCACCGTCGTCGGCCATCCTGTACGCCCAGGCCGCCCGGCTCCGCCGCGAACGGTTCCGGGCCGCTGAGAAGCGCGCAGCCTCACTGGGGGTGAAGCTGGTGGTTCCGCTGGGCCTGTGTTCGCTTCCGGCGTTCATCTGCCTAGGCGTGGTTCCCGTGCTGCTGGCCCTGGTTCCTTCCGGTTCCTGAATCCTTGCGGTTCCTGAGCTTCCTTCCGGTTCCTAAACGCGGGCCCCGGCCCATCCCGGCCCGCTGTCCGGTCTTGTCCTCCACATCAGCTTGTCCTCCACACCAGCGCAGCGGCCGGGCTTATCCACTTAGCGCAGCAGGAGCCTTACCGCGCCAGTGGGGGGCCGGAAGAGTCGGTACAGCCGGCAACACCACCGGCCCCAGGAAAGGAAACACCACATGTCCATGAACCACCACCGCCGCTACTTTGCCGGATCTGCCGTTCCCGCCGCTTCCAGGCCTGCTCCGAGGGGACACAGCGGCAGCCGTAGCCGCAGCACGGGGCCCCACCGGACGGAGGGCACCCTGCCGGCCAACGTCGTGGAGCTCTATCCGGGCGCAAGCCTGGCACCGAGCAGCGGCCGCGCCGTGCGCCTGATGGGTTCCGAAGCCGGCATGGCTACAGCGGAATACGCAATCGCCACGCTCGCGGCCGTGGGCCTGGCCGGGCTCCTGGTCTTCATCCTCCGCAGTGACGAGGTCCGCGGTTTCCTGCTGACACTGATCCGTACAGCCCTGGCGCTGCCGTGACAAGTGCATGCGAGCCGTTGAGGGGCGGAAAGCTCCTCATGGGCCGCGGAAGCCGGGGAATCCCCACGGCTGTGATGTCCGGCGGAAGGAACGCTGATGATTCCCGCGGCGCGGTAACCGCCGAGTTTGCTGTCGTCCTGCCCGCCGTCGTTGCTCTGCTGGTCATGCTCCTGGCAGGTGCTGCTGCAGGCGTCACGCAGTTGCGGATTGAGGAGGGGGCACGGGCCGGCGCCCGCGCCCTCGCCAGGGGTGAGGATCCTGCGGCTGTCGAAAGGACAGTCCGGACCCTGGCCGGCGGCACGGCATCGGCCTCGATCGCGGCCGAGGGCGGCTGGTTCAGCATCACGGTCACCGACCGGGTGGGCGGGCCCTTGGGTTCCTCGATTCCGTGGACCCTTACCGCCCGCGCTTCCACCCGGAGCGAGACCGCTACCGCGCTGCAGCCCGCCGTGCTTGAGGTCGACGTGCTCCGGGCCGGCGTGGCCGCTGATCGCGAGGATGGGACGTGACCGGTGGATGCCTGGCCTATGTTCCATTGCCTGATTGGAGAACGAGCCGGAGCAGGAGGGCTGCCGTGCGGAGCGGGGTGCACGAGTCGTGGGCCGGGTTGGAGGAGGATTCCGGTGAAAGGGGTTCCGGAACTGTCCTGGCCGCGGGCCTGGCACTGGTGGTCATGATGGTGATGGCCATGATGCTGCTCCTGGCCCAGTCTGCAGTGCTGGCCAGTCGGGCAGCTTCGGCCGCTGACCTTGCCGCCCTTGCCGGAGCTGATGCGCTGCGGGGAATCACCGACGGTGAACCCTGCACGGTGGCAGCAGAGGTGGCTGCCCGGCACGCGGCCGCCGTCCTCAGCTGCGCGGAAAGCGCAGGACAGATCCTCGAGGTCAGGACAGAGCTGAGGGAGCGGTCCATGCTGGGTCCGGCAAGCGGCCGGGCCCGGGCTGGACCGCCGCCTTAGCATCCACCCGTCCTAGCCATGAACCGCTCTTGGCCGGACACTCCACCTTGGCGGGCTCCCCACCTTGGCGGGCACCCAACCCTGGCCTGACGGGTTGCCACCGGCCAAACACGTCCTAGACGGGCCGGAGGCCGGCGCTTGGTTGGGTAGCTGCGGTCTTTTCGGTCGCGTCCTTCAACAGGACGTCCAGGAGGGTCACGGCAGCGTCCTTGTCCAGCGGGTTGTTCTTGTTCCCGCATTTGGGGGACTGCACGCAGGACGGGCAGCCGGATTCGCACTCACAGGCTTTGATGGCATCCCGGGTGGCAGCCAGCCACACCTTCGCCTTGTCGAAACCCCGTTCAGCAAACCCCGCGCCGCCGGGGTGCCCGTCGTACACAAAGATGGTGGGCACTCCGGTGTCGGCGTGCAGGGCAGTCGAGACACCGCCGATGTCCCACCGGTCGCTGGACGCCACCAGGGGGAGGAGACCGATTGCCGCATGTTCGGCCGCGTGAAGGGCACCGGGGAACTGGGCTTCGATAAGCCCGGCTGCCGTCAGGGACCGGTTGTCCACCACGAACCACACCGCCTTGGTGAACAGTTCCCGGGCACCGAGCTCCAATGGTTCCTCGCCCAGGATTTCGTTGGAGATCAGTGCCTTGCGCTGGAAGGAGATCACCTGGGTAGTCACCTTCACGTCGCCGAAATGGACTGTTATGTCGCCCCACTGCATGGTGCGCTGGGTTTCCAGGACCTCGATCTGGGTAACGTCCCGCGCGGTGGTGTAGTAGTCGGGGTTGGCCCGGCGCACCACCACGCAGTGGTCGTCCTCGTTCAGGTCCTCCACCACATAGCTGTCGCCCTGGTGGATGTACACCGCGCCGTTGTGTGCCTGGTAGTGGGTCTGCGGCGAATCCATGGTCCCGAGGAGGGAACCCGTGTCCGCGTCGACAATGCTGACGGGACCGCCGCCGTCGGCCCGCAGGTTGACCATGGCAGCGGCGCTCTGGGAATGCGTCCAGAACCACCCGGCAGGCCGCCGTCGAAGGTAGCCCTGTGCCACCAGCTTGTCCAGGAGCCCTTCCGCTGTTTTGCCGAACAGGTCCAGCTCGCCCGGGCCGAGCGGTAGTTCCGCCGCGGCGGCGCACAGGTGCGGACCCAGGACGTAGGGGTTGGAGGGGTCGAAAACGGTGGCTTCAACGGACACGTCGAAGATCGCCTCCGGATGGTTCACCAGGAACGTGTCCAGGGGGTCGTCGCTGGCAACGAATGCGGCGATGGCCTCCTGCCCGGCCCTGCCGGCCCGCCCGATCTGCTGGAAAAGGGAAGCCCGGGTTCCGGGCCACCCTGCGACCAGGACGGCATCCAGTCCGGAGATGTCGATTCCCAGCTCCAGCGCGGAGGTGCTGGAGACTCCCAGGAGCCGGCCGGACCGCAGGGCTTTCTCAACCGCACGGCGCTCCTCCGGGAGGTAACCGGACCGGTAGGCGGCCACCCGCTGCGGCAGGCTCGGGTCCACCTCGTCCAGCAGGCGCTTGGTGATGGAGGAGATGGTTTCGGCCCCGCGGCGCGATTTGATGAAGGCAATGGTGCGGACCTGGGCGGACACCAGGTTGGCCAGCAGGTCGGCTGTTTCGGCCACTGCCGTGCGCCGTTCCTTGGCACCGTTTTCGCCCCGGACCTCGGTGAGGGCAGGTTCCCAGAACGCCACGGTCGTGGCGCCGTGCGGCGAGCAATCCCGGGAGACCGCCTTAACGGGCGCGCCGATCAGCCTGGAGAACGAGGCATCGGGATCGGAGGCGGTGGCCGACGCAGCAATAAACACGGGCTCGGGGAAGGACGTGCCGGCTCCGTAGTAGGCACAGATGCGACGCAGCCGCCGCATAAGGTTGGCCACGTGGGAGCCGAACACCCCGCGGTAGCTGTGGGCTTCGTCCACGATCACATAGCGGAGGCGGCGGAAGAACCCGGCCCACCAGGCGTGGTTGGGGAGGATGCCGAAGTGCAGCATGTCGGGGTTGGCCAGGATGAAGTTGGCGTGGTCCCGGATCCAGCGCCGGGAGGCAGGATCCGTGTCGCCGTCGTACGTTTCCGCCCTCACCGTGGGCAGTTTCAGTGCCCGAATCGCGTTCAGCTGGTCGGCGGCCAGCGCCTTGGTGGGAGAGAGATAGAGGGCGACCGCACCGTCGTGAATCTTGCCGGGGTCGGCGAGGACGCGCAGTTCCGAGCGGTGGATGGCATCCAGCGCAGGCAGCTGGTAGGCCAGCGACTTTCCGGATGCTGTCCCGGTGGCCACCACCACATGTTCGCCGTCGTGGGCGATGTTCGCCGCTTCCACCTGGTGCCGGTACGGCTCCTGGATGCCCAGCGAGCCGTATGCCCCGGCCAAGTCAGGGTGCAGCCAGTCCGGCCACGGCTCGTACAGGGCGGCGCGGGCCGGGATGGTGCGGACATGACGGAGCTGTTCCGGATCCGGGCCGCGGCCCAGCAGGGGAATCAGGGAGTCATGGGGGTTCACCCCAACATTGTTTCACCCGTCGCGGAGCCAGCCGGGCCGGTTCGCCCAAGGGGTAACCGGACCGGCTGGATCTGCCGAAGAAGGAGGGTCAGCTCAGGGAAAGGTCGGAACCGTCATGGGATGCCGACAGCATCAGGACCCGCGAGACAATGCTCCAGCCCAGATGGGAATACAGCTTTTGGCCGTCAATGGACGCCAGCAGCAACCCGGTCTCCACGTCGTGTTCGAAGGCCTGCGCAGCGAGGGCCCGCATGATGAAACTGCCCAGTCCGCGGCGCTGGAATCCCGGTTCGGTGATGATCTTGTCGAACACGGCGGTATCGCCCACCACGAACACCCGGCCGCTGGCGGCTACAGTGTCGCCGGAGCGCACTTCCGCGTAGTGGACGTGGTTGTGCTCGGACAGGTACAGCTTCAGGTCGTCGTCCGAAAGCCAGGGGTCCTCGGCGTCCTGCGTTTCCATGTCCACGATCATCATGGTTTGCGAGTCGGAGGTGACGTTCAGCCCGTGCTGGCGGGCCAGCGCCGCGTAGCGGTCGACGTCGTTGGTCAGGATGGTCAGCACCCGGGCGGGGACCTCGGCGGTCTTGGCCGCCAAGGCCGCGAACTCTTCCGGGGTTGGGTCGGAGGCGAAGAATTCCCATTCCCCGCTGGTGTCGGCCCGGAGCGCAGCGGGGAAGCGGCCCTCGGTGGACGTCTGGTATCCGCGGCAGCCGGCCCAGCCGGCCACCCACACTTCAAGAAGGCCTGTGATGTCTTCAATCATGGTTTCCGGGCTCATGACTGAACACTAATCCAGCCCGATCGCCAGCAACAGTGGGCGGCGGAGTGCTTATGCAATCGTGATGCAGGAGGCGCCGATCCGGTCCAGGAACCCCAGCCGGTACCCTTAAATACGTGGCTTTGAACCGAATTGTCCTTTTTTACGGCTTTACCCCCATCGCGGACCCGGACGCGGTGCGTCTCTGGCAGCGTGCCCTCTGCGAAAAGCTGGGCCTCACCGGCCGCATCATCATCTCCAAGGACGGCATCAACGCCACCGTCGGCGGCGAAATCGGAGCCGTGAAGCAGTACGTCAAGACCACCCGGGAGTACAAGGGCTTCCACGGCATCGACGTTAAATGGTCCGATGGCGGCGCGCACGACTTCCCCAGGCTCAGCGTCAAGGTGCGCGACGAGATCGTCTCCTTCGGAGCTCCCGGCGAGCTCACGGTGGACGCCAACGGCGTTGTGGGCGGCGGCAAGCACCTGAAGCCGGAAGAGCTGCACGAGCTGGTGGACGCGAAGAAACAGAGCGGGGAAGAGGTGGTGTTCTTCGACGGGCGGAACGCGTTCGAAGCCCAGATCGGCCGGTTCAAGGACGCCGTGGTCCCGGATGTCGCCACCACCCACGACTTCATCAAGGAGCTGGAGTCCGGCAAGTACGACGAACTCAAGGACAAACCCGTGGTCACCTACTGCACGGGCGGGATCCGCTGCGAGGTGCTCTCAAGCCTCATGGTGAACCGCGGCTTTAAAGAGGTCTACCAGCTGGACGGCGGCATTGTCCGGTACGGCGAAACCTTCAAGGACCAGGGCCTCTGGGAAGGCTCCCTCTACGTCTTCGACAAGCGCATGCACCTGGAGTTCAGCGAGGACGCCAAGACCATCGGCGAATGCACCCGCTGCTCAGCACCCACCAGCAAGTTCGAAAACTGCTCCAACCCCAGCTGCCGCACCCTCACGCTCTACTGCGCCGAGTGCGCCGCCAGTCCGGAAACGCTGCGGTGTCCCGAGGGCTGCGCCGCCTGAACACCCCTGGAGCTGCCGCCCGGCGCGCGATCAAAGGCGCCGCACGCGGTAGGCAAAGTTGGCTCCGGTTCGAGCCTCAACGGTGATGGTCAGGGCCGTCTCCGCGGAGAGGTAGATGACGTTTTCGCGGTTGACCCCGCACCTGAGGCCAAGATCCACCAGCGTGAGCGCATCACTGCGGACGGTAAACGTCACCCGCCGCTGGCTCCGGCAGGCAAGGGCCAGTGCATAGGTGCCGGTTCCGAGGACCGGCGTGGCTTCGGTCCGCACCTCCCCGGCGCCCAGCAGCCCGGCCCCCGCGTGGACCACCGTCTGCGGGGTGTCGGGGAGGGTCTCTGAGATCCATCCCTCCAGCTCGGCTTCGGACACGGGATCCCGCCGCAGCGGGTCACGAGTGAACACCGGACCCGGGAGCGGTGTCGCCTCCGCCGGGGCGGACCAGTCCCGGCCGTCGTCGTACGTATATTCGCAGCCGCTTAGCGTTCCCGCTGCCAGCACGATGCCCAGGACGACGGCGGCCGCCGGCTTCCGTGCCAGCGGCGCCCGTGCTGTCCGTACGGGACGGGGCGCGGAGGCTTTCCGCACGCTGGGCATAATCCGACTTTATGCCTGCCGGCGCCGGCGGGCCATAGCCCCACCGCTCCCTATTCGGCAGGCACCAGGTGGTAGGCGTAGATCAGCGGAGCGTCCACGCTGGAGGTGCTGATGTTCAGGGTGCCTGCCTCAGGCAGTGTGATCCGGGTTGTTTCCTTGCTGCCGTTGCAGGCCGCGCCGTGGTCCACCAGCTGGGCGCCGTTCAGCGATACCGCAAAAAAGGCCTTGCCGCCGCCTTCGCAGGTGGCTGTCAGCGTGTAGCGGCCTGCGGGAACGTTGGCCGCTTCCTCAATGATGCGGTCCCGGTTAAGGATCTTGCCGGCGTCCGCCAGGACCGTTCCCGAAGCCGTGGGCAGCGCGGTGGCCCGCCACTGCGGAACGTCCGCGTTCTCGATGGACACCAGGGGTGCGCAGGCGGCCAATGCAAGGGCCGCGGCCACCGGGGCGCTGAATGTCAGCACAGCGGTTCCGCGGCGGGCGCGCGGAAGGAAGGAAAGTCGGGAAGGCATGCTTCCACGCTACCGCCTGGGCGGGACCAGGCTGCACTGCCGGCTGGCGCAGCCCCGGGCGGCACATCCCGCCGGACTAAACTTGTCCGGTGCCTAGATCCCATTACGAGTTCACCGCCGGCAACACGCCCGACGCCCCGCGCAGCGACCTTCCCGAACTGCTCACGGCGCTCGCCGCTGACCTGCGCCGGCTTGGCTACACGCTCGACGGCGTCGCCCGGCTGCTCGGGCCCTCCGCGTCGGCTGCGTTGAACCGGGACCAGACCATCCCTGCCCTGCTCGCTGCCGAGCGCGCCGTCCGGGAGGACGAGGGCGCAGCGGCGCTTGCCGCCGTCGTCCGTCTGTGGCTCCTGGCCGAACCCCAGGAACGGGAAACGCTCGACGCCGCCCTGCCGGGCATCCGCGCCGGGGGCCTGCTGGAGCTGGGGCTGCTGCAGCCCGTTCCCGGCTCGGGACGGCTGGCCGCCAAGGCGGACCTGCGGCCCTACGGCTGGGATGCGAACGAGGACGGCAGCGGCGGGGCCGAACTGTGGGTGGCCAGCGACCTTGCGGCCCACCAGCAGCCGGGCGTGCTGCGGCATGACCACGTCCTGGGCATCGGCCAGGCGTCCACCACACTGGTGCAGACCACCATCCGGCGGCACACGGAGCGGGCGCTGGACCTCGGTACGGGCTGCGGGATCCAGTCGTTCCACCTCCTCCACCACTGCGAGCACGTGACGGCAACCGACATTTCCGAACGGGCCCTGGCCTTCACGCGCTTCAACATCCTGCTCAACGCCGAGGCCCTCTCTGTTGACCCGGCGCGGCTGGAGAAGCGGGTGAGCCTCCGGCTCGGGTCGCTCCTGGATCCGGTGGCGGGTGAGGAATTCGGCCTGGTGGTATCCAACCCGCCCTTTGTCATCACCCCGCGGCGTCCGGGGGAGGAAGCCGCGGAGCAGTTCACCTACCGGGACGGCGGGATGCCGGGCGACGAGATCGTCTCCTCGCTGGTCAGGGCACTGCCGGACGTGCTCGCCCCCGGCGGCACGGCGCAAATGCTGGGCAACTGGGAAGTACCGGCCGGCGCCGAGTGGCAGGAGCGGCCGCAAAGCTGGGCCGGTCCGGACGTGGACGCCTGGTTCATCCAGCGGGAACAGGTCAGCCCGGAACAGTACGCCGAGACGTGGCTGCAGGACGCGTCGGAAGGCCGGGACCGGCAGCACTACCGCGATGCCTATGAGGCCTACCTCGCCGACTTTGAATCCCGGCAGGTGGAGGGGATCGGCTTCGGGATGGTCTGGCTGCGGCGTCCCGTTACTGGCGGACACGTCGCGGTCAGCCGCTTCGAGGAAATCACCTACCCCATCGAGCAGCCCATCGGCCCCCACCTGGGCGCCGCCGTCGAACGCAGCGACTGGCTGGCGGCCAACGACATTGAGGACGCGCACCTGCTGGTGGCGGATGACGTCACGGAGGAGCGGCACCAGCGGCCGGGCGCGGAGCATCCGGGCGTCATCCTGCTCCGCCAAGGGGCAGGGCTGCGCCGCACCAACCTGCTCAGTACGGAACTGGCCGGCTTTGTGTCGGCGTGCGACGGCGACCTGTCCGCCGGGCAGATCGCCGGTGCGCTGGAGGCCCTGCTGGGCGGCAGTATGGGTGCCGTCGAAGATGGCCCGGACGGCGGTTTTGACGCCGGTACCTTCCGGAGTGCGCTGCTTGCCGATGTGGAAAACCTGGTCCGCGACGGCTTCCTTATTCCTGCTGCCGATTAGGCGTCCGCGGCGCCTGCCTGCAGCCCCCGGTTTTCCACAGGAATGCGCACAATTCTCCAAAATATGGTGAACTAGGCCAATATGGGCTCATCTGCCCCAGCAACCTTTTTCTGTAGGAGCACCGTGCCAAGCAAGGCCAAAACCGGCAAGAAACTCGTGATTGTGGAGTCTCCGGCCAAGAGCAAGACCATCGCCAAGTACCTCGGCGAGGGCTTCATCGTTGAGGCCTCCATTGGTCACATCCGCGACCTGCCGCAGCCGTCCGAGCTCCCCGCAGAGTTGAAGAAAACCTCGGTGGGCAAGTTCGCCGTGGACATCGAGCACGACTTCAAGCCGTACTACGTGGTGTCCGCGGACAAGAAGAAAAAGGTGACCGAGCTCAAGGCGGCGCTCAAAGACGCCGACGAACTTTACCTCGCAACCGATGGGGACCGCGAGGGCGAAGCCATCGCGTGGCACCTGCTGGAAGTGCTCAAGCCCAAGGTCCCGGTGTACCGGATGACGTTCGGCGAAATCACCAAGGAAGCCATCCAGCGCGCCATGGGCAACCTGCGCGACGTCGATTCGGCGCTGGTGGACGCGCAGGAAACCCGCCGCGTCCTGGACCGCCTGTACGGCTACGAAATCTCCCCGGTCCTGTGGCGCAAGGTGGCGCGCGGCCTGTCCGCCGGCCGTGTGCAGTCCGTGGTCACCCGCATGGTGGTGGACCGGGAACGCGAACGCATGGCGTTCAAGGCGGCGTCCTACTGGGACCTCACCGGCCAGTTCGGCGCGGATTCCGGCTCCTTCAAAGCCAAGCTCGCGGCTGTTGACGGCGCCAAGGTGGCCACCGGCCGCGACTTCAACGACGACGGCGTCCTCACCTCCAAGAACGTGGCGCACCTCAACGAGGAGCTGGCTACGTCGCTGGCAGCAGGGCTGCAGGATGCCTCGTTCACTGTCCGTTCCGTGGACACCAAGCCGTACACCCGCCGCCCGGCCGCGCCGTTCACCACCTCCACACTGCAGCAGGAAGCGGGCCGCAAGCTGCGGTTCTCCTCCAAGAGCACCATGCAGGTTGCCCAGCGGCTGTACGAAAACGGCTACATCACCTATATGCGTACCGACTCGTCCGCGCTGAGCGACGAAGCCGTGACCGCTGCCCGCCGGCAGGCTGCCGAGCTGTACGGCCCCGAGTACGTTCCGCAGTCCCCGCGCGTGTACGCCAACAAGTCTGCCAACGCGCAGGAAGCCCACGAGGCCATCCGTCCCGCCGGTGACTCCTTCCGCACGCCCGCCCAGGTGGCGAAACAGCTCTCGGGCGACGAGTTCCGGCTGTACGAACTGATCTGGAAGCGGACCGTTGCATCCCAGATGGGCGATGCCAAGGGCTCGACGGCGACCATCCGCCTGGGCGCGGTGGCTGCGGACGGGCGGGATGCCGAGTTCTCCGCGTCCGGCACCGTGATCACGTTCCCCGGCTTCCTTGCGGCCTATGAGGAAGGCAAGGACGAGACCCGCGGCGACGAGGACTCCGACGAAGCCCGGCGCCTTCCCAACGTTGCCAAGGGCGATGCCCTCAAGGCCTCGGACATCATCGCTGTGGGCCACGAAACCTCGCCGCCGCCGCGGTACACCGAAGCGTCGCTGACGGCAGAGCTGGAGAAGAAGGGCATAGGACGCCCGTCCACCTACGCCTCTACCATCTCCACCATCCAGGACCGCGGTTACGTCCGGAAGCAGGGCTCGGCCCTGGTTCCCAGCTGGATCGCCTTCTCGGTCATCCGCCTGCTGGAGCAGCACTTCAGCGACTACGTGGACTATGAGTTCACCGCGGACATGGAAGGCGACCTGGACAAGATCGCCAACGGCCAGGCCGTTGGCGCCTCCTGGCTCCGGCACTTCTACTTTGGGGAAGACTCCGATCCGGGCCTGCTCAGCATCGTGAACAACCTGGGCGAGATCGACGCCCGGGAAATCAACTCCATCCCCATCACCGACGAGATCACGCTGCGGGTTGGCAAGTTTGGTCCGTACCTGGAAAGTTCCGCTGCCACCGTCGACCCCAAGACCGGGGAAATCGTGGAGTCGGCGCGCGCCAATGTGCCGGAGGACCTGGCACCGGATGAACTGACGGCGGCCAAGGCCATCGAGCTGATGGAGACCGCGGCCCCCGAGGAGCGGGTGCTGGGCACCGACCCGCACACGGGCCACACCGTAGTTGCCAAGAACGGCCGTTATGGCGCGTACGTCACCGAGGTCATCCCCGAGATGACCGAGGAACAGATCGCCAACCAGCCGGTGGAGTACTACAAGAACGGCAAGCCCAAGCCGGCCAAGAAGCCGGTCAAGGCCAAGCCGCGCACCGGCTCGCTCTTCAAGTCCATGACCGTCGAGTCCGTAACCCTCGACGAGGCGCTGCAGCTCATGAGCCTGCCGCGCGTCCTGGGTGAGGACGCCGAAGGCAACCTCATCACCGTGCAGAACGGCCGGTTCGGCCCCTACCTGAAGAAGGGGACGGACTCCCGGTCCATCGGCTCAGAGGAGGAAATCTTCACCATCACGCTGGAGCAGGCCCTCGAGATCTACTCCCAGCCGAAGCAGCGCGGTGCCCGTGCTGCGGTGCCGCCGCTGGCGGAGTTCGGCCCCGATCCGGTGTCCGAGAAGAACATCGTGGTGAAGGAAGGCCGGTTCGGCCCGTACATCACCGACGGGATCACCAACATCACCGTTCCGCGCGCCACCTCGCTGGAGGAACTCACCCGCGAACAGGCCGTGGAGCTCCTCGCCGAGAAGCGCGCCAAGGGCCCGGTCAAGCGCACGGCCACCCGCAAGGCGCCGGCCAAAAAGAAGGCAACGGCCAAGAAGTAATCTCTTCCAGTGGTTGAGCTGTTCGAAACCCATGTTTCGAACAGCTCAGCCACCGGCGTTTGCGCGGGGCACCGGAACGTGATCGGGTAGAGGCATGACTGAACAGCCCGGAATTGCCGACCCGACTCCGCTGAACGACCTTGAGGAGAAGCTCGCCAAGGGCGGAGAGCCTGACGCGAGTCCCGTGGACGTCATCCTGTCCTTCCTCAACAGCGAGGTGTACATCGTCAGCTCGGACGGCATCGAGGGCGAGGACTCCCAGGTGGAGCCCCTGGTCCTGGCCAACTCCGACGGCGACCCCGTCCTTGCCGTCTTCTCGCACCCCAGCCGTGTTGACGAGCAGTATCTTGCAGCAGCCCCCAACGTGCTCGGCACCCAGGGCGCAGCGATCATCGCCAACATCGGCGAGGAGCTGGGCATGGTCATCAACCCCGGGGCGGCCTACGGCTTCGAAATCAACCCTGAGGGCGTCGCCAACATCAAGCGCGATTTCAAGCGCGCTGACGAACTCCCCGGCGATGCCCCGACGGACCCGTCCACCAACTGACGCCGCAACAATTGACCTGCTGCACCCGTTGACCGGGTGGCGGTTGGAATCCACCTGCTGCGCCAGTGAATAATGGCAGGATGCGACTAGGCGTCCTCGATATCGGGTCCAACACTGTCCATCTTCTGCTGGTGGATGCCCACCCTGGTGCGCGCCCGGTTCCTTTTGCATCTCACAAGCGGCCCCTGTCCCTGGTCCAGTACTTGGAACCTGACGGCAGCATCAGCGACGCCGGGCAGCACGAACTCAGCGAATTCGTGCTGGAAGCGTGGGAGTTCGCGGCCCGGCACAAGGCAGAGGACCTCCTGGCGTTTTGTACGTCGGCCATCCGCGAGGCCACCAACGGTCCCGAGGTCCTGGCCCGCGTCAAGCATGAAACCACCGTGACGCTGCAGGAGCTGACCGGCAGTGAGGAAGCGTCCATGACCTTCTTCGCCGTTCGCCGCTGGCACGGCTGGGGTGCCGGCCCCATCCTGAACCTGGACATTGGCGGCGGTTCCTTCGAGATGGCCTTTGGCCAGGACGAGCTCCCGGAGGTGGCCACGTCAGTGCCCCTGGGCGCCAGCCGGCTCACCCGGGACTGGCTGGCGGAGGACCCTCCCAGCGCAAAGAGCGTGAAGGAACTGCGGCGGTACATCCAGGCCACCCTGAAGCCCGCGGTCCGGGAGTTCGACGGCCTGGGCAGGGCCAACCTGGTGGCCGGAACCTCCAAGACATTCCGGTCCCTGGCCCGGATCGCCGGGGCGGCACCGAGCGCGGGCGGTCCCTACGTCAAGCGGGAACTGCACGCCTCCGATCTTGGGATCTGGGCGCAGCGCATTTCGGCGATGAAAGCCGAAGACCGGCTGCATCTGCCCGGTGTCTCCGAGGCGCGCGCACACCAGCTCCTGGCCGGTGCGCTGGTGGCTGAGGCCGCACTGGAGCTGTTCAAATTCAAGAAGCTCCGCATCTGTCCCTGGGCCCTGCGCGAAGGCCTCATCCTGCGCCGCCTTGACCAGCTGGTCTTCTCCGGGCCTCTTGAACCCGCGCCGCACATCGCCGCCCCGCAGGCCGTGGAGGCACCCGTCTAGGACTGGCCTTTAAAAGCGGAAGCACCGGGGCCGGCAACAGGAAAATGGGGGAAAACCTGTTGCCAGCCGCCGGTGCCCTGGCAGACATCCCCATGCCTGCCGCATCACTCGCACCCTCAATGAGGTAATAACCACGGTAGGGGCGCAACTTGTGAGGGACCTGCGCTGAACATGTGAGCCAGCTGTGAATCCAGCCAACGCGGGGTCAGATACGGCCCAATATCGGGCAGGAATTGGGCTTTATCCGACCCCGCGTTGCTGTAAGAAGTCGGCACCCGCCGTGGCTAACTGCAATGATGGAGCCATGAGCAACCGAATCGCATTCCTTGGCTGTGGATCCATGAACGAGGCCATTCTCGGCGGCCTGCTGGAAGCTGGCACGGATCCGGCGGACGTCGTGGCTACGGTCCGGCGCGCCGAGCGTGCCGCCGAACTGGCCGAGCGGTACCACGGCATCACCGCCATCGCAGGCGAGGAGGAGCCCGACAACAACAGACAGGCTACCAAGGGGTCCGCCGTCGTCATTCTTGGCGTCAAGCCGGTGGGCATCGCGGACCTCGCCCGGGAAATCAGCGGGGCTCTCTCGCCGAACACCGTAGTGGTCAGCGTGGCCGCCGCCGTGTCGATCGCCCAGCTCGAAGCCGCGCTCCCCGCGGGGCAGCCGGTCATCCGGACCATGCCCAACACACCGGCGAAACTGGGCCGCGGCGTGGTGTCCGTTTCGCCCGGCACCAACTGCACCCCTGAACAGCTCCAGCAGGTCAAGGACATGCTGCAGGGCGCGGGAACCGTCGTCGAAGTACCCGAGGAACAGGTGGACGCGCTCTCGGCCATCAGCGGCTCGGGACCCGCCTACGCGTTCTACCTCGCCGAAGCAATGGCCGCCGCGGGGGTGGAACTGGGCCTGGACCATGAACTGTCCCTGCTCCTGGCCCGCGAAACCGTAGCCGGCGCCGGGCTCATGCTCGCCGAACCCGGTGCCGACCCGTCAGCGCTGCGGAAGGCGGTCACCAGCCCGAACGGCACCACGGAACGCGCCATCGCCACATTTGATGAGCAGGGCATCCCGTCCATCATCGCCGCCGGCGCAAAGGCCGCAGCGGACAGGGCAGCGGAAATCACCAAACAGCTCGGCTAATTTGGGCCCGCCCAAACCCCTACGGCCTGGCGGCGAAGCGCTCCAGCAGGTCCACGTGGCCGGACACGATCAGCATGTCCCGCGAGGACACCTTGGTCTCCGGCCGCGCGTAGGTGAAGTCCTCACCCGGTGACTTCACGCCCACGATCGTCACGCCGTACTTGGAGCGGACCTTCGACTCATCGAGCGTGAAACCAACTGTTTCACGGGGCGGGTACATCTTGACGATGGCGAAGTCGTCGTCGAATTCGATGAAGTCGAGCATGCGCCCGGACACCAGGTGCGCCGCGCGTACGCCGGCGTCCGCTTCCGGATAGATCACGTGGTTGGCACCGATCCGGGTGAGGATCTTGCCGTGCGATGGCGTAATCGCCTTCACCCACAGGTGTTCAATGCCCAGGTCCACCAGGTTTACGGTGATCAGCACGGAAGACTCAATGGACGTGCCCACGCCCACGACGGCAGAGCTGAACTCCTGGGCTCCAAGCTGCCGGAGTGCGTCGATGTTGGTGGCGTCGGCTTCCACCACGTGGGTCAGCAGGGGTGCCCACTTCTGCACCAGGGTCCGGTCCCGTTCGATGGCGAGCACTTCACGGCCCTGCTTCACCAGCTGCTCGGCAGTGGATGAACCGAAGCGGCCCAGCCCGATCACCAGCACCGGAGCATTATGGGCGGGGCGCCTGGGGGCGTCTGGGGAACTAGCCAATGATGGGCCTCTCTTCGGGATAGTGGTAGAGCTGGCTGCGCTGGCGCAGGGCCAGGGCGGCGGCGAGGGTTACGGTGCCTACACGGCCCGCAAACATGAGCGCTGTCAGGACGTAGACGCCCTCGGGCGGAACCTCCGCGCTGAGGTTGGTGCTCAGCCCCACCGTGGCGAACGCGGAAATGGTCTCGAACAGGACGCGGTCCAGGGACGCGCCGCTGATGTGAAGCAGGAGGAACGCGGAGACGGACACCAGGGTGGCGCCGGCAACGATGACCGAAATGGCCACCCGCATGCTGCCCTCCGGGATGGTCCTGCCGTACACCTTCACGTCGGCGTCGCCCCGAGCTTCGGCAACGATGGCCAGGAACATCACGGCGATGGTGGTTACTTTGATGCCGCCCGCCGTCGACGCTGAGCCGCCGCCGGCGAACATCAGGGCGTCCGTCAGGAGCATGGTGGTGGATTCCATCTGGTTCTGGTCCACCAGGTTGAACCCGCCGGACCGGGTCATGACAGAGGCGAACAGCGAGTGTGTCACCTTGTCTCCGAAACCCATCGTGCCGATGGTCCGGGCGTTGTCCCACTCCATCAGGCCCCACAGGAACGTACCCGCCACCAGGAGGATGAAGGAAACCTGGATGGTCAGCTTGGTGTGCAGGTTCCACCGCTTCCAGTTCAAGCCGTTCTGCTGCAGGACCATCACCACGGGAAATCCAAGGCTGCCCAGGAAGACGCCCAGCATCAGGGGAACCAGGATCCACAGGTCAGTCTCATACGGGACGATGCCGTCCGAGTGCGGGGTGAAGCCGGCGTTGTTGAAGGATGAGATGGCGTAGAAGATCCCGTGCCAGACGGATTGCCAGAACGGCTCGCCCAGGGTGAGGAACCGTGGGATCAAGGCCAGCGCCAGGATCCCTTCGATGACCACGGAGGTGGTGATGACGATCCGCAGCAGGGTACCCACTTCACCGAGGCGGCCTGCGTTGTTCATGGATTCCGCCGCAATGATCTTGCCGCGGACGCCGAGCCGTTTGCTCACCATCAGGGCCAGCAGCGACGCAAGGGTCAGCGTGCCCAGGCCGCCGATGAACACGCCGATCAGGATCACCAGCTGGCCGAAGAAGGACCAGTGGACCGCCGTCGACACTACCGTGAGGCCTGTAACGCACACGGCGGAAACTGCGGTGAACATGGCCTGGTGCAGTGGGGTTGCGGTGCCGGCGGCAGAGGAAACGGGCAAGGACAGCAGGAAGGTGAACACCAGGCACACGGCGGCGAACGCGCTCAGGGCAAGCCGGGCAGGGGAGGTGTTGGCAATGTCGTCAATGAAGTCGCGGAGCCGCGTTAGGATCCAGAGGCCCTCCCGCTCCTGCGCGGGGTGCCAGCTGGCCGAATTCCGGGGCCTCGACTGGCTTTGCGTCATGTGTGGCTTTTCCTCGGTTGAATCTGCTTCCCTCAGTAGTAAACCACTAATGCCCGCGTAATGGCCGGGCGGACAAGGGCCCGGCCTCCGGTAGCCTGTGATTGATGACATACCTGCCCGGTCTCAGCAAGCCCGCGCCGCCAACGACGGTGGCGTGGAGCCCTGACATGACCGCCTACAACTTCGGACCGGGCCATCCCATGGCACCGGAGCGGATGGACCTTACGGCACGCCTGGTCCGGAGCCTGGGACTGTTCGATCTTGAGCATGTTTCGGTGGAAGCCCCTGGGGTGGCCGCCGACGCCGACCTGGAGTCCGTGCATTCGGCCGAGTTCGTTGCTGCGGTGCGGCGGGTGAGCGAGGACCCGTCCGAATCGGATGAATCCCGCGGCCTGGGCACCGAGGACGACCCCGCCTTTGCCGGGATGCATGAAGCCGCCGCGCGGTTGGCGGGCGGATCCCTGCTGGCTGCGTCCCGGATCCTGGACGGGTCAGCCCTGCACGCCGTGAACTTCGGCGGCGGCATGCACCACGCGGCCAGGGACCGTGCCAGCGGCTTCTGCATCTACAACGACGCCGCACTTGCCGTGCAGAAGCTGCTCGACGGCGGCATCCGCAAGGTGGCGTACATCGACGTTGACGCCCACCACGGCGACGGCACGGAAAGCATCTTCTGGGACGATCCCCGGGTCCTCACCCTTTCCCTGCACGAAACGGGCCTCACGCTGTTCCCCGGTACCGGGTTCGCCAACGAGATCGGCGGGCCGCAGGCGGAGGGGACGGCCGTTAACATCGCCTTGCCGGCCGGAACGGGCGACGCCGGCTGGCTTCGGGCGTTTTACGCCGTGGTGCCGCAGCTCGTGGCCGCCTTCGAACCCGAAGTGATCGTAAGCCAGCACGGCTGTGACTCCCACCGGACGGACCCGCTCACGCACCTCAATCTCAGTGTTGACGGTCAGCGGGAGGCGGCATCCGCCGTCGGACATCTCGCCGAGCGCCACTGCGACGGCCGCTGGATCGCCACCGGCGGCGGCGGGTACAACGTCCTGCATGTGGTGCCGCGGTCCTGGAGTCACCTGGTGGCCATCGCCGCGGGGCGGCCGGTGCCGCTGCGTACGCCGGTGCCGCAGGACTGGCGCGACTATGTGGAAGGGAAATTCGGCACGTCCACGCCCGGCCTGATGGGCGACGACGTGGAGCTGTGGTGGCGGTCATGGGAGGTCGGTTTCGATCCCAACGACGCCGTGGACCGTACCGTCATGGCCACCCGCAAGGCCGTGTTCCCGCTGCATGGACTCGATCCCTGGTTCGACTGAACACCAGCCACGTCCGGCCCCGCATTGCATCAGGATGCAGCCTTTTCGGTCTGGAACACCACGCCTGCCGCGCCAATCAGCCAGCCCAGCAGCGACAGGGCGAACGCTCCGATCAGGTCCGTGGACGCCGTGCCCTTGGCCAGCCAGAGGAGCAGGACCAGCAGCCCCACTGCCATATAGACCACAATGGCCGCGACGATCCGTCCGGACAGCCTGGCGGTGACGTCGCCGGGGCTGAAGGGGGTTTCGGTGCGGCCAGACCCCTCGGCATGACGCACTTCTGCGATGGTGAATCCGAGGGCGGACGCGGTCAGTGAACTCAGCGACGTGGCAAGGACTCCGGCCGCCGTGACCAATGCGCCGTTCAGGGCCGGGGCCGCAGTCCTTCCGTCCGGCACCCAGAATCCTACGCGGAGCAGCACGCTGCCCCACACGGCGACGAAAAGGCCCAGGAACACAAAAGCGATGATGTTGAACAGTTGCCGGCGCAGGGCATCCATGATGGCCCACCCCCTTGTCTCAGGTGGCGGCGGCCGGGCCGGCCGGGGCACAGTTCAACCGTTGTAACACCTGCGCCGCATGGGCAGCAATAGCCAGTTGGCTGACGAAATAGTTGATGCCTTTCGGCGTATATGTCGTTAGGGTGGGAGGCATGGTGACAGACGACGTATTTGCCGTCATTGCGGAATCAACCCGGCGGGACATCCTGGTCTCCCTCCGCTCCGGAGACAAGGCCGTGGGGGAACTCGTGGAAGAACTGGCAGCAAGCCAGCCCACCATTTCCAAGCACCTCAAGGTCCTGCGCGAGGCGCAGCTGGTCAGCATGCGGGCGCAGGGACAGAAGCGCTACTACGCGCTGAACCGCAAGCCGCTGGAAGGGATCGCCAGCTGGCTGGAAACGTTCGACGTCGGCTCGTCGGCTCCCGCTGCTGCTCCGGTCCGTCCCGCAGGCCGCGCCGCCGGGGACTCCGCCACCCCCCGGGGCGCTGACGCCGCCCACACCGGCGAGACGCCCGAGGCGGTTGCTGCCGAGGCCGTCTCGGAAGGCGTCCTGGCACCGGACGGTGCCGAACTGAGCCCCGCCGTCGTTATTCCCGGCGGCACCACGCAGCCGCTGAGCGATGACAGCGTTCCGCAGCAAATCGGCCGCACGGTGGGCCGTGCGGCCACCCGCGCGGCCGACCTGCTGGCCAACCTCCCCAAGTTCGGCCGCAAAAAGTAGCGCGAACCCCGCAGGACCTACTTGTTCAGCAGGCGGACGTGGTCCGGGGTGAGCTCCGAGATGTTGCTGACGCCCAGGAGCGCCATGGTGCGGGCCATGTCCTTCTCGAGGATCTGGAGGGTGCGGTCCACCCCGGCGCGGCCGCCGGCCATCAGTCCGTACAGGTAGGCGCGGCCGATCAGGGTGAAGTCCGCACCGAGGGCCAGGGCTGCCACGATGTCAGCGCCGCTCATGATGCCGGTGTCCAGCATGATCGCGGCGTCGGTGTTGTCCGCCGTGAAAGCCTGCTTGACCTCGGGGAGCAGGTGGAACGGAATGGGAGCCCGGTCCAGCTGGCGTCCGCCGTGGTTGGACAGCACCACACCGTCGGCGCCGTGGTCCACCACGCGGCGGGCGTCCTCGACGGTCTGGATGCCCTTGACCACCAGCTTGCCCTTCCAGGTTTCGCGCAGCCAGTCGAGGTCTTCGAAGGTGAGGGTGGGGTCGAACATCGAGTTGATGAGGTCCGCCACGGTGCCGGTGTAGCGGGACAGCGAGGCGAATGTCAGCGGCTCGTGCGTGAGGAAGTTGAACCACCAGGCCGGGCGGTAGGAAGCGTCCAGCACGGTCTTGACTGTCAGTGCCGGCGGGATGGTCATGCCATTGCGGACGTCGCGGAGGCGGGCGCCGGCGACGGCGGTGTCCACGGTGACCATCAATGTGTCGTTTCCGGCCTTGGCAGCGCGCTCGATCAGTTCCAGCGAGCGGTCGCGGTCTGTCCAGAGGTACAGCTGGAACCAGTTGCGGCCGTTCGGGGCGGCGGCGGCGACGTCCTCGATGGAGGCGGTGCCCATAGTGGAGAGGGTGTAGGGGATGCCCGCAGCTTCGGCCGCCTGGGAACCGGCGTACTCGCCCTCGGACTGCATCATCCGGGTGAAACCGGTGGGGGCGATGCCCACGGGCAGCCGAGAGGGCTTGCCCAGGATTTCGGTGCCCAGGTCGATCGTGGAGACGTTCCGCAGGATGCCGGGCCGGAACTCGATGTCCAGGAACGCCTGGCGTGCTCGGCCGAGGGTGATTTCCTCTTCGGCTGCGCCGTCCGTGTAGTCGAACGGGGCCTGGGGGGTGCGGCGCTTGGCGATGTCCCGCAGTTCCCAAATGGTGCTGGCGCGCTTGAGCCGGGCCTCCTTGCTGAACTCAGGCTTCTTGAACTGCATCAGGGGAGCCAGGTCCGAGTACTTGGGGATACGCCGCTTCAGTGCCGCCGGAACAGCGGACGACGCCGGTGCTTGAGCGGGTGCCGGGGCGGCGGGAATGTCGGTGGCATCCGGCGCGGGGGTCGTTTCCGGGTTGTTGGGCTGGATGGTGTGGGTCATGGCGTCCTCCATTGGGCAGGCGGGTCCGTGTCCGGAACCTTCTGTGGTCTAACCACACTCTAGGGCATGTGGTCCAACCACATCAACTACTATTTACGTATGCGTACCCACCAGCTTGTCCTGTCCTGGATCGAGAACGAGCTTTCCGGCGGCCGGCTTACCGTGGGCGGCCGGCTTCCGGCCGAGCGCACCCTGGCGGAACAGCTGAAGGTGTCGCGGACCTCGGTCCGGGAGGCGATCCGCATCCTTGAGGCCATGGGTGTGGTCCGGGCCGGCGTAGGGTCGGGCCCGGAAGCGGGAACCGTTGTCATTTCTGATCCGACGGCCGCGCTTGGCTCCGCCCTCCGGCTTCACGTGGCCACCCAGCACCTGCCGGTGGCGGACATCGTGGAAACCCGTGTGCTGCTGGAGTCGTGGGCCGTGGCGAAAGCCGGTCCGGATGCGCCGGAACTGGAGGAAGCCTCGGCGCTCCTCGAAGCCATGGCCGCCGAGGACCTCGCGGTCAGCGACTTCCTGGCACTGGACGTCCGTTTCCACCTGGCGCTGGCCGACGCCGCGGGCAACGCCGTTGTGAGCGCCATGATGGGATCGCTCCGCGAGTCCATTCAGGGATATGCAGCGGAGCTGACGTCCGGCCTGCCTGACTGGGAGGCCACCGCATCGCGCCTGCGGGCCGAACACCAGGACATCCTGGCGGCCATCAGGAACGACGACGGCGGGCAGGCGGCCAGGCTGGTGGCCGCCCACATTGAGGGGTACTACAAAGAGGCCGGGCTGGCTTCCGCCGGAACGGAACCGGCCCGGCCGTAGCGCGGGCTTGCGTCCGCCGGCCCGTCAGCCGTGGGCTGCCGTGCGGGGGGCCTTGGCCGGGCCGGTGCTTGAACGCACTTCGAGCCTGGGCTGGTACCGGCTCCCCGGAGCCTCGTTCTCCTCCTTGCGGATGAGCGCCCGCAGCTGCTGCCATGCCTGCTCGCCCAGTTCCGTGATGGGCACCGCCGCCGTGGTGAGGGCCGGCGTCGTGTATTTGGCGAACGGAATATCGTCGAAGCCGGTGACGGAGATGTCTCCCGGCACGTCCAGGCCGCGTTCATGCAACCCGCTCATCAGGCCCATGGCCACCAGGTCGTTGAAGGCCAGGATTCCCGTGGCGCCGCTCTCAAGTACCGCGTCCACTGCCTCGTGTCCGGTGTCGAAGTCGGATCCGCCTTCAAGCATGGTCACCTCCACCTGGGGGTGGGCTGCCTTGAAGGACTCCAGTCCCTGGAGCCGGAGTCCGTTCGAGGCGCTGCGGGGCGGACCGGCAAGGAATGCCAGGCGGGTGTGTCCGAGGTCCACCAAGTGCTCCGCGATGTCCTGCACGCCCTGGCCGTAGTCCACCACCAGGCTGGGTACGCCGGCGGCTGCGGTAGTCCTGTTGATCAGCACCAGGGGGTGCAGCGAGGGTGCGATCTCCTCCAGTTCGGCGTCGCTCATGCGGGGTGCGCAGAGGACGAGGCCGTCACAGCGGCGGCGGGCCTCGCCGGCGAGAATGGCCTCCTCGCTGGAAACCTCGAAGGAATCGGCGATCAGGACCCGGTAGCTGTCCTGCGCCGCGGCGCGGCTCAGGCCGCGAAGAATCGCCTGGAAGGTGGGGTTGGCCAGGTCCGGCACAACGATTCCGATGGTGTCGGTCTTACCCAGGGCCAGGCTGCGCCCGACAGGATTGGGCTGGTACTTCAGTTCCGCCGCCGCTGCCCGGACGCGGGCTGCGATGTCCGGGTCCACTGTGAAGTTGCCGTTCATTACGCGGGAAACCGTGGCGTGCGAAACCCCTGCCTTGATGGCGACATCCGCGATGCCAATCCGGCCGGTTGCCGATTTCCTGACCATGCTGGTCCCTTCCTTGGCGCAGCGGACGGTGTCCCTGCGCGTACTGCTGCCCGATGGCAGGCTCCTGCCGCCTTTGCCCGACGGCGTTTCCAACACAGCATATACCGCGGCGGGAAAGCGATTTCTCTCATTTTCCCAAGTTTTCCAGCAACTTTTTGTCCATTCGGCGGAGCCAAGGCCGCGGCCGGACTGGAAACCGTTTTCTCCCAATGCTGATAATGGTTGACGGATGCACAATCCCCTTGGTACAAATCTTATAGCGACCTGAGAAAACGCTTTCTTGGGCAAGGTGCAGCATTGCACCGATTGTCGAACGTCAGAGGCCGCCGGGCGGCCGGGTATCAGCTTTCGAAAGGGACCCCTCATGGTCAACACAGCCGAATCCAGTTCTGCTGCAGGGGCGGCAACAGCTGCTCCGGACACCGCCGCAACTGTGGGCGCTGCTGCCGCAGCCGGCGGTAAAGCCCGCATTGCCTTGATCGGCACCGGCGGCCGCTCGGAAATGTACATCCGGGCAATCTTCGGCAACTACGCCCACACCGCAGAGCTGGTCGCCTTCTCCGACGTGAATCCCGGGCGCGTGGAGTTCTACCAGAAGCTCATCCAGGAACTGGGTGCGCCGGGTCCCGTTGCTTCGTTCGATCCCGCAGATCTCACCGCCTTCATCCAGGCCAACAACATCGACCGCGTGGTGGTGACCACGCCGGACTACACCCACGCCGACTACATTGTTGAAGCGCTCCGTGCAGGGGCCGACGTTGTGGTGGAAAAGCCGCTCACCATCGACGCCGAGGGCTGCCGGCGCATTACCCAGGCCGTGCACGAGACCGGCCGCAACGTGGTGGTCACTTTCAACTACCGCTACTCGCCGCGGAACAGCGCCCTCAAGGAAATCATCCAGAGCGGTGTGATCGGCAAGGTTACCTCCATCGACTTCAGCTGGGTCCTGGATACCGTCCACGGGGCTGACTACTTCCGCCGCTGGCACCGCGAAAAGAAGAACTCCGGCGGCCTGCTGATCCACAAGGCCTCCCACCACTTCGACCTGGTCAACTGGTGGATCGATGACGTCCCCGAACGCGTCTTCGCCTCCGGCGGATTGAAGTTCTACGGCGACAAGAACGCCGCCGAACGCGGCCTGGGCCCCCGTCCCGAACGCGGCACTCCCAGCGCCGACGCCCCGGCCACCGCAGAGAAGGACCCGTTCACGCTGGACCTCCGCGAAGACGAGCGGCTCAAGGCCCTCTTCCTGGACAACGAGCACTACGACGGATACCGCCGGGACCAGGACGTCTTCACCGGCGGCATCACCATTGAGGACAACCTCGCGCTGGTTGTGGAATACCAGGGCGGCCCGCGCCTGAGCTACTCATTGAACGCACACAGCCCCTGGGAGGGCTACCGCGTGGCGGTCAACGGCACCGAAGGCCGCGCCGAACTCGAAGTGGTGGAACGCGCCGCCGTCACCAGCAGCACGGACAAAAAGACCGTGGTGGACCCGAGCGCAACCCCCGTCGAGGAAGACGACGCCATCCGCCGCAACGGTGAACGCCTCGTGGTCCAGCGCCACTGGGAAGCTGCCTACGAGGTGCCGATCGTCAACGGCGAAGGAGGCCACGGCGGCGGGGACGAGCTCCTCCTCTCGGACCTCTTCAACGGGCCGGGTGAAGACCCCCTGGGCCGTCCGTCCGGTTACCTGGACGGACTGCGCTCCGTCTCCGTGGGCATCGCCGGGAACCGCTCGCTTGAATCGTCCCTGCCCGTCCGCATCGAGGACCTGGACCTCGGCGTCGACCTTCGACGCGGCGCCTAGTCCGCTGCCTGAAAACCTAAAGGAACCAATATGAGCAGGATTTTCGTCACCGGTGGCTCCGGCCGGCTGGGACGCAGTGTGGTGGCGGGGCTTGCAGAAGCCGGCCACCACGTCATCTCGGTGGACCGGGACGCCGTGCCGGCCGATCAGCTGCCGGCCGGCGTCGTGCAGGAAACGGCAGACCTCCTTGCCCCGGGGGAGGCACTGCGGCTCCTCCGCGAGACCAGGCCCGACGCCGTCATCCACCTTGCGGCGATCGCGGTTCCGTTCAGCGCGCCCGAGGACGTCATCTTCGCCACCAACACCCGGCTCGCCTTCGCCGTGGTCAGCGCCGCGACGGAACTGGGAGTGCCGAAGATCGTGACGGCCAGCAGCCCCACGGTCCTCGGCTACGGTTCGCCCGCCGGCTGGTTGCCGGCGGCGTTCCCGCTTGACGAGCGGACCACGCCGCGGCCGTGGAATGCCTACGCTCTGTCCAAGCTCATCGCCGAGCAGACCGTGCAGATGTTCGCTGCCGCGCAGGGGGAGAAGATCCGCTACGCCGCCTTCCGCCCCTGCTACGTGATCTCACCGGAGGAGTGGGACGGCGCACCGACGCAGCAGGGCCACACCCTTGCCGAGCGGCTGGCCGATCCGGCGCTATCCGCCCCGGCCTTGTTCAACTACGTGGATGCCCGGGACGTGGCGGATTTCCTGGACCTGCTGCTGCAGAAGATGGACTCCATTCCCAACGGGGAAACCTTCTTCGTGGGCGCGGCCGACGCCCTCGCCACGGCGCCCCTCGCCGAACTGATGCCCAGGTTCCTGCCCGGAAGTGAAGCCCTCAGTGCCGGGCTGACCGGCACCAGCCCCGCCTTCTCCATCGCCAAAGCCCAGGAACTCCTGGGCTGGCAGCCCACGCGCAGCTGGCGCACGGAACTCAAGTCCCATCCCACCCTCAACGACGAGACCTCCGCGCTGGTCAGTGCCGGCAGCGGAACCAAGGAGACATCATGAAATTCGACGGCGTACTGTTCTTTCCCGTCACTCCGTTCACGGCCGAAGGTGCCGTTGACGTAGAGCTGCTGAAGGAACACATCAGCTCCCGGCTCCCGTTCGGGCCCGGCGGTGTGTTCCCCGCCTGCGGAACCGGTGAATTCCACGCCCTCAGCATCGAGGAGGTCCGCACCGTGGTGACTGCCGCCGTCGAGGTTGTGGCAGGAAAAGTCCCGGTAGTAGCCGGCGCCGGTGGTCCGCTTGGCCACGCCCTTGCAGCCGCCCGCGCCGCGGAAGAAGCCGGCGCGGACGCCCTCCTGGTCCTGCCGCCGTACCTGGTCACCGGACCCACGGACGGACTGGTGGCCTACATCGAAGCAGTCGCTGCCGCCAGCAGCCTGCCGGTGATCGTCTACCACCGCGGCAACGCCAAGTTCACGGCCGCTTCCATGGCCCGCCTGGCGGCCAACCCGAAGGTGGTCGGCTTCAAGGACGGGCTAGGGGACGTGGGCCTTGCCCAGGAGATTGTGTCCGCCGTCAAGGCCACCGGCCGGGAGGACTTCGCCTTCTTCAACGGACTGCTCACCGCGGAACTGACGCAGGGCGCCTACCGCGGCCTCGGCATCCCGCTCTACTCCTCGGCCGCCTTCGCCATGGCCCCGGAGATCGCCAAGGCCTACTACGACGCCTACATGGCCGGCGACGAGGAGCGCCGCAACGCCCTGCTCGAAGGCTTCTACGCGCCCCTGGTCCGCCTCCGCGACCAGACCCCGGGCTTCGGCGTTTCGCTGATCAAGGCCGGCCTGCGCCTGGGCAGGCTGCCGGTAGGCTCCGTGCGCCCGCCGCTGGTGGACCCCACCGAGGAGCAGCTGGTGCAGCTGAAGTCCATCCTCGCCAAGGGCTACGAGCTGGCCGGCCGCTGATGAGCGCCCCGGCGGCCGTAGCCGTCCGCACCGTTCCCCGCATCACTGGCCTGACCTCCCGGCTCATCACCGTCCCGCTGCGCAGAAGCTGGGGCGTCGAGGCACCCGAGAACCACGTGATCGTCACCGAAATCCGCACGGACGACGGCGGCGCGGGGCACGGTTTTTCATGGACGCCCACCATCGGCCCGCAGGCCGTCAAGGCGCTGCTGGACTACGACATCGCCCCGTTTGTCACCGGGCTGCCTGCCAATCCGGAGACGGTCTGGGACGCGCTGTGGAAGCGCCTGCACGAGGCCGGCGGCGGGGGACTGACCACCATCGCCATGGCCGGCGTCGACCTTGCCCTGTGGGACCTGCAGGCCCGCCGTTCCCAGACATCCGTGGCCGGGCTCCTGGGCCAGCGGCAGGAATCGGCGGAGGTGTACGGGTCCGGGGTGAACCTGCACTACACCCTTGAAGAGCTCGTTGCCCAGGTTGAGCGGTGGGTTGCGGCCGGGCACCAGGCGGTAAAGATCAAGGTGGGCAAGCCCGATATCCGGGAGGACGCTGAACGGGTGGCCGCGGTCCGCTCCGTTCTGGGGCCCGACCGGAAGCTGATGATTGACGCCAACCAGCGTTGGGACCTCCCTACCACCCTCCGCGCCCTGGATGTCCTGTCCGGCTTCGGGCTGGAGTGGCTGGAGGAACCCATCCGCGCCGACGACCTGTGGGCATACCGCAGGCTCCGCAAGCATTCACCTGTGCCCATCGCGCTCGGCGAAAACCTGCACACCATCTACCGCTTCCGCGATTTCATCGACGCCGAGGCGGTGGACATCATCCAGCCCAACATCATCCGGGTGGGCGGGATTACCCCGTTCCGGCGGATTGTCGAGCTGGCGCGGACCAACAGCATCCGGGTGATGCCCCACCTGCTGCCGGAACTTTCCGGGCAGCTGGCGCTCACCCTGGCGGAGCCCACACTCGTGGAGGACGTGGAAGAAGCATCCTTCGAACAGCTCGGCATCCTGGACGGGCCCTCTCCCGTGCGGTTCAGCGACAGCCGGGCAACCCTGGCCGGCCAGCCGGGCCTCGGCTTCCGGTTCCGGGACGAACTTTAAACTACAGACAAAGAACAGGTACCTGAGTGACAACTGCAACGCTTTCCCTGTCCGAACTCACTGCCGCCGCCACCCAGGCAGCCACGATTTCCGCCGCCGCACCGGATGCCGAACGCGCTGCCTGGCTCACGGCAGTAGCTGACGCGCTGGATGCCAACGCTGCCGAACTGGTGGACATTGCGGATTCGGAGACCAGCCTTGGCGCCCCGCGGCTGACCGGCGAGGTGGCCCGGACCTCCGGCCAGCTGCGACTCTTCGCCCGCGTGATCACCGAAGGCTCCTACCTCGAGGCCATCATCGATCACGCGGACCCGGCCTCCACCCCGCCCAAGCCCGACCTCCGCCGCATCCTGCGGCCCATCGGTCCGGTGGCAGTCTTTTCCGCCTCCAACTTCCCGTTCGCCTTCTCGGTGGCCGGAGGTGACACCGCCTCTGCCCTGGCCGTGGGCTGCTCGGTCATCGTCAAGGCCCACTCCGGCCACCTGCGCCTGTCCGAGCGGACAGCGGAAATCGTGGCTGATGCCCTCGGCGCCGCAGGAGCGCCGGAAGGCCTGTTTGCGCTGGTCAGCGGCCGTGAGGTGGGCACCGCCCTGGTCCAGGACCCGGCCATCAAGGCCGTGGGGTTCACTGGATCCATCCCCGGCGGCCGTGCCTTGTTCGACCTCGCAACCTCCCGCCCCGATCCCATTCCGTTCTACGGGGAACTGGGCAGCCTCAATCCAGTGGTCATCACCGCTGCAGCACTGGCGGAACGCAGCGGCCAGCTCGCGGCGGGCCTGGCAGGCTCGTTCACGCTTGGTGCGGGGCAGTTCTGCACCAAGCCGGGTTTGGTCTTCATTCCGGCAGGAACCTCCTTTGCCGCGGAAGTGGCGGAGGCCAGCAAGGACAAGCCCGCCGTCGGTATGCTCACCAGCAGGATCGCCGAGGCATACCCGGATGGGCTCCGCAGCTTTGCGTCGGTGCCCGGGGTGGACGTGGTCAGCGGCAGCGTGGACCAGGACGCCGCAGCCAACGGTGCAGCGCCGGTGGTCTTCTCGACCTCCGCTGCGAAGGTGCTGGAGAACCCGGAGCAACTGCTCGAAGAGTGCTTCGGACCCACCACCATGCTGATCGAATACACGGACCAGGCCGAACTGTCGGCCGTGCTGGCCAAGGTGCCGGGCAGCCTGACAGCCACCCTCCACGCCCAGTCCGGCGAGGACATCACAGCGCTCGTGGAGCAGCTGTCCGGGCTGGCCGGCCGGGTCCTGTTCGACGGCTGGCCAACCGGCGTCGCCGTCAACTGGGCCCAGCAGCACGGCGGCCCGTACCCGGCCACCACGTCCCTCTTTACCTCGGTGGGCGCGACGGCGGTGCGCAGGTTCCAGCGGCCGGTCGCCTACCAGGACGCCCCGGAAACGGTGCTGCACCCGGCGCTGCACGAGGCCAACCCGCTGCGCATCCCGCGCCGCGTGGACGGTGAACTCGTGCTGCCGTAGCTGTAACGCTCTCGCACTCAACGCCGCTTAAACTCAAACGCTCTATCACTTTCTTTAGGAGAGTGATAGAGCGTTTCAGTGTAAGCGGCAGGACGTCCGGAGTGCTGCTCGGCCGGCGGGCGTCACGCAGCGCCGGCTTTTGGCAAGCGCACAACGACGGCGGCCCGGTTTGGCGGGGGAGCGGCGCCTGTGGTGGGCCAAAAGGCTGCCAGACGTGACGCCGTCGTACGTCCAGCCCGACGCCCCCTCACGTGCCGCCCCGGCCGGAGCGACTAGTGAGAGAGGATCGGGGAGAAACCGGCATCACGTGAGAGAGGTTTACAACTGCAGCGTGACGGGGCGCTGCAGTCCGTTCACGATGGCCACCGGCCAGCGGGGGTCCACCGTGAGGACCTGCAGGCCGGACTCCGTGAGCTGCACGGTGTCCTCGATCTTGACTCCGGGACCGGAGGGGTTCCAGGTGAAGGTCTGGCCCAGGACCACCGTGTCCGCCACCGCGGAGGTGACCCTGGGGTCCCGGCCCGCATAACCGGCGGGGCCGCCCTGGTGGTGCTGTTCCCACTGGTCGGCGCCGAAGCCGTGACGTACGTACGATGCCTGAATTTCGGCGAAAATACGGTCCAGCCGCGCGCCCGGGACCGTGGCGTCGAAGATGTCCGCCTCCACTGCGGCGATCCGGGACTCCGCGTCCCGCTCCTCCAGGGTGCCGGCGTCGAACCGCACCCAGCGGGTGATGTTGGCAACCAGGCCGTCCCGGCGCGCGCAGACCACGGCCATCGCGCGGCGGCCAAGGGGGGAATGGGTGGCCAGCGGGTGGCGGAACGTGCTGCGGGAACTGCCGTTGCACAGCAGGACCAGCGGTTCCGCTCCTGCCGCCACCACCCGTTCCGCCAGGGCGGACACCAGCTCAAATTCCGTGGTGTCCGGCCGTGCGGTGGACAGCACATCGGTCATGATGGCCGCCAGTTCGGCGCTGAGGAAGGCGTAGCGGGCGCTTTCGGCGGGAAGCAGCTGCTGGCGGGCGGCGCGCAGCTCGGACGCGACGTCCGCTTCCACCAGCGGATCCTGGGCTCCGGCAGGGGAAGAGCCGACGGCGGCGGCAGCCTCGTGCAGGTTTCCGTACCAGGGAACGGTGTGCAGGGAGACCCCGGCCGGGAGCTCCTCGGCGGCGATACGCCCGGCTTCGTTGTTGAAGGTCACCAGGTGGTCGCCGTCGCGGTCCACCAGCACCGCGGCGATGGGATCGCCCGCCAGGCTGATGTGGACCCGGCTGCCGTCCAGGTACCAGGTCAGTGCCGTGTGCGTTGTCAGGAGCAGCGAGTCCCGGCCGGCGGCGTCAAGGATGCCCAGGACCCGGCGGCGCTTGACCTCCCGGTCCGCCGCTGATGCCGGTGATACGCGGAGGGCCGGCGGAGCGGCGGCTGTTGTCTGGGTCATGAGAGGTCCCCCTGTTGGTTGATCAAAGCTTCGATGTCGGTGGTGTTCAGGATGCCGTCGGCAATCAAGACGAAAATTTTGCGCCGGACCGGGTTGCCGGGTTCGGCGATGACGGGAGTGTCCCAGGCGAGCGACTGGCCCACGCCGGGATACCCTTCCAAGCGGACGAACCAGGGGTCCGTGGAGCCGTCGGAAGCAACGAAAACCAGGGTGGCCTCGCCGTCGGCCGTTCCCGGGCCGAACTTTCCAGACCAGGCGAGCCAGCGCGCCACGCTGCCGTGCACTCCCGATTCGCCGGTGCCCACGGGGGTCCAAACAGCAGCGCTGCGGCACTCCGGCAGCCGCCAGAAGAAGCCGCCGTAGCCACCCTCATGGCGGCCGTTGGAGCCGGGGCTGCCCAGGCTGACCGGGTTGGTGCCGGCGGGGGAGAGGGTGAACTCGAGGGACAGGGCCCACACCCTTGGGGTGATGCCCTGCCAGCGCCAGGACCGGTCTTCCGCGAGGACGGGCTTGCCGTCGGGTCCGTTCCAGCTGAGCGTCTCCTGCAGCCTGCCGGCGGAGCCGCCGGACACGGCGGCGGTCTGCTCCAGGACAGTTTCGGTGACGGAGATGCTGCCGTGGTCGCGCCGCCAGACGTACTGCCCGGCTTCGCGCGTATAAGTCCTGCCGCCCCAGAAGTTGATGCCGTCCACGTCCTGCAGCGCCACGCCCGCGCCCAGGTGCCACACATGGTCAAACGGCTGGTGGTTGGTCACCACGGTGCCGGCCAGCGTGCGGACGGGGTGCAGGTAGGGCCGCGGCGAGGAAACGGCACGGATGCGGCTGCCGTCCTGGTAATCCGCCACCGCACGCCCGTCCACGGTCAGCGAGCGGACCGGCGGAAGGGCGCGTGCCCATGGGACGCCAAGTTCGGCGAAGGTTGCCTGCGCCTTGGCAGCGCGGTCAATCAGGTTTGCGATGCCGAGGACCACGGGATGGGCGTCGTCACTGTCGCCCTCCCAGCTGATGTGGTCCGGACCGATGGCCTGCGGCGCCGGGGCGGTGCGGATGGCTTCCATCACCGTGGTGAAGGCGCCGGTGTCCGGCAGCGAGCACAGAAGTGGAGCACCCGTGGCGCGGGCCTCCAGGAGGTTTTCGAGCAGGTCCGTCCGACCGAAGCTTTCCCGGCGCTCGCCGTCCGGGGTGGTGATGACCACCTCGTCCTTTGTGTAGAACAGGGTGATCTCGCCCCGGGTGCCGTGCACGGTGACCGAGGGATCCAGCTGTTCCGGAGCACAGAGGGTCAGGCCGCAGAGAAGGGTGGTGCCGTGGGCGGTGCGGACCCGGATCGCCGAGGTGTCGTCACTCTCGGTTTCGTTTGCGCGGTAAAGGTCCGTGTCCACCGATGCGACGTCCGCAAGCGTGTGTGCCCCGGCCATGTGCAGGGCCGTGGCGACTGCGTGCGCCAGCGCGTTGGTGGCCACGCCGTCCACAACGTCGATGCCGTCCAGGCTGCGCTTCCCGGCCCAGCGCGAGCGTTTGAAGTATGCCTTGTTCCGCGCCCACTGGCCCTTGGCGCTCAGGCCCAGGACATCCCCGATGCCGCCTGACTCAACGAGGTCCCGGATGGCGGGCAGGGCGTGGGACCCCAGGCTTTGGAAGCCTACCTGGACCAGTTTGCCTGCTGCCTCGGCGGCTGCCAGGACCTCGTTGAACTGGGCCAGCGACGCTACCGGGGGCTTTTCAACGTAGACGTCCATGCCTGCCCGGAGGGCTGCGACGGCCAGCGGCGCGTGCGTCTGGATAGGGGTGGCAAGGATGACGACGTCGGCTCCCGGCTGGGCTGCGAGCAGCCCGTCCAGGTCGGGGAAGACGGCAACAGATTCCGCGAGTTTGCCCGGCTCCGGAGGGTTGGGGTCAGCGACGGCGACCAGTTCGACGGCGCCGGCCTCCTCCAGCCGGGCGAGGTTGGCCAGGTGCCGTTCGCCGAAGCCGTGGACGCCCACCAGGGCGATACGCGGCACGGCGGCCGGTAAAGGCGCGGCGTGGCGGGGGCTGCTGCCGTGTTCCGCGGTGGCGGATTGCTGAGTCATCAAAGGGTCCTTGAGGCTAAAGGGCTGTAGTGAATGGAGTCTTGAGGTGCAGGGCGCCGGCCAGGAAATCGATGGCTTCTTCCTGCATTGCCGTAGTGAAGACGTGGCCGCCGGGCCAGAAGGCTCCGATGTACTTCCCGTCGCGGTGCAGCGTTTCCAGCACCCGGTGGGCCTGCCGCATCCCGTCCTCCGGGAACAGCTCATCGGCCAGCGCGTATTGCACCAGGAAGCCGGCATCTGACCGGGCAGTCAGTTCAGGCCAATCGCCCAGTTTCCACAGCCCGGGCGTTTGGAGCAGCCAGGAGTGGGCGTCCAGGTACGCGGGCAGGAGCGACTGGAACGTGGTCATCATGCACGTCACCACCGACGCCCGGATCCGTGGGCTGAGTACGGCCAGGGCAAGCGACCGGCCCCCGCCGCCAGAGAAGCCGACGCAGCCCAGGCGGTCTGCGTCCACTCCTGGCAGTCCGGCCAGGATGTCCAGCGCGGCGAGGTCGTCGTGGGCCACCATACCGGCCAGGCTGGTGCCTAGAAGCCCGGCTGTTTTGGCAACAGTGTCTTCGTGGAACGCGGCCGAGGCGTTGTAGTCGTCCGCCTCGGAAGGCACGACGCCGTCCTCCCGCCACTGCGCCCGCCGCGCCTCCAGCGCGGACGCGGTCCGCCATGGGGGAGTGGAGAGGTCGAAGCGGCGGCTGCCCCAGGCGAAGCTGTCATGGGCCAGGACGGCAAAGCCCCTGCGGGCAGTCTCGGTGGCGAGGGCGTGTCCGTCATAATGGCCGGCGCGGGCGGCCTCGGCAGAGGGATGGTTCGTTGGAAGCTCCACCAGCCGGTCCGCACCGCCAAACTTGTTCCCGCCGTGGCAGTGCAGCGCGAGGACTCCGGGCAGCGGGCCCGCGGAGTCCGCAGGCCTGACCAGCCAGCCGGTGGTTGCCGGCCCAAAGCCCAACTGCCAGCTGAGCTGGGAGGTGGTGACGCCGTCGTACGTTTCTTCCCACTGGACCGTCACCTCCTGAAGGCGGGACACAGCGGGCACGCCCAGCGCGTCCGAGAGTTCCTGGGCCGCGGCGGTGGCGGCACGGTAACGCGGGTGTTGGCGGACGTAGGCAGGCCAGTCCTCGTAACCGGCAATGGCACTGGGGCGTGCAGGGCGCGTATCGGCACTCACTGTCCTGCCTCCTCTGGTTGTGATTGGTTGAAGCTGCTTGTTGGGCGTCCGGCTGCTGCCTGCCTGCTCTGATCTGCTGTACGGGGATCAGCCCAGGTTCGAGTTGACCTCTTGGATGAAGCTCTTGGCGGCGTCCCGCGGTGATGTCTTTCCAAACAGGACATCCGTGGTGAGCCGGTTGATGACCTCCATGGTGGCTGACGATCCGGCGGGGAAGGGCAGCGGCGGTTCGATCTTCATCTCAGCGACGCGGTCCAGGTATTCCGCTTCCTTCTGCTGGGATTCCTTCAGCAGGGGTGTGATGGCGGCCTTAAGATCGGTGTTGGCGGGCATGCCGCGGTCGCTCTTGATCTTGGTGGCCGCGTCCTCGTTGTTCACCAGGTAGTTGATGAACATGGCTGCTTCCTTGGGGTGTGCCGACTTGGAGGAGATGGCGTATTCCATGGAGGAGCGCAGCCAGGTGCCGGGCTGCTTGCTCTCGTTCGGCAGTTTCATCATGACCAGGGGTGAACCCGAGTAGGAGTTCATCTGGTTGCTCCAGGAGATCTTCATGCCCTGCTTGCCCTGGCCCATCAGCGTCAGCTCCGGCTGGGCTGAGTTGTCCTCGACAGTCTGGGAGGCCGAGGGTGCGCCGCCGGTATCCATCAGCTTCTTGTTCATCTCGAACCACTTTGTGGCGGTGTCCTCGCTGATGCCCAGCTTCTTGCCGTCATCCGTGTAGAGGTCCTCGCCGTGCTGGCGTGCCCACACCGCGAGGAACGAGTCGTTGGTCATCGGGGTGGTTCCGAATGTTCCCGCAGGAGACTTCCGGGTAATCTCGGCGGCGATGTCCGCGTAGTCGTCCCAGGTCCAGGTCTCGTCGTCGGGCAGCTCCACTCCGGCAGCCTCGAAGACTTTCGGGTCGATCACCATGGACATGGCGTTAACGCCGGCCGTGATGGTGTACTGCTTCCCGTCGATTTTGCCGAGGTCCACCGTCCCTTCGGCAAACTTGGAGGTGTCGATCTGGTCCTTGACCTTGTCCAGGTCCAGCAGGACGCCGCGGGTGGCATATTCGCTGGGGTAGGCGCCGCTCATGGCGAAAACATCCGGTGTGGTGCCGCCGGCGATCTGGGTGGCCATCTTGTCCCAGTAGGAGCTGAACTCGGTGTTTTCGCCCTGGACCTTGATGGTGGGGTTCGCGGCCTCGAAGTCCTTAATGACCTCCAGGGTGGTTTTGGCGCGGGAATCGTTGCCCCACCAGGCAAACCGGATGGTGACAGGATCTTCGACAGTCCCCACCTTTCCGGTCTCCGGGCTGCTGCCGCATCCGGTGAGAACCAGGGCCATCGCCGCTGTTGCGCCGGCCACCCCCATTACTGACTTTTTGAGACGAAACCGCATTGTCCTGCCCCTCAGGTTGTGTGATCTAGTGTTGGGTGATGCGCGTAACAAGAAAGCGTTTTCTCAAAAACTAACAAAGGGCTATACAGGAGTCAAGAAACCGTTTACTTTGGTACGGAGCCGCTTTTTGACCAACACCACCGGCGGCATCCGGACCACGCACTCCTGACGCTGTTGCGGCGGGACCCCGGAGCCGCAAGGTGCTCGAACACATCGCCCCGGCGATAACCAAGAACGTGGAGGCCACGATGACCAAAGGAGACAACATGGCCGCAAAACACATACCCAGGACACCGCGCCCGGCGCATGCGCCGGCAGCAGCGGGCCTGAACGGGACGGGGCAACTGCGGTGAGCGCCATCAGCGAGCTCAGCTCGATTTCCCGCCGCAAGGGCAAACTCTCCGCCGAGGAAAAGAAGGCGAACGGCCGGGATAACAAGGCCGCCTATATCTTCCTTCTGCCGTGGCTGGTGGGCCTTGTGGCCATCACCATCGGGCCCATGATCATGTCCCTGTACCTGTCCTTCACGGACTACAACCTGCTCCAGCCCCCGGAATGGGTGGGCCTGGACAACTTCACCCGCATGCTGACCGATGCCCGGCTGCACAACTCGCTCGGCGTAACGTTCACCTACGTCCTGGTCGGCGTTCCGCTGCAGCTGGCCGTGGCACTGCTGATCGCCCTGGTCCTGGATAAAGGCCTGCGCGGACTGCCGTTCTACCGCTCCGTGTTTTACTTGCCGTCCCTGCTGGGTGGTTCGGTGGCCGTTGCCATCCTGTGGAAGCAGATCTTCGGCACCACCGGCCTGGTCAACCAGGTCCTGGCGATGTTCGGCATCCAGGGCCCGGGCTGGATCTCCGATCCCAGCACCGCGCTCGGATCGATCATCCTGCTCCACGTGTGGACCTTCGGCGCCCCCATGATCATCTTCCTGGCCGGCCTGCGGCAGATTCCGGTGATGTACTACGAGGCCGCAAAGGTTGACGGCGCCACCACGCTGCAGCAGTTCTGGCGGATCACCATGCCGATGCTGAGTCCCATCCTCTTCTTCAACCTGGTGCTGCAGATCATCGGTTCGTTCCAGTCGTTCACCCAGGCGTTCATCGTCTCCGGCGGCAACGGCGGTCCGTCCGACTCCACGATGTTCTTCACCCTGTACCTCTACCAAAAGGGGTTCGGCCAGTTCGACATGGGCTACGCCTCCGCCATGGCGTGGTTCCTGCTGGTCATCATCGGTGTCTTCACCGCCATCAACTTCATCGCTTCTAAGTATTGGGTTTTCTATGACGACTAAGCTGGAGACGCTGCCCACCCCGGACAAGAAGTCAGGGCCGGGCAAGCCTACGAACCACCGCAAGCCCAAGGTCCGCGAGTCCCGCGGCACCCTCGCCTTCAGCAGGGCCCAGCGCGGTAAAGCACTGACGAAGCACGCCATCCTGATCCTTGCCGGCGGCCTGATGATCTACCCGCTGCTGTGGATGATCGTCTCCTCGCTGCGGGCAAACGAACTGATCTTCCGCGAACCCGGGCTCTGGCTCGACAGCCTGGAGATGAGCAACTACACGGACGGCTGGTCCGCCCTGACCCACCCGTTCGGGCACTACATGATCAACTCCGCCATCGTGGTGATCGGCTCGATCCTGGGCAACCTGATCTCCTGCTCCATGGCCGCCTATGCTTTCGCCCGGCTGCAGTTCACCGGCAAGAAGCTGTTCTTCGGCATCATGCTGCTGACCATCATGCTGCCGTTCCACGTGGTCATCGTTCCGCAGTACATCCTGTTCTCGCAGATCGGCTGGGTGAACACCTTCTGGCCGCTGATCGTGCCCAAACTGCTGGCCACCGAAGCGTTCTTCGTCTTCCTGATGGTCCAGTTCATCCGCGGCATCCCGCGCGAACTGGATGAAGCGGCCCGAATCGACGGCGCCGGCCACCCCCGCATCTTCCTGCGGGTCATCCTCCCGCTGATGGTCCCGGCCCTGGCCACCACCACCATCTTCACCTTCATCTGGACCTGGAACGACTTCTTCGGGGCCCTGATCTACCTGACGGACCCGGACATGTTCACCGTCCCCGTGGCACTGCGCGCCTTTGTGGACTCGCAGTCCGCCACCAGCTGGGGATCGCTGTTCGCGATGTCCATCGTGTCCCTGCTGCCGGTCTTCCTGGTCTTCCTCTTTGGCCAGCGGTTCCTCATCAAGGGCATCGCCACCACCGGCATCAAGTAACCTGCACTTTGCAGGACCTGCCGGGCGCCGCGATTAGGCGGCTTTCCGGAGCACCTGCAGCGCAACCCGACGGCCCGTCCTCGCGACGGGCCGTTGGGCTGCCGGAACGAAACCACCCGTAAATTTGCCCTCTCCAACTCCTTGTAATACAAGTTCTTCACTTGTAGCATTAGGTGCAGAAAGCGTTTTCCCGCTAACTGCCCCAGCATCAATGAATACTGAAACCCTGCAACAACAGCACCCGAAGCAAACCATCCCCAGCACCTAGATCAAAGAAGATCGGAGTACCCAGTGCCGCTTTTCCCCCGTTCTGCGTCTGCTGCAAAGCAATCGGCAGAGACTCCATCCCGTGGCGCCGCCCGCCGCATCCGTAAGACAGGCGTGGTTGCCGCTGCAGCCGCCGTCGTTATGGCCCTTAGTGCCTGCGGCGGGGGAGCCGCCCCGCAAAACGCCGACGGCACTGTGGAACTGCGGTTCTCCTGGTGGGGCGGCGACAAACGCGCCCAGCTGACCCAGGAGGCCATCAAGCAGTTCGAGGCCGAGAACCCCAACATCAAGATCAAGCCGGAGTTCGGCGACTGGAGCGGTTACTGGGACAAGCTCGCCACCCAGGTTGCCGCCAACGACGCCCCGGACATCATCCAGATGGACGAAAAGTACATCACCGAATACTCAAGCCGCGGCGCCCTGTTGGACCTGTCCAAGTACGAGATCGACACGTCCAAGCTCGATGAAGCCGCGCTGAATGCAGGCAAGAGCGAGGACGGGCTGACCGGCATCGCCGCTGGCATCAACGCCGCTACCATCCTGGCCAACCCGGCCGTCTTCGAGGCAGCCGGCGTCCCGCTGCCGGATGACTCCAAGTGGACCTGGGATGACTTCGAGCGGATCGCCTCCGAAATCACGGAAAAGTCCCCCAAGGGCACTTACGGTGCCGCCGCCTACGGAACCGATGAGGCTTCACTGGGCGTTTGGCTCCGCCAGAACGGCAGGTCCCTATACACGTCCGACGGCAAGCTGGGTTTCGAGCCCAGTGACATCGCCGAATGGTGGGCTTTCCTGAAGCAGCTCAGCGAGAACAAGGCAGTTCCCACGGCATCCGAGGTTGTTGAAGCCGAGGCTGCCCCGCTGGACCAGAGTGGCCTCGCCACCGGTAAGAACGGCATGGCGTTCTGGTGGTCCAACCAGGCTCCTGCGCTGGAAAAGGCTTCCGGCAGCGACCTGAAGATCCTGCGGTTCCCCACCAAGACAGGGTCCTCCGCTGACGCCGGGCTTTGGTACAAGGCCTCGCAGTTCTGGTCAGCCTCCTCGCGCACCAAGCACCCTGAGGAAACTGCCAAGTTCATCAACTTCCTGGCCAACAACGTCAAGGCCGGCGAAACGCTCCTTGCTGACCGTGGCGTCTACCCGAACTCCGAGGTCCGGGCAGCCATCGAATCCAAGCTGACCCCGGCAGACGTCAAGGTGGTCAAGTTCATCGACCAGATCAAGGACGAGCTTGGCGAGGCTCCGGCTCCGCCGCCGAAGGGCGCCGGTTCCATCCAGGAGATCATCAAGCGCTACACCTCCGAGGTGCTCTTCGAGCGGCTGTCCACGGAGGAAGCCGGCAAGAAGGCGCACGACGAGATGAAGTCAGCCATCAGCAGCTAGTTTTCACACCGCCAACACGGCTCCGGACAGATCGGGTGGACGCCTCCTCCACCCCCTAACGTCCGACGGCGGGTGGCAGCACTGTCCCGGCGGGAACCTTGCGGTTCCTTCCGGGACGGAGCTGTTTAAGCCGGAGCTATATACGTGGAGCTGCTCAAACGGAGCTGTTCAAGGGGAGCTTCTTGGACGCACCTTTTTACGCGAAACCGGGGGATGGTGTTGCATGACGCGGCCCAACACAATGACGCCTGGTTTCTGCTGGCTGGCGTGCTCCGCACATTCCCTCGCTGCTGGATCGACTCCACGTCCCTCATTGGTTAGCGGTATTGGGGTTGAAGCCTTGACGGGCGCGACAATAAGCGGCGTCCCGGGAAGTGGGGGTGCTGTGGAGTGGTAGGTGTGGCCTGTTGGGGTTCGGGTTTCGACGGTGTGGCGGGTTCCGGGGATGGGTTTGGCGGTCCAGCCGGGGTTTTCCTTGGTGTGGTTGCAGGCTTCGCAGAGCCCTTGGCCGTTGGTGCTGCTGGTTGGTCCGTCGTTGTGCCAGGGGATGACGTGGTCGTCGTGCCGGATGGGCGCGTCGCAGTAGGGGGTCCGGCAGGTGTCGTCCCGGACTTGCAGGAAGCGGCGGAGCCCGGGCGGGAAGAACCTGGCTTTCGAGTCCATCGCGACCAGCTCACCGCTGCCGGGGGCCGTGTAGAGCCGGCGGAGCCAAACGGACAATTCATGCTGATCGGGAGAACCGGAACCAGAACCAACAGCAGTGCCAGAACCAGAACCAGAACCAGTGGGAGCGTCCGGGGCGGCCATCCCCGCTGAACCGGGGCCGGTTGTCCTGTTCAGGATGGTTTCGCGTGCCCATTGTGCGGGGACGGTGCCGTAGCCGGTGAGCCGGGCGGGTTCGCTGTCGCCCTGGAAGAGGGTGCGGTCGGTCATGACGAGCTGGATGTCGATCCCGGTGATCCCGCCTGGGGTGCCGGTGACGCGTTCGACCAGGGAATCGGCCATAACCTGGCCGCGGCAGCGTTCATCCCCGGAGGCCCGCAAAGCGTCGGCGTGCCGGGCCAGGGAAGCGTACGCGGCGACACCCTCGGCGACGGGCAGCAGGGCTGTCAGGTAGGTCATGGTGTCCGGCGCCGGACGAAGGCTCACAGTGCGTTCGGTCACGGCACGGCTGGCCCGCCGCGCCACGGACTTCGGATCCCGCCGGTACGCCGCGGCACGGACCGCGGAAACGATGGCGCGGTCCCCGAACCCGTTAAGGGTTCCGGTGTCCGCGGCGAGCTCTTCGTCCACCGCCTGCCGGTCGTCCACGGACAGGCAGGCTGTTTCCTTCACGATCTGGATGGCACGCCACTCGTTCAGCTGACCGTTCCGCAGGGCGGCGAACGTTCGCGGCATCTCGGTGACCAGGGCTTTGCCCAGGCCCAGGAACCGCCCGCCCCGGGACGGCGACTCACGCCGTGCCAACGCAATTTGGGCACCCACACCGGCACCCTGCTCATCTGCAGGGACCCCGGCGGCAGCTTGCACCCGGCGCTGGAACAGGTCAAAGGCAACAGCGATATCGGCCTGCTTGGCAGCAGCGGCAGACTTCAAATCCTCAAGCTCCCGCAGCTGATCAATCATGCCCGCACCATCAGCAGAAACCTGAACGGCAGCCAAGGCCTCCCGGACAGCGGCAACCGACGGGACAGCACGGCTCCCCGCCCCGCTTACCTCTGCCAACGCCCCAACCGCTTCCATGAACAAAGTCTTCCAGCAGGGTCCGACAAAACCTGCTGCTCAAAATTCCTATGTGGAAAACGCGGGGGCGGCAGCGCACAAAGCCGGAACAGTGAAACCGGCCTGGGGTGCGGCAAGGTGCCGCGCCCCTAAGCCCCGAGGCGACGCCCAAGGAGGCGCCGCCGTCGTACGCCTAAAAGAGCGGGAGCGGGACCCTCTTGCCGCCCGGCACCAGGGGCGCCGCGCTGAAGCGGCACCCAAGAACGGAGGTCAGCCCTCGGCAACCACCGCCACGCTCCCGGCCGCAACAATCCCACCGAACGCCCCGCCGGTCAGCAGGTCAATTCCCGCAGCCTCCACCGAAGCGTCAGAGCGGGTGTGGTTGATCGCAAACAGGAAGCTGCGCCCGTCAGCCGAACGCCGGCGAACCACCTCCACGCCGGAATCCGCAACCGCCGCCGGAGCAACGCCGGATTCCGCAAGGAGCCGGTCCACCAGGGCCTCAATGCCGTCGGGGTCCGGGAACGTGGCGAGATACCACGCGGCTCCACTGCCCACGGCGCGGCGGGTCAGGGACGGCACGCCTTCCAGCGGGTACCCGGTGAACGTTTGGAGCGCTTCCGCGCCGGCAAGGTGGACGTGTTCGCTCCAGACGGCGGAAACGGTGCCGTCACTCAGCTTCAGCTGTGAGCCGGCCAGCAGGGGGTGGAATTCCTCCACCCGCACGCCCAGCAGTTCGCGGAACGCTCCCGGGTAGCCGCCCAGCCGGACGTGGTCCTTCTCGTCCACGATCCCGCTGAAGTAGGTCACCAGGACGGTGGCCCCGGCGGAAGCGGCAGCCGCGATGTTGGCCGCCGCGTCATCGGTCACGGAGTACAGCGTGCAGACAAGGACCAGGTCGTACCCCTCCAGCGATGCCGACGGGTGCACTACGTCAACGGAAACACCTCGCAGGTACAGCGAGCGGTGGAAGGCCCGCAGCAGGTCCAGGTACCGGACGTCGATGCTGGGCTTCGAATCGATCTCGCTGGCCCACCATGCCTCGTAGTCAAAGACGATGGCCGCCCGGGATTCCACCCGTGAACCGCGGACCGGCTCAAGCCGCTTGAGGGCAGACCCGAGGTCCACCACTTCGCGCCACACGCGCGTTTCGCGCCCGCCGTGCGGGACCATGGCGGAGTGGAACTTTTCGGAGCCCGCAAAGCTCTGGCGCCACTGGAAGAACATCACGGCATCAGCGCCGCGCGCCACATGCGCCAGGGAATTGCGGAGCATCTCGCCGGGCATCTTTGGCTGGTTGCGGGGCTGCCAGTTAACGGCCGACGTCGAATGTTCCATCAGGATCCACGGGTCACCGCCCGCAATTCCCCGCGTGAGATCCGCGCTGAACGCGAGTTCCACGTGCCGTTCGGGGTCGGCGGCGACGAGGTAGTGGTCGTTCGCGATGACATCCAGGTCCTTGGCCCAGTCGAAATAATCCATGGACTTGGTGGCGCTGGACGCCATCAGGTTGGTGGTGCAGGGAACTCCGGGCGTTACTTCGCGGAGTACGGAGAGGAGGTCGCGGTAGTAGTCCAACAGGGCCCAGGAGTTGAACCGCTGGAAGTCCAGCTGCTGGCCCGGGTTCAGTGTGCTGGGAGCAACTCCGGGAGGCAGGATTTCCTCGAATGAACCATAGTTCTGGCTCCAGAAGGCTGTTCCCCAGGCCGCATTGAGCACATCGATGGTGCCGTAGCGCCGCTCCAGCCAGGCCCGGAACGCGGCGCTGTCCTCCTCACCGTAGAACTCGGAGACGTGGCAGCCCAGCTCGTTGTCAACGTGCCAGAGTGCCAGTGCGGGGTGGTCCTTGTAGCGCTCCGCGAGGACCCGCGTGATGCCCTTCGCGTACCGGCGGTAGACGGCCGACGACGGCGTGTAGTGCCGCCGCGAGCCCGGTCCCAGCACCGTTCCGTCAGCCGTGACGGGGAGGATTTCCGGGTGCTTGCGTACCAGCCAGGCCGGCGGGGCGGCGGTGGCGGTGGCCAGGGCCACCTTGACGCCGATGCCGGCAAGGTTGTCCAGTACTTCGTCCAGCCAGCCGAAGTCGTACTGCCCTTCCGCCGGTTCCAGCAGCGCCCAGGAGAAGATTCCGACGCTGAGGAAGTTCACGCCGGCCTCCTTCATCAGCTCCAGATCCTCAAGCCGGACGCTGACGGGCCACTGCTCGGGGTTGTAGTCTCCGCCGAAGGCGATGCCTTCGACGTTGTTCCAAACGCTCGCCGGGCCGGTGGTTTCCTGCGTGGTCATGGGACTCCTTTGTCTGCTGGGAGGGTGAAACCTGGATAAGAAATCGGAACTTTGGAAAACGCTTGCCCAAATCGGGGAATGCGGATATTGTATCGTTTCAGAAGCCGTGTAAGCCAGCTCACTACTCACGTTGTAGATGAGATCAGGGATTGCACACATCGAGCAAGGAGGCTCCCGTGATCAATAGAAGGCATTTCCTCACTACCGTTGCCGTCGGTACCGCATCTGCCGCCGCACTGGCCGCTTGTGGCACCGGATCCAGCACCGCAGGACAGACCGGTTCCGCGGAGAACCCCGTCACCATCAACTACACCTGGTGGGGCAACGACGACCGCGCCGAGCGCACCCGCAAGGCCATTGCCCTGTTCGAGTCCAAGAACCCGGACATCAAGGTCAACGGCAACTTCACCGACTTCGCGGGCTACTGGCAGAAGCGTGCCACCGAGGCCGCCGGCGGCGGCCTGCCGGACGTCATGCAGTGGGACCTGTCCTACCTGCGCGACTACGGCCAGCGCAACCAGCTCCTGGACCTCAGCACCGTCAACATCAACACGGACGCCTTTGAAAAGTCCCTCCTGCCGTCGGGCCAGATCAAGGGCAAGACCTACGGCATTCCCACCAGCACCAACGCGTTCGCCGTCTACTACGACCCCGCCAAGCTGGCCGGGCTCGGCATCGCGGAGCCCACCGGCAAGTGGACCTACAAGGAGTTCAACGAGTTCCTCACCGAGGTGGGCACCAAGAGCTCCGGCGCCCTGTTCGGCTCCACCGACTACACCGGCGTCTGGTGGATGTTCAACATCTGGCTCCGCCAGAACAACATCGAAGCCTTCACCGAGGACGGCAAGCTCGGCTTCACCAAGGACGACCTGAAGAAGTGGTGGAACCTCCCTGCCGGCCTTCGCGGCACCCCGGCTATCGTTTCCGAAGAGCGCGTCACGCAGCTGGCGCCCAAGTCTCCGTTCGGTTCCAACGTCACCGCCACCGAGGTCACCTGGGACAACTTCATGGCCGGCTACCTGGCGGACAGCGGCGCCAAGGAGCTCAAGCTGGTTCCGGTCCCCTCCGACGACCCGGACAACCTGGGCCTGTTCCTCAAGCCGTCCATGCTGATGGTGGCCAGTGCCAAGACCAAGTTCAAGGACGCTGCAGCCCGGTTCATTGACTTCATGGTCAACGACCCCGAGGTAGGCCAGATCTTCAAGACCTCCCGCGGCGTTCCGGCGTCCAAGACCCAGCGCGACGGCACCACCTTCGAAGGTACCGACAAGCTCGTGGTGGACTACGAAAAGTCCATCGAGCAGTACCTCAAGGACGCCCCCGAGCCGCCCATCGTCGGCTTCGGCACGCTGGAAACTTCCTTCAAGCGCGTCGCCTCGGACCTGAACTTCGGCAAGCTCACCGTCGATGGTGCTGCAGACGCATGGTTCAAGGAAGCCGAAGACCTCATCAAGCAGAATGCCTGATCAGGCACATTGTCTGATCCAGGCTTCACAACTGACGGAATGAACTCGTGACTCAAAGCCCAACTCTGAGCAGGCGTTCGACGCAGTCCACCTCCCCGCTGCCGCGCAAGTCGCGGCAGCAGGGGGTGGATGCCCGCGCCGGCTACACCTTCCTGCTGCCCTGGCTGCTGGGATTCATCGCCCTCACAGTTGGGCCGATGATCTCCTCGCTGTACCTGTCCTTCACCAACTACAACCTGTTCGATCCGCCCAAGTGGATCGGCCTGGACAACTACACCTCCCTCTTCCAGGACGAACGGTTCCTGCAGTCCGTGGGCGTCACCGTCAGCTACGTTGTGTTCGGTACCCCGCTCAAGCTCGCCGCCGCACTGGCAGTGGCCATGCTGCTGAACAGCAAACGCCGCGGCCAGGGTTTCTACCGGTCAGCGTTCTACGCCCCGTCCCTGATCGGCGCGTCCGTGTCCATCGCCATCGTCTGGAAGGCCATGTTCGGCGATTCCGGCCCCGTGGACCAGGGCCTCTCCTTCTTCGGGATCAACCTCGGCGGCTGGGTGGGCAACCCCGGCATGACCATGCCGATGTTCATCCTCCTGACGGTCTGGCAGTTCGGCGCCCCGATGGTGATCTTCCTGGCCGGCCTGAAGCAGATCCCGGCGGATCTTTACGAGGCTGCGTCCATGGACGGTGCCGGCCCGGTGCGGAAGTTCTTCAACATCACCTGGCCCATGCTCTCCCCGGTGATCTTCTTCAACCTGCTGATGGAAACCATCCACGCGTTCCAGATCTTCAACTCGGCGTACATCATTTCCAACGGTGAAGGCGGCCCGGCCGGCTCAACCCTCTTCTACACCCTCTACCTGTACCTGCGCGGCTTCAGCGACTTCCGGATGGGCTACGCCTCGGCAATGGCCTGGCTGCTCCTGATCGTTGTGGGCATCCTGACCCTGATCATCTTCCGCACGTCCAAGTCCTGGGTCCACTACAGCGGTGATGCAAAATGACAACCATGGCAACCCCCACGCAGTCCTCCCCGGACGCACAGGTGCTGAACTACAACCCCAAGTCCGAGTCGGCAGGGGCCAAGCGTGCCAAGAGCACCATCTTCCACGTCGTGGCCCTCGCGCTGACGGCAGTGGTCCTGTATCCGGGCCTGTGGATGATCGCCTCGGCGTTCAAACCGAACGCGGAGATCGGCGGCGCCAACACGTCGCTGTGGTCCAACAACTTCAGCTTCGACAACTTCGTCACGGCGATGGAGGGCATCGGCGGCGTGTCCACGCTGCAGTTCTTCACCAACTCGCTGGTCCTGGCGCTGGGTGCTGTGGTGGGAACCATCCTCTCGGCCAGCGTCTCGGCGTACGCCTTCGCACGGATCAAGTTCCCGGGCCGAAGCATCTTCTTCGGCATGATGATCGCAACGCTGCTCCTGCCGTTCCACGTGGTGATCATCCCGCAGTACATCGTGTTCCAGCAGCTTGGCCTGGTGGACACCTACGTACCGCTGCTGATCGGCAAGTTCCTCGCCGCCGACGCGTTCTTCGTCTTCCTGATGGTCCAGTTCATGCGCAACCTTCCCGGTGAGCTGGACGAGGCCGCCAGGATCGACGGCGCCGGCCACGTCCGGATCTTCACCTCCATCATGCTGCCGCTCATGAAGCCGGCCCTGATCTCCACCTCGATCTTCTCCTTCATCTGGAGCTGGAACGATTTCCTGGGCCCGCTGCTGTACCTGAACACCCCGGAAAAGTACCCGCTGCCGCTGGCACTGCGGCTCTTCGTGGACCAGACGCAGAGCTCGGACTACGGCGCTATGATCGCGATGTCCGTCCTGGCCCTGCTGCCGGTGCTGATCTTCTTCCTGGTCTTCCAGCGGTACATTGTTGAAGGCGTCTCCACCCAGGGCCTCAAGGGCTGACGGCCCGGAAGGCCAGACAGAAAATGAGCATCATGGACCGCACCTCACCCGCCCCCAACCATCCCGAGCCCGTCCCGGTGAACCGCTTCGCACTGTTCTCCGAAACCCTCCTGGCAGGGGTCCTGGTGCTGGTGCTGTCCATCCCCCTCGTGACGATCCCCGCCGCCTACGCGGCGGGGATCGCCCATCTGGAACGGCACCTCACCGGCCGCGACGATTCGGTCCGCGGCCTGTGGGGCACGTTCAAGGCTGCCCTGCCGGGCAGCTGGAAGCTGGGAATCACGACGGCGGCTGCCGCCGTCGTGATTGTCCTCAACCTTCTGCTCGCTTGGGTGGGGCAGCTTCCCGGCCGGGAAGTGGTGCTGCCGGCCACCCTGATCCTTGCCGCCGCAGGCGCCGTCCTGCTGCTGCGCACCACGGCTGCCTGGTCCGATTTCACCGGCCCCCACACAGACGGCCGCAGTACCTGGCGCTCCGCACTGGAAACCGGCCAAACCCTGTCCCTGAAGGATTGGACAGGGTCCCTCCTCCTCGCCGCGGCGCTCTTCGGCGCCGTCGTGTTCGTCTGGATGCTCGCGGCACTCTTCGTGGTGGTCCCCGGCACCCTGATCCTCGCCGCGGCAGCGGTCAAACTGCGCTCCACCCGCTAAAACCTCCTTCTGGTTTCCGCCCGCTATTGAGTTGAGTCCGACGTGTCTTCCGACCGCCAGCGTTCCGAACAGTCCCTCCGTTCTTCGAAGAGCCAGCACCCCTGGTACCAGCCGCTGAAGCAGCGCAACTACAGGCTCTTCCTTGCCCTCGTATTCACCGGCAGCGTGGGTGTGTGGATGCAGCGCCTGGCCCAGGACTGGCTGGTGCTGCAGCTGACCGGCAGCCCCGCCGCCGTGGGTGTAGCCGTCGCACTGCAGTTCCTGCCGATGCTGGTTGTGGGGCCCCTCAGCGGCCTGCTGGTGGACATGTTTCCGAAACGGCGCATCATGCTGGTCTGCCAGGCAGTGATTGCCTTCCTGGCCCTCGGCCTGGCGGCCTGGGCCGCGAGCGGGACCATCACGGTCTGGGCGGTTTATGCCAGCTGCGTGGCGCTCGGCGTCACCTCGGCCATCAACCAGCCCGCCAGCCAGGTGTTCGTCAACGAAGTAGTGGGCGACGCCGCCCTCCGGCCCGCCATCGGCATCAACAACGCCATCGGGCAGCTGGGCGCCATGGCGGGCCCCGCGCTGGGTGGGGCAGTCATCGCCCAGGCCGGGTCAGCCGCAGCGTTCGCAGCCAACTCGCTGCTGTGCCTGCTGGTGCTTTGCCTGATCGCCGCCATCCGCCCGGCCGAGCTGCATCCGAGCATCCCTGCGGAACGCGGGCGGGGCCAGCTCCTTGCCGGGTTCCGCTACGTCCGTGAGCGCCCTTCCCTGCTGCTGATTATTGCCTTGGCCGGGCTTTTGGGGATGTTCGGCATGAACGGGCCGGTGGTCCTGGCGGCCTTTGCCGAACGCGTGTGGCTCAACGGTGTTGAAGGGTTCGGCCTGTTCAATACCGTCAGCGCCATCGGAGCCCTGGCCGGTGCCCTGCTGGCGGCCCGCCTCCGGAGCCTGGGCCGGAAGGGCATCGTGGCGGCGGCAGGCCTCTTCGGACTGTCCCAGCTGGTAGCCGCACTGATGCCCAGCCTCATCCTCTTCATTATCATGCTGGTGGTGGTGGGCCTCATGACGCTCCTGTTCCTGACCAGTGCCGCCACTGCCGTCCAGCTCGAAGCCGGCCCTGCCATCCGCGGGCGCGTTATGGCCCTGTACCTGCCCCTGCTGCTGGGCGGACACGCCCTGGGCGGACTCCTGGCCGGGTGGCTGACGGAACAGTTCGGAGTGCGCACCGGCCTGGTTGTCACCGGTGGCCTGGGTATGCTCTCCGCCGCCGTCATTGGGCTGCTTCTCTGGTGGCATGGCAGGCGGTCCCGCCCCCTGCTCTGATTCGCGAGATGGCAGTTCGCAGCAGTGTCCGCCGGCAACACTGCCCCGAAGTGCCATCTCGCGGCTCGACTGTCTAGGCCAAGGCCGCCTTGGGCGTGAAAGTCCAGGTCCCGGGATGAATCCGGAACTCGCGCGTCGCTGCGTTGCCGGCCGGGCCGCCGTTGGGCCCTTGACTCCGTACGTGCCATACGGCAGCCGGACAACCGCGGCGACCCCAGCGGGGACCGTGCACTCGAGGTGCACACTGCCGGGCGCGGGCGTCCTGTCGGGCGTCGGAACCATCAGGAAATTCGAACCATCAGGAGATCGCGACCTCGAACGCGGTGGGGGCCGAGACCGCCCAGGGCAGCCCGAGCTCGCTGAAGGTGGCGTGCTGCCGGCCTGCCCGCTCCAGGGCCTCCTCGATGTCAACCACGACGGCGTGGGCTGCTTCGCCGTCGCCCTCCCACCTCACGTAGGCGTCATCAATGGGTGCGGGCAGCGGTGCGGTGCGGATGGCCTCGAGGACGAGCATAAAAGCGCCGCTGTCCACGAGGGAGCTGATCAGCGGGGCGCCGGTGTTCCGGTGTGCCAGGAGGTTCTCCGTCAGGTCGTCCCGGCCGAATGTCTCCTCGGCCCGGCCGGACGGCGTCTCGATGGTGAGGCGGTCCTCGGTGTAGTGGAACATTACCGTCCCGGCCGATCCCTGAAGGGTCACGTAGGGTTCCACGGACTCGGTGGCGCAGATTGTGAGTGCGCACGTGATGGGCAGGCCGGCCGCAGTGTGGATGCGGATGACGGAGGTATCGTCCGATTCGATGTCGTTGGCGCGGTACAGTTCGGTCTCCACGGAGGCGACGTCGGCCAGGGTGCGCGCCCCGGCAATCCTTAACGCCGTCGCCACTGCGTGGGCCAGGGGGTTGGTGGCGACGCCGTCCACCACGTCAACGCCGTTGATGCTGCGTTTTCCGGCCCACCGTGAGCGCTTGTAATAGGCCTTGTCGCGCACCCAGCGGCCCGTGGCCGAGATGCCCTGCAGGGTGCCGATGGTGCCGGCTTCCAGCAGGTCCTCGATGGCCTGCAGGGCATGCGAGCCGAGGCTTTGGAAGCCGATCTGGACGCCCCTGCCGGCGAGGGCAGCGGCATCACGCAGCCTGTTGAAGTCGGCCAGGGATGCCACGGGAGGCTTTTCCAGGTACAGGTCAGCGTCCGTGGCCAAGGCGGCCAGCGCCAGCGGGGCATGCGTCTGGATGGGGGTGGCCACGATGATTATGTCGAGGGCGGGTGTTTCCGCGAGCAGCTCAGTGAGCCCCGGAAAGACGGCAGCCTGCGCCGGAACCGATCCGGGTGCCGGCGGCTGCGGATCCGCCACGGCAACGAGTTCGACGGCGCCCGTCGCCTGAAGGCGCTCCAGGTTCCGTAGGTGGTGGGTGCCAAAGCCATGCACACCTACCAGGGCAACGCGGGCAGTCCCGCCGTTGCCGCCGGCGGAAGCGGCGGCCGGTCCCCCTGCCGGCGCCGGAGTTTCTGCCGGTGCATCCGGCACGTCGGTGCCAGCTGGCGTTCCCATGGTTCTCCATTCTGCCCGGTGGGGGCACCAAAAGTCTGGCGCCTGCGAGGTCCAGCAAGCGCTTTCCATCCATCAGTGTGCGCCACACAGTGGTCCCCCGTCCAGCTAATGTAACGATTCAAAATCTGGCTGAGCTTGCCCGGAGGAATTTCTGGACGGCATCCGGAGCAGTTGGGATTTCCTGCCGCTCGCGGAGCCTGGCCTTGCCATACTGTTCTTCGCCGCGGCGGGGCAGGGCGCGCCTCCGGCAGATGGCTCCGCTCCGGGCTGCGTACCGGAACCTGGCGGTGGAGAAGATCTAGAGGTTTCATTACGGTGGAGGGGTGACGGGCGGGCATTCGAAGACAGAAAGCGGCTGGGTGGACGTGCCCAATGCCAGAATTTATTGGGAAGCTACCGGCGCACCCACTGGCATCCCCGTCCTTTACCTTCATGGCGGCCCCGGCGGTTCCCTTGGCCGAGGGGGCTACCGTAAACGCCACGACCACAACCGGTTCCGGATTATTGGCCTGGACCAGCGCGGTTGTGGCAAAAGCACGCCACTCGTCCAGGACGATCTCGGCCGCCTCCCGGAGAACACCACCCATGCCCTGATCGAAGACATCGAGGCTGTCAGGGAGCACCTCGGTGTAAGCCAATGGATCGTCACCGGCGCTTCATGGGGCAGCACGCTTGCCCTCGCTTATGCCCTGAAACATCCCTCCCGGGTCCTCGGCATCGCTTTGGTTGCGGTGACAGCAAGCAGCCGGGAAGAGGTCGAATGGATCACGGACGGAGTGGGACGCATCTTTCCTGAGGCGTGGGCTGAATTTTCAGATGCTGCCCGGGCTGCCCCGGGCGAACGCGTGGTGGAGGCTTACGCCCGCCGGCTTGCGGGCCAGGACCGCGAAGATGCCCGGCTTGCTGCACTGGCTTGGGAGCGTTGGGAATCCACGCACATCTCGCTGGATCCGAACTGGCAGCCAGGCCCGCTGTTTGACGACGAACGGGAGCGCATGACCTTCGCGCTCCTCGTGACGCACTACTGGGCCAACGACGGATTCCTGGCCGGCGAACAGGAAATCATCCCTCGGATTCATGAGCTCAACGGCATCCCCGGTTACCTTATCCACGGCAGACGGGACATCAGCGGCCCAGCCATCACGCCGTGGCGTTTGCACCAAAGCTGGAAGTCGAGCCGGCTCGTCGTTATCGAGGACGAAGGGCACGGCGGTCCTGCATCCATGGCGGCATTGTCCACAGCAGTGGACCACATTGCTGCAATGATCTGAGCCTCAGCACGGTACTGCCGCTGTTATGACAATTCCGTGCTCAGCCGATCGGATGGCCCTCCCTGCACGTGCTTTCGCCCGGCAGGATGTCATGGCCTTGGAGGCACGTCACTGAAGGCGGGACAGGGGTGTCATGGGCGATGAAGAAGAGGCTGCTCTTGCCGTGGCTGATTCCGGCGTCTTCCCGCTGAAGCCAGGAATGGTGGTGTCCATCCGGCTTTTTCCCCCCAGAGCCGGTGCTTGGGGTGTGATGGAACGGATTCTTGACCACGGCGCCGCGACCTTCCCGGAATACGGCGCCCCCGGACGGGGTAGGCCGACGCAACAATTTTAGGCCTGAAGCACCACCCGTAGCCATGCCGAAAAGTTAGTCTCCACGATTCACCGCCGCAGGATCAGCTGAGGCCCGGGCATTCGTTGACAGCACCAATGCCCGCTCTTTAGGCTCCTGCCATCGTGAGCCGAAGAGTGCGGGAAGAAGGACCATGAACCAGGGCAAATGGCAGTTGCGGGACCAGCTTGGCCGTCTTGGCTTTGGGGGTACCGGGGTGGGGAACCTGTACCGCGCTATTTCCGATGAGCAGGCTGCCGCGACCCTGGAGGCCGCCTGGGATGCCGGCATCCGTTACTTCGACACAGCCCCCCACTATGGGCTGGGCCTGTCCGAGCGGCGCATGGGACAGGTCGTGGCGGCCAAGCCAAGGGAAGAATTCGTTGTCTCAACAAAGGTGGGCAGGGTCCTCGTGCCGTCGCCGGCAACAAAGGACGCCAGGGATCCGGAGGGCTTTGACGTCCCCGCCGAGTTCCGGCGTGAATGGGATCCTTCGGAAGCCGGGGCAAAGCGCAGCATCGAGCAGTCGTTGGAGCGGCTGGGCCTCGAGTACATCGATATCGCCTATCTGCACGATCCTGATGTGTACAGCATGGAAGATGCGGTGAAGACGGCGCTGCCGGCCCTGGAGAAGCTCCGGGCCGAGGGCCTGGTGCGGGCCATCGGCGTCGGGACCAATACTGCGGGCGCCGCCATGGAGTGCGTGGAAGCCGCGGACCTGGATTTCCTGATGCTGGCCGGCAGGTTCACCATGCTGGAGCAGCCGGGATCCGATGGCCGCCCGGGCGCAGGGCTGCTGGACCGCTGCCTGGAGCTGGGAACCGGAGTGGTGAGCGTGGGCGTCTACAACTCCGGCATCCTGGCCAAACCCGACCTGCCGTCGGATGCCCACTACAACTACTCCCAAGCCAGCGAGGAGATCCTGGAGCGCGCCCGGCTGCTGGCACGCGTCTGCAGCGAACACGGCGTTGAGCTTCCCACCGCAGCCATCCAGTTTCCCTTCCGCCACCCCGCCGTCGTCAACGTCACGGTGGGCGCCAGCAGGCCGGAGCAAATCAGTAACAGCGCGGAGCGCATGTCCGCAGAGGTTCCCCGCGAGCTGTGGCAGGACCTTCAGGAGCGGGGACTGATTCCGGCCTGACCGACCTGAGGAAGCTCAGCTATCCGTCGACGCCCCGGCGGCAGCGGTGCTCTGCCGGACCACGAGCTCGGGCGTGAACACCACTGAACGGTGCATCGGATTCTGCGACTCAACTTCTTCCGTGAGCAGCTCGATGGCCGTCCGCCCGAGCGCCTCGGTGGGCTGCCGGATGGAGGACAGCGGAACCACCGCCGAGACGGCAAAGTCGATGTCGTCGTAGCCGATCAGCGCAACGTCCTCCGGGATGCGGAAGGTGTGCGTCATCGTGAGGGACTGCATGACGCCCAGGGCCAGCAGGTCGTTGGCGCAGAAAATTCCATCGGGCAAATCCTCCCGGCCGCGTTCCACCAGCATGTTTCCCACGCTGCGGCCGGCCAGGACGCTCTGCCCGTCGGAGTTCAGGACCTCCAGCGTGGCGTCCGGTTCCTCCTTCACGGCGCGCTGCGCCCCCTGCAGGCGGTCTGCCACCTGCCGGATGGAGGTAGGCCCGCCCACAAAAGCCAGCCGACGGCGGCCGGTGTCCAGCAGGTGCCGGGCAGCGAGGTACCCGCCGGCGTCGTCGTCCACCGCCACGGAACTGAACTTGGACTCATCGGCCAGCCGGTCCACCAGGACCGTGGGCACGCCGCGCTCCCGCAGCAGGTCAAGCCGCTCGGTGACATCGCCCACGGGGGAAATCAGCAGGCCCTGGACCCGCTGCTCCTGGAAGAGGTCGATGTAGTTGGCTTCGCGCGCGGCGTCGTGGCCGCTGTCGCCCAGCAGGACGGCGCTGCCGTTCAGTGCCGCGGCATCCTCCGCGGCACGCACCACCGACGTGAAGAAGGGGTTGCCCACGTCCAGGACAATCAGCCCCACGGTGCGGCTGTGGCCGGCGCGCAGCTGGCGGGCAGCATCATTGCGGACGAACCCCAGTTCATCAATGGCCTTCAGCACCCGCTCCTTGGTGCGCTGCGATACCCGGTCCGGGTAGTTCAGCACATTCGAGACGGTGCCTACGGCCACGCTGGCATGGGTGGCGACGTCCTTGATGCTGGCTGAGCGGTTCATGATTCTCCGTGCTGGTGGCCTGCGTGCCGTGCTCCCGGCAGCTCGCGAAACTGCGCGCCGGAATGCTTGACACCTACTCACGTTCAAGAGTACTTTGAATCGTAACAATGAAACGATTCAAAGATTCGCGAGTTCAGGAGAGTTCCAGATGAGGGTGTGCTTCCGCTCCTCCGTTCAGCCGGCGCTGCTGGAGGAATACAAGCGCCGCCACGCTGCCGTCTGGCCGGAGATGCTCCGAGCCCTCAAGGACGCCGGCTGGAACAACTACTCCCTGTTCCTGGGGGAGGACGGACTCCTGGTGGGCTACCTGGAGTGCGACGACTTCGAAGCGGCCCGGGCCCGCATGGCCCTCACGGACGTGAACGCCCGGTGGCAGGCGGAAATGGCAACACTTTTCGAAGACTCCGGCCAGGCGCCCGACGAAGGGTTCCAGGTCATGGAAGAAGTCTTCAACCTCGACAGCCAGCTCGCGGCCGCAGGAACCTCTTCCTCCTGAAGCACGCGGGCTGACCCAAACAGGCTCCAGCAGCGGGGCAACCAACAACAGACCCATCACAGACACCGGAAAGAACCATCATGAATGACGTAGCAACGGCGCTGGGCAGGCTCGAGGAGCTTGCCATCGAGGTCCCCTCGTGGGCCTATGGAAATTCAGGCACGCGGTTCAAGGTGTTCGGTACCCCCGGCACTCCGCGCACCGTGCAGGAGAAGCTGGCGGACGCCGCCAAGGTCCACGAACTGACCGGCCTGGCCCCCACCGTGGCCCTGCACATTCCGTGGGACAAGGTGGATGACTACGCCGCACTGAAGGAGTACGCGGCAGGCCTGGGCGTTGGGTTGGGGACCATCAACTCCAACACCTTCCAGGACGATGAATACAAGTTCGGCTCCCTGACCTCGTCCAACGAGACAGTGCGCCGCCGTGCCATCGACCACCACCTGGACTGCATCGAGATCATGCACGCCACGGGTTCGAAGGACCTGAAGATCTGGCTGGCTGACGGCACCAACTACCCGGGCCAGGATGACATGCGCGGCCGCCAGGACCGTCTGGCCGAATCGCTCCAGGAAATTTACGCAGCCCTGGGCGACGAGCAGCGCCTGGTGCTGGAGTACAAGTTCTTCGAGCCGGCTTTCTACCACACCGATGTTCCGGACTGGGGCACGTCCTACGCCCAGACCCTGGCTCTGGGCGAGAAGGCGTTCGTCTGCCTGGACACCGGCCACCACGCGCCGGGCACCAACATCGAGTTCATCGTGATGCAGCTGCTGCGCCTGGGCAAGCTGGGCTCCTTTGACTTCAACTCCCGCTTCTACGCCGACGACGACCTCATCGTGGGTGCCGCCGATCCGTTCCAGCTCTTCCGCATCATGTACGAGGTCATCCGGGGCGGTGGCTACGGCAAGGACTCCGGTGTGGCCCTCATGCTGGACCAGTGCCACAACCTGGAAGAAAAGATCCCGGGCCAGATCCGCTCGGTGCTGAACGTCCAGGAAATGACTGCCCGTGCCCTGCTGGTGGACACAGCCGCACTCAACGAAGCACAGCGAGCAGGGGATGTCCTGGCAGCGAACGCAGTTTTCAACGACGCGTTCTACACCGACGTCCGCCCGGTCCTGGCCGAGTGGCGTGAATCCCGCGGCCTGCCCGCGGACCCGCTGGCCGCCTTCAAAGCCAGCGGCTACCAGAAGAAGATCAACGAGGACCGCGTGGGCGGCCAGCAAGCCGGATGGGGCGCATAACCAGCATGAGCAACAAGACTGTTGAAGACCTGATCTCCCGTTCCAACCGCCTGGGCGCGGACAAGCGGAACACCAACTTTGCCGGCGGCAACACCTCCGCCAAGGGCACCGAAAAGGACCCGGTCACGGGCGAGGACGTCCAGCTGCTATGGGTCAAGGGCTCCGGCGGGGACCTCGGCACCCTGAAGGCCGAAAACCTTGCCGTCCTTCGGCTGGACCGCTTGAACGCGCTGAAGAACGTCTACCCGGGCGTCGAGCGTGAAGACGAGATGGTGGCAGCCTTCGATTACTGCCTGCACGGCAAGGGCGGTGCGGCTCCTTCGATCGATACCGCCATGCACGGCCTGGTGGACGCAGCGCACGTGGACCACCTGCACCCGGACTCCGGCATCGCCATCGCCACCGCGGTGGACGGCGAGGCGCTGACCACCAAGATCTTCGGCAACAAGGTTGTCTGGGTGCCCTGGCGCCGCCCCGGGTTCCAGCTGGGCCTGGACATCGCCGCGATCAAGGAAGCCAACCCGCAGGCCATCGGCACCATCCTGGGCGGGCACGGCATCACCGCCTGGGGCGCCACCAGCGAAGAGGCCGAGCAGAACTCGCTGTGGATCATCGAGCAGGCCGAGAAGTACATCCGGGACAACGGCAAGGCCGAACCCTTCGGTGCCAAGCTGCCCGGCTACGCCGCCCTGCCGGAGGCGGAGCGCCGCGCCAAGGCCGCAGCGCTGGCACCCGTGATCCGCGGCCTGGCCTCCACGGACAAGCCGCAGCTGGGGCACTTCAGCGATGACGCCGTCGTCCTTGACTTCCTCGAAGCCGCCGAGCACCCGCGGCTGGGCGCCCTGGGCACCTCCTGCCCGGACCACTTCCTGCGCACCAAGGTCAAGCCCCTGATCCTGGACCTGCCCGCCGACGCCTCGATCGAGGACTCCATCGCCCGGCTGCACGAGCTCCACGCGGACTACCGCGAGGATTACCAGGCCTACTACGACCGCCACGTCCCCAGCCGCTCCCTGACCTCGCAAGCTCGGCCAGGGGACCCTGCGGCTGGGGGCCCTGCTATCCCGGCAATGCGCGGCGCTGACCCGGCCATTGTGCTGGTGCCCGGGGTGGGCATGTTCTCCTTTGGCGCCAACAAGCAGACCGCCCGCGTTGCCGGCGAGTTCTACATCAACGCCATCAACGTGATGCGCGGCGCCGAGGCCATCTCCACCTACGCCCCGATCGAGGAATCCGAGAAGTTCCGGATCGAGTATTGGGCGCTGGAGGAAGCCAAACTGGCCCGGATGCCCAAGCCGAAGTCCCACGCCACCCGCATCGCGCTGGTCACCGGCGCCGCCTCCGGCATCGGCAAGGCGATCGCCACCCGCCTCGCCGCGGAGGGCGCGTGCGTGGTCATCGCCGACCTGAACCTCGAGAACGCCGAAAAGGTGGCCGAAGAGCTCGGCGGCCCGGACGTCGCCATCGGTGTCCAGGCCGACGTCACGGACGAAGCCCAGGTGGCCGCCGCCATTGACGCCGCCGTCCTGGCATTCGGCGGCGTGGACCTGGTGGTCAACAACGCCGGCCTGTCCATCTCCAAGCCGCTGCTGGAAACCACCGAGAAGGACTGGGACCTGCAGCACAACGTCATGGCCAAGGGCTCGTTCCTGGTGGCCAAGGCCGCCGCCAAGGTCATGATCGCGCAGGGCCTGGGCGGGGACATCATCTACATCTCCTCCAAGAACTCCGTGTTCGCCGGCCCCAACAACATCGCCTACTCGGCCACCAAGGCAGACCAGGCCCACCAGGTGCGCCTGCTCGCGGCCGAACTGGGCGAGTACGGCATCCGCGTCAACGGCATCAACCCCGACGGCGTGGTCCGCGGCTCCGGCATCTTCGCCGGCGGCTGGGGCGCCAAGCGCGCCGCAGTGTACGGCGTGGATGAGGAGAAACTGGGCGAGTACTACGCCCAGCGCACCCTGCTCAAGCGCGAAGTCCTGCCCGAGCACGTGGCCAACGCCGCCGCCGTGCTCACCAGCAACGAACTGTCCCACACCACCGGCCTGCACATCCCCGTGGACGCCGGAGTGGCCGCAGCCTTCCTGCGATGAGCGGGCAGGTTCAGGGTGTCGACGGCGGCAAGGTGTTCGCCGCCGTCGACATCGGCGCCTCCTCCGGCCGGGTCATCCTCGGCCGGGTGGCTGCCGGTGGCACCGCGACGGAAGCCGCTGTGCAGCTCGAGGTGGTCCACCGCTTTCCCAACGGTGTTGTGGAAATCGACGGCGGCCTCCGCTGGAACTTCGACGCGCTCTTCGCGGAGGTGCTTGAGGGCCTGCGGGCCGCTGCAACCGTCGCCGCAGCCCAGGGCGAGAAGGTAGCGAGCATCGGCATCGACACCTGGGCCGTGGACTACGGCCTGGTTGACGCCGGCGGAAAGCTGACGGCCCAGCCGTTCAGCTACCGGGACGACCGCAGCCGCGCCGCCGTCGAGCCTGTGCACCGGAAACTGGACCCGGAACGGCTCTACGGCACCACCGGACTGCAGTTCCTGCAGTTCAACACCATCTACCAGCTCGCCACCGAGCAGGACCTGGCCGGCCTCCAGGCCCTCCTCATCCCGGACCTGATCGCGTTCCTCCTGACCGGGCAGCGCCGGACCGAGGCCACCAACGCCTCCACCACCGGCCTGTTCGACGCCGTCGCGGGGGAGTGGGCCACCGAGTTCCTCACCGCCCTGGGCCTGCGGAAGGACCTGTTCCCCCCGCTGATCCAACCCGGCGAATCCTTCGGGACCCTCCTGCCGGAGATCGCATCCCAGGTGGGGCTCCCGCAGGACACGACAGTGGTGGCCGTCGGCTCGCACGATACAGCCTCCGCCGTCGCCGCCGTCCCGGCGCAGGAAGAGGACTTCGCGTACATCTCCTCCGGCACCTGGTCCCTGGTGGGGCTGGAGCTGAAGCACCCGGTCCTCACTGAGGCCAGCCGGGAAGCGAACTTCACCAACGAACGCGGCGTGGACGGCACCATCCGCTACCTGCGCAACATGGGCGGACTGTGGCTCCTGTCCGAGTGCCAGCGCACCTGGGCGGCCGAAGGATTCCGGCCGGAGCTTCCGGCGTTGCTGGAAGCGGCCGCCGCGCTGCCCCCGGGCGGACCGCAGATCAACCCCGACGATCCCTACTTCATTGCGCCGGACAACATGCCGGACCGGATCCGGGCAGCGGTCCGCCGCACGGGCGAGGTGCTGCCGAACGATCCGGCCGCCATCACCCGCTGCATCATGGACAGCCTCGCCACCGGCTACGCACGCACCATCCGTGACGCCGAACGCCTGGCCGACCGCTCCGTGGACGTGGTGCATGTGGTGGGCGGCGGCTCCCAGAACCGGCTGCTCTGCCAGCTCACCGCGGACGTGACCGGCAAGAAAGTAATCGCAGGACCGGTGGAAGCCACTGCCCTGGGCAACGTCCTGGTGCAGGCCCGGGCGGCCGGTGCGGTGTCCGGCGGACTGACCGGGCTGCGGAGCCTGGTGGTGCGGTCACACCAGCTGCAGGCGTTCACCCCGGAGCTGTCGCGCCTGTAGGTCCTGCACAGCAAAGATCCGCAACGCGCGGACGCATGACGCCACGTTCCTGAACGCGGCGTCATGCGTCCATGCCGGGACTGTGCGGCGGCCCCTAAGATCTTCGGGAAGCGTCTCGCCGGCCTGTAAGCAGGGCCGTAGACAAGCCAACTACCTGACAGGACCGGATAGCCCATGCCACTCTTCGACCTTCCCCTGGCCCAGCTGCGCAGCTATACCTCGGACGTGACGCCGCCCGCCGACTTCACTGCCTTCTGGGACGCCACCATTGCCGAAGCCCGGGCCTTTCCGTTGAATGCGTCCTTCGAACCGGCAGAAAACTACCTCTCCGTCATCGACACCTTCGACGTGACGTTCTCCGGCTACGGCGGCGCCCCCGTCAAGGGCTGGCTGCACCTCCCCGCGCACCGGGAAGCCGGGGCCAGGCTGCCCGTGGTGGTCCACTATGTCGGATACTCGGGCGGCCGCGGGCTGGTCAACCAGGACACCCGGTGGGCCCAGGCCGGGTACGCGCACTTCATCATGGACACCCGCGGCCAGGGCTACGGCGGAACCCTGGGTGAGACGCCCGACCCGCACCCCTCCGCCGGCGGCGTGGCCCACGCAGGCCTGATGACCAGGGGCATCGCAAGCCGGGAAGACTACTACTACCGCCGGGTGTACGTGGACGCTTTCCGCGCGGTGGAGGCTGCACAGTCGCACCCCGGCGTCGATCCTGAGAAGGTAGTGCTGGCCGGTGTCAGCCAGGGCGGCGGCATCGTGGTTGCCACTGCAGGGCTGACGGCAGGACGGCTCGACGGCGTGATCGCCGCGCTGCCGGATGTTCCGTTCCTGCAGGACTTCCCCCGCGCCATCGACATCACCCCGCGCGGCCCGTACCCGGAGATCGCCCAGTTCCTGGCGCGCCACCGGGACCGCTACGAGCCCGTGCTTGACGTCCTTCGCTACTTCGACGGCGTCAACCTGGCGCGCCTGGCGACGGCACCGGCGTTGTATTCGGCAGCCCAGATGGACGATATCTGCCCGCCGTCCACCGTTTTTGCCAGCTTCAACGCCTACGGCTCCGGGGCGGCCGGTACCGCTCCCACCGGCGCCGCGAAGGACATTGAGGTGTACCGGTTCAACAACCACGAGGGCGGCCAGGAACACCACTGGATCCGGCAGCTGCTGTTTCTCCGCAAAATTTTGGGGTAAGTTCCTTGTTGCGGACTTGAGAAAACGGTTTCCGAGTCCGGGGAATCAAGGAACCAATGAAGAAACTCAGCAGGCTCAGCGTTGTGGCCTACGGTGCCGGCGACGCAGCCAACAGCATGATCATCAGTACGGCGAACATGTTCCTGCTCGTCTACTACACGGACGTGGCCGGCATCGCGGCGGCGGCGGCAGGAACGCTGCTGGTGGTGGCGCGGGTGTTCAATGCCTTCACCGACATAGCCGCCGGCCGCATCGTGGACCGGGTGCAGAGCAAACGGTGGGGCAAGTTCCGCCCCTTCCTGATGTTCGGCTTCGTTCCGCTCCTGCTGGGCGCTGCGGTGTTCCACGTTCCCGACGTGGATCCGTCCTCCAAGCTGCTGTACGCCTACTGCACCTACGGGCTGGTCTGCCTGGCCTACAGCCTGGTGAATGTGCCCTACGGCTGCCTGGTGGGGGCCATGACCCAGGACCCCCGGGAGCGGGCCCGGCTCGGCGGCGCCCGGACCATCGGCGGCCTGTCAGTGGGGGCAACCCTGGGTTTCTTCATCGCGCCCCTGCTCGGCGCCGGCGGGGATATGCAGCAGATCTTCACCGTGATGACACTGGTTTTTGCCGCCGTGGGGTCCGCCCTCTATCTGTTCACGGCTGTTGCCTGCCGGGAACAGATCGGCGGCAGCATCCCCAAAATCACCCTGCGCCAAAGCACGGACGCGCTGAAGGCCAACTCGCCGCTCCTGGTCCTCTGCATCAGCTCCATCCTCTTCGTCACCGGCACCTCAGCCACGGGCGCCGCCCAGTTCTTCTACCTGCGGGATGTCCTCTCCCGGGTGGACCTGTTTCCCGTCATGGCCGCCGCGCAGGTGGCAATCACCCTGACACTCGCCGTCGTTATGCCGCGCCTCGTGGCACGCTGGGGCAAACGGGCTGCCTACACGGCCGGCGGCTGCGCCGGGGCGGCAGGCGGACTGATTGTTTTCCTCGCTCCGGCGGGGCTGCCCTGGCTTGCGGTAACGGGCCTTGTGCTGGCAATGCTTTCGTCTGCTTCGGTCAGCATCCTCACCTGGGCGCTCATCGCGGACACCGTTGAATACGGCGAGTGGAAAACCGGTGTCCGGGTACAGGGCATCAACTACGCCCTCCTGGCCGCCACCCGGAAGCTGGGAATGGGGTTCGGCGGCGGGGTGGTGGCTTTTTCCCTGGCCTGGGGTGGATACTCGTCCGCGGCGCCGGAGCAGGCCGAATCCGCCATTCTCGCCATCCGCGCCGCTGCCGGGCTGCTGCCCGCAGCCCTCGTGTTGGCCGCCGCCGGAATCATGTACTGGTACCGCCTGACGGACAAGAGGCACGCCGAACTGGTGGCCGGCCTGCAGTCGAGCCGATAGCTGGCAGCCGTAGCGGGGAGCCAGCGGCGTCCGAAAAAGTCATGTGACGGACATGGTTTGCGCCCGGGGACAAACCGCGGCTATGGTCTGAGGCATGACTAACCGTTGGTATGCGTATTTTTCGTTGGCTCTGGAGGGGCCCGCGTCTAACTGACACGCATCCAACTTTCCTTCAGAGCCAACAGGGCAGAGATCATTCTCTGCCCTTCGCCGTTTCTCCGGCGGGTTCTGAACTGGGCCCGCTTCCCATCTGGAACAGGACCCACCATGAGCACCGCAACAGCATCAGCAGCCAGCACCGCCGCCGCCAAAACCACCTCAAACCTGCGTGTCAGCGAATTCACCGCGCTGCCCACGCCCTCTGAACTCATCGCCGAACTGCCGCTGGACGCCCGGGTGACGGACGTCGTCGAACGCGGACGCGACGAAGTCCGCGCCATCATGGACGGGGTGGACGATCGCCTGCTGGTCATCGTGGGGCCGTGCTCCATCCACGATCCCAAGGCCGGGCTGGAATACGCCCGCAGGCTGGTCAGCCAGGCCGAAAAGCACAAGGAAGACCTGCTCATCGTGATGCGGACCTACTTTGAAAAGCCCCGCACCACGGTCGGCTGGAAGGGCCTGATCAACGATCCCCGCCTGGACGGCAGCCACGACATGGTCACCGGCCTCCGGACCGCCCGGCACTTCCTGCAGCAGGTCACGGCCCTGGGACTGCCCACCGCCACCGAATTCCTGGAGCCGATCAGCCCGCAGTACATGGCGGACTTGATCTCCTGGGGGGCCATCGGTGCCCGCACCACGGAAAGCCAAATCCACCGGCAGCTCGCCTCGGGCCTGTCCATGCCCATCGGCTTCAAGAACGGGACCGACGGCGACCTGCAGGTTGCCATCGATGCCTGCGGTGCCGCCGGGGCGGCCCAGGCCTTCCTCGGCATCGACGGCGACGGCAGGGCGGCGCTGGTGGCCACCGCCGGAAACCCGGACACGCACGTGATCCTCCGCGGCGGACGCAAGGGGCCCAACTACTCCGCGGGCGACGTCGCGGCTGCTTCGGCCAAGCTGGCCGGCAAGCACCTCAACCCGCGGGTGATCGTGGACGCCAGCCACGCCAACAGCGGCAAGAGCCACCACCGGCAGGCCGAGGTGGCACTGGAGATCGGCGCCCAGCTCGAGGACGGCGGCACGTCCGCGCAGGCGATTGCCGGCGTCATGCTGGAAAGCTTCCTGGTGGGCGGCGCCCAGAACCTGGACGTCGCCGAGAACGCAGCCGGCCGCGCGGAACTCGTCTACGGCCAAAGCGTCACGGACGCATGCATGGAATGGGACGTCTCGGTCTCCGTGCTGGACCAGCTTGCGGCGTCCGCACGCAAGCGCCGCGCAGTGAAGTAGGGGAGCCAAATAGGGGAGCGGACTACTTTCACATCTGCCACAGGAACATCTAGAGTATCTAGGTAGGTGGTTGGTGGATGGCTCAGCATCGGAACACCGCATTGGCATGTACCTGGGGTCACTGTTGTCCATCCGTCAGCAAAGGAATAGGGAAATGTCGTCAGAACAGAACTTCTCCAACGCGAAGTTCCTGACCGTGGCTGAAGTAGCCCAGGTCATGCGCGTCTCCAAAATGACCGTGTACCGGCTGGTCCACTCCGGTGAAATGCCCGCCGTGCGCTTCGGCCGCTCGTACCGGGTTCCGGAGAATGCCGTGGAGCAGTACCTCAAAGGTGCTGTTGTGGACGGCCACACCGAGACCGCGTGACGCACTCTTTCCGTCGCAATGCCCTGTATTTGAGCCGGTGGGAGCCCCGCGGTCAGTAGCCCCTCCCGATAAGCGGTACCCTGTTAAGGAACGTTTTACGTCATTGTAAGAATCTGTCAGTTGTTCAGTTCGTAGCTCTGTCCACGAACAATTTCCATCAGACAGGTACTGCATCTAGTTTGTAAGGAACTTTCGTGGGTTCAGTTATCAAGAAGCGTCGCAAGCGTATGGCCAAGAAGAAGCACCGCAAGCTGCTTCGCAAGACCCGTCACCAGCGCCGCAATAAGAAGTAGAGATACTTCGAACAGCGTAGAAATGCCCGTCGCCTTCCAGGCGGCGGGCATTTCGTTTTTCCTGGTGCAGCTTCCTGGCCTTGTTCGCAGATCCTTACCGTCACGGTTCGGATTCGCGGACAAGCTTAGGATCTGACGGATTCCTATGCCCGCGGGCCGCGGATCCTTGCGAAGCCCTTCCAGAGGCCGTAGACGGCGCCGCCGGCCGTGGCCGCCTTCAGTCCGAAGGTTGCTGCGCGGCGGCCGGCGCGAAAATCGTACACGGGCCAGTTGTTGTCGCGGGCGTGCCGGCGGAGGCGGGCATCCGGGTTGATGGCCACAGGGTGGCCCACCAGGCTGAGCAGCGGGATGTCGTTATATGAATCGCTGTAGGCCCAGCAGCGCTTGAGGTCCAGGTCCTCGGCGTCGGCAATGCCCTGGACTGCCACGGCCTTCGCGGAACCGTGCAGGATGTCGCCCACCAGCCGTCCGGTGTACATGCCTTCCGAAATTTCCCCCACAGTGCCGAGCGCGCCGGTCAGTCCGAGCCGGGTGGAGATCACCGTGGCCACCTCAATGGGGGTGGCCGTCACCAGCCAGACCCGCCTGCCCACCCGCAGGTGCTGTTCGGCGAGGGCCTTGGCGCCGGGCCAGATCCGGGAGGCGATCATCTCGTCATAGACTTCTTCGCCCAAAGCCTTGATGTCGTCAACGGTGATCCCTGCGGCGAGGGTCAGGGCAGAGTCCCGGACTGCATGGACGTCGTCGATGTTCTCGCCCCGCGCCATGAACTTGAACTGCTTCCAGGCGAAGCCGGCGGCCTGGGCCATGGTGAAGGCGCCCCGCTGGTACATTTTCCGTGCCACGTGGAAGAGGCTGGCACCGCGCATCAGGGTATTGTCCACATCGAAGAACGCCGCCTCGCCGGGCTGCGGCGCAGCAACCGGCTTGGTGACTACGGCGACGTACTTCTCCTGGGGCATGGACTTGAGTCTAGTCAATGCACTGGCTGGAAACCGTCGGCGTGCCGGGCACCACGGACGGGGCTACGGTTAAGCCATGGCAACACCGCGCGTCGTCCTCATCACCAAAGCTGACTGCCACCTCTGCGAGGAGGCCCGCCTCGCCGTCGGGCGGGTTACCGCTGCGTTGGGGCTGGAGTGGACCGAAGAACGGGTGGACCACCAGCCGGAGCTGCGTGAACGCTACGCCGAGGAAATCCCGGTGGTGCTGGTGGACGGCGTCCAGCGCGATTTCTGGAAAATCGACGAAACCCGGCTGGAACGCGTACTCCAGCGCGCCATGGCCCAATAAGCGCAGTGTCCCAGTAAGCGCAGTGGTTCAGTAAGGATGGGCGCAAACAAGGGGAGTGGTTTCCGGTGATGACGCCTGCTTTGTTGGCACCGGCGATGGGGCTCTAGAGTGGAGTCACAACGCGACTCAAGGGAGGGGCTGGTGACTTCGCTGGACTCAACCCCCCAGGCTGTTCCGGATCTTCCGGGCGCCACGGGCACGCCAGCCAAACAGATCCCGCCCGCAGCGGTGGCCCGGCTGACGCTCTATCTCCGTGCCCTCAACACACTGCTTGCAGACGGCGTGGAGCGTGTCTCCTCCGAGTCCCTCGCGGAAGCGTCCGGAGTGAGCTCGTCCACGCTGCGCAAGGACCTCTCCCACGTGGGCTCCTACGGCACGCGCGGCGTAGGATACGAGGTGCAGTACCTCAGCCGCCACATCGCCGCCGCCCTGGGCCTGACGCACGACTGGAAAGTCGCCATTGTGGGTGCCGGCAACCTGGGCAAGGCCCTGGCCCGGTACGGCGGCTTCGAGTCCCGGGGCTTCGACGTCGTGGCGATCTTTGACGCCGACCAGATGGTGGTGGGCAACGAGGTGGGCTGGCTGCGGGTCAGCGACGTCGCGGACCTGGAAACCGTGCTGCACCGCACCGGAGCCAATATGGTGGTGCTGGCACTGCCGGCGGCCGTGGCGCAGGACGTGTGCGACCGCGTAGTGGCGGCCGGTGTCCACAGCGTCCTGAGTTTCGCGCCCGTGATGCTCCAGGTCCCGGAGGGCGTCAACCTCCGCAAGGTGGACATGGCCACCGAACTGCAGATCCTGGCCTACCACGCACAGCGGGCGCAGGCCCCGGGTCAGACCGCCTAGATTTCGGCAGTTCCCGGAACCCACGCCCGCAGGTGTGGAAATGTGCGCCTACCGGCCGTAGGGGTTGCCCATGCCGCCGCCGTACGGGTTGGCAAAGGGCTGCTGCTTCCGGAAGTAGGGAGCCGCGGCGGGAAGATACAGCAGCACGATGGCGGCGATCCCCAGCAGGGTTCCGAGGGTTCCGATCGAGGGCGGGCCGAAGAGGCCGAAGATGGACAGGGCGGCGAACACCGTGCCCAGGATGCGGGCCCAGTTCTTGCCCTTGCGGATAAAGAAGGCCACCAGCAGGTACAGCCCGGCGCCCAGGATGGCGAACACCACCAGGGTGCCGGCAATGACGCCCTTGATGTCCTCGTAGGTGACGCCGGTGGCGCCACCGGCCTCCATCTGGTCCTCAAACGTCTGGCGGAACAGCGGATCGTCCAGCTGGGTGAGGCCCGTCAACAGGGAAATCACGAAGATCGCCGCTGACGCGATCAGCAGCCAGAAGGAGATGTTCACCAGCTGCGGGACGCCGGCGCTCCCCGAAGGCTGCGGCTGTTCCGAGGGGTACTGGGCATACGGCGACTGGCCGTAGGAGGACTGGCCGAACGGCGGCTGCCCGTAACCGGGAGCCTGCGGCGGGTTCTGGCCAAACTGCTGGCCGTACTGGGGTGCGTTCTGGCCGTACTGCGGAGCCGACGGCGGCTGGGAACCGTACTGCGGCGGGTTCTGTCCGTACTGGGGTGCGTTCTGGCCATACTGCGGAGCGTTTTGTCCGTACTGCGGCGCGTTCTCGCCGTAGCGGGGCTGCCCGCCGGACTGGTCACCGGGCTGGTTATTGCCGGGCTGGTTGGTGCCGCCCTGTGAGCCATTGGAATGCGGGTCATTGGGTACGGGAGGCGGGACGGGAGGAGTACTCATGAGCGGTCCTTCTGCATGTCGGTTTCCAGGGAGGCTGCCGGGAGCGGTCCTGTAGCCTGCCCCCAGCATGGCTTAAGTCCACCGTACCCCCGGGCCGCCGCGTTGTGGGTCATTCTGCGGAGGTATTCCGGGACGGGCCGGCGGCAAACCATGCCTGGGAATTGGGCAGCCACATCAGGACCGTTGCCGCGAGGCTGACCAGGAAGGCTGCCCAGTTTCCACCCTGGCCCATGCCGGTCACCATGTTCATCACGGCCAGGCCCAACGTGACGGCGGCGAGGGCTGTCAGAGCCACCCGTGCCCACGTCCGTCCCGCCTTCATCTTTACCGCGAAAACCATCTGCGCAACGCCCACCGCGGAGGCCAGCAGCATCAGGGTGACCACGGCTGCGGCTGCCGCGGGTGCCGCAGCAAAGAGCACCAGGGATGCAAGCATGCCCAGCAGTCCGCCCATGGCGCCCAGGATGCCGCCGGCGAACCAGATCCAGAACGAGACCTTGATTTCCGTGGGGCGGCCGGCCAGTGAAAACAGCGCGGCTAAACCGCCGGGCCGGGCGCTGGGGGAGTTGCTCATGGCGTTCACTGTAGTCCCGCCCGGGCGGCGCCATGGCGAGGCTCGGTCCGCCGGGACTGCCCCTGCGCAGCGGACTGCGGCTTCAGTGCGCAGGCCGGGACGACCGACGCCAGTAAAGCCGAACGCCACTCAAGACGGACGCCCTTAAAGCCGGAACCCCGGCACCGGCGTGAAAGCCGGTGCCGGGGATCCGGCGGAAAGGATGACTATGCAGCGGGGGCGATGAAGGCCAGTTCCAGGTTGATGGCAACCTTGTCGCTGACCAGGACGCCGCCGGTCTCGAGGACTGCGTTCCAGGTGAGGCCGAAGTCCTTGCGGCTGATGGTGGTTTCAGCGGAAACACCGGCCCGGGTGTTGCCGAACGGGTCAACGGCTACACCGTTGAACTCGGTTTCCAGGGTGACCGGGCGGGTGACGCCCTTGATGGTGAGGTCGCCGGTCAGTTCGTAGCTGTTGCCCTTGGCGACGAGGCCGTTGGAGACGAAGGAGATTTCGGGGAACTTCTCCACGTCGAAGAAGTCCTCGCCCTTGACGTGGCCATCGCGGTTGGCATCGCCGGAGTCGAAGCTGGCGGTGTTGATGGTCGCGCTGATCCTGGCGTCGGCAACGTCACCGGGGAGGTCCAGGGTGGCGGCGGCTTCGGTGAACTGGCCGCGGACCTTGCTGATGCCCGCGTGGCGGACGGTGAAGCCGATCTCGCTGTGGGAGTTGTCGAGGGTCCAGGTGCCGGTGGTGACGTCTGCGGGAAGTGCCATGATGATGCTCCTTGTATGTGCGTGCCTGTTGATGGTGTTGAAGCTTCATATGTTGAAGTCTCAACTAACTGCTGCATCTACTATAAACATGCATTTGCATCTTTTGTTCCCGATCCCGGAACATTTCTTCATAAACTTCAGTTCTACTGGGTGTAGAAGATTTCGGATCGCACGCCATCTTTGAGAAACTGGTAAACATGCCCCAAGCCACTGTCCATCTGCTCCGCCATGGCGAGGTACACAATCCCGACGGCGTCCTGTATGGCAGGCTGCCCGAATTCCACCTCTCCGAACTGGGGCGGGAGATGGCCCGTATGCTCGCGGAGCACTTCCGCCAGCGCGTTGCCAACGGTGCCAGGATCACGTATCTGGCAGCATCGCCGCTGGACCGTGCGCAGGAAACAGCCGCACCCACTGCCGAGGCCCTGCGCCTGGAGATCCACACTGATGCGCGGATTATCGAGGCTGAAAACTACTTCGAGGGCATGAAGGTCACCAAGGCGGAACTCCGCCGGCCCAAGCACTGGCCTATGCTGGTCAACCCCCTGCGGCCCTCCTGGGGCGAGCCCTACAAGAAGCAGGCGTCCCGGGTGATGGACGCGGTGCAGGAAGCGCGCGTCCGCGCCATCGAACTGGCAAATGGCGACTTCGGAATGGCCGGCCCGGAGGCGATCATGGTCAGCCACCAGCTTCCCATCTGGGCCACCCGCCTGAGCGCCGAAGGCAAGCCCCTGTGGCATGATCCGCGGAAGCGGGAATGCACCCTTACCTCCATCACGTCCCTGGTGTTCGACGACGACGGCACCCTCCTGCGCGTGCAGTACAGCGAGCCCGCGGCGTCCCTTCTTCCCGGTGCCGCCAGCACCCCTGGAGCCTAGTAGTGACCGACAGTAATTTCAGGAATACCCGTGCCGGCCAGGGGCCGGTCAGTTCCCGCCGCAGCCTCCTGGCTGCAGGTGGAGTGGCCCTGGCCGCGCTCACTATGGGACTCTCGGGCTGCGCCCAGGAGGATGCCCTGGCGCAGCAGGCCAAAGCCGGGGACAACAAGAACTATGTGGCCGGCGACGGATCGGTCACCGAGTTCGCCGCGGCGGACCGCAAGTCCCCCGTCCAGGTCAGCGGCACGCTGTTCAACGGCACCACGGTGGCCCCTGCCGATTTCCAGGGCAAGGTAACCGTGCTGAACTTCTGGTTCGCTGCCTGCGCGCCCTGCCGTGTTGAGGCACCCATCCTCGAGGAGCTCCACCAGGAGTTCAAGGACCAGGGCGTGCAGTTCTTCGGCGTCAACCTCCGCGACGAGAAAGCCACCGCCGAGGCCTTCGACAAGACCTTCAACCTGACCTACCCCAGCTTTGATGACAAGGACGGCGGCGTCCTGCTGTCCGTGTCCGGGCTGGTGCCGCCGGGAGCAGTTCCCACCACCCTGGTCCTGGACAAGCAGGGACGCGTGGCTTCCCGCGTCCTCGGTGAAATCCAGAAGGGCACCCTGAAAGCCCTTATCGCTGCCGCCGTGGCAGAGTAGCGGCGGGCCCGGACCGTGAACAGCCCCTTCGCCGAAGCCATCCTGAACGGCTCGCTCCTGCTTGCCATCCCGGTGGCCCTGCTCGCCGGACTGGTCTCCTTCCTCTCGCCCTGCGTCCTGCCACTCGTTCCCGGCTACCTGGGATACGTGACCGGGCTGAGCGGCGTGGACCTGCAGAAGCAGAAACGCGGCCGCATGCTGGTGGGCATCGGACTGTTCGTCCTGGGCTTCTCCGTGATCTTCGTGCTGCTGGGCGGCGCCTTCGGACAACTGGGCACCCTGATCACCGGTTCCCAGAACGCCTGGATAACCCAGCTCCTGGGCATCCTGGTGATCATCATGGGCGTGGTGTTCATGGGCGGCTTCAGCTGGCTCCAGCGCGACGCCAAGATCCATGCCAAACCGCCGGCGGGCCTGTGGGGTGCACCGTTGCTGGGCCTGACCTTCGGGTTGGGCTGGGCTCCGTGCATCGGTCCCACCTACTCCGCTGTCCAGCTGCTGAGCCTCTCCGGCGGATCGTCGGCCGCCAAAGGCGCCTTCCTGGCGTTCGTCTACAGCCTGGGCCTGGGCATCCCGTTCCTCCTGATCGCCCTGGCACTGCGCCGGGGCATGGGCGTGATGGCGTTCTTCCGCAAGCACCGCCTCGCCATCCAGCGCACCGGCGGCGGCATCCTGGTGGTCCTCGGACTGCTGATGGCCAGCGGCGTCTGGGGAACCTGGGTGACAGGGCTGCAGTACTGGTTCCAAACCGACGTGAAGTTGCCAATCTGATGAGCGAGCGTGTGAACGTAAAGAAAAAGTCTTCCGCACCGGCCGGCGGAAACGAGCCCGGCGCCACAGTGGCCGAGGCAAAGGCGGACGCCGCGCTGCCGGCCCTGGGTCCGAAGGAAATGCTGCGCTGGGCGTGGACCCAGCTGACCAGCATGCGGACGGCCCTGTTCCTGCTGCTGCTCCTGGCGGTGGCTGCCGTCCCGGGGTCACTGTTCCCGCAGCGCCCGGCCAACCCGTCCGTGGTCACGCAGTACATCAAGGACAACCCGGACTACGGCAAGCTGCTGGACTCCCTGCAGCTGTACGACGTGTACTCCTCGGCCTGGTTCTCCGCTATCTACCTCCTGCTGTTCATCTCCCTGATCGGCTGTGTGGTGCCCCGCGCCATCGCCCACTACAAGGCAATGCGCTCCCAGCCGCCGCGGACTCCCAAGCGGCTTTCCCGCCTTCCCGAGTACGGCACGCTGGTGATTCCCGCCGACGCCGGCATCCCGGCGTCGGATGCCATCCACAGTGCTGCCGGGCTGCTGAAGAAGCGCGGCTACCGCGTTGAAGTACGGGACGACGACGGCGCGCGGCCGTCTTTGGGCGCCGAACGCGGCTTCCTGAAGGAAGTGGGCAATCTCGTCTTCCACACGTCGCTGATCGGCGTGCTGGTGTCGGTGGCCGTCGGCGGACTGTTCGGCTACAGCGGCCAGCGCATCCTGGTGGAGGGCGATACCTTCGTGAACACCCTGGTGGGCTACGACCAGTTCAACCCCGGCACCAATTTTCAGTCGGGCCAGCTGCAGCCGTACTCGGTCCAGCTGGACAAGTTCGACATCACGTTCGACCGTGAGTCCCAGGGCAAGTTCGGCCAGCCCATCGACTTCGCCGCTGCCGTGACCACCAAGGAAAACCCGGAAGCGCCGGCCAAGCAGGAAACGCTGAAGGTCAACGATCCCATCACCCTGGGCGGTACCAGCATCTACCTCACCGGCAACGGCTACGCCCCCGTGGTGACCATCCGCGACGGCGACGGGAACGTGGCCATGCAGGGCCCGGTGGTGGCCAAGCTGCAGGGGGACAACTACTACTCCTCCGTGGTGATCAAGGTTCCAGATGCCAAGCCGGACCAGCTGGGCTTCGCCGGCTTCTTCCTGCCCACGGCCTTCGTGTCCAATGACGGCGTGTCCTTCAGCGGTGACCCTGAACTCTTCAACCCGCAGCTGACCCTCAACTCCTACTACGGGGACCTGGGCCTGAATGACGGCGCACCGCAGAACGTGTTCGAACTGGATGTGCAGGACCTGACGCCGCTCAACGCCAGGAACCTCGACGCCGGCGGCATCACCCTTGCCCCCGGAACCTCCTACACCCTGCCGGACGGCAAGGGCACCATCAGCTTCGATGGCGTAAAGCGCTACATCGGCGTGGATATCCACCACAACCCCGGACAGCTCTACGCCCTGGTCTTCGCGCTCCTCGCCGTTGCCGGCCTCATCCTCTCCCTCTACGTCAACCGCCGCCGGGCCTGGGTACGCACCGGCACGCACGACGACGGCCGCACCATGGTGGAATACGGGCTCCTTGCCCGCGGTGAGGACCACCGGCTCGCCGCCGAGGCAGCCGCCCTGCGGAAGCTGCTCTCCGAAGAGTGGCAGCTGGCGGATGACCAGGCTGCAAAATCTTCCCCCACCCCAACCCCAGCAGGCCCGCAAGGGCCCGAAAAGGACCAGTAATGCCGTTTGGAATCAACGAAACCATGGGCCAGTACAGCGAGCTCTTTATGCTGCTGGCCGCAGGCACATACACCGTCGCCTTCATCGCGTTCGCCTGGGACCTTGCCAAGAGCAGCAAAGCCTTGCGGGCCATCGACCTCAAGGCCGCGCAGGCCGAAGAGGCCACCAAGGTTCCCGTAGCCGCGGGGACGGGGGCGCGCAGCGAGTCCCACCTTGCCGGGCCGGCGGGCCGGGCCGAACGGCCGTCGTCGTCCACGGCGAAGTCCGCAGTGGCCGGGGGAGCTGCAACGGCCGACGCCGACATGAAGTATGCCGCGGAACGCCGCGCTCCCGCACGGGTGGCGGTGGCCCTGACCGTCCTGGGTGCGCTCATCCATGGCGCCGGCGTCGTGACCCGCGCCCTCGGCGCCGGACGCGTGCCCTGGGGCAACATGTACGAGTTCCTCACCACCGGCGCCTTCGTGGCCATTGCGGTATTCCTCCTGGTGCTGATCCGCCGCGATCTCCGCTTCCTGGGCACTTTCGTGGTGGGCCTGGCCATCATCATGCTGGTCGCCGCCTCCGTGGCGTACTGGACGCCGGTGGGGCACCTGGTTCCCGCCCTGCAGAGCTATTGGCTGATCATCCACGTCTCCATCGCCGTGCTCTCATCGGCGCTGTTCACGCTGACCTTCGCCATGTCCGCCCTGCAGCTGGTGCAGTCCCACCGCCAGAAGACCGTGGCGGCCGGAGGCGCGGACAAGCTCGGCTTCATGCGCCTGGTGCCGTCCGCGCTCAGCCTGGAGAACCTCTCCTACCGCATCAACGCGATTGCCTTTATCGGCTGGACCTTCACACTGATGTTCGGCGCCATTTGGGCTGAGAAGGCCTGGGGCCGGTTCTGGGGCTGGGACACCAAGGAAGTCTGGACGTTCGTCATCTGGGTGGTCTACGCGGGCTACCTGCACGCCCGGGCAACCCGCGGCTGGACGGGCACCCGTGCGGCTTGGCTTTCGATCGTCGGCTACCTGTGTGTCATCTTCAACTTCACCATCGTGAACCAGTTCTTCAACGGTCTGCACTCCTACTCAGGCCTCTGAGCAGGGCATTCACCTGAAAGCCCGGTGGGCCCGAGGTAAATAACAAATCGATGTAGCAATGGGGGTGTTCCCGGTCCCCGGGTGGTGCTACGTTGGTGACGTTCGCCCGTAATGAAGTTGCTGGCGAAACGCAAGTTTTTCCTGGGGTTTCCATGAGTTACGTTCTCGCCATCGATGTCGGGACAAGTTTTACGGCTGCTGCCGTTGTCCGCTTTCACCAAGGAGTTACACCAGTCCCGGAGAGCCTGCCGCTGGGCCTTCGCGGGGCAGCTGTGCCTTCTGTGGTGTACTACCCGGAGGAAGGCCCCATCCTGGTGGGGGAGGCCGCGGAACGCCGCGGGCTCGATTCCCCCGGGCGCGTCGTACGGGAGTTCAAACGGCGTGTTGGCGATGCCGTGCCCATCTCCGTTGGCACGCTGTCCCTTGCTCCCGAGGACGTCTTCGCCACCATGGCCCGCTGGGTGGTTGACCGGGCGGCCGAGCGCGAGGGCGCACCGCCGTCGGAAATCATCCTGACCCACCCCGCCGCATGGGGCAGCCACCGGACCTCCGTTATCAGCGACGCCCTGGCAGCGAAAGGCCTTGGGAACGTCACCTTGCTGACGGAGCCGGAAGCCGCCGCCCTGCATTACGCATCGCAGGTGCGGGTGGAGGACGGCAGCACCATCGCCGTCTACGACCTGGGCGGCGGAACCTTCGATACAGCTGTCCTGCGCAAAGCCGGCACCAACCACTTTGAACTCCTGGGGCGCCCGGAAGGGATTGAGAACCTGGGCGGCGCCGACTTCGACGCTGCCGTGTTCCGTTACGTGGCTGAAAACACCGGCGGCGCCCTGGCAGCCCTCGACACCGCCGAGCCGGGCGTGCTTGCGGCGCTGACCCGGCTGCGGCGGGAGTGCGTGGAGGCCAAGGAAGCTCTCTCCTCGGACAGCGAAGCCAGCATTTCCGTGCTCCTCCCCGGCATCCAGCAGCAGATCCGCCTGGTCCGCTCCGAATTCGAAGAGCTGATTGAGGAACCCATCCGGGACACTGTTGACGCCCTGGAACAATCCCTGGCACAGCTTGAGCTCGCGCCGGCGGACCTGACCGCCGTGCTGCTCATCGGCGGATCCTCGCGCATCCCCCTCGTGGCGCAGCTGATCTCGGAGCAGCTGGACCGGCCCATCGCCGTGGACGCCGATCCCAAGTCATCCATCTGCCTGGGCGCGGCCGTGTCCGCGGTGTTGGCACAGCCGGAAGCTGCTCCGGCAGCAGCTGCTGCCGGAGGGGCCGCCGCGGAAGCCGACGGAACCGCCGTCGCGCCTTCCTCCGGTGAAGACGCTACGGAAGGCGGGCACGCGCCCGTACGGCTGGCCAGCTGGTCCCGTAAGACGCCCGCCGCCCCGGCCGCGGGCCACGGCCCGGGACACGGGCACCATGGCGGAGCACATGCTCCGAAGCCCACCGTGCGGCTCACCGCCATCGCAGCCGCCGCTGCCCTCTTCACCGTCCTTACCGCCACCGCAGCCCAGAGCCCGGAAGGCTTCAGCAACCTGACGTCCGTGTTCATGCCGGACGCCGAAGCCGCCCCTGAAGCCGGAGGTTCCGGCGGTGGCGGGAACGGTGCCGGGGGACCCGCAGCCGGTGCTCCGGGGGACGCCTCGGCACCCCTGGCAGGCATCGAAGCCGGGGTGAACAAGGCTGCTCCCGCCCAGAAGGCCGGCCTCGAGGTGGCGGCTTCGCCCACCAGCCGGCCGTCGTCGGGCGCACCTGCGGACAAGGCTGCCGCCGGCGGAGGATCCACGGGCAGTGCAGCAGCGGACGCGGGCACTGGCACGGCACCAGGGACCGGAAGTACGACGCCGGGCGGCGCCACCGAGCCCAACGGCACCCCCACGCTGGGCTCGGGGACCACTGATCCTGCTGTTCCCGGCACCAGCTCGCCGGTTCCAGATCCCACCGTGGATCCAACCCCTGTAGACCCCGCTCCCGTTGACCCGACTCCGGTTGACCCCACGCCGGTGGATCCTGCGCCGGTCGACCCCACTCCGGTGGATCCGACACCCGTCGACCCCACTCCGGTCGATCCGTTGCCGTCTGACCCCGCGCCGAGTGTTCCGGTTCCCGTGGAGCCGGCGCCATCAGAAACGGTTGCTCCACCACCGCCCGCCGAACCGACTCCGACGGTAACTGCTGTGGAGCCAGCTCCGACTACCGCGATTGAACCGGCGGCTTAGCATGGTGGGTCATCAGATGCGCGCGCAAGAGCCGGCCTTCCTTCATGCGGAACTGAACCATCCGGGGCAGTCACCCCACGCTGCAGAGCTCATGGCCCGGCAGCTCAAGGGCGAGAACGCCGCAGTCCGCGAGCTGCTTCTGGCGTTGTCTGTGGGCTTTGCCTTGCCGGGACCGCTGCCCGCGGACCTGCAGCGAAAAATTGACGGCGGCGAGGTGGAAAGCCTTGCTGCGCTGGTTGAACGGGCAGAAAAAGCAGGCCTGCTGACACCCGACGGGACCGTGGTGGGACCGGCCCAGCACGCCCTGCTCACCGTGGCACCCACCACGAAAGTCCACGCGCTCCAGCGTGAACTCGTCACGGTGTACGTCACGGACGGCCAGCCGCTGGGCGACTTCGCCCGCGAGCTGGCCCGCGGGGGCCTGGCGGACCAGCGCGTGGCGGCAGAGCTGGAGCATGCGGGGGACAAGGCGCTGGAACACGACCCCGGCCTGGCCTGCCAGCTCTACGATGAAGCCCTGCTGGCAGGAGCCGACGAAATAGCCACGGCCGCGCGGCGTGCCCAGGCCGCAGCCGGGGACGGGGACCTGGATGCAGCCACCCGCATCATCGACACCCTCCTGGTGCAGGAGGATCCGCCGGACGTACGCCGGGGCGTGAACGTAGCCGCCGCCGTCTGGGCGCAGCGCGGCATGCTGGCCCGCGGTGCGGACGCCTTCAGCTGGCTGGGTGCCGCCCGGCTGGGACCCTCGGCGCCGCTGGCCGCCGTAGCCATGGTGGGCTGCGGCAACCGGCCGGGAGCCGATGCGGTGTTCAAAGCTGACGCACCCCCGGCATCGCCCACCCTCCTGGCCGCCGCAATGACCGAAACCGGTAAGGGAATCCTGGAGTCACTGGCCGGCGATCCGCACCAGGCGCTGCCGGTCCTGATCCACGCGTCAGACATGCTGAACGCGGCAGGGGCAGCCCTTCCGCTTCCCGATACCCCGGCAGCCCTGGCCGCCCTCGCGGCGCTGAACAGCGGAGAGCCGCATCTCGCCGAGACGGTCTGCCGGGCAGCCACTGCCGCCGGCCAGGGCGGAAATGCTGCGAAGCCGCGGCTCTACCTGCTCCAGGCATGGTCCGCGATGCAGCAGGACAAGCTCGAGGACGCCCGGCTGTCCATCAACGAGGCTTCCAAGGCCAATCATTGGCCCCTGGTTCCGCGGGACGAGTTTTTGCGGGCGGCGCTGGAAGTGGGCCTCGCCCGGCGGAACGGTGAAATTCCCGAACTTGTCATGGCGTGGGAACGCGCCCGCGAAGCGATGCTGCACACGTCCGTGGACCTCTACAGCCTGCTGCCGTGGGGTGAGCTGATGATCACGGCAGCCCGGCTGCGGGAAACCCGGCGGGTGGCGCATTATCTGGACGAGGCAAAGCAGCTCCTGGAGCGCCTCGGCAACCCGCCACTGTGGGCGGTGCCTTTCCACTGGGCCGCTGCCCAGGCTGCGCTGCTGAGTGAAAGCCCCGCAGACCTTGCGCCACATGCCGCAGCATTGGCCCGCGCCGCCCACCACAGCCACTTGGCTGCCGTGCTGGCTACCGCGGGCAAGGCGTGGGTTTCGGTGCTGGCCGGCAGGTTCCAGCCCGCCGACGTCGAGGCCGCCGCGCGTGGCCTGGGCAGGGTGGGGATGCCATGGGAAGGTGCCAGGCTTGCCGGGCACGCGGCTGCCCGGGCGGAAGAGCGCAAGGACATGGTGCGCCTGCTGTCCTGCGCCCGGGACCTCCATCCGCAAGGAACGTCCGCGGGCAACGGAACCTCGGGTTCCGGCGAGACGCGCAATGCTCCCACCGCAGAAACCGGCAACGGCATGCAGCCGGACGGATCAGGGCTCAGCGAACGGGAAAAAGAGGTTGCCCGGCTGGTGCTTGAGGGCAAGACATACCGGGAGATCGGCGAGGCCATCTACATCTCCCCGAGGACTGCCGAACACCACATAGCCCGGATGCGCCGCCGCCTGGGTGCCGAAAACCGCTCGGACCTGCTGGCCCGGCTGCGCCTTGCCCTGAGCTCCGAGAATCCCCCTCAGGAGTAAGCCCCTAATGCCCCTAACCGGGGGGCCCGGCGGTTCCCCACGCGGGGGACTGCCGGTAGGGGGAACCGGCCCGATGCCCGGTCCTACCCCCGGCCCATACGTTTGATTCAAGCCCAGCAACGACGCAGGGCGAACCGCAACTCATAGAAAAGCAGGGGACCTTCAAATGACACTCGCAAACGATCTCGTCCAGTTCCTCATGAACCTCTTCGGAGACCGCCAGGCCGCCCAGGACTTCCTGGATGACCCGGAGAAGGTCCTTGAAGACCACGGACTTGGCAAGGTCTGCTCGGCAGACGTCGACGCCGCAATGCCGGTAGTCCTGGACTACGCTCCGGTCACCGTCAACGCCTCCCGCTTCGACCGGGAGTACAACACCGGCGGCAACCGCTCCCACACTGACGACAACGGCGGCGGCGGCAGCACCGGTGGCGGCAACCATGGTGGAGGCCACCACGGCGGCGGCCACCACGGCGGCGGCAACGGCGGCGGCAACAACCACGGTGGCGACGACCACGCGCACGCAGTCCAGCAGCTGCACCACGTTGTGAACAACTACTCCTACACCTCCACAGTGGATGACCGCGACACCATCACGGACCAGTCCGTGAACCAGAACATCTGGGCCGACGGCGACGTCACCCAGTGGTTCGACAACGACTCGGTGGTCGCTTCCGGTGACCGTGCCATCGCCGCCGGCGACGACGCCGACGTCGAGGACTCCAACAACATCGAGGATTCCTACAACACGGACAACTCCACGGATAACTCCACGGACAACTCCATCCGCGCCGGCGGCGACGTCAACATCGGCAACGAAGAGACCGATATCGAGGACTCCTTCAACACCGACGTCGACATCGATGCCGACATCGACGACTCGTTCAACGACAACTCCGACAACTCCACCAACAACGACCTGGAGGTCGACGTCGAGGATTCGTTCAACGACAACTCGGACAACTCCACCAACACCGAGGTCGACGTTGAGGATTCGTTCAACGACAACTCGACGAACACCGAGGTTGACGTCGAGCTCGAGGATTCCTTCAACACGGACAACTCCGAGACCACCGAAGTCGCGATCGAGGACTCCTTCCAGGACAACTCCACCGAGACGGAGGTCGAGCTGAACGATTCCTTCAACGACAACTCGCAGACCACCGAGACCGATGTCGAGGTAGAGGTCGAGGATTCCTTCAACCCGGTCAACGTCGAGGACAACGTTGTTGTCGCCGACAACGAGCTCGAGTTCACTGAGGACAACTCCATCAACACCGATGTGAACGTAGAGGACAACAACCTTGCACTCGCCGCGGACGACGCCGAGGCCACGGCGGGCTAGCAGCCAGTCCGGACAGGAAAGCCCGGCAGGAGGTTCCCACCTCCTGCCGGGCTCTTCCCAACCCATCCCACGTTCCAATTCGGGGCTCAACGCAAAAGGAAACGCTGTGGCAGAAGCAGGACCGGCAAAATCGACAACACCGGCCACCGCCGGGCAACTGGTCAGACTCGTGGAGCATGGACTCACACTGGTTGGCACGGGCGACAGGGCAGATCTCCGCAAGCGCCTGGACCAGACCATGGGACGGCTCAAGGATCCCAGCATCCGCGTCATCGTAGTGGGTGAATTCAAGCAAGGCAAAAGCAAGCTCATCAATGCCCTGGTCAACGCGCCGGCATGCCCCGTTGACGACGACATTGCCACATCGGTCCCCACCGTGGTCCGGTACGGTGATCCGGCCTCGGCGGCCATCCTGGTTCCGAAAGCCGATGGGGATGCCGGCGACGAAGGCACCGTTGAACGCCAGCAGATCCCCATGGCCGATCTCCCGGCTTACGTTTCCGAGCAGGGAAACCCCGGGAACAGCAAGAAGCTCGTCGCCGCCGAGGTTTACCTTCCCCGCAAGGTCCTCACCGGAGGGCTCACCGTCATCGACTCGCCCGGTGTTGGCGGCATGGGCTCCTCCCACACCCTGACTACCCTTACGGCTTTGCCCACCGCCGATGCCATGCTCCTGGTTTCAGACGCCTCCCAGGAGTACACCGAACCGGAACTGCGCTTCCTCCGCCAGGCCATGCGGATCACCCCCAGCGTTGTGGGTGTCCTGTCCAAGACCGACCTGTACCCGGACTGGCGGCGGGTGGAGGAGACGGACCGGTTCCATCTAAGCAAGGTGGCCCCCGACATCCCGCTGTTCCCGGTCTCGTCGGACCTCCGCCTTGAGGCCGCACGCCTGCAGGACAGCGAGCTGAACAACGAATCCGGCTTTCCCGGGCTGATCAGCCACCTCCGGAACGAGATCGTGGGTAACGCTCAGCGCCTGCAGCGGCGCTCTGTCAGCCAGGACCTGCTGTCCGTCACCGAGAACCTGCGCCTCTCCCTGCAGACGGAGCTGGAAGCACTGGAAAACCCTGCAGGCACGCCCCAGATGATCGCGCAGCTGGAACTGGCCCGCGCCGAAGCCGACGACCTCCGGAAACGGTCCGCACGCTGGCAGATCACCCTCAACGACGGCATCAGCGACCTCATCGCCGACATGGAGTACGACCTCCGGGACCGTCTCCGCCGCATCCAGCGGGAAGCCGAGACCGCCATCGACCAGGGAGATCCTGGCCCTACCTGGAATGAGTTTTCCAAGTGGCTGGAGGAATGCGCGGCCGCTGCCATCTCCGACACCTTCGTCTGGACCAACGAGCGTGCCCAGTGGCTGGCAGCCCAGGTGGCTGAACACTTTGCAGCCGATGAGGTGTCGTTGCCGGTGATGCGGGTGTCCGACTCCGGTGACGCACTTGACCCCGTGGACGCGATGCCGGGCATGGAGGATGGACGCATCAACCCGATGCAGAAGGTACTGATCGGCATGCGCGGATCCTACGGCGGCGTGCTGATGTTCGGCCTCCTCACCGGCATCTTCGGTATGGCATTGATCAACCCGCTCTCGGTGGGCGCCGGCCTGCTGCTGGGCCGCAAGGCATACCGGGAGGACAAGGAAGCCCGGCTCAAGCGCCGGCAGGGCGAAGCCAAGGCCCTGGTCAGGCGACAGATCGATGACGTCACCTTCCAGGTAGGCAAGCAGCTGAAGGACCGGCTGCGGCTGGTCCAGCGTTCCATCCGCGACCACTTCACCGAAATCGCGGAGGAACACCACCGCTCCCTGACGGATTCGGTGACGGTAGCGCAAAAGGCAGCCACCACCTACGCCCTGAAGAAGGACGTCCGGATCCGGGAAATCAAGGCGGAGCTGAAGAAGGTGGATGCGCTCCACCGGGCAGCGGAAGTTGTTGCGGCCGAAGTGGCCGGCAGCAGGAAACTGTCGTCGGTGGCGGTCTGATGACTGCCACAACTGTTTCCGGAGCCGCCAGCCTGGTCCAGGAGGCATTGAAAGCCTACGGGGATGATGACGCAGCAGCCGCCGTGCTGCGGGGTTACGCCCGAAGGCTGGCGGAGCCGTTGCGGATTGCCATCGCGGGAATGGTGAAAGCCGGAAAGTCCACGCTGCTTAACGCGATCATCGGCGAGGAGATAGCTCCCACGGACACCGGGGAATGCACCCGCATCGTCACCTGGTACCGCCATGGCCACACGCCACGGATCACGCTGCACCCGAAGACCGGCGAACCACGGAACCTGCCACTCAAACGCGTGGACGGCCGGCTGGTGTTCGTGCTGGGGGACGTGCAGGCGGAGGACGTGGACCGGCTGGATGTGGAGTGGCCGTCCCCGATGCTCCAGACCATGACCCTGATCGACACCCCCGGCATCGCTTCGCTGTCCGAGGACGTATCGGCACGGTCCACCAGCTTCCTCACGCCCGAGGACACACCATCGGAGGCGGATGCCGTCATCTACCTGATGCGCCACATGCACGCATCCGACCTGCGCTTCCTCGAATCCTTCCGGGACACGGAAGCGGGCCGCTCCGGCACGGTCAACGCACTCGCCGTGCTGTCCAGGGCTGACGAGGTGGGCGCCGGCCGGATCGATTCGCTGCTGTCCGCAGGCGAGATCGCCGAAAGGTACCGTCGGGACCATAACCTGCGGAAGCTGGCATTGGGGGTTGTCCCGGTGGCAGGGCTCCTCGCCCAGAGCGCCCGGGCCATGCGCCAGCAGGATTTTGTGTCGCTCCAACAGCTGGCCGGACTGGACCGAGCAGACCGCGAAAAGATGCTGCTCTCGGCCGACAGGTTCCTCCGGTCCACAAGCCCGGAATCGCTCACCGCGGAGGCCAGGGCTTCCCTGCTCTCGAGGTACGGGCTGTTCGGCATCCGGCTGGCCGTGGTCCTGATCCGAAACGGCTTCGATGAACCAACACCGCTGGCGCACGAGCTCGCCCGGCGCAGCGGCCTGGATCCCTTGCTGGACCTGCTGGGCCGCCAGTTCCAGGCCCGCGCCGAGGCGCTGAAGGCACGGACCGCGCTGGTGGGCGTGGAGTCCCTGCTGCGCACCTCACCCCGCCCGGGAACGGAGCATCTGGCCGCCGCGCTGGAACGGCTGCAGGCAAACGCCCACGAGTTCCGGGAACTGCGGCTGTTGGCGACGCTCCGGACCACCGGTGTGCCGCTGAGCTCCGAGCTGGCGAACGAGGCCGAGGGCCTGATTGGGGGGTGGGGCGCTGCATCCCACGTGCGCCTGGGGCTGGATGCGGACGCGACGCCGGACGAACTGTCCGATGAGGCGCGCCGCTTCCTGCTGCGGTGGCGCGCCGTGGCCGAAAACCCGCTGACGGACAGGTCAGCCCTTGACGCCTGCCGCGTGGTCATCCGCAGCTGCGAGGGCATCCTGGCGGAATCCTCCGCCCGTCAGCGCCACCGCCAGCCGGCCTAAGCATACCGGTGATAGAGCCTGTCGAAACCCGGTTTCGACAGGCTCAACCACCGTGAGTCCGGTGGTTGAGCTTGTCGAAACCCAGTTCAGCTCAACCACCGACTAAGCGGGCCGGCTCGACTTAAGCCAGGCGCCGGATGAAGGCAGGAAGAACAGCACCAGCCCGATCAGGGCCAGGAGCAGCTCGGCACCCCAGAGCAGCATGACGTAGCTGCCGCCCTCGCCGTCGGGAACCAGGAACGCGGTGGCCACCAGCATGACCAGGGCATGGCCGGCCAGCAGCGGGACCAGGGCCCAGCGTGCCCAGCTCTGGCGGCCCAGCACCACCCCCAGCATGACGGCCTCCAGGAGCATCACCAGCAGGAGGGCGCCGCCGCTTCCCCAGAAGACGATGCCGGTGGCCGTGGTGACAGCTTCGGCGTCACCACCGGGAGCCATCTCCTCCACCACACTGCGAAGCCGCTCCAGATGGCCGTCGCGGGTGAGGAAAGAGCCCACCAGTACGGCGAGCCCCGCCACGAAGCTGACAAGCCACAGGGTCCTGCCGTGCCGGATGGTTCCGGGCGCGGGCGGGATGACGGCGATCGGTGCCGGGGCGGAATACGAGAAACCGGGCCGGGGCGGCGGCGCGTGCTGGGTGGGCGGCGGCGGTACCGGCTGGCCGGTTGGGGAATCTGACTGGGTAGGGCTTGGCCCGTCTGGCGGGGAGGCGGTCCCGGAGGGGTCGGTCCGCAGCCGTTCTTGTCCGTCAGATTCGTGAGCCATGCGTCCTACTTCAGTCCGTCGGTATCGTGCTCGTCAGTTTCGTGCTTGTCTTTCCCGCCGTCGCCGTCCTTGGCCTTGGCATCCAGATCTTCCTCGAGCTTCTTCAGCCTGGCAGCCTCGGCCTCCTGGCGGCGGCGGACCTCGAGCTTGCGGAGGAAGTCCGGATCATCATCCGGAGCTGCGGGATGGCGGTAATTCTGCTGCTGCGGGGATGTCCCGCGCGGCCGCCCGATGAGCAGCCACAGGATGGCGCCCAGTACGGGAAGGACGATCATGACCACAATCCACGCAGGCTTTGAGATCCCACGCGTGAGGCGGCCATCGGTCCGGATCACGTCCACGAGGCCATACACAAAGATGACGAGGACTGCCACGGCCAAAGCCACACGGAGGAGCATGCCATTAAGTCTATCGTCAGGAGGCCCACGGAACCGCGGGCGGGAGGCCGCTAAACTTGAATGTGGCCTTTTTGAAATATTCCCTGATCCGCCTGGCACTCTTCGTGCCGTTGTTCGTGCTCTTCACCCTCCTGCAGCTGGGCGTGCTGATGTCCGTCATCTGCGCAGCACTCATTGCCTTTGCCGTCAGCTACCTCTTTTTCCAGAAGCAGCGGGACGCGGCAGCCGCCGCCCTGCACCACCGGTTCTCCGGCAAGGCCAAGCCGCTCCGCTCAGCCGGCGAAGTCCAGGACGCCCACGCTGAGGACTCCCTGCTGGACGCCAACCCGGACGTCGCCATCAGCAACGACGCCAAGGATCCCAAGGCGCGCGGCTAACCGAAGCGGCTAACGCAAAGCCCTAGAACCCGTGGCCGAGCACCAGGCCCAGTGAGAACAGCACGCTGTAGCCGAGGTTGATCAGGCCGGTCTGCTTGAGCACCGGGATGAGGCTCTTGCGCTTGCGGCCGTTGATCATCAGCCACGAAGGCATCAGGCAGGCCGGAATCAGCAGCAGCACGATCAGCATCCACGGCCGGCCCGGAGCCAGGATTATGACCAGCAGGATGGCCAGGGCCAGCATCAGCACATAGCTCTCCCGTGCGTGCTTGTCGCCCAGCCGTACCGCCAGCGTCTTCTTGCCCACCTGCATGTCCGTGGGAATGTCCCGCACGTTGTTGGCCATGAGCAGGGCGGTGGCGATCAGCCCGGTGCCGATGGCGCCGATGATGGCGGGCAGGTTGATCTGTCCCGCCTGGGTGTAGGTGGTGCCCAGGGTGGCCACCAGGCCGAAGAACACGAACACGAAAACGTCGCCCAGGCCCATGTAGCCGTACGGGTTCTTGCCGCCGGTGTAGCCCCAGGCCGCCATGACGCAGCCCAGGCCCACCAGGATCAGCCACCAGCTCTGGGTGATGACCACCAGGACCAGCCCGAACACCATGGCCGCGGCGAACGTGCCGAACGCGGCCCTTTTGACGTGCTCCGGTTTGGCCGCCCCCGAACCGACGAGGCGCAGCGGCCCCACGCGGTCGTCGTCCGTCCCGCGGATGCCGTCCGAGTAGTCGTTGGCGAAGTTCACGCCCACCTGGAGCAGGAGGGCCACCAGCGCTGCCAGGATGGCGTTGAACAGAAGGAACGAATCCATCTCGTAGGCGGCGGCAGAGCCGATCAGCACCGGCGCAATCGCAGCCGGCAGTGTTCGGAGTCGTGCGCCTTGGATCCATTGTGCGGCTGTGGCCACGGTCAGTACCTCATGTTGGTTCGGGAGTTCGGCGGGGCGAAAAGCACGTTCCCGCCGCAATGGTGCACGTCCACTCTACTTTCCCTGGTGCAGGGCGCTGAGTTCGGCGGTCATGGCCAGCCGGTCGGGTTTGCCGTTGGGCAGCATCCGCAGCGAGGACGCGGCCAGGACGGTTTTGGGGGCCAGGATCCCCAACGTGCGCCGCCACTCCTGTTCAAGCACGACGGCGTGGTCCCCGCTTGCCTCCGGACTGCCGCCGGCCTGTGCGGTGGCTTCGCCCGCCAGCGCCACGTAGGCCGCCACGGCCTGGCCCCACTCTGCGGAAGGCACCCCTGCCACGAAAGCCGCGGCGACGGCGTCGGACTTTTCCAGCTCTTCCTGGATGTGGGCGGCGGAAACCTTCACGCCGCCGGTGATGATCACGTCGTCCAGCCTGCCCAGCACGTTCAGGCGGCCGTCGTCGTCGATGCTGCCCAGATCGCTGGTGCGGTACCAGCGGACGCCGTCCTCCTCGAAGAAGGTGCCGGATTCCTGGTCCGGGGCTTCCAGGTAGCCGGCGGCGATGGTGTCGCCGCCCAGCAGGATCCTGCCGTCCCCGTCCACGCGGACCGAGACTCCCTCCAGCGGGTAGCCGTTGTAGACGCAGCCGCCGGAGGATTCGGCGGAACCGTAGGTGGTGACCACGCGCACGCCGGCCTCCCGGGCTGCCGCCAGCAGGGATTCCGGTGCCGGCGCGCCGCCCAGCAGGACGGCGTTGAAGCGGCGGAGCACAGCCAGCGTCTCCGGGGAAGGGTCGTCGAGGAGCCGCTGCAGCTGGGTGGGGACCAGGGAGGTGAAGCGGATTTTGTCCGTCAGTTCCAGCGCCGCGGCCGTGAAGGCCTCGGGGGTGAACCCGCCGGACATGTCCATGACCCAGGGGCGGGTGCCGGCGAACAGGGAGCGGACAAGTACCTGGATCCCGGCGACGTACTGCACGGGCAACGCCAGCAGCCACTGCCCTTCGCCCTTGAGCGCCAGCGCCGTGGCCATGGAGGATGCGGCCAGCGACTCCACGGTCAGGACGGTAGCCTTGGGCGATCCGGTGGAACCGGAGGTGCGGACCACGGCCACGGCGTCATCGCAGCCGGGCGTTTCGATGTGGCCCACCACCAGGGCGCCGTCCGCGCCGATGGAGAGTTCGACGGCGGGGCCCTCGCCGTGGAGGGCGGCCGCGAGGGCTTTCAGGGCCGGTTCGATGTTGAGGGGGCCGCTATTCAATGCCGTTCCTGCCTTAGAAGTAGTGCGGGAAGCTGGACCAGTCGGGGTCGCGTTTTTGCAGGAAGGCTTCCTTGCCCTCCACCGCCTCGTCGGTCATGTACGCCAGCCGGGTGGCCTCGCCGGCGAACACCTGCTGGCCGGCCAGCCCGTCGTCGGCAAGGTTGAAGGCGAACTTCAGCATCCGGATGGCCTGGGGCGACTGCCGGGCGATATCGGCGGCGTACTCCAGGGCAACCTCCTCAAGGCGCTCATGGTCCACGGCCTCGTTGACCGCGCCCATCCGGACCATGTCCTCCGCGGAATATTCGCGGGCCAGGAAGAAGATCTCCCGGGCGGACTTCTGCCCGATCTGCCGGGCCAGCAGCGCCGAGCCGTAGCCGGCGTCGAAACTTCCCACCGTGGCGTCCGTCTGCTTGAACTTGCCGTGCTGGCGGGAGGCGATGGTGAGGTCGGAGACCACGTGCAGGGAGTGGCCGCCGCCGGCAGCCCAGCCGTTGACGACGGCGATGACCACCTTGGGCATGGTGCGCATGAGCCGCTGGACTTCCAGGATGTGGAGCCGGCCGGCGCGGGCGGGGTCGATGGTCTCCTGCGTCTCGCCGTCGGCATAGCGGTAGCCGTCCCGGCCCCGGATCCGCTGGTCGCCGCCGGAGCAGAACGAGTGGCCGCCGTCCTTGGGGGAGGGGCCGTTGCCGGTGAGCAGCACGGTGGCAACGTCCGGGGTCATGCGGGCGTGGTCCATGGCCCGGTAGAGCTCATCCACCGTGCCGGGCCGGAACGCGTTGCGGACCTCGGGCCGGTTGAACGCGATCCGCACGGTGGGCAGGTCACGCACCCAGGTGCCGTCGGCGTCGCGCTCCACCTGGCGGTGGTAGGTCATGTCCTGGAAGTCCTCGAACCCGGACACCACCCGCCAGCGGGTGGGATCGAAGACGTCGGACACCGGGGCGGGGATTTGGTTGCTCACCGTCCAAGTCTAGTAATCGGGCTCAGCTGATGCAGAACTCGTTCCCCTCGGGGTCGGCCATGGTGTGCCAGGAATGCGGGCCCTGGTTGGCCGTCCACAGGAAGGAGGCGCCCCTCGCTTCCAGCTCGCTGCGCACCTCGTCCTTGTCCCGGCCGGCGAGGTTCACGTCCCAGTGCACCCGGTTCTTGACCACCTTTTCGTCCTCACCGGTCTGGAACAGGAGGCGCCGTGCCGGGGCTTTCGCCTCGATTTCCTCGGGCGGCCGGATAGCGGCACCGTCCCGCCACACCAGGTTTCCGCGGTGCGTCATGGTCTGGTCCTCGGTGGCGAAGCCCTGGTCGATCATGGACCGGATAAATGTGGCGTCCTGCGGCTCCACCGACCACTGCAGGGTTTCGGCCCACCAGTCGGCAAGCTCGTGCGGCTTCTGGCAGTCGATGACAATCTGGATGTTCAGTCCCATCCACCCAAGGTACGGCGGCAGGTGCCCCGGCGATAGATGCTTGAGGAAACGTGCCTGACCCCGCGTTGGGTGCTTAGGCAGGCACTTGCTGGATCTGCTCGAAGAGTTCCGGCGGGATGGCATAGATGAAGACGACGGCCAGCAGGTTCTTGGCGGCGTGGACGAAGTAGGAGAACATCAGGTTCCTGCCGGTCCAGACATAGACGAACACCAGGGTTGCACCCATGGCAAGGTACGGCAGCAGGGCGGTGAGCGTGATGGCTTCCTGTCCCGCGATGTGGATGCTTGCGAACAGGACGACGGACAGGGCACAGCACACCCAGATGTTGACGCGCCGGCTGAGCTTGCCGATCAGCAGGTGCCGGAAGATGTACTCCTCCACGAATGGGCCAACCACCACCACCACCGGCACCATCAGCCAGGCGGGGACCTGCTGCATCAGTTGCTGCAGTCCGGCCTGGTTTTCCGACGTCTGCACCTCGCCGCCAATCGCCACCACGATCGCCGTCAGGATCAGCATGGCCACCACTGCTGCGGGCACCATCATCAGCGTGAACCACGGCCGGGTGGCGAGGACCTTCAGGTCGCGCGCCACGACCCGGCGCGCGGCGAGCAGCGCCAGGATGCCCACCGAACCGTAGAAGAGCAGGTTCACGGCGTAGGACGCAGCCGCCGGACTCGGGGCCACCTGCCGCAGGAAGGGTGCCAGGAGGTTCCCGGCCACGGTGAAGAACCCGGCGATCGCCACGTACATCGCCAGCGTGGCGAAATCCAGGGGCGAGAAGCGGTACAGCTGTGGCTGCGGTGCGGGCGGTACGCGGTGGACGGTGGCCATACTTCAGCCTAGCCTCCCAACCAGGTAGCGCTAACTGTCGTTATGGGGCCTCATAACGACAGTTAGCGCGACCTAGTTGGGCGGGTGCGTCGCGAGGCGGGATGGCGCCGGGTGTTCCGGGGAACGTTGGTCAAGAAAACGTGCTTCGCCTAGAATATTCGGTATGCCTAAATCTATGTTTCGGTGCGCCAAAGTAGCCGCCCGGACCAGCGCCGCGCGGACGGTGCGCTTCCGCGCCGCAGCCGTTGCCGCCGTCGTGCTTTCCCTCCTCCTGACCGCCTGCGGAGGCGGGGCTGAGGGCAACGGCGACGATGGCAAGAAGGTAGTCCTGACCACCTTCACGGTTTTGGCCGACGTCGCCCGGAACGTTGCGGGGGACAAGCTCACCGTGGAGTCCATCACCAAGGCCGGCGCCGAGATCCACGGCTACGAGCCGACTCCGGGAGACATCCGGAAGGCGTCCAAGGCGGACCTGATCCTGGACAACGGCCTGAACCTGGAAGCGTGGTTTGGCCAGTTCGTGGAGGGCCTGGATGTGCCCCACGCAGTGGTCAGCGAGGGCGTGGAGCCCATGTCCATCAGCGAGGACGCCTACCAAGGCAGACCCAACCCGCACGCCTGGATGTCGCCGCTGAACGTCAAGGTGTACGTGGACAACATGGTGAAGGCATTCTCAGACCTGGATCCGGACAATGCCGAAACCTTCAAGGCCAACGGTGAGGCCTACAAGGCCGAGCTGCAGGCTGTGCAGGACCAGATGACGTCCAGCCTTGCCGGTGTTCCGGAAAACCAGCGCGCCCTGGTCACCTGCGAAGGGGCCTTCTCCTACCTGGCCCGCGACGCCGGGCTGAACGAGCTCTACATCTGGGCAGTTAATGCCGAGCAGCAGGCCACGCCGCAGCAGATCACCCGGGCCATCGAATACGTCAAGGCGAACAACGTGCCTGCCGTCTTCTGCGAATCCACCGTCTCCGACGCCCCCATGCAGCAGGTGGTGGGCGCCACCGGCACCAAATTCGGCGGCACGCTTTACGTCGATTCGCTCTCCGAAGCCGACGGTCCGGTTCCCACCTATTTGGACCTGATCCGCCACGACGCGGAGGTCATCACCAAGGCGCTGACCGGAGCGGGGTCATGACCACCCCCGCCATCCTGGTGGACAACGTCACCGTCCACTACGGCGAGGTCCTGGCCCTTGATGCGGCGTCCCTGTCCCTGGATCCGGCGCGGATCTGCGGGCTGGTGGGCATGAACGGCTCCGGCAAGTCCACCCTGTTCAAGGTGATCATGGGAATGATCAAGCCCGACGCCGGCACCGTCCGCATCAATGGACAGTCACCTTCGCGGACGCGCAGGGAAGGCGGGATCGGCTATGTGCCGCAGAGCGAGGACGTGGACTGGCAGTTCCCGCTCTCCGTCCGCGACGTGGTGATGATGGGCAGGTACGGCCACCAGGGCTTCACCCGCCGCGCCTCCAAGGCGGACCGCGCAGCCGTGGACGAAGCACTGGACCGGGTGGAGCTCGGAAGTTATGCCGGGCGGCAGATCGGCCAGCTGTCCGGCGGCCAGAAGAAGCGCGCCTTCGTAGCCCGGGGAATCGCCCAGGGAGCCACCACCATGCTCCTGGACGAACCCTTCGCAGGCGTGGACAAAAGATCCGAAGCCACCATCACCCGGCTCCTCCGTGAGCTCGCGGGAGACGGCTGCACCATCCTGGTCTCCACCCACGACCTGCACGCCTTGCCGCAGCTCTGTGACGAAGCCGTCCTCCTGATGCACAAGGTCCTGATGCACGGGCCCCCGGAACTGGTGCTGCAGCCGGAAAACCTGGCGATGGCCTTCGGCCTGGACGTGCTGAACCGGGACACCGCAAGCAGCGAAACGAAACCTCATCCCGGCACCCAAACCCGCGACGGCCAGCCCCGCGACGGCCAGCCCGCCAACGGCGGAAGGCAGGCCGTCTGATGGAACTCCTCTTCGAGCCCCTGACCTACGACTTCATGGTGCGCGCCATCGTCACCACCGCGCTCGCCGCCGTCGTCTGTGCCGTGCTCAGCTGCTGGCTCGTCCTGATCGGCTGGTCCCTCATGGGTGACGCCGTCTCGCACGCGGTGCTTCCCGGCGTCGTACTGGCGTACATCGTGGGCGCCCCGTTCGCCCTGGGGGCCCTGGTGTTTGCCCTGGTTGCGGTGACCCTGATCGGGGTGGTCCGGAACACCAGCAGGGTCAAGGAGGACGCCGCCATCGGCATCGTGTTCTCCTCGCTGTTCGCGCTCGGCCTGGTGCTGATCTCGGTCACGCCCAGCCAGACGGACCTCAACCACATCATCTTCGGAAACCTGCTGGGCGTCAGCGTCCCGGACCTCATCCAGGTGCTGGTCCTGGGTGTGGTGGCGTTCGCCATCCTGATCCTGAAGCGGCGGGACCTCACCCTCTACGCCTTCGACCCCACGCACGCGCACGCCATCGGGCTGTCGCCGAAACGGCTCGGGGCTCTGCTGCTTGGCCTGCTCGCCCTTACATCGGTGGTGGCGCTGCAGACCGTGGGCGTGGTGCTGGTGGTGGCCATGCTCATCATTCCCGGTGCCACGGCCTACCTGCTGACGGACCGGTTCTCCCGGATGCTGGTCATCGCCCCCACGGTGTCGGCCGTGTGCTCCATCGCCGGCATCTACATCAGCTACTACCTGGACACGGCGTCGGGCGCCATGGTGGTGCTGACGCAGGGAGTGGTGTTCGCGCTGGTCTACCTGTTCAGCCCCCGGCAGGGCCTGATCGGGACCCGCATGGCCAAGGCCCGGCGTAGACGGACTGTCGCAGCGGCTTAGCAGGCCAGTTTATTAGCAGCCGATTCGACGGTTCCCTGGGCACTCGATTTTGCCCGCCGTCGACCTTGCAGGGAACCGTCTAAGCGGCCACCCCCGAAAATCGGTGAGGTTTGCGTTAAGGGATCTTTACCGGGGAACCGGCGGGCGGAAACATCGGCGGCGCAGGATGGGCTGTGCCAGTTGTTTGCCGGCCGAAAGGACCCCGCCCCGTGCTCACCAAGAACCTTTTCCTGCAGGGCATCTACCATTTCCAGGGCGTGGGGATGGAAAAGCCCGTGCCCATCCACAGTGAGCTCTCGCACTACGTCCCGGACGGCGTCATCAACCAGACGCTCTACTTCCGCGGCGGCAACTCCAGCGCCGAGCTGATCGCCGTGGTGCTCCTGCGCAACGGCGTCCCCATGCGGTACTTTCCCATCGGCGCCAAGAGCGAGGTGCACGTTCCGCTCCGGGTGGTGGAGGACATCGAGGGCGGCTCCGTCATCGAGCTGTATGTGGCGGCGCCGGAAGGTGTCCATGGTTCCGTGGTGATCGACCTGGGCATGGTGGAACACTGATGACCAGCGTCCTGGACACGCCCCGGGCCCGGAAAACCGGCAGGGACCCGCGCCGGCGCCTCGTGGTCATCGGCAACGGGATGGCAGGAGCCCGGACGGTGGAGGAGATCCTGGCCCGGGGCGGCGCGGATCAGTTCAGCATCACCATGTTCGGCGACGAGCCCTACGGAAACTACAACCGGATCATGCTCAGCCACGTCCTCTCCGGAGAGGAGTCCGACGCCGACATTTTCCTCAACTCCCTTCCCTGGTACCGGGACAACGGCATCGACCTGCACGCCGGGGTGCGGGTGGAGCGGATCGACCGCTTTACCAAGCACGTCTTTTCCAGCGACGGCCGCGTGACGCCATACGACACCCTCATCATCGCCACGGGCAGCCGCTCGCACATGCCGCCCATGGACGGGCTGCACACGCCCGCCGGATCAGTGAAACCCGGGGTGTTCGGGTTCCGCACCATCGACGACACCCGGAAAATGGTGGCCCACGCGAAGGAGGACCACCACCGCCGGGCCGTGGTGATCGGCGGCGGACTGCTGGGGCTTGAGGCCGCGTACGGCCTCCGCAGCCACGGGATCGAGGTGGAGGTGATCCATTCCGGCGGCCACCTGATGAGTGCGCAGATGGGGCCCGACGGCGGCGCGGTGCTCCGCAGGAGCGTGGAGGCACTTGGGATCGGGGTGCACACGGGCAGCCGCACCACGGCCGTGCTGGGAACCGACAGGGTGACCGGGGTCCGCCTCCGGGACAAGCCCGACATCAGCTGCGACATGGTGGTGGTGGCCGCCGGAATCCGCCCCAACGTGGACCTGGCGGTGCTCAGCGGCCTGCCCGTGGAACGCGCCATCGTGGTGGACGACCAGCTCCGGGTCCAGGACGAGGACGACATCTACGCGGTGGGGGAGTGCGTCCAGCACCGGGGCGAGGTGTACGGGCTGGTGGCCCCGCTCTGGGAACAGGCCGTGGTGCTGGCAAACCACGTCACCGGCGCCGACACCAGTGCCGCCTACCTCGGCTCCCGGACAGCCACCAAGCTGAAGGTCGCCGGCGTGGAAGTGGCCTCCATGGGCCTGCACGGGCCCGAACTGGACACCGACGAACACATCGTTTTCTCCGAGCCCAGCCGCGGCGTCTTCAAATCCATCGTGGTCCGCGACAACAAAATGGTGGGCGCCACGCTCCTGGGCGACAGCCGCAAGGTGGCCTACCTGACCCAGGCCTTCGACCGGGGGCTGCCGCTGCCGGAGGAACGGCTCAGCCTGATGTTCGATCTCGGCACCCCCGGGGACGACGTGGGAGTGGCAGAGCTCGACGACGACGCCCAGGTCTGCAACTGCAACGGCGTCAGTAAGAAGGCGCTAGCCGGAGCCGTACGGGGCGGGTGCACCACCGTGGCCGGAGCCATGGACGCCACCCGTGCCGGGAAGGGCTGCGGGTCCTGCAAGCTGCTGGTGCAGCAGGTGGTGGAATGGGCGGCCGGCGGAGCAGTGGAGGAAGACCCGGCCGCCAGCTACTACGTCCCGGGTATCCCGCTGGACAAGCCGGCCCTGATGGCCGAGATCCGGAAACGCGGGCTCCGGTCGGTCTCCCAGGTGTTCCAGGCGCTGGGTCCCGGCAGCGCCGAGGACGCCAAGTCCAAGATGGGGCTGGCGTCCCTGCTGAAGATGATGCTCGCGGACCAGTACATCGACGAACGCGACGCCCGGTTCATCAACGACCGGGTTCACGCCAACATCCAGCGTGACGGCACGTTCTCCGTGGTGCCGCAGATGAAGGGCGGAGTGACGAGCGTCCAGCAGCTCCGCCGGATTGCTGACGTGGCCGAGAAGCACAAGGTTCCGCTGATCAAGCTGACCGGCGGGCAGCGGATTGACCTGCTGGGGATCCGGAAGGAAGACCTGCCGCAGGTGTGGGCGGACCTGGACATGCCCTCCGGCTACGCGTACGGCAAGAGCTTCCGCACCGTCAAAACCTGCGTGGGCCAGGACTTCTGCCGTTACGGCACAGGGGATTCCACAAAGCTCGGCATCGACATCGAGTCCCGTTTCCAGGGCCTCGAGTCACCGGCCAAACTGAAGCTGGCGGTGTCCGGCTGCCCGCGGAACTGCGCCGAATCCCTGGTCAAGGACGTGGGCGTTGTGGCCGTGGAGGGCGGCCGCTGGGAAATCTATGTAGGGGGAGCGGCCGGAGCCCACATCCGCAAGGGTGACCTGCTGGCCACCGTGGACAGCCCCGAAGAGGTCCAGGTCCTTACCGGCCGGTTCATGCAGTACTACCGCGAGCGCGCCAACTGGCTGGAGCGGACGTACGCGTTTGTGCCGCGGGTGGGCATCGAGCACCTTCGCGCCGTGATCGTGGAGGATGCGGAAGGCCGTGCAGCCGGACTGGACGCCGCCATGCAGGCCTCCGTGGACGGCTACGTGGACCCGTGGCGGGAGCGCGATGACCCGCTGACGCCCGGCCAGTTCCGCACCTCGCTGCCGCTGACGGTCCTGCCGCAGGTGCCGGTCCGATGAGCGGAATGATGAGCGGCATGGGCAGCGTCCGGTCGCACAACCTGGGCCCGGCTGACCAGATCCCGCCGGGGGAGGGGCGGGCCTTCGCCGTCAACGGGAAACAGGTGGCCGTCTTCCGGCTGCGGGACGGGTCCCTGCGGGCAGTGTCTGCGGTCTGCCCGCACCGCGGGGGACCACTCGCGGACGGCACCATCGACCAGCAGGTGGTGATCTGCCCGCTGCACCAGCACGCCTTCGACCTCCTCAGCGGGTGCTCAACCACCGGGACGGAACCGCTGGCCACCTACCGCGTGAGCCTGGATGGCGAGCAGAATCTGGTGCTGGAGACGGGGGCCGTGTAGTGCACGTCACGTAGCACCCCCTCACGTCTTGTAGGATGGACGAGCCGCGCGAAGCTTCGGCTGTACGGAGAATTACGCTCACAAACGGTTGCTCAAGAAGTAAAAGACCGAATTTTGTGAGCTAAATCATTCGTATCCCGGATGCGGCCAACCCCCAACCCACAAGGAACCGTTGTGCCTCAAAGTACCCCCACAGATCTCCAGAACAGCACGGCACCATCCAGCGCCGTCGACTCCTCCCTCAGCGCCGAGGGCTACAGCAAGACGCTGGGCAGGCGCCATGTCACCATGATCGCCATGGGTGGCGCCATCGGCGTCGGCCTCTTCATGGGTGCCGGCGGCCGCCTTGCCTCCACCGGCCCGGCCCTGATTTTCTCCTACGCCATTGCCGGCGTCATCGCCTACCTCCTCATGCGGGCCCTGGGCGAGCTCATCATGTACCGCCAGACCTCCGGCTCCTTCGTCAGCTACGCAGGCGAAATGTTCGGCAAGAAGGGTGCGTTCCTGTCCGGCTGGATGTACTTCATTAACTGGGGCATGACCGGCATCGCCGAACTCATCGCGATCGGCCTGTACTTCCAGTTCTTCTTCCCCAACGTCCCGGTGGAAGCCTCCGCCATCGCAGCGCTGGCGCTCCTGGTGGCAGTGAACCTGCTGAGCGTCAAGGCATTCGGTGAATTCGAATTCTGGGCCTCCTGCCTCAAGGTGGGCGCCATCCTCATCTTCCTGGCCGTGGGCACGTTCATGGTCATCACCAACGCCCAGGTGGGCGACGGCAACGCATCGGTGGCGAACCTGTTCGCCGCGGAAGGTGGCATGTTCCCCAAGGGTGCCCTGGTGATGGTCCTGGTCCTCAACGCCGTGATCTTCGCCTACAACGGCATCGAACTGGTGGGCATCACCGCCGGCGAGATGCAGAACCCGGAACGCGAAGTGCCCAAGGCGATCCGCGCCGTCGTCCTCCGCATCGTGGTGTTCTACGTTGGTTCGGTCACCCTGCTGGCCATGCTGCTGCCGTCCGACCAGTACGTGGCGGGAACCTCGCCGTTCGTCACGGTCTTCGGCCAGATGGGCCTGGCCTGGGTGGGCGACGTGATGAACATGATCGTTATCACCGCAGCCCTGTCCTCCTGCAACTCGGGCCTGTACTCGATCGGCCGCGTGTTCCGCACCATGGCCAACAACGGCCACGCACCCCAGTGGCTCACCCGGATGTCCAAGCGGCACGTCCCGTACGCGGCCATCCTCGCCATCGCAGCCTTCTACCTGGTGGGCATCCTGCTCAACATCTGGCTGGGCGGCTCCCACGCGTTCGACCTGGCGCTCAACACGGCCTCCATCGGCGTGATCTTCACCTGGGGTGCCATCTTCGCCAGCCAGATCGCGCTGCGCCACCGCAAGGGCGTCACCTCCAGCCTGCCGATGCCCGGTTCGCCGTGGACCAGCTGGGCGGGACTGATCGGGCTGCTGGCCATCACCGTGCTCATCGGTTTCGACACCATGACCAGCAAGAGCGGTGAGGTGTTCTACCTGGGCCTGTGGACCCTGGCCACCATCCCGTTCTTCGCTGTGGTCCTGTGGCTGGGCTGGCAGAAGGTCAAGAACAACGAGCCCAAGAACGTGCTGTACAGCTAGGCTCCTTGCCAGTACGACGGCGGCGGGTCACCCTCGAGGGGGTGGCCCGCCGTTGGCGTTTCCTTGCATTCAGCGGTGGTGCGCAGCGGCCCGCCGGGGCAGACTGGGGCATGTGACCGAACCCTGGGTGCTCCATGTGGACCTTGACCAGTTCATTGCGGCCGTCGAAGTGCTCCGGCGGCCCGAGCTCGCGGGCAAAGCGGTGATCGTTGGCGGCCGCGGGGATCCCACCGAGCGGGCAGTTGTGTCCACGGCGTCCTATGAAGCCAGGGCGTACGGCGTCGGCTCGGGAATGCCGCTGCGCATCGCCGCGCGGAAAGTACCCGACGCCATCATCCTGCCCGTCGACCAGGACGCCTACCTCGCTGCATCCGAACAGGTCATGGCGGTGCTGCGCTCGCAGCCGGGCGCCACGGTCCAGGTGCTCGGCTGGGATGAAGCGTTCATTGGCGTGCAGGCAACGGATCCGGAGGCCTACGCCCGGCAACTGCAGCAGGCCGTCCTCGAGGAAACCCGGCTGCACTGCAGCGTTGGCATCGGTGACACTCTGGTCCGCGCCAAGGTAGCCACCACGTTCGGCAAGCCTGCCGGTGTCTTCCGGCTTACCGAAGACAACTGGCTGGACGTCATGGGGAGCAGGCTCACCATTGAGCTGTGGGGTGTGGGAACCAAGGTGTCGCGCCGCCTGGCCACGCTCGGCATCAAGACTGTTGCCCAGCTTGCGGCGTCCAATCCTGATGACCTGGTTCCCGAGTTCGGCCCGAAGATGGGCCCCTGGTACGCGCAGCTCGGACGGGGCGACGGTTCACGGACAGTCGATGACACGCCCTGGGTGGCACGCGGGCACAGCCGGGAAACCACCTTCCAGCACGATCTGACGGAGCCCGGGCAGATTGACGACGCCGTCCGGGAGTTGGCAGCGCACGTCCTGGAGGATGTCGCGGGCGAGGGCCGGCCGGTCATCGGGCTGACACTCAAGGTCCGCTACGTCCCGTTCATCACCAAGACGTACGCCCGGAAGATCCCCGAGACGTCCGATCCCGCGGAAGTGCTGGCCCGCACCCTCGACCTGATGGCGAAAATCGAGCCGGACCGTCCCATCCGGCTCCTTGGGCTGCGGGCAGAAATGACCATGCCCGCAGACTCCCGGGAAGGGCATACGCCCACCCGCAGCGGATGGTGAAGTGGTTGGATACCAGAATGGCGGCGGATCCCGTGGGATCCACCGCCATTTCTGACTGCTGCAGCACGCCGTTCGCTGCGGCTGCATCAGGAAGGACTAGTCGCGCTTGAACTCGTCCTTGACACTTTCGCCGACCTTCTTGGCGTCTGCCTTGACCTGGTCGGTCTGGCCTTCTGCCTTCAGGCGGTCGTTGTCGGTTGCGTTGCCCGCAGCTTCCTTGGCCTTGCCGCCCATATCTTCTGCTGCGTTACTGATCTTGTCTCCGAGGCCCATGGTGGTGGCCTCCTTTCGTTTCCGTTGATCAAACAATGCCTTTTCACCCTAACACGAAGCTTGCTTACTATTTCAAGTCCAACTGATCCGGCAGGTGGGGCTGGCGGTTGGCGGGCGGGCGCCTGTTGAATGTCGTTGCCCGCGGCTAGGCTCGAATTCATGGAGAACAGCACAAGCCTCACCCAGCACGTCCAGGCTCCGCCCGAAAAGGTCTGGTCCGTGATCACCGACATCCCCGGTTCGGCCGCAACATTGTCCGGTGTGCAGGCGGTGCAGCTCCTCACGGACGGCCCGTACGGGGAGGGCACGCGGTGGAAGGAGACCCGGAAAATGCTGGGCCGGTCAGAGACCGTGGAGATGTGGGTGGCCCAGGCTGACCCGCCGCTGAGCACCACAGTGAAGGCAGTCCAGGGCGGCGCGGATTACAGTGCGCGCTTTAGCCTTGCCCCGCGCGGCGACGGAACCGATCTGACCCTCACGTTCGGGGCTGAGGTTACTAAACCCAACGCCGCGAGCCGCATCATGATGGCGCTTTTCGGAAAGTTGGGCATGGCGGCCACGCGCAAAGCACTCGCGAAGGACCTTTCGGAAATCGCTGCCAAAGCGGAATCGCTGTAGTGGCGGGCGCGCGGGCGGGGACGGGGAAAAGTGCCGGCCTGAAAGTGGCCGCGCCCCGGCTTTCGCCGGTGGTGCTGGAGGACTTGGCGGACCGGCCGGCTCCTGACTTCGAGCGTGGTGGAAAGTACGACGGCGGGCGGTACAGCCGTGCGGCCGCCGACGGTTTGGAGTTGAGCGGCGCAGATTTCGCCGAGTGTGAGTTTGCGGGCGTGTCCTTTAATGACACCCAACTGCGCGGGGCAGGTTTCCGCGACTGCATCCTGGGTGAGCTGTATGCCCCGGTTTTTCGGGCAGCCAGGACCGCGTGGCGGGACGTCGAATTCCGCAATCCCCGGCTGGGATCTGCCGAACTTTACGAGAGCGGCTGGCAGTCTGTCCGGATCGACGGCGGCAAGCTCGACTTCCTCAACCTCCGCGGCGCCAAGCTGACGGACGTCCTGATCAGCGACTGCATCATCAACGAACTGGACCTCGGCTCGGCGGCCGGAACGCGGGTGGCCCTGAAGAACTGCACCATCGGCACGCTGGACCTGAACGGAGCCAAGCTCAAGGATTTCGACGTTCGCGGCACCGATTTCCGCACCATCAGCGGACTCGGCAGCATGGCCGGAATCGTCATTGACGACTACCAGCTGGGCCTTCTGGCACCCCTGCTCGCAGCTCACCTTGGCGTGACGGTCCTGTAACCGGCCTTCGCCCGGAGGTACGCAACGGCAGCCCTGCCGTGTACTATTTACAGAACGAACGGTCGGTAAGTGGAGGAATCCGCTGTGCCGGGCGCCGATGACAGTGCTGTTTATCCGTGAAGGGTGTTTCCATGGCTGCAACCGCAGGTCCGCAGGCTTTCCTTGTTGGCGGGGTCCGAACGCCGGTGGGCAAATACGGCGGCGCGCTGTCGTCAGTCCGCCCCGACGACCTTGCGGCCCTGGTGGTCAGGGAGGCAGTGCAGCGTGCGGGCCTTGATCCGGACAGTATCGATGAAGTCATCCTGGGCAACGCCAACGGTGCCGGCGAGGAGAACCGCAATGTGGCACGCATGGCCACCCTGCTGGCCGGGCTGCCGCTTCACATCCCCGGCATCACCGTCAACAGGCTCTGTTCCTCTGGGCTCAGCGCCATCATCCAGGCCAGCCACATGATCAAAGCCGGCGCCGCGGACATCGTGATCGCAGGCGGGGTGGAATCCATGAGCCGTGCCCCCTGGGTACAGGAAAAGCCCACCAGCGCCTTCGCCAAGCCCGGCCATATTTTCGACACCTCCATCGGCTGGCGCTTCACCAATCCCCAGTTCCAGCACGGCGGGCTGTCGCGCGACGGCAAGATGACGTACTCCATGCCGGAAACCGCGGAGGAAGTGGCCCGCGTTGACAACATCTCCCGGGAGGACGCCGACGCTTTCGCGGTCCGCTCGCATGAACGTTCCCTGGCGGCTATTGAAGCAGGCCGGTTCAAGGACGAGATCGTGCCCGTGACCGTTAAGGGCCGCAAGTCGGAAACCGTAGTGGATACCGACGAGGGCCCACGGCCCGGGACCACCATGGACGTCCTCGCCGGGCTGAAGCCCGTGGCGCACGGCGGGTCTGTGGTGACCGCCGGGAATTCCTCGTCCCTCAATGACGGCGCCTCAGCCATCATCGTCGCGTCCGAAGCGGCCATTGAGCGGCTCGGCCTGACACCCCGCGCGCGCATCATTGACGGCGCGTCGGCCGGTTGCGAACCGGAAATCATGGGCATCGGCCCGGTGCCCGCCACCCAGAAAGTCCTCAAGCGGAGCGGACTCAGCGTAGGCGACCTTGCCGCCGTCGAACTTAACGAAGCCTTTGCCACTCAGTCCCTGGCGTGCATCCGCCGGCTTGGACTGGAACCGGACATTGTTAACCTCGACGGCGGCGCCATCGCTTTGGGACACCCGCTGGGTTCCAGCGGGGCACGGATCGCCATCACCCTGCTGGGCCGCATGGAGCGCGAGGACGCCAAGGTGGGCCTCGCCACCATGTGCATTGGTGTGGGCCAAGGCACCGCAATGCTGCTGGAGAAAGTCTGATGCCGGGCGCCGTGGACCTGGCGGCGGAGAAGTTCCACGCCCTCCTGGTGGAGGAACGCGGCGACCGCGTGGTGGTGCTGCTCAACCGGCCCGAGGTGCGCAACGCGATCGACCAGCAGATGGTGGATGAACTGCATACCGTGTGCGCCGCCCTGGAACAGAACCCCAAGGTGCTGATCCTGGCGGGCGTCGACGGCGTTTTCGCGTCCGGTGCCGACATCGCCCAGCTGCGCGAGCGGCGCAGGGATGACGCCCTCCAGGGCATTAACTCCACCATCTTCGTGCGGATCGCCAAACTGCCCATGCCGGTGATCGCCGCCTTGGACGGGTACTGCCTGGGCGGCGGAGCGGAACTCGCGTACGCCGCGGATTTTCGGATCGGCACGCCGGACGTCCGGATCGGCAACCCGGAAACCGGACTTGGCATTCTCGCGGCCGCCGGTGCCAGCTGGCGGCTCAAGGAACTGGTGGGGGAACCCGTGGCCAAACAGATCCTCCTGGCCGGGCGGGTACTTGGCGCCGACGAAGCGCTGGCGGTCAACCTCATCACCGAAATCCATGACGCGGCTGGCCTCCTGGACGCAGCACACAGCCTGGCGGACCGCATTGGCCGGCAGGACCCGCTGGCTGTCCGGATCACCAAGTCCGTGTTCCATGCCCCGGCGGAGGCCCACCCCCTGATCGACCAGCTGGCCCAAGGCATCCTCTTCGAGTCACAGGCCAAGTTCGACCGGATGCAGAAATTCCTGGACAAAAAAGCCGACAAGACGCCTGGAAAGAAGAACTGATGAACGACTCCTTCCCTCCTTCCGGCCTGCCCGCAGATTCCGGATTGCCCGCAGCGGTGGGCGTCCTGGGCGGCGGCCGCATGGGTGCCGGTATCGCCCACGCCTTCCTGGTCAAGGGCGCCGACGTTCTGGTCATCGAGCGCGACGAACAGTCTGCCGAAGCCGCGCGTGAACGGGTTGAATCGGCGGCTGTGAAGAGCATTGAGCGCGGCGTGGTGGACGCCAACCTGGATGAAATGGTCTCGCGGCTGACCGTGGGTGTGGATTATGACGCCTTTGCCGGGCGCCAGCTCGTGGTCGAGGCCGTGCCGGAGGACTGGGACCTCAAAGTCACTGCCCTGCGCGGCATCGAGGAGCGGCTGGCCGACGATGCGTACCTGGCGTCCAACACGTCATCGCTGTCCGTTAATGGCCTGGCCCGGGAGCTGAAGCGGCCGGAGAACTTCCTGGGCCTGCATTTCTTCAACCCGGTTCCGGCGTCCACGCTCATCGAAGTGGTGCTCGGCGAACGGACATCCCCCGCGCTCGCCACCGCGGCAAAGGGGTGGGTTGAGGCACTTGGCAAGACCGCCGTCGTCGTTAATGACGCCCCCGGATTCGCCTCCTCACGGCTCGGCGTGGCCATCGCCCTGGAGGCGATGCGCATGGTGGAGGAGGGCGTGGCGTCTGCGGAGGACATCGATGCCGCCATGGTCCTGGGCTACAAGCACCCCACCGGGCCGCTCAAGACCACCGACATTGTGGGGCTGGACGTACGGCTGGGGATCGCGGAATACCTGCACTCCACCCTGGGGGAGCGCTTCGCCCCGCCGCAGATCCTCAAGGACAAGGTGGCCCGGGGCGAGCTGGGCCGTAAGACCGGCAAGGGCTTTTTTGACTGGCCCAGCTAGGCTGTCCGTCGCCGTGGCCTGACCCTCGGCCGCACATTGTCAGACCCCCCTGTCATGATGTGGGTATGGCGGGCAGGGCGGCATTGGAAGCGTTGGAGGTCCTTGAGGCGTCCCTTGCTGAGCTGGGTGTTGTGCTGCGTGGGACCTGTGAGGGTTTTGATCCGTTGCGGGAGCAGGCTGATCGGAGTCTGGACGGGCTCGCCGGGGTCGCCCGGCTTGAGGCCGGGACCGCTGCGTTGAAGGTGCATCTGGCCGCAGGGTATGCAGAAGCGGCCAAGGCTGTGGCGGCACGGGCCATGGTGCCGTGCGGGGCGATGGCGCAGGAAGCGTCGATGGTCGCCGAGGTCGCGGGTGTGTTGACTATTGGTGCGCGGGCTGCCGGTGTGCTGCTGGAGCAGTCGCAGGTGCTGGCCGATGTTTTGCCGTTGACCTTGGCGGGGTTGCAGGACGGGAGCCTGTCGTGGGCGCACGCGAAGGCCATGGTGGAGGAAACCGCCACCCTGGATCGGGCCGGGGCCGCGGCGTTGGAGGCGCACTTTCTGGGGCCGGAGGCACCGGGGCCGGCCCGCGGGTGTGCGGGGCCGGGGGAGTTGGTGCCGCACCGGTTCCGGCACAAGGCCCGGATCTGGCGGGAACGCCACCACCCCGAATCCCTTGAAAAGCGCCACGCCAGGAGTGTTGCGGAGCGGCGGGTCGAACACCGCCCGGACATGGACGGGATGGCCTGGTTCCACGCCTACCTCCCTGCCGATACCGCGTCGGCGATGTGGAACCGCACTACCGCCCTCGCCCGGGGACTGCAAGGCCCGGACGAGTCCCGCACCCTGCCCCAGCTCTGCGCCGACATCTTCGCCGACGCCGTCCTCAGCAACGGACAGGACGGGCAGCACGGGCAGAGCCCCGGTATGGTTGCGGAGGTCCGCACTCCGCACGCGGAGGTCCTGGTTACGGTGCCCGTGTTCTCGCTCATGGGGCTGACGGATGAACCGGCGATGCTTGACGGCTACGGCCCCATCCCCGCATCGATGGCGCGGAAGCTGGTCGCGGACGGGGCTGGCTCGTTTTACCGGGTGCTGGTGGACCCGCGGGACGGGGCGCCCCTGGAAATCGGCCGCACCAGCTACCGGGTCACCAAAGCTATCCGGCGGTGGCTGCGCTTGAGGGACGGGAAGTGCCCCTTCCCCGGCTGTTCCAACAACTCCCTGGACAACGAAGCAGACCACCTGTTGGCCTGGCATCACGGCGGGACCACCGGGATCAGCAACCTGGGCCAGCCCTGCCGCAAACACCACCGCCTCAGGCACACCAGCGGCTGGACACCCACCCCGGCCACGAAACACGAACCACCCGGCTGGATCTCACCCTCAGGCAGAAGATACAAAAGCGAACACCAGGACTGGGAACCACCACACTGGCCGGAAACGCTGCGTGATGCCGTGGGCGGCTACCCGGACTTGGTGCACCTTGGGCTGTCCCCGGGAGAAGACGCCTTGGAACAAATCCTGTACTCCCGCGGCTGAGCAGTTTCTAGTCGAAGAAGCCCACGATGTAACCGATGAAGTACAGGAGGAAGAGCAGCACACCGGCTCCGATGGCACCGATCCAGAAGACCTGCTGGGCCTTCCCCGATCCCGACTGCCTGGGCTCCCGGGTGCCTGCCACCGAACCTTCACCTGGAGGAGTTTCGCCGGGAGGGACTCCGCCGCCCGGTTCCAGGCCTGTGATCTTGTCGTCCTCCGGATCCGGGTTGGTTCCTGACACGTCAACTCCCTTGCTCGTCGTCCTGGTGCTGCCCCCAGCGTAACCGGCCATGATTGCGGGGCCTAGGCTGGTGCAGTGACTTTCCTTGAACCCCTTACCCTGACCGGGCGCCATGTAATCCTCGAGCCTCTGGCCGCCGGACACCACGACGGCCTGGTCGAGGCCGCCAAGGACGGCGAACTGTGGAAGCTTTGGTACACGTCCGTTCCAGCGCCGGAAGAGATGGCTGCCGAAATCCGGCGGCGGCTCGCCCTGCAGGAGGAGGGCTCCATGCTGCCCTTTACTACGAGGCTGATCGACCCGGCCACCGGCGGCCCGGGCAGGATCATCGGCATGACCACCTATATGAACATCGACGCCGGCACGCCACGCGTGGAGATCGGCTCCACCTGGAACGCCGCGTCCGTGCAGGGGACCGGGACCAACCCGGACTCGAAGCTTCTGCTGCTGCGGCACGCGTTCGAAACCATCGGCTGCCCGGCGGTCGAGTTCCGCACGCACTGGCTCAACCACCAGTCACGTGAGGCCATCGCGCGGCTCGGGGCCAAGCAGGACGGCATCCTGCGCAACCACTCCCGAACCCGCGACGGACTCCTGCGGGACACTGTGGTGTTCTCGATCCCAGAGCACGAGTGGCCAATGGTCCGCGCCGGGCTGGAGTACCGGCTGGCTAAGCGGGGGTAGTGATTACGGCCGAACCAATTGCGCCGGTTTGATCGTGCTGATAAGAGCGGACGCATAGGCCTGATGTCCTGCGGGCGTGGGGTGGAAGTTGCGATCATCGAATACGAGATTTCCGTCGGATATGGTCGGAGGTGAAAAGAAAATCCACGGCTCTTCGGAATTCACCTCATGTCCGGCGAAACGCCGGTTCACATCGATAAATACTGCGTTAGTTTCTGAATCCTCTACGGCCCTCGCGATGGTGGTGTTCAAACCATCGATCGCTGCGTTGATTGTCCTTAATATCGCAGGGTCTACGCCAGCAAACGGTCTGCTCGGGTCGAACAGTCTGGGGTAGCCAAGGACGGCAATAGTAGCTTCGGGAGCAGAGCCTTGGATGTCGACGTAGGCTTCCTTGAGATTTAGATAAAGCTCAAGGAACCTGGTTTCGGCTTCCTTTACCTGCAAGAGGCAGACTTCAGGCAGTTGTGTTAGGCAGGCAATGAGGACACCGGTGACTCCAACGTCATTAGCACCGGCCGTAATGCTTACCAATTCCGTGCCTTCTGATAGAGCTAGCGAGTCAGTGAGTCGCTGGATCTGCTCCTGCACACTTGGGATGTCCAGCGAATGGGGAACTGTACTCTCGTGGCTCAAAAGGGCACCGTGACAGGCAGCGTTCGCTATAAGCGTCACCCGGCCCATTGCGCCCACCAGGTCAACATAACCTCCTGGCGTCTGATCGCAAGGGAATGAAAATTGGAAGGGGCCCGCCCCGGTGCCCGCAGTGTACGAATCACCTACCGCCACGTAATCAACCTTCGGCCGCGGCGCCGCGTCTGCGGGAACGGCGGTAAAGCCAAGTGCCATTGCCAGGCTGGCGAGGCCGGCGGCAAAACCTGCGTGACGCCGTCGTACTGCTGTGTTTCCCATTGGGGTTCTCCTTTGAACATCAACTGTGGGCTCAGGCATCATCTAGGAGCCAGAGTACGCTTACCCTCCGCGCCGGTCACCGGCCTCACGTACTCATCTTTGCGAACCTGTACCTGTTTGTGACGTGCGGCTCCTGTGACTGATGTGATTAGCTGTCCGAATGAGCAAACCGGGCAGGTCCATGGACTGGGATGGTGCTGTCAACGCTTGGCATGTGGCCGGCGGTGTCTATCGGATGGGACGCCGGGAATGGCTGACGGAGGCGGGATGGCAACAGGCGTACAACGCCGGCATCCGCACCGTTCTTGACCTTAGGAACGCAGCGGAAGCGCGGCGCCGGGACACGGATCCCGTCGTCTCCCGGGCGGCCTTTCAGGGCATGGCAGTGGTCGCAGCGCCCACCGAGGAGCCCGGCGATCCTCGCCTGACCGCCGTCACTGGCCCCTACCTCAACGACCCCGCGTACTATGCCGACAATGCCCGGATCTTCCCGGAAAAGCTCGTCGGCGTCTTCCAGGCCTTGGCCGCGGCAGCAAGCCGTGGCGACGTAGTGCTGCACTGCGCGGCCGGCCGCGACCGCAGCGGCATGGTCGCCGCCATGGTGCAGGACCTGGCAGGGGACTCCGACCAGGATATCGCGGAGGGCTACCGTCGGGCGGCCCGCGGCATCAACGAGCGCTACCGCACCCACGGCCCGCCACACGATCGGGAACGGTACGTGGAGGACGCCGAGCTTGAACCCCTACTGGAGCAGCGTGGCCTGGCGGTGGTGGACTTCGTACGCACCCTTGATACGCGGAACTTCCTCCTGCGGAACGGCCTGGCTTCCCATGAGCTGGACGCCGTCCTGTCACTGTGCGGAGCGGGAGTTGCCCGATGAGGGCACGCAACCTCCGGCGGTTCCTCTCGCTGGGCGCCGTCGCCGGGGTTTTGGCGTCGTCCGCATATGTGGCCCCGCCGGCGTGGGGAACGGGCGAACCCGCAACCGGCCAGCCTGCCGGTGCCAACACCGAAGGTCCGGATGCCTCGGGCTCCGGCCTGTCCGAGCGTGCGCTTGCGGGAGCGGTGCAGCGCGACCTCGGGCTTACCCCGGAGGAGTTCGCTGCTGCCGGAGCGCTGGGCGCCAAAGCCGCCGATGCGGCAAGCCAGTTGCGTAGCGTGGCGGGATACACCGGCATCAGGCTGGAAGCCGGGCAGATTGTGGTCTCGGGGTCGGGAGCAGAGCTGCTCGAGAAGGTGGCGGCCCTTGCCGTCACGATGCCTGAGCTGGCCCTTGAAGCGTCGCCCCCTGCGCCGGCTCCTGCGTCGTCAGCGGAGGCTGGGCGATCCGGTGCTGGCGTTTCACCGGAGTCCCGCTCCACCGAAGGTGCAGAGCTCGCGGTGAGCGCCGACCAACTGTTCCAGGCGTACCTGCGCGAGGTGGGCCCCCAAGGCCTGCAGTCCGTGGTGGCCTCCGACGGCAAATTTGTCATCCGGACCGGCGGCATCAACACACCGGAATCGACGTCGGACGCGCGCGCCAGTGCTCCGGCCGCCGGTTCCGGAAAGGTGTCGCCCGCGGAGTTCGTGGCACGGTACGCCAACGTGGAGCTCGACGGCGGCGCTTCCCTTGCGCCTGAAGCTGACGTTCCCGGGGGAGTCGGCTACATTGCCGACACCGGCTGGATCTGCTCCACCGGCTTCTCTGCCTTCGACCCCGCCGGCCTGCCCGCCGTCCTCTCTGCGGGACACTGCGCGTCGGATGGTGCAGCCGAAACGGCGACCCTGGAATTCCAGTTCAACCAGGTAGGGCTGCTGGGCAGGTTTGGGTTCAGCCAGTACGGTGGCCCGGGCAATTCCCGCATCATCGAAAATCCGCTGGACCCGGATAATCCCGGGAACGTGGGCACCGACATCTCCGTGATCGAGTCCCTGCGACCGGACATTGACCCGCTGCCGGCGGCCAGTACCTGGGGCAACCAGTCCGAGCCCGGTCCCGACGTGAAGATCATCGGCAGCGCGGATCCAGTGGCGGGAATGCCGGTGTGCCGGTCCGGGCGGTCGTCCTTCTGGTCCTGCGGGACGATCGACGCGGTGGGCATCTTTGTTGTTCCAGGCCCCGGCTACGCGGCCGACCCCACAGACCTTCGCGCCTTCCGCGGCTTCCTCTCCTACGCCGTGCAGTCCAGCGGTGGTGACTCCGGCGGCCCCTACATCAGCGGCAACTACGCGGTGGGGACACATGCGGCAGGGGATACCCCTGACGAGAACGGCAATGTCATCCAAAACATGGCTATCGCCGCAACCCTCAGGGACAGCCTGGCCGTCCTGCCCGGCTATGAGCTGGAACTCTTCCTCAACAAGCCCACCGTCACCACGCCTGCGCCTGGCGCTACTTATGAGCCGGGGCAGCGTGTCGCCGGGACGGTTCCTGCGGCTCCCGCGTCCGCCGTCGCCGCGGGGTCGAAAGTCCGGATCAGGCTGGACGGAGAGGATCCTTTCGAAGTCCAGGTTGATACCGAGGGAAACTGGAGCTTCCCGGCGCCTGACGGCGATAAGGCGCTTCGGTTTACCGCGGAAACTGTGAATGGGTTCAGTGTTTCCGGGATAAGCAGCTTTGAGTTTGCGCTGGCTGAACCGTCCGATCCTAAGCCGCCGGCGCCAGTTGATCCGGGACCGCCTGCTCCCGCTGACCCGGCTCCCGTTCCGGCTGACCCGGCTCCCGTTCCGGCTGACCCGGCCCCGGCGGCGCCGACTGACCCCGCACCCGCTCCGGCTGATCCGGCACCTGCTCCCGCCGACTCAGCGCCGACAAACCCCGCATCCGTTCCGGCTGACCCTGCCCGGGCTGACCCGGCCCCGGCGGCGCCGGCAGATCCTTCGGACGGCGCCCCCGCCGTCGTCGTACCGCCCGCTGCCAGCACGCCTCCGGCTGATCTCGCCAACACAGGGAACGGCTCACGTGCCCCGGCGGGTGCCGGCTACCTGGCCTTCACCGGTTCGTCGGTGCTGCTGCCGACTGCGATCGCTGCCGCGGCAGCGATCGCCGTCGGGGGAGTCCTGATGGCGCTGGTCAGGCGCAGGAAGCGCAACGGGTAGGTCTCGACAGGCTTAACCCCGGTGCGGCTACTTATGGCGCCGCATCAGCAGGTTGGTGATGCGCATGGTGCAAAGCCGCTGCCCGGCTTCGTTGGCGATGACCACCTCGTGCGTGGTGAGCGTGCCGCCCAGGTGGATGGGCGTGGCCGTGATGGTCACCTGGCCCTCGCGCGCGGAGCGGTGGTGGGTGGCGGAAACGTCCACTCCCACGGCGGTCTTGCCCATGGTGCTCGCATGGATGACCGCCGCCCACGAACCCACAGCCTCGCCGACAGCCAGCGACGCCCCGCCGTGCAGCAGCCCGAAGGACTGCCTGTTCCCCTCCACAGGCATGGTAGCCACCACGCGCTCCACCGACTCTTCGACGATCTTGACGCCCATCTTCTCGTCCAGCTCGCCGAGGTGGATCTTCCACAGCTCATGCTCGGCGGCGGGACTTGCCTGGGTGGCTGATTCGTTCGGGGATGCGGCGTTCATGTGCTCTCCTTCGGGGCTGATGTGCTTCCAGTGTGCAGCGTGATGGTGTGGTCCGTTCTAGTGTGCACGGCGGCACATTCATGTAAGGTACTTATATTACCGAACGGACGGTCAGTAATGATCGGATGCCGTTTCCTGCCCCCTTGTTGGAAGGACCGTCAACGATGACCACCACTGCCACAGCTCCCCACGCCACGCTCGACACCGTGGAAACGGTGCCCAGCTTCATCATGGATTCCTGGTGGACGCCCGACGCCGGATCAACGGCGTCAGCCGTGCCTGTCCGTGACGCCAGCACCGGGGAGATCCTGGCCAAGGTGAGCACGGAAGGGCTGGACCTGGCCGCCGTCGTGGAGTACGGCCGCACCACGGGCCAGGCGGAACTGGGGCAATTCACCTTCCACCAGCGCGCCCTGAAGCTCAAGGAACTGGCGCAGTACCTGCACGCCCGGCGGGAACACTTCTACGCTTTCTCTGCACAGACCGGCGCCACCAAAATCGACAACCTGATCGATATCGACGGCGGCATCGGCGTCCTCTTCACCTTCGGTTCCAAGGGCCGGCGCGAACTGCCCAACTCGCAGGTTGTGGTGGACGGGCCCATGGAGGTGTTGTCCAAGGACGGCTCCTTCGCCGGCGAGCACATCTACACCCGCATTCCCGGCGTGGCCGTGCAGATCAACGCCTTCAACTTCCCGGTCTGGGGCATGCTGGAGAAATTCGCGCCCGCGTTCCTGGCCGGCGTACCCACCATCGTCAAGCCTGCAACACCCACCGGCTATGTCGCCGCGGCCGTGGTCAAGGCCATCGTTGAATCCAACATCCTGCCCAAGGGCTCGCTGCAGCTGATCTCCGGTTCCGTCCGCGGCCTGCTGGACGTGCTGGACTACCGCGACCTGGTGGCCTTCACCGGTTCTGCGTCCACGGCCCTGTCCCTGAAGTCCCACCCCAACGTGGTCCAGGGCGGCGTCCGCTTCACCTCGGAAACCGACTCCCTGAACGCGGCCATCCTGGGCCCCGACGCCGTGGAAGGCACGCCCGAATTCGATGCTTTTGTCCGGTCTGTTGTCACCGAAATGACGGCCAAGGCGGGCCAGAAATGCACCGCCATCCGCCGGGCCATCGTTCCCGAAGCGCTGGTTTCCGCGGTCAGCAAGGCCATCGGCCAGCGGCTCACCGAACGAGTGGTGCTGGGTGATCCCCGCGCGGACGGCGTCACCATGGGCGCCTTGGCCTCCGTGGAACAGCTTAAGGACGTCCGCGCGGCCGTGCAGTCAATGCTCGACGCCGGCGGTGAGCTTGCGTACGGAACGCTTGATTCGCCGTCGGTCACCTCCGCGAACGGTTCCACCGGGGTGGTGGACGGCGGCGCCTTCATGGCGCCGGTCCTCCTGAACTGGAACAACCCCGAGGCGGAGGAAGTCCACTCGCTGGAGGCGTTCGGGCCGGTCTCGTCCGTGATCGGGTACAAAGACACCGCCGACGCCGTCCGCCTCGCCGCCCGCGGCAGCGGCTCCCTGGTGGCCACGGTGTGCACCAACGATCCTGACGTTGCCCGCGAACTCGTGACCGGCATCGCCGCGCACCACGGACGCGTCCTGATGCTCAATCGCGAGGACGCCAGGAGCTCCACCGGCCACGGCTCACCTGTCCCGCACCTGGTCCACGGCGGTCCCGGACGGGCCGGCGGCGGCGAGGAGCTGGGCGGCATCCGGTCCGTCATGCACCACATGCAGCGCACCGCCATCCAGGGTTCGCCGAACATGCTCACCGCAATCACCGGCGTCTGGCATGCCGGGGCAGACCGGAACTTCACCGTTGAGACGGAAGGAACGCACCCGTTCCGGAAAACCCTGGAGACGCTGCGCATCGGCGACGCCGTCCGCTCCGACCTGCGGCAGGTCACGCTGGAGGACATCACGGCGTTCGCCAACTCAACCGGCGACACCTTCTACGCCCACACCAACCAGGAAGCCGCCGAGGCCAACCCGTTCTTCCCGGGCATCGTGGCGCACGGCTACCTGCTGCTGAGCTGGGCGGCCGGCCTGTTCGTGGAGCCCGCGCCGGGCCCCGTTCTGGCCAACTACGGGCTGGAAAACCTGCGCTTCATCACCCCTGTTGCCGCAGGCGATTCGATCCGGGTGACCCTCACCGCCAAAAAAATCACGCCGCGCGAGACCGACGAGTACGGCGAGGTGTCCTGGGATGCCGTCCTCACCAACCAGAACGACGAGATCGTGGCCACCTACGATGTCCTCACCCTCGTGGAAAAGTAGCCGAGGCACCAGGGCCGGCGGTTGCCGTCGCCGCAAGAGGATGATTCGCTGGAGGGATGAGCGACAAGGAAACCCCCGGCAACCAGGATCTTCCCACTGACGAGCATCTGCGCGAGGACATCGCACCGGGGTCCGGGGAGGAACAGGCAGCCTCCCCGGACGGACACTTCCTGCCCGGCCAGACCAATGCCGGCCAGCAGGTTGGCGGACTGGCCTCGGCCACCGGCTACGGGGACGGCCAGGACCCCGACAAGCGGGACGACAGCAACAACCCGATCTAGCCGCCGAAGGGGGAGGTGCCCGGCTGGCCGCCGGACACCATGCCCCGCCAAGCCACGTCCAGGGCGGACCGGCAGCGGGCCCTGGTATGCCCGTCGTCGAGGTGATCGCCGCGGACCACCAGCTGGTAGTAGAACACGCCGGCGATGAGGTCGAAACAGGCTTCCGGATCGAGGTCGGCCCGGAGTTCGCCCCGCTCGATGCCTGTCCGGAGCGCATTCTCGATGGGCGCCCGCCGCCGGGATACGTGGGATGTCCAGTACGCCTTCTGCAGTTCACGGTCCGCCAAGGCCAGCCGGATCCTCTGCCGGAACCGCTCGTCGGGGTAGTCCACCGGCCCGGTCCCGGCCGTGGCGCCCAGCAGGGTTTCGAGGATGGCGTCCCGCAGGTTTCCGTCAGCAGGTATCGCGGGAGGCATTTCACGCCCCACGTCGAGTGCGGCAGCGATGAGGGTGGTCAGCGAGGGCCACCGCCGGTACAGGGCGGCACGGCTGACTCCGCTGCGCTCCACGATCCGCGCCGCGGTCACGTCCTGCTTGTCGTCAATGAGTTCCAGGACGGCTGCCAGGACCTGGGCGTCGATGTCCTCGTTGCGTGGCCGGCCGGGGCCCCGGCGCGGGGTACGCGCCGGGGCCTCCTCCGTCCCGATGGCCAGAGTCCCGGTGGCAGGAGTCCCGGTGGCAAGAGCGGTCATGCAAGGGCCCGTTGGCGGAGGCGGGTGATGGTCCCGTTGCTTAGCCCGGCGGCGCGGAGGGGAGCCAGTGCGTCTCCGTGGCGTTCCCGGAGTCTGGCGAGCATCGTCAGCATCGAGATGTCCATGGGTTCGTCGGAGAAGGTCACCGCGGTCATCGCGTCCAGGTCGAAACCGAGGCGGGCCATCAGCGCACCCATGGTGGGCCGCAGGCGCTGCAGGATGGCGGCCATGTTGGAGTGGGTGCGGGCGTAGTCGGCGACGATGGCGTCATCGCCGGCACCCAGTGCCAGCAGCAGCGCCGCGGCCAGGACGCCCGTCCGGTCCCTGCCTGCGGCGCAATGGAAGGCGGTGGCCCCGGGGGCAAGGGCGATGATTCCCAGGGCGCTGGCGAGCTGCGGCGCCGCGGTTTCCACCATCCGGGCGTACATCTCGCCCATGGCGACGTGCTCGATCACTGGAGTGCCGCCGTCGGGCATTCCCGCTCTGATGCTCTCCATCAGGGGCAGGTGATGGTAGGCCACCGCATAGTTGGCGAGCGGGCCCCGGCCCGTGAGCGCGGCCTCGTCAGCGGTGCGCAGGTCGATGACGGCGGCGAGCCCGTTGTCCACGAGCAGGCGTGCGTCCCCGTCGGTGATGACGGAGAGGTCGTCGGCGCGCAGTGCCAGACCCTCCCGCAGGACACCGCCCTCGATGGGGATGCCGCCGAGGTCCCGGAGGTTGACCGGAGCGCTGAGCTCGATGTCGATGATGGGGGCTGTCATGTGATTCTCCTTCGGATGAGTGCGCTGCCCTGGTCGATGACCGTGACGAGCGCGATGATGCAGATGATGATGGCGCTGAGGTGTCCGTAGTCGTACATCCGCATCGCCGTGGTGAGTTCGAGGCCAATGCCGCCGGCGCCCACGAGGCCCAGGATGGTGGCTCCGCGAACATTGCCCTCGAACAGCAGGAGCGTGTACGAGACCAGCAGCGGTGCTGCCTGCGGGACGATGCCGTAGTGGATGACCTGGCGCTTCGACGCGCCCACCGCCTCCATGGCGGTGACCGGCCCGCGGTCCACCGACTCCATCGCCTCGGCGAAAATCTTGCCAATCGAGCCGAGGGAGCCCAGTGTCATGGCGAGGATTCCAGCGAACGGTCCCAGGCCGACGGCGGAGACGAACAAGAGCGCGAACACCAGGTCGGGCACCGACCGGATGATGTTCATGACCCAGCGCGCCGGGTAGTAGAGCCAGGGCGGGGCGATGTTGGACGCCGCGGTAAAGGCGACCAGCAGGGACAGCACCGCGCCGAGCACGGTTCCGACGATGGCCATCTGCAGCGTTTCAACCAGCAACGCCACGATGGTGCCGAATTTCGAAAAGTCAGGCGGGAAGAGCCGCGACAGGAACTCGCCCATGTTGACCGTTCCTTCGCCGAGTTTGGCGAAGTTGAATTCGGCGCCCCAGAAGGACCAGGCCAGCACGATGAGCGCCAGCGGAATGCCCGTAAGGAACCGTGCGCGGGGCACCCGGAAAGCACGCTCGAGGCGCAGCCGTTCTGCCGGGTCCAGGGGCGGGGCCGCTGATGAGGCTCCGCGGGACGCCGTGGTTTCAGGGGTGGTGGTCAACGTGCTCTCCTTCGTCGTCGTAGAGCGATGACAGCTTCTGGGCATCAAGCCCGTGGGTGGGCGCCGAGATGAGCATCCGGCCCTGCCGGAGCCCCAGGATGCGGTCGCTGTAATCGAGGGCGAGGGGAAGGACATGGAGGCTTACGAGAACGGGGATGCCGTCTTCCGTGGCGATTTCACGCAGCAGGCCCAGCACGGAGCCGGCGAGTTTCGGGTCGAGGGAGGCCACCGGCTCGTCGGCGAGAATGACGCGGGGCTGCTGCATCAGCGCCCGGGCGATGGCCACGCGCTGCTGCTGGCCGCCGCTCAGGGAACGGGCAGGCTCCTTCGCCTTATGCGCGATGCCTACCCGGTCCAGGTAATGCATGGCCAGGCGGCGGTGTGCACTGCTGAACCCGCCCACGAGGTTGCCGGGCCCGGCATTGTGCAGGGCGCCGGTGAGGACGTTCGTGAGGACGCTCAGGCGCGGAATCAGGTTGAACTGCTGAAAGACCTGCCCGACGTCGGAGCGCAGCTTCCGCAGGTCGCCGCGTCGAAGGTTCGTGGCGTCATAGCCGGCCACCCTGGCGGTTCCCGCCGTGATCGGCGCGAAGCCGGTAAGGCTCTTCATGAGGGTGGACTTGCCGGAGCCCGAGGCGCCCAGGAGGGCCACCATTTCGCCCGGGCGGACGTCCAGGTCGACGCCGTCCAGCACCGGCTGGTCGCCGTAGGCCACCGTGAGGTTCCGGACCGAGATGAGCGGGAGTGCCTGCAGCAGTCGTGCCTCGGGAGTAAGGGCTGCTGCAGAAATCGTCGCGTTCATCAGCCCAGGTCCTCAAGCTTCACGTCGGCCACCGCGGCGATCTCGGCGAAGGAGTCGAAGATGGCCGGTTCCGGATCCATGACTTCCTCGAGACCGATGAAGCCCTTGCCGAGTGCACCCAGCGCCTCGGCGTTGTTCTCAGAGAACACCTTGGGCAGCGCCTCCTGCAGCTGCAGCCGGGTCTCGTTGTCCAGCGACTGGCGGGCAAGCACGCTGCCCATGACGTCCATCGCGGGGCTCTTGCCAATGCCGCGCCACTCACCCTCCGCGAAGGGGAACATGGGTGCGCCGAGCTCGGTGAGCATAACGGAGGTGCAGGCGGCGTCCACCTGGCCCTGCTTCAGTGCGGCGAAGCTGCCCTCGTGCCCGCCGGCAAAGATGGCCTCGTAATCCTGGCCCTTCTTCAGTCCTGCCTCGTGCAGCATGTAGACCGGCATGAAGTAGCCGGAACTCGACGCCTGGTCTGCGAAGGCGACGGTCTTGCCCCGCAGGTCTTCAAGCTTCTCGACCGGGGAGCCGTCCAGCACCACGCAGGTGGAGACGGGGTCGTCGCTGCCGGCCCACGCCATCAGGGAGTCGACCTCGCCGGTGTTCACAGCCAGGGCCGACGGGAAACCGCTCATGATGCCGATGTCCACGTGGTCGCCACGGATGGCTTCCACAACGCTGAGGTAGTCGGGAACGTCCGTGACCTCCACCTCGCGGCCGGTTTCGGCCTCCAGCAGTTCCGCGAAAGCCTCGATGGGGTTCGCCTGGGTGGGGTCATCGCCGAGGGGAATGGTGGCGATGGTGATCGGGGCGCTTGCAGGGTCCGCAGGCTCGGAAGCGGCTGCCTGGCAGCCCGTGAGTGCAAGGAGGGTGCTGACAGCCAGGATGCCAAGGGCAGGAGGAGTGGGATAACGCATGATGTCCTTCGCGGAAGATGAGGGGGATTATCGAGAACACCGATATCCAAACTCCGCCAGACAACGGGAAATTACGAGAACGCCGTACTGCAAAAGAAACGGCAGGTTAACAATGGGAGGCGAAAAGTAGTAAGTACCCTTGCGATTAAAGCTAAGCATGCTTACGGTGGTGGCATCCATTCACCTGAGCAGGACCTTCGGTGAGAGCAAACCAGCGAAACGAGGAAATGGCCCATGTACTTGCATACCCAGCTTCTGATCAATGAAATTGCCGCCGACGAGCCGGATCCGGCTGCAGCCAACGCCCTGCAGGAAGGACTGGGCGGCCAGTTCGGCGAGATGCGCACCATGATGCAGTACCTCTTCCAGAGCATGAACTTCCGTGGCGACCCTTCGTCCAAGCCCTACAAGGACCTCCTGCAGGGCGTGGGAACCGAGGAGATCAGCCACGTTGAACTGATCGGCACCACCATTTCGCAGCTCCTGGACGGATCCCCGCGCTACCAGGGCAAAAAGACCGACCCCGTGGACGAGCCCGGCGCCAAGGGTGCCACGCCCCTCAAGATCGCGCTCGACACCAGCAACATCCACCACTACCTGGTGGGCGCGCAGGGTGCCCTGCCCGTGGACGCGGCGGGCAATCCGTGGAGCGGCTCCTACGTCTACAACAGCGGCAACCTGGTCCTGGACCTGCTCTACAACCTGATGCTCGAATCCACCGGCCGCCTGCAGAAGTGCCGTATCTACGAGATGACGGACAACAAGACAGCGCGTTCCACCATCGCCTACCTCATTGTCCGGGACCAGGCCCACGAGAACGCCTTCGCGAAGGCACTGGAAAGCCTGGGCGTGAACTGGGGCAAGGTCCTGCCCATCCCCAAGACCAACGCCGAACAGTTCCCCGAGGTGAAGAAGCTTCTGGATACGGGGCTGCAGAGCATCCAGTACACCTTTGGCGCGGACAACCTCAGCCAGGCGGGCAAGCTGTTCCGTGGGGCGTCACCCTCGAACGACGGAACCGAGCTGACCACCGAGGTCATGCCCGAAGGTTTCCCCATGACCATGTCGCCGGAGCGGAAAGAGGAGTTTGCCCCGGGCCTGGACCCCGAACTGCTGGCCCTCATCCAGGCCACGGCCGAGGTGGAACTGGCGGAAGCCAACAACCCCAAAGAGCCGAAGTAATCGGCCCGAAAATCCGGGGTTCTTTCCCGGTGCCGCAGGCGTAAGATTCTGCCCGTAGGAGGTGGCCACATGAGCCTTAAAATGAACACAGCCACAACCATCCTGCCAGTCGATGACCCCGCCCGCGCCCACAGTTTCTATACGGAAAAGCTCGGACTCCCGCACTGCGGCACGGCTGACGATGGCAGCGAACTACTCGGCAGCAACGGCGGCCCCATGCTGCAGTTGATGCATGTCTCGGACGGCAAACACTCCGAGCACACCGCCCTGAGCTTCGAAGTGACGGACATCGAGAAGACGGTGCGGGACATGGAATCGATGGGGGTGCAGTTCCAGGACTACGACCTGCCGAACCTCAAGACCGAAAACCACATCTGCACCAGGGACTCGGAGAAGTCTGCCTGGTTCATGGACACCGAGCACAACATCCTGTGCGTCCATGAAGGCCTGGGCAGCACCATGGAGTACCAGCTCTAACAGAACAAAAAGACGGCAGGGGCGCCCCGGATCATCCGGGGCGCCCCTGCCGGTGTGGTGAGCTAAGAAGTCAGGACTCGGCGCCGCCGTGCAGGCCGTCGTCACTGCTGTCGTCCTCGGGGCCGGTCCCGCGCCCGCCCTGGCTTTGGTCCGAGAGGTCCATGTTGCCGCGGGCCTCGTCCATGGTGGGTCCGCCCGAGGGCACGCTGTACGTGTCCGGCCGGATGCCGTGGGCCTGCTCCTCAATAAGGGCCTGCTCTTCGCTGAAGCGGATCACGTTCGCTTCGTCGCCGGCGTCGCCGGGTACGTCCTCGCGGACCTTGGACGGGTCCGGAATGATGAATCCTGCGTCTGCTTCATCTTTGGGGTGGCTCATTGTCTTACCTTCCTGTCGGGGTGGTGCTAACTTGCGGGCCGTTCGGTGAGTTCCGCCTTGATGTCCAGGTTCTCGTCTCCCCGCTTGACCTTGAACCCGACCGAGTCGCCGGGATTGCGGTTGCGTAGTTCGGCCAGGAGCCTTTCCGGCGCGTCCAGCTCCACGCCTTCCATGGATTCCAGGACGTCGCCGGGTCGGATGCCGGCACGTCCGGCCGGGCCGTCCTCGTCAACGTTCAGAACCACGACGCCGGTGCTTGCGTCGATGCCCAGCTGCTCGGCGATCTGCCGCGTGAGTTCGCCCGGCGTCAGTCCCACATAGGCGTGCTCGGCGGTGCCGTCGGCCAAAAGCTCCTCCGCGACTTCCACTGCCGTGGCCGCGGGGATGGCAAAGCCCAGCGCCACCGCGCCGGTGGACGGCGGGAGGTAGGCCTCACTGATCCCGATGATCTCGCCGCGCATGTTGATCACGGCACCGCCCGAGTTGCCCGGGCTGATGGGCGCGTCGGTCTGGATCAGGTCCACCAGGGACAGGCTGTTGGAGGCTGAGCCCGGGATGGAGCGGTGGAGCCCGGAAATGATGCCGGCGGTGGCGGTGTTTTCGAAGCCGAGCGGGGAGCCCAGCACCAGTGCGCCCTCGCCGACTTTCGGCAGGTTGGTCTGGTACGTCGGCTTCGGCAGGCCGGTGCGGTTGGCCTGGACCAGGGCGAGGTCCGTCACGGCGTCGGTGGCCCGGACCGTGCCCTCCACCCGCTGGCCGTCGGCGAATGCCACTTCCACCGTGGTGTTGCCGCGGATCACGTGCTCGTTGGTCAGGATGAGGCCGTCCTCGGAGTAGACCACACCGCTGCCCAGCCCGCCGTCAGTGAAGATGGTGACCACCGATGGCGAAAGATTCTCCACCAGCTGGGGGATGTTTCCGGCCGCATCCGCGCCGCTGTCCGTTGCCGGCGCGCCGGTTGCCGGGGCTGATGCCGCCGGGCCGGCAGTCCCGGTGTTCGTGGCTGTCGCGGCGGTTTCGCTCGGGGCCGGGGGAGGAGGAGAGCCGCCGGTGCAGGCGGAAAGAACGACGGCGGCACTTACGGCAGCCGCTGCGGCGGCGGTCCTGCATCGGCCGGGACGCGTTGGACGTGTGTCCGGGCTCATTCTCAACCTCCCTGCAGATGGTGGCTTTCCTACCACCGTAGCCGGGGAGCGGCTGAAATACCAAGCACACTTAGTATCTGCGGAACTGGGTCGTGCCTGGCAGCGCGCGGGGCAGCCGAAGGGGGGGCGGCAGCCCAACTGGATAGCGCCAACTGTCGTTATGCGGCTCCATAACGACAATTGGCGCTACTTGGTTCGGAGAGCCTAGGAGTGGCCGTGGAGGCCGTCGAACGCCATGGTGATCACGTCGTCGGCAAGCCTTGTGGGCGAGAGCGGACCGCCGGGCTTGTACCACTCCACAATCGAGTTGATCATGCCGAACAGGAGCCGGGTGACGGTCCGCGGATCGATGTCCTGGCGCAGCGAGCCCTCGTCGCGGGCCGCGGAAATCAGTCCGGCCACCTTGTGGTCGAACGTGCGCCGCCGCTCCAGCGCGTCACGTTCGATCTCGGTGTTGCCGCGCAGGCGCAGCAGCAGCGTGACGAAGGGCAGCCGGTCCACCAGCACGGCCACGGTCTGCCGGAGGACGAACTCCAGCCGTGCGTCGGCGGCTCCGGACGTCGCCTCCGGCTCCTCCAGAATCGCCTCGAGGCCGCCCAGTGCGTGGTCCAGGGCGAGCTTGAGGAGATCACCCTTGGACGGCACGTGGTGGTAGATGGCGGACTTGGAGATGCCCAGGTTTTCGGCCAGGATCCCCATGGAGGTGGCGTCGTAGCCGTGCCGGTTGAAGACGTCCACGGCGATGCGCAGCACTGACTGCTGGTCATAGCCGGGGCGCCCGCGCTTGGTGCCGGCGCTGCTCGCTGGACTGCCGGGGCTGGAGGTTTCAGTGGTGCTGGGCATAGTGGCTAGTTTCTCACGAACGGTCGGTAAGTCCGGGACGGCCCCGCACCATCGGTCCTGCTATCCCTTCGGCCGAAGGTCGTAGATCCGGCGCAGCTTGCCGTTGGACCGCTCAAGCGAGCCCGGCTCCACCACGTCCACCGCGCACGAAGAACCCACGTGGATCTTGATCTGCTCCTTCAAGGCGCGCGCCGCCGTCGTGCTCTGCTCGGGGGTAACGTTGTCCCGGCGCTCGATCCGGACGGTCAACTGGTCCATCCGCTGGCCCTCCGGCCGGGTGAGCTCGAGCTGAAAGTGCGGGCTGAGCTCCGGGATCCGCAGGGCAATTTCCTCAATCTGCGACGGGAACAGGTTCACGCCGCGCAGGATGATCATGTCGTCGCTGCGGCCGGTGATGCGTCCCATCCGGCGGTGCGCGGGGCGGGCTGTGCCCGGGAGGAGGCGGGTGAGGTCCTTGGTGCGGTAGCGGATGATCGGCAGTGCTTCCTTGGTGAGCGAGGTGAAGACGAGTTCGCCGTGCTCGCCGTCGCCCAGCACGTTTTCCTTGCCCGCCACGGGGTTGAAGGGATCGATGATCTCGGGGCGGAAATGGTCCTCCCAGATGTGGCTGCCGTCCTGCGTCTCCACGCACTCGCCGGCGACGCCCGGGCCCATCACTTCGGACAGGCCGTAGATGTCGCAGGCCTTGATGTTCATGGTGACTTCGAGCTCGTGCCGCATCTCCTGCGTCCAGGGCTCGGCGCCCAGCACCGCGTATTTCAGGGACGTGGAGGTGGGGTCGATGCCCATGTGCGCCATGGCGTCGGCGATGGTCAGCAGGTAGGTGGGCGTGGCCAGGATGGCGTCCGGCTGGAAGTCCTGGATCAGCTGGATCTGGCGTTCGGTCTGCCCGCCGGACATGGGGATGACAGTGCAGCCCAGTGCCTCGGCGCCGGCGTGCGCGCCCAGGCCGCCGGTGAACAGGCCGTAGCCGTAGGCGTTGTGGACTTTCATGCCGGGGCGGATACCGGAGGCGCGGAAGCAGCGGGCCACGAGCTTGGCCCAGTCGGCCAGGTCCTGCTTGGTGTACCCGACGACGGTGGGCCGGCCGGTGGTGCCGGAGCTGGCGTGGACGCGGGCCACCTCGTGCTGCGGCACGGCGAACATGCCGAACGGGTATTCCGCGCGCAGGTCCTCCTTGGTGGTGAAGGGAAAGCTGCCCAGGTCGCTGAGTTCGCGCAGGTCGGAGGGGTGGATACCGGCGTCGTCGAACTTGCGCTTGTACAGCGGCACGCGCTCGTAGGCGTAGGCCACCGTGTGCTGCAGGCGGCTGAGCTGGAGCGCCTCGAGTTCGTCGCGGGAGATGGTCTCCTCGCGGTCCAGGACGGCGTCCGTCTGCGTGGAAGTTGCGGCGGAGGTTGCGGCGGCGGGGGTTTCGGGGGCGTGCAGGGTCATGGTCTACCTACTTCTTGGGGATGGTGCGGCTGCGTCCGCGGAACTCGGCAATGAGTTCGCCGGGGGTGCCGGAGGTGGCTTCTGCCTGGGGGGAGTCGGCGGCGAAGATCTGGATGTCGTACAGGCCGCTGCGCCCGGCGCTGGAACGGCGGTCCGCGACGGCGGTCAGCACCTGGCCGCGGAAGGCGGGCTTGAGGAAGTTGATGTCCACGCCGGAGGCCACGGTGATGTTGTTTTCCTCACCGGGTGCCGGGACGGCCGGGTTGCATGCGAGCGCAAACGCCGTATCCCCGAAGGCGAAGATCATTCCACCGTGGGCCATGCCGAAGCCGTTGAGCATTTCCTGCCGGAGGGTCATCCGGATGGTGGCGTGGCCGTCGCTCAGCGAGAGGACCTCGATGCCCATCCACTCGGAGGCGTAGTCGTTCTCCAGGATCTGGTGATGGGGCCCGGAAAGGGTTGTTTCAGCCATGCGTCATTGCCTCCAGCTTTATTTACCGAATGTTCATTAGGTAATCCCATCAGGGGGTCCGGTGTCAAGGCCATGCGGGCTTCGCGAGATGGCACTTCACGGCAGTCCCGGGGGTGGATACTGCCGCGAAGTGCCATCTCGCGGGGTGGGAAGTGCAAGGATGGGAGGACCGGCACCAGCAGACAGCAAAGGGCAGACCCATGGCCAAAGGCATCTACGTCAGCGCAACCACCCCCGGATCGGGCAAGTCGCTTGTGGCCCTGGGCCTGGCGGACACCCTGCACCGCCATGCGGACAGGATCGGCTTCTTCAAACCCGTGGTCCACGGCCCGGACGCGAATGACGACCCCATGGTTGCCCTGATGAAATCCCGCTTCGCGCTGGAGGATGAGCGCTGCCGCGGCGGCCTCACCCATGAAGAGGTCCGGACCCTGCTGGCCGAGGGAAAACGCGCCGACATCGACGCCCGCTGCGTGGAGATCTTCGCCGAAATCTCCCGCCACTGCGACGTGGTGATCGTGGAGGGAACGGACCTCACCGGCCAGGACGCCGCCGTCGAATTCGACCTCAACGCCCGCCTTGCCAACAACCTGGCCGCCCCCGTGGTGGCGGTGGTGGGCGCCAAGGGGCGCACCGTCGCCGAGGCCGCGGCCGCCGTCGAGGTAGCCCGCAAGGAACTGTCCGCGGAGAAGTGCTCGCTGCTGGCCATCATGGTCAACCGCGCTGACCCGGACGACGTCGAGGCTATCGCCGCCGCCGTGAAGCCGGGCGCCTCCGGACGGCCCGTGTATGTCCTCGCCGAGCTTGAGGAGATCGCCCGCCCCACCACCGGCGAGGTGGCCGCCGCCCTGGGCGTGCGGCAGATTGCAGGCCGGGCGGACATGGAGCGCGACGTCAGGGACATCAAGGTTGCCGCGATGAACGTGGGTAACTTCCTGAACGTGCTGGACGAGGGCGCCCTGGTGATCGTGCCGGGGGACCGCGCGGACGTGATGGTCGCGTGCCTTGCGTCGTCCTTCTCACCCGAGTTCCCGGTGGCGTCCGCCCTCATCCTGACCGGCGGCCTGGCACCGGACGCCAACATTTACCCGCTCCTGGCGCAGGCGCCGTTCCCTGTGTTCGCGGCGCGGGAGGACACCTACACCACGGCCCGGCGCGTCTCGGAGGTCCGGAGCGAGATCTGGTCCGGGCACCGTCGGAAGGTTGCCTCGGCCCTGGGCCTGTGGTCGCGGCAGGTGGACGAGGCCGAGCTCATGGAGCGCCTGCACTTGCCCCGGGCCGAGCGGATGACGCCCCTGCGGTTCCTGCATGACCTCATCGAGCGGGCCCGCGCGCAGCGCCGGCACGTGGTGCTGCCCGAGGGGACCGACGTCCGGATCCTCCGCGCTGCGGAAATCCTGCACCGCCGAGACGTCTGCGACCTGACCGTCCTGGGACCCGAATCCGACGTCCGCGAACTGGCCGCCGCCCGGGGCATCGACCTCACCGGCATCAACGTGGTGGACCCTGCCACCTCGGACCTGCGGCAGAAGTTCGCAGAGCAGTACGCGGAGCTGCGGGCGCACAAGGGCGTTGACCTGCCCAAGGCGCTGGAGATCATGCAGGATGTCAGCTACTTCGGCACCATGATGGTCCAGCTGGGCGTGGTGGACGGCATGGTGTCCGGGGCCGCCCACACCACCGCGCACACCATTCGCCCTGCCCTGGAGTTCGTGAAGACCCGCGAGGGCGTGAAGATCGTGTCCTCGGTGTTCCTGATGCTGATGCCGGACCGGGTGCTGGTGTACGGCGACTGCGCTGTGAACCCGGACCCCAACGTGGAGCAGCTGGCGGACATCGCGCTCGCCTCAGCCGAAACTGCCGCGCAGTTCGGCGTGGAGCCGCGGGTTGCCATGCTGTCCTACTCCACCGGCGGCTCGGGCTCGGGGGAGGCCGTGGACGAAGTGCGGCAGGCCACCGAACTGGTGCGGGAGCGCCGCCCCGACCTCGCCGTCGAAGGCCCCATCCAGTACGACGCCGCCGTGGACGCCTCCATCGCCGAGTCCAAGATGCCGGGCTCTTCAGTGGCGGGGCAGGCGACGGTGTTCATCTTCCCGGACCTGAACACCGGCAACAACACGTACAAGGCGGTGCAGCAAAGCTCCGGTGCAGTCGCCGTCGGGCCCGTCCTGCAGGGGCTTCGGAAGCCGGTCAACGACCTCTCCCGCGGCTGCACGGTGGAGGACATCGTCAACACGGTGGCCATCACCGCGATCCAGGCGCAGGTGCCGGCTTCCTAAGCAACGCGTGGTCACTCCCGGCCCAATAACGGCGCCAGATTGGGCATTTAGTGACCCCGCGTTGCTTCTGAGTGGCCCCGTCAGCTGTTGTCCGGCTTGGCCAGGCTTTCCTTGTCCTCCTGCTTGGCGGGCTCGTCGGACAGGCCCTGCGGCGTGAGGTCGAGATCCTCGGTGTTCTCGGGGGCCTGCGGGGCCTCTCCCGCTTCGGCGGCCTTGACGTTGCCGGTGTCGTCAAGGGCCGGGTTCGCGCCCTCCACACCGGTGGGGTCCTTGCTTCCGGATCCGGCGCCGGCGTCGCTGTCCGCCTGCGCATTAAGGGGCGCGGTGCTGCTGGAGCCGGTGTTGGTGGGGTCGTTCTCGTCGATCGACGTGGTCTCGTTCGTCATTGGAATGTCCTCTCGGGCGTGGTCCAGCCTGTCCGCCGACTCTAGGCACAGACGGTCCGCATCCGCAAGGAATTGGGCGCCGCGCCGCGGCACATATAGTGGGGTTTGAACCGCAGACGCAAGGCTCAGGAGGCCCCACATGCTCGTGCTCGTCATCAACTCCGGCTCGTCCTCGCTCAAGTACCAGGTGCGCGACGTTGCCGCCGGGACCGTCCTGACGGAGGGGCTGATCGAGAAGATCGGCATGGGCAACGGGGGCGACGGCGACGGCGAGATCGAGGGCCCGCGGGACCATGCAGCGGCGCTGGAGCAGGTGGACGCGGCCATCCACCGGGAGCTGGGCGACCTGGAGCTCGGCGCCGTGGGGCACCGCGTTGTGCACGGTGGGGAACGGTTCGCCGAGCCGGTGCTGATCGACAATGAAATCACCCGCGCCATCGAGCGGCTCAACCCGCTGGCGCCCCTGCACAACCCGGCCAATGTCCTGGGCATTAGGGCCATCACCAAGAAGTGGCCGGACATGCCGCAGGTGGCCGTCTTCGATACCGCCTTCCACCGCACCCTTCCGGAGCACGCCTGGCGCTACGCCGTCCCCGACGAGCTGTACACCAACCACGGCATCCGCCGTTACGGCTTCCACGGCACCTCGCACGAGTACGTCACCCGGCGGGCCGCCGCCCTGCTGGACCTCCCGGTAGGGGAGTTCGACGGCGTCATCGCCCACCTGGGCAACGGCGCCTCCGTGACGGCGATCCGGGGCGGCCAGTCGGTGGACACCTCCATGGGCTTCACGCCGCTCGAGGGCCTGGTGATGGGCACCCGCTCCGGTGACCTGGACCCCTCCATCCTGGTGTTCCTGGGCCGTGCCGGCTGGACCCCGGAGGACATCGACACCATGCTCAACAGGGAGTCCGGGCTGAAGGGCCTGGCCGGCAACAACGACATGCGCTCCGTGGTGGAAGCATCCGAGGACGGCAATACCAAGGCGGCCACCGCGCTCGCTGTCACCTCCTACCGGCTGGCCAAGTACATCGGCGGTTACCACGTGGCCGTCGGCGGGGCCAAGGCACTGGTGTTCACGGCGGGGATCGGCGAGAACTCGCACCAGTTCCGCGCGCTGGTGGCCGACAGGCTGGGCGCCCTGGGCATCGAGCTCGACGGCGGCCTGAACGCCGAGCGGTCCAAGGAACCGCGCGTTATTTCCAGGCCGCAGTCAGCCATCCCTGTCCTGGTGGTGCCCACTGACGAGGAACGCGCCATCGCGGAGGCGACGGCCGCCGTCGTCGGTTCCGCCCAGTAGCCCGGGCGCGGTCAGTGCCTGACATCCGCCTGCCCATCCGTACCAAACGGCTGGTCCTGCGCCGCTTCGACGGCGGCGACCTGGACGCGTTCCATGCGTACCATTCGCTCCCGGAAACTGCGCGCTTCCTGCCCGGGCCTGCGAAGACGTACACGCAGTCCATGGAACGCGTAGGCCGGTACGCCAACTTCGTTTTCGAGAAAGCGGGGGACTGGGTGGCCCTGGCCATCGAGGCCGACGACGAGCCCGGGCTCCAGGGCGAGGTGGTGCTCAAGTGGCTGCCCGGGCACCTGCAGGGCGAAGTGGGCTGGACGCTGGCGCCCGTGGCCCGCGGCAAGGGCTATGCCACCGAAGCCGCGGCGGCGATGCTCGAACTGGGCTTCGGGGAGCTCGGCCTGCACCGGATCGAGGCGCGCCTGGACGAACTCAACACGGCGTCGGCGTCCCTGTGCTGCCGCCTGGGCATGCGGCTGGAGGCACGCCACGTTGATAAGTGGCACTACAAGGGCCAGTGGGCCACGGAGTTGATCTACGCGATCCTCGCCGATGAGTGGCACGTGGGCAGGGAACTGGACAGCCGGAACCCCTAGGCGCGCCGGTGGTTGAGCCCGTCGAAACCCAGGACCCCCGGTACCCCTAGGCGCGCCCCTTGAGGATCAGGTTCCAGTACACCTGCGGGAACATGTCCCGGTCCACCACCCAGGACAGCCGGCTCTCGTTCCACGTGGGCACCCGGGGGATGGTGGGCATGGGCCGATAGCGGTCGTCGAACTCGGCGAACACCACCGTGTCGCGCGACACCGTAAACGGGCACACCGAGTAGCCGTTGTACTTCTCGGGCAACGGCTTGCCCTTCCGCGCCGCCACCAGGTTTTTCGCCAGCACCTTGGTCTGCTTGCGCAGTGCCCCGCCCGACTTGGAGTTGGTGGTGCCGGCGGCATCGCCAAGCGACCAGACGTTGGAGAACCGGAGGTGCCGCAGCGTCTGCCGGTCCACCTCCACAAAACCGCCTTTGTCGCTGGCGGCAGGCAGGTCCGTGGCCTTGAGCCAGTCCGGGGCCGACTGCGGCGGGACGCCGTTGAGCACGTCGTAGTGCAGAACTTCCTCGGCGCCGGTTTCGGTGTTCCGGATAGTGGCGGCCTGGCCGGCGGCATCCACCGAGACCAGCTCGCTGTTGGTCCACAGTTCGATCCCGTACTCGGCGATCTTGCGGTCCAGCTCCCGGTCCACTTCCGGCACGCCGAACACGGTGGGGTAGGGCTGGACCATCACCACGCGGATCTTGTCCAGGACACCCTGTTCCTTCCAGTAGTCGCAAGCCAGGTACATGGGCTTCTGGCTGGCCCCGCCGCACTTGATGGGCCCGGCAGGCATGGTGAACACGGCGGTGCCGGACGTCAGTCCGCTGAGCAGGGTCCAGGCCTTGGGCGCCAGTTCGAACTCGTAGTGCGAGGCGCCGTGCGGGGAGTGCACGGCCGCGGCCAGCCCGGGCACGGCGTCCCAGTCGTACTGCAGCCCCGGGCATACCACCAGCTGCCCGTAGGCCACCGTGCCTCCCGAGGCGAGGGTGACGGTGTTGGCATTCGCGTCGACGTCCACTGCCGCGTCGCGGATCCAGGTCACGCCTTTGGGGGTTACCGACTGCTGGGTCCGGACTGCTTCCTTGGCCTGCGCCCGGCCACCTGCGATGTGGGAGAACAGCGGCTGGTAAAGGTGGTGGTCCCTGGGTTCGATCAACGCCACATCCTTGACGCCGTAGCGTTCCAGCCGGGCGGCGAGGGAGACGCCGGCATTCCCGCCGCCGATGATGAGGACCTCGTGCTGGGTGGCCATGCCGCTACTTCTTCTCTGTCAGGGCGGAGGCCTTGTGTGCGGCACGGGCGCCGGTCTTGGCGGATTCCACAACGTACTGCGGCTCATCCTCGCTGGCCCGGTGCGTGTGGCCGTCCAGTTCGAAGTCGGCGGTTTTCTTCTCGATGATCTTGCCGTGCGTCTTGCCCTGCGACGTATTCCACTCCACGGATGTTCCCTTGCTCAATGACATGTGTTCTCCTAGCTGGGGTTGGCGGTGGGTTGGGGCTCCACGGCGGGGGCCGTGCCCCCAGTATCCGCCGTTGGCAGCGGCGTCTCAATGGGGGCGTACGACGGCGGCGGGTCACCCACGGAGGGCTGTGTTGCCGGTGCCCCTCCGCCCGGCGCCTGGAAAGCGGGACCTGTGGGCGCGCCGCCCGGGGCGTTAGTTCCGGTAGGTGCGGCTGTTCCCGTGGGAGCTGGCGTCCCTGTGGTCCTGGTGGCGCTGGGATCCGCCTTGATGATTGCGGTGATCTGCTCCTTGTACGCGGCGATCCGGGCCTGGATTTCCGAGAGGGGAACGTTCTGGATGTTCCGGCCGTATTCAGCGATCTCGGCCCACAAGGCATTGAGCTGTTCAAGGCTGCTCGTGCCCAGCGGCCCGTCCATGGTGAGGACCAGCTGGCTGGCCAGCGCATACGTGAGGCAGTCCACGCAGTTGTAATTTGCCGCGGCCGACAGGTTTTCCGGGACGATGACGTCCGCCTCGCCAACGATGAGCACCACCTGGAAACCCACCGCCACGGCGGCACACCCGGTGCAGTTGGCGAAGGCGTAGGCCTCGTTCCGGGTATCTACGGGTTCGCCGTCCTCGGCCCACACCAGCGCAAAAGCCACACTGTACGTCACCGAACCGTCGGTGGTGTTCACCGCCAGCGCCTGGTTCCCGTCCTCCTCCGGCGCGGCCGGCCGGTCGAACGGGAACACCCAGGACGGTGCCGCGGTGCCCGCAGCAGTTGCAGCGGACGCGGTGCCGGAGCCGCTCTTCTCCGCCGGCACCAGCACCATGCTCAGCTGGGGGTTCTCCCGGGTCGGCTTGGCGGCGTCTTCCGGCCAGAGTGCAACGGTTGTGCCGCTGCGGCCTTCACGCAGCACGGTGCTGCCCTGCGGAACGATTGACGAGGTGGCGTCAGCCAGCGTGCCGCGTTCGTAAGGCTGCACGGGACGGTACGTGCCGCCGTCGGGCCACCATGCCCAGCCGAGCCCGGCCAGCAGTGCCGCCACGGCGGCCATGGCGGCGGTCCGCTGGAGGACCTTGCCCCGGGTCTTCTTCCAGAGGCCGGTCACCAGCTGCCGCAGCAGCCGGAACAGGATGTACAGCATCCCGAGCATGGGCAGCGCGACGGCGGCGATCGCCAATGCGCGCACGGCAGCGCCGGCCAGATCCCCGTCGGAGAGGCTGGCAGCGAGCATGTCCTGCTGTCTGCTGGCGCTATCCCAGGCGGTGGCCAGCAGCCGCGGCAGGGCGAGCACCATCATGGCCAGGCTGAACAGCAGCAGCGGCACGGTGACCAGCACCCATACAGTCACCACGGCTCGGGCCCACGGCTTGAGCACCTTGTTTTCGGGCCTCCCCCAATGCCAGGGCAGCAGGCCCAGGAGGGTGGGTTTGATGCGCTGGAAGAGGTCGGGCACTCCGGTGGTGTCCGCCAGGATGTGGTACCCGTCGAACCGCACCAGCGGGAGCAACTGCCGGACCATTTGCAGGATCTGGGTGACCACCACCAGCAGCAGCGCATCAAAGCCGGTGGCCCACCACAGCCCCATGATGGCCACAGCCACAATCGCGTTGAAGTACAGGCCGCCGAGGTCCGTGCGGAGGCGGCCGCCCCTGCTCAGCCGGTACGAGTCAGTGACGTCCGTGAAAAAGGCAGGCCACACGAGGTACAGGCCCGCACCCATGGCGCCCGGCGTTGCGCCGCCCTTGCGCGCGGCCGCGGCATGGCCGAACTCGTGGAAGCCGGCCGATAGGACGGTGATGGCAAAAATCAGCAGCAGCAGCGCTGGATTGGCGAACGCCTCATGCGTGGCGGAGCCCAGGCCCTTCACCATCAGCACCCACCAGCAGGCAGCCAGGAATGCGGCAGTAACGGCCACCACGATCAGCGGGTTGAACAGTGCCGCGAAGGGGGCCGTGATTTTCCTGGTGCGTTCGGGGTCCGTCACGGTGTACCGGAACCGCATACCGAGGAGCGGGTCTGCTTTCTTCACCTCCGGCTGGGAGCCGTCCGCCAGGCGGAGCAGTCCCATCGGCAGCAGCTGGGAGTCCATCAGCGTGCGCACGTTCTCCGCGCTGACCAGCCGCCCCGACCCTTGGGTGGCGTGCTGTGCGATCTCCTCCACGTCCCGGGTTCCGTCAGCACCTTCCAGCACCAGATAAAGCAGCCGGGTGAGCTGCAGGGTCTGGCCGTCGGCCCGGCGGACCAGCGAGGGAGCTTCCCGGTAACCGGATCCCTCGGACTGGCCCAGCAACTGGACGCCGTCGGCGCGCACGGGGACCTGCAGCGGGCGCTCGGCGAGGGAGGCATGGGACGACGGCGGGCCGGCCTCGGGGCGCGGCCCGCCGGTGGCGTGGCTCATCCGTGCTTACTGTTCGAGGTTGGACTGCTGGTCGGCAGAGGCGTTGGCCTGGCCCTCGATGTGCTGCGAAATGATGGCGTCCTGCTCGGCCACGGCGTAGGCCTGGCTGTCGATGGAGCCGATGTTCGCTGCCACGGCGGCGTCGATCGGGGCGGCCACGTTGGCATTTGCTGCCACGGCGCCGTTGATCGGGGCGGCGATGTCCGCGTCCGCGGCCAGGTCCACGTTGACGTTGAGCAGGTCCCCGTCGAGGGCGGCCGCCGGGTCCACCGGCAGCGCACCGACGTCGGGCAGGCTCTCTTCGGGAAGGACGCCGTCCGGAAGCGTGCCATCGGGAAGGGTGCCGTCAGGAAGGAGGCTCCCGCCGTCGGCCGTTCCTGCTGCGCTGCCCGCCTCAGTGGTTCCGGTGTCTGCCGCGGTATCGCCGTCGTCGACCGTGTCATTAGCCTGGTCGATGGTGCTGTCCTGGGTGGATTCCGCGTTCGCGTCAGCCTCGATGCCCTGCTCGATGACCACGCCCTGGTCCGCCAATGCCTGGGCCTCCGAGCCAAAGGAAAGGATGTTCGCCGAGGCGGCCGCGTCGATCGGGGCAGCTACGTTGGCGTTGGCGGCAACCGCCAAATCGATGGGTGCCGCGGCATCAATCCCCAGGTCCAGGTCCGCGTTCAGGTCGAGGACGGACGCGACTTCCTTGTCCGGCAAAGCTGTGGCCTGCTCCGACATCAGTTCGTCGTCCGTCAGGGGACGCATGTCATGTTCCATGCTGATGCAACCTCCGGGTCCGGCACGGGTTGGTCTGCCCCCAGCGGGCAGCCCGGCACCAGCCAATAGTAAGCATGATTAGCTTTTTTTCGGAACCGAACCCGCTTGCCAGGAAGGGAGTGTTACCGCAGGTCAAGATCGTTTCAGCATTGCCGCGGAGGCCCTTTTGTGGTTCCGCCGGCTGGGGCCACGGCCACTAACAACAGGGCATTGACAGTGGCTGGCCCGGGGTCCAAGCTGTCGCTGTGCCCGCCCCCATGCCCGCAGAACCGCGCCGGCATCAGGCACTGTTTGAGGAGAATCCGATGCCTGTAGTAGAGGAATCCGTCGTCATCGCCCGTCCGCCGCAGGAGGTCTTTGATTTCCTCGCCAAGTTTGAAAATACCGCCGTCTTTGACGCTTCCGTCACGTCCTCCGAACAGGTGGGCGACGGTCCCGTCGGGATGGGGTCCAGGGGCCGCGGCACCAGCAAGGTCATGGGACGGACTTTTGACTGGACCACCGAGATCATCGAGTTCGATCGGCCCAGACGCCTGGTGTCACGATCCGTCGAGGGAAAGCTGGACTTCACCGTTTCCTTGACCATGGAACCGTCCGACGGCGGCACCCGCCTCACGCAGCGGATCGAAGCCGCGTCCGGCCTTGGCGGCATCTTTGGAAAGCTGGCCGATCCCCTGGTGGAGCGGGCACAGGGCCGGACGGTCCGGGCCAACCTCGAGAACCTGGCCGAGCTGTTGGAGGAGCACCCGGACGCCTGACCGGCAGGCCGGTGCCTACTTCAGGCCCGCGCCAGGCAGCAGCTCGGTGGCGCCCAGCGAGTCGGCGATGAAGGCATAGTCCCATGCCCGTTCGCGCCACTGCACGTACCTGCCTGAGGCGCCGCCGTGGCCGCCGTCCATCTCAATCTTCATGAGGATGGGCTCGGAACCGGTGGTCCTGTTCCGCAGCTCCTGGACCCATTTGGCCGGCTCCACGTACAGCACCCGGGTGTCGTTGAAGGACGTGACCGCGGCGATCTTGGGGTAGGCCACCTCCCGCACGTTCTCGTAGGGGGAGTAGGACTTCATGTAGGAGTAGGCCTGGGGGTCCGTGATCGGGTTGCCCCACTCCTCCCACTCCAGTGCGGACAGCGGCAGGTCCGGGTCAAGGATGCTGGTGAGCGGGTCCACGAAGGGCACCTGCGCCACGATTGCGGCGTACTTTTCCGGGGCCATGTTCGCCACTGCACCCATCAAAAGCCCGCCCGCGGAGCCGCCAAGGGCTGCAATCCGGGCAGGATGCACCCAGCCAGAGTTCGCCAGCCAGTCGGTGGCGTCCACGAAATCCGTGAAGGTGTTCTTCTTGGTTAGCTTCTTCCCGTCCTCGTACCAGTGCCGGCCCAGTTCGCCGCCGCCGCGGATGTGTGCGATCACGAACACCACGCCGCGGTCCAGCAGGGACAGCCGGGCGATGCCGAAGCCGGGGTCCATGCTCAGCTCGTAGGAGCCGTACCCGTAGACCAGGCCGGCCGCCGTCGAGTCCTGTTGTACGGCCTTGTGGCGCAGTACCGACAGCGGGATGCGGGTGCCGTCCCCGGCCACCGCCCATTCGCGGGTGGCCACGTAGTCGCTGCCGTCGTAGCCGCCCAGGACCGGGCTCTCCTTGCGCAGCAGCAGCTCGCCGGCGGGCCGCTCCGCGGTGGGCAGCACGAAGTCATACACCCGGGACGGCGTGAAGTAGGAGGTGTAGCCCAGCCGGATAACCGGCGCTTCGTAGTCGGAACCGCCCACGCCGGCGGTGTACAGCTCCTCGTCAAATGCCGGTTCCACCGGTGCCTGCTGGGCCGGCGTGCCCAGCCCGGCCAGCCCCATGACCTGGACCCGCTCGATGGTGTCCTTGCGGATGGAGACGATGAGGTGCGTGGAGGTGACGCCGGCGCCGTTGACGCGGACATCGTCGGAATGCTCGACGACGGTCTGCCACTGCTGCTCGGACAGCGGCTTCTGCAGCTCGGCCGGGTCCGTCAGGGAGACCATGGAGTTAATGGCGCCGCGGTTGTGAGTGAGGAGGATGCGCTCTGTTGTTTGGCCGTCCGGGCCGTCGAGCAGGAACGGCTCGGCCTCGTAGAGGACCCGTTCGTTGCGGGAGATGACGGTGGTGACAGTGCCCGTGGGATCGTCGAACCGGAGCAGGCGGGTCTCGCTGTATTCGGAGCAGCCGATCCCCAGCACCAGGTACCGGCGGTCGGCGGAAAGTTCGAAGCCCAGCCACATGGCGGCGTCGTCCTCCTGGTAGACCACCACGTCATCGGTGACGGGCGTGCCCAAAACGTGGGCCTTCACCTGGTACGGCCGCCAGGAATCATCAACCACGGTGTAGAAGATGCGTGTGCCGTCGGGGGCGAAGGAGACGCCGTAGAACACGTTCTCGATGACATCCGGCAGCAGTTCGCCCGTGCGGAGGTCCTTGATCCGGAGCGTGAAACGCTCGTCCCCCGAGTTGTCCACGGCGTAGGCGTACAGGTTGCCGTCCACGGTCACGGCCGTGCCGCCCACCGAGAAGAACGGCTTGCCTTCCGCTTCCACGTTCCCGTCCAGGAGGACTTCCTCGCCCGGGATCTCCACACCGGGCTCGACGGCGGGCGGGGTCCAATCGGCGATTTTGTCGTCGGTGTCGGCGGCCCTGACCCGGCACTGGATCCCGTATTCCTTGCCTTCGACGGACCGGCTGAAGTACCACCAGCCGTCCTTGCGGTGCGGCACGGAAAGATCGGTCTCCTGGGTGCGGCCCTTGATCTCCTGGAAGATGGCCTCGCGGAGCGGTTCCTGGTGCGCGGTGACGGCTTCCTGGTAGGCGTTCTCAGCCTTCAGGTGCTCCACTACCTCGGCCGATTCCTTGTCCCGCAGCCACTCGTAGTTGTCCACGAAGGTGTCCCCGTGATGCGTCCGTTCGAGGGGAACTCTCTTGGCCACCGGCGGCGTGGCCGTGGCGGACGCGGGGGTGCTGGCGGAATCCTGCAGCGGAGTCTGGGTCATTCCTTCAATATAGCCACCAGCCCGGACAATGGGCGGGGCCGTTCGCTACCGGGGGAGCGGCACCAAACCCTCCCACGCCCCATTGCCCTGTCACTTATCGTCGTTCCCGGCGCCGTGAACGACGATAAGTGACAGCGGATCCCACAACACGCCGCCGTCGTACCTGCCCTAGTGGGGTTCAGGCGGCAGGCGTATCCTGTTCACGCCAAGGCACATCCGCCCAGCGTGAGAGGGGAAGTTTATGACCATCCCGCCAGTGCATGAACCCGAGCCGTTCCCGCCCGAGCCCGGGCCATCTCCTGATCCCACCCAGCCTGGCCATCCCGGGCCGCCGGCTCCGAATCCGTTCCCCACTCCTGAGCCGCCGGGCCCGTTGCCGGTGCCGGACCCAGGTCCTGCACCGCTCCGCCCGGACCCCACCAGGAGCTAGAAGCGCACCTTTTGAGGGGCCTTTCACTCTCAGTGAAGGGCCCCTCAGCCACGTCTGCAGCAGCCGAAAAATCTTCCAAAATTCCCTGCCGGACCGCTTGCGGATCTCCTTCTGCGGTGCTAAAAAATCTATATCAGCCAATACAGATCGGCTGGTAACCAAAAATGTGTTGGACCGTCTCTTACGAGGAGGGAAGCCATGTTGATGCGAACCGATCCGTTCCGCGAGCTGGACAGGCTGGCCCAGCAGGTCCTCGGTACGGCAGCGCGTCCGGCAGCCATGCCGATGGACGCATGGCGTGAGGGCCAGGAATTTGTTGTCGCCTTTGATCTGCCCGGCGTCGCAGCGGATTCAGTGGATCTGGATGTGGAACGGAATGTCCTGACGGTGCGGGCCGAGCGTCCGGACCCCGCGGGCAAGGACACCGAGTTGATCGCCTCCGAGCGGCCGCGCGGCGTGTTCAGCCGCCAGCTGATCCTCGGGGACACCCTGGATACGGACAACGTCAAGGCCAGCTACGACGCCGGTGTCCTGACGCTGCGGATTCCTGTCGCCGAGAAGGCCAAGCCGCGCAAGATCGAGATCGAAACGAAGGGGGCAAAGCAAGAGATCGCCGCCTAGTTTCGACCCCAGGATCGGGACGTCGGGTACTGATTGTTGACTGCCTCTTTGGGCGGATTGCCATTCTGAGCACGCCACAGCGCTTATGCGCACCGGCAGGTTACGCCTGAACTTCCCGATACGGTGGCCCCCGGATCCGTCCGGGGGCCATCCCATGTGAAGCCCCGCTGGAGAACGCAACGCGGAGTCAGACCCGGCCCAATACGGTCGGGATATTGGGCCAAAAGTGACTCCGCGTTGCTTTCGTGAGGGGGCGTCAGGTGTTGAGTTCGAGCATCAGTGCGGGAAGTTCGTCGGCGAGTTCGCGGGCCAGGAAGCCGAGCGGTCCCAGGCGACTGGCCAGGCGGTCGGCGGCCGCGGCATGCAGATGCGTCCCCCAGCACGCGGCCTGGGCGCCGCTGGTTCCGCGGGCCCGCAATCCGGCGATGGCACCGGCCAGAACATCGCCGCTGCCGGACGTCCCCAGCCCGCCGTACCCGGTGGTGATCTTCCACATTTCGGACTCCTCGGGAGCGTCACCGGGCGGCCGCGCAATCAGGCCCTGGCAGCTCACCACGGCGTCGAAGCGGCGGGCCACCGACGCCACATCAGCTTCCAGGTCCTCGATGTCCCGCCCCAGCAGGACCGCCGCCTCTTTGGGGTTCGGCGTCAGGATCAGCCGGCCCCGCCACGGCTCCAGTTGATCTTCGAGCTTGACCAGGCCGCCCAGGGCGTAGGCATCGAGTACGACGGCGGGGCCTCCTGAGCCGTCCGGCCCGCCGTCGGATTCCTCCCGCTCCAAGAGCAACCGCAGCATCTCCTCCGCGAGGTCCGGGTCGTCCAGCCCCGGGCCAATAAGAATTGCATCGGCACGCTCAAGGTAGGACGAGATGCGGTCCAGGCCCTCACCCGTCACGGACCCATCGGCAGTTTCCGGCAGTCCCATGGCCCCGCATTCGGGCAGCGCAACCCCCACCTGCGCCGCCACGGATTCCGCAACGGCCAGTGTCAGCTTTCCGGCACCCGCACGCAGGGCTGCGGTACCGGCGAGCAGGGCAGCCCCCGGCGTTGCCCGGGCCCCGCCGACCACCAGCACCGAACCGCGCGAGTACTTGTCCTCGCCCGGCGCAGGCAGCGGCCAGTCCCGCAGCAGCGAGGGGGTCACAAGGGTAGGGGAACCGGAATCACTTCGGGTGGACACTGGCGTCCCCCGCATGCTCGGTGACTGTGACACCCTGTTCGGCCAGGTGGTCCGCCACGTTGAAGCTCTCAAGCGTCCATGGTCCCTCGCCGGACGGTCGCACGTACCGTGTCAGGGACGCGTTGAGGACCGAGGTGCTGGCCGCGAGGTCAAGGATTTCCCGTTCGGTCATGCCCTCCAGGACGTACCGGAACAGCAGGATCACGGCGTCGTGGCACACCAGCATGACCCGGTGCCCGGTGCCGAGGTTGTTCAGTTCGTCCAGGACCGAGCGCAGCCGAAGTGCCACGTCAGCCCAGGACTCACCGCCTGGCGGCCGGTAGTACAGCTTGCCCAGCCACTCCCGGCGCTCGGCTTCCTCCGGGTAACGCGCCTCGACGCCCCGCCGGGTGAGCCGGTCCAGGATGCCCAGTTCACGGTCCCGCAGCCGTTCGTCGGTCCGCACTTTTGCACGCCAGCCCGCAGTTTCCACCGCGATCTCCGCCGTCTGCAGTGCCCGTGCATAAGGGGAGGAAAACACAGCATCCGGCCGGAACTCCTCGGCGATCCGGGCCAGCGCCGTCCCCAGCGCCTTGGCCTGGTCCCGCCCGGTATCGGACAGGTCCACGTCCGCATCCCGGGCGGGCACATCGATGACCTCAGCCCCGGCCAGCCGCGCCTCCGTGGCGGCAACGTTGCCTTCGCTCTCGCCGTGCCGGATCAGCAGCAGTTCCACTGCGCCGGCCTCCTGCACTGCCTGTGTCAGCCCGTCGTCGTTCACGAAAAACCACCCCGTCCGCTTGCCTTGCCGAATGCAGGAACACTACCAGCGGCGTACCCACGGGGCCGGAAAAATAAACGGACGACGGCGTCCTGCCGCGGCTACCGTTCCGGCGTCAGCACCTTGGAGAACACCGTGGCTCCGTTGGCGTTGTGCAGGCTCACGGTAAAGGTGTCGTCATCCAGCTGGACGTGCCCGAAGAACTGGTTCTCGCCGTCGCGCGGTGATTCGCCCGGGAAACGGCCGGCCTTGGAGAACACCACCTCGGGACCGAACGTGCCGTCCATGGCGTTCGGGCCGAAGGACCCGGCCGCGATGGGGCCGGCCACAAACTCCCAGAACGGGTCGAAGTCGGTGAACGCAGCGCGCTCGGGCGAGTAGTGGTGGGCGGCGCAGTAGTGGACGTCGGCGGTCAGCCACACCACGTTCTTCACCCGGTTCCGCTGGAACGCGCTGAGCACCCCGGCGATCTCCAGCTCACGGCCCAGCGGCGCACCGGCGTCGCGGTTCGCCAGGCTCTCCTGGTTGACGGCACCGTCTGGAACGATGATGCCCAGCGGCAGGTCCGCGGCGATGACCTTCCAGGTGGCCTTCGACGCCGACACCTCACGGATCAGCCAGTCCACCTGCTCCTGCCCCAGGACGGACGTGGCGTACGGCTCCTTGCCGTCCGTGTTGGGGGATTTGAACGTGCGCATGTCCAGGCAGAAGATGTCGAGCTGCGGGCCGCGGGAAATCTTCCGGTAGATGCGGGCGGGATGGTACTGGCCGGCGTCGTCGAACGTTCCCGGCCGCCACAGCGCGGCGGAGTCCGCGATCGGCATGTTCTCCTGCCAGGCCTGCCGGCCGCGGGCGGCGAGGGTGTTGACGTCGCGGACGGTATACCGGGGGTCGTCCAGGATTTCGCCGGGGTACCAGTTGTTGGTGGTCTCGTGGTCGTCCCAGTTGGCGATGACGGGCACGTCGGCGAACATCGCGCGCATGTTGGCGTCCATCGAGTTGTAACGGTGCCGGCCGCGGTATTCGGTGAGCGTTTCGGCCACCTTGGACACCTCCTCGGTGACCAGGTTCCGCCACACCTGCCCGTCCTTCTCCACCACAGTCTCCGCCAGCGGCCCGTCAGCATAGACGGTGTCGCCCGAGTGGATGAAGAAGTCCGGCCGCGTCTGGTGCATGGCGCGGTAGCCGCGCATCCCGCCGATGTCCTCGTTGATGCCCCAGCCTTGGCCGGCGGTGTCGCCGGTCCACACAAAGCTTTGGGCGGACGACGGCGGGACGTCGCCGCCAGCGCTCGTCCCGCCGGTGCGGCCCTTGCCGTTGTACGTCCCGGCGTCGGGGGCCGTGCGGAAGGTGCCGCGGACCGTCTCGCCGGCCGCGCCGCCGTCGTCCTCGAAGCTGATCTCGAGCGCGAACCGGGTGTTGGACGGCAGGTTCCCGGCGTGGATCTTGGCGGTGAAGTCGGACGCCTGGGTGGCCCGCGGGCCGCGGAGGGTGCGCTCAAAGGCGCCTCGCCCGCGCAGGATCTCCCCGCCGTCGTTCACTGCCCGCAGGACGGCGGTCATCCTGCCGGCGCCCGACGCACGCGACCACAGCACGGCCGAATCCGACGTCACGTCCCCGGTGGCGATGCCGCTGGGAAGGGTGAGCCGGTTGCGGACCAGGGCCACGCCGGCGGGGGACTGGCGGGTGGTCTGGGCCTGTGCGGCGGCCGGAACGGAGGCCAGGGCGGCTGCGAGGACGGAGCCCTTAACGATGGTGCGGCGGGAAATTTCAGTACGGGAGTTCGACGTCATGCCCTCAGGCTGTCGCCGCCCGGCGCACGGATCCTTTCCCGCGGGTGAACGGCCGGTAAGCCCGGGTTGAACAGGACGCGGGCCCGCCACAGCGGGCGTCCGTGCGCAGTGAAGCCCGGGTTCAGTGCGCAGGGGCAGTCCGTGCGCACTGAACCCGGCGCTCACTGCACTGGCTATAGTCTTACGGCCTCGCGAACTCTGCGATCCGGCCTTCCCGCAGTGCCGCGCCGACGGCTGCGACGCCGCCGTAATCGGGGAACAGCACGGACTGCCCGGCAACAAACCCGGCACCCGCCGTCGGGAGGGTCATGGTGCCGATCGCATTCGCGTCCAGGTTGCGGAGGCTGTAAGCGAGGATGGCGGCCTGGACCGGGTCAAAAGCCCTGTCCACGGTAAGGCAGCAGGAGGCGAAATCCACCAGCCCGCGGACGGCGTTGACGTCGTTCAGGGCGCCGCCGGCCGTGAGCCGGGCCAGGATGGCGCGGAGCAGGATCTGCTGGTTGCGGACCCGCTGGAAGTCGCCGTCCACGAACGCGTACCGTTCCCGGGAGAACTCCAGCGCGGACTGCCCATCCAAATGGTTCACGCCGGCGGCGAAGACGTGCCCGGTATCGTGGGTGGACTGGAATGCGATGGGCACGTTGACGTCGATCCCACCAAGCCCGTCGATCAGGACCTTGAGCCCGTGGAAGTCCATCATCAGGGTGTGGTCGATGGCGATCCCCAGCAGCGACTGGACGGCGGCGGTCTGCATGTCAATGCCGCCGTACTGCAGGCCCGAATTGATCTTGGCCCCGCCGAAACCGGGGATGTCCACCCACGTGTCCCTGTTGATCGAGACGATATAGAGTGCCCTCCGGTCAGCCGGGACGTGGACCACCATCAGGGTGTCGGCGCGCTGGTCCTGGGGCTGGCCGGTTGCCGCCGTGTGGGCTGCTGCCTCTCTCGCATTTCCACGCATGTCGCTGCCGATCACCAGCACGTTCATGGGTGCAGCGGGCAGCTCCGGGATGGGTGGCGGCGGCGGTGGAGGCGGCGGAGGCGCGGGGGTGGTTTCCGTCTGCGTCTCCGACGGCGTGGGGCTGGGTGTTTCGCTTTGCGTTTGGGTGGCCGCCGGCTGGGCTTCGGACCCGGTGCGGTTCAGGCTGACGACGGCGACGACGGCCGCTGCCGCCAGCACCAGCGCCAGCAGTGCCGCGATCCAGCGCCGCCGGCCGTGGGCCACCCATGCGAGGCCGTGCGGATGCGTGTCGGAAGGGCCGGGTCCCGTGGCCCCGGATGGGTCAGAGCCGCCTGGCATGCTCATGGTGCCGTCACCTCATCGTGTTGGGTGGGATCAGTGTCCGCCCACCAACCCCCCGTTGGCTACAGACTTATCCAAACTGTCACCTGTGAATGCCAGGGAGATTCCCGCCACGTCATGGTGGGCAGCCAACACGATGTCTTCCCGTCCGCCGGGGTGCCGCCGGGGACGCGGGAACGGAGCGTGGACGCCGGAACGTTACAGCGTGGTGGACGCGTTCCCGCGAACCGGGGCGTTGAGGCGGGCGTGGCGGAGGATGGAAACAATGGCGGGCGCCATCTCGTCCTCCATCTGCCGGTAAACCTCCGGCGCGCGCCGGTAGGGGTCCACGATGTCGTTCTCGGCTGCGTCGGCCGGCAGGGCGAGGTGCCGTACTCCGGCGGCCCGGGCCGGCAAGCCCCGCCAGAAGGCGGCGTTGGCACCCAGCCAGTCGCCGTCGTCGTACTCCTCCACAACGGGCGGGCCGCCTGCGCTGGTCTCCGCGCGGGCGTCCAGGACGTCGAGCATGCGGGCGAACTCCCGGATGGTGAACGTCCGCTTCAGCAGCGACGCGTCCAGCTGCAGCACTTCGCCGCGGTGCCCGGAGGTCATGGTGAGCACCAGGTCCACCCCTCGCAGGATCTTCGGGCTCAGCTGGCGGGCCACGAAGTTCTCCGGGTCGCCGCCGAAGGTGCGCACGATGTCGGCCGAGATGGGCTGCATGGGGTCACCCACCATGGCCCGCGTGCCCGCGCTGGTCACCTGGAAGCCGCCCGGCACCACCTGGTTGAGCCCTGCCTGCAGCAGCCGTTCGGCCACGGGGGAGCGGCAGATGTTGCCGGTGCAGACGGTCAGGATTCTTACTGGTGCGGATGTATCCAAGGAGATTTCTCTTTTCCCAGCCGGTGCACGGACCGTTCAGCCCGTGCATTTCAACTTAACACGCCCCGCCCCAACGCCCCCTCATATCCTGCGGCCCGCACCCCTGCGCCCCATCACCTCTCGCGGCCAAACCCGGGACGCTCTATCACCTCCTGCGGCTAAACCAGCGACGCTCTATCATCTTTCGCAGCGTTTTCCCGGATCCTCTCGCACTACCAATTCATTTCCTCTCCCACCACCATGGAGTATGCGGAGAAAGGCACCATGACATGACTGCAAGCCGTATCGAACGCGACTGCGTAATTTCCGGCGGCGGGCCGGCGGGCATGGTGCTCGGTTACCTGCTCGCGCGCGCCGGCCTGCGTGTCACCGTGCTTGAGAAGCATGCGGACTTTTTGCGGGACTTCCGGGGCGATACCGTGCACCCGTCCACCGTGACCCTTCTCGGCGAACTCGGGCTCAGGGAAAAGTTCCTGGAACTGCCGCTCACCCGCCTGCCGACCATGGACGCTGTGATTGACGGCCAGCGCCTCACCATCGTGGACTTCTCCACCCTTCCGGCGCCTGACAACTTCCTGGTCCTCGCGCCCCAGTGGGACTTCCTGAACTTCCTGGCCCGCGAGGTGGCGGTGTTTCCCAACTTCGAGCTGCGCATGCTCACCGAGGCCACCGGACTGATCATCGAGGACGGCCAGGTGCGCGGGGTGCGGGCCACGTCACCTGGCGGTCCGCTTGAAATCCGCGCAACGCTCACCGTTGCCGCCGACGGACGCGCTTCGGCCCTCCGTGCCGCCGCCGGACTGGTTCCGGAGGAGTTCGGGGTGCCCATCGATGTGCTGTGGTTCGGCCTTCCCAAACCGCCGGAGGCGCCGCCCCCAACCCTGGGATACCTGTCCCGGCGGGGGATGGTCCTGACGATTGACCGCGGCGACAGATACCAGTCGGGCATGGTCATTCGGAAAGGCGGTTTTGACAAGCTTCGCGGCGCGGGAATTGAAGGCCTTCGCGAGCAGATCACCCACGCTGCGCCCGTACTGCGGCCGGTGGTCGGCAGCCTCACCGACTGGGAGCAGGTCAAGCTGCTGACCGTCCAGATTAACCGGCTCCGGGGCTGGTACCGTCCCGGGTTCATCGCGATCGGCGATGCCGCCCACGCGATGTCCCCAGTGTTCGGCGTCGGTGTGAACTTCGCGATCCAGGACGCGGTGGCCCTATCCAACGCCATCGCGGCAGACCTCGCGGCCGGAGCTGCCCCGACGGCGACACTCGCCCGGGTGCAACGGCGGCGGGAATGGCCAGTGAAGGTCATGCAGCGGCTGCAACGCAACGCCCACAGAGTGATCGTCAGGGCAACCACCGGCAGCCGGATCGCGCCCCGCTGGGCGGTTCGGCTTCTCCGGGCCGCCTCACCACTGCTGCGCCGCTTCACCGCCCGCTTCATCGGCATCGGCGTCCTCCCCGAACACGTCAAAAGCCGGGACGCCTGACCCTGTTTGCGCCGCTGCGACGCTCTCTCACCTTTCGCAGGTTAAGCAGCGACGCTCTCTCGCTTTCTTCTCGAAAGTGAGAGAGCGTCGCCCGGAATGATGCAAAAGGTGAGAGAGCGTCCGGGGGTAGGGCCGGTCAGAGGCCGGCCAGGAGCTGCTTCATCTCGGCGATCTCGGATTCCTGGGCCGCGACAATATCGCGGGCGAGCTGGATGGATTCGGGGTACTTGCCGGCGCCGATCTCCTGTTGTGCCATGTCAACGGCTCCTTCGTGGTGCCCGATCATCTGCTCCAGGAACAGCCGGACAGCGTCCGCTCCCGACGCGGCTTTGAGCTTATCGATACCGTCGTCGTCCACCATGCCGGACATCCCGTGCCCGGAGTGGTCACCCATCACGGGCGCGTTCCAGCTTTTGAGCCAGCCGGTCATGGTCTCGATTTCCGGGGCCTGGGCATCCTTGATCTTGGTTGCCAGGGCCGTGATCTCGGCAGGCAGGCCAGGCTTGGCCAGGACGATGTCGCTCATCTCCACGGCCTGGGCGTGGTGCGGAATCATCATCTGGGCGAACATGATGTCCGCCTGGTTATGCTCGGCGCCGGCATCCGGCATCATGCTGGACATCGGGCTGGAGCTGGCATGGCCGCTGCCGTGCATGCCGTTGCTGCCGGGATTTCCGGAGTTGGCGGCGCACCCGGCAAGGCCGAGCGAGGCTGCCAGGGCGGCAGCAATGGACAGGGTTTTGATCTTCGTGTTCACGTGAAATGTCCTTCAGGAAAGTAACTGGACTGGGTCGTTAATGCGTGCGGGAGCACGCTGCAGTCCCGTTTACGTCCGGCTGATGGACAGTTCGCAGGGCGTGGGGCTCGCCGGGACATAGGAGTAGATGCCTGCCCCACCGAGGCGACCCGCAAGGACCGGACTGGCGGCGGCGGATCGCTCGGGCGGAGCGACGGTGAGCGATCCGGCCTTGGCCAGCGGGACGCAGGACGTACCGGAGGTTTGCATTCCCGGGCAGGAACCTTCGCACGACGGCGGTGCAAGGCTTGGTTGCGTCGCGTGCCCCGGGCGGTCCGCAGCAGAGTGCCCGGCCGTGGAGTGGTGTGCAGAGGTGTGCCGCGGTGCAGAGCTGTGGTCATGCAGGACGGCGGCATCCTGCAGCACTGTTCCGTGAGTAACGGGGTGCGACGCGTGCGCAGAATGGCTGGCCGTCATGACGTGCATGCCGAGGATTCCGGCCACGATCACCAAAAGACCTGCCAGCAGTGCGGCCCTGCCCAGGAGGGCCGCCAGGCCGTGCATGGATCCAGGCATTGGCGGTTCCTCCTTTCGGCAGGGGCGGGTCTGGTGACCACGGGTGATGGGGCGTTGTGTGAATAGCGGCGGAAGGTGATGGGGCGTTGTGTCTAACGTACCGCCGCGGGGTTCAGTTTCAGGCGCCGGAGCAGCTGGGCGTTCAGCGCCACCACGATGGTGGACGCGGACATCAGCACGGCACCGGCCGCGGGGGAGAGGACCACCCCGGCGAAAGCCAGGACGCCCGCGGCCAACGGCACGGACAGCACGTTGTAGCCGGTGGCCCACACCAGGTTCTGCCACATCTTCCGGTAGCTCGCCCGGGACAGGTCCACCATGGACAGCACGGCCCGCGGGTCGTTGCCGGCCAGCACCACGCCGGCGGACTCCATGGCCACATCCGTGCCGGCGCCGATCGCGATGCCCACCTCGGCCCGTGCCAGCGCCGGGGAGTCATTTACGCCGTCGCCCACCATGGCAACCTTCAGGCCGCGGGCCTGGAGTTCAGCCACCTTCTTGTCCTTGTCCGCAGGCAGGACCTCGGCGAACACCTCGTCGATCTTCAGGTCCGCAGCCACGGCCTCTGCCACCTGCCGGGCATCGCCGGTGACCATGGCCACCTTGATGCCGCGGTTCTGCAGCGCCGCAACCGCCTGCCGCGACTCCGCCCGCACCGCATCCTCCAGGCTGACCGCCCCCAGCACGCGGCCGCCGTCGTCCATCACGTGCAGGACGGCGGCACCGCGGTCCATCCACCCGCGGGTGGTGGCGGCCAGGGCAGCGGGTTCGACGGCGGCAAGCTCGCGCAGGAGCGCGGGCCCGCCGACGTGCACGGTCCGGCCGTCCACCACGGCCCGGACTCCACGACCGGTCAGTGAGCTGAAGCCGCTGGCGGCGGGGAGTTCAAGGCCGCGGGCGGCGGCGGCCCGCACGATGGCCCGGGCCACGGGATGCTCACTGTCGGATTCGACGGCGGCGGCCAGTGCCAGCAGCTGGTCGGCATCCACACCCTCTGCAGTGGCGATGTCCACAAGTTCCGGTTCGCCCGTGGTGAGGGTGCCGGTCTTGTCGAAGAGGACAACGTCAATGGTCCGCATCCGCTCCAGCGCCATCCGGTTCTTGATCAGCACGCCCGCCCGGGCTGCCTGTTCGGTGGAGATCGCGATCACCAGCGGAATGGCCAGGCCCAGGGCGTGCGGGCAGGCAATGACCAGCACGGTGACGGCGCGGGTGACGGCCTCCGGGACACTGCCCAGCAGGGTCCAGGCGATGAAGGTCAGGACGCCGGCCACGGTGGCGAAGTAGAAGAGGAAAGCTGCGGCCCTGTCAGCCAGGGCCTGGGCCCGCGAGGACGAGGCCTGGGCTTCCGCCACGAGGCGCTGGATCCCGGCCAGTGCAGTGTCATCGCCCACGGCGGTCACCCGCACGCGGACACTGGTATCCGTGGCCACCGTACCAGCCACAACCGTGTCGCCGGGGCCGCGGGCGACCGTTTTGGACTCGCCGGTGATCATTGACTCGTCGAACTCGGCCTGTCCTTCAACCACGGTCCCGTCGGCCGGCATCCGTGCACCGGAGCGGACCAGGACAAGGTCATCGGGCCGGAGCACGGAGACAGCGACGGTTTCCGTGCCGCCTTCGGTGATCCGTTCCGCTTCATCCGGCAACAGCGCGGCCAGGGCGTCCAAAGCACCCTGCGCCGAACCCAGGGCCCGCATCTCGATCCAGTGGCCCAGCAGCATGATGGCCACCAGCAGGGCGAGCTCCCACCAGAAATCGAGATCGAAGCCGCCGATACCCAGGCTGGTGATCCACGAGGCCACGAACGCCACGGTGATGGCCATGCCGATCAGGAGCATCATGCCCGGCCGGCGGTCCCTGAGCTCCTGCAGCCCGCCTTTCAGGAACGGCTGCCCGCCGTACAGGAAAATCACGGTGCCCAGGACGGGCGGGATCCAGGCGGAGCCGGGGAACATCGGGGCCATGTAGCCGAAGATGTGGCCCACCATGGGGCTGAAGTAGACCACGGGGACGGACAGTGCCAGCGTGAGCCAGAACCGGTTCTTGAACATCGCGGTGCTGTGGCCGGCGTGCTGGCCATGGGTGTGGACGGTGTGGTCATCGCCGTTGTGCTGTGGGTGACTGCCGTGCATGTGTCCGGCAGGGACTGACGACACGCGCGCTTCGGTGAGCGTACGGCTTTCCCGGCTGCCGTCGTCGTGATGGTGGTGCTGCGTATGGTCTTGCATGGTTTCCTCCTCGGAGGACAGCCGCGGCTGTCAGAAGCGACGCGGAAGGTGAGAGAGCGTCGGCCGGATCACTGCGAAAAGTGAGAGAGGGCCGCCCGGATTATTGCGAAAGGTGAGAGAGCGTCGGGGCGGGGGTGTCGGCGTCGGGCGTTTCGGCGGCGGCGCGGGGGATCCCGACGGCGGCCGGCGGCTTGAGTGCGTGGGCTGCGGGTGAACAGCAGCTGCAACCGGAGGAGGAAGCCAGGGGGAGGGTGATGCGGTTCTCGATGTTCATGTCAGTTCCATTCCTTAGAGCAGGATTAATGGGTGCTGGGGTTGAACGGCTGTGAAGGCGGTGCTGGGCACCGGCCGGGACATACCACTTCACTGACAACACCATGAATATACCCCCGGGGGGTATCTGAGTCAAGGCTCTGATTGGCGTGCTTCTGGCGGGTGTTCCCGTCATGCGGGCGTCCGGCCCTATCCACTGTGGCCCGCTCCGGCCATACTGGTAGGAACGCCCACGGAGCCACCAGGCCTGCTGCGGGCGCGCTGGATGCTACATGGAGGTGGCCCCGTGACTGACCTGAACGGCCCTTATACGTTTTCGAGTGCCCTTGGTGACAACGAATGCGTCGCGGGGACTTTTCATGTGGACATGGACGGGATGAAGATCCACTGGTCCGACGGCATGTACCAGCTGCACGGATACCAGCGGGGCGAGGTGGTCCCCACCCTGGACCTGCTGTACGCCCACAAGCACCCGGAGGACCGGCCCAGGTGCGAGGCCATCGTCGCCCAGGTGGCGCAGACCGGCGGCTACTTCTGCATGTACCACCGCATCATTGACGCCCGCGGACGGACCCGTCGGGTACTCACATCCGGCGACGGAATCATGAACGATAAAGGCGTGGTCACCGTGATCGAAGGGGTCATGGTGGACCTCACCACCACCTTGCAGCGCGAAACGGAGCAGATCGCCCGGGACGCCGTCCTCGGTGCCACGTCCACCCGCAGCATCATCGACCAGGCCCGCGGCATCTTGATGGGCCAGCTGAAGATGGGCGCCGACGACGCTTTCAAGATGCTCGTGAGCACCAGCAGCCACAGGAACGTCAAGCTGGTTGTGGTGGCCGCGGAGCTGGTACAGCTGGCCAACTCCACGGAAACCCGGACCTATCTGGACACCGCCGTCAGGGCCATCCAGGCCGAGGGCCGGGTCTCTCTAGCGGGCCGGCGCCGGGCGAGCTAGCCGGAACCGTCGGCACTGCCCCCCGCGGCGCTTCCGTGATCCGGCATTTTCATGCTGGCGGCAGGGCCCGTACTATGGACGGAAGGTGCGCCGGGAAGTCTGGTCGGCATGATTTTGCCGACTCCACATGTTAGGACGCCTTCATGAGCTCCACGCCGCCATCAACACCGCCGCCAGCCGCTCCCCGCGGATCCACGATCCTGTCCCGCGGCTCCTATGCCGAAGCGCTGCGCATCGGCGAGATCCTCCGCAAGGAAACCGTGGGCGGCGCCCTCCTGGTGATCGCGGCGGTGATCGCACTGGTTTGGGCCAACTCCCCGGCATCGGACAGCTACTTCGCGCTTCGCGACTTCAAGGTGGGTTACGAGCCCTGGCACCTTGAGCTGAGCCTGGGTGCGTGGGCGGCCGACGGGCTGCTGGCCATCTTCTTCTTCCTCGTTGGCCTGGAACTCAAGCGCGAATTCGTGGCCGGGGACCTGCGGCAGATCAGCAAGTCGATCGTCCCCGTGGCCGCCGCCGCGGGAGGTGTGGTGGTCCCGGCGGCGATCTACGCCGTCGTGAATCTCACCAGCCCGGAGACGCTGCGCGGCTGGGCCATCCCCACCGCCACGGACATCGCCTTTGCAGTCGCCGTGCTGGCCATCATCGGTTCCCACCTGCCCAGCGCACTGCGGATCTTCCTGCTGACACTGGCCGTGGTGGACGACCTCATCGCCATCAGCATCATCGCGTTCTTCTACACCACCGACATCCAGGTCACGCCCCTGCTCCTCGCCCTGGTTCCTCTGGCGCTGTACACCTTCCTGGCCCAGAAGTACCGGCATTTCTTCGGGCGCAAGGCGGCCGCGGCCTGGTTCATCCTGCTGCCGCTGGGAGTTGTTGTGTGGGCGTTGGTGCATGCCTCGGGCATCCACGCCACGGTGGCTGGTGTGCTGCTGGGCTTTGCCGTCCCGGTGATCCGCTCGCGTGCGGGCGGCGGCCCCGGGTCCGGCCCGGGACTGGCTGAAATCTTCGAGCACCGGTTCCGGCCCATCTCCGCCGGCATTGCCGTCCCCATTTTCGCGTTCTTCTCCGCCGGCGTGGCCGTGGGCGGCTGGGAAGGACTTCGCTCGGCACTCGCGGACCCTGTGGCCCTGGGCATCATCGTTGGCCTGGTGCTGGGCAAACCGATCGGCATCCTGGGCACCACGTGGGTCCTGACGAAGGCCACCAGGGCCAGCCTGGACAGCTCATTCAAGTGGATTGACGTGTTTGGTGTGGCGCTCCTGGCAGGCATCGGCTTTACGGTGTCACTGCTGGTGGCCGAGCTCAGCTTCGGCCACGGAAGCCTGCATGACGACCACGCCAAGGTGGGAATCCTCACGGCGTCCCTGCTTGCCGCCCTGCTGGCCACAGTGGTGCTGCGCACAAGGAACCGCCAGTACCGCGCCGCCGAGGAGCTGGAAAAGGTGGACGCGGACCGGGACGGAATCCCGGACGTCTACCAAAACCGCCCCTGACAACAGCAACGCGAGGTCACTCCCTGCCCGATGTTCGCTTCGGATTGGGCCGGGAGTGACCCCGCGTTGCTCTAGTCGCGCTGGATAAGTCAGCGCCGCACGGACTTCCGGCGGCCGGCGACTGCTTCTGCCGTGCCCACCAGGAGCACCGAGGCGATGACGGCCACGATGAAGCCCAGGAAGTTCAGCTCGAAGATGTCCCCGGTCCCCAGCAGTGACGCGACCACTCCGCCGATCACCGAGCCCACAAGGCCCAGCAGGAGGGTGGCGAGCAGGCTAAGGTTCTGCTTGCCGGGTTTGATGAGGCGGGCCAGTGCGCCAATGATCAGGCCGGCAACGATGAATCCAATCACGGTGTGCTCCTTCGTGGTGTTGCTGCCGCAACGGCAGCATTCCTAGCACTGGCCGTACCCCGGCCGCCTCGGGTTTATGCGGGTGAGAGCCGGTTAAGCGGCTGGGCCGGGTCCTCCACGTGCCGGATCTCCAGGGCTTCGGGGTCCAGCAGCTTCCGAGTGCCGGTCCTCGCGTCCAGTATCCAGAACAGTTCAAGGGCTGGTACGACGTCGGTCACCCGGCCCCGGTGGAACAGCTTGCCCCTGTGCCACGCCTCGATGTGGTCTCCGATGCGGAGCTGACCGGTACTGACTCGTTGTGCCTCCATGGCTGCCTCCTGCTGTTGTATCCCCGTAGGCACAGCTTGCCGTGGCGAGGTTGCCGGAGTGTTTCAGGAGGGTGTTTTTTCTGTGTCAGCTGTGGCCGCTGCGCCGTAGGTTCAGCATGTGCATCAGAAGTGCCCGTTGCGGCTGGCCGGGGTTGTGCTCCACATGCCAGGTCAGCGAGCTCCGGACGTCCGCTTCGCAGGGCTCGGTTCCACTGAGAATCTCGTCAATAATTTCCATGGCCTGCAGCTGCAGGCCCAGATGTGCCACTTCAGCGCAGATGTTGCGGGTGGGCTGCCGGTCTCCGTGCATGGTTGCCGCCTTCGTGCCATCGCAGGCTCCCTCGTGGGGAGCGAAACTGCAGGCCCCAGCCCGCCCGGTGAATATGCTAAGTGTACTTATGAATGTGGGGCGGGCCAAGCATTTTGGCCGGGTCGAACCTTCCGTATTCCTGGTTTTTAGGCGTGGGTCGGTTCTTCGACCAATGCCGTGGCGATGCTGTCCGCATCGTCCAGGGCGGCGAGGTAGCGTTCGGCGTCCAGGGCTGCGGCGCAGCCGGTTCCCGCGGCGGTGATGGCCTGGCGGTAGCGGTGGTCCACGGCGTCCCCACAGGCGAAGACCCCGGAGATGTTGGTGACCGTGGTGGGGGAATCCACCATGATGTAGCCCTCAGCGTCCAGGTCCAACTGCCCGGCTACCAGTTCGGTGCGGGGGACGTGGCCGATCGCCACGAAGATCCCGGTCGCGGCGTGCTGGCGGGCTTCCCCGGAGCGGGTGTCAGTGAGGGTCACGCCGGTGACCTTCCCGTCGCCGTGGATGGCGGTGACGGCGGAGTTCCAGGCGAAGCTGATCTTCGGGTTGTCCTTGGCCCGCTGCGCCATGATGCGGGAGGCGCGGAGCTCCTCGCGGCGGACGACGACGGTCACGGACTTCGCGAACCGGGTCAGGAACGTCGCTTCCTCCATCGCCGAATCACCGCCGCCGACCACGATGATGTCCTGTTCCCGGAAGAAGAACCCGTCACACGTGGCGCACCAGGACACCCCGTGGCCGCTGAGCTTCTTCTCCTCCGGCAAACCCAGTTCCTTATAGGCCGAACCGGTAGCCAGGATCACCGTCGGCGCCTGGTGGGTTTCCCCGCCCCCGGTGACCACGGTCTTCAGGTGACCCTTCAGGTCAACGGAAGTGACGTCGTCGAACACTACCTTCGCGCCGAACTTCTCGGCCTGCTCCTGCAGCCCGTCCATCAGCTCCGGCCCCTGGATCCCGCCCGGGAACCCCGGAAAGTTCTCCACCTCGGTGGTGTTCATCAGTGCGCCGCCCGCGGTCACCGAACCCGCCAGCACCAAAGGTTCCAAACCCGCCCGGGCGGCATAGATGGCAGCGGTGTACCCCGCCCGACCGGACCCGATAATGATCAACTGTTCGTTCGTCATGGAGGTCTCCTTTGGAGTTACTGGGCGGACGGATTCTACGCCCTTGCCCGCATGATCCTCCAGCCCCCGCGTTGACTCGTTGAAAACCTCCGCGTAGACCGATTCGTTGCCTCATTTGAAAACCTCCGCGTAGCGGCGTGGTTCTCGGGAGCGGCACCGGAT
>NZ_FVZL01000006.1 GCF_900168295.1 Arthrobacter sp. P2b | reverse complement strand
GCCGCCTACGCGGGCACCGTGGCGAAGTACGCGATCGAGAACTGGTGCCGGATCCCCACCGAGGTGGAGCTGGCGCACGAGTTCCGTTACCGCGATCCGATCCTGGACGCGAACACCCTGGTGGTTTCCATCAGCCAGTCCGGCGAGACCATGGACACCCTGATGGCCGTCCGCTACGCCCGGGAACAGGGCGCGAAGACCATCTCGATCTGCAACACCAACGGCTCCACCATCCCACGGGAATCCGACGCCGTGCTGTACACGCACGCCGGCCCGGAAATCGCGGTGGCCTCCACCAAGGCGTTCCTGGCCCAGATCACCGCGGCGTACCTGCTGGGCATGTACCTGGCCCAGCTGCGCGGCAACATCTTCTCCGGGCAGATCAAGGACGTCCTGGCGGACCTGAACAAGATCCCGGCCAAGATCCAGACCATCCTGGACAACGCCGAACCGCTGCGCGAGCTCGCCCGCAGCATGAAGGACGAAACGTCCGTCCTGTTCCTGGGCCGCCACGTCGGCTACCCGGTGGCCCTGGAGGGCGCGCTGAAGCTGAAGGAAATCGCCTACATCCACGCCGAGGGCTTCGCCGCCGGCGAGCTGAAGCACGGCCCCATCGCCCTGATCGATGAAGGCAAGCCGGTGTTCGTGATTGTCCCGTCCCCGCGGGGCCGCGAATCGCTGCACGCCAAGGTCATCAGCAACATCCAGGAAATCCGTGCCCGCGGCGCCCGGACCATGGTGATCGCCGAGGAAGGCGACGAAGCGGTCAAGGCCTACGCCGAGCACGTCTTCTACGTCCCGGTGACACCACCTCTGCTGATGCCGCTGCTGACCACCGTCCCGCTGCAGATCTTCGCCGCTGAACTGGCCGCCGCCAAGGGCTACGACGTGGACCAGCCCCGCAACCTCGCAAAGAGCGTCACCGTCGAGTAAGCCTTCCGGCAATAAGCACAGGCAGCCCCAAGCCCCTCCGGCTCGGGGCTGCTGCTTTAATCGGGCCCGGCGAGCTCTGCGCGGGAGGCCGGGATCGCCACCGTAGACTAAGCCACATGATCGTTGGCATTGGCGTAGACGTAGTAGACATCGAGCGGTTCGGCCGCCAGCTTGAGCGCACCCCGGGCCTGCGGGACCGGCTGTTCGTCCCCGCGGAGCGTGAGCTGAACACCCGCTCCCTGGCCGCGCGGTTCGCTGCAAAGGAAGCTGTGGCCAAGGTCCTCGGTGCACCCGCCGGCATGAACTGGCAGGACTGCTGGATCGGCCTGGACCAGAACGGCCCCACCGTCCAGGTCAAGGGCACCGTGCTGGCGGTTGCCGAAGCCAAGGGCGTCAAGCGCTGGCACCTCTCCATCAGCCACGACGGCGGAATCGCCACCGCCACGGTCCTGGCCGAGGGCTGACCCGGCCCCCGGGCCCGCCCCCTGGACCTGACCACATGATCAGCGCCTACACCGGAACGCAGGTCCGGGCAGCCGAGGAACCGCTCCTGGCTGCCGGGCTCGGCGATGTCCTGATGCAGCGCGCAGCCCACGGCCTGGCCAACGCCGTCATCACCGAGCTTCGCGTCCGCGGCCGCCGCATCTACGGGGCACGCCTCGTGGTGCTGGCTGGCAAGGGCAACAACGGCGGCGATGGCTTGTATGCCGCCGCTTTCCTCGCCGCGCGCGGAATGCGTACGACGGCGGTCCTCACCTCCGGCACCGGGCATCCCGCTGCGCTGGCTGCTTTTGAACGTGCCGGCGGACGTACGGAGGAACTGACCGAGGAGGCACTCGGCGGGCTGGCCGCGGAAGCCGCCCGCGCCGACGTCGTGATTGATGCTGTCCTGGGGACCGGCGCCAAGGGCGGTCTGCGGGGGAGTGCCGCCGCGCTGGTGGACGCCATCACCAAGGCCCGCAGTTCCATGGATTCCCAGGGATTGGTGGTGGCCTGCGACCTGCCCAGCGGCGTGGACGCCGATACCGGCGCGGCCGCCCTGCCTGTGCTGCCGGCTGACCTGACCGTCACCTTCGGGGGCGCCAAGACCGGGCTGCTTGCGGACCCCGGCGCCGATTATGCCGGCCGCGTGCATGTGGTGCCGATCGGCATCGAGGAACACCTGCCGCGCCCGTCGCTGCGCCGGCTTGAGGCAGCAGACCTCGCAATGCTCCTGCCGCGCCCCGAACGCCGCGCACACAAGTACTCCCGCGGAGTGCTGGGCGTGGTGGCGGGCTCGGTCCAGTACCCCGGCGCCGCTGTCCTGGCCTGCCGGGGCGCCCTCGCCGCCGGGGTAGGCATGGTGCGCTACCTCGGCCCGCCCGACGTGGCGGACCTGGTGCGGCAATCGTGCCCGGAAGTTGTCTGCAGTACCGGCTCCGTGGCCGACAACCGGGTGCAGGCCTGGCTGGTGGGCTCCGGCATGGGCCCCGAAGACTCCGACCAGCTGGCGCGTGCGCGGGACGCCGTCGATTCCGGCCTGCCCACCGTGGCGGACGCCGGGGCCCTGCCCGCCCTGCCCAACCAGCTGGCCCCGCACGTCGTCCTGACCCCGCACGCCGGCGAACTCGCCTCGCTCCTGCATCGGCTGGGAGGCGTGGATGACCGGGAATCCGTGGAAGCAGGTACTCTCGACGCCGCCCGACGCGCCGCCGCCGTTACCGGAGCAACGGTCCTGCTCAAGGGCGCGACCACCCTCGTGGCCACGCCCGGCGGCGCCGTATACAGCCAGGCGGACGGGACCCCGTGGCTCGCCACCGCCGGCAGCGGCGACGTCCTGGCCGGCGTCATCGGTGCGCTGCTCGCCCAGGCAGGTCCCGACGTCGGGCGCTTCCGTTCCCTGGACGTTGACGACGACGGCCGGTGGGCTGCGATTGCCGCGCTGGGGGCGGCGCTGCACGGTAAAGCCGGGACGGCGGCGTCGGACGTTTCCTTTGGCGGGCCGATCGCTGCTGGCGGAATTGCCGATGCCATAGCTGAAACGTGGGGTAATGTCAGCATGCTTAGTAACTCTGGACTCCGGAAACGTAATAGTCACAGCCACCCACTACGGTAGGCACTAGTTCGCATGGGCGGCAGGGACGTTCCGATGTCCCCTGTTGCCGACCAAGAAATGAGGAGCATTATGGAAGTCTGGCCCGGATCGGCTTATCCCCTTGGCGCCACGTACAACGGAACCGGCACCAACTTTGCCCTGTTCAGCGAACGAGCAGAAAAAGTGGAACTGTGCCTCTTCGACGATGACGGCAAGGAAACCCGCATCACGCTGGATGAAGTGGACGGCTACGTGTGGCACTGCTACATCCCGCAGATCCAGCCCGGCCAGAAGTACGGCTACCGCGTCCACGGGCCCTACGACCCCGCGTCCGGCAACCGCTTCAACCCCAACAAGCTCCTGCTGGACCCCTACGCCAAGGCCATCCACGGCCAGGTTGACTGGGACCCGTCCCTGTTCACCTACAACCTGGGCGAAGAGGACTCGATCAACAATGAGGACTCCGCCAGCCACATGATGCTCGGAGTGGTCATCAACCCGTTCTTCGACTGGGACGGCGACCAGAACCTGCGGATCCCGTACCACCAGTCCGTGATCTACGAAGCCCACGTCAAGGGCCTTACCCAGCTGCACCCGGAGATCCCCGAGGAACAGCGCGGAACCTACGCCGGCGTGGCGCATCCCGCCGTCATCTCCCACCTGCAGAAGCTTGGCGTCACCGCCATCGAGCTCATGCCCGTGCACCAGTTCGTCAATGACGGCACGCTGCAGGACAAGGGCCTGAACAACTACTGGGGCTACAACACCATCGGCTTCTTCGCGCCGCAGAACACCTACAGCTCCACGGGCGACACCGGCCAGCAGGTCCAGGACTTCAAGGCCATGGTCCGCTCGCTGCACAAGGCCGGCATCGAAGTCATCCTGGACGTGGTCTATAACCACACCGCCGAAGGCAACCACCTGGGCCCCACGCTGTCCTTCAAGGGCATCGACAACGCCGCCTACTACCGGCTGATGGAGGGCGACGAAAAGCACTACATGGACTACACCGGCACCGGCAACTCGCTGAACGTCCGCCAGCCGCACTCCCTGCAGCTGCTTATGGACTCGCTGCGCTACTGGGTCACCGAGATGCACGTTGACGGTTTCCGCTTTGACCTCGCCTCCACCCTGGCCCGCGAGTTCTACGACGTGGACAAGCTGTCCACCTTCTTCGAACTCATCCAGCAGGACCCGGTAGTCTCGCAGGTCAAGCTCATCGCCGAGCCGTGGGACGTTGGCCCCGGCGGCTACCAGGTGGGCAACTTCCCGCCGCAGTGGACGGAATGGAACGGCAAGTACCGCGACACCGTCCGCGACTTCTGGCGCGGCGAGCCTGCAACGCTGGGCGAATTCGCCTCCCGCATCACCGGTTCGGCGGACCTCTACGAACATTCAGGCCGCCGCCCCGTGGCGTCCATCAACTTCGTCACCGCGCATGACGGCTTCACCCTGTCGGACCTGGTGTCCTACAACGAGAAGCACAATGACGCCAACGGCGAGGGCAACAACGACGGCGAATCCCACAACCGCTCCTGGAACTGCGGCGTTGAGGGCCCCACGGATGATCCCGAGGTCCTGTCGCTGCGGGCCCGCCAGCAGCGGAACTTCATTGCCTCGCTGCTGCTGTCCCAGGGCGTGCCCATGCTCCTGCACGGCGACGAGATGGGCCGCACCCAGCAGGGCAACAACAACGGCTATTGCCAGGACTCGGAACTGACCTGGATCAACTGGGAGACCATCGACCAGCCGCTGGTCGAGTTCACCGCCGCTGTTAACGCCCTCCGCGCCAAGCACCCCACCTTCCGCCGCAGCCGCTTCTTCGACGGCCGGCCCGTCCTGCGTGGCCAGGGCGAACGCCTGCCGGACATCGTCTGGCTCGATCCCGACGGCGAAACCATGAAGCCCGAAGCCTGGGACAGCGGGTTCGGCCGCTCCGTTGGCGTGTTCCTCAACGGCAACGGCATCCAGGGCAAGGACAGCCGCGGCCGCCGGATCACGGACGTGAACTTCCTGCTGTACTTCAACGCCCACGATGACACGGTGAAGTTCACGCTTCCCTCCGACGAGTTCGCTCCGGCCTGGGACGTCATCATCGACACGGCCGGGCAGAACGCGGACACCGAGCCCGTCTCCGCCGGGCAGCCGCTGCCCGTTGAGGCCAAGTCCCTGGTGGTCCTCCGGGCGCACACCGTTCCCGAGGTGGAGCCCGACCACTCCGTGGCAGCCTCCCTTGCCGCGCTGACCCAGACCTCCAGCAGCGAGACGGAGACCATCAGCACACCGGCAGTGGCGGAACCCGGAAAGACCACGAAGATCGGGGAGCGGAAGGCTTCGAAGAAGTGAGGGTCCCGGCATCCACCTACCGGCTGCAGATCCGCCAGGGTTTCACCCTGTTCGACGCCGCGGAGCAGGTCCCGTACCTGAAATCGCTTGGCGTTGACTGGGTGTACCTCTCGCCCATCCTCACCGCGGAAAAGGGCTCGGACCACGGCTATGACGTGACCGACCCCTCCGCGGTGGACCCGGACCGTGGCGGCCCCGAGGGGCTGCTGGCCCTGTCCAAGGCTGCCCGCGAGCACGGCATGGGTGTCCTGGTGGATATCGTCCCCAACCACGTGGGCGTTGCCACACCGGCCCAGAACCCGTGGTGGTGGTCCCTCCTGAAGGAAGGGCGCGGCTCACGCTACGCCGAAGCTTTCGACGTCGACTGGGACCTGGGCGGCGGAAAGATCCGGCTGCCCATGCTTGGCTCCGATGCGGACCTCGACAAGCTGGAAGTTGTGGATGGCGAACTCCGCTACTACGACCACCGCTTTCCGCTCGCAGCCGGCACGTACACCGAAGGGGATTCCCCGCAGGAGGTGCACAGCCGCCAGCACTACGAGCTGATGGACTGGCGCCGCGCCGACGCCGAGCTGAACTACCGGCGCTTCTTCGCCGTCACCACGCTGGCGGGCATCCGGGTGGAGACCCCGCAGGTCTTCGAGGAAGCCCATGCCGAGGTCGGCCGCTGGTTCCGCGACGGGCTGGTTGACGGGCTCCGCGTGGACCACCCGGACGGGCTCGCCGATCCGGCCGGCTACCTGCGCTGGCTCAAGGACCTCACCGGCGGGGCCTATGTCCTGGTGGAAAAGATCCTGGAGCCGGGGGAGGTCCTGCCGGGCGAGTTCTCCTGCGAAGGAACCACCGGGTATGACGCCCTGGCGGACGTGGACCGGGTCTTCGTGGACCCCGCCGGGCAGGCCGCTTTGGATGCGCTGGATGCGTCCCTTCGCGGGTCAGGGAGTCCGGCGGACTACGCGGAAATGATCCGCGGCACCAAGCGCATGATCGCCGACGGCATCCTGCGGTCCGAGGTGCTTCGCCTGGCCCGGCTGGTACCCGAATCCCACGGACTTTCTGTGGAGCAGGCAGCGGATGCCATCGCCGAGATCATCGCGTCCTTCCCGGTGTACCGGACCTACCTGCCCACCGGCGCCGAGGTTCTGAAGGAAGCATGCGAGTCCGCGGCTGAACACCGGCCGGACCTTGCTGTTGCGGTGGGGACACTGCTGCCGCTGCTCCTGGACCCCTCGAACGCAATCGCCGTCCGGTTCCAGCAGACCTCCGGCATGGTGATGGCCAAGGGCGTGGAGGACACTGCGTTCTACCGCTACACCCGGCTGGGCACGCTCACCGAGGTGGGGGCCGAACCCACCGAGTTCTCGGTGTCCACGGAGGAGTTCCACCACCGGATGCGCCGCCGGCAGGAGGACCTGCCGCTGTCCATGACCACCATGTCCACCCATGACACCAAGCGCAGCGAGGATGCCCGGGCGCGGATCTCCGTCATCGCGGAGCTTCCGCAGGAATGGACCGCCACCCTGGACACGCTCCGGGAACTGGCGCCGATCCCGGACGGCCCCTACGAGAACCTGCTGTGGCAGGCCGTCATCGGGGCATGGCCTGCCAGCCGTGAACGGCTGCAGGGGTACGCGGAGAAGGCAGCCCGGGAAGCCGGCAACTCCACGAAGTGGACGCAGCCGGACGAGGACTTTGAGTCCGCCGTCAAAACCGCCGTGGATGCGGCGTTCGACGACGCCCGGGTCACCAAGGTGGTGGAGGAGTTCGTGGCACGGATCGACGCGTACGCCGCCTCCAACTCCCTGTCCGCGAAGCTGGTCCAGCTCACCATGCCGGGTGTGCCTGACGTTTACCAGGGCAGTGAGTTCTGGGAACGCTCCCTGACCGACCCGGACAACCGGCGGCCCGTGGACTTCGCGCTCCGCCGGGAAGAGCTGGCAAGGATCGACGGCGGGACGTTGCCGGAAGCCGGGACGGAGGCAAGCAAGCTCCTGGCCACCTCCCGGGCGCTCCGCCTCCGCCGGGACAGGCCGGAACTGTTCCAGGGCTACACCCCCGTTTCGGTCACAGGAGCGGCTGCCGGCAACCTCCTGGCGTTCCACCGGGGTGCCTCCGAAGGCTCCGTCGGCGCCCTGACGCTGGCCACCCGGCTCCCCGCCGGACTGGAAGCGGACGGCGGCTGGCGGGACACCGCCGTCGAACTTACCGTTCCCATGCGTGACGAACTGACCGGGGCCGGCTACGGACCCGGCACCGTTTCGGTGGCGGACGTCCTGGGTACCTACCCGGTGGCTTTGCTGATACCGGTGGATGGAGAGAAGGCATGACCCTGGTCAACGTTGGACCCGAACGCTTCGACGTCTGGGCCCCCGACGCCACGTCCGTGACCCTGCTGGCGGACGGCCGGCAGTACCCCATGCAGAAAAAGGAGACGGCGCCGGGCACCGAAGGGTGGTGGTCCGCGCCCGACGCCCCGGCCGGCGGCGAGGTGGACTATGGCTACCTGCTCGACGGCGACACCACCCCGGTGCCAGATCCGCGGTCCCGGCGCCTTCCGTCCGGCGTCCATGAGCTCTCCAGGACGTTCGATCCGGCCAGCCACTCCTGGCAGGACGCCGGCTGGCGCGGCAAGGAGCTGAAGGGGTCGGTCATCTATGAACTCCACGTCGGCACCTTCACGCCGGAGGGAACCTTGGATGCCGCAGCGGAAAAGCTGGGCTACCTGGCGGACCTCGGCGTCGACTTCGTGGAACTGCTGCCCGTCAACGGCTTCAACGGCACCCACAACTGGGGCTACGACGGCGTGCAGTGGTACGCCGTCCATGAGGGCTACGGCGGACCGGCCGCGTACCAGCGGTTCGTCGATGCCGCCCACGCGGCGGGGCTCGGCGTCATCCAGGACGTGGTCTACAACCACCTCGGTCCCAGCGGCAACTACCTGCCGAAGTTCGGCCCGTACCTGAAACAGGGCGACGCCAACACGTGGGGCGACTCCGTCAACCTGGACGGGCCCGGCTCCGACGTGGTCCGGGAGTACATCCTGGACAACGCGGCCCTGTGGCTGCGGGATTACCACGTGGACGGGCTCCGCCTCGACGCGGTGCACGCCCTGCGGGACGAGCGCGCCGTGCACATCCTGGAGGAATTCGGTGCCCTGGGGGACGCGGTGTCAGCGGAAACGGGCCTGCCCAAGACGCTGATCGCGGAGTCGGACCTGAACAACCCGCGCCTGCTGTACCCGCGGGACGTCAACGGCTACGGGCTCGCCGGGCAGTGGAGCGACGACTACCACCACGCGGTCCACGTCAACGTCAGCGGCGAAACCACCGGATACTACTCGGACTTTGAGTCGCTGGCGGTCCTGGCCAAGGTCCTCAAGGACGGCTTCCTGCACGACGGCAGCTACTCCAGCTTCCGGGGGCGCCACCATGGCCGGCCCATCAACACCTCCCTGGTGCACCCCGCGGCGCTGGTGGTGTGCAACCAGAACCACGACCAGATCGGCAACCGGGCTACGGGGGACAGGCCTTCGCAGTCGCTGTCCCACGGGCAGCTGGCCCTGGCCGCGGTGCTCACGCTCACATCGCCGTTCACGCCCATGCTGTTCATGGGCGAGGAATTCGCGGCCAGCACCCCGTGGCAGTTCTTCACCTCCCACCCGGAACCCGAACTCGGCAAAGCCACCGCCGAGGGCAGGATCAAGGAGTTCGAACGCATGGGGTGGGATCCCGCCGTCGTCCCCGATCCCCAGGACCCGGAAACCTTCCGCCGGTCCAAACTGAAGTGGGACGAAGCCTCCGTTGGCGACCACGCCCGGCTGCTGGAGCTGTACCGGTCCCTGACCGCGCTGCGCCGCGAGCATGCGGAACTTGCCGGGCTCGGCTTCGAGGAGACGGAAGTGGCGTTCGACGACGACGAGCGCTGGCTCCGGTTCCGCCGCGGGACGGTGGAGGTGCTGTTGAACTTCTCTGACGCGAAGGTCCGCCTGGACGATGCCCGCGGGACTGTCCTGCTGGCAACGGACGACGGGACCGCCCTGGAGGGTGAGTCCCTGGCCCTCGCGCCGTGGAGCGCGGCAATTCTCAAGTCCTGACGTTTTCCGACGTTGCGCCGCGGGTCGATTGTCAGCCCGCGGCGTAACTTCTCTCACGTTGTAATGTAGTGCCGGTCACAACTGGCAGGATGGAACGTATGACTTTTTCTGCAGCGGAGGACCGCTACGAATCCATGCCCTACCGCCGCGTTGGCCGCAGCGGACTGAAACTTCCGGCCATCTCCTTGGGCCTATGGCACAACTTCGGCGACGACAAGCGTTTCGATGAACAGCGCGCCATTCTTCGCCGCGCCTTCGACCTTGGCGTGAACCACTTCGACCTGGCCAACAACTACGGCCCGCCGGACGGTTCGGCCGAGACGAACTTCGGCCGGCACCTGCAGGACGATTTCAAGCCTTACCGCGACGAACTCATCATCTCCACCAAGGCCGGCTACTACATGTGGCCCGGCCCGTACGGTGAATGGGGCTCCCGCAAGTACCTGATCTCCAGCCTGGACCAGTCCCTGCAGCGCATGGGCCTGGACTACGTGGACATCTTCTACAGCCACCGCCCGGATCCGGAAACCCCGATGGAAGAAACCATGGGCGCCCTGGATTACGCCGTCCGCTCCGGCAAGGCCCTCTATGCCGGCATCTCGTCCTACACTCCGGAGCAGACCATCGAGGCGGCCCGCATCCTGAAGGAACTCGGGACGCCGCTGCTCATCCACCAGCCCAGCTACTCCATGCTCAACCGGTGGACGGAGGACGGGTCGCCCAACCTGTATGAGGCACTGGACCAGGTGGGCGCCGGCTCCATCGCGTTCTCGCCGCTGGCGCAGGGCATGCTCACCGACCGGTACCTCAACGGCATCCCCACCGACTCGCGCGCCGCGAAGGCCCGGTTCCTCTCCGAGGAAGCCATCACCGACGACAAGCTCGCCCGGATCCGGGGGCTGCACGCCATCGCCGAAGGCCGTGGGCAGTCGCTGGCGCAGATGGCCGTCGCGTGGATCCTGCGTCCCCAGCCGAAGGGGTCACCTGTGACATCGGCGCTGATCGGCGCATCCAGCGTCCGCCAGCTTGAGGACACGCTGTCCGCCATCAAGAACCTGGACTTCACGTCCGAGGAGCTGGCGTCCATCGACGAATTCGCCGTGGAATCGGACATCAACCTGTGGAAGCAGCCCGTCTGACAGCCCGGAATCGTTACGGGGCGGGACCGGCGGAACAAAGCCCGGTCCCGCTCTGTTAGGTACTATGAAAAGGCGCCGCGCGGCGCCGTACCAGCCGGCCGCCGTCGCACTCTCCCCGACGCACCCGGCCGGCTGACATTTGTCTTTAAAGGAGTTCCGTGTCTTCACATCCGATCCGTGTCGCAATCGTCGGCGTAGGCAACTGCGCCGCATCGCTGGTCCAGGGCGTCCAGTACTACAAGGACGCTGACCCCAAGGCCACCATCCCGGGCCTGATGCACGTTGAGTTCGGCCAGTACCACGTGGGTGACGTCGAGTTCGTCGCAGCATTCGATGTGGACGGCAAGAAGGTCGGCAACGACCTCGCCGACGCAATCCTGGCCAGCGAAAACAACACCATCAAGATCGCCGACGTCCCGCCCACCGGCGTCACCGTCCAGCGCGGCCACACCCTGGACGGCCTGGGCAAGTACTACCTCGAGACCATCGAGCAGTCCACCGAGGAACCCGTTGACGTGGTGCAGGCCCTCAAGGACGCCAAGGTTGACGTCATGGTCTGCTACCTGCCCGTTGGCTCCCAGGAAGCAGCCGAGTTCTACGCCCAGTGCGCCATCGACGCCGGCGTGGCCTTCGTCAACGCCCTGCCCGTCTTCATCGCCGGCACCAAGGAGTGGGCTGACAAGTTCACCGCCGCCGGTGTCCCGATCGTGGGCGACGACATCAAGAGCCAGATCGGCGCCACCATCACCCACCGCGTCATGGCAAAGCTCTTCGAAGACCGCGGCGTCACCCTGGACCGCACGTACCAGCTGAACGTCGGCGGCAACATGGACTTCAAGAACATGCTGGAGCGCGACCGCCTCGAGTCCAAGAAGATCTCAAAGACCCAGGCCGTCACCTCCAACGTCGAGGCCGAACTGGCCGCCAAGGACGTCCACATCGGCCCGTCCGACTACGTCCAGTGGCTCGACGACCGCAAGTGGGCCTTCGTCCGCCTCGAGGGCCGCAACTTCGGCGACGCCCCCGTGTCGCTCGAATACAAGCTGGAAGTCTGGGACTCGCCCAACTCCGCCGGCGTGATCATCGACGCCATCCGCGCCGCCAAGATCGGCCTGGACCGCGGCATCGGCGGCCCGCTGCTGTCCGCCTCGAGCTACTTCATGAAGTCCCCGCCGGAGCAGTTCAACGACGACCTCGCCCGCGAAAAGGTCGAAGCTTTCATCCGCGGCGACCTGGAGCGCTAACCCCCCCCTCAGATGCCCTATCACTTTTGGTCCCCAAAACCTTTGTTTAGGAACCAAGGGTGATAGGGCATCTTTCGTTTAACCGTGCTTCAGGGCCATCCGGACCTTGCCGACTGCCCTGCGGAAGTCTTGTGCCAGGTCGTCGGCGTTGAACTTGAAATATCGCCACCCTGCTGAATGGAAACGCTCATCCCGGTGATTGTCCCGGGACTGTTGTTCCCGCGTAAGGTGATGGCCGCCGTCGTACTGGATGGCAATCCGCTGCAGCCGGTACCCCATGTCCGCTGCGGGCGAATAAGGGTCTCCTGGGACGATCCGGATCTGCAGTTCGGGCTCGGGGAGCCCCGCCTCTGTCAGCGCCAACCGCAGGAATGTCTCGGGGGCGGAGTCCGCCCCGGGGCGAATCAGTTCGAGGGCGGCGCGGGCCTTAACAATGCCCTGCAGCTTCGTGTGCCGGGTCAGCATCCGTTGCAGCTCGGGAAGGTTGGACCAAGGCTCTGTCCGCAGCTCCAGGCCGGGCCGGGGGTGACGGACCAACTGGTCTCCGACGGCCACAAGATCCGCCAATGGGACAACACGGGCAAGGTCCAGCCAAGTTCGCGCCGGCGTTGACATACGAATTCCCTCCCACACGGTTATTTCGTCCTCGAACGCCAACACCGTGTGCCCCACCACTCCTTGACGGCGTACTGGAGGCAGGACCTTGGGTTTGCTCAGGTGAAGATCGCGGCAGTCCCGGAACCGGGCAGGAAGCCAGAAGCCCAGCAGAACTGCCGCCGTCACATGGGAAATCCACGCTCCGGGAGTAGCGGCGCTGAGCGCCCGTGCTAAACCGGCAAGCTCGAACTCCCAGCCCGCGGGCAGGTAGAGAAGACGCCCGGCCGAAGCCAGGTCCGATGAGCGGAGCCGCCCACTGCTCAAACTCGCTGCCCGTGCCTCGTGCACTGTGAAGGGGGCAGAAGCAAGGTTTATCGGCAAGGGAGACGAAGGGCGCATGCGCAACATTCTCACCCGGGCTTCGGGCGGCCCGCAGAAGTTATCCACACCCCCCGATGCGCTATCAGTTAGAGCTCGTATAACCCAGTTTTAAGAGCTCTAACTGATAGAGCAACGGGGGTTAGGTTAGGTGAGGCCTACGGGGTTGCCGGCGTCGTCCACGTCCATGCGCAGGGCGGCCGGGACGGCGGGTAGGCCGGGCATCGTCATTACAGCACCGGTCAGCGCCACGATAAACCCGGCTCCGGTCTTGGGCAGCAGGTCGCGCACGTGGATGGTGAAACCCTTGGGGGCGCCCAGCCGGGAGGCGTCGTCGGTGAAGGAGTACTGGGTCTTGGCCATGCACACCGGCATGCCGCCCCAGCCGTTCCGCTCGATATCGGCCAGCCGCTTCAGTGCCGGGACCGAAAAATCCACCCCGTCCGCCCCGTAGATCTCCTGCACGATGGTCCGGATCTTGTCCTCCACAGACAGTTCCAGCGAATAAAGGTGCCGGAAACTGCTGGGCCGGGTCACCGCCTGCGCAACCAACGCGGCCAGTTCGTCGCCCCCGTCCCCGCCTCCACCACGCCCCCAGACGTCTGCAACAGCGGCGGGAACACCCTCGGCGGCGCACCACGCCAGCAGCCAGTCGAGCTCCTCCTGGGTATCGGAGGAAAACCGGTTGATGGCAACCACCGGGGTGACGCCGAACTTCTCCACGTTCCGCACATGCCGGCGCAGGTTCGCCACCCCCGCCTCCAGGGCCGCCGGGTCCGGCCGGGTCAGCTGGTCCTTGGCCACCCCGCCCTGCATCTTCAGGGCCCGCACCGTGGCCACCACCACGACGGCGGACGGCGCCAGGCCGCCAACGCGGGCCTTGATGTCCATGAACTTTTCAGCACCAAGATCAGCGCCGAACCCGGCTTCGGTCACCACGATGTCCGCCAGCCGGCGCGCAGTCTGCGTAGCGATCAGGGAATTGCAGCCGTGCGCGATGTTCGCAAACGGACCGCCGTGGACCAACGCCGGCGTGCCCGCGATGGTCTGCACCAGGTTGGGCTTGATGGCCTCCTTCAACAGCAGTGCCAGGGCACCTTGGACGCCAAGATCGGCAACAGTCACGGGAGAGCGGTCAAACGTGTACCCGAACGTGATCTTTCCCAGCCGTTCCCGGAGGTCGGCCAGGTCCGTGGCGAGGCAGAACACCGCCATGATTTCGGATGCAACCGTGATGTCGAAGCCGTCCTGCCGGGGGACTCCCTGGGTGGGCCCGCCAAGGCCGATGACCACCTCGCGCAGGGCCCTGTCGTTCATGTCCAGGACGCGCTTGAACGTCATGCGCCGGGGATCGATATTCAGCTGGTTGCCCTGGTAGATGTGGTTGTCCACCAGGGCCATCAGCGCATTGTTGGCCGACGTGATGGCATGGAAATCGCCGGTGAAGTGGAGGTTGATCTCGTCCATCGGCAGCACCTGCGAGTAGCCGCCTCCGGTGGCACCGCCCTTCATGCCCAGGACCGGGCCCAGCGAGGGCTCCCGGAGCGCGATCATCACCCTGTGTCCGGCCCGGGCCAGCGAGTCGGCAAGGCCAACGGTGGTGGTGGATTTCCCTTCACCGGCCGGGGTGGGGGACATGGCCGAGACCAGCACTACCTTCCCGGCGGGAGGCGGGGCGTCCAGCCGGGCGGGATCGATCTTCGCCTTGAACCGCCCGTACTGCTCAACGGCTTCGGCATTGATCCCGGCAGCGGCAGCGATCTCCCCGATGGGCCGGATACGGGCTGCGCGCGCGATCTCGAGGTCGGTAGGGAAATCAGACATCCTTGTCCTTTCCTGGAGCGGCTGGCGCCACGAACCTGCCGGAGCACCTGCCCCAAAACTAACAGCCCCGGAGCACCAGCACCCGCAAGAAAAAATCAGGATGCGGGAACGGCCGGGACGAGCCGGGGCCCCACGTGGCGGTCGACGGCGGCATGGTAGCTTTCGAGCGTGATGGCGGCCGTGCGGGCCCAGCCGGAGTTCTGGGCACGGATGGCGGCGGCGCGTCCCATGTCCTCGCGGGTGGCGGGATCGTCGTACAGGGCTTCGAGTGCGTCAGCCCAGTCGGCGGCGTGGTGCCCGTCGACCAGCAGCCCGGTCCGGCCGTGGAAGATGGCCCGCGACAGTCCGCCCACCCGGGTGGCCACCACGGGGGTGCCGCAGGCCTGGGCCTCGAGGGCCACGAGTCCGAACGATTCGCTGAAGGAAGGCATCACCACAACGTCAGCCGCGCGGAACCAGGCCGCAAGCTCCGGTGCCTTCACCGGCGGAAGCTGCGTGACGACGTCGTCCATTTCCGCCTCGGCAACCAGCCGCCGCAGGTTGAACTCCTTGTTTCCGCTCAGCGACCCCAAAATGGTGAGCCGGAGATCGATATCCGGCCGCCGGCGCCGGAGCAGGGCGGCTGCTTTGACCAGAATCTGGGGACCTTTCAGCCGCTGGATGCGCCCCGCGAACAGCAGATGGAATGTGCCCGGCGCAACGCCGCGCTCGGCCCTGGACCTGGTCCGGAACGCCGGCGTGAACGTACTGAGGTCCACACCCGGCGGGGCGATGTCGATGCGGTCGTACGTGGCTCCGTAGTGCGACACCAGTTCCGCTGCCTCCGAGCTGGTGTTCGCGATCAGCCGCTCCGCGCCGTCCACGATGCGGTGCTCGCCGAGCTCGCGCCGCCGCGGCTCGGGTTGCTCGCCGGACTCCAGCAGCAGGTTCTTGACCTTCGCCATGGTGTGCATGGTATGCACCAGCGGGACGCCCCACAGTTCGGACAGCTCCAGGCCGGCGATCCCGGACACCCAATAGTGCGAATGGATGACGTCGTAACGGCCGTGCGGCTGCCGCCGGCGGATCTGTTCAATCTCGGCCACCATGCTGTGCAGCAGGCCGGGAAGCTCTTCCTTGGGAATCTTTTTTGGCGGGCCGGCCAGGACGTTGTGCACGCAGACCCCGGGGTCGGGATGTTCGACGGCGGGCTGGCCGGCCGAGGTGGCGCGGGTGAAGATCTCGACTTCCACGCCCGCCTCGGCCAAGGCGGACGCCAGTTCCCGGATGTAGACGTTCATCCCGCCCGCATCACCGGACCCGGGCTGCTCCATGGGGGAGGTGTGGAGGGAGAGCAAAGCGACCCTGCGGATCAATGCCACGGGACCTCCTTCCGGCCGCCGGCGCGAGTGGCCGCCGGTTCAGTGCGCATTCGATAAAACACTACTCCCTCCCCTCACGCTGGCCGATGTGTGTTAACTCCTGGCCCCGCCCACAGCTCCCGCAGGGCAGGGAAAGCGTGCTCGTAACCGGCCAGGAGCTGTCCGGCCAGGTCCGCCGAGTCCACCAGCGGATGGCGGGCGAAGGCCTGCAGGGCGGCATCCCGGTTGCCGTCCGTGGCGGCCCGGACCGTGAGCCGTTCGACGTCCTTGACCCGGTTAAGCAGCTCACGCTTCGATTCCGGCGGTGCCTGCTGGGGCAGCGGCAGCGCGCCGTCGGGGGTTACCGTGCAGGGAAGTTCGACGACGGCGTCCGCCGGCAGCCCGGGGATGGCGGCCCGGGGTTCGGCTGCTTCAGCCGCGGCGGGGTCGGCTGCCTCGGGCAGGGAGTTTCGGGTGTTGAGGATCAACTGCGTGGTGCCTCCCCGGGAAAGGGCGCTCATCGCGGCCAGTGCGACGCGTTCATAGCCGCCGCCGGCCAGATCGTCCTCGTCCCGGTGTTCGCCTTCGGCCCGGGCCTCGGCCAGGTAGCCTTCCTCACGGGACCGCCGTGCCTCCTCCCATAGGCGGAACGCATCCCCACCGGCAGCGGCCAGCCGCGGATACAGCTCCTGTTGCTGGCTGTGGATGGTCTCCCCGCGGGTGCTGGCCATCGCCTGCATTGCCTGCCGTGCTTCCCCTGCACGGTAGTAGTAGTACAGGTACTCGTTGGGCAGCGCGCCAAGGCTCGCCAGGAAGGGCTGCGGGAACAACCTTCCTTCCTCAAAGGACTGCAGGGCGCGGGGGTCGGCGAGCAGGTCCGGAAGCACGTCCCGCCCGGCGGACTCCAGCCGGTAGAGCCAGCCCAGGTGGTTCAGCCCGTAGTAGCCCACGCCGTCGAGCCGTCCCTCAGGCAGCGCCAATCCGGCCGCATGCGCGGCGCGGTACACCAGGCCGCCCGCCGAGTCGCAGATGCCGATGGCCCGGCGGCCCAGCACGGGAAGCAGCGCCTCGGTGACCATGCCGGCCGGATTGGTGAAGTTGATCAGCCACGCCTCGGGACAGTGGTCCTTCATCAGCCGGGCAAGTTCCAGCATGCGCGGGATGGTCCGCAGTGCGTAGGAGATGCCCCCGGCCCCAGTGGTTTCCTGACCCAGCAGCCCGAGGTCCTGGGCCACCCGTTCATCTGCCACCCGGCCGGCGGTGCCGCCGGGGCGGATGGCGGCGAACACCATCTGCGTTCCTGCGAGGGCGTCCGGAAGGCTGGTGGAGGCGCGGACCGGAAGAGGCGCACCCGGTCCGGCGGGCATGCTCCGCAGCACGGCGGTGACGGCGTCGAGGCGGGCGGGGTCGACGTCGTACAGCACCAGTTCTGTGGCCAGGCCGGCAAAGCGTCCCGAGACCAGTGCCCGGTAGATGAGCGGCACCCGGAAACCCCCGCCGCCGGCAATCAGAAGCCGCATAACCAGCAGTCTAGGCCCGGATTGGCTTGTCCCTGGCGCAAAGCAGGGCGTCCACTATCGGATGTCCGCGGCAGGGCGTATCGTGCCGGACATGGAAGCGATCCCAGCCCGGCCTTTCGACCCACTGGCCGGCGTCCGCTCGCCCTCCGAACCCGGGTTTGACCTCCTCCTGGCCGGAACGGTGTTCCAGGACATCATTTTCACAGGTCTTCCCCACAGCCCGGAGCCCGGCACCGAAATCTGGAGCGACGGCATGGGCAGCTGCCCCGGCGGCGTGGCCAACCAGGCAATCGCCGCCGCCCGCCTGGGACTCCGGACCGGCCTGGCAGCCGCGTTTGGTGACGACGGCTACGGCGACTTCAACTGGAAAATCCTCTCCAGCCAGGAACACGTGGACCTCAGCCTGTCCCGCCGCGTCCCCGGCTGGCACTCACCGGTAACCGTCTCGCTCTGCGTGGAAAAGGACCGGTCCATGGTGACCCACGGGCACGCCGCTCCGGTGACCTCCTCGGAACTGATCGGCAACCCTCCTCCGGCGCTCGCCGGCATTGCGGAAGTGGGGGTTGAGGTGGAGCCCTGGGCGAAGGCGGCGCACAAGGCAGGGGTGAAGTTGTTCGGCGACGTCGGCTGGGACCCCACCGGGGAATGGGCGCCCGTCCGGCTCGAGAACCTACAGTACTTCCACGCGTTCCTGCCCAACCAGCGCGAGGCCATGGCCTTCACCGGCAAGGACGATGCGTGGAGCGCCCTGTACGCGCTGGCGGACCGGGTCCCGGTGGCCGTGGTGACACTCGGGCCGCAGGGCGCCATGGCGGTGGATTCGGAGACGGGGGAGGAGGAGTGGGTGCCGTCCCTACCTGTGAAGGCGTTCGATCCCACCGGAGCCGGTGACTGCTTCGACGCCGCATTCATTGTGGGCAGCCTGGCCGGCTGGCCGCTGGGCAACAGGCTGCGCTTTGCCAACCTGTGCGCCTCGCTGGCCGTGCAGGAGGTGGGAGGATCGCTAGCGGCCCCCGGCTGGGGGGACATCGCCGACTGGTGGAAACGCGCCAACGCCCGCCCCGAACGGCAGATGAGCCAGTGGTTGCGGCGCTTCGGGTTCCTCGCGGAGATCATCCAGGACGTCCCGCTGGCGGCGCAGCGCAGGGCGGCTGCGACCATCGCGCACCTTTCGGACGCCTGACCGACGTACGTGCCGCGCCGTGCCGCCCGGGGCAGCATCCCAGTCAGGAGGCGCCCTCGGCGACGGCCTCAGGCCAGCCGCCTGTTCCGGAATCCCGCCTGCCCGGCCGTGATTATTCGGCAAGAAGTGCCAGCACTAGAATCACTAAGGTGACTTACCCCGCAACAACCGGTGAATTCAGCGCTGCCCCCGGACAGGACCCCCGCCACGAGCGGTCCGCCGTGATCGACCTTGAGGCCATCCGCCACAACGTCCGCCGGCTCGCCGCCGCCGCGTCCCCGGCGAAAGTCATGGCCGTCGTCAAGGCCGATGCCTACGGGCACGGCGCCGTTCCCGTGGCGCGGGCAGCAATCGAAGCCGGCGCCGCCTGGCTGGGCGTTGCGCACATCTCCGAAGCCCTTGCATTGCGGGCCGCCGGCATCGACGCGCCACTGCTCGCCTGGCTGCACACCGTGGACAGCAACTTCGGGGCCGCGGTGGCCGCCGGCGTCGACATCGGCTGCTCGGGGTGGGAACTCGAACGCATCGTGGCGGCAGCCCGGGAGCAGGAGCGCCCCGCCCGCATCCACCTGAAAGTGGACACCGGCCTGGGACGCAACGGCGCCACCCTCGATACCTGGGACCACCTGGTGGGCGAAGCCATGGAGTACCAGGACCAGGGGCTGCTGCGCGTGGTGGGCATCTTCTCGCATCTGGCCGTCGCGGATGAGCCGGAGCGGCCCGAAACCGACCAGCAGCTGGCGGCATTCCGCGAAGCCCTGGCTGTTGCCGAAGACGCCGGTGTGGACCCGGAAGTCCGGCACCTGGCCAACACCCCCGCCACGCTCTCCCGGCCGGACACCCACTTCGACCTGGTCCGCGCAGGCCTGGGCATTTACGGGCTCTCGCCCTTTGACGGCCAGACCTCCGCGGAGCTCGGGCTCCGCCCCGCCATGACGCTCCGGACCCTGGTGTCCCAATGCAAGGAGGTGCCGGACGGGCAAGGCGTGTCCTACGGCCTCCGCTACCACACCAGCGGCCGCAACACCCTGGCCCTCATCCCCATGGGCTACGCCGACGGCGTGCCGCGCATCGCAACCGGTGGCCCCGTCCGGGTGGCCGGCCGGACGTACCCCGTGGTGGGCCGGATCGCCATGGACCAGATGGTGATCGACCTTGGCGACGCCGGTCCTGCCGGCGCCGGGCTGCTGGGTGCCGAGGCCGAGCTGTTCGGGAACGGGGACGACGGCGGCCCTACCGCCGATGACTGGGCGCGCGCCGCCGGGACCATCAACTACGAGATCGTCACCCGCATCAGTCCCCGGGTTCCGCGCCGCTTCGTCAACGAACAGGACGTGTCCGCCGCCCTCCACACGACGGAGGGAGCCGCGTGAACGCCTTCGAACCGCCGGCCGTGCCCAACTGGGAAAAGACCTTCACGGCGACGACGGCGGACCAGACCCACGCGTTTGGCGCCGCCCTCGCAGGGGTGCTTGAAGCCGGGGACCTGCTGGTGCTGTCCGGCGAGCTGGGGGCCGGGAAAACCACCTTCACCCAGGGGCTGGGGGAGGGGCTCGGCGTCCGTGCCGGAATCATTTCGCCGACGTTCGTCCTGGTCCGCATCCATCCCAACCTGCCCGACGGTCCGCGCCCCGGCGGCCCCGACCTGGTGCACGTGGACGCCTACCGCCTGGGCTCGGCCGCCGAGATCGACGACATCGACCTGGAGAACACCATGGACTCCTCCGTGACGGTGGTCGAATGGGGACATGACCGGGTGGAGCACCTGAGCGACAGCCGGCTCGAAATCGACCTGCACCGTGCCATCGGACTCAACGCCACTGGATTGGGCGACGCTCGATTGGGCGCCGTTGGACTGGGCGACTCTGCTCTGGGCGACGGCGGTGCCGGCACGTCCTCCGGCAACGGAGCGGGAACCCTGGACTTCGATACGGAAGACACCGACGAGCCCCGCACCATCGTGATGCGCGGGTACGGTCCGCGCTGGCCGGCCGCCCCGGAACTGGGAACCCCGGAACCGGGAACCCCGGAACTGGGAACCCCGGAACCGGGAACTCCGGAAATCGGGACAGCAGAGCCCGGCGCCCCGGAAGGGAAAGACTGATGCTGATCCTCGCCATTGACACCTCCGCCGTTGCCAGCGCAGCGCTGGTTTCGGATGACGCGCTGGAAGGCGTGGTTGCCAGCTTCTCCACCGAGGACACCCGCAGCCATGCCGAAGTGCTGGCTCCGGGCATCGCGGAGATGCTTGCCGAGGCCGGCGTCACCGGACAGGACATCGACGCCCTGGTGGTGGGCGTGGGGCCCGGCCCGTTCACCGGCCTGCGGTCCGGAATTGCAACGGCGCGCACCCTGTCCTTTGTATGGGGCAAGCCCCTTCACGGCCTGATGAGCCTGGACGCCGTGGCCCTGGAAGTGGCTGAGTCCACCGCCGCCGTCCCCGAATTTTTGGTGGTGACCGACGCGCGGCGCAAGGAGGTCTACTGGGCCCGCTACAGCCTTGCCGAGGGGAAGCTGCCCCGGCTCGAGGACGGTCCCCACGTCGGCTTCGCGGCGGACCTGCCGGACCTTCCCGCCTTTGGGGCCGGCGCCGGGCTCTACGCCGACACGTTGCGCGCAGATCCCGAATTCGCCCAGGAGCAGCCGGACGCGCTTTACCTGGGCCAGTTCGCGCTGGCCCGGCTGGCCTCCGGCAACGGCCTCCTGGATTCCACCCCGCTGTACCTGCGCGAATCCGATGCGCAGGTCCCCGGACCGAGGAAGAGGGCACTGTGAGCACCACCCCGGATCTCCGGACTGCAGGAATTACCGTGCGGGACATGACCCTCGACGACGTAACCGCCGTCAGCGTCCTTGAGCAAAAACTGTTCCCCATCGACGCCTGGCCCCTGCAGATGTTCCTGAATGAGCTGGCCCAGCCGGACACCCGGCGCTACCTCGTGGCCGAAAGCGCCGACGGCATTGTGGGGTACGCCGGCCTGATGTGCATCGAACCCATCGCGGACGTCCAGACGATCGCCGTCGTCCCTGACTACGAGGGCCGGGGGATCGGCAGCACGCTGCTGACCGCCCTCATCGATGAAGCCCGGCGCCGGTACGCCGCGGACCTCCTCCTCGAAGTCCGCGCGGACAACCCGCGGGCGCAACGTCTGTACCTGCGCTTCGGGTTCGAGCAGATCCACGTCCGCCCCCGGTACTACCGCGACGGCGTCGATGCCCTGATCATGAGGCTCCAGCTCACCGGCGACGAGGAAACACGTGAAGGAGGCCAGCGATGAACCGTTCCCAGCCACTGGTCCTGGGCATTGAATCATCCTGCGACGAGACCGGCGTTGGCATCGTTCGCGGGACCACGCTCCTGACCAACACCGTGTCCTCATCCATGGACGAGCACGTCCGCTTCGGCGGCGTCATCCCGGAGATCGCCTCCAGGGCCCACCTGGACGCGTTCGTACCCACACTGGAGCAGGCATTGTCCGACGCCGGCGTCAGCCTGGACGAGGTGGACGCCATCGCCGTCACCTCCGGCCCCGGACTCGCCGGCGCACTGATGGTGGGAGTCTGCGCCGCCAAGGCACTGGCGGTGGCCACCGGAAAGCCGCTGTACGCCATCAACCACCTGGTGGCGCACGTGGGCGTGGGGCTGCTGGAGAGTAACGGCAACGAGGCCCCGCAGCTCCCGGAAAACCTGGGCGCCCTGCTGGTATCCGGCGGACACACCGAAATCCTCAGGATCAACAGCATCACCGACGACGTCGTGCTGCTGGGCTCCACCATCGACGACGCCGCGGGGGAGGCCTACGACAAGGTGGCCCGCATCCTGGGCCTGGGCTACCCCGGCGGACCGGCCATCGACAAGGTGGCCCGCACCGGCAACCCGAAGTCCATCCGCTTCCCCCGAGGCCTCAGCCAGCCCAAGTACATGGGCACGGCCGAGGAGCCGGGCAAGCACCGCTACGACTGGTCTTTCAGCGGACTGAAGACCGCCGTGGCCCGGTGCGTGGAGCAGTTCGAGGCCCGGGGCGAGGACATCCCGGTGGCCGACATTGCCGCCGCATTCCAGGAAGCCGTGGTGGACATCATCTCCTCCAAGGCCGTCCTGGCCTGCCGGGAGCACGGCATCAAGGACGTCCTGCTGGGCGGGGGCGTTGCGGCCAACTCACGCCTGCGTGAACTGACCGGCCAGCGCTGCGCCTCGGCCGGCATCCGGCTCCACGTGCCGCCCCTGGACCTGTGCACGGACAACGGCGCTATGGTGGCCGCTCTGGGCGCGCAGCTGGTGATGGCCGGAGTGGCACCGAGCGGAATCGGCTTCGCGCCGGACTCGTCCATGCCGGTCACCTCGGTATCGCTCCCCGCCTGAAGCCTGCTGGCCCGGCGATCCGTCGCGGGGCACTTTGGGGGCGCCGCCGTCGTGAATCACGACGGCGGCCGGCGTGTCCGTGCCGAAGTGCCCCGTTACGGCCGGGGGATCAGGCGGTGGGGCCGTTCCGCATCTGCTTGACGAGGTCCAGCACCACGGCCTGGAGGTCCCCGCCGTGCTCGGCGGCCACCTTCCGCTGGCGCTGGTACCCGGCCCCGCGGCGGATGATCTTCTCCACGTCGGCGAGTTCGTCGGCGCAGCCCAGCTTGGCCGCCACAGGCTCCAGCCGGTTCAGGGTCTCCAGCAGGTGGTCCGTCACCAGCTGTTCCTTGCCCGCGGCGTCGAGGATGATGATGGCGTCCATGCCGTAGCGGGCGGCCCGCCACTTGTTCTCCTGGATGTGCCAGGGCGGCATGGTGGGGATGGTGCCGCCGTTGTCCAGGGTGGTGGAGAATTCGTCCACGAGGCACTGGGTGAGCGCGGCGATGGCGCCCACTTCCTCCAGGGTGGCCAGGCCGTCGCAGATGCGCATTTCGATGGTGCCCAGGTTCGGGACCGGCCGGATGTCCCAGCGGATTTCGGACAGGGTGTCGATCACGCCGGTGGTGAACATGTCCTGGACGTAGGACTCGTATTCAGCCCAGGACTGGAACTGGAACGGCAGGCCGGCCGTGGGCAGCTGCTGGAACATCAGGGCGCGCTGCGAGGCGTAGCCGGTGTCCTCGCCGCCCCAGAACGGGCTGGACGCGGAGAGCGCCTGGAAGTGCGGGAAGTAGTTGACCAGCCCGTCCAATACCGGGAGGGCCTTCTCCCGCCGGTCCAGCCCCACGTGCACGTGCACGCCGTAAATCACCATCTGCCGGCCCCACCACTGGGTGCGGTCGATCAGCTTCGCGTAGCGGGCCTTGTCCGTCACCGGCTGCAGCTGCGGCGGGCTGAACGGGTGGCTGCCCGCGCAAAAGAGTTCCACGCCCATCGGGTCCGTGATCTCCCGGACGGCGGCCAGGGACCGGCTCAGGTCCTCCTTGGCTTCGGCGGCCGTTTCACAGATGCCCGTGACCAGCTCCACCGTGTTCAGCAGCAGTTCCTGCTTGATGTGCGGGTGTTCGTCGTCCTCGTTCAATTCCGGATGGCGGGAGGCTACGCCGCGGAGCACTTCGTTGGCTACAGAGGCGAGCTCACCGGTGCTGCCGTCCACCAGCGCGAGCTCCCATTCAACACCAAGGGTTGATTGCCTCGATGAAGCGAAGTCAATCTTCACGCGTTTCCTTACTGTCCGGTTTGCCGCTGGCTGACGCCGCTCACGGGCTGCTGCCGGCAGGCGAACGGGTGGTTCAAGTCTAGTGCAGGGGTAGCATCGTATTGATGGTCCCGTTCCAACACCTGCGTGACAGTACCCACAAAACCTTCCCCCTCCTCGCGGCAGTATCCGCCCTGGCCCTCGCCTCCTGCACCCCCGCCCCGGCGCCCGGGCCGTCGTCGCCCGCTGCCACCGCGGCACCTTCACCGTCCGCATCGCCCACCCCAACACCGCGTACGACGCCGTCCCCCACCGCCGCGTCCCCCTCACCCGATCCGGGTTCCCGGCCCCTGGGCTGGGGCCCGCTCCAGCGGGACCAGGACGCCGCCGCGGCGGCCGTGGCCGGCATGACAACCGAGGAAAAAGCAGGGCAGGTCCTGCTGCCGTTTTTCACGGGCAAGGACGTGGAGGCCCACGCGGCCACCATCGAGCGGCTGCACCTTGCCGGATCCATCATCATGGGAGACAACGTTCCGCGGGACCCACAGGGAAGGGTGGACGCGGCCGGCATGGCCGCGGTCAACCAACGGCTGGCGCAGGCCACCGTTGCGGACGGCGAGCCCTGGCCCGGCATGATTGCGGTGGACCAGGAAGGCGGCCTTGTAGCGCGCCTGGGTACGCCGCTGACGGAGTGGCCCGCTCCCATGAGCTACGGCGCGGCCGGTAATGAGGCCCTCACCCGGGAGGCGGGGCAGGGCCTGGCCGGTGAGCTGGTGCCGCTTGGCTTCAACACCGACTTTGCACCGGACACGGACGTCACCATGGGGCCCAAGGACCCCACCATCGGGGCGCGGGCCATGTCCGCGGACCCCGCCGCCGTTGCTGTGCACGGGGTGGCGTTCTCCCAGGGCATGCTCGCGGCAGGAGTCCTTCCGGTCGTTAAGCACTTCCCGGGCCACGGATCAGTGACGGCCGACTCCCACCTCAGCCTGCCGGTGCAGCCGGCCGGCGTCGAGGAACTCCGCGGCAGGGACTGGAAACCGTTCCAGGCCGCCATCGCCGCCGGGACACCCATGGTGATGACCGGGCACATTGCCGTGCCGGCGCTGGAACCCGGCGTCCCGGCGTCGCTCTCTGCCCCCACGTATGCCGCCTTGCGCGGCCTGGGATTCAAGGGCGTGGCGGTGACGGATGCGCTGAACATGGGCGCCGTGGCCAAGCAGTACCCCAGCGGGTCTGCTGCGGTGATGGCGCTCCAGGCGGGCGCGGACCTGCTGCTGATGCCAGCCGACGTGTCACAATCGCATGTTGCCATCGTGGGGGCCGTCAAGTCCGGAAGCCTGCCCCCGGAAAGGCTGGACGAGGCCGCCCGGCGGGTGGCCACCATGATGGTCTGGCAGGGCAGGAGGGGTCCCGCGGCTGGTATCCCCGCAGGCAGCAGCGCCGCCGTGTCCGCCCGGGTCTCGGCCTCCGCCGTCACCGTTGTCTCCGGGCCGTGCACCGGGCCACTGGTTCCCGGAGCGGTCCGGGTGGCCGGCGGCGGGCCCGGAGACCGGGAACGGTTCGAGGCGGCCGCCGCCCGCGCCGGCCTCGCCCTGGGCTCAGGGCCGCTGGTGAACCTGATCGGATTCGGCGGGCGTCCCGCTGGAGGGGACATCGAGGTGGCCCTGGACGCCCCCTGGCCGTTGCAGGGTTCGCCGGCGCCGGTCAGGCTTGCGCTGTACGGCCGCACCGACGCTGCCTTCGACGCGCTCGCGGCCGTGCTGGCAGGCAAGGCGACGGCACCCGGGAAGCTGCCTGCCGCCGTCGGAAGCGTCCCCGCAGGCACCGGCTGCCCCTGACCCAAGTAAGTAGCGCCAACTGTCGTTCTGGCGGCTGAAAACGACAGTTGGCGCTACCCAGTTGGGGGAGTGCGGGTTTAATGGTCGGGTGCCCATTCTGAATAAAGACATGACCCTCTGCATCTCGCTCTCGGCCCGTCCCAGCAACAACGGGACCAGGTTCCACAACCACCTGTACGAACAGCTGGAGCTCAACTGGATCTACAAGGCGTTTGCCCCCACCAACCTGGAGCAGGCCATTGCCGGAGTCCGCGGGCTGGGCATCCGCGGGTGCGCCATCTCCATGCCCTACAAGGAAGACGTCATCGCGCTGGTGGATGAGATGGACCCCTCCGCCAAGGCCATCGATTCCGTGAACACGATCGTCAACACCGACGGCCACCTCAAGGCGTACAACACGGACTACACCGCCATCGAACAGCTGCTTGCCACCAACTCGGTGCCCACCGGCTACTCGGTCCTGGTCCAGGGTGCGGGCGGCATGGCCAAGGCCACCGTGGCGGCGCTGCGGGATGCCGGGTTCACCGACGTCACGGTGATCGCACGGAATGAAGCGACAGGGCGGGCGCTTGCCGGGCAGTACGGGTTCCGGTGGCGTGCAGCGCTCGACGGCGGCACGGCGGACATGATCATCAACGTCACCCCCGTGGGGATGGCCGGCGGGGCGGAAGCGGACGCGCTGTCCTTCCCGGCCGAGGCCATTGACGCCGCGCGGCTCGTTTTCGACGTGGTGGCGCTGCCCGCCGAGACCCCGCTGATCCGGGCCGCCCGCGCCGCCGGAAAGCCGGTGATCACCGGAGCGGAGGTGGCCACCATCCAGGCACTGGAACAGTTCGTCCTGTACACCGGAGTGCGGCCAAGCCCTGGGCAGGTGCTAGCGGCCGAGGAGTTCATGCGGGCGCAGTAACGGCGTTACACCGAAGTAACGGGTTCCACCACGATGGCCACCCGGTCCTCCCCGATGCGGGTGAGGACCAGGGTGGCCGTTTTGGTGCCGCCCTTTTTCGCAGGGTTTTTCCCGCCGGGCAGGAGCTGCTTCCGGAGTTCCTCGGGCGTGACGGCGGTGCCGCGTTTCTTGATGTCCAGCACCGTGATGCCTTCGGCCTTCACCCACGCCTTGAGCGCCTTGACGTTGTACGGCATCACGTCCAGCACCTTGTAGGCCCGCGCGAACGGGGTGTCCACGAGGGCGGGGGCGCAGATGTAGGCGATGTGCTCGTCTACCAGGTGGCCCCCGAGCCCAAGCGCGACGTCGGCAACGAGCCCTGCGCGGATGACCGCGCCGTCGGGTTCGTACAGGTAGCCTTCCACGGGACCCATCGGCGCTTCCGGCCCGGCCCCGAAGTCCTCGCCGCTGGTCAGCTCGGCGGCGCCGCTGGGCCCAAGCACCAGGGCTGCGCGGCGGACTCCGGGCCGCCGCACGGCGTTGAACCACAGTGCCACCTCGGTGACGTCGCCGGCCACCGAGACCCACTGTGCCTCGCAGTTGTGCGGGACGGAGTCATGCGGCATGCCGGGCCCCATCTTCACCCCCACGGCCTTGCCGGACGCGGCCAGGGCTTCGACGAAGGACAGCGGCGGCGAAAAGGCTTCTGGATCCCAGATGCGCTTGGTGCCCGAGGTGGAGGTGACCCGGCGGGCGGGGTCCAGCCAAACGCCGTCGATGCCGTCCAGCGGAACCGCGGTCGCGTCCGCATGAACCACCGTGGCGTTCGGGAACGGGATGAGGTTCACGGTGGCGCAGGCCGCCGTGGTCTCATCCATTTCGACGGCGGTAACGGTCACGTCAAGGGACGCCAGGGCGAGCGAATCGGCGCCCAGCCCGCAGCCCAGGTCTGCCACATGGCTGACCCCCGCGCCGGCAAACCGCTGCGCGTGCCGGGCGGCCACGTTCAGGCGGGTGGCCTGTTCCAGGCCTGCCTGGGTGAAGAGCATCTGCCGGGAAAACTCCCCGAATTTAGCTTCGGCCTTGGTGCGGAGCCTGGACTGGGTCAGGACGGCGGAGACAAGGTCGGGGGAGTGGCCGGCCTTCCGGAGGGCCGAATTGAGCTCGAAGGAGGAGTCCTCCTGGTAGGGGCCCAGGGACGCCAGCAGCTCCCAGCCTTCCGGGGTGAGCAGCGGTGCGATCTTGTCCTGGGGAGCGTGGGGCATGGGTTCCAGCCTAGTGGAGGAGGGCCCGGCGCTATGCCGATAGTGTTGAAAGCATGGAAGACAGCGCAGGCCCCCAGCAGTCCGGAGAACAGCAACCCACGGACCGGGGTCCCGCCAGGTACGCTCGTCCCGCCCTCATCGCGGCTTCCCTGGTGGCAGTGGTGTGCATCGCGCTGCTGGTGATCATTTTCTTCCTGGATACCTTCAACGCCACCGTCTATTCCGTGGGGGGCAACGACATTGAGGACGACACCCAGGAAGCCAGCGACATCCGCGGGTTGTATGCCGGTGCACGGGCGGGAAGCATCGTGTTCCTGGTGGCGTCCCTGCTCGCTGCCGCCGTCGCGGCCGTGGTGCTCTACCGCGGCAGGAATCAGGGGAGGCGGGATTCCGACGGCGGCGAGGACGTGGACTTTGACGACCTGGGACGCTGAGGCCGCTGGCCGGCGCTGGTCAGCAGGACCCCGGATATCACCAGGATTCCGCCCAGCACCTGTGCCGCGGTGATGGGCTGGCCCAGCAGCACGGTGATGATGGCGGTGAAGACGGCGATCAGGTTCAGGTAGTTGCCGGCGTTGGCCGCAGAAGTCCGCTTGAGTGCCAGGTTCCACAGCAGGTAGGAGCCCAGCGAGGGGAACAGGGCGATGAACGCCAGGGACCAGCCTTCGGCCGGAGTGGACGGCAGCCCGGCCCCGGTTGCTGCCGCGATGGGTGCCAGGACCACTGCAGCCATTGCCACCTGCACGGCCGTTGCGGTGATCGCGGGGAGGGCAAGCCGCCTGGCGATGATCGTGTAGAAACCCCAGACGGTGATGGCTGCCACGATCAGCAGCTCTCCGGTGTTGATGGAAAAGGTCAGCAGGCGGGACACATCGCCGCCTGTCAAAACCATCAGCACGCCGGCCAGGCCCAGTGCGATGCCCAGCCAGCTCACCGGGCGCGGCCGGTCCTTGAGCAGGACCACGGCGAGCACCATGATCAGGGCCGGGTTGGCGGCCGTCACCAGGGAAGCGTTCAGGGCCGACGTGTGCTGCAGTGCGCTGTACAGCAGCAGGGTGTAGCCGCTCATGCCCAGAGCGCTCAGCAGCAGCAGTACCGGCCAGCGGCGCAGCACGGCGGGCCAGTCCGGCCGGTCAACGGCCTGCGCCAGCAGGAGCAGCGGCACCGCGGCCAGGGCCCAACGCCAGAAGGTCAGCTGCAACGGCTCCATGGTCTGCATCGCGGCTTGGCCCACCACGAAGTTTCCGGCCCAGAACAGGTTCGCAAGGATCAGGTATACGGCGGCTCGCACCGCTTCAATGTACACGCCGCCGTGTACGCGGATGACGAAACGCTGGCACTCGCCTTGACCGAGTGCTAACCCGCACATAGAGTCTTCATTAGCACTCTCCCTAGGAGGGTGCTAACACATGAAGAGCTGCCAGCCAGGCTGCTGCCGGCACCGCGACGACGGTTTGCCAGCCAGGGCGGAAAGCTTTCCAGTCCACGAATTTGCTGACGAAAAGGAGAGGTCCGAGTGTCGGTCTCTATTAAGCCTCTTGAGGATCGTATTGTTGTCCGCCCGCTCGAAGCCGAGCAGACCACGGCTTCCGGCCTGGTCATCCCGGACTCCGCACAGGAGAAGCCGCAGGAAGGCGAAGTTGTTGCAGTTGGCCCCGGCCGCTTTGAGGATGGCAACCGCGTTCCTGTCGACGTAGCCGTTGGCGACGTCGTCATCTACTCCAAGTACGGCGGAACCGAAGTCAAGACCGGCGGCACCGAGTACCTCGTGCTGTCCGCCCGCGACGTCCTGGCGATCGTCGTAAAGTAACTCTCCGGATCCCCGTGCCGCTGGTCATGCTTACTGCTGGTCAGCTGCGCGGGGTTCTGTCTTGAAAGGACAAAACCATGGCAAAGCAGCTTGCGTTTAACGACGCTGCCCGCCGGTCTCTTGAAGCCGGCATCGACAAGCTCGCCAACACCGTCAAGGTGACGCTCGGCCCCCGCGGCCGCAACGTTGTCCTGGACAAGAAGTGGGGCGCGCCCACCATCACGAACGACGGCGTCACCATCGCCCGCGAAGTCGAGCTGGACGACCCGTACGAAAACCTTGGCGCACAGCTGGCCAAGGAAGTAGCCACCAAGACCAACGATGTTGCCGGCGACGGCACCACCACCGCCACGGTCCTGGCCCAGGCACTGGTCAAGGAAGGCCTGCGCAACGTAGCTGCCGGCGCTGCTCCCGGCCAGATCAAGCGCGGCATCGAGGTTTCCGTTGAAGCCGTCGCTGCACGCCTGCTGGAGAACGCCCGTCCCGTTGAAGGCACCCAGGTTGCCAGCGTGGCGGCCATCTCCGCGCAGAGCGAAGAGATCGGCGAGCTTCTGGCCGAGGCCTTCGGCAAGGTGGGCAAGGATGGTGTGATCACCATCGAGGAATCCTCCACCACGCAGACCGAACTGGTCCTCACCGAGGGCATGCAGTTCGACAAGGGCTACCTGTCCCCGTACTTCGTCACCGACGCGGAACGCCAGGAAGCAGTCCTCGAGGACGCCCTCATCCTGATCAACCAGGGCAAGATCTCCTCGGTGCAGGAATTCCTGCCGCTGCTGGAGAAGGCGCTGCAGAGCTCCAAGCCGCTGTTCATCATCGCCGAGGACGTCGACGGCGAGGCCCTGTCCACGCTGATCGTCAACCGCATCCGCGGCACCCTCAACGTGGTGGCCGTCAAGGCTCCGGGCTTCGGCGACCGCCGCAAGGCCATGCTGCAGGACATCGCCACCCTCACCGGTGCGCAGGTTGTTTCCCCGGAACTGGGCCTGAGCCTGGACTCCGTTGGCCTTGAGGTGCTGGGTACCGCCCGCCGCATCACGGTCACCAAGGACAACACCACCATCGTGGACGGCGCCGGCGCTGCCGAGGACGTTGCTGCACGCGTTGCCCAGCTCCGTGCCGAGCTGACCCGCACCGACTCCGACTGGGACCGCGAAAAGCTCCAGGAGCGCCTGGCCAAGCTGGCCGGCGGCATCGGCGTCATCAAGGTGGGTGCCGCAACCGAGGTTGAGCTGAAGGAAAAGAAGCACCGCATCGAAGATGCTGTTTCCTCCACCCGCGCCGCCCTCGAAGAAGGCATCGTGGCCGGTGGCGGTTCCGCCCTGATCCACGCGCTGAAGGCCCTCGACGAGGACCCGGCCGTCAAGGCACTCGAAGGCGACGCCGCCGCTGCTGTGGGCATCGTCCGCCGCGCGCTGGTCCAGCCGCTGCGCTGGATCGCCCAGAACGCAGGCTTCGACGGTTACGTGATCACCGCCAAGGTTGCCGAACTCGAAACCAACAACGGCTTCAACGCCAAGTCGGGCGAGTACGAGGACCTGATCGCAGCCGGCGTCATTGACCCCGTCAAGGTCACCCGCGCAGCCCTCCGCAACGCAGCCTCCATCGCTGCCCTGGTTCTCACCACCGAGACCCTGGTTGTGGAAAAGCCCGCTGAGGAAGACGAGCACGCAGGCCACAGCCACTAGTCCCCGCCGTCTCCCTAACCTCGCTACGTCCCCACCGGCTCCCAAATCTCGCTTCGCTCGATTTGGGTCCCTCGCCGGTGTGGGCCCACGGTCAGGCGATGGAGTGGCCCAGAGTCCGCGTAAAAAACCGGTCCGGCATCTGCCGGGCCGGTTTTTTGTGCCCTTTACTTCTTGACCGCGTAGCGCACGTGCGTGGCGAACGTCGAGCTCACCGTCTTGATGATGCCGAGGTTGATGTCCTGGCCGAAGCCGTCAAAAAGGCGCTTGCCGGCACCGAGGATCACCGGTGCCGTCGAGAGCACGAGTTCGTCCACCCTCCCGGCGGCAAGTGCCTGCCGGATCACGTCCGCACCGCCGCCGATCGATACGTCTTTGTCCCCTGCCGCCGCAATCGCCCGGGCCAGGGCTTCATCGAGCCCGGCCACGAAAGTGAACCCGGACGCCGCCGCCGGCTGGTCCTGTACCCGGTGGGTGAGCACAAACAGCGGGCCGCCGAACGGGTTGGTTCCTCCCCATGCCCCTGCGGCGTCATACATGCCCCGGCCGACGATGCCGGCACCCAGGCCGGCTTCCAGTTCGTCGTAGAAATCCTTGTCGGGGCCCTGCATCGCGAAGTCATGTCCGCCGTCGTAGGTCCAGGGACCGCCCATCACCCAGTAGTGCAGGCGTTCCCCGCCCTTGCCCAGTCCGTACCTGGGACCGTCGTCGGGGCCGGTGATGTAACCGTCAACCGACGTGCTGATGGCTGCGATGACCTTGGCCATCAGGCGACCTGGGTGGCTGGCATGTCCTGCGTCCTGACGTCGCCCGCCCGCTCGTAGACCAGCGACACCGATCCCTTGGGGAAGGTGCGCGCCGGCTCGGCGAGGCGGAAGGAGGCGGGGATGGTTCCGCCGTCGAAGAGGCGCTTGCCCTGCCCCAGGGTGACCGGATAGAGCCAAAGGTGGAGGCGGTCGATCGCGTTTTCTTTGAGCAGTGAGCGGATGAGGACGCCGCTGCCGAACATGTGCACCTCGCCGTAATCCTCACGAAGCCGGCCCGCGGCCGCGGCATCAGCCAGCACGGTGGTGCCGGCCCACCCCGGAGCGGTCAGGCTGCTGGAAACGACGAACTTGGGCACCCGGTTGAACGTGGTGCCGACAGTGTCGGACTGCTGCGGCCAGTACCCCGCGAAAATGTCGTAGGTCTTCCGGCCCAGAAGCAGGGCGTCGATGCGGCCGATCTCCGCTCCGATGGCTGCGTCGGCCTCGTCATCGGACACCGGGGCCTGCCAGCCGCCGAAGCCAAAACCGCCTTCAGTGTCCTCTTCGCGGCCACCGGGCGCCTGGTAGACGCCGTCGAGCGTGATGAACAGGTTCGCGACGATGATTCCCATGCGTCCAGTCTGGAACTGCCTTCCGGAGCTGTCCATAGTGGACAGGATGGGCGTGGCAGACTGGTGCCATGCTGCTCGACGAGCTCGTGACAACCACGGACGCCGTCGCGTCCACCCGCTCCCGGCTCGCGAAGGTGGACCTCCTGGCCGGCCTCCTGCGCCGCCTCGAGCCCGCTGAAATCCCGGCTGCCGTGGGACTGCTCATCGCCAGGCCACGGCAGGGCCGGGTAGGGATTGGCTGGCGCGGAATGACCGCGGCCATGGGGGAGCCGGCCGACGAGCCGGGTCTTACCGTCGCCGACGTGGATGCTGCATTGGACCGGCTGCTCGCCGCCGCAGGCGCCGGATCTGCGGCCGAGCGCGCCGCGACACTCCGCGAGCTGACCGCGGCAGCCACCAAACGCGAGCAGTCATTCATCGCCGGAGTGCTGCTCGGTGAACTGCGCACCGGTGCACTCGAGGGTGTGCTGACGGATGCCATCGCCCGCGCCGCCGACCGGCCGGTGGACTCCGTACGCCGCGCGGCAATGCTCTCCGGCGACCTGGGCGCGACCGCCCTGCTGGCGCTCACGGGCACGGCGGCTGAGCTCGAGGAGGTAGGCCTCGTCGTCGGACGTCCCGTGCAGCCCATGCTCGCCGCCACTGCGGCCAGCGCCAGTGCGGCGCTGGAGGTCACCGGGGAAGCCTCCGTGGAATACAAGCTCGACGGCGCACGCATCCAGGTGCACCGCACCGGCGGTGAGGTGCGCATCTTTACCCGCACGCTGGCGGACGTGACCCACCGGCTGCCCGAGGTGGTGGACGTGGTGCGCGGCCTGCCGGTGAGCGATGTCATCCTCGACGGCGAGACCCTCGCGCTCGATGAGGACGGCGGACCCCGCCCCTTCCAGGAGACGATGTCCCGGTTCGGGGCGGACGCGGTGCGCACCACATTGCTGCATCCGTGGTTCTTCGACGTTCTGCATATCGACGGGCGGGACCTGCTGGAGGAACCGCTGTCCGAGCGTATCGGGGTGCTGGAGCGCATTGCCCCCGGGCACCGGATCCCGGGGGAGGTCACAGCGGATCCCGCCATTGCCGAAAGAGTGGCACGCGAGGCGCTCGCCGCGGGCCACGAGGGTGTGATGGTGAAGGCGGTCGGATCGGCCTACGCAGCCGGGCGGCGCGGTTCCAACTGGATCAAAGTGAAGCCGGTGCTCACCTACGATCTGGTGGTGCTCGCCTGTGAGTGGGGTTCGGGACGGCGCAAGGGTCTGCTGTCGAACCTGCACCTCGGCGCCCTCGACCCTTCCGGCGAGTTCGGCGAGCCCGGCGGCTACGTCATGGTGGGCAAGACGTTCAAGGGGCTCACCGACGAGCTGCTGCGCTGGCAGACGGAGAGGTTCCAGGAGATCGAGGTGCGGCGAACGTCGAACACCGTATGGGTGGAGCCTGTCAGCGTGGTGGAGATCGCGATCGACGGCGTCCAGCGTTCCACGCGCTATCCGGGCGGCATCGCCCTCCGGTTCGCGCGCGTCAAACGCTACCGCGATGACAAGACGGTGGCGGAGGCTGACACCATCCAGACGTTGCGCGGGCTGCTGCGTTCGTAGCCCTGAGGGCCGCTTGTGCCCGTTCCCCAGCGGGCGTACCGTGGCGCTTAACCGGCTGGGCGGGCGTATCCGGAAGGAGGCCAGGTGTCAGCGGAAACGGGCATTGACAGGGGCCGGTCAGCGTTCCAGGAGCACCGCTGGACCGAGGCCTTCCAAAACTTCCGTGACGCGGACCAGCAGGGCGGACTGCCGGCGGCGGACCTTGAACGGCTGGCAACGGCGGAGATCCTGACAGGCAACACAAGCACCGGCCTGGACACCCTCACCCGTGCCCACGAGGAATACCTGATGGTTGGCGATGTGGTGGGTGCGGCACGGTGCGCCGCCTGGATGGTGCTGCACCTGGCGAACGCCGGAGAGGCGGCGCGTGCCGGGGGATGGCTGGCCCGTGGCCAGAAACTGTTGAGCGAACTCCCCGAACCCGACGCGGTGCAGGGCTTCATGCTCGTGCCTGTTGCACTGGGCAAACTCTACGGCGGGGATCCTCAGGCCGCCCTCGAGCTGTTCTCCCAGGCTGCGGACTTCGGCCGGCAATTCCGGAACAAGGACCTGTCAGCGCTTGCTTTGCTTGGATCAGGCCAGGCGACGCTGGCACTGGGCCGTGCCGAAGAAGGCCTTGGGATGTTCGACGAGGTCATGGTGGCCGTCACTGCCGGCGAATTGTCCGCGGTGCCGTCGGGCATTATCTACTGCGCAGTCATCGGCAACTGCCAGATCGCCTTCGACCTTGAGCGGGCCCTGGAGTGGACCGCGGAGCTGGACCGCTGGTGCCGTGCCCGCCCGGACACTGTGGCCTTCAGCGGCCAATGCCAGGCACACCGCGCTGAGCTCTTCCGGCTGCACGGGGCGTGGACCGAAGCTTTGCAGGCCGCCGCCGTCGCCCAGGAGCGCTCCACCAGGGGTGATCCGTGGGCGCTCTACGGCGGCTATTACCAGCAGGCTGAAGTGCAGAGGCTGAGCGGCGACCTAAATGCCGCCGAAGCTTCCTACAGCCATGCTGCCCGCAGCGGCTACGAACCCCAGCCGGGCCTGGCACTCCTGCAGTTGGCACGCGGGGACGCACAGCAGGCGCAGTCGATGATCCGGCGGGCGGCCGGGGTGGCGGACGCCGCCACCCGCCGGCACCTGCTGCCCGCGCTCGTGCAGATCGAACTGGCAGCGCCTGACCTTCCGGCCGCCCGGCAGGGGGCCGACGAGCTGATCACCTTTGCCCGGGAATGCCCCCGTCGCATGATCCGCGCGGTAGCGAAACAGGCCGACGGCGCCGTCAGGCTTGAGGAGGGGGACTTAACGGGGGCATCGCAGGCGCTGCGCCAGGCATGGCACCTGTGGGTTGGACTCGGCGTCCCCTTTGAGGCTGCCTGCTGCCGCGTCCTCATCGGGCGGGCCTGCCGGGAGCTCGGCGACGAGGCATCTGCCCTGATGGAATTCGAGGCGGCGCACGTGGAGTTGCTGGAGTTGGGGGCGGCTCCGGCCGCTGCGTGGGCTGCCACGCTCATGCGGAAGGACGACGGCGGGACTCCAGGGCCGCTGACGCCCAGGGAGGCGGAGGTGCTTCGGCACGTGGCGTCCGGCCAGGGGAACAGGGCCATCGCGGCAGACCTCTTCCTCAGCGAGAAAACCGTGGCCAGGCACATCAGCAACATCTTCCTGAAGCTTGGCCTCTCGTCAAGGGCCGCGGCCACCAGATACGCCTTTGAGCACGGACTCGCGGGCTGACGGGTTCTGCACATAATTACCCATCCGGACCAGGCCGGACACTTGCATAATCCGGCCGACGCGGACTGGAAGGCCCCGGCCATAGCCTCAAAACATGAACCTTCCAGTCCTTGCCGGCACCCTCTCCACGGTGCTGTTCGCCTTGGGAATGCTGCCCATGCTGGTGAAGGCCGCCCGTACCCGGGACCTCGCCTCCTACAGCCTCGGCAACCTGGTCCTGAGCAACGTTGCCAACGCCGTGCATTCCATCTACGTCTTCAACCTTCCGGCCGGTCCCATCTGGGTCCTCCACCTTGCCTACATCGTGGCATCCGCGCTGATGCTCGCTTGGTGGCTGCGGTACCGGGAGGCCGGGCATGAAGGACCAGGTGCGGACGCCGGACAGCTTGACGGTTCAGCTGCAGATATCCCCGCAATCCACGAAGGAGCACAGTCATGAACACCAACCAGACAGGAACGCTGGACACCATGATCATCGGCGGCGGCCAGGCCGGCCTCGCCATGGGCCACTACCTGAAGGAACAGAACCGGACGTTCCTCATCCTGGACGCCAACCCGCGCACCGGCGACGCCTGGCGGCAGCGGTGGGATTCACTCCGGGTGTTCACCCCGGCCAAGTACGACGGCCTGCCGGGGGTCCCCTTCCCGGCGGATCCGTTGTCCTTTCCCACCAAGGACGAAGTGGCAGGGTACCTGGAAGGCTATGCGGAACGGTTCGCGCTGCCTGTCATCCGGGGCGTCCGCGTCGAGCGGCTGTGGCGGGAGGCGGACCGTTTCGTCGCCGCCTCCAACGGCCACCGCTGGGAGGCCCACAACGTGGTCGTAGCCACCGGCTGCAGCCAGGCGCCCAAGGTCCCCGGCTTTGCCGCTGACCTGGACGCTTCCGTCGTGCAGCTGCACTCGAGCCAGTACCGGAATGCCGGGCAACTGCAGGCCGGCCCGGTGCTGGTGGTGGGACTGGGGAACTCCGGGGCAGAAATCGCCCTCGAGGTAGGCCGCACCCATTCCACAAGTGTGGCCGGCAAGCCCGGAGGAGAGCTCCCGGTAAAGCACGGCCCGACGGCGGCACGCTACTTCCTGCCGATCGTGCGGTTCCTGGGGCTCCACGTCCTGACCCTCAGCACACCCCTCGGCCGCAAGGCTGCGCCCGCCTTCAAGGCGCACGCCACGCCGCTGATCAGGACCAAGTCCAAGGACCTGGCCGCGGCCGGCGTCCAGTTCGTGCCGCGGGTGGCCGGAGTGCAGGACGGGATGCCCGTCCTGGCGGACGGGACCCGCGTGGAAGTGTCCAACGTGGTGTGGTGCACGGGCTACCGGGACGACTTCAGCTGGATCGATCCGGGAATGCTCGACGGCGGCGCGCTGCCCCCTCAGCACCGCGGCGTCGCCCTGCGGACGCCGGGACTGTTCTTCCTCGGACAGGAATTCCAGTACGCGGCGGCGTCCGCCACCCTTCCCGGCACAGCCCGTGACGCGCGCCACCTGGCCCGGAGAATCCCGCGGCCACCGATGGCAGCGCGGGAAAGTGCCCGCGCAGGAGAAAAGGAAGCGTGACGGGTCTCTCATGATTGGGCATACGGCGCAGCAGGCCCGTAGGCTTGATGTTTTTGCCAGCCGGTTTTGAGGGGTCATTTGTGTTGATTGCGCGAACAGAGGCTGCACCGGGCCGTCCGGCGGACACTGCCGGCTCCCGCCGGAAACCCACGTTCCGTCCCGAAGTCCAAGGCCTCCGCGCGCTCGCAGTACTGATGGTGGTGGCCTACCACGTGTGGCTTGGCCGGGTGTCGGGCGGGGTGGACATCTTCCTCCTGATCTCGGCCTTCCTGCTCACGCTGTCCTTCGTCCGGAAGGTCGAAGCCGGCACCCCGCTCAACCTCCTGCGGCACTGGCTGCACCTGTTCAAGCGGCTGCTGCCGGCCGCCGTCGTTGTCATCCTTGGCGTCCTGGCCGGGACGTGGCTCATCATTCCGCAAAGCCGCTGGCCGCAGGTGCTGGACCAGGCGTGGGCCTCGCTGCTGTACAGCCAGAACTGGCTGCTCGCCAACACCGCTGTGGACTACTACGCGCAGGACCATGCCGGCGCCAGCCCGCTGCAGCACTTCTGGTCCCTGTCCATCCAGGGCCAGGTCTTCATCCTGTGGCCGCTGGTCTTCGCCGGCGCCGCGGTCCTGCTGGCGCTGCTGCACCGCATGCCTGTCTTCAGCGTACTGACCTACCGGGGATTGCTGGCGCTGGCCTTCGGCGCGGTCTTCGCGGTCTCGCTGGCATACTCCGTGGAGCAGACGGCCACCAACCAGGCATACGCCTACTTCGATACCCGGGCCAGGCTCTGGGAGTTCGCCCTGGGATCCCTGCTCGCCCTTGCACTGCCGTACCTCAAACCCGGCCGGGCCCTGCGCGTGGCCCTGGGCTGGGCGGGCCTTGCGGCCATGGTCTCCTGCGGCCTGCTGCTGACGGTGGACCGGTCGTTCCCCGGCTTCGTGGCGCTGTGGCCAACCCTGGCGGCGGCCGCCATTATCGTGGCGGGACAGACCGGCAGCCGGTTTGGCGTGGACCGCTTCCTGGGCAGCAAGCCGGCCGTGGCCCTGGGCGACAACTCCTATGCGCTGTACCTCTGGCACTGGCCGGTCCTGGTGCTGGCGCTCGCCGCCACCGGCGTCGAGGCGCCCAACCTTGTCCAGGGCCTGGCCATCGTCGGGGCCTCCATCGTGCTTGCCGTCCTCACCACGCGCTTCGTGGAAAAGCCGCTGCGCGACTGGCACTGGCCCAAACTGCGGGCGTGGCGCACCGCCGTCGTCATTGTTGCCTGCGGTGCCGTCCTTGCCGGACCCGTGGCCGTATGGCAGACGACGCTCACGGCAGAGGAAGCAGCGACGGCGGCGCAGCCGCGCGAGCTCACGCCCGGGGCCGCGGCACTCAGCCCGGAAAACGCCGCCCTGCCCGCCCCCGACGCGAAGATCATTCCGGGCCCGTCCGCGCTGGACAATGACTGGGCCGGCATCCACGCCCCCTGCGCGGGCGCGAACGCCACCGCCGACCCCATCCTGGAAGGGTGCCGGCAGGCGGTCCCTGATGAAGGTGCCACCAAGCGGATTGTGGTGCTCGGTGATTCCCATTCCCAGCAGTACCTGGGCGCGCTGGCACCCATCGCTGAAGCCCGGGGCTGGGAACTGGTCACCCTGCTGATGCCGGCCTGCCGGTTCGGGGCCGAGTCGGAAACCAGGAATGCCGAATGCAACGCCTACAACCGCGCCAGCGCCGCGTACGTGCTGGAACACCGGCCGGATGCGGTCTTCACCGTGGCCTCGCTGACCCACGAAGAGGCACCGTTCGAAACCGAAGTTCCCGGCTACCTGGACGGCGTCCGCCCGTTCACCGAGGCAGGCATCGAGGTGGTGGGCATCCGGGACAACCCGCGCTTCACGTTCAACATGCCCGAGTGCGTCCAGCGGAACGGTGCCGAAGCGCCCGAATGCAACCCTGCCCTGAGCGAGTCACTCGTGGAGCCTTCACCCCTGGAAAGCTACCGGGGCAAACTCGACGGCCTGCACCTGATGGACCTGAGCGACTTCATCTGCGCCCGCGGAGTCTGCCCGGCCGTGGTGGGGAACGTCTACGTCTACAAGGACGACAACCATCTGACCCGGACCTATGTGGAAAGCATGATCCCCATGTTCGAGCAGCGGCTGCTGGCCGCCACGGGCTGGAGCTGAGCCGCCGCTGGCCCGGCCTGCACAGCCCGGGCCGTGCGGTTGCTCACATTGCAGCCGTGGAATAGGGGGATCGGCGCGGAGGTTCTAATATTTACTCAACACTTTCTGCCCCGGAATGCCGTTCATCGCGGTGTCCCCATCTTCTGCACAGGCCAGTTCCGTAATGACGGGCTGGTCATCGGCTGCAACCCCTGCCCGCCCCAGCAACCAAGGTAAGAGGCGCACTCATGACCGAGCCCGAACACAACCCCTTTGGCTTCATCGGCCTGACCTACGATGACGTCCTGCTCCTGCCGGGCCACACGGACGTCATTCCGTCCGAGGCCGACACCTCCTCGCGGATTTCCAAGCGGATCACCGTGCAGACCCCGCTGCTGTCCGCCGCCATGGACACCGTGACCGAGTCACGGATGGCGATCGCCATGGCACGCCAGGGCGGCCTGGGCGTGGTGCACCGCAACCTGTCCATCGCCGACCAGGCGGATCAAGTGGACCGCGTCAAGCGCAGCGAGTCGGGCATGATCACCAACCCGCTGACCATCCGTCCCGAAGCAACGCTGCTGGAGCTGGACAACCTGTGCGCCCAGTACCGGGTATCCGGCCTGCCCGTGGTTGATGAGGAAAACCGCCTCCTCGGCATCGTCACCAACCGCGACACCCGCTTTGTCCCGGAGTCCGATTTCCCGCTGCGGCTGGTCAGCGACGTCATGACCAAAATGCCGCTGGTCACCGGGCACGTGGGCATCAGCCGCGAGGAAGCCTCGCACAAGCTGGCCACGAACAAGATTGAGAAGCTTCCCCTCGTTGATGAGCAGGGCCGGCTCAAGGGCCTGATCACCACCAAGGACTTCACCAAGGCCGAGCAGTACCCGCTGGCCACGAAGGATGACGAAGGCCGGCTCCGTGTGGGTGCCGCCATCGGCTTCTTCGGGGACGGCTGGGAGCGCGCCATGGCACTTGTTGATGCCGGCGTCGACGCCCTCTTTGTTGACACCGCAAACGGCCACTCCCAGGGCGTGCTGGACATGATCCGCCGCCTCAAGTCCGATCCCGTTGCGGCCCACGTGGACATCATCGGTGGCCAGGCAGCCACCCGTGAAGGCGCCCAGGCCCTGATCGACGCCGGCGCCGACGGCATCAAGGTGGGCGTGGGCCCGGGCTCCATCTGCACCACCCGCGTGGTGGCGGGTGTGGGCGTCCCGCAGATCACCGCCATCTACGAATCCGCCAAGGCAGCCATCCCTGCCGGTGTTCCCCTGATCGCCGACGGCGGCCTGCAGTACTCGGGCGACATCGGCAAGGCGCTGGTTGCCGGCGCCGACACCGTGATGCTTGGTTCCCTCCTGGCAGGCTGCGACGAGTCGCCGGGCGAGCTGATCTTCGTCAACGGCAAGCAGTTCAAGTCCTACCGCGGCATGGGGTCCCTCGGTGCCATGCAGTCCCGCGGCAAGAACACCTCCTACTCCAAGGACCGCTACTTCCAGGCGGACGTGTCCGGTGACGACAAACTGATCCCGGAAGGCATCGAAGGGCGCGTGGCGTACCGCGGTCCGCTGGCGTCGGTGGCCTACCAGCTGGTGGGCGGTCTCCGCCAGACCATGTTCTACACCGGCGCCCCCACCATCAGCGAGCTCAAGGCCCGGGGCAAGTTCGTCCGGATCACCCCGGCCGGGCTCAAGGAATCACACCCGCACGACATCCAGATGACCGTCGAGGCGCCGAACTACGGTTCGCGCTAATCCCCGGCGCCTCCCTGACCTTGCTTCGCTGCGGCCAGGGAACCCGGGCGCCGTGGGCCCAGCCGGTGGTTGAGCTTGTCGAAACCCATTTCGGCAAGCTCAACCGCAGGCGTCTGCCGCAACTAGGCTGAAGCCATGCCCCCATCACGCCATCCGGCGGAACTGACCCCCAAGCGGGAACCCTCACGCCGCCTTGCCCTGCGGCCCTATGCCCGCGCGGTCGCACAGGTCCTCCGGGTCAGCTTCCGCGCGTCACCGGGCGCGGTGGTCATGAAGGTGCTCGGCTCGCTGATCTCCGCCGTGCTTCCGCTGGTCACCACCTACTTTGCGGCCCTCACCACCACGGCACTCGCGGCCGCCTACTCAGGGGACGCCGGTGCAGGGCAGCTGGCCATCGTGTACGTCATCATCACCGCCGCGCTTGGCCTCTTCTGGGGTGCCTTCACCAGCGTTGACCGCTACATCCAGCAACTGATGAGCTTCAAGGTGGGCGCCATCGTCGGGGACCAGATGTACGAACGGTTCCTCGCCCTCGAGTTCTGGCGGTACGACGACAAAGAAACCGTGGACCTCTACGACCGCGCCAAGCGGTTCTCCGACTCCTACGCGCGGGTCCTGGACCGGATCGCGGCGATCTTCACGCAGCTGGTCTCGGTCATCCTCGCCGTCGGCGCCCTGCTCCTGGTCAGCTGGTGGATCGCCGTGATTGTGCTGGTGGCCATCGTGCCCAGCGTCTACCTGCAGTTCAAGCTGTCGCGGGAGCAGATCGCGCACTGGAACACCCAGGTGGACTCCCGGCGGCAGCGGCGGATGATCGAACAAAACCTCCTCCGACCGCAGCACATTGCCGAGATGCGCCTCTACGGCATCGTGGGCTTCCTGATGGATCTCCGCTCCCGGCTGCGTGACGCGGACGAGCGTCGGCGTCTCGATTTCCAGCGGCGGTACATTCCCAAGCAGCTGGCCGCCGATGCCCTCCAGTACGGCGCCGAGGTGGTTTCACTGATCTGGGTGGTGGGGCAGATCATCGCCCGGGCACAGCCGGTGGGCCAGTTTCTGTATGTGCAGCAGATCGTCAGCCGGGCGTTATCCACCGCCAACAATTTGGTGTCCTCGCTCAGTTCGATCGACGAGGATCTGGCGAACCTCAAGGACTATGAGCTGTTCATGGCCCTGCCGGTCCATTCCGAGCACGCACCTCCGCTGCTGGGACCCCCGAAAGAGGTGGAGCTGAAGGACATCCGCTTCACCTACACGGGCAGTGACATCGAGGTGATCCGCGGGATCAGCATGACCATCCGCGAAGGCCAGCACATCGCCATCGTGGGGGAGAACGGTGCCGGAAAATCCACGCTGATCCGCATCCTCGCCGGCCTCTACAGGCCGGACTCAGGGCAGGTCATGCTCGACGGCGTGGACCTAGCCGCCGTCGACGTCACCTCCTGGCACCGCCACCTCGCGGTGCTGAGCCAGGAGTTCCTCAAGTACGAGTTCGCCACGGCCGCGGAGAACATCTACTTCGGCGACGTCGACGCACCCAGGGACGACGCACGGATCCGAAAGGCCGCAGGTGACGCCGAAGCCCTGGACTTCATCAACAAGCTGCCGAACGGGCTGGAGAACCACGTCAGCAACTGGATGGAGGACCCGCGGGGCCGGAAGGGCAGCGGACTGTCCGGCGGCCAGTGGCAGCGCCTGGCCATGGCCCGCAACTTCTACCGGGATGCCTCGTTCATGGTCATGGACGAACCAACATCGGCCATCGACGCTTTGGCCGAACACCGCATCTTCACCCGGCTCTTCGCGGACCGCAGCAGCACCATCATTGCCATCAGCCACCGCCTGGCTACCATCGAGAAAGCGGACATCGTCTACATGCTCGAAGACGGCAGGATCGTGGAGCAGGGCACGCACCGGGAGCTGGTGGCGCTCCGCGGCCGCTACTTCCGGATGTTCGAATCCCAGCTCAGCGTAGAGGAAGCCGAAGGCGTCTAGATCCAGCAGCCCAGTGTTCTAGCCTCGATTCAGCCAGTCGTCACAGAGTTGGCCGCTGTTGACATGAGCCACCGCGTATAGGCGATGGGGACTTGTCCCCTCAGGGCCGCCCGTCTAGAACGGTGGTGCGCACCCGCGCCAGGCTGGGACGCGGCGGGACACTGCTGAACCCAAACGTCACCGCCGGCCGGATGGGCGCCAGGGTCCCGGCGTCGGACCCTTCCCAGGTCACGACGGCGGAGGTGACGTGGTGCAGGTCGCTCACCCCGTAATACTCGCGCCTGCCATTGCCGGCCGTGCCGAACGTGCGGGCACCCGGGGCGGCTAAAGCCGCCAGCGGGCTGACGCTGCTCAGCCACCGCGGATGCACAGCGAGGCGCCGCGGGACTGCCCGCAGCGCGGTCCCCAGCAAGGTTCTGCCTCCTACTTCCGCGCGGATCACCAGGGGCCCGGCGTCGACAGTGAGCCGATGACGGTCCAGCTCCGCTGACACGTCCAGAACCTGGACTTCGTCGAAGCTATACGTGGTCGAAATGAAGTCAGCCGTTTCCCCGGTGGGCGCCAACAGCAGCCGGTTCCCGGACGGCTGCTGGAGCATGACGTCCGCGAAGGCTCCGAAAGGGGAGTGCTGCCAGATCCCTACTACGGCCCGGAGACCGGAGGCGGTGCCGATGCCGGCAATGTGCCCGTCAAAGATCCAGCGGTTAACCATGTTTCAGAGCGGACCGTAGCCGGCATTGCCGTAGGGATCGCGCCACACGGCCAGGTCCTGTTCCACAGCGCTGCGCAGTTCCGGGTTCGATTGGATCCGCAGCCGGAAGGATTGCCGTGCCCGGCCCAGTACCACGGAGGGGACGAGGATGCAGGCCACCAGGAGGGCCACGATCAGCAGGAAGGTGCCGGCCAGTACCAGCACAGTGCCGTCTCCCCTGTCAGCGGCCGCCGGCAGGGGCGTCAAGAGGATCCCGCCAGTGATGGCCGACAGTACTGACACCATGACGATGCCGCCCCGGGCTGATCCAGGTCCGCGGGTAATGAGGCTCTTATCGGTATTGGGCAGCGTTGTGCGGACCCGCTTCCAGAAGAACAGGCCGAGCGCCGCCAGGGCTGCACCCAAGGGGCCGAGGACAGCAAGGGCGGCAGGATTACCTGACGTAGCTGAGTAGAACGCGCCGGCCAAGGCAAGGACAGGTCCGCCGGCGATCGCGCTGCTCCAGCCTGCTGCCACGGTGCCCTGGGCGTCGGCCAGTTGCCGCAATCGGGACGGTGCGTTGGGTGGGCTCACCCGGGCCAGGTCGGGGGAGAGCCAGTACTCGAGGGGATGGGCGGGCCGGGCGTGATAGGGGGTTTGACTTGTCATGGCGGCCTAGAGACCCAGGCCTTTGCGTACCCGGTTCTCGAGTTCATCGGCAGGCAGGGACTCCGTGGCCAGGCCTTCCCCATCACCTGCTGCCATTTCCAGCGAACCGTCCTGACCCGCCTTGACGTGGACTGAACGGAAGGACTTATCCGCAAGGTGCCGCCGGAGCGTTGCCGCGGCGGGGCGTCCATCCGGAGCGGAACCGAGATAGAAGGTGACCATTTCGATGGCTGTTTTGAACATGCCGTCGGCATTGGTCAAGGGACGCAGTTCGTGGACACCGTATTTGCTGAGGCTGAGGATCAGTGCACCTTCCCCGGAACCGAACAGGAAGTAGACATGTTCCGCTTTGGGTGTGACCAGGGCGGCCTCCAGCCAGGCATTGGAGGTTGCCAATACAGCCGCGACGCTGGTGGCGGGACCTGCCGGGACGAGGCTCCCGCCTTCCACCTTCATGAGGCCCCGTTCCAGGAGCGTCGCGACTCCCGCCTGCTCAAGCGGTGCACCCGCGGCGTCGTCGAGCCTGAACAGGCTCTGGCACCTCAGTGCTGCGCTGGTTCCCGCCAGAGCGATCAGGGCAATGAGTTCGTGTTCAGTGATGAGCAGGGGTGCGTCTTCTTGAGTGGTCACAGCAGCCTTTGGGTAGACAGGTCTCGGGACTAATTCTATGGAAGCTTTCAGGGAAGCCGGGGTGTCAGGTGAGCCAGCCCCAGACCTTCTTCGCCCCCTCGGCTACGGCATCGACGGTCTTTGTGGCCGCATCGCCCACCATTTCCGAGGCTGAACCATAACCGAGGTTCGTGGCAAGCAGGCCCATGCCACCCCAGGCTATGCCGGCAACGGCGAAGAAGGGGCCGGCGCCTGGGATGAAGCTTCCTGCAGCCAGGACGGTCGAGATGCTGCCGTCGATCGCCATCCCGGTGTTGCCCGTTGCGACGCCTTGCCTGATCTGCAACGCACCTGTGACCATCCCGAGTCCGCCGGAAAGGCGTCCCAGCATCGAAGTGCCGTTCAGGAGCTGTGTTCCACGCACATAGCCAACCCCGGGAGCCTGGGCGTACTGCGCGGTCAGCCAGGGCCAGTTGGTCAGTTTCGTGAGGAGGTCGCCTTTGGCCATGGTGGCCAGGAGGCTGTCCGTATAGAGGCCTGCCCCGGTCACTGCGGCGTTGGCGGCCCACCATTCCGGGCTTCCGGCGACGGAGAGGATGCCTTCAAGCCCGGTGGACGGAGTTGCCCCGGGATTTCCGGGCCCTGCCGGACTGGTTGCCGCGCCCGGTCCGGAACCGGCCATGCCCCCGTTGGTGCTGGCATTGTCCTGTTCATCGGCTTGCGTCAAGAGAGTACGTGAGGCGTCGATCAGCGACTGGGACGCCCTGTTCAGCATGGGACGCAGGTTGCTGCTCCACTCGCGCCGGAAGTTAACCGCGTCGCTGCCCTTCCACTCGGCGCTGGAGATCAGGCTGCTGACCTGGCGCTCCGTGTTCAGCAGCTGCTGCCCTGACTGTCCCATGGACTTGGAGAGCGAGCGCAACTGTTCTATGTCGGCACCGTAAAGGCCGGGGGCCATGGTTGTTCTCCTTGGGATCGGGCACGGGAGCGTTTTCCGAGCCCCCGGACTTAGGTTACGGACTTCTTCAGGTCGCTGCCATGGGCACCGCTGCCCATGCCAGACAAGGTCAACACGTTGCTGGGATAACCTAGAGCAGTGACTTACGAGATCGAGATCGGCCGTGGCAAGCGTGGGCGTCGTGCCTACTCCCTGGATGACATTGCAATCGTCCCTAACCGTCGTACCCGCGACCCCAAGGACGTCTCCGTCTCCTGGCAGATCGATGCCTACCAGTTCAGCATGCCCGTCATCGCAGCGCCGATGGATTCCGCCATGTCTCCGGCCACTGCAATTGCCCTGGGCAAGCTGGGCGGCCTGGGCGTCCTGGACCTCGAAGGTCTCTGGACCCGCTACGAGGACCCGCAGCCCATCCTGGATGAGATCGGCGCGCTGCAGGACGAGACGAACAGCCCCGCCGTCACCGGACGGATGCAGGAACTGTACAAGGCACCCATCCAGCCTGAATTGATCACTTCACGCCTCGCCGAGATGCGCGAAGCCGGCGTCACCGTTGCCGGCTCCCTCACCCCGCAGCGCACCCAGGAGCACTACAAGACGGTCCTCGCCGCCGGCGTCGACATCTTTGTCATCCGCGGCACCACCGTGTCCGCCGAGCACGTGTCCAAGGACCATGCGCCCCTGAACCTCAAGCAGTTCATCTACGAGCTGGATGTTCCGGTAATCGTGGGTGGCGCCGCCGGCTACACGCCCGCGCTGCACCTCATGCGCACCGGTGCAGCCGGCGTGCTGGTCGGCTTCGGCGGCGGCGCCACCACTACCACCCGCCGCGCGCTGGGCATCCACTCGCCGATGGCGTCCGCCATTTCCGACGTCGCGGCCGCCCGCCGCGACTACATGGACGAGTCCGGCGGCCGCTACGTGCACGTCATCGCCGACGGCGGCATGGGCACCTCCGGCGACATCGTCAAGGCGATCGCGATGGGCGCCGACGCCGTCATGCTGGGCAGCGCGCTGGCGCGCGCCGAAGAGGCTCCCGGCAAGGGCTGGCACTGGGGCCAGGAAGCCCATCACCTGGAACTGCCCCGCGGCGACCGCGCCAACGTCGGCACCGTCGGACCGCTGGAGGAAGTCCTCTTCGGCCCGGGCCACCACACCAACGGAACGTCCAACCTCATCGGCGCGCTCCGCCGCTCCATGGCGACCACCGGCTACTCGGACCTGAAGGAATTCCAGCGGGTCGACGTCGTCGTTTCCCCTTACTCAGGGAACTGATGCCTGCGGCTGGCCAGGGGCTGCACATGCCCCTGGCCAGCCTGCCCAAGCGTGCTGCAAGCAAGTACTGTGGTTTTACGACCGGCACAAGTGGCACTGGAGGCGTTCAATGAAGACTGTTCCTGCAAACGGAGGAGCCCTCGGCCCGGCAGCCCGGGAAGCATCCATCCAGCGGCTCCGGGACACCTCCCAGCCTGGCCAGGAACTGGACATCCTCATTGTCGGCGGCGGCATCGTCGGCACGGGAGTGGCCCTCGACGCCGTGACCCGCGGGTTGAGCGTCGGCATTGTTGAAGCGAGCGACTGGGCAGCCGGCACGTCCTCGCGGTCCTCCAAACTCATCCACGGCGGCCTGCGCTACCTCGAAATGCTCGACTTCGGGCTGGTCAAGGAAGCCCTGCAGGAACGCGGACTGCTGCTCTCCGAACTGGCGCCCCACCTGGCCCGCCCGGTGCCCTTCCTTTACCCGCTGACCAAGCCCTTCATCGAGAGGCCCTATGTGGGCGCGGGCATCGCGCTGTACGACGCCATGTCGATTTCCAGCGGCCACAGCCGCGGCGTTCCCTTCCACAAACACCTCACACGGCGCGGCACCCTGCGGGCCGCTCCGAGCCTGAAAAACGATGCCTTCGTGGGGTCCATCCGGTACTACGACGGCCAGGTGGATGACGCCAAGTACGTTGCCAACCTCATCCGGACTGCTGCCTACTACGGTGCACACGCCGTGAACCAGATGGCCGTGGTGGACTTCCTGCGCGAGGGCGAACGCGTGGTGGGAGCCAAGGTGGTCAACCGCGAGGACGGAACGGAGTTCAACATCCGCGCCAAGCAGGTCATCAACGCCACCGGGGTCTGGACAGATGAAACCCAGGCCATGGTGACGGATCGCGGCCAGCTGAAGGTCCGGGCATCCAAGGGCATCCACCTGGTGGTGCCGCGGGACCGGTTCCAGTCCACCGTGGGGCTGATCCTGCGGACCGAGAAGTCCGTGCTGTTCGTCATCCCCTGGGGCCGGCACTGGATCATCGGAACCACCGACACTGACTGGAACCTGGACAAAGCCCACCCCGCGGCGTCCAGCAAGGACATCGACTACATCCTTGAGCACGTCAACCAGGTCCTCAAGCGGCCGCTCACCCGGGAAGACGTGGAGGGCGTGTATGCCGGGCTGCGGCCCCTGCTCGCCGGCGAAAACGACTCCACCGCCAAGCTGTCCCGCGAACACGTGGTGGCCCACCCCGTCCCCGGCCTCGTGGTGGTGGCCGGCGGAAAGTGGACCACCTACCGGGTCATGGCCAAGGACGCCGTGGACGAGGCAACCCGCACCATGGACGAACGGGTTCCGCCCAGCTGCACGGAAACCATCCCGCTGCTCGGCGCCGAGGGCTTCAGGGCCGCCTGGAACCGGCGCAACCGCACCGCGGAGGAATCCGGTGTGCACGTGGCCCGGATCGAACACCTGCTCAACCGGTACGGTTCCATGACGCCCGAGGTGCTGGCCATCATCGAAGAGGACCCGTCCCTGGCAGAACCGATCCCGGGCGCGGACGACTATCTCCAGGCCGAGGCCGTCTACGCCGCCACCCATGAGGGTGCCCGCCACGTCCATGACGTCCTGACCCGGAGGACCAGGATCTCCATCGAGGCCTGGGACCGGGGTGTGTCCGCCGTTCCGGTTGTCGCTAAACTGATGGGTGACGTCCTTGGCTGGAGCGACGCACAGCGTGAAAATGAGGTCCGGCACTACATTGCGCGTGTAGAGGCCGAACGCCTCAGCCAGCAACAGCCGGACGACGAATCCGCAGACGCCGCCCGCCTGGGCGTGGAAGACATCGTGCCCTTGCGCTGAGGGGCTGATAGCCCAGCACTGCTGACCGAAGGGATACGCCTTGGCGGAACCACTTGACCCGTATGATGCCGACCTCACCACCCCCGAGATGGTGATCCTGGAACTGGAGGCATCCGATAAGGCCGACGCCGCCACGCAGTTGGCAGAGCGGCTGTTCGCCGCCGGGCGCGTCTCGGACCTGGAGGGGTTCCTCAAGCACGTCAACGCCCGGGAACACCAGCTGGCCACCGGACTGCCGGGCGGCATAGGGCTGCCGCATGCCCGCAGCGAGTTCGTTTCCCGCACGTCAATCGCCGTAGGAATCGCCAAGTACGGCCACGCGCTGGACTTCGGGGCGGCGGACGGCCCCGCCACCGTGATCCTGCTCATCGCCACCCCGGCCAGTTCGTTCTCCGACCATCTTGAGGTCCTGGCAACCCTTGCCCGGTCGCTGTCCAAGGAATCGTTCCGCGAGTCACTGCGCCGCGCCTACGACGCCGAGGTCATCGCCGAACTCATCAATTCCAGCCTGGTGTTCTTCGACCACTGAGCCGGTACCGGGCCGGCCAAGGGTACCTTCCAGGGCCGGCGTTTAGTTGTTCTACAGAAGTACGAAGTACGGTTAACACGTGTGGAAAACTGCCCTTAAGCCCCGATGGATCGCAGGCTTCGTCTTCGCGATCGCCATTTCCGGGGTCTTCGTGCTGCTCAGCCAGTGGCAGTTCGGGCGCTCCACATCGCCCGAGGTGCCGGTCAACCCCGCCACCGAGCAGGTCCAGCCGCTGACGGACACCCTGCAGCCGGGCGAATTCTTCCACGGGACCGACGCCGACCAGATGGTCAGTGCCCAGGGCACCTATGACCCGGACAAGCAGGTCCTGGTCCCGGGACGGCTGCACGGCGGAAAGACCGGCTACTGGGTTGTCTCCGCCTTCGCCGTCGACGGAGCCCCGGCACTGAGCGGCGCAGCCGCCTCTCCCCTGACGTGGATCCCTGTGGCCCGCGGCTGGGTGGCGGAACCCGGTGACGCGGCAGCACCGCCGTCGGGCGTTATCGAACTGACCGGACGGCTCCTGCCCTCCGAAGCCCCGCTCCCCGGCAAGGCACCCGCATCCGGGGAGGCCACCGCCGTCTCGGTGGCGGAACTGATCAACTACTGGGAAGTCAGCAGCTACCCGGGCTTCGTGGCCGCCACCGCCGAGGTGGCCGGGGGAGCGGACGTCAGCCCCGCCGCGGTGCCGGGCGACCTGCTGCCACTGAACATCGGCCCCCAGCCCCCCGCACAGCAGATCAACTGGCTCAACCTCTTCTACTCCCTGGAATGGGTAGTGTTCGCCGGCTTCGCCCTCTTCATCTGGTGGCGGCTGGTCAAGGACGACTACCACCGGGACCTCGAGGACTTCCTCGACGAAGAGCACGACGCCATCTCCCCTGAGCAGCCCCAGCACCCTGAACAGAACCAGCAAAAGGTACAGCCATGATCGATCCAAAACCGGCCACCCCCACGCAGGCCACCGGAAAAACGGCCGGTAAAAAGCGCCGCTTCGGCGGTACCGAGGCCCAGATCCGCTCGGCCCTGAAGTTCTACAAGGTCCTGGCCTACCTCACCGGTGCCATGCTGCTGCTGCTCTGTGCCGAGCTGATCGCCCGCTACGGCTTCGGGCAGTACCTGTTCGCGGGCGGCACCAACGCGGTCACCGGCCAGCCCTTCGGCTTCGGCTTTGCAGACGCGGAACCGCAGGGCGTGCTGGGCGGGGTCAACCTCTCCGTCGCAGTCCTCATCGTGCACGGCTGGATGTACGTGGTCTACCTGATCTCCAACTTCCGGCTCTGGGCCCTCATGCGCTGGCCGTTCCTGAAGCTGATCCTGCTGGCGCTGGGCGGCGTGGTACCGTTCCTGTCCTTCATCGTGGAGAAGAAGTTCCACGCCGAGGTGGAGGCCGAGCTCGCAGCCAACCCGCAGGCGCCGCAGCGTTACTGAACCGCGGTCCCGCCTCCGGGCGCCTTTCCGGCGTCGTCAACGTTTGGTGCGTCACAGCGCGGCCTCTCAAGGTGCGCCGGTGCAACGGCGCAAAGTAGGCTATTACGGTGACTACTCCCACTGCATCCCAGACTTCCCAGAAGCCGGTGCTGGTTGTTGACTACGGTGCCCAGTACGCGCAGCTGATTGCCCGCCGCGTCCGGGAAGCAAATGTGTATTCGGAAGTGGTTCCGCATACCTATTCCACCGAGCAGCTCCTCGCCAAGAACCCCGCCGCCATCATCCTGTCCGGCGGCCCGTCCAGCGTTTACGCCGACGGCGCTCCGAGCGTGGGTGCCGACCTCTTTGAAGCCGGCGTTCCCGTCTTCGGCATCTGCTACGGCTTCCAGGCCATGGCCAACGCCCTCGGCGGCAAGGTGGACAAGACCGGGCTGCGGGAGTACGGCTCCACGGAAACCACCATCCTGGGCGAGGGACGTTCCGTCCTTGAGGGCATGCCCCAGCACCAGAACACATGGATGAGCCACGGCGACTCCGTGCACGAGGCGCCGGACGGCTTTGAAGTCCTTGCGACGACGGCGGGCGCCGAAGTGGCTGCCTTCGCCAACGAGGAAAAGGGCCTGTTCGGCGTGCAGTGGCACCCGGAGGTCAAGCACTCCGCCTATGGCCAGCAGGTCCTTGAGAACTTCCTTTTCAAGGGCGCCAAGATCGAACCCAACTGGACCACCGGCAACATCCTCGAGGAGCAGGTGGAGCGGATCCGGAAGCAGATCGGCGACGCCCGCGTCATCTGCGGCCTTTCCGGCGGCGTGGATTCCGCCGTCGCTGCAGCCCTGGTGCAGCGCGCCGTTGGGGACCAGCTCACCTGTGTCTTTGTGGACCACGGCCTGCTGCGTGAAGGCGAAGCGGAGCAGGTGGAGCGCGACTTCGTTGCCGCCACCGGCGTGAAGCTGTACGTCGCGAACGAGCAGGAACGCTTCCTGTCCGCCCTCGCCGGTGTCAGCGACCCGGAAACCAAGCGCAAGATCATCGGCCGCGAGTTCATCCGCGCGTTCGAGGAAGCGGAACTGGCCATCATCGCCGAGGCCGCCGCGCACGGCGAGAAGATCAAGTTCCTGGTCCAGGGCACCCTGTACCCGGACGTCGTCGAATCCGGCGGCGGCGAAGGTGCAGCCAACATCAAGAGCCACCACAACGTGGGCGGCCTTCCCGAGGACCTCCAGTTCGAACTCGTGGAACCCCTGCGCGCCCTCTTCAAGGACGAGGTCCGCGCCGTCGGTGCCCAGCTCGGCCTGCCGCAGGAAATCGTCGGACGCCAGCCCTTCCCCGGCCCCGGCCTGGGAATCCGCATCGTCGGTGAAGTCACCAAGGAGCGGCTGGACCTGCTGCGCAAGGCGGACGCCATCGCGCGCGCCGAACTGACCGCCGCCGGGCTGGATAACGAAGTGTGGCAGATGCCCGTGGTCCTGCTGGCGGATGTCCGCAGCGTCGGCGTCATGGGTGACGGCCGCACCTACGGCCACCCCATCGTCCTCCGCCCGGTCTCCTCCGAGGACGCCATGACGGCTGACTGGTCACGCCTTCCCTACGAGCTCCTGGCCAGGATCTCGAACCGGATCACCAACGAGGTGGAAGGCGTCAACCGCGTGGTGCTCGATGTCACCAGCAAGCCGCCGGGAACCATCGAGTGGGAATAGCATTCTGAGTGGCCGGCCTCCGTCAAAGGAGGCCGGCCACTGCTGTTTCGGGGTGAAATCTCCCGCAAATTAGGGCACTGCAGTGTTGCGGTCTCTCAGTCCGGGCGTGGAAGCGGCTACGCTCGAACCTATGCCGGTATGGTCCAGGGCGTCACGTGCAAACGCAGAAAAGAAGGCAGTAGTGTCAGTTGGTCAAGGCCACCCGGAAGGCTCGGAAGAGCTTCGCAAATGGCTGTCCGGGCTTAAACCCGTCACCGGGGCAGACACGATGCTGCGCTTTACCAAAACCCCCGAAGGCTCCATCGACCTGACCCACGCCCACCCCTCAGGCCTGGCGCAGCTCATGGCCGGGCGCCGCACCCGGCTGTCCACCCTCATCCGGGACAGGCAGCAATACGTGGTGGCTGCCAGGGCCTCGCGCAACATCAGGTCCAAGATCTTCGAACTCGCCAACGACCGCGGGATCGACGCCGGCTACCTCTCCGCCGGCACCGTGGTGTGGACATCCGCCGTCGGAGGCAAGCCCCAGCGCGTCTCGGCGCCGGTGATGCTGACCGCCATCTCCCTGACCGTCCGGCCGGGGGAGGACGACTACGAACTCCAGCTGACGGAACAGGCCCACATCAACCCGGCCCTGGTGCGGCACCTCAAAAACGTGCATGGCATCGTTTTTGACGTCAACGCCGTCACCCGCCTTGCCTACAGCACCGCCCGCTTCGATCCGCAGCCCGTGCTGGACCGGCTGGGCACCCTGATCAGGCCCATCCATGGAGCCGAGGCCCAGCACAACCTCCTGGTTTCCACCTTCGCTGACCTCTCGGGAAACCTGGACGACCCCTGGATCAATGACACCAACCCGCTCGTGTCCGCCCTGGCCACCGCCGCGGGTGGCGAAGTGGTGGACGTCGAGGAACCGGATCCGTCCCGCTTCCCGCCCCTGGACAGCAGGCACCCCCAGGACGAACTCCTCCTGCTGGACGCTGACACGGACCAGCAGTACGTCATCGACGCCGCCCGCGCCGGCGACTCCCTGGTGGTGAGCAGCCCCCCGGGAACAGGACAGACGCAGACCGCCATCAACACCATCGGTGCCCTGGTGGATGAGGGCAAGACCGTCCTGGTGGTGGGCGACCGCCGCGCCAGCCTGAACGAGGTCTCCGGCCAGCTGGAGTCCCTCGGCCTCGAGTCCATCCTGTTCCAGCTGTCCGGGAACGTCACGGCCCAGCAGCTGAAGGCCCAGCTGGTGCGCGCCATCGTCCGCAACGAGAAGTCCCTGGAACCCCAGCTTGGGAACCTGCACACCACGCTGACCGAACACCGCCACGCCCTGATGGACCATGTGGCATCGCTGCACAACGTCCGCCAGCGTTGGGGATGCTCGCCCTACCAGGCCATGCAGTCCCTGGCCGAGCTCACGTCCATCCATCCGGCCCCCGCCACCACCGTGCGGCTGAAGCGGAGCGTCCTGGACAACATCCGCGACCGCGACGAGCTCGCCGGCAGGCTCCGCCGGGCGGCCGAGCTGGGCAGCTTCAGCAAAGCCTCCACCACCAGCCCGTGGCACGGCGCCCGGCTCCTCACCCGCAAGGAAACCGAGGAAGCCCAGGATCTTGTCCGCTCCGTGGAAAAGAGCCTGCCCCTCCTGCGGGACCGCATGAACGCCGTAGCCGAGCACGCGGAAATCCGGCTGGGCGCTTCCTTCGCCGAGTGGGGCGAGCAGCTCGAGCTGCTCGTGGCTGTCCGCGGGAGCCTGGACAAGTTCACGCCGGACATCTTCGACAGGCCTGTCACTGACCTGATCTCCGCTACCGCTCCGTCCGCATGGCGGCGGGAACGCGGCATCGAGATGACGTCCATGCAGCGGTCGCGCCTGCGCAGGGTGGCCAAGGAATACGTCCGGCCGGGTGTCCACATCGCCGACCTTCACAGCTCGCTGGTGCTGGTTCAGGAGCAACGGGCACTGTGGGCCGGCTATGCCACCACCCAGAGGCACCCTGCCGTTCCCTCGGGGCTCGCCGAAATGAACGCGATGTACCGGGAACTGGACCGCCAGCTCACCCAGCTGGGAGAGGCCTTGAAGCACACGGAAGCGGGCGGCGCACTGTCCCGCGTCCGCTACGAAGAGCTCATGGAGCGCCTCGAGCGGCTGGTGGCGGACAGCGACACGCTCAAGACCCTGCCGGAACGCACGCTCCTGGTGGAGAACATGCGCGAGCACGGGCTGGGGGAGCTCCTCGCCGACCTCGCCGAACGGGAAGTTCCCGCGGGCTCCGTGGCAGCCGAGCTGGAGCTTGCCTGGTGGCAGTCTGCCCTCGAAGCGATGATCAGCGGGGATGACTACCTGGCGATGTCCGACGGCGATGCCCTCCGGCAACTGGAAGCCGAGTACCGGCTGGCCGACAACGCGCACATTGCCAGCGGCGCCGCACGTCTTCGCTGGGACCTCGCAGAGCGGTGGCGGGCAGCCATCGCGGACCAGCCCCGCCAGGCCGACCTCCTGCGCAGCCTGCTCAAGGACGGCCGGGTGTCCCTGCCTGCACTGACGGCACAGGCGCCTGACCTGATCGGGACCCTGGTTCCCGTCTGGTCCGTGAGTCCCTACCTGATGACCGGCCTGCTTCCGGCCGAACAGCATTTTGACGCGGTGGTCATCCTCGACGCAGAGGCCACCTCGCTGCAGGCCGTCCTGCCGTCCATCGCCCGTGCCCGCCAGGTGATTGCCTTCGGCGACTCCCGGATTGCCAGCCCGCGCACCTTCACCGTCGGGGTGGAACGCCTGGCCCCGGGGGAGTCGGCGCACCACCGCGTTGAAAGCGCGTTTACTGCCCTGTCGGCTGTACTCCCGGTGTGGCGGCTGAACCTCGTCTACCGCGCAGTGGACGAGGACCTGGTCCTGCAGCTGAGCAAGAACTTTTACGACGGCGGCCTGCGCCGGTTGCCGGAGGGCCAGTCCGCCACGGGGCTGGACCGGTCCCTGCTGGTGGAATACCTGCCGGACGGAACGGGGCTGCCCAGTGCGGACCACGAAGGCGTCGAGTCCGTGGTGGCAGAAGTCAACCGGGTGGTGGAGCTGGTCTTTGAGCACGCACGGCTGCGGCCGCGTACCTCCCTGGCCGTGGTGACTGCCAGCCTGCGGCACGCCGCCCGGATCGGCGAGTCCATCCGCCTCCAGTTGCCCAACCATCCGGGCCTCGCCGGCTTCTTCGGCGCCGGCCCCGAATCCTTCCGTGTCGTCGATCTGGAACGGGCGCAGGGCCTGGTGCGGGACCACGTCATTTTCTCGCCGGGCTTCGGCCGGACCCCGCACGGGCGTGCCCTGCACAGCTTCGGGCCGCTCTCGGCCGAGGGAGGCCGCGAAAAGTTTGCCCTGGCAATGACCCGCGCCCGGCGCTCCATGCATGTCCTGACGTGCTTCCGGCCGGAGGACCTGGACCACACCCGGCTGACGCACGGAGCCGTGGACCTGTACGCACTCCTGGACCGGGAGATTTCGGGCAACACCGATCTCGGCACTCCCGCGTCGCGCGCCGCGGCCAGCGAGCAGGCCCTTGGCGCCGACCCGCTGGTTGCGGACCTGGGGGACCGCCTGCGTGCACGCGGTGCACGGGTGTGGCATCAGTACGACGGCGCCATTGATGTGGTGGCAGCCGCTGATCCACTCAACACCATGGGCCAGGACGACGCCGACCTCCCGTGGCCTGTGGCCATTGAGTCCGACGGCACCGAACAGTACCGCACCATGAGTGTCCGGGAGCGGAGCCGGCTGCGGCCGCAGCTGCTGGAGCGCCTGGGCTGGCGGTACATGCCGCTGTGGACCATTGAGGTGTTCACCGATCCGTCAGCCTGCGCTGACCGGATCGCAGGGTACCTGGGCCTGGAAAAGATGGCGCTTCCGGCGCGGCCGGCGTCTGTCGGTTTCCTTGACGACGACGTTGATCAGGCGCTCAATGATATTGACGCCGCTCAGCCCGCCCCGGTTTCCTACGTAAGGCATTCCACCCGCCCGGCTTCAGGACGCCGGGCCGGCGACATGGCCAACGCCCGGGTTGGGCAGCCTGCCGGCGGGCACGCCGGGATTGAGCTCGTAGAGGGTGAGCCCGTGCAGGGTGAAACGGACAGCAGCAAGGAGGCGGGCCACATGGCCAGCGAAGAAAAGAACAACAGCGCTGCCGACGGCGGGCCAGCATCGGCTGACACCGCGGCTGCTCCGGCTCCCGCACCCGCCCAGGGTGATACCGAAGGAATCCTGCCCAGGACGGCGTCGGAAGACGATCCCCGCGCCTGGGGCGACCGCGAGGACGACCACGACGCCTGGCTGAAGGAACAGAAACCGCCGCACTGGGGCTGACGCCCAGCGGGCCAGTGCGGGAAGTGGTTTTCTGCGGCCGGTCAGGGAGGTCCCACCAGGACGAAAAACAGTTTGCCTTGGGTTGACGCCCCGGCGAGCCGGGCTGCCTGTGCTGCATCGGCGGCCACCACAATCAGCCCGTCGGTCTCCTGGGTTCCGAGCCATTGCCCGCCCTGGCCGCCCTTTGTGGACGTCCACAGCACCGGCACACCGGATGCAAGGACCTCCGACGGTTCCTGCTGGTCGAAGCCGTTGGCTGCTGTCAGTACCACGTTGACCAGCTGGCCCGGGGACACCAGCTGGATGGACGAGGGATCGGCCATCCTCAAGGGAACGGCAGCTGAACCCGGCGCGCTGCCCGTCAGCAGGCCGGGACCCACCAGCTGGGCGTCCGTCAGCAACTGGCCCTTGCGCAGCGGAGCTGCCAGTTGCTTTCCGGCCGCCTCGGCCTGGTCGCGGAGGAACCCGTCCGCCAGCATGCCCGGAGGCACCTGTACTTGGGCAAGGTCTGCCGCCGCCATGGCCGACCCGGCAGGCAGGTCCCGGGCGGCAGCCAGTGCGCTCACGGTGTAAACCGGTGCCGGAGTCAGCTGATGGACCGTGAGTGCTGCCGCCGCGCACAGAAGCAGTGCGACGGCAAGGCGCCGGTTGCGGCTCAGCCATCCCGCGAATCTCGCAGCCGGGCGGCTGGTCCCGGAACGGCCGGAAGGACGGGACCTCCGGTTGCGGTGGAGGGACCCGGGGGTGTCCCGGCGGGCGCGAAGCGGGTGTGCAGGCATGACCCCACGCTAAGGGCGTTGCAAAAGCAAACGACAGCGGCCCCGCGCCTATGTGGACAACGTCCGAAGGGGACGTCCAGTCACAAGGCGCAGGGCCGCCGTCGAAATGGCGGACGCTGAATCAGGTGGCGGCAGCCGCCGGAACGGAGGCCGCGGGGGCAGCTGCGGGAGCCGGTGCGGTGGACGCAGGCGCCGCGGGAGCTGCAGACACGGTGCTGCCCTTGGAGTCGCGGGAGTCGGTGCGGTAGAAGCCCGAGCCCTTGAACACCACGCCCACGCTGTTGAACTTCTTGCGCAGGGTGCCCTCGCACTCGGGGCAGGACGTCAATGAGCTGTCCGAGAAAGACTGGACAATATCGAAGGCATGGCCGCAATCCTTGCAGGCGTAAGCATATGTTGGCACTGGTGCTCCTCCTCTTGGGCAAACGAGAGGTCCCGTGCTGCCACCTGGTAATCCATTAGCAGTCGCAGGGCCTGAGTGCTAATTCTATCATCCTCCGGCGCCCCCGCCACCTGGGCTCAAAGTCCGCTGGCGAGCGACCTGAGCCCGGACGGTGCCAGGACGGCGGGTACGGGCCGGTCGAACTCTTCAGCGGGAATGTGCCCGGCCGGAAGCAGTTCATCGTCGTAGATAACAGCGGCCAGCGGAATTTCCTTCCCGGCGGTCGCAAGATGACCAAGGAACTTGTCATAGTAGCCGCCGCCCTGGCCCACCCTGTTGCCCTCAAGATCCACTGCGGTTGCCGGGATGAACAGGGCAATCGCTTCGCCCGCCACATCGGGTCCGTGCCGGGGCCCGGCAGGTTCCAGGATGGGCGCATACTTGCTGCGCTCGAACCCGGCCTCCGGGCTCCAGAAAACCCAGCTGAGTTCCCTGCCGGGTTCGCAGACGGGAAGCAGGACCTGGTGGCCGTTGCCGTGAAGGGCGGTGATCAGGGGAAGGGTGGGCGGTTCCACACCGATGCCCAGGTACACGCAGAACGTGGCCGGTTTCCCGCCGGAGAGGGATTCCGCCCACGCCGCACCGTGGACGGCGAGGGCAGCCCCGGCGGCCTCCAGATCGGCGGGAGTCAGTGTTGCCCTGCGCCGCCGGTGCGCTGTGCGGATGCCGTCCTTGGCGGCAGCGTCGAAGGCGTGCCTCGTGTTCGTCTTTTCAGGCATGGTGCATGTCCTCCGTTGCCCGCCGTTTGGCGGTTTCCGTGGCGCCCCCAGGCAGGTGGCGGCCGGTCCTTAGATTACTGAATGCTTGACGCTGACGTTAGATTAGTCCGGTGAGTACCAGTAACCCGAGAGTTCGCAAAGCCGTCATCCCCGCTGCCGGGCTGGGTACCAGGTTCCTTCCTGCCACCAAGGCCATGCCCAAGGAAATGCTTCCCGTTGTGGACAAGCCTGCCATCCAATACGTGGTTGAGGAAGCCGTCCACGTAGGTCTCAACGATGTCCTGATGATCACGGGACGGAACAAGCGGGCGCTGGAGGACCACTTCGACCGCGTCCCGGCGCTGGAGTCCACGCTGGCGGACAAGGGGGACACCGAGAAGCTCGCGTCCATCCAGGCGGCCAGCAACCTCGGTGACATCCACTATGTGCGCCAGGGGGACCCCAACGGCCTGGGCCACGCAGTGCTTCGCGCCAAGCAGCATGTCGGCGACGAGGCATTCGCCGTCCTTTTGGGCGACGACCTCATCGATGCCCGGGACGAACTGCTCAGCACCATGATCGACGTGCAGGCCAAAACCGGAGGCTCCGTCGTCGCGCTTATCGAAGTGGAACCCTCGCAGATTAGCGCCTACGGCTGCGCTGATATCCAGGAGATCGACGGCGAAGGGTACGTGCGCATCAACCGGCTGGTGGAGAAGCCCACCGCCGACGAAGCACCGTCCAACCTGGCCGTGATTGGCCGTTACGTGCTGCACCAGGCCGTCTTCGGCGTCCTTGAGCGCACCGGTCCGGGGCGTGGCGGCGAGATCCAGCTGACCGACGCCCTGCAGGAACTGGCCACCGGTGACGGCGAAGGCCACGGCGTCTACGGCGTGGTGTTCCGCGGGCGCCGCTACGATACAGGCGACAAGCTGAGCTACCTCAAGGCGTGCGTCCAGCTCGCCATCGACAGCGACGATCTGGGTCCCGGCCTGCGGGAGTGGCTGCCGGGCTTCACCAGCGGCCTTTCCAAGTAGCACCATGCGCCTTGGCCCTGTCTGGCCCGTGACCCTGGAATGCGGCGACCTGGTCCTGCGCCCCATCAGGTACCGGGACAAAAAAGAGTGGACTGAAGTCCGTTCCCGCAACACCGAGTGGCTGGCGCCGTGGGAAGCGTCCAATCCTGACCCGCGCGGAGGCCTGCCGGACTACCGGCAGATGGTCCGCTCCCTGAACGCGCAGGCGGCCCAGGCCACTGCGCTGCCGTTCGTCATTACCGAGCGCGTACCGGGCAGCAGGAACCCGGTCATCATTGGCCAGCTGACCGTCTCGTCCATCGTGTGGGGATCAGCCATGATGGCAACGCTGGGGTACTGGGTGGACCAGGCGAAAGCCGGGCGGGGCATCGCCCCAACGGCGGTGGCGCTCGTCACCGACCATTGTTTTCAGACGCTGGGGCTGCACCGGATGGAAATCAACATCCGGCCGGAAAACGGGCCCAGCCTGCGGGTGGTGGAGAAACTGGGTTTCCGGGACGAGGGGTACCGTCCCCGCTACCTGCACATCAACGGCGACTGGGCTGACCACCGGTCCTTCGCACTGACGTCCGAGGAAGTCCCGGACGGCCTGCTGCGCCCCTGGCTGGCGTCCCGCCCGTCATAAATCCACTCATTTGCGAGCCGGGCCGCGACACACCGAAGCTAATGCCGCGCCATACCATGTGATGCTCATACGGTTTTGAGTGTGGACTTCCCCCTTAGCAGCTCAGTGATCCTTGTGGTTGCCGTCGTGCTCTGGATTGTGTGGGTTGCCCCGTACGTCCTCCGGAACCGCCGGCACCAGTTCCAGCCCGCCGGTGACTTTCCGGCAGACGCACCAGCCGATGAAAGACCTGAACCACCAGCCGGTTTGGTATTGAAAATCGCCGCCCAGCAGGAGAAAGCAATGGAAACCAGGAAGAGCGCCGGACCGGCTTCCAATGCCGACGGCCCCGCACCTGCGGGCCGTTTCCGGATCCGCTACGGCCGTACGGCCCTGGCTCTCGTCGGGTTTCTGTCCCTGCTGACGGCGTTTGTCTCCGGGGTGCTGTTGCCCTTCGGGCTCGGCTCGCCCGTCCTCCCGCTGACCTGCGCAGCGCTGACCGCGGCATCCGTCGCCATTCTGCGCTGGCTGGCTATCCGGGACCGCAAGGCGAAAGTCGATGCGGCCTTTCGCTCGGCAATGAGTGCACCGGCACGGCGCCCTGATGCCACCGAGCACATCCCGCCCATGCCTGAAGCTGCTCCTGCCCGCCCGGAAAGCCCCCTTTTTGACGCCGAGGCGCACCAGCCCAAGGCCCAGCAGCTCACAGCACAGGAACTTCGCGCGGCGGCACTGGCTGTAGCCGTGGCTGCAGGTGATGCCAGTGCAGCAGCAGCGGCGTCGAAAACTCCTTCCAGTACTCCCTGGGAGCCCGTTGAGGTTCCCAAGCCCGTATACGTGGAAGCTGCCAAGGCCGAGCGCCCGGAGCCCGAACCGCTTGAGCTGCCGGCGGCCCCGAAGGCCGTGGGCAAGCCCTCTCTGAAGCAGGGTGCGGCAGGCGCTCCGCCTGCAGCTCCGGCGGCAGCAGAGGACCAGCAGCTCACCAAGGCGCAGAGCGCCCTCAGCAACCTCGACGACGTCCTGCAGCGCCGCCGCGCCTAGGAAGCACGTGCCGCGGGCCCCGATGCAAATGCCCGACGCCGGTAGTCACCTTGGATGCGTATCCGGTGGCGCGCCGGTTGGCATTGAGCGGGGAAAATTTGTAGCCTAGGGTCACCGGTTCCGCACACGCACCCGCGAGGGCGGCCAGTTCCGGGGCTATAGCTCAGTTGGTAGAGCGCTTCGTTCGCATCGAAGAGGTCAGGAGTTCGAATCTCCTTAGCTCCACACAATGCACGGTCTCCACACAAAGCACGGTCCAGGCCACGGGCGCGCCGCATCCGTGAAGGAACATGACGATTAACTTCTCCGCTGCCAGGTCCATAGCCGTTCTTACCAGCCTTCTCCTTGCAGGCACTCTCGCCGGCTGTGATGCTGCAGCCCAGGCATCGCCGTCGTCATCCAACCCTGAAGAAGCCGCTGCCGCGCTTGCCCGGCTGGAAACCATTCCGGTCAAGGGCCGGGCACCGAAGACCGGCTACAGCCGGGACGAGTTCGGGCCCGCATGGGCGGATGTGAACCGCAACGGCTGCGATACCCGCAACGACATCCTCGCCCGCGACCTGGAGGGTGAGACGTTCAAGCCCGGCACCCGGAACTGTGTGGTGGCCACCGGCACGCTGGCCGACAAGTACACCGGCACCACCATCAGTTTTGTCCGCGGCCAGGACACCAGCACCGCGGTCCAGATCGACCACATCGTTGCCCTCTCCGATGCCTGGCAGAAGGGTGCCCGGCAACTCAGCGACGAAGAGCGGCGCCAACTGGCCAATGACCCCTTGAACCTGATGGCCGCGGACGGGCCCACCAACAGTGCCAAGGGTGACAAGGACGCCGCGACGTGGCTCCCGCCGAACAAGGCGTTCCGCTGCGAGTATGTTGCCCGGCAGACCTCCGTGAAGGCGAAGTACCGGCTGTGGGTGACCCCGGCGGAGCGCGACGCCATTGCCGGAATCCTGGCCGGCTGCGTTTAGGTGCCGGCTACAGCCAGCCCTTCTTCTTGAAGATGGCGTACATGGCCAAGGCCGTCGCCGCCATGAGGCCGATGGCCATCGGATAGCCCAGGTCCCAGTGCAGCTCGGGCATGTGGTCGAAGTTCATGCCGTAGATGCCGGCCACGAACGACGGCGCAAACAGGATTGCAGCCCAGGAGGAAATTTTCTTCACCTGCTCGTTCTGCTCCGCGCTGGCCTCGTTCTGCCGGTTGGCCGTCAGGGTTCCGTCCAGGGTCAGGGCGTTCTGCAGGAGGTCCCGGAAGGAGTCTGCCCGGGAAATCACCCGTTCCACGTGGTCCTCCACGTCCCGGAGGCTGTGCTGGAGCTCGGTCTCAACACCGTACTTCGCGAAGCCCCGCTTCAGCTGGTGCATCATGTCCGGCAGCGGGTGGATGGCACGCTGGAACTGGATCACTTCACGGGCCAGTTCGTAGATCCGCCGCGACACCGTTGTGTCACCGCTGAAGAGCTGGTCCTCGATCTCGTCAATGTCGTTTTCAAGCCCGGCCACCACGGGAGCGTAGTCGTCCACCACCCTGTCCAGGAGGGCATACAGCACTGCCTCCGGGCCATGCCGCAGAAGATCCGGCCGTGCCTCCAGGCGTTTCCGGACACGGGCCACGCCGGCCATTTCCGCATGCCGCACCGTGACCACAAAGTTTTTTCCGGTGAAGATATGGAGTTCCCCAAATTCCACCGTCTCGCTTGCATCCAGGTACCGGGCGGGCCGCAGGACGGTAAACAGGTTGTCCTCGTAGCGCTCCATCTTGGGGCGCTGGTGTGCGGAGATGGCGTCCTCCACCGCAAGGGAGTGCAGCCCGAACTCAGCGGCCACTGCCGCCATCTCTTCGGCGGTAGGGCGGTACAGTCCGATCCAGGCCATACCGCCGTGGTGCGCCAGGGTCTCGAACGTCTGCTCCAGGTTTTCGGGTTCGGCATGGCGCACGCCGTCCACGTAAACAGCGTTGTCGATGATGGTCATGGGCGGGTGCCTCCTGTCTGCATAGGCCGCATGCTCAGGACATGGCTCCGATAATGGCTCCTGAGACTGTCATGGCTACCAGGTCATGGCCGGAGTCGATCAGCGTCACGGCGGCCGGGCGTCCGGCGAAACCATTGTGGATGGCGTGGCCGCCCGCCCTGAAAACAAGCCCCACAACCAGGGCGAACCAGGCGCCGGCCAGGGCGTTGTCCAGCCCCAGCTTGCTGATCAGGACGGCAAGGAGGATGGCAGTCAGCGCCGCGGCCACCATCATGGGGAGCCAGATTCCGGCCCCGCCGCTGATGTTTTTCAGGTCGTCCTCGGTCTTGCCGATGGCGGCCATCCACCGGTTGCCCAGCACCGCCGGCATGTACCAGACGAAGCCGATGGCCATCGTTGCCGCGAAGGCAAGCAGCACCGCAAGCCAGTTGATCTGTGAAACGTAAGAGAGCCAATCCATTCTCGAAATCCTAGCCGTCCGGCCGCCGCCGGCCGGGATGCGGACCGTGGGCGGGATGGAGTGGTCAGCTGCCCGCAGCCTTGGCGAGGCCGCTGATCAAGGGCTCGGTCCGGTAGGGGATGTGCGTGTGCAGTGCCAGGACAGTTTCAGTCCGGATGACGCCCTTGATCCGCAGGACCTGCCGCAGGGAAGCCTGCAGGTTGTGTGTATCCGTGGCCACTACCCGGCACCAGACGTCGCCGCGGCCCGATATCTCGTGGACCTCGAGGACCTGGGGGATCAGCCGCAGCGCCGCCACTACGCCGTCCAGCTCGCGGTGGGAAACTTCGATGGTGACGAAGGCCACCACGTCATAGCCCACAGCCTCCAGGTCAACTTCCCGCCCGCCCGGGCGCAGCACTCCGGCCCGGATGAGCCGCCGGACCCGGGACTGCGCGGTGTTGCGGGCAACGCCCACCGAGTCGCTCAGCTCGCCCACCTGGATCCGGGGATCGCGGATCAGCGCCAGGAGGATCTTCAGGTCGGTAGGGTCCAGTTTGCCCAAATGGTCACTCTCCATCATCGGCGGGTGCAGGTTTTGACGATCCTGCTCAATTCTTCCATGTATTTCCGCTCAAACGAGCAGTAGTGCTCCATTCTGGAGCCATCACCTATTCACGTTGCGCCGGGCTCCCACAAGGACCACCCGCCGCGGCAAAACCGGAAGGCGGCATCATGACGGTCTTCAGCGAACTCCGTATGCGCCCCGCTCCGTCCGCAGCTGCGGGATGGGATGCCTCCACTACGGCACGGCTGGTGATGGCGGGCGCTGTCATTTTTGTCCTTCTTGTGGGAGCCAACCTTGCCACCCCGCTTTATCCACTCCTGCAGGCCGGGTTGGGGCTCTCCGCCCTGGACGTGACGGCTGCTTTTGCCAGCTACGTCCTTGCCCTCGTGGCCACGCTGATGCTGGCCGGGCACTGGTCGGACCACATCGGACGCCGCGCGGCACTCCTTCTCGCCGTGGTCACCGGTTTGGCGGGCGGCTGGGTCTTCGCAGGGGCGGGGTCGCTGGCAGGGCTGTGTGCCGGGCGCGCGCTGCAAGGGGTGGCTGTTGCGCTGGCCACGGGTGCGAGCGCGGCGGCCCTGCGCGAACTGCTGCCGTCCCGCCCGGAATGGGCGTCCCGCTTCACCCTGCTGGCCTCGGCCGGTGGAGTAGCTGCCGGCCCGGGCATCGGCGGGCTGCTGTCCCTGCTGCCCGCGGCCACCACTGCTCCCTACGCCGTGTACTCCGTGGTGCTGGCCGCGCTTCTGGTGCCGCTGTACCTGATCCGGGCCCGTCCGGCCATCATGCTGCCCTCGCCGTCCAGGCCACTGCAGGCACTGGCACCGCGGCGGCCGTCCGTGTCGCAGAACGCACGGGCAGCATTTTGGCTGGCATCCGCCGTCGGCTTCCTCAGCTTTGCTGTCTTCGGGTTCTGCCTCTCGCTGGCTCCCGGTTACTTCGCCCAGGTGCTGGGGACGGAATCCCGGCCGCTGATTGGATTGCTGGCAGGCCTCCCACTGGGCACGTCAGCCCTCAGCCAGCTGCTGGCTGTCCGCGGCCGTTACGTCGTTCCTGCCGGACTGGCCGTTCTTGGCGGATCAGTCTTCCTGCTCGGGGCCGCCGGCGCGTGGCACAGTCCTGTGCTGCTGGTGCTTGCGGCGGCGACGGCCGGTGCCGGCCAGGGTTTGGCATTCCGCACCGTCTTCAACGAGGTGGCTGCCCGGGTGGAGCCTGCCCGCCACGCCCAGATTGTCAGCACGGTGTACGTCATCACCTACCTCGGCAGTGCCGTCCCGGTCCTGGGGCTCGGCTGGGCAACAGGGGTATTCGGCCAGGCTGCTGCCGTGGGCGGTTTCGTCGCCGTGTGCGGTACGGCGGCGCTTGCCCTGGCCGTCGTGACAATGGCGCGCACGGTGCGCCGCCACCCCGGAAGGGGCTAGCCGAACTCTCCACTACTCCGGAAGTGGCCCGTGGTTGCCCTGGATGTGCTCAAAGACGAGCGTGGTTTCGGTATGCCCAACTACGGGGTCCGTCGCCAGGTTGTCCAGCACCCAGTCCCGCAGGTCCTCCGTGCTTCCGACGGCAATGTGCAGCAGGTAATCCACGGAGCCGGAGGTGTGGAAAGTGGACAACACGGCGGGCAGGTGCGGCACCCGGGCGGTGAAACGGTCAATCTGGTCCCGGTCGTGGGCCCGAAGCCGCACGGCAACCAGCGCCTGCACCGACCTGCCGATGGCCGAGAGGCTGAGCTTGGCCTCGTAGCCCTGCACGATGCCCCGCTCCGAGAGGGCGCGCGTCCGCATCAGGGCCGTGGAGGGGGCTATGCCCACCAGTTCGGCCAGCTGCTTGTTGGAGATCCTCGCGTCCTCCACGAGGGCAGCCAGCAGGCGCTCGTCGATGGCGTCCAGCGGCTCCAGGTGGGCTCCCGGCCTGGTGTTCCTGGGATTCGTGCTCACTGCGGTTCCTTCCAAGGGTGGTGCGTTCATCCTAGACCGCCGATACCGCGCTTTCACGCCCGAATGTGCGTGCACGGCCGAATTTCAGGAACATTGGCACTCCTTCAGGAGCAGATAATTCGCTCAGGCTGGAAGGCGGCAGATCCTGCGGCGCGTCAGGCGGAGGGCCGTTCCGTCCGGGAATGGACGACGGCGGCAGCGGCCGCCGTGAGGCAGGCGAGGACCATAACGGTCACCGCCAGGGCATTCCACCCCCACGACTGGAAAACCAGGCCGCCGGCCCAGCCGATGACGCTGGACCCCAGGTAGTAGGCGAGGTTGTACAGCGATGCGGCCTGGGCGCGTCCGGTGCTGGCGATGGCTCCCGTCCAGCCCGCCCCGATGCTGTGCGCGGCAAAAAATCCGCCGGTGAACACCACCAGGCCTGCCAGGATCAGGGCGAGGGACGGCGCCAGCGTCAAGGCAAGTCCCGCCGTCGACAGGCCCAGACCGGCGAGCAGGATGTTCCGCCGTCCGAAGCGCACCGTCAGCCCTGCGGCCCAGCGCGAGGAGACGGTGCCGGACAGGTAGGCCAGGAAGATGAGGCTGATCAGGGTGGCAGGAAGGCTGAAAGGCTCGCCGGACAGCCGGAAGCCCAGGTAGTTGTAAACGGCAACGAAGCCGCCCATCATGAGGAAGGCCTGGACGTACAGTGCCAGCAGCCGGATGTTCCGCAGGTGCCCGCCCAGGGTGCGCAGTGCGCCGCCCAGGCCGGCTGCCCGTGTGGAGACGAAGCCCTGGGCCCGGGGCACCAGCACCAGGAAGGCGACGGCGGCAAGCGTTGCCAGGACGGAAACGGCCAGGGCCGCTGCGCGCCAGCCCCACAACTCTCCGGCGGGACCGGCCACCAGGCGGCCGGCAAGGCCGCCCAGCGTGGTGCCCGCCACGTAGCTTCCCGCCGCCAGCGCCGCGTGCGCCTTGGTCACCTCTTCATTGAGATAGGCGATGGCGATGGCGGGGATCCCGCCCAGGGCCATGCCTTCCAGGAGGCGCAGGGCCAGCAGCATGCCGAAGCTGTCCGCCAGCGGCACCAGCAGGCCAAGCACTGTGGCGATGGAGATGCCCCAGGTCATGGCCTTGACGCGGCCGATCCGGTCGGCGAGGAAGGACCAGGGGATCACCGTGACGGCAAGGCCCACGGTCGCCAGGGAAATCGTGAGGGCGGCCTCGGCCGCGGAAATCCGGAGGTCCGCTGCCAGCAGGGGCAGGACCGCCTGCGTGGAGTACAGCTGGGCAAAGGTCGCCACGCCGGCAAAGGACAGGCCCGCGAGGATCCTGCCGTAGGCCCGTGATCCCTTGGCATGCCCGTCCCAGCGCGGCTCCGTACCGCTGCCGGTCAGGCTGGCATTGTGTGGCATTCCGCCAGCGTAGCCCCTGCCCGATACATACCTCCAATGCATGTTTTGTGCAAAACTGATAGCAAAATCGGATACTTCCCCAACCGGGTAGCGGCAACTGTCGTTTTCGGTGCCCAACACGACAGTTAGCGCTACCTAGTTTGGGGGGAGTCGGGGAAAGGGAGGCCGAGCCGTGGAGGCAGACCACAAGCAACTCATGCAGCTCTTGCCCCTCCTTCCCGTGCTGGCCGAGTTGGGGCGCACGGAGCACGTAACGGCAACGGCGGAACTGCTGGGAGTACCCCAGTCCACGGTGAGCAGGGCACTCTCGCGGGCCAGCGCCGTCGTCGGCACCGAACTCCTGGTGAGGGACGGCAGGGGCGTCCGGCTGACTCCCGCTGCCCGTACCCTGCTGCCGTACATCGAGCAGGCCCTGGCGGAGTTCCAGGCCGGGCTGGACCTGGTCCGCAACGAGTCGGAGGTGGTCCGGGGCAGGATCTCAGTGTCCTTCCAGCACACGTTTGGCGAGGCAACCCTGCCGCTGCTGATCAGTGTGTTCCGCAGCCGCCACCCGGGCGCCGTCTTCACCCTGAGCCAGGGCTCCCGGAACGCCTGCCTGGAGGAACTGGCGACCGGGGGGGCGGACCTGGCACTGACCGCCCCGGTGGCGCCGGCCGGCAGGAATCTGCAGTCCTCCCCGCTGTACCGCGAGCCGTTGCGCCTGGTGGTCCATCACAGCCATCCCCTTGCGGGGCGTACGACGGCGGGGCTGGCCGACATCAGGACAGAGCCTTTTGTGGCGCTCGGGCCCGGGTACGGTATGCGATCACTGACCGACGCGCTGTTCCGCGAGGCGGGATACAGGCCCCGCATCGCCTTCGAAAGCCAGGACTCCCACACCATCCGCGGGCTGGTGTCCGCGGGGCTGGGCGTCAGCATCCTGCCGCCCGGGGGCGACGCGCCGGGCCGGACCGTCAGCCCGGAGACGGGAAACCTGGGCTGGGTGGAAGTTCCCCTTGATTCAGCCCTGGCCTTCCGCGAGGTGGGCATCAGCTGGCGGCGCAGGAAGCCCGATGCCGAACCGGTCCAGGTCAGGCTCTTCCGGGAGATGGTGGTTGCCGAGGGCCCGCAGCTGCTGGCCGGGCTGGCCAGGCAGCGGACCGGCTGACGGGCAGGGCAAGAGGACGCGATTGCCGACGGCGGCGGTCCAGCCCCGGAGGTCCGGCGCCTTCGCGGCCAGTACCCTTGTGACGTGACCAACACCGAAAATCCCACCGCACGTCCCGCCGAAACTTCCACAGCACGTCCGCCCGCCGGTGTCATTATCGGGCTGGACATCGGCGGCACCAAGACCCACGGCATCAGGTTCGAGGACGGGATCGCCGTTGCCGATGAATCCGCAGGCAGCTCCAACGTGCAGAACGTCACCCGCGACGAGGCCGCGCGCAACATCGCCGACCTCTTCGCCCGGATCGGCGGTGGCAGCGTGTCCCAGGTGTATGCAGGATCCGGCGGGATCGACACGGATGAGGACGCCGCAGCCCTTGCCTCGTTGATCCAGCCGCATGTTCCCGGCGCCCGGGTGACCGTGGTGCATGATTCGCGCCTGCTGCTCGCGGCCGGGCACGCAAGCACCGGGGTGGCGGTGATCGCCGGAACCGGCTCCGCCGCCTGGGGCAGGAACTCCGACGGCGATGAGGCCCGGGCGGGCGGCTGGGGCTACCTGCTCGGGGACGAAGGCAGCGGCTACTGGCTGGGCCGCGAAGCGGTGCGCTACAGCCTCCGGCAGATGAACCAGGGCCAGCCGGCCGACCAGCTCACCTCAGCGCTGTTGCAATCCTGCGGTGTGGAGCACCCCAACAAGCTCATTGCCCTGTTCCATTCCCCGCACACCGGCCGCCGCTTCTGGGCCCAGCAGGCCCGGCATGTAGTGGAAGCCGCAGCCGGGGGACACCGCGCGAGCCAGGCAATGCTCGACCAGGCCGGCCGGGACCTGGCAGGCCTGGCGCTCCAGGTCCTGGACCAACTGCGGATCACCGGCCCCGTCATCCTGGGCGGCGGCCTGGGAATGAACGTGGCACCCCTCCAGGAGTCCTTCCGCCGGCACCTCGAAAGCGCCGGCGTAACGGACGTCCGGGTGCTGGAGCAGGAACCGGTCTTCGGCGTGCTGCAGCTGGTGGCGGAGCCGGCCTGACAGTTTGCTGCACCGGCCGGCACTGGCCGCGCTGTTGAGACCCGCTGTTTAGACAGAGCGTTTCCGGGGAGTCAGCCGGACACCGGGAAGCGGGGGAGCGGGGATGCGTCCGGCTTCGGCGCCGGCGTCAGGACCGTGGCCCGCTACCAGGCCGTAGCGGGCGGCAGCCGCCTCCGCGTCCGGCACGCCGTCCTGGGCTTCCCAGGCATCCCGGGCCTGTTCCACTTCCTCGTGCGTGCGGCCCACGAAGTTCCACCACATCAACAGCTCCTCCTCGAACGGCTCGCCGCCGATAAGCAGGAAGCGCGTACCGGGCAGGGCCTCGACCTGGAGTTCCTGCCGGCCGGTGCCCAGATAGCCGAGCGGGCCGGGGGCAAGTTCCTGGCCGTCCAGCGCCAGGCCACCGTCAAGCACCAGGATGCCGTGTTCAAAGTCCGGGTTCAGCGGCAGCAGCGCTGCCCCCTCACAGGAAACGTCCGCTCCCACAATGGGCGAGTACATGGTGGCCGGGGAGGCGACTCCCGCGAGCTCACCTACCATCACGGTGGCGGTATAGCCTTTCCCTCTGGCCTGGGGCAGTGCCCGGTGCTGTTCGAAGGCCGGCCGGCGGTGCCGTTCCCCGTCCGGAAGCGCCACCCACAACTGGAGGCCCCGCTGCACAGGCAGTTCCTCCCCCGCAGGCGGAAGCACCGCGAACTCCGAGTGCGACACGCCGTGACCCGCCGTCATGATGTTCAGTTCCCCCGGACGGACCACCACATCGCTGCCCACGCTGTCCCGGTGGCGGATGTGGCCGGCCAAAGGCCAGGTCACCGTCTGCAGGCCGATATGCGGGTGCGGCAGGACAGACATGGCCGTCCGGTCCGGCCCGAAGCTGTCCAGGAAGCACCACGCCCCGATGGTGGGAAGGCCGCGCTGCGGCAGCGTCCGCTGGACATTCATGGCACGCACACCACCCAGCGGCACTTCCCGTTCCGGCCACAACTGCAGGCACGGCCCCGGGCTTCCCTCGGCGCTCGCCGGCGGACAGACTTCCTGCTGGGGTGATATCTCCAAGTTGGTCACGCTCCCACTTTAGGCCGGTATGCCCCCGACGGCTCAGTGCTTCCCCGCCCTGCCGGTCCCGCTCCCCGGACGGCGTCCCATCCGGGCCGCCCGCGGCTCCGAATGGTCACAGTAGGGATTCCTTTGCCCGGAATTGGTGCCGCTGCTGGTGATGGCGGCCCAGGATTGGGCTACCGTAACTATCAGCGTGCTGATGACAATGTGGCGGTGCTTCCCGCGCCGTCCGAGCAGAACAGGTAAGTCCGCACCATGGACCAGGCGATGATCGAGTTTCAGAGCGTGACCAAGCAGTACCAGGGCGGGCAGCCGGCCGTGGATGACCTCTCCATGTCCATTGGGAAGGGCTCCATCACGGTCTTTGTAGGGCCCTCCGGCTGCGGCAAGACAACCTCGCTGCGCATGATCAACCGGATGGTTGAACCCACGTCCGGCACCATCACTGTTGGGGGCAAGGACGTCACCTCGGTGCCGGCAGCAGAGCTGCGGCGGTCCATGGGATATGTGATGCAGTCCGCCGGATTGCTGCCGCACCGCTCGGTGGTGGACAACATCGCCACCGTCCCCCGCCTGAACGGCGTATCAAAGTCCGATGCCCGCAGACGGGCTGAGGAACTCCTGGACGTGGTGGGGCTGGCCCGCCATCTGGGCAAGCGGTACCCGGCACAACTTTCCGGCGGGCAGCAGCAGCGTGTGGGCGTCGCGCGCGCCCTCGCCGCGGATCCACCCGTCCTCCTCATGGACGAGCCCTTCAGTGCTGTGGACCCTGTGGTCCGCGACGAACTCCAGCAGGAACTGTTGCGGCTGCAGAAGGACCTCGCCAAGACCATCGTCTTCGTTACTCATGACATCGATGAGGCCACCGTCCTGGGGGACAAAGTTGCTGTCTTCGCGGTCGGCGGACGGCTCGCCCAGTACGCCACGCCGGAGGAGATCCTGCGTGCACCGGCCAACGACTTTGTGGCCTCCTTCGTGGGGCGCGACCGCGGTTTCCGCCACCTCGGGTTCACCCCGTCCGACGGCGTCACGCTCCACCCGGTGCCGACCGTCGTCCGCGGTCCCTCCGGCCACGAATCCGACCCCGCAGCCGCCGGCGGCTGGCAGCTTGTGGTGGATGCGGACATGCGCCCCCTGGGCTGGGCGACACCGGGCACCGACACCGGCCTGATCCCCGGCGGCTCGCTGTTCCGGCCGGGCGAGAGCCTGCGCCGGGCGCTGGATGCAGCCCTGTCATCGCCGTCGGGCCTTGGCGTGGCGGTCGATTCCGAGGGCAAAGTCCTGGGCGTGGTCCGCGGCGGCGAAGTCCTGGCCCTGATTGAAGAGGCACGCCAGATACGGCAGGCTGCTCTCTGATGGAGTGGTTCCTGGCCAACAGCGGCATGGTCCTGGAACGCGCGGGCCAGCACATGCTGCTCGCCCTTGTTCCCATGGTTTTGGGGCTGCTGATCTCCATCCCTTTGGCACAGCTCGCACGGCAGAACCGCACGCTCCGCTCGGTGGTGCTGACGGCCTCCTCGCTCCTGTACACCATCCCGTCCCTGGCGTTGTTCATCATCCTGCCCACCATCCTCGGCACCCGGATCCTGGACCCGCTGAACGTGGTGGTGGCACTGACCATCTACGCCGTCGCACTGCTGGTCCGTGCAGCCCTGGACGCCTTCGACTCCGTAAGTGAGGATGTCAGCCAGGCTGCGGTCGCCATGGGGTACAGGCCGCTGGCACGGTTCCTGCAGGTGGATCTGCCGCTGTCCCTGCCTGTCCTGTTCGCCGGCCTCCGGGTGGTGTCCGTCAGCAACATCTCCCTGGTCAGCGTGGCAGCCCTGCTGGGCATCGGGAACCTGGGCATGCTCTTTACGTCCGGCCTGCAGCGGGATTTTGTTACCGAAATTGTGGTGGGGATCATCGCCATCCTGGTCCTGGCACTGCTGATGGACGCCCTCCTGGTCCTCTTGGAGCGGATCCTCACGCCGTGGGAGAGCGCCGGGAAGCGGCGCACACCGCAACCGGTCGGCGGCAACGCACCAGGGGAAGCTTCCGCCGCCCGTCGTCTTTCCGCACCGAAAACGGGAGGCGGCAACGCATGAGCGTCTTCACCGACACCTTCGCATGGCTCGCCGACCCGGAGCACTGGACCGGCAGCGCCGGCATTCCCTCCCGGCTCGCGGAGCACCTGCAGTACACCGGCCTGGTCATGCTCATTGCCGCCGCAATCGCCGTCCCCATTGGCCTGTACGTCGGCCACACCGGCCGGGGGAGGGTGGCCATCGTTGCCCTCGCGGGGGCCCTGCGCGCCCTGCCCACCCTCGGGTTGCTGACGCTCTTCGTCCTGCTTGCCGGCATCGGCCTGATGCCCCCGGTCTGGGCACTTGTCATCCTCACCGTACCGCCGCTCCTCGCGGGCACCTATGCCGGAATTTCGAGCGTGGACCGCAACGTGGTGGACGCCGCCCGGGCCATGGGAATGACCGAACTCCAGGTCCTGTTCCGCGCTGAGTTGCCCAACGCGCTGACCGTGATGTTCGGCGGCTTCCGCACCGGCGTGCTGCAGGTCATCGCCACCGTCTCCGTCGTTGCCTACATCAACCTGGGCGGCCTTGGCCGCTACCTCTTCGACGGCCTTGTCCTCAGCGACTTCCCGCAGATGCTGGGAGGTTCCCTGCTGATCGCAGCCCTGGCCATCGCCGTCGACCTCGTGCTGTCCCTCTTCCAGAGGCTCTTCCTCGCATCGGGAGCCTCGAAGCAGTCACGCCGCAGCCAGCAGGCTGCGGTCGATCTCACAGACCCCGTAATCGCGGAGGCTGTTGTACAAGGAGGTAAGTCATGAATGAAAGCCGTCCCCAACTCTTCGGCAGGCGGGCCCTGGGCGGGCTGGCCGCCGGGCTCGGCGTGGCACTGGCGCTGTCCGCCTGCGGTGGTTCCGATCCCCTGAGCAATCCGCCGGCCACCAGCGCAGGCGGCTCCGGCGAGGCAACGTCCCTCGTGGTGGGCTCGGCGGACTTCCCGGAAAGCCAGATCGTCGCCGAACTGTACGCCGGGGCGCTGACCGCGGCAGGACTGACGGCCACCACCAAGCCGAATATCGGCTCCCGTGAGGTGTACTTCAAGGCTGTCCAGGACGGTTCGGTGGATGTGGTTCCGGACTACACCGGAAACCTGCTGCTCCACGTGGACAAGGAAGCCACCGAGGAATCGGCGGACGACATCGCCGGTGCGTTGCCGGACAAGCTGCCCGACGGCCTTGCGGTTGCGGAAGCTTCCAAGGCGGAGAACAAGGACGCCATGGTTGTCACCAAGGCAACGGCGGAGAAGTACCAGCTGAAGTCCATCGAGGACCTGGCCAAGGTCTGCAGTGAGATTGTGGTGGGTGCTCCGGCAACGTTTGCTGAACGTGCCTACGGGCTGCCTGGCCTGAAGGAGAACTACAACTGCGAGCCCAAGAAGCTGGAGCCCTTCAGCGACGGCGGCGGTCCGGTGACCCTCAAGGCGTTGCTGGAAGACCAGGTCCAGGTGGCGGACATCTACACCACCACCCCGTCCATCGCGGACAACGACCTGGTGGTCCTGGAGGATCCCAAGAACAACTTCATCGCCCAGCAGGTGATCCCGCTGTACAACGAGGCCAAGATGACGGACAAGGCGAAGGAAGCCCTGAACTCGGTGTCCAGGATCCTCACCACAGAGGATCTGATCAACCTCAACCGTGCGGTCAGCGGCAGCCAGAAGCAGGGTGCCAAGGAAGCAGCCGAAGCCTGGCTGAAGGAAAAGGGCATTCTGAAGTAGAACGCCCGCCACGGCGCTGTATTTAGGTGATGACGACGGCGGCTGCCGGACTTCGAAAAGTCCGGCAGCCGCCGTCGTGCGTGTGTGGGCGAGGTCTCACGGGTGACACATCCTTCCTGTGGCATATTTGAGGGATGGCAGAATTCAGGCAGTCCACGAAGCTCAACAACGTCCTTTACGACATTCGTGGACCGATCCTCCAGGCGGCCCAGCAGATGGAGGCAGAGGGGCACCGGATCCTCAAACTGAACATCGGCAACCCCGCGCCGTTTGGGTTCGAAGCGCCGGACGCCATCCTGGTGGACATGATCCGCCACCTGCCCCACGCCCAGGGCTACAGCGATTCGCGGGGCATCTTTTCCGCCCGGACTGCCGTCTCGCAGTACTACCAGACCCGCGGCATCCAAAACATCCACGTGGACGACATCTACCTGGGGAACGGCGTCAGTGAACTCATCACGATGTCCCTGATGGCCCTGCTTGACGACGGCGACGAAGTCCTGATCCCCACCCCCGACTACCCGCTGTGGACGGCCTCGGTGGCGTTGGCCAGCGGAAAGCCGGTGCACTACCTCTGCGACGAGGACTCCGGCTGGCAGCCCGACCTGGAAGACCTCGAAGCCAAGATCACGCCGCGGACCAAGGGCATCGTGGTGATCAACCCCAACAACCCCACCGGCGCCGTGTACCCCGAAGAGACGCTGAAGCGCATCGTGGCCCTTGCCGAGAAACATGGCCTGGTGCTCTTCGCTGACGAGATCTACGAAAAGATCCTCTACGAGGATGCGGTCCACGTGAACCTGGCCAAACTGACCGGTGACCACGTTCTCTGCCTGACCTTCAGTGGACTGTCGAAGGCATACCGGGTGTGCGGTTACCGCGCCGGATGGATGGCCATCTCGGGACCCAAGAAGGACGCGGCCGACTACCTGGAGGGCATCAGCCTGCTGGCCAACATGCGACTGTGCGCCAACGTACCGGCCCAGCACGCCATCCAGACCGCACTGGGCGGGTACCAGAGCATCAACGACCTGATCCTGCCCGGCGGCCGCCTCCTGGAACAGCGCAACAAGGCCTACGACATGCTGAACGCCATCCCCGGTGTCAGCACCCAGCAGGCACGCGGCGCCCTGTACCTCTTCCCGAAGCTTGACCCTGAGGTCTACCACATCCGCGATGACGAGAAATTCGTCCTGGACCTCCTCAGGGAGCAGAAAATCCTGGTATCCCACGGCCGGGCCTTCAACTGGGTCCGTCCGGACCACTTCCGCATGGTCACGCTGCCCAACGTCAAGGACATCGAAGAGGCAGTGGGCCGGATGGGGGACTTCCTGAGCAGGTATCAGGGGAACTAGCCTTTGCTCACGGGCGCTTGAGTCCCGTGGCACTTCGCGGAAAGGAATTCCCATGGCCGGCGTCATTCGCTTCGATCAGCATCCTTCTGAAACCCTTCGGGTAGGGGACGGGTTCTCCTTGTCCGGCGTCGATCCGGATTCCACCCCGGGCTACAGCGGCTCCAAGGAGGACGGCAGGCTGCTGCTGGCCGACATGGACGACGAGCTCACCGAACTGCAGGAAAAGCTGTTCGCCGAGTCCCGTTTTGGCGGCCGCAAGCGGATCCTGCTGATCCTCCAGGCCATGGATACCGCCGGCAAGGGCGGGATCGTCAAGCACGTCATGGCCGCCATGGATCCGCAGGGCGTCCAGTTCAAGGCCTTTAAGGCGCCCACGGACGAGGAGAAGTCCTATGACTTTCTCTGGCGGATCGAGAAGGAAGTGCCGGCGGCCGGCATGGTGGGGGTCTTCGACCGTTCCCACTATGAGGACGTCCTGATCCACCGGGTGCACGGTTGGGCCAGCCCCGACGAGATCAAGCGCCGCTACGTGGCCATCAACGAATTCGAGACGCGCCTCACCGACTCGGGGACCAAAGTGGTGAAGGTGATGCTCTACATCAGCGGCGAGGAGCAGAAGGCCAGGCTGCTGGCCCGGCTGGACAATCCCGCCAAGCACTGGAAGTACAACCGGGGCGACCTCGACGAGCGCGCCTTCTGGGAGGACTACATGAATGCCTACCAGGACGCCATTGACGAGACCAGCACCAGGGATGCGCCATGGCACGTGGTTCCGGCCAACAAGAAGTGGTACGCCCGGATCGCCGTGCAGCAGCTGCTGCTGGGTGCCCTTGCCGAACTGAACCTGGAATGGCCCAAGGCCGAGTTTGACGTCTCCACCGAGCGGGAGCTGATTCTTCGGTCCTGAACCCTGCCGGCTGGTTACGGGAACCGGGCTGGTTCCGCGTTACCCGGCATGGCTTCCCGTTTACAGCGGCTGGTCGCGGGCGGCAGCCAGCCGCTTCCGTGCCCCCTCGAGCCACTCCTCGCAGCGTGCGGCCAGGGCTTCACCGCGTTCCCACAGCGCCAGCGACTCTTCGAGGCTGGCGCCTCCGGCCTCGAGCCTGCCCACGACGGCGATGAGCCGCTCACGGGCCTCCTCGTAGCTCAGGCCTGCGGTGCCGGCGTCCGGCTTTTGCTCACTCATGCGGTTCTCCCGTTGTTCGGATTGTCCTGGCCAGAATCAGTGGATGCGCCTGCGCCGGTGGAGGTTGCACCGAAGCGGCCCTCCGCCACCCTGATGGACAGCGGCGAACCGGCCGGCGCATCAGCCGGGCGGCGGACCACTGCGTGCCCGGCGACCGCTGCCGGTCCTGCCTGCTGCCCGGCGAGTTCGACGACGGCGTACCCCCGGTCCAGCGTCTTCTGCGGCGACAGCGCGCGCACCTGTGCCTTGAGGTGTTCCAGCTGATCGGCGGCGCGTACCACCGTGGAGTTCACGGCAGCGGAAGACCGCCTCAGCAGCCGCTCAATTTCCTCGCTGCGGACGGTCACCAGTGCCTCCGGTGACGCCAGGACCGGCCGGGAATGAAGCGACGCGAGCCGGTCCGTTTCACGGTCCACCATGCGCTCCATGCAGCGCCTCAGCTGTTCCCGCGCCTGCCGGACGCCCGCCAGTTCCTCGGAAACCTCCGGAACGATACGCTTCGCGGCGTCGGTGGGGGTGGACGCCCGCAAATCTGCAACGTCGTCCAGCAGCGGCCGGTCGGCCTCGTGCCCGATGGCACTCACCACAGGCGTGGCTGCTGCCGCCACAGCACGGACCAGCTCCTCGCTGTTGAAGGGCAACAGGTCTTCAAGTGCGCCTCCGCCGCGGGCGATGACAATGACGTCCACCACGGGATGCGCGTCGAGCTCCCGCAGGGCGCGGACAATCTGGGACACTGCAGTGTTTCCCTGGACAGCCACTTCACGGATTTCGAACTCCACCGCAGGCCAACGCAGGGCAGCGTTCCGCAGGACGTCCTTCTTGGCGTCGGAATCCCGGCCAGTAATAAGGCCGATGCGGTGTGGCAACAGGGGGAGTGGCTTCTTGCGGGAATCGGCGAAAATTCCCTCCGCGGACAAGGCCTGCCGGAGCCTCTCAATCCGGGCCAGGAGGTCACCCAGGCCCACCGGCCGGATGTCCCTGACCAGCATGTTCAACCGTCCGGTCTTAATCCAGAACTCGGGCTTCAACAGGGCCACCACGCGTGATCCGCGTTCCAGGGGCAGATTCTGGCGCTCCAGTACTTTGGTCCAGACCGAAGCCGGCAGGGACACTTCGGCATCAACATCCCGCAGCGTCAGGTAGGCGTTGGTACCGCGGCGGTTCAGTTCAATGACCTGGCCTTCCACCCACGCCGAGGGTGTCCTGTCGATGTGGGCCTTGAGCTTTTGCGAGAGCAACTGAAGCGGCCACGGGTTGTCCGGGGTGGTTTCAGCAGCGGTGGCGGGCAGTGTGGAGGGCGCGGTGCCGGGAAGGGAAGCCTGGTCAGACATGCAAACGCCCTTGCGGGGCTGGAGCTGCGGGCATGGGGTCCTTCGTCTGTTGTGCGGCGGTTATTCAACCTTATCCATAAGCTGTAGCACGCGGGACTGACAGCGCCCGGCCAGGATCCTTGCCTAGGATGGGTCTACCGCCATCAACCCGAAGGATCTGCTGTGCGCACTTTCGTTTCCGCCGTCGCCACCGTGCTGGGTGTCCTGCTGGCCGCTGTTGCTGTTCCGGCCATCTGGCTTGACCGAAGCATCGTCCAGGAGGACGGCTTCGTGGGGCTGGCGGCGCCCCTGGGAAGAAACGCCGAATTCCAGCAGCAGCTGGCCGCTGCGGCCGTGGGAACCATCGACACCAGCGCAGTTCCGGGGTTCCTGTCCGATCTGGTCCAGCCAGTGCTGGAGGATGCGGCCACGTCGCTGTCCGGGCTCCCGGGATACCCCGCCGCCTGGGAGGAAACATTGCGCAAAAGCCACCGCCTCAGCTTCCCGGAGGCCGCGGCGGAGCCAGACCCATCCGGGTCCGTCTCCTCGCTGACTCTTGACGTGGCCCCGCTGGTGGCGCTGGGTGCCGGGGAAATTTCCCGGGCAACCGGCCTTCCGCTCGATCCGCCGGGGGAAACCCTGATCAACGTTGGCCAGCCCGAACAACGGGAGTGGACCGAGCGGCTGGCCACTTATGCCCCCATGGGCTACATGCTCGCCGTCGGTTCAGGCATCGCCTTCCTCCTGGCCCTCGTGGCGGCACGACGGCGTTGGACCGTGCTGGTGGGCGCCGGAATTGGCGGGCTGCTGCTTGCAGGTCTTTGGGCGGTGGGCGCGCAGGTGGGTGCGGCCCAGGCACTGGCCGCGGACACCGGAAATGAGGTTGCCAACATGTTCCGGGATGAGTTCGTGGCCGCAGCCAACACTGACTTCGCGGCATGGACGGCGGGCGCGGCCATCACCGGCGGGCTGCTGCTACTGCTGGGCATTGTGGCCGGAATCTCATCGCGAAGGCGGCCGCGGGCAACCCGGTAGCATGGAGAAATGACCTCCTCAGCTGTTTCCCTTTCGATGCCCACCATCCCGCGTAGGCGCCGCTCCCCTGAGGAAGTAGCAGCGGCAGCCCCCGTCGCAGGAACCAAGAGAGTGCTGCTGGCCGCTCCGCGCGGCTATTGCGCCGGTGTTGACCGCGCGGTGATCGCCGTTGAGAAGGCGCTGGAACACTATGGTCCTCCGGTGTACGTGCGGAAGCAGATTGTGCACAACGTCCACGTGGTCACGTCCCTGGAGGAAAAAGGCGCAATCTTCGTGGACGAGACCGACGAAGTGCCCGAGGGTGCCCTGGTCATCTTTTCCGCCCACGGCGTTTCTCCAGCCGTGGTGGAATCAGCCGAGGAACGGGGACTGCGCACCATCGATGCCACCTGCCCGCTGGTGACCAAGGTCCACAAGGAGGCAGTCCGGTTCGCCAAGGACGACTTCGACATCCTCCTCATCGGCCACGACGGCCATGAAGAAGTCGAAGGGACAGCAGGCGAAGCGCCGGAGCACATCCAGATCATCAACGGCCCCCACGAGGTGGACAAGGTCACGGTCCGCGATCCCGAAAAGGTCATCTGGCTTTCGCAGACCACCCTGAGTGTTGACGAGACCATGGAGACCGTACGGCTGCTCAAGGAGCGGTTCCCTACCCTCCAGGATCCCCCCAGCGACGACATCTGCTACGCCACCACCAACCGGCAGGTGGCCATCAAGAAGATCTCGCCCCAGGCGGACCTGGTAATCGTGGTTGGCTCGGCGAACTCGTCCAACTCCGTCAGGCTCGTGGAGGTGGCCCTTGAATACGGGGCCAAGGCTTCCTACCGGGTGGACTTCGCCAACGAGGTGGACGAAGCCTGGTTCGAAGGCGTGGCCACCGTGGGCGTGACGTCCGGGGCATCGGTGCCGGAGGTGCTGGTGCAGGACGTGCTCCGGCTGCTGGCCGATTACGGTTACGGCACCGTCGAGGAAGTGGTCACAGCGGAGGAAGACCTTCTCTTCTCGCTGCCCAAGGAGCTCCGCGCGACCCTGAAGCAGGCCGGTGACGTCAGCCGCGCGCTCGGCGGGCGCAGGCCGCGCAGCTGACGCCGTCCGCCGCCGGGTTCACCCCGGCAGCGGCGCCCCCGTCTTGGATGTATCGTCCTAGGCGGCTGCCTCGTCGTGCTGGAGTTCCGGAGCGGCGAGGGCGCGTGGCGTGACCTCCACGGCCGGCGGGGCGGTCAAACCTGACTCTTCGAGTGTGTTCAGCTTCCGGGCCGTGGGAAGGACCCGTGCTTCCAGCGTGCCGACCATGGCGTTGTAGCGGTCCACCGAGGTTTTCAGCGATGATCCCAGCTTGGTGACGTTCTCGCCCAGTGTTCCCATGCGGTCGTAGAGCTGCCTCGCCAGGTCGAACAGTTCCCGGGCGCTGTCCGTCAGCACGTCCTGCCGCCACGTGAAGGCGACCGATTTCAGGACGGCCAGCAGGGTGCTGGGTGAGGCCAGGACCACGTTCCTCGATAGGGCGTGGTCCAGGAGTTCCGCGTCCGCCGTCAGCGCCGCGGCCAGGATGGACTCGGCCGGGATGAAGCAGATCACCAGTTCGGGGGAGTTGCCGGGGATATCCCAGTACCTCTTGTTGCTGAGCGAGTCCACGTGGGCCCGGAGCGCCTTCGCGTGCGCTGCCAGCAGCGATTGCTGGTTTCGGCGGTCGATTGCGGTGGTCATGCCCTGCTGCCCGTGCCGGGCGTCGGCCGCTCCCAGTTCCTGGGCCTCCAGATAGGACGACAACGGAACCTTGGCATCAACCACCAGCTGCTTGTCGCCGGGGAGCTGGACCACAAGGTCGGGGCGGACCGCCGAATCACCACCGGCGCTGTGGACCTGTTCCACGAAATCCACGTGCCGCAGCATCCCGGAGGCTTCCACCACGCGCCGCAGCTGCACCTCGCCCCACTGGCCGCGTGCACTGTTGGAGCGCAGGGCGGACTCAAGTGCGTGCGTGGACCTGATCAGCTGTTCGTCCGAGAGCCTGGCTTCCTGGAGCTGCTGCGCAAGCTGGCCGTACTGTTCCACCCGGTCGCGCTCCAGCAGCGCCACCTGCTGCTGCACCGCGGAGAGCTTCTCCGCAACGGGTGCAAGGGCACGGAGCACACTACCGTCCTGCGTCCGTGCCTCGCCCAGCTCCCGGTTCTGTGCGGCCAAAAGCCGGCGCTCGGCGTCGGCCGCGGCGAATTGGGCGCTGACTTCGGACAGCCGGGACGAGACGGCGTCGAAATCCGCCTCAAGGGCATGCGAGTTCTTCCGCAGTGCAAAATACGTGGCTGCAGCACCGGCTAAGGCACCCAGAAGCAGCATGAACAAGGCAAGAATCAACGCAAAAACATCCATGCCCTCACTGTTGCATGGGGCTCTGACAATCCGGGGCAATGACATCCGCCGGTACAGGCCGCGGGTGCCCTGCGGGTAGAATCAATGCTCGTGGCTCTTACTATTGGCATCGTCGGACTGCCCAACGTCGGCAAATCAACTCTCTTCAACGCGCTTACCCGCAACCAGGTCCTGGCCGCGAACTATCCGTTCGCCACCATCGAACCGAACGTGGGCGTCGTGAACCTGCCGGACCCGCGGCTGGACAAGCTGGCCGGCATCTTCGGATCGCAGCGCGTGCTTCCGGCCGCGGTCTCCTTCGTGGACATCGCCGGCATCGTCAAGGGCGCATCCGAGGGGGAAGGGCTGGGCAACCAGTTCCTGGCCAATATCCGCGAGGCCGAAGCCATCGCCGAAGTGGTGCGGGTGTTCGACGACCCCGACGTGATCCACGTTGACGGCAAGGTGGACCCCCGCTCGGACATGGAAACCATCAACACCGAGCTGATCCTCGCCGACCTGCAGACCATCGAGAAGGCTATTCCCCGGATCGAAAAAGAGGTCAAGATCAAGAAGCGGGAAGCTGCCGAGCTTGCCGCCATCAAGGCTGCCCAGGCGGTGCTGGAACGCGGCGACACCATCTACTCGTCCATCAAGAGCGATAAGCTGGAGATGGAGCACCTCAAGGAGCTCAGCCTGCTCACGGCCAAGCCCTTTATCTACGTGTTCAACGCGGACGAAGGAATCCTGGGCAGCCCGGAAAAGCAGGAGGAACTGCGGGCCATGGTGGCCCCGGCTGACTGCATCTTCCTTGACGCCAAGCTCGAATCCGACCTCGTGGAACTGGACGAGGAAGAAGCCCGCGAAATGCTGGAGATGAACGGCCAGGACGAGTCAGGGCTGGACCAGCTGGCACGCGTCGGGTTCCACACCCTTGGGCTGCAGACCTACCTCACCGCAGGGCCAAAGGAAGCACGCGCCTGGACCATCCACCAGGGCGACACGGCTCCCCAGGCCGCCGGCGTGATCCACTCCGATTTCCAGCGCGGCTTCATCAAGGCCGAGGTGGTGTCCTTCGAAGACCTCGTGGATGCAGGCTCCATGGCTGAAGCAAAGTCCCGCGGCAAGGTCCGGATCGAAGGCAAGGAATACGTCATGGCTGACGGCGACGTGGTGGAGTTCCGCTTCAACGTCTGAGCCGATTCGCCGCCGGACTGGGCGGACACCTTATCCTGACTATGGAGGGCGTGATCCTGGCGACTCCAGGTCCCCCTCCCGGAGGGAAAATACGAGGAGGCGGCATGCCGGTCAGGCGTCTGATGCACTACATCACCGCGGCGGTGGCGGCTGCGCTGGTTCTTTCCGGCTGCTCCGGCGCTGGCGGCAGTACCCCCGTTGTGGTGGGGGAGGCCAAGCGGGGCGGCGTCGCCAATGTTGCCGAGGTCAACGCGTTCTCGTCCTTCAACCCTTACAGCGCCGACGGCAACACCGACATCAACTCCAAGGTCGGGTACATCACCCACTCCGGGTTCTATTACCTGGATGACAGCGCCGCGGTGCTGCGCAACGACAAGTTCGGGCGGTTCGAGAAGGTCTCCGACGAGCCGTTGAAGGTGAAGTACACCGTTAATGAGGGCGTCAAATGGTCCGACGGTGAAGCGATCGACGCCGGGGACCTGCTCCTGAGCTGGGCGGCCGGTTCAGGTTATTTTGACGATGCCGATCCCATGACGGGAGCAGGGACCAAGTACTTCTCCGTCGCCTCGGACACCGGCGGCCTGGCAGGCACGGTCTTGCCCGAACTCGGGGACGACCGGCGGTCCATCACCTTGGAGTACGCCACGCCGTACGCCGACTGGGAAGTCGCGTTCGACGTCGGGCTGCCGGCGCACGTCGTTGCCGCGAAGAGCGGGCTGAATGATGAAGAGGACCTGATTGACCTGATCCGGGACTCACCCCGGGGCGACCCCGAAAAGCCCGCCGTCAACGCTGAGCTGAAGAGGGTGGCCGATTTCTGGAACTCCGGCTTCGACACGAAGTCCCTCCCCGATGATCCGGCCCTTTACCTCTCCAGCGGCCCCTACATTGTGAGAGACATTGTTCCGGAGGTTTCCATGAGGCTCGTCCGCAACCGCGATTACGTCTGGGGAGCCGAACCCTGGCTCGATGAAATCACCATCCGTTTCACGGGTGCCCTCCCTGCTGCGGTTGACGCCCTCCGGAACGGTCAGGTGGACATCATCTCGCCGCAGCCGTCCGCCGGCACGGAGGATCTTTTCGCTGGCCTCGCCGAGCAGGGCAACACCCTGGAGCGGTACAACCAGTCCGGCTACGACCACCTGGACCTCATTTTCTCCGGCCCCTTTGCCCAGGAAGACGTCCGCGAGGCTTTCCTGAAGACAGTTCCACGCCAGGCGATCGTTGACGCCGTCGTGGGAGACCTGGTTCCCGACGCCAAACCGCTCGATTCCCACGTCTTCCTTCCGGCGCAGCCTAAATACCCGGACACGGTGAAGAACAACGGATCTTCCGACTTCGCTGAGGTGGACATCGAGGCTGCCAGGGCGCTCCTGGACGGCGACACCCCCACGGTCAGAATCCTGTACAACAGGGACAATCCCAACCGCGCCGAAGCCTTTGCCCTGATCAGGGACTCGGCGGCCCAGGCCGGGTTCCAAGTGGTCGACGGCGGGCAAAGCAGTGCGGACTGGGCAAAGTCCCTGGGCGGGTCGGGTTATGACGCTGCGCTGCTGGGCTGGATCGGGACCGGGGCCGGAGTCAGCCGGGTTCCCCAGATCTTCCGCACCGGCTCGGGCAGCAACTTTAACGGATTTTCCGACGCCGACGCGGACAAGGCCATGGAACAGTTGGCCCGGACCACGGACCTTGGCAAACAGGACGAACTACTTGCTGAGATCGACCGACGCATCTGGGAGAACGCCTACGGACTCCCGCTGTACCAAACCATTGGCACCACCGCATTCGGCCCCCGGATCACCGGAGTGAAATCGAGCTCCGGACCCCTCGGAGTCTGGTGGAACGTGTGGGAGTGGCGCCTGGCCTCCTAGTGGCTTGTGCTTCCAGCAGCACCCTGCAGGGGGCCTTGTGGGACTCGCCACGCCCGATTCGCCGTCGGAGCTACCGGCGAGTAGCATGTGACTTGCACAACTTCCGTTCACCGGCTATCACGTCGGAGTGACCCGGTCACGGTTTGGCAACGGAGTACCAGTATCTGGACTTCGTGCGGTTAGGCTACTCGTTATATGTAAGTTGCGTCACAGTAAAACGCTGTGCCGGGCTTACGGGGAAGCACAAGATTCCCCTCGATATCTCCCACAACTCATAGGAGGCGGAATGCGTTTCACGCGCACTTCCAAAGCACTGGGCATCGTGGCAATTGCCGCGCTGGCCCTGACCGGGTGCGGCGCTGGAGGCGGCACCACCGAAGGGGGCGGCGACACCGCCGGCGATCCCAACAAGGTCATCACCGCCTACAGCAACGAACCACAGAACCCGTTGCTGCCGGCCGCAACCAACGAAGTCTACGGCGGCCGGGTGGTGGAGCTGCTGTTTGAAGGACTTCGGACGTACGACGCCTCAGGCAAGCCGGTCGAAGCCCTGGCGGAATCCATTGAATCCGCGGACGCCCAGAACTGGACCATCAAGGTCAAGCAGGGCCAGAAGTTCACCAACGGCGAGGAAATCACTGCCAAGACGTTTGTTGATTCCTGGAACTTCGCCGCGAACTCGAAGAACCTGCAGATCAACAGCTTCTTCTTTGAGTCAATTGCCGGGTACGAGGAAGTTTCCGCCGTCACCGAGGAAACCAGTGCTGACGGCAAAAAGACCACCACTCCTGCACCCACGGCCGAAACCATGTCCGGCCTGGTTGCCACCGATGATTCCACCATCACGGTGAAGCTTGCGCAGCCGGAGGCTGACTGGTCGCTGCGCCTTGGCTACTCCGCCTTCTTCCCGCTTCCTTCCGCGGCACTGGCCGACCCGAAGGCCTTCGGCGAGAATCCGGTGGGCAACGGCCCGTACAAGATGGAAAAAGAGGGTGCCTGGGTCCACGACCAGTCCATCTCCCTGGTCAAGAACCCTGACTACACCGGTCCCCGCGAGGCGAAGAACGGTGGCGTGAACTTCAAGTTCTACACCGATCCGGGCCCGGCCTACACCGACCTGCAGTCCGACAACCTGGATGTCACGGATGTTCTCCCGTCCAACGCACTGAAGACCTACACCACGGACTTCCCGGACCGCAACGCCACCAAGGCGACTGCCACCAACTCCACCTTGAACATCCCGGGCTACAACCCGAACTTCCAGGGTGAAGCAGGCAAGCTCCGCCGCCAGGCACTCTCCTACGCCATCAACCGCGAAGAAATCTGCAAGGTGATCTTCAACGGAACCCGCACCCCGGCAAAGGCCTTCGTCCCGCCGGTTATCGAAGGGTTTGAAGAAGGGATCAAGGGCAGCGAAGTTCTTACGTTCGACGCCGCCAAGGCGAAGGACCTGTGGGAACAGGCTGAAAAGATCCAGCCGTACGACGACTCCAAGCCGCTCCAGATTGCCTCCAACACCGATGGTGGCAACAAGGAATGGATCGACGCCGTAGCCAACGGCTTCAAGAACAACCTCGGCATCGAGGCTGAAATCCAGCCCTTCGCCAAGTTCGCCGAAGTGCTGAACCTGCGCAAGTCCCAGGAGCTCCCGGGCCTGACCCGCGCCGGCTGGCAGGGTGACTACCCGTCGCTGTACAACTTCCTGGGACCGATCTGGGCCACGAACGCCTCTTCCAACTACGAGAAGTACACGAACCCCGAGTTCGACAAGCTCCTCCAGGAAGGCCTCGCCGCCAAGTCCACGGACGAGGCCAACGCGAAGTTCAACCAGGCACAGGAGATCCTCTTTGAGGACCTTCCGGGTCTGCCGCTCTGGGACCAGGCACGCGCCATTGTCTGGAGCAACAACGTTGTGAAGGCCGAGACCGGCTGGAACGGCGGCATCCGCTACTTCGACATCACGGCAAAGTAGTCCCAGATCTAACTTGCCGCCAGGCAGATGGGGGTCCGGTCACGGCCGGGCCCCCATTGGCTTGCAACGGCAGGAAGGCACCCATGAACCTGTTTACTTCCCATCCGGAAGGTTGGTGATCCCGTGGTCCGCTTTATCCTGCGCCGACTGCTCCAGGTGATCCCCGTCTTCATCGGCACCACGCTTCTGGTCTATTACATGGTGTTCGCCCTGCCCGGCGACCCCATCGCGGCGCTCTTCGGCGACCGGCAGCCACCGCAAGCCGTCATCGATACCCTGCGCAGCCAGTACCACCTGGACGAGCCGTTCTGGGTCCAGTACGGCCTCTTCCTGCAGAACCTCTTCACCTCCAACCTCGGCAACGACTTCACCGGCCAGCCCATATCGGCAAGCCTGGCGCGTGTCTTTCCCGTGACTGCGATGCTGGCCATAGAAGCCCTGGCCATCCAGGCCATTTTCGGCGTTGCCTTCGGCGTTTTTGCCGGGCTGCGCCGCGGCGGCTGGTTCGACTCCACCGTCCTGGTGGCGTCCCTCGTGGTCATCGCCGTCCCCACGTTCGTCCTTGGCTTCGTATTCCAGCTCGTCTTCGGTGTCCAGCTCGGGTGGGCCAAGCCCACCGTTGGTGCCAACGCCGACTGGGGCAGCCTGCTGCTGCCGGCGGTGGTCCTGGGCCTCGTATCCTTTGCGTACGTGCTTCGCCTGACCCGCGCTTCTGTCAGCGAAAACATGAACGCCGACTACGTCCGGACCGCAACGGCGAAGGGCCTGTCCCGGCCGCGGGTGGTCCTGGCGCACATCCTGCGCAACTCGCTGATTCCGGTGGTGACCTATCTGGGCGCCAACCTTGGCGGACTGATGGGCGGCGCGATCGTGACCGAAGGCATTTTCAACGTGCCGGGCGTCGGCAACAAGCTCTACCAGGCCGTCCTCCGCAGCGAGGGACCCACCATCGTTTCCATCGTCAGCGTTCTGGTGCTGGTGTTCGTGGTGGCCAACCTGCTCGTCGATCTCCTGTACGCCTGGCTTGACCCGAGGATCCGCTATGACCAGTAACAACAGCCACTTCGTGGCGCCCATTGACGAAACCCCGCTGCTGGCAACGGACGCGGTCAAGACTGACCAGGCACCGCTTAGCCTGTGGTCCGACGCATGGCGCAAGCTCCGCCGTCGTCCGCTGTTCATCATCTCGGCGCTGCTCATCCTTGCCCTCACCGTGGTGGCACTGTTCCCCGGACTCTTCACCTCGGTAGCTCCGAATGCCGGCTGCGAACTGGCCAACTCGGAAGGCGGACCCACCGCCGGCCATCCGTTTGGCTTCACGTTCCAGGGCTGCGACGTCTACTCACGCGTGATCCACGGCACCCAGGCATCCATGTCCGTGGGTGTGCTCTCGGTGCTGTGCGTGCTGGTGATTGGAGTGACCATTGGTGCACTTGCCGGCTACTACGGTGGCTGGATCGATTCAGTGCTCGCCCGCCTCGGTGATATCTTCTTCGCCCTTCCGCTGATCCTGGGCGCGCTGGTCATCACGCAGCTGCCCCTGTTCCGCGAGAACAAGAGTGTGTGGACAGTGGTGTTTGTCATCTCGCTCCTGGCGTGGCCCCAGATGGCGCGGATTACCCGTGGCGCCGTGATCGAAGTGCGCAACGCGGATTTCGTCACCGCTGCCCGTGCGCTGGGCGTCTCCAAATTCGGGGCGCTGGTGCGGCACGTGTTGCCAAATGCCCTCGCCCCGATCATCGTGCTGGCCACCCTGGAACTGGGTGTCTTCATCGTGGCCGAGGCAACCCTGTCCTTCCTGGGTATCGGCCTGCCGCAGAGCATCATGTCCTGGGGCAATGACATCGCCGGTGCGCAGGCGTCCATCAGGACCAGCCCGGAGATCATGCTGTACCCCGCTGCTGCACTGTCCATCACGGTGTTGAGCTTCATCATGCTGGGCGACGCGGTCCGTGACGCCCTCGACCCCAAGAGCCGTCAGCGATGAGAGATAAAGAGATGACAACTCCAGAAGTCCGCATCGATGAAGCCGGCACCACCGGCGTCAGGCCGCTGCTGGAAATCCGCGACCTCGCCATCACGTTCAAGACCGGCGGCGGCGACGTCCAGGCGGTCCGCAATGCTCACCTGAGCATCATGCCCGGCGAAACGGTGGCGATTGTGGGGGAGTCCGGCTCCGGTAAATCCACCACTGCGCTCGCGGCCATCGGACTGCTTCCCAACAACGGCAGGGTGTCCGGCGGGCAGATCCTGCTCGACGGCGAGGACATCGCCCACGCCAGCGAGCAGCGCATGATCGAACTGCGCGGAAACACCATCGGCATGGTGCCCCAGGACCCCATGTCCAACCTGAACCCGGTGTGGAAGATCGGCTACCAGGTCCGGGAAACCCTGCGTGCCAACGGGCGGCCCAGCGGACCGGAGGACATCGCCCGGGTGCTGTCCGAGGCGGGCCTGCCGGACGCCAAACGCCGTGCCAACCAGTACCCGCATGAGTTCTCGGGCGGCATGCGCCAGCGTGCCCTGATCGCCATCGGCCTTTCGTGCCAGCCGCGGCTGCTCATCGCCGATGAGCCGACGTCGGCCCTGGACGTGACGGTGCAGCGGCAGATCCTGGACCACCTGGACACCATGACCACCGACCTGGGCACCTCGGTGCTGCTCATCACCCACGACCTTGGGCTGGCAGCAGAACGCGCCGACAAGGTGGTGGTGATGTACCAGGGCCGGGTGGTGGAGGCAGGACCGTCGCTGGAACTGCTGCGAAACCCGCAGCACCCCTACACCAGGAGGCTTGTCGAGTCGGCACCGTCCCTGGCAAGCCGGCGCATCCAGGCCGCCAAGGAACAGGGTGTGGAGACGGCGGACCTGCTGGCTCCCGCTGCCGAGACTGCCGTCGCGGATAACGTCCTGCAGATCCAGGACCTGCGGAAGGTGTACAAGCTCCGCCAAGGCTTCGGGAAGGCGACGGACTTCGCGGCGGTGGACGGCGTGAGCTTTGACGTCCAGCGTGGAACCACGACGGCGATTGTGGGGGAGTCCGGTTCGGGCAAGTCCACGGTGGCCAAGATGGTGCTCCAGCTTGAGAAGCCCACGGACGGCAGGATCCTGTTCGATGGCGTGGACACCTCGCTGCTCAAGTCGCAGGAACTGTTCAAATTCCGGCGGCGCGTGCAGCCGATTTTCCAGGATCCGTACGGCTCCCTGGACCCGATGTACAACATCTTCCGCACCATCGAAGAGCCCTTGCGGGTCCACAAGATCGGCAACCAGGCGAGCCGGGAGAAGAAGGTCCGGGAACTGCTGGACCAGGTGGCGCTGCCGCAGTCCGCCATGCAGCGGTACCCGAACGAGCTCTCCGGCGGGCAGCGGCAGCGTGTTGCCATTGCCCGGGCGCTGGCACTGGATCCCGAGGTGATCATCTGTGACGAGGCGGTGTCCGCTTTGGACGTGCTGGTCCAGGCACAGGTCCTCAACCTGCTGGCCGATCTCCAGGCGAACCTTGGGCTGACCTATCTCTTCATCACGCACGACCTTGCGGTGGTCCGGCAGATTGCGGACCATGTGTGTGTCATGGAGAAGGGGCGCCTGGTGGAGACCGGCTCCACGGATGACGTCTTCGAATCACCACGGCAGGAGTACACAAAGGCGCTGCTCAACGCCATCCCCGGCGCCAAGCTGATGCTTCCGCCCGAAGTGGCGTAGCAGCACTTATAGAAACGAACGGCTGGAGCCGGAGCCCATGGGCCCGGCTCCAGCCGTTTTCGTATGTGGCGCTGTTTGCCGCCTAATCCTGGACTGCACCTGTGGCGCCCGTACCCGCGGCCAGCAGCGGTGCGGTGTCAGGCGTAGCCTTTCGGTCCAGGCCAAGTTCACGCAGCCGGCGCTCCAGCAGCGCTCCAAGCGACTGGCGGCCCGCGGCATTCATGTGGACTGCGTCGGCGAGATCCTTGGCCAGGCCGTACCGGGTGAGCCAGTCGCCCACTGACACAAAGGGCAGCCCGTGGGCCGCCGCCACCGAGCCGAGCAAGGCGTCAACCTCACTGCGGCGCCCCCCGCCGTGGTCCGCGCCGCGTGCCAACGTGCCGATCATCGCCATCCGGGTGCCGGGGTAGCGGGCCTGAAGTTCAGCGATCAGCTTTTCCGCGTTACCGGTGATCTGCCGGTCAGTTGCCCCGGTGGCGGCGTCATTGCCGCCGCCCTGGATGACGATCAGGGCCGGAGTTCCCGAAGGTAGCAGCCAGTCCCCTTCCAGGAGGGCATCCACATAGTTGCCGGTGCTGCCGTTGGAGGAGACGAATCCGGTGCCGCCGCGCCCGCAGAAGTAGACCTTGTACCCCGCTGCCGCAAGTGCCTGGCGGGGCCAGCCGTCGGCCGGTTCGGACTGCGAGTCCCCAATCAGGAGGACTGTTCTGGTGATCTCGGGGAGAACCGCTTCCAGCCGGCCATTAGCCGGATTCCGGACCTTGGCACCGGCAGCCACCGCGGCGGGCTGCCCGCCGTCCTGCGGATGGCCCGCAGCGGCGGCCGCCGGCGCGGAGGACATCCCGGGGGAGTAGGCGGCGATGCCGCATCCGGACAAGGCCATTAGGGAAGACACTGCCAGAGCGGCCGCGGCCCGGGATGCGCCAATGCGGGTGCGGGCCGAGGCCTTTGTCATGTGGTGTCTCCGGGCTTGCGTTATGCGGCGTACGTGATGCGTCAGAGCAATCATGTGGCATGCCGGCCTGATAGGCCAGTGATTTTCATCACTATTTTTCGGCGTGGCGCTGGCCCTGCGCGTGCACTCTGTACCCCGGCCGCCAGAAATTTAGGCCAATAAATGCCACTGCCGGTAGACTGGGGGAAGGTGCCCTGTGCTAAGGGCCTTGTCCGTCGTGCGTTCCAGTTGGAAATGTCGCGATACAACAGCTGACTTTCACCACTGAATCGAGCCATTACGCATGTCTGAAACCACCACCAACACCGCGGTAGCCACTGCATCACGCAGTGACCTCCGCAACGTCGCGATTGTGGCCCACGTTGACCACGGCAAGACCACGCTGGTCGACGCCATGCTCAAGCAGACCAACTCCTTTGCCGAGCACAACCACCTCGAAGACCGCGTGATGGACTCCGGTGACCTGGAGCGCGAAAAGGGCATCACCATCCTGGCCAAGAACACCACGGTGGCCTACAACGGTCCGTCCTCCAACGGCGAGACCATCACCATCAACGTTATTGACACCCCAGGCCACGCTGACTTCGGTGGCGAGGTGGAGCGCGGCCTGTCCATGGTGGACGGCGTCGTGCTGCTGGTTGACTCTTCCGAGGGCCCGCTGCCCCAGACCCGCTTCGTGCTGCGCAAGGCCCTTGCAGCGCACCTGCCGGTCATCCTCCTGGTGAACAAGACCGACCGTCCCGACGCCCGCATCGACGAAGTGGTGCACGAGTCCATGGACCTGCTCCTGGGCCTGGCCTCCGACCTTGCGGACGAAGTTCCGGACCTTGACCTGGACAAGGTCCTTGAAGTTCCCGTTGTGTACGCGGCGGCCAAGGTTGGCCGCGCGTCCCTGGAGCAGCCGGCCAACGGCTCCGCCCCGGACAATGAGGACCTTGAGCCGCTGTTCAAGACCATCATCGAGCACATCCCGGCCCCCACCTACAACCCGGAAGGTGTCCTGCAGGCGCACGTCACCAACCTGGATGCCTCCCCGTTCCTGGGCCGCCTCGCGCTGCTCCGCATCTACAACGGCACCCTGCGCAAGGGCCAGCAGGTTGCCTGGGCCCGTGCCAACGGCGAGCTCAAGACCGTGAAGATCACCGAGCTCCTCGCCACCAAGGCACTGGACCGCGTTCCTGCCGAGTCCGCGGGACCTGGTGAGATCGTCGCCGTCGCCGGCATCGAGGACATCACCATTGGCGAAACCCTCACGGACGTCGAGAACCCGCAGCCGCTGCCGCTGATCACCGTGGACGATCCCGCCATCTCCATGACCATCGGTATCAACACCTCCCCGCTGGCCGGCAAGGTCAAGGGCGCCAAGGTTACCGCCCGCCAGGTGAAGGACCGCCTGGACAAGGAACTGATCGGTAACGTCTCCATCAAGGTGCTCCCCACCGAGCGTCCCGACGCCTGGGAAGTCCAGGGCCGTGGCGAGCTCGCGCTGGCCATCCTCGTTGAGCAGATGCGCCGCGAAGGCTTCGAGCTGACCGTGGGCAAGCCGCAGGTTGTCACCAAGACCATCGACGGCAAGATCCACGAGCCGATGGAACACATGACCATCGACGTGCCCGAAGAATACCTCGGTGCCGTCACGCAGCTGATGGCCGCACGCAAGGGCCGCATGACCAACATGGCCAACCACGGTACCGGCTGGTGCCGCATGGAGTTCATCGTTCCGGCCCGTGGCCTGATCGGGTTCCGCACCAAGTTCCTCACGGACACCCGCGGCGCAGGCATCGCGGCGTCCATCTCCGAAGGCTACGAGCCGTGGGCAGGCCCCATCGAGTACCGCACCAACGGCTCGATGATTGCCGACCGCGCCGGTGTTGTGACCCCGTTCGCCATGATCAACCTGCAGGAGCGCGGCTCGTTCTTCGTCAAGCCCACCTCCGAGGTTTACGAGGGCATGATCGTGGGCGAGAACTCCCGCGCCGACGACATGGACGTCAACATCACCAAGGAAAAGAAGCTCACCAACATGCGTGCCGCTTCCTCCGACACCTTCGAGAACCTGACGCCGCCGCGCGACCTGACCCTCGAAGAGTCCCTCGAATTCGCCCGCGAGGACGAGTGCGTCGAGGTGACCCCGGAAGCCATCCGCATCCGCAAGGTCATCCTGGACACCAACGAGCGTGCCAAGGCCAACCGCGCCCGCGCCAAGGCCTAGTTCCTCAGGACCTCTTTGAAAGCTGCCGGTACGGCAGGCGGGATTCCCGCCGTCGTGCCGGCAGCTTTTGTTTTGCCATGTTTGTACCGGGCTGCGCAGTGAAGTCCGGGTTCGGGCCGCAGCAGCAGTCCCAGCGCACCGAGTCCCGGCGTCTCCGCGCCCGGACGTTGTCCACATGCCTTCTGTCCCTGCTGTACTCGGGAACCCGGTCACGGGGATCATGCAGTCATGCGAACAGTTTCTGATGCCCTGGCCGGGCTGGGCGGAGTTGCGGGCGTCGACTCACTGAGGCAGGCCGGCGTCACCCGCCGGACACTCGAAGCCGGCCTGTTGGATGCATCCGTTCAAAGAGTGGCCAGGGGTGTCTATGCGCTGCCCGGCGCGGATCCCTTTTTAGTCCACGCCGGTCGCCATCATGCGGTGCCTGGCTGCGTGACGGCCGCCCTAGCAGCAGGGCTGTGGGTCGTACGAAGGCCCGTCGAGCCGCATCTGGCCGCTCGCCACGGCAGGCACATCAACGGTTGCGTGGTGCATCGAAGCCACCTGCCACTGACGCACCTGGACATCGTGGGCCAATCGCTGCGATGCCTGCCGCCGCTCGAGGGCCTGACTATCGCAGAATCGGCGGTCAAACAGGGCCTGGTTCAACTTTCGGAACTGCGCGGCCGGTTTCCAGCGGCACGGGAAAAGGCTTTGCTGGGGCTGGTGGCAAGAATCCGGCCCCAGTCCGGCTCCATCATCGAGACCATGGCCCGGTACCTGCTGGAAGAAGCCGGCCTGACAGTCGAGCTCCAGGTCAACATTCCCGGAATGGGACACCTTGACCTCCTCGTTGACGGCTTGCTGGGCATCGAGACGGACGGGTATGCCCATCACAGCAGCCGGCAGGCGTACAGGGAGGACCGGCGGCGGTGGAACATCACTGTTGTCCGGGGCGTTCCCACGCTCCGCGTAACGTTCGAGATGCTGGTCGGCGAGCCCGGGGAGTTCGTGCGGATGGTTCACCAAGCTCTTGCCGCGTACCGGCGGGCGCACTGAAGCCCGGGTTCGGTGCGCGGCGGCAGTCCCAGCGCAGTGACGGCGCGCTTTACTGTGCCGCGGGTCTGCGGCGCTCCGGCGCCGGCGGGACCTGCTTGGCCGCCACCACAAGGTCAAGGGGAATGACGACGTCGGCCTGCCGGGTGCGGACGGTGCACGCACCGGCGTCGCACGAGACCAGGTGGCCGAGCGCATCGGTCAGACCGTCCTCGATTCGGTACCGCACCACCACCCGTGTTCCGGGTGCGGCGGCGGAAAGGAACCCTGCGGGGGTAGGGGGCTGACTCACCAGTTCATACTAGGCGGCCCGGCTAGGTTCGCGGGAACGGCCTGGGAGATAATAGGCTCAGATGTCAAGAGTCCGGCCAGAGCTGCCGGATGCAAGAACCGGCGGGTTGCCGGAACCAACGTGGAGAGGCCAGGGACGTGACGTACGTAATCGCGCAGCCGTGTGTAGATGTCAAGGACAAGGCATGTATCGAGGAATGCCCCGTCGACTGCATCTATGAAGGTGAGCGTTCGCTGTACATCCATCCGGACGAATGCGTCGACTGCGGCGCCTGCGAGCCCGTTTGCCCGGTCGAGGCCATTTACTACGAGGATGACACCCCCGACGAGTGGGCCGACTACTACAAGGCCAACGTGGAGTTCTTCGACGACCTCGGTTCACCCGGCGGCGCCGCCAAGATCGGCAACACCGGCAAGGACCACCCGATGATCGCCGCGCTGCCCCCGCAGAACCAAGACCACTGACGCAGAAAAGGTGACCGCAGCAGTGACTACGTTTGGCCTTGACCTGCCCGATTACCCGTGGGAGGCCATGGCGCCGTATCTTGCGAAGGCATCGGAGCACCCCGGCGGTGCCGTCAACCTGTCGATCGGCACACCCGTGGACCCCACCCCGGCGCTGGTCCAGGATGCCTTGAAGGCTGCTGCCGACGCGCCGGGGTACCCCACGGTGCACGGCACACCGGCGCTTCGGGAAGCCATCGCAGGATGGTTCGAACGCCGCCGCGGTGTGGCCGGGCTGGATCCCCGCAACATCATGCCCACGGTGGGTTCCAAGGAACTTGTGGCGTGGCTGCCGCTGCTGCTCGGGCTGAAGCCGGGTGACGTCGTCGTACGTCCCAAGGTCGCCTACCCCACGTACGATATCGGCGCCACGCTGGCCGGCGTCACCTCCGTTGCCACCGACAACCTTGACGAGCTCGACGACGCCACCCGTGCGCGCGTCCGGCTCGTCTGGGTCAATTCCCCGGGCAACCCGACAGGCAGCGTCCGCGACGCAGACTCCCTGAAAGCGCTCGTGGAGCAGGCCCGGGAGCTGGGGGCCGTGGTGGCCTCGGATGAATGCTACGCAGAACTCGGCTGGGGAACCTGGGATGTGCAGCGCGGCGGCCAGTCCGTCCCCAGCATCCTGGACCCGCGGGTGGCAGGCGGATCGCACCAGGGCCTGCTCTCCGTCTACTCATTGAGCAAGCAGTCCAACCTCGCGGGCTACCGTGCCGCCTTCGTAGCCGGCGATCCGGACCTGATGCCCAACCTGGTCAACAGCCGCAAACATGCCGGCATGATCGTTCCCTACCCCGTGCAGGAAGCCATGCGCGTGGCGCTCGGCGATGATGCGCACGTCGAGGCCCAGAAGGACCTCTACCGTGGCCGGCGGGAGCGGCTGGTTCCGGCATTGCTGGACTTCGGCCTGGAAATCAAGGATTCAGATGCCGGGCTCTACCTGTGGTCCACGGCAGGGGAAGACACCTGGGACACGGTGGCGCGCCTGGCAGAACGGGGCATCGTGGTGGGCCCGGGAGTCTTCTACGGCGAGGCAGGCAACGGTTATGTCCGGGTCGCCCTTACCGGAACCGATGAGCGGATTGACGCCGCAGTGGCCCGGCTGCAGGAAGCCCGGTAGCAAAAAGCCGCGTAACAATCGTGTGACTCGCGCCACACAGCCCGCATTTTAGGGGATTTTGGGCTGTCTTGGATTAGTGACACCCGCCAAGGAGCGGTACTTTTTAAGTGACTATCAATGGTGGCTTTCTACAAGAAGGCAGCCCGGGTGTTGGAACCTGTGTTCTCAGGGTCAGTGCGCGGCTCACCTGATGTTGGATCAAGCTTTCGACAGAGGCCCAGAGAGCCTCATGAAGGGGACTCCATGACTGAGACCAACAACGCGGCTACCCTGCTCCATGCAGGAGGCGAGCTCAAGCTCCCGCGCATCCAGGTTATTGAAGGAAACGAAGGATACGACGTTTCCAAGCTGCTGAAGCAGACGGGCGCAGTCACCTTTGACCCCGGCTTCATGAACACCGCAGCAACCACCTCGGCTATCACCTACATCGACGGCGATGCGGGCATCCTGCGGTACCGCGGATACCCCATCGAGCAGCTGGCGCAGCACTCCAGCTTCCTCGAGGTGTCCTACCTGCTGATCTACGGCAACCTGCCCACGCCCACCGAGCTGGACGAGTTCGACCAGAAGATCCGGCGCCACACGCTGCTTCACGAGGAGCTGAAGGGCTTCTTCGGCGGCTTCCCCCGCGACGCGCACCCCATGCCCGTCCTGTCCTCAGCCGTCTCCGCGCTGTCCACCTTCTACCAGGACTCGCTGGACCCGTTCAACGCCGAGCAGGTGGAAGTTTCCACCATCCGCCTGATGGCCAAGCTGCCCGTCATCGCTGCCTACGCGCACAAGAAGTCCATCGGCCAGCCCATGCTGTACCCGGACAACTCCCACAACCTCGTGGAGAACTTCCTGCGCCTCAGCTTCGGCCTGCCGGCCGAGCAGTACGAGGTTGACCCCGTCGTCGCCAAGGCCCTGGACCTGCTCCTCATCCTGCACGCCGACCACGAGCAGAACTGCTCCACGTCCACGGTGCGCCTGGTGGGTTCCTCCAACGCCAACCTGTTCGCCTCCGTTTCCGCCGGTATCAACGCACTCTTCGGACCCGCCCACGGCGGCGCCAACGAAGCCGTGCTGAAGATGCTGCGCCAGATCCAGGCCGAGGGCACCAAGCCCGAGGACTACATGGAGAAGGTCAAGAACAAGGAAGACGGCGTCCGGCTGATGGGCTTCGGGCACCGCGTCTACAAGAACTACGATCCGCGTGCCAAGATCGTCAAGGCCACGGCCCACGAGATCCTCACCAAGCTCGGCGGCAACGACGAACTGCTGGACATCGCCCTGCGCCTGGAAGAGAAGGCGCTGAACGATGACTACTTCATCCAGCGCAAGCTCTACCCGAACGTGGACTTCTACACCGGCCTGATCTACAAGGCCATGGGCTTCCCGGAGAAGATGTTCACCGTCCTGTTCGCCATCGGCCGCCTCCCCGGCTGGATTGCGCAGTGGCGTGAAATGATCAGCGACCCGAACACGAAGATCGGCCGCCCGCGCCAGCTGTACATCGGCGAGCCGGCCAGGGACTACCCCGCCCGCTGAAATTAACGACGACGTCCGCCCACCTCCTGGAGGTGGGCGGCCGTCGTCGTTAATCACCAACTACAGGCAACGCGGGGTCACCAAACGCCCAATAAAGTGTCCCTGAGGGGCACTTTAGTGACCCCGCGTTGCTGTCAGGACGCGTAGCCCTGGGGGTTGTTTTTCTGCCACCGCCAGTGGTCCTCGCACATCTGGTCCACGGTCTTGGTGGTGGACCAGCTCAGGTCTGCCAGCGCCGAGGTGGCATCAGCCCAGAAAGCAGGAAGGTCGCCCGCGCGGCGGCCGGTGATCTCGTAGGGGATGGGCTTGCCAACGGCCTTTTCGAAGGAGCGAAGGACCTCCAGCACCGAGGAGCCCTTGCCGGAGCCGAGGTTCCAGCGGAACACCCCGGCGCGGTCCGCCACGTGGTTCAGGGCGGCCACGTGGCCTTCTGCAAGGTCCACCACGTGGATGTAGTCCCGCAGGCACGTGCCGTCCGGGGTGTCGTAGTCGCCGCCGAAAACCATGAGCTTTTCGCGCCGGCCAACGGCCACCTGCGCGATGAACGGAACCAGGTTGTTGGGGATGCCCTGCGGATCCTCGCCGATGCGTCCGGACGGGTGGGCGCCTACCGGGTTGAAGTAGCGCAGCAGGGCTATATGCCAGCGGTCGTCGGCTGCGCCAAGGTCGGAGAGGATGTCCTCGATCTGCTCCTTGGTGCGGCCATAGGGGTTGTTGGCGCCGATCTCCATCTTTTCCACGTAGGGGATGGGGTTGTGTTCGCCGTAAACCGTCGCTGACGAGCTGAACACAAAAGACCGGACGTTGTGCCGGTCCATCACGCGGATCAGGTTCAGGGTGCCCACGAGGTTGTTGTAGTAGTACTTCAGCGGCTCCTGCACCGATTCCCCTACGGCCTTCAGGCCGGCGAAGTGGATGACGGCGTCGATCGCGCTGCCGGCGAAGACCGCCTCAACCGCGGCTTCGTCCACCAGGTCCACGTTATGGAACTCAGCCGTTTTGCCGCTGAGTTCGGCAACCCGGCGCAGTGACTCCTCGCTGGAGTTGGTGAGGTTGTCGATGACGACAACATCGTGGCCGGCTTCCTGCAGGGAAAGAACAGTGTGGGAACCGATGTAGCCGGTGCCCCCTGTAACCAGAATTTTCATGCCTCAACGCTATCCCACCGGGCCGCGGTGCCGCCGCCATGTTCCGGATGCCGGGCAGGCGCGGCAAGCGATGGAGCACAACCGTGCTAAAAAGGAGCAGTGCCCAAAATTGTAGATGCCGAAGCCCGCCGCCAGGACGTTGTGGAAGCGGTCCTCAGGATCATCGCGGTGGACGGACTGGAACGCGCCTCGCTGCGTGAGGTGGCGGATGAGGCCGGACTCGCCGTCGGATCCGTCCGGCACTACTTCGCCGGCAGCGACGAACTCCTGACCTATTCCTTTGCCACGGTGGTGGACCGGATTGTCCGCCGGCTCAAGGGAGCGTTGCCCGGTGTCGCCGCCGCAGCGCCGCGCAGCCTTGAGCAGCGTGCAGCGGTATTAACCCTGATGGGTGGCCTGCTGCCCCTGGATGAGTCCCGGGCGGTAGAAGCCTGCGCCTGGATGGCGTTCAAGAACGCGGCCAGGATCCGGCCTTTCCTCGCCCCGGTTGCCGACAGCAGCCACCGGGAGGTGGCAGCGATTGCCGGGCAGGTGGTGGCTGCACTGATGCCCCAGGACGAACCGCAGGAGAGCCTGGTGGTGGAAGCGGAACGCCTCCTGGCAACACTGGACGGGCTGTGCATGCATGCCCTGCTGCAACCCGGGTGGATGACCGCGCAAATGTGCTCCGACGTGCTGGAACGCCATGTTGACGGCTTGAGTCGCTGAGGGGCGTTACCGTGGGCAGGGAGCGGGAATAGACTGATAGCCGGGGGCGCGAAACCGGATCAGCAGACCCGGCAGGAGCACGCCAGGGAAGGATTTCGGATGCATCAGGCAAGCGGTTCACGGTGGCAGATCACTACGGACACGTCCGGACCCATGATGATCGCACTCTACGTCCGCGACACGGTCGGGCTGAACGGCGCAGGCCACCCCGCGCTGTCCCATGCCGTTCCCAAGATCCGTCCGGCGGACCACACCCACCTGACAGCCGACGTCGGCGGGCTGAGCGCGCTCAAGACCGAGTGGGAAGCCTGGTGGGAACAACTGGTCAAAGCCCATCCGCAGACCTCGCCGGAACTGTCGCCGCCGGAGTTTGGCGCATTCGGCAACTCGCCCGCCCTGCAGCGGGTCCTGCAGGCCCACTTTGGCGCTGCACTCACCTGGGCGCGGGAGCGGAGGAGCGAGTACGCCCGGCTGGAGGCGGAACGCTTGGCCAGCGGCACGGACCAGCTCCTGGAGGAACTGGTGGACGACCGGCTGATGGAAGTGGGACGGGATTCCCGTGACTTCACACTGACCATCATCGAACTGCCCCTGAATGAGCAGCGGGCCTGGTACCTGGAGCCGGACAAGATCATCATGAGCCACCAGCTGATGGGCCAGCCGGAGCTGTTCCGCAGCTACGTGCAGCCGGTCGTGGAGATCCTCGTCTGAGTCATTGGCCCACACCCGCCTGGGTGCTTTGCGGGGCTACCGTAATCCGGACCTGTCCGTCCGGCGCCGCAGATTCCTGCCAGCCGTTCCGATCCGCACGGTCCCAGCTGCGGCCCGCCACCTCCACCCGGGTCACCTCAAGGCCTTTGGCATTCGCCACCGCCCACTGGGCAACGGACCAGGCCTGGCTGCCGCTGGCGTTCACCACCACGGTCTGTCCCTCCACGGAAGCGTCCAGCGCTCCGTACGCCGTGCTGAGTTCGGCGGCCACTGCCGCGGCGTCTCCGGCGGAGCCCGACGAACGCAGCGTGCACTGCACGGCTTCGGGTGTCTGGCCGGACAACCCGGAGGCGAAGGACCGCCCCATATCCTCGTGCTGCGCATAGGCGCTGGGGTACGCGGACCGCTGGACGCGCTGTGCGGCGTCGGTGATGTCAAGCGTCTCGTAGTCCGGGACCTTCACCAGCGCATCGTAGAACGCATTGACGGCGTAGTACGGGTCCATGACCTGTTCCTCGGTGCCCCAGCCCTGCGAAGGCCGCTGCTGGAACAGTCCCCGCGAGTCCGGTCCGGCCTGGTCCCCGTGGGCGATGTTGCGGAGTTTGGACTCCTGCATGGCCGTGGCCAGGGCGATGCTCGCGGCCCGGGGAGGCAGCCCGCGCTGGACTGCGACGGCGGTGATCAGCGAGGCGTAGACTGCCTGGTCGGGTGCCAGTTCGGCTGTCCTGTCGCCGACAACAGCGGTGCAGCGTTCCGAAACCAGGGTTTCGGAACGCTGCACGAAGAACACCGCTGAATAGATGCCGCCGGCCACCAGGGCAAGGGCCAGCAGCAGTACCGCCAGGCGGCGCAGGCCGCGTCGTCGAGCCATAAATTAGTTGGCGTGCAGGGCGTCGTTCAGTTCCACGGTCTGGCCGGCCCGGGGGAGGACCTCCACGGCACCGGTGGTGGAATTGCGGCGGAACAGCAGGTTGGAAACGCCGGACAGCTCGGCCGCCTTGACGATCTTGGTGGTGTCCTCTCCCACCTCGTCCTTGGGCCCGGGCACGCGCACGCGGGTGCCGGCCGTGACGTACAGGCCGGCTTCCACCACGGAGTCGTCCCCGATGCTGATGCCAACGCCTGAGTTTGCGCCCAGCAGGACCCGCTCGCCGATGGTGATCTTTTCCTTGCCGCCGCCGGAGAGGGTGCCCATGATGGATGCGCCGCCGCCCACGTCGCTGCCATCACCGGTCACGACGCCCGCGGAGATACGGCCTTCCACCATGGAGGTGCCCAGCGTTCCGGCGTTGAAGTTCACGAAGCCTTCGTGCATGACGGTGGTGCCTTCAGCCAGGTGCGCACCCAGGCGCACCCGGTCGGCGTCGGCGATCCGTACGCCGGAGGGCACAACGTAGTCCACCATGCGCGGGAACTTGTCGATGCCGTACACCGTGACGGCGCCGCGCCGGCGGAGCCGGGCACGGGTAAGTTCGAAGCCCTCCACGGCAGCGGGACCGAAGTTGGTCCAGACGACGTTGGGCAGCTTCCCGAAGATGCCGTCCAGGTTGATGGTGTTGGGCTTGACCAGGCGGTGCGAGAGCAGGTGCAGCCGGAGGTAGGCGTCGGCGGTGTCGGCGGGGGCCTCGTCAAGGTTGATCTGGACGAACACCACCTTCTGCTCGGTGCCGCGGTCCTCATCGGTGCCGTTTTCCGCGATCTGCGTCAGGGAATCGTCAGCGTTTTCCACGGCACGCAGGTGCTCGGCGGCGACACCGAGGGCCGGTGCGGGGAACCAGACGTCCAAAACGGTGGCGCTGCCGTTGGCGGTGGCGATGGTGGCCACGCCAAAGCCGTAGGCGGAGCGTTCGTCGGTGGTTGCGTTCAGGGTTTCGGGCACGGCGGAAGAAGCGGTCTCAGTCATGTGCTCCAGTCTATCGAGGGCCGGGCGCCGGGTTCGAACTAGACTGGCTTCGTGACTGCCGAAACCGCTCCAGACCCCGCATCCGTCCTGTCCAGCCAGGAATCCGGCCAGGGGTCCGTGCCTGCGCGGCTGGACCTGCGGCAGGACGTTGCGCTTCTGACCTCCGCCATCATGGACATCAACAGCGTGTCCGGAAATGAAAAGGAACTGGCCGACGCCGTGGAAACGGCGCTGCTGGGTCTTCCGGAGCTGACGGTGGTCCGCGACGGGGATTCGATCATCGCGCGGACGGAACTGGAGCACCCCGAACGCGTCATCCTGGCAGGTCACCTGGACACTGTGCCGCTGCCGCTGACCGAAGGCTCGAAGGGAACGGTGCCTTCCAGCTGGGAGTCCGGCGTCCCGGGCGAAGGCATCCTGTACGGCCGCGGCGCCACCGACATGAAGGGCGGTGTGGCAGTACAGCTTGCGCTGGCGGCCACGCTGTTCGACGGCGGCGCGCAGCCCAAGCGGGACGTCACGTTCGTCTTCTACGACCATGAGGAAGTGGAAGCGGTGAAAAGCGGCCTGGGCCGCCTGGTCCGCAACCACGGCCACCTGCTGCACGGGGACTTCGCCATCCTTCTGGAACCTACGGACGGCATTGTGGAGGGCGGGTGCAACGGCACCAGCCGGTTTGAAGCAACAACCGTGGGCGAAGCAGCGCACTCGGCGCGGGCCTGGATGGGCAGCAATGCCATCCACGCCGCAGCCCCCATCCTGGCAAGGCTCGCGGCCTACGAACCGCAAACGGTCACCGTGGACGGCCTGGAGTACCGCGAAAGCCTCAACGCCGTGAAGATCAACGGCGGGACCGCCGGCAACGTCATCCCGGACCGCTGCGTGGTGGAAATCAACTACCGCTTCGCCCCGGACAAGACACCGGACCAGGCCGAAGCCGTGGTGCGGGAACTCCTTGAGGGCTTCGACGTGGTCCGCACGGACGCTGCAGCCGGCGCCCGCCCCGGCCTTCAGCACCCGGCTGCCGCTTCCTTCGTTGCCGCCGTGGGAGGCGAGCCGAAACCCAAATACGGCTGGACCGACGTCGCGCGTTTCAGCGAACTGGGGATACCGGCGGTGAATTTCGGACCCGGTGATGCACTGCTGGCGCATAAGGACAACGAGCATGTCCACGCGGATGCCATCCGCACCTGCCTCCGGGCGCTGCAGGACTGGCTGGCGGGCTGAGCCAGGAGCACGTTGCCCGCGCTTAAAATGCCGAACGGCCCGGACCTGGTGGTCCGGGCCGTTCGCGTAGGGTCTGTCTAGGGAACCGGGGCCTCTGCCTTTTCCGGCTCGGCCTTGGCCACACCTCCGGCTGCCTTCTTCGACCCCCGGCGCTCAATCCAGACCGCAAGCCTGGAAACGAGGATGTTGATGGCGATGTAGATCGCAGCGGCGACGAAGAAGATGGGGAACAGGAACTGCGTGCCCAGGAAGTCCGCCATCACCTGGACGGCGCGCAGCAGCTCGCCGTACGCCACGATGTAGCCCAGCGAGGTGTCTTTCAGGAGCACTACCATCTGCGCCACCAGGGACGGCATCATGCGGCGGATTGCCTGCGGAAGTTCGATGAGCATCCGGGACTTGAAGCTGGTCAGGCCAATGGCAAGGCCTGCTTCGCGCTGCCCGCGGGGCAGCGACTGGATGCCTGCCCGGATGATCTCGGCGAACACTGCCGAGTTGTAGAGCACCAAACCGGTGACAACGGCAATGAACGGTGACGTGCCGAAGCCCAGCAGGACGAACAGCATCATCAGGACCACGGGCATGCCGCGGAGGAACTCCAGGACCACCCGGGTGGGGATCCGGATGATGGCCGCATCGGAGATGCGGAGCAGGCACAGCAGCAGCCCCAGCGGGAACGCGATGACGGCTGCCAGTGCAGCAGCAGACAGGGTGGCGCTCAGGCCGTTGGCCAGGAGCATCCACACATCAGCGCGGGTGAAGATCTGCCAGCGTCGGCCTTCGAAAATCCCCTGCTGGGCGAGGGTCATGACAATCCATGCCAGTAAACCCAGGATCAGAACGGAACCTACGATCGAGCCGATCAGGGAGATCCGCCGGGCTTTGGGTCCCGGAACGTCGTAAAGGACTGAGCTCATCGGGCAATCGCCACCTTTCGTTCCACCGTGCTGGCAAGGATGCCGAGCGGAACGGTGAGGAGCAGATAAAAGAACGCGGTACCCAGCAGCACGGCGATGACGGCATCACCGTTGGCGTTGGCCAGCTGGCGGCCGTAGCCGAACAGTTCGAGGACAAAGAAGGCGCCGGCGACGGAAGAGTTCTTCACCAGGGCGATCAGGATGTTGATCAGCGGCGGGACCACCGTCCGCAGGGCCTGGGGGAGGATGATGAGGTTCAGGACCTGCCCGAAGTTCATGCCGATGCTGCGCGCGGCCTCGGCCTGCCCCACAGGAACACTGTTGACACCTGAGCGGACAGCTTCGGCGATGAACGCTGCGGTGTACGTGCTGAGGGCGATGATCGCGGCAATTTCAAACTGCTCAAACTTGACGCCGAGCCGGGGAAGGACGATCGCCGCGAAGAAAAAGGCAATGGTCAACGGGGTGTTCCGGAGAACCTCCACGTACACGGTGCTGAAGCCGCGCAGGGCTGCTACCGGGGACACCCTGGCGGCTGCCAGCAGCGTGCCAAGGACCAGTGCGATGATCCCGGAGACGGCTGACAGGAAGAGGGTGCGGAGAAAACCGTTCCAATACAGGGGCAGGTTTTCAATGATGACGTCCATAGGATCCTTTGGCTTTGGGCGTGGACGGATTTAAAGGCTGAAAGCTGCCGGGGCCGGCCTACCGGCCCCGGCAGCTCCGGACTCACTTAGTAGCGGTCAATCTCGGGGAGCTCGGGTGCAGTCTTGATGACCGAACCTGCAGTGGCTTCCCAGGCCTCCTTGTAGGACCCGTCCTCTTCGAATGCCTCCAGCTGGTCGTTGATCCAGGTGCGGAATTCGGTGTCGTCCTTCTTCAGGCCGATGCCGTAGGGCTCCTTGGTGAATGTTTCATCGGAGGCCAGCTTGAAGGCGTCCGGCTCCTTGTCCACAAAGCCGGCGAGGATCACGTTGTCAGTGGTGACAGCCTCCACCTGCTTGTTGCGCAGCGGCTCCAGGCAGGCTGAGTAGGTGGCGGCCGGGACCAGCTCTGCTCCGTACTTCTCCACGATGGTGGCGGCAGGGGTTGAACCGGTGACGGAGCAGACCTTCTTGCCCTTGACGTCCTCGGGGGTCTTGATGGCGTCGTTGTCCTTGTTAACCATCAGGGCCTGGCCGGCTTCGTAGTACGGGCCGGCGAAGCTGACAACCTGCTTGCGCTTGTCGTTGATGGTGTACGTGGCGATGACCAGGTCAACCTTGCCCTGTTCGATGAAGGGTTCGCGGTTGGCCGAGACCGTCTCGGACCATTCGATCTTGTCGGCGGAAATTCCCAGCTTCGCTGCGATCAGCTTGCCGATTTCGACGTCGAAGCCTACGGGCTTGCCGTCCAGGCCCACCTGGCCGAACAGCGGCTGGTCGAACTTGGTGCCGATCTTGATGGTCCCGGCGGAGGAGAGCTTCTCCATGGTGCTGCCGGCGGCGAAGGTGGGTGCTGCTTCAACGGTGGGGTCGCTGCCGGTGCCGGTGCCGCCACCGCCACAGGCGCTCAGGGACAGGGCGATGGCAGCGGTAGCCGCCACGAAGAATGACTTCCGCCGGGTCATAAATGCCTTCATGACATTCCTTTCATTGGTGGCCGTGGGTCACGGCCTGGGTGCGAACTGAAGTGTGGTTGTTCGGTAAATCAGTGAAAGCGGTGCATCAGTGGGTGAGGAGCTTGGACAGGAAATCCTTGGCCCGGTCGCTCTTCGGGTTGGTGAAGAACTCCTCCGGGGTGGCGTCCTCGACGATCTGGCCGTCCGCCATGAAGACCACGCGGTCCGCGGCTTTGCGGGCGAAGCCCATCTCGTGGGTGACCACGATCATGGTCATGCCTTCCTTGGCGAGCTGGATCATCACGTCCAGGACCTCGTTGATCATTTCGGGGTCCAGCGCGGAGGTTGGCTCATCGAAGAGCATCACCTTGGGCTTCATCGCCAGGGCACGGGCGATCGCTACGCGCTGCTGCTGGCCACCCGAGAGCTGGGCCGGCAGCTTGGGCGCCTGGTGGCCCACGCCCACCCGTTCGAGCAGCGCCATGGCGTCCTTGTCCGCGGCGGCCTTGGCCACGCCCTTGACCTTGATGGGGCCGAGCGTGACGTTTTCCAGGATGGTTTTGTGCGCGAAGAGGTTGAAAGACTGGAAAACCATTCCGACGTCGGCGCGGAGCTGGGCGAGTTCCTTGCCTTCCTCCGGAAGCACCTTCCCGTCGATGCTGATGGTTCCGCCCTCGATGGTTTCCAGGCGGTTGATGGCGCGGCACAGGGTGGACTTACCGGAGCCGGAAGGCCCGATGACCACAACAACCTCGCCCTTGCGGACCTGCAGATTGATGTCCTTCAAAACGTGCAGCTGGCCGTAGTGCTTATTTACGGCGTTCAGGGAGACGAGGGTATCGCCGGGCACATGAGTAGTCATAGGAAGAATCTAGCGAACTGCGGGCGGCTATGACGGGAATCACCCCAAGTTCCTGCGGATCGTGATTCAAGAGATACCTGCCGCGGGAGGTTAGCCTAGGTGAATGAGCATCAATGCAGATCCGGCCAAAAATTCCCAGCCGCGCCGTAAGGGGCCCCTTGAACTGCGCCGCAAACAGGCCGCCGTGGAAATGTCCGATCAGCATCTGCTCGATACCAAGGGCCCCGGCCAGTTCGTCCATACCGATCCGTGGCGGGTACTGCGGATCCAAAGCGAATTCGTCGAAGGTTTCGGCGCGCTGGCGGACATCGGCAAGGCTGTCAGCGTTTTCGGTTCGGCCCGCACCAAGCCCGGCAGCCCCTACTACGAGATGGGTGTTGAGGTGGGGCGGAAACTGGCGGAGGCCGGCGTCGCGGTCATCACCGGCGGCGGGCCGGGCTCCATGGAGGCAGCCAACCGCGGCACGGTGGAGGGCAACGGCATATCCGTTGGCCTGGGCATCGAGCTTCCCTTTGAACAGGGGCTGAACCAGTGGGTGGACCTGGGCATCAACTTCCGGTACTTTTTCGCCCGCAAAACCATGTTCGTCAAGTACGCCCAGGGGTTCATTGTGCTCCCCGGCGGCCTGGGAACGCTCGATGAGCTCTTCGAAGCCATGGTGCTCGTGCAGACCCGGAAGGTGACGTCGTTCCCCATCGTGCTTCTCGGCGTCGATTTCTGGGGCCCCATGATCGACTGGATCAGGGGAACCCTGGTAGCCGAGGGAATGGTCTCCGAAAAGGACCTGGACCTGATCCAGGTGGTTGACGATCCGGCCGAAGCGGTGGACCGTGTCCTCCATGGGGCCATCACCCCGTCCCTGAACGGGGAGCAGCGTCCGGAGTAGCGGCAGCGCCAGGTCTGGCACGATGGAGCAGTGAGCTTTTTTCTGGTTTTCCTCGCCATCGTGCTGGTAGGGGCGGTCTTGTGGGCCAGCCTGGGGCGGCGCCCCCGGAAGTCGGGCCACCGCCCGTTGCCGACCCTGCTGGACGGTGGCTTCGAGCAGCCGCCGGCCAACCTTCCCCCGGTGCTGCTTCCGGCCAACGCAGCTGCGGAGGATGTGGACCGCGTGCGCTTCTCGCTGGGCCTGCGCGGCTACCGGATGGACCAGGTGGACCAGGTCCTTGATGAACTGAGGGACCAGCTTGCTGCCAGGCAGCAGGAAGTGGACGAGCTGCGCGCCCGGCTGCTGGCCGTTGAGGAGCCGAACCAGGGCAGCCCCGGCGGAACGCGCGACGACGGAACCGCCGCGGCGCGCGACGGCGGGAATGCGGTGCCAGGGAAGAGCGGGCAGTGAGTACGGTGGCGCGCCGCCGGACGGGCTTTGCTACTGCCGCCCAGGCCTGGGCCGGGCAGGCCGGTTCCGCCTATCGCAGCTGGCCCTGGTGGGCACAGGTCACGGTCATCTACGCCGCGGCCCGGCTGGTCAGCGCCTGCATCTTCATGGCCGCCGCGCTCCACCAGGGCCCCAATCCCTGGTTCCCGGCCAGGCCCGACTACTGGAACTTCATCAACATCTGGGACGCGCGCTGGTACGGCGAGGTCATCGCCAACGGATACCCGTCAGAGCTCCCCACAGACGCTGCCGGCAACGTCCAGGAAAACGCCTGGGCCTTCTACCCCCTGTTTCCAGCCCTGGCGGGAGGCCTCAGCAGGCTGACGGGACTAATTCCTGCCGCCTCACTCACCCTCCTTGCGATGCTGGCCGGTTGGGGAGCGGCGCTGGTGGTTTACACCCTTTTCAGGCACAGGGTGTCCCACGTCCCGGCGCTGTGGGGCGTTGCCTTCTTCGCCACTTTCCCGGTCTCGGCCATACTGCAGGTTCCCTACGCGGAGTCACTGTCGCTCCTCCTGCTGGCGTCGGCCCTGCTCCTGGTGATGCGCCGGCATTACCTGTGGGCCATACCGGTGGTGGTGCTCCTGTGCCTCTCGCGTCCCATCGGCGTCCCTTTCGCCGCCATGCTCGGGCTCGTCCTGGTGTATCGCCTGCTGGAACGCCTCCGGAGCGGCGGCGCGGCTGGCCTGCCAGCCGGCAACCACACCTTCGGTGAAATGGCGGCACTTACCGGCCTGACCGCCGTCGCAGGCGTTTCCGCGCTGGCGTGGCCCGCCGCAGCGTGGGCCGCTACCGGCGACTTCCAGGCGTATACCAAAACCGAAACCGTGTGGCGGGGCCATGACCTGGTGCCGTTCAAACCGTGGTTCGATACCGGCGTCGACCTCTTCGGGCCGGTATTGGGACTGCTTGCGCCGTTCGTCTTTGTGGCCCTTTTCGGCCTGTTGCTGTTCCTGCCGCCCGTGGTGCGGCTCGGCGTCGAACTCCGCCTGTGGTGCGCCTGCTACATGGGGTACCTTTTGGCGTTCCTGCATCCGCAGACCAGTACGTTCCGTATGCTGCTGCCGCTGTTTCCGCTGGCACTGGGAGCCGTGCTGCTGTCCCGCTCGCGGGCCTACCGGGGCACGGTGGTGACCATGTTCCTGCTGCTGCAGATCGTGTGGATTGTGTGGTTGTGGGCCTGGGCGCAATTGCCGGGCGGCGGCGATTACCCGCCCTAGTTTTTTTGGACTTCCGTGCAGGTCAGGACAGGAATACCGGCCCGCCGAAAATGTCCATCGATTAGCTACGTGCGGGTAATTCCGCGATAATGGTAAGTAAGCAAGGACAAAAAGCATTCAGAATACGCGCAGCCTTGGCGGTGGAAACTACCGCCGCCATAGCGGCTTGATCGACATGCGGACACAGCCCGCCCGGGCTGATCAGTCCTGGGACAAAATGGAGGGGAATTCCTCATGGCGGCTATGAAACCACGCACCGGCGACGGCCCAATGGAAGTCACCAAGGAGGGCCGCAGCCTGATCATGCGCGTCCCGCTCGAAGGCGGCGGGCGTCTTGTGGTCGAACTGAACGCTGCCGAAGCGGCAAACCTCAAGGAATGCCTCGTCGGCGTTACCGAATAATCGTGAAAAGGACAGGGTCCGCAGCCGTGCTGCGGACCCTGTCCTTTATCTTGTGCTGCGGCGGTGGCTACTTCTTGACGGCGACCAGCAGGCCGTCTCCGGTGGGAAGCATGGCTGACGCGAGCCTGTCGTCGTCGCGGATCGCCTTGCCAACCTGGCGAAGGACCACCGTGGTGGCCTCGCGGCCGGCAGGGTTTGCCACTTTGTCTTTGTCGAGGGCGTCATTGATGATCAGCAGGCCGGCCCGCTTCAGGAGCCTGATGGCTTGCTCCACGTAGCCTGGCAGGCCGGGCTTGTCGGCATCGATGAACACCAGGTCATAGGCAGCATCCGTGAGCCGCGGCAGGACATCGCCTGCGCGGCCGGAAATGGTACGGGTACGGTTGGCTGGGCTCCCGGCCTCGGAAAAGGCCTCCCGCGCGGCCTTCAGGTGTTCCACGTCGACGTCGATGGTGGTGAGGACTGCCTGCGGGCCAAGCCCTCGGAGGAGGCACACGCCGGACACTCCCGCCCCCGTTCCAATCTCGACGGCGGTCTGCGCCTTGGACGCGGCAGCCAGGACCGTGAGCACGGCGCCTACTCCCGGTCCGATGGGGGTCACTCCCAGTTCGAAGGAACGCTCCCGGGCCCGAAGCATGACCTCATCCTCAGCGGGCAGATCTTCTGCATAGGACCAGCTGATGGACTTGTCGGCGCTCATGAATTTTCGCTTTCTGGGCGGGAGGGGGAGTGTCTTCTACAGCCTACTGTGTCCGGGGGAGCGGGCAGCGGAGGCGGGCTGTTGCGCCCACGGCTGAACTTTCCCGCAGTCAGGAAATTCCCAGCCAAATTTGAAATGATTATTATCCGCTCATCCAAAAGGTGATCGGCGCCGAATCAGAGATGTCAACAGTATCCGGGCGTTAGCAATTCCACGAGGGGAGTGGACGATGTCATCTTCAGTTGTGGCACCTGTCCCTGCAGTACATAATCCCGACGCTGAGTGGGTCCGTCCTACCTGGGAAGAAGTGGTCACCAACCATTCGGCAAAAGTGTACCGGCTGGCATACCGCCTGACCGGTAACAAGTACGACGCCGAGGACCTCACCCAGGAGGTGTTCGTCCGCGTCTTCCGCTCGCTCGAAAACTTCAAGCCCGGGACCCTGGACGGCTGGCTGCACCGCATCACCACCAACCTGTTCCTGGATCAGGCGCGGCGCAAAACGCGGATCCGGTTCGATGCCCTGGCCGAGGACGCGGAATCCCGCCTCCCCGGACGCGAACCGGGCCCCGAGCAGAGCTTCGAGCTGAACAACCTGGACCTGGATGTCCAGGCAGCACTGGAGGAACTCCCGCCGGACTTCCGGGCCGCCGTCGTCCTGTGCGACCTGGAAGGGTTGTCCTACGACGAGGTGGCGGAGGCCCTGGGCGTTAAGCTCGGAACCGTCCGCTCGCGCATCCACCGTGGACGGACCATGCTTCGGGAGAAGCTCGCCCACAGGGATCCACGTCCGCAGCAGGCGCGCCGCAAGCTTTCCATGCCGCGCATCGCGGGCATCCTCTGAACGGCGCATGAGGTCCCCGTTTCCCCTTGGCGGCAGGCACCAGCGAACCTCCAGCCATCTTGCCTCGTGCCATGAATGCGCTTCCGCCGTGCGCCGGGAGCGCCAGTACCTGGAGCGGCTCCGGGACGCCCCCATTCCGCCCGCCAGTGACGACCTGACCGCCCGGCTCCTGGCGCGCACATCGGAGCTGGCGGCAGAGCCCCGGCCTGCTGCCGTCCACCCCGCGAGGCCCCGGGCAGCGGTCCGTGTGTTGGCCATGACGGCCGGCGGCACGGTAGCGGCAGCCGGTGTGCTGGCCGTTGGCGCCTTTGCTGCAGCCGGTGATCCGCTCACCGGGACGGGCGCCTCAGCGGCGTTGTCGCCCGTTTCGTCGCAGACGCCGGCAGACGGGCGGGCCTTGAGCGCCGAACAGGTCAGCATGCTCCGCTCAGAAGGCTGGGCCTGCCCTGAACTCGAAGCCATGGGGTTCCATCTCGAGTCGGCACAAGCGGTGGTCATTGACGGCCAGCCGGCGGTCCATCTTCGGCTCTCGGACGGATCCCACTACGCCACCGTCACCGAACAGCACCCGCCGTCCCCGGGTGCTGGCGGCCGGCAGGACAACTTACTGCAGGTCCTGGGCTCCTCGCCGTGGTCTGCCACCTACCGGACCGCCGGCCGCACTTTTACCTACGAGTCCAACCTGCCGGCTGAACGCGCTGACGACGCCCTGCCCATCCTGCAGCGCCTGGCCAGCCAGGCCGGAGAGGGTGTCTCAGCCGGAGCGGGCGAAAGCAGCAGTGCGCCGGAGTCACTGGCCACCCGGCTGCAGCGCGGAATCAACAAGATCGTGGCCCGTTTTACCCAGTAATAAGGGTGGTTTCCGCCCGCGCGTGACGGGAATCGTCACTGGCAGCCCGGAGAGGGTAATCTTCCTAAAGTGTTTGGAATCAACGGCCCGGAGTTCTTTCTTCTGCTGCTCATCGGCATCCTGGTGATCGGCCCCCAGAGGCTGCCCGAATACACCCAGAAACTTGCGAACCTCGTGAAGGAAGTCCGGCGCATGGCCTCCGGCGCCCGCGAGCAGATCAAGGAAGAAGTGGGGATCGACATCGACGATGTCGACTGGAAGAAGTACGATCCCCGCCAGTACGATCCCCGGCGCATCATCAAGGAAGCGCTCCTCGACGACGATCCCAAGCCTGTCAGTGCAGGGGCGCCTGCCGCCGTCGCAGCTGTTTCCGGCGCAGCGGCCGTTGCCGCCGCGGATGCGGCTCCGGCAAGGCCACAGCGGGTGGTGCAGTCCCTGCCCGCCGGCGAAGCCGCTCCGTTCGACACCGAAGCCACCTGACCACACCGGGAAGCGGCACGGGGCGGGTCAGCGCGGCTGCAGACCCAGTTTCATTCCTGCCAGGCCGCGCGGGACGGCTGCGAGCCGGGCTGCAATTCCTGCCAGCGACTCCGCCGCGGGAGTCCCCGGCTGCCCGATGACAATCGGAACCCCGGCATCCCCGCCTTCACGGAGCTGGATGTCCAGCGGGATCTGTCCCAGCAGGGGAACGTCGGCGCCCACGGTTGCCGTCAACCTCTCGGTGAGTACCGCCCCGCCGCCGCTTCCGAACAGTTCCATCCGGCCGCCGTCGGGCATTTCCAGGTAGGACATGTTCTCGATCACGCCGGCCACTTTCTGGCCTGTCTGGGTGGCGATGGCACCTGCCCGTTCGGCGACGTCCGCGGCTGCGGCCTGCGGCGTGGTGACCACCAGGATTTCGGCCTTGGGAAGGAGCTGGGCCACCGAGATGGCAATGTCGCCCGTGCCCGGCGGAAGATCCAGGAACAGGGCATCCAGGTCCCCGAAATAGACATCCGTGAGGAACTGTTCAAGGGCCCGGTGGAGCATGGGTCCCCGCCAGGCCACGGGCTGGTTGCCGGTGACGAACATGCCGATGGAGATGACCTTCACGCCGTAGGCAACGGGCGGCAGGATCATGTCGTCCACGCGGGTTGGCGCCTGGGTGATGCCCATCAGGCCCGGAACGGAGAAGCCGTACACGTCCGCGTCCACGATGCCCACCCGCAGTCCCTGCGCGGCCAGGGCGCACGCCAGATTGACGGTGACCGAGGACTTGCCCACTCCGCCCTTGCCGCTGGCCACGGCGAAGACCTTGGTCAGGGAGTCGGGCTGGTTGAACGGGATGCCGCGCTGGCCGCCGGGGCCGCGGAGCTTCTCCTTGAGGGCGTCCCGCTGTGCCTGGGACATCACCTTCAGGTCGACGTCGACGGCGGTGACGCCCGGCACGGCGAAGAGGGCCTTTTCGGAGTCGGAGGTGATGGTGTCGCGGAGCGGGCAGCCCGCAATGGTGAGCAGCACCGCCAGCCTGACCCTGCCGTCGTCGGACACGCTGACGGAGTCCACCATCCCCAACTCGGTGATGGGGCGCCGGAGTTCAGGGTCGATGACAGTAGCGAGGGCGTTGTTGATGGCCTCGGCCAGCTGGGAGTTGACGATGGGGGTGCTCACTATCGGGTCCTGGGCTTACCTGTCTTGGGTGGAGTGGCCGGGCTTGACCCGGGGAATCTGCTGCGTGCGCGGGTTCCGCTGCCGGTCACGCTGTTCCCGGAGCTTGTCCTTGACCTTGTCCCGCGGGGACTCGTGGCTGCCGGGGCCGGAAGGGTCATGGGTCCTTAGCTCTTCCTGGGCCTCCAGCATGTCCTCCAGCAGCGACCGCAGCTCCGCCCGGACGTAGTCGCGGGTGGCCACCTCGCGCAGCGCGATCCGCAGCGAAGCGAGTTCCCGGGTGAGGTATTCGGTGTCCGAGAGGTTGCGTTCGGCGCGCTGGCGGTCCTGCTGCAGCGAAACGCGGTCCCGGTCATCCTGCCGGTTCTGTGCCAGCAGCAGCAGCGGCGCCGCGTACGAGGCCTGCAGGGACAGCATCAGGGTCAGCAGCGTAAAGCCGAGGTCGCGGGAGTCGAACTGCCACTCCAGCGGCGCGAAGGTGTTCCACGCCAGCCAGACCACAACGAATACCGTCATGTAGACCAGGAACTGCGGCGTGCCCATGAAGCGCGCGAAACCCTCCGTGGCGTGTCCGAAGGCGTCCGGGTCTGGGGAGAACTTGGGCAGGATCCGCTGGCGGCCGCTCAGGGGCGTGTCCAGGCTGCCCATGTTGTTCTTGGCCGCCCGGCCCGGGATCCGCTGGTTGGGGGTCTTCGGAGCGGTGTTGTCAGCCAATGCGGCCACCGAGCTTTCTTATCGGGGCTTCGCCATCATGGGCGCGCCAGTCATCCGGCAACAGATGATCAAGGACGTCATCAACAGTCACCGCCCCCACAAGGCGGCCGGTGTCATTGACCACCGGCAGGGAATTCAGGTTGTACGTGGCCAGGGTGCGGGCCACCTCGCTGATGTGTGCCTGGTCGGACAGCGGCTCCAGGTTCTTGTCCACCAGGTTCCCCAGCGGCTCGAACGGCGGGAACCTCAACAGCTGCTGGATGTGCACCACGCCCAGGAAACGCCCGGTGGGTGTTTCCAGCGGGGGCCGGGCAATAAAGATGGAGGAGGCAAGGGCCGGTGACAGTTCCTCACGGCGCACGTGGGCCAGGGCCTCGGCCACGGTTGCTTCCGGAGGCAGGATCACCGGGACCGGTGTCATCAGGCCGCCGGCGGTGTCCTCGTCGTATTCCAGGAGGCGCCGGACGTCCTCGGCACCCTCCGGCTCCATCAGCTGGAGCAGCTCCTCCGCCTGGGCGGAGGGGAGCTCGCCAAGGAGGTCGGCGGCGTCGTCCGGATCCATCTCCTCCAGCACGTCGGCGGCGCGCTGCACGTCCAGGGCGGAGAGGATCTCCACCTGGTCATCCTCCGGAAGCTCCTGGAGGACGTCGGCGAGCCTTTCGTCCTGCAGTTCGCTGGCCACCTCGAAACGGCGTTTGTCGCTCATTTCCTGAAGGGCCTCGGCAAAGTCGGCGGGCTTGAGGTCCTCGTGGTTGGCCACGAACTGGGTGGCGGCCTGAGGCTCGGTGCGCGGGCCCTGCAGGGCGTCGGCCCAGTCGATGATCAGGGTTTCGTTGCGGCGCAGCCGGCTGAGGGGAGAGAGGGAATGGCCACGGCGGACGAACAGCTTGCTGACGAACCAGTCGCGGGAGCGTGTCTGGTCCATGGCGATGTCTTCGATGGTGGCGTCACCGCTGCCGTCCCGCAGCGTCACGCGGCGGTCGAACATCTCGGCCACCACCAGCGTCTCCGCGCCGCGCTGCTCGAAACGGCGCAAATTGACCAGCCCCGTGCAAATGATCTGGGTCTGGTCGATGGAGGTGATGCGTGTCATGGGCACAAAGACGCGCTTTTTTCCCGGTACTTCCACCACGATGCCCACCACGTGGGGCGCGCCCTGGGTTCCGCGGGACAGCACAACAACATCGCGCAGCCGGCCCAGCCGGTCGCCCAGCGGGTCGAAGACGTCGAGGCCCAGCAGGCGGGCCACGAAGACGCGGGTAGGTGTTGTGCTCACCCCTACAGGCTACCGAGTCTGCTCTCTTTTAGCTGAATTCACAGGCAGCATCCATACGGATGGGCAAGAATGGGACCATGGCAAACATTTTTGGTGCTCCCAAGGCAGGTGGCCCCAACGGCATGGACGAAGCCAGGGCCGTTCCCACCGGCGACACCGTCGGCTCCTATACCTCTTACCTGGATGCCCAGAAAGCGGTGGATTACCTCGCGGACCAGCAGTTCCCGGTACACATGGTATCCATCGTGGGCAACGAACTGAAGATGGTTGAGCGGGTGACGGGGCGCCTGAGCTACCCCAGGGTGGCCCTTTCCGGCGCACTGAGCGGCATGTGGTTCGGCCTGTTCGTGGGTGTGCTGCTCTCGTTCTTCGCGCCCTCGCCGGGGTACTTCTCGATCCTCACGTCGGTGCTGATGGGCGCGGCGTTCTTTATGCTCTTCGGCATCGTCACCTATGCCATGCAGCGGGGCAAGCGGGATTTCACCTCCACCAGCCAAGTGGTTGCGACCAGTTACGACGTCGTGGTGTCGCCTGAGGCGGCGCACGAGGCCCGGCGGCTGCTGCATCAGCTGCCCATGAACCGCTCGGACGCGGCCGCGGGCAACGGCCCCTACACGCAGCGCGACTACCAGAACCAGCCGTTCCAGCAGAACCAGAACTACCAGCAGCCGGGCCAGGGCCCTGCCCGCCCGTCGGGCTGGAACGACCCCTACGGCCAGTCCTCGGGATCCTCCGCCCAGGACAGCGGCTACCCTGCTGCCGGCAGCCAGCAGCAGGGTGCCCAGCAGGACGGACAGAATACCGACGGCGGCCCGCGCCAGGAGCCGGTGCGCACGGTCCGTTACCCGGACCTGCCGGACGGCCGGCCCCAATACGGCGTCCGGTTGCCCCAGGAACCGGCTCCAGGGCAGGCCCAGCAGGGCGTGGACCAGCCCGGCGCCACCCAGGTGCCCGGCGGCAACGTGCCCGCCGCGGACGCCGACCGCGACGGAGACGGCCAGCAGGGGCCTGCCGGACCGCGCCAGTAGCCGTTACAGGAACACGCAAAAGCGGGACCACCGGGTACTTCCGGAGGTCCCGCTTTTTCGTTTGCCGAATCCCCTAAGCCGGGCGGACTGCCTGCCTACAGCGGGCTACGAGGCGGCGTCAGCCTCGCGGTAGATGCCGGCCATCCAGTCCTCAACCTCGTCCGCCTTGCGCGGCAGGGCGGCACTGAGGTTGACCGGTCCGTCGGCGGTCATCAGGATGTCGTCCTCGATCCGGACGCCGATTCCGCGGTATTCCTCGGGAATGGCCAGGTCCTCTTCCTTGAAGTAGAGGCCCGGCTCGATGGTGAACACCATGCCTTCTGTAAGGATGCCGTCCAGGTAGAGCTCCCGCTTTGCCTGAGCGCAGTCATGGACGTCCAGTCCCAGGTGGTGGCTGGTGCCGTGCGGCATCCAGCGGCGGTGCTGCTGGCCTTCGGGGCTGATGGCCTCCTCCACGCTGACCGGAAGGAGGCCCCATTCGGCGAGCCGCTCGGCCAGGACGGTGGTGGCGGCCGTGTGGATGTCCCGGAACTTCGTGCCGGGACGCGCCGCGGCGAAGCCGGCGTCGGCGGCGTCGAGGACTGCCTCATAGACTTTGCGCTGGACGTCGCTGAACACCCCGCTGGCCGGAAGGGTGCGCGTGATGTCAGCTGTGTAGAGGGAATCGACTTCCACGCCTGCGTCGAGCAGCAGGAGTTCGCCGGCACTGATTTTTCCGGTGTTGCGGGTCCAGTGCAGGACCGTGGCGTTGTTGCCGGATGCCGCGATGGTGTCGTAGCCCAGCTCGTTGCCCACTTCGCGGGCACGGGCGAAGAACGCGCCCTCAACCACCCGTTCGCCACGGGCGTGGGTCAGTGCCCGCGGCAGGACCTTCACCACTTCTTCGAAACCTTCAACGGTGGCGGCCACGGCGGTCTTCATCTGCTCGATTTCCCAGTCATCCTTGAGCAGGCGCAGCTCGGAGAGGGCTTCGCTGAGTTTTTCGTCGAGGGCATCCAGGACGCCCAGGTCCAGGTTGTCCGGATCCTTCGCCGTGTTGTAGCGCGCCGTGTCCACCAGCGCGTCGATGTTTTCGTCCACCTTGCGGACCAGCCGGATGGAGATGCCGCCGATCTCCGGGGCGCCCACGTTCTTGGTGATGGCCGTTTCCAGCTGGTCGATGTGGGCTGTGGCCAGGCCCAGGCGGGCCTCGAACTCGGCCAGGGTGGGCCGGCGCCCGATCCAGAACTCCCCGGAGCGCGCGTCTGCGTAGAACTGCTCGGTATCCCTGCCAGCCAGCGGCCGGAAGTAGAGCGTGGCACGGTGCTGCCCGCCGTCGTCGCCCTTTCCTTCCTCAACAGGCTCCATGATCAGCACGGCGTCCGGCTCGTGGTCCAGGCCGAGGCCGGTCAGGTGGGCGAAGCCGGAGTGGGGGCGGAACCGGTAATCGCAGTCGTTGGACCGGACCTTCAGCGGGCCGGCGGGGATGACCAGGCGCTCGCCTTTGAACTGGGTGGAGATGGCCTTCCGCCGGTTTGCGGCGTAGCCGGCCACGGCGTCGAGGCCGGGAAGCTCCTCGTTTGACGGCGCCCAGTTGCTGGCCATGAAGGCCTTGAAAGCGTCGGAACTGGGCCGCTGCGAGCGGTTGTTGACCCGCTCTTCCAGCGGCTGGGAAGCAGAGTTCGGGGTGTTATCGGCATGGTTCACGGCACCATCGTCTCACCAGCTTCCCGGCGATGCGAACGGGGCTTCCGGCGGGCCGGCAGCCCGTCTACTAGGCTGGACAGGTGAGGATCGACCTGCATGCCCACTCGAATGTCTCCGACGGCACGGAGAAACCCGCCGACGTCATGGCCTCCGCTGCCCGCGCCGGCCTGGACGTGGTGGCCCTGACCGACCATGACTCCACGGACGGCTGGGCGGAAGCGTCTGCCGCCGCTGCCGAGCACGGGGTGGCGCTGGTGCCCGGCATGGAGGTTTCCTGCCGGACCGGCGAAGGGATCAGTGTCCATCTCCTGAGCTACCTGCACGATCCCGCGCATGCGGGGCTGCTGGAGGAGATTACCAAGGCCAAGGATGCGCGGCTGACCCGCGCCGAGCGGATGGTCACGCTCCTTGCCGAGGACTACCCGCTCACGTGGGATGACGTCATCCACCATGTGGCTCCTGGTGCGACGCTCGGCCGCCCGCACATCGCCGACGCGCTGGTGGCCGCCGGTGTGGTGGAGGACCGCTCCGAGGCGTTCGCTTCCATCCTCACCTCGCGGTCGCGCTACTTCATCCAGCATTACGCGCCGGACCCCGCCACCGCCGTCGAACTGGTCCGTGCAGCCGGCGGAGTCCCGGTCTTCGCCCATCCGGTGGCATCCGCCCGGGGCAGGATCGTGGGGGAGCGCGTCTACCAGGAGATGATCGACGCCGGGTTGGCAGGGCTGGAAATCGACCACCGTGACAACCCGGAGGACGGCCGCGCGTTCCTGCGGCGGTTGGCGGCGAAGCATGACCTGCTGATCACCGGCTCCTCCGACTACCACGGCACGGGCAAGCCCAACCTGCTGGGGGAGAACCTGACGGCACCGGAGGTCCTGGCCCGGATCGAGGAGCTCGGCACGGGGACCGCCGTCGTCCGCCCCTGATCCTGCCCGGCTTCCCCAACTGGGTAGCGCCAACTGTCGTTATGGAGCTCCACAACGACAATTGGCGCTACCTAGTTGGGCTGGTGGGTCACGAAGGTGGCGTGGGCACCCAGCCGCTTGGCCATGATGTCCACGGCCGGCTGATTCTGGTCCACGCAGACGAACCTGCGCCCCAGCTTGGCGGCCACCGCGCCCAGGGTTCCGGAACCGGCGAAGAAGTCCAGGCACCAGTCGCCGGGCCGGCTTGAGGCGGCCACGACCCGGCGGACCAGCCCCTCCGGCTTCTGGGTGGGGTAGCCGGTTTTTTCCTTGCCGGTGGGGGAGACGATGGTGTGCCACCAGACGTCCGTAGGCAGCTTGCCCAGCTCCCGCTTGGCGGGGGTCACCAGGCCGGGGGCCATGTAGGGTTCCCGGTCCACCTCCGCGCTGTCGAAGTGGTACTTCGCGGGGTTCTTGACGTACACCAGGATGTTGTCGTGCTTCGTGGGCCAGCGGTTCTTGGCGCGGGCGCCGTAATCATAGGCCCAGATGATCTCGTTCAGGAAGCATTCCCGGCCAAAGATGGCATCCAGCATCACCTTGGCGTAGTGCACCTCGCGGTAGTCCAGGTGCAGGTACAGGGTGCCGTCCTCTGCCAGCAGGCGCCAGGCCTCCACGAGCCGCGGCTCCAGGAAGGACCAGTAGTCGCTGAACGCGTCGTCGTAGCGGTGCAGGGCACCCTTGATGGTGTCGTAGGAGCGGCCCTTGAAGCCCACCCGGTCCCCGCTGCCCTCGGCGTTGGCCACCATCCTGGTTTCCTGGCGCAGCTGCGGCCTGCCCGTGTTGAAAGGCGGATCGACGTAAATCAGCGTGAAGGCGCCGGCCGGCAGGGTGGGGAGGTACTCCGCGTTGTCCGCGTGCACCACCAGGCTGCCGCCGTCCGGCGCCCAAACAGTGTCAGTCATGAAGGCAGTTAGCCCTCGCTGCTGCCAGGCTGTGCGCCCTTGTCCGTGCCGGCAACCACTTCACCGTTGCGGCGGCGGGTACGGGTGCGGGTGCGGCGGGCACGCGAGGGCTGCTCGCCGTCGGTCCCGGTTGGGGACTCGGCGGCAGGTGCGGAGGCTGCGGCAGGCTCGGAAGAACGACGGCGGCGCTCACCAGAGCGGGCGGCGGACTCGCCGCCGCGGCCACCTTCACGGCCACCGGTCTTGCCTGAGCGCCCACGGCTGTCACGGTCCCGGCCGTCCCCGCTGCGGGGGCTGCGGCTGTTCTTCTTGCCGGTTTCGCCCAGGTCCTCCAGGACCTCGGCGTCTACGCCGGCCAGGGTGCGCTTGTCACGCGGCAGCCGGCCCTTGGTGCCCTCGGGGATATCCAGGTCCGTGTAGAGGTGCGGCGAGGAGGAGTACGTTTCGACGGGCTCGGGCACGCTCAGCCCCAGGGCCTTGTTGATCAGGCCCCAGCGCGGCATGTCGTCCCAGTCCACGAACGTGACGGCGGTGCCCTTGTTGCCGGCGCGGCCGGTGCGGCCCACCCGGTGCAGGTAGATCTTCTCGTCTTCCACGCACTGGTAGTTGATGACGTGGGTGACGTCCTCGACGTCGATGCCGCGGGCAGCAACGTCCGTCGCCACGAGCACGTCCACCTTGTTGTTGCGGAAGGCGCGCAGGGCCTGCTCACGGGCCCCCTGGCCAAGGTCGCCGTGGATGGCGGCAGCGGCGAACCCGCGGTCCACCAGCTCCTCGGCCACCTTCGCGGCGGTGCGCTTGGTCTTGGTGAAGATGATGGTGCGTCCCCGGCCCCTGGCCTGGAGGATGCGGGCCACCACTTCGGTCTTGTCCATGCTGTGTGCACGGTAGATGAGCTGGCGGATGTCCCGCTTGGTCAGGCCCTCGTCCTCGGGGTCCGCCGCACGGATGTGCGTTGGCTGCGTCATGTACCGGCGTGCCATGGCGATGACCGGGCCGGGCATCGTGGCTGAGAACAGCAGGGTCTGCCGGACGGCAGGGGTGCCGGCAATAAGGGTTTCCACGTCCGGCAGGAAGCCCAGGTCCAGCATCTCGTCGGCTTCGTCGAGCACAACGATCTTGACGTTCTTGAGGCTCAGGTGCTTCTGCTTGTAGAGGTCGATCAGGCGGCCGGGCGTGCCCACCACAACCTCCACGCCCTGCTTCAGGGCTTCCACCTGCGGCTCGTAGGCGCGGCCGCCGTAGATGGTGGTGATGCGCGCATTGCGCTTGCGGGACGCGGTCTGCAGGTCATTGGCCACCTGCACCGCGAGTTCGCGCGTGGGGACGATGACCAGGGCCTGCGGAGCGCCCGGAACGGCCAGCTTCGCGTAGCCGGGGTCGTCCTGCCCGACGACGCGCTGCAGCGCCGGGATGCCGAAGCCAAGGGTCTTGCCGGTACCGGTCTTGGCCTGTCCGATGATGTCGTGGCCGGACAGCGCCACGGGCAGGGTCATGGCCTGGATGGGGAAGGGGTGGGTAATGCCGGCGTCGGCCAGCGATTCCACGATGTCTTCGCGGACGTTGTAGTCGGCGAAGGACTTTTCCGCGATTTCGTGCGGCTTCTCATCGGAGATGATGGTTTCTTCGGGCTCGATGGTCTCGGTGCCGGTGTCGTCCGTCAGAAGCTGATGGGTATGCAATTCACTCACAGGGAGTTTCCTTATTCATTTGGGCAATGGCGCTGCCTGCTCAACGGGCCGGCCGGGGAGGCTGATCCGGAGCACGCTCGGGCGCGCAAGCAATTCCAGTGGAAGCCGATCGCGGGCTATCTAAATGCTGGCACTGGTGACCAGCGGGCAAATCTCAAGATCGCGTAGGGGCGGGCTTGTTGGTTTCAAATCAAGGAAATCAACGACCGGGCATCCATATCTACTTCTCCAGTCTAGCCGTACACCGCCTAAATCCCGGTTTCGGCCCTGCCGCGCCCTTAAGCGTGGTGTCCGCAGGGGACTACTGCACCAGTTCGAAGTGGACCTCGCGGGTGGCAATATCGGAGGAAACCAGGCGCACGCGGACCTTGGTGCCGGACTCCAGTTCGCCGGCGCACCGGGCGGTCACCGCGGGCTCTGACACCTGGATGATTCCGGAACCGCCGTTGCCGTTCCCGTTCCTGCCGTTCCCGTTTTTTCCATTGCCGTTTTGCGGCTTGGACCCGGAAATGACGATTGCGTCGAATTCCTGGCCAATGTGGTTGACCAGCAGCGCCGCCTCCACGGTGTCCAGGGCCATGCGCTCCATCCGGGACGCCAGCTGGTCGGAGCCTGCCATGATGTCCGGCAGTGACGGCAGCGCCTCCCTCGCCCACGCTGGAACGTTGCCGCCGTTGCTCAGGGCCTCGCAGATCACCAGCACGAAGCGGTCCACCAGCCGGCGCAGCGGAGCGGTGGTGTGGGCGTAGGCGGCACCGATGGCGGACTGCACCGCGTCTTCCGGGACCACACCGTCAAAGGCGGTGTAGGAGGCGCCCCTGAACAGCATTCCCGCCGAATGCATGATGGCCAGCTGTCGGGGATCGGTAGGGTCCAGGGTGCGCAGGTATTCGCCGTAGCTGACCTCCCCGTCCCATGGTTTGCCCAGCACTTCGGTCTGCAGGCGGAAGTGGTTGAGGGAGCGCTCGTCAGGCGCGGGCATGGTGCGCAGGATACCCACCCTGCCCGCCAGCATGAGCTGCGCGGCGGCCATGCCGGTCATCAGCGAAATCTGCGCGTTCCAGTCCTCCACGGGAAGCTGCGGGGCGGCGGCGATGCGGTAGCCGCCGTCGGGAAGCTGGACGATCTCCTGTTCCGGCATGTTCAGGCTGGCACCTTCGCGGGCGCGTTCCAGCTCTACGCGCTTGAGGCCAACCTCTCTAAGCAGCTGGAGGACGGGGGATGCGTTGCCCGAATCCAGTTCAGCCTGCGCCCCCTTGTAGCTGAGCTTGGCCCGGCTGCGCATGCGGGCCCGCTTCACGGCGACGGAGGCGACTTCGGCGTCGCTGTCCAGCCGGAAATCCCAGACGAAGGCGGAACAGTCCTGCCCCGGCAGCAGGCTCCCGGCGCCCTCGCTGATGACTTCCGGATGCAGCGGAATCCGGCCGTCAGGGGCATAAAAGGTCTGGCCGCGGCGCCGTGTTTCGGCGTCCAGGGGCCCGCCGGGCGTCACGAAGGAGGGAACATCGGCGATGGCGTACAGCACGTGGTACCCATCGCCGTCGGCCTCGATGAACAGGGCCTGGTCCAAATCCGTGGACGATGCCGGATCGATGGTGATGAACCCGACCCCGGTGAGGTCATAGGCCGGCAGCTGCAAGGCCGCGACGGCCGCTTCGGCATCCCTGACGGCGTGTAGGGGGTATGGGCCGGGCAGTTCCAGTTCGGTCCGCAGGGCACCCAGGGCTTCCTCGAGGGCATTGTTGTGCTCGTGGACGTTGGGAGCCAGCCGATGATGTGACACGAAAATCAGCCTAGCCCGAAGAACCCCGATTTTGCATGGCATTGACGCCGCACGGGGCTGCGCCGTGTTGCGGCGTCTTTAGGGTGTGGCCCCGTCCAAGGCAGCGAGAAGGGCGGCGGCAGCGGCGGCAGGGTCATCGGCTTCCGTGATGGCACGCACCACAACGATGCGGCTCGCTCCTGCTTCCACAACCTGGTCCACATTGGAGTGGTCGATGCCGCCGATGGCGAACCAGGGCACCCCGCTCCCGGCCTCGGCCGAGGCTTCGGCGGCGTACTTCACCAGGTCCAGTCCGACGGCGGCCCTGCCGGGTTTGGTGGGTGTGGCCCAGACCGGTCCGACGCAGAAGTAGTCAAGCGCGGACGGTCCGGCTGCGGCAGCGAGGGCGGCGTCCACCTGCCCGGGGGCATGGCTGGAAAGCCCGATGGCGGCGTTGCCGTTGAGCAGGGTGCGGGCTGCATCCAACGGAAGGTCCTTCTGACCGATGTGGAACACCGGCGCACCGGACAACACGGCGATGTCCGCCCGGTCATTCACAGCCCACGGCCGGCCATGGCGCTGCGCCGCTTCCTTCAAAACCGCCAGCAGCTCCAGCTCCTCGGCCGCCTCGATGGCCTTGTCCCGCAACTGGATGATGTCCACGCCGCCGGCAAAGGCAGCATCCACGAACTGCCCGAAGTCCCCGCGGTCCCGGCGGGCATCAGTGCAGAGGTAAAGCCGGGCGCTGTTCAGGCCTGCAGTGCCTTCGGCATGGGTAAAGGCATCGGCGGCGGGGACTGCGGCAGCGGGGGCAGGGGACTGGGACACATTCATGGCTGCAAGCCTAGTTCCTCTACACTGGCCTCGTACTGCGGGAGCCCGCGGCAGCTGTCATAAAGCGCCGGGCTGAGAGGGCGTCAGAGCCGACCGCTTGACCTGATCCGGTTAATGCCGGCGTAGGGAAGGAGACACATGAGCACCCCAAACGTTGCCCCGCCCGGGGCTCCCTCCGGCACCATCCGTGCCGACGTGGCCGTGATCGGCGGCGGAGTGGTTGGGCATGCCATCGCCTGGGAGGCGAGGCGGTCCGGGCGGTCCGTCGTGCTGATCGATGACGCGCCCGGAGCCGGGGCCAGCTGGGCGGCTGCCGGAATGCTGGCCCCGGTGAGCGAGCTGCACTACCAGGAGGAGGACCTCCTGGAGCTCATGCTTGCCTCCTCCGCCCGGTGGCCGGGCTTTGCCGCGGAACTGGCTGCCGCTTCCGGCGAAAGTCCCGGGTACCTCACGACGCCGACGCTCGCCGTGGGTGCCGATGCCGCCGACCGCCGCGCCCTCATGGATTTGCGCGGGGTGCAGCAGGCCAGCGGCCTGTCCGTGGAGCCGTTGACTGTCCGGGAGGCCCGGCGCCGGGAACCGCTGCTCAGCCCTGCCATCGCCTGCGCACTGGACACGCCCGCGGACCACCAGGTGGATCCCCGGCGCCTGGTGTCCTGCCTGCGGCGCGCGCTCGCCGCGCATGGCCCCGCCGTCGAAAGTAATGGAACAGACGTGGCGGGGGCCATCGACGGCTACGCCGTGCCGGACCGGGCCGCCGGGCTGGTCTGGGCGGACGGGGCAGTGGCCGGGGCCCGGCTCGCAGGCGGCGGCACGGTCCTGGCCCGCGAAACGATCGTTGCCAACGGCCTGGATGCCGCCGCCCTGGCGGGCCTGCCCGACGGCCTGCAGCTGCCGCTGCGGCCGGTGTATGGGGATATCCTGCGCCTGGCAGTGCCCCGGCAGCTCCAGCCGCTCGTAACCTCAACGGTCCGCGGGCTGGTCCATGGCGTCCCGGTGTATATCGTCCCGCGGCAGGACGGGACGGTGGTGATCGGAGCCACCCAGCGTGAGGACGCCCTTGCCGCGACACATAATGCACCGGCGGCCGGTGCCCGGGCTGCAGCGGGCGCTGTATCGGCAGGCGGGGTCTACCAGCTCCTCCGGGATGCCCAGGTCCTGGTGCCCGCCGTCGCCGAACTCGAGCTGCTGGAATGCACGGCACGGGCGCGGCCCGGCACCCGGGACAACGCCCCGCTGTTGGGTCGGGTGCCGCTGGCCGGCGATCCGGCAGCCGGGGAATCCGCACACGTTGCGGGACTGATCATTGCCACCGGATTCTTCCGGCACGGCGTCCTCCTGGCCCCCGCAGCGGCGGCCATCTGCCGGGACCTTCTGGACGGCACGGCGGACGTCCGCTGGCAACCGTTCAACCCGGGCCGGTTTTCCGGCCGCGAACCGGCCGCCACCATCTTCAACATCAAGGAGACAGCATGAACATCACCCTGAACGGACAACAACATACGGTGGCTGACGGGGCCTCCATCACCATGCTCGTCAGCCAGGTCACCGGCCGCCCCCTCGCCGCTGACGGCCAGGCCCGCGACGGCGGCAAACTCGGCGTGGCGGTGGCGCACAACGCGCAGGTAGTACCCCGGAGCCAATGGTTCGCAACAGCGCTCGCCGACGGTGACGACGTCGAGCTCGTCACGGCAGTGCAGGGAGGCTGAGACCATGACCGAAACCACCACCACCTCGCCGGCCGGCGCCTCCGGCATGGACGACACGCTGGTCATCGACGGCGTACCCCTGGCATCGCGGCTCATCATGGGCACCGGCGGCGCCCCTAGCCTGGACGGCCTTGGAGCCGCGCTGCTGGCATCCGGGACAGCACTGACCACGGTGGCCATGCGCCGCTATTCGACGGCGGAAACGGGCTCGCTTTTCCAGCTGCTCGTGGACCACGGCATCCGGGTCCTTCCCAACACCGCGGGCTGTTTCACGGCCCGTGATGCGGTCCTCACCGCCGAACTGGCCCGCGAGGCACTGGAAACCGACTGGGTGAAGCTTGAGGTCATCGCCGATGAGCACACCCTCCTCCCGGACGCCGTGGAACTGGTGGACGCCACTGAACAGCTGGTTAACCGCGGGTTCAAGGTGTTTGCGTACACCAACGATGATCCGGTCCTGGCGCTTCGCCTGGAAAACCTGGGAGCCACCGCGGTCATGCCCCTGGGATCACCCATCGGCACGGGCTTGGGGATCCTGAACCCTCACAACATCGAGCTCATCGTGTCCCGCGCCTCCGTCCCGGTGGTGCTCGATGCAGGCATCGGCACGGCGTCGGATGCCGCCCTTGCCATGGAGCTTGGCTGTGACGCCGTGCTGCTGGCCACCGCGGTGACCCGGGCGCAGAACCCGGCGCTGATGGGGGAGGCCTTCAAACACGCTGTCATCGCCGGTAGGCTGGCGAAAGCGGCCGGTCGGATACCGCGCCGCGAGCACGCGCTGGCGTCGTCGGCGATGGAGGGCCGGGCCGAGTTCCTGTAGGGCCTGCTCCTTCGGACCGGCCGGCGCCCTGATGCAAGGAGCAGCAGTGGCCGCCAAAGACGCCCTTCCCCGGGAACGCATCGACGAAGCACTCACCGGACTGCCGGACTGGCGTTTCAGCGACGGCGGCCTGGTCACCGTCTTCAAGACGCCGACGGCGGCTGCCGCACTCGAGGTGATTGCCGCCGTCGGACGCCTTGCCGAGGAACAAAACCACCATCCGGACCTCGACTGGCGCTACAACCGCGTCTTCATCCGCTACACCTCGCACGACGCCGGAGGGCAGGTGACCGGGCGGGACCTCACCGCCGCCGCCGGGGCAAGCGACGCCGCGGCAGCGGCCGGGGCTGTGGCCGAGCCTTCGAAATACGTGCCGGACCATTAGGCAGCCGCGTCATCAAGCAGCTGTGCCGTTAAGCAAGTGGCCGCCGTCCCGACGGGACGGCGGCCACTTTCGTGAGGTGCAACAGAAACCGAGGCTCAGCGCCGAAGGATCGCGGTAAGCCGGTGGGTGTCCTGCCGGGCGCGGCTGCGGCCCAGGTAAAGAACAGCCGCGACGGCGGCCGCAGCGCCCAGCACGATGGGCAGGACCCACGGAACCCAGGTCAGCCCCGGCCGGTAGCCGAAGCCGGCGGCCATGAGGATGATCCAGGTGAGGGCCCCTACACCCACGGCTACGCCGGCGGGAAGGCCGGCGCCGTACTTGGCATGCCGCCTGTCATTCGCCCAGACAATAAAGCCGGCGGCGACGGTGGCGAGCACAACGATGGTCAGGGAAAGCAACGGATCTCCTCGGGATTCGCGGCAGCGCGGGGCTGGGCTAGAACTGGCCGAACCCTACGCGGCGGACCTCTTCGGCGCCGATCTCCACATAAGCCAGGGCATTTCCGGGAACAATGATCAGGCGTCCCTTGTCATCCGTCAGGCGCAGCTCGCTGCCGGCGTTGATGGCTTCGCCCACAACCTTGGCCACCGTGTCTGCGTCCTGTGCCGATTCGAGCACAATCTCGCGGCCAACATTCTGAACGCCGATCTTAATTTCCACAGGGGGCCTCCCAGCCAGTCAAAGTTCGTTGGTGATGTCTTATTTGTAGTCTAGGACTCTTTGGGGAAGCGAGAGATTCCGCGCCAAGCTAAACGGTAGATGAGGTCACTGGCCACATCGAGGTCAAGATTACCGTCGGTTTCGAGCCAGTAGCGGGCACTGACCTGCGCCATCCCGGCGAGTCCGCGCCCCAGAAGCTCCGCCTCGAGGTGGGGGAGTTTGGTGTCGCCGGCAATGACGCGGGCAATGGCGTCGGCAAAGGTCCGGTTGAAGGTCTCCAGGCGTGAGCTGACATCCGGATCGTTGATGAGGTCCGACTCGAACACGAGCCGGTGGGCCTGGTCATCGTTGGCGATAAAGCGGAAGTAGGCGCGCATGACGGCCTTCACGCGCTCCTTGTTGTCCGTGGTGGAGTCCAATGCGCCCAGCATCAGCTCGGTCAGGGACGCGAGGTGGCTTTCCAGCAGTGCAAGGTAAAGCTCGCGTTTGGAGGGAAAGTGCTGGTACAGGACCGGTTTGCTGACGTGGGCCGTTTCGGCGATTTCGTCCATCGCGGCGCCGTGGTAGCCATTGGCTACGAAGACTTCCTGCGCGGCGGAAAGGAGCTGGGCGCGCCGCTCATCGCGGGGAAGCCGGGCGGAGCGCTGGCCTGCTGGACGCGGGGAGGTTTGCGGTTCGGCGGCGGGCGGGCGTTCAGCCCGTGCTTCAGGGACCACGGTTGTCCTTCTTTCCATTGCAGTTACCTCCACTTTACTGCGGGGTAATATGACCGGGCGGTATCCCGGGGCCTACATTGAAGTATGGCTTCGACTTTCACCGCAAATATTTCAACTGTTTCGCTGGATCCGTTGGTGGAACCGGCAGGTGAGCTCACCCCTGCCGAGGTGGAACGCTACTCGCGGCACCTCATTATTCCCGAGATCGGTACCCTGGGGCAGCGGCGGCTCAAGAACGCCAGGGTCCTGGTAATCGGCGCCGGCGGGCTCGGATCGCCGGCCCTGTTGTACCTCGCCGCAGCGGGCGTCGGAACAATCGGGATCATCGATGACGACACGGTGGACCTCAGCAACCTGCAGCGCCAGGTCATCCACGGCGTGGCCGACGTCGGCAGGCCGAAGATCGAGTCGGCCCGGGATGCGATTGCCGCGCTGAACCCGTTGGTGGATGTCCGGCTCCACGACGTGCGCCTGGACGCCGCCAACGCCCTGGAGCTGTTCGCCGGGTACGACCTGATCCTTGACGGGGCGGACAACTTTGCCACGCGCTACCTGGTGAACGACGCAGCCGCCATCCTCGGCAAACCCTACGTGTGGGGTTCAATCTTCCGGTTCGACGGCCAGGTCAGCGTCTTCTGGGAGAAGCACGGGCCCACTTACCGCGACCTCTACCCTGAGGCCCCGCCGGCGGGCTCTGTGCCCTCCTGCGGCGAGGGCGGCGTCTTTGGCATGCTGTGCGCGGCCGTGGGATCGCTGATGGTGACGGAGGCAGTCAAGCTGATCACCGGCGTCGGACGTTCCCTGCTGGGCCGTGTGGCGCTCTTCGACGCCCTGGGCGGCAGCTGGCGGGAAATCCGGGTGTCCAAGGACCCCGCGGCGGAGCCCATCACTGAACTGACGGATTACGAGGCGTTCTGCGGCATCACGCCGGCAGCCCAGTCGGGCACGGAACACACCGTCACTGCCACGCAGCTGGCCACCATGCTTGCATCGCGGAAAGCGGGGCTCAAGGACTTTGAGCTCGTGGACGTCCGGGAGCCGGGCGAATACGACATCGTGCGGATCGACGGGGCCGTCCTCATCCCGCAGGGCAGGATCCTGGCCGGCGACGCCTGGGCGGAGATCCCACAGGACAAGGACATTGTCTTCCACTGCAAGTCCGGGGCCCGCTCGGCGAATGTCCTGGCGGCGGCCCGGAAGGCGGGGTACGAGCGGATCAGCCATCTCGACGGCGGCATTCTCGCCTGGGTGCGTGACGTGGAACCCCATAAACCCGTCTACTGACAAAGCGCCTCAGCGACGCTCTCTCACTTATTGCCCTTGAAATTGCGACGCTCTCTCACTTTCTAAAAGGAAGTGAGAGAGCGTCGTCGTTTAAGCAACGTTAAGTGAGAGAGCGTCGGTGAGGGTCAGGCGCTTTCGAGGCCCCGGTGGTCCACCGGGCATTCCGCCTGGGCTGTGGGGCTAGCGGGCTGCTCCACGGTGATGCCGTAGAGGGCTTCCAGGGCCGCCACGTATTCGTCCTGCTGGCCGTTGGCCGCCAGCTCGCGGGCGCGGACCGTGGGCACGTGGAGCAGCTGCTTGACCATGCGGCGAAGCGCGAATTCCACTTCCTCGGCAGCGGCGGTGCAGCCGTGCCGGGCCCGGACTTTTTCCATTTCTGCGTCCAGGACGTTCATAGTGTGCCGACGGAGGGCAACAATCGCCGAATCCACGGAGCGGGCCTCTCGTTCCTGCTCAAAGGCCTTCGCGGCGCCGTTGACGATCCCACTTGCCTGCGTCAGCGATTCGGCCTGCTCCTGTGGCGCGGCGAGGCGCACCGATTCCAGGGTGAGGAGTTCGACGCCGTCGAGCTCACCCACGGCGGGATCGAAATCATGTGTCAGTGCCAGGTCAATGGCGATCAGCGGCTGCGGGGAATTGGCGCGCACCTGGGCCAGTTCATCGGCCTCCACCCGGGTATCCGAACCGCTGCACCCGATCATTACGTCCGCGGCAGCAACCGCGGGATACAGTGTTTCGGCGTCGAGGGCGGTACCGCCACGGGTGGCGACGAATCCCTCGGCACGGCCGGAGGACGAAAAGACCGAGATGTCTGTGCAGCCCCGTTCGCGCAGCAGCGCCATGGTTGCACCGGCGTAGGCACCGGTCCCGAACACCACCACTTTTTTGGTGGTCCAGTCCTGGTTCTCGGAAAGGTCTGTTGCCAGGTCCAATGCCACCGACACGATGGACAGGCCACGCGAACCTAGCGCTGTTTGGGCGCCGACGTCTTTGGCGGTCTTGGAGGCGGCCTGGAACAGCCGCACTAGTCCGGAGCTGGCGGTGCCTTCGTGCTGGGCGGTGATCAGTGCACGCCTGACCTGGCCCGCGATTTCCCGTTCACCGACGACGGCGGAGTCCAGTCCGGCGCTGACGGCGAAGAGGTGCTGGCTTACTTCAGGGCCGGTGCGGGTGCTGAAGGAACGGGACACAAGCGATTCGCTGAGTCCGCTGACATCGCTGATCTGGGCTACAAGGGCCGCGCGGGCGGCCTCGACGTCGTCCGGGTGCGGCGCTTCGCCGTAGATTTCGTAGCGGTTGCAGGTGGCAAGGACAACCGCACCCTTCACTGCCGGTGATCCGGAGAGAGCGGATGTGGCAATACCAGAGGAACCGTTGCTCAACTGGGCAACGGTCTCAAGATCGATGTCGGCGTGTGTAGCCACCAATGAAAAAAGAACCACAACGGATCAATCATAGCTTTTTCGTTCCTCGGTAGAACAACTACCTGCCCCGTCAAGGGCCGGAGGGGCTTGTGATTCCCGCCACGGCGGCCGCGGGGCCCCAACGGGAGACAGTCTGTCGTTATCTTTTGGCGCTGATTTTCGGCACAATCGATGGCATGACTCCTAGCCCTGCCGTCTCCGCTGCCGGCGTACTTGCCGCTGACCATCCACTGCTGGACGGCCGCACCGCGGACTCCCCGCTGATAACGGCCTACCGCGGCGGCAAGCCGTCCCGCCGTCCCGTCTGGTTCATGCGGCAGGCAGGTCGTTCACTGCCCGAATACCTCAAGGTGCGCGAGGGCATCGCCATGCTGGACTCCTGCCTCCGGCCTGAACTGGCATCCGAGATCACGCTGCAGCCGGTCCGCCGCCACGACGTCGATGCGGGGATCTTCTTCTCGGACATCGTCATTCCGCTCAAGCTTGCCGGCGTGGGCGTGGACATCGTCCCGGGCGTGGGCCCTGTCCTCGACAAGCCCGTCCGTACGGCCGCGGACGTCGCGGCGCTGCCCCAGCTGACATGGGAAGCTCTGGAACCCATCCGGGAAGCGGTCCGGCTGACGGTGGCCGAACTGGGCAAGACGCCGCTGATCGGGTTCGCCGGCGCACCCTTCACGCTTGCGGCCTACATGGTTGAAGGCAAGCCTTCCCGCGACCACCTCGGGCCGCGCACCATGATGCACGCCGACCCGGACACCTGGAACGCCCTGGCCAACTGGGCCGCCGACGCCTCCGGCATGTTCCTCCAGGCGCAGCTGGAAGCCGGCGCCTCGGCCGCGCAGCTGTTCGACTCCTGGGCAGGTTCGCTGGGACTGGCCGATTACACCCGGTTTGTTGCCCCGGCGTCGTCCCGCGCCCTGGACCATGTGCGGCACCTCGGCGCGCCGCTCATCCACTTCGGCACGGGAACTTCCGAGCTCCTCGTTGCCATGCGCGACGTGGGCGTCGACGTGGTGGGCGTGGACTACCGGCTGCCGCTGGATGAAGCGAACCGCCGGCTGGGCGGCACCGTTCCGTTGCAGGGAAACATCGATCCTGCCCTGCTGTCGGCGCCCTGGGACGTTCTTGAAGCGCACGTCCGCGAGGTCATCGCCGCCGGCTCCGCCGCCCCCGGGCACGTCCTCAACCTTGGCCACGGCGTGCCGCCCGAGACGGACCCGGCAGTCCTGACCCGGGTGGTTGAACTCATCCACTCCATCTCCCCGGAGTAACCGGTGGGCAGTGCGCCGCTGGACCCCGGAACTGCGCTGGTGCTGGGCGGCGGCATCTCCGGGCTGCTCTCCGCGCGGGAGCTGGCTGCCGCCGGGTACCGGGTCACCCTCCTGGAGGCCGGCAGCGGGTGGGGCGGCTGCGTGGGCAGCCATGTGGTGGCCGGCCTGACCCTGGACAGCGGTGCCGAGTCCTTTGCCACGCGGTCCGATGCCGTCTCCGGACTTGCCGCTGAACTGGGCCTCGCGGGCAACATCGTGGCTCCCAGGCCCGGCGGGGCATGGGTGCAGCTCCCCGAAGGCCCCCGCGAACTTCCCAAAACCGGGATACTCGGCATCCCGGCCAACCCCTGGGACCCTGAGGTCCGCCGGACACTTGGCCTCCCGGGTTCCCTGCGTGCTTCCCTGGACCGGTTCCTGCCCGCTTCGGTAGGAAGCGGGCGTGACGTGGTCAGCGTCGCCGCCCTCGTCAAGGCCAGGATGGGCGCCCGGGTGCTGGAACGGCTCGTAGCCCCGGTGGTGGGCGGTGTCCATTCTGCCGATCCTGCACTGCTCGACGTCGACATGGTGGCTCCCGGGCTCCGCGCCAGGCTCCGGCAGCACGGCTCCCTCGCCGCCGCCGTCGCCGCCCAGAGGCAGGGCGCCCACGACGCGGCAGGAGTGCCGGGCGCCTCCACCTCCGGCCGACCCGCCAAAGCCGGGTCCGCCGTCGCCGGCCTGACAGGCGGCATGCACACCCTGGTGGATGCGCTGGTCAAGGATCTCCGCGGGCGGGGAGTCACGCTCTTGGCCGATACCCCGGCCGTTTCGGTCGCCCGCTCATCCGAAGGCTGGCGCGTACAGTCCATCGGCGGAACGTTCGACGCCGGCGTGCTGGTGGTGGCGGTGGATGGCCCCACCGCCGTCGACCTGCTGGAAGGGCCGGTCCCCGCGACCGCAGGACAAAAGCCGGCATCAGGACCGGACATAAAGCTTGTCACCCTGGTGCTGGACAACCCCGGCCTGGACAACCGCCCCCGCGGCACGGGTGTGCTGGTGGCACCGCAGACTCCCGGGATCGAAGCAAAGGCGCTGACACATGCCACCGGCAAATGGGATTGGCTGGCAGATGCAGCCGGCCCCGGCCGGCATGTCCTGCGCCTCTCCTATGGCAGGGCGGACGGGGCAGGGGAACCATCCGCCGGGCCGGAGACCGATGACAGCCTCCTGGCCGCCTCCCTGCGCGATGCGGCGGCGCTGCTGGGCGTCGGCATCACCAGGGAAAGCCTGGTGGATTGGGACGTTGTCCGCTGGCCTGGGTCCCTGCCGTTCGCCGCCGTCGGCCACCGCGCACGGGTGACGGCGATCCGGGAAGCCTGCACGGCGGCCGGCGGCCTGGCACTGGTGGGTGGTTGGGTGGCAGGCAACGGGCTGGCCGCCGTGGTGTCCGACACTCGGACACAAGTTCGGAACTTGGTCGGCTGAACGTCGTCGCTGGTCAGCGCGCCACGAGCTCAAAACCTGCCTCTCCCAGGCGGCGGTTTGCCCTTTTGCCGGTTTTAAGTTCCCCCGCCGATCTGGTTAGGGTCGGTGACTATGGTTGACAACAGGTCCGAGCTTTCAATGTCCCGGACCGGTATCCATGGGGGAATCCGGCGCGGCTCAGCAGCTGCGGCAATCGGAGCGGTACTGGTTCTAGCCACCGGCGTTTCTGCGTCCCAGGCAGCGGAGGTGACGCCCGACCCCGGTGACCCGGCCGCACCCGTCACGCAGCAGAACAAGATCCTCCCCCTGGAAGCCTCCCTGCAGGGCCAGTCCGAGGCCGCCCGGCAGGATGCCCCCGGCCAGAACCGCGACGGGAAAGATGCCAAGGGCAAGGAATCCGGCGGCAACGGAAACGGAAAGGGAAAGCAGGCCGATCCCGGCAAGGCTCCCAGCCCCAGCCCATCCGCAAGTGCCTCCGCGATTCCAGTGCCGCCGGCGCTTCTCCCGGCGGTAACGGCCACCCTGAGTCCCTCAGCAACCGCCGCACCCACCCCCAGCACGGAGCCGTCTGGCGCGCCCACGGCCAGCGCGCCGGGTGCCGGCAAGACTCCCACCACCCCCTCTGCAACATCGGCTCCGGCGCCGTCGCGAACTGCACCGGCCGCCTCCGCCGCCACTCCGGCCCCTGCTTCAGCGCCGGCTCCGGACGCAGGGGTTTCGGACAGCCCGGAAACCTCCGCGGCCCCCGCAGGCGCACCGGCAGCAAACCCGGCATCCCCTGCATCCCCTGCATCAGAGCCGGGCAAACTTGCGGCGGCGGCGGAGGAGCAAACCGGAATCGACGCCACGGCAGGACAAGCACCCTTTGCCGGGACGGCTGCTACGGACCGCCAGGCCGCTGCTTCACCCTTGTATTCCTCGCCCTACGCCGCGCCGCAGGCCACCGGTTGGACGCCGTACTCCACGGGCACGCCGGGCAGCACGCCGCGCAGCAATGCCCGGCTTGCTGCACAGCCGGAACCGCGCAGCGCCATGGTCTGGCTGGGCTCAGGGCTGGTTGGCGTGGCCGGTGCCGCCGGGCTGGTCCTTTTCCGCCTGCGCAACCCCTAGGCCGGCACCCGGTCGGTGCCGGCCTGCGTGCAGGCCTGTGACCTTGCGCACTTCTACGAGCTGTAGAAACTCGTTGGTTTCGACTTGACGCGTACTACAGGGCAAACTTGTAACCATGAGCCACACTTCTGCCGAATCTGTCACTAAAACCGAAGAATCAGCCGAGCAGTTCTTCACTCTTTGGACGGTCTTCAAGCGGTCCGAGGCAGTGGTCCGCAGCGCCAATGCCGCCGCTGACTTCGAGGCCCTGCTGGAACGGCTTGCCGAAGCGGGCGTGACCCATCGCGGCAGCTACGACGTCTCGGCCATGCGCGCCGATGCCGACATCATGGTGTGGCTCCACGGCCCCAAGCCGGAAGCCCTGCAGCAGGCCATCCGCGACATCCGCCGCAGCACCCTTTTCACCGGAACCGAGATCGTCTGGTCCGCCATGGGTGTCCACCGCGAGGCTGAGTTCGCGAAGAACCACACGCCCGCATACTCCCGCGGGGTGGCACCGGCTGAATGGCTGTGCGTCTACCCGTTCGTCCGCTCCTACGAGTGGTACATCCTTCCCGAGGCCGAGCGCGGAAAGATGCTTCGCGACCACGGCCTGCTGGGCCGCGACTTCCCGCAGGTCATCTCCAACACGGTCTCCTCCTTCGCCCTGGGCGACTGGGAGTGGATCCTCGGCCTGGAAGCTCCCGAGCTTGTGGACCTGGTGGACCTGATGCGCCACCTGCGCGCCACGGAAGCACGCAACCACGTCCGCGAGGAAATCCCGTTCTACACAGGACGCCGGATCTCCGCCGAAGAGGTAGCCGAGGTCCTCGCATGAGTCCCCTTGATCCGCAGGGAACCACCGCCGTTAACCCTGTCACAGAGGCCGGCCGGATGGCCCCCAAGGATTACGACGCCGTCCTCCTCGCCTCGTTCGGCGGCCCCGAAGGGCAGGAGGACGTCATCCCGTTCCTCCGCAACGTCACCCGCGGCCGCGGGATCCCGGACGAGCGGCTCGAGGAAGTCTCGCACCATTACCGGGCGAACGGCGGCATCAGCCCCATCAACCAGCAGAACCGCGAGCTCAAGGCGGCACTCGAAGCCGAACTGGCCGCCCGCGGCATCGAACTTCCGGTGCTGTGGGGCAACCGCAACTGGGCGCCCTACATCCCGCAGACCCTGCAGGACGCGTACGACGCCGGCCACCGCCGGGTGCTGATGATCACCACCAGTGCCTACTCCTGTTACTCCAGCTGCCGCCAGTACCGCGAGGACATCGGCATGGCCCTGACCGAAACCGGCCTGGACGGACGCCTTGAGGTGGACAAGGTCCGCCAGTACTTCGACCACCCCGGCTTCGTGGAGCCGTTCGTGGAAGGTACCGCCGCCGGCCTCGCCGACGTCCGTGCCAAGCTGGCAGAAGCCGGAACCCCGGACGCGCCCATCCAGATCCTCTTCGCCACCCACTCCATCCCCACCCGGGACGCCGACGCAGCGGGCAGGTCCGAGGGCGAACCGCGCGAATTCGAGGAAGGCTCAGCCTATGTGGCCCAGCACCTCGCCACTGCCGCGGCCGTCATCGGCCGGGTCCAGGAGGAATCCGGCCTGACCGCACCCTGGTCACTGGTGTATCAGTCCCGCTCCGGCGCCCCGCACGTGCCGTGGCTTGAGCCTGACATCAACGATGCAATCGAGGAGCTGGCCGGCCAGGGCATCAAGGGCATCGTCATCGTGCCCCTGGGCTTCGTCAGCGACCACATGGAAGTTGTCTGGGACCTGGATACCGAGGCCCTGGAAACCTGCGCCAACCTGGGCCTGGCCGCCACCCGCGTCCCAACCCCCGGAACGCACCGCAAGTTCGTCAACGGCCTGGTGGACCTGATCTCCGAACGCACGGCGGCAAACAACATCAGCGACCGCCCTGCCGTGACGGACCTGGGCCCCTGGTACGACGTATGCCGGCCCGGGTGCTGCGCAAACTTCCGGGGCGAAAAGCCCACGATCTCCGGGGCGGACACCACGGTGGGCACCGGCCATGACCCCTATCCCGCGGCACCGGCCGGCCGGGACGCAACCCAGGGAGCAGCACAGCAGTGACCGTCCGGATCGGAACGAGGGCCAGCAAGCTGGCCCTGACCCAGACGCAGCAGACCGCGGACCAGCTTGCCGCCGTCGGAGGCTTTCCCGTGGAGCTCGTCCACATCAGGACCGATGGCGACGTCCTCACCGGATCGCTGTCGCAAATGGGCGGCACCGGCGTTTTCGTTGCCGCCCTGCGCGACGCGCTGCTCCGGAACGAGTGTGACGTCGCCGTCCATTCGCTGAAAGACCTGCCCACCGGGGCGGCAGTGGGTCTCAGCCTTGCAGCGACGCCGCGGCGCGTGGATGTCCGTGACGTCCTCTGCGCACGGGACGGGCTGAAGCTCGCCGATCTACCTGCCGGTGCCACGGTGGGGACGGGTTCGCCCCGCCGCGCCGCCCAGCTCCGCGCGGCCCGGCCCGACCTGGAAATCCTGGACATCCGCGGCAACGTAGACACCCGCCTCGGCAGGGTCCCCGGGCTCCCCGGCAACACCACGGACCAGGTTGTTCCTGGCAAGTCCTGCGACCTTGACGCCGTTGTGCTGGCGGCAGCCGGCCTGGAGCGCATCAACAGGCTGGACGCGGTCAGCGAATACCTCGAGACGGACGTTATGCTCCCCGCCGCCGGACAGGGTTCCCTGGCGATCGAATGCCGCACCGCCGATGCACCTCCGAGGCCCGGTTCAACCGAAGGATCCCGGCGGGTGCTTGCCCAGGCGCTGGCTGCACTCGATGACCCGGACACCCGGCTCGCCGTCACCGCGGAGCGGGCCCTGCTGGCCCGGCTTGAGGCCGGGTGCGCGGCTCCGGTGGGCGCCTACGCCTACCGCAAGGGCAGCATGCTTCACCTGGAAGCCGTGGTGTGTGCCGTGGACGGCACAGCTTCGGTCCGGGACAAGCGCGCAACTGACGGGCTGACCGAAGTGGGGGCCACCCTGCTGGGCATCGAACTGGCCGAAGTCCTCCTTGCCGGCGGGGCCGCCGACATCGCAGACCTGCAGGCTTCCTGACCTGGCCATGGGATCGCCTTCCCGTGCATCCGGTCCGGACCAACCGCTCAGCGGAGCCCGGGTCCTGGTCACGCGCAGCCCCGAACGCTCGCTCTCGCTCGTGGCTGCACTGGAAGAGGCCGGAGCCAGCGCCGTCCTCCTGCCGCTCATCGACTTCGAACGGGCGGCAGACCAGCATTCCCTTGACGTAGCCTGCGATGCCGTGGGCGCCGGCGCCTTCGACTGGCTGGTGGTCACGAGTGCCACCACGGTCCATGTCCTCCTGGACAAGGCAAAGGATCGCGGCGTGGTGCTCAACCAGTGGATCCCTGCCGGCACCCGTATCGCTGCCATCGGTCCGGCGACGCGCGGGCTGCTGGAAGCGAACGGGTTGGTTGTCCACCTGACGCCTTCGGGCGAGCAGTCCGCCGCCGGGTTGCTCGAGGTGTGGCCGGGCGGAGGCAGGGTCCTGCTGCCGCAGGCCGACATCGCTGCACCCCGGCTGGCCGAGGGACTGCTCGCGGCGGGCAGCAACGTTACGGTGGTCACCGCCTACCGGACCGTCGAATACCCGGCGTCAGCGGAGCGCAGGCTCGCCGTCCCGGTGGAAGACGGGGGACCGGGCCAGGCGCCGCCGTCGTACTCGCTGCTGTCACCGGCCGCAGCCGCTGCCGGGATAGCGGACGGAAGCATCCATGCGGTCGTCGCAGCCTCGCCCAGCGCGGTGCGGCGCATCGCTGACCTCACACCGCTGCACCGCTGCCGCCTGGTGGTGATTGGGCGTTCGACGGCGGAGCAGGCGGCCGCGCTTGGCCTGCCGGTGGCCGCGGTGGCGGCTGAGCCCACGCCGGAAGGCCTTGTTGCCGCCGTCGAAGCCGCCCTTGGGCACCAACCTGAAACAACGTGAAGGACAGGACATGACTTTTCCCAGCCAACGCCCCCGCCGCCTCCGCACCACGCCTGCCATGCGCCGGCTGACCGCTGAAACACGCCTGGCGCCGGCCGAGCTCATCCTTCCGGCCTTCATCAGGGAGGGGCTGACCGAACCCAATCCCATCACGTCCATGCCGGGCGTTGTCCAGCACACCACAGACACCCTCAAGCGTGCCGCCGCCGAGGCTGTTGAGCTGGGACTCGGCGGGATCATGCTCTTCGGCATCCCCGAAACCCGCGATGCTGAGGGCTCGGCCTCCCTGGACCCGGAGGGTGTGCTGAACAAGGCCATCCGGGACGTCCGGGCCGAGGTTGGTGATGATCTGGTGATCATGAGCGACGTGTGCCTGGACGAGTTCACGGACCATGGCCACTGCGGCGTGCTCGACGACGACGGGTACGTGGACAACGACCGGACCGTGGAAATCTACGCCCGGATGGCCGTGGCACAAGCGGATGCCGGAGCGCACATGCTGGGCCCTTCCGGAATGATGGACGGACAGATCGCCGCGATCCGTGCCGCCCTTGACGAAGCCGGCCACACCAACACCTCAGTCATTGCCTATGCTGCGAAGTACGCGTCCGCTTTCTACGGACCGTTCCGTGAGGCGGTGGATTCGCAGCTGAAGGGTGACCGCCGGACGTACCAGATGGACGCCGGCAACCGCACCGAGGCCCTGCGTGAGGTGGAACTCGACCTGGTGGAGGGCGCCGACATCGTGATGGTGAAGCCGGCCATGAGCTACCTGGACATCGTGGCCGACGTCGCCGCGATGAGCCCCGTGCCGGTAGCCGCGTATCAGATCTCCGGCGAGTACGCCATGATCGAAGCGGCCGCGGCCAACGGTTGGATCGACCGGCGGGCGGCCATCACCGAGTCCGTGCTGGGAATCCGCCGGGCCGGTGCCCACATGGTGCTGACGTACTGGGCGGCCGAACTGGCCGGCTGGCTCAAGGAATCCCGGTGAGCGAGGCCGTTTCCTCCGGGTTCACCACTTCGCCCGGACCCGGTGGGCAGAACCCGACTGCGCCCGTGGGCGATGACCGGATCCTGCTCGGCCTCAATACGTTCGGCGACGTCGGCGAGAAGCCCGACGGCAGCCCGTTGCCGCATGCGCAAGTCCTGCGGCAGCTGCTGGAACAGGCAGAGCTGGCAGACGCCGTCGGACTCCACGCATTTGGCGTGGGGGAGCACCACCGCAAGGACTTCGCGGTGTCCGCCCCGGAAGTCTTCCTGGCGGCGGCAGCCGCCCGCACGCAGCAGATCCGGCTCGGCTCAGCGGTCACGGTCCTCAGCTCGGATGATCCCATCCGCGTGTTCCAGCGGTTCTCCACGGTGGACGCCATCTCGAATGGCCGGGCCGAGGTGATGCTGGGCCGCGGGTCCTTCGTTGAATCCTTCCCGCTCTTTGGATTGGACCTGGCCGACTACGAACTCCTGTTCGAGGAGAAGCTGGAACTGTTCAGCAAGGTGCGGTCGCAGAAGCCTGTGCACTGGGAAGGCCGCACCCGGCCGGCCCTGCACGGCCTCAGCGTCTACCCGCCCCTGGAACACCATCTGTTGCCCACCTGGATCGGGGTTGGTGGAACACCTGAATCGGTGCTCCGCTGCGCACAGTACGGCTATCCGATCATCTTCGCCATCATCGGCGGCCAGCCGCGTGCCTTCCGGCAGCTGGCTGACCTCTACCGCGAAGCCATGTCCAAGTACGGGCACCCGATGCAGCAGATGGCCACGCATTCGCCGGGGCACGTTGCCCCCACCGACGAAGAGGCCAGGGAGGAATTCTTCCCGCACTGGCTGACGCTGCGGAACAGGATCGGAGCAGAACGTGGCTGGGGTCCCGCCGGACGGTCCGAGTTCGACGCGATGTGCGCTCCCGAGGGTGCCCTTTACGTCGGATCACCGGAGACTGTGGCCCGGAAAATCGTCCTGCTGAAGCAGAACCTTGGGGTGGACCGCTTCGACCTGAAGTACAGCAGCGGGCCGTTGCCGCACGGGGCGATGATGCGGTCCATTGAGCTCCTGGGCACGGCAGTGGCGCCCAGGGTGGCTGAACTGCTCGGCAGCTGACGCGCCGGCTAACTGAGAGAATAGGAACCATGACTTCCAGCAATCCTCGCAACGAGGCACTCTTCGACCGCGCCCGCCAGCTGATGCCGGGCGGCGTCAACTCACCGGTCCGCGCCTTCGGATCCGTGGGCGGGACCCCGCGCTTCATGGTCGCCGCCAAAGGGCCGTACCTGACGGACGCCGACGGCAAGGAATACGTGGACCTGGTATGCTCCTGGGGCCCCGCCCTGCTGGGCCACGCGCACCCGGCCGTGCTGGACGCCGTCCACGCCGCCGTGGACCGCGGGCTGTCCTTTGGCGCATCCACCCCGGATGAGGCCAACCTGGCCGCCATTGTCCAGGAACGCGTGCCCGCCGTCGAACGCCTCCGCATGGTGTCCACCGGCACCGAAGCCACCATGACGGCCGTCCGCCTGGCCCGCGGCGTCACCGGCCGCAACCTGATCGTCAAATTCGCCGGCTGCTACCACGGGCACCTTGACAGCCTTTTGGCATCGGCGGGCTCGGGCGTGGCAACGCTCGCGCTTCCCGGCTCGGCCGGTGTCACCGAAGCCACCACGGCCGAGACCCTGGTGCTGCCGTACAACGACCTCGCGGCGGTCAAGGAAGCCTTTGCCACCCACGGGCAGAACATCGCGGCCGTCATCACCGAGGCCGCCCCGGCCAACATGGGCGTGGTCACTCCTGAGGAAGGCTTCAACCTGGGGCTGTCGCGCATCACCCGCGAGCACGGCGCGCTGCTCATCGTGGACGAGGTCCTGACCGGCTTCCGCACCGGCTACTCCGGATATTGGGGCCTCACCGGCGGAGCGCCGGACGCCGCCGAACCCTGGACGCCGGACCTGCTCACCTTCGGCAAGGTCATCGGCGGAGGAATGCCGACGGCGGCCCTCGGCGGGCGTGCCGACGTCATGGACCACCTGGCGCCCACCGGTCCGGTCTATCAGGCCGGCACCCTGTCAGGTAACCCTGTGGCGATGGCGGCGGGTGTGGCCACCCTGACCCACGCCACCCGGGACGTGTACTCGTTCATCGACGTCCGCTCCCTGGAGCTTTCCTCAGCCGTGTCCACCGCCCTTGACGCAGCAGGGGTGGACCACTCCATCCAGTTCGCCGGGAACCTGTTCTCCGTGGCCTTCGGCACGTCGGCCCACGGCGTCCACAATTACGCCGACGCCCAGGCCCAGGAGACCTTCCGCTACGCACCGTTCTTCCACTCGATGCTGGAATCGGGCGTCTACCTGCCGCCGTCGGTCTTCGAAGCCTGGTTCCTCTCGGCAGCGCACGATGACGCCGCCATGAACCGGATCTACGACGCCCTTCCGGCAGCAGCAAAGGCCGCGGCGGCCGCCCAGGGCTAGTCCCGCCGCCGGCCCCTTAACTCCCCGCGAGATGGCACTTCACGGCAATCCCGGCGCGTGGAACTGCCGTTAAGTGCCATCTCGGCGCAAACAAAAAAATCCCCGGTTGCGGCGCAACCGGGGATTTCTTTTATGCTGCAGGCGTTACAGGACGTCCGAGAGGAAGCCCTTGAGCCGGTCCGTGCGGGGCGCGGTGAAGAGCTGTTCCGGAGGCCCGGACTCCACCACAACACCGGCATCCATGAACGTCACGATGTCCGACACGTTGCGGGAGAAGCCCATCTCGTGGGTGACCACCACCATGGTCATGCCGCCCTTCGCAAGGTCCGTCATCAGCGCCAGGACACCCTTCACCAGCTCAGGGTCCAGGGCCGAGGTGGCCTCGTCGAAGAACATGACTTCCGGCTTCATGGCCAGCGCGCGGGCAATCGCGACGCGCTGCTGCTGGCCGCCGGAGAGGTTGGCCGGGCGGGCGTCAGCCTTGTGCTTCAGGCCCACCAGGTCCAGCTGCTCAAGGGCTTCGGCGCGCGCCTGGTCCGCGGGCAGCTTCCGGAGCTTGCGGAGCGCCAGCGAAACGTTCTCCACCACGGTCTTGTGCGGGAACAGGTTGAACTGCTGGAACACCATGCCGATCCGCTGCCGGAGCTCGTCAGGGTTGTCCTTCAGGACCGAACGGCCATCCAGCAGGATGTCGCCCTGGTCCGGCTCGATCAGCCGGTTCATGACCCGCAGCAGCGTGGATTTACCAGACCCGGAGGGGCCGATCACCGATGCCGTGGTGCCCTTCTCCACGTGCAGGTCAATGCCGCGGAGAACATGGTTGTGGCCAAATGAGAGGTGCAGGTTCTTGCCGGTCAGGGTTCCGGAAGCGAACTCCGTCATGCCTGTGCCCCCTTGCCGATAGGTGCTGCCAGCTCATCCGGTTCCTTCTTCTCCGGCTTGCCGGTACGCAGCCGGTGGTCGATGAAGTTCACGAAGTGGGTGAGCGGGACGGTCAGGATCAGGTACAGCACACCGGCCGCAACCAGCGGTGAAAGGTTTCCCGTGTTGGCCATGGCGTCATTTCCGATCCGGAAGATTTCCCGGTCGGAGGCGGCCAGGCCCAGCATGAACACCAGCGAGGAATCCTTCAGCAGCGAGATGAACTGATTCACCAGGGCCGGAAGGACCCGGCGGATGCCCTGCGGCACCACCACCAGCCGCATGGAGCTGCCGTAGCTGAATCCGAGCGCCCTGGAGGCCTCCAACTGTCCCTTTTCAACACTCTGGATGCCGGACCGAAAGATCTCGCCGATGTAGGCGGCTGCGATCAGGGTCAGGGCCAGGATGCCCAGCGGATAAGGATTCCGCGAACCCGTGATCTCACGGGCGATCGGGCTCAGTCCGATGCCGATGACCAGGATCACTAGGATGGCCGGGAGGCCGCGGAAGATATCGGTGTAGATACGTGCCACCCACCGGGCTCCCGCGTTGCGGGAGATCCCCATCATGGCCAGCAGCAGCCCCAGCAGGGAACCGAGAACGCCGGAGGCCACAGCCAGGATCAGGGTGTTGGGCAGACCCACCATGAGCAGGGCGGGAATGACTTTCACCATTTCCTCCCAGTTGAAGAAGGTGTCAGCAAGCTGGTCCAGGAGATCCATGAACGTCCCGGCTCAATCAGCTCTGGGGAACCGTGGCGGCCTTGCTGCCCGGCTTCCAGTCAGTCGGCATTTCGCGGTCCGGGTACCACTCCTTGGTCAGCTTGGACCAGGTCCCGTCTTCAACTACGGCGTCAAGGCCGGAGTTCAGCGCATCAATCAGGGGCTGGTTGTCCTTGGCCACAGCGTAGGCAGTGAAGTTCTCGGTATTGATCTTGGACTCGACGATGGCGGTGCCGTCGCCTTCCTTGACCTGGCCCTCAGCCTGCTGGGAAGGCGCCACCCAGGCATCCACCTGGCCGTTGCGGACGTTGGCGTACACGGTGGCGTAGTCCGGGAAGCGGATCGGTTCCATGTTCAGCGTGTTGGTAACGTAGTCGTCCTGGACCGTGCCCTGGACAACGCCGATGCGCAGATCCTCCGTCAGGTCGTCAAAACTCTTGACGTCGCCGTCGGTCTTGGCCACAACGGCCATGAAGCCGAAGTCGTAGCCGTTGGTGAAGCCGACATTCTGGCGGCGGGCTTCGGTGGTGGAGATGGAGGAGGACCCGACGTCAAACTGCCGGGTGGAAACCTGGGAGAGCAGGGCGGAGAAGTCGGTGGCAACGAATTCGACCTCGAGGCCGAGCTTGCCGGCAATAGCGCGCAGCAGTTCGTTGTCGTAGCCCGTGAACTTGCCGGAGGGATCAATGAAGATGTTCGGGGGTGCATCCGAGAGGGTGCCCACCTCGAGCTTGCCTTCGGTGTTGAGACCGAGCTTGGTCTTGTCGATCTGGTCGATCGGGGTGACGTCGTCAGTGGTGTACTTGTCCAGCGTCTGCTGGTCGCTGCCGGCGAGGGCGTCAGTCGGGGTACCGCTGGGCTGCGAGGATCCTGAGCCGCAGGCTGCCAGGGAAACAGCGAGGGCGAGTGCAACGGGCGCGGTAGTGAGCCACTTCATCGCTTTGATTTTCATCAGGTTGTCACTTTCATTGAGTCATAAGTCAACCGGGCCGCAAGGCTGCGCTGGTGGCGCCTGGCACCTGCCCGGTGCTGGTCAAGCACGTCCAGGGCAGGGGTGACCGCAAAACTTTATTCTCTCACTTCCCCGCTTCGGTGCGGCGGGCTGAATAAGGAAGAGCTGTTCTCCGCCAAGGCCGAAGAATATTCCGCTGTGGCACGTTGGCGGCGTCCGGACCACCGGGTTCAGGCGCAGGGAGCGAATAGCCGACGTCACGAGCGTGTACCGGCGGGGCGGCGCGGGACATGTGACTTGCCTCGCACCATGGGCGGTGGTCCGCCTAGAAGCCGCCGATGCTGGCGTCCTGGGGAGGAAGGACCGGCCAGTCACCTTCGATCACTGCGGCCGGCTTGGTCTTGCGGAGGTAGCCCTGGAAGTCTGCTGCCTGGCTGACGGCCCAATCCACCTGCAATTGGTGAAGCTGGCTGGCGGGCATCATCAGCTTGGGAAACTTGCCCGCCATGGCGTCCAGGACCTTCAGCGTGGCCAGGGCATCAGCCGCCGAGGTGTGCGCGTTGTCCAGGACTACCCCGTACTCCTCGCACAGCGCCGTCAGGGTCCGCTTGCCCTTGCGGTAGCGGTCAACCTGCTTGTTCATGATGTACGGGTCCAGGACGGGGAACCGGGTGAGCTGGGGCACGCCATACCGGGCGGACTCCGCGGCCAGCACCGTGAAGTCGTAGCTGGCGTTAAAGGCGATGACCGGGACGCCGGCGTCGAAAAGATCCTGCAGGACAGCTGCCAGTTCCCTGGTGACCTCGTGGGCAGGCCGCCCGTCCCGCCGGGCCTGTTCGGTGGTGATCCCGTGCACGTCGCTGGCCTCGGTGGGTATCTCGACGCCCGGGTCCGCCAGCCACTCATGCTCGTCGATGACGTCTCCCTTGTGGTCCACAACAGTCACCGAGGCCGTGACAATCCGCGCGGCACGCGAATTGCGTCCGGTGGTTTCGAGGTCGAAAGCTGCTCGGGGGAGGGTGTTCCAGGTGCTCATGTTTCAACGCTAACGGGCACCTCCGACAATTCCCGGGAGCGCCACTGCGGCTAGATTGGATCAATGCGGATTGAGTACGTGGAGGCGGTGCTGGCGGTAGTGGAGCTGGTACCGCCGGGGTCCGCTGTCTCGTACGGGGATGTCTCCGAACTGCTCGGCTCGGGTGGACCCCGCCAGGTGGGCTCGGTCATGAGCCATTACGGAAGCGGCGTTCCCTGGTGGCGGGTCCTCAAAGCGAGCGGACATGCCCCCGAAGGGCACGAGTCCGAAGCCCTGCGGCATTACCTTGAAGAAGGAACCCCGCTTGCCGGTGCCCACGAATCGTTCCTGCGTACCGGGGAAGGCCGCTGGCGGGTGGATCTTCCGGCCGCCCGGTGGACGCCAACCGACCCGGAGTTTGACCGAATGGACGCCATTGCTGAACAACTGGAGCGGCGGCTTCATCGATTGTCAGTGGCTGATGATGGAATGTCGGTGTGACAGTAACTCTTCCCTTCACGGAACCACGCGACGAGCAACGGCAAAGCCTGGAGTCCGGCCACGCCGTGGCTTCGGGCACCGCCAACGCCGTCCAGGACCGGGCCCCTTCGGCGGCCTCCCTGCGCCTGCTGCCGCCGCGCCACCTGCACGCCGCGGCGCCGTCACTGACGTCCGATCAGCAGGCGGCAGTTGATGTTCCCCAGGGGGCCGGGCCCGTGCTGGTCCCCGGGGCGCCGGGGACGGGCAAGACCACGGTCCTGATCGAGGCTGCCGTCAAGCGCGTCCTGCGGGACGGCGTCGATCCCGAACGGATGCTGATTCTGGCGCCGAGCCGTCTGGCGGCGGATTTCCTGCGGGACCGTTTCACAGCCCGGCTGGACAGGAGCCTCAGCACCACGCCGGCGCGGACCTGGGCCTCGTACGCCTTTGACGTGATTCGGCGCGCCAAGGCCGAGGGCGTCATTCCGCTGTCCAGGCCGCCGCGCCTCCTGTCCGGCCCTGAGCAGGACCTCATCATCAAGGAACTCCTGGAAGGCCACCGCCTGCCCGGACTCGAACTGCCCTGGCCCCGCGACCTGGACGGCGCGCTGGAAACCCGGGGGTTCCGCCACGAGGTGCGGCAACTTTTCGACCGGATCATCGAGTCCGGGCGGACTGCCGGGGACCTGGAGCAGCTCGGCCGGGAGTGCGGCAGGCCTGACTGGGTTGCCGCCGCTGCCCTCTACAGCGAGTACCGGGACGTCCTGGACCTGCGGATGCCGGAGGCGTTCGATCCCGCCGGAATCATCACCGCGGCGCGCCAGATCTTCCAGGATGTTCCTGAATTCCTGGCTGCAGAACGCGCACGGCTGCAACTGATCCTGGTGGATGACATCCAGGAAGCAAACCCGGCAGTGTTCGAGCTGCTGGCAGATATCGCCGGGGGACGGGACTGCTTCGTGGCGTTCTCACCTGACACCGTGGTTCAGGGCTTTCGCGGGGCACGGCCGGACCTGGTGGCTGAGCTGCCCCGGCTGCTGTCACCGGAGGCTCTGGTCCTGGAGCGCCCGCTGTCGCATTCCCACCGGCTGGCTCCCGCCTTGGCCGATGCGTGGCTCGACGTTGCCGGGCGGATCTCGCAGCGGGCCGGCGGCCAGCTGGCGCGGCGGCTCCACCATCCGGAGGGAAACGTGCCGCAAGGGTCGGTTCAGGCGCACCTGGTTCCGTCAGCCGTGCACGAGCTGCGCTACGTGGCCCAGCGGATCCTCGACCAGCACATCAACCACGGCCGTGATTTGACGGACATGGCGGTGATTGTGCGCAACGGCGGGCAGGTCAGCGAACTGCAGCGCTACCTTTCCGGGCAGGGGATCCCGGTAAGGGTGCCGGTGGCGGAATCCGCCGTCCGGGACGAGGTTGCCGTTCGCCCGCTCCTGGACGCATTTGCGGTCGCCCTTGACTCCACGCTCTTGACTCCAGAGGCCGCGGTATCCCTCCTCACGTCACGGATCGGTGGTGCCACCTCGATTGAACTGCGCCGCCTCAGGCAGTCGCTGCGCCGGGAAGAGCTTTTGGGCGGCGGCGGGCGCGCCAGCGATTCGCTCCTCGTCGAAGCGCTTCTGCAGCCCGGTGCGCTCGCCACGCTCGGCATCGAGGGACGCGCCGCCCGCCGCACAGCCCGGATGATCCAGGCCGGCCGGGAAGCAGCATGCCAGCCAGGCGCCAACGCCGAGTCTGTGCTCTGGGCGCTGTGGAGCGCCACCGGTCTCGCCGCCGCCTGGACGGAAACCGCACTGACCGGCGGCCCGCACGGTGCCAGGGCCGACCGCGACCTCGACGCGATGATGGCACTGTTCCACACCGCGGAGCGTTACGTGGACCAAATGCCGGGCGCCGGGCCTGAGCAGTTCCTGGAGTACCTGTTGAACCAGGAACTGCCCATGGATACCCTTGCGGCGCGGGCCCAGGTTGACGATGCCGTGGAGCTGATGACCCCCGCCAGCGCAGCTGGACGGGAGTGGCCTGTGGTCATTGTCGCCGGCCTCCAGGAGGGAGTATGGCCCAACACCCGGCTTCGCGGTGAGCTCCTGGGCAGCACCCTCTACGCCGACGCCGTGGAGCATGGTGTCCAGTACGCGCTGCAACGCGATCCCCTGAGCCGGCTGCGCGACATCCGCTACGACGAACTTCGGAGCTTTTCCACCGCGGTGTCACGGTCCCGGGAGCTGCTGATCTGCACCGCCGTCTCATCGGAGGACGACCAGCCCTCGTCGTTCCTTGATTACATCGCCCCCTTGGAGCGGGACCAGGAAAGCAGGGCTTTTACTACGGTGGAACGCCCCATGACGCTGCGGGCCCTCGTTGCCGAACTCCGCCAACATGCACAATTGGACGGAAGCGGGGCGGCACAGGCCCATGAGGCGGCGAGGGTGCTTGCCCATCTCGCGGCCGCCGAGCCGCCGGTTCCCGGTGCCCACCCTGCCAGCTGGTGGGGGCTCGCTCCGCTCACGTCCGACGCACCCGTGGTGCCGCCCGGCGGAATTGTGTCCGTGTCGCCGTCGAAGGTCGAAACCGTGCAAAAGTCGCCGCTGGACTGGTTTGTGCAGGCAGCAGGCGGCGAAGCGGCGACGGACTTTGCCCGCAGTTTGGGAACACTGGTCCATGCCATCGCCCAGGAGATGCCGGATGCGTCCGGCACGGAGTACGTTGCGGAACTGGTCCGCCGCTGGCCCACCTTGGGCATGAAGGACAACTGGGAGGGCAGGCTTGATTTCCAGCGCGCCGAATCGATGGTGCGCAAGCTCGCGCAGTACCTTGTGGTGATGAGGAGCGAGGGACGCAGCCTCGTGGGAGTGGAACAGGATTTCGAGGTGCCCCTCGGCGAAGTGACTGTGGACGATGGCCTGCCGCGGGAAGCCATCCTCCGCGGCCAGGTGGACCGCCTGGAGATCGACGGCGAAGGCAGGCTGGTCATCGTGGACCTCAAGACAGGAAAACGGCAGCCGGGCAAGAGTGAGCTGTCCAGGCACCCCCAGCTTGGCGCGTACCAGGCGGCAGTCCTGGCGGGCGGCTTCACGGGCAGCGGAAACAGCCAGGATGCCGGCCTTCCCGGCGGAGCAGTGCTGGCCCAGCTCGGAACAGGCGCGAAAAACCCGGCAATCCAGCAGCAGGACGCGCTTGATCCCCAGGAAAACTGGGCCCTGGACATGGTGAAGGATGCAGCACAAGTGATGGGTGGCAGCGGGTTTGAAGCACGGCATGATCCGGCGAAGGGAAGCCATGGCGGCCATGGCTGCAAACTTCCCGAAGTGTGCCCGTTGTGTGCGCGTGGAAGGCAAGTGACTGAATGAGCCAGGACCTCCAGGTGCTTCAAGACCTCGAATTACCACCCGCTGCAGCGCTTCCCGGCGGGCCCTTACAGCCGCCCCAGGTACGGTTCAGCCCCGAGGAGCTGTCCGGGCTGCTCGGCGAAAAGAACGTGCCCACCCCCGAACAGTCCGGCATCATCTCCTCACCGCTGTCGCCGCGGCTGGTCATTGCCGGGGCCGGGTCGGGAAAGACCGCCACCATGGCGGACCGGGTGGTCTGGCTCGTCGCCAACGGCTGGGTACGGCCCGAAGAAGTCCTCGGGGTGACCTTCACGCGGAAGGCGGCCGGCGAACTCGCGTCCAGGATCCGGGCAAAGCTGGTGGCCCTGCAGCGGCTGGTTTCCGCGGACACCGCAAACAAGGTTTTCCCGAAGGGCCTGCTCAGCAGCGACGCGCTGGAACCGAAGGTGTCCACATACCACTCATTCGCCAGCGGCATCGTGTCCGACTACGGGCTGCGCCTGGGGGTGGAACGTGATGTTGTCCTCCTCGGCGGCGCGCAGGCGTGGCAGCTCGCCAGCGAGGTGGTGGAAGCATACGACGGCGAGTACGCGCACTTCCGTGCCGCCAAGTCCACCCTGGTGAAGGCAGTCATCCAGCTTGCCGGCGAATGTGCCGAGCACCTCCAGGAGCCGGAGGACGTCGAAGCCTGGCTGATGGCACGGCTCTCGGACTTTGAAGCGCTGCCCTACCTGGCCGACAAGAAAAAGAACCCTCCGCAGGCAGCGGCCGAGCTCGCCGGCATGCTCCGGACCAGGGCCAGCGTGGCGGACATGGTCGGCAGGTATGCGGCGGCCAAGCGGGCCCGCGGCGCGCTTGATTTTGGTGACCTGGTGGCACTTGCAGCCAAAGTCTCCCGGGACGTTCCACTGGCTGCCCAGATGGAGAGGCAGCGCTACAAGGTGGTGCTGCTCGATGAGTTCCAGGACACCTCCCACGCCCAGCTGGTCCTGTTCTCGCGCCTGTTCGGCGGCGGACATGCAGTCACGGCCGTCGGCGACCCCAATCAGTCCATCTACGGCTTCCGCGGGGCCTCAGCTGGTCAGCTGTTCCACTTCGTCCGCGAATTCCCGGTCCGCAACGGGCCGGCGGCAGAGCCCGGAAGCTGGGCACCTGCACCCACGTCCTACCTGACCACGGCCTGGCGGAACGGGCGGTCAATCCTGGCGGCGGCCAACGTCATGTCGGATTCGCTCAGTAAGGCCGAGGCCCATCGGGGACCGGCAGGTGGCGGGGGTGCTGCCCGCGCGGAGGTGCCGCCGCTGCAGCCCAGCCTGCATGCCGTCCAGGGCGCCGTGGTCCTCGGCCGCTTCGGCAGCGATGCCGAGGAAGCCTCCGCTCTCGCGGACGATGTCCTGAAGTATCAGGTGACGGACTTCGAGCTGAAGCCCGACGGCTCTCCGGTGCCGCCGGCCATCGCCGTCCTGTGCCGCCGGCGGGCACAGATGGAAACCATACGTCGCCAGTTTGAGGCACGCGGCATCGCCTACGAGATCGTGGGCCTGGGCGGCCTCCTGGATACCCCGGAAGTGGTTGACCTCGTTGCCACCCTCCGTGTCCTGGCCGACCCCGGGCGCTCGGACGCGCTCATGCGGCTGCTGGCGGGGGCCAGGTGGCGGATAGGACCCGCTGACCTGATGGCGTTGCGGGACTGGTCCAGCCAGCTGGCACGCAGGCGCGGACATGCCCCGGACGGATCCGGTGACGGGGAGACCGACGCCGAGCCGGCGGAAGCGGATGCGACGGTCCTCGAGGGAGACCTCACTGACGGCGCGAGCCTGGTGGAGGCGTTGGACTGGCTGCCCCGGGAGGAATGGACATCCTCCAGCGGCAGGTCCCTCAGCGCCGAAGCCCGCAGTCGGCTGCTCCGGCTTTCGGCAGAGTTGCGGCACTTGCGTGGCTACCTAGGGGATGACCTCACAACACTCCTGGGGGAAGTGGAAAGGGCCATGCTCCTGGATATCGAGGTCGCAGCCCGTCCCGGCGTCAGCATCCACCAGGCCCGCCGCAACCTTGACGCCTTCCAGGACGCCGCGGCGGGGTTCCTTCGGACGTCACAACGAGTGGACATCCTCGCCTTCCTGGCGTGGCTGGAAGCCGCCGCGACGGAAGAGAACGGCCTTGAGGCGCCTCCCAGCGACGTGAACAGGGAAGCGGTCCAACTCCTTACCGTCCATGCGTCCAAGGGCCTCGAATGGGATGTCGTCTTTGTCCCGGGATTGAACGCCGGCGCGTTTCCCACGGACAAGGACTCCCGCTGGAGCAGCGGGGCGGCGGCATTGCCGTGGCCACTGCGCGGAGACCGTGCGGACCTGCCGCAGTGGGATCTGGACCAGCCTGACCAAAAAGGCTGGCTGGACGCCGAGAAAGACTTCAAAGCAGCCGTCCAGGCCCACGGGGAATCCGAGGAGCGCCGGCTCGCCTACGTGGCCTACACCAGGGCAAAACATGTCCTGTGGGTGTCCAGCGCGGCGTGGGTGGGTTCCCGGGCGGGACGCGCGGAGATGTCGCCGTTCCTTACCGAACTGGAAGCGCTTCTCAGCACCGATGGCGTATCGCCTGCCCGGGCCACAATCCATCCCCGGTCACTGGAAGAAGCCCAGTTGCCGGAGAACAGCCCGCTCACCGCCGAAACGGAGGTCGCCGGCTGGCCATATGATCCGCTGGAGGGTCCGGTGGACCCCCGGACAGGGGAACGGCTCCGCCTTGCCCGCGGGCGCAGGAACACCATGGAAATGGCCGCTGCCCGCGTACTTGCCGCCCTCGAATCCGGTACCGGTGATCTGCAGCCCGCGTTCCCGGCAGCAGGACGCAAACCTGTGCCCGGCGACGCCACGGGGTTGACGGGAACCGCGGCCGGATGGGCCCGGGAAGCGGCCCTGCTGCTGGAACGGCGGGCCCGGAGGTCCAACGGCCAGGACGTCCACCTGCCCAGCCACATTTCCGCTTCAACCCTGGTGGACCTGGGCCAGGACCCGGCAGACGTCCTTGCCCGGCTCCGCCGGCCCGTCCCGCGGGAACCTGGAATGTCAGCGCGGAAGGGAACCGCATTCCACGCCTGGGTGGAGGAATACTTCGGTACAGCCGGCATGCTCGACCTCGGGGAAGCCCCCGGCTCGGACGACCACATCGACGCTGCCTACGACCTCGATTCCATGGTTGCCACTTTCCGGGCATCACCATGGGCTGAGCGGTCGCCGGCCTTCGTTGAGGTGCCGGTGGAGACACGGGTTGGGGAAGTGGTGGTCCGCGGACGCATCGATGCTGTCTTCCAGGACGCTGACGGCCGCTGGGACCTGGTGGACTGGAAGACCGGGCGGCGGCCCTCCGGTGCCCAGCTGAGGGCGCGGTCGGTGCAGCTCGCCGTGTACCGGCTGGCCTGGGCACGGCTGAAGAACGTTCCCCTGGACGATGTGCGGGCCGCCTTCTTCTACGTTGCCGACAACGAGGTTGTGCGGCCCCATGATCTTGGGACGGCGGCGCAGCTGGAGGAAATTGTCGCGGCCGCGCTTCGCTCGCCGTGACGGTCAGCCCGGAGGCTTGGGCCGAAAAGCCTGCGTCCCGCTAGGTCTGCTTGGCGTTGACGATGGAGATCGCGGCGGTGGAGGTGTCGTCCGAGCCCTTGGCATCGGCGTCGTTGCCTGCGCCGGGCTGTGGCTCGACCGGAATGGGGGTTACGTGCACGGCAGGCTGCACCGGCACGGGAAGGACCTTAACGGCGGGCTCGGCCGGTACGGGAACAACCGTAACGGCCGGCACCCCGGCCAAGGGACCGCCGTCGGACGGGCCGACCCCGGAAGCGCCCTCGGTGGAACCAGCCACTGCGGAGGATCCCGCCGGCGGCGTTGCGGTCCCCGCGGCAACCGCGGGGGAGGGCAGGGGCTCCACGCTGATGGGCTGCCCGCCGTGCTCTGCGATATCGCTGGCCAGGGTTTCGAGCATGCTTTCAGCCTCGGCAACCATGCCGGGATCTCCGGCGGCGATCCCCTTCACCAGGTACTGGGCCAGGGCGAATTCCGCAGAAAGTGCCGCCCTGCGCAGCAGATGGTTGTCCGGAGTGTCCCGGCGGCTGGCTGTGTAGCCGGCCAGGACCGCGTCCACGAAGTCCTGCTCGTTTGACGCCACCAGCCAGGCAAAGTCGTCCGCAGGGTCACCGATGCGAAGATCGGTCCACCCGGTGACGGCCGTGACGCGCTGGCCTTCCACCAGAAGGTTGTCCTCGTGCAGGTCGCCGTGGACCACACAGGGATTGAAGCGCCACAGGGACACGTCCTCAAGGGCGTGTTCCCAGCGCAGCAGCAGGGCCGGCGGAATCTTCCCGGTAGTGGCTGCCTGGTCCAGTTCATTCAGCCGGCGCTGACGGAACTCGTTGGGGGTGTAGCTGGGCAGGTCGGCGTTGCTGACCAAAGCCCGGGGCAGGTCATGGATAGCGGCCAGGGCCACCCCGATTTCCCGGGCCAGGGTCTCCGGGCCCGCGGTGAGTTCCTCAACGCTGCGGGTGCTGCCGGCAAGGTGCGAGTAGACAAACGTGCTCAGGGTTCCCAGCCGGACGCTGCCGGCCACCGTGGGCATCAGGAAGGGAAGTTCGGCACGGATACCGGGGGCGAAAGCCCGCAGCACCAGGAACTCGGTTTCCAGCCTGGCACTGGCCTCCGCATGCCGCGGCGACCTAACCCGCCAGCGCTTGCCCTCGGAATCCAGGAGCAGGGCTGAGTCGAAGTCCGCGGGATCATCCGGGGCAGAGCTAACGGCCGTTGGGGTCAGTCCGGGGACTGCCGCGGTTGCGACGGCTGCCAGTTCAATCGGTTTTCTTCTCACCGTTCCACGGTAGATTGCCCGCCGTCCAAGACACCGGTCTGACGGCGGCGAGTCTTCAGATACATCCAAATCCGGGTACCCCGGAGGAGGTCCGCGGCCCGCCCGGAAATGGGCATTGTCGGTCCCAGTCAGTACGGTGGACTCATGAGCCATGCGGAGTTTGCCACACCGGTCCATCAGGGGGTGCCGGCACTGCTGCCGGCGAACCACCTCCGGGACACCCTGCTTCCCGTCCCGCCGGCCCTGGTGGACCGGGGATCGGCCGTGCGGTCCAGGCCCGGCATGGTGGAGGAGCTCCTGGCGCGGACTGAAACGCTGGCCATTGTCCTTTCCGACCGGCAGGGACTGGTGCAGGGCAACGGCCTCTACACTGCCGGCGCCAAGGCGATGCTGGAGGGCCTGTCAGCGGCGGCGGTGACTCCGGAGCTTGTGGTCTACCTGGGATCAGCCCTCCCGGGCGCGGACCTTCCCGCCGGCACCGAGCTGCTGCTGTTTGTCCTTCCGGAGGCTGTTAAGCCGGGCACCGCCGGCATCCCCGCCGACGCGGCATGGGCCGGGTTCCGTGATGTGGCGGCCGGCCTTAGCACAACGGACACTGCGTTGTTCGTGGAGGCAAGCGCCATCACCAACTGGCACGCCGGCCACACCCACTGCCCGCGCTGCGGGACGCCCACGGTGGTTGAAGCGGGCGGTTGGGTACGCCGGTGCCCCGCGGATTCGTCGGAACATTATCCGCGCACGGATCCCGCAATCATCGTCACCGTGGTGGGCCCGGATGGCCGGGTGCTGCTGGGCGGCGGCGGTGCTCCCGACGCAAAAAACTACTCAACCCTGGCGGGGTTCGTTGAGCCCGGAGAATCACTGGAGCAGGCAGTGGTGAGGGAAGTCCTTGAGGAAGTGGGAGTGCGTGTCACTGCCTGCCAATACCTCGGTTCGCAGTCCTGGCCCTTCCCCGCCTCCCTTATGCTTGGATTTACCGCCGTCACCGAAGATGCCGAGGCAACGCCCGACGGCGTGGAGGTCACCAGGGCGCGCTGGTTCAGCCGGGAGGAACTCCAGGACGCCGTGCTCAGTGGTGAGATCACCATTTCCAGCAGGCTCTCCATCGCGCGGGCCCTCATTGAGCACTGGTTCGGCGGGCGGATCGAGGACCGCCCCGCCGCCTGACACCCATATCCATCAGACTCCAAGCATTCGGTAGTCGAGACACAAAAGCAGCAGAAGTGACTACAGAGCATATTGACGGAGCAGCCTCGCTCGAGGACCGCATCCTTGGCGGATTGGACGCCGAACAGCGCGAGGTGGCCAGCACCCTGAATGGCCCGCTGTGCGTTCTCGCCGGCGCCGGGACGGGGAAGACCCGCGCCATCACCCACCGCATCGCCTACGGCGTGCATTCCGGCGTCTACTCCCCGCAACGGCTGCTGGCCGTGACGTTTACGGCGCGGGCCGCCGCCGAGATGCGGAGCCGGCTGCGGGACCTCGGGGCCGGCAACGTCCAGGCCCGCACCTTCCACGCTGCCGCTCTCCGCCAGCTCCAGTTCTTTTGGCCGCAGGCTGTTGGCGGCACATTGCCCAACCTTTTGGACCACAAGGCGCAGATGCTCGCCGAGGCGGCCAGGCGCTTGCGGCTCAGTACGGACCGGGCGTCCATCCGGGACCTCGCGTCCGAAATCGAGTGGGCCAAGGTCTCCATGCTGACCCCGGCCAACTACCTGGAAAACGCGCAGGGAAGGGGAACCCCGGGCGGTTTCGACCTCACCGCGGTGGCCCGGGTGTTCCAGGCCTACGAGGACGTCAAGACGGACCGCAACGTCATCGACTTCGAGGACGTGCTGCTGATCACCGTCGGGATCCTCCAGGAGGATGAGAAGGTGGCTGCCACCGTCCGCGAGCAGTACCGGCACTTTGTGGTTGATGAGTACCAGGACGTGTCCCCGCTGCAGCAGCGGCTCCTGGAACTGTGGCTGGGCGGCCGTGACGAACTGTGCGTCGTGGGCGACGCCAGCCAGACCATCTACTCCTTCACCGGAGCGTCGCCCCGGCATCTCCTCGACTTCAAGGCCCGCTACCCGCAGGCCAACGTGGTCAAGCTGATCAGGGACTACCGCTCCACACCGCAGGTGGTGAAGCTGGCGAACGATCTGCTGGCGGGGCGGCGGAGCGGCGGACCGGCTGCCGACGCCGCCTGGGCAACGCCCCTGCAGCTCGTGGCACAGCGGCCTGCCGGTCCGGCGCCCCATTTCACGGAGTGCTCCGATGACGAAGCGGAGGCCGCTACCGTCGCGCAGAAGATCAAGGTCCTTCTCGACGCCGGCACTCCTGCCAGCGAGGTGGCGATCCTGTTCCGCACCAACGGCCAGTCCGAAGCCTACGAGCAGGCCCTCGCCGCAGCGGGGATCGGGTACCAGCTGCGCGGAGGGGAACGCTTCTTCGCCCGTAAAGAGGTCCGGGACGCCATCCTCCAGCTGAGGGCGGCCACCAGGGCAGTCACGGAGACCGATTCGCCGGAGCCCCTTGGCCAGCTTGTCCGCGATATTGTCTCCTCCCTCGGCTACACGGATTCCGCACCCCACAGCGGCGGGGCGCTGCGTGAGCGCTGGGAATCCCTGGCGGCACTCGTGGCCCTTGCCGATGAACTCGTCCAGGTCCGGGGCGCACAGTTCGGACTGGCGGATTTCGTCAATGAACTCCAGGAACGTTCATTGGCCCAGCATGCGCCCACTGTCCAGGGGGTGACGCTGGCATCCCTGCACGCCGCCAAGGGCCTGGAATGGGATGCGGTTTTCCTGGTGGGGCTCAGTGAAGGCCTGATGCCTATCTCCTTCGCCGACTCGCCCGAGTCCGTCGACGAGGAACGCCGGCTCCTGTACGTCGGGATCACCCGGGCGCGCGAGCACCTGTCGCTGTCCTGGAGCACGGCCCGCACGCCCGGCGGCCGCGCCAACCGCAAGCCGTCCCGGTTCCTCGACGGCCTGCGGCCGGATTCCGTGGTGAGCTCACACACGCGCGGCAAAGGCGCGGCACCCCGCCGGAAAGCAGCGGCCCCCGCCATGTGCAGGGTCTGCGGAAGCATGCTCGCAACCGGGGCGGAACGCAAGGTGGGACGCTGCAATGCCTGCCCGCCTACATACGAGGAACAGACCTTTGACGCGCTAAGGACCTGGCGCCGCGAAGTGGCACTGTCCGCCGAGGTCCCGGCTTTCGTGGTCTTCACAGATGCAACGCTCACAGCCATCGCCGAGGCCCGGCCTGCGTCCCTGGAAGAACTCGCCGGACTTGCCGGGGTGGGCCCCTCCAAGCTGGAAAAGTACGGGGAAGACGTCCTTCGGGTCCTGACGGAAAGCACTTCCCTGTGACCCGGTCTCCAGGGCCGCGGAACCGGCGTGACGGGGCCCCTGGTGCCGGCCTCACCACGGCTGACGGTGCTCCCGTGGAGGTCAGGCGTTCCGCCCGCCGCACGCGCACCGTGGCAGCCTTCTGGGAAAACGGGACCGCCGTTGTTGCCATCCCGGCCCGCTTCACGGCTGCACAGGAAAGCGAGTGGGTGCACCGCATGCTGGCGAAGCTGCAGCGCCAGGGGGAGCGGCGCGCCGCATCAGGCAGGAAACGGCCCGCCTCGGACGCAGCCCTCGCGGCGCACGCCGCGCACCTCTCGGCGCACTACCTGGGCGGACGGGCTGTCCCCACGTCAGTGCGCTGGGTCAGCAACCAAAACTCGCGGTGGGGATCAGCCACCCCGGCGGACGGGACCATCCGCCTCTCGGACAAGCTCCGCCCCATGCCGCAATGGGTCATCGACTACGTGCTGCTCCACGAACTCGCCCACCTCCTGGTGGCCGCACACAACGCCGCTTTCTGGAAGCTGCTGGAGGCCTACCCGGAGACCCAGCGCGCCAAGGCGTTTCTTGAAGGCGTCTCCTTCGCCACCGCACGCGGCTTCACAGACAACGGAGGGGGAGGCGGCGTGCCGGAGCAGGAACCCTGGCCGGACGACGCCGACTAGGCCCCACCCCGGCGGCCACCGCAGGACTCAGCCCTTCGGCTGGTTGTCCCCGCCGTCGTCGTCCTGTGAATCTTCGTCCTTGTCCGTCCCCGCGTCTTTCCCGGCATCCGTGCCCGGCGCCTCGTCGAAACCGCCGCTGAGCAGTTTCTGCAGGGCATCATCCACTTCGCTGTCGCTGGCTTCGGCCAGTTTGCGGCGCCCGCTGAAGCCCTTGGGATCGTCCAGGTCCTCCGCGGTGGGCAGCAGGTCCGGGTGGTGCCAGATGGCGTCGCGGCCCTCGATGCCGCGCTCTTCCTTCAGGGTGGCCCACAGTGTGGCGGCGTCACGCAGCCGCCGGGGACGCAGCTCCAGGCCCACCAGTGAAGCGAAGGCGTGCTCGGCCGGGCCACCCGTGGCGCGGCGGCGCCGGACGGTTTCGCGCAGCGCGCCGGCGGAGGGCAGCATCTTTTCGGTCGCTGCGGCCGTGAGTTCATCCACCCAGCCCTCCACAAGGGCGAGTGCTGTTTCCAGCTTCTCCAGGGCCTGTTCCTGGGCAGGGGTTCGCTGGGGCATAAAGACGCCCTGGGACAGGGCCTCCTGGATCCCTTCGGGGTTGCTCGGGTCGAGGTCCCGGGCCAATTCCTCGATGCGCGAGGTGTCGATGTGGATGCCGCGCGCATAGGCTTCGATAGCGCCGAGCAGATGCCCCCGCAGCCAGGGAACCTGGACGAAAAGGCGGGCATGGGCCGCTTCGCGAACGGCGAGGAAGAGCCGGATGTCGTTTTCAGGCAGGGACAGGCCCTCACCGAACGCGGCAACGTTCGCCGGCAGCAGCGCCATTTCAAGGTCGGCAAGGGGCACGCCGATATCCGTGGAACTGACCACGTCGGCGGAGAGGGCGCCGATGGCCTGCCCCAGCTGCATGCCGAAGATGGCTCCGCCCATGTTCTGGAGCATGGAGGAAGCGCCGCCCATCATGGACTTCATTTCCTCGGGCATCTGCTCCGTCATGGCGGAGGAAAGCGCGTTGGCGATGCTGTTGGCCACGGGTTCCGTCAGCCTCTTCCAGGTGCCCAGGGTGGCCTCGACCCATTCCGCGCGGGACCAGGCCCGGCCGATCAGGCCGGTGGCCGGCAGGTCAGTGACAGGGTCCAGCCACAGTTCCGCCAGGCGGAGGGCCTCGTCCACGTCACGCGACTGCTGGGAGGTTACCGATGGGTCCGAGCTGCTTGCTGCCACGCGCCGTGCATTGTCGTGCGCCAGCGTCCAGTTGACGGGCCCCTCGGACGGGGCACTCATCATGGCCTGCACCTGGGAGAACATCTGGGCCAGCAGGTTGGGGTCGTTCGGCAGGCCGGCGGCCTTGGCGAGTTCGGCGGGGTCGAAATTTTCCATCCCCTTGCCGCCCATCAGGTTCTGCAGCATCTCGGTCAACGGATCCTTGGGGGTATCGTCGCCGTTGGACGGATTAAGTGGATTGGAGGTCATGATCCCGCCGATCGTCGGTGTGACTGTTGATCAACCTTCACGGTACCCCGGCCATGGTCGGCTGTCTGCCGCACTGCGTTGTCGTTCGCTGTAGGCAAAGAGCTGTCCCTGTCTGCCACCGCGTAGTGTTGGTGGGGTGACTACAACCCGTGGCGGCTACCCCTCCGAGGACCACGCCCCTGAGCTTCCCCACGATGGCTTTTCCTGGGAAAAAGACGCCGGCATAACGGCCGACGGCGGGACCGCACCTGAAGAGGCCGGCACACCGCCCCGGGACCCGCGGGTGTCCACCATGATGCTGGCAGGCATGGCCGCGCTGGGCCTTGGAATCGGCGTCGCCACGATTCCCGTCCCGTATGTTGTGGAATCACCCGGCCCCACGTACAACACGCTGGGGCAAAGCCAGGGAACCCCGGTCATCAAAGTCACCGGCAGGGAATCGTACCCCGCTGCGGGGAACCTCGACCTGACCACCGTGTACGTCGCCGGCGGCCCCAACGGGCCAGTCAGCATTATTGGTGCCTTTTCAGCCTGGCTGGGCCGGACCAAGGCCGTCCACCCGGTGGAGCTCCTCTATCCCACGGGGACCACCCGGCAGGAAGCCGAGGAACAAAGCGCCGTGGCCATGACCACCTCGCAGGAGAACGCCGTGGCCTCGGCACTCAACGAGCTGGACATCCCTTTCGGCCAGCAGCTTCAGGCAGCGGACCTTTCCGAAGGATCGGCGTCGGCGGGCAAGATCCAGCCCGGGGACATCCTGAAATCCATCAACGGCAAGGACATCACCGCGCTGTCCGTCATCCAGGAGGAACTGGCCGCGGGCAACGGCGCCCCCGCCACCGTCGTCCTGGAGCGCGAAGGACAGCCGGTCACCGAAACCATCACCCCGAAGGACAATGGCCAAGGCCGGTTCATCCTCGGTGTCATGCTCAAGTATCTGTTCACTTTCCCCTTTGACGTGGAGATCTCCCTGGAGAAGGTAGGCGGTCCGTCCGCCGGCCTGATGTTCTCGCTCGGCATTATCGACACCGTCACCCCCGGCGACCTGACCGGCGGCAAGCACATCGCAGGGACCGGCACCATTACCCCGGACGGGGCGGTGGGGCCCATCGGCGGGATCGGGCAGAAGATGCAGGCTGCCCGCGCCGGGGGAGCCACCCTGTTCCTGGCGCCCGCCGCCAACTGCGAGCAGGTGGCAGGGCACATCCCCGACGGCCTGCAGGTGGTACGGGTCGAGAACCTGGCAGAGGCAAGGGCCGCCGTCGAACGTGCCGGCACCGGCCAGGACACATCCGGCCTGCCGGGCTGCACAAACAACTAGACTGGGCGCAACTAGACTCGACAGGAACTAAGCTTTACCGCCACTCGTGGCAATTATGACGGGCAAAACCAGCCGTTTGACCGGTGGAGTTCGTCGCTCGCACGCACGCTTCGAATATCTGACGACCAGCTATGAGGTACCCAGTTTGTCCCGTCCCGCCAGCACCATGTCCACAGGCAGACCCCCATCACGGCGCGGCGCACTGACGCCCACCCTGATCGTCGTTGCCCTCGTGGTTGTGGGCTTCATCTTCTTCGCCAATGTCTGGACCGATGTCCTCTGGTACCGGCAGCTGGGCTTCATTGAAGTCTTCGTCACCGAGAACCTGGCCAGGATCGGCATCTTCGCGGCCGGATTCGCCTTGATGTTCGCTGCCGTGTTCTTCGCGATCCGCATCGCCTACCACGCCAGGCCGGTTTACGCCCCGGACTCCGACATCCGCGACAACCTCAACCGGTACCAGGCCCAGCTGGAACCCGTCCGCCGGGTGGTCATGGTGGGCCTGCCCGTCCTCTTCGGACTCTTCGCGGGCAGCGCCGCCGCAAGCCAGTGGCAGAAGGTCCTGCTCTTCTTCAACCAGGAGGGCTTCGGCAAGAGTGACCCCGAATTCGGCATGGACATCAGCTTCTACCTGATGGTCCTGCCGTTCCTTGGGTTCGTCACCGGCTTCCTGATCAGCGTTGTGGTCATCGCGGGCATCGCGGGCATCCTCACGCACTACCTCTATGGCAGCATCCGCCTGATGGAACGCGGCGTGTTCACGAGCCGCGCAGCCCAGATCCACATCGCCGTCACCGGTGCCGCCTTCCTGGTGCTGCTGGGCGTGAACTTCTGGCTGGACCGTTTCTCTGCCGTGCAGAGCAACAACGGCCGCTGGGCCGGTGCCCTTTACACCGATGTCAACGCCGTCATCCCCACCAAAGCCATCCTGGCCGTGGCCGCCGTGCTCGTTGCCATCCTGTTCGTCGTCGCGGCCGTCATCGGACGCTGGCGCCTGCCGGTCATCGGCACCGCCATGCTGGTGATCACCTCCATCCTCGCCGGCGGCGTCTACCCCTGGGTCATCCAGCAGTTCCAGGTGCGGCCCTCCGAGGAAACGCTGGAAAAGGAATTCATCCAGCGCAACATCGACAACACCCGCAGCGCCTACGGCCTGGACACCATCCAGGTGAGCCGCTATGACGCCACCAACACCGCAAGCACCGGCGCCCTTGCGCCGGACGCCCAGACCACCGCGAACATCCGCCTGCTGGACCCGAACCTGATCTCCGACGCGTTCTCCCAGCTCGAGCAGTACCGCCCGTACTACCAGTTCCCCGAAGCCCTGAACGTTGACCGCTACGAAGTGGACGGCAAGATCCAGGACACCGTGATCGCGGTCCGCGAACTGAACCCCACGAACGTTGCCACAAACCAGCAGGGCTGGCTCAACCAGCACGTGGTGTACACGCACGGCTACGGCGTCGTGGCTGCAAAGGGCAACAAGTTCACCGTGGACGGCAAGCCCGAGTTCCTCCAGTCCGGCATCCCGTCCACGGGCGTGCTCGGCGATGATTCAAGCTACGAGCCCCGGATCTACTTCGGCGAATCGTCCCCGGACTACTCAATCGTAGGTGCGCCGGACGGTGCCCCCGCCCGTGAGCAGGACAGGCCGTCCGGCCGCGAGGGTGAAGGGGAAACCCAGTACACGTTCCAAGGCAACGGCGGGCCCAACGTGGGCAGCTTCTTCAACAAGGTCCTTTACTCCATCAAGTTCCAGTCGTCGGACCTGCTGCTCTCGGACGGCGTGAACCCCGAGTCGCAGATCCTGTACGACCGCAACCCCCGCGATCGCGTCGAGAAGGTTGCGCCCTACCTGACGGTTGACGGCAACGCCTACCCGGCAGTGGTGGACGGCCGCGTCAAGTGGATCGTGGACGGCTACACCACCAGCCAGTACTACCCGTACTCGCAGCAGGAACAGCTTTCGGATGCCACCGCGGACTCCCAGACCACGTCAGGCCGGGCGGTTGCCCTGCCCAACAGCACGGTCAACTACATCCGGAACTCGGTTAAGGCCACGGTGGACGCTTATGACGGGTCCGTCACCCTGTACGCCTGGGATGACCAGGACCCGCTGCTGAAGGCCTGGCAGAAGGTGTTCCCCACTTCACTGAAGCCATATTCGGAGATGTCGGGCGACGTCATGAGCCACGTCCGCTACCCGGAGGACCTGTTCAAGGTCCAGCGCCAGCTTCTGGGTGAGTACCACGTGACCGATCCCTCCAGTTTCTACAAGACCAACGACGCCTGGAGCGTTCCCGCGGATCCCACCGTGGACACGGACGTCAAGCAGCCGCCGTTCTACATGTCGCTGCAGATGCCGGACCAGGACAAGCCCGCGTTCCAGCTGACGTCCTCCTTCATTCCGCAGATCGTCAACGGCAACGCACGCAACGTCCTCTACGGCTTCCTGGCAGCGGACTCGGATGCCGGCAACCAGGCAGGCGTCAAGGCAGAAAGCTACGGCAAGCTCCGGCTGCTGCAGATCCCGCCGGAGATCCAGGTCCCCGGCCCGGGCCAGGCGCAGAACAAGTTCAACTCCGATCCCACGGTGTCGCAGGCCCTCAACCTGCTGCGCCAGGGTGCCTCGGACGTATTGAACGGCAACCTGCTGACACTGCCTGTGGGCGGCGGCATCCTGTACGTCCAGCCGGTCTACCTCAAGTCCACCGGTGAGACGTCGTACCCCACCCTGCAGCGCGTCCTGGTGGCCTTTGGTGACAAGGTGGGCTTCGCGCCCACGCTGGATGAGGCGCTGAAGCAACTCTTCGGCGGAGACTCAGGTGCTGCCGCCGGCGACTCGGACAACAACGGGCAGACCCCGGCTGATCCCGGGGCCCCGGCTGCTCCTCCCGGGGGAGCGGACGCCAAGGCGGACCTGAAGGCGGCACTGGAGGAAGCCAACGCGGCGATCCAGGCAGGGCAGGCGGCACTGGCCGCCGGTGACTTCGCAGCCTACGGCGAGGCGCAGAAGCGGATCCAGGCTGCGCTGCAAAGGGCAGTGGACGCAGAGGCCAAGATCCCGGTAGCAGCCCCGGAGGCCACCCCGGCGCCGGCAGCCACTGCCACGCCTGAAGCTACGCCCTCGCCCTCAGCGAGCAGCTAGATCCGACGACGGCGGCCCGGCACCTGCCCCTTTGCGGGCGGGTGCCGGGCCGGCGTAACGGAGATCACGCCGCTTCGATTTGGCCGGATGTTCACCGGCCGGTAAAGTAGTTCTTGCGACGCGGGGTGGAGCAGTTCGGTAGCTCGCTGGGCTCATAACCCAGAGGTCACAGGTTCAAATCCTGTCCCCGCAACTGGCGAAAGGCCCGGACACTGGAAACAGTGTCCGGGCCTTTCTGTTTAACCCAAAACGAACGTCCCAACCCCAACGCCGATGCCGGATCAGGGGCAGGGGTCAGCGGCCGGAAAAGGTTCCTCCGCGGACCCGTTTCGGCGCCGGAATGCAGGGTGGAAAAACCTGCCGCGAAAATAGGGTAGTGTTGTTTCAGCGACGCGGGGTGGAGCAGTTCGGTAGCTCGCTGGGCTCATAACCCAGAGGTCACAGGTTCAAATCCTGTCCCCGCAACTATGTGAAGACCCCGTCCGGCAGATATGCCGGACGGGGTCTTCTTTTTCCTTGGATACGGGTAGTTCCTAGTATTCTCTTTCGCAGAGCCTCACGCGCAGTGAGTACTTGGCCAGTCATTCTCGAGAGGAATGTTGTTCGATGTCCACACCCACGAAGAAGCCCGGCACCGCCGCGGGTAAGCGGTCCCGACTCTACTGGGGGGTGCCCGCCGTCCTCGTGGCGCTGGTCCTGGTGGTACTGCTTGCCAAATGGCTGATGGGGCTGCCGGCTGTTGCCTCGTTCGTGACGGACTACCCGGGCCACTCGGAGCTTCCCGACAATGCTCCGGTGGGTTTTCCGGCCTGGCTGGCCTGGCAGCACTTCCTCAACGCGTTCTTCCTGCTCCTGATCATCCGCACCGGCTGGCAGGTGCGCACCACCACCCGTCCCAGCGGGCACTGGACCCGCAACAACAAGGGCCTGATCCGGACCAAAAACGCTCCCACCAAGATCAGCCTGGAACTGTGGTTCCACCTGACCCTGGACGCGCTGTGGATCCTCAACGGGCTCGTGTTCGCGGTCCTGCTCTTCGCCACCGGACAGTGGATGCGCATCGTCCCCACGAGCTGGGACGTGTTCCCGAACGCCCTCTCGGCGGCCCTGCAGTATGCCTCGCTCAATTGGCCAACGGAGAACGGCTGGATCAACTACAACGCGCTGCAGCTGCTGGCCTACTTCGTCACGGTTTTCATCGCCGCGCCGCTCGCCTTCATCACCGGCCTCCGGATGTCCTCGGCCTGGCCCAAAAAGGCGGCCGGCCTGAACAAGGCATTCCCCATCGAGTGGGCCCGCGCCGTCCACTTCCCGGTAATGATCTACTTCGTGGCCTTCATCGTGGTGCACGTTTTCCTGGTGCTGGCCACCGGCGCGCTGCGCAACCTCAACCACATGTACGGCGTGCGTGACGACGACGGCTGGTTCGGCTTCTGGGTCTTCGTTGCCTCGGTGGTGGTCATGGTGGCGGCCTGGTTCCTTGCCCGTCCGATCTTCCTGCGGCCCATTGCTTCCCTGATGGGCAAGGTCAGCCGCTAACCCGCCTGGGAATCCTTAAGCCTCTGGTAAGCCTCCAGGGCCCGCTCCCTCGATTCGGGCAATTCAACGAGGGGGGCCGGGTACTCTGGCACACCGGCCTTCCATGGTTCATGAATGGCCTTGGCGTCAAGGCCGGCGAGCTCAGGGACGAACTCACGGAGGTAAGCCCCGGCGGCGTCGAATTTCCTGCTTTGCGTTACCGGGTTGAAGATCCGGTAGTAGGGCGAGGCGTCGGCGCCCGACCCTGCCACCCATTGCCAGCTGGCAGGGTTGCTGGCGGCATCTGCGTCCACCAGGGTGTCCCAGAACCATTCCTCCCCGATGCGCCAGTCAGCCAGCAGGTTCTTGACCAGGAACGAGGCAGCGGCCATCCGGACGCGGTTGTGCATCCAGCCGGTCTGCCAGAGCTGGCGCATGCCGGCGTCCACGAGCGGATAGCCCGTGCGCCCCTGCTGCCACGCCTGCAGTTCCTCCTTGCCGAGGGACTGCCACTCAAACCGGTCGAACTCGGCCCGGTAGTTGCGGGTGGCAAGGTGCGGGTTCGCATACAGCAGGTGCCAGCAGAACTCTCGCCAGCCAAGTTCCGAACGAAAAATCCCGACGTCGGCCGGCACCTTGTGCGGGAACCGCCGGCGTATTTCCCGCCACACCCGGAAGGGACTCACTTCGCCGAACCTCAGGTGCGGCGAGAGCCGGCTGGTCCCTTCGGCACCGGGAATGTTCCTCCCCGTGCCGTAGTCTTCGGCTGGTCCGGCAAGGAAGTCCTCCAGCCGGTGCAGCGCGCCGTCTTCACCGGGCTCCCAGGTGTCAGCCAGGCCGCCGCTCCAATCGGGGGAGGAGGGCAGCAGCTGCCAGCTGTCCAGGTCGTCGCCCTGCGGCAGGCGGCCCTTCGGAGCGGCAGGTGACGGCAGGCTGCGGGGAGGCTCCAGGGGGTCGCGGACTTCATGGCCCGCCAGGCAGGTACGCCAGAACGGCGTAAACACCTTGTACGGTCCACCGGCACCTGTGCGCACCGTCCATGGCTCGAACAGCAGGTTTGCCTGGTAGCTCGATGCTTCCAGCCCGTTGTCCGCTGCCCAGGCCTGGACGGCGGCGTCCACGGTGCGCTCCGGAAGGCCGTAGCGCCGGTTCCAGAAAAAATGGCCAGCGCCGGTTTCAGACGCCAGTTCCCTGATGGTCTCCGCCGCGGGCCCGCGGCGGAGAAGCAGGCGCGAGCCCTTGGCTTCAAGCGATCCGGACAGCGCCGCCAGGGAATGGTGCAGCCACCAGCGTGCCGCCCCTCCCAGAGCACGGATTCCCTCGGACTCCTCGTCCAGGATGTACACCACCGTCAGGGGGAGCCCGAGTGCGGCAGCCTCGGACAACGCAGGGTTGTCGTCCAAACGAAGATCGTCACGCAGCCACACCAGGGACGTCACATCGGAAGAAGACATGCCACCACGCTACACACCTGCGCCATGGGTAAGGGCCGGAGCTTCCGGCCCCGGCCCTTACCCAACGCCCTTCACGAGGGCTGCTTCTGCTATCCGTCAGAGCTTGTCGTAGTCGATTTCAGTTGTGGTGGATTCATCGGAGTTGGCAGAGCCGGCTGCGCCGATGGCAGGCTTTGAGGCGCCGCCCGACTTCAACGCGGCTAGGCGGGCTTCAATCTCCACCTGCTCACCAAGGTCCTCGAGCTGGTTGAACTGCGCATCGAGGCTTGACGCCGCCAGTTCCTGCTGCCCACGGACCTTCGCCTCTTCGCGGCGGATCTTCTCCTCGAAGCGGCCCACCTCGCTGGTGGGGTCCATGATGTCAATGCTCTTGATGGCGTCGTGGACCTGCGACTGCGCAGCCGCGGTCTTGGAGCGGGCCACCAGTTCGTTGCGCTTGCTGGTCAGCTGGTTGAGCTTGCCCTTCATCTGGTCCAGGCCGGTCTTCAGCTTGTCCACTACTTCCCGCTGGGAAGCGATGCTCGGTTCGGCGCCCTTGGCCTCATTTTCGGCGGCCATCTGCCGCTGCAGGGCAACCTTGGCCAGGTTGTCGAACTTTTCGGCATCCGTCACATTGCCGTTGGCACGGTATTCATCGGCCTTACGGGAAGCGGCAAGTGCCTTGTTTCCCCAGTCGCGCGAGTTCTTGACATCCTCGTTGTAGTCGTCCTCGAGCATGCGGAGGTTGCCGATGGTCTGTGCGACGGCGGACTCCGCTTCGGCGATGTTGTTGGTGTAGTCCCGGACCATCTGGTCCAGCATCTTCTGCGGGTCCTCAGCGTTATCCAGCAAGGAGTTGATGTTTGCCTTTGCCAGCTGTGCGACACGGCCGAAAATGGACTGCTTAACCATGGTGTTACCTTTCGTCCTGCTCTGTGATGACCACTGAAATCCGTGAACAGTGGGTGTACTGCGCCCGTGGCGCCCGGCGGTTCACGCGGGCGCCTTGGTCCTACTGGTACTAGAAGTCGCCGCCGCCTCCGGAGTCTCCGCCCCAGCCGCCCATGTCGCCGCCGAAGCCTCCCGAGTCACCGCCCCAGCCTCCGCCGTCGCTGTGGCCGCCGCCCCAGCCCCCGCCGCCGCCTCCGTTAAGGATGGAGTTAATGAGGATGCCGCCCAGGATGGCGCCGCCGAGGCCGCCACCTCCACCGCCGCCGAACATGCCGCCCCGGCCGTAGCCCTGGTTGGCGTAGCCGTCGAAGTGGTCCACGTCAGCCTGTGCCAGCTGGGCCGCCTGCGCAGCGAGCGCGTGAGCCTGTTGGGCGTAGGTCAATGCAGTGACCGGATCGGTCCGGGCAATGGACAGCGCATAGTCGAGGTTCCGCTGCGACTCTGCCAGCCGGGTGCGCGCCTCGGTGCCCACGCCGCCGCGCCGGGCGGTGATGTAATCGGACGTTGCACTGATCTGGGCCTGGGCAGACATGATGGTCTGCTGGAGCGATGCCTGCGCACGGCGCGCCTGCTCCTGCTGGTCCCGGATGCCGGTCAGCGCCTGGTCGAGGGACTGATGGGCGGTCTCAACGCGCTGGAGGGTGGCGATCGGATCGATCTTTCCGCCCTGCATCTCCGCTTTCACCTGCCCCAGTGCCGCTTCCACACCTGCCACCGGACCGGCCAGCTCGGGGTGGGCGCCGGACTGGATTATTGCCCTTGCCTGGGCAAGGTCCTGCGAGGTGTCAGCCACTGCTGCCTCGAGGCTGTTCCTCGCTTCGTCCAGATTGGACGAGACCTTGGAGATGGCGTCCAGGAGGACGTTGGTCTGGTGCAGGCTTTCCTCTGCTGCCCGGACGGCCACGGCTGCCAGGCTGCCTTCACCCTCGCCCAGCTTTTGCTGTGCGGTGGCGGTGGCGTTCTGGACGAAGGCCAAGCGTTCCTTGGCCTGCAGGATGTTGTCGGAGACCTGGGTCAGGGCGCTCTCGGCGTACTTGGCGCGCAGGGTGCCGAGGGACTGCTCCGCACTTGCAATTTTTGCATCTGCTTCACGGGCTCCTGCATTGACGGCTGCGAGTGCCTGCGGGGCGTTCTTCTCGAGCTCCCGCAGGGAATCGAAATCGGCCTTCTGTTCCTGCAGGGATGCCAGGGCGGCTTCCGAACGGCGGATGATCTCGCCAAGCCATGTGCGCTGCTGCTCTTCAGTGTCGGGAATGTGGTCGTCCAACTGCTGCTGCAGCTTGAACGATTCCGTCATGTGGCCCTTGGCTTCGTCCAGCGCCTTGGTGAAGTTGCCAACGGCGGAATCACCGTACTGTGCCTGCGCGAACATCAGTTCCTGCTCGCTGGACTTGATGGCGTCGTCAGCTTCGATCAGCAGGGAGCCGCTCTTGCGGCGCAGTTCCTCAACACTGAGCGAGGCCAGCGGATCGAGCTCGGCGCCCTGCGGCCCATAGCTGCCTGTCGCTGCCTGGCCGGCTGCTTTCTTGCGCTTGTTGCGGAAGTACAGGTAAGCGCCTGCGCCACCGGCCGCCACAACGCCGGTGCCAACGAGGACGGCAGTGCCGGCCCCATTACCGGAGGGGAGGTTGCCGCTGCCGCCTCCAGCTGCGTCGCCAATTGCCTCGGCGGCATTCACGGCCGCCTGGGCGTAGTCGCCGTTAGCCAGCTGAGGGCCAATAGCGCTGCTCTTGATGTTTTCGACCTGGGCCGCGGTGATCTTGCTTCCACCCTTATTCAGGATGTACTGCCTGGTGTCGGTAGCAACGGCAAGGATCAATGCGTTGGGTCCCAGGCCGGCCTTCTTGGCTACCTCGTCCGTCCACGCTTCACGGTCAGTTGGATTTTCGAACTTTTTGACGGTGACCACGTGGAGCACGGTGGCGTGATCGGTGCCCAGCTTTTTGATGGCGGCCTCGACCTCGGACTTGTCACCGCCAAGGACGCCTGCGGAGTCGACGATCTTTGTCGCTGGATCCAGTGTCACCGGGTCCTCTGCCCAGGCCGCGCCGGCGGGTACCGCCAGCAGGCCGGTGAGGCCGATGACGGCGAGTATACGTTTGAACTTTGACCGCATGTGCAACCCTTCAGCACGCCTGACACCGATTCGGGACGAATCAGTCGTCTCAGAATCCAGCAGCGCCCCCACGCTTGGTGTGAAGCCGCAGGTCGCTGTGGCAATTCATCTTGATTCTATGGTGCACCCCACAGCCCGTCCATCGGCGGGAATATGCCACCAGCGAAACGCATGCGGGGGCGGCGCACAGGGGAAAAAGGGCCATCAGGAAGCTCTCAGCAAACATCCGAGCTTGTTCCAGCCAATGAGTTCATAGTTAATGCAGACGAGGATGAAAGGAAGTCCCATGACTGAGAACCACACTTCCGGACAGGGCGCCGAGGATAACCGTCCGGGCAACCGGAATCCGTGGCAGCAGCACCCGCAGCCGGGGGAGGGTTCCGCGGAGGCTCAGCATGCGGAAGCCCGCGGTGCGGAGGACGCGGCAAGCCAACGCCTGGCAGCAGGTGACCAGCCCGACGGCGGACACGTCCCGGCTCCTCAGCAGTACCCCACGGAAAGGCTGGACCAGCCGCAGTGGGCGAACCCCACGCAGGAACTCCCCGGAGCTCCCCGCCCCGACTATCCCCAGCGCCAGCCTTTCTACGGCCAGTCCGGGTACTACGGGCAGGGTCAGCAGCATACGCAGCAGTACCCCCAGCACAGTCCCCAGGGCCAGCTGCACAACGGCCATCAGGACATCGGCCACCAGGCCCAGGGTGCGCATGAATTCCAGGGCGGAGCGGTGGGCCTCGCGCCGAATCCCAAGGATGCCCCGCGGCGGAAAGCCAGCTTCGGCGTCGGCACGCTGGTGGCCAGCATCCTCGCCGCCGGCCTGGTGGGTGGCGGCGTGGCCACGGTGGGCTCCGCTGAATGGTTCGGTACCTCCGGAACCCCGGCCAGCACCAGCAGCAACGCCCAGCCCGGCACCGTCATCGTCAACAACCAGGACTCGGTCAACGAGATCACTGCAGCAGCAGTGAAGGCTTCACCCAGCGTGGTAACCATCAGTGCTTCCACCGGCAGTGCGGGCGGCACCGGTTCGGGCATCGTGCTGGACGACCAGGGACACATCCTCACCAACACCCACGTGGTCACCCTCGACGGCCAGACGGCGAATGCGAACCTTGAGGTCCGCTCGAGTGACGGCCGGGTCATCCCTGCGAAGCTGGTGGGCACGGATCCGTTGTCGGACCTCGCCGTGATCAAGGTGGACGCCGGCTCGGGCCTCACCCCGGCCACCCTTGGCGATTCCGGAAAGCTGAACGTGGGAGACACTGCCATCGCCATCGGCTCTCCGCTGGGTCTCACCGGAACCGTCACCGACGGAATCGTCTCCACCCTCAACAGGACCATCAGTGTTGCGTCGGCAGCTGCCCCCGAAGAGGGGGACAACGCGGAGGGCGACGACGAGGGCGGCTTCCAGTTCGCGCCTCCGGGCGGTGGACAGAGCCAGCAGACTGCAGAACAGGGCCAAATTTCCATCAACGTCATCCAGACGGACGCAGCCATCAACCCGGGCAACTCAGGCGGCGCCCTGGTCAACAGCAACGGTGAGATTATCGGCGTCAACGTGGCCATCGCGTCGGCGGGCTCAAGCGCATCCTCCACGAGCGGAAACATCGGCGTCGGCTTCAGCATCCCCATCAACCACGCCAAGCGGGTTGCCCGGGAAATCATCGAGACCGGCAAGGCTTCCCACGGGCAGCTGGGTGTCAGCGTCAAGCCGAAGGGCACGAGCGCGTCCTCAGAGTTCTCTGTAGGCGCGGACGTCGCCACCGTGGAACCGGACTCGGCAGCCGCCAAGGCAGGTATCAGGGTGGGTGACGTGATCACGAGGTTCAACGACCTTGCAGTCGGTGAACCTGAGCAACTGACCGCGGCTGTGCGTGAGCAGCCCGGCGGTTCCAAAGTGAAGATCACCGTCCTGCGCAACGGCCAGGAACAGACGTTCGACGTCACGCTGGGCACCGCAGCGAGCTAAGTGCCGTACGGCGCTAACCGCGAAGCAGCAGTACGACGGCGGCGTCCCCACCTTCGGGCGGGGGCGTCGCCGTCGTTGTTTCCACCTCGTGGGGAAGCCAGGCACCGGCGTCAAGGGAGTGCTGACACAGGCGTTAACGGAAGAGGGCGCAGGGGCGGGCCTATATGGTTAGCTAGGAGCTACCCGTATGCCGGGCATTCCGCGGCCACGACCTCACCCGGCTGGCTGTCCACAAGCATGGAAGGCTGCTGTCAATACAGTGGAAGATACATTGAAGATCATCGTCCTGGTCAAGCATGTACCGGACGCCCAGTTCGACCGTCACCTCAACGGGGAGGGGTACACGACGGACCGCGATGAGAGCATCCTGTCCGAGCTCGACGAATACGCACTCGAGGCGGCACTGCAGCTCGCCGAGGCACGTGGCGGCAGCAAGGCGGGCAACCAGGTCATCGCCCTGAGCATGGGTCCTGCCGGGGCAGTCAACGCCATCAAGAAGGCACTCCAGATCGGGGCCACCGAGGGGGTCCACCTCACCGATGACGCGCTGGCCGGTTCCGACGCCGCCGCTACATCCCTCGCATTGGCGGCCACCGTCCGGTACCTGGGCCAGTCCGCACCGGTGGACCTGGTGATCACCGGCATGGCTTCCACCGACGGTGAAACCTCCCTGGTTCCGGCGCAGCTGGCGGAACGGCTTGGCCTGCCGCAGGTCACCTTTGCCTCGTCGCTGGAGGTCAGCGGCGGCAGGCTGACGGCGCGGCGCGATGCCGATACGTTCTCCGAAACGGTGGAAGCATCCCTGCCCGCCGTTGTGTCCGTGACGGACCAGATCAATGAGCCCCGGTACCCCAACTTCAAGGGCATCATCGCCGCCAAGCGCAAGAGCATCACCACACTGTCGCTCGCGGACATTGGCGTTGACCAGGCACAGGTGGGCTTCGCCGGGTCCTGGACCAGCATCATCAATGCAGAGGAACGCCCGCCCCGCACCGCGGGCACCATCATCACCGACGAAGGCGATGCCGGCATCAAGCTGGTTGACTTCCTGGCCGCCCAGAAGCTGCTCTAAGAGGGATCACAGACATGGCAAAAGTACTTGTATTCATTGACAACCCGGGCGCTGCCGTCAAAAAGAGCTACCTCGAGCTGCTGACACTGGCACGTTCACTGGGGGAGAGCGCTGTGGCCCTCAACGGGGAGCTTTCCGACGGCGTTGCGGCTGCCTTCGCCGAATACGGCGTCAGCACTGTGGTGCGCCCCTCTGCCCAGGACCTCGACGACTTCCTGGTTGCCCCGAAGGCTGCCTACGTCGCCGCGGCCGCGGAAACCACCGGCGCGGGCATCGTCCTGCTGGACAACTCGCCCGAGGGCAAGGAGATTGCTGCCCGCGTGGCGATCCGGCTGAACGCCGGCGTTATCACCGACGCCATAGCCGTGGACGCGGATGGAACCGCGCACAAGTCCGTCCTGGCCGGCTCCTACAACACTTCCTGCAAGGCCACCACGTCCGTGTCAGTAGTGACCGTAAAGGCCAACAACATCACGGCCGAGCCGGCCACTGCCCCCTCCACGCCGGAAACCGTCACCGTAGAGGTGCCGGCCGCGGCCGCAGCTGCCCGGATCACCGCCCGCGAGCAGAAGGTGGCCAGCGGACGGCCCGACCTCACCGACGCCCGGATCGTGGTGGCCGGCGGACGCGGCCTGGACGGCGACTTCGGACCCGTCGAAGAGCTCGCCGACGCACTGGGCGCAGCCGTGGGAGCGTCGCGCGCAGCCACAGACGCAGGCTGGATCAGCCATGACGCACAGGTGGGCCAGACCGGCAAGACCGTGTCCCCCCAGCTCTACATCTCAGCCGGCATCTCCGGGGCCATCCAGCAGAAGGCCGGGATGCAGACCTCCAAGGTCATCGTTGCCGTCAACAAGGACGCGGAGTCGCCGGTCTTCGAGATTGCCGATTTCGGCATCATCGGGGACGTCTTCGATGTGCTGCCGCAGGCTACCGAAGAGATCAAGAAGCGAAAAGGCTGATTCCTTGACTGCCTCCAACGAGCAGGCACAGAGCCCGTTCAACCCGGCCACGGACCGGGTTGGGCGGGTGCTCTGTTTTGCGGCCCACCCGGACGACATCGACTTTGGTGCCGCAGGCACCATCGCCGCCTGGACGGCCGCGGGGGTGCAGGTCAGCTACTGCATCATGACCGACGGCGACGCCGGGGGCTTCGACCCGGCACACCGGGCCAACATCATCGCCATGCGGGACGCCGAACAGCGCCGCGCCGCCGGGCTGGTGGGCGTCACCGACATCCACTACCTTCACCAGCGGGACGGATACCTCGAACCCTCGCACGAGGTGATGCGGGGCGTGGTGAAGCTGATCCGGGAAATCCGTCCCGACGTCGTGCTGTCCATGCATCCGGAACGGAACTGGCGGCGCATCCAGAAGAGCCACCCCGACCACCTGGCGGTGGGCGAGGCCGTCACCCGGGCGGTGTACCCTGCGCTGGAAAACCCCTTCGCCTACCCTGAACTCGCCGAATCAGGGCTTGAAGCCTACAAGCTGCCGTGGCTCTGGCTGTACGCGGGGCCGGAGGAGCGGGAGAACCACTTCGTGGATGTCACCGGCCAGGTGGAAGCCAAGCTGAAGGCGATCCATGTCCACGTCAGCCAGCACCCCGATGTGGAAGCCATGGAGGCAACTGTCCGGCAGGGGATGCGGACAAACGCGGCCCGTGCGGGACTTCCGGAGGGCCGCAGCGCGGAGGCGTTCCACGTTGTGGCCGTCAACGGTCCCGGAACAATCGCCGGCTTCTAAAATCTGTTTCTATAAACAGGAACGCCCCGTTTCCTGGCCGGAAACGGGGCGTTCTTCAGCGTGTTGCCGCTTTCCGGCTACGCTCCCAAGGGTGCGGCGGCGACCGTGGGCAGGGTGGGTGACTGGGATCCGCCCACGGGTTCGACGGTTATCCCCAACGCAGCCGCGGAGGAAATGCCCTGCACAACAGCAGGCTTGGACAGGGCTTCCTCGTCCATCAACCCCTGTGACACGGGCGCAGAGCCGTCCTTGGGAATCAGCCACATCTGGTAGACCTTGCCCTCAGGCGGAGCGGGGACGCCATTCATCTTCACCACGGCAGCGTCCTCGGAGGAGGAGATGAGGAGGGTGGCGGTGCCGCCCCCGGACACATCCACCGATGCCTCGCGAAGGTCGCCCGCACGGACCACCTGGTTCAGGGGGTCGTTCTGGTCCGCGAGGTACGACCCCACTCCGACGCCGCCCAATGCGATCGCTGCAGCTGCTGCCACTCCGGCAAGCCAACGGCGGGCACCGGGCCGGCGCCGTTCTTCCCTGCGCTGGCGGGCCTTGGCGAGCTCGTCGCCGGCTACGGGCACGGCAGCGGGCGGAACGGCAGCGGTGGCGCCGGTTTGGGCGTCCGCCAGCAAGTCGTCCCGGTGCACGTCTTCCCGGTGCACGCCGTCCTGGGGCGGCAACTGGGCCACAATCCGGTTGAACAGATCGGCCGGAGGTTCCTCTTCAACGTGGAAAGTCCTGGCCAGCGTCTCGCGCGCCTGCCGCACCCGCTCCTGGAATGCGAGCCGTTCTGCTTCCGGGGCGGTGGAGATGTAATCCTCAATGGCTTGCCGTTCGTGATCCGTCACGGCGTCCAGGGCATACAGCTCAGCCAGGTCAACGGCCCTGCCGGACGCGAGGTCCATGGCAACGGTATCGCCGAACGAGCCGGAGCGGCCGTTGCGCCCATGGTTCATTTCTGTCATCTCAACTCACCCCCAGACAGGTCTTCAATCGGATCAGTCCATCGCGGATGCGGGACTTTATGGTGGGTACTGCCGCGTTCAGCCGTTCTGCGACCTCCCGGTAGGTGAGGCCGCCATAGTATGCGAGGCGTACGGACTCCTGTTGTGTTTCGGTCAATGTTCCGAGGCAGCGGGCCACGGCTTCAGCTTCCAGCCTGCTTCCAACTTCGTCAGAAACGCTGTCATGATCGATGTCCTGCGTGCTGGCACCGTACTTCGCTTCCCGGTCCGTTGAGGACTGCGAGGACCTGACTTTGTCCACCGCGCGCCGGTGCGAAATGGTCATCAACCAGGACAGCGGGCTTCCTGCCTGGCGGTCGAACTTCGCCGCGTTCTGCCACACCTGCAGGAAGACCTCCTGGGTTGTGTCCTCGCTAAGCTCAGGGTCAATCAGAACCCGGCGGGCCATGCCGAACACCCTCCGGGACGTGAGCCGGTAGAACTCCGCAAAGGCCGCCTGGTCCCCACGGGCTATGCCTTCCAAAAGGATTACAAGGCGTTGGCTGAGGTCAGCCGGCGGATCGGTTACCGCGGCAGGAGCCTCGGAATGTGGCGCGTTGGGAGTTTCCATTACTTCCAAGCATAAGTCTCCCGGCGGTGAATCCTCAGCAGTGCCTGTGCGGCTGCGGCTTTTGGTCCTGGACCCTGCTTCCAGAAGTGTCACCTGCCGCTCCTCGATCCCGTGAAATGTTCTCAGGAGTGATTCGGGGCTGCTGCATGGGTGGATGGGCGGCGCCGGAAGATTTTTCCCCCCGGCCGCCATAGGGAAGGCCTCAGATCCGCGCGCCGGCAAACCCCTGCTGCCGCCACGCCTCGTAGACGGCAATGGAAGCGGCGTTGGCCAGGTTCAGGGAACGCAGGGCAGGCAGCATGGGCAGCCGCACCGTGGCGGTGACGTGGGAGTCCGTTTTCAGTTCCTCCGGGAGGCCCACGGACTCCCGCCCGAACATCAGGACGTCGCCCGGCTGGTACGCGATGTCCGTGTAGCTGGCCGCTCCATCGGAAGTAAACGCATAAACGCGTTCGGGTTGCAGGTGCTGCCAGGCGTCCTCGATGTTCTTATGCACCGTGACCACGGCGAGGTCGTGGTAATCGAGCCCGGCGCGGCGCAGCTTGGCGTCTGAAAAATCGAAACCCAGTGGTTCCACGAGATGCAGCTCAGCCCCGGTGATGGCGGCAAGCCTTATGGCGTTACCTGTATTGCCGGGAATTTCAGGGGCGTGGAAGAGGATGCGGAACACATTCCCATCCTAGCGACCGCTGTCAGTGCATGCCGCGCAGCAACCGGGCCAGGACGGGCACGTTCACGGTATTGGGCGCCGGCCCGGAGGCAAGGAACTCCTTGAGCCCGCGCACCATGCCGGCACCGTTGACGACCTGTACTGTTTCGAGTGCACCTGCGGGGCGGCGGTGATGGTCGATGACCGGCTCGTGCAGGTTCCCGCTGGGGCTCAAAACCACTGTCCAGCCGGTGACGTTCAGTTCCGGGAAGATGTCCTGCATCGCCCGAACAAGGTGGGCCAGCTGCGGCGGCGCGATGGTGCGCGTCCCATGGTTCAGGGTCCTGCCGTCCCAGGCGTACGCCCCCTTGGGCAGGAGCATGGAATTAATCAGGGCGAGCCGGTAGCCCGACAGCACGGCATGGTCGATGTGGCTGTTGTCCGCCGGCGACTGCAGGCCGTTGATGAGCCGGGCGGCGGGGATGGCGGGCAACACCTGGCGGGTCAGGAGCTGGACAGTGCGCATCTCCCGCTGGATCCGTGCTTCGGCTCCAAAGATGCCGCGTTTCCGGGGCATACCGTGCACCTGCTGGCTGGCCTGAGCCGGTGGAATCAGCGGAACAGTGCCGGGCGTGAACGGCGGCACGTAGACAGGCGGATCCCCCGCGGTATTGCGGGTGCTGCCAGGCCGGTGGACTGTGGCCGACGCCCGGCTGCCGGCGGGAGGAGCATCAAAGTGCGGCTCATCGTCAGCAGCATTGCCCCGGACAGGGCCCGCCGCATACGAACGGTCGTAGGCTTTACGGCGCTGGGGATCAATGAGGGTCTCATATGCGGCCGTCACCCGGCGGAACGCGGCAGCGTCACCGCCGTGGTCCGGATGGGCGGTGCGGGCAGCACGGCGGTAAGCCACCTTGATTTCCTTCTCAGTGGCCGTAACGGCTACCTGAAGGACCTGGTAGTGGGAGCTGCTGCTCTCGGTCAAACACTCATCCTTTTCTGTATGGCCGGCCCGCGGGGGAGCCAAGCCAGCCCAGTCTAGCCAGCACAGCGGCCCGCCCTGTCCTGACAACGAGTGCTTGGGCTGTGCAGGTTCCCGGCGGGAGCTGCAGTCTAGACTCGTGCATGCGCGGCCGGCGGGGCCGTGGCATGAAGCAGTGGGGGACATGACAATGCCGACGACGGTACGGGCGGCTGGCGGGAAGTGGCTGGGGGCGGCGCTGGCAGGCGCCCTGGTCGCCGTCCTTTTGAGCGGATGCAGCGTGGAGGTGCGGGATCCGGCGGCACCGGACGTGGTGGAAAGCACTCCGGTCCTGGCTACTCCCACCATTACCCCCGGCCATGACGCTGACGCCGTGGCCGGGCAGGATCTTCCCTTCGCAGCCGGCGGGACCCTTGCCCGCGACGTCCCCGTGGGGATATCGGATGGGTTGAAGGATGCGCCTGGCTGGAAGCAGGTTAAGGACAATGTCGCTGGCGAGAGCCAGTACGCAAAAGCGGACGGGTGCCTCGTGGCTGCCAAAGTCCGCAGCAACCAAGGCGCCCTTGCGCGGGGCGATGACCGTGAATCAACGGCGGCGCTCTTCGAATACCTTGATCCGACCCTGCTGCCGGACTCCCTGAAGGCAGACACCCTTCGCTGGGGAAATGACCGTGACGCGCCGGTGCGCCGGGTGGAAGTCCTGGCCCTGGAGCAGGCTGCACCGCGGGGCGGGAAGGCAGCGGTCGTCCTGGCCCGGCTCTTCGCCACCGCCGGCTCGTCCGTCTATGTCTCCGTGTCCTGCCCCGATGCGGCATCGCTCGCCGCAGCGCGGGCAGACGTAGCCTCGTTCCTGCCGGTGCTGCCGCCGTCGAACTAGCTTCCTGTGCATCCAGCTTCCTGGGCACTTAAAAGGAAGAGCCGGCCGCTGGATATCCAACTGCCGGCAGGTCTTTTCTGCTGTAGTCAATGCGCACAGTTACTCCGTGCGCACTCCTGTAGGCCGGGAGAGGCGGTTCAAAACCAGCGCTGCCACCAGAAGCCCGAAGTCGCGCAGTGCGACGTCGAAGAAACTCCCCAGCAGGAGGAGGTTGATGATGATGCCGGCCAGCCAGGCCGCCACCAGGAGCGAACCAAACCGCGGGCGGATGGCCACGATAATACCGGCGGCAATCTCCACTGCCCCCACCACGTACATGAAGGTCTGGGCGGGGATCGGCACGATCGCGGTGGCCTGCGGAGCAAGGTAGATCGTCCAGTCAGCCAGGATGTTGGTGAGCTTGTCCAGGCCGAAGATGATCGGCGCAACGGTAAACACAGTTCGCAGCAGCAGGAAAGCCTGCCGTGCAGGTTGAACTGCCGGGAGGTGATGGGCATGCACTGCGGATGCGGTTTTCATGGCAACTCCTTCTAAAAGTAGATATAACAATTTTAGAAGCGAGCAGGTCTATAATCAAGAGATCTTGACTTTGGATTGGGGTGGAATGACCAGGCTCCCTTGGGCAGACAGGATGGCTGCGCTCGCCTCCCTGGCAGACGAAAAGCGGCTCCAGCTCTTCGAATTCGTGGCGGCGGCGCCGCATGCCGTTAGCCGCGACGATGCCGCCCGGGCCGCGGGCATTCCGAGGAGTACCGTGTCCTTCCACCTGGACCGGCTGGTCCAGGACGGCCTGCTGGCCGTTGAATTCCACAAGCCGCCGGGAAAAACCGGCCCCGGGTCCGGGAGGCCTGCAAAGATGTACCGGAGCACAGCAGGCGAAATCGGCGCCTCGGTGCCTGACCGGAATTACGACTTTGCAGGCGAGCTCCTGGCCGCCGCCATCGAGAGGTCCCAGGAGACCGGCAAACCGGCAGGAGAGGTACTCCGGGACATCGCCTTCCACAAAGGCCGGGAGTTGGCCGAGGGAGCCGAATCCCTGGAGCGGTTCCTCGCCGCAACCGGATATCGGCCGGAACCGGACGGTGAGGGCGGGTTCCTGCTGCCGAACTGCCCCTTCCACCGGCTTTCCCGGACGCACACCGGCGTGGTGTGCTCCATGAACGGCGCGTTCCTGCGGGGCGCGGCGGTGGGTTCCGGCACCTCGGAGGAACGCGTGGCGGGAGCGGATATACCGGATTACTGCTGTGCCCGGATTGTCCCGGCAGATCAGGTGGCAGGGCCTCCGGCGCCGGGCGGCAACCGGCCCAAGGGCTAGAATTGCAAGGTGCCCGTCTACCTCGATCATGCTGCCACCACCCCGCTTTCGGCTGAGGCTCTGGCTGCCCTGACGCGTGAACTTGCCCGCACCGGAAACCCCTCCTCGCTGCATGGTTCCGGCCGGCGGGCGCGCAGGGCAGTTGAGGATGCCCGGGAGGCCGTCGCCGCTGCTGCCGGCGCCCATCCATCAGAGGTGATCTTTACGTCCGGCGGCACCGAATCGGACAACCTGGCTGTCAAGGGCCTGTATTGGGCCCGGGTGGCAGAGAACCCTGCGCGGCGGCGCATCCTCTGTTCCGCCGTCGAACATCACGCGGTCCTGGACACCGTGGAGTGGCTCGAGCGGCACGAGGGCGCCGACGTGACGTGGCTGCCGGTGGACGGCTACGGCGGGGTGGACCTCGAATTCCTTGAAGGTGAGCTGTCCCGGGATCCGGGCACCATCGCGCTGGTCACCGTTATGTGGGCCAACAACGAGGTGGGCACCATCCAGCCGGTCCATCGGATCGTGGAACTGGCCCATGCTGCGCGCGTTCCCGTGCACTCGGATGCCGTGCAGGCGTTCGGTTCGCTCCCCGTGGATTTCAAGGCGTCCGGCCTGGATGCCATGTCCATCTCCGGGCACAAGATCGGGGGACCGGTGGGTGTGGGCGCCCTCCTGCTGGGGCGGACGGTCAAGCTGACCCCCGTCCAGCACGGAGGCGGGCAGGAACGGGACGTCCGCTCCGGCACCTTGGATACGGCCTCGATTGCAGCTTTCGCAGCGGCCGCAGAGGCTGCTGCTGCAGCGCTGCCCCGTGAAGCCGCCCGGATCACGGCCCTCCGCGACCGACTGATCAAAGGGGTGCTCGAGCGGGTGCCGGAGGCCGTCCTGCGCGGAGCGCCAGGCACCGGGCGGCGGCTCCCGGGCAATGCGCATTTCACCTTCCCGGGCTGCGAAGGGGATTCCCTCCTTTTCCTTTTGGACCTTGCCGGGGTTGAGTCATCCACCGGATCGGCGTGCACGGCCGGTGTGCCGCGCCCGTCCCACGTCCTGCTGGCCATGGGACTTGACGAGGAAACGGCGCGGGGCGCGCAGCGGTTCACTCTCGGCCATGCCTCCACCGACGCCGACGTCGACGCCTTGCTGAACGCCCTTCCGGACGCCTATGCACGTGCCCGGCAGGCAGGTATGGCCGGCCACGAGTCCTCCATCCAGACTGCAGGCACCATCGCCCGGCAGGGACGGGCTGCCGGCTGACCGCGCTGCCGCCGTGCTCCTTTACACGAGGCCGTAGAATAGATAGGCGACGATCGTATCCGGGACCCTGCCCGGCGGTCCGCACGGTCCCGGCCATGGGGCCGCAGCCTTCCCCGACAGAAAGCCAGCATGCGAGTTCTAGCAGCCATGAGCGGCGGAGTTGACTCCGCCGTAGCCGCCGCCCGCGCCGTTGAGGCGGGGCATGACGTCGTCGGGGTCCACCTGGCGCTGTCGCGGATGCCAGGCACCTTGCGTACCGGCAGCCGCGGCTGTTGCACCATCGAGGATTCCCGCGACGCCTGGCGCGCGTGTGACGTCCTGGGCATCCCCTACTACGTGTGGGACTTCTCGGAGCGCTTCAAGGAAGACGTCGTCCAGGACTTCATCGACGAGTACGCAGCCGGCCGTACGCCCAACCCCTGCATGCGCTGCAACGAGCGGATCAAGTTCGCTGCCCTGCTGGAAAAGGCCATTGCCCTGGGCTTCGACGCCGTATGCACCGGACACTATGCGAAGGTGATCGAAGACGCCGACGGGAACCGTGAGCTGCACCGCGCCGCGGACTGGGCCAAGGACCAAAGCTATGTCCTCGGCGTCCTGACCCACGAACAGCTCAAGCACTCCATGTTCCCGCTCGCCGACACTCCGTCCAAGGCCGAGGTCCGGGCCGAGGCGGAGCGCCGCGGACTCTCGGTGGCCAACAAGCCCGACAGCCACGACATCTGCTTCATTCCCGACGGCGACACCGCCGGGTGGCTCGCGGAGAAGATCGACATGACCACCGGCGACATCGTGGACGAAACAGGCACCAAAGTGGGTGAGCATCCCGGCGCAAACGCGTTCACCGTGGGCCAGCGCCGCGGCCTGAAGCTCGGCACACCGGCCGCCGACGGAAAGCCGCGCTTCGTCCTGGAGATCCGGCCGAAGGAAAACAAGGTGGTGGTGGGACCGGAGGCGCTCCTGGCCATCGACGAGATCCGGGGCATTAAGGTCTCCTGGGCGGGCCTGCCGATCGCGGAGGTGGAGTCCGGTGCGGAATTCGACTGCTACGCGCAGGTTCGCGCGCACGGCGACCCCGTGCCGGCGACTGCCCGGATGGAAGCAGGAGAAGGCGGCGCCGCCGGCCAGTTGGTCATCAGGCTGACCGACCCCCTGCGTGGCGTGGCGCCCGGCCAGACGGTTGTCCTCTACCAAGGCAGCCGCGTCCTCGGCCAGGCAACCATCGACGTTGCCCGGTCCCTGCAGCGCGCCGCGCTGTAACTGAACACTTTTCCAAGCGCCGCCCCGGTTTCCCGGGGCGGCGTTTTTTCTACCTTCCTGCCGGCGGACTGCCCCTAAAACCGGGGCTGCGGATGCGCCAGGTAAATTTTGTGTCTCAACTCACACAATGGGCCGTCCCGGGGGTTGACTCTCTGATTGAATCTACCCATCAGTAACGCGCTGCCCGCCTGAGCAGAGGCACCCACATCCTCGGCGGGCGCGTACTCATCGAACAGAAAGTTCACAGATGACGAAGAGCAACAAAGCTCTGCACGGCGCCATCGCGCTGGCAGGCATCTCCGCCCTCGCACTGACGGCCTGCACGGGCCCCTCCGGCGGCGGCGGAACGGCAACCGAGGGCGCCGGCGGCGGCGCCATCACCTATGGAACGACTGACAAAGTGGTCACGCTCGACCCCGCCGGCTCCTACGACGGCGGATCCTTCATGGTGATGAACCAGATCTACCCCTTCCTGCTCAACTACGCTCCGGGAACAGCCGACGCCACCCCGGACATTGCAGAGTCGGCCTCCTTCACCAGCCCCACCGAATACACGGTGAAGCTGAAGCCGGACCTGAAGTTTGCCAACGGCCACACACTGGACTCCTCCGACGTTGTCTTTTCCTTCAACCGGGTCAAGAAAATCGACGACCCCAACGGCCCCGCGTCGCTGCTGGCCAACATGGAAAAGATCGAGGCCACTGACCCCAGCACCGTGGTCTTCACGTTGAAAGCCGGCAACGACCAGGTCTTTCCAGGAGTGCTGGCCTCCAACCCGGGCCCCATCGTGGATGAGGAAGTCTTTCCCGCGGACAAGATCCTGGACGACGACGCCATCGTCGCGGCCAAACCCTTCGCCGGGCAGTACACCATCGACAGCTACAAGAAGAACGAACTGGTCAGCTTCAAGCCCAACGCCGACTACCAGGGCCTGCTGGGCAAGGCTGCCAACGACGGCGCTACGCTCAAGCACTACGCCGACCCGAACAACCTCAAGCTCGATGTCCAGCAAGGCAACATTGACGTTGCCGGCCGGATCCTGACCGCAACTGACGTTGCTGACCTCGAGTCGGACAGCAACGTGAAGGTCCACAAGGGTCCCGGCGGAGAACTCCGCTACATGGTGTTCAACTTCGACACCATGCCCTTCGGCGCCAAAACGCCCGACGCCGATCCCGCCAAGGCACTGGCTGTCCGGCAGGCCATTGCGCACCTGGTGGACCGGGACGTCATCGCGTCGCAGGTCTTCAAGAACACGTACACCCCGGTCTACTCCTACGTGCCCAAGGAATTCGAAGGCGCAACCGAGCCGCTGAAGAGCCTTTACGGTGACGGCAGCGGCAAACCCAGCCTGGACAAGGCCAAGAAGGTCCTCACCGACGCCGGAGTGACGTCCGTGGTGGACCTGAAGCTGCAGTACACCGACAGGTACGGTACGTCTGCTGCGGATGAGTACGCCCTGGTGAAGGAACAGCTCGAGAAGTCGGGGCTTTTCACGGTTGACCTCAAGTCCACGGAGTGGACCACCTACACCAAGGAACGCAGGGCAGATGCCTACCCCGTGTACCAGCTGGGCTGGTTCCCTGATTACTCGGATGCGGACAACTACCTCACGCCGTTCTTCATCCCCGGGAACTTCCTCGGCAACCACTACGAAAACCCGGCCGTGACAGAGGTCGTCAATAAGCAGCTGGTCACCACCGACAAGGCGGAACGGAGTGAGCTGCTGGGCCAGGCCCAGGAAGCCATTGCCAAGGACCTCTCCACGCTGCCGCTGCTGCAGGGTGCCCAGGTCATGGTGGCAGGAACGGATGTCCAGGGCGTTGAAAAAACCCTCGACCCGTCGTTCAAGACCCGCCTTGGCGTGATGTCCAAGTAGGTCCTGCCGACCATTCGACGACCACCGCACATGGGGCGGGACGCCCGCCAGGCGTCCCGCCCCAACGTGCTGGTTAATGGTGCGGGCAGCAGCCGGCGCCCAGACAACCCTGAGGTACCATGACCACTTTGATTGATGCGCCGCCCAGCGACGCGGACGGCCTCCTCCCGGCCACCAAAAAATCTTCCGGCGGGGGACTCGGCCAGTACATCCTGATCCGTTTCCTGCTGATCTTCCCCACGATCTTCATCCTCGTCACCATGGTCTTCTTCCTGATGAGGATTACCGGTGACCCCATTACTGTGGCCATGGGCGGCCGACTGCCTGCCGACCAGCTCCAGGAACGCATCCAGGCGGCCGGCTATGACCGGCCCATCCTGGTCCAGTACTTCGAATACCTTGGCCAGCTGGCCACCGGCAACTTCGGCCGTACCCTTACGGACAACCGTGCCGTCGTCGAAATGCTGACCACCTACGGCTCCGCCACCCTGGAACTGAGCATCAACGCGCTGCTCGTTGCCCTGCTGGTGGGAATCCCCCTGGGCCTGGTCGCAGCCCACCGCCGGGACAAGGCCGCGGACGCGGTCCTGCGGGTGTTCGCCATTCTCTGCTACGCCACACCCGTGTTCTTTGCGGGCATGCTGCTGAAGCTGACGTTCTCAGTGTGGCTGGGCTGGCTCCCGGTTGCTGGCAGGGCGAAGACGCCCAGCGAACTAGCCCTGACCTCGCTGGAGGCCCCCACCGGGATCTACTGGCTGGACGCGCTCCGAAGCGGAAACATGGCCGCGCTCGGCGATGTCCTGGCCCACGCCGTGCTGCCTGCGGTGGCCCTCGGCCTGCTGACCGCCGGCATTTTCCTCCGCCTTGTCCGGACCAACGTCATCGGCACCCTGGGCAGGGATTACGTGGAGGCCGGGCGCTCCAGGGGAGTAAGCGAATACCGCCTGGTCACCAAGCATGCCTACAAGCCCGCACTGATCCCGATCATCACCGTGATGGGGCTACAGATCGCTGTGATGCTCGGCGGCGCGGTACTGACCGAAATTACGTTCGAGTGGAAGGGCCTGGGATTCCAGCTGGCCAATTACCTCACAGCACGCGACTTCGTGGCGGTCCAGGGCATCGTGGTGCTGCTCGCCATCATCGTCGCCTTGACCAACTTCATCGTGGACATTATCGCCGCGCTGATCGATCCCCGCGTGAGGTACTGACATGAGCATTCCAGCCGTTCCCGTCCCGATGGAAAGTCCGCGGGCACCGTGGTACCGGCGCCTGCCGGTCATCTCCCACTTCAACAAGAGCGTAGGACTCCAGCGCGGCATGCTGGTGGCCGGACTGGTCCTGACCGGCGCCTTCGTCCTGACCGCCCTGCTCGCGCCGCTGCTCGCGCCGTACGGCTTCTCCCAGCTTTCCGACGACGACGGCAGCTTTCCCACGCAGCAGGCCCCGGGCGGGAAGCACCTGCTGGGAACGACGGTGAGCGGATACGATGTCCTGTCCCGTGTCATCTGGGGCGCGCAGACAGCAATCCTGGTAATTGTCGTCGCCGTGGCCATGTCGATCGTGGTCGGCGTTGTCCTGGGCCTGGTGAGCGGATACATCGGCGGCTGGCTCGACCGGATCCTGGTGGTGATCGCCGACGCCGTCTACGCATTCCCCTCACTGCTGGTGGCGATCGTGATGGCCATCGTGATCAGTGGCGGCCAGTCGAGCCTGGTGGGTGGCATCTTCGCGGCCGGAACCGCTATCACGCTCGTTTTTATCCCGCAGTACTTCCGCGTGATTCGGGCCGAGACCGTGCGCTTGAAAGCGGAACCCTTTGTCGAATCCGCCAAGGTGGTGGGTGCCTCCAACATTCGGATCATGAGCCGCCACATCTACCGCAACGCCACCCGAACCCTGCCCCTGATCTTCACCCTCAACGCGTCCGAGGCAATCCTGACCCTGGCGGGGCTGGGTTTCCTTGGCTTCGGCATCGAGCCCAGTTCGGCCGCCGAATGGGGCTTCGACCTGAACAAGGCGCTCGCCGACACCACCTCCGGAATCTGGTGGACAGGCCTGTTCCCGGGCATGGCCATCGTGCTGACCGTACTGGGCCTGACCTTGGTGGGCGAAAGCATCAACGACCTCAACGATCCGCGCCTCCGAGGCCGCAAGAGCACAGGCGGCAGTTCCCCGGCGCCGGTGGACACCGCAGCCATCGCAACAGAAGTGAGGGCATCATGACCGTCAATATCGACCCGTTGGACGCGGGGCATTCCGGCGACGGAGAGCTCGACGGGGGCCGTCCGGTCCTGGACATCGACCACCTTCAGGTCACTTTCGCCACCGACGGCGGGCCCGTGCATGCCGTCAAGGACGTCAGCCTGGAAGTCAGGAAGGGGGAAGTGCTCGCGATTGTGGGGGAGTCCGGGTCCGGCAAGACGGTCACCGCCAAGACCATCCTGGGCCTGCTCCCGGAAACAGCCAGCAGCTCGGGCGCGGTGGTGATCAACGGGGCTGACGTGATCAGTGTCAGTGCCGCCCGCCTCCGCCAGATCCGGGGCAGGGATGTGGCCATGGTGTTCCAGGAACCGTCCACGGCGCTGAACCCGGTGTTCACCGTCGGATGGCAGATCGCCGAAGGCATCAGGGCGCACGCCGGCCGTGAGAGTGGCAAGCGGGTTTCCGCCAAAGAAGCCAAGTCCCGGGCCATTGAGGCCCTGCGCAAGGTGGGAATTCCCGATCCTGAGCACCGCGTCAACTACTACCCCCAGCAGTTTTCCGGAGGGCAGAAGCAGCGGGTTGTCATTGCAGCGGCGCTGGCGCTCAACCCCGGCCTGATTGTTGCCGACGAGCCTACCACCGCACTGGATGTCACGGTCCAGGCCGAGATTCTGGAACTCCTCAGAGACCTGCGGGACAAGTACGGCACCTCGATCGTGCTCATCACGCACAACATGGGGGTGGTGGCGGACCTGGCCGACCGCGTGGTGGTGATGTACCAGGGGGACGTCGTCGAGGAGGCTCCGGCCCGCACCCTGTTTGCCGAACCGCGGCAGGATTACACCCGGAAGCTGCTCGCCGCGGTGCCGCACCTGGGGCATAACTCTGCATCGGAAGGACTGACCAGCCGGGCCCACCAGGATGAGGACGTCCTGGTGGAAGCCAACAATCTGACCATCGAGTACCCGGGCAGGCTGGGAACGCCGGCCTTCAAGGCCGTGGACAGGGTCAGCTTCACGCTGTCGAGGGGCGAGGTCTTCGGGCTGGTGGGGGAGTCGGGTTCCGGAAAAACCACCATCGGCAGGGCCATCGCCGGGCTCAACAGGACCACCGGAGGCAGCCTGAAAGTCCTGGGCTACGAAATGCTGAACCTTCGCGAACGCACCTTCAAACCGCTCCGGAAGGACATCGGCTTCGTCTTCCAGGACCCGGCCGCGTCCTTCAACCCGCAGCTGACCATCGGCGAATGCATCGCCGAGCCCATGGTGATCCACACCCGGCCAAGCCCCGCCCAGGTGCGCAAACGCGTCGGCGAGCTGCTCGAATCAGTCCAGCTGCCGGCGTCGTATGCTGCCCGGTACCCCCACGAGCTGTCCGGCGGGCAGCGCCAGCGGGCCTCGCTGGCACGGGCCCTGAGCCTGAACCCCCGGCTGCTGATAGCGGATGAACCGACGTCGGCCCTGGACGTTTCGGTGCAGGCCAAGGTTTTGGAGCTGTTCAAGGACATCCAGCAGGAGTTCGAGTTCGCCTGCCTTTTCATCAGCCATGACCTTGCAGTGGTGGACATCCTCTCCTCCTGGGTTGGCGTGCTCTACAAGGGCAGGCTGGTGGAACAGGGGATCGGGAGCCATATCATGGGCAACCCACAGCATGACTACACCAAGCGGCTGATTGCATCGCTGCCGGTCCCTGACCCCGAGGAACAGGCACGACGCCGGGAACAGCACCGGGCGCTGCTGGGCATCTGAGCGGCACAGCATGGTGGGCAAGCGCCGGGGCCGGGCGACATCCGGCGCCGGCGCTTAACACCCGGATCATTGGGCCGGCTGCCCATAGACTGGGATCATGACGCAGCACAACCTTCCCTCTCCTGACTCCGACGATTACGACCCCTCCGCCAGTTCGTTGGCCGGCCAGGTGGACAATTCGGTGATGGCTGAACTGCTGTCCATCCGCTCCAGTATCGACAACATCGATGCGACCCTCGTGTACCTCCTGGCAGAGCGCTTCAAAGCCACGCAGAAGGTGGGCTTCCTGAAGGCCGCCCACCGCCTCCCTGCGGGAGATCCAGGACGCGAAACCGCGCAGATTGCCAGGCTCCGCCGGCTTGCCGAAGATGCCCACCTCGATCCTGCCTTCGCGGAAAAATTCCTGAACTTCATCATCGGTGAAGTCATCCGCCATCACGAAGCGATTGCTGAGGACCACCAGGCTGCGTCCGGCCAGCACCCGCAGGCATCAGCACTCGCGTGACCGTGGGCGAACGGCACGAACCCGTCCGCGGCGCCGCGCTGCCGGATAAAGCTCCGCCTGCGGAAGTCACGGCAACGGGACTGGGACCATGGCCCGGGGAGGACCCGCTCGAAGCCGCCCGGATCATCCGGGGTGAACTCGGCAGCCCGCACCTGCCGTTCCTCGCCGAACTGCCGGCCCGCGGGGTGGGCTCCGATGCCCTGGGGCGCACCGCCTCCCTCCTGGAGGAACTGGCCGTCGACGTCCAGCCGTACGGGTGGCGCCTCGTGGACCGCCCCGGCAAGGACTTCCGCCGCGCAGCCTCGGCGCTCTCCACGGACATCAACGTCCTGGCTGACGTAGCAGGGGCCGAGGACGCATCCGCGGAGGAGATCAAGCTCCAGCTGGTGGGCCCGCTCACCCTGGCGGCGGGTCTGCATCTGCACAACGGGGAGCGGGCCTTGCTTGATTACGGCGCGCGCCGGGACCTCACCGCCTCACTCGCTGCCGGCGTCGGAGGCTACCTCGCCCGGGTATCGGCTGCCGTTCCCGGTGCGCGGCTCGTAGTTCAGCTCGACGAACCCGATGTTGCCGCCGTGCTGGCAGGAACCATTCCCACTGCCAGCGGCTACCGCACCCTGCGTGCCGTCGCCGCCTCCGAAGCGCGGGAATCCTGGCGCCTGGTGATGGACGCACTCCGCGCAGCCGGTGCCGCGGAAGTGGTGGTGTCGGTGCCTGAAGTTGAGGCCCCGTTCGACCAGATCCTGCATGCCGGAGCCGACGGCATCGCGGTGCCGCTCAAAGCCCTGACGTCCCGACAGTGGGAGCAGTTGGCGGGAGCGGTCGAGGCCGGCAAACGGGTGTGGGCCGGAGCCCTTGACGTTGCAGCAGGTCAGCTTCCCAAAGTGGCGGACTGCGTCGAGTCGGTATGGCGCCCGTGGCGGCAGCTTGGCCTCCCGGCGTCGTCCCTGGCCAGCCTCCGGGTCACCCCCTCAGCGGGGCTTGCCGGTCACAGCCCCGCGCAGGCCACCGCCGTGCTGGGCAGGCTGACCCAGGTGGCGGACGGCCTGAACCAGGTCGCCCTGGGCTAGCCTGCCGTGGCTGGCCGGCAGGGGCGCCGGCGGCCACGCGCCTCAGACCCGGTTTTCCCAGCGGTCCGGCTGGGCGTAGCGCGGCAGGAAGCTCCGGGCCGGGTTGCCCCCGGTGTAGGGACGCAGCCGGTAGTCGAAGCTGCCGGCATACACCAGGACGAGGCCGATCTGCGGCTGGATGACCTTGACCTGGATGCGGTGCCGGCCGTTGGCACCTTCTGCGGGGTCCCACCATTGCTCGGCGTAGGCTTTGGCATCCACCGGTGCCGGAAGTGGCACGCGGAGCGGGCCGAGGAAAAGCCGGGATGCTTCCGACACGCCCCGCAGCCTTCCCCCTGCCGTGACGCTGAGGTTCAGGTCCGTGACCAACCGCCGGTAGCGGCCCACGTAGTCCACCAGTTGCGGGCTCCCGTTACGGCTGGTGGCGCTGGTGGTGTCCTGGAAGATGCGGGTCCGGCCGGGTAACCGGATCTCGCGCCGGGCGGTCAGGCTGGAGCGGCCAAACGGATCCTGGTGGGCGTGGTTTTCGATCCGGAACGGGACGTTCTCACCGTATTCCGGAAAGAACGCTTCCTCTCCGCCGGTGAGGCGTAACAGCGGCCGCAGCCACTCTTGCCGGCAGCCAACGACGTCGAACGTGCCTTCGCCCACGCCGTACCGGCCGGAGCCGGGCACCAGGGAGAAGTACTCCTGCAGTTCAGGCTGCAGCCTGGTAAATTCCGCCCCGAGAACCTGCTGGTAGATCGGTACGTTCATGAAGATCCTCCTGCTCAAAAAACTCTGCCGGCTTCACAATTTACCGGCCGCTTTCAGCCTGATGTACATGTCTGCCAGCCGCGGGGGCAGCTGGTGCGGTTCGGCGTCCACCACTTCCACCCCGAGGCGGCGGAGCTCCGCGCTGACAGCGGCGCGCTGAAGGAGCGCGCGTTCGGCTGCTGCGGCACGAAAAACCCCGGTGGCGTCGGCGCGGTCCCGGAGCATGGTGCCCAACTGGGGGTCGCGGACAGCCGCCACCACCACAACATGGTCGTTGGCAAGCCGCGCGGCGGCGGGAAGGAGTCCCTCCTCCGGGGCACCGCCGTCCAGCGAGGTCAGCAGCACCACCAGGGACCGGTGTGCGGTGACGGCGCGGACCTGCGCCGGCACGGCCGGCCAGTCCATCTCGATAAGCTCCGCGTCCAGCGGTGCCATGGCCTGGACCAGCTGTCCCAGCAGGTTGCCCTGTACGGCAGATCCTGCCCAGGCACGGGTCCGGCGGTCAAAGGCCAGGAAGTCAACCCGGTCACCGCCGCGCTCGGCCAGGACGCCGAGCAGCAGCGCAGCTTCCATGCCGGTATCGAGGCGGGTCTCGTCGTCGATCCTCGCTGCCGAGGTCCGGGACGTATCCAGGACCATCACTACGCGCCGGTCGCGTTCCGGACGCCAGGTGCGGACGACGACGGAGGAACGGCGGGCGGTGGCCCGCCAGTCGATGGAACGTACGTCGTCGCCCCGGACGTAGTCACGCAGGGAATCGAACTCGGTGCCCGCCCCGCGGATCTGCACGGCAGCTTTTCCGTCGAGTTCGCGGAGCTTCCGCAGCTTGGACGGCAGGTGCCGCCGCGAATGGAAAGGCGGCAGGACACGTACTGCGCCCGGACACTCCATGGTCCGCTGGCGGGCGGCGAGCCGCAGGGGTCCGAAGGAGCGCAGCGTCACGTGCGGGGCCTTGAGGTCTCCGCGGCGGACCGGCTGCAGCCGGACGGTGACCCGCCTGCTTTCGTGGGCCGGGATGTCAACATCCTGGACAGGGTTTCGTGCCCCCGCCGACGGCTGCCAGCCGTCGCGGAGGGTGCCGCGCAGGCGCCGGTTCCCGTCGTTCCGGACGGTGAGCCTGGCATCGATGGTCCCGTTCAGGGCGACATTTCCGGGCTCGGCACGCTGGAGCTGGACGGACCGCAGCGAACCGGCAAGGACCAGGTCGGCTGCTGCCAGCGCGGCAAGCACGCCCAGTACGGCCAGCACCGTTCCCCACCCGGGCGCCAGCAGGACCGGCACCAGGCCCACCAGCACCAGCAGCACGTAACGCCCGGAGATGGCCATCAGCGTGGAACGGGAACGGACGCCAGGATGCTGCCCAGCACATCGTCCACGCGGACCCCGTCCATCTGGGCTTCCGGCTGCAGGGCAACCCGGTGCCGCAGGCAGGGCAGTGCCAGCGCTTTGACGTCGTCAGGGGTCACGAAGCCCCTGCCGGAAAGCCAGGCCCAGGACCGGGACGTATTCAAGAGTGCTGTGGCGCCGCGGGGCGAAACACCCAGCAGGAACGATGGCGCCGTGCGGGTGGCCCGCACCAGGTCCACGATGTAGCCGATGATTTCCTGCTCCACGGCCACACCGCTTACCGCGTGCCGTGCCCGCTCCAGGTCAGCGGCACCCGCAACGGGCCGGACGCCGGCGGCGGCCAGGTCACGCGGATCAAAGCCGGCAGCGTGGCGGCGGATGACCTCCATCTCATCCCGCCGATCAGGCAGCGGCATGGTGAGCTTAAGCAGGAACCGGTCCAGCTGCGCTTCCGGAAGTGGATACGTCCCTTCATACTCCACGGGGTTCTGGGTGGCGGCCACGAGGAACGGTGACGGCAGGGGCCGGGACACTCCATCCACCGAAACCTGCCGCTCCTCCATCGCCTCCAGCAGCGACGCCTGGGTCTTGGGTGGCGTCCTGTTGATTTCGTCCGCCAGGAGGAGGTTGGTGAAGACGGGCCCCTCACGGAAGGTGAATTCGGACGTGTGCGAGTCGTACACCAGGGATCCCGTGACATCCCCCGGCATCAGGTCGGGGGTGAACTGCACGCGCTTCGTATCCAGGCTCAGCGCGGCGGACAGGGCACGCACCAGCAGGGTCTTGGCGACTCCCGGCACACCCTCCAGCAGCACGTGCCCCTGGGACAGCAGGGCGATCAGCATTCCGGTAACGGTGGCGTCCTGCCCCACCACCGCCTTTGACACCTCATGGCGCACGTCCAAAAGGGCTTGCCGGGCGGAATCGTGCTCCATCGGATCAAGGACCCGCTGGCCACTGCCGTGTTCACTCATCGGCTGCTGACCTCTTTCTCTAGGTTGTTCAGTTCCTGCGCCCAGGCCACGAGCCGGGCCTCGGTGCGGGGATGGTGGTTGACGAGGTCCCGGACTTCCGCTGCGGGCCTGCCCAGCAACCGTGCCGCCGCATCAATGGTGTGCTCGGCAGTGGCCCCCGGCCCCAGACGCAACTTCCCGGCAAGCCTCGCCAGCGTTCCGGCCCGGAGGTTGTCGCGGGCCTGCTCGACGGCGTGCGCGTCGTGGTACATCCGCGCGCGTCCCTCCGCCGTCTCTACTGCCTTGACCACCACTGGCAGCGGTTCAAACACCAGGGGACCGAGGCGCCGGCCGCGCCAGGCGATCGCCGTCAAGGCCACGACGATGAGCCAGGGACCCAGATACCGGACCCAATCCGGCGCCAGGTCGTCGAGGGTTTGCGGTGAGCCGAAGGTATCCAGGTCCTCCAGCGAGGGCAGGTACCAGACCAGCTCCGATGAACCGCCGAGGGTCCGAAGGGCCAGTGCAGCGTGTCCCAGCTCATCCAGCCCGTCGTTGCTCAACACTCCGGTGCTGCCCAGGACGGACAACCGCCCGTCCCCGCTGACGGCAAGCAGCCCGGCGGCCGAACCGGAAGGACGGTAACAGGACACCCCGCCGTCGTACACGAAGCCCGACTTGCCGGAGATGTCCCCGGCAGCCTGCGCGTCCGGAAGGGAGCAGCCAGGGACGAGCGCGGGGGAGGCATCGGGCACCACACCCGCCTGCCGGATGTCACTGTCCAGGGCGGACAGCGTCTCCAGCCTGGGCGTCACCAGCACCAACCGCCCCGCTGCGGCCGCAAGATCAAGGAGCCGCGGTTCGTCGAGGATACCGCTCCGGTCGTACAGCAGGAGGGTAGGGGAGGAGCCTGCTTCCAACGCGGACATGGCTGCTTCGAAGTTTCGGGCCTTGTGCACGTCAACTCCGTGCCGGCCGAGGATTTCGCTGACTGCCCGTGCCCCTTCCGGTCCCGCATTGCTGACCGACAGGGGAGTGGCGTCACCTTTGGGGGCAAGCTGGCCCCAGACGGCCATACCTAGGGCGATGGCGCAAACCGTGGCGAGGAGGGCAAGGGACCGGTGCTTTCGCAGCGATGCAAGCGGGCCTCGACCGGGCGCCGGGAGCGTGTCCGGGCCGGCAACACTGGTCTCCGGCTGCCTTATGCCGGCGGTATTAACGCCCGTCATGGCATGACCTCCGCGCGGCCCGCTGCCTGGGACCGTTCGGGTTTGCCCGCTTCGAGGGCGGCGTCCAGGGCGGCCATGTCCGCATAGTCCGAGCTGCGTGGCGCCATGTTTCCGTAGCGGACGGCGTCGAAAGTGTTTGCCGCGTGGTCCAGGCGGTGCGCTTCCGCGCTGAACGGCACGGACAACTCGTGCGCCACTTCGTCCGCCGTCCGGCCGGGCTGCGGGTCCAGGATGGTGCGGTCCTCGGCCGACCGGACGAGCGCACGGAAGCGGTCGACGACGGCGTCCCCCCAGTTCCCTGCCGCGGCAGACGCTTCGGAGCGCCGCCGGTAGTCAGCCGCAGTCACCTCGTAGTCCGCCTCAAAAACGTCCTTGGGCTGCCTGGATGCAGCGTTCAGGCGTGGCCGGGCGAGGATGACGGCGACGGCAATGACCAGGGCGACCACGATCCCGATGACCGGTGTTGGCAATGGCCCCGCCGACTGGGCGGACCCATCCAGGGACGAGAGCCAGTCCAGGAAGTCCATCCACAGCGTTTGAAGCCAGGACGGGGTGGCCTCACGGTACTCAGACTTGCCCAGTTCCTCCACTGCCCAGCGCCGGGCTTCCTCCGCATCCGGGAGCACAGGCGGCTCAGCGGACATCCGGCCAGGCTCCCGCCGCAGGCCCGTGACCTTCCCGTCCCGGGACCCCCGCCGCGACACCGCGGCCCGGGACGCCGTCGGGATCAGCGCCTGATTCCATCAGCCGCAACAGCACGATGTCCAGGCCATCCTTGCGCATCCGCAGGTCCATGTAGAGCAGGGCCATGACGGACGTCTGGAACGCATAACCAAGTGCCCCGATCAGGGCGCCAAGGACCGCCGTGACAACGCCAACAGCCACAGCCACCGCAGCTTCCTGCCCGCTGCCGCCGTGGGGTGATGCGAAGGTGGTGAGGAGGCTTGTCAGAAGGCTCACCGGGATCATCACCACCTGGCTGATGACTCCCACCATGATGCTGACCACGAGCGTGATTCCCAGGATCCGCCACCAGTTGGCGCGGGTCAGCTCCCAGGACCGGCGTAACCCGGCCAGGGCTCCGAGTTCCTCAATGACAACCGCAGCGGGAGCCACCATCACTTTGATGGTGATCCAGATGAACAACGCAATAAAGCCCAGGACCAGTGGTACCAGGATGAGGGCCCCGGTTCCTTCCATGCCGGATACCAGCGCGACGGCCACCCCGGCGAGGAGTGCGAACGCCAGCAGGCCGGCCGCCATGAGCACCAGCGCAAGGCGGACCAGGGCGCCCGCCCTCGACCGCGCCAGCGTCCACATCTGCCGGAAGCCAGTGCGGCGGTTGAGGATGGACCGGGCCACCGGAACCACCATGGCACCCTGGAGGATCGCCGAGATAAACAGTGTAAGGATGCCGACCACCAGGATGGCGGCACCGAAGCCCAACCCCAGCGAGGCGAGGTCCGCGGGGCTGGCAGTCTGTGCCCAGGCTTCGATGGAACCCATGGAGGTGGCAGTTACCACGGTGATCACCGCCGCGAGAATGGCCACCAGTGACTGGGCCAGCAAGGCTGCGCCCAGCATGGCCTTCGCGTTCCGGCGGATGGCCTGGAAAGAGCCGTCCATGATCTCCCCGAACATGAGGGGGCGGAGCGGAACAATGCCCGGCTTGGGCGGGGCAACGTAGCGGGGCTGGCCGTGGGGGCCACCGTAGTGGGCTCCGGGATACGGCGGTCCCGGATATGTGCCTTGGGGGTATGCGCCCTGGGGGTATGCGCCACCGGCGCCTGCGCCCCAGACAGGCTGTTGTCCTGGGGCCTGCTGCTGCCAGGAAGGTGGTCCCCAAGGCTGCCCTGGCTGCTGTTGGGTGGGCTGCTGTTGGGTGGGCTGCTGGCCGGCGGGCAGGTGCCAGGTATTTTGCCCCCACGGCTGTCGTGCCTGCTGCCCGGCTGAGGGTTTCCACTGCGGCGCTTCACCCCATCGATCCGGGCTGGCGGGTGGTGCCGGGGTGGAGGCGTCGCCCGGGCCCTGGCCGTCCTGGTCCCGCCCGTCAGCGCGCCCGTCCCGGCGTCCGGGCTCCTGCTGGCCTGAATCCTGTGATGACACCATGTTCCTTCCCCCGTACTGGTCCGAATGCTGCCCGCGCCCGCAGTACGACTTCCGGAGGGCGCCGGGAAGGTCCGGCATCATCCCCAGCCTATAGTTCCGGCGTCGGACGTCCTAGCGTTCCGCCATGCCGTAAGGCGCTGAACAGGACAAAGCCTGCCTGATAAGGGAATATATAACTATGAAGGCACGCATTCTGGTGGTTGATGATGATGAAGCGCTGGCCGAAATGATTGGAATTGTTCTTCGCAATGACGGCTTCGAGCCGGTCTTCTGCGCTGACGGCGCAAAGGCGCTTGACGTTTTCCGGTCATCCAGGCCGGACCTTGTATTGCTGGACCTCATGCTTCCCGGCGTGGACGGCATCGAGGTCTGCCGGCAGATCCGGTCCGAGTCGGATGTGCCTATCGTCATGCTCACTGCCAAGTCGGACACCTCCGACGTCGTCCGCGGACTGGAATCCGGTGCCGACGACTATGTGCCGAAGCCCTTCAAGCCCGCCGAGCTGGTGGCCCGCGTCCGTGCCCGCCTGCGCCCGGGGGACCAAAAGGCCCCCGAAACTCTCCGGATCGCCGACATCACCATCGACGTCGCCGGCCACACCGTCAGCCGGGGAAATGAGCGCATCTCGCTGACTCCGCTTGAGTTTGATCTCCTGGTGGCCCTCGCCCGCAAACCGTGGCAGGTTTTCACCCGCGAACTGTTGCTCGAACAGGTCTGGGGTTACCGGCACGCAGCGGACACCCGCCTGGTCAATGTCCATGTCCAGCGCCTGCGGTCCAAGATCGAGCAGGACCCTGAGGCTCCTGAAGTCGTATTGACGGTGCGTGGTGTCGGCTACAAAGCAGGGGCCTGATCCCGCTGCACCTGATGGGGGACGCGGTCCGGGCGTTCCCGCTCCCGCGACCCCCGCTGCCGGAGGCAACACCGGGCGCCCCGGAACATCTGACCCCGATGCGGCCTCCGGACACACGGAAGCCTTGACCCCGGGCTTCCGGCGCCTGGCGTTCCGAGCCCGGATCTGGCAGCGGCGTACACTGATCGTCAGCCTGCGTGTGGCACGGCTCGTCAGGATGGGTTTCCGCCGCTTCCTGCCGGCCCTGCGCTACATTGGCCGTGCCCTGCACCGCCGGTGGCGGCGGTCGCTGCAATTCCGGACGGTTCTCACCACGCTGCTGCTTGCCGTCACCTCCTTCGCGGTTGTTGGCGCCTACCTTTCCAACCAGATCGCCAACAACCTTTTCCAGGAGCGCCTGACACAGGCCGAGTCAGAGACGCGCTACAACGTCAAGCAGGTCCAGGACACCTTCGACGGCGCCCAGGTCACCGACCAGTCCAGCGTTATCACCCTGGTCTACGACACCCTAAACGCGGTCGAAGGGCGCGGCTCGGTAATCCAGCGCCGCTACGTGTTCGAGGCCATGCCTGAGCAGACCAAGCCGCGGAACCGCTGGGTTGAATCCCGTGCCTCCGACCAGTTGACGGTCAGCGTTATTCCACCGGAATTGCGCAAAGCCGTGCAGGAATCCGGGAAGGACCAGTACTGGGCGTCCACGGTCATTCCGGTAGGCACCGAAGACAGGCCGGGCATCGCCGTTGGCAACAAGGTGACGTTTAACGGCACGGTCTATGAGCTGTACCTGATTTACGACCTCAACACCGCACAGCAGACCCTGGACGAGATCCAGAGCGTGCTGTGGGCAGGCGGCGCTGTACTGGTGCTGCTGATCGGCGCAGTGGCCTGGTATGTCACCCGCAACGTCGTCAGCCCGGTCAGCCATGCCGCGATGGTTTCGGAGAAACTTGCCGCCGGACAGCTGCAGGAGCGGATGGTGGTCCGTGGTGAAGACGAGGTGGCACGCCTCGGCGCCTCCTTCAACCACATGGCTGCCAGCCTCCAGGAGCAGATCACGCAACTGGCCACCCTTTCGCAAATGCAGCAGCGCTTCGTATCCGATGTCTCGCATGAGCTGAGGACGCCGTTGACCACGGTCCGGATGGCTGCGGAGGTCCTGTACGACGCCCGCGACGACTTTGACCCTATTAACAAGCGTTCCGCTGAACTGCTCTACAACCAGGTGGAACGCTTTCAATCGCTGTTGTCGGATCTCCTCGAGATCTCACGGTTCGACGCCGGTGTGGCCGTGCTGGATGCGGAAGCCGAGGACATCCTGCAGGTTGTTGCCCACGTCATTGAAGGTGCGGCGCCGGTAGCGGCCGAATACGGTTCCGGGGTTGTCCTTAGCGCCCCGGCCGGCGCCATCATCGTGGACATGGATGCCCGGCGGATCGACCGGATCCTGCGTAACCTGATCCTGAACGCCGTTGAACACGGTGAAGGAAAACCGGTGACGGTCACCGTGGCAGCCAGCCAAACCGCCGTCGGAATTGCGGTCCGCGACCATGGCATCGGCATGGAGCCGGCGGAAGCCGCCCGCGTTTTCGACAGGTTCTGGCGTGCGGATCCGGCCCGTGCCCGTACAACGGGAGGCAGCGGATTGGGGCTGTCCATCGCCATGGAGGACACCAAGCTGCACAACGGCTGGCTGCAGGCGTGGGGCAGGAAGGGCAGTGGTGCCAACTTCCTGCTCACACTGCCGCTGCGCCAAGGCGAGGACATCGATACATCCCCCATCCATCTCGAACCGGACGACGTCATGATTCCGGGGGAGCCCGGCAACATCCCCCGGGAAACCGACAACAGGAACATGCTGGTCCTCGAAACCGGCTCTTCGCGGCTGGTTCCGGTGCCGACGTCAAAGGAGACCCCATGATGGGCCGCGGCCACGGCCAGGCACGATGCGCTGCCTTCCTGCTTGCCCTGTTGCTGGTCCTGCTGGCGGGCTGCGCGCGAATACCCACATCAGGACCTGTGGGGAAGAGCAGCGAAGGCAGCGCCGGAAACCTCAGCGCACCGGTGTTTTTGCCGGCCGCCCCGCAAGACGGTGCATCACCGGAAACCATCATTGACTACTTCTACCGGGCAGGAAGCGGGTATGAGGACGACTACGCCGTGGCCCGCCAGTACCTGACGCAGGCATCATCCGTGTCCTGGAAGCCGGACCAGCGCGCCCTCGTCTATCGTGACGCCCGCGTCGTTGCAACGGATACTGAAAACGTCTTCAACTACGAGCTGGACGTCGCCTATACCGTTGACGCCGACGGCATCGCCACTCAGTCGCCGGAAGGAACCATCGAGAGGATTCCAGTCACCGTCACCCAGGTTGACGGTGAGTGGAGGATTTCGGCCATTCCGGACGGCACGGCCATCCCCGAGGAAACCTTCAAGGTGATCTACGGGGCGTATCCGATCTACTTCTTCGACCCCACCTTCACGTTCGCCGTCCCGGACGTCCGCTGGTTCATCAGGAACAAAACGGTGAAGTCCATGACGAGCGCCCTGCTCGCCGGGCCGGCCCCGTACCTCCGCGGTGCCGTAGCCAGTGCCTTCCCATCCGGAATCAAGCTGGCCCGCGAATCGGTCCCCGTAGTTTCAGGCGCCGCGCAGGTGGACCTGACGGCGAAGGAGCTGATGGAAACGTCACCGGAGGACCGCCTCCGCATGCAAATGCAGCTTACGCTGACGTTCCGCAGCCAGCCCGACGTCGTCAACGTTGAGCTGCGCGCCAACCAGGATCTGGTGCGCGTGGAGGACGACGGATCAGTATTGCCGCCGGTACAGGACAAGAGCGTCCCCTCGCGGCAAATCGCCATCAGCGGAAATGAGCTGGTGAGGTACGAGAACAACAGGGTTTCCCCGCTGCCGGACATGCAGCCCGTCTCTGCGCTTAATCCGCGCTTCCCGGCAGAATCCCCGGTGTCGCAGACGGCCGCGTTCCTCAATGACAGCCGGACAACCCTGTACAGCATCAGCCCCGGGCAGCCGCCCCGTGCGCTCACCACGCGAAGCACGTTGAGCCGCCCGTCCTTCGGGCTCAGCGACTGGGTGTGGACCGCAGGCCCGGGAGCGGACGGCGGCACCGAGGTGGTTGCCTACCGGCCCACCGGCGTCACCGAAGGATCACCGGTCCCTTCAGTCACCCTGACTCCGGCGTGGCTTGCAGGACGGACGGTCAAGGAATTCCGGATTTCGCGGGAAGGCGTGCGTGCGCTGGTCATCTCGGAGCAAAACGGCAGGACGCGAGTGCAGGTGACAGGCATCATCCGGGGTGGCGACGGAACGCCCCGGGAGCTGACAGCGCCCGTCACGCTGGCCACCGAAAGCAACCCGGACCAGGGCGCATGGGTCAGCGATACCACCGTGGCCGTCATGAAGGGATCTGCAGGCTCCAACGTCACCCCGGAACTGCTGTCCCTCACGTCCGGGCAGCCGCAGCAACTTGCTCCGTGGCCGGGGTTGGTGGCCCTCAGCGCCGGAAATGGCGCCGAGGAAGTTTACGCGCAGTCCTCGGAGGGCATCTTCCAACGGCTGGGCAACGGATGGTCGCCGCAGATCAAGGGCCCGATCGATCCCTCGTTCCCGGGCTGAACAAGGCACCCCGACTTACCCACATACGCCTGCTGCCGTCTTCCGCTTCATGCCGGACCGCGCCGAGTGTTAAGGGGTGAGCAGCAAAGCCGGCTTGCCCGGCAGGAGCCGGTCCAGGGCCGATCCGGACCTCCTGGCGCCTGCGCCCCGGCCTGCCCGGCACCGTTCTGACCATCAGAGCACACTGCTGCGGTTTGCCGACCAAATGGCCGGTGCCGCTGCTGATCTCCTTGCGCTGGCTGTTCCCGTGGACTGCGTGTGCTGCGGCGCGGAAGACCGGGCGTTGTGCACTGCCTGTGAGCGCCACATCAGGCGCCTGACCAGGGAACCCTTCAGGGCGGAAAGCGGAGCGCCTGCGCTGATGGACATCCGGGGAACGGTCCTGCTTCCGGTCGTTGCAGCCGGCGTCTACCGGGAGGAATTGGCGCAGGCCCTCCTCTCCTTTAAAAGGCACGGCCAGCATCAGCTCAAAACCGCTCTTGGCCGCTCTTTGGCCGGAGCTGTCCGGGCGGCAGCGGGGGAGGGGCCGTCAATCGCGCTCGTTCCAGTTCCCACCAGCTCCGCGGCGTACATGAACCGGGGATTCAGCCCCGTCCACCTGCTCCTGGCAGAGGCTTCGCGGCAACTTCCGGGCATTGGCGTGGTGAACGTCCTGGTGAAGACCGGCAAAGAAGGCCTGCGCCTGACGGGAGGCCAGAAAGGCCTGGACCGCGGTGCCCGCGCAAAGCGGGTCCGTGGCTCCATGGAGGTCCGGCGCCGGGGCCAGGGAAGGGTCGAAGGGCGCCGCTGCATCATCGTTGATGACGTCCTCACCACGGGTGCCACATTGGCGGAAGCTGCACGGGCACTGCACCAGGCAGGTGCCATTGTGGCGGGCGGCGTAGTCTTGGCCGCGACACGCCCGCCGGATGCCGGCGGTGGCGGCGCTGCTTCCCCTGAGGACCAGCGGAAGCAACCATGACTTAGAAAAAAATAAACCAGGAAAGGATGAATAACGCATGGCTATGAACTAACGTCGGTGGTGGGTACCAAGAACAGAATGTACCTTTCGATGGCGGCTCGGAGAGGGGCTCGACTGTCAGACAGCTCGGCCCAGGGAAGCGCCGCCGTCGTGTCACCGAAGTCATTTGGAGGGCACCATGGAGTTTATGATCAGCGGACGAAATCTGACAGTTTCAGACCGGTTCCGCGAATATGCCGGGGAGAAGATCTCAAAGATCGAATCGCTTGGAGACAAAGTCCAGCGGGTCGACGCCAAAGTCTCCAAGGAGACCAATGCCCGGCAGACCGGCGATCAGCTGACCGTTGAGGTGACAGTACTGGGCCGTGGACCCGTGATCCGTGCCGAAGCCAGCGCCGCCGACAAGTTCGCTGCATTTGATCTTGCATACAACAAACTGCTTGAGCGTCTCCGCCGCGCGAAGGACCGGAAAAAGGTCCACCACGGGCGCCACACTCCCAAGGCGGTCCGTGAAGCGACTGCCACGCTCGAACCGGCAAGTGCCCACGAGCCGCTGTACCTTGAGGCGAGCCACCGGAACGAGGCTGTGGCCGCCCCCGCCGACAAGTCCCCCTACGACGTCGACAATGACATTCCCGCCGGGAATTCCCCCGTCCTGATCCGGCGCAAGGTCTTTCCTGCTGCGTCCCTTTCCCTCGACGACGCCGTAGACAACATGGAACTCGTCGGCCACGATTTCTACCTTTTCGTTGACAAGGCCACCAACACCCCTTCTGTGGTGTACCGGCGCCGCGGCTGGACGTACGGCGTCATCACGCTGGACCATGAGTGCGAGCCCGGAGATACTGTGGTGGAAGAAAAGATCCTGGCCTACCGCTCGGATGACGCCGCCGCCAACGCCTAAGGGTGCAAGCCACCCACCGAGAGGACTGATGTGTCAGCAGCGCTGAGCCTGGACCAGGCACGGCGAATCGCTTTGGCAGCACAGGGACTCCACAAAGGACGGCCCACCGGTCCCGTGACTTCACGGACGGTGGGCCGTACCTTTGCCCAGATCCAGCTGGTCCAGATCGACTCCGTCAACGTCCTCTCGCGCAGCCACTTCCTTCCCTTCTACTCCCGCCTGGGCAACTACGACCGCACCATCCTGCGGCGGATGTCCAGCGTCCATCCCCGCCGCATGGTGGAGTACTGGGCCCACGAGGCAAGCTATATCCGCCCGGAGCATTACCAGGACCTGCTCCTCTGGCAGAAACGCGCCTGGGTCGGAGCCGCGCGCATGGACCCCCACCAGCGCAGTGCCGTCGCCGCGAAGATACTGGATACGCTCGCACACAGCCGCCCGATGACGGCCTCGGAAATCACCGCCAGAATCGGCCACGTTGAGGACCGGCAAAGGGTGAACTGGGGTTGGAACTGGAACGCGGTGAAACGCGTCCTGGAGCATCTCTTCGAGGAGGGCCTGGTCGCGGCTGCTTCCAGGACCGAGCAGTTTGAGCGCAAATACACCCTGGCTGGCAAGGTGCTGCCGCATGTCGCTGCCGGCGCCCATGACCCCGATCCTGCAGCGGCGCTGCACCGGCTGACAGAGGCAGCAGCGCAGGCACACGGCATAGGAAGCGTGCGCTGCTTTGCCGACTACTTCAGGACACCCATGAAGGCAACGGTGGAGTCCGTGGAGCACCTTGTCCGAAAGGGCAGGCTGGAGCCGGTGACCGTGGCCGGCTGGGGCAGGGACGTTTACCGGCACGTTGATGCTGTCCTGCCCCGGCGGGCGACGGGACGTGCCTTGCTCAGCCCGTTCGATTCCCTGGTCTTTGAACGCCGGCGGCTCGAGGAACTCTTCGGCTTCCACTACCGCATTGAGATCTACACACCGGAACACAAAAGGCGCTACGGCTACTACGTCCTTCCATTCCTCCTCCGCGACCGGATCGTCGCCAGGGTGGACCTGAAGGCTGACCGCGCCGGCGGGAGACTGCTCGTCCGGTCCGCGTTCGGTGAGCGGGACGCGCCGCCGGATACCGCCGTCGAACTTGCCGCGGAACTGTTCCTGATGGCTGACTGGCTGGGACTGCACGAGGTTGAGGTCTACCCCGCCGGAGACCTCGCGGCCGCCCTCGCGGCGGCCGTTGCCCGGCCTGTCGCCAACACATAGAGCGGTATCCGCTCTCAGGGAAACAGGCACCTGCCGGTTGTCTCTCCCGTAGACTAAAAACGCCAGAATTCGGCGGCATGAGACTGGGAGCATCTTCACGTGGCATCACTTATCGAAAAACTACTCCGCACGGGTGACAAAAAAACGCTGCGGCAACTGCGTAATTATGCCGACTCCATCAATGCGCTGGAAGACTCGTTTAAGACCTTCACCGACGCTGAACTCCGTGAGGAAACAGACCGTCTCCGCGAACGCCACCAGGACGGCGAACAGCTGGATGACCTGCTCCCGGAGGCTTTCGCCGCGGTACGGGAAGCGTCCTCACGAACCCTCGGAATGCGGCACTTCGACGTCCAGCTGATGGGCGGCGCGGCACTGCACCTGGGCAACATTGCAGAAATGAAGACCGGTGAAGGCAAGACCCTGGTGGCAACCGCTCCTGCCTACCTCAATGCCCTCACCGGCAAGGGCGTCCACGTGGTCACCGTGAACGACTACCTCGCCGAATACCAGTCTGACCTGATGGGCCGCGTCTACCGGTTCCTGGGCCTGACCAGCGGATGCATCCTGTCCAACCAGGATCCTGCCGTCCGGCGCCAGCAGTACGCCGCGGACATCACGTACGGAACCAACAACGAGTTCGGTTTTGACTACCTCCGCGACAACATGGCGTGGGACAGGAACGAACTCGTCCAGCGCGGACACAACTTTGCCATTGTGGATGAGGTCGACTCCATCCTCATCGACGAGGCCCGCACACCGCTCATCATTTCCGGTCCCGCACAGGGGGACACGAACCGCTGGTACAGCGAATTCGCCAAGGTGGTCCTCCGGCTGCAGCCCGAGAAGGACTACGAGGTGGACGAAAAGAAGCGTACCGTCGGCGTGCTGGAAAGCGGGATCGAAAAGGTCGAGGACTACCTTGGCATCCAGAACCTGTACGAATCCGCGAACACCCCGCTCATCGGGTTCCTCAACAACGCCATCAAGGCCAAGGAACTGTTCAAGCGGGACAAGGACTACGTCATCCTGGACGGCGAAGTCCTGATCGTGGATGAGCACACCGGCCGCATCCTGGCCGGCCGCCGCTACAACGAGGGCATGCACCAGGCGATCGAGGCCAAGGAAGGCGTCGAGATTAAGGCCGAAAACCAGACGCTGGCCACCGTGACGCTGCAGAACTACTTCCGCATGTATCACAAGCTCTCGGGCATGACAGGAACTGCCGAAACCGAGGCAGCCGAGTTCATGAGCACCTACAAGCTGGGCGTCGTGGCCATTCCCACCAACCGCGACATGCAGCGCATCGATCAGCCGGACCTCGTGTTCAAGAACGAAACCGTCAAGTTCGACGCCGTTGTCCGTGACATCGCCGAGCGGCACGAAAAGGGCCAGCCGGTCCTGGTGGGCACCACCAGCGTCGAGAAAAGCGAATACCTTTCGCGGCTCCTGGCGAAGGAGGGCATCCGCCACGAGGTGCTCAACGCAAAGAACCACGCACGGGAAGCTGCCATCGTTGCCCAGGCCGGCCGGAAGGGCGCCGTCACCGTGGCGACCAACATGGCCGGCCGCGGTACCGACATCATGCTGGGCGGCAACGCGGAATTCACCGCCGTCGCCGAACTGGCAAAGCGGGGGCTGGATCCCGAGGAGAACTCCGAGGAGTACGAGTCCGCCTGGCCCGCAGCCCTCGACGCAGCCAAGCAGTCGGTTAAGGACGAACACGAGGAAGTTCTGAACCTGGGCGGCCTTTACGTCCTGGGAACCGAACGGCACGAATCCCGCCGGATCGACAACCAGCTCCGCGGCCGTTCCGGACGCCAGGGCGACCCCGGCGAGTCCCGCTTCTACCTGTCGCTGACTGATGACCTCATGCGGCTTTTCAACTCCGGTGCCGCCGAACGCCTGATGAACAGCTCGGTTCCGGACGACGTTGCGCTGGAGTCCAAGCTGGTCTCGCGCGCTATCGCTTCCGCCCAGGGACAGGTGGAAGGCCGGAACGCCGAGCAGCGTAAGAACGTGCTGAAGTACGACGACGTCCTGAACCGCCAGCGCGAGGCCATCTACAGTGACCGGCGGCGGATCCTGGAAGGTGACGACCTGCACGAAAAGGTGCAGTTCTTCGTGGAGGACACCATTTCCGCGCTGATCGATGACGCAACCGCGGAAGGTAACGGCGACGATTGGGACTTCAACCAGCTGTGGACCAACCTGAAGACGCTCTACCCGGTAAGCGTCACAGCCGAGGACATCATTGAAGAGGCGGGCGGCAAATCACGGTTGACCGTTGAGTTCCTCAAGGAAGAGCTGCTGTCCGACGCCCGCCTGGTGTACCAGGCGCGGGAGGAAGCCATCGGTTCGGAGAGCATGCGGGAGCTGGAGCGCCGTGTGGTCCTGTCCGTCATTGGACGCAAATGGCAGGAACACCTCTATGAGATGGACTACCTTAAGGAAGGAATCGGGCTGCGGGCCATGGCCCAGCGTGATCCTCTCGTGGAATACCAGCGTGAGGGCTTCGTCCTGTTCCAGAGCATGATGGAGGCCATCCGCGAGGAAAGCGTAGGGTTCCTGTTCAACCTGGAAGTGGAAGTCACCCCTGCCCAGGACGTGGTAGTACCGGATGCTGCCGGCGGGCACACGGAGCACGTGGAGCCCCAGGTCCGCGCGGCCGGCCTGGAAGCGCCGGAAAGGCCTGCCCAGCTGCAGTACACCGCTCCCAGCGAAAGCGGCGAGACGCAGACCCGCGTGGAGACCAGGCAGTCGGGACGTTCGGGAAATCCGGCCAAGGCGGCAGCCCAGGATGCGGCCAGGCGTTCGGCCAAGAAGAAGCGGCGCTGACGGCCGCGCCTTAAACCAGGCAGCCGCACGGAAAGCAGGCAGAGGCAGGGCGGGAAGCACTTTCCCGGCCCTGCCTCTTTGCGTGGGTCAGCCGATGACAAGTTCAGTCACCCTCCAGACATGCTTGCTGCGCTCCAGCCGGATGGCGACGGCACGGGCACGGACGTCGTCCACCACAACGGCGCTGGCTTCGTAGATGCCATCCGCCACCTCGCAGACGCGGACTGAGCGGACGGTGGAATTCCTGTGGAGCCGGGCCAGAGCGGGATTCCCCGTACGGGTGAGCTCCCGCCTGATCAGGGACGCCCGGTGCTGCAGATTCCCCAGGCATCGTGGATCGAGCCGCCGTGCCAGCTGGTGGATGGGCCGGATTCCGGCCAATACCTCCATCGCTGCCTGCACGGTGCCGCGGGTGATCGCGCGCACTTCTGCAGTCTCGTCGACGGACCGCAGCGCGGGCTGGGTTCCGGGGCGATAAAAGCCTGCCCGCCCCTGGTCCAGCGCCGGGTTCCGAAGTGCGGCGGCCTCCCGGTCTCTTCCCGTTTCCCTGTCGGAGCCCTCCTGGGCTGCCCGGATTGGCGTCACTGCAGACATTGGTTTCCCCTTTTTATGGTTGTGCCCGGAAGGCCGGATGCCCGCCGGTGGTGTTGCGGGTGGCTACGCGGACGTAGGAGGCACCAGGATTTGCCCGGGAAGAAGTACATCCGGGTTCTGGCCAAGGAGGGTTTTGTTGGCTTCGTACCACCGCGGCCACTCAAGAGCTATGTCCACGTCCGAGGCACCGGGCCCCAACTGATCCGCCACGATGTCCCACAGACTGTCTCCGGCAAGGACGGCTACCGGCCCGCTGTACCGGCCTATCCCCTGATGGATGCCGGCGTCACTGCGCACGTCAGGTGCGGTCAGCAACCCGGGCTCAACGATCGGAGCCGATGGTTGCCAGCGCGGTTGAATTGTTGATGGAGCCGGAAGTATGGGCTCAGTTTGCCCGGGTACCGGGGCCTGGTTGTTTACCGGGAACTGGTCTGCGGCGGGAGGGAGAGGGGCCGGCGAAGGGTCGGACGTTGGTTGCGGCCCGGAGCCACCGGTCACGGGCGCGGCCGAACCGGGTTCACTGCCTGGGCTTGCAGGTATGGACGGCTCAATGGCGTTGTCCGGAGGCGGAGCTGCTTCCTGTTCGCCCGTTGACGGCGTGGCCCGGTCCGGTCCGGATGCCGCCGGCGCCGGGGACTCCTGGCCTTGCGTCGGAGCCCACTGTGGACCCGGCGCCGGAACTGCGGCGTGTGCGGCAACACCACCGGACAAAAGCTGAACGGAAACCGCTGCAACAACCAAGCGCTGCATAAAAGCAGGCGACATTTTGCGGGTCACCGCGGCTGCCCTGGCCTTGCCGAGTTTCTCCAGCAGCACGCCGGCAGCAGCACATGCAAGGGACACAAACCACCAGAGCAGGAGGACTGCCCCGGCAGCGGCCGCGGCGGCGCCCAGCACGTCCTCCACCTCAGCGCGCTGGTGGCGGGCGGCCGAGTCCTGCCACTGGCCAAGAAGTCCTGCTCCAACAAGGACCAGCGTGAAGGCCAACACCAGCAGACCCGCCGCTGCGGTGGCGTCAGCACCGATCCCCGTGTCTTTACGATTACGCATTTCGAGCCTCTTTGATGCAGTTTGATGTAGTTTGCTTATGTCTGCTTCAGTTTGCGCTCGTCTCGCTGCTTTTGTCTAGACAGTGGAGAGAATGAAAATCCGGGTTGACCAGCCCGCGGTGGAGTCCTACGCTGACCGGATGCGCTGGGATTCCCTCTTTAACGACATGGAAAGCCAGTTCGCGGAAGCGGACAGGCTGTCTCTCGATGCTGAGATCAACGAGCGCACCAGAATCGACATGGTGAATGTAGAATTCGCGGACAGGCTCCGCGGAGCTCTCGGCTGCCGCCTGGGTGTCCATCTTGCCTGTGGGGAGGTATTTCACGGCACGCTGTCCCATGCCGGTGCGGACGCAATGGTGCTGGACGAAGACCACCACCAGGTTCTCATTCCTTACGCTGCGGCGCTCCGCTACGTGGGTATGGGGAGGTGGTCCCAACCCGAGGCTTCGCCGGTGCGCCGTGCGATAGGACTCGCGCATTCCTTACGCGCCCTTGCCAGGGACCGCACGGAACTTTCGGTCACACTGGGAAACGGTGCCGGCAGTGTCCGTATGGAGGGAGTCATCGACAGGGTGGGGAAGGACTTCATTGACCTGGCGGTTGTTGCTGCCGGGGAGGCCCGCCGCAGTAGCCAGGTCAGCCAGGTTTCTACCGTCCCGTTTCCGGCATTGGCGGCTGTAAGGTCGCGGCGGATCCATGACATCTAGCGGCGAGGACTTTCAGCCGCGCTGCCCGAAATTAGGGCGCAAGTGGAATGGTCAGACGGACCGTGATTTGGACTCCTGGATCATCCGGCTGGCCTCGGCATAGCGTTCCTCAATGTACTGCTCCAGCATTTTCTCTTCGACCCGCCACTGCCCCCGGCCACCGACCTGGATAGCCTTGAGCTCCCCGCTTCGCACCAGTGCATAAGCGGCAGGCGAATTGATCTGGAGCTGCTCTGCGACATCCGCGAGCGTAAGAAACCTGGGCATGCATTCATTTTGCCATCAGATGAGCCGTTTTGCTGCTGTTATCCACAGATTGGCCTTGTTTGCTTTATGGGCTTTCGTTCCAGCTCCCTTGCCGCAACAATAAATTGTCCGGCCACAGTGCGCCGGCGCAAATAGGGGGAGAAGCGGAATGGTTCCTGATTCGTCTGCCACGGCGGCACGCCTCAAGCGTCCATCCTGGCGGGACCCGCGCCTGCTGATGGGCATTCTCCTGGTCCTGGTCTCCGTTGCCGGCGTCGTCTTCCTGGTCAACAGTGCCGACCGGACCACGGAGGTTTACGCGGCGCGGGACGGCATCGGCGTGGGCGAGGCCTTGACCGCCGAGAACGTGGTCCGGGCTAAAGTGCGCCTCGGCGAAACCGAGCAACATTACATTCCTGTGGAGTCCGGCCTGCCCGAGGGCGTGGTTGCCGTACAGCGGATCGCCAAGGACCAGCTGGTACCCCGGGCGAGCCTTGGGGAAGTGGATCAGCTGGACCGCAAACCGGTGGCGCTGACCATTGACGAAACGCTTCCGTCGCAGGCAGTCGAGGGCGCCAGGGTGGACGTCTGGGTTGCACAGCCCGACGCCAAAAATGGTTACGGTGAACCCAAGCTTCTCCTTTCCGGCGCTGAAATCGCGGAAGTGACAGCTGGCTCCACGGCTTTGGGATCCACTAAGACCACCGTCCTGATGGTCCTCGTGGAGGACAGCCACATGCCTGCCTTGCTCGGCGCCCAGGCCAACGAAGCAAAGATTTCGGTTGTCTGGAATCCCGGCGGCGGCTCCCGATGAACATTCCGGTAGTCACCGTTGGCCAGAGCCGGGAGGATCTGGTGGGCGGACTTGAGCGGCTGCATGGTCCCGTCACTGTCGTCAGGAGGTGCGCGGAACTGCCGGAGCTCTTAGCGGCGTGCCAAAGCGGACTTGCCCGTGCCGCCGTCGTGGCTGATGGCTCCGAGGGGCTGACAGCCTCCCTGGTTGACAGGCTGGGAGCGGTGGGAGTGGCCATTATCGCGTTGACGGACAACGCCGACGAAGCAGCACGGCTGCGAAAAATTGGGGTGGCCTCTGCGCTGACCGGGGTGGAGTCCGCCGAACTGTCCGACCGGATCGCAGATGCGGTGGAGCAATTGACGGGGGCAGGTCGTCGTTCGGCCACCTGGAGTTCGCTTGCTGACACAGGTGCTGCCCTGGGCACGGTCCAGGCAGAGCCGGCGGTGGTCCCGGACAGGCCAGGTGCGGGAAGAATCATTGCGGTCTGGGGGCCGGTTGGATCGCCGGGACGTACAACCGTTGCGGCCAACATCGCCGGCGAGATGGCGGCCGACGGGAAACAGGTTCTCCTCGTTGATGCGGACAGTTATGGCGCCAGCATAGCCGCCGTTCTCGGTCTGCTGGATGAATCAGCCGGCCTTGCGCAGGCATGCCGGCTGGCGGATCAGGGCGCCCTGGATGCTTCCGCCCTTCAAAAAGTTGCAACCCCGGTGGCCACGAAGTCGGGGACGTTCACAGTCCTCACCGGCATTACCCGCGCGGACCGGTGGACCGAGCTCCGGGCGCCCGCCCTTGCCCTGGTCCTGGAGCGGGCACGGCAAATCGTCGACGTCATTGTTGTTGATACCGGGTTTTGCCTGGAAGCAGATGAAGAATTGAGCTTCGACACTATGGCGCCACGCCGGAATGCCGCCACGCTGCGTCCGCTTGAGCTTGCCGACACCATCTACGCGGTCGGGGCCGCCGACCCTGTGGGAGTTCCCCGCCTCGTACGCGGCCTCGCTGAGTTGGAAGCCGCCGTTCCCCAGGCGTCCCCCTTGGTGGTCATGAATAAGGTTCGTGCTTCGTCGGTGGGACGGAGTCCGGAGCGGCAGTTGCAGGATGCCTGGGAAAGATACGGTCCTGCCTCCGGCATCGAAACCTTCCTGCCGTACGACCCGGCAGCTGCGGATGCAGCCCTGCTTGCGGGGTCGCTGCTGTTGGAAACTGCTCCCGATTCTGCGTTGCGCCGTGCAGTTCGAAGTCTCGTTTGTGCACCTGACCAGCAAAAAGCGAAATCCTCTGTCTTTTCTTCCACAGCAGGGCGCAGGTCAAAGGGCTAGGCTCGCCATAAGAGCTGCAATGGTGCAGCAAATATCTTGTGATGGAGGCGTGTGTCGATGTCGTCTGGATCCAGCGTGGAGGATCAGCCCCTTTCGATTGAAGGCCTGGAAGGCTTTATTGGGGACTACTACCAGCATTTGGCCGAGGAGGATGCCAGGAGCTACCCCCGGGAAGTGCTGGTGGCACGGGCGGGCAACCACCGTGAGGTCGCAACAGTGCGGCAGCCCGGCCAGGCGAAAATCAGCGTTGTGGATGAGGAAGACAGCAGCGTGGTCTTCGTGGTCACGGACGACATGCCGTTCCTGGTTGACTCAGTCAACGCAGAACTCGTCCGTCAGCACGCTGCCATCAAACTTGTGGTTCACCCGCTCTTCGTCGCCACTCGCGACAGGGAAAGCGGCGAGCTGGTCAAGGTCAACCGGGTTCCCGCGCACATTGGAATTTCCAGCGGTGACACCGCGGCAATGCCCAGCCTGTCCCACCTCATTGCGCAGGGCGAGCATGCCTCGCACATGGAGTCCTGGATCGCCGTCGAAATCAACCGCATCTCTGACGACGCGAAGGATTCCCTGCTTGAGGGACTTAAGCGTGTCCTCAATGACGTCCGCGCCGCCGTCGAGGATTGGCCGAAAATGCGCCAGAAGGCCCGGCAGATCTCCGAGAGTCTTGACCAGGTAGCAAACCCGGCACAGATTGCGGAGCTGCGGCAGGCGAAGGACCTCCTGCGCTGGCTGGATGACGGGAACTTCACTTTCCTTGGATACCGGGAATACGACCTGGTGAACGTGGATGGCGAAGATGTCCTGGAGCTCCGCGAAGACAGCGGGCTGGGCCTCCTGCGGGCGGTCGCCGACTCGCCGCACATCCAGCACCTGACCGACACCGGCCGGAAAAAGGCGCGGGAAAAGCGTGCACTGGTCATCACGAAGGCGAACTCGCGTTCCACGGTCCACCGCTCGGCCTACCTCGACTACATCGGGGTCAAAAGTTTTGACGCTGCCGGCAACGTCAACGGTGAGCGCCGCTTCATCGGACTCTTTGCCACGAGCGCCTATACCGGATCGGTCCGCAACATTCCGATTGTCCGGGAAAAAGTGGACGCCGTACTCCGAAGCGCTGGTTTCCCGCCGGATTCCCACTCCGGCAAGGACCTGCTGGGAATTTTGGAAACGTACCCCCGTGATGAGTTGTTCCAGATCGAAGTCCCCGATCTGGCCGCCACCGCCCTTGGCATCCAGAAACTGCAGGAGCGGCGCCGGACCAGGCTGTTCCTCCGGCCGGACATCTACGGCCGTTTTATGTCCGCCGTCGTCTACCTTCCCAGGGACCGCTACACCACCAACGTGCGGCTTCGCATCGAGCAGGAACTTCGCGAGACGTTCCAGGCGGTGTCCATCGACTATGAGGCACGCATGACGGAGTCGGCACTGGCCCGGCTGTTCTTCCGCATCCGCCTGCCGAAGAATGCCGACTTCAGCCATGTCAACACCGAGGAACTGGAGAAGCGGCTTGTCCGTGCCGCCCGTTCCTGGAGCGAAGGCATCGCCGAGGTCCTGCGCGAGGGCAGGGACCCCGTGGAAGCCAAGGAACTGGCCGCTATCTGGGCCGAAGCATTCCCCGCGGGCTACCGCGTGGACTACGAGGTGGAAGACGCCCTGGAGGACATTGCGCGCTTCGAGAAGTACGGGGCGGCGGCGGAACGGGCGGTAGGCGCACGCCAGGAGCGGCCCGGCGTCCACGTTTACCTCCCGGAAGGTGCAGGCGCAACGCTCGAGGAAGATGCGCGCGTGAAGCTGTACATGCTGGAGCCGAAAAGCCTCAGCCAGATTCTGCCCTTCTTCCATAACCTGGGGCTGGAGGTACTGGACGAGCGGCCCTTCGAAATTGAGACAGCGGACCGCCGTGACTTCTTCCTGTACGATCTCGGGCTGAAATACCCCGCGGGTGTGGATCCGGTTTCCACCGGCGAGCTGCTTGCCGATTCATTCGGTGCGGCGGTGACAGGCGCAGCTGAATCGGACGCGTTCGACCGGCTCGTCCTCCGGGAAGGCCTGCAGTGGCGGCAGATTACCGTGCTCCGGGCCTACGCGCGGTACATGCGCCAGATGGGAAACAGCAACTCCTTCGGTTTCATGGCCGACACCCTGCTTGCGAATGCGGACGTCACCAGGGGCCTGAGCGCCCTCTTCGCGGCCCGCTTTGATCCTGCCCTGAGCGACGACGAGCGGCTGGCCGCGCAGGAGTCCGTGCGGCAGGACTTGGCGGCTTCGATTGAGAAGGTCGCCACGCTCGACGCCGACAGGGTCCTGCGCACGTTCGTTAACCTGATCGAAGCGACGCTCCGGACCAACTACTACCAGAACAAGCCACACCTGAGTTTCAAACTCGACCCGGCCAGGATCGAGGGCCTGCCCTTCCCGCGTCCGATGTTCGAGATCTGGGTTTACTCTCCCCGGGTCGAAGGTGTCCACCTTCGGTTCGGCAAGGTGGCCCGTGGTGGACTGCGATGGTCGGACCGCCGGGAGGACTTCCGCACCGAAGTCCTTGGCCTCGTCAAGGCGCAGACCGTCAAGAACGCGGTCATCGTGCCGACCGGAGCGAAGGGTGGTTTCTTCGCCAAGCGCCTTCCGGACCCCGCAGTGGACCGTTCCGCGTGGATGGCTGAGGGCGTCGAAAGCTACAAGACGTTTATCCGCGGCCTGCTTGACCTGACCGACAACCTCGTGACGGAAGGCGACAGCGAACGGCTGGTCCCGCCGTCGAACCTTGTCAGGCACGACGACGACGATTCCTACCTGGTAGTGGCCGCGGATAAGGGAACCGCGACCTTCTCCGACATCGCCAACGGACTGTCCGCCGAATACGGCTTCTGGCTGGGCGATGCCTTCGCTTCCGGCGGATCCGTGGGTTATGACCACAAGGCGATGGGCATCACGGCCCGGGGCGCCTGGGAATCAGTAAAGCGGCACTTCAGCGAACTCGACCTGGATACGCAGACCCAGCCGTTCACGGTGGTGGGCGTCGGAGATATGTCAGGCGACGTATTCGGCAACGGCATGCTCCTCTCCAGGCATATCCGCCTTGTCGCGGCCTTCGACCACCGGCACGTCTTCCTCGACCCCAACCCCGATGAGGAGGCGTCGTTCGTGGAGCGGCAGCGGTTGTTTGAGCTGCCAAGGTCTTCCTGGGATGACTACGACAAGTCCCTGATCAGCGAGGGCGGCGGGGTCTTTGCCCGGCAGGCCAAGTCAATCCCGGTCTCACCGCAGGTGCGGACCGCCCTGGGGCTTCCTGCAGAAACGACGGAGCTCAGCCCGCCTGAGCTGCTGCGGGCGATCCTCCTCGCCCCAGCCGACCTCCTGTACAACGGCGGCATCGGAACCTACGTCAAGGCCAGCACCGAGTCGAATGCTTCCGTGGGGGATAAGGCCAACGACGCCATCCGCGTTGACGGCCGGGATCTGCGCGTGAAGGTGGTGGGTGAAGGCGGAAACCTCGGCATGACGCAACGCGGCCGTATTGAAGCGGCGCTTCAGGGTGTCATCCTGAACACCGACGCCATTGACAACTCAGCCGGCGTCGACTGCTCCGACCATGAGGTCAACATCAAGATCTTCGTCGACCGGATGGTGGCCGCCGGAAAGCTTTCGGCGGAAGAACGTGCCGGGTTCCTCGCATCGATGACCGATGAGGTGGGCCGGCTGGTGCTCGAAGACAACATCGACCAGAACATCCTGCTGCTCAACGACCGGACAAAGGTAGCCGAGTGGAGCCCCAGCTATGAGCGGCTGATGGACTGGCTGGAGAAGTCAGCCGACCTGAACCGGGAGCTCGAAGCGCTGCCTTCAACCGAAGTGCTGCGGGAGCGGCTGCAGCAGGGGCAGGGTTTGACCTCGCCCGAGCTGTCGGTGCTGGCCGCCTACGCCAAGATCGAACTGACGTCCGCGCTGCGCGACAGCGACCTTGCTGATGACTCCTGGTTCAGGAAGACCCTGCGGGACTACTTCCCGCAGCAGCTGCGCGAGCGCTTCGACGCGGAACTGGATACCCACCCGCTGCGGCGCGAGATCATCGCCACCGTGGTGGCCAACGACATGATCAACCTCGGCGGTATCACCTTCGCATTCCGTGTCATGGAGGAAACGTCGGCGAGTGAGGTGGCTGTGGCCAAGGCATTCGTGGCACTGCGGGAAATCTACGAGCTGGACACCATGGTGGGGGAGCTCAACAGCCTGCCTGCGTCGTTCCCGACGGAGCACTGGAGCACTGTGCACCTCGATGTCCGCCGGCTGCTTGACCGCGCGGTCCGGTGGCTCCTGACCCAGGGCACTGTTTCGCGGCCCATTGCGGATGTGGTGTCCGAGTTCAAGCCCCTGATGGACCCGATGCGCGCACGGCTTCTGGACTACCTGCGCGGCGACGATCGGGCTCGCGTGGCAGGCTGGCTGGAAACGGCGCGTGAGTGGGAACTTCCGGAAGGACTCGCCCTGCGCTGGGCAGAACTTTTCGAGAGTTTCGTCCTGTTGGACATTGCCAAGATCGCCCGGGTCCGGAAGGACCCTGTGGAGGAGATCGCGGCCGTTTACTACACGGTCTTCAACCGCTTCCACGCCGATTCCCTCCTTGAGCGGATCAGCAGCCTGCCGCGGCAGGACCGGTGGCAGGCTTTGGCCCGGGCAGCCCTCCGCGACGACCTGTACTCCACGGTTTCGGATATAACGACGGCGGTGCTTGACGCCACCACGGCGGCTGATTCGCCGGAAGCCCGGCTGAAGGATTGGGAGGCCCAGAATGCGGAGCAGCTGGGCCGGGCGAAGAGCATGTTCGATGAGGTCAATTCGCTTGAAACCGACGATATGGCATCCCTGTCGGTAGCATTGAGGCTCTTGAGGTCAATCGTCCGGCGCTAGCAAGTACGGCGTCGTAATTGGAGGTGCAGTGGCAATCTTTACGGACCCCATCAGGGAACACGCTGATTTCGGGCCTGGTGATGCCGAATGGCTGCACCTTTTGGTGGGGGACTGGCAGATGGTTGCGGACCTGGCGTTCGCCGACCTGGCGCTGTGGTTCCCCCACCCGGACCATGGGTACGTTGCGCTGGCACACGTCAGGCCGTCCACCACGCACACGGTCTTCCACGGCGACTTCGTGGGCGAGGGAATCCGGTCGGACCTGCAGCCGCTCGTGGACAAGGCATGGAACAGCCGCTCCATTGAGCGTTCCAGCGAAACCAACTGGAGCAGCGACATGGCTCTCCGTGTTGAGGCCGTGCCCATGGTCCGTAATGGCCGGACGCTTGCCGTGGTCACCACGCACATGGACCTGTCCAGTTCCCGCATGCCGTCCCGCCTTGAGCTGACCTACCGCCAGTGTGCCTATGACCTCCTGCGCATGGGGACGCTTGGGCTGTGGCCGGACTTTGCCTCGCCCACCGGGTCGCGGCGGGGTGCGCCGCGTGTGGGAGACGGCCTGATACGGCTCGATGCCGAAGGCATAGTGCAGTACGCGAGCCCCAACGGTGTCTCGGCATTCCGGCGTCTGGGGGATGGGGAGTCACTGGAGGGCCGGTCGCTCGCTGAGGTGACTGCCAGCCTGCTGAAGGACCGGCGCATGGTGGACGAGACGCTGCCGTTGGTGGTTACTGGCCGCATGCCGTGGCGCAGTGAAATTGAGTCCAGGGGCGTCAGCCTGTCGCTGCGCGCTATCCCGCTTCGTGACGAGCAGCAGCGCTTTGGCGCGCTGGTCCTTTGCCGCGACGTCTCTGAACTGCGGCGGCGTGAGATGGAGCTGGTCACCAAGGATGCCACTATCCGGGAAATCCACCACCGGGTGAAGAACAACCTCCAGACCGTTGCGGCGCTGCTCCGGATGCAGTCCCGCCGCATGGTGAGCGAAGAAGCCAAGCAGGGACTGGAACAGGCGATGCGACGCGTTGCCACCATCGCCCTCGTCCATGAGACCCTGTCGCAGGGCTTGACGCAGAGCGTTGATTTCGACGAGCTGATCGGACGCCAGTTCCGGCTGTCCGCCGAGGTTGCCTCGCCCTCCCAGCAGGTAAGGACTGAAAGGTCCGGGACCTTTGGAGAGCTGCCCAGTGACCTGGCCACGCCGCTGGCACTCGTCATCAATGAATTGGTCACCAATGCCGTGGAGCATGGGCTTGAGGGCAGGGCCGGAACCGTGTCGCTTATCGCTGACCGGTCTGAGGCAGACGAGGGTGAAGAACTGACAGTGACCATTGCCGACGACGGCGTGGGGCTGCCCGACACCCCCCACGTTGAAGGGCTTGGCCTGCAGATCGTGCGGACCCTGGTCACGAGTGAACTTGGGGGGACAATCCAGTGGAAGCCCCGTGACGGCGGCGGCACGGCGGTACAGATCCGGCTCAGCCTGGCGGGCAAGTAGCGGGCGGCTCCCCGGCCATTGCCATTCTTCTGGCTGAGCCCAAGGGTTAAAGGGAAAAGCCCCGGTCGCAACCTCTCAGGTTGCGGCCGGGGCTTTTTGCGTTTTGGGCGATCAGGAAGCGCGGCGGGCGCGGGCTGCCCGGCGCTTCAGGGCGCGGCGCTCATCTTCGCTCATGCCGCCCCAGACGCCGGCATCCTGGCCCGACTCGAGAGCCCACTGCAGGCAGGTGTCCACTACCGGGCACCGGCGGCATACACTTTTGGCTTCCTCGATCTGGAGGAGGGCGGGCCCTGTATTCCCGACGGGGAAGAACAGTTCCGGGTCCTTCTCGAGGCACGCTGCGCGGTTACGCCAATCCATGCTGATCAGTTGCTCCATTTCTGGGAAGTGCTCTTTGTGAAATTATTCACTAGGAGCTACAAAGGAAAAGGGCCCGGCAGGGCCCCGTTGGTCATCTGAATCAAGCCTGTCATGTTAACGCTGTGTAAACAAGGGGTAATAACGCTTGATATCCCCGTAACGCTGAGCGATACATCACACTGGCGGCACTGGCCCTCACCACTGTCCGACTATGTCCGGTAGGGTGCCAGTGTGTCAAGACCCCCGGTAAACCCCTCAGCGTCCCCTTCACCGTCGGAAGAGCCGCGTCCGGGGCCGGACCGCAACGCAGGGGCAGCGCCAGTTGCACCGCCGCCTGCAGCAGTAGTCACAGCACTGATCGTCGCCGCGGAGGCTACAGCGCTCCTTGTGGCCGCCGGCTGGTACGGCTACCAACTGCTGAACGGAAGCCCCGTACTGTCGTTCTGGGGAGCGGTATTTACGCTGGGGCTGCTGCTCGCCTTCGCTGCGTGGCTGTATGCGGTGGCTGTTTTCTTATACCGGGGATACCGCTGGACCCGGGCCGCCGCCCTCGTGGCGCAGTTGTTCGTTCTGACCATCGGATTTCCTACACTTAGCGGTGGCCTGGTGGTGGCCGGGTTGGCGATGCTGCTGCCCGCGGTAGCCGCCATCGTGCTCCTGTTCCACAGCAAGGTGATCAGTTATGCCTCGCGCACGGGAAGTGCACCGCCCGCCCTGTAGTCGTCTGCAGCAGCCCATCCCACTTGGATTGGGCAGGCACGTCCGCCGGAAATGAGCACGCCCCTGCCCGGGGATGGATTCGGTTCGACCTCGAAGCGGACGCCGAAGACGTCCCCGTCGGATATGGACCGCGGGGACAACAGCAGACCCGTTCCGGCAGCGCGGGACTGCATGATCAGCGGAACGCGCTGAAGGATCAGCGGACTGTAGTTCGCCGTCAGGACCATCGGCTGGCCCAGGGCCTGCAGTTCGGACAGGCATTGCATCGCGCCGGGGGACATAAGGTCCGCGTTGTCGGCCAGGAGCACTGTGTCCCTGGGCAGCTGGCTGCCCTGCACCTGCAGCAGCAGGCCCTTCCAATATGTAAGGGCGTCGGCCCCGGCGTCGGGGTAAAGCCAGCGGTGGGCCGGATTTAGAACCTGCAACGCTTTCAGGACGTTGGTCTTGCCACTGCCCGGACCTCCAAGGACGGCCACCACGCCGCCTGGTGGAATGCGGAAAGAAGCGGGAACCAACTCGTCACCGCCAACTCCGATGAGGATGCCCGGAAGCCGGGGCCCCGACGGAACGGAGCCGGGCGCATGGGAAACAGCCGGGTCCGCCAGCATTGAAAGGATTTTGCCAGCCGTCACCACCGACGGCAGCGCTTCCACCCGAAAGGGAGGAAGCGTAACCAGCTGCTGCTGCGGGCTGCCGGCAAGGTCGCTGTGCCAGGAACTGTCCGGTGCTGTGCGGTACAGCTGGCATACGGCAGCACCGTCTTCGGCAACGGGACCGAACGCGACGGCTCTTCCTTTGACAGCTGCTGTGGAAGGCATCCGCGGCCAGGCTGCCCGGCTGTCGGGGTTGGAGCCGGCAGGGAAATAAAGCCGGTTTGGGATCGCTCCGCTGAACCTGGCGGTGACAAGCTCCCGGTCTCCGGAAATGATGAGTGTTATCCCGGCCCGGGCACCGTCGCGGACAAGGTCCTGGACGAGGTCTTCGCCCCATGCCAATGGACCCGACCGGAACGCCGACAGCCAGGAGCCCCACCCGGAGATCACCACAATCAGCGGCACAGAGCGCCCGCCCGGCTGGTTAAGCCGCCGGGCAAGTTCAGCCGTCAAGCGTTCCAGTACCCGCACCGCACGCCGAAGCTCCTGCACACCGGTGTGGGCACCGATTCTGGCGTGGGAGGACAGGTAATGGAAACTTCCAGCACCGTCCAGGAAGTACAAGTGCGCCTCCTGTGGATGGCGAAGCAGACCGCGAACGGCTGCGTCCAAGGCTTCGTTGGCGCCACACCCGGGTGCGCCGATCAGGGCCAAGTGGCTGCTCTTGGCCGGTTCCCATTCAAGCGACTGCAGCCTTTGGCTGTCCGGAAGGTCCACCAGCCCAAGCCTGATTGACCAGGTCCCGCCAGAGGTCATGGACGCGGCAGCATTGGCGCTGTTCCACGCGGGTTCCTCTATGTCTTCCGGCAGGGGAGCCGCAACGGGCACCCGCGGCGGTGCTCCTCCCATGCCGTCCCAAAGTTCACGCACCAAATTGACCAACGGTGCTGCCGCTTGCGCGGGCGTCGGGGCTTCTGCCACCGCGTCGGCAGGAGGGTCGGACAGAAGGTAATCCGTGGCAAGCCGCACGGTGACGGAGTTATCCTGCCTGGTGCGGGCATGCAGCGGTCCCGTGGTTGCTGCCTGGAATTCCTGGACTGGTTCCGTGCCCCTGGCGAGGTAAGCCCGTCCAGGAGTGTCAACACGGATCGCTGAGGCGTCCTTGGACCCGATGATGTCAACAGACTCCATGTCGGACTGCACCCGCAGGGCAATGCTGGAGGTGACATTGGCCCTGATGTCCGCAGTCAATGCGCCCTGCGGCCGCTGGGTAGCCATGACGAGGTGAATCCCAAGGGAGCGGCCGATGGAGGCAATGCGCATCAGTTCACGGAGTACTTCCGGTGCGTCATCAACCAGCATCCGGAATTCGTCGATGACGATAATCAGGTGGGGGATGGCGACGGGCTCCGAGGCAGGATTGGACCGATACGCGCCGATGTCAGGCACTCCTGCCGCTGCCAAGGCTTCTTCACGACGCCTGATTTCAGCGCGGAGCGAGATGAGTGTGCGCTCCAGTTCGTAGCGGGCCAGGTCGGTCAGCAGCCCCACGCAGTGGACCAGCCCGGCCAGGGGACCAAGCCCCGAGCCGCCTTTGAAGTCAACGAAAAGGAAATTTATCCGGTCGGGCGGATGGCTCAGAGCCAGCGCCAGGGTAAGGCTGCGGAGCAACTCCGACTTTCCGGAGCCGGTGGTGCCTGCTATCAGCAAATGGGGGCCGTCGGTGTGAAGATCCACAACTTTGGCCCCGCCCGCACCGAGTCCAAGGGGAGCCGACAGCGCGGCGTTCTTCTTGCTCGATGCCCAACGGGCAGCCGTACGGGCGGCCGTGAGCGGCAGTATGTCATCCAGCGTGCAGGTGGATGGCAGAGCGTGTTCCCCGGCGTCCCTCACCCGAGGCAAGGTTGCCAGACGGCGGCAGAAGGTGCTGAAAACCTCCTCGGGGGCGAGATCGGGTACAAAGACGACGTCGCCGGCCGGTCGCCGCAGGATCGATGTGCGCTCGCGGAGTTCCACATCAATGCCTTGTGTCCTGGTCCCCTCGGGAAGGAATTCAAGGATATGCCACCCGCGCGCCAGCGCTTCATCCGCGAGGGCGCTGCTTGAAACGCCTCCGTCTGCTGCGTCAGTAATCAGGAGGACTCCCTGCGGGGCGGTGGCGTTGAAGCCCTCCGCCAGCACGCGCCGGCAAGCGGCCGCCGATGCTGTGAGGGTTACGGACGGAAGGAAACGTGCGGGCAACAGGAAGCCCTCTGCATGCCCGTGAATGACGACGCGTGTGGTACGGCACCTCGGATAACCGGCCAGCTGCATGACGATAGCCCTGATCATCCCGTCCAGCAGGCTCCTGGATCCCTGAAATACCGATTTGGGGCGTGAAAGGTCAAAGACCACCGGTACGGTTTCAGCGGAGCGAATCTCCCGGGTGGAAGCGACCGGCTCCACCTTTACATTGGCGGGCTGCTTCGCCTGGCCAAGGCGCAACCACGCTGCGGCTTCCCTTTCGCCAGTGGTTGAAGCGTTGCTGTGCATCCCACCTGTGGCCAGCACCAACGTAGCGAGCGAGGGCCCGGCCGCCCGGCGCCGTTCCGTGTCCTTGGCAACAGCCGCTCTAATTGCAGCGCCCAGCTCCCGCCGTTGGCGCCTGCCGGATACAACAGGAACCACAAGGGCCAGGGTGGAGGCGGCAGCAAAAGCCAGGAACATCCACATACCCGTGAAGACCGCAAGTCCTGCACCGACGACCAGTGGAAGAATTGCGGTGGCAATGAGGACCGCCCGGCTGCCGGACTCCGCCCGGCCCCTGACGGGAATAGGCTCCTGCACGGAGGCCCCGGCGTCGCTCAGCGCCTTGTCCGGCATGTCGGCAAACACGATGGACATGGTTGAGCTTCCACAGCGGACGGTTGAACCGGTGGAGAGGGCGGCGGCCCGGGTTCTTTCGCCATCCACGTAGGTGCCATTCGCACTGTCCAGGTCTTCGAGGATGATGTCCGTTTCGGTGACTACAAGGCGGGCGTGCTGTCGGGACAACTCTGCGTCCGCGATGACTATCCGGGTGTTGCTCCTGCCGATGGTGTAGGTCCCGCGCCGCAGGGGTACCACTGTTCCCGCGCCCGCGCCGCTGTGAACGGCAAGGGCGAGTGGAGCCGGCTCGCCGGCGGGCCGGCGCCGTTCCTTCCTGCTGACTGGTGCTCCGCCGCCGTCGATGAGGACGGCGCCGTTAACCAGCGGCAAGGTGCCGACGCGTACGGATCGCAGGTCGTCGCCGTCGACCGTTACGGTCCCTGTGCCAAACATCCTCGCGAGCTGGTCCCGGATGTGGGCCCCCGCCGTACCGTCGGCGGCGTCGATGGACAACTCAAGACGCTGCCCGGCCAGGCGCGACTCGGGACCGCCGAGCAGGGTGCAGTGCAATGTCATGGGTGGATATCCTTTGTGCCTTTGAACCCACGCTAGACAGCGGTAGCGGGTCCCGGCCGGTGCACCATCTGCTATGTGGACAACTTCCAGAAGTAGATCCGCCTTCTCCTGCCGTCGGAGGGGCCGGTCACTCCAGGAGGCTCAGGCCTTGCTCCAGGGGTTGTAGCCCGAAGCCCTGATTCGACGGGCGCTGCAGTGCCTCGGGTAGGCTAGAGCAGCAGACATTGCGCGTCATTGCGCTGCCCGCATTCAAACCAGGAGAATTTGTGACCGCTGACCTTGTCATCGTAGGGTCTGGCTTTTTTGGCCTGACAATCGCCGAACAGGCCGCTACCGAGCTGGGCTTGAAGGTCGTTGTCATCGACCGCCGCCACCACATTGGCGGCAATGCCTACAGCGAAAAAGAAGAGCAGACCGGTATCGAGGTGCACCGCTACGGAGCACACCTGTTCCATACGTCCAACGAGCGCGTGTGGGAGTACGTGAACCGGTTCACGACGTTCACGAACTACGTCCACAAGGTATACGGCGTGCACAAGGGTGAGGTCTATTCCCTGCCCATCAACCTGGCCACTATTAACCAGTTTTTCCGTGCCAACCTGACGCCGGGCCAGGCACGGGAGCTTATCCAGGAGCAGGCGGGCGAGCTTGCCGGCACCGATCCGCAGAACCTGAATGACAAGGGCATCCAGCTGATTGGCCGCCCGCTTTATGAAGCCTTCATCAAGCATTACACCGGCAAGCAGTGGCAGACGGACCCCAAGGACCTGCCCGCCGGAATCATCTCGCGGCTGCCCGTCCGTTACAACTACGACAACCGGTACTTCAATGACAAGTACGAGGGCCTGCCCACCAACGGCTACACCGCGTGGATCGAAAAGATGGCCGAACACCCGAACATCGAAGTACGGCTCAACACGGACTTCTTCGACGAGTCGCACGAGTACAGCAAGAATAAGGTTGTAGGCAACATTCCGGTGGTGTACACCGGACCCGTTGACCGCTACTTCGATTACGCCGAGGGCGACCTCTCCTGGCGCACTATTGACTTCGAGGAAGAAGTGCTCGACATCGAGGACTTCCAGGGCACGTCAGTTGTGAACTACAACGACGACGACGTTCCCTACACCCGGGTCATCGAACCGCGCCACTTCCACCCCGAGCGTGATTACCAGACGGAGAAGACCGTCATCATGCGCGAGTTCTCACGCTTTGCGGAGAAGGGCGACGAGCCGTACTACCCCGTCAATACTTCCGCGGACAGGGAGCGCTTGCTCAAGTACCGCGATTTGGCGGCTGCTGAGAGGGACGTTCTGTTCGGCGGCAGGCTGGGGACGTACAAGTACCTGGACATGCACATGGCCATCGGCGCAGCACTGAGCATGTTCGACAACAAGATCCGGCCGCATTATGTAAGCGGCGCAAAGCTGGAAAGCGGAGGCGTGGACGCATGAACGAAGCGCAGGGCTGGTCGACCCTTCAGCGGGTGATTCTCCCTTCGCCGGACCAGCCGGACACTGTTCCTTTGTACGCGGACGCGGGCACCGCCAGCGGCATCCGGTTGAGGGAAAACGATGAGTTGGCCCGTACGCCGAAGCTGCCGGAAGAGAAGCTGCAGATGTTCAGCTCGGGCGGCCGTGAAGCCCACTTTGAGGATCTGCTCTCCAGACACTCCATGCGGGTCCGGTCAGGGGAGCAAATTTCCTTCGGCACATACTTCAACGCGTTCCCGGCGAGCTATTGGCGCCGGTGGACGTCCGTCAGGGATATCCGCCTGGTCGTCAGCACCAGAGGAACGGGAACGGTCACCGTTTACAAGTCCAATGCACGCGGGTCAGTACAGCGCGTCGCCGGACAACACGTCGACGGTGCCGCTACGTCGGTCTTTGACCTCACCCTCAAGCCATTCGGCGACGGCGGATGGTACTGGTTCGACCTGGCGGCAAGTTCCGGTGAACTTCTGCTGGAAAACGGTGAATGGCAGGCTGAGGGTGGCGAGAGTGCCAAGGGCCAGGTGACCCTTCAGATCACCACAATGAACAAACCTGATTTTTGCCTCAACAACGCCCGAATCCTCGCGGAGAATCCAGACGTTCTCAAGAACGTCAAGGAGATCCTGATAGTCGACCAGGGAACACAAAAGGTCGAAGCAGAAGATGGTTTTGCAGCCGTAAAGGAAGCGCTGGGCGACAAGCTCAGGATCATCAACCAGGCAAATCTTGGCGGATCAGGTGGCTTCGCGAGGGGCATGTACGAAGCGGTGGAGAACGGCAGCGACTATGTCCTGCTGTTGGATGACGACATTGTGGTGGAACCGGAAAGCATCGTCCGGCTGGTGACGTTCGCCGACCACTGCCGAAAGCCGACCATCGTCGGTGGCCACATGTTTGACCTCTACAACCGCAGCGTGCTCCATACGTTCGGCGAGGTAGTTGACCCCTTCCGGATTGTGCCCGCGCTGCCACACGCAGACATGGATGTGCGGCACGACTTCAGTATCGCCAACCTCCGCCAGACGGCTTGGCTGCACCGGCGTGTAGACGTGGATTACAACGGGTGGTGGATGTGCCTCATCCCCACAGAAGTAATCCGGGAAATCGGCCTGTCACTGCCGCTGTTTATCAAATGGGACGATGCCGAATACGGGTTGCGCGCGCGGGAAGCCGGGTTCGCAACGGTGTCTCTTCCCGGGGCCGCCGTTTGGCACGTCTCATGGCTCGACAAGGACGACCTCGTCGGGTGGCAGGCATACTTTCACGAACGCAACAGGCTGATCACTACCCTGATCCACAGCCCCTATCCAAAGGGCGGGCGGGTCCTGCGTGAATCCGTCCAGTCGGACGTTAAGCACCTGGTGTCGATGCAGTACTTCACGGAACACGGTCGTATCGAGGCCTTAAAGGATCTCTTTAAGGGGCCACACGTCCTCCATGAAGTGCTTGGCTTAAAGCTGCCTGAAATCAACGCGCTTAAGGCGTCCTATCCCGACGCCCAGTTGAAAGACGACGTTGACGACTTTCCCGCTCCCAAGCTGGGACGGGGGCCAATGGGAGGAACCGTCGTAGGAATGCCCAGCAAGAAGGAGCTCATACCTTGGGGCATCAAGACAGTTGCGCGGCAGCTCATCAAGGCGCCCGGACCCGAAAGTGCTGAGCGGCCCCAAGGGTATCTCGCCCACCGGGACAACCGCTGGTTCAGGGTGGCCCACTACGACAGCGTCGTAGTGTCCAATGCTGAAGGAACGGGTGCGTCCTGGTATCAGCGCGACCCGAAAAAGCTCAAGTCAATGCTGACGGAGGCAACACGCCTGCACGTGCGGCTGTTCCGGGAGTGGGACCGGCTCGCCGAACAGTACCGCAACGCCGTGTCCGAAGTCAGCTCGATGGAGTCGTGGAAAAAGACCTTTGACGCCGCAGAGGACTCAAAGTAGATGGCCGGCACCACAAACGATATGATTCGCCCTGGCCAGGGGCGCGGCCTGCTTGACGTTTACGACCACCGCTTCCTGCTCAAGCTGTTGGTGCGTAAAGAGATCAAGGTGCGGTACCGCGGCTCGGTCTTGGGACTGCTGTGGTCTTACGTCAAGCCACTGATGCAGTTCCTGATATATTTCGTGGCCTTGGGGATCTTCCTCAACCTTCAGCGGGGGACTCCCAACTACGCTATCTATCTGTTTGCGGGCATTGTCCTGGTGAACTTCTTCACGGAATCGTTGGGTAACGCCACAAGATCCATCGTCGACAACCGCGACCTTATCCGGAAAATTTACTTGCCCCGTGAACTCTTCCCGGTTGCGACGGTGTGGGTTTCGGCGGCGCATTTCCTGCCTCAGCTGGTAGTGCTGATGGGTGCTTGCCTCATTGCGGGATGGACCCCGTCCCTCCTCCAGCTCGCCGCCGCCATCCTGGCCTTCATATTGGTTTCCGTCCTTGCTACAGGGCTTGGCCTTCTGTTCAGCGCCGCCAATGTGTACTTCCGTGATTCGGAAAATATCGTCGATATGATCCTCATGGTGGTTACATGGGCGTCCCCGGTGCTCTACGTCTGGACGATGGTGCAGGACGTCATGGGCTCGTGGTACTGGGTTTACCAGCTCAACCCCATGACTGTGGCCGTCGAAATTTTCCACTGGGCATTCTGGTTCCCCACCTTGAAGGAGGACCAGGTGGGACTTGCATCGATGCCGCCAGACCTCATGACCGTATGGCTTCCGGTCGCCTACCTTATTTCCATCGCTGTGTTGTTCGTGGGCCAGCTGGCCTTCCGCCGCTCGGCCGTCCATTTTGCACAGGAGCTTTAACGTGACTGCACGAGGCGATGTCGCCATCAGCTGCAAAAAACTGCGGAAGCAGTTCGTCCTACGGCACACCCGGTCAATGAAAGAGGCTGTCGTCTGGCTGGTCAAGGGACGGAAGGGTGACCTGTCCAAGAAATTCATGGCACTGACTGACGTGTCCCTCGATGTTCAGCAGGGTGAAACAGTTGCCCTGCTAGGGCTCAACGGCAGCGGAAAGTCGACGCTCCTCAAGCTCATCTCGGGCGTTCTCCAGCCCGACGGCGGGACAGTTCACACGCGCGGGCGAGTCGCCGGACTTATTGAGGTGGGAGCGGGCTTCCACCATGACCTCAGTGGCCGGGACAACGTGTACCTTAATGGCGCGATCTTGGGCATGAGCGAGAGCCAGATCGACGAGATGTTCGATTCCATCGTTGAATTCTCTGAGATTGGTGAATTCATCGACACTGAAGTCAAGTTCTACTCGTCCGGTATGTATCTCCGGCTCGCATTCTCCATCGCCGTACACACTGACCCGGAAGTGTTCCTCATAGATGAGATCCTGGCTGTGGGCGATGAGCCATTCCAGCGGAAATGCATCGCCAAGATCAAGGAATTGTCCGACAAGGGTAAGACCCTCTTTGTAGTCAGCCACGACCTTGACCTGGTTTCCACCGTCTGTGAGCGGGGAATCCTCCTTGAACACGGCGAAGTCATCATGGACGGCGAGGTCCACGAAGTCGTCTCGGAACTCAGGGCGCGCACCGCGACGGCCTGATGCCCCAACTGCAGCGCCTCCTGCGAGACGTGCAGCTGGGGCCGGCGGGAAACTTTTACGACCTGGAGTGGGAGTCCGCAGCGGTCTTGGCTGGCAATGGTTCAGCAGGCACGGCAACCGGCCAGCGCTTCGTGGAGGACGTCCGAGACGGCCATTTCAAGAGTGCGCAGCCCGGGAAGACGTAACCGTAGAGGCAGTGAGCTGCAAATGCCACCAAGGCGACGTAAGCCACGCACAGCGCCAGCCACCCGAGGGGCGGCTGCCACCCGGGATTGGTAATCATGATCTGCCAGTTGGCCAGCTCGCGAATACCCACTACATAGCGCCGCAGAATATATGCAAAGGCCAGCCCGTGGGCGAAAACCCCGGCCAACAGTACAACGCGTCCGACTGACTTCGCCGGCTCCGTTTGGCTGATCCGCAAATGCCTGACAGCGATCCCGGCGGCGATCAGGAGCACCAGGAAAAGGGGAAGGTTGTAGCGGCCCTGCCAAATAAATCCCATGGTTGCCACTACTTGAGCCTGGAGGACTGCGGGAACGATCAGCAGGAGTGCAAGGGCGATCCAATATCCTGCGGTGCGGCGCCATGGACGGACGGCCAGCGGCAACAGGAGCGCGACCACAATCAGGAAGCTCCAGAACATCTGGACAGCATCAGGCAGGCGGCTGTCCAGCCAACCCATAACGCCAACGTATTGGGGGAAGAAGCCGAAGAATCTGTCCAGCATGGTAACGAAGCCCTGGTCGGCACGTACGCCGGGAAGGGGGTTGATGATCCCAATAGGCGCAACGCCAGCCGAAGCCGGGGCGTTAAGCATCAGCAGAATCCATGTGATGCCGAGCAGGACCCCCGGAACCGTCGCCGCAACCGCAAGGAGGACGTACTTGTTTTGGAAGGCCGTGATGATCGACCGGCGCTGGTAGAAGGACAGCCCGACAATGAGAGCGCACAACAGCCATACCAGCGACACCTGACGGGTATTGGCGAGGATCGCTGACGCTGCCACGACCGTCATGACCGCAGGCTTGATGGCCTGTGGCCTGTGGGCATTGTCCAAAAGGACAATGAAGCCACAAAAGGCTGCCATTGTCGCTGCAACTTCGAGGGAGTTCGGATTGATTCCAGACCCCAGGAACAGGACCATGGGCGTCATGCTGACGCTGGCCAGGACGACGGGTATCTGTGGCCGGAGGAATCTTGACAGGGCAGTGAACCCGGCCGCCAGGAAAACTGCTGTAAGGACTGAGCTGACGATGCGCATCGTGTAGAGGGCGGGAGCTCCACTGAGCCACAGGCTTGGCAGCCCAACAATCCAGTAGTACATGGGATTGTAAGTTCCAGCTGTCGTGACGCCGATAGTCTCGTACGTATCGCTTGCGGGGATGGGCGGTGCGCATCCCGCTGACGTGTCCGGCCGGAATTTGTAGCATCTCTGGGCATCGAGATTGGCGATGTACGCCGGCACCTTCACATGGACCCCGTGTCCGAAGGACGATCCCTCCTGGACAGTTATCTGACCCCTTACTACTGCAGCGGCCTTAATCGTGTGGGCCGGCTCGTCCGGGAATGCCATAAGTGGTGTGGCCAAAGCCCACAGGGAAATAAGGAGCGCAAAGAGTCCGAAAAGCTGGAAGAACAGCTTTCGGCCGCTTTTCAATGCAGGTTGGGCCTTCGAACCGGCGACTTCCATTTGATGAAGGTGGATGGTGGTCTCACTTGTTCGTTGTGCACTGCCCGAGGGGTGCGTCAATCCGCTCACTCAGTTCCCTCCACGATTGCGGCAATCAGCTTTTTGGCTTGATCCGACGTTTTACTGTTTGGTGGCAAAGCGCTGGCGAAAATGTTGGCGTTTCGCTGACCAGTCTCACTGAAGATTGCTTCCCCCCAGGAGCTGACAAGCTTCGCGATTTCCACGTGCGGGTACTCCCGGCACAACACCACGTATTCCTTCACAGCCAATGCGTATCCAGCCTTGCCGTCGAGTTCCTGCTCGAGGGCGCCAGGTGCCGTACTGGCCGTATTTCCTGCTTCGATGGCGGCGAGGACTGAGTCCGGCGAGAATGACTGGTACGTTCCATCGAATTGCAACGAGGCGGTCGAAAAGCGCGACCCGATGATGCCACGTTCAAAGACTGCCAGCCCGCCCACTGTATCGTCGAGGTCTGACGCGATTGCGATCGGCTTCGTGTCCACTTTTACATCCACTGATTCAGGCCACTCGGCAGAAATCCCGAAGCCCCATTCGCTGCCTGCCTCTTTTGACAGGTACTCGGTCACGGCCTCCGTGACGTCCTGGTCATCGTCAGACAGCAAAGGTGTAATTTCGATGTCGGGCAGATCCAGCCCCGGATTCTCCTGGGCGATCCGCGGGTCATTCCAACGGGTGATCTCCCTAAGCAGGATGCCGGACAGGATGCCCGCGTTGAGTTTTACGTTCCGGATTCCGGGGAGGTTGTAAGCTACGCCGACCGGGAGCACGGCCGCCGGAAGGATGAGTGGTCCGGACGGGCCGCAGAGTTGTCCGCTGGAAGCTGGCAGCTCCACAGATCCTGGCATCGTCGACGTAGCGAAGTGCGTCTGTTCCCGTGCCAAGGCGTCTATCCCGGTTGTGCCCCCGTCGGGGGAGAAAGCCACGGATACTGCTGGGTTCGGCCCCCTCCAGCCTTCCTGCCATGCAGCGACGAGCGCACTCATTGAGCCGTTCCCGACGCCCACCAGGCTGCCCCTTAGCGCATCATCGCTGACGGCGGGCGGTGGTGCCGTGCATGCTGTTGTGGTCAAGACAGTTGCCAAAACGGCGATGCCGCAGAGGCCCAGCGGGGATGTAATTCTTGGCTGTGTTATCTTCTTGTCTCGACGTTTCACGTGCCTAGCCTACGCGGCCAGGAGGGCACGGCGTTATTCCGGCAGAGCCACACGGCGGGCGGGTCCAGTCACTGCACTGCGGCTATTTTGGGCCTCAGCCTTGCTCGTCAAGTAGAATCGCTGAGGTCAGGGAGCCTCCTTGCCGCGGCAAGTTGCGAGGCAGCCTACTACAGCCGCCGTCAACAGTAAGGTTTTGTATGTCCTGGTGGTCGGAGGCGCCAGCGTTCTTTGCTGCTTTGACGCTGCTGTTCGTCCCCGGCGCTGTTGTGGCCTGGGTGGCTGGAGTCCGCGGTTTCCTTTTGTATGCGTCAGCGCCCACGCTGAGCCTCTCGCTTGTGGCTTCCGCCGCAATAGTCGCTCCAGTTGTCGGACTTGATTGGTCCGCTCTCGCTCTTGCGGCTGCAACGGCAGCGGCGCTTGTTGTGGTGCTGACGGCACGCAAGACCTTGTTGTGGAAGATCCCCGCACTGTCGGAAAAGGCCGGTGTGGGTTACCGCAGGGCAGTCAGCCTGGGTTTGATTATCGCCGCGGTACTGGTGGCCGTCCGGATGATGGGCGCGATAGCCCAGCCGGACGCCTTGTCCCAGACATTCGACAACGTGTTTCACATGAATGCAGTTCAATTCATCCTCGATCACCGCTCGGGATCGTCCTTTTCGGTTGGCGACATGACGGGGGGAGGCTTTTACCCCGCCGCTTGGCACGATCTTGTCTCGCTCCTGAGCCAGCTCACTGGGGCAAGCATCCCTGTGGCCGCGAATGTCATTAACGTCTGTGTAGGGGCTGTTGTCTGGCCGGCCGGTTGCGTCTACTTGGCGCAGGTGACTGTGGGGAGCCGTCCCGCTGCGGTCATTGCTGCCGGCGTGCTTTCCGCAGCGTTCGGCGCCTATCCGCTTCTCATGGTGGACTTTGGAGTCCTTTACCCCAACTTTCTCGCCCTGGCTCTGCTTCCCTTCGTGTGGGCCCTCGGCATCCAGGCGTTCCGGTTTTCGGCAGATGGTCCCGCGCAGCCCTGCGCAATGTGGTTTCTCTTCCTGGCGACGCTGCCGGGGCTGGCACTTTCGCATCCCAGCGGCGTCTTGACACTTTTGCCGTTGCTTGCCGCTGCCGCGGTCATCTGCTGGTGGCAGTGGAATTTCCGCTGCACGCCCCGAAGTGGAATTTGGCGCTGGGGTGCCGCGAGGGTGGTGCTGCTCGTTGCAGCGGGAGCGGTTTGCGTTGCGCTGTGGAAGGTCGTCAGGCCACCTGAAGCGGCGGCAACATGGCCGCCGGTCGCCACATGGACGGACGCGATTTGGGACTTCGTCAGCAGTTCAGGCATCGACCGGCCGGAATCATGGGCAGTTATGGCATTGGCAATGGTGGGGCTCGGCGTGGCTGCCAGGAGCAAGCGCTATTGGCTTCTGGGCGCGTATGCTGCTGTCGCGATCCTGTTTTTCATGGCCGTAGCAGGCCGGCCTGGCCGGATCCGAACGTTCCTTACCGGGGTCTGGTACAACGACCCGCAACGCCTTGCCGCGATAGTCCCCATCGTTCTTCTGCCCATAGCCGTTCTGGGTGCCGCGTTCTGTTGGGATGGCCTGAAGCGCCTGCTCGTGAAAACACGCCGGAAAAGAATCCGGATCAAGGACTACGGTAGTCCCGCGCTGACCATCGGGGTGACTTCTGTTGCTGCAGTCGTGGCGGTCTCGACACTTATAGCAGTGACGCAGCAGGAGAACCTGGACGCTGCTCAAACGTCAGCTGCGCGCAACTATGCGATGGGTTCGGATGCACCCCTTTTGGACTCAGAGGAGATGGCCATATTGGAGCGCGTCCGGGAAGAAGTGCCGCCGGACGCTGTGGTGGTCGGTAATCCCTGGACCGGCAGTTCGCTGGCATACGCCCTTTCCCAGCGCCAAACCCTCCAGCCGCACATTCTTGGCGCCGTTTCGGACGAGGCCCTGTACGTCTTTGCGCACCTCAACATGGCTGCCGTTGATACAGCCGTGTGTGCAGCCGTTCGTGATCTTGAGGCGGAATATGTTTTGGATTTTGGCGACCGCCAAGTTAACAACGGTGAAGGACGAACCATTGACTACCAAGGGCTCGATAATTTGAAAGAAAGCGGTGTTGCGGAGGTTGTGGATTCACAGGACGGAGCGACACTCTACCGCATCACGGCTTGCGGGATTTGATTTTGCCATGCTCTTGGACAAGCGGGGAGAAGAAACTGAACAGCGGAGTTTGCAGCAGTCCTTGGGGCGAATTCATGAACATTGAGGTCCATCCACTATGAAAACCGTGATTATCCGGCTGCTGGGCTTCACAGGGCTGCCTCTGCTGTCTCTAGTGACACCCTTTTTGTTGCTTCCCATTCTTGCGCGCCTGGTCGGTGAGGTGGGCTGGTCCAGCCTGCTGGCCGGCCAAACCATCGGCACTTTCGGAGCGACAGTGATCAGCTGGGGATGGAACATCCAGGGTCCCGTTCAAATTGCGCAAAACCCGTCACCGGCATTCCGCGCGGAGCTCTATCGCGAGAGCATCAGGACTCGCTTGGTGCTGACCCTCGTGGTCTTACCAGTGGTGTCGTTTCTCGCCGCATTCCTCGCTGTCCCTGAGCTGAGACTCGAAGCGGTCGCGATGTCATGGACCACTGCATTAGGGGGACTGTCCGTAGCCTGGTACTGCATTGGGGTGGGTCAGCCGTCCCTGCTGGCGAAGTTCGACACGGTCCCGCGGGTTGTTGCCACGCTTATCGCCATACCCGTTGTGCTGGCCACCGGGTTCATCTGGCTTTACGGAGTCCTTTTGGTCTTGGCCGTGGCAATAAGCATGTTCGTGTTCCAGCGGTGGGCCGTTCCGCGCGGCCGGAATACTTTCACACACTGGCGGGCGACGACCGGCATACTGAAGTCGCAGATGGCTTCCGCCGGCATCGGCGCTTCCGGAAATACCTACGCCGCGACGCCGCTCCCCATCGCGCAGGCGTCCGTGGATCCGGCCACCGCAGGACAGTTCGGCTCGGCTGATACTGTTTACCGCTTTGGCCTCTTCTCGGTAATGGCGTTGGGAAACACCTTCCAGGGCTGGGTCCTTGAACTAGGAGACTCTTCCGAACGCCGGAGACATCTGCTTGCGATATGGTCCCATGCTGCCCTGGGCACTGTTGGCGGCGGGTTGCTGGCACTGCTGGGACCGTGGGCAACCGAGATCCTTTTTGGCGCCCCTGTACGGGCCACCCAATTGACCTGTCTTTTCTATGGACTCGCCTTCTTCTTCATCTCCGCCGCCTCGCCCTTCACAAGGAATCTGCTCATACCATTCGGTGGCGAAAGACTGATTCTGGTGTGGACAGCCGTCTCTGCTGTTCTTGGGGTGGGAACCATGGTGGCAGCAGGGACAGGCAACTGGGCGGAGGGCATAGCCCTAGGCATGGCATGCAGCGAGGCGCTGCTCTTTGTCGCACTGGTTTTGCCGGGTCTTCGGAGGCTGAACAACCTTGAAAAGTACCGGATGGGTGACCGGGATGAACCCCGCACCCCGTTGAAGGCTACCTAAGCCGTTCGGCCAGCCGCGGATCGATTTTTCCCATGCGGTTTATAAGTCCGTCCCGCAAACCGTAAAGGAAACCGATAAGGTGCTTCCTTCGGTTGGGACCATAAACGAATCGCACCGCGTGGCTTTGGAGCTCCATATACAGGCGGCGGAGGATCCATTTCGGTTGGCTAAGCGCATACCGCCGCATCAATACGAAAGAGTTCCGGGTGATGTAGTACACGCGGAATGGCGAGTGGTAATGCACACTCAGTTTCTTCTCGCCGATGCGTGCATGCCAGCCCAGGATCTTCAGCGGCCTGGCGTCCCCCAACGAATGCGCAAGGTTGCTGCCTGCACTGGCGAGAGCCCGGAAACCGGCTTCCCTGACGCGGGCATTAAATTCTGAATCCACGCAGTCGATAAAGAAGTCCTCGTCGAGATACCCCACCCTGTCAAGCACGGATGTCTTGATGAGAGTGCCTGACTGCATTGGGTCGAAGACCTCCGGCTCGTCTGACGTACCAAGCAGCGGCATCCTGATGTTGTTGTGGAACTGGGGGGCAACGAGCCCAACCGTCTGCGGGCTACTCGACGACCTGGCAACCTCGAGAGCGTCCTCAACGTAGTTTCCGGTAAAGCGGGAATCCTGATCCATGGTGATTAACCACTCGGGTTCCCATAGTTCGCGTGCGCGCTTCATTCCGGCATTAAGCGCGGCAGCGATACCGCAATTTTCCGGCAGCCGGAGGACTCTCGCGCCTGTGGCCTCTACATCCGAAAGAATTTCCGACACATCGGTGGGTGACCCGTCGTCGACAACAATAACGTGTTCGACATACCTCTTGAGCGAAGCCACGTTCTCTACAAGTTCTTTGGTGGGGGAGTATGCGGAGACGACTGCCGCCACATCACGTCCGTTAGGAGTCAGGAGCAATTTCGATGCCGTCCCTTTGCTCGGGTTGGGTGCAGTGATTATTAATTCCAATGCCCCCAAAAAAGTTGTACATGGGCTAGTTGAAGACGGTCCTGCGCACGGCGATGACGAGGTTTCGAAGAAAGTCCCATCGTGCGGCGAAGATCTTCCCCGCACTTCGGATTCCTTGCGGGGTCAGATTTTGCCCATGAAGCCGGTGAAGGATGGTGTCCTCTTCCAAGTAACGGATCGAACGGTTGACGATGCCCACCATCGCAATCCACTGGTCGTGGGACTCCCTCATGTGCGGGGGAAAGGGCAGGATTTTTCTCAGCATCTCCTGGCGGAATGCCATTGCGCAGCCCCAATGCAGCCGATAGCCCACGACGATGCCGATGAGGTTACGCAAAGTGTGCGTGGAGTCTTGGGGCCGAAGCCTGATTCGGTGGAACCGGCCGAGGGGGCCGTCGAAATGTTTGCAATTGCTGACGACCATGGCCGCGTCTTGGAGGCCTGCAATCATCTGTTCGGCGCGGCCTGGAATCCAGATATCATCCTGGTCCGAGAGGAAAACGTACTCGCCGTTCGCTTCGGAAAGAGCTTTTTCAAACGTGCGCACGTACCCGGCGTTAGTTGCGGCGGCGATTAACCGGATTCGCTGATCGCCGATTCCTTTGATGACGTTCCTGGTGTCGTCTGTGGAACAGTCATCGATGATGACCAGTTCATCGGTTGAGGACAGCTCCGCAAGAATGGATTCGATCTGCTCCCTGATATGCCTTGCGCCGTTGTAGGCGGCCATGCAGACGCTGATGCGCGGAAGGGCTGTCGGTAGGGGTTCCATAAAGTGCGGAATATCGCTTTCAGAATGTACCCGCTCAGTCGTGTCGAGCGGGGCTTGATCAAACGAAGAACAGTCTAGCAAAGGGCCCAAGGAGCCGGGGGACGGCCCTCCTGGCCTATAATCAAACCGACGATGATCGCGCCAGGCCTTGCCCAAATGTTGGCTGCCTGGGCGTCGCAGGGGCCTTCAGAGCGCCGGCGAAAACCACGGAAGGAACCTCAGGTCCATGACCGTTGACGTAATGTTGCCGTACTACGGCGATGTCCATCAAATGAAGCTCGCCGCCCGCAGCGTAATGAATCAGGAGAACCAGGACTGGCGGCTTGTTGTCATCGACGACGGGTATCCGGATCCGGAACCGGAACGCTGGTTTTCAACGATCACCGACCCTCGCGTAACGTACCTGAAAAATGAGGAAAATCTTGGTGCCAACGGTAACTACCGCAAGGCGCTGACTCTGGTCGAAGCACCCTACGTCGTCATCATGGGTGCCGATGACATCATGCTTCCGAATTACCTTGACGTGGTCGTAAGTGCCTTTGAGGAATATCCCAGAGCCGATGTGGTTCAGCCAGGCGTACAGGTGATAGACGAACAGGGCATTGCCTGCACTCCGCTGGTGGATGCCGTGAAGAAGGTTTACGCCCCCAAGACGAGTGAGCGCATTGAGCTCAAAGGGGAGGTCATGGCCACAAGCCTGGTCCGCGCGGACTGGGCTTACTTCCCTTCACTTGCCTGGCGCTCCGAGACGGTCAAGCGTATCGGCTTCACCGAGGGACTGGACGTCGTCCAGGATCTGGCTCTTTTGCTGGACATAGCGGCGGAGCACGGTTCGATGATTGTTGATCCCGTACTGGCATTTCTCTATCGGCGGCACTCGGCATCGGACTCCTCAGTGCGTGCACTGGACGGCAGGCGTTTTGACGAGGAGCGGCAGTTTTTCCAGCAGCAGGCCGAGCGCTTCAGCAGCTTGGGCTGGAAGGGTGCGTCGCGGGCCGCGAGTTTTCACACAACATCGCGCCTTAACGCCGCCTCCCTGATCTTGAAGTCGGTCGGAAAAGGCAAATTCGATTCACTGCCGAGGCTGGCAAAGCACATCTTCAGCTAGCAACGGATACAAAAAAGGACGCCCCGGGGCGTCCTTTTTTGTATCGGTTGCCGCCACCGGCCAGCAGTGGCAACGGGTCATGGGTTTTGAGGCCCCGGGTCACTTCCCTGGCCGGGCTTTACCTCGAGCTGACTCCGGATGTCAGCGAGATCAGCCCTGAGCAGCGCCAGTTCCTCGCAAAGGATTCGCACCTCGTCTTCAGCCTGTGACTGTTCCCTGGAGAGATGAAGGCAGACACCCACCAAAAGGATCAGTGTCATGATGAAAAGGAGGTTTGCCGGCACCTGAATGCCGATAAGCCCGCTGGCTTCCTCCAGGAGAGAAGGGAAGGCAGAAAGTAGAAGAGTGCCGATGCCGATGACAATCCACAGGACGGCGTACTTCTCGCGAAGTTTCTGTCGGCGGAGCATTTCAAACACAAAGAAAAGGATCGCCACGACGACGATGGAGCCCATAAGGAGCGACATGTTGGATTCCTAGTTGGTGGACGGCTCGGTTTTCTTCCGCGTCAGAGCGAACAGCAAGGCCATTCCTGAGCGTCCGAGGTAGATGGCTGCCTTCATTGGGTCGTGGCTTGGGGTTCCGCCCTGGCGGGCGCGCATCGAGACCGCCACTTGCCTGACAGTGCATCCTGAACGGATGGCGACGACCAACGAGTCGATGGTATCCCCGAGGTACTCGGCCGGGTAGTGGTCAACATATTGGCGGATCGCTTTGATGTTGGCTGCCCGGAACCCCGACGTAACGTCAGTTAAAGGGGTACCTGCAATACGGGAAATCGTCCACGCCAATACCTTCATGGCCCACTTCCTGGGGCCGCGTACGGTGTAGTTTCCCTTGTCTGCGAAGCGGGCTCCGATAGCAATGTCAGCGTGCTGAAGGCCGTCCAGCACAGCCTTGATGTCCCGCGGATCGTGCTGCCCGTCGGCATCAACCTGTATGACCTGCTTGTAGCCATGACTTTTGGCATACTTGAAGCCGGTGCGCATAGCGCCTCCGACACCCATGTTGAACGGCAGTTGCAGTACGGTTGCTCCCGCCTCACGGGCCACCCGCGCAGTGCCGTCACGTGATCCGTCGTCTACTACCAGGACATCGCATGGCGGGCCGAATTCAAACACTTCCCGGATGGTGTTTCCAATGGATTCTGACTCATTCCAGGCAGGCATGATGACGAGAGTGTCAGGGTGACGGGCGGGTGCTGTCACTGATCGATCAGTCCATTCTTTACGTAGGACTCCAAGCGGATGTTCGACAACGGCGGCTCAAATCCGGTGGACTTGATTTTTGTCAGGTCCAGGACGCTGTTCAGCGGTCGCGGTGCCGCTTCTTTTCCTTTGAAGTAGTCAGCGGTGCTGACTCCGGTGACAGCAGTCCGTGCCTTGCCGCACAACTCATACACGTCCGCAGCGAGTTCTGCCCAGGACTGGGGCTCGCCGTCACTGCTGAGGTTATACGTCCCGTACTCTGCACCGGACTCAAGCAGATGACGGATGCCCGCAGCGATATCTTCGGTGAAGCTCAGCCGGCCAACTTGATCATTGACAACCGAGGGCTCGATGCCACGGTCGGCCAGGGACGCCATGGTGCGCACAAAGTTGTTGCCTTCACCGATGACCCAGCTGGTGCGGACGATGTAGTGGCGGGGAACGACGTCCACGATCGCATCACCGGCGGCTTTGCTCTGGCCATACACCCCCAGCGGGGTGAGGGGCTCCTCCTCATCATGGAGGTTCCGGGCGCCGTCGAAGACGTAGTCGGACGAGACGTGGACCAGCGTCAGGTCATACTCGACAGCGATCCGGGCCAACCGGGATACCGCTGTGACATTGACCGCCCAGGCGGCGGCGCGGCCCTGCTGGGTCTCGGCGGCATCGACGGCCGTGTAGGCAGCCGCGTTGATGATGGTTGAGTAGTTTTTCCAGTTGCGGTCCTTGAAGGAGTCCGGATTGTCCAAATCGAACTCTGCGCGGCCGGCAAACTCGACCGATCCGTCGCCCTCATAAAGGTTGCGCAGGGCTTTACCCAATTGTCCGTTTGCACCGACCACCAGGATTTTTTTGGCGGGCATGGGCACCACGTCGGCCAGGCGCGGGTGGGCCTTGTCCTTGTCCGACAGCTCTGCCTGGCCCAACGGAATGGGCCACTGGATGGCCGCGGTTTCATCGGCGAGATTCAGGAAGGTGTACTGGCCTTGGGCGTCAGCTGACCAATGATCATTCACGAGGTAGGTGTAAGCCGTGTTGTCCTCAAGGGTCTGGAATGCGTTGCCCACGCCACGGGGGATGAAAATTGCCTGGCTGGCGTCCAGCTCCGCAGTGAAGACAGCACCGAAAGAGGGACCCTGACGAAGATCCACCCAGGCGCCAAAGATCCTGCCGGTGGCGACAGAGATGAACTTGTCCCAGGGTTCCGCGTGGATTCCGCGGGTGGTTCCTGCCTTTTCGTTAAACGAAATGTTGTTCTGGACAGGGCGGAAATCCGGCAGCCCCAAGGCAACCATTTTCTCCCGCTGCCAGTTCTCCTTGAACCAGCCCCGGTTGTCGCCATGTACCGGAAGGTCATAAAGGACGACGCCGGGAATCGGGGTTTCGTGGGCAGAAAGCTTTTTCGAAAACTCCAGAGACATGGACTACTGGCCCTGTTCCTTGTATTTGGCTTCGGTGGCTGCTTTCTGCGGCCGCCACCATTCTTCGTTGTCGCGGTACCAGGCGATGGTGTCCTCGA
>NZ_FVZL01000034.1 GCF_900168295.1 Arthrobacter sp. P2b | reverse complement strand
CCGAAAACGCTGTGGAGCCCCACAGCCGCGGCCTAGACACTCGCACTCAGGGACCAAGCGCAAAAGCCTCATCGCTTACGAGCCCACCCAACCCATAACTATCATGTTATGAACGTTACTTTCGCTATTTCAATGAGAGCACGGCTCAAACCCGCTGTCAACGGAGAACTACCAAGCCCAGCCGTTAGCCAAGGGAAACCTGGCCGCAAGAGAAGTCGCTGCGGTTAGAGGCGAGGAAAGTACAAGCTCCGTTTGTTCCTCCCCCGATGCCAGCCTGCGAGCCGGCACGTCCCGTATAACGGCGTGTCGGATCTTGTCGTTGACCTCATGACGATCGACATCAAACAGGGTTAAGATCCGTGTCATTCCTCCCCACACGCTCCGCTATCTTCCACTGGCCTCCAACACGGCGGAAACGATCTGTATACGTCCCCAGGGCTCCAAGCGTGGGCACGCCGCCCTTGATCGTGTAGAACTGGAAGTCACCGCGGCCCCTGGCCTCATCGCCGTCTACGACCACATCCACACTGGCCATACAGTGTTTGATCTTGATACCGCCCCCCGAGAGGTCAGCCTCGAGCGCCTTGCTGAACTCGATGAGTGCCTCCCGTCCCCGAAAGATCCCGCCATCGATATCGAACACCGCATCATCGGTGAACAGGGATACCCACTCATCGTGGGCGTGCGAATCGCGGGTGAAGGCAAATTTGGCATAAATGCTGTGCAATAGCTGTACATCGTTCATATCAGTCATCGTTTGCTCCTTTACAGTTTCCATTATTTTCCTGTCGCTATCGCCGAATCGACTTACCTCGACGAGATGCAGCCGCAGCAAGCGGCCTGTCTTTCCCTGTGGTCAGTGGTGCACGATAGATGGTTTCCGACGTCGATACGTTGGCGGCCCTTCAGGTGAAGAGATCAGCAGCGGGAATATCCCTCAGCGAGTCCGCAACGGCAGGATCGATGGCTGCCAACTCGTCAAACAAGTGGTCCGCCGTTGCGAAGAACGGTTGCAGTTCGCCCGATGGTTCCTCGAGCCTGGAAGCGGCGCCGGCCCAGCCTTCCGCAGTGCGGTCCGGGACCGCAACCCGTGGAAATCTGCTCAGGACGAGCCGAGCCGCGTTGCCCCCGGCAATCTGGAACAGGCCGCCGTGCAGGGACGTATCCTGGTGTGCCAGGAAAGCGACAAACGCCGCGACGTCGTCAGGGACCATCTTGTCTCGGAACACGGATGCTACCTCAGGTCGCCCGGCCCAACTAGCTGCACTCATCGGCGTCCACGCCGTAGGCATGATCGTGCTGACGTGCACACCGACTCGCGTGCCCTCCATTGCAAGCGTATTTCCGAATGACCAGATTGCCGCTTTCGCGGCCGCGTATGCCGTGACGCCAGCTGCCCCGAGCAGGCCGTTGGAGGACACGAGCACTACTCGTCCAGAGCCCGACGAGACCAGATGCGGCCAAGCCGCGCGGGTGAGCTCGACCGAGCCTCGGAAGGAGACATCAAATACTCTCCAGAAATCCTCCATCGGCTGCTCGCAAAAGAGCCCTTCCCGCATGATGCCGGCGTTGTTAACCACGATGTCCAGCTGCCGATAGGCCTCCAAGGTCGAATCCACAATGGATTGGGCTTGTGAAGCGACGTCATGGACATCCGCCACCGCCTGCCCGCCCGCTGAAACGATCTCATCTACAACAGCTTGTGCCTTTAGCGGCGATACATCGTTGACGACCACGCGGGAGCCGCGTGCTGCCAGTTCCATGGCATAGTGGCGGCCCAGTCCCTGCCCTGCGCCGGTGATGATGGCGACGCGGCCATCAAAGTTCAATTCCTTGCCATTACTCATCTAGGACCTGCCTCACATCGATGGCGTCATGGGGGCTTTTCCCCGGGACCGGGCAGCACATTTGTTCACTCAACGATCCCTGCCGGCTGCGGCCGATGGCGCCGGCTGAGCAGCGATGACCACGGAACCGAACGTGCGCCGACTGCCAGGACGATGGCCAAGCTCTGCACCAGAAACTGCGACGAAGTTGGCGCGCCGAGCGCCAAGGTCAGCTGAGTCAGCAAAATCACGAACAGAGCCGCAAGTCCAGTCCCAACCACACTTCCGCCGCCACCCGTCAGCGGAGTGCCGCCGATAACGACCGCCGCCACGACGAGCAGGAGGTAAGGGTCGCCGAGATTCATCGTGGCGTAGCTCAAGACACCGGAGATAAGGACGCCAGCGAAGGAAGCGCAGCACGCGGACACGACATACGCAGCCACCACGTGCCGGTTGGGCGCCAGCGCTGCGGCCCGGGCAGTGCGAGGTGAGGCACCGGCGGCTAGGAAGTTGCGCCCGGCGACGGTTCGGCCTTGAAAGAGTGCGAGGACCGCGACCACCAGGACTCCCAACACCGCGACGACGGGTACCCCAAGTGGCGAGAAACGCGCAAATTGCGACAATCCATCGGGAGCCCGAACTGATAATCCGGCCGAAACCGTCCATACCACCCCAAGCACGAGTGAATTCACCGCTAGGGTCGCCACGATCGGAGTTATCGACAGCATGGTGATGACGGCACCATTCAGCGCTCCGATGAGTAGAGCGAGAGCCGCTACGACAAGCACCGCGACGAAGTCTGAAACTCGAGGCGCCAGGCTGCAGTAGACGACTGCGCTAAGCACCATCGTTGCGGGAACGGAGAGGTCGAATCCGCGCTGCTGAATTACCAGGGTCTGACCCGCCGCTGCAATAGCGAGCACCCCAGCCAGAATGAGCATTGAATTTAGGCTGATCGGCCCCAGCGTGCGGGGAGCCACGAGCGCGGTAGCGATCGCGAGCACGACGAGCGTGATTGTGATGCCCCCATGATCGAAGTGCCACGCTCTCTTCGTCCGGGTGGCCAACGCGTCTACCTTCACCTGCGCGCTCACTTGGCCGCCACCTTGGCACGGCTTGCGCTGTACGCCGCCACGGCAACTATGAGTACTGCCCCCAGGAGGTAGTTGTTCCAGGACGAATCCATCCCCAAGAAGCCGGCCACTGAGCTGATCTGGGTCAGCAGGAGCGAACCCAGGAGTGCTCCGATGAATGAGCCTCGGCCACCGAATATGCTTGCTCCTCCCACGACAGCCGCTGCAACGATAGGGAGCAGGTAGGAGAGTCCCGCGCTCGGGTCACCCGAGCCGATCTGCGTCATAAGCGGGATTGCTGCGAGGGCACCCATCAACGAGCCCCCCACGTACGCCAGGAATCGGAAGCGATGGCCAGATATGCCTAATACCTCGGCAACCGCTTCATTGGACCCGACCGCTCGGAGACGGATCCCCAACCGAGACCGCAGCAGCACGATTTCCAAAGCGACGGCGAGGAGGACCGCGCCCAGGAAGATCAGCGGCAAGATCCCGAATCTAGTAACGAGCGGATTGAGGACGCTGCTTGAGATGTAGCCACCCGGCGTGGGTCGAAGAATGAGTGAGATGCCTTGGATGGCCATGTACGTCGCGAGTGTGGCAATTACCGGCGTGAGCTTCACTACATCGATCAGCGCCCAGTTGACTACTCCGACCGCCGCTCCAATGATAACAAGGAGCGCCCACCCCAAAAGTTGGTTCCCGGCACTAATTCCCTCGACGAGATAAAACGATTCGGTCACCACGATCAGGCCCATTAGAGGAGCAATCGATAAGTCGATGCCTCCTACCAACATCACCATCTGCTGTCCGTACGTTGCCAGCGCCAACGTGGCCGTCAATGCGAGCACAGTGGCTACGTTGAATGCTGACAGGTATCGGGAATCGGCGAGCGTGGCAATCACCGTAAGGAGCACGATGCCGATTGCGACCATCACGAGCGGCGCCTGGTAGCCGGCGAACCAATGCAGCAGCCGACCACCTTGGTGCTGATTCTCGCGTCGTTCCGTGGTTGATGTGACGATCGACTCTGCAATGTTGGGTTCCGTCACGGCGTCGCCATCATGCTCAGCAATCACGCGACCGCGCGAGAACACGAGGACACGATCACATAGTCCCGCGAGTTCGAGCGCGTCGGAGGAAAGCACGACCACAGCGGTGCCTGACTCCGATACCTGTCGTAGTTGCCGGTAGATCTCCGAGCGCGTCTGGACATCAACGCCTTGAGTTGGTTCGTCGGCGAGGAGCACCCGCGGTTCGCTGGCGAGAATGCTCGAGATGACAACCTTCTGTTGATTTCCACCAGACAGCGAACCGACCGGTGTCTCAAGCGAAGGCGTAGCCACAGCGAGACTCGCAGCAGACCGCGTAGCCTGATCGCGTTGCTTTGCCGCGTTGATAATTCCATGCCACGAATACCGTCTGCGACTGCGCATTGTCAGATTTTCAAGAACGCTATAGCCCGGGATGATGCCTTCGTCTTGACGATCCACTGGAAGATAGACGATCCCAGATCGAACGGAGCCGCGCACTCCCCCGCTGGCCGCGCTGCCGTCGTCCAAGAGAATTTTGCCCTTTGAGGACTCCAACCCTGCAAGTGCACGCAGGAATTCGCGCTGGCCGTTGTCGTCGATCCCGGCTAGCCCAACAATTTCGCCTTGCCGAACTTTAAGATTGACGTCGTGGAACCTGTCGCCGTTCAGGCCGACGACATCAAGCACGGTCTTGTCGTGCTGATTCGCCGATTTCGACGGGAAGATCGCGTCAATGGGCCGGCCGGCAATCAGGCTCACGATTGATCCTTCGGTCAAATCCTCGGCATCGAACGTGCCTTGAATCTTGCCGTCCCGCAGAACTGTCACCCGCTCAGCGATCTCCCTCACCTCGTGGATGCGGTGGGAAATGTAAATCACCGCGGTCCCGGCTTCGGCGAGTCGGCGAATTTGCTCGAAAAGTCGGGCAACGTCGCCGGCGCGAAGGTGCTCTGTAGGCTCGTCCAGGACGAGCACCTTCGGGTTCCGCGCTACAGCGTTGGCAATCTCGACAATGAACCGCTTGTCCGGAGCGAGTTCAGCGGCCCGCATCTTTGGATCAACGCGGAGCTCTGAGTCCCAAGCGGCGAGAATCCCCCTTGCCCATGTGTTGGCTTTTCGTACAGGAATAGGTTCCGGCTGCCCGAGCAGAAGATTTTCTGCCACCGTCAGATCCGGAAGGAGAGCCGGCCTCTGACGAACAATTGCGAGGCCGAGCTGACGAGCGTGGTCCGGGTCTGCCGAGTCGAGCTCGGAGCCCCCAATCCACACGCTTCCTGAGTCGGGCGTCACTGATCCGGCGGCCACCCCCATGAGTGTGGACTTACCCGCCCCGTTCCCACCCACCAGCGCGTGTATGGTGCCGGGTATCGCGGAGAATGTTACATCCTCCAGGGCAGTAACTCCTGGATACTGCTTGGTTACCCCTCTCATCGCCAGGCCGGCTTCGCGATCCACATCGTGGTCGTTTAACTGGTCCGGTCTTGCATGACTGCCCGAAACTGTAATGTTCATGATTTGCTCCTTAAGCTCGGCTTCGGCTTCGGCAACACCCTGCCCCAGGTGGTTATTGGAACAGCGCCTTGATCTCAGCGTCGGTCAGCGGTGACGAGGGGTCTGCACCTGCCGGCAGATCCGGCTTGCACACCGGGTTCTTGCCCTGAATAGTGTCGACAGTGGGCGTGAGCTCATAGACCTGATTTTTAGGCGCCTCTTTCCCGTTTGCCACCATCACGCCCGTCCGAAGCGCCAGAGAGACGTTGTCGAAGACGTGATCGGCCGAGAAAAGCGGGTAGGCCTTACCCCTCTCCGCGAACTCTTCGTAGGAGCAACCCAACGCATTCGTTATCGACGAGGTGGCTATGGGCGGAATCGGCAGTCCAGCATTCGCGAAGACGTTAGCGACCGCTTCCGCGACTTCGCCACTCTCGGTTATCACGCCGTCAATCTGCGGGTTGCTCGCCAGAAGGCCGGTCATCGCAGTCTGTGCACCAGCGGCACTCCAGTTCGTCGTCACCGGTTCGTCATTCATGAGCTTTATGTCTGGACTCGCCGCAAACACTTCCTCGATCCCCTTGTGGGCAGCCCCACTAAAGGGGTTGCCGGCGATGCCGCCAAGGTGGACGACATTGCCCTTTCCTTTGAGCGCCGTCACCATCCACCCGGCCAAATTTTTGCCATCGACTGCGCCGTCGCGATAGACCTTGGCGGCATAGTCGGCGCCCGGCGTTCCACCGGGATCGACGACCATCGGAATGACAACCACGCCGGCCTGTGTAGCGGCTCGGATAGCGGGAAGCTGCGCTGGACCGAAGTCGGGATTGATAAGAAGGACATTCACCCCCCGACTGACGAGACCGCTGATGTCACTGGAAGCCTTCTGCTGATCTCCATCTGCGTTGGCATAAAGAACATTCGAATCCAGGGAATCGCACTTCGCGACTTCGTTCTCGATGACCTTTAGCATCTGCTTTCGGGCGGCGTTGTTTGCTCCATCCGACATGCCGATGGTTAGCTTCTTGTCCCCGCACCAGCTGGATACCTCCGCGGTTCGGTCGGACTTGACGTACACCGCCTCAGCGGACGCTCCGCCCTCACCCGAGGGGGTCGGACTGCAGGCTGCCAAAGACACGCTCGCAATCGCGAGCCCAACCACTGTTTGCGTAGCCATCTTGGTTCTATTCATGAAACTCCTCCTTGAGCACATGGGCGGGCCTCATCGATCCGCCGTTTTGTCCTTCGCATGGCACCTAGTCCCGAGAAGATAAAGGCGCATTTGTGATGTACGCAACAAACTATCGCATTGCGACCACTGTAATCGTCATGCGATAGCGAGGCAATAGGTTCAGCGACTCCATATCCAACATTCGGAACCAGGCTTCGCCGCCGGGCCGGGCGCGGGAGCCAGACTTCCCGCTGGGACAGGGGCATTGACACGGAAGAATCGCCATGATGTCTTTGGATAGTGAAAGCAGCTTTCGCATAGCGATAGATTTAGCAGGGCCATGCGACGAGGGCCGACTGAACGCAGGGCAGCCTGCTAGCAAAATGCAGAACGAGGCCGAATCAGTACCACGTATGGCTCCCCCAACCACTCAAGCTCTAAAGTCTCACTCTCGCACCGAGCCTGATAGCGGACACAAGAAGCGCCGAGCCTAGAAAAAGGAAATGGACATGCCTGTAACAAATTTTGATGATTACAAAGATAAGTACGAGCACATCAAGCTCGAGCGGGACGCGGATGGGATCCTGCTCGTCACTCTCCATACCGATGGCAGTGACGTCCACTTCGGCCTGCCCGTCCA
>NZ_FVZL01000004.1 GCF_900168295.1 Arthrobacter sp. P2b | reverse complement strand
GACCACATGTTCCGCAACTACGACGGTGTCCTGAAGGTGGACGGCGAAGTGGGCAACAAGAAGACCTACGACCCCCGCGTCTGGGGCGCCTCCGCAGAAGCCGGCCTCGCAGCCCGCGTCGTGGAAGCCACCAGGCAGCTCGGCTCGGCCGGAAAGAAGCTGTGACACATGGGCCACCATCACCGGAATAATCTGCTCGAGACCGAGGTAAACCTCCTCGCGGAGTTGGAGCCATGCGCTGCGAAGCGTCAAAAAATAGTGCCACGGATTGACCTGCCTGTGGAGCTGGATGAAGGCGCCGCCTCCACACGAAAGCCCGAGCCGGCCGGCGAGGGGGAGGTATACGGCAAACGGCTGATTGACGGTTTTGACGGGGTACTCGCGGACCTGGACGGCGTCGTCTATACCGGGCCGCAGGCGATCGACGGCGCCACTGAAGCACTCGACAGGCTCGCCGGTGAGGGCAAGAGCCTGGCATACGTGACCAATAACGCTTCGCGCTCATCCGAGGAGGTTGCTGCCCATCTGCGCGAACTAGGAGCACCTGCCACCGCTGAGCAGGTGTTCGGGTCTGCCTTGGCCGGTGCAGAGCTGCTCGCCGGCACGGTTGAGGCCGGCGCGTCTGTACTCGTCGTCGGCAGTCGGATCCTCGCGGACTCCGTCCGGTCACAAGGTCTCGTCGTCGTACCCAGTTCGGATGACCGGCCAGACGCAGTCATTCAGGGATTTTCGCCCGAACTCGGCTGGAAAGACCTGGCAGAGGCTGCCTACGCGATCACGGCGGGCGCTACGTGGGTAGCTACGAATCTGGACATGACACTTCCGCAGGAGCGGGGGTTCGCTCCCGGAAACGGATCACTGGTGGCAGCGGTTGCCGCCGCCACCGGAAAAGCGCCTCTGGTGGCAGGAAAACCAGAAGCAGCCCTGTTCGAGACGGCCGCGCGCCACTCAAGCGTCAAGCGCCCTGTGGTTGTTGGCGATCGACTGGACACCGACATTTTGGGTGGAAACCGCGCAGGGATGGCCACAGTCCTCGTCCTCACGGGCGTGGATTCGGTCCAAACGGCACTCGTTGCCCCCGTAGACGAGCGCCCAAGCTACGTGATCCGTTCCCTGCGCGAACTCTACGAGGAGTACCCGGCAGTTACAGCCGAGGACGGTGCCTACTCCTGTGCCGGGGCAGTGGCCAGGGTGTTGGGTTCCGTGCTGAGCATCAACGGCCCTGAAGATGACCTCAACAGCTGGCGGGCAGCCTGCGCCGCATGGTGGGCGGCCCACGCTGATACGGCACCGGCCGCTAAACCGGAGATCGTGTTCACTCCGGTTCTTCGACAGCCAGGCTGAGCCGGTCCACCCCGTGCATGGCGTCGGCCGCCCTGACGAGGGTCAAGTGTGAGAATGCCTGGGGAAAGTTACCGGCCATCCGACCTTCATCGCTTGCGTACTCTTCGCTCAGCAGGCCGAGCTCGTTTGCGAGCCCCACGAGTTTGTCCATCAAGGTCTTTGCCTCGCCGTGCCGACCTGTGCGTGCGTATTGTTCCACCAGCCAGAATGAGCATGCGAGGAAAGGGTGTTCGCCCGGCTCCAAACCGTCAACGCCGCTCTCTGTCCGGTAGCGGAGCAAAAGGCCGTCGCCGGTAAGGAGTTCCTGCTCCAACCGTGCGACCGTGCCGAGCATGTGTTCGTCGTTGTACGGGAGGAAACCGACCTGGGGCATCACCAGTAACGCTGCGTCTGTTTGAGTTCCACCGTAGGTTTGCGTGAATGAGCCGATGCTCCTGTTGAATCCCTGGCGCATGATCTCCTCACGCAACCGGTCACGAAGGTGCTCCCACTTCTCAACATCGCCGGTCAGCCCGTGCAGCCGCACCGCCCGGACCGCGCTGTTGAAGGCGGCCCACATCATGACCCGGGAGTGGGTGAAGTATTGTGCTTCGCCGCGCATCTCCCAAAGCCCGAAGTCCCTGTCATCGATATGCTTTTCGACGAAGCCCAAGAGTGCCTGCTGAAGTGCCCAGGAGAAATGGTCCTCTTTTCCTCCGGCCATACGCAGTCTCTCCAGGGCCACCATCACTTCACCAACAACATCCGCTTGGAACTGCGATACGGCGGCGTTGCCAATGCGCACTGGCTTAGAGTCGGCGTAGCCAGGAAGGTGGGTGAGTTCGCGTTCCGGAAGTTCCCGCTCGCCCCCGACCCCGTACATGATCTGCATTTGCTCAGGGTCACCGGCGAGGGCGCGAAGGAGCCAGTTGCGCCACTGAAGGGCCTCTGTTTCATAGCCGTGGGTCAGCATCGACTCCAATGTCAGGGCTGCGTCGCGCAACCAGCAGTACCGGTAGTCCCAATTCCGCGGTCCACCGAAGTCCTCCGGAAGGGACGTGGTAGGCGCTGCGACGATGCCGCCGGTTTCCATGTGCGTGAGGGCGCGAAGTACCAACAATGACCGCTTAACGGCGCCTCCATAGGCGCCGTCTTGCCTGCAGTGGCTTCCCCACCGGCTCCAATACTCGGTAGCTACTTCGAGGGCGGCGTCAACGTCCGTCGCAGCCGGCACGGGGCGGTGTGAAGGGAACCACGCTAGTTCGAAATCCACCGTCTCGCCTTCGGAGACGAGGAAGGTTCCTTCATGTCCGTGCGCATGGGCTTGTGGCAGATGGGGTCCTCGCAGTGCGAAAGCATCCGGACCCGCCATTGCCAACAGAACCAACGATGCTGTCGGCCCACTGTCGATAACACGGCTCATCCACGGCAGGACAGTGGAATATCCTGGCCGGATCCGGAGTTCCTGCCGCATTTCCATGCTGCCGGCCAAACCTGTGACACGACGGACCAGGGAGGAACTGCTGTCTCCCAGGGGCATGAAATCCGTCACCAGGATGCGCCCGCCGGAAGCTTCCCAGACCGTTTGCAGCACAAACGTGGATTCGACGTAATGCCGGTCGACAACGGCTGCACCTGGATCGCTCGGGGCTAACAGCCAGTGACCGTGTTCATCAGAACCTACAAGGCGGCTGAACACAGACGGTGAATCGAAGCGCGGGAAACAAAGCCAGTCCACGCTGCCTTCACGGGAGATGAGAGGACCGGTCTGAAGATCCGAAAGCAACGCGTAATCCTCGATGAGTGCAGCCATGTCCACACTTTTTCACATTTCAGCATTGCCTCGCAGTAAGAAGGTGAATCCAGCCGTTCCCGCCGCTGAAGCGGACGTCACCGCGGCAATCAGTGCACCGCCATTTGCCCTGGAACCACTGCCGCCCAGCTGTACTGCGGCAAGGGCTTATTTCCCGACTATCAGCTTCAGCACTGGACTGCACCATTGCAGTCAACATGCCCCTGATGTCGGTTTCGTAGTTGTCCAACGCGTGGAAGTCGCGAAGTTCGCATAGGCGCCCGTAAAGGCATGCCGCGTCGTGCAATCGAAGGGCAATCGTAAGAACTGCCTCGTCGTTGACCGAAACAGTCAAGACTGGGGAAGTGGAGTCCGCTGCCGGGCAGGCCAGGGGCGTTGGGAGGTCTTCGAACGAGCCCTCGGCCATGTCGTTGATGGTGGCGGTCATCGGTGCTCCTTTGCGCCGTTTGTTGCTTTGCTTTTAATTGTGTGGCGGCCGGGGCAGGCACCTGAAAAAATCGGGCTGCTCAACGGGCACAAGCGGGACTACGAGCCACTGGCCACCGTAAAATTCGACGTACGAATCCGAGGGGCATCGTGCGTAAGCTTCTTCTCGTGTCATGCCGTGTCTGCCTTTCTTGCTGGAAGTTCCTGGAATGTCTTGGTCACCGGATACATACGCGAACTGCCGCACGAATCAAGCAGTCCAGATGTGATTCCTGTCACCCTTTTTATGTACTAGCAACTGTACGGCACTATAAAACCTATAGTCCAGCTTTTTTTATCGATTAATCGTGTTGTCTTGCCCGCATGGCTTCGGGTATGTGGCGCTAGGGGACACAGTCAAAGGAATCGCCCCGAATGGGTCGATTCAGGCTTCAACGCAAGCGAGCAATGAAGTCTTCACGGGAGGTTATGGCGGCACTGCTGCCCCTCGGGACCGGCCAGCCCTTCTATGGGGCGCGGCCAGAGGGCGGGCGCAGGCAGGCGCGCGGCCGTCTGGGCCTTTGGCCCGGAGTCCGCGCGAATAATCAGAGGGTGGCTGCCTTGGCGAGAAGAACCGCTTTTTGTTGTTCGTTGGCGGTGAGCGCGGCGGCCTGCAACAGTTCGGTTTTGGCTTCGTCGGTTCTTCCGAGTTTGGAGAGCAGCTCTCCGCGGATGCTTGGCAGCAGGTGTGAGTGGCGGAGGGTGCCTCCGGCAACGAGGCGGTCCACGATCTTCAAGGCGGCTGCAGGGCCGGTGGCCATGGACACTGCTACGGCGTGGTTCAGTTCGACGATGGGGCTGGGTGCCAGCCGTCCCAGGGCCTCGTAGAGCAGCACTATTTTGTTCCAGTCGGTTTCTTCGAAGCTGCGGGCGGTCGCGTGGCATTGCGCGATGGCCGCCTGAAGGCAGTAGTTGCCCCTTCCGCGGCCGAGCGCATCGGCACGTGCCAGTGATGCCAGGCCACGTCCTATTTGCGTCCTGTCCCAGCGTGACCTGTCCTGGTCAGCGAGCAGGATCGGGGTGCCGTCGTGCTTGACGCGAGCGGCGAACCGGGACGCCTGGAACTCCATCAACGCCACGAGGCCGTGGACTTCGGGCACCTGCGGAAGCAGGCCGGCAAGCACACGCCCAAGGCGCAGCGCTTCGTTGGCGAGGTCGGTCCGGATCCACTGGTGACCTGCTGTGGCGGCATAACCTTCGGTGAAGATGAGGTACAGCACCGCCAGCACCGAGCCCAGCCGCGCGTTCCACTCGTTCGGCTTGGGGGTGTCAAAGGGCACACGGGCGGCCGACAGGGTCTTCTTTGCCCGTACGATGCGCTGCTGGACGGTGGCGACGGGAACCAGCAGCATCCGGGCAATCTCCCCGGTGGTCAGCCCGCCCACGGTGCGAAGGGTCAGGGCGACCTGCCCCTCACGGGAGAGCACCGGGTGGCAGGCGATGAAGACCAGCCTGAGCACATCATCGGGGATGGGCTGCCACTGGTCCTCGGTCATCTCCGTAAGGTCGTGCGCGATTGCACGGTAGCGTTCGTCGAGCCGGTCCCGGCGGCGCCAGTTATCTATTGCCTTGCGTTTTGCCACGGCCGTAAGCCAGGCGCCCGGGTTATCCGGGACGCCTGACCCGGGCCACTGCGTGAGGGCGTCGATCAGGGCTTCCTGGGCGAGATCTTCCGCGAGGCCGACGTCGCCGGTCATCCTGGCAAGCGTTGCGATGATCCGCGCGCTTTCGATCCGCCACACGGCGTCCAGCGTGCGCTGGATCGCCGGTGTGGAGGTGCTTGAGGGTGTGTCGGCCACGCGGCTAGGGCTGGTTGAGTTCCTCGCGCCAGCCGGCTTCCTTTTGGAGGAATTCGTTGTCCGAGAAGTCTTCAAAGTCGCTCATATCGGTGACGCGGCGAACTTCGAGCTTGTTGCCCGGGCCCAGCGGGCAGCGGCTGGCCCACTGCACAGCTTCTTCCTTACTGGCGGTCTGGATGATCCAGAAACCATTGAACATTTCATGGGTCTCCCCGTAGGGGCCGTCGGTAACAATGGGGTTCTCGCCTGAAAAATCAACAACGAAAGCCTCGCTCATATCGTCGGCGAGCCCTTCACCGGCGAGCAGCACTCCCGCCTTCATGAGCGATTCGTTGTAGGCGCCCATGGCATTGATGATCTGTTCAATGTCCGCCGCTTCGTAGGCCTTTTTTGCCTCTTCGGTAGCGCGCATAATCAGCATGAACTTCACGGTTCTTCTCCTTCGTACTGAGAACGCCTGATGCGTCCTTCTACTATCGCGTCGAACGGGCCGGCATCAGATCGACAAGACAGGAAAAATTTTTTAGTCCGTCGGCTGCTCCGAAGGGGTCGTGCAGTCGGATCGGTCATTCTCTCGGGCAACCCGATCGTGGTGGATGCGCTTCGGTGCCCCGACCAGATCGGCGGGTACAGGAGGATCCTTCTCGTCATCAGATGTCATGAGGGTCATCCTAGGGGTTATCCATAAATGAACGCAGTACGTGTAGCCGTTCCCGCCACACAGGCGCGTCCACCTCAACAAGGACGCCACCACGGCAGGCGGGACTCCCGTTAAGCTCTACGTATGGAGGTTCGAGATTCTCCGGGAGATGCGACCAGGGACATTAATCAGGAGCTTAGCCAGCGGCGCGGCTGGCTTCTGACAGTCGCCGTCGGATTCGCCCTGCACATCCTCAGTTTTGTTATCGGGCTGAAGACGGTGGGGCCGCTGTGCGGCAGTCCTCTGCTTCCGAACAGCACCGCAGCCGAAATGGCCGACGTGCAGATGCGGACTACCGGGTTGGCGGCAGAGTGCTACCGGAATATCGATGCCGCTACGGTACCGGTCTGGATTCTGATGACGCTGGGAATCAGCCTCGTCCTTGTGGGGGTCGCCGTCCGGATAGTTGGTATCCGCCGGTCAGTTGACCGGTCCGAGAAGCCGGCCGCCGCGGGGCAGGACTAGGCGGCCTGCCGTTGGGGAGCAGGTGAAGCTACGCTGCGCGGGGCGCGTCAATAATGGCCATTTGGCCGGTCTCCGGGACGCCAGGGAACTGCGCCTGCGGTGCTTCGCCCCCAGTAGCCGCAGCCTCGTCCCCGGAGCGCATGCGGAACAGCGCTACAGCTGAGATGAGGAACCACGCAATGTTCGTGACCACGGACGGCCATGCCTCATGAAATGCACCGTTCACGATAAAGGCGCAGGAACCGAGGAGGTTCGCGATCTGGAAGCCCTTGCCGGCTTTGAGCCAACCCATGGATACGGCGAGGTACGCGCTGAGTATTGCAACCGCGCCTGCCCAGCCCGCAATTTCCCACAGCAGTTCCATGATGTCCCTTCACAGTTGATGCCCAGCCGATAATCACCCGGCGTAACTAGCCCTTTAGCAGCAATTATGAGCAGGCCCAAGCTTTAGATCAATTGCATTCCTCTGAAGACATGGTTTAGAACTGCTTAACATGGATATCGATCCGCGCCGGCTCCGTGTGCTCCTTGCGATTGCCCGTACCGGCGGCGTGCTCGCCGCCGCTGATGAGCTGGGAATTACGGCCTCTGCGGTCTCCCAGCAGCTCAACAAACTGGAGGAGGAAACAGGGCACTCGCTGGTCCTGCGCACACCCAAAGGGTCGGTGCTGACACCCGCCGGTCTGGCGATAGCCGAAGCCGGAGAAGAGATTGAACGCGCCCTCAGCGTCGCCCGCGCCCGGATCGAAGGCGGCGCCACCATTGCAGGCGTGGTGCGCGTCGGCGGCTTCACCAGCTTTGTCCGCACCGTGGTGATCCCGCGCCTCCCTGAGTGGCGAGTCCAGTACCCGCAATTGCAGATCCGGATGATTGAGGACGACTTCCCCGCCCTCATGCGGCTCCTCCGGCAGCGTGCCCTGGACGCCGTGGTGGTGGAACTCGATTCGACGACGTCCGGTGAACGTTCGCTGTCCGCCGGAATGACCGAGGAGCCCCTGCTGGACGAGCCCTGGAAACTGGTGGTTCCCGCCGGCGCCCTCCTTACCACCGAGAACATTGACCTTGGCCGCCTGCCATTTCCGTGGCTCGGCGTCGAGCCGTCAGCCGCCAACGCCTCGGTGCTCGGCCGGCTCCGCCAGTCAACGGGTGTCCCGATGGAAACCGTGCATCAGTATCAGGACACGCTGACCGCGCTGGCACTGGTGGCTGCCGGCGAGGGCGCAGCCATCGTGCCCACCCTGGCGCTGACGGGCGTTGTCCAGGACGGGGTTGACGTCCTGGACGTCCCCGGGCTGGGTACGCGGCGCATCGTCCTTCGGCGCTTCGACAGGCGGCGGTCCGCCGGCACGCCCGTGGACACGGTGGCCCGCCTTCTGCGGGAATCGGCCGCGGCCTTCGACACGCGCTCTACATCTTCCTAGCGGCGTCCCTACTTCTTCGTCAGCCGGTACCGTTCGATCTGTTTGAGCCGCCGCAGGAGGCTGTCCCGCCGCGGGTGCGGGACGGCGTCGGCCGGTTCTGCGGTGAGGTCGATGTGCTTGGTGCCGTACTGCCACAGCAGCAGGTCATCCAGCAGCCGGTCCGGGCCGGGGGAGTAGCGGTGGTCCAGCGCCTTGCGGACCTCGGTGATGCGGTTGGCACTGAGCAGCCCGGCCAGCTGCATGGTCTGGTTGAGGCCGTGGGCGGCGAGGAGCTCGGCAGCCCAGCCCCAGTCGTCGTCCACTTTCCGGTCCACGTGCGGCAGCAGGGTGCGCCACACGTCGCGGATCCGGTTGGGGGTCAACGGCGCCGCTCCCTCGCCGTCCGTGTCCCAGAAACTGCGCACTTCCTCGTACCGTTCGTGCAGGTCGGCGAACGCAGTTTCCACGGTTTCCAGCATGGCCGCCGTCGCGGTGAACTGGCGGTCGAAATGCGGGGTCCACGCCCTTGGGTCCTCCGCCTTGAACCGGATGTCGTGCTCGATCTCGCTCCAGGCGTGCGCGAAGATCGTGCGGATCTGGCATTCAAAAAAGTAGCTGCCGTTAGGCGCGATGTCCGGGTTGAAGACCTGCTGGTACTCCTTGACCGCCTCGTTCTGGATGGTCCGGAGGATCAGGTGGCGGCTGGAATACCCGTAGGTGCCGGACTCGATGGATCCGATGTCCTTCTCCCGGTCCCCCCGGCAGTCAAACAGTTGGCGCTGGCGCTTGATGATGTTGGCCACCGCGGCATTTTCCGCCGGCAGTTTGGTGATGACGCGGATCCCCACCATGTCGTTCAGGGTGCGGAACGGGTCCGGGAACTTCAGCACGGGAGGTCCGCCCGGCTCGAGCGGTTCTTCCGTCCGGGAAATCTTTTCCTTGAACGATTCCACGGTTTTGGTCCGGCCGGTCACGAACAGCGGGGTAACTTCGGAGTCCTTCAGCATGTCCCGCAGGATCAGCAGGACATCGCGCGTGACCAGCTTCAGGGCAGGGCGGACGCGCTCGTAAATCTCCACGTTGTGCTGCACGGATTCGCGCAGCGGCGCGTCCAGGCTTTCCCAGTGACTCGGCATGCTCCCAGCTTACGGCCGGGCTGTGACAGAACGACGGCGGCAGTAACCTTCAGCGTCCCGCGAGCGTTGAACCCCGCACCACCAGGGAACTTTCCAGGGTCAGGTCCGTCGGCTCCAGCGCCCGTCCTTCCATCAGCCGGCGCAGCTGTTCACCGGCCTTCAGGCCCAGGGGAGTGGCGGGCAGGTGCACGCTGGTGAGGCCGGGGCTGCTGGTGGCGGAGTAGGGAAGGTCGTCGAAGCCGGCCACGGCCAGCTCCTCCGGGATTTTCACCCCTGCCACGCGCGCTTCCTGCAGCACACCGTAGGCGTGCGTATCGGTGGCGCAGACGACGGCGGTGATCCCCTTCCGCTGCCAGTCCGGCCAGGCGTCGGCGAAGGCAGCCGCTGCCGCGCCGACGTCGATGGTTGTGCTCCGCACGTCGGCGGAATCCACCGTCATGCCGCGCGCCGCCGCCTCGGCCAGGAATGCATCGCGGCGGATGGCGAAGGTTGTGGTCCCGGTAACGCTGTCTAGGTAGGCCACCCGACGATGCCCGGCGTCGGCAAGATGCGCGGCCAGTTCCCGCGCTCCAGAGGCCACGTCCAGGTTCACGGCCGGCGCGAACGACTCCATCCCGGGTGCGTCCAGCAGCACCAGCGGCCCGGCGACGGACAGGTCCTCAAGGAAGTCGGCGTTCGGCGCATCCACCAGGAGCCCGGCCGGCCGTAGGGACATCAGCTTGCGGACGTCGGCTGCCTTCGGAAACTCGCCCGAGTCGGTGACGGACAGCAGCAGCTGGTAGCTGGGGCCCAGCGATTCGCGGACCCCGGCGATGACCTTGGCGAAGAACGGGTTGGAAATGTCCGGGGCCACCAGGATCACAATGGAACTGACGCCCCTGGCCAGGGAGCTGCCGATGCCGTCCACCACGTAGCCCAGCTCGGCAATGGCGTCCCGCACCCGGGAAATGTTGTCCTCGGAAACGCGGCCCGCGGTCTTGCCGTTGGCCACCAGTGACACAGTGGCCACCGAGACCCCGGCGCGCTCGGCAACCATGGCGGCCGTGATCCGCCGGTGGCGCGCCGGCTGCTGCACCTGTTCCACGGATTCCATACTTCGATGCTAGTAGCTAAACGGCTGTCCCGCGCAACCCATGGCATCAAGCGTTTGACGTGCGCGACGTTAAGCGTTTGACGTGACGGCCGAAACAGTGCCATGATCACTCCGGAATGCTGAGCCTCCTGCCACCCCAGGCAGGACCCCAATGACGTGGAGAACCATCGTGGAACCAAATCCCCAGCCCGCAAGCCAGCCCGGACGCACCAAAATCATCCTGGACTGCGACCCCGGGCACGACGATGCCGTGGCGCTGCTGCTCGCGCACGGCAACCCCGCCATCGACCTGCTGGCCGTCACCACGGTGGTGGGCAACCAGACCCTGGAAAAGGTCACCCGCAACGCCCTGGCCGTCGGCACCATCGCCGGCATCACCGGCGTCCCCTTCGCCGCCGGCTGCGGCCGCCCCTTGGTCCGCAGCATCGAAACCGCGCCGGACATCCACGGCGAGTCCGGCATGGACGGCCCCGCCCTCCCCGAGTCCACCATCGAACTGGACCCCCGCCACGCCGTCGACCTCATCATCGACACAGTGATGGCGCACGAGCCGGGCACCGTCACCCTGGTTCCCACAGCGGGCCTCACCAACATCGCCCTGGCCGCCCGCAAGGAACCGCGCATCGTGGAGCGCGTCAAGGAAGTTGTCCTTATGGGCGGCGGCTACCACGTGGGCAACTGGAGCGCGGTGGCCGAGTTCAACATCATCATTGACCCCGAGGCCGCCCACATCGTCTTCAACGAAAAATGGCCCGTGGTGATGGTGGGCCTCGACCTGACCCACCAGGCGCTGGCCACCCCGGACGTCGTCGAAAAGATCGCGGCCATCGGCACCAAACCCGCGAAGTTCGTCACGGAACTGATGGACTTCTTCGCCCACACCTACAAGGACGCGCAGGGCTTTGACTTCCCGCCCGTGCATGATCCGTGCGCCGTGGCCTACGTCATCGATCCCAGCATCGTCAGCACCCGCAAGGTGCCGGTGAACATCGAACTGCAGGGCACCTTGACCCTGGGCATGACCGTGGCGGACTTCCGTGCCCCGGCCCCGGCTGACTGCCACACCAGCGTTGCGGTGGACCTGGACCACACGAAGTTCTGGGACCTGGTCACCGACGCGCTGGTCCGCATCGGCGAGCCGTCCGACGCCGTCCGCCGCGAAGGCACGGCCCTCACCGCCGGAGGGGTCAAGTAAATGACTGCCACGATCACCGAACCCAAGACCGGCCGCGGCAACGTCACCGCGCTGATGATCGCCCTGCTGGCGGCCTGCGTGGCCTTCCAGCTCAACGCCTCCATGCTCAGCCCCGCCCTGGTCACCATGGGCGAAGAACTTAAAACGGACCAGGCCGTCATCGGGTTGTCGCAGACCTGGTTCTTCACGGCGGCCGCCCTGTTCTCCCTGTTCCTGCCCCGCCTGAGCGACATCATCGGCCGCAAGAAGGTCCTGCTGGGCATGATGCTGCTGATGGCCGCCGGCTCCGTCATCGCAGCCCTGGCACCGGATGTGACCTGGCTGTTCGTGGGCCGCATCATCCAGGGCGTCAGCGGGCCCACCGTCCCGCTCTGCCTGATCATGCTGCGTTCCGCCGTCAGCAACCCCCGCAAATACGGCACCCTGATGGGCCTTATCACCGCCGTGAACGGCGGCGTGGCCGGCGTCGATTCCTTTGTGGGCGGCTACTTCGCGGAGCACTACGGCTTCCGCAGCATCTTCTGGCTGATGGTGGTCCTTGCTGTTGTGGCCACTGCGCTGATCGCCTTCCTCGCCGCCGAGAGCAAGCCGGCGGCCGGCACCACCATGGACTGGCGCGGTGTGTTCTTCATCGTGGTGGCCGTGGGCGCCCTGCTGACAGCGCTTAACGAAGGCTCCAAGCTGGTGGGCGCCTTCTCCTCCGGAACCCTCGTACTGAGCCTCGCACTTGTGGCCGTCTCCGCCGTCGCGTTCCTCGCCTTCTGGCGGACGGAAAAGCGGGCCAGCCAGCCGATGGTTGAAACGGTGCACCTGCGCCAGCGTGCCACCTGGGCGCCGCTGCTCACCACCACCCTCACCATGACAGGCATCTTCGCCGTGATCAACGGCATCGTCCCCGCCTACGTCCAGGCCGCCGAGCCCGGCTTCGGCATCGGCCCCACGGAGATGTCGCTGATTATCCTCACACCGTACGCGCTGCTCGGCTGGCTCGTCGGCCCGCTGAGCGGCAAGCTGGCACCCGTCCTCGGCTACACCAAAGTGCTGCGCATCGGACTCCTCGGGAGTGTTGCCGCGCTCGCCATCATCGCGTTCCTTGGTCTCAACAGCCTGCCCCTGATGATCGCCGGCACGGTCTTGCTGGGCATCATGTACGCCGGTACGGTCAACATCATGCTCAATGGACTCGGCGTTGTCCTCTCGCCCGCAGGCAACCCCGGCTTCCTGCCCGGCATGAACGCCGGTGCCTTCAACCTCGGCGCGGGCCTGAGCTTCCTCATCCTGCCCGCCGTGCTGGTGGCGACGTCTGCACTCGGCGATGCGCAGGCGTCCTACCTGACCGTTGTGGTGGTGGGCCTGGCCCTGACCGTGGCCGCGTTCGCCGCCTCGTTGCTGATCCCCAAGCCGGTCGAGGCCGAGGTGGCCGAATGAGCGGCGGAACCACCGGCGCCGGAAAGACCGGCCGGATCGTCGTCGTCGGCTCCCTGAACGCGGACCTGACCATCTACTGCGAACGCCTCCCGCTGCCCGGCGAGACGGTGCACGGCAACGGCTTCGCCGTGAACCCGGGCGGCAAGAGCGCCAACCAGGCCGTCGCCGCGGGCCGGCTGGGCGGCCGGGTCAGCCTCGTCGGTGCTGTGGGGGAGGACCCCAACGGCGACATGCTGCTCGCCTCGGTTGCCGGGGCGGGCGTGGACGTGGGGCACGTCCGGACGTCCAGCGAGCCCACGGGCGTCGCGGTCATCGCCGTGGATTCGCACGGCGAGAACAACATCATCATCTCGGCCGGCGCCAACGGCACCCTCTCCCCGGCCGACGTCGCCGAGGCAGGCGACGTCCTGGACGGCGCCGCCGTCGTCAGCCTCTGCCTTGAAGTCGCCATGGAAACGGTGGTGGCAGCCGCGCAGGCAGGGCACGACGCCGGCGCAACAGTCCTGTTGAACCTCTCGCCGTACGCGGAGGTCCCCGCCGGCCTGGCCGTCCTCGCCGATGTCCTGCTGGTGAATGCGCACGAGGCCGCGCTGTTCCTGGGCGCCGGCGCGTCGGTGCCGGGCGCTGAGGCCGCCGCCGCAGAGTGGGACGCCGTGCGGCAGCGGTTCACGGAGCGGGGGATCCGGCAGGTGCTGGTGACGCTGGGTTCGCAGGGCTCCGTGGTGCTGGACTCGCTGGCCCGGCCTGGCGCCCGCGTGACGTTCATCAAGCCCACCAAGGTGGACGCTGTGGACACCACGGGGGCCGGAGATGCCTTCACTGGCGCGGTTGCCGTGCGGCTGGCCGCAGGGGATGCGCTCGCCGATGCTGCCGCGTTCGCTTCGGTGGCCGCGGCCCTGGCCACCACCCGGAAAGGCACGCAGGCGGCGTACCCGGAAGTAACCGACGTCCAACGGCGCCTGCTGGGGAGTCACGGCCCTTAACAGTTACAGGCCGGGCAAGTAATTAAGATAGCCTTACCTTGCCAAATTGCCGCGCGGTCCCGGAGCCGCCCCCTGAGAAGAGCCCCAACGTGCCCACTCGACGCTTACTCGCTGCCGCCGCAGGCCTGACAGTACTGGCATCCGCCCTGACCGGTTGCGGCATCATCGGTGGACAGCCTGCCGACCTGCAGATCTACTCAGCCCGCCACTATGACCTGGAGGGTGCGTTCGGGCAGTTCACGGACGAAACGGGCATCACCGTGGAGTTCATCAGCGGTGACGACGCGGAGCTTCTCGAGCGCCTGAAGGCCGAGGGGGAAGACTCTCCGGCTGACGTCTTCATGACGGTGGACGCCGGCAACCTGTGGAATGCGGCACGCCAGGATGAGCTCGCCGCCATTGATTCAGCGGCCCTCAACGAAGCAGTCCCGGAGGACCTCCGTGACGCGCAGGGGCGCTGGTTCGGGCTGGCCATGCGGGCACGCACCGTCACCTATAACCCCCAGAACGTGGATCCCGCTGACTTCGACGCGGCGGACACCTACGCCGGGCTGACGGACCCGAAGTGGAAGGGGCGGCTGTGCATGCGTGACGCCACCTCGTCCTACACCCAGTCCCTCGTCGCGAGCCTGATCGACCTGCACGGCCGGGAGAAGGCCCTGGAGATTGCCAAGGGCTGGGTGGCCAACGACGTTCAGATCATGAGCAACGACGTACTGCTGCTTGAGGCGATCGACGCCGGCACCTGCGACGTGGGGATCAACAACCACTACTACCTGGCCCGGACGCTGGAGGACAAACCCGATTTCAAGGTGGACCTCTACTGGGCAAGCCAGGAAGGCGCCGGGACGCACGTCAACATTTCCGGTGCTGGCGTGGTGGAGGGCTCCGACAACGCCGGGGACGCGCAGCGGCTCATCGAGTGGCTCGCCACGAAGGGCCAGAACGCCTTCGTCGACGCCAACCACGAATTCCCGGTCAACCCGGCAGCCAAACCCGAGCCGGTGATTGCGGGCTTTGGTGACTTCAAGCGGATGCCGCTGAACGCCGAAGCCTACGGCGACCTCAACGCCGCGGCCGTGGACCTGCTCGCCGAGGCCGGATACAAGTGACCGAAACGGCGGTCCTCGCTGAAGCGGGGACGCCGAAACGCCGTCCCCGCCGGACGGCCGGTGCCGGGCGCCCGGCGTGGTCCGCACTCGTGGTCCTGGTGGCCGTGGTGGTTGCCACCCCCGTGTTCGCCGTGGTTGTTGATGGCCTGGGCAGCGTGGGCGACACCGCACCGCCGCGGGGACTTTCCGGCATGGTGCTCACCACCCTGCTCCTGATGCTGGGAGTGGCAGCGGGCTCCCTCCTGGTGGGCGGCGGCCTGGCATGGCTCGTCACCGCCTACCGCTTTCCGCTGCGCAATGTCTTCGCCTGGCTGCTGGTCCTGCCCCTGGCCGTACCCGCCTACATCCTGGGCTTCGTCTTCCTCTCCGTCTTCGACGTGTCCGGGCCGGTGCAGACCGCCCTGCGTGCCGTACTGGGAACGGACGTCTGGGTCCCCGACGTCCGGTCGCTGCCGGGCGCGGTGCTGGTGATGTCGCTGTCCCTCTACCCCTACGTCTACCTCCTGGCGCGCACCGCGCTCAGTGAGCACGCATCCGGCACGTATGACGCAGCCCGGACCCTCGGTGCAGGGCGGGGACGCGCACTCCGGCGGGTCCTGCTGCCGCTCGCCAGGCCGTCGCTGGCCGCCGGCATGGCCCTGGTGATGATGGAGACGCTCACCGACTTCGCGACGGTGCAGTACTTCAACGTCCAGACCGTTTCCGTGGGTGTCTACCTGGTCTGGAAGGGCACCTTCAACTTCCACGCCGCAACCCAGCTGGCCGTCCTGGTCCTGCTGTTCGCCGTCGCCGTCCTGGCGGGGGAGCGGGTTCTGCGCGGCCGGGCACGCTATCACCGGCAGGGCGGAAGGGGACAGGGCCTGCAGCCGACAACGCTGCACGGTGGCCGCGGCTGGGCTGCCGCCGCTCTGTGCACGGCTGCCGTCAGCACAGGCTTCCTGATCCCCGTCCTCCAGCTGCTGGGATGGGCCGTGGGCGGGGCCGTCAAAAACCCCGGCTTCCTCGCGGATCCGCGCTTCGGAGAGTACATCCTCAACACCCTCCTGGTCGCGGCAGTCACCGCTGCGGCCTGCGTGTTCCTCTCCGTGGCAGTAGCGCACGGCGTCCGCCTCAGCGGGGGCAGGTTCGTCTCCTCCGCGGCGCAGCTGACAACCTTCGGTTACGCCGTACCGGGCGCAGTGGTGGGCATCGGCGTCCTCATCTCCTTCGCGGCACTGGATGATGCCCTCGAGGCTGCAGGAGTTCCCGGCGGTACCGGGCTGTTGGTCACGGGTTCGGTCCTGGGCATCCTTTACGCCTACGTGATCCGTTTCCTCGCCCCCGCCTACCAGGCCGTGGACGCCAGCTTCGCGAAAATCCCGGCAACCCTCACCTTCTCGGCGCTCAGCCTGGGCGCCGGGCCACGGCGCATCCTGGCGCGGGTCCATGTTCCCCTGGCACGGTCCGGGATTGCCGTGGCGTTGATGCTGGTGGCAATCGACGCCGTCAAGGAACTGCCCATCGTGTTGCTGCTCCGGCCCTTCGGCTTCACCACGGCGTCCGTCTGGGTCTACGAACTTGCCCGCGAAAACTTCTGGGAAAAGGCGTCGCTGCCCGCACTCGTGATCGTCGCAGCCGCCGTCCTCCCCGTCCTGGTCCTCGTCAGGCAAGCCCGCCGCAATGAAACACCTGGAAAGGCCCCGGCATGACCATTCGTGTGGCACGTGGAAAGCATCCTGCCGGCACGGACGGTGCTCCTGCAGCGCTCGTCTTCGAAGGCGTCAGCAAAAACTACGGCTCGGCCGTGGGCGTCGATACGCTGGAACTGTCAGTTCCGGCCGGTGAGCTGGTGACCGTCATCGGGCCGTCCGGCTGCGGCAAGTCGACCACCCTCCGCCTCGCCGCAGGGTTGGAACGGCCGGACAAGGGCACCATCAGGGTGGCCGGGGACGTCGTGGCGGACAAGCGCCGCTTCGTGGAACCCGAGCGGCGCCGGGTGGGGCTCGTCTTCCAGGACTACGCACTGTTTCCGCACATGACCGTGGCGCAGAACGTGGAGTTCGGGCTGGACCGGCTGAGCCGTGGTGAGCGCAAAGCCCGGGCCGGGGAAGTCCTGGACCTGGTGCGCCTTGCCCACTTTGCGGGCCGGTACCCGCACGAGCTTTCCGGCGGCGAACAGCAGCGCGTGGCGCTCGCCCGCGCATTGGCGCCCCGCCCCGCCGTCGTCCTCCTGGATGAGCCGTTCTCAAGCCTGGATGAGTCGCTGCGCGCGCAGGTGCGCCGGGACACCGTGGCAACGCTGCGTGAGGCCGGCACCACCGGCGTCCTCGTCACCCACGACCAGACAGAGGCGCTCTCCGTCGGCACCCGGGTGGTGGTGATGCGCGGCGGCGTCATCGAACAGGCGGACACCCCGGAGAAGGTCTTCGAGCAGCCCGCCACCAGATTTGTGGCCTCTTTCATGGGCGACGCGGACTTCCTCCCCGCCCATGTGCACCGCGCCCTCCTGACCTGCGAAATCGGCGTCGTTTCCACCGTGCCGGGGTGGGCCAACAGCGAGGCGGACGTGGACGTGGTGCTGCGGCCGCACGAGGTGGCGCTGCGCCCGGACCCCGATTCCCCGGCGCGCGTCTCGGCCGTCGAGTACCACGGCGCCTTTGTCCTTCACTACGTCAGGCTGGCCTCGGGACGCACCGTGCGCTCCTGGCAGCCCCACACCGTCCGCCACCCCGTGGGAACAGCGGTGGCCGTGACCGTAGCGGCAGGGACCACGCCCACGCTGCTGCTGGGCGACCACGCCATCACTTCCCCGCCCCCGGGCAGCTCCCTGCATCAACGGTCGCCCGAGCCCGTCCAGCTAAGTTAGGCCAGCTTTATGTCCACATATACCGCCCCGGTGACGCAATGACCGCGCAGCCAGACCTCGCCCGGGCCGCTTTCACCGACCTCGCCCGCCACGGCGACCGTCCGGCAGTGCTCAGTGCTGACGGCGTCCTGTCCTACCGGGAGCTTGCCTCCCGCGTTGACGACGCCGCCGCCCGCCTGGGAACGGCACGCCGGCTGGTGGTGCTGGCAGCGCAGAACGACCTGGACTCGCTGGTGGCCTACCTCGCAGCCCTGTCCGCCGGCCACGTCCTGTTGCTGGCCCCGGCCGACAAACCGGAGGCCCTCGCGTCCCTCATGCACGCCTATGACCCGGACGTGCTGCTGCGCTCCGGCGACGGCCACGGGGTGCCCGTGCTCGAGGAGCGGCGCAACGGCTCCCGGCACCACCTGCATCCTGAACTGGCGCTGCTGCTCAGCACCTCGGGCTCGACGGGCTCGCCGAAACTGGTGCGCCTCTCCCACACCAACCTCACGGCCAACGCCGAGGCCATCGCCGAGTACCTGGGCATTGGGGCCGATGACAGGGCCGCCACCACGCTGCCCCTGCATTACTGCTACGGCCTGTCAGTTGTGAACAGCCACCTGATCCGCGGGGCAGGGCTGGTGCTCACGGACCTCTCGGTGGTAGACCCCTGTTTCTGGGATCTCTTCCGGGATCGGCAGGCCACCTCCTTCGCGGCCGTTCCCTACACCTTCGACCTCCTGGACCGGGTCGGCTTCGCGGACGCGGACCTGCCGCACCTGCGCTACGTCACCCAGGCCGGCGGGCGGCTGGCACCGGAGAAGGTGCGCGCCTGGGCGGAAACCGGGCAGCGCCGCGGCTGGGACCTCTACGTGATGTACGGGGCAACGGAGGCCACCGCCCGGATGGCCTACCTGCCGCCGGACCTGGCCGCCGACCATGCCGAAACCATCGGCGTCCCCGTGCCGGGCGGATCCTTCCGCATCGACCCGGTGGAGGACCTGGCAGACGGGGAACTGGTCTACAGCGGCCCCAACGTTATGCTCGGGTACGCCGAGCACCCCTCAGACCTCGCGCTCGGCCGGGAAGTCCACGAACTGCGCACCGGCGACCTCGCCCGCCGGCAGCCCAACGGGCTGTACGAGGTGGTGGGGCGGCGCAGCCGGTTCGTGAAGATCGTGGGCCTGCGCGTGGACCTCGGGCAGGTGGAGCGGATCCTTGCCGACATGGGGATCACCGCGGCCGCCGCCGGCACGGACGACCGCCTGGTAATTGCCGTCGAAGGCGGGCACGACGGGGGAATCCTCGCCAAAACCCTGGCCGGCACGCTGGGGCTGCCCCGCGCCGCCGTCGTGATCCATGCTGTGGAAGCCCTGCCGCGCCTGGCCACCGGCAAGGTGGACTACCCGGGGGTCCTTGCCCTTGCCGCTCCGGAGCCCGCTGCTGCGGGTGCCGCCGGTGCAACCAGCGCCGCCGTTGCGGATGACGCGGCAACAGGCACGGCCGCTCCCGCAGGTCCGCCCCCCGCCGGCCGCGCCGACGACATCCGGATCATTTTCGCCGAAGCCCTGGAGTGTCCCGTTGTGGGGGACGATGACACGTTCGTCTCCCTTGACGGCGACTCGCTGTCCTACGTGGCAGTCTCCGTGCAGCTGGAACGCGTCCTGGGACAGCTTCCCGCCGACTGGCACCTCTTGCCGGTGCGGGAACTGGAGCGCCGCAGGAAGCCCCGGCGGCGGAGCCCCTTCTCGTTCCTGGAGACCTCGATTGTGCTCCGGGCCGTCGCCATCGTGTGCATCGTGGCCACGCACGTGGAGCTGATCATGTTCCAGACCGCACACCTGCTCTTCGCGGTGGCCGGCTACAACTTCGCACGGTTCCAGCTGGCCGACCAGCGGGTTACCCGGCTGCGCCGCCAGCTCCGCGGCGTTGCCAGGATAGTGGTGCCGTCCACGGCCTTCATCGCCGTGGCCTACCTCCTCACGGACCACTACACGGTGGCCAACATTTTCCTGCTCAACGCCATGGTGGGGCCCGAGGCGGTGACCACGCAGTGGCATTTCTGGTTCGTGGAGCTGCTGGTGTACATCCTGCTGGCCGTGGCAGCGCTCATGGCCGTGCCCTGGGTTGACCGGCTGGAGCGCCGGGCGCCCTTTGCCTTCGCACTGGGCCTGGTGGCCATCGCGCTGCTGAGCCGGTACGACATCGTGGATCCCGGCCTGCCCAAGCCGCCGCCCGTCTTCTGGATCTTCGCGCTCGGCTGGGCACTCGCGCGGGCCCGCACGCACCTCCACAGGATCACTGTCTCCGCCATCACCCTGGTGACCCTGCCGGGCTTCTTTGGCAGCAGCGTCAGGGATGTCACCGTCGCCGCAGGCATCCTGCTGCTGGTGTGGGTGCCGGCGCTGCCGGTGCCCGCGTTCCTGCGCCGGGTCATCGGCTGGCTGGCCGCGGCGTCGCTGTACATCTACCTCACCCACTGGCTGGTCTACCCGCTGCTGCTTCCCGTCAACCCGGTCCTGGCCGTCGTCGGGTCCCTCGTGCTGGGGGTGGGCTACTGGGCCCTGTGCCGGTGGCTGCCCGCTGCAGCCGGGCGGCTCTGGGCCAGGCGGTTCAGTTCAACAGCCAGGCCGCGCCAAGCAGCAGGGGCACCGCAAGCACCGAGGTGATCACCGCCGTCGACTGCGCAAGGCTCTGCCCCACGCGGTAACGGACGGCGTACAGGACGACGTTCTGGCCGGTGGGGAGGATGGCGCAGGCCGTGACGACGAACGTGCTGAACGCATCCAGGCGGAACACGAACACGGCCAGCACCCACGCCAGGGCGGGCTGGACGGCTGATTTGAGGATCACGGCCACCGTGGTTGGCGCACCGTCGCCGTTGGTGCCGCGGGGCGACAGGCCGTGCAGCGACATGCCGAAAATGATCAACATGAGGGGGACGGTCACCTGGGCGATCAGCGACAGCGGATCCAGGATCAGTTCAGGAACCGGGATACCGACGGCGCTGACGATGATTCCAAGGATGGCCGCCACCGTCACGGGGTTGCGGAAGGGCGTGGCCAGGATGCGCCCGATGGAGGGCTTTTCCGCGTCGGGATCGCTGAGGTCCAGGATGGTCAGGGCGATCGGGGTGATCACGGCGAGCTGGAACAGCATGATGGGCGTGACGTAGGTGGCGCTGCCCAGCACGTAGGACGACAGCGGGACGCCGAGGTTGGTGGAGTTCACGATGCCGGTGGCCAGTGCTCCGATGGTTGTCCTGCGGACGCCCCATCTGGCGATGGCGCCGATGATGGCGAACACGGCCATCATGGCTGCCGCCGTGGCCACGGAGATCAGGCCTGTTGTGCTGAGGACGTCGGAGATGTGCCGGGAGGCGATCAGGGAGAACATCAGGCTGGGCAGCCCCACCAGGAACGTCAGGGTGGAGAGCACCTTTGTGCCGTGCGGGCCCAGGGCGTTGGTTTTGCCCAGGATGTAGCCCACCAGCATGACCGCGCCCACCACAAAGAAGCCCTTTAAGACTCCATCCAAGATACTGTCCTCAATGTCGGTCCGCCGTCAGTGCGGTGGTTCGTCCCGCCGGGCGACCGAATGGGGAGCCCGCTCCATCAGATGCTATCGGTGGGGGCGGCGCGGTGATCAATCCGGGCGGTCAGTCCGTCGATCCGGTCAAGCGCGGTGCTGAGGCGTTCCACGGCGGACCACAGGTCCTGGTGCTGTTCACGGATCTGCTCAAGGGTGGCGCCCGCGGACCGCAGCGACGCAAGGTCGAAGCTGACGTTGGTCCGCGCTCCGGCCACCGCCGCACGCAGTGCCCCGAACGCGACGACGACATCGGCAATGAGCGCAGGGTTGCCGTTGGTCGCCAGCCAGGCCAGGTCATCGACGGCTTCGATGGCGCGCTCGCCGAGCACGGCCGATGACTTGGCGGCGTCGAGTGACGCGCTGTGGATGGCTTCCTCCCGGTCCGGACCCGGATCCAGGCGGAAGGCGGCACCAAAGGCCTGGGACGCCGTCGCATCCTCATCGGCGAGCTGCAGGGCCTCCCGCCGGAGGGCCTGGGCCCGCTCCCGGATCTCCGCCACTTCCGCGGCCTCGTGCTCTTTCGGTTCCGTGTAGCCGGCAACCATGGACGTCAGTGACGCCGCCACGGCAAGCATCAGCCCGGACCCGGCGCCACCGCCAGGGGAACCGGTGGACTGGGCCAGGGCCTCCGTCCATTCATCGACCGTCGAGTCTTGGGTAGTAATAGTTTCCGCAGCATCCATGACAACACCGTGCCCAGAAACGGTCCCGGCCAAACGGGGAGGTCCATTCCGGGGCCTTCGGCGATGCTTACATGATGCCTGTGGGCACCAGCAGGACCCATGCCAGTGCCGGGGCGGTCAGCACCACGGCTCCGGCGTAGATCATCAGCTGCTTGTAGACGCGCTGCCTGTCGTTTTCGCGGGCGTTGGCCACTACAAGGGCACCGTCGGTGGAGAACGGGGAAACGTCGACGACGGTGGCGGCAATGGCGAGTGCTGCCACCGTTCCGGAGGCGCTGAGGGTGCTGGTGGCCAGGAGCGGGCCGGCCAGGGGGATGAAGGCGGTGAGCAGCGCCGTCGAGGAGGCGAAGGCCGAGCCGACGCCTATCACGTAGCAAAGGACGAGTGCGATGAGCAGCGGTGCTCCCAGTGCCAGGGCCTGCTCGGCGAGGGTGTCGATGACTCCGACGTGCTGGAGCAGGGAGACGTAGGTGATCATGCCGGCCACCAGCAGGACTGTGGACCAGGAAATGCCGCCGATGAACGTCTGGTGTTCCTTGATGTTGATGAGGGCCAGCAGGAGGCCCGCGGAGAGGGCAACAAATCCAATCGGCATGCGGAAGCCCAACGTGCAGACAAGCATCGCAACGATCAGCACCAGGGTGAGGATCTGCTGGCCGTGCGGCCTGATGGTGACCGGTACTACCAGGTCGGCGTGCTGGCCCTTTTCGCCGTCCCGAAGGCGCCCCAGGAGGGCGAAAATGACGATTGTCAGGACGGACAGGATGAGGTTGAGGGCGAAACTGGCCGTGAAGAGGGCACCCTGGGAGATGGGGAAGCCGTTGTCCAGCGCGATGTCATGGACCAGCACGCCCGCCACGGACAGCGGGGAGAAGCCGCCCGCGTGCGCTCCGTTGATGATGAAGGCGCCCATCAGGACGGGATGGATGCGCGACTCGTAGGCGAATCCGATTGCCGCGGGTGCCAGCAGTGCGACGGCGGCAGGGGAGAAGGTGCCCAGCGCCGTCAGCGCCGCGGCCAGCAGGAAGAAGACCCAGGGAAGCACCAGAGTCTTGCCCCGCACGAGGCGGACGCAGCTCTGGACGATGATGTCGATGGTGCCGTTCCGCTGCGCCATGCTGAAGAAGTAGGTGACACCGATGATGGTCAGGACGATGCTGGCAGGGAATTCCGCAAGGATTTCCCGGTCCGTCATTCCGAGCATGAAGTAGCCGATGCCGAAGGATGCCACCAGGCCCATCACACCGATGTTCAGCGGCCATTTCGTGGCCACGATGAACATCACCACGAGGACGACGAGCGGGACGATCTGGGTCGCGGTCATGGTCGGCTCCGAATCCGTGGTGGCCGCCGGGGTGAAGAGGTTCCCTCCCAGCACGATGGCCACCAGACTCAGAAGCGCGAAACCGGCAGCCGCAATCAGTAGGATACGGCGGCGGGGCCGGGGCCCGGGACTGTGCTCCCGGGAATCGCCCTCCGGGGCGGCGGTCTGTTGCTCGGTGCTAATCATGTGGTCTCCTCATGGATCGGGTCCCCGTATGCAGGGTGCTGGGGCGTGCGAAGGAGGCAGGGTGACTGGTTGGTCCCCCTGCCTCCTTCTGATGCTGTCCCGCGCCGCGCCCGTCCTTCGGGGTTCCTGTTGCGATGGAATGCGGGGTGGGACATGCCTGCCGGGCGTTACCGGCAGCCAGTGGGGGACCGGATGGAGGCGGTCCCGCCGGATGGTTGGTTGAACAGTGCGGTCAGTTGAGCCGGTCTGCGCGGACGGCGAGTACGGGGCAGGTGGCGTCCAGCAGGATGCGCTGGACTGTGCTTCCCAGGATGAGTTTCCCCACCATGGAGCGGTGCCGCAGGCCGATGACGATCATGTCCACGTTCCGGTCCTGGGCGATCTGGATGACTGCGTCGCCGGGGTCTGCGAGGACCGAGGATTCGAGATGCAGTGCCTGCCCTGCTGCCTGCAGCCGGTCTTCGATGTCCTTCAGGTCTTTGGCCTCCAGGCCGTGATGGCCGCGGCCAACATGGACCACAAGGAGGTCTGCTTTCCTGAGTACTGCTTCGGCGATGCCCTGGGTGAGGGCTTCGCGGCCCTCAGGCGCGGGGGCGTAGGCAACGAGAACCGTCATGGTTTTTCTCTTCCGTCGTTTTCGGTGGTGGACATGCTGGTTCCTAGACGAGTGTGTTGAGCCAGCCCTGGGGCAGGTCGATGGGAAGGAGCGACGGGAGTGCGAGGAGCACCACGTACAGCACCGCTGTGTAGACCACCGCCGTCTTGAGCCGGGCCCTTGCGACTATCAGGAGGAAGGCCGGGATGAAGATCGTGACTGCGATCAGGTATCCGAAGGCGGCCGTGAGGGCCAGGAACCCTGTCATCCATAGGAAGGTCTTGAACGCGAACTTCGCGTCAAGGGTCCAGCCTGCCTTCGCGGGCTGTGTGGCAAGGATCCCCTCTGCCTCCTCGGCGATGGTCTGACCTGCCTTAGGGGTCCTGCCGCGAAGCCTTGTCCGGATCTCAATGAAGAGCAGGATGCCGGAGAAGACCAGGCCTCCGATGCTGACCAGTTGGGGCACCAGCCGGGCCTCGGGCGAGAACGACGCCGAGGAAATCAGTGCTGCGGCGAAGGCGGCGGCGAAGATGCCTGCGGCAGCGAGGGACCAGGTGGAGTCCTTCAGCGGGCTTTCGTCATCTTCCGGGCGCTCGTCCCGGTGTCCGTCGTCCAGGTTGGTGTTCCTGCGGGCGCGGATGAACTTGATGAAGGCCCAGAGGATGGGCAGGATCAGGATGGCGAGGAAGACCAGCACGCCGGGGCGGGCCATCCAGTCCAGTCCGTTGTAGAGGCTGTCGGTGAGGAAGTAGTAGCGTTCCAGCGGGATTGCCAGGACGAACCCGATGAGGAACGGCGCCCTGGGGAATCCGGTGGACTTCAGCAGCCAGCCGAAAACGCCGAGGATGATCATCACCCAGAGGTCGCCGAGCTGGCCGCCCTCCTGGAAGGAGCCGAGCAGCATAACGGCCACGAGGCCTGCAGCCAGGACGGCGAAGGGGACCTTGGTGAGCTTGGCGAGCTGCTTGACGCTGAGGAAGCAGAACAGGGCCCCGAGGATGGAAGCAATCGCGAAGGACCACACGATGAGGTACATCAGGTCCAGGTGTTCGGTGATGATGGACGGGCCCGGCTGGATTCCGTACGTGAGCAGCATGCCCAGGAGCATTGCCGAGGGGACGCCGCCGGGGATGCCGAACAGAAGGGTGGGGATGAGGTCGCCGGCTTCGACGGAGTTGTTGGCGCTTTCGGGGCCGACGATGCCGCGGGGGTCGCCCTTGCCGAACTGGCGCTTGTCCTTGGCGGTTGCAACGGCCTGGCCGTAGGCCAGCCATGTTCCGGCGGTGGCGCCGACGCCGGGCAGCACGCCTGCCCAGATGCCGATGAGGGCGCCTCGAATGACCTGTGTCCAGTGGGACAGCCATTCCCGGATGCCCTTGCCCCAGCCTCCGCCAACGGTGATGTTCTCCGTCTGGCCGCGGCGCTGGCTCGCCCGTGAGGCGATTTCGGCCAGGCCGAAGATGCCCAGGGCCACGGCTACCAGTGACAGTCCGTCGCCGAGGAACAGGCTGCCGAAGGTGAAGCGTTCCTCGGCCGTTGTGGGTGAGGTGCCCACCATGCCGAGGACCAGGCCGAGGAGGCCTGCGGAGATGCCCTTGATGATGTTGCCGCGGGAGAGAACGGCGGCGAGGGCTACACCGAGGACTGTCAGCATGAACAGTTCCGGGCTTGCGAAGGACAGCACGAGGGGCCGGGCGAGGGGTATGGCGAGCGTGAGGCCGACGGCGCCGATGATGCCGCCTGCCATGGAGGACAGGAACGCAAGCGTCAGTGCCCTGGCGGCCTGCCCTTTTTTCGCCATGGAGTAGCCGTCGAGCATTGTCACGCTGGCTGAGGCGGAGCCGGGGGCACCAAGCAGCACGGCCGAGACCGTGTCTGACGTGTGGACCACGGCGAGTGCGCCGATGAGGAGTGCCAGGGCCTGTGGCGGTTCCATGCCGAAGGTGATGGGCAGGAGGATGGCGACGGCGCCTGTGCCGCCGAGGCCGGGGATGAGGCCCATGATGAGGCCGGCGACTGTGCCGATCAGGAGCATGATGAGCAGGGACGGGTCAGCGAGTGATGCCAGCGCTGCCATAGCGGAGTCAAGCATGATGGTCCTTATTCAACGTGGATGTTGTAGGTGCTCTCGAGCAAGTCCTTGACGTAGGACCTGACGGAGCTGCTGACGGTGTAGGCGTCCCTGACGCGGTTGGCCATGTCCGCGTCCGCTACCAGGGGGTAGCCGCCCAGGACTTTCGCTGCCTTTGCCTGGAAGCCCTGGTCGGCGCCGAGCTTTTCGTTTGATTCACGCAGCAGCGTGATGGCCTTCTCGGGCGTGTCCTTGGGGACCCAAAGGCCCTTTTGGTAGGTGTACGTCAGGCCGAGCAGGGTCTTGTACGCCTCGAACTTTTCCCCTGAGGGCTTCTTGCCGTGCAGCTGCTCGTACGCTTCGACGACCGTGGGCACATCCGGGAAGTTGGGGTCCCGGATGACGTCGCCGGAGCCGTCCAGCTGCCCGAAGGACATCAGCACGGTGGCTTTGCCCTCCTTGGCGATGCCCTCCACGGCGGAGCCGTAGGCGGAGGTGGTCTGGTAATCCAGGTCGATCTCTCCGCGCTGCAGCGCCAGGTTGACCGGGCCGCGGCCTTCGAAGCCGAAGGTGGAGGTCACGTCCGCTTCGAGCAGATCGAAGGCGACGAGGGTGGTGATGTCCAGCCCGGTGGCGCTGATGCCTCCGAATTCTAGGGGCTTGTCCCTGTTGATGAGGTCGCCGATGCCGTTGACGCCGGCTTCGGTCCGGGCGTAGATGACGCCGCCGGTGCCGTTGACCACCACGGGTTTCAGGTCCTCGAACGAGTACTTCACGGCCGAGCGGCCCAGGACCCACGGAACCACGGTGGACGCGGTGCCCACCAGGATCTCGGTACCGTCGGTCTTTGCCGAGCGGGCGAACTTGTTGGTGCCCGAGATGCCCTCGCCGCCGGGTTCGTTGACGGGCGCGAATCCGGGGCGGCCGGGGATGTAGTTGGTCAGTTCCGTACCGATGAAGCGGGCCCAGGTGTCGGTGCCGCCGCCGGAGGCCAGGGGAATCAGGAATTCAACGGTTTCGCCGCTGTAGTTCCCGTCTTCGGTGCTGGAGGGCGGGTTCAGGAGCCCTTCGCCCAGCACGGTTGTTGCCAGGCCAAGAACGGCGAAGGAGGCTACTGCTCCCAGCACCATGCGGCGGCTGTGCTTGGCCGGTTCGGGCTGTTCCGTGGCCGCTGTTTCCTGGAGGCCTTCGGGAGGTTCCAGGGAAGACTTTTGACTCGTCATTGAGGGGTCCTTAATCATGTGCCGTGCCAGCTGTGGGGGCAGCCGGAGGGGGCGTGCTTGTAATGGGGCGCTTTACCAGGTGTCCGGCAGCAGGAGTTCCGCGTCGGCAAGCCGCCGGGCACTGCGCAGCGCACCGACAACGGGGACCCCGTCCCTGGCTTCAGACCAGGTCTGGACCAGGCCGGCAGGGGTCCGCAGGGTGACGCCCTGTGAAACGTCACTGGTGATGAGGTTCGCCGCCACGGTTCCGGTGTGCTGGGCCGCCATGGTCAGAGCAACGCTGCCCGTGATGGCAAGGGCCGGGTGGAGGCGGCCCATGGACAGCATGCGGACCACCAGGTCCGCTTCGTCGGACTGCCCGGCCCTGGCCACGAGGGCCAGTTTGGGAATGGCGCGTTCGGCTTCCGCCCGGCTTCCGGCCAGTCCCATCTGCACCGCAGCGTCTCGGCGCATGTCATCGAGATGCACCAGCAGTTCGGTCCGCGAGTCGATCTCTGCTGCCGTTTCGTGGCCGGTCAGGCCCACGGATTCGGCTTCCACGATGACAACGGGAGCGCCGGCGTCGATAAGCGTTGCCGGCACCTGCCTGCCGTCAAAGGTGACCTTGTCCATTGGCTCCCCGGAGGGGAAGAGCTTTCCCGTTGTCCGTCCGGCGGGGTCGAAGAAGCCCATTCCCACCGGCATGCCTGGGAACGGTACACCGGGGATGACCTGGTCGCCGGAGTAACCCAGTTCGCCGCCGGGTGTATCGACCTTTTGCAGGATGAGTTGGTTGGTGTTGGTGTTCAGGGTGCGGACCAGCGTGGTCTCAGGACCCGCTTCCACCCAGCCGCGTTCGATGGCATACGGGGCGACGACGGCCGAGCAGTTGCCGCAGTTGCTGCCCCAGTCGACGCGCTGTTCCTCGATGCCCACCTGGGCGAAGGTGTAATCCACATCCGCTTCATCGGAGAGCGAGCGGGACAGGATGACGGCCTTGCTGGTGGTCGATGTACCGCCGCCAACACCATCGATCTGGCGGTTGTCCGGACTCCCGTAGAGCCGCAGGAGGACCTCATCCACGGTCTTCCCCGGGACCTGCAGGCTGTCCCATTCGAAGACCCAGCACTTGCTGGTTCCGCCACGCATCCAAGCGGCAGGGATCTTTACCATGATTGCTTTCACACCTTCCCGGCGCCGGAATACGGGCGATCTGCCCTGTCGGCTAACCCAGTGTGATGCCCATCCCAGATGAATTACAAACGCTAAAAACTGCATATCCCTGCACTTTTACTTCATTCGTAGCACCCTGAAGCCACGCGTCAGGAACGTGGACTGGGTCTTTTGGGGCGGGGACCGCGACGGCACCCCGCGCCGCGCCGCACTGGATGAAGTAAGTGGCTAAAATTGTTAGGGGGGTATAACGAAAACTTCAAGGAAGGCCGCCATGCTGAACGTTCGGAGACTGGAACTGTTGCTGGATGTTGTGGAGCTCGGTTCGATCACTGCCGCGGCAGAGAAGCACGTCTATTCCCCCTCCGGCGTTTCGCAGCAGCTCCGGCGCCTCGAGGCCGAAGTGGGGCAGCCCCTCCTGCAGCGGCAGGCCAGGGGAATGGTGCCCACGGACGCAGGCCATGTCCTGACGGCGCACACACGAAGGATCCTCCGCCAGATGGCAGCGGCGGAAGCGGACCTTGCCGAGATCGCGGGGCTGAACCGGGGCAGCCTCACCATGGGGACGTTTCCCACCCTGGGTGGTTCGTTCCTGCCGTTGGTCATCAGCAGGTTCAAGGCGCAGTACCCGGCGATCACCCTGCACGTACGCAGCAGCCGCTTTGATGACCTCATTGAGATGCTGGAAAACGGGCAAGTGGGGATGTCCCTGCTCTGGGACTACGAATGGAACCGCCTGAGCCCGGAAAACTTCGCCCTGACAACCGTCTTCGAGGATGCCACGGCCCTCATCGTGGGCAAGGACCACAGGCTCGCCCGCCGCAAGCAGGTGGACATGGCGGACCTGGCGAATGAGGAGTGGATTGTCCGGGAAGAGGAGCACCCGGTGGTCGAGGTGCTCCACCGCAGCGCCCAGGCTGCAGGATTTTCACCGCGGATTTCCTTCCATGCCAATGACTACCAGGAGGCCCAGGCTATGGTCAGCGTGGGCCTGGGCATAGCCCTTGCCCCCCGGACGGCTGTGGTGAACAAGCACCCAGGTGTCAGCATCGTCTCGCTGGGCTCGAGTGCCCCCTCCCGCCGGGTGCTCCTGGCACACCGGCATGACAGGGTCAGGGCCGCGGCCGAGATCGCCTTCCAGACGACGCTGCTGGAGGTAGCCAAAGACAAGAGTGTCGACTTCCGGTGACGGAACCAATGTGGCTGGGGCTATAAGGCATCACGGGCGCGCCCGGTGAACTGGTCCATGGTCCGGTTGATGCCCAGGACATCCATCAGGCGGTCGAACGCTCCGACGGGAAGCATCCGCGCTGCCGGAACCAAGTTCACGAGCGGCGGCAGCACCAGTTTCTGCCGTCCGCTTTCTATGGCGTCCAGGATCCCCGCCGCTACTTCTTCTTCCTTCAGGATGGGAAGCAGCCTGGGAAACCGGGTGCGCACGCCGTCGAACATTCCCGTGTCGATGTAGTACGGGCAGACCACCAAGGTTGACACTCCGGTCCTTCCGTTCCGCAGCTCGGCGCGCAAGGATTCGTTGAAGCCGAAGGCCGCGAACTTGCTGGCGGAGTAGTCGGTCTGTTTGGCCACCCCCACCAGGCCCGCCGCGCTTGCGACAGTAACTACAGTGCCCCGTCCCCGGTCCACCATTCCGGGCAGGAATGCGCGCGTCACCCAGTAGAGGGCCAGGACATTGACGTCGAACGTCCGTCTGATGTCCTCGTCGGTCGCGTCGAGGAGCTGCCGGCCGCTGACCACCCCCGCATTGTTGACCAGCACATCCACCTGCCCGGCAGCCGCTGCTGCTTGCTTGACAGCATCCTTGTCCGCCACGTTTACGGTTTGCGCTTCTGCAAGGTTGCCCGCGGCGCGGATTTCGTCCCGGACGGAGCTGCCGCTTTCGGCGGAGACGTCCCAGATGACCACGCGGGCACCCCGCCGGGCGGCGCCGAAGGCCATCCGCCGGCCCAGGCCGCTGCCTCCCCCTGTGACCAGCACGGTCCTGCCGGACAGGGAAGTGCCGCGGCCCATCAGCCGGGTCCCATCAGGAGAACCGGCCCATCAGACGTATCGCGCCCTTGACCAGCCGGGTGTACCGCTTGTTTGTCATTCCCGGCGCCGGGCCAATGGGGAAGATCCGCTGAATTGCGACGGTCTGCGCCTCGGTGTACTTCAGGATTCCCGCCCGGCCGTGGCGCCGCCCGGCACCGGAGTCCTTCATCCCGCCCATCGGCGCATCGTGGGAGGCCCATGCAGCCGAGTACCCGTCATTCACGTTGACGGTCCCGGCCAGCAGCCGCCGCCCCACTTTCTGTCCGTGGCGGGCGGACCAGACGCTGGCGTTCAGTCCGTAGCGGGAGTCATTGGCCAAGGCGACGGCTTCGTCGTCGTCCTTCACCTGGTACACGGCGACGACGGGCCCAAACGTTTCCTCACGCGCGACGGCCATGTCCTCCGTCACGCCGGTGAGGATGGTGGGTTCGTAGAAGAACGGGCCAAGGTCCGGCCTGCCGTGGCCGCCCGTGACAATCCTGGCACCCTTCGAGACGGCGTCCTGGACGTGGGCGGTGACCCGGTCCAGCTGCCGCTGGCCGGTAAGTGAACCCATGTCGATGTCCCAGCCGGGACCAGTACCCAGGCGAATCGCCTCCACCTCCTTCGTGAAGGCAGCCAGGAATTCCGCGAAGACTCCGTGGTGCACGTAGATCCGCTCCATGCTGATGCACAGCTGCCCTGAATTGGAGAAGCAGCCCTGCGCGGCACCCCGGGCGGCCTTTTCCAGGTCCGCGTCCGCGAGCACCAGCATGGCATTCTTCCCGCCCAGCTCCGCGGAGAAACCAATGAGGCGCTCGCCGCACTGCTTTGCCACCAGTTTCCCGGTTTCCGACGAGCCGGTGAACATCAGGAAATCAATCCCGGCGATGAGCGCCGGTCCCAATAGGGGTCCGTCCCCGGTGACAATGTGGAACAGGTCATGCGGAAGCCCGGCCTCCCGCAGCAGTTCCAGGGCCAGCAGCGCGGTGAAAGGGGTCTGCGAATCAGGTTTGAGGACAACCCCGTTGCCGGCCAGCAGGGCGGGGATTGCGTCCGAGACGGCGAGGGTCAGCGGATAATTCCAGGGGCTGATGATGCCCACCACGCCCTTGGGAGTTCGGTATTCCACGGCCCTTGTCAGGCCCGGGGCGGCACCCCTCCGACGGGCGGGGCGCAGGTACCGTTCGGCTGTGCGCCCGTAGTAGGCCGCGGTGAGGGCTGCGTCGGCGAGTTCCTCGAACGCATTGAGCCGGCACTTGCCGCTCTCGGCCTGGACCAGGTCCAGGATCTGCGCCTCCCGTTCGAGCAGCAGCTGGTGGAAACGCCGGACGACGGCGCTGCGCTCCCTCATGGAAACAGCGGCCCACTTCCGCTGGGCTGCCCGCGCGCCGGCAACGGTGTTTTCGACGTCCCCGGAAGTGCAGACAGGCACTTCACCCACAGCGCCGCCGTCGAAAGGAGAAAAGGACACCTGCCCCGGCCGCCCGGGGGCGGCGGCCACGAGCGCGGAAAGACGGGAATGACCTCCGGGTGCGGATGGCTTCCGGCCGGCTGTTGCCGGCGTCCGGGCGGGGCCGGTCCTGCTGCTCATGCTGCGTCTCCTTTGCCTGCAGTTTCCTCCTGAGCCTAACCCTGCCGTCCGGCGGGGGCACCTGCTTCGGCGGTAATGCAGCAAAGCCCTCCCTGTAGGCTCGGCACGTGGAGGACGCAGTGCAGCGGCACAGTTATGGCTACGGCGATGACCCCAGCCAGTGGGGCGAGCTTTTCCTGCCGGAGTTGCCCGGGGGCGGGACGCGCCAGGGTGTGGTGGTGGTGATCCATGGCGGGTACTGGCGGCCGACGTACGGTGCGGAACTGGGGGAGCCGCTTGCCCTGGACCTTGCCAGCCACGGCATGACGGCCTGGAACCTGGAGTACCGGCGGGCAGGCAACGGCGGGGGCTGGCCGCACACCTTCCAGGACGTGCTGGCGGGGATCGACAAACTCCGCGACCTGGCCGGCCGGCACGCGCTGGACCTGCGAAAGGTTGTCGCCCTGGGGCACTCCGCCGGCGGCCACCTGGCGGTGTGGGCGGCAGGCCGGGACCGGCTGGGCACGCTGGGGCTGGAGGCCGAACAGCGCGAGGCCGGGGCCACAGCCGACGGCGTCCGCCTCACCGGAGTGGTGAGCCAGTCCGGTGTCCTTAATCTGGCGGAAGCTGAAAGGCTCAACCTCAGCAACGGTGCCGTGGCCAACTTGCTGGGCGGGCCGTCGTCGGACGTTCCGGAACGGCACCGGTACGCGGATCCGATGGCTGCGCTGCCGCTGGATGTCCCCGTCTATGCCGTCCACACGACGGAGGACGAGGACGTACCGTTCGGCATGTCCGCAACGTACGTTGAGGCAAGCCGTGGCGGAAAGGTGCCCGCGCAGCTGGTCCCGGTACCGGGGGACCACTTCGCGCTCATCAACCCCGACGATGCGGCCTACGTGAAGTGCCGGGAGCTGGTCGAGGAGTTGCTGGCGCCATAGCGGGTCAGAGCATCAGTCAGCCCGGCCAGTCGGCTGGGATTACCGTCATCGTGCTTAGCAACGTGCCGGCCAGCCGCTCCTCTGGCAGAGTATGAGCATGCTCACAGTTATTGGCGAAGGCCTCGTCGACGTTGTCCAGCGCGCCTCCGGAATCGAAGCGCACGTGGGCGGCAGCCCCCTCAACGTGGCGGTGGGCCTGGCCCGCCTGGACCACCCCGTGCAGTTCATCGGCCGGTACGGCCGCGACGCGTACGGCGACTCGGTGGCGGCGCACCTGCGCGCCAGTTCCGTGATGCTGCCGCTGGGCCCGGACGAACTGCCCACCAGCGTGGCCACCGCCCTGATCGACGACGACGGCGCCGCCACCTACACATTCGACCTCACCTGGCAGCTTCCCGGCATCGCTGACCGGCTCGCCTTTATGCTGCAGGGCACCACCCTGCTGCACACCGGCTCCATCGCCACAATGCTGGCGCCGGGCGCCACCGACGTGCTCGCCGCCGTCGAATATGCCCACCCGCGCGCCACCATCAGCTTCGACCCCAACTGCCGGCCCAGCATCATCACCGATGTGGCCTACGCGCGGCGCCACGCGGAGAAGTTCGTGTCCCTGGCGGACGTGGTGAAGGCGTCCGACGAGGACCTGGCCTGGCTGTACCCGGACATGGACGTGCTGGACGCCGCGCGCCGCTGGCTGACCCTGGGCGGCGCGGAAGGGCCGGCCATGGTGGTGGTCACGCGCGGCGCGGACGGGCCGTGGGGAATCACCCGGGCCGGCGAGGCCAAGGCGGATGCGCCAAAGGTTGAGGTGGCGGACACCGTGGGTGCCGGGGATTCGTTTATGGCGGCGCTCCTGTCCGGCCTGGTGGACCGCGGCCTGGACGGTGCGCAGAACCGCAAGGACCTCCGGGAACTTCCCGCCGAAGGCCTCGCCGAACTCCTGGCCCACGCGGCGCGGGCTGCTGCTGTCACGGTCTCGCGTCCCGGTGCCAACCCGCCCACGCGGGCCGAGCTGAACGGGGCGCCCGGGGAGGGTTAGGCAGAATACTCACAAACTTAGGTGTGAAACCGACATAATGCTGTTACGCTGGTTTTGCACCTAGAGAGAGTGAGCAACGATGCTTCTCGAAAGAGACCTCATCCAGTCCGTCGGCTTCCGCAACGTCACCGAGGGCGGACGCGTGACCGGCTTCCAGTTCCGGGTCCGGATGCCTTCATACCGCGGCATGGCCGCGTCCCTCATCGACGGCATCGCCGTCCGGGTAGGCAACCTCGCCGACGTCGGACCCGACGTTCCGCTGTGGACCCTGGGCGGGCGGACCTACACCCTGCAGCAGCTCTGGGAGAGCGACGGCGTCCGCTGGCCCCTTGAGGGGGCGGCAGTGGTCACCGTTCCGCTCGACGGCGGCCTGCCCCAGGGCGTCCACGAGATCAGCATCGAATTGCGGCTGCGGATGTCCTACATCCCGGTTGAGCACCAGCCCACCACCCACCGGGTCAGCCGGAAAGTAACGCTGGCGCCGGAAGGCGGCGACGGTACCTTCCGCTACGGCGTTTCCCTTTACAGCTTCATGGGCGATTACGGCACCGTGATGGACCTGGAAACCGCGTTGGCGGCCGTGGCGGACGTGGGCGCCACCGGCGTCGAGATCCTGGGCGAAGGCCACGTGCCCGGCTACCCCGAACCCACCCCGGCATGGATCGACAACTGGTTCAGCCTGCTCGAGAAGTACTCCCTGGAGCCCACGAACTACGGCTCCTGGATAGATACCCGGCTGCACCCGGGGCGGAGCATGACGGCTGCCGAGGGTGCCGAGGCACTGCAGCGTGACCTGCGGCTTGCCTCCCGGCTGGGTTTCGGCTTTGTGCGGCCCAAGATCGGCGTGGTATCCAGCGACCTGGTTCCGGACCCGATCTGGACCGAGTCCGTGGAACGCTCCCTCGACCTGGCGCACGAGCTGGGGATCATCATCTGCCCCGAGATCCACTCACCCACGCCCATCAAGCACCCCGTCGTGGACGACTACATTGGCCTCATCGAACGGACCGGAACCAAGAACTTCGGCCTGCTCATCGACACCGGAATCTTCCAGGACCGGCCCATCCCGCTGCGTGAAGGCGAGACCCGCGCAACCCGGCCCGCCTTCCTGGACGGCATCGGCGTCGACCCCGCCGACTTCGCGGCAATCGCCCAGTACGTGGTGTTCATCCAGGCCAAGTTCCACGACATCAACGAGCAACTCGAAGACCAGCAGATTCCCTGGCTGCCGGTGCTCAAGGCGATCAAGGACGCCGGCTACACCGGCTACCTCTCCAGTGAATACGAAGGCGAACGCACACCCTGGCGGGCCATCGAACAGGTGCGGCGACAGCACGCGCTGATCCGCCGCATCACCGCCGGACTTCAATAAAAACCCAATCCTCCTCCCAGCAAAGAGACCAGCCATGCCCAACGGACTTCTTGACGATTCAAGCCTCCGCACCCACCCCGAAGGCCTTGCCCTTGCCCTGACGCTGCCGTGGTACCGGAGCCTGTGGCTCTCCTCGGTCTCCAGCCTGCGGCTCACCATCGACGGACAGGACGTTCCTGCCGATGACCTGGCCCTGGAACTCGGCGGCGTCCGCTACGCACTCGCCGACCTGCCGGCGCAGAGCGAAACCCTCTGGTACCTGCAGGAACACCCCCTGCTGATCGCCAAGCGGGATACCCCGGTGGCCCTGGGCGGGCAGCACACGGTCCAGCTCATTGGGGAGCTGCGCCTGCCTTACATGCAGATCGCCCCGGGCCAGGACGGCGGCCCCGGCATGTACGTCCCCAACTTCGTGAACCAGACACTCGAGCTGACCGTCACGGACAGGGCGGCTGCTGCTCCTGCATTGACGACGGCGGTGGCCCCGCCTCCGCCGAAGGCTGAGGACGATCCCTTCTCGCTCGGGCTCACCCTGTACTCCGCCAGCGCCGAGTTCAGGGCCGGCTGGTACGACTTCGATGGCCTGCTGAACCGCGTGGCCGGGCTGGGCATCGGCCCCGGCATCGAGATCGTCGCCTCCCAGGTCCTGCCCACCTACCCGCACGTGACGGATGGCTTCGCCCGTTCCTGGCAGGAGGCCTTCGACAAGCACGGCTTCACCGCCAGCTCCTTCGGCGCCAACCTGGACATGGGCCGCCGACGGGACCGCGACATGACTCCGGACGAGGAGTATGAGTTCACCGGGACGCTCTTTCATGGCGCCAAGAAACTCGGCTTCCCGCTGGTCCGCATCCAGAGCGCCAAACCGGAGCTGCTGCGCCGGCTCCTGCCGCTCGCCGAGGACCTCGAACTCAAGCTCGCCTACGAGATCCACGCACCGCTGGGCCCCAACTCGCCGGAAATCATGAAGGTCCGCGACGTCTACGCGGAACTCGATTCGCCGCTGCTGGGCTTCGTGGCGGACTTCTCCTCCACCATGCACAGCATGTCCCCGACGCTCCTGCGGGCCGTCCGCCGCGCCGGGCTCGACGACGAAGCCATCCACACGCTGCAGGCCATCTGGGCTACCGACGCCCCAATGCGGGCCCGGCAGGAGGAGTTCATCGGCTACCTCCGTGGACGGGACTTCGATCCGGCCCGCCTAGGTTCCTTCGCGCACCTGGCCTTCAACATGCACGGCCACGTCAGCCCGAAGGAGTGGGCGGACATCATGCCGCAGATCATGCACGTCCACGCGAAGTTCTACGACATCGACGAGCAAGGAAACGAACCGGCCATCGACTACCCGGAACTCGTCCGGGTATTCGTCGAGGGCGGGTACCGCGGCTACTGGTCCAGCGAGTGGGAGGGCCACGCCTTCGCCGAGCTCGGCGAAGTGGATCCGCTGCTGCTGGTCCGCAAGCAGCACGACCTCATCCGCAATAGCATGCGGTCTGTCCTGGCATCCGCCTGACCCTGCAATCCCGAATGCTTTGGTGCCCGCCGGTCCATCCGGCCGGGCACCGAGGCATTTAAGCGCGCGTTTGTTTACGGGGCTTCCTGGGCCGCAGCCGCCGCAACAATGCCGGCAGCCTCCGTGAAGAGCTCCCGCATCCACTCATGCTCCGAATCGCGGTTATGGACGGGATGCCACCACAGGGCGTTCACCAGCGGCGTGGCGTCGAAGGGCAGCGGCAGGATCCGCACCCCGCCGACGCGCAGCGCGAACGGCACCAGCGCCGCCTGGATGAGCGCGATCCGGTTTGTACCCACCACGAAGTGCGGCAGGGACTGGAAGCTCTCCACCACCACATCCACACGCGGCTCAACACCGAGCTGCATGATCTGGCGTTCTGCCGACGTTGACGCCGAACGGGTCTGGTAGGTCATCACCCAGGGGAGTTCGGCGATATTCTCCATGGTGATGTTCTCGCCAACGGCGTCATTGGACGACGAGACGACGGCGACCCAGCCGTCCCGCCACAGGTCCAGGTAGGGGAGCCCGGTCAGGAAGCCGTGCGGAATCACCATGCCGTCCACCGAACGCAGGCGGTTTGCGGCATCCTCCACCACCATCGGGTTATGCAGCATGAACCGGAACCGGACCCCGGGGGCGCGCTCGGCCGCAAGCTCCGAAACCACCCGTCCGATGGTGGTAAAGCCGTAGTCCGAGCCGTAAATGGAGAACTCGCGCTCTGATTCGCTCGGCTCCCAGGTCGCCTGGCTTTCGAAGACACGGCGGGCGGCCTCCAGCGCCGTGGTGGTGTGCTCTGCCAGCCGCAGCGCGAAGGGCGTGAGCTCATAGGCATTGCCCCGGCGGGCAAGGATGGGATCCCCGAAATGGGACCGGAGCCGCGCCAGCGACGCGCTCAGCGCCGGCTGGCTCAGGTGGAGCCGCTCGGCCGCCCTCGTCACGCTCCGCTCGGTAATCAGGGCATCCAGCGAGATCAGCAGGTTGAGGTCGAGCCGGGAAAGCAGGACATTATTCGTCACGGCACGTCGATCTTTCAACGGTGAACTTTCGTCCCGCCAGTGTATCAGCGGCATCAATAGGTTCTGCGGTGTGCATCACATCCTCCGATGCGGATTGCTTCTGCAGACCCCCGTTCAACTTATGTCTGCCATCGGCAACACTTATGTGCTTTTTCTGCACATCTCCCGCATACTGGTGAGTGACCGGGGTCACGGCTCCCGGATAATTTCGACAACGAAGTCAGAAAGGCTGGACATGACACAGCACCGTCGCTATTCGGGCCTGAAGGCCGGCGCCCTCGCCGTCCCCACCATCGCAGCCCTTGTCCTTACCGGCTGCTCGGCCTCCACCGGCAGCAACGCCTCTTCAAGCGGCTCGCAGGAATTCTCCCTGTCATTCGCCACCTCCAACACCATCGAGAGCCCCTTCCAGGTACTCGCCGAGAAGTATATGGAGACCAACCCGAACGTCAAGATCACGTTCAACCCCCAGCCCAACGACTCCTATGACCAGACCCTGCGGACCCAGCTCCAGGCCGGCAACGCCTCGGACATTGTGGTGACCTCGCCGGGCAGCGGCCAGGGACGCAGCATCCTTCCGCTGGCGGAGGCCGGGTTCCTTGAGCCCCTGGACGATTCCGCCAAAGAGCTCCTGCCTGAGGGGAGCGCCAGCAGCTTCGGCCCGGAGGGCAAGATCTTCGGCCAGGCAACGGCCATTACTGTGTCCGCCCTGGTCGCGAACGAGGTTGCGGTTAAGGAAGCAGGCGAGTTCCCCGCGGACTTTGCGGCTCTTGAACAGCAGTGCAAGTCCCTCGAATCGTCCGGGAAATCCCTCTTCGCCCTTGCCGGCGCGGCGCCTCCCAACACGGGCCTTACCGCGATGTCCCTGGCGGCCTCCCGCGTTTACGCGGAAGACCCCCAGTGGAACGACAAGCGCGCGGCCAATGAGGTCACCTTCGCGGGCTCGGATGGCTGGAAGTCGGCACTCGAAGCAGTCAACACCCTGAAGGACGCAGGCTGCTTCCAGAAGGGCGCCGCCGGCGCCGGTTTCGACGCCATTACCAAGGGCCTTGCCAGCGGTACGTCACTGGCAGGGTTCATTCCGGCCACGAGCTGGAAGCAGCTGCAGTCCGCCGCTGCCGGTTCCGAATTCGGCGTGCGGGCACTGCCGGCTGAAAAGGGCTCCGGTAACGACTACGTCTACGCCAGCGCCAACTACGCCTTCTCCATCAACGCCGCCTCCAAGAACAAGGACGCCGCCAAGGCGTTCCTCGCCTGGGCTGCCGAACCGGAGCAGACCAAGGCGTTCGCAGAGATCGACGGCGCCCTGCCGGTGAGTGGCATCGACAGCTACGACTTCGAGGGCGGCGCGTACAAGAACGTCGGCGACCTGATCAAGGACGGAAAATACGGGCCGTTGCCGAACAGCCAGTGGCCGAACTCCGCCGTCTACGACGCCCTCGCAACCGGCGTGCAGGGAATTATCACCGGCCAGAAGACCCCTGACCAGGTCCTGCAGGCCATGGACGCCGCCTGGGGACAGTAGCCGTTCTTCACTATCAACGTTCCGACCACTCAAAGGGACAAGCAAGGAATACCATGACTGCGACGATGCAACCGAAAAGCGAAGCAGCAGAAGCACCCCGGCGAGGCAGGCGCACTCCGGGGGCGGGACAGAACGCCCGCCCCCGGGGCCGCGGCCTGGAGTTCGGACACTGGTGGTGGGCCCTGCCGGGAATCGCACTGGTGGTTGCCATCCACTACGTGGCAACCGGAATCGGCGGATTCTTCGCCTTCACCAACTGGACGGGCATCGGCTCGTTCAAAATCACGGGCTGGGCCAACTTCGAGGCCATCTTCAAGGACACCACAAAAGTCGGAGCCCTCTCCAACACCCTTTTCCTGGCCTTCGGCTCGGTTCTCCTGGGCAATATCGCAGGACTGGTCATTGCGTTGGGCCTGAACCGGGTCCTCAAGACTCGCTACATCCTCCGGACCCTCTTCTTTATGCCGGTGGTGCTCAGCCCGCTGGCCACGGCCTACATCTGGAAATACATTTTCGACTTCGACGGTCCGCTCAACGCCCTCCTGACGGCAATAGGCGCCGGCGACCAGGCCAAGCCGTGGCTGGCCGACCCGCAGTGGGCCATCTGGACCGTCCTGGTGGTACTGGTCTGGTCGTCAACCGGCTTTGCCATGGTGATTTTCATGGCCGGACTGGCCGGCGTCCCGGTGGAAGTCGAGGAAGCGGCCGCCATTGACGGCGCCAACCTGTGGCAGCGGTTCCGGAACGTTACCCTGCCCGCCATCCGACCCGCCGTCGCCATCGCCACCACGCTGGGAATCGTCCAGGGACTGCGCGTCTTCGACCCCATCATGGCGCTCACCGGCGGCGGACCCGCGGGAGCCACGGAAACGCTGGCCACCCAGGTCTACAAGCAGGCCTTTGCGCTCGGGAACTTCGGGGGCGGTGCCGCCCTGGCCCTGGTGCTCGCCGCCATCATCCTGATCTTCGCCGTACTCCAGCAGCGGCTGACGCGTTCGAACCCCGAGGACTAAGCCATGTTCCGCTACACCAAACTCACCCTGCTACGCGAAGTCGGCCTGTGGGCACTCGCCCTGCTGTTCCTCGCGCCGTTCTACTTCCTGGTGACCACCGCCCTGAAGCCGGACACCGAGTTGTTCACCACCTCGGCCCTGGCTCCGCCAACAAGCCCTGACTTCAGCAACTTCGTGGACGTCCTGACCGCCACCGGCAACTCCAACGTGGTGTTGGGCCTGCTCAACAGCCTCATCATCACCGCCGGCAGCATTGTGGGACTCATTGCCCTCGGCTCCGTCACCGGATACGTCATCTCGCGGAGCACTCGCCGCTGGAGCAAGGGCGCGTACTACCTCTTCCTGGTCGCCATCATCCTGCCCGGCCAACTCGGCGCCGTCCCCCTCTACATGGGTGCACGCGCCCTTGGACTTACCGGGTCGGCCTGGGGCCTGATCGTCCTCTACACCGGCATGCTCCTGCCGCTGTCGATCTTCCTCTACGCAAACTTCTTCCGCGGCCTCGGCACGGACTATGAAGAAGCGGCAACCATCGACGGTGCCAGCAAGTCCCAAGTTTTCTCCAAGGTGGTGTTCCCCATGATGGCTCCCGCCACCGGCACGGTGACCATCTTTGCCGGGCTCATCGTGTGGAACGACTTCTTCACATCGCTGATCTTCCTGGGCGGCTCCGCCAACCAGACGCTGCCGGTGGCCATGTACTACTACATCGGCTCCCTGGTCTCCCAGTGGAACTCGATCTTCGCCATTGTCATCGTGTCCATGATCCCCATCCTTGCCCTGTTCCTGTTCGCGCAGAAGCGCTTCATCCAGGGATTCTCCGGCGGCCTGAAGGGCTGACCCGCAACGGTTGACCACCGCGCAGCGTCCCGAACGCCGCGCGGCGGCCTTTCACACCCAAAAACCGGTGGATCCGGGCGCTGACGGCCCACAATCCAGCTCACCTTTCTTACTTCAAGGAGAAATCCATGTACCAACTTGCGCCCAATATCGACCTCCTGTTCTCAGAAGCAGGCGACAGCGCCGCAGACCGGGTCCGCGCAGCAGCCGCCGCCGGCTTCGACGCCGTGGAAATGTGGGGCCCCACCGGCAAGGACATTCCCGCCCTCAAGGAAGCCCTTGAGGACACCGGAGTCCAGCTCACCGCCCAACTGGCCGAACCGCGCATGCAGTTCATGATCCCGCCCAAGGACCACGCACCCTTCTACACCGGCCTCGACGCCGGCGTCGAGGTGGCACGGCAGCTCGGCTGCCCACGGATTGTGGTGGGCAGCGGCACCGGCTTTGGCGGCCGCAAGCGGCAGGACCAGCTGGACGAACTGATCGAGATCTTCACCCGCGGCGTGGCGCACATCGAGGGTTCGGGCATCACCCTGGTCCTCGAACCGGTGAACATCCGTGTTGACCACCCCGGAGCCCTTCTGGACCGGACTTCGGAAGCCGTCTACGTCGCCAAAGGCGTCAACTCGCCGAACTTCGGCGTCCTCTACGACCTCTACCACTCCACGGTCGAGGGCGAGGACGTGGTTGCCGAACTGGCCAACGCCGGGGATTTCATCAAGTACGTGCAGATCGCCGATGCCCCGGGACGCGGGGAGCCCGGGTCGGGTTCCATCGACTGGCCTGCCAGGATCGGGGACCTGCAGAACAGCGGTTACACGGGCCCGATCGGGCTGGAGTACTACCCGACCATTGATTCGGCAAAGTCCGTCCGGCGCATCCAGGAACTGGTGGCGGGCCATGGCCGGTAACCGCTATCCCGCACGCGTCGACGTCGCCATCGTTGGCAGCGGGCCCACAGCATCCGCGTATGCGCGGATCCTCAGCGAGGAAGCCCCCGGCACCACCATCGCCATGTTCGAAGTGGGCCCCACCGTCAGCAATCCGCCAGGTGCGCACGTCAAGAACATCGCCGATCCCGACCGCCGCAGCATTGCCCAGCGCGCTTCCGAGGGACCTGGGGCAGGGGCCGAAACGATCACCTCCCCCGGCGCAGCCAAGAGCGGGGAGCGCCGGGCCAGGGCAGGCACATATCTCCTGCCGGACGGTTACGCCTTCCCGGGAGAGGACGGCATGCCCGTCGCGGCCATGTCCAGCAACGTGGGCGGCATGGCGGCGCACTGGACCGCCGCATGCCCGCGTCCCGGAGGAACGGAGCGCATACCGTTCCTGCCGGACCTGGAGCAGCTTCTTGACGAGGCCGACCGCCTGCTGGGCGTCACCACCCACGCCTTCGACGACGCACCCTTCTCGGACCTCGTCATCAACCGCCTGTCGGCCGTCCTGGACGAGGGCCGCGACCCTGCATTCCGCGTCCAGCCCATGCCGCTTGCTGTCCACCGGCGGGAGGACGGCGGCCTCGTCTGGTCAGGCTCCGACGTCGTGATGGGTGACGTGACCCGCGAGAACCCGCACTTTGAACTCTTCGACGAGTCGCTGGTGAGCCGGGTGCTGGCGGAGGACGGAATTGCCTCCGGCATCGAGGTCCAGGACCGCCGCAGCGGCGAAACACATCACGTCGCCGCCCGCTATGTTGTGGTGGGAGGTGACGCGCTGCGCACGCCGCAGCTGCTGTGGGCTTCCGGCATCAGGCCCGACGCCCTGGGCCGCTACCTCAACGACCAGGCCCAGGTGGTGTTCGCAAGCAGGCTGCGCGGCGTCTCGGCCGAACATGTAACGCGGGCAGCTGACGGTGCCCTGAGCGAGCAGAGCGGCGTGGCGTGGGTGCCCTACATGGACGAGGCACCCTTCCACGGCCAGATCATGCAGCTGGATGCGTCCCCGGTCCCGCTGGCCGACGATGATCCCATTGTTCCGGGATCGATCGTGGGGCTGGGCCTGTTCTGCGCCAAGGACCTGCAGCGCGAGGACCGGGTGGCGTTCGACGACGACGCGCGTGACGCCTACGGAATGCCCGCCATGCGCATCCACTACCGCCTCACAGAGCGGGACCACGAGGTGGTGGAGCGCGCGAAGCAGGAAATCGTCCGCCTGGGCAAGGCGGTGGGTGAACCGCTCGACGAGCGTCCATTCGTGATGCCGCCCGGAGCGTCCCTGCATTACCAAGGCACCACGCGGATGGGAGAAACAGACGACGGCGGGAGCGTCTGTTCGCCCGACAGCCAGGTGTGGCAGGTCCCCGGCCTTTTCGTGGCCGGCAACGGCGTCATTCCCACCGCCACGGCATGCAATCCGACGCTGACGGCGGTTGCGCTCGCCGTGCGCGGAGCCCGAAAAATCGCAAAAGAACTGAACGACGCTTTACTTATGTCTGAATCAGACAATAGAATGGCTAAATAATGAATAAGTGGCAGGATGCCGCGTTTTCGTTCACTCACAGGCATTTCATTCACCGGCAAGGCATGCCGCAGACAAGGAGGTCTCGATGATCGCCGACCGCATAATCGAGCAGGGAACACTCAGTACCCAGGACGGCCGTACCGCCGTCGAAGTTCGCATCCCCTGGTACCGGGCCCTTCCGGGCTCATGCATCGCCGGCGCAGCACTGACCATAGACGGCGTTGCCGCTCCCGAGGACAGCCTGCGCTGGACCATGAACAACCGGACGTTCAGGTTCGAGGAGCTCGTGGATGAGACCGGCGAATGGTGGTACCCGCTGGATTCGGCCATCCTCTCCGGCGACCTTCCCGTCCAGGATGCCGATGGAGAGCACGAGGTCCGGGTGGACCTGAAGCTCTACATCCCGTACATCATCACCGACCACGGCGTGCTGCACATCGAAGAGCACGACACCAAGACCATGAAGGTGGCATCGCGATGACCAGCCTCGGAACGCCGATCCAGGGCGTCACCCTTTACAGCTTCACCCGCGCCTTCCACGCGCGGCAGTACGACCTCGATGGCCTGATCCGCAAGGTAGCGGCCGAGGGTTTTGGTCCGGGGCTTGAGGTCATTGGATTCTCCAGCCTCCGGGGCTTCCCGGACCGCATCGACGACGCTTTCGTGGGCCAGTTCCGCGACCTGGTGGCTGAGGTGGACCTGGTCCCCACGTCCCTCGCGGTCAACGTTGACACCGGCATCCGCCGGGACCGGCTGATGAACCACGACGAACTGGTCGAATACATGCGCAAGCAGATCGAGGTGGCGGCCAGGCTCGGCTTCCCGATTGCCCGCGTGCAGATCTCGCTGACACCCGACGCCATGGAAAGCCTGCTGCCGGTCGCCGAAAAGTACGGCGTTACCCTGGCACTCGAAGTCCACGCTGACCAGCACGGCGCCCACGAGCGGGTCCTTGCCCTCCGCGACCGCTACGAAAAGCTCGATTCCCCGCTGCTGGGCTTCACCGCCGACTGGGGTGCCACCGTCACCGGCTTTGCCCCCTCCCTGCTGGAGGCCTACCGCCGCCGTGGTGCATCCGAGGACCTGCTCCGGCAGGTTGTTGAGCTGTGGAACGGCTTCTACGCAGAAGGTCCGCCCAACACCCAGAAGGTCCATGGTGAGCGCTTCGGTGCCTTCATCGCCCTGGCCGCCCGCAACGGCCGGCCGGATCTGGGGATCGACTTCGGCATCAACGGAACGGGGCTGTTCGGTCCCGCACCGCTGGACACCTGGCTGGAAATCATGCCGTGGGTCCGCCACGTGCACGGCAAGTTCTTCGGCATCGACGAAAACGGCGAGGAGCCGTCGGTTCCGGTGCGCGGCCTGGTCCGCCAGCTCGTGGAAAACGGCTACACCGGTGCCATTTCCAGCGAATACGAAGGCTGGCACTGGAACAACTGGCAGGACCCGTTCGACATCATCCGCGCCGAGCAGGCCGTCCAGCGCTCTGCCGCGGCTGACGCCGGCTCGGCCATGATCACCGACGCCGCAGAAGCGCGCCGCATCCTCAGCAGCCACCTCGCCCAGCCCGTCCGCGGCTGACAACGAAGGAAACAACACACATGTCAGAAGGCATCGCAGGCTCGGGCATCGAGCTTGGCATCACCCTCTATTCACTCACCTCCGAGTTCGCCGCCGGGCTCTACACGCCGGAGACGCTCATCAAGGCCGTCGCCGATGAAGGTCTCGGCCCCGGCGTCGAGTTCAACATCGCCCAGATGCTGCGCACCTACCCCGATGTGGACGAGGACTTTGTCCGCTTGTGGCGGGACAGCATGGACCGCTACGGCCTGACCCCCAGCGCCGTGGGCACCAACCTGGACATGGGCCGCCGCAAGGACCGGGACATGACGCCGGACGAGGAGTACGACTTCTTCGCCAGGCAGCTCAAGACCGCCAACACGCTGGGCTTCAACAAGATCGTCATCCGGTCCGCCGGCAAGGAACTGCTCCGCCGGCTGCTTCCGCTGGCCGAGAAGTACGACCAGAAGCTCGGCTACGAGATCCACGCGCCCCAGGGCCCGAACGATCCCAAGATCCTGCAGATCCGCGAGATGTATGAGGAGCTCGGCAGCGACCGGTTGGGCTTCACGGCAGACTTCAGTTCCACCATGCACAGCCTGTCGCCCACGCTGTTCCGCACCCTGACCCAGATGGGCCTGCCCGAGGAGCACTTTGCGGTCATGCAGGACATCTGGCGCAAGCCGCTGCCGATGCAGGAGCGGAACCAGGAGTTCGAGGACTACCTGCGCGACAACAACTTCGATCCCGCCCGGCTGGGCCCCTTCACCCGGTTGGCGTTCAACATGCACGGACTGGTTCCGCCGGAGGAATGGCTGGACATCATGCCGCAGATGTTCCACGTGCACGCGAAGTTCTACGACATCGACGAGAACGGCAACGAGCCAGCCATGGACATCCCGCGCATCGTGCGCCAGTTCGTCAAGGGCGGCTACAAAGGATTCCTCTCCAGCGAATGGGAAGGCCACGCCTTCGCCGACCTGGGCGAATCGGACCCCATTGACCTGGTGAAGAAGCAGCACGCGCTGATGCGCCGCGCCATCGAAGAATCCGTTGATGCAACTGTTTCCAACCCGGCCCTCGTCGAGACTGCGAAGTAAGGAAAGCCATGGCAACCCACAACTCCCTGTTCCAGGACGCCGACGTCCGCAGGCACCCCGAGGGCATTACGGTGTCCGTGCAACTGCCCTGGTACCGCAGCCTCTGGCTGTCCGCCGTGGACGATGTTGCGGCCACCGTCAACGGCGTGGCGATCCCCAAGGAAGCCCTCCGCTTCGAACTCCAGGGAAAGTCCTACTCCATCGCGGAACTTCCCGAACAGTGGGAAACCCTGTGGTTCGTCGCCGATAAGCCCGATGTGATCATCCCGCTGGACCGCATCCCCGACGCCGGCGAGGAAATCGACGTCGAAGTCATCCTTACCCTCCGCCTGCTCTACATGCAGATCGCACCCATGCGCTACGTCGGAAACCGGGTGGCGGTTGAGCGCAAGGTAGTGCTGGCGTGAACACCCTGCGCGTGGCCATGATCGGCTACGGCTTTATGGGTGCCGCCCACTCCCAGGGCTGGCGCACGGCCCCACGCGTGTTTGATCTGCCGGCGGAGCCGGAAATGACCGTTATTGTAGGCCGGAAAGCCGACGCGGTGGCTGCGGCGGCCCACAAGTGGGGCTGGGCTGAGTCAGCCACAGACTGGCGCGAGGTGGTCGCGCGGGACGATATCGACGTCGTCGACATTGTCACCCCGGGTGATTCCCACGCAGAGATTGCGATCGCCGCGCTAGAAGCGGGCAAGCACGTGCTCTGCGAGAAGCCGCTGGCCAACACGGTGGCCGAAGCCGAGGCGATGGCCGAAGCGGCGGAGCGGGCGGCCGCAAAGGGCATCCGGGCGATGGTGGGTTTCACCTACCGCCGCGTCCCGGCCGTCACCTTCCTGCGCAACCTGATCGCTGAGGGTGCTGTGGGGACGGTCAACCAGGTGCGTGCCTCGTACCGGCAGGACTGGCTCGTTGATCCTGACATGCCGCTGGCCTGGCGCCTGCAGAAGGAGCACGCCGGTTCCGGCGCGCTGGGGGACATCGGGGCACACGCCATCGACCTGGCCCAGTTCGTCACCGGGCTGAACCTGGAGAAGGTGTCCGGCACCATCGACACCATCGTCAAGGAGCGCCCCCTGCTCGATTCCGGCAGCGGGCTTTCCGGCACTGCCGGCGTGGGCATGGGCAAGGTGACCGTGGACGATATCGCCATCTTCACCGGCCGCTTCGAATCCGGGGCCCTGGCGTCGTTCGAGGCTTCGCGCTTCGCCACAGGACGGAAGAACGCGCTGCAGATCGAGGTCTCGGGGGACAAGGGCGCCCTTGCCTTCGACCTGGAGGATCTCAACAGTGTCCAGTTCTACAACCGCACGGCGCCCAGTGACCGCCAGGGCTTCCGAAAGATCCTGGTCACCGAAGCGGAGCATCCCTACGTCTCCGGGTGGTGGCCTGCCGGTCACATGCTCGGCTACGAGCACGGATTCTCGCACCAGGTCATGGACCTCGTGGAGGGCATTGTGGCCGGCACGGACCCGCACCCGACATTCGCTGACGGGCTGAGGGTGCAGCGGGTGCTCGACGCCGTCGAACGAAGTTCCGACAATGATTCAGCCTGGACCCGTGTTGCCGCTGACGTTCCGGCGCAGGTCCGGTAGGAGGGGAAATACATGGCACGACCTATCACTCTGTTCACCGGCCAATGGGCCGACCTGCCATTCGAGGAGGTGGCACGGCTCGCAGGCGAGTGGGGCTACTACGGGCTTGAAATCGCTTGCTGGGGTGACCACCTGGACCCTTGGCGCTGGGACGACGACGCCTACGTGCAGGGCAAGCTGGACATCCTCGAACGCCACGGCCTGAAGGTATGGACCATTGCCAACCACCTTAAGGGCCAGGCTGTCTGCGACGACCCCATCGACGAACGGCACCGCGGCATCCTGCCGGACGCCGTATGGGGCGACGGCGATCCTGAAGGAGTGCGCCGCCGCGCCGCCGAGGAACTGAAGAACACCGCGCGGCTCGCCGCGAAACTGGGCGTGAAGACGGTAACCGGGTTTACGGGCTCGTCCATCTGGAAGTACGTGGCCATGTTCCCGCCCGCCTCCGAAAAGATGGTCGACGCCGGCTACCAGGACTTCGCCGACCGGTGGAACCCCATCCTCGATGTCTTCGACGAAGTCGGTGTCCGCTTTGCCCATGAGGTGCACCCGTCCGAGATCGCGTACGACTACTGGACCACGCAGCGGGCGCTGGAGGCGATCGGGCACCGCGAGGCCTTCGGGCTGAACTGGGACCCGAGCCACATGGTGTGGCAGGACATCGACCCCGTCGGGTTCCTCTGGGACTTCAAGGACCGGATCTACCACGTGCACTGCAAGGACACGAAGAAGCGGCTCAGCAACGGGCGCAACGGGCGGCTGTCATCCCACCTGGCATGGGCTGATCCGCGCCGCGGCTGGGACTTCATCTCCACTGGCCACGGCGACGTGCCCTGGGAGGACGCGTTCCGGATGCTGAACTCCATCGGCTACCGCGGCCCGCTGTCCGTGGAGTGGGAGGACGCCGGCATGGACCGCCTGGACGGCGCCCCCGAGGCACTGGCTTTTGTGCTGAGGCTCTCCAGCTACGAGCCCTCCGCGGCAGCTTTCGACGCCGCCTTCAGCACGAAATAGGTAAAAGCAAATGGACCGGTCCTGGACATCCAGGACCGGTTCTTTGTGTGCCAGCCACCGACCCGCCATCAGCTCCTGCAACAAATCCGGAAACCCTCTATCAGCTCCTGCAACAAATCCGGGAACCCTCTATCAGCTCCTGCAAGGAATCGGGGAACCCTCTATCAGCTCCTGCAAGGAAAGCGGCGGGAGGTGATGGAGCGTTGCCGGGAAAGCCGCGGGAGGTGATGGAGCGTTGCCAAAAAAGCGGCAGGAAGTGATGGAGCGTTTTCCTTCAACCCGGGAATCCGGATTCTTCAGCTACCGAGCAGGGTTTCGACGGGCTCAACCGCCGATGGGAAAGGTTCGACCAGTGCTGCTTCCGCCAGCGCCAGGTGCCGCCGGGTGATCTCCGTGGGGTCATCCTGCAGCCACTCGTGGCCGCCCCACTCGCTGGTCAGCGTGCCGCTGAAGCCGTTACGGCGCAGGAGGGCGCCCAGGTCCCGCAGCGGCTGCGAAACCCGCCCGCCGTCGTCGTCCAGGTCCCAGAACTTCAGGTGGAAGGCGCCCACCAGGGGCAGGATGCCCTGCAGGTCGGCAGCGTCACTGCGGCCAAATCGGATGATCAGGTTCATAAAGAGGGTGTGCATCCGCGGCGGCACGTTCCCTGAACGGAGCAGGGCGGTGACGGCGTCGTGGGTGGCGGGATCCCGCCAGTCATTCTGCAGGCGCGCCAGCAGATCCAGGGAAACACCGCCCTGCCGCAGCTCCTCGAGGTAGGTGACCGGAAGGGCCGGCATCAGCATGCTGATGTCCACGAGCACCCGGACGTGGTCATCACCGAGCGCGGCGATCGCCTCCAGGGCAGGTTCGACGGCGGGGCTTCCGGGAGCCTGCTGCCCCTGTATTTCCTCGTACAGCACCAGGTCGAGCTCGTGCAGGAGAGGCTGGAACCGCGTGAGGAGTTCCGTCCCTGCCTGCCCGATCGGGAGCCGGACTCCGCGGGCTCCAACACGGTGCGCGGCATGGATCTGGGGGACCAGGAAATCCAGGCGCTGCTGCAGGGAGCGGCGGTCCGTGGGCGACGTGAAGTCGTCCAGGCTGGCCCCAACGATGCTGATAGATGCGCCCTTTGCCGCCAGGGCTTCCCGCAGGCCGTCCACCTCGTCGTTCTGCGGAGCGGGGAAGGACCTCCACACCAGCCCGGGCTCGAGCTCTACTGTCTTCACCACCGAGTCCGCTATGCCGGTGACGATGTCCTGGGCCGTCCGCCGGGCAGCGATGATGCCCGGCGTCCAGTTGAAGGAGCTGGCGCAGAACGTCCAGCCGCTTGGAATTTCAGAAGCCATAGGGCGTCTTCCCCTTTATGCTTGTTAATGACAAACTTATGTCAGATTCAGGATAAAGGATGGAAGCCATGTTGGAAACCGCTTTGCGCGAAGATGCGCTGACCGCCACTCCGGGAGGCTTTGAGCTCCGCCTTGGCCTGCCGTGGATCCGTTCAATGCCACTGTCCAGCGTTGCCGGCCTGTCCGTGGACGTCGACGGCGGTCCGCTGGCGCCGGGGGAGTTGGCGGTGATGCTCGGGTCCCGCGCCGTACACCCTGATGCGCTGCAGGCAGAGTCCGGCTGGTGGTTCGTCCAGGACAGGCTCGTCCTGGCAGGCCGGCGTAAACTTCCGCGCGGGCCGCACACCGTTGCCGTCGACTTCCGGCTGATGGTGCCCTACCTGCAGGCACGTCCCGGCTCGCCGCTGGTCCTGCCATTCCATTTGGACGCCCGCCTGGAACTTGACGGGGCGCCGGTCCCCAGCGTGTCCCGCGACGTGGCCTGAGGAGGGGTCCTTCCGGGGCGGAACCTCAAGGCGGCGGAACGTTAAGCGGAGAGGGCAACCCGTTCCGGCGACGGCCGTCCGTCCGCGAACCAGCGCGGGAAGGTGATATCGAACAGTTGCTCCCGGGCCAGTTCGGCTCCTCCCCGGAGCGGTTCGCGCTCATCGTTGACGGAGAGGGTGATGGTGAGGTCCCGGGTGGCCAGCGGCAGTGACAGTTCGTAGACGCGTTGGCGCACTTCGGCAAGGAAAACCTCGCCGGCCGAACCCATGGCACCGCCGATGACAATAACCCCGGGGTTGAACATGTTCACCAGCGCCGAGATAGTCTCGCCCGCCACGCGCGCCGACTTCTGGACGAGGGTGATGGCCAGGGAGTCGCCCGCCTGGGCTGCAAGGGTGATCTCCTCGAGGGAAAGCCTTCCCTTCTTCGCCAGCGCGGCAAGGGAAGTGCTCACGCCTTCCTTGATGGCCTCTTCTGCGTCCCGGACCAGTGCCCAGCCGCCGGCAACGGCTTCCAGACAGCCGGTCTTGCCGCAGCGGCATTGGACATCGGAGTCGGAAACCCGGACATGGCCGATGTCGCCTGCCGCGCCGTTGGCACCGCGGTGGATCCTGCCCTTGGACAGCAGGCCGGCTCCGATGCCCGAGCCGATCTTGCAGTAGATGAGGTCCGCGAGTGAGTCGCGCCGGCGGGCGCGTTCGCCGAGGGCAAGCAGGTTGGAGTCGTTATCCACCCACACGGGCGCGGTGAACCGTTCCTCAAAGGGCGTGCGGACGTCGAAGCCGTTCCAGCCGGGCATGATGGGAGGTGCCACAGGCTGGCCCGAGGCGAAATCCACTGGTCCGGGGAGGCCCACCACGACACCCCAGACCGGCACGGCGGGGTGCTGCCCGAGCACTTTTTCCACGAGGGCCATGACGGCCTCGATGGTTTTCTCCGGACCCTGCGCGATGTCCCAGGTGCGGTGCGTGTGTTCCAGGATGTCGCCGTCGAGCGCGGCTACGCCAACCCTGATATGAGCCGCCCCAAGGGCGCAGATCACGATGTGTCCCTGCTCTGCGCGAAAGCGGAGGGTCCGGGGTGCGCGGCCGCCGGACGAGGCTCCGAAGTCGCCCTCGCCGAGGAAGCCCATCGAGATGGCCTGATCGACGCGTTGACTGACAACGCCCCTGCCGAGCCCGGTAACCTTGCCGATTTCGGGCCGCGTGGTGGCCTCGCCCGTTCGCACCAGGTTGACGATCCGCAGGAGGCTCGTCACTTCATCCGTCTGTGCTCCAAAGCGGAGGGTGGAGTCTGTGGTCATGCCAACAATTCTCACATAGATCGGCCGACTAAGGTGCGGTTAAGCACGACTATAGCCAGAAGCGTCCTTACTTATGAATAATAGAGACAAAAGTGAGGAGGCAACGATGCCTTGGAACGTGGGGATACTGGGAGCCGGGCCCGGCGTTGCCGCCCTGCATCTGCCGGTGCTGGGACGCCTGGGGGACCTGTACAAGGTGGTCCATATTGCCGACGCGGGGAGCGGCCGCGCGCAGGTACTTGCGGAAAGGCTCGGCGCACGCTGGTCGGAGGGGGAGGCGGACCTCCTCGCCGATCCGGCGGTGGATGTGGTGGCCGTCTGCAGCCCGCCCGCTGAACATGCCCGCCAGATCCTCGGCGCGGTGGCCGCCGGCAAGCGAGCCATCTTCTGCGAGAAGCCGTTGGCCACCAGCAGGCAGGAAGCCGATGACGTCATTGCTGCATGCCGGGCCGCGGGCACACTCCTGCTGGTGGGAACGAACCACTTGTTTGATGCTGCCTGGGGGCGCGCAAAACACCATCTTGTCGCCTTGGAGGGCCGGGTGCAGGCCATCTCCGTGACCCTGGCGCTGCCTCCGAACGACAGGTACCACCGGCTCGTGGCCGAGGGCGGTTCCCTGCAGGCTGCCCGGCGGGGGCGCCCCGACCTTGGCAACCCCACGGTGGCGGCAGATGTCCTGCGGCAGCTTCTGACCGGGCTCGCGATCCATGATCTTCCTGCCGTGCGGGACATCGCGCCCGGCATCGATGACATTCTCTACGCCAGGATCGTTGCGCCCATCGGCTACCAGGTGGGCTACCGGGCCGGCGGAGTCCTGGTCCAACTGGCACTCACCATGCTGCCTGAAGGGCCGGATGCCCTCTGGCGGATGAACATCGCCACCACCCATGACCGCATCGAGGTGGACTTTCCGCCCGCCTTCGTCCATGCCGGAAGCGCTGCCGTCCGGGTGCGCAGCGTGGACGGGCAGTGGACGGAGTACCCGCGCGATGAGGAAGACGGCTATGTGGCCGAGTGGCGCCTGCTTGCCTCGCTCCTGGAAGGTGATGCCCCCGTGGAGTACGACGAACTGCTGGCGGACTCGCTGTTTGCCTTCGGGCTGGCCGACGCTGCGGCAGCCAAAGTCCTGGCAGGGGTGACGCAATGAGCCGGGATGGCGCATTCGGCGTCGTCACCGCCTTGCCGGCCTACACCGCCGCTGTTGCCGAGCTTCCCGTCAGTGCTGCACTCGCGGAGGACATGCGGGGTGCGGTGGTGGTGGTGCCTGGAGTGGGGGATTGGTGGCAGGGCATGCTGGCCGCCCGGGCCGCGGGAGCGTCGGCGGTGGTGCTTGCCGACCCGGCAATGCTCCAGCAGGATGCTCTTGCCTCCCAAGCGTGGCCGCGTGACATTCCGGTGATCATTGAGCGGCCCCGCCTGCGTCCCGATGCTGCAGCCGATGCGGTCCGGGCACGCCGGGGCAGTCCGGCCCGCCTGGTCACCGTTGAATGTGCCGCTCCGGTTGCCGGCCTGGACGGCGCCATCCTCGATGGCTTCGGCTGGGCCCGGTGCCTTGCCGGGACACCCCTGGCGCTGAGCGCGGGAATGTCCACACCGCAGGGCAGGATGGCGTTGCTGGATTCGGAGGGTGCCGGTTCTGCCCCCGCCACCGTTCTGGGGACTCCTGTCGGTGGACCTCATGAAGGAGGCCTGCTCCACGTGCTGGCCCTTGGCGAGGTGCGCACTGAAGTGACCGTGGACCAGCCTGCCGGGCTGACCCGGGTGGAGACCTTCACGGGGGAAGGGGCGCTGCGGGCACCTGAGCGTTACGAATCATCAGCACGCCTGGCGCTTCGCCGGGCTCTCGACGCCTGCCTGTCGGGTAATGAGGAAGCTGACCTGGATGAGCTGCTCCAGGACATGGCCCTGGCATGGGCACTGCGCCATGCTTAGGAGCACCGCCATTCGTCCATGCTTTATTCCTGCACTCTTATGTTGTTTTACGACTAAAGTCGGGTATCATGGAAGTGGCGCCGGGGTTCCTGCCGGACCCGTTCTCCGGCGTGATGGTGCGCCGGAGGCACACCACGTCGCGTCGACGGCCCGATCGTTCGGGTAGATCACTATGCCACTTTCGCCTTTGAGACTCCGTCTCCTTGTAATCTCCCTGCTCACGGTCTCCTTCCTCGGGGCCCTGGACCACACAGTGGTATCCACCTCGCTGGCCACCATCGCCGGTGAGCTGGGCGCGCTGAAGCTGATGAGCTGGGTTGTGGTGGGATACACCCTCGCCAGCACCGTGCTGCTGCCGGTTCTCGGCAAGCTCGGTGATGTCCTGGGCGCCCGGCGGATCTTTATCGGCTCGCTGGTGATGTTCCTCGCCGCCTCCCTGGCCTGCGGTTTCGCGACAGACATGGCGTGGCTCATCGCCGCGCGTGTCCTGCAGGGGATGAGCTCCGCCGGCCTGCAGCTGATGTCCCAGACCATCATTGCCAGGGTCACCACACAGCGTGAACGCCCCCACTACATGGCCATCATCGGCGCGGCCTTCCCCATCGCCATCCTGGTGGGGCCGGTGCTTGGCGGCGCCATCACTGACTACTGGGGCTGGCAGTGGGTTTTCTGGATCAATATCCCCGTTGGTGCGGCGGCCCTGGCCCTTGCGCTGATTGCTGTGCCGCACCTGGAACCAGGCCCTGCGCCCCGGCACTTTGACGTTGCCGGGGCGACAGTTTTCACTGCCTCGCTGGTGGCCCTTGTACTCGCAGTCACCTGGGCTGCGGAACGCAGCGCAGGCCTTGCCACAGCTGCTGCACTCACGGTCAGCATCCTGGGCTTTGTGGCGTTCTTCTTTATCGAGCGCCGCGCCCCCGAGCCCATCTTGCCGCTTCACTTCTTTGCCAACCGGACCATTGCGGCGGGCACCGCGCTCTCGGCGATTATCGGCGTCGGGCTCTTCTCCATCACTGCCTACCTCCCCACGTACGTCCAGATGGCCTACCGGACCACGGCCACCGTGTCCGGCCTCGTTCCCATCGCCACCGTGTTCGGCATGCTGATCAGCAACCTGCTCACCGGATGGCTGGCCAGCCGGACCGGCCGGTACCGGATCTTCCCGATCCTGGGAACCTCGCTGGGAGCCGCCGGGCTGTTCGCGATGGCCCTGCTGCCTGCGGGGCTTCCGCTGTGGGTTCCCATGGTGGTGATGGGTGTGGTGGGCATTGGCACCGGTGCCTTCATGAGCCTGATCGTCGCCGTGGTCCAGGGAGCCGTGCCGGCAAGCCAGACCGGCACCATCACCGCAACCGTCAACCTGGTGCGCCAGGTGGGATCAACAGTGGCGACGGCGATCATCGGCGGCGTCATCGGCTTCGGCGTGGCCGCCCTCCTGCCGGCAGGCCTCGACGCTTCAACCCTGACCCCGCAGCTGGTCCACGGGGCCGCGCCGGACGTCCAGGCCAATGTGGCGCAGATCTACAGCTCGGTCTTCACCCCGGTCTTCATCGCCCTGGCGGCCGCCTATGTGGTGGGAATCGCCGCGGCTGTCCTGCTTCCGCAGGGCCGCCTCTCCGACGAACCCGTTCCCGCCGCCCCCTCACCTTCCGAATCCCTTTCGGCCTGATTTCAAAGGAGACATCATGTCCAACCCCACCATTGCCATCGTCGGCAGCGGGCCCATCGGCTCCACCTACGCCCGGCTGCTCGTGGAGCAGGTCCCGAACGCCCGGGTCATCATGTTCGAAGCCGGGCCGCAACTCACCAAAGTCCCGGGCGAGAGCGTCCGCAACGTCCCGGATGCCGCCGAAAAGGCCCGTGCCCGGGAAATGTCCCAGGGGCCGCAGGCCGGCGCGTACCGGGAATCGCTCGGCATCCCGGCCGGAACCGTCACCGAGGGCATGTTCACCGCCCGCCAGGGCACCCACCTGCTGGACTTCGGGGGCGCCGGCTCCGCCCATGCCCCATCCTTCCCGGCAGCGGCTGCGGCCACCAACGTCGGCGGCCAGGGTGCGCACTGGACCTGCGCGACGCCGTCGCCCGCCTTCAGCGAAAAGATCCCCTTCATCGCGGACGACGAATGGGACGGGCTGATTGAGGACGCCAAGCAGTTGCTGCACGTCCACAGCGCCGCCTTCGCCGATTCCAAAGTCGGCGAGGCCATCCGGTCCCTCCTCGATGAAGAGTTCGGTGCGGAGTTGCCGGAAGGCTATGGGGTGGGCACCCTTCCCGTGGCCGGGGATCCGCAGCCTGACGGGTCCATGCGCTGGGCGGGTGCTGACGTCGTCCTCGGCCCGCTCGTAGACAGGGACAGTCCGCTCTCGAAACAGTTCGAACTCCGCGACCTCACCCTGGTCCGCCGGGTGGAACTGGACGGGCAACGGGTCACCGGGGTCACCGTCCAGGACCTGCGGACGGGGGACACGTCATTCGTGGCAGCGGACATGGTTGTGGTTGCCGCCGATGCCTTCCGCTCCCCGCAGCTCCTGTGGGCCTCCGGGATCCGGCCGAAAGCCTTGGGCCACTACCTCACCGAACATCCGGTGGTCATCTCCACAGTTGCCCTGGATGCCGACAAGATGGGGCGGTTCGCCACCGAGGCGGACCTCGACGCCGAACTCGCCCGGCGTGCGCTGAACCCGGTTGATCCCGTTGCCGCGGTCAACCGCATCCCGTTCTCCGAGCCGGAGCACCCCTTCTCCGTCCAGGTCATGTACTCGGAGACCACGCCCTTCCCGATGGAGCCGGGAACACCTAATTCACAGAACCCGTGGGGCTACGTCAACATGGGCTACGGCATGCGCAAGCACCCCCGGTATGAAGATGCGGTCACCTTCGACGACAACGAGCCGGACTACCGGGGATTCCCCAACATGACCATCGAATACGAGCTCACCGAGCGGGAAAATGTGGAGATTGCCCAGGCCACAGAGCGGCTGCGCCGTGCCGGGAAGGCCCTTGGCGTCTTTGTTGCCGAGCCGCGCCTGATGCCCAACGGTTCGAGCCTCCACTACCAGGGCACCATGCGGATGGGCGCCATCGACGACGGCACTTCAGTGGCAGATCCGTGGTCCCGGGTGTGGGGCTACAGGAACCTGGTGGTGGGCGGCAATGCGCTGATTCCAACGGCTACGGCGATGAACCCCACCCTGATGAGCGTGGCGATCGCGGTCCGGGGCGCACGGAAGGTGGCAGAAGAACTGGGGGCCTGATCTGTCTGGAGGCTCCCGCGGGGAAGCAGTCGCACGGGCGCAGCTTCGTCCTGCCATCCGTTCCGTGGATATCAGCTATCCCAAATCCATGATTCCCCGATAGTCCAACGGTTGCCACAGTGAGGGAAGTCACTCTTCAGCGCCTGAACCGCGCTGATCCCTCCGTGACCATCAAGAGGCTAAGGAAAATTCAATGGAGAATATTCAGCTCACGGACACCGGGACCAGGAATGAGGCCTCGGACACCTCAGCGCCGCGCACGGCAGGGCGGCTGCAGGCAACCCTCCTGGTTGCCGGCAGCTGCATGCCGGTGCTCGGCGCCGTCCTTTTGGCGCCCATCCTCCCCACCCTGAACCAGGCGTTCGCGGACACCCCCGGCGTTGCCATCCTGGTACCGCTGACCCTCACGCTGCCCGCACTGTTCGTGGCACTCTTCTCACCGCTTGCCGGCTACCTTGCCGACAGGGTGGGCCGCAAGCAGCTGCTGGTCTTCGCCATGCTGGCCTACGCCGCGTTCGGGACCGCGCCGCTGTGGCTGGACACGCTCGAGTCCATCGCACTGTCCAGGGTGGGCGTCGGAATTGCGGAAGCGGCCATCATGACCTGCTGCACCACGCTCATCACCGACTACTACGCGGGCGAACAGCGGAACAAATACCTCGGCCTGCAGACCATGGTCAGCGCGCTCGCGGCCACCGCGTTCTTTGCCCTCGGCGGCGCCCTGGGCAGCATCAGCTGGCGGACGCCGTTCTGGCTCTACGCGGTCAGCGCCGTGATCGTCATCCCCATGGTCTTCAAGCTGTGGGAGCCGGCAAAGAGCCAGCGCACGACGGCGGAAAGGACGCCGGTGCCATGGCGGCAGATCGGTGCCCCGGCCGCAGTGACGCTGTTCGGCGGCATCGTGTTCTACGCACTCATCGTCCACCTGCCGTACGTCATCACGGGACTGGGCGTGGGCGACGCAGCCCTCATTGGACTCGCAGCGGCCATCGCGTCCCTGGCCACCGCGGCAGGCGCCATCTCCTTCCGCTTCCTCGCGAAGCTCGGCACGCGGAACCTGCTGGCGCTCGCCTTCGGGCTGGCCGCCGTCGGACTTTCCCTGGTCTCCGTCGCGGGGACCGTGCCGCTGGCCATCGCGGGGGCGGTGGTTGCCAGCGCGGGAACCGGAGTGCTGCTGCCCACCCTTCTGACCTGGGCCGTCAACGGCCTTGAATTCCAGCAGCGCGGGCGTGGCACCGGCATCTGGACCGGAACACTGTTCATCGGCCAGTTCCTGACGCCCATCGTCCTTGGCGCCGCCGCGGCGGCAACCGGCAGCCTCAGCCTTGCCCTGGGCGGATTGGGAATCGCGTGCGCGGTGGCACTCCTGGCTGTCCTGGTCCGGGGACCCCGGATGGCGCCCGCCACCCATTAGAAGCCCGGTATCGCAAAGGCCGCACTGCGGGCATGGATAACCTGTGGGTATGAAGAACCTGGACCTGAACCTGCTGCCCCACCTGCAGGTCCTGCTTGAACTGCGGAACATCTCCCGGGCAGCGGAGCGGCTCCAGCTCAGCCAGCCCGCCACCAGTGCTGCGATGGCCCGGCTCCGGCGCCACTTCGACGACGAACTCCTGGTGCGGAACGGCCGCACCTACGACCTCACGCCCTTTGCGCAGTCCCTGGTCCCGCTGGTTGATGAAGCCATGCTTCACATCCAGCGGGCCACACGCGTGCGGTCCGGTTTCGACGCCGCCTCCAGTGAGCGGGAGTTCGTCATCGCCGCCTCGGATTATGCGGCGGCGCTGATCGTGGGTCCGCTGCGTGGCATCCTGCGCCAGGAAGCCCCGGGCGTGTCAGTGGACTTCGTGCCCACCGCCGGTTCCGGGATCCAGGGCCAGATGGCCGACTATTCGAAGATCGACCTGCTCGTGGGGCCCACCGGGTACCACATGCAGGGTGCCAGCAAGCAGGTGTTCCGTGACAGCTTCGTGGCCATTGCCGACGCCGGCAATCTCCTGCTCCAGCAGTCCCGCGTGACCCTCGAAGACCTGACCGCGGTGCCGCACGCCGTCGGCTATTTCGGCGAAGGAATCAGCACCCCGGCAGACAAGCTGTTCGAGTCGCGGGGCATCCAGCGCCGCGTGGCCGCCGTGGTGGCCGGGTTCCTGTCCCTGCCGCTCCTGGTCGAAGGGACGGACCTGGTGGCCATGGTCCCGCGGATGCTGGCGGCCCGGGCCCAGCGCGGCGCGGACATCGTTGTGCTGGAGTTCTCGGAAGGCACCGAAGCTTCCCTGGTGGAGGCCATGTATTGGCACCCGTCCCAGGCGGAGGATCCGGCGAGCGTGTGGCTGCGGTCCGTGGTCCAGCGCTCCTGCGCCCGGCTTCACGAGCTCTTCCCCGTTAGCGCCCACCCCGTGACTGTCCAGGCGCGGGAGGCAGCGCAGACGTAGAATCGTGCTCACACCGAGCCGGGCAGCGACTCAGCAACCCTAGGAGGACTGTTATGCGCAATGTAACCACCAGCCCTGAGGCGGCCGCCGCCGCCCAGACCCTGTTCCGCGTTGGTCTCGGAGGGGTGCTCATCGCGCACGGATCCCAAAAACTTTTCGGCTGGTTCGGTGGGGGAGGCGTTGAAGGCACCAGCAAGGGCATGCATGCCATGGGGTTCCGCCCGGCAAAACCCAGCGCCGTCCTCGCGGGCGTCGGTGAAGCAGGAGCGGGACTCGCCTTGGCCCTGGGCCTGGCCACCCCTGCCGCCGGCGCCGCTGCTGCCACCACCATGGGCGTAGCAGCCAGCGTCCACGCCCCGAACGGTTTCTTCGCCCAAGAGGGCGGCCTCGAATATCCCGCGGTGCTGGGCCTGGCAGCAGCGGCGTTCACCATTGGCGGCTCAGGTCCCTTCTCCCTGGATGCACTCACCGGCCATGTCCTGGACCGGCCCTGGATGCGGATCACCGCTTTGGCCGCCATCCCCACCGCCATCGCCGTCCAGGTTTCCCGGCGGCGCAAAGCCCTCGCCGCAGACGCTGCAGCCCCTGGCGCAGGCACCGCCGCCGAAGCAGGATGAACCTGTCCCTGTGACTATCCACGCGGCAGATACCACCTAGACCCAAAGGACCGTTCCCCGGCCAGCCCATCCCTGCGAAAGTCGAAGAAACACGCTTTCGGAAGGACCCTTTATGCCTGTCTCCAGCCAGCGCCTGGCCGGCAAGACCGCCGTCATCACCGGAACGGCCAGCGGCCAGGGCAGGGCGGCGGCGCTCGCCTTCGCCCGGGCAGGAGCGGTGGTGGTGGGCTGCGACATGGACGACGACGGCGCCGCGGCCACGGTTGCGTCGGTCACCGCCGCCGGGGGCCGGATGAGCAGCAGCCGGGTGGATCTCACGGATGAGGCCGCAGTGGCCGGGTGGGCCTCGGATGTCGCCGCGGAACACGGCCCGGTCCATATTCTCTATGCCAACGCCGCCGTCACGCGGTTTGCCCCGGTGGAGCAGCTCACTTTTGCCGACTGGAAATGGAACGTGGAGCACGAGATGGACGTGGTGTTCCTGCCGGTCAAGTACTTCTGGCCGCAGCTTATCCAGGCCGTAAACAGTGCAATTGTCCTGGTGGGCTCCACGGCGGGGGTGACCGGCTCCATGACCAACGGCCGGCTGGCCCACACCGCCACAAAGGGCGCCGTGGTGGCCATGACCAAACAGCTCGCGGCCGAGGGCGCTCCGCATGGACTGCGCGTCAACGCCGTCAGCCCGGGCATGATCCGCACGGGGGCCACCGAGGGCAACCTGCTGGCACCGGACCATCCCATGCGGACCATTGCGGGCAGCATCCCGATGGGGCGGATCGGGTCGCCGGAAGAAGTCGCCAACTGCGCGCTGTTCCTGGCATCGGATGAGGCCTCGTATGTGACCGGCGCAAACCTGATGGTCGACGGCGGCTGGTCGGCCGTGCTGCCCGGCTAAGTTTCTGCGGTGGCCCCCAACTAGGTAGCGCGATGTGTCGTTTTGGGCCCGCAGAACGACACTTAGCGCTACCTAGTTGGGATACGGGGCTAGCGCAGGGCGTCGGAGATGGATTTGGCGCCGCCGTGGCCTGACTGGCCGCCGTCCACCGGGATCTCGGCGCCCGTCACGAAGGATGAGAGCGGGCTGACGAGGAAGAGCACGACGCCGGCCACCTCCTCCACGCTTCCGGAACGTCCCAGCGGGGTTTCCGCCAAGGTGGCCTGCCGGAACTCCGGCTTGGCGCCCGCCGTCATGGGAGTCTCTATAAAACCGGGGTGGACGGTGTTGACGCGGATCCCGCGAGGCCCGAGTTCCATGGCCGCCACCTGGGAGAGCCCGCGCAGCGCCCACTTGCTCGCGGTGTACGCCACCGGATAATGGGCGGTCAGCCCGGCGACCGAGCCCACATTGACGATCGATGCGCCGCTGCCCATCAGCGGGGACAGGGCCTGGATTCCCAACAGGATGCCGGCCACGTTCACTTCGTAAACCTTCTGCAGATCCGCCACAAAGGCATCCAGGAGCCTGCTGCGCTGGGTGATCCCGGCATTGTTGACCAGCCCGTCCACCTGCCAGCCCTGCGACCGGATCCATGATGCGAGGCCGGACCAACCGGCCTCGTCACTGACGTCCAGCCGCCGGTATATCAGCTCACCGCCCGAAGCGGGAGACACGTCCGCCAGCCCGGCCGGGGCGTCGGCTGCGAGGTCCGTGGCGATGACCCGGGCCCCCGCCTCCGCCAGCAGCCGTGCTTCCGCCGCGCCCTGCCCCTGGCCTGCGCCGGTGACCACCACGGTCCGCCCTTCAAGCTGGAGCGAAACCACCCTAGACGCCGGAAGGAGCCGCAGCGGCAACCCGGTTGCGGGGCCTCGGGCGGGCTGCCACACGGGTCACGGCCTCGCGCCTGGCGCCCACCGTGTTCTCGATGGTGCCGATCCCTTCCACCGTCATCCTCACCACGTCGCCGGTTGCCAGGGGCGGGGGCGTCTTGGAACCGTTGCGTCCCCACAGCTCGGCGAGGCAGCCGCTGCCGCAGGTGCCGGAGCCCAGGACGTCGCCGGGCCGCACCACCGAGTCCTGTGAGGCGTAGGCCACGAGCTCGGCGAAGGGCCAGCCCATGTTGGAGAGCAGGTCCTGGCCGATGGGCTCGCCATTGACTTCGACGGCCATGGAGATGGGCAGGAAGCCCTCGGCGTCGTGCCGGTCCTCGAACTCGTCCGCCGTGACAATCCACGGGCCCAGCGTGTTGGCGAAGTCCTTGCCCTTGCAGGGGCCGAGGCTGACCTTCATCTCCCGCCGCTGCAGGTCCCGCGCGGACCAGTCGTTGAGGATGGTGTAGCCGAAGATGTGCCGGTGCGCCTCCGCGGCGGTCAGGTTCCTGCCATCGCTCCCGGGGACGCGTCCGACGACGGCGGCGACTTCCGTTTCAAAGTCCAGGTCCGTGCAGCCCGCCGGAATACCGATCACCTCGCCCGTGCCGGTCACCGTGTGCGGGTTGGTGAAATAGAACGTGGGCGCCTCATACCATTCGGGCACCACACCGGCCACGCCGTCGATGCTCTTCCGCACGCCTTCGACATGCTCCTCGAACGCCACGAAGTCCCGGATGGTGGCGGGCACCAGCGGGGCGAGCAGCTGCACCGCCGTAAGCGGAACGGCAGGGGCCGATCCGATAACCTCCCCGGCAACGCGCAGGGTTTCATCCAGTCCGGCGTCCAACAGCGTCTGGACGCCCTGGCCGGCGGGCAGCGCGTAGCAGTGTCCGCCGTCCACAAAGCCGGACTGCGTGCCGCCGTCGTAATTCCAGCGTGCGATCTTGACCATGAGGGTGTTCCTTAAGCAGTGGGTCGGGCGGACAGGGCGGCCGCTGCCATGATCCCGAGGTTGCGTGCGTTGCCGCCCAAAACCTGGGCCTCGCCTTCCGACGGCAGGCCGGCAGCCTGGACCTCGTCCACGGGAAGGTCAGAGCCCATGTCGAACGGGTAGTCCGAGCCCAGCAGCACCTGCTCCGGGCCCGTGGCGGCGACGAGCGCCCGGAGTTCCGCGGCGCTGTGGACCAGGGAATCGAAGTACAGCTTTTTCAGATAGGACGACGGCGGCTGGGCGCAGCCGTGTGCCTCGGGCCGGACCTTCCACGCGTGGTCGGAGCGGCCAAGTTTCGTGGGCAGGTAACCGCCGCCGTGCGCCGCCAGCACTTTCAAATCCGGGTGCCGGTCCAGGACGCCGCTGAAGATCAGGTGGGACAGTGCCACCGCGTTTTCTGCGGGTTGGGACACCGTGTTGGCGAGGTAGAAGCGGTCCAGCCGTTCATCCAGCGAGCAGCCGAACGGGTGCAGGAACACCAGGGCGCCCAGCTCCTCGGCCCGGCTCCAGAACGGTTCCAGGCGGGGATCGGAGAGTTCGACGGTGCTGCGTTCCGGATCGTCCGGCGTGGCGGCGAACGATCCGATTTCGACGCCGAGCAGTCCGCACTCCAGCACCGCATGTTCCAGGGCTTCCACCATCAGGGCGGGGTGCTGGAGCGGGACCAGGCCCAGCCCATTGAGCCGCGCCGGGGCACGGTCAACGAACTCCCGCACGGCCTGGTTGGCTGTCTTTGCCACTTTCAGGGCAAGTTCTTCGCCGGCGAAGTAGTAGAAGTGCGACGGCGACGGCGAGACCAGCTGCACGTCCACGCCCTGGGCATCCATGTCCGCGAGCCGGCGGTCCAGGTCCGTCAGCTGCGGCCAGCGCTCCTTGATCATCCGGCCCGAAGCGGCCATCGATTCCGGTCCGTTGCGCTGCACCTCCAAAGCCTGCTGGGCGCCGAAGCCCACTGGGTCCGCCTCGGCCACCAGCTGCTGCAGGGCCGGAAGCAGGATATGCGCGTGGACGTCAACAGTGGGGGTTCCCGACTCGGGCGTGCGCGTGCTCATGCGGGTTCCTTCACCAGGCTGGAGATTGAATGCATGAGGCCGGGCACATTGGCATCCCGGACGCCGTCGAGCATCCACTGGCCCAACTGGACGGACGCGTCGACAACTGCCTTTGCCCGGTCCAGGCGGCGGTCAGTGAACTCTTTCCAGAGCGTCTCCGTAACGTCGTCGGCACTGATAAGCAGCTCGGCCAGCACAGCCGCATCCTCCATCGCCATCGCAGCACCCTGCGCAATCGTGGGCGGGCAGCTGTGCGCGGCGTCGCCGATGACGACGCTGCGGCCGCGGTTCCAGGGCCCGTCCACCAGATGCGTGGTGAACCAGGTGTAGTTGATGCGGGCACTGTGGTCCAGGTTGGCGCGGATCTCGTTCCAGGGGCCGCCGTAGGCCGCGGCGAGTTCGGCCATGACGCGGGGGCCGTCCTCGTGTTTGCGCTCCTGTGCCTTCTCCACGAGGTAGGCGTAGATGGTGTCAGGGCCGGTGGGGCAGTAGCCGGCGATGAAGCAGGGTCCGCCGTAGGTCAGGTCCGTCCGGACCACCTCTTCGGGGCGCTCCACGAAGGCGCGCCAGATGCCCATGCCCGTGGGCTGGGGTTCAACCTCGATGCCGATGGCCTTGCGGACGGCAGAGTGCAGTCCATCGGCGCCGATGAGGAGGTCGTAGGTGGCGCTGCGGCCGTCGTCGGTGCTCACGGTGACGGACCCGCCGTCGTCCGTTATGCCGGTGACCGTCTTGCCGTAGCTAATCCGGGCGCCCGCCCGCTCTGCCCGTTCGCGGAGGATGGCGGTGAGGTCGGGGCGGTACATGCCCATCGTGGCGGGGAGGTCTTCGCCGCCGGTGCGGATGTCGTCAAGGACTGCGATGACGGTGCCGGCCGGGTCCGGGGCGCGCAGGCCCAGGGTGCTGAAGCCGTAGCCCTTCGCCTCGACCTGCTCCCAGACGCCGAGTTGGCGGAGGATCCGCAGGGCGTTGCCCTGCAGGGTGATGCCGGATCCAAGGGTCTGCGGTGCTTCCGCCTTCTCGAGGATTTCCACCTGGATTCCGGCGTCGGCCAGGAGGATGGCTGCGGTCAGTCCCGCGGCTCCGGCCCCGACGATTCCGACGTTCTGTACTGCTGCCATCGCTGACTCCTTTGTATTGACGGCGTTACTGCTGGTGGTTTTGTTGCTGTTTTAACTGAAAAGCTACCGGACGGCGATCGGGTTGACGGGCGATCCCACAGCTCCGGTGATGGGCAGCGGGGCTGCGGTCAGCAGGAAGTCGTACCTGCCGTCTGCTGCGCACGCTTCCGCCAGTCCGTCCGGGTCCCACATCTCGCCCAGGAACAGCCCCAGGTTGGGAATGGCGATCTGGTGCAGGGGCTGGAAGGCGGCGTCGAACTCGTTGGGACGGACCTCGAAGCCCCACGTGTCGGTGGCGATTCCGGCGATTTCGGAGCGGTGCAGCCAGGGCGCCGTGGTGAAGGACAGCCCCGGGGCCGACCCGCCCGCGTAGTCACCCCAGCCGTCGCGGCGGACCCGGGTGTACTGCCCGGTGCGGATCACCACGATGTCGCCCCGGCCCACCTTTGAGCTGGGGCCCTGCAGTGCGATGGTGCGCTCCAGATGCTCCGGGGTGATCGCGAAACCGTCGGGCAGTTCGCCGTCGTTCCTGCCCAGGTCCGGTCCGAGCGCACGGCCAACGTCCAGCAGCACGCCGCGGGTGACGATCTTGGCCGCGGCGGTTTCGATTCCCGTTACCAGGTCGCCTTCGGACGTCACCACGTCGCCGGCGGCGCGGCCGTTCCAGGCCTTGCCCTGGTCAAAGATGTGGCCCAGGCCGTCCCACTGGGTGGAGCACTGCAGCGGCATGGCGATCACGTCGTCCGCTCCGCCGAAGCCGTGCGGGAAGCCCTGGTTGCCGCGTTCGGCGTCCACCCCGGTGTCCGTCATGGTGTGGACGGGGTTGGTGCGGCGGCGCCAGCCCTTCTGCGGGCCGTTGGTGTCGAACGGCTGGGACAGCGAGAACGCCTCACCGGACTTCACCAGTGCCGCGGCCTCGACGCGCTTGCCGGCGTCGATGAAGTTCAGCGTCCCCAGGACGTCATCTTCACCCCAGCGGCCCCAGTTGTTGTGGGCCGCGGCCATGGCGCGGATGCTGCCGAGCGGGTCTTCACGCCGGATCACCGGGGAATCGGTGGATTCCCCGGTGGCGGCGGTTGGTGCTGTGTCCTGGGTGGTCACTGGACACCTTCATTTGTGGTTTCGTCCTTGCAGTGGATGAGCTGGGTGCCCAGTCCGGTGATGGTGCCTTCCATAACGTCGCCGTCCTGCAGCAGCCGGCCCCAGTGCTGGCCGTTGCCGGCGGGGCTTCCGGTGAGCACCAGGTCGCCGGGGCGCAGCGGCATGATCTGGGAGGCTTCGCTGACGAGCTTGGCAACGCCGAAGATCATGTCCTGGGTGGACTCGTCCTGCATGGCCTTGCCGTTGAGTTTCAGGGTCACCTGGACGTCCTGCGGGTCGCCAAAGAACTTGGCGGGCACCAGCAGCGGTCCGGTGGGCAGGAAGCCGGGGGCGTTCTTGGCGCGGTACCAGTCCGAGCCGATGGCCGGCATGTCCTTGCGGAAGACGTATTCACGGGTGGTGATGTCGTTGACCATGGTGTAGCCGAACACGTAGTCCAGGGCTTCCTCGGGGGTGACGCGGAACGCAGTCCTGCCGATGACTGCCGCCAGCTCCAGCTCCCAGTCGTGGGACTTGGAGTAGGCAGGCAGGGTGAGGTCGTCCGTGGCGGACGCGATCGCCGTCGGGAGGCCGATGAAGAAGTACGGCGTGCCCTGGCCTGCCCGCTTGTCCATCATGGCGGCGGTCTTGGCGCGGACTTCCTCTTCGTCTTCGCCCGGTTCGCGGTGCGCGGCGGCGAGGTCGATCACGTGCTTGCGGTAGTTCGCTCCGGTCTGCAGGACCTGGGCCGGCTCGACCGGGGCGAGGACCTCGACGTCGGCCAGCGCCAGGCCGGTGTCCTCGCCGGCGGAGGCGGCGAGGCTGTCCAGCTGGGCTTCGGTGGTGTCCCAGTGCTCGATCAGGGAGTTGATGTCCCCGTCCAGTGGCAGGACCCGGTCTTTAACCAGGAGGCCGGCGCGGGCCTTGCTGTCGCCGGCTTCCTGGAAGCGGATCAGGGCATATGTTGCTTCAGGCATATCTTTCTAGCCCCGGCCCTGCTTGGCGTAGGGGTTGAGCAGGGCTTCCTTCATCTCGGGGGAGGCGCCTTCTTCGGTGGCGGTGAAGCCTTCGGCCGGGGGGAAGGATTCGGTCATGGAGTGCGGCATGGCGCCGTTCTTGTAGAAGTTGTTGGAGCCCAGCGACGGCTTCCAGGTGTTGGCGTCCCAGTCCGGGACGTAGTTGCGGTAGCCGCCGGAGTTCAGTTCGACGCGGAGGCCGGACGGGTCGCGGAAGTAGAGGAAGTTCTGCTCGCCCACGCCGTGGATGGAGGGGCCGTATTCCATGGGGGTGCCGTTTTCCATCATGACGTCCGCGGTGCGGAGCAGGTCCTCGGTGGCGTCCACCCAGAAGGCGATGTGGTTGACGCGTCCGGCGCGGCTGGAGGTGTCCAGGACGACGCCCAGGTCGTGGGACTTTTCGTTGGTGGTGAGGACGGAGAAGACGGTGATGGGTGCTTCGTCCAGGTCAACGAAGGCCATGACGCGGAAGCCGAGGGCCTCGTTGTACCACTTGGCGAAGCCGCGGACATCGGAGGATGCCACCGTGACGTGGTCCAGGAAGCGGGGTGCGGCGGCGTGGCTGCTGCGGCGTTCCGGCCGGTCCGGGTAGGTGGACTCGAAACCCGGCTCGGCGACGAACTTCTCCACTTCATAGAAGAGGCGCATGTGGTGGCCGTAGGGCCCGGTGAACTCGTAAGCCTTGCCGAAGCCGTGGCCGCCGGGCGTCCAGGTTCCCTGCACGCCGGTCGCTTCGATGCGCTCGGCTGCGGCTTCCAGGGCCGCCTGGGAGTTGGTGCGCCAGGCCATCCGGCCCAGGGACGCTTCCGGTCCTTCCGTGATGACCAGGCTGTAGCGGTAGTAGTCGCCCCAGCAGCGCAAGTAGACGTTGCCGTCCACGCGGTCGATGATGCGCATGCCGAACTTTTCCTCGTAGAACCGTGCCGAGGCTTCGACGTCCGGGGTGGTGATCTCGAGGTGGGCAAGATGGGAGAGCGGAGTTTCCACGTTGAAGTCCTTCTGGTTACTGGCTGCGGTCGGTTTGGTGCAGGTCCTGTAACTACTGTGAGGGACTTCATATATTTGGAGAAGCGGGAGTTTTCAATAGCAACTATCCGTTGCGCTGATACCTCAAAGCCAACGCTCTCTCACTTGATGCGCGTTAACGGCCGGCGCTCTCTCACTTTCCTCAGGAAAGTGAGAGAGCGCCGGCCAAAATAATGCGAAAGGTGAGAGAGCGTTGGGTTATTCCTTGCCGAGCCCCGCCGCGGAGGTCTTCTCAGCCGTTACGCCGTTGAGTGCGGTGAGGTCGAAGATGCCGTTGATGTCGGCCTGCTTGGTGGTTCCTGCGGCGACGCCGTCGGCCAGGAGCTTTTCGTAGGTTCCGGCCAGCGGGTCCACGGTGAACACGATGTTCTTCAGGGAGCGGTCGATCACGTCCGCCTTCAGCTCGGCGCCGGCCGCTTCCTTCAGCGCCGCGTTGATGACGCTGGCCTTTTCAGCGTCGGCAGCCTTGTTCAGCCACTCGACCGACTTCACATGGCCTTTGAGGAGGGCCTTGACGGTGTCCGGGTGTTCGGCGGCGAACTTCTGGTTCACGATCAGGATGGTGGTGGGGAACTCGCCGGGCTTGCCGGACAGCGATCCGTCCCACAGGTCCTTTTCGTCCACCAGGACCTTGGCGCCGGCGGTCAGCACAAGACGCGAGGCCCAGGGCTCAGGCAGCCACGCGCCGTCGAGCTTTCCGTCCTGGAACAGTTTCAGGGTCTGGGCGTTTTCGGTGGGGTTGATGGCTACGTCACCGCTGCCGTCCACATTGGTCTTGTAGCCCTGGGATGCCAGCCACGCGCGGAGCGCAACGTCCTGCGTGCCGCCCAGCTGGGGGGAGGCGAGGGTCCTGCCCGCCAGGTCTGCGGGCGAGTTGATCTCGGGCTTGACCACAAGCTGGGCGCCACCAGCCGCGGCGCCGGCAATGATGTGCACCGATTCGCCGGCGCTCTTGACGTAGGAGTTGATGGCCGGGTTCGGGCCGATGTAGGTGGCGTCGATGGCACCGGCATTCAGTGCCTCGATGGCGGCCGGGCCGGCGTTGAACACCTGCGTGCTGAGCTTCGTGTCGCCAAGTTCCCTTGCAATGTAGCCCTGGCTGACGCCCACCAGGGCCGGGGCGTGGGTGACGTTGCCGAAGTAGCCCAGCTTCAGCTCGGCGGCGGGGTTGCCGGCCGATGCGCTCTGCTCCGCTGCCGCGGTGCTGTTGTTGCTGTTCACCGCGGAGGCGACGGCGGCACCGCCGCCGATGAGGGCCAGGATGCCGGCGGCGATGCCGATCTTCAGGCCGAGGGGACGCTTGGGTGCCGACTGGCCGGCAACAATGCGGGTGGAGCTTTCCTGGTTCTGCGGACTCTTGTCCTGGGGAGTAGTCATCGGGAAATTCCTTTGCTGGGGCGGATGCTGAGTTGAGATTACGGAGCGGCCGGCAGCGCCACAATCATTCGTGTAGCAGGGGTTCACGGGGCGACGCGAACGCTCAACGCGGCGTAGCGGCGCGTCAAGAAACGTCGCGGAACGTCTTTTTCGGTCTGTTGGCTGATGGGTGGGCGTCGCCTCGAGGTTGAGATGTCACTGACGCCGTTCCGACCCTGCTGCGGGATGCGCCGCCACGGTATTGCCCATAGTCTGGCCAGGTGGATACCAGCACCGTGAACTCCGGCGAACAGGTTGACAGGCAGTCCCGCATTCTCGAAGCGGCACTGGCCCTGCTGTCGCGCCACGGCATCTCAGGCGTCAATATGCGCGCGGTGGCCCGGGAAGCGGGGGTCGCCCTCGGGCTGGTGAACTACTACTACGAAGACAAGTCGAGCCTGATCCGCGCGGCCCTGCACCGGATCGACCAGCATGACCTGATGTTGGTCACGCCCGACCCGGACTCGCCGCCGGACGAGCAGCTGAAGAAGGCCCTCCAGCGCGTCGCGGGCCCGGAGTTGCTGACCACACAATATCTGTCCCTGCGGCTCCATTTATGGGCGCTGGCACAGGCCCATGAAGACTTCGCAGCCATCAACGCGGCAGCGTTTGAGCGCTACCTCCAGGGGCTCGCGACGTTGATCGGCAATGCCAGGCCCGGGCTTTCCAATGACGAATGCAGGGAGCGGGCCGCAGACATCGTCGTGGTGCAAAACGGGATGTGGCTCACCGCGCTCCTTGGCGTTGACAAGGATTCCATCCGCCGGAGCATCGCGCGGACCGAAGAAATCGCCTTCGCCGCTTAGCGGCCCGCTTTACCCTCTTTCGCGGATCGAAGCCGTCTGCACTTCCATCGCTGCGCCCTGCCGCTGCGGTTCCGCGTTCATGACAGCCGCCCGTCATATTCGATGCCCAGGGACGGCGTTTCGCCTTCATTTCACCCCGCGATGTTTCGTCGGCGTTAAATCTTGAACGTTTGTCCAGTCGGACTATTGAACACTTGTTCAATGTGGATTACTGTGCATGAGTATGACGTACACCACAGCTCATGGATTTCCGGCACCGCGTTGATTCAGCGCTGATTCATCAGCGGTCCGCATCCACCACTTCAGGGATTTCCAACGCTTATCCGGGGCATCGCCGTGTATCGCCGGCTCCCGGAAGAAGGACCACCAGCCCTCAGCGGCTGGCCTGCACCAGGTAGAAAGAGAGTTTCCAGCATGACAAAAACCCACTACGACTATGTCATCGTCGGCGGAGGAAGCGCGGGTTCCGTGCTCGCCAACCGCTTGAGCGAAGGGGGCAACAGCAGCGTCCTGGTTCTTGAGGCCGGACGCAGCGACTACCCCTGGGACCTGTTCATCCAGATGCCTGCCGCGCTGACCTTTCCCAGCGGCAACCCGCTGTATGACTGGCGCTACGAATCCGACCCGGAACCCTTCATGGGCGGCCGCCGCGTAGCACACGCCCGCGGCAAGGTCCTGGGCGGCTCCAGCTCCATCAACGGCATGATCTTCCAGCGCGGCAACCCCCTCGATTACGAGCGCTGGGGCGCCGACGCCGGCATGGATACCTGGGATTTCGCGCACTGCCTGCCCTACTTCAACAAAATGGAAAACGCCCTGGCAGCGGACCCGGATGACGAACTGCGCGGCCACGACGGCCCGCTGGTCCTGGAACGCGGTCCGGCCACCAACCCGCTCTTCCAAGCGTTCTTCAAAGCCGCCCAGGAAGCCGGCTACCCCCTGACCGACGACGTCAACGGCTACCGCCAGGAAGGCTTCGCGGCCTTCGACCGCAACGTCCACAAGGGCCAGCGCCTCTCCGCCTCCCGGGCCCACATCCGCCCCAATACACGCCGCCCGAACCTCACCGTCCTGACCCGGGCGATGGTCACCAAAGTCAACTTCAAGGGCACAGTGGCCACCGGCGTCACCTACCGCCGCAACGGCCAGACCCACGTGGTCAACGCCGGCGAGGTCATCCTGTCCGGCGGCGCCATCAACACCCCGCAGCTGCTGCAGCTCTCCGGCGTGGGCGAAGCTGGGCACCTGAACTCCCTGGGCATCAACCCCGTGGTCAACCTTCCCGGCGTCGGCGAGAACCTGCAGGACCACCTGGAGGTCTACATCCAGCACGCCTGCACCCAGCCGGTGTCCATGCAGCCGGCCCTGGACGTCTGGCGCATGCCGTGGATCGGCATGCAGTGGCTCTTCGGCCGCAAGGGCCCGGCCGCTACCAACCACTTCGAAGGCGGCGGCTTCGTCCGCTCCAACGAGGACGTCGCGTACCCGAACCTGATGTTCCACTTCCTCCCTGTTGCCGTCCGCTACGACGGCCAGAAGGCGGACGCCAAGCACGGCTACCAGGTGCACATCGGCCCCATGTACTCCGACGCCCGCGGCACCCTCAAGATCAAGTCCACCGACCCCACGGTGCATCCATCCATGGTGTTCAACTACCTCTCCACGGACCAGGACCGCCGTGAATGGGTCGAGGCCGTCCACGTGGCCCGCGACATCCTGGGCCAGTCCGCCATGGGGCCCTTCAACGGCGGCGAGCTCTCACCCGGCCGGGCCGTGCAGACCGACGCCGAGATCCTGGACTGGGTGGCCCGCGACGCGGAAACCGCCCTGCACCCCTCCTGCACCGCCAAGATGGGGCCGGAGTCCGATCCGATGGCAGTGGTGAACCCGCTCGACATGTCCGTCCACGGAACACAGGGCCTCCGGGTTGTGGACGCCTCGGCCATGCCGTACGTGACCAACGGCAACATCTACGCCCCCGTCATGATGCTCGCCGAGAAGGCAGCCGACCTGATCGCCGGGAAGGCCCCGCTGGCGCCGCAGCATGCCGAGTTCTACCGGCACGGCATCAGCCCGCTGGAGCGTAACGGCACCGCCGCTGCAGCTGCCCCTGCGGCAAAGGCATAGGCATGATTGATGGACTGGAAAAGGAGAAACGATGACCGCCACCGCTGAGCAGGTCCGCGACGCCGGACAAGCGCCGGACGCCATCAAGGGCTTGTACATTGACGGTGCCTGGCACCAGGCGTCCGACGGCGGGACAACCGTTGTGCGCTGCCCGGCGGACGGGCGCGAAGTGGCGGTAGTCGCCTCATCCACCGTAGAGGACGCGGAGCGGGCAATCGCCAGTGCCCGGGCCGCGTTCGACGGCGGTGCGTGGCGCCGGCTGACCGACATTGAACGCGGCGAGGTCCTGCTTCGCGTCGCCGCGCTGCTCGAGCGGGACAAGGCGGCGTACGCCCGGGCCGAAGCACTGGACACAGGCAAGCGCCTCGTCGAGGCCGAATACGACATTGACGACATTGCCTCCTGCTTCCGTTACTACGGCAAGATAGCGGGCCTCGACGCCGGGCGGGTCATCGATACGGGCCGGCCGAACGCCATCAGCCGCGTGGTCTACGAACCGCTCGGCGTCTGCGCCCTCATCGCACCCTGGAACTACCCGCTCCTGCAGGCGGCCTGGAAAGTGGCGCCGGCACTCGTTGCGGGAAATTCCTTCGTGCTCAAGCCCAGCGAGCTCACACCGTCCACGTCCATCCTGCTCATGGAGACCCTGGCAGAGGCCGGTGTTCCGGCCGGTGTCGCGAACCTGGTCACGGGATCCGGGTCGCGGGTGGGCCCGCTCCTCAGCTCCGACCCGCGCGTGGACCTCGTCTCCCTGACGGGGAGCCTGGCCACGGGCCAGACCATCATGGCGGCGGCCGCGGAGACCGTGAAGCGGGTCGCCTTCGAGCTCGGCGGGAAGAACCCCAATGTCGTCTTCGCTGACGCCGACTGGGACGCCGCCGTCGACAATGCCCTGACCGCCGTGTTCCTGCACTCCGGGCAGGTCTGCTCGGCAGGGGCGCGCCTCGTGGTCGAGGAGACCATTGCGGAGCGCTTCGTGGCCGAGGTGGTGGAACGCGCCCAAAAGATCCGGATGGGCGGGCCTTTTGACCCCAGCGCGGAAACGGGTCCGCTGATTTCGGCCAGGCACCGCGACCAGGTCCACGCTTACGTCCAGGCCGGCATCGCGGAAGGCGCGGAGCTTTTGTGCGGCGGCTACATTCCCGACGACGGGCCCCTTGCGGACGGGTTCTTCTACCCGCCCACGGTGCTTGGCAACTGCCGCTCCGGCATGAGTGTGCTGCGGGAAGAGTCATTCGGCCCGGTGCTGACCATCGAGACGTTCCGGACCGAGGAGGAGGCCGTTGCCATCGCCAACGACACCGAGTACGGCCTGGCCGGTGCGGTGTGGACGTCCGACGCGTCGAAAGCACAGCGCGTTGCGGGCGCCCTGCGGCACGGAACAGTATGGATCAATGATTACCACCCGTACGTCCCGCAGGCGGAGTGGGGCGGTTTTGGGAAGTCCGGCATCGGCCGTGAACTTGGCAGCGCCGGCCTCAACGAATACCGCGAGGCAAAACATATCTGGCAGAACATCCAGCCCGCGCCCAGCGGCTGGTTTGGCTCACCTGCCGATGACGCCGGGGTGGGGGCCGCCGGCTAGCACCAGCATTTGGGGGACATGGCCGGGCGCCGCAGGCGCGGCGCCCGGCCGCCGATATAACCCGTGTCCAATGGCGGCCATGGGTCATCACCATCGTGCTTTTCCACTTAGGAGTTCAGATGTTCGAACCCAGCAAGAGTACTGATTCAAGCGGCATGGACGAGTTCGGCTATGCCCAGACCCTGGACCGCAGCATCGGCAAATTCGCCAGTTTTGCGGCGGGAGTCAGCTACATTTCCATCCTCACCGGCGTGTTCCAGCTGTTCTACTTTGGTTTTTCCATGGCCGGCCCCGCCTACGCGTGGTCCTGGCCCATCGTTTTCGCCGGCCAGCTCATGGTGGCGCTCTGCTTCGCCGAGCTCGCCGGACGGTATCCGGTGGCCGGTTCGGTCTACAACTGGGCCAAGCGGCTCTCGTCAGGGACGTTCGCCTGGCTGGCGGGCTGGCTGCTGCTCATCTCCTCGATCGTGGCGCTCGGAGCCGTGGCCCTTGCACTGCAGCTCACCCTGCCCCAGATCTGGTCCGGTTTCCAGATCATCGGCGACGGCACCGGCACCTACGATTTCGCCCTCAACGGGGTGCTGCTCGCCAGCATCATGATCTCCATCTCAACGCTCATCAACGCCTTCGGCGTGAAGCTGATGACCAAGATCAACAGCATCGGCGTCTTCGTGGAGCTCGCCGCCGCCGTGCTCCTCATCCTGGCCCTTGGCTGGCATGTGGTGCGGGGGCCGGAAGTCCTTTTCAGCACCGAAGGCTACGGCATGGACCACGACCTTGGCTTCTTCGGGGTGTTCCTCATCGGGGCCATGGCCTCCGGTTACGTGATGTATGGCTTTGACACGGCCAGTTCCCTCGGCGAGGAGACGAAGGACCCGAAAAAGACCGCACCCAAGGCCATCCTCCGTGCCATCACGGCGTCCTTCATCCTCGGCGGCCTGATTCTCCTTGGCGGACTCCTGGCCGCGCCCGACCTCAGCGACCCGAAGCTGGGCGCTGCCGACGGCGGCCTGCAGTACATCGTGCTCTCCGTCCTGGGAGGCCCCTTCGGCAAGGCGTTCCTGGTGTGCATCGTGGTGGCCGTGATCGTCTGCACCCTCGCCGTTCACGCCGCCGCCATCCGCATGATGTTCGCCATGGCCAGGGACAACAACCTGCCCTTCAGCCGCCAGCTCAGCAAGGTGCACCCTGAGCGGAAGACGCCCACGGTGGCGGCGATCGTCATCGGACTCATCGCCATCATTCCGCTGATCGTCAACGTCTCCCAGCCCGCCATCTTCACCATCCTTTCCAGCATCAGCATCGTCCTGATCTACCTGTCCTACCTGCTGGTCACCGTTCCGCTGCTCCGCAAGCGGTTCCAGAAAAAGTGGCCGCTCGCGGATGACGGCACCGAGCCGGGCTTCAGCCTGGGCAAGTGGGGGCTGCCCGTGAACATCCTCGCGGTCCTGTGGGGCGGCGCCATGACGCTGAACCTCATCTGGCCCCGCCCGGAGATCTACAACTCGGTGCCCCCGTTTGAGTGGTACCTGCAGTGGGGCGGAGTGATCTTCGTTGCCACCGTTGCCGGCGGCGGAGCCCTGCTGTACCGCCTGAAAATCAGGCACCAGACGGGTGTCCTGGCTGAACACGCCGCAACCGCCCACCCGGCTGCGGATGCCAGCGGGCCGGATGCTCCAGCTGCGCCCCAGCTGGTGTCAGCACCCGTTTCCAACCCGTAGCCCTTATCAACCCGTAGCCTTACCCACCCTTGGCATCGTCCAACCCCGGACGCGCTGCCAGTCCTGACGGGCGTCCCTTTGCTAAACCTGCGAAGGGATGCCCGTCAGTGTTGGTTTTGGCCGGTTCCGGGGAAACCGCCCCGCTGCTGGCCGTCCCGCGGGGACTTCCCAAGGTAATCCACCTACCATTGCCCACATGAAGGTTGCCCGAGAGGCCCGCTCTGCTGCCGTGGTGATCAACGCCGGATCACGCCGGGGGGCGGCTGCCAGGGAGCTGGCGGTGCATGCCCTGCAAAAAGCGGGCGTGCCGGTCTCCGCCGTGCACCACGTCCACTCGGGGGCCGAACTGGCCGGGACACTCGACCGGGTGGTTGCGGACGGTCATGACCTGGTTGTGGTGGGCGGCGGTGACGGGACGGTTTCCTACGCCGCCGGCAGGGTTGCCGGCACGGGTGTCGTGCTGGGTGTTCTTCCGCTGGGCACCGCCAACGACCTCGCACGCACGCTGGAGATCCCGAACAATCTGGCGGAGGCATGTGCTGCGGTGGCAGGCGGGAAGGTGGTGGACATCGACCTCGGCAGGGCAAATGGGCAGCCCTTCCTCAACGTCGCTTCCGCCGGCCTGTCCGTGCGGGTTACCGAGGCTCTCACCCCCGGACTGAAGCGGCGTCTCGGGCCGCTGGCGTACGGCATTGCCACCCTGCGTTCGTATACCCGGCACGAACCGTTCTCCGCCCGTCTTGAGTTCCCGGAGGGGGACCACGAGCCGATGCAGCTCGAGGGCCTGCTCCAGGTGGCCGGGGGCAACGGCAGGCACTACGGCGGCGGCAACACGGTCTCGCCGACGGCGGGAATCGACGACCACATCCTTGACATCTATGCAATCCTGGCAGCGCCGTTCCGTGAGCACGTCAAGATTGCACGGCTGCTCAGGAACGGAAGCTTTATCGAACATGACCGGGTGTACCACCTGACCACGCGGCGGGTCCGCCTGGTCACCGAGCCGCCCATGCCCGTGAACCTCGACGGCGAAATCGCGGCCGTCACGCCCACGGACTTCACCATCCAGCGGAACGCCGTCCACGTCATCGTGCCGCAGGCCAGCAACAGCGCAATGTTCGACGGGCCGCACACGCCGGGGGCCCCGTCCGCCTGAGGAATGAGCACTGGTGGGCGCGTGCACACGGTGCAAGGATGGCACGACCAGGCGCAGGGCCCGAGGAGGTTCGAAGATGACCGATACAACGCCGGCCCAGCCCGCAACCGGTTATGCGCCGGTCAACGGGCTCCGGATGTATTACGAGCTGCATGGCGACGGCGGCACCCCGCTGCTGCTCCTGCACGGCGGGCTGTTCGACATTGAGCAGCAGTTCGGTGCACTGATCCCGGGCCTGTCGGCCGGGCGCCTGGTGATCGCCGCCGACTTCCAGGGGCACGGGCACACCAACGACATCGACCGGCCACTGGCCACGCACCACCTGGCCTCCGATGTCATCGGGCTTCTCGAGCACCTCGCCGTCGGCAAGGTCGATGTCTTCGGATTCAGCGTCGGAGGTGCGGTGGCGCTGCACCTCGCGATCAAGCACCCGGAACTTGTGCGCAAGCTCATCGTGTCGTCGGTATCGTTCCGGCCGGAGGGCGACCGCGGCGGCAACTCCGAAGCTGTGGCGGAGATGACGGTGGACATGATCGCGGGAACTCCAATGGAGGAACACTACCTTGCCGTGTCTCCGCATCCGGACCGCGAGCACCTGCAGGGCCTGCTGGACAAGCTGGCACACTACGGCGAGGGCGAGCCTGGCTGGAGCGACGACGACATCCGCGGAATCCAGGCGCCGACGCTCTTCACGGTGGGCGACTGCGACATGGTCAAGCTCGACCACGCAGTGAAATTCCTCCAACTGCGCGGAGGAGACGTGAACGGCGACTTCGAGGGTGTGCCCGCGTCGCAGCTCGCGGTCTTCCCCGGCACCACGCACTTCTTCGGGCTCGCACGGACCGACCTGGTGCGCGAGGTTGTGACCACGTTCCTCGATGCGCCGCCGCCATCCGGCTGGGCGGACCGGTGAAGGAGCCACTGTAGTTCCTCCACTGCTGCGGCACCGCGGATCAGGCGGCTTTGACCAGGGGGAGCTCGTCCCAGTGGGTGGTGTACCGCGGTGACTGCATGTCGCGCTTCATGGTCCAGTCCAACCCGGTCTTGATGCCGGCCTGCCCCAGCCCGATGGAGCCGCGGCCAAAGCGCCGGCTCACGTCTTCGAGGAGCGGGCCGATGGCCCGTTCTTCATGCCGGTTCTCAAACGGTTCCAGCGGCGACTGGTTGCCGGTGGGCCGCAGGTCGGTGAGCATGATCCCCGCTTTGGCGTACTGCAGGCCGTCGCGGATGCTGGGCAGCAGCGCATGCGCGGCCCGGGTCAGCAGGAGCGGATCCGCCGTCGGCATCGGGAGGGAAACGCAGACGGACGGATAGGCCTGCTCCTGCTGGCGGAAAGGAGATGTGGCGGCGAACGCTGTGAGGACCTTTGCCTGCAGCCCGTGTTTCGAGAGCCTGGCACTGGCCTGCTGGCCGTAGATGCCCAGCACCTGCCGCAGTCCCGCTGCGGTGGTGACCGGCTTGGCGAAGGAGCGGGAGAAGATCAGCTGGTCCCGGCCGATGCGCTCTTCCTCCATGGGAATGCAGGGAGTGCCCCGCAGCTCCAGGACGGTGCGCATCAGGACCACGGAGAACTTGTCCCGGATCACCACGGGATCGGCGCGGACCAGGTCCAGGACCGTGAAGATGCCCATCACGTTCAGGCGCCGGGTGAGCCTGCCGGCGATGCCCCAGATCTCGTCCACGGACAGCCGCCCCATCAGGGACTCCCGCTGCGGCCAGGGGACACTGTCCCAGTGGCATACCCCGCCGAACGCCGCGTTGTTCTTGGCCCACTTGTTGCACAGCTTGGCCAGCGTCTTGGTGGGGGCAATCCCCACACAGACGGGTACGCCGACGTGGCGGCGGACGGCGTCCTTGATGTTCCGGCCAAGGGCCAGCAGCTGCTCCGGGTCGCCTTTGACGCCCAGGAAGGCCTCGTCAATGCTGTAGACCTCCATCCACGCGGAGTGCCTGCCGAGCAGCTCCATGACCCGGGCGCTGATGTCCCCGTAGAGTTCGTAATTGCTCGATTTGGCCACCAGGCCCCACTCCTTGGCCCGCGGCGCGAGCTTGAACCAGGGCTCACCGGTCGCGATGCCGAGCGCCTTCGCCTCGGGGGACCGCGTCACCGCGCATCCGTCGTTGTTGGACAGCACCACCAGCGGCCGGCCCTCCAGGGAGGGATCGAACGCCCGCTCGGCCGAGGCGTAGAAGCAGTTCACGTCGACATGGGCGATCTGCGGCATCCGGCGCATCAGGACGGGCTTAGTCATGGCCCTGCTCCGGCATGCCGAACCCGGGCACATACCCTTCACACATGATGGAGGCACCTCGTGGCCACGCCCCAGATGGTGAGCTCGGACAGGGCAGGGACCTTGATGTCCGGGTACTTCGGATTCTCCGCCTGGAGCACCACGCCGGTTGGGGTGATGCGCAGGCGCTTGACGGTCAACTCGCCGTCCAGCACCGCAATCACCACGGAACCGTCCCTGGGCTCAAGGGCCCGGTTGACGATCAGCTCGTCTCCGTGGCTGATCCCGGCGCCTTCCATGGAGTCCCCGGTCACCCGCACCACGAACGTGCTGGTGATGTCCTTGATCAGGTGCGCGTTCAGGTCGATCCGGCCGTCGAAGTAGTCCTGCGCGGGCGACGGAAAGCCCGCCGCCACTGCGACCGGAGAGATCAGCACCGAGAACAACGAGACGCCCGCATCTATCACGCGGGGACCGACAATAACGCCCACAACACACCCTTATTCGAAAATATGTTCGATTCATTCAGTGTAGCGCCGGCCGCCGACAATCGACCCCCCTCCCGGCGAAAGGGAACCCCTCCCCGCATCCCACGTAGACTGGCAGGATGCGGTTGGTAGCGAGCGACATTGACGGAACGATCCTCGGACACGACGGAAAAATCAGTGACCGCACCGTCCGCGCCTTCCACGCCTGCCGGGACGCCGGCGTCGAACTCGTTTTTGTGACCGGCCGCCCGCCGCGCTGGCTGCACCCGCTGCAGGACCAGCTCGGGCACACCGGTCGCGTGATCTGCTCCAACGGCGCCGTGGTCTGGGACCTCGAAGCCGACCGGCTGGTCTCCGCCCGCACCCTCGCCCTCGACGCCGTCCTGGAACTGCGCCGCATCATCAAGCAGCTGCGCCCTGCCGCCCTGTTCGCGGCGGAAACGCTCACGGGCTTCCACCTCGAGCCCGGCTTCATCGAGAACGAATCCAGTGAGCTGCTGTCCGAGTTCACCCCCGCGCCGCTCGCCGACACGCTTGCTGCCGATGATTCCGTAGTGAAGTTCCTCGCCATCGTGCGCGAAGGCACGCCGGACGATTTCCTCGCGGAGGTGCGCCCCGCCGTCGCGCATCTTGCCGCCGCCACCCACTCCTCCCCGGGCGTCCCGATGCTCGAACTGTCCTTGCCAGGCGTCAACAAGGCGGTCACGCTGGCCGAGTACGCCCGGGCGCTGGGCATCGACGCCTCCGAGGTGGTGGCGTTCGGCGACATGCCGAACGACATCGAGATGCTCCGCTGGGCCGGCCACGGCTATGCCATGGCCAGCGGACACCCGGAGGCCATCGAGGCCGCCGGCCAGCGCGCGCCGCATTTTGACGACGACGGCGTGGCCCAGGTCCTGGAGGCACGGCTCGCTTCGCTCGGCGCACGCCAGGCCTGATTCCCGCCGTCGTATTCTCAGCTGCCGCTCACCTCGCGTTCATCTTTGCTCCGTAGCGTGGAGCCCGGAGAGCAGACTCCTCTCCTGCTGGACTAAGGGGTAAAGATGGCAAAGAACGTCAAGCACGAAACCGCCGAAGCACCGCTGCGCAGGGCAACGCCCGCTCCGCACTGGAAAAAGCTCCGGCAGGGTGACCGCGTCCGCGTCCTGCTCTCGCCGGGCTTCGAGACCGGCGGCCTGGTGGACGCCATCACCCCTGACAACACGGTGGTGTGGATCAATCTCGACGGCGGCCGCGGGCGCACGCTGCTGCACTGCGGCGACGGCATCGAAATCCTTCCCCACGAGGACTAGCGGGAACAGGCGCCGCCGCCGCGCTTGGGGCAAGCTGCTGCCGGCAGGGCACTCGGGTACGCTCGCACTGTGAGCCTGCCGTTCTTCGCCAACCCGGACGCCGCCGGGAACCAGCTGCCCATTGCGATGGCACACCGCGGGTTTTCCATGGACGGCCTGGAGAATTCCATGCCCGCCTTCCGTGCCGCCGCAAGCCTTGGCTACCGGTACGTGGAAACTGACGTGCACACCACCTCCGACGGCGTGCTGCTCCTCTTCCATGACGACACGCTGGACCGGGTCACCGACGGCAGGGGCAAGGTTTCGGATCTTCCCGCCGCTGAGATTGCGAAGTTCCGGATCGGCGGCCGCGAGCCCATCCCTACTTTCGACGGGCTGGTGGCCGGGCTGCCCGGTGTCCGGCTCAACCTGGACGTCAAGGACTGGAACTCGGTGCAGAGTACCGCGGCCGCCATCGAACGCCACCACGTGCATGACCGGGTGCTGGTGACAAGCTTCTCGGACCGGCGACGGCGGGCGGTGCTGAAGCTGCTCAGCCGTCCGGTGGCCGCCTCCGCCGGCGTTGTGTCCAGCGGCCTCTTCACCCTGCTGGGCCCGGTGCTTCCCGGCCGGGTGTTCCGCTGGCTGATGCGCCGGATCCTGCGCGACGTGCAGGCGCTGCAGGTTCCGGTACGCCGGGGGATCATCAGGGTGGTGACGCCGGGCTCCGTCCGGCGCGCGCATGCCCTGGGGCTGGTGGTCCACGTCTGGACCATCAACAACCCCACCGAGATGCGCCGCCTCCTGCAGATGGGCGTCGACGGGATCGTCACCGACCGCGCCGATCTGCTCAAGGAGGTCCTCACGGAAAAAGGCGGGTGGCCGCCGGGGCCAGCCGCCTGATCCGCCGTGCGTGCCTGGTTCTAACCCCGGCCGGTGCTGGTGGACGGGTCCTGGTCGCCTTCGGTCGGGTCGGCCCGCAACTCGTCCGGGTTGCTGTCCGGCAGTCCGCCCTTTACGCCGCTGGGACCTCCGCTGCCTGCCGCCCCGGCCCCGCCAGTAGGCGCAGACGCATCTCCTGCCAGGCCGTCGTCGCCCGTTCCACGCCCTGCTTCCGCCCTGTCATTGTTGGTTTCGTCTATATCCCCGCCGAAGGGACTTTCGGAAACCGGCCCGGGTGCGGCGCCGGTCTTGAGCCCCGGGGCCTTCTGTTTTTCGGCCTCCATGGCGTTGGAGCCTTCGCTGATGGAGGAGTGGACCTCCATGTCGTCATTGGGGTCCGTGGGGTCGGGAACATTCAGCTTTTCCGTGGGCTTGGATGTTCCCGCCAGATCCTCCATGGCGTTCTCTGCTGCCTTGCCGATGCTGTCGCCGATTCCCATGACTGCTCCTCCTGACATCGTGTGCCGGGCGCCCCAGCGGCCGCCCTGCTCTTCCCTTCCAGAATTATCAGCATGCTTACAATTAGTCCAGAGCTGGGGCAAAGAACCGCGGCCGGGCAGGAAAGGACACGCATGATGAGCAGCTACCATCCGGAAAATGATCCCGCGAACCCTGATCAGCCGGGCAAGGAACGGACCGCAGGCCACGCGGGCACCGGTACCGGCGGAGGCGAGAATTCGGCCCGCACCCCGAACCCCGATCCCGCCGAAGGCAACATCACGGGCCTGGAGCCCGGCGGGGGAGTGCCTCCCGGGGAGACGCCGCCGGCCGAGGACCAGATGAGCGGGGACCAGGGCCACGACGAGTAAGGCGCGCGAACACAAACCAACGGCTGAGGGGCGGGCACAAGTGCCCGCCCCTCAGCCGTTGGTTGTAAACGTCCCGCTGGCGCCGGTCCGCGCTAGGGGGAATCGGTGGGCTGTGAATCCCGGCCGGACTGCTCGGTGCCGACCAGCTGCCGGTTGAGGCCGTCCACGTCAAGGCGGGTGTTCCAGGACGCCCAGTCCTGCGGCCGGACCGAGGGCCGGCCCAGGAGGTAGCCCTGGCCGGCGTCAATCCCGAGTTCGGTGAGGACCTTCAGTTCGCCGACCGTTTCGATGCCTTCCGCAACCAGGGTGGTGCCGATCTGCCGCGTGAAGTCCACCAGGCAGGCAGCCAGGGCACGCTGGATGCCGTCGCTGTCCACCTCGCCGATCACGTCACGGCCCACTTTGAGGAAATCGGGCCGCAGGTGCACCATGCGGCTCAGGGCGCCGGCACCCGAATGGGTGTCGTCAACCGCAATCCGCAGGCCCTTGTCGCGCAGGGGAGTGACCGCGGCAATAAACTGCGCGTACTGCTCATCCGCGATGGTTTCGGTTAATTCGAGCACCACGCGGCTGACGGGAAGGTCGATGTGCTCGAACAACTCGGGCAGCCGCGGATCGAGGCATGACGTGGGCGAAATGTTCAGGGACACAAAAAGATGCGGCGGAAGGTCCTTGGCGGCCGCTGCGGCGGATCCCAGTGCCGAGAATTCGAGGTTGGCGCCCAGGCCGACTGCCCTTGCCTCTGCGAACCACAGTTCCGCGGCAGCGCCGTCGTCACTGACAAAGCGTGAGAGTGCTTCCACGCCCACCACGTTTTTCCCCGCCAGCCCGTAAATGGGCTGGAAAGCCGTCATCAGCATCTGGCTTTCGAGCAGGGCGCTGATGCGCGACATGCTGCGGATGGCGTCGATGTGTTCGGCAAGCTTTGGCGGAATGGCCCGGGGCGTCAGGCGCATCTCCCGGGCGCTTTCCAGGGTTTCCACCGTATTGGCTTCGCTGCGCCGCGTTTCCAGCAGGTATTCCAGCAGCGCCCGTTCCGGCACGCCCGGGTTCTCGTCGAGGCTGTTGCTAAGGCGCTGACGGACGGCGGCTCCGGACGGATCGGTATCCGCCAACACCGCGGCAATAATTCCCCATGCCTGTACACGAACCGACATTAGCTACGCCCCCCAGTTGACGAAGTAATGACCCAGTGGCCCATTAATGTTCAATTTCTAAACGCCTTTTAAGGTCAGGTGTTTCTGTTATTCCCTGTTTTCGCGGCGACGAAAACCAGACACCGCACGATGATCGTATATCGGCGTGAACAAAAGCGCAGTACTTTTCGCCCCTAAGGGTTAGCGCTTTCCGCCCGGTCTGCCAGCAGCAAGGGGATCTGTTCAGGCGGGACCGGCCTGCTGAAGTAGTACCCCTGGGCGCTGAGGCAGCCGAGCCCGCGCAAAATCTCTGCCTGCTCCGCTGTTTCCACGCCCTCCCACACGGCCTCCAGCCCGCATGCCCGGACCAGTTGCAGGACGGCGGCCACCAGCTCAGGCTGCCCCGGGTCGGTGCCCAGCCCGCTGATCAGCGATCGGTCCACCTTGACCCGGTCCACGGGAAGCCGGCGGAGGTAACTGATGGAGGAGTACCCGGTCCCGAAGTCATCGATTTCGATGCCCACCCCCAGGCCGCGGAGGCCTCCCAGCGAATAGCGGTCCAGCTCGTTGCCTTTGACGATGGCCACTTCCGTCAGTTCCAGGACCACCTGCTCCGGCCGTACGCCGGTTTCCTTCAGGACGTTCCGGACGTCTTCGATGAACTGCAGGCTCTGCAGGTCCGTCGCGGAGATGTTGATGCGCACGGAGAACCGGCTGTCCACCAGGGAGTCGTCGATCCAGTCGCGGAGCTGGTGCACTGCCGCCCGGAGCACCCAGAGCCCCAGTTCGGAGATCAGCCCGGCTTCCTCGGCAAGGGGAATGAACTCATCGGGCATGATGAACCCGCGGGTGGGGTGGTTCCACCGGACCAGCGCCTCCACGCCTTCGATCCTGCCGGTGGCGAGCTCCACCACGGGCTGGTAGTGGAGCATCAGGCCGTCGGTTTTGATCGCGGCGCGCAGGTCGTCCACCAGCTGGCTGCGGAGCCTGCGCATCAGCAGGAGCGCCGGCTCGAAACGGTGCAGCCGGTTCTGCCCTTCCGCCTTGGAGGCGTACATGGCAACGTCGGCCTCCATCAGCATGTCCTCCGGGGCCTGGCCGGCGCTGCCAACGCTCAGCCCCATGCTGGCGCCGCAGCGCACGCTGCGGCCCGGGATCTCGATGGGCCGCTTGAGGGCCGCCAGGATGCGGTGTCCCACGATGACTGCCTGGTCCGGTGACGCCTCCGGCATAACGATGGCGAATTCGTCCCCGCCCAGGCGGGCGACGACGTCGGTGGTGGAGCGTACCGCGCTGCGGATCCGTTCCCCCACAGTGATGAGGACCTGGTCGCCGGCCGTGTGGCCCATGCTGTCGTTGATGGATTTGAAGGCATCCAAATCCATCAGCAGGATGGCGGGGCCCTCGCCCGTTGCGCTGCCGGCGTCGAGCGCTGTCCGCAAAGCCTCGATCAGGGCCGAGCGGTTGGCAAGGCCGGTGAGCGGGTCCTGCATGGCCATCTTCTGCATTTCGAGGTGGGCCTCGTGCAGGAGCTGGGTCCGCACCTGGACGCGCTGCTCAAGCTCTTCGTAGATAATCTGCAGGTCTTCGGCCAGCAGGTTGGTGCCCATGATGATGGCATCCAGCTCGTCGCGGGCATCAGAGACCTCGATCCGGGAACTGAGGTCTCCCGATGCCAGCCGCACAATGCCTTCCAGCAGGTGGGAGAGGCGGGGATCGTCATCCGCAAACATCGAAAGTCCTCCTCCCGCTAGTTGGACCGGGACCGGTCGGCATCCAGGGGGAGGCTGACCGTAACGGTGGTGCCCGCGCCAAGCGTGGAGGCCACATCGATGTGTCCCCCATGGCGGGCCACGATGTCCTTGGTGATGGCCAGTCCCAGGCCCGTGCCCGGGATAGCTCCGGACATGGCATTGGAAGCACGGTAGAACCGGGTGAAGACATGGTCGATTTCCTCGCTGGAAATGCCGATGCCCGTGTCCGCGACGCTCACGGTGGCCCACCGGGTGCCGTCCTCCGCCGCATGCGATTCGCTGCCCACCTCGATCCGTCCGCCGCTGGGGGTGAACTTGATGGCGTTGGACACCAGGTTGGTGAACACCTGCTGCAGCTGCACCTCATCGGCGAGGATTTCCGGGTCTTCCGGGACCGGGTCCACGGCGATGGTCACGTTCTGCAGCTTCGCCAGCGGCCGGAGCGCTGCCGCCACCAGGTCCAGGGTCTGGCCCAGGCGCACCGGAGTGAGGTGCATCAGGCTGTCATCAAGGCCGTTGCGCGACACACTCAGCATGTCCTCGATGAGGGTCCGGAGCCGCTCGGTGTTCCGGACCACGATGTCCAGCATCTGGTGGACTTCGGCGGAGACGGGCTGCTCCGTGCTCTCCTGGATCATGTCCAGGTAGGCCATGATGGACGTCAGCGGCGTGCGCAGTTCATGGTTGACCGTGGCCAGGAAGTCCGTCTTGGCCTTGTCCAGCTGCTGGAGCTGCTTGACCACCTGCTGCTGGCTGCTGATCAGGTGGCTTTGGATCAGTCCGTGCGCGGCGTTGCCGGCAACGTGCTGGATGAGTCCCAGTTCAGCACGCGACCATGTCCGGGGCCGGTCAACACTGGCGATCCAGATGATGCCCAGCGACGAGCTTCCTTCGCCCATGGGGATGGCCAGCGTCGAGGCAGCGTTGGCAATGCCCGACGCCGGCGCCTCGCCTGCCGCCGCGTGCCCGCCTTTGCCATGCATGGCCCCGTCAGTCCCGGCGGTTCCCGGTTCGGCGTCGTCCGTCTCGGCGCCGTCCGAGGACAGGGTCTCTGCCCCGGCCCACAGGAGGTCGGCCGTCCGGCGTGCTTCCTCCTCGTCCGGAAGCGCATCGGCCGGGAGCGGCTCCAGTCCCGGCCTGCTCCAGGCGGCCGTGATCGGGGGGACCCGATGGTCCTCAAAGGTGGCCAGGCAGACATGGTCGGCCTTGAACGTCCGGCCGAATCCTGCAACCACGTGGTCCGCGATTTCCTGCGGATCGTTCGTTGCCCGCACAGCGGCGGACACCTGCCGGAGCTGCCCGCGCAGCGCCTCGGCCTCCTGCCGCGAGGCATTGCGGCGGGACACCAGATCGATGAGCGCCGTAGCGCGGTGGACCAGTTCCCGGGGCGACGGCGGTTTGGCGATGCAGTCGTGGATGCCCGGAGGGCGGACAGTGCATTCGGCGATGTTATCGAGGTCCACCATGACCAGGACCGGCACTTCCGACTCGGCGGCGGGCAGCAGCGGGGCGTCCACCACGATGACAGCGGGTGGGCAGCCGTCCAGCAGGGCAGCCAGCCCGGCGGCGTCCGTGGTGGAGTGGACGGTATATCCGGCATCCCGGAGAGCGGCGGCGTTCAGCGCCAGCCGCCCGGCGTTGGCGTCCGCCACCACCGCGCTGCGGGGCATGCGCAAGTCACACGGCAAATCAGCTGCCACAATGCTCACTTTCCTCCCAGTTGAGTACATTGTAGGGGGATGCGGGGCGGGCGGCTCCATAGATATTCACTGGGAGGACAAAGTGACGCACCAGCCGGAAGAACGCGAAAAGGCCCACCTCACCCTTGAGGGCGGCGTCCTGCACCTGCGCTGGCCGCGCGGTGCGGCCATCAGCGAGGCTGATGCAGAGAATGCCATGAGCAGGGTGAACGAACTCTGCGGAGAGAGCCGGCATCCGATGCTGGTGGACATGGCCACAACCGAAAAGGTCAGCAGGGGCGCCCGCGCCGTCTTTGGCCGCCCCTGCCAGGCTTCACGCATTGCACTGCTGGGTGCCTCGCCGGTGGACAAAGTGATGGCCAACTTCATCCTGGGCATCAACAAACTGCCGTGTCCCACCCGCTTCTTCACATCCCGGGAGGAAGCCATGGCCTGGCTGAAGCTGGAGGGTGCGGCGGCCTGACCCGGCGTTCTGCGGACCGGCGGGGGAGAGGCCCATCCGCGAAACCCCGTGCCGCGCCCGCGGGCAACAGCTCCGGGACATATATTGGAGCGGTGTCCTCCCCCTCAAAGTCCTCCCCAGCGAAATCGGTGGCATCCGCCCTGCAGAAGTACCTGATGATCCCCAAGCTTGTCCGGCTGTCGCGCTCTGCGCCGAAGGACCGGCCGCTGGCCTGGGACACCTACTGGGCCGGCATCAGGGCCACCGGGGCGGCCGGTGAGGTCCTATGGGATTCCGGAACCGACCAGGAATTCCTCAGCTACAAGGAAGTCCTCCTCCGCCACCTGGACCCGGAGCTTCCCGTCGTTGACATCGGCTGCGGGCACGGCAGCTTCAGCAGGGCCCTGGCCGGACTTTTCCCCGAGGTCATCGGCGTGGACGTGTCCGCGCACGCGGTGAACCGGGCCGAGGACGAATCCGCTGAATTCCGCAACGTCCGGTTCCAGGTCAGGGACATGACGGCGCCGGGCGCAGAGAAAGACCTCCCGCGGGAGGCCAACGTGTTCATCCGGGGCGTTCTCCATGTCCTGGGCGCGGCAGACCAGGCGGCCCTCGCGGAAAACCTGCGACTGCTGGTTGGGCAGCGCGGGAGCGTATTCCTTGCGGAGACCAACTTCCAGGGAAATCCGGTGGAGTACGTGTCCCATTTGGGCGCCACATCCCGCAGCATTCCTGCTCCACTCGAACGGGCCATCCGCGGCCTGCCGATGCCCGGCCGTTTCGGCCCGGAGGAGCGCTCCCGGGCACTGCCCCCCACCGCCTGGCAACTCGTGGAGGACGGACCCGTGGCCATCGAAACGAATCCCGCAACCGGCATCAGCGGGCAGGGTCGCGTTCCCGGATATTACGCGGTGCTGCGCCCCCGGACCTAGCGGCCCGCGCCCGGCAGTGGCGCCATTGCGGGAAGCCGCAGAAAGCCGCCAAACCCCTTGACACAAGGGCCAATCCGGAGGCTACATAGTAAGTAGCCTTACTAGTTAGGACCTTGGGGAAAGGATGGCCGCCATGGCACAGGACAAGGGAAACAACGCCCGCGATTCCGGCGCGGGCACGGATGAAGAGGACCTGGGCCCCGGCCCGGACGGCGGAAAGATCCGGCGTGGGCCGGACTCCTCCAAATCCCTCAAGTACTCACAGGAAGTCACCTCGCCGGAGGACGAGCCGGAGCGTGAGGGACGCAGCCTCGCCACCACCCACCACGAAGTCATCAGGCAGTGGGCGGAGGAGCGCGACGGCGTTCCCGCCACGGTGGAAGGCACCGAACACGGAGACCACCTCGGAGTGCTGAGAATCGATTTTGGCGGCGAAAACGACAAGCTTCGCCACATCAGCTGGGAGGAATGGTTTGAAACCTTCGACTCCCGGGGACTGAACTTCATCTATCAGGAACAGCGCAGCGACGGGCAGCAATCCAACTTCTTCCGGCTGGAAAATCCCAACCGCGAAGACGCCTAAGCCGCACCCGCGCCCCCATCGTTTCGGCAGCACCGGAGTTGCATCCGGCGCCACTTCGGCGACCGCGGACGCAAGACCCACAGGAACAACAATGCGCAAACTCATACCGTCAGGCTCCCTTCGCAGGATGCTGCTGCCGCCCACGTATGGACGCCACGTCACGGACTCGAATGAATTCACCGTCTTGTCGGTGGAAATCTGGGCCACCGGGCTGGTGGTCAATATCCAGATGGCGTCCGAGGGCGGGCCGCAACCCCGGATTATCCTCCAGGACCACTTTGGAACCGAGTACTCACTGCGGGACTCCGCGGTCCTGGGCTCCCGGAACCTTCAGGTCTTCACCCCCTCGGTGCCGCCCGGCACCCGGAGCCTGACCGTGAGGTCGGCGGACGACCCGGAAGCGCGGCCGGTGGTCACCTTCGCCGTCCCGCTGATGGCCGTTCCCGAGGAACCGGCCACAGCACACGGCGGCTACCCGCCGGAGGCGGAACTTCGCCGTCCCGCCTGACCGCCGCGACCAGTTCGACCCAAGATGATCCACGCACCCTGACCCACCCGAAAGGCTGCCTCGATGCAGGACACCAGCAACTTCACGCCCGCCACCGCCATCGTCACCGCATCCGATTCCGGCATCGGCAAGGCCACCGCAGTGGCCCTGGCCCGCGCCGGACTGGATGTTGGTGTCACCTGGCATTCCGACAAAGCCGGGGCCGAAGGCACTGCGGAGGAGATCCGTGCTCTGGGCCGCAAGGCGGTGATCCGGCAACTGGACACCACGGAGCTCCGGACGGCAGGCGCCGTGATCGACGAACTCGCTGACGAGCTCGGCGGCGTGGACGTCTTCGTCAATAACGCAGGCACCGGCGAGAGCACCAAATTCCTGGACATGGACATCGACCGCTGGATGCAGACACTCGACACCAACCTCAACGGCGCGTTTGTCTGCCTGCAGGCAGCAGCCCGCCGCATGGTCCACGCCGGCCGGGGCGGAAGGCTGATCGCCGTCACCAGCGTCCACGAGTTCCAGCCCCGGGTGGGATCCTCCGCCTATGACGCGTCCAAACATGGGCTTGCCGGCCTTATGAAGACGCTGGCCCTGGAACTGGCTGAGCACGGAATCACTGCAAACACCGTGGCCCCCGGCGAGATTGCCACTCCCATGACCGGCCAGGAGGACGAGGACCCCACCAAGAAGGACCGCCCGGGCGTGCCCCTGGGCCGGCCAGGTGACGCCCGGGAGATTGCCGCCGTGATCGCCTTCCTGGCGTCACCTGCCTCCAGCTACGTGAACGGAGCGTCCTGGCCCGTGGACGGCGGCATGCTCCAGATGGGCCCGCAGGCAGGCTCGCACATCACCAGCCACGAGTGGCGCGAAGGCTGAGGTTTCCACTCAACAGCAGGGGTTTGTCCGCATGCCGGATCTGGCAAGCGCTTTCCCGCGCGGTGCTGGCATGATGGAGCGCATGCGCATCCTCATTGCTCCGGATAAGTTCAAGGGCTCCCTAACGGCAGCCGAAGCCGCCGCCGCGATCGCTGAAGGCGCCCTGCGCGTTTACCCCGACGCCGTGGCCACCCAGTTCCCCATCGCCGACGGCGGCGAGGGCACCCTTGAAGCGGCCGTCGCCGCCGGCTACGAGGAACGGCTCAACGCCGTGGTGGGCCCGATTCTGGCACCCCTCGGCGCCGCCTGGGCCATCCGCAAGGGCAGCGATGGCAAGGTCACCGCCGTCATCGAAACTGCCCAGGCATCGGGCCTCGCCAGCATGGAACCCACGCCGGAGAACGCCCTGCGGGCCCACAGCTACGGTTGCGGACAGCTCATCGCGGCCGCCCTGGAAGCAGGTGCTACGGAAATCGTGCTGGGCCTGGGCGGATCAGCAATGACCGACGGCGGCAGCGGAGCCCTGCGCGCCCTCGGCCTGAAGCCACTGGACTCCGCCGGCAACGTGGTGCCCTTGGGCGGCGGATCCCTCGCCGACGTCGTCACGCTGGACACCACCGGCCTGGACCCCCGGCTCGCGGCAACCACCTTCCGGATCGCTGTTGACGTCCGCAACCCGCTCTACGGACCGTCCGGCGCCGCGCACGTCTTTTCCCCGCAAAAGGGCGCGGACCAGGACGCCGTGGAACAGCTCGACGCCGGCCTCCGCAACTGGGCATCCGTCCTGCGGGAAGCCACGGGCCGGGACGTGAACGTCCCCGGCGCCGGCGCCGCTGGCGGCTTCCCGGCGTCGTTCCTTGCCTTTACGGGCGCCACGCTGGAAGGCGGCTTCGCGCTGGTAGCCGGACTCACCGGCCTGGCACAGCAACTGGGCGGCGCGGATTTGGTGATTACCGGCGAAGGGTCCATGGATTCCCAGTCGCTCACCGGCAAGGCGCCCATTGCGCTCGCCGACGCCGCCCGCGAGCGGGGCATACCGGTCATCGTTGTGGCCGGCCGGATCCTGGTGACACCCGAAGACCTCGCCCGGCACGGTGTGGTGGCTGCGGCACAGTTGCTGGACGTGGCGTCGAGCCCGCAGGATGCTGTTGCCAATGCCGGAAAGTACCTGGCCTGGGCAACGAGCCAGGTACTCGAAGGGGCCTAAAGCCCCTGGGCATTACCGGAAAAGACGGCCTCAATACGCCCCGACTGTCAGTGGGCCCCGACCGTCAGTGCGCCCCGACCGTGAGTGCATGGCTCACTGCCGCGCCGGCGCCCTGCGTCCAGGGCTCCCCGTGGCCTGAAAGCACGGTTGCGGCACCCGTGGCGGCTATCGCCTCCAGGGACGCCAGGGCCTGCTTCGTGTCCTTGGTCGCCGCGGAGGCAACGATCTGCGGCCCCGCCTTGCCCGTGTAGGGGTCCAGGGTCACCAGGGCGTCGCCGCTCAGGACGGCGTCGCGGTCCGCGAGATGCAGGATGCAGTGCCCGTCGGTGTGGCCAGGAGTGTGGACAACCGTGGGCCGTCCCGGCACCGGCAAGGCGGCGCCGGTAGGCAGTGGCCGGGTGCTTGACACTCCCTTGACGGCCAGCGCTCCGGCTGCCGCCATCCTCCCCAGCAGCGGCACTGACCGCGGGTGGCTCAGAGGATAGAGGAACCGGTTGCGCTGGGGCTTGTAGCTGTATGGATGGGCAGCCAGGTGCGCGTCCCGGGGATGGACCAGCACCGGCACGTTCCACTCCCGCCGTGCCCGCAACGCAAATCCCACATGGTCGAAGTGCCCGTGGGTGAGGACCAGGGCCTTGATATCCTCCGGCCGCCGGCCGCGGGCCTCCAGGAGTTCCAGCAGCATGGACCACATGCTCGGCAGCCCGGCGTCCACCAGGGTCAGCCCGTCCTGGTCCTCCACCAGATAGCAGTTGACGTGGGCATGCGTGATGAGGTGGATGCCGTCGGCCACGTTTGGAGTAATCATGCGCCCTCAGCCCACGATGGTGGTGTTCCGGCGGCGCCGCCAGATCAGTACCACAATGATTGTTACCAGGGCGATTGCGCCGATCACCCAGGGAGCGAAGTCCAGCCGGGTGGACTCATTTTGCGCGGACTCGCCCGTCCCGGGGTTCGCAGGTCCGCTGGAGGCGGTATCTCCGGGAGACGGCGTGGGAGTGTTGCCTGCCGGCGCCCACACCCCTCCGGAAGTCCCCGCCGCCGCCTGGACAGCTGCGTCGCCGGCGGCGACCGCCGGATGTTGTGCGGCTGAGGCCGGTGCCACCGAAAGTGCCGGCGCAGCCAGGAGCAGGAGGGCCAGAAGGACGGATTTCACAACAGTTCGCATGGATTCCTTTCGACAGGAACCGGCTCAGGCGCCGGTTTCGTAATGGGGTTCGGCCACAGGCTTGGACTCCGGGGAGCCCTTTTCCCGGAGGTAGACGGACGCGCCCACCAGGACGGCGATGGCCAGGAACTCGCTCTGCCAGTTCTGGAAAGACTCGAACCAGAAGCGGCTGGTCCCCACGTACTGCAGGAACGTGACTGTGGGCTGGCCGTGGCTTTGCTGCTCCTCGTTGTACGCCGCAGTGCCGCCCAGGGCGTGCGCCGTGAAGGAGGCCAAAAACAGCACAAACAGCAGGATGGACAGCGAGTGCTCGTAGAACTTCAATGCGGCACCGCCGCGCTTGACCGGCCACGGCGTTGCCTTCTTGATGGCGGCCTCGCGGGGATCCTCGTCCTGCGGGGCTTCCTTGCCCATCGGTTTGGATTCCGACGATCCCTTCTGGAACAGGAAAACCGTCAGCACCACGTACAGGGCCATCTGCAGGAACTCCGATTCCCAGTTCTCAAAGGTGGCCTCGACAAACTCCCCGGTGCCCATGAACTGCAGGACTGAAACCCCGGGTTCGCCGTGTGCCTGCTGCTCTTCGCTGTACGACGCTGCTCCGGAGAGGATCATCCCTCCGAAAAAGATCAGGAACAGGGCTGCGTTCGCCAGCAGCAGCCCGTGTTCCTTGGCCCATTTGCGCATTGTCACTCCTTGTTTGCCCTGGCCGTCATTCCTGCGGCGGCGCGCTTGTTAAGGTGCAGTGGGACATAGACCAGCAGGACCACCATCACGGCCAGCAGTGCCGCGCCGGCCGTCAGCCCGGCCGAGCGGCCCGCGGTGACGTCGAAAACCAGGGCTGCAGTGCCGGCGCTGAGCAGCGCGATGCCGGCCAGGGTGATCTTGGCGATCGTGTCGCCGCTGGACACCAGGGTTTCCTTGAGGCGCTTCCGGAAAAGCCTCCGGTGCACACTGACCGGCAGGAGGATCAACGCCGTGGTCAGTGCGGCGATCACCACGTTGGTCAGGTACAGGTTCACCTGGAAGTCATCCAGGTCTTCAAACCGTTCCTGGAAGGGCAGGGTCAGGAGGAAGCCTGCCAGGATCTGGACGCCCATCTGCAGCACGCGCATCTCCTGGAGCAGTTCCGCCCAGTTGCGGTCCAGTTGCTCCTCGCGGGTTTCGTTCCGCCCGGTTCTGCCGGTGTAATCCTCCACCTCGGACATCGCTGCTCCTTCCTTGGCCTGGCCGGCCCTGTTTCCCTTTCTACTCTTCACATACCCAGAAACAAGGCCGATCTTGCGCCGGTATCAACATTTGATAAGTTTACTGATTATCGGCACCGAACGGGTGGACTTTGTTCCGCCGGCCGGGATAGCGTCGAAGGGCCGGCGGCAGGGCTCTTCGAAAACCGACACAGCGAGTAGGTGGACTATGAGCGGCACAGACAAGCAGACGGACCAGCCAAAGGACCCCCGGGGCGGCTACCACGCAGGCCCCTTCCCCGAGCAGGAACAGAAGCAGCCGGGCCTCACCGCGCCCATGGATCCCAAACCTGACCACGGAGAACTCAGCTACGAGGGACACGGGAAGCTGGAGGGCAAGGCGGCACTCATCACCGGCGGCGATTCCGGCATCGGCAAGGCGGCGGCCATCGCATTTGCCCGTGAGGGAGCCGACGTAGCCATCTCCTACCTTCCCGAGGAGGAAGACGACGCCCAGGACACTGCGGACTGGATCCGGAAGGCGGGGCGCCGCGTCCTCCTGTTCGCCGGGGACGGGCGTGAAGAGGACTTCAGCACCCGGATCGTCGAGGAAACCGTGGCCGGATTCGGCCGCCTGGACGTGGTGGTGCTGAACGCTGCCTACCAGAAGAACCGCGAAAGCCTGGAGACCCTTCCCACGGAGGAGTTCGACCGGGTTTTCAAGACCAACCTGTACTCCCTGCTCTGGACCGCACGGGCGGCGGTCCCGCACCTCAAACCGGGCGCCTCGATCATCACCACGGCATCCATCCAGGCCTTCAATCCCTCGCCGGGCCTCATCGATTACGCCATGACCAAGGCCGCGCAGGTGGCGTTCACCAAGGCACTCGCGCAGGAACTGGGGTCCAAGGGGATCCGCGTCAACGCGGTGGCCCCCGGCCCCATCTGGACGCCGCTGATCCCCGCCACCGAATGGCCGGACAAGCTCCCGAAGTTTGGCCAGGATACGCCGCTGGAACGTGCCGGCCAGCCTGCTGAGCTCGCCGCGGCGTACGTTCTGCTGGCCTCCGAAGACGGGTCCTACATTTCCGGCGCGGTGCTGCCCGTGACGGGCGGCAAGGGGCTCTAAGCAGCCGGATTCTACACACCAGTTTCATCCCATCGCACACAGGAGGAACCATGACGCAGGAAAACCAGCACGCCGAGCCGGAAAAGGACCCGGGCGGCTACGGCACTCCGACGGCTGAGCAGGAGCTTGGCGGCAACCAGGGCGCAAGCCAGGGCGGCACCACATCGGGTGCCGGCGGGGCTGACACCAACGAACCGCAGTCCGGCGTCGGGGAGGAACAGGTTCCGCGTGACATGGACCTTCCCTCCGGCGAGGCTGAGATCAACGAGTTCAACGACGATTCCCAGGGCTCCGCGCCGGTCTCCTCCGAGCCCGGGCAGGAAGCCACCGGCATTCCGGACGGCAGCGGCAACGACCTCCCGCAGGAAAAGTCGCCCAAAGACAGCGGCGGCGAGAGCTTCGACGCCGGATAAGCGGTCCTGATCCGCTGAAGGCCCCCGCCACGGCTCCATACCGGGACGGGGGCCTTCGCCGTGTCCGGCATACATGGCTCCCAGCGGGGTACGGACCATGCGAAACCAATTCGCCAGTTGCCGGCCCTTTCCCGCCGGTGCCAGGAGGAACTGTGAGCAGGAGACCATCAGGACAGTGGGCGCGGCCGGCTGAGAGGCCGGAACGGGTTGCAGTGGACGTTCTTGTACCCACCTGCGACCGGCCGGCGGAACTCGCCGTCACCCTCGCGGGACTTGCCGGACAAACCGACCCGGCCTTCGCCGTCGTCGTCAGCGACCAGTCCACGGACGGGCCCGGCTGGGAGCACCCCGCCGCTGCCGCCATGGTGCGGGTCCTGGAAGCCCAGGGGCGGCCGGTCAGGCTCCTTCGCCACCTGCCGCGGCGCGGGCTGGCGGAACACCGCCAGTTCCTGCTGGAGCAGTCCACGGCGGACCAGTGCCTCTTCCTTGACGACGACATCTGGCTGGAGCCGGGTGCTGTGGAATTGCTCAGCCGCGCGCTCCACGAGCTTGGGTGCGGCTTTGTAGGGATGGCCCCGCAGGGTCTGTCCTACCTGGACGACCGGCGGCCCGGGCAGACCGCGAACTTCGAAGCGTGGGAGGGCGGGGTGATGCCGGAGCGCATCCGCCCGGGGGACCCCGCGTTCGAGCGCTGGCCGCTCCACAGCGCCGCCAACCTTAGCCACCTCAGCGCCGACCTGTCCCTTGAGCCGGGACAATGGGTGCCCTACCGGGTGGCGTGGCTGGGCGGGTGCGTGATGTACCGGCGCGAAGCCCTGAACGACGCCGGTGGGTTTACCTTCTGGCCGGACCTGCCGCCGGATCACGCGGGGGAGGACGTCATGGCCCAGTGGCAGGTCATGGAACGCTTCGGCGGGGCCGGCATCCTGCCCTCCGGGGCAGTCCACCTGGAATCGCCCACCACCGTGACGGACCGGCGCGTGGAAGCCTACGAGGTGGTCCTGAACCGCGGTCCCGCCTAAGGCGGGCCGGCCGCTAAAGCCGTTCGTCGGCGTCGTACGCCAGGCCGATCTGGCGGCGGATTCCGTCCAAGGCAGCCATCACGGCCACGCTCTCAGCCGGCGGCAGCACGGTCCCTCCGGTGAGCCCTTCGCTGACGAGCCGCTCCAGCCGCCCGTGCCGATCACCACTGCCCGGTTGGGTCCGGCGGCATCAAGTTCACAGTCGAGGATGGCCTGCTGTCCCTGCGCATACTCGAAAACCGCTGCCGTCTGGCGGTCCACGCCCGTCGCCGTCATGGCAGCGCTGGCCAGGATGATTTCCGGTGCGCCAAACACATCAAACGCGAACGAGACGGGGTAGATGCCAAGGTCCAGCAACGCGCCGCCACCCAGGGCAGGATCGTTAAGCCGGTGGGCCGGGTCCTTGGGGAGGTCCTGGTTATGGCTGGCGATGACCTTCCTGACCTCGCCGATGGTGCCCTCCCTGATGATCTCGCGGAGGCGGACCATGTGCGGGAGGAACCTGGTCCACATGGCCTCCAGGGCCACCAGTCCCTTAGCCTCCGCGAGCTCCACGATGTCCTGCGCTTCGCGGGCATTGATGGTGAAGGCCTTCTCCACCAGCACGTGCTTGCCCGCGTTCAGGGCAAGCAGTGCGTTGGCGTGGTGGAACACGTGGGGCGTGGCAACGTACACCACATCCACCTCGGGATCGGCGGCGAGCTCCTCGTAGCTGCCGTGCGCGTTGGCAATGCCGAACCGGGCGCTGAACGCCTGGCTGGATTCCAGGCTCCGGGAGCCGACGGCCTGGACGGTGAACCCGTTGTCCAGCAGGTCCTGGGCCTGCAGCGCGGCGATAAAGCCTGTGCCGAGGATGCCCCAACGGAGTTGTCCGTCGGAGGTGCCGTTGCTGTGGCGGGGCATGTCAGTCCTTGCTGCTGAAGGCGGCGTCGAACGAAGCGGTGGAAACAGGGAAATCGTACTTCTTCAGCGCAGCAAGGGCTTCGGGCGCGCCGTGGAGGCGGTCCATGCCGGCGTCTTCCCATTCGACGCTGATGGGTCCGTTGTAGCCGATGGCCGCGAGGGCGCGGAAGGAGGCTTCCCAGGGGACGTCACCGCGTCCGGCGGAGACGAAGTCCCAGCCGCGGCGGGGGTCGCCCCAGGGCAGGTGGGAGCCCATGACGGTATTGCGGCCGGTCTGGCGGATCTTGGTGTCCTTGCAGTCCACGTGGTAGATCCGGTCTTTGAAGTCCCAGATGAAGGAGACGGGGTCGATGCCCTGCCACATCATGTGGGACGGGTCCCAGTTCAGGCCGAACGCTTCGCGGTGGCCGATGGCTTCGAGGGTGCGGACGGTGGTCCAGTAGTCGTAGGCGATTTCGGAGGGGTGGACTTCGTGGGCGAAGCGGACGCCGCATTCGTCGAAGACGTCCAGGATGGGGTTCCAGCGGTCGGCGAAGTCCTGGTAGCCGGCGTCGATGACCTTTTCGGGCACGGGCGGGAACATGGCGACGTACTGCCAGATGGAGGAGCCGGTGAAGCCGACGACGGTGTCCACGCCCAGTGCCTTGGCGAGCCGGGCGGTGTGTTTCATTTCCTCGGCGGCGCGCTGGCGGACGCCTTCGGGGTCGCCGTCGCCCCAGACCTTGGACCGGACGATGCCCTGGTGCCGGAAGTCGATGGGGTCATCGCAGACGGCCTGGCCGGTGAGGTGGTTGGAGATGGCCCAGACCTTGAGGTTGTACTTCTCCAGGATCGCCAGCTTGGACTCGACGTAGCCGGGTTCGTCCCAGCGCCAGGCGTCCAGGTGGTCGCCGGAGACGGCGATCTCCAGTCCGTCGTAGCCCCAGCCGGAGGCCAGCTTGGCGACTTCCTCGAAGGGCAGGTCGGCCCACTGGCCGGTGAAAAGGGTGAACGGGCGGGGCATGTCAGGCTCCTTCGGTGGAAAGCGGTGCGTGGACGGGTGTGGCGGCGCTTTTGTTGCCGGCGGATTCCTCGACGGCGTTCAGGATGTACTGCACGTTCAGTCCTTCTTCGAACGACGGCGACGGCTGGGTTCCGTCCTGCACGGCCAGCAGGAAGTCGCGGATTTGGTGGGTGAAGGTGTGTTCCCAGCCGATGATGTGGCCCTGCGGCCACCACGCATCAAGGTACGGGTGGTCCGGTTCGCTGACGAGGATACGCCGGACGCCCTGCTCCCGGGCGGGCGCGGTGGCGTCCAGGAAGCCGAGTTCGTTGAGATTTTCCAGGTCGAAGAGGATGCTGCCCTTATCGCCGTAGACCTCAATCTGGAGGGAGTTCTTCCGCCCGGTGGCCACCCGGGAGGCCTCCACCGAGGCGATGGCTCCGGAGGCGAGGGACAGTGTTGCCCAGGCGGCGTCGTCGACCGTTACGTCCTCCGGTCCGTTGGTGCCCGGGCGGCGGTCCACGAAGGTGTGGAGCCGGCCGCTGACCTCGGTGACCTGGTCGCCCAGGAGGTAGAGGACCTGGTCGATGGCGTGTGAGGCGATGTCGCCGAGGGCGCCCGAGCCTGCTGTTTCTTTTCGCAGCCGCCAGGTCATGGGGGCCTGGTCATCGGCAAGCCAGTCCTGCAGGTAGGCGGCGCGGACGTGCCGCACCGTGCCCACTCGGCCCTCGGAAATCAGTTCCTTTGCGAGGGCAAGTGCGGGGACCCGGCGGTAGTTGAAGCCAATCATCGACTGGACGCCGCGGGCCCGGGCCTTTGCCGCCGCGGCAGTCATGAGTTCAGCTTCGGCCAGGGTGTTGGCCAGGGGTTTTTCGACGAGGACGTGCTTGCCGGCCTCGAGGGCGGCGACGGCGATCTCGGCGTGCATCCAGCCCGGTGCGCAGATATCCACGATGTGGATGTCGTCGCGGGTGATGACGGAGCGCCAGTCGGTGGCGGACTCAGCCCAGCCGTACTTGGCTGCCGCCTGTGCCACCTGCCCGGCATCACGCCCCACGAGTACTTTCTGCTCGAAGGCCGGAACGTCGAAGAAGCTGGCCACGTTCCGCCACGCGTTGGAGTGGGCCTTGCCCATAAAGGCGTAGCCGATGGCGGCAACGCCGAGGGAACGGGCGCCGCTGCTTTGTGTCTGCTGTGTCATGGTCGGGGTTTCCTAGAGGGTAGCGGTTTCGGGTGCCCAGTCCTCGGGGAGGGCTGCGGAGGCCGGAGCGGAACTTTCCACGTTGATGAAGGTGCCGGCATCGATGGATTCGGAAATGGAAACCATGCTGTCCAGGACGTGGTACGCAAGGTCCCCGGTGGCGCGGTGCGGGACACCTGCCCGGATGGACCGGGCCATGTCCAGCACGCCCATGCCCCGGCCGTTCGCGGGGCCGGTGGCCGGGATGGTGGTCCAGTCCTCGTCTCCGGCCCGCCACAGCTTGATGTCGCCGTCGAAGTAATTGGGGTCCGGCAGGGAAATGGTGGCCTCGGTGCCGGTGATCTCCACAAAGCCCACCCGTGCGCGGGGGGATTCGAAGGAGAACACGCTGTGGGAGGAAGCCCCGCTGTCGAACTGCGCCATCGCTGAGACGTGGGTGGGTACGTCAACCGTGAATTCCTCGCCGGCTTTGGGTCCGGAACCGATGACGCGAATTTCCTTGGCTTTGGACCCGACGGCGGCCACCTTGCGGATGGAGCCGAATGCCTGGATCAGGGTGGTGAGGTAGTAGGGCCCCATGTCGAACAGCGGGCCGGCGCCATGCTGGAACAGGAACGCCGGGTTGGGGTGCCAGGACTCCGGGCCGGGGGTCTGGAACGTGGTCATCGCGGTCAGCGGCGTCCCGATGTCGCCGCGATGGATCAGGCGCAGGGCCGTCTGCAGCCCGGCGCCAAGGAAGGTGTCCGGGGCGCAGCCGAGGCGGATGCCCGCGGCGTCGGCGGTCTTGAGCAGGCCGAGCCCGGATTCCCGGTCCAGGCTGAACGGCTTCTCCGTCCAGACGTGCTTGCCGGCGTTTACGGCGGCCGTGGCCACCTCAACGTGCGCGGCCGGGACGGTCAGGTTGACGATGATCTCCACGTCCGGGTGGTGCAGTGCCTTGTCCACGCCGCCCCATTCCGGGATGCCGTACTCCTTGGCGCGGGCCTCGGCCGCCTCTTCGAACATGTCGGCGATGACGTGGACTTTGAGGTCGGGGAACACTGTGAGGTTGTCCAGGTACTGCTTGCTGATGTTGCCGGCGCCGATGACGCCGACGCCTACCGGGCCTTTGCGTGTGGAAAGGGGACTCATGCGGTTGCTCCTTCCGCAGGGTTGCCGGCGGTGTTGCTGTTCAGGAAGGCCAGGCTTTGGGCGATGCCGTCGAAGATGTCGCCGGCATAGTCGTCGAATTCCACCACGCCTGTCTCCAGGGACTTCGCCGCTGCGATGACGTCCAGGACCGGGACCTTGCCTTGCCCTGCGGGCTGCTGCGCCTTGGTGTCCGTGGTCAGGGGGCCGTCCTTGATATGGATGAGCTTCACCCGGTCACCCAGCCTGGCAAGGATGTCCACGGCGTCATGGCCGCCGACAGCCACCCAGTACGTGTCCACCTCCAGGACCACCTCCGGATCCAGCAGGCCTGCGAAGTATTCCAGGGCGGTGCGGCCTTCAATGGTGGACTCCAGCTCCCACTGATGGTTGTGGTAGCCCACACGGATCCCGTATTCGGCGCCCTTTTTGGCTGCTGCGTTGAGCCTGGCCGCCGTGGCCTGGATGTCCTCCGCATTCTGCCAGTGATCGGCAGGGATGAAGGGCTCGATGACGGTGGCAATGCCGAGTCCTTTGGCCGCGGCGAAAATTTCGTCCTGGTCCTGGCTGAGCAGCGGAGCGTGGCCGGAAGGTGCGGCCAGGCCGTTTTCCCTCAGCGCGGCGCCCAGCTCCCTGGCGGTGGCCACAAAGTTGTAGGGCTCCACCTGCGTGAAGCCGATCTCCGCTACCTTCCTGATGGTTCCGGGCAGGTCGTCCTCGATGGCGTTGCGCAGGGTGTAGAGCTGGACTGAATACGGCATGGTTCTCCTGGCTTCTTCGGCATGTGGCAGTGTCCCGCCGGCAGTTTGTCTTAGTGCAAAGCTAGAAGGACTTTTGCCGAAGGTCAAGCAAAAGTTGTGCGCGTGACAGAAGTAAGTGGGCGTGCTATCAATTTCGTATGACCAAAACCGCCGGACGATTTGCTCCGCCTGACATCCAGGGGCTGCAGGGGCGTGCCGGGGATCTCTTCCAACTCCTGCGTGACGGCCGGGCACGGACGCGCGCCGAACTTGCCATCACTACCGGGCTGGCCCGTTCCACCGTTGCCTCACGCATCGATGCCCTCATCAGCTCCGGCCTGGTTGGGCCCGCGGGGGAGGCAAGCTCCAGTGGCGGCAGGCCGCCGTCGCGTTTTGCCTTCAACCCGGCCGCGCGCGTTGTGCTGGCCGTCGACGTCGGGGCCACCCACGCGGTGGTGGCCGTCACGGACCTTGCCGGCAGCATTGTGGCGGAGTGCCGGCTGGAGCAGGAAGTGGCTGACGGGCCGGAAGCCGTGTTGGGCCGGATCCTTGCCCTTGCACAAGAGCTGCTCGCCGAGGCCGGCCGCCCGCTCAAGGACCTTGCCGGAGTGGGCATCGGCCTGCCCGGCCCGGTTGAACACGACACGGGGCGGCCCGTTAAGCCGCCCATCATGCCGGGGTGGGACGGATTCGACGTGGTCCCGTATGTCCAGCGCTCGCTGCCGGTCCCTGTCCTGGTGGACAACGACGTCAACATCATGGCCCTCGGGGAGCGGACCGCCTACTGGCCCGAGCACAGCAACTTCCTGTTCATCAAGGTCGCCACGGGCGTTGGCGCGGGCATCATCAGCAGCGGACAGCTGCAACGCGGGGCAAACGGGACGGCCGGTGACCTGGGCCATGTCCGCGTGCCGCGGGGCGATGACGTCCTGTGCCGCTGCGGCAACTACGGCTGCCTCGAAGCGCTCGCGTCCGGGCCCGCCGTCGCCCGGCAGCTCCAGGCGCAGGGCCTGGATGCGGCAACGGGCGCCGACGTGCTTCGGCTTGTCCGGGAGGGGCGCCCGCAGGCCGTCCAGGCGCTGCGCCAGGCGGGGCGCGATGTGGGCGACGTCCTAGCCGCCGCCGTCAACCTGCTCAATCCGTCCATGGTCATCATCGGCGGCAGCATCGGGGAGGCGGGGGAGCACCTTGTGGCCGGGATCCGCGAGGTGGTGTACCGCCGCTCGCTGCCGCTGGCCACGGCACACCTGCGGATCGGCATCTCGATGGCGGGGCCCCGCGCGGCAATCCTCGGGGCCAGCCAGATGGTCACCCAGCACGTCTTGTCACCCGATGTCGTCGAGGCAACACTCGCCGGAAGCGCTATTGCCGGCTAAGCTCCCGGCACAAAAAACTGGCCCTGGTGATGGGATCACCAGGGCCAGTACGTAAAGCTATTTCCTGTCGGTCTCCGGACCGGAGCTGACTGCAGAGCTGCCGCCGGAGCTTCCCCCGGAGCAGGACTCGGGGTCAGGGCAGGTCTCCGCGCATTCGTGCTTGGTGACCAGGTCGAACTGGACCCCGCGGTGCTGCTCGACGCCGGTGCGGATGGCCCGCTCCACCACCGACGTGGCCAGGCGGCGGCGCAGCGAGAGCGGATCCCGGCGCAGGTCCTTGGCCAGGGCGAAGCAAAGCAGCAGCATCACGACGACGAACGGCAGCGCCGCAACGATGGTGATCCGCTGCAGGCCCGACAACGCTTCGGAAGGTTCGTCACCGCCGGCCAGGAGCATAACTGCCGCCACTGCACCCGTCAGCGTTCCCCAGAAGATGACCAGGCCGCGCTTCGGCTCCGAGGAGCCGTTGGAGCTCAACGAGGACATAACCAACGATGCCGAGTCCGCGCCGGTGATGAAGAAGATGGCAACCAGTACCATGGCCAGGACCACGACGGCGGCGATCAGCCAGGCCGGCAGGGGCAGGTTCTTGACCAGGTTGAACAGGGCGCCGTCGAAATCAATGCTGGCAGTTCCGTCGGTGACCGTCATCAGGCCCGGCAGGTTTGCCTTGTCGGCGTCCTGCTGGATCTTGAAGGCAGTACCGCCGAAGATGCCGAACCAGATGACGCTCACGATGCTCGGGACCAGCAGGACGCCGGTCACGAACTGCCGGATGGTCCGGCCGCGGCTGATGCGGGCAATGAACATCCCTACGAAGGGCGTCCAGGAAATCCACCATGCCCAGTAGAAGATGGTCCAGCCTGACATCCAGGTACGGAGCGCTTCGTCACCCACAGCCTCGGTGCGGGAGGACATCTCTGCCAGGTCACGGGCGTAGTCTCCCACCGCCGACGGGATGAGGTTGAGGATGAACAGGGTGGGCCCGGCAATGAAGACGATCAAAGCAAGGATGACGGCCAGGACCATGTTGGTGTTGGACAGCCACTGGATGCCGCGGCTGATGCCGGATACGGCCGAGGCGACGAAGCACGCCGTCAGGATGGCGACGATGGCCACCAGGACGGGAGTCCCAATTTCACCCACGTAGCCGTTGGAGGTAAGGCCGCTTCCGATCTGCAGTGCACCGAGGCCCAGTGATGCGGCCGTGCCGAAAAGCGTGGCGAAGATGGCGAGGATGTTGATGAACTTCCCCACCGGGCCTTCCACCGTCCTGATGCCGAACAGCGAGGTGAAGGCAGCCGAGATCAGCTGCTTGCGGCCCAGCCGGTAGGTGCCGTACGCCATGGCAATACCCACCACTGCGTACATGGCCCAGGGGTGGAGGGTCCAGTGGAAGATGGACGTGGCCATCGCTGTCTGGATGGCGTCCGGCGTGCGGCCGTCCACGGTGCCGGGCGGGGGAGTGATGAAGTGGTACAGGGGCTCTGCGACACCGTAGAACATCAGGCCGATGCCCATGCCGGCGGCGAACATCATCGACACCCAGGACACGGTCCGGAACTCGGGCTTTTCGCCGTCCTTGCCCAGCGGGATGTTTCCGAACTTGCCCAGGGCCAGCCACAGGACAAAAACTACGAAGAGGGAGGCCAGCACCATAAAGAGCCAGCCCGTGTACTCCATTACCCAGTCGAGGGCTGCGGTGGAGGTTGTGGAAAGGCTTTCCTTGCCAACGAACCCCCAGACCACGAAGGCCAGGGCGAGGACGCCCGTGATGCCGAACGTGGTCTTGTCGAGGATGAGCTTGCGGTTGCGGCGTTCGGAGACTGCCTGCTCGGTCTTGCTCTGGCGCAGCTCCTCGAGGATCTGCTCGTATTCTTCTGTCTCCGGAAGGATGGCGGTCTCGCTTTCGGCCGGGGCAGTTTCTGCCGGCGGCGTGCCGGCTGCGGCAGCTCCGGCTGCCGGGACGGTGCTGTCCTTCACGTCCGGGTTCGGCCTGACAGGGGCTTCCAGTGGATCGCTGTCCACGGGAAGGCCGTTCGGTTTGGGGGATGATATTTCGCTGTTGATAGCCATGAGCGGGTTCCTTTGCTCGGCGAGTCACGGGCAGGCATTGATGCATGCCCTTGGGGCGATAGTCCGGGCGGAAGGTTGGGGTCCACGCCCGATTCGCTGACTGTGGTGTCGCACCTCTTTAGGTTCAGGGTTCTTATTCACATAGGAAGGGCCGGGAAGCCCTGGGGGAGGTGTTCCGCAAGAATCAACAGAATTCGCGCTAAGCAACAGAGTGCGCTAGACCACATTCAAAGTCAAGGTTTTTCTGAAGGCGCTCCGTAACTCTTGACACGTTAAATGTCCGAAACACGCTGTTGCACCACGTGATTCATGTTGCGCATGACGCCGCCTCCGCCGCCACCCTGCCGGGACGTCCGATCCGTTCCCGGCCGGCATAAACATTGAGGCTGTGCCCCCTGCTGAATCCCACCAGGGTCACCCCGGTCTCGGCAGCAAGGTCCGCGGCAAGGCTGGAAGGCGCGCTGACGGCAGCCAGGACCGGGATTCCCGCCAGGGCGGCCTTCTGGACCAGCTCAAACGAGGCGCGGCCCGAGACCTGCAGGACGGTGCCCCGCAGCGGGAGCAGCCCCTCCCGCAGCGCCCAGCCCACTACTTTGTCCACCGCATTGTGGCGGCCCACGTCCTCGCGCAGGCACAGCAGCTCAGGGTCATCCCCGTCCATCCTGAACAGGCCCGCTGCATGGACGCCGCCGGTCTTGTCGAAGACGGCCTGGGCCTCCCGCAACCTTTCCGGCAACCCGGCCAGGAGGTCCACGGGAACCCGCAGCCCGTCCCCGGAGGGGTCGAAGTGCAGGGTCTTGCGGACGGCGTCGATGGATTCGGTCCCGCAGATGCCACAGGAGCTTGATGTGTAGACGTGCCGCATGGTGTCCGGAATGGCCGCGCCAGGTCCCAGCTGGGCATCCACCACGTTGAAGGTCTGTACATCCCCGTTCCTGCCGGCGCAGAAGCGCAGCGACACCAGGTCTGACTGGTGGCGGATGACGCCTTCCGAGACGAGGAAACCGGCCACGAGGTCAAAGTCGTCGCCGGGAGTCCTCATGGTGACGGCAAAGGACCGTCCGGCCAGCCGGATTTCCAGGGGCTCCTCGGCGGCGAGGACATCCTCCTTGAACCGGACGGGGAACTCGGTGGCTGATCCATCCAGGTGGAAACGGTGGATCTTCCGGCGCTGGGTCATACGGGCCATGGCGTGTATCCCTGACTGTTCGTGGAATCTATGGTCTCACCTGGCTGTGTCCAGGGAAGAGGGAGGACGGGGACAGGTTCGCCTGACTGAACACCGCATGGGGGAACGGCCATAACGCCGTCCGCCCATGCCAGGCCGCGCATCATGCCCGGCCCCGTGTGTTGGAGCGGAAACGCCAGCCCGGAAAGGAATCTGCAGGGGATGAGCCGGGTGCGTCCCGCGTCCGGTTCGATGTCACTGCCGGACAGCACCTGGTCCAGCGGCCGCAGCTGCCGGTTTCCGAGGGCAGCCAGCAGCGGTGCACCGATGGTCAGGAGCGCCATCATGGCCGCCAGGGGATTTCCGGGCAGTCCGACGACGAAGCGGCCGTCCGGGAGTCCGGCCAGCACGGCGGGGTGGCCGGGGCGCATGGCGATCCCGTCAAGCAGCAGTTCGCCGCCCAGCGCGGCTATGGCCGCGCGGAAGTGGTCCGTCCCGGACTTGCCGGTCCCGCCTGTTGTGATGATGACGTCGGGCCGTTCACCGGCCGGCGCGGCACAGTCCGCCAGGGCGGCGAGCCACTCGCTGAACGAGTCGCCGATCCTCACGGGAGGGCCGGCAGTACCTCCGAGCTGCCCGACGACCGTGCCCAGCTGCGGGCCAAAGGTGTCCCTGACCTGTCCCGGTGCAGGAACGCCGTGCGTCACCACTTCCGCCCCCGTCAGTACGACGGCGACTGCGGGCCGGGCGCGGACCGGGACTTCGTCGTGGCCTGCTACGGCCGCCAGGGCGAGCTGCGCAGGGTTGAGGACAGTACCGGCTGGCAGCAGCACGTTCCCTGCCCTTGCCTCCTCACCGGCCGGACGTATGTGCTGGCCGGGATGCGGCTCGCCCTGGCGCGCATCGGGACGCAGCGTGAGAACGTGCCTGCCTGCGGCGTCCGTGGATACCTGGCCGCTTTCCTTGCGCAGGACGGCGCCGGCGCCGTCCGGTACCAGTCCCCCGGTGGCAATGGCGCGTGCCCGGTTCGGTAAGAGCACCTGGTCCGCCGGCAGCGTTGCGTGCTGCGGTGAAGGGTTGTCCTCCGGAAGAAGCCACGGGCCCGGGCCGTTCACGGCCCAGCCGTCCATGGCTGATGATGCATAGTGCGGAAGGTCCTGCAGTGCAGTGACATCCCGGGTGAGGACACGGCCGGCTGCGTCAGCCAGGGGCAGGCTCGCCGGCGGGAGCGGCCTGGCGCAGTCGAAGGCCAACTGCCGGGCTTCAACCCAGGTGGGAGACCCGTTACGGACAACCGCTGCGCGGGAATCAGAAGCTTGGAATACGAGTTCCTCGGTGAGCATCGTTGCTCCCTCTCATTGCGCTGAATATCGGCGGGGACGGAAATGGCCCCGTTTCCGAAAGTGGTGCTTCGATGAGGAATACCTCCCCAGGTTTTAGGCCCACCGAAGCACCATTTACGGAAACGGGACCATCAGGTCCATGTGTTCAGCCGGCCGCCTGGAGGACGCCGGATTCGGCAATCAGCGACCCTGACTGGTTCCGGGCTGCTTCCACCGTGTGCAGGAGCAGCAGGGCCGTGGTCACCGATCCGACACCGCCGGGGACGGGGGTCAGCGCAGCCGCGACGCCGCGGACGCTGTTCCCGTCCACATCGCCCACCAGCGAACCGTCGGCAAGGACGTTCGTGCCGACGTCGACCACTACCGTCTTCGCGGAAACGTCACCGCCCGTCAGCAGGCCTGTCCGTCCGGCGGCCACCACCACGATGTCCGCCTCCCTGGTGTAGGTCCCGAGCGGACCCGACCTGGAATGGCAGACCGTGACCGCCGCGTCGCGTTCCAGCAGCAACAGGGACAGCGGCTTTCCCACCACCGCGGACCGGCCAACAACCACGGCGTTCCGGCCCGCCACCGGGACGGCGTAGTGGTCAAGGATTTCCACGACCGCCCGGGCGGTGGCCGGTGCGAACGCGGGCTGGCCCACGGCCAGCCTGCCGAGGCTCAGCGGATTGGCTCCGTCAATGTCCTTCTCCGGCGCGATGAGCCCCACCAGGGCGTCCGCGCGCACCCCCGCGGGAAGCGGCGTTTGCAGGATGATGCCGTTCACGGATGGCTCGGCGGCCAGGTCCCGCAGGACACTGGCCAGCACCTGCTCGGTGGCGTCATGGCCCAGGTCGAGGACCCGGCAACCAATGCCGGCGCGTTCTGCTGCGCGCTCAATGGAGCGCACGTACCAGCGCGTCGATTCGTCATCGGTGGCCATCACCACCGCGAGGACGGGACGCACGCCGTGCTGTTCCAGGGTCCGGGCCTCGTCCTGCGTCCTTTCACGGATGATCCCGGCGAGGGACGTTCCCGACAACGTTGCGGTTTCAGTGCTCAACGAAGGATCCTTTCACGTACGCGTGCCGCAAGGGCGTCGGCTGCCATGACCACTTTGTCCTCCAGGCCGTCCGTCCGCTGGGCCAGCCCGGCGCGTGCCCCGGGGTCCTTGATGGCCACCACGTTGATGTCGATATTCACCCGTGCGGTGGTTGCGGCTGCGCGGGCGGCGTCGGCGGCGGCCGCGACGTCGCTGATGACGTTCGCGTTCGCGACGTCAAACAGTTCCGTTGCAAGCTCCACGACGGCACCGGCAACAGTGACGAGGTGCGCCGGTGTCTGTGCCGCCTGGACGAGCGCGGCGTCAATGGTGGCGGCGCGCGCGGCCTTGAGTTCGTCCGTCGTCGCGGGGAGCTTGTAGGCGTCGATCACAGCCTGGAAGGCCTGCTCATCGGCGTCGGCCAGGCCCACTGCCTCATTGACCAGATCGTCCGCGGCCTGGGTGATCCGCTGCACCAGGGCGGCGTGCTGCTCGTACTTGCCGCCTGTGGTGTAGCGGGCCACCATAGCCACCAGGGCTGCACCCTGGGCGGCGTGCAGCGCGGCTGCCGCGCCGCCGCCCGGGGTGGGCTGCCGTGAGGCCAGCCGGGTGAGGTAGCTGCCGATCGTCTCTTCGCTGATCATGGCTTAGCCGCGGAGCCGGGTCATGGTGGGGTCGTACAGCGGATCCTGGGTGACGGTGGCAACAATGCGCCGTCCGAAGTACTCAATTTCCACCGAGTCGCCCACTGACACAGCGCTTGGGAGGTAGGCGTAGGCGATCGGTTTGCGCACGGTGTAGCCGTACGCGGCGCTCGTCACGTAGCCGACGGCCTGGTCCTTGTAGAACACAGGTTCCTTGCCCAGCACGATGGACCGGCCGTCGTCGACCGTGAGGCACCGCAGGCGCCGGGCGGAGTTCTCCTCCGTGCGGCCTTCCAGGGCTGCCTTTCCGACGAAGTTGTCCTTGGCCATCTTGACGGCGAATCCCAGGCCTGCTTCGAGGGGGTCGTGTTCGGTGGTCATGTCGGTGCCCCAGGAACGGTAGCCCTTTTCCAGGCGGAGGGAGCTGAAGGCTGCCCGGCCGGCTGCAATTATGCCGAAGGGCTGGCCTGCTTTCCACAGCGCGTCCCAGAGGCGCTGGCCGTTGTCCGCGCTGGTGTAGAGCTCCCAGCCCAGTTCGCCAACGTAGGACAGGCGCATGGCCGTGACCGGCACACCGCCGATGACCACATTCTTGGACCGGAAGTATTTCAGCCCGTCGTTGGAGAAGTCGTCGCTGCTGACCGCACCCACCACCTCGCGTGCGAGCGGGCCCCAGAGGCCGATGCAGCAGGTGCCGCCGGTGGTGTCGCGGACCTGGACCCAGTCGCTGGCCGTGCCGTTTTCGGTCTGGTGCCGGGCTGCCCGCTCGAAGTAGGCGGTGTCGATGTTGCCGTTGGCGCCGAGCTGGAAGGTGTCTTCACTCAGGCGGGCCACGGTGATGTCACTGCGGATGCCGCCTGCGTGGTCCAGCAGAAGGGTGTAGGTGACGGCGCCGGGCTTCTTGGACATGTCCGCGGTGGTCAGTTCCTGCAGCAGCTTCTGGGCTCCGGGGCCGGAAACCTCAAGGCGCTTGAGGGGGGTCATGTCGTACATGGCGACGGCGGTACGGGTCTTCCACGCTTCGGCTGCGGCGATGGGGGAGCTGAACATTCCGGACCAGGCATCCCTGGCGGGCGGCTGCCAGTCGGCGGGCATCTCCTTGAGGAGGTCTGCGTTGGCTTCGAACCAGTAGGGACGCTCCCATCCGGCGCCCTCCAGGAAGAACCCGCCCAGCTGCTTGTGCCGGGCATGGAAGGGGCTGACCCGCAGGTTGCGGGGGGAGAGCTTGGGCTGCAGCGGGTGGAGGACGTCGTAGATTTCCACGAAGTTCTGCTGCGAGGTCTCGCTGACGTATTCGGGGGTGAGCTGCACGTCTTCGAACCGGTGGATGTCGCAGTCGCCCAGGTCGATGCGGGACTTGCCCTCCACGAGGAGTTCGGCCACGGCGCGGGCGATGCCTGCGGAGTGCGTAACCCACACGGCCTCGGCAACGAAGAAGCCGTCCAGTTCCTTGGATTCGCCCACCAACGAACCGCCGTCGGGGGTGAAGGAGAAGATGCCGTTGAAGCCATCCTCGATTTCGCTTTCCCGCAGTGCCGGCAGGATCTGCTTGCTTGCTTCCCACGCGGGCAGGAAGTCCTCCAGCGTGAAGTCCAGGCGTGAGGGCATGTTGTGCTCGCTGATCTCATTCGGCTTGAGGCTTCCAAGCTCGTCGAGGTCCACGGGCATGGGGCGGTGGGCGTAGGAGCCGATGCCGTACCGGTCACCGTGTTCGCGGTAGTAGAGGTCCTGGTCCTGGTGGCGCAGGATGGGCAGCTGGGCGCCGTTCGGCAGTTCGTTCTTGCCCTTCTGGGCGGGTACGGGGGTGGTCTTGACGTACTGGTGTGCCAGCGGGAGGAGCGGAACGGACATCCCGATCAACTCGCCCACCTTGGCGCCCCAGAAGCCGGCGCAGGAAACCACGATGTCCGCAGGGATCACGCCGTCGGAGGTCTCGACGCCGGTCACGCGGCGGTTTGCCTGCTCGATACCGGTCACCTCGGTGTTGCCGATGTACTTCACGCCGGCGGCTTCGGTGCGCTTGATCAGCAACTGCACGGCACGGGCTGCAAGTGCCAGGCCATCGGTGGGGACGTGGAGGCCACCCAGGATGTCTTCCTCATTGATCAGCGGGTAGAGCTCCTTGCACTCCTCACGGGAGAGGATCCTGCCGTCGATGCCCCACGATTGTGCATACCCGAGCTTGCGCTTAAGGTCGGCAAGGCGCGTCTCCGTGGTGGCGACTTCCAGGCCGCCCACCTGGTTGAAGCAGCTGACGCCGTCCTCGGTCAGGGACAGCAGCTTTTCCACCGTGTACTTGGCGAACAGTGCCATGGACTTGGACGGGTTGGTCTGGAAGACCAGGCCGGGGGCGTGGGAGGTTGACCCGCCCGGCATGTTGAGCGGGCCCTGGTCCAGGACCGTGATGTTGTTCCAGCCCCTGGTGACGAGCTCATCGGCGAGGTTGGTGCCGACGATGCCGGCTCCGATGATGACAATGCGTGGCGACGATTCCATGTGGTTGCTCCTGCTGCTGTTCGTGTCTAAGTCTGTTGATGGGGCGCGGCCCGTTACCGGAACACGACCGTGCTGGACTCATCCAGCAGCACGCGGTGTTGGCAGTGCCATCGCACAGCCCGGGACAGCGCGAGTGCTTCCGCATCCTGCCCCACCGTGGACAATGCCGACGGACCATAGCTGTGGTCCACGCGGATCACTTCCTGCTCGATGATGGGTCCCTCATCCAGGTCTGCGGTGACGTAGTGGGCGGTGGCGCCCACCAGCTTGACGCCGCGGTCATAGGCCTGGTGGTAGGGGCGGGCGCCCTTGAAGCCAGGGAGGAAGGAGTGGTGGATGTTGATGGCACGGCCTTCCAGTGACCGGCACAGGTCGTTGGAAAGCACCTGCATGTACCGGGCCAGGACCACCAGGTCCACGTTGTACTCCTCCACCAGGTCCAGGAGCCGGCGCTCGGCGTCGGCCTTGGTGTCTGCCGTCACGGGGATGTGAATGAACGGCAGGCCGGCTGCTTCCGCCATGGCGCGGTGGGTCTCGTGGTTGGAAACCACCAGGACCAGGTCACCGCCCAGGGTGCCGCCGCGCCAGCGGAAGATGAGGTCGTTCAGGCAGTGGCCGAACTTGGACACCATCACCAGGACGCGCTGCTGGGTCTGGTCATGGAAGCTGAATTTCATGTCGAAACGGTCGGCGATGGAACGGAACTCTTCTTCGAGCATGTCCGGGGTGTAATCGGGGGAACCTGAGAACGCGGTGCGCAGGTGCAGGGTCTCACGCAGGCTGTCGTCGAACTGCTGGTGTTCGTCGATGTTGAAGCCCCGCTCGAACAGGAAGGTAGTCACGGCCTGGACGATCCCGGCGCGCTCGCGGCACGACAGTGTGAGTACGAATTTCTGCGCCTGCTCCTGGACCGGTTGCGCAAGTACAGCAGCTGATGACTCTGTTTGCATGAGGGTCATGTCCCCTCCTCCTTCAAAGATATATCCCTGTGTATCGGACTGATATATTAGGTTGGAGATCAGCGTATACTGGTCCATGAGTGAGGTCAATAGTCATTTCTGGCCCGAGGAAGGGGTCCTAGCGTGGCGTTTGAAACTTTGGCGGTAGCTGACGATGTCAGCAGGAAGTCCCTTGCGGATGTGGCCTATGAGAGCATCCGCGACCGGCTCCTGATGCTGGACATCAAGCCCGGTGAACTCCTCAATGACGACTCTCTTGCCAAAGCCCTTGGCGTGGGCCGCACGCCCATCCGGGAAGCCCTGAAGCGGCTGGAGCTGGACCGCCTGGTGGTCACCTACCCGCGGCGCGGCACATTCGCCACTCGCGTGGACGTCACGGATCTTTCGTTCATCTCGGAAATACGCGCCCAGCTTGAGCCCCTTGCGGCCTCGCGTGCTGCGCGGGTGGCAACTGAAGCCGTCCGGGCACAGCTGCGGGCCATCCTCAAAGATGTTGAGGCCTTTGATGCCGGCGCCGCCTCGGTGACTGAAACGCTGAGGCTGGACGCCCGCGTGCACCAGGGCATCTACGCGGCAGCAGCGAATCCCCACCTTGAGGACATCCTCATCCGCTATGACAACCTGGCCACCAGGATCTGGTGCATGGTCATCGACCGTCTTCCGGATCTTTCCCTCCATGTGCACGAACACCTCGACCTGCTCCGCGCCGTCATCGAGGGTGACGAGGCCAGGGCTGCCGACCTGGCGCGGGTGCACGTGAGCGGATTCGAACACGCGGTCCGGGAGGCGCTTTTCAGCGCCTAAGTTTTGACCCGGTGCGCTATGGGTGCCGGGGCCTCATTGACAGGAAATGTGACCTGCAACATACTTGAGCTGACTTTTGATATATCAATGAAATATCAGCTCGTATGGTGCCCAGGATGACGAAGCCTGGCGCCCGGACGGTGGAGGAACATATGAAACCAGGCGCATCCGCAGACACGGTTTCCGCAGGCGGCAGCCTCACCAGGACGAAGAAGGGCACGTCCGGCAGCCAGAACGGACGTGGAATGCGCGGTGACTGGGCGCGCTTGACCGGCCACACCGTTGAAGTGTGGCTGCTGGGCGAGCACGTCATGACCGGGGTGGTTGACCAGGCCTCGGAAGACGATTCGGTCCTGTGGATAGCCGGTGCGGGCATCAGTACGCGCCGGCTCTTCGACAAGTCCACCGGCTACCAAGTGTGGGCCTGAGGCAGCCAAAGTCCCGCCGGGCTCCCGCCAACGTGGCTGGGGGACGTATTCTTAGAACAAGGTTTTGCAGTAGGCCGAAGCGCTTCAAGCAAGGCATGGAGTATGGCCGCTGAACCCTCGGGGCAGGTTGGCTGGGGACCTCTTCCAATGCCACCGGAGCCGGTATTCGACAGCAAGGACGTCGAGACCTACCTCTGGGAAGTCACCCGTGACTTCATGACGGACATCAAGGGTGAAAGCCGCGGCATCAGCTGGGCGGCCACCCTCTTCCGCCTGGGTAAGGCGCACACGCTTGCCGCCAGTACCGACCAGGCGCGCGAGGCGGACCGGGAGCAGTGCTCCTTTGCGGACGGCCCGGTCATGGAGGCGCTGCGGACGGGCGAATTCGTCCTGCTCTCCGACCTCAGCCGGGACAGGCGCTGGCCGGGGTACTCCAGTGCGGCCGCGGGCCACGGCGTCCAGTCGCTCCTGTCCGCGCCCATCGTCTCCGAAGGCGGGGCGAGCGCGGCCATCAACCTTTACGGCTCCGAGCCCCACACGTTCACCAGCGACGACCTCCTGCGGAGCCGCAACTACGTGCAGCAGGTGGCCCGCGCCCTGCGCGTGGTGGTCAGGGTGGCCGAGCGGGCGGAAGCGACGGCGGGAATCGCCGTGGTGCAGAGCTCGCTGGTGCTGGTGGACCTGGCCGTGCGCAGCCTGATGAACGAGTACGGCCTCAGCCGGGAGGGTGCCCTCCGGTTCCTGCAGACGCAGGCGCTGCACCATGAACTGGACCTGCGGGACGCCGCCTTGAACGTGGTGGTGCCTGGAGCGGCAGCGGGAATGGGCGGGCCGGCAATGGACCTGCCCTTGGCAGACCGGCCTGCCGCAGAGCCTCCACAGCCGCAGCAGGACATACCCGACGGCGCGGCGGACTGGCGCCTGCCTGCGCCGGCCGAGCTGGATCAACAGCCACAGATGCCACCTGGGGCGGGGGCCGCAAAGAAGCAGCGCCCGCCGTCGCGTCCACGAAGGAGGACGGCATGACGACCGAAGAGCAGGACCTGCGGGCCGGCACCGGGGCGGGGGAACGGCACCCCTGGCGCCGCTTCGTGGTGATCGGCGATTCCTATACCGAGGGCGTGGGAGACCCTGAACCGCGCAGCCAGGGCGGCCTCCGGGGCTGGGCGGACCGGGTGGCGGAGGAGTTGAGCGACGGGCAGCCGGACTTTGCGTACGCCAACCTTGCCGTGCGGGGCATGCTGCTGGGGCAGATCCTGGACCGCCAGCTGGCTCCTGCGCTGGCCCTGAAGCCGGACCTGATTGGCATGTCCGGGGGTGGAAACGACGTGATCTTCCGGCTCGGCGATCCGGACAAGCTCGCGGAAAAGATGGATGAGGCGGTGGGCCTGGTGACCGGAACCGGCGCCACAGTCCTCCTTTTCGCGGGGCCGGACTGGGGTGATATTCCCGTGTTCAGCCAGATCCGCGGAAGGGTGGCTATTTACAACGAGCACCTTCACAGGATTGGCCTGCGGCACCACGCCATCATGGTGGACCTGTGGTGCCTGCCGGAGCTGCAGGACGGCAGGATGTGGGACCGGGACCGGCTGCACCTTTCGCCGCTGGGCCACCATGCCGTAGCGGTGGCCACACTCAACGCGCTGGGTGTTCCGCACACCCTCAAGCCCCTCCAGCCCCGGCCGCTGCCGGTCCAGGGCTGGACCCAGGCCCGGGCGGAGGACCTGATCTGGGCGCGGCAGTATTTCCTTCCCTGGGTGCTGCGGCGCCTGCACCCCCGTCCCGACGATGATTCCCTGGTGGCGAAGCGCCCACAGCCGGGACCCATCTTCGGCCTGGGACGCCCGGGACCGTTCCCCCCGGGGCACCCGGCCGGGCGCAGCGCCGCGAAGGGCGCCGCCGTCGAACGCGACGTGGAAGGGGAGGAATCGGACGAGGTGGCCTGAGCGGGGTCGCCCCGCAGCCTGCAGGTGTAAGCGCCTAGCGCTTCTTCGGCGCCCGCTTGGTGGCGTCGTTGGCCGCGGCCTTGGCTGCCGGCGGCAGGCCTGCCTGTTCGGACTCCGGCTCGGCCACGGTGCCCCGGGCCTTCGCGATGGCCTTCATTCCGTGGTAGATCACCAATGCCGCGGCCGAGCCCAAAGCGATGCCGGTAAAGGTCAGCTCGCCGATGGTCCAGGTGTAGTCAGCGATGCCGATAATCAGGGCCACGGCTGCCGTGGTCAGGTTCACGGGGTTCGAAAAGTTCACCTTGTTCTGGACCCAGATCTTCACGCCCAGGATGCCGATCATGCCGTACAGCATGGTGGCGGCGCCGCCCAGGACGCCCGGCGGGACGGTGGCGATGAGTTCGCCGAACTTGGGGGAGAAGCTCAGCAGGATGGCGAAGATGCCCGCCACCCAGTAGGCCGCCGTCGAGTAGACCTTGGTGGCGGCCATAACGCCGATGTTTTCAGCGTAGGTGGTTGTTCCCGAGCCGCCGCCGAAGCCGGCGAGGACGGTTGCGGCGCCGTCGGCCATCAGCGCACGTCCGGAGACGCCGTCGAGGTTCTGCCCTGTCATGGCGGCCACTGACTTCACGTGGCCAATGTTCTCGGCCACCAGCACCAGGACCACCGGCACGAACAGGCCAAGGACGCCGATGTGGAACTCGGGGGTCTGGAACTGCGGAAGGCCCACCCAGGCGGCGGCCTCCATCTTGTCGTAGCTGACCTCGCCGCGGAGCATGGCCACGAGGTATCCGACCACCACGCCCACCAGGATGCTGAGCCGGCCCAGGATCCCGCGGAAGAGGACGCTGACCAGGATGATGGTGGCGAGGGTGACGACGGCGGTGACGGGCGCGGCGTCGAAGTTCTGCTTGGCGGCGGGGGCAAGGTTAAGGCCGATGAGCGCCACGATGGCGCCGGTGACGATGGGCGGCATGAGGCGGTTGATCCAGCCTGCGCCGAACTTCTGCACGATGGCGCCCACGAGGGCCAGCGCCGCGCCGGCGAGCACCACTCCGCCCAGGGCGCCGGGCACGCCGAACTGCTGCTGGGACGCCATGATGGGGGCGATGAACGCGAAGCTGGAGCCGAGGTAGCTGGGCACGCGGCCCTTGGTGATCACCAGGAACAGCAGCGTGCCGATGCCGGAGAAGAACAGGGTGGTGGCCGGCGGCATTCCGGTGATGATGGGGACCAGGAATGTTGCGCCGAACATGGCCACCACGTGCTGCATGCCCACGCCGATGGTCAGCGGCCAGGCCAGCCGCTCGTCAGGCGCCACCACGTGGCCGGGCTTGATGGATTTGCCGGTGCCGTGCAGCTTCCACTTGATTCCGAGCATGCTCATGGGCTGGGCCTTTCACAGGGGGTTGCCGCCGATGGCGAAGATGAACTGCCACCAGAATACCGCCCGGCAAGGCTGTGCCGAAGGTCACGTACCGTCACGGGAAGAGGGCGGGAGAACTTGAAGTTGCAACTATGGACAGCAGAGAGGCCACTCCGGCAGGCGGGGCGGCGCAGCGAAAGGTATGCCAATGACCATTGCACATGAAGAAGCGGTTATCGATCCGGCCGCCGTCGACGCCATTTTCGCCCAGGCCCGCACCGCCAACTCCTTCCAGGGGGAAGTGACCCGAAGAGCAGGCCCAGGCCATCTACGAACTCACCAAGTTCGGCCCCACCGCCTTCAACTCCCAGCCGCTGCGCGTCACCTACGTCCGCTCCGATGAGGCCCGCGCCAAGCTCGTGGACGCCCTGATGCCCGGCAACCGCGCCAAGACCGCGTCCGCCCCGCTGGTGGCCATCCTCAGCTACGACACCGACTGGGCCGGCCAGTGGGACAACTTCCTCCCCGGCTACAACGCCCCCAAGGCCATGTACGACGCCAACCCTGAGCTCGCCGCGGCCACGGGCAACAACAACGCCCACCTGCAGGCCGGCTACTTCATCCTGGCGGTCCGCTCGCTCGGCTTCGCGGCCGGCCCCATGACCGGCGCGGACTTCGGTGCCATCGACGAGGCCTTCTTCCCGGCCGGCGACCAGAAGAGCTTCCTGGTGGTCAACATCGGCCAGCCTGCCGAGGACGCCTGGGGCGAAGCCAAGCCCAAGTTCGCTTACGAGGACGTCGTCCGCACCGTCTAACCCCCCCCCAGGCGGTGGTTGAGCCTGTCGAAACCCCGAATGCTCTATCACTTATGGTCCTTCCGGCCGCCCGGAAAGGACCATAAGTGATAGAGCATCGGTGGTTAAGGAGTGGGAAACTGTGCCTATGCCGATGCGGAACCTCATCTTCGTGGCGTTCGTCGAGCCGGTGGCTGAAGGCCAGGTGTTCCTGCGGTCCGCGTGGCCGCTGCACATTACTTTGGTGAGGTTCGACGTCGGCTCTCCGGACAGTGCCGACGCCATCGTCCGCCTGGCAGAACAGGCCGGCCCGCACGCATCCGAGGCCCTCGGTGCCGGCCTGACAGTGGGGGAGGACGCGGCCTTCGGCAGGAACGGAACCGTGCCCGTCAGCCTGGTGGACCCGCACCCCGCCCTCCAGGCACTGCACGAGCAGCTCGTCCATGCGGTCACGGACCTGGGCGCCACCATCCTGACCCCGCGCCACACGCTCTCCGGCTACCGCCCGCACGTCTCCCACCACGGCGCTGCAGGAGCGGGAGTAAAGCGCCTTCACCCCGGAGACGCCGTCGTGCTTGACCGGATCGCCTTGGTGGACATGGCGCCGGATGGTGACCACACCATCCGGCGCGTGCTCCGGCTGTGGAGCCGGGAACCGGACGCCGGCTCTAGGCGATGACGCCGTCCACCAGCGCCTTGGCCTCGGCCTGGACCTGCTTGAGGTGCTCCTCGCCCTTGAAGGACTCTGCGTAGATCTTGTACACGTCCTCGGTGCCGGACGGGCGCGCCGCGAACCAGGCGTTCTCGGTGACCACCTTGAGCCCGCCGATGGACGCGCCGTTGCCGGGTGCCTCGGTGAGCTTGGCGGTGATGGCCTCGCCGGCCAGTTGAGTGGCGGTAACGTCCGACGGCGACAGCTTGCCGAGTGCCGCCTTCTGCTCACGGGTGGCTGCTGCATCAATGCGTGCGTAAACGGGGGCGCCGAACTGGTCGGTCAGGCCCTTGTACAGCTGTGAAGGGGACTTGCCCGTCACAGCCGTGATCTCCGAGGCGAGCAGGGCCAGCAGGATGCCGTCCTTGTCCGTGGTCCACACGCTGCCGTCCTTCTTGTTGAAGGAGGCGCCGGCAGATTCCTCGCCGCCAAAGGCACCCTCGCCGGAGAGCAGCCCGGGCACGAACCACTTGAAGCCGACCGGCACCTCCACGAGCTTGCGCCCCAGGCTTTCGGCCACGCGGTCGATGATCGAGGAGGACACCAGGGTCTTGCCCACCACCGAGGCGGGGTTCCAGCCGCTGCGGTTCCGGTAGAGGTAGTCAATGGCGACGGCGAGGTAGTGGTTCGGGTTCATCAGCCCGCCGTCGGGGGTGACGATGCCGTGGCGGTCCGCATCCGCATCGTTGCCGGTGGCCACATCGAAGGCAGAACCGCCGTCGGACATCCGCTTGATCAGGGACGCCATGGCCGCGGGCGATGAGCAGTCCATCCGGATCTTTTCGTCCCAGTCCAGGGTCATGAACGCCCACTGCGGGTCCACCGTGGGGTTCACCACGGTGAGGTTCAGGTGGTGGCGTTCGCCGATCTCGCCCCAGTAGTCCACCGCTGCGCCGCCCATGGGGTCGGCCCCGATCCGTACGCCGGCGTCGCGGATGGCGTCCAGGTTCAGGACGGAGGGAAGGTCGTCCACGTAGCTGCTGAGGAAATCGAACTTGCCGGTGGTGTCCGCGGCCAGCGCATCGGCCAGTTGGACGCGCTTCACGCCGCGCAGGTCGTTTTCGAGCAATTCGTTGGCGCGGTTGGCGATCCAGCCGGTGGCGTCGGAATCGGCGGGTCCGCCGTGCGGGGGGTTGTACTTGAAGCCGCCGTCAGCCGGCGGGTTGTGGCTGGGAGTGACCACGATGCCGTCCGCCTGCGGAGCTCCGGGTCCGGCGTTGCGGTTATAGGTGAGGATCGCGTGGCTCAGGGCCGGGGTGGGGGTGTAGCCGTGGCGGGCATCGATGAGGACCTGGACGCCGTTGGCGGCAAGCACCTCCAGTGCGGAGTTCTGTGCCGGCTCGCTCAGCGCGTGCGTGTCCTTGGCCAGGAACAGCGGCCCGGTAACGCCCTGCGCCGCCCGGTATTCAACGATGGCCTGGGTGATGGCGACGATGTGTTTCTCGTTGAAGGATGCCTTGAGGCTGGAGCCGCGGTGGCCCGAGGTACCGAACACCACCCGCTGGCCTGGATCACCCAGGTCCGGGGTGAGGTCGTAATACGCGTCAAGGAGCGCAGTGATGTCAACAAGGTCCTGGGGTTGGGCAACTGTACCCGCGCGGCTAGCCATGGCACCAGCATGCCAGAACCTCGCGGCAGTCAAAACGAACCCGCCGGAATCCGGGCACCTGTGACGGCGCCGCGTCATGAACCGGTGGGACGTTAACCAAGTAGCCAACCTGAGTACAGGCCCCGCAAAGTACTTATATACCGGGGCCTGCCGGCACTGTTACGTTCGAAAAAACCGGGAAAAACATCCGTAAGCAATGGACGACGGCGGCCTGCCGCCCTCGTCCCTCCGGCAGGGAAGCAGGGACGGCCATGGGGGCAGGAGACGGAGCAGCCGAGCAGTCCAGGCTGGCCGCTGAGAGGGTTGCCAGGCTCAAGCGCCGGCTCGACCAGGCCGAGCATGCCACAAAGGCGTGGGATGCAGGGGCCGCGGGCGGACAGGTGGTGGCGGACAAGCTGAGCGAGCTGGTTCCGCGCGGCTGGTATGTGCTGCACGACGTGCACTGGCCCGGGCGCCCCAAAGCAAATCTTGACCACGTCCTGGTTGGGCCTGGCGGGGTTGTGGTGGTGGACGCAAAAAACTGGACCGGCGAAGTGCGCGTTGCCTCCGGGGTGCTGTGGCAGGGGCGCTACGCCCGCACCCAGGCGGTGGAAGGCGCGCTGGCCCAGTGCGCCGCGGTGGCCTCGGTGGTTGACCCGCCGCATCGCAGGCTGGTCCGCCCCCTCATCTGCATGGCCGCGCAGCCGGACCTCTTCGGCATCACCAGCTCCGACGTCGCGGTCGCGGGATCCCAGCGTTTGGTGGGGGCCATCGAGTCGTTGCCGCCCGTTCTGGACCAGCAGGCCGTGGTGGGACTGTACGAGCATCTGGGCCAGGAGCTCACGCATGAGCAGGAGCCGGGGATCACGGCCTTCCGGAACGTCCGGCCAGGAACCGTGGTCCACCCAACAGGGGCCCTGCCGCCACGTGGGCCGGCGGGCAAGGGCGCTGATACTGAACAGGCATCGGCTCAGGACTCCGTTTCCCAAGGTGGCCCCGCGGCGGGCAAGCACACCACGAACAGGAGCGGGAGCTCTGCCCGGCATCCGGCGGGCCGCCACCTTAAGGCAGCCGGGGTGCGGCAGGGCCGGAACGTTAAGGCCCACCAGCATGCGGGAGCCGGTGCGGGACGCCTCGCGCTGCTCGCCGCGTTCGTCATTTTCGCCGTTTATATCCTGCCGTACTGGGGGTACTAGCCCCGCGGCCGGCACGTGACCGCGGCTGTTCCGTGCCAAGCCGGGAGCGGGCCGGAACCAGCAGTTTGCTGCTGGCCTGCCGGACGGTGGCCGTGAGGCGGTTGAGTCCTTCGGAGTCCAGGGTCCAGGACTGCCAGTAGAGGGCTACGTCCTCGTGGCTGTCCTCCAGGCGGACCAGGGACCCATCGGCGATCTCTCCGGTGAGCTGCAGCTCCGGGATCATTCCCCACCCCAGTCCGGCCCGGGCGGCGGCGAGGAATCCTTCCGAGGACGGAACGGTGTGCGTGGGCGGAGGCTGCTGGATACCTTTGGCATCGAGCAGCTGGCGCTGGAGGGTGTCCTTGGCGTTGAACTTCAGCACGGGCATCGCCGCCCAGTCCGGGCCCTCCGGAGTGGTGAACCGGCCATGCAGTCCGGCGGCGGCCACCGGGATGTAGCGCATATGCCCCAGCAGCTCTACCCGGCAGCCGCTCACCGGAACGGGATCCGAGGTTACTGCGCCCATCACTTCCCCTTCCCGCAGGAGCTGGCTGCTGTATCCCTGGTCCTCGACATGGAGGTCGATGGTGGTGTCATCCCATTCGGCGGCCTCTGCCAAAACCGGAACGAACCAGGTGGCCAGCGAATCCGCATTGACGGCCAATGGCAGGTGGGTCCGGGACGACCCGCCGCTGCCCAGGGCGTTCGATGCCTCCGCCTCGAGCACCTGCACCTGGCGGGCCATGCGGAGCAAAAGCATGCCGGCGTCAGTGGCCGTGCACGGCACCCGGCGGTGCACCAGGACCTGGCCCGCCGAGGCTTCCAGGGCCTTGATCCGCTGGCTCACGGCGGACGGGGTGATCCGCAGCGCGTCCGCTGCAGCCTCGAAAGTCCCCTCGTCAACCACTGCGGTCAGTGCCTTCAGGCGCTCGAAGTTCATGAAGAAATTCTAATGGAACAGAAGAATCTGTTTTTTGTCTTCATCATACGGTCCCTTTAGCGTCGAAGCATGTGGACTATAGGGATAACGGGACTTCTGACCGGCCTCGCGCTGATCGTGGCGATCGGGGCGCAGAACGCCTTTGTGCTCCGCCAGGGAATCCGGCGGGAACATGTGGGTGCGGTCGTGGCCGTGTGCATGGCGGGCGATGCATTGCTGATTCTTGGCGGCACTGCCGGCATCGGTGCCCTGGTCACCCGTTTTCCGGAGGCCCTGGAGGTGCTGCGCTGGGGCGGGGCTGCCTACCTGCTGTGGTTTGCGGTCCGGTCCTTCATGGCGGCGTTGAAGCCCTCGTCGCTGACCGAGCAGCCTCCGCGATCGAAGCACTCGGTGGTTGCCACTGCGGTCGCCTTGACCTTCCTGAACCCCCACGTCTACCTGGATACGGTGGTGCTGCTGGGCAGCCTGGCCAACCAGCAGGGCTCCGGTACGCGGTGGATCTTCGCAGGCGGCGCCGTCACCGGCAGTGTGCTCTGGTTCTCCGCCCTGGGGTATGGGGCGCGGAGGCTGGCGGGGGTCCTCGGCAGCCCGCGGACCTGGCGCTGGGTGGACCTGGCCATCGGGGTGTTGATGCTGGTGCTCGCCATCAGGCTTGTAGTGCACTGACGGGTTCCGGAGGACGGTTCGGCGGTAGGCTGGGAATCAAAATCCTAGGGGGAAACCTTGACTGACCAGCCTGCCCGGCGCCCTGAATATCCGGGGCCTGACTACCCGGGCGCAGACCCGCAACCCAACGTGCCGCCGTCGGGCTATGAACCGCCCCGCTTCGTGCCGCCTTACGGCTCGGATCATCAGAACCAGGGTGCGAGCCAGTACCCGGGCAGCCAGTACCCCGGCAATCAATACCCTGAAAATCACTACGGTGGCGACCAGCACGGCGGGAATCCGTACGGACGGCCGGCCGGCGCTTATCCGCAACCGGCTCCGTACGGACAGCCCGCCTATTACGGGATGCCGGCCGAGCCAAAAACATTGAGCATCGCCAGCATGGTGTGCGGCATCGCCTCCGTGATCATGGGCTGGCTGCTCCTGCCGCAGATCGCGGCGATCGTCACGGGCCACATGGCGCTCAAGCGGGAGCCGTCCGGCAAGGGCATGTCCATCACCGGCCTGGTCCTGGGCTATCTGTGCCTGCTTGGCTACGGCGCCTTTTGGCTGCTGCTCATTATCGGTCTGGCATACGCCGGCACCACGTCGACGGGCACCTTCTAACCCCCGGATGCGCTATCACGTCTGGTCCCTAAGACACGGTTTTAGGGACCAGAGGTGATAGGGCATCCGGCTTTTAGGCTTTGCCCGCGGCTGCCAGCGGAACCCTGTCCTCCGCCGGAGCGGGCGGGTAGATGGACTCCGCGGGCGCCCGGTTGGTGGCCTTGGCCCAGGGGTAGTAGATGGCGAGGGTGACCACGATCCCCACCAGCCAGGAGATGTCCGCGCCGCCCAGCAACTTGGTGACGGGACCGGTGTACAGCGCCTGCGCCAGGAACGGGATCTGGATTACGACGCCGACTCCATACGAGACCAGCGCAGCCGCGTTCCAGCGGCCGTACCGTCCGTCCGGGTTGTACAGCGCCGGGATGTCCAGGCGGTCGCGGGAGATCTTGTAGTAGTCCACGAGGTTGATCACCGACCAGGGCGTGAACACCATCAGCAGCAGCAGGACGAAGTTCTTGAAGAGGTTCAGGAAATCCTTGCTGGCGAAGAGCGCGATGAGGACGCTGGCGCTGATCACCGCAACAATGAACACAATCCGCAGTGTTTTGGACACCGAGTCGCGGCGGTTGACGGCGGTGCTGATGGTGACGCCGCACATGAAGGCCCCGTACGCGTTGAGGCAGTTGACCGTGAGTTTGCCGGTGACGATCATCAGGTAGATGAAGACGGCGATCAGCCCGCCGCCGGCAAGGTCGCCCATGTAGCCCACCTGGTTTTTCAGGAAGTCACCGCCCAGCTTGGCTGCGGAGAGGCCGCCGGCGATCGCGCCCAGGGTCATGGCCCACTGCGCGCCGCCCACCGATCCGGCGAAAGTGTACCAAAAGGTCTTCCGCTCCGACGTGCTGGCCGGCAGGTAGCGGGAGTAGTCGGCGACGTAGGGGCCGAAGGTCAGCTGCCAGCCGGCGCCGAGGGCGATCGCGGTCAGGAACGTGGGCCACTCGAAGCCCTTGACCATCATCACCTGCGTCACGTCGAACTTCGTGAAGACCGCCACCGTCAGGTACAGGAACCCGGCCAGCCCCACTACGGTGGCGATCCGGCCCAGGGCATGGATGTACTTGTAGCCGAGGATGGCCAGCAGGGCGGTGGCGGCGCCGAAGATCAGGATTCCGACGGCGGGCGCCTCCACCCCGAGCATCAGGTTGATCGCCTGGCCTGAAAGGACGGTGCCCGTCGACGCGAATCCGATGTACATCAGGATGACCAGCACCAGCGGGATCACCGCCCCGTAGACGCCGAACTGCGCACGGCTGGAAATCATCTGCGGAAGGCCCAGCCTGGGGCCCTGCGCCGAGTGCAGGGCCATCACCGCACCGCCCACCACGTTGCCCACCAGCAGGCCGACTATTGCCCAGAACGCGTCCGCGCCAAACACTACTGCCAGCGCGCCGTCCACGATGGCAGTGATCTGCGCATTGGCGCCAAACCAGAGCGTGAACTGCCCACGCGGGCTGCCGTGGCGCTCGCCGGGCGGAATCATTTCGATTGAACGTGCCTCTACGGCTGTACTTCCTGCGGCCATGGCCAAAACTCCTTGGGTGATAAAACGTGGGTTCCATCACACTGGGTTTGCGGCCCGATAAGAACAGGACATTGCCCCCGGCTGTCCGGTGCTCCAGACAGCCCGGCGTGTCGGCGCAAAATTCCCCTCCGGATGGGCTATTCCCCCGTGCGTTCCAGGGGGACATGACCTTTTGGCGGGGAGTTGTGCTCTCGCCTCGAGGGACGCCGTCTAGCGGAGCAGCTCCACATCCGAAACGAGGTCGATGTGGGCCAGCATGGCCTCTGCTGCCCCTTCCGCATCCTGCGCCCGGATGGCATCGGCGATCTTGCGGTGCGAGGCAAGGGACTGCTCGGGCCGGCCCGGCTGGCCCAGCGATTCCATGCGTGTTTCGAGGATCATCTCCGCGATAAACGCCATGAGCTGGGCCAGCACCGAGGAATGGGCCGCAGCCGTGATGGCCTGATGGAAGAGTTCGTCGCCATGGGTGCCGCGGTCGCCGTCGCTGATCTCCCTGGCCATGACGTCCAGGGCCTCGTCGATCGCCTTCAAGTCGTCGTCGGTGCGGCGGGCCGCTGCGAGCGCAGCCAGTTTGACCTCCAGGGTGCTGCGCGCCTCCACGATCTCCGGCAGCCGGCTCCGGTGCTCACGCAATCCTTTGATGACGGATGCAACGCTCGGACGGCGCGCAAGGACCGCGCCCGTGCCGTGCTGCACATCGATAACGCCCAGGACCTCAAGGGCCACCAGGGCCTGGGCCAGGGTGGCGCGGGACACCCCAAGCCGCTCGGCGAGGTCCCGCTCGGCAGGCAGGAGGTCGCCCGGCCCCAGCTGGGCTGACTCGATATAGGCAAGGATCTGCTCCACCAGCTGTTCGTACAGCCGCGGACGCGTCACCCGCTCCAGTCCAAGCCGTGATGTCTTCTCCACAAAGCCCTCGCTCCGTCGTCGTTCCTTCAAGAGTACAGGGGGCAGCTATTGACAGATAGACTCACTGTCTAGGAGGCTAGTCCAGTGAGCCAGTTACTCACGTCACATTTTTCTTCCCCAATGGAGGACCAACGATGTCCGCTCCTGTCTTGTCGATCATCATCCTGGCGGCGATGTTCCTGCTTGCCACCGTCCTGCCCCTGAACATGGGCGCACTCGCCTTCGTTGGCGCCTTCCTGCTCGGCACCGTGGTGCTGGGCATGTCCACCAACGACATCCTGGCCAACTTCCCCGGCGGCCTCTTCCTGACCATCGTGGGCGTCACGTACCTGTTCGCCATTGCCCAGAACAACGGAACCATCGACCTCCTGGTGCGCGGTGCCGTCAAGCTCGTGGGAAGCCGGGTGGCCCTGATTCCCTGGGTGATGTTCGCCATCACCGCAGTCATCACCGCCGTTGGCGCGCTGTCTCCCGCCGCCGTCGCAATCATTGCCCCCATCGCCCTCAGCTTCGCCGGGAAGTACAAGATCAGCCCATTGCTGATGGGCATGATGGTCATCCACGGCGCCCAGGCCGGCGGCTTCTCGCCCATCGCCGTGTACGGCGTCACCGTAAACGGCATCCTGGCCAAAACCGACCTGGCCTTCAGCCCCACCGCGCTGTTCCTGTCCAGCCTGGTCTTCAACATCATCATCGCCCTGGTGCTCTTTGTGGTCCTGGGCGGGCGGGCACTCCTGTCCTCCAAGATGAGCCACTTCGTGGAACAGGCCGCCGAAGCGCGGATGGCCGTCAGCGTCGGAGCCAAGGCCGGCGACGTTGCCTTCAAGGGCTTCGGCTCCGGCATGTACGGCCCCCGCGACCCGGCAGGCGACGGCGTGGCCGCCACCAAGGAACGGTCCCAGCGGATCCCGCAGCTGGTGACCATCGGCGGCCTGATCGCCCTGGCCGTCGTCGCCCTCGGGTTCAAGGTTGACGTCGGGTTTGTCTCCATCACCATCGCCATCGTGCTGGCCCTGGTCTCTCCCGCCGCCCAGAAGGGTGCAATCAACAAGATCAGCTGGTCCACGGTGCTGCTGATCTGCGGCATGCTGACATTCGTCGGGGTGCTGGAGGAAGCCGGAACCATCGAGTTCGTCTCCAACGGCGTGGCCGGCATGGGCATGCCCCTCCTCGCGGCCCTCCTCATCTGCTACATCGGTGCCGTGGTCTCCGCCTTCGCCTCCTCCACCGCAATCCTGGCCGCACTTATCCCGCTCGCGGTGCCGTTCCTGTCCACCGGTGAAATTGGTGCCGTCGGCGTGATCTGCGCCCTGGCAGTTGCCGCCACCATCGTGGACGTCTCGCCCTTCTCCACCAACGGCGCCCTGGTCCTGGCCAACGCGCCCGAGGGCGTGGACAAGGACCGGTTCTACAAGCAGATCCTCGGCTACAGCGGCATCGTGATCGTGGCCGGCCCCGCCCTGGCCTGGCTGGCGCTCGTGGTCCCCGGTTGGTTGTAGCCGCCCCAAGCCCCCTCACCGGCCGGCTTCACGGCCCCATCGCATCTTCAGAAAAGGAACCAGCACATGAGCAGAGCTGACAACCCCCAAGGCCCCCTGGCCGGGCACACGGTCGTTGACCTGAGCCGGGCGCTGGCCGGACCGCATGCCGGCATGATGCTGGCTGATTTGGGCGCCCGCGTCATCAAGGTGGAGAACCCCGGAACCGGTGACGACACCCGCGGCTGGGGTCCGCCCTTCGTAGGACCCGAGGACGACCTGCAGTCCACCTATTTCATGTCCTGCAACCGGAACAAGGAATCCATCAGCCTGGACCTCAAGAGCGGGGACGGCCAGGCCGTGCTGCGCGGGCTCCTGAAGCGGGCTGATGTGGTGATCGAGAACTTCCGCCCCGGCGTCATGGACCGGCTGGGCTTCTCGACCGCGGCCATGCACGAACTCAACCCGCGGCTGGTGATCCTGTCCATCACGGGGTTCGGCCACGACGGTCCCGAGTCGCAGCGCAGCGGGTACGACCAGATCCTCCAGGGGGAGGCGGGCCTGATGTCCCTCACCGGGTCCGGTCCGGACGATCCGCAGCGCGTGGGCGTCCCCATTGCCGACCTGCTGGCCGGGATGAACGGGGCGTTCGGGGTACTGGCGGCGCTGGTTGAACGCGACCGGACCGGCCACGGCCAGGTGGTGCGCACCTCGTTGTTGGCATCCCTGATCGGGGTCCACGCCTTCCAGGGCACCCGCACCACCGTGGCCGGGGAAGTGCCGCAGGCGCAGGGCAACCACCACCCGTCCATCGCCCCCTATGGCCTGTTCGCCTGCAAGGACGGCAGCGTCCAGATCAGCGTCGGCAGCGAAAAGCTGTGGGCCTCCTTCGCGGCCGCCTTCGGCCTGGACCCCGCCGCCCCCGGCTTTGCCAGCAACGCCGAAAGGGTGCGGAACCGCGCCGGGGTGATTGCCGCCGTCGAACGCGTCTTTGCCGGCTACGGCGCCGCGGAACTGCTGCAAAAGCTTAACGACGCCGGGATCCCGGCCGGCAAGGTCCGCTCGCTGGACGAGGTGTACGCCTGGGAGCAGGTGGCGTCCCAGGGCCTGGTGGTGGACGTCGACCACCCGCTGCTCGGCAAAGTCAGCCTGCCCGGCCCCCCGCTGCGGTTCTTCGCCCCCGGCGACACCGCGGAAACCACCGTCACCGAGCATGCGGCCCCGCCGCTGCTGGACGCCGACGGCGAATCCATCCGGCAGTGGCTGGGCCTTGTCCCTGCCGATGCAACTGCCGCCACCGCCGGGGTGAAATAGCATGCCCACGACCGAAAAGGTGCGGCACCTCAGCGCCGCGGAACTGCTGGACATTGTGGTGGACGAGGGCTCCTTCATCTCCTGGGACACACCGGCGCAGGAGCCGGCGCTGTCCGACGACTACGCCCGGGACCTGGCCAAGGCGAGGGAACGCAGCGGCACCGACGAATCCGTCATCACCGGCGCCGGCCTCATCCGCGGCCGTCGTGTGGCGGTCATCGTCAGTGAATTCTCCTTCCTCGCGGGATCCATCGGCCACGCGGCAGCGGAACGGATCGTGGCTGCCGTGGAGCGTGCCACCGCCGAAGGGCTGCCGTTGCTGGCCGGGCCCGCGTCCGGCGGCACGCGCATGCAGGAGGGGACCCTCGCGTTCCTGTCCATGGTCAAGATCACCGGCGCGGTCCGGGCGCACCGGCAGGCAGGCCTTCCCTACCTGGTCTACCTCCGCCACCCCACCACCGGCGGGGTGATGGCCTCCTGGGGATCTTTGGGGCACATCAACGTGGCCGAGCCCGGCGCACTGCTGGGCTTTCTGGGCCCTAGGGTCTATGAGGCACTGCACGGGGAAACGTTCCCGGACAACGTGCAGGTGGCCGAGAACCTGTTCAACAAGGGGCTGATCGACGGCGTGGTGGAACCCGGCCACCTGGCCGACCTGGTGGGCAGGGCGCTGGATATCCTGACGCCCCGCCAGGACCAGTCCTCCCAGCCGGCTGACCAGCCTGCCGCACCTGCCACCCTGGCCGTCCGGCCCGCCCCCGTGGACGCCTGGACGTCGATCGAAATCTCCCGCCGGCCCCGGCGGCCCGACCTGCGCCAGCTCCTCAAATACGGTGCCACCGACGCCCTGCCGCTGAACGGAACCGGGCAAGGGGAGAAGGACCCCGGGCTACTGCTGGCCCTGGCCCGCTTCGGCAGCCAGTCCTGCATCGTCCTGGGGCACGCCCGCCCGCTGCGGAAGGACGCTGCCGGGATGGGGCCAGGCTCCCTGCGGGAGGCGCGGCGCGGCATGAAACTCGCGGAGGAACTTCGGCTGCCGCTGCTCACGGTCATCGACACGGCAGGCGCGGCCCTCTCACAGGAAGCAGAAGAAGGCGGGCTTGCAGGCGAAATCGCACGCTCGCTGCACGAGCTGATCGGCCTGGAATCGCCGTCGGTCTCGGTGCTGCTCGGCCAGGGGGCCGGGGGAGGGGCGCTGGCGCTGCTGCCCGCCGACAGGACCATCGCCGCCCAGCACAGCTGGCTGTCCCCGCTGCCTCCCGAGGGCGCCAGCGCGATTGTCCACCGGACCACGGCCTTTGCCCCTGCCATGGCCCAGGCACAGGGCGTGAACGTTGCGTCGCTGTACGCCCACGGCCTGGTGGACCACATCGTGGATGAACGCGACGACGCCTCCCTGGAGCCGCGAGAATTCTGTGAGCGGATGGCGCGCGCGATTGAATACGAGCTGGGGTCGGTTGCGGGAATCGCAGTGCCCGAGCTGGTGGCATCGCGGGCTGGGAAGTACCGCAACCTCGGGAGCTTCTGAGCCTGCGGTGGCTTTCCGCTCTTGTGATGCTTCGGGGCGCTCTACCTTCGCTGCGTTGCCCGCGCCCGGCGGGCATTGGCGCGGAGCTGGAGGATGCGCGCGCCGCCTGCCGCCGCCACCAGGACCCCGCCGGTCACGCTGGCGATAAACAGTGCCATGCCCAGTGGCAAGCTTCCTTCGAAGCCCAGGAACCTGACCAGCACGAGGTCCTGGTTCTGCAGGATGAAGATAATCAGCAGGATCAGGAGCGCAAGGGCCGCTACCACCGCGGCCCACACCACGCCGGCGCGGGTCACCTTGGGTTCGCCGGCACCTGCCGGGGCGGGCGGGGTTGTGGCAGGTGATGAGTCTGCGGGGCGCGCGGCGGGTACCCCCGGCGTTCCGGTCCGGTCGGCCGGCGGCGTTCCATTGTCGCGCGGCTCCATCGGTCCGTCAGTCCCCGGCGTGTACTGTCCAGCACTCATTCACGTCCCCTTCCAGGATGATAAGCATGCTTATAATGCCACCTTAGCGGGGAGGTTTCGGCTGGCACAACGCCGCGCCTGCTAACTGCCGGCGATTCGTTGCGCGTGCTCGAGCTCTGCCGTGGTCAGTTCGGCAGCTTTGGTCCCCACCAGCGTCCAGCGGGACAGGATGCCGTCCGGGCTGGGCTGCGATCCTTTGGCAAGCGCAGCGTCAATACGACGCCGGACCTCGGCTTCCTGCCGTGGATCGGCCGCGAAGACGGTCCGCAGCCTCACGGACTGTCCGTCCTGTTGGACGGCAATGTAGTGGGCGGCGAGCGGGCACGGCGGGGGGTGCTCCCAGCTGCCGCACAGGGCTACGGTGATCGCAGCTCCGGGCGCCGCTGAGTCGGCGGCGGGGTCCAGCCGGAGGGTGGCTTCGTGTACGTAGAAACCGGGCATGCGTCCATTCTCCGGCAAGAGGCGGCCCGGCGGCGGAAGGCTCCGTCTGGCCAAGCCCTGCCTGGCCAAGTCCGGACGCAACGGAAGGGCCCCTTGGGGAGGCCCTCCCGAGACTTCGGCACTGTATCAAACCGGCACTGTGCCGGACCGGCATTTCGTCAGACCGGCACTGTGTTCAACCGGCACTGTGTCAGACCCTTTCCTTGCTCCGTTCACCGGAGGGGGTGCTGGGCCGTGGCGTCCTGCGCCAGTTAGGGAAGGCCCAGAACGTGTAGTCCTGTGCCTTGACTTCCTGCTCCGGAGTTTCCGCCGGAGTTTCCGCCGGGGTTTCCTGCTTGGCTTCAGGCTGGCGGTGGGTTTCCTTCTTAACGCCCCACCCGAAGTCCTTGCTGGATGAATAGCACATCGCAGACCTCCTTATCGTGACTGCCCCTTAATCGTCCTCCCGATGTGCCCAAGAGTCGACACCCTGCAGGCAATCCGGCACTACCCGGTGCCGCACCCTTGCTGTCCAGGCTGCGAGGCTGCTGCGCTGCCGGGCCCCCGGGCCACGGTTATTGGGCCGTGGCGGCGACCGTCTCGGCCTCTTCGGGCCCGTGGAAATCGCAGGGGCCAAGGTGGCGGAGGGGGCGGAGGCAGGTCCTGCCGGTGGGAAGGTGCACCATTGCGCAGCGGCCGGTTTTTGCCAGGTCTTCCCGGACCGTGGCATTGCTCAGGTCCGGCCGGAATTCTTCACCCACGCCGGCTTGTCCAGTGGCAGCACTCGGGAATTCAGCGTTCATGATGGGCAACTCCTCGTTGAGCTTTGGCCAGGTGGAGGATGCGGAAAGGCGCTGATAAGAGTCTGCTCCCGCCAGGTTACGGGAGGGTTAAAGGGGCGTTAGGCGCAGGTCAACTACCGTCCCGCTAGAATCCCAGCTGGTGGGCCACCCGCAGCAGGAGGGCCTCCGAGCCCATCGGTCCCACCAGCTGGATCCCCATGGGGAGCCCGCTGCCCGCCGCATTGCCCGTCCAGTGCACCGGAACGGTGATCGCGGGAAGGCCGCAGACGTTGACCATGGATGACCACGGCGCGTATTCGCACTGTTTCCGGTAGTCGCCGTCGGCATCCCCCGGCCACTGCGTTGCAGGCCAGCGTTCATCGCCGTGTGCCGTCCCGGTGAACCAGCCCACCGGGCGTGGGGTCTGTGCCAGTGCAGGCATCAGGAGCAGGTCCCACTGTGCATATTGCGTCACGGTGTCCTGCTGGAACTGCCGCAGGAACGCGAGCGCTTCCGCCAGTTTGGCCGGGCTGCGCTGCTGGGCGCGCCGGCGGAAGGTGCGGGTCAGCGGGGCCAGCAGCGCTTCCCGCTGGGGGCTGATCCTGGCGGCGCCCACGCCGGCGGTCCAGGCCGTGGTGAAGGCGTCCGGGTACCGGTTGTCGTAGCGGATGCTTGCCTCGGTGACGCTGTGCCCTGCGTGCTCCAGCAGCTTCTCCCCGGCCTCAAGCGCCTCCAGCGCTTCCGGCTCCGCGGTGAACGGGAACGTTCCGGACCACGGGCTGTCCAGCGTAACGCCGATCCGCAGCCGCGGGGGCTCCTGCGCCAGCGCATCCAAAAACGCGGCGCCCGGGACCAGGGCATCCATCATGAGCGCGGCGTCGGCGGCGCTCCGGGCCAGCGGGCCCGCCACCACCAGCCTGGCGGGGTCGCCCTGGCTTTCCCCGGCAGGCACCAGGCCCCGGCCCGGCTTCAACCCGACCAGTCCGCAGGCGGCCGCCGGAATCCGGACTGAACCGCCGCCGTCGGTGCCCGGGGCGAAGGGAAGCAGGTTGGCCGCCACCGCTGCCGCACTCCCGCCCGAGGAGCCGCCGGAGCTCCTGCTCAAAGCATGGGGATTGCGCGACGGCGGTGCGATGCGGTTTTCGCTGTAGGCCGTCAGGCCGAATTCGGGAACCTGGGTCTTTCCCAGGGAGATCGCACCAGCCTCCTTCAGGTGCGCCACCAGCGGGGCGTCCGCGGGCGCCGGCTTGTGGTCCAGGGCAGCGCTGCCGTGGGTGGTCACCACCCCGGCCACATCCGTGAGGTCCTTGAAGGCCAGCGGCATGCCGTGCAGGACGGGCAGTGCGCTGGCGGGTGTCTGGGAACGCCGGGCATCTGCCGCCAGAGCCTGCCGCAGGGCGTGTTCCGCTGTGACGGTGACGAATGCGCCCAGCAGCGGATTATGCTGCTCCACCCTTGCCAGGAAGTGGGCGGTGGCGTCCTTTGCAGAGACTTCCCCTGAATGCAGGGCGTCCCTCAGCGCGACGGCCGACAGCTCGTGAAGCTCAGCCAAGGTACCGCGGCTCCACCATCTCCTCGAGCACGTCCCCGCCTTCTCCGCGGGTGACCCTGTACGCGCCCTTGCCCCGGACCTCGGACACAGCCTCCACAAGTGACGTGCCGCGGTAAACCAGCCCCACGCCGTCGTCCGTGCAATGCGTTTCCCCAAGGGTTCCGTCCGCAACGAGCCGGTGGACCAGGGGCCGCCGGCGCGCTTCCGAATCGTAGTGCACGCCGTTGGAGTACGGCAGCAGCGCCAGGCCATTGCCCACGGCGCGCAGTTCCGGACCGAAAGAATCAGTGGTGCCGCCCTGGAACCAGCAGATGGAGCCTGCGGACACTCCAGCCAGGACCACTCCCTCCTGCCAAGCGGTGCGCAGGATGCTATCCAGCCCGTGGGCGCGCCACACCGCCAGGAGGTTCACCACCGAACCGCCGCTGACCCAGACCACGTCCTGCTCCAGGAGATGCGCTGCCGGGTCCGGGTGGTTGGGCATGGTGAACAGGTTCAGGTGGCTGAACTGGATCCCAGCGAGGCGCGCTGCCTCATCCAGCTCCGCGTTGAACGCGCGCTGGTCGCCGCCGGCTGTGCCGAGGTGGGTCACTCTTGGGGCGCGCCCGCTGACGCCGGATAGTTCCACGGCGTGATGCAGGAGCAGGTCAAACTCCAGCCGCGTCCGGGCGCCTGGCTTGAGGCCGCCCGAGGTGGCCAGGATGGTGGGCTGCTCTGCGGGCACGCGTCCTCCTCAGGGTTTCCTAGAAGCCTAACTTGCCTGGCTGCCGGACCCGCCCGCGGTGGAAGCACTAGGCTTAACGGTGCATCCGATCCGCCACGACAGGACTTCCCATGAGTGATTTCGATACCGTTCCCGTCCAGGACATCCCTTCCCACGCCGTAATTGTGGACGTGCGGGAGGACTACGAATGGGTGGCCGGGCACGCCGAAGATGCCGTCCACATTCCGATGGACCAGGTCCCGGCGCGCCTGGACGAACTTGATCCGGACGAGGACCTCTACATCATCTGCCGCACCGGGGGCCGCTCCTTCCGCGTCGCGCAGTGGCTCAACGGCCAGGGATATACCGCGATCAACGTGGCCGGCGGCATGGACCAGTGGCTGGAGCTGGGCAAGCCGCTGGTCTCGGACAACGGTCTCAAGCCGATCGTCCTCTGATGCCCGGCTCCGCCGTCACCTACGCCTTCCTGGGCCCCGAGGGAACCTTTACCGAAGCCGCCCTGATGCAGGTGCCGGACGCTGCCCAGGCCACCCGCATCCCGGCGTCGAACGTCAACGCGGCCCTGGACCTGGTCCGGGACGGTGCGGCTGACGCGGCAATGGTCCCCATCGAGAACTCCGTGGAGGGCGGCGTCACCGCCACTCTCGACGCGATCGCCAACGGGCAGGAACTGCGGATCATCCGGGAGGTCCTGGTTCCCATCAGCTTCGTCCTGGCGGCCCGGCCCGGTGTGGAGTTGGCAGACGTGCGGAGGGTGTCCACCCACGGGCATGCCTGGGCACAATGCCGGCTGTGGATGGACAGAAATATTCCCGTTGCGGAATACGTTCCAGGATCCTCCACCGCCGCGTCGGCCATGGGCCTGCTGGATGAAGACTGCCACTACGACGCCGCCATCTGCGCGCCGCTCGTGGCCCGGGAGCAGCCCGGTCTCTCCGTTATCGCGGAGAACATCGGCGACAACCCAGGCGCGGTGACGCGCTTCATCCTGGTAAGCCGCCCGGGCAGGCTGCCGGAACGGACAGGCGCGGACAAGACCACCGTGGTGGTTCCACTCCCGGAGGACCGGCCGGGCGCCCTCATGGAAATCCTCGACCAGTTCGCCAGCCGCGGCGTGAACCTGAGCCGCATCGAATCACGCCCCACCGGACAGTACCTCGGCCACTACTTTTTCAGCATCGACGCCGACGGCCATGCGGGCGATGCGCGCGTGGCGGATGCATTAGCCGGCCTTCACCGGATCAGCCCCAATACCCGCTTCCTGGGCTCATATCCCCGGGCGGACATGCAGGAAACAGCGGTGGAAGCCTACACGTCCGATGAGGCCTTTGCGGCGGCAAAGTCCTGGGTGGCATCCATCCTGCAGCCCGGGTCTTCACCGGCAGAAAACGTTTCCGCCGCTTCGCCCACAGCGTAGGTAAATGCCGTCGCGGGTACTTCCGGGGCTGTGGACAAGTGCGTATGCTTACTTGATCCACATGGGGGATGGCCCCTAACGAAGGGAGCGGGTCATGACTACCAGCAGCACAGACAACGATGGCCAGGGGATGATCGTCAACCCCCGGCCCACTGCCGACAACCAGGACTGGGACGGCGACGACGCAGACCGTGCTGACCGCCTGCGCTTCGAAGAGGAACAGGCAATGATCCGTGAGCAGTCCGAAGCCCGCGCTGCCGCCAAGGCCGCAGCCCAGGCTGCGAAGGAAGCCCACGCCTGACAGGCTCCGTGCTCTGCCAGCCGCCCCTTATCGAACAACGCCAGCCCGTCCTAAACCTGACTTCTCACCCGAACCAGCAGCGACCGGGGATCCACTTGGACTGTCAGCCGGGTGGCCTCGCCTGACGTGTCGCCATCGAGCTGTGTGGGCATCGGTTCAGGGCATTTGATGACGATCCTGCCGGACCGGTACACAGTCATGATGGGCAGCTTGCCGCTGTGCTTGAACAGGATCTTGACGTACATCAGCAGCCAGCCCAGGGCGCTGCGCGGGCTCATCACCACCACGTCCAGCATGCCGTCGTCGATCATGGCCTGCGGGATGAAGTCGATGCCGCCGGGCACCAGGCCGCAGTTGGCGAAAAGGACGCTGCGGATGTTCCGGGCCTGTTCGGGGCTGCCGTCCAGCGAGATGGAGATCTTCTTCCGCCGGCCGGGAAGGTGCCGCATTCCGGCCTCGGTGTAGGCGAGCCAGCCCACGGCTTTTTTCAGGCCGGCGTTTGTATCTGCCAGCACCTCGGCGTCCATGCCGATGCCGGCGATGACCAGGAAAACATGCTCGGAGGAGTGCCCGGTACGGGAGTTCTCGATCGCCATCCGGGCGGTATCAATAAAACGCTGCCGGCCGAAGAGCGCCGTCTGGACGTTGGCGTGCAGGTCGTTGACGTCCAGGTCCACGTTCCGCGCCAGCAGGTTGCCGGTCCCCAACGGAATCAGGCCCATGGCCACGCCCGTGTGGGCAAGGGACTCGGCCACCACCCGCACGGTACCGTCGCCGCCGCCCACCAGGACGACGTCGGGCTTGTGCGCCAGCGCGGCCTGCACCTGGCCGAAGCCGGGGTCCTCGGCAGTGGTTTCAAAAAAGACGGGCTCATCCCAGCCCGCCGTGACGCAGGCCCGCTGGATGTCTGCCCTCGCCTCACCGGAGCGCGTCTTGATGGGGTTCAGGATCACGGCGACGCGCTGCTGGCTGAGTCCCGACTCGTGCGCGTCCCCGCCCACCGCGCTGCGGATATGCAGGGCCTTGAGCTTGCGCACGCCCCACCAGCTGGAGATGGCGAAGGCAAGCGCCACCGCAATCAGCAGGTAGAGAATCAGGTCGCTCATGGTGCTTCAACAGTAGCCCGGCGGCGGATGCCGATCCGGCACGCCCGGGGCCCGCCCGTCGTCGTGCGAGGTATTGGATACCCTTATGGGGTGATCGACGTAAAAGACCTCAGCGAAAACCCGGACAAGTTCCGTGCCAGCCAGCGCGCCCGCGGCGCGGACGAATCAGTGGTGGACGCGATCATTTCCGCGGATTCCGCCCGCCGGGCAGCGCTGATCCGCTTCGAAAACCTCCGGGCCGAGCAGAACGCTTTCGGCAAAAAGGTGGCGCAGGCCAAGGGCGAGGAGAAGCAGGCACTGCTCGCCGAGGTCAAGGAGCTGGCCAACTCGGTCAAGGCGGCGTCCGCCGAAGCCGACGCAGCGCAGACCAAGCAGGAAGAGCTGCTGCGCACCATCCCGAACCTCATCGAGGACGGTGTTCCCGAGGGCGGCGAGGACGACTATGTAGTGGTCAAGACCGTGGGCACTCCGCGTGAGTTCCCCGACTTTGAGCCGAAGGACCACCTGGAAATCGGCGAGCTGATCGGCGCCATCGACATGGAGCGCGGCGCCAAGGTGTCCGGCGCCCGCTTCTACTTCCTCCGCGGCGTGGGGGCCCGGCTGGAGATGGCCCTGCTGCAGATGGCGATGGACCAGGCCATCGAGGCCGGCTTTATCCCGATGATCACCCCCACCCTGGTGCGTCCGGAAACCATGCAGGGTACCGGCTTCGATGTAAAGCACGACGCCGAAATCTACCGTCTCGCCGAAGACGACCTTTACCTGGTGGGCACCTCCGAGGTGGCACTTGCCGGGTACCACGCCGACGAAATCCTCGACTTCTCCAAGGGTCCCATCCGGTACGCCGGCCAGAGCTCCTGCTACCGGCGTGAAGCCGGCTCGCACGGCAAGGACACCCGCGGCATCATCCGTGTGCACCAGTTCAACAAGGTGGAGATGTTCATCTACACCACCGTTGAAGAGGCCGCCGCCGAGCACCAGCGCCTGCTGGCCTGGGAAGAGGAAATGCTGGCCAAGTGCGAGCTGCCGTACCGCGTGATCGACACCGCCGCCGGCGACCTCGGCACCTCCGCCGCCCGGAAGTACGACTGCGAGGCATGGGTTCCCACCCAGGGCGCCTACCGCGAGCTGACGTCCACCTCGAACTGCACCACGTTCCAGGCCCGCCGGCTGAACATCCGTGAGCGTGCGGTGAACTCGGAGGGCGTGGCCAAGGGCACCCGCGCCGTGGCCACCCTGAACGGCACCCTTGCCACCACCCGCTGGATCGTGGCGCTCCTTGAGCACCACCAGAACGCCGACGGCTCCGTGAACGTGCCCAAGGCCCTGCAGAAGTACCTGGGCGGCCTCGAGGTCCTCCCGGTCCTGTAGTTTTCCCTGGCCGGCTCTCCTAAGCTTGTTCGCGAATCCGGACCTTGAAGGCTCGGATTCGCGAACTGGCTTGGGACCGGACGGGGGAGGGGTCCGGGCAGCCCTCCCGCGCCACGCTTTGTCCACATAGGCGCCGGCCCATGCTGACTCCGCAGTCCCTTCCAGCCAGCCTTGTGGCATGGAGATTCTGCCCGGGCTCATCGATTCCGCCGCCATCGTGAGGACCCACGGGTCCACCGACGCTATTCACCGCGAATTCCGGGCGGGAAGGCTGGTCCGGATTCGCCGCGGTTTCTACGTCCGCACCGTGGACTGGCTACGTGCCCGGCCGTCTGAGCGTTTTGCCTGGTCGACGGCGGCAGTGGCCAGGTCGGTCAAGGACGCTGTTTTGTGCGGGGAAACCGCAGCCGTGGCCATCGGATTGCCCACGTTGAGGACACCTCCATGCGTGGAGCTGGCAACCACGCTATCCGGCCGGAGCGGAGTAAGGCGGTCTCCCCTCATGGTTCTGGGCGAGGACGACGCAGCGCGGCAGGTCCGGGCAAAACGCTCGTATCCCTTGCGATACTGCCTGAAGCCCGGCATAAAACCCGAGGCCCATGGTGAGTTCCGGTGCACCAGCCCCGTCCAGACGATCCTCGACCTCATGGTCACCGGGAAACTCAGCGAGGCTTTGGTCGTAGCAGACGGACTGGCTGCACGACTGCACCGGCAAGGCATGCTATCCGCCGGCTCCGACTTGTTGGCAGTAAGCGAGATCGTGGACGGCATTTCAGCCCACCCCCATGCCTCCGCACAGCGCAGGGCGGCTCGGGTGGCTGCCCTGGCCAGTCCCTTGGCGGAATCAGTCGGGGAGTCCTACAGCCGTGCCGCCTTTGAGCTCCTGGGGTTTGATCAACCTGTGCTCCAGCACGTTTCCATGACCGGGACGGCTTTATCGGCAGGGTGGACTGCTGGTGGCCGCAACAGCGCGTTGTGGGTGAATTCGATGGGAAGGCGAAGTACCTTGAGGCGGCCGTCCGTGGTGACACGTCGGCGGAGGAGGCTGTGTACCGTGAAAAGCTTCGTGAGGACCGGATCCGGGGGCTCGGCCTCGGCTTCGTGCGGTGGGGTTGGGCGGATGTGGAAAACCCGGAACGGCTGAGGCGCAAGCTTCTGGCGGTTGGCTTGCGCCCACATGTCAGAAGCTAGTCCGCGGATCCGGACCGTGAATGCTCGGTTTCGCGAACAAGCTTAGGACCAGACGCGCGGCGCGCTCAGCGTGGGCCGGGAAAACGGAACCGCCGGCACGGGATGTTCACTTTCGGTTCAATAACTCTGTGGCGCGCGTCCTAGCGTCCTTCAGGGACGTCTGGTTCACTATGTGAATGACAACGCTGACTGAAACCTCAGTCGCCGGCAACGATGACCGGCGAGAGAACGAAAACGACAACAATGGCCTGAAGCTGATGGTCGCCCTGGACGTCGACGGCACGCTCGTAGACCACGACGGCCACATGTCACCGGGCGTGCGGGAAGCCGCACAGGCTGTGGTGGCCGCCGGGCATGAGGTCATGATCGCCACCGGCCGGTCGCTCAACGCCACGCTTCCCGTCATCGAGAACATCGGGATTGAGCGCGGGTACGCGGTGTGCTGCAACGGCGGCGTGACACTGCGGCTGCACCCCGAATTGGACAACGGCTACGAGGTCCTCCACAAGGCCACCTTTGATCCTGCCCCCGCGCTCCGGGCCCTTCGAGAGAGGCTGCCCGCCGCAAAGTACGCGCTGGAGGATGAGGATGGCAACTTCCTCTCCACCGAGCGCTTCCAGGACCCGAGCTTCGGGGTCGAGGCCGTGGGCGTCGACTTCCACACCATGCTTGAGGCCACGGCCGTCCGCGTGGTGGTGTTCAGCACCGAAAACACCCCCGAGGAGTTCAACGAGGCGATTGAGCATGTGGGCCTCGCCGGCGTCACGTACTCGGTGGGCTGGACCGCGTGGCTGGACATCGCTGCAGCCGGCGTCACCAAGGCCAGTGCGCTGGAAAACCTCCGCCTCCAGCTGGGCATCGACCCCGACCGGACGGTGGCCATCGGCGACGGCCGCAACGACATCGAGATGCTCGGATGGGCGGGGCGGGGAGTGGCCATGGGCCAGGCTCCGGAGGAAGTGATCGCCGCCGCGGACGAAGTTACCCACTCAGTGTTCGACGACGGCGCCGCCCACGTGCTCCGCAGTCTGCTGTAGCGCGGGACCAGGGTCCGCATGGCGTGGGTCCAGCTGGCAGCGATTGCTGCCTGCGTGGTTTTGGCCGGCTTGGCTGTCTTCCAGGCCGCCCTTATTGCCGGTGCCCCGCTTGGCAGGCTCGCCTGGGGAGGGCAACATGACGTGCTGCCGGCCAGATTGCGGATCGGCAGCGCCGTTTCCATCGTCCTCTATGCGCTTTTCGGGTATGCGGCGCTGGGCAGGGCCGGTACGGTACCGCCCTTGGGCGGCGAGTCCGCCGCAGCCGTCATCATCTGGGTGCTGACCGGGTACTTCGCGCTCGGCGTCGTCATGAACGCCATCTCCAGTAGCAAGCCGGAGCGCCTGGTCATGACGGACGCCCGTCGCGCTTGTCCTGGCCGTGCTTTACCTGGTCCTGGCCCTCAGCTGATGCGCCGGCGCGGACAGCGCAACAGACTCCGGTTCCAGAGCCCCGCTGCAGTCAAGGCAGAATAGAAGGCATGACCCTTACGACGTTCGCCCTCGTCCGCCACGGCCAGACCGACTGGAATGCCGAGCGCCGGCTGCAGGGATCAACTGATATCCCGCTGAACGACGTCGGCCGCGGCCAGGCGCGTGACGCCGTCGCCGTCCTTGCCCCGTACGAATGGGACGCGATCGTCTCCTCGCCGTTGAGCCGGGCGGCCGAAACCGCAGACCTGATTGCCGAAGGGCTCGGGCTGGAGGTGGTGCGCCGGGTTCCGGAACTCACCGAGCGCAGCTTCGGGCCGGCGGAAGGGATGCAGGCGGGACCCGAACTGGACGCGCTGCGCGTCCCCGGCGGTTTCCAGGGCGCCGAGAGCGAGGACGAGGCAGCCGAGCGGGGACTCGCTGCGTTGGAGGCGCTGGCCGAGGAGTTCCGTGGCCAACGGCTCCTGGTGGTTACGCACGGCACCCTGCTCCGCGTGAGCCTGAGCCGCGCCATCGGCCGCACGCTGACGAGTGTGGACAACGCCGTCCTTAACCTGGCGCACCACCACGCCATCGAAGGCTGGCAGCTCGAATACTTCAACGGCGAACCTGTTCTGGCTGCCACCCAGGGCTGAGTCGGACGCAGGGTTGATCCGACCCCCCGCTGATCCGGCGGGATCAGTCCGTGCTCAACACGGTGATTGCCCGGCGGCCCAGGCTGCCCACAATGTGCCGGTGCATGATGTCCCGGGCGCGGGCGGCGTCGCCGGAAATGACGGCTTCGGCAATCTGGTGATGTTCTTCCTGGACCCGGAGCCGGTCCTTTTCTGACTCCTCCTGACCCCTCAGGCCCACCTGCCGGTAGCGGTCTGCCTTGTCCCACAGACCCTCCAGGATGCCTGTCAGCAGCGGATTGTGGGATGCGGTGTAGATGGCGCGGTGAAAATCGCGGTGGGCTGTCATCGCCGCAAGATCGGATGCATCCCGAAGCGGGACCAGTTGCGCCAGTGCGGCTTGGATATCGTCAATGTCCGACGGCGTCCGGCTCTCCGCGGCGAGGCCCGCCGCCAGGGGGTCGAGGTTCTCACGGATGAGGTAGAGGTCCCTGGCTTCATCCGCGGTCAGGGCGGCCACCCGCGCGTCTGAGTGTGACTTCAGTTCCACCAGTCCCTCGGCCGCGAGGCGGCGGAGGGCTTCCCGCAAAGGGGTGGTGCTCACGCCTATTTCCTGGGCCAGCTTCGACTGGCTCAACACGGAGCCCTCCTTAATTTCCCCCGTGAGGATGCGGCGCCGCAGTTCCTCGTAGGCGTAGGCGTTCTTGGTGAGTATCGGTGGCGGGACAGGCAAGGGTGAACTCCTCAGACGGGCTAGGTTATAAGCTATAGTCTACCCGTGACGTCAGCCCAGAACTCCGGCCCCTTCACCCAAGTGCGCGTGAACGGCGAGGTGCTCCGGATGACCGACACTGAAGGCGCTTTCGGCCCGGACTACGGCAGGTTGCCCGTCGTCCTGCGGCTGCTTGCTGAGAACGTCCAGCGGAACATGCGCGGTGACGAGCGTGCGGAAGCAGTGGGCGCCCTCCGCCGCTGGCTGGACGCCGGAAGCAGTACCGCCGAAATCGACTTCCTGCCCATCCGCGTGCTGATGCATGACACCACCAGTACGCCGGCGCTGGTGGACATCGCGGCCATGCGGGATACCTTGGCCGAGCACGGGCAGGACCCGATGGCCCTGAATCCGCTGCTGCGGGTGGACGTCTCGATCGACCATTCGCTGGCCGTGGAAGAGTACGGGCGCCCCGATGCGGCAGCCCGGAACCTCAGGCACGAGATCCGCCGGAACCGGGAACGCTACCAGTTCCTCAAATGGGCATCGAAGGCGATGAATGATGTGCACATCAACCCGCCGGGCACCGGGATCATGCACACCATCAACCTCGAGCAGCTGGCCACTGTGGTGACCACGATTGAGAAAGATGGCGTCGGGTGGGCGGTTCCGGACATGATGGTGGGCACCGACAGCCACACCCCCATGATCAACGGCCTGGGCGTCCTGGGCTGGGGCGTCGGCGGGCTGGAAGCGCAGACCGTAATGTTCGGCATGCCCGCCACCCTGCGCATCCCGGACGTTGTCGGGGTCCGGCTCACCGGGGAGCTGAGGACCGGCACCCTGGCCACCGATCTCGCCTTGACCATCACCCACCGTCTCCGGGAAGTGGGCGTCACGGGCGAGTTCGTCGAATTCTTCGGGCCCGGCGTCTCCACCCTGACGGTGGGGGAGCGGGCCGTCGTCGCGAACATGGCGCCCGAGTATGGTGCCACCACAGGCTACTTCCCCATCGACGACATGACCCTGGACTACCTCAGAGGCACCGGCCGTCCGGCAGAGCACATCCGGCTGGTTGAGGCGTACGCCCGGCAGGCAGGTATTTGGTTCGATCCGCAGGCTACCCCGGTGTACACGCGGGTCGTCGATATCGATCTCTCCACCATTGACATGCACGCTGCCGGGCCGCGGCGGCCCCAGGACCTCCTGCCCGTGGGCGGTATACGCGAAGCCCTGCAGCAGGAGAGCGGGCCCGCCGGCCCGGGCGCCGGGCCGCTTCCGGACTTCCCGGTAGCCCTTGCCGCGATCACCAGCTGCACCAATACCTCGGATCCGCGCCTGCTGATCGCCGCCGGGCTGCTGGCCCGCAATGCCCGCCGAAGGGGCCTGGCAGTCCCGGACTGGGTCAAGACATCCCTGGCTCCTGGGTCTCCGGCGGCCGCCACTTACTTAAGGCGCGCCGGTCTCGTCGATGACCTTGCGTCCGTGGGCTTCGACATCGTGGGCTTTGGCTGCACCACCTGCATCGGCAATCCAGGACCGCTCACCCCTGCCGTCACCACAGCCCAGAAAGAGGGCACCAGTGAGCCGGTGGCCATCCTGTCCGGAAACCGCAATTTTCCCGGCCGAGTACACCCCGACGTGGAACTCGGCTTCATCATGTCCCCGCCGCTGGTGGTGGCGTTCGCCCTGGCCGGCGATGCGAAGCGCGACCTCAGCACCGAACCCGTGCAGCATGCGCCAGACGGAACACCCGTCTACTTGGGCGACCTGTGGCCCACCCGCGAACAGATCGATGCGCTGGTGGTGGCGGCCAACCATCCCGGCGATTTCCGCCGGGACTTCCTGGCCGCAAGCCAGGATCCGCAGTGGCAGCGGGTCGAGGCTCCCGACGGCGCCCGCTACCCTTGGGAGGAAACGTCCACCATCCTGCGCCGGCCGCCCTTCGCGGCGCTTTCCGAGGGAAGCCTCCTGGGGCAGTACACGGCCCACCCGCTGCTGGTCCTGGGCGATGACATCACCACGGACCACATCTCGCCGGCAAGTGCCATCCCGCCCGCCAGCGGCGTGGCGGACTTCCTCGTGGACCGGGGCGAGGACAGGGCCGACCTGAACGTTTTCGCCTCCCGCCGCGGCAACTGGGAAGTCATGGTCCGCGGCGCCTTCCACAACAAGTCCGTCAGGAACTTCCTGCACCCGGAAGCTCCGGTAGGCCAGACCATCCACGCGCCCTCCGGGGACAGCATGCCCATCTGGGACGCGGCGCAGCGCTACCGGGCCGGGGGCGAATCCTTGGTCCTGGTGGCCGGCGAGCGGTACGGCATGGGGTCCTCGCGGGACTGGGCCGCCAAGGCCCAGCGGCTGCTCGGCGTCCGCGCAGTCATCGCCGCCGGCTTTGAACGGATCCACCGCTCCAACCTCATCGGCATGGGCATCCTTCCGATCGTGATGCCGGCCGGCATGAGGGGCAGCCTTCTCAGCCTCAAACCCGGTGACCGGATCACGCTGGACGCCGCCGAAGAACGGATCAGCCCCCGCGCGGGCATCCCGGCCACAATTGTCCGCGCGGACGGGACTGAAGAAGCCTTCACAGCCGCCGCGGCCGTGGAAACCCGGCTCGAATGTGAACTGCTGGCCGTGGGCGGCGTCATCCCCATGATCCTCCGCAGGACACTGCAAAGCACCGGGGTTACGCCTTAGCGCACCTCGAGGATCAAGCCGAGCAGCCTGGCTGCCGCGGGACGGGCGGCGTGTTCCTCGTTCCACTGCGCCCGCGCCACCGCTTTGCTGACGGCCTGGGTGGTGATGCCCAGCTCCTGCGCCACGGCTTTCTGCTGCCCGCGCACGCCGGGCGTCAGCAGGTCCAGGACGCGCCACTCCGCCTCGGACCGGTCGCGGACAATATGCCCCAGGAGCCGCAGCACGGCCTCGGCGTCATGGGCAATATCCGCCAGCGGCCCTTCGACGGCCACCGGAACCCGCTCTTTGCTGCTGCGCAGCCGGTCCACTGCACGCCGGGCATAGACCAGGCCGTGCCCGGAGGCATCCTTGATCTGGTTGGGAAGCGGCTCGCTGACAGGGCCAACGCCGATCCCCACGTACCAGGAACCGCTGCGCAGCGCGATCAACGCGGCATCCACCGCCTGGTTCGGAGAGTCAACAATGCCCTGGACTTCATCCTCCACCGAGCGGTCGAAGTCCAGGCGCGCGGGGATGTGCCGCAGGTCCTTGAGTAACTGCGGTACCCGGTCCCCATCGCGCCGGACGGCCGTTTGATTGATTGTCAGCGTGAACATTCTGGGTACACACTACCCGGAAGCAGGAATCAGGGAATCTCGTATTACGGCTGGTCAAACGGGAGATGGTGGCAGCAAAGCATGGGCAGAGGTTGCCTCAGCCCGGCCCATCTGTTGCGATGGAGGGACGGCCGCTGACGGGCGGCGCACCCGACGTGAGGATGGTTATGGCCGGCAGCATGGGGCAGGAAGAACTCGAACTCGTCGACCGCTGGTGGCGGGCAGCCAACTACCTTTCGGTGGGCCAGATCTACCTCCGAGCCAACCCCCTGCTGCGCGAACCGCTCAAGGCAGAGCACACCAAGTCCCGCCTGCTGGGCCACTGGGGGACCACCCCGGGGCTGAACTTCGTCTACGCCCACCTGAACCGCGTCATCCGCCGCGACTCCACCGAGATGCTCTTCGTGGCCGGTCCCGGCCATGGCGGCCCCGCCGTCGTCGCCAATGCCTGGCTGGAAGGCACCTACTCGGAGATCTATGCCCACGTGGGCAACGACGAAGCGGGCCTGGCCGAGCTCTTCCGCCAGTTCTCCTACCCCGGCGGAATCCCCAGCCATGCCGCCCCGGAAAGCCCCGGCTCCATCAGCGAGGGCGGCGAACTCGGGTACTCCCTGGCGCACGCCTACGGATCAGTGTTCGACAACCCCCAGCTGGTCACCGCCGTCGTCATTGGCGACGGCGAGGCGGAGACCGGACCGCTGGCCGCCAGCTGGCACTCCCACAACTTCCTGGACCCCGCGGCCGACGGCGCCGTGCTGCCCATCCTGCACCTCAACGGCTACAAGATTGCCAACCCCACGGTCCTTGCGCGGATGCCCGAACAGCAGCTGGAACACCTGCTGCGCGGCTACGGCCACGAGCCGTACTTCGTCACGGTGGACGATCCGGCTGCCACGGAAAAGGCGCACCGGGACTTCGCGGAGGCGCTGGACCGGTGCCTCGCGGACATCCGTGCCATCCAGGACGTGCACCGGTCACCCTCGGCCGATCCGGACGCAGGGGAAGACGGCGCGCCGCGCTGGCCCATGATCGTCCTGCGCTCGCCGAAGGGCTGGACCGGGCCGCGCTACGTGGACGGGCTGCAGGTGGAGGGCACGTGGCGCAGCCACCAGGTCCCGCTCTCCGAGGTCCGCACCAACAGTGGGCACCTGGGCCAGCTTGAGGAGTGGCTGCAGTCCTACCGGCCGGAAGAACTGTTCGACGGCGACGGCCGGCTCCGGCCCGACGTCGCCGAGGGTGCCCCCACGGGGGCCTTCCGGATGAGCGCCACGCCGCACGCGAACGGCGGCCTGCTCCGGCGCGCCCTGAAGCTGCCCGCCTACCGGGACCACGCCGTCGAGGTTGCCCAGCCGGGAACCGAACGGGTCAGCCCCATGATCACGCTGGGCTCCTGGATGCGGGACGTCATCTCGCTGAACAAGGAAACCTTCCGGCTTTTCGGCCCCGACGAGACGGCGTCCAACCGGCTGCAGAACGTCTACGAGGTCACCGACAAGGTGTGGCAGTACCGGATTGACGACGTCGACGAGCACCTTGGGCGGTCCGGCAGGGTCATGGAGGTGCTGAGCGAGCACCTGTGCCAGGGCTGGCTGGAAGGCTACCTCCTCACCGGCCGGCACGGCGTCTTCAGCTGCTACGAGGCCTTCATCCACATTGTCGATTCCATGTTCAACCAGCACGCCAAGTGGCTGAAGGTGCACCGCACCCTGCCGTGGCGCCAGCCCGTGGCTTCGCTGAACTACCTGCTGTCCTCGCACGTGTGGCAGCAGGACCACAACGGGTTCTCACACCAGGATCCCGGGTTCATCGACCATGCCGTGAACAAGAAGGCGGAGGTCATCCGGGTGTACCTGCCGCCGGACGCCAACACGCTGCTGTCCGTGATGGAGCACTGCCTGGAGTCCACGGACTACGTCAACATCGTGGTCAGCGGGAAGCAGCCTTCACCCACCTGGCTGGGGCCGGCGGACGCCGCGAACCACTGCCGGCGCGGGCTGGGGATCTGGACCTTCGCCGGGTCCGAGGTGCCCGGCGAGGAGCCCGACGTCGTGCTGGCCTGCGCCGGCGACGTACCCACCGTGGAGACCGTGGCCGCCGCGGAACTCCTGCGGGAAGGTGCGCCGGGGCTGAAAGTCCGGGTGGTCAACGTGGTGGACCTGATGAGGCTGCAGGACGAAAGCGAGCACCCGCACGGACTCCCGGCCCGCGACTTTGACGGGATCTTCACAAGGGACAAGCCGATCATCTTCGCCTACCACGGCTATCCCGCCCTGATCCACCGGCTGGCCTACCGGCGCAGCAACCAGGAAGGCCTGCACGTGCGCGGCTACAAGGAAGAGGGCACCACCACCACGCCCTTCGACATGGCCATGCTGAACGGCATCGACCGCTTCCAGCTGGCCATCGACGCCATCGACCGCGTGCCGGGGCTGGCTGAGAAGCACTCGCTCCTGCGGCAGGACCTCCAGGACCGCCGCATGCGGGCCTTTGACCACACCCGGACGGACGGCGAGGACCCGGAGGGGATCCGGAACTGGCAGCTTTCCTAGCGGAGCAGCGCCGTCCTATTCGACCAGCGCGTCGAGTCCCGCGGAGGGCAGGTGGATCCAGCCCTCCGTGCGGGCGGCGGCCGCGTGGGCCCGGTCCGGCACCAGGGTCAGCCGGCGGGCCACCGCGCGGGCGGTAAGGGAAGCGACGACGGCGTCAAACAGGTCGTCCGATCCGGCCAGTTTGTTCCCGTACCCGGCCAGGTCCAGCCACGGCGCCTGCGCCGTGAGGCTGTCAAGCAGGAGGCCAAGGCGTTCTGTCTCGGCGCGGCCCTTGTAGCCGCGCCCGTTGAGCCCCCAGACTTTCAGCGACGCGGCCGGGTAGACCTCAGCCAGTTGGCCTGAGCCGTCGCGGGCCTGGGGCCCGTGCAGCGCGGCGATTTTTGCTTGGATGACCGCGCACCGCATGGCCGGATGCGCAAGCCGGTCTGCCGAGACGCTGAGCGGGATCAGGCCTGTCTGTCCCGTCACGAACCGGTCCGTGTCGCGGTATGCCAACAGCCGCCGGCCCGCTATCCCGTCATGCTCCAGAACAGGCGCCGGGTCGAGGGCGAGGTGTCCGGTGAGGAAGGGAATGAGTGCGTCTGGCCACCCCACAGGACAATCTACGCCGGTCATGTCCGTGGCGCCGAACAGCTCCACGATCTCCTGGTCGTCCACGTCCAGGGACAGGTGCACCAGCCGTGCAGAACCCGGGAGCCATTCGATGACCGCCGCCGCGGTCTTCTTCGTGGCGGCTGCCAGATCCACTCCGAGCGTTTTCACGTGACCAGACTCTACCTCCGGGAACCCCGCTGCCGCAGTGGACGCCGGATGACGCCCCGTCCCGGTTCTGAAAGGCTGGTGCCTGGTGGGCCATCCGGCTGACCGGGCCCGAAAGGATCATCTTCATGCCATGGCTTGATGTACTCGGCAACGACATCCACTACACGGACTCAGGCAAGGGCCAGCCGGTGGTGCTCCTGCACGGCCACGCCTCGGCGGCCGCCTGCTGGGAGCCGATCATCCGCGAACTCGAGCAGGACTTCCGGGTCCTGTCCTACGACACCTACGACCATGGCTGGTCCTCGAACTCCCCGCGGCAGGGCCCGCTGGTTGACCGGGCCGCAGAGCTTGAACACTTTCTGGGCTCCCTCGGCCTGGAAAACCCTGTCATCGTGGGGCAATCCATGGGCGGCATGACCACGCTCCGCTGGGCCGTGCGAAACCCTGGCGGTGCCGCTGCCCTGGTGGTCTGCGGCATGGGCTGGCCGCTGGTGGTGCCGCCTCCGGGACACCCCGGCCAGCCGGAGAAGTTCGAGGTCTTCAGCTCGCTTGATGCAGACGAACGGATCTGGCTGGGCGTGGGAAACTCCTTCACCGAGCAGTGGATCGCGGAAAACCCGCTCGACTACGCCCGCTACATCCGGGTCCGGTCCACCGCTGCCGCCATAGAAGCGGCACGCCACCCGCGGAGCCTGGAACAGAGCCAGGGCGAGTTCCTCAGCGCCGACCCGCAGGACGTGGACTCGTTCCAGCGGGGACTGGAATCCATCTCCAGCCCGCTGGCGCTGCTGATCGGGGATGAGGAAAGGCCGCGCATCCGCCGCGGGGCAGAGCATGTTGCCGCTACGGTGCCCGGTGCGCGCCTCGTGGTCGTCCAGGACGCCGGACACAACGCCTACTTCCAGCGCCAGGACATCCTGGTGGAAACCATCCGCAGCACGGCTGCCAGCACACGGGGCCGCTGACGCGGGTGGGGTGGCCTGCGCTCCGACCTGTAGGTGAGTACGCCCGGAATCCCGCCCTCCGAACCAAGGTCTTCACCCAGGGCAAAGCCCGCCCAGAGCGCCCGCAGCTGCCGGCCCACAGCGTTTACGTCCTCCCAGCCGGCGCCGGCGATCAGCCCCACCCCGTCCCACGTGCTCCGGTTGCCAAAAAGCAGCGGGAGGTCAATGGTGTGGGCGGCGCCGAAGATGTTGCCGGGGGCGTGCCAGTGCAGGATGTAGCGGTGCGCATTCCCGCCCGCCCGGGTGTGCCGGCGGGCGAACTTCCGCGCAGCCCAGCCGTAGACGGTCTCGGTGACCACCCAGTTGATGGCCCGCAGCGCCGCATCACCCACCACCGGCACCGTGCCGAGCCTGCTGAGGTGCGGGCTGCGGGGCAGGAACAGCCGGGCTTCCTCGGACGTGTGCCCGATCAGCACCTCGATCCCGGGAGCTGAGCGGTTCCAGGCCTCCTCGATTCCGGCTTCCTCCGGCAGCGGTTCATGCCCGTACTGGGTCCCGAACGGCATGGCAGCCAGCATCCCGAACCTGCGGGCCACCTGGGCCACGTGGTTCTCCCGTTCCACCACGTCCATGGCCGGAGTTTCCCCGGTGACGGCCTCCGCGGCGATCCCCATGGCATGGTTCATTTTGGCCCGGCCGCGTGCAATGCCCAGCGGTGCGCTCTGGATGATGGCACGCTGGAAGAGCTGCGGCGCTTCCGGGGTGGCCATCAGGTGGGCGATGGCGTCACCGCCGGCGGACTGCCCAAATGCGGTGACCCGGCCGGGGTCACCGCCAAACGCTGCGATGTTGCGTCGGACCCACCGGAACGCCTCGAGCTGGTCCAGCAGTCCCAGGTTCCCGGGCCGGCCCGTGCGCGTGGCCAGGAACCCGAACAGTCCCAGCCGGTAGGTCACCGAAACCACCACCACCCGGTTCTCGGCCACCAGGACTGCGGGATCGAAGATGGCGAGGTCGCCGGACCCGGTGGTGTAGGACCCGCCATGGATCCACACCATGACGGGCAGCCGTTCATCCGGGGACACGTCGGCAGGCATGGTGATGGACAGGTTCTGGCAGTCTTCGCTGCCGGGGAGCTCGCCGTACCGGGTGCCCAGGACGTCGTCGAGGAACGGGACTGGCCCCTGCGGGCAGGCCGGTGCGGGCGAGGTGGCAGCAAAAGGCTGGCTCCAGTCCGGCACCGGGACGGGCGGCTGGAACCGGGCGGCCGTGGCATAGGGAATGCCGGTGGCGCGGAGGACATCCCCGTCCCGCCACCCGGTGACGGGTCCGCAGGGCGGGCTGAAAACAGGTGCGGAGTTCACCGAACCCACCTTAAACCACAACCCTTAAGCAACAACGCGGAGTCACTTCCGGCCCAAATCCGGCGGCGGATTGGGCGCGGAGTGACCCCGCGTCGATGGCTGGGCCCACGCCGTCAGGGTTCCCTGACCGAGCGAAGCGAGGTGAGGGAGACGGTGGGGACTAGTGGCCGGTGGGTACGTAACGCTTGATGGAGGCTTCCAGTTCGGCTTCGGCGGCGGCGCGGTCGCCCCAGCCCTCGGCCTTGACCCACTTGCCCGGCTCCAGGTCCTTGTAGCGGGTGAAGAAGTGCTCGATTTCCTTGATCAGGAAGTCGTTGACGTCGCTGACTTCCTGGATGTGGTCGAAGCGGGCGTCAACCGGGACGCAGAGGATCTTGGCGTCTCCGCCGCCGTCGTCCGTCATGTTGAAGACGCCGATGGGACGGGACTCCACGATGACGCCCGGGTGCAGGTCGAAGTCCTGCAGGAGCACCAGTGCATCCAAGGGGTCGCCGTCTTCGCCGAGGGTGTTTTCGAAGTACCCGTAGTGCGTGGGGTACTGCATGGAGGTGAAGAGGACGCGGTCCAGGCGGACGCGGCCGGTCTCGTGGTCAACTTCGTACTTGACGCGTGATCCCTTGGGGATCTCGATGGTCACGTCATGCTTCATGGAATGCTCCTCGGCAATTGCAGGGGGTGCGCGGCACATCTGACGGGCCCACAAAAAGGAGTGTCCGTGCCGCCGACTACTATTGAGGATATAGCGAGAGGCCCTGGAATCAGGAACTTGTGGGGATATTTCAGGACTTGAGGACCGGCACCAGCATGACCAAAACAACCGTCACGGACGCGTGGACTGACCGCGTCCGGCGGGCTGCGGACAGCGGGCTGGCAGCCGTGAAGAGCTCTTGGCCTGCCGTCCTGCTCACTGCGCTCCTGGTTGCCCTCGCCGTCCCGGCGGCCCTGCTGGTGGCCCCCGGGTTCCTCGGACCCGAGCCCCCTGCCCCCGCACCGCCGGCTCCCGAATGGCAGCAGGTTCCGGCCACACTGTCAGCCCCGGAGGGGCTTGCCCAGCTGGACGCCTCCGCGGACATGCCGTCGCCGGAGGCGGTCACCGCTCGGCTGGACCCGGTGTTGAAGACCGACGGCGGCGGTACTTTCACGGGGCTGGTCCAGGATGCGGTGACCGGCCAGGTTCTCTTTGACCGGGGCGGCTCCGAAAGCCGCGTGCCGGCGTCGAACCTGAAACTGTTGACCGCGGTCGCCGCGTTGCGCTCATTGGGCCCGGACCGCCGGTTCAGCACCACCGTGACCGCCGGCCCCACAGCCGATCAGGTGGTCCTGAAGGGCGGCGGCGACGTCCTGCTCGGCTCCGGTGAATCGGCCGCTGAAAAGGTGATGGGCCACGGCGGCCTGGCCACGCTGGCGGCCCTGACGGTAGAAGCGCTGCAGGCTGCCGGAACATTGGGGGAGATCAAGGTCCTGGTGGACGATTCCCTCTTCACTGGCCCCGCCCTTAATCCGGCATGGCAGGCCGGGGATGTGGCTGCCGGTGAGGTGGCCCCGCTCTACCCGCTGGCGCTGCATTCGGCACGCTTCGATCCTGCCGTCACTGCCGGGCCGCGCCCGCAGGATTCCGCCATCACGGCAGCGGAGGAATTCGCCGCCCGGCTGCGTCAGGCAGGTGCCGCGGCGGGGCTGACCGTGGCCGCCGCCGTCGAACGTGCACCCGCGCCCGCCGGTCAAACTGCCGCCCCGCCGGTCCTGGCGGAAGTGCAGTCGGCCACCGTCGCGGAGCAGGTTGACCTGATGCTGCAGGTCTCCGACAACTACCTGGCCGAGGCTTTGGGCCGGATGGCTGCCGTGGCAGCCGGCCTGCCGGGCAGTAACGACGGCGCCACGGCGGCTGTCCGCGCGCAGCTTGCAGAGGCCGGAATCCCCTCGGACTCCATGCAACTTGTGGATGTCTGCGGGCTGGCCATGGGCAACCAGGTCTCGGCCCGCCAGTTCGCCGAGGTGGTCCGCGCCATCACGTCCGGCACGGACAGCAGGCTCCGCGAGGCGCTGGACGGTTTTCCCGTTGCCGGCCTGACAGGCACCCTGGACGCGAGATACGGGGAGGAATCGACGGCGGGCGGCGCCGGGCTGGTGCGCGCCAAGACCGGAACCTTGAACACGGTGCTGGCGCTGAGCGGTTACGTGGTGGATGCGGACGGGCGGCTCCTGGTGTTTTCCTTCATCGGAAACGGTCTCACCCCGGGTGCCGCGGGCAACAGGGTGGCCCTGGACCAGGCCGCAACAGCCCTCGCCGCCTGCGGCTGCCGCTAGCTGCGTGGTTGCCGCCGCCGTGGTTCGCCGGTGAGCGAACTTAAGGACGATCCCCGGCCTGCTGTGTTCTGATGGGACTTATGGAGTCCACTGCAGGTGAGTCGTCAGCACAAACGTTGTCCAATCCGGCCCAGGCCCTGATCAACTGGGACCTTGCCGCGTCCACCGCGGCACGGCTGGCTCCTGCCGGGCCTGATTTGGGCCATGCCGCAATCGGCGAGGCAGTGGACAGCCTGCGCCGGCTCGCGGACGCCTCGGTGGAGCACGTCCACGAAATCAGCGGGCTGGAAGCTGCCAGGGATCTCCGCGACTCCAACGTGCTGGTGGTGGACCGTGCCTCGTGGGCCAAGGCCAACACCCAGAGCTTCGCCGTGATGCTGAAGCCCGCGATGGAAAAGATGCTGGAAAACCGCCGCGGCTCCCTCAGCCCGGCAGCTGCCAGCGTCAGCGGCGCCATCACCGGCAGCCAGCTGGGCGCCGTCCTGGCGTTCCTGTCCAGCAAGGTCCTTGGCCAGTACGATCCCTTCGCCGCGCTGGCCGAGGGCTCCAACGCGCCCGCCGGGGGCAGGCTCCTGCTCGTGGCCCCGAACATCATCTCCGTGGAACGCGAACTGAACGTCGCGCCCGAGGACTTCCGCCTGTGGGTGTGCCTGCACGAACAGACCCACCGGGTGCAGTTCGCCGCCGCGCCCTGGTTGCGCCACCACATGCTGCAGCAGATCGACGACCTGAGCGGACACCTGCTGGGCAATGTCGATTCGCTGATGGAGCGGGCAACCGCCGCAGCCCGCTCGCTCAAGGACCGCTCCGCCACCGGAAACACTCCCGGCCGCGGCGCCATCCTGGACCTGCTGCAGGACCCGGAGGAAAAGGCTGCCATCTCGCACCTCACCGCCGTCATGAGCCTGCTGGAGGGCCACGCCAACGTGGTGATGGACGGTGTGGATGCCAGCATCGTCCCGTCCGTCAAGACCATCCGGCAGCGGTTCAACGACCGCGGCAAGGACCGCGGCGTGATCGAGAAGTTCATCCGCAGCCTCCTTGGACTGGACGCCAAGATGCGCCAGTACTCTGACGGCGCCCGGTTCGTCCGCGCCGTGGTGGACGTTGCGGGAATGGACGGCTTCAACAGGGTCTGGGAGTCCGCTGATCACCTGCCCACCGAACCGGAGATCCACGACGCCAAGCTGTGGCTGAACCGGATGGGCCTGTAATTGCCTGACGTTCCCCGCGTTTCCCTTCCTTCCCCGGCCGGCAGCGGCCGGCGGCGGCCCGGGAGGCTGGCGCCCGTCGTCGGCACCGCGCGGAAAATGGTCCAGAATGCACTCGCCGAGGCCGGCTATCCGCATCACGTCCTGGTGGCCTGCAGCGGTGGGCCGGACTCCCTGGCGCTCGCCGCCGTCGCGGCCTACTTCGCACGGCGCGGCCATGTTGATGGCCACCCGGTAACGGTCGGCGCCGTGGTGGTGGACCACCAGCTGCAGGAAGGCTCCGGCCAGGTGGCCGCGCACACCGCGGAGGTGCTGCAGAACTTCGGGCTGGCCCCCGTGGAGATCCGGACCGTGACCGTGGCAGGCACCGGCATGGGCCCTGAAGCCGCGGCCCGGGACGCCCGGCATGAAGCGCTGGAAGCGGCTGCGGCCGGCCAGGGCGCGGAGGCGATTTTGCTCGGACACACCCTGGACGACCAGGCTGAACAGGTGCTGCTGGGCCTGGCCCGGGGCTCCGGTACCCGTTCGCTGGCCGGAATGCGGCCCGCCCGGGGTATCCTGCTGCGGCCGTTCCTGGGGCTTCGCCGGGCGGACACGGAAGAGATCTGCGAGGTGGAGGAGCTGGACCCCTGGCACGATCCCACCAACACGGACCCGTCCTTCGCCCGGTCGCGCACCCGCACCGAAGTCCTCCCGCACCTGGAGGAAAAACTGGGGCCCGGCGTCGCCGAATCCCTTGCCCGGACGGCGTCCATTCTCCAGCTGGACGCCGACTACCTCGAGGATGTGGCGGAAGCCACCTTCGCCTCCCTGGCCGAACGGAACGGGCCGGAAGTCAGCCTTCCGGAGGAGGCGTTGCGCGCCCTGGCCCCCGCCATCAGGTTCCGCGTGATCGCCAAGGCCGCGGCCGACGTCGGCGGGCAGCAGCCCAGCTACAAGCGCCTTTTGGCGGCGGAGGCGCTGCTGAGGAGGCAGGGCTCCGCGGGCCCCGTTGAACTTCCGGGCGGGGTGAGCGCCTACCGGCTGTCCCTCGCGCAGCTCGACGCGTCGCCCGCCGCCGGCCGGCCTGCCGGCTCGGATAACCCCGGCTCCGTTCCCCGTGAAGGGCCGCGCTGTGGGAAGCTAGTGTTCCGGCCTCAAAAACCGCCCACAAAATAGTCGCACCCCGCATCTACACAGGAGCCATTGGTGGATTCAAACGACGTCCAGGCAGACCTCAAGCACGTTCTCTACACCAAGGAACAGATCCAGCAGCGGATCACCGAACTCGCTGCCCAGATCGACAAGGACTATGAAGGCCGCGAGATCCTCATTGTCGGTGTGCTCAAGGGTGCCGTAATGGTCATGGCGGACCTGGCCCGTGCGCTGCACAGCCACATTTCCATGGACTGGATGGCTGTTTCCTCCTACGGCTCCGGCACCCAGTCCTCCGGGGTGGTCCGCATCCTGAAGGACCTGGACACGGACCTGATGGGCAAGGACGTGCTGATCGTCGAGGACATCATCGACTCCGGCCTCACGCTCTCCTGGCTGAAGACCAACCTGGAATCCCGCGGCACCGCGTCGGTGGAAATCTGCACCGCCTTCCGCAAGCCCACGGCCGCCAAGGTGGAGATCGACGTCAAGTACGTCGGTTACGACATTCCCAACGAGTTCGTTGTTGGCTACGGCCTGGACTACGCCGAGAAGTACCGCAACCTGGACTTTGTGGGCACCCTCGCGCCGCACGTCTACGAGTAAGCCACCTTCCGCGCCCTCTGATGCGCGCCGTTGAAAGGGAAGGCCGGCTGAACAGGAACATCGGCATCAAGGATGTGGCATTGGCGGCAGGGGTGTCCGCCACCACCGTGTCGCACGTCCTGAACGACGTTTCCTACGCGCGGATCAGCCCGGAAACCCGCGGCAAGGTGAAGGCCGCGGCCCTGGAGCTGGGCTACGGTCCCAACCGCGTGGCGCAGGCCCTGCGCAGCCGTCGCACGGGGGTGCTCGGGCTGGTCAGCGAGGACGTCGCCACCACCCCGCACGCCGGCCGGATCATCCTCGGCGCGGATGAGGCCGCCCGTGCCCGCGGCTACACCCTGATGGTCATCAACACCGCGGGATCGGCGAGCCGGGCGTCCCGGGAACGCGACGTCGAGGCCGTACTGGAACGCCAGGTGGACGGGATCCTCTACGCCACCATGTACCACCGGTACCTTGAGGCACCCGCCAACCTCGCCAGGGTGCCAGCGGTCCTTGTGGATGCCGTGACCGCGGACGGCGGTTTTCCGGCTGTTGTGCCGGACGAGCACGGCGGCGCCACGGCTGCAGTCGATGCCCTTCTCGCCGCCGGCCACACGCGCATCGGGTTCATTAACAACACGGAGGACGTGCCCTCCACCTCGCAGCGGCTCCGCGGTTTCCGGGAGGCCCTGACCCGGGCAGGCCTCGACGGCGAAGCCGCCCCTGTTGTGGCGGCTTCGTCCGCTGCCGCCGGGGGATATACGGCAGCCGGCCGGATCCTCAGCGGTGGCAACCCGCCGTCGGGCCTTTTTTGCTACAACGACCGCATGGCCATGGGGGCGTACCGCGCGGCAGCCGAGCTGGGGCTGTCCGTCCCGGGTGATCTCTCGATCATCGGATTCGACGACCAGGCACTGATTGCCGGCAGCCTCCACCCCGGGCTGACCACCGTGGGGCTGCCCCACTACGAAATGGGCGCCTGGGCCGTGAACCACCTGATCGACACCCTCGAAGGCAGAACCGGCGGTGATGACCCCGACGCCGGAACCACCACCCTGGAGTGTCCGCTGGTCATCCGGGAGTCCGTTGCGCCGCCGCGGCAGTAGGACCACCGCACAGGCCCCACCCCTCCGTGTAGCTACGCCCACAGGGAACTTTTGCTTTCCATCATGCGTGATCTACTCCGGACGGTGTATAGCTAGAAGCTGACGCAGCACCATCACGCGCGCAAACTACTCGCCGTGCAGCACTACCAGAAGGGACGGGGCCAGCCCCCGAACAGATGAAAGCTAAGAACTTTTTCAAGGGCCCGGGCATCTGGATCGTCGTTGTGGTCGGTCTGCTCCTTGTGGCTTTTGCAACGCTGGCTCCCGGCGGTGCGGCACGGATTGACACCGATAAGGGCCTCGAACTACTCTCCGGCAACCAGGTGGAGCAGGCGAAGATCTTCGATGGTGAAAACCGTGTTGACCTGACGCTGAAGGAAAACCTGAACCTGGAAGGGCAGGACAAGGGCAAGAGCGTCCAGTTCTACTTTGTGGACGCCCGCGCCGAGGACATCGTCAGGGCTGTCACCGCCTCTGACCTCAGCGGCGGCTACACGGACCAGCCCATCGAGAGCAACTGGTTCTCCGGCCTCCTCTCCCTCCTGATTCCCGTCATCCTGCTCGGCGCGCTGTTCTGGTTCCTGATGACCCGGATGCAGGGCGGCGGCTCCAAGATCATGCAGTTCGGCAAGTCCAAGGCCAAGATGGTCAGCAAGGACATGCCGCAGGTGACCTTCGCCGACGTCGCCGGTTCTGACGAAGCAGTGGAGGAACTCCAGGAAATCAAGGAATTCCTGCAGGAACCGGCCAAGTTCCAGGCCGTTGGCGCCAAGATCCCCAAGGGCGTGCTGCTCTACGGCCCGCCAGGCACCGGTAAGACCCTCCTGGCCCGCGCTGTCGCGGGTGAGGCCGGCGTTCCCTTCTTCTCCATCTCCGGTTCCGACTTCGTGGAAATGTTCGTCGGTGTGGGTGCCTCCCGTGTCCGCGACCTCTTCGAACAGGCCAAGGCGAACTCCCCGGCCATCATCTTCGTGGACGAAATCGACGCCGTCGGCCGCCACCGCGGCGCCGGCATCGGCGGCGGCAACGACGAACGCGAACAGACCCTCAACCAGCTGCTGGTTGAAATGGACGGCTTCGACGTCAAGACCAACGTCATCCTCATCGCCGCCACCAACCGCCCCGACGTGCTGGACCCCGCACTGCTGCGCCCGGGCCGCTTCGACCGCCAGATCGGCGTGGAAGCGCCGGACCTGATCGGCCGCGACCAGATCCTGCAGGTGCACTCCAAGGGCAAGCCGATGGCGCCCGGCGTGGACCTGAAGGCCGTGGCCAAGAAGACTCCCGGCTACACCGGCGCCGACCTTGCCAACGTCCTCAACGAGGCCGCACTGCTCACGGCCCGCTCCAACGCCAACCTCATTGACGACCGCGCCCTGGACGAGGCCATCGACCGCGTCATGGCCGGCCCGCAGAAGCGCAGCCGCGTCATGAAGGAACACGAGCGCAAGATCACCGCCTACCACGAAGGCGGCCACGCGCTCGTGGCGGCAGCCCTGCGCAACTCCGCGCCCGTCACCAAGATCACCATCCTTCCCCGCGGCCGTGCCCTGGGCTACACCATGGTGGTTCCGGACAACGACAAGTACTCCGTGACCCGCAACGAACTCCTGGACCAGATGGCCTACGCCATGGGCGGCCGCGTGGCCGAAGAAATCGTGTTCCACGATCCGTCCACCGGCGCTTCGAACGACATCGAAAAGGCCACCGGAACCGCCCGCAAGATGGTCACCGAGTACGGCATGAGCGAGCGGGTGGGCGCTGTCCGGCTCGGCCAGGGCGGCGGCGAGCCGTTCCTTGGCCGCGATGCCGGCCACGAGCGCAACTACTCCGACCAGATCGCCTACGTGGTGGACGAGGAAGTGCGCCGCCTCATCGACCAGGCCCATGACGAGGCCTACGCCATCCTCACCGAGAACCGCGAGGTCCTGGACCGGCTGGCGCTCGAACTCCTGGAACGCGAAACCTTGAACCAGGCCGAGATCGCCGACATCTTCCGCGACATCCGCAAGCGCGACTTCCGCGAGGTATGGCTGTCCAAGGAGACCCGCCCCGTCCAGATGGCCGGCCCCGTGGAAAGCCGCCAGGAGAGGGCCGAGCGCGAGGCGCAGGAAGAAGCCAAGCAGGCCCGTTTGGACGAGCCGCTGGACGCCAACCCTCCGCATCCGCAGGGCGTTACGGAAGACGCACCGTTTCAGGGCGGCGTCCCCGAATCGGGGCCGGACACCCTTCGCGGCTAAGCTTTCTCTGTGACTCACTTCGACGACGACGACGTTCCCGCCTCCGCCGGATACCCGGCGGAGGACGGATCCTCCCACTCCAAGCACCAGAAAGTGGACCGGCCCCGGATCGAGGCGGCCGTCCGGGAGATCCTTCTCGCCATCGGTGAAGACCCGGACCGCGGCGGCCTGGTGGACACCCCCAAACGGGTGGCCAAAGCCTACGCCGAGGTTTTTGCCGGGCTGCACCATGACCCCGCGGATGTCCTGTCCACCACGTTCGACCTTGACCATGAGGAACTGGTCCTGGTCAAGGACATCCCCTTCTACTCCACGTGCGAGCACCACCTGGTGCCGTTCCACGGCATGGCCCACGTCGGCTACATCCCCTCGCATGAGGGCAAGGTCACCGGGCTGAGCAAGCTGGCCCGGCTTGTGGACATCTATGCCCGCCGCCCGCAGGTGCAGGAGCGGCTCACCACTGAGATCGTTGAGGCGCTGGTCCGCTACCTCAAGCCGCGGGGCGCCATCGTCGTTGTTGAATGCGAACACATGTGCATGTCAATGCGCGGTATCCGCAAGCCCGGAGCGAAGACCGTCACCAGTGCGGTCCGCGGGCAGCTTCATGACCCGGCCACCCGCGCCGAAGCCATGAGCCTCATCCTCGGAAGGTAACAAACAGACCATGGACTCACTCGCTGCAGCCCCGGGAACCGGGCCCGCAACTTCGCCGCTGCCCATCCTGCGCAAACCGCGGCCGGCCGCCCGTTTCGAAGACCTGCCCACCGACCGCACCCTGGTCATGGGAATCCTGAACGTCACCCCTGATTCCTTCAGCGACGGCGGCAAGCACGCCACGTCCGACACCGCCATCGCCGCCGGCCTGCGCATGTTCTACGCCGGTGCGGACATCATCGACGTCGGGGGAGAGTCCACCCGGCCCGGCGCCGAAGACGTCAGCCCCGAAGAAGAACAGCGCCGCGTCATCCCCGTTATTGAGGCGCTAGTCAAGGCCGGTGCGCTGGTCAGCATCGACACTACCCATGCCGCCACCGCCGCGGCCGCTGTGGAAGCCGGGGCCGCCATCATCAACGACATCTCCGGCCTCAGCATCGAACCGGAAATGGCAGAGCTTGTGGCTGCGTCCAAGGTTCCGTACATCCTGACCCACCGCCGCGGCGACGCCCGCACCATGAATTCCCTTGCCGAGTACACGGACGTGGCAGGGGACGTAGTGGCTGAACTGGCCGGCGTGCGGGACAAGCTCTATGCCGCCGGCGTCAGCCAGGACCAGATCATCATCGATCCGGGCCTGGGCTTCGCGAAGAACGATGCCCAGAACTGGGAACTCCTGCAGAACCTGGACCAGCTGCACAGCCTGGGACATAAGGTCCTGGTGGGTGCGTCCCGCAAGCGGTTCCTTGGAACCCTGCTCACCGTGGCCGGCAAGTCCGCGTCCCCGGAGGAGCGCGACGGCGCTACCGCCGCAATCACCGCCGTCAGTGCCTACCGCGGCGCTTGGGCCGTCCGCGTGCACGACGTCGGCTCCAGCCTGGACGCCGTCAAGGTTGCCGCCCGCATGGCCGCAGTACCCAAAACTCAGTAGGGCCGGGGGACCCATGGACAAAATTACGCTGACCGGTGTGACTGCCGTCGGCCATCACGGAGTGTTTGATTTTGAACGCCGCGAGGGCCAGCCTTTTGTTGTGGACGCAGTGCTTTACCTGGATTTCGCCGCGGCGGCGGAGTCCGATGACGTCCGCGACACCGCGCACTACGGCGAGGTGGCCCAGCGTATTACCGAATGGGTCTCGGGCGAGCCGCTGAACCTGATCGAAGCCCTGGCCGTCCGGATCGCGGACAGCCTGCTGGCCGAATTCCGGCTCCACGCCGTGGAGATCACCGTGCACAAACCGCAGGCGCCCATCGAGGTTCCCTTCGGCGACGTGGCCGTCACCGTCCACCGCGGGAATCCGGTCCCCGGGAATCCCGTCCGCCAGGAGTCAACCTTCAATGGGGGGACACCGTGAATGCCGGTTATGCCAGAGTAGTGCTGGCTCTTGGCAGCAACCTGGGGGAACGGAACGACACCCTCTCCGAGGCGGTCGCAGATCTTGTCGACCCGCCGGAGGTGCGCCTCCTGGCGGTGTCCCCGGTGGTCCAGACCAAGGCGCTGGGCGGCCCGGCAGGCCAGCCCGACTTCCTGAACATGGTCATCACCGCGGAAACCAGCCTGGCTCCGCTGGAACTGCTGGCACATTGCCAGGCGGTGGAGAACAAGCACCACCGTGTCCGCGAGGTGCACTGGGGGCCGCGGACGCTCGACGTCGACGTCATCACCTACGGCGACCTACGCAGCGACGACCCCGTGCTGACCCTGCCTCATCCGCGCGCCGCCGAACGCGCCTTTGTGCTGTACCCGTGGTCGCTGATCGAACCCGCGGCAACCCTGAACGGTGAACGCATCAGCGCGCTGGCCGCCAGGGCGGCGGACTACGGCGATCTTGCCCCGTTCGACGGCTTCGGCGACTTCGATGGCATGCCCACTGCCGGGGCGGTGGAAGAACGATGAAGCCCATCAACCCGCTGCGCCTCATGCTGATCGGCATCATTTTGGCAGTCGCGGGCTGGGCGGCCACCGTGGTGACCAGCCGGTACAGCATGGCCACTCCCGTGCTGCCCGCTACGGCGCTGGCCACGATGGGCGTCATCGTCGCCATCACCCTGATCCTGGGCATCCGGGTCCTGAGGTGGCGCAACAGCATTACGAACGCCAACGCCAAAAAGAAGACGGTGCTCGATCCCCTGCTGGCAGCCCGGACCCTGGTCCTGGCCCAGGCGTGCGCCTACGCCGGAACCGTGCTGCTGGGCTGGCACGTGGGCATCTTCCTGGACCAGCTGCGGATCTGGAGCCTGCGCAGCGACCAGGGCATCACCTGGCTGGCCCTGGCCATGGCCGGCGGGGGACTAGTGATGATCGTGGTTGGCCTCCTGGTGGAGCGCTTCTGCAAGATTCCCCCGGAGGACGGCGACACCAAGGGTGTTGACGGCAAGCCCGGGCGCCAGGTCCGTGGCGAAGCCGCGGGGGAAGGCGAATATGCATACCGAGGCGATTGATCCGCCGGGCATCGCCTGGCAGCGCGTCTCGCCCAAGTACATCACCGTCCGGCTGGTGGAGTGGGCCGTGGGCAACCTCGTCGCGGTACTGCTGCTCTCCCTGCCATTGCTCTTTGTCCTCCTTGGCGTATGGCGCTGGCCGCCGCTGTGGCTGGCCGTCGCCCTTCCCGCGGCGATGCTGGTGCTGGCCCTCTGGCGCCTCGTGCTGATCCCGCGCCAGGTCCGGGCCATCGGCTATGCCGAGCGCGACGACGACCTCCTGGTCAGGACCGGGATCTTCTTCCAGCGCACCATGGCCGTTCCCTACGGCAGGATGCAGTACGTGGACATCGGCGTGGGCCCGGTGGAACGCGGGCTGGGTTTGTGCACGCTCAAGCTGCACACTGCCGCGCCGGGCACCAATGCCAAGATCCCGGGCCTGCCCGCCGCCGAAGGCGCGCGGCTCCGCGAACAGCTGGCGGCGCGCGGCGAAGCCAGGCTGGCAGGACTGTGACCGCTGACAGGCAGGTCCCCGGTACGGGGGCGCCGGGCAGTTCGCCGCTGCCCGCCGGACCGGCTGCCGCAGACAGTGCCGCGCCCGACGACGGGTGGCTGCGTGTGCACCCGGCGTCGCCTTTTGTCCGCGGCTGGGTAGCGCTGGCCGCCATCGGCTTCTTCTTTGGCCGCGATATTTTTGAGCGGATGCTGCAGGGCCGGCCCGTGTTCACGGACGAGCTGGCAGGCCGGGCGCCGTGGCTGCTGGCGGGCGGTGCGGCCATGCTGCTGATCGCCGTCCTGGGCTTCGTCCTGACCTGGTACTTCACCAAGTACCAGGTGTCCGGCGGCTACGTCCGGGTCAACACCGGCTTCCTCTTCCGGCAGCAACGGCAGGCGCGGCTGGACCGGGTCCAGGCTATCGACATCGTCCAGCCCCTGCTGGCGCGCATCTTCGGCCTGGCCGAACTCAAGTTCGAGGTTGCTGACGCCGGGGAGTCGGCCGTGCGGCTGGCCTACCTGAAGATGGATGACGCCCGGCAGCTCCGCGCCACCATCCTGGCCCGGGCCGCCGGGGTGAGCACCGGCGTCGAGGGCCCTGGCGAGGCCGCGCCCGAGGCGCCGGAATACCCGGTCCTGTCGGTGCCGCCGTCGCGCCTTGTCGGTTCGTTGCTGCTGAGCGAACAAAGCTTTTTCGTGGCGGTGGGCGGTGTGGCCTCCGTGGTTCTTTCCGCCGTCACCGACAACCAGAGCTTCTACTTTTATCTGATTCCAGCCGCGCTGGGCCTCGCCGCCAGCTACTGGACCCTTTTCAACAAGGGCTACAACTTCACGGCCGCCATTTCGCCGGACGGCATCAGGCTGCGGTACGGGCTGCTGGACACGCAGGCGCAGACGTTGCCGCCCGGCCGGATCCAGGCACTCAAGATTGCCCAGCCGCCCCTGTGGCGTCCGTTCGGCTGGTACCGGATGCAGGTCAACGTGGCCGGCTACGGCCTGGTGGAGAACGCCGGAGAGGGCACCTCCCGCACCACCCTGCTGCCCGTCGGCAAGCTCGAGGACGCCATGAACATGCTCGCCCTGGTGCTGCCGGATCCAGGCACTGCCCAGCCTGCCGCCGTTTTTGGTGCCGGGCTCACCGGCTTGGATTCGGACGGCGGATTCGTCACCACGCCGCGCCGGGCGCGGATACTTGCCCCGCTGGGATGGCGCCGGAACGGGTTTGCCGCGACGGACACCGCCCTCCTAATCCGCTCCGGCCGCTGGTGGCGGGAGCTCGTGGTGGTTCCGCACCAGCGAACGCAATCCATGGCACTGCACCAGGGGCCGCTGGCACGGCGGTTCAGGGTTGCCGACCTGGTGCTTCACACCACCGCCGGCCCTGTCGCGCCGCGGCTGACCCAGGCCGGCGTGGACGAGGCGCGGGCCCTCTTCAACGAACAGTCGGCACGCGCCCGGCTGGCCAGGAAACGGCAAACAACGGAACAGTGGCTGCGGCAGGTAGCGGTCCCGGTGGTTGAGCCCGCCGAAACCAGGCCCGCGCCGGTGGTTGAGCCGTCCTCGGTGGTTGAGCCTGTCGAAACCCGGGCGCCGCATGCCCCAACCCAGGAAGGCCCGCAGCATGGCTAAACCCGGACGCCTCGGCGTCGGAATCATTGGCGCCGGGAAAGTGGGCGCGGTCCTCGGCGCCGCCCTGCGCGCGGCGGAACACGCCGTCGTAGGTGTCTCAGCGGTGTCCGACGCGAGCCGTGAACGGGCCGAAACGCTGCTCCCCGGCGTCCCCATCCTTGAGGTGCAGGACATCGTGGAGCGGGCGGAACTTGTGCTGCTCGCGGTGCCGGACGACGCCCTGCCGGACCTGGTGGAGGGTCTGGCCAAGCTCGGCGCCTGGCAGCCAGGCCAACTGGTGGCCCACACCTCGGGCAGGTTCGGGGTGGGTGTCCTGCATCCGGTGCGGGCTGCAGGCGCTGTCCCGTTGGCGCTGCACCCGGCCATGACGTTCACCGGGATGAGCCTTGACCTGACGCGCCTGCTGGATTGCACCTTCGGTGTCACGGCCGACGCCGCCATGCTTCCCATCGCGCAGGCGCTGGTGGTGGAGATGGGCGCGGAGCCCGTAGCCATCGCCGAAGCGGACAGGACGCTGTACCACGCGGCCCTGGCGCACGGGTCCAACCACCTGGTCACCCTGGTGGCGCAGGCCTCGCAACTGTTGGCTGAGGTGGGCGTTGACCTGCCCGGGCGCATGCTGGGTCCGCTGCTGCGCGCAACCTTGGAGAACGCTCTGGCCTCCGGGGAATCCGCCCTCACCGGCCCTGTGGCGCGCGGTGATGTGGGAACAGTGCAGGCGCATGCGGAGGCGCTGCGGGAGTTCGACGGCGGCGGGCAAGGTGACGTGTTGGCGGCTTACCTCGCGATGGCTCGCGCCACAGCCCTGCGCGCCGAGGGGCGCGGCCTGCTGAAAGCTGACCAGCTGGAGGGGCTGCGCAAGGCCCTCGAACCGAGGGAGGACTGATCATGCCCATCAAACTCGTCACGACGGTTGGCGATCTGCACGCCGAAAGCGCACGTCTGCTGACTTCCAGGCAGGGTGCTTCCCAGGGCCTGGTGCCCACCATGGGTGCACTCCACGAAGGCCATGCCGCATTGGCGCGCACCGCCGTCGAACAGAACGACGTGGTGGTGGCCAGCATCTTCGTCAACCCCCTGCAGTTCGGCGACGCCGTGGACCTCGACCGGTACCCGCGCACGCTGGAGGCAGACCTGGCGCTGCTGGAAGCCGAGGGCGTGGACCTTGCGTTCGCGCCGTCGGTGGAGGAGGTGTACCCGGGGGGTGAGCCGCTGGTGCGCGTAACGTCCGGCCGGCTGGGGGAGAAGTGGGAGGGCGCTTCCCGTCCCGGGCACTTTGACGGTGCCCTGACGGTGGTGGCCAAACTGCTGCATTACGGCATGCCCGCCGCGGGGCTGGCCGGGGGTGGTTCGGATGGTTCAGGCCTTCCCGCCTACCGTGCGTACTTTGGCCAGAAGGATGCCCAGCAGCTGGCGCTGGTGCGGCGCATGGTGGCGGACCTGAATTTTCCGGTGGAGATCGTGGGGGTTGCCACGGTCCGTTCCGCGGAGGGCCTGGCCCTGTCCAGCCGCAACCGCTTCCTGTCGGACGAAGAGCGGGAGGCCGCGCTGGTGCTGTCCAGGGCCCTCCGGCTGCTTGAGGAGCGGGCTGCCGCACGGGAGCCGCTGGATCTTGAGTCAGCCGTCCGCTTGGTGGAGTCCCAGCCCCTGGTGGCGCTGGACTACTTCGACGTGGTGGATCCGGCCACGCTCGAGCCGCTGGCCGAAAACTGCCGCGAAACGCCGTTCCGGGGCGAGGGGCTGGCGCTTATCGCCGCCAAGGTGGGGCCGGTGCGGCTGATCGACAACGCGCCGCTGAATTCATGACCGGCCTTTGTTATAGTCCCGGGACGTCCCGGTTGGTCATCAGCTGTTCCAGGAGCGCCCGTTCGGGCCGGCCCGGGTTTTTGGCCACGCAGCGGCGGAGCCTTGCACGGGAGAGCTCTTCGGCGGGTTCATTGCTGCGGAGGATTTCGTCGATGATTTCCTGGGCTTGCCAGCGGAGGGACTGGATGGCGAACTCGCGGATTTCGGCAGGCGTGTCACCGGCCATCCAAGGGTCGGGGTCCGAAGGTACGCTTTGGAACAACCGCTCTGCTGACATCGGGGCCTCCTTGCACCAATCCGAAGCGGCCGGTTTATGGCCTCCACGGTGTCCTAAGCACTGCGCATAGGAAAAACATTACAGCGGGAAAGACCGGTCTGTCTTCCCCGCGATAGACTGAAAGTGCGATGAATCCTGAGTCAGAGTTTTCAGCGTCCCCCGTGTCTCCTCCGGCGGTGGCGGCAATGACTCCTGCCGGTTCTGCGGAACGCATCATGGCAGTCGCATACGAGCTTTTTTCGCGGCGCGGTGTCCGCGACGTCGGCGTCAACGAACTGATCGAACGGTCCGGAGTGGCCAAGGCAACCTTTTACCGGCACTTCCCCTCGAAGGACTCATTGGTTCTGGCATTCCTTGAGCAGCGTGACAAGCAGTGGACCGTCAACGCGATTGTTTCGGAGGCCCGGCGCCGCGGAAACACCCCTGCCGAGCAGTTGCTGGCCATCTTCGACGTCTTTGGTGATTGGTTCCTCCGGGAGGACTTCGAAGCCTGTTCCTTCATCAACATCCTGCTGGAGATGGGGCCCGCCCACCCGCTGGGGCAGGCGAGCATTGATTACCTGGCCAAAATCAGGGGGCATGTGCAGGTCCTGGCGGAAGAGGCCGGACTGGTGCGCCCCGAGGAGTTCGCCCGTTCATGGCACATCCTCATGAAGGGGTCCATCATCTCCGCTACTGAAGGCGACATGCAGGCCAACAGGCGTGCGCAGCAGATGGCTGGCTGGCTGATCGAGCACCACCAGCCGTAGTTCCTGACTCACTGTCCACGTCCCGCGCTGGACATGTCCTCAGCCGTCGTTGAGTGTCCTCGGGCGTGGTCAGGTCTGGAGCAGGGCCCACCCGCTCAGGGCCCAGTCCTTGTCCGGGTCCTGCGGGAGGACGAACGGCATGGCATAAAAGTCGTTCCACACGGGCTCATCCCATATGGGGGAGTCGGGCGGGATGTCGTCAGGGTCGATGAGGTTTTCGCCTGCTGGTTCTTCGCAGGGTGGCTCGAAGTAGGACGGGGCCGAATCCAGCCATTCCTGTGGTGGCCACCCGTCGGCGGTTGAGGGGTCCGGCTCGCCTGCTTCTTGGGGATGCCGCAGGGCACTCCGCGACTGATCCTGCAGCTTGTCGGGCCCGATGGGTGGTTCCCAGTCAGGTTGTTCGCTTTGATATTTGCGGCCGGTGGGTGAGGTCCAGCCGGGCGGCTCGTTTTTGGTGGCCGGTGTGGGGGTCCAGGCGCTGTTGTGCTTGAGCCGGTGGTGCTTGGGGCAGAGCTGTGCCAGGTTGCTGATTCCGGTGGTTCCGCCGTGCTGCCATGCTGCGAGGTGGTCAGTGTCGTTGTCCAGGGTGTGGTTGTTGCAGCCGGGGAAGGTGCATCTGCCATCTCTGAGGCGGAGTGCCTGTTTCATGGCTTTCGTGAGCCGGTAGCTGGTGCGGCCGATCTCCAGAGGCGTTCCGTCCCGCGGGTCCACCAGGACCCGGTAGAAGGAGGTTGCCCCGTCCGCGACCAGTTCCCGTGCCATCGAGGCCGGGATGGGCCCGTGGCCATCGAGCATGGCCGGTTCATCGGTGAGGCCGAGTAGGGCGAACACCGGGACGGTGATCAGCACGTCCGTCCGAGGGGCCGGTACTTTTCCGGCGAGGGGGCCAGCGGGTGCTGTGGTGTCTGGATTGCCGCTCGCGAAGATGCGCCCGTTGGTTGGGTAATGGCCGGTGTCTGGGATGCCCAGGTCCGCGGTTGTTTCCTCCGAACCGACGAGCGTGGCGAGCCCGATGAAGGCCTCGGGGAGCTGTTCATCAATGCCAGCCTGGTCCTGGCTGCGGGTGTGGGGTTGGCCGCTGCCTGCTGTGTCCGCGCCAGCCAAGGCGGTGCGCGTGAGGAGGCGGTGGGCCAGGACGTCGGCGCGTCGTTGGGGCAGGGTGCGGGTTTCGTGGGGTCCCTGGAGGCCACGTGCCATGGCGGTGGTGCTGTTCCAGATCGCTGACGCGGAGTCGGCGGGCAGGTACGCGGAGATCCATGCCATCCCGTTGCGGTCCGGGCAGTGCTCCACCCGCCGGTCGGCGACGCTCTTGGCGTGCCGCTTCTCGAGGGATTCGGGGTGATGCCGCTCCCGCCAGGTGCGCACCTTGTGCCGGAACCGTGACGGCACCAGTTCCCCGGGCGCGGCCCCGCGCGCCCGATGAGGCGTATCCGAATCGAAGAAATGTGCCACCAGCGCGGCGGCAGCGGCCCGGTCCAGGTCCGCGGTCTCGTCGGCGATGATCCGCGCGTGCAGCCAGGACACGTTCCCGGCAGCCAGCGCATTCATGGCCGGCGGCAGCGCGCACAACTGCCGGGACTGGCGGACGAACGCCCCGGCGGCCCCCGAACCGATGGTCAGGACAGCGGCGATCTCCTCCACGACGGACATCTCAGCAAAAACCCGGTCCTGCAGGGAAGCAGTGGGCGGGATCACCGCCTCCTGCAGTTCAAGGGCCGCGGCGGCGTCCCGCGCCTTAATCGCCGCGACCTGCGCCTCCAGCCGGGAAACGAGGCCCATCCGTTTCAGCCGGACCTCATACTGCCGTTCCAGCACATCAACCCCGGCGCTCCCGTCAACGACGGTGGCCGCCTTCATACCTTCTTCTTCAAGGAACAGCGCGTTGACGGCAGCCATAGTGGAAAAAACACCCTCCAATGGTGCTGCTATCACTTTGCTGTTTCCCATATCTAAATCATCGTGGGAGGGTACGACATTCTTTGGTACGTTGCCCAGTCAGGGCGAGATGGCGCGTCAAGCCAGCCTGCCGCCGTCGTAAATCCTCAAAGCGCGCCACCCAATAGTCAGCTTGCTTATTACTTTCACCTTTCCTAGGCTGGAAACCGTCAGGCAAACAACTCTCGAAGCGGTAGTCCGCGCCCTGAAGCAGACGCGCTGCACACCGCTTCACACGAGGAGGAAAAATGTCAGAACACAGCATCACAGGCAAGAAGGTCGCATTCCTGCTGACAGACGGTGTGGAGCAGGTTGAGCTGACCAGCCCCTGGCAGGCGGTAAAGGAAGCCGGCGGCGTGCCCACCCTCGTGGCCCCCAAAGCCGGCAAGCTGCAGGGCTACAACGGCACGGAAAAGGGCGACACCTTCGACGTCGACCTCACCGTCGCAGAAGCCAACGCCTCCGACTACGACGCGCTGGTCCTGCCCGGCGGCGTCGTCAACGCGGACCACCTCCGCGTGGACAAAGACGCGCAGGGCTTCACGCGAAGCTTCTTCGAACAGCACAAACCGGTCGCCTCGATCTGCCACGGACCGTGGCTGCTCATCGAGGCCGGCGTGGTGCGGGGCCGCAATGTCACGTCCTACCACACGCTCGAAACGGACCTCAGGAACGCCGGCGCCAACTGGACGGATCAGGAAGTAGTGGTTGACCAGGGCCTGGTGACCAGCCGGAACCCGGACGATCTTCCCGCGTTCAACAGCAAGCTGGTAGAGGAAATCGCCGAAGGCGAGCACGCAGGCCAGATCGCCTGACACCTGTTGTTCCCTCAGGGTTTGAAAAAAGATCCCGCGCGGAGGAATTACTCCAGCCGGTAGAGTGTTGCCATCTGCAGCGGCCATGTTCGCGCACCACACTCATTACTCTCCCTGAGGGAACACTCATGTCTACCGAAGTCTCTCCGCCCGCCAACGGCCAGTCCGTCAACACCGAAGGAATCAAGCCCGCCGCGCCGGAGAAGATGTCCCGCGAGTCCGTCACCATCATCACCACCCTGTTGGTGGCGACTTTTGTGGTGATCCTCAACGAGACCATCATGAACGTCGCCCTCCAGCGGCTCATGGTGGACCTCCAGGTGGACGCACCCACGGTCCAGTGGCTTTCCACCGGCTTCATGCTGACCATGGCAGTGGTCATTCCCACCACCGGCTTCATCCTCCAGAGCCTGTCCACCCGTGCCGTCTTCATGTTGGCCATGGGGCTCTTCGCCGGCGGCACCGCACTGGCCGCCGTGGCTCCCGGATTCGAGATCCTGCTGCTGGCCCGCATCATCCAGGCGGGCGGCACGGCCATCATGCTACCGCTGTTGATGACCACCATCCTCACGCTGGTCCCGATCGCCAAGCGCGGGGCCGTGATGGGCAACGTCAGCATCGCCATCTCGGTGGCCCCGGCCATGGGACCCACCGTTTCAGGCCTGATCCTGGAGCACTTCACCTGGCGGTTCATGTTCGTGTTCGTCCTGCCCGTCGCCCTCGCGGCGCTGGCCATCGGTGCGAAGTACCTCACCAACGTGGGCGAAGCGGAGAAGACCAAACTCGACTTCGCGTCCGTACTCCTCACCGTCCCCGCGTTCGGTGGCCTGGTCTACGGCCTGAGCCAGATCGGCGGCGGCCACGGCGGCCAAGCGGGTCCGGGCACCACCGCGATTGCTGCCCTGGTTATCGGCGTGGCCAGCCTCGCCGTGTTCGTCCTCCGCCAGCTCAGGCTGCAGAAGGCCAGCGCCCCGCTGCTGGACCTCCGCGCGTTCAACTTCCGCATGTTTACCGTCTCGGTCCTGCTGATGGTGGTGGCCATGATGGCCCTGTTCGGCGGCGTGATCCTGCTGCCGCTCTACCTCCAGGAAGTCCGCGGCCTGGGCTCCCTCGAAACCGGGCTGGCACTGCTCCCCGGCGGACTGGCCATGGGCCTCCTGGGCCCGGTCATCGGCCGGCTGTTCGACAAGGTGGGCCCGCTGCCCCTCACCGTCACCGGGTCCATCCTGATGGTCGTGACTCTTTGGCAGTTTTCAATGCTCGACGCCGGCACGGAAGTCTGGTGGATCGTCACCTTGCACGTGGGGCTGAGTTTCGGCCTGGCGCTGCTCTTCACTCCGGCGTTCACCACCGGCCTGAACCCGCTCCCGCCGCACCTGTACTCGCACGGTTCAGCGATCATGAGCACCACGCAGCAGGTTGCCGGCGCCGCCGGCACGGCGCTGCTCGTGTCCATCTTCGCCGTGGTGTCCGCGGCGTCGGGACTCGTCGCCGGGATGAGCGCCGCCTTCATGACGGCAACAGTCATCGCCTTCGCCGCCGTCGTCCTTTCCGCGATGATGCGCAAAACCGAAGGTGCCGGCGCGGGCCACGGCGGGCACTGATCCCAACTGGGTAGCACTAACTGTCGTTTTGAGCCCTCAAAACGACAGTTAGTGCTACTTACATGGGGGTCAGCCGGCGTAGAAGTCGCTGAGTTCCTTGATCAGCACGTCCGGGGCCTTGATGGCGCCGTCGTGCCCGAAGCCGGGGAGGATGGTGTAGCTGGAGCCGGAGAGGACGTCATGGATCTGCCCGCAGGCCACACCGAAGTAGGCCGGGCTCTTTTCGCCCACCACGATCAGCGTTTCGAGCGGAAGCGCCAGGAACGGCTCGGCCGGCATGTCCGCGGCGATGATCGCCTTGATCTCCCGGACGCCGGTCCGCATCAGCTCCCTCTGCTGCTTGCCCTCTGACGTGCCGGCGGTCAGCTTGTTGGCGAGGGTCAGCATGGACAGCGGCATCCGGGACGAGAACGGTCCACCTTCCTCGAGCCCGCGCTGGATCACGGCGAGGGCCCGGTCGTCATCGCCAGCGGCAGCCGCGGCCTCATATTCGGCGATCCACTCCGCCTTTACGCTGTGGTTCACGGATACCGCGGGGTCGTACACGGCCAGCCGCTCAACCGGCAGCGTCCGAGCCGCGTGCAGTGCCACCGCGCCGCCGAAGCTATGGCCGAACACGTCCGTGCTGGACGTGTGTTTCATGACCGTGTCCAAATCGCGGATATCCACATCCAGCGTGTAGTCCTCCGGCTGGGGGGACGACGATCCGCGGCCGCGGCGGTTGAACGTGTGGACGGGCCGGCCCAGGGCGGCGCTCAGCTTTTGCGCGAACTTGGTGTAATCCGCTGCCGTCACCATGGATGGCGGGACGATCACCACGCCGGAGCCGGCGGAAGCCATATCCGTGCCGGTGGAGAAGAGCTCCAGAGTGCCGCCGTCGGGGGTCCTGATGTTCTCACGCGTCATGTTCCGAGCCTAGCTGAGCAACCTGAGCGCGGGCACCATGGACACTGCCGGCTGAAGGATCCGGAGGGGATCTAGGCGAGGCGCGAGATGAGCGCGGCGCTTTCCGCCCGGATGGCGGGCAGTTCTCCGGCCAGCCCGCAGAGGATCAGTCCCGCATCCGCGGCCTCCAGTGGAGATTCCGGGGTGGCCATGCCGTCCACGCGGAGGCTGATCAGGGATTCGACCAGGCGGAACGTGAAATCGCCGCCGCTGGCTTCCGGGTGCCCGTCGCCGCGGGAAGGGGACAGGCCGGCGCCGAGTCGCCCGTACAGGCCGCGCAGCTCCTGCCGGTCCGCGAGGAACCGGGCAAAGCGTGCGGTGCGGACTTCGGGCAGGTGGTAGAGGATTCCGAGGTTCCAGCGGGCGCTGCAGAGCTGGGTGCCGTCGTAAAGCGCGACGGCGTGAAGCCGGCTTCCGGCGGCAGCTTCACCTGTGGTGTCGGCTGCGACGGCCCGCGCGAACTTCAAGCCGCCGCTCACTGTTCCCTCCAGCAGGTCCTCGAGGATGTCGTCCTTCGTCTTGAAGTGGTGGTAGAGCGAGGACTGCCGGATTCCCACGGCGTCCGCGATGGACCGGGTGGAGGTGCTGGCGAAGCCGTGGGTGGTGAAAAGTTCGGCGGCCGCATCGAGGATTTCGTCGCGGGCGGTGGCCCCCGGGCGGGAGGGCTGTTGGTGGCGAGGGCGTCCCGGTCCGGCTGAAGTCACCGCATCATTCTTGCATTCCCGTCCGGCCCGAAAACCGCGGAACGGCAATGTGAGGGGACGGAAATGAACCCGAAACAAGATGTCTATGTGCCTTTTACAGAGGTGAAACTGTTTGGGGACATGGCGCTGGAAAACTATCAATTGACCGGTAATCAGCAGCCTTCGGCCGAGCGCTGCGCTGCCGGGAGGTTTTATCCCCCCTGCCATTCCAGCCCCGGAGATTCCGATGACATCAACCGTTCTCCCCACCGTCCACCAGGACGATGCGGACCTGACGTCCCTTGGCTATGAGCCCACCCTTCACCGAAAGCTCGGCCGCTACGCTTCCTTTGCCGCCGGCTTCTCCTTCGTTTCGATCCTGACCACCATCTTCCAGCTTTTCGCGTTCGGCTACTCGTTCGCTGGGCCTGCGTTCTTTTGGACCTGGCCGGTTGTCCTGGTGGGCCAGCTCCTGGTGGCCCTGAACTTCGCCGAACTGGCCGCCCGCTACCCCTTGTCCGGCGCCGTGTACCAGTGGGCCCGGCGCGTGGGCGGTGAAAGTGTCGGCTGGTTCGCGGGCTGGTTCATGGCCATCGCCCAGGTGGTCACTGCCGCGGCCGCCGCCATCGCCCTGCAGGTGGTGCTGCCCCAGCTCTGGGACGGCTTCCAGATTGTGGGCGGCGATCCCGCCCTCAACACGGTCAGCGGTGCCGCCAACGCGGTGGTCCTCGGGGCCGTGCTCCTGGTGGCCACCACCATCATCAACTCGCTGGGCGTCAAGCTCATGGCGCACGTGAACTCCGTCGGTGTCACGTGCGAGATCGTCGGCGTCGTGGCCGTGATCCTCGCGCTGATCAGCGCTGCCCAGCGCGGTCCGGACGTCGTCGCGGACACCACGGTGCTGCAAAACTCAGAGCTCGGCGCAGTGGGAGCCTTCCTGGTTTCCGGTCTGATGGCCGCCTACGTCATGGTGGGCTTCAACTCCGCCGGCGAACTGTCCGAAGAGACCAAGGACCCGCGGCGCACCGCACCCCGCACCATCCTCTCCGCGCTGCTGATCTCCGGCATCGGCGGCGCACTGATGATCATCACCGCCCTGATGGCTGCACCCAGCCTCGACGACGGCCGGCTCGCCACCGAAGGTCTTCCCTACGTCCTCACCGCCGTGCTGGGCACGTTCTGGGGCAAGGTCCTGCTGGTGGACGTGGCCATCGCCATCTTCGTCTGCACCCTGGCGATCCAGACCGCCGGTTCCCGCCTCGTGTTCTCGATGGCTAGGGACGGGAAACTCCCCGCCTCCGCGCTGCTCTCCTCCGTCCACCCCACCCGGGGCACGCCCATGTGGCCATCCATCGTCATCGGCGCACTGGCCGTGGGTGTGCTGGCCATCAACGTTGGCAACGCCGCCCTGTTCACCACCTTGTGCAGCGTGTGCATCGTGATGGTCTACCTTGCCTACCTCCTGGTCACCGTGCCGCAGCTGGTGAACCGCCTCCGCGGCGACTGGAACCGGGTGGGGCAGACCATGCCCGCGGGCCTCTTCTCGCTCGGCCGCTGGGGGCTGCCCGTCAACATCCTCGCCGTCCTCTACGGCGCCGTGATGGTGGTCAACCTTGCCTGGCCCCGGCCCGAGGTCTACGACCCCTCCGGCGAGAACGGGAACCTCCTCTACTCGGCGCCGCTGATGGTGACGGCGGTCCTGCTCCTGGGCCTCTGGGTCCGCCGCCGGAACCTGGCAGCCAGCGCATAACAACCGCCAAGCAACCAAGCCTTAGAACCCAAGCCTTAGAACAACAGGACTGACATGACACAGACCATCGAAACACCAGCAACCGGCACAGCCACCACCGCCGGCGCCCGTGCCCACGCCCGGGAACAGCACGACCGGACCGCGGACACCATGCGCTTCGTACCGGCCGCTTCCGCCCCCGCGCGCTTCACTGAGGAACTGCCCGACGGCGTTTTCCCCACTTGGGTCGAGTCCCTGGCCTTCGGCCGGTACACCACCATGACGCTTGCCCGCGGCACCCGCGTCCGGCTCACGGACACCGCCGGTGATGCCTGCGTGCACACCCTCCTGTACCGGGCCGGGGCCCTTCACGAACGCCTCAACACCGCGGACACCGTCAAGGTCCCGTGGCAGGCCTACCCCGGGACGGGCCACCCGCTGCTGTCCGACGCCGGCCGCCTGATGGCAACCATCGTGGCTGACACCTCATCCCGCCACGATGCCCTGACCGGCGCCACCACACTCAGCGGAAACACCGAGCGATACGGTGCCGGAACGGCCCACAGCGCGTCCCCGGCAGCCCGCGAACTCCTCACTCTCGGAGCCCTCAAAACCGGGCTCGGCCCCCGCGACGTGGCACCGTCGCTGACACTCTTCAAGGGCATCAACGTGGACCCCGCCGGCACCATCACGTTCACCGGAAGTGCCGGTCCGGGCGCCGCCGTCGAATTCCTGCTCCAGATGGACGCGGTGCTGGTGCTCGCCAACACCGCCCACCCCCTGGATCCCCGCGAAGGCTTCACCGGAACCGCCGTCGACGTCGTCGCCTGGCATGCGCCGCAGGACCTCGCCGCGCTCGAGGCGGGCACTCTCGCCGGCCCCCTGGCGCCCGAACACCTGCAGGCACTCCGCAACACCGAACACGACCTCACCGCAAGGAACGCCCGATGAACACCGCCATTGACACCAAACCCATCCCGGCCGCGGGCGAAACCGCCCTGGTGCCCGGCGCCGTGGTCCTCGACGAATTCGTGGAAGCCAGAGGCCCCTGGTCAGCGGTAGTGGCAGCCGGCGACGTGCTGACCATCGTGGACCTGGAAGGCAACCAGGCCGTGGACTGCCTGCTGTACGCCGCTGAAGACACGTCCGTCCGCTACTCGGCGCCCGTCACCATCGCCCGGCAGCAGTCGATCGTCCTGACCACGGCTTCGGTGCTTCGCGCAGACACCGGAGCTCCGCTGATGACCGTGGTGGCAGACGAAGTGGGCGTGCACGACACCATAGGCGGGGCCTGCTCGCAGGAATCCAATACCCTCCGCTACGGCCAGCACACCCGCGAACAGCACGCCTGCGTTGAAAACTTCCTCATCGAAGGCTCCCGCTGGGGCCTGGGAAAGCGGGACCTGGTGTCCAACATCAACTGGTTCATGAACGTTCCCGTGGACCCGGACGGTGCCCTGGGCATCGTTGATGGACTGTCGGCCCCCGGCAAGCGTGTGGCGCTGCGGGCCGAGGTGGACACCCTGGTCCTCGTCTCCAACTGCCCGCAGGTCAACAACCCCTGCAACGGCTTCAACCCCACCCCAGTCCGCATGATCGTCACCCGGCCGGAGGCAGCGCTGTGAATACTTTCGACACCCTGCTGATCGCCAACCGCGGCGAAATCGCCTGCCGCATCATCGAATCAGCCAAGAAACTCGGCTTGCGGACCGTCGCCGTATTCTCCGAAGCGGACCGCGGCGCCCGCCACGTCCGCCTGGCAGACGAAGCGGTGCTCCTCGGCCCGGCGCCTGCCAAGGAGTCCTACCTCCGGGTGGATGCGCTCCTGGCAGCGGCGAAGTCCACCGGGGCAGGAGCGATCCACCCCGGATACGGGTTCCTGTCCGAGGACGCCGCTTTCGCCGAAGCCGTGGAAGCAGCAGGACTGGTCTTTGTTGGCCCCACCTCGGAACAGCTGCGCATCTTCGGCACCAAGCACACGGCACGCGACGCCGCCCGCGCCGCCGGCGTCCCCATGATCGCCGGATCCGGACTGCTGGCGGACGTGGCTGAGGCTGTAGAGGCAAGTGCCGCCATCGGCTTCCCCCTGATGCTCAAGGCCACCGGCGGCGGTGGCGGCATCGGCATGACGGTCTGCCGCACCGAGGCCGAACTGGTGGAGAGCTTCCCCCGGGTTGCCCGCCTGGCCGGGGCCAGCTTCGGCACCGCGGGCGTCTTCGCGGAACGCTACGTCGAAAACGCCCGGCACATCGAAGTCCAGGTTTTCGGCGATGGTGAGGGCCGGGTGGTCAGCCTCGGCGACCGCGACTGCTCCCTGCAGCGCCGCCACCAGAAGGTTCTTGAGGAAGCGCCGGCCCCCGACCTGCCCGAGGAGCTGCGCGAAGAACTGCACCGCAGCTCCCGCGCACTGTGCGCCTCGCTCAACTACCGCTCCGCAGGAACGGTCGAGTTCGTCTACGACTCCTCCCGCCGCGAAGCGTCCTTCCTGGAGGTCAATGCCCGGCTCCAGGTGGAGCACCCCGTCACCGAGGCCGTCACCGGGGTGGACCTCGTGGAGTGGATGCTCCGGCTGGCGCAGGGCGGCGCGGAAGCCCAGGGCGTACTCGCCGGCATCCCGGACAGCCTGCCCGTTTCCGGCAATGCGGTGGAGGCACGCGTGTACGCCGAGGATCCGGCCCGCGGCTTCCAGCCCAGCGCCGGAACCGTCACCAACGCCGTATACCCCGCTGCGGAGGATGTCCGCGTGGACGCCTGGGTGGAAACCGGCACCGAGGTGTCCACCAACTACGATCCCCTCCTGGGAAAAATCATCACCTCGGCAGCAACGCGGGCTGAGGCCTTCGACCGGCTGGCCGCAGCACTCGCCGGAATCCGGATCGACGGCATCGAAACCAACCTTGGAATGCTCCGCGCCGTGGCGGGACTGGACGTGGTCCGCAGCGTCGAGCACTCCACCAGCACCCTGGACTCCGTGGGCGATCCGGAACCCCGGATCACCGTGGACCGCCCCGGCCTGCAGACCAGCGTGCAGGACTGGCCCGGCAGGACCGGCCTGTGGCAGATCGGCGTCCCGCCGAGCGGCCCCATGGATGACCTGTCCTTCCGGATCGGCAACACCGCGCTCGGCAACCCCGAAGGCGCCCCCGGCCTGGAATTCACCATGACCGGGCCCAGCCTGACCTTCACCCACGCCACCACCCTCTGCGTCACCGGCGCCGAGGTAACAGTGACGGTTGACGGGACGGAGGTTCCAGCATGGGCGCCGGTGACAGTGCCCGCAGGCGGCACGCTCGACGTCGGCACCGCAGCAGGGCACGGGCTGCGGGGGTACATCCTGTTCCAGGGCGGCCTGGACATTCCGGAGTACCTTGGCAGCGCCTCCACCTTCACGCTCGGGCAGTTCGGCGGACACGCCGGACGCGTCCTCCGCGCCGGCGACGTCCTCCGCACCGTGAAGCCGGCCGCCGCCGGAGAACCCGAGACGCTCGCCGTCCCGCTCGACAGCCGGCCCGCCCTGACCTCAACCTGGGAACTCGCCGTGGCCGAAGGCCCGCACGGCGCCCCGGAATTCTTCCAGCGCGAAGACATCGAGGAACTGTACGCCGCCGAGTACGAGGTGCACTTCAACTCCGCCCGCACCGGCGTCCGGCTGACCGGTCCCAAACCCCGCTGGGCAAGGACCGACGGCGGCGAGGCCGGCCTGCACCCGTCCAACATCCACGACACCGCCTACTCCGTGGGCGCCCTCGACTTCACCGGCGACACCCCCATCCTGCTCGGCCCGGACGGCCCCAGTCTGGGCGGTTTCGTCTGCCCCGTCACCGTGGTGACGGCCGACCGCTGGAAGCTCGGCCAGCTCCGCCCGGGGGACAAGGTCCGATTCGTTCCCATCGAAGTCAGCCAGGCACCGTCCGCCGGGGACCTCGGGCCCGGCCGGCAATTGGTTTTGCCGGGTGACGCCGGCTGGTCGGCAGAGCTGTCAGGCAACCTGTCAGCGCACCTGCCAACAAAGACTGCAGCAGCGCCGGCAGGCAGGCGCGCCGGGCGGGGAGACGGCGACGACGGCGTGCTTGGCCGGGTGCCTGAAGGCGCCGGACGGCCGGCAGTCACCTACCGCCGCTCCGGCGATGACAACCTGCTCGTGGAATACGGCGAGATGGTCCTGGACCTGGGGCTGCGTGCCAGGGTGCACGCCCTGCACCAGCACCTCGAACAGCTCCGCGTGCCCGGAATTGTGGACCTCACCCCCGGCATCCGCTCCCTCCAGATCAAGGTGGACCCGTCGGTCCTGGCCACCAAGCGGCTGCTGGGCCTCGTCCAGGAGGTTGAGGCGGCACTGCCCCCGAGCTCCGAACTGGTAGTTCCCAGCCGCACCGTCCGGCTGCCGCTGTCCTGGGACGATCCGGCAACGAGGGAAGCCATTCAGCGCTACATGGCAGGCGTCCGTGATGACGCCCCCTGGTGCCCCTGGAATATCGAGTTCATCCGCCGGATCAACGGACTGGACTCCGTCAACGACGTCTTCGACACCGTCTTCAATGCCGAATACCTGGTCCTGGGCCTCGGGGATGTCTACCTCGGCGCCCCGGTGGCCACGCCGCTGGATCCGCGGCACCGGCTGGTAACCACCAAGTACAACCCGGCCCGCACCTGGACGCCGGAGAACGCGGTGGGGATCGGCGGGGCCTACATGTGCATTTACGGCATGGAAGGGCCGGGCGGCTACCAGTTCGTCGGCCGCACCACCCAGGTGTGGTCGCGCTACGCGGATTCGGCTCCCTTTGAGGCGGGCTCACCCTGGCTGCTGCGGTTCTTCGACCGGATCTCGTGGTACCCGGTCAGCCCAGAGGAACTCCTTGACCTGCGTGCCGACATGGCCGCCGGCAGGGGCCGCGGCGTCGAAATCGAGGAGGGCACCTTCTCCCTGGCCGAGCATGAGCTGTTCCTTGAGGAAAACCGTGAGTCCATCGCGGCATTCCGCGAGACGCAGGGCGCGGCTTTTGCGGTGGAACGGCAGGCATGGGCCGACGCCGGCGAGTTCGACCGCGCGGAGGCGCTGGCCGCCGTCGTGGCCCCCGCGGCAGACGACATAGTGGTTCCCGACGGCGGTTCCCTTGTGTCCGCGCCGTTTGCTGCGAGCGTCTGGAAGGTTGATGTTGCAGTGGGGGACCGGGTTACCAAGGGCCAGCCGCTGGTTTCCCTCGAGGCCATGAAGATGGAAACGGTGCTGGAAGCGCCCTGCGACGGCGTGGTGCTGCGCGTCCTGCCGGCCGCCGGTTCACAGGTGGTGGCGGGCGAGGCCGTGGTGGTCCTCGGCAGCGATGACGTGGAGCCTGCGGACGTGGATGCCCCGGAACTGGAAGAGGCAGCAGTATGAGCAACCCCGCCACCGGTACGGCCACAGCGCGGGTCAAGGCGGCGCTCGCCGCCGTCGAAGCAGTGGACCGCCCCGAAATCTGGATCACCCTCCGCGGTGAGGCTGATTTGCTGGCCGAGGCAGCTGGCATCGACGCGGCTGTAGCGGGCGGCGCCGACCTGCCGCTCGCCGGGCTCCTGCTGGCCGTCAAGAACAACGTGGACGTGGCGGGCATCCCCACGACGGCGGCGTGCCCCGGCTTCGCCTACCTGCCGGAGAAGGACGCCGACGCGGTGGCCCGGCTCCGGGCCGCCGGCGCACTGGTCCTCGGTGCCACCAACCTGGACCAGTTCGCCACCGGGCTCGTCGGCGCACGCAGCCCGTATGGTGCTGTCCGGGACTCCCGCCGCCCGGAGTTCATCTCCGGCGGCTCCAGCTCCGGCTCCGCCGTGGCAGTGGCGCTGGGCCTGGTGGACATCGCCATCGGAACGGACACTGCAGGATCAGGCCGGGTGCCGGCGGGGCTGCAAGGGATCGTGGGAATCAAGCCGACGCTGCACGTTGTGTCCACCACCGGCGTAGTGCCTGCCTGCCGGTCGTGGGACGCCGTCACCATCTTTGCCCGCCAGCTGTCCACGGCGGAGCTTGCGATGGGGGTGATGGCCGGCAGCGCGCGGACCTGGCCCAGCGATATCCGGCTGGCAGCACCGGCGAGGCCGAGCGTGGCCTACCCCGCCAGCCTGCCCGCCCTTCCAGACTCCTGGGCAGCAGAGTTCGGACGCCAGGTGGACCGGCTCCGCGACTCGGGCGTGGACGTCCGGCCCATCGAATTCGACGCCTTCCTGGACGCGGCGCGGCTGCTGTACGACGGAGCCCTGGTGGCCGAGCGCCATGCCGCCGTGGGCAGCTACATCGAAACGGCCGACGCCGGCACGGACGGGCAGGCGGGCATCGACCCCACGGTGGGTGGAATCGTCCGGGCGGCCGGCACGTTGCCTGCCCACCGCTACGTTGCGGACACCGCCAAACTGGAAGAACTGAAACGCAAGGCGATGGCAGGGCTGGAAGGCTTCGACGCCCTGCTGGTGCCCACGGCGCCGTTCCACCCCACGCTGGACGAGGTGGCCGCCAACCCTGTGGGCGTCAACTCCCTTATGGGCACCTACACGAACTTCTGCAACCTGTTCGACCTCTGCGCGGTGGCCGTCCCGGCAGGCGTGGTGGACAATTCCCAGTTCGGTCTGACAGTGGTGGGCCGGACCTTTGACGACGCAGTCGCCGCTGACATCGCCCGCAGGATCGAAACAACCCCCGCCGCGCCGGAACTCTTTGCTGCCGGCGCAGTACCGGCAGTGACGGCGGCAGCCGGCCAGCCGTCGTCGTCCGTTCCGTGGCCGGTGGCCGCCGGTGCTGTGGCGGTCCCGCTGGTTGTGGTCGGTGCACACCGGAAGGGCCAGCCGCTGGCTCCGCAGCTGGAGGAACTCGGGGCGGTCTGGGACGGTCCCGTCCGGACGGCCGCCCGCTACCGCATGGTGTCCCTGGACACCGTGCCGCCGAAGCCGGGCGTCTACCGGTCCGACGACGGCGCGGAGCTCGTGGGTGAACGGTGGCTTCTGTCGCCTGCGGGGCTGGGCTCGTTCCTGGCGTCCCTTCCCGAGCCCATGCTGCTCGGATCCGTGCAGCTCTCCGACGGGTCAACCGCTGTCGGGTTCGCCTGCGACGCCGTGGCCGCCGCCGGCGGCGAGGACATCACGCGCTTTGGTGACTGGCTGGCGGACCGGAAGGAGCTCGTGAGCCCTTGAAATACTCCGAGATATCGGTGACGAGTTCATTGACGGCCGCGGGGATGGAGCCGTGGAAGCCCTTGGGGGAGAGCTCATAGGTGCTGCCGGGGACGGCGGCGTGCAGCCGCTCTGCCGTGACCTTGTAGTAGCTGGGGCTCTTGCCGCCGGCCATGAAATGGGTCGAGGCGGGCAGCACGCTGAAGTCCCTGGCATGGTCGGCCTCGTTGTAGGCGGCGCGCAGCTCGCCCACTCCGCTGGGCATGACGTCCCGGAACATCCTGTTGATTTTGGTGTTCGAGACCAGCGCCATCAGCCCGGCCAGGACAGGCTCGGGAATCCTTGCCAGGGCGGTGCCGGGGCTGGTGGCCTTCTTCATGTGCGCCAGTGCGTGGCCCACCTTGCCGTTGTTGACGGCGTCCTCGAACCCGTCCAGCCAGGCGGTGTCGATGCTGCCGTCGATGTTCACCGCGGCGTCGTACACCGCGAGCTTGTCCGGCACGTAGGAGGTTCCGGTGAACTCCTGGACGGCGTTCAGGGCAACCGCCCCGCCCAGGCTGTGGCCCAGGATGTTCCGGGCACCCGTGGCATCCAGGACAGCCCGCACGTCGGCGATCTCGGTGGCCATCGAGTAGTCGGCGGGCTGCTCCGACGAGCTGCCGCGGCCCCGGCGGTCATACACGTCCACCGCCCAGCCGTCGCCCAGGCCCTTCGCCAGCGCCACCGAAAACGGCCGGTAGATCAGTGCGGTCAGGAACGCTCCGCCGATCAGCACCACGCGGCGTTCGCCCGGGGCATCAACGGTGCCGTAACTGTATAAGGCCAGCCGGCCGCCGTCGTGCGTTGCAATGACCTGTTCTTTCACCACCCCATCGTAGGCGGGAGCCGGGGGAGCAGTTGCGAAGCCGGGCCAGCCCAACTCCCGGTAAACTTGATGACTGTGACTTCCCAAAACACCCCCGCCCCCAAGAACGCCCCAGAGCCCCTCGACGCCAGCGAGCAGATGCGGATCCGCATGGAGAAGCGCGCCAAGCTGATTGAGCGCGGCTCGGAGGCGTACCCGGTGGGCGTGGAACGGACCCACTCCCTCGCCGAAATCCGTGAAAAGTACGCCCACCTCGAGGCGGACGACACCACGGGCGACATTGTGGGCGTCACCGGCCGCGTGGTCTTCGTCCGCAACACCGGCAAGCTGTGCTTCGCCACGCTCCAGGAGGGCGGCACGGACGGCAAGGGGACCCGGCTGCAGGCCATGCTCAGCCTCGCCAACATCGGCGAGGAAGCGCTCGCCGACTGGAAAGCCCTGGTGGACCTCGGCGACCATGTGTTCATCAAGGGCGAGGTGATTTCCTCCCGCCGCGGCGAACTGTCCATCATGGCCGAATCCTGGACCATGGCCTCCAAGGCCCTCCGTCCGCTGCCGGTGCTGCATGCCGAGCTGAACGAGGAAACCCGCGTCCGCCAGCGCTACGTGGACCTGATGGTCCGCGACGAAGCCCGCGAAATGGTCTACACGCGTGCCGCCATCACCCGGTCCATCCGCGAAACGCTATTCCGCCACAACTATGTCGAGGTGGAAACGCCCATCCTGAACCTAGTCCACGGCGGTGCCCTGGCACGGCCGTTCGAGACCCACATGAACGCCTTCGACCAGAAGATGACCCTGCGCATCGCCACCGAGCTGTACCTCAAGCGTGCCGTGGTGGGCGGCATCGACCGCGTCTACGACATGGGCCGTGTGTTCCGCAACGAGGGCGTGGACTCCACCCACAGCCCCGAATTCACCACCCTGGAGTGCTACGAGGCGTGGGCGGACCAGTTCGTTATGGCTAAACGCATCAAGGAGATGATCCTCGACGCCGCAGACGCCGTGGGTGCGGGCCGCACTATCCAGACGGACGCCGGGGAGATCAACCTCGACGGCGAGTGGGCCTGGCTGGCGGTCTACCCCGGGCTGTCCGACGCCGTTGGGCAGGAAGTCACGCCGGACACTCCGCTTGAGGTGCTTCGCGGAATCGCGGAGAAGCACGACGTCAAGGTCGATCCCAAGTGGGACGCTGAAAAGCTGGTGGTGGAACTCTTCGGCGAAATCGTGGAGCCCACCCTGCTGAACCCCACCTTCGTCTACGACTACCCGCCCTCCGCGCAGCCGCTGGCCCGCCCGCACCGCGAGGACGGCCGGCTCATCGAGGCCTGGGACCTGATCATCGGCGGCATGGAGCGCGGCACCGCCTTCTCGGAGCTGATCGACCCCGTCATCCAGCGCGAACGGCTCACCGAGCAGTCACGCCATGCCGCGGCCGGCGACGACGAGGCCATGCAGCTGGACGAGGACTTCCTGCGCGCGCTTGAGTACGGCGCCCCGCCCATGGGCGGCATCGGCCTCGGAATCGACCGCCTGGTGATGCTCTTCACCGGTGCGGGTATCCGGGAAACCATCCTCTTCCCCCTGCTGAAGCCCGAAGGGCACTGATCATGGAATACGTGGCAGTCCTCCTGCCCTCGCTGGTGGTGGGCCTCATCTTCTGGTTCGCCATGAGGGCAATCTTCAATGCGGACAAGTCCGAGCGCCAGGCGGAGGCCCGGGCCCAGGCTGAAGCGGATGCCCGCGCCGCGCAGGTCTCCGACGCGCAGCCGGCGGACCGTCCGGACCCCGAATCAAAATAGATAAAAAACCCCTAATCTCCTGCCTTTATCCCCAAGGAACCATTAGGCGCTTTGACGCGTTGCCATAAAAAGAGTCATACTTTTAAAGGAAACATCCTGCTTTTCTGAAAACCGACCCTTTCCAAGAGGAAGACCTTTAATGGCACAGAAAGTAAACATCATCCTCGTTGATGATCTGGATGGGGGATCCGCAGACGAGAATGTAAAGTTTGGCCTCGACGGGGCCAACTACGAGATTGACCTCTCGGCGGCCAATGCCGCTGAACTCCGGTCTTCGCTTGAGCGGTTTATTGCCGCAGCGCGAAAGGCTTCCGGTGGCCGCGCCGCCACCCGCACCAAGGCTGCTCCTTCCGGGGGCCGCAGCCACGATTCAGCACAGATTCGCCAATGGGCGCGGGATAACGGCTACACCGTTAACAGCCGCGGCCGAATTCAGGCCGAAATCCAGGAAGCCTACCAAAAGGCAAATTCCTAGCCGCAGGCCCGGTGCCCGTATTAAGCCCTGCTTCCCCTAACCGGGAAGCAGGGCTTTTTCGGTTCCGGAAACGCTAAAAACCAAGGCGGCCCGCCGTCGTCGTAATTAATCCAAACTTTTGGGGTGGCGGGGTTAGCTGCTCCTCTTTCCTTCATGCAGGGATCAACCCACCAGTTCCGTCGTCAAAGGGGCCCTGGCACGCACAGCAGCCAGTCCGTGAGGCCAGCCTGTACGCGGCAGGGAAGGGTCCTGCCGATATTCCCGCAACCCCTCCGGTTTCCCCTGTGGCGAACACGCTCCACAAGTCCGGGCCCGCCACGTAGCATCAAAGTACGTCGTAGCTAGGAGTGTGGCGAAATGTTTGAGCGATTTACGGACCGTGCCCGTCGCGTAGTTGTGCTTGCCCAAGAAGAGGCACGCATGCTGAACCACAATTACATCGGTACCGAACACATCCTCTTGGGTCTGATCCATGAGGGTGAGGGCGTTGCCGCCAAAGCTCTTGAGTCCTTGAGCATTTCGCTCGACGGCGTTCGCGAGCAGGTGCAGGAGATCATCGGACAGGGCCAGCAGGCGCCGTCCGGCCACATCCCCTTCACCCCCCGTGCCAAGAAGGTACTGGAGCTCTCGCTGCGCGAGGCACTCCAGCTGGGCCACAACTACATCGGCACGGAGCACATCCTGCTCGGCCTCATCCGTGAGGGTGAAGGTGTTGCCGCGCAGGTGCTGGTCAAGCTTGGCGCCGACCTGAACAGGGTCCGCCAGCAGGTCATCCAGCTGCTTTCGGGCTACCAGGGCAAGGAGACCACCGGTGCAGGCGTTGGTTCGGGCCAGCCCGAAGGCGCCCCTGCCGGTTCCGTTGTCCTGGACCAGTTCGGCCGCAACCTGACCCAGGCTGCCCGCGAGAACAAGCTGGACCCGGTCATCGGACGCGAGCAGGAGATGGAACGCGTCATGCAGGTCCTCTCCCGCCGCACCAAGAACAACCCGGTCCTCATTGGCGAGCCCGGCGTCGGCAAGACCGCCGTGGTCGAAGGCCTGGCCCAGGCCATTGTTCGCGGCGACGTACCGGAAACCATCAAGGACAAGCAGCTCTACACGCTGGACCTTGGCTCCCTGGTGGCCGGCTCCCGTTACCGTGGTGACTTCGAAGAGCGCCTGAAGAAGGTCCTCAAGGAGATCCGCACCCGCGGCGACATCATCCTCTTCATTGACGAGATCCACACGCTCGTCGGTGCCGGTGCCGCCGAAGGCGCCATCGATGCTGCATCCATCCTGAAGCCCATGCTGGCCCGCGGTGAGCTGCAGACCATCGGTGCCACCACGCTGGACGAGTACCGCAAGCACATCGAGAAGGACGCCGCCCTGGAGCGCCGCTTCCAGCCGATCCAGGTCAAGGAACCCTCCGTGGCACACGCCATCGAGATCCTGAAGGGCCTGCGTGACCGCTACGAGGCGCACCACCGCGTCACCATCACCGACGGCGCCCTGGCCTCCGCTGCCAGCCTCGCCGAGCGCTACATCTCGGACCGGTTCCTGCCGGACAAGGCGATCGACCTGATCGACGAGGCAGGCGCACGGCTGCGCATCCGCCGCATGACCGCTCCGCCGGAGCTGAAGGCCATGGACGAGCGCATCGCCAAGCTGAAGATGGAGAAGGAGTCCGCGATTGACGCGCAGGACTTCGAAGGTGCCGCTGCGCTCCGCGACAAAGAGCAGAAGATGATCTCCGAGCGCTCGGAGAAGGAGCGCCACTGGAAGTCCGGTGGCATGGACGACATCTCCGAGGTGGATGAGGATCTCATCGCCGAGGTGCTGGCCAACTCCACCGGCATCCCCGTGTTCAAGCTGACCGAGGAAGAGTCCTCGCGCCTGCTGAAGATGGAAGACGAACTGCACAAGCGCGTGGTCGGCCAGAACGAGGCCATCAAGGCCCTGTCCCAGGCCATCCGCCGCACCCGTGCAGGGCTCAAGGACCCCAAGCGTCCCGGCGGCTCGTTCATCTTTGCCGGCCCCACCGGCGTCGGCAAGACCGAGCTGGCCAAGGCACTCGCGGAGTTCCTGTTCGGTGAAGAGGACGCCCTCATCACGCTGGACATGTCCGAATACTCGGAGAAGCACACCGTCTCGCGGCTCTTCGGTGCCCCTCCGGGCTACGTGGGCTACGAGGAAGGCGGCCAGCTGACCGAGAAGGTCCGCCGCCGTCCGTTCTCCGTGGTGCTGTTCGACGAAGTTGAGAAGGCCCACGCGGACCTCTTCAACTCGCTGCTGCAGATCCTGGAAGACGGCCGCCTGACCGACTCCCAGGGCCGCGTGGTGGACTTCAAGAACACCGTGATCATCATGACCACCAACCTGGGTACCCGGGACATCTCCAAGAGCGTCGCCACCGGCTTCCAGTCGGGCACCGACACGCAGACCGGCTACAACCGCATGCGTGCCCGTGTGACGGAGGAGCTCAAGCAGCACTTCCGCCCCGAGTTCCTGAACCGTGTTGATGACGTTGTGGTGTTCCCGCAGCTGACCCAGGACGAGATCATCGAGATCGTGGACCTGTTCGTCACCCGCCTGGAGAAGCGCCTCAAGGACAAGGACATGGGCATCGAGCTCACGCCCGCGGCCAAGGTGCTCCTCGCAACCCGGGGCTACGATCCCGCCATGGGTGCCCGGCCGCTGCGCCGCACCATCCAGCGCGAGATCGAGGACCAGCTCTCCGAGAAGATCCTGTTCGGCGAGATCCACGCCGGCGACATCGTCGTAGTGGACGTGGAAGGCGACGGCGACGACGCCAAGTTCACGTTCGCCGGCAACGCCAAGCCGCGCATCCCGGAAATCGCCCCGAGCGTCTAAAGCATCACCGTAAGGCCCCGCCAGCTCCCAGAGCAGGCGGGGCCTTCCGCTTTTAACCCGCACCACCCAAAGGTTGAGTCCGGTGCGTGGCTGGGGCGTGTTCCCTCGGTTGGCTTCGGTGCCGGCCATCAGAGATTTCCCGGCGCCTGCTCGTTCCTCGCTTTGACGGCGCCTACATAAATCCCTGATGCCCGGCACCTCGTGCGCGGCGGCACCTAGCGCAGGTGCCGGGGCCACTTGTGTAGCTTGCGTCAAAGCGAGGAACGAGCAGCAAGCGGCAAGTGGCGCCGGTGGCGGCGCGACCCTGCCACGGACCGACGGCGCCAAGCCAGCTGCGCACCTCGCTTGTGCAGCGTTCGAGGGTGCCGGCGTCGTTCCGCCTGGAGTGAAGTGGTTGTGACGGAAAGCACAAGTCGGGTTGAATCGGGGGATGGCTATCGAGAATCCGGTGATCCCGGACGAGCAACCTTTGACCCCTTTCCATGACCTTGACCATTACCTGTCCATCCCGCGGGTGAGTGGGCTGAGCCTTAGCCCGGACGGCACCCGGCTGGTTACCACCGTGGCCACCCTGAACGGCAAGGGCACCGAGTACGCGACGGCGCTGTGGGAGTTGGATCCCGCCGGGCAGAAGCATGCGCGGCGCATCACCCGGAGCGCCAAGGGCGAGGCCGGTGCCGCCTACGCCGCCAACGGCGACGTCTACTTCACGTCCGCGCGGCCGGACCCCGAGAACCCGGACGAGGATCCCGTCAGTGCCCTCTGGCTGCTCCCTGCCGACGGCGGCGAGGCCCGGGTGGTTCTCAGCCGGCCCGGCGGTGTGGGGAGCGTGCTGACGGCGAGGAACGCCGGCTCGGTATTCGTCACGGCGGAGATCCTGGCCGGTTCCGCCGACGAGGAAGATGACGCCCGCCGCCGCAAAGCACGCAAGGACAACAAAGTCTCGGCCATCCTGCACAGCGAATACCCGGTGCGGTACTGGGACGCCGACCTTGGCCCCGGCCAGCCCCGGATCTTCGCCGTTGAACCGGGCGAGGATAAGGCGGCCGGCAAGCCCGCAACAGTGGATGCCACCGCGCCCCTGGTCCTGCGCAACCTGACGCCCGGCGCCGGTCCCCGGCTGCGGGAGGCGGAAACCGTCACCAGCCCCGACGGCCGGACCATCTTCACCAGCTACACCAAACCCCTCGCCCGGGCGGACAGCCGGTCCATCCTGGTGGCGGTGGACGTCGCTTCCGGCAACCACGAGGTGCTGCTGGACAGAGAAGGCATAAGTTATTTCCCGGGTCCCGTCAGCCCGGACGGCAGGACCCTGCTGGTGGTGAGCGAGAGCGACTCCACCCCGGGACGGGCCCCTGAGGTCAAGCTGCACCTGCTCGACATGTCCGGGAGTGCGGACGGGGCGTGCCTGCAACCCTTGGCCCACGACTGGGACCGCTGGCCCAAACCGGCAGCCTGGTTGCCGGACGGTTCAGCCGTCCTGGTCACCGCGGACGACGACGGCGCGTCGCCGCTTTTCCGGATCAGCGTTCCGGCGGCTGCCGCGGAAGTGAGCGTCACCCGGGTGACGCAGGACGCGGCGGCATACACCGACGTCGTGGTTTCGCCGGAGGGCCGCAGCGCCTACGCCCTCCGCAGCTCGTACGAGTTCCCGCCGGAGGCGGTACGCATCAACCTGCAGACCGGGGAAACCACGAGGCTGCCGGCACCTGCGGAGCGGCCCGCCTGTGCGGGCAGGCTTGAGCGCATTGCCGCGACGGCTGCGGACGGTTCCCGCGTCCCCGCCTACCTTGCATTGCCGGAGGGTGCTTCAGCTGAAAGTCCGGCGCCGATGCTGCTCTGGATCCACGGCGGGCCGCTGGGCTCGTGGAACGCCTGGACCTGGCGCTGGAACCCGTGGCTGCTGACGGCCCGGGGCTATGCGGTGCTGCTGCCTGACCCGGCGCTGTCCACAGGCTACGGCCAGGCGTACATCCAGCGCGGCTGGGGCTCCTGGGGCAAGGCGCCTTTCACGGACCTCATGGCGGTGACGGATGCCGCCGTCGGCCGCCCTGACATTGACGCGGAGAGGATTGCGGCCATGGGCGGCTCATTCGGCGGTTACATGGCCAACTGGGTGGCCGGGCAAACGGACCGGTTCAGGGCCATCGTCACCCACGCCAGCCTCTGGGCCCTCGACCAGTTCGGTCCCACCACGGACGCCTCCCAATACTGGCTGAAGGAGATGACCGGGGAGATGGCCCTGGACAACTCCCCGCACCTGCACGTCGAAAAGATCAGCACCCCCATGCTGGTCATCCACGGGGACAAGGACTACCGGGTGCCCATCGGGGAAGGCCTCCGGCTTTGGTACGAGCTGCTGTCCAAATCCCAGCTGGCAGCAGACCAGGACGGCCAGACGCCCCACCGCTTCCTGTACTTCCCGGACGAGAACCACTGGGTTCTCCAGCCTCAGCACGCCAAGGTCTGGTACGGCGTCGTAGAGCACTTCCTGGCCCGGCACGTCCTGGACCAGGATCTGCCTCTGCCTTCTGATCTGGGGCTCTAGTTCTTTTCGGCTGAGTCCGGCAAACGGAGGCTGGGACATTTACCGCGTGCTGCTCCTCCATCCCCACTGGCCCCCTAGCCTCGCAAGCTCGGCCAGGGAACCCTGCCAGCGTGGGCCCTCAAGCACGCTACATAAATGTCCCAGCCTCCTTCGCCACGTGCGGAGCATCGCCGCACTCGCGACGCACGCTACATATTTGTCCAGACCTTCTTTTCCTTGCCTCGCGGTTTGTTAAGTTAGGGCGCGTCTACCGTTTCCTGTTCCTCGTCCTGCTCCTTTTGCCGACCTTTTTGCGTGCGGCCGTACTTGAAGTGGAAGTAGGCGTAGCAGGCTGCCACGAAGGGGATGCCGAAGTAGAGGGCGGTGGCCTGGGTGGGGTCGAAGCCGATGCCTATCAGGGAGATCAGGCACAGGATGAATGCCACGATGGGCAGCAGCGGAAACAGTGGTGCTTTGTAGGCGAGGTCTGCGGTGCGGCCCCCAGATCGGACAAAAGCACGGCGGTGGAAGAAGTGTGATGCCGTGATGGACATCCACACCCCCACGGTGGCGAACCCGGCGATCGACACCAGTACCAGGTACACGGTGGTGGGGGCCACCACGCTGCTCACCAGGGATGCCAGGCCGCCCAGCATGCTGACGCACAGGGCAAGCATAGGAATTCCACGTTTTGTCAGTTTCCCCAGCGCCTTGGGTGCATGTCCTTCATCCGCAAGGGAGAAAAGCATCCGCGCGCAGGAAAACAGGCCGCAGTTTCCCGCGGACAAAAGGGCGGTGATGATGACGAAATTCATGACGTCGGCGGCGTAGGGAATGCCGAGCTGTGAGAAGACGGTGACAAAGGGGCTTGCCTCCAACGAGGCGTCCTCGTATGGAACAGTGCAGGCAATCACGGTAATGGCACCAACGAAGAAAATCAGCAGGCGAATAACGGTGGTCCGCATCGCTTTGGGGATGTTGACGGCGGGATTGGCGGTTTCTCCGGCGGCAACGCCAATTAGCTCCGAACCCGAAAACGCGTAAAACACGGCAAGCGTGGTGATGAGGACACCGGTAATTCCATTGGGAAACAGTCCTTGGGGGGTATTGAGGTTCTCGCCGAGGAAGGGGTAAGCATTTTCTGCCAGCGGGTGGAAACCAAACAACGCCGCCCCGCCCAGGACGATCAGCCCGATGACTGCGCTTACCTTGATCAGTGCAAACCAGAATTCGGATTCACCGAAGACCCGCGACGAAATCGCATTCAGCGTGAACAGGACCGCGGCAAAATTAAAGCACCAGATCCAGACATCCACCTCCGGAAACCAGCGCTGCATCAAAAGTCCCGCAGCGGTGAATTCAGAGCCAAGGGCAACTGCCCAGCAGAGCCAGTAAAGCCACGCGGTGGCAAACCCGGTAGCGGGACCAATGGACCTCGCCGCGTAGATGTGGAAAGCTCCGGACACAGGATAGGCAACGGCGAGTTCGCCCAGGCAGGCCATCACCATGTAGACCACGGCCGCCCCGATCAGGTAGGCGATGATGGCGCCGAGCGGGCCGGCCTGGGCGATCGTGTAGCCGGAGCTGAGGAAGAGGCCGGAACCAATGACACCTCCCATCGCGATCATCACCAGGTGGCGGGCCTCCATGGAGCGCCGTAGGCCGCGTTTCTCGCTGTGCTCCTGGTCGCGCTTCGGTGAGGTGTCGGACAGGGTGGGGGAGCCTAAAGCCATTTTTCCTCCGGGGTGGGCATCATTGCCCATCGGCGTGACGGGGGTAACACCCGAAACACTGCTTGCTGACCATTGACCTGCGCAAACGTAAACGAGCGACAGCTCGGAACTCTATGGAGTCACGGCTATATCCAGCCGTCGAGCGTAAGCGCTGCTTCAACTCGACCCCTCCATGAAGTACGACTGCTGGGTATCTCCACTCCGGCGCCGATGCCGAGGAGAACGCAACCAGCGGCACCGTCGAACTAGGATTGGCCTGTGACTGACTCCTTCCATATCCGGCCTGCCCGCACGAGTGATGTGTCCGCCATCAAGAAGCTGGTGGCGCCTTTGGCGGACCAGCGGATCCTGATGGCGAAGGAGACGGTGGCCTACTACGAAAGCCTGCAGGAGTTCCGGATTGCGGAGTCCAGTGACGGCGACGTCATTGGCTGCGGGGCGCTGCACGTCATGTGGGAGGACCTGGCGGAGGTGCGCACCCTGGCGGCCTCCGAGGACTGGCGCGGCAGGGGAGTGGGGCACGTGCTGGTGGAGAGCCTGCTGGACGAAGCCCGCGCCCTGGGTGTGGCACGCGTCTTCTGCCTGACCTTTGAGGTGGACTTCTTCAAGCGCCACGGCTTCGAGGTTATGGCGGACCAGTCTGCGGTGGACCCGGTGGTGTATTCAGAGCTCCTCCGCTCACACGACGAAGGCGTTGCCGAATTCCTGGACCTTGCCCGGGTCAAGCCGAACACGTTGGGCAACACCCGCATGATCAGGTTCCTTTAGGACCGCGCGGAACCGGGTCAGGGGCGCGCGCGCGGGGTCGTCCCATCGTGCCTAGTACTGTGCCGAATTATGGATGATTTTTCGGCCCTTCCTATCCATCCATTCGATGGATAAACTGGTTGAGGCTTGCTGGGGAGCAGCCCAACTAGTGAAAGCCAGAAATGCAGAATCTCCCTACCCATACGGCAAAAACCGAACTGCAGCTCCTTGTCCGCGGGCTGGTTTATGCCCCCGGCGACGCTTCCTATGAATCAGAAGCCGCAGCTTTCAATCTCGCCACCCGGCACACGCCGGACCTGGTCCTGGCCGCAGTCAACGCCGATGACGTCGTGGCTGCGGTCAAGTGGGCTTCTGCCCGCAACATGTCCATTTCCGTCCAGTCCACGGGCCACGGCGCCGCGAACGCCATCACTGACGGCCTCCTTATCAGCACCCGCTACATGCTGGAGCTATCCATCGATCCGGAGGAGCAGTCTGCCCGCGTTGGGGCCGGCATCCGCTGGCGCGACGTCCTCCGCGCGGCTGCACCGCACGGCCTGACCGGCCTGCACGGTTCCACCACCGACGTCGGCGTGGTCGGTTACACCCTTGGCGGCGGGCTGCCGCTCCTGGGCCGCAAATACGGCTTCGCCTCGGACCATGTCCTGGCTTTTGACCTGGTCACGCCCGACGGCGAACTGCGGCGTGTGGACCTCGTCAGCGAGCCGCGGCTGTTCTCCCTGCTTCGCGACGGCAAGGGCAACTTCGGCATCGTCACCGCAATGGAGTTCTCTCTCTTCCCGGCCGGCCAACTGTATGCCGGCGGCATTTTTTACGACGGTGTGCATGCCAAAGACGTCCTTGCCGGCTTTAGGAGCTGGACGCGGGACCTTCCGCTGGGGGCCTCTGCATCACTGGCCTTCCTGCGGCTGCCGGACATGGAAGAGGTGCCAGCTTTCCTGCGGGGCACGTTTGTGATGCACCTGCGGTTCGCCTGGCAGGGCAGCGAAGCGGAGGGTGCCGCCCTTGTTGCTCCCATGCGGGCCGCCGCGCCGGTTCTGGTGAACGCAGTGGGACCGCTCCCTTATGACAGGGTGGACGAAATCCACGCAGATCCGCAGCATCCCGTCCCCGTGCGCGAAGGCGGCATGCTCCTCAAGGGCTTTGGTCCCGGGCTCGAGGGCGTCCTGCTTGACCTTGCCGGCCCGGACAGCCGCGCGCCGCTCCTGCTGACCGAAATCCGCCTGATGGGCGGCGCCCTGGCCGAACCCCTTGCCGGGGCCGCTGCCGGGGCGGATTGCCTGGGCGGCCGCGACGCCGGGCTCTCGTTCTTCACTGTCGGCATCATGGCGCCGCCCATCGCACACCTGGTTCCTGAAGCAATCGAGGCCGCCCGGGCGGCGCTGAAACCCTACGGCACCGGCGGCACCCTCGTGAACCTGCACGGCCATCTCGCCTCCCCGGACCTTGCCGCCAGTGCCTGGCCCGAAGAATTGCGGGGAAAAATGGCCGCGGCCAAGGCGGAGTTCGATCCAAAGAACCTCTTCCGCCACGGCCATGCCGTCCTCCCGTTGGTCCAGGAAGCCGCGGCGGCCTAGCAGCGTCACATATGGCGGCCATTGGCTTTATTCGAGTTGATGGATAAACTACTTGATGCCGGGAATGGGGGGCTCAGGAAAGGGACAGTCATTGGGGGCTGTCCCTTTGCTGCGTCTGCCTCCCACCAGCGGAAATCTACCGTCGCGCGGTATGCCGGTAGTAGGGTCAAAGGGATACCCTCCAGGAACACGGCCAGGAGCACCGCCATGAAAAAGCTCATCAACGATCCCCGGTCTGTCGTCGAAGAATCTGTCCAGGGCTTCGGCCTGGCGCACGCAGGCCTGGTCACCGTCAGCACCGACCCCACGTTCATCACACGCAAGGAAGCGCCGGTGAACCGGAAGGTAGGGCTGGTCTCCGGAGGGGGCAGTGGCCATGAGCCGCTGCACGCAGGCTTCGTCGGGCAGGGAATGCTCGACGCCGCCGTGCCGGGGGCGGTGTTCACCTCACCGACGCCGGACCAGATCCTTCCCGCAACCCTCGCTGTGAACTCAGGCGCCGGCGTCGTGCATATCGTCAAGAACTACACCGGCGACGTGCTGAACTTCGAGACGGCGGCCGAACTGGCCGAAGCGGAAGGCGTCAGTGTCCGTACCGTCCTTGTCAACGACGACGTCGCCGTCGAGGATTCCCTGTACACGGCAGGGCGCCGCGGCGTGGGCGGAACACTGCTGGTGGAGAAGATTGCCGGCGCCGCCGCCGAACGGGGCGACGACCTGGAATCCGTGGCCGGCATCGGTGAGCGCGTCAATGCGAACGTTGGCACGATGGGCGTGGCCCTTTCTGCCTGCACCGTTCCCCACGCCGGGTCACCCAGCTTTGACCTTGGCGAGGATGAGATAGAGATCGGGATCGGAATCCACGGGGAACCGGGCCGGCACCGCATCCCCATGGAAAATGCGGACGGAATCACCGAACGCCTGCTGGAGCCGGTTTTGGGTGACCTGAAAGTCCAGCCGGGCGACAAGGTGCTGCTCTTCGTCAACGGGATGGGCGGCACTCCGCTCAGCGAGCTGTATATCGTCTACCGGCGGGCCGCGCAGATCCTGGCAGACAGGGGAGCCGTGGTGGAACGCTCACTCGTGGGGAACTACATCACAGCCCTGGAGATGCAGGGCTGCTCCATCTCCGTTCTCCGGCTGGACGATGAACTGACCGAACTGTGGGACGCGCCCGTGCACACTGCAGCGCTCCGCTGGGGCGTGTAGCCGTGGTGCTGGATGTTGTGTGGGCAGTCAAATGGCTGACGCTGTGCGCCCAGGCCATGGCCGAACACCGCGTTGAACTGATTGAGCTTGACCGCGCAATCGGCGACTCCGACCATGGCGAGAACATGGACCGCGGCTTCCAGGCCGTGCTGGACAAGCTGGCCGAAGCCGCGCCGGAAACACCCGGTGCGGCCCTGAAGCTGACGGCGATGACCCTGATGTCCAAGGTGGGCGGCGCGGCCGGGCCCCTCTACGGCACGGCGTTCCTCCGCGCGGCCGCGGCACTGGGTGACTCAGCGGAGATCGAACCGGCCGCCTGGGCCGGCGCCCTGGCCGCTGCCCGGGACGGGATCGTGGCCAGGGGCAAGGCGGAGCCCGGGGACAAGACGATGGTGGATGCCTGGACGCCCGCAGCCGAGGCTGCCCGGGCCGCTGCCGAGAACGGCGGCCCCGACGTCCTGACCGTTCTGGTGGCGGCTGCGGAGGCTGCTGAAGCCGGGGCTGTGGCCACCGATCCTCTGATGGCGCGGAAGGGCCGGGCCAGTTACCTGGGCGAGCGGAGCATCGGGCACCGGGACCCCGGGGCGGCGTCCACTGCGCTGATTCTTCGGGCTGCGGTGGGGGCGGCTGCGTGACCGTAAGCATTGTGGTGGTCTCCCATAGTGAAAAGATTGCCGACGGCGCCGTGGAACTCGCCGCCCAAATGGCGCCCGACGTCGTGATCGTCGCAGCCGGCGGCACCAGCGACGGCAGGATCGGCACCAGCCTTGAGAAGGTGCTGGCCGCCCTGGACCAGGCCGCCGGCAGCGACGGCGCCGTGATCCTCACGGACCTGGGGTCGGCGGTCATGACGGCGGAGTCCGCCCTGGAGTTCGCGGACAGCCCGGCCGGTGTGGTCCTGGCCGACGCGCCGCTGGTGGAGGGGCTGGTGGCAGCCGCCGTCGCGGCACAGGGCGGAGCGGACCTCCAGGCCGTCAAGCGCGCTGCCGAGGCAGCGGGCGGCCCGCCGCGGCGTACCGACGTTCCGCCGCAGCAGGTGGTGGAGGAGGGCTCGGTCACCGGCCAGGGTCCGGCCTGCACCGGCGAGTTCGAACTCATCAACCAGGCCGGAATGCACGCGCGGCCGGCGGCGAAGATCGCCGGCGGGCTGTCCTCGCTGGACGCCGAGGTCACCATCAACGGGGTGGACGGCACTTCCATGACATCGCTCATGACGCTGGCTGCCGGCAAGGGGTCCTTGCTGCATGTTGAAGCGTGGGGCGTGGACGCCGAACGGGCCGTGAACTACGTGGGCGGGCTGGTGCAGGCGGGCTTCGGCGAGCCGTAGGTTATTCCGCGAGTGCCGAATCGCGGCATCGCGGTGTGTTCAGGGCATCTTTGGGGAAAGCTGCGAATAAGCTCGATGCCATGGAACGGCTCCACCTTGACGACAACTCCCCCGAAATTGAAGTGCTGGACGGGCAGATGTCTGTGGAGGAGCTGCTCGCCGAACTGGGCCTGGACTGGGATGCCGAAGCTGCGGCTGCCGGTGCCGCGGGGGAAGCGGGACATCCCTTCAGCCAACCTGCGCTGTTCTGAATCAAGCCTTCCCGGGTCAGATCCGCTCGCTAAGGCCGGAGGCGTCCAGGGTCACTGATGCAGTGACGAACCTGCCGCACTGCTCCCCGAAGGGGTACTCACCGCGGGGCCGGAAATCAAGGGTGCGGACAGGCAGGGCGGTCCCGTCGGCGGCGGTCCCGGACGCAGTTACCGTCATGGGCGATTCCGTCAGCGTCTCCAGCATCAGCACCCCCACTTTGGTGCCGTCCGGCGAAGCCGTTGCGGAACAGACGCCGTCCGGGGTGCAGCCCTGGTCAATTGAGGCGCTCCCGGGATGCAGCTCGACGCCGGATTCCTTGCAGGTGCCGTCCTGGCATGCCTTGAGGTGGAGAGCGCCAACCTGCGGCGCGTATTCTGCCGCGACCGTCACGGAAACTGCCGTCGCCTGCGCGATGGCAGGGCAGGGGACGGCGCCAGGGCCGGGCCCGCATCCGGAGGCGAGTCCCGCCGTCGTCATCAATGCCAAAAGCAGCCCCGGCTTGCGCATACTTCAGCGTAGGACCGGCCGGCGCAGGTGTTCCCCGGAGCGGCCAAACTGGTACCGGCATTGTTATGGCTGCAGGCCTGTCGACAGCCAAAAGGAGACCGGGCGCCTGTCAACCCACCGGGAAGATGCCGATGAACCAGAACAGGGCGATGGCAAAGACGGCAAAGAACGGGATGAGGCAGCCGAGCGTGGTCCGCGGGGCCGACGAAACCTGCAGCGATTCATTCGGGTTTGCGGGGTTGTAGGCCACCTCAATGAGCGAACCGGGAACGGGCTGGACGGCACGGGAGATTTCGGACTTGCCCATGAACAAGGTGCCGCGGGTGTCGGTGAACTGGTAGGTGGGGAAGAAGCGACGGTTCCGGCTGGAGCCGCCGCCGCCGCTTGTCCAACCAGGCACGCTGCCGGTCACTGTAGCCTGCGCCTTCGGCCAGCCCGTCATGAGCTGTTCCTGGCGCCTGGTCTTCCGCGCCGCGTGGATCAGTGCAAAGACGGCGGCGGCGACGAACAGCGCCCACACGATGTACAGGATGATTTTCATGGCTTCCCCCCGGCTCCGGTCACCAAGAAGTATGCCAGCTCAGGCATAATTGCACGTCAGATCCTGGTGGGCTCAGGCAGGAAGCCGGTATCCGCCGTCGTGCATTTCGGCGAGTCCGTCCGCGAGCAGCCCCGACAGGGAACGTTCCAGCTGCTCGGGCGGCGGGTTCAGCCGGTGCAGGGCTGCCAGCGGCACGCCGATTCCTTCGGGAGCAAAGCCCAGGTCGGCGGGCTCATGGGTGAACATCTCGGCCGGCACAGGGATTTCAGCCAGGCGCAGCACGGCTATCACGGCGCCGCGGACCTGGCGGTCAGTGCCGTGCCAGGCCTGGCCTTTGGGGACGTACGACGGCGGCGGCTCACCTGCCGCGAGCCACGCACAGGAGTCCCTCACAGGGCAGGTGGAACATTTGGGCGCACGCGCGGTGCATACCAAGGCGCCCAGCTCCATGACCGCGGCGTTCCAGCGCACGGACGTGCCGTCGTCGTCCGGCAAAAGGGAGGCGGCCAGGCGCATCTCCGCTGCGGTCAGCGCCGGGGCGGGAAGCGCGACGCCGGAGACCAGCCGTGCGTGGACGCGGCGGATGTTGGTGTCCACCACCGTCTCCCGGCGGCCGTAGGCGAACGCCGCCACGGCTGCGGCCGTGTAACTTCCCACGCCGGGAAGAGCCAGCAGTTCCGCGTAGGTGTCAGGGACCTTCCCTCCATGGTCCTGGACGATGGCAACTGCCGCCGCGTGCAGGCGAAGGGCGCGGCGGGGATATCCCAGCCTGCCCCATGAACGCACCGCCTCACCGGCAGGTTCACCTGCCAGCCCTGCGGGGGTGGGCCAGCGTTTGAGCCACTCCTGCCAGACCGGAAGCACCCGGACCACGGGCGTCTGCTGCAGCATGATCTCGCTGACCAGCACGCCCCACGCGGAGCATGCGGGTTCGCGCCAGGGCAGGTCGCGGGCGGTTTCGGCGAACCAGCCGGTGATCCGGCTGTGCAGCTGCTGAAGCTCCACGCCGCTTCCCTGCAGTGTTGCGGGCGCGGCCGGAGAGGGAGTCTTAGTGTCGATCCCAACACTGTAATGGATGTATTCCGGGAGCCTGAAAAGCGGATGTGACCAGAGCAATGGCGGCCCGGCGGCGTGGTGGCCAGGCAGAACCGGCGCGCTTCTCTAGCCTAGGAGGATGGGCAGGCAAGGGGATTCATCAACGCGCGGCAAAGCATCGGCATCCGGTTCCAGCAGCGTCCGGAAGGCCAGCCCCGCCGTTTACCGCCGCCGCCGGCTGTTTGCGGGCGGCGCGCTGCTGATGGTCATCGCCCTGGTGGTCAGCGGGTTCGCCCTGGCCGGAGTGTTTTCCGGGTCCGAACAGGCCTCGTCCACGGATCCCGCGGGCAGCCCTGCCGCTTCAGAGTCGCCAACCGCCACGCCTGAACCGTCCGCGTCCGCTCCGTCCGCCACACCCACTCCTTCCCCCACGCCCACCTGCAACCAGAACCTGGTCACGGTCTCCGCCTCCACCGACAAGGCCGCGTACGGTCCGGAGGAAAACCCCCTGCTGACACTGAAGGTGACCAACGGCGGCACCATGCCCTGCCAGGTCAACATCGGCACCTCCCAGATGGAATTCCTGGTGACCAGCGGGCCGGACCGGATCTTCTCGTCGCGGGATTGCCAGGCCACCAGCGAGGACCTCGTGAAGACCATCGCACCCGGCGCGAGCGAGACGGCCAACTTCCCGTGGTCCCGGAACAGGACCGTGGAGGGCTGCCAGGCGGTAGAGTCCAAGCCCGGCACCGGCGGGGCGTACTACATCTTCACCGCCAAGCTCGGTTCGAAGGCCAGCCCCAAGGCTGTTTTCCAGCTGAACTAGTCTCCGGCTGGCTCCGGAGGGCTGCCTAGAGGAAGCGGTCCAGCAGGCTTGCTTCAGCCATGCGGCTCAGGCCTTCGCGGACTGTCCGGGCGCGCTGGTCGCCGATCCCGTCCACGGTCATGAGGTCGTCGATGGTGGCGGCCATCAGGAACTGCAGCCCCCCGAAGTGGTCCACCAGGCGGTCGGCGACGGCCTTGGGTACTGCCTTCAGGCCGGACAGGAGGCGGTAGCCGCGGGGCTGGACCACGGCATCGAGGTTGGCTTCACCGCCGGCGAAGCCAACAATCCCGGAAATTTTTCCGAGGTCGATCAGCTCGGTGGGGCCGAGGTTCACCAGCTCGCTGACGGCCTTTTCGATGTCCTCGGCGGAGGCGTCCGGGCTCGCATAGTCGCGGATAATGACGTCGCTGCCCGGCCCGCGGCCTACCGTCAGTTCGTCAAGCTGCAGCGAGAGCAGGCGGCCATCCTCGCCGAGTTCCAGGACGTACTGGGAGATCTCCTCCGAGATGCGCCGGACCATTTCCTGCCGCTGCAGTGTGACGGCGACGTCCCGTACGGTGACCATTGCTTCGATCTCGAGGGCCGAGAGTGAGCTGGTGACCTGGTCCAGGCGGGAGCGGTAGCGTTCCAGGGTTGCCAGTGCCTGGTTGGCGCGGGCCAGGACCTTTTCCGAGCCTTCCAGCACGTGGCGCAGGCCGTTGACGTAGAGGGCGATGATCTGCATGGACTGGCTGACCGAGATCACGGGAACGCCGGTCTGGATGGCCACGCGTTCCGCGGTGCGGTGCCGGGTGCCGGATTCCTGCGTTTCGATGCTTGAGTCGGGGACAAGCTGTACGGCGGCGCGGAGGATGTTTCCGGCGTCCTTGTCGCAGATGATGGCGCCGTCCATCTTGGCGAGTTCGCGGAGGCGGGTGGGGGAGAAGTCGATGCCGATATCGAACCCGCCGGAACAGATGGAGTCGATGGTCCGGTCCGAGCCCAGGACAATCAGCGCGCCGGTCCGCCCCCGCAGGATCCGCTCAAGGCCGTCACGGAGGGGGGTTCCGGGTGCCACCCTGCCCAGAGTTGCCCTGAGTGACTCTTCGGGGCTCCGCGCCATAGGTGTTCCCTTCAAAGGTGCGGACCGCCGCCCGCAAGAATGCCGGCTTTATTGGATGGCCGGCAGGATCTGAAAATGCTCAGTTTCCCGCAAGCTCAATGATAGGGGTAAGAAACCCCAACTTCCGCACGGGCAAGCCCCAAAGTGCCCCATTAGGGGCTGCTGCGGAAGCCGCTGGAAGCGCGTTCCGCGGCGGGTGCCCGAAAGGCACTTTGGCTTGGACCTGCTTCCGGACGGAGAAGCAGGTTGGGTGCACCCGGGCGCTGGCACCCTCCCTGTTAACCTTCCTGCTCTCACCGACGCGAGTCCCGCCGTCATATACTCCAAACATGCCAAACACGCGCCTGAACCGACGCATATCCGCCCAGCCGTCCGCCGTCGCGCAGCACGGGGACCTCCTGTGAGCGGCGGTCTCGTCGCCCTGCTGGACGATGTCGCAGCCCTGGCCCGCATCGCGGCAGCCTCGGTGGACGACGTCGCGGCCGGCGCCGCCAAGGCAGGCGCCAAGGCCGCCGGCGTGGTGATTGACGACGCCGCCGTCACACCGCAGTACGTGTCCGGGAGGGACCCGTCCCGCGAACTTCCCATGATCAAGAAGATCTTCTGGGGCTCACTGCGGAACAAGCTGCTCATCATCCTGCCGGCGCTGCTGCTGGTGAGCGCCTTCGTCCCCTGGGCCATCCCGTTCATCCTGATGCTGGGCGGCACCTACCTCTGCTACGAGGGTGCCGAAAAGGTCTGGCACAAGCTCCGCGGCCACCACACCGCCGAGGAGGACGCACCGGCGGTGGACCGCGGACCGGGCGCGGAAGCCAAGGTGGTCAAGGGCGCCATCACCACCGACTTCATCCTGTCCTGCGAAATCATGGTCATCTCGATGAACGAGGTGGCCGATGAATCCCTGTGGGTCCGCGCGCTCATCCTGGTAGTGGTGGCACTCGTCATCACGGTGCTGGTTTACGGTGCCGTTGCCCTCATCGTCAAGATGGACGACATCGGCCTCCACCTGACCACCAAGGACTCTGCCGGCTCCAAGCGCTTCGGTGAGCTGCTCGTCAAGGGGATGCCCGCCGTTCTGGCCGGGATCACGTTTGTGGGGACGATCGCCATGCTGTGGGTGGGCGGCCACATCATGCTCCAGGGTGCACACGACCTTGGCTGGCACGCCCCTTACGACCTGGTCCATGTCCTGGAGAAGCCCTTCGCCGGCATCGCCGTAGTTGGCGGCTTCCTGGGCTGGCTTGTGAACACCCTGTGCTCGGCCGTCGTCGGCCTGGCCTGGGGCCTCGTCGTCATGGCTGTTGTGCACCCCCTGCTGAAAGCGCTGCCCATTGGCAAGAAAAAGGGCGGGCACGAGGAGGGCGACATCCGCGCCGAACTCGCCGGCTACAAGCCGGCAAAACCTCACGATCCCGCCCCTTAGGTTCCGGCCGGTACGCCCAAGCCAGACCTAGGGGTGGCTTCCGAGTGACGTGACCGTTTTGGTGCCGCTGTCCCACAGCCTGGCGTTGGTGCATTCGCCCTCCAGCCGCAGGTCCAGAAGTTCCGCTGCCCTGCCGAGCAGGTGGTGCGGGACGCGGCGGGCGAGGGTGACGTGCGGTGTCCAGGCATCGGGACGGGTGAGGGGTACGGCTCCAGCTGCCGCCTTATGCACGAGGCGATGCAGTTCCAGAAGCTGCCGGGTCAGCACGATGGAGCGGGAGAGAACGTACTTTCCCGGACCGCCGGGGAAAACGAGGACACCGGAAAACTCAACGGGAACCGGCAGCATCTGCAGAAACTCCTGATTATCGCCGGAAAGCTGCAGGCCGGCACCCGCCGCGAGGGTGATGTGCGGGCGGTTGCTGGGGGCCGTGTGGGCAGCAAGGCTGGGCACGTCCGCCCCGGCGAGCCTGGCCCAGTCGGACCTGATGCGGGCGTCCGTATCGTCGTCGAACGTCAACTCGATACTGCGCATGCACCCATCATGCCGCTACAGGCCATAAACACCGGGAAGCGTCACCGGGAGCGTGTGCGCTCCCGCACCATCCGTTCCAGGTCCCTGCTGACTTTCACAAGGGACGCGGCGCGGAGCGCCTTCTGTTCGGCCAGCGTCTGCGTCCCGCGGCGCGGGGGCCTGCCGCCTGCACTGTCCACGGGCTCGCCTCCGCGCACACCGGCGCCACCGCCGGGTGCTGACAGCCCGCCCGCAAGGGGATCAAAAAAGAGGTTGCCCGAAAAATAGATACCGTGCACGGCTGATCAGTTCCTTTCCCCGCAGGATGTGCAACTGCCGCGGAAGGCATTGCCACGCGTCATCATGCGGCCACGGTAGCGGGGACTCATTTCGCGGCTTTGAACTGCTGGTTTCGGCGGCGTTAAGCGGGACCGCTGGGATTTGCCGCCCTGCGATAAACGGGACCGCTGGGATTTGCCGCCCTGCGATAAACTGGAACTTGGCTTTCCGCCAGCCCGTTTCCCGGCCTCGGGCCGCAGCGCCCCGGCGCGCAGTGCCCGAAAGGCGCCCGGGCAGTCCCACCCGCAGCGAAAGTAGCACCGTGTCCCAAGATGTCCTGACCCCCGCCCGGATCTCGGCGATTCACAAAGAGGCAGGCCGCCGTCGGACCTTTGCTGTCATTTCGCACCCCGATGCCGGCAAGTCCACGCTGACCGAGGCGCTCGCACTGCATGCCAAGGTGATCGGCACTGCCGGCGCCTCCAGCGGCAAGGCGAACCGCAAGGAGACCGTCTCGGACTGGATGCAGATGGAGAAGGACCGCGGCATCTCCATCAGCTCGGCGGCCCTGCAGTTCTCCTACCGGGACACCGTCATCAACCTGCTGGACACCCCCGGCCACGCCGACTTCTCCGAAGACACCTACCGAGTGCTCGCCGCCGTCGACTGCGCCGTGATGCTGGTGGACGCCGCCAAGGGCCTGGAAACCCAGACCATGAAGCTGTTCGAGGTCTGCAAGCAGCGCAACCTTCCCATCATCACCGTCATCAACAAGTGGGACCGCCCCGGACTCGACGCCCTGGCCCTGATGGACGAAATCACCGAGCGCACCGGCCTGCAGCCCATGCCCCTGACCTGGGCGGTGGGCATCTCCGGCGATTTCCGCGGCGTGTGGGACCTGCGCAATGACCGCTTCGCCCGGTTCCAGCGCAACAACGCCGGCGCGCAGATCGCCATCACCGAATACTTCACCCCCGAGGAAGCGGCGGAAAGCCAGGGCAGCAACTGGTCGGACGCCGTGGACGAGGCCGGCCTGGTGATCGAATCGAACCTGGAGTTCGACGTCGAGAGCTTCCACGCCGGCAAGGCGACCCCCATCCTGTTCAGCTCCGCCGCGCTCAACTTCGGCGTCAAGGAGTTGCTGGACGCGCTGGTGGACTTTGCCCCGCCCGCAGCGCCCCGCCCCGACGTGGACGGCACGCCGAGGCCCGTCGAGTCGCCGTTCTCCGGCTTTGTCTTCAAGGTCCAGGCCGGCATGAACAAGGCCCACCGCGACCATGTGGCCTTCATCCGCGTCTGCTCCGGCGTCTTCGAGCGCGGCATGGTGGTCACCCAGACCCGCACCGGCAAGTCCTTCGCCACCAAGTACGCCCAGCAGGTGTTCGGCCGGGAACGCGAAGTCATTGACGAGGCCTATCCCGGCGACGTGGTGGGCCTGGTCAACGCCTCCTCCCTGCGCGTCGGTGACAGCCTGTTCCTGGAGGAACCGGTGGAGTATCCCGCCATCCCGTTGTTCGCTCCCGAGCATTTCCAGGTTGCGCGCTCCAAGGACCCCAGCAAGTTCAAGCAATTCCGCCGCGGCATCGAACAACTCGAGCACGAGGGCGTCATCCAGGTGCTCCGCTCCGACGTCCGCGGAGACCAGGCGCCGGTGCTCGCCGCCGTCGGCCCCATGCAGTTCGAAGTGGTGGAGGACCGCATGGCCCACGACTTCAGCGCCCCCATGCGCCTGGAGCGCCTGCCGTACTCACTGGCCAGGATTTCGACGGCGGATGCCATGCCGGCGCTGGCAAACGTGCCGGGCGCCGAGGTGCTTTTGCGGTCAGACGGCGAATACCTCGCACTGTTCAACGACGTCTGGGCACTGCGGCGGATCGAAAAGAACCACCCGGACCTCACCCTGGTGCCCATCGGCACCCACAACCCCGCGAAGTAGGGCGATATGACAGCATCACAACCACGCGCGCTGGTCACCGGTGCCGGGACCATCAACCCGCTCGGATCGTCGGTGGCCGAAACCTGGACGGCCCTCCTGGCCGGGCAGTCCGGCATCGCCGCCCTGGAGGAGGAGTGGGCTGAGCAGCTGCCCGTCAAGATCGCCGGCCAGGCGCCCGCCGACCTTTCCGAGCACCTGAGCACCCGCGAGATCAAGCGGATGGACCGCTGCGGCCAGCTCGCGCTCATTGCCGCGCGGGAAGCGTGGAAGCAGGCCGGCGCCCCTGAGGTGGACCCGGAACGCTTCGCCGTGGTGATCGGCTCCGCGTACGGCGGCCTTGGCTCCACTCTGGAACAGGATCGCACCCTCGCGGAATCCGGGCCCCGCAAGGTGTCTCCCCATACCCTGACCCGGCTCATGGTCAACGGCCCCGCGGCCTGGGTGTCCATCGACCTCGGCGCCCGCGGCGGCGCCCGAACGCCCGTCAGCGCCTGCGCATCCGGCGCCGAGGCGATTGTCCAGGCAGCCGAGATGATCCGCTCCGGCGCTGCCGACGTCGTCATTGCAGGCGGTGTTGACGCCTCCGTCAACGACCTGGTGATCACCGGCTTCTCCCAGATCCGTGCACTGTCCACCCGCTCCGACGATCCACAGCGGGCCTCGCGCCCGTTCGACGGCGGCCGGGACGGCTTTGTTCTCGCGGAAGGCGCCGGCGTCGTGGTGCTGGAAAGCGAAGAGCACGCCCGCGCCCGCGGCGCTTTGGTGCTGGGAGCCGTAGCCGGCGGCGCGGTCACCTCCGACGCGAACGACATCGTGGCGGCAGACCCCGCGATGCAGCGGCGCGTGATGCAGAAGGCCCTGGAGTCGGCGGGCATGGAGCCCGCGGACATCGGCTTCGTCCACGCCCACGCCACCTCCACCCCGGTGGGGGACCGGCTCGAAGGCCAGGCCATCAACGCGATCTTCGGCGCGGACCTACCCGTCACCTCCACCAAGGGGCACACCGGCCACCTGCTGGGCGGGGCCGGCGCGCTGGCCGCCGTCGTTGTGCTTGAAGCCCTGCGGACCGGCCAGCTTCCGGGCACCCTGAACGTTGAGGCGCAGGACCCCGAAGTGGACCTGAACGTCATCACCGAGGAAGCGTACGCCCTGCCGGCGGGAAATCCCCGGGCCGGCCTGGTGAACGCCTTCGGCTTCGGCGGGCACAGTGTCGCCTTGGTGATCACCGGGGAGTAAGCACAGCAACGCGGGGTCACTACGGGCCCAATCCGAGGTGCGGATTGGGCCGAAAGTGACCCCGCGTTGCTCTAACCAGACTGCGGTAAAAAGATTGTTGAACAATCCTGGTTCTTGAGGCATGATGGATGAAGAATCCAACCTGAGACGAGGGTCACATGCCTTTCATCGATCTGAACAGCGACGTCGGGGAATCCTTCGGCAACTGGACCATGGGCGACGATGCCGCCGTCTTCCGCCACGTGACCAGCGCCAACGTGGCCTGCGGCTTCCACGCGGGCGATCCTTCCACCATTGCCCGCACCTGCCGGGATGCTGTCGCCGCCGGCGTTACCATCGGCGCGCACGTGGGCTACCGTGACCTTGCCGGCTTCGGCCGCCGGTTCCTCGACTGCTCCGCCACCGAGCTTGCCGATGATGTCCTGTACCAGCTCGGCGCGCTGCAGGCCCTTGCCCGCGCAGCCGGCGCCGAGGTCAAGTACGTCAAACCCCACGGTGCCCTCTACAACACCATCGTGCACCACGAGGTCCACGCCCAGGCGGTGGTGGACGCCGTGCATGCGTTCAACCCGGACCTCCCGCTGCTGCTCCTCCCGGGCGCCGTTGCAGGGAAAAAGGCCGCTGCGCGGGGCCTTACGCCGCTCTCCGAAGCCTTCGCGGACCGCGCCTACAACCCCGACGGAACCCTCGTCTCCCGCCGGGAGGAAGGTGCCGTACTGCACGACCACAGCGCCATCACCGAGAACATGGTCCGGCTCGCCACCGACAGGACGATCATTGCCCGTGACGGGTCCGTGCTGCAGGTCCAGGCGGACAGCATCTGCGTCCACGGTGACACCCCGGGTGCCGTTGCCATGGCCGGAGCGGTACGCGCGGGACTCGAACAAGCCGGCGTCACCGTCCGGAGCTTTGCATGAGCATCACCGGTATCCGTTGGGCCGGTCCCCGTGCGGTCCTCGTAGAGCTGACCGACCTCGCGTCGGTGCTCGCCCTGCACCACCGGCTGGAGGCCGACCCCCTGCCGGGCCAGCTGGATGCCATCGCCGGCGCTGCCACCGTGCTGGTCAAGTTTGCTTCCCGGTTCCACACCGGCGCCGCCCGCGAACTGCTTCCGCACCTTGACCTCACGGCCCGCCACCATGGCACCGGCAACGAGGTCACCATCGAAGTGGTGTACGACGGCGAAGACCTCGCCGAAGTGGGCCGGCTTACCGGACTGGGTGCCGACGGCGTGATTGCCGCCCACACCGGGCAGGCATGGACCGGGGCGTTCGGCGGCTTTGCCCCCGGCTTCACCTACCTGGTGGGCGAGAACGGCTCGCTGAACGTGCCCCGCCGCAGCTCGCCCCGCACCGCCGTGCCCGCCGGCTCCGTGGCGCTTGGCGGCGCATTCTCCGCCGTCTACCCGCGTCAGTCCCCGGGCGGCTGGCAGCTCCTCGGCCACACCAGCGCGGTGATGTGGGACCTGGGCCGGGAGTCCCCGGCACTGGTCCGCCCGGGCGATACCGTCCGCTACGTCGCGGTGCGGGAAGCAGTGGCAGCCCCCTCAGCTGAAGAGGTAAAGCCGGCTTCTCCCGAAAACACGGAATCCCGCTCCGGGCTCACCGTCCAGGCCCCGGGGCTGCAGTCCCTGGTCCAGGACCTGGGCCGGCCCGGTTTCGGGGACCTCGGTGTCTCCGTGTCCGGTGCTGCCGACCAGCGCTCCGTCCGTCAGGCGAACCGGTTGGCAGGCAACGGGCCCGATGCTGCCGTCGTCGAAAACCTCCTCGGCGGCCTCGCCGTGCGGGCCGATGGCGACCAGGTGCTGGCTGTTGCCGGTGCTCCGGCTGTCCTTGAAATCCGCGACGAATCCCGGACGCTCCTGCGGCACCCGGCCATGCATACACCCTTTGCCCTGCTCGACGGCGAGACGCTCACCATCAGTCCGCCCAGCGCCGGCGTGCGGAGCTACCTGGCCGTGCGCGGCGGGTTCGATGTTCCCCCGGTCCTGGGCAGCCGTTCCAGCGATTCGATGTCCGGCATCGGACCGGCCCCGCTGGCGGCGGGGACTTTCGTGCCCGTTGCCCCCATAACAGGAGTCTGGCCGGTGGGAATACCGGAGGACGGCATGCTGGAAGCCGGGTCATCGACCACCACCCTGCGCGTGACACTCGGCCCCCGTGATGACTGGTTCGACGCCGAAGCCATCGGTCTCTTCACCGGCCAGCAGTGGCTGGTCACCGAGCAGTCCAACCGGATCGGTGTCCGGCTCGCCCCGCCGGAGGAGGGCCGCGCCCTTGAACGCGCCCGGGACGGTGAACTGCCCAGTGAAGGAACGGTGGCCGGGGCACTGCAGATGCCGCCCAACGGACACCCGGTCCTGTTCCTGGCCGACCACCCGGTGACCGGCGGATACCCGGTGATCGCCGTCGTCGTGCCCGAAGACCTGCCCCTGGCTGCCCAGTTGCCGCCCGGGCGCCACGTGGAGTTCACCATCGTGGACCCCCGCACCCTGGAGCCTGTTGACCAGGAAGTTGTTGACCAGGCAGCCCGCCAGGAAACCCCCCGTGAATCAGCCGTAGGCGCCACCGCGTTTGAAGGAAGCCAGCCATGAAAAAAGTCCTGATTGCCAACCGCGGCGAAATTGCAGTGCGGATTGCCCGGGCGTGCTCGGACTCCGGGCTCGGGTCCGTCGCCGTCTACTCCGACCCGGACGCCGACAGCCTGCACGTGCGGCTCGCTGACGAGGCGTACGCTCTGGGCGGCACCGCCAGCGCCGAAACGTACCTGGACATCGCCAAGCTCCTGGACGCCGCCAAGCGCTCAGGTGCGGACGCCATCCACCCCGGCTACGGGTTCCTCTCCGAGAATGCGGACTTTGCCGAAGCCGTCATCAATGCTGGCCTGGCGTGGGTGGGTCCGTCGCCCGATTCGATCCGTGCCCTGGGCAACAAGGTGACCGCCCGGGAGATCGCCGTCCGGGCCGGCGCGCCGCTTGTGCCCGGCAGCGACGGACCCCTAGCCAATGCCGAGGAAGTGCTGGCCTTCGCCCGGGAATACGGCCTGCCGGTGGCCATCAAGGCCGCGTTCGGCGGCGGCGGCCGGGGACTGAAGGTGGCCCGGCGGATGGAGGACGTGGAAGACGCGTTCGAATCCGCGGTCCGCGAATCCACTGTGGCGTTCGGCCGCGGCGAGTGCTTTGTGGAGCGGTTCCTGGACCAGCCCCGGCACGTCGAAGCGCAGGTCCTGGCCGATACCCACGGCAACGTGGTGGTCCTGGGAACCCGCGACTGCTCGCTGCAGCGCCGCAACCAGAAGCTCGTGGAGGAAGCCCCGGCACCGTTCCTCACAGTGGAGCAGCGCTCGCTGATCCACGAATCCGCCAAGGCGATCTGCCGGGAAGCGGACTACCACGGCGCCGGGACCGTCGAGTTCCTGGTGGGCAAGGACGGGATCATCTCCTTCCTTGAGGTGAACACCCGCCTGCAGGTGGAGCATCCCGTCACCGAAGAAACGTCCGGCGTGGACCTGGTCCGCGAGCAGTTCCGCATCGCCGCCGGCGGCGTCCTTGGCATCACGTCCGACCCCGAGCCCCGCGGCCATGCCATCGAATTCCGGCTCAATGCCGAGGACCCGGCCCGCGGCTTCCTCCCCGGCCCGGGCACCATTGAGGCCTTTGAACCGCCCACCGGCGCCGGCATCCGCGTCGACTCCGGCGTCCGGTCCGGCTCCGTGGTCCCGGGTGAATACGATTCCCTGCTCGCCAAGCTCATCGTCCACGGCGAGGACCGGCCGCAGGCGCTCCGCCGCGCCGCCGCCGCGCTCGAGGAGATGCGCATCGTGGGGCTGCCCACCGTCCTGCCGTTCCACCGTGCCGTGGTCCGCCATCCCGCCTTCACGGCCGAGGAAGGACTGGGCGTGCACACCACCTGGATCGAGAATGAATTCGCGGAGCAGCTGGCGGCCTCTCCGGAGATAGCCCGCACCCAGCCCGGTGCCGCCCGCAGGACCTTCACGGTGGAGCTGGACGGCAAGGCCGTGCAGCTCGGGTTGCCGGCGAAGCTGTACGAAGCCCTGCTCAGCGGAGGCGGCGGCGCAGGCCACTCCTCTGCGGCGGCCGAGGAAGAGGACGACGCCGAACTCGCCTCACCGATGTCAGGTTCCCTGGTGAAATGGGTGGCCGAGGATGGCGAACACGTTGAGGCCGGCCAGCCGGTGGCCGTGCTGGAGGCGATGAAGATGGAAACCGTGGTGCCCGCCCACCGCAGCGGCACCCTGGCGCGGGGCCCGCAGGAGCCCGGCAACGTCGTCGGCCGCGGTGACGTCCTTTGCCGGATCGCATAGCGGCCGCCTGAACTGGGGAAGGCCAATCTTTCGATAGATTGGAACGATGCCCATGAACGCAGCACTCCAGGGGATCGCCGACGGCGCCCAGGCAGCCCACGCCCACACGGGGGCGTGGGTGGCCAGCGTGCTCCGCTCGCGCATTTCGGCCGGTGAGCTTCCGCCGGGGACCAAACTCTCGGAGCAGAAGCTCTCTGAAGCCCTCGGCGTTTCCCGGAATACTCTGCGCGAGGCCTTTACGGTCCTGGCCGGGGAGTCGATGGTGCAGCGGATTCCCAACCGGGGCGTCTATGTTGCCGCTCCCGGAGCTGAGGATGTGCGGGAGATCTACCGGGTTCGCCGGCTGATCGAGCCGGCCGCCGTCCAATGGGGCGAGATGCCGCCCGGGGCGCTGGAACACCTGGAGGCCATTGTTGCCAGGGCGCAGGCGGCCAAGGCTGCCAACTCGGTGCCCGAGATGGCCGACGCCAACCAGGAGCTGCACAAGGCCCTGGTGGCCCTGTCCGGCAGCGCATCACTGTCCGAGCTGATGGAAAAGGTGCTCGCGGAAATGCGCCTGGTCTTCCATGCGATGGCCACCACGCCTGACTTCCACAGCCACTACGTGGACCGGAACGTCGCCCTCGTGCAGCAAATCCGTGCCGGCCAGCGCGAAGAGGCAGCCGCCGAGCTCCGGCGCTACCTGGACACCGCTGAGCATGAGCTGCTGGTCCATATCGGCGCTGTCCCGGCCGGGCCGGCCGCCGTGGACCCTGCCTAAGCTGCCTGACTTCTGCAGCAGTGCCTAGGGCACCAGGTAGGAGCTGTCCCGGGCGTCCGTAATCAGCATGTGCCCCGGCGCGTGCCCGATGGCCAGTGCCGGCCGGGATTCCATCACCATTGCCTGCGGGGTCACCCCGCATGCCCAGAACACCGGAATGTGCCCCTCCGGAATCCGGACGGGATCGCCGAAGTCGGGACGGGACAGGTCCGCAATGCCAATCTCGGACGGATTGCCCACGTGGACCGGGGCGCCATGGACGGCGGGGTAGCGCGACGTGATGCGGACGGCGTCGGCCACCTGCGAGGCCGGAACAGGCCGCATGGACACTACCAGCGGCCCGGCCAGGGCGCCGGCCGGTTCGCAGCGGACGGAGGTCCGGTACATCGGGACGTTGACGCCCTGGTCGATGTGGGCGATGCGGATGCCGCCCTCCTGCAGCGCGGCCTCGAACGTGAAGCTGCAGCCCACGATGAAGGTGACCAGGTCATCCCGCCAGTACTCCGTGATGTCCGTTGGCTCGTCCACCTTCACGCCGTTTTCGTAGACGGCGTACTTCGGCACGTCAGTCCGGATGTCACCGCCGGCGAGCAGCGCACTGCTCGTCTCGCCGGCGTCGAGCACCCCCAGGACGGGGCACGGCTTGGGGTTCCGCTGCGCGAACAGCAGCACGTCGAAGGCCTGCGCCTTCGGAACGATCATCAGGTTGGCCTGCGTGTAGCCTGCACTCCACCCTGACGTGGGCGTCACCAGGCCAGCCCGGAAGAGGGCCCGCGCCTGGGCGGGGGACAACGCGGCCGGGTTCTCCGGACGCACGACGGCGGCGGGCGGGTTTGCGGGGATGGTCATGGCGGGCTCCTGCCGGGCACAAAGGGGGTTCAGTGACTGCAATCACAGGGTCTTTTGCCAGCTTAACGACCGAAGGGCGGGCCGCGCAAGAGATTGTTGAACAATTCTTGCGCGGCCCGCCCTGAGGTCCTTGTTGGGAGGTTCGTCAGCCGTGGCGATCAATACCCCAGTGGCGCCTGGCGCCGCCGTCGTACGAGCCGCCGTCGTACTCCCGTTTAGGCGCGGCTGGCGACCGGTTCCTGCACGGCGGCTTCCTCAACCTGCACTGGAGCGCCATCGGTTCGGCGCTCTTTCAGGAAGTACACCAGCCCGGCAGCGATGGTGGAGGCGGCGGCCAGCGCGAACAGGCCGGGGATAACGCTGCCGGTCTGCTCCTTGATGATGCCGAAGCCGAAGGGGGCCACAAAGCCGCCCAGGTTTCCCAGCGAATTGATGATGGCGATGGCCGGGGCGAGGATCATCGGGTGCAGGCCGGACTGCGGGATGGTCCAGAACAGTGGCGAGGCGCTCTTGAAACCCATGGCCGCGATGGCCAGGAAGACCAGGGCCATGACCGGAGATGCGATGGCGGCGGCGAACGTGCCGACGGCTGCCACCAGCAGGGCAACCACCAGCAGCGGGCGCTTGGACTTGGCCTTGTCCTGCAATTTAGCGGCGAAGTACATGGCGAAGACGGCGCAGACCCACGGGATGGAGGACAGGAACCCCACGGTCAGGTCCGTGGTGCCGGGGATCTGCTTGATGATGCTGGGGAGCCAGAACGTGTTGGCGTAGATGGACAGCTGCACCGAGAAGTAGATGCCGCACAGCAGCAGGATCTGCGGGTTGAGCAGCATCTTCCAGCGGTTGATCTTGGCGCCGCCGGCCGTGGTGTGCTGTGCGTCCTCGTCGCTGATGGCCTGGGACAGGGCGTCCTTTTCGGCGGGGGAGAGCCACTTGGCGTCCTTGATGCGGGCGTCCAGGACAAAGAACACGGCCATGCCCACCACCACGGAGAGGGCGCCTTCGAAGCCGAAGAGCCACTGCCAGCCGCGCAGCCCCAGGGTGCCGTGGAGGCTGAGCAGCATGCCGGCGATGGGGCCGGAAATTGCCGCGGCGATGGAGGAGCCCGCGATGAAGATCGCGGTGGCCTTGCCGCGCTGGCCCGCCGGAACCCAGCGGGCAAAGTAGAAGATGACGGCGGGGAAGAAGCCGGCCTCCGCGGCACCCAGCAGGAAGCGCAGGACGTAGAACATGGTTTCGTTCTGCACGAACGCCATCAGGAAGGAAACGATGCCCCAGCTGACCATGATGCGGGTCAGCCAGACCTTGGCGCCGTACTTTTCCATCATCACGTTGCTGGGGAGTTCAAAGATGGCATAGGCGATGAAGAACAGGCCCGCACCGAACCCGTAGGCGGCGGCGCCGATGCCCACATCCGCCTGGAGGTGGTCCTGGGCGTAGCCGATGTTGGACCGGTTCAGCTGGTTGCAGACCAGCATGACCAGCATGATGGGCAGAACGCGTTTGAAGAACTTCTTCGTGGCTGTCGCCACGTCCGAGACAGCATTGTCTGCAGACTTCATTGAATGTATTTCCTTTGGATAGATAACGCAGGCCGGCTGCGGGGCCCAATGCGGGGGCACAGGAAAGTAGTGGGGCACGCCACAGCGGACCCCACTACTTTACCGAAAGTGCTGCCGGAGGCTGCTACCGAACGAGGCAGGGCCGCTTCGGGTCGAAGGACCAGCCCTCGATGTAGTACTGCATGCCGATGCTGTCGTCGCGGGCATTCAGGCCCTGTTCCAGATACAGCTTGTGGGCCTTGTCCAGGGCGTCGCGGTCCAGCTCGATGCCGAGGCCCGGGGCGGCCGGAACCTCGATGGCGCCGTCCTTGATCTGCAGCGGTTCCTTGGTGAGGCCCTGGCCGTCCTGCCAGATCCAGTGCGTGTCCAGGGCGGTGATTTCACCCGGAGCCGCGGCACCGGTGTGGGTAAACATGGCCAGCGAGATGTCAAAGTGGTTGTTCGAGTGCGAGCCCCAGGTGAGGCCGAACTCGTGGCACATCTGCGCCACCCGCACCGAGCCGTGCATGGTCCAGAAGTGCGGGTCAGCCAGGGGGATGTCCACGGCGTTGCTGCGGATCGCGTGCGACATCTCCCGCCAGTCCGTGGCAATCATGTTGGTGGCCGTCTTCAGGCCCGTGGCCCTGCGGAACTCCGCCATGACTTCCCGGCCGGAGAAGCGGCCTTCTGCGCCGCAGGGGTCTTCCGCGTAGGCCACAACGCCCTGCATCCGCTTGCCCAGCCGGATTGCCTCGTCCAGGAGCCAGCCGCCGTTGGGGTCGAGGGTCACCCGGGCCTCGGGGAAGCGCTTGGCGAGGGCCGTGACCACGTCCACTTCGTCGTCGCCGGACAGCACGCCGCCCTTGAGCTTGAAGTCGCTGAACCCGTACCGTTCCTGGGCGGCCTCAGCCAGCGCCACCACGGCCTCGGGCGTCATGGCTTCCTGCCGGCGGAGTTCCTCCCAGCGGTCCGCGGGTGCGTCCTCCACGAGGTAGGGCAGGTCAGTCCGCTTGTGGTCCCCCACGAAGAAGAGGTAGCCGAGCATCGGGACGGAGGTGCGCTGTTGGCCGTCGCCGAGCAGTTCAGCCACGGGAACGCCGAGGTACTGCCCGTGCAGGTCCAGCAGCGCGGATTCGACGGCGGTGACGGCATGGACCGTGGTGCGCAGGTCGAAGGTCTGGAGGCCGCGGCCGCCGGCGTCGCGGTCAGCGAACTCGGCAGCGATTTCACGCAAAAGCGAGCGGTAGCGGGCCACCGGCTTTCCGGTAATCAGGGCGCCGGCTTCCTCGATGGTGTTGCGGATCTTTTCGCCGCCGGGAACTTCACCCAGGCCGGTCCTGCCGTCCGAATCGGTGATGATCACAACATTGCGGGTGAAGAACGGGCCGTGCGCGCCGCTGAGGTTCATCAGCATGCTGTCGTGCCCGGCAACCGGGACAACCTCGACCCGGGCAATGCTTGGCTGGGAGGTCATGCGTTAATTCCTGCTTTCTGTGCTTCGGCGGCTTCCACAACGCCATCGATCCTGCGGTTCAGGTGCCAGGGGTTGGTGTCCTGCAGGGGTGTGGGGAGGAGTTCCTGGGGGATGTTCTGGTAGGCGACGGGGCGCAGGAAGCGGTTGATGGCGAGGGTTCCGACGGAGGTGGTGCGGGAGTCGGAGGTGGCGGGGAAGGGGCCGCCGTGGACCATGGCGTGGCCGACTTCGACGCCGGTGGGCCAGCCGTTGACGATGATGCGGCCCACTTTCTGCTCGAGCGCGGGGATCAGGGGTGCCGCGGTGGGGTAGTCCTCTTCGGTGAGCTGCAGTGATGCGGTGAGTTGGCCTTCGAGGCGTTTGATGGCGTCGAGGAGTTCGTCGGTGCTTCCGTAGCGGATGACCAGGGACGCGGCGCCGAAGATTTCCTCGTGCAGGACGTGGTTGGTGACGAAGTCGCGGACCTGGGTGCCGAAGATGGTGGGTGCCGGGGCGTTTTCGGTGGCACCGGCGGCGCCCTTTCCGATCAGGTTCACGCCGTCAGCGCTGCCCAAAGCTTCTGCCCCGGCGTTCCACGAACCGGCGATGCCCGCTGTGAGCATGGTCTGTCCGGAGCAGGCGGAGACGGCGCGGCCGACGGCGGCGGCGAGTTTGTCGCCCAGTTCGCCTTCGGGGGCGAAGAGCAGGCCGGGGGAGGTGCAAAGTTGGCCGGAGCTGCCGGTGACGGCGGTAACGTACTGGGCCGCGAGGGCGTCGATGTCTTCGGCGGAGCCTTTGAGGGCGCCTTCGAAGACGAAGACGGGGTTCAGGGAGGACATTTCGGCGTAGACGGGGATGGGTACGCGGCGGGCCGCGGCGGTGCGCATCAGGGAGATGCCGGCGGCCTGGGAGCCGGTGAAGCCGACGGCTTTGATGTTGGGGTCGGCGACGAGGGCCTGGCCGATGCTGGCGCCGGGGCCGTAGATGAGGGAGAACACGCCGGGGTGCAGGCCGAAGTCTTTGACGGCTTTGGCCACGGCCTGGCCGACGAGTTCGCCGGTGCCGGGGTGGGCGTTGTGTGCCTTGAAGACGACGGGGCAGCCTGCGGCCAGGGCCGAGGCGGTGTCGCCGCCTGCGGTGGAGAAGGCGAGCGGGAAGTTGCTGGCGCCGAATACCGCAACGGGGCCGAGCGGGATCTGGCGCTGGCGGATGTCCGCCCGGGGCAGCGGGGTGCGGTCCGGGATGGCGGGGTCCACGCGGACTCCGCGGAAGTCGCCCTGGCGGACCACGTTGGCGAAGAGCCGCAGCTGGCCGGTGGTGCGGGCACGCTCACCCTGCAGGCGGGCGGCGGGCAGCCCAGTTTCCTGCCCGGCGCGGACGATCAGTTCCTCGCCGATGGCTTCGATGTTGTCCGCGATCGCTTCAAGGAACCCGGCGTGGGTTTCCGGGTCCAGTGTGGAGAAGGACGGGTACGCGTCAGCTGCCGCGGCGGTGGCCAGCTTCAGTTGGTCCTCGGTGATCAGGGAGTACGCGGGATCGAGCTGTTCATTGGTGGCCGGGTTGAAGCCGAAGGCTGTCTTGCCGTCGCCGACGACGGTCTGTCCGGCGATCAGGGAGTGTCCGGTGAGGGTCACGATGGTTCCTCCTGGGAAGCGGTGGATCAGGGTCAGGATACGCGGGCGATAAGGGCCTTGAGGTCCGCCAGGTCCTGCTCCGCCATGTTCTGCAGAGGGGGGCGGACCGGGCCGGCGGAGCGGCCGATGGCGTCCAGGCCGCCCTTGACGATGGAGACAGCGTAGCCCTTCACGCGGTCGCGGATGTCCAGGTAGGGGATCACGAAGTCGTTCAGCTTCTTGTTGACGGCCACGCGGTCGTTGTTGCGGACATCCTGGTAGAAGTCCAGCGCGAACTGCGGGACGAAGTTGTACATCGCGCTGGAGTAGGTGCTCATGCCCAGCTGCAGCAGGGGGAGGGCGAAGGTTTCCGCGGTGGGAAGGCCGCCCAGGTAGAAGAGGCGGTCGCCAAGCTTGGCGTAAACGCGGGCGTCGTGTTCGAGGTCGCCAACACCGTCCTTGAACCCGATGAGGTTTTCGTGCCGGTCCGCGAGGGCGGCAACAGTGGTGTCCTTGTAGATGGCGTTGGCGCGGTTGTAGATGATGACACCCAGTGAGGTGGCGCTGCAGATGGCGCTGACGTGGTCGATCAGGCCGGCCTGGTCGGCTTCGGTCAGGTAAGGCGGGAGGAGCAGGAGGCCGTCGGCGCCTGCTGCTTCTGCAGCCTTGGCATTCTCGATTGCCTGTGCTGTTGATCCGCCGGCTGATGCAAGTACCGGCACCTGGTTGCCGACTTCTTCGACGGCGGTGCGCACCACGTGGGCGGATTCGGCGGGGGTGAGGGAGAAGCCTTCGCCGGTGCCGCCCGCTGCGAACAGGCCTGCCACCGGGAAGCTCGCCTGCCAGGCAAGGTGCTTCCGGTAATTTTCCTCGTCGAACTGCAGCTGGCTGTCAAAGGACGTCACCGGGAACGACAGCAGGCCGTCTTTCAGGGTGTTTGCCAGTTCCTGCGGGGTGTACTTTGCCACGATGTTGTCCTCTGTGTGAGCGCCGGGAGGGCGGCTGGTGGTGGATTCCTGTTCAGGTTAGGCAGAGGACGTAATGCCTGTCTAAGTGCATTTTTGTATGTATTGATACCTTCGGTGCATGAACCGTGTGCGTCTACTCCATGGCAAACTCAAGGTCGCGCAGGAGGCGGGCCAGTGCCGGGTTGGTGATCCTGCGGTTCCAGAGCGCGTGCAGCTCCACCTGTTCCTCCCTCCCTGCTTCCAACGGCAGGAATTCCACGCCTTTGATGCCCAGGAGGGTAGCCGAATGGGGCACGAAGGCCAGCCCGCGTTTTGCCGCAACGAGCGAGACCATCGTGAGGATCTGGCTGACCGTGTGCACCACGTTGGCATGCTGGATGGGGAGCATGCGGACCACCAGGTCGTAGAAATAGCGCGCCTGGGTGGGGGAGTGCATGATCAGGGGCTCGTCCTTGAAATCCTCGGCGGTGAGGTCCCGTCCCAGCAGCGTCAGGGGATGGCTTGAGGGAACCGCGAGCACCATGGACTCGCGGTAGAGCAAGTGCGAATCAAAGGTTTCGCTGTCAAAGGGAGGGCGCGCGAAGCCAAGGTCGAGTTCGCCGGTCAGCAGGCCGTTGAGCTGCTCGCGCGTCACCAACTCCTGCAGGTCGATGTCCACGTCCGGCATGATGCCCGAGATCTCTTCCAGCAGAGGGCCCAGGATGCTGAAACCACTTGCTGCCGTGAAACCGATCCGCAGGACGCCCGAGCGTCCGGACGCGATGCGGCGGGCTGTGACCGGGGCACGCTCCGCCAGCGCCATCAGCCGGCGCGCTTCCTCAAGGAACGTCTCCCCTGCCGAGGTGAGCTCCACCCGCCTGTTGTCCCGCTCAAGGAGTTCAGCGCCGATGATTTTCTCCAGTTTCTGGATCTGCCGGCTGAGAGGCGGCTGGGTCATGTTGAGCCGCTCCGCGGCGCGCCCAAAGTGGAGTTCCTCTGCGACGGCAATAAATCCCGCCAGCTGGTCAAACGTAAACATGATGCCTTCCGGGTATCACTTGATACTGATTTGGGCTTAGACAGGCATCATAGCGCGTCCCTAAACTCGATCCAGCAACCCGAAGTGATTCGGTTCACAGCACCGTCCGGGAGCATCCCGGAGCTTTTATGAGGAGTCCCAATGAAGCACTTCCCCACCCGCCGCTCGGTCCTCGGCGCGGCATCGGCCATCACGCTGCTGGCCATGACTGCCTGCGGCAACGTCGCCGGCGGCCAGTCCACCACGGCCGAGTACCCCTCCGGACCGGTCAACCTCACGGTCGGCCAGGCAGCCGGCGGCAGCACAGACCTGATCGCCCGTGCCCTTGCCGAGGGAACCTCGAAGACGCTCGGCAAGCCGATGCCCGTGGTCAACAAGCCCGGCGCCAACGGAGCCCTCGCTACCAAGGAAGTTGCCGGCAAGCCGGCCGACGGACAGGAACTGGTCCTGCTGACCGCGTCCCTGATCACCATCACGCCGCTGGCAGTCTCCGCCGACGAAGCGGTCAACATCGACGATCTGGACATCATCGCTGGCCTGTCCCAGGACGACTATGTCCTGGTGGCCAGCCCGGAGTCCGGCTTCAAGTCCTTCAAGGACGTGACCGACGCCGGCCGCAACGTCACCTTCGGCACCACCGGCGTTGGCACCGGAAGCCAGCTGGCGCAGACCGTGCTCTTCAAGCAGGCCAGCGTTACCGGCACGGACATCCCGTTCGACAGCGGCAAGCCGGCGTTGACGGCCGTCCTGGGCAACCAGGTGGAACTCGCCACCATCCAGCTGGGCGAGGCCATGCCCCAGATCGAGGCCGGCAAGGTATCCCCGCTGCTGGTCTTCTCGGAGGAGCGCAACAGCTTCCTGCCCGACACCCCCACCGCCAAGGAAGCCGGATACGACGTTCCGGTGGCGCAGTACCGGGCGGTCGCCGCCCCCAAGGGCACTCCCCAGGACGTCAAGGACAAGCTGTACTCCGCATTCCAGGAGACCTTCAAGTCCGAGGCCTACAAGGAGTTCAACAAGAAGAACATGCTGACGCCCAAGGAGATCTCCGGCGAGGAAGTAGTCACCGAATGGAAGGGCTACGCAGCGAAGTACAAGGAGCTGGTGGAGAAGTACGACATCAGCCTGAGCGGAAATAAGTGATTCCTGTGAAAGGAACCCCCGCAGTACCCGCCGGAGGAAGCAGCATGGCTGCTCCCTCCGGCGGGGGCGCCCCCCACGCTCATAACGACGTCCCGGGCGACGTCCTTGATGAACTGACACCGGAGCAACTGGCAGCCCAATGGGAAGAGGAAAAGCCGCCGGCGGCCGGTGCGCTGGCCAGCATGGCATCCTCGCTGGTGGTCCTCGGCGTCGGGATCGGTGCCATCATCCTGTCCGTCGCCATGGGACTGGGCACCCCGGCCAGCCCGCAGCCGGGCCTTTGGCCCTTCATCATCAGCTGCGTCATGGTGGCGTTGGGCCTGTTCCAGCTGGTCCTGGGCCGGCACAACCGGGATGCCGAAAAGTTCACGCGCATGTCCCTTGCCCCTCTCACAGGCCTGGTGACGCTGGCAGCCATGGTTGCCCTCATGCCGCTCATCGGTTTCGAGATCCCGGCGCTGATCCTCTGCATCATCTGGATGCGCTTCCTGGGCGGCGAGACCTGGCGTTCCACCCTGCTGGTCAGCGTCATCGTTGTAGCGGCGTTCTACGGCATCTTTGTCCTGGCGCTCGGCACTTCCATCCCCCACCTCTTCTAGGAGACCCCCGTGGATTTTCTGAATCCCGTTATCAACGGATTTGCGGTTGTCCTGGAGCCGACCAACCTCCTCTACTGCCTGGTCGGCGTCGTCATCGGCATGCTGATCGGCGTACTGCCCGGACTGGGGCCCGCGGCAACCATCGCCATCCTGCTGCCCCTGACCTACAACGTGGAACCCGTCACCGCCATCATCATGCTGGCCGGCATTTTTTACGGCGCCCAGTACGGCGGCACCATCACCTCCGTACTCCTCCGGCTTCCCGGCGAAGCGTCCTCCGTCGTCACGGTTTTTGACGGCTACCAGATGGCCCGGCAGGGGAAGGCCGGCACCGCGTTGGGCCTGGCATCCATCGGTTCCTTTGTCGGCGGCACGGCAGCCATCATCGGCCTGACGTTCCTGGCGCCCATCGTTGCCAGCTTCGCGCTGGACTTCGGCCCGCCGGAGTACACCGCCCTTGCGCTGCTGGGCATCCTCCTGGTGGCAACCATCAGCAGCGGCGCGAAAGCCAAGGCGCTGATTGCCGCCGCCCTCGGCCTCCTGCTCGCGACTGTGGGCCGGGACGTCTTCACCGGGGAAAGCCGGTTCACCTTCGGCAGCCTGGAGCTTGCCGACGGCATCGACTTCGTGCCGATTGCCATGGGCATCTTCGGGCTGGGTGAGATCCTCTACAACCTGGAGGAACGGCACCGGGCCGCGAAGGCGCCCTCGAAAGTGGCCAACGTCTGGCCTTCCCGGAAGGACCTCAAGCAGGCGTCCGGCTCCATCGGCCGCGGATCCGTCCTCGGCTTCTTCCTGGGCATCCTCCCGGGCGGTGGCGCCACCATCGCCTCCATGGCCTCCTACGCCATGGAGAAGAAGCGGGCCAAGCAGCCCGAACGGTTCGGGAAGGGGGCGCCGGAAGGCGTCGCCGGCCCGGAGGCGGCCAACAACGCTGCCGCCACGTCGTCGTTCATTCCGCTGCTGACTCTTGGCATTCCGGCCAACGCCACCATGGCACTGATGTTCGGTGCGCTGCTCATCCAGGGTGTGACCCCCGGCCCGCAGCTGGTGGAGCAGAACCCGGATCTGTTCTGGGGCGTTGTGAACTCGATGTACATCGGCAACATCCTCCTGCTGATCATGAGCCTGCCGCTTGTGGGAATCTTCGTCAGGATCCTGCGCGTCCGCGCAGCTATCCTGGCCCCCGTCACTGCTCTGATCACGCTGCTCGGCGCCTACACCATCAACAACAGCATGTTCGATGTCACGCTCGTGGTGGTCTTCGGCATCATCGGCTACCTCATGAAGAAGTTCGGCTTCGAACCGGGCCCCCTGGTGCTCGCCTTCGTGCTGGGCGGACTCCTCGAAAGTTCCATGCGGCGTTCCCTGCTGGTCTTTGGCGGCGACCCGCTGGGCTTCTTCGGCCGTCCCATTTCGGCCACACTGCTGGTCGTTTTCGTCCTGGTGGCAGTGCTGCCGTTTATCCGCACCTCCATCGCCAAGCGCAAGCTACCCGCTACTGCATCCGCAGCACGGCCGGACATCAAGGAGAAAGTATGAGCATCGTCGTCGGATTCGTTCCAACACCCGCGGGAGAAGCCGCCCTCAAGGCCGGCATCGCCGAAGCCCGCCTGCGGAATGAGGATCTCCTGATCGTCAACTCCGCCCGGGAAGGCGCACTGGTGGACAAGTCGGTGGTACCCGAAGAGCTGCTGGAGCAGGCCGCCCGCCGGGCCACCGAGGCCGGTGTCCAGGCGAGCGTCATCCAGCCGCCGTACCAGCATGACCTCGCCGACGAGTTCCTGGATGTGGCCCGGGACGCCAATGCATCCCTGATCGTGATAGGCCTCCGGCACCGCACCCAGGTGGGGAAGTTCATCCTGGGCAGCCACGCCCAGCGCATCCTGATGCAGGCGGACCGGCCGGTACTTGCGGTCAAGGCCGACGGCGGAAACTTCTAGCAGAAAGCCCTTTGGAGAGGCACCATGTACATCCACAAACCAGCCCGCGGAACGGTCAACGCCGCACCGCCCATTCCTGACTGGTCCAGGCTCTGCCGCAAGGACCACGTCGAGGTCCACAGCGACGGCGGCGGCCCAATGTCCGGAATCATCGACATGATCGCCGCGGACCGCACTGTCTTTTGGATGATCCGGGACGACGGCGCAGGCAGGACCATGGTGTGCTGCGGAGACGACGTGACCGTGGTCAAGGTTGCGTCAGCCAATACGATGGCAGGGAGAATCCACGCAGCTGCCTGACAACATGCAACGTCTGGCGCGGACACGAAGGCCGGGAATCCCAGCGGATTCCCGGTCTTCCTGTGTCTTGGGCTGTGGGCGGGCAGCTTCCGGTGCAAGGCCCCTTGACTGTGACTCGGCGTACGGAAGTTCGCTTGCTAGGACTTCGCGCGGACGTGCTCGGCGAGGGCGTCGAGGACCGGAATCTGGCCCTTGACCAGCTTGAGCCTTGCCTCCGGCAGTGGGAACCAGCGGGCGTCGTCGATCTCCGGGTACTCCTGGATCCTGCCTGACCCCTTTGGCCACTCGAGGGGGAAGGTGTTGCTGGCAATCCGTTCCGGCTGGAAGTCCTGATCGGCCGCATAAACGGTGATGATCTTGCCGGAGGGCTGGCGGAATTCGCCGAGGTGTTCGTAGTCAGCAGCAGGTGCGGGAGTTCCCATTTCCTCGGCGAATTCCCGCAGGGCGGCCGCGAGCGGATCCTCGTCCTCGCTGTACTCGCCTTTCGGAATGGACCAGGCGTGCGCGTCCTTGCGGGCCCAGAATGGCCCGCCCATGTGGGCGATCCACACCTGCAGTGCCCCGGGAACATAAGGTGCGCTGCTTGGCTGTTGGCCGGCGGCGGCCCCGGGCGTTGTGCCCAGCCTGTACAGGAGGATCCCTGCGCTTCGGACCGGCATGTGTCCTCCATTTCCAGCCGCATTCAACAAGTAGCAAATTCGCCGTCCAGCGTTAACCGGCAGTTCACGGCCCTGCTTTAGGTTATTCCTTCAGGCACTTTCCTCGAAGGGACCCGTCATGGCCAACATTGCTGAGGTTTTGGGCCGGCTCACGCCGGAAGAACTTGATGAGCTTCGCAGCCTTGGCCCGCAGGGCCACCTGCCGCGGCACCTGCTCGATGCCCTGGACCGTGCTGCGGGCGGCCCCGGAAACGGGCGCGGGTACTACGTGCCCACCGGAAACGTCAGCGCCACCGGCGGCCCGCTGCTGGTGCTCCGCAGTGACGTGTCCGGCTGGCTCTTCAGCGCACACCGGGACGATCCGGACCAGCTTCCGCGGCACCCTTAGGCGTTACGTGCCCGCCATCATCGGCGGGTGCTACCCGATCAGCAAACTCAGCGCCTCCGTCAGGTGCTCCACTTCCCGCACGGAGAATCCGGCGGGTATGGGTCCCGGCCCGGCATGGCTGGCCGGGACCACTGCGTGGGTGAACCCCAGCCGGTGGGCTTCCTGGATGCGCTGGTTGATGCCGGGCACCGGCCGGACCTCACCGGCGAGCCCCACCTCGCCGAAGGCAATCAGCCGGATGGGCAGGGGTTTGCGCGCCTTGGCCGAAGCGACGGCAAGGGCAACCGCCAGGTCCGTGGCAGGCTCACTGAGCTTCACGCCGCCCACGGTGGCCACATAGGAATCGTCCTTGTGCAGCAGGGTGCCGGCACGCTGCTGCAGCACCGCCAGGAGCATCGAGACGCGGGAACTGTCCAGGCCGCTGGTGGCACGGCGCGGCTGCGAGTTGGGGCTCTCGGCCAGCAGCGACTGCACCTCCGCGAGCAACGGCCTGCGGCCTTCCATGGTCACGGTGATGCACGTGCCGGAGACCGGATCCTTGGTGCGGCTGACGAACAGTCCGCTGGGATCCGCGAGCCCTTCAATGCCGTTTTCGTTCAGGTCGAAGCAGCCGACGTCGTCGGTGGGTCCATAACGGTTCTTGACCGCACGGAGCAACCGCAGCCGCGAGTGCCGTTCGCCTTCGAACTGGCACACCACATCCACCAGGTGCTCCAGCAGCCGGGGCCCGGCGATGGACCCGTCCTTGGTCACGTGGCCCACCAGCAGGGTGGTCATGTTCCGGCGCTTTGCCGCGGCGATGATGGAGGCCGCCACTTCGCGGACCTGGGAGACGCCGCCGGCGCTGCCGTCCACGTCCGCGCTGCTCAGGGTCTGGACCGAGTCCACGATCAGGAGCCGCGGCTCGATCTTCTCCACCTGCCCCAGCGCCTGGCCCAGGTCCGTCTCGGCGGAGAGGTACAGGGATTCCGCGACGGCGTCGATCCGCTCCGCCCGCAGCTTCACCTGTGCCGCGGATTCCTCGCCCGTCACGTACAGAACGTCCTGCGCCGTCCGGGCGAACTTCGCCGCGACATCCAGCAGGAGGGTGGACTTACCGACACCCGGCTCACCCGCCAGCAGGATGACCGCGCCCGGCACCAGGCCGCCGCCGAGCACACGGTCCAGTTCATCCACGCCCGTGGGCAGGAAAGCCGCCGTGGTGGCGTCAACCTCGGCAATCCGGCGGGCCGGCTCAAGGACCGTTGTGGCCGCCGTCGTACGCGCAACAGCCGTGCCCGTTTCCTCCACGGTCCCCCACGCCTGGCACTCGCCGCAGCGCCCCACCCATTTGACGGTGGTCCAGCCGCATTCGGCGCATTTGTAGGCGGGCGCTTTGGAAGCCCGGGAAGTCTTTGTTGCCATGCGTTCAACCCTAGCGGCGGCCACCGACAATCCAGCGCCCTGCGTTTCGACAGGCTCAATTACCCGGCTGCAGGCTCAACCACTAACCGAACCGGAGGCGCCGAAAAATGTTCAGAGAGCGCTCTCTTGACAGTGATCTGCGCCACGCTTACAGTTGAGGAACTTGCCAGAGAGCGCTCTCTCAGCGCCGGTAGTTCCCCCACAAAGGAGTGACCTTGAAATTTGCACGTCGACATACCGCGGCCGCAATAGCGGGCGCAGCAGCCCTGGCCCTGATGGCCACCGGCTGCAGCGGCAACTCAGAACAGGCAGCAAGCGCAGACAACCCCGTGGAACTCACGGTCACCACCTTCGGAACGTTCGGCTACGACGATCTCTACGGTGAATACGAGCAGGCCAACCCCGGAATCAAGATCAAGGCCACCAACATCGACCGCGGATCCAACGCCCGCACCGACGCCTTCACCAAGCTCGCGGCCGGCTCCGGCCTGAGCGACGTCGTAGCCATCGAGGAGGGCTGGCTGGGATCCATCATGGAAGTCTCGGACCAGTTCGTGGACCTGAACGAGCACGGAGCAGCGGACATCAAGGACAACTGGGTGGACTGGAAGTTCAAGCAGGGCACCGATCCGGACGGCCGCGTCATCGGGTACGGAACAGACATCGGACCGCAGGGCCTCTGCTACAACGGGAAACTGTTCGAGGCTGCCGGCCTGCCCAAGGACCGCGAATCCGTCGCCAAGCTCTTCGGCGGCGAGGACGCCACCTGGGAGACCTACTTCAAGCTCGGCGAACAGTACAAGGCGGCCACCGGCAAGGCCTGGTACGACCAGTCCGGATTCGTCTGGAACTCGATGGTGAACCAGATGGAAGAGGGCTACTACACCAAGGACGGCGACCTTAACGTCGACGGCAACGCGGAGATGAAGGACAAGTTCGAGCTGCTGGCCGCCGGTACCGCCGCAGGGCTGTCCGCCAACCAGACCCAATGGGACTGGGGCAACGGCAAGGCGTTCACTGACGGCTCCTTTGCCACCTTCGTCTGCCCCGGCTGGATGCTCGGCACCATCAAGGGCCAGCTGGAATCAGCGGGCGGCGGCACGGACAGCGGCTGGGACTTCGCCGACGTCTTCCCCGGCGGGGCCTCCAACTGGGGCGGCGCTTTCCTCTCCGTGCCCAAGACCTCCGAACATCCGGCAGAAGCTGCAAAGCTCGCCGCCTGGCTGACCGCACCTGAGCAGCAGGTCAAGCAGTCGGCCGCCGCCAACAACTTCCCCAGCACCCTCAAGGCGCAGGAGAAGCTCGTAGCGGACGCCACCCCCAACGTGCTCTTCAACAACGCGCCCACCGGCGTCATCCTTGCCAACCGCGCCAAAGGTGTGGTGGCACAGTTCAAGGGACCCGACGATTCCGTCATCCAGGAGAACGTGTTCGGCCCCGCGCTGAAAATGCTCGACGCCGGAACCGCCGACGCTGACAAGGCCTGGTCAGAAGCATTGACCCTCCTCAACGACCTGGTCGTAAAGAACTAGCACCACCCGCTGTGGGGCCTCCCCGACGGGAGGCCCCCCGATGGAGGGCAAAAGCCCATGACAACTACCCTGAACCGCCCCGCGAAACCCGCGGCCATCAAACCGAAACCCACCTTCAGGCAGCGCCTTAACGTCTTCGATGTCAAAGCATCGCCCTACCTCTACATCGCCCCGTTCTTCATCCTCTTCGCCCTGGTGGGACTCTTCCCCCTGATCTATACCTTCGTGGTGAGCCTCTTCGACTGGCACCTGCTCAAGGGCCAGGGCGAATTCGTGGGCCTGCAAAACTTCACGGAGGTCCTGCAGGACCGCTTCTTCTGGAACTCCCTGTTCAACACCCTGAGCATCTTCCTGCTCTCCGCCATCCCGCAGCTCGCCGTCGCGCTCTTCCTGGCCGCCATGCTCGACCAGAACATCCGGGCCAGGACGTTCTGGCGGATGAGCGTCCTCCTGCCATACATCGTGACGCCCGTGGCCGTGGCCATGATCTTCACCAACATGTTCGGCGAGCAGTACGGCCTGATCAACAACGTGCTGGGCAACTTCGGCCTGGACCCCGTGATGTGGAAGAGCGAAACGCTGCCCAGCCACATCGCCATTGCCACCATGGTGAACTGGCGCTGGACCGGCTACAACGCCCTGATCCTGCTGGCCGCAATGCAGGCCGTTCCCCGCGACCTCTACGAGTCCGCCGCCCTGGACGGCGCCGGAGCCGTCCGCCGGTTTTTCAGCATCACCCTGCCCAGCATCCGTCCCACCATGGTCTTTGTGGTCATCACGTCCACCATCGGCGGCCTGCAGATCTTCACCGAACCGCGCCTGTTCGATCCCGCCACGGCCGGCGGCTCCCAGCGGCAGTTCCAGACCACGGTCCTGTACCTCTGGGAAATGGCCTTCCAGCGCCAGAACTTCGGCAAGGCATCCACCATCGCCTGGCTGCTTTTCCTGATCATCGTGCTGTTCGGCGTCATCAACTACCTCATCTCCCGGCGGATCGCCACCGCCGATGCCGCCAAGCCCTCCAGGGCTGCCCGGAAACGTGCAGAAAGGACCAAACGATGAGCACCATCGAGGGGGCAGCGCCCGCCGGATCCAGCACCGCCGGCAGACCCGCGCCCGCGCCTGCCCGTTCCACCCTCCGCAAGCGCATTTTCGGCTCCGGGGAAAAGCCCGGATTCCTGACCTACGGCCTGCTCCTGGCGTTCCTGCTGTCCTCGGCCTACCCCCTCTGGTGGTCCGCGGTGATCGGCAGCCGTTCCAACGAAGCCCTCGGTGAAACCTGGCCGCCCCTGCTGCCGGGCGGAAACTTCTGGACCAATGTGGGCGAGGTCTTCGACACCATCCCGTTCTGGCTCGCGCTGGGCAACAGTGTCCTGATTTCCTGCATCATCACCGTCTCGGTGGTCGGGTTCTCCACCCTGGCCGGGTACGCCTTTGCCAAACTGCGCTTCAAGGGCCGGAACGGGCTCATGCTGATGGTCGTGGCCACCATGGCCATCCCCACCCAGCTGGGCATCATCCCGCTCTTCATGGTGATGCGCACCCTGGGATGGACCGGCGAGATCGGCGCCGTGGTGGTGCCCACGCTGGTCACGGCGTTCGGCGTCTTCTTCATGCGGCAGTACCTGGTGGATGTGATCCCGGACGAACTCATCGAGTCCGCCAGGATGGACGGCGCCAGCATGATTTCCACTTTCCGGCATGTGGCCATCCCGGCCGCACGGCCCGCCATGGCCATTCTGGGGCTCTTTACTTTCATGACGGCCTGGACGGATTTCCTCTGGCCGCTGCTGGTACTCGACGCCGGCAACCCCACTTTGCAGACGGCGCTCAGCCAACTGCAGTCTGCCCGCTACGTGGACTACTCCGTGGTCCTCGCCGGAGCGGTGCTGGCAACCCTCCCGCTGCTGGTGCTCTTCGTACTGGCCGGCAAACAACTCATCTCAGGAATCATGCAAGGAGCAGTGAAGGGCTAATGCAGCACCCAACGTACGCAAGGCAATGGCCCGAGGGCTTCCTGTGGGGATCGGCGACGGCGGCCGCACAGATCGAGGGCGCCGGCCACGAAGGCGGCAAGGAAGATTCCGTGTGGGACCGCTTTGCCAGGATTCCGGGCGCCATTGCCCAGGGCGACAACCTTGAGCAGGCAGTGGACCACTACCACCGGATGCCCCAGGATGTCCGGCTGATGAAGGAGCTGGGACTGGACTCCTACCGGTTTTCCACCAGCTGGGCCCGGGTGCGGCCGGGGGACAGGGCCGTCAACCACGAGGGACTGGATTTCTACTCCCGGCTGGTGGATGAGCTCCTCGAAGCGGACATCCTGCCGTGGCTTACCCTTTACCACTGGGACCTGCCCCAGGCGCTTGAAGAAAAGGGCGGCTGGGCCAACAGGGACACCGCCTACCGGTTCGTGGAGTACGCAAACGACGTCTACTCGGCACTGGGGGACAGGGTCCGCCACTGGACCACGTTCAACGAGCCGTTCTGCTCTTCACTCCTGGGCTACGGGTCCGGCGTCCACGCTCCCGGCCGGCAGGACCCGGCGGCGGCGATCGCCGCCGTGCACCACCAGCACCTGGCCCACGGGCTGGCGGTAAATGCGCTGCGCAGCCGGGGAGCCCAGCAGCTGGGGATCACCCTCAACCTGAGCAATTCCATCCCGCGGGACAGCACGGATCCGGTGGACCTCGACGCCGCACGCCGGTTCGATTCGCTGCAGAACAGGATCTTCCTTGACCCCCTCCTGCGGGGAAGCTACCCGGAAGACACCCTCCGTGACCTGGCACCATTCGGCTTGCAGGACGTCATTCTTCCGGGGGACCTGGAAACCATCAGTGCGCCGCTGGATTTCCTGGGAGTGAACCACTACCACGACGACCTCATCAGCGGCCACGCCGACGACGCCGGAAGCGACGGCCACTCCGGCGGCGCCGAACGGCCCTCCGCCTCACCCTGGATCGGTTCCGAGGACATCGCGTTTCCCAGCCGCGGGCTGCCGCGGACAGCAATGGGCTGGGAAGTGAACCCGGGCGGGCTGCGCACCCTGCTGGTCCGGCTGGGGGAGGAGTACCCGTCCTTGCCGCCGTTGTACATCACCGAAAACGGCGCCGCGTACGAGGACACTGTCAGCCCCGACGGCGCCGTGCACGATGAAGAGCGGACCGGGTTCATCCTGGAGCACGTGGCCGCCGTCGGCGAAGCAATAGACCAGGGCGCGGATGTGCGCGGCTACTTCGTCTGGTCCCTGCTGGACAACTTCGAATGGTCGTGGGGCTACGGGAAGCGCTTCGGTATTGTCCGCGTCGATTACGGCACATTCGAAAGAACGGTCAAGGACAGCGGCAAGGCCTACGCGGAACTGATTGCCGCCGCGAAGCGGAACGCCTCCCGGCTCGCTGCATCCCTGCCCGCCTAAACTGAAATCCCCGGCCCAGTGCCAGCTAGATCACTGTGCCAGCTAGATCACGGAGCGAAGATTGTGAAGCCAGACCCGAGCGGAAGCCGGCCAACGCCCACCCTTGAAATGGTGGCAGCGCTGGCCGGCGTCTCCCGCGCCACTGTCTCGCGGGTGGTTAATGACGTGCCGAGCGTCGATGAAGAGATAGCTGCCAAGGTGCGGCAGGCCATTCTCGCAGTGAACTACACGCCCAACCGGGCGGCGCGTTCCCTGGCCAGCAGGCGGCCCAACTCGGTGACGCTCATTGTGCCGGAGTCCACGTCCAAGGTGTTCGCGGACCCATTCTTCGCGTCAGTGGTGCAGGGTGTGGCCCTGTACCTGGCGGACACGGACTACACGCTGAACATGGTGATCGCCTCCGAAGCCAAGCCGGAAAAGACCAGGGCATTCCTGCTGGGCGGCAATGTGGCCGGTGCCCTGGTGGTGTCACACCATGCGGGGGACAGGTCCTGGACGCACCTGAGTGACTACATCCCCATGGTGTTCGCCGGCAGGCCGCTGGGCGAGAGTGCCAGCTACTACGTGGACGTGGACAACGAGGCCGCAGCCGCAGGAGCAACCCGGTTGCTGATCAAGCGTGGGCGGACCAACATTGCCACCATCGCCGGGCCCCAGGACATGCCGCCGGGCATCGACCGCGTCAGCGGCTGGAGAAAGGCCATGGCGGAGGCCGGACTGGATGACTCCCTGGTGGAGTACGGGGATTTCACCCTTGCATCAGGAGCGAAAGCGATGCGCCGGCTGCTGGGCAGCGGGCGGCCGGTGGACGGGCTCTTTGTCGCCAATGACCAGATGGCCGCAGGTGCCTACACGGTACTGCAGGAACGCGGGCTGCGGATTCCCGATGACGTTGCGGTGGTGGGGTTCGATGACGATTCGTTCGCCACATCCGTCAATCCCCAGCTGACCACGGTCCATCACCCGATTATCGAGATGGGAAAGAAAATGGCCGAGATCCTGGTGAACCTGATTGAGGGGAAGGACGCCGACCGTGTAACGCAGATTCCCACGTCCCTCGTGGTCCGGGACTCCGCCTGATGGGGGCGCCAGGAGAAAACATCGCCGGCAACGCCAAGCGCGTCCTGCGGTGGGGTGTTGTTGCCACGGGAAGGATCGCCCACCGGGTCACCCGCGACCTTGCTTGCCTTGAGGACGCGGAACTGCATGCCGTGAGTTCCCGGAGCGAGGATTCCGCCCGCGCCTTCGCCGAGCAGCACGGCTTTGCCCTGAGCTACCACGACACACCGGCCGCAACCGGCCACCGGCAGTTGTTTGCCGACCCCATGGTGGACGTGGTGTACATCGCCACGCCGCACGCCCAGCACTTCGAGGTTGCCCGTGCAGCCCTCGACGCCGGCAAGCATGTGCTGTGCGAAAAGCCGCTCACCATCAACGCCCGCGAGGCCCGGGAGCTGGTCCGGCTGGCCGGCGAACGGGGACTGTTCCTGATGGAGGCAGTCTGGACCCGCTTCCTGCCGGCAACCCGCCGCGTCCTGCAGCTTATCCGCGAGGGTGAGATCGGCGCCGTCCGCTGGGTGCAGGCGGATCTGGGGTTCCCCGCTGTGTACGATCCGACCGACAGGCTGTGGGATCCGGCTGCCGGCGGCGGCGCGCTGCTGGATCTCGCGGTGTATCCGCTGACCTGGGCGGTGGCGGCCCTCGGATTTCCCGCCGCGCTCAAGGCCAAAGGGCACCTGAACCAGGACGGCGTGGACGTCCAGACCACCCTCTCCCTGGAATACCCGGAGGGTGCCGCAGCCCAGCTGATCTCATCGATCCAGTCCGCCGGCCCGGGCATGGTCACCCTCAGTGGAACGGCGGGCTGGATCAGGACAGGCGCTCCGCTCTACAACCCAAGGACCGTGGAAATCTGCGGGCGCGACGGCCGCACCAGGATTGAGGAATTCCCCGAGGACACCGAGGGCTTCATCCACGAGCTGCGCGAAACCGCCCGGTGCATCCGCACCGGTCTGCAGGAGAGCCCCCTGATGCCGTGGAACGACACGGTGCAGGTTATGCAGCTGCTGGACGAAGCACGGCAGCAGCTGGGGCTTCGCTACCCGAACGACGAAGTTTCGTCCCCAACCGCCGGGACGGGCCCAACCGCCGGAAACTAAAGCGCCGGCAGCACGTCCCGGGCTTCGCGGGCGTCCATGCCCGTGGCCTCCAGCAGGTCCACCATCAGCGGCCGGTACAGCATCACCACTGTTTCGCCTTCGAGCCGCTGCACCTCCAGCAACCTCGGGTGCAGCCGCAGCGCAATCTCGCTCAGGTCCCGCCGGGCCGTGCGCAGGTGGGCGCGGCGGACGCCGTCGTGCGTTTCCGCGAGGCCCAGCGACAATTCGTCAATCGCGGCAGCGGTCTCCTGCAGCACCTCCGCAATGTTCGCGGTGGCTTCGTCGGAGAGGGCGGCGTGATTGATGGCGCTGGTGAGGCGGCGCGCAAAAACCCGGCTGTTCCTCAGCGCCAGGTCGATGAAATCGAGCGACTGCTTCAGCTGGTCCAGTTCCTCACGGTGCCGCCGGTACGCGGGCGCGAGCCTGGCCACCTCGCCCGACGCCCGCAGCGAATGCCGCATCGCGTCCACCAGGGGCTGGCAGTTCCTGCCCCGGACCAGCGCATGCCAGGCCCGCGTCGAATCGCTGTCAGCCAAGGCCTCCGCGCACTCACGCAGCACCTCCGCCAGCTCATGGAGGAGCTTCTGCACGTCCTTCCGGGGCTCCCTGCGGGGATCCTTGGGGACCAGGATTGTCACCAGCAGGGCGAACAGCCCGCCGATGACGGCGTCGATGCTTCGGGTGAAGGGCCCGCCGGCGGGGGCCGGGAGCAGCACTACCAAGAGAGACTGCAGGCCCAGCTGCGTGGTGAAGATGTTGCCGCTGTCCAGGAAGCGGGCCAGCAGGATGGAGAACAGAAGGACGACGGCGGCCTGCCAGATTCCGCTGCCCAGCCAGTGCAGGAGCAGGTCACCCACCGCGATGCCGATGGTGCAGCCCAGGCCCACCTCCACCACGCGCCGCAGCCGCGGTTCCCGGGAAAACCCCAGCGCAATCAGCGACGAGGTGGCCGCGAAGAGCGGCCCCGAGTGGCCCAAGACGTATTCGGCGAAGGCGTAGGCACCCACCGCACACACGGTCATCTGGATGGCCGGAACAAGCGAGTTCCGGCTCCGGATCAGTCCGGTGCGGATACGGCCGCGCAGGAAACGCCTGCCTGCTGAAAGTCCTGCTGCGGGAGCCATGCCGTCCAGTCTATTTGCTGCCTGTGACGTTTATTTTGCGGCTGGCCCACTACGGCCGCAGATGTGATCCGCGCAATGGTGACCCGGCATTTGTAAGCCAATATCCCGCGGTCGTTAATGTTCCGTTCACCTTGGGCAGGGCATCCCTTTACCTGCGGCCCCTAACTTCGATGAAGGTACAAAACGTACGCATCGCGCTGCAGGGTTCTCCGTCCCTGTCCCGCACCTGAATAACCCTGGAAGGGGTACATCTAGTGAAGGCACTCCGCTTCGGCCGCCACGCGGCTATCGCTGTTATCGCAGCCGGCGCACTCGCGCTCACCTCCTGCGGTTCAGACAACGCCACCAACACCGCGCCCGGCGGCACCCAGACTGCTGGCGGCCCCAAGGTCACCGGCACGCTCACCGGCATCGGCTCCTCCGCGCAGGGCGCGGCAATGGACGCCTGGAAGACCGAGTTCGCCGCCGCCAACCCCGGCGCCACTGTGCAGTACTCCCCGGACGGTTCCGGTGCAGGCCGCAAGGCCCTCCTGGACGGATCCGCCCAGTTCGGCGGCTCCGACGCTTACCTGAAGGACGACGAGTACGCCACGTCCCAGACCGTCTGCGGTCCTGACGGCGCACTGAACATCCCGGTCTACATCTCCCCGATCGCCGTCGCCTTCAACCTGCCCGGCATCACCGAACTGAAGCTTGACGCCGCCACCGTTGCCAAGATCTTCCGCGGCGAGATCGCCAACTGGAACGATCCCGCCATCGCCGCCCTCAACGAAGGCGTGAACCTGCCGGACCTCAAGGTCACCCCGGTGAACCGCTCCGATGACTCGGGCACCACCACCAACTTCACCGACTACCTGGCTGCCGCTGCACCCGAGGTCTGGACGGACAAGGCCTCCGGTGTTTGGCCTGCATCCCTGCAGGGCGAGAACGCCAAGGGCACCTCCGGCGTGGTCAAGACCGTCACCGACACCCCCGGCGCCATCACCTACGCGGACGACTCCGCAGTGGGCGGAACCCTCGGTGTTGCGCAGATCAAGGTCGGCGAATCCTTCACCGAAATCTCCGCCGAAGCCGCAGCGAAGGCTGTTGACGCAGGCACCCCGGTTGAAGGCCGCTCCGCCAACGACCTGTCCATCAAGCTGGACCGCAAGACCACCAACGAGGGCGCTTACCCCATCGTGCTGGTGTCCTTCCACGTCGTCTGCTCCACCTACGACAGCCAGGAAACCGTTGACCTGGTCAAGGCCTTCGAGAACTACGTAGTCTCCGAGGAAGGCCAGCAGGCCGCCGCGGATTCCGCCAAGTCCGCTCCGCTCTCCTCCGAGCTGGCTGAGAAGGCCGCCAAGGCCATCGATTCCATCAAGGTCAAGTCCTAATCACCGCACCAAATTCGGGTTCCCCGCCTGCCACAAGGCAGTGCGGGGAACTTCGGTTTGACCCCAACATCTTCCAGTGTCAGTAAACGATCGAAGGGCCGTCGAATGACCGCCACCCCCTTGACCAGTAACCAGGGCGCCGCCCGCGCCGGGGACAAGATATTTTCCGGCGCAGCACTGGCCGCCGGTTGCCTCATCCTCGCCGTCCTCTTCGGCGTCGCGCTCTTCCTGGTGGTCCAGGCAATCCCTGCGCTCACAGCCCCGGCCGCCGAGATCCAGGGCGGGGAAGGCTTCTTCGCCTACATCTGGCCCATCGTGATCGGCACGCTCATTGCGGCTGCCATCGCACTGGTGATCGCCACTCCGATCTCCATCGGTGTTGCCCTGTTTATCTCGCACTTCGCCCCCCGCCGCCTGGCGGCAGGACTGGGCTACGTGGTGGACCTGCTCGCCGCCATCCCGTCCGTGATCTACGGCGCCTGGGGTGCCGCTTTCCTGGCCAAGGAAATCTCCCCGGCCTACAACTGGCTCGCCGCGAACATGGCCTGGCTGCCCATTTTCCAGGGACCTGCCTCCGCCACCGGCAAGACCATCCTGACGGCCGGCATCGTCCTGTCCGTTATGGTGCTGCCCATCATCACCTCCCTGTCCCGCGAGATCTTCCTGCAGACCCCCAAACTGCACGAGGAAGCCGCGCTTGCCCTCGGTGCCACGCGCTGGGAAATGATCAAAATGTCCGTCCTGCCCTTCGCCCGGCCCGGCATCATCAGCGCCGTCATGCTGGGCCTGGGCCGTGCGCTCGGCGAGACCATGGCCGTGGCCCTGGTGCTCTCCTCCGGCGCACTGACCGCCAGCCTGATCCAGTCCGGCAACCAGACCATCGCCGCGGAAATCGCCCTGAACTTCCCGGAGGCAAGCGGTCTCAAGGTCAGCACGCTGATCGCCGCCGGCCTGGTCCTGTTCGTCATCACCCTGGCCGTGAACATGATCGCGCGCTGGATCATCACCCGGCACAAAGAATTCTCGGGAGCCAACTAAATGACCTCCACGCTTACCCCGGTGCGCAGCAAGCGCTCGGCACTCACCAAGGGCCAGCTGCCCAAGTACGCCCCCTACGTGGTCCTGGCCGCCGCGCTCATTGTGGGCGCGGCCATCCTGGCGCTCGTGGGCTTCAATGCCTTCGGCTGGGGTATCGTCTCGGCACTGCTGTTCGCCATCGGCCTGGTGTCCTGGAGCGCCGTGGTTGAGGGTTCCCGCAAGGCGAAGGACAAACTGGCCACCTGCCTGGTGGTGGGATCCTTCCTGGTGGCACTGCTTCCGCTGATTTCGGTGATCTGGACCGTCCTCGTGAACGGCGTGCCCGGCCTCCTGAACCCCGGGTTCCTCACCACCTCCATGAACGGCGTCACCGGCGTGTTCGACAACCGGGCAGTGGAGAACGGTACCCCTGTGCTGGGCGGCATTTATCACGCCCTCCTGGGCACCGTGCAGATCACCCTGCTGGCCACCCTCATCTCCGTCCCGGTGGGCCTGCTCACGGCCATCTACCTGGTGGAGTACGGCAACGACGGCCGCCTTGCCCGGGCCATCACCTTCTTCGTGGACGTGATGACCGGCATCCCCTCCATCGTTGCCGGCCTGTTCGCCGCGGCCTTCTTCTTCGCCGTGGTGGGCCCGGGCACCAAGACCGGTGCCGTGGCCGCCGTCGCCCTCTCAGTGCTGATGATCCCCGTGGTGGTGAGGTCCAGCGAGGAGATGCTGAAGATTGTCCCCAACGAGCTGCGCGAGGCGGCGTACGCCCTGGGCGTGCGCAAGTGGCGCACCATCGTCAAGGTGGTCATCCCGACGGCGATCTCCGGCATCGCGTCCGGCGTTACCTTGGCCATCGCCCGGGTTATCGGCGAGACGGCGCCCATCCTGGTCACGGCGGGCTTTGCCACCAGCATCAACTCCAACGTCTTTGGCGGCTGGATGGCCTCGCTTCCCACGTTCATCTACACGCAGATCCTGAACCCCACCTCGCCGGCCAACCCGGACCCGTCCTCCCAGCGTGCCTGGGGCGCCGCCCTGGTGCTGATCATCCTGGTGATGATCCTCAACCTGGGGGCCCGGCTGATCGCCAGGGTCTTCGCCCCCAAGACCGGCCGCTGACCGCCGCACTGCCCTTCCGGTACACCCCGCCGGATCCTAGACTTCAATTCATACCCAGTTAGTGAAGGAACACCATGTCTAAGCGCATCGACGTCAAGGACCTGAACGTGTACTACGGCGATTTCCTCGCCGTGGAGGACGTCACCATCAACATCGAGGCCAAGTCCGTCACCGCCTTCATCGGCCCGTCCGGCTGCGGCAAGTCCACGTTCCTGCGGACCCTGAACCGCATGCACGAGGTCCTTCCCGGCGCCCGGGTGGAGGGCGAGGTCCTGCTCGACGGCGACAACCTGTACGGCCCCGGCGTGGACCCGGTCACGGTGCGCTCGCAGATCGGCATGGTGTTCCAGCGTCCCAACCCGTTCCCCACCATGTCCATCCGGGACAACGTGCTGGCGGGCGTCAAGCTGAACAACAAGAAGATATCCAAGGGCGAGGCGGATGTCCTGGTGGAACGCTCGCTGAAGGGCGCCAACCTGTGGAACGAGGTCAAGGACCGCCTGGAGAAGCCCGGTTCGGGGCTGTCCGGCGGCCAGCAGCAGCGCCTCTGCATCGCCCGCGCCATCGCGGTGGAGCCGCAGGTGATCCTCATGGACGAGCCGTGCTCCGCCCTGGACCCCATCTCCACCCTGGCCATTGAGGACCTCATCAACGAGCTCAAGGACCAGTACACCGTGGTGATCGTGACGCACAACATGCAGCAGGCCGCCCGCGTTTCGGACCGGACCGCGTTCTTCAACATCGCCGGCACCGGCAAGCCGGGCAAGCTGATCGAGGTGGGGGATACCCACACCATCTTCAGCAACCCGAGCCAGAAGGCCACTGAGGACTACGTCTCCGGCCGTTTCGGATAAACATCCGCTTCGGATAAACACCGCTGGAAACGCCGCTGCTGCCTGAGGGCGGCAGCGGCGTTTTTGTGTGCTTGTGGCGGCCGTGCTATTCCGGGACTTCCAGCTGGAACCCGCAGCGGCAGCGCAGCACCCTGGTGGGCAGGCACACGGCGCTGAGCCCGCTTCCGCTGGTGCTGCTCCGGTAGCAGAGCCGCTCGATCTCGAACTCGGCTTCCTCCATGGGAAAGCCGCAGTGGATGTAGTCGTCCCCGAAAACAATCACTTTCGCCATCCAGCGCACCTGGTGCAGTGCCGCCGCAACATCGGCGGCGTAGGCAAGGTGCTCCTGGAACATGTTGCAGTCATTGCAGGTGTAGCAGACGGTGACCAGGTCCCCGCCCACGGCTCCCAAGGCCATGATGGCGTGGATGGTGAGCCGGTGTTCGGTTCCGCAGTTCCCGCATTGGAGCGGCCGTGGCTGGGGGTGCCGGGGATTCGAGGTAGACATGATGCCTGCTCATTTCCGCGATGTGCATCCGGGCCGCCGGCATCCTGCAGCGGCTAACGCCCGTGGCCCTGCACGCGGCGGCGGGCGGCAGTCCCCGGCGACAGTGCGGAGGGGGCTTCATCCGAATCTACGTCACCGGCGTACGGCTGTACAGGGTTTTGGGGGTCAGCCGCCGATCGGGGAAAGGGCCAGTGCCAGGACGAAGGCCAGGGCAGCCGTGGCGGCCGGTGTCAGGACCCAGAGGCCCACGATCTGGATCACCAGCTTCCGGTTGGTGACCGAAAAGTGCTGGTTCTCGCCCGCACCCAGGACGGCCGAGGTGACCGTATGCGTGGTGGACAGCGGCCAGTGCAGCCCGATGGCGCCCAGGAACAGTATTACGGCGCTGAAGATTTGCGCCACGGAGCCCCGCAGCGGATCGATGCGGGTGATCTTGTATCCGATGGTGTGGGATATCCGCCAGCCGCCGAACAGCGTCCCCGCCGTAATCATTACCGCGGAAAGCAGGGCCACCCACATGGGGATGGTGCCGCCGTCGGAATAGCCTGCGGCCAGGAGGGAAAGCAGCAGGACCGCGCTGACCCGCTGGCCGTCCTGCAGGCCGTGGCCGAAGGCGACGGCTCCCGCCGCGATGGCCTGGCTGCGGCGGAACCGCTGGTTGACCACGTTGGGCTGGGTGTGGCGTGCCGCCCAGGTGGCGGGGTAGACCAGCATGAATGCTCCGCTGTAGGCCACCAGGGGGGACAGGACCAGCGGGAGGACCACCTGGAACAGCAGCGACTGGTCCACGCCGCCCACGCCGGTGCCGCCCACCGCCAGGCTCGCCAGGCCGGCACCGGCCAGGCCGCCCACCAGCGCATGGGTGGAGGATGCGGGAATGCCGCGCCACCACATCAGCAGCCCCCAGGCGAAGGCGCTCGCCAGTCCGGCCACCACGATGCTGAGGCCGTCCGTCCCCGGCGGCAGGGTGATCCAGTGCTGGCTGACGGCCACGGCCAGGGTGGCACTCAGCAGTGCACCAATGAAGTTGAAGAAGGCGGCCAGCAGTACCGCGACGCTGGGAGTCAGCGCACGGGTACGGGTGGCCACCGCAACCGAGGTGGAGACGTCGCGGAAGCCGTTCAGGAATGCAAACCCGGCGGCCAGCAGGACCACCACGCCGAAGATGACTGGCGTCACCCTAGGATTCCTTGACGATGATGCTGCCCACCTGGGTGGCGATCCGCCGCATGTCCTTGGTGACCTCCACCAGCTGGATGGCGATGTCCCGGTTGCGCGAGTACTGAGCCCACTTCATGTCCTTGATCATGTCCGCCACCCACACCCGGTGCGTCCGCTCGGCGCGTTTGGCCAGGCGCAGGATTTCGATCCAGTAATCCTCAAGGTCATCGAGGTTGTTCAGCCGGCGCATGGCATCCACGGTCAGTTCGGCCTGCCGGCTGATGATCTCCAGCTGGTCCGCCGCCCGCTTGGGCAGCCGCTCCAGCTTGTACAGGGCCACCAGCTCCGCGGCGGCGTCCAACTTCTCCATGGCTTCGTTGAGGTAGCGGGAGAGGGCGTACATGTCCTCCCGGGGGAGCGGGTTCACGAAGCTGGTGCGCATGTGGGTCAGGAGGGCGAAATGCAGTTCCGCGGACTTGGCCTCGTGGTTGTGCATGTCCTCAACGAGTTTGCCGTGTTCCGCCGCGGGGACTCCCAGGATTTCCGCGAGGGTGGCGCCGGCCAGCACAATCTGCTGTGCCATCTCAGAGAGGAGGTTCAGCCCGGCGGGCTCCTGGGGAAAAAGGCGCAGCTTCACAGTAATTACCGGTCTCCGGGGAAAGTACAGGGCGGGGATTGCCGCCGTGTGACTTGACCCCGGCAGGCAACTGACGCTAACTCTACCGGTCCGTAACTGCACGGCTGAAAAGGGCCCGCGGAAAATCGGCTGACAGGAAACGGGCAGAAAAATGGTGCCGAACCGGATACGCCTCTCGGCGGTAGGCCGCTCTAGGCGGCTGAGTGTTGAAGCCCGGGGGTTTCGCGGTTCGGCACCGGTTTCAGTTTTCTACGTTGCCGCCCGCAAGTCAATCTTGACAGGTGGGCCACTGCGGGGGACGGGTCAGTCCAGTTCGCCCAGACGCCATGCGTTGGCGGCGTGCTCCAGGTCTTCGGCTGTTTTGACCAGCTGGTGCGAATTGCGGGTCAGCCTGCTGGCGTGCGCCTCGTTGGCGTGCTCGGCGCCATCGGCGATGGTTGCCTGGCCGAGGGCTACCACGCGGCAGAAAGCGGCGGAACGTTCCAGCGCGACGTCGAACTCGCCGTCGAACGCCCCGGACAGGATGGCATCGGCCATGGCGATCATCTCGTCCGCGCCGGGAGGCTCGGCTGCACCTGCCACCACATTGGAGACCTGCGCGGTGTCCTTGCCCGCACGGAAGTACACGGAAATGCGCTCCGGGTCCTGGACGGTGGCGGCACGCAGGGCATAGAGCCGCCACAGCGCACCGGGAAGTGAACGGGCGGGACTTTCGGCCCACATCTCGGCGATGGCTTCAAGGCCCTGCTCGTCGGCGAGCTTCACCAACCGTTCGGTGACCACGGGATCGTCGCTGTCCCGGCCGTGGCGGACCAGCGCCTGGGCGGCAAGGTGGGCGGCTTCCGAGACGCGGGCGGGATCGGCGCCGCCCGCGAACGGTTCGAAGTCGATGGGAGCGAAGGGTTTGGGCTTGTGGTGCCGGTTCGCGCCGCCGTAAGGACTGGATCCTGCTTGCTCACTCATGCCCCCACGCTACTCCTGTGCCGCAATGGAAATCGAGCATCCGGGGGCCCTCTTCCATGTCCGACGGCGGCGCCCGGGTTGTGTGCGGAGACGCCGGAACCATGGGTTAGAGTATTAACGTCCAGAAATGGATTGGGCCGGACGGGCGGACGCAGCGTGTTTCCAACCAGCCGGCAGGGGCCTTTAGCTCAGTTGGTAGAGCATCGGACTTTTAATCCGTGGGTCGTGGGTTCGAGCCCCACAGGGCCCACCGTTTAAGCAGGTCAGAGGCATTAGCCTCTGGCCTGCTGTGGTTTTCCGGGCACGGCGAGGGGCTGCTGGACGGCGTCGGAAACCTCACGCCTGAACCGACGGAAGTAAGCGACCCGCCTCGTGACGCATGTGCGCTACCGGGTGGTTCCGAGCGCCCAGGCGGAAACAAGGCGCCGGCCCTGGCATCCTTGACTCTGGCTGAACTCAAGGATGCGGTCGTTCGGAATATCGCTCCAGCGGACCGTCTGCGACGACGGCACCCATAAGGGACCCCTCAGCCCATACCGAGCCCGTGAACACGCACTCCCTGTTTGGCCAAGACAAGACAGCGGGGCCACCCGTAAGGTGACCCCGCTGCACATGCGATGTGGTGGCGCCGTCGTTTACTGCGAACGCCGTTACAAGTGGATGTCAGTGGCCACCGCGCCACTTCTTCCCGGAGTCAACAACCTGTACTGCGGCGGCCAAGTTGCCGTCAGCCAGGCTGCCCCAGGCATAAATGATCGTGTTTTTGCCGCCCGCGACGGTGATGTCGACCGGCCCGATCACGGGGGCGGTTGTCCCGGCGGCGGCAACGGAGGCTGAGATGGTGCCGGCCTTCAGCTTCAGGGTCGCCTCGTCAGGATTGCTGAGCCCTTCGATCACTGCGGTTCCACCGGCCAGGACGTCGACGGCGGGGGCTGCGGCTACGTGCCTGACCGTCAGCTTGCCTTTATTGTCGTTGCGGGGAGCCTTGGTGTCGTTGGTGAAGAGTGTGGCTGTTGGGGCACCGCCGGCGTCGAGGTGGGCCACCGCAGTGTAATTTCCGCCGTTGTCGAGTTCAACGGCAACGGGTCCGATCACCGGATTGTCGGCGTTGGGGGCGTCGGAGCCGGTGATGGCAATTTTGTAGTCGCCGGCTGCAAGTTCCAGGGGACCGGCGAGGCTTCCGGGTTCGAAGTCGTCCAGGGTCAGTTTGCCGTTGACCCACACGTCCACGGTTATGTCGGGTACAGCGTGCAGGACCGAGAGCTTGGCTGGGTCCTCACCGTGGTGGTGCCAGCCTCCGGCCTGGGCTGGAGCCGCGAAGGTCAGTGCGGCTGCGAGCGACAGTGCTCCGGCGGCGATGGGTGTTTTGCGCATTTCAAACTCCTCAGAGGGATGCCCGGGGACGGGCTGTGTTTGTGCTGACACCTCTACTACCGGCGGACTGTCCTCTGTGGATGCAAATTCATGGATCTTCTTAAACGCGGGGCTGGTTGCGTCACCCCGCTGCTGCTACGCCAGGATGACTGTGCCGTTCGGCGGCAGCCCGTCCGGGAACATGATGGGAACCGGGGCGGCCACTGCCGGGTCGGGGGAGTCCATCGCCTGCAGGTGAAGGTGCGGCTCGGTGCTGTTGCCGGAGTTGCCACAGGTCCCCACCTGATCGCCGGGTACAACCGCCTGGCCCGGTTGCACGCGGATGCTCCCGCGCTTGAGGTGGCACAGGGCGATGAACACCCCGCTGCTTTCGAGGACCACGTGATTGCCTCCCAGGCCAACCCAGCCCCTGCGCACCCTGCCGGCTTGGGTGGCTGCGTAGCCGATCGACGGAAAGCCACGGAAGCTCCCGTGATCCGGTTCGCCGTCATGGACCGTCCTCACGGTCCCCGCCACCGGAGCGATCACACGCCATCCGAACCCGACGAACTTCTCCGGCCGCTCGGGCCGGAAGGCCGACAGCAGGCTGAACGGCGCAGAGCGTCCGCTGCCGTCGACGGGCGTGAAATCTATTGAATAACCCGTGCCGAACAGGTGCGTGCCGTGGCTGGGCACCCGGTTCGCGGGGGAGTTCTGCACCAGCCACCGGCCCGTGAACGGATAGGAGAGGTTCACCGTCATGCACCGAGCCTAGGCCCGCCCGCTGCTCCCGGGCTTGTTCGCGGTTCAGAACCTTGAAGGCCCCGATCCGCGAACAAGCCCCGGACGGCCCCGGTTGTGCCGTGGGCGTCCTCCCCGCCCACAATAGGCACATGGCAAAAAGCAGCAAGGGCAGGATGCCGCGTCTGGAAGACGTGGCGGACGTTGCCGGTGTTTCCCATCAGACGGTCTCCCGGGTGGTCAACAACCATCCCAACGTCAGCAAGGCCACCCGCGAAAAGGTGGAGGCGGCCATTGCGGAGCTGGGGTACCGGCGGAACACCGCTGCCCGGAGCCTGGTGACCCGGCGCTCGCAGACCATCGGCGTGCTGGCCAGCGAGCTGGCCCAGTACGGCCCGGCCAACACGCTCCTGGGCGTGGAGCAGGCCGCCCGCGACGCCGGCTACTTTGTCAGCATCGCCGCGCTGCGTGAAGTCAGCCGCGACGCAATTTTGGACGCCGTCAGCCACTTCATGGACCAGGCCGTGGACGGGATCGTGGTGCTGGTGCCGCACTCGGACACCCTGCTGGCCCTGGACGAAATGGAGCTTTCAGTTCCCGTGGTTGCGGTGGGGTCCCTCGGCAACAGCAATGTCAGCGGGGCAATGGTGGACCAGCGCCAAGGCGCCAGGCTCGCCGTCGAGCATCTCATCGGCCTGGGGCACCGGCAGATCGGCCACGTCTCCGGACCGCCGGATTGGACGGACGCCGGCGAGCGCGCCGAAGGGTGGCGGGAGGCCCTCGGGGAGGCCGGGCTCCCTGACGGCCTCCTGGCGGAAGGCGACTGGAGCGCCGGCAGCGGCTACGACATCGGCCGCAGGCTCGCGGCTAAACGCAACGCCACGGCGGTTTTCGTGGGCAACGACCAGATGGCACTGGGCCTGCTGCGGGCGTTTGCCGAAGCGGGCGTCCGGGTGCCCGACGACGTCTCCGTCGTGGGCTTCGATGACCAGCCGGAATCGGGGTACTTCACCCCGCCCCTCACCACCGTCCGCCAGGACTTCGAGGAGCTCGGCCGGCGCTGCATGGACATCATGCTGAAGGAGATCGAAGCCGGGGCAGGCGTCAGCTACACCGTTGTCACCCCGGAACTGGTCCTCCGGGCCAGCACCGCGCCGCCGGCCGCCGCCGGATAAGGGACCGCAGCGGCGCACCGCAAAAATCCGCGCAAAGAATTTTCCATGAATCTGCATCCAACTCCGGGCCTGCGCCAGTAGTAGAGGTGTAAGCAAAAAACGCCCGCCAGCCGGGCCGATCAAGGAGAAGGACATGCGCAACACGATCTTCACAGCAGGTGCCGGTGCAGCGGCAATTGCGGCTGCAATCGCTCTCGCCGGCCCAGCCCAGGCAGCCGAAGGAGACGCCCAGCTCTCCGTGCTGCACGGCGTCCCCGGGCTGACCGTGGACGTCTGGGTCAACGGCGAACGCACCCTGGACGACTTCACCCCGGGCACCCTGGCCGGACCGCTCGCCCTGCCGGCCGGAGCCTATGACCTGGCCATCACGGCCTCGGATGCCGCAGACGCTTCCGCCGCCGTCATCGGGCCCGTCAGCGTAACCCTGGCCGCCAACGGAAACTACACCGCCGTCGCCAACCTGGACGCCGCAGGAAAGCCCACCGCCAACCTCTTCACCAATAACGTGTCGCAGATCGAAGCTGGCAAGGGCAAGCTGACCGTCCGCCATACCGCAGCTGCCCCCGCCGTTGATGTCCTGGCCGGCGGCACCGCCGTCATCAGCAACCTGGCCAACCCCAACGAACAGACCCTCACGCTGGATCCCGGAACCATCCCGGCAGCAGTTGCCGCCGCCGGCACCACGGCCCCGGTGATCGGCCCGGCCGATGTCACCGTTGCCGAGGGTACGCACACCATCGTCTACGCGTGGGGCAGCCTGACGGACAAGAACCTGCAGCTGGCGGTCCAGACCATCGAAGGCCTGCACTCCGCTCCGGGTTCAGTACCGGGCGCCCTTGACGGCTCCGCCAAGACAGCAGCGGTAGAACCGGCTGCCATCGCCCTCGGCTTCGGCGCCATCGCGATCGCCCTCCTGTTCGGTGGCATGGGTGCAGCCCGGGCACTGGGCGGACTGCGCAAGCAGCGGTAACAAGAAAAAGCAGTAACAGCAGTTTTCACGAACTGCAGGAGCGGGCCGGCTGCCCGGGGCAACCCGGCGGCCGGCCATCATCCATCGACACCAGCAATCCTCCGGTGATGCGGGAAAGGCCAGCGAGATGAACAGAGGTACGACGACGGCAGGGGAGTCCCGCCGTCGTTCTTTCGATTTTGCGGGTGCTGCCTTCCTCGTGGCGGCCGCGCTGCTTCTTCCCGCCTGTGCCCCTGCCGGTCCCACCCCGCCGCAACCTCCGGCCGCAGCTTCCAGCCCCGCGGCCACCTCCAGTCCGGCTGCCACAGCGGACGGAGCAACCTCCCCGCCTGCGCCTCCCGCCACCACCGCTCCCGCGGCATCGCCGGAAGCGGCGGCGCCGGTCGTCCCGGTCCGGCCCGCCACCCCACCGGCCGCGGCGCCACAAGAGCCGGCCCCAACGTCCCTTACCGTCGCCGGAACGTCGATCGACTTCCCCGTGGTGCCCGGGGGAGTGTCGGACGAAGGTGCGATGGAGATCCCGGACGCGTTCGACCTGGCTGCCTGGTACCGGTTTGGCCCTGCCCCCGGAGCAACGGCCGGCACTGCCGTGATCGCAGGCCACATCGACACAAAGTCGGACAATGCACCGTTTTCGCAGCTGAAATCGCTGGCCGCAGGAACAGCCATCCGCGTGGGGCGTGATGGTGCTCCCGCCCTGAATTACCGGGTGGTCAAGGTCGAATTGATGGCCAAGGACAGCTTTGACGGCGAGGCACTGTTCCGCAGGTCCGGGCCGCACGAACTGAAAGTGGTGACCTGCGGCGGCAGGTGGCTGGACGAGCGGATGGACTACAGCGACAATGTGATTGTCACCGCGGTCCTTGAATGAGCGGTGAGCCAGCCGTGATTCTCGCCACCGATGCCGGGAAGGAGTCCCTCGTGACACTTCCTGGGCAGCCTTCCCGTGGATGGGAAGACGGGCTGACCGATTCCTTCCTCGCGGGGGATGAGCAGGCACTGGCTACCGCCTACCGTGAATTTGCGCCGTTGGTCCACACCCTGGCCCTGCGCTCGCTGGCGGACCGTGCGGCTGCCGACGACGTAACCCAGGAAGTCTTCATCCGGGTCTGGCGCTCCCGGGGCACGTTCAATCCGCAGGTGGCACGGCTCCCGGCCTGGATCGTGGGCATCACCCGGAACGTCATCTCGGACATGCACTCCGCGTCCGCACGGGAAGCGCGCAAGGCCGTGGCGGCAGTGGGTGCCGGGATGGCCGATGAAGCAGGCCCGGGAACCGAGGCAGCCGAGGCGCTGGCGGACCGGCTGTTGCTGGACGGGGAACTGGACAGGTTGGGCGAACCCCAGGGCTCCATCATGAAACTCGCCTTTTACGAAGACCTGACGCACGAGCAGATTTCGCGGAAACTGGACCTGCCCCTTGGTACGGTCAAGAGCCACATCCGCCGCAGCCTGACGCACCTAAGGAAAAGATTGGAGGTTGACCATGCCGCACCTTGATCCGGAAGAGTTGAGCCTCCTTGCCCTGTATGGCGACTGGGAGGACGAGGCCAGCAGGGAGCACCTGAGGGTTTGCCCTTCCTGCGCCTCGGACTATGCGGCGCTGCGCCGCACCGTGGACGCCGTGAAAACTGCGCCGGACACCAGCAGCCTGTCCGTCCCCGGTCCGCAGGTATGGGCCGGCATTCACCGGGAACTTGGCCTGTCACCGTCGGTTCAGGAGGATCCGCTGAGTGCCGCCCGGCGTGGCACCGAACAGCACGCCGCCCTGCCCCATGCGGAACGGCCGGTTGCCGGCGACGTGCAGTCCGCCGCCCCTCGGGATGCCGATCAAGGTGCCGCCCCTCGGGAGGCCGATCCGCGACGTGCAGTCCGGGACGCTGGACAGCAGGGCCGCGTCCCGCCGTCGGACGCTCCCCACGCCAACGTCTACCCGCGAAAGAATCCCGCCTGGTGGCAGCGCACCGGAACCTGGATGGCCGCGGCTGCGGCAGCGGTCCTGGTGGCCGTGGGCGGGATCTGGGCGCTCAACCGCCCGCCGCAGCCACAGCCGCTCGCGGAAGCCCAGCTGACGCCGCTGGCAGAATACTCAGCCACGGGATCGGCGCGGGTGGTTGAAACGGCGGGCGGCTCGCGCACCCTGGAAGTCACCCTCGACAAGGACGAGGCGCAGGGCTACCAGGAAGTGTGGCTGATCGCTCCCGATCTTTCGCGGCTGGTGAGCCTGGGCGTGATGAATGCGGACTCGGGGACGTTCCAGGTGCCCGAGGGACTGGAGCTCGCCGACTATCCCATCGTGGACGTCTCGGACGAACCCGTTGACGGCAACCCCGCGCACTCCAGCGTCAGCATCGTCAGGGGAACGCTCTCTTCCTGACGCGGCTTCCTGACGGGGCCCCTGCCGCCTCCTGACCGGGCCCTGCCGCCCGGGATTTTCAGTCCTTCCCGGCGCGTTCCTTCCGCCGTTCCTGGAAGAGCAGGCCCAACCTCCCCATCTTGCTCCACTGCGTGACAACGGCCATGGTTACCAGCGCGGCGGCCGTGTGCGCGTACAGCATGAGGTGCAGCGAATGCGGGGCCGCAGCTTCCTGGGATCCTGGTTCGGCCGGCGGAGCTCCCGCGTCATGCCCGTGCCCCGGCAGCGGAACGCCGGAAGAGACCGAGAAGGCGGCGAAGGCCAGGTGCAGGAGCTGCTGCACAAGTCCGGCTGCCAGCAGGATTGCCCAGGCCGGGAGCTGCCGGGGCCCGACCATGGACGCGGCCATCCCGAGCAGCGCGGCCAGGGCCAGGACGATCAGGACCGCCGGGGACTGGCCGCCCGACGCCACGTGCGCGGCCCAGCCAAGTCCGGTGGCAAGGGGACCTGCCAGCCAGACCGGGGCCCCGCTCCCCGCGGGAACCGGGTGCCGGGGGTTGTGCATGTGGTTCCCCTGTCCGTTGAGGTCTTTCCCTGCCTCCTGTCCTTACCCATTCTGCAGCCCAAGCACCCATGGGCTGCAGGGAAACTGCGGCAGATGGCTGTCGAGCTGTTGACTTGGTTCTTGTTAGCGCTCACAATTAAGAGCAAGCCGCGATGTTGCGGCAGCTATTGGAGGAACATTCTTATGAACGCAGTGGACGGCTCGGACGTCTTTGTCATCGGCGTGGACTACGGGACCCTTTCCGGCCGTGCCGTCGTAGTGCGGGTGCGGGACGGCAAGGAGCTCGGCAGCGGCGTGTTCGACTACCCGCATGCAGTGGTTACCGATGCCCTGCCCCGGGACGCGGCAGGGGGCGGGGCAAGCGTCCGGCTTCCCGGCGAATGGGCGCTGCAGGTGCCGAACGACTACCGGGATGTCCTGCGGAATGCCGTTCCCGCCGCCGTCGCGGACGCGGGGATCGACCCGGCCGCCGTCGTCGGAATTGCCACGGACTTTACCGCCTGCACCATGGTGCCGGTGAAGGCCGACGGTACCCCGCTGAACGAACTGCCCGGCTTTGCGGACCGGCCGCACGCCTATGTCAAGCTCTGGCGCCACCATGCGGCGCAGCCGCAGGCAGACCGGATCAACCAGCTGGCCGCCGAGCGCGGGGAGGAGTGGCTGCCCCGGTACGGTGGGCTGATTTCCTCTGAATGGGAGTTCGCCAAGGGCCTGCAGCTGCTGGAGGAGGATCCCGAAGCGTACGCCGAGATGGACCACTGGGTGGAGGCCGCGGACTGGATCGTGTGGCAGCTCTGCGGCCGGTATGTCCGCAACGCCTGCACGGCCGGCTACAAGGGGATCTACCAGGACGGGCGCTACCCGTCGGAGGACTTCCTGGCCGCCCTGAACCCGCAGTTCAAGGACTTCGTCAGCAGCAAGCTCGAGCACACCATCGGCCGGCTGGGCGACGCCGCCGGGTACCTCACGGCCGAAGCGGCCGCGTGGACGGGGTTGCCGGAAGGCATCGCCGTTGCAGTGGGCAACGTGGATGCACATGTCACTGCCCCCGCAGCAAGGGCGGTGGATCCCGGCCAGCTGGTGGCGATCATGGGCACCTCCACCTGCCACGTCATGAACGGCACCGAGCTCCACGAAGTTCCGGGCATGTGCGGCGTGGTGGACGGCGGCATCGTGGAGGGCCTCTGGGGCTACGAGGCCGGCCAGTCCGGCGTCGGCGATATCTTCGGCTGGCTCACCAAGTACGGCGTGCCGCCCGCGTACCACGAGGCCGCCGAGGCCGCGGGCCTGGGGATCCACGAATACCTCACCGAACTCGCCTCATCCCAGGCCATCGGGGAGCACGGCCTGATCGCCCTGGACTGGCACTCCGGCAACCGCTCCGTCCTGGTGGACCACGAGCTCTCCGGCATTGTGGTGGGCCAGACCCTAGCCACCAAGCCTGAGGATACCTACCGCGCCCTGCTCGAAGCCACCGCCTTCGGTACCCGCACCATCGTGGACGCTTTCCGTAACTCCGGCGTTCCGGTGAAGGAGTTCATCGTTGCCGGCGGGCTGCTCAAGAACAAGCTCCTGATGCAGATCTACGCGGACGCCACCGGGCTGCAGCTGTCCACCATTGGCTCGGAGCAGGGCCCGGCGCTCGGGTCCGCCATCCACGCTGCCGTCGCCGCCGGGAAGTACGCTGACATCCGGGCGGCCGCCGCCGCCATGGGAGCGGAGCCGGGCGAGGTGTACACCCCCATCCCGGAAAACGTGGCAGCGTACGACGAACTCTTCCAGGAGTACAAGAGCCTGCATGACTACTTCGGCCGGGGAAGCAACGATGTGATGCACCGGCTCAAGGCCATCCAGCGCAGGGCGGCCGGACCGCTCCCGGGTTCCCCGGCAGTCACAACCCAGGTCGCCGAGGAGGTGTCCGCATGAGCCCGGAAATCCTTGGGACCATTGCACGGATCCGGGAAGAGGTCTGCGCCCTGCACGCCGAGCTGACCCGCTACGAACTGGTGGTGTGGACGGCGGGCAACGTCTCCGCCCGGGTACCGGGCCATGACCTGATGGTCATCAAGCCGTCAGGCGTGTCCTATGACGCCCTGACGGCGGAGCAGATGGTGGTCACCGACCTGTACGGCGTTCCAGTGGCGGGCAACGACGACGGCGAGTGGGGCAATCCGGCGCTGTCGCCGTCGTCGGACACGGCCGCGCATGCCTACGTGTACCGGCACATGCCCGACGTGGGCGGGGTGGTGCATACGCACTCCACCTACGCCACGGCCTGGGCCGCCCGCGGGGAGGCCATCCCGTGCGTGCTCACCATGATGAGCGACGAATTCGGCGGATCCATCCCCGTGGGGCCGTTCGCACTGATCGGCGACGATTCGATCGGCCACGGCATCGTGGAGACGCTAAAGAACTCGAACTCACCCGCGGTGCTGATGCAGAACCACGGTCCGTTCACCATCGGCAAGGACGCCGCATCGGCGGTGAAGGCGGCGGTGATGTGCGAGGAAGTGGCCCGCACCGTCCACATCTCGCGGCAACTGGGTGAGCCCGTGCCCATCGACCAGGGCCACATCGACTCGCTCTACGCCCGCTACCAAAACATCTACGGCCAATAACAGCCGGTTAGCAACACCCCGGGCAACAGCGCCCGCCGTTGTCACGAAACTTTTCCAGGAGAACCCATGAGCACCGCAGCAAACACCTCCCTCGACGGTTACGAGGTCTGGTTCCTCACCGGCAGCCAGCACCTCTACGGTGAGGACGTCCTCAAGCAGGTGGCAGCCCAGTCGCAGGAAATCGCCAACCAGCTCAACGCCAGCTCCGCCGTCCCGGTGCGCATTGTCTGGAAGCCGGTCCTGACCGACTCGGACGCCATCCGCCGGACCGCCCTGGAGGCCAACTCGGATGATTCCGTCATCGGCGTGACCGCCTGGATGCACACCTTCAGCCCCGCCAAGATGTGGATCCAGGGCCTGGACCTGCTCCGCAAGCCGCTCCTGCACCTGCACACCCAGGCCAACCGCGACCTGCCGTGGGCGGACATCGACTTCGACTTCATGAACCTCAACCAGGCGGCGCACGGTGACCGCGAGTTCGGGTACATCCAGTCCCGCCTGGGCATCGCCCGGAAGACCGTCGTCGGGCATGTGTCCAACCCCGAGGTGGCACGCCAGGTGGGCTCCTGGCAGCGCGCGGCCGCCGGCTGGGCCGCCGTGCGGACCATGAAGCTGACCCGCTTCGGTGACAACATGCGCAACGTGGCCGTCACCGAAGGCGACAAGACCGAGGCTGAGCTGCGCTTCGGCGTCGCGGTCAACACGTGGTCCGTCAATGAGCTCGCCGACGCCGTGCACGGCGCTGCCGAGTCCGACGTCGACGCGCTGGTGGCAGAGTACGAGGACCTTTACGACGTGGTTCCGGAGCTCCGCGCAGGCGCAGCCCGCCACGAGTCCCTCCGGTATGGCGCCCGGATCGAATTGGGACTGCGGAGCTTCCTGGAAGCGAATGGCTCCGCAGCTTTCACTACCTCGTTCGAGGACCTCGGAGCTCTCCGCCAGCTTCCCGGCCTGGCTGTCCAGCGGCTGATGGCTGCCGGTTACGGGTTCGGCGCGGAGGGTGACTGGAAGACCGCCATCCTGGTCCGGGCCGCGAAGGTGATGGGCGGGGACCTGCCCGGCGGGGCCTCCCTGATGGAGGACTACACCTACCACCTGGAACCCGGCGCGGAAAAGATCCTGGGGGCGCACATGCTGGAGGTCTGCCCGTCGCTGACCGCAGGGAAGCCCCGGCTTGAAATCCATCCGCTGGGCATCGGCGGCAAGGAGGATCCGGTCCGCCTGGTGTTCGACGCCGATGCTTCCCCGGGCGTCGTCGTCGCCCTGTCCGACATGCGGGACCGCTTCCGCCTGGTAGCCAACGCCGTCGACGTGGTGCCGCTGGACCAGCCGCTGCCCAACCTGCCGGTGGCACGCGCCCTGTGGCAGCCCAAGCCGGACTTCGCCACCTCCGCCGCCGCCTGGCTCACCGCCGGCGCCGCGCACCACACCGTCCTGTCCACGCAGGTGGGCATGGACGTCTTCGAGGACTTCGCGGAGATCGCCAGGACCGAACTGCTCACCATCGACGAAGGCACCACCATCCGCCAGTTCAAGAAGGACCTGAACTGGAACGCCGCGTACTACAAGCTGGCCGGCGGCATCTAGGCTGCACGCCTGAGCCGGACAGACAAAGGCTCCGGGGGCCAAAAGCCTCCGGAGCCTGCTGTGTCTGTCCGCGGTTCGGCGGTCAGCCGTCAGTGACCGAAATGTGCGCGCGGCGGACCTTCCGGAAGCCGTTCCAGGATGTCCTCGGCGATCCTGCGCACCTTGATGTTCCGGTGGCTGGACGCTTTGGCAAGGATCGAAAAGGCCTCATGGTACGAGCACCTGTTCTGCGCCATGATCACACCGCACGCAACATTGATCGACGTGCGGCTGTCCAGCGCGGAGCGCAGGTCTGAGGCCATGGAGCGGGCCGTGTGCAGGTCGATGGCCATCTGCAGGCTCTTGGCTGCCAGGCCGGCGAAAGCGCGGGCTTCGGCGATGACCTGGAGCGGGAACGCCTTCGCGTCCTGGGCAAAAAACGCCAGTGCTGCGGGAGTTTCCTGTGCCCCGGCGTCATCGTTGCCGGCACTGCTGTTCACCAGCAGCCGCACGCCCAGCACGCTGCCGAATCCGGTCAGCTGGAGTTGGTTGCAGTAGTGCGGCCAGCGGAAGTCCCCGTTGCGCTGGAGCACGGCCACGGGCTGGCCGCCGGTCAGCACCTCGCACACCGGTCCTTCCGCCGCCTGGTGCTCCCATTCCAGCAGTTTCACCACGTCGTCGGAGGTGCCTGTGATGGCAGGTGCCCTTTTGGGCTGGTGCACCACCACGCCGCACTCGATGCGGAGCCCTGCCGTCCGGACCACCGACTGTGCGGAGGCGGTCACCAGCCGGTTGAGGGACTCTGCCAACGAGTCCGTGCCCGTGACCAGGTCCAGCAGGAGGCCCGGGTTTCCGTTGTCCTGGGGCTTGGCGTCCCGGGATGCTTTGTCCGGGTGGGCGGCCGTTCCGACGGCAGGAGCCGGGCGGGCGGTGTGGGTCCTCGGAGGAACAAGAGGGCCGGCGACGGCTGGGGGAGAGGCCTTGGTCTCAAAGGCCTCCTCGTCGCCGGCCCCGCTCATTACCCGTGTCCGTCGGACCGGGAAGCCTGAGCTTATGTGTCGTGCATGCATTGCCAGTCTCACACCCCCTCGTGAGCAAGTACCGCGAGCCAGAACACGTCTTGTCTCTGAGATGAACTTAGTTGGGCGGCCGCGGGCGGTGAACGCGTAGGAGGTACTCGTTTTTGAGATTAGGTACTACTTGGTTTTGGGTGCCGATTACTTGCTTTCGGTGTTGCCGCAGGTGGGCGGCCCGGACCTCTCAGTCGGGAAATTAATGCCGCCCTTCCGATTCGCGTCACCCGACCGCTTGACTCGCGAAGCACGAGCACCAACAATTATTTCTATAACGTTGTAAATCAGAAGTGAGGATGTTTCGTGACCCCAGCAGAACCAGCCGCGGCGAAAATCACCATGGACCCTGCTTTCGCGGTGGGACCGGTCCGGCGGCGCACTTTCGGCGCCTTTGTGGAGCACCTCGGACGCTGTGTGTACACCGGCATTTTTGAGCCGGAGCATCCGACGGCGGACAGCGACGGGTTCCGGAAGGACGTCCTGGAACTGACCCGGGAACTGGGAATTTCCACCGTGCGTTATCCCGGCGGAAACTTCGTGTCCGGCTACCGCTGGGAGGACGGAGTGGGCCCGGCGGAGAAGCGCCCCGTGCGCCTGGACCTGGCCTGGCACTCGACCGACCCCAACCTGGTGGGCGTCGACGAGTTCGCCAAGTGGTCAGCCAAGGCCGGCATCGAAACCATGATGGCCGTGAACCTCGGCACGCGCGGCACCCAGGAGGCGCTGGACCTGCTGGAGTACTGCAACATCGACGGCGGGACGGCCCTGTCCGACCAGCGCAGGGCCAACGGTGCGGAGAACGGCTATGGCATCAGAATGTGGTGCCTGGGCAACGAGATGGACGGGCCCTGGCAGATCGGGCACAAGAGCGCGCAGGAATACGGCCGGCTGGCGGCAGACACCGCGCGTGGCATGCGGATGCTCGACCCCGACCTCGAACTCGTGGCCTGCGGCAGCTCCGGTCCCACCATGAACACGTTCGGGGAATGGGAACGGGTGGTGCTCACGGAGACCTACGAGCTGGTGGACTTCATCTCAGCGCACCAGTACTTCGAGGACTTCGGCGACCTGCAGGAATTCCTCTCCGCCGGCCATCGGATGCAGGCGTTCATCCATGACATTGTGAGCCACATCGACCATGTAAAGTCGGTGAAGAAGTCCACCAGGCAGGTGAACATCTCCTTCGACGAGTGGAACGTCTGGCACATGAGCCGCGACGCATCGAAGCCTCCCACCGGCAAGGACTGGCCCGTGGCCCCCGTCCTGCTCGAGGACACATATACGGTGGCGGACGCGGTCGTCGTGGGTGACCTGCTGATCACGCTGCTCCGCAACACGGACCGTGTCCATTCCGCCAGCCTGGCGCAGTTGGTGAACGTCATTGCCCCGATCATGACCGAGCCGGGCGGGCGCGCCTGGAAGCAGACCACGTTCCATCCCTTCGCACTGACTTCCCGGCATGCCTCCGGCACCGTGCTGCAGCTCGCCGTCGAGTCCCCGCTGCTGAGCGGCGGCAAGACCGCAGACTTCGCCGCGGTCTCCGCCGTCGCCACCTACGACGCGGAGAAGGGCGAGGCCGTGGTGTTCGCCGTCAACCGCTCGGTGACGGACGCGCTGCGCCTGGACGCCGTGGTGTCCGGACTGGGCACGGTGCGCGTTGTGGAGGCCGTCACCTACACGAACAAGGACCCGTACTGGCAGGCCACCGCTGATGATTCCACCTCCGTGCTTCCCACGGAGAACGTCACGGCAAAGGCCGACGGCGGCCTCCTCACCGCCGAGTTGCCCGCTGTGTCCTGGTCCATGATCAGGCTGGCCGTGGGCGGATAACCCGCCTGGCGGGACCAAGCCCGGCGGGGTGCCCGATGCAACAATCCGGCACCCGCTGACGCCCCTGCCCACCTCTGGGAGGATGGACCGCATGGAACTGCACATCACGGGCGACCCCGCCGCGGACAAACTCTTGAGCGAGGACGACTTCGCCCTGCTGACCGGCATGCTGCTGGACCAGCAGGTGACCATGGAATCCGCGTTTGCCGGGCCCGAAAAGATCAAGACCCGGATCGGGTCCATGCAACCCGAAGCCATCGCCGCCCACGATCCGCAGGCCTTCGTGGAAATGTTCAAGGAACGGCCGGCCGTCCACCGTTTCCCCGGTTCCATGGCCGCGCGGGTGCAGGCGCTCGCCGAGGCAGTGCAGAGTGAGTGGGACGGCGACGCCGCCGCGATCTGGACCAAGGGCGGCCCGGATGGTGCGGAAGTGCTCCGACGGCTGAAGGCCCTGCCGGGGTTCGGTGAGCAGAAGGCAAAGATCTTCCTTGCCCTGCTGGGTAAGCAGCGCGGACTTCAGGCGCCGGGCTGGCGTGAGGCCGCCGGGCACTACGGCGAGGAGGGTGCCTACCTGTCCGTCGCGGACATCGTGGATCCCGAATCCCTGGTCAAGGTGCGCGCCAGCAAGCAGGCCGCCAAGGCGGCAGCGAAAGCGGCGAAGGCCAAGGACTGACCCGCCCGCGGACCGCCGTCGGGGGAAGGGACCGGAAGCCGGGGACTCCCTTGTGACGGGCGGTTCCCGTGCGGAGGCCTTTCTCTGCAACGATGTATCCCGGAAACCGGCGGAACCACACGAAGGAGCCAGACATGGCGGTCACCATGAACGACGTAGCGAGGGCGGCGGGTGTGTCGCTCAAGACGGTCTCCAACGTCCTGAATGACTACGAGTTCATCCGCCCTGCCACCAAGCAGCGGGTCCAGGACGCCATCGCCGAGCTGGGCTACGAAGCGAACCTCACCGCACGGAGCCTGCGGTCCGGAAAAACCTCCATGCTCGGCCTGGTCCTGTCCGATCTCTCCGCGCCCTACTACGCCGAGCTTGCGTCCAAACTGATGAAGGCGGCCGCGCAGCGCGGGTACCGCGTCCTGGTGGAACAGTCCGACGCCGAAGGCAGCGTGGAATTGAATGCCCTGCAGGGGCCGTTCCGGCAGCTCACCGACGGCCTGCTGTTCACCCCGCTGGCCATCGACGCCGATGCCGTCGCCGCCCGGGTGGGAAAGAAGCCCCTGGTGATGCTCGGTGAACACATCGTTGATCCGCGCTTTGACCTGGTCACCATGAAGAACCGGGAAGCTGCGGCTGCCATCACCACCCACCTGCTAAGCAGCGGCCGCCGCCGCATTGCCGTGATCGGCGCCCATCCCGGGGAGTCAACAGGCAGTGCCGGGCTGCGGCTCAACGGTTACCGCACGGCGCTGGAGGAGGCGGGGGTCCCGTTTGATCCGGCCCTGGTGGCACCGGCAGTGTGGCGCCGCGACAACGGGGCAACCGCCCTGGCAGGGCTGCTGGACGCCGGCGTCCGCTTCGACGCCGTGTTCGGCCTCAACGACGTGCTGGCGCTCGGCGCCCTGCACGAGCTGCAGATCCGTGGAGTCAGGGTTCCGCAGGACGTTGCCGTGGCAGGCTTCGACGACATCGATGAAGCCCGGTTTGCCTCGCCCTCCCTCACCACCGTTTCCCCGGGCATGGATGAGATTGCCGAACGCTCCATCGGCCTGCTCCTGGACAGGATCGCAGGGAACGAGACCGCCGCCACGGGCGTTCACGTGGAGGCCGGATTCGAGCTGAAAATCCGGGAATCCGCGCCCTAGGATCCGTCTCCACAGGTTTCGCCGGCCCCACAGGCGGGTACGGATTGGGCACCGGTTCAACAAGGGAAAGGTGCCTCCATGATTGCTCTTCTTGTCATCGACATGCAGAACGCGTACTTCGAAGCACCGGAGCTGGCGGCCCGGCAGGAGCAGCTGGTCGCCTCCTGCAACAGGCTGGTGGAGGGGTTCACGTCCAGCGGCCACAAGGCATTGCTGGTGGGCACGGAGCACGAGCGGGACAAGTCCACCTGGACGCTGAACATGCTCGACGACGACCAGGGCTTCATCTTCCGCGGCAGCAAGCAGGCCGAGGCTGTTCCCGGCCTGGCGAAGGATGGCCTGCCCCAGTTGAACAAGACCCGTGACAGCGCCTTTGTGGGGACCAACCTGCTGTCCCGGCTGCGGAACTGGGGCGCGGACGAGGTGGTGCTGGCCGGCGTCTCCACCCACAACTGCATCGCCCAGACCGGGGCAGACGCCTTCGCCCACAACATCCGGGTCACCTACGCCGAGGATGCCATGGCCTCGGAAGACAACCAGGACGCAAAGGACATGCTGCGCATCCTCTCCACCAGCTACCGCCAGCCGGTCCAGTCCACCGACGAGATCCTCGCCCGCCTCAGTGAGGCAAAGTAGGCCGCTAATGGGGGGAAGGGCACGTAGAGCCCCGGATTACACCCCCGAAACGTGGCCGAAACGTTCGGCACCTACTGTGGGTCCCACGCCGTCCACAGGCCGTTGAAGGGGACCCTCATGCATCTGATGCCACGTGAGCAGGAAAAGCTCATGATCGTGGTGGCCGCCGACCTCGCCCGCCGGCGCCAGGCCCGCGGCCTCAAGCTCAACTACCCCGAGGCTGTGGCCATCATCAGCTACGAGCTGATCGAAGGCGCCCGCGACGGCCGCACCGTGGCTGACCTGATGAGCTACGGCACCACGCTGCTCGCCCGTGACGACGTGATGGAGGGCGTGCCCGAGATGATCCACGACGTCCAGATCGAGGCAACCTTTCCGGACGGCACCAAGCTCGTCACCGTCCACGATCCCATCCGCTAAAGGGGCAGGCCATGATTCCAGGGGAGTACATTCTTCGGCCCGAGCCCGTGACGGCCAACGCCGGACGCGATGCGGTCGAAGTTGCGGTCACCAACACCGGCGACCGGCCCGTGCAGGTGGGGTCCCATTTCCATTTCGCCGAGGCGAACGCCGCCCTCACCTTCGACCGGGACGCCGCCTACGGCCGCCGGCTGGACATTCCCGCCGGAACTGCCGCCCGGTTTGAACCGGGGGACTCCCGGACTGTCCGGCTCATCGAACTGGCCGGCACCCGGGAAGTGTACGGACTCAGCAACGCCGTCAACGGCCCGCTGACAGACGCGAAGGCGGGCGACAAATGAGCTTCGACATTCCCCGGCGGCAGTACGCCGACCTGTACGGCCCAACGACGGGCGACAAAGTCCGCCTGGCCGACACCGAACTGTTCCTCGAGATCGAGAAAGACCTCACCGTGTACGGCGAGGAAGTGGTGTTCGGCGGCGGCAAGGTAATCCGGGACGGCATGGGCCAGAACGGCCAGGTCACCAGGGATGGCGCCGGCTCCGGCGAAGACGTCCCGGACACCGTCATCACCAATGCCGTGATCCTCGACTACACCGGCATCTACAAGGCCGACGTGGCTATCAGGGACGGCCACATCTTCAGGATCGGCAAAGCCGGCAACCCGCAGATCACCGACGGCGTGGACATCGTGATCGGCGCCAGCACCGAAATCATCGCGGGGGAGCGGAAGATCCTCACCGCCGGCGGCGTGGATACGCACATCCACTTCATCTCCCCGGACCAGGTGCCCACCGCACTGACCAGCGGAATCACCACCATGATCGGCGGCGGCACCGGCCCTGCCGAAGGCACCAAGGCCACCACCGTCACGCCCGGAAAGTGGCACATCCAGCGGATGCTGCAGGCGGCGGAGGGGCTCCCCGTCAATATCGGCCTGTTCGGCAAGGGCCACGCGTCCGCCGTCGAACCCCTCGCCGAGCAGATCCGTGCGGGTGCCATCGGGCTCAAGGTCCACGAGGACTGGGGCTCAACGACCTCCTCCATGGACACCTCCCTGAAAGTGGCCGACGAATACGACGTCCAGGTGGCCATCCACACCGACACCCTCAATGAGTGCGGCTTCGTGGAGGACACCATCCGCGCCATCGACGGCCGGGTCATCCACACCTTCCACACCGAGGGCGCCGGCGGCGGGCACGCCCCGGACATCATCAAAATCGCCGGGATGCCCAATGTCCTGCCGGCCTCCACCAACCCCACGCTGCCTTACACCCGCAACACCATCGAAGAGCACCTGGACATGCTGATGGTCTGCCACCACCTCAACCCGGACATCCCGGAGGACGTGGCCTTCGCCGACTCCCGGATCCGGGCCGAGACCATCGCCGCCGAGGACGTCCTGCAGGACCTGGGCATCTTCTCCATCACCTCCTCCGACTCGCAGGCCATGGGCCGCGTGGGCGAGGTGATCACCCGCACCTGGCAGGTGGCGGACAAGATGAAGAAGCAGCGGGGTGTGCTGGAAGACCCCCGGGGGGACAGCGCTGCCGGGCTCCACGGTTCGGCGGGCAGCGATAACTTCCGCCTCAAGCGCTACGTGGCCAAGTACACGATCAACCCGGCCATCGCGCAGGGCATCGCGGACTCCATCGGCTCCGTGGAGGAAGGGAAATTCGCCGACCTTGTCCTCTGGGATCCCGCGTTCTTCGGCGTCAAACCGGAGCTCGTGATCAAGGGCGGGCAGATCGCCTACGCGCTCATGGGCGACGCAAATGCCTCCATCCCCACACCGCAGCCCCGGACCATGCGGCCGATGTTCGGCGCGTACGGGAAGGCCGTGCAGCAATCGTCCATCACGTTCCTGTCCCAGGCGGCCATCGACGCCGGCGTCCCCCAAGAGCTGGGGCTCGGGAAGATCATCCGGCCCGTTTCAGGGATCCGCACCCTCACCAAAGCGGACCTGAAATACAACGACGCCACCCCGGACATCCAGGTGGACCCGGAAACCTACCAGGTAACGGTCGACGGCGAGGACGTCACCTGCGAGCCGTCCGACGTCCTCCCCATGGCCCAGCGCTACTTCCTCTTCTAGATTTCCGGAGCCCACATGATCATCGACAAAGTCCTCGGCAACCTCCATGAACTGCCCGCGACCGACCTCGCCGCCTACGCAGGCCTGCACCAGGAAAAAGTGGTGCTGCCCAGCGCCCAGCTGGTCAAACGGATCCAACGCGCAACGACGGACCACGGCAAGGAAATCGGCATCCGGCTGCCGTCCGGCTCCGGCGACCTCCGCGACGGCGACATCCTGCACGTCGAGGACTCCAACATGATCGTGGTGTCCGTGCTGCCCACCGACGTCCTGGTCATCGCACCCCGGTCCATCCACGAAATGGGCGTCGTGGCCCACTCCCTCGGCAACCGGCACCTCCAGGCCCAGTTCTTCGACTCGTCGTCGGAGTACGAAGCCGACGTCATGGTGTGCGCCTACGACCACACCGTCGAGGACTACCTTCGCCACGTCGCCGTGCCCTACTCCCGGCAGGAACGCGTCATGCCTGTTCCTTTCCGCCATGCTGAGCACAGTCACTAAAGTTTCCACCGCGGGTGCGGTTGGGGACGCCGCGAGGGATATGGGGCCGTGCCCGCTCCGCGGTGCCCGCCACGCCGCGGCCCCATATCCCTCGCGTCGCTTGCGTTCCTCACCTCTGGCGGTGGTTCAGTGAGCGGTTATCAGCTGGCGCTGCAGCAGCTCGTTGACTCTGCGCTTCCTACCGGGGCCTTTGCGCACTCTCTTGGCTTTGAGACCTATGTCGACGCCGGTGTGGTTCGTGATGAGGCGTCTTTTGGGGTGTGGCTCGGTGCCTTTATCTCGCAGTCGCTTTCTTACTCTGATGGGCTTGCCATTCGGTTCTTGTATGAGGGCGTGGACCTGGAGGAGTTGGATGCTCTTTTGTCTGCTTCGCTGTTGCCTCGGCAGGTTCGGGAGGCTTCCGTGAAGATGGGGCTCCGGTTGCTGGAGATTGGGGGTGAGGTGTTTCCCTCGGATGAGCTCGCATCCTACCGGGAGCTGGTGACCGGTGGCCGGGCTGCGGGGCATCAGCCGTTGGCGTTCGCCGTCGTCGCCCGTTCACTTGGCGTGCCGCTTCCGGAGGCGCTCGCTGCCTATCTTTTTGCCACCGTCACGTCGCTCACCCAGAACGCCGTCCGGGCCATCCCGCTCGGCCAGAACGCAGGCCAGCGGCTCCTGCGGCAAGCGGCCGACGACGTTGCTGCCGCCGTCGAACGGATTGCCCACCTCACGCCGGACGACTTCGGGGCCGTGACGCCCGGACTGGAAATTTCGCAAATGCGGCACGAACGCCAACGTGCCCGGATGTTCATGAGCTGACTGTGCTTGTGATTCAAAGGAGGACACATGTCTGAACCCATCAAGATCGGCATCGGCGGACCCGTCGGCGCAGGCAAGACCCAGCTCGTGGAGCGCCTCACCCGGCACATGAGCGGCGAAATCTCCATGGCCGCCATCACCAACGACATCTACACCATCGAGGACGCCAAAATCCTCGCCGCCAATGGCATCCTCCCCGTGGACCGGATCATCGGCGTCGAAACCGGCGGCTGCCCGCACACCGCCATCCGCGAAGACACCTCCATGAACACCGCCGCCATCGAGGAACTCAAAGCCCGCCATCCCGACCTGCAGGTGATCTTCGTCGAATCCGGCGGCGACAACCTGTCCGCCACCTTCAGCCCTGAACTCGTCGACTTCTCCATCTACATCATCGATGTGGCCCAAGGCGAGAAGATCCCCCGCAAAGCCGGCCAGGGCATGATCAAGTCCGACCTCTTCATCATCAACAAAACCGACCTCGCACCCCACGTCGGCGCGGACCTCGCAGTCATGGAACGGGACTCCAAGGAATTCCGCGGGGAAAAGCTGTTCTGCTTCACCAACCTGAAAACCGACGAAGGACTCGACGCCGTCATCGAATGGGTTCGGCGTGACGTCCTGATGCTCGACCTCGCCCAGTGAGCACGACGGCGGCCCCCGCGCCTAAGGCGTTCATCGCACCTGGGCCTGCGCCCGCGGGTGATAGGGGCCGTGCCCGCTTCGCGGTGCCCGCCACGCCGCGGCCCCTATCACCCGCGTCCGCTGATCGGCCCGCGATGGGCCGGTTGGAGCTTCGGGTCGCCGTGCGTGGCCAGCGCTCGGTTGCCGTGCACCAGTATCATCAGGGCGCCTTGAGAGTTCTTCGGCCGCATTATCTCGATGACTCGGGGCAGGTTTGCTACGTCGTGGTGAATCCTGGCGGGGCTTATCTTGGGGCTGATCTTTTTGTGCTGGATGTTGAAGTTGGGGATGGGGCTGACCTCCTGTTGACTACCCAGTCCGCCACGAAGGTTTACCGGACTCCGGGGTCTTTTGCTGAGCAGCGGATGACTGTCCGGCTGGGGGAGGGGGCGCGGTTGGAGCTCATGCCCGACCAGCTCATCGCCTACCGGGAGGCCAGCTACCGGCAGCGGACCTCCATTGCCCTGCGGCCGTCGTCGTCGCTGGTCATGGCTGAGGTGGTGACCCCAGGCTGGTCGCCGGACGGGACCGCCTTCCGGTACGAGCAAGTCCGGCTGCGCAACGAGATCCGGGTGGAACCCGACGGCGCCGGCGGGACGTCTGAACTCCTGGCGCTGGACAACCTGCTGATCCGGCCGCCGTCGGGCGATGTCACCGGGGTCGGGTTTATGGAGGGCTTCAGCCACGTGGGGTCCCTCGTGGTGGTGGACGCCCGCGTGGACCAGGCGCTCGCCGACGAACTGCACCTGCTCGCCGCCGGATTCGATGCGTTGCCCGGCATCTCCCTGACCCGGGCCGTCGCGGGTACTTCCGGCCTGGTGCTCCGCGCCCTGTCCAACAGCACCGGGGAACTGAACCTCCTTCTTTCGGCCTGCGCCAACCTCCTGCGGGAACGCTGGCACGGGCAGGGACCGCTGAACCTGAGGAAGCACTGATGACGGCCATCACGGACATCGCCGCCTACTACCGGCAGCGGGAAGCACTGCCGGTTCGGACGCGCCTGATGTTCACCTTTGGTGCGGTGGCCGCGCTGCATGCGGCCGCCGTCGTACTCCTGCTCGCAGGGAACGCCGGTGCGGCCGGTGCCCACGCGCTCACGTGGGGCCTGGTCCTGACCGCCTACCTGGCCGGCGTGAAGCACAGCTACGACTGGGACCACCTGGCTGCGATCGATAATTCGACGCGGAAGTTCGTGGCGCAGCGGCAGGACCCTGTCAGTGTCGGCTTTGCCTTCAGCCTGGGGCACAGTTCGGTGGTGACCCTCGCCGGGGTGCTGGTGGTCGCCGGCGCCGGCATCGTGGGCGGGTTCATGCAGGACGGGTCCGCCGGGAACCTGGTGCTAGGGCTGATCGGGAGCGGCGTTTCCGGCGTGTTCCTGCTGGCGATGGGCCTGTTCAACGGGTCGGCGTTCGCCAGGTCGGTGCAGGCCTACCGCCGGGCCCGCAGCGGCACGGCAATCAGTCCGGCGGACCTCGAACAGCAGGGGCTCATGGCCCGGCTGCTGGCCAGGCCCCTGTCCAGGGTGCTGCGGCCACGGAACATCTACGTGATCGGCTTCCTGTTCGGGCTGGGATTCGACACCGCCACCACCATCGGGCTGCTGATGATGACGACGGCGGCGTCCCTGGCCGGGGTGCCGCCCTTCGCCCTTCTTGCGCTGCCGCTGGCGTTCGCCGCCGCGATGACGCTGTGCGATTCGGTCAACGGCGTGGCCATGATGCGGATGTACCGCTCCGCCCTGGACCACCCGCAGCGCACGCTCGGTTTCAATGCCTTGGTGACGGGCCTTTCCGCGGTGTCGGCGCTCTTCATCGCAGCCATCACCCTCGGCGGGTTCGCCCATGCCGCCTTTGGGCTGGATGACCCGGTCACCGCCTGGCTGGGCGATATCGACCTGGGCGAGGCAGGGCTCTTGTTGGTTGCGGCCTTCCTTGCCGTTTGGGGCGTGGCGGCCCTGCGGGCCGGCCGTGGCATCAGAAGGCGGGCTGCCGGTCCGGAGGCCGGCAGCCCGGGCTCCAGTTGCCCGTGAAAACCCCGGGGCGCAAAGGGTCAATTTTCGGCAGGGCGAGGATGGGAACGTCCTCATTTGATGATTGTGACGCGACCAGTTGCTTCTATTGCAACAGCCCCGAGACGGGCTGATCACGCGGAAAATGGAGGCTCAGATCACATTCGGGGCGGGAAGGCGGCCGATCCTCCGTTGTCTTTCTGGCACAATACTTACCAGCCTCCCCTAGGGGATTCCGGTTGACCGCCGGTACTCCTGCCCACCCGTCATCCGGTACAGAGACAGGACAAAGATGTTCGAACACTCAAAAGAAGAGCACCCCGTGCGCCACAAAACTGCCCGCCGACTGACGGCGGGCGACTGCATCATCGTGGATAAGAACGAACTGCGGAAGGCGCAGGTAGGTGCTGGGGTAGGCAACTTCATTGAGTGGTACGACATCGGAGTCTACGGCTACCTGGCCGTCGTCATGACCTCCGTGTTCACCGAGGGCATGGACGAACGCATGGGCCTGCTGGTCACCCTGCTCGGTTTCGCTGTGTCCTTCATCGTTCGCCCCCTGGGTGGAATGATCCTCGGGCCGCTGGGTGACAGGATCGGCCGGCGCAAAGTGCTCTTCTTCACGATGGCACTGATGGCCGTGGCCACAACCGGGATCGGCCTGCTCCCCACAGCAGGCGAGGTGGGCCTGTGGGTCATCATCCCCCTGTACCTGCTCAAGATGCTGCAGGGTTTCTCCACCGGCGGCGAATATTCCGGTGCCGCGACCTACATCTCCGAGTTCTCGCCCGACCGCAACCGCGGGTATATGGCCTCCCTGCTGAACTCCGGCTCAATGCTCGGCTTCGCTGCCGGTGCCAGCATGGTGGCCGCAACCACCGCCATCACCACCTCAGCGTGGGGTGACAGCGCAATGCTGGACGGCGGCTGGCGCATCCCGTTCCTGATCGCCCTTCCCCTGGGCATCGTGGCGATTCTGATGCGGCTCCGGCTCCCGGAATCACCCAGCTTCGAGGCCGCCCACGCGAAGGCCGGAACCGAAGACATTGACCCCATCTTCGTCCGGCACAACCTGCCGAACATCTTCAAGCACTACTGGCCGCAAATCCTGATCGGCTGCTCCCTCGTTGCCGCCGACGGCACGACGGGGTACCTGCTCACCAGCTACATACCCACGTACTTGGAAACCCAGGTCGGATCCGACCCTATGCACACGGCGGTTGCCGCCGTCGTCGTCCTGGTTCTGCTGGCGCTCATGATCCCTCTCGTGGCCCGCTGGTCCGACCGCATCGGCCGGCGCCCCATCTACGCGATGGCCACGATCGGAAACCTGGTCCTGCTGCTGCCGGCCTTTACCCTGATGCAGTTGGGAACGTTGTGGTCCCTGTACCTGGCACTGTTCCTGGTGTCGCTGCCCTCGGCGTTTTTCCTCGCACTGACCGCGGCCGTGATGTCGGAGCTCTTTCCCACGGCCTCCCGGTTCGGATCGGTAGGCGTCACGCACAACCTCGCCATTTCGGTTTTCGGCGGCACCACGCCCCTGGTCAGCCAGATCCTCGTTGAGGCGACCGGGAACCTGTACGCTCCCGCGTTCTACGTGATGTTCTTCTCGCTGGTGGCGCTGTTTGCCTTGCTGAAGATGCGGGAGTCGGCGTCCCGGCCCCTGCTCGGGTCAGTGCCTGTGGTTGCCAGCCGCGAGGAGGCGGACGAGCTGGTCGCCCGGCAGGACACTGATGAGCGCATCGATACCGCAACCATGCTGCTCGCGCCTGCCCCTGAGGTTCGCGAGGCTGCCGGGGCGCGCTAGCAGCCTCAGGCGGCGATCCTGCCCCTGCCGCTGCGGTGCGGCCGCTTCCGTGCCGCAGCGCGTTCCGGGGTCCGCGAACCCAGCAGGACCTGGCCGCCGTCGGGCACGGTGCTGTCCGCGTGCACGTGGACCCCGTGCTCAATGAGGACCCCGGAACCAATGCGCGAGTGGCTGCCGATGTGTACCCGGCTTCCAATCACCGTCGCACGGCCGATGCGCACGCCGTCACCCACCACCGTCCGGTCGCCGATCCTGGCTTCACGGTCAATCCAGCTCCCGTGGCCGATCCGGCAGCCGGGACCGATCTGTGCGCCCTGCTCCACGTACGTCATGGCGCCGATGCGGGCGCTTTCGGCCACGACTGCCCCGGGCGCCACCAGGCCCCCGCCGTTGCCGTGACGGACGTAGCGGGTGACCTTCCCGGCGTCGTCCTCAACAGATACAAACTTCCCGTTCATTCAATCCCTCGTTTACGCGCGGGTAACTTACCGAACATTCAGTTAACGGTTGAGAACCCACAGGGATTCCCGCGCGGCCGCAAGGAAAATCAGCCCACGGGTGGTGCAGTAACGCCGTCCTCCTGCCCGGTCTCCTCTTCCTCTGTCAGCTGCAGGACCGTGCCCTGGTAAGCGGGCAGTTCGAGGAAGAAGCTGTGCAGGTCATCCACCTGGCCAACGGCATCGCCGGTGAACAGGTCGTGGACGGCAGCCCCGGGCGCCAGGTGGCTGGACTGGATGCTGCCCGCAATGTCCTGGTCGGAGAAATTCAGCACCGTAACGCCCAGTGCGCCGCTGTTCAGCCGGACCACCATCACCAGCAGTCCACGGTTGGAGACGTCCGGTACATCCAGCAGGGCACCTGTGGCGATGCCGCTTTCCTCGCGGACCGCCAGGATCCGCTGCAGGCGCCTCGCGAAGGAGGACGGGTTCTGCAGCTGCTCGGGGAGCGGGCCGTACAGGCTCCGGGCCCGGGGCATACCAGCGGAGGAGGTTACCGCGTCCGGGCTGGTGCCCATGATGTCGTGAGCACCGCGGTTGATCCAGCGGGTGTCACCCTGGGCGGTGAGTTCGGCGACGCTCTTGCGGTCCAGTGCCATGATGCCGGCCAGGTCCCAGCCGGAGAGTGCGAAGACGCCCGGCTGGAGCGCGTTGTACATGGCGAGGAGGATGTGGACATCCAGGATCCGCGCCTCCTCTTCCGGGGTCACCGCTTGGGGGTCCTTGATGCCCAGCGCGGCCATGATGAAGCTGACCGACGTGCAGGCGATGCCGTTGGTGGTGAACAAGGCGTTGTAGGGGGCGTTCTCCCCGGTCAGGCGCTCCCGCATGGTCTGCTGCACCTGTTCGGCAACCTGGGCGCCCGTCAGTTCCTGCCCGTTGAGCTCGAAGACCTCATCCCGGTGCCCCGCGGCAAAGTGCATCAGCTCGTACGTCAGTTCGTCATGGTTCTGCAGGGCGTGGACCAGCGATGCCTGGTCGACGCCGATTTCCATGGACAGCTTGAGCGTCAGCCGCAGGAACTCGGTATCGGCGGTGACCAGCGCGTAGTGGTAGGCCGGCCGGGTGATGAAGTCGTAGGAAAGGTCCGGGCCCGCCTCGGACGTCGCCTTGATGTCGTCGATGGTCAGGTTCAGCTCCTGGAAGGAGAACCCGCCCACCTTGCGGATCATTGAGCCGATGAGCTGGTTGGCTGCCTCGGACAGCGGATGCCCCTCGGACCAGCCCGGCTGCTCCTCGGCGCTCTTTTCCACCCCGAGGAAGCCGTTGGCATCCAGCCGCAGTGCGCCGGTGCCCAGGTCCACCAGGGAATGCAGTGCGTCCCCCACCACAAGGCGCATCCCGGCGAACGTCGGGTCCAGCCAGTTGATGGACGGCTGGCCTGCCTTGAAGTAGTGGAGGTAGACCCAGCGGCGGGTCTTTCCGGTGGTGTCCACGATGGGCCGGGTGGCGCTCCAGTTGGTTTCCTTGACGCCCGGTTCGTAGAAGATCACCCGCTGCAGCCGGCCAATGATGTACCCGGCCTTCTGCAGGGCCTGCTCGGAATCGGGGCTCAGGTTGACGGAGTCCTGCCCCTCGGGGACGTCCGGCAGCAGGTGCCAGTCCTCCTCCGGGATATCCACCATGTGGTAGATGCCCGGGTAGTCCCGGAAATTCATTTCGGCCAGGCGGAAATCAGCTCCCTTGCCGGTGTGGCCGGGAACGATGTCATCGATGATGGTTCCGCCGTGTTCCGCGGCGACCTCGCACATCCGGCGGAACTCATCCTCGGTTCCGAACACCGGATCGATCGCCATGCTGATCCGGTCGAAGTGCCCGTCCACGCTGGGCGTCTGGGACCAGCCGCTGATGCCTCCGGCCAGTTTCACCGGACCGGTGTGGATGGCCCGGATGCCTATTTCGCTGAACGCTTCCCACATGGCCGGATCGCCCAGGGCCGAGAGGAAGGACTCGGTGGACCTGGTGATGAAGGACAGCGGATAGGCAGTGAACCAGACGGGTGCCCGCTCCACGGCAGCCCGGGGGTTCGGGTGAGCGTAGGAGTTCTGCCACATGCTGGCTTGCCCGGAGAGCTGCCGGGCCAATGTGTTGGCGTCGCCGAGCATCGCCTGGTTCCGCAGCCATTCAACATAGGCCGCATTGCGTCCATCGAATTCGAAGGATGGCCTGGTGGCAAAGTATTGGCGCCGCCGGGCGGTGGGCCTTAGGGCCTTGGGCCGGGCCGGATAAAACTGCTCGTCGAAATTGACGTCCGGGTCCGCTGACGGTTCAGCAGCTGCTTCTTCGTTTTCGCCGGCAACGGTCTCCGCTTCAAAAACATCGTCGCTGGTCATCGGTTCCCGCATTGAGTCCTCTTTCTACAGTTGGTCCCGCGGTCCCAAGGCATACTGCCTGGCCACCCTGCTCATAGTCCAACGTACCCGGGGGCGCGGGGACTATTCGCGCGAACTACGAAACTACCAAGAAGTGGCTAGGACACCAGGGTGGCCGCGGCCGTGTCCATGTGCTCGAGGATGGTCTTGCGGACCAGGGCGGCGTCGCCGGTGTCGATGGCGGCGACGATGTCCCGGTGTCGGTCCACGCTCATGTTGCTGACGCCCTTTTCCCGGCCGGCGAACATGATGGACATCCGGATGGAGCCTTCCAGCGATTGCCAGGAATGCAGGAGCGTCTCGTTGCCGGTCAGGCGGCAAAGGGTGCGATGGAATTCGAGGTCCGATTCGATCCGTTCCTCAAGCGTCCCGTCAGCTGTCGCGCTCATCGCGTCGATGGCTTTGTGCAGGGACTGCGTGACGTGTTGCCGGTCCGGAAGTTCGCAGAGGGTCCGGGCGGCAAGCGACTCCAGGGCGGCGCGGACGGCGAAGATATCCCGGATTTCCTTTTCATCCAGGTGCCGGACGGAGAGCCGGCCACGGGGCCCGGCCGAGAGCAGGCCTTCCTGTTCCAGCTGGCGCAGGGCTTCACGGAGAGTTCCCCGGCTGATCTGCAGCATCTCGGACAGCTCGGTTTCCACCAGGTGCCGCCCGGGTTCCAGCTCGCCGCTGGTGATGGCGGTCCTCAGTGCCGCGAGCGCCTGCTCGCGCAGGCTTTTCTTTTCCAGTCCCAGCAGCGGGGCTGTCAGTCCGGCCATGGCTTCCGTCCTCAATGTTGTAAGTCGACTGTTTACAGTCGTACGTCGATACTACGACAGAAAGCACGGCACCGGCCGGGACCGGTGCCGTGCTCTTTGATGCTGAAGGTCAGCCCAGTTCGGCGAGGACCTTTGCGACGATCCGGTCCACGGCAAGCCCGTAGCGGTCGTGCAGGGTGGGCAGCGCCCCGGCGTCGAGGAACTGGTCCGGCAGCGCCACGGGGACCACGCGCTTTCCTACGCCGGCGGTGACGACGGCGGAGGCGACGGTTTCGAACAGGCCGCCCACCACGGAGTGGTTTTCCAGCGTCACGGCCAGCCGGTCGGTGTTGATCTCCTTGAGGACGGTTTCGGCGTCGAACGGCTTGATGGTGGGGGTGTGTACGACGGCGACGTCCACGTTGTGTGCCGCCAGCGCTTTAGCGGCCTGCAGGGCACGCATGGTCATCAGGCCGGAGGAGATGAACACAACGTCGTTGCCGCCGCGCAGGACCTTGGCCTTGCCGAGCTCGAACGTGTAGTCGTATTCGTCCAGGACGGTGGGCACGTTGCCGCGCAGCAGGCGCAGGTAGGTGGGGCCCTCGGACGCTGCGAGCTGGGGGACAGCCTGCTCGATGTCCACCGAGTCGCAGGGGTCCACGATGGTCAGGTTGGGCATGCCGCGGAAGATCGCCATGTCCTCGGTGGCCTGGTGGCTGGGGCCGTAGCCGGTGGTGAGGCCGGGCAGGCCGCCCACGATGTTGACGTTCAGGTTGGGCTCGGCGGCGTCCAGGCACAGGAAGTCGTAGGCGCGGCGGGCAGCGAACACCGAGTAGGTGGACGCGAACGGCACCAGCCCGGTTTCCGCCAGGCCGGCCGCGGCGCCAAAGAGCAGCTGCTCGGCCATGCCCATCTGGAAGAACCGTTCCGGGAATGCCTTGGCGAAGATGTGCATGTCCGTGTACTTGCCCAGGTCCGCGGTCAGGCCGACGATCCTGTCGTTTTCCTGCGCGGCCTTGACCAGGGCGTGCCCGAACGGTGCGGACGCCGTCTTCTGGCCCGGGTCAGCGAAGGAGGCGATCATGGCCGAGGTCTTCAGCTTCGGCTTGACGGCTGTCGTGGTGTTGGGGGCCTCGGTGGTGGTGCTCATGCTGAAGCCTTTCCTTCATAGCCGGCGGTGAGCTGCTCGCGGCAGGTCTGCCATTCGTGTTCTTCGATGCGCATGAAGTGCGCCTTTTCGCGGTTTTCGAGCAGGGGTACGCCGCGGCCTACCTTGGTGTCGCAGAGGATCACGGAGGGGCGTCCGACGGCGGCGGCCTGGGTGGCTGCGTTGTCGAAGGCTGCGAGCAGCGCGGCGACGTCGTTGCCGTCCACCCGCTGGGTGTACCAGCCGAACGATTCCCACTTTTCGGTCACCGGCTCGGTGCGCAGTACCGTGTCCGTCTTGCCGTCCGCCTGCAGGGCGTTGATGTCCACCATTGCTGTGAGGTTGCCCAGCTGGTGGTGGTGCGCGCCCATGGCCGCCTCCCAGGTGGAGCCTTCGTCCAGCTCGCCGTCGGAGAGGAAGTTGAACACCCTCGAATCGGAGCCCTGGTACCGGAGGCCCAGGGCCATGCCGACGGCGATGGTCAGGCCGTGGCCCAGGGAGCCGCCGGAGATCTCCATTCCGGGCGTGTAAGTGGACATGCCGGACATCGGCAGCCGCGAATCATCCGAGCCGTAGGTTTCGAGCTCGTCGACCGGGACGATGCCGGCTTCGGCCAGCGCGGCGTAGTGGCCGATGGCATAGTGGCCGGTGGAGAGCAGGAACCGGTCCCGGGCCTCCCAGTGCGGGTCCTCGGCGCGGAAGCGGAGCTGGTCGCCGTAGACCGTGGCCAGCATGTCCGCTGCACCCAGGGCCTGGCCCACGTAGCCCTGGCCCTGCACCTCGCCCATGTTCAGGGCGTGGTGCCGGATCCGGTAGGCGGCGGCGGCGATTGTGGCGATCCGCTCCTGAGCCGCTTGGCTTTTGATGGCCGGGGCTTGGACGGTTTCTGTCGGCATGGCTTGCTCCGTGTTCGTATCGTGCGTGACGGTCATTAGACGCTCACCGTGTTGGGGGTGCTTTTGGTGGCTTCATCGGCCAGCTCGCGCTCGCGCTTTCCCCAGGTTTCGCGGGTGGCGACTGCGGCCCACAGGCCCACTGCTGCATAGGCGCCGAACAGAAGGGCCGGGCCCATCCAGCCGAAGCTGACGAAGAGCAGCGTGGTGACGAAGGGGGTGAAGCCGGAGACCATGGCGGAGATCTGGTAGGCAAGGCTGGCGCCTGAGGCGCGGGTCTTGGCCTGGAAGAGCTCCGGGAACCAGGCGCCCTGGGCGCCGGCAAGTGAGTTCTGGCAGACGGCGTAGGAGATGGCGATGGTGGCGATGATGAAGAAGAACAGGCCGGTGTTGACCAGCAGGAACATGGGCACGGCGAACAGGACGGCGAAGGCGCAGGACCAGAGGTAGACCGGGCGGCGGCCGATGCGGTCGGTGAGGCGTGCCCACGCGGCGGTGGCGAAGATGCCGATGAAGGATGCGATGCAGAGCGCCACGAGGGTCTGCGTCTTGTCCGCCAGCTGTTCGGTGTGCAGGTAGGAAATCATGTACGTGATGGACACGGCGTAGCCGGCAGTCTCAGCAACGCGGAGGCCGATGCCCTTGACGATGTTGCGCCAGTCGGTCTTGATGACCTCCACGATGGGGGACTTGACGATGTCACCGCTGTCCTTGACCTCGTCGAAGACGGGGGACTCGGGAACCTTGGAGCGGATGATCAGGCCCACAACCACCAGAACGATGCTGGCCAGGAACGGAACGCGCCAGGCGAGTTCGCCACCGAGATTGACGCTGACCAGGAAGACCAGGTTGGCGAGCAGGAGGCCTACCGGGAAGCCGGCCTGGACAATGCCGGTGTACTTGCCCTTGGACTTCCATGGTGCGTGCTCGTAGCTCATCAGGATGGCGCCGCCCCATTCGGCGCCGAAGGCCAGGCCCTGGACGATGCGGACAAACACCAGCAGCGCCGGAGCCAGCAGGCCCACCTGGCTGTAGGTAGGGAGCAGGCCGATCAGGAACGTGGCCACGCCCATCAGGATCAGCGAGGTGACCAGCACGGGCTTGCGGCCCACCTTGTCACCCAGGTGTCCACCAATGATGCCGCCCAGCGGGCGGGCAGCGAAGCCAACGCCCAGGGTGGCGAAGGCGGCCAGGGTGCCGGTAACGGGATCGCCGGTGGGGAAGAAAGCGGTCCCGAAGTACAGCGCAGCGGCGGTGCCGAAACCGATGAAGTCGTACGTCTCGATTACTGCGCCCACACCGGAGCCAATGGCGACGCGCTTCGCGTCCTTGGTGCCATGCACTGGACCGCGCATGTTCAGAGCATCTTTGCCCATGGTGGTTCCCTTTCGGAAAGCGGCTCGTTGGGGTAGCCGCTGTCGACGGTTAACAAAATGATAGGTCCAGTGTGATCGGCGTCATGAGCAATGTCAACAGTCAATGTCGGAGGTTGACTGTTAACATTGGCAGGACTAATGTGGTCCCCATCACGAATGCCCGTGCGAGCCGGGCCAGCCAACCCAAGGGACCAAAGATGTTCCATCACAGCCAAGGAGCACCATCATGACCACCATCCAGCGCACCGCAGTCCTCACCGGGGCAACCTCGGACCGGGGCATCGGCATCACCACCGCACGCCGCTACGCCAACCAGGGCTGGGCAGTGGTGATCCTGGACCTCGACGGCGAGAAGTCCGCCAAGGTCGCCGCCGAGATCGGAAACGAATTCAACGTCCCCGCCTTTGGCCACGAAATCGACGTCGCCAACGAAGCATCCGTCAACGCCGCCTACCAGGCCGTAGCCGCGGAGGTCACCGCCGGCAACCTGCCGCCGGTAGGGGCCCTGGCCAACATCGCCGGGATCACTTCCCCCGTCCCGTTCCTGGAGACCACCCTTGAGCTGTGGCACAAGGTGATGGACGTCAACGCCACCGGCACCTACCTGGTGACCAAGGCCTTCCTGCCGGACATGATCGCCAACGGCTGGGGCCGGATCGTCAACATGTCCTCCGTATCAGCCCAGCGCGGTGGCGGGGTCTTCGGCAAGGTCCCGTACTCCGCAGCCAAGGCCGCCATTCTGGGCCTTACCAAGGCCCTGGCCCGCGAACTGGGCACCACCGGCGTGACCGTCAACGCCATCACCCCGGGCGCCGTGGACACCAACATCCGGGTGGGCAGCACCGAGGAGCAGGAAGCCGCCATCAACGCCGGGATTCCGCTGGGCCGCAACGCCACCACGGAAGAAGTTGCTGCCGTGATCACCTTCCTGTCCTCCGAGGAATCCGCCTACCTCACCGGCACCACGGTGGACATCAACGGCGGAAGCCACATGCACTGACCGCGCCATGAAGTGGTTTCGCTTTCACGACTGGAGCCGGCTCGTCGGGATTCCCGTGGAGGTCCGGAAGGATTTCCAGCTGGTCCGGGCAGGGGTGGTGGATGACGCCATGCAGGATTCCTCCGCCCTCTGGCTTGCAGCGGACATGACAGCGGGCAGGGCCCTGTTCTCGGCAGCCGAGGGCTATGAGGTGTGGATCCATCCCCGCGAACTCGGCGGGCAGCTGTGCTACAAAATGGCGTCCGTCCAGCTGGCCGGACGGAAAACGGCTGCGGCGGCCGGGCGGGCGTAGGGCGGCGGGGCTGTGCATCCCGCCAGCCCGTTCCTACACTGGGGTGATGATCACAGTCACCGGAAGCGTGGAAACCAAGCTGTCTGCCGAAAAGGCCTTTGCCTTCATGAGGGAGTTCGAGAACACGAGCACGTGGGACCCCAACACTCCCGTGATGGACAAGCTGACGCCGGGCCCGGTGGCGGTGGGCCACCGTTACCACGCGGAGTCCGAATTCCGGGGGAAGCGCCAGACCCTGGAGTACGAGGTCATCGAGCTGACGGAGAACCACATCAAGCTCCGCGGCGAGAACAAGACCGTCACGGCCTTTGACTCCGTTGACGTCAGCCCGTCCGGCACCGGGTCGCTGGTGAAGTACACGGCCGAGTTCAGCATCAAGGGACCGGCCAAGATTATTCAGCCGCTGCTGAAGCCTGCCTTCATGCAGCTCCGGGACCCCGCGCTGAACGGGATCCGGGATACCCTCAACGCCCAGGCTGCAGGCTGACCCGGTTCGCCTCGAAGAACTCCCTGATGTCCCGGCGCGGATCCGCGTCCACCCGGGGTGCCGCGTCGAGGATCATAGTGTTGCGGTGCCGCCCGTATTCCGGCCACTCCAGTCCGGGCAGGACGGGTGTTCCGGTCCACGCGAATGACGCCCACGCGCCGCTCATGGTGTCGCTGAGGGATTGCGGTGCCCGGCCGCGGGTGAGGAAGGCCGCCTCCGGCGCATCCAGGTGCCGGAAGACGAACGGGATGTCCAGGGCGTGGCATGCCCCGAGTTTTCCGCCCATGGCCGGGCTGCGCCAGGTGAAGAGGTAGGAAAAGGTCCGGCCCGGCGCCCCGTGCCGGGCGCCACTACCGCGCGCGTCCAGCAGGTTGTTGCTGGGCTGGCGGTAGACGGAATCGGCAATGGCGGCTTCGAGGAGTTCCTTGCCGGACACATCCCGCGGCAGGCCGGCGTCCTGCGATAAACCGGCCTCCAGCGACAGAACCTTGGCGAGGGCGGCCGCGTAATCCGCCGCCCGGTCCCCGGCAATCCCGGCGGCCGTGAGAACGGCGGCCGCGCGTTCCGGATAGCCAGGATCCTCTGGGGCAGTCGGCCGCATTTCCACCGCGAAGGACCCCTCGTTGAGGTTGGTCCCGACAATAAGATCCACTCCGGCGTTGAGCCCTTGCCGGACCGCGTCCAGGGGCGGCTGCGGCAGTGAGGGCGTCCCCACTGTCGGCTGGAAGGGCAGGGGAACCGCGAATGTTTCCCGGCCCACCTCCTGCACCAGCTTTTCCTGGGCCTTCAGCAGCCGCTCCACGGGCAGGGCCAGCAGCTCGGCGGCCGAGTAGCTGTCCAGGCCGCACAGGGCGAGGAACCTCCGGCTGGTGCTGGCAGAGTCAACGGGCGTGCGCCAGCGTTCGGCGGTGCCGCTTTGCATGATGGCCCGGCGGAACAGGCCTTCCGACGCCGGCATGCCCAGGAGGGTGCCGATGGCCGCGGCCCCGGCCGATTCCCCAAACAGGGTCACGTTCTGCGGGTCCCCGCCGAACCCGGCGATGTTGCGGCGGACCCAGCGCAATGCTTCGAGCTGGTCCAGGAGGGCAATGTTGGAGGAGTCTTCGTAGCCAGGTCCCAGGAGGTCCGCCAGGTGCAGGAAACCGAGCGCTCCCAGCCGGTAGTTGATCGTGACCACCACGGCATCGCCCGCGGCGGCGAGGTTGGCGCCGTCGTACATGCCGTCACTGTTGGAACCACTGAGGTAGGCGCCGCCATGGATCCACACCATCACGGGCCTGGCAGGGCCGTCCGTGGCGGGAGTCCAGATGTTGAGGTTGAGGCAGCCCTCCTCGCTCCAGATCCGCGGTTTGGCGCCGGGCGGTGCCGGCGACTCAGGATTCTGCGGGGCGGCCGGACCCGGCGCGGTGCCGTCGAGCACACCGGGCCATGGGGACACGGGAACGGGCGGGCGGAAACGGCGTTCCCCCGTCGGCGGCTCCGCGTACGGAACCCCCAGGAAACTGTGCACCGGGACGCCGCCGGCCGTCACTGTTCTACCGCGGACGGAGCCGCTGTGGCTGGAGGCGGGCTTCATGGTTGACACGTTACGTCCTTCGCACGGGTAGGCTGGAATGACCGTTTGGCAGTGAGCGGCCATGTTGTTATGGCTTTTCATTTTCGTCCGGGAGGAAAGATCCTTGGTGGTCACCGATGTTGCGGATGGCAGAGTCTTTGCCGATGTTGCAGCGCACCTGCAGGACCTGGTCCTCGGGAACCGCGGCGTGGAGCAGCTCCTTCAGGACCTCGCAGAGTACTCTGCCGCGCGCCTGGGCAGTGCCGGCCGGGACGTGTCCTGCGGCATCAGGCTGACCCGCCCCAAGAAGCCCACCGCCACGGCCGGCAGCAGCCCCGGCTCCTGCCTGCTCACCGAGCTGGAAGACACGCAGGGGGACGGCCCGGGCCTGGCCGCCATCCGGACCAGGGGAACAGTCCTCGTCCCGGACCTGGAACACGAAGACCGCTGGCCGGAGTACGTGGTGGCCGCCCGGGAGCAGGGCATCGGGTCTGTGCTGGGCATCCCGCTGATCCTGGAAGGCAAGGACCTCGGCGCTCTTACCCTTCACTTCGAGCAGCCGGGGGCGTGCAGCGGTGACGACGCCGCCACCGCCGAGGCTTATACCGAACAGGTCTCCAAGGGGCTCACGCTTGCCCTCCGGATGGCCAGGCTTCAGGAGTCCAGGGACGGCATGAGTGCGGCCATGCAGTCACGGACGGTCATCGACCTGGCCACCGGTGCCATCATGGCGCAGAACCGCTGCAGCCAGGCCGCCGCCTTCCAGGTCCTGCGCGAGGCCTCCAATTCCAGGAACGTGAAGCTGCGGGACGTCGCGGCCACCGTGGTCTCCTCCGTGGCGGGCGGCACTGACACCTTCACCTACTTCGACGAGTAGGGATCCTGCCGTTCCTTCTGCGGAAGCGCGAGGAGGGAACCGCTGAAGGGTGCCCGGACCAGTGCATTCGCCGCGGCACAGTGCTCATTCACTGCCTGGTTCAGGGCATCCCGGTCATCTTTTGACAGTGCCGCCGTCCCGGAGCTGTAATCCCTGATGTCCTGTTCGGAGGCGTCCCCGCCGAGGGCAACAAAGTCGAGCCACACCTCGGCGAGGTCGAGGCTGTGCCTCTTGATCACCGCTCCGGTCAGGGCCTGCTGGTCCGCTTCATCCATCGTCCCGTCCTAGCTTTGGGAGTTTTGTCCCAAGGGATTCGGAGCGGGCGGCCGGACTGATGGGTGAAGTGCCGGATCTCCCTAGGCAGGCTGCGTCACGTGTGACAGCGCATGCTCACGGGCGAGGCTCCCCAGCCAGTGGGCGCTTTCCTTGGGAGTGCGCTCCTGCGTGCCGCGGTCGACGGCGATGAGCCCGAACTTGGGCCGGTAGCCGAAGATCCACTCGAAGTTGTCGAAGGCGGTCCAGGCGATGTAGCCCCGGACGTCGATGCCGTCCGCCAGGCAGGCCGCGACGCCGTCCACGGCCACCTGAAGGTAAGCCACGCGCTGGGCGTCGTCCTCGGTAGCCAGGCCGTTCTCCGTCACCATGACGGGAATGCCTGCGATCCGGTGCGCTTCGCGGATGGTCGCCTCCAGTGCCTGCGGGTAAATTTCCTCGCCCATCTGGTTGACCTCCACGCTTTCGGGCGCCGGTGCGTGGCCGTCCGGACCGTATACCGTGCGGCCGTACGTCTGGATCCCCACGAAGTCATCGCCCCGGGATGCTTCGAGGAAGCGCTCGTTGACGTCCCGGCGGACCCGGTCGGCCAGATCGCGGCCGCCCTCGATGGACTGGATGTCCGAGTTGGCAAGCGTCCAGCCCACCTGCAGCCCGGGCCGGTGCGCCTTGATCGCTGCGGTGGCGGCCCGGTGAGCCGCCAGCTTGACGGCGAACCCGGCCTCGGTGGAGCAGAACTGGAAGGGCGCCACGGTGCTGGCATACACGCCCAGGCGTTCGGCGGCGGCAGCCCACATGGGCACCGAAACGCGGTTTTCCGGCGCTTCACCGCCGATGCCAAACGATTCCAGCAGCCACGGCAGGTTCGGTTCATTCAAGGTGCAGGCGACGCCGACCAGGTCACCCAGGTGCGCCATCACGCGGCCGCAATAGCGGGCAAAAAGCTCCGCCGTCCGCGGGCCCTCCCACCCGCCCATGGCCAGCAGCCACCGCGGTGACGTGAAGTGGTGGAAGGTCACAACCGGGGTCAGTCCATGGTCACGGCACGCCTCCAGCATGCGGCGGTAATGGTCCAGTTCGGCCACCGAGAAATGGCCTTCCTCGGGTTCTATCCGCGCCCATTCCAGCGAGAACCGGTAGCTGGTGAAGCCGAGTCCGGCGATCATGGCGATGTCCTCGCGGTACCGGTGGTAATGGTCCACGGCGTCACCTGAGGGCTCGGCAAAAATCGTTCCGGGCAGGTGCTCCAGGAGCCACGTGTCGCTGTTGACGTTGTTTCCTTCCACCTGGTGCGCGGCGCTGGCCACACCCCACAGGAAGTCGGGCGGGAAAAAAGGGGAGACGGTCATGGTGATCCTTTCGGTGCAACGCCGGGGCCCGGCGCCAGGCTTCGCTGCCTTGACATTCATCCTGTCCTGCGCAGTGACCGGCGCCACAGAAGTATTCCAACCAATGAAATAGTCGTGTCTGGCGAAAACGTGCCCACAGCATTCTTGAGGAAGCCGGCCACTCGCCTGGCCCACACAGTCCTCTCCGTTGTCACATCAGAATGCAAAGGCGCACTACATGAAACTCCTGAACTCCACCGCCCGTGGGAGCTCCGCCATTCTGGCCGGCGCCCTCCTGCTGGGATCACTCACCGCCTGCGGCGGCGGCTCCGGCCAGGCGGCCGCCAAAGTGGACACCAGCACCCTGACCCTCGCCATCGACAGCGACTCCGCATCCTTCGGCTTCGATCCGCTGCGTGTGTCGGCCGCCCAGCGGCAGTTCTTCGAAGGGCTCTACGAAAGCCTGATGATCCTGCAGCCGGACGGCTCGGCAGGCCCGGGCCTGGCCAAGGAGTTCAGCTACAACGCTGACAACACGGTCCTGACCCTGACCCTCAAGGACGACGTCACTTTCACGGACGGGTCAAAGCTCGACGCCGAACTGGTCAAGGCAAACCTCGACCGCCGCTCCGACCCGGCCTTGACTGCCTACTCCGCCGTCGCCAAGGGCGGCGCGCAGGAGATCGCCTCGGTGGACGTCGTCAGCCCCACGCAGGTGGCCCTGACCTTCGCCAAGCCGCAGCCGGGGTTCGAAAAGAACCTGGCCTCCACCACCGGCATGATCGTCGGCAAGACCGCCGTTACAGACACCGCGAGCCTCGCTGCAACCCCGGACGGCTCAGGCCCCTACACGCTTGATCCCTCCACCGTGAAGGGCAACAAGTACGTCCTGGTCAAGAACAGCAAGAGCCCGGAAGCCTCCAAGTACGCCTTCGACAAGGTCATCTTCAGTGTGGTCCTTGACCCGCAGGCCCGGGCGAACGCCCTGGTCTCCGGCCAGGCCGACGTTGCCATGCTGACGTCCTCCACGGTGGACTTCGTGAAGACCAAGGGCGTGGGGGTGTCCCAGATTGGCGGCACGGTCAACACCATGATCTCCTTCGACAAGATCGGCAAGACTGCTCCGGCGTTCGCCGAGGAAAAGGTCCGCCAGGCCATCCAGTACGCCATCAACCGCCAGGCCCTGGTGGACGCGCTCCACAAGGGTGACATCCCGGCCTGGAACGCCCTGCCCAAGGACTCCGCCGGCTTCACCAAGGACCTCGAAACGGCGTTCGCCTACAACCCGGAGAAGGCCAAGAGCCTGCTCGCCGAGGCCGGCTACCCGGACGGCTTCGAGTTCACCATCATTGCCGGCGCCCAGACCCAGACGGACCTGCAGGCAGTCCAGAAGGACCTCGCCGCCGTCGGGATCACCATGAACGTCAAGATGGCCGCCTCAACGGACGAGGCGTTCGCCGCCGTCGCCACCACCCCGCTCGGCTACGCACCGCTGAACTGGGACAACCCCGTGGGCGTGATGTACGGAGCAGTCCTGAGCGGCTTCACCAACGTCCAGAAGGCCACCGACGAGCAGCTCAGCGCCGCCACCGGTGAGCTGGCTGCCGCGAAGGACGACGCCGCCGTCAAGGCCGCGGCCAGCAAGCTGAACACCCGGCTGGTGGAATCCGGCTGGATGATTCCGCTGTACGAGGCGCTCACCAACCAGGGCTACAACACCAAGAAGGTGGCGCCGGTGGAGTTCGCCGGCACCAACGCCTACCCGCTCCTCTCGTCCTACAAGCCGGCCAGCTAACACCCGCACCTGCCGGACGGGCCTTCCCCCACAGGAGGGCCCGCCCGGCAGGGCCTGACCGATGGAGGTCACCATGGCACTATTCATCACCAAACGCCTGCTGATGGCGCTTGCCACCGTTCTGGTGGTTGCGGTGCTGGCATTCCTGTTGGTGCACGCGATGCCCGGAAGCCCCGGAGCCGTCTCGCTCGGAGCCGGCGCCACCCAGGAGGCCATCGACGAAGTCAACCAGCGGCTGGGCTGGAATGATCCGCTGCTGACCCAGTTTGTCCGCTGGCTGGGCGACGCCGTCCAGGGCAATCTCGGCACTTCGCTGATTGACGGCCGCTCCGTCAGCGCCGACCTGGCCAGCAGGCTTCCCGTCACCGCGTCCCTGGCCGCCGGGGCCACGCTGCTCAGCGCTCTTTTGGGCATCACCCTGGGCGTCACCGCAGCGGTCCGCGGGGGAACGGCAGACCGCATCATCGGCGCTGCCTGCGGCATGGGTGTGGCCCTGCCCAACTTCTGGGTGGGCGTCATCTTCGTGTACCTGTTCGCGGTCCAGTCCTCCATCTTCCCCGCCACCGGCTACGTCCCGTTCGAGGCATCCCCGCAGGACTGGGCACTGTCCCTTGCCCTGCCCGTCATCACCCTGGCAGTGGGCGGCGCAGCGTTCATCGCCCGCCAGACCAGGGCCTCCATGCTTGAGGCGCTGCAGCAGGAACACATCCGGACCCTTCGCGCCACCGCTACCCCCACCTGGAAAATCCTCTACGTCCACGCCCTGCGGTATGCCAGCCTCCCCATCGTTGCCGGCATCGCACTGCAGTTCATCCAACTGTTCGGCGGCTCCGTCATCGCGGAGCAGCTGTTCGCCATGCCGGGCCTGGGCCAGGCTGTCCAAACCTCCGTCAGCACCCATGACGCTCCGTCCGTCCAGGGCGTGGTGGTGATCGCCACCGTTGTGGTGGTTGCCGTGAACCTGGTGCTGGAACTCGCCACCAAGTTCCTAGACCCGAAGTTGCGTGCCTCATGATCCCCTCAGTTGCCCCTGCCCCCGCGGGTTCCCCCGCCGAGGCTCCCGCCGCCGGTGCCGCAGCGCCCACGGTGTCCCGCCGGCCGGCACTTACCCGCTTCTCCGGGAGCAAGCTGTTCGCCTCACCGGGAAGCATCGCCGGGGTGGCCTGGCTGGCCGCCATGGTGGCCGCGTCCGTGACCGCGCCGCTCTGGCTGCCCTTCAAGACCGAGGACCAGGACTTCACCGCAGTCCTCTCGGGCCCCACGGCCGCGCACTGGCTCGGCACCGACGAACTGGGCCGGGACCTCCTCAGCCGCATTTTCGCTGCCGCGGCCGGCACCCTGGGAACGTCCATGATCACGGTGCTCGTCGCCGTCGGGCTCGGGACCATCCTGGCCATGCTGGCAGCCGCCGGCGGGGACCGCACGGAGTCGGTCATCAGCCGCACCACCGAGATCATGATGTCGATCCCCGGCACCGTGATCATCCTCGCCGTGATCGGCGCGGTGGGCACCAACATCCCCGTGGTCATGGCCATCCTGGGCATCCTCATTTCCGCCGGCATCTACCGCGTCATGCTGGGCCAGGCCAAGTCGCTGCAGTCCCAGCTGTATGTGGACGCAGCCAAAGTGGACGGCGTCAGCATGCTCGGGATCAGCCTCCGGCACGTCCTTCCCGGACTGACCAACACCATCGTGGTGCAGTCCGCCCTCATCTTCGCCGTCGGCATGCTGATCCAGGCCGGCCTCGCCTTCATCGGGTTCGGCCCGCCCATCCCGCAGCCCAGCTGGGGCGGGATGATCCAAAGCGCGTCCCAGCACGTCTACGACGCCCCCTGGCTGATGGTTCCCACCGGCGCCGTGCTGGCCCTGACCGTGCTTGCCGCCAACGCCATCGGCAATGCCCTGGGCAAGTCGCCCAACGCCACCGCCTCCCACCTGCCGTCCGCAGCAGCCCGCCGCCAGCGGGCAAAGGCCGTCTCCGCCATCGCTGCAGCATCACCGGTAAACCCGGAGGAGGCACCGGCGCAGGACCAGCTCAGCGTCCGGAACCTCTCCGTGGGCGTGGACGGCAGCGTCCGCCTGGTCACCGACGTCTCGTTCGACGTCGAACGCGGCACCGTGCTTGGCCTGGTGGGAGAGTCCGGCTGCGGCAAGACCATGACCGCACTTTCGCTGCTGGGACTGCTGCCCTCCGGGGTGTCCGTGACCGGCGGGGAAATCCTCTGGAACGGCAGGAACCTGGCCGCGGCAACTGACAAGGACATGGAAGGCATCCGCGGACGGGAAATCGCCCTCATTTCGCAGGAACCCATGCGCGCCCTGGACCCGATGTTCACGGTGGGCTACCAGCTCACCGCGGCGATCCGCCGCCTCCGTGGCATGGGCAAGGCCGAAGCCCGCACCGAAGCCCTGGGCCTGTTGCAGAAGGTGGGCATCGTGGACGCCGAACGCATCCTGAAGACCTACCCGCACCAGATCAGCGGCGGCATGGCACAGCGCGTCGCCATCGCCCTGGCACTGTCCGGCAGGCCCCGCCTCCTCGTTGCCGACGAACCCACCACCGCCCTGGACGTGACAGTGCAGGCGGAAATCCTCTCCCTGCTGCGCTCGCTGGTGAAGGACACCGGCATGTCGGTGGTCATCGTGACGCACGATCTCGGCGTGGTGGCCGACATCTGCGACAGGGTGGCAGTGATGTACGCGGGCCAGGTGGTGGAAAGCGGCCAGACCGCCGGCATCCTGGACAACCCCCGGCACCCGTACACCCTGGCGCTCCTCGCAGCTGATCCGCACGCCAATTCCGCCGCGGACATGCCGGAGCGGCTGGCAACCATCAGCGGCCAGGTGCCGCAGCCCAAGGACTGGCCCGCAGGCTGCCGGTTTGCCGCCCGCTGCCAGTTCGCCGGCTCCGCCTGCGCCGCCCCGGTGCCGTTGCTGCCGTCCGGTTCGGAATCCGGGCTGGTCCGCTGCGTCAAGGCGGACGAACTCGCGGTTGAGGGCCTGGCATGGGTGCCCACCGAAGTGCCCACCCACCGTCTGCTGGACGTTACCCCCAAGGTTATGACTGTTGAAAAGGACCTGGCATGAGCATCGAGACCCCGGCCCGACAGGCACCAGCGGCCGTCCTGGCCACCCCCATCCTCGAGGTCAAGGACCTCGTGGTCCGGTACGGCCGCGGCCGCAAGGCTGCCGCAGCCCCTGCCGCGGTGGACCGCGTCAGCTTTACCATCCAGCCCGGTGAGACAGTTGGCCTGGTGGGGGAGTCCGGCTCCGGAAAGTCCACCATCGGCAAGGCCATCCTGGGCCTGCAGAAGGTCTCCGCCGGATCCATCAGCTACCAGGGCAAGGACATCACGCACGCCGGTTCCGGCCGGCGGCGGGCCCTGGGCAGCGAACTGCGGGCTGTCTTCCAGGACCCCAACTCCTCGCTCAACCCCCGCCAGACAGTGGGCGCCTCCCTGGCCGAGCCCCTCCGGATCCGCGGCGTTGCCGCACCGGATGCCCGGGACAGGGCAGAAGCCATGCTGGAACGCGTGGGCCTTCCCCGCGAAGCCGTGGACCGGTACCCCAGCCAGTTCTCCGGCGGCCAGCGCCAGCGCATCGCCGTGGCCAGGGCGCTGATCTGCGAACCCAGCCTGGTGGTGTGCGACGAGGCCGTGAGCGCCCTTGACCTTTCCACCCAGGCCCAGGTGCTGAACCTCCTGGCAGACCTTCGCGATGAGCGGGGACTGAGCTACCTGTTCATCGCCCACGACATCTCCGTGGTGCAGTTCCTGGCCCAGCGCGTCGTGGTGCTGTACCGGGGGCAGGTGATGGAGAGCGGGCCTGCCGCCGCCGTCACCGAGGACCCGAAACACCCCTTCACCCAGGCGCTGGTGGCAGCGTCCCCCGTGCCCCGGCCGGCCGAGCAGGCCGAGCGGCGCACGCTGCGTGAATCCATGGGGGTGCGGACGGCATCCTCAGTTTCCAACGCGCCGGGCGGCTGCCCGTTCCGGCAGCGCTGCCCGCTCGCCACCGAACTGTGCGCAACGGAACGTCCCGCCCTCCGCGTGGTGGGCGGATCTGACGTCGCCTGCCACTACGCCTGACGCCATCATTGCCCCAAGCACACCTCCCTGCAGACCTATAGAACGGAACCCTTCATGACACCCACGTGGCACGCCGCCATGATTTCACCGCAGCAGGACTTCGACGGCGCCCCGCGGCTCCGCAAGGAGTTCCGGCTTGAGGAGGGCCACGGGGCCGTGGTGAAGGCGACGCTGCGCGCCACCGCCTTCGGTGTCTACGAGGCCTTCATCAACGGCGCCCCCGTGGGCGTCGATGTCCTGAGCCCGGGCTGGAGCTCCTACGAATGGCGGCTCCGCTACCGCACCTACGATGTGACGGCCCTCGTGGCACCGTCAACGGTCATCGGCGTGGAACTGGGCAACGGCTGGTACCGCGGCCGGCTGGCCTGGCACGGCGAATCCAACCTGTACGGCAGCGAGCTGGGGTTCTACGGGCAGCTGGACATCGAATACGCGGACGGGCACGTCCAGTCCGTCGCCTCGGACGGCACGTGGCAGGCCGGCCCCTCCGCCACCACCTTCAACGAGATCTACGACGGCCAGGCCATCGATGCCCGCCGCACCCAGCCCGGCTGGACCAAGCCAGGCTTCGGCGGCGGCGGCTGGACGGGCGTGCGTGAGGTGGAGTTCGACGCCGGCCGGCTGGCAGAGCCGGTGGGCCCACCCGTGGTGCGTGCCGGCGTCGTCAAGCCCGTCAGGGTCTTCACCTCACCCGCCGGAAAAACCCTCGTGGACTTCGGCCAGAACCTGGTGGGCTGGCTGCGGTTCACGGTCCAGGGCGGGCCGGGTGAGGTAATCACGCTGCGGCACGCGGAGGTGCTCGAAGACGGCGAGCTGGGCGTCCGCCCGCTGCGCTCGGCCAAAGCCACGGACACGTTCATCCTTTCGGGAGGGCAGGACTTCTTCGAGCCCACCAAGACCTTCCACGGCTTCCGCTACGCCGAGGTGACCGGCTGGCCCGGCACCCTCACCGAGGACTCTCTCGAAGCCGTGGTGGTCCACTCCGAACTGGAGCGCACGGGGACTTTCGAATGCTCCAACGAACTGGTCAACCAGCTGCACCGCAACATCGTCTGGGGGCTCCGCGGCAACTTCCTGGACCTCCCCACCGACTGCCCGCAGCGCGACGAACGCCTGGGCTGGACCGGCGACATCGCCGTGTTCGCCCCCACCGCCGCGTTCCTCTACGACGTCAAGGACTTCCTGCAGGATTGGCTGCTGGACCTCGCCGCCGAGCAGGAAGCCGCCGACGGGCTGGTCCCCATCACCGTCCCGGATATCCTCAAGTACTGCCCCCAGCCGCCGGAGTTCCCGAAGCCGGAGTCCTCCGCGCTGTGGAGCGAAGCCTCCGTCTGGGTGCCGTGGGCGCTCTGGGAGGCCTACGGTGACGTCGGCGTGCTGGAAAACCAGTACGCGTCGATGGCCTCGCACACCCGCCGGGTGGAGGGACTGCTCTCACCCACCGGGCTGTGGGACCAGGGCTTCCAGTTCGGCGACTGGCTGGACCCGGACGCCGCACCCGACGAGCCCTGGGCTGCGAAGGCCGACACCGGCGTGGTGGCCACCGCCTGCCTCTACCGCACCGCGTGCATCACCGCCCAGACCGCCAGGCTCCTGGGCAAAACGGACGACGCCGCGTACTTCGAGCAGCTTGCCGGCCGGGTCCGGGCGTCCTTTGCCGAGCACTATGTGGCCGCGGACGGAACCATCCGCAGCGACTGCACCACCGTCTATGCCCTGGCCATTGCCTTCGACGTGCTGCACACCGAGGGCCTGCGGGAGTTCGCCGGGAACCGCCTGGCGGAGCTGGTCCGGGATAACAACTACCGCGTTTCCACCGGGTTTGCCGGCACACCGTTCATCACGCACGCCCTCACGGACACCGGCCATGCCGACGAGGCCTACCGCCTGCTCCTGGAAGAGAGCTGCCCCTCCTGGCTCTACCCCGTAACCATGGGTGCCACCACCGTCTGGGAGCGCTGGGACTCCATGCTGCCGGACGGGACCATCAACCCCGGCGAGATGACCAGCTTCAACCACTACGCCCTGGGCGCGGTGGCCGACTGGATGCACAAGGCCGTCGGCGGCATCCGGCCCCTCGCCCCGGGCTACGGCAAAGTCCGGATTGCACCGCTGCCGGGGGTCGGGATCGACTGGGCCAGGACGTCGCTGAAGACGCCACACGGCACCGTCAGTGTGGAATGGCGGCTCGACGGCGGCGCCCTCCACGTGGAGGCGACGGTCCCTGACGGGGTGGAGGCCGACGTCGACCTTCCGGGCCGCGAGCCCTTCACTGTCCAGGGCGGCACGCACCGCTTCACGGCGGATGCGGGCCTTCTGGCGACGTAGCCGACTTGGAAAACCGCAAAGGCCGGGGGCCGGAACAGATGTTCCGGCCCCCGGCCTTTGCGTGTTGGCTGGCGCTGCAGCGTCAGTTGGCGGCGCCTTCCAGCAGGTACTCCTCGTCCTCCGCCACGTTCGAATCCCGGCCGAGGGCCAGGCCCACCATGGTGAGCAGGCAGGCGGCGGTCAGGTAGATGGCCACCGGGAGCCAGCTATTGAAGGCGCCCATCAGGAGGGTGAACATGAACGGTGCCAGAGCGCCGCCGATGATTCCGGCGAAAGTGTAGGCCAGGGAGCTGCCGGTGGACCGGAGCCGCGGGCTGAACTGCTCCACCACGAAGGCGGCCTGGGGGCCGTACATAAAGGAGTGGAACACCAGTCCCATCACCGTGCCGATGATCAGGACCGTGGGCGACTTGCCTTCCAGGACGAAGAAGAACACGAAGGCCCACACCGAGGCGCCAACGGCGGCGGCACCGTAGACGAGCCGGCGGTTGATGCGGTCCGAGATGGCTCCTGCCAGGGGCATCGTGAAGAGCTGGAGTGCCGAGCCGATCATCACTGCCACCAGGACCTGGCCGCGGTCGAACCCGAGTTTCTGGATCCCGTACGTGAGCGTGAAGACGGTGCACAGTGCGTACAGCACGTCCGGGCCGATGCGGCTCAGGATGGCTGCCGCCAGCGGGCGGCGCTGGGTGAGCAGGACTTCGCGGATGGGTGCGTTGGGCTTTTCGCCGCGGGCCTCAAGTGCGCGGAACACCGGTGTGTCCTCCAGCTTCAACCGGATCCAGAGCCCGAACGCCACCAGGACGGCCGAGATAAGGAACGCGATCCGCCAGCCGTAATCAAGGAACGCCTGCTCGGAGAGGACCAGGGTGAGGACGGCCAGGGCGCCGTTGGCCATCAGGTTGCCGGCAGGCGGGCCGATCTGCGCGGCGGAGGCCCAGAACCCGCGGCGGTTGGGGTCGCCGAACTCGCTGGAAAGCAGGACGGCGCTGCCCCACTCGCCGCCTACTCCCACGCCCTGGGCAAACCGCAGCAGGACCAGCGCGGCCGGGGCGATGATGCCGATGTTGCCGTACGTCGGCAGCAGGCCGATCAGGAAGGTTGCGACGCCGATCAACATCAGCGTGATGACCAGTACCTTCTTGCGGCCGATCTCGTCCCCAAGCCGGCCGAAGATGATGCCGCCCACGGGCCGGGAGATGTACCCCACGGCGTAGGTGGAGAAGGCGAGCAGGGTGCCGGTCAGCGGATCCTGGGCGGGAAAGAAGATGAGGGGAAAGACGATCGCGGCTGCTGCCGAGTAGACGGCAAAGTCGTAGAACTCAAGCGCGGTGCCGGTGAGGCTGGCGGCAAAGGCTTTGTACATGTCCTTGCGTCCGACAACCGTTGTCGGCTCGGCGGCAGGTACTGGCGTGATGGCCATTGGTGTCCTCCAGGGGATGCGGTGCGGTGTTGCGTACGGCTGAAATTGCCGGCGGTGGCCGACGACGCGTCCGGGTCATGGCGGCATGGCCTGGCGAAGACGCTGGGTTGGGCGGGCATCCGGCGCTTCGCAATAGCCGCTGGCCGGATGGTCACTTTTCGATTCAGGTTGTTGAACAATCTGAGGTTGTTGAACAATCTAATGTGAAGTGGACCACTACGTCAAGGGCTGGGCACAAAAGAGGCATCCACCCGCTGCCGCAGCAGAAGTGGATGCCAAGCCGCACCTGGTGAAGGGCGGCTACGGGTCAGCGACCGAAGGGACGTGCCTCCAGCCGTTGTTTGGTCTGCAGGCCGCACTGATGGATGGCCCGAAGGAACAGCGCTGCGAGCCGCGGAAGGACTACGGCATCCGCCTCGCGTGTCTGGATCCGGATCTCGCCCTCCAGGTCCGTTAGCAGGGCGGACAGCCGCTCGGCACCTACGGCATGGCTGGACAGCTTGAGGCCCTGGACGGCGTCCAAGGACCCTTCGAGGTCGCCCGTGGTCAGGGCCAGCCGCAGCTGGTTGAAGCGCCGCGGCAGGCCCTCGATAAAATCGTCCGCAAACACCCTCCGGCAGCCTTCGTATTCGTCCAGCTCCTCGCGAAGCCCGTCAAGGAATGACGGCCCCACCACCGGCAGCGTGGCATCGCCCAGCGCGCCCGTCGCGCCCCTGCGGCCGGATTCCCCTGAAGGGGCGGTGCATTCGGTTCGCAGCTTCATCGTTGTCCATCCCCTGCCGGCAGCCTGCACCAGGACAGCTGCCCGGCGGCGCCGGTGCTGTGCTGGTTTTGTGCCACGGTAGGCCGGAGGGCTTGGAATTTGTTTGGCGGATCAGGTCCGGTTCCGGGCCCGGCCGCCTAGGGTTTTTCCAACGTTTAAACCCCGCAGACGAGTGCTATGGATCGCCTGACCCAAACAGGGATTGGAACCGTTCAGCCCTGGGAATGGGTCCGCACATCCGGGCTGACAGCTGCCTGGTGCCCCAGGCTGCGGGACACGGCCCTGGCGGCGGCACGGACCGCCGGGGCCAGCACGTTCGGGGGAGTGGAGCCGTCCGGAACCACGATGGACAAGGCGGCCACCACCGCGCCCTGTGCATCGAAAATCGGCGAGGCGACCGAGACGGTCCGGGACGGGACGGTGCGGCGGATCATGGCGATGCCGGTACGCCGCACATCCGACAGCGTCCTGCGGACCTGGCCTTCGGGCATGGCGGCCACGCCGGGCTCATTCTCCGGATCCTTCGCCAGGATGGTTTCCTGGAACTGCTGGTCCGCGCCGGCCAGCAGCACGAGTCCGACGGCGGTGGACCGCAGGGGTGCCCGGCCTCCCACCCGGTAGGCCACTTCGGTGGCGTCCTTGGCGGAGAGCCGCTCGATCAGCACGGCTTCCTCGTTGTCCCGCACGGCCAGCAGGACGTGGTGCCGGGTGACTTCGAACAGGTCCTCCAGGTATGGCAGGGCGATCTCGCGGACGCCGTGGCCGCGCGGGGACAGTGAGGCGACTTCCCACAGCCGGACGCCTACGACGTACCGCCCGTCGTCGAGCCTTTCCAGCGCGCCCCAGGCTACGAGCCGGGCAATCAGCCGCAGCGCCGTGGGGGCCGGCATCTCCGCGTACCGTGCCATCTCTGACAGGGTCAGCGCCCTGCGCCGGTCGGAGAAAACTGCCAGCAGGCTCAACGCGCGGTCGATGACCGGCTCACCCTGCTTGGGCCGCTTTCCACGGGCGGCAGGGGTGTCCGTTCCTGAGGGGTTGGTCATGGCAGAAATTCCTAGCGCCGTTGATCGATGCACCCAAGGTCATGGGGTTCCGCAGTGAGCTGCCCCACAATACTATTCCAGCCAATGAAAGTGAGCTGTGGGGCAAGGCTGCCCGGAAAGGAAGCTGGAAGCGTCAGCCACCTCACGTTCAGGAGTCCGCCCCATGACTGCCCCCACCCGGCTTCGGGCCGAGCACCTGGCCGAAGCCATCGGCCTCACCACCACGCGGCCGCGCCTGAGCTGGACACCGCCGGCCGGGACCACAGCCCAGTCGGGCTACCGCATCCAGGCCACCAACGGGTGGGACACCGGCCGGGTGCCCTCCGGCCGGCATCTGCTGGTGCCGTACACGGGCCCTGCCCTGCAGTCGAGGAGCCGCTTCGAATGGCGTGTCCGCACGTGGAACATCCGCGAAGACGGCACCGAAACGGACAGCGGCTGGTCCGCGCCGATGGCCGTGGAACTGGGACTCCTGCACCCCTCCGACTGGCAAGCCCGGTGGATCGGCCCGGAGGAGCGGGAAACCCCTCCGCCGGGACGGCGCCCCGGCTATGCCCTCTCCACCAGCTTCTCCCTGGCGGCCGCCCCGGACGTGGCCCGCGCCTACGCCACCGCTCATGGCATCTACGAACTGTTCATCAACGGGCAGCGCGTTGGCAACCAGGAGCTCACGCCCGGATCCACCAGCTACCACAGCACCCTCCAGGTCCAGACGCACGATGTCACCCCGCTGCTGCGCGCGGGCACCAACACCGCTACTGCGGTGCTCACCGACGGCTGGTACCGCGGCACGTTCGGCTACACGCGCGACGCCGACATGTACGGAACACAGACGGCCTTCCTTGCCCAGCTGGAACTGGAGTCCGGGCCGGGGCGGAAGGTCATCGGCACCGACGCGTCCTGGCACGTCGCACCCACCGAAATCGTGGCCGCAGACCTGATGGCGGGCCAGCGCGTGGACTTCCGGGTCCTCGGCAACACGGGGACGGCCGGCGGCGCACCCACGGCGGGTGCCGCCGTCGTCCGCAACTGCTCGTACCGCAACCTGGCAGGACAAACCGCGCCGCCCACCCGCGTGGTCCGGGAGTTCGCACCGGTGTCCATCACGCGCCTGGCCGGCGGGAACCAGGTGGTGGATTTCGGCCAGAACATCCACGGCTGGGTGCGGCTCGGAAAGCTGGGGGACCCGGACGAGACAGTCACCCTGGCCTACGGTGAGGCGCTGGACAAAACCGGCGACGTCACCCGCGACCACCTCCGCCCGCACGACTTCCGTTCCCCCGGCGCCTTCCTTGACGCGGGGCAGGTGGACTCCGTCATCGCCTCGGGAACGCCCGGGGAAATGTTCGAGCCGCGGCACACCACGCACGGCTTCCGGTACGTCTCCATCCAAGGGCTCCGGGCCGATCTGCTGCCGGGGGACATCACCGGCTGCCTGGTCCAGACCGACCTGGAGAGCATCGGCTCCTTCAGCTGCAGCGAAGACCGGCTGAACCGGCTCCATGACATCGTGGAATGGAGCTTCCGGGACAACTCCTGCGAGGTCCCCACCGACTGCCCGCAACGCGAAAAGGCCGGCTGGACCGGGGACTGGCAGCTCTTCGTCCCCACCGCCGCCTATCTGTTCGACGTCACAGGCTTTTCCCGCAAGTGGCTTCGGGACGTGCGGGCGGACCAATGGGACAACGGGATTATTGCCAACATTTCGCCTTCGCCCGGGCCCGCCGCCACCTCCGCCGACTTCATGGCCTTCGTGAACGGGTCCGCCGGTTGGGGCGACGCTATCGTGATGGTCCCCTGGGAGCTGTACCTGGCCACGGGGGACGCTGACATCCTTGCGGAAAACTGGGACGCCATGAACCGCTGGCTCGGCTTTGTCCGTTCCACCGCCGAATCGCAGCGGCACGCCTCCCGCGCAGCCGCCGGTCCCGTAGCCGCGCCGCACGAGAAGTATTTGTGGGACACCGGCTTCCACTGGGGCGAATGGATGGAACCGGGCGGGCCGCCGCCCAACCTGTTCGCCGCCCGCGATGCCGACCACGGCATCGTGGCCACCGCCTTCTACCGGAACACCACCGCGCTGATGGCACGGATCGCCCACGTCCTGGACCTCCCCGCCGAAGCCCGGGACCTGGCCGCGCTCTCGGCCGGCATCCGGCAGGCATGGGAAACCGAATACCTCGATGCCGACGGACGGGTCACGGAGGCCAGCCAGGCGAACTGCGTCCGCGCCCTGGCCTTCGACCTGGTCAGCCCCGCACATCGGGCCGCCGTCACCGCGCAGCTGGTGTCGCTGATCCGGGACGCCGGCACCCACCTGGGCACCGGCTTCCTGGCCACGCCCTACCTGCTGCCCGTCCTCGCGGACAACGGCGAACTTGACCTGGCGTACGAGCTTTTGATGCAGGACACCGAACCGTCCTGGCTGGCCATGGTGGACCGGGGCGCCACCACCATGTGGGAACTCTGGAACGGATTGGATACGGACGGCACCCCGCACCAGTCGCTCAACCATTACAGCAAGGGCGCCGTGGTGTCCTTCCTGCACCGCTACAGCGCCGGGCTCCGGCAGGCGCCGGGCAGCGCGGGCTACAAGCAGGTCATCATCGAGCCGCGCCCCGGGGCAGGACTGACGTCAGCCGGCACCTCCCACCAGGGCCCGCAGGGCCTGATTGAAGTGCAGTGGGCAACGGACGACGGCGGGCTGACGCTCACCGCCGTGGTCCCGTCCGGCACCAGCGCCGAGGTACGGCTGCCCGGCCGGCCCGCCGCCGTCGTGGGCCCCGGGACACACACCATTCTTGCCGCCGCCGGCGGCGTCCGGAAACCCGAGCTTGTGAGGAGCACACTATGACAGTGGAAGAAGCAACCGACGTATTCGATCCTGCCCGCCAGAATGTCGCCCCGCCGGACACTTCCCGACTGGACACTTCCCCGCCGGACACTTCCCGCCCTGGCGGGGTGGATGTTCCGCCGTTCCCCGTCTTCGACGCCCCCGGCACTCCGGAACCGGCCTCGGACATTTCAACCGTGCACCGGGAACTCACCTATGCGCGCGCCATCGGGTTCCGGCCGCTGAAGATGGACGTCTGGCTGCCACGCCAGGCGTCCGGCCCGGTCCCGCTGGTGCTCTGGGTCCACGGCGGCGCGTTCCAGCTGGGGGACCGGCGCGAGCTGCCGCCCACGTTCGCGCCGGACTCGGTGTTCCGCCTGCTCAACGAGGCCGGCATGGCCTGTGCCACCGTGGACTACCGGCACTCACTTGAAGCACCTTTCCCTGCGCAGCTGCATGACCTCAAAGCCGCTGTCCGCTACCTCCGGGAATTCGCGGAGGTCCTGGGCGTGGACCCCGCCCGGTTCGGGGCCTGGGGCGAATCCGCCGGCGGCCACCTCGTGGCCATGCTGGGGCTGACCGGGAACCGCGGGGACCTTGACGGCGGGCTCGGTGCGCAGGGGCACCCCAGTGCCATCAGCGCCGTCGTCGATTTCTACGGCGTCTCCTCCCTCGTTGACATCCCGCCCATGGCCGGGCCGGACGGGCTGTTTCCGCCGGCATTGACCTCCGCAGTGCCGGCCGGGATGTCACTGCAGCCCGAGTACATGCTGGTGGGCGGCTCGGATGATCCTGCGCTGCTTGCCGCCGCCAGCCCGGTCACGTATGCCGATGCCGGGGCGCCGCCATTCCTTCTGGTCCATGGCGACCGCGACGGACTGGTGCCGCACGCCCAGACCGATCTCCTCGCCGCGGCGCTCGCCGCTGCCGGAGTGGATCATGAAGTGGTCACCATCAAGGGCGGTGACCACTGCTTCTTCGGGGCGGAGGACCAGATGGACACCATCCTGGCCACCGCCGTTTTGTACCTCTCCCAAAAGCTGGGGCAGCCGTGATGTCCCCGCAAACAGAACATACCGCTCCGGTTGCCGGCAGCGGCCTGGCACCCGACGCCGGTTTTGCCGAATACCTGGCCACCCCGGAAGGCCCCCAATTCCTTAACCCGGACGCTGTCCGCTCCCCGGGGCCGGACGTTCCCATCCGTACCGTCTCCGCTGACGGGAGGCACGGTCCGGTCAGTGTCCGGATCTACGGTGAGGCGACTTCCCCGGACAGTCCGGCCCTGGTGTGGCTGCACGGGGGAGGGTTCGTCAGCGGCGGACTGGACATTCCAGAATCCGACTACCTCGCCCGGGTGCTGGCTGACGGTGGGACGCCGGTGCTCTCCGTTGACTACCGGCTGGCCCGGGACGGCGTCTCCTTCCCGGTTCCGCACGACGACGCCCTGACAGGGTGGTTCTGGGCGCGGCAGAACGCAGTGTCCCTTGGCCTGGATCCGGAGCTTCTGTGCCTGGGCGGGGCGGGCGCCGGCGGAAACCTTGCGGTGGGTGCCGCCCTGTACTTGATTGACGCCGGAAAACCACTGCCGGCCAAGCTCCTGCTCGCGTACCCGTTCCTGCACGCGGAACTTTCGCCGCCGGCGAAGGGCCTGGACGAGGAAGTGATGGCGCGGCTGCCGCGGCACCTGCGGTTTACGCCCGAGGACTGCATCCGGCAGGCGGAAAACTACGTGGGCGGGCCGGTCAGCATGGCATCGTCCTATGCGATGCCGGGCTACGCCGACCCTGCCGGGCTTCCGCCCACGGCCCTGCTGGCGTGCGAGTACGACGACGCCCGCGGCTCGTCCGAGCTGTTCGCCTCGGCCCTGGAACGGGCAAAGGTTCCGGTGACCTACTTCTTGGCGGAAGGTGCGTTCCACGGTCACCTGAACCACACGGCCGGACTTCCTGAGGGTCAGCCGGCGTTGGATTTCCTGGCCAGGGAGCTGTCCTCGGCGCGTGCCCGGTGACTGCTTCCAGCGCCTGCCGGGGCACGTTCGTACGCTGCCGAACTCTTTTCATTCAGTGAAACCGCCCGCGCCGGGCAGCAGCCATATGCCCGAAAGTTGAGTCAGGACGCAGCCCGCACGGCAGGCCCGCGGACAACAAAAACACGGACAGAACGGCGTAGTGCATATGGAGTCAACGATGACGGCAGGGCGGATCCTTCAAGGCATTGAGTTCGCATGCCCCAATGGTTCGAGCCCGCTGCTGCTGGACCTCTACCTGCCGGCGGGCTCATCCACCGGGGGCACTTTTCCCGCCGTCGTCCATTTCCACGGCGGCGGCTGGCGGACCGGCGGTCGCTCCTCGCTGGGACCCACCGTCGATAGCTTCGGACTCAGCCCCATCGAGCAGCTGGTGGACGCGGGCTTTGTGGTCGCGTCCGCCGACTACCGGTTGACCACCGTTGCCACTTTCCCCGCGCAGCTGCTGGACGCCAAGGCGGCGGTCCGGTGGCTGAGGGAGCACGCCGACGAATACAACGTGGACCCGCACCGCATCTACGCCTGGGGTGACTCGGCGGGCGGGCACCTCGCCAGCCTGGTGGGACTGACCGCCGGCGCCAAGGAATTCGGCGAACCCGGCAACGCAACTGATGAGGCAGTGGCCGCAGTGGCCGCAGTGGCCGCCTGGTACCCGCCCACCGACCTGAACCGGATGGGCACGCAGGCCCGGCCGGACGCCGTCGCGCGCGCCGACGATCCCGGCTCGCGGGAAGCCCTGCTGATCGGTGCGCAGCCCGCGGACGCTCCGGACAAGGCCGCCGCCGCCAGCCCGATCACCTACGTACACCCGGATGCGCCGCCCTTCCTCCTCGCCCACGGAACCACCGACCGGTACGTCCCCGTGGCCCAGTCGGCCACCTTTGCCGCGGCGCTGGAAGCCGCGGGCGCCGCCGTCGAACTTCTCCTGATCGATGAGGCTGACCACATGTGGGCGCTCCCGGATGCCAGCCAGGCCGCCGCGCAGCAAGCCACCACCGCCACCATCGATTTTTTCCGCCGCCAGGCGCAGAACCACTGAACAAGACCACCAAGCAGAACCACAGACCCGCAACCCGGCACCCAAGCGTGCCGGGCAGACCCGAAAGGCTTCACATGCAGTTCATCGGCATCAACCACTTTGGCGAACCCTGGGCAGCGGCCCTCGCAGGCGCGCGCGTTGTCCCGCTCACCCCGGTTTCGGACTTTTGGGCGGACGCGGAGGGCTGGCAAGACAAGTCTGTCTCGCTGGTGTCTGCAGCGTCCGACGCCGGCACCTCGCTGGAGCGCGGCAGCGTCACCGAAGTACCGCTCGTCCCCGCTTCCGCGCGGGTCATCTGCGTGGGACTGAACTACAAAGCCCACGCCGCCGAGGGCAGCTACAAGGACCAGGAACTTCCGCCGTACCCCACCCTCTTCGGGCGCTGGACGGCATCCCTGTCAGTTGGCAACGTTCCCGTTCCTGTCCCGGCGGGCGAAGCGGGCCTGGACTGGGAAGGCGAAGTTGCCGCCTACATCGGCCGCCGGGTGGAATCTGCGGACGAGGCCACGGCCGCAGAGGCGGTCTTCGGCTATTCGACCTTCAACGACATCACCTCCCGCACCGCCCAAAAGCTCACCTCGCAGTGGACGCTGGGCAAAAACGGCGACTTCAGCGGCCCGCTCGGCCCGCTGGTAAGCCGCGATGAGGTGGGCGACCTTCGGGACGGACTGCGGGTGCGCACCCGGGTCAACGGTGTGGAGGCCCAGAACGGCAACACCCGGGACATGATCTTCTCCGTACCGGCCATCATCTCGCTGATCAGCGGGACCTTCACGCTGCACCCTGGCGACGTCATCGCCACCGGCACCCCCGAAGGTGTCGGCTACGCCCGCACGCCCCAGTGGCTGCTCCAGCCGGGCGACACCGTCGAGGTGGAAATCGAGAAGCTCGGCACCCTCACCACGCCCGTCGGTGATGTTTCACTCCGGAGCCGTGCCTGATGGCCACCTTCCAGGACGCCCCGGCAAGCGGGATCCCGGAGGAGGCTCAGGTCCTCATCTCCGGAGGCGGCCCCAGCGGACTCTTCCTGGCGCTGGACCTGGCCGTCCGCGGTATCCCCAGCACCGTCATCGAGCCCCGGACAACGGTGGACCACACCCGGCCGAGGGCGAAAACCACCAACGCCCGCACCATGACCCACCTGCGAAGGCTCGGACTCGCGGACGCGCTCCGGGCAGCCTCGCCGCTCCCGGTGGACTACGCGCAGGACGTCATTTTCTGCACCGGCCTCACCGGTCCCGCGGCGCATGAGCTGCGCCGTTTCCGCAACGCGTTCCAGCTGGTCCCGGGCCGGTACGGCCCCCAGCCCGAATGCGGACAGCAGGTTCCGCAGCCGGTCCTGGAAGAGGTGCTGCGCGATGCGGCGGCACGCAATCCGCTGGTGACCTTTCTGACGGGCTGGTCCGTGACGGAGGTTTCCGGGAAAGACGCGCCGTACGCCGTCGCCGTCGCCAGCCCTTCCGGCATCAGCCGGACCATCACCGCGGACTACGTGATCGGGGCCGACGGCGGATCCTCCACCGTGCGGCGCAGCCTGGGCATCAGGCTGGAAGGCGGGTCCGCGGCGCTGTCCAACATCAGCATCCTCTTCCGTTCCAGCGGGCTCGCATCTGCCGTGGCACTGGACCCCGCCGTCCAGTACTGGGTGGTGGGCTCGGAGGCAGCAGGCATGGTGGGACCCATGGACCTGCAGGACACCTGGTGGGCCATTGTGCAGGGGGTTGACCCGGACCGGGACGTGGACCAGGAGGAGGCCGGCGCCCTGGTGCGCTCCCTGGTGGGTTCGGACGTGGATGTTGATGTGCTTGCCACCGACCCCTGGACGGCCCGTATGCTGCTGGCCCCCGAATACAGCAGAGGCAGGATCTTCCTGGTTGGCGACGCCGCCCACCTCAACCCGCCCTGGGGCGGACATGGCTTCAACACGTGCATCGGTGACGCCGCCAACCTGGCCTGGAAGCTCGCCGCCACCATCACGGGATGGGCCGGTCGCGCGCTTCTGGCAAGCTACGGGGAGGAGCGCCGGCCGGTGGCCGCCCGCACCATCAGCGACGCCGCGGCCAACGGCAAGGCACTGGCCTACCATTTCGCCGACCCTGACCTGGTCGCCGCAGGCCCGTCAGGCGAAGCCGCCCGGCAGGCGGCGGAGCAGGCACTCGCCGTGAAGCAAAGCGAGTTCGATTCCCTGGGCCTGGTGCTTGGGTATGCCTACGGTGATTCATCCATGGTGGTGCCCGACGGTTCGCCAGTCCCCGCCGAGGACCCCATCCGCTATGTTCCCTCCGCGAGCCCCGGCGCACTGCTGCCGCACGCCTGGCTGGCTGACTCCACGTCTGTCTACAGCCGGCTGGGCGCGGGCTTCACCCTGCTGGCCGACGCCGGTGTGCTGGGTGGAGTGCCCGCAGCCGAGGCGTTTGCGCCGGTGCTGGACGCCGCCGCCCGGCTGGGCATCCCGGTGGCCGTTGCCGCCGTCGGCCCTTTCGATGACGGAACACCGCCCTCCGAGCTGTGGGGAGCGGACGCCGTGCTGGTCCGTCCGGACCAGCACGTGGCATGGCGCGGCAGCTCCACCGAAGCTGCGGCCGCAGCACTGTCCACCGCCGCCGGCTGGGCAGCAGCCCGGCAGTCGGAATCCAGGCAGCCGGAATCCCAGGAGCCGGCCTTCGAATCTCCGGCATCCCACGACCATTTCAGGAGCACCCGTGTCGACGCTGTCATTCCGTGACTTCCTTTTTGCCCCGGACCACCCCCGGGTGGCGGAAATCCGGGGCCTGAACGCCCGCGAATATGCGGAAGCGGCCACCACCGATTCCTTCGCCGGGCCCATGATTGAAGGCTGGAAAAAGCTCTATCCGCAGCCCTTTAGCGGCATCACCAGCGACGGCGTCCGCCGTGAAGGCCTGTTTCCGCTGGCCGCCGCACGTCCCGGCGAAGAAGCGCCGACGGCGGAAATGGTGGCGGCAGCCGGCAAGCTGCTCGGAGCGGTCACGCCCGAGCAGAAGCGGAAGCTGTGCTACGCCGTCGACGCTCCGGAATGGCAGAGCTGGGCCAACCCCGAGTTCATGCAGCACGATACCGGGCTGCGGCTGGATGAGCTGGAACCGCCGGTCCGCGACGCAGCCTTGGCGCTGGTGGAGGCAAGCCTGAGCGCCGAGGGCTACGGGCTGGTGCGGAACCTGATGCGGATCAACGGATTCCTGGGTGACCTGGTGGAGTTGCCGCTGCTGATGAACGAGTTCAGCTACAACGTGGCCCTGTATGGCGAGCCGTCCGAGACCGAGCCCTGGGGATGGCAGATTTTCGGCCATCACGCCGCGCTGAACTGCCTGGTGGCCGGGACGCAGCTGGTCATCTCACCTGTGTTCATGGGTGCCGAGCCGGACATGATCGACGACGGCCCCTACAAGGGGGTCAAGGTGTTCAAGGAACGGATCGCCTTGGCCCGCGCTCTGATGGCTGCGCTGCCGGACGGCCTCCGGGCGGAGGCAACCGTGTACCAGGAGATGGTGGATCCCGCCATGCCCGAGGGGCGCATCCATCCCGGCGACGAACGCCACCTGGGCGGCTGCTTCCAAGACAACCGGGAGATCCCGTACGAGGGCATCCCGGTGACCGGCATGCCGGCGGAGGCCCGTGCGCTGCTGGATGCCGTGGTGGACGACTTCATCGCCTACCTCCCGGATGGTCCGAGGGCTGCCCGACGGCGGGAGATCCAGGAGCACTATGGCGAGACCTTCTTCAGCTGGATCGGCGGCTGGAAAGGTGAGGAAGCGTTCTACTTCCGGATCCAAAGCCCGGTGGCGGTCCTGGAACTCGACCACCACACCGGCGTGTTCCTCAGCAACGACCAGCCCGCCCCGTTCCACATGCACACCGTGGTCCGCACGCCCAACGGCAACGACTACGGCCGTGAACTGGTGAAGCAGGCCCGCTAAGACAGCAAGAAGGCCCGGGCTTTCAAAAGTCCGGGCCTTCTTTGGTGCTGCTTTTTGGCGTTGCGGCGGGAGGCTAGGGGATGTCGAGTGCGGCGCGGCGCTGCGGCGGGGGACCCACCACGGTCAGGTCCATCTCGGCCTGGGCCCGGCCGAAGCCCTCCATGTCCATGTAGGGCTCGCCGCCCTCGGTGTACATGTAGTCCTCGGTGGGCTTGTTGAAGTACTCGAAGAAGCCGTTGAAGACGGACGGCGTCAGGAAGCCCAGCATCTGGGTGTTGTGGGAATCGAACGCGAACGAGTGGATGGTGCCGGCGGGGGCATGCACAAAGTCGCCCTTGGTCAGCAGCACCTCCCGGCCGTTGGCGTACAGCCACATCCGGCCCTCCGTGCAGATGAAGTTCTCCGTGTGCTCGGAGTGGAAGTGCAGCGGAATGTAGGGCGACTTGGCGCCTTTGGTGTGCACCGCGAAGTAGTTGGAGCCGGTGTTGGCGGGCCGGGACAGGTAGGTGAACATGGTCTGGTAGCTGACCAGGCGCTCGCCTTCCCCGGCACTGAGGAAGTAGGGGCTCTGCGTGGGCGGCAGGCCGGCGTCGTGCTTGAACGAAGGGGCCACGCGCTCCACGTCGGGGAAGGTGATGCCGAACTCGGCACCCACCTCGGCCTGCTCCTGCAGGCTTGCCGAGTGGCCGGCGCGCACCGGCGGGACGTGGGAATCGATGGGGGTGCCCACCCGCTCGTAGTACGCCTCCGCGCCGCCGGGGGTCATCCAGTTCAGGAAGCGGGTGTAGTGGCTGGCCATTCGGTAGGCGTGCGGGGTGTTCGGCGGGATGACGACCGAGTCGCCCGGGGTGAGGATCCGGCTTTCGCCGGGCAGCCAGACGTGCAGGATGCCGTCAAAAACATAGAGGGTCTTGTGCTCCACCTTGTGGCTCACGAAGGGGGATTCCGCGCCCATGCCGCCCGAGATGTAGGCGGCGCTGAAGATGCCGCCGGTGTCCGCCGCGCGGGCGATTACCGTCACCAGCTGGCCATTGATTTCGTAGCGTGCGCCCTCGCCGGACGCCATGTAGTAGGGGACCGCTTCGCCGGGCAGCACGTTGGCTGCCGGGAGCTGGGTGTTCATTTCCTCAACGCTGAGGGACATGGTTTCCTTCTTTCCAGTCGGCCGGCCCTTGCCGGAGCGTGACCTACATCATGGCTGGCAGCAGCTCCGGCCACGACCGGAAATTCCAATGGATGAAAACCAAAACCCCAGGCAGCTGTGATTCCCGGCGGAAGCGGAGTGGCCCGCTTCCGCCCTGCAGCTGCTCCCCGTCAGGACTCGCACTCCCGGCAGTACTTGTTGCCGTCCTTTTCCCTCGCCAACTGGCTGCGGTGGTGAACCAGGAAACAGGACATACAGGTGAATTCGTCGGCCTGGACCGGAACCACCTGGATCTGGAGTTCCTCGTTCGAAAGGTCGGCTCCGGGCAGCTCAAAGCTGTCCGCGAGGTCCGTCTCGTCAACGTCGGGGGTTGCCTCCCGGCGCCCCGGCTTCTCGGTCTTGAGCTCCTCCAGGGCGACATTGGGTTCTTCCTCCGGTGTCACCCGCGGAGCGTCGTAGTCAACTGCCATTGATGCGTTCTCCTGTCCGGCTTCTGGTGCCCAGATTATTCTGGACAGAGCGAAAACCCGGGGCGGTCCCCAGATATTCCCGGCGCTGCCAAGATACTGAATTACGGTTGCAGACGCCATAGCGCGGGGACCGCGGCAGCCACGGCTCCCACGAAGCCGATGGGTTCCTGCTGCTTGGCTTGCCGGCTCAGTGGCCGGCTCACTTTATGGTCCAGCCGGGTGTGGGGCTTTCCCTGCGTCCATGGGCGGGTTGTCCCGGAGCGCCAAAGCGGCCTGGACCAGCGCGGCGTGGGTGAGGGCCTGCGGGTAGTTGCCCAGGAGCGCACCTGATGCAGGGTCCAGCTCTTCGCTGAAGAGCCCCAGCGGGGAAGCCAGGTCCAGCAGGGAGCGGAATGCTGCCTCCGCCTCGGCGCTCCTGCCGGTCATGGCCAACGCCTGCACCAGCCAGAAGGAACACGGGAAGAAGGCGCCTTCGCCGCCGGCCAGCCCGTCCTTCCCCGGCGGGTACCGGTACAGCAGGGGGCCGCCGGCGGCCAATTCCGTCCTGACGGCATCCACGGTGGCCCGGACCCTGGCCGATTCCGGTTCGTCCAGTCCAATCAGCGGAAGAACCAGCAGGGCGGCGTCCAGGTCCTGCGAACCGTAGGTCCGGGTGTACGTGTTCCGGGCCGGATCCACGCCTTTGCTGCGGATCTCAGCCGCAAGCGCATCCCGCGCCAGCTGCCAGCGACGGCGGTGGCCGCTGCTGAGGCGGTGCGTGGTTCCGATGCGCAGCGCCCTGTCCAGTGCAAGCCAGGCCATCAGTTTGGAATGGACATGGTGGGCGGCGTCAGCGCGGATCTCCCAGATGCCGGCATCGGGTTCACCCCATTGCGACGCCACAAGGTCGGCAAACCCGCGCATGGCCCGCCACGTTTCCGAATAGAGCGGGTGGCCGCCGCCCACCAGGACGGATGCCGCGTCCAGCACCCAGCCGTATCCGTCCAGCTGGTGTTGACCGGCCGCGCCGTTGCCGGTCCGCACCGGCCTGCTCCCCGCGTAGCCGGGCCAGCCCTGAAGCACCCGTTCCCGGGGAACATGCCCGCCGGCCAGCGTCAGCAGTGCGGAGAGCCGGGGACGCTGGAGCCGGCTGGCATGCAGCAGCCAGCCGAGGAAAGCGAGGGCTTCGTCGGTTTTGCCTGCCCGCAAAAAGGCGCCGACGCCGATGCTTGCGTCCCGCGGCCAGGCGTACCTGTAGTCCCAGTTCCGTATTCCGCCGGGGTCCTCCGGCAAGGATGTTGTGGGGGCGGCGACCGGAGCGCCGGAGGGGGAGTAGGTGAGCAGCCGGAGGGTGAGCAGGCTCCGCAGCACGTGCGCGCGGAACGGCATGTCCGCGTCGACCGCCTCCGACCACGCCTCCCACCGCTGTTCGTCCCGGCGGAGCAGGTCCCAGGCTGCCGATGGGTCCAGATGGATGAGCGGTTCCCCGTACGCCAGTGCGAGGACCAGTGTCACCGGCCGGCCGGGATGCACGGTCAAGGTCTGCTGCGTGCCGCATTCCAACGGAAACTCCGTACTGCAGCCCAGCGAGAGCGCCAGCGGTCCCCACTCACAGACGATGTCCCGGCCGCGTTTGCTCACCCGTGGCCGGCGGTGGTTTTCGCCCAGGCGCGGATTGAAATCGACGGTAGCGGTCACCGGGGCACCTTCAGCACTGAGTCGCCTGACAAGGACCGTCGCCGGGAGAAGGGCACCCGATACTTCGGCCACCATCGCCTCAGTCAGGGTCAGCCGTCCCTTGCCGGACTGCCAGACGGTTTCCAGGGTGGCGGTGTTGCCCCGGTACCGGCGCGTTGCCAGTTCAGCCGGTCCGGCGGGACCTGCAACAAACCAGCCGGCCTCCTCTCCTCCCAGCAGGGCACCGAAGATGGGTTCGCCGTCGAAAGCCGGAGCACACATCCAGTCCACCGATCCCCGGGCGGACACCAGGGCCGCCGTCCGGGTGTCGCCCACCAGGCCGTAGTCGGCGATGGGTGCCGGCTGCCAGGGGTGGGCGGGAAGGGGAGGTGGGTGAGCCGGAAGGGGTGGTGCCGTGGCTTTCCCGCCGGGCATGGCCTGTTGCCGCGTCCCGGGCCCGGGTTTCACAGTGCCCTCAACAGGAGCCCGAGCATGGCGCCGTAGACCAGATGGGCCACGACGGCGACTGCCGGCGTTTGGATGCCGTAGTTCAGTCCCAGCAGCCCGGGGGGCTCCAGCACGGCTGCGGTTCCGGGGCCCGCCCTGGTGGACGCCATCCTCGGATGGACGCCCGGCAGCAGGGGCAGGATGACAGTCAGCGCCACCGCCACGTGCAGGAGCCCCAGCAGTGCGCCGATCCACCAGGTTGCCCGGCCCAGCAGTGCGAACGTTGCGGCGTACCCGAGGGCGAACACCTGGCCCACCACGAGGTGGATGAAGAAGCCCACCGCCCGTGCCCGGTCCGGATCCGGCGTCACCATGGTGCCTAGCACCAGTGGAAGGTCAAGCCGCGTGAGTCCTGCCATCTGAGCGGCGATCAGGACAACTGTCAGTGCCGCCGTTGCGAGCAGTCCGAAGAGGGCCCACCCTTGCCAGTCCATCTCATGCCGCCCCGCTCCGGGCTTGGCCTCCGGAAGCCCGGGCCGGTGCAACTGCGCCGGTGTAGAGATGCATTGTGGGAGAAAGCATGGCTCCTCGCTCTAAAAAGGAATACCTTGAATTTAGAACCGGCGCAGGGGCCTGTCAAGACACTGTGGGCAGGGCGTGAGGAGCTGCGTCGGACGGCAAGGTGCGGCTGAACGGGCGCCGCCGTGGCTGTGAAGGATTGTGCGAGATGCGAGACTCGAGACCCGGCGCCTGCGGGAGAAGGTCGCCTTACGAGCGATTGGCCAGCCGGGAACACTCTCCCCAGAGCCGCCGGCGGGCCTGCGGGTCGGAGCCCATTCCCGGCGTCGGCAGTTCCTTGCGCCGGGCCCACAGCTTGCCGGTAACTCCAGCAGTTTCGTTTGAGGTGGCCAGCCACAGAGGGGTGTCGGCAGCCTTTTCGGCAGGGCTGCCGAATGTGTTGGTGACCCACTGGAACGGCCCGCCCACGTCCCGCAGCAGTGCGGTGTTCTTGACCAGGCCCGGATGTGCAGCGTTTGCCACAACGCCGGATCCCTTCAGCCGCTCCGCGAACTCCTGTGTCAGGAGGACACGGGCGAGCATGGTTGGGGGAGTGGAGCGGAGGTAGCTGTACTTGCCCTTGGCCGTCTGCAGGTCGTCAAAGGTGAGCCCCGTATTCCCGTACCTCGAAGCGATGTTCACAATCCGTGCAGACCCGTTGGTGGCGGCGCCTCTCTTTAGGGCGTCCAACAGGAGGCTCGTCAGCAGGAAGTAGGACATCACGTTGGTGGCAAACGTGAGTTCAAGCCCGTCAGGCGTCTCATGGCGTTCCTTGCGGAACACCCCCGCGGCGTTGACCAGGACGTCCAGCCGGTCATGCCGGGACAGGAACGTGTCCGCGGCGGAACGGATCGAGGACTGCAGGGAAAGATCGCAGGCGAGCGGCTCAAGCGTCGCTGCGGGAACGCGGGTGCGAATTTCCCCCGCCGCTTCGTCCGCCCGCGCCACGGTGCGGCCCACCACCACGACCGTGGCGCCTTCCCGGGCCAGGCCGGCGGCCACTGCCTTTGCCAGGCCGCCCGTCGCCCCGGTCACCAGCGCAACGCGTCCGTCCATCGAACCCACGGCCATCGCCTCCCGACGCTTCCATCCCGTCAATATCCCAGCACGAATCACCGGTCCTGGCCATAGTGCAGGGGATTGCCCGAGCAGGCTGGTGAAATCCCTCCAGGTAGGTAGACTGGTCTACCTACTCCAAGGAGCTGTATGTCCCACAACGTTTCCATCCCGCCCAGGCGTCGGGCCCGGGAATTGCTCCTCGACGCCGCTTCCCGGCTGTTCTACGCCCGGGGCGTCGCCGCCACCGGTATCGACACGATTACCGCGGAAGCGGGAGTGGCAAAGAAGAGCCTGTACAACAACTTCTCGTCCAAAGCCGACCTGGTGGCGGCCTACCTGGAAGCCCGGCATGAGGAATGGCTCAGCCTGTACCGGGGGAGGCTGGAGGCGGCGAGGGGTCCCCGGGACGGCGTACTTGCCATCTTCGACGCCTATGTGGACCACGCCAACGCCGCCTACAGCCACGGTTTCCGGGGCTGCGGCCTCCTCAATGCGGCAGCGGAACTGCCGGCGGGCGACCCCGGCAGGCTTGCCGTCCGGCAGCATAAGGACGAAGTGGAAAGCCTCCTGGCGGAGCGTGTGGCCGGGCTGCTGCCGGGGGAGGAAGAACGGGCCGCGGACCTGGCCCGGCACCTGTCCTTCCTGCTGGAGGGTGCCATGGCCAGGGCGGGCCTGGAAGGCAGCGATGACCGGCTCCAGGATGCCCGGGCCATCGCCATGCGGATGCTGGAAGACCTGTGACAGCAGATCACAGCCACCCGAACGCCCCGCTCTGGGGCGCCCTCTTTGTCGTGGCGGCGTCAATACTCTGGGGAACCACAGGAACAGCGGCCACGTTTGCCCCGTCCGTGAGCCCGCTTGCCATCGGAGCCGTAGCGATGGGCATCGGCGGGCTGCTGCAGGCGGTGTACGCGGCCAGGCACATCATGGACCAGCGGCACGGCCTGCTGGAGCGATGGCGCCTGGTATCCCTGGCGGCAGCAGCCGTTGCCGTCTACCCCCTTGCCTTCTACAGCTCGATGCATTTTTCCGGGGTGGCCATCGGAACCGTGGTCTCAATCGGTTCGGCCCCCGTTGCCGCGGCGCTGATCGAGCGGTTCGCGGACCGCAAGCCGCTCACCCGGCGGTGGGTCATCGGTGCGGTGCTCGGAGTGGCCGGCGCGGGGCTGCTGTCCTTTGCCGGCCATAGCCCGTCCGGCTCCGAAAGCGCCGGCCCGTGGGCCTCGACCGTGGGCATCCTGCTGGGGCTGGTGGCCGGCGGCACGTACGCCCTCTATTCCTGGGCAGCACACCGGCTGATCGGCGGCGGGATCACGTCCAGGGCCGCCATGGGCGCGGTTTTCGGCATTGGCGGGCTGCTGCTGATGCCGTTGCTCGCTGTGACGGGCAGGCCGCTGCTGGAGTCGTGGACCAACTTCTCGGTGGGCGCCTACATGGCGCTCGTTCCGATGTTCGCAGGGTACGTCCTGTTCGGCTGGGGGCTGGCCCGCATCCGGGCAAGCACTGCCACCGGCATCTCCCTGCTGGAAACGGTGGTGGCCGCGGTCCTCGCCGTGCTGGTGGTGGGGGAACGGCTCCCGGCACTTGGCTGGCTCGGCGCCGCCGTCGTCCTGGGAAGCCTGTTCATCCTGACGCCGGTCGCCCGCCGTGCCAGGGGGCGCACGCCGGGCGGCAGCGGGCACGGGTCAACCGGTGGGCTGTTCCCGGCGCCGCTGCCAGTGGGGGAAGAACCGGGCCAGGACCAGGCAGGCGCCCAGCCCCAGCAGCAAAATACCCAGGACGACGGCGGCAGGCCCCTCGCTGCCGATTCCCGTCATCAGGAGTACCAGCCCTATCAGGCAAACGGCTGAGCCAGTGAAAAGGCCTGCCGGAAAGCGGCGGGCCGGGTAACCGGAGAGCAGCTCCATGGCCAGGTGGGGATCGTCGGCAATCAGGCCCAGCTCCAGCTCCTTGAGCAGCCTCCGCTCCTCTTCGGACATTGGCATGGCATGCCCCTGCATTTCACGAGATGCGGATATCGGTATTGACCGTAGGAGCCTTATCCCGCCCAGTCAAGACCTGCCGGCGCCGGGCTTGACGCCCCTCTCCACCCAGCCCTTCTCTTCGGACCAGCTGGTCTTTATGGACGGCACGGCCAAAGCGGGTTAGAGGCTGATCTTGGCGGGACTCCCCGCCCTGGCGTTCTGGCCGGGTTGCCACGTGGCCCTGCGCCGTGTCCGGCGACGGGGCCAGCCCACCGCAGCTACCGCCGTCGCAGTTCCGCGAACTCTATGGACGGGACGATGGCGCCGGCGTCGCGCTCCACGAAGTTGGTGCCCGGCGGCACCAGGTCATCGATGGCGTCCAGGACGGATTCGCCGAGCCGGACATCCGCCGCGCGCAGGTATGCCTGCAGGTGCTCCTCGTTGCGCGGGCCGATGATCACGCTGCTGATGGCCGGGTGGGCCAGGGCAAAGCCAACCGCCAGGTCCACGAGCGAGAGCTCCAGCTTGTCCGCCAGCCGGGCCAGTGAGTCCGCGGCCAGGAGTTTGCGCTCGCTGGACGGTCCGGAGATGTCATACCGTCCGGGGAGCGAATGGACCCGGGTGGGCGCCTGGCCCGACTCGAGCACAAAGTTGCCGGACAGCCAGCCGCCTGCCAGCGGGCCGTAGGCCAGGACGCCCAGGCCGTACTGCTGGGCGATGGGCAGCACGTCGCGCTCGTTGCCGCGAACCAGCATGGAGTACGGCACCTGGTTGCCCAGCGGCGGAATGAGGTGGTTGGTGGTGGCCAGCCACTGCGCCTCCACGAGCTGCGCGGGGGTGAACACGGACGTGCCGTAGTAGAGGATCTTGCCCTGCCGGATCAGGTCGTTGAGGGTGGTGATGGTTTCCAGGACATCGGTGTTGTAGTCCGGCCGGTGGGCCTGGTACAGGTCGATGCGGTCGGTCTGCAGCCTGCGGAGGCTTCCCTCCACGGCCTGGCTGATCCAGCGGCGCGAGTTTCCCGAATGGGCGGGGTTGGCGCTCATTTGTCCGTGGAACTTGGTGGCGAGGAAGACGTCGTCGCGGCGGCCGCGCAGTGCCCTGCCCACCACCTGCTCGGACTGGCCCTGTGAGTAGACGTCTGCGGTGTCGACGGCGGTGATCCCGGCGTCGAGCGCCGCGTGGATGATGCGGATGCTCTCCTCGGCGCCGGTGGGCGCGCCGGACGGCCCGCCCGTTCCTTCGCCGAAATTCATGGTGCCCAAAGTGAGCGGACTGATGGGGGTCCCCGACCGCCCGAACACCCGCAGTTCGCTGAGGCTCATCCCCGGTCTCCTCCCGATGCCTTGCGTTGCATGCCCTTGATCGTCACGAGGCTACACAGATCCGTCGAAGGCCTGAAGATTCCTGCCTTAGTCCTTCTCTTTTCGACGCACGGAGTAACCATGAAGTGCCGCGATGACGTTTTATGGCGCGCGCCGAGCCCGTCCCCAGGCTTATATTGGGGAATGGCCACCCCAAGTTCTGACGAGCAGTTCGCTAAGCTGCACGACCTGATAATCGGCAGCACCAACGTGAACGGCTTCCTCGGCGAGCTGTCCACGGTGGCGGCGTCATCTGTGTCCGAATCCGCCGGTTCGGTCATCGAATGCGGCGTCACGCTCCGGCGGCGCAAGCGCAGCACCACGGTTGCGGGCAACAGCGACCGCGCACGCGAGCTGGACGAGCTGGAACAGGCGCTGGGCCAAGGGCCTTGCCTGACCGCACTGGAGATAATGAAGCCCGTTGTCCTGGCAGACGTGGACACGGAACCGCGCTGGCCGCAGTACCGGAAAGTCCTCGCCGAACACGGCTGCCGCAGCGCCCTGGGAGTTCCCCTGGAACTGGACCAGCACCAGTCGGCCGCGCTGAACTTCTTTGCTTCCGAACCCGGGGTCTTCTCCGATGCCGTCATCTCCACGGCACAAGGCTTTGCGGACCTCGCCGGCCGTGCACTCCGGCTGGCCCTGAAGATTGCCGATGCGCAGAACCTTGCCGATGACCTGACGGCAGCCATGGAACACCGCACCACCATCGACCTCGCCTGTGGCGTGATCATGGCCCAGAACCGCTGCTCCCAGGAAGAGGCGATGGCGCTCCTCACCAAGGCGTCCAGCCACCGCAACCAGAAGCTCCGGGAACTGGCGGCGGACATCCTGGTGCGGGTGAATGGTGGAGCGGTCACCACGCACTTCGAGCCCTGAACCGCGCACTGCGGGCCTTGAACCACACACTGGGAGCCCTCAACGGGAGGGCATGGAGGAAGTCCGGCTGGAACCGGCGCTGCGGATAGCAGCTCCGGTTCCAACCGGACGGCGCTACAGGTGCGGCAGCACCTTTAGGAGACTGCGGCCACCGTGTAGTCGAACCTTCCGGAGCCGACCTCCACAGGTTCCTGCCCGGGCAGCTCCACCCGTGCAGTGGTTCCGGTGGGCACCTCAACCTCTACGCTCAGGCCTGCAGCAGTGGTGCGCCATGAAATGGCGGCCCGTCCGTAGGGGGTTTCATGTGCCGCCGAGGCCCAGGTGAGGCCGCCGCCGGGCTGCGGCCGGAAGAGGATCCGCCTGTATCCAGGCTCCATGGGCGCCAACCCGGCGACGCAGCGGTGCATCCAGTCCGCCACCGCGCCCAGCGCGTAGTGGTTGAAGGACGTCATTTCGCCGGGATTGACGGTGCCGTCGGGAAGCAGCGAATCCCACCGTTCCCAAATGGTGGTCCCTCCCTGTTCTACTGAGTAGAGCCAGGAGGGGCACTCCTTCTCCAACAGCAGATCGTACGCAGTTTCCAGCTCATCCACTTGGGTCAGCGCGTCGGTGATCACCGGGGTTCCGGCGAAGCCTGTGGCGATCCGGTTGCCGGCTTCCCGCACCAGCCCGGCCAGCCGCTTCCCGGCGAGCTGCCGGAGCTCCACAGTGGGAAAGAGGTCAAACACAATAGCCAGCGCGTACGCGGTCTGTGCGTCGCTGGTCATCCGGCCATCAGGCAGGATGTACTCAGCGGCGAAGGCGTCAGCCGCAGCCCGCGCCAGCTCCAGGTAGTGCAGCTCATCCCCGGACTTGCCCAGGACGCCGGCCATTTTGGCAAGGTGACGGGCAGACCAGGCAAAGTATGCGCTCGCCACCAGATGGCGGTCGGTCTTTGCCTCGCTCGGCTTTTCGGGCGGGGCGCTGGGGTCCAGCCAGTCACCCAGCTGAAAACCTGTATTCCACAAGTGGCTGTCTCCGGCCAGCTTGTCCAGCAGGTCCACCCACGCTTTCGCGCTGGGGTACTGGTCAGCCAGGATCCCGGGATCGTTGAACCGTTCATGGAGGACCCACGGAGTGAGGACCGCGACGTCGCCCCAGACCGCACCGGGCCGCACGGGCGTCCAGTAGTCCCCGCCGGGAATGACGGGAACGTACCAGGGAACGGTCCCGTCCGGCGATTGTTCGGCGGCCACGTCCTTGAGCCACGAGGAGAGCATGCCCGAGCAGTCATAGAGGAAGGTGGCGGTGGGAGCGAAAACCTGGAGGTCCCCGGTCCAGCCCAGGCGCTCGTCGCGTTGCGGGCAGTCGGTGGGGATGTCCACGAAGTTACCCTTCATGCTCCAGCGGACGTTTTCGTGCAGCCGGTTCAGGCCGGCGTCGGAACACTCGAACCAGCCGGTGCGTTCCATGTCGGTGTGGTAGACGCGGGCCACGACGTTTTGGGCGACGTCCCCGCCGGTCCAGCCCTCAATCTCGGCGTACCGGAAGCCGTGGATGGTGAAGCGCGGCTCCCACGTTTCCGGTGCTCCGCCTGCCAGGGTGTAGACGTCCGTCGCGGCTGCTCCCCGCAGCGGCCGCGTGTAGAGCTCGCCGTCCTGCAGAACCTCGGCATGGCGCAAGGTGACTTTGGCGCCTGCTTCGCCGTGGACAGTGATCCGAAGCCTGCCCACGAGGTTTTGCCCGAAATCCAGGATGAGCTTCCCCGACGGCGACGTGGAGACGTTCACCGGCTTCACTTCATCGGTGCACCGGACCGGAGGACCTTCGGGAGCCACCAGGGTGGCAGGGTCCCTGGTGACGGCGGCAACGGGCTGCCAGCCGCCGTCGTCGAACCCCTTACTGCTCCAGCCCGCGGGGAGCTGGCGGGCATCGTGGTCCTCGCCCTCGTACAGGCCGGTGAACAGGATGGGCCCGAAGGCGGCCTTCCACTCGCTGTCCGTTCCCACTATGGTGACGGAGCCGTCGTCGTGCGTGACATGCAGCTGCGCCAGCAGCGCCACCTTGTCCCCGTAGAGGTTCCGGTGCCCGCCGTGGAAGCCGAAACGGCCGCGATACCAACCATCTGCCAGCCAGGCGCCCATGGCATTCTCGCCCTCGGCGAGCTGGGCCGTGACGTCGTAGGTGTAGTAGCGCAGCCGTTTGCCGTACACGGTCCAGCCGGGGGAGAAGGCGTCGCTTCCGATCCGGGTTCCGTTGACCTCCATTTCGTACAGCCCGTGCGCGGTGACGTACAGGCGGGCCGACGCCACCGGCCTGGACAGCGTGAAACCGCGCCGCAGCAGCGGCGGACGCCGGTCCGAATCCGGGTCCTCATCCCAGGCAGGGGTGATGGGGGTTGCCGTCCAGTCAGCAGGTGACAGCAGGCCGGTTTCGACGGCGGCGGCGGGACTCCAGGGGCCGGGCGCCTTATCTGCCTCCCCCCAAAGCCGCACGCTGACGTCCGCGCGCTCGCCGGAACCGAGCGGCCGGGCTGGCCACGGCTGAAGCACCGAATCCTGCGACTCAATGCGCTCACTGAGCCAGGTGCCCGCCGCCGAGGTCACGGACACCTGGTAGGCGGACTGGGCCCAGCCGGGCTCGGCGCGGGTCTTCCAGGAGATACGGGGTGTTGCGGTCCCGATGCCCAAGGCACCGGGAAGATGCTCGCAGGTCACCGGTTGGACGGTGGCAGACATAAGGCCTCTTCCATGCAGGGGTGATGAACGTGGGGGCGGCGGCAGGGCCACCGCGGAGTTGGTGTAAGGGGTCCGGGTCCTAGCCCTTGACGGCGCCGGCAGTCATTCCGGCCACGATCTGGCGGTTGAAGAACAGGTACATGACCAGCGGCGGGATGGTGATCAGCAGGATGTTCATGAAGAGCAGGTTGTAGGCGGTGGTGAACTGGCTCTGGAAGTTGAACAGGGTCAGCTGGACAGTGGCGTTGGCGTCCCCGGGCAGGAAGTAGAGCGGGTGCTGGAAATCGTTGAAGACGGCCACGGACTGCACCACGATCACCGTGACGATCACCGAGCGCAGCAGCGGGAAGATCACCCGGAAGAAGAGCCGCACGGGCCCGCACCCGTCAATGACCGCAGCCTCGTCCAGTTCACGGGGAATGGTGGAGATGAACGCCCGGAACAGCATGATGCAGAACGACAATCCAAACGCGACTTCGATGAGGATCAGGCCGGGCAGGGTCTTGAACAGCCCCAGTCCTTGGAGGACCCAGATGGTGGGCACCACGGCAGGCGGGATGATCAGGCCGGACAGGATCAGGAAATTGATCAGCGGATTCCAGCGGCTGCGGCGGCGCTGCAGTACCCAGGCAACCATGGCCGCCAGGATCACCATGATGGCTACGCTGGCGACGGTGAGGATGGTGCTGTTGATGAAGGCCGTGACCAGCATGAACCTGCGGGCGGAGAGGACTTCCTGGAAGTTCTCGATCAGGGCGAAGTTGGTGGGCCAGGAAAATTCGAGCTTGTTGGCTTCCCGGCGGTCCTTCATGGCGGTCAGGGCCATAAAGAGCAGCGGGATGACAAACAGCACCACGGTGACGGCGATGGCCAGGATTCCCACGCCGTAGCGCTTCAGGGCGGCGGTCATGCCTCTACCTCCTTGCGGTTCAGGATCATGGACAGGGGCACGATGACGGCCGTGACAATCAGGAACAGAACCACGTTGCCGGCGGTGGAGAGCCCGTAGAAGCCCGCCTGGTACTGCTTGTAGATCACCGAGGCGATGACGTCCGAGGTGAAGCCAGGGCCGCCCTTGGTCATGGCCCAGATCAGGTCGAAGGAACGCAGCCCGCCGATCAGGGACAGGATGATGACGGTTGCGGTTGCGGGACGGGCCAGCGGCACGGTGATATTCCAGAAGCTCTTGAATGAGCTGGCGCCGTCAACTTTGGCGGCCTCGAAATACTCCTGCGGAATGGACACGATGCCTGCGATGAAGATAACGGTCGCGAGGCCAACGCCCTTCCAGACGTCCACGAAGGCTACCGACATCAGCGCCCAGGCAGGGTCCGTGAGCCACTTCGGGCCCTCGATGCCGACGACGGCGAGCGCTTCGTTGATCATGCCCCGGGAGGGGTCCATCAGCACGGTGAAGACAATGCCGACGCCGATGCTGCTGAGCAGGACGGGGAAGAAGATCACGGAACGGAGGTAGCCGCGGGCAATAATCTGCGAGGTGAGGAGCACCGCCAGCAGCATTCCGAGGACCACCTTGAGCGTGGAGGTCACCACGCCGTAGATGAAGGTGTTGGTCAGCCCTTTGAGGAGCGCCGGTTCCGAGAAGAACTGGACGAAGTTGTCCATGCCGATCCACGTGAACTCGGTCAGGTTCCAGCGCGTGAAGCTGAAGAAGAACGAGGCAAAGGTCGGAACCAGAAACAGGGTTGTATAGACGAGCGCGGCCGGCAGGTAGAACCAGTAGGGGTAGGACGACTTGCGCTGGCGCCTCTTGGGTGCCGCGGCTGTCAGGGTCCGCCCGGCAGGAGCGGCCACGGTGGTGTTGGTTGTCATGTCAGTATCTCCAGTTGCCGTCCGGGCCGGCGTGCGGCCCGGACGGCAGGGTTGGTGGCGGAGGTCAGTTCCAGCCGGGCAGGTTCAGCTGCTGAGCCTGCTTCTTGACGTCCTCGTCGTAGAGGGCGGCGCCGTCCTTGGCCGAACGGATGCCCGAACCCACCTCGACGGTGATCTGTTCCAGGGCCGGGCCCTTGACGGGGGAAAGGAACTCGAGGGCCGGGCTGTTCTTGCTCTCGTCCTCGAAGAACGGCAGCATGTCCTTCACCGCAGCCGGGACATCATCAGGCAGGTCGCACCCCTCCACCAGATAGGGGCCGTTTGCGCCCACGGCTTCGGTTTGGGAATCGCAGCCTTCCTTGCTGGCAATGAAGGCCAGGAACTTCTTGGCTTCCTCCACGTTTTGGGTGGACTTGGGCAGGTAAACGCCGCCGGGCAGCCAGACGGTCAACGGGTTCTTGGATGCGTCATCACTAGGAAGCGGGAAGATGCCCAGGTCATTGATCTTGTCCGGGTAGCTGACCTGGATCTCGGGCAGCGCGAAGCTGAGGATCGGGTAATGGGCGCCTTCCCCGTTGACCAGCTTCTCAAGGCCCTGGGCATAGGTGGCAGAGGCGAAATCTTCATTGAAAAGACCGGCCTTGAAGGCTTCCTCCTGGTGTTCGAAGCCCTTGATGGCGGCGGGGTCGGTAGCGTATTTGACCTTGTTCGCCGTGTAGTCCTCCGCAAAGGTGGGATTGGCCGCGGCAACGTTGGCAAAGTCGCCCAGGACGAACAGCTGGGATGTCCACGTGGTCTGGTACGTCTGGATGATCGGATCGATGCCGGCGTCCTTGATCTTCCGGCTGTTCTCCATGAATTCGTCCCAGGTCTTGGGTACGGAAAGGCCCAGCTGTTCGTAGACCTTCTTGTTGTACATGACGCCGCCGGCCGAGCCGGTTCCCACCGGGACACCGTAGACCTCGCTGCCGGATGTGACGACCGGCTTGTAGGAATCCAACACGTTATCCATGTAGGGCTCGCTGGTAAGGGGCACCAGGTTCTGCTCCGGGTTGATCTGCTGGAACAGCGATCCGGTGTTGTAAGAGAACACATCAGCCATATCGCCGGTGGCCAGTTTCGTCTTGACGATGTTGTCACCGTCGCCACCCTGGGGCCGGGTTTCAATTTCGACCTTGATGTCCGGGTTGGCTGCGTTGAAGTCTTCGGCGAGCTTTTCCGCGTAGGTGATGGTGTTCTCGGTGTTGTCGACGAGCCAGGTAATGGTCTTGGCATCGCTGCTTTCGCCTCCGCCGGCGGAGCAGCCGGTGAGGATCAGCGCTGCCGCCGTCACGCTTCCGGCGATTACGGGCCAGCGCCGTTTAGGGGTGGTGTTCATCTTTACCTCCTCGTAAAGCCGCAGGCCCTACAGGTCCTGTGGAACGTTTCAAAGCAGTCATTGCAATCCAATTACTGAGGGATGACTGCCGGGAGTTTTCTTGTAGATCGGTCTACGTTTTTAATGTAAGCCACGCCACGTCCAAGGCGCAAGGGATTTTCGTAGATCAGTCTACAATTTCTTTAGAAACCAATCGGATGGGGACGTTGTGAACGGGCAGCAGAAGCGGGCAACTATCAGTGATGTTGCCGAGCACGCGGGTGTCTCGCGTGCTGCTGTCTCCAAGGTCCTCCGCGGCGCGTACGGCGTGAGCGACGTTATGAAAAAGCGCGTCGAGGAGTCGATGGAAGCCTTGGGGTACCGCCCCTCGGCCCTGGCGCGCGGCATGCGCGGCAGGAGCTTCACCCTGGGCGTCTTCGTCGTGGATCTCTCCAATACGTTCGTCACCGTCCTGATTGAAGGCATCCGTGCTGAAGCGGAGAGCCGCGGCTACCAGGTGTTCATCGGCGAGGCGGACATGGGGCTGGCCCAGCAACAGCAGATGATCGATGCCATGCTGGACAGGAAGATGGATGGGCTGGTACTGATTGCCCCGTTCGGCCCCGAGGAAGAGCTGGAGAGAATCGGCAGAAGCGCCCCCACCGTGGTGCTCGGGCGCCACGGCCCGGGCCAGGGTTATGACACGGTTGCCAGTGACGACATCGCCGGCAGTGCCCTGATTGTTGACCATCTGGTGTCCCTTGGCCACCGCCGGATTGCGCACCTGAAGCACGTCGGCCGGGAGAAGAACGAGAGCACCATGCCGCAGTCGGTTCGTGCCGATGGCTACGTTCAGGCAATGGTGCGCAACGGCCTGGAGAAGGAGGTGGATGTGATCGAATCGCGGTGGAACCACGAAGGCGGCGCCGCAGCCGTTGATTTCATGCTCAAGCGCGACACTCCGCCTACTGCCGTGCATACCGGAACCGACATGGCAGCGTTCGGTGTGCTTGCCCGGTTCTTCGAGCTGGGTCTGCCCATTCCGGAGAACTTTTCGGTGGTCGGCTACGACAACGCCCGTGCTGCATCTCTTCCACAGGTTGCCCTCACCACCGTGGACCAGTCCGGGTTCGAAATGGGCACCCTGGCCACGAAATTCCTGGTGGAGCGGATCGAAGGACGCCAGGAGCCCCAAGCCGCACTGGTCCAGCCGACGCTGATGATCCGCAGGACCACCGGGCCGGCGCCGGACGCCGGCTAGGCGCAGCGGAAGGTTGCGGCACGACGGCTGAAAGCCCGGGTGTGAAGCGGCCCGGTTTCGTCTCCGTGCCGCCCTGCAATAATCTGAACCAACGGTTGTGCGCGGGGTGCAAACGCCGGTACAACAAGCAGCACTGTAAGTTCGGGCCCATCACACCAGACGAGGCGGACACGCATGACGGCTTCAGACCAGCAGCACGCACCACGGCCAGGGATGCCGGTGGATCCACCGAATGGTCCTGCCGGTGCCCGCGGAAGTGCTGCCCAAGACGCTGAAGCACGTGGGGCCGTGGACTCCCACCTCCTCCAACAGCTGGCCGACGCGCACGGAGTGGGCACCTCGTTCCAGGGCTGGGACGGTCTGCCCCATGCCGTTGCCGAAGAAACGCTCATCAAAGTCCTGGCTGCCCTTGGCGTCCAGGCCCACACGAACCAGCAGATCCAGGCAGCCCTTGCGGAAGCGGAGCTGGCGCCCTGGCGGCGGATGCTGCCTCCCGCCGTCGTGATCCAGCAGGGTGAACCCGCGCAGGTTCCGGTCCATGTGCAGGAGGGTGCCATGGCGGACCTCACCATCACGCTCGAAGGAGGGGCGGGCAGCCGGAAAGCTGTGCAGCAGGATGTCTTAACGCAGCCCCGCGACGTGGACGGCGTGTCCGTCGGGCGCGCCACTTTTGCCCTTCCGCAGGACTTGCCGCTGGGCTGGCACACGCTTCACGCCGAATCCGAAAGCACCAGCGCGTCGACCACCCTGGTGGTGGTTCCCGCGAAGCTGGAAACTGCCAAAGCATTGGAAAAACGGCGCGGCTGGGGCCTCGCAACGCAGCTGTATTCGGTGCGGTCCAAGCGGTCGTGGGGGATCGGCGACTTCGCGGACCTGGCTGACCTGGCTGCGCTGAGCGGTGCCCGGGGTGCCGACTACGTGCTGGTCAACCCGCTGCATGCTGCCGAACCGGTGCCGCCCGTCCAGCCCTCGCCGTACTCGCCGTCCACGCGGCGGTTCTTTAACCCGCTGTACATCCGCATCGAAGCCATCCCGGAATTGGCCTACCTCAAACCCCGCAAGCGCGCCCTGGTGGAGCGGCTCCATGAGGAGGTGGCCGGCTTGAACAAGGACGCCAACCGGCTGGACCGGGACGCGGTCTATGCCGCCAAGCTGCAGGCCCTCGAACTCCTGTACCACACCCGCCGGTCGCCGGCCCGGCAGGCCGCCTTTGATGACTTCTGCCGAATTTCGGGCAGTGGCCTGGACGACTTTGCGCTCTGGTCGGCCATCCGCGAGGACCTCGCCCCGGATGATCCGCTGTGGAAGGATCCCGCCTGTGCCTTGGGCACTCCGGAGGCCGAGGCCCTCCGTGAAAAACTCGCCGACCGGATTGGCTTCCACCGCTGGCTGCAGTGGATCTGCGACGAGCAGCTTGAGGATGCCCAACGGACTGCACTGCGCTCGGGAATGCGCCTCGGCGTGGTCCATGACCTGGCCGTCGGCGTCGACCACAGCAGCGCCGACGCCTGGACCCTGCATGACGTGCTGGCTCCCGCCACCAGTGTTGGTGCGCCGCCGGACATGTACAACCAGCAGGGCCAGGACTGGGGCCAGCCGCCATGGCATCCCGCCCGCCTGGCCGAGGCCGGCTACGCGCCGTTCAGGAACATGCTGGCCACGGTGCTGCGGCATGCCGGTGGCATCCGCGTGGACCACATCCTGGGCCTGTTCCGGCTCTGGTGGATCCCGGTGGGCAATGCCCCCGGCGACGGCGCCTACGTCCGCTACGACCACGAGGCACTGATTGGCATCCTCGCACTCGAAGCGCACCGCGCCGGCGCCGTGGTGATCGGCGAGGACCTGGGCACCTTCGAGCCGTGGGTGCGGGACTACCTTGCCGCGCGCGGCATCATGGGCACGTCCATCCTCTGGTTCGAGTACGACGGCGATTCGCCCCTTGCGCCCGAAAAGTACCGCACGCAGGCGCTTGCCAGCGTCAACACGCACGACCTGCCGCCCACCGCCGGGTACCTCGCCGGGGACCATGTGGCCCTGCGAAGCCGGCTTGGCCTGCTGGAGCGCTCCGAAGCGGAGGAGCGCGCCGAGCACAACGCGTCCCTCGAGAAAATGCTCGCCCTGCTGCGGGAACGGGGCTACCTGCCCGACGGCGGCGCCGGCGGCGGATCTTCCGCGTCTGAAGAGCAGACCATCGAAGCTTTGCACCTGCTGCTGACGCAGACGCCGTCGGTATTGCTTGGCGTGGCACTCGTGGATGCGGTGGGGGAGCGGCGCGTACAGAACCAGCCCGGAACCACGGAAGCCCTTTACCCCAACTGGCAGGTTCCGCTGGGTGGACCGGACGGCAGGCCAGTGTTCCTTGACGACCTTCCCGCCAACGCGCGGTTCAACACGCTCCTCGCGGCGGTGGAGGAGGCCTTGCACCCATAGGCCAAGAGAGGACACACAGCAACGCGGAGTCACTTTTCGCCCGTGCCGATGCGTCGGAGCGGCCAAAAGTGACCCCGCGTTGCTTGTAGAAGCGGGCCTACGTTACTGCTGTTCCGGCTAGCTAACCCGCCGTGATGATGTGGGTGGCGTGGTCGTAGCGGAAGGTGACCGGTCCGCCGTCGTGCTCATACAGAATGTTGGCCCCGGGGGACACCCCGCCCGCGCCGTAGCTGACGTCCCAGGTACGATTCAGGGCTGCCTTGAACTCGTAACTGCCCGCAGGAAGGTTCCCGACGGTCAGTTTCCACACGAGGTCAGCCGGGTCCAGGGTGAGCTGGGCCTGGTCGCAGCTGGGCTCCCAGTCCGTGGCGCAGCCCAATGCCTTGTTGAGGCTGCCCGCCACGGCCACGGCTGAGGGCTGCTGGGATGCATACACGGCACTGATGACATGCGTGCTGTTGTCATAGCGGAACGTCACTGTGCCCCCGGGGTGGTCAAGCACGATGTCCCCTCCGCCGGCCGAGCCGCCGGCTCCGTAACTCACATCCCAGGTGCCGTTAAGCGCGGCCTTGTACCCGTACTGTCCCTTTGGCAGGTCCACCGTCAGGCGCCAGATATTGTCCGCGGGGTCCAGCTTCAGCATGGCCTGTGTACAGGATGGCTGCCACGGTTCGGTACAGCCCATCAGCTGGTTCATGGATCCGGCCACGGTCACAGAGTCCGGCTGCGGCGCGTCTCCCACTGTCACGGTCCGCACGTCGCTGACCATGTTGAAACCGGCTCCTGTCATGGAGGCGCGGTACCGCACAGTGATGCCGTCCGCCAGCCGGGACACGTCATCTGTTACCGAGTAGACGGGCGACGAATCGTCGGTTCCGACGGCAGTCCACTCACCGCCGCCCACGCTGCGCTCGAAGGACACCACATGGCTGGCCTTCTCCGGGTCGGCGGTGGCGCTGAGTTCCACCGTGCCCTTGGCGCTGCTGCCTTCCACGGGCTTCTGCAGGGTCAGCACCGGGGCAGGAACGCTTGCCGTGCGCGGCCTGCTCGTGGCCGTGTGTCCGCCGTTGTCCAGCACGGTGGCGCGGTACTCCACAGCAGTGCCGGCGTTCAAGTCCGCCACATCATGGAACACCTGGTAGGGCGCCGTGTCGTCGGTGCCGATCGCCTGCCAGTCCCCGCCTGCCTTCTTCGCTTCGAAGGTGACCTCATAGAACGAGGAACCGCCGACGTCGGCCGTCACCTTAAGGCGCCCGTTGTCACCGGGCGCCGCGGCCGGCTCCTGGAGGACGACGGCGGGAGCGTCCTTTGAGTGCGGAATCCTGCCTGAGGACTGGTACACCACGGCGGAAAGCGGCGGGACGGTGACCGTCAGCTTTCCGTCTGCGGAGGTCTTGGCTTCCTCTGCCCCATTCCCGTACACCCGGGTGTAGTTGCGCTTGGTGATGTAGGTGGGCACCTCCGCCGTCTGGGCCTGCTCACTGTTGTTCAGTGCCACCACATACTCGCGCTGGTCTTCGGCGTCCGTCCGGGAGAAGGCATAAATTCCGGCACCCTCGGATGCGTAGCGGTGCTGGTGGGCGCCGTCCCGCAGCGCGGGATGCTCCTTCGTCAGGGCGGCCAGCTCCCTGATCTTGGCGTACAGGGGGTGACTTGTGTTGAAGTTGTCCGTCGCGTGGGTGGCGTCGGTTCCCAGCAGGTCGTCGTCGAGGTACTCCGGAACCTGGCTGGCGAACAGCGTCTGCCGGGCGTCCTGGTCCCCGCCGGGGCCCGTGAAGCCCTGCTCGTCACCGTAATAGATCACCGGGTTGCCGCGCGAGAAGTACATCAGCTCGTGGGCCAGCTGGTCGCGGGTCACCTGCTCTGCATCGGTTGACCCGGGGTTGTCCGCTGCGATGAAGCTTCCAATGCGGCCCATGTCGTGGTTCCCCAGGAAGGTGGGCAGCTGGTAGACGTTGGAATCGGCGTCGGTGTACCAGTCGTCGCCGGCAAAGAAGGTCTCCAGGCTCTTCGTGCCCTGGCTCTTCGAGGCGAAGTTTCGGGCGGCATCCTGGAACGGGAAGTCGAGCACTGCCTGCATCTGGTTCCGTGTGGTGAACTGCGAGGTGAAGCTCTTGCTGGTGTCGAAGACCTCGCCGAACATAAAGAACTCCTCCTTGCCCTGTTCCTTGGCATAGTTCAGGACGTCCGGGCCAAATTCCTGCCAGAACTCGTCGTTGACGTGCTTCATGGTGTCGATCCGGAAGCCGTCCACGCCGAAGTCGCGGATCCACGTCTTGTAGATGTCCTTCATGCCGTCCACCACGGTGGGGTGCTCGGTGAAGAGGTCATCCAGGCCGAAGAAGTCGCCGTAGTAGGCGTCCTCGCCTGCAAAGGTGGTGTCGCCGCGGTTGTGGTAGAGCGTGGGATCGTTCAGCCAGTCCGGAACTTTGAGGTCCTCTTCTCCCGGTTGCAGGACCGGAACGTAGGGGAAGGACGTCGCGGGGTCGAGCTTCGGAAAGCTGTCAGAGCCTGCGAAGTCACGGTCATCGAACTCCTCGCCGTCCGCGGTCCTGTAGGGCTCTTCATCCTTGGAGGTGTAGCCCTTGCGCGCGCCTTTCCCATCGGGGCCCTCGTAACCGATGACGTCGGCAGTGTGGTTGGTGATGATGTCGAAGTACACCTTCATGCCGCGGGCGTGGGCCTCATCGATGAGCGTCTTCAGTTCGGCATTGGTGCCCAGGTGCGGATCGATCTGGGTGAAGTCGGTGATCCAGTAGCCGTGGTAGCCGGCGGACTTGTCCTCCGGCTGGACGGCCTTGTTCTTGAAACTGGGGGTAAGCCAGATGGAGGTGGTGCCCAGGCCCTGGATGTAGTCGATCTTGTCCAGGAGGCCTGCGAGGTCTCCGCCGTTGTAGAAGCCCTTCTTGGTTGGATCAAAACCGGACACCATGGGATCGGAGCCGAGGCCGCCCTGATCGTTGGCGGTGCTGCCGTTGCTGAACCGGTCCGCCATGACAAAGTAGAAGTTTTCGTCAGTGACAGGGGCACGGAGTGAGTGGGTCGCGGCTACCGAACCCGGATCCTTTGTACCGGGGGCAGCCTGGGCGGGAATTACTGCGGCGGAAACGGCGACAGCTGCTGCGAGGAGCCCTGCTGCCGACCGGAAAGCGGCTGTGCGCGCTGGAGTTCCGGGGTGGCGTGCTGTTGTTTTTGCACACGGGGGCGCGCTGGATGGGGTGCGAAATATCAAGGTTGAGACCTTTCCTGGAGAGCGGCGCTGCTGTACAGGCTTGCGGTGGCAAGGTTGTGCGGCGAGGATGCCAGGTTCACAAGACAACATGCTGACTTGTGAACCACGTCACAACTGTAAGCGCTTGCACCGGATAACTCCAGCGTTTAGGTAATGACCTTCCGCGGTGGGATGCTCACCAGTGTTGAGCCTGTTGTCAGACCCGTCCGGACTATCGGCACGTCTGCTTTCAGCGCCGTCCGAACCAGCGGCAGGGCGGGCAATCAGCTGGCGGGGACCAAGGCAGTGGGCGATGGCGCGTGCACATCGTGGATCACGGGACCGGGCAGTCCGGTGACCGGGTCCAGGGCGAAGGAGGCAACGTTGTCTGAGCGTTCATGGGCCACATGCAGCCACGTTCCCCGCACCAGGTGATGACGGGGCCAGTCGCCGCCGCTGGGTGTGTCCTGCACAGGCAGCAGTTCGGTGCCGCCGGCGCCGACCTCCAGGGTGCTGATGATGTTGGTGCCGCGGACGCCGGCATAGGCGTAGCTGCCGTCCTGGCTGAGGCAGATCTCGGCCGCGGAGTCGCCCTGCTGGCTGCCGCCCGATGTGGCCGGGCCCCGGAATACAAGTTCGAAGGTGCCCGCTTCGGGCCGGACGATGAAGACCTCCACGGAGTACTCGGAGACCACAAAGACGCTGCCGCTCGAGTGCTGCACCAGGTGCCGGGGGCCGCTGCCGAACGGGAGGGCCACTTCGTGGTCCGCGACCAGGCCTCTGCCGGGCACATAGTTCCAGACGCGAAGGATGTCATGGCCCAGATCAGTGGTCATGATGCGTCCATCCTGGAGCATCAGGCTGGCATGGGCCCGGCTTTGCCGTGGTTCGCCGGGAGAAAGGCTGGCATGCGGGTCCGCCGACGGTGGGGCGGGGAAGCGCCCTGTTATGCCGCCGTCGGAATCCAGCTCGTAGAGAAGGACTTGGCCGTCGCCCCAGCAGGCGGCGGTGACGAAGCGTCCATGTGGGTCAACGGCAACATGGCAGGTGGCCTCGCCTGCCGGCTGCGGTGCCCCTTGGGGCTCCAGGCCAAACTCTCCAGCCCTGCGGTAGGCCTGAACCATCTTCCGCTGCTCCGCCACGGCGTACACAACGGGCACCGTGGGGTGCACGGCAACGAACGACGGCGACTGCGCGGCCACAGCGGTGCCCAGCCATTCAAGGCTGCCGTCCTGGTGCGCGCGGAGGGCGCCGATGCCCTCGGCCCGGCCACCTCCGTCCGGGGTGTAGGTGCCGGTCCAGATGATGGTGTCGTCCGTGGCGGAGGTCATGGTTCCATCCTGCCAATAATTCTGCTTCCTTCGGGTGCAACCCGGCGTCCGTTAGCATGGAATTTCCAGCCACGGCAGAAGGAGGTGAGTCCGATTACCGCTGTACCAGTTTCGGGTTCACCCTTCCACCGCTGTCCGGTCCGCTTGGCCTAGATCATGTGCGGGGTGCCCATCGGCTCACCGAAAGGGCGTTCCATGCCGGCTCCTGAATCATCTACCGCTTCCCCTGCTTTTGCCCGTATCGTCTCCGAACTGCGGCGCGCCGGCTGCGTTTTCGCCGAGGAGGAGGCGGGACTCCTCATTGCCGAGGCTTCCAACCCAATCGATCTGGCCCACGACGTCCGACGCAGGGTCGCCGGCATCCCGCTGGAGTACATCCTGGGCTGGGCCTGGTTTGCCGGACGGCGCGTCATGGTGGAACCCGGCGTTTTTGTGCCGCGCCGCAGAACCGAATTGCTGGTGAACGAGGCGGCCGTAATTCTTGAGGCCGCTGGTGCTTCGCAACCCCGTGTGGTGCTCGACCTCTGCTGTGGGTCGGGGGCAGTGGCCGCTGCCCTTGCAATGCGTATCCCGGGGCTCGAGCTGCACGCCGCGGACATCGACCCCGTCGCTGTCAGGTGTGCCAGAGGAAACGTCGAGCCTATGGGCGGCCACGTACACGAGGGCGATCTCTTCGGAGCACTTCCGCTGCTGCTTCGCGGCCGCGTGCAAGTGCTCGCCGTCAACGCACCCTATGTTCCTACCAAGGCCATCCGGACCATGCCGCCGGAAGCCCGGCTCCATGAATCAAGACTTTCCCTTGACGGCGGTGCGGACGGTCTCGACGTCCACCGGCGGTTGGCCGCTGCTGCTCCCGAATGGCTTGGTCCTGCAGGTCATCTTCTTATCGAAACGAGTGAGCAGCAGGCCTTGGCAACCGCCTCGATTGTGTCTGCTGCGGGCTTCACAGTGAGGATCGTCCGCTCAGAGGAGTTGGACGGCACGGTTGTTGTTGGGGCGCTGCCTGACTTTGCCGCAGCACTGCCGCGCTAGTTCCGGGGTTTCCTCCCGGCAGTGTTCGGTACATGTCCTCCACGCACACCTATTCAGGGAGGGGCATCTCCTCCGAATATCCAAGGAACGGCATCGGTTGGAGTTCAGCTCCCCGGATAACATGTCACGCTCGCTCTCCCATTACCGCCCACTTGGGATGATTCCGGTGCCGTGCCTCAACGCGGGCCTTTGCGGTCAGCGGAATCAGTCATCTGTTTCGGCGCGCGACGTCACCCGACTGCTCCTTCGGGCTCCCCGCTTTATTCCCTGGGGTGGGGTGGTGGTGGGGGTTTGAAGTAGTGGTTTTGTTGGGGTTTTTGGGTGGGGTCGATGTGGGGTGGGGGGATGAATGTTGGGGTGCCGTGGGTGGTGGTGATAGTCCATTGTTCTTTGTGGATGAGGTGGTGGTGGTGTGTGCAGAGGAGCGCGCCGTTGGTGGTGGTGGTTGGTCCGCCGTGTGACCAGTAGGTGATGTGGTGGGCTTCGCACCAGGGTGCTGGGATGGTGCAGTTGGGGAAGGTGCAGCCTTGGTCGCGGGCGGTGAGGGCGAGGCGTTGGGCGGCGGTGAAGAGGCGTGTTTTGCGGCCGAGGTCGAGGATTTCGCCGTTGGTGCCCAGGAGGGCGGGGATGATGTCGGCGTCGCAGGCGATTTTGCGCAGGGTGGCGGCGGCGACGGGTCCGGTGAACACGAACGCCCCGGTCCCGGCCCGGGCGCTGGTGTAAGCGCCCGTTTCACTTCCGGCCCCGGTTGCGTTGCTGGTGTTTGTCGTCGTGCTGGTGGCCCTTGCGCCGGTGTCTGTGGGTGTTCCGGGGCGTGGGGTGGTGCGGGGTCCGGTGGCTGTGTCTGTGGTT
>NZ_FVZL01000046.1 GCF_900168295.1 Arthrobacter sp. P2b | reverse complement strand
AAATAACGGTCTCGACAACCACTATTTTCCCAGTTCAGAGCACCCTTTCCCTGATTAACACGCCAGCCCCACAGACCCGCCATGAAAACCCCGGGTTAGCCCGGCAAATGTGTCGTCGACGAGCCTATTTCTCTTTTTTGGGGTTAACGCATGATTACCGTGATCCTCGCCTAAGATTGAGCAGCTCTTGATCAAGCCTTGAGGAAACTGTCCGGGCTGCGCGGTTTCGGCTTAACAATTGCAATTACACAACGGGCATGCCGTCAACAGCCGCATTCTTCCGGCGTTTGCTTCTGCCCACAGCAACGGAAATTGCCACGATCACGCCAATCATGACGAAAAGGGCGGTTATGAGAGTGCCGGCTCCGCGGAACCACACGCCGTCGCTTTCGTAGCCGAGCACTATCGCGTGGCTGGGATCCGCTTCCCGGTAGACCACTGTGACGTACGCGCCGACCTCGGGGTGCTGGTCATGGTCTACGGCTGCCCAGGTAACGTGGTACGTCCCGTCCAGGGACATGAACTCCACCTCAATGTCGCGCTCGGAAGCCTTGGTGACGTCGTCGAATTCAACGATGGTCCCCGTTGCATGGGTGCCGGTTCGGGCCAATTCTTCGTCGATGTTGATAATGTGCTGCCCGAACACGATCATCGCGGGCCCCAGGCAGAGGACCAGCACCGTCACAACGAGGTTCAGCACCTGCCCCAGCGACAACTTCGACTTACGGTTTACAGCAGTTCTACGCCCAGTCACTGCACCATTCTGCCGGACAGAAGAACTGCCCGTTGCCACACCGACCCACGCACAAACCGTCCCCGCTCCCTCGTTGCTCTGTCAGTTGTGGTCGCTATGCGGGGTGTTTGGGCGCGTTATCTGATAGAGCATCCCTGGTTTCCCTGCAGGAGCTGGTAGGGCGTCTCGGATTTCCCTGCAGGAGGTGATAGGGCGTCCGGGGTTTCCCTGCAGGACGTGATAGAGCGTCGGTGGTTTTGGTGCAGGATCTGATGGGGCGTCACCGGATTACCCTGCAGGAGGTGATGGGGCGTCCCCGGGTTGGGTGCGTTATCTGACAGGGCATCCCAGGGCGGTGGTGTTTAAATGCGGGAGGCCCCAACCATTTCTGGTTGGGGCCTCGACCTTAATGGTTGTCCGGCGGTGACCTACTCTCCCACACCCTCCCGGGTGCAGTACCATCGGCGCTGTGGGTCTTAGCTT
>NZ_FVZL01000033.1 GCF_900168295.1 Arthrobacter sp. P2b | reverse complement strand
CTCAGCTTCCCCGACTTCTTCCGCGACTCGATAGCGCCCTGCGACACCACAGCCACCCCGGCGGAGTCGTAGCCCCGGTACTCCAGGCGGCGCAGCCCCTCCAGGACAACATCCAAAGCACTGTGACCGTCAATTACACCGTCAACAGGACGGCCCACATATCCCACGATTCCACACATAAAAAGCCCCTACATACTACTTGAGCAACCCCGGAATTGGGAGCGCGAACGAAGGCAAAATTTGATAATTAAGTGCTCTGGTTGGTAATCCCAGATTCGACGCTTGATGCCCAAGACACGTCATTTGCGTCCAGAGGCTGACAAGCGAAGCAGCGACCGACATATTGGTGGGGGCAGTCAAGCTGAGCAGCGCCTTCCCCACGAGGCAGCAATACTTTCACAAGCCTTTTATATCATCCAACACCGTCAGTAATTGATCGGCAAGCCGTCACATCACCCCTGTGATAGGGGAAGGAGCGCGAACTGTCAGGAACAGCAGCCGATGGATCGTGTTTGTGAGGAGGACACATTCCGGAAACGGCAGGAGCAGAGCGGAATCAACAGTCGGCAGCCTAAAACAATGCCCGAGTGAGCAGCTCGTTAGAGCAGTCCCTTGCATAAGTTGCTCGGCGGCCGCTTCTCGTCATCTGACTTCGGCCAACGCTTTTACTGGTGGTCATCCCCGTCGGTTAAATCGGGCATCGGCTGGTACCCCAGCGGGTTTGCGCTCTGCCAACGCCAATGGTCTTCACACATCTGGGCTAAATCACGGTGGGCTGTCCAGCCCAAATCGGCCAGTGCGGCTGATGCGTCAGCGTAACTTATCGCAGCATCACCTTTTCGCCGAGGAGCAAATTCGTAAGGAATATCACGACCAGCAGAGGCGCTAAAAGCAGCAATAACTTCGAGAACCGACGATCCACGGCCAGTCCCCAAGTTCCAGCAATAGGCCCCAAGATGACTTTGGATAAACTTCAAGGCGGCAATATGCCCGGCAGCAAGATCCATCACATGAATGTAGTCTCGCACGCCCGTCCCGTCGGGGGTGCCGTAATCATTTCCAAATACGCGCACTTTGTCCCGTCTACCGGCAGCTACTTGCGCCACAAAAGGCAGCAAGTTGTTAGGAACGCCCCGGGGATCCTCTCCGATGCGTCCCGACTCATGAGCTCCCACCGGATTGAAGTAACGTAAAATTGCCACACTCCAGTCCGTGTCTGCTGCAACTAGATCAGACAGGATATCCTCAATCTGCTCTTTGGTGCGCCCATACGGATTCACTGCACGCACGGGCGACTGCTCGACGAGAGGCACCAGTTCCGATGCTCCGTACACGGTTGCGGAGGAGCTGAAAACAAGCTTCTTGACGCCAGCCTTTGCCATGCAATCGAGCAGGTTGAGAGTACCAACTACGTTGTTGCGGTAGTACCACAGCGGTTCTTCAACAGAATCGCCCACAGCTTTGAGCCCAGCAAAATGGATAACGGCCTCGAATGCGTTCTCAGCAAAAATGCGTTCCAAGGCGCTTGCGTCCAGGAGATCACCTTTGATGAACTGCACCGGTCGGTGCGTAAGCTCTTCGACGCGCTTTAACGATTCCTCACTGGAATTCAACAGATTGTCGAAGACCACTACTTCATGCCCCTGCTCAAGCAGGCAAAGTGACGTGTGTGACCCAATGTAACCGGCGCCCCCGGTGACCAGTACCTTCATGCGACCGACTCTAAAGGCTCGATACAGCCATGGCCTAATCGTCGAAGTCAACGCTTGTCAAACGCACAAGCTCGCGATGCCTCAGAGCTAACATAGGCAAAATAGTTTCAGTGACAGGACACCTGCACCGAACGTCCGTCCCAGCAAAAAGTATTAGGCAGCCGATCGCACTTCAAGGGCACGCTGCTAATCGTCACTTGTGGCGATGATGACGGGATACGGCCGCTGTCAAGAGCCCGGCTGAACTTGGAGGACACGCATGTCACCTGTTCAAACCCTATGATGAACAGGGTCACCAAGGAGCACACTCACGCGCGCTCCCGCACGACGGGCCCACTAACATGAACTTAAGGAGCAGTCCTGGAAAGCGTCTGCGTTGTAACTGTCACCTATGCCGATCGGTTCAATAGGCTCGCACGTGAAACTGTAATTCGGGCTCTGAGCGCCGGCGCGTCCCATGTAGTAATCGTGGATAACGGTTCAAGCGACGATACGTTACGTCAGTTAGAGCAGTTGAGTTTGTCTGAACCAGCCGTAACAGTAGAATCAATGGGAAAAAACACGGGCTCCGCGCCCGCTTTCTCTCATGGCATCAAGATCGCGGCTGAACGACGCCCGGAATACATTCTGCTACTTGACGATGATAACTGGGTGGAACCCGATTCGCTGGAGAAGCTTCTAAATTCCCAGAAGCGCGCCGCAGTCAGGTTCAAGGATCCGCTTACGTCTGTTTGTGGTTATCGTGACCTCGATAGCAACCATATTCGAATAGCTAAAGGGCTCCCTGCTTCTTTGACCTATCCGCCTTCAGGCGCGTTCATGTTTTTCGATGTGCTAACGCAACTCCGGCGATTGATGTTCAAACCGAGGGCAAGAGAATTAACTATGGAAGAAAAATGCCTTCCTGAAGCGCCCTACGGAGGGCTTCTGTTTCCAACGCAACTTTTAGACGTCATCGGGCTTCCCCCCAGCGAGCTCCGGCTGTATGCAGACGACACGTTTTGGACGTCACGAGCAGTAGCACAAGGACATCGTCTTATCCTCGACGATTCCGTTACCGTACACGACGCCGATTCCAAATGGGCTCGGGCTTCCGGCGGCGGGCCCTTCGGCTTATTGGACACAGAATCACTCGAAAAATTATATTTCTCCGTACGAAACCGCGTTCTATTTGAAAAGTCATTAGTGCGAAGCACGGCGGCGCGATACCGATATGCCGCTAACAAGACTATCTATTCGCTGATTTCTCGGTTTGTCGCTCTACGTGGTCGTCCCAAGGCGGCTTACATCGTTTATCGAGAGGCTGTACGGGATGCGGAACTGGGTCGTTTGGATAACCTAGACTGGATCGGAAAATAGTGAAGGATACCGCACTAAAGGGCGCAGCTACGTGTGCAACTGAAGATAGATCGGCCAGAAAAGTCATGCTTACTGCTCTTGCTCCACAGCGTCACTCGCCTAGGGGCCATGTACAGGATCAAAGCTTGCATCGTCGCGATTGACGGGAATTGCTACTTTGAAAAGTATAGTGGGACGTCTTCTGAGCTTCTCCGGCCTCAGTCTCTTAGCATCCTTAGTACCTCTTATTGTGCTTCCCGTTGTCGCTCGCGTCGGTGGCGAAGTCGCCTGGGCCACTCTAGGCGTCGGCCAAGCCATAGGATCATTAGTAGGCGTCTTTGCAAGCCTAAGTTGGGCAGTAGTAGGCCCAGCTAAGATAGCCCTAAGCCCTGACAAATCGCGACGCGCTGACATTTACGCCTCAAGCTTCTGGAGTCGACTCATCGCGTTCGTTATCGCGAGTGCAGCTGGTTGCGCCGTGGGAGTTTCTTTGACCCCAAACGGCCAAGAGCTTCTGGTCATACTAATGACCCTCATGGCAGGGCTGTCGGGCCTATCATTGTCCTGGATTAGCGTCGGGGCAGGAACGCCGAAAATCTTGGCCCTCTACGAGGTGACGCCTCGTGTTCTTGCATCTACAGCTGCTGTAATCCTTGTAGGATTTTCAAGAAATGTGCTGCTATACCCAGTGCTGGTGATAGTTGCCACCCTCGGCGGAATCCTTCTATATCACTTTGTCACCTTTCGCCGTCTCATACCTCCTTGGGTGGGGTGGAGGACTTTGGTTGGGGACATGCGCGATGATTTGGCAGCCACTGGGGTAAATTTCGTGGGTAGCGGGTACTCCGTAGTTCCGGTTCCGGTAGCAGCATCGATGAGTAGTATCTCCGATACTGCGAGTTTTTCATCTGCGGACAGACTCTACCGGTATTCACTCTTCACGATCACATCCTTGGCTAATGCCTTACAACCTTGGGTATTGAGCGCTGCCGCGTCGAATTCGCTTAAAAAAAGACAAAATATTGCTGCGGCGTCACATGCGGTCCTCGGCGTTTCAGGTGGTACTGCCATGGCATTGCTTGGCGTGCCTGTCTCCGTGCTCTTGTTCGGTGAAGCCGTTGCGGCCTCCGGCCAAGTAATGGCCTGTTACGGCATCGCCTTTGCCGCCGTATGCATTTCCACGCCGTACATTCGCAATGTATTGGTACCCCAGGGAAACTCACGGCTTGTACTAGTCGCAACCCTTGGCGGAGTTCTGTGCGGAGTGGCAACGCTGTTTGTCCTGCCCGGTTTGCTCGGCCTTTTGGGTGTTGCCCTGTCGTTGGCAGTTAGCGACCTGGTAACTATGACACTTATTATTTGCATGGCTTGGAAAACCAATAAGGTTACCCGGAGCTCATGTTCCGCACCTTCAAATTTAGGTGAAGGCGGCCCACGTCACATGAAGCGCTGATAGCGACCTAAGCTTCCTGTGCACGAGAAAGAAGGACAAAGGCGACCCAGACCTGCCCCTGCGTTAGCCGCCAGGCCTCCCACAAGTCTTACAGCCCACGAGCGTAGATCGAGCCCGCTCCCCCTCACACCGCTGCTGCCACCGCCATACCTACCGGTTCTTCACGGTTTGACACTACTGTTCTGCCGAAAGGGTGGTTCATGCGGGGAGTTCTGGCGGCGCTGCTAAACAGGATACACGCGTCGTAGTTGCGTGCCTGATAAATAACCCGCCAATCCTCTTCATGTGCTTCGCGGGTGTTGTTGGCGACCACTTTCGCGGTTCTCGCATCGGTGACAGTTGAGCACTTCGATCTCTTTCCACCGCCGGCAGTGGCGTTCTCGGTGTCGAACACGGTGCTGAGCCTGTCCTGGGCCCGGCCGGAGGGCGTCTCCCCGGCCTGCACGAGCGGTCGCCGATGGGCTTGTAACCGGTCGTTCGAAGGTCCCCATGCCATGGACCTGCTGCGTCAGGCGGTGCAGTACTTCGATGAGCATGTCGTTGCCGAGCTTGACCGAGTGAAATACGCCCCATTGAGCCATCGGACGGGGGTAACCCCATCCGCAATGCCGCGTATATGTGGCTCTTCACGGTTTGTGGTGAACGTTCTGCGGTGAGGGATGTTCATGCCGCTGTTCTGGCGGCACTGCGCAACAGGATACGCGTTTTGTAGTTGCGTGCGTTGGTGAATCCCCGGCCAGTCCTCTTTATGTGCTTTATCGCGGTGTTGTTAGCTTCCACTTTCGCGGTTGTCGCACCGGTGACAATGAGGACTTCGATCTCTTTCCACCACCGGCAGACGGTGCGCCAGAGACGGTTCGTCTCCGGCTGCGCGGCTCGCTCGACCAGGACCTGCAGCCGGTCTTTCGCGGCGGCAGCGTCGGCAAGAGAGCCTGTGGCCAGCAGGGTCCGGAGCTGTTCGTTGACAAGCCAGGCCGTTTGCAGCTTCCCAGTGGCGTCATCGGTCGCGAACACGGTGCTGAGCCTGTCCCGTGCCCGGTCCGAGAGTGTGTCCCCGGCGCGCAGGAGCAGCCTCCGGTTGGCCCAGACCGGATCAATGGAACGCAGTGGCCGGAGCTGATCCCTAATGAGCCGGGAAGCTGCAGCTTTTCGATGGCCTAGTACTGGATTGTATCCCCAAGGGAGAGTGCCGGCGGCGTGCGGGAGCGGCCGCGGACGGAAATTGCTCGGTGCCGCCGACGTTGCGTCAGGTTGTGAAAGAAGGCAGGGTGCTCGTTACCGGCGCGACAGCAACACCCAAAAAACCAACAACACGGCCATCAAATATATGCAGGGACAGGCCCGCGATCCGTCACAAGATACATCGGTTGTCACATGGCGTCACATGCGCGGAGACCGCTAGCAAAGGCTACTGGGCCTGTTTCCACTTCACAGTCAGCCCATTTCGATCACTGAGCCAGCTCCGGTATAAGGACATATGGCACAACGGCATTGAAGCTCGATATATGGAAGCCAAAATAGATGAGCGAACTGATTATCAAAAGCGAAATTATCGCCGTCCGGTGCTTCAGCTGCGACAATTGACTTGGAAGCAAAAGAACAACATAAATGCCAAAGTATGGTTCAAATCTAGCAAAAACAACATTCGTTGTTCCAAGCAGCAACACAACCGCCGATACACACACATACGCCAAGTACTTCGCTGTTTCATCTGTCCGCGGCGAGGCCAGTGCGAGGAAGATAATCAAGACACGAGCCCCAAGCACTAGCCAGGTACCAAGGCCAGCTCCTGCGTCGTCCAAGTATGTCTCGTATCGGGGGTTGAGTGCTGAGGCCAACCGGGCCGCGAGTCCGCTCCTCAGCAAGAGAAAAGATAGTGAGCCCCCGACAACAAGCATTATTACCACTGACCGGGCGGTCGGTTTCCAGAGCGAAACAAGCAATTGCACAGCTATGGCAATTAGAGCAGAAGAGTGAAACAAGACGGCTATAGCCGAGAATAGTAACCATTTGAATCGACTTTCGCCCCGGTACGTTTCAGCAAGCAGCAAAAAAGCAACAGCAATAGATTGCCGGACAGCGTTGAAGGTCACGGCGTAATAACCGAGGAAAAAGAATAGAAAAACACTCAGAGTGGCGTTGGCACTCTTCCGGCGAAAGGCCAACAAAGTTGGCACGATGGTCAGAACCGAGGCGATCCAAAAAATGGCATAAGGGCTGTCAGTGAAACTTCTAAGAATGAAGGCTAGCGTGACCCAGCCCAACTCCTGAGGAACGAGAGACAGGGAATCTGCCAATGAACTGGGTATAACTGATCGGTATAGCGTGGCATACAAAAAATAATCGCTGCCGATGCCGTATCGCAGCCCGGCGAAGACCACCAGAATTATGGTCAGTATATACAAGGGTAGTCTGCCGCCACGGTTTTGCACCGCAGTATACACCGCATTTGGCTTTCGCGCGAGATCTCTATTGCCTAGACGCTTTCCGCCGCTATGGAGGTATGTGAGACCGACGACGAGTAATCCCACTGCGTAGTAGGGTAGCAATGTTTTCCTATTTCTCTTCAGGCAGTTGCACGGCACCTTTACCGTTCAAATTGATCGGTGAGCTGCTTAACACCAATTCACTCAAGTACTTTCGATCGGTATAAGAAGAATGATGGCCTACCAATGCCTTACAAAGCAGTATTTAGATACTCCGATACGACGCATGACCACCGTCAACTGACTGCTCCCCGCCCCATCCTGGAACAGGAGTACGGGTCAGTTTGTCGACAACAGCCGTCGCTTCCATCTTTTCAACAGGAGTCAATGCATGAAACTTCGAGCGGTAGATCAAAGACAAAAGGCCGCCTCGTTGTGCCAATCCGAAGACAATCTGCTTTATCCATGACTTCAAAACTTTAGAGGCTATTTGGGAATTAGAAGCAACATTTGGACCAAGCTCTCTAACCAATTTTCGATCGTACTTCGCGGTCAGAGCTTGCTTAGCGACTGATAGGTCAAGAGGTACCTTACAAAAAAGAAGGCGGTCACTCAGCTTTGCAAAAGAGCTGGTTGCAGCTGTACGCAGCCACAGTTCTTTGTCTTCAGTTCGAATACGAGTTGGATCATAGGGATTTTTTAGGGCCCACGCTTTCTTGAAAGTGACAGTAGGATGAGAAAAAACGCCGCTATTCAAGTAGCCAGACAGTTTGTCTGGCAAATCGGGTTCACGATACGCACCCTGCACCGTGTTGTCACTGTTGATCAAGTAGCTACCGGAACCGACGACATCAACGTGAGGATTAGCTGCAAAAAACTCCAGTGTCTTGGCCAATCGATCAGGATGCATCATGTCGTCGGCATCCATTCGCGCGATGAAATCAGCTGCCGCCATGTGGGTTAATTCATTTAGCCGAAATGCCAGCCCTCGGTTGTCCGGGTGAACTATGACTCGAACTCGGCTATCTTTCACCTGAAGGGCTCTTTGCACGACATCGTCGGGTGACCCGTCACACACGATCAGCAGTTCCCAATCGGTGTAAGTCTGTGCAAATACTGAACGAACGGCTAGCTCAAATTCGTACACTCCCCCGCCAACTGGGAGGCCCACGGTTACTCCAGGCATCGGATTCCCTTCAAAAGATATAGATTGACAAACCCATAGAGTCGGGTCTTAGGTTGCCTGAGTGTCCGGGTCGGAAAGGCTAGCTAAGTCTAGCAAATTGTGAGTAGGGCAGCCCGATCGCGCGTGAGCCCCGTCTCAAATCCAACAAGAAACGGCTTTTCGCGTCGTTTCCTGACGGCGGGACCGGGACTTCAATCAGCCAGCGCACTTCCAACGATGCAGGTGAACTTAGCACTGCCTCCGAAGCAACAACAATAGCCGTAACGGGCAACAACGTTCGGGCACCAGTAGCATAGCCTTGAGGGACACTTAAAGAACGGTTATCGCATGTTGGAAAATAGACCCCGCATACTCCACGTTACAGAAGCCATGGCTGGAGGGATTGTGACTGTCCTGCAGTCGTTCGCAGAGCGGCAGACGGAAAGCGGCGCCGATGTCACCATCTATTATCTCTCCAGGCCGGATTCCCCAACGCCAGTCGATCTGCAGGGCAGATTCAAAGACATCGCTCACCTACGCACCTTCACCAACGGAGGTTCCAAACTCCGCGATTACCTTGCTCTATCAATGGAGGTTGCGCGAGTTAACAATTCGGCGGAGTTTGATGTGATACACCTGCACTCCTCCAAGGCCGGCGCGCTCGGCAGACTTGTCCGCTTACTTACGAGGCGTAGAACGAAAGTGTTCTATTCCCCCCATGGATTTGCTTTCCTCCGCGAAGACATTTCATGGGCGATGCGCAAGACAGTTCAACTTGCCGAGTTGGCACTGGCCCCGCTAGGTCATGGTCTGATTCTTACCTGCCCCAGTGAACAACGAATTGCAGAGCAAGCCCTCCGGTCAAAAAAGACATTCCGAGTCACAACGGGTGTCGATGAAAAAACCATCGTACCTTCGCGTCGAGAGTGTCTCCGTACACCGCTGGAACCGTCAGCTAAAATCCCAACCCGGCCTAAAGTGGGTATCGTGGCACGAGTCACCTACCAAAAGGCGCCATGGAGATTCAAGGTGGTTGCGGACGCGTTGTCCGAACACGCGGACTTCATATGGGTCGGATCCGGTACACCTGATCAAGAGGCACTCTGGCTCGGCGAACATCAGACCACAGGTTGGCTATCCCCAGGGGAGCTTTCAAAAGCCATCGAAGAACTTGACGTTTTCTTGTTCCCGACCCTTTGGGAGGGCATGCCGCTCGCGCTCCTACAGGCACAGGCTGCCGGCATTCCAGCTGTTGTATCGAACGTAGTTGGGAACCGCGACGCCGTCGTAGACGGCGAAACGGGTTATGTTTGTGACTCAAATGAGGAGCTGATAATGCGAACGAAGCAACTCATAGAGGACAGTGATCTGCGTCGCCGTATGTCCGTGGCCTCGAGCGAAAGGGCGTACAAGCACCTCACAGACCGAGACTTGGGGGTCCAGAGCTTAGCCATCTACCGAGGACACCAGGAGAACTGATGACTCGGTCTTTAGTGATAGGTGGCAACGGGTTTATCGGCTCCCACTTGGTAGATAAGCTTGCCGCACTAGGAAGAGAGGTCACCGTTTTTGATCGTTTCTCCCATGGATTACAAAGTTATCAGGCCCCTGGAATTCGACGCTACATAGGTGATTTTCTAAATTTAGATGATTTGCGTCAGGCCGTGGTGGGGCAGGATGAAGTTTTTCACTTCTTATCTGTTACCACGCCTGCCACCGCCCATAATGATCCGTCACTCGACATCAGAGTGAACACTCAGCAATCAGTTGAACTATTTGATGCGTGCGCCACGGCTGGCGTGCAGATGCTCTACTTCGCTTCAACAGGCGGGGCTATTTACGGAGAAACATCTGCGCCCCGAGTTAGTGAAAACGACAGAACGAACCCTAAATCGCCTTACGCCATTTCTAAATTATCACTTGAGCACTATCTGGAATATTTTCGTGCGACTAAAGATTTGAACTACAGGTCATTTCGTATCTCCAACCCGTACGGCCCCAGACAGAACCCAGTGAAACCACAAGGCCTTATTCCCATCGTCTTGCGGCAGATAGCCGCCGGCAAGCCCGTCTTGGTGTTCGGCGACGGATCGATGGTGCGCGACTACTTGTATGTGGGCGATCTCGTCAACATGATCGGGATGTCCTTGGACGTCCCAGGGAACCACCGGGTCTACAATGTGGGCAGTGGGGCAGGCAAGTCCATAAACCAGGTTTTTGAAACAATACGAGACGTGGTTGGTGTTGACTTCTCAGTAGAACGTCGACCAAGCCCGCCAACCTACGTTCAGAGGGTTGTGTTAGACATGGAACGCTTCAATAGCGACTTTGGCGACCATGAGATGGTGTCTCTTGAAGAAGGCGTACTCAAAACTTGGCGCTCCATTGTTGAACCACAATTTTCATATAACTAACTGAATGATCGCATACGCCTAGTTCTTGTGTAATTTCTTGATCTCTTTGAGTCTCCAAGGTCAGCGGTTGCAAGTGCGTGCCTTCCGACAGGGGTTCTCGCAAAGGAAGCCCCCACTATACGTAAGTATTCGCACTCGCAATTCTAGAAACAATATTTGCAAGACAGGTTGACATGTACTTGGCTGCTCCGTCCGCCCACTAATGGATCCTGGGTTACTGCTTATACATTTGACAGCCAAGACTCTGGGCGCGATGGGGCTACCAGCCCTTGGCTGGTATGGCTGCGCCCGCCGCATCGTCTCTTACTCAGCCGGGCGGCACCATTCTCCTCATGAAAATGGTGGCAGGTGCACTTGCTGCTCAGAGGTTGACACGTTCCCTCAGGGCAGCGTCCAACTGATTTGCGAAACGACGTGCGGCAGTTTCAGGTGAATTCTCGACCAGTAAGTCGTATCCACGATTCGCTAGAACCTGCGCTTGGCCTATATTGTTCAAAATTTCAAGTACGTTCTTAACCAAAGAGGACTTGTCGCCTGGCGGAGAAAAAAGGGCAGATTCGCTTGCATAGGCACGGACACCCCCAATGTCGGTGGATACGAGTGCGGCTCCAGAGAGAAGTGCCTCGGCAGGAGGAAGAGCCCAGCCTTCGAGATCAGATACGCACATGTAGACTTGAGCGCTTTGGTAGATCGACACTAGCTTGTCGGCGCTTGGTGATTCGAAATGTTCCACAAAGTCAGGCAGGACATCTGGGCGCGGGCAAGTTCCAAAGGTAACGAACTGTATGTCAGGATCGGCCTGCTTTAACTCTCGAAACACCTCCGCAAGGAGGTCTGTCCTTTTCAACGGCAAAGTTGAAACCAACCCAGCGACAAGCTTAGGGCGTGACGCTAGCTCGGGTCCGCGGGGAAATCGCTTCGGGTCGACGGCGTTTGGGACCAGATGGGTTGTCACTCCCAACCGGTTCCCGATCTGTTGAAGCCAGGGGGCGATGACTACGCGGTGAAGTGGCATCTTCCAAGTCGCCTCAACGAATGCTTTAGGTGCAGCCCAGTCCTCAAAGCTTTGTAGAAAATAGACGCCTGCAGCCCTCGGATTATCGCGGATGAACCGATCAACAAAGGGTGCCGTTTGAACCGAAGTCGCAATTAGAACGGTATTAGGTTCGCTACTAATTTGCGGCAACCGAACCCGGTTCTTAACGACAATTTTATCGTCCAAGACAAACCAGGGAATCGGTCCTTTCGCACGCGTCGCACGAACACTCTTCAATACGGCTTTGAAGCTTCGGAGTAAAATCCACTTCTTTTTCGGCAGGCCTGCGGCACCGAAAAACGCTTTGGTTTGATGAATAAATACCTTATTCTGCGGATCTTGAGCAAGGTAATTAGCATACTCATAAACTATTTTATATCCCCCGAAAGGAACATCAGTATATCCAGGTAATAGAAAATGGATTATCTTGCCATACTTACTCGCCAAGGGGGCACTTCCTTCGTCACGTGTTCGATCATTCGGCGCTATCGTAGTGGTGAAATTTCAAACATCCAAGCTTCGCTGCAAATTGTAGCGGCTACACTTCCCGAGTGATAATGCTCACCTAGTATGCGAGAAAGCTTGCAGGGCGATACGAGGCCGAAACATAGGACATCACCCTATTGGTACATGAGAAGGGTGTTCTCTGCGCTAGCTTCTGCAGTAATAAATGGTGATTGCTGGCTTTCTCCTGTATGGATATCTCGGAGGCTGGAACCGGATGCCCGGCCTCCGCCAAGTCTCTAGGGCGATATTGTGGCGAGGCCCCAAGTGCGTGCTCCACACCGCTCCCCCGCCTCGAGCGTACGGTCCAACGCTATACGTCAATCGCGATATGATAAACAGACTTGTCTCCATCGCCAGCATGGGGTTTGTAGTGAGAAAGGTCCCTGAATCTTGGAGCTAAGCGATTACCTGCGCCTTCTGCGCCGTAACTGGAGTTTCATCCTTGCGTGTTTCTTGATCGGGCTACTCATCGCCGCCACCGCTTCCATGATTGTGAAACCGACATACACGTCCAGCACGAAGCTTTTCGTAGCGATACAAGGTTCAGGATCAATTTCCGAGTTGCAGCAGGGCAACACTTTTAGCCAAGCTCGCGTTCAGTCTTACGTAGAGACGGTTAACACTCCGGCCGTGCTGCAGCCGGCAATAGACACTTTGGGTTTGCAAGTAAGCCCCGCCGAACTGAGCCAGCGGATCCAAGCCAGCTCCGACCTAAATACCGTCATCATCTCCATACGAGCCATCGATACCTCGCCAGTACAGGCTGCAGCCATAGCGCAAGCAGTGGGAAATAGCTTGATCGCCGTCATAAACGACATTGAGAGTCCTACGCAAGGTGGTCCGTCGCCGCTCAAGCTTTCCGTGGTAACACCGGCTTCGGCTCCCGCTGCTCCCTCCGCGCCCAACGCCGCCCTGTACCTTGCCGTTGGTGCGATTGGTGGGCTCTTGTGCGGAGTTGGGCTTGCGTTCCTACGGTCGACCCTGGATACAAAGGTGCGCGGCGAAGCGGACCTTCGCCGTATTACAGATGTTCCCGTGTTGGGGGGGATCGCCTACGACGGTGATGCATCAAGAAAGCCCCTTCTGACCCAAACTCTTCCCCAAAGCCCTAGAGCCGAATCCTTTCGCCAGATCCGCACGAACCTTCAGTTCGCGCACGTCAGTCATGAATCCAAGGCAGTTCTCGTCACTTCCTCGTTACCTGGTGAAGGCAAGACCACAACAGCAACAAATCTGGCAATCGCTTTGGCTCAGTCGGGGAAAACAGTCGCTCTAGTCGACGCGGACCTCAGGCGCCCGCGCGTTGACGATTACTTGGGGCTGGAACGGAATGCTGGCCTGACCACAGCGCTGATAGGTGCCGCGGAGCTCGATGATCTGATGCAGCCATGGGGTGAGAATAATCTTTACGTGCTCACCTCCGGCCGCATCCCCCCGAATCCCAGCGAGTTGTTGGGCTCGGAGGCGATGAAGAATTTGATTCTGCAACTTGAACAGTCCTTCGATGCGGTGATAATCGATGCTCCACCTCTCCTGCCAGTTACAGACTCCGCCGTACTAGCTCAGCGTGTTGGTGGCGTGGTGATGGTAGTGGGCTCCTCAAAGGTCAAGCAGGCTGACCTCGAGAGGTCGTTGGAGTCGCTCCGCATGGTTCAGGCGGACCTCCTTGGGTTGGTGATGAACCTATTGCCTGCCAAAGGCGCGGATGCTTATTCGTACAGCTACAGCTACACCACCAAGGAAGACGACTCAAAGACTCGCCCAGCTAAGGTGCTACCCGCAGCTGCAAAAGATCAGGACCCCACCTCCCAGGATTTTGAAGCAATCCTCTACGGCGAGGAAGAAACGCAAGAACGAACCAGACGCTAGCCCGGGGTTTTCATGGCGGGTCTGTGGGGCTGGCGTGTTAATCAGGGAAAGGGTGCTCTGAACTGGGAAAATAGTGGTTGTCGAGACCGTTATTT
>NZ_FVZL01000012.1 GCF_900168295.1 Arthrobacter sp. P2b | reverse complement strand
GACCACATGTTCCGCAACTACGACGGTGTCCTGAAGGTGGACGGCGAAGTGGGCAACAAGAAGACCTACGACCCCCGCGTCTGGGGCGCCTCCGCCGAAGCCGGCCTCGCAGCCCGCGTCGTGGAAGCCACCAAGCAGCTCGGCTCGGCCGGAAAGACCTTCTAGGAATGTCAGACGAGTTCCGCAAGAACCTGATGGGCCCCGAGCCCACGCTCCTGCCTGCCGAGACCGAGGTCTACCAGCAGCTGGAAGCAGGCCAGGAAGCCCTGGACCTCGTGGAAAAGCACCCCACCTCCTCGCTGCTGTGGGCCGTGCTGGCGGAAGAGGCCTGGGCTGAGGGACGCACCATCGATTCCTACGCCTACTCACGCGTGGGCTACCACCGCGGCCTGGACTCGCTGCGCCGCAACGGCTGGCGTGGCGTGGGGCCCATCCCCTGGGAGCACGGGCCCAACCGTGGCTTCCTCCGTGCGCTGTACTCGCTGGGCCGTGCCGCGGCCGCGATCGGCGAGGCGGAGGAACCGGAGCGGATCGAGAAGTTCCTGAACGACTCGGACCCCACTGCCAAGGCAGCCATCGAAGGCAAGTAGCAGAAGCAACGCGGGGTCACTTTTAGCCCTCTCCAGGCACCGGATTGGGCCGAAAGTGACCCTGCGTTGCGTTTAAAGAACGACGGCGGGCGGTCACCTTTCCACACGAAAAGGGACCGCCCGCCGTCGTACTGCCCGGTGGTTGAGCCTGCTTAAACCTGATTTCGACAGGCTCAATCGCCGAAGGTCAGGCTCAGTCTGATGGCTATGCCTTCTGCAGGCCGGTGCGTGCCATGGCGTCGGCGTAGGCCACGCGCATGTCCTCGAGGTACTCCTCCTGGCGGGCCGGGGAACCGGCGAAAGCGCGTCCGCTCAGGGACCGCACCTTGTAGGTCTTCAGGCCGCGGCGCCAGAGCAGCGGCACCTCGGTCTTCAGCAGCAGGTTGGCCAGGCGGTTGGCTTCGGTGCCGTGGGCCACGATCACAGAGGCGCGCGGGACCAGCGCCAGGAACTTCAGCAGCGGCTTCAGGCCGGCCTGGATCTGGTCCGGGGTGAACTTCCCGTTGACCTCGCCCGGGACGTGCCAGGGGTGCACGTTCCAGGGCATGACGAACTCGGGGCGAAGGCCCAGCTTCCACTGGATGCCGAGCATCCGGGTAGTGGCGTCCTGGTCTCCCGGGGTGATGAAGCCGGACTCGTCGGCCCCTCCGATGTTCGAGAACAGGCTGATAATGCGGCATTCGTCCACGTCATGCATGGGGTCGACGTAGGGCACTACCGTGCCGGGCCGGGTCTCCTGCAGGGAATCGCACAGTTCATTGACGGCGGCAACATTGGGTTCGTAGCGGCGGCTCAGGAGCTGCTCATGGAAAGATTCGGGGGCCAGGGCTGTCATGTAGTGCTGGATCTCCTGCGGGGATTGGCGGTGCTGCCGCCGGCGGATATGGGCGCACGAAGGCGCCACACATGAGCGGCGGTTGAGATGGGGTGGACCGATTCCGGGTCGGCCTGTTCCAGTTTAGCAAGCCCGGAGAAACGAAACGCCGGTCCCCTGCATCCAATACTGTGGAGCAGGGAACCGGCGGTCCTGGCTGGCGGAGAAGGGGCGGCTGTTACCAGAGCCGCTTGGTTGCCCGGCGGGCGCCTTCTCCCAGTGCTTCAAGCTTGGCGACGGCGATCTGGGGGTGGACGCGCCCGCCCAGGCCGCAGTCCGTGGACGCAATGACGTTCTGGCGGCCAACTACCTCAGCGAAACGGACAATGCGGTCTGCCACGAGGTCCGGGTGCTCCACCACGTTGGTGGCGTGCGAGACGATGCCGGGGATGATGACCTTGCCCTCGGGGAGCTTCGTGTCCTCCCACACCCGCCACTCGTGTTCGTGGCGGACGTTGGCGGCCTCAAAGGAGTACCCGCCGGCGTTGATCTGCAGCATTGTGTCCACCAGGTCCGCGAACGGGAGGTCGGTGGTGTGGGGGCCGTGCCAGGAGCCCCAGCAGAGGTGGAAGCGCACCTGCTCCTCGGGAAGGCCGCGGAGGGCGTAGTTCAGCGCTTCCACCCGGATCTGCGTGAATTTGAGGTAGTCCTCAACGGTGGGTTCCGGACTGATCTGGTCCCAGTTCTCAGCGATGGAGGGATCATCGATCTGCAAAGTGAGGCCGGCGTCCACGATGGCCTTGTACTCCTCGCGGAGGACGTCCGCGCAGGCGTAGATATACTCCTCCTCCGTGGCGTAGTACTCATTGGTGATCCGTGACGCGCTGCCGGGGGAGAGCGCTGCCACGAATCCTTCCTTCAATCCGGTTGCGGCAAGGCCGGCCTTGAGGTTGGCGATGTCCGAGGCCACCGCCTCCTGGCCCGTGTACACCAGCGGTCCCGTGACCTTCGGGAACGGCTTGGCGCCGCCGGTGAAGATGCCGCTGGTGGGATCGTTGTAGGCCTCGGCGAAAAGGACGCGGTCGCGGCGGTGGATGAATCCCGTCAGCTGGACGTTGCCGGGGGTGGATTCCTTCGGTTCAACGGCCCATGTGGCGTCATTGTCCAGTTCCAGGCCGCCCATCCGGGCAAATGAGTAGGACCACCATGCGCCGTAGTCCACAGCGGCGGACATCGCGTGGCCGTACTCGCCGTCGTTCGGGATATCGATGCCCAGGCTTTGCTGACGCTGGACCAGGTCCACAACGGAAGCGGTGAGGAGTTCGTTGTATCCCTCCACGTCGGCCGGGTTTTCCTCGCGCGCCGCGTTGGCGGCGATAAGCTCGGGCGTGCGCGGCAAGGAACCAGCGTGGGTAACGCGGATGTGGTCGGTATTCAGGGACATGCTGGATTTTTCCTTTCCATCGGTCCTGGCAGTAGCACCTTCTGCAGGCAGGACGTCCTGCCCTGACGGGTTGCTGCGGCGTCATTGAGCCAGGTCTCTTGGCCGCTCCGGATGGTTCACTCTCACTTAAATCCAGCAATGCGGGCGGGGGCAAATTCGCTTCGCCATATGTCGCGTCGCGTTGACAGCTTTCGATTCGTAATAACTGGGTGCGGATAACCGTCATGTCCATTGACAGGTTTTGTCCAGCACGGTTGGCTGATGTCACAGCCGGCAATGGGGGACATAGCGGGCTGGACGCACCTAATGCACTCGAAAGAGGTTACGCACCGTGAGAAAAACCCTGGCAACTTTCAGGACCCTGGCCGCCGGAGCCCTTGCTCTTGCCGTCGTGGCAGGACCCGCACCGCTCGCCCAGGCAGTAGGTGAAGGCCCTAACTACGACGGCAACGGCCAAATCACCACCTCGAAGCTGGCTACGTATGACCAGATGGTTTCCTTCCTGAAGGACCAGGACGCCCGCCAGTCCGCCATGGAGCTTGAGGTCATCGGCCAGACGGTCAAGGGACGCGACATCCACCTGGTCAAGTACATTTCGGACCCGGCGAAACCCACCATCCTGTACCTCACGCAGCAGCACGGCAATGAGCAGCTCACCACCGAAGGTGCGCTGGAATTCGTCAAGCACCTCGGGACGGGCAAGTCGGAGGACATCCTGGACGGTGTGAACATCCTGATCGTTCCCATGCTCAACGCCGATGGCGCCATGGGGGACGTGAACTTCCCGCTGGATGACTACCTGGCCACGGGCGACCGCAACATGACCCGCTACAACGCCGAGGAAGTGGACCTCAACCGCGACCACGTAGACAAGGTCCAGCCGGAAACCCAGGCGCTGCACAACAATGTGATGCGCAAATACACGGTGGACTACATGATCGACCTGCACCACCAGGGCACACGCAGCGAACGCGACGGAAAGCTGGTCTCGGGGTCCATCCTGTACCCCACCACACCCAACGCCGATCCTGCCGTGGTGGAAAAGTCCAAGCAGCTGGGCGCCGTGGTGTTTAACAACGTCGACTCCACCGGCTGGGGCCACCTGGGCAAGTATGTGGGTGGCAGCGCCGAAACCATCAGCCGCAATGGGATTGCCGTTGAGTACGACATCGCAACCTTGCTCTTCGAAATGCGTGGCATGTCCGACCACTACGCGGACGGCGTCGCCCTGGGCCTGCGCAGCAACGGCTACCTGATCCAGCAGACCGTGACCACGCTGACTGCAACCGCGGCAGCAATTGCGGACGGCTCCATCGCCGACGCCGACACCTCCTTCTGGGACAGCCTTGCCACCCAGACGTCCCGGCCGGGCGAGGAAGCCGACGGCGAGTAGCCATAACGCCCCACCCGCCGCGGTCCTTGCCTGCAGGAGTCCTTTACCCTGCAAGAAGGACCGCGGCGGCCGAACGAGTGGACAAAGTCGCTCATCGGCTAAACTTGGGTGGTAAGAGCCCCGGAACTCTTGCATCGCTGCCCCGTCCCGCGGACCAGCGACGGCCGGTCCATTCGGGGCATTCTCATGAACGGCGCCGCACCGGGCAAGCCACCTCCATGGCCGGACCCGGGCAGCCCGAACGAATGGGGGAGGATCCCATGCCAGCAATTGTGATCGTAGGAGCCCAGTGGGGCGACGAAGGAAAAGGCAAGGCCACTGACCTTCTGGGCGGCCGCGTTGACTACGTCGTCAAGCCCAACGGCGGCAACAACGCCGGGCACACCGTCGTCGTAGGCGGTGAAAAGTACGAACTCAAGCTGCTGCCGGCAGGCATTCTCAGCCCCAACGCGGTTCCCATCATCGGCAACGGCTGCGTGGTGAACCTCGAAGCACTCTTCCAGGAAATCGAAGGGCTGCAGGCCCGCGGCGCAGACACCTCCAAGCTCCGGGTTTCCGCCAACGCCCACCTCGTGGCCCCGTACCACCAGGTCCTGGACAAGGTGACCGAGCGGTTCCTGGGAAGCCGCGCCATCGGAACCACCGGACGCGGCATCGGCCCGGCCTACATGGATAAAGTGGCCCGGCTGGGCATCCGCGTGCAGGACGTCTTTGACGAGTCCATCCTCCGCCAGAAGGTGGAGGGCTCCCTGCGCCAGAAGAACGAACTGCTGGTGAAGGTCTACAACCGCCGCAGCGTCCTGGTGGAGGAAATCGTGGAGTACTTCCTCTCCTTCGCCGAGCGGCTCCGTCCGCTGGTCATCGACAGCACCCTGGTCCTGAACACGGCGCTCGATGAGGGCAAAGTGGTCCTGATGGAAGGCGGCCAGGCAACATTCCTGGACGTGGACCACGGAACCTACCCGTTCGTCACCTCCTCCAACCCCACTGCCGGCGGCGCCTCGGTGGGTAGCGGCATCGGCCCAACCCGCATTTCCCGCTCCATCGGCATCATCAAGGCGTACACCACACGCGTGGGCGCCGGTCCGTTCCCCACCGAGCTTTTCGACGAGATGGGCATGTACCTGCAGAAGACCGGCGGGGAATTCGGCGTCAACACCGGGCGCCCGCGCCGCTGCGGCTGGTACGACGCCGTCCTGGCCCGCCATGCATCCAGGGTCAACGGCTTCACGGACTACTTCGTCACCAAGCTGGACGTCCTCACCGGCATCGAGCAGATCCCCGTGTGCGTGGCCTACGACGTGGACGGCGTGCGCCATGACGAGATGCCCATGACGCAGACCGAGTTCCACCACGCCAAGCCCATCTTCGAATACTTCGAAGGCTGGACCGAGGACATCACGGGCGCCCGCACCCTTGCTGACCTGCCCGAGAACGCCCGCAACTACGTGCTGGCCCTGGAAAAGCTGTCCGGCACGCGGTTCTCCGCCATCGGCGTGGGCCCGGACCGCGACCAGACCATCGTGGTGAACGACCTTATCAACGACTGACGTGTGGGCCCACGCCCGCAGGGTTCCCTGGCCGAGCTTGCGAGGCTAGGGAGTGGGTGGGGACGACGACGGCGGGTCACCCGAGTGGGTGGCCCGCCGTTTGTCTTCCCAAAAGTATGGCAATTTACATAGGGTTAACCCGGCTGGTCTTGTGAGGCTGCGTCATTGGACGACAGACTTATCAACACCACGTGATGCAATCACCAATTCGTTCGACCAAACCCGCGGGAACATGCGCAGCACCGCGCACAGACCAGCTGGTGACAAGGATGTCGCCGGGCAGGATCCCGCAGACCGGAAGGATTTCTTATGGCCGGAAAGTTCGAAGCTTTTGTCGATTCAGATTCGTTTTTTAGGTTCCGGCTTCTGGCCCCCGATGGCACGGTGATGGCGGTGTCCGGGCCTTTTGAGGACAAGTCCGCACTCGCCGCCGGGATCGCCGCCGTCCGTGAATGCGCAGGTACCGGTCTGGTCACCGATCTTTGCCCTGCCGGGGCAGTAACCAGGAGCTCCGCCGCGGCTCCCGCTGTTGCTCCAATGAGGCCCCAGGCCGACTGCGATGACCAGCGCGTCCCCGCCAGGGTGCACGCTTTCACGATCGCCAAGGAACCGCGCCGGCAGGGGAGTGCACCGCGCTGGATCCCGGCCGCGGCCCGCTGAACCTCCTCCAAAAAGTTTTGGAAAGTTTTTTCAGGAACGCGTAACCCTTTCGCCGTCGTCAGCGATTACCCCTATGTAGCGCCGGTCTGGAACTTGTCCCCCATCACGTTCCAGACCGGCTCTTTCATTGATCCGGTGGCAGGGGCAGCTGCCTCATGCCGGAATCGGTGGCGCCCGTGGCGGTCCCGGCGCAGTGGTTACCGAGGGGTAAAGTAATTTCGGGGAAAAGCCGTTCCACCCCTGTGGAAGGCCTTCCCGGGCAAACAACCCCCTCTTTGACTGAAAGCACTACGTCCGTGACCGATGCACTGACCGACGAGGCTTTGCGGGATGAATCCCGCCAGGCTGACGTGTTCAGCCTCGTCTACCGGACGTATGCATCACAGGTTCTGGGCTATCTCACAGCCCGGGGAGTCGAGGATCCGGAGGCGGCAATGCAGGAGGTGTTCCTCTCCGTCCTGCCCCGGCTGGGCACTGTGCACGGCGGTGCCGCAGGACTTCGCACTTTCATTTTTTCTGTAGCCCACGCCCGCATGGTCGATGACCATCGCCGGCAGAACCGCACCCCCGCAAAACTGCCATTCGAGCCCGAACTGGACCAGCGGGAAGACTCCTCGGCCGAAGACGTGGCGCTGGAGCGTATCTCCCCGCAGGAGGTCCTCCGGCTGCTGGACGGACTTCCCGGTGACCAGCGGGAAGTGCTGTCGCTTCGCCTGGTGGCCGGGCTCACCGTTGAGCAGGCGGCCGAGACCATGGGCAAAAGTGCGGGGGCCGTGAAGCAGCTTCAGCGGCGCGCGCTCCTCAAGCTGCGGGAGCTGTCCGGCGTGAAGGAGTACCTCACACCATGACGCGCTCCCCGGACAGCCTGCACCACCAGGTGGATGACATGCTCAGTGACGCCGGCCAGGCCGGCGATACTGACCTCCGCAGCATCCTCCTTTCACTCGGATCTTTGGCGTCCCTTCCCGTGCCCGCTCCCTCCGGCCCGCTTGCCCTGTTGATGGCGGGTTCCGCGACGGAAGCCGTGGAACCTGCCGCAGCGGGCTTGGACGTGCTGAAGGATGACCAGGATGCTGCCGGCGATGAGCTGGCGCGGCGGCGGCGGTTGCGCCGGCACCGGCCAACTGTCCTGGGCCTTGCCCTGCTTGCCGGCATGGGCACCGGGATAGGAGGAGTCGCTGCCAGTTCACCCGCCCCCGGCGGAGGCAGCCACTCCGTTCAGCAGCTGCTGGAAAACTGGTCACCGTCCTGGACCATCCAAGGACAGGCCGCCACCGGACTGGTGCAGCCCGATGACCCGGATGGCATGGACGATCCCGGCGCAGGGCAGCCTGCCGCGGAACCGGTGTCAGTAGGACCCGGTCCTGCTGACAGCCATCTTCTGCAGCAGGACCACGCACCCGGGCCGCAGCAGGCAGCGGAACCCCGACCCTCGGCGGTGGCCTCCGGTGAAGCCGGAAAAGCTCCACGTGCCCTTGCCGGCGGGCAGGAACCCGGACGGCGCAACCAGGCCGCCGGGACTGCCACCCCAGGAGAAAGCGGGCAACGGCAGCCGGCCGGGGGCAACCCTGCATCCGGCCTCGAGAAAGAACCTGCTGATGAGGCCGTCCTGCCGCCCCTGAGCATTGTTGTGGAGCCGCTGGAGGACGTTGTCCTGCAGGCTGAAGATGCCGTCGGGGCAGTGGCTGAACCTTTGCCGGGGAACAGGTGGCTGCGGAAGTTCAGCCGGTAGCCCGGACTGGGCGCCGGGGCTTGGCCGGGACGCAAAGTCCGCCCGGTAGGCTAAGCGCATGGGCCACACCAACGATCCTGCTGTCATTGAACGCCTTATGCGCACCAAAGGCCGGTGGGCCATCGTGGGCCTCACCACCAACGAGTGGCGCGCCGCCTATGACACGTCGCTGTTCATCAGGGACCGGCTGGGCATGGAGATCATCCCCGTCAACCTGCCCGGTGATCCGGTGCACGGCGAACAGGGGTACCGCACCCTGGGTGACATCCCGCGTGAAAAGCACCCCATCGACGTCGTGGACTGCTTTGTGAACTCCCACAGGGTGGGGGCGGTGGTGGATGAGGCCATTGCCGTGGGCGCCAAGGCGGTGTGGCTCCAGCTGGGAGTGATCGACGAGGATGCGGCGGCGCGGGCGAAGGCTGCCGGCCTGGACGTGGTGATGGACGCCTGTCCCGCCCAGCAGGCCTGGATATTCAACACCTGATCCTGCCGTCCGCCCCGGCCGGGTCCGTCAGCGTGTCATCAGGTGGGGATAGTGCCGTTCGGTGACATCCGGGTGGGCGCGCATCCGGCCCTTCAGCATGTTGAGGCCGAACGAGGCCAGCAGCGGGTTCGCGGGGTCATCCGTGATGCCCCTCGCTGCCGCCTTCAGTTCGGGCGGCAGGGGGACCGGCTTGATCACGGCGTCCAGCCGCGGGGACCAAAAGAACGGGACGGAGTACCTGTCCACGCCCGGCGGCGGTGCCTGCACGCGGTGGATGGTGGCGGCGAGGTATCCCTCGGTTGCCACTTCCAGCATCTCGCCCAGGTTCACCACCAGGGCGCCGGGGATCGGCTCCACGGGCAGCCAGCCGGTGGCCCCCGGGGGCTGCACCTCCAGCCCGCCCACGCCGTCCTGCAGAAGGAGCGTCACGAACCCGTAGTCCGCGTGCGAGCCTACGCCCTGGTCTCCGGCTGCCTCCACCACGCCGCCGACGTAGTGCACCAGCTTGCCCATCCAGGCAGGAGAGTCGCGGAACGGTTCGTCGAAGTAGTCCTCGGGCAGTTGGAGGGACACCGCAATGGCCCGCAGGAGCTCCATTCCCACCGCGGACATCAAATCGGCCCACGCCATCGCCGCCGGCTTGAGCTCGGGGAAGGACTCGTCCGGCCAGAGGTTCGGCCCCTGAAGCAACCAGTAGGGCTCGTCCGCCGAATAGCTGCTGACGGGCTCCCGTTCCGGCGAGTAATCGATCTGCTCACGCGCGTCTGCCCTGCCCTGCGTCACCTCGGTGCCCATCCGGGTGTATCCCCGGAAATGGGGTGAGAGCCGGTTGTCCAGCTTCATCCGTTCCTCGAGGGGGAGGTCGAAGAAGCGCCTGATGACATCCAGGAGGTGTTCAGCCTGGCCGGGGGAGGCCCCGTAACCCGTGATCTGGAAGAAACCAACGTTATGGGTGGCATAGCGCAGTTGCTCGATGAATTCCGGACTGAAAGACCCGTAGGGCTGCCGTGCGGTGCTCAGGTCCAGAACAGGAATGGTGCCCTGATCGTGTGACATCCTCGCAGACTAGCACCGCAGTGGCCCGCTTTATAGGCTGGCGTGATGGACCCCGAAGCATTGAGGAAAATCTGCCTGTCATTCCCCGGCAGCTATGAGGATTATCCTTTCGGCCCGGAGACGGCGGTGTTCAAGGTCCGGGCCCACACCGCCGCCGGTGGCCGGCAGGAGGCCAAGCTCTTTGCCCTGTCCTCGATGGACCCTCAGGACTTCTACGTCAACCTCAAGTGTGAACCGTCCCTTGCGGTGCAGCTCCGTGCGGCCAACCCCGAAATCACAGGTGCCTGGCATATGAACAAGACGCACTGGAACGGTGTCCGGCTGGACGGCGCGCTGGCGGACAGCATGGTCAGGGACATGGTGGAGGACTCCTACGACCTGGTGGTGGCGGGCCTCAGCCGGAAGCAGCAGGCGCAGCTGGGATGGGCCCGACTGGGAGCGCCGGATGCGTGACGGCAAGTGGCACGTGAAAGGGGTCCTCGACTACCCCGGAATAGGGGGCACCGAACAGGGCAACGGACCCGCGGACTACTCCCGGGTGCTGAAGGAGGTCCACCTGGGCAATGGGCTTGCGGTCTACGGGCGTGTGGCCCGCGGCATCCTGGGCTGGGAACTTCAGCGGCGGGCCGGACTGCGTGTCCGTGCCGATTCCCCCACGGCGGTGCCCGGAGCGCGGGTGGTGAGCGGGTTCGGCGTCGGGCCTTTCAGGCTGAACGCGCCGTGTGAAGTGGTCTGGGTGCGGCAACCCTCCCCGGATGGTTTGCCGCAATCGGCAGGGTTCGGATACGGGACGCTGCCGGGGCACCCGGCCCGCGGCGAGGAATCCTTCGAAGTGGAGATCGACGGCAAGGGGGACGTGTTCCTTCGGATCCGGGCTTTCAGCCGGCCCGCCAACTGGTTCTACTCTGCAGGCGGACCGGTAACCCGGGCCGCCCAGCGCTACGTCACCTCCCGGTACATTAAAGGGGCACGCACACTCGCCGCGGAAGGGACATCCCCGTGATTTTTATCGTCGTCAAATTCAAGGTCAAGCCGGAGTGGTCGGAGCGCTGGATGGACCTGGTGGCTGACTTCACCCGGGCCACCAGGGAGGAGCCCGGCAACCTGTGGTTCGACTGGTCCCGCAGCGTGGAGGACCCGAACGAGTTCGTCCTGGTGGAGGCCTTCAAGGACGACGCCGCAGGCGACCATGTCAACAGCGGCCACTTCAAGCAGGCCATGGCGGACATGCCCCAGGCCCTCGCCGAAACACCCCGGATCATCAGCCGCCAGCTCGACGGCGACGGCTGGGACAGGATGGGGGAGCTGACCATCTGATGTGGATCGGCTGGATTGAATTCGACATCCTCCTGGGCGACGTCCAAAGCCTGAAGGAGAAGCGCTCCGTCATCAAGCCCCTGCTGGCCGAGCTCAAGCGCCGCTTTGATGTCTCCGTGGCCGAGGTGGGGGACCACGACCAGTACCGGCGCTCCCAGGTGGGGGCCGGCCTGGTGGCAGCAGACCGCGCCCACCTCGTGGAGGTGCTCGCCGCCGTCGAACGTCTCGTTGCGGGCAGGCCCGAGATCGAGCTGCTCAGCGCCCGGCAGCGGGAGATCCACAGCGAGGACTGACCCATCGATTGCTCCGTAGATGCCGTTTTGATCCGGGAAAACGACATGTACGGAGCATTCGATAAGAGGTGTGGATAACTTCCGCGGTCTTTGCCTGATTCTGGTGTCATGGACCGATGAAGACCCCACGTCCGCTGCCGGAGGAGCTCCGGGGGCGCCCCTTCACCATTGCTGACGCGTCGTTCACTGGAGTGTCTCCGCGGCGCTGGCGGCACCGGTCGTTGGAGCGCCATGGCAGGGGTATTCGAATGGAACGCGCGACGGCGGAACTCCCCTTGAATGCCAGGGTGAGGCCTTTCATTGAAGTGAATGAGCGGTGCGCCGCGTCCCACCTGACGGCGGCGGAGCTCCTTTCGCTGCCGCGTCGACAGCGAAAGGAGCCAAACGATATGTTTCACATCATCCGTCCCGAAGGTGCGGCACACCTCAACCGGCCGCACGTGGTCGTGCACCGAATGAAGCTCTACGACGACGAAGTCACGGTCCATCAGGGTATCCCTGTCACCACGCCGGAACGTACGTGGCTGGATCTCGCTGAATTGCTGACCGTGGATGAACTTGTAGTGGCTGGGGACAGCTGTGTGCGGGTGCCCCGTCCGGAGTTCGATGGCCGGGACATGCCGCTGTGCACCATTGCCGATCTTCAACGGATGATCGACAGGCACAAGGGAAAGCGTGGGCTGCGCAAAGCCAAAGAGGCCATCAAGATGGTCCGCGTTGGCTCCGACTCACCCCAGGAAACACTGCTTCGGCTGGCTGTGGTGCGGGCCGGACTGCCCGAACCCGAACTGAACGTTCCCATCATTGCGGAGGACGGGACACGGCACCACGAACCGGATCTCTCCTACCGGAAGTACCGCATCGGTATCGAATATGAAGGCGAGCACCACGGGGAGGAACTCCAGGTGGTCCGGGACATCAGTCGGTCAGAACGGTACTCTGCCCTGGGGTGGACCGAAGTTCGGATCTCGAAGCGCCACATGCCTAACGACGCGAAATCCGCGGTGGCCAAGATCCGCACGGCGCTGATCCAAGCAGGCTGGCGGGGGAGTGATTAAGAATCGATTGCTCCGCACTTGTCGTTCTGAGAGGTCAAAACGACGAGTACGGAGCAATCGATGGAGACTATTAGCCGAAGTACTTCGGCAGCGTCCCCTCGTGGGCTTCGCGGAGGGCGTCCAGGGACAGGCTCTCCACGCCGTTGATGTCCAGTGTGCCGCTGGCTGCGTCCACGACACCGATACGGGTGTGGGCGAAACCGCGGGCCGTGCACATGTCGGTGAAGCGGACTTCCTCCGAGCGGGGCACGCCCACAACAGCGCGGCCCTGGGACTCGGAGAACAGCGCCGTGAACAGGTCCACGCCGTCCCGGTCCAGGACGTCCTGCAGCGCAATCCTGGCGCCGACGCCGTAGCGCAGCGAGGACTCCACCAGGGCAGCGGCGAGGCCGCCCTCGGACAGGTCGTGGGCCGAATCGATCATGCCGTCCCGCGACGCGTTGATCAGGATCTCACCCAACGCACGCTCGGCGTCGAGGTCCACCTTCGGCGGCAGGCCGCCCAGGTGGCCGCGCATGTTGGCCCACTCGGAACCGTCCAGCTCGGCAGCCGTGGTTCCCAGCAGGTAGATGGCCTGGCCATCCTCACGCCAGCCCGACGGCGTGCGGCGGGCGACGTCGTCGAGCTTGCCCAGGACCGCCACCACGGGGGAGGGGTGGATGGGGGTGGTGCCTGTCTGGTTGTACAGGGACACGTTGCCGCCCGTGACCGGGATGCCCAGCACCATGCAGGCGTCGGACAGGCCGCGGATGGCCTCGGCCAGCTGCCACATCACATCCGGGTCCTCGGGGGAGCCGAAGTTCAGGCAGTCGCTGACGGCCATGGGAACGGCGCCGGAGGTGGCGACGTTCCGGTAGGCCTCGGCCAGCGCCAGCTGCGCGCCGTGGTAGGGGTCCAGGTAGGTGTAGCGGCCGTTGGCGTCGGTGGCCAGGGCCACGCCCAGCCCGGTTTCCTCGTCCACGCGCACCACGCCCGCGTCATCCGGGAACGCCATGGAGGTGTTGCCGCCCACGTACCGGTCGTACTGGTCCGTGATCCAGGACTTGGAGCACATGTTCGGCGATGCCACCAGCTCGGTGACGGCCTTGGCCAGCTCAGCCGGAGCGGAGGGGCGGCCGGCGTCCTGCACGGAACCGGTGAAGGCGTCCGCCTGGACGTCGTCCTGCCATGAGGGACGGGCAAACGGGCGGTCGTAGACCGGGCCGTCGTGCGCGACGGTGCGGGGATCGACGTCGACGATTACCTCGCCTTCCCAGGTGATGATGAGGCGGCCGCTGTCGGTCACCTCGCCCAGCCAGGCGTATTCCACAGCCCACTTGTCCATGACAGCCTCAAACGCTTCCACGTTCTCCGGCGTGACCACAGCCATCATGCGTTCCTGCGACTCGGACATCAGGATTTCGCCCGGGGTCAGCGTGGGGTCGCGCAGCAGCACGGAGGTCAGCTCGACGGCCATGCCGCCGTCGCCGTTGGAGGCGAGCTCCGACGTGGCGCAGGAGATGCCCGCGGCGCCCAGGTCCTGGATGCCCTCAACCAGGGAGCCCTTGAACAGTTCCAGGCAGCACTCGATCAGGACCTTCTCGGCGAAGGGGTCGCCCACCTGGACGGCGGGGCGCTTGGAGGGCTTGGTGTCATCGAAGGACTCGGAGGCCAGCACAGAGGCGCCGCCGATGCCGTCGCCGCCGGTGCGGGCACCGAACAGGACCACCTTGTTGCCCTTGCCCGAGGCGTTGGCCAGGCGGATGTCCTCGTGGCGCATCACGCCCACGGCCAGCGCGTTCACCAGCGGGTTGCCCTGGTAAACGGAGTCGAAGACCATCTCGCCGCCGATGTTGGGCAGGCCCAGGGAGTTGCCGTAGCCGCCGATGCCGGCAACGGCACCATGCATGACACGTGCAGTGTCCGGGTGGTCGATGGCGCCAAACCGCAGCGGGTCCATGACCGCTACGGGGCGGGCACCCATGGAGATGATGTCGCGGACAATGCCGCCGATTCCGGTGGCTGCGCCCTGGTAGGGCTCAACGAACGACGGCGAGTTGTGCGATTCGATCTTGAAGGTCACGGCCCAGCCGTCCCCCAGGTTGGTCACGCCGGCGTTTTCGCCGATGCCCACCAGCATGTCCTTCTTCATCTCCGGGGTCACCTTGTCGCCGAACTGGCGCAGGTGGTTCTTGGAGGACTTGTAGGAGCAGTGCTCGCTCCACATGACGGAGTACATGGCCAGCTCGGCGCCGGTGGGGCGGCGCCCCAGGACCTTGACGATCTCGTCGAACTCGTTCTGCTTCAGGCCCAGTTCAGCCCAGGGCAGTTCCGTGTCCGGAGTCTTCGCGGCGTTCTCGACGGTGTCGATATTGAACTTCTTGGTGGTGTCGATGCTCACTTGTCGCCTCCCACAATCTTGGTCAAAACGGAGGTGAAGAAGCCCAGCCCGTCGGTGTCGGAGCCGCCGATGCCGTCCAGCGACTCGGGGCCGAAGCCCGGTTCCGTGGCGTGCTCCGGGTGCGGCATGAGGCCCACCACGTTGCCGGCGGCGTTGGAGATGCCGGCGATGTCGCGGCGGGAGCCGTTCGGGTTGAAGCCCACGTAGCGGAACACCACGCGGCCCTCGGCCTCAAGGGCATCCAGGGTCTTCTCGTCGGCGATGTACTGGCCGTCCTGGTTCTTCAGCGGGATGGTGATCTCCTGGCCCGCCTGGTAATCCAGGGTCCACGCGGTGTTGCTGTTTTCGACGCGCAGCACCTGGTCGCGGCACAGGAACTTCAGGTGGTCGTTCTTGATCATGGAGCCGGGCAGCAGGTGCGATTCCGTGAGGATCTGGAAGCCGTTGCAGATACCCAGGACAGGAAGCCTTGCGTCGCTGTTGGCGGCGTCGATGATCTTCGACATCAGCGGGGCGAAACGCGCGATGGCGCCGGCCCGCAGGTAGTCGCCGTAGGAGAACCCGCCGGGGATGACGACGGCGTCCACGTCACCGAGTTCGGTGTCGCCGTGCCAAAGTTCGACGGCGGTGCCGCCGGCGAGGCGGACCGCGCGGGCGGCGTCGCGGTCGTCGAGGGTGCCGGGGAAGGTGACGACGCCGATGCGGGCGCCGGCAAGCCGCGGCTCGGCCGCGACTGCAACGGCTTCGCCGATCAGGGGAAGTTCAGTCATTTCAGGCCTCGACGACCTCGACGTTGACGACGTCCTCGATCACGGGGTTGGAGAGGAGGGTCTCTGCGGCGTCGCGGGCCTGGGCCAGGATGTCCTCGGTCACCTCGCCGTCGACCGTCAGTTCAAAACGCTTGCCCTGGCGGACAGAGCTGAAGCTGGTGAAGCCCAGCCGGGGGAGAGCGCCGACGATCGCCTTCCCCTGCGGGTCCAGAATCTCGGGTTTGGGCATGACGTCAACAACGATCCGGGGCATCCGGTAACTCCTGTGCGTGAGCTTGGGTAAGGGCGCAGCGGAGTGGTGCCGTCTCACGCCGTACCGGGTTGGGGAAACTGTTGTGGTTGACAGTGAGGACGGGCGCTCCGCGAGCTTGCCATCCCATTCTACCGGCCTCAGCGCCCCTGCTTGTATTCGGCCAGTCCAGGCCTGCGGGCACGGTGTTCGGCGGGTCCTCCTGACCTTGTCTATCCAGGTTCTGGAGTTGCCGAACCGGCTTCACTAGGATTGCGGGATGGCAGAGAAATCGAAGTCCGTCCTGTTGCCGATGGTTGCTGCGGCGGTATTCGCCGGACTCGGCAGGATGGTGCTGCAGAAAGTCAAGGCTGACCGCTTAGCGCGGGAAAACCGCGTGGCCGGTCCGGTCGATGAGAAGACCCGGCAGTGGATCAGCGACGTGGTCCGCACGCCGCGGCAGTAGCCCGGCCAGTTCCTCCGCGCCGCCATCAGGGCGCCCTTCGGGGTGCCCTTTTTTGTGCCCGGATCATGCTGCGGGCGCCCGGGGGGAAGGCAATTTTGCAGCCTGTGTCCTATGTCATATTCGGCTATCACTCTGTACTGTTTGAACTGGCTGGTCTCATTGATTACAAGATCTGTAAACCAATATGCCAGGCCTGTCGTTTCGGGCCCGCAACCATAGCTGGGCCGGTACATCGTGAAAGGGTTGCACGTGAGATCAACTGGAAAGAGCCCCGTCAGGGGCGGGGGATTCCGGAAGGCGGCGTCGCTCGCCGTCGGCCTGCCGCTTCTCCTGACGTCGATGGCCATAAGTCCCGCCACCGCGGTGCCGGCCAGCCAGGACCGGCAATCAGCAACAACACAGTCCGGGGCACCGCAGTTCAACGACGGCCGCTACATCGTGGTGCTGGCCGGGGCGGCGGCAGCAGCGTACGAGGGGGAAACGCCCGGACTGGCCGCAACCAAACCCCAGAAGGGCAGGAAGCTGGACGCCGGCAGCCCGAACTACAACGCGTACGACGCGCACCTCCGCAAGCAGCAGCGGGACGTAGCGGCAGCCCAGGGCGTCACGCCAGCCAGGCAGTACACGGCGGCCCTCAACGGTTTCAGCGCCGAGCTGACCGCGGCCCAGGCTTCCGCCCTGTCAAAGGACAACCGCGTCCTGGCGGTGGCGCCGGATGTGGAAAACGCGCCCGACTACACCACTACGGATTTCCTCAAGCTCACGGGCCCCGACGGTGTCTGGGCAAAGCAGTTCGGCGGGGAAGCAAACGCGGGTAAAGGCGTGGTGGTGGGAGTCATCGACTCCGGCTACGCACCGGACAACCCCTTCCTCCAGGGTGAACCGGTGCAGCCGCTTCAGGGCCAAGCGCAGGTGGGCGTTCCCTACCGCACGGCTGACGGCAAGATTGCCATGCTCAAGGCCGACGGCACCACGTTTACCGGGGAATGCCAGAAGGGCGAAGGGAGCGGCGCGGCCTTCGACGGTTCACTGTGCAACTCGAAAGTCATCGGTGCGCGCTACTTCGCGGACTCCTTCCTGCAGTACGTGGCCCCTGGAAACCGCGCACCGCAGGAACTCATTTCACCCGTCGACGTCGGAAGCCACGGAACCCACACCGCCACGACGGCTGCCGGGAACGCGAACGTCGACCAGGTGATCGACGGTGCCGGCTTCGGCAGGAGCTCGGGCGTTGCTCCCGCCGCGAAGGTGTCGGTCTACAAGGTGTGCTGGGAAGACACCAGCCCGGACACCGGTGGCTGCTACTCCTCCGCTTCCGTAGAGGCAGTGGAAGCCGCCATCAAGGACGGCGTGGATGTCCTGAACTACTCGATATCGGGCAATAACAACAGCACCACCGATCCCGTGGCACTGGCCTTCCTGAACGCCGCCGCGGCCGGTGTGTTTGTCTCCGCCTCCGCCGGCAACTCCGGTCCCGCCGCCTCCACGGTCAACCACGCCTCGCCCTGGCTGACCACCGTTGCGGCGTCCACTTTCCCGAGCGAGCTGCTCGGTACCGTAAAGGTCTCCGACGGCTCGCTGTACCGCGGTGCGTCCGTCATGAAAACGGAAGTTGCGGACAAACCAGTGGTGGTCGCTGCAGCGGCAGCCGCGGCGGGAGCTGCCAACCCCAACCTCTGCGGCCCCGGCAGCCTTGACCCGGCCAAGGTAGCCGGCAAAGTGGTGGTGTGCGACCGCGGAGTGGTGGACCGGACGGCCAAGAGCCAGGAAGTCCAGGCCAAGGGCGGCGTGGGCATGATCCTGGTGAACCTCACCAGCAGCTCCGAGGACGCGGACAACCATGTCCTCCCCACCGTGCACGTCAACGCGCCGAAGAGCCTGGAACTGAAGTCCAAGCTGGAGGCTAACCCCGCCCTGACGGTCAGCCTGGTCAAGGGCGACCTGACCGATGAACCGCCGGCCGCCGTCCCGCAGATCGCCGGATTCTCCTCCCGAGGCCCCTCACTGGCATCCGGCGGTGACCTGCTCAAGCCCGACATCGCAGCACCCGGAGTCAATGTTTTGGCCGGCGTCTCCACCATCGGAAATGACGGGGAACAGTTCGGGTTTATGTCCGGCACGTCCATGGCCGCACCCCACATTGCAGGTTTTGGTGCCCTGGTCCTCAGCAGGCAGCCTGCGTGGAGCCCCGCCATGGTGAAGTCCGCGATGATGACCACGGCCTACCCGCTGGTCAACGCGGACGGCTCCGCCAACACCGATCCCTTCCAGGGCGGTGCCGGCCACATTGATTCCACCCGGGTCCTTGACCCCGGGCTGGTCTACAACTCGGGCATCAAGGACTGGCTGGGCTTCCTGAACGGGCAAGGAGTGGACACCGGGGTACCACAGGCAGGCACCATCGCCGCCCGCGACCTCAACCTGCCGTCCATCGCGCTGGGCAGCCTTGTGGGGGAAGTCCAGGTCAAGCGGCAGCTGACGGCGCTGGTCCCGGGCATGTACCGCGCGGAAGTCGCCATGCCGGGCTTCAGCGTCCAGGTGGAGCCCCAGTCACTGAACTTCTCCAAGGCAGGCCAGAGCCGCGAAGTAACAGTGACAATCCGCAACGTCAGTGCCGCCGTCGGCACGTTCAGCACCGGAACCCTGGCCTGGAAGGGTCCCCGCACGGTGATCTCGCCTATCGCCATTCGCCCTGTTGATGCACAGATCGCTCCCTCCTTCTCCTTCAGCTCCGCCACCGGCAACGGCAGCGGCACCATGGAGCTCGTGTCCGGCTCGGACGCCCCGATTGCAGTCGGCGTTGAGGGGCTTGCCCCACTGAGCCAGACCGCCATCACCAAGACCCCCGGGGCATACGCGCCCACCAACGATGCGCACAATGCCCTGATGCAGGTGAATGTTCCGGCGGGTTCGTCCTTTGCCCGCCTGGGCGTCCAGGCCGAATCCGGCGACGTCGACTGGGACATGGTGGTATACGCGCCGAACGCCTCGGGTGGACTGACGGCAACCCAGGTGGCCACCGCCTCTGCCAGCGAGTTCCTGGAACTTGAGGCACCGCGGGCGGGCACGTACTACATCGTGGCCAACTTGTACTCCACCCCGGACAACGGGGCGGCCAGCGCGGCGGTCCAGGCCGTGACGTTTGCCGGTGATGCCGGCAACCTCACGGTGGAGCCAAACCCCATTGTCGCTCCGAACGGCACGGCCACCTCGGCCACGGTGTCCTGGTCGGGCCTGTCCGAAGGGTCCTACCTCTCGCGGCTGAGCCTGGGCGGGAACGGCATTCGGACCTGGGTAAATGTCCAGGTGGGTCCAGCGGCCTCCGCCGCCCCGGCCGGGGCTCCGCCCCTGGCCCTCACCCAGGCGCTACCGTCAACCTGACAATCACAGTGCACCAGGCTTAGGGTCCCGGACGGCACCACCGTCCGGGACCCTTGTCCTTTCCGCTGCCGGTCCGCACGCTTAGGTGGCGGTGCCGCCGCCCAAAAGGGGTGCCATGGTGTTCCAGCGCGAAATCTCACAGCCGTCTGTCCGGCTGAATACGGCTTCGACACGGCGCCCGTGGAAAGTTCCGCTGACCACGGCCACCTGCGGCCCGCCATACTGCTGGGTGCAGAGCCTCGGCGGTGCCGGCGTGGGAAAGAAGATCCGTTCGCCGAACCTCTCCACCACAGCGAGGGCAGCGGCCGGGTCCGGCACCGTTGAATCCGAAGACGGTGTCCCGTCGGTGGCTTTCAGCCGGAATTCGTATTCGACGGCGGCGGGGTCCTCCCGCAGCCTGATAATCAGATCGATCATTGAACGCCCGCCGATACGGCCGCCAGCGCCAGGGCAAGCCGCTCCCGCAGTACTGCCGCCTCCGCCGCAAAGGACCGCTGGTACTCAACGTAGGCGGCCTTGCCCTGCGGCGTCTCGATCGGGATGGCGGGGTATCCCCATTCGGTCAGGTCATAGGGGGAGGCCTGCATGTCCATGGCGCGGATCCGCCAGGACAACTCGAAACAGTCCATCACCAGTTCGCTGGGAAGCACGGGCAGCAGCTTGTACGCCCACTTGTACAGGTCCATGTTGGCGTGCAGGCAGCCCGGCTGCTCCAGTTGCCGCTGGGTTTCGCGGGTGGGTGCAAACTCGTTCAGGGGAGTGGCATCAGGGGTATAGAAGCGGAACGCGTCAAAGTGCGTGCAGCGGATCCGGTTGTCCTCCACCACCTTGTCCGTGCCCGCCGGTCCAAGACGCAACTGGAGGTACTCGTGGCGCAGGTCGAACCTGTCCTGGTGGTAGACCATGGCCCATTCGTGCAGGCCGAAGCAGCCGAACTGTGCCGGCCGTGCCGCTGTGCCCCGCAGGATGATGCCGGCAAAAGCCACCGCGTCCCTTCGGTCGGCAAGGAAGGCGCTCCGGTCAACGGTGACCGCGGTGCTTCCCGCCGGCAGCCCCAGGGAGGCAAGCTCGCCGTCGTCGAGCATCCGGTAGTGTTTCCAGCCGGTGCGGACGGCCGCTTCCTCTCCCGGAAGGACAGCCCCTGCCCCGGGGTGCCAGCGGCGCAACTGGCCGGGTTTTTGCGTGTAATACGTGAAGAGGAAGTCCTCGACGGGATGTTTCTGCCCGGCGGACCTGCGTGCCAGGTAGGGATCAGCGTAACGGCCGACGCGCTGCTGGTGGGCTTCTTCCCGCGCCCTCCACTCGTCCGCCGCCAGGAGCCTAAGCTGCTCCACCGGCGGCACCAAGAACATCCTTTGCGCCATCCCACGCGCTGATTTCGCAGCCGTTGGTACGGGCGAACTCCGTGTCCACGGGCACCCCGTCCACCACTCCGGTGACCGTCGCTTTTTGCGGCCCGCCGTACTGTTCCGTGCAGGCCTGGGCGGTGCCGGGAGTTGCCGGGTTCAACAGGGCGGCGTTGTCCTTTAGGGCTGCGCAGGCCGCCCGGGCGTCGGGGTGGCTGCTTTCGGCGGAAGGGACGCCCGCCTCGCACACCAGCGTATGGCTTACCTCGGGCTCGCCTTCGGCAGGGATGACCGTGATGGCCAGTTCGGCATTGCCCTGGCCCGGGCCCGCAGCGGGCGGCAGTGAAGGGGCCGGAGCCGGCGCCGGAACCGAGGTTTCAGCGTCCGGTGAGGGTGAAGGTGCGGAAGTCCCAGAGGCCGTTGCCGATGGGGAGGAAGGCGTCGCCGAGGGCGACGGTGATCCGCCGTCCGGGGTAGGGGTGCAAGCCGGCATCAGAAGCGCGGCAATGGCCAGGGCTGCCAGGCGCAACCGCATTTTATGCATGGCCCGATGCCTCTTTCATCCTTCGATTCTAGCTGCTGTGCTGAGCCTGTTCCGGGCCGCGCCGGAGCCCCTGCGCCCCTGCCTGCCCCGCGTCCCTAGGGACGGCTTTCGGCCGTGGCGGCGATGAGGCCCATCATGGACGCATGCAATTCGGCGACCTGCTCCCGCGTCAGCCCGAGCCGCTCCATCATGGTCCCGGGAACCTGCAGGGCCTGCTGCCGCAGGGCTGCTCCTTGTGGGGTCAGTTCGACGGCGAGCGCCCGCTCGTTTCCGTCTGCCCGGCCGCGCGTAATGAGGCCAGCCGCCTCGAGCCGGCGGAGCAGCGGTGAAATGGTGGCCGGTTCCTGCGCCAGCGCTTCGCTGATGTTCCGCACGGTCCGGGGGCTGGTTTCCCAAAGGGACAGCATCACGAGGTACTGCGGGTGCGTCAGGTTTAGTTTCTCCAGCACGGGCTTGTATGCCCCGACAACGCTCCGTGCCGCGACCGTGAGGGCGAAGCACAGTTGATGCTCCAGGAGCAGGTCGTCGTCCTGTCCGGCGTCTGCCGTTGCCACGGTCTTCAAGGCGTCCTCCAATTGTTAGTGCACTAATTATTAGCGTACACTCTTGGTAGGAAATATGGGAAAGGGGCCGGACATGGGCAAGGGCAACTCGGAGTATCAAGGCAACGCCTCACAGAGGTTCATGCGGGCCACCGGCAAGCTGCGGGCCATCTTCGGTCCAGCCAACCGATCCTCCCTGGTTCACGACATGACCGAGGAGAACCGGCGGCTGCTCGCACAGCGGGAAGCCGAAAGCCAGCAGTGGGAGACCATCACGCGGCCGGACGGCAGCACCTACGTTGTTCCCAGGAACCCCGACGACAAGTCCCTGCGCTGACCGGGTGCCTGCGGCCTGCCTGCACCCCGCCCGGCGGAGCCTTTTCCCGGGCTGCGGCGTAAAATAAGGGCACTGGCACCCGAAAATGCCAGAAGACTCTTTGCCCCGGCATACCGGGAAGGGGGTGGAAAACAATGCCACATGTACTCAGCGGGTTCATGAGCGCGACAGACAGGCTCCGCTTCTTCTTTGGGCCTGCCACCCGGCTGGACACCGATACGCCCGTAGTGCACAAGCATGACGAATTCGAGCAGGCCTCGGAGGAGGATCTCTCGCACTTCGTGGTGGAAACCGACTCGACCGGACACCACTACGCCGTACGCCGCGAGGACCTGGACCGGGAGGCCTGAGCCGCCCGTTGCAGGATCCACCAGCCCACGCAAAAGCCGGGCCGCCTTCCGAAAGTTTGGAAGGCGGCCCGGCTTTTGCGTGGGCAAACCGTTGGTTGCCGCTTAGCGGCCCGTGCCGCCGTAAACGGTTGCTTCGTTGTCGCTGTCCAGCTCAAACGCCTTGTGGATCACGCGGACTGCCTCGTCGAGGAGGTCAGCATGGGTGACCACGGAGATGCGGATCTCGGAGGTGGAGATCATGTTGATGTTGATGCCGGCGCCGGACAGGGCCTTGAAGAATGTCGCCGAAACACCGGGGTGGGAGCGCATGCCGGCGCCGATCAGGGAAAGCTTGCCGATCTGCTCGTTGTACTCGATGCTCTCGAAACCGATCTGGTCCTGCGCTGCGTGCAGGGCGGTGAGGGCGTCGGCGCCCTCGACGATGGGCAGCGTGAACGAAATGTCCGTGCGGCCGGTGCCGTGCGTGGATACGTTCTGCACGATCATGTCGATGTTGGAGTGGGCGTCGGCGATGACCTGGAAGATTGCGGCTGCCTTGCCGGGGATGTCCGGAACGCCCACAACTGTGACCTTGGCTTCGGAACGGTCGTGTGCAACGCCGGAGATGATTGGCTGCTCCAAGGCAACTCCCTCTTGAGTGGTGATCTTGTCTTCGGCGCTGGGAATGACCCAGGTGCCTTCATGCTGGCTGAATGATGAACGGACGTGCAGCGGCACGCCGAACCTGCGGGCATACTCGACGCACCGGAGGTGCAAAATCTTGGCGCCGGAGGCTGCGAGTTCGAGCATTTCCTCGCTGGAGATGGTGTCAATCTTCTGTGCCGAGGGGACAACGCGGGGGTCTGCCGTGTAGATGCCGTCCACGTCGGTGTAGATCTCGCAGACGTCGGCTTCCAGTGCGGCGGCAAGCGCCACGGCGGTGGTATCTGAACCGCCGCGCCCCAGGGTGGTGATTTCGTTGGTGGCCCGGCTCATGCCCTGGAACCCGGCAACGATGGCGATGTTCCCCTTGTCGAGGGCGGTGCGGATCCGGTGTGGATCGACGTCGATAATGCGGGCCTTGCCGTGGATGCCGTCAGTGATCATGCCGGCCTGGGAACCGGTGAAGGACTGGGCGGAGGCGCCGAGCTTGTTGATGGCCATGGCCAGCAGCGCCATGGAGATGCGCTCGCCGGCGGACAGCAGCATGTCCATTTCACGGGCGGGGGCGGAATCGGTCACCTGCGCGGCGAGGTCCAGGAGTTCGTCCGTGGTGTCACCCATGGCGGACACCACAACCACTACTTCGTTGCCGGCTTCCTGGGCGTCCACCACGCGCTTGGCAACGCGTTTAATGCCGTCGGCGTCCGCCACGGAGGATCCGCCGAACTTCTGCACGATGAGCTGTTTGGTCACCGCACGGCCGGTGGGCAGCACTTGGGGCTGCGTTGTGTTGTGCACTTCGGTAGTGGGCGTACTCATGCGCGTACCTTCACTGGATCAATTGGAGTTCTGGAGGTCAGGCAGCCTGACGCCAGGACGGCGCGACTTCCTCCGACAGTTTATCGCCGCCCGCAACGCGGCGTTGAATTGTGACCGAATCTCCGCCCGCAGGAGGAGGGCCGGGGAAGGACGGCGGGCGTACGCTCAAGTGATCGGATGCATAAAACTGTGGGGGACAGGTGCGTGGAACATGGCAATGATGTCGGAAACATCGGAAGGACCGGACGGGCCGGCGCCCGACGGCGGTATTACGGCCAGGGCAGTCAGCCGCAGCTTCGGCGCGGTGCACGCCGTCGAGCATATGGACTTCCATGCCCCGGCCGGCAAAGTCACGGCCCTGATAGGGCCGAACGGCGCAGGCAAGACAACACTCCTGCTGATGCTGGCATCGCTGCTGGCACCGGATGAGGGAAGCATCAGCGTCGGCGGGCTTGACCCCAGCCGGAACCGGGCCGAGGTCCGCAGCAGGCTCGGCTGGATGCCTGACACCCTGGGCGTCTGGGAGTCACTGACCGCGCGCGAGATCCTCACCCAGATGGCCCGCTTCTACCGGCTTCCCGCTGCCGGCATAGGGCAAAGGGTTGCTGAGATGCTGCAACGCGTCCGGCTGGCCGACCTCGCCGACCAGCCCGCCCGGGTCCTGTCCCGGGGACAGCAGCAACGGCTCAGCCTGGCTCGTGCATTGATCCATGATCCCTCCGTCCTGCTCCTTGACGAGCCGGCATCGGGGCTGGACCCGGGCTCGCGGGTGGAGCTTCGGATCATGCTGCGGCAGCTTGCGGCTGAGGGCAAAGCAGTGGTGGTGTCCTCCCACGTCCTGAGCGAACTTGATGAAATCGCTGACGGCGCCGTGTTTGTGAACAAGGGGCGTACCGTCCGGCAGCAGACCACCGAGGAGGCCGCCGCCGGTGGCCGGCGGTACGCCATTACGGCATCGGACACCTCCGCGCTTGCCGCCACACTCACGGAGCTTGGCCTGGTGTTCCGCGCTGAGGACGGGCGCCGCCCGGGCGTGAGCCTCACCCTCGCCAGCGAAGGGGACGCGGAGAGGCTCCTGCGCGATCTGGTGCTCGCCGGCGTCGGCATCACTTCCTTCGCTCCAGCGGCCGGAGCCCTGGAAGAGACGTACATGAACCTCGAGGGGGAGCGGCAATGAGCCAGCTGACAGGCAACCGGGAGGACACCTCCCGCTCAGGCGTGGCAGCGGCCTACCTGGCCGGCATCGGCCATGTGGTGGCGTTGGAACTGAAACAGCGGCTGCGGTCGCGCGGCTGGTACATCATGCTGGCCATCTGGTTCCTGCTGACGGGGCTGGTCACGTGGCTGACGTGGGCAAGCTGGAATGCCTCGCAGGCCGCCCAGCGGGCATTCGGCATGCCCCCGGAGTCCAGCGGCCCGGGCTCCATGATTTTCGAAGTGGTCCTGGCGTTCGTCCTGTTGTTCGCCCTGCTGGTGGCGCCTGCCTTGTCAGCCAATGCGGTGAACGGCGACCGGGCCGGCGGAACACTTGCCATCCTTCAGGTAACCCTGCTGGAACCCGGCCAGATCCTGTGGGGAAAGTTCTTTGCCGCCTGGCTCGCGGCGTTGGGCTTCCTCGTTGCCAGTACGCCGTTCCTGGTCATCGGCGTGGCGCTCGGCGGGCTGACCCCTGGCCACGTGCTGGTGTCACTGCTGATGCTTGCCGTGGAAGTGGGCGTCGTGTGCGCCCTGGGCGTCGGCATCTCGGCGCTCGCCGGCCGGCCGCTGTTTTCGATCGTGGTGACCTACCTTGCGGTGGCCGGCCTGGTTTTCGGAACATTGATCTCCTTCGGCCTCGGCACGGGGCTGACACAGGGAACGGTAATGGCCAACAACGCCCAGTACCGGGAATATGCGCCGCTGCAGTCCGGCCCATTTGAACCGACGTACACCTGTTCCGGCCCGCTCCGCGAGCAGCCGGCACTCCACACCGAGCGCGTGGCGTGGACGCTGGGAATGAATCCCTTCGTGGTGGTGGCGGACGCGATTCCGTACCGGGACCGCACCAACCAGCAGGGTTTCCCGTCCGTGGGGGCGATTGAAGGCATCAGCCAGGCTGGGCTGGCGTGCCCTCCGGACGCCTGCCCGCCGCCTTGCCCGGGGTACCCGCATCGCCTGAGCATACAAGCTCTGGACAGGCCCGCGGCGTGGGACCACGATGGGACGTGATGGAGTTCGTGCGGCCGGCGAGCCTGCCGGTTTCAGCCGGGGCTGGGGCCTGACCAGGGAAAGGTGGGCTCCCCGTGGCCGACGACCCGCAGTCATCTGTTGATTCGATGGCCGATCCCTATTTCGAGCCGATCGGGCCAGGCGCCTTTCCGCCGCTGCCGTACGACAAAGACATCGACAACGACGGCGACGACGGGCGGCCGGGCCGCGATGCCCGGCGTTTTGTGGCGGCTGGCTTTGTGGCGGCCGGGCGGGCGGCAGTGGCCGACGTGCTGGGAACCGTCCGGACACTTCGGTTCTGGGCAGTTGCCGTGGCTGGCCTCTGCGCCACGTGGGCCGTTGTTGCTGCCTTGGTGCTCCTGCCGGGAACGGCCGGAGATTCCACGGAATGGGTGCCTCCCCCGGTCCTTGCGTACGTGATGGCTTCTTCGCTGTTGCCGGCTACGGCCGCCTTGGTGGCAATGCACTGGGGTATGCGGTACTGGGCGCCGGCGGCTGCTGGCGGGAATCCGGAGCGCCGGATCTTTGCTGCCGTGCTCGCTGCAGCGTTGCGTGGCCTGGTCTTCGCGGTGCTCATCCTCGCCACCCTGCTGCTGCAAGCGGCGGCCGCCGGTGAACCCGGGACTGCGGCGGCCATGTCGGCCGGCGTCGCAGTGGTTGAAGGCGCGCTCTTCGGAGGCATGGGGGTGGCTGTTGCCGCGCTGGGGTGGCGTGCTGGCCGGACGCGTGTTGCCGGCTGGGCTCTGGCATTGTTCCTCGTGGCAGGAAGTGTTGCAGCTGCTGCTTTCCTGGTGCCCGCCGTCCGGACAGAGGAACCGGTCACAGTTGCCCTGAACATCGAGCGGGCGCCGGATGGATCCGCCGTCGCCTACGAGTGCTCAGCCGTTTCGGTGGGGGTAGCGGAGGTGTACCGGACGGAGCGCGTTATGTGGCTTCCCGCTGCCAGTCCCAGCGTTCTGTTTGTGATGTTGGCCGGAGACGCCGGCACCGGCGCCGGACTCATCAGGTCCCTGTCAGCGGCATTCCAGGAAGCGGCAGACGGAACCCAGGTGCTGTGCGTCAATGGTGAACCGCGGAGCAGGGATGCACAGCGCATGCCGATGGCCGCTGTAGGGCTTCTCCTGCAGGCAGCGGTGGCGGGTGCGCTGCTGGTAGGTGCACACGCGGCAGCGGACCGCCGTCGCCGGTCCGCCTAGCGGGCGCATGCTGCGCGGCTGGCAGAACTCCGCGGCAAGTACGCCCCTGCGCGCTGCCGGGTTACCTCCCGGTGCCCGCAGGGGCGGGGCGGTCAGGTCAGTGCGTTCCGCCGGCCTTCGAAGGCGCGTCCCAGGGTGACTTCGTCCGCGTACTCCAGGTCTCCGCCTACGGGGAGGCCTGACGCGAGCCGGGTGACCGCGATGCCAATGGTCTTGAGCATGCGTGCCAGGTACGTTGCCGTCGCCTCGCCCTCAAGGTTGGGATCCGTGGCGATGATGACTTCCTGGATGGCACCGTCATTGAGCCGCGTCAACAATTCCCGGATCCGCAGCTGCTCGGGACCAATGCCGGCGATCGGATTGATGGCTCCACCCAAAACGTGGTACCGGCCGCGGAACGAGCGCGTGCGCTCTACGGCCAGGACATCCTTGGATTCCTCCACCACGCAGATGACCGCGGGGTCGCGGCGGGGGTCACGGCAGATGTTGCAGAGCTCCTGCTCGGTAACGTTGCCGCAGACCGTGCAGAATTTGACCCGGTCCTTGACCGTGGTGATTGCGTCCACCAGCCGTTTCATATCCTGCGGGTCTGCTTCAAGGATGTGGAACGCCAGCCGCTGTGCGGATTTGGGTCCCACGCCCGGAAGGCGTCCGAGCTCGTCTATCAGCTCCTGGACAGCACCTTCGTACACGATTTCCTCTTTAGCTTGGAGTGGACAGCGGGTAAAGCAAAGGCATCCGGAGCAACGCCGGCCGGTTCAATGGCCGGCCTGTAACGGTCAGTATCGGGGCGGGAGGGGGCTTCCGTCGGCGGAGCGCTCCTCAATCAGCTTTCCGCCCAGAATACGCTCCACCGCCGCGCGCCCGAACACACCGGACTCCTCGATGGTCTCATCGTCAGCGCTGGGGATGTCCTGGACATAGCTGGCGGCAGCCGCAACCGCCCGGGCAGGTGCCTTGGCGCGGCCAGCCTCGGCTTCAGGACTGTTGGACAGCCGCTGGTAAAGGCTTTGCCGGGTTTCTCCGCTGCCGGCCCCAGGGGTTGCGACCGGAGAAGGCGCGCTTGCCCTGGAGGCCGCGGGGACAGGCGAACCGGCAGGGGTTGGCCGGGGCGGAGCGGCCGTGACGGGAGCGGCAGCGGGCGCAGCCGACGCCATGGCGTACTCCGGGGCCCGGACGCGCTCAGGTTCGGGCGCTGCCGGGACCGGGAAAGACGGCGCTGGGGAGGCCGAGCCTGGTGATGCAGAACCAAGGGACGCCTGTACGGGGGTTGCCTGCCCCGGGAAAGATTGTCCGGATGCCACCGGCTGTGCCCGGTCCTCAAGGGAAGAGGCAGGGGCTGAGGCAAGGCCCCAGTCCGGTTCCGCGGGCACCCCGGGCGTGGTGACCGGGATGGAGGGCGGCACCTGGGCCGTGGCGGGTTCGTAGCGGGGCGCTGCTTCCTGCCCGGCCCCTGTGCCGGAAGTGGCGGGGGAAGGCGTCCTGCCCACGTTGCTCTCGTTCCCGACAACCCACACCCCGGGCGCCTGTTCGACGGCACGGGCCCAAGGATCGTGGGCAACATCGGCAGCGGCGGGACGGTGCGCCGCCGCTGCTCCGGGCGCGGCGGTTGGGTCCTGCCTGTCCTGGCTTCCGGAGCTGCGGGGAGCCGGTGCCGGCGCAGCTGGAGCGGGGCGGCTTACCCCTCGGTTGGAAGACGGCTCCCAATCCAAAGGGGGTTCCTCATCCAGCGGTGGAGCGTCTTCGTCGCGGGGCGCGCCCCAGTCGTCGTCCGAGTACGAGTAGTCCCCCGCCAGTGGGGGGTAAGAATTGGTTCCGGCTGATGCGGGGGCCAGCGCCTGGGGCTGGGAGGGCACACCTGCGGCCGGACGCCCACTTGCTTCCCGGGACGGGCGGGCAGGGTTCGCGTCCTTGGGGTAGGCAGGCGCGGGGCCGGTGGCTGGTGCTGCCCCTCCAATGCCTGGCAGCGCGCTGCTGCCGGATGCACTACCTTGGCGGATGCCGTCAGGGCCGGGCCCTTCGCTGCGCCTTTCGACGTTGGGAGTGTGCCCGGACCCGGAAGGTGTTGGCGCCGGTGTGGCCGCGCCTGCGGGGGAACTGGAAGATCTCGGCGCCGGCACGGATGTGGCTGGCGCGGGCACCAGCCCCCAGGCGACGTCAGCTGACGTGGCCGGGGCTGTATGGCTGACTGGCGCTTTTGGGTTTGGCTCAGAGCTCGCTTGCACGCCGCCGCCGGCCACCGCGTTGATCTGGCAGTCGATGCCCACCGTCTTGTGGATCGCCTGGCGCAGGTTGTCCGAATGGTCGGCACGGCCGAAGGCCCCCGCCAGTCCGGACGTCGTGAACGAAAGGGTGAGAACCGCTCCGTCGAAGGCGCTCACCTGCGCGTTGGGTTCCACGAGGGCCCACGTGCTGCGCTTGATCTTGGACAGGGTCTGCAGGACATCCGGCCAGGCGCGGCGCAGGACTTCGACGTCGCCCATTGCTGCGGGGGCAGCCGCCGGGGCGGGGCTGGTGGCAGGGGCATTGCCGGGGCCGTTGGCTGGACCGCCGGCGACGGCAGCCGCGGCAGGGCGGGCGCCGGCGGGACCGTTGGCGGCACGTTCCACTCCGGCGGCAGGTACCGGGGGAGCGACCGGCGCAGGAACGGAACGTTCGGGGGCCGGACGTGCAGGTGACGGGCCATCAGGTGACCGGCGGACAGCCGAGGTTTCGTCCACGGGCCAGTCATTGGTGCTCACCCGGGGAGCCGTCAGGGGTGTCCGGCCGGAAGCGTCCGACGATGCACTGCCGCCAGGGGCGGGAACGCCCCGGCCGGCTTCAGCGGCTGCTGGCTCCGGCGTCACAGGCTGGCGTGATTCCTCCCGTGGCGAGGCCGCAGGCACCCCTGCGGGTTCCGGATGAACCGGGCGCACTCCGGCAGGAGAAGCGGGCTCGGCCTGAGCAGCCTGAACATCGGGTGCCGTCACGTGCGGAGCGCCTGCGGGGGAGGCTGCAGTTCCGCGTGCCGCCTGGGGAGCGGGGGCAGCGGTAGCCGGAGCAGCAGCTCCGGCGCCGGCCGCACCCATGCCGGCGGGAGCACCGACGTCGTTCCCGGCGTAGTTGAGGCGCCGTTCCACCCGGTCAATCCTTGCGGCCATGCCGCGCTCGTTCTGCTCCGAGCTGGGCAGCAGGATGCGGGCGCACAGCAGCTCGAGGTGCAACCGCGGGGACGTGGCACCGGTCATCTCGGTCAGCGCCGTGTTGGTGACATCAGCCGCCCGCGACAACTCGGCGGCGCCCAGGTTATGGGCCTGGTTCTGCAGCCTGGCGATCTGGTCCGCGGGCATTCCCCGAAGGATGGACTGGGCGCTCTCCGGCATCGCCTGGACAATGATCAGGTCGCGGAAGCGCTCCAGCAGGTCCTCGACAAAGCGGCGGGGGTCATGGCCGGTTTGAATGACCCGGTCCACCGCCCGGAAAACGGTGGCGGCATCAGAAGCAGCCACCGCCTCAACGACGTCATCGAGGAGCGAAGCGTGGGTGTAGCCGAGCAGTGCGACGGCGAGCTCGTAGTCCAGGCCGTTGGGACCGGCGCCTGCCATGAGCTGGTCCAGCACGGAGAGCGAGTCGCGGACGGACCCTCCGCCGGCGCGGATGACCAGCGACAGCACGCCGGGAGCCACCGGGACGTTTTCCTGGTTGCAGAGCAGTTCCAGGTAGGCCATCAGGGGCTCGGGCGGAACCAGGCGGAAGGGGTAATGGTGGGTGCGGGAGCGGATGGTCCCGATGACCTTGTCCGGCTCGGTGGTGGCGAAGATGAACTTGATGTGTTCCGGGGGTTCTTCAACGATCTTCAGCAGGGCGTTGAACCCGGCGGACGTCACCATGTGGGCTTCATCGATGATGAAGATCTTGTAGCGGTCCCGGACGGGGGCGTACGTGGCCCGTTCACGGAGATCACGGGCATCGTCCACGCCACCGTGGCTGGCGGCATCGATCTCGATGACGTCCAGCGATCCTGACCCGCCACGGGCAAGTTCGACGCAGCTTGGGCACGTGCCGCAAGGGGTGTCGGTAGGGCCTTCGGCGCAGTTCAGGCAGCGTGCCAGGATGCGGGCCGACGTGGTTTTACCGCAGCCCCTGGGACCGGAAAAGAGGTAGGCGTGGTTGACGCGGTTTTTCCGCAAAGCCGTCATCAGCGGCCCGGTGACGTGCTCCTGCCCGATGACGTCTGCGAACGAGTCGGGACGGTATCTGCGGTACAGGGCGGTAGTAACTGTCACAGAGAAAACCCTACCAATCCGGGCTGACATCCTGCCGCCCTGTGGGGGAATAGTAAAGACCCCCCATGCACCCGCCAGAGCCCGCCTACCCTTGCTACCTTCCGGTCCTGGGGGAGTTCAACAGGATGACGCCACATGAGGGGCCGTCAGATACTTTACCCGAACATCCGGTCCGACTCGAATCGGCTGTCCGTCAGCGCCAGCCCTGCACCTGCCAGCTCATAAAAGCCGGCTCTTCATAAGGATGGGCGGCGCGCAAGGCGGCAACGACGGCGGCCAGAAGGGGCTCCTCGACCACGCACTCGATCCGGTCCTCCGCCACCTTTTCGCTCCTGCCCACCTGCCCAACGAACGGCTCGGCGCCATCCCGCGGAGTGAAGGTGCCCGTGCCGGGTGAGACGAAGGAACAGTGGGAGTAGTTGCCAATCCTGCCTGCCCCTGCGTCACCGATGGCCTTCAGGACCAGGTCCGTGTGGGTAGCAGGGGTGTAGGCCACCAGGGCGTGCAGCTCCGTCATGCTTTCTATCGTGCCCGAAGCATAAGGGGATTCCCCTGTTTTCCATTGCCAATCCCTTCGCCACCCACGATCATGGGTATGTACACCGATTGGGGCAATCTCCAGATTGTGAGCTGTGTGGCCTGGCTGAACGGGGCCGGACCCGGCAGCTCAACGGGGTACCAATGGAATGGGCGCGTTGGGGGCGTCCATTTCGGCGTTAAGCCGCAGGAAGGTCCGGCTGAAACCGGGCGCCGCGGATTCGAAAACGGCGCGTAAACGGCCGATTGGGCGATGCGCGAAACATCAGGTACTCTAGTATCTGCTTTTGATTCAGAAGCAGCTGGAGAATTCGCCTAGCGGCCTATGGCGCACGCCTGGAACGCGTGTTGGGTTAACGCCCTCGGGGGTTCAAATCCCCCATTCTCCGCCGGTTAAGAACCCGGTCCCACATCGTTGGGGCCGGGTTCTTGCATTTGCAGCCGCTGCCGGATCCTGGCTATGTCCACACCGTTCCTGGGGCAAGGGTTATCCCTCGTCTGCCACTGGAACGCCCAGGCGCCGCAGCCGGGCCCGGGCGGCCAGTTCGCTGGGTCCCCGTGGGCCGAGGGCAAGGCGGACGACGCCGAGAACGGCTTTTGTGGCCAACTTCACCGGCAGCGGGAACGGGCCCAGCCGTGGAACATCCAGTCCGAGCATCTGCCTGTACCTCGGCTCAAGGCTGTACACGGCTCCCGCGAACAGGATCCGGTAGCCGGGCCGCAGCAAGGGATGCAGTGGCGCGTTGCGGATGAACTCCACGGTTTCCGCCACCCGCCCGTCCACGCGCAAGTCCCCGTTTTCATACCAGCGGTCCAGCTGGCGGCGCATCTCCGCCTCGGTGAGCGGCGGTTGGGGCACGCCCATCAGCCTGCCCGCCTGCGCCCACTCCCTGACGTAAGCGTCCGGTCCGCCGGGAATGGCGCCGCCCCAAATTTTGTGGGCCGTGAGAAAAGCGTCCGTAAAGGCGATGTGGATCCAGCTGGCAAGTTCGGGGTCATTGGCGCTGTAGCTGCGCATCGCTCCCTGATTGTCGCTGTAATTTCCTTGGACCGGCTCGTGCAGCCGGCGGACCATGCGGGAGGCCTCCTCAGCCGCCCCTTTCGAGCCGTACGTGACGGTGAAGATCCAGCGGATGGTGTTGGCCAGCCGGCCCAACGGGTCTTCGCGGAAATTCGAGTGTTCATGGACTCCGGCCAGGGCGCCTGGATGGAGTGACTGCATCAGCAGCGTCCGGATTCCCGCCACGATGGGGGACATTGAACCGTGCACGGCCCAGACCGCAGAGCCGGGCAGGTGGTAGCCAGGGTCATCCCCTTCTTCCAGCCGCAACGCCCAGTCCGGTGGCGCATCGGCCTTGCCCGTAAAGGTCTTCTTGAGTTCGTCCTGCCATTTCCGGAGGAGACTGCGCATAGCCCATTGTCGCCCATGCCCCTGTCCTATGGGCCGGTGCGCAGGCAGTTGCGTCCCCCAAATATCCACAAACTTCGGCCCAAGGGTTTTCCCATGGTTACGCCCATATGTTCAGATAGAACTTACCCGTCAAGACAGAGTGCGGGTGGCCAAATTTTTGGGGTCAAATTGGGCAAGCATTCAGGAATGGCCAAGAACAGGCGCGCCAGGCGTCGCGGTGTTGCCGCGGCGCGGGCGCTGGCAGTTACCGGCGCGCTGGCGGTATCCATCGGCGCACTGAATGTGTCCGGCGGTCCCCTGGAATCCCAGGTGCTCGAGGCGTCCAGCACCCAGGCCGGCGGTGTCTCGGGCAGCGCGGTGGCCTCCGGCACTGCACCACAGTGGCCCTCCTATGATGTCGGGCTTTCATCTTCGTTCAACCCGAAGCCCGGGGGACTGGCTCCCGCCGTACTCACGGACTCCCACATTGCTGTGTCCTTCCCGCGGACGCTCGTCAGCAGTTCCCGTCCGGAATGGGCACTTACCGCGTCAGTGGGGCTCAACGGAATTGGCAGGCCGCCGGCGGGTTACCTGATGGCACCCCTGGAGCTGCTGAACGCCAGCTCGCCCTACGGGTTCCGTGTGAGCCCGCTGACGGGTGAACCGGGAGAATTCCACCTGGGCCAGGACTATGCCGCTCCCTGCGGAACGCGGGTTTACGCTGCTGACTCCGGCGTGGTCCGTGCCGCCGGGTGGCATCCCTGGGGCGGCGGCAACCGCGTGGAGATTGACCATGGCAACGGCCTGATCACCACGTACAACCATCTCGAGTCCGTCGCGGTCCGCAGCGGGGACACGGTGCACGTGGGACAGGTCATCGCCCGCGTGGGCAGCACCGGCTGGTCTACCGGGTGCCATCTGCACTTTGAGACCATCCTGGACGGCACGCACACCAGCCCCCTCAACTGGGGCCTGATTCCGCTCCGTGCCCTCGTGGGATCCGGACCTGGGCAAACGTCGTACGCGCCAGGTGCAGGCTCGCCGTCTGACACCCCAACCAGTTGGACCATCCCGGACAAGCACGGCGTTGTGCCGCTGCTGCGAGGTGTCGGGGCAAAGACGTCGGCGACGACGGCTCCCGCGTCGTCGCCGACGGCACCGCCAGCACCGCCTCCCTCGATTGCCGCACCGGCACCGGCGCCTTCGCCGTCACCTTCGCCCACCGGGCCGTCACCTACCCCGAGTGAGCCGTCACCGTCACCGTCACCGTCGCCGACCGGGCCGTCACCTACCCCGAGTGAGCCGTCGCCGTCGCCGACCGGGCCGTCACCTACCCCGAGTGAGCCGTCGCCGTCGCCGACCGGGCCGTCACCTACCCCGACTGGGCCGTCGCCGTCGCCGACCGGGCCGTCGCCGTCGCCGACCGGGCCGTCACCTACCCCGACTGGGCCGTCGCCGTCGCCGACCGGGCCGTCGCCGTCGCCGACCGGGCCGTCGCCGTCGCCGACTGAGCAGTCGCCAACACCTACCCCGACTCAACCGACGCCGACGCCTACTCCTACGCCGACTGAGCCGACGCCGACACCTTCAACGACCCAGCCGACGCCGTCGCCCTCGCCGGCACCTACGGCCACACAGCCATCGGCCACGCCCGCTGCACCAGGGGAACCGGCAGTGCCGGAAACCTGCCCGGCGGCCGGGACAGTAGCCGATGCCGGGACGACGGGGGGCCAAGCCCCGGTGCCGGACGCCGAAGCCAGAAGAATTGCCCAGGAAACTCTCAGTCCGGAACAGTACCTTGAGTGGTTGGCAACGAATTACCCGTGTGGACAACTACCTGAGGACGCAACCATTGGCACAGCTGTACCGGGTCCCGCTGACCCTCAATGACGGAACCGAAACCGACTTCGGCAGATTCAGGGGCAAAGTGGTGATGGTGGTCAACGTGGCCTCCAACTGCGGCTTCACCCCGCAGTACACCGGCCTGGAGACGCTCTACGGAAAATTCCGCGACCGCGGCTTCGAGATCCTGGGTGTGCCCTGCAACCAGTTCGCGGGGCAGGAGCCCGGAAGCGACAGCGAGATCGCTGAGTTCTGCCAGCGCAACTTCGGCGTCAGCTTCCCGCTGACGGTGAAGTCGGATGTGCGGGGCAAGGGCCAGCATCCGCTCTACGCCGAGCTCACCAAGTTCAAGAGCGGGCTGCTGCCGGGGCTGGTGAAATGGAACTTCGAAAAGTTCCTGGTCAGCCGCGACGGGCAGGTAGTGGACCGGTTCGCGCCCACTGTGGAGCCGGACTCGGCTGAGGTCATCGACGCCATCGAAAGGGCTCTCGGCTGAAATACCGGCGCTTTCCCGAATCCGGCCCTCAAAAGCGCAGTTCTTTCATTTTTTTCCACATCGGCTACGGCGATTTGCCCAAAGTTTGCCAAATGTCTGATTGGATAAATATTACTGAAGGGTACCAGGGAAGCGCCGTTTCCCACCGACCACAGAGGTAGCAATGGAGCACATCGAGGCCGAGCATCCCCGGCCACGCCACTTCCTACTCCACCTGAGCGATCCCCACCTGTTGGGAGGTCCGGACCCCCTGTACGGCGTCGTTGACAGCGAAGCGCGCCTCACCCAGCTCTTCGAAGAAGTCAAAGCGTCCGGGGCGAAGCCCGAGGCCGTGATCTTTACCGGCGATCTCGCGGACAAGGGCCATCCGGAAGCGTATGTGAAGCTGCGCGCCATCGTGGAACCCGCCTGTGAGGACCTGGGGGCGGAGGTCATCTGGGCCATGGGCAACCACGACAACCGGGCCAACTTCCGCGCGGGTTTGCTGGACCAGCCCGGGAATGATGCCCCGGTGGACAACAGCTACTTCATCAACGGGCTCCGGGTTATCACCCTGGACACCTCCGTGCCCGGCTACCACCATGGCGAGCTCAGCGACGCGCAGCTGGAGTGGTTGGGCCGGGAGCTGGACACACCTGCGCCGGACGGAACCATCCTGGCCCTTCACCATCCACCCGTCCCGTCCGTCCTGGACCTCTCGGTGCTGGTCGAACTGCGGGATCAGTCGTCCCTTGCAGCAGTGGTCCGGAATTCCGACGTCCGCACCATCCTGGCAGGCCACCTGCACTACTCCACCACGGCGACGTTTGCCGGGATTCCCGTCTCGGTGGCTTCGGCCACCTGCTACACGCAGGACCTGAACGTGCCGGTGGGCGGAACCCGCGGGCAGGACAGCGGACAGGCCTTCAACCTGGTGCACGTCTACGAGCACACGATCGTCCACTCGGTGGTCCCGCTGGGCAGTTCGACGACGGTGGGCGAGTACGTGGCCCCGGAGGAGACAGAGCGGCGCCTGGCCGCCGCCGGGATCCGGATCCCCGAGACAGCGAAGCAGCCAAGCAGCGCCCGGGTGGGTGTGTCCTCCGGCCGCTAGGAACGCCTAACGCTGAAGGCCTGTCCCCGCGGGGACAGGCCTTCAGCGTTGGTGCACTGTGTAAGGCTCCGCCTTATGCCGCTCTACTTTTCCCAGGGAGCCTTGATGGGGAAGTACTTTTCCAGGAAGTCGGTGACCAGCGCGGCCCGCTCGTCCGCGCTCACTTCAGGGAAACTGCCGTCGTTCAGGCAGAAGAAGTCCACGTTCCGCTTGGACAGGAGCTTCGGAAGATAGTTGAGCCCGGTCCGCATGGTGGTGTCCACGTAACGTACTTTCGCGGCGGTCTGCGTGACCGCGCGACCGGTGAGCAGCGCGTAGTAGTGGTAGAACGAGTTGGTGACCGAGATGTTGTCCGCGGCACGGAACCGGCTGGCAGCCGTTTTGCGGAACTCCTCCGGAAATTCCTGCTCCATTTTGCGCACCAGGCTCCGGCGCAGCGGTGCAGCGCAGTGCTCCAGGTGGCGTGTGGTGATCCGGCCAAACCGGTTCCACAGCAGCTTGCGGTTCACCCGGGCGGCGTTCTCGAACCCGCTGCGCTCGGCCGCGTTCTCCCCAAGGCCGATCCTGGTCTCCGCCTCAATGAATTTCGTGATCCCGCCCGGCGTGAAGAACAGGTCCGGGCTGACCGGGCGGCCGAAGAACATGTCGTCATTGGAGTACAGGAAGTGCTCCGAGAGGCCTTCAATGTGGTGCAGCTGGCACTCCACCGCCTGCGAGTTGTGGGTGGGCAGCACGGAGGGATCGGCAAAGAACTCCTCGCTGCGCACGATGGTCACCGAAGGATGGTCTGCCAGCCAGGCGGGGGCGGGGGAGTCCGTGGCGATGAAGATGCGGCGGATCCACGGCGCGAACATGTAGACGGACCGCAGCGCGTACTTCAGTTCGTTGATCTGCCGGAAGCGGGCTTCGTGGTCGTCGCCCTCACCCAGCACCACGTCCTTCTGCTGGGCGCGGCGGGCGGCGATGTACTCGGGGGAGCTTCCGTCTACCCAGGAGAAGACCAGGTCGATGTCGAAACTGATGTCGCTTGCATGGTCGGCGAACATGTTCTCGATGGTCGGCCAGGTGTGGCCGTAGCGTTCCACCGTGCCGCGGACGGCGTCCTGCCGCAGCAGGGTCCTGCGGGTCAGGGAGTTCTCGATGGGAAGGATCAGTTCCTCCCCTTCGAAGGACCACAGTTCGATCTGCACACCGGCTGAGGCGCCGAATTCGAAGCCGCCCACGGGCTCCACCCGCGGCCGGTACAGGCGGAAGATCCGCGCCTGCCGGTTGGACGAGAGTTCGCCGTCCGCGACGAGTACCGAGGTTTTTTTCTTCGCGTCCACGGTCATGGAGTAGAAGGGCTCGTCCCGGCACGCCTCCACCAGGGCCGCCCGGAGCTTCTTGCGGTTCTTCCAGTCCAGGGCGATCACAGGGCGGTCATTGTTGCCCCGGACCAGGAGGTAGGCCAGGCCCGCATTCGCCAGCACGTTGCGCAGGAACAGCAGGTCCTCCACCATGGCCTGGTAGGGGGTCCTGTTGTCATTGATGACGGCATAGCGGCCCTTGTGCCGGATGACATCCGGGCGGAGCCTGAAGCGCTGTACAGCAGCTGCTGACGTTACCTCTGAATGAAATTGTTCTTCTACGGACGCCTGGCCGCCGTAGTAAACCTCGTCCTGAACCGGTGCTTCTGTAATGGTTGTCTCCGTGCTGGTCAAAGTAAGCCTTCCTACCTGCATGATAGCCGCGCGTGGGAAACGGCATGTTTCGGCCGGTGCATCCGGCCCGGTGCCGGCAGGGCTTAGGCGCCCAGCGCCTCCCGCCAGCTGCGCAGGAAGGCGCCGCCGGCGTCGTCGTGGATGATCGTTGCCTCGAGTCCCAGATCCGCTGCAGTGAGGACATCATACGGCTTGTCCGGGACGCCGTCCGCAGGGCGGACATCCACATGCTTCACGGCATGGTCGTTGTGGTGCAGCCAGTCTGCCATGGCGTAGTCCGTGCGGGAGTCGCCCACCGTCCGCCAGGCTTCCGGCGTAATGCCCTGCGCCGCGAGGAGCTCCACAGCCCGGCTGGCTCCAAGGTCCTTGCCAAGCCGCACCGATTCAATGTCGGTGGAGATGATGGTGGGGTCCACGCGGTAGTCCACCTCGTCGTCGGAGTCCGGGGCATGGTGGTCCAGCCGGACCACCCCCAGCCCGTGACGGCCCATCAGCTCCATGGCATCGGCGTCGAAAAGTTTTTGTTCGGTCAGGTAATCAGAACTCGGCACGTCGATGTGCTGCTCCACCGACACCATGGCCCGTTTGGTTTCGTCAAAGAACATGTGTGAGGAGTAGTCCTCGGCCACCAGGCGGCGGATGTCGTCCCCGTACGCTGCGGGCACGGCCAGGTCCCGGTCCACATGGATGGGCCCCGGCCCGGCCGAGGTGTAGCTGAACCACACGGCACCCTTTTCACAGACCGCGTGGATGATGGTGCCGGTGGGGATGCCGGCTTCGATCATGGGCTCCATGACCTGTTCCCGGATGAAGGCATCGGAGCGGCCGGTGTTGAAGATCACCGGAATTCCTGCTGCCGCCAGGGCTACCAGGTCCGCGATGATTTCCGGTTTGACGTCCCGGGTCAGCGGGCTCGCCACCGGCCCGTCAACGTCGAGCAGGAGCGCCAGCGGCGGGCAGGACGGCAGGCGGACGCCGGGCAGGGAAATGGCGGGGGACTCGGATGCTGTCATGCCTCCATTCTGTCAGCAGGGCCGGAAACTCCCGGAGCGGACAGCCGAAAGCCACCCCCGTGTGGCGGATGGTCACCGTTTGGCTACAACCTGCCGCCGGCAGGGCTGGGCACTTTCGCTGGGCCGGCAGGATGCCTAGGGTGGCATGGTGATATTCAAAGCTGTGGGCGAGGGCCGCCCTTACCCCGACCATGGTTACAGCACGCCCAAGGAGTGGGCTTCGCTGCCGCCGCGGCCGGTCCGGCTGGACGAACTGGTGACCACCAAACGCACCCTGGACCTGGAAGCGCTGCTGGCCGAGGACTCCACCTTTTTCGGCGACCTTTTCCCGCACGTGGTGCAGTACCAGGGAACCCTATACCTGGAGGACGGCCTGCACCGCGCAGTCCGGACCGCCCTGCACCAGCGCACCGCGATCCACGCCCGGGTCCTGGTGCTCGATGGCTAGGAAACGGCCCAAGGACCCGAGCGTCCTGCACGGCCACCACATAGTAAGCGGCCCCGAGCTGCGTGCCACTTTTCAAGCGGCCGCCCGCGACGCGGACGATGCCGCCCGGGTGCGCCGCCGGGTCCTGCACGGCGTGGTCCTGGTGCTCCTCATCGGCCTGATCGCCGCGGGCATCATCGCCGCCCTGGCCATCATCAACGGGAAACTGGCCATCCCCACCGCCGAATCTGCCCAGGAAACGGTGTCCACCTGCCCTGCGGGAACGTTCGACTACACCCCGCCTGAACAGATCAACCTCAATGTGTACAACTCCACCAGCCGGCCCGGGCTGGCCCGCTCGGTGGCGGACGAGTTCCTGGCCCGGAAATTCGTGGTGGGCGCCGTGTCCAATACCGAGGCCGGCTACCGGGGTGTGGCGGCTGTGATCTCCGGGGCTGCGGGACAGTCTGCGGCCTTCAGCGTCCAGCGGAACCTGCCGGGTTCCGACTACTTCCAGGACGGCAGGACGGACGGCAGCGTGGACGTGATCCTCTCCCAGGACTACGCCGCCCTCGCCCCGCCGGACCTGGTGGACCAGACCCCTGGCAAGCTCAGCTGCCCCCGGGAAAGCCGCCGCGTTGCCGACGACGACAAGCGGCCTGTCAACCCGTCCGCCGCGCCCACCCGCTAAAAATCGCTAGCCGGCCACGGCGGGAAGCGGGGCGAGCCGGACGGGGCGGCCGGCGTCGTCGAACCTGGCCCCGGCACCCAGCTGGATGAACCGCACCGTCCTGGCGACGCGCGCCTCCAGCTCCTCCGGCTCGTCGCTGCCCCTGGCCGCGCTGGAGGACAGCGTCCCAAGGATCAGCTGCGCCTGCTGGCCGATGTCCGCCGCCGGCAGGTAGCCCTGCTCCATGCCTGCGCGCAGGATGCCCTGCAGCAGCACGCTCAGCTCGCCCACGTGGTCCGCGAGCTTGGCAAAGGACGACGGCGACAGCACGGCCCCCATGGCAGGGCCCGGCGGCAGGTGGCGGCGGCTGAGGTCCACCACCTGGGCGCGCACGTACAGGGCCAGCTGTTCCACCGGGTTGTCCAGGCGGTTGAGGGAGTCGCGCAGTTCCGTCAGGAACTTCTCAGTCTCTTCCAGGGCATACGCGATCAGCAGCTCTTCGATGTCCGCGTAGTAGTTGTACACCGCGGTACGGCCCACTCCGGCGTGCCGCGCCACGTCCGTCATGGTCAGGCCGGGCAGGCCGTGGGAGAAAAGGAGTTCGCCGAAGGCCGTCAGGATGCGGCGCTGGGTGTCCGCGCGCTGCTCGGCATTGCTGGCCGCTGAAATCCGGGGCATACAGACACTTTACCGCGATGTGTCAGTAAACGGCTGCTAGACGGAGCAGCCGTCCGGGCCGCAGGCATCACCCTCGCCGGAGTTGACCAGTACCAGGGGGTTGGCGTCCTGCCAGGCCTGGTTCAGTGCCGCCGTGAACGTCTCCGTTGGCTGGGCGCCGGACAGGCCGAACTTCCGGTCGATGACAAAGAACGGGACGCCGCTGATACCCAGGGACCGGCCCTCCTCGAAATCGAAGCGCACGTCGTCGGCGTACTTGTCCGTGGTGAACAGCTCGTCCACCTCACCGGCATCGATGCCGAGGCCGCGGCCAAGCGACGCCAGGTACTCCCGGCTGCCGATGTCCCTGCCGTGCTCGAAGTGGTCGCTGAGCAGGCGCTCCTTGGCAGCATCCTGCTTGCCGTGTGCGGCCGCAAGGTGGATGAGGCGGTGTGCGGTGAAGCTGTTGGCCACCACCACCGAATCGAACCGGTAGTTCAGGCCCTCGCCCCTGGCCTGCTGTGCAACATGGTCGAACATCTGCGAAACCTGCTGCGGAGCCATGCCCTTGCGGGTGCTCAGGTACTCCAGCTCGGTGCCGTCGTAGTGCTCGGGAAGGGTTGGGTCCAGCTGGTAGCTGCGCCACACCACCTCTACCGCATCCTTGTGCGGGAAGGCGGACAGGGCGGCCTCAAAGCGGCGTTTGCCGATGTAGCACCACGGGCACGCGACGTCTGACCAGATCTCAATCTTCATGCTGGGAACAACCTCGCAAGCCCGGCAGCCATTCCGGCCACCACATGTTAGATACCCCACAGTAGGGCTTGTGGCGCGGTGGTTCGTGGGCAATAGTCAGAGTTAAGTTAAGCAGACGACATACGAAGCGGATATACCGCGGGCCGGAACAGGTCCGCGATTAAATATGCCCGGCCAGCTGGGGAGCCCGGCCTGTCACCACCTGGAGGCCAGGAATGCGGATAGGACTGGTTGCAGGACCATGGATACCTGTGCCCCCGTCAACGTACGGCGGAACTGAAAGGGTGGTGGACACCCTGGCCAAGGGCTTCGCCGCCGCGGGGCATGAGGTTTTACTGGCAGCGCCCTCGGACAGCAGCTGCCCTGTGCCCCTGGTGCCCGGCATGCAGCCCTCGGCCGGGGAAGAGATGGGGCTTACCATTTCGGAGTTCAGCCATGTGATCCGGGCGCACGAGGCGCTGCAGGACGTTGACATCATCCACGACCACACGCTAGCCGGACCGCTGTACCTGCACCGGCCGGAGGAAACTCCTTTGGTGACCACCATCCACGGTCCACTGAACTCGAACGCGGTGGACATCTACCAGGCCATCGCGCGGCGGTCCGCCATCATCGCGATTTCCCGTGACCAGGCGTCGCACGCTCCGGGGGTGCCTGTTACCCGGGTCATCCATCACGGCATGGACCTGAAGTCAGTGCCCGTGGGGACCGGCCGGGGCGGCTATCTGTGCTTTGTGGGCCGGGCCTGCCCGGACAAGGGATTGTTTGAGGCCATCATGATTGCCCGGCAGGCAGGCATGCCGCTGCGCATAGCGGTGAAGATGCGGGAGCCGGAGGAGATTCGGTATTTCCATGACGTCATTGAGCCCCTGTTGGGGCCAAACGAGGACTTCGTGGGGGAAGTGGACAATGCTGCCAAGTACCGGCTGATGGGTGAAGCGCTGGCCTTCCTGAACCCCATCCAGTGGTCCGAGCCGTTCGGGCTCGTCATGATCGAGGCGCTGGCCACGGGAACTCCCGTGGTGGGCACACTGATCGGTTCCGCGCCTGAAATCGTGGAGCATGGCCGCACCGGCTACCTGGGCGATGTCGGGGATCTGGCGGACTTCGTCCAGGCCGCGGAGGCCCTGGACCGGGCGGCGTGCAGGGGAGCGGTAGAGGAGCGGTTCAGCGCCGGGCGCATGGTGTCCGACCACCTGCAGCTCTTCACCGAACTTATTGAAGGGAGTATGCCCACGGGGCTTCCGGATGCGGCGCGCGTGCACCAGAATCTTTAAGGGCCGCACATGTTGCCGGATGGCCGGCAGCATCCCGTCGTTTGAGAAGGGACCCCTTCCGTGACCGCATGGAATGCCAATACCGAGGCTGGCGCATCCGAGTCAGGGTCCGTGACAGTGGTGGAAGGATCCTCGTTCTGCATCTCGGCCGGGAACGGGGACATCAGTTCCGAAGGCGGCACGAACGGGGCCTTTTTCCAGGACACCCGCATCATTTCCCACTGGGTCCTTCGGATCAACGGCTCCCTGCGTGAGCCGTTGGCGGCCCAGCGGTCGCGGCCCTTCGCGGCCACGTTCGTCGGGCGGGCCAAGTGGCCGGACGGGCGCTTCGACAGCCCGCTGGTGGTCCGCCAGACACGGCACATCGGTCCGGGGCTCCAGGATGACATCACCCTGGAAAATTATGCAGCGGAGCCGGTGGAGTGTGACATCGAACTGCTGGTGGACGCGGACCAGGCGGACCTCTTCGACGTCAAGGGCGGCCGCACCACCGGCCCGGCCGATACCACCCGTGAAGTGGTTGACGGCCGGCTGGTCATCCAGGCCGTCCGGCACGGGCAGCAGCGCGGCACCGCCGTCGGCGCACGCGAAGGGGTGGCCAGCCTGGACGGGCTGCGCTTCCACGTCACCATCCCGGCCCGCGGCAAGTGGACCACCAGCGTCATCGTGGTTCCGCTGGTGAACGGTAAGGCGCCGGCAGACCCCTTCACTGAAGGACGCCTTCCGCACCACCGCGAAGGCGTCCGCCGCCACCTGGACTGGGAAGAAGGCGTTCCCCGGATCAATGTGGCGGACACCGGGCTGCAGGACCTGCTGAACCGGAGCCAGATCGACCTGGGCTCGCTCCGGATTTTCGACGCCCACCACCCCGAACGTGCTGCCGTGGCCGCCGGGGCGCCCTGGTTTATGGCGTTGTTCGGCCGGGATTCCCTCCTGGCGTCCTATATGAGCCTGATGGTGGACCCGAACCTCGCGGCCGGCACGCTGCAGACGCTGGCGGGGCTCCAGGGGAAGAAAGTGGATCCGGACTCGGAGGAAGAGCCGGGGCGCATCCCCCACGAGGTACGGCTCGGTGTCACCGCCGGGCTTTCGCTGGGCGGCACGGCCTATTACGGCACCGCCGACGCCACGCCGCTTTTTGTGGCCCTCCTGGGTGAGCTCAGCCGCTGGGGCCTGTCCCGGGATGTGGTCCAGCCGCTGATAGCGCATGCCGACCGGGCCTTGGAATGGATCCAGAAGTACGGCGACCGTGACGGCGACGGCTTCGTGGAATACCTTCGCCCCAACGACCACGGCCTGGTGAACCAGGGCTGGAAGGACTCCTGGGACGGCATCAACTTTGCGGACGGGACCATGGCCGAGGCACCGATTGCGCTGTGCGAGGTGCAGGGCTATGTGTACGCTGCGTACATCGGCAGGTCCTTGCTGGCACGGTGGAGCGGTGACGCGCCCCTGGAGCAGCACTGGGCTGATCGTGCCGCAGAACTGAAGACCGCATTCAACGAGAAGTTCTGGCTGCCGGACAAGGGGTATTTTGCCGTCGCCCTGGACAAGGACAAGCGTCCCGTGGACGCGCTGACGTCCAACATCGGCCATTGCCTGTGGACGGGCATCGTGGACGAGGACAAGGCGCCGTCAGTGGTGGAGCACCTCATGTCGCCGCAGATGTTCACCGGCTGGGGGATCCGCACGCTCGCGTCCGACATGGGCGCGTACAACCCCGTGAGCTACCACAACGGTTCGGTTTGGCCCCATGACACGGCGCTGGTGGCCACAGGCCTGATGCGCTACGGATTCGTGGAAGAGGCCAGGCGCGTGGCCCTGGGAATCTTCGACGCGGCCGAGCATTTCGACAACCGGCTGCCCGAGCTCTTCTGCGGCTTTGACCGCGGCGAGTTTCCCGGCCCTGTGCCGTATCCCACGGCGTGCTCGCCGCAGGCGTGGGCGGCGGCGGCCCCGGTGCAGCTGGCGCGGATCCTGCTTCGGTTCGATCCCGTCTTCACCCGCGGGGTGGTTCATCTTGCACCCATCCTGCCGGAGGCCGTCGGCACGTTCAGGGCTGAAAACGTCCTCCTGGATTCGGCCAGGGTGACCATCAACGCGTCCGGAACCGAAGGCAGCATCGAAGGGCTTCCGCCGGGCCTCAAGCTGGTGGCCGAACCACGCCCGCCGTTGGCCTACCCGCCTGAAGGCGTCGTGGCAGGGGGAGTGGCCGGAAGGTGAGCCGGGGCGTCGCTCAGGCGCCGGCGCAGGCAGGTGGTCAGGGTACGGCGCGCTCCAGGACGAAGTCGTGCTCCACGGTGCTGCCCAGGGTGAAGGACTTGGTGCCCACCTTGCGGAATCCGGACTTTTCGTAGAAGCGGATGGCCCGGGCGTTCTGGCTGTTGACGCCCAACCATGCTGCGGCCCCGCCTGCCGCCGCCGCGGCCTGCAGGCTGGCGTGCATGAGCTCGGCGGCGGCGCCGAGGCCGTGGTGCTCCGGATGGACGTAGCATTTGCTGAGTTCCACCGACGGAACGATCGTGAGGGCAGCCGCAACGTCAGGGTCCGCAGCCGGCCGGTTGACCAGCAGGCTGTACCCGTTCAGCCGTTTGCCGGACTCGAGGACCAGGATGGTGATGTCCGGGTCCGCGAGGTAGCGCTCGAAGTGTTGTTCACTGAGCGTGCTGGCCAGGTGCGCGGCAATGTCCTCAGGTGACGACGACGGCGGGCAGGCCAGCGGGAAGGTGACGGCCGCCAGCGCCGCCAGCGCCCCGGCGTCGTCCGCTGTTGCTGTGCGGATGGTGTGGTTCACGTGTTTCCCGGTGTCAGGCGGTGATGGTGCGGATGGGCGAGCCGGCGAGCCAGGCCGTCACGTCCTCGAATGCGCCGCCGTAGAACTGCCGGTAGCTCTCCTGGGTGACGTAACCGAGGTGCGGTGAGAGCACGGTGTTGGGGGCGGCCAACAGGGGATGCGAGGCAGGCAGCGGCTCCTGGTCGAAGACGTCCAGGGCTGCACCGCGGATCCAGCCCTGGGTGAGTGCCCGGATCAGTGCGTCCTGGTTGACCAAAGGACCCCTGGCGGTGTTCACCAGGACGCCCTCGGGGCCCAGCAGCCGCAGCTCCTCCTCGCCCACGGTGTTCTCGGAGCGCTCAGAAAGCCGAAGATGGAGCGTGGCGACATCCGATACCCGGAACAGCTCCTTCTTCGACACCAGCCGCGCCCCGGCGTCAGCGGCGGCTTCGGCCGTCAGGTTCTGGCTCCAGGCCACCACGTCCATGCCGAACGCCTGCCCGTAGCCGGCGATCCGGCGGCCAATTTTGCCCAGTCCCACGATGCCCAGCGTCTTGCCTGCCAGCTCGAATCCCACGGTGGACTGCCAGGTTCCGGCCCGCAGGGAGTTCTCCTCGGCCGGCAGGTGCCGGGCGGCTGCCAGCAGCAGGGCCCACGTCAGCTCCGGGGCGGCGGCAGGGGAACCGGGAGTTCCGCACACCGTCACGCCGTGCTCCGCCGCAGCGGCCACGTCAATGGAGGCGTTGGCCATCCCCGTGGTCACCAGCAGCTGGAGGCCGGGAAGTTTTTCAAATACTTCCCGGGGAAACGCGGTGCGCTCCCGCATGGCAATGACAATACCGACGCCGGCAAGCGCCGAGACCAAGGCGTCCTGGGACGCGAAGGGCTCCCGGAACGTGGTGACGGTGACGCCCTCCGCTTCCAGCGCCGCCCAGTCCGCAAAGCCGTGGGCTACGTCCTGGTAATCGTCGAGGATGGCAAGGCGGTGCTGCATGGCGGTGTCCTTCGTCCCGGAGTTCCTGGCGTGAAGTTCATCGTAAGCCAGGGTGCCATCCGGGCGCCCCAACAACCGTCCGTCCCGGCCCGTGATAGCAATGGGAGTGATGAAACTGCTTACTCCCTCCGCCGCCGCATGAGCGGCCGGATTTCTGCCCGCATACCCAAGAGCTGGATCCTGCTTGCCTGCATCGGCCTGCTCGCGCTTAACCTGCGGGGACCGTTTGTGGCGGTCGCCCCAGTGGTTGGCCCGATGCAGGCGGAGCTGGCCTTTTCGCCGGTCATGCTTGGCCTGCTGACCAGCATCCCTGTCCTCTGCTTCTCCCTGGCCGCGCCGCTGGCTTCGCTGGCGGCCCGGAAGTTCGGTGCCGAGTTCGCGGTGACGCTGACCATCCTCGGCGTGCTGGCGGGCGTGCTGGTCCGTTCGGCGGGCGGGCCGGTCCTGGTGGTTGCCGGCACGGTGCTGATTGGCCTGGCCATCACGGTGGGCAATATCGCCGCGCCGCTCATCATCCGCCGTGACTTCGCCCCCCGCCGGCAGGGGACAGCGATGGGAATCTACACCGCCGCGCTGAACATCGGGTCATTCCTGACGTCCGTGGTGACCGCACCGCTGGCCGACTTGGCGGGGTGGAGGTTTGCGCTGGGCTCGGTGGCTGTCCTGGCCGTTGCGGCCATCATTGTCTGGACCCTGGCCGTTGGTCCGCGGAGCGCATTCCTGGCTTCCGCGGAGGACGGCGGGGACACGACGCTGCCGCCGGTGAGCGGTACGGGCTGGACCACGGCGGGCCTGACCGCGGGCTTCGCCGGGCAGGCCTTCTCCTATTACGGGGTGACCGCGTGGCTGCCCAGTTACCTGCACGACGAACTGGGCATGTCCGTCACCGGGGCCGGTGCCGCTTCCTCCATCTTCCAGATCCTGGCTATCGTGGGCGGCCTGGGAGTGCCCTTTGCCGCCAAATTCATGAGTACGACGGCGGTGGCGGTCACCGTGGGAGCGTTGTGGACGGCCGTGCCGGCCGGGCTGCTGCTGGCGCCGCAGCTCTGGTGGCTATGGTCGATCTGTGGCGGCATCGCCCAGGGCGGCGGCATCACGGTCATCTTCATCGCGATCATCCGCTTGGCCCGCGACCAGGCCTCGGCGGGCCGGATGTCTGCCACCGTGCAGGGCCTGGGCTACTGCTTTGCCGCCGTGGCACCGCCCCTGATGGGCTTCGTGCACGACGCGTCCGGGTCCTGGACGCCGGCGCTGCTGCTCGTCCTGGTGTCCGTGCTGACCTTCTTCGTCAGCACCACCCTCGCCGTGCGGCGGGTGCCGAAGGGCCGCTAAGCCAAGTCCCGCCGTCGTACTTCCCTTAACCCCCACCCGCGAGATGGCAATTAACGGTGATGTTTACCCACAACACTGCCGTTAACTGCCATCTCGCGGGGAGGTGGTTCCGTCGCCGGGCCGGCCCTCCGGATTTCGGAGGTGCCTGTTGCGGAGGGCGTGCCGGCCCGGCGGACGGAAGCTGGTTACGCCGCGGCGAGTTCCTCGACGGTTGCCTTTTCGCGGGCCTCCGTCAGGTAGCGGGCGTAGGCGGGGAGGGTGAGGAAGGACGGGAAGTCGCGGGCCAGGGTGACTTCTTCGAAGATGTCGCGGGCGTCCTCGAAGCGGTCGCCGTCGAACCGTTCCAGCCGTGCGAATTCCTGGTCCAGGAGTTCTTCGATCCACTCGTGAGTGATGATCTCGCCGTGGTCCGTGATGGCCCGGGCGTAGATCCACTGCCAGAGCTGGGAGCGGGAGATTTCGGCGGTGGCGGCGTCTTCCATGAGGTTGTGGATAGCGACCGCGCCGTTGCCGCGGAGCCAGGATTCGATGTAGCGGATCCCCACTTCGATGTTGTTCCGGATGCCCTGTTCGGTGATGGTTCCGGTGGTGGCGGCCACGTTGATCAGGGCGCGGTCGTCCGGGGTGACGTCCTCACGGCTGCGGTCCAGCTGGTTGGGCTTCCCGCCCAGGATGCTGTCAAACACCTCGCGGCAAACCGGCACCAGGTCCGGGTGGGCCACCCAGGAGCCGTCGAAGCCGTCGTTGGCTTCGCGGGTCTTGTCCGCGCGGACCTTTTCGAAGGCGTTGGCGTTCGCTTCGGGGTCCTTGCGGTTGGGGACTGCGGCCGCCATTCCGCCGATGGCCATGGCGCCGCGCTTGTGGCAGGCCCGGACGAGCTGTTCGGTGTAGGCGCGCATGAAGGGCTGGGTCATGGTCACCTGGCCGCGGTCCGGGAGGACGAAGCGGGGGCCGCGGGTGCGGAAGTTCTTGATGAGGGAGAAGATGTAGTCCCAGCGGCCGGCGTTCAGTCCGGCGGCGTGGTCGCGCAGTTCGTAGAGGATTTCCTCCATTTCGAAGGCTGCGGTGATGGTTTCGATCAGCACGGTGGCGCGGATGGTGCCCTGCGGGATGCCGAGCAGGTCCTGGGCGAGGATGAAGATGTCGTTCCAGAGCCCGGCTTCGAGGTGGTTTTCGATCTTGGGCAGGTAGAAGTACGGACCCTTGCCCTGGGCGAGCAGGCGGCGGGCGTTGTGGAAGAAGAACAGGCCGAAGTCCACGATGCCGCCGGCGATGGGCTGGCCGTCGATGAGCATGTGCTTTTCGGGCAGGTGCCAGCCGCGGGGGCGGACCACGATGGTGGGCAGTTCGCCCGCGGGCCGGAGTTTGTATTCCTTGCCTTCTTCGGTGGTGAAGTCGATCCGGCGTTCCAGGGCGTCGGTGAGGTTCAGCTGGCCCTTGATCACGTTGCGCCAGGTGGGGGTGGAAGAGTCCTCCATGTCCGCGAGCCAGACCTTGGCGCCGGAGTTCAGGGCGTTGATGGTCATCTTCTTGTCCACCGGGCCGGTGATTTCCACGCGGCGGTCCTCGAGGCCGGGGGCCGGGGGAGCGACCCGCCAGGACGGGTCGTTGCGGATGTGTTCGGTCTCCCGCAGGAAGCGGGGGTCGGCGCCGGCGGCAATGTCAGCACGCCGGGTCCGGCGGGCCTGCAGCAGTTCCTGCCGCCGCTCAGCAGTAGCCCGGTGCAGTTTCGCCACGAACTCCAGGGCATCCGGAGTGAGAACCTCGTTCTGCCGGCACACGGGTTGAGCGGTCAAGGTGATGCCATTAATCGTGAAGCTATCGGTGAAGCTGTTCATCTCAGTCTCCTTAAAGACGAAAAGGGAAAGTTCGACGGCGGCTGGTGACGTACCTAAAGAGGCCGGGAACGCGCAAAGCCGAAGGAGCGGTGATGCGGCAGCCTGCGTAAAGGGGCCCTGTGCCCGCCCCCGACCGAGTTCTACGAGGTCATGGGGCGGGCATGGGGATAGCAGGCAGAGCATTGCCGCTTCGAAGGCGAGGGTGACCGGTCCGCCGTCGAGGGTTGGAAGTTAGTGGAACTGGCCCTCTTCGGTCGATCCGACCAGTGCGAGGGTGGATGCGTTCGGGTTGAGCGCAGTGGAGATGGTGTCGAAGTAGCCGGTGCCGACTTCGCGCTGGTGCTTGGTAGCGGTGTAGCCGCGGGATTCGGAGGCGAATTCCTTTTCCTGGAGCTCGACGTAGGCGCTCATGCCTTCACGGGCGTAGCCGTGGGCGAGATCGAACATCGAGTAGTTCAGGGCGTGGAATCCGGCCAGGGTGATGAACTGGAACGTGAAGCCCATGGCACCGAGCTCACGCTGGAACTTCGCGATGGTGGCGTCGTCCAGGTGCTTGCGCCAGTTGAACGACGGCGAGCAGTTGTAGGAGAGCATCTGGTCCGGGAACTCGGCCTTGACGGCTTCGGCGAACTTGCGGGCCAGTTCCAGGTCCGGGGTGCCGGTTTCCATCCAGATCAGGTCCGAGTAGGGGGCGTAGGCCTTGGCGCGGGCGATGCAGGGTTCGATGCCGTTGCGGACCTTGTAGAAGCCCTCGGCGGTGCGCTCGCCGGTGATGAATTCCTGGTCGCGTTCGTCCACGTCCGAGGTGATCAGGGTTGCCGCCTCGGCATCCGTGCGGGCGATAACCACCGACGGGGTGCCGGCGACGTCGGCCGCGAGCCGGGCGGCGTTCAGGGTGCGGACGTGCTGCTGGGTGGGGATCAGGACCTTGCCGCCGAGGTGCCCGCACTTCTTCTCGGAAGCGAGCTGGTCCTCCCAGTGAACACCTGAGGCGCCGGCCTGGATCATGGATTTCATGAGTTCGTAGGCGTTCAGCGGGCCGCCGAAACCGGCCTCGGCGTCAGCAACGATCGGAACCAGCCAGTCCTCGACGGTCTGGACACCCTCGGAGAATTCGATCTGGTCCGCCCGGAGCAGTGCGTTGTTGATGCGGCGGACAACCGTGGGAACCGAGTTGGCCGGGTAGAGGGACTGGTCCGGGTAGGTGTGGCCCGAGTTGTTCGCGTCAGCGGCAACCTGCCAGCCGGAAAGGTAGATCGCGCGGAGCCCGGCCTTGACCTGCTGCACGGCCTGGTTGCCGGTCAGAGCGCCAAGGGCGTTGGTGTACTTGCCTTCCTTGTGCTCTTCGGTGAGCTGCTTCCACAGCTTCTCCGAACCGCGGCGGGCCAGGGTGTGTTCTTCGGAGACGCGGCCGCGGAGGCGGACGACGTCGGAGGCTGAGTAGTCCCGGGTCACACCTTCCCAGCGGGGGTTGGCGGCCCACTCGAGCTCCAGGGCGGCGGCCTGCTGTTCGGGCGTCTGCTGGGTGGGCTCAAATGCTGCAGTCATCGTTGATCTCCTTGATTGAGCTCCGGATGGAGTAGGTGGGAACCGCGTCGTTGAGGTTCCCACCGGCTTTCCGGTGCGGTGTTTCTTTCCGTGTTCACTACTTTTCAGCACTTTCAACACCCTTTCTAGATAAAAATGCTGGAAAGAAATGCAGTTTTTCGCGTATTCTTCAGAAATGTCGCCTTCAAGCTGGAACAGGGAAGTTTCCCCGCCGCCGTCGTCCGGCTCCGCCGCGGAACTGGACGTCATTTCGCTGGGCCGCCGCGTGCGCCATCTCCGCAAGCAGGCCGGACTTACCCTCGATGACCTGAGCGCCGCCGTCGGGACTGCGCCCAGCCAGCTGAGCCTGATCGAAAACGGGAAGCGGGAACCCAAACTCACCCTCCTCCAGCACCTGGCCGGGGCACTCAATGTCAGCATCGACCAGCTGCTCGGAGCAGAGCCTCCCAGCCGCCGGGCCGCCCTGGAAATCGAGCTGGAGCGCTACCAGCGCGGACCGCTGTACGAGTCCTTGGACCTGCCCAAAATCCGCATCAGTTCGCGACTTCCGCTGGATGTCCTGGAGGCCCAGGTGGGGCTCCTCCACGAGCTCGAACGCAAGATGAACGAGCAGGTGGCAACGCCGGAGGAAGCCCGCCGCGCGAACGGCGAACTGCGCGCCATGATGCGGGAGCGGGGGAACTATTTTCCGGAGTACGAATCCGAGGCGCAGAAGGTCCTCAAGGAGGTGGGGTACACCACCGGGCCGCTGAGCCAGCACGTCATCGCTGACATCGCCGCGCACCTCGGCTTCACCCTGCACCATGTGGGCGACCTGCCGCATTCCACCCGTTCCGTGACGGATTTGAAGAACCGCAGAATTTACCTGACGCAGAGCCAGCGGCAGGACCACGACCCCCGGTCTGTGCTCCTGCAGGCCCTGGGCCACTACGTGCTGGGCCATGAAACACCCCGCAACTACGGCGATTTCCTGGCCCAACGAGTTGCCACGAACTATTTCGCCGCAGCACTTCTCCTGCCGGAGCAGGCCACCGTGGAATTTCTGCAAAAAGCCAAGGCAGCGAAGGAAATCGCCGTGGAGGACATCCGCGACGCGTTCGCCGTCTCCTACGAGACAGCCGCCCACCGCTTCACGAACCTGGCCACCAAGCACCTGGGTATCACGACGCATTTCCAGAAGACGCACCAGAGCGGCATCATCTACAAGGCCTACGAGAACGACGGCGTGAACTTTCCGCAGGACCACACCGGAGCCATCGAGGGCCAGCCGTCGTGCAAGGCCTGGACATCCCGAGCCGTGTTCGACGTGCCGGACAAGTTCAGCGCATACAGCCAGTACACCGATACGCCGTCCGGCACCTACTGGTGCACCGCCCGCACGGAACGCTCCGCCACCGGGGAGTTTTCGCTGAGCATCGGCGTGCCGTACCAGCACGTGAAGTGGTTCCGCGGGCGGGAGACGACAGCCCGTGCCACCTCCAACTGCCCGGATCCCACCTGCTGCAAGCGTCCGCCGGAAGCGCTCACCTCCGAATGGGCCGGGAACGCCTGGCCCTCGGCGCGTGCGCACTCGCACCTCCTGGCCGCCATGCCGCCGGGCGCCTTTCCGGGTGTGGACGAGACAGAGGTGTACAGCTTCCTGCAGGCCCACTCCGGAAACTGAGGGACGCTCTCTCACGTTTTGCGGCTTTTCCCGCAACGCTCTCTCAGTATGTGAAGGAGGGTTTCGGTTCATACCGCGACAGGTGAGAGAGGGTTCCCGATATCGCTGCAGGATGTGAGAGAGCGTGCCGGGTCAGCCGTGCAGTGCCCGGTATGCGTTCGCGGCCGCCGGATGCAGCGGGACACCGGCAGTGTTGATCAGGGTTTCCGGGCTGAGGAACTGCACGCCAAGGCTCGATTGCGGGATCAGCTCGCCGGCGTGATGCACCAGCAGTTGGACGGTCCGCTCCACGGTGGCGGCATCCAGGTCCGTCCGGCACAGCAGCAGGTTCGCGGCGCCCACCGTCCAGACCGCCGGCACACCGGGATAACTGCCCTCTGGAATGAGCACGCGGTCGTATTGCGCCCCATGCCGCTTGCGCAGCTCAGGCAGCAGCGCCGAAAGGTCCAGCAGTGCCAGCGGAACCTCCTGCTGCGCGGCGGCAACCGCGGCCGTGGGCACGCCGCCGGACCAGAACAGGGCATCCACCGTGCCCGCCTTCAGGGCGGCCAGGCCGTCGTTCAGTCCAAGGCTTACGACGGCGACCGTCCCGTCCGCATCGGTGCCACCGACCGTCCGGGTATCCAGGCCTGCTGCCGCAAGGATCCGCGGTGTGGTGAGGGACGTGCCGGATCCAGGCTGGCCGATGGCCACCCTGCGGCCGGCCAGCTGGCCGAGCCCGGTGATTCCGCTGTCCCTGCGCACCACGCAGTGAACATAGTTTTCATAAACCTTCCCGAGCGCCGCCACCTGCACCGGTGCAGAGCCAGGCTCCGGCGACTGTTCGCCCGCCGCATCGGCCAGCGCGACGGCGAAGGTTGCCCTCCCCGCGCGAAGTTCCGCCAGGTTGTCCAGGCTTCCGCCCGTGGACACCGCCGTGGCCCGGCCTGCCACCCCGTGCCGCTCCAGGGCCGCGGCCAGCAGCGTGGAGAACTCCAGGTAAAAACCGCCAGGTTCGCCGCCCGCCACCGTCAGCAGGTCCGGCCGCTTGCTGGTGCAACCGGACAGGGCGAACGGCAGGAACGCGGCCAGGGCCGCGGAAAAACCGGCTTTCAGCAGTGTCCGCCTCGAAAGCGGACCCGCAAGCCCTTCAACCACGCACCTCACCTCCTCCGGATTCCGGATGGTAGCCAGGCGGGGGAGCAGGAAACTCGAGGCGGGCGGACAGGCCCTGCGGTGTTGCCGAAGCAAGCACCAACCGGCCGCCGTTCGCCGCCGCCAGCTCGCCCACGATGGTGATGCCCAGCCCGGTCCCACGGACCGAGGAATGCCGGGGTGAGCGCCAAAACCGCGTCGCAGCGGCGGCGCGCTCCTGCTCGGAAAGCCCGGGGCCGTCGTCGGATATTTCCACTGCTGCCGTGCCCGCCCGAACCCGCACCGCAGCTGTCACCGTGGCACCGGGGGCGTACTTGACCGCGTTGGTGAGGAGCTCGCCGGCCATCTGGGCAAGCTCCGCCGGCTGGCAGGCAACCAGTGCCGGCGGGGAGGGAGGCGGCAGCAGGACAAGGCGGCACCCTGCACGCTCCGCCGCCGGAGCTGCCCGCTCCACCTCGCCCTGCAGAACGGGATACGGATCCACCGGTTCGGCGGGCGGCCGGACGCCCGGACTGCTGAACGAACGGGCGGAGTCCTCGGACGCCCGGTGCTCGGCAGCGGCAAGTTTCAGGACTCCGTCCAGGATCTCCTCCACCCGCTCCAGCTCCGCCACCGCGCTGGCGGCGGCGTCGTGCTCCCGGGCATTTTTCAGCTCAAGCTGGAGTACGTCCAGCCGCAGCCTGAGGGCACCGATGGGGTTCCGCAGCTGGTGCGAGGTATCCGCGATCAGCTGGCGCTGCGACTCGATGCTGGCGCTCACGGTGCGGGCCATCGCGGTGAAGGACCGGCTCAACTCGCGGAGTTCCGGCGGCCCGTCCTCCGGCAGGCGCCCCGCCCGTCCCGTCTTCGCCAGCTCGGTGACCGCCGAATTCAGGCGAAGGACAGGACGGAGCACCCACCCGGTCACCCGGGCCGCGGCCAGCAGGAGTACCGCGGCAAGGGCGACGGCGGCAACCGCCACCGCGAGCCAACGCCCGCGGAGCTTGTTGCGGGCAGTGTCGAGGTCCACGTCCAGGACGACGCCGCCCAGGACCTGGCTGGCGCTGCCAAAGGAACGGAAAATGAGTTCCGAGCCGGACCCGAAAGGCTCCAATGGGGCGAGATCCGTGTCACTGACGTTGAGCCCGGCGAGGGACAGGGCGTCCTGCACGTCGGTGCGCTCCTCACTCAGGCCCCCGGAGCGCAGGATGCCCTGCTGCAGCCGCACCACAATGCCTTCGCCGTAGAGGCTGGAGTAGGTGTCCATTTCCCGCTGCAGCCGCACGGTATCACCGTCGGTCGCCGCGTCGAAGGCCACCTGGGCCAGCCGGTTCAGGGACGCTGCCCGGTTGATCTGGACTTCCTGCGTCAGTTCGCGGGCAGCAGAGCCCAGGATGGTGCCGGAGACCAGGAAGACCACCAGCAGGCAGAGCACACTGAGGACCCCGAGGACGCGCAGCCTCACGCGGTATCCGCTTCCACCCGGTAGCCCACGCCCCGGACGTTGATGATGAACCCGGGCTTCTGCAGCTTGGCCCGGAGCCCGGTGAGATGGACGTCCAGCGAACGGGATGAGGCGAGGAAGGCGTCACCCCACAGAGCGTCAAGGATCTGCTCCCGCGTCACCACGGAGCCAGCATTCCGGGCGAGCAGGGCCAGCAGCTCGAATTCGGTGGCGGTCAGCGGAAGCACCTCTGCATTCTTCGCTGCTGTCCGCCGGTCCAGGTCGATCGTGAGGTCGTCCAGGACAATGGTGCCCGGCGTTGCTGCGCTGCCGCGCCCCACCCGCCGGGTGACCGCTTCGATCCTGGCCAGCAGTTCCACCAGCTTGACCGGTTTGACCAGGTAGTCATCCGCTCCGGAACGGAGGCCAAGCACCACGCTGCGTTCGTCGTCGCGCGCGGTGAGGATGAGGATGGGGCAGTCCGTTACCTGGCGGAGTTTCCGCAGCACCTCCAGCCCGTCCATGTCCGGAAGCCCCAGGTCAAGGAGGATCACCTGGAAACGGCGGTGCGCCAGCAGGGCATCGGCGCCACGGGAAACCCTGGTTGCCTTCAGTCCCGCTGTCCCGACACCGGCCGCGAGGGCACCGGCCATGGCGTCGTCGTCCTCGACGATGAGCACTTCCATTGCCATGTTCCTGTCCTTCGCTGCGGGGCTGCGCCATCCCCCCGTTTGTGGAGACTACCGCCTGGCGGACGTTTTTGCCCGGCCGGGCGGAGGCCGGGCGGGACGGGCACGGGTTTTCGGACCAAAACCTAAGGAAGTGTTAGGAAAGCCGCTGCCACGTTGGCTGTGCCCTGGATCACCCATATTTTGGTGGGGGTCCTCCGCGCTTTCGGGAGACTGTTCACGCCAAGGAAGGTTCATCGATGAGCACCCAACAAGCAGCGCCTCTCAGCGAGGCAGCCCCGACGGAGGCAGCACAGACCCGCAGGGCCGTGGGAAATATCCTCAAAGGTTCCGCCGGCAACCTCGTAGAGTGGTACGACCTCTACGTCTACACCGTCTTCGCGGCCTACTTCCAGGCCCACTTCTTCAGCTCCACTGACGACCTGCAGGCTGGACTTGAGGCAATGGCCGTCTTCTCGACGTCGTTCCTCATGCGCCCCATCGGTGCCTGGTTCTTCGGCAGGTACGCGGACCGCAACGGCCGCAAAGCCGCCCTGACCCTGAGCGTGACGCTGATGTCCGCCGGCTCCTTTGCCATCGCGGTGCTGCCCACCCAGGACGTCATCGGCATCTGGGCCATGGTCCTGCTGGTGCTGGTCCGCCTGCTGCAGGGCTTCTCCGTGGGCGGCGAGTACGGCACCAGCGCCACCTACATGTCCGAAGCGGCAACGTCCAGGCGGCGCGGTTTCTTCTCCAGTTTCCAGTACGTGACCCTGGTGGGCGGGCAGATGCTGGCCCTGTTGGTCCTGGTGATCCTGCAGAACAGCATCGGCAATGATGCCCTCACCGAATGGGGCTGGCGTATTCCGTTCGCGCTGGGTGGCGTCGCGGCCCTGGTGGTGCTCTGGCTGCGCCGCTCCATGGAGGAGACGGTCTCCGCGGACCAGATCCGCGCCGCACACGTTCCGGCTGCCGGCGAGGCGCAGCCCGGAACCCTCAAGCTGCTCTTCACCAGCCACTGGCGTCCGCTGCTGATCTGCATCGGCGTCACCCTGGGCGGAACCGTTGCCTTCTACACCTACACCAACTTCATCCTGAAGTTCATGAACGATACGTCCGGCATCGCCAAGACCGATACCTCCGTCATCAACTTCTGGGCATTGTTCATCTTCATGCTGCTGCAGCCCGTCTACGGCATCATCTCGGACAAGGTGGGCCGCAAGCCGTTGCTCCTCTGGTTCGGCATCACCGGCGTGCTGTTCACCTGGCCGCTGCTCTCCACACTGTCCGGCACCAAGGATCCGTTTACGGCGTTCCTGCTCATGATGGGCGGCCTGCTGGTGGTGGGCGGCTACACCTCCATCAACGCGCTGGTGAAGGCCGAGCTCTTCCCGGCGTCCATCCGGGCACTCGGGGTCGGGCTGGGCTACGCGATCGCAAACTCGCTGTTCGGCGGCACGGTTCCGCTGATCGGCGCGGCGCTGCAGAAGGCCGGCCAGGTGGACCTGTTCTTCACCTACGTCACCGTGGCCATCGCCGTTTCGCTGGTGGTCTACATCTTCGCGCTCAAGAACAAGAAGTCCACGCACCTGGACAAGGAACAGGGCGATGCCTGGGCTGCGGCCAAGACGGACGACGCCGACACGGTGGTGGGTGCCAGGCGCTGACTTAGCCCGACGACGGCTCCCCCTGGCCGGCAAGGCCGGGCGGGCGCCGCTTTTCGCCGTCGTGCCGTCCCGCCCTACCTGAAGCTGCCCGCAGCTGACCTCCGCACCCTGTTCGGCCCTGGCTGGGCGTGACCGAAACGACGGCAAACCGTGACCCGGCCGGCATCGCTACCTTCCGGTCTGGCTGCTTCACTGGACTCATGCAGCGGCTGGAAGTCCTGGGAAACTTTGCTCACAAACCACGCAAAGGTGCCGCGGCGGGCCGGCTTCGCGGCGCTCGGCGTTGTGGTTGCGCTTACCGCGTGTTCGGCATCCCCGCCCGAGATGGTGACCGCGCCGGGGGTCGAGCGGGCCTCCGTGGACACTGCCGCCTACCCGCGGGAGCTTGATTCCCTGCGCTCCTCGGCCTACGCGCTGGGGGAGGCCCTCCTGTCCGACGGCGGGGACGGCACCGCCGGGAACGTGGTCGCCTCACCGGGCAGCCTGCTCACCGCCCTGGTGATGCTCCGGGCCGGAGCGGCCGGTGAAACCGCCGCGGAACTGGACCGCATCCTGGCCCTGCCGCCCACCAACCGGGACGAAGCCGCCAATGCCATGCTGGCCGCCGTCGAACGCTACGACGGCGATCCCGGTGCCGTTGATGAGGACAACCCGCCGCGGAAGCCCGTCATCCACTCGGCGAGCGGACTCTTCCTGGACATCAACACCCCCACGGGACCGGACTACCTGGACACCCTGGCCCGTCATTACGGCACCGGTGTCCACAAAGTGGATTTCCGCGACCGGGACACCACGGAACCCGCCATCGACGCCTGGGTGGACCGGAATACCGGTGGCCGCATCAAGAAGGCGCCTGCTGCTTTTGATCCGAAGAACACCTTCAGCATCCTCAACGCCATCTACTTCGCCGCCGCCTGGAACACCCCCTTCGACCCCTCCCGGACGCTTGACCGGCCCTTCACGACGGGAACCGGGGAAGTGGTCAACGTTCCCACCATGGGGCAGACCGTGGACATGAAATACGCCGCGGGGGAGGGGTGGCAGGCGGTTGACCTTCCCTATGCGGAAGGGGCCGTGATGCGCCTTGTCCTGCCAGCGGACACTGCCGCCGGTCCCCCCGCCGGCAGTGCGGTGACGGCGGAACAGCTCTCCCGGCTGTCGGCCGCGCTGGATGCGGCGGCCATCCAGCCCGTGCACATCACCCTGCCCCGCTGGGACCATAAAACCAGCTTCGACCTGCGGGAAGTCCTGGGAGCCATGGGCCTGCACAACACCCTCAACACCGCCGAAGACTTTGACGCGATCCAGTCCGGGATGAAGATCACGCAGGCCGCCCAGGCGGCCAACATCACGGTTGCCGAGAAGGGGACCGTGGCCGCTGCGGTCACCCAGATCAATGCGCAGGCCGTCAGTGGCACGCTTCAGCCGGACGTGTCGATCGTCTTTGACCGGCCCTTCCACTACCAGATCATCCACACAGAGACGGGGCTGCCGCTCTTTATGGGCAAGGTGGCGGACCCGCGCTCCTGATGCCGGCCGTCCGTTTGGCGTGTCCTAGCGGGCCCCGCCCTGCCACAGGGCATCGAAGGGCGCGCCTGACGCTACCCGGTTGCGGATCCCCGCGGTGACGAATTCCTTGGCGGTCCGGGCCGCTTCCAGGGGGGAGGCACCCTTGGCCAGCTCGGCGGTGACGGCGGCGGCCAGCGAGCAACCTGCTCCGGACACGGCCACCTCGCCCACCTTCGGGGCGCTCAGGACCTCCAGCGTCTGGCCGTCGTAGAAGACGTCGACGGCGTCCGGGCCGTCCAGCCGGACCCCGCCCTTCGCCAGGACTGCTGCGCCGCTGAGTTCGTGGATGCGGACGGCGGCTGCCTTGAGGGATTCGACGTCGTTGATCTCGAGCCCGGACAGCGACTCCGCCTCGAAATGGTTGGGCGTCACGAAGGTGGCCAGCGGCAGGATCTGCGCCTTGAGGGCCTGGTCCGTGTCCAGCGCGTGGCCGGGCTCCTGGCCTTTGCAGATCAGCACCGGATCCAGGACCACGTTGGAAAACCGGTTGTCCCTCAGGGCGCCGGCAACGGTGGCGATGGTGGCCGGGCTGCCCAGCATGCCGATCTTCACGGTGTCCAGCACTGACGGAGCGCCCGACGACGGACCATACGCCGCCGTCGTTGCCTCCAGCTGGTGGGCAATCACCTGCTGGTCCACCGGCACGAAGCGGTGGTTCCAGCTGTCGTTCGGGTTGAACGAGACGATGCAGGTCAGGTTGGCGATGCCGAAGACGCCGAGCTCCTGGAAGGTCTTCAGGTCGGCCTGGGCACCGGCGCCGCCGGTGGCTTCGGAGCCGGCGATGGTGAGGACCACGGCCGGGCTGGTGACGGTCTGCGTTGCATCAGCGGAAACGGAAGTCATGCCCCCATCCTGCCATCCGCCGTCGGGCAATTTCCTTGTGTGGCCGTACAGCCGGTGCCGGCGAGGGGTGTTCAGGGCCACAAGGGTTTAGTTCTGAAAGCGGTCCTGGTTGGTCTGCAGATCAATACTGGGCTCGTCCTGGACTGTGGGGTTCTGGGGTACCTTGCCCTGCTGGTTTCCGCCGTCCTGGCTGGCGCTGACCTGGTCCGCGCTATCCGGTGCGCCATCATGGGCGGTGGCGTCCCGGACTGTGCCATCCCGGGCTGTCCCATCCTGGTCGAGGCGCACCAGCCGCCAGATGGACAGCCGGCCGACGGCGAGGGCGCCGCCGCACGTGAGCGCGGCGGTGGCGGCGAACGTCAGCACGTAGTCCGTCCGGGGCGCGGGGCCGGAGGCCAGCAGCGCGAAGGCGATCCCCAGCACCACTCCCAATCCTGCAAAGGCGGCAACGTGCAGCCACTGGTTCCGGACCGGCTGGAGCAGCATGGCCAGGGGTACGCCCAGGCAGAAGGCCAGGGCGATGGACGGCAGCACTCCCCAGATCACCGTCATCATGAGGGCCTGCCACCACGGGATCCAACTGCCGACCAGAAAGGCGAGCACCGTGGCGCAGCACACCAGGCTGACGAACGTCGCCAGCGCCAGCGCGCCCGTGCCTACGACGACTCGCCGCGGCCGGCTCACGCTGTTCCCTTGGCGACCTGAAGCAGTGCCCTGCCCAGCTCCGGCTGGCTGTAGACGAACCCCGAATCCAGCAGCTTCTGCGGCTGGACCCAGCGGCTCTTGAGCACCAGCTCCGTTTCCGTGCGGATCAGGACGGCGCCCGCGCGGAGCAGCCAGGCAGGGGTGGGAACGCCGAATCGTGCTCCATACGCGCGTCGCACCAGCTGCATCAGCTCCCGGTTGCTCACCACATCCGGCGAGGCCACGTTGACGGGGCCGGTGATGTCCGTCCGGGCGTGCAGGAAACGGGCGCACCGGTAGAGGTCTTCCACGTGCACCCAGCTGAACTTCTGCGTCCCGTTGCCCATGTGCCCGCCCAGTCCCAGCCGCGCGAGGTTGGCGAACGGACGCAGGGCACCGCCTCCGGCACCCAGCACGATGGCAATGCGGAGCGGAATCTTCCGGGTCACCGGCGTGACGGCGGCCTCGAGCTCCGCCTCCCAGGCCCGGGCCACCTCCACCGAAAAGCCCGTCCCCAGTTCGCCGTCGGATTCCGTCTGCGGGCGGTCGCGGGCGTCGCGGTAGATGGTGCCTGTGCTGGCATTCAGCCAGGTCGACGGCGGGCGCCGGCAGTGGGCGATGGCTCGGCCGAGAGCCGCGGTGGTGGAGATCCGGGAACCCAGGATCGCCGCCTTGTTCCGCGCGTTGTAGCGGCACGACACGGACCGTCCGGCGAGGTTGATGACCAGGTCGGCGCCGTTAATCACCTCGGTGATGGCGCCGTCGTCGTCCCAGGATGCGTGCGTTATTTTCCGGCCGGTGGTGCCGCCGTTAGCGCCCGGCCGCCCGGGAGTGCGCCGCCGCCCTCCGGTCCGCGCCCTTCCTACCGTTTTCACCGTCCAGCCGTCCTGCTCGAAGCGGGCGCGCAGGTACTTTCCAATGAAGCCCGAGGCGCCGGCGAGCACCACGGTCTTTGTCCTGGTCATGCTTTTCCCCCGATATTGTTTTGCTGGCTTGCGGCTATGCACGGATGCTCCGGCTGAGGCTGAGGATATCGTCCAGGAGCTTGCTGACGCCCGGGACGCGCGCCAGTGAGAGCACCCTGGCGATCAGCGGGACGCCGCCGTCCACCAGCTTCCTGGTGCGCTGCTGCCCCTCCGAGGTGTCGTAGACCCAGAACAGCGTGACGCCCATGTAGCCGAGCCACAGGAGTTCCGGAAGATCGGCGCGAAGCTTCTTGGGAACTGCCGGCCGCGCGCCCTCCACCGCCGACCGGAAGATCGACAGGGAGGCTTCCCGGGCTGCGGCGGAACCTGCCGCGAAGGGGTTCACTGGCGACGTGGGCCGGATGGCGGTGGTGAGGAAGTCGGCACCGAAGCGGTGGTACGGGGCCATGGAATCGAGGCCTGCATGAAGGGTGGCGCGGAGCCGGCTGCTGAGGTCGGTGGCGTTTTCCATGGCGGACAGCGCGCGTGCCGCATGCTCCTGCTGCACCTGCAGGTACAGCTCCTGGACCAGGTCGTCCTTTGAAGCGAAGTAGTAGTAGGCGTTGCCCACGGAGACGCCCGCCTCTGCCGCGATGGCGCGCATGGTGGTCTTGGCGAAACCAACCTCGCGGAACATCCGCAGCGCCACATCGGCCACCAACTGCCTGGTCTGCCCGCTTTTGTCCGTCATCCTTGCCCCCATTTTGAACGTGTTCAAGAATATTATGACATGTGTTTGAACATGTTCAGTTTTATGCCTGCCTTCACTGATACTGCCTTCAGCGGCACGGGTGGGAGAATAGGCCGACAGTGCTAATACAGCCGGCCTCCTTCCAGCAATCCGGGTGCCGAGCGAACCACTTTGAACGGACTCCCTCATGTCTTCTCCCTCCGGCCAGGACGCCCTGCCTGAAACAACTCCCTCCGGACCCGCGGCCAGGTTCGCATCCATCGGGTCCCCGTACTTCGGGATCATGCTGGCCTTCATGGCGGTGGTGCTGATCCTGTCCAACATCGGGGCGTCCAAGGGCGTTGCCATCGGGCCCATCGTCACCGACGGCGGCTTCTTCCTCTTCCCGCTGGCGTACATCCTGGGTGACGTCATCAGCGAGGTGTACGGCTTCAAGGTGGCGCGCAAGGCCATCCTCACCACCTTCGCGCTGTCCGTCTTCGCCTCGCTCTGCTACTGGGTGATCATTGCCCTGCCGGGATTCGACGACGAATTCGGAACGTCCAAGCAGGCGGCCCTTGAGGGCGCCCTGGGCCCGGTGCCGCAGATCGTGCTGGCCTCACTGCTGGCGTTCCTGGCGGGGCAAACCATCAACTCCTGGATCCTGGTCCGGATGAAGGCCCGTTCCGGAGAAAAGTCCCTGTGGGCCCGGCTGATGGGGTCCTCCGGCGCCGGCGAATTCGTGGACACGCTGATCTTCTGCAGCATTGCGGCGTCCGTCATCGGGATCACGGACTTCGGGACGTTCGTGAACTACGTGGTGGTCGGCTTCGTATACAAGACCTTGGTTGAATTCATCCTGGTCCCCGTGACGTCCCTGGTGATCGGCTGGATCAAGAAGCGGGAACCAAGCTACGGCACCGTGCCCGCCGCGGCCGCCTGACCGCTGTCCCGCCCGCAACGCCAGGACCCTCGCCCACGCCGAGGACGCCGGGACGGTGCGGTTTCGCCGGAACGTTTCAGCGTCCTGGATCCGTTCCGGCGATTTCGACGGCGGCGGGTGCCTCGGGCGCGGGCTGGCGCCTGAGCGCGTCCAGGACCCGGTTCTTGAACTCCTGCTCCCGGAAGAGGTCCCGCCATTCCACCCGGAGGAAGAACCAGCCGGCCTCGGTGAGCGCCTTTTCCCGGCGCCGCTCCTGGAACAGGACTTCGGAGGTTGGCTTGTAGTCGAAGTACTTGACCTTGCCGTCGAATTCAAGGGCAACCTTCTTGTCCCGCCAGGCGAAGTCCAGCCTGTGCCATCCCAACCGGGTTCGGACGTCAACCTGTGCGTCCGGCATGGGAAGCCTCAGCCGGGCCAGGAGTTCCCTGGTCAGTGTTTCTCCGGCCGATTCGGCTCGGGCGTCTGCGTTGGCCAACGCCATCCGCAGGTTCCGTACACCGCGGTGTCCCGAACGCCCCGCCGCCATGGCCTGCATCTGGCCCAGGTCAGCACCGAGCCGCAGTGCATGGTCCATGAGGATCAGCCCCTGGCGGTAATCAAGCGCCGTGACGCAGTCCACTACCGTCCGTTCAAGCGCTGTGACCCTCAGCCTGCCAATCGTTGTCACGTCCTGATCCGTGTAGGGCCGGGTGTGACCGCGTACGTCTTTCCCGAGGCGTTCGCCTGACGGCGATACCCGGAGCAGGATATGGATCAGGTCATTTACGTTCCAGAGGAAGAGGCCGTGAAGACGTGCAGCCGAGGTGTGGCTGTAGACATAGCCTCCCGTCGACGTCGTCAATGTCCCGTGGGCGTGCGCGTGGATCAGCTGCACGCTGCGGACAGTGGCCGGCTGTTTCTCCACACCGCAGCGCGGATATAGCAGCCCCATCGCAGGCGGACCAGCTCACCATGCTTCATGAGCTGGCGGATGTCCCGCGCCTGCAGTCCCTTGGCGCGAAGTTGGTCCGTTCGCCACAGGTTTCCTGTCTCCGGAAGCCGGGAACTTTGTGCTTGAGGCTGTGTCATCCACCCACCTTCCGGCACGCCCCACAGCCCCGCCACCGTTATGTGCACAACGCCAGAACGCCGAAACGGTGCGGGGACGCCGGAACGTTCCGGCTTACCTGCACCGTTTCGGCGATTTCGACGGCGGCAAGCAGTGAAGGGGGGCGCGGGGTGAGCCCTAGCAGCGGCCAGGGTCAGGAGTAGTACTGCCCCAGGGTTTCGGCCTTGAAGTCGAAGAACGTGCCGGACTCGATGGCCAGCCGGGCGTCGTCCACCATCTTCACCACGAACCGCTCGTTGTGGATGGAGATCAGCGTGGCGGACAGCATCTCCTTGGCCTTGAACAGGTGGTGGATGTAGGCCCGGGAGTAGTGGGTGCACGCGTAGCAGTCGCAGCCCTCCTGCAGCGGCCCGAAGTCGCGCTTGTACTTGGCGCCGGACAGGTTGAAGCGCCCGGACGGCGTGTAGAACGCGGAGTTCCGGGCAACACGGGTGGGCGAGACGCAGTCGAACGTGTCGGCCCCGTTCTCGATGGCGGTGAAGATGTCGTCCGGTTCCGAGATGCCCAGCAGGTGGCGGGGCTTGTTTTCCGGCAGCTCCTCGTTGCACCAGCGGACAATCGTGCCGAGGTTTTCCTTTTCCAGCGCCCCGCCGATGCCGAACCCGTCAAAGGGCATGGCGCCCAGGTCCCGGCAGGCCTTGCGGCGGAGGTCTTCATACTGCGCGCCCTGGATCACGCCGAACAGGGCCTGGTACGGCTTCCCCACCCGCGAATCGGTCAGCCGGAAATGCTCCTCGATGCAGCGCAGCGCCCATACCCGTGTCCGCTCCAGCGATTCCTCCTGGTAGCCGCGGGAGTTCTGCAGGGTGGTCAGCTCATCAAAGGCGAACATAATGTCCGCGCCAATTTGGTGCTGGACCTGCATGGAGATCTCGGGGGAGAACCGGTGGCGGTCACCGTTGAGGTGCGATTTGAACCAGACACCGTCGTCGTCGATGTGGGCCAGCCGCTCCTTGCCCGGCGCCACGGCGTCATCCGGCCCGGATGCGTCCACCGATTTCATGTCGATGACCTTCTTGAACCCCGAGCCCAGGCTCATCACCTGGAATCCGCCGGAATCCGTGAACGTGGGGCCGGGCCAGTTCATGAAGGCCCCCAGTCCGCCGGCCTCATCCAGGATGTCCGCGCCCGGCTGCAGGTACAGGTGGTACGCGTTGGCCAGGAGTGCCTGCGCTCCCAGCTCAGCCATGGACTCCGGCAGCACCGACTTGACCGTCGCTTTCGTCCCGACGGCGATGAACGCCGGCGTCTGGATCTCACCGTGCGGCGTGGTGATGGTGCCGGTGCGGCCCAGGAACTCCCCGCCGTTCGCGTCCACCTGCGCAGCCGACGGCGGGCACGATTCCGCCAGGCGGGTGCCCACCCTAAAGGAGAATTCTGACTGGCGGGCGGGGAGTGCGGAAGCAGGCGACGGGGCGGAGGCAGGGTTGGCTGGCACCGTACCAGTGTGCCAGCAATCAGCACACCCCCGGCAATCAGTGGGGCGCCGGCAAACCGGCCAGGACCGTTAGCTCACCGGTTCCGACGAGGGGTAGTTCTCGGACCGCCAGGAGTCCCACGACGAACGGATGGCGTCGAGTTTGGCAGCGCCGAGGTCGTACGTGGAGGCGATGACCAGGGAGCCCTCACCCTCCTCGCGCACATCCTTGATGGCAGGGTGGTCGGCCACCACCAGGAGCCCCTCGCCGTGCTCCGCGTAGCCTTGGACTGTGAGCCCTACCTGGTGGCTGGTCCGGTACCAGACCTTGCCGGAGATTTCCTCACCGGTGCCCAGCGTCAGCTGATAGGGCTCGCCGGGAGCCGGAACCGAGTCCAGTCCGAGCTTCTCGATCGCCGAGCCCTGCCCCTCGGTGAGGTGCAGGAAGAGGGTGTGGCGTTTGCCGTGCGGGTGGCGTTCCAGCGCGAAGCGGAGCTGCTGGAGAAAGGTCAGCCAGCCCTGGGTGATGTCCTCGTCCCAGGCGGCCCACTCCGAGTTGTGGTCCAGGGCCCCCCGCGTCACGCTCACGCGCGTTCCGTCCGTCACGGGCTGGAGTTCGAAGGTGTCCCCGCCATGGACGGTGAGGCTGGTGTGGTCCGGAGCCTCCTCCACATCGCCGGAAAAGTAGATCTCCTTGATTTCGGCGTCCAGGTCCTCGGCCTGCCAGCCATGCCATTGCGCTACTTTGGACGGTTCACGCAGCATGGTCCAGACCTGCGGAGCATCGGCGTTGATCACTACGCTCAGATTGTTCGTCATAGCCCCGAATGTACAACTAAGGTGCGGCCCCGGGTAGGGGCTATTTGTTATGCGCGGACGGCCTCAAGCTCGTTGCTGATGCGGCGCTCCAATTCGCCCATGCCGATCGTTTCCGACCCGCCGTGCGCGCGCAGGAACAGCAGGGATTCCAGCCGCAGCAGCCGCCATTCGCGCTCGGCGTCGTGGTTGGAATTATCGATGGAGCGGAAGATTTCCTTGTCGTACAGGTTGGGCTCGTTGAGAGAGCGCTGCCGGACCTTGGCAGCCATCCGTGCCTTGAACGGATCCGTTTCCTGGTTCTCCGGGGTCCTGATCAGTTTCTCGTAAACGGCTGCCCGTTCGTTCTGCCCGTCCTGCCGGCAGATGTAGCTGGCCAGCGCAAGGGACGCCTCCACCGATGCCCAGCGCCCGGGGTTTCCGTCGTAGGGGAGGACGGTGAGGAGGTCGGCAACGGCCAGCGAGCTTTCGGCGTCCTTGAGCGTGATGAAGAGTTCGTGCGCGAGGTCACTGAGGTCCTTCAGGCAGCTTCCGGATTTGAAGTTGACGCCCTTGGCCAGCCGGTCGGTCAGCAGCAGCACTCCCATCGCGTCCGGATGCGCCTCCGCTGCGGCCTCCACCACGGATTCCGGGGTGCCGGCCGGCGCCGGGATCAGGGCCAGTTCCTCCTCGCTGGGACCGTTCGCGGCAGGCGGCACAGGAGGAAGGGGAGGTACGACGACGGCGGGCACCGCCGCGACGGGCGCCGGCTTTTCGCCGGGCTGCTCCTGCGGTGATTCGGCAGGCTGCCCAACCTCGGCCGGTTCCTCCGGGTGCCCTGGTTCAAGGGACTGCCCTGCGTCCTGGGAAGGGGAGGTTGCCAGCGCAAGGTGCGTGACGTCGTCGGACTGCTCCTCAACAACCGTTACCGAGGAGCCGACGGCGATGCGCAGCGTCCCGCCGCCCGTCAGGCTGGCGAGCACCAGTGCCGGCGCGCCGAAATCGTCCCGCTCAAGCTCCACCTGGTGGATCTCGGCCGTCCGTTCACCGTCCGGCAGGAGGATGAGGTTGCCGGTGGTCAGGGATCCAGCCTGCTGTTCACGGAGGTGCCGGGCGGCTGGTGTTTCGGTCATGGGAGTCCTTAAGTTCTCTTGCGGTCCGCCCTACAGTCTACAAAGGCGGGCACCTAATATCGGGGACCCCCAGGTTCCGGCGAGGGCGTCAGGAGCCCACGCCTGCAAAGGCCAGCGCCTGCCGGATCAGCCCGCCGCGGCCGCCGGAAAACTCCATCTGGACGCCGGGGCTGAGGACTTCCTCAGGGGTCATCCACGTCAGTTCCAAGGCGTCCTGGCGGGGCTCGCACTCACCCGTCACCGGGATGACATAGGCCAGGGACACGGCGTGTTGCCGCTCGTCGGTGAAGCCGGTCTGGGACGGCGCCGGGAAATATTCGGCCACCGTGAAGGGAACCGGGCTGATGGGCAGCTGCGGGAACGCCAGCGGTCCCAGGTCCTTTTCCATGTGCCGGAGCAGGGCGGCGCGGATGGTTTCACGGTAGATGACGCGGCCGGACACCAGGGACCGGACCATGGTCCCGTCCTCGTCGGCCTGCAGCAGGGTGCCCACTTCATTCACGTAACCCAAGGGGTCCAGCCTGACCGGTACCGCCTCCACGTAGACCATGGGCAGCCGCCCGCGCGCCTCAAAGAGGTCTTCTTCGGAAAGCCAGCCGGGGTTCGGGTCAGGTGTGCGCACGTTCATGGTTAAGTTCTACCCCATGGGACGGTGCTGCGAGATCCAGACCGTTGCGGGCACGGAGGGCGCGCCGTTCCGGGCCGAGTCCGGGTTGGCGACGTGAAGGGTGCTTCCGAACGCCTCTTCGGTGAGGCTGACGTCGAACCCGGCGGAGGCGAGGCGGTCCCGCAAAGGTTCCAGCGCGCCGTCGTACTCAAAGCCCAGGCCGGACCGCGGCGGCCCCGACGCCGGCCGCACGATGAGGATTCCGCCGTTCTTTGCGGTGAAGTCCGCTGTCTCGTCGTTGTCCGGCACCGGGCGGGGCCGGGCACCGACGTGCCGCAGGGTGCGGGCAGCGGCGTCCGTGTCCGGTGTGAACCAGACCCCGACGACGGCCAGGGCCGGGTCCGCGTCCGGTGAGGGCACATCGGTGCCGGCCTGGTCCGCCAGGAAGCTGAACCCGTCAGGTGCGGTGATCCTGCAGGCGTCGCCGTGGTCAGCGGTGACCAGTTCGGCGGTGGCCGGCTCCGCGGGCGTGGCGTCGTCGTCCTGGGCAGCGAGGTTGGTGCGGCGGGCGAATTCCGCAAGGTCGCCCACTTCCACAGCGAAGGCCGTGGTTCCGTCGCTTGCATCCCCTTCCGGGACGTCGTGCAGGGCCAGCCGGCCCCCTCCGGCGTCAAAGATGCGGAACCCGCCGTCGCCCTCCGTGAGGACCAGGCCCAGGGCCGTGAGAAGCCGCTCCCAGGAGTCGATGGCGGACGTGAAATGCAGGGGACGGACGCGGAGCATGGGCTGTCCTTCGTGTCGGCGGTGACGTTTACGGCCATAATGCCACGGGCGCCGCCGCAAGGGCACCCGCTTGTTCCGCAGCACTTCAGGAGCAGAATAGGCGCATGGCCATTGAACTCGAGGAACTGCTGGTGCCGGACGCTGCCGCCTGGCGGAGTTGGCTGGAGTCGAACCACCAGAGCAGTCCCGGCGTGTGGCTGGTCCTGCACAAAAAAGGCGGGCAGGTCACGGAGCTGGACTACGCCGCCGCACTCGACGAGGCGCTGTGCTTCGGCTGGATCGACGGCCAGGCCAGGCGCCGGGATGACGAAACCTCTTTTCAGCGGATGACGCCCCGGGGGCGCCGCAGCGTGTGGTCGGCCAGGAACGTCACTTACGTGGCGCGGCTGGAGGAGGAAGGAAAGATGGCCGACGCCGGGCGGGCTGCCGTGGAGGCCGCCAAGGCTGACGGCCGCTGGGACGCCGCTTATGCCGGCCAGGCGACGGCGGAAATGCCGCCCGACCTGGCAGCCGCCATCGCCGCGGTACCGGCGGCCCAGGCGATGTTCGATGCCCTCACCAGGGCCAACCGTTTCGCCCTCATCGTCCGGACCAATTCGGCAAAGCAGGCCGCCACCCGGGAGCGCAGGATCGCCGGATTCGTGGAGATGCTGGCCCGCGGTGAGGCTCCTTATCCGCAGAAAAAGCGTCCGGGTGACGCCCCGTCACCACCGGGTTTGTGACCTCCCGCTCCGGAAGCCAATTAGGTTCCGTGCCCCGGGCCGGTAAAATTGACGGTTCACTTGCGCTGGTGCCGTTCCCCGATCCGGGGGACGGCACTTGTGCGTTCAGCGACGGATTGAAACCATGCCCCGAAATATCCTCGGAACCGTACTCCCCGCACTCAAGAGCTTTGCCCCCAGCCGGCGCCCCCTCCTGTGGGCGGTGGCCGCGGGGGCTGTCCTGGTCCTGGCAGTCTCCCTGGTGCTCGGCGGAAATGCCCGGCCGGGCGCAGCAGCTGCCGCCGAACGCGTGCTGGGAGAGGTAGCCGCTGCGCAGGCTGCAGCCAAGGACCGGAGCGGCGGCTACGCCTCCCTCTGGCTCAAAGGCAACGATTCCACCCTGGTTGAACGCGGCGGCGACGTCCCAGCGGATGGGACGGAAGACGTCCGCAGCATCGAGTGCGGCACGGGCTGGCTGGCCGGTGTGCGGACGGACGGGAAAGTCTATCTTCGCAGCAGCATGGCCGGCACGGTGGAAGATGACCCTGCAAAAGTGGAGCTTCCGGACTGCGTCAGCCCGGAAGCCCGGGACGCCCTGTTGAGTGACTTGGGCGTTCAGCAGTCATGGCCCCCGCCGGAGGCGGCACGTCTGGCTGCACCGGCCGGGGACCCCGGTTACCGCCCGGCCTACCACCTCACGCCGGAGCAGCGCTGGATGAATGATCCGCAGCGGCCGTTCTTCCTGGACGGGCTGTGGCACTACTACTACCTCTACAACGCCCACTACCCGGAGGGGAACGGCACCGAGTGGTTCCACGCCACCAGCCCGGACCTGGTGCACTGGAAAAACGAGGGCGTGGCCATCGAAAAGTTCCGCAACGGCCTGGGCGACATCGAAACCGGCTCCGCGGTGGTGGACACGGAAGGGACTGCCGGCTTCGGCAAGGGGGCCGTGATCGCCGTCCTCACCCAGCAGCACGACGGCGTCCAGCGCCAGTCCCTGTTCTACTCCACGGACAACGGGTACAGCTTCCGGAACTACGACCAGAACCCGGTGATGGACAACCCCGGCGCGGAGCACTGGCGCGACCCGCGGATCGTGCGGGACGAGGCCAACAACCAGTGGCTGATGCTGCTGGCCGAGGGCCACAAGATCGGTTTCTACACCTCCCCGGACCTCAAGCAGTGGAACTACGTCTCCGCCTTCGAGCGGGACGGGCTGGGCATCCTGGAGTGTCCCGATTTCTTCCAGATGGACGTGGACGGCGATCCCGCCAAGCGCACCTGGGTGCTGGCGGCCAGCGCCAACGGTGCGGAGGAGGGCCGCACCACCGGCCTGGCGTACTGGACCGGCGCCTGGGACGGCAGGGGATTCTCCCCGGAGGGCGGCCACCAGTGGCTCGACGCCGGTTCGGACTTCTACGCCGCCGCCACCTGGGATGACCCCCGCCTGACGGACGGCCAGCGCAAGGCGTCCCGCCACGCCATCGGCTGGATGAACAACTGGGCCTACGCCCGCGAGCTCCCCACTGACGGTTGGTTTGGCGCGGCTTCCGTGGTTCGGGACATTCGGCTGGAGTCCGACGGCGGCCGCCCGGCCCTGGTCTCCACGCCGACGCCCGCGCTGCAGTCACTGGAGGGCGAGCCCGTCCAGGTACCGGGCGCCACCTTGGGTGACATCCCCCTGCCGGCGTTGCCGGAGAGTGGTGCGTTCAAGGCTGACATCGAGCTGGAAAAGCCGGCTTCAGCAGCAGGGGAAGCGCGGCTGCTGCTGCAGAGCGGAGGCAGGACGTACGCCACGGTGGGCTATGACTTTGAAACCGGCAAGGCCTTCGTGGTCCGGGACGGCGATGTAGTTGCAGCAGCACCAGACCGGGCTGCCGGTACGGGAGCCCGGGCCGCCGCGTACGAGTACCGGCAGGCGCGTGCCGTGGAGGCGAAGTCCGGCGGCGGCACGGTGAACCTGACGGTCTACGTGGACCGGTCCTCCCTCGAGGTGTTCGTGGACGGCGGCCGCCAGACGCTGACCTCGCTGGTGTTTCCGCCGGCAGGCAAGAAGGAAGCCCGGCTGGCGGCGGAGGGCGGGCCGGTGTCACTCAAGAGCGCTGCCGTCACGCCTCTCGCCGCCATCCGCCAGTGAACGTCCCCACGGCTTGCCGGAGCTGATGGCCGCCGCGGCCTCCAGCACCATCCATGCCTGCAGCTGGGTGGAAAGTTCGACGGCGGCTCCCCGGGGATACGTCTCCTCCGCCGGTCGTGCAGCATGCACCGAAAAGATGCTCCCGCCGCGATGTTTTCCCCCAGGCTCGGCGGCGCCCAGGCTGCGCTTTCCGCTCCAGAAGGCCTCCGCGGTATCGGTCACCAGCCGCGTGGCAGTGGCGCGGGTCAGTTCCGGAAGCCGGGTATCCGTTGCGGCGAGCGCCAGGTAGCGGCAGAGGATCCCGGTGAACAGGCCGCCGTCGCCCGTTCCGTCACAGCGCAGCACCGTACCGCCGCCGGGCACGGTCAGTTGCCGGTTCACCGCCTCCACCACCTCGGCGACGCGGGCGAGGTTGGCCTCCCCGCCCAGCTCCAGGAGGGCCCCCAGTACCGGGCCCTGGTTGTAGGTGTAGACGGCCCGGTCCACCTGGACTTCACCGGCGGCGTTCAGCCGTGCGCCGTCCAGGTACAGGCCCTGGGCTGGATCGAAGAGGGTCCTGTCCAGCCAGTCAACCAGCGCCTGGGCTTTCGCCTGCTGACCTGTCCGGGCGTAGAAGAGCGCAACCGGAGCGGTGGCGGGCGTGTTTTTGAAATCCCGCTTCTTGCTCCAAAACACACCGCCGCCCATATGGTCAGTGCTGGCTGCATCGAACTCGAGCTTCAGCCTTTCGCGGACGGCTGCGTTGCGGCGGCGTCCAGATCCCCCCGTCTCCCCGGCCAAAGCATCCAGGCGGAGGGTGGCCAGGGCGAGCCAGGCCATGTCGTCGTAGTAGTTGTTGACCACCGTGAATGCGTTGCGCAGCCAGATGCCCGTGAGCAGCCGGGACGCCAGCCTCCCGCCGAGGGGGCTGCCGGGAGCGCGCCTGCCCGCATCCACCAGGCAGTCAACGTAGTGGGCCTGCCACCAGTAGTGCCAGGGAAACTGCAGGCCTGCGAGTGAGCCCAGCCGCTGCAGGGCTGCCTGCCACGTCCCCGCAGGCTGCCCGGGGTTCCGTGTCACGGCGGCCAGGTGCGTGCCCGGCAGGAACAGCAGTTTCCGGCCAAACAGCGCGGTAACGGAGTGTGCGGCATGGTCTGCCCGGCCCTGCCAGGCCGGATCAGTGGCGGAACTGGAGGTCATGGTTTCCACCATAACGGGCATCCCGCCGCCCGCCCGGAACGGCGGGTGGTGCAGGCGGCGGGCATTTCAGTTAACATTCACTAACTGTTACTCCGCGGCCTGCCGCGGTGCGGGGCCACATCAAGGAGGATGGATGGACATCACAGGCAGCGTCGCGCTCATCACCGGAGGTGCGTCCGGCCTGGGTGCCGCCACCGCCCGGACCCTGTTCGACGCCGGAGCCTCCGTGGTGCTCCTGGACCTCCCCACGTCCGGCGGGGCGGACCTCGCCGACGAGCTCAACCGTTCAGCGGACGGAAGGACGGCCGTCTTTGCCCCCGCTGACGTGACCAGCGAGGCGCAGGTGCAGGCCGCCGTCGACACCGCTGTTGGGCTGGGACCACTGCGGATCGTGGTGAACTGCGCGGGCATCGCCACACCGGGAAAGGTGCTGGGGCGCGACGGGGTGCTTCCCCTGGAGGCCTTCAACCGGGTGGTCCAGGTCAACCTCGTCGGAACCTTCAACGTGCTGCGCCTGGCGGCAGCGGCAATGGTGGCCACCGAGCCGGCCGTCACCGAACTGGGCGGCCCGGAACGCGGCGTCATCATCAATACCGCTTCCGTGGCGGCATTCGAAGGCCAGATCGGGCAACCTGCCTACGCTGCCTCCAAGGGCGCCGTGGCAGCCATGACCCTGCCTATCGCCCGGGAACTGGCGCGCTCGCTGGTGCGGGTGGTGACCATCGCGCCGGGAATCTTCGAAACTCCCATGATGGCGGGCCTGCCGCAGGAGGCACAGGACTCGCTGGGTGCCCAGGTTCCGCACCCGTCGCGGCTGGGGAAACCGCAGGAATACGCCAGGCTGGTGGCACACATTGTGGAGAACGCCATGCTGAACGGGGAAGTTATCAGACTGGACGGTGCCATCCGGATGGGGCCGAAATGAGCCCCGCCGCCGGCAACCTCGTGGACCTGCCCACCGCGGACTTCTTCGCCTACGAATCCCTGCTGAGCCAGCCGGAACGCGACAAACTGGCCGAACTCAGGGCCTTCCTGGCCACCGAGATCGCACCCTACGCGGGGGAGTGGTGGAACAAGGCCGAGTTTCCCGCCCACATCCTGCCGAAGCTGGCCGCCCTGGAACTGAGCACCCCGGCGCAGCGCGGCTACAGCCATCTGTTCGCCGGCCTGGTCATTGCCGAGATGACTCGCGTGGACACGTCCATTGCCACGTTCTTCCTGGTCCACCACGACCTTTTCGTGGAATCCCTCTACGCCTTCGGCAGCCCGGAACAGCAGCAGCGGCTGCTGGCGGACGCCGCGGATCTACGGATCACCGGAGCGTTCGCCCTCACCGAACCCAACCACGGCTCGGACGTGGCCGGCGGAATGGAAACCCGTGCCCGGCGAATCTCCTCCTCCACAGGCCGGCCCGACGACGGCGGGGACACCTGGGTTCTGAACGGCGCCAAGCGCTGGATCGGCAACGGGACGTTCTGTGACTACATGCTGGTGTGGGCGCGGGACGAGGCTGATGGTGCGGTCCGCGGCTTCATCGTGGACGCCGCCCTTCCGGGCGTCAGCCGGACCCGGATCGAGAACAAGGTCGCCCTGCGGACAGTGCAGAACGCGGACATCGTGTTCGAGGATGTCCGGGTGTCGGAAGCCGACCGCTTCGCCGCGATCAGCAGCTTCGAGGACACCAAGGAACTCCTGCGCGGCTCCCGGATCATGGTGGCGTGGCAGACCGTGGGCCAGCAGTTGGCGGCGTTCGACGTCGCCCGGCAGTACGCCGTCGAACGCCATCAGTTCGGCCGTCCGCTGGCGCAGTTCCAGCTGATCCAGCAGCAGCTGGTGACCATGCTCGGCAACGCGGTGGCAAGCATGGCGATGATGGCGGGCCTGGCGCGGCTGCAGGACGAAGGCGCCGCGGACATGCCCCAAGTGGCTTTGGCCAAGTCCTACCTCAGCGCCCGGATGCGCGAGAGCGTGGCGCTGGGCCGCTCCATCCTGGGCGGCAACGGGATCCTCACCGACTACCGGATGGCCAGGATCTTCTCCGATGCCGAGGCCATCTACACCTACGAGGGGTCCTTCGAGATCAACACCCTGATCGTTGGCCGCGCCGTCACCGGGGTGTCGGCCATCGCCTGACTGCCGGTGGTTGAGGCAGCTCCATCACCGGGCTGCCGGCAGGCTCAATCGTTCGGGAACGGCAGCTTTTCACCGGCTTCCACCCGGATGTCCAGGCTGTTGTTCTTCACGGGCATGGGGCAGGTGCCGTACGGCGTGAAGGCGCTGGGGTAGTTGATGGCCCGGTTGAAGTCGAGTACCACCGTGGCACTTCCGCCCATGCCGGGCCGGGGCCGGGGCGCCGAGAGCTTCCGCCAGTCGTCCGTGGTGTCCCCGTTGGTCTCATCGTGGAAGGTGACCGTGAGGGCGCCGAGCTTTTCCTCCTCCGCCTGGAGCCGGAATTCGTGCGGGCTGCCCGGGAGGCGGAACACCACCTCGCCCACGGTCCGGTGGACGCCGTCCACCAGCGGGTTGGCCGTGGCGATGGGCACCTCCACCGGCTCGGGGTACGGCTCGAAGCGTGCAGTGACCTCCCAGTCCGGGTCGTAGCCGTAGGTGGGCACGCCGTCGAACTCCGTGAACACGGGCGAGCCGGAGTCCCTGGTGCGGATCGCGTAACGCCCGCCCCGCATGGCGAGCTCGACGACCACCCCGGCGCCGTCGGCCCCGCCGAACTGCACCCACATCAGCGACTCCTCATCGGCGAGCGCGGCTGTAATGATGCCGTCCACTGCTTCCCCTGTCTCCACCAGCGTCAGCCCGTCCTCCCGGACCGCGGTGAGTGCCGCCGTCGTACCGTCCGTGGACCACAGGCCGGGAACCAGGTCGACGGCGGCGGGGGAGGCGTCCAGCCACTGGAAGGAGGTGAGGGTGAGCCAGCCGTGGGGAGCGGCGAGCGCTTTGTCCCGGTTGGCGCGGAAGCGCTGCCAGCGCTCCACCTTGGCGTCTGGGTGGGTGGACATAATTCCTTCCGGTTGGTGGTGCCCACGCTACAACTGCCGCCACGGCGTCTTCATTCCTTATCCCGAACATTGCCTGCCACGGACCGCGGAGTACCCTCGGAACCGGCAGGTCCGGGTCGAAACCTTCAGTCGGCCCGCTGCCCGTCAACGGGAGATGCCATGAAGATTGCCGTCCTGGGAACCGGAACAGTGGGACGCACCCTCAGCGCTGCGCTGGTCAAACTGGGGCACGAGGTAACGCTGGGCACGCGGGACCCCGAAAGTACCGCCGCCCGGAGCGTACCCGGCCGGACAGGCGGGCCGACTTTCAGCGAGTGGCATGCGGGCCACCGGGACGTCGCCCTGGGCACCTTCGCGGAAGCCGCCGGCAACGGCGAAGTGGTGGTAAACGCCACCACCGGCGCCGGTACCCTTTCGGCTCTGGGCGCGGCAGGGGCGGCCCGGCTGCACGGAAAAGTCATCATGGACGTCGCGAATGCGCTGGACTTTTCGCAGGGGATGCCGCCGGTCCTGAACCCGGTCAACACGGACAGCCTGGGGGAGAGGATCCAGCGGGCGTTCCCCGACGCCCGGGTGGTGAAAACCCTCAACACGATGAACGCCGGGCTGATGGTGGACCCGCAGCGGCTTGCCGGTGGGGACCACTCGGTGTTTGTTTCCGGCGATGACGCGTCGGCCAAAGCCGTCGTCAAGGAGTTGCTGGAATCGCTGGGGCACCGGGACATCATCGACCTGGGCGACATCACCACGGCCAGGGGAGCGGAGATGGTGCTTCCCCTGTGGCTGCGGCTTTACGGTGCACTGGGCACGCTGGACTTTAACATCAAGGTGGTTCGCGCGGTTGAATAGGTGGCGTGGACATCCTGGCAGGAATCAGCAGCGAGTGGCTCAAAGCGTTGACATGGATCGCGGCGCTGGCCTGTGCCGCGGCTCTGCTCTTGTGGCGGCCCCGCCGTCCGGACCTCGCCGCGCTCGCCGCCGTCCTCGCCTTCATGGCCGCCAGCCTCGGCGCCGGCATCTACGTCCTGAACCACCTGGGCGATGGGCGCTGGGGCGGCGACAAGGAAGCAAGGCTGGACCCGCCGTCGTTCTCTGAAACGCCCCTGGTGGGGGAGGCCCTGCGGCCCCTGGACGGGGTGATGAACGGGATGGCCGACGGCGTCAACGACTTCGTCGACTTCCGTGCGGCCCTGCCCGTGGCGCTGGACTACTTTGCGGCGGCCGGTTGGGCGCTGGCCCTGATGGTGCCGCTGGGGGTGGCGGCATTTGCCACCAACACGGTGCGGGACCGCCGTCGTGCTGCGGAGTCGGCGGCGCAGGTGACGGAGTTGGCGCGTTTCCGGGTGGAGCTTGAGCTGGTGAAGCGCCATGTCGGGTACCCGGAGCCCGACATTATCTGAGACGGATTGACCCTTGCCCCCGCCCTGCGGGTAGCATCTTTAGCTAGTAACGTGGCTCACAGTATCCAGCGCAGTGTACGAGCCAAGTCCGAAACCCTCGAAAGATTGCTTCCATGGCTCACACTGCAGCACACCCCGAAACAGACCTTGCCTCCGAACTGAGGGCAGACGTCCGGCGCGTTTCCACCCTGCTGGGCGAATCCCTGGTCCGCCAGCACGGGCCGGAACTCCTGGACCTCGTGGAACAGGTCCGCCTCCTCACGAAGGAGTCCAAGGAGGCCGCCCGCGGCGGCGCCGACGCCACAGGTCCCTGGAGCGCGCACGACGTCGTCGCCCAGGTCCGCGAGCTCCTCGGCTCCCTGCCCATCGAGCAGGCCACGGACCTGGTGCGTGCCTTCGCGTTCTACTTCCACCTCGCCAACGCCGCCGAACAGGTCCACCGCGTCCGCGGGCTGCGGACCCGGGCGGAAAAGGACGGCTGGCTGGCCAAGACCGTGGCCGACATTGCAAGCCAGGCCGGGCCCGCGGTGCTGCAGGACGTGGTGAACGGCCTGGACGTGCGGCCCATCTTCACCGCCCACCCCACCGAAGCTTCCCGCCGTTCGGTTCTCGACAAGATCCGCAAGCTCTCCGACGTGCTCGCCCAGCCCACGGCCGAAGGCACCACCGCCCGCCGCCGCCAGGACCGGCAGCTCGCCGAGATCATCGACCAGATGTGGCAGACCGATGAACTGCGCCAGGTCCGGCCCACACCCGTGGATGAAGCCCGCAACGCGATCTACTACCTGGGCGGCATCCTCACCGACGCCATGCCGGAGATGCTGACGGAACTGTCCGAGTTGCTGGGTGAGCACGGCGTCAGCCTCGCCTCCCAGGACGCCCCCATCCGGTTCGGTTCCTGGATCGGCGGGGACCGCGACGGCAACCCCAACGTCACCGCGGCCGTCACCCGCGAAATCCTGCAGATCCAGAACCAGCACGCCGTGCGCATCAGCATCGGCATGATCGACGAACTCATCTCCATCCTGTCCAACTCCACCGCGCTCGCCGGTGCGGACCGGGAGCTGCTGGAATCCATCGACGAGGACCTGAAGAAGCTGCCGGGCCTGGACAAGCGGGTCCTGGAACTGAACGCCCAGGAGCCCTACCGGCTGAAACTGACCTGCATCAAGGCCAAGCTCATCAACACCGGCAAGCGGGTGGCTGCCAACTCCAACCACGAGCACGGCCGGGACTACAGCGGCACCGACGAACTGCTGGCGGACCTTGAGCTGCTGGAGCTCTCGCTCCGCAACCACTCGGCGTCGCTCGCCGCGGACGGTGCCCTGGCCCGTGTCCGCCGCGCCGTGGCATCCTTCGGCCTGCACCTGGCCACCCTGGACATCCGCGAGCACGCCGACCACCACCACGACGCCGTGGGCCAGCTGATGGACCGCATCGGCGGACCGGGCCTGCGGTATGCCGAGCTGAGCCGCGAGGAGCGCTTCGAGGTGCTGGGCTCCGAGCTCGCCTCGCGCCGCCCGCTGTCCGGCCACCCCATCAAGCTCGACGGCGCCGCTGACGGCACGTATGACGTCTTCCGCGAGATCCGGCGTGCCCTGCGCACGTATGGCCCGGACGTCATCGAGACCTACATCATCTCCATGACCCGGGGCGCGGACGATGTCCTGGCCGCCGCCGTGCTGGCCCGCGAGGCCGGCCTGGTGAACCTCTTTGGCGAGAAGCCCTACGCCAAGCTCGGCTTTGCCCCGCTGCTGGAAACCGTGGAGGAGCTGCGCGCCTCGGCCGAGATCATCGACCAGCTGCTCTCCAATCCGTCCTACCGGGAGCTGGTGCGGCTGCGCGGGGACGTACAGGAAGTGATGCTGGGCTACTCGGACTCCAACAAGGAATCCGGGGTGATGACCAGCCAGTGGGAGATCCACAAGACCCAGCGCAAGCTCCGCGACGTTGCAGCCAAGCACGGCGTGCGGGTCCGCCTGTTCCACGGCCGCGGCGGGTCCGTGGGCCGCGGCGGCGGGCCCACCTACGATGCCATCCTGGCCCAGCCCAACGGCGTCCTGGAAGGTGAAATCAAGTTCACCGAGCAGGGCGAGGTCATCTCGGACAAGTACTCCCTCCCGGAGCTGGCACGGGAAAACCTCGAGCTGTCCCTTGCCGCCGTGCTGCAGGGTTCCGCCCTGCACCGCGACCCCCGCACCTCCGAAGACCAGCGGGAACGGTACGGGCACGTCATGGAGACCATCTCCGACGCCGCCTTTGACCGCTACCGGAAACTGGTGGACCACCCCGACCTGCCGGCCTACTTCATGGCGTCCACCCCGGTGGAGCAGCTGGGTTCCCTGAATATCGGTTCCCGCCCGTCCAAGCGCCCCGACTCCGGTGCAGGGCTGGAAGGCCTTCGCGCCATCCCGTGGGTATTCGGCTGGACCCAGTCCCGCCAGATCGTGCCCGGATGGTTCGGCGTCGGATCCGGCCTCAAGGCTGCCCGCGAGGCCGGCAACTCGGCGCAGCTCGTGGAAATGATGGAGCACTGGCACTTCTTCCGCTCGGTGCTGTCCAACGTGGAGATGACCCTCGCCAAAACGGACCTGGACATCGCCGGATACTACGTGGACACCCTGGTGCCTAAGGACCTGCACCACATCTTCCGGACCATCCGCGAGGAATACGAGCTCACCGTCACCGAGATCCAGAACCTCACCGGTGAGCACGTGCTCCTGGACGCCCAGCCCACGCTCAAGCGCTCCCTCGAAGTCCGCGACCAGTACCTGGACCCCATCAGCTACCTGCAGGTGGAACTCCTGCGCCGCGTCCGGGCCGAAAGCGGAACCATCAGCGGGGCCGAGATCGACGAACGGCTCCAGCGGGCCATGCTGATCACCGTCAACGGCGTGGCAGCGGGCCTGCGCAACACCGGCTAGCCACCTGGACCCTCTCTCACCTTCTGCAGCCTTTTCCCAAACCCTCTGGCACTGCGTGAAAGAGGGTTTGGGGTTTCGCGGCAAAAGGTGAGAGAGGGTTTGGATAGGGTGGAGGGCATGCCTTCGTTCCAGACCCGCCTGAAGATCACCGGGCTCCGGCCGGGCAACCCGCCGGAGTCGGTCATGGATGCCGCCGTCGAGGCGCTGGGGACGCGCCACCACGTTGAGTCGCACCAGCTGCAGATCTCCGGCGGGGTGCCGCAGCTTAACCTGCGCTTCCTCGTGGAGGCAACGGAATACAGCGGCGAGAACCGCCAGGCGCGGGAATCGGCAGCGATGATGCGCGACGCCGTCGAACGCGTTGCCCTGACCGGTTCCCTCAGCGTGCTCCGGCGCAGCCGCGGCCGCTGGGCACCTGTCTAGGGCACGTCAGGCCAGCGGCCCTGGCTCCTCCACGGGAGACCGGTTGCCGCGGCGCCGGGTGACAATGATTCCGACGACGGCGCCGACCACCAGCCCGAGTCCCACCCCAATGAGCGAGCTGGCCCAGAACGGCAGCCCGGTGGCTGAACCAGTGAAGTAGCCCAGGCCCACCAGCCAGCAGGCCCAGAGCAAGGCGCCCAGGCCGGCGCACAGGCTGAAGCCCCGGACGGACACGTTGGCGATGCCGGCTGCCGCTGACGTGGCAAGCCGGCCGCCGGGGATGAACCTGGCGCCGATGATGGTGCCGTACGTGGATGACCGGCCCGCTTTGGCGATCGCATCATGAATGCCTTGGTGGACCCGCCGTCCCCACCTCCAGCGGTCCAGGACATGGCTCAGCCGTTTCCGGAAGAGCTGGAAGACCACCATGTCGCCCACCCAGGACGCCACCGCAGACAGGGCCACCACCAGGAACACATTGGTCCTGCCATCGGCGGACAATGCCCCGCTGGTGATCACCACCATCTCGGACGGGATGGGCGGGAAGATGGCATCGCCGAGGACCACGGGGATGATCCAGAAGTAGATGGCCGCCCCCCAGCTGTCAGCGCTGCCGAAGTCCATTGCCACAAATTACCGCACTTTTTAGCTCCCGGACGGGCGGGTTTTTTCCGCACCTGGCGCAGGGCGACAGTCGTGCTAATCCGGCGTTGTCAGGGACGGGCCCGCGCGGCCTCGCTGAGTTCCAGGCCGCTGCGGTACTCCACCGGCTGCCCGGAGATGGGATCCACGAACCGGATGCCGCGGGCCAGGAGCTGCAGGGGTTTGGCGTAATCGTCCGGTGCTTTGTCCAGCAGCTCAGGGTAGAAGGCGTCATTGAGGATTCCGAGCCCCAAAGACGCCATGTGCACCCGGAGCTGGTGTGTCTTGCCACTGTGCGGCTCAAGGCGGTACCGGGCGAGGCGGCCACCGGCGGCGGTGCCCGGGGCACTCATCGCAGGGCCGCCGTCGAACGTTTCCAGCCGCTCAATCCTGGTTTCGGCGTTCGGCTCGCCGTCAATCACTTCGGCGAGCAGGTAGCTGCGGGACTTGGTCATCCTGTTGCGGACCACCACCGGGAACTCGACGGCGGGATGCCCCGGGGCCGGCTCTGCGGCGGACACGCACTCGTATTCCTTCTGGACCTGCCGCTTTTCGAAGAGCACCTGGTACTTGCCGCGCGTCTGCGGATTGGTGGAGAACAGGAGCACCCCGGCGGTCATGCGGTCCAGCCGGTGCATGGGGATGAGGTCCGGCAGGCCAAGCTGGTTCCGCAGCCGGACCAGGGCGGACTCCTGGATGTACGTGCCGCCCGGAGTGGTGGGCAGGAAGTGGGGCTTGTCCACCACCAGCAGGTGCTCGTCCTGGTGGAGGATGGTGATCTCCACGGGAATCCGCTCCTCCGGAGGGAGCGTGCGGTAGTACCAGATGAAGGTGTGGTCCCGGAGGGGCGTGCCGCGGTCCAGCGGAATGCCGCCCTCGCCGACGATCTCGCCGGCGTCGAACCTGTCCTCGATGCCCTGCGGGTCGATGTGCCCCCACCGGTGCATCATGTAGTCCATCGCGGTGTCCCACGGGCCCTCCCCGGGGAGGCGCAGGCGCGTGGCGTTGACGCCGTCGCGCACGGGAAGGGGGGATTGCATCACCGGCCTATTCTACCGGGGGCGCTGTGGGAGCCTTGCCGCGTCGCGGACCTGCGCCGACGGCGACGCGCACTTGAGCTGCCGACCCGCACATTGCCTGGCGCACGTGACATACGGTCCGCGCCGGCCAATGTGCGCGTCGGGACGGAATTGGCGCCACGGGAACGTGTCCGGACGCCTGTGATGCAGGGGAGTCAGGCGGCCCAGCCGCGTGCGATAGCGTCCAGCGCGGAGTCGTACGCCGCGGCCCAGTCGGCGTCCGGCGGACCAACCTGCGCCAGTTCCAGGCTGACCAGCCCGTGGACCTGGCCCCAGATGGCAACCGCCACCATCTCCACCGGGGCCTCTAACAGCCTGCCGGCCTTTTGTGCTGCGGCAACCGCGCTGATCAGGGGCACCATGGCCTCGGCGGCGACCTCCGGGCTGGGCTGGCAGTCGACGTACGCGGCCAGTGCGCCGCCGAACATCAGCCGGTACAGCGCCTGGTGTTCCAGTGCCCAGGTCCGGTAGGCCACGCCCAGTCCCTGAAGGCCGCCCGGGGCTGCGGCGGCCTGGGAGTCATGGAAGGACTGAAATCCGCTGTCAACCACCGCGGTGAGGAGCTGCGATTTCCCGCCGAAGAGCGAGTAGACCGCCGACGTGGAGGTTCCGGCTGCTGCGGCAACATCCCTGAGGGTTACCCGTGCCGGCCCGTGGCGGTCCACGAGGTCTGCCGTGACGGCCAGGAGCTCTTCACGCAGGGAACTGGTGTGCACCACAGGTCTTGCCATGGGTCCCATTGTTTCATAACCTTGTTTTGTAACGTTGTTATGAAACAAGGTTATGACCTTTTATCGAGGAGTTCTCATGGAACAGCAGGTATTTCCGGGCCGCTACACCGCGGATCCCGGGCGGGAGTCCGTAACGGTGTTCCTGATTGGAATGCGGGCCAACCGGTGGTGGAAAGTGGGCAAGGTGGCACAGGTGGCCGCCGCCATGCCGCGGATCCTCCGGCATCTTGCCACCGATCCTGCCTCCGGAATGCTGGGCTTCGAACAGTGGTTCGGGCGCACCACCATGCTGGTGAGCTACTGGGAGAGTCCCGAGCACCTGCGGAAGTTCGCCGCCGACCGGGAGGCGCCCCACCTGGAACCATGGCGGCGTTTCATGAAGGAGCTCTCCGGAACGGGGGACGTCGGCATCTGGCACGAGACATACCAGGTTCCCGCGGCGGGAATCGAGACCGTGTACAGCGGAATGCCGTTGTTCGGGCTGGCGAAAGCCACAGCGCAGATACCCATCGGACGCGGCACCAATACCGCAAAGCAGCGTATGGGGCATTCCCGTGCGCGGGGTGACGGTGCGAAAACGGCCGTGGCGGGCCAGGCTTCCTAGGGGAGCGCAAACTCCTCAGGCGATGGCAGCTGCCGGCGCTTTCTTGAGGGTCCGCCGGAGCTGGGGGGCGGCGTCGAGCCTGTCCTGCGCGGCGCGAAGTGCCAGTACCGCACTCTCGAGCCGGTCGGGCGGCAGCGTGAACGGCACGCGCAGGTTGCGTTCGAAGGCGCCGCCGATTCCGAACCGCGGTCCGGCCGCCAGCCGGATGCCGAAGTCCGGCGCGATGACGGCCAGGGCGGTGCTGGACGGCTCGGGCAGCCGGCACCAGACGGACAGGCCGCCGGCAGGCTGCATCGTTTGCCACTCCGGGAGGTGTTCCCCGAGCAGTTCAAGCAGTGCTTCCCGGTTGTCGCGAAGTGCCCGCAGCCGGGCGGGCAGCGGCTCATCAAGTGCCCGGACCAGATGGGCGGCTGCAAGCTGTTCCATGGCCGGACCGCCCAGGTCAAGGGTGGTGCGGGCCGCTGCGAACCGCTGGATCATGGGTTCGGACGCGCGGATCCAGCCGGTCCGGAGGCCGGCCCAGTGCGATTTGCTGAGCGAGCCGATGGTGACGACGGCGGAACTGAAGCCTGCCACTGGGGTGGTGGTGACGCCGTCGAGGTTCAGTTCACGAAGGGTCTCGTCCACCACCAGGACGGTTCCGGCCGCGGACGCGGCGCGGGCCAGCCTGCGGCGCTGGGAGTCAGGCATGACGAGGCCGGTGGGATTGTGGAAGTCCGGCACAACGTAGGCGATTTTCGGGCGTTGCCGGGAAAGGGTTGATTCCAGGGCCGGCAGGTCCCAGCCTCCTGGCGCGAAGGCCACCGGAACGGGGCGGCACCTGGCTGCCCGGATGGCGTCAAGCGCGTTGGGGTAGCTGGGGTGCTCCACAAGGACCCGGTCCTGCCGGTCCGCCAGGGTACGGATAACGATGGTCAGCGCATGTTGGGCGCCGGAGGTAACCATGATCTGGCCGGCGTGGGTCGGTACTCCTGCTGCCGTATACCGGTCCGCGATCGCCTGGCGCAGGGGCAGCAGGCCGATGGCGTGGTACCCGAAGCCCGGCAGCAGCGCCGGAAGTTCCGTCAGGGCCGCGGCGAAGGCGCGGTGCACCACCTCGCCACTGGCCGGCAGGGCCGAGTACGCGAGGTCGATCAGGCCGTCCGGTGCGGCGAGCCCGGGAGCGGCCAGGGCCGGGTGGGGGCTGGACTGTGGCGGGCCCACAAGCGCTGGCCCGAACGGGGTGAGTTGGGGGATGCGCGTCCTGCCGCGGCTGCCCTGCCCGCTGCTCAGGAAACCCTGGTCGCGGAGGCTGGCATAAGCGGCGGTCACGGTGGTCCGGCTGACGCCCAGGGCTTCAGAGAGCGCGCGCTCGCTGGGCAATGCCGTGTCCAGCGGCAGTCTGCCATCCAGGATGAGGAGTCGCACCACGTCCGCCAAACTGCGGTAGGCAGGAGCTGTCCCGTTGTTCCACGTCCCGAGGAGGCGGGACAGTGATGCTGCGGTAACGGAAGGCGCCATAGGGCCAGTATCTCAAACTGGCTATGCAATTCAATGCCAGTTGCATGGGAAGGTATGTGCATGATGACCCGCAGACTGATCCAGCTCTTCACCGGCCTTGCCATGTACGGCATTTCCCTTGCCATGTTCATCAGGGCCGGCCTGGGACTGGATCCGTGGGATGTCTTCCACCAAGGCACGGCCAACCGGACCGGCCTGAGCGTCGGGCTGGTGGTGATCATCGTGAGTTTCCTGGTCCTGCTCCTGTGGATCCCGCTGCGGCAACGGCCCGGTTTCGGCACGCTGTGCAACGCCGTCCTGGTAGGTGTGTTCGCGGATATCGGCCTGGCCGTGATCCCCGCCATGCCCCACCTGGGCGGCCAGATCGGGATGCTGGCGGGAGCCGTCCTGCTGAACGGCGTGGCCTCAGCCTGCTACATCGGTGCCCGTTTCGGCCCCGGAGCGCGCGACGGCCTGATGACCGGACTCGCGCGCCGTACCGGGTGGACGGTCCGCCTTTCCCGCACCCTCATCGAGATTACGGTCTTGGCCATCGGCTGGCTGCTGGGAGGTTCGGTGGGCGTGGGAACGGTGGTCTACGCGCTCGCCATCGGACCACTGGTCCAGCTGCTGCTGCCGCTGTTCATGGTTCCCGCCGCCGTGCCGGAGACTGCCGGCGAGGCTCCCGCGCCGGTCCGCTGATGGCCCGTCCGCTGATGGCCCGTCCGCTGAGGGCCCGTCCGCTGAGCGCCCGCCACTGAAGGCGGCTCACTGAGCGCCAACCATTGAACGGTGTCCACAGAACGCCCCAGCCCCAGGATCCGGCGTCCGCGGACCGGCGTACGAGGACACGCCTACGCCGGAGCCGGCTGGCACCGGGGGCAGAAGTAGATGTCGCGCTCTTCATCGCCGTTGGGTTTGCCCAGCAGGCCGCGGCGGATGGGGGTCCCGCATTTCAGGCACGGCTGGTGCTCGCGCCGGTAGACCCAGTACCCGGGACGTCCCGCCATCCTGCCTACCGGCAACCCGCGGGCATTGAGGATGGTGACGCGGCGCCCGGGGCCGAGGTTGACCTCCAGCAGCTGTTTGGCGTCCGTCATCATGGTCCGCACATCTTCGACCCCGGAGACAGGAGTGGCGGGATGCACGCCGGAGAGGAAGCAGGTCTCGCACCGGTAGATGTTGCCGATTCCGGCAAGGTTCCGCTGGTCCAGAAGGGCCACTCCCACGGGAACGTCCGGCGCGGCGCGGACCCGGCGTTCGGCCTCATCCAGGTCCCAGTCCGGGCCCAGGAGGTCCGGGCCGAGGAACCCCACAACGGAGTCTTCTTTGTCGGTGGCCACAACTTCCAGCAGGCCCAGGGAAAATCCGACGGCGTCCGCGGCTTTGGTGCGCAGGACGCACCGTGCGGTGAAGCCGGGTTTGCGCCACCTGCCGCCGGGTGGATAGACCTGCCAGGTTCCCTCCATCTTCAGGTGCGAATGGATGGTGAGCTTCTTGTCATCAGGGCTTACCACCCGCATCAGGAGGTGTTTTCCGCGGGGCACCACCTCGGCCACCGTCCAACCGGCCAGGTTAAGGGTGGCGAAGCGTGGGACGCGGAAATCGGAGGCCAGCAGGGTCTGCCCGGCCAGGGCCTGGTGCAGCTGGTTGGCGGCACGCCAGACGGAATCACCCTCAGGCACGGATCCGCAATCCCTTCGGCGTGGAGTAGGCCCCCGCGGAGCTGAGGGCGGCCGCCACAGGGGTGTCCAGAATGCCGTGCCCGTTCACCTTCTCCATGATCAGCTTGTCCACCGCGCCCCGGGCCACAATACCCACCAGCGCCGCGCCCGCGGCGGCCAGGACGGCTTCGTCGTCATTGAAAGCCAAAAGCGTCTTCCCTCCGCGTTCCACATAAAGGACCAGCGCTCCGTCCACCAGGACAACAAGGGCCCCTGCCTTGCGTCCCGGGCGGTGCCCGGTTCCGGCCTCGTCCTGCAGGGCTGGCCAGGGCAGGGCAGCGCCGTAGGGATTGGCGGGGTCGGTGGCCGCGAGTGCCAGAGCGACGGGATCGGGCTTGGCGAGCTGGGTGTCCTCCGCGTAGGAGCGGAGCCGGTCCACAGTGGCCGGAACAGCGAACTGGGCAGCCCCGAGGTGTTCGATGAAGTAGCCGCGGCGGCAGCGCCCTGCTTCTTCAAGCCGGGCCAGTACCTTGTACATCAGGCCGAAGCCGCCCAGGATCTGCTCGGCCATGACCGAACCCCGGGTGACCACCCCGTACCGGTCCAGCAGGAGTTCGGCGGTGGCGCGGGCATGGATGGTGGCGTCCAGTTCCGGTTCAGGAAGCGCAGACCAGCGGCCGGCGGCCATGGGCGGAGTGGCGGCAGCACCTGAGGTGCCGTAGCGGCCGCCGGCCAGGCCCGGAGAGCCCATGAGCCCGTTGCCGTGTGAACGGCCCAGCCTGCTCAGCCGCGGTGCCCGGGCCCGTGGTGCGCGGGCCACCTGGCGGTGCGCCGTGTGGCCGCCCGCAATGAGGGCCCGGACGGGAGCGAAGGTGTCACCGGTGATGCGCCCTGCCCACGCCAGCTCCCACAGCGCCGTCACCACCTCCTGGTCGCTGAGTACGGTGTCCATGCCGCCGGCGACGTCCGTCAGCTGGCGGAAAAAGTAGCCGCCGCCGTTGTTCCGCAGATGGTCCAGGAGGCGCTGCCCGGCATCACCCGGCTCGTACTCCGGCGCCGGGTTCAGGGTCAGTTCCGCCGAATCCGCCAGGTGCAGGCTGACCCAGCCGTCGTTCCCCGGCAAAGCCCCGGCGCCGGACCACAAAACTTCCCCGGCAGCCATCAGCTCATCCAGCATGGCCGGCTGGTAGTTGGACACCCGGCTGGCCAGGATGAGCGGTTCCCAGGCGGACGCCGGCACCGGTACCCCGGAGAGCTGGTCGATGGCGGTGACGATGCCGTCGAGGCCGCGCAGCGACGGCTGCCCCCGGCCGGTTCCGGGAACCCTGACGTGCTGCCAGGCAGGCAGGAAACGCCCGTAGGCGGCGGCGTCCACCGGCTCAACTTCGGCACGCAGGGCAGCCAGCGAACGGCGCCGGAGCTTGCGCAGCACCTCGGCATCACACCATTCGCTGACAGCAGTGTGGGGAACGGCCTGTGGTGCCGGCGACAGGAGACTTTCTTCCGGCCCCGCTTCGACATCCAGCGCCGTTTCAGGATCTTCCGGGGCCTCCGCTTCTACAGGGTTGGAGGTGTTTTCCGGCTCCGTTGCGTGCGGGCGGAACTCACCCTCCACTACCCGGCCGTCCGCGGCGAGCCGTTTCAGGGCCGTGCCCACCACCGCCACGCCGAGTCCCAGCCGCGCTGCCGCCTCACCTGAGGTGAAGGGCCCGTGGGTCCGGGCGTACCGGGAAACGAGGTCTCCCAGTGGATCGGCCACCGGCTCGATAAAGGCCAGCGGCACACCCATGGGCAGCGGGACGCCGAGGGCATCCCGGAGCCGGGCGGCGTCCTCGACGGCAGCGAAGCGCTCCACCCCGCCGATATTGACCTTGATGGCGCGGTTGGCGCGCTGCAGCGCGAGCAGGTGTGCGGTGGCCAGCGCGGCGTCGGCCGGCGCGTCGGCGTCTGCCTCCGCCTGGAGACGTGCCGCAGCCTCCTCCGGCGCCAGCGGGCCGAGCAGCCGCAGCAGGTCGGCCACGCCTTCGAGGCCCCGCGCCCGCCGGTCCGGGACCAGCCGCTGCAGCTCACGTTCGGTGGCTTCGATGACCTTGGCGTCCAGGAGTTCGCGCAGTTCAACGCGTCCCAGCAGTTCGTTGAGGAGGGTGGAATCCAGGGCCAGGGCTGCGGCCCGCCGCTCGGCCAGCGGGGAATCGCCCTCATACAGGAACTGGGCCACGTAACCGAACAGGAGGGACTTGGCGAACGGCGACGGCTGCGACGTGGTGGTCTGCACGATCCGCAGCTCCCGCCGTTCCACAGAGGCTGCGATGTCCTTCAACGCAGGGAGATCGTACACATCCTGCAGGCATTCCCGGACGGTTTCCAGCACGATGGGGAACGTGGGGTACTTCCGGGCCACATCCAGCAACTGCGCCGAGCGCTGCCGCTGCTGCCAGAGGGGCTGCCGCTTCCCCGGGGTCTGGCGGGGGAGCAGCAGGGCCCGGGCGGCGCATTCCCGGAACCGGGAGGCGAAGAGTGCGCTGCCGCCTACCTCCGCGGTGACAATCTGCTCCAGCTCCTCCGGATCAAAGAGGAACAGCTCGGCGCCCGGCGGCTCGTCCTCCATCATGGGAACGCGCAGGACGATGCCGTCGTCGGCCGCCATGGCCGAGCCGTCCAGCCCGTACCGCTGGTGCAGGCGCTGCCCGACGGCGAGGGCCCACGGGGCGTGGACGGGCATGCCGAACGGGCTGTGCAGGATGACGCGCCAGTCGCCCAGCTCGTCGTGGAACCGCTCCACCACCAGCGTGGTGTCGCTGGGGACCACCTCGGTGGCCTGCTTCTGTTCCGTCAGGTACTGGATCAGGTTGTTGGCAGCGAACTCGTCCAGGCCGCTCGCTTTGCAGCGCTCGGTGGCAGGGCCGGCGTCCGACGCGGAGAGTTCGCGGACGAAGGCGCCGAGGGCGCGGCCCAGGTCCACGGGCCGGCCCAGAGAATCGCCCTTCCAGAACGGCAGCTTGCCGGGCTGGCCGAAGGCGGGCGACACCAGCACGCGGTCGTGCGTGATGTCCTCGATTTTCCAGCTGGTGGCCCCCAGGGCAAAGACGTCCCCCACCCGGGATTCGTAGACCATTTCCTCGTCCAGTTCGCCGACGCGCCGGCCTCCCTTGGGGGCAGGGGCGGGCTTGCCGTCGGCGGACGGCGACGCCGAGCCCTCAAGCTCGGTCCCGATGATGTAGACACCGAACAGTCCGCGGTCCGGGATGGTGCCGCCCGACGTGACGGCCAGGCGCTGGGCACCCGGCCGCCCTTCGATGGTGCCGGCATTGCGGTCCCAGACGATCCGGGGGCGGAGCTCGGCGAATTCGTCCGACGGGTAACGGCCCGCCAGCAGATCAAGGGTGGCCTCGAACGCCGAGCGGGGGAGCGACGCGAAGGGGGCCGAGCGGCGCACCGTACTGAACCATTCCTCGACGTCGATGCTGCCCAGTGCGGTGGCGGCGACGGTCTGCTGGGCCAGGATATCCAGCGGGTTCGCGGGGATGCTGAGCCGCTCGATCTTGCCCCCGAGCATCCGTTCCACCGTGATGGCGGTGTGGACCAGGTCCGCGCGGTGCTTGGGGAACAGCACACCCTGGGAAACTTCCCCCACCTGGTGGCCGGCGCGGCCCACCCGCTGCAGGCCGCTGGCTACGGACGGCGGGGATTCCACCTGCACCACCAGGTCCACGGCGCCCATGTCGATGCCGAGTTCCAGCGAGGACGTGGCCACCACACACCGCAGCCGGCCGGATTTGAGGTCATCCTCGATGAGTGCCCGCTGGTCCTTGGAGACCGAGCCGTGGTGGGCCCGGGCGAGCACTGGATCAGCTCCCGCCGAGCTTCCCGCCTGGGCCATCATGTGCGCCGGCGTGGCGGTGGAGGCTGGAACGCCCGACGGCGGGACGCCAGGCGCGGAGGCACCGCCGGCGTCCAGCCCTTCCGCGCCGGGATCGTCCCAGCCGCCGCCCACGGCCACCAGCTGGCGTTCGGCGTAGATCTCGTTCAGGCGGGCCGTCAGCCGTTCGGACAGCCGCCGGGAGTTGGCGAAAACGATGGTGGACTGGTTGGCAAGCACCAGGTCAACGATCTTCTCCTCCACGTGCGGCCAGATGGACGCCTGGGGCTGGAGGCCGGAGGCAGGACCCGAATCGAAGGCCCCGGCCGCACCCTGGAGGTCGGACATGTCCTCCACAGGGACCGAAACCGTGAGGTCCCAGTTCTTCTGCGCGGGCGGCGCAACGATTTCCACCGGCGCCGTGCCCGCCAGGAACTGGGCCACGAGCTCCCGGGGTTCCACGGTGGCGGAGAGCCCGATCCGCTGGGCGGGTTTGGGCAGCAGGGCATCCAGCCGTTCAAGGGAGACGGCGAGATGCGCGCCGCGCTTGGTTCCTGCCACGGCGTGGACCTCGTCAACGATGATGGTGTCCACCTCGGTGAGGGTCTCGCGGGCCCGGGACGTCAGCATCAGGAACAGGGACTCGGGCGTGGTGATCAGGATGTCCGGCGGGTTGCTGAGCAGCGCCCGCCGGTCCGACGTGGTGGTGTCCCCGGACCGGACTCCCACGGTGATCAGCGGCGCGGGCAGTCCCAGGCGCTTGGCGGTCTGCGTGATGCCGATGAGCGGGGAGCGGAGGTTCCGTTCCACGTCCACGCCCAGCGCCTTCAGCGGCGAAATGTAGAGGACCCGGGTTTTCCGCTTGGGAGCCCGCGGGCGCCGGCCCTTTGCTGCTCCCTTTGACCCGGCGGCAGAAACCGCGGGACCGGCAGCTTCGGGTTCGGGGCTTGCTGCTGCAGAGGAGAGGAGCCGATCCAGGGCCCAGAGGAAAGCGGCAAGCGTTTTGCCCGAACCCGTAGGGGCGACCACGAGCGCGTGGGAGCCCGAGGAGATGGCGTTCCATGCCCCTGCCTGCGCGGGGGTGGGCTCGGAAAAGGCGCCCAGGAACCAGTCGCGGGTGGGCCTGCTGAACTGGCCCATGGGCGCGGCCGCACCGGCGTCCGTGCCGCTGCCGTAAGGCTGTTCCTGGTTCATGCCTCCATCATGCCCCAAGGCACCGACAGGGATGCCGGTGCCTCGGGAACGCCCGCTCAAGCCTTTCCGGCCTGGGGGAGGTCCCGGGTGGCCGGGCCCTCCAGGAGCTTGCCCTCACTGCTGAACCGGGAACCGTGCAGGGGGCAGTCCCACGTCAGTTCACTGTCGTTCCAATGCACGATGCCGCCAAGGTGGGTGCAGACAGCAGACAGCTTGCACGTGGTCCCGTCCACAGTCGAGGCAGCTACGGGCCGCGTTCCCTCCCGGTAAACCTCGCCCTGGCCTTCGGCCGGCACCACCGGCGCCGCCGCCGGGGCAGGTTGCTCCTTGCCCGTCTTCAGCGCCTTGGCGCCTTCGGTTTTCAGCCCTTCCGCGGCCAGCTGCCCCCAGCCGGATGCAAGCTTGGCGGCAACTCCGGCGTTGAGTGCTACCGCGGAGAGTGCACCGGAGGGGGACGTGACCCGGTGATGGATGGTATCCGCCCACGGCACCTGGCCGCCCAGGATATCCGCTGAGATTCCCACCGCTGCCGCAACGGCGTTGGTCATGCCCCATTTGTTGTAGCCCGTGCCGAAATAGACGTGCCCTTTACCCCGGGGGAGCTTGCCGAAGAACGGCATCAGGTTGGTGGCCATGTAATCCTGGGCGGACCACGTATGCGTGGTGACCGCACCCGGGTAGTGCTGCCGGGACCAGTCGAGCAGCCCGGCAAGATGGGCTTTTTCCGATTGTGCACGTCCGACGTGGTGTCCGTGGCCGCCCACCAGCAGGAGCCTGCGGCCGTTGTGCTCGAAGTCCCGGAGCGAGTGGGTGGGCTGCTCCACCGAGATGTACATGCCCGGAGGCGGCTCCTGCCCTTCCTGCAGCTGAAGTGCTGCGGCATAGGAACGGCTCGGCTTCAGCTTGGCGAAGTACAGGCCCCGGTCGAGGACGGGGATGCCGGTGGCGAGCACCACCCGGTCCGCCCGCACGCTGCCGCGGTCCGTCTTCACGGCTGAGGGAATGTCGCCGGTGACGTCCCGCAGGCGCACCCCGCTGACGATGGTGCCGCCGCGGCTCCGGATGTCCGCCATCAGTGCGTCCAGGACCTGCATCGGGTTGATCTGGGCCTGGTCGGGGAGCCGGACGGCGCCGTGCACGGCAAAGGGAAGGCCGGCGTCGCGCACGTACTCCATGTCCAGTCCGGCGGTGGTGCCGGCACTGACCTCCTCCCGCAGTTTTTCGGTGCCCTGCGGGGTGGCGGCGTAGGTGTAGGCGTCCCGGCGCTGGTAGGGCACCTGGTGTTCGTCCAGGTAGCGCAGCAGCCACGCCTGGCCTTCACGGTTCGCATCAACATACGCCTGGACCTGTTTGGCGGAGTACTGGCGGGCGAGCTGGGACAGGAAGGTGCCTTGCAGCAGGGTCACTTTGGCGGTGGTATTCCCGGTGGTCACAGCTCCGGGGAACCGTGCCTCGATCACCAGTACCTTCTGTCCGGAGCGCGCCAACAGCAAGGCGGTGACCAGGCCGGTCAGCCCGGCCCCTGCCACCACGGTGTCGTACTTGCTGTCGGGCTCAAACGGATCAGAAGTGAACGTTTCGCTGCGGTCCAACCAAATCGACGTCATGAGCTCAACCTGCCTCCGGTAATAAATCCGCTGGTGGGGGGCCAGTTTGTGATGGGTCTGTTATATACCCTGACCTATCCGTGGCGCACTTGATAAGTATACTTACCTTGTCGGGGTTTAAGTCTATGGTCAGGCACAGCCCGGCAGCCATGATGTGAACGTTTTCGACAAATAGCAGGAGAAACCATGACAAGCATGAGTTCCGACGGTCGAACCGTAGGCCGGACAAATATTCAAAAAGCAGCCCTCGCCGTAGGAGCGGTCTTCCTCCTGGTAGGCATCCTGGGATTCATCCCCGGGATCACCACCAACTACGAGACCATGAGCTTCGCGGGGCATGGATCCGGGGCCCTGCTGCTGGGCATCTTCCAGGTGTCCGTGCTGCACAACATCGTCCACCTGCTCTTCGGCGCAGCCGGTATCGCCATGGCCCGCAGTGCTGCCCAGTCCAGGAACTACCTGGTCATTGGCGGTGCCATCTACCTGGTGCTGTGGCTTTACGGCCTGCTGATCGGCCTGGACACCCCGGCCAACTTCGTCCCTGTCAACATGGCGGACAACTGGCTGCACTTCATCCTGGGTGTCGGCATGCTGGGCCTGGGCCTCGCCCTGTCCCGGGGCACGGCACGTGCCGGCCGCACCACCACGGCGCACTAGAAAAGCGCCGCACCAGGAATCATCCAACGAGGAATCAAGAACCAGGACCATCGGACCAGGCAGCCAGCCTGGTGGGCGGACATAGCACTGCAGGCGGCCCGGCTACACGCCGGACCGCCTGCAGTCGTTTGCGGGTATGGACAGGAAATGGCGCTAGGCCGGCTGGAACGCGCCTATGCTCAGCAGCGTGATGCCGGCGTTGCTGCATGCCTTGGTGGGCTGCGGCAGGAACAGGGACGCGGTGTCCTCCGGCGGGTAGATCCGGTAGCCCGCGGCGTCCACCATGGTGCAGTCAGTGTAGTTTCCGGCCTGGGTATAGCGCAGCACCGCGGAACCCGTCTGGCCCGGGGCCAGGAGGACGTCCACAACGGGGGCAGACTCGTCGCGGGTGGCAGGCGCACCGATGGGAGCGCCGGCGTTGTCCGCGGCCAGGGATACACCGGGGAAGCCCTTGAGGATGCAGGATTCAGGGCCGGTGTTGGTCAGGTTGAGCTTCATGTAGACGCTGCCGGCAGCGCCCCCGCCTGATGCATCGGTGGCGGCGGACAGTGCCGCCGCCTTGCACAGGCCCGGTGACGCCGGGGTGGAGGTTGCCGGTGCAGCGCCCGACGGCGCGGACGACGGCGCTGCGGACGACGGCGGCGACACGGACGGTGCCTCCGGGCTGGCTGAGCCGGTGCCCGGCGCCGTCGTGGTGGTTTGCGCCTGCGGCGTGCTGCTGGGCCCGCACGCTGTAAGCATCAGGGCGGCAGCTGCTGCCGCCGTCGACACGGCTATCCCCTGGAAAATTCTCTGAGACCTCATGGCACCACCTTCGCGGCAGCCGCTGGCCGCGTCAACGATGCGGTGTGCCTGGCGGGCATTTGATGCCCGGATCGTGATGATCCGGGCATCAAACGGGCCATTAGTGTGGCGCCGGTTTGCGTGACGCGGGCCGCTTACTTTCCGGCGGCGCCGGCCGTTGCCTTGTTACGGGCACCGCTGCGCAGCAGGGCTGCCCCGCCCAGGGCCAGGCCGCCGATGCCGGCCGCGAGTCCTGCCCAGCTGCGGGTCCCGGCTCCACTGTCCGTGACGGCCGCGGCCTGCTCCGTGGAGTGGGATGCCGGGCTGGCGGAGGCCTCGCCATGGCCGGCAGCGTTAGCCGCCTCCGTGATGGTGATGGTCGGGGCGGGGGCCTTGAGGGAGTGCGGGTCCGCGCCGTCCTTCGCGATCTCCGACCAGTCCGTCTGGCCCGCTTCGCAGGTCTGGAGGGTGGGGAAGTGCAGGGTTGTCCCGGCTGAGTCGGGGAGCTTTACGGACAGGACCAGGGCGTCCCGGAGTTCGTGGGGGAGGGGCGCCTTCGCGGTGTAGATGATCTGGCTGGTCCGCTTGGTGACGGACGTGCCGTCCGCGAGCTTTTGAGGCTCAGGAAGCTGCTCCGTCACTTTTTCGACGGTCCAGTTGGGGTTGACTGTGGGCTGGGCGTCATTGAGTTCCGATGGCAGGGTGATGGCCACCTTGGTGGTGCCGGACTCCTCGCAGCCGTGCGGAATCGCGAAGGTCAACAGGGCGTAGGAGTTGGCTGAGGTCTTGTCCGGTGTGACGCCGACGTGTGCCGCGGCCCCGCCCGCTGCTGCCAGCAGCAGGGCTGCTGCGCCGCCGGTTGCAGCGGCGGCGGCCAGGGAACGGTGCATCAGGGAACGGTGCATCAAGGAACGGTGCATCAGGAAACGGTGGTTCAGGGAACGGCGAATCTGGGCACGGCGAAGGGATCGGGTGTTCATGGGGTTGCCTTTCGGATGCATGCCCGGAACCGGGCGTGCAGGAAGTGGGGGCCGCGGCCGGCAGGTATCCGGGTGCGGTTCAGGACGGGAGAACGACGGCGGAAGGCGGGCCGCGCCGGTTGTCCTGCCGGAGATTGCGCCAGGGACGCCGGGGCGCGGCGTCGGGCGGAAAAGTTTCGGCAACGGGGCTGTCAGCGGTCGGCGTTACGGCCTGGGGGAGGGCGGCCAGCGGACGAAGCCAGGCGGCGAGGGCCCAGAGGGCCGCCTCACCCCTGGCGAGCAGGAGCGCGCAGCCGAGTGTTGCCACTGCGTGGGCGGCCAGCATCAGCGGCGCCGAGCCGGGGTCTGCAGGGCTCACGTGCGCGGCCAGGGCAGCCAGTTCCGCTGAAGCTGCGTGGCTCCCGGCATGCTGGTGGCCGTCCAGCGGAAACCCCGGTGCTGCCGCCAAACCCGGGCGGCCGAACGCGGTGAAGATCTCGTGCAGCACAAGCTGGCCGGCACCGAGGAGCGCTGCCATCGCAGGGAAGGCGAGCCGCAACCGTGTGGCTGCGGTGCTGACGAGGGCGGTTAGTGCCAGGACTGCCAGCAGGATCCCGGGGGCGGGCAGCTGGGCGCCGCCGGCAAGGTGCGCCCCCGCCGCAAGAGTGAGGATGCCGGTTGCCAGCGTGGAGGAACGGAAGACGTGGAAGGGAGTCCGCGTGCGGTGCGTCGGCACGGCTACTCCTCTCCGGGCAGATGCGGAACTGCCGGGGGCAGAACTGCGGTCCAGGCCATGTTTTCGGTCCACCAGATACTATCGGGGATTCGACGTACAAACCCGCCGGGATGGGGTCTACGTGGATAACTGGCCGGGGACGCCGGCCAGCAGTTCGGCCAGGACGTCCGCGGCAGTGTCATACCGGATCAGGCGTGCGGACTGGCCAGCCCAGAGGGACATCAGCTCAGTTTTTCCCTGCGCAGCGGCCTCGGGCCGGAAGCGGCCCGTGAGCCAGTTTTGGACCGGGAACGGTGCGACGGACGGGGAGTCGGCCAGTTCTGTGATGACGCGGTTGGGGATGCCGCGGGCCAGCCTGCCGCTCATTGCACGGGTAAGTACAGTGTGGCCGGCGGCGGGACTGCGGAGTACTGCGCGGTAAGCGGGCACGGCGGCCGATTCGCGCGTTGCCAGGAACGCCGTGCCCACCTGCACGGCGTCGGCGCCGAGTGCACGGGCGGCGGCATATCCGCGCCGGTCGGCGATTCCACCAGCCGCAACAACCGGAATTGCCACGGCATCCGCCACCTGGGGGATAAGGGCGAAGGTTCCCACCAGCGATTCTTCGGCCGGCTTCAGGAAGGAAACGCGATGGCCTCCGGACTCCATCCCGCTGGCGACGACGGCGTCCACGCCGCCTTCCTCAAGGGCAACTGCCTCATCAACGGTGGTGGCGGTGCCGAGGACCTTGATGCCGCGCCGGTGTGCTTCTTCCACAACCTCGGGAGCGGGGACACCGAACACAAAACTGACGACGGCGGGCCGGGCTTCCAGCGTGGCCTCCACCTGCTCCCCGTAGTCGGCAAGGTACCGGGCCGGCATCTGCGGCAGTGGAATGCCGAGCTCCTCGAAGTAAGGTTTGAGGCCACCGACGTAGCGGTCGAAGTCAGCCTGCGGCACGGACGTGGCCTCACTGCCGGTGGGCACCCATAGATTAAGCGCGAAGGGTTTGGCCGTGGCAGCGCGCAGGTCCGCCGCGGTCCGCTGGATCGCCTCGCCGTCGTAACCGTACAGGCCGTAGGAACCCAGCCCGCCGCCGTCGCTCACTGCTGCGGTGAGCTGGACGGAGGAAGCACCGCCAAAGGGGCCCAGGATCACTGGAACGTCTATTCCCAGGAGATCCGTGAACCGGGTGGTGCCGAAGGCGGGGCTGCTGTGCGGGGCCATGGGGGTCTCCTGACGGTTGGCTGCTGGGCTGGTGCCAGTCTTGCAGGACCGGCCGCGGCACCCAAGTCAGCCAGGACCCGCGTCATTCGGCACCCAAGTCAGCCAGGACCCGCCAACCAGAGCCTCAGTCCGTCTCCGGGCCCCGGCAGTAGTGGCAGTCCTCCGGGCAGCTCTCCGTCACGCCGGTGCCGCTGCCAGGTGGTAGCCGTCGGCGATGTGGAACAGCCGGCGTCCTCCGCCAAGGGCAACAACCCACACCACGTCGCCGTCTTCCGTGCGGGCATCCACCAGCCCGGCGAAGACGGGGGCATCATTCCGTCGAAGTTCGACGTTGTCGCCAATTTCGACATCGTCCCAGCGGGCAGGGCTTGTGACGCGGTTCGCCATTGAAGTCACGGTTTTTTCCTTCGGTTTACGGCAGCGGCCTTACCACCGCTTCCTGCCATCAAACAGGTGCCGGGCCCGCTGCTTCAATGGAGGACTGACCACGGCCTCCGCTGCCTGTTTGTGCAGCCCTCCAGCACGCATCCGGGCCAGCCAAAAGGAGCGGAGCGCTAGACTGCCTGCGTAAGTGCCAGGCGATTGAAGGAGAAGTTCATGAACTACACCGGAAGCCAGTCAGAGAAGGCCGTTCCCGCAGGTGAGCTGGACCGTTCCCATATTGGCCACACCGTCAGCTTTCAGCCGAACGAGTTCACCGTTGTCTTCGGCAGGATCGCCGGGATCGCCCGGACCGAGGCAATGGTCTACCTGTCGCTGGACGGGGTGGCGGGCGGCACGCACCTGAAGGATGAGTACGATCTTCCCCTCACGCACGACGTCTACCTGCAGGTGGACGTCATGACAAACGCCGAATCCACCATCAAGGACCTGTTTGGCAAGGTCCAGGAAAACCTCCGCGGGGCAGGCCACAAGGGCGGCGACGACAGGACGGACCGGCTTTAGCCGGCGGCCGGCAGGGAAAGCGGACGACGCCGGGACCTCCCGGCGCCGTCCGCTTTCCCTGTGGCACGCGTTCAGCGTGCGGTTTCCTCGGTACGCATTGACTGGCCAGTACGCCTTGACTGGCTAGTACGCCTTGACCCGCTGCGCCACCACCAGGTGGATGAGCGCGAACACGCCGTCCGCGTCGATGGCTGCCAGCGCCGCGTCCAGCGCTGCCGCAACATCCTTGTCCTCGGTAACCGTGATGCCGAAACCGCCGAAGGCCCGGGCCATGAGGCCAAAGTCGGGGTTCTTCAGCTGGGTGCCGGACACCCGTTCCGGGTAGTGCCGCTCCTGGTGGGTGCGGATGGTGCCGTATTCCTGGTTGTCCATCACAATCACCAGCGGAGTGGCGCCGTACTGCGCCGCCGTGGCCAGCTCCTGCCCGTTCATCAGGAACTCGCCGTCCCCGGCGATGGTGACCACCCGCCGTCGTGGTTCAGCCAGGGATGCCGCGATGGCCGACGGGACGGAGTAGCCCATGGAGCCGTTGCGGGCGCTGATCATGGACGCGTAGCGGCGGGTGGGGAAGTACCGGTGGGCCCAGTTGGTGTGCTCGCCCGCCCCGAACGTCACCATCGCATCCCCGGGCAGCCGCGGCACCAGGTTCGCCATCAGCGTGTCCATCCGTGCCTGGCCCGGTGCAGGCGCCGCCGGGGGAAGCGCGGCGAACTGCTCCTGCTCGGCGCGCATCCGGCCGGTCCAGGCCTTCCACTCCTCCTTCACCGGGAGGCTGATGTCCGCCAGTTCACGCACAAACGCTTCCGGCTTGGCCAGGATCTGCCGTGATACTGGGCCGGACCGGCCACGAAGGGACGGGTCGACGGTGACCAGGAAGTTTTTCTTGTTCCAGTCCTGCCGGCAGACAAAACCGTCCGTAATAACGTCGCCGGGCACCGTGCCCACGAACACGAGCAGGTCCGTTTCCTCCAGCAGGTCATAGGTGGGGCGGGGGCGGCCATAGCCGATGGGCCCCACATAGGAGGGGGAATCGAATGACACTGTTCCCTGGGTGCGCCATTCCGCCGCTGCCGGGATGTGGTGCCGCTCCAGCCATGAAGTGAGCTCGTCGGCAGCTTCCTGCGTCCAGTCGTTGCCGCCCGTGACGAAGAGCGGTTTTTTCGAGTCCGCCAGTGCAGCTTCCAGCGCCGCGGCGTCCGTCCTGCTCATGCCGCCGGCGGCAACCGGAATGGCGGGGTGCAGTGCGGGGTCAATTTGTTGCCGGATGATGTCCTCCGGCAGGCCAACCACCACCGGACCGGGCCGGCCGCTCATGGCAGCGAACATCGCCTCGGCGACGATTTCGGATGCCCGCTCGGCATGGTCCAGTACCATCACGCGCTTGGCGCCGGTATCGAACCAGGCCTTGATATCGAACTCCTGGAATGCCTCGCGGTCCCGGTGCGCGAAGGGGATGAGGCCTACGAAGAGCAGCATGGGCGTGGAGTCCTGCCACGCCGTGTGCAGCCCTACATGGGCGTTGGCTGCGCCCGGTCCGCGGGTCACCATGGCCACGCCGGGCCGCTGGTTCATCTTGCCGTCGGCCTCGGCCATGTAGGCCGCACCGCCCTCGTGCCGGCACACGACGGTCTCGATATCCGAATGGTGCAGGCCGTCCAGGACGTCCAGGAAGCTTTCGCCCGGAACCACGTAGGTGCGCTCCACGCCGTGGGCCGCGAGCGAATCGACGATCACGTGGCCGGCGGATTTGAGTGTTGCCGTGGGAACGTCGGGCCGCGCCTGCAGCGCGCCGTCCTGATGGAGGACGACGGCGGCGGGCGGGGTGGGGGAGGTGGTCACGGTGGACTGGGGCTCAGGTGTCATTGTCTTTCTTTTGTTGAGGGCGGGCTGGAGACGAATGCGGTTGATTCAGGAGATGGGCGTGCGGTTGGCGATGACGGGTGCGGCGCCGGTGTAGCCTTCGCGGGTTTCGGCGATGTCGCGGATGCGTTTGCGGCAGGCGTACCAGCCGAAGACCATCAGGATCGAGGCGATGGCGGTGACGAGCATGGTCAGGGGCGATTCGATGAAGACCATGACCAGGACCCCTACCAGGAAGAGGAGGGAGAGGTAGCCGGTGTAGGGGGCGCCAAACATGCGGAAGGTGGGGCGTTTGAGCCAGCCTTTGTCGGCCCAGCGGTGGAGTTGGATTTGGCACAGGACGATGGTGGCCCAGGTCATGATGATGCCGACGGAGGCGACGTTGAGGACGATTTCGAAGGCGTCGG
>NZ_FVZL01000003.1 GCF_900168295.1 Arthrobacter sp. P2b | reverse complement strand
CTCAGCTTCCCCGACTTCTTCCGCGACTCGATAGCGCCCTGCGACACCACAGCCACCCCGGCGGAGTCGTAGCCCCGGTACTCCAGGCGGCGCAGTCCCTCCAGGACAACATCCAAAGCACTGTGACCGTCAATTACACCGTCAACAGGACGGCCCACATATCCCACGATTCCACACATAGCCCCAAGACTATCGGCTGGGAGCCGCCAGCTGTAAACCGTGTGGTCCGCCGTCCCAAGGAGAAGACCACTTCACTAAGAGTTCAGGCTCGGGAAGCCGCAATACCGTTTATGTTCCGGGACAACAGGGACATCCCGGCAGCTGTGGCATTTTGCCTCCAAGCATAACGTGTCGATGAAATGCAAATTGCCAAGGCCGTCCCGATGGTACGTTCATCAAATGCGTAGTCGATTGCTCCGTGACACCACTTGGATTCTTGGAGTTGTGTGCGCACTGTACGCGTCACTCTCAGTTTGGGCTCGAGGATTCGGCGTAGACGCCCATGCGTATTGGCTGGCGTGGCATGGACCGATGTACACGACGGCGCCGGGCACTCCCGACGCCTACCTCTATACACCCGCCTTCGCCCACGCCATCTGGCCACTCGCCCAACTGCCGTGGCCGCTGTTCGTGCTCTTGATTACGGTTGGGATCGGCGCGACTCTCGCTTGGCTACTAAAGCCACTCGGCTGGAAGTGGGGTCTCCCCCTGTGGTTGGCGGGGCTGCCGGAAGTTGTGTCCGGGAACATCTTCATACTTATGGCGGTTGTAGCCGTTGTAGGGTTCTCAACCCCCGGAAGTTGGGCTTTCGTAGGGCTGACCAAAATCACCCCCTGCGTGGGCCCCATTTGGTTCCTTGTCCGCGGTGAGTGGAAAAATCTCGTACTTGCGATAGCGAGTATCGGCGTGATCGCCGGGATTTCATTCACCATTTCCCCTAGTCTCTGGGAGGAGTGGCTGAACTTCATAGTCGGCCACTCCGGCGCATCCACGCAGCCGATTGGCTCGCCATTCTTGCCACCTCCGGCCCTTCGCATTCCGGTAGGCATAGCCCTCGTTGTTTGGGGCGCGCTACGAAACAAGCCCTGGAGCATTCCCGTCGCGATGTTCTTGTGTACACCGGTCCTGTGGCTCGGCTCCTTCACTTTGCTGGCCGCGATACCCCGGCTGAAAGCGGGCCGAAAAAGTTCTGACCCCGACGCCTTGCTCCTGGATGAAAAGCGGTAGGCATGTGTCCCGAACTGTATGAGACGGGTTCGTGACGTCCATTGTCATCCGGCAAATCATCCCTCTAAACAAAGCATCCCGGCTGATTTGTCGGTCGGCTTCGGCGGCCTGCATTTCGCTATGTGCCGGGCGCGGGGCAGAATCTCTAACGTGACTTTGCAACGCAATGAGGCGAATGGAGAGGGTGTCTCCCCGTTCGTCGAGCTGGACCGGCAGACCTGGTCCCGGCTCGCAGACGAGATGGAACAGCCTCTTAACGAAGAGGACATCGTCCGCCTGCGCGGCCTCGGGGATCCCCTGGATATGAAGGAAATCCGTGAGGTCTACCTTCCGCTGTCCAGGCTCCTGCACCTGTATGTCGAGGCTGCGGGACAGCTGCATGCCGCCACTACCACCTTCCTTGGCGAGCACACCCAGCGCACGCCGTTCGTCATCGGCGTGGCCGGTTCCGTGGCGGTGGGCAAATCCACCATCGCCCGTGTGCTCCGCGAGATGCTGCGCCGCTGGCCCGGCACCCCGAACGTGGAGCTGATCACCACCGACGGGTTCCTCTATCCCCTGGCCGAGCTCAAGCGCCGCCAGCTGCTGGACCGCAAGGGCTTCCCGGAATCATACGACCGCCGCGCACTGCTGCGGTTCGTGAGCGAGATCAAGGGCGGCGCCGAGGAAGTCCGCGCGCCCTGGTACTCCCACGTCACGTACGACATCGTCCCGGACAAGGAAGTGGTGGTCCGCCGCCCGGATGTCCTTATCGTGGAGGGGCTGAACGTGCTGGCTCCGGCCCGCCCGCGCCACGACGGCAAGCAGGGGCTGGCGCTGAGCGACTTCTTCGACTTTTCCATCTATGTGGACGCCAAGACCTCCTATATCGAGGAGTGGTACGTAGAGCGGTTCCGCAAGCTCCAGAGCACCGCGTTCGCGCAGCCGGAGTCCTACTTCCACCGCTACGCGACCTTGTCCGAGGAGGAGGCGGAGAGCACCGCCCGGGACATCTGGAAGCGCATCAATGAGCCCAACCTGGAGGAGAACGTCCTTCCCACCCGTGGGCGGGCGCAGCTGGTGCTGACCAAAGAGGCTGACCACTCCATCCGCCGCATGCTCCTGCGGAAGGTGTAGCACGGGTGTGCCACGACTGCTCAGCTGAACCGGGGCCGGCGGGCACCAGCCGCCGCAGCTTCGCACGGTTCCTCGCAGCGGGGGCCGGACTGACTGTCCTGACGGCGTGCACGCCGGAGGCACCCACGGCGGCGGCGCCGTCGTCGGCCTCTCCTTCTGCGCCTCCCTCCCCCGTTGCCTCCACCGCATCAGCAAGCCCGACGGCGGACCCCGCCACAGCGGCCGCCGCACCTTCCGAGCCGGCACCGTCGCCCTCCGCCGTTCTGCCGCGGCAGTTCTCCCTGACCGACCCGGCGAGCCCGTGGCTCATCGTCAACAAGCACCGGCCGCTGGTCCCCGCCGCCTATGCGCCGGCTGACCTGGTGCGCCCCGCCCTCGCGACAACCGCCTCCGGGGAGGCTGCGCTGCTGAACAGCACGACGGCGGCAGCTGCCGAGGCGATGTTCGCGGCTGCTGCGGCGGACGGCGTGTCCATGGTGCTGGCCAGCGGGTACCGCTCGTACAGCACGCAGGTGGCCACCTACAACGGCTACGTCGCCTCGCGGGGACAGGCCGACGCCGACACGGCCAGCGCGCGCCCAGGGTACTCCGAGCACCAGACGGGGTGGGCGTTCGACATCGCCGACGGCAACGGCGTGTGCGGTTTCCAGCCGTGCTTCGCGGACCAGCCCGCCGCGGTGTGGGCGAAGGCGAACGGGCACCGGTTCGGGTTTGTGGTGCGGTATCCGTGGATGTTCCACCCGATCACCGGGTACTACTACGAGCCGTGGCACCTGCGGTACATCGGGGTGGAGGCCGCCACGGACATGGCTGCGCGCGGCATCTTCACGCTGGAGGAGTACTTCGGCGTGGAAGCGGCGCCGGGGTACTTTGAGTAGACGGGGTATGCCACAGATGTGACGGAGGGTAATAGAGTCACGTCTTCGCCATATTGCATACTGCGTAATTCCTGCGGAGATTTTGACGCAAAGGAGCAACAGACGACCAGAGGCCTGCGGTAATCTCTGCCTTTATGGGGAACGTTTTCAAGAACGGACTTATCCGTTCACATGGGACAGTTAGTAGCTTTTGGGCCCTCTTTGTTCTTCGGGTGGATAGGTTGCTGACCCCGCAGCGGCTGCGGCTTTACCCGCTGTTTTTTCTTGTAGCTTCTGCACTTGGGGTGTCGTTTGCGGTCGTAATTCGCATTGTGGCCCCCGCAATGCAGGGTGCGCTCATGCCCGATTACCTCGCTCATTGGACTGGCGGCCGCCTTTTACTCATGCCGGGAATCGGTAGTCTTTACGACCCCGAAGTTCAGAGCGCCCTACAGTCGACTAGTGTCGGGACGGATGTTCCACTCTCCTGGTTTGTCTCGGCACCCGTTGTTGCAGTGTTCTACGCCCCGCTTGCGCTTCTGCCGTACAACCTAAGTGGGCTCATCTGGCTGCTCATTAGCTCTACGTTGCTTGTCTGGTGCGTACTAAACCTTCGAACTCTTGCCCCTGGGCTCATGGCACGGAAAAAAAGCACGGTGATTCTCTCTGTCTTGTCGTCGCCAGTCGTCTTTGAACTTCTCGGCGGCGGGCAGGACTCGGCTTTCATTCTCGCGGTCTGGCTTGTCGGCATCCGGTTGCTGGCAAGGCAACACTCCTTGTGGGCTGGCGCAGTTTTCGGATTGGGCTTTGCTAAGCCGCAGCTCGTCGTCGTCGTTCCGCTGATTTTTTTGGTTTCCCGGAACTATCGGGCGTTGGCGTCCTTCGTTGCCACGTGCGCTCTGCTTCTGGGCATCTCTGTGGCTGTAGTCGGCCCAGGAGGCTTCCAGCAGTGGCTCGCCACTCTCGGAAGCTCGCTGTATATGCAAGAGGTTCAACAAGGACAAGCATGGAAAATGGTGGGTCTGCCCTCTTTCGCCCATGCCCTGTTGCCACCGGAATGGGGAACCTGGATAGCTCCTGGGCTAACCTTGCTACCGCTCCCCGTGGGCGCAACCATTCTAATCGTTCATATCCTCAAAAAGCGCACTACTGAGACCACGCCCGTTTGGATCGCTGCTCTTGCCACAATCGCAACGTTTTCACCGCATTTGGCTGTCTACGATGCCATCCTATTTGTGCCGGTTATAGTCTTTCTCCTGGAACGCCAGGCATCGCCCGTGCTCCGCGTCTGCACGGTGGGAGCTTTTGGTCTTCTGTACGCCACACCTGCCCTACATCTTGCTGCGGCTCTTCTGCCCTGGCCTCTGACCATCCTTGGGGCTCCTTGGGCTGCCCTTCCATTGGCAGTCGTTTGGTGGCAGTCGATTAGATATCTTGGACGAACTAGTAGCCATTCACAAAGCCTTGTCGCGGGCGCCAATAGCGTAGAGCCATCCCCAACGTGAGTGACGGCTGCTTTGTGAGCAGCTTTTGCACCGCGTCCTGTTGCAGGATTATTGGCCTTGCACGGGGATGCTGAAGAAAACCAAGTCGGCGGTTTTTCGGGACAGTCAAACACAGCCCCTCAACACACCTAAGAAGCTTATGCTCCTTCTCCGCCACCCAATGATGCTGCATTAACGTAGTTTCCATGCTGACAGGATTCAAGAACTTCATCATGAAGGGCAATGTCGTTGACCTTGCCGTCGCCGTTGTGATGGGTGCCGCATTTGGCGCCGTCGTGACCTCTATCGTAGAGGGCCTGCTCACCCCGCTGATCGGACGCCTTTTTAGCGCGAAAGGCATTGAGGACATGCAGTGGGAGGGATTCATGTATGGATCCGTCATCTCATCGATCATCTCGTTCCTGCTTATCGCCGCAGCCATCTATTTTGTGGTGATTCTCCCGATGAACCTGATGATTGAACACCGTAACCGCAGGCTCGGGATCGATCCAGACGTCAAGGAGGAATCCGCGGAGGACCCGCAGATCGCCCTGCTGACCGAAATCCGTGATTCGCTGAGGGACCGGTCCGCCTAGATTCATCACACAAAAATGGTCCGCTTTCCTGCTGGGAAAGCGGACCATTTTGTTTGGCTGGATTAGTCGCTGACGAGTTCCAGCGCGAGCTCAGTCCGGACTACCTGGGCGAGGTGCTCGGCGATGGACTGCGCCGTCTCTTCGTCGGCGGCCTCCACCATGACGCGGACCACGGGCTCGGTGCCCGAGGGCCGGAGCAGGACGCGGCCGGTATCGCCGAGCGCGGCCTCTGCTGCTGCCACCGCCTGGGCCAGGACCTCGTTGCTCTTGACCCCGGCGCGGTCGACGCCCTTAACGTTGATCAGGACCTGCGGAAGCTTGGTCATCACGGTGGCCAGTTCCTTCAGCGGCTTGCCGGTCAAGGCGATCTGGGCGGCGAGCTGCAGGCCGGTGAGGACGCCGTCGCCGGTGGTGGCGTGGTCGGCGAAGATCACGTGGCCGGACTGTTCGCCGCCAAGGTTGTAGCCGCCGTCGCGCATTTCCTCGAGGACGTAGCGGTCGCCCACCGCGGTTTCGCGGATGCTAATGCCGGCGTCGCGGAGGGCGAGTTTCAGGCCGAGATTGCTCATGACGGTGGCCACCAGGACGTCGTCCTTGAGCTTGCCGGAGGCTTTGAGGGCGACGGCGAGGATGGCCATGATCTGGTCGCCGTCCACTTCATTGCCCTCGTGGTCCACGGCGAGGCAGCGGTCGGCGTCGCCGTCGTGGGCGATGCCGAGGTCGGCGCCGTGCTTCACTACGGCTTCTTTGAGGGCGCCGAGGTGGGTGGATCCGACGCCGTCGTTGATGTTGTGGCCGTCCGGGTCTGCGCCAATGACGATGACGTCCGCGCCGGCGTCCTTGAAAACTTGGGGTGAGCAGCCGCTGGCGGCGCCGTGGGCGCAGTCGAGGACCACCTTGAGTCCGTCGATGCGGTGCGGAAGGGTCTGGAGGAGGTGGACGATGTAGCGGTCCTCGGCGTCGGAGAAGCGCTGGATGCGCCCGACGTCGGCGCCGACAGGGCGGACGGCCTCCTTGGACATTTGCGCCTCGATGGCGTCCTCCACCTCGTCGGGGAGTTTCTGGCCGCCGCGGGCGAAGAACTTGATGCCGTTGTCCGGAGCCGGGTTGTGGGAGGCGGAGATCATGACGCCGAAGTCTGCGTCCAGGTCAGCCACCAGGTAGGCGGCTGCGGGCGTTGGAAGAACGCCGGCGTCGTAGACGTCCACGCCTGAGCTGGAGAGCCCGGCCTCGACGGCTGCGGCGATGAACTCGCCGCTGGCGCGCGGGTCGCGGGCCACCACGGCGCGCGGCCGGCTGCCGTTGGAGTTGCGGTCGTGGCCGAGCACGACGGCGGCCGCCTGGGCCAGCTGCATGGCCAGCTCTGCTGTCAGCAGGCCGTTGGCCAGCCCCCGGACACCATCAGTTCCAAATAATCTAGACACCGGACAAGTCTAGAGGATGAGGCTGGTTGGGCTTGAAACGGCTGGTGAAGCGTCCGTCACGCACTGCGGGACCGTCCGCTGCCTTAGGCATAAACGGCAAAAGCCCGCCCCGCCAATGGCGGGACGGGCTTCTGTGCAAGCGGATTTAGCGCTTGGAGTACTGCTGAGCCTTGCGGGCCTTCTTGAGACCGGCCTTCTTACGCTCGATGACGCGGGCGTCGCGGGACAGGTAACCGGCCTTCTTCAGGGTGGCGCGGTTGTTCTCGACATCGATCTCGTTCAGCGAACGGGCGATGCCGAGGCGCAGTGCACCGGCCTGACCGGAGATGCCGCCGCCGTGGATGCGGGCGATAACGTCGTAGGCGCCTTCGAGATCAAGGATCTTGAAGGGCTCGTTGACGTCCTGCTGGTGCAGCTTGTTCGGGAAGTAGTTGTCCAGCGCGCGGCCGTTGATGGTCCACTTGCCGGAGCCCGGTACAACGCGGACGCGTGCAACGGCTTCCTTGCGGCGGCCAACAGCTGCGCCGGCAACGGTCAAGGCCGGGCGCTCCTTCTTCGGCGCAGCTTCGGCAGCTGAGCTTTCAGAGGTGTAGCTGGTCAGGGTTTCCTCAGCCTCAACGGCTTCGGTGGTCTCTTCGTTCTGAGCCACGATTCTCCTTGTATAGATAAGTTGTTTGGTGGCCAGGACTACTGGGCGACCTGGGTGATTTCGAAAGTCTTGGGCTGCTGGGCGGCGTGCGGGTGCTCAGCACCGCGGTACACCTTCAGCTTGCCCAGCTGCTGTGCAGCGAGGGAGTTCTTGGGGAGCATGCCCTTGATGGCCTTCTCAACGGCGCGGACCGGGTTGGATTCCAGCAGTTCCGCGTAGTTGACGGAGGTCAGGCCGCCCGGGTAGCCGGAGTGGCGGTAAGCGCGCTTCTGCTCCAGCTTGGCGCCGGTCAGGGCAACCTTTTCAGCGTTGATGATGATGACGAAGTCGCCCATGTCCATGTGGGACGCAAAGGTGGCCTTGTGCTTGCCGCGCAGCAGGATTGCGGTCTGGCTCGCGAGACGACCAAGGACAACGTCTGTGGCGTCAATGACGTGCCACTGGCGGTTGATATCGCCGGGCTTCGGGGTGTACGTACGCACGGTGTTTGCCTCGTTCTTATTCTGGCGTTCTGGTTTAGGTGCCGCTCAGGGGCGGACACCTACTATCTGCGCGCTACCGGAACAGAGGTGAGGGCTCCATGTAACCAGTCATCCTGTGGTTCCGAATGTGCACGTTGAGTAGTCATCCTGCAACCGGATTCTCAAGCGGGCACGCACCATCGGAATAGGACACGCACAACGACTACCAAGATTAGCGCGTTAAGGGGTTCAGGGTCAAAATGGGGTAGCCGGCTGCCAGCACAGCGCCTGCCGGCTTTACCGACGCAGGGGGTCGCGGTGTTTGCAACGGGTAACGAGGGTTCTGCCGCCTGGCTCCTAATTTTTGCCGCCGGCCTCTTGGGGGTGGCCCTCTCCCCTGTCGCGGAGATACTCATCGCCAAGCACCTGCCGAGGCTGGGCGGTCTCCCAGCCCTCCCTGTCAGGATCACGACGGCGGCACTCACCGGCCTCGCATGCGCCGCCTTCACCTTGCGCCTTGGAATAGGCCTTACTCTGCCGGCTTTTATATTCCTGGCCGCGTTGGGCGTGCAGCTCGCCCGCATTGACGTCGCCCTGCATTTGTTGCCGAACCCGCTGGTGCTAATGCTGCTCACGGGTGGTTTTGCACTCTTCCTAATGCCGGGACTGCTCAATAAGCAGGCTGATGATCTTATCCGAGCGGTGCTTGGTGCAGTCATTTTGTTTGCCGGTTACGTTATTTTGGGGATAATTTCCCCCGGCGGCATCGGGATGGGAGACGTGAAGCTCGCCGCGCCCGTCGGCCTTTACCTCGGGTACCTAGGCTGGAGCCAGCTGCTCTACGGCGGCCTCCTCGGCTTCATTCTGAACGGCCTGGTCAGCGTGGTGCTTCTGAGCCGAAAAGGCCGAAATAAAGCCTCGGAAGTGGCTCACGGACCTTCCATGCTCGGCGCAACTACGGCTGCCACTCTCTTCCTCCTGTAGCTTCTTTCCCCCTTGTCTCGGACCCTTGTCCAGCAAAGAACTCCTCGCTTCCAAGTAGTGGCCCGCGTACCCGCCTCCTTTGCTGAGTACTGACCGCACTTTTCGAGTACGTACTTTTTCTCCATTCGAAAAAGTCGAGTACCACTACGCATTGTTGCCCCTACCTCGCCAATGACAATCTCTTCTTAGCGAAGTCCAGCCGCTAAAGATTTATGGGGGCAGCTGGAGATTCGTTGAAATCACCTAAAACCAATTTCACCGAATTAAGGATTCTAAAATGACTTCTCTCATGGTCTCGATGATGGCATTCGTCGCCGGCGTCAAGGATCGTTTCTCCTCCGAAAGGGGCGCAACTGCAACAGAGTATTCACTGCTTGTGGCATTCATTGCCTTCATCATTATCGCTGGCGTTTCCGTCTTCGGGACAGCTCTCAGCACCTGGTTCTCCGACCTCGGCACCGAGGTCGGCACCTGGGATGCTCCGTAGCAGGTATTCATGGCGAATGTGCCGCCTTCGCCACGGCGGAGGCGGCACATTTTTTACCCGACCTGTCGCTAGGGGTTGACTACTTTGAAACGAAAGATCCCGGGGACGACCGAAAACTCGCGTGGAGCAGTCGCTGTCGAGTTTGCCCTCGTAGCCCCCATCTTGCTCTTACTCGTTGCTGGCCTTATCGAGTTCGCCAACGTATACAACGCACAAATTTCGGTTACTCAGGCTGCACGGGAAGCCGCCCGCGCCATGGCTATTCATAACAACCAGGCGACTGCTGAACTTGCTGCAGCCGACGGGGCTCCTGGTCTGGAAACAGCTGTATTCGATTACGACTTCTCACCCACAGCCTGCTCCAGTGGTTCAAATATTGAGGTCACCATCAACTACGAGGCGGATAGTCTCACCGGTCTGTTTGGGGACACCATCACGCTTACAGGCGTAGGAGCAATGCGATGCGGCGGCTGAAGCCTTTCAAGAAAGATAACCAAAGGGGCGCTGCTGGCGTGATTGTGGCTGTGCTAGTACTGGTACTTATCGGCGCCGGCGCTCTAGCAGTCGACCTCGGCCAAATATACGGCGAACGGGCACAACTGCAGAACGGCGCAGATGCGGCCGCTCTCGCAGTTGCCCGCAGTTGCTACGAAGACTCCTGTACTCAGGCGAGCGCCGACCTTATCGCTAGCGAACTCGCAAACAAAAATGCCCTCGATGGCGGGTCGGCCTTGTCTGCGCCGGTAGACCTTTCGACGGACAAAGAGGTCACGGTCAGGACATCCACTCGGCAGGGCGAGGCTGGCCCCGGCTTTCTCAACAAGCTGTTTGCCAGCGCTCTTAACGCACCACCTGTGACAGTCGGCGCGAAGGCAACAGCCAGGATCTTTTTCCCATCGAGCAGTTCTGGATTTCCTTTAGCTATCTCCGATGACTGCTTCAACCTATCCAGTGCGAGTGATATGGCACCGGTTCAAAGAATCTCCTACAAACCCGGCGGAACTTGCACAGGCCCCTCCGGCACACAGATTCCAGGGGGGTGGGGTTGGCTGGATCAGATTGCTCCTTGTGAAGCGGCAACAGAAGTGGGCACCAATCAAGTCGGTTCTGATCCCGGCAATCCTCCCCCCACTCAGTGCCAAGGCGTTCTACAAGGGTGGAAGGACACCATTGTCGCGAACGAAGAGGTGCTGGCCGTCTTTCCCGTTTTCGATGACGCTACCAATCAAGGGCAGAACGGCCTGTTCAACGTCATCGGTTACGCCACGTTCAAAATCTGGGGTTGGAAATTCGGCAACAACGGAACCTACGAGTTCCGGAATTTGTCGACCGATCCGAACATGACCGCAGCTCTCGCCTGCAGTGGCGGTAATGACCGCTGCATCATCGGCCAGTTTGTCAAGTATGTGTCCAACGGCTCCGGCGGAGGTGGCACAGGTGGAATTGACCTGGGCACCGTGGAAATCCGCCTCACTGATTAACAACCAAGGGGAAAGAAATGAAGAAACGCCTACTGGGAGGCATCGCCGCACTACTCGTGGCAGTCATGGGTACCGTCCTATTGATCATGTATGTGCAAAGCGCGGACAAGCGTGCCCTCGCCAACACCGAAACCAGTACCGTATTCGTGGTCCAAAAGCCTGTTGAAGCCGGCACAGAGGCCAAGGACCTCACGGCTGCTGTCGTCAAAAAGGCTTTGCCCAAAGCTGCTATTGCGGCGGATGCGGTCACGGATCTGGATGAATTGGGATCAAAAGTGACCTCAGTGGGGCTGGTACCGGGGGAACAACTGCTGGGTGGCCGAATGGTGAACCCCGCGGATTTCCTGGGCTCGTCAAGGGTCGCCGTTCCGGAAGGCATGCAGGAGCTAACCCTCCGGCTGCCAATCGAACGTGTCGCGGGCGGGAAGATCAGCGCAGGAGACACCGCAGGTATCTTCATCTCCTTGGACGAAACCTCAACAAACGCCACGACTGGGGCAGAGGGAACGGTATCCAGCGGCACACAACTGACCTTCCACAAAGTCTTAGTAACAGCAGCCCAGTTCAGCGACGGTTCCGCCTCACAGCCGGAGGGATCCTCCGGGAAGGCTACTGCCGACAGCTCGAAAAAGACCCAGAGCGACGACACGTACCTCATCACAATCGCTCGCAACTCCGTGGATGCGGAGAAGATAATCTACGCCGTTGAGTTTGGAAGGGTTTACCTTTCTAAGGAACCGGACAACGCCACGGAAGGCAATGCGGGTGTTGTTAGCAATTCGAAGGTTTTCCGATGAGCCGGTTCGTACTCATCACGCCTAACCATGAATTTGAACGCCGTGTGAGGATGGCAACTGCCGGCATGGCAGGTTCCCTCCAACATTTCCAGGCTGGTTACCTGCCCGAAGGACCTGAGGAAGTGCTCAGGCAACTGCTGGGAGAACCACCAGAGGTATTCATCCTGGGGCCGGGTTTGCCGGAAGGTGAGGCATTGAAGTTTGCCGCAGTGATGGACCTGCAGTACCCGGAAATCAGCATGATTCTGGTCGCAGCGGACGCTTCCGACGTTGCGATTCAGGCTATGAGGGCTGGAATTCGCGATCTCCTCGATCCGTCGGCAGAGATTGAAACGATACGCATCATTGTTGAGCGGGCCAGCCTTTCCTCCGCCGGCCGTCGCCGCGGGCTGGCGCCCAGCAGCTCAGAGCACCACGAGCACTCTGCTGGCGGGCGGATTATTGCCGTCATCTCGCCTAAGGGTGGTGTCGGTAAGACAACGGTGGCGACGAACATCGCTGTAGGTTTGGGTCAATCTGCGCCTATGGGCGTGGTGATTGTCGATTTGGACCTACAGTTCGGGGACGTTGCCAGTGGATTGATGCTTGAGCCGGAGCACACCATCACTGATGCTGTCGTCGGCGCGGCGAGCCAGGATTCTATGGTCCTCAAGACCTACCTCACCGTGCACCCCGCTGGCATCTACGCATTGTGCGCACCGACCAACCCGGTGGAAATGGATCGGATTAGCGGCGAGAGCGTAACCCATCTCCTAAAGCAGCTACAACAGGAATTTCAGTACGTCGTCGTTGATACGGCTCCTGGACTAGGTGAACACGTTCTCGCCACCCTAGATCTCGCATCGGATGCTGTATGGATCTGTGGCATGGACGTACCCAGCATCCGAGGCCTCCGCACGGGCAACCAAATCCTGTCGGAGCTGAACTTGCTTCCAGAAACTCGTCACGTGGTACTCAACATGGCCGACCGACGTAGCGGCTTGACCCTACAGGACGTGGAAGCCACAATCGGGGCCCCGGTTGACATCGTGCTGCCGCGTTCCCGGACACTTCCCTTTTCAACGAACAAGGGAGTTCCGCTCCTTCAAGACGGCAGTAGGGATCCTGCCACTAAGGGCCTTCGCAATCTAGTAGAGCGCTTCAAACCAAATTGGGAAGCCAGACCACATAAGAAATTGCACCGAAGGGCGGTCGTCCAGTGAACCTGTCACGCAGGCTTGAGAAGGTGCGAGGCACCGAAGCCATCATGTCTCTCCCTGAAACTGATCAGAACCCGTTTGCGTCAGTACCAGCCGTTACTGAACCTGCAACTCTAGGCAGAATCCATGAAGCCAAGGCAGCCGAATCGGCGCAAAATGCTGAAGTTGTGGAATTGGCCCCCACTGCGGCCGTGGCCAGCGGCGCACTTAGTGCCCTTAAGGACCGCGCCAGCCAGGCACTCTACGAACGGCTCGGTGCTCGTATAACGGATTCATCGCTTGAGGAAGCCGAGCTTCACCAATACGTTAGAGATGAACTGAAGGTCGTCGTTGATGAGGAACAGGTACCGCTAACTTCGGCAGAACGCCAGCGGCTAATTCGAGAAATAATTGATGACGTTCTCGGCCACGGCCCCATCCAGCGCTTCCTCGATGATCCTTCGATTACCGAAGTCATGGTCAACCGTTTTGACCAAGTCTACGTTGAACGAACCGGCAAGCTGACTCTGACCGACACCAAATTTGCATCAGACGATGCTTTGCGGCGAGTCATCGAACGGATTGTTTCGAAGGTGGGCCGCCGAATTGACGAGTCATCACCACTGGTGGATGCGCGCCTGGCCGATGGTTCTCGAGTGAATGCCATCATCCCTCCCTTGGCGGTCAATGGACCTGCGCTTACAATCCGCAAATTTGGAGGCGATGCTCTGACTGTGGACAAGCTGATTGCGTATGGCAGTTTGTCACCAGAGATGGCAGAACTGCTTCAGGCCTGTGTCCTGGCCCGCATGAACATCATCGTTTCTGGCGGTACTGGAACCGGTAAGACAACTCTACTAAACGCGCTCTCTTCGTTCATCCCCGCATCCGACCGCATCGTGACCATTGAGGACGCGGTCGAACTCCAGCTCCAGCAGGATCATGTCGTGCGACTGGAGAGCCGGCCCGCAAACATTGAAGGCAAGGGCGAGGTAGCAATCCGCGATCTCGTTAGGAACTCCCTACGTATGCGTCCTGATCGCATAGTTGTTGGGGAAGTCCGCGGCGGGGAATGTCTGGACATGCTTCAAGCCATGAACACCGGTCATGATGGTTCGCTTTCCACGGTCCACGCAAACTCACCGCGCGACGCAATAGCGCGCCTTGAGACCTTGGTGTTGATGGCCGGCATGGATCTCCCGCTCAGAGCAGTTCGCGAACAAGTCGCTTCCGCAGTGAATCTCATTGTCCAGATCGCCCGACTCCGGGATGGAACGCGCCGAGTCACGCACATTACTGAAGTACAGGGCATGGAGGGGGATATCGTCACTCTCCAAGATGCCTTTGTCTTCGATTACTCTGCCGGCGTCGATGTCAACGGCAAATTCCTGGGCAAGCCGATCCCCACTGGGGTACGGCCACGGTTTACCGACAGGTTTGCGGACTTGGGAATTCATGTGTCGCCGCAGATCTTTGGCGCCCCGTCCGTAAGGACACGGTAGTCGTGAACGCCGAAATGCCCGTAACGATGTTTGCCGCTGGACTATTCCTGATCTATGTAGCACTCGCCCTAATCATCGGATTGGTGTTCAAAGGCGGGCCAGGGATCCCGCTTTCTCGCAGAAGGCCGGACACCGTACAACATTCCTCGAGGCTAAGCTGGGTCACCGCTCAGGCCATCGGTGTGCTCAACCGAGGTCTGAAGAAGCGGCCCACCGGACTATACAACAGGGCCAAACTGGAGCAGGGGGGCTTGAACAAGGATCCCGGCGACTACCTTCTTATGGCGGGGGCGAGCACGTTGTCGGCGACCGTTCTCGCGTTCCTAGGCGGGGGTATGGGCCTCAGCCTGCTGGCATTCGTCATGACCCCCCTGTCGTTCTATATGTTACTTACGCTGCTGATTGTCCGTCGCCGTCGTAAATTCGACGCTCAAGTTCCGGACACTCTCCAGATGTTTTCTGGCGGACTTCGGGCAGGACATAGCCTTCTTCGAGCCATTGATGCGGCGGCGCAAGAAAATGAAGCTCCGATGTCGGAGGAACTCAACAGAGTGGTCAACGAGACCCGGATCGGGCGGGACTTGGGCGATTCCCTAAACCAAGTAGCGTTTCGGACGAATAATGACGACTTCCAATCGATCGCACGCGCTATCGACATTCACCGGGAAGTCGGTGGCGACCTCGCGGAAGTCCTCGATCACGTGGGCGAAACCATCCGTGACCGGAATCAGGTTCGGGGCCAGGTTCGAGCGTTGAGCGCGGAAGGCAGGGTATCGGCCATAGTTTTGATGGCTTTGCCAATCGTCATGTTCCTGGTCCTCGTTTTCAGCAATGAGCTATACCGGAGGGTTTTTACCACGACTCTTCCCGGCTATCTGATGCTGGGAGGAGCCGCCCTGTTCCTAACCCTTGGCGGCCTGTGGCTGTCGCGTCTGGTCAAACCGAAGTACTAGGGGGATTACGATGCAACTCATTGCCTACGCAGCCATTTTGGCCATCATCGTGCCAATCTCGGCCATGCTTTGGTTGGCTTTAACGGGGGACAGGGCCGCAATACGGAATATTCAGGCAAACCTGGGTCGCCGTACCGGACAAGGTCGAACCGCTCTTACCGCTAACGAACAAGCACTCGCACTTGCACACCGGCTCACACCGCGAAGCTATGAGGCGTGGCTCGATAAGCAGCTTGCAGCTGCGGGACGGCCGAAGGAATGGCCGCTTGGTCGGATCATCATGGCAAAACCTCTACTGGCTTTTGCAGGGGCAGTAACTGGTGTTCTTTTCTACGCGGCAAAGCCCGGGGCAGACCGATTTCTTTTGTGGATCGGTATCACAGCCCTGTGCTACTTTGTTCCCGACATTCTGCTCCGGAACCGCGCACAAAAAAGGCGCCAGCAAATCCGGCTGGAGCTTCCCAACGCCTTGGACCAGATGCTCATTTCTGTTCAGGCCGGCCTGGGATTCGAGACTGCTATGGGTAGGGCCGGGGAGAACGGCACAGGCCCGTTGGCCGACGAGTTAATCCGAACCTTACAGGACATCCAAGTGGGACGTTCGCGCAAGGAGGCCTACCTAGCGATGTCCGAACGGATCGACGTTCCGGACGTCCGGAGTTTTGTCAGGTCCGTAGTACAGGCTGACACATACGGGATAGCCATTGCTGGAGTATTGAAGTCCCAAGCGAAGGACATGCGGATTAAGCGCAAGCAGCGAGCTGAAGAGCATGCCATGAAGATGCCGGTCAAGATGCTCTTTCCGCTCATTTTCTTCATCCTTCCGACCCTATTTATTGTTCTGCTTGGTCCCACCGTCATTAGTATCATCGAGACATTTTCACGAGCTCAACAGTGATGGACACAATGAGCCCATCGATCCGGACGTGGATAAATAGGTTCGTCGCAAATCAACGCGGCAATACTATGGCGGAGTACGGACTGGTGATGGCAGCCAAGTCCTGGCCATCCTCTGATCACTTACCCTGCTGGGGCTGGCGCTTGATGGTTGGTTCGAGGAATTGACTGCTCGATTCGTTGACTTTATGGCCTGAAAAGCCACTGCACCCGCGCCATACGGCGCCCCAAAGACAGGACCCCCTCGGCACCCAGAACCGAGGGGGTCCGTTTGAGTGCCCGTAAACACTCGAATCCCAGCGTTAGCGCAGCGAAGACCAAGTGAAAGCGCAGGAAAAATACACCCCGGAAAGCCTTTGCGCAGGATGTTCCAAGATACCGATTTTGGCCCTTTTCCGGTTGCTAACTTCGTTTCAGTGCTGGTGCAGGACCAGCCATCCGTCTCGCACAGGAGTCTCAAAATGCTTTCTCTCTACACCAACCTCATGACTCGCCTTCGCACCGAAGAAAAGGGTGCCACCGCCGTCGAGTACGGCATCATGGTCGGTCTCATTGCGGTCGTCATCATCATCGCTGTCAGCACCTTGGGCACCACGCTCAACGGGTTCTTCGACTCCGTCAACACCGAACTGGCCCCCGCCGCACCCGCTAGTGGCGGCACCGGCTCCTAGCAACCCCCGTTCGGTTCCGGACCCCATATCGGAACTGCACCGCTCGCCAGCAGGAGCAAGAACGAGTCATTCAAGAGGAGGTGCAGCAGGTGTCACACGATTCGGAGCGCGGAGCAGCCGCCGTCGAATTCGCGATCCTGCTGCCCCTCCTCTTGATGCTGGTACTGGGAACCATTGAATTCGGGCGCGCCTACAACGCCCAGATCACGCTCACCAACGCAGCCCGCGACGGCGTCCGGGTCATGGCCATCGCCAACGACCCGGCCGGCGCCAAGACCGCCGCCCAGAACGCGGCGGCATCGGTCAGCACCGCCATTCCCACCACGGACATCACGCTCAGCACCACCGCGTGCAGCACCGGGAACCAAGTGACGCTGACCATCAACTACAACCTGTCCACAATCACCGGCATCGCGGGCCCGTTCCCGATGACGGGCAAGGGGGTCATGCTGTGCGGCGGCTGACCAGCGACCAGACAAGCAACGAACGCGGCGCCGTCTCAGTCATCGTTGCCATCCTCCTGGTGACCCTCCTCGGCTTCGTGGCGATCGCCGTCGACGTCGGCGTCATCTATTCGGAGCGCGCGCAGCTGCAAAGCGGTGCGGACGCCTCGGCCATCGCGATGGCACAGAAATGCGCCCGCGACGCCACAGACACAAACTGTTCGACGATGTCGGCGCTAGCAACAAGCCTGGCCAACCAGAATGCCCTGGACGGCATGAGCAAAGTGCACAGCATCCAGCTCGACAAGACGGCACGGACAGTCTCAGTTACCACTAGCGCGAAGGAAACAGGCGGACAAGACAACTCTGTCTCCCTCTTCTTCGCGGACGTCCTCGGCATCCCCACCAAGGAAGTCGGCGCCCAGTCCAAAGCCGCCTGGGGCAGCCCCAAGGCCGGCCGCACCGCTTTCCCCCTGGCCTTCTCCATCTGCCAGGTCAAGGACAACATCGGCGGCAGCCTCCAGCTCCTCCAGGAACACGGTAACAACGCCAACGAGGACTGCAACTACGGTCCCTCCGGGGCCGCGGTGGCCGGCGGCTTCGGCTGGCTGGCGCCGGACGCCGGCAAATGCGGCGGCAGCATCGACCTCGCCACCAGCGAGGGCGGCAGCGACACCGGCAACAACGCCCCGGGCCACTGCTCCACCGAACTCACCCACTGGGCAAGCGAAATCACGGCCGGACGGAAAATCATCGTCCTCCTGCCGGTCTTCAACAAGGTGGTCGGAACGGGTTCCGGCGCCGTTTACAGCCTGATCTCCTTCGCAGCCTTCGAAGTCACCGGCTGGAAGTTCAGCGGCAACAGCGGCCTCCCCTACGAGTTCCGCAGCGAAAAGTCGACGACGACGGGCGTCACCACCGCCACGGAGTGCAACGGCAACTGCCGCGGCATCATCGGCAAATTCGTCAAATACGTCTCCCTCGCCGACGGCTACACCCTCGGCCCCGTGGACGCCTACGGCGCCACCATCGCCCGCCTCACCCTCTGACCACACATCCAAACCACGGAGTAACACAGTGAAGTCTCGCCTGCTCGCCGGAACGGCCGCGGTCGCTTTGGCGCTCGTGGGAGCCCTCCTCATCATCTTCTACGCCAACGGCGCGGACCAGCGCGCCCTGGCCACCACCGAACCCGTCGACGTCCTGGTGGTCAAAACCGCCATCCCCGCCGGCACCCCCGTCAACGACATGGCAGCCTCGCTGGTCATCGAAAAGGTCCCCGCCGCCGGGAAGTCAGACACCGCCCTCAGCACCCTGGACAACAAGGCCGGAACCGTCAGCGCCGTGGACCTCGTCCCCGGCGAACAGCTCCTGGCCGAGCGGCTGGTCGCTCCGGAGGAAGCCAAAGAGAGCGGCGCCGTCGAGGTCCCCGCCGGTCTGCAGGAAGTCTCCTTCGAAGTGGAACCCAAGCGGGTAGTGGGCGGCCGCATCAACGTGGGTGACCACGTGGGCATCTCGCTCAACTTCGGGAACGGCGCCTACAAAGCGAAAGCCGAGGACGCCACTACCCAACTCACCCTCCGCAAAGTCCTGGTCACCGCCGTCCAGCGGGCCCCGCAGGCCGCGAGCGCCGAGAAGCCGGCCGATGGCTCGGACCCCGCAGACACCACCCTCCCGGAAGGATCACTGATGCTCACGGTCGCCGTCACGGACATCGACGCCGGCAAGATCATCTTCACCTCCATCAACGGCGAGCTCTGGCTCACCAAGGAACCCCTGGACGCCCAGGACAACGGACCGCGCGTCGAGCGCAAGGAAGTGGTGTACAAGTGAGCCGCTTCGTCCTCCTCTCCCCCAACGGCGACTTCGACCAGAAGCTGCGCGTCGCCGTCGCGCACGGCCTCCGCGGCAGCGTGCAGACCATCGCCTCGGACATCCTCCCTGCCGGTCCCGCCGAACTCTTCGCCCTCCTCAACCAGGAGCAGCCCGAAGTCCTGATCATCGGCCCGGACGTCCCCTACGAGGAGGCGCTCCGGTTCGCCAAGGTCTTCGACGTCCAGCTCCCCGGCCTCAGCCTGGTGCTGGTCAGCGACGTGGACCCGTCCTTTCTCCTCCACGCCATGCGCGCCGGCATCCGGGACATCCTCAGCCCCAACGCCGACGCCGCGGAAATCCGGGTACTCCTCGAACGCGCCTGCCAGTCCTTCGCCACCCGCCACCGCACCCCGAAAGCGCAAGGTGAGACCAACGGCAAGGGCCTGGTGATCGGCGTCTTCTCCCCCAAGGGCGGCGTGGGCAAGACCACCCTCGCCACCAACATCGCCATCGGCCTGGGCCAGATCGCGCCCATGAGCGTGGTGATCGTGGACCTGGACCTGCAGTTCGGCGACGTCGCCTCCGGCCTCTACCTCAACCCAGAGCACACGGTCACGGACGCCGTCACCCCCGCGGCCAGCCAGGACTCCCTGGTCCTCAAGGCCTTCCTCACGGTGCACCCGGCCGGAATCTACGCCCTGTGCGCGCCGCCCAACCCGGTGGACGCGGACCACATCACCCCGGAACAGATCACACGCCTGCTCGAGCAGCTGGCCCAGGAATTCCAGTACGTGGTCCTGGACACCGCCCCCGGCATGCCCGAAATCGGCCTCGCCGCCATGGAGCAGTGCACCGACGTTGTGTGGGTCAGCGCCATGGACATCCCCAGCCTCCGCGGCCTCCGGGGTGGCCTGGACGTCCTCCGCCAGCTGGACATCATGCCCGAATCCCGCCACGTGGTCCTGAACATGGCAGACGCCAAGGCCGGCCTCAACGTCCAGGACGTCGAATCCACCATCGGCGCGCCCGTGGATGTCAGCGTCCCCCGCTCCCGCGCCGTCGCCCTCTCCACCAACCGGGGCATCCCCGTCCTCCAGGAATCGAAGAAGGACCCCGCCGTCAAAAGCCTCCGCCAGCTGGTGGAGCGCTTCAACCCGGCGTGGCGTACCCAGACCCAGCGCAAGCTTCACCGAAGGGTGGTCATCTGATGAAACTCTCCGAGCGCATCAGCGCCGCTCAGGATCGCAACCAACCGTCCGGCGCGGCCACGGCCGTGCTTGAGCGGCCCCGCACCGCCGCCGCAGCCATCCCCTCCCCGCGCCCGACGGCGGAGGCGCACCTTTCCGAGCCAGCCGCCGTCGTGATTCCAACGCACGACGGCGGCACGCAGCAGGTGCCCAAGGCACCTGGCTTGGACGTCTTCGCCGCCATGAAGCTCCGGGCGGCCACGGCCCTTTTCGAACGGATGGGCACCCGCTTCAACGACGCGGCTGTCACCGAGCAGGAACTCCGGGCCACCGCCAAGGAGGAACTGTCCCGCATCATCGACGCCGAACAGGTCCCCCTCACGCCCGAGGAACGGACCCGCCTGGTGCGGGACGTCGCCGACGACGTCCTGGGGTACGGCCCGCTCCAGCGCCTGCTGGACGATCCTGCCGTCACCGAAATCATGGTCAACCGGATGGACCAGATCTATGTGGAGCGCAAGGGCAAGCTCACGCTCACCGAGTCCCGGTTCAGCTCCGAGGAACACCTGCGCAAGGTCATCGAACGCATCGTATCCAAGGTGGGCCGCCGCATCGACGAGTCATCCCCCCTGGTGGACGCCCGCCTCGAGGACGGCTCCCGCGTCAACGCCGTCATCCCGCCGCTGGCGGTTGGCGGGTCCTCGCTGACCATCCGTAAATTCAGCAAGGTTCCCCTGACGGTCCGCAACCTGATCGACTTTGGAACGCTGACGCCGGAGATGGCCGAGCTGCTGAACGCCTGCGTCAAGGCCAAGCTCAACATCATCGTTTCCGGCGGCACGGGCACGGGTAAGACCACCCTCCTCAATGTCCTGTCCTCCTTCCTTCCCGCGGACGAGCGGATTGTCACCATCGAGGACGCCGTGGAACTGCAGATCCAGCAGCAGCACGTGGTCCGCCTCGAAAGCAGGCCGCCGAACACCGAGGGCAAGGGCGAGGTGACCATCCGCGAGCTGCTCCGGAACTCGCTGCGTATGCGCCCCGACCGAATTGTGGTGGGCGAGGTCCGCGGCGGCGAATCGCTGGACATGCTGCAGGCCATGAACACCGGCCACGACGGGTCCCTCTCGACCGTGCACTCCAACTCGCCCCGCGACGCCGTGGCTCGACTCGAAACCCTGGTCCTGATGGCCGGCATGGACCTGCCGCTGCGCGCCATCCGGGAACAGATCGCGTCCGCGGTCAACCTCATCGTGCAGATCTCCCGTTTGCGGGACGGCTCCCGGCGCATCACCCACGTCACCGAAGTACAGGGAATGGAAGGAGACATCGTGACCCTCCAGGACGCGTTCGTTTTCGACTATTCCGCCGGGGTTGACGCCCACGGCCGGTTCCTCGGCAAGCCCGTGGCCACCGGCATCCGGCCGCGCTTCATCGACCGGTTCGAGGACCTGGGCATCCACGTTTCCCCCGGCGTGTTTGCCGGACCGCAGACTCCCGCTGCCCAAAACCAGACCGGAAGATAGGGCACCGCCGTGATCCTTGCTGCCGGAGCAGTCATCCTGCTGGTGGCCGTCTGCCTGCTGGGCGTTGCTGTGATCCTGCCGGGCGCCCCCTCGGTGCCGCTGGACCGCCGTCGTCCGTTTGAAGCCGAGCGGCCCTCCTCGATATCCCGCCTGGCGCTCTCCGCCGTCCGCTCTTTCGAACGGCCCCTGGCCGGACGCAACGTGAAGCTGTTCGCCCGCGCCGAGCTGGAGGACGCCGGGCTTCGCCTGAGTCAGGCCGAATTTTTCCTGCTGGTGGGCATCGGAGCCGGCATCGGAATGCTGGTGGGGACTGTCACCGTGGGACCGCTGGTGGGGCTGCTCCTGGCACTGCTGGCGCCTTTCGTCGGGAAACTGGTCCTCGGATTCCTGGCCGGGAAACGCCGGGCGGCGTTCGACGGCCAGCTCGGCGACACCCTGCAGCTGCTCTCCGGCGGTTTGCGCGCCGGGCACAGCATCCTGCGTGCCATCGACGCCGCCGCCACCGAGTCGCAGAAGCCGACGTCTGAGGAAATGCGCCGCGTCATCACGGAGACGAGCCTGGGCCGCGACCTGCTGGCAGCCCTCAACGACACCGCGGAGCGGATGAAGAACGAGGACTTTGTCTGGATCTCCCAGGCCATCCAGATCAACCGCGAAGTAGGCGGCAACCTGGCGGACGTCCTGGACCAGGTCAACGAAACCATCCGCGAGCGCGCGGAAATCAAGGGCCACATCAAAGCGCTGGCGGCGGAAGGCAAGTTCTCGGCCTACATCCTCATCGCCATGCCGTTCGGCATCGTGGCCATGCTCCTGTCCGTGAGCCCCAGCTATATGAACTCCATGTTCACCCATCCCCTGGGTTGGGCCATGATCGGGGCGTCCTTTGTCCTCATGACCATCGGCGCGCTGTGGATGCGCAAGATCATCGACCTGAAGTTCTGAGGACGCCATGAACCCGATTGTGCTTCTGTCCATCCTGCTGGTGTGTGTTCCCCTGGGTGTGCTGGCCTGGTCCGTGCTCACGGTGGACCGGCAGGGCCGGCTCGCCGTCAACGAACTCCTGTCCCGCGGCGCCGCCCCGATCAGCGTTGCCCCCGCAGGTAAGCCGGGGTTGCTGGAAGGCGTGGGCCGGCGCCTCACTCCCCCTGCGTACGTGGCATTCCTGGACCGCCTGCTCTCCCTTGCGGGCCGGCCGGCGTCCATGCCGCTGGGCAAAGTCCTGGGCTCAAAGCTCGCCCTTGGGCTCACGGGCGCCGGGCTGGGGTTCTACCTGACCGCCATCGGCAGTACCCCGCTCATGAAGCTGGCCGGGCTCTTCGTGCTGTTCCTGGGCTACTTCATCCCGGACCTCCTGCTCTACAGCAAGGGCCTGGAGCGCCAGAAGGTCATCCAGCTGGAACTGGCCAACACCCTTGACCAGATGCTCATCTCGGTGGAGGCGGGCCTGGGCTTCGAAGGTGCAATGGCACGCGCCGGCGAAAACGGGAAGGGCCCGCTGGCCGAGGAGCTGGTGCGCACGCTGCAGGACATGCAGGTGGGCCGCAGCCGCCGGGAGTCCTACATCGCGCTGGCCGAACGGACCAATATTCCGGAGCTGCGCAGTTTTGTGCAGGCCGTGGTCCAGGCGGACACGTACGGCATCGCCATCAGCCGGGTGCTCCGGGTCCAGGCAAAGGTCATGCGCGTCAAGCGGCGGCAACGTGCCGAGGAAAAGGCCATGAAACTGCCCGTCATGATCCTTTTCCCGCTGCTCTTCTTCATTTTCCCGGTCCTCTTCATCGCCATTCTGGGACCGGCCGTTGTTAATACCGTGATGACGTTCAGTGGCCAATAAGGCCGCAGGACCGGCTGAAGGATCGCTCAAGGTTGTCAAAGGATCACCCCAAACAGCACAATTCGAGAAATTCAGGAAGTAGCCTTGAACAATGCACAGTCCAGCTCCCGGCTCCAGCGACGAGGCGGCACCTGCGGCCTTCGAGCCCGGGATCATGCCAGCCGGCCTCGCCGCATCCTCACAGGAAGCGGCCGGGCTCTTGCCGCTCGTTGACGCGGCCGTCCTGGAGGAGCTGGAGGACGAGCTGGCCGGCTCGGGGCTCGCCCAGCGCTTTGCCCGTGACTACGCGGCCATGTGGCACCAGCGGTACTCCCGCCTGGCGGCAGCGGTGCACAGCCAGGACAGCGCCTCCGCCCTGGACGCCGCCATCAGCCTGAAGATCAGCTCCACCATGGTTGGTGGGATGCGGCTGGCCAAGCTGGCCGAGCTGCTCGAAGCAGTGATCCGCCAGGGTGATTTCGGCAAGGGCCAGATGCTGATGGAAAGGGTGGCCCAGGACGGTGGCCAGACCATTTCCGAGCTTCAGGCCACCTATATCCTGGAAAACGACTAATCCTTCCCTACCGCTCGTGCGGGCGGCCCGGAGCCAGCCGGTACCCCACCCCGCGCACCGTCTGCAGCCACCGCGGTGACAGCTGGTCCTCCTTGAGTTTCCGGCGCAGGTTGCCGATGTGGACTTCGACGGCGCGCTCGTCCGCTTCGCTGATGTACGTGTCTTCGTCGTAGAACTCGCCGCGTACCGCCCTTACCAGGTCGGCCCGGGTGCATACCGCCCCGCCGCCGCGCAGCAGCACGTGCAGCAGGTCGAACTCGCTGCGGGTGAGCGCCAGCGGCTCCCCCTGGACTTCCACGGTCCGCGTCCGGTGGTTCAAAACCAGCCCGTTGTGCTGCAGGACGGCGGTATCGTGCTGGCGCGGCGCGGCCGCAGCGGGGGCAGCCGGAGCAGCCGGCCACATGGCCTGTGCCGGTTTGTGCCCGCCGGTTTCATGGCGGGGCCGGCGCATCATCGCCGCCACCCTTGCCCGCAGTTCCCGTGGCCGGAATGGCTTCGCGATGTAGTCGTCCGCGCCGGCATTGAGCGCGGACAGCAGGTCCGGCTCCTCGGTCCTGCCGGTCAGCATCACCACATACGCATTGCTGAAATGCCGGATCCTCCGAAGGACTTCAAACCCGTCAATATCAGGCAGGCCGATATCCAGTGTCACCACGTTCGCCTGCTTGCTGCGGACCACTTCAACCCCGGCCCGCCCGTCAACCGCTGTATGAACCTCGAAGCCGGCCTGGCTCAAAACCCCTTCGAGGAGGTTCCGAACGTCAGCGTCGTCCTCGATGACTACAGCCACACCAAGATCGTCGTCCATGTACTATCCCTGAGCCAGGCGGACATGACCCCCCATCGGCCCAGCGCCAATGCCATATCCGCTCCAACTCTTTATACGCTACAAGCAAGCCGCTTTAATGACATCTGTTTCAACTTTGCATTTGAAAAGTCAATTATTATGACAAGGATGTGGATTACGAGCCGGAAAGGATGCGCCACGTTGCCCAGAAGGAATTCGGAGGCACAAGCGGCGGCAGTTCGTGTGATGATCCACGCTGCCCATAGCAGCCGGTGTCATGGCTGAGCGGCTTTTTCCGCGTGGGCCTGCCCGCTTCTTCCAGGCGCTCGGGCCGCGGTCGCAGGTTGCCCTCTGCCAGCTTCCCCTGACCTTGATCGTGGCGGCACTGGCCGTTGCCACACCGTTCGCGTGGCCGGAGCTTTTGCACAGTCCGCTGTACCTGGGCGGCATTGTCCTGCACGCGGTCCTGATCCTGGCCTGCTTCCTGGTCCCGTGGGAGCGGCTGGCGCACCGCCCGTACCTGCTGATCCCCATCCTGGACTTCGTGGCGATCGGCCTGCTGCGCAACGGGGCAGCGCCCCTGCTCCCCGGCCTTGCAGTCCTGGCGGTCTTCCCGGTGATCTGGCTCTCGGCCTCCGGAATGCTGACCCGCAGCAGCCTGGTCCTCAGCTTCGCGGGCCCGTTTTTCATCATGCTCCCGTCCGTGGCCGGAAAAATTCCCAACCTCACGGCCTCGGACATCACCACCGTGTTCCTCTTCCCGCTCATGATGCTCTCCGTGTCGCTGGCCATCAGGTTTGCGAGTGTCCATCTGCGCATGCAGCAGCGGGAGCTGGCGGAAAAGGACCGGGAGCTCCGGAAGCTGCTGGGCGAAAGCCGGGAACGGGAAAAGCTGCTGCAGACGGTACTGGACGCCACCGACGTCGGCATCGTCGCCGTCGATGCCGCCGGGAACCATCTCCTGATCAACGACCGGCAACGCCGGTTCCGGGAGATCGCCAGCGGACCGGAGGACCGCGACGAAGCACAGCAGGCCATCTTCGCCCTGGACAAACAGACCGCCCTGCCCGAGGACAAGCGCCCCGTCAGGCGGGCCGTGCACGGCGAGTCCTTTGCTGACTACCTCATCTGGATCGGCGAGGGCACCGACCAGCGGGCCATCTCCACTGCCGCCCGGCAGCTCGCCGGCGATGACGGCAGCCCCAGCGGCGCCGTCGTCGTGTTCAGTGACGTGACCGGCCTGGTGGAGGCGCTGGCCGCGAATGAGGAACTGGTGTCCAACGTTTCCCACGAATTCCGAAGCCCGCTGAATTCGATCATCGGCAACGTGGACATGGTGCTCGACGACGCGGCGGACCTCCCGCCGCACGTGGCCCGGCGGCTGATGGTGGTGCAGCGGAATTCGGAACGGCTGCTGGCGCTGGTTTCCGACCTGACGGCGTCAGCATCAGCTGCCCTGAACGTCCACCCGAAGCGGACGGACCTGGCGGGCCTCGTGGAAACGAGCGTGGGCTCCGCACAGGCACAGGCCGAGCGGGCGCACATCGAGCTCACCGCGGACGTTCCATCCCCTCTTTGGGCCTACGCCGATCCGCTGAGGATCGGGCAGGCGCTGGACAACCTGGTGTCCAATGCCATCAAGTATTCCCCCGACGGCGGGAAGGTCAGCATCAGTGCCAGCACCGGCAACGACTGGATCCAGCTGAGCGTCAGCGACACCGGGATGGGGATGACCACCGAGGACGCCGCCCGGGTGTTCAAGCGGTTCTACCGCACCGAGGCCGCCCGGAAAGCGGCCATCTCCGGCGCCGGGCTGGGGCTGTCCATCACCAAACTTATCGTGGAGCGGCACGGCGGCACCATCACGTGCCAAAGCGGCCACGGCGAAGGCAGCACCTTCACCCTGACCCTGCCCGCGGACGAACCTCCGCCGTCGTTCTAGCGGTGGTTGGGTTTCGACATGCTCAACCACCGGTGGTTGAGCCTGTCGAAACCCAACCACAGGGGTCAGGTCTCCCGCAGGGCCCTTGTCAGCTCGGCGCGGGCCAGCAGCTCGTCGTCGGACGGGTAGGCCACTTCCTCCAGGACCAGCGGATGCGGCGCGGCGAGCACGGACTTTGCGTCGCGCTTCTTCGCCAGCAGCCGCTCATGCAGCCAGCCCGGTTCCACAACGCCCTCCCCCACGTACAGGGCAGAGCCGATGAGGGCGCGCACCATGTTGTGGCAGAACGCGTCGGCCTGCACGGTGGCGACGATGACGCCGTCCTCCGCACGCGTGAACTCGAAGCGCTGCAGCTCGCGGATGGTGGTGGCCCCCTCGCGAGGCTTGCAAAAGGCGAGGAAGTTCTGGAGCCCCAGCAGCTTGGAGGCACCTTCGTTGAGCAGGGACACGTCCAGCGGGTTCTTGTGCCACAGGGTGGAGTAGCGGCCCAGCGGGTCCCAGAGGGCGGGGCCGTCGGCGATCCGGTAGCTGTAGCGCCGCCAGAGGGCCGAGAAGCGGGCGTCGAAGCCGGGAGGCGCCAGCGAGATCCGATGCACCTCGACGGCCCCGGTGAGGTCGCCGAGGATGCGGCTCAGTGCCCCGCGGATCCTGCGGAGCATGGCGACGGCGGGATCGAGTTCGTGCCCGCGCGGAAGTCCCAGCCACTCGGCTTCGGTGAGGTCCAGGTGGACCACCTGCCCGCGTGCGTGCACGCCGGCGTCGGTCCGCCCGGCAACGGTGACGCGGACGGGGCGGCGGACCAGGAGCTGCAGCGCTTCCTCCAGGACGCCCTGGACTGTCCGCAGGCCCGGCTGCAATGCCCACCCGCTGAAGGGGCCGCCGTCGTAGGACAAATCAAGCCGGACACGCAAAAACCCGCCGCCCCCCAAAACGGGGGCCGCGGGTTTTTGGTCGTTCATAGACTTAAGTCTATGCGAAGAAAATCAGCGAATTACTTCGCGTCCTTTTCCTCGGCAGCGGGAGCTTCAGCAGCTTCCTCAGCGGCCGGAGCCTCTTCGGTGGCAGCTTCTTCAGTCGCAGTTTCTTCAGCGGCGGGAGCCTCAGCAGCTTCGGTCTCGGCGACCTCGGCCTCGGGAGCTTCCTCGGCAGCCGGAGCAGCCTTGGCAGCAGCCTGGGTAGCCTCGGCGACTACGGCCTGCTTGGCGGAAACCGGCTCGAGAACCAGTTCGATGACAGCCATGGGAGCGTTGTCGCCCTTGCGGTTGCCGATCTTGGTGATGCGGGTGTAGCCGCCATCGCGGTTCTCCACTGCCTGGGCAATGTCGGTGAACAGCTCGTGGACGACGCCCTTGTTGCTGATCAGGCCCAGGACGCGGCGGCGGGAAGCCAGGTCGCCGCGCTTGGCGAAGGTCACCAGTCGCTCTGCGTACGGCTTCAGGCGCTTGGCCTTGGTCACCGTGGTGGTGATCCGCTTGTGCTCGAACAGGGATGCTGCCAGGTTCGCGAGCATGAGGCGCTCGTGAGCCGGGCCGCCTCCGAGGCGCGGACCCTTAGTGGGGGTAGGCATAATTGTTTCTCCTCATGTGGAAGCCGTGGACCGCACACCATGGTGCAGCCCGCCGGCCAAGGTCTGGTTTAGAGTTCGTCGTCGCCGAAGGCGGCGTCGTCCTCTTCGATTGCTGCGGCGCGTGCTGCGAGGTCAAAACCGGGAGGCGAGTCCTTGAGGGACAGGCCCAGTTCAACCAGCTTTGCCTTGACCTCGTCAATGGACTTTGCACCGAAGTTGCGGATGTCCATCAGGTCAGCCTCGGAGCGTGCAACGAGTTCACCCACGGTGTGGATGCCCTCACGCTTGAGGCAGTTGTAGGAACGGACGGTGAGGTCCAGATCCTCGATCGGCAGTGCCATGTCGGCTGCCAGGGCAGCGTCGGTGGGCGACGGGCCGATCTCGATACCTTCAGCTGCGGTGTTCAGCTCACGGGCCAGACCGAACAGTTCCACCAGGGTGGTGCCTGCGGAAGCGACGGCATCGCGCGGGGCGATGGCCTGCTTGGTCTCGACGTCGACAATCAGCTTGTCGAAGTCGGTGCGCTGCTCAACACGGGTTGCTTCCACGCGGAAAGTAACCTTCAGCACCGGCGAGTAGATGGAGTCGACCGGGATACGGCCGATCTCTGCGTCGCCGGACTTGTTCTGAGCTGCCGAAACGTAGCCGCGGCCGCGCTCGATGGTCAGTTCGAGTTCGAACTTGCCCTTCGAGTTCAGCGTGGCAATGTGCAGATCCGGGTTGTGGAATTCGACGCCGGCCGGCGGAGCGATGTCCGCGGCGGTGACGACTCCGGGGCCCTGCTTGCGCAGGTAAGCGACAACCGGCTCGTCGTGCTCGGAGGAAACCGAGAGGCTCTTGATGTTCAGGATGATCTCAGTGACATCTTCCTTGACACCCGGAACCGTGGTGAACTCGTGCAGCACGCCATCGATCCGGATGCTGGTTACGGCAGCACCGGGGATGGAGGAGAGCAGGGTACGGCGGAGGGAGTTTCCGAGGGTGTAGCCGAAGCCCGGTTCCAGCGGTTCAATGATGAAACGCGAACGGTTTTCGGAGACTACCTCTTCGGAGAGGGTGGGGCGCTGTGCAATGAGCACTTAGGTTTCCTTTCGGCGAGCATCCGCTATATGACGCAACACAGGTGGTGGAAATTCGGTCTGAAGACTTAACGCGCTGGGCTTGCCCGGACCATCGACGGTCCGGGCAAGCTCATGCGGCGGGAAAGCCTTAGACGCGGCGGCGCTTCGGCGGGCGGCAGCCGTTGTGCGCTGCGGGGGTGACGTCCTGGATGGAGCCAACCTCGAGGCCAGCGGCCTGCAGCGAACGGATTGCCGTCTCGCGTCCGGAACCCGGACCCTTGACGAAAACGTCTACCTTGCGCATGCCGTGCTCCTGCGCACGCTTGGCAGCGGCTTCAGCAGCCATCTGGGCAGCGAACGGGGTGGACTTACGCGAGCCCTTGAAGCCAACCTCACCTGAGGAAGCCCAAGAGATAACAGCGCCGGTCGGATCCGTGATGGAAACGATGGTGTTGTTAAAAGTGCTCTTGATGTGCGCTTGGCCAAGCGCGATATTCTTCTTGTCCTTCTTACGCGGCTTGCGAACCGCGCCACGAGTCTTCGGGGGCATTTTTTCTCCTACAGAAAGTTATTGGGGAAAGCTCCGTTAATCCCGGCGGGGATTTTAACGGGCCTTCTTCTTGCCGGCGACGGTACGCTTCGGGCCCTTGCGGGTACGCGCGTTGGTCTTCGTACGCTGACCGCGTACGGGCAGGCCCTTGCGGTGGCGCAGGCCTTCGTAGCTGCCGATTTCAACCTTGCGGCGGATGTCAGCTGCTACTTCGCGGCGAAGGTCACCCTCAACCTTGTAGTTGCCTTCAATGTAGTCACGCAGCTCAACCAGCTGGGCATCGGTGAGGTCCTTAACACGGACGTCAGCGCTGATGCCAGTGGCAGCCAGGGTTTCGTGTGCACGGGTCTTGCCCACGCCGTAGATGTAAGTAAGCGCAATTTCCAGCCGCTTTTCGCGGGGAATGTCTACGCCAGCGAGACGAGCCATAGTGGCAGTACTCCTTGATAAACCGGAGGTCGTAGGCAGTACACCCGCACGTTCTGTGCGGCCCCAGCCTCCGACCGGGGGTTAGCTGCCCGGGCTCCATACGTCCCAGATCAGCTTGTGCTGCCTTTATTTACTTGCGTGGGTTAGCAACCCAGGATTTCCCGATGAAGGGAATTAGCCCTGGCGCTGCTTGTGGCGCGGGTTCTCGCAGATCACCATGACCCGGCCATTACGGCGGATCACTTTGCACTTTTCGCAGATCTGCTTGACGCTCGGCTTGACCTTCATGGCATTCCTTTGCGTGTAACAGTTGGTCAACTGGAGCGACAGCAGCTCGCGCTGAAGCCGCCCAGCAATTTACTTGTAGCGGTAGACGATACGACCACGGGTGAGGTCGTACGGGCTCAGCTCCACCACTACGCGGTCCTCGGGGAGGATCCTGATGTAGTGCTGACGCATCTTTCCAGAGATGTGTGCCAGAACGATGTGCTTGTTGGTGAGCTCAACGCGAAACATCGCATTAGGCAGCGCCTCGGTCACAACGCCTTCGATCTCAATGACCCCGTCCTTCTTGGCCATACCCTCCGCTAACTGTTGTTGCCGCAGCCCTGCCGGATTGCACCGCGCATGGCCACGAACGTTTTTGTTGGATCGATTGCCGGCTCCAGGCCCAAAGAGGGCGCGGCAGTCCAGACAACCAACAAACAACACTACTCTGTCTCGCCGTAAAAGTTAAATCGGCAATAGTAACCTACTCGGCACCGTACACACCATAATCCCCGGCCGGAGTGCTGACGGGTTCGGCGCTGGCCACGCCGTCCAAAATGGCCAAGCGGACGACGTCGGCTGCCGCGCTTTGCAGCGTGATGAGACTGATCTGCCGGGCGGTTTCGTCGCTGCGGTCGAGTGCCAAGCCGCCCGTTGCCAGGCAGAAGACGGTGTCCCCGTCAGCGAGGGTGTGGCTTGGATTCAGCGCCCTGGCGATCCCGGCGTGTGAAGCAGCGGCAGTCCGTTTGCACTCCGCCACGTCCAGAACGGCATTAGTCGCGACCACAACAAGGGTTGTGTTCAGCGGCGCCGGACCGTTGAGCTTGTCCTCCCGGTGATTGAGCTTGTCCTCCCGGTGATTGAGCTTGTCGAAATCCAGCGTTTTGGCAGGCTCAACCACCGGACCGGGGTTAACTATCGGTAGCCCCAAGGCATTAACGACTGCTAGCGCCGCAACCACAACTCCACTGTCGAGGGTGACGGACGCCGTGCCTACTCCGCCTTTGAAGGTCCTGCCAAGAAGCGCCCCGGTGCCGGCGCCCACGTTGCCGCGTCCGACGTCATGCCCTTCCTTCTCCCCCGCAGCCGCCGCCGTAGCCGCGTAGCCCATCTCCGGCGTCGGACGTGCGGAGAAGTCGCCGCCGCGGCCCAGGTCGAAGATCGCTGCTGCCGGGACGATGGGCACCACTCCCCCGGGTACGGCGAAGCCACGGCCGTTTTCCTCGCACCACCGTTGGACGCCGCCGGCGGAGGTGAGGCCATAAGCACTGCCTCCGGTCAGCACCACGGCGTCCACAACGCTGACAAGGCTGGTGGGATCCAGCGCATCGGTCTCGTGCGTGGCGGGCCCGCCGCCCTGGACATCAACTGAGCCCACAGTGCCCGGCGGCGGCAGGACCACCGTCACTCCGGTGAGCCAGCCGGCGTCGTTCCGTTGGACATGGCCAACCCGGATACCGGGCACATCAGTGAGAGATCCCATGCGCCCATTCTGCCCCGCACCACCCGAGCGCCCAGCCGCGACAGCACCGCATTGTTTAACCTATTGAATATCGATAGAATTCGACTGTTGCCCGATAAAGGAGAAGTTCATGGGAAAGCTAACGGTCCTGGCGCTGCGCATCGTCATTGCGCTGGTCCTCGCCGGTTCACTGTTCGTGCAGGTATGGATGGTGCCGCTGTTGTCCATTGACATGGAGGAAGCGGGCGCACCCACCGGCCCGCGCATCGCGCTGCTGGCGATTGTGGTCCTGGGCATCGTCTGCGTGCAGGTCACGGCGGTGTGCGTCTGGCGGCTGCTGACCATGGTGCGGAAGGGGACGGTCTTCTCCCACGGCGCGTTCCGCTACGTTGACGTGATCTTCGGCGCCATTGCGGTGGTATCGCTGCTGATGTTCGGGATCGCCGTGCTGCTGGCTCCGGGAGAGGTGGCGCCTGGCGTCGTCCTGCTGATCTGCGGCGCCTCGCTCATGATTGCCGGTGTGGCACTGATCGTGCTGGTGCTCCGGACGCTGCTGGCGCAGGCGGTGGCCCGTGACGCCGAGGCCAAGCACCTGCGGTCCGAGCTGGACGAGGTGATCTGATGGCGATCATCGTGGATATCGATGTGGCGCTGGCCAAACGGAAGATGCCTGTCGGCGTGCTCGCAGAGCGCGTGGGAATCACGCCGGCGAACCTGGCGGTGCTTAAGAACGGGCGGGCCAAGGCGGTGCGGTTCACCACACTCGAGGCCCTGTGCGAGGTGCTGGAGTGCCAGCCCGGCGACCTGCTGCGGTGGGTGCCGGACGGCTCTGCGGAAGACTAAGAGGGCCTTCCCCAACTAGGTCGCAGTAGTTGTCGTTTTGGCGCGCCATAACGACAACTACTGCTACTTACATGGGCTAGGGGATGGGCACAGGGGTGACGCCGAGCGGCACAAGGTGCTCCGCTCCGCCGTCGGGCGCTGAAAGCACCCAGATGCCCTTCTCATGGACGGCCACGGAATGCTCCCACTGGCAGGACCGCTTGCCGTCGGTAGTCACCACGGTCCAGTCGTCCTCCAGCACGGCGGTCTCAATGCCGCCGCGCACCAGCATGGGCTCGATCGCGAGGCAAAGGCCGGGCTTGATCTTGGGCCCGCGGTGGTTGGTGCGGTAGTTCAGGACGTCCGGCGCCATGTGCATTTCGGAGCCGATGCCGTGGCCCACGTAGTCCTCGAGGATGCCCAGTGGTTTCCCGGGGACGGACGAGACGTAGTCGTCGATAGCCGCGCCGATGTCGCCCACGTGTGTGCCTGTGGCCAGCGCCGCGATCCCCCGCCACATGGCGGCGTTGGTGACGTCCGAGAGCCGCTGGTCCTCGGAATCGGCGGTTCCCACAATGACGGTCCGCGCCGAATCGGAGTGCCAGCCGTCCACGATGGCACCGCCGTCGATCGAGATGATGTCGCCGTCCTGCAGCACGCGGCTGCCCGGGATGCCGTGCACCACCTCGTCGTTGACGGACGTGCAGATGCTGGCCGGGAACCCGTGGTACCCGAGGAAGTTGGACTTCGCGCCGGCTTCGTTCAGGACGGCGGCGAACACGTCGTCGAGGTGCTTGGTGGTCACACCGGGCACCGCGGCGGCAACAGCAGCGTCCAGGGCACGGCTCAGGACCAGTCCTGCCTCGTGCATGGTGCGCATCTGGGCGTTGTTTTTGTATTCGATGCGGGGCTGGCCAAAGGCCATGGTGTGTTCCTTTCAAATGGCTGAGGCTCCTCCCGTGTACCGGGAGGAGCCTCGGAAATCAGTGCCTGGATCAGGCCGCCTGTGCCGCCTTGATGGCCTGCATCACGCGGTCGGTCACTTCATCGATCGGGCCGATGCCGTCAACCTGGGTGAGGATGCCGCGCTCGGCATACTTCGCCACCACGGCTTCGGTCTGCTCGTGGTACAGGTCAAGGCGGTGGCGGATGACGGCTTCGTTGTCGTCGCTCCGGCCCGTTTCCTTGGCCCGGCCGAGGAGGCGGTGCACCAGCTCCTCATCGTCGGCAGTCAGCTGCAGGACGACGTCGAGCTTCTCGTCGCCCTTGGCGAGGATCTCGTCGAGGTAATCCACCTGCGCTGTGGTGCGCGGGTAGCCGTCCAGCAGGAAGCCGCTTTCGACGTCGGCCTCGCTGAGGCGGTCGCGCACCATCTTGTTGGTGACGCTGTCCGGAACAAAGTCGCCCGCATCCATGTACTTCTTGGCTTCAATGCCAAGCGGCGTTTCGCCCTTTACATTGGCGCGGAAGATGTCGCCGGTGGAGATCGCAACAACGCCGAGGCGCTCCGAGATCCTTTCCGCCTGCGTACCCTTGCCCGAACCGGGAGGTCCAATAATCAGCATTCTCGTCATCGCAAAAGCCCTTCGTAGTGACGTTGTTGTAGCTGCGCATCAATTTGCTTGACGGTCTCCAGGCCAACGCCCACCATGATCAGGATCGAGGTGCCACCGAACGGGAAGTTCTGGTTTGCGTTGATCAGTACCAGTGCCACCAGCGGAATCAGTGCCACGAAGCCCAGGTAGAGGGCGCCGGGCAGGGTGATCCGGGAGAGCACGTACTGCAGGTAGTCAGCGGTCGGTTTACCGGCGCGGATACCTGGAATGAAGCCGCCGTACTTCTTCATGTTGTCGGACACTTCTTCAGGGTTGAAGGTGATCGCGACATAGAAGTAGGTGAAGAACACGATCATGGCGAAGTACAGGACCATGTAGATCGGTTGGTCGCCGCGGACCAGGTTGTTGTTGATCCATTCGACCCACGGCTGGAGCTGCTCACCGGCGGCGGGCTGGTTGAACTGTGCAATCAGGCCGGGCAGGTAGAGCATGGAGGAAGCGAAGATCACCGGGATAACACCGGCCATGTTCACCTTGATGGGGATGTAGGTGCTGGTTCCACCCACGGTGCGGCGTCCGATCATCCGCTTGGCGTACTGCACCGGAACACGGCGCTGTGACTGCTCCACGAAGACCACCAGTGCCACGGTCAGCAGGCCGACGGCCAGGACGGTGAAGAACGTTGCCGGTCCCTGCGAGCTCCAGATGGCGCCGAGGGAGGTGGGGAACGTCGCTGCGATGGAGGTGAAGATGAGCAGGGACATGCCGTTGCCCACGCCCTTCTCCGTGACGAGCTCGCCCATCCACATGATCAGGCCGGTGCCGGCCGTCAGGGTGATGATGATCAGGATGGTGGTGATGACACTGTCGTCAGGGATGATCGGGAGCGCACAGCCGGGAAGCAGCTGCCCGGAGCGGGCCAGGGACACCAGCGTGGTGGCATTCAGCAGGCCCAGGGCAATGGTGAGGTACCGGGTGTACTGGGTCAGTTTGGACTGGCCCGAAGCGCCCTCTTCGTACAGCTGCTGAAAGCGGGGAATGACCACCCGGAGCAGCTGGACGATGATGCTGGCCGTGATGTACGGCATGATGCCCAGGGCGAAGATGGACACCTGGAGCAACGCGCCGCCGCTGAACAGGTTAACGAGCTGGTAGAGCCCGCCTGCCGTCTGACCGTTCTGCAAGCATTGCTGGACATTCTGGTAGTCCACACCAGGCGAGGGAATGAAAGCACCCAAGCGGAAGATGGTGATGATTCCCAGCGTGAACAACAACTTGCGTCGCAGATCAGGCGTGCGAAAGGCCCGGCCAAATGCGCTAAGCAAGCGTCCTCCTGTGGTGTTTATAAGAGTGGTGTGATGGGGCTCAATAATCCCAACAACCGAGTCTAACGGTTGGATGCGCCATGCGAACAATCCGCGGCGGCGCCCGTGCGCCCGGTGGCGGGAAAAATACGTCGGGTGGATGTGAAAAACTCCCGGTGACCAGGGCCTTGGCCCCGGTCACCGGGAGTTCAACAACGGGCTTGGCGCCCACCGGCTCTAGAGAGCGGTGGTGCTTCCGCCTGCTGCAGCAATCTTTTCAGCGGCGCTGGCCGAGAATGCGTGGGCGGTGACGTCAACCTTGACGGTGATGTCGCCGGTACCCAGCACCTTGACGGGCTGGTTCTTGCGAACGGCACCCTTTTCGACCAGGTTCTCCACGGTGACTGCGCCACCTTCCGGGAACAGCTCGTTGAGCTTGTCCAGGTTTACAACCTGGAACTCAACCCGGAACGGGTTCTTGAAGCCGCGCAGCTTCGGCAGGCGCATGTGCAGCGGCAGCTGGCCGCCGGCAAAGCCAGCCTTGACCTGGTAGCGGGCTGCAGTACCCTTGGTGCCACGACCGGCGGTCTTACCCTTGGATGCCTCACCACGACCAACACGGGTCTTGGCGGTCTTGGCACCCGGAGCGGGACGCAGGTGGTGAACCTTCAGGGCGTTCTGCTTGTCAGCAGCGGCGCTCTGTGCCTTGTCAGCAGTGTTCTCTGCCATTTACTTCGCCTCCTCTACCTTTACCAGGTGCGGAACCGTGTTGAGCATTCCGACGGTGACGGCGTCGGCGGTGCGGACAACGGTGTGTCCGATCCGCTTCAGGCCGAGGGACCGCAGGGTGTCGCGCTGGTTCTGCTTGCCGCCAATGGCGGACTTGATCTGAGTGATCTCCAACTGGGTGTCGGAGGGGATCAGGTTCTTAGCCATAACTTAGACACCTGCCTTCGGGTTCAGGAGGGCCTTCACCAGTGCCGGCGGAGCGATCTCGTCGAGGGGCAGGCCGCGGCGTGCTGCCACTGCTGCCGGCTCTTCGAGGCGCTTCAGGGCATCAACGGTCGCGTGAACGATGTTGATGGCGTTGGAGGAACCGAGCGACTTGGAGAGGATGTCGTGGATGCCCACGCACTCCAGTACTGCACGGACCGGGCCACCGGCGATAACACCGGTACCGGCGGAGGCCGGACGCAGCATTACGACGCCTGCAGCAGCCTCACCCTGAACGCGGTGCGGGATGGTGTTGCCAACGCGGGGAACGCGGAAGAAGGACTTCTTGGCCTCTTCAACGCCCTTCGCGATTGCGGCAGGAACTTCCTTAGCCTTGCCGTAGCCAACGCCGACCATGCCGTTGCCGTCACCGACGACGACCAGAGCGGTGAAGCTGAAGCGACGACCACCCTTGACCACCTTGGAAACGCGGTTGATGGTGACGACGCGCTCTACGAACTGGCTCTTCTCGGCTTCACGGCCGCCGTCGCGGCCGCCACGGCCACCACGCTCGCCGCGGCCCTGGCCACGGTCGCCACGCTCGCCGCGACGAGCGCCGCCACGGCGGTCGTCACCAGCTGCGGGGGCAGTGGTCTCAGTGGCCGGAGCAGCTACGGCTTCAGTCGCCTTCTGATCTGCAGACACAGTGTCCTTTTCCTTGTTTGCTTCCGTCACAGTGACAGCCCACCTTCACGTGCACCGTCAGCGACGGCGGCGATCCGGCCGTGGTACTTGTTACCACCGCGGTCGAAGACAACAGCTTCGATACCGGCAGCCTTGGCACGCTCGGCGACGAGCTCGCCAACGCGCTTGGCCTTGGCAGTCTTGTCACCGTCGAATGCACGAAGGTCGGCTTCCAGAGTGGACGCGCTCGCTACGGTCAGGCCCTTGGTGTCATCGACAACCTGGACGAATACGTGGCGTGCGGAGCGGTTGACGACCAGACGAGGACGTACAGCCGTACCGGAGATGCGCTTACGGATACGAAGCTGGCGGCGGCTGCGCGAAGCAGACTTGCTCTTGTTCGTACGCTTCTTGTTAATTGAGATGGCCATGGTTACTTACCAGCCTTTCCGACCTTGCGGCGGATGACTTCGCCGGCGTAACGGATGCCCTTGCCCTTGTAGGGGTCCGGCTTCCGCAGCTTGCGAATGTTGGCAGCAACCTCGCCGACCTGCTGCTTGTTGATACCTGAAACAGAGAGCTTGGTCGGGGTCTCAACTGCAAAGGTGATGCCCTCCGGTGCGGAGACGTTGACCGGGTGGCTGAAACCGAGAGCGAACTCAAGGTCAGATCCCTTGGCCTGAACGCGGTAACCGGTACCGACGATTTCAAGCTTCTTCTCGTAGCCCTTGGTGACGCCCTCGATCATGTTGGAGATCAGGGTGCGGGTCAGGCCGTGGAGAGAGCGGGATGCGCGCTCGTCGTTCGGGCGGGCGACGGTCAGGGTGTCTGCTTCCAGGGAAACCTCGATCGGGCTGGCCACAGTGTGGTTCAGCTCGCCTTTGGCACCCTTGACGCTGACGACAGAGCCGTCAACCTTGACCTCAACGCCGGCAGGAACGGTGATGGGGAGACGTCCAATACGTGACATTATTCTCTTCCTTTCCCGTTACCAGACGTACGCGAGGACTTCGCCGCCCACGCCCTTCTTGCCGGCCTGCTTGTCAGTCAGGAGGCCGGAAGAGGTGGACAGGATTGCGACACCCAGGCCACCGAGCACGTGCGGCAGGTTGGTGGACTTTGCGTAAACACGCAGGCCCGGCTTGGAGATACGGCGAACGCCAGCGATGGAACGCTCGCGGTTCGGTCCGAACTTGAGCTCGATGGTCAGCTTCTTGCCGACCTCCGCGTCTTCTTCCTTCCAGCCGGCGATGAAGCCTTCGGCCTTGAGGATGTCGGCGACGCGTGCCTTGAGCTTGCTGTACGGCATGGACACGGTGTCGTGGTATGCCGAGTTTGCGTTGCGCAGACGCGTGAGCATGTCTGCGACAGGATCTGTCATTGTCATTGTGGGCTCTTGCCCTTCCTCATAACGGTTTCCGCGGTGCCGCTTCCACAGGTGGGAGCCGTACCGCCGGACCTTTTACGTAGTTAGATTAGTCTTCGGCCTTGAACGGGAAGCCAAGCGCCTTCAGCAGCGCGCGGCCTTCGTCATCGGTCTTTGCAGTGGTAACAACCGTGATATCCATACCGCGGGTGCGGTCGATCTTGTCCTGGTCGATTTCGTGGAACATAACCTGCTCGGTCAGACCGAAGGTGTAGTTGCCGTTGCCATCGAACTGCTTGCCGGACAGGCCGCGGAAGTCGCGGATACGGGGCAGTGCGAGGGTGACCAGGCGGTCCAGGAATTCCCACATGCGGTCGCCACGCAGGGTAGCGTGTGCACCGATGGGCATGCCTTCGCGCAGCTTGAACTGTGCGATCGACTTGCGGGCCTTGGTTACCTGCGGCTTCTGGCCGGTGATCTGGGTCAGATCGCGGACAGCGCCGTCGATCAGCTTGGAGTCCTTGGCGGCATCTCCAACACCCATGTTCACAACGACCTTCACGAGGCGCGGAACCTGGTTGACGTTTTCGTACTTGAATTCCTCAATGAGCGTGCTCTTGATGGATTCGGCGTACTTGGTCTTCAGACGAGGAACGATCTTCGTTGCCGGAGTCTCGAGAGTCTCAGTCATTAGATGTCCTTCCCTGAGCTCTTGGCCACGCGGATGCGGACTTCGCGCTGCTTGCCGTTGCGCTCAACGGTCTCAGTGCGGAAGCCAACGCGGGTGGGCTTCTTGGTGGACGGGTCAACCAGTGCCACGTTGGAGATGTGGATCGGGGCTTCAACAACCTCGATGCCACCAGTCTTGGTGCCGCGCTGCGACTGACCGACCTTGGTGTGCTTGGTTACGCGGTTGATGCCTTCGACCAACACTCGGTTGGTGTCGGTGAACACGCGCAGGACCTTGCCCTGCTTGCCGCGGTCGCCGCCGCGCTCAGCCTTGGCGCCAGTGATGACCTGAACGAGGTCACCCTTCTTGATCTTTGCAGCCATGGACTAGAGCACCTCCGGAGCCAGAGAAACGATCTTCATGAACTTCTTGTCACGGAGTTCACGACCAACCGGTCCGAAGATACGGGTACCGCGGGGGTCACCGTCGCCCTTCAGGATCACAGCTGCGTTCTCGTCAAACTTGATGTAGGAACCATCCGCACGGCGGCGTTCCTTCTTGGTACGGACGATGACTGCCTTGACAACATCGCCCTTCTTTACGTTGCCGCCCGGAATTGCGTCCTTGACGGTGGCGACAATGACGTCACCGATGCCTGCGTAGCGACGGCCGGATCCACCGAGAACGCGAATGGTAAGGATTTCCTTAGCACCCGTGTTGTCGGCGACCTTGAGTCGCGACTCCTGCTGAATCACTATTTACTCCTTGCGTCGCGCCGGTTCTCAGACCGAAAATCTTCCTACGGAATGAGCCTTGCGGAACGGTTGATCGGGGTGTCTCTTGACCTGCCTGGATTTTGCCAGACCAGGCCTAAACGCCCGTGCCAACAGCAGTTGCTCCCATCCGGTCCGGGACGGATCCCGGGCGCAAGGGGGCACTATGCCTTGGCACGCTTGTTTACGAGGTTTGATGACGGCGCACGAAAGGCGCCATACAAACTCAAAATCTTAGCACAGTTTGGCGCAGTCTCCATATCACCTGGCGCCACTCCCCCGCAAGACGGACGACGGCGTCACCCAGGGCAGCCTTTTGGCCCGCCAGGCGCACCACTCCCCTGCAAAGCCGCGGCCCCGCCGTCGCACGCTCTCTCACCTGATGCGCATTTTCAACCGACGCTCTCTCACCTAATGCAGACTTTTTACCGACGCTCTCTCACTTTCCTGAGGGAAGTGAGAGAGGGTCCTCCCAAAACCTGCATCAGGTGAGAGAGCGTTGCCCAAATGACGGCGAAAGGTGAGAGAGGGTGCGGAAGGGCGGACGACGGCGGCACGCAGGGCAGCCTTTTGGCCCACTTTTGGTGCCACTCCCCCACAAAGCCGCGGCGCCGCCGTCGTAAGCTCCTCAAAAGTGGGCTGCCCGTGACGGCCCGGGCTGTTAAACGAGGAAGCCCCCGCTCCGGAGGGAGCGAGGGCTTCCAGCTAAGCAGCAGGTGCTACTTGGCCTTCTCGAGGATTTCCACGAGCCGCCAGTTCTTGGTGGCGGACAGCGGACGGGTCTCGGCGATGACAACGAGGTCGCCGATGCCGGCGGTGTTGTTCTCGTCGTGAGCCTTGACCTTGGAGGTACGGCGGATGACCTTGCCGTACAGGGCGTGCTTCACGCGGTCCTCAACCTGGACAACGATGGTCTTTTCCATCTTGTCCGAGACCACGTAGCCGCGACGCGTCTTGCGGTAACCGCGCTGCTCAGCCGTGGCTGCGGTAGCAGTTTCCGTCACGTTCTCGTCCTTTTCACTCACTTGGCATCCTCCTCGGTCTCAACCGTTTCAGCCGGCTCGGCCTTCTTGGTTGCTGCCTTCTTGGACTTCTTCTCTTCCTTGGCTTCCACAACCGGTGCGGCAACCTCGGCACGAATGCCCAGCTCGCGCTCACGGAGAACGGTGTAGATGCGGGCGATGTCCTTCTTTACCGCGCGCAGACGACCGTGGTTCTCCAGCTGTCCGGTGGCGGACTGGAAACGCAGGTTGAACAGCTCTTCCTTGGCCTTGCGGAGTTCTTCAACGAGACGCTCGTTGTCGAAACCGTCCAGCTGTGCGGGAGCCAGATCCTTGGATCCTACTGCCATTTCTATTCACCACCTTCGCGACGCAGAATGCGTGCCTTCAACGGGAGCTTGTGGATTGCCAGGCGCAGGGCCTCGCGTGCTACCGATTCTTCGACACCGGAGATCTCGAAGAGAACCCGGCCCGGCTTGACGTTTGCGACCCACCATTCCGGTGAACCCTTACCGGAACCCATGCGGGTTTCGGCAGGCTTCTTGGTCAGGGGACGGTCCGGGTAGATGTTGATCCAGACCTTGCCGCCACGCTTGATGTGGCGGGTCATCGCGATACGTGCAGACTCGATCTGACGGTTGGTGACGTATGCCGGGCTCAGGGCCTGGATGCCGTACTCACCGAAGGAGACCTTGGTGCCGCCCGTAGCAGCGCCGGAGCGACCCGGGTGGTGCTGCTTACGGTGCTTGACTCGACGTGGGATAAGCATTTAAGCCTGTCCTCCTTCTGCAGCAGCAGGTGCTGCTTCAACTGCCGGTGCTTCTGCAGCAGGAGCTGCGTCAGCGGCCGGGCGGTCGTTGCGACGGCGGCGGTCACCACGGTCAGCGCCACCCGGACGGCCCGGACGGTCGCCGGAGCGGCCGCGGGACGGGGCGGAAGCGGCCTGCTGGGCCAGTTCCTTGGCGGTGACGTCACCCTTGTAGATCCAAACCTTCACGCCGATGCGGCCGAAGGTGGTCTTGGCTTCGTAGAAGCCGTAGTCGATGTTCGCGCGGAGGGTGTGCAGGGGCACACGGCCTTCGCGGTAGAACTCCGAGCGGGACATTTCAGCGCCGCCCAGTCGACCGGAGCAGGCGATACGGATGCCCTTGGCACCTGCACGCTGTGCGGACTGCATGGCCTTCTTCATCGCGCGGCGGAAAGCCACACGAGAAGTCAGCTGCTCTGCAACGCCCTGGGCAACAAGCTGGGCTTCCATCTCGGGGTTCTTGACCTCGAGGATGTTCAGCTGGACCTGCTTGCCGGTGAGCTTTTCGAGCTCGCCGCGGATGCGGTCTGCTTCTGCTCCACGGCGGCCGATGACGATGCCCGGGCGGGCCGTGTGGATGTCCACGCGGACGCGGTCACGGGTGCGCTCGATCTCAACCTTGGCGATACCGGCGCGCTCCATGCCCGTGGACATGAGCTGGCGGATGCGGATGTCTTCGCGAACGAAGTCCTTGTACCGCTGGCCGGCCTTGGTGCTGTCAGCGAACCAGTGCGATACGTGATCGGTGGTGATGCCGAGTCGGAACCCGTGCGGGTTTACTTTCTGTCCCACTTAGCGAGCCTCCTCTTTCTCCGGGGTAGCGACTACCACGGTGATGTGGCTGGTGCGCTTCTTGATCTGAAATGCACGACCCTGGGCACGCGGCTGGAACCGCTTCATGGTCGGGCCTTCATCAACAAACGCTTCGCTGATGATGAGGTCGCCTTCGTCAAACGCCACGCCGTCGCGGTCCGCGAGGACCCGGGCGTTGGAGATTGCCGACTGTACTACCTTGAATACCGGCTCCGAAGCTGCCTGCGGGGCAAACTTCAGAATTGCCAGAGCCTCATTCGCTTGCAAACCACGAACAAGGTTGACGACGCGCCGGGCCTTCATAGGCGTTACGCGGATGTGGCGCGCAATTGCCTTGGCTTCCATTGCTTTCCTTCTCTCGTCTTTGACGTAAGTGCAGGCGCCTAGCGGCGCTTGCCCTTACGGTCGTCCTTGACATGGCCGCGGAATGTCCGCGTGGGAGCGAATTCGCCGAGCTTGTGCCCGACCATCGACTCAGTGACAAACACCGGGATGTGCTTGCGTCCGTCGTGTACGGCGATCGTGTGTCCGAGCATGTCGGGGATGATCATCGAACGGCGGGACCAGGTCTTGATGACGTTCTTGGTGCCCTTTTCGTTTTCCCTGGCTACCTTCACAAAGAGGTGCTGGTCAACGAAAGGACCTTTTTTCAGGCTGCGTGGCATGTGTCCAGGCTCCTATCGCTTGTTCTTGCCAGTACGACGGCGACGCACAATAAGCTTGTCGCTCTCTTTGTTGGGGCGGCGCGTGCGGCCTTCCCGCTTACCGTTCGGGTTGACGGGGTTACGTCCACCGGACGTCTTACCCTCACCACCACCGTGCGGGTGGTCAACCGGGTTCATGGCGACACCACGGACGGTCGGGCGGACGCCCTTCCAGCGCATGCGGCCGGCCTTGCCCCAGTTGATGTTCGACTGCTCGGCGTTGCCCACCTCGCCGACGGTTGCGCGGCAGCGCACGTCAACGTTGCGGATTTCGCCGGAAGGCAGACGCAGCTGGGCGAAGCGGCCTTCCTTGGCAACAAGCTGGATGGATGCACCGGCGGAGCGGCCCATCTTGGCGCCGCCACCCGGACGCAGTTCAACTGCGTGGATAACGGTACCCACGGGGATGTTGCGCAGGGGCAGGTTGTTGCCAGGCTTGATGTCAGCGTTGGCACCTGCCTCTACGAAGTCACCCTGGGACAGCTTGTTCGGGGCGATGATGTAACGCTTGGTGCCATCAACGTAGTGCAGGAGGGCGATGCGAGCCGTGCGGTTCGGATCGTACTCGATTTCGGCAACGCGGGCGTCAACGCCGTCCTTGTCGTGGCGACGGAAGTCGATCAGACGGTACTGGCGCTTGTGTCCGCCACCCTTGTGACGGGTGGTGATCTTACCGGTGTTGTTACGGCCGCCCTTTTTGGGCAGCGGACGTACCAACGACTTTTCCGGCGTCGACCGCGTGATTTCGGTGAAGTCCGCTACGCTCGAGCCACGACGGCCCGGGGTAGTCGGCTTGTATTTACGGATTCCCATAATTTATTTCCTCGTTAAAGTGGTCTCCGCTACGAGAGCGGACCGCCGAAGATGTCGATGGTGCCTTCTTTGAGGGTGACAATCGCACGCTTGGTGTTCTTGCGGGTACCCCATCCGAATTTGGTGCGCTTGCGCTTACCGGCACGGTTGATGGTGTTGATCGATTCGACCTTGACGGAGAAGATCTTCTCCACGGCCAGCTTGATCTCGGTCTTGTTCGACCGGGGGTCCACCAGGAAGGTGTACTTGCCCTCGTCGATCAGGCCGTAGCTCTTTTCCGACACGACGGGTGCAAGCACGACGTCGCGGGGATCCTTGATGGTGGCTGCGCTCACTTGGCATCCTCCTCGTTCTTAGCTGCCTTGGCGGCAACGAATGCTTCGTAGGCAGCCTTGGTGAAGACAACGTCATCAGACACGAGAACGTCGTAGGTGTTCAGCTGGTCTGCGTACAGAACGTGAACACCGGCGAGGTTACGCACGGACAGTGCAGCAACATCGTTGGCGCGCTCGATGACGACCAGCAGGTTCTTGCGGTCGGAAACACCGCGGAGCGTTGCCAGTGCGTTCTTGGCCGAAGGCTTGTCGCCTGCAACCAGTTCAGCGACAACGTGGATGCGTCCGTTGCGGGCCCGGTCAGAGAGTGCGCCGCGCAGTGCAGCAGCAATCATCTTCTTGGGGGTGCGCTGGCTGTAGTCACGCGGGGTGGGACCGTGGACAACGCCACCGCCGGTCATGTGAGGAGCACGGATGGAACCCTGACGGGCGCGGCCGGTGCCCTTCTGCTTGAACGGCTTGCGTCCTGCACCGGAAACTTCAGCGCGGGTCTTGGTCTTGTGGGTACCCTGGCGAGCAGCAGCGAGCTGGGCAACGACAACCTGGTGCAGCAGCGGCACGTTGGTCTGGACGTCGAAGATCTCTGCAGGCAGGTCAACCTGGACAGTGTTAGCCATTGAACTAGGCTCCCTTCACGGCGGTGCGTACGAGTACGACCTGGCCGCGGGCGCCGGGGACGGCGCCCTTGATCAGGAGCAGCGACTTCTCGACGTCAACCGCGTGGACCGTGAGGTTCAGCGTGGTGTGACGAACGGCGCCCATGCGGCCGGCCATTTTCATGCCCTTGAAGACGCGGCTCGGGGTGGATGCGCCACCGATTGAACCGGGCTTACGGTGGTTCTTGTGGGCACCGTGGGAAGCTCCAACGCCGTGGAAGCCGTGACGCTTCATAACACCGGCGAAGCCCTTACCCTTGGTGGTGCCGATGACGTCGATCTTCTGGCCGGCTTCGAAGACCTCTACGGAGAGCTCCTGGCCCAGCTCGTACTCAGCAGCATCTGCGGTACGGAGTTCGACGACGTGGCGGCGAGGCGTGACGCCTGCCTTCTCAAAGTGACCAGCCAGCGGCTTGGTGACCTTGCGGGGATCGATCTGGCCGTAGCCGATCTGAACGGCGACGTAGCCATCAGCTTCTGCGTTGCGCAGCTGGGTGATGACGTTCGAGTCTGCCTGGACCACAGTGACGGGGATGAGCTTGTTGTTCTCGTCCCAGACCTGGGTCATGCCGAGCTTCGTGCCCAGCAGGCCCTTTACGTTACGGGTTGCGGTCATAGTTTCTCAGCACCTCCCTACAGCTTGATTTCGATGTTCACGTCAGCCGGCAGGTCGAGACGCATGAGCGAGTCAACAGCCTTCGGCGTGGGATCGATGATGTCGATAAGACGCTTGTGCGTGCGCATTTCAAAGTGCTCGCGGCTGTCCTTGTACTTGTGCGGAGAGCGGATGACGCAGTACACGTTCTTCTCCGTCGGCAGCGGCACGGGGCCAACTACCGTTGCGCCTGCGCGCGTGACCGTCTCAACGATCTTCCGTGCTGAAACGTCAATGACCTCGTGGTCGTATGACTTCAGCCGGATGCGGATTTTTTGTCCCGCCATGTCGCCTGACTCTCTTTCAGTCTGTGCTTCCCCTGGTTGGGGCTGCCCTGTTCACTTACTCGTTGTATGGCTGCCGAAGCAATTGAGGTCGTAACCACCATCCGCCGCACAAACTGAATCCGGATGAATCCGGGTTCCTCACCTTGCCGGCGTAACCGACCCCCGCGGTCGGGCGTGTCGCGCTCAGCACGCATACAAATCCGCAGTTCCATTGGGGTGGGTTATGTTTGGTCTTCCACTTGGACCCTGACATCCGGCATTATCCGGATCGGGACACGAAGAAGCGCTTGAACAACTCATCTAGTATGCCGGAAAACCCCGGCAGATGCGAATCGCCCCTTTTCAGGCCGCCGCAGCGGGGTCATTGCCCTCTGTTCCTTCCGAATGGATGATAAGGAGATGACGCTGGAAAGCACTGAATCGGTGACGGAACTGGCCAACCGCATGCCGCCGTCGTTCACCCTGGGCGTCGCGGCAGCGGCGTTCCAGATTGAAGGCGCCCTCAGTGAGGGGGGCCGCGGACCGTCCGGCTGGGATGCGTTCGCCGAGAAACCCGGGGCCATCGTGGATGGCCATTCTCCCGCGGTGGCGTGCGACCACTACAACAGGCTGCCCGAGGATGTGGCCCTGCTGCAGGAGCTCGGCGTGGATTCCTACCGCTTCTCGCTGTCCTGGCCGAGGATCCAGCCGGACGGCCGGGGAAGCTTCAACCAGGAGGGCCTGGACTTCTACGACCGGCTGATCGACCAGCTGCTGGCCGCCGGCATTTCCCCCATGGCCACGCTGTACCACTGGGACACTCCCCTGCCCCTGGAACACAAGGGCGGCTGGATGAACCGCGAAACCGCTGAACGCTTTGGCGACTATGCCGCGGCGGCGGCCGAACGCTTCGGAGACCGTGTGGCCCAGTGGGTCACGCTCAACGAGCCGGTCTCGGTAACCCTGAACGGCTATGCCCTGGGTGTCCACGCCCCCGGCCACGCGCTGATGTTCGACGCCCTTCCCTCCATCCACCACCAGCTCCTCGCCCACGGGCTCGGCGCCCAGGCGCTGCGGGCGGCGGGCGTCACCGGCACGGTGGGAGTCACCAACCTCCATGCGCCCATCCGGCCCGCGTCCCGGAAGATCGGTGACCGGCTCGTGGCGCATCTCTATGACCTGCTGATGAACCGGATCTACGCCGACCCTGTCCTGCTGGGCCGCTATCCCACCCTGCCCGTGTACGCCCGGCCGTGGCTGCGTTCCATCGGCCGGATCTCCGACGCGGACCTGCGCACAATCCACCAGCCACTGGATTTCTACGGCCTCAACTACTATTTCCCGGTCAAGGTGGCGATCGGCCGCGGCGTGGCTCCCATTCCGGCGGACATGCATAAGGCCGTGGCCCGGCTGCCCTTCCATGAGGTGGGCTACCCGGAGTTCGACAGCACGGGGTTCGGCTGGCCGGTGGCTCCCGAACACCTGGGCATCCTGCTCAAGGAGCTCAAGGACCGCTATGGGGACGCCCTCCCGCCGGTGTACATCACCGAAGGCGGCGCGAGCTTCCCCGAACCGGACCAGGTATCCGGCACGCTCCAGGATGACGAGCGGGTGCAGTACCTGGCCACCCACCTGCGCGCTGCCCTGGACGCCACGTCCCCGGGCGGAATCGCCTCCGGCGTGGACCTGCGCGGCTACTACGTGTGGACCCTGATGGACAACTTCGAATGGGCCGCCGGCTATTCGCAGCGGTTCGGCCTGGTGCACGTGGACTTTGAAACCCAGGAACGCACTCCCAAGCAGTCCTACTACTGGTACCAGGCCCTCAGCCGGGCGCGCAAAGCCAAGGCGGGCCAGTAGTCCGCCCGGGAATTCTGCTGAAGCGGGCTACTGGTTCTTGTTGGCCCGGTTGATGCGCTTGGCGCGCTCAATCTCGTGACGGAAATGCCTCTTGGCCCAGAACACTCCGGCCACCACCGCAACCGCGATAATCAGGAAAATAAGCCATCCCATGATGAACTCCTCTCAATGCTGCAACAGTATCAGGGGAGGTTCCGGGCCGGCCTGTCCTTGCTGCCGGCTGCTGCGGTTTCCGTGCTGCGGTTGAGCCGCCACACGGCAAACGCAATGAGTCCGACGGCGATCAGCGCCAGCAGCGCGAACGTGTACTCCCGCATTGCCCACAGGATGCAGGCAGCCACGCCGCCTGCGCCCCAGCGCACGAAGAGCCGGTCACCCAGTGCGAGGCCGGCCACCAGCATCACGGCCAACAGGACCAGGAGCCAGAGCTGCTGGCCCCCTGTGCCCCCGAAAACCACGCCGGCACCGGACAGCGTGAGCAGGATGCCCGAAGCTCCGGCGATGGTACGGCCCACGGCCTCATGTCCGGACCGATAACGCAGGGCGGCAAGTATCGCGCCCAGTACCACGTACCACTGGGCCACCCAGAACGGGTGGGGCAGGTCCCATGTGTCCAGCTCAAAGATGGCAGCCCGCTGTACCGCCGCCACGACAGCGAGGACACCCAGTTCCGCAACCATCCGGCGCAGCGTGGGTGGCGCTTCGAGGAGTGCGACGGCGGCAGTGCAGGCAAGTGCGGCAGCGCCAACCCATGCCGTCGCGTCCGACTGCAGCCCGGCCGCTGCGGTGGCGCCGAGCCCCAGGAGGGTGGCTCCGGCCAGTGCCCACCGCCGTACCGGATCCTGCACCAGCCCGCCGGCACGGACCCGCCGAACAGCATAGAGCCCAACGGCCGCCACACCTGGCCCGGTCAGCCACGGAAGATAGCGGCCCCACTCCCCCTCGTAGGCCCCGGCCACTACGGCGGCGAGCATCAAGGCGCTCACCAACACACCCAGTGCTGCGGGCGGATAGAGGGCCGGGGTCCGCTCGACGTGTGAGGCGGTGAAAAGCACTGCCGCAAGGGCAAGGACGGCCGCCCCGGCAACCCAGTCGGCCGCCCTCGGCGCAACAACCAATGCGGCGAGGGTGAAGGACAGGGCGGCAACCAGCCATAGCCAGCGCTCAATGCCGGGGAGCTCGATATTCCGACGCCTCCACAGCGCACCGATTGCTGCCGCCGAAAGTCCCGGCAGCAGCAGGGCGATGGCCGTTCCCGTGTAGGTGAACAGGGCCACCTCGCCGAAGGATACGAACGGGCTCAGCGTGAACACGGCAAACAGGAGCGCCCAGACGCCGAAGTACAGCGCCCCGCGGGCTGCGAACAGGCGCCGGGCCACGGCAGCCGATGCCAGCAGCAGAGCGAGTTCAAGGAGCACCACCCAGCGGCCGCCGTCGTCATTGCCGTTCCGGCTGTACTGCAAGGCATAAATGAGCGGAAGAACTGCTTGGCTGCCCAGCGTGATCCACACAGCCGCCTGCTGGAAGGGGACGGTCTGCAGGCGGAAGCGCATCACCCAGCGCACGGCATGCTGCGCCACAAGGACCCCGGCGAAGGTCACTGACACCGCTGCGGGGGACGCCGTAACGTCGTAGCTGAAGACCACGGCCAGGGCGGCTGTGAGCACCCTTGCTGCCACGAAGTACCAGCCCTTACGCACCGGCTGAGGGGCGGCGGCCACCATCACAGCGGCAAAAAGAGCGAAGATGGCCAGCAGCAACTCCACGAGCGTCAGGTTGCCCGCGGACAGGAACATCAGGACAACGAACGACGCCGGAGCGAACCAGGGTGCGCCCGCTTCCCGCCGCAACACATAGCCCGCACCTGCCGCGAAAACGGCGGCAACGGCCGGGACCATGAGGTTCTGCCAGCTTCCTTCACCCAGCGGGGCGAGGAAGGCGCATGCTGCCACCTGCAAAAGGATGACACAGCCGGCGTCGATGACCGCGCCCCGCGGCGCCCGGTGCAGCAGGTAGGCTGCCAGGACCAGTGCCACCTGGAGCCCTAGCACCAACCCCAGGACGGCAGCCGGTTGAACGTCCTCACCGCCCAGGACAGGAGCACCTGCAGTCCGGGTGAGCTGCTCAAAGGCTGTGATGGCCAGGAGTGTTCCCGTTGCGCGGCCCATCCACCAGTAGCTCCAGCGGTGCAGGCGCGCAGGAAGGCGCAGCCCGGTTCCGGTGAGGTAAGCCAGAAACAGCAACAAGGCCGTGTTTCCGGCGCCCAGCGACACCCACTGGAATGCGAATCCCACCATCACTGCCACGGTCACCGGCGGCACCCCTTCACCCACGCTGGCGCGCCAGCCACCGTCCTCCGCAGGGCGCGGGACCAGCAGCAGGCCAACGGCACAGGCTGCCGCCACCTGCAGCAGGATGGAACCCCAGGTCAGCCAGCTGACCGGTCCACCCTCAACAGACGCCAGAACAGCAACCGCTGCCACGCCCAGGCCGGAGCAGCCAATGAGTGTGGCCTGCGGCGCCAGCACCGAACGTCCGGCGCGCTGAAGTGCCGCAGAGAGGACTTGCTGCCCGGCCGCCGCGGCTACGAGGCTGAACCACACGGCCTGGTCCTGCGCCCGCCCCTCCGTAAACGCTGCCACCACCGAGGGCACCGCCAGTGTAACCGCCACCCTGGCATTGAACATCATCAAACGCCGCAGCCCGCTGCCCGTGCGGAGTCCCCGGACCAGCCAAATTACCGACGCCAGGACCAGCATCACGGCGAAAGCCCACTCCCCCAAGGTCGGGAGTACCACCCCTGCAAGCACCAAAGCCGTGAACGGGAGAAACTGCGCACCCGCTCCCAACCTGGCACCCACCACGAAGCTGGTCAGCAGCAGAAGGTACAGAGGGAGCCATAGCGGGAGCGGCCCATCGCTTCCCGTCTCGGCGGCCAACGCGGCCTCAAGAACAACGCTTCCAGCGAAGGCTGCCGTCACCACAAACTGGGCCCAAAACGTCGCCAGGGCGTCAAAGTGCCAGGGGCAGCGCTTCAGCAAGGCGCCGCCGTCGGACGTCTTTGTCCGCCTGCCCAGGCGGAAGGCCTGGCCGGGCACACGAGGGAACCACGCGTCCAGCCGTTCCCCGCTGTAGGCAACGGCAATGGACTGGAGCGCGAGCAATCCAGCTGCGGTAAACAGGGCGTCTGCCCCGTGCCCGGTCAGCTCCCAGGCGGCAATGGCGCCGGCCACCGTGAGGGTAGCCCTCGCAGCATAGAAATGGCGCACCCGGTACTGTGCAGCCGGCACAGCCGCGACAACACCGAAGTACGCACCGCACAGCGCCATGACCAGTGCGTACTCCACCCGCGTCAGGAGCAGCGGGAAGAAGGTCACCACCACGGCCACCGTTGGAACCACAACCGGATGCAGGGTGGCCAGCGGCCTCGCGAACAAGGGCGGAAGCCAGCCCGGCTTCACCAGGGACAGCACCGTAAGGATCACGGCCACGCCAATGAGCGCAACGAAGTACCAGACCAGGGCCGCCCCCAGCACTGCAATTCCCGACCATGCCGTGGAGATGACGAAGGTCAGGGAGAGGTACGCCAGGACCCGGCTCTCGAGCCGACGGGCGGCCACGATGTAGGCAACGGTTCCGATGACGGACGTGGTCAGCCAGGCAGCAGGCCCGTTGTGCCAGGCGAAGTTGTACAGCGCCAGGCCGATCACGGGAACCAGCGCGAGTCCGGTGCCGGTGAAGGCCACGGCAGCAGGCTTCAGCCGGGGCACCTTGCTTTGGAGGACGAACCCGGAGGCATAGAACAAGGAGGCAACAGCGAAGACCCCTGCGAAGCGGAGCGTCGGCGGGAGGCCGGTCCCTACAAACAACGCGGCAGCCGCCACGAGAAGCAGGCTGGCCACGTACAGGGTGACGTTGATGTTTTGCCGGTCGCGGCGCTCACGGCGTGCCTGCCGTTCCGCCGGAGTTTCGGACGGGCGGGCCGGTTTCTGAGGGGCCGGCTGTTGAATGAGTGGCCGGGGTTTCGGCAGCGGCTGCCCCTGGACAACCCGGGGCGACACGGACCCGGGCATAGTTGGCGGAACGGTTTGCGGCACGGCAGCCGCCTGCGGGACAGCCGCTCTTTGCGGCTGGTCCTGGGCGACTTTTGCCATAGCATCCAGCCAGCCCTGCAGGTGGCCGGCCCGGTACCCGGCTTCGTATGATTCGTCCCTCATGCCAGGGCCCTTTCAGGAAGCAGCAGCGTGCAGCTGCTATTAATCCAATGAGTGGATTAATACTAGCAAAAGAAAACCCCGCTGCACACAGCAGCGGGGTTTTCCGGGGACTACGCGGGATTACATCCCGGACATCCGTTGATCAGCAAGGACTACTTGATGATCTTGGTAACGCGTCCTGAACCAACGGTGCGGCCGCCTTCGCGGATTGCGAAGCCGAGGCCCTCTTCCATAGCGATGGGCTGGATGAGCGCAACGGTCATCTCAGTGTTGTCGCCAGGCATAACCATTTCCGTGCCCTCGGGCAGGGTGATAACGCCGGTTACGTCCGTGGTGCGGAAGTAGAACTGCGGGCGGTAGTTGGAGTAGAACGGGTTGTGACGTCCGCCTTCGTCCTTGGACAGGATGTAGACGTTGGCCTCGAAGTCGGTGTGCGGGGTGATGGAACCCGGCTTGACGACAACCTGGCCACGCTCGACATCGTCGCGCTTCAGGCCACGGAGCAGCAGGCCACAGTTCTCGCCGGCCCAGGCTTCGTCGAGCTGCTTGTGGAACATCTCGATACCGGTAACCGTGGTCTTCTGGACCGGGCGGATGCCGACGATCTCGACCTCGGAGTTGATGGCGAGGGTTCCACGCTCGGCGCGGCCCGTAACAACGGTGCCACGGCCGGTGATGGTGAAGACGTCTTCAATCGGCATCAGGAACGGCTTGTCGCGGTCACGTACGGGGTCCGGAACGGACTCGTCGACAGCTGCCATCAGGTCCTCAACGGACTTGACCCACTCGGGGTCGCCTTCCAGGGCCTTCAGGCCGGAAACGCGAACAACCGGAGCCTCATCGCCATCGAAGCCCTGCGAGCTGAGGAGCTCACGAACTTCCATTTCGACGAGGTCGAGGAGCTCTTCGTCGTCAACCATGTCGGACTTGTTCAGCGCGACCAGCAGGTAGGGAACACCAACCTGGCGGGCGAGCAGAACGTGCTCGCGGGTCTGAGCCATGGGGCCATCGGTAGCAGCAACCACGAGGATTGCGCCGTCCATCTGGGCAGCACCGGTGATCATGTTCTTGATGTAGTCAGCGTGACCGGGAGCGTCTACGTGTGCGTAGTGGCGCTTCTCGGTCTGGTACTCAACGTGGGAGATGTTGATGGTAATGCCGCGCTGACGCTCTTCGGGTGCAGAGTCGATCGACGCGAAGTCACGCTTCTCGTTGAGAGTCGGGTACTTGTCGTACAGCACCTTGGAAATGGCGGCCGTCAACGTCGTCTTACCGTGGTCAACGTGACCAATGGTGCCGATGTTAACGTGCGGCTTAGTCCGCTCGAACTTTGCCTTTGCCACAGGTTCCTCCTAGAACGTTTTCAAATGACATACCCTTCAGCCGCGCTTGTCGCGGCGGAAACTCAGGTAAGTCTACTTGGGGGGCTTTGGATTGGTGAAATTGCAGATTCAGGAACTAATACTAGTCCCTCGAGCCTGTTCGTGCAGATGGCCGGAAACCGCCTTGACCGTACCCGGCCACCTGCACCGGCTGTGCTTTCCGTTGCCGGCAAGCGCACCCGAGTTTGTTCGCTTCGAACGTCCGAAGGACTATTCGCCGCGGGTCTTCTGGATGATCTCGTCGGCAACTGCCTTCGGGACCTCGGCGTAGCTGTTGAACGTCATGGAGTACACAGCGCGGCCCTGGGTCTTGGAGCGCAGGTCACCGATGTAGCCGAACATGCCGGACAGCGGGACGTGTGCGCGGATGACCTTGACGCCCTGTGCATCTTCCATGGACTGCATCTGGCCACGGCGGGAGTTGAGGTCACCGATAACTTCACCCATGTATTCCTCAGGGGTGCGGACCTCGACATCCATCAGCGGTTCGAGCAGAACGGGGTTCGCCTTGCGTGCAGCTTCCTTGAAAGCCATACGGCCGGCGATCTTGAACGCCATTTCCGAGGAGTCAACATCGTGGTACGCGCCGTCAACCAGCGTGGCCTTGATGCCCACAACCGGGTAACCGGCCAGGACGCCGTCGTTCAGTGCATCCTGGATACCAGCGTCAACAGACGGGATGTACTCGCGGGGAACGCGGCCACCGGTGACCTTGTTCTCGAACTCGTACAGCTCGCCCTCGGCAGTGTCCAGCGGTTCGATCGCGATCTGGATCTTTGCGAACTGACCCGAACCACCGGTCTGCTTCTTGTGCGTGTAGTCGTGGCGTTCCACGGCACGCTTGATGGTTTCGCGGTAGGCAACCTGCGGCTTACCAACGTTGGCTTCGACCTTGAATTCGCGGCGCATGCGGTCCACCAGGATGTCCAGGTGGAGCTCGCCCATGCCGGCGATGATGGTCTGGCCGGTGTCTTCGTTGAGGGACACCTGGAAGGTGGGGTCCTCAGCGGAGAGCTTCTGGATAGCCGTGGAGAGCTTCTCCTGGTCACCCTTGGTGTTCGGCTCGATGGCAACCGAGATCACGGGCTCCGGGAAGCTCATGGACTCGAGGACGATCTGGTTGGCGGAGTCGCACAGGGTGTCACCCGTGGTGGTGTCCTTCAGACCGATGGCTGCGTAGATGTGGCCGGCGGTAGCGCCCTCAACGGGCATTTCCTTGTTGGCGTGCATCTGGAACAGCTTGCCGATGCGCTCCTTCTTGCCCTTGGTGGAGTTGACCACCTGGGCGCCTGCTTCCACGTGACCGGAGTACACGCGGATGAAGGTGAGCTGGCCGAAGAAGGGGTGGGCCGCAATCTTGAATGCGAGGGCCGAGAACGGCTCTTCAGCGGAAGGCTTGCGGGTCAGTTCCTTCTCTTCGTCGCGGGGGTCGTGGCCGACCATCGGCGGGACGTCGAGCGGGTTCGGCAGGTAGTCCACCACGGCGTCGAGCATGGGCTGAACGCCACGGTTCTTGAATGCAGAACCGCAGAAGATCGGGTAGAGCTCGGAGTTGATGGTCATCTTGCGGATGCCGGCCTTGAGCTCGTCGATCGAGATCTCTTCGCCCTCAAGGTACTTCTCCATGAGTTCTTCCGAGGACTCGGCAACGGTCTCAACGAGAGCTGCGCGGTACTCTTCAGCCTTTTCCTGGAGGTCAGCCGGGATCTCGCGGATCTCGTACTTGGCACCCATGGTCACGTCACCCTTGGCATCGCCAGGCCAGACGAGTGCGCGCATGTAGAGCAGGTCCACGACGCCGATGAAGTCGTTCTCGGCACCGATGGGCAGCTGCATAACCAGCGGCTTGGCACCGAGGCGGCTGATGATGGTGTCTACCGTGAAGTAGAAGTCAGCACCCAGCTTGTCCATCTTGTTGACGAAGCAGATACGCGGAACGTTGTACTTGTCAGCCTGGCGCCATACGGTCTCGGACTGCGGCTCAACGCCTTCCTTGCCATCGAAGACGGCAACGGCGCCGTCGAGGACGCGCAGGGAGCGCTCAACCTCAACGGTGAAGTCAACGTGGCCGGGGGTGTCGATGATGTTGATCTGGTTGTTTTCCCAGAAGCAGGTCACGGCGGCAGACGTGATGGTGATGCCGCGTTCCTTTTCCTGTTCCATCCAGTCAGTGGTCGAAGCGCCGTCGTGCGTTTCGCCGATCTTGTGGTTCACACCCGTGTAGAACAGGATGCGCTCGGTTGTGGTGGTCTTGCCGGCATCAATGTGGGCCATGATGCCGATGTTGCGGACCTTACTAAGGTCGGTAAGCACGTCCTGTGCCACGGGGTCTCCTTTTGGGATGGACTACACGTTCGCCGCCGGCTCGGTTGAGCCGGCGGCGTCCGGGGAGTATTACCAGCGGTAGTGTGCGAAGGCCTTGTTGGACTCGGCCATCTTGTGGGTGTCTTCGCGACGCTTCACAGCGGCACCGAGACCGTTGGAGGCATCCAGGATTTCGTTCTGGAGGCGCTCGGTCATCGTCTTCTCGCGGCGGGCCTTGGAGTAGCCAACCAGCCAGCGCAGGGCGAGTGCGGTGGAGCGGCCCGGCTTCACTTCAACCGGAACCTGGTAGGTGGCGCCACCGACGCGGCGGGAGCGGACCTCGAGGGAAGGCTTGACGTTGTCCATGGCCTTCTTGAGGGCTGCAACGGGGTCGCCGCCGGACTTTGCACGGGCACCTTCGAGGGCGCCGTAAACGATGCGCTCTGCGGTGGACTTCTTGCCGTCAACAAGAACCTTGTTGATGAGCTGGGTCACCAGCGGGGAGCCGTAAACGGGATCTAGTACGAGCGGCCGCTTGGGGGCCGGACCCTTGCGAGGCATATTACTTCTTCTCCATCTTTGCGCCGTAGCGGCTGCGTGCCTGCTTACGGTTCTTGACACCCTGGGTATCGAGGGCGCCACGGACGATCTTGTAGCGGACACCCGGGAGGTCCTTCACACGACCACCGCGAACGAGCACAATGGAGTGCTCCTGCAGGTTGTGGCCAACACCGGGGATGTAGGCGGTTACTTCAACGCCGCCGTTGAGGCGCACACGTGCCACCTTACGCAGAGCCGAGTTCGGCTTCTTCGGGGTGGTGGTGTAGACGCGGGTGCAAACACCGCGGCGCATGGGGCTGCCCTTAAGCGCGGGAGCCTTGGTCTTTGAGACCTTAGGCGTGCGGCCCTTGCGGACCAGCTGGTTAATCGTAGGCACTCTCGTGTTCTCCGTTTTATCCGGAGCGGCCGCTTCCGGCCACTCTCTTGTTGCGTTGCCCCGCCGCCCGGGCCTCGAAGAAGATCTCCAGGGCGGTGAAGGCGAAGCCTTAATAGTCGGATCGCACACCGGGACACGACTGGCGTCTTCAACAGTCCCTAGGCATGCAAAAATGTGGCATACGTTGCACAAGAACCCTGCAAACCGGAAACGTCGCTCTGGTTCAGCCTTTCAGCTGGAACCGGCGCACTCATCCACTGCCACAATAACAATTGGTAACAAGTCTAGCATGGACGGTCTCCATGCCTTAATCGGCGGCCACTCCCCCGGCTGCACGACGTTAAACAGCAACGCGGGGTCACTACGGGCCCAATCCGGGGTGCGGATTGGGCCGTAAGTGACCCCGCGTTGCTTTAGGGGCTAGCGGAAGTCGTTGCCCAGGTCGTAGTCATCCAGGGGGATGGCGTGGAACTCGGGAGCTCCGTCACCGCCCAGGGTGTCGTACGAGAAGTCGCTGAATGCGCTGGGGCCGGTGAACAGGTTGGCCTTTGCTTCTTCAGTGGGCTCCACGGTGACCTCGGTGTAGCGCGGGAGGCCCGTGCCGGCCGGGATCAGCTTACCGATGATCACGTTCTCCTTGAGGCCCAGCAGCGGGTCGCTCTTGCCTTCCATGGCCGCCTGCGTCAGGACGCGGGTGGTCTCCTGGAAGGAAGCTGCGGACAGCCAGGACTCGGTGGCCAGCGACGCCTTGGTGATACCCATGAGCTCAGGACGTCCGGAAGCCGGAGTCTTGCCCTCGGACACAACGCGGCGGTTGGCGTCCTCGAAGCGGCTGCGCTCGGCGAGTTCGCCGGGGAGCAGGTCCGATTCGCCGGACTCAATGACCGTGACGCGGCGCAGCATCTGGCGGACGATAACCTCGACGTGCTTGTCGTGGATACCGATGCCCTGGCTGCGGTACACGCCCTGGACCTCGTCCACCAGGAACTTCTGTGCCGCACGGGGACCCATGATGCGCAGAACCTGCTTGGGATCCACCGGACCGTTGATCAGCTTCTGGCCGACGGTGACATGGTCGCCGTCTTCGATCAGCAGGCGTGAACGGCGAAGGACCGGGTAGGCGATCTCTTCGGTTCCGTCATCCGGGGTGATGACCAGGCGCATCTGGCGCTCGGACTCTTCGATGGTGATGCGGCCGGCTGCTTCTGCAATCGGTGCAACACCCTTCGGAGTACGGGCTTCGAAGAGCTCCTGGATACGGGGCAGACCCTGGGTGATGTCGTCGCCACCGCTGGCGGAGACTGCACCACCGGTGTGGAACGTACGCATGGTCAGCTGGGTACCGGGCTCACCGATGGACTGTGCGGCGATGATGCCCACGGCCTCGCCGATGTCCACGGTCTTGCCGGTGGCCAGTGAACGGCCGTAGCACAGGGCGCAGGTACCGACGCTGGACTCACAGGTGAGTACGGAGCGGACCTTGACCTCGGTGATGCCGGCCTTGAAGAGCTCGTCGATGACGACGTCTCCGCAGTCGGTGCCGGCGGCTGCGAGGACGTTGCCCTCGGAGTCCACGACGTCGACAGCCAGCGTACGTGCGTAGGCGCTGTTCTCGACGTTCTCGTCCAGTACCAGCTCGCCGTTGGAATCGGCGACGGCGATGGGCGTGACCAGGCCACGCTCAGTGCCGCAGTCCTCTTCGCGGACGATGACATCCTGCGAGACGTCCACCAGACGACGGGTCAGGTAACCCGAGTTGGCGGTACGCAGCGCGGTGTCAGCCAGACCCTTACGGGCACCGTGCGTCGCGATGAAGTATTCCAGCACCGACAGGCCCTCACGGTAGGAGGACTTGATGGGACGCGGGATGATTTCACCCTTCGGGTTGGCCACCAGGCCACGGATACCCGCGATCTGGCGGACCTGCATCCAGTTACCACGTGCACCGGAGGACACCATGCGGTTGATGGTGTTCATCGGGGACAGGCTGTCACGCATGACCTGGGCGATCTCGTTGGTTGCCTTGTTCCAGATCTCGATCAGTTCCTGGCGGCGCTCGTCGTCGTCGATCAGGCCCTTGTCGTACTGGCCCTGGATCTTGGCGGCGCGCTCCTCGTAACCGGCGAGGATCTGCGGCTTTGCGGCCGGCACCTCGATGTCGGAGATAGCGACGGTGACGCCTGAACGGGTGGCCCAGTAGAAACCGGCATCCTTCAGGTTGTCCAGCGTTGCCGCGGTGACGACCTTGGGGTAGCGCTCGGCGAGGTCGTTGACGATGCGGGACAGTTCGCCCTTGTCGGCAACAGCCTCAACCCAGGGGTAGTCCTCGGGCAGGGTCTCGTTGAAGAGGACCTGGCCCAGGGAGGTCTGGACGAGAGCGGGCTGACCCGGCTCCCAGCCTTCGGGAGCTTCCCAGCCGGCGTACGGAACAAAGCCTTCGAGGCGGATCTTGACCTGCGAGTTCAGGTGCAGCTCGCGGGCGTCGAACGCCATGATGGCTTCCGAAACCGAACCGAAGATGCGGCCTTCACCGGCTGAACCGACACGCTTGGTGGTCAGGTGGTAGAGGCCGATGATCATATCCTGCGAAGGCAGGGTGACCGGGCGTCCGTCGGAGGGCTTCAGGATGTTGTTCGAGGACAGCATCAGGATGCGGGCCTCAGCCTGCGCCTCGGGGCTCAGCGGCAGGTGGACTGCCATCTGGTCGCCGTCGAAGTCGGCGTTGAAGGCGCCACAAACCAGCGGGTGCAGCTGGATTGCCTTGCCTTCAACAAGCTGCGGCTCGAACGCCTGGATGCCCAGGCGGTGCAGGGTAGGTGCACGGTTGAGCAGCACCGGGTGTTCGGTGATGATCTCTTCGAGCACGTCCCAGACCTGGGGACGGTAACGCTCCACCATGCGCTTGGCCGACTTGATGTTCTGGGCGTGGTTGAGGTCAACGAGGCGCTTCATCACGAACGGCTTGAAGAGCTCCAGGGCCATCTGCTTGGGCAGGCCGCACTGGTGCAGCTTCAGCTGCGGGCCGACGACGATGACCGAACGGCCGGAGTAGTCGACGCGCTTGCCAAGGAGGTTCTGGCGGAAACGGCCCTGCTTGCCCTTGAGCATGTCGCTCAGGGACTTCAGCGGACGGTTGCCCGGTCCGGTGACCGGACGGCCGCGGCGGCCGTTGTCGAAGAGGCTGTCAACAGCTTCCTGAAGCATGCGCTTCTCGTTGTTGACGATGATCTCCGGAGCACCCAGGTCAAGCAGTCGCTTGAGGCGGTTGTTGCGGTTGATCACGCGGCGGTACAGGTCGTTGAGGTCGGAGGTCGCGAAGCGGCCACCGTCCAGCTGGACCATGGGGCGCAGTTCCGGCGGGATCACCGGGACGGCGTCGAGGACCATGCCAAGCGGGCTGTTGTTGGTGGTCAGGAACGCGTTGACCACCTTCAGGCGCTTGAGTGCACGGGTCTTGCGCTGGCCCTTGCCGTTGGCAATGACGTCGCGCAGCAGATCGGACTCTGCCTGCATGTCGAAGTTCTCAAGGCGCTTCTTGATGGCTTCGGCACCCATGGAGCCTTCGAAGTACATGCCGTAGCGGTCGCGCAGCTCGCGGTACAGGCCTTCGTCACCTTCGAGGTCGGCGACCTTCAGGTTCTTGAAGCGGTCCCAGACCTGCTCGAGGCGCTCGATGTCGGCGTCGGCGCGCTTGCGCACGTTGGCCATCTGGCGGTCGGCGGAGTCGCGTGCCTTCTTCTTGTCGGCAGCCTTGGCGCCTTCGCCCTCCAGGCGTGCAATTTCGCCTTCGAGGTCGCGGGCGATGGCAGCGATGTCGGAGTCGCGGTTGTCGATGAGCTGCTTCTTCTCGATGTCGTGCTCAACCTGCAGGTTGGGCAGTTCCTCGTGGCGGGCAGCCTCGTCGACGCTGGTGATCATGTAGGCAGCGAAGTAGATGACCTTTTCGAGGTCCTTCGGTGCCAGGTCAAGGAGGTAGCCCAGGCGGGAGGGAACACCCTTGAAGTACCAGATGTGCGTGACCGGTGCGGCCAGCTCGATGTGGCCCATGCGTTCGCGGCGGACCTTGGCGCGGGTGACTTCAACGCCACAGCGCTCACAGATGATGCCCTTGAAGCGCACGCGCTTGTACTTGCCGCAGTAGCATTCCCAGTCCCGGGACGGGCCGAAGATCTTCTCGCAGAAGAGTCCGTCCTTCTCGGGCTTGAGCGTGCGGTAGTTGATGGTTTCCGGCTTCTTAACCTCGCCGTACGACCAGCCGCGGATGTCTTCCGCGGTGGCGAGGCCGATCTGCATGAGGCCGAAGGAGGATTCGCTGGACATATGGTCCCTGTTCTCTCTTGTTCTCTAAATTCTGAAGTCTTGGGTTACGGGAAGAGGGAGGTGGGGTACGACGGCGGGTGGGCACCCGCCGTCGTACGCCCGCCTGCTAGACCTCTTCTACGGAACTGGGCTCTGCACGAGACAGATCGATGCCCAGTTCTTCCGCAGCCGTGAAGACTGCGTCATCAGAGTCACGCATTTCAATTGTGGTTCCGTCCGTGGAAAGTACTTCCACGTTCAGGCACAGCGACTGCATTTCCTTGATCAAGACCTTGAAGGACTCAGGAACGCCCGGCTCGGGGATGTTCTCGCCCTTGACGATTGCTTCGTAGACCTTCACACGACCGTGGATGTCATCGGACTTGATCGTGAGGAGTTCCTGGAGCGTGTAGGCGGCGCCGTAAGCTTCGAGCGCCCACACTTCCATTTCACCGAAGCGCTGGCCACCGAACTGTGCCTTACCACCCAGCGGCTGCTGCGTGATCATGGAGTACGGGCCGGTGGAGCGGGCGTGGATCTTGTCGTCCACCAGGTGGTGGAGCTTCAGGATGTACATGTAGCCGACCGAGATCGGATCCGGGAACGGCTCGCCGGAGCGGCCGTCGAACAGGCGGGTCTTGCCTGAGGAGTTGATCAGGCGCTCACCGTCGCGGGTCACGTTGGTGGAGTCCAGCAGGCCCGTGATTTCCTCTTCGCGGGCACCGTCGAACACCGGCGTGGCAACAGTGGTCTGGCCACTCTCGCGCGGCAGGTTCGGCAGCTGCTTGACCCACTCGGGCTCGCCTTCGATCTTCCAACCGGTCTTGGCAACCCAGCCGAGGTGCGTCTCGAGCACCTGGCCGACGTTCATACGGCCCGGGACACCCAGCGGGTTCAGGACGATATCAACGGGGGTGCCGTCGGCAAGGAAGGGCATGTCCTCAACGGGGAGGATCTTGGAGATAACACCCTTGTTGCCGTGGCGGCCGGCGAGCTTGTCGCCGTCGGTGATCTTGCGCTTGGCAGCCACGTAGACGCGGACCAGCTGGTTGACGCCCGGGGGCAGCTCGTCGTCGTTGTCGCGGTCGAAGACGCGCACGCCGATGACGGTGCCGGACTCGCCGTGGGGCACCTTCAGAGAGGTGTCGCGCACTTCGCGGGACTTCTCACCGAAGATCGCGCGCAGCAGGCGCTCTTCCGGGGTCAGTTCGGTTTCACCCTTCGGGGTGACCTTTCCGACCAGGATGTCGCCTGCTTCAACCTCGGCACCGATGTGGATGATGCCGCGCTCGTCCAGGCCGGCCAGGACTTCCTCCGACACGTTGGGGATGTCACGGGTGATTTCCTCGGCACCAAGCTTGGTGTCGCGGGCATCGATCTCGTGCTCCTCGATGTGGATGGAGGAAAGGACGTCCTCGGCAACGATGCGCTGCGAGAGGATGATGGCGTCCTCGAAGTTGTGGCCTTCCCATGACATGAATGCCACGAGCAGGTTCTTGCCGAGTGCGAGTTCACCCTGGTCCGTTGCCGGGCCGTCGGCGATGATGCCGCCGACTTCCAGGCGCTGGCCTTCGTTCACCAGGACGCGGTGGTTGTAGCAGTTGCCCTGGTTGGAGCGGGCGAACTTGTTGATGCGGTAGTTGGTCTCGGTGCCGTCGTCGTTGAGCATGATGACGAGCTCGGCGGAAACCTCGGTGACCACACCGGCCTTCTTGGCGATGACAACGTCACCGGCGTCGACGGCTGCGGCGCGCTCCATGCCGGTGCCCACGAAGGGGGCCTCGGAACGGACCAGCGGCACGGCCTGGCGCTGCATGTTGGCACCCATGAGTGCGCGGTTGGCGTCGTCGTGCTCGAGGAACGGGATCAGGGCGGTAGCCACGGACACCATCTGGCGCGGGGAAACGTCCATGAACTCGACGTCCTCGGCGGGAACGAGCACAGGCTCGCCTCCACCACCACGGGCACGGACCAGGACGGTCTCTTCGGCAAACTTCTTGTTCTCGTCCAGCGGCGCGTTGGCCTGGGCGATGAGCACCTCAGCCTCGTCGTCGGCCGTCAGGTACTGGACGTCGTCGGACACGACGCCGTTCTTGACCAGGCGGTACGGGGTCTCGATGAAACCGAACGGGTTGATGCGTCCGTAGGATGCCAGCGAACCGATCAGGCCAATGTTCGGGCCTTCAGGGGTTTCGATGGGGCACATGCGTCCGTAGTGGGACGGGTGCACGTCACGGACTTCCATGCCGGCGCGGTCACGGGACAGACCACCGGGGCCAAGGGCCGACAGGCGGCGCTTGTGGGTCAGACCCGAGAGCGGGTTGTTCTGGTCCATGAACTGCGACAGCTGGGAGGTTCCGAAGAACTCCTTGATGGCTGCAACCACGGGGCGGATGTTGATCAGGGTCTGCGGCGTAATGGCCTCGACGTCCTGGGTGGTCATACGCTCGCGGACAACGCGCTCCATGCGGGACAGGCCGGTGCGGACCTGGTTCTCGATGAGCTCGCCGACGGCGCGGATGCGGCGGTTGCCGAAGTGGTCGATGTCGTCGATTTCGACGCGCAGGTCCACTTCCTGGCCATCGCGGGTGCCCTTGATGGTCTTCTCGCCGGCGTGCAGCGCGACGAGGAACTTGATCATGGCGACGATGTCTTCAACGTGCAGGACAGAGGCTTCCTTGTCGCCAAGGGAGCGGTCGATGCCCAGCTTGCGGTTGATCTTGTAACGGCCAACCTTGGCCAGATCGTAGCGCTTGGAGTTGAAGTACAGGTTGTCCAGCAGGGACTGGGCAGCCTCGACGGTGGGCGGCTCGCCCGGGCGCAGCTTCCGGTAGATGTCCAGCAACGCGTCTTCGCGGGTCTCGGTGGCGTCCTTCTCCAGGGTGGCTCGCATGGAGTCGTACTGGCCGAACTCTTCGAGGATCTGGCCTTCGGTCCAGCCGAGGGCCTTCAGCAGAACGGTAACGGACTGCTTGCGCTTGCGGTCAAGGCGGACGCCGACCTGGTCGCGCTTGTCGATCTCGAGCTCGAACCATGCACCGCGGGACGGGATGATCTTTGCGGTGAAGATGTCCTTGTCGCTGGTCTTGTCAGCGGCGCGCTCGAAGTAGGCGCCCGGCGAACGGACCAGCTGGGAGACGACGACACGCTCGGTGCCGTTGACCACGAAGGTGCCCTTCTCGGTCATCAGCGGGAAGTCGCCCATGAACACGGTCTGCTGCTTGATTTCGCCCGTGTTGTTGTTCATGAACTCGGCCTTGACGTACAGCGGAGCGGAGTACGTAGCGTCCCGGTCCTTGCACTCGGCCATGGTGTACTTGGGGTCAGCGAACTCCGGATCGGAGAAGCTCAGGGACATGGTGCCCTGGAAGTCCTCGATCGGGGAGATCTCTTCGAAGATGTCCGACAGGCCGGACGTGGTGGCGACGCTGAGATCGTTTTCTTCGACAGCCTTTGCGACGCGTGCCTGCCAGCGCTCGTTGCCGACCAGCCAGTCAAAGCTGTCCGTCTGCAGGGCAAGCAGATTCGGAACGTCAAGAGGTTCGTGAATCTTTGCGAATGAGAGCCGGCGAGTGGCACCATCAGTGCTGTCGGCGGTGTTAGCGGTTTCGTTATTAGAGGTGCTCGAGGCGACCAAGAGGGATCCTTCCACAGACCTTCAGGCGTTTTCAGATCTCCCCCGCTGTGCACCCTGCAGAATGACTCCGCAGTGCTACCATCCGGTTCCGCTATATGACCCGGGGCCGGTGCTGACTATGCTGTGACGTTGTTGACGGCACGTTGATTGTCAGCTGCCAGGCAAAGCCCACCGCTATATGAAGGCTGAAGGTAAACAGGGAAGACGCAAATATCTACGATACGGCAAAATAACCTACGTGTCTACCCCACATCCGGCCGGATTGCAAGCACCACTTTCCTTGCCGGTTAGAGCCGCAGGGTGACTCCCGCGGCGGTGCAGGTTCCGGAGTTGGCGAAGACGGCGTCACGGACCAGGTCCTTGGACGCCTGGTCCACAGGCTCGCCGGTTTCCACTTCGCTCGAGTAGTCCAGGGCGAGGACGCCGATGGACGCGAACAGGCCCGACAGGTTCCCGGAGACGGTGTCCTCGGCATCCGCAGCGTCCCGGTAAACGTCCTCGAAGGCGTTGGCGTCGTTCCCGGCCGCCTGCAGGTCTGCGTAGAGCGATTTGAACAACTCACATGCCGCCTTGGCGCCGCTCGCTTGGGCCCCGGCTGCTGCGTCGGACGTGCCCGACGACGGCACCTGGGGGGCTGCCGAAGTGGTCGTTCCAGGGGCGGAAGATGAAGTGCTGCCGCCCGGCGCAGGCGCGGCTGTGGAGCATGCCGCCAGTCCGGCAAGACTTGCCACCGCCGCCGCGGCGAGGATCCTCTTCACGATACTGCTTCCCGTTCGCTGTTTTCGGAGCGCGTTCCGCTGCGCAGTTGCCTCCGCCGCCCACCCTACGCACGCCGCCGCCGTCGTGCATCCCGCTGCGATGGGGACCTCTCCCCCTTGCAGGAAGCCCGCGCACGGAATGCACATCGCGGTTCCGGCGTTTGAATAGATAGGTGACGAGGGTCACGATAGCCTTTAGTGGCGCACAACGGATCAGAGCGGAAGAGATAACCATGGGCAACTCCCCTGACAACAGTGACGTTGTCATCCTCGCGGCAGCACGCACTCCGCAGGGAAAAATCAACGGGCAGCTGGCAAGCTTTACGGCGGTGGACCTCGGCGCCCACGCGATGAAGGCCGCCCTGGATGCCAGCGGCGTGGACGTCGGCGACGTGGAGGCGGTGATCATGGGCCAGGTCCTGCAGGCGGGCGCGGGCCAGAACCCTGCCCGGCAAAGCTCCATTGGCGCCGGAATCGGATGGAACGTCCCGGCCGTGACCGTCAACAAGGTGTGCCTCTCGGGTCTGACTGCGGTCATCGACGCGGCCCGGATGATCCGCGGCGGTGAGGCCTCGGTGGTGGTGGCCGGCGGGCAGGAGTCGATGACCAGGGCGCCGCACCTGCTGCCCGGGTCCCGGCAGGGCTGGACGTATGGATCTATCCAGGCGCTGGACGCCGCGGCCCATGACGGTTTGACGGACGCGTTCGACGGCCAGTCGATGGGCCTCTCCACGGAAACCCGCAACCTCACCCTGGGGATTGACCGCACGTCGCAGGACTACGTTGCCGCCCAGTCGCACCAGCGCGCTGCCCTCGCGGCCAAGAATGGAACGTTCGACGACGAGATCGTCCCCATCAGCGTGAAGCAGCGCAAGGGCGACCCCCTTATCGTGGCAACGGACGAGGGCATCCGGCCCAACGCCTCCGTTGAGTCGCTGGCCGGCCTGCGGGCAGCCTTCGTCACGGACGGCACCATCACGGCGGGCAACTCCTCGCCCCTGTCCGACGGCGCCGCCGCCCTGGTGCTGGCATCCCGCGGTTACGCGGAGGCACACGGCCTGGAGTACCTGGCCGTGGTGGGCAAGCCCGGACAGGTTGCAGGTCCGGACAACTCACTGCACTCCCAGCCCTCGGCCGCCATTTTCAAGGCCCTCGACCGGGCAGGCTGGACCCCCTCGGACCTCGACTTCATCGAGATCAACGAAGCGTTCGGCTCCGTTGCCGTGCAGTCGCTGAAGGACCTGGAGTACCCGCTGGAAAAGTGCAATATCCATGGCGGGGCCATCGCCCTGGGCCATCCGATCGGCGCCTCCGGGGCACGCCTGGCAGTTCATGCAGCGCATGAACTCAAGCGCCGTGGGTCGGGCAAGGCCGCAGTGTCCCTGTGCGGGGGCGGCGGGCAGGGCGAAGCGCTCCTGCTGTACCGCGACTGATGGCGGGCGTACCCGCAAACGGAACGAACGGCGTCGGACGGGAGCGGTTCCTGGCCGACGCCGCGGCCCGCGGCCTGCAGGTGGAGGTAGTGGAACGCCCTGCCGCAAAGAGCCTTGAGGAGGCGGCCGGGATCCTGGGCATCAGCCCCGGGGACATCGTCAAGTCCCTGGTGGTCAAGCACAAGGACGGCTCGTTCCTGTTCGCCCTCATCCCGGGCGACCGCCAGATCTCGTGGCCGAAGCTGCGGACCCTCGTGGGCGTGAACAAACTGTCACTGCCACCGGCTGACGTGGCGCTCGAGGCCACCGGATACGAACGCGGCACTATCACACCGCTGGGCAGCACCAAACCCTGGCCGGTCTACGCGGACGCCACCATTACCGGCCGACGTATCTCGATGGGCGCGGGAGCCCACGGCTACAGCGCCTTCGTTGACGCCGACGCCCTGACCACAGCACTGGAAGCTGTGGTTGCCGACATCTCCGAGCCCTCCTAGACGCCCCGGGGAAGGCCGGCCCAACTGGGTAGCGCTAAGTGTCGTTTTCAACCGTCATAACGGCAGTTGGCGCTACCCAGTTGGGTTAAAGCAGAAAACCCCGCCCACCGGAGTGGACGGGGTTTTCCAGGAAAACGCTGTTACTTGAGGGTAACGGTAGCGCCGGCAGCCTCGAGCTGCTCCTTGGCCTTCTCGGCAGCTTCCTTGTTGGCGCCTTCGAGAACAGCCTTGGGTGCGCTGTCAACCAGGTCCTTGGCTTCCTTGAGGCCGAGGGAGGTGATGGCGCGAACTTCCTTGATCACTGCGATCTTCTTGTCGCCGGCAGATTCGAGGACGACGTCGAAGTCGGTCTTCTCTTCGGCCTCTTCAGCAGCTGCGCCACCGGCGGGGCCGGCAACTGCAACAGCAGCAGCGGTAACTTCGAAGGTCTCTTCGAAGAGCTTGACGAACTCGGAGAGCTCGATGATGGTCAGTTCCTTGAAAGCTTCAATGAGCTCTTCGTTGCTGAGCTTCGCCATGGTAGGCGTCCTTCCTGTTGTGGTGTTCGGCGGCACGGGGCCGGGCCTTACACCGGAGTCTTGTGGGGTAAAGAGAAATTAGTTCTCTTCGGCTGCGGGAGCTTCGGCCGGGGCTTCAGCTTCGGCAGCGGGAGCTTCTTCAGCGGCGGGTGCTTCGGCAGCTGCCGGTGCACCGTTCTCTTCTTCAAGCTTGAGGCGCAGTGCGTCAATGATGCGTGCAGCTGCGGCGGCGGGTGCCTTGAGGACCCCTGCAACCTTGGCGAGCTGCAGCTCGCGGGACTCGAGTGCTGCCAGTTCGGCAACTTCGCTGGCGTTCAGTGCCTTGCCCTCGAAGTAACCGGTCTTGATAACCAGCTGCTTGTTGGTCTTGGCAAAATCCGTCAGGCTCTTGGCAGCGGCAACTGCGTCACCCTTGATGAACGCGATTGCAGTGGGGCCGGCAAGCTGGCCGTCGAATGCTTCGACGCCGGCTTCCTTGGCTGCAATGGCGGTCAGGGTGTTCTTGACGACCGCGAACTTGGTGTCCTGGCCGAGAGAAACACGCAGCTGCTTGAGCTGTGCAACGGTGAGCCCGCGGTATTCGGTCAGGACAGCGGCGTTCGATTCCTTGAAATCGTTAGTGATCTCAGCTACTGCTGAAACCTTGGTAGGCGTTGCCATAACCCTCCTTCCGGGGATAGTGCCGGTATTCGACGGTCCCCGCTCAGGTGAGCTAAAACTAAAAACGCCCCGCGCAGATGCACGGGGCTTGGCTCAACACGGTAATCCGTGGAGCGTTGCTTCGTTCACCTGCGCCGGCCGCCCTATGTCAGGGTCCTTCGTCCGGAAAGCCACTGGATCTTCCGCGCACAACTGCAGAGTTGAGCTATGTTCAGGAGAGTGGATTTCCAACAACCGACGGTCTTTGGTCATCCCAGTCTACGGGAGGACGCACTGCACCACCAAATCGGGGCTCAGCTGGTCCTGGTGTGCAGCTGCGGAAGCTCCTTTTGCCAGATCCCGGTCACACCGGCTGTGTGGAATCCCAGCTGCTGGTTGACGGTGAGCAGGTAGCGGTTTTCCGGGGCGTTCCACGTGTAGATCACGCGGGCATCCGGGAACTGTTCGGTCAGCCGCTCCATGTTGGCCACCTTGATCAGCAGCCCCAGTTTGTTGCCCCGGTGCTCCTGCAGCACAATCGTGTCGTCCTGGAAGACAACGTCGGCGCGGTGCGCCAGGACCGTGATGGTGGTCAGTCCCACGAGCGAACCTGTGGCGAGGTGCTCGACGGCGGTGACCACCGTCCGCCTGCCCTGCGCAATGGCTACTTCCTCGGCCTCGCGGAGGATGCCGCCGTCGAACACCATGTCCTGTTCCACCGGCACGTCGAGGGACGGGTCCACGTCCGCCCCTGCCTGGTTTTCCAGGGTGGCGACGGCTTCCAGCCATTGGTCCGGGCAGCGGTCCGTCCAGTGGTGGAGCCGGTACCGGCCGTTGTTGGCCTCGTCCGCCTCGGCCTGGAGGTCCGCCACGAGCTTGGTGTCCAGCGGCAGGGAGCAGGAGCTGAACTGCTCAATGTGCTGGAGCGTGTACCCGGTCTTTTGCGCGAACTCGACTTCGCGGCTCTCCAGCGGGACGAAGCCCTGCCCCGATCCCGGCACGAGCTGCGCCTGTTCGAACTCGTGGAGGGAAGCGCCGGGGTGGTTCGTGTCCACCAGGATCATGGTGCGCCCTTCAGCGCGGGCGAGGTGTTCTGCAGCTTCGAGCAGGCGCCGGCCAACACCCTGGCGCTGATACTCAGGAAGGATGTCGAGGGTGAATTCGGCGAGGTCCAGGTGGTCCGTAAGGGGCAGTGCGATGTCCACGGTGCCCACGATTTCGCCGTCCACTTTGGCAACGAGGATCAGCTGCCTCTCGTAGGGGTCCTCAAACTCGAGGAGCTTTTCAAGCGGGCCGTAGGCGAGGTCGTCACTCCCCCACGTCTGCATCCTCACCTTGCGGCCCACCTCGACGGCGGCGAGGAAGTCCGTTGCGTCCGGCGCGTCCACTGAGTCGGGAATCCATAGCTGCTCGATCTTCACGTCTTTTGCCATTGGGGGCATCATCCCAGCCGTTTCTGCCACTCACCTTCAAGGCCTGCGGGCTTGAATCCAAGCGCGATATTTATCGCCAGCATATGCTGGTTTTCGCTGGCGTTCCACGTCAGGACCGCGCGCGCCGAGGGCCATCTGGCCTGGGCACGGCGCAGGTTGGCGATCTTGATCAGCAGGCCGAGCCGGTGGCCGCGGTGTTCCCCCGACACCAAGGTGTCCTGCTGCGCGATGGACGCCGGAACCCCCGGCCGCCAGTTCAGGACCGTGTAGGCAACCAGTTCCCCCGTGCTGCGGTACAGGGCTGCAGCCACCGCCGACTGCACGCCGCTGCGGGCAAACGTGCGCTCTTCCTCCCGGACGCGGGCTGCATCCCAATCTTCGCGCTCCCAGTCGAGTCCTGCGGTGGGGACATCCACGCTCATCCGCGCCTTCAGATCCGCGTACGTGTGGACCAGATCCTCGGGGCAGCGGTCGTCCCAGCCGGTGACGGCGTAATCCACGGCCAAGGCGGAGGCCTCGGCTTCGAGCCCGGCCAACAGGTCCGCAGGGACGGGCAGGGCCAGCCGGCTTGACCGCTCCACCTGCTCCAACTGATACCCGGCGGCGGAGGCAAAAGCGGTGGCCAGGTCATTCAGCGGCAGTTCCCCGGCGCCGGACCTGGCCGGAACCATATCGGAGCCAGCCCGTACCAGCTCCAACGGCACCTCGTGATACGCATCCAGTGACGTGCGCCCCCGTTCCACCGCCCTGCCCTCCGCATAGTCCAGAAGAGCCCTGCCAAGGCCCTGCCGCCGGTATGCGGGGTCAACCAGGACATCGATTCCGGCAGTGGACGTGTTCTCCCGCAGGGGAAGGGTCACCGAGCACAGTCCCGCGGGCATCCCGCCAACGCGGGCCAGGTACAAGTGCCGCTCCTCGTACTCGTTGCCCCGCCAGAACTCCAGAGCCTCCTGCAGGGTGGGACACCGGTCCAGGTTTCCCCAGAGCGACAGTTCGTGTGCCACCCGCATGGAATGGCATATAGCGAAGTCGGAGGAAGGCGCGACGGCGGCCGGCTGGGTGTCATTGCCGGGCTCCGGGATCTGCACAGCGGCGATGTCCAGCACGGCGGACGCAGGAGGACCTTCTGGGGCGGGGGGCTCCGGTTCGGCCATTGCCCCAGCTTAGGCAGAAGGGGAAGACAAGTTAAGCAAAAACCGCCCGGCGCAGGCGCCGGGCGGTTTTTGTAATTCCGGACGGATCCGGAAGAGGAACTTCGAGGACTTACGCCTCGGTCAGAACCTTGGTGACGTTGGGATCAACGGAGATGCCGGGACCAAAGGTGGTGGCAACCGTGGCCTTCTGGATGTAGCGGCCCTTGGAAGCGGAAGGCTTCAGGCGAAGCACCTCTTCCAGTGCTGCGGCGTAGTTCTCGGCCAGCTTGACGGCGTCGAACGAAACCTTGCCGATGATGAAGTGCAGGTTGGAGTGCTTGTCGACGCGGAAGTCGATCTTTCCACCCTTGATGTCGTTGACGGCCTTGGTGACGTCGGGGGTCACGGTGCCCGTCTTCGGGTTCGGCATCAGGTTACGGGGACCCAGGACCTTACCGAGGCGGCCAACCTTGCCCATGAGGTCAGGGGTGGCAACGGCGGCGTCGAAGTCGGTCCAGCCGCCGGCGATCTTTTCGATCAGGTCATCGGAACCAACGAAGTCGGCGCCGGCAGCGATTGCTGCTTCAGCCCTGTCACCCGTGGCGAAAACCAGGACGCGGGCAGTCTTACCGGTGCCGTGGGGCAGGTTGACCGTGCCGCGGACCATCTGGTCAGCCTTACGGGGATCGACGCCGAGGCGGAATGCAACCTCAACGGTGGCGTCGAACTTGGACGGGTTGGTGTCCTTGGCGAGCGTTACTGCCTCGAACGGCGCGTAGAACTTCTCCGCGTCGATCTTGGCGGCTGCTGCCTCATATGCTTTGCTGCGCTTTGCCATGCTGCTTATTTCTCCTTGTGCAGTTGTGGTCTGCGGACCGCGCTGGGCCCTGCCACAGTCGGTGGTCCGGTTCGTTATCCGGCCCGGATGCCCGACATTTCAATGTTTCGATGGCGCCGGTTTCCCGGCGGTGCCGCCCGTCGTCGTCAATTGCCCGACGCCCGGAAGGCTGCGGGGGTTACTAGCCCTCGACCGTGATGCCCATGGAGCGGGCGGTGCCGGCGATGATCTTCGCTGCGCCTTCGAGGCTGGTGGCGTTGAGGTCTTCCATCTTGGTGGAGGCGATCTCGTTGACCTGGGCCTGGGTCAGCTTGGCAACCTTGACGGTGTGCGGGGTAGCCGAACCCTTGGCAACGCCTGCAGCCTTCTTGATGAGCTCTGCAGCCGGCGGGGTCTTGGTGATGAACGTGAAGGAACGGTCCTCGTAGACCGTGATTTCCACGGGGATGACGTTTCCGCGCTGGGCTTCCGTCGCAGCGTTGTACGCCTTGCAGAATTCCATGATGTTGACACCGTGCTGGCCAAGCGCAGGACCGATCGGCGGAGCCGGGTTAGCGGCACCTGCCTGGATCTGCAGCTTGATGAGGCCGGTGACCTTCTTCTTGGGAGCCAATGTAGGGTCCTTCTCTCAATAACGTCCTGGGACACAGGAGCGTGCCTCAGGTTTTTGGCCGCCATGGCGAGGCGGCCGGCCGTTCCGGTGCTGCTAAGCGGGCAGCGCCGGGACGAATTCTTGGGAAATCAGATCTTGGTGACCTGGTTGAACGCCAGGGTGACCGGCGTTTCGCGCTCGAAGATGGAAACCAGGACCACGAGGGTCTGGGATTCAACCTTGATCTCGGAGATGGTGGCGGGAAGGGTCTCGAAGGGACCTTCCTTGACGATGACGGACTCGCCAACTTCGAAGTCCACGTCCACGGGGGCCTGGTTCTGCTTGTTGACCGGCTTGCCCTTCTCGGCCTGCTCTTCTTCGAAGACTGGAGCCAGCATGGAGAAGACCTCGTCCAGGCGCAGCGGCACGGGGTTGTGGGCGTTGCCCACGAAGCCAGTGACGCCGGGGGTGTGGCGGACAGCACCCCAGGAAGCGTCGGTCAGGTCCATGCGGACCAGGACGTAGCCGGGAATGCGGACGCGGTTGATGACCTTGCGCTGGGCGTTCTTGATCTCAACGACCTCTTCCATGGGCACCTGGATTTCGAAGATGTAATCTTCCATGTCCAGGGTCTGGATGCGGGTTTCCAGGTTGGCCTTCACGCGGTTCTCGTAGCCGGCGTAGGAGTGGATGACGTACCAGTCACCCTCCTGGCGGCGCAGCTTGGCCTTGAATTCCTCAGCTGGGTCCGCGGCCGCGGTGGCGGCTGCAGCGGCGAGGGCGTCCGTGGACTCGCCGGAAGCGGCGTCCCCTTCCGCCTCGGCAGCGTCGTCGAAGTCGGCGTCGTCAGAGTCGGCGTCGTCGGATTCGGGCGCGGAGGACTCAACCTCAGACTCGTCACCGGCTTCTGCCGTGATGTCCGCGGACTCTTCCAGCTCAGTCTCGGTTACCTCGAGCTCCTGCTCAGACACTTGGTCTCCTGCTTCCTCATTGCCTAACATGCCTATTTAAATGGCGCAATTCCGCACGCCACTGTTCCCTCCGGTTTTCCCGGATGGAACACGCAGCCTGCGGACCCTGCAGCCTTAGCTGTCCGTGGAGCCGGTCCCGCCGAAGATCCAGCTGACAGCGGTTCCAAAACCGATGTCCAGCAGGCTGACGATGACCATCATGATGGCCACGAACACCAGCACCACGAGCGTGTAATTGATCAGTTCCTTGCGGGTTGGTGCAACAACCTTCTTCAGTTCGCCGATGATCTGGCGGATAAAGAGTGCAATGCGGGCGAAGAAGTTTGCCTTGGCGTCCTTCTTAGCTGGCCGGCCCTTGGAGCTGCTGGCAGCTGTTTCGGTCACCTGGTCCTCGCTCATCTTTGCAATGTTGGATTACCCGGCCCTGATCAGAACCATGGTTGCTGCGCTTGCCCCGGATTTTCGCCCGGGGCAGCTTGCGCAGGGCAGACAGGACTCGAACCTGCAACCTGCGGTTTTGGAGACCGCTGCGCTACCAATTGCGCCACTACCCTATGGAGTGAATGTCACTCTCCGACGACGAACAGCCAGCTTGCACTGGGGCGCACGTCATCATCCGTGTTTTCAACACCGGTGAACCAGTCTACGCAAGAACTGCGCGTTCGTAAAACGAGACTGTTCCGGCCCTTCCGCGAGCCTGTTTGAGCCGCCCTGCAAGGCAGTCACATTTCAAAACCGGCAACCCGGAGGGTCCGGTGAACAGCATAGAGTAGAACTCGTCGAATCCCACATTCCAGCCTCCTGGCTGCAAGCGAAGAACGGACCTGCCATGTCTGCCGCCCGCGTTTCCCAACGCATATCCGCTATTGCCGAATCCGCCACCCTTGCCGTTGACGCCAAGGCGAAGGCGCTGAAGGCAGCTGGCCGGCCGGTTATTGGGTTCGGGGCGGGCGAGCCCGACTTCCCCACCCCGGACTACATCGTGCAGGCAGCCATCGGCGCCGCCACCCAGCCGAAGTACCACCGTTACTCCCCCGCCGGCGGGCTCCCCGAGCTGAAGAAGGCCATCGCGGAGAAGACGCTGCGGGACTCGGGCTACGCCGTCGACCCTTCCCAGGTGCTGGTCACCAACGGCGGCAAGCAGGCCGTCTACAACACCTTCGCCACCCTGGTGGACCCGGGCGACGAAGTCATCGTCCCCACCCCTTTCTGGACCACGTACCCGGAGGCCATCCGGCTCGCCGGCGGCGTGCCCGTCGAGGTGTTCGCCGGCCCGGAGCAGGACTACCTGGTGACCGTGGAGCAGCTTGAAGCAGCCGTCACGGACCGGACCAAGATCCTGCTCTTCGTCTCGCCGTCGAACCCCACCGGCTCTGTCTACTCCCCCGAGCAGGTGGCGGAAATCGGCAAGTGGGCGGCGGCAAAGGGCCTCTGGGTGGTCACGGACGAGATCTACGAGCACCTGACGTACGACGGTGTTCCCTTCACCTCGATCGCCACCGCCGCCCCTGAGCTGGGCGACAAGGTGGTCATCCTCAACGGCGTCGCCAAGACGTACGCGATGACCGGCTGGCGCGTGGGCTGGATGATCGGCCCGGCCGACGTCATCAAGGCCGCCACCAACCTGCAGTCTCACGCCACGTCCAACGTGTCCAACATCCCGCAGATCGCGGCCCTCGCCGCCGTGTCCGGGCCGCTGACCGCCGTCGACGAAATGAAGGTGGCCTTCGACCGCCGCCGCAAGGCCATCGTTGCCGGCCTGAACGCCATCGAAGGCGTGGAATGCCCGACGCCGAAGGGCGCCTTCTACGTCTACGCGGACGTCCGGGGGCTCCTGGGCAAGGAATTCCCGACGGCGGCTGGTACGGCCAACCCTCAGACGTCGGCCGAGCTTGCGGCGCTGATCCTGGACGAGGTTGAGGTGGCAGTTGTTCCCGGCGAGGCGTTCGGCCCGTCCGGTTACCTGCGCCTGTCCTACGCACTGGGTGACGAGGACCTCGCCACCGGCGTGCAGCGCCTGCAGGACTTCCTGGGCAAGGCCCAGTAGGACGCTCTCTCACCTTTCGCAGGTAAAACCCAAACGCTCTATCCCTCTCCTCAGGAGAGTGATAGAGCGTTTTGGTTTAAGGCGCCAAAGGTGATGGAGCGTTTGGGTTTAAGGCGCAGGAGGTGATGGGGCGTTTGGGTTTTATGCGCAGGAGGTGAGAGAGCGTCCTAGAGGAGGCGGCGTTCGGCGGCCCACTTGGTGAGTTCGTGCCGGCTGGAGAGCTGCAGCTTCCGCAGCACGGCGGAGACGTGGGTCTCCACGGTCTTGATGCTGATGAACAGTTCCTTGGCCACTTCCTTGTAGCTGTAGCCGCGGGCGATGAGGCGCATGACCTCCAGTTCCCGGGCCGAGAGCTTGTCCAGTTCGTCGTCCGCGATGTCCGCCGGTGCGGTGCCGAAGGCGTCCAGGACAAACCCGGCGAGCCGGGGCGAGAAGACGGCGTCCCCGCCGGCCACCCGGAACACGGCGTCGGTGATCTCGGCGCCGGAAATGGTCTTGGTGACGTAGCCGCGGGCACCGGCACGGATGACGGCCACAACATCCTCGGCAGCGTCGGAAACGCTGAGGGCAAGGAACCGCGTGGACCCCAGCAGTGGGGCGGATCCCGCGATGACCTCCCGGCCCCCGCCGCCCAGGCCGCCCGGAAGGTGCACATCCAGCAGCACGACGTCGGGGCGCTGCTCGGCGATGACGGCGATGGCCTGCTCCACGGTGGCGGCCTCACCCACCACCTGGATGCTGGCGTCCAGGTCAGCCTTCAGCCCGGATCGGAAAATGGCATGGTCGTCCACAATGACCACGCGGACGGAGTTTGCCGGGCGGCTTACTGCCGCCCCCTGGTTCGCGTTCATGATTTCCCTTCCACGTTGTCCGTCCCCGCCGCCTGCAGCCGCAATCGGACTTCGGTCCCGCTCCCGGTGTTGAGAATGGTGGCCGTGCCGCCGTGCCGTTTCATCCTGCCGATGATCGATTCCCGCACGCCCAGCCGGTCCTCGGGCACATCCGAAAGCTCAAAGCCGGGGCCCCTGTCCTTGATGAAGATTTCCGTCTGCGCGTCCGATGCCTCGAGGTAGACGGAGACGGTTCCACCGCCATGCCGCGATGCGTTGAGCATCGCTTCGCGGCTGGCCTGGACCAGTGCCTCGTGCGCTTCGGTCATGGCGGCATCGCCCACGCTGACCACTTCCACCGCGTTGCCCAGGAGGTCCTCCACCTCTGCGGCCACTGCCTTGATCCTGTCCGAGAGCTGCCCGGCTTCCCGGCCGGGATCCTGGAACAGCCAGCCGCGCAGCTCACGCTCCTGCGCCCGCGCCAGCCGGACGACGTCGTGCTCGTTGCCGGCGCGCCGCTGGATCAGGGCCAGCGTCTGCAGGACGGAATCGTGGAGGTGGGCGGCGATCTCAGCCCGTTCCGTTTCCCGGATCCGGCCGGCGCGCTCGGACTCCAGGTCCCGCCAGAATTTCAGTGCCCACGGAAGGAGGACCAGGACCACGCCGCCCAGGACAGCCACCGAGGCCAACAGGGCAAGCCAGGTCTGCTCCCATGATCCCGATCCGGACACCATCACCAGCACGCCGGCCACCACCAGCGCCAGGCCGGCCGCCAGGCGCGCCCAGCCGCCTGCCTGGTCTGCCTTGGTTTTGTCTACAAGGCCGGCACGGCGGGTTTCATCGAGCTGCATCCAGGCGATGGAGGCGCCGCCCAGGACGGCGGCTGCCGGGATGAGGGTTCCGAGGGGAACGTCCACGCCCAGGAGCTGGGCGATCATGATTCCCGCCACCAGCAGGAGTCCGCTGCCCAGCAGGATCTCTTTGCCGTACCTCATGCTGCGGACCCGGAACCAGGGCGGGGCCGGAGCCTCGGCGGACGCGGCTGGGCCGCCACCGGGTGCGCCGGCGTCCAGCGGCGGTGTTCCTAAGACCGGAGGGGCGCCTGCTGTGCCCGGGAAACCGGCAGTGGCGGCGCCCTTTGTGGGCAGGCCCACGTACCCGCCTGCGGGTGCAGGCGGCTGGGGTCCGGAAGGCGGCGGCTGGCTTACGGCAGGAGCAATGGGCGACGCCGGGCGGCGGGCGCTGCGCCGCGCTGCCTCATCTGCGGTGGGAACCATGATCCACAGCCAGGCATAGAAGACCAGGCCGGCACCACCGGCGAGGGTTGCGAGGGCCATGCCAACCCTGACGTTTTTTACCGGCCAACCCAAATGCACCGCCAGGCCCGAGCACACGCCGGCTATCACGCGGTCGCTGCTGCGGGCCAACGGGGGCCTTGCGGGGACGGTTGTCATGGTTCAATCCAAGCACGGATCAGGGTTCCCCGGACCGCAATCCGGTGCCAACCGGGGGTAACTCAGGGATAGCTCAGGGTGTCCCCCAGTAGAGCCCGCGCAGGCCTAACGGGAGGATTTAGGTATGAACTCGCAGACCCCCTCCCCCGACGACGACCAACCCACCGAGCCCCTGCCCAGGCCGGGCAGCCAGCGGCCCACCGAGCCCCTGCCGTCCTCCGCACCAACACCTCCGGACCCGTCCGCTTCATCCGAGGCGACCCCGGACGACACCGCTCCGAACAACACCAGCCAGGACAGCGCCGGCCAGAGCTACCCCGGCCCCCGCTACGGCGTCCCCGCCGCTGCCCCTTCAACGGACTTCTTCACCTGGGTCCGGGGCCACGGAATCCACCGCGGCAGCGACCGCTGGGTGGGCGGCGTTTCCAGCGGTATCGCCAACCGGCTGGGCGTCGATCCGCTCATCATCCGCGGCGTCTTTATTGTCCTCACGCTCTTCGCGGGCGTCGGCGTCCTGGCCTACGGGCTTGCCTGGGCCTTCCTTCCCGAACCGGACGGACGAATCCATGTGCAGGAAGCCGGAGCCGGCCGCTGGTCCACCGGCATGACCGGTTCGCTGATCGCCACGATCCTGGGACTCACGGGCCTGGGCGGCGGATTCTGGGGCTGGAGCCACAACGGCTTCGGCGGATTCCTCTGGACCGTGTTCTGGGTGGGCGGCGCCATTTACCTGGTCTACTACCTCTCCCAGCGCAACAAGGGCGCCCGGCCCGCCATGGCAGGACAGCAGCGGGGCGGCGCGTACGGCGGCACGTACGGCAGCACGTACGATGCGGGCTATCCCGGAACAGCCTCCACGTCATCCTTTGCCGCGACCGGCACAAGCTACGGCACCAATCCAGCCTCGGGTTCCATGCCGTCCTACGGCGGCGGATACGGCGGCAGCTCCTTCGGTGACGGCACCGTCGGAGGCGGCGGCAGCAGCGGTTCCTATCCCGGCGGTCCCACCGGCGGAGCCCCTTATGGCGGTACCACCCCGCCTCGGCCACCAAAGCCCCGGCCCGCAGGTCCCGGCACTCCGGCCGTTGCCATCGCAGCGGGGGCAGCCCTTCTGGTAGGCGGCGGACTCAAGGCCCTTGACGCCGGCAACGTGATCAACCTGGGCGACTCCGCGAATGCCATCGTCTGGGCCAGCGCCGCCGCCGTCCTTGGCCTGGGGATCCTCATCGCCGGAATGCGTGGCCGGAGCGCAGGAATCCTCAGCCTGTTCGCAGTGATTGCCCTCATCGCCGGCGGCGTGTACAACGTGGTGGGCAACGGTGACCGGGTGCGGTTCCAGCAGGTGAACTGGAGCCCGGCCAGCATCGCTGAGGCCCGCGACGGCTTCGACGTCACCGCCGGCCGGGGAACGGTGGACCTCACCAACCTGGCCGTCAACGCTCCGCTGCCGTCCGACGTCGTCATTCCCCTGGACATCACGGCGAGCAACGTCACAGTGGTCATCCCGGACAACGTGCCGGTCGATATCAAGGCGGACATGACCATGGGAAACCTCAACGAGGTCAACGGGCAGCGGGGCGGCACCACCACCCGCGAAAGCAGCTACAACACCGACGAGCCCGGCAGCCGCCTGGTGGTCCAGATCGACGGCACCTTCAGCAACGTCACCATTCAGGAAGGCAACTGAAATGAGCAACAACAATCCGGCTCCGGAGCCGCATGCAGCGGGCACCTACTCTGCGGACATCCCGACGGCGGCCACGGACCCTGCCGGCCCGGCACCTGCGAGGGTGGGAACGGTGGTGTGGGGACTGATCGTCCTGGCGCTCGCCGCGCTCATCATCGTGGCCCAGCTGGGATTCGTGACCTTGAACGGCACCTATGTCCTGATCGGCCTCATGATCGGAGCGGGCGCCGCCCTGGTGGTGGGCGGCGTGCTCTCCGCCCGCAAACGTGACAACGAACCTACAACAGGGAAGTCTTAGGCCATGGACAAGTTTTTCAGCATCGTCAGGGGCTTCGGCCTGAAACGCGGCCCGCAGCGCTGGCTCGGCGGGGTCCTCGGCGGCATCGCTGCCAAGCTGAACGTGGATGTGGCCTACGTCCGCATCGCTTTCCTCCTGTTCTGCCTCCTCCCCGGCCCGGCCGTCATCTTCTACCTCCTGGCATGGGTGGTCCTTCCGGACCAGCGGAACGTCATCCCGCTCCAGGAATTCCTGGACCGGCGGTCACTGAACCGTCCCTGACGTCGTCACCCCAGCGGCCCCGCCCCTCCCGGGCGGGGCCGCTGGTTTGTGTGCAGCGGGTCTTCAACAAACTCGATGTGGACGACAGGACAAGGGCAGTGGTGGTCGCCATGGAACGCGGCCTTTTGTAACCGGTTTGTGTCGTACCCCACACATCGCACTACACTTCTAGGTGAGCTCAGCGTGGCGCTCTGCCAGTAAACCCTCTCCCAGGATTTGAGCCGAAACATGAAAATTGGAATCCTCACCAGCGGTGGCGACTGCCCCGGACTGAACGCGGTCATCCGCGGCGCCGTACTCAAGGGCATCGCCATCCACGGCCACGAGTTCGTCGGATTCCTCGACGGCTGGCGCGGCGTGGTGGAGGGCGACATCATCGACATCCCCCGCACCATGGTCCGCGGCATCGCCAAACAGGGCGGCACCATCCTTGGCACCTCCCGCACCAACCCCTTCGACAACGGCGGCGGCCCCGAGGTCATCAAAGCCCACATGGAACGCCTGGGCATCGACGCGATCATCGCCATCGGCGGTGAAGGAACCCTCGCCGCCGCCAAACGCCTCACCGACGCCGGACTGAAAATCGTCGGCGTCCCCAAGACCGTGGACAACGACCTCGACGCCACCGACTACACCTTCGGCTTCGACACCGCCGTCCAGATCGCCACCGAAGCCATCGACCGGCTCCGCACCACCGGCGAATCCCACCACCGCTGCATGATCGCCGAAGTCATGGGCCGGCACGTAGGCTGGATCGCCCTGCACGCCGGCATGGCCGCCGGCGCCCACGCCATCCTCATCCCGGAGCAAAAGGTCAGCATCGACCAAATCACCGAATGGGTAAATGAAGCCCACGCCCGCGGCCGCGCACCCCTGGTGGTCGTCGCCGAAGGGTTCGTGCCCGAGCACATGGAAACCCCGCACTCCGAACGCGGCCTGGACACCTTCGGCCGGCCCCGCCTGGGCGGCATCGCCGACCAGCTCGCCCCCGAACTGGAAGCCCGCACCGGCATCGAAACCCGCGCCACCATCCTGGGCCACATCCAGCGCGGCGGCGTACCATCCGCCTTCGACCGCGTCCTGGCCACCCGGCTCGGCATGGCCGCCATCGACTCCGTGGTGGAAGGCTTCTGGGGCACCATGGTGGCCCTGAAGGGAACGGACATCGAACACGTCGGCTTCCAGGAAGCCCTGGGCCAGCTCAAGACCGTCCCGCAGAAGCGCTACGACGAAGCCGCCGTCCTGTTCGGCTAAGGTGTCCTGTTCGGTTGGGGTTCCTGCCCGTCCTAGGCTGGGAACATGACACTTGACCCCGGTTCTGCTGCCATCATCCAGCTCGCATGGGCGCGCCGCCTGGGGCTTGCGGATGACGCTTTCAGCACTGCGCTGGCCTCCGGAGAACGCATTGTGCGGGCGGACGAGTCGGCGCGGACCGTGGAGTTCGTGCGGCTGTTTGGCAGTTCAGCGCTCATCGGGCCGCAGTGGGTCATCGACGCGGCGGACCGCATCCCGGATGAGGAGATGGCGCAGCATGTCACGCTTCTGACCCTCACCCGGTCCCATGGCGGGCACGGCCTGGGGGCTGCTGCCCTCTTCTTTGCCGACGACCTGCCCCTGCAGCAGCCGTCCGAGGAGATGACCGTTTCGCACGGCAACCCCGAGGCCATTGAGCTGGAGGGCCGGTGCCCGCCGGACGACGTCAACGAGGTGGGCCTCTCAGACTTGGAGAACCGCTACACCATCGTCCACGAGGTGGACGGACGGCGGGTTCCCCTTGCCTGCGGCGCGTACTCCGAGTGGGAAGGACTGCTGGCGCACCTTGGCGTCCTGGTGGACCCGGAGTGGCGGCGGCAGGGGCTGGGGTCCCTGGCTGCATCCATTGCAGCCCACGAGGCGCTTGCCGCAGGGCTGACCCTGCAGTGGCGCACGGACGTGAGCAACACAGGCTCCCTGGCTTTGGCCCGGAAGCTGGGCCTGTCAGCCGGCGGAATCCAGACCAGCGTCCACCTTGGCTGACGCCGGCGCACCGGCACCCCAGCCCTGGACCGGCTGGGGTTTGGCGAAGAACAGCGCCACCGCCGCGCCCACCAGGACCACCGCGGCGGGCAGCAGGATGGACTGGCTCATCGCCGTCGAGAATCCGCTGTGCAGGGCCTCGGGCAGTGTCCCGCCCAATGCCATGCCCTCACCGGCAGGTCCGCCAGGTCCTCCCGCGGGAAGCTCGGCCGCCAGCCGTGCCTGGATCAGCACGGCGATGGCCGCGCTGCCCAGCACCGCACCGAACTGCCGGGTGGTGTTGTAGACGCCGGAGCCTGCACCGGCCTGGCGTGGCGGAAGGTTGCGGGTGGCTGTGGTGCTCAGCGGAGCCCAGATCCCGGCGTTGGCGAAGCCCAGGACGGCGCTGGGCAGCAGGAACAGCAGGATGGGCGTCCCGGGCTGCATCAGCAGGGCGTTCCAGGACAAGGCCACTGCCATGAGGACAAGGCCTCCGGCCGCGAGGTACTTGGGGTTGACCCGGTCCACGATCTTTCCCACCACCGGCGCCAGGCCTCCCGAGATGAGGGCCATGGGCACCATCAGGAGGGCAGACTGCGTGGGAGTCAGGCCCCGGACCATCTGGTAGTAGAAAATCAGCGGCAGGCCGAACGAAGTCACGGTGAAGCCCACCATGGTGATCCCGAGGTTGGCGAGGGAGAAGTTCCGGTCCCGGAACAGCCCCAGCGGCAGCAGGGGTTCGCCCTTGTTGAACCGCTGCCACACCACAAAGCCCGTCAGCACCACCAGGCCCGCGATGATGAGGCCCCAGACGCTGACCGGCCCGGCGATGATGCCCCAGTTGTAGGTCTCGCCTTCCTGGATGCCGAACACCAGCAGGAACAGCCCGACGGCGCTGAGCACCACGCCGGGGATATCGAACCTGTGCGGGTGGGTGCTCAGGGTGGGAACGTTGCGAAGCGCCAGGAGGAAGCCGACGATGCCGATGGGCACGTTAATGAAGAAGATCCACTCCCAGCCCAGCCCGTCCACCAGGACGCCGCCCAGAATGGGCCCGACGAGCGTCGCCATGCCGGCGGTGGCACCCCAGATGGACATCGCCGCGCCGCGCCGGTCCGGCGGGAAGATCCGCGTGATGACAGCCATGGTCTGCGGTGTCATGATGGCCGCGCCGAGGCCCTGCAGGACGCGGGCGGCGATGAGGGTCTCCACGTTTCCGGCAAGACCACACCACAGCGATGCCAGGGTGAACACCACCAGGCCCAGGAGGTAGAGCTTCTTGGGCCCGAACCGGTCGCCGAGCCTGCCGGTGATCAGCAGCGGAACCGCGTACGCCAGCAGGTATGCGCTGGTCACCCAGATCACCGAGTTGATGTCCGCGCCCAGGCCCTCCATGATCACCGGATTTGCGACGGACACGATGGTGCTGTCGATCAGGATCATGAAGAACCCGATCACCAGTGACCACAGGGCCGGCCAGGGCTTTGCTACGTTTTCCACTCGGTCATCCTTCAAAAGTCGTCGGCTGCCGGGCGGACCCGGGAAAGGCTAGCCCAGGAGGTCGAGGATCTCCTGGCGGGCGAACATCTGTGCCGCCGCCCGTGCGGACGGCGACCCGGCGTCAGGATCAGCACCGGCATCGAGCAGCACCCGGGCCACGTCCGTGTAGCCCTTGAACGCGGCTCCGGCAAGGGGCGTCTGCCCCCGGTCGTTGGCCGTATCGGCTTCGGCGCCATGCTGCAGGATCAGCTGCACCGTGTCCACGTGGCCGTGGTAGGCGGCGAGCATCAGGAGGGAATCCCCCGCGGCGTTGGTCATGTTGGCCGGGGCCCCCGCTTCGAGATAGGCGCGGAGCAGCTCCGTGTTGCCTTCCCTGGCCCCCTGGAAGAGCGTGTGCGCGAGGGCGACGGCGTCGTCGTCGGGCCCTGCCGTTGGTGCGGCGTTGTCAGTCATCAGCGTGGCCCCCTGAGGAATCCGGTCTGGCGCCCCACCACCTGGCCGGCGTCGGGGGCGACGATGAGTTCTTGGCTGGCGGTGTACGGCTCGTCCCCGTCCAGGACCGTCAGTATCTCATCCGAAGCGACGGAACGCTTTATGACCGCCAGGGCCACCGGGCCCATTTCGTAGTGCTGGGCCACGGATGTGACGGCGCCCACCTTGCGGTCGCCCACCAGGACCGCGCTTCCGGCGGCGGGCATGGTGTGCTGCGATCCGTCCAGCTGCAGGAAGACGAGGCGCCGCGGCGGGTGCCCCAGGTTGTGGACGCGGGCGATGGTTTCCTGCCCCTTGTAGCAGCCCTTGGCCAGGTGCACTGCCGTGCGGAGCAGGTCCAGCTCGTGCGGAATGGTCTTGTCGTCCGTTTCCGCGCCGATGCGGGGACGCCAGGCCGCGACGCGGAGCGCCTCGGCGGCCAGGACGCCGGCAAGCGGCCGCCCGGCAACCGTCTCTTCCAGGGCGGACGAGGGAACGAGGTATTCGAACCAGGGCCGCTCCAGGCCGGGGTGGCGTTCCTCGGAGACGGTGGCGTAGGAAAAGCCACCGGCGCTGACATGCGGCCACGGGTCCTGCCAGGCCAGCAGGCCGGACCATTCGGGAACGGCCTTGGTGCTGCCCACCACGGCCCAGTCGTTCGAAACGTCAGCCACCTCCACCCGCAGCATGAACTTCATCCTGTTGAGGAACTCCGCCAGCGGCGCTGCTTCGGCGGCCTCGACGATCAGCCAGGTGGTCCCGCCGTCGTCCACCACCCGGGCGTCGAAGTCGATGCGGCCCTGCACGCTCAGGAGCAGCAGTTCGCTGGACTCCCCCGGCGCCAGGTTGGTGACCTGCTGGGAGGACAGGGTATTTAGCCAGCTCAGCCGGTCCGGGCCGCTGACGGTGACCACGCCGCGGTGGGAAAGGTCGACGACGGCGGTTCCGGCTGCGAGTGCCCGTTGCTCGCGCAGGGGCTCGCCGTAGTGGGAGGCGACGCCGGCGTCCGCGCCGGCGGCCTCAACGGCACCAGGGCGCGACAACAGAGGGCTGGGGATAGTCATACTTGGGGCAACGTCCTTCAGTCAGTGGGTATTCCGGCTTTGGCAATGGCGGGGTTTCGACAGGCTCAACCACCGGCAGCAGTTATCGGTATTCCGGGTTTTCGAAATCGAACCGGGTTCCGGCGGCCCATTCGTTGGGCAGGTTGCCGTAGGCCGGCAGCCCGCCGGCGTCCTTGAGTATGCGGGCCAGGTGCAGGAGGTTCCAGGTCATGAAGGTGGCGTTGCGGTTGGTGAAGTCGCTTTCGGGCCCCCCGGACCCCTCGTCCAGGTAGCTGGGGCCGGGGCCCACCGGCCCGATCCAGCCGGCGTCGGCCTGCGGCGGGATGCTGAAGCCGATGTGCTGCAGGCTGTAGAGCACGTTCATGGAGCAGTGCTTGATGCCGTCCTCGTTGCCGGTGATCAGGCAGCCGCCCACTTTAGGGTAGAACGCCCACTGGCCCTTGCTGTTGAGTTCGCCGGAGTGGGCGTAGAGGCGTTCGATGAGTTTTTTGGTCTGCGAGGAATTGTCGCCGAGCCAGATGGCTCCAGCCACCACCACGATGTCCGCTTCCTGGACGGCCGGGTAGAGCTGTGGCCATTCATCGGTCTGCCAGCCGTACTGGGTCATGTCCGGGTACACGCCGCTGGCGATGTCGTGGTCCACTGTGCGAATCACCCGGGTTGTGACGCCCTGCTTTTCCATGATCAGGCGGCTGATGTTGATCAGGCCGTCCGTGTTGGAGGTCTGCGGGGATCTTTTCAGGGTGCCGTTGAAAAAGACAGCCTTGAGGTCGCTGTAGTCCTTGGGGCTTTGTGCTGCGTCTTTTTCCACGGTGCCGCGCCTTCCGGGTCAGGTAACTCTTTTCAGGAAGGCTGAGGCATGCGCTTCCAGGCCCTTGCCTCCTTCTCCCCCTGTCGCGACATCCCAGCGCCACAACAGGTTCCCGTCCACCAGGCCGAAGATGCGGGTAGCCGCGCTGTAGTCCTTGGAGTGGCTGCCGCGCATCACCATGTCGGTGGTGAGCTGGATCTGCGGACCCTTGATCTGGCCGTAGTACAGCTCAGTGATACCTCCGGGGTGGGCGATGGACACCGAGATGTCGAAGCCGCCTTCGCTGTTGCGCAGGGCTTCGACCTCGTCGGCGCTCTTCAGCACCGGCACGATGTCCGCAGGCACCAGGCCCGGGCCACCGTCGGCATCCAACTGTTTGCGCTCCAGTGCCCAGAAACCGGTCTCGACGGTGAGCGGCCGCAGGCGCGTGCCGTCGTCGTCCGTCAACCAGCTCTCGGCACGGTACTGGAGGTACGGCAGGCCGTTGTGCGTAAACGAGACGTGCTGCAGGAAATGCTCAGAGTCCTCGTCTCCGCTGCCGAGCCGGCCGCGGCCCTCCCACTCACCAATGAGCCAGGAAAGCGGAACAAGTTCCGGGGTCAGGTCTGTAGGGATCTCAATGGGCACAGCTATTTACCTCGGGATTACAGGTAGCTGGAGAGCGGTCTACTTCTGGCCTTTGAAGAGGCGGTACACCACGAAGCCTGCGAACCAGGCCATGGACAGGCTCGCGATGCCGAGCAGGACAAGGAAGAAGATTTCAAATGCAAGTACGGACATGATGCCATCCTAACCGTTAGTAGATGAGTAGTTTGTCTATGAAGTAAGCAAGGGAACCCACGGCTGAAACAGGCGCCAGGCCCATGGCAAGGGCCGCGGGAATGTTAAGGGGAGCACCCCGGAGGGTGACCAGGCGGCGGAAGCTGGCCAGCACAGCGCCCACCACCACGCCGAAAATGGCGGCAGGGAGGACGGCGATGTCCGAAAGCACCAGCCCGGCCAGCGGTCCTGCCAGCCCGGCCAGGACGATGCCCAAAGGTGCCACTACGCTGTCCGGCCACCGGATCAGCCCCGCGAGCAGGGCCACCGCTGCGCTGATGGCCGCCACCAGGAGCATCTCCCGGATACCGTCAAGGCGCGCTCCGGCTATCCATCCCGCTCCCAGGCAGGACAGCAGGACCCCCACGCAGCAGCCGAGGGTTGATTCGAGCCGCTGCGCCTGCCCGGTTCCGCGGATCAGCTGCACAACAAAAACCGCCATCATTCCCAGCGCCAGGAACCCCGGCGTCCAGTCCAGGTACCCCGGAGCCGGAGCCAGAGCTGCGGCGAGCGCCGAGCCAGCGCCCGGCAGGGCAATGACGGCGGCTAGCGTTTTTTTGGCGGGGATGCGGAGGAAGTGCGGCCAGCCGATGCCGACGGCGGCGGCGATCAGGACGGCGACGGCCACCAGGGCCTCGCGGGAGGTGTAGACCCCGGCGATGATCGCTGCGAGTCCGGCTATTCCCACCAGCCCGATGGTCCAGGAGCCGAGCGAACGCGCGGGCGCCTGCAGATCTGCCGTCATTCGGAGCCCGGCCTGTGCTTAGTCTCTGCACTCACTGCGCTGCAATCCCATCCTGGCGTAGACCGAGGGCGGAGTCCGCCCCTTCGTGGCAGGGCATGCCGCCCTGCCCCAATCCTGCCCTATATGAACGGGATATGTCGCAAAACGTACCGTTGCGGGGCGGGAATCTCTGGCTCAGAAGGGGGTGCCGGGTATACTCAAGGTTCAGCTAAACTCCCTGCGGGGATGGCGGGCCGGCAGTTGTTTTTGCCGGCCTCACGTCCACGGTGGGAGCCAGTACCGGCCGGTGAGAATCCGGTTTTAGTCGCCCAACGATGCGCGGACGGCCCTTGGAGGAACAATGTCGCACATCCTGTTATTGACGAACAGCACCGGCTCTTCGGTTGACATCCTGCCTGCCTTGGAACTGCTGAACCACCGGGTGCACATCCTCCCCGCCGAGCCCACGGCCCTGCTCGAGACGGATCCCTGCGACATCGTGCTGCTGGACGCCCGGAAAGACCTCGTGGGGGCGCGTTCCCTCACCCAGCTCCTCAAAGCCACAGGGCTGAGCGCCCCGCTGGTGCTGATCCTCACGGAGGGCGGCATGGCCGCCGTCTCCTCCGCCTGGGCAGTGGATGACATCGTGCTGGATTCAGCCGGCCCCGCCGAAGTGGAAGCCCGCATCCGGCTCTCTGTCGCCCGGGCGGTGCCCGAACAGGAAGACACCCCCAGCGAAATCCGTGCCGCCGGCGTGGTCATCGATGAGGCAAGCTACACCGCCCGCGTCAACGGAGCCCCGCTGAACCTGACCTTCAAGGAGTTTGAACTACTGAAGTACCTGGCCCAGCACCCCGGCCGCGTTTTCACCCGCCAGCAGCTGCTCACCGAGGTGTGGGGCTACGACTACTACGGTGGCACGCGCACGGTGGACGTCCATGTCCGGCGCCTTCGCGCCAAGCTGGGCGTGGACCACGAGAACCTGATCAGCACTGTCCGCAACGTGGGCTACCGGCTGACGCTGGTGCGGCAGCAGGAAGACGAGCTCACCGAAGCCTGAGCCCCGCGGCGCCAACCCGTATAGCCTTGCCTCATGACTTCAGCGCACCCTGAGAAGTGGCCCGTCCATGTTGTCCGAGGCGGGGTTGACCAGCAGCTCCTGAAAGACTGCCGCGACCTGCTGGCTGCGGCCGAAGAGTCCGACGGGAATCCGTCCATCTCGGAGCAGACCCTGGTCACGATGCGCGCCGGAGATTCAGCCGAGCACGCGCTGCTGACCCTGGCGCTGTACGCCCCCGATGAGGACTCCGACCCCTCCACCGGGCAGGACCTGGCCGGCTTCGCCGCGGTGGTCGACGAACAGGACGGCAGCGGAATCCTGGAGATTGCCGTACACCCCTCCTACCGCAACCAGGGCGTCGCGGACCGCCTGGTGGGCGTGTTGAAGGAAACGCGGGGCTTTGACGGGCTGAAAGCCTGGTCCCACGGAAACCACGAGGCCGCCGCAGACCTTGCCGCCCGCTACGGCTACGCGCCCGTGCGCGAACTGTGGAAGATGCGCATGACGACCGCGGGCGCCGATCTTCCCGACGCCGGTTTTCCGGAGGGTGTTTCCGTCCGGGCTTTTGTGCCGGGGCAGGATGAGGACGCCTGGCTGGCAGTGAACCGCGCGGCATTTTCGCACCACCCGGAGCAGGGCAACCTGACCCGGGCGGATTTGGAAGCCCGCATGGCCGAGGAATGGTTCGACCCGGCCGGCTTCCTCCTCGCTGAGGACCGTGATGGGCGGCTGCTGGGCTTCCACTGGACCAAGGTGCACCCGCGGCACGGTTCGCACCCCGCCATTGGCGAGGTTTACGTGGTGGGTGTGGCGCCGGAGGCCCAGGGCATGGGTCTTGGCAAAGCCCTCACGATTGCGGGCATCAAACACCTCCAGGATCTGGGGCTGCACGCGGTCATGCTGTACACCGATGCAGAGAACGCCCCGGCCGTTTCCCTGTACCGCCGGCTGGGGTTCACCCGGTGGGACATGGACGTGATGTACGGGCCGGTGGCAGCGGTTAGTCCAATCGGCTGACACACGGGCCGGGAGGCCCGAAATCGAGGGCTTGCGCGAACTGAATGCTTGTAAGGTTGAAACAGAACCCCGCGGGCCGGAAGCGCCAGCATCAAGCGCCAGGTAAAGGAGATGCCATGAACCCGGAACCTTCCGGAACAGCTACGTCCCAGGATGTGGCTGTACCAGTGCGCGCCCGCTTCGGTTCCTCGGAGGTGCCGGCGTCCCGCGCCACCCAGGACCGCATCGACATTCCGGAGTTCGCGCCGAACCTTCAACCCGAAGGCGACATCCGGCCGGACCGCTTCCTGGACCGTGAACTGAGCTGGCTCAGCTTCAATTCCCGGGTCCTGGAACTTGCCGAAGACCCCACCCTGCACCTCTTGGAACGTGTCAGTTTCCTCTCCATCTTTGCCTCCAACCTGGACGAGTTTTTTATGGTCCGGGTGGCCGGCCTGAAGCGCCGCATCGCCACGGGCCTTGCCGTTCCCTCACCCGCCGGCCTGAGTCCGGTTGAGGTGCTGGAAAGGATCAGCGAGGAAGCCCACCGGCTCCAGCAGCGGCATGCGCAGGTGTACGCGGAGCAGATCCGCCCGGCCCTGGCCTATGAGCACATCCACCTCATGCACTGGGATGAGCTGGACGACGCCGCCAAGCAGCAGCTCAGCGTGATGTTCGCCGAGAAGGTGTTCCCCATCCTCACGCCGCTGGCGGTGGACCCGGCCCACCCCTTCCCTTACATCTCGGGCCTCTCACTGAACCTGGCCGTCGTGGTCCGGAACCCCATCAGCGACAAAGAACTCTTTGCACGCGTCAAGGTACCGGACCAGCTGCCGCGCCTGATCTCCATTGACGGTCCCCGCGCCGGCGCGGTCGCAGGCCGCGTTGCCCGCTTCATCGCGCTTGAGGAAGTCATTGCCGTCCATCTGGACAAGCTGTTCCCGGGCATGGAGGTCCTGGAGCACCACACCTTCCGTGTCACCCGGAACGAGGATGTGGAGGTGGAAGAGGACGACGCCGAAAACCTCCTGCAGGCGCTCGAGAAGGAACTCCTGCGCCGCCGCTTCGGCCCGCCCGTGCGGCTCGAGGTCACCAACGACATCAACCCCAATATCCGTGCACTCCTGATCCGCGAGCTGGGCGTGGAGGAATCCGAGGTGTACTCGGTGCCCGCGCCGCTGGACCTCCGGGGCCTGTCCGTCATCGCCGGCATCGACCGGGCGGACCTGCACTACCCCAAGCATGTTCCGCACACGTCCCGGTACCTTAACGAGTCCGAGACGTCGAAGGCTGCGAACGTCTTCGCCGCCATGCGCCGCCGCGACATCCTTCTGCACCACCCTTACGACTCGTTCTCCACCTCTGTCCAGGCGTTTCTTGAGCAGGCCGCCGCGGACCCCAAGGTGCAGGCCATCAAGCAGACCCTGTACCGCACCTCGGGCGACTCGCCCATCGTTGACGCCCTGATTGATGCAGCCGAGGCCGGCAAGCAGGTCCTCGCGCTGGTGGAAATCAAGGCGCGGTTCGATGAGCAGGCGAACATCTCCTGGGCCCGCAAGCTTGAGCAGGCCGGCGTGCATGTGGTCTACGGCATCGTGGGCCTCAAGACGCACTGCAAGCTGTCCCTGGTGGTCCGCCAGGAAGTGGACGGACTGCGCCGGTACTGCCACATCGGAACCGGCAACTACCACCCCCGCACGGCCCGGTACTACGAGGACCTGGGCCTCCTGACCGCCAACGAGCAGGTGGGCGAGGACCTGTCCAAGCTGTTCAACCAGCTCTCCGGCTATGCCCCGAAGTCCACGTTCAAGAGGCTGCTCGTTGCGCCGCGTTCGGTGCGGTCCGGGCTGATTGACCGGATCGAGACGGAGATCCGCAATGCCCGTGCCGGGGTGCCCGGGCGGGTGCAGATCAAGGTGAACTCCATGGTGGATGAGGCCATCATCGATTCGCTGTACCGTGCCTCGCAGGCGGGTGTGAAGGTGGACGTGGTGGTGCGCGGCATCTGCTCGCTGCGCCCCGGCGTTCCCGGCCTCAGCGAAAACATCACGGTCCGTTCCATCCTGGGCAGGTTCCTGGAGCACTCCCGGGTGTTCGCCTTCGCCAACGGCGGTGACCCAGTGGTGTACATCGGCTCCGCGGACATGATGCACCGCAACCTGGACCGCCGGGTGGAGGCCCTGGTCCAGCTGGCGAGCGCCGACGACATCGCCTATGTCCTTGACCTGCTTAAGCGCTACATGGCTCCCGAAACCGCCAGCTGGCACCTGGACAACGAGGGAGCATGGAGCCGGCACCACCTGGCGGAAGACGGCAAGCCGCTTGAGGACGTCCAGTCGTGGCTGCTGGCGTCCCGGCCCCGGCAGCGCAGCCTGAGCCGGCGTTAAGGGCAGCTGTTTTGTCGAGCGATGCACTCGTAGCAGACCAGACAGACCATCCGGGGGAACCAGTAGCAGTTACTGCTGCCGGCGCCCTGCCATGGCGGGTCAGCAAGGACAAGCTTGAAGTCCTGCTGATCCACCGCCCCCGCTATGACGACTGGTCATGGCCCAAGGGCAAGATTGACGACGGCGAGACCGTCCCCGAATGCGCCGTCCGGGAAGTCCGGGAAGAGATTGGCCTGGACGCGCCCCTGGGGATTCCCCTGCCGCCCATCCACTACCACGTGGCGTCCGGCCTGAAGGTGGTCTACTACTGGGCGGTCAAGGTCAACGGAGCCACGCTTGTTCCCGACGGCAAGGAGGTGGACAGCGTGATGTGGTGCGCCCCGGAGAAGGCGGCCACGCTGCTGTCCAACCCCTCCGACGTCGTACCCCTGCAGTACCTGCGCGAAGCCCACGAACGCGGCGAGCTGAACACCTGGCCGCTCGTGGTGGTCCGCCACGCCAAAGCCAAACCGCGCTCGTCCTGGACCAAGGCCGAAGGCGAGCGGCCGCTCGCAGCAACCGGAACACGGCAGGCGCAGGCAGTCGGCCGGCTGCTGCAGGCGTGGAAGCCGCCGCGCGTGGTGACCAGCCCCTGGCTGCGGTGCGTGGCCACGGTGGCACCCTACGCAAAGGCCGCCGGGGCAAAGGTCAAGATGGCGGAGGCACTGACGGAACACCGCCATGAGCGCAGCCCGAAAAAGACCGCGGCCGTCATCGAGTCGCTGTTCGACAAGCAGCGGGCGGTGGCCGTCTGCACGCACCGCCCGGCACTTCCCACGGTGTTCGCGCAGCTTGCGAAGCACATGCCCGGAGCCCTGAGCAGCCTCCTGCCGTCCGAGGAGCCGTACCTTTCGCCCGGTGAACTGGTGGTGTGCCATGTGGCGTCCGGCGGGAAGAACCGGATCGTGGCCGTCGAGCAGTTCAGGCCGTTCGACGACTAGCACCTCCAAGCCTGCTTGACCCGTCCAGCTTTGTATCAAATACTCGATACAAAGTTGCACGAATCTGGGGGATGATGTGCCGGGCAGCGACGCCATTGCCGTTCTTACCGACGTTCCACCGATGGCGGTCCTGTGGCCGTTCCTGCTGGCAGCGGGGATCTACGTGCTGCTTCGCTGGGTCATCCGGGCCCCGGGCGGCGGAGCCACGCCCGTATCGGCTGCGCAGCACGCCTCTTGGGTGGGCTTTATCGGCTGGCTGGCGAGCTCGCTGCAGCCCGCTGCCAATGCCGGCATCCTGCCGGTTCCCTCGCCAGATTCCACGGCCGGCACGGTGGATATCCTTCCAGCTCTGGCTTGGCCGGTGCTGGGCTGCCTGGCCGTCCACGCCATCGGCCAACTGAGCTATCCCGGCCCACGGCTCCCCCGCCGCCGGGCAACCCTGGACGTGCGGAGGGTGCGTGACTTCCTGCCCCGGCCCCTTGCCTGGACGGTCCTCGCAATTTTCATTGCCGCCGCTGGGCAGATCGCCTGGACTGCCACCCTCCCCGGCTTCGCACCGGTCCCCTATGAATACAGCCCCGCCCCGGACAACCAGTACGTCACCTATGGCCCAGACGGCCGCATCCCCGGTGTCGAACTGGCCGCCTACCTGGGCGGCGCGCTGATCATCCTGGCCGCGGGAACCCTGCTGGTCCTTGCGCTGATCACGCACCGCCGGCAGCTTGAGCCGCTGACGCCTGAGGACAATGGCCTCCTGCGGACCATCGCCATGAACCGCCTGCTGCGCACAGTGGCCACCATCGCCTCCGGACTCGGGGCCATCGCGGGCAACCACGCCGCGCGCCCGGACCCCTTCGACGGTTCCGGCAGCTGGTTCAACCCGGCCGGCCTACTGAACCTAGCTGTCCTGCTGGCCATGTGGTGGTGGGCGCCGCCCAAGCTGGCCGGCGGGGTGCCGGGCCGGGTCCTGCGAGCGGACCCGCATCCGGCCACCAAACTTGCGGTGTCGATCGGCCCGGCCATGGGGCTCGCGGTGCTGGTTCCGGTGCTGGCCGCATTGCTTATTCCGGGCGCCGTCATCGACCATCCCACACTGTTCGTTGCAGTCTCCGCCGCCGTAGTCCTCGCTGTTGTTGCTGCGGGCGAGCTGCTTCTCCACCGCAACTACGGAGACCCTGGCGAGCCACGCCACTGGCCGCGGCAGCCGGTGTCGCCTGCCATGCTCAGCACGACGATTGCGGCCGCTGCCGTCCTGGTGGGCGTGACAATAATTGTCGCGGTCCGCCAGTCCGAACTCACCCTGCCGGCGTCGTGGGGCGCAACAGCCTGGACCAGCGCAGCCGTTGCCGTATTCTCCGTGCTCCCGCTTGCCATGGTCCGGCGGCGCCACAGTATCCCCGATCCGGTTCCCGGCCTGGACGCCGCCCTCCGCGCAATCACGCTGCACCGCGTGGTCCGGACGCTGGCCGCGTTCTCCACAGTGCAGGCGGGCGTGCTGCTGATGGCCACCGGACACGAGCTTCAGGCCGAGTACCCTGTGGGCCCGGGGCTGTGGGACAACGCGTGGCAGGCGGCGCCGGGCGTCGGAATCCTCCTGGCGGTCGCGGGCGCGGTGATTGCCGTGATTCCCGTCCGCGGTATCGCCGCCACGGGGGCCGCCAAGCCCGCCCCCGCACCGGAACCGGTGACGTGAGCGCCGGCATCATCATCGACCTCCGGTCCGCCACGCCGCCCTACGAGCAGATCCGGTCACAGATTAGTTCGCTCGTGGCAATCGGCGACCTGGCGCCCGGCAGCCGGCTGCCGACGGTCAGGAGCCTGGCTGCGGATCTTGGCGTTGCCGTGGGAACGGTGGCCCGGGCGTACAAGGAACTTGAGGCCGCCGGTGTTGTTGAATCACGACGGCGGGGCGGCACCATTGTTGCCGGTGTTGCCCCGGGTGCCGGGGACGCAGTCCCGGTGCCGGTCCCGAAGGAGGTGACTGCCGCCGTCGACCGTTACATCGGCGCCGGGCGGAAAGCGCAACTCAGCGACGAGGTCCTGCTGGACCTGCTTCGTGGCAGGCTCAGGCGAAGTTGAGGCGGCATTGCTGAAGCGCTCGAACTAAGCCACGTAGACTTGGGGCGTGAGCATTCCAACGCCTTATGAAGACCTCCTGCGCGATGTCCTGGCCTCAGGCACGCACAAGTCGGACCGCACGGGGACCGGAACCACCAGTGTTTTCGGACGCCAGCTGCGCTTTGACCTGACGAAAAGCTTCCCGCTGATCACCACCAAGCGGGTCCACTTCAAGTCCGTGGCGGTGGAGCTCCTGTGGTTCCTGCGCGGCGAAACCAACGTGAAGTGGATGCAGGACCAGGGCGTCACCATCTGGAATGAGTGGGCCGACGCGGACGGCGACCTGGGTCCGGTGTACGGCGTGCAGTGGCGCAGCTGGCCCACTCCGGACGGCGGCCACATCGACCAGATCGCGGAGCTGGTGGAGAACCTGAAGTCCAACCCGGACTCGCGCCGGCATATCGTGTCCGCCTGGAATGTCTCCGAACTGAACGACATGGCACTTCCGCCGTGCCACGCGTTCTTCCAGTTCTACGTCGCCGACGGCAAGCTGTCCTGCCAGCTGTACCAGCGCTCCGCGGACATGTTCCTGGGTGTGCCGTTCAACATCGCCTCCTACGCCCTGCTCACATGCATGGTGGCCCAGCAGGTGGGTCTGGAGCCCGGCGAGTTCATCTGGACCGGCGGCGATGTGCACATCTACGAGAACCACATGGACCAGGTCCTCAAGCAGCTGGAGCGGGAGCCGTACGATTACCCTCAGCTGAAGATCAACCGCAAGCCAGCCTCGATCTTTGACTACACCCTGGAAGACTTCGAAGTGGTGGGCTACCAGCACCACCCCACGATTAAGGCGCCGATCGCAGTATGAGCACCGAAAACTTCACGGATCCGCAGTCCTTCACCGAAGAGCTGGCCGCCTCGGTCACCGGCGTTGGGCTGGTGTGGGCCCAGACCCCCGACGGCGTCATCGGCAAGGACGGGGACATGCCCTGGCACCTTCCGGAGGACCTCAAACACTTCACTCGGCTGACCACCGGGCACCCGGTCATCATGGGCCGCAAGACCTGGCTGTCCTTCCCGGAGAAGTACCGCCCCCTGCCCGGGCGCACCAACATCGTGATCACCCGGCAGAAAAGCTGGGCCGACACACCTGAGGCGGAGGGCGCCGTCGTGGTTCCTTCCCTCGATGACGCGCTGCTGGAGTCCCAGTTCGTCGACGGCGGCGACACGGTCTGGATCCTGGGCGGCGGGGAGATTTTCCGCCAGTCCACCGATCTCGCCAACGTCGCGGTGGTCACCACCATCGATGTGGAGGCCGACGGCGACACGTTCGCCCCCGAGCTTGGCACCAGTTGGGAGGCTTCGGCCTCCGTCCCGCCGGACGGCTGGCTGACCGCCGCCAACGGCACCCGCTACCGATTCACCAAATGGTCAAGGACCGAGGGCTAGGAACGTGCTGAAGAAACCTGAAACGCTCTTTGTCCTGGGGTACATGCTGCTCCCGCTGCTGGCGCTCCTGTCCGCGATCGTTGGGCTCACCATGATCCTGGGCGGCAACAAAATCGCCGGCGCGATCGTGCTGGTGGTGGTGACGCAGGTGTTCGCCTTCGGCGCCTTCTTCGCGCTGCGCGCCCGGAAAGCGGCTGTACTGGAGGAGTCCAAGCGGGGCTGACCCGTCGGCGCTGCAGGCCGCATGGGGAGCTCACCCCATCGCGGCTTATCTGATGCTGTCCTAGGCTGGGTGCTGCCGCGCAACGGGACGGCGGTTCGAAATATTGGGGGGATGCCGGGTGGCAGGAACTTTGTGGGGCGCCGACGTCGAGCAACTGCGCCATCTGGCGCGGGAACTGGGACGGACGTCGGATTCGCTGCTCCAGCAATCAACATCGCTGGGCAGCGCCATCAACAACAATTCGTCCTGGAAGGGCCAGGATGCCGTCAGGTTCCGGTCAGAGTGGAACGGCACGCACCGTACGCTCCTCCAGCAAACGGCATTGGCGCTGAAGCAGGAGTCCGCGAAGCTGCTGGAACACGCCAATCAGCAGGAGAATGCGAGCAACAGCGGCGGTTCACCAGCCGGAATGTCGGGTGGCGGTGGAACCGGCGCGGGAAACTCGGGGCCCGCGGGTCCTTGGGGTCCGGAGTGGCTTTCCAACGGTGATTCGCCCTTCCGCCGGGGCTGGGATGCGTACAACGGTGTGCTGGGCCTAAAAACCGTTCCACTAGGTGTCCGCGACATCACGAACTTCGTAAGTGTCTATGGAGACGAGGTTGCGGACGCTCCCGGCAAGATCTGGCAGAGAGCACTTTGGGATACGGCTGAACGACAAGACGCCCTGCGGGGCTTCTTCTCAGGCACGCCGGATCTTCTGAGCGCAAAATTCGGCGATTTCGCTCAAATGACCCGTGGTATGGACGGGGCCGAAATTGGAAAATACGCCAAGTTTGGACTCAATTCCGCCGGCCATGCGCTGGGTGTGGTGAGCGTCGGACTTGATGGGCTGGACACCGTCAATGCCATCCAAGCAGGTGAAACCGGCGATGCAATTCGTTCGGGAACGAAGGCAGTATTAGGTGCTCTATCCTTCGCACCTCCACCCATTGGCGTCTCATGCATGGTGATCAGCGGGGCCTGGGCGGCAGTAGAGCTGATCCCCGGTGCCGAGGATGCCATCGACGATACTTTCGACGGTCTCGGCAACTTCTTCGAGGACGGCGCCAAGAACGTCAGCGATGGCGTGAAAAACTTCTTCGGCTGGTAGAGATGGCCGTGTTGAGAGGAAAGCAACAATGACGGAAATACGGAATGCCGAAGATTACTCGTTGGGGTTCGGCATCGCAGACATGGCCTACGTTCTACAACTCCAGGACACACCAGCTTCGCTAACCAGCACAGAGCAGTTCCGGCTTCTCGATGAATCCAAAGACGCTGGACTCGTTCGGGCCGGGCTGTCCTCCCTGATTGCCCGAGGGCTCGCCGAGGTGGGGCAGGATTCCGTCGTCACCTTTGATCCCCGTGTGGACGCTGTCGCCTACACGGTGGCCAATGCCGTGCGGTGGACTCAGTTGGATCTCCTTCGATCCAGCGAACTGGGTGACAGCGTACTGCATGTGGAGTCCGACAGAACCAGGTTGCTCTTTCAGCCGCGGACCATGCTGACGTGGTTTGCAGTGCCTCAGGATTCCACTGTGTCGGCGGAACGGGCTGAGGTGTTTCTGATCAGCGAGCACCTTCGGGACCACCCGAACGGCGGGGTCCGTATCAGGACTGCAGGCCCGGGCGGAACCGCCGAACTCCTCGTTCGACGGGATAAGGACAACTGGGTATGCGCCTCGGTTGCAGGGGGCGTTGTTGGCGACCAGACATCCGTTGAGGATGAAGCGGGCTTAATTAACGTTCTCGGTGCAGTGCGCGCCTCCTCTGCTGGATGGGATGGCAATGGAAAGTAAGACGGCAGGACGAATAAGAAGCGATCGCAAGTATTTCTTCGCCCAAGATACGGACCGCAGAATTTTCGCGTACACGGAAGCAGAATGGGGCGCTGGCGGCGCCCAGCCTTTCGGCAATTACACCGCACGCAGCATCGCCAGCATGTCGTTGCTGGTCGCCGTGTTAACGGTCCCGGCTCTCCTGGGTCCGGTTTTGCTGATCATAAGCGTCGCTGGCCTACACCTCGGTGCCATGCTGTTTTCGTTGGTATTCACCGTCCTGTGCACCGGCGGTTGGCTTCTCACCATCCGGTCCCTCCAGGGAGAACTGCGTGCACGTCGGCTTCGCAGGGAACGCGGCTTGCCCCGTCCCTCTGTAGTTGTCACCGACGACCAGGCGCGTGAATGGTTTACTGCCCACCCCGGTTCCGTCGCGGTCACCCGAGATAACTTCCCTGAAAGTACATACCCCTTTCCAGGGGAACCCACCTAAGCCTCGTCTGCTCCATCATCTTCACTGGCGGCTGGTTCTGGGTGTTGTACAGCCGACCAACCGCCTTGCTCTCGCCGCGGCGAGGTGCAGGTCTTAACGGTGCTGAACCGCATTCAATCGATTCGACAGGACTCGCGTGCAGAACGGCATTCCAGGCAGCAATGCGGGTAGCGGCCCCAACTCGGACGGCCAAGTCCGTGCCTACCACGAACAGGCGCTGGCACGCGGGGAAAAGAGGGTCCTGTTCCGGACCGTGGAGGGCAGACTTCACAGCTACGCCAAAGATGAACTCGGAGTGGTTACTGCCAGTTCCCACGCCCAAGTGCGGTCCGCCGTCGGCTTCCTTGTGATGGCGGTTTTCTTCGCCGCCGTCGCGGTCTTTTCCATCCTGCTGGTGGCGGGACCCACCAGTACGGGCCAGGATCCGCTGTGGAGCGCCCTGTTCCTGACCGCGGCCGGGGTGAGTGGCACCCTTTACGCTATTCGGATGGCGAAGGTGGCCTCGGCGGCCAAGCGCCTCCGGGCCGAGCGGGGAGTCCCGGAACCAACAGCCAAGCAATTCGACTGGTAAGGGGACAGCCTGCTGATGGTTTTCAATCGGGAAGCTGAGCGGCGAAACGACGACGTGTATGCCGAACACAAGCAGGCTCTCGCCCGGGGCGAGAAGCGCGTCCTCCGAAGGACGGCAACGGGTGAACTGCACAGCTATCCTGCGGACGAAATCGGTTTCTCCCCCGGCCGCGGCCAAGTACAGGTCAGGTCCTGGTGGGGTATGGGAATCTTAACTGCCGTCCTGGGGGTTCTGGCCCTTCTTTCCCTGGTGATACTGCTGATGCCGACCGGAAGCGGTGGCCAGCCTTTCTGGGGCGCCTTGTTCCTCACCGCGCTCGGAGGATTCGGGGCGTGGTACACCTTCAGCATGGCCCGTGACGAGTACCGGGCCAAGAAGCTGCGGAAAGAGCGGAAGGCGCCCGAACCAGGCGCAGGACACGTCTCACGGTGACCCGCTGGCCGGGCATTGGTAGGCAGTCGGTGCGTGCCGCCGTCGTCTGTTCCGTTCAGGAGTGACGTAACCGACTGCGCCCAGCCGGTTCCAAAGTCTAAACTGGACGGATGACTACAGCAGCTACCCCTTCCGTCGGCCTGGTCGGATGGCGCGGCATGGTCGGTTCCGTCCTCATGCAGCGCATGCAGGACGAGGGCGACTTCGCCAACATCAACCCGGTGTTCTTCTCCACCTCCAACGCGGGAGGTGCCGCGCCGTCCTTCGCTGACGGTGCCGGCAAGCTCGAGAACGCGTTTGACATCGACACCCTCGCGAAGCTGCCCATTATTGTCACCGCCCAGGGCGGCGACTACACCAAGCAGGTCCACGGCGAACTCCGCAGCCGCGGCTGGGACGGCCTCTGGATCGACGCCGCATCCACCCTGCGCATGAACGACGACTCGATCATCGTCCTGGACCCGATCAACCGCGACGTCATCGACAAGGGCCTGGTCAACGGCACCAAGGACTTCATCGGCGGCAACTGCACCGTGTCCTGCATGCTGATGGGCCTCGGCGGCTTGTTCAAGAACAACTTGGTGGAGTGGGGCACCTCCATGACCTACCAGGCGGCCTCCGGCGGCGGCGCCCGGCACATGCGCGAGCTGCTCAGCCAGTTCGGCACGCTCAACTCCCAGGTCAGCACGGAACTGGACGACCCGGCGTCGGCCATCCTGGACATCGACCGCAAGGTCCTCGCCCACCAGCGCACGGACATCGACGCCACCCAGTTCGGCGTGCCGCTGGCCGGTTCCCTGATCCCCTGGATCGACGCTGACCTGGGCAACGGCCAGTCCAAGGAAGAGTGGAAGGCCGGGGTTGAGACCAACAAGATCCTGGGCACCTCCGAGGAAAACCGCGTGATCATGGATGGCCTTTGCGTCCGCATCGGCGCCATGCGCTCCCACTCCCAGGCCCTCACCCTCAAGCTCCGTGAGGACCTGTCCGTCGCCGAGATCGAGAAGCTCCTGGCCGAGGACAACGAATGGGCCAAGGTGGTTCCCAACACCAAGGAAGCCTCCATGGCCGAGCTCACGCCCGTCGCAGCCTCCGGCACCCTGGACATCCCGGTGGGCCGCATCCGGAAGATGGAGATGGGCCCGCAGTACATCAGCGCCTTCACCGTGGGCGACCAGCTCCTCTGGGGCGCCGCCGAGCCGCTGCGCCGCATGCTCAACATCGCCACCGGCAACCTGTAACACTCCAGCAGCCTCACAAGCGGCCCTGACCCGCATAACCGGTGCTGTCCAGCACCGCTCATGCGGGTCAGGGCCGCTTTTGCATGCCGGGCGTTCGGTCGAGGAAAGTGATCAGGCGCTCATTGAGCTCTCTCGGCCGGTCCAAGTGCTTCCAGTGCAGCCGGAGTACGCGCCACCCGGTTTCCACCAGGGCGTTTTCCCGCCGGCGCTCTGCGAGCAACACTTCTTCTGCTGGTTTGTAATCCGTGTACTTGGCTGTGCCATCGAACTCGATGATCACTCGGGACTCCGGATCGGCGAAGTCCGCCCGGAAGAGCCCTTCAGAAGTCGGAACCTCAACCTGCGGGGTAAAAGTCTGCAGGCCAAATGAATGCAGCATCAGCCTGGTCCGGGTTTCCCCCGCTGATTCCGACCGGCCGTCCAACACATTCAGCAGGTCGAGTGCTCGGCGGCTCCCCCGCTTGGCTGGGGTCTCGGACAGGAGTCTGTGCATCGCGTGCACCGAAGCTCCTTTGCGCAGCGCATGATCACCTATAACCGCGGCCTGGTCCAGCGGCAAAATGCGGGCACAGTCCAGCACCGTCCTCTCCAAACTGGTGGTGAGCATATCCCGGCCATCGGGCGTCCGGATCGTGGTCAATTCCCTGTCAGTCAGAGGAAGCCGATGAGCCTTGACGTCGCTTCCTGCGCTGCCCGGCGAATTCGCGTACTGGGTTGTCACATGGACCATCGGCCCTGCGTTCCACAGATAACAGGAGTGCAGCCGTGCGGCGCTGATGTGGCTGTACCGGGCCTGGCCGCCGGTCGATTCATAGTGCGCCGTAATCAGCAGCCGATCCCGGTCCCACGGCTTGAGGGTGTTCCAATACGCTCGTTGAACATATGCTCCGCGCCGTAGCCGGAGCAACATGCCGCTGCGCACACCCGCAGTCATTACGCGCTCATCGATTCCTGCCCTGGCCAATTGCAGAGTGGAGGCCACGGCCGTACCGGGCCACCGCTCGTCAATCAGGGCCTTCAATTTCTTGGGTTCCATGCTCCACAGATTGCCGGGACGCTTGGACCCTCGTCAGCGTCGGGATTGCCTATGTGGACAGCGTTAGATGCATGAGCGGCTCCACCCCGCACAACCGGCGCTGGACAGCACCGCTTGTGCGGGGCAGAGCCGGTTTTGCGTTGGTGAGCTCTTGCGTTGCGGCGTGCGTTCAGGTGTTGAGGAACTCCAGGTAGCGCTGGGCGGCTTTGGCGAAGGCAGCCTGGGCTGCCGGGCCGAGCGGCCGGGACGGGTCAAAGAGTTGGGGTACGACGGCGGCGCGCTGGCCTTTGCCCTCAACGGCCCAGGTGCCAATCACCTCTCCCCCGGCCACCAGCGTTTTCTTGAACACGCCGTTCCCGCCCGGAACGATCTTGTTGGCATGCTCCGGCGGGAGGACCAGGCTCCGGTCCGTGTACCCGAGCAGGAACTCGTCGAAACCGGGCAGCAGCAGGACCGAGCGCGAGCCCGGGACGCCGGTATCCAGCAGACCCGCCGTCTCATGCGACATCCAGTAGCTGGCACCCTCGAACTCGAGTTCCACCAGCCCGCCCCGGATCGTTTCGAGGGCAGCCCGGACCTCGGTCAGCGGAATCTGCGTCCACCAGGCGAAGTCACGGACAGTCGCCGGTCCGTGGCTCCGGAAGTAGCGGAGCAGGAATTCCGCGACAGCCTCCGCCCGGTTAAGACGGCGCGAAACGGGAATCCAGTCGTCGAAGGCCACGATCAGCTGCTGGTTCCCGGCCAGCGGTCCCTGCACCAGCCACCCGTGCCGGCACAGCGTTCCCAGGATGTGAATGCCCCGCTGCCCCTGGGTGGGCTGCCCGCCGTCGTCGAACACCTTGAACAAACCGCTGCGGCTGACCGGGCCTTCAGTGGAGATCGCGGCCAGGGCGATGTCACGGCACTTCTCAACGTCGGCCCACGTGATTCCCAATTCGCGGTGCCGGGCGGCGATGCCCTTGGTAAGGCGGTCCGCAGTCAGCTCCAGCATCCAGCGCAGGTCCTCCGGTGCCACCAGGTGCAGCGTGCCCCGCATCGGCCACGAACGCACGATCGTCCCCGCATTGATGGCAGCCCGCACGTCGCTGACACCGGAACCGGTGAGCCGCACGCCCATCGCCCACAGGGCCGCCTGCAGATCCTGCGCCTGCATCGCCGTCATCCAGCGCACCACGCCGCCTGCCGAGTCCGGCCGTTCCCCCGCACCAAGAAGCCCCTGCGAGGCCAGGCGCAGCCTGCCCAACACCTTGCGGTCAAGACGCTTCCCCACCTGTGCAGCCATGCCCTCATCCTAGGGTCGGGGCGGGGTCCGCAAAACGGCGGTTAGGGTAGGAGCATGACTTTGGGGAGTTTGTGGCAGTTGCTCGCGCGTAAAACCAGAACGTGGATGATCGGCGGGACCGTCTGCGTCCTGGCAGGAACCGCGGTGGGCCTGCTCTCCCTCGCGGCGTTCCTGGACAGCGGCCAGTCCGAGCCCCTGCTGCTGCTCCCCGCGCTCACGCTGAGCCTGGGCGGCGGATATGCAGTACTGTTCCCCGGCATCGGTGTCAGCCCCGGGGGCGTCCGCATCCACCGCGACTGGCGCCAGCACCCCCGTGCAGGCCAGGTCCTCTGGGTCCTGTCACTGGCCGTAGCCGTGGCGGGCCTGGTGACCTGCATCGTTTCGGGTGCATCCAATCCCCTGGCGCCAGGGCTGCTGGTCGGGCTTTTCATGGGGATCTACCTGGTCCTCACCGGGTGGGCCTCGGCCCTCATGGGAGCAGCCGAGGTCCTGCGGCAAAAGGAAGCCCCGGACAAGCCACTGGAGGCTACAGCTGCAGGCCGATAAGCAGCGGTTCCGGATGCAGCTCGATGCCGAAGCGGCGTACGACGCCGGCACGCACCTCGCGTGCAACGGCCACCACGTCCGCGGCGCTGGCTGAGCCGCGGTTGGTGATGGCGAGCGTGTGCTTGGTGGACAGCGAAGCCCGCCCCCCGGACACACTGTCCGCCGCCAGGCCAAAGCCCTTGGCGAAGCCGGCCTGGTCAATCAGCCATGCTGCGGAAAGCTTCACCAGCCCGTCAACACCCGCCGGGTACCGCGGCGCGGACTCCGGCAGCGCCTCGGCCACCTCGGCCGGAACGATGGGGTTGGTGAAGAACGAGCCCGTGGAGTAGGTGTCCCTGTCCGCGGAATCCCACACCATGCCTTTGGAGGCGCGCAGCCTCAAGACCTCGCGGCGCACGTCATTGGCGTAGGCGCGTTTTCCGGGCTCCACACCCAGCGAGCGTGCCAGCTCCGCATAGCGGATGGGGGCACTCATCCGGCCCAGGGGAAGCTGGAACTCCACGGTCAGCACCACGTAGCGGGGCGAGCCGTTGACGGTGGTCTGCTTAAGGATGGAATCCCGGTACCCGAACTTGAGCTCGGAGTTGGTGAACGTCTTCACCGCATTCCGCTCGCGGTCCCACGTGCGCACCGCGGCGATGGTCTGGGAAACATCGGCACCATAGGCACCAACGTTCTGCACGGGTGTGGCACCGGTGGAACCCGGGATGCCGGCCAGCGCTTCAATCCCGGACCAGGCGTGCAGCACCGCATGCTCAACCAGCTTGTCCCAGTTATGGCCCGCCTGGACTACCACGGCCACGCCGCCGCAGGAGTCCTCCGCATTCACGGTGAACCCTTCGGAGGCGATCTTCACGACTGTACCGGGGAACCCGTCGTCGGAAATCAGGAGGTTGGACCCGCCGCTGATGATCAGGACCTGTTCGCCTGCCGCATCAGCCGTGCGGACGGCGTCGATGATTTCGGCCTCGGTGCGCGCCTCGATGAAGGAGCCGGCAGGGCCTCCGACGGCGGACGTGGTCAGGGAGGAGAGCAGGGTGGAATTCACCGGAACTACAGTACTTGAAAATACTTATCTAACGCAGCACCTTTAAGTACCTAGGCAAGCTTCCGGGCCACCGGCGAGAGCAGGAAGCTCACCACCAGCATCACCATCACGGCCAGCAGGGAATGCAGGATGCCCACATGTTCTGCGAGCAGGCCCAACAGCGGCGGCCCGCAGAGGAACGCCCCGTACCCGATGGTGGACACCACCGACACCCGGGCAGCGGCCTTGGCGGGATCATCCGCCGCAGCGGACATGCCTACCGGGAAACCGAGGGACGCCCCCAGGCCCCACACCGCGAGTCCGGCAAAAGCCAGCCAGGGAACCGGCGCGAAGACAAAAACGCCGAGCCCGAACACGGCAAGGGCGGCGCACCAGCGCATCACCGGCACCCGGCCGAAGCGGTCCAGGACCAGGGTCCCGGCAAAGCGCCCGATGGTCATGAACGTGACGAAGAGGCCATAACCGGCAGCGCCGGCGGCGTCGGTCTGGCCGTGCCCGTCAGCCAGGGCCAGCGCCACCCAGTCCCCCGCCGCGCCTTCCGCCAGGGCGAGGCCCAGCACCAGCACACCCAGGAGCAGGGTCCGCCGGTCCCGCCAGGCCTGGGCGATCTTGCGTTTGTTGTCCAGCGGAGCGTCTTCCGGGCCAGCGCCTGCCGGAATTACGGGGATGGGGCCGGTGGTCGGATCCTCGAAGTTGTCCGGGGCGTAGGTCCGCTCCCCTGCCACGGGGGTGACGTCCGCGCGGAACCAGGCTGCCGCCGTCGCCACCGAGACGGCGACCACCACCCCGGCTGCGCCCAGATGCCAGGACACGGGAACGGACAGCGCGGCGGCTCCCGCGCCCAGTCCTGCCCCGGCCACTGTCCCCAGGCTGAAGGCGCCGTGCAGCCGGGGCATGATGTGCCGGCCAACGGCCCGCTCCACCGCGGCGCCCTCAACGTTGGACGCCGTGTTCCAGCTGCCGGTCCCCAGTCCGATGACGGCCAGTCCGATAGCAGTTGCCACCGGGCTGGCCAGGACCGAGGTGCCAAGCCCGGCCAGCAGCAGGCCGGTCCCCACCAGGATGCTGCCGGTCCTGATGGTCCTCTTGGATCCCAGCCGGAGCACGATCAACCCGGACGCGGAGACGGAGGCAAACGACCCCAGGGTCATGCACAGCAGGAGGACCCCGATGTTGCCCGGGGTGAGGTCCAGCGCGTCACGGATGGCCGGCAGCCGGGAGACCCATGAGGCAAACGCCAGGCCGCTGGCAGCGTAGGCCACCACCACGGCGTTGCGCCAGTGCGTCACTTCGGCGGTGGTGGCCCCTGTTGTTGCCCGTGAGGTCAAGGGGCGCTCAGGAAAGCTTGACGACGGCCTGGGCCTTCATCAGGACTTTTTGCCCGGCCGAGACCACGGTGAGGTCAACGCGGGCGGTGCCGGCATCGGCGTCGAGCTTGCCGATGGTGCCGCTGACCTCGATGGTGGCCCCCGGTTCTTTGGTCCCGGTGGTGTCGGTGACCAGGACGGGCTTGGTGAAGCGGGTCTGGAAGTCGACGACGGCGGCCGGGTCGCCGGCCCAGTCAGTGACCAGCTGGACGGCCGAGCCCATGGTGAACATGCCGTGGGCGATGACGCCGGGCAGTTCCACGCCGGTGGCGAAGGCCTCGTTCCAGTGAATGGGGTTGAAGTCGCCGGAGGCACCGGCGTACTTGACCAGGTCCGTCCTGGTGACCTCGATGGTGCGGCTGCCGATCTCCTGGCCGGCACTGAGTTCGTGGAAACTGGGGCTCATGGCTACTGTCCCTCTCCGCGGACCAGGATGGATGACGTGGTGGTGGTGACCGGTTCTTTGGAATCGTCGGCCGCCAGGGCAAAGATTTCGGAGCGGGTGGTGATCATCGCACCGCCGCCCATGGCCCGCACGCCGTCCACGTGCAGTTCGGCCACGAGCCGGTCGCCGGCGACGATGGGCCGGTGGTGGGTGAAGCGCTGGTCCGCGTGGACCACGCGGGAGAAGTCGATGCCGGCGTCCGGATCCTCGATGAGCTGCGCGTCGGCGCGCTGGGCGATGATGATCGCGAAGGTGGGCGGGGCCACCAGGTCGGTGTGGCCCAGGGCCTTGGCTGCATCCACGTCGAAGTGTGCAGGGTGGGTGGCTTTGACGGCGCGGGCAAACTCGCGGATTTTCTCGCGGCCAACGTCGTACACCTCTGCGGCAGGGTAGCTTCGGCCCTGCAGATCCGGATTGATAGTCATGGCTTCAACCCTATCGCCCGCCTGTCAGGGGGCAGAAAACCGGGTAGAAACAGCTACCGGCGCAGGTTCTTGCGGATGGCCTGGCCGCGGACCACGATGCCGGCGATGTGCAGGAGCAGGCCCAGCCCGATCAGCGGCAGCGAGGCGGTGGCCATTCCCTGGTTGCCGCTGGTGTTGCCCACCAGGTTCAGGATGATGCCGACGGCGATCAGGCCCATCGCGCTGAAGACCAGGACTTTGTAGCGGGTTGGCGCGGTGGCCCAGAATTCGTTCAGCACCGTCCCAGTTTACCGGCTGCCTAGAACAGGGCTTCCTGCACGGCCGGCACGTCCGAGGCGAAGTCGCCCAGGACGATGGTGCGTGCCGCCAGTTGGCCCAGGTTCACCACGAACTCAGCATCGGTCCCGTCCAGCCGGGCCAGCGCGTTGGGTCCGCTGAGCGCCGCAATATGGAAGCCGTGCCGCCCGCTGTCCAGCGGATACGGGTAGGCGTGGCGGGCCGCGGGGACGCAAAGGCGGGAGGCCTGTGCCGGACGCACCCACTGCTCGTCCACAACGGCAAAGCCCTCGACGGCGGCGCGCGCCAGCAGGCCGCGGACCCCGCCGGCATGCCGGGCGTTGAGGGCGTCCAGTTCGGCTGGCGCGAGCGGCTGCAGCAGCGCCTCCGACTTCGCGGCGGACCGCACCTGCTGCGCCAGCCCGGCTTCGGCCGTCACCAGGTCCTCCAGGATCCGCACCACGCGGCCGTCCTGTGCCCTGGCCACGTACCTGGCCGTCACGGCGCCCTGCTCTGCGAGCCGGTGCCATTTCCGGGGCCCGGACGCCGTTCCCACCTTGCTGCTGCCGCCGGCGAAGGTGGCCACATACAGCCAGTGCTCCTGCATCAGGTAGTCCCGCAAGCCGGGGGTGACGCGGCCGCCGCGGTGAAAGTCGTGGATCAGCCGGGACTCGTCGAGCATGAAGCAGCGTTCGCACTGCTTGCCCCTGGCCGCCGGGGCGCCGGCCGTACACAGGATATGGTCACGGCGCGTGGACGAGTGGACGCGAAGGTGCCCCAGGCAGGACCTGCCGTGCTCAATGACGTGGAAGCCGAGCCGGGCACCCGGGTGGAGGCTGAGCTGCCGGAAGTCTCCGGAAGGTGACTGAAGGCGCAGAACCGGGGCGCCGCCGTCGTACTCCGTTGCTGAAGCCGGCGCCCCATCCCAAAAGACCCCGTGGACCAGATAGCGGGTATCGGTCACGGGGTCTCCTGGAGTGAATAGCGGGGCGGCTACAGCGCCGGCTGCACGCCGAAGGCTACCGCGAGCTTCATGATCTTTTCGGCGCGGCCCAGGCGGGGCAGGTCGGAGCCGTCGCGGATGACGCGGCCGTTGGCTTCGAAGTCGGCCATGAAGTCGGTGGCCCAGGCGACGTCGGACGGCGTGGGGCTGATGACCTCGTTGATGACGGGGGTCTGGTCGATGGCCAGGCAGAGCTTGCCGGTCATGCCCATCATCACCGTGATGCCGGTCTGCTCGCGCAGGATGGGGTGGTTGGTGCCGACGGTGGGACCGTCGATGGGGCCCGGCAGGTTGCCGACGCGGCTGGCGACGACAAGCTTGGCGCGGGGGTAGGCCATGGCCTCGGCGGTGGCGGCCATGCCGGTGTCGCGGCGGAAGTCGCCGGAGCCGAAGGCCAGGCGGAAGGCGCCCTGGGCCTTGGCGATGTGGTTGGCTTCCTCGATGCCCAGGGCGGACTCCACCAGCGGGATGACGGGGGTCTTGCCGTCCATGCGGTGGAAGCTCTCGGTCACCTGGTCCGCCGATTCGGTCTTGGCGAGCATGACCCCCAGCAGGCCGGGCGTGCCGCGCAGGCCGGCGAGGTCGTCAGCCCAGAAGCGGCTGGTGGCATCGTTGATGCGGACCCAGGCCTTGCCGCCGGCCGTGAGCCAGTCCACCACGTTGTTGCGCGCCTGGTCCTTCTGCGACGGGTCCACGGCATCTTCAATATCCAGGATGATCGAGTCGGCGCGAGAGACTGCCGACTGGTCGAAGAGCTCGGGCTTCATGGCATTGACCAGGAGCCAGGAGCGGGCGATCTCTGCGGGGATATTGCGTTCGGGCCGTACAGTTTCGGCGGCGATGGTAGACGTCATGTATCTACCGTATCCGCCCGGCAAGCAGCACGTCGAAGAAAACGGCCGGCATGTGAGGTTCAATACGAACTAAACCCCATATGACTCAATCCTGATGAAAGGCAGGTAGCGGCAAGTGTCGTTATGGGGTTCCATAACGACACGTGCTGCCACCCGGTTGGGGAGGTCAGGGGATGTTGCTGCCCCGCGCCGTCACCCAGAGCCGGTACCAGTCGGCGCGCGTCAGCTCCCGGGCCACCCGGGAAGCGTCGGCACAGGCACGGATGCGCGCCGGGTTGACCGTCCCGATCACCGGGGCGATGCCCGCCGGGTGCTTCATCAGCCAGCCGAGCAGCACGGCCTCCCCGGAGGTGCCATGCTCCCCCGCCAGCCGGGCCACCAACTCGGAGGTGGCGGACTCCGCCGAGGTGGGGCTCTCCGGTTCCGCGCCGGTATAGAGCCCGCGGGCCAGCGAGCCGTACGCCTGCAGGGTAATGGAGTTGCGGGTGCAGTACTCCAGCGTGCCGTGCGGAAAGCTGTAGTCCAGGTGCTCGGGATGGTTGACCAGCACCTGGCTTTCCAGCCAGGCCCGCTTGAGCAGGCTCATCTCCAGCTGGTTTGCCACCACGGGCGTCTCCAGCCGGTCCTGCAGCACCTCGATCTGCACACCGGACATGTTGGACACACCCAGCTGCCGGACCTTACCTTCAGCCATGAGCTGCCCGACGGCGGACGCCACCTCCGCCGGGTCCGCCAGCGGATCCGGGCGGTGCAGCAGGAGGATGTCCACGTAGTCCGTCCGCAGCCGTTCCAGGCTCCCGTTGACGCGTTCAAGGATGGCGCCACGGCTCAGGTCGTAGTGCGTCTGCAGCCCGCGTTCGTTCAGCCGGATTCCGCATTTGGTCTGGAGCCTGATCCGGTCCCGCAGCCCCGAAGTGCCGGCCAGCACTTCACCGAAGACCGCCTCGGACTTGCCGCTGCGGTAAATGTCCGCATGGTCGAAAAGCGTGATGCCGGCGTCCAGGGCCGCGTGGACGGCGGCAGCGGCCTCATCCACATGGCTGCTCCCATGCGGCTCGTCGGACCAGCTGCCGCCCAGGCCCATGCAGCCATAAATCAGCTCCTGCAACGGATGACTTCCCGCATCAGCGCAGCCACGCGGTGGTGTTGGCCGGCAGCTTGCCGTCCTCGAGCGGGGCACTGCTGACCAGCACGGTTCCGGCAGGAAGGTCGACGGCGGTGTCCCCGAAGTTGGTCACTGACTGCCAGCCGTTCGGGCGGCGGAAGTGCAGGACCTCCGGGTTGCCGGCCTCGACCCATTCGAGTTCCTCGTCCGTCTGCAGTTCATGGCGCAGCTTCAGCGCGGTGCGGTACAGCTCCAGGGTGGAGCCTTCCGTCCCGTCCTGTGCCTCGACCGCGTACTTGCTGAACCAGTCCGGCTGGGGCAGGTGCGAGCCGCCCTCGCCGAACCCGAACGAGGTGCCCTCCACCTTCCAGGGCAGCGGCACGCGGCAGCCGTCGCGGCCGATTTCCACTCCCTTGTTGCGGAAGAAGGACGGGTCCTGGCGCTCCGATTCCGGGATGTCCGCCACTTCCTGCAGCCCGAGCTCCTCGCCCTGGTACAGGTACGCGGATCCCGGGACGGCGAGCATCAGCAGTGTGGCCGCGCGGGCCCGGCGTTCGCCGAGTTCAATGTCCAACTCCTCCGCGGGTCCGCCGGCGAGCAGCCAGTCCTTGCCGTCCTGGCCCTTGGTGCGCCCCTTGCCCTTGGACACCTGCGGCAGCCCGTAGCGGGTGGCGTGGCGGACAACGTCGTGGTTGGAGAACACCCAGGTGGACGAGGCGCCGGTCGCGGCCGCTTCTGCGAGGTTGCGGGTGATGATCTCCTGGTATTCGGCGGCATCGAAATCGGCCTGCAGCAGGTCGAAGTTGAACGCCTGGCCCAGGCCCTGCGGGCTGGCGTAGCGGGCGCGCCGGGTGGCGTGGACCCAGGCTTCCGCGACGGCCGTGCGGGGCGGGTTGTACTCGTTGAACACCTCGCGCCATTCGGCGTAGATTTCGTGGACTTCGTCGCGGTCCCAGAACGGGTGGGTGCCGTCGTCGAACCCGTCCACGCCGGTGTTGGCTGCACTCAGTTCGAGCTTGGAGAGCAGCGGCTCGGTGAGGTCCTTAGTGAGGGCGTGGGCCACGTCCACGCGGAAGCCGTCCACGCCGCGGTCCGACCAGAAGCGCAGGGTCTTGAGGAAGTCGTCCCGGATCTCCCGGTTGGACCAGTTCAGGTCCGGCTGCTCCTTGGCGAAAATGTGCATGTACCACTGGCCGGGGGTGCCGTCCGGCTCGGTGATGCGCTCCCACGCCGGTCCGCCGAACACCGAGTCCCAGTCCGACGGCGGGAACTCGCCGTTGGGGCCCTTCCCGTCACGGAAGATGTAGCGGTCGCGGGCCGGGGAACCCTTCGGGGACGCGAGGGCTTCCTGGAACCACTGGTGCCGGTCCGAGGAGTGGTTGGGCACGATGTCCGCGATCAGCTTGATGCCGGCGTCGTGCAGGGCCTTGGCCATCTCGTCGAAGTCGTCCAGGGTACCGAGCTTGGGATCCACATCGCGGTAGTCGTCAACGTCGTAGCCGCCGTCGGCGAGCGCTGACGGGTAGAAGGGGCTCAGCCACACGGCATCGATCCCCAGCGACTTCAGGTACGGGACCTTGGACGTGATGCCCTTCAGGTCGCCGATGCCGTCACCGTTCGAATCGGCGAAGCTGCGCGGATAGATCTGGTAGACGGACGCCTGGCGCCACCAGTTGGGATCGGCCGGACGGTCGGAGTCGGACAGGGTTGCCAGGGTGGCAGTGGTGGACAAGGGGTGATCCTTTTCTTCTGGTTCGGCGTATATTTATTTTGACTCTAAATTTACTTCCTCGAATATTATCTGGTGTGGTCCGCAGAAAGGTCAACAGCATGCCTGAAATGCCCCTTGCCACTCCCAGCCTGCTGCGGCGGGTCAGTGCCGGCGCCGTGCTGGAGTTCATGCGCCTCTCCGGCGCGGTGACGGTTACGGAGGTCATGGACGCGACCGGCCTAACGAGGGCAACGGCCATTTCCGTGTGCGAGGACCTGAAGGACCGAGGGTGGATCCGCGAGCTGGAAAACCAGCGGGCCTTCGGGGACTACCAGAAGGGGCGGCCGGCCCGCAGGTTTGAACTGAACCACCGCGCCGGCGTGGTCCTGGGCCTGGACATCGGCTATTCCAAGGTGACGGCGGTTGTTGCGGACTTGCGGGGCAAGACCGTGGCCAGGTTCAGCCGGCGTTTTGATGTCGCCGACCTTACTGCCGTCCAGCGCATCAGCTTTATCGACCAGGTGGCCATGACGGCGCTGGAGAGCGCTGCTGCCGGGCCGGAGGAAGTCCTCGCTGTCTGCGCAGGTGTTGCCGCCCCCGTGGACCGGCACGGCGACGTCCTCGCAACGCAGAAATTCTGGGGCCTGTTCGATATCGACCTGCGGGCGTCCCTGAAGGACCTTCGGGGCTGGACGGTGCTGCTGGAGAACGACGCCAACCTGGCGGCGCTCGGGGACCGCTGGCTGGGCGCGGCCGCCGGCGTGGATGACGTGGTGGTCATCCTCGCCAGCGAACGCCTGGGCTCTGGGGTCATCGACGGCGGCCGGCTGCTGCACGGCAGCCGCGGCAGCGCCGGTGAGCTGGCCTTCCTGGACCTGGTTCAGGGTGTGGGCGACACCTATGGCATCGCCCACCTAGCACGGACCTGGGCAGCGGAAGCCGTGACCGGCGCGGCAAGGACGTCCCTGCGCGCCCACGCCCGCGATGGCGCCGAGGCAGAACAGGTCTTCGCGGCCGCGGCATCCGGCGATGCCGTGGCACAGGACATCCTGGAGCGCCTGGCAGACAGGATGGCCCGCGTCATTGGCACCGTGGCCACCATGTACAACCCGGAGCTTGTGGTCATTGGCGGCGCGGTGGCCAACTCGGCCGGTGTGCTGCTGGACCCTATCGCCGCACGGCTGCCGGAATTCACGGCCACTCCCCCGCGCATCGCCGTCTCCCCGCTGGGCGACGCCATGGTGACTGTCGGAGCGGTCCGCGCGGCGCTGGACTACGTGGAGAAAAATTCCCTCGACCTGGAACTGTCCACAACGGTCAGTTAAGCGACTCCAGGGCGGCAGCAACCGGCAGCGAGCCGTCGCAGAACTCGATCGTCCGGCCCGCCGTCTCCGGCAGGTCCAGCACGGCTGCGGCCACGATGGCCGTGTTGCTGCGCGACGTTCCCCGTCCGTCCTCCCCCGCAGAGGGGTTGACCTTGATCATGCCCGTGCCGGGTTTATCGGTCAGGGTGCCCGGCCCCAGGATTGTCCACGCGAGGTCCGTCGCGCGCAGGTACTCATCAGCCGCGGCTTTCGCCTCGGCGTAAGCAAAAAAGCCGTTGTCCTCCGGCACCCCATGGTCCTTGCGCGCCCCGAGGTAGGACACCATCACGTAGCGGTTCACGCCGGCCTGCGCTGCGGCGTCCATCGACCGGATGGCCGCGTCCCTGTCCACGGCATAGGTCCGCGAAGGGTTGCCGCCGCCGGCACCGGCAGACCACACCACGGCGTCGTGGCCCTGCAGCGCGGCCGCGATGTCCGCCGTCGTGGCGTTTTCAATGTCAAGGACCGACGGCGATGCACCGGATTCCGCGACATCGGACGCATGGTCCGGGTTGCGGATGAACGAGGTGACGCTGTGGCCTTCCTCCGCGAGGAGGGTGGACAGGTGGAGGGCCACTTTGCCGTGGCCGCCGATGATTGCGATTCGGGTCATGGACCCATTCTGCCCCTCAAGCCAGGCAGCGGTAGCGCAGGTAGACCACGCCGTTCCGGAACGTGCGCTCATCCATGAGTTCCAGCCGGAGGTTCAGGCCGTCGGGCAGGAACCGCAGGCCCCCGCCCACCGATACCGGGTTGAGGAAGATCCGGCACTCATCCACCAGCCCGGCCCGGAGCGCGGCGGCGGCCAGGGTGGACCCGCCGATGCCGATGCTGCCTTCCGTCTTCTCCTTCAGGTTCCGGACGGCACCGGCATCGAAGGAGCGCTCGACCCGCGTCCTCGGAGCCGGCGGCGCGTCCAAAGTTTCCGAGTAGATAATCTTGTCCGCGTGGCGCCAGATGCGGGCGTAGTCCTGGATCACGGGCGGATCGTCGCTGCCGCCAAGGGTTTCCCAGACGGCCATGACCTCGTACATGCGCCGCCCCAGCAGGTACGTGGTGATCTCGCGTTCCAGATCGTTGACGAAGGCGTGCACTTCCTCATCCGGGGCGCTCCAGTCGAAGTTGCCGCTGCTGTCTGCGACGTAGCCGTCCAGGGAGGCGATGCCGGTGTAGATGAGCTCAGCCATGCGCCCCATTCTGCCCCGCCTGCCGGTCACTGACGAGGAACTGCTGCACCATGGTCCAGAGATTGGTGACCGTCCAGTAGACCAGGACACCGATGGGAAACAGGACGCCGCCCACAGCGAAGACGACGGGCAGCGCGTAAAGCAGCATCTTTTGCTGCTTCACAAGGGGGCTTTCAGGAGCCCCCGGGACCGCCGTCCGGGCCATGATCCTTCGTTGCGTCAAAAACTGCGCAGCGACCATCACCAGGATCATCAGGACGGTCAGCAGCGCAACGGCGGCCGGGTCACCGGCACCGCCATGAAGCACCGACGCGGTCAGGGACGCCCCGAAGATGCTGGATTGGTCAAACTGCACCACGTGGCCGGCGCTCATCGCCCCGATCCCCTCCCCCTGCCGCGCCCGTGTACTGATGCCGGAGAGGACCTGGAACAGTCCCAGGAAGAACGGGACCTGGACCAGCACGGGAAGGCAGGCCGAAAACGGGTTGGTCCCGTGCTCCCGGTACAGCGCCATCTGCTCCTGCGCCATTGCCTGGCGGGACAGCGGGTCCGTTTTGCCCTGGTATTTTTCCTGGAGCTTCTTCAGGTCCGGCTGCAGGAGCCGCATCCGGCGCTGGGCATCGAGCTGCTTCAGGAACACGGGAATCAGCGCCGCGCGGATCAGCAGCACCAGCCCGATGATGGACAGCGTCCAGGTCCAGCCGCTGGCTGCCGGCATGCCGGCAGCGCTCAGCCCGTCGTGGATTCCGACCATAATGACGGACACAAGCCACTGGAACGGAGCCATGATTTCGTCAAGAACGTCCATGCGGCGGTCCCCCAATGTCTGATGCCGCAAAGCTACGGCGAAACGGGGAACTTGTCACGCAACGAAAAAGCGGGGGCCGGCGAATATCGCCGGCCCCCGCAGGGCCACCAGTTGACGCTGGTGGCCATGTCCGTTTGGTTACTGCTGTACGAGCGTGTTGCCGTAGCCGGCATCGCACTTGCCGTCGTGGATGACTCCTGCCCCCGGTGCCACAACGTAGTTGCTGGCCGGGTTGAAGACGGCGGTGTTGACGTTGGTCACCTTGCTGGCGCAGGCGTTGGCGCCGTCGGCGCTCATGCTCTGGCCGCCGATCCACATGTCGATCCAGATGGTGGAGTTGGTGCCATGGACGTTGACGCCCTGGTGGCACGGGCCGCCCTGGGGATCGTTGCCGTCACCGCAGGTGTCTTCGACGATGAAGTAGCGGCGGACGTCCGGAAGGTAGATCCGCGTGCCGGCCGGGAAGTCGAGGACGTCCTCGCCGGTGGCGAGCGAGTGGCCCACGGCAATGGTGATGGGGTCTTCGTAGGTGCCGGTGCCTCCGGCGGTCTTGTGCAGGACCGGGTGGCTGATGGCGGACGAGCCTGCCGGGGTGTTGTCGTACCAGGTGTACGCCGTGGTGTAGGCGGTGGTGACGATCCGTTCGGAGGACGACGCCGGCAGGACAGGCGCGGGGGCCGCGGCAGGGGCTGCCGGTGCCGGGACAGCCGAGGGCACCGAGCGCACGGCCTGCAGCTTTTCAGCTGCCTTCTGGGCGGTTGCCGCTGCAGCCGCCTGAACCTTCTCGGCCTCTGCTTTTTCGGCTGCGGCCTTGGCGGCCTTCTCGGCTTCGGCTGCTGCCTGGGCCTTCTCGGCTACGGCAGCTTCCTCGGCCTTCTTGGCAGCAGCGGCCTTTTCGGCGGCAGCGCGCTGGGAGGCCCCCACCTCTGCGGACGACTTGTCGTGGACGGTGCTGGAGCTGGCTTCAATACCGGCGTTCGCCGAGGACTGTGCGGATGAGTTTGCGTCGCTGCTTACGCCGCTGCACGCCGACGTGGCGAGCAGGACCGAGAGCATGCCGACGGCCAGCAGATTGTTTCTGCGCATGGAAAACAAAGCCTCTTCATGGGAGTGCGGAACGGGCAGTCCCAGGGGGATCCTGCCCGGAGTTGGGTGCGGCTGCGGAACGCAAGGGCGCTGCCACCTGGGGGCTTACCACACGCAAGCATCAAGGACGCTCTTTGGGAGGCGTGTGCGCCAGCCGGTGACCTAAACGTTACCTTGGCCGCCGGGCAGGAAGCCAATCGGCGACACGCCGCCCCCGGGACCTGCACCGGGGGCAACCTATGAGGGAATTAAACAGGAAAACCCCTGGAATCACGGGGATTCCAGGGGTTTAGCCTGTAGCGGTGGGGAGGCTCGATCTCCCGACCTCACGATTATGAGTCGTGCAGTAGTGGCGCGTAGCAACAACGAATTTTTGTCACTTAACAGCCATTTAGCAGCCACACGCGTGGGCGCCTTGCCAACAGGCGACGCCAAAGGGCTACCCCCCGGCAGGATGTAATAGCGCGTCAACAGCCCTTGCAGACTCGTGGGCGTCATCTGCGAACAGCTGGGCATAGACATCAAGCGTAGTCACCGCCGAGCTGTGACCAGCGATCTGCTGGACCACTTTCACGTGTGCGCCGGTACTTATCGCCAGCGTGACAGCCGTCCTCCGCAGGTCATGGAAGACCATGCTGGGAAATGTCGGATCGGCTTTTTGACATATCTCTACGGCAGGCTGGAAGACGCGGCGAGTGAAATTTGACGAACGCAGGGCGGCTCCTGTTGGTGACGCGAACACATAGCCTCCCGAGTGATATCGTTCCAGGTACTCTTCGAGCAGCACTGCTACCGACCTGGGGATCGGAACGGTGCGAGGCTTGCGGGATTTGGTCGTCTCTTGAAAATGAAGACGCCCATCAACCGGTACCAACGTTGACCGAACGATGACTTGGGGCCGATCACCGAATGACAGGGCGTCGGGCAGAAGGCCCGCGATTTCTGACCACCGGAGGCCAGTTGTGCCAGCGAAGAGGATCAGAAGCCTGTAAACGTCATGTGATGCCTGGGCGTACCGCCCGCCCTTCGCAGCCTCGTCGGCGAGCGCATGGAGTTGCGCCACTGTCAACGCTGCGGGATCCCGGGTCGGTTCAGGATCGGGGACGTGATTGATGATTGCGTTGCGGGCTGGGTTTGTGGGTAGATACCCCCTTCCAACTGCATACTCGAGCATGCGCCCCAACTGCCGGTACGACCGTTGCCGCGCATCGTCCGTGGCAAACGTTTCGAGCCAGTCGTTGATGACCGTCAGTGTGATCGTGGCAAGAGCGCGGTACTCCAAGTGCGACCTCATGTGTGATTCGTAGATTCGCCGGTACCCCGCAACCGTGACGGGCGACGAAGGACGGGCACCCCGCGCGCCCACTTTTTCAATACGGGCTATCCACTCTTCGTACAGATCGTGAAACCTGATCTTGCCGCCCTTGCGGGTATCGATGAGGGTGCCGCCTGCCTTTGCCGTATTGATCTGCAGCTCATGGGCTTGTGCTTCAGCCTTTGTCCTGAAGCGCTTATACCGGCGCTTGCCGTCGACGCGGTAGTCGTGCTCGTACTTCCCGTTCGAAAGCTTCCTGATCGCCATGCCGCAAGACTAGCCTGTCAGTCGTATGTTCGCGAGGCCCATTTCACGGTGCACCGCACACAATGGTGGTATCGGGCCTTCTCCAAGACCCCCGGAGAATCCCTAAGCCACCGGAAGCCCGCCCGCAAGGCGTATTCCGGAGGCCTCGTCCCCTCATCGACCCTTCATATATGCGTTCGCGCCCTGATTGGTTGCGATACGCAATTCGAGCGGCTTTCAGTTTTGCCAACCTGCACCCTTACGACCTGGAGGTCCTTTGTCCGCTACCCCTGTGTGCACCAGCGCCACTGTTGAGCAGGCCCAACAAATTTCCAACTCTTTGTACATGAACCGCCGCACTACCGCAGCCTTCATGGGAGTTAGCGAGAAATTCCTTGCCACCCACCTGGTCGACGGCCCCAAGCGACTGCGCGTCGGATCCAAGATTGTCTACCGGCTGTCCGATGTCGAGGATTGGATGCGGCAGCAGGAAATGACCCGCTAAGGAGACTGCGTTCCGCCCAGCCGGACCAGCACTGGCCGGACGTCGGTATTGGCTACAGCACCGACACCACGCTCTACTACTCGACTGAATAGCGACCTATGGGGCCGTCCAACGGCTCATTACAGCGAGCCTGTTTGCAACCCAATGCCCCACTTCAAGGCAGCAGCGCACCCGCTCAGTCATCTTTTCAACATACCCATTAAGCACTTTCCTGCCTTTGTTGTGCTCTTTTACCAATTCTGGAGATATTCAATGACCCACCCGACCGCCCCTTCGTCGGCTCCAGTCCATGCTGTGAAGCAGACGGGCGAATCCCCGATTGCGGAAGAGATCGCCCACAGCCCAGCGTTCGCAGCGATCAACTCGATGAACCTGTTCTTGGTCCGCTGGCTCCACAGCATCGCCAGCGACGGCAGTTTGCCGCTGGAAGCGCTTGCGGTGGCAACTGTCATGGCGCATTCCGCCGGCATCGGCCGAGTGGCCTTCACGGACTGGCAGCGGATCAACGCCGCTCTCGGGCGCAATAGGAGGGATCTCGCCGTGTTCGAGACCATGTCAGAAATCGCGTTGGAGGGATACGTGGAGCGCGATGCCGACGATCTGTTTGTCTATGGCTGGACGCTCCTGATTCCGGAGGACGAGCTGTAAGCGTAAACCGGAGCCAGGGCATCGCGTCCTTTACTGGGGGTAGCAATTCGGAAGTCCCAGTTGCCGTCCGGAGTCAGGGCGCGTTGCTGGGCTTGGCGATTGCCACCTTTGCTCACAAGGACGCTGGAACGGCATGTTCCTTTGTCCGAAAGCGCGCGAGGCTCTCCGGTTGTCCCAACATCGTTTCCAAGTTTGGTTCGCGATGCCGTTACCGGCGCGACCATGTCATGAGCTGGACCCGCCCGCGGCGGCGAGCAAGAAGCTGCTCCCTAGCCGATTTCACCGAGGGCAAGTCCCGAAGGCTTCCGGTAACTCAACTTCCCGATAGTCCATGCAACCGCTAGGCGGAAGTTGACCGTCCAGTTCATCCCACCCCATGCCCTTTAGGGCAACCAAAATGAAGGAGATCCATGCATTCATTCATTCCAACGCACAAGTTGCGTCCAGAGCCCGAGTCGCCCCGGATGGCATCGAACCACATCAATTCCCGCCAGGAAAGCGGGCCCATCACGCAGCCGCTGCTCTGCGGCATTGCCGGCGCGGAGGCACTGTGAATCTGGCGATGAACACATACAGGGATGACTGGCTTAAGGCAGTCATCGCAGACAAGGCAGTGAGCGGCGGGACGTGGTTGGTGGCATCGGCCATTGCTTGCGCCATGGGCCCTGGGCGCCTCGCCACCACCGATTGGCAGACGCTGAACGCCTCGTTGAGGCGCGACAGGAGCAACCCGGCAATGCTCGCCAGCATTAAGGAGCTTGAGGATGCCGGGTACGTGGAGCGCTATCTGGGCGACGGCAGGGCCTCCACGCAGGGGTGGCGGCTGACGCGGCCCGGGAAGGAGTAGGAATGATTTCCGTTCCGGGTGTGCCGTCCCAGCCTTTGCAGTATCTGACGGCCGCCGTTGCCAACGCGGGCAAACGTCTTCAAGCACATTGCACGCGCTCAGGCCGCGGGGTATCTGCAGATGCACATCAGTCGCGCGATTAGCATCCCCGCGTTCTCATAGTCTGCGCGGCGGGGCCGACTTCTCTTCCCAGTCCACTCCGGGGTGGGTCAGAAGCGGCCCGGTGCGGCCAATGTCCGACAACGGCACTGAGCATGGCATCAAGGAAGCCTATGTCGCCTGGCAGCGTCAATCGATGCCCCTGAGCGCTGCGAGTAACCAAGCGAAGGGGTCGAGCCCGGCACTCCTGTGGCGTGGGATGAAAAGGTCCACCCCGGCCGGGATGAGCCAGCCGGATCACGGCGTGCAGTCCCCATCGCGAGTCCCTTCCCCTGACCAGAAAAGCTCACCGCCTAATCATCTCGATTCAACCCGACAGGGCACTGTCCTGCCTTTGTCGCGCCCTTTTTGACCGAACAAATGGAGGTATTCATGATTCCACTGACCGGACCGTCGGCTAAGGCCGTTCCTGAGAAGCAGGCGGGTGACCCGCCGAAAGCCGACGATCAAGGCGGCAACCGCTCCGCGCTCGTGGCAGCGAATCCGTTCCTGGCCGACTGGCTCGATGCAATCGCCAGCGACGGCAGTCTCCCGCCTGAAGCCCTCGGGGTGGCCCGGGTGATGGCCCTTTCTGTTGGGATCGGCCGCGCGTCCTTTACGGACTGGCAGCGGGTTAACGCCTCGCTTGGGCGGGACAGGAGGGACCTGACGGCATTGGAGATCATGTCAGAACTTGTGTTGAAGGGTTACCTTGACCGTAATTTTTACGACGGCATCGGCCGCCGCCGGTACGGATGGACCCTGCTGATTCCGGAGGAAGAGCTGTGAGCGTAGTACCGAGCCAACCGTCGCGTCCTTTGCAGTACGGGGTAGCTATCCGGGAGTCCAATCTGCCATCGGGAGTCAAGGCGACTTGTTGGGCGATCGCTACCTTCGCCAACAACAAGACAGGCCTGGCCTACTTAACTGTAAAAACGATCGCGAGGGCCGTGGGTCTCACCGAGGCAACCGTCTCGAAGCACACAGGGCTTGCCGAGGCAAGGGGATACCTGCGCAAGGAACGAAAGTTCAACAGCTCGATCGACTACTACATCACCGTCCCTGCTCCCGTCCTGGAAGAACCCCCGGCGCCACCGATCACCAGTACCGCGGAGGAGGCGCCGGCGTGGCCACTGCACTTTGAGATCTGGAGCGCAGACCCCGATTCTTACTAGACGCCCTTATCGGACAGCCCCAAAAATCACGGAGGTCGGCACCCCGGTTAAGGCTATGTAGGGATGGCCAGAAGCCCCGGGGGGCTACCCCAATAAAGTCGTCTTCCGGTACCCCTGGTTTTCTTTCCCGGGACCTTGGAAAAACCACTCCCTAACTACCTCACCAATAACTACCTCAGGTAGAACGACCTCAAGGAGTTCTACCTCAACAGCAACTACCTCTACCGGTCCGGCACTGTGCGGGCTGAATCCTTGGTGCCCCTTGCCCAAAACAAGGGGCACCCTTCCCGAAGGAAGGGAGAACCAGGCAACTCCATCCCTGGCCACCTATTTCTTGGCCAAGGAACGGGATGCCCCTTGCCTCGAGGGCAAGGTCATCCGCCCCGGTCCGCAACCGAACCATCGATTCGGCCGTGAAGGCCAGCGGAGCGCCGCGCAGCCCGGAGGGCGGAGCAAGCTCCGCGTAACTCAACGATTCCAAGCACTGCTCAGCGTCAATGCAACCAACCCGACAAACAAGAACCCGAGGTCACCATGAAAGCTTCCACGTCCCTCTGCGCCCAGGACCGGGTTGAAACACTCCGGCAGACAAGGACCTTTGATTCCACAAAGACCCACTATGTAGGTCTCGGGCTTTGCCGTGCTTGCGCCGCGCAGGCCGCTTGGGGACACCAACTGGGGTTCTCCAGGGTCACCAAGCAGCCCTGCGACGAGTGCCAGCCGATCGTTGATAGGTTTCCTCGCGCCAGGCCAGGAAAGTGGCGCTCCTACTCAATGCGTAACGGGGCAAAGTTCTCGCTCGGTGTCCCTCCGGCATGAGTCAGTAGCGGCCTTGTACGGGGAAATTCTGACAACGGTAGCCATGCACGGCTCCCACGACCCCGTCCCCGCCTGACAGCGTGAATAGAAACGCACAGGGACCCGGCGTTGAACAGTTGCAAAACGAAGGACTGGGCCGATGTTGTTCGGGCCCTTCGGGCCGTGTCCCTTCCCACATGATAGTGGCGAGCCACGATTCCGAGCATGCCGTCGCGCTCCAACGGCACAATAACAATGTTGCCGTTGGCGAAGCGGCTTCCAGGGATGCCTGGCTTGGTGGGGCCGGAAGGGATACATGTGCAGAGCCTCCAGCCAGGGGTGTCGGAGCCGCCCACCTGGCAGTGCCCGGACCCTCCTCCTGCGATCTCGTCAGAATCACACGCGCCAGACCGTGTGCGGCGCATCTCTGACACCGCTACTGGTCCATGGCAGCACGAGTCCGGCCTCGCTTGACGGCGTCATCAAAAGCGCCGCTGGGCGAGCTATTTATACGGGAAGCCGGACGGTTGCACGACCGGGGCCCTTGTCCATGCTGGGACGGTGCCAGGGCCTCTTCGTAAATACCGCGGTTAACTAACACGTTATTGGAAAGAAAGCTCCGTACGTTTCCCTCCAGCAGGCGACTACCGTATTGCCCATACAGGTCTGCCAGGACACTACCTGGAATCGATGGCCGATGACGATACGACGGCCAGGGCCGCAGCCCATGAGTCCGACAATTTACTGCCCCCTCAGTGGCGGTGATACCCACCATGATGTCTCCGCACCCTAAGGGTGCAGGCACATCCGACCTAGGCCCAACCCCAATCTGCCAGCTGAGCCGATCGGGAGCGCTTGGGTTGGCAAGCTCCGGCCGGCTACCTCCGCCGCTGTCCCTTTTTCCTTTTCACGTTTGAGGGTTCATCCCGCTTCGTGCGAAGAGCTGCGATGGCAGTAATCAAGCCGGCTACAGAAGTGATCAAACCAGAAACGGCTGTCACGATCCCAATCGCAGCAGGCGTAGTGGCAGAACCCTCGCCCTCCGCAGGATCCAACAAATAGTTGGGTTGCAGGACCATTAGGACCAGTCCTAACAGCAGAAGCGCTAGCCCCAAGATGAAAAGCCGCAAGCCCCATCGACGTCGTGGACGAGACGAAGTCATCTCGGTGTCATCCATTGCAGCCTCCGGAAGAGACGGGCACGAATAGTCCGCTCACCTTACAGCCATCCGATTCCTCTTCATAGGTACGAGCTCAACCGTCGAATGCGAGAACATGGCCACCTCACCCACTGGCACATCCCAGTACAAAAAGGCCCGCAAGAGACGGCTCCATCAAGCCAGGGCCCAGGGTACCGAGCGCTGCCCATGCTGCAAGGTCAAGCTCGACTACGACGTAAGCCTCAAGTCCAACAACGCCGAAACAGACCACGTCATCGCGTACGCAAGAGGCGGGCAAGACCACGTGGACAACCTCGCAGCGTGCTGCAGAGGATGCAACCAATCCAAAGGCGATAGACCAAGACGTCCATAATCCTCCCAGCTAAACCCGCGAAGACGAGCCGTCGATGGTGACTAAAGGAGGTGCCTCGCTATGCCAGGCACATACGAGCAGCAGCTCCCTGAGGATATCGCTTCGTGGGAGAGCCCTGGCTGGGCGTCGTGCGCGACAATCAAGGTTACAATAAATCATATTTAATTCCTTTGAAACCCGTACGCGACCCCGGGCGCTATGACGGCCGGGCGGAAGGCCCAAACCGGTTGGGGTCTACTCCCACCTCTTTTAATAGAGTCGCCGTCTCGGCTCCCGGTTGATTTCAAAAGACCCATGCGATCCCGAGAACCGCTCCGGGTACTTCGCTCTGTTCTCCCGGTTCCAGCGGCGAACCAGCGCCGCACACAGAATGACTAACGCCACGCCGACCATTGCCAGTACGATACCTGCTGTTACGGCGTCCATGATTCTCTTCCTCTCAACAGTTGTACCGGCTGATGCAATCGACAGGGCGGCTGATGACCTGCCCATCTATATCTACGTGCTGGCTATTCGCATCCTGGTATGGGTCATCCCAAACGACGATCCCGTTGGTCCTGCCGAATGCTACGCCCATTCCCAGCCTCATTGTTCGTGATTGAAACACCGGTTGTCTTAGTTGGAACGTGGCCACGTGCTTCCCGGGAAGCTGAGTTCTACACGGCAAAGGCCGCCGTCGCTGGGCTACCGACCCTGTGATGATGTCGAAACGAACATCGCGAGACTCCTGGCTGTACGAAGCCGCGGGGCGATATGTTCCTCGCGCGTAGGAGGCGGTCCGTGATGGTCGCGCCGAGTCACCCGCGTTGCCGCACACTCTTGGAAGTACCCCTTGGTCCCTGCTGGGAAGCCCTGTAATGCAAATTTTTGACCGCGCCGTGCTACATGAGCCCCAGGAAGCCGCGCCCCGTTCCCACGGCGTCATTTTTCCCGTCCATAGCAGCGTGACCCCAGGCTGGAAGACGCGCCGACACCAGAGATTTAATGGTTATCGCTCGGGACTACATAGGAAGTAGCGACATCGTCTTGCAAGATGCGGAGGTGCATCCACCACGAGCCTTCCGTTTGCGCAAGATACGGAGGTGAATACACGACGAGCCGAGCTTCCCCTCGCACAAGACGGGGAAGTGAAATACATATCAAGCCATGAAGGCACCCGAGAGGCAGGGTGAACTCCGACCGCCCGTTAGATCATAAGAGACGCGCGCGTTTGCTACCGTGAGGGTCCAAGATGTGTAGGAAAGTTTCGACCCACGTGCATCCCCAAGAGACACAGGTGCGCCGGATCCTCTATCGCATAGTGGCAAGAGACGCAGGTGCAAGAGCCACAGGTGTACGGGCCGGTCCACATGACCTACCATCCGCTGTTACTAGGTCAGCATATTTATCGGCCGGACCGATTTACCTAGACTAGCCGAATACCCGTGCCACAACCTTTTGAGTCTGTAACGCCGTAGTAACGCAGACGGGAGGATCCTCAGCGGATCAGGAAGTCAGTTTAGTAGAGGAGAACAGCGCGGTGGCCGACCGATTTCTTCCAGGTTCTATACTCGCTGTTGGGGAGCAGTTGGCTTCCAGTAACGGACGGTTTTTCCTTGCGATTCCAGGGGACGGAAACCTTGTTTTATGCCAAACGGGTGACGTACCAAAGCCATACTGGGCCACTAGATTAGCATCGCGCCTCGGGTTGCTGACATGACCGCAAATCTCTCTACTAGCACACGAGCGCATACTCATTTTGGCTGGCCGATTTTCTTTGCGGTGTACGACATCCTGTTGCTTGCATTTCTCTTGAGCCTCGCCCTTCCAGTATGGGACTGGTGGGATCTATTACGTGACATTAAGGGCCAAGAGGCTTTTGCCGGTTTCATCCCGCTGATCGCGCCATGGGGCGGCGCCTTGGGTGGTGTGATGATTAGTCTTGTTGGCGCCGCTGACCATTTTCACGACTGGAATAATAAGTGGAACGTTTGGCATTTCGCCAGGCCCTTCCTTGGCGCAACTTCCGGATTGATGGCGTTGGTAATTGTAGCCTTAGTGCTTAAGGTCGCCGAGACGGACGCTGTTTCGCAGGCTGGCGGAACTGCGGCGACGAGCCAATCGCTGTCACGCGAACCCGAGGCAATGGCGCTGTATTTCATCATAGGATTCGCAGTGGGATTCCGGGACTCAGTCTTTTTGGAACTAGTTTCCCGTGTCTTGAAAGTTATTTTTGCCAGTGGTGCTGCCGATAAAGACCTTTCCACTTGGAACGCCGACCCCAAAGAAGTCGAATTCCGCGGCGAGAACGGGAATTATGCTGTTCAGATGGTTAGGATAACTTTTGCAGACGCGTCTCTTGCGCCATCGCTGACGGAAGCTTCGGCCTACATTACGGAGCCTAAGACATCAAATCCTTTCCGCGTCGCGATTGTTCCGACCGAGGCGCAAAATCCGAACTATCGCGATGTAAAAATCTCTTATTTGCCTAGTACGCCCGGTTGGAAAGCAGCGTCAGATCCAACGAAGCCTGATGGGATATTGAGGCTCTCCATCGTGGGCAGGGAATCGGATATTCCCTTGAAGGTAATCCCGTGACTCGTCCCGTTTTTGGCGCTCACCTCGGATAGGAATGAGTCAGTGAAAGTTATGACGGTTGATGAAGTTGAGGGAAAAACGCCGCCTCATGTTGGGCATCTCATCGGTCCGCCTGCACGGAGTTAGTCGGAAGCCTTTGCAAGGTTTTGCTCGGCGCGTGAGCCCCTGCTAGTCACAACAAAAGCCAGGAAAAGGGTCCCTCAATTGCTCGGCATATTTCATCCTTTCCAATAGCGTCCTACGCGGTGCTCGGTCAATCATCGCCAAGGTGGTCCACAACCGCGGCGTCTCCCAGGCGCTGGGTTGATTATCAGTGCTAGTGGCCAGAGCCGTTGGCAGCACATCTTCGCCGAGAAAGTCGTGCAAATAGGGGTTCCTCGGGCACTAGTGCGGCAGTGCGAATAACAAGACCCCGCAAACGGCCACGCCCAGCAGCCACCTTGAGAACTCGAGGCCACACATTTTCCATGCCCCCTGCCAGTCGATCCACCCCGGCCTGGTTCCGCGGGAATCAACCAAATTGAGCGCCTTTTGCGGATGACCAATCCAGTTCCGTAAGCCGCGTGACGAGCAACTGTGCGTGCGGATGCTCAAGTTAAAACGAAGCATTTAAAAGACCTATTACAGTGCTACTCCCGCCGCAATGGGCGCGGAGTTGCAAAGGTGGAAATAAAAGTGACAAGCTCCGCCATTGCTAGCACCCCGGGCCAGCCCACAAGTTTACCGAATTCGGTAGAGGCACGGCTTCCTGCAGTTTCCCGGAACGCCACCGGATGAATCCAATTTGGGATTTCGGCTGGTCTATCACCCGCTCCATGTCACCGCCAGCCAGAGGTCATCGAGGTCCTTGTTGTCAAAGAAGAGCCGCAGGTCAGCCGTAGGTGTCGCTGGCAAGCTTATTTCTGTGAACTTTCCGATAAGCAGATTTCCCAGACTTGAATCCTTGGTGAGAGTATCGTGCTTCGTCGTGCCGTCTGTCTTATCTAGCCCGTCAAAAACATCAGTGGTCGCAGGCGCCGTCCCTTTGCTGCTACGAGCGATGACCTCTACCTTGGTCACGTTGTTCAGGCGACCTGTGCTCCAAAACGGGTAGTGTTCTTCCCGGAGCCCCAGTACGAGTGCAAAACGTTCATTGGCGCCGGGAACCTGCGCTTGGAACTTCGACCACTCGTTTGGAAACTCGTCTCGAACAGAAAACAGCCGAACGGACCCAGCCGCCTTCGCATCGCCGATCAGCGTTGTCAGATTGCCGATGGCTCCTTGCCGTAATAATGACCCGCCCTCGCGCGCCGTGTAGCGGATGTGTAGTACGACGTCGCTGATCGTTCCGTAGTCGAATTGGATGGGATCGCCCTTGCTCGGATTCCCAGGCAGTTCAAGCTGCCACTCACTGATGGCTCCTGCGTTCTCGAACGGCAGGTAGCGCTCGTCGCGCAGATTCGTCTCGAAAAGACCCCCATCGCCTTGCGCCGCGCTCGTTACGATTGATTGCAAACTCCCAAAGTAGTCTTCAAATCGGTCGTCCTCCGCATCCTCGCGCGCGTATGCGCCGTCGCGAAGCACCGGCGTTTTACGAATCCCGCTCTTGAGCAGGCTCACCGTGCAGTTGACACTCGCATACGGACCACTTAGGCAGGGAATGCTCAGGGCGACCGATCTGATGCGGCGGAAGTAATGCCCCGGGCCGTCCATGTCGAAGAGGGATTCAGGAAGTGTTACTGTGCAGCGCCCAGTCCGCCGCAGACTGAGCAGCGCGAACGGAGCCACCTGCAGCAGGCTCACGTGCTTGGTCATCTCGTATTCGCGCTGGTTCAGCTCTTGGTATGCAACCTCCATCCGCTTAACGTCAAGGTAGAGCTTCTCCCCCGCGAGGAGGCCTTCCTTCCCGGCGAGGTAACCGAACTGGAGGTACGTCAGCTCCCTGTTGCCGAGCTCATGCTGCAGCGCGCGCTCGGCTCGTTTGGACACGTCAAACGCAAACTGAAAGCACTGGGCGTATAGGCTTTTCACCTCCCGCTTCATCCATGTGTAGAGCGCTTTGTTCGTCTTTTTGCCGGGTTTCTGCGTTCCTTCCTCGTTCAGGAAAAGTTCAATCTCCGCCGCGTGGTCCATCTGCTTCCGGTGGCTCTTCAACTCCTGTTCCGCAATCGCCTCACGAAGCTGAGCAGCCCGGAGTTGCTTGAAGACTTGGGTGATTTCTCCGGCTGCCAAGTTGCTCTGGAACGCCCAGTCTTGTTCGCGACGACTGTATGTTCCAACGCGAGCAGTGGTGCCCGACTCGTAAGTCCGTTGCTCGGCGTTAGCTCGAGCAAAGCCGGCCCAGAACGACATCGCCCGCGACAATGCAGAGCCTCCGAAACTCAAGTTCCCGCCAATTCCCCAGAACTCAAACGCGACACCGAGTTCAGGCAACAAGCTTAGCCCTGCGCCGATCCTCTCCTTGCTGGAAGCCCCTTCGTTCAAGTCTCGGGCTTCTGCCAGCTTTGCAATTTCAGTACGCTCATGGCTGCTGACGATCCTGCCCCCGGAGTCATCGAGATCCCGGGCGATATCGATCTCGATATCACGCAGGGATATCTCGGGTTCCGTCATCGCGAACTTCATCTTCTCGAGAGTCTCCGCGTCCAAGTCTCCGGGCGCCTGAATCGCCTTCTCGATGTCGTCGGTTGTCTTCCCCAGCTGCCGTTCGAAGTAGGTATATCGCTGTACCGCGAGCGCGAGCGATTTGAGCAGTCCCTCCTTGGACTTGATTGCCTCCTGGAGCTGCGCGTACTTCACGTGCTCAGCCATTTCCATGATCAAGCGTTCATGCTTGGACCGGAGGATGGCGAGCGCCTCGCCATCCTCTTTCTCCATAGCGGACAGTAAATTGTTACCGAGTGACTTGACCTCCTGGACGATTTCACCGGCCTTTTGCACGAGGACTTGGAAGCGCACGAGCGGCAGCGGCTGATTAAGTCCGGTGACAATTGCTCCTACGTCCAAGCCCGCAGCAGCGGCTCGTGCCAGCATCGCCGGGTCAATGGGCGGCTCGAAGAGCGCCAGTTGCCGGAAAATGCCTTGGATGTTGAGACTGTTGCGAATCTTGAAGAGGCGGTCGGCGACTGTGTCCCAGTACCCGAGTAGCTTGTCGTTGCGTGGAACTCCGAAGTACAGAGCCTTGCCCAAGCTGCGCACTGTGGCCAAACGATGGCTCTGCGCGGAGGGCTCTCCCGGGAACGGCAGTAGGTCGAATGGTACATCCGCTTCGACGTCCCGCATGACCGTCCCGAATTGCTGGAGATCGCTTCTCAGATTCGCGTACGTCTGAGGACGGACAGCACCCTTTTTCGGGACCGCCTCGGGACGGGGTCCGAGGATGTTGGCAGCAAGCACGTAAAGCATCAGCGCCTCATCGATGGCCTCACCTGTGTCCTGACGGAACAATGAGTCGCCCCAGGCGATCAGGTTGTCTAGGTACGCCATTACGGTCTTGTACATGTACGCCTGCTGGCGGTACCTCGCGATGACGTGGGGTCGGAAGGGGGTGTCCTTCCAGGCATCGATGCTTTGTATGGTCTCGTTTCGAAGCGCCTCGTCGCCGCCGGTCGCGAGGTTCACAAGGATATCCTCGATCTGCTTCACGTCCGTATGTTGGAAGGGCCGAACCTTCCAGAAGCGTTCGGGTGTGGGACCGTCGCTATCGTCGGTGGGGTCGAATAGGAAGTGAAACCAATGTTGCGCCTCTGCGAATCGCTGGTTCTTGCTCAAATGGATGGCAATAGTAAGCGGGACGTGAAAGAAAAGCTCCCAGTTGTAGAGCGAATAGGCGCCGCTCGAAGTAAAGTCCAGGTCCTTGACAGGGTAGGGCTGCGTGACGAGCGCTGAGGGGTTGTAGCTCGTCGGCGAGAAGATGCCGGTGTAGAGAACCGGCAGTGGCCTGCTCCTGACGAGGGTGGCCGGTGTCCCATTTGCAATGATGAGCTGCGCAGCGTTGGACAGGACGACGGAGGTGCCGGCGGGAAGCGTCGCTGAGCTCCCGTCATGAAGCTCGATTTTCGTGGCTAAGTGCAGATTTATCTGCGCGTCACCGAGGAGCACGGCTGCCTCGTCCTGCGACACTGTGAAGGATGAGCCCGGGAGCGGTGTCGCGCTCATCCCGTCGACGAGCGTCGCTGTCGATCCGTCGGGCAGGGCCACGGACGCGACATCAGCAAGCTCAAGTTGCATGTCGGCGGAAAGTGTGACAAGTCCTCCAGCAGTTTGGACCTCAACATCGGCGCGCAGAGAGATGCCGGAGCCAGCCGCTACAGTGATGGTGGTGCTCTTCGCCAGCGCAATTTCGACGCTGCCCGGGAGAGACACGCTGCCGGCCACGTACTCTGTGTCCGCCGCCTGAAGACCGGGAGTACCCTTGCCAAGCAGCCTTTGGGCGAGCTGCCCGACGTAGGGGTGGAAATGTGGGTAGAAGCGATAGTTCACCTCGCGCTCCTGGATTACGAAGTACTTCGTCTCCTCCGTGTTGGTGGGGCGTCGGGGGATAAACACGGTCTCGATGTCGAGGTATCCGTGAAACTTCTGGATCTGGGCGGTGGTCGTGAGTTTCATGGCTGTATCTCCAGCAGTTCAGCGGCCGATGGGGCCAGCACCGATAGTGTTCGGGTTCCCGGCGAAGCCGGAACGGGCGAGTGCGTCGACGTTCTGTACGAGGGTCGAGTTCAGGCCTGAACCGCCGATGACGTTTAGCCCGCCCTGAACCTGCTTCAGACCAGCCTGCTCGACGCTGCCGGTGCTGAGTAGGACGGAGGTGGATCCCGAGCCGATGCTGCTTCCCGGATGGACATCGACCGTCAAGCCGCCATCGGCGAGGGCAGTTCCGACGTCGGCGGCCGATAGAATTGTCGCGTCCACCCGGCCTCCTGGTCCGACCAGCTCTCCGCCGAACATGAGGACCGTTGCGGGGTTGACCAGCCAGTCTTCGCCAGTTCTCACTTTCACGAGCGATGCGGGATCGATGCGATCAAACCAGGGCGGGTTGCCTGGTCCGGCCGGCAACTTCCTGGGAATCTCCGCCTTGACCGGTATCTCCTTCCACCATTGGGAGTCGGTCCATCCCCGTTCTGGTTGAGGCGACCGAGTGATCCACTCCTGCCACTCCTCAATCGTCCGTTCGATTACATTCGGCTCGACGAAGAGCGTGTGCCTGTTGTCTTGGTAGAAAAGCGGCTTGCTCAGCGATGCAATTTCAGCGAGCCCGCTCTCGATCGAGGCTTTGACCGCCGCCGGGTCGCTGGCAGCGATGGAGCCGACGTCGGGGGCGCCGAAGGTGATGTTGTTGTTGCACGGCAGGATCGTGTACGAGCCAGCGTTCTGGTCGAGGATGCTTGGCGTTTCGGGGCTGGGGCTTGAACCTGATTGGCCCGTTGTGATCCGCCTGTTGAAGGTGACCTTGAGCCGCCCGCTTCCGGCGTATTGGGTGGCATTCACGGTGCTCGCGCTATACGGATTTGCTGGGGCTGAACTGAACGTGGCCTTCACAGGAATGCTGTTCCGGCCGGCGAGATAGAAGGCTTGGTTGAAAGGCCCGCTCAGATGCACGTATACGCCGCGCTCTTCGCCGTTCTCGTAGGGCTCCTTTGAGACGTGGACGAACACCGTCCTCGGGTCCGTCGACCTGGCCTTGAGCCTCTGCATATCCGGCGGGTTCAGGGGCCCAGACTCCCGCGTGGTCCATTCGCCCTGAAGGTATTCGCTCCAGTGTAATTGGGCTTCAAGTTCGGACTCCGCAGCCGCAACGCTCACTGGGTCCTCAACTTTGATAGTTCTCGCTTCGCCGCCGGTCTGCTTCGGCTTTTCGAGGAATGTCACCCAGAAGATGTATAGACGGTCGCGCCACACTATAGGAGCGAGATGGTCCCCTTCAACATCCGCGGTGATCGGCTCCCAAGCTGTCCAGATACGGTGTACATAGCGGCGGTAGAAGTATTTGTGCGGTTCGGCGTGTGTTCGGCCGATGACGTGCAGCGTGTTCTTCGCCGGGTCCGTTTTGTCCTCGAAGTGCATGGCCACGATGTCCAGCCGAGCGAGCTCCTCGAGCTTTCTCAGGTATGTGAGGAACGCGTCCTCGACGAGGTCGTTGGAGACGTCGCCTTGGAGCAGCGCGCCTTCCAGTTCGGTGAACAGGTGAGACTTGTCGTCGCGGAACTCGGGCTCCAGCCAATTTTCGGGGAACAAGAAAATTTTTCGGTTCGCTTCCCAGACTCGGTAGCGCTTCATCCACTCCCATTGCCCTGCATTGATAATCGCAGCCGGCGGGACGTTTGGTTCGAGGTTGAGCAAACACCGCTGGATGAACAGTTGCACGGATCCGATCGCCAACCGGATTCGCGATGTCTGCACAACCGGCTCCATGCCGGGGTCGATGAGGAAGTACTCGTAGAGCTGCTCCACGCGGGCAAAGCCGTGCTGATGCTTCACGTGGTTTACCAGGGCGTCACGTTGGCGTTGGCGAAGCTTGTCGAAGATCGGCTGTGCCACGCGCTGCCACGTCCCGGGCTCGAAGCGCGCTTTGACGGCTTCCTTCAGGTCCCGCGCGATCGTAAAGCGCTGCGTAGGGCTCGCCCCAGCACCGACAATCCGCGTCCAGCTAGCCACTGACGCCACCGGGACGCCGAACCGCTCGATCACCTCGAGAGCGTCCCACAAGCGGCTGAGGGGGGCATCGCTGGAGAAAGCGGGAGCGGTGGCAATGGCCTTCGCAGTGGCCTTGACGGTGCCTTCATCCCGGCGGGTGAGCTTTGCGATCGCCGAGTAAACCTTGTCCTTGTTGATGCCGATGGCCTGATTAGTCTCGAACACGCCAATAAGGTCATCTGTTCCTTCGGCTATCGCACTCCTGACCCTCACGTAGTCGTGCAGCCGAACGAACTGCGCGAAGAGGACAGTAGCCCCAGCCAGAGAGTCATCTTCCACGCCAGTGGGCAGCATCTTGAGGTCCAATTCGCCGAAGTCACTGGCGTGGGTCAGCAGGTAGCGCAGTTCACGATCACTCAGATTAAGGCGCTGCGCGAGAGCCACGCCCTTCGTAAGCAACGTCACCGCGCGCTCCGCCCCGCTGAGCGTAGTGAGCGGGTAGAGCACAAGCTGGGACAGCCTGTCCTTCGGGTTAGCTTCCCCCTGCGCGAGAATCCGCGCGTCGCCGCCTCCCAGATTCCGCAGCTTGACGCTGAATCGGTATAGGACGCCTGGCTTGAGATCGATGTACTCATTTGGCTTGTCACCCAAGACCGTATGATCTGCGGGGGCCTCGCCGCTCCAGAATAGGCCCCCGGGTAGTTGCTCGAAATGGACCTCGGCCGCTGCGTTCTGTTTGTCAAGCGCTACGAAGAAGCGGTATGCACCAGCGGCAGGCACTTCAAGGTAGCCGTCGAATGTCGCGCTCCTTGCCGCCTGGGGGCGAATCAAAGTGTTGTTCATATCCCTTAGCCCGGTATCGGCGTCTGCAAAGACTAGCGAAGCGAGGACTGCTCCGGTCCCGTCGGTCGAGGCGAAGAAGTCCGCGCTTAAACCGCGGTCGCCGGACGCAGCCAGAGCAGCGAGTAGGGACTGGGTAGTGCCGCCTCCCGAGGGAATCAGACCGAGAAGGCGCACGTCTGTCAGCAGCGATTCGGCTAGCACCGGATCGGCTGCCGTGTGCGCGGTCAGCGTCTGAACCACGAGCTGTCGGATCAACTGCTCCTGCAAGAACGGCAAGAAGGCGTTCGCAAGCCGCGTGCGTTGTTGCCGAACCCGGTCTTGCTGCTGCGCCTCAGTCGAACCGGCTGGTGCCGGTGCGAACAGCAATGGAAAATCCGCAGCATTGAGGAATCCGGTCGCGGGCTGAACGTTTGCGGCCTGCTTTTGGAGGTGCTTTTCGAAGAAGGCGCGGGCCTGCTCCTGCACGTCGTCCAGCAGGTCGCTGAGAACCGCAGACGCTACGTGCGGGTTCGGCGGCACGGGTTTTGGCAGCCGGTCCAGCAGCGCTGCCTTCTCGTCGGGATCGAGCAGCACGCCGCGATATGTGAGCTTCTGCTCTTGCCGCGCTGCGCTGTAGACGAGCTCTTTGAACGCAGATTCGCCACTAAATTCCTCGGCCTTGAGCTGATCGGCGGGTGCCACTGACGACTTCGAGGCTGTGAACTCAGCGGTGCCGTTCATCATCGCCAGGAAGCGTTCAACTACATCGGGGGGCCGGACGAGGCCGAGTTTCTGTCGCAGCACGTCCTCGCCCAAGGCGCCGGGGTCAGCGGGAAGCGCATTTTCTGAACGTATAGTTCGGATGCCGTCAGAGAGCCTCTTGAGTAGCGTCAGTGTGCTTTCCCGGTTGGGGCGGTACTTGCCGGTCTCGTCGAAGCGGTGCCTGAGCAGGTATTCGAGATCCTCCAACGTGAACGTCGTGGCCTTGACCTTCTCAGCGACCTCTACGAACCGCAGGGTTTGGGTGAAGGGGTAGTCCTCCTCCAGCTTCGTCAGCGGATCGGGGTGCAGGGTCTTGAATGGGTCAAGGCCGGAGAGTTGTTTAAGGGCAATCAGCTCTCCCACCGAGAGCTTTAGTCCTTTGGCGAGAAACCCATAACGGTAGAGAAGCGAAACGTGGTCGAGCGAGAGCGCAGCTGTGTCCAGTGACTTCCCAATATCTTCAAGAATGCGTCGCACGTCATCTGCGGTGAGTCCCAGCCCGCCCTGTAGCGCCAATAGGTGCCCCTTGATGAGCGTGAACTCCTCGCCCTTCGTCTGCACGGCATCGAGCAACCTGGGGAGAACGGGGTTCGGCGACAACGCGATCAGCACCGCCTTCTCGTCTTCGGTGAGCACACCTTGGAGTGACAGGTGCTGAACCTCGTTCAGGGCGTCGTAGGACATCTTTAATCTCGGCTCACCTGCGAAAGGTGCCGGATCGATCTCATCCACCGCTTTGACGTTTTCGAGTTGTACTTCGAAGTGCCGCTTCTGCGCTGCCGCGGCGATCCAAGCCGGGGACAGGTAGTGCCCGAGCGGATGATCGAACACGTCGTCCGTCTGCAGAACGGCGCGGTTCAGGAACAGTTGTTCGTAGAGCGACTTCTTGCCGGTCGTGGGTAGATTCCCCCACAAGGTCGCGAGCTTCACTCGGCTCTGCTTGCCGACGCGGATTCTCTCATCTAGCGTCTTCAGATGTGCGAGGTAAATCAGCGCCGTAAGGAGAGGGCGCTTTCCGAGCCCGGCTTTCTGAAAGGGTGCGTTCGCTGGGACGAAAGCATGAAGGGCGCAATCGGTCTCCTCGATGGTCCACCCAAGCTTGCGCCAAAGTCTCACGATCAGGTTGAGCTTCAGGAAGGCGATGTCGTCCGCCGCCTGACCGTCTGAGTAGCGCAAAATCGTGGAATTGAAGTCGCAACCGGCGTCCGGGTCCGCCAGCACCAATATCTGCTCAAATGGGATGCCTTGCAACTCCGCGTTAATCTGCGCGAGGGGCAGAGCGAACTTCTTGCTGAACTCGTCAAGTCGACCCTCGAAAGCCTCGATCTCGTTGATCGTCTGCCAGTCGTCCCCCGACAAGGCGTCGAAGCGCGCCTGATCGCCAGCGGACAGCGCGGCCCGCTCTCTGGGGAGCCGATGCCCGAGCGGCAACGCGGGATCGAGCAGATCTTGGTTCTGATCGTAGAGAACTTTGTTCTGCGCGTCACGGCAGAACCGGACGCTAGTGATGCTGACGCCAAGCTTCTGCAGGATCGAGAGCTGATTCAGCTTCGGGTTGACGAAGGCCGTCTGCACTAGTTCGACGAGTTGCTTGTACGTCACCCCCAGCCGGCGCGACAAGGCCTTGGCCGAGTTGAGGTCGATCCGCTGCTTCGTGCTGGCATCGGTTGCTGTCGTAGTCGCCTCAGCCTCATTCGTGAATCCGTAGAGCTCGTACCACTTGGCGAGAGGATCAGGACTCGCGAACAGACCGATCTCGGTAGGCGATAGCCGCAACGATTCCAGGAAAACAGCAGAGCGGTCGTAGATTTGCGCTGGCGAAAACAGTTCGTCGCTCGCGCGGAGCACCTCGAGCACTCGCGACAGAGGCGCGTCGAAGTAATCACAGAACGCACGCACCGTTTCGATCCACAGATCGAAGGGCAGCGTGAGCGGATACCGCGCATCGCGGACCTTGTCGTACGCTTCCCGAAGGATATTCTGCGGCTCAGCAAGGAGCTCTGGCGTGGTCGCTTCCCCGGTGTCGTGCGCCGCGGCGGCTGCCAGCTTGTCGTGGGCAACGTAGTACTCGAGGATCTCATTGACGAGATCGATATACGGGAGCGCGGTGTTTGTATTCTCACAGGTGAGTGGGATGCTTTGGATGTCGGGCCGACGTTCCATCAGCGCGTCGTACGGCTTCTTGTACTTCGCCGTGTAGTCCTGACCACCGTGCGTGCTCTTCCATCGTTCCAGAAAGTTCTTCCACACCTCCGGCTCGACATCGACGAATTGAAGAAGATCCACGAGATATGCGGCAGGACTCAGGACGGAGCGGCAATGCTCGCATTCGCAGAAATCCATCGAGCCGAACAGCGACTCCATTGTCGGAAAATGCCGGATCAACTCGTTCATGGCGGTCTCGCGCACCAGCGCCGGTGCGGACATGCCGAACACCGGCAGTTCGCTGTCGAGCTTCCTGGCGATGCTGAACAGGTTGTAGGTCACGCTGCTTACCTGCGTCGCCTTCCGATAAACAAGCCGAGACAACCCTTGCGTAGGCAGTACTTTGTAAAGCTCCAGATATTTGGCATCGAAGAGCTCCATGAACTCCGATTCGGCGAAGGCCATCACGTCGTAGGCCGAAGTCATATCCAATGCCCAGAGAACGGCCATCGCTTCATTGTCAGGCGTGACCTGGTAGACGCGCTGGAGCGCAGTGACGTGCTTCTCGACGATGCCGAACTCGGGATCGGTCAGGCCCGCCCGCGCTCCAGGGTGCGTCTTGAAGAACGACGTGACGGGTGTCTGCCCCAGCCGGAAGCCCTGCGATGCGGCGCTCTTGAGGAGCTTCACAGTGTTGTCCCGCGCGGTGCCGAGATTGAATGCATCGTTCCCGTCGCGCTGGATCGTACGCGCGACCACTTGGGTCGGGTAAGCTACACGCACCTTGCGAGCCATGTCCTCCGCCCAAAGATTGCGTCGTGCTTCGACGGTAGGAGCGGCGAACGCGGGCGGAATCAACGCCTCGAGCTGCTGCATCTCGGCCTGGGTCAGGAGGTTGTCGCGACGGTTGGCGGGGATCCCCGCGGCAGCGTGTATCTCATCGATCCACGCGCTAGAGCGATCGAGATCCTTCTCGGCGAGCTGAGCCGGATCGCTCTTGTCCAAAGCTTGCTGTATACGAGTCATGAGCTTTTCACTGCTGCCCGTGAGAAACGACACTTTGCCCTGGAGCTGGAGCTTACGGACTTGCACGTCATTCAGACCGGCCTGGTGTACGCTCTTCCAGAGGTCGCCAGGCGAGCCTCGATGGTCAAGATATGCAGTTGCGAACTTGGCTTGATCTTGGTCGTTGAGCCCGGATGCCTTGAGCATCTCCTTGTACGTTGACTTCGACCCAGGCACTGCCACGGACAGGCGCACCTTGTCCGCGAAACTGGTGAACTGCTGCTTGAACTGCGCCACCGCCTGGTCATCAAGCGATACGATTCCGGCATCGCGAACCGTCTTGAGCGCAGCCTCAGCTACGTCGGGAGCCACGTAGGCGAGCTGCATCTTGTCCGACGGCAGGCCTGCGCGGAGGAGCCCATAGAGAGCCTCCACTGGCAGACCCACGTCTCCGTCCGCTCCCAGCCGCTGTGCCGTAGCGGCGCAGGCCAGCAAGCGCGCGTCCCAGCCAGTGGCACGGTTCAGAACCGTGAGGTCCTGTCGCTGAGCATTCTCTTCTGCATTGGCGAGCTTCTGCAGGTCGCCAACCAAAGGCGTTACATCCTCAGTGAGCCGCTTGTACTCCGGTTCCAACGGCTGCAGGGCATCGGGTGCCGCTAGATTCAATGCTGGCCGAGCCACTCCCAGGAGATCGTTCACAGGTCTTGAGAGCGGTACCTCGTTGCCGGCGTCATCGACCGTGCGGACTTCGAGACTCAGCACCTTTCCCCCGGAATCGTACGAGAACGCGAAACGACCCCCCGCAACAGTTGTAGTTTCGGCAACCTTGGTAGCGGCGCCTCCGAAATCGCGCCGGTAAAGAACGAGAGGCAGCTTCTCTGCGGGGCGGCCACTCTCGAACACGACCCGGCCCCCAAGTGGTGGGGAGGAAGAAGGCGCCGCGATGGGCACTACGATATCGATGATCTCTAAACGCTTCGGCCCTCTTACGACATCGGTGCCTGCGAGCATATTGCCGTCTTCACCGATCGCCCAGACTCGCAATTCGAGGCGACGAAGCTCTGGGAGGAGGTCGTAGCGAATCGTGTAGCGACCATCGCCGTCCGTTGTATCGTCCCCTAGACGAACGGCGTGACCGTCGATATCGTGAACAGCTCGGACTCGGACACGCCGCAAGGGCACGCCGTCCTCCCGACGGACCTCACCGCTAACAACGTGAGTCGTAAGTCCGTTTCCCTGGTCGAGCACCCCCCAGGCGCTCAGGACAGCATTCAGGGCGCCAGCCGTCGCGGCATCGACGACGCCGCTTGCCTCGATGCGCCTCGCTTTCTGGAAAAGAGCAACGACCTTGCCTGTGGCGTCTCCGAAGGTTTGCGTCTCCTGCTCTCGCTGCAGGGCGGTCGCGAGGTCCCGGCGAGCCCGTTCATCATCACCAAGAACTGCGCCTCGCTCTAGAAGCAGCCCTAGCGCCTCTTGAAGATCGGCCACGTCGGGACCCTGCATTTGCGGCTCTAAAGGAAATTTAACAATGTTCATGACTTGGTCGCTCCTCTCGGAAGCTCTCGCGCTGCTCGCACTCGCAGCAGGTAGTGCAGTCCGTTCCCCTGAATGTTCTTCTTTTCGTCGTGCAAATCGAGCGGCCGCTCCGCGCGAAGAAGCCCTCTGGCAGAGACAGTTCGCAACCCTGCATGGCGAGCGCAACGGGGGTCGCGGATGCCGTCAGGGCTGCGCGCACGTCTCCCGCTGCGCCCACGGGAATGCCAGCAGCCTGGAGAGCCCTTGGTTGTCGCGGTGTCGAAGTCGGCTTGCCAGACCTTTGTGCCGTCAGCTGGCTGTAGGAGTTCCAGGACGATCTTGGTTCTAAACTCGTCAACGAAGTCTGCGCTCCAAAGCACGGTCTCAATGCGCCTTTCAGCAGCACAAGAAACTCGCAAACATCGGCGAGGGTGTTCCGATCCGGCTGCCGGTATTCGAAGACCTCCACTTGCGGTAGTACAGGACGTAGGAGAGGTCAACTGCCCAACCACGAGCCAAGCGCCAGCAAACGCGCGCGCCGTGAGCTTGTCCTGGTCCCGGCTGGAGGTCACCTGGCTGGTGGGTGGGTACTTCATGGATCGCTCCTGCTTATCAGCGAGGACTTGGAGGTTATATGGATCGGTGGCGATCGGGGTGGAGGCCGTGTCGAGGAGACCCGAGAAAAGGGCCCGGTAGACCACGCGGGCTCCGCCGGGCGCACGAAGAAAGGCTGCGCGGTGCGCACCGTTGTCGCCGTACCTCTGGCGGTGCGCGTCGAATGTACGTCCGCGTTTAGCATGGTCGCAGGAATCGCGGGGATTCACGACGGCTTGATCTCTTAATTGCCCTGAGCTCTTCACCAACACGCGCGCGAAGCCTCCCGTTAGGTGGCGGATCGCCTGATTGATCTGCCGTCGCTGCTGAAGCTTGGCGAGCACGAGGGTCCACCGCTGCTTGCCAGTGGCGCGGGTCTGGGCACCGCATAATACGAGAGAAGCGTGATCGATCGTGTCGCGGCTGTCGCGGGCGAGATGTCTATCGCCGACCATCGCCCATTTCGCACTGACGGGATCGAAAAGGACTAGCTTGCCGAGGCAGGGTGCCGCTACATCCAGTACCGGGAGACGGCTGTTCGCTAAGGCTGCGTAGGAGTAAAAGATTTGGCGGTCCATAATAGTGCCGATGATGTTTGAACGATTATTGCGGAGCGTAAAGCGCGTTCAGCGGTTCGTGGATTTCGCCTTCCAGAATAAGTTCGCCTGTCATCATCCCGGAAAGCAGATCGGTGCCCCTCCCATACGTCACTATTCCTACGACTTTGACCTTGGCGCCACCTGTACTAGACGTCTCGAGAGCGTCACCTAAGTTCACATCCAAGTAGGCTCGGCCTGCGACACACCAGTGCCCATCATCCGTTCTTTTGATTGACACAACCTCAAAAGCCTGTTCGCACATTTATCTCCCTCCAGCGATGACGCGGGCTTCTTTAATAAACAGGGTGATCTCCTCATCAGTCAGTCTGGCTGTGGTTCCCAAAGTGTGAGTCACTCCGGCCGGTCCTCTGATTTGCGCCGGCAGTGCGTGGCCCATTCGTTCAAGAATTCCTCGAGCTTCGGCTGCGCCGATCTGGACGCCGGCGCGCTCAGCGAACTGGAACGGCGCAATCTCAACAGCCACTTCCCTCTCCAAGGCCGCGAGGTAATTTCCCTCTGAAATTGCGACACCTTCGAGATCTGCACGCGTGGCGATCTGTACCACGCCCCGACCGTAGCTTTCCGATTCCGTGGCAAAGACCGTTGCGACCAAGGGATCCTGTGATGCAGGCGTGACGCCAACTCGTTGAAGACCTGGGCTCCCTGCAAACCCCTCCGAGGTGCCGCGGAACAAGGCTCCAGAAAGATCATCTCCAGCCTGAGCAACACCTTCCGCAGCGATCCTTGGGCCAGCGCGACCGAGTGCACCGACGGTAGCGGGGCCGACGGACATCAACACGTCTGCGCCGACCCCAACCCAGTTCGCGGTTTGCGGCGAGGCGCCAGCGCTCGCCGCGACGGCAGCAGCGGTGTCATGAGTCACCGTGTGGGTGACTTCCCCAGTGTAGAGAGTGCGCGCCCCGGCCTGAAGCGTGTCCAAGCCATGAGCGCCGAGAACGGCTCCTCCCGCTTTGGTGGCCATTGTTGGCTCCGGCGTAGCAAGCAATGCTCCGGCACCGACGAGTTCAAGAACACCACCAATAGCCTGAACTGTCCCCGCTACACGTGGAATCGCCAGCACCCGCATTGCCAACCTGCCAAGTTCACGATTTCCCTCGTGAACTTGGCGCGCGCCTTCTACCGTGGCGAATTGCCGATCTAGGTACCGGGTATATACGGTGTCTTGCTCCCCGTCGAGGTCCACGAAGGCCAGAGGATTACCCGCCATCGCCGTGAAGGGATTGACTAGGACCCGGATGTTGCGGCGAGTTCCAGGTTCTTCTCGGAATAAGCGCCATAAAGCTGGGTCAGGCTGAGTCCAGCGAGCCAGCGAAGCGGAGTAGTACCTAGCCCCGTGGTAGGACAGACCGGTCTCGTCATCGCGCTCTTTGCCCGTATATCGATAGCGCTTCAGGCTCACCTCGGCAGCACTGCGTCCGGTTTGGAATGACGTCGTTCCGTGCGGGTGGTACTCCTCGTACGCGATCAGGGCGCCGCCCTCGTCGAGCTCAACACTGGATGACCCGAGATGGTTTCCGAGTTGGTACCGTTGCTGCGGCACCGGACCGTTGATTGCGTTTCCGTTGTGGATGGTTTGAGTCTCGACCAACGCGATGCGCTGCTGATCGTCGAGGACGTGCAGCGATTCGCGCTCGAGAGTGATGCCGGCGCGATTGTATTCGCGATAGATCTCAAACCCACCGAGGTACAGCCGCTCCTTCTGTCGCGCGCCATGTTGCGACTCGATGACTTTGCGTAAGCGCTGACCAGCGCCGTCATAGACGTAGTAAGCAGTACCGCCGCCTCCGAGATCGGCACGTTGCAGCTCGTCCTTGAAGTCCCAGAACACCGCCGCGAGATGGGGCATGGAGGTCATGTTGCCGTGGACGTCGTGTGTATAGGGCTCGACGTGGTTGAGCCCGTTGCCCACGGTCGTTCTCGTCAGCTGATTGTTCTTCTTTCCGGTCTCGAGCATGCTGCTCTCTTCATACTCGTAGTGGCGTGTCCAACCAGCGCCATTGAAGCGGTGGGCGAGCGCTTCGAAATTTCCGACCACATCGTATTGGTACCGCTCCGTGTAATTGCGGATCGCCTGCAGGTCATTGGGATGGGCGCGATGGCCGAAGAATGGAATGTCGCGGTAGTTGCCATTCGGCGGATCGAAGTCGAACCCGTTCTGTCCGATGTGCTCGCGCCCCAACGCTTCGATGAGGCGGTAGATGGCATCGTATGTATACCCGTTCACAGGCTCGACTTTCTGCCCGCTCCGGATGATTGACTTGAGCGCTAGGTCTTCGATGCGCGTGATATTTCCGATTGGATCGTACGAGTAGCGCAGGTCCTGTACGACCAAAGGGTCTTTGAAGAGCTGCGATGCTGTCACGTCGGTGATGGCGGACCGGGTCGTCTGCATACGCGAGAGGCGAAAGGTGAGCGGGTCGTACTCGTACTTAGTGGTAGCCCCATTCTTGTATTCGATCTTCTCGCGCCGCCCTTTAGCGTCATAGTCGACGTTCGTCACGAAGGCCGTGGCTGCGCCAGCACCGCGAAGCTCTACTTCAATCTTGTCGAGATGGTTGGCCTCATTGAAGGCGGGCCGATAGACGCTGTCGTCTGGTGACGTGACCGTGAGCGGGCGGTTCAGCGCATCGAATGTGGTGCTGTTCGTGAAGTTGCCGTCGCTAGCCGCGGGGTTCTGCAGCCAGTTCACCATGACCTTGTAGTCGGGCAGAAACTCGCGCCGCTGCGCCAGCAGATTTCCCTTAAAATCGTAAGCAACGTAAGTGATCACGCCGGCGCCGTCGTAGCGCTGAAAGATCCTGCCGCGGTGGTTGGAGGCGTCTCCCTGGCCTTCGCCGTAGACCATCCGCTCAGCAAGCCGCTCGTCGCCGTTCTCTATGACGAAGAGGCCCGTCCGTCGGCGGAGCTCGTCGTACGCTAGACGCCGCAAAACGAACCGGCTGTCCCAAGCACGAATGGGCTTTCCAAGTGCGTCGCTCAGCATCCAGCGCTCACCGGCCTCCATGCTGGCCTGATGTATGCGGTTGCCGAGCAGATCGTAGTCGTATCGCATGACGATGCGTCCGAGCTCGTCGACCATTTCGCTGCCTTGTGCGTCGGTCATTCGCTTGACTGCGTCTCGCACCGCACGCTGGTTACCCTCGATATCGAGTTCTACTCGAGTCGCAATCCGTTCTTCGCTGCCGTCCAGTGCGTGACCGGGACAGACCGTCTTGTTGTGCCCGAGCGTGATGAAAACCCGGCCGAGCACATCCAAGTGTGCCGTGGTTGGCGTGTTTGCGTGCGCTTCCGCTTTCTTGGCCGCGTCCCGCTCACCAGGGTCCAGGGTGTTGCCGCTTCGCTGTGCGTGCCAGGTATCCCAGTTTACGGGCTGGCTCTTGAAGTACTCATGGACGTAACCCGCGATATCGGGATCCGTCCGTGGATCGCCGGTCTGGTTTCGCGTTGCGAATGCGGGCTTGCCCTGTGCTGCGGCGACCGTATCGTTTACGTCGAAAATCGTTTGCGTCCAGGAGTCGAAGATCACTTTCTCGTATGTATGATTCGGATGCAGCGTGGCGATAACCCGTTCGACCGGGTCGTAGAAGAGCACAGGGCTGACACCGGTATCCGTAACCTCGCGCTCGCTTTCGTGAAGGTGCGTCGCGCTGAAGAAAGGCTCGTATTGCTTGACGGGCTTGCCCTTGTTGTTGAAGACCGTCCGACCCGACCCGACCCATCGCTGAGGGGCATTTGCTACTCCCGGCTCAAGCTTGCCGGGGCCAATGTCGCCCGAGGGCAACGGCACGGCGTTCTGACGCTTGCGGGCTATCCCAGGCTCCGCTTGAATCTTTCTCTGGATCTCACGACCGAACCCGTCTGAAAAAGTGAAGGTGAGCTGCATCTTGGTCTGACCGTCGCGGCCCGGCTCAAAGTGCGTCTCACGCGCAAGCGTGGCGACGAACGGTGGTTGAGCCGCTCGCTTGTAGCGATCCAGATCGTAAATAATTCGGGTCGTCGCCTTGCCCAGGAGCGATGCCGCTCGGCTCTGAGGATCTGCGGTAAACGCACGGAGTTCGAACAATGTCGGATCTGCGGTATGACCCTCCAGCAAGTCACCCAGCGGCTCCCCCTGCTTTCCCATCACAGCGGTCGCGACCACCATCCCGAGCGCGTCGAAAGACGACCCCGAGCGATTGCCGTTTGGATCCGTGACCTCTCGGGGCTGGAGAACGCGGTAGTCGTTCGTTGCCGCGACTGAGTTGCCGAGTGGGTCGGTCGTGTGCATAACGAGCAGGTCATGGTCGTCGTAATCGATAGCCGTGGTGTTACCGAAGGCGTCCTCAACCTTCCGCGGAACGAAAAAGTGCGCGCGTGCTGTGCCTACTTCGTTGGCGGCCGTGATCGCCGGATTGCTTGTGTTTGCTGCTTGATCGAAGAAGACCTTGCCGGACGGTACCCACCAGTTGCCGTCCCAAAGGACGTAACCACCTTCATCGTTTCCCTTTTTTTCGAGCAGCGCGCTGGGGTCGGCTAACAGAGCCTCGTCCGGCTGACCCGCTTGCTTTCGCATGAAGACTTGAGCAAGGAGCGAAGGCGTCAGCGCTAACGTGTAAGCCTCGCCCGGCAGCGCCTGGGACTCAACCTTGCCAAGCGGCGACAAGGTGCTCATATCGTCCTTGCGATAGAGCGTGCGCACATCCTCGATGAGTCGCCTCTGCATCTTGGTGACGTTGGCCTGGACCTCATATGGAATCTCCAGAGCCGACGCGAGCAGCGCAAAGTCACTCCGTGACCATTCCGCAAAGCTGAACCGGGCACCCTTCTCGGGGGTAAAGCCCGTCAACTCGTAGCTTCGAGCCTCGGCGGGGATTGGTACGCGGTGATGCCCGGTTGCCAGAACAGCCGGAGCAATCTCGTTTTGCGTATAACTGTTCTCGGTGAAGGTAATCAGCGGCTGTGATTGCTTTGCTTTGTCTTCCGCTGTTAGCGCCGGATCAGTCGAAGGGTTGCGACGGCCATAGGCAACAGCGAGAGACTTCAGGACGTTGCCGAAGGGGTCAACGTCCAGCATGAGGGTGTGGCCGATCCGCGAGTCGGCTGGATTGCGCTCAAGATGGTTGCTGAGCACCTCGCGGGGATGAGCAAAGAAGACTGCATGGCGATTGTTTAGCCGCGGCTGTAGTCGCTGGATTGTGAAGTTCTGCTCGACGACAGTGTAAGGAGTGGCAGCCCGCTTCTTGACTTCGGGTGATGAGGTTCCGGTTGCGTCAAGAGCGTACACCTCCTGGCGCAGCATCATGCCCTTGAGCGCGCGGCATGCCTCGCGCTCTTCCTCGAGGGTCAGCCCGTCGGGGAGAACCGTGTCCGGAAGCAGTCGCTCCCTTGCCTGATCATCGGTGAGCCCAGGTTCTCGGTAGTACTCGCCAACGTCCGTATCATTCAGTAAGCCCGCAAAGAAGTCGGAGACATGGTCGCGAGCGATGTATTTACCAGTATGGAACCACGTTTTCGTCAGCACAGGCGGCACGTGCGATGCCGCATCAACGTTGGTGGTCCCGGCGGGTGCTCCGGCGGCGAATGCAGCAAGCTCCTCACTGTCCCGTTGCTCGACCATTCCGAAGCCGCGGAACTCGCGCTCGACACCGTCGAAATGGCCATGATGGTACGTGTACGAGCTGACAAAGCGGTTGCCGCTTATGCGATCCAGTGTCGTCACCCGCCCAACGACGTGCACCGGAAATGGCAGCCGCGTAATCCACGGCTTGCCCGCGTCTCTGTCTTCGAAGTAGAACTTCGTGGAAGCCACATAATCCACTTCGGTCTCGGCACCGAGGTTGTTCGTGGAACGAACGAGCAAGTGGGGCTTTTGTCCTCCCATCAAGTTGATGTAGCGGATGGGACGTGCTGAGTCGGCAGGTAGCGGAGACGACCAGACGAGGCATGCGGTGCCATTTCCGAGCAGATCGGCTGTCGACACAGACGACAGATTGTCGATGCGTGGGAATGTCGGAAGCTTGCGCGGATTGCTCAAACGGTTGCCCGACTGATTGAAGTAGATGCACACGCCGTCACGATGCAGGTAGATGACGTCGGTCGTTCCCGAGCCGTCGATATCGGCTAACCGAATCCGCCGCTGTTCGAACTGGTCAGGGTTGTCGAACCATGGCGCGTTATCCATGTTGATCTTGGCGCCAAAGCGGCCATAGCCCAAGTTCGGCCAGTAACAAACTTCGCCGTTCCTAATTCGAACCAGATCGGTAAGGCCGTCACCGCAAAGATCGGCAAGATAAACGGACTGCGTCTGGTCAGAGAGCACCAGGCGGGGCCCTCGCTCCTCGTCGCGCGGCTGATGGACTTTGCGCGCTAAGCTAAACCCATCTTCCCCGATAGATGAATACCAAGTGAAAACGTTGTCCTCGGTGATGATGACGTCGGAGTGGCCGTCGCCATCCAGATCTATAAAGCGAACGTTGGGGTCGCTCCAGCGGATGTTCGGTAGCTTGCGGAATGTGCGGAAGGTCTCCCAGCTCTTGTCTTGAGTCCGCTCGTAAAAGCCCGGCGTTGGACCGTCGAAGGAGACGACGTCGAGTTGGCCGTCACCGGAAAGGTCGAGGAGCTGCGTCGCGCCGGTCGCCATCGCTGACAGTGCCGGCTTGGTGCGAACGACCTGCAGCGGTCCGAAACGCCCTTCTCCGAGATTGGGCTTGTAAAACCACGTGCCCGCTTGTTCCGTGAGGATTCCTGAGGCGCCTTCGCCCTCCAGATCCACCCATTTGTACGTGGATCCGTCTACGCCCGCGGGCACATCCTCTGCAACGGCACTGAGGTGGAGGACCTCATCTTGGATCTTGACCTTGCTGTACTCGAATTCGAGCGGCGGAAGAGCCCGCCTCAAGTAAGCGATGTATTTCACTTCGCCCCGGTCATCGACTGCTTGGCCGTCATCACGTGTGAAACCGGATTGGGTGATGGACTGGATGAAGGACGCAAACCGAGTGCTTCCTTGGTGGCCGAGTTCGATCTCGATCGGCGGAGTTATCGAGTAGTCGAGATCCTTGTACGAAAATTCAACGGTGCGAACCAGGTATGGCTCGTCACCGAGCTCCCCAACGCGGTCCTGGTTCAACTCTGGGAAGCGGTGAAACATCAGGACGCGACGGCATCTGCGATAAATACGAATTTCGAAGCCGGCTCGATGCGAGGAGAAGGCATCAGGCCTCACTGTCCAGATGCCGTCCGTCTTCCAAGCGGCACGAACGTGTTGGTGTTGCGTGTCTTCCGGTTGGGCGAGAGGAACTTCCTGATAGTGGCCCTCGTCGTAGTCGAACACCACCTCGAAAAGCCAGTTCGCAAGGGAGAGGTCTGGCTGAACGAGGCGCGAGACGCGATTGCCATATTTGACACGCTTCAGATAGCGATTGGCCGTGCGGGTGCGATTGCGCTCGTTGGCCAGCGTTCGGTCGATTCCCACGTCGTTCTCGGACGCGTACTCGTAGAGGATCGCGTTGCCCCGGTCGTCGTAGCTCTCGCAGATGAGCCATGAGAAGATGCGCGTTGGATGCGCTGGATCGGGGCCCGACGGATCGAATATACGAGAGTTGTTGTCTCGGCCATAGACGCTCGTAACGTTGTCGCGTGATATTGAGCGCCAATGGATTTCTTGGGTTGCTCGGTTGGTCCATCGCTCGATGCGCGCGAAGAGTCCCTCAATCCTCGGGCGATAGCGATGGATCGTGAATCCATTAGCGCTAACGTCGTCCTTACTTCGGCTGCCGTCCGCTTCTAGAACGGGCACGAGATCTTCGGCTCCGGAGAGGACGTAGACGTCAGATTCGGCAACGTCATCGTACTGGGGCAGGCCCCTGTCGGTCTTGCGCCTGACAGACGGGAGAGAGAGCGACCAGCCGAAACCAAAGGGACCGTTGCCGGCCCCGGAGTCGTACGAGAGGGAGAGCTGCGGCGCGAATCCCGCGCGGCCAGGGGGCATCGGAAACGGCACCGTCATCGACCCTGTGCCGCTGACGGGATTGGCGGCGAATTTCTCTCCCATGCCTTGGATGGCTCCGCCACCTTTGGGCAGATTGAGTACAGGGACGAGGTTGGACGAGGGTTGCGAATCTAAGGCATTATCAGACTCAGATTGCGCCGAGCCGCGCGCTTCGAACATTTCCGCGCCTCCCAATTATTCACGCGTATGCAACAGGAAGTTATGCCGATACAAAAAGCGGCCGCATAAACAAAAGTCCGCAAGGGAGCAAGCCCGGGGGCAGGTGCATCTAGGACGGATCCACGGGTTCCTCGGCCAGCGCATTTATTGTCACTGCCTCACCGAAAGATTACTGCCGCCTCTTCAAACTGTCTCTACCTAATCTGACCAACCATGGCTGAAGTAAACGCTAAGTTACGTCGCGGGCCTGTTTTCGGCGAGTTCCTATTGGGCTGACCAAGGCTATACGAACACGGAACCTATAGCGAGAATTCGCCATAGTAACGCACGAGTAACGCGTGAGTAACGCGCTCGTGCTTCACTACTACCACCGACGCTGCAGCCGGCATCCCTGTGTAGCGGAACAACTTTCTCGACCAACATCAAGCGGCTGTCTCCACCAATTAAGGTCGACCAATGAATTTAGAGTCTATTGCTTCAACTGATTTCGTACTATTGCAAGCGGACTGGCCCGTCGATCAAGCACGCGATCTCGTGGAGGCCTTGCTGCCGGCCCGAGTCATTGTTCAGCGACGGGAGGGCAACGAGGAATACTTTTACCTGCGATCACGCGATGAGACACTCGCGCTGCTACAGCCATCAACAGGGGTGAGCGTGCGGGAGGCGATGGGCCTCCACGAGGGGGGGGCTGTTCCGGCAATTGACGCGTTGAGCAGTGCTGATAAAGCGCCAGACTATTGCGTTCTACTCGTAGCCAATCAGGTTGTTGGCTATTTTGACGTCGACGAGCATGTTCCATCACGGACACGTGGTGGAACCATACCGGGTACTACTACGGCGACACCGGAAGAGCCTTCCGAGCGTTCAATTGAGGCGGAGTTTCCGAACACCATCCGGCTGAATGAAATGGCATCCTTGACCGTCTCGGTTGTGGACAGTGCCAGCGCGGACTCCGCCTCAGGCGACCGTATACCGTTGGCGCTATCGGCTGGCTCGCTGATCGACATCTTAGTTCAACCCAAGCGCGGCTTCGTCGTTGAAGGCCCGGCTGAGCGAAGTCTCACGATTTCGGGCGCGGCAGAAACGCTGCCAGTTCAGTTTAGGTTGCGCGCGACGGAGTCTGGAGCGGGTCAGATACGCGTGCTCGCCTTCAACGGTGGTATTGCTCTCGGTGCGCTCACCCTTGTGCCGACAGTTGTAGAGCCAGACCAGGAGACAGGGCCCTCGGGACGGGAGGCGCATGCGACAGCTCTCGCTCCGATCAGCGTCCGCCTTCCCGACCTGTCGGTGCTAATTGAAGAAACACGCGTTGACGGGGTTCGCGGCTTCTCCATGCGCATCACAGCTTCCAATGCAAGCACGAATCTCAACTACAAGAGATACGGTCCAATCTTTTTCCAAACGGATCCAGGAACGTATTTCGAAAAACTCTACACGGATATTGAGAGATATTCCCTAAAAACCCAGACGGACCGAGCGATCGCAGTCCGACAGTTGGCCGCGAAAGGCTCCCATCTCTTCGAGACTATTGTGCCTATTGAGGCACGCCAGAAGTTGTGGGAATTACGGAACAGTATCTCGACAGTGATTATACAGTCTGAAGAACCGTGGATTCCGTGGGAGCTGTGCAAACTTGTTGGCGAAGAGCAAGGGGCGGTGGTAGAAGGTCCCTTCCTGTGCGAAGCATTTGCTCTGACTCGCTGGATCCCCGGAACCGGGCTTAAGCCATCTCTGACGCTTAACAACATTGCCCTCGTAGTACCGCGCGACAGTGGGCTTCCGTATGCAGTCCAAGAAGGTGACTTCATAAAGTCCCTTGCCACAGGCGGTCACGAAGTAACGTCAATATCAGCCGATTTTCTTAAGCTGCACGAGGCCTTGGCCTCGGGTGAGTACGATGCATGGCACTTCACAGGGCATGGCGGATACCGAGACCCTGATCCAAATAGGTCGGTAATGATTTTGGAAGACAGTAAGACGTTTAGCCCTTACAACATCGCGGGAGTTGTCAAGAATCTGGGAAAGGCCCGACCGCTGGTATTTCTTAATGCTTGCCAAATCGGCAGAGGAGGAATGACACTCACCGATATTGGCGGATGGGCCAAGCAATTTCTGCTCGCCGGTGCCGGAGCCTTCATCGGCGCCTACTGGTCGGTGTACGACGAGCCCGCCTATAACTTCTCGCGAGGACTATATCAGCGACTGCTGGATGGCAAACCAATCGCTCAAGCAGCCAAAGAGGCCCGATTGGCAATTAGGAGTTCAGGTGATCCTACATGGCTCGCGTACACGATCTTCGCCGATCCACTCGCGACAGTCCAAACCTGAATTAGCCCGCAAGCCGCCTAACGCCAATACGAGGTGCGGCTGGCCAACCTCCACGCGATAGCCGAGATTCACGACCTGCTTGTGCCCCCTTTCGCGGCGTAGTCCGTCGTCGGAAGGCAACGGCTGCCGAGCGCAGTGCTGGCAACTCAAGGAGGCCAGCACGGGTTTCGGGACGCAACAGTCGTCAAGTCCGGGCCAGCATCACTGTTTTGTATTCGGCCATAGGAACAGAGATGAGGAGATCATGACAAACTCTTCAGCGGAACGTATAGAGAAGCAGTGCCCGACGTGTGGTGCGACGGCCGTCGCAGATGTCTGGCTTATTGTCGATGAGAGTGAGCGGCCAGATCTAGTCCGATCTCTCCGCGATGATGTCCTGCATGGCGTTAGCTGTACGAACTGCGGTTCGGACGTCGGCCAGATCGATGCGCCTGTTGTTCTATATCGCCCGCAGCGGGAACCCGCAGTGCTGTTTTTCCCAGCCAAGCAAACGAGCGCCGAGGAGGACCACGAGAATGCGTTCTTCCTGCTGACCAAACTACGCGACGCGCTCGGCGACACGTGGCGGGACGAATGGCTTCAACCGCTCAATTCCGTTTCTCAGGAGATGGCCAGGTTCATCCTTTCGGAGGCGGCCGAGTCGCTTCATCCGACGGAGGTGGGGGCGCTCTTCCACACAGTGCTCCAATTCACAAATACGAAATCGTGGAACGATGCCCGCGCACTGATCCAAGAGCACCCGGCCCTGCTGAGTCCCCTCGCCGACGTGATTCTCGCCAAACTGGCATCGGATCAACCCGACCCTCTGGCTCGGATCCATAGCGACGACGATCGTGCCTTCCTCGAGCGGTGCAGAGCGGTCGGGCTGGACCAGGCCCTCACCGAGCGGACCGGCGTGGATCGCGCACAACTATGGCCGGATGAGCTGTTTGAGACCCTGAGGATGTTCCTTGACTCGCCGACGTGGAGCGGAAGCCGCGACGTGCTGGAGGCGAATTCCGCCGTCCTGCTCAGCCCCATAAGCGACCTTGCAATAGCCCGCACCATGGACGGGCTCACCAAAGATCCTGCCGGGTTGGACTTCGTTTCGCGCCACCGCCAGGTGCTTGACTTGGCCCGTCGATCCGGAATCGACGCGGCGTTCGAGGGTTTGAGCGGACTGAAGGTCGCAGCCGATCAGTCTTATCAGATGACTAAGCGGCAACCTTCGGAGGTGGGAGGGCGGGTGGACGGTCCTTCAGCGATAGGGCAGGAGCAAGCGTTGCTGCATCACATTACAAAGACGGATCCCGACGGACTCGTCGCCCAAGCCATGAAACTCCTGTCTCGCTCCCGCGCAACAGATGCTATAAATGCAGCCGACCGAGTCGACGTGATGGACAGGGCCCGACACCTGATCGACAGGGATAGGCTTCCGATGGTATGGCAGGCGGTGACCTTGGCTGGCGCGGAGGCCCTCGTTTACCAGTCACGCGCTGATTTGACCACCAGTGTCGAAAAGGCAATAGCGCTGTGTGAGGAGGTCGAGCAGATCGCTGACCGGGACCAATCACCGAAGCTGTGGGGCTTGCTGCGTAGTATCCAGGGCGAGGCTTACCGCCACCGTGCGCTCGGCGACCGTGCGGACAACCTCGAACGGGCAATCGCATACGCAGACCAGGCCCTGCAGGTCCGCACACTCGATGCCGCACCGGAGCAATGGACGGCAACTGAGCACAACCGGGGAATCGCCTACCTCGAAAGGGTGCGTGGCGAGCACGCTGACAACGTCGAGACGACCATCACCTGCCTTCGACGGGCGCTACAGATCCGGACACGTGACCGTTACCCGGCTGCGTGGGCCGACACTCAGGTGGTCCTCGGCAACGCTTACCTGGACCGGGTCCATGGCAGCGAGGCGGAGAACGTCGAACAGGCCATCGTTTGTTACGGTCGGGCACTGGAAGCGGTGGGCAGACAGTCCGAGGCTGATATCTGGGCGCAGGGGATGCACGGTCTCGGCATTGCCTATCGAAGCCGGATCTTCGGTGAGCCGGCCGAGAATCTCGCTTTTGCGATGAACTGCCTTCAACAGGCCCTGCAGGTGTGGACGCACGAGGACTACCCGAGGAACTGGGCCATGGCTCAGATGAATCTAGGAAATGCGTTACAGTCGGCCCTCGACCACGATGGCCGCCAACGGATCGAGGAGGCGATTGCGTGCTATCGCAATGCCTTGCAGGAATACACGAGGGACCGCGCCCCGGATAGATGGGCGGTGGTTCAGATCAACCTCGCCACTGCTTGGCTTGACCGCATCGACGGTGACAGCCACGACAATCGGCGGCTGGCCGTCGCCGCACTCGAGTCAGCGCAAACTGTATATACCCGCGACGCATACCCTGAGCGATGGGCAAGCATCGAAAGAAACCTCGCCGCGGCGTACACCCAAGACGATGAAACTGACGAATCGTTGGCCGCCGTGGATCACCTCCGGCAGGCCCTCACCGTTTATACGGTCGATGCTTTTCCTGCCGTTCATCGCATGATCTCAGGCAAGCTCGGCGGCTTGCATTTCGACGCGGGCCGCTTCGACGAAGCGCATGCCGTGTACAACACGGCCATCGCCGCCGGTGAGGCCGCATATCAGGCTTCCGACACCACAATCGCGGGCCAGACAGAGTTGGCTGAGTTTGGCCAAGCCGTGCCGAATGACGCGTATTGCCTGGCCCAGTCTGGCCGGTTCGCGGCAGCGGTTGAGCGGCTTGAGGGCGGCCGGGCCCGTGCCCTCGCCGAGGCGCTGGCCTTCGAACGAGTCAGCATGGACGCTGTCGTGGCAGGAGACCGTCGCGCGCTCGGTGCGGCACGCGAGCGGATCCGCGCATTGGAGTCAGCTGCTCGCACGGCCGCAATGGGGCCCAATAATGCTGGAACAGGCAGCTTTCCGGGCTATGTCGCTGCCTTGCGCGCGGCCCGAGGAGAACTGGCTGCGGTCGTAGACAGGATCCGGGGATATGTTCCTGATTTCATGCCGGTCGGGACCGGGATTGACGTGATCGCCACGTCAGCCGAGCCGCTGGTGTATATAATCACGACTCGGCGGGGTAGCCTGGCGTTGATCGTGCCGCCGGGGGTGACCAATCTTGACCAAAGTCATTGTGTGTGGCTGGACGGATTCCGGTCCGCTGATCTTATGCAGCTGTTAGGCATAGACCTCGCGCCCGGGTCTGGTAAGGGGTACCTGGTCGGTCAACTTACCGGTGAGCCGGAGACGCTTCGAGCGTCCCTCGACCGAGCATTGCCGGTGCTCACCACCTTGCTTATGAGTCCGCTGGTCAAGCGGCTGGCGGACCTTGACATCATCCAAGCCACGGTGATAGCCGGCGGACTTCTAGCGCTCCTGCCATTGCATGCCGCGGTCGGAGACGCGGTCACGCTGACGTATGCCCCGTCGGCCCTCGTACAGCACGCGGCGCGGGGCGTGGCTGAGCGGCGCGCCGGCCTGCCGCTGCGGCTGGTCGGGGTTGCCGACCCCCGTCCGGGTCCGCGGGCGTTGCCTTTCGCGCACCTGGAAGTCACGGCCATTGCCGCATCAGTGCACGGAACCTCGCCGCGCTTACTCAGCGGCAAGCACGCGACGCGCGCGGCAACGATGAGGGCCATCGTAGACGCGACCCACCTGCATTTCGCTTGTCATGGGCTGTACAAGTTCGATCAACCCCTGGCGTCGGGCTTGCTGCTGGCCGGCGATCAGATGCTGACCCTGGCGACGCTGATCGACGAGGTTAGCCTGACGAACGCGAAGCTCGCCGTGCTATCGGCGTGCCAAACCGCAATCACAGACATGCGTCACGTGCCGGACGAGGCGATCGGGCTACCGGCGGGCTTCCTGCAAGCGGGAGTGCCGGGCGTGATCAGCAGCCTGTGGTCGGTCGAAGATCTGTCGACCGCCCTGCTGATGGAGCGTTTCTACCAGCTGCACTTGAATGGCGATGGTGGCCCCCCGCTTCAAGCAGCGTCTGCCCTGCAGCGGGCGCAGTGTTGGCTACGCGATGCCAGCGCAGGGGAACTTGCCGAACGATGCCAGGGGATCACTCGTATCACTGGGATGAACCACCCGTTCATCTACCGCACGATCAGATACTTCCGGGCGCACCCGGACGATTTTCCGTTTGCTCATCCCTATTACTGGGCGGCGTTCACCTTCTCAGGAGCCTAAAGCTGAGTTACATCTGGGCCAATGGGCATAGCGGATCTGGAAAAACGCTATCTGGCCCGAGAGGCTGACAAGCCGCATCCACCCCCAGGGGTCAGTGCTCGCCTGACGTGAGCCGCCGTCGCTTGCGTTGGAGTACCTTCCACCCAATGACCAAGGCGCATGCCGTGAGACCCGTTATTCCTGCGCCTATTGGGGTGATGCTATTGGTGAAGACAAGCACCGCAAAGACGAGCATCAGCACCACGTAAAGCACTTGGAGTGTTGTTATCGCGTAGTCGATCACCGAACCGTGCAATTCAATCACCTGCCAATCCGGTTCGACTTGCTGCACGCTGCATCGTCCTGCCAAACGGTCCTGTTCGGCCTGCCCATATGCTACGCCAGCTCCCAACCTTCTGGCCCGTGATTGAAATCCCGGTTGTTCTAGTTGTGAAGCGTTCCAGGGCACTCCCGGAAGCACGCTTGTGCGGCGACCGGCCAAAAGCGCCGTCGCTGGAAGTGGCGGTGCGTGATGGAGCGACACGGACATCGCGAGACCCTGTATGTACGTAAGCCTGAGGGCAGTATGTCCGTTACGCAAGGCTTAGCTGGTCCGTGATGAGTCGGCCAAACAGCTGTCCGTGCCGCACACAGTGAGAGAAGGCCCCCTCCCTGCTGGAGGCCCTGTGATGCAAGTTCTTGACGACGCCGGGTCACACCAGGCCCGGAAGCTGCCCCCCCCCCCCCACGGTGTCATTTTTCCTGCCGTAGCAGCGTAATCCCAGGCTGGGAGACGGACCAGTGCCATAGATGTGAATGCTTGAATGCTTCAGATATATATGGCAATGCCGGATATCGCTCTGCAGGAGCCCGCCGGTGAACCAACAGCGAGCCTTGTGCGCGCGCAAGACGCGGAGGTTACCCGTAACGACCTTGTCTTTAGGTCGGGTGAGCCAGCTAGCAGGTGGCGCGGGACACGCGAATGTCTCCTTGCGCCATGCCGCATGCACGAATTCACCCTGTTGACCTCGTACTGCGATAGGGCCTGCTGCAGCGCCCGCACGGGTGCCGCATGCTGCGCCCTGTTGACCCCTTCCCGGTGAGGTCGCCTCTGTTTGGCCACCTCACCGGTGCAGCGGTGCTGTATGCGACTTCACTAATGCGGCCCTGGCACCCCGCCAAGCCGTGCACGTTGATTTTTCGACAACGCCTCGCATTACCTCGGCCCCATGTCGGGCAGGTTCCCAGCGTGAAATTTCCGCATGCCAGCAGAGGCGGTCAAAAGGCCTGTGGGCACGATGCCCTCCCATGAAGGAGAGAGGCCGTTGATCCGAGTGCACCAGGACACCAAGGTGAACGCTTCCTTCTAAATGGCGTGTATTTCAATGAACAGAAGCACAGGATGTGGCCGATCACTATGGGCCGGATACTCATACACAGGATGCGGACGTGGTTCGCGACGAGCGAGGAGGTACGGCTGCTCGGTAGAAAGAAAGAGAGGTCGATCTGCTTGTAGTGGCCTAGCCTCGTGAGGTCTTACGGCGAGGCCTTCCCGCTGTGACTTCGCCGTAATTCGGCTTCTCGTGACCACGGCTTGCGTCGCGTCCCGCAGGGCCAGCCCGGCCCTTAGTATGTTGATCGCCGCGTTGATGTCGGCGTCGTCCCGGTGCCAGCACGAAAGGCAGACAAACATCTTGCCGCTCCGGTTGGTCGCATCCCTATATCCGCAGGCGCTGCAGGTTTGGGAGGTGTAGGTCGGGTCGACTTGAATGAACTCACGCCCGGCGCTTTCAGCCTTGGCTCGGATCACATCCAAGAAGTGTCCCCATCCCGCATCGAGTATGGACTGGTTCAGGCCAGTCTTTGCGCTCCCTCCGTTTGGTTTGTAGCCTCCGGTCCCATCGGGCCGGGGTGCGGGGCGCCGGACCAGGCCGGCGGTGTTGAGCTTTTCCGCCACGATCACGTCGTAGCGTGAGACTAGGCGCTTTGCTGCCTTGTGCAGGTAGTCCTGCCGCTGATTGCGGACCTTGCGGTGGACGTTGGTGACCCGATCCCTGGCCTTGTTTCGTCGTTTAGATCCCCTTTGGCAGCGAGCTAGCGCCCGTCTGGCATCTGCTAACCGTGACCTTGAAGCCTTGCCGTAGGCCGGGTTGTCTATCCGCTCTCCGAGGGAGGTATAAGCAAGTCCGTTGGAGCCAGTGGCAAGGTCAATCCCGATCATGGTTCCGGTCTTGGGTAGCGGTGATGGCAGTTCCTGTTCTGCGGCCAATACCACGAACCAGCGCGCCCGGCCCTCGCGTTTGATGGCGACAGTCTTGACTCTGCCTGTTACAGGGCGGTGCTGCCTAACCTTGATGTGGCCGATGCCCATGATGTAAACCTTGGTCACCACCGAGTGCGGGATAGTGCCCCACTTGGCACCGTTCCCGTTGCGGTGAATGACCGTGTCAAAGTGGCCCACCCCCTTGAACCGCGGGTAGCCCGGTTTCCCTGCGCCAGCCCTAACCCGACGGAAGAAGGCCTGAAAGGCCGCTTCCAGCCGGCGAAGTGTCCATGCTAGGCCGTCGTATGACCAGCGCGCATAGTCCGATTCGTCGGCCCGGACGTCCTTTAGCTGGGAAGACTGGGTAGCAAAGCTAATTCCAGTCCGTGCACGCTTCCACGCTTCTCTACGCTCCTGCAAAGCAGCGTTGTAGAGGAGCCGATGATCGTCCAGCATCGCCCGGAGCAGGTCTTCCTGCTTCGACGTCGGATACAAGCGGAACTTGTACGACCGGATCATGGTATCCAGTGGCGAGGTTCCAAAGTCCGCACCGCCAGTCCTTCTGTCTTCGGGATGCATCTTGCAATTGCATGTATCACTAGTAGAGCAGACAAAACTGCTCATGTCAGCTGACATGGATCAATGCCAACCCGCCCGCACCAGTCCTCCGAGGAGCAGACTCGCCGCTGGGCTGAACGCAGGGCATCTGTCGGGGCGCGAATACGCGAGCTGCGCCTCGAGCAAGCGCTCTCACAGGAAGCGTTGGCTTTAGAGTCGGGACTAAGCCGGAACATGATCATCGGGATCGAGTGGGGCAAGAAGAGCGTCGCTTACGAGCGACTCTGGGATATCGCCGACGTGCTTGAAGTGCCTGTGAGTCAGCTTTTGCTTCCGCCAGGTTCGGCGGCAGGAAGCTCGCCCTACCGAGGCGGCCGGCGACCCATGGGCGCGTAGCCCAGGTTCCTTACCCGCCAAGGAAATCGAAGCGGCCCTGGCCTGCTCAACTTGATCGACGCACACCTGACAGGTTGCTGTGCTACCCACCCGTTGGGAGACCTTATGGCGCACGTCCCAAGGCGAGGCGCCGGATGACTGCTTCTCGGGAATTGCGCGAAGATCCCGGTACCGCTGTAGGAAGCCTTTAGTGTGCTAGTTGCCAGTCGGTAGGCGGAATCTCGCGTACAACTAAATAAATATCTCGAGGTTTGGCTTCGTCAGTGCCAAGCTGGAAAGGTGTCTCTTCAGCCTCGCGCACATCGCGGAATAGGTTACCCAAGTAAGGCCGCCGGATAGGGCGGCACCCACGAAAGGGACGAACTTAGCGATTCCTGCGGCAAACACCTGCTTGGTCATGTCAACACCGAGGCGGGTCGCCACCGTCTTCACGACTGGGTAGACAACGCCCTTGGTAAGCGCCTGCTGCGGCAGCTTGCGGAGAACCTGACTGGCCACCAAATCAGCGACCTTCGCGACGCCGTTGTTTGCTGCCTGCGTGCCAAACATCACGCCAATAAAGAGAGTCAACACTCCCTTGGTCGCATCGTCCATTTCATCGCCATCACTGGAGAACAGATCCGGCCAGCTATACAAGTAGGCGAGCTTTTGCGCTATTCGGATCATGTGGGCAAAGCACCATGTCCGCGGGGACGGTGCCCAGCACGGCTAGACCACCGGGTATTCCCGCAGCAGCAGAGAGCGCAGCGACCTTGGCGGTTTCGTACTTGATGGAATCAGCCGCCACCTCGTCAAGGACTTCGAGAGGGACACCCGCTGCTGCCGGAGTCTCTTCCAGTGCTCTGCGTATCTGTTCATCCGAGCAGTGCCGCGCCAGCGCTGCCCGGAGATATGGGTTTCTATCGATGCGCACCAAAGGAACTCTTGCAGCACTACCCAGCACTCCATTGAAGAATGCTTCAGGGTTCTCGGTCACCGCGCTAATTGCCATAGTGGGACCAACAGTACCCTGCGTGCTTTTCTCTCCCGAGTCATTGCATGCTCAGAGGTCGGAAGCCGTAAAGGCTCCCGCCGGCACGTCCCGTCATCGAGGCGGCCGTTTTCAGCGATGATGGACCCGTGACCAGCGCTGAGCAACCAACTTTCAGGGTAGTTACGGTACCGGACTCCGCAGACGCCCGACTGTTTGTCGAGCTGTCGAGTTATGGGGCGGATCTCGCTGAGGCTCGTCATGCCCTCGATCTCGCGATCGAATCCCGCGGCGAGGGCTCTCCACTCGAGGACGCAACAGCCTATCTGATCGCCTTCGCCGTCGTCGCATACTGCCGCACGTATTTTCCATCGAACATCAGAAAGCCGTTGACCGACCACATAGACATCCCCGACGAACTCTCGGAAATACACCAGCTGGTAGGGGCATTTCGGAACACCACCATTGCGCACTCCCAATCCAAACTCGCGACAACCTTCCCGTTGGGAGTCCTCGATGGCGAGACGCTTCGCGTGCGGGATGTGACGGCAGCGACTATCTCGCAGACGCTGCCTCCCCCGCTGGTCGATCGTTTCCATAAGTTGGTCACAGCAGCGGACGACCTCCTTTACGAGGCGACCGAGCAAATCCGGCAGAGTCTTATCGAGGACTTGAGAGGATCCGACATAGAGACGATGGTCAGGCAGGGCGCACAGCTACAGACAGTCGATGCCATGGATGCAGACTTTAATCCACGGACCAGGCGACCGCCCTATCCGACCTCACACACCGTTTACTGGTCGTCGACTTCGCTGCCAGGCGACTGACCGGCGGGTGCTACATGACGGTTGCACGATGCCATGAGGAATCCACCCAGGCGCTGAAGTTCAAAGTGCTCGAATGGCAGCAAAGAGTCCTGGATTTGGGCGACCCGTGCCCAGCTCTTGGTTCGCGCCGAAGCAAAGTACTCCCCGCTATCATCCCGGCTTCCCGGGCTACTAGCGTAAATCCGGGCCTCGCCGCAACATGTTCATTGGTTTAATCGGGACAGCGGCGTGAAACACGATTGTGGCTTTGCTAGGGCTTGACGGTAACAAGCAGAACGGTCTATCTGTTTCTAAGGCCTCTCGGAAGCCAGAATCGAGCACTGGCGCCGCCGCTTTGACTGCGGGGTGAGCCCTGCGTTCCCATCGACTCACCCCTAATATTGCAGGGCTCCTACATTCACGGGTCATTCACTGGGACGCCCCGCCATGTACAGTGTCAGCGTCCACGTCGCCACTCAAACTGCTTGGATTTCTTGGACAGGGTTCTGTGGAGGGGCGTCGTCCTCACCGTCAAAATCCGGAGCCGAGGAACTGCGAGTCTTAGCGGCTTGGTGGATGTTTCAGGAATTTTCCCGAGTGTGAAATTGCCGCTGACACAGGGTCGGGCCGGCGAGTGCGAAGGAGAACGCTCAGTAAGCCCTAGAAACGCCTCAGCGTGTGCATAGCTTAGGGCCATGGACCACACAGCCGGGCTACCGGCCGGACTCGCCCCGCCCGTGAAAGCCGCGCTGGCCCGCGCCATCCCAAAAATGCCACGCGGTGACGCATCGCACGGAACCCTGCTGTTTGAACCCAAATGGAACGGGTATATTCACTGAACGCTGTCAACCCGAGCGAAATAAGAGCCCATTCTGCGTGCAGCGTTTAGGGCACCTTCACGGGGCAGTTTTGCGGGCGGGGTATACGGGCACCTCAAACTTCACCCCTTCAAAACTGCACTGTCAGTTTCCGAAGTCGGCTGCACAGAATGTCCAAAGCCGTCTGCGCAGCCGCCCGCTCTCGGCGTCGACCGGAGCCTGACTGGCTCAGGCCAGTTCGGCGCAGATATCCCTGCTCGTTCCGGTGGTATCCAGTGATTCGAACGTGGAGCCGTCGGCGGCCAGGGTGTACACGAGACGGCCGTAGTACTGGGTGCTGCTCGGTCCTTCGGGCGTGTCGCCGGGAAACAGTATGATACCGGCTGTCCCGGTATCGGTGACAGTGAAAGTTCCATCTGCGTTTTCGACAATACGGCGATTGGAGCCGGTGGGACGAATGGTCACGGATTCCAAGGTCAGCAGGTTGGTGTACGTCAGGGTGTAGCCCCTGCCAGTCTGGAGAATGCGCACCACCTCGCCTTTTTTGTCTTTGAATATTCTGACGGTCGCATTCGAATCGGTTCCCTCAATCCGCAGAGGAAAGTCTTCACAGGCTTCTCCTGCGGGCAAGTCAAATGGCCCGAGATCCGGAACAGGGTCGCCCTTCTCCGGAGGGACCGCAATTGCTGCCGGAGATAGGGCCAGCAGCGCAGCGGTGAGCAGAACGGACGGTGTGATTCGACGGGTTGTGGCGAGTTTCATGGGTATCTCCCCAAGTGATTGTCGGCCGTTTTTGGCCGCGGGGTAGTACGGAAAGATGCGTACCAAAGAGGTCCGCTTTTCGTCGTGCGTTGCGGCCGCTGTACTTCTTCGCGGGCCGTAAGAAGAACTAAATTACAGGGCGGTCTTTCGAATGAAAAGGTCATGAGCCCCCCTTTTATTTACTGCCCTTCACATGGTGTTGTTTCTTGTCCTTTAGGGAACTTCGCACCCGACGCTGAGTAGCCAGGTAACTCACGGCAGGTGGCGCTTTGTGCAGGGGAGTTAAACGCCAGACGTCCCAACCGAATGCACAACTCCCGTACTTTCGGGGCAGTTTGTTCAGTCGACTTGGGAAAAGGACAGGCGCCTATATGTAAAGCTGGGTCAACGGTAGTTCAAGGCGTAGTTGTGGCTGGCCGGGTCAAACTCGTGCCCTTCGTCGCCGCGAGAAGAGCACCGACCCAAAATTGGACCGTGCTCAAAGAACAGCCCGTAACAGGCGTCGCATATACGCCACGAGTCCTGCTGACGCAGGGCTAGCTGGCTATGGTTGCGGTAGGGCACCAAGTAGCCCAAGCGATCGCCGCTATGCCCGCCTCCCCCAGGGCAGGCACCCTTCTGCGGGCTCCCGTCATAGAACAAAGCGAAGCACTTGGTGCAGCGGCACCACGGAGCCGTTTGATTGTTGTTCGGCGGGGGGCCGACGGTGGCACTGTGGGAGAGGAAGTATTCGAAGCCTTCCGCTCTATGCCCGAGCGATCCCGGTATTGGTTTTCCTCCACCTGGTCCCCGTTTTAATCCTCCACCGGGGCCAGTGATTATGCGCTCCATAAGCCTGGCTGGGCACGAACCTTTGTCAGCGACTCCGTCAAAGTACAACGTTTGGCAGTCCCGGCAGCTGCGCCAGGACCCTTCTTCAGGGATCTGAAAAACAGTGTATTCGAATTGCGCCTTTTCATTGCCGGCGCCAGCGACCGTCCACTCCCGGTATCGTCCGGTTGAACTGTGAATGGCGGTGACCGAGGAGTTTTCCCCTGCCCAGGGGTTGTTCCAGTCAAAAAAGGCGGTGAGACCGTCGCCCTCATAGTGGACGGTGCCGACCGCGCCAGTGAAAAGCGCGCCTGAGCGGCTCTGGGATCCGAAGACCCCACCACTTCTCGGAGCGATAACCTGCGGCGGAGGGGGCCAGAAGTCACCGCTTTCGTGCTCTTGAAAGCTAGCAGTCAACGTAAGATCTGTATTGTTAATAATTCTCGCTGCCACGGACCGAGCAGTGTTGAGCTGGTCGAGGATTGCCTTCAGGTCGCCCAAAGTCTTCCTGATAGTCTCGACCTGTTTCTGAATATCGACCGTCAGTCCCTTGCTTTCCTTATCGTCCGCCATGCTCCTCGCTTTCTGTTCTACAAGAGGCAACATACCGACTACTTTTCGAGTCATTGTTAGTCCGTCGCGGAGGACTCTAAGCACGTTGTCATTTACTTTCACGCCAGTACATCGGCGTTCCCGTTACTGATGCGTTACTGCATAACGACGTATCGGAGCATGAGACAGTTTGAGCGCAATGCCAGCGCCGAGGAACCTCACGCTCACGCTTCTCAGCCGAACTAGGCTCGGCTGGCCACGGTTTCTTGCCGCCGAAACCTCGCCGGCAGGCTACTGGCACAGACGAGGGTGAGTGGCAAGGGAGGATGTAGGCATGAGTTCACAAATGCCGGTTGCCATCCGAGCCGCTGTCTCATGGAAGAGGCGCCGTTCGTTGAAGAGCCGTTACCGCAGTATTCGGTATGACGCGTGCTTCGCCGACGGACGCGAGGAGCACGGCGTCGAACTGAACGCCATTCTTCAGGGAGCTCGCTTCCCCGCAGACTACTGGTCCAGCTGAATCGGTGCCGACCGTGTATGCCCAGAAGAAGGAACTGGGCCATGGGTGGACTACCCCTACGGCCGGCCGCTCTAGTCTCGAAACCTTTGCGCCTCGAAACTCTAGGGTTTTGAGCGGCACTGTCACCCTGACACTGATTCGATCGTATGGGGCGTCTCGAACGGACAGCCGCGGTCACTCCCGGCATGCCGGGGCATAGGGCCGAGCCCCTAAGAGCTCCCCCCACTCCTGCTGGGTCAGTATTCGTCCCGCGATCCGACACGCGCGCTCCTCCCACGCCCTCGGCTCGGCGACGATCACTTGAGTGTTCCCGTCAGTCTGTTCGAGCAGGAGCCTGCCCTCGTCCTCCTCTTCGAGGAACGTGCCTTTGCTGGTGAAAGTGTCGGTGCGAAAATTCGCCGACCAATCGCCGAGGTCCCACGTCACCATCGCGCCGTCTGCTCCGGCCGTCACCAGCTCACCGGTCGACCGGTACTCGGCTGCGGTGACCCCGCCCTCGTGAGTGCGAAGATTCTCCGCGACGTTGCCAGTCCCGGTGTTCACGACCACCACGCGGGTGCCGGCTGGGATGGCGATTTGATGGCCGTCAGGACTGAAGTCCGCCACGGTTGGAGTCGCTGGCAATGGGACCGTGATAGGTGGCGTTGCCCCGGAAACATCGACGATGCGGACCGCGAGTAAGCCGTCCCGGAGTGCAATCCGACGGCCGTCCGGGCTGACGGCCAGAAGCCCGTTGCCGGCTATCTGGTCGATCGCCTTTCCCGAGGACGTATCAAACACCATGGTGGGTCCTAATCGGCTGGCATACAGCCGCGAGCCGTCCGGCGCAAACTTGACCGCGCCGAACTGTCCGACCCACCCGGAGGGGCCGGGGTCAGAGCTGTTCACGTCCAGGTCCAGTAGCATCGGGTCCCCAGCGCCGGCACGCCAGAGGGCGACGCTCCCGGACGATTCAATCCAGGATGTCGCCTCAAGCGCTGCAAAGAGAAATCCGTCGGTGGAGTATTCAACGTCTGCCGCCGCCTCAGCCAAGCCCTGGTAGGTCTTCAAGCCGGCGCGACCCCCGTTAGCCAGATCGAGCGTTCCCGTTCGTCCACGATCGCAGGGGAGGGCGTTGCAGAGTCCCAATGTCTGGCTGAATGCAACAGTGCCCGAGACAGGGTCAACGGCGGTTGCCGCCACCATTCCTCCGAAGGGTGAGTATTCGCCGAGCTGGGATCGATTGGCGAGATCGAATAGCCGTAAATCGTCGTCACTGTCGATCACTGATGCTCGGGTTCCGTTCTTTGCGAGCGACATGCTCGCAGGCGTCACTCCGTCTTCCTGGATGCGGGTGATGCTCGTGACCCGGGGTGCCCGCGCGAACACCCGCACGAGGTTGGTACGTGTTTCGGTGCTGTCCCAGATCTGGATGGCCTCCACCGCGAGCAGCAGCGCTCGATCGAAGTCCGGATCCTCCAGCGCGGTCGCGGCAACGCGCCGTGCCTCTGCGACCGTTGCACGCTCGCCGGCGAGATTTGCCTGGAACCCTGCCACAAGACTCGTCGTGATAGCAACGATCGTGAGAGCCGCTGCGCCGGCCGACACCCAGGACAGTCGGCGCACCATGCTGCGCTCCTTACTCAGCTGTCTCTGGGTGGCCGCCAGTCCTGCGGTTTCAGCCGCTGCGCAGGCTTCTAGGAACTCTCGCTCAACCACTGTGAGCGCGGGCTTGACTGCATCCCGCCACTGCTGGGCCGCCGTTTGGCGGCCGCCGCGATAGAGCTCGCCGTTTGGGCGTCCCATCGCATCCCAGGCGGTGGCTGCGGAGCCAAGATGCCGCATGATCCGTTGACCCTCGATATCATCGGCGAGCCACTCCTTCAACCGTGGCCATTCCCGTGCAACCGCTTCGTGGGATAGCTGAACCGACTCCTCATCGGTGGTGAGCAGGCGGGCATCGACCAGTCGATCGACGATCTTGGCATGGTCCTCGTCGATTGCGATCCGCGTACGCTCGATCCGACGGGAAATCACCACACCGTCTGCAGATGCTTCGACGAGACGGAGAAGGATGTCGCGCAGCAGCCGCGCGCCCTCCGGGGAGAGCGCGCCGAAGACCTCTTCCGCGGTCTTCGCGACGGCACCGTCGATCTCACCGGATGCCCGATACCCGTCGACGGTCATGACGCGGCCCTCGCGCCGTAACCACACTTGGTGCAGGGCGTGGGACAACAGTGGAAGGTTTCGCCCGTCGGCGTCGCGGATAAGGATCTCGACGAGGCCTGGTTCCAGTATGAGTCCAGCCTGCTCTGCAGGCTTCTCGATCACGGCACGGAGTCCGTCGGGGCTCAGCGCGGTGAGCATGAGCATGTGCGATTGGATGATGTCGGCGAAGCCTTTGTGTTCAGCCAGGTCTCCCAGACGGTCCGCGCGGATGGTGACGACGAGCATCCCGCGGAAAACCTCTCGCGACAGAGCGTCGAAGAACTTCATGATCTCGGCGGGGTCGTCCGCGGCGAACGCCTGTTCGCATTGATCGACGATGAGCAGCGAATCCCCGGGGCGTCGAACTACGTCTCGAAGGGCCTCGAGAGGACGCTGGCCGGGCGTTACTATGACGACCTGCGTGCCGCGTGCGGTGAACTGGGCGCCTATCCCGGCCCTAACGAATGAAGACTTGCCGACGCCCGACGCGCCGGCGATGAGGAGCACGCCGTGTTCATCAAGCGCCCGCAGTGCTCCGGTCAGCTCCTGCTCGCGACCGAAGTACCACTCGGCATCCGTAACGCCCGCGGGAGGCAGGCCGAAGTACGGACACTCGGGGCTCCCGGCCCGGAATACCTGGTCGGACAGTAATGAGGGATCCTGCCTGAGAATGGCCTGCTCCAGCTCGGCGAGCTCTGTGCACGGATCCAGTCCAAGATCGGCAACAAGGAGTCCCCGCGCCCTGCGCACCGTGGCTATCGCCTCCGCTTGCCGGCCCTGGCGGTACTGCGCCACGCTCAGCATGACCCATCGCCGCTCGCGCAGCGGAGCTTCGGCGACGCGGGTGCGCGCTAAGACGGCGACCTCCTGAACCTCGCCGGCTTGCAGCCGTGCATCGAGGAGTAGCTCCTCGGCCCCCAGGCGGATCTCCTCAAGACGGCCGGAGGCGATCTGAGCCGGCCCCCAGTCGATGAGTTCGACGAACGCCTCACCCCTCCACAGCGCGAGGGCCTCCGAGTATGAGTGCGCGGCACGTTCCGGCTCACCAAGCTTCAGCTGTTGGGAACCCCGACTGACGAGCCGCTCGAACTGGTCGGCGTCGACCTCAATGTGGTCCGCGGTCAGCCGATACCCGAACGGGGTCGTTTCGATCCGTGCAGGCGCGATGAGCCGACGCAACCGCATGATGCAGCCCGGAATCACCTTCGACCATGAAGCCGGCAGATCATCGCCCCAGAGCGCCTCGGCGAGGGATTCGACCGACAAAGATGAGCCCAAGCGAACCATGAGCGCACCCAACACCACACGATCGCGCGGTGCCAACGGAATCCGATCGTCATCGAGCGTCAGCGCTCCAAGAACGCGAACCTCCATGAGGCCACCTTCCGCCCTGACCCCACATCCGTCAAGACGGCTGATATCGGGACGATACCGCGTTTTTGGGCGCCGGTATCCTGCTGATACCGGCGTGTTCTTCACTGGTGGAACAGCCACGGCGCTGCATGGATCGAAAGTAAAGGACTTGACATGTGGACTTCAAACCGGCGCTCCCGCGCCACTCACGGCGGGCGCTCACACCCGATCGGTGTCGCCGTCGCAGTGCTGGCGTGCAGTGGCCTCTCGGCGTGCACCGCCGCCGAGGCGCCGTCCCCCGCATCGACTACGGAGGCTCGCACGGTCGCACCGTTCCCGGAGAGCGGCGTCATCGACGCCGGCACCTACCTCGTGACCGGCTACCCGGTGCCCTTCGAGATCACCGTCCCAGACGGCTGGGTGACGTACGACGGTTCGGGCCTGGGCAAGGACGACCCGGATCTCCCGGATGAATGGGATGTCGCCGTGACTTTTTGGCCCGCCACCCATGTCCCGACGGACGCGTGCGCCTGGAGAGGCGCGCTCGTCCAGGTCGATCCGACGGCCGAGGCGTTCGTCGATGCGATGACGGCGCAGGCGTCAACGGTAATCACCCCTCCCGTCAAGGTCATGGTGGGCGACTACTCCGGCTTCGAGTTCGACCACGCCGTCGAGAGCGACGTCGACATCACCGACTGCGACGGCGGCAAGTTATGCATCAACTCGAATTTGGCGCAGGACTGCGACGGACGCGGGTACCGAAATGTGGGCGAGCGCGAAACCTACCGGGTGGTCGACCTGAACGGTGAGCGCGCCGTGATCACGATGGGCCAACCCCACGAATCGATCGATCCGGCACTGACGAGAGAGGCACGCGCCATCTTCGACTCGATCGTGTTCAGGTCCGGCGAGTGACCGGCTGATGCGATAGGCGATCCCGCCTGCGGGCGTCGGCTCCTTCTCTGAACCCACCTGGTGTCTCATAGCCTCGGTGTTTCGAAACGCTAAGGTTGTGAGATTCCTACTCCAATCGGAGCAAGCACACACGACGATGAATTGAGCAGCGTTCAGGTTCGTCGGGGTGCCCCTTGCATACTTACAAAGAGGCCTATTCTGGGGGCATGGCAGAGCCCGGTGAGCTGATTCCTCCGTCGCTTCAACCGCCGCTGGAGGTGATCTTGGCTAAGGCTGTGAAGGGCGTTCCTCCGCCTGCAGCGTTGCCTGGTCAGATGCTTTTCGAGCCGAAGTTCGACGGCTACCGGGTCCTGATTTTTCGGGACCACGACCGGGTGAGCATATGGTCTCGCCAAGGCAAAGAGCTGACACGATATTTTCCGGATTTAGCGGAGGCGGCAGCGTCCATGATTCCTCCAGGTTGCGTGATCGATGGCGAAGCTGTGGTGTGGTCAGATGGCAGACTGAATTTTGAGGCTCTGCAACGGAGACTGTCCGGGGGCAAGGAGCGACTGCGGACCATCGCCCTGGCACAGCCCGCGAGCTTCGTCGGCTTCGACGTCCTGGGAGTCGCCGGCCAGGACGCAAGGGACATGCCCCTCTCACAACGCCGGGCCTTGCTGGAAGAGTTGGCCACGATCTGGGCTCCCCCACTCTCCCTGTCCCCTCAGACGACCGACCGGGACCTCGCACAGCAATGGTTCGAGGGCCTCGCCGGAGCCGGGATGGAAGGGCTCATGGCCAAGAGCAGCACCCAAACCTATACGGGTGGAAAGAGGATCTGGCTTAAGTCCAAGCACATCTCTGAACTGGACGTCATCTGCGGAGCCGTGATCGGTCCGATAGAACGGCCGACCGAAATTGTTGCAGGGCTGCCCATTGACCATGAGCTGCGCATTGTTGGCCGCAGTTCCCCCCTGAAAGCCGCGGACAGCAGAGCCCTCGCCCGCTGGCTAACGTCTCCTACAACGATCCACCCCTGGCCAACCATGGTGAAAGGAACCACCCTGGACCGATTCAACCGCGACGCCTCACCAACCCAGCTGACACTCGTTGACCCTGTCGTCATTGAAGTCCTGACAGATGCAGCCTGGTCAGGCCAGTCGTTCCGACACTCCTTACGCTTTCGCAGAGTCCGTCCTGAACTCGAGCCAGCCGACGTCGAGGTCCCGCCACGCCTGACCCGCAACTGACAAGGAACGCTGACCGCAGTTTGCTTCGCCAACGCCGCCCCGCCACGACACATGACCAATCCACCCTGAAGCCGCGCTTGGTGACGCACCGCCTTAATGCAGATAAGGATGAAGCTCAAGCACCGGGAACCCTGGACATCATCTGCGGCGCAGTGATCGGGCCCATCACCCAACCCTCAGAGGTCGTCGCCGGTCTCATCCCGGGCGGCGACCTGCGGATCGTTGGCCGATCCATGCCATTGAAAACGAGGGAAGGCCGGGAACTGGCGCGATGGCTTCAGCCCCCCACTGGGTGAGCATCCTTGGCCAGCTATCGTGAAAGGCGCATCAGGTCGAATTCCAGTCAGACCTCTCGCCACGGTACGGTGTCGAGCAATTCGAGAACCGCGAGTGAAACGTTGACGAGAGCAGCCAAACCAAGCACTTCGAAGGAAATAGGGCTTGCTCCTCAATCAGGTTCTTCTCATCAAAAAACCGATGAAACCTGTCGCGACGCCCGAACGGCAACCTTTCGGCGACTTCATCCTCCAGTTTTGCCGCTTCGATAGAAAACGCCTAGGGCTGTCCAGTTGCATGCGTTCGAACCTTGTTTTCGTCTCAGGTGCGGCATCGACGCCGCATCTAACAGTCGTTCCGCGCGGCGCTCACCCAAGCATCTGCCGCATCAACCGTCAACGGAATCGGGATCACCCTGTTATGTGCACACCCATGAGGACCCATCAAGTGTTTCTTTCGCATTTTTCGGCCTAGATATTTCCCCAGACGATTACACGTAAGGCTGCCGACGGAGCAGACGATGTGCCAATCGGATGGCGAGACACAGTAGCCCACGAGTAGCGGTCATTGATCAGGCTGCTCCTGCAGTCGCTCAATTCAATTCCTCATTTCCGCGCTAGGACACCACGTCCCGGGCCAGTGACCCACCCTTTGGGTTCCGCGCACACGACGGACGCCCATGACAGTTCACTGTTCAAGATCGGTGTTGCGTCGCCTAGCCCGTTTGGACAGCGCGAAAACGGCTCCGACGACAATCAGCACACCGGCTGCCAAGGCAAGGACGACCGTCCTCGCTGTTATCGGGCAGCGGCGGGATCAAGGTTGGGGCCGGTGTCGCCTGGCAGCAGAAGTCGCAGCGGAGTTAAATTGGGACGGAAGTCACGGGTTCAGCAGTTGAGGCCATCGCGGCTGCTGCCTGTTGGGCGAGGTCTTGGACGGTAGCCTCATGCCACTTAGACGTCGTGGTCTGACGGTAGACGGGACACCGGGCGGGCGTTGAGATTCAGGGCCTCGATGGCTGCCCAAGAAAGTAAGTTGTTTTCCTCATTCCTGTATCAGGAACTTTGTGCAAAGGTAGCCATATTCTGCCGTACAGCATGATGGGGTGGACGGGATGACAAATGGCGATACACAGCAACGGCAAACCTTGTGGGCTGTACTTCTGAAGAAGTGGCCTCGGCAGTCGTTTGGGCGGTGGTCTGTTTACATTCCTGGGATCGTAGTGTTACTGATCCCGGTTTTCATGGACAAGGCCTCGCCTGAAGCCCTGCGGTTATCCTCCGCGTTTGGGATCTTAGCTTTGCTTCTGCCTGCTTGGATGGCCCGCCACGTCGCTTCGAAAGACAAACATGAGTCCCTGCTGAAAACACGTGATGACGTACTGGATACCAGCCTCAAGCTCGATCCACCAAAGACACCTTCCCTCGATTGGTTGGCGCCCCGTTATTCTCAGTCCATTGTTTATGCGCGCCAAAATGTGGATAGAAGGTTGGATGCATGGCTGAAGTCTTCCGAGCCAATCATGATCATTGACGGCGGGCCGCTGGTAGGCAAAAAGAGGATGGCGCTTGAATGGGCCGACAGCTTGGGCCCGGAGTGGGAGAGGGGATGGCTCAAGGACCACAAAGGCTCCGAAGCAGTAGAACGTATTGCCGGGTACGGCAAGGACACCGTCGTGGTGGTGGACGGGGCTTCGTCCCATTTCGCAGACCTCGTACTTGACGTAGACCGCCACAAAACACCGCCGCAGATACGGGTGCTGATGACCGTGCGTGATGTGCAGGGGCTTCGCATCGCGGACCGATATGCAGCAGCAGTAATTAAGGACGTGAAACCCCTCCATCTGAAGCCGACCGGGGACACTGGGGACCGTGAGCGCTGGTTTGAGGAATTGTGCAGGCATTATGCGGACAGGATGGGGGTCCCTGTTCCTTCTCATCCTCCCGGGTTTATTCGGGAACTGGGTGTTGTTCCGATCGGGGTGCTGCATGCAGCAGCATTTGCCGCTGCCCGGGCAGGAACCGTGCCACTCCGTAGTAGAGAAGTTGAAGAGATCATGTATGAACTGTGGCAGGAAGAACTGGAGTCGTGGCGGGACATGCCGGGTGTTCCTAGCTCAGGACGTGAAGGAGTGGGCGATGCTCAGCTTGAACGGCTGGGACATGCCGTGGTGGCGCTGTCTCTGCTGAAGCCCGCCAACCCGGAGATAGCCGTCAAAGTACTGGAAAGAATTCCGACCCTGAGCGGGACAGACGCAGGAACACAGAGGGACATAATCGCTTGGGCCACTAGAATGTTCCGTCCTCCCGGCGACACCGCAGGTGGTCCCTCCGTACCGGAATTCAGTCCGGGCATCATTGCGGTCGCCGCGTTTTTGCACACTGCGGGCAACGACTCCAACTTTGGACACAAGCTGCTAAGTTTCCTAACTGACGTGGAGGCCTTTGCCGTATTGAGGCGGTTAGTAGAAGCAGCGCCGCTGCTTCCTTCCGCCGGAGCCTGGGCAGGAGTCGTCATCGGCAGCAATTTCACGAGGCTTACGAACGCCGTTGAAATAACGCTGGCCACAAGTCCGGCCAATGGCGCCCTAGACAGGGAATTGGCCCGCTGCGCCAGCGGATGCGACCTTGATGAAGAGCGAACTCTTTTGCTACTTGAGCTCATCCCACCGGGATTACTGCCGACGATGAAGGTGGCACTTGCGGAATTGAGGGTTAAGCAACTGCGGGACCGGGTCCAAGAGAACGCCGGGAAATACGAACAGGACCTGGCCAGGGCACTATGTACCCTTTCTACACGGCTCGGTGGAGTCGGGGGCCGCAGCGCCGAAGCCCTAGACGCCACTCAGGAGGGTGTGGCCATGTTCAGGCGGTTGGCTACCGAGAACCCGGGATTGTACGAACCTGACCTCGCCGTGGCGCTGAACAATCTAGCCGTTGACCTCGGTAAATTCGGTGGCCGCGATGCCGACGCCGTAGGCGCAGTACAGGAATCCGTTACCCTCTACCGGAGATTGGCCGCCAATTACCCCGTACAACATGAGCCTGACCTCGCCCGGGCGCTGAACACGCTCGCAGAACGTCTCGGAGATACCGGGGGCCATAGCAACGATGCCTTGCGCGCTGCCCAGGAATCCGTCATTATCTACCGGCGGTTGGCCGCCGAAAACCCCACGCAGTACGAATCCGACCTTGCCCTTGCGTTGAATAACTTGGCAACCCGTCTCGGTAATGCTGGAGGCCGCGGTGCCGAGGCTGTAAACGCCGCCCAGGAAGCTGTCACTATCTATCGGCGGCTAACAGCCGATAACCCCGCACTTCACGAGCCCGCCCTCGCCTCGGCACTGGACACCCTGTCCGTCCAGCTAGGTGAGGCTGAAGGGCGTGGCGCCAAGGCCGTCGATGTCGCCCAAGAATCGGTTGACATATATAGGCTGTTGGCCGCCCAGAACCCTGCTCTATACGAACCAAAACTTGCCCGGGCGCTGAACAACCTAGCCGTCAGCCTCGGTGATACCGGGGGGCGCGGGGCCCAAGCCTTAAACGCTGCCCAAGAATCCGTCACTATTTACAGGCGCCTAGCCGCCGCTAACCCCGCACTGCACGAACCCGACCTCGCTGCTGGGCTAAACAACCTTGCTATCCGGCTCGCTGCGGCCGGGGCACACCGAGCTCAAGCCTTAAAAGCTACTAAGGAATCCATCAGTATTCATCGGCGGCTAGCCGCCGATAATCCCGCACCATACGAACCCGCCCTCGCCGCGGCACTGCACAACCTAGCCATCGACCTCGGTGAGGCCGGAGGACACGGCGCTCAGGCCGTAGAGGCGGCGCAAGAATCCGTCACAATCTACAGGCGTCTGTCCTCTGGGAACCCCGCTTTATACCAACCCCGCCTTGCCTTGGCGTTGAACGCCCTGGCCGCTAACCTCGATAGGGCTGGTATGCAAACAGAAGCCAGCGTGGCTTGGAGAGAACTAGTACATGTTTATGAAGGGCTGGCCCGTCAGGATCCACAATACAAAGCGGCTTTAGCCCGCGTACAACATTCTCGATAGACGCTGCTTGTCGCCGCCCGGATTGTGTCGGTGGCGCAGGTGACCTGTAGCCGTCCTCGAGGTTGGCCACGGTGCAGTTCACCGTAAACCCCTGCGCGAGAGGAATCAGGGAGTTCCGCCAGTTCCGTCGTTGGGACTCCGGAACTCGCCCTGCCTTCGGTCTCACCAAGAGATCCTTTATCAAGGCCGGGCGAGAGCTCGTCGTCAAATATTTCCGGAGCTCTAGCTTCCTGCCACCGTTCCGCACGCAGCCTAGGAGGCTGATCTCACGCTGTTCTGCCACGCCGTGGATCACGTCCCATGTGCGGCTTCCTTCATGGAGCGTGGTGACACCCGGGCGTCTCCGACATGATGCGATCCTCAAACGCCCCGATCATCGAAACCGTCAAACCGTTATCCGGCTCGTATCGCAGTACACCGGGGATTTGATCCCCCGGGGCGTCCGGCAGCCACCATATTTCCGCCCCATTTCTCCTACCTCGTCGAGGTTCAACAGGCCACCCATTGCCACGCTCGCGCTTCTCCGCCCGGGTCTCATACAAGGTTTCGGACCTTCCTTCCGCGCCCGATGAGCTTCTGGACGATCGCAATCCTTCCGCCGGCTTCAAGACGCCTGAACAGCGTCTCGTTCGACGATCCTTTAGGCAGGTCAAATTCTGTTCCTGGACCTGCCACCAGCATGTCGTATGGGTGGCCGAGCAATGCGAGGATATCGACCAGGTCGCTTGGACTGACGTCTCTAGCCTGCACCAGCTGGGGCAGGACTGCCTTCGGAGCCCGCGTGACCCGAGCGATGCGACGAACCTCCCGAAGGGGCAGCCAGACCCGGTTGTCGCTGGCGAATCGTCCCGCGGCACGAAGGGCTCTCGCGTCGTCACCGGGCACGTAATCGCCAATACTGTCCACCACGATCCGTCGCAGCGCTTCGGGGGTCCGCTGGCCCTCCAGGAACTCTCCCACGAAACCTGTCACGAGCTCTGGCGCCATGAATTCCGAAGCGTTCCCGGACACCGCGAACGCCTCCGAGACAGCTTGCCAACCGCCCTTCGCGAAATGGGCGAACGTTTTGAAGGTATCCGGCAAGAGCTTCGCCTCCAGCGCTCTGGCGAGGACCTGGTCGGGGCTCGGAGTCACCTGCGTCAGCTCGATCGCGGACTCGAGATTCAGCTGCTTGACGAGCTGGACCCGGGCGTGCGCCGTAAGATGCGTTGAAGCGTTCAGCAAGCGGACCGCGAGAACGTTTCGGTCCTCATCCGCGACCTTCTCGACGTCCCGCAGCTCGACCGCATCGACCCCGTCCGCGGCCAGAAAACCAGACAGATGTTCGTCCACCCCATGAGCCTGCACATAAGCCCATACGTTGGAAACCGTCGGAACCATGAGACTCGCACCCACGATCATGTGCCAGGTGGACTCCGGGACGTCCTCAATGTCCTCGATCGCGGCGGAAGCGGCGCTCCCATCGAGGACGTCGCTCAGCTCGTCCTCCGTCCATGACTCATGCTGCTCGCTGATAACCTCGACCAGCGCCGACTCCGTGAGCACAATCCGCCCAGTCGGATCGGCGGCCCGCATCGCAGCGAAATACTCAGCGATGTGCGTCCTACAAAACTCCCACACGCTTGGCTTCTTGCGCACCTCGTCAAGCGTCGGGGCGACGTTGGCTTCAAGTGCCAGCCGCAGATTCAGCTCGCTGATCTTGTACATGTGCGCAGCTACCACCTGGCCTCGGAGCGGCTCACTCAGATCACCGAGGTCAGTGATGATCAGCTCCGCGGCCTCCATGATTGAGAAGATCCGGCCAGTCTGCAACGGAGCCTGGTACTCGCTGACGGCAGTTAGTTGCTGGTACGACGACTCAAGCAGGGCCCTCGAGGACTCGCCGATCTCGTAGGCGTCAGCCTCAAGCGTGTTGAGAAGCGCTGCGTCGAACAACCTAAGTCGAATGTCTTCGTCCGGGACACCAGGGTGACCTGCCACGTATTCGAACACGTCACGCCACGGATGCATCGTCAGTTGCTGGACGAGGAGCTCGCGCGGAGCATCGGGCGTATTGAGGAAGGCATCAATGAACGCCTGGACGTCCTTGCTGTCGTGATTGACGGCGTACGCGACGAGTCGCTTCGCATCCGCGGGCCTGTCAACGAGCAGATAGGAGGCGACCTGGACGTTCAGCGCGCTCACTGTGCTTGTGAAGTCTGCAGGGACTTGCTCGAGCAAGTTGCTAATCGCGTTCTCGGAAGTGAACTCGTAGTCGAGGTACATCTCGTTCGGCTGGACGCTGTGGTTGTAGAAGAACGCGACGTCGACACCGACGAATTTGCCGTAGAAGATCGCGGAGTACTCGGCATAGTTGCTTGTGATGAAGCCTCGCCGCACGAGATCACGTGCCAGCTCTGACTCGAGCACGTCGGTGATGCGCTGGTCGAACCTTATCCGGCCCTTCGGCACTCGCTCGTAGCGGGCCAGCCCGGCGAAGTCCGTACCCCTCAGTGTCGCGATGTCCTGGTCGTACTCCTGAAGCAGTCGCGCGAGCTCGGCGGAAGTAGGTTCATGCCACTGCTCCGACTCGACCTCCGGGAAGATACGAATGAACTGGGCCTCGGTTGGCGTGACCGTGCCCTGGCTGTACTGCTGGACGAGAGAGATCGACTTCGTCCTGGCGACGCGCTCCCAGAATTCCACCGTGCCAACGGCATTGAACGCAAAGCTTTGGCCGTCGACCGTGACGGAGACGTATGAATAGCCGTTCGAGGGAGGGAACATGTCCTTGATGTCGCGGAGCCTGTTGCCCAGCTCCACCGCGGTGGCCTCTTTCCGCTTGCGTTGCTCCTCGGTCCTCAACCGTTTGCGTCGCTGCGCCTGCAGGCCCTCGATCAGGCTCCTGACCTCGTCGCGATGGAGCCGCTCGAGTTCATCGAGTGTGCTCGTGCGCTGCGAGATGGCTTCGAAATCTGCGAGGTGGAAGTTCTTGTACGCGACGAGTGCGAAGAGATGGTCCGCTGTCATGCCGGGCGCAGGGTTCTCCGTCCACAGCAGGTGCTCTGCGAATACCGCGAACTCGTTGCAGATGTTTTTCATCAGGCGCATATCTGTGGTGTGGCGAGCGATTAGATCGAGCAGCGGCCGCGACACGAAGTCCTCGGCAAAGCCTAGCGACACCATTGCCTCGACGAGGTGGTCGCGCGCGTTGCGGTGCGATATGAACGGGACCATAGGAATGACCAGTTCGAAAAACTTGGTCCGGTTCGCGCGACGGACTGCTGCAACAGCCACATCGAGCCGCGGCTTCGCGCCCTCCCTGGAACCGCCTTGAACCCCCTTGTCTCCGGCCTCTTCACCCTCGGATTTGGCCTCCGCGCCGAGCTGCTCGAACAGGCTGTCCTTGATGGCGTAGATAAATCGAAGCGGCTCCTCTTTGGCCTGCCAATGCGAAGAGGCATTGACGAGTGTGTTGAGCTCGCGGAGCGAGTCGAAAATCTGTGGGTCATCGAAGCGGTCCAGATCCTCAAAGATCAAGTACTTGGGCTCGACTGCGTCGAAAAATGCGACGATCTCGTCGAGGAAGCTGTCGAAGTAGGTGGTCGGTCCCTCGCCCAGCGCGATCTTGGTGCCGGCCGTCGTAACTTCCGAGACGATCCGATCCCCGATGACCCAGCGGACCGCCCAGAGGGAAAGCAGGACTAGGACGAAGAAAAGCACCGCCCAACCGACAAAAGCGGCCGTGTCCGCGGCCGGGTCCGGCCAGCCGGCCCCGGGGCGCACCCCGAGCAACCACAGGAGGCCCAGTCCGACCACGCTCGCCCCAAGAGCCTGAACGAATGCCCTTCCTTGGGTCAGCGGCTTGGGTCTAGCGAATCTGGATCGACGGATTTGGCCCGGCTTCAGTCGGTAGACGAGTTGCTTGACCAGTTCCTTTTGGATCCGGTTGGTCAGGTCCTCGTCGTCCTTAGCGGGACCAAGGGTGTTGATGCTGATGCGGACCGTCGATTGCGGGTGCTTCTTCTCGAAGTCATCCAGCACGCTGGATTTGCCGGCACCGTAGCGGCCGGTAAGAGCGATGTTGCGGTTCTTCTTGTTTTGGACAGCGTCTTCGAGATGCCCCACATAGATGCTGTGGTGGGCTTTGACATACTCAGGCCCAAGTGAGCGAAGGTAGATACGCCGCCCCAGTGGCGCTTGCTGTTCCGGATCTTCCTCGGCCACGTTCACTTTTCCCCCAACAAGTCCTCGACGTGATCAGTGTTTAGCTTCAGAGGCTCCGATAGAGCGCTCGGGTCCATAGGACATGTCTGAGGCCTCGGCCTACTTTATCCCTTGATTTACAGTGGTTAGATCAATCGAACAGCCCGCCGCTTAGGGGGTATCGAACCGAGCGAGAGGTGCTCCCCTTCGCGTCTATCGGCCAGTCGACTCCCAGAAGCGAAAGCTCCTCCATGCTGAAAAGCTCCGAGGAAGCGATGTCATCCAAGAGCTTAGCCTGTAACTCTTGAGCCTCCACGAGCTGGGTCAGAGCGCTGAGCACTTGCAAAAGATGCTCAGTCCATTCTGACTCCCAGCGATCCGGGACGATCTTGTCTAGTTCCGAAGTGATCTTGCCGTTCGGATTTTGCTTGCGGTAACCGAACCACTGCCTGAGGACGTTGACGCCACCAACCTGATACTCGTACACGTCCTTGGAGACCCCTCCGAACCTGCCTGTCCCTACTTTGAGCACATTCGCTTCATCGTCATGATCCATGACATCTGGCATTCCCTTCACTGTCTCCAGATACGTCGGATGGCTGAGGCCACTTCGCTGGCGGATATCGGCACCGCGGTCCTTATCGACGTCCACGAACCTGCTGCCAAAAGTGTGCAGCCATAGAATCTCCTCGCCCAGTTCCACCGCATTCACCCAGAGACCGGCGTCCTTCGTTAGGGGGACACGAATGCCCGGCGTCCGCAAATCCTCGCTGTAAAGCTCGATGAAGTGCGGGTTCGCGGTAACCCCGGCGATGTAGCTGAGCAGTTCTGAAGCTGACACTTCGCGCTTAAGCACCTTTGCGAGTGCGGCAAGTAGGCCCGGTGCGGCATTGGGGCTGCCGTCGGGATGAAACAGTGGCAGCGTCCTCCCCCCACGATTGTTGAACGAGTGCTGATCCGGCATGAGGTTTGAGAACACCATGCCGGGGCCTGCGCCAGGATGATGGCTGTGCTGCTCAATGGCGAAAATTTGCCCATCAACGCTCCGAGCATGCCAGAGTGAAGGACGCGGACGATCCAGCAGACGGGCATCAGCAATGACGTACTGACGGTCAAAGGACCGGTATGCCAGCAGCACCTTCTTGGCCTCCGCGGCCATGATCACGTTAGTCAACGGCACATTCGTCGCTTGCTCAGTGTCCGAGACTCCGTTCACCACGAGCGCAGGGAAAGGTGCCTTGGTCTTGTGGATGGTGGATGTGTCCGTGGTCTTCAGCAGGTCCGCTTTAGTCTTGGCGTCTGGCTCTTGGGTCAACCGCTTGAACCGCTCATCAAGCGTGGACGCTGACGGGCTGTAAACCCATCCGCGGTTGGAGGTTACGCCGGTTATATACCAGGGCATTAGGTCGCTGATCGCAGGATAGGAGTCCCAAGTCCCCGCTGGGGCTGGAGTGAAGGGTGCCGTCCACGCGTCCCTCACGGGCGTCCATCTGGCATCATCCAACGTCAGAGTGGACAGTGTTGCCATTTTCTCCGGGTATGTCCCTTGCAGGGTTGTGTGCTGAATGACCGCCGGAGTGGTTGTGTCTGTCCCGCTGGTGCGGATGAACATGGCTATGACTACGGGAGTCTCGATGTTGAAGACTGCATTTCCCCGTGGGGGCCTTTTACCTTCTGGGCTGACGTCGATAATCCATCCATGGGAGCAGGTTTCCCGCAGATATTTCCGCATACCGCGGAAGCCGGGTCCTGTGAGATATCCGTTAGCTGAGATGTAGCAGATGATTCCTTCATCGCCGTCAGGCATTTCTGCAACAGATGGCGTGGACTCGAAAACCTTCCACATCGCCCAACGCCAGAAATACACATAGAGATTCTTCAGCGCCATGCCCTCGTGCCGTCCGTTGCCGGGCAGCTTGAAGTCGTCCAATGGGACAAAATCGAAGTTATGAGCCAGGTCGCCCTTTTCAATCCACCCACCCATACCGGCCGCCCGCTCCTCGTACGGAGGATTGCTTATGACGACCTGAACGTTGCGTTCGCGCTTCATAGCGTTTGCACGCTGGCGCTGCACGGCGATCAGCTGTTCCGTGAAAGAGAGCTGGTCTGCTGAAGCTGACCAAGGGGACTCCAGAGTATCTGCGACGAACAGGTTCAACCCCGTTGCAGGAAGGTCTGCTCCAGCCTTCTTCAGTTCCCCGGTGATCCGTAGTTCGGCGACAGAGAACGGCCCGGACTGCAGTTCGAGGCCATAGATCCGGTTGGCTAGCGAAGTGAGGGCCTCCGGCACGGCGCCCGGTCCGTATTCCGCTCTCGCTTGGTCACCCGCCCGTTTCAATACTTCGAGGGGGTACGTCCCCGTTCCCATGGAACCATCCACAACCGCCACGGACGGATCGCGGAAAGCCCTGGTCTTGCCGAAGTAGCTCCGCAGCGCTTCCTCAGTTAGACGGACCATGTCCTCTACCACTTCGGGCGGGGTGTAGTAGCTTCCTGTCTTTTCCCGCAGCTCCGGATCATAGTTTTCTAGGAAGTCCTCGTAGAGGTGGAGGTAAACGTCTTTGCTTCCCTTGGACAGAGTGTCCCATTCGACGGACGAAATAACCCTCGTAAGCAGGTCAATGGCGGTGCTCACCGGCCCTGTTGCATGTTTTGTGAGCAGCTCAAGAGCCCTACCCATCAGGGAATGAGTTGAATCCAGCAGTTCACTAATGTCATGAAGCTTCGCTTTTCGCAACTCGAGCCCTTCTGCCCGGGCCAGTAAGAGAGCGAAGGTGACAGTCTGGGCGTAGCCGTCAGCGAATTGGTCATCGCGGGCCGCGGGCATCAGTAGTCGACGCCAGGACTGGGCAGCCCCGAGAAAAGGCTGGAGATTCTTATCGGCCCCAGAACTGATGGCCCGGCGTTCGGCTCGCAGTGCTTCGGCGACTTCTTCCCGCAGCACGCGTGCCAAAGGTGCAACCTGATCGACCAATTTCTTTACACTGGTGATCGGAGCCGGCTTCCAGCTTAGGAAGTCCCGAATCATGGCATCAAAGGAAGCGCTGGCCGTAAGGGCCTTCCCAGCGGAGACAATGGACGAGGCGCCTAGATAAACGTCGTGCTTGAGCTCTCCGCTCCTCCATAAGCGCCACTGAAGACCGTTGGTGTGAAGAAGATTGGGAAGCTCTTTCAGCCGCTGCCACTGAAGATAGTTGTGAGTCGACTTGCCGTATGTTTCCGGATCGAGGGAGACGCCGGGTGCTTTCAACTCGATGTGCCCAGACAACTCGCTGTTGATGGAAATGGCGAAGTCTGCACGTAAGGCCCCTTCCATCTCACGGACTTCGTCGTGCGCCGTTACGACCAGGTCCATTGAGTGCCCTAGAGCAGTCAGCAAGTTACTTACCGGCCCGGAAAGAAGAGCCTCTCGTTCTCCTGGGCCGGCCAGCTTGAGTTTGCATTGCGCCCCAAAATCGGCAATGTGGTCCCCGAACTCAGACCCGCCGGCAGCTGCCCCCATAGTTACTACTCCCCTATTAATTGCCTTAGTGCTTCCCTGAGACTACCCAGTAACCACAGTGCCCAAAAACGGAGTGGACAACGCGGCCGAGAACCACGCCCGTGCTATGAGTTGTTCGCATGGCCGCTGCTGGGTTGCTCTGGCGGTGGCTGCAGTGGCCGTAGTTATGACTTCTGCGGGAAAGACGCATTTATCAGTCACTGCATCTTTTCCAGCCGCGGGTCGACTTCGACGGAAGACTCGGTCTGTGCTTGTTCCTCCGACGTTGCCGCGTCGGCCACGAGTTGGTCGATGCGTGCAGAGTCAGCTTTTGCGGCTTTAGTGCGTCGACGTGTTGGACGGTGCCGCTAGGGCTTTCTCTGCCTGTTCAGTTGGCGGGCAAGTGTTGAGGCCCTCGATCCCGGTAGCCTGCAGCAGGTCCGGGCGCAGGTAGCGCTGCACGACGTATTTTTCCGTCAATGAGTTGGCGATGGGTGTTGCCGCGGCTCCGGTGATCACGCCCTGTCCTTCGCTTTCGCACAGGAACCCGACCTTAGGTGGAGGCATCCCCCTCCGGGAAGTTTGGAGGCCAGCTTGAGTCGCCGTCCACAAGCGTTTCCAACGCCCTACCTACCAAGGGAATACCAAGGGTCCGTACCAAAACCAGGCTGATCCAAGCTGATTTATGCAAAACTGCCCGACTGGCGAAACAACGAAAGAACCCCGCCGTTCCCCTTGTAAACACTGGGAACTACGGGGTTCTAGCTGGTGGCTCCGACCGGCGTCGATCCGGTGACCTTTCGATTTTCAGACGGAGGTTCTACTTCAACTGCTCAAGGCAGAACTCCTGGCTGCAGTAGGAAGTTTTAGCGACGGGACCGCTATCCCCTGGTGGGTCCCTCTAAGCCCGCCTGAGGCCCTGATGGGCAGCAGGCCAGGACAAGACGACCCGGCGGAGCTTCGAGCCCCAGAGGGCCGACAAGGGCCTTCCTGCGCCCGCACAGCCCCGCGCAGGGCTGCGAGCAGCCATTTAACAGCCACCTCGCGGAGAATGTGGCTCTCTTTTAGGGAATTCCAGAGACAAGTCTTCTACACGGGTAGGTCCGGTAAAAAGGAAAACCCCCGGAATCTCGGGGATTCCGGGGGTTTAGCCTGTAGCGGTGGGGAGGCTCGATCTCCCGACCTCACGATTATGAGTCGTGCGCTCTAACCAACTGAGCTACACCGCCACGAATGAGAAAAACCTGCGTCAAGCCGGTCAAAACCGCCTTGACACAGGCCCTCATTCAGAGCCCCCCACCGGAATCGATCCGGTGACCTCGTTCTTACCAAGAACGCGCTCTACCACTGAGCTAGGGGGGCAACGAGTAAATACTCTACCGGAAGATTTTCCCACCAACAAATCGGCTCCGCGGGCGGAAGGGAAGCGGCGCAACAGTTGCGATTCTCCCCTTCATGGGGTCGCTTTTCCGCGCCATTACAGGGATTCCGGGGCCACCAGCCAGCACCTCCCGGACGCCAAGGGCCGCGCGCAGACCCGCCAGATGCGTGAAGTGTGGCGAGTCCCACACCGAAAAGTTTTTATCCGCTCACGGCATCAATGCGGGGTCACTTCCGGCCCAATTCCAGGCGCGGCACGGGCCACGAGTGACCCCGCGTTGTCCTGGGCCGCCGGCGACGTCACCCGCTGCGGGAAAGGCAAGGACCGGACGACGCCGGGGGCCACCCGCCGTCGTGCGTTAAATGCCGATGGGCCGGCTCGAAAGCCGGCCCATCGGGGATGTCAGACTACCTGACGGTTACCACTTGCCCTTGCGGTTGAAGTCGCGGTGTCCGCCCTCGTTGCCGCGGGGCTTGCGGGAGCCGTCGCCGTGGCCGCCGAAGCGGGAGTCACTGGACTGGCCACGGTCGCCGAAGGAGCGCTCGGAACGTTCGCTGTAGGAGCGGCCGCCGCGGTCCGCGGAGGTGCGCTCGCCGTCGTTCTTGCGGAACTCCTTCTTGAACCCGCCGCTGCCCTTGAAGTTGCCGCCACGGTCGCCGCCGCGGTTGCCCTGGTAGGCGCCGCGTTCGCCCGAGGGCTTGCGTCCGTTATCGAGCTCGAGGTGGATCAGCTCGCCGCCGATCCGGGTGCGGGACAGGGCACGCAGCTGCTCGGGGCTCAGGTCCGCGGGCAGCTCCACCAGGGAGTGGTCCGAGCGGATGTCGATGCCGCCGATCTGCGCCGAGGAGATGCCGCCCTCGTTGGCGATGGCGCCCACGATGGAACCGGGCATGACGCGCTGGCGGCGTCCCACGGCGATCCGGTAGGTGGCGTTGCCCTCGGTGAGCGCACGGGTGGGGCCGCGGGAGCCGAAGCCGTCCTTGGAGCGCTCGCGCTTCTGGAACTCGGGAGCTGCGGGGAGCTCCTTGACCAGCAGCGGCTGTCCGCCCTGGGCCATCACGGCAAGGGCGGCTGCGATCTCCGAGGCCGGAACGTTGTGCTCTTCCTCGTAGGACGCGATGAGGTCGCGGAACGGAGCCACGTCCTCGGAGGCCAGGGTCTCCGTGATGCGCTCGGCAAACTTGCCCAGGCGCAGCGTGTTCACGGTCTCCGCCGTGGGCAGGTGCATCTGCTCCACCGGCTGGCGGGTGGCCTTCTCGATGGAACGCAGCAGGTACTTCTCGCGCGGCGTCATGAAGAGAATCGCGTCACCCGAACGGCCTGCACGGCCGGTACGGCCGATGCGGTGCACGTAGGACTCGGTGTCATGCGGGATGTCGTAGTTGATGACGTGGCTGATGCGCTCCACGTCAAGGCCACGGGCTGCGACGTCGGTGGCCACGAGGATGTCGATGCGGCCTTCCTTCAGCGCGTCCACAGTGCGTTCACGCTGCTGCTGCGGGATGTCACCGTTGATGGCGGCCGCCTGGAAACCACGGGACTTCAGCTTGTCGGCGAGGTCCTCGGTAGCCATCTTGGTCCGCACGAAGGCAATAACGCCGTCGAACTCTTCAACCTCGAGGATGCGGGTCATCGCATCGAGCTTGTGCGGGCCCATGACCTGCAGGTACCGCTGGCGGGTGTTGGCGCCGGTGGTGGTCTTGGACTTGACGGAGATCTCGGCCGGGTTGTTCAGGTACTGCTTGGACATGCGGCGGATCTGGCTCGGCATGGTGGCAGAGAACAGTGCAACCTGGCGGTCCTCGGGCGTCTGCTGGAAGATCTGCTCAACATCGTCCGCGAAGCCCATGCGGAGCATTTCGTCAGCCTCGTCCAGCACCAGGTACTGGAGCTCGGACAGGTCAAGGGAGCCCTTGGCGATGTGGTCGATCACGCGGCCGGGGGTACCCACAACCACCTGGGCGCCGCGGCGCAGGCCTGCGAGCTGGGGGCCGTAGGCGGAGCCGCCGTAGACGGGAAGGACGGTGAAGTCGTCGATGTGCTTGGCGTAGGAAGTGAAGGCCTCGGCAACCTGGAGCGCGAGCTCACGGGTGGGAGCCAGCACCAGGGCCTGCGTCTTGCGGGACGGGCCGTTGAGGTCGTGGAGCTCTGCCAGGCGGGACAGTGCCGGTACTGCGAATGCTGCAGTCTTACCGGTGCCGGTCTGGGCGAGGCCCACAACGTCGCGGCCTTCAAGCAGCAGCGGGATGGTTGCTGCCTGGATGGGGGACGGCTTTTCGTAGCCGACGTCCTGCAGGGCGGCCAGGACGCGGCCGTCGATGCCGAGGTCGGCGAACTTGATGCCTTCTTCATCGTCTTCCTCAACCTTGGCGGCGGGAGCGGACGTCTCTGCGGCGGGTGCGGCGGGTTCTGCTGCCGGGGCAGCGGCTTCTTCAGCGGGCTCTGCTGCGGGGGCAACGGCCTCGGTGAATTCGACAGCCGCGGTGGGGGCGTCGTTCACGGTGTTCGGGGTGTCGACGGAGTCGTTGTAATTTTCGGGCATAGGGAAATATTCCTCATCCATAGGGGGCCAGGCGGCACTACCCGAGGTGAGCGGAGCCGCAGTACGTGTGCCGTGGATGCCGGGCAAACATTGACCGGCCGGTCACAGAAGTCCGGCGCTTTCGCAATCCCGTGGCAGGACTTCGCGCTGCATCTCTTGGCTGCTATCCCAGCAGTCTGTACAGCGTTTTCTTTAGCCGGCTCTCCCTATGAAAATGCCCGCATCGCTTGTGCGGGCCCCAACACTTGCCAGTCCTGCCTCAAAAATTGGGCAGGAATAAGGGATTTCCGGAGTGGGGGATGTTTCAAGTGTACGGTACGGAAGGTGCGCACCGGAAATCAGGCGGCCGACGGCGGCGGTGAGCTTGCGCACACGGTGCGCCTCCGCCGTCGTACTTTCCCCCGCTAGCCGCGGAGCTGCCGCTGGAGCGCCTCGAACTTCTTGGTGAATTCCGGCTGCTGCAGACGGATCTCGCCGTCGGCGTCAGCATCCTTGAGCGCTTCCATGGCCTCCACGTCCGGCTCGCTGAACCACCGGCCGATCGTGACGCCGTGCCGGGGAACGAAGGTCCGGTGGATATGGTCGCCGGCCTGGATGGTTCCGGTGCGGATCACCCGGAGGTAGGCGCCCACCCTGCCCTCATCGGTGAAGCGTTTGACGAATCCGCGCTCCCCCAGCCGCCGTTGGAAGGTGGCGCAGGGGGTGCGGGGGGACGTGACTTCCAGTTCGACGCCGAGCCCGATCTTCCAGCGCTCTCCGATCACGGCGGAGGTGGCGTCGATGCCTGTTACCCGGAGGTTCTCGCCGAAGATGCCCGGCGGCACGTCACGCTGGAGCTCGGCGGCCCAATAGTCGGCGTCGGCCTGGGAATAGGCGTAGATGGCCTGGTCCGGGCCGCCGTGGTGGACCCGGTTTGCCTGGATGTCTCCCTGCAGGCCCAGCCGGTGCACCTTGATTGGCCCTTCCACGGGTCGCTTGTCAATCGCCGTCACGCCCACGTTCGAAGCGTCGGGCAGGAGCTGGTGGACACGGCAGACGGCAAGCACGGACGCGGTTTCCATGGCTCCAGTGTAGGGTCCCGGACCCGTGCCGGACCGGATGGGCAGCGCTCCCCCGTTTCCCGCTCGCAGCCCCGGCCGGCAAGGACTACGCTGAATTGAAGATTTGCATTTGGGGGTGCAGCGCTGTGCCCAATTTCCGTGGACAACAGAGGGGGGACACCGTGGACCCGAACACCGGGGATCCGAAGGATCCGGAGCGCGAGCCGGGCAGCGCCCAGGGCGCCGGCGGGGGCAGCAGCCCCAAGCCTCCCCCATGGCAGGTACCTAAACCGGAACTCCGCCCGGAACTGCTCAACGAACCCGTCACCCCGGTGGACCCGTTTGCCCGGGACCGGGAGAAGCAGCTTAACGAGGCGGCGGCCCGGAAGAAGCGCTCCCAGCGGCGCACCGTCGTCGTCGGCCTTGGCGTGACCGCCCTGCTGGCCGGCACCATCACCGCAGTGGTTGCCAGCAACCAGGACGAACCCGAATACGCGCAGGTGTGCTTCAACGATGAAACCGGCGAGCGCGTCGAGGATGCCAGCTGCGACAGTTCTGCAGGGAGGGCCGGCGGCATCTACGCCTGGTACTTCTTCTCCCGTGGCGCCTACGTTCCGGCAGTGGGACAGAACCGGTCCACGGCTCCCAACTACACCCGGACCGTGCCCAGCGGCGCGAAAGCCTCAACGGGCTACACCACCCAGGGCGGCACCGTCAGCAGGGGCGGCTTCGGCACCAGCGCCAAAAGCGGAACCAGCGGTGGCGGCGGCGGCAAAGTCTCGGGGGGCTGAGCGTGAAGCGGTTGCCCTCTGAACCCAGGCCGGGCTGGAAGCAGAAGATCGAAGAGCAGGGCCTGGTTTTCTCCACAACCACCATGGATGACGGACGGAAGATCGAATACTGGAACGAATCCGCCTACTACGAGTTCACCATGGACGAGGTGGAAGCCCTCGAGGAGACAGCCGAAGAGATGCACCGGATGTGCATCGAGGCGGCAAAATTCCTTGCCACCGGAGCCATGGGCACCATCGGCATCGGTCGGCAGGCATTGGAGCTGGCCGCTGAATCCCTGCAGGCCGGCGACGTGGACGTCTATGGCCGGTTCGACTTCATCTACGACGGGCAGGGCGGCCCGGCGAAGATGCTCGAATACAACGCCGACACCCCCACCGGCCTGATCGAGGCCGCAGTGGCGCAGTGGTTCTGGCTGCAGGACGTCTTCCCGGAGAAGGACCAGTGGAATGGCATCCATGAAGCCCTGATCCGGCAGTGGAAGAAGTTCCAGTACCGCACCGGCATGAGCACCCTCCACGTGGCGCACTCGGAGGTGGAGGAATCCGGTGAAGACTGGATGACCGCGGCCTACATGCGGGATGTCGCCAGCCAGGCTGGATGGACCACCATCGGGATCAACATGTCCGATATTGGCTGGGACCCCAACCTCAACCGCTTCGTGGACCTGGACAACTTCATGATCAGCACCATCTTCAAGCTGTATCCGTGGGAGCTGATGATGAAGGAGCCGTTCGGGCACCGGCTGCTGGAACGCGCGCACAACCCCCGCTGGGTGGAGCCTGCCTGGAAGATGCTGCTCTCCAACAAGGCCCTCCTGGCCGCCCTCTGGCACCTGTACCCGGAGCACCCCAACCTGCTGCCCGCCTACCTTAACGAGCCGGGGCCGCTGAAGGAATGGGTGGCCAAGCCACTGCACGGCCGTGAAGGCGACAACATCAAGATCCACGCCGAAGGCATCAACCTGGAACAGCCGGGCGGGTACGGCCGCGAGGGCTGGTGCTACCAGCAGTACCACCCGCTGCCGGACTTCGACGGCAACCATCCCGTCCTGGGCCTGTGGGTGGTGGACGGCGAATCCGTAGGCTGCGGCATCCGCGAATCGGACGGCCCCGTCACCGACTACTTCTGCCGCTTCGTGCCCAACACCATCGACGCGCCGGCACCCCTTTCGGCTGCGGCCTCCTCCAGCAAAGCAGGTATCCAACTATGAGCACAGACACCACGACGGCGGGCGGCCAGGGCGGAGCGCCCGGCACCCCGGTCCCCGCCAAGGGACTGCGCGCCGGAATCCTGGACCTTGGTGACTCCGTCATGCTGGGCCTGGCCTCCACGGCGCCGGTGTACTCGCTTGCCGCTACGCTGGGCCTCATCGTGGCGGTCAACGGGAACTACACTCCGCTGATCCTGCTCATCGGGTTCATCCCTGTCCTGTTCATCGCCTACGCCTTCCGCGAGCTGAACAGCGCCATCCCGGACTGCGGCACCACCTTCACCTGGTCCCGCCGCGCCTTCGGGCCCTGGGCCGGCTGGCTGGGCGGCTGGGGTGTGGCGCTCGCCGGCATCGTGGTCCTGGCCAACCTCGCGCAGGTGGCCGGCCAGTACCTCTGGCTTCTGGTGGGCGACGGGGCGCTGGCGGAAAACAAGATCCTGGTCACCGCCACCGGCGTGCTGTTCATCGCCGTGATGACCCTGGTCAACTACCGCGGCATCAGGCTGGGCGAGCACGTCCAGCGGGTACTGACCTACGTGCAATACATCGCCCTGGGAATCTTCGCGCTGGCCATCGTGGTCCGGATCGTCGGCGGGGCGCCGGAGGGGCAGGCATTCGACCTTGAATGGTTCAACCCCGCCGGCGCCTTCGCCGATCCCGGGGCGGTGGTGCACGGGGCGCTCCTGGCACTGTTCATCTACTGGGGCTGGGATACCTGCCTGGCCGTGAACGAGGAAACGGAGAACCCGTCCGTCACGCCGGGCCGCGGTGCCGTCATCTCGGCCTTTGTCCTGGTAGCCATCTACGTCTCCGTGGCCCTGCTGGTGATGATGTACGCCACCGTGGGCAGCGAGGGAATCGGCCTGGGCAACGAGGCCAACCAGGACGATGTGTTCGTGGCCATGAAGGACGTCGTGCTCGGCCCGTGGGGCTGGCTGATCGTCGTCGCTGTCCTGGCATCGGTGCTGTCCTCCACGCAGACCACCATCCTGCCCACCGCCCGCGGAACGCTGTCGATGGGGGTGCATGGTGCGCTGCCTGCCAGGTTCGGCAGGGTCCATCCGCGGAACCAAACCCCCGGCTTTTCCACCCAGGTGATGGGCGCGGCAGCCATCGCCTACTACGTGGCCATGAGCTTCCTCAGCGAAAACCTGCTCTCGGATTCCATCAGCTCCATCAGCCTCTTCATCGCCTTCTACTACGCCCTCACCGGTTTCGCCTGCTTCTGGTACTTCCGGGGCACCCTGCGCGAGTCGGCCCGTAACCTCTGGTTCCGCGGGATCCTGCCGCTGGTTGGCGCGCTGCTCCTGACAGGCGCGTTCTTTGTCTCGGCCGTGCAGATGTGGGACCCGGCCTACGGCGATACCGAGATCTTCGGTGTCGGCGGGGCGTTCATCAGCGGTGTGGTGTTGCTGGCGCTGGGTGTGGTGCTGGCCGTCGTCTGCCGGTTCCTGCCCTCCACCCGCGGCTACTTCACGGGCAAGCCCACGGCCGTGACCTCCGCCGCGACCACGGCATAGGCCCCTGATGACCGACGCAGCCGAACTATCAGCCAGTCCCGACCCGTCCGATGTCCTGGACCTGGATGTACTCCTGACCGCGGAAGAATTGGCAGTGCGCCAGAAGATCCGCGACTTCACGGACCAGCGGATCCGGCCCGGGATCGCCGCCTGGTACGACGCCGCCGTGTTCCCGCTGGAGCTTGCCCCTGAACTTGGCCGGCTGGGCGTCCTGGGGATGCACCTGCAGGGCTATGGGTGCCCCGGGAGGTCCGCCGTCGAATACGGCCTGGCTGCGATGGAACTGGAGGCGGGCGATTCCGGGATCCGCACGTTCGTTTCGGTGCAGGGTTCCCTGGCCATGACCGCCATCCACAAGTGGGGTTCCGAGGAGCAGAAACAGGAATGGCTGCCCCGGATGGCGGCCGGCGAAGTCATTGGATGTTTTGCCCTGACCGAACCGACGGCCGGTTCCGACCCCTCCTCCATGACCACCGTCGCCCGCCGTGACGGCGCCGGAGACCAGGCAGGCTGGGTGCTGGACGGCGCCAAGCGTTGGATCGGGCTGGCGTCAGTGGCGGGCGTCATGGTGGTGTGGGCCAGGACCGACGACGGCGTTCGCGGCTTCCTGGTCCTCGCCGGCACCCCGGGCGTGACGGCCACTCCCATCACGCAGAAATTGTCCATGCGGGCCTCCATCCAATGCGATGTGGTGTTCGACGGCGTCCGGCTGGGACCCGAGGCCCTGCTGCCGGCCGCCCGTGGCCTGGGCGCTCCGCTCACCTGCCTGAACGAGGCACGGTACGGCATCGCCTGGGGCGCGATGGGGGCTGCGCGGGATTCCTACCAGGCGGCACTGGCGTACTCGCAGGAGCGGCTGCAGTTCGGCAAGCCGCTGGCCGGATATCAGCTGACCCAGGAGAAGCTGGTCAACATGCTGGTGGAGATCCAGAAGGGCACGCTGCTGGCACTGCACCTCGGACGGCTCAAGGACGCGGGAACGCTGAGGCCCGAGCAGATCTCGCTGGGGAAGCTGAACAACGTCCGGGAGGCGTTGGCCATCGCCCGCGAAGCCCGCTCCATCCTGGGTGGCAACGGCATCACACTGGACTACCCGCCGCTGCGGCACGCCGCCAACCTGGAGTCGGTGCGAACCTATGAGGGCACCGACGAAGTCCACACCCTGATCCTCGGCCAGCACATCACCGGCCTCGGCGCCTTCCGCTGACCCACCCCAAGTAAGTAGCGCTATCTGTCGTTTTGAGTGGTCAAAACGACAGATAGCGCTACCTAGTTGGGCGGGAACCGTGGAAGGTGGGCCGGGCACCTAGGCCGAGAAGCCGCCGTCGGACTTGATCAGCTGGCCGGACACCCAGCGGCCTGCCGGCGAGAGCAGGAAGGCTGCGGTGCCGGCAACGTCAGCGGGAGTGCCCAGCCGGCCGGTGGGCTGGCGTTCGACGACGGCCTGCCGGATGTCGTCCGTCATCCAGCCCGTGTCCACCGGACCCGGGTTGAGGACGTTGGCGGAGATGCCCTGCGGACCCAGCTCGCGGGCCGCCGCGATCACGATCCTGTCCAGCGCGCCCTTTGACGCGCCGTAGGGAAGGTTGAACGCTGTGTGGTCACTGGTCAGCGCAACGATCGCGCCGCCGTCGTCCGTTGCCTGCCGCGCGAACGCGGCAATCAGCTGCCAGCTGGCCCGGGTGTTCACGGCGAAATGCCGCTCGAAGGATTCCAGGCTGGTGTCCAGGATTCCTGAGTCCACGGACTCCGCGTGGCTGAGCACCATCCCCTGCAGCGGTCCCGCAAGCGAAACGGCCTCCGCTACCAGCCGGTCCGGGACGCCGGGGTCCTGCAGGTCGGCGGACAGGACGTGGACCCGGGCGCCGATGGCTTCGAGCTCGGCGGTCAGCCGGATGACGTCCTCGGGTTCACTCCCCCACGGCATCCGCTCGTCGTACTCCTGCCAATAGGACAGGACCAGGTCCCAGCCGTCGGCCGCGAGCTGGCGGGCAATGCCGGCGGCGATGCCCGCCAGCCGTCCGGCACCCGTGATCAGGGCAGTGTTGCGCACAGCGCCTTGCGAAGGGGTTTCCATGGCACCAGCGTAATAGGCCATTCGCCTAGGGCACCGGGACCGGCTCTTCGCGCGGGGCGGCATGCCGGCGGATCGTGGCGCTGATGACCGCCGCGATGGTGCACATGGCCGCCGCGCCGAACCACGCGTACGTGTATTGGCCCGTCGCGTCCCGGATGAACCCGGCGCCCAGGGCGGCAGCGGCCGCTCCGAGCTGGTGTGCCGCGAAGACCCAGCCGAAGACCACGCTGCCGTCCGCTTCGAAGGTTTCCCGGCAGATGGCGGCCGTCGGCGGGACGGTGGCAACCCAGTCCAGGCCGTAGATCACCACAAACACAATCATGCTGGGCTGCACTTCGGCGCTCAGCAGCAGCGGCAGCACCAGCAGGCCGATGCCCCGGAACTGGTAATAGACGGCAAGCAGGATGCGTGGGTTGAAGCGGTCGGTCAGCCAGCCGGACGCGATGGTCCCCACAATGTCAAAGATCCCGACGACGGCAAGCAGGCCCGCGGCGGTGGTTTCCGGCATGCCGTGGTCATGGGCGGACGGGATGAAGTGGGTGCCGATCAGCCCGTTGGTGGTTGCCCCGCAGATCGCGAAGCCCGCCACCAGCGCCCAGAAGGTCCGGACCCGGCTGGCCCGCCGGAGTACCTGCAGCGCGCGCATCGCCGCATTGCCGCGCGGGGCTGCGTCTCCGGAGGTGGCTTCAGTGGCCGGCGCTGCGGCGGCTGGTTCCGCTCCGTACGGCAGGACGCCGACGTCGGCCGGGGAGTTCTTGAGGAACTTCAGCACCAGCGGGACTACTGCCAGGGCACCTGCGGCGATGAGCAGCGAGGCCTGCCGCCAGCCGGGATCCTGCGCGAGCACCGCGATGAACGGCAGGAAGACCAGCTGGCCTGCCGCGCTGCCGGCCGTCAGGATGCCGATCACCAGCCCCCGGCTCTTCACGAACCAGGTGTTGGCGATGGTGGCGGCGAAGACCAGTGCCATGGACCCGGTGCCCAGCCCGATCAGCAATCCCCAGGTAAGGAGGATCTGCCAGGACTGGTTTACCAGCACGGTCAGGGCACTGCCGGCGCCGATCAACACCAGCGCCGTGGCCGTGACCTTCCGGATGCCGAAGCGTTCCATCAGGGCAGCGGCAAAGGGTGCCGTGAGGCCGAAGAGGACCAGGTTGATGCTGACCGCCGCGGACAGCACGGTGGTGGACCAGCCGAACTCCTGCTGCAGGGGGACCATGAGGACGCCCGGGGCGGCGCGGAACCCGGCGGCTCCCACCAGGGCGAGGAAGGCCACGCCCGCCACAATCCAGGCAGGGTGCAGCCGGCGCCGCGGGCTTGGGCGAACTGTTGTTTCGTCCGGCACACCGGCTTCATCGGGAAGGGTGCTCATGCTGCAGCTTCCTTCCGGACCGCGGCGGTCGAGAGCGGGACGGGCTGCTCCGACCTGGACTGGCTGTGCCAGCTGGTGTTGGCGGCGGTGAGCCGCTCGCCGCACCCGGTGCAGGTGTCCGCGGAGCTGGTCCGCTTCCCGCAGCCCGAATGGATCACGTACATATGGGCCTTGTCCGAGGGGGCCGGAAGATGCTTTTCCGCCCAGATGGTCACGGCATTCAGGACCGGCAGGGCATCCTCGCCCATGGGGGTGAGGACATATTCCTGGCGGGTGCGGCCGCCGTCGTCGTACGCCTTCTTCTCCAGGAGCCCGGACTCCACCAAGCCGGCCAGGCGCTTGGTGAGCACCGAGTCCGCAACTTCCAGGCGGGCCTTGATGGCGTCAAAGCGCCCGTTGCCGAAAAAGACTTCGCGGAGGACAAGGATGGTCCACGGGTCGCCCAGGATGTCCAGGCCCCGGGCCATACTGCACGTACGCCGGGACCAGTCAGATCGAAGTGCCATACGGGCACCCTAGCTGACTTCTTTGAAGAAAGCCAGGCACTCGCCGAAATGGCACTTCGCGGCAATCTCTGCCGGAAACATTGCCGTGAAGTGCAATCTCGCGGTGTCGGACACGACTTACGGGATGGAGGTGAAGGCCTGCTCCAGGTCCGCGATCAGGTCCTCCACGTCCTCGATGCCGCAGGACAGGCGAAGCAGGTTGACGGGAACGGCCAGCTCGGTGCCCTTGACCGAGGCGTGGGTCATCTCGGACGGGTAATTCATCAGGGACTCGATGCCGCCCAACGACTCCGCCAGCACGAACACGGACGTGGACTCGGCCACCTTCCGCGCCGCCGCCTCGCCGCCCTTGAACTGGACGGAGACCATGCCGCCGAAGCTCCGCATCTGCTTCTTCGCGAGCTCGTGGCCGGGGTGGCTGGGCAGCCCCGGGTACAGGACCGCCTCCACCTCCGGGCGTTCCAGCAGCCATTCGGCAACGGCCTGGCCGTTGAGGCTGTGCCGGTCCATCCGTACACCCAGGGTCTTCAGGCCGCGGGTGGTCAGGAAGGCGTCCATGGGGCCGGACACCGCGCCGACCGCGAACTGGACGAAGCCGATCTTCTCGGCCAGCTCCGCGTCCTTGACCACCACGGCGCCGCCCACCACGTCGGAGTGCCCGCCGATGTATTTGGTGGTGGAGTGGACCACAACGTCGGCACCCAGGGCGAGCGGTGTCTGCAGGTAGGGGGACGCGAAGGTGTTGTCGACCACCAGGAAGGCCCCGGCGTCGTGCGCTATGTCCGCGAGCGCGGCGATGTCGGTGATCTTCATGAGCGGGTTGGACGGGGTTTCCACCCACACGAATCGGGTCCTGTTGGCGGCGACGGCCTGCCGGACGGTATCCAGGTTGGCCATGTCCACGGGAGTGTTGCCGATCCCCCAGTCGCCGAGGACCCGGCTGATGAGCCGGTAGGTTCCGCCGTAGGCGTCATTGCCCAGCACGATGTGGTCACCGGGCCGGGTCAGCGCGCGGATCAGCGCATCCTCCGCCGCGAGACCCGAGCTGAAGCTGTAGGCGTGGGTGCCCAGCTCCAGGGCGGCCAGCTGTTCCTGCAGCGCGTCCCGCGTGGGGTTGCCGCCGCGGCCGTACTCATAGCCGTCGCGGAGTCCGCCGATGCCGTCCTGCGCATAGGTGGTGCTGAAGTGCAGCGGCGGCACCACTGCCCCGGTGCGGGGTTCGAAAGCCTGGCCGGCGTGCACGGCTCGGGTGTTGAAACCTTGGTTTTCAGAGGCGGACATCATGCTCCTTATCGGGTGAGCAGTTCGGGGAAGCAGGTTCAGTTGCTGAGGTAGGCCAGCAGGTCGTGCCTGGTGAGGATGCCCACCGGCGCGCCCACGAACGTGACCATGACGGTGTCCACATCGGAGAGGAGCTCCCTGGCCGCGGAGATGGTTTCCAGCGATCCGATCACCGGCAGCTTGGGCCCCATGTGTTCGGAGATCTTGTCCGTCAGCTTGGCCTCGCCGCGGAAAAGCTTGGCGGTCAGGGTGCGTTCGTCCACCGCGCCCAGGACCTCGCCCATGACCACCGGCGGTTCCTGCGACAGGACAGGGATGTGGCTGACGCCGAACTCGTTCATGATGTTGATGACATCGCGGACGGACTCGTTCGGGTGGATGTGCACCAGGTCCGGCAGTTCGCCGTTCTTGGACTTGATGACCTCACCCACGGACGTCTCTTCCCCGCCGGAGAGGAAGCCGTAGGAGCGCATCCACTGGTCGTTGAAGATTTTCGCCAGGTAGCCGCGGCCGGAGTCCGGCAGGATCACGACGACGACGGCGCTCTCCGGCAGGTCCCGTGCCGCCTGCAGCGCGGCCACCACGGCCATGCCGGAGGAGCCGCCCACCAGCAGGCCTTCCTCACGGGCGAGGCGGCGGGTCATGGCGAAGGAGTCGGCGTCGCTGACGGCGATCACCTGGTCCGGGACGGACTTGTCATAGTTCGCCGGCCACATGTCCTCACCCACGCCTTCGACGAAGTACGGGCGCCCGGTGCCGCCGGAGTAGACCGATCCTTCGGGGTCGGCGCCGATGATCCGGACCAGGCCGCCGTCGGACTCCGGCCTGTCGGCCGAGACCTCCTTGAGGTAGCGGCCGGTGCCGGTGATGGTCCCGCCGGTGCCGGCGCCGATCACGCAGTGGGTGACTTTGCCGTCGGTGTCGCGCCAGATCTCCGGACCCGTGGTGCGGTAGTGGCTGGCCGGGGCGGCAGGGTTGGAGAACTGGTCCGGCTTGTAGGCGCCGGGGGTCTCGCGGACCAGCCGGTCCGAAACGCCGTAGTAGCTTTGCGGGCTGTCCGGTGGCACCGCGGTGGGCGTGACCACCACTTCGGCGCCGTAGGCCTGGAGTACGGCGCGTTTGTCCTCGCCCACCTTGTCCGGGACCACGAACACGCACTTGTAGCCCTTCTGCTGGGCCACGAGCGCCAGGCCCACTCCGGTGTTGCCCGAGGTGGGTTCCACGATGGTGCCGCCGGGCTGCAGCCTGCCCTCCCGTTCGGCATCCTCAATCATCTGCGCCGCAATGCGGTCCTTGATGGAACCGCCCGGGTTCAGGTACTCCAGCTTGACCAGGACGGTGGCCTTGACGCCGTCGGTCACGTGGTTGAGTTTGATGAGCGGGGTATTGCCGATGAGGTCCAGGATGGACTGGGCGTACTTCATAGGTACAAAGCTACCGCTTACTGCCCGGTGGCCTGCCCCGCCTGCCCTGCCTCCTCCGGCGGAAGGTTTTCCCACAGGCCCATCACGTTGCCCTCGGTGTCCTTGAAGTACGCGAAGGAGCCCATCCCGGGAATGGTTTCCCTGGGTTTCACCACGGCTCCGCCCATCGATTCAACGGTTTGCAGGGTGGCGTTGATGTCCGGCACGTCAATGGTGATGACCGGGTTCTTGAGGTCCGGTTCCCGGGCCATCAGGCCTCCGTTGATGGCGCCTGCTTCCGTGGGCTGCCCGGTGGACTCGTCCATCGGAGTAGTGACCACCATGTTGTAGTCCATGCCGGGGACGGGATCGATCCGCCAGCCGAGGGCCTCCTGGTAGAACTTCCTGGCCCGCTCCTGATCGTCCGCGGGGATTTCGAAATGTACCACTGCACCCAATGCGCTCACCTGCCGGATTGTAGGAAAGGCGCAGCGATTCCGCGCCACACGCTGGAGTCTAGTCCCGGATGGAGCGTTGGATAAGGGTGTTTTTGCCGGTTGCCGGAGCACGTCCGGCAGCGTTGTCGGCCCCGCGTGGGACGATGGAGGCATGACCATCGCAGAGGCACCTCCCCGGCTGGCCGCTGCCGCCGACGTCTCCCTGCGCTGGTATCCGGGTGGCCCCTTCAGCCTGGGCCGGACCCTCGGACCACTCCTGCGCGGCACCAGCGATCCGTCGTTCAGTATCCAGGGCGATGTCATCTGGAATGCGTATACAACGCCGGACGGTCCGGCCACGCTGCGGCTCAGCCCGGCGGGCGGTGGCGACGGCCCCAGTGCCGTGGCTGAACCTTTCGTGGACGTCCAGGCGTGGGGTCCGGGTGCTGCCGCCGCAGTGGAGGCAGTCCCACGGCTCCTGGGGGCTGACGATGACTGGCGCGCCTTTGACGAGCCCGCCTTCCACGCCACCCTCCCGCTCATGGTCCGGGAAGCACGGCGCCGGAGCCTGGCCCTGCGCCTTCCCGCGAGTGGCCGCATGGTGGACCAGCTGGTGCCCATCATTCTCGAGCAGAAGGTGACGGTGATCGAGGCGAGGCGGGCCTACCGGTACCTGGTGCACCGGTACGGCACACCGCCTCCGCGGGCCGGCGCCTCCACCCCTGCCGGCCTGGTGGTTGCACCCACCGCCGCGCAGTGGCTGCAGATCCCCAGCTGGGAATGGCACAAGGCAGGTGTAGGACCCCAGCGCTCGGCAACGGTCATGCGCGCGCTGCGTTCCGCCGTCGCGCTTGAACGCCTGGCAGCCCTGCCGGCCCGTGAGGCCTCGGCGAAGATGCAGACCATCCCCGGCATCGGCATCTGGACCGCCGCGGAAGTGGTGCAGCGGACGCACGGCTGCCCGGACTCCATTTCCGTGGGTGACTACCATCTGGCCGCTTATGTGGGGGCGGCTTTGACCGGGCGCAGGACTGACGACGCCGGCATGCTCCGGCTGCTGGAACCGTGGACGGGGCAGCGGCAGCGCGTGGTCCGGATGATCCAGAGCACCGGCTTCCGCAAACCCACCTTCGGCCCGCGGATGACCATCCAGGACCACCGCCGGCACTAAGGCCCGGCAGAACGTCCTGCCTGGACGGGAATGCGTGGACGGGCACGTCCTGCGGGAGTAGCGTGGCGCAAGGAGCCCGTCCCGGAGCCCCGCCCCGCACCTCTGGAGTCAGCATGATCCACACGGAAAAGCTCACCAAGACCTTCACGGTGAAGAAGGAAACAGTAGAAGCCGTCAAGGGCGTCAATATCGATGTTGCCCGGGGCGAACTGGTGGCCTTCCTGGGTCCCAACGGCGCGGGAAAGTCCACCACGCTGCGGATGCTCACCACCCTGCTTCGGCCCACCTCCGGCATGGCCACCGTCGCCGGCGTAAACGTCACCGAGGACCCGGCGGGAGTGCGCGCGCGGATCGGGTACATCGGCCAGGGCAACGGCGGAGGGCACAGCTTCCGGGTCATTGACGAGCTGGTGATGCAGGGCCGCTTCTACGGGATGAATTCCGCGGACGCATCGGCCCGCGCGCAGGAGCTGTTGAAATCCCTCGATCTCGCCGACCTCGCAAAACGCACTGTGGTGAAACTGTCCGGCGGCCAGCGGCGCCGGATGGACGTGGCGCTGGGCCTGATGCATTCCCCGCAGCTCCTGTTCCTGGACGAGCCGTCCACCGGCATGGACCCGCAGAACCGGGCCAATCTGTGGGAGCACATCATGCGGATGCGCGAGGAGAACGGCACAACCATCGTCCTGACCACGCATTACATGGACGAGGCGGATTCGATGTCAGAGCGGGTGATCGTCATAGACCACGGCCAGATCATCGCCGATGACACCGCATCCCGGCTGAAGGCCAACCTGGCAGGTGACTTGCTTGCGGTGGAGGTCGCCGCGGACGCAGCGCCTGACGTGCGGGGGCTGCTGGGGCGTGCTGCAGCGGGCGGCGAGGTACAGGAAAACCGGCTCGACGGCGTGGTGACGTTCCGGCTCCGCCTGCCGGAAGGTGCCCGTCTGGCACCTGCGCTCCTGAAGGAAATGCACGACGCCGGCGCTCCCGCCCAGTCCCTGGAGCTGAAGCCGCCGACCCTGGACGACGTGTTCCTGGAACTGACCGGCCGCAACCTGAGGGAAGGGGCGAACCGCTGATGACTTCGCTCGCCGCGTCAGAGGTCCGGGAGAAGCCCGGCCTCGGCCGGATCCTCCGCGACACCAAATACGTGTTCTGGCGCGAGATGCTGCTGCCCCTGCGGGACCCGTTCTCGCTGATCTTCTCGCTGATCCAGCCGCTGGTGTTCCTGGGGCTGTTCGGTCCGCTGCTGGGAGCGGCCGTGGGCGCGCCGGCATTCGGCGGCCAGTCCACGCTCCAGTGGTTCCTGCCCGGCGTGGTGGTGATGATTGCCCTGTTCGGCACGTCCATGACCGGGTCCAACCTGCAGTATGAACTGATGACAGGCTCCTACGAGCGGATCCTGGCCACGCCGCTGTCCAGGTCGTCGCTGATGATCGGCCGGGCCCTGAAGGAGTGGGCGCCGCTGGTGGTCCAGGGGCTGCTGATAGCGCTGGTGTGCATTCCGTTCGGTTTCGTCTTCTACCCCCTGCACGTGCTGATCGGCCTGGTGATCCTGGGGATTTTCGGGATCGGACTGGGCGCCCTTTCCTACGCCCTGGCGCTCGTGTCGCAGAACAAGGAGTGGATTTTCTGGGGCGTCCAGCAGACACTGCTGTTCCCGCTGATGATCCTCTCCGGCATCATGCTCCCCATCGAAGCCGGGCCGGCCTGGATGAAGACCGCAAGCCTCTTCAACCCCTTGACCTACCTGGTCAACGCTGAACGGGAACTCTTCGCCGGCAGCTTCGGGACGGACACCCTCCTTGGCCTGCTCGCCGCCTCGGTGACGGCCGCCGTCGGACTCGTTGTTGGCGTGAAGGCCATCAACCGGAACATCAAGTAACCACTTCTTAAAGCAACGCGGGGTCACTCCTGGCCCAATAAACCCTCGCAGAATCATACGGTCGTTGCAGTTAGAGCCCCAGCCGTGCCACGGCTTCCTCGCGCATCTCCACCTTGCGGACCTTTCCGGACACCGTCATCGGGAAGCTGTCCCACACCTCGACGTAGCGCGGGATCTTGTAATGCGCCAGGTGCCCGCGGCAGAACCCGGCAACGGCATCGGAGTTCAACGGCTCTGCCCCGGGCTTGAGGATGATGCAGGCCATCAGCTCCTCGCCGTACTTGTCGTCCGGGACGCCGATCACCTGCACATCCCTAATGGCCGGGTGCGTGTAGAGGAACTCCTCGATTTCCCGCGGGTAGATGTTTTCACCGCCGCGGATCACCATGTCCTTGATCCGGCCCTCGATGATCACAAATCCTTCATCGTCCATCCGGGCCAGGTCTCCGGTGTGCATCCAGCCGTCCGCGTCGATCACTTGGGCGGTCTTCTCCGGCTGGTTCCAGTACCCGGCCATGACCGCATAACCGCGGGTGAGCAGTTCACCGATCTGCCCGCGTCCCAGGACCTCACCGGAGGCAGGATCCACGATCTTGCTCTCCAGGTGCGGCATGGTCCGGCCCACCGTCTCCGTCCGGTGCTGCAGCGTGTCCCCCTGCCGCGTCATCGTGGAAACCGGCGACGTTTCGGTCATGCCGTAGCAGATGGCCACATCCTTCATGTTCATGTCGGAAATGACCCGGTTCATCACTTCGATGGGGCACAGCGAGCCCGCCATGACGCCGGTGCGGAGGGTGGACAGGTCGTATGAGGCGAAGTCCGGGAGGGCGAGCTCGGCGATGAACATGGTGGGCACGCCGTACAGGGACGTCCCGCCGAAGTCCTGCACCGCCTCCAGTGCTGCCGCCGGCGAAAATCCCCGCCCGGGAATGATGGTGGCCGCGCCGTGGCTCAGCGCGTTCAGATTCCCGATCACCATGCCGAAGCAGTGGTAGAACGGCACCGGGATCACTACCCGGTCATGCTCGGTGTAGCCCAGCAGTTCCCCGATGACGTAGCCGTTGTTCAGGATGTTGTGGTGGGTCAGGGTGGCGCCCTTCGGGAAGCCTGTGGTGCCGGAGGTGTACTGCAGGTTGATGGGGTCGTTCGGGCTCAGTTCCGCCATCCGGGCCTTAAGTAGGGAATGCCCGACGCCGTCCGCCCTCTTCAGCAGTTCGGCGTACGTCAGTTCCGCGTCAGTGAGTGGTGTCGCGCCGTCGTCGCGCCCGTCGCCTCCTGGCCCCGGGAGAAACACGAGTTCGCGCAGCCCGGGGCATTCGGCAAGCACATGGCGGGCCATGCCCACGTAGTCGCTGTTCCGGTCCGACGGCGCCGTCACCAGCATCCGCGTGCCGTTCTGCTTCACCACGAACTCGAGCTCATGGCTGCGGTAGGCGGGGTTGACGTTCACCAGGATGGCGCCGGCCTTGGCAGTGGCATACTGCAGCAGCGTCCACTCGGCGCAGTTGGGGCTCCAGATTCCCACCCGGTCCCCTTTGGCGATGCCCACGGCGAGGAGCGCACGGGCCAGCCGGTCGACGTCGTCGTTCATCTTGGCGTAGCTCCACCGCCGGGCGTCCGCACCCGGCACCGGCCCCGCCTCGATGAGGGCGTCGTGGTACGGAAACCGTGCCACAACCCGCTCAAAGTTCGCGCCGATGGTCTCTTCGAGCAGTGGAACGTCAGTGTCCCCGGCTGTATAAGCACGCATGGTGGCACGCTACCAACACGTCCCCGGCAAAAGAAGCATTCAGGCTGGCCCGGCGCAACAGAACCTGGGCAGGGGCAGGAGGCCGGTATTGTGAAATCCATGAGTGCACCCATCGACCTGCAGGCAACGTTCATCCCCAACGACGGCGAGTTTTTCCGCGTGAAGCTCGCCCTGGAAATCGCCATCGACGAGGTGGTGAACGAGCCGGGCTGCATCCGCTACGAACTGACGGAAGCCACCGAGGAGAAGCTGGTCCTGACCGAGCAGTGGGCCTCCGAAGAGGATCTGGACAAGCACTCCAAGGGCATCGCCGTGCAGGACCTGAACGAATCGTTGAGCGCACTGCTCGCCGAGCCGGTCAAGGTGGAACGAATCTAGCCCGGTTTAAACAAATGCGGGACCTCCCCTGTGGGAGGTCCCGCATTTGTTTGTGTCAGAAGAAATCAGGCGTCGGGGATCTGGGAGCCGTCCTGCGGCCCGGCCGGCTTGCTGGCGGCTGCGGCTTCCTCCCGCTGGCGTGCCACGTGGGCGTGGACTTCTTCCATGTCCAGAGCCTTCACGGCGTCCACCACCTGTTCGAGCTGCTGGGCGTTCAGTGCGCCGGGCTGCGAGAACACCAGCACCTTTTCGCGGAATGCCATCAGCGTGGGGATGGACGAGATGCCGGCCTCGGCGGCGAGCTGCTGCTCAGCCTCCGTGTCCACCTTGGTGAAGAGGACATCCGGGTGCTTCTCAGAGACAGCCGAGTAGGTGGGGCCAAACTGCTTGCAGGGACCGCACCATTCAGCCCAAAAATCGACCAGGACAATGTCATTGCCTTCGATGGTTGATGCGAACTGTTCACCGGTGATGTCAAGGGTAGCCATGAGTCAACGGTACGCGGGACGCCCCGTGATTGTCGCGGCTGTTCGCTGCCCGCGTCATCGGGAATAACCCCGGCCGGGTCGTATACACGCCGTGGCAAACCCTCAGGCGCTGCTCCCCCAAGCGTGCGGCGCCGGCGTCCGGCTGCCCGGCAAAGCACTCGCAGCCCGCCACTCGTGGATCCATTCCGGCAGCACCAGATCCAGAGGAGGCTCGCCGAACTCCTGAAGGATTTCCTCCTGGCTGACCGGCCCTGCCTTGGTGACCAGGCGGGTGGCGATGTAGGCACGCGCGTAAATTTCGCCGTCGGACACCATCCGCTGTTCGAAGTAGATGGCTTTGGCGTCCAGCCCGATGATGCGGGTCTCAATGGTGTACTGCTGCCACAGCTGCAGTGACTTACGGAAGGCGATGGTTTCAGCCGAAACCACCGGTCCCCAGCCGCGCCGGCGCATCCGCTTCCACACCCCGCTGCGCACCATGAGGTCGAAACGGCCCAGGTCCATCAGCGACAGGTACATGCCGTTGTTGACGTGCAGGGCGATGTCGATGTCCGTGGGCAGGACGCGCAGGGGAAGCGATGAGCTGTCCCAGACAGCCAGCGGCTGCCGCCGGGCCGAACGGAACAGCATCAGAAGGGTTCTCAGGAGCAGGTGCATCCCCCAATGCTACCCGCCGGTAACATTGGCCGGCAGGCGGCAGGTCCGCCCGCGTAGGATTTCCTGCATGACGCAACAACGCTACCGGGACCGGGCGGACTGGCCGCTCACGGTCACTGCGCTCGTCTTCCTGGGTGCCTATGCGTGGCAGGTGATCGGCCGCGTCGAAGGCAGCGCGGCATTGTGGCTTGAGGGCGTGATGTGGGTGACGTGGGGCATCTTTGCCCTGGACTACGCAGCCAACCTTTGGCTCTCCACCGACCGCTGGGACTGGTTCGTCCGCAACCTGCACGAACTGCTCATCGTGGCCCTGCCGCTGCTCCGCCCGCTGCGGCTCCTGCGGCTGGTGACGCTGCTGTCCGTGCTGCACCGGACACTGGGCGATACGCTCCGGGGCCGCGTGGTCACCTATGTGGCCGGTTCCGCGGCGATGCTGGTGTTCGTGGGGGCACTCGCCGTCCTGGACGTGGAGCAGTCAGCGCCGGACGCGAAGATCGTGACTTTCGGTGATGCGCTGTGGTGGGCCATGACCACCATCACCACTGTTGGCTACGGGGATATGTATCCGGTGACACCCATCGGCCGGATGGTCGCCGCCGCGCTCATGATGAGCGGCATCGCCGTCCTGGGTGTGGTTACGGCATCCATCGCGTCGTGGCTGGTTCAAAGGGTGGAGGACACCGCCGAGACCACCGCCGACGCCATGGAGGAACCGATCCGGGAGGAAGTGGCAGATCTCGTGGCCGAAATTACCTCGCTTCGCCGGGAAATTGCAGAGCTTAAGGAACAGCGCGCACTGTAGCCCGCTTCCTTGCCGGACCAGCTCCGGGGGGCAGGTATGTGCGCCCTGCGTGCGTGAGTAGCAGCTGCGGCGCCACCAAGTACCGGCTAAAAAAATTCGGGTAATTCCTACTGGTGCCGTGCCCCAGGCCCGCTTCCTAGACTCGGGACTCCTAGGACCGAACACGCACTGGCGGGTCCCCCGGGTTGGCTTCCGGAGGTTCCGCTTACTCGCGGAGCCTCCGTATTTCTGGGTATGCGGATGCCTCCATCCCGCGCTGCCTGCGCGGCCCCGGCATCTGCCTGGGCTGCCGGCACGCTGCATCTCGCTCCGTCCTGCCGGCCCGCTTTCGCGCCCGGCCGGACCGACCCCGGATGGGCCACCCATGAACGAGCCTTACCTCACTACACCTGAAGCCGAGAGCAGAAGCTTCGCCACTGACGAACCCCGTACCGACCTGACCACGGGCCGGCCGGCCATCAGCAACAGGCTGTGGGCCGGAATGGCCACCGCCGCCGTCGTAGCAGCGGTAGGCGTGGGAGCCTTGGCAGCGCCGCCGGCTTCCCTGAACCAGGGCTCCGTCAGCCAGGGCGCGACGGCGGCTGGCCAGGTTGCCGGCGCCGCGGCACCTGCCGGCGACGGCACCACCGTCGAGGCCGGCGGCGGTGCGGTTCCCGGGCAGCAGCCTGCCGCCGTCCCGGCAGCAGAAGCTCCGGCGGCAGTTGCCCCTGCGGCATCGGAACCGGCACCCGTGGAACCCGCACCGGCTCCGCCGGCCCCCGCCCCTGAACCGGCACCGGCCGGCGACCCGAACCTCTACACCGTGGTTCCCGGCGACACAGTGGGGGCCATCGCGGGCAGGCACGGCGTGGACATGAACGCCATGCTCGCCGCCAACGGCCTCAGCCCCTACAGCGTGATCGTGCCTGGCCAGACCCTTGTGCTGACCGGACCGGCAGTGGCAGCGCCCGCCCCGGCAGCTGCACCGGTGTCCGCGCCGGCCCAGGCCGCGGCTCCGGCACCCGCTCCGGCCCCCGCCTTTGTTCCGGCTGCTCCCGCCGTGCGGACCATTTATGTTGCGGGCGCCGGCGGGCAGGAAATGGTGGACGCCTGCATCGGCCCGATCCACTACACCCCGGGCGACGGGTATTCGCTGTTCATCACCGAGCATGATTTCTGCGGCGGCTGGGCACGGTTCTCCGGGATCGGGGTAGGGGAAACGGTAAGCATCCCCGGCTACGGAACCTACACGGCAACGGCCCGCGGACAGGTTCCCAACCCGGGCACCACCAACGACGTACTCAACGTATTCGGTGGGTTCCCCCGCGCCATTCTGCAGACCTGCATTCCGGGCACCAGCCAGATGCTCCTGATTGCGCTGAACTGATTCCCCGCCTGCTTGCGGGGTGTTAAAGCTTGTCCGCGGGTCCGAACCTGGTAGGACGGGATCCGCGGACAAGGCCACGTGGTTGCGCTGCCGTAGTGGCGCTACACCCGATGGCGTTCTGAAATATGCTCCACGAGTTCGCCCACACGCTGCTCCGAGTAGTTGCGTGCGATGTCACCCTGGCTGATGATGCCCACCAGCTTGTGGTCGGCGATCACGGGAAGCCGCCGGACCTGGTGCTTTTCCATCATCTCGATGGCAGCGTCCACGTTGGCGTCGGCATCAATCCAGTGGGGGCGCCCGGCGGCGAGGTCCCGGGCCATCATCTGGCCGGGATCGCGGCCGGCGGCAACGCACTTGAGAACGATGTCGCGGTCGGTGATCATGCCCTTCAACTTGCCGTCATCACCACAGATCGGCAGTGATCCGCAGTCCAGGTCCATCATCATCCGGGCTGCATCCACCAGGGACTGGTTTTCCTTAATACATCGTGCATCCGTGGTCATGAATTCACGTACAGCACTCATTGAATCCTCCTTTATCGATGGATGTATCGACGCAGGGCATCGGGGCGCGTGCGCCGATAACTGCCAGACTACGCCCGGGCCGGTATGGTGTCGACGGCGATTTCGGCGCCCCATGTCCCCCCGAGAATTCTCCCCGTCTGATGGACTACTCCCCCTGAAACGCCGCGGGGAATAGACCATCAGGCGGGGAAAACTGACTGCTGGCCGGCCGCGGAGCCGGGGGTAGCCAATGAAGCGGGACGGGCCCGGCCGGCATCAATGCCGGGACACGAAAAAGCCTCCGGAACCATCAGGTTCCGGAGGCTTTCCTTGGGTGGCAGATGAGGGATTCGAACCCCCGTAGGCGTTGCCAGCTGATTTACAGTCAGCCCCCTTTGGCCGCTCGGGTAATCTGCCGAACTTCACAAGAAGCTACCCTCGGCTGCAGTCTTTGGAACGTCCGTTTCCGGGCCGTTCCGCTTCCAGTAACCGCGGGCAAGACAACTTTACAGAACTTCCGCCGAAGAATCGAATCGAGTCCCGGGCGGGAGCAAAATCCCCGGAATCACGCGTAAATGTAGCCCGTCAGGCCTCGCTCAAAATCCTCCCGGCCAGCTTCGCCTCGAACCTCAGGGCCTGTTCCTCGGTGATTTGGTTCAACTGGACGGCCCGGAGCAGGTCTGCGTGCACACCTTCCAAGCGGGAGGACGCGTCCGCCACGGGACTGAAAATGATGGAGGCAGCAACTGCGGCTGCGGCCACCGATGTTGCCGCCGTTGCCACCGCCCCGGCCGCAGCGGTGGTGGTTTTCGAGACATAACTGACGGCTTTGCGGTGCATGGCGTTCCCTTCGAGCAACAATCCAACACGTACAACTCTCCCCAGCACTCCTTCGTTCCCTCCGTGCGTCCGCTGAGAGGGAACTGTGAATTCCTCCACTCCACCGGGTGGGCATCCGTATTAGGCTTGAACGCAGTGATCCATGCCCTGTCCGCGCACAGGGCTCCCACCAGCGAAGGAGAGTCATGGCAGGCGAGTCAACGTTCGACGTCGTAAGCAAAGTAGACAAGCAGGAAGTGGCCAACGCACTGAACCAGGCGCAGAAGGAACTGGCGCAGCGCTACGACTTCAAGGGCGTAGGCGCCGAGGTGGACTTCAGCGGCGAAAAGATCCTGATGAAGGCGAACTCCGAGGAACGCGTCCTGGCCGTCCTGGACGTCCTGCAGTCCAAGCTGATCCGCCGGGGCATCTCGCTGAAGTCCCTGGACACCGGGGAGCCCTACGCCTCCGGCAAGGAATTCCGGCTGGAAGCCTCCATCAAGGAGGGCATCGCCCAGGACCTGGCCAAAAAGATCAACAAGCTCATCCGCGACGAGGCCCCCAAGTCCGTCAAGTCCCAGATCCAGGGCGACGAGCTGCGGGTGACATCCAAGTCCCGCGATGACCTGCAGGCCACCATGGCGCTGCTGAAGGACTTCGAGGAAGCCGACCTGCAGTTCGTGAACTTCCGCAGCTAACGGCACGGCGCCGTCGTCCTTCGACGCGCAATAGACCTGCCGCTGCACAAGAGGCCGGCGCACCCGGAATATCGGTGGCGCCGGCCTCTTTGCATGTCAGCAGGGAGTTTCCGCGCCACGCCGGGCCTCCCTGGCGGTTAAGGAACGACGGCGGCACGCGCCTACCGCAGTGGCCCGCCCGCCATGCGCTCCAAGCGGGCGATCCTGTCCCGCATGGGCGGATGCGTGGCGAACAGCTTGTTCATCGCGCCGCCGCGGAACGGGTTGGCGATCATCAGGTGGGACGCGTTGACCAGCCGCTGGTCCTGCGGCAGCGGCGCGATACTCACGCCGCGCTCGATCTTGGCCAGGGCTGAGGCAAGCGCCAGCGGATCGCCGGTCAACTGCGAGCCGTCCTCGTCGGCGTCGTACTCCCTGGTGCGCGAAATCGCCATCTGGATCAGGGACGCCGCGAAGGGTGCCAGCAGGGCCATGGCCAGCATGGCCAGCGGGTTGGCGTTTCGGCGGTCGCTGCCGAAGAACAGCAGCATCTGGCCCACCGAGGTGATGACGCCGGCGACGGCGGCCGCCACCGACGAGGTGAGGATGTCCCGGTTGTAGACGTGCATGAGCTCGTGGCCCAGCACGCCGCGCAGCTCCCGCGCGTTCAGGAGCTGCAGGATCCCCTCCGTGCAGCAAACGGCGGCGTTGCGGGGATTGCGTCCTGTGGCGAAGGCGTTCGGATTCATGGTGGGTGAGAGGTAGATCCGCGGCATGGGCTGGTTGGCGCGGACCGACAGCTCCCGAACTATTTGGTACAGCTGCGGGGCCTGGGCCTCTGTGACGGGATAGGCCTGCATGGACCGGATGGCGATCTTGTCACTGTTCCAGTAGCCGTAGGCGGTGGTGGCCACGCCGACCAGCGCCATGATCCAGATGGGCGCGGAGCTGCGCGTGCCTGCACCTATCAATGCGCCCAGGCCCAGCAGGACCGCCCACAAGACGCCAAACAGCGCCGCTGCCTTCAGTCCGTTGTAGTGCTTGTGCACGTCTCCTCCTTGCTCACTGTGGGAACGGCTTTCCGTGCAACACGGTTCCATGACGGCGCTTACTGGCGGGAAATTCCGAGGTTAGCCAACCCTTATTGTGAGATATTCATAATAAGTGTTTCAATGGAGCCATGACGGAGCACACAGGCGGCCACGAGGACTGGGCTGGTGCCCTGCGCGCTCACGGCCGCCGGGTGACCAAGCAGCGGCTCGCCGTGCTGGCCGCCGTGGAACGCCACCCCCACTCCCCCGCGGAAAGCATCCTTGCTGCGGCGCGCGCCGAGCTGCCCGAGCTGACGGCCCAGTCCGTGTACGTGGTGCTGGGCGACCTGACGGACCTGCACATGCTGCGCAGGTTCGAGCCGCCGCACTCCCCGGCCCTGTACGAAACCCGGGTGGGCGACAACCACCACCACGCCATCTGCATCAGCTGCGGCCGGGTAGAGGACGTGGACTGCGCGGTGGGCCATGCCCCCTGCCTCACGCCCCACTGGGATGAGAACGCCAAGCCGATGACCATCCAGATCGCCGATGTCATGTACCAGGGCATCTGCCAGGACTGCCAGCAGTCCCAACAACTTCCTTCCAATCGTCCCTCGCAAGAAATAGAGAAATAGGAGAACAATGACTGCCATTTCGACAACCCAGTCAGGTGCCCCCGTCACGTCCGACGCCCACTCGAAGTCAGTTGGTGCCGACGGTGCCATCATCCTGACCGACCACTACCTGGTGGAAAAGCTCGCCCAGTTCAACCGCGAGCGGGTTCCGGAGCGCGTAGTGCACGCCAAGGGCGGCGGCGCATTCGGCACGTTCAAGACCACCGAGGACATCTCGGCCTACACCAAGGCAGCCTTCCTGCAGCCCGGCGTCGAGACCGAGATGCTCATCCGCTTCTCCTCCGTCGCCGGCGAGAACGGCTCCCCGGACACCTGGCGCGACCCCCGCGGGTTCGCCGTGAAGTTCTACACCTCCGAGGGCAACTACGACCTCGTGGGCAACAACACCCCCGTCTTCTTCATCCGCGACGGCATCAAGTTCCCGGACTTCATCCACTCCCAGAAGCGCCTCCCGGGCACCCACCTGCGCGACGCCGACATGCAGTGGGACTTCTGGACCCTGTCCCCCGAGTCCGCACACCAGGTCACCTGGCTGATGGGTGACCGCGGCCTGCCCGCCTCCTGGCGTGAAATGCAGGGCTACGGCTCACACACCTACCAGTGGATCAACGCCGCAGGCGAACGCTTCTGGGTCAAGTACCACTTCAAGTCCAACCAGGGCGTGAACTCCATGACCGGCGAGCAGGCCGAAGCCCTGGCCGGATCGGACGCGGACTTCTACATCCGCGACCTGTCCGAAAACATTGAAGCCGGCAACTTCCCGTCCTGGGACCTGCACGTCCAGGTCATGCCCTACGAGGACGCCAAGACCTACCGCTTCAACCCGTTCGACCTCACCAAGGTCTGGCCGCACGCTGACTACCCGCTGATCAAGGTGGGCACCATGGAGCTGAACCGGAACCCGGAGAACTACTTCGCGCAGATCGAGCAGGCCACCTTCGCGCCGTCGAACTTCGTGCCCGGCATCGCCGCGTCCCCGGACAAGATGCTGCAGGCCCGCATCTTCTCCTACGCCGACGCGCATCGTTACCGCGTGGGCACCAACCACGCCCAGATCCCGGTGAACCAGCCCAAGAACCAGGTCAACAACTACAGCCAGGACGGCGCCGGACGTTACCTGTTCAACGCTCCCTCGGTTCCGGTCTACGCTCCGAACACCTTCGGCGGCCCGGCTGCCCTGGAGCCGCAGAACCCGGCCGGCGGCTGGGAGAACGACGGCGAACTGACACTCGCCGCGCACTCCCTGCACGCCGAGGACAGCGACTTCGTCCAGGCCGGCGCGCTGTACCGCGAGGTCTACGACGACGCAGCCAAGGCCCGCTTCCTGGACACCATCACCGGTGCCGTGGGCGGCGTCAAGCGCTCCGACATCAAGGAACGCGCCATCCAGTACTGGACCAACGTTGACGCCGAACTCGGCGCCAAGCTCCGCGCCAACCTCGGCGCAGCATCCCTCTCCGACGCTGAGGCAGCCAACAAGATCGGCTGATTCCGCCCGGGTTTGCATCTGAAACCACCCCGCCACGGCTGCCGTGGCGGGGTGGTTTTTTGCGCTTTCCACATAGCCGCCGGCGCCGTAGCCGCGGCCAAGCGCGCTCCCTAGGATCGCTGTATGACAACTTTCCAGGGCATGCCCGCCGGTGCTTTTGGCTTCTATGCCGAGCTGCAGGACAACAACAACCGGGAGTGGTGGCTGGAGCATAAGGACAGCTACCAGTCGCTGGTCCGGGATCCGCTCGCGTCGCTCCTCGAAGAGCTCGAACCCCGGTTCGGGCCAGGAAAAATTTTCCGGGCCAACAGGGATGTCCGCTTTTCACTCGACAAGTCCCCTTACAAGACCGCACAGGGTGCGTTTGCCTCAGGCCAGGAGGGCGTGGGGTACTACCTTCAGATCAGCGCGGCGGGCCTGCTGGTGGGCGGGGGCTACCATTCCCATTCGCCCGCACAGCTGGCAAGGTACCGGAACTCGGTTGACGCCTCGGGCACCGGGGAGTCGCTGCGGCATATTGTGGAGGCCGTGACTGCCGCCGGGTTTGCCGTGGAGGGTGAGAGGCTCAAGACCGTGCCGCGCGGTTACGCCAGCGACCATCCGCGGGCCGAACTCCTCAAACACAAATCGCTGGCGGCAAGCGTTGATCTGGGCCAGCCCGAATGGCTGGAGAGCCCCGCCGCTGTCCCGGAAATCGCCAGGCTGTGGGAGGAGCTGCGCCCGCTGGTGGACTGGGTCACCCGGCACGCAGCCCCGTGATACTGCCGGCAGCAGGCGGGACCGGGCTGCCTGGTAGTCAGGCGTCCTGGACGGCGGCCAGGCGGGTTTCGAGGTTGTTGAAGAAAACGGTCAGCATCAGTTCGAAGGCTTTGGTGGCCGCCTCCGGTTCGTTCATGACCACGAAGTCGAACTGCAGCCCGTAGAAGGTGGAGGTGAAAAGCCGTGCGTCGGTATCCGCATATGCTTCCGGGATCCCCTGGACCATCAGCCAGTCGCGGGTCTTGTGGTGAAGCATCCGGAAATGCTCCTGGGACGTTCCGCGCGGCTCGACGGCGACGATGTCCTGGGCAGTGGCCTCGAATTCCAGCCGCGTCAGGTGCCGGTTCCGCTGAGCCATGGTCCACTGCCAGGAATCCAGCAGGAACTCCCGCCAGGCGGCACGGTCAATGTCGTGGACATCGGTGTTTCGCATGCGGTCCAGCCGGGATTCGATCGAGACCACAATGTCATTGATCAGCTGGTCGCGGCTGCCGAAGTGGTACACCAGCACGTATGCGCTCATGCCCAGCCCCTCCGCAAGGCTGCGGAACGTCAGCTCCGCCAGCGTTTTATCCATTAGGTAATCCAGGATGGCGCCCAACAGCTCGGCTTTTCGTTCGGGTCGTGTGGGTCGTGCCATGAATCCATCCTAGGAGCCGGACATGCAAATGCCCGCCCGGTATGGCCCGGGCGGGCATCAGCAGCGGGACGGTCAGGCGCGGGTGAACTCGTCCTCGTCGTCGCGCTCGGTGGCGGCAGCGGTTGAACCACCCGCAGCAGGGCCGTTGACCGAGGCGCTGGCAGCGCTGAAGCGCTCGTTCAGGCGCGAGTGGCGCTGGCCGTAAGCGAAGTAGATGGCCAGGCCGATGATCAGCCAGATGGCAAAGAAGATCCAGGTCTCCACGGCGAGGTTGGTCATCAGGTAGAGGCACAGCAGGGCGGACACAACCGGCAGGACCTTGCCGAACGGGACGCGGAAGGCGGGCTTCACGTCCGGGCGCTTCTTGCGCAGCACCAGGATGCCCAGACTGACCACAACGAAGGCGGACAGCGTGCCGATGTTGATCATTTCCTCGAGCAGGTCCACGTTGGTCAGGCCTGCTACGAGGGCTACCGCGGCGCCGCAGATGATCTGGAGGCGGACCGGCGTCGAACGCTTCTCGCTGGTCTTGGACAGTGCCCGGGGCAGGAGGCCGTCGCGGCTCATGGCCAGGACCACGCGGGACAGGCCCATCAGCAGGACCATGATCACGGTGGTCAGGCCCACCAGGGAACCGAACGCGATGATCTTCGCGGCGGACGTGTCGCCGACGGCTTCGAAGGCCGTGGTGAGTGTCGGGTTCTCGGCCTCGGCCAGCTGGGTGTAGGACACCATGCCGGTGAGGGCCAGCGACACCAGGATGTACAGCAGGGTGACCAGGGCGAGGCCGCCGAAGATGCCGCGCGGAAGGGTCTTCTGCGGGTTCTTCACTTCCTCCGCGGAGGTGGCGACCACGTCGAAGCCGATGAAGGCGAAGAACACCAGCGCGGCACCTGCGAAGATGCCCAGGGTGCCGTACTGGGCGGGGGCCGCGCCGGTGAGGAAGCCGAAGAAGGACTGCTTCAGGACGTCAGCGGCGCCGGTGCCGCCGGTGGGCTCGGCCGCAGGGATGAACGGTGCGTAGTTTTCGAACTTGACGTAGGTGAAGCCCACCACGATCACGAAGAGGACGACGCCGATCTTGATCAGGGTGAAGATGTTTCCCACCCGGGCGGACAGCTTGGTGCCGAGCACCAGCAGCACGGTGAAGACGGCGACAATCAGGAACGCGCCCCAGTAGAGGTCAACGCCGCCCAGCGAGACGGCCGGCGGAATGTCCGCACCCATCAGCGCGAAGACCTTGCTGAGGTAGATGCCCCAGTACTTGGCGATGACGGCCGCGGCGGTGAAGAGCTCCAGGATCAGGTTCCAGCCGATGATCCAGGCAAGGAGCTCACCCATGGTGGCGTAGGTGAAGACGTAGGCGGAGCCGGCCACCGGGATGGCGGTGGCGAACTCGGCGTAGCACATGATGGCCAGGGCGCAGGTGATGGCGGCGATGGCGAAGGACAGGGTCACGGCCGGGCCGGAGAAGTTGGCGGCAGCCTTGGCACCCACGGAAAAGATGCCGGCGCCGACAGCGACGGCGACGCCCATGATCATGAGGTCCCAGGTGCTGAGGGAGCGCTTGAGCTTGCGTCCGGGTTCATCGGCGTCGGCAATCGACTGCTCGATGGATTTGGTCCGGAGAAGGTTCATTGGGGATCACAATCCTGATTTGTGAAGGAAACGGACCTATCCACGATAGTGTCCATCCACTGGACGGCCCCAATTGTTCCGAATGGTGAGACGGCCCTTCTGCCAAACTTTATTCTGCATCAAGCGCTTGAGGCCCTCCGGATGGAGGGCCCCAAGGGCGACTTATCCGAACGGGCTAGGCCGGCCAGTCCATCAGGGTGGACCGGATCAGGAAGCGCTTGCCCTCCGGCGCTTCCACCGAAAAGCCGCTCCCCCGCCCGGGAACCACGTCAACGGTCAGGTGGGTGTGGCTCCAATAGTTGAACTGCTCCCGGGACATCCAGAATTCCAGCGGTTGCGGTTCCGGCCCATCCGAGAGATCGAACAACCCCAGGAGGACGTCGGAATCACCGGTCAGGAAGTCCCCCACCGGATAGCACATGGGCGAGGATCCGTCGCAGCAGCCGCCGGACTGGTGGAACATCAGCGGCCCGTGCCGGACCCACAGCGAGCGCAGCAACTCCACGGCCGGCGGCGTGAGCGCCACCCGGGAAAAGTCCTCCCCGGGCAGCGTCACTGCAGCATCGAGGCTGTCCAGGGCCATCAGAACCTCAGGACCACGCGGCCGTCGATCTTGGCGTGCTTCATCTCGTCGAACACGGCGTTGACCTCCGAAAGCTCCCGCACGGATACCGTCGGGTGGATTTTTCCCTGGGCGTAGAAGTCCAGCGCCTCCTCCAGGTCCTGGCGCGTGCCCACGATCGAGCCGCGGACGGTCAGGCCCTTGAGCACAATCTCGAAGATCGGCGCCGGAAAGTCGCCCGGCGGCAGCCCATTGAACACAATCGTCCCGCCACGGCGGGCCATGCCGATCGCCTGTCCAAAAGCTGACGGGTGCACTGCGGTGACCAGGACTCCATGGCAACCTCCGGTTTCACGCTGGATCACTTCCACAGGGTCTTCGTGCAGGGCGTTGACGGTCAGTTCCGCACCGTGCGCCTTGGCCAGGGCGAGCTTGTCGTCGGCAATGTCCACGGCCGCGACCCTCAGCCCCATGGCCACGGCGTACTGCACGGCAATGTGCCCCAGCCCGCCGATACCCGAGATGGTGACCCACTGGCCCGGTTTGGCTTCGGTCATCTTCAGGCCCTTGTAGACGGTGACGCCGGCACAGAGCACCGGCGCCACCTCGACGGGGTCGGATCCCGCCGGAATGCGGGCGGCGAAGCGGGTATCGACGAGCATGTACTCGCCGAAGGACCCGTCCACGCTGTAGCCGCCGTTTTTCTGGACCTCGCACAGGGTTTCCCAGCCGGTGCGGCAGTACTGGCAGTCGCCGCAGGCGGACCAGAGCCAGGCGTTGCCCACCAGATCGCCCACCGCGAGGTCGGTGACGCCCTCGCCCAGTACCACCACTTCGCCCACGCCCTCGTGGCCGGGAACAAAAGGCGGTGAGGGTTTGACCGGCCAGTCGCCCTCGGCGGCATGGAGGTCGGTGTGGCAAACGCCGGTGGTGAACACCTTGACCAGGGCTTCCCCCGGGCCGGGGGTTGGGATGGGGAGGTCCTGGACCTGGAGCTCCGTGCCGAACCTGTTTACTACTGCTGCTTGCATTGTCGTCGTCATTGGCGAAAATCCCTGCGTCGTTGTAGCGATGGTGTGCGAAGGCTTAGAAGAAGCCCAGCTTGTTTTCGTTGTAGCTGACCAGGAGGTTCTTGGTCTGCTGGTAGTGGTCCAGCATCATCGAGTGGTTTTCCCGTCCGATGCCTGAGGACTTGTAGCCGCCGAACGCGGCACCCGCCGGGTAGGCGTGGTAGTTGTTGACCCAGACGCGGCCGGCCTGGATTTCGCGCCCGGCACGGTACGCAATGTTGCCGTTGCGGGACCAGACGCCGGCGCCCAGGCCGTACAGGGTGTCGTTGGCGATGCCCATGGCGTCGTTGTAGTCGCTGAACTTTGTCACCGACACCACCGGGCCGAAGATCTCCTCCTGGAAGATCCGCATCTTGTTGTGCCCCTCGAAAACGGTGGGCTGGACGTAGTAGCCACCGGCCAGGTCGCCAGGCAGCTCTGCCCGTCCGCCGCCGATGAGGACCTTGGCGCCCTCCTGCTTTCCGATGTCGATGTAGGACAGGATCTTCTCGAGCTGGTCGTTGGAGGCCTGGGCGCCCACTTGGGTTTCCGTGTCCAGCGGGTTTCCCTGGACCATTTTCGCTACGCGGGCCACGGCGTCGGCCATGAAGGAGTCGTAGATGTCTTCCTGCACCAGGGCGCGGGACGGGCAGGTGCAGACCTCGCCCTGGTTGAAGGCGAACAGCGCGAAGCCCTCCTGCGCTTTGTCGTAGAACGCGTCAGAGGTGTCTGCTGCGACATCGTTGAAGAAGATGTTGGGGCTCTTGCCGCCCAGTTCCAGGGTGACGGGGATGAGGTTCTGGCTGGCGTACTGGCTGATCAGGCGTCCGGTGGTGGTCTCGCCGGTGAAGGCGATCTTCCGGATGCGGGGGCTGGACGCCAAGGGCTTGCCGGCCTCGACGCCGAACCCGTTGACAATGTTGAGGACGCCGGCCGGGAGGAGGTCGCCGATGAGCTCGATGAGCACCAGGATGGACGTCGGCGTCTGCTCGGCCGGCTTGAGGACCACGGCGTTGCCGGCGGCGAGCGCCGGTGCGAGCTTCCAGACGGCCATCAGGATGGGGAAGTTCCAGGGGATGATCTGGCCCACGACGCCGAGCGGCTCGTGGAAGTGGTAGGCGGTGGTGTCATCGTCGAGCTGGGAGAGCCGGCCTTCCTGGGCGCGGACGGCGGAGGCGAAGTAGCGGAAGTGGTCCGCGGCGAGCGGGAGGTCCGCGTTGAGGGTTTCGCGGACAGGCTTGCCGTTGTCCCAGGTTTCGGCGACGGCGAGCATCTCCAGGTTCTCGTCGATGCGGTCGGCGATCTTGTTCAGGATGGCGGCACGTTCAGCGACGGACGTCTTGCCCCAGGACGGCGCCGCCTTGTGGGCTGCGTCCAGGGCCAGGTCGATGTCCTCTGCCGTGCCGCGGGCCACCTCGCAGAAGGCCTTGCCCGTGACGGGGGTGATGTTTTCGAAGTACTGGCCCTTCACGGGGGCCACCCACTCGCCGCCGATCCAGTTCTCGTAGCGGTCCTTGAAGGTGACCTTCGAGCCCTCGGTTCCGGGCTGTGCGTAAACAGTCATGGCTAGCTCCTTTGCTGTGCAGTCCAGGCTTTCGCCGTTGGAGCAAGCGTAGGAGCGGACAGGTTGCAGCGAGGTTGCAACGTTGCCCAGTTGGTTGAGCACAGGGGCCACGCCCGCCGGGTTCCCTGGCCGAGCTTGTGAGGTTAGGGAGCGGGTGGGGATTAGGCGCGGAGTTCGGCTTCCAGCCGTTCCAGGTCAGCGACGACGGCGGCCCGCTTGGGTGAGCGCGCAGGAAGGAGGCGGAGGGCGGCACGGCGGACCCCGACGTCGTCCCTTGCCTCGGGCAGCTCGGCGTACCTGAGGAGCGACTCGGCGCTGCCGTCGGTCAGGACTGCCTCGCGCAGCAGCGACGAGACCCTGTCCCGCAGCTCCACGATGCCGGGCGCCTCGGACCGCGGCAGGACGGCGCCGCGGTAGATTTCCAGGGCGATGCGGTGCGCGCCGCGCTGCAGGCAGCTCAGCACCTGGCCGCTGTCCGGCACCACGTCCACGGGCAGGCGGTAGGGCCGCGATCCCGGGACGGCATCCGGATTGAGTTGCTGGAGGACTTTGCGCAAGCGCACCATCTCCGCCCGGAGCGTGATGGCGGAGCCTTCCCCGGGGTACAGCAGGACGGTCAGTTCTTCGGCACTGAGCCCGTCGGGGTGGGTGCTGAGCAGCGCAAGGATTTCGCTGTGCCGGGCGGACAGTGCAACGGTTTTGCCTTCGAGGCTGAGCAGGGCCTGGTCGCGGCCCAGCAGCTGCAGGCTGTTCCGGTAGAGGCTGCCTTCCTTGGCGCCCGCGCCAGGTGCGCGGGCAGCGGAAGACGCGGCCCGCCGTCGTACCGGCCTGCCGGCGAGCCCTGCGGCCAGCTGGAGACGCTCGACACGCAGCTGCGCCTGGGCTGCCGCCACGGTTGCCTCCACGAGGGACAGGGTGTGGGGGGCCACCGCCGTGGCGGTGCCGGTGATGTCTACGACGCCCAGGACCGCACCGGAATCGGGGTCGTGGAAGGGTACGGCGGTGCAGCTCCACGCATGCACGGCGCGCTGGTAGTGCTCGGCACCGGCGATCTGGATGCCGCGGCCCAGGGCAAGGGCCGTTCCCGGAGCACTGGTGCCCACCGTGGCCTCGGACCAGTCGGCGCCGGGGACGAACATCATTCCCTCGGCCCGGCGCTGCAATGCGGGGTCGCCCTCCACCCAGAGCAAACGGCCCACTTCGTCGCCGACTGCCACCAGCAGTCCGCTGTCGTGGCTGGGCTGGACCAGGAGTTTGTTGATCACGGGCATGATGGCGGCCAGGGGGTGCTGGCTGCGGTAGTCCTCCAGCTCATCCCGGTCCAGCGCCAGCGGTGCGGCAGGGTTGTCCGGATCGGCCTTGAAGCTGACTGAACGCTGCCAGGACTCGCGGATCAGGTTGCGCAGGCCGCTGGGGGCATCCGGAAGGGCGCCGCCGTCGAGCTGTTCATGGGCGGCCAGGGCGCTGGTCTGCAGCGGTTCCGGCTGGATCAGGTTCCTCATTGAACTCCTGTGCTGCCTGTAGGCACGGCATCACCATGCCGGCCAAGGGGTGGCCGCCATTCTAACCCTGCACCGGCCCGTATCGCCCGTGTCCGCTGAAAAACCCTTAGCCGCGGGAAATCCGGATCATGTCCTCGCGGGGAACCACCTTGATCCGTTCCCGGACCACGTGGTCCAGGCCCTCGGGCCCGGTCCAGGCGGCACCGAGGCCTGCCTCATGGGCGTCGAGCCGGTTCCACCCTTCCCAGGTGGTGTATTCAATGCCGCGCTCTTCCAGCAGGTCGATGATGGCCTGCGGATCCGGGTTTTGGGCCGGGGGCAGCGTGAGCCGGTCTTCGAGGAGAAAGCCGATGGTTTCCAGCGCGTCGCCCTTGGTGTGGCCGATCAGGCCGACAGGTCCACGCTTGATCCAGCCGGTGGCATAGATGCCCGGAACCGGGTTGCCCTCGGCGTCCAGGACCCGGCCGCCCTCGTTGGGGATGACCCCGCGCTTGGCGTCGTACTCCAGTTCATCCAGGGCCGAGCCGTGGTAGCCGATGGCACGGTACACCGCCTGGACCGGGTACTCGATGTACTCCCCGGTGCCTTTGGCGTTGCCGGTGCCGTCAAGCTGCATGCGCTCAAACTTGATGCCGCCCACCTTGCCCGCGCCGTCGTCGAGCACTTCCACGGGGCTGTGCAGGAAGTGCAGGTGCAGGCGCCGCGATGAAGGGTTCTCGGATTCTGCGTGCTCCTCCACCAGCCAGTTGGTCAGGGTGTTCACCATGGTCTTGATCTGGTTGTTGGTGCGGATGGCTTCATCCGAGGCGTCGTCGAACTCGAAATCCTCCGGATACAGCACGATGTCCACATCATTCATGTGGCTGAGCTCCCGCAGCTCCAGCGGCGTGAACTTCACCTGGGCCGGGCCGCGGCGGCCAAACACATGCACGTCCGTGACGGGCGAGGACTTCAGGCCCTGGTAGACGTTGTCCGGGATCTCGGTGCTGAGGAGTTCCTCCGGGTGCTTCACCAGCATGCGGGCCACGTCCAGGGCCACGTTGCCGTTGCCGATCACCGCGATCTCCCTGGCCTCCAGCGGCCATTCGCGGGCAACGTCGGGGTGCCCGTCGTACCAGGACACAAAGTCGGCGCCGCCAAAGGAACCCGCCAGCTCAATACCGGGAATGGCCAGGTCCGCATCCTTGACCGCACCCGTGGAGAAAATCACGGCATCGTAAAAGGACCGGAAATCGTGCAGGGTGAGGTCCCGGCCGTACGTCACATTGCCCAGGAACCGGATATCGCCGCGGTCCAGGACCTTGTGCAGGGCGTTGACGATGCCCTTGATGCGGGGGTGGTCCGGGGCAACGCCGTAGCGGATCAGGCCGTAGGGTGCGGGGTATGCCTCGAACAGATCGATGCTGACCTCGAAGTCGCCGTCCTTCACGCCGCGGGACTTGGTGAGGATATCCGCAGCGTAGACCCCCGCCGGTCCTGCGCCCACAATGGCGACGCGGAGCGGGCGGTTGGAAGCTGTTTCGCTGGGGTTGGACACCGGGAGCCCTTCTGAACTGACCATTTTCATGATGCATCGGGATGCGCCGAGTCGGGTAGCGCACAATCCCTTATTCTAGGCCTCAGCCGCTCTTGGCCAGCGGCACCACGTTGCCTTCGCGGTAGAGCAGCGCACGAAGCTCCGCCTCCGCCGATTGAAGACGCTTTGGGTCGATGGTCTCGCCGGCGTGGTAGTGGTCCAGCACGCGGGGGTCCACATAGCTTTTCCGGGCGATGGAGGGTGTGTTTCCCAGGGTATCGGCGGCGTCGTGCATTGCCCGGCTGATGGCCCTCTTCCGTTTGGCGGCAGTCCTCTGGGGACCGGTCCGGGCCAGGCTTTCGGCAGCCGCGATGGTGCCGCGCAGGGTGCGGAAGTCCTTCGCCGTGAAGTCGGAGCCAGTCCGTTCCTTCACATAGGCGTTGATGTCGGCGCTGGTGACCGGGCGCCATCGGCCGCCCTCCTTGTACGCAAGGAGCCTGGCGTTGGGGCCCCGCCGTTTGAGCAGGCGCAGCAGGGCAGCGAGGTCGGCGTCGCGTATCTCCGATTCCCAGTCCTTCCCGCTCTTGGCCGGGAACCGCAGGTGGATGCGGTCCTTGCGGACCTGGACGTGGGCGCACAGCAGGGTGGCCAGTCCGCGGCTGCCGTTCTCGTTGGTATAGCGCTCGGAGCCTACCCGCAGGGAACCGCTGTCCAGCATCCGGAACGCCCCGGCGAGGACGCGCTCCCTGGTGAACCCTTCGCTGCGCAGGTCCATCGTCACCCGGCGACGGGCGGAAGGCAAGGACTCGGCAAGCTGCAGGGAACGGTCAAACTTGAGCCGGTCCTTCCGCTCCCGCCATTCGGGGTGGTAGATGTACTGGCGCCGGCCCACCGCATCCACCCCCGTCGCCTGGATGTGCCCGTTCTCGAACGGGGCGATCCACACGTCCGTCCAGGCCGGCGGAATACCAATACTCTCCAGCCGGTCCCTGACGGGCCCCGGGGGCAGGGTGGAGCCGTCGAGGTCCCGGTAGCTGAAGCCCTTGCCGGCGGGCACCCTGCGGTATCCGCGGCCCGAGGCGTTGCTGCGCCGGAGCCTCATGGGGCGGCTTTCGGCAGGTCGGCAAACATCATAAAAGCAAGCCTACTGACTATTTGGCGTTTCCGGCGGTGCCGGCTTGGAATACCTGTCCCGGTGCTGGTGTTATGGGTTTCGTGCCCACCCCTGAAGGATCCTCCCCCGCCAGTCCGCCAACCGCAGCCATGACAGGCACCGCTTCTGCCAAAGGCGCCCGCGGAGGTGGAGCAGCGGGTGCCGCGAAGCCCGGCGCCCCCAAGGCAGTGGACAAAGAGACGACGGCGGGAATCCTCTTCGGCATCGGGGCTTACGGGCTGTGGGGGCTGCTCCCCCTGTACTTCTTTGTCCTCATGCCGGCAGGCGCCATCGAAATCGTGGCAAACCGCGTGGTGTGGTCCCTGCTCTTCTGCGCACTGCTGATCACTGTCACCCGGGGCTGGCCGGCCCTGGTTGCGGCGGTCCGGAACCGTTCGGTGTTCGGCCCCCTGGCCCTGGCCGCGTTCCTGATCGCCATCAACTGGCTGACGTACACCTACGGCGTGACCACCAACCAAACGGTGGAAGCCTCGTTGGGATACTTCATCAACCCGCTGGTTTCCGTCCTCCTTGGCGTCTTCGTCCTCAAGGAAAAGCTGCGTCCGCTCCAGTGGGCCGCCGTCGGGATCGGCTTTGTGGCGGTGGGGGTCCTCACCTACTCCTACGGCAAGCTGCCGTGGATCGCGCTGACCCTGGCCTTCAGTTTTGGCCTCTACGGCTTCGTCAAGAAACGTGTCGGCCCCAGGGTGGATGCGGTCACTAGCCTCAGCGTGGAGACCATGGTGCTGGCACCCTTCGCGGCGGCCACCATGGTTGTCCTTGCCGTCACGGGTTCCGCCACGCTCACCACCCAGGGTGCAGGGCACTTCTGGCTGCTGTTGGCCTCCGGGGTCATCACGGCCGTCCCGCTGGTCTTCTTCGGCGCTTCGGCCCGCCGGCTGCCCATGACCACCATCGGGCTCCTGCAGTACTTCGCGCCCGTGCTGCAGTTCATTGTTGCGCTGCTGGTGTTCCGGGAAGCCATGACCGTGGACCGGTGGATCGGATTCGGTGTGGTGTGGCTGGCCCTCATCGTCCTCACCGTGGACATGCTGCGGACCGCGCGCAAAAACTCGGTGGCCCGCAAGTATGCAGCCCACCACCCGGCCTAGTCCGTTAACCCAGGGAAGGCGGGACCAGCAGATGCTGGTCCCGCCTTCCTGGCGTTGCCGGAGGGAGTCGTTTCCGGTTAAGCGTTGGCCTTGATGGCGGCGGCGAGGACGTCCAGGCCGTCGTTCAGCAGGTCATCGGTGATGACCAGCGGCGGCAGCAGGCGGATCACGTTGCCGTAGGTGCCACAGGTAAGGATGATGACGCCTTCCTTCAGGCAGGCGGCAGCAACGGCCTTGGTCAGTTCGGGGTTGGGTTCCTTGGACCCGGCCTGGACCAGTTCGATGGCCAGCATGGCGCCGCGGCCGCGGATGTCGCCGATCACGCCTGTGCCGGTGCCGGCAAGTTCTGCCTGCAGGTCGCGGAGGCGGCCGGTGGCGAGTGCCTCGATGTGGCGGGCGCGGCCGGCCAGGTCGTATTCCTCCATGGAACCGATGGATGCCAGGGCAGCGGCGCACGCTACCGGGTTTCCGCCGTAGGTGCCGCCCAGGCCGCCGGGGTGGACGGCGTCGAGCAGGTCGGCGCGGCCGGTGATGGCGGACAGCGGCATACCGCCGGCGATGCCCTTGGCAAGGGTCATGATGTCCGGGATGACGCCCTCGTGGTTGACGGCAAACCATTCGCCGGTGCGGCAGAAGCCGGACTGGACCTCATCAGCGATGAAGACAATGCCCTTTTCCTTGGCCCATGCGGCCAGCGCCGGCAGGAAGCCCTCAGCCGGGACGATGAAGCCGCCCTCGCCCTGGATGGGCTCGATGATGATCGCGGCAACCTGGTCCCCGCCGATCTGCTTTTCAATCATGGTGATGGCGCGCTTGGCAGCCTCGGCACCGGTGATCTCCGGGTTTTCCTCACGGTACGGGTAGCTCATGGGCATGCGGTAGACCTCGGGCGCGAACGGGCCGAAGTTGGTCTTGTACGGCATGGCCTTGGCGGTCAGCGCCATGGTGAGGTTGGTGCGGCCGTGGTAGGCGTGGTCGAAAGCGACGACGGCGTCGCGCCCGGTGGCGAGGCGGGCCACCTTCACGGCGTTTTCCACGGCTTCCGCGCCGGAGTTGAAGAGGACGGTGCGCTTTTCGTGGTCACCGGGGGTGAGGCGGTTCAGCTGCTCGGCGACGGCCACGTAGCCTTCGTAGGGTGTGACCATGAAGCAGGTGTGGGTGAAGTGCTCCACGGCTTCCTTGACGGCACCGACGACGGCGGGATCGGACGCGCCGACGCTGGTCACTGCGATGCCTGAGCCGAGGTCGATGAAGGAGTTGCCGTCGACGTCGTGGATGATGCCGCCGTCGGCGTCTGCCACGTAGACGGGAACGCCGGAGGCGACGCCCGCGGCCACCACGGACTTGCGGCGCTCGGCGAGGGCGAGGGACTTGGGGCCCGGGAAGTCGGCCTGAACGCGGCGCTTCTGCTCCAGGCGGAAGGTGATATCGGATGCGGTGGTGGTCATGGGTTTTCCTTTCAGAGCCTGGTGATCGAGCCTGTCGAGATCTTGGTTTCGACAAGCTCGATGACCGAAGAATTTATGCGTCGAGCGCGCTCATGACGTGCTTGATGCGGGTGTAGTCCTCCACGCCGTACATGGAGAGGTCCTTGCCGTAGCCGGACTGCTTGAAGCCGCCGTGCGGCATTTCGGCAGTGAGCAGGATGTGGGTGTTGATCCAGACGGCACCGAAGTCCAGGTCCCGGCTCAGGCGCATGGCCGTGCCGTGGTTGGTGGTCCAGACGCTGGAGGCGAGGGCGTATTCCACGTCGTTCGCGAGCTCAACGGCTTCTTCCTCGGTGCTGAACCTCTGGACGGTGATGACGGGGCCGAAGGTTTCCTTCTGAACCACGTCGTCGGTCTGCTTGGCGCCGGTGATGATGGTGGGCTCGAAGAAATAGCCCTTCTCCCCCGCCCGGTGGCCGCCGGTTTCGATCCGGCAGTTCGCGGGCAGGTTCTCCACCACGGACGTCACGGCGTTGAAGTGGTTCACGTTGTTCAGCGGGCCGAAGTAGTTGTCTTCGTCGTTCTGCGAGCCGGTGTGCAGGGTCCTGGTGTGTTCCACCATGGCCGCCACGACGTCGTCGTGCACCGAATCCTCCACCAGCACGCGGGTGATGGCGGTGCAGTCCTGGCCGGCGTTGAAGAACGCGAACTCCGCGATGGCAGCCGCGCTCTTCTTGATGTCGGCGTCCTTGAACACGATGGCGGGAGCTTTGCCGCCCAGCTCGAGGTGGGCGCGCTTGAGCCCCTTGGCGGCTCCGGAAGCGACGGCGATGCCGGCCCGGACGGAGCCGGTGATGGACACCAGGCCGGGGACCTTGTGCTCCACCATCATGGCGCCGGTCTGGCCGGTGCCCAGAATGACGTTGAGGACGCCGGCGGGCAGGATGTCCCCTGCCAGGCGGGCCAGGACCAGGGTGGATTCCGGGGTGGTGTCCGAGGGCTTCAGGACCACGGTGTTGCCGGCGGCGAGCGCGGGGCCGATCTTCCAGATGGCCATCAGGAACGGGTAGTTCCAGGGGGCCACCTGGGCCACCACGCCGATGGGTTCGCGGCGGACATAGGAGGTGTGGCCCTCGAAGTACTCACCGGCGGACTTGCCTTCCAGGATGCGCGCGGCACCGGCGAAGAAGCGGAGCTGGTCTGCGCCGGCAGCCACTTCCTCGGAAGCAATCAGGGACCGGACCTGCCCGGTGTTGCGGTGCTGGGCCTCCACCAGTTCGTCACTGTTGGCTTCGATGGCGTCGGCGAGCTTGAGCAGCATCAGCTGGCGCTGGCCCGGGGTGACGTGCTTCCAGGTCTTGAACGCGTCCTTCGCAGCGGCCATCGCGGCATCGACGTCGGCCTGCACGGAGATGGGCGCAACGGCCACCACCTCGCCGTTGGTGGGGTTCACGACGTCCAGCAGGCCTGTGCCGGCAGGGGTGACGAACTGTCCGTTGATGAAGTTCTGCAAGGTTTGGACCACGGTGTGCAACCTCTTTCGTAAGGGGCCATCGGCGCCAGGGTTATTGGACCAGGGCGGATGGATGGAACTGCCTTGAGCCTATGCCAGCGCCCCTGCCCAGTGAATAGCCACCTGCACACCCTTCCTTACGGTGTTTAGTGCGGTTGTCCAGAGCCCGTTTATCCTTGATGCATGGCCATTTCCCTCGCTGCCCTGCTGGGCGTGAACTCCCTGAAGCTTTCCAAGGCAGGGGTTGCTGAAACCACCTGGCACCAGGACATCAACTGGGTGGCGGTCACGGAGCTCGAGGATCCGCAGCGGTTCATCAACGGCGGCGAGCTGATCCTCACCACCGGGCTGCGGCTGCGTTCCGCGCCGGAGCAGCGGCGCTTTGTCCGCCAGGTGCAGCGGGCCGGGGCGGTGGGCATCGGATTCGGTGTGGGGCTCTCGCATGATGCCGTGCCGCCGGCACTCCTGGCCGAGGCCAACCGGTGGGGTTTGCCTGTGGTGGAGGTCCCCTACGAAACCCCGTTCATCGCCATCGGCAAGCTGGTGGCCGATGCCCAGTCCGCGGACCACTATGCCAAGCTGGAGCGGCTGATCGCCGGGCACCAGGTGCTGGCCCGGGCGCTGCTGACCGGCGGCGGGCTCGCCGAGCTCCTGAAGCACCTGGGCAGCATGCTCCGGACGGATATCGCCCTCACCCAGTTCACGGCGCAGCTGTACAACAGCAGCAGCGAACCGCCGTCCGCAGACACCTGGTCCTCCTACCCCATCCCCACCGGCCGCCGCGATGCCTGCACCCTGTGGGTCCGGCAGCCGTTCGAGGACTCCGGCATCATCGGCTACGCCCAGAACCTGATCAGCGTGGAGCTGAACAACATGGTCAAGCAGCGCCAGGCGCAGCGCGCCCTGTGCGGGCAGGTGCTCGAGGACGTCATCCACGGCGCGCTCGAAACCAGCGAGGCGCAGCGCCGGCTGGCCGGCGTGGGCGTGAACAGTACCCGCAAGAATGTGGTGCTGCTGGCCGTCTCTGCCGCGCACAACAAAGCCTTAGTGAGCACCTCCGTGCCGCGGGACCTGGAGAACTGTGTTGCCGCCGTCGTCGGCAAGGACCTGGTCCTGGTGGTCAATGACGACGGCGGGAAGGCGCCGGCCCTGGCGCGGAAGCTCAGCGACCATCTTGCCGAGGCCGGGATCCACGCCACCATCGGAATCGGCGGCGCGTACACCAAACCGAACGGCCTGCGCTGGAGCTACTTCGAGGCCCGGGATGCGGCAAGCCACGGGCTGCCCGTCAACGAGCCGGAGCGGCTGAGCCTGACATCGCTGCTGCTGGCCAGCGAGGACGTGCCGCTGGCGGACATGGCGCAGGAATCGCTGAACCCGCTGCGCACTTTCGATGCCGCCCATGGCGCCGAGCTGATGGCCACGCTGGAAAGCTACCTCAACAACAACGGTTCCGTGGCGGCCGTTGCCGAGGAGCTCACCCTGCACCGCAACACCGTCCGCTACCGGCTGGCCCAGATCACCGAGCTGACCGGATACGACCCCTCGGTCACCTCGGACCGGGTGCAGCTGTGGCTGGCGCTGGCCGTGGCCCGGCTGTCCGCGCGGCAGGGCAAGTAAGCCAAGGCGGAGTCACTCCAGGCCCAATGTCCGCCGTTTCGGGGCCGTATCTGACCCCGCGTTGCCTTGGACCTGCGCCTAGATGACCCCGCGCCGCAGGAGGTCGCGGGACTTTTTGCGGGCCTTCCGGTACTTCGATTCGGCGCCCGCCATCAGTTCTTCCTGCCGTTTCTGCAACGCCCCGTAGGCTTCAGCCGTTGCCGCAGGATCCCCGTCCGACCGGAGGCCGGCGACCAGGTCGCGGGCCAGCACGGCGTCATGGTAATCGCCCAGGGTTTTCTGCTGCCGGTGGGCGGCCTTGGCCACCTTGCCCGCCCGCTTGCCCTTCACGAGGGCCGCTGATTCCGCCACGTGCCGGAGCCGCTTTGCGTCCTTGCGCACCTGGTGGAGGGCGTTCTCGTGGTCCGTTCCGCGCCGGGCGTGCGCAGCCGCCTTGTGCGAGCGCCGCAGCCGTTTCGCCGCCTTGTCCACGGCTTTCGCAGCCACCCTCTGTCCCGGCGCCACGGCCTGGGCGCGCACGGGCGGGTTGTCCCGGAAGTCTTCGAGGCTGTCCAGGAGCCTGAAGTAGCGTTTGGACTGCAGTGCCTCCTGGAGGCGCTGGTACCCGGCGTCGAACGTGGCTCCGGCCTGGCGTTCCACCCGGGCGCGCGCCGCGTCGGTACCCTCGCCCGGAGGGAGACTGTCCAGGTGTCCACGGAGGAGGCCCAGCAGCACCTCGGCGTCCCGCGGCTCGCCGAGCAACCGGCCCAGCCATTTCAGCTCGTCCCGCAGCCGCCGCACCGGCACTGCCCGGTAGAGCTTCCGGTACGCGGCCAGGCCGGAACGGATCCGGCGCGTGGCCGAACGCATGTCATGCACGCCTTCCGGTTCTTCCAGCCTGACCGCCCCGTCCTGGGCGAGGAGCTGCTCGATCTGTGACGCAACGTAAACAGTGACGACGGCGGCGGCCGGGGCCTTCTTCCCGGACAGGAGTGCGGGGGTGCCTTCCGACCCACTGGCGGACGTGCCGAGGGCCTTGGCCAGCTTCGAGGCATGCCCGGCGGGACGGGCGCCGGCTGCCAGCAGAAGCTGCTCGGCCGGGGCGAAGAGTCCCGGCTCCCCGTGGACCAGTTCCAGCTCCCACTCACGCCACTGCTGCTTGTGCCCTTCACCGGCTGCTTCGCCGGACACATCCTGCCCGTGCAGGCGCTCCGCCGTCACGCGGTCATCAGCCAGATCCGCCAGGTGCACGCCGTCCCCGCCGTACAGCGCATGGGTGGTGCGTTCGGTACGCAGCCGCACCACCGGGGCCACCTCCGCGCCCCGCACATACGCCTGCACGCGGGCCAGCAGGCTGTCCGGAACGACGCCGGGCTGGCCCAGCGGGGCGTGCAGCTCGCGGCGCTCCTGCGGTTCGGCCCCTGCGGAAGCGGAGGATTCGGGTGGCAGCTTCAGGTGCCAGCCCGCGTCGGTTCCGCCCGTGCGGCGGCGCAGGGTGATACGGCGGGAGGCCAGGGTGTGCTTGGCGGTATCGAAGTAGACGGCTTCCAGCAACGCGGTGTGCGGCTCGCCCACCCGGGCAACGCCGGGCAGGTCGTGCAGCGGGGGCACTACGGCGTCGTCGCCGGCGTCGTACTTTTTCTCGACCTCAAGTCCCTCGGAAGCCTTCACAGCCGTCCTTCCACAATTGCTGCAGTGCGTAGTCCGGATGCCCGGCATCCGCCCGTTCGCAGTCTATTGCCCCGGGCCGAAAAGCCGGGAGAGCTTGCCCACAAAACCCTAGACATCAAACGTCTAACCTTTACCCTTGAAGTATGCCTGCCACCCCGCCCTCGCCGGCCGCATCCGCTCCCGCTACGGCCACTTTGGCATCAGCCGCCGCTCCCGCGTCCGCGGCAGTCCCGGCCGTGCAGGCAAAGCCGCGGTCCGCCGTCGTCTTCGGGGTTATTGCTCTCGTCCTCATCGGGCTGAACCTTCGTGCGGGGATTACCGGGGCGTCGGCGCTGCTGCACGATCTGCAGACCGTGCTCGGCTACGGCCCGCTGGTGGCGGCGATCATTCCCTCCATTCCCACCCTCTGCTTCGCACTTGCCGGCGCGGGAACGTCCTGGCTCACCGGGCGGCTGGGCGTGGAGAAGGCGATTCTGCTGGCCCTGGCAATGCTGGCCGGCGGTCTCCTGCTGCGCGGCATTCCGGCCACCGGGATGCTGGTTGCCGGCAGCGTTGTGGGGATGTCCGGCCTGGCCGTCTGCAACGTGGCCATGCCGTCCTTCATCCGCGAGCATTTCGCCTCCCGGACTTCTCTGATGACCGCCATGTATACGGTCACGATGACCACCGGTGCAACCGTCACCGCCGTGGCGGTGGTCCCCCTGGCGCAGGCGCTGGGATCGCCGTCCGCGGCCGTCGGCGCCATCGGAATCACCGCCGTCGCGGCCTTCCTGGGCTTCCTTCCCGTGGTGCTGCACGCGCACCGCAACAGCTCCCGCGGCACCGCGGGCGCCATCTCGCCCTGGCCGCTGCTGCGGACCCGAAAAGGCGTGCTCCTCACCGCGATCTTCACACTGCAGGCCCTGCTCGCCTACGCCCTGCTGAGCTGGTTTCCCTACATGCTCACCACCATGGGGCTCAGCGCCTCGGACAGCGGGCTGATGTTCGGACTGATGCAGCTTGTCTCGGTCCCCGCCGGCATGGTCCTGATCGCCATCGGGTCACGGCCGCGGATGCTGCGGCCGGCGTTCTACCTGGTCAGCATCGTCATGGCACTGGGGCTGGTGGCACTGCTGGTGCTGCCCGTGCAGCTCTCCTTCGTTTCGGCCGTCCTGCTGGGCTTTGGCCTCGGAATCTTCCCGCTGGTGATGGTAATGATCAGCCGCAGCGGGGCAAGCACGGCCGAAACTACCGCGCTGTCCACCCTGGCGCAGTCCTCCGGCTACCTGCTGGCAACGGCCGGGCCCTTCGGAATGGGCCTGCTGCACGGGGCAACCGGGGGCTGGACCCTGCCCCTCGCGATCCTGCTGGCCCTGGCGCTGGTCCAGATTGTGGTGGCCCACCTGATCACCGGCACGCCGATGACCGGCAAAGCCAACACCAGATAAAGTAGGACGCCATGGCACTGAGCCCCTCCACCCGCGCGCCCCTGGCCGATGAAGTTACCGCCAAACTGCGCGCCATGGTCCACTCCGGCGAGTGGCAGCTGAACCAGCGCATCCCGTCCGAGACCGAACTGATCGCCGGACTCGGAGTGTCCCGCGGCACCCTTCGCGAAGCCATCAAGGCCCTCGCGCACAGCGGAATGCTGGAGGTGCGCCGCGGCGACGGCACCTACGTCCGGGCCACCAGCGAGATCTCCGGCGCCGCCCGCCGCATGTACCAGGACCACACGGAGGAGCACATCCTGGAAGTCCGGCTGGGGCTGGACACCCAGGCGGCGAGGCTGGCTGCAAGGAACGCCACCGACGACGACGTCACCGCCCTGCGCGGGCTCCTCACCACCCGGGACCAGGCCTGGAAAGGCAGGGACTATGAGGGCTGGGCGCGGGCTGACTGGGGCTTCCACGAACGGGTGGCCCAGGCCTCCGGCAACCCGCTGCTGCATGAGCTCTACGTCAGCTTTGGCCCCGTCCTCCACCAGGACCTCCTCACCCAGCAGGGCCGGCCGGGCTTCGAAGGGCTCCCCCAGGAAGGGCACGAGTTGCTGCTGGCGGCCATCGAACGGCACGACGAGGACGCCGCCGTCGCCACCGTGAACAGAAACCTGAACTCCTGCGCAGAGTGGCTCGGCACCTAATCGGTCAGTAGGCTTACTATCTGACGTAGGTAGTTAAGCCTGCCCTGCACCCGCAGGCGGGTGCCGCCGATGATGAGGAGTTCCCATGGCGCGATCCACACGCCTGACCGAACACGAGTTGGGCAACGAGACCCCACAGCCGAAACCTGGCGCCGAGGCCGCGGCTGCAGCCGAAGGGGCACCGCGGCAGGGCCAACCCCTTGGACAATCTGCCCTGCATCGGGGCGCGAAGCTCCGGGAAACCAAGCCGCCCAGCGCACTCTGGTCCGACGGGCTCGGCCGGGTGGGCATCCGCGCGGCCCAGATCCTGCTGATCCTGACCGTCGCCGTGGTGTCCGTCTACGCACTGATGCAGATCAAGCTCCTGGTGATTCCGGTCCTGATCGCGCTGATCCTGGCCGCCGCCATTGGCCCGTTCGTGAACATGCTGCGGCGCCGCGGGATGCGCGGAGGCCTGGCCACGGGCATCGCGTTCATCGGATTGCTGCTGCTGCTCGGCGGCGTTTTCACCGTGATCTACTTCTCGGTCCGCAGCCAGTGGGGCGAACTGGCAGCGCAGGCTTCATCCGGCCTCGACGAGCTGGAGCAGTTCCTGCGCACCGGGCCGATCCCCATCGAGCAGGAGCAGCTGGAGCAGGCCCGCCAGGGAATCATGGAGTTTGCCACCAGCAGCCAGGTCCGTTCCGGAGCGATCACCGGGCTGTCTGTGGTGACCGAGTTCATCGCCGGCACGGCCCTGATGGTGGTCATCCTGTTCTTCTTCCTCAAGGATGGCGCCAAGATCTGGAACTTCTTTCTCCGCCCGTTCCGCGGGGCCCGCGAGGCCAAGCTCCGCCGGGTTGGCAGCCGCACCCTTGAGGTCCTGGGCGGCTACGTCCGCGGCACCGCCATCGTGGCACTGGTGGACACGGTGGCCATCGGCGCCGCGCTGCTGATCATGCAGGTTCCGCTGGCCTTCCCGCTGGCCATCATCGTCTTCATCGGAGCTTTCGTCCCGCTGGTGGGCGCCACCGTGGCCGGCATCCTGGCCGCGCTGGTGGCACTGGTGGCCAACGGGCCCGTGGTGGCCCTGATTGTGGTGGCCGTGGTCATCGCGGTCAACCAGCTGGAGGGCGACCTCCTGCAGCCCATTGTCATGGGCAAGTCACTGCAGCTCCACGCCCTGGTAATCCTGATGGCCCTGACAGCCGGCACCATCCTCGCCGGCATTGTGGGCGCAGTCCTGTCCGTCCCCCTGGCCGCAGTGGCGTGGGCGATCATCCAGGTGTGGACGGCCGAGGATCCGAACATGGAGGACATGAACCCGGACCTGCCGCCGGCGAACACGCAGCCCGTCTAGCGCTGCGGTTCCTCCCTTTTCGACGCATAAAAAACCTGGCGCACCTGAAATCTCAGGTGCGCCAGGTTTTTTGTGCGTCACAGGTGACTGTGCGCGTCGCGTTTAGCGGCGCAGGCCCGCAAACACGTTCTTGGGACGCTGCATCTCGCCGTGCTTGGCGCCGAGGATCACCACGAGTCCGGCGAAGGCCGGAATGACCCACTGGAGCGTCTTGAGCTGCTGCTGGGCCGCCTGCAGTTCGTCGGAAGCACCGGGCCGCGGCTCGGTGGCGCCTTCGGAACCTTCACCGGCCAGCTTCTCCACCTTCTTGCCGAGCATGCCGGAGTACAAGGTCACCGCAGCGCCGGCCAGGGTCACCACGGTTTTGATTGCCGTGTCCCGGGCCACGCCGTCCTGCTGGGCGATGCGCTCCTTGTTCTCCCAGGCGATGGCCAGGTCCGCCACGAGGTGGGAGGCAAAGGCTGCCGTCTGGATCGGCGCCCATTTCATCCAGCCGGCGCTGGAGAGCCGGGTCCGCTCAGTGGGGTCCTTGGCTTCCGCCGCTGCACCATTCAGGCCGATGGCACCCATCAGGGAGCCACCGAACCAGGCTGCTGCCGTCAGGTCGTGTACTGACCGGGCAATGAGATTTCCTGCCATGATGTGCATTCCTTACGTTGAACTGGTTCCGGGATGCCGCTGCTGCGGACTTCGCTTTCCGTGTCCCATCGAGGTCATGGTCCGCCTATGGTAAGCACACTTACTAATGTTACGAAAGCCCGTCTTACGGGCACCGGACCGCGTAATATCGTGGCCATGGGAATGACAGGGACATTGTTCGGCTGGGCCTTCGGGGACCCGGCCCGGGAAAACGACAGCACATATGTGGACGGGCTTCAGCGCGAGGCGCTGCGGAATGCCCGGGAGACGGCGCAGGCCAAGGGCGTAGCTGCTGTGGCAGGCTCGGAGGTCTTTACCGTGCTGAGCGGACACGATTCCCTCGTGGAGCTGGACAACGCCCCCGGCCAGCTGGTGGTGCGCTGCACCGTCCACGTCGAAGGACCCGGCGCGGAGAAGCTGCGTGCCGAAGGACCCATGAACGGCTGACCGATGTCGGACCGGGACTCAACCCTCAGCCAGGCCGCGGACGCCATCGAGGAAGCCTCGAACCACAAGGTCCTGGACGTCCTGGCGCGCCTGGGGTTCGCCGTGATGGCGATGCTCCACGTCATTATTGGAGCAATCGCCGTTGCCGTTGCCTTCGGGCAGCCGGGTGAGGCGGAGCCCACCGGAGCCATCGAGCAGCTTGCCGCCAATCCATGGGGCCCGGCAGTCATGTGGGCCTGCGTGGCAGCGTGCGGCGGCCTGTCCCTGTGGCAGGCCAGCGAAGCCACCCTCAGGATGCGGGGCCGGCCACGGAAAGAGCGTGTTTCAAAACTGATCTCCTCCGGCTTCCTGGCCATTGCCTACGGCAGCGTGGGGCTCAGCTTCGCCGGCTTTGCCTTGGGGCTGCGGGGGGACTCGAGTGAGAGCACCCGGGATTTCAGTGCTTCCCTGATGGCCAACCCGCTGGGCTTGTGGGTGCTGGTGGCCCTGGGCCTGACGATTATCGGGATCGGCATCTACTTCGTGTTCAAAGGCGCCCGGCGCGGCTTCAAGGAGGAGCTCTTCTATTTCGACGGAACGCGGCGCGGCCGGCTGATCGACACCTTGGGCGTCACGGGCCACATCGCCAAGGGCATCGCCCTGAACCTCACGGGACTCCTGTTCGTCATTGCCGCCGCCAAGCACCGCCCCGAGGAATCCACCGGGCTGGACGGCAGCCTGAAGGCCCTGCGCGACCATCCCTTCGGACCGTCCCTGCTGGTTGCAATCGGGGCCGGCTTCATCGCCTACGGGATTTTTGCCTTGATCCGCTCGCGGTTCGGCCGGATGTAATTCCTCCGGGATTCGGGGTACGAAGGAAACATGACCCAGCACCTGACGACGGACCAAACAGCCGACGACGGCGCCAGCAGCCGGGGCGCGGAACGCACCTTGCGTGCCTTCACAGCGGGAGGGCCTGCGGCTGGCACCGGGCAGAGGGACCCACATGGGGAACCCGCGGATGCCGCCCCGGGTCTCTCGGAGCCGGCCGGACGTGCTTTCGAGGGTCTGTTCCGGGTGCTCAAGCTGGCCAGGCCGGACCGCCCCATCCATCCGAAGGGGCTGGGCCTGGCCGGGGAGCTGACGCGGACCGGCAACCCCCACGAAGCGAGTGGCCTGGAGTGGCTGGATTCGCCGGGCACGGACGCAGTGGAGGCCAGGTTCTCGCGGTCAGTGGGCCTGCCGCAGGCACTGCCGGACGTCCTGGGGCTCGCGCTGCACGTCACGCCGGCTGTCGGCACCCCTGGCACCGGCGGTCCCGCGGATGTGCTCTTCTCCTCCACCGGCTGGCGGATTCCCGGACGGTTCCTGCTCCAGCCGCGGCTCGACGTCGACGGCGCCACCATGACCACCCTCATGCCCTACCGCGGCAGGAACGGGCCCGTTCTGCTGGGACTGCGGACGGTCAGTTTGCCGCCGGGATCGCTGTCCTCCGGGGAATGGGTGCTGGGGCTGTACTGGGCCAGGCCGCTGGGACGGTGGCGGCAGTGCGGCGAGCTGGTGCTTCACGCGGGGTCCCCGCCCGGTGACACGCCGCTGCGCTTCAACCCACTGGAGAACCAGCCGCCCGGGGCGCAGACTTATGCCTGGACGCGCCGCCTGCGGGAGCGCTCCTACCGGACGGCGCAGCGGCCGGCGCCTGCCGCGGTCGGACGTTCTGCCCTCAACCAAGCCCGCATCGCAGAGAGAAGGAAGACCATGTCCACCGTGTCCCAGCTGTTCAACTCCCCCGCAGCCGACGTGTGGCGCGTCCTCTCCGACGGCTGGTTGTATTCCGGCTGGGTGGTGGGAGCCTCCAGGATCCGGGCCGTGGACGATGCGTGGCCCCAGGCCGGTGCCCGGCTGCACCACTCCGTCGGCGCCTGGCCGTTGGTGATCAACGACAGCACCAAGGTGGTGAACGCCGAGCCGGGCCGGTTGCTGGAACTTGTGGCGCGTGGCTGGCCGATGGGTGAGGCCAAGGTGGTGATCACCCTTGAGGACCGGGGCAACCAGTGCCAGGTGACCATCGTCGAAGACGCCATCAAGGGTCTCGGCAAGCTCATGCCCAAGTTCCTCCGGGACGCCATGATCGGCGTGCGGAACCGGGAAACGCTCAAGCGGCTGGAGCTGATGGCGGCAGGCGGCGCCGGAAAATAGCGCCGTCGGGTTAAAACAACAACGCGAGGTCGCTTTCCGCCCACTGAATCGGGCGGAAAGAGACCCCGCGTTGCTTGTGGTGTCTTAGACCTGCGCGGCCACGCCGTCGCGGGAGATGGCCACCATGTCCTCGCGCGGCACAACCTTGATGCGCTCACGCTTGACCTCGACGCCGTGCGAGCCGCCGGCCTCCGTGGCAGCTGCACCGAGGGCGAGCTCGTGCGCGTCCAGTGCCAGCCAGCCTTCCCAGCTGGTGAACTGCACGCCGCGGCCGTCCAGGAGTTCGACGACGGCGTCCGCCTCGGGAACGCTGGCCACCGGAAGGTTTTCGCGGTCTTCCAGCAGGTAGGTCACGGTTTCCAGGGCGTCGCCCTTGGTGTGGCCGATCAGGCCGACGGGTCCGCGCTTGATCCAACCCGTGGCGTAGATGCCCGGCACGTGGGTGCCGGACGCATCCAGGACGCGGCCGCCGTCGTTCGGGATGACCCCCTTCTTGTGGTCGAACTCGATCTCCGGCAGGGCGGAACCGAAGTAGCCGATGGCACGGTAGACGGCCTGGACCGGGTAGTCCACGAACTCGCCGGTGCCGCGGGCGTTACCCGTGCCGTCCAGCTCGGTGCGCTCGAACTTGATGCCGGCAACTTTGCCCGGCGTCTCGGCGTCGTCGTAGATCTCCACCGGGCTGTGCAGGAAGTGCAGGTGCAGGCGGCGGGAAGCCTTGAGCTCGGAGAGGTCCTCGGGCTGTTCTGCGATCCAGTTGGTGAGCGTGCCAACCATGGTCTTGGTCTGGTTGTTGGTCTGGATCTGGCGGTCGGATTCCTCGTCGAACTCGAAGTCCTCCGGGTACAGGATGATGTCCACGTCCTTGGAGTGGGACAGCTCGCGCAGCTCCAGCGGGGTGAACTTGACCTGGGCCGGGCCGCGGCGGCCGAAGACGTGCACGTCGGTGACGGGCGAGGCCTTCAGGCCGGCGTAGACGTTGTCCGGGATCTCGGAGACCAGGAGGTCGTCGGCGTGCTTGGACAGGACGCGGGCCACGTCCAGGGCCACGTTGCCGTTGCCGATGACGGCGATTTCCTTGGCCTCGAGGGGCCATTCGCGGGGAACGTCGGGGTGGCCGTCGTACCAGGAGACGAAGTCCGCGCCGCCGTAGGAGCCGTCCAGCTCGATGCCGGGGATGTTCAGGTCCGCGTCCTTGATGGCGCCGGTGGCGAAGATGACGGCGTCGTAGTGGGTGCGGAGGTCCTCGATGGTGAGGTCTGTGCCGTAGTCCACGTTGCCGAAGAAGCGGATGTCGCCGCGGTCCAGGACCTTGTGCAGGGCGTTGACGATGCCCTTGATGCGGGGGTGGTCCGGGGCAACGCCGTAGCGGATCAGGCCGTAGGGTGCCGGGTAGCGGTCAAAGAGGTCGATGCTCACGGTCAGCTCGCCGCTCTTGACGGCTTCGCTCTTGGTGAGGATGTCGGCGGCGTAGACGCCGGCCGGGCCGGAGCCCACGACGGCGACGCGCAGCGGACGTTCGGCAGAACCTACGGTAGTGCTTGATGACACGGCTGTGTTCCTTTTGTTCGTTCCGGCCCAACCAAGTAGCACTAACTGTCGTTTTGACGGCTCATAACGACACTTGGCGCTACCCGGTTGGGTTGGTGGGCTAGGTGGTGAGGACTCGGGGCTTGTTCGGGGTGGTGGTGCTGTAGTCAGCGGTTCGGAAGTGCGACGGCGCGAACGGGCTCACGCGCACAACGTCGCCGATGACAATGACTGCGGGATTTGCGACGCCGGCGGCCTCGGCCTGGTCCGCAATGGAACCGAGCGTGCCAATGGTGACGCGCTGGTCCGGCAAGTAGCCGTTCTCCACAATACCAACCGGGGTGTCACCGGGCAGGCCGGCTTTGCCGAGGGCGGACGCGGATTCGCGGAGCTGGCCCACGCCCATGAGCAGGATGATCGTGTGGTCCGGGCGGGCCGGAACCTCGGACAGTTCCTCGTGGCCGGTGACCACGCTGAAGCCTTTGGCCAGTCCCCGGTGCGTGACCGGAATGCCGGCTGCTGCAGGAACGGAAATCGCGGAGGTGACGCCGGAAACCACTTCAACCTCGACGCCGTGCTGCCGGCAGTGTTCGGCTTCCTCGCCGCCGCGGCCCAAGACGTAGGGGTCGCCGCCCTTGAGCCGGACCACGCGGTGGCCGGCGAGGGCTTCGTCGACGAGGATGCGGTTGATCTCGGCCTGCGGCACGGGGTGGTGGCCGGGGGTCTTGCCGACCTCGATCACGCGGACGTCTGGGGCCAGTTCGTTGAGGAGTTCACGCGGACCCAGGCGGTCCGCCACCACAACGTCAGCCTGGCCCAGCAGTCGACGGCCGCGGACGGTGATGAGGCCGGTGTCACCGGGGCCGCCACCAACCAGGGCAACTGATCCCCGGTGGGCGCGGCGGCGGCGCAGCGGAAGGTCACCGGTTTCCAGGGCGGTGGCGACGGCGTCGCGCACGGCCATGGCACGGCGGGGGTCTCCCCCGGCGTTGACGGCGATCTTGACGTCGTCAACTTCGGCGACGGCGGGCGTCCAGGCTGCGGAGGCTTCATGGTCGGAGGCGTTGACGCACCAGACGCGCTGCGCCTCGGCGTCGGCCGAAACCTGCGCGTCCACGGCGGCATCACCGGTGGCGGTCTGGACGAACCAGACACCGTCGACGTCGGACGGACGGTAGGTGCGCGGCTCCCAGGTGAGAAGGCCGGCGTCGGCCAGTTCCCGGAGCGCGGGAGAGGCAACGGGAGCCACGGCGGTGACCCGTGCACCGGCGTCGAGCAGCCCCTTGGCGCGGCGTGCAGCAACGGGGCCGCCGCCCACCACCAGCACGGGGCGGCCGAGGAGGCGCAGCGCTGTGGGGTAGATATCCTGAATTGCCATGAATCAACGGTAGGGCCGCGTCACAATCGCCCACAAAGGCCGAGCAACACCAGTTCACGTAAGGTAACGCTGCGTCACAAAGGATGCATCAGGCCAGGCCGGCAAGGAACCGGCCCCTGTGGACGATGAGCTTCTCCAGGTAGCCGGCCAGCACCAGCCGCTCTGCCAGCCGGCCCAGGAACCCGAACGGGGCGGTGAACTCCACCCGGTCCGTCATGGCGCTGCCGGTGGCGGTCGCTTTGAATTCGTGGATGTGGCGGAAGCTCTTGAAGGGGCCGCGGACCTGCTCGTCCGTGAAGCTGCTTGGGAAGTCCATGTGGGTGATGCGGTTCGTCATGGTCAGGGGAATCCCGAAGTGCCGCGCCCGCCACGTCACCTCCTGGCCCTCTTCGATCAGCCCGGACGTCACACCAGCCACGGCCCGCTCCCCCGCTTCCTGCTGCGAGTTCACGTGTACGTCGATGCTGCGGGCCAGGTCGAAGAGGCGTTCCGGAGGCAGCGCTGATTCGGTGCGGCACACGAAGCTGACGGTCATCCGGCCAGTCTGTCACGGGACCCAGGGACCCGCCGTCGTGGGGCACATTGGCGGGCCAGAGTGGCGGATCACCCTCAAGCCGCGGCGTGTCCCTTCCAAAGTGCCCCACGACGGCGGCGGGCAAAAGCGCAAGCACACAGCAAAGCCCGACGGCGGGAGGTCGCCGTCGGGCCTTGCAAGGGTGGTGTAAGGGCTACCGGGTGCTGCCGGAGAGGAGGCCGCGGCTGCGCAGCAGGCGCTTCTCGATGGGACCGAACACCAGCAGTTCAATCAGGATGCCGACGGCGAGGATCAGCAGGATTGCCGACATCACCACGGTCATGTCGGACAGGATGCGGCCCTGGTCGAGCAGCGAGCCCAGGCCGAAGCCGATGGTCCCGCCCACGGCGATGATTTCCGCGGCCATGAGTGAGCGCCAGGAGAAGGCCCAGCCCTGCTTGAGGCCACCCAGGTATCCGGGAAGTGCGGCCGGGAGGATGACCTGGAGCGCCATCTGCAGCCGGGAAGCGCCCAGGACGGTCCCCACGCGCCGGTACTGCGGCGGGATCTGGTCCACACCTGAGATCAGCCCGTTGATGATGGACGGGATGGCGCCCATGAACACCACGAAATAGACGGTGGCGTCGGTGAGGCCGAACCAGATGATGGCCGCGGGGACCCATGCCACGGAAGGCAGGACCTGCAGGCCGGAGATCAGCGGGCCGAAGGCGCGGCGCAGCGGTGCAACCTGTGCCAGCAGCAGGCCGATGGGTGTGGCAATGGCCACCGAGATCAGGAACCCAACCAGTCCGCGCTGCATGGACGTCCACAGGGCTTCCTGGAGTTTGCCCTCGTTCCAGAGGACGCCCATCTGGCTCACAACATCCAGCGGGCCGGGTACCAGGTCGCGGCGCTTGACGCCCAGGGAGACGTAGAACTGCCAGACCAGGATCAGGACAGCCAGAGCGGCGATCGGCAGGAGGATCCGGCTCCACTCGATGCGGTGCTTGCGGTCGGCATCGGACTGCAGCGAGTCCAGCCCGGACTCAAGTTCCCGCAGGTCCTCTTTCCCGGTGGAAGTCCTCGTCAAAGCGGCATGGACGTGCCGGGTCTCGGATGGTTCGGACGGGGCTTCAGCGAGCGGAGTGTGGTTACTTGGCATGGCGGCGAATCTCCTCCCGCAGCCGGGCGGTGATGACCCCGGTCAGCTGGCCGGCAAGCCCGGCGTCGGTTCGATGTTCCTCGGTGACGGCCCATTCCTGGACAACGCGGCCGGGCCGGGAGGACAGCAGCAGCACGCGCTGGCCCAGCCGGACGGCTTCGCGGACGTTGTGGGTCACAAAGACGATGGTGCGGCCGGTTTCCTTCCAGATGCGCTCCAGCTCGTCGTGCAGGAGGTCCCGGGTGATGGCGTCCAGCGCGGCGAACGGCTCGTCCATGAGCAGCAGCTGACGGTCCTGCGAGAGCGACCGGGCCAGGGACACGCGCTGCCGCATGCCGCCGGACAGCTCATGCGGGCGCTTGTCCCCGGCGGATCCCAGGTGCACGAGCTCCAGGAGCTCCTGTGCCTTGATCCGCCGCTCGGCCTTGCCCACCCCGCGCAGCTTCAGGGCCAGCTCGATGTTTTCCCGGGCGGTGAGCCACGGGAAGAGGGCCGCGTCCTGGAACATGAAGGCGGCACCGTCGCTGGGCACTTCCAGGGCGCCCGACGTCGGCGCCTCCAGCCCCGCGATGATGTTCAGCAGGGTGGATTTGCCGCAGCCGGACGCACCGAGGAGGGCAACGAACTCGCCCTGCGCGATGGTGGCGTTGACGTCGTCCAGCACCGGGGCGCCGTCGCCGAAGCGCTTGCCCAGGTTTTCCAGTACGACTGGCATGGTGCCGTCCTTAGGTAGTGGGGTGGATCAGTCCTGGCCGAGGCCGGCTGCTGAAATCTTGGTGGTGCTGCCCGCAGCGGCGGTGACCTCGTTGAGTGCGCGGAGGTCGAAGAGCCCGTTGATGTCGGCCTGCTTGGTGGTGCCCGCCTCGACGCCGTCGTGAAGCAGGCGCGGGTAGCCTCCGGCCAGCGGGTCAAGGGTGAAGGTGATGTTGGCCAGTGAACGTTCCAGCACATCCGGGGCCAGGGCTGCGCCGGCCGATTCCTGCAGGGCGGAGTTGATGACGCCGGCCTTCTGTTCCGCGGGTGCCTCGTTGAGCCAGGCGACCGACTTGGCGTGGCCGGTGAGGAGCGCCTTGACCGTCTCCGGGTGTTCGGCGGCGAATTTCTGGTTCACGATCAGGATGGTGGTAGGGAACTCGCCGGGCTTGCCGGTTCCGGTTCCGTCCCACAGGTCCTTTTCGTCCACCAGCACCTTGGCTCCGGCCTGGAGCACCAGCCGGGAGGACCACGGCTCAGGCAACCAGGCGCCGTCGAGCTTTCCGTCCTGGAAAAGCTTCAGGGACTGCGCATTTTCGGTGGGGTTGATGGCGACGTCGCCGCTGCCGTCAACGTTGGTCTTGTAGCCCTGGTCCGCCAGCCACGCGCGCAGGGCCACGTCCTGCGTCCCTCCCAGTTGCGGGGACGCGATGGTCTTGCCCATAAGGTCTGCGGCGGAAGTGATTTCAGGCTTAACCACCAGTTGGGCACCGCCCGCGGCAGCGCCGGCAATGACCTTCACGGACTCGCCCTGGCTCTTCACGAACGAGTTGATGGCCGGGTTGGGGCCGATGTATGCGGCGTCGATGGCGCCGGCATTCAGCGCCTCGATGGCAGCGGGACCGGCATTGAATGTCTCGGTACTCAGGGTGGTGTTCCCCAGCGATTCGGCCAGGAAGCCCTCTTTGACGCCCACCAGGGCCGGCGCATGCGTGACGTTGCCGAAGTACCCCAATTTGAGCTCCGCGGCGGGGGTGGGGACCACGGCCTGGGCCTCAGTGTTACGCGAAACAGTGGAGGCCACAACAGCTCCCACCACAATCAGGAGGACCAGCCCGACCGCCAGGGCAGCCTCGACGGCACGCTTGCGCTTGGGTGCTGCGCTTTCGCCTGCCACGATGCGGATCATCCCGGGCTTGGAACTAGTCATTGTTTCACCATAGGGAGTGACATAAACCCGTTCAATGAAGCCTAAACGGGGGGTCACGCAGGTTCATCTAGCGTCACATTCGGCGGTGTGAGTGCGCTTTGTTTTCCGCAGTCTTTAGTTAGATTTGTAGCCTGCCGGCCGATATGACGTCACCTGGGGGATGCTGATGAACACTGCTGTTACTGGCACCGTAAGGAATTATTGGCTGGTCCTGGCCGGCATGCTAGGGCTGACCGTGGGAGTGGTGGCAACGGCGTCATGGCCGTGGCCGGTGATTACGGGTGTCGCTTTGATTCTCGTCGCCGTCCTGTACGGCAGCAGACACCGCCAACTGAGCCGGGACATCCGCGGCAGGTTTGCTGGGGCCGGCCCGGGCGCGGGCGTTATCGGGAGCATCTTCGGGGCCGCCGCGGTACTCCTTCGTGGCACGCCGGCCGCCCTCTGGGCGGGACCGCTCCTGGGCGTGGCCGCCTTTGTGGGGATGTCCCTTTACCTCACCCGTTATGGGTCCTTCTCTTCGAAAACCGGCGAAGCCGAATCCGGGTCCAGCTAGTTGCCTTTGACGTTGACTAGCTGCCGCAGCTTGTGCCGGACCGTCACCAGGTCTGCGGCGTCCTGCATCACCTGGTCGATCGGCTTGTACGCGGCGGGAATTTCGTCGATGAATGCCTCCGACGCGCGGAACTCAATGCCGCGCATGGCCCGCTTCAGCTCCTCGAGCGAAAATGTCTTTCGGGCGGCGTTGCGTGAGTACTCCCGGCCCGCGCCGTGCGGCGACGAGTTCAGAGACTCCGGGTTGCCGAGCCCTTCCACAACATACGACGCCGTCCCCATGGATCCGGGGATCAGTCCGGGATCGCCGCGCTCGGCTTTGATGGCGCCCTTTCGCGACACCCACAAGGACTTGCCGTAGTGCGTCTCCTGCTGAGTGAAGTTGTGGTGGCAGTTGATCCGTTCGCGTTCCTGCACCGGCCCGCCCACCCAGCGGCTGAATTGGGCGCTCACCCGGTCCATCATCTCCTCGCGGTTCAACAGCGCGAAGTGCTGGGCCCACCGCAGCTCGGCGATATACCGGTCGAACTGCGGCGTCCCCTCGTCGAGATAGGCGAGGTCCGGGTCGGGCAGGTAAACCTGGTCCTTCCGCCCGACGTGCCGGGCGACGCCGATATGGTGCTGGGCGATCTTGTTGCCGATACCCCGTGAGCCGGAGTGCAGGAACAGCCAGACGTCGTCAGCCTCGTCCGCGCAGACTTCGATGAAGTGGTTGCCCGAGCCCAGGGATCCCAGCTGCAGTTCCCATTTGGCCACGTATTGGGCGGGATCGAACCCCGCTTTTGAGGCCAGCGCCTTCAGTTCGGCGATCCGGGGTTCGGCGGTGGGCAGGACCTTCTTGTTGTTGTGGCCGGCGGACAGCGGAATGACCCGCTCGATGTCCTCCCGGATCCGTTTCCTGTCCGCCGGGAGGTCCTTCAGCCTGTACTGAGTGCGGACGGCGATCATGCCGCAGCCGATGTCCACACCTACTGCGGCGGGAATAATCGCCCGCAGGGTTGGGATGACAGAACCTACGGTAGCGCCCTTGCCCAGGTGCGCGTCCGGCATGAGCGCCAGGTGCGGGTAGATAAACGGCAACTCGGCCGTCATCACGGCCTGTTTCCGGGTCTGGTCATCCAGGATGGACGCCCAGTTGAGAAGCTTGCTGTTGATGGTTTCCATGCTCCGTCTCCCACTGCACCGCCGAGGACTAACGTAAGTCCTAGGCTAAACCCGGTACCCCCTGAAGGAGACGCAAACATGGTGAACGTCCAGACCGAGATCCTCATCAATCGGCCGCGCGCGGAGGTGGCGGCGTATGCGGCCAACCCGGACAACGCGCCGAAGTGGTACGTCAACATCCATAAATCCCAGCGGCTGACTGACGGCCCAACCGGTACAGGTTCCAAGGTGGCGTTCACCGCAAAGTTCCTGGGCCGGGAGCTGAACTACACCTATGAGTTTGTGGAATACGTTCCCGGCGAAAAGCTGGTGATGCGCACCGCCCAGGGTCCGTTCCCGATGCAGACCACCTACACCTGGACCGATGAAGGCGGCGGCACCCGGATGACGCTGGGCAACACCGGAAAGCCCTCGGGTTTCTCCAAGCTCGCAGGTTTGGTCATGGAGCCGATGATCCGCCGCGAGACCCGGAAGGACCTGCAGAGGCTCAAGTCGATCCTCGAAGGGCAGCAGTAACCGGCAGAAACGGCAAAACCGCGGCTTGTTCGCAAAACCGGACCGTGAAGGTTAGGTTTCGCGAACAAGCCGCGGTTTCAAACGGCTGTGCTCTGCGTCCCTCTGTCATACCCACACGGCACGCTGATGACTGTATTCACTCTCGACAGACGACACGGGGAGATTAGGAAAATGTACAGCTGCGAATGTGGACGGACGCCACCACATGACTACGAGTTCTGCGGTTGTGGTCGACCGATAACTCATCTGCGCGGGTCAGAGATGCATGACGCCGGTTCAAGGCTTTATGGGAACAATCAGAATGGCGTCCAGGCGGGCCGAGACGTGACTGCTCATCAGAGAATTTTCGGGAAGGATCCTACCGATCCCTACCAGCAACGAACAACGATTGAGCGGCAGTCCCAGAAACGTAGCTTTCTTCCTGACAACTGGGTAACTGCCGCAGCATCCTTATGTACGATCGCGTCATTTCTTTTCATGGCATTCGCTTGGAAACCAGACGCAGCCTGGCTTTCACTTTTCACTCCCCTGGTAGGGTTGCTGTCTCTTTCCGTGCTGACGGCGTCGCTTTACCTACGATTTGTTCTACAGCCAGAGGGTCTCGTTGTGCAGCCTTTTGGGGCCGTTAGATCCGTCTACGAGAAGACACAGGATGGCACCGTCTATTCAACACGATGGGTGGCTGACTGTCCTTGGTGCAACTCAAACGGACAGGACGGAAAGATGTTTATGCAAACCAGGGGCAATGGCATCCATTGGGTGTGCCGTCGCAATCAAGTCCAGCATTTACTCGGTTTTGACCCTACAACCATCCGAGACCATACATAACCAAACACGGATGCTGCATTTTGTTGGCAAATTCGTTCCCTGGAGGTATCGATTTTGCGAGCAAAGTAGTCTTGCAGCGCGGTAGAAACGGCAAAACCGCGGCTTGTTCGCGAAACCGGACCGTGAAGGTTAGGTTTCGCGAACAAGCCGCGGTTTCGGCGGCGAAAATCAGATGCTGTAGCGCTCGTCCTCGTGGTCGCCCGGGTGGTCCTTGACCAGGCCTGCGGCGAGCGTGTTGCCGTCCAGCGGGTCGATCACCAGGAACGCGCCGGTGCGGCGGTGGTGCAGGTAGTTCTCGAGCGGCAGCGGCGCGGCGAGCCGGAGCTGCGCGTGGCCGATGTCGTTCAGTTCCAGGTTCGAGGCGGGCTCCAGCTTGAAGGACGCGAGGTCCAGCTTGCCGGACACGTTGCGGACCAGCGCCTGCACCGTGCGGGTGCCGTGCTTCACCAGCACCTTCTGGCCCTCACGGAGCGGCTTCGGGGACAGCCAGCACAGGGCCGCGTACAGGTCGGCTGACGCTTCCCGGACGGTGCCGGCAGCAGCAATGGTGTCACCGCGGGCGACGTCGAACTCCTCCGCCAGGCGGATGGCCACGGACTGCGGGGCGGCAGCTTCCTCCAGCGAGGCGCCGGCGAAGTCGATGCCCACCACAGTGGTGGTGCGGGGGTCCTGGCCGGGTGTCAGCACGGAGACCTTGTCCCCCACCTTGACGGAACCTTCGGTGATCTGGCCGGCGTACGCGCGGTAGTCGCGGTAAGCCTCCACATCCAGGCCGGCGGCCACAGCGTCGGGAGCCAGCGCGCCCTGCGGACGGATGACCAGCTGCACCGGGAAACGGAAGCTCTCAAGGTGGCTTTCCAGCTCGTCGGCGGCGGGCAGGGTCTCGAGCACCTCAAGCAGAGCCGGGCCGGTGTACCAGGGGGTCCGCTCCGAGCGCTCCACCACGTTGTCGCCGTCGAGCGCCGAAACGGGTACCACCAGCAGGTCGGCGATGCCGTCGGAGCCGAGGCCCAGCTCGCGGCCCACCTGCTGCACGTCGGCTTCGATCTCGCGGAACACGGACTCGCTGAAGTCCACCAGGTCGATCTTGTTCACGGCCACGATCACGTGCGCCACACGCAGCAGCTGCAGCACGGACAGGTGCCGGCGGGTCTGTTCCAGCACACCCTTGCGGGCGTCGATGAGTACGACGACGGCATCCGCAGTAGACGCGCCCGTCACCGTGTTCTTGGTGTACTGCACGTGCCCGGGGCAGTCGGCCAGGATGAAGCTGCGGCGGTCGGTGGCGAAGTAGCGGTAGGCCACGTCGATGGTGATGCCCTGCTCGCGCTCGGCACGCAGGCCGTCGGTCAGCAGCGCCAGGTCGATGCCGCCCTTTTCCCCGCCGAAGCCGCGGTCTGCGGAGGTGCGGGCAACGGCGTCGAGCGTGTCAGCCAGGATTGCCTTGGAATCGTGAAGGAGGCGGCCCACCAAAGTGGACTTGCCGTCGTCGACCGATCCTGCGGTGGCGAAACGGAAGAGCGTAGTGGGCAGGCCTTCGGTGAGTGAGCCTGTCGAAATCTCGGAAATCGTGCTCATTTAGAAATACCCGTCCTTCTTGCGGTCTTCCATGGCTGCCTCGGAGATGCGGTCATCTGCACGGGTGGCGCCACGTTCGGTGAGGGTGGAGGCAGCGACTTCAACCACGACGTCGGCCACCGTGTACGCGTCGGACTCGACGGCGCCGGTGCAGGACATGTCGCCCACGGTGCGGTAGCGGACGGTCTTGGTGATGACTTCCTCGTGGGGCAGCGGCTGGGACACCTCGCCCACTGCGCGCCACATGCCGTCGCGGGCGAAAACCTCGCGCTCGTGGGCGTAGTACAGGCCGGGCAGCTCGATGTTCTCGCGCTCGATGTAGCGCCAGATGTCCAGCTCGGTCCAGTTGCTGATGGGGAACGCGCGGACGTGCTGGCCCACGGTGTGGCGGCCGTTGTAGAGGTTCCACAGCTCGGGGCGCTGGTTGCGCGGGTCCCACTGGCCGAACTCGTCGCGCAGGCTCAGGATGCGCTCCTTGGCGCGGGCCTTGTCCTCGTCGCGGCGGCCGCCGCCGAACACGGCGTCGAACTTGTTCTGCTGGATGGCGTCCAGCAGCGGGACGGTCTGCAGCGGGTTACGGGTGCCGTCGGCACGCTCGGCGAGCTCGCCGCGGTCGATGAACTCCTGCACGGAGCCGACCACGAGCCTCAGGCCCAGGCGCTCCACGGTGCGGTCGCGGAAGTCGATGACCTCCGGGAAGTTGTGGCCGGTGTCCACGTGCAGCACGGGGAACGGGACCTTGCCGGGCCAGAATGCCTTGGTGGCCAGGTGCAGCATCACCACGGAGTCCTTGCCGCCGGAGAAGAGCAGCGCGGGCTTCTCGAACTCGGCAACAACCTCGCGGATGATGTGGATGGCCTCGGACTCAAGGGTGTCCAGGCTGGAGAGGCGCGTGGAAACGGCGGCTTCAGTCACCTGGGTGGTCTCCTCGGTTAGGGAAGTGCTCATACGTGTAGTCCGCATTCTGTCTTGTCGGTCCCTGCCCAGCGGCCGGCGCGGGGGTCGTCGCCCGGCGCCACCTTCCGGGTGCAGGGCTGGCAGCCAATGGAGGGGTAACCCTGGGAAAGCAGCGGGTTGACGGGCAGGAGGTTGTCGTCCGAGTACTGGACCAGCTGGTCGAAGGTCCACGCGGCCACCGGGTTCACCTTGACCAGGCCGTTGGCCTCGTCCCAGGTGACCAGCGGGGTGTTGGTGCGCGTGGGTGCCTCGTCACGGCGGACGCCGGTGAACCAGAGTTCGTAGCCGGACAGGGTGCGGCGCAGCGGGGCCACCTTGCGGAGGGCGCAGCACTGGGCGGCGTCGCGGGCGAAGAGGTCCTTGCCCAGGAGGCGGTCCTGCTGTTCCACGGTGTTCTCGGGGCGCACGTCCACCACGTTGACGCGGAGGTTTGCGGCCACCTCGTCACGCGTGGCGTAGGTTTCCGGGAAGTGGTAGCCGGTCTCCAGGAACAGGACGTCGACGCCGGGCATCTGGTCCGCGACCAGGGCCGGCAGGACGGCGTCGGCCATGGAGCAGGCGACGGCGACGGCGGGCAGGTCGAAGTTGCGCTCCACCCAGGCGATGACGTCGCGGGCTGGGGCGTCCCAGCCAAGCTCGGCGGCGCCGGCTTCGGCCAGGGCCTTCAGCTCTTCCTTCGAGCGGAGCTTGGGGGTTTCGGCAGCCTTGGTTTCGACAAGCTCAACCACCGTCGCCTTTGCCTCAGCCGGCTCAACCACAGGGTCTACTCCGAGTGCGTGCTTGCTCATTACTGGAGTGCCTCCTCGTCTGCTGCGTGGGCCCATTCGGCGAAGGTCTGGCCCTCGGCGCGCTGGGCAACGAAGGTGCGGACAACGCGCTCAACGTAGTCGGGCAGGTCGTCCACGTACACCTTTAGGCCGCGGACGGTGCGTCCCAGGCCGGCCTCTTCGCGGCTGCTGGAAGCCAGCCCGCCGCCCAGGTGGACCTGGAAACCCGGGGAGGGGTCGCCGTCGGGCGTGGGAAGCATCATGCCCTTAAGCCCGATGTCCGCGGTCTGGATGCGGGCGCAGGAGTTGGGGCAGCCGTTGATGTGCAGGGACAGCGCGTGCGGCAGCTCGCCGGATTCGGCGAGGTCGGCCAGGCGGCGCTCAAGTTCGGCAACGGCGGTGGCGGCGGTGTGCTTGGTCTCCACGATGGCCAGTTTGCAGTACTCGATGCCGGTGCAGGCGATGGTGCCGCGGCGGAACACGGACGGGCGGGCGGACAGGCCCAGCGCGTCGAGCTCGGCCACCAGGGGCTCCACGTGGTCCTTCTCGACGTCCAGGACAACGAGCTTCTGGTGCGGGGTGGTGCGCAGGCGGTAGGAGCCGCGGGCCTCAAGGGTGTCCGCGAGCTTGACCAGGGCGGCCCCTGACAGGCGGCCGGCCACCGGCGTGGCGCCGATGAAGAACTTGCCGTCCTTCTGCTCGTGCACGCCCACATGGTCGCCGGGGGTGGTGGGCTTGGGCGCGGCGGGGCCGTCGGCCAGCTTGTAGCCCAGGTATTCGTCCTCCAGGATCTGGCGGAACTTCTCCGGTCCCCAGTCGGCCATCAGGAACTTCAGGCGGGCCTTGGTGCGCATGCGCCGGTAGCCGTAGTCGCGGAAGATGCTGGTGACGCCGAGCCACACATCCGCGGCCTGCTCCGGAGTCACGAAGGCGCCCAGGCGCTTGCCGAGCATGGGGTTGGTGGACAGCGCGCCGCCGGCCCAGAGGTCGTAGCCGATGCCCAGCTCGGGGTGGCGCACACCCACGAGGGCGAAGTCGTTGATCTCGTGGACCACGTCCTGGCTCGGATGCCCGGTGATGGCGGTCTTGTACTTGCGGGGCAGGTTGGACAGCAGCGGGTTGCCGATGAACCGCTCCCCCAGCTCGGCGATCAGCGGGGTGGGGTCGATGATCTCGTCCTTGGCGATGCCGGCCACGGGCGAGCCCAGGATCACGCGGGGAACGTCGCCGCAGGCCTCGGTGGTGGACAGGCCAACACCTTCCAGGCGGTTCCAGATTTCGGGGATGTCCTCCACGCGGATCCAGTGCAGCTGGATGTTCTGGCGGTCCGTGAGGTCGGCGGAGTCCCGAGCGAAGTCCACGGAGATCTGGCCGATGACGCGCAGCTGCTCGGTGGTGAGCGCGCCGCCGTCGATCCTCACACGGAGCATGAAGTACTTGTCTTCGAGCTCGTGCGGCTCCAGCGTTGCGGTCTTGCCGCCGTCGATCCCCTGCTTGCGCTGGGTGTACAGTCCCCACCAGCGGAACCGGCCGTGCAGGTCCTGGCCCGGGATGGCGTCGAAGCCTTCCTTGGCGTAGATGGTTTCGATACGCTCGCGCACGTTAAGGCCGTCGTCTTCCTGTTTCCAGGTTTCGTTGGCGTTCAGGGGCGTCTTGCCGTCCACTTTCCACTGCCCGTGCGGCTTTGCAGCGGGACGGGCAGGGCGGGCGGGGCGCTTAGGGGCAGCGGAGTCCGCGGACGCTCCGGCTAGAGCTGTATCAGTCATGCATCGACTGTAGGTCCCGCCCGAATTGCGTCACAAAGGCCCGGAAACGCTAAGTCACCTAGGGAAATATTTCGTCACGAAACGCCGGACGGCCTTGAAGAAGCCTTCATGCTGTGCATCGGACGGGCGGTCCGCGGCGGCTTCCGCCGGGCCCTTAACCTTCGGTTTCGCCGGCTGCGCAGCCGGCGCTGCTGCGGCGGCTTCCCGGGCCTTCGCGACGGCGGCGTCGTACCGTTCCAACGCAATCTCGGCGAGCACCGGGGACGGCAGCAGCGGCTCGGTGATGAGGTCGGCGCCCGCTTTGGCGAGCTGGTCGTGGAAGAAGCCCGGCGCCAGGAGGTATGAGGCAATCACGACGCGCCCGCCGACGTCGACCGCTCCCGCGGACTCCCCCGCGCCGGCACCGCCTTCCAGTTCCTCCCGAAGCATCGCGACGGCGTCGGGCACGGAAGGCTTGGCGGAGGCACCATAGGCGGCCACGATCCGGTTGGACCGCAGCTCCTGCAGCTGGCCCAGCAGCTCCTCCACGCTGAGCGCGGCGTTGGGGTTGGACGAACCGGCAGCGGCCAGCACGATCACGTCGTTGTCCGTTACCCCGGCTTCGCGCAGCCGCTGGTCGAGCAGTGCCGCCAGGCGGGGATCCGGGCCCAGCGGTGCGGCCGCCGCGCTGCCCGGGCGGCTCTTGACTGCCCGCGCGATGTCCACCTTCACGTGGTAGCCCACGCTCAGCAGCAGCGGCACCACGACGGCGGACTCCCCCTCCGGCAGGCCCGCCACCACGTCCACCAGGTCGGGCTGCTGGACGTCCACGTACGCTTCCCGGACGTCGAGGCCGGGGCGGAGGGCGGCGATGCCGGCGCGCAGGGCGTTGACCTCCGCGGCTCCCTGTGTGTTGGACGTCCCATGGGCGCAGGCGATCATGATGGGGCTGTTCATAGGGGCTAGCGTAACGTTGGAGCCGCCCTGTCCGCCCTCTTTGAATTGCCGGGACGCTCCATGACATTCCCTTTTGACATCGCCCTGGTATGGCTGGACCTGGCCGGCATCTTTTTCTTTGCCGTCTCGGGATCCCTGCTGGCGGCACGCAAGCGGTTCGACATCCTGGGCTCGCTCCTTTTGGCCTCGCTGGTGTCCCTGGGCGGGGGCGTAATCCGCGACATCATCCTCAACACCGTTCCGGCCGCCTTCACCAACCCGGCCTACCTGGTGCCGCCGCTGCTGGCAACGGTGCTGGTGTATTTCCTGTACTCCAGCGTCCAGCGTTTCACCTCGCTTTTGGTCCTGTTCGACGCCGGCGGGTTGGCATTGTTCTGCATCACCGGCACCCTGAAGGCGATTTCGTTGGGAATGAACCCGCTTGCGGCAGTCCTGCTGGGCGTCACTACTGCGGTGGGCGGCGGGCTGCTGCGGGATATTACTGCCAACGAGGTGCCGCAGCTGTTTGATGCCGGGGATCTGTATGCGCTGCCGGCCTTCAGCGGGGCAACCCTTACCTCGGTGCTGTGGGTGACGGGTTCATTTAATGCCGTCACTGCGTGCCTGGTTGCGGCTGTTGTTTTTGCCTTCCGGGTGGTGGCGTGGCGCCGGTCCTGGTACGTGCCGCTGGCGGTCCAGGGGTGGCACCGGCCGGGCCCTGACGGCGGCGAAGCGAGGGTCCGCAATTAGCTAGGATATGAGCATGACTGACATGTTCCTCGAGAAGTTCCGCTCGCTTGTTCCGAAGTATCTCGAGGATGAATGGCAGGAAGAGGACGGGCTGTCCGAAGAGGAGCTGGACAAGGCCCTGGCCGAGCACCAGTTCCAGATCCCCCTGGTCCTCCGGGAGTTCTACCTCGCCCTGGGTGGCTGCGAGGACCTCATGGAGGCCTACCACTACTTCTGGGACCCCGAAGAGCTCGAGGTGGACGACGAAGGTTTCCTCATGTTCCTCGAGGACGAGGAAGAGCAGTTCACCTGGGGCTTCCGTGTGGGCGACCTCGGCATCCCGGACCCCATCGTGTACCGCCGCAACAACGCCCGCGGCCAGTGGAAGTCCGAAGAAGGCACCTTCTCCGAGTTCGTGTTCGACATGTTCGAGTGGGCCTTCGAGGACGACGAAGAGGACTAGGGCTCCTCTGCTTCGGTCCTCCGGCCTTGCTGGGGCACTTTGACACGGACACGCGGGATATCGGGTCCGTTCCTCGGCCTGCAGCGGCCAAAGTGCCCCACGACGGCGGTACTCAGCGGCCGCTAAAAGCTCCCCGCCGGCTCTGATCGAGCACCGCCAACACTTGGGCCACCATCCGCTCCGGGTGATGGACGACGTCGGCATAGCCGAACCGCAGGCAGAGGCGGCCGCCAATCACCGTGGCATTGTTGCGCGTCCTGTCCTTTTTGACCTGGTTGGGCTCCAGGTGCGTGGCCCCGTCGGTCTCCACAACCAGGCATTCCTCAACCAGGAAATCCACCTCGCCCACTTCTGGAATCTGGACATGCCTCCGGACATGAAGCCCCGCCCGGCTGAAGTGGTAATTGGCCAGGACCTCCAAAACAGAGTCCGCCCGTGGGATCACATAATCCAGAACTGAGCGGGCGCGGGCATTACGGTTTCCGGGAAGCTTGCGGCGCAGGAAGTCGAGGGTGATGTCTCCCCGCTGTGCCGCGCTTTGAACCATAACCAAGGCCTCGACCTCGGGCAGGCAGTGCAAGGCATGGATCAGGACGTCGGCCAAACCTGCGACAGGCAGCCAGGGGTGCACAGGATGGAGTATGCGGCCGTGGGTCAACGTTCCGGGCACGGTCTTTTTGTGGCCCGGACTCAGATGGACCTTGTCTGCCTCCTGCATCGTCCACAGCTGGTAGAGGGGCGCGCCGGACAGGCAAGTCAGTAGGGCATTGTGCTGCAGCGCCAACCCGAGGGCTCCGGCTTCGTCCGGCAGGCTGTAGACACCCCGCCGGACCCGGACAATTTGCCGGGCACCTAGTGCCTTGTCCAGCCGTGTTCGTGAGTAGCCGGCTTTCAGGAGACGGGCAGTCCGGGCAACGCCGCCCCGACGCCGTAGAAAGGTTTCGATGTCCATGAATTCACAGTGGCGCGAAGCTCATACCAGGAGCAGTGTGAAGCGGCCTCATGTGGACAACCCGCCCGTCCCGGGGCACTTCGACGCGGACACGCCGCGACTTTGCCGCCAAATCCCGCCATAGGCCTTCAAAGTGCCCCACGACGGCTCCAGATCCAGCGGCGGAAAGTTTTTGACACGGACAGTAACAAGGGACTTGCGTCTTGTGACAAACCTGTCATAGACTATTTCCGGATCCGCTAAACGCCTCCGGCGGGTCTGATGCGAACGGAGAGATAGCCCCGGTTCACAGCAACATATGACTCGTATTGTTGTTGCGGACCGGGGCTATCCCGTTAACAGGCGCCCCGGCGAACGGGACGGCGGCGCCGCACATGGAGAAGCCCGGCGCCTGGGGGGAGCCGGGCTTCGACATGTCCAGAGAAAGCTAGCTGGCGCGGTCCACCACGGCCAGGGCGAAGTTGGACAGCGAATCCTTGACCACGCCTTCGGGCAGCGGGGCCAACGCGGCAATCGCTTCATTGGCCCAGCGGCGCGCAACCACCCAGGATTCTGCAGTCACGGGGTGCTCGCGCAGTCCGGCAACAGCCTCGGCCAATGCCTCATCGGAGGTCAGGTCGCCGTCGATCAGCCGGAGAAGTTCGACGGCGGACTGGTCGCCGTCATCGGCAGCCTTGCGCAAGAGCAGCACCGGCAGGGTGGGCACCCCTTCGCGCAGGTCGGTTCCCGGCGACTTGCCGGACTTCACCTTGACGCCGGTAACGTCGATGACGTCGTCCGCGAGCTGGAAGGCAACCCCCACCTTCTCGCCGTACTCCACGAGCACATTTTCGAATTCGGGATCAGCTCCGGCGAAGATGGCGCCCAGCTGGCCGGAAGCGGCCACCAGCGATCCGGTCTTGTCGGCGATCACGGAGAGGTAGTGCGCCACCGGATCCTCGTCCGGACGCGGCCCAACGGTTTCGTGCAGCTGGCCCAGGCACAGGCGCTCGAAGGTGCGGGCCTGGATGCCCAGCGCCCGGGAGCCGAGCTCGGACACCAGGATGGAGGCGCGGGCAAAGATGAGGTCGCCGGTGAGGACGGCTACGGAATTTCCCCACACTTCGTGGGCCGTGGGGGCGCCACGGCGGAACGGGGCGGAGTCCATCACGTCGTCGTGGTACAGGGTTGCCAGGTGCGTCAGTTCAACCACGACGGCGGCCTGCACCACTGCGGGCAGGGATGCGTCGCCGAGGTGGGCGCAGAGCAGGGTGAGCAGCGGCCGGATCCGCTTGCCGCCGGCTTCCACCAGGTGACGCGACGTTGCGTCAGCCAGGGGATCCGAGTTGGCGATGGCTTCGCGGAGCTTCTTCTCCACCTTGGCCAGGTTGTTGGTGATGGCCGGGCCCAGTTCAGCGTCCTCGGCAATGGCGGCAAAACCCGCGGGCAGTTGGAGGCCCGTGGCGATGGCGCTGGTGTTGAGCGAAGGTTCAGCGGCCGTCATGCCGTGTCCGGCGTGGGTCCAGCTGTGGTCTGCGGGGTTGGTCACGGGTTAACCCTAACTTTTTGTTGCGGATACCGCTGGTTCGAAGCAGACGGGGTATTGGATGTGGCCGGAACCAGCGATTCCAGGACACGGATCATCCGGTCCTCGACGCCCTTCGCCGACGGGTCGGTGAGGTTAGCCAAAAGCCGCACCACAAACCGCATCAGCACCGGGATGGGCATGCCCGTACGCAGCGCGAGCTTCATGACGGCGGGCTTGCCGATCAGCGCGGCGAACGCGCGGCCCAGGGTGAAGTGCGATCCCCACTGCTGGCGCACATAGTCCGCGTACCTGCCAAGGTGCGCGTCGGCGTCGTACGCTCCGCCCGAAGAAGCCGAGCGCGAGGAGGCATCAATGATGAACTCGGCGGCGAAGCGCGCGGACTCCATGGCGTAGGAGATGCCCTCGCCGTTGAACGGGGAGACCATGCCTCCGGCGTCGCCCAGGAGGAGCAGGCCGGGTGAATAGTGCGGGGTGCGGTTGAATCCCATGGGCAGGGCGGCGCCGCGGATTTCGCCTACCTGGTTTTCGGGTGTGAAGCCCCAGTCCGCGGGCATTCCGGCAGTCCACTCACGCAGGACCTGCTTGTAGTCGAGCTTGCCGAATTCCTTCGAGGAGTTCAGGATGCCCAGGCCCACATTGGAGGTGCCGTCGCCCACGCCGAACACCCAGCCGTAGCCTGGCAGCAGCTTGCCGTCGCGTCCGGGGAGCTCCAGCCAGCCTTCCATCCAGTCGTCGTCAGTGCGCGGGCTGGTGAAGTAGGTGCGTACGGCCACGCCGAGGGGACGGTCGTCGCGCTTCTGGATGCCGAGGGACACTGCAGTGCGCGTGGAGTTGCCGTCGGCGGCGAGGACGACGTCGGCGCTGAACTCGCGCGTCTCCCCCGTCTTGCGTCCGGACTCGTCCAGGAGGGCTGCGCGGACGCCGGTCACGCGGCCGCTTTCGCTGGAGAGGGCGTCGGTAACGCTGTGCCGCTCAAGGATGATGGCTCCGGCTGCCTGGGCGTGCCGGGCCAGTTCCTCGTCGAAGCCCAGGCGGGTGCGGATCAGGCCGTACTGCGGGAAGTCGGAGACCTCGGGCCAGGGCAGTTCGATGGTGCGGCCCCCGGCAATGAGGCGGAGGCCCTTGTTGCGGCGCCAGCCGTCGTTTTCCGGGTGCGGCAGGCCGAGCTTCTGGATTTCCCTGACGGCGCGGGGCGTGAGCCCGTCACCGCAGACCTTTTCCCGGGGGAAGCTGGTCTTTTCCAGGACCGTGACCTCGATGCCCGCCTTGGCAAGGTAGTACGCGGCGGTGGATCCGGCCGGACCCGCGCCGACAATCAGTACCTTCACAGGTCAGCGGGTGATGTTGCGGCGCAGCTTGGCCACCGGGCCTTTGCGCGCAGCGATGGCGGCAGCGCCGTTGTCGGGCGTCGATTCCGGAGCCTTGAACGCACGGTGCACCGCCACGATGCCGCCGGTGAGGTTGCGGTAGGTGACGTTTTCCCAGCCCGTTTCCTGGAGCCATGAGGCCAGGTGGTCCTGGTCCGGCCAGGCGCGGATGGACTCGGCCAGGTAGACGTAGGCGTCCGGGTTGGAGGCGACCTTGACGGCGATGGCCGGCAGGGCGCGCATGAGGTATTCGGTGTACATGGTGCGCCAGAGCGGAACCACGGGCTGGGAGAACTCGGCGATGACCAGGCGGCCGCCGGGCTTAGTGACGCGGAGCATCTCCTTCAGCGCCTTCTTGGGCTCGTTAACGTTCCGCAGGCCGAAGGAAATGGTGGTGGCGTCAAACGTGTTGTCCGCGAACGGCAGGTTGGTGGCGTCGCCGGCGATGAAGTCGATGTCCGGGCGGCGGCGCTTGCCGACCTTGAGCATTCCGAGGGAGAAGTCGCATGCCACCACATCTATGCCTGCATCGGCATATGGTTCGCTGGAGGTGCCGGTACCGGCGGCCAGGTCCAGGACGCGCTGGCCCTTGGAGACCTCCATGGCTTCCACCACGACCTTGCGCCAGCGGCGGGTCTGCCCCATCGAGAGGACGTCATTGACGACGTCGTATTTCGGTGCGACGTCGTCAAACATCGTGGCTACTTCGTCCGGACGCTTATCCAAGGATGCTCGGTTCACCATGTCATTGTCTCAAATGTTCGGCAGCGTCCGGACCACCGGGCGTTTTACTCACGGCTGCCGCAGGAATGCCCTAACATCCTCCGCCACCAGGTCAGGGCACTCCCACAGGACCAGGTGGCCGGCGTCCGGGTAGATCTTCAGTTCCGCGCCCGGGATGCGTGCCGCCAGCTCTGTCTGGTCCGTCCGGGACAGCAGTGTGTCCTGCCCGCCGTACAGGATCAGCGCGGGCACGTTGATCGTTCCTGCTTCGGTGGGCGGGATGGCTTCGTAGAGGCCTCGCAGCGCGTCCTTCCAGACGTACGCCGGCATCATCATGCCGTCTCGGACGCGGTCCTCAAAGAACCACTGCGGGACGGACCGGTGCAGGGGGAACCACTCGAGCGACTGCCGCACCCACGCCTCGTCCATCGGATCCGCCAGGGCATCGACGTCGTCCGCGAACGGCGGGCGGCCGGCAAGGCTGAGGGGCGAGCCCACAAGTACCAGCGCATCCACGCGTCCCGGCTGGCCCAAAGCCAACTGCTGGGCCACATAACCGCCGCTCGAAGAGCCGAGCACGGCTGCCGATTCCAGCCCCAAGGCATCGAGGATGGCCGCCACGTCCCCGGCCTGGTCACGCAGGGAGTAGCCGTGGCGTGGCTTGTCGGCCTCACCCTGTCCGCGGAGGTCCGGAGCGGCGGTGCGGAACCAAGGCAGCAGCGGGACCAGGCGGTCAAAGGACCTGCGCGATTCACCCCAGGCATGCAGGAGGAGCAGCGGCCTGGCCGTGGGATCGCCCTGGATCAGGCATGGGACGGTGATACCGGTGCTGAGCGTGAGCCTGCGGACTTCCGCGTCCATAGCTGAAGGGTACGCCCCGCCGGTGAAAGAGGGCACGGGAGCGGACCGCGTCCAAGGTACGCGGTTTCGCAAGTACCTTTAAGTACTTTCGGGTAGCGTTGAGGCAATCATGACGAGCACCTTCCGCACCTTGACAATCCCCCTGGATGGAAAAGCATTCCCCGGCGGGCTGCCTTCGTTCTTGGTCCGGGACGATGTTCTCTGCTGGACGCGGCGGGAGGCCGGGCTTGCGGGCTTTGGCGAGATCGCGCGGTTCACGGCCACGGGCCCGGAGCGCTTCCTGGAAGCCGACATCTGGTGGCGGCACCTCGTCATCGAAGCCGAGATCACCGATTCCGTGGAGCTGCCTGGCACGGGCCCGGTGGCCTTCGGCTCCTTCGCCTTCTCCAAGACCTCCGCCCACGAATCCCGCCTGGTCGTGCCGGAGATCGTGGTGGGCGTGCGGGACGGCCAGGTCTGGCTTACCCAGCTGACGTTCGACGACGGCGACCTCACCGAAGAGGGTGCCCTCGCCGCGCTGGACCGCTGGCTGAGCGGCGGGCGGCCGGCGGCGGCAGCGGACTCCGCCGGGAACCCTGACCACGGTGAGGTTCCCGCCCGGGCCGGCGGCGCCGTCGTACGCCCTCTCCCCCTGGCCGCCGGCGCCACGCTGCACACGGGAGCCCTCAGCGAGGAAGCCTGGATGGCGGCCGTTGAAGCGGGGGTGGCGGAAATCCGGACCGGGGCGCTGGAAAAGCTGGTACTGGCGCGGGACGTTGTGGCCACCGTCCCCACCGGCGTGAATGCCGCGAAGGTGCTGCGCGAACTCGCGGTGCGGTACCGCGAATGCTGGACGTACGGCGTTGATGGTTTGGTGGGTGCGACCCCGGAGATGCTGATCCAGGTGGAGGGCCGGACCGCGCAGGCGCGCGTACTGGCCGGAACACTCGACCGCCGCGATGCCCACGGCGAGGACGGCATCCCCATGGACTACGCCACGCGCGTGCTGGCCGGATCCGAGAAGCAAAGGCACGAGCACGAAATCGCGATCCAGTCGCTCACCACGCAGCTGGCGCCGTTCTCCGAGGCGATGAACGCTCACGACGAACCCTTCATCCTCGAACTGCCGAACGTCTGGCACCTGGCGTCAGACGTTAAGGCAGAGCTCACAGAGGTGGAAGGCCACGTGCCCACCTGCCTCGCGCTGATCAATGCTTTGCACCCTACCGCTGCCGTTTGCGGAACGCCCACGCAGGTTGCCGGTGCCCTGATCCGGAAACTCGAACACCTGGACCGCGGCCCGTACGCCGGGCCCGTGGGCTGGCTGGACGCTGCCGGAAACGGTGAATGGGGCATCGCTTTGCGCGGCGCTGTGATCGAAGCTCCGGATACCGTGCGCTTATATGCCGGATGCGGAATAGTGGACGGCTCGCAGCCCGAGGCCGAGCTGGCTGAAACCTGGGCCAAGTTCCGTCCGATGCTCGAAGCCTTGGGCATCCGCAACTGATCCCCCCGCTTCGCCCAACTGAGTAGCAGGAAGTGTCGTTTTGGAGGGTGAAAACGGCACTTACTGCTACTCAGTTGGGTAAGAGTCCGGAATAGGAGACAGCCGGGCACTCAGCCGGGTTGATTTCTGATGTGATTTAGTTATCCAATAGTGAAACTAAGTTTCCTGTGATGCACATCTCATAATCGGGGCTACACTATGAACCGATTTAGTACCGCATACCCCTGCAACAAAAGGTAAGAATTATGCAGCTCAAGTCCCTGGCCACGGCCAAAATGACCGCCAAGGCAGCAGCACTCTTCGCCGTTGGCGCCCTCACCCTCACGGCGTGCGGCGGCAGCTCCACCCCCGCCGCCTCGGAAGGTGGCATCCAGCTGATCAACGCAGGCAAGCTCACCGTCTGCTCGGACATCCCCTACGAGCCCTTCGAGTTCGAGAAGGACGGCCAGACCGTCGGCTTCGACGTGGACATCGCCAAGGAGGTCGCCAAGGACCTCGGTGCCGAGCTCAGCATCGTGGACAGCTCCTTCGAAGCCATCGAGACCGGCACCGCGCTGACCCAGTGCGACCTGGGCATCTCCTCGATCTCCATCACGGACACCCGCAAGGCCGTCATGGACTTCTCCACCCCCTACCTCGATGACGACCTGGCCCTCGTTGCCAGCGAAGAGTCGGGCATCAGCAGCCTGGACGACGCCAAGGGCAAGAAGGTGGGCGTCCAGCAGGCCACCACCGGCGCCGACTACGCGCAGGAACAGGGCATCGACGCCCAGCAGTTCGAGGACACCGGCCTCCTGGTCCAGGCGCTCCAGGCTGGCACCATCGACGCTGCGCTGGGCAACCAGTCCGTGCTCGGCTACGCCATCAAGGACGACCCCAAGTTCAAGAGCGTTGAGGAGTTCGCCACCGGCGAGCAGCTGGGCATCTCCATCAAGAAGGGCAACACCGCCATGGCCGAGAAGGTCAACGGCACGCTCGAGCGCCTGAACGAGGACGGTTCGCTGGAGAAGTTCAAGACCACCTGGTTCGGCGAAGCCGCCAAGTAAACCAGAGCGGGGATACGGGGCTTCGGTAGCCCCGGACCCTTTCCAGCCCTGAGAACCACGCAGCAGGGGCCCCGGATAAGCTGTACCGCTTCCGTCCGGGGCCTCTGCCACGCATAACGAATGTGAGCAATTCATGGCAATGACCGCACGTCAGCGCGCCAGAGTAAGCCTGTATGTCCAGGCCGGAATCTTTATTGTGGCCGTCGCCGCGCTGATCCTGGCCACCGACTGGGAGACCATCGGCAACAGTGTCTTCAACTTCGCCAAGATCGGGCCCATGTTCCCGGGCATCTTCGTCACCGGCCTGGTCAACACCCTGGTCTACACGTTCCTGGGCTTCATTGTGGGCCTTTCCGGCGGCCTGCTGCTGGCCCTGATGAAGCTCTCCAGCTTTCCGCTCTACCGCTGGATCGCCACCGGCTACATCGAATTCTTCCGCGGCATCCCCGCCCTGTTGGTCTTCATCGCCTTCGGCTACGGCGTTCCGCTGGCCTTCGGCGTCTCGTGGAACGTCACCGTCATCGTGATGATCTCGCTGGGTATGGTGGCCTCGGCATACATCGCCGAAACCCTCCGCGCCGGCCTGCAGGCTGTCCCCAAAGGCCAGCTCGAGGCCGCCCGCTCGCTCGGCATGCCGCAGTGGCGGGCCATGGTGACCATCGTGATCCCGCAGGCGTTCAAGATCGTCCTGCCGCCGCTGACCAACGAGATCATCCTGCTGACCAAGGACTCCTCGCTGATCTACGTCCTGGGCCTGACGGCCTCACAGTACGAGCTCACCAAGTTCGGCCGCGACGGCATCTCCAGCCTGGGCGCCGGCCTGACGCCGCTCCTGGTGGCGGGTGCCTTCTACCTGGTCATCACCATCCCCCTGAGCCTCCTGGCCCGGAAGTTCGAAAGCCGCTCCGCGCGGACCAAGCGATAGGCAGGGAAGACAATGAACGACGTCGTACGCTCCTCCGGCGGAACCGGCACCATCCACGCCGCCGGCGTGGAAATCAAGGACCTGCGCAAGTCCTACGGATCCAACGAGGTCCTTAAAGGCATCAGCCTTGACGTGGCCCCGGGCGAGGTGGTGTGCCTGATCGGGCCCTCCGGCTCCGGCAAATCCACCCTTCTGCGCTGCGTCAACCTGCTGGAACAGCCCAACCAGGGCAGCATCCAGGTAGGCGGTTTTGAAGCCACCGACCCCGACGTGGACATTGACAAGATGCGCCGCAAGGTGGGCATGGTGTTCCAGCAGTTCAACCTGTTCCCGCACCTGGACGCGAAGCGCAACTGCTCCATCGCCCAGACCAAGGTCCTCAAGCGGTCCCAGGCCGAGGCGGACAAGGTGTCCATGCACAACCTGGAGAGAGTGGGCCTGGGCCACCTCGCCGACCGTTTCCCGGACCAGCTCTCCGGCGGGCAGCAGCAGCGCGTGGCGATCGCCCGCGCGCTGAGCATGGACCCCGAGCTGATGCTCTTCGACGAGCCCACGTCCGCCCTGGACCCCGAGACGGTGGGCGATGTCCTGTCCGTCATGCGGAACCTGGCCAAGGAGGGCATGACCATGCTGGTGGTCACGCACGAGATGGGCTTCGCCCGCGAAGTGGCGGACCGCGTGGTGTTCATGGACGGCGGCGTTGTGGTGGAGGAAGGCGTGGCCGAGCAGGTCATCGGCGCCCCCACGCAGCCGCGCACCAAGGAATTCCTGCGCCGCGTCCTTGATCCGACGCATATCGAGATCGAAGAGTAGGCACTTCCGACTCCCGCTGATTCACAATCGACACGCACATTCCCTGGCGCCTGGATATATCCATAGCGCCAGGGATTTTGTGCGTCGTGAGGGTTTTTGGGCGGCGCCCGTCCGGGCACGTACGACGGCGGCTGGCACCTTTGCTGCGCACCTTTACTTCCGTCGGTGCCGGGAACAGAATGGGTCCCACCAACAGCCCTGGCTCAGCAGCGTGCTGCCCATCCGGCTGCCGTCCCATCCCGGCCGGCACTGAGAGGAGCGCTGGCATGACAGATCCGGCAACCCCATCCTGGGCCACCGAAGCGGTATCTCACCGCGCCGCACGGCTGGCCTCTATCCGGTCATTTCAACGGGTGGACGCCTACATCACGGACGCCAGCCTGCGCCGGAAGGGCCAGTCAGATGTCTGTGATTTCACTTTTCGGCAATCCCCACCAGATGCCGCCCGACCGCTACGTCAATACGCTTCGAGACGCCCTGACCCCGAAGAACGATCAGTGGTTCGCGTACCAGGCCAACGGTGAGGCAGCCCGGGAGGCCGCCGCGGAATCCCTCCAGCGGCTGTTGGACGTTCCCTTCCGGACCGAGGATATCTACCTCACCACCGGAGGGTTCGCCGCCATCGCCCTGGCGCTGAAAACCGTGGCTGATCCGGGTGATGAGGTCATCTACAGCCTGCCGCCCTGGTTCCTCTACGAGCCGCTGATCCTCGAAGCCGGGCTGGTACCGGTCAAGGTCACGGTGGACACCACCACGTTCGACCTGGATCTCGATGCGATCGAGGCGGCCATCACGGAGCGGACCAGGGTGGTGATCGTTAATTCGCCCAACAATCCCACGGGCAGGATCTATCCCCCGGAACTGCTGGCCCGGTTGGCGGATCTGCTGGAGGCGGCTTCGGCAAGAATTCGCCGGCGGATCTATCTTGTCTCGGACGAAGCCTACAACCGGATCGTGTTTGACGGCCTGCGCTTCCACAGCCCGGCGGAGTTCTATCCGCATACGCTGCTGGCCTACTCCTATGGCAAGACCCATCTCTCCCCGGGCCAGCGGGTGGGCTATCTGGCGCTGCCGCCCGCCATGCCGCACCGGGACGCGATGCGCCCGGCCATCACAGGCCTGCAGGTGGCGATGGGCTGGGTGTATCCGAACGCCCTGCTGCAGCACGCGCTTCCCGAACTTGAGAAGTTCTCCATCGACGTCAGCCAGCTGCAGCGGCGCCGGGACCGGCTCGTCGACGCGCTGGGCGGAATGGGATACCGCGTCCAGCCGCCGGAGGGGAGCTTTTACCTCTACGTTCCCTCCCCCGTTCCGGACGACGAGGCATTTACCGAGTCCCTTGCCCGCCGGGATGTCTTCGTATTTCCGGGCGTGCTGTTCGAAACACCGGGCTTCTTCCGGATCTCCCTGACAGCGAACGACGATATGGTCGAACGCAGCCTGCCTGCCTTCAAGGAAGCGATTGAGGAGCACCGCCCGTGATGGGACAGGAGTAAAACATGCAACGGACCTACCCGCAGGGTGTCCCGTGTTGGGTCGACACCGAACAGCCTGACGTCGAGGCCGCCAAGAAGTTCTACGGCGGCCTCTTCGGCTGGACGTTTGAAGACGTGATGCCGCCGGGGGCGCCCGGAAGGTATCTGATAGCACGGCTCGACGGGCAGGAGGTCGGCGGTATCGGCAGCGGTTCCGAGGGCACCACGACGTGGAACACCTATATAGCAGTAGATGATGCGGATGCTGCAGTGAACAGGCTGGCCGCAGCCGGAGCCAAAGTGCTGTCGCCGCCGGCAGATGCAGGTGAGGGCGGGCGCAGCGCGGTCCTGGCCGATCCGCAAGGAGTAGTGTTCCGTATCTGGCAGGCCAAGCGGCGTTTGGGAGCGCAGGCGGTCAACCAGCCGGGGGCCTGGAACTTCAGCGACCTGCACACGTCGGAACGCGAGCCAGCCATCGCGTTTTACGAGAACGCGTTCGGATGGCAGGTGGATGACGTGGGCTTCGGTCTGATGATTCGACGTCCCGGCTACGGCGACCACCTCGAAGCGACCATCTACCCGGACATCAGGAAGCGTCAGACAGATTTCTCCGCCCCGCCCGGCTTCGAGGATGCCATCGCCTGGATCGGCGACACTGCCGCCAACGAACCTCCACATTGGCATGTCACCTTCACCGTGGCCGACCGGGACCAGACGGTCCTTGACGCCGAACGGCTTGGCGCGCAGGTCCTCAGCCAGGAGGACACCGGGTGGACGCGTCAGGCATTGATCCGGGATCCGCAGGGGGCAGAGTTCACCGCCAGCCAGTTCACGCCGCCAACGGGCTAGTCCCTCATCCGCCATCCACTGCCTTAACGCGCCAGGACTCCCCCCACTGCCGCGGCCACGGCTTCCTTGATCCGCCCGTGGAGCTGCCGAAGCGAATGGCGGTCCGTGCGGACTTCCACGATGCTGCGTCCCGCCACCGGTTGGCCGAGCGCTTCGGCGAGTCCCGCCGTCGTACTCACAACGGAATGCCCGACGCCGTACGCCGCGGCGAGTGCCGCGATGTCCACGGAGTGCGGGGTGCCGAAGAGGCGTTCGACGGCGTCTCCGTAGCGGCCGCCTTCCGCGACGGCGCCGTGCTCGAGCAGGCCGAAGATGGCGCCGCCCGAATCGTTGAGCACCACGATCCGCAGCTCCGGCTGCTCCTCCCCCGCGCCGAGGAGCAGGCCGCCGGCGTCGTGCAGGAAGGTGACGTCACCCAGAAGGACCGTGGTTTCCTGCCGCCCGCCCAGTGCGATGCCGGTGGCCGTGGAGATGGTGCCGTCGATCCCGGCGAGGCCGCGGTTGGCGTACACGGTGGCGGCAGGTTCGGGGGCGGGCAGGCCGGCCAGGTCAACGTCGCGGATCCCGTTGGAGGAGCCCAGCAGCAGCTGGCCGCGGGTGTGCTGCCAGACGAGGGACCCCACGGACGGTCCGGTTGCCGCGGCCTCCGCGGACAGCACCCCGTCCAGGGCATGCTGCGCCGCCGACCCCGCCAGCAGCCAGGTATCCAGCCACGCCCCGGCGCCACGGCCGGCGAAGTCGGCGAGGTCCGCCAGGTTCTCCAGCGGAAGCTCGGTGCGCCGGCCGGGCTCGTACCAGGCGACGGGAACCGGCTGGTACAGGGCAGCCTGGACGTCTGAGCGGGCAAGGAGTGCCGCGACCGGCCGGGACAGCGTGGGCCGGCCGAACAGCACCACCCGCTCGATCGGGTGCGCGGCAGAAGGTCCGAAATGCTCCAGCAGCAGCCGGTACGGGCCCACCGCATTCGGCCCGAAACGGGCGTTGGATGACGGTTCGGCGAGCAGCGGAAGGTTGTGGGCGCGGGCAAACGCCTCGGCGACGGGACCGGCGTCGTGCCCGGCGAGGACAACCGTCCGCCGTTCCGGCAGCTCATCCGGCGCCGGCGGCAGGTTCATGACGAGCGGCTCGGTGCCAATCCGGTAGCGCTGCCGCTCCACCGCCGGCGGGAGGGCCTCCTCGGGCGACGGCACCAGCGGGTCGCGGAAGGCAAGGTTGAGCTGGACCGGGCCGGGCGGCAGGTCGGGAAAGGCCCCGTTGGCTGCGGAGAGGCCGGTCTGGATGGCACGTTCCGGGTTGCTGCCGGCCGGAACATCGGCCGCGAAGCGCACCTGCTCGCCGAAGAGGTCCGGCTGGATGGTGGTCTGGTTGGCCCCGGTGCCGCGGAGTTCGTCGGGCCTGTCTGCGGACAGGACGATCAGCGGGACAGCGGCGTGGTTGGCCTCCATCACGGCGGGCAGCAGGTTCCCGACGGCGGTCCCGGACGTGGTCAGGACGGCCACGGGCGAGCCGGTGGAAAGAGCCAGCCCCAGGGCTGTGAACCCGGCGGCCCGCTCATCGATCCGGACCAGGAGCTCCACCCGGCCCTCCGCGGACGCCTCCGCAAGCGCGTATGCCATGGGGGCCGACCGCGAACCGGGCGAAACCACGACGTGCCGCACACCGCCGTCGAGCAGGATTCCGACGGCGATCCGCGCCGCCTCGAGGGCGCTCAGCTCAGGGGCGGTGTCCGTAGCGTCGGGGGCAGAGTCGTTCAGCGAAGTCACCAAACCAGTCTGCCATCACCGACGCTCTCTCACCTTTCGCGCCAAAACCCCAAACGCCCCATCACCTTTCGCACCAAAACCCCAAACGCCCCATCACCTTTCGGCCGTGGCCTTGCAGAAGGTGATGGGGCGTCGCCGGAAAAGCAGCGGAAGGTGATGGGGCGTGGCAGAAAAACCTGCGAAAGATGAGAGAGCGTCTGAAAACGACAGGCTCAATCCCCCGGCACGGATTTAGGCGTCGGTGCGGAACACCTGGATCACGGACGGGCGCGGGGCGCGGGCCTGGCCGGGAGCCGGCGTGGTACCTGCCGGGAGGTAGTCCGGGAAGAAGGAAACCTGCTTCTCGAAGGTGCCGTCCTCGCCCGGGTGCTGCACGGCGACGAACACGGTGCGCTCCTCATCGTGAATGATGGGGCCGCAGGTCTCGGCGTCACGCGGCACGGCGAGGAACTGCTCCACCTTGCCGCGTTCTGCGCCGTCCAAGGTGACCTTGAACAGGGCATCCGCCCGGCCAATACCGGAGGGCGCGCCGTCAGTGGAGATCCAGAGGTTGCCCACGGAGTCGAAAGCGAGGTTGTCCGGGCAGGAGATGGGCGAGACCTTGTCCACCGGGAAGCCGGAGAAGTAGGTGACATCGCCCTGCGCCGGATCGCCGCAGACCATGAGCAGGTTCCAACTGAACTTGGTGGAGGTCTGGTCACCGGTTTCGGTGATTTCCACGATGTGCCCGTCGCGGTTCTTGTTCCGCGGGTTGACCTCGTTGGCGCCTTCGTTGGAGTCAACACCGCGGTTGGAGTTGTTCGTGCAGGCAACGTAGACCTTGCCCGTGAACGGATTCGGCTCCACGTCCTCGCAGCGGTCCATCTTGGTGGGTCCAACCTTGTCGGCGGCCAGGCGGGTGTACACCAGGACCTCTTCCACGGTCATGTCCTTCACGGCGGACTTGCCGTCCACCACCAGGGGCAGCCATTCGCCGACGCCGTCGAAGGCGCCGTCAGCGGGAACAGCGCCGGTGCCGGTGATCTCAGCGGCAGGTGAGTTGCCCGTGAACTTGGCGACGTACAGGCTGCCGGCGGACAGCAGCGTCATGTTGTGCGCCCGGTCGCCCTCGCGGTACTTGTCCTTCGACACGAACTTGTAGAGGTAGTCGAAGCGCTCGTCGTCGCCGGAGTAGGCCACCACGTGCCCGGACTTGGCGATGATGACATTGGCGCCCTCGTGCTTGAAGCGGCCCATCATGGAGTGCTTCTTCGGGGTGGAGTCGGGATCGAAGGGGTCAACTTCCACGATCCAGCCGAAGCGGTTCGCCTCGTTCTCGTAGCCCGGCTTTCGGGTGTCCCAGCGGTCCTCGTCCAGCTCCCACTGCCGGGCTGTGGGCTTGGAGGTGATGCCGTAGCGCTTGTCGCCGTCAGAGGTGCCGTTGCCGACGAAGTAACCCTGGAAGTTTTCCTCGCCGGACAGGATGGTGCCCCACGGGGTGGTACCGCCGGCGCAGTTGCCCAGGGTTCCCTTGATGAAGCGGCCGGCCTGGTCGTCTTTCGTCTTGACCAAGGCTGAACCGGCGGCCGGGCCGGTGAGTTCGTACACCGTGTTGTTCAGGAAGCGGCGGTTCAACTCCGCACCCTTGACGTAGGTCCAGGGTTTGTTCTTGTTCTTGCGCTCCAGCTCCACCACTGAGAGGCCATGTGCGGCTGCCCCCACGGCACGCATCTGCTTGGCGGGCATGGTGGGCGGGAACATGATGTTCTCGTTGGTGTATTCGTGATTGGAGAACAGGACTGCGCGGCGGCCCTTGCTGCCCGGGATTTCCAGGATGTCCGTGTAGTCGTTGTTGTAGCCGAACTGCTTTTCCTGGGCTGCAACAGTCTGGTTGTTGATGTCGAACTCGGGCGTGCCATTGAAGATGGGGTCACCCCAGCGGATGACCGGCTGCCAGGTGAAGCCTTCCGGCACGGTGACGGCGTCCACCATGGCGTCGATGGACGGGATGGGCGTGAACTGGAGCTTGGACTTGCCGAAGCCTTCCTTCGCGGCCTTGGACAGGCCGGCGGCGGAGGCTGATTCGGGAGAGGTCACGGCTGAACCGAGGACGACGGCGAGCGCGCCGGCGGCACCGAAGCCCAGGGCGGCGCGGCGGGACATGGTGGCGGAGGCGATGTCGCGGAAGTAGCTGTTGGAGCTGGTGTTGCAGACGTCGCCGGCGCAGGCGTTGTCGCATTTCAGCGCGCAGGTGACGGCACTGCGCTTGCCCTTGGTGTGGCCGAGCATCGGCAGCAGGGTGAATTTGCGGGCAGTCGTTTCAGACATGGGGGCCTTCCAGGGAAAATCGATGCGGTTCGCCCACCCTGTCAGCCGATTTCTACGTCAAGTGGTCAGTAGGGTGAACCCAGGGTAAACCCGCCGGTAACCCATGGTGACCTGCGAAAATGTGATAGAGGGTCCCAGGAAAAGCCGCGTTAAGTGATAGAGGGTTGCTGCGGAGCGAGGAATGCGTGGACGCGGCGGAGCCGCGCGAGCCACCAGTCCCGGCGTTCCGGTGCGGCGGCGTACTCGGACAGCCGCCCGGCGTCGGCGGCAACGTCGCGGAGCCGGATGGCGCCGTCGTCGGCCACCAGCGGATCCTTGGTGATGTCGGATTCGAACAGGGATACCGTACCCAGCCCGCACGCGTAGGGCAGTTCCGGAAGGGAAGCCGCCAAGGCCAGCCCGGCGCGGATGCCCACCGACGTGTCCAGCGCTGAGCTCACGACGGCGGGCAGTCCGGCCTGCGCCACGATGTCCAGTGCGCGGCGCACTCCCCCGAGCGGCGCGACCTTGACCACGATCAGGTCGGCAGCTCCGGCCCGTGCCACGCGAAGGGGGTCGGACTCCTTGCGGACGCTTTCGTCGGCGGCGATGAGCACGGGCGTGCCGGCCGCCCGCAGCGAGCGGCGAACCTCCGCGAGCCCTTCGATGGTGGGCACGGGCTGCTCCGCGTATTCAAGCCCGAGGGCGGACAGCCGGGTAAGTGCCTCCACCGCGGTGGGAACGTCCCAGCCTCCGTTGGCATCCACCCGGATGGCGGCTTCCGGCAGTGCGGCACGGACGGCGGCGAGGCGGGCGGCGTCGTCGTCAAGGGTCTGGCCCCGCTCGGCAACCTTGACCTTGACGGCGTCCACCCGGCCGAAGCGGGCCAGGACGTCCGGAACCCGGTCAGCCGGAACGGCGGGGACGGTCGCGTTAACCGGGATGACCGACCGTACAGGCGGAGGGAAGCCGGACCAGGCGGCCTCGATGGCGGCGGCGAGCCAGCGGGATGCCTCTTCGTCGGCGTACTCGGGGAACGGGCAGAACTCGCCCCACCCCACCGGACCGCGCAGCAGCAGCGATTCGCGCTCAAGGATGCCGCGGAACTTCACCCGCATGGGCAGGCTGACCACGTGGGCGGACGCGAGCAGTTCGTCAAAGCCAGGAATGCCGGCGGAAGGGACAGCAGGGCGGGAAGGCATGGAATCACTGTACAAGTGGGGACTGACAACCCCTCCCAACGCATATACATATGGATATATGATGTGGTTATGGCACGGGCAGCAACAACGTCGGACGCGTTCAATGCGGTGGCCGAGCCCCGCCGTCGGGAGATCCTGGACGTCCTGGCGGGCGGCGAACGGCCGGTGAACGACCTGGTGGACCTCCTGGACCTGGCCCAGCCGCACGTCTCCCGGCACTTGCGCGTCCTGCGGGATGTGGGCGTGGTGGACGTGCGCGGTGAAGGCCGGCAGCGGCTGTACCGGCTGAATCCACAGGCCCTGAAGCCCATCCACGACTGGGTGGCCGGCTACCGACACCTCTGGGAGGAACGGCTGGACGCCCTGGAGGACGTGCTGGAGGACCTCAAGGATCAGGAAAACCAAGAGAAGGACTAGGGCAATGGCACAGACAGGCAGCGGCACCATCAACGTCACACTCCCGGGCGAGAACGAAATTCTCATCACCCGGACGCTCAACGCACCCCGGCACCTGGTCTACAGGGCGTGGACCACACCGGAGCTCGTCAAAAAGTGGTGGCCCGGCCGGCGCGGCGAGATGACCGTCGTCGAAATGGACTTCCGTGTGGGCGGGGGCTGGCGGTACGTCATGCTGGCCCACGGCGACTTCGAGTTGGCCTTCCACGGAACGTACCGCGAGATTGTGCCCAACGAACGGATTGTGCACACGGAGGTCATGGAAGCTCCGGATACTGCAGCAGACAGCGAGGAGGGGGCAGTGGTCAATACGGTCACCTTCGAGGATGCCGACGGCGGCGCCACCCTGGTCAGCATCCGCACCTACGCCGGCAGCAGGGTAGTCCGCGACATGATTGCGCAGTCCGGTATGGAAGGCGGCGTGCGGGAGCAGTTCGAGATCATCGAGGAGCTGGCGGCGGCGCTGGCGTAACTGCTTTTCCGGGTGTTCCGCGGACCGGCCTGTGCTTGCGGCGTAGTCCCAGCTTTCTGTGGAATCCTTGAACAAATGACTCTTTCACGGCAAGCAACCACCAGGTCCGCAGCCCGCCCCGCGCCGGGATCGGGTTTCCTCTTCGTGCTTGCCACCCTGGCCTGCGTCACAGGGCTCATGGCCACGTACTACTACTTCGTGCAGACCACCACCGGGCAGTTCATCGACGAGTCAGCCCTGGTGGAAGCCGTGGAGCTGCACGGCCCTGCCGGCAAGGCGACCACAAGATTCCTGGACCTGCTGCCCACCATCTCGCTGGTGATGGCCGCCGTCGTGGTGCTCTTTGTCACGGTGATCAGGCGGCGCTGGACTGAAGCAGCCATCGCGGTGGCGGCGTGCCTCGGCGCCAACCTGGCAACCCAGGTTTTGAAGGCTTTGCTCCCGGCCCGCCCGGACAAGGGCGTGGTGACGCTGGACCTGAACTCGCTGCCGTCCGGGCACACCACGCTGGCGGCGTCCGCGGCCGCCGCGGTGTTCCTCATGGCCTCGCCGCGCTGGCGCCCGATGGCGGGTTTTGTGGGCGGTACCTTCGCGATCGCCTCCGGGGTGTCCACCCTGATCAACCAGTGGCACCGGCCGGCTGATGTGGTGGCGGCGTTCTCGCTGGTGGGCGCGTTCATGATCCCCGCCGGATGGCTGATCGTCAGGCGCGGGGCGTGGAATGCGTGGGACGGTTTCGGCGGCCACATCGGCTCGGCCCGGATCTGGCTGACGCTGCCGGTCATGATCGGGCTGGCGTCGGCGGCCGTAGCCTCGTACTCGCTGCTCCGGCTCGCGCCCAGCCCGTGGCAGGAGGCCAGCACCACCAACTATTTCTGGGCCGGGATCTCGCTGATCGTGATCGCCGGGTATCTGGCCACGGTTGCCACCACCTCGCTGTTCGCCTACGCCGCCCGACGCCGGGGCTCACCCAGGCGCTGAGGTCACCTCCCGCAGCCGCGGCCCAACCAGGTAGCACTAAGTGTCGTTTTGACGGCTCATAACGACACTTAGTGCTACTTAGTTGGGCGGGTAGGACGGGGGTTAGTCGCGGGCGTTGAGCCGGGCCAGCAGCAGGGCCTCGGCGAGGATGGCGTTCTCGAAGTCACCCAGATGGATGGACTCGTTGGCCCCGTGCGCGCGGGAGTCCGGGTCCTCGGCGCCGGTGATCAGGATGTCCGCCTGGGGGTACAGCTTGTTCAGGATATTGGCGGCCGGGATGGACCCGCCTACGCCCATGGACACCGCCGGCACTCCCCACGCCTCTTCCATCGCCGAGAGCATCAGCCGGGACACCGGGGAGGACGCGTCACCGGCAAATCCTTCGGTCCGGCCGCCCGGCGTGAAGGTGACTTCAGCACCAAAGGGAACGTGTACCTCCACGTGCCGGCGGACCGCTTCCATGGCGTCCGCGGTGTCGCTGGCCGGTGCAAGGCTCAGGCTGAACCGGGCCCGTGCCACCGGCTGCAGCGTGTCAGAGGAGAGCGCCACGGAAGGGGCATCCACACCGATGATGGCAAGCGCCGGCTTGGTCCACAGCCGCGAGGTGATGCTGCCCGTCCCGGCAAGGGGGACGCCCGGCCTGACGCGCGCGTCAGCCCGAAACTCGGCTTCCGTGAGCGCGGGCCCGGAAGACTCCGAAGCAAGCAGGCCCTCCACGGCCACGCTGCCGTCGTCGTGATGGAACGTTGCGAGGAGCCGGGACAGCGCCGCGACGGCGTCCACCACTGGCCCGCCGTAGGTTCCTGAATGCAGGGCGTTGTCCAGCACCCGGACCTCCACGGTCCCCAGAATCAACCCGCGCAGGCTGGTGGTGAGCGCGGGGACGCCCACTTTCCAGTTTCCGGAATCGGCCACCACCAGCACGTCCGCCTTGAGCAGGTCCCCGTGCCGTTGCAGCAGCAGGGGCAGGCTGGGCGACCCGGCTTCCTCCTCGCCGTCGATGAACACGGTCACGCCCAGGCCGAGCCCGTCGCCGAGCACCCGGAGCACGGTGCGGACGGCGGCAATATGTAGGAGCACGCCGGCCTTGTTGTCGGCCACTCCCCTGCCCCAGAGCCGGCCGCCCCGCGTCACCGCTTCGAACGGCGGGCTCTCCCACAGCTCCACGTCCCCTGCGGGCTGGACGTCATAGTGGGCGTACAGCAGGATGGTCGGCTTGCCCGGCCGCGCAGGCCGGCGTCCCACCACCGCGGGCGCCCCGGGCGCGCCGTCCGGCCGTGGCGCCTGCAGAACGTCGACGTCGGCCATCCCGGCATCGCGGAGCAGGCCGGCCACCTGCTGGGCCGCCTTGTCCAGCTGCGACGGGTCGAAGGCCTCCCACGCCATCGCCGGGATCCGCACCAGTGAGGACAGTTCGTCGACGACGGCGGGAAAGTCGGCCGCGACGGCCTGCCGCAGGCCGGGCAGCAGGGACATCAGCCCACCCCGTGGCGCTGCAGCCACATTTCCAGCAGGGCGAACTGCCACAGGACGTTGCTGTTCACCGGGGTCCGCTGGATATTGGGATCCGCGAGCAAACCGTCGATGTAGGCGGGCCGGAAGAGTCCGCGCTGTTTGGCCTCCGGGGCATGCAGGGCATCCCGCACCATGGAGATGAACGGTTCTTCAAGGTGCCGCAGGGCCGGAACGGGGAAGTATCCCTTGGGCCGGTCGATGATGGCTGCGGGCAGCATCTGCCGGCCCAGGTCCTTCAGGATTCCCTTCCCGTCCTGCGAGGCCTTGAGTCCGGGCGGGCAGGCGGCGGCGAGCTCCACCAGCTCATGGTCAAGGAACGGCACACGGGCCTCGATGCCCCACGCCATGGACATGTTGTCCAGCCGCTTTACGGGGTCGTCCACCATCAGCAGGTGGGTGTCCAGCCGAAGGACGGCGTCCAGTGCGGTATCGGCTCCGGGTGTTTCCAGATGGGCGGCCAGGACCTTGCGGCTTACATCGGACCCGCAGAACCATTCAGGTTCAAGGATCCCCATGAGATCCTCGTGGCTGTGGTCCACGAAGGATGCCGAGAAGGTCCGGAGGGCGTCCTGTCGGCCCGCCGCGGCGAGAGGCTGATGGTAGGCGTAGCCGGCAAAGACTTCATCGGCGCCCTGTCCGCACTGCACCACCTTCACCTGCTCCGAGACCGTCCTGCAGAGCAGGTGGAAAGCGGTCACATCGTGGCTGGCCATTGGCTCGGACATCGCACCCACCGCGCCATCGATGGACGGGGCGAACTCGGACGTGCTGACGTGGAGCCGTTCATGGCGGGTACCGAATTCCCGTGCAACCAGGTCGGAGTAGGCAAACTCATTGCCGGCATCCCCGCCGGCGCCGTCGAACCCGATGCTGAAGGTGGACAGGCCGTGCTGTCCCTCCTCGGCCAGGAGCGCAACCAGCAGGCTCGAATCCAGGCCCCCGGAGAGGAGGACACCCACCGGCACGTCGGCGACCATCCGCCGTCGTACTGCCGTCCTTAACGCATCCCGGACGGCGTCCTGCCAGTCCGCAGCCGACCACCCGGACCGTGAAGCGTCGCGCGTGTAATCAGGGCGCCAGTACTCGCGGTCCTGCCAGGTTCCGTCGGCGCGGACAGTACGGATGGTCGCCGCCGGCAGCTTCTGGACCCCGCGCAGGATGGTCCGCGGCGCCGGAACGATCGAGTGCCAGCTGAGGTAGTGGTGCAGCGCAACCTCGTCCAGGGACGTGTCCACGCCGCCGGACGCCACCAGCGCGGGGAGCGTGGAGGCGAAGCGCAGCTTACCGGGCAGGTGGGAAACGTAGACCGGTTTGATGCCCAGCCGGTCGCGGACCAGGAGGACCTCCTGCCGCCGCGGATCGAACAACGCGATGGCGAACATGCCCACCAGGTGGTGGACAAAGTCGCCCCACTTCCGGTAGGCCTTGAGGATCACCTCGGTGTCGCTGGTTGTCCGGAAGGTAAACTCCGGCTCGAGCTCCCTCCGCAGTTCCTTGTAGTTGTAGATGCAGCCGTTGAAGGTGAGGGCCAGGCCGCCGTCGTCCAGCATCGGCTGCGCCCCCGCAGAAGACAGGTCGATGATGCTCAGCCGCTGATGCCCCAACGCAACCCAGCCGGCCTCGTCCCAGATCCCCCTTCCGTCGGGTCCGCGGGAGGTCATGGCCCCCATCATTGCGAGGACAGGCTCCCGGGAGGCCGTCCTACCGTTGAAGGCGATTTCGCCTGCTATTCCGCACATAACTTCCTCGTTTCCTGCGGCCTACAGCGATCTATGCTGCTCTTCGCGGACTACCCTGATGGTGTTCAGGGACGGGTCGGCGGGATCGGGCAGGACCATTCCGGCCTCCACCCCGCTGCGAAGGTAATCGATGGCGGCTTTGTTGATCCTTTCGCCGGGCAGCAACAGCGGAATGCCAGGCGGGTAAGGGGTGGCCATTTCGGCGGCTATGCGGCCGGGTGCTTCCTCCGCGGGGACGTTCTCCACCGGCCCAAAGAAGGCATCCCGTGGCAGCATCACCATCTCGAGGAAAAGGTCCTCCTCATCAGGAATAACGACGGCGGGCGGCCGGGGCAGGTCCGGGGCCGCCGCGGTGAGTGCACGGAGCGCGTCGAGGAGCCGCTGTGCGGTCCCGCTGTCATCGGAGACAGAGATGACGGCTTCGGTCCGGCGGTGGTCTGTGGTGCCCATGTCCACCCGGCAGTTTTCACGCAGCCAGTCGGTGGCCTGGAAACCGCTGATTCCGAGTTCTGAAACGTCGATCATGATGTGCAGGATGTCCAGGTCGTGGGAGGCCTCGGCGTGGACCAGTTCGTCTTCCAGGACATGCAGACCGGGCAGTGCATCGATGTCCCGGCGGAGTCCTCGGGCCAGTTCGAGGGCTTTGTCGATCATCGATTTGCCCTCCTGCACCATCTGCCGGCGCCACCCGTCCATGGCGGCATACAGCATGACGTTGGCGCTGGTGGTGGAGAGGACGTCGGCGCACTGGTTCAGCCGGACCGGGTCCACCAGGTTTCCCTGCAAATGGAAAATGGAGCCTTGCTCAAAGCCGAGCCCCATCTTGTGCACGCTGACCACGCAGATGTCCGCGCCCGCATTCATCGCCCAGGTTGGTGTATTCGGGTGGAACGGCAGTTGGGCGCCCCACGCCTCATCGACGATCAGCGGCTTGCCCCGCTTGTGGCAGATCTCCGCAATGGCTTCGATGTCCGCGCAGGTGCCGTAGAGAGTAGGGCTGACAATCAGCGCGGCGGAGGCATCCGGGTACCGCTGCCACATCTCCTCCACCGTCTCCGGCGCCGGCGGATGGGAGAGCTTGAGCTCGTTGTCCCACTTGGGTTTGATCCACCGCGGCTGCAGCCCGGAGAGCACCAGCCCCGAGACCACGGATTTGTGCGCGTCGCGGCTTATCAGGAGCTCGCCTTCCCCGCGGGTGACGGCCAGGATGGCTGCCTTCACGGACAGGGAGCTTCCGCAGGTCGAGAAGAAGGCCATGTCAGCATTGACGGCCTCGGCCATTAGCTGCTCCGCCTTCTGCAGGTAGCCGTTGGAGGACTTCCTGTCGTCCAGGCCCGAGGAGGCAACGACGTCGGACTTGAAGCTCTGCTCGCCCAGCACCTCCAGCACACGCGGATCGACGCCGCGGCCCTGGCGGTGCGCGGGCGGCGTGAAGCCGTACCTGTCGAGTTTCTGGTGTTCGGCCAGTGCATCGAGCACCGGTGTTTCACTCTGGTCCATCTGCCCTCCCGGGTAGTTCGCCTAAATTCCCTGTTCAGCCGTGAGCAGGGATGTCTGTGAGCTTTCGGATAGGTGTGGCAGGCAGGCAGGTGACGTCGGCGGCGTCGGCGATGACGCCGCAAAGGCTGCCGGTGGTGGCGTGGACGGCCCGCTGCCTGGCGGCCCCTGTTCCCCTGTTCAGGACCTGGAACAGCAAACCCTCCACTGTGCCGAATTCGCCCTGGTCCCGCAGCACGGGCTGGATATGGTCCAGCAGGGACATCGCGACCTCGAAGGCAGCGCGGGGCTTGCCGGTCAGCGGATCCAACAGCTGCCCGTCCAGCCCGTAGCGGCCCGCCTGCCAGGCAGCGAGCCGAAGCTGCGCGGCGGAGGCAGGCACGGGCGGCACGCCGGAGCGCCATTGCCGGGCTGCCGTCTCCGCCAGGGCCCGCACCAGGCCGGCCAGCAGGACGGCGTCGTCGGCAAACAGGCACACGTCGCCCACCCGGATCTCCACGGTGGGATGGCGGTGGCTGAGCCTCGCGTCAAAGTAGATTTGCCCCTTGTCCAACGGAACCCCCGAGGTGAGGATCTCCTGCACCTGCGCGTGGTAGGCCTGCGCGGAGCCGAAAATCTCGCAGGGCCCCGCGGTGGGCCACCTGTTCCAGGCCTGGGAGCGGTAGCTTGCGTAGCCGGAATCCACGCCGTTCCAGAACGGGGAGTTGGCGGTGATGGCCGTCAGGACCGGGAGCCAGATCCGGATCCGGTCAAGGATGGCCACGCCTTCCTCGTCCGACTCGACCTCCACATGCACGTGGCAGCCGCAGGTCAGCTGTTCCACCGCCGTTAGGCCGAACCGCTCCATCATCCGCTGGTACCGCAGGCCCGGCGTAGTGGTGGACTGCACGGGCAGGGGTGACGTCGCCAAGGCAACGGAACGCGCTCCGGCCGCTCGGGCTGTGGCGTCTGCACTCATCCGCCGAGCAGTGATGTCCTGTGCGAGTTCCTCCAGGGTGATCCTGGGAAGGGTGCAGGTTTCAATCTGTTCCTGCTTCATCTCGCTGCTGAGGCCGTCGTCGGCCAGGCTCTCCAGCACTTGGCCCAAAGGAACAGCGTGGCCGTCGGTGAAGTCGAGGATCAGGAACTCTTCCTCGACACCCACGCGGCGCATCAGCGCAGCTCCTTGGAACCGGCGCTTCCCCTGCGGCGGACGTGCCCGGCAGCAGGACGACAGATGGGGACAAGATAAGCCATGACTACTCCTCGGTTGAAACCGTGGGGCGTTGGCTTAACCTCCGTTGGTCACCACATCGTAAGCATGCTTAGTTCCTGTCCGCAAGTCGTGGGGAGTCAACTGCCCCCCAAAGAGGGGCAGTTATGCAGGGCAGGTTAGAAGGCTTCGGGCTGGATGGAGATCGTCGCCGTGGCGGCGGACGTTGCCATCGACGCGGACGACAGCGACGACGGCGTGGCCGGCAGCAGGCGGGACAGGTACTTCGCCCGGGCTGCTTCGACGAACCCGCGGAACAGCCCGAAGTCCTCGGGAAGTTCCTCGGGGTGCCACTGGATGCCGAGCGTGAAGGTGTTGGCCGGGTACTCGATGGCTTCCACCACCTGGTCCTCGCTCCAGGCTGCGGCAATGAGCCCCTCGCCGAGCCGGTCCACCGCCTGGTGGTGCGCCACGGGGACAATTTGGGTGTCAGGGCCAATCAGGCGGGCAAGCTGCGAGTCAGGCCGGACATCGACAGGGATCTGGTTGAAGGCGTAGCCGCCCAACTGGTACTGCCCGTTCCCCACGACGTCGGGCAGGTGCTGGTGCAGGGTGCCGCCCAGCATGACGTTGAGCAGCTGCTCCCCGCGGCAGATGCACAGCAGCGGCACGTCCTGTCGGAGTGCTTCCCGGATCAGGGCCTGTTCCCAAGCGTCCCGCTCACGCCGGGGCTCCCCGGTTTCGGGATGGGCTTCCTGGCCGTAGAGGGCGGGATCAACATCCCAGCCTCCTGGGATGAGCAAGCCGTCCAGCCTGCCCACCAGGGCTTCGACCACGCCGGGGGCCACAGGCTGGGGCGGCAGGAGGGTGGGCACGCCGCCCGCTGCAATGATGGGGGCAAGGTACGTCTCGGGAAGGAACGCCGCGCTGACTGTGCCGCAGCCGGCGGTGCCGGCAGGCTCAAGGTAGGTGCTGAGGCCGATGATGGGCTTCACGGCGGCGTCGGTCGTTTCCAAGGTTTTCCTTCCAGGCGAATTCTCTGCCTTTAAGGATATGAGAGCGCGGGCCCTGCTTTGTTTCAAGCGGATGAAGATCACATCTCAGTTCCGCTGTCGGGCGTTTCATCCATGGCGGCGGCAAGCTCAACATCGTCCAGGTATTTGGCAGCCGGCCATCCGGTGGCGGCGGCGAGCCTGTCCAGGGATGCCAGGTGCTGGCGCGCCAGTTCGATGGCGAGTTGCTCCATGATTGCCGGCCCGTTCCGGACGATCAGGTCGCTGAGGAAGACCTGGAGGCGGCCTGCCAGACGGCCTCCAGCTTCTGCGTCTGCCGCCGCGAGCCGGGTCAGGGCGGCGGCAGCCATGGCGGGCCTGTCGCTGAAGAGTTCCATGAACTGTCCTCCGCATGTGTGTGGATGGGAATCACCGGGACCGGCAATACCCGGCGCAGCTTCTTCGCGGCCCGCTAAAAGGCAAGGCCCCCGCCCGGGAGGGAGGTGCGCGCCGGCACTCCCACCCACGTCTCGTACTCAGGCACGTCCTGCACAACCGCCGAACCCATCCCCACTGACGAATAATCACCCACGGACAAGCCGTCGGCGACGCCGGCGTTCACGCCTATGTGGACGCCACGGCCCACCCGCACGCCCTCTCCCAGCGAGGACCCGACGGAGAACGTGGTGAAGTCCCCAGCCTGCAGGGCCCAGCCCAAGGTCACGGACGGCATCACCACCGTGTGGCTCCCCAGTGACACCTGCGGTCCAACCGCAGCGTGCCGCAGCAGGATGCTTCCCGGGCCGATCCGGCAGTCGTCCGGCAGGCGGATGTCCGGATCCAGCACTGTGCCATACCGGTTGCCTTCCACACCCGACTGGGCAAGCCGCTCCACCACCGCTTCCCTGTCCCGTCCCACGGGCAGGCACACCGCGAAGAGCGCCTTCGGGAACATGGCGGCGTCCTCGAGGGCGCCGAGCACGGGGGCGCCGTCGATCAGGACGTCGAGGAGTTGGGGGTCGTCGTCAAGGATCCCCAGGACGTCGTACTGGCCGCTGGCGCGCACGGTCAGCAGCACTTCGCGCGCCAGTCCAGTGGCGGCCAGCAACAGCAATTCGCTCAAGGGGTGTCGCTTCCGGGCCCGGGGAGGCGGGCGGCAGGTCTGTGGCTTGCCCGGACACCGCTTCTTGGCTCCTGGCTGTTGGTCAGGGCCTCGGCGATTCGAGGATCAATCCGCCAGCGTGCCCAAATACAAGTTAACGCCGCAACAGGTCCCCGGGAAGACGGCACGGGAAACACGGTTGGTTTATGGGGTTTTCCTGCGGATTTAGGGGATTGCCGCTGATGACTCAATCCTGTTGAGAACTTGAAGGTTTCTTGAGTGATTCAGCGCCATATTTTGATCAGTGCAGTGGATAGTTGCTCTTGCCGGGCCCCTGGGCCTCGGCCGGATGGCTCTCCTGAAGCCATAGACTCCTGGCGGCGTCTTGAAGTAGGCGCCGCCAGGTACCCGCCCTGGTCCGAATTACGACGGCGGACGCGCACCGAGTGCCTGGCCTCGGCCCCACCGGAAGGCCCGATACAAATACCGGCTTAGCTCCGCCAAAACTTTCCCAAACTGGCTGAGTATTTCCCGTTTGAACTCACGCCAGCTCGGCAGAAGCTGGTGCCACTATGTGGGGGGGGACATAGCGGCACCTGCTTCCGCCGAGCTGGCTTGTGATTACCCGCGGGAGGGCACGGGAGCCACGGGGCAGATGATCTTCCCGTTGGACATGTGGTTGTTCAAGGTGATGTCCATGGATGCCGTCGTCTGGTCGAGGTAAGTTGCTGTGACCCGCAGCGTCAAGGGACCGGCAGGATTGTCACGCAGGATCGGGGATGCCAGAAGCGGGTTGGTGTTTGACGTCAGAACAATAGTTCCGGGAGTCAACGCAAGGAGGCTAAGCAGGCCCGAGTAGCTTGGCCCGTAGGTACCGGTGGCCTGCAGGGCCGCGTACGTGATGGTGGCGGTGGCCGGGACCGTAACCCTTAGCGTGGCGACCTTCTCCGGCGCATCGTTGGTGCAGGTGAGTGATGCAATTGCCGGACCGGGCCAGGCAGCCGCAGCCGTGACCGTCATGGTCGCCGTGGCGCTCTGCTGCCATAATGCTGACGCGGATGCACCACCCAGGCCCAGCAGCACAGTCAGCACAAATGCACCGACGGCCGTTGCCGCACCTGGAAGATTCCGAATCCGGGCCATTACTTTCCCTCAGCAGCCCGGCTGCGACGCGATGCGCGCACGGACTTGAAAACCAGGATGGCGCCATAACCGATGAGCCCGACAGCGGCGACGATGGTCCATGCGTCACGGTCGGAGTTCCCAAGGGCATTGGCCAGGAAACCAACATACGGAACCGCGTAGAACAGCTTGCCCTTCATCTGGATCTCACGGACAGGGTCGGCGTCGTTGGCACCGTTGTTGTCGCCCTTGGTGATGAGGGTTTTCTCACCCTGTTGGGTGGCACCGAAGCCCACCACCCGGTGCGTTTCGACCTCGGGCCGCCCCGAGTGCAGCTGGAACGTGACCACGTCACCGTACTGAATTTCATCGAATGGCACGGGCTTCATCACCAGGAACGTTCCTGGTGGGAACTTCGGTGCCATGGAGTTGGTGAGCACCGTGTAGGTGTGCGAGCCCGTCACGACGGGGATGACAATCAGGATCATCGCGGCGAACAATGCGATGATCATGGCAGCCATGCTCAGGATCCGTCCGACGGCGGTCCATGCACCAGAGCCGGTGCCCCCAGTTTTTTCGGCGCCCGACGGCGCTTGCACCAAGTGCCTCGCTTCCCCCTGGGGAATTGCGTTGGCAACGGGCCGTTCCGTCAAGTCAGCAGCCACCTGGCACCCCACAGAGCTGACGTGCGGTGAGCTGAAGAGAGATGTTCACTGCTTGTCCTTTCACTGACGACGGGGCATTAGAGCTGAGACTTGCTTGGAAGCAGAAGACGGTGGATCCGCCCTTGCCCACTGCGGGGGATGACAATCCGGCTGAACCGATGGGTGCGTAGCCCGCGATGGTGCTGCACTCTGCGGAGGAGGTGGCAGTTTTGGCGTAGAAGCTGACGTAGGATCGCAAGCTTCCACTGGCAACGTTTGTCACCGTACCCTGGCTGGCTGTGATGACCGTGTCGAAGGATCCGCCTGCATTGGTGTTGTTCGTGACCAGGACTCCCCCATAAACCGAGGTCCCGGGCGTCAAAGTGGCGGTAGGTGTGATTGCCAGGTTTGCGGACGTTGTGCCGTCGGCCAGGGTCATGTTGGTTGCCTGGCCAGATGGCACCGCGCTAAGTGCAACGTCGAACGATGCGGAGGCAACAGTCCCGGGTGCAGCTGACGCGCTGGCACTCCATAGCGCATACGTCCCCTGCACCGTCAGGAGTCCCAGGACCACTGCTGCGGCGACGAGTGCCGTTGCCTGCAGTGAGCGCTTGATGCGCACCGGTTCCTCCCCTGGTCCTGTTTCCGATTGCTGAGGGCGGGTGGCGGTTCAGCCACCCGCCCGCGTCAGACTAGGACAGGCCGTCGCCTGTCGAGTTCACCTGAGTCAGCTTGAATGCGACATCCTTGAAGTCATAGCTTGCATTCACGCTGTCGCGCTCAGTGGTGCTGGCAAGGAAATCAAACGTGATGGTGGCGGTTACCGTCTGGGTGCTGCCGGTCGGCGTCAAGGGGTTCTTGATCTCAGCGGTGCCAACGGTCAGAACGGGCTCGGAGACGCTGACATTATTTGCCAAGAAACCGCTGGTCTCATCAATGCCGTCGGTCGTTATTTCCGCTGCCATCTTGTTACCCGAGAGCGTTACAGCCAGCTCCTGCTTAAACGTGAGCTTGTCACCCGGGACAACTAGGTAGGTGCCGGCGTCAATCTGAGCGGTGATATCTTTGCCGAGTCCGTCAGTCCAGACACCGGCTACCTTGTTCTCAACGTTGAGGTCACCGGAAACGATGGTGCCCGGCGTCGCGGAAGCTTCGGCATTCCAGTTGGCCAACGTTCCGCCGCCGCCCAGCAGCAGTGCTGCGCCTACGGCGATGGCTGCGGTTCCCTTGATCAGGGTGCTGTTCTTCATGATGTGTCCCCTCAGACTTTTGTATGTCTACGTGGTCTAGCTGGGAACAACATTGCACGGTCATTATCAGGAAATTTGGGGGGAAAGCGTCAAAGTTCGCTCAAGAAATTGAAGGCAAAATGGCCTCTGACCTGCACGTTTAGAAGCCACCTTTTAGGCTGCCGAACTCCCCGGCCGGCCCGGCTCGTACAGGTCGATGATCGGAAGGTGCCCGTCGGTGCGGATGGCGTCGCCGCCGCCGTTGCGGTGGTGGTAGCCGCTGGAGTAGTTGAGGATCACGTGCACCGACTCCACGGCGCGGGCCGCGCGGAGGGTCTCGATGATGAAGTCGCGTTCCTCGTCTGTCCGGTCGGCGATCTTGTGCGTGATCTGGAATGTAAAGAGGGACAGTCCAACGCTCCTGTCGTACGTGCCCGCGCCAACCCAGTCCACGGACAGCCCGCCGGGCAGCATCCAGCCGGCCGGGCATTTCCAGAACCGGACGTGGTGGCGCTTGCGCGGGTTGCCGTCGATCTCGCGCTGGAACGCCAGGTCCTGCTTGTTGCCGAAGACGTACAGCGAACTGACGGGCGCCGCCGGGTAGCTCCTGCCCAACAGGGTGGATGTCAGGGTGCGCCACGCCGTTGCGAGGGTAATCGGGTCGGCCTCCACCCAGCCCGCAGTCAGCATGGCACGCCGCAGCTCCTCCCCCGTCCCCACCACGGCCAGGTTCACGGGGTCGCCCAGGACCCCGTCGCCTGTCCGGGTCCTGCCGATGAAGTAGTCCGGGATGTACAGGCTGCTCAGGATTTTGTGGATGCGCGGCAGCAGCGCGTACGCAAGAATCAGCCACACCGGAAGGAACACCCAGGCCTGCTCCGGCCCGCGGGAGAGCCGCGACAGCAGGAAAAACCACACCGCCCAGCCCACCGCGACGGTGACCACCAGATAGAGCAGCCGCTGCAGCACGGCCAGGACCGTGGCCCACCGGCTCTGCCGCCGCTCCACGCGGCTCGGGGAACGCGAATGGTCCGGCTCATGCGGAACTGGCCGCCCGCCGTCGTTCCTTCCGCCGGGATCAGGAACGCGGCTCACGGCTCGTCGGGGGTCAGCTGCTCCACGATAATCCGGGCCGTTTCGTGATCCCCAAGGATCCGGAAGTGCCCGGCCGTGGGCAGCTCGATGTTGGTGGCACCCGGAAGGACGCTGCCCTCCGGGATGTGCGGGTCGAACGGGCCGTAAATGGAGGTGATCCGGCTGTTGATGGCTTCCTCACGCGCCAGCTGGAGGGTCAGCGCGTTGCTGGGCGAGAAGATCCGCAGGCTCGGCAGCAGCATGTACTTCGCGTAGCGCGACCCGGAAAACGGCGTGCACACCGTGATCATCCGCGAGATCCGGCCCTCGGGGTCCAGGTTCAGCATGGCGTACTTGCCGATCAGCCCGCCCTTGCTGTGCGCCACGATCGCCGCGTCCCGCAACCCGGCCTCCTCAAGGTGCTGGGCCACCAGCCGCGCCGCCACGGGGACGTCCAGCTTGTTGCGCTGCAGCACCGTGACCACGTGGACGGGATGGCCGGCGTCGTGGATCGACCGGATCAGCGGCATCATGAACTGCCAGTTTTCGTACACGCCCGGGATGATCAGCACAGGACTCAGGTGGCCCTTGTGGAAGGAGCCCGGCTGCACCCGGGACAGCATGCCCTGGACCTGGCAGACCGCGGCATAGACGTAGTCCTGCGCCCACCACACGGCCTTCTGCAGCGGACTGCTCCGGGCAGGTGCCCCCGTTTCACTCATCTGTCGAGGATAACGGGTCAGTAGTTGCGGCGGTGCTTCAGCCGTGGAATGACGACGGCGAACACGGCCGCCGCCGCGAACCCCAGGACGCCCGTGGCTGAGATCCCCGCGCCCAGGGAGGCCAGCGCCGTCACCCCCGAGAGCAGGACCGGCCCGCCGGTGGACCCGGCATCGGCCATAAACCGCCACAGCCCCAGGAACTGGCCCCGCCCGCGGTCCGGCGAGAAGTCCGCGCCGAGCGTCATCACCAGCCCTGAGCTGATGCCGTTGCCGAACCCGATCAGCAGCGCCGCCAGCAGCAGCCCCACAAAGGACCCGGTCAGCGGAATCAGCAGCAGCGCCGTGCCCATCAGCAGCGTGGACGGGACGGCGACAAACTGCCGGCCCTTGCGGTCCATGAGCTTGCCGGCGGGATAGAACACCAGCATGTCGATCGCCCCGGACAGGCCGTAAATCAGCGAGGCGGAGGTGGCGTCGAAGCCCAGGTGGTCGGCCCACAGCGGGATCACCACCTGCCGTGAGGATCGCAGTGCGCTCAGCAGCAGGATGCCCACACCCAGCGAGAGGAACACGCCCGCATGGGACACCGCGACGCTCCGGAGGGTGGGCTCGGGACCCTTGTGTCCGCCGGCGGGCACGCCCACCGCGGCAAGGTCCGGGATGGTGAGGGACAACAGCGCGGCGGCCGCCATGGCCATCACACCCACCCAGTAGGCACCGCCGATGCCGGAGAACTGCATCACGGCTGCACCCAGGAACGGGCCGATGAACACGCCGATCCGGTTCACGCCGCCCAGCGTGGACAGCGCCCGCGCCCGGAACTGCACGGGCACAGCCTCTGTGAGGTACTTCTGGCGGGCCAGGCCAAAAACGCTTCCGGACATACCGACGACGGCCATCGCCGCCGCGAGCAGCCAGAGCCCGTCGGGCACCAGCGAGGTCAGTCCCGCTGCCGCCAGCGCTACAGCTGCAGCGACGGCGGCACCCACGATGGACCACCGCTCACCGAACTTGAGGGTCACCAGGGATGCCGGCAGGTTGAAGAACCAGGATCCCAGCCCCATCAGCGTGACGATCAGCGCCGCGACGGCCACCGAGGCACCCAGGTCCCGGGCGGTCAGCGCCACCACCGGCAAGATGGCCCCGGTGCCGATTCCGTAGAGCAAAGTGGGCCCGAACGCGGCCACGGCGATGCTGCGCAGGCTGAAGGGCTGCTGGTTTTGGGGGGAAGTCATCAGATTTATTTTATGGCCGGGAGCAGCAGGCAATTCCCACGTATGGCCCCGGACACATCAGCGCAAATTCGGGGGTCACAAATGGCCCGCGGAGGAGTAGCGTTCGACTTATGGGGCGTTGTTCCGCGCCCACAGCCAAGGGGAGGTCATTCGATGGGTGAAGTGTGGATCCGCACGCTCGGCAACGGGCTGGTCCGGGCAGACAGAGTCACCGAAATTTCATCCACCCGGGGATCCCTCCATGAGGACCAGGGGTATTCGCTGAAGGTCATCGTGGACGGCAAGGGCCATGTGCTGATTGACGACGCCGACCTCCAGGGCACCCTGGCCGAACGGCTCGAGTATGCGCGGCACATGGAGGACGCCCTGCTGCTCGCCATCGACGAGGCAAAGGAAAGCGACGTCTCGATGGTGATCTCCTACGAGCCGGAACGCGAGCGCTGGTCGTCCGCCCCGGTGACAGTCTTAACCGGCAGCATCCCCGTCATCAGTTAGGCGGCAGGCTCGCTGCCGTCCGCGGCGGTTCCGGCCGCACTTCCTGCGTGTCCGGGGCTTCCTGGGTGTCCCGGGCTTCCTTCGTGTCCCGCAGTTCACCAGTGCGCGCCGGCAGCCCGCTGATGCTCGTACGGGTAAAGCAGAGCGCCCACAGCGCAACCACCAGCACCACCACCAGCACCCAGGGCAGGTCCGGCCATGCCAGCATGAAGGGCACGGCCACAGCCACCGCGGTGACGATCAGCAGGTACCAGGTGACGTACCACCACGGGTTGGCGGGCGGATTGCGGGTGGGGTCGCTGGATTGCCGGAAGGACGGCTTCCGCATGCGCTGCAGCCGGTTGTGCAGCACACCCCACACCGGCCCGTTGAGCAGTCCGATGAGAACAGCCGCAAACACGGCGGTGGTCGCCGCCAGCACCCCCCAGTTTTCCCAGCGCCCCCAGTGGTAGGACGGGCCCGAGCACAGCCAGGAGGACCACCACGGATCCTGGCCACCTCCGGGCGGGCCGCACTGGACCAGGTTCCGCGCCCAGTCCTGCGAGCCCAGCCAGGCGAGCGCGGCCGGGGCGCTCAGCGCAGCGGTGAGGATCGAGAGGAGCCGGGTCACCCCCAGGCTCTTGACCATCACACGGTGCGGCCGGAGCCGCCGGTCGCCGTCGAGCCCGCGCAGCACGAGGCCGTGCGGGTCTGCCGGCGGGTCCAGGATCAGCCGGGCCAGCGGATCGAGCACCTCCACCCGGTTGCTGGAGTAGACGATGTGGTCGTAGATGAGCCCGGACCTGTTGTACACCGGGTGCTCCTCCGGGCCGGGCCCGCCATCGCCGGCGGTATCCCGGGCATAGAGCTTTCCGAACACGGGAAGCGGCCCATTCTCGTGAGTGGAAATGGGCCCGGCGGGGACGAAGTCGAACTTGCCCCACACGTTGATCCAGCGGGGCCGGTCCGGGTTGGCCAGCCAGTCCGTCACCGGGTCCTCCCCCGTTCCGCCGCCCCACTGCGCGTAGCCCAGCAGGTCCAGGCCGCTGCCCACGCTGACGAAGTTGGTGGCCCGCGCCTGGTTCTGGAACAGGACCTGCCCGGTGATCGCGGCACCCTGGCTGTGCGCCACCACCGTCACCTCCGTCCCGCCGTCGTGGTCCCAGCGCTGGAGCGTGTCCACCACGCGCTGCCGCATCGCGGCCGCCTGCAGCGGCTTCCGCTTCCACACCTGCGGGTCGCCCAGGAAGTCCGCGAACAGGGACACGATATTCCCGATCCACCGGCCCGGCCCCGGAATCCACGCCAGGAGGATGATCAGCAGCAGCACCACCAGCACGGCCAGCAGGATGAAGAACCCGGCAGACGCCGCGATCAGGGTGAGCAGCATCTGCCGCAGCCGGGCCGCGAGCCATGCGGGGCTTGCCCGCCGGCGGCCGGGATAGAGGTTCCACCGGATCAGCTGAACGGACCGTTTATAGACGCGCAGGGCGGTGCGCAGTGCCCAGGAGTAGGTGGACGCGGCCGACGCCGGCTCGAAGTCCCTGCCCCAGGACGCCTCTGTCATGAGGACAGTGAGGTAGTCCGGCCTGCCGTCTGCATAGCCGCGCAGCACTTTCACCCACACCTCGGGTGCGTCCCCCACCGCGTTGGCCTTGGTGATGACCAGGTGCGGGCACGGGACGTCTCCGGGAACCATGTCCAGGGACAGATCGTGCAGGCTGAGCATCAGAGGCTGGGCCCACTCCTGCAGGGTGCCGCCTTTGAGGGCCCGGCCCATGCCATGGACAAACACCACGGCGTGGTCCGGGGGCCTGCCCGGCACTTCCGCAGCGTCACCGCCGTCGTTGTCCTTGGTGGCATCCCCCAGGCCATCGCTCACGCGCTTGCCCATGGCTACATGATCCACCCGGGCCGGACGGAAGCGGAAGGCTGCAAGCCCCCTTCTTTCGCCGCCCGGCGTGGGGTAACGAAAAGACCATCCGATGTAATAAACGTCACCATGTTGCGTGGGTCACATTCGCCCCCTACTCTGGATGAGGCTGATGCAAACGGCCATAGCAAGAAGCTGCAGCGTCGCAGCCAATGCCGGGGAAGGCTTTACAACTTGAACTCTAAGCTGAACATTGTTGTCCGTATCGATCTCGACCACGCACGTGCAAAGGTGATTGCAAAGGGGCATATCACCGTCCACAGCGTCAACGCCCTATATGTAGTAGCAAAGCGGGCCAATTCCCTCAGGGAAGGCCTTGATTTGGAACTCGATATCTCCCACGCGTGGGTGGATGAAGCAGCCCTGGAAATGCTCCGGGCCTGTTCCGAAACCCACCATCTGCCAGCCAAAATCGATCCGCAGCAGGCGCCCTGCACCATCAGCGTCCTGGCACCGCGGCGGAAGGCTCCGGCAGCAGCCACCCGCCTGGCCGCATAGGCCAAGGCAACTGCAACCCATAGCGCCCAGCATCGGGCCCCGGGTTTGCCACCCAAAACTTTTTTTGACCCAAACCCTTGAGCGCAGCTGTACCTGAATAGACGGGTGGCTGTGCTTTTGGGTTTAAAGGGACCTTCCCAGAGGTTCAGCTCAGCACCGGGCTGGAATCCGGGCGCTGCCCTTGGGAGTTGGCCTTCAGCCATTCCCTGAGGAGCGGAGCCGGCAGCGGGCGTGCGAAATGGTAGCCCTGGGCGTAGTCGCAGCCCATTGCCCTGAGCACCTGGACCTGGCCGGGGGTCTCCACGCCTTCGGCCACGGCCCGGATGCCGACCGCGTGCGCCAGGTCGATGCAGCTGGTCACAATCGCCGCGTCGCCGGTGTCGGTTCCCAACCCCATGATGAAAGACTGGTCGATCTTCAACTCATCGATGGGAAATTTCTTAAGGTAGGTGAGGCTGGAGTAGCCGACGCCGAAGTCATCAACGGCGAGGCTGACGCCGAGGTCCTTGAGGGCCATGAGCTGGTCGAGGGCGCCGCCGGGATCGTCCATCAGGGCGGTCTCGGTGATTTCCAGGACCAGGAGCGAAGGATCCGTCCTCCGCAGCCGGAGGGCGTGTTCGACCATGGGCACCAGCCCGGGGTCGTTCAACTGGCGGGCTGACAGGTTGACCGCCACCTCAAGCCTGGACCCGCCGGCGTCTTCGATCCGCCAGTCTTCGGCCTGCCGCAGCGTTTCCTCCAGGACCCATGCGCCCAGCGGCCGCACCAGTCCGGATTCCTCGGCCATCCCGATGAACTCCGACGGCGCGAGAAGTCCCCGCGAGGGGTGCTGCCAGCGGACCAGCGCCTCCACGCCAACGGCAAGGCCGGTGCGCAGATCGACGCGCGGCTGGTAGTGCAGCCGGAGTGCGCCGTCGCTGATGCCGTGGCGCAGCTCTGCGAGGGCCCGGAGCCGGTCCGCCGTGGGGTCGGATTCTGCCGGCTGGTGCAGTTCCCAGCGGCTCCGCCCCAGCGATTTCGCCCGGTACATCGCGATGTCGGCGCGGCGGACCAGATCGTCCATGGTCTCGCCGTCCTCGCCGGCAACCGCGACGCCGATGCTTGCGGACGTCACGATCTCCAGCCCCTCGATCAGCATCGGGGCCCGGAGGACGTCCAGGAGCCGCGCGGCCCGTGCCGTTGCTTCATCCGTCCCGGCAAAAATGTCCACAACGATGAACTCGTCGCCGGACAGCCGGGCAACGGTGGCCTGCTTCCCCGCGGCAGGGACCAGGCGCCGCGCCACGGCGACCAACAGCTCGTCCCCCGCTGCGTGCCCCAGGCTGTCATTGACCGCCTTGAAGTGGTCAAGGTCGATGCACAAAGCCGCCAGCGTTCCCTGCCCGGCACGCCTGGCTGCAAGGAATCCGTCCAGCTTTGCCTTCAGCCCGGCCCTGTTGGGAAGGCCGGTCAGGTGGTCCTGCAGGGCGAGCCGCTGCAGTTCATGCTCAGCTTCGGCGCGGCGGGCTTCGGATTCCTCCGCATTCCGCAGCGCTGAGACCAGTTCTTTTTCGTACATGCGGCGTTCGTGTGCACTGAAGATGATGATGCGCACGGTGGCCGGTTGCTGCCCGGATGCCGGACTGCGTGATGCCGAGAGCAGGGCAGCGCGGCGGCTGCCGTCAGCGCAGATTATTTCGACCGCAACCTCGGACACCGCACCGGCAATACCAAGCTGCGGGATGCAGTGGGTGGAATACAGGATCTGGTCCCCCACCGGCATCAGTGACTGGATGGCGGAACCGACCAGGTCCGGAAGGCTGTAACCGGACCAGTGCAGGAAGGTGCCGTTGACCGCGGTGATGCGGCCGCCGTCGTCGGTTACCAGGTAACCGCAGGGTGCCTGGTGGAAGAGCGCCTCGAAGTCAACAGGCTCCGGGCCAGGCACGCTTGTCATGGGCTCGCAGCAAGATATTGCTGGATGGCGCGGGCGGTTGCTTCGGGGGCGCTGACGTGGGGGCAGTGGCCGGTGGCCTGCAGGTGCACCAGCGTGCTGTGCCCGAGGTGCCGGTTCAGGTAGTCGCCCACCTCCGGCGGGGCAAGCAGATCGTCGGAGCACTGCAGGATCAGGCTGCTGGTGCCTACCTCGTCCAGCACTTGGCGTGTGTCGGACAGGAACGTGACCCTGGCAAAGTGGCGGGCGATGGACGGGTTGGTCCGGCAGAAGCTGCTCCGCAGGTCCTCGGCGAGCCCGGGCTGCTCGGGGTTCGCCATCGCCATCGGCGCCAAAGCCTCGGCCCAGGCGAAGTAGTTGCTGTCCAGTGAGTCCAGCAGGCCCTCGATGTCAGCGTGCGAGAACCCGCCCACATAGCCGTCGTCGGGATCGTCCGTGTAGCGGGGGGACGGGGCAACCAGCACCAGGCGGGAGAACAGGCCGGGTTCCTGCACCGCCGCGATCGCGGCGATCATTGCGCTGACGCTGTGCCCAACAAGGATGACGTCCTGGAGTTCCAGGGCGGCGCAGATCTCCAGCAGGTCCGCTGCGTAGCCGTCCAGCGTCCCGTACTTGGCACGGTTGTAGGCCGCGGCGTCGGAGCGGCCGGCACCTACATGGTCGAACAGCACCACCCGGTAGTCGTCGGTGAAGTACGGCAGCAGCCGCCGCCACATGTCCTGGTCGCAGCCGAAACCGTGCGCGAACAGCATCACCGGCCCCTCCGCATTGCCCGTCACCGTGACGTTGTTCCGGCGGATCACCGATGAAACGGCGGCGGTTGCTGCTTCGACCATGTTCACTCGCCCTTAAATAAGGTGACTGTGCTTTTCCTGATATTAGCGGCGGGAAGATGCGGAATCCTAGGACTCGGTTCGGCTTGCGCGAATCTTGCCGGTAACCGCAGCCAACGAACGGTGGGCTTCCTTTTTGGCCGGACGCCGGCAGGTAGGCTGTGGGCAGCAGCACTTCAAGTAGCCGGAGGCTGTCTATTTTAGTCTGTGCCGGGGGGAACAGATGAGTCGGATGCAGGATATTAAAGGCGGGACTGTCTTCGAGTGGCGGCAGCGACTGGGGCAAACAGCCGGGGGTTCGTGGGCAGGAGCGGCTGAACCCCTGTTGGGCACTGGTGGCGGCCGGTGGCAGGCCGCGGCCGGGCAGCTACCGCTGGCCATCATGCTGGTCCTTTTGGTGGCAGCAGCCGGGGTGTTCAGCCCGGCAACGTTGCAGGACCCTGCCTTCCAGGCAGCCGTGGCAGGCCACGCCTTACTGTTCGCACTGGCCGCCATTGTTCCGTGGCATCGCCTGCCGTCCGCCGTCTTCTCAGTAGTTCCCGTCCTTGACTGCGTGGCCATCGGGTTCACCCGGCAGGCCGGCGGCCCGGAATTCAGTGTCCTGAGCCTGCTCCTGGTCTTTCCTGTGATCCGGCTTTCCGTTAATCGCGGGCGTCCCGGCGTGCTGCTGGCGATCCTCGGCGTGCTGCTGAGCGCCACCGTTCCGGCATTCGCCATGGGCCGGGACGACGCGCAGGATTCCGCCATCCGCATCATCTTCCTTCCGCTGATCATGGCCGGCGTCGCCCTCACCGCCCACTTCGTGGCGCGCGCCCTTATCAACCAGCATCAGACGCTGACCCAAAAGGACCGGGAGCTGGCAGACACGTTGGCCGAAAGCATCCGCCGCCAGCAGCTCCTCGATGCGGTCCTGTCCTCGATCAACGTCGGTGTCTGGGTTATCGATCAGGACGGACGCGGCGTGCTCACGAACAAGGCCCTGGAGGTGGATCCTGCCTTGGCCGGACTGGCAACAGGGCGGCGGCCGCTGTTCCTCCCCGACCGCACAAGCGAAGCCCCCACGGAACGCCTGCCGAATATCAGGGCGGCAAAGGGCGAAGAGTTCAATGACGAGTTGTATTACGCCGGCAGCGGCAATGACCAGCGCGCCTATTCCGTGAGCGCCTCCCCCATTCGTTCAGCGGAAGGCGTGTGTACGGGCGCCGTGGTTACCTTTGCGGACGTCACTCAACTCATTAACGCGCTGAAAGCCAAGGACAACTTCGTGGCCACGGTTTCACACGAGCTGCGCACCCCGCTGACCTCCATCCTCGGTTACCTGGAAATCGTGCTTGACGAGCCGGACCACAAGGAAATTGAGCCGGAGCTGCTCATCATCCACAGGAACGCGAAGCATCTGCTGGCGCTCGTGAACGATCTGATCGCCGTCGCATCCGACCGCGTGGAACTCTCCGTGCAGGAGGCTGACATCACCCACCTGCTGGCTCAAGTGGTGGAATCCCTGCGGCCGCGGGCGGCCAGCTCGGGGCTCCGCCTGGTGATGGAGGCCGGCCAGCCGCTCATTGCAAGGGTGGATCCGGGCCGGATCCGCCACGTGTTCAAGCACCTGCTGTCCAACGCCATCAAGTACTCCCCGGAGGGCGGAACAGTCACCGCCAGTCTCCGAAGCAACGGCCAGGGCCTCGTTTGCTCGATCACCGACCCCGGCATCGGCATGACCGAGGATGAGGCCGCACACGCCTTTTCAAAGTTCTTCCGCTCCGACCGGTCACGGGACACGGCCATCCCCGGAGCCGGCCTGGGACTGCCCATCAGCAAGACCATCGTTGAGGGCCATGGCGGGTCCATCAGCATCAACACCGCACCCGGGAAGGGAACCACGGTCACCCTTTCCCTGCCGTACAGCCCCGCGTAGGAGGCGCAAGAGGTGCCAGCGTCCGACGGCGGCACGGACTTTTGGCTGCACCGTTACCACCGGCGCCTTCCGCGGGCAGGATTTGAGGAACTCTTGAGGGCTTCTTGAGCGAACGTGCCGAGGTCCTTGAGCTACGGCATGCACAGTAGTTGGTGAAAGGCGTGGAGCGCATGGGGGTGCACCTGGGAATTGGGCCCAGCAGTCCACAGGCCTTGAGTCGGGCAACCGATGGTCTCAGCGCTTGGCGGTGTCACGAAGCCGGCACCGCCAAGCAGCCCCGAAAGTCGCCATAAGGTTGCCAACAAACACCACAACAGCGTTTATCAGAAATATGTTGCTGCTTTCATCGGCGCCATCAACCCAAGCGACGTCCCAGCACCGGCCGGGAAGAGTCCTAGGATTTCTTGTATGAGGATTGCCGTTGCAGGGGGAACCGGAACCGTTGGCCGCTATGTCGTGGAGCAGGCCAGCGCGCGCGGCCATGAGGTGGTGAGCCTGAGCCGCTCCGAGGGCATTGACCTGGTGACCGGAAAGGGCCTGGAGCAGGCCCTCCAGGGCGTGGACACGGTCATCGACGTGTCGGGCATCAAGTCCATGTCCACCAAGAAGAACGTGGACTACTTCACCAACAGCACCCAGAACCTGCTCGCCGCGGAAAAGAAGGCCGGTGTAGGGCACCACCTGGCACTCTCGATCGTGGGAATCGACCATGCGACGTCCGGCCTGTACGCCGGGAAGCTGGCGCAGGAGGACGCGGTGCGGCACGGGGACGTGCCCTGGACCCTCCTGCGCTGTACCCAGTTCCATGAGTTTGTACCGCTGACGGTGGACGTCGCCTCCGTAGGCCCGGTGGTGCTGGTTCCCAAAATGTTCACCCAGCCCGTGGCGGCCAGCGAGGTGGCGGAAGCCCTGGTTGCGGCAGCCGAGGCGGGGCCGCAGGGACGCATCGCCGACCTGGGCGGCCCCCGCACCGAGGAGCTCGCCCGCCTGGTCCGCGCTTATCTGGATAAGACGGGCCGGCGCAAGAGGATCGTCGAGGTCCCGTTCCCGGGACCCATGGGAAAAGCCATGCGCCATGGCGCGCTGGTCCCGGCGGAGGGTGCCGCCATCGGACGCCAGACGTTCCTGGAGTGGCTGGAAGGCGCCGCCTAAAAGGGCCCTGCACGCCAAGAAATTAGGCGTGCCTCCGGATCCGGCTGAACAGCAGGCCCACCAGGGCCAGGGAGAGCATGGCGGCGATCAGGCTCAGCGTGGGGTTCACCCAGTCCGGGACGAGGTCCGATATGGCATTGCATCTGTTGTGGAGCGGGAAGACGGCACTGCCGTCGCGCGGATGCCGGAGCCGGTAGTTCAGGTCCAGTTCCTGGCCGGCGGCGAGGCAGGCATCGCTGAGGTCGCCGCTGGCAATGAACGTGGACTGGGTGTAGTAGACTGCGCCCAGCACGACCGCGGTAACCAGGGCGGCGGTGAGCCAGATTCGCGTTGCTTTGCGCTGTGGCATGGGGAGCTGCTCCCGATGCAGTTTTCGAACGGTCCGGATGCTTGAACCCGTAAATTCACCATAGCCATGCCGCTGCCACAGGTCAGCGCGGTTTGCTCAAGATACAGGCAATTTTGCTCCGCGGCAGAGCCGCTTAGGCCTGGTCCTGCAGATGCGCATCCCTGATGCCGGGAGGAATCGCGCCCTGGATGACCCAGCGGTTGCCGTCCGGGTCCGAGAAGTAGGCGAAGAGCACGCCGCCCATGTCCTGGACCTCGCTGATGCCTGCACCCCTGGCCAGGAGTTCAGTCCGCGTGGCGTCCATGTCCGGAACAACCAGCTGCAGCCCCTCGAGGCTGCCCGGCACCATGGAGGTCATGCCCGTCCCGATGACGATCGACGCCGCCGAGCCCGGCGGGGTCAGCTGCACCACCCGCATTCCTGGAATATGCTCCACGTCGTGGTCAAGCACGAAACCCAGCTTCTCCGTATAGAAGGCCTTGGCCCTGTCCACGTCAGCCACCGGTACCTGCACTACTTCAAGGCGCATCTCCATCCGGCCACAGTACCCCGCAAAGGGCCCGTTCCGGCCACGTAGAATTGACCGGGAGCGGCGCACCACACGGGCCGCCCCGGCGCGGTGCCGCGCCCCTTCAATCTTCGAACAGACGATTTCTTCGAACAGTGCGAGGGCGCTGCCGTGCGTCCTCCAGACCACGAACGGAGCCAGCAATGGCCGCCACCGCCGGGAATGCCCCTGCCTCTACGCCCGAACAGCTCCAGTCGGTGCGGGAAACACTCAGGTCCCCCAGGAGGCTGAAGACCGAGGTCCTGGGTGGCCTCGTCGTCGCCCTAGCCCTGATCCCGGAAGCCATCGCGTTCTCGGTCATCGCCGGAGTGGACCCCCGGCTGGGCCTCTTCGCGTCCTTCACCATGGCCGTGACAATCGCTGTTGTGGGCGGCCGCCCGGCCATGATCTCCGCGGCCACCGGCGCCGTGGCCCTGGTGATCGCCCCGCTCGTGAAGACCCACGGCGTGGACTACTTGGTGGCCACCGTCATCCTGGCCGGGATCTTCCAGGTCATCCTGGGACTTGCCGGAGTCGCGAAGCTGATGCGCTTCATCCCCCGCTCGGTGATGGTGGGCTTCGTCAACGCCCTGGCCATCCTGGTCTTCATGGCCCAGGTCCCCGAACTCCTGGGCGTCCCGTGGATGGTCTACCCTCTCACCGCCCTTGCTCTGCTCATCGTCTTCGGGCTGCCCAGGCTGACCACAGCGGTCCCGGCCCCGCTGGTCGCCATCGTCGTCCTGACGCTCATTACGGTGTTCGCGTCCATCACGGTCCCCACCGTCGGGGACAAGGGCGACCTGCCTGAATCCCTGCCGTCCCTGTTCATCCCCAACGTCCCGATCACCCTCGAGACGCTGCAGGTCATCTTCCCGTACGCGCTGGCCATGGCCTTCGTCGGGCTCCTGGAATCCCTGATGACCGCCAAGCTGGTGGACGACGTCACGGACACCCGCTCCTCGAAGACCCGCGAGGCATGGGGCCAGGGCGTGGCCAACATCGTCACCGGCTTCACCGGCGGCATGGGCGGCTGCGCGATGATCGGCCAGACCATGATCAACGTCAAGGCCTCGGGTGCCCGCACCCGCATCTCCACGTTCCTGGCCGGCGTCTTCCTGCTGATCCTGGTGGTGGCCCTCGGCGGGGTGGTCTCGGTGATCCCGATGGCCGCACTGGTGGCCGTGATGATCTTCGTCTGCTGGGCCACGTTCGACTGGCACAGCATCCACCCCCGGACCCTGAAGATGATGCCCAAAAGCGAAACCACGGTCATGGTGGCCACGGTCATCGCGGTGGTGGCCACGCACAACCTCGCCATCGGAGTCGGCGCCGGCGTGCTGGTGGCCATGGTGCTGTTCGCACGCCGCGTGGCGCACTTCGTCACCGTCGAGCGGACCGTCAAGGACATCGAGGGCCAGGAGACCGCCACTTATACGGTGAACGGCGAGCTGTTCTTCGCCTCCTCCAATGACCTCTTCACCCAGTTCGAATACGCCCTTGACCCGGAGCGCGTGGTCATCGACATGCACGCCTCCCACCTCTGGGACGCCTCCACCGTCGCCGCCCTGGACGCCATCACCGAGAAGTACCGCCACCACGGCAAAGAGGTCAGGATCATCGGCCTCAACGACGCCAGCATGCTCATGCGCGAACGCCTCGCCGGCAAGCTGGGCGCAGGGAACTAAAGGCAACAAGCCACTAAGGCGGGACGGACGACGGCGGCACGCGGCCGCCGTCGTCCGCTTTCCTGCGCGGTTGCCGCGGCTAGCATTATGTTCATGCGCGACGATGACAGTTCTGCCATCCACGCCGGAGGAGGACCGTCAGCCGGCGCCAGGAGCGCGGGCCAGCTTATGGCCATGCTGGACAGCGGTATTTCCGCGGCCGAGCTCGAGACAACACTGTCCGCCTGGCTGGACGACGGAGCCATCGACCAGTCCACCGCCGCGGCCGCACGCCGGCTGAATGCCCGGCTGTGGGAGGCGAGCCGCCGGGAGGGCCTGCTGCGCGTCCTCTACGACACAGCCACCGACCTCACCGGCATACGCGACGTCGAGGCGGTCCTCAAAGCCATCGTCCGGCGCACCAGGTCACTGATCGGCAGCGACATTGCCTACCTGAGCCTGAACGACTACGACAGCGGCGAGTCCTACGTCCGCGTGACCGACGGTGCAACCACAGCGCTGTTCCGCAACATCCGCATGCCGCTTGGCGAAGGCGTGCTGGGCGCCGTGGCCACCGGTGAGGCACCGGCTCAAAGCGCGGACTATCTCCTGGACGAAACCAAATCCCACCTGGAGTCCAGCGACAGGGCCGTTGCCGCGGAGGGTGTCCGGGCCATCATGGGTGTTCCGCTGCGCGCCGAAGGGAAAGTCATCGGCGCGCTGCTGGTGGCCGACAGGCACCCGCACCAGTTCAGCAGCGACGACGTCGCCCTGATGGAATCCATCGGCACGCACGCCGCCGTCGCACTGGAGAACGCCCGCTACTTCAGTGAAATGGCCCATGCCCTCGCCCGGCTGGACCAGGCACAGCAGCAGAACCTGGCCCATGTCCGGGACCTGGAAGAGCTTTCATCCCTTGACCGGCGGCTCATGGAGACCCTTGCCTCCACCGGCAGCCTCCCGCACCTGCTCACCCTGCTGGCCGAATCGCTGGGCGCCCCTGTTTTCCTGGTCTCCCCCATGGGCGAGCCGCTGGCGGGAATCGCGGCGGACAGTGACTTCACCAGTCTTCCGGCCCTGGGCGCGGCTGAGGAATCGGTGGCGACGAGCTCGGCAGTGCAGTTCGAGGTCACGGGCAGGAAATACACGGTGATGTCCGCGGTCGCGGGAGACCAGCACCTCGCCTCCCTCATCGTCGGAGAGCAACTCAGCCCGGCCCGTCTTGCTGTCCTGGAGCGCAGCGCCCTGGTGCTCAGCGTGTCCCTGCTCTTCGAGCGCACCTTCCAGGACGCGCAGTACCGGCTGCAGCTCGAACTCATCGACGACCTGCTCAGCCCGCGGTCGGAACATGCCGAGGCGCTGTCACGCAGGGCCGGGCAGTTCGGCCTCGCAAACCACCTTCAGCTGGTGGTGCGCGTGGTGGGGGTCGCTGACGACCAGCGCCAGCGGGCGCTGTCCGTGCTGAGGCTCCGGGCAGAGGGCACCCCTGGAATCATTGCCCTGCACGAGTCGCACCTGTGCATCATCGAACCCTTCGAACGGCGCACCGGACGAGCTGATGGAACCGGCGGCGCCGGGGACAACGGCCGGTCCATCGTCGAAGAGCTCAAGCGGCGCCGCATCACTGCCAGCGTGGGGACATCGGAACCGGTCACCGGCTTTGCAGGCCTGTCGGCGGCGCACACCGAGGCCCACACCGTGCTGCGGGCACTTCAGGCCCTCTCGCGTGACGGCGAGGCAGCGGACCGCGCCGCCCTGGGCACCGCAGGAATGTTGCTCGGAGCCATGGACAGCCCCTTCGCCGGACAACTGCTGACAGCACAGCTGGGCCAGCTCCTTAGCTACGACGAGCGGCGGGGAACACAGCTGGTCCTCACAGCATGGATGTTCCAGGAAAAAGGCGGCGCCATGCAGGAGACGGCCGACGCGCTCCACATCCACGCCAACACCCTCCGGCAGCGGCTGGACCGGATAGACGCCCTGATCGGTGCCACGTGGCGCCGGGGAAGCCGTTCCCTCGACGTCCAGGTGGCGCTGCGTCTCTGGAGGATGAAGACGTCCGGGGTCACGTCCGGCGCCTGACCAGCTGTTCTGCCCTCCACCGGGACACACATGGCGCCCGCGCACATAAGCGCGCTTTTTGTGTGGCGCACATCTACATGGTGACCATCACGCGGCTCTGGAATGCTGGTTTCTGCGGCACCTGTCAGGCAGCCCGCCAACCCCATCTTTAGGAGTCATTCACAATGTCGTGTGCGCATGCAGCGGGCATCCGTCCCGCAACTTTCGGCGTCCTGCGCCTGCCCCGGAGCGTCGTCGTCGGCGCCGGGCAGCGTTTCGCAATTGCCGGCATCGCAGCCGAATTCGGCACCAATATCCTCATCTGCACCGATCCGCGGCTGGCCGCCTCGGACGAGCTCAAGGCCCTGGTCCGCAGCCTCGAGGACCGGCACCTGACCGTAACGGTCTACGGAGACACCCAGGCCGAGCTGCCCACGCCAGGCATCCTGGCCTGCGTTGAGGAGCTCAAAGGCCAGGAGATCGACGTCATCATCGGCTTTGGCGGCGGCAGCTGCATGGACATGGCCAAGGTTGTGTCCGTACTGCTCACCCATGGCGGCAAGCCCAGCGACTACTACGGCGAATTTGCCGTTCCCGGGCCCACCAAGCCGGTTATCGCCCTGCCCACCACAGCGGGCACCGGTTCCGAAGCGACGGCCATCGCCGTCGTCTCCGACCCTGACCTGGGCATGAAGATGGGCATCTCGAGTCCGCACATCATCCCGTTCGCCGCCGTCTGCGATCCCGAACTCACCTACTCCTGCCCCGCGCCCCTGACGGCCGCCACCGGCGCTGACACCCTGGTCCACCTGGTGGAGTCCTTCACCGCCATCACCCGGGAACCCACCCCCGAGCTCGCCGCTGAGCGGGTCTTCGTCGGCAAGAACATCCTGACCGATTCCATTGCCCTGAACGGCATTGGACTGGTGGGCCGCAGCCTCGTCACTGCCTACAAGGACCCGGAAAACATCGAGGCCCGCGCCGGAATGATGCTCGCGGCACTCTACGGCGGCGTCGTCCTGAGCAATGCCGGAACCGCTGCCGCACACGCCATCCAGTACCCGGTGGGGGCACTGACCCACACTCCCCACGGCGTCGGCGTCGGCCTGCTGCTCCCCTACGTTGTCCGCCACAACTTCCAGGCCATCCAGCCGCAGCTGGCGCAGATTGCCGAAGCCCTGGGCCGCGACACCAAGGGCCTGGACCCGCGCGCCGCCGCCGTTGCAGGCGTGGAGGCCATCGATGAAGTCATCGCCGCGATCGAGCTGCCCCCCACCCTGAAGGACCTCGGCCTGCAGGAAAGCGACCTCGCACAGGTGGCCAAGCTGTCTCTGAACTCCAAGCGGCTCATCGACAACAACCCTGTGCCCCTCGACCTCGAAGCCGTAACCTCCATCGTCCACGCCGCCTTTACCGGCGACCGCACCATCCGCTGACCAGCACCAAGGACTTCCACATGACACTTCTTTCCACCCTCGAACCCCTCGACATTGACGGCCTGACGGTGCCCCGCGAGCTGCTGATCGCCGGCAACTGGCAGCACGCGGCCGGCGGTGGCCTCGTCGAGGTGATCAACCCCTCCGATGCCTCCATCATCACCGGCATCGCCGACGCCGACGTCGAAGACGGCCTCGCAGCCGTGGACGCCGCGGCAGCAGCCTTCCCCGAATGGGCGGCAACTCCCCCGCGCCGCCGCGCCGAGATCCTGCGCCGCTGCTTCGAACTGATGACCGAGCGCAGCGAGCAGCTCGCCCACCTCATCTCCCTCGAGAACGGCAAGGCCCTTGCAGATGCCCGCGGCGAAGTGGCCTATGCCGCCGAATTCTTCCGCTGGTACTCGGAGGAAGCGGTCCGCATCATCGGGGATGTGTCCGTCTCGCCGTCGGGCTCGAACCGGATCCTTGTCCAGCACCCGCCCATCGGCGTCTGCGTGCTGATCACTCCGTGGAACTTCCCGGCGGCAATGGCCACCCGAAAGCTGGCACCCGCGCTGGCCGCCGGCTGCACGGCCGTGCTCAAGCCGGCCACGCTCACGCCGCTGACCGCCCTCGCGATCGCCCAGCTGATGCTCGACGCCGGAACCCCCGCCGGCGTGGTCAACGTCATCACCACGAGCAAGACAAGCGAGGTCATGACCCCGATCCTCGCCGACCCCCGGGTCCGCAAGCTGTCCTTCACCGGCTCCACCGGCGTCGGGCGCCACCTGCTGCACCAGGCGGCCGACAATGTCCTTAAGTGCTCCATGGAACTTGGCGGCAACGCCCCGTTCCTCGTCTTCGATGACGCGGACCTCGACCTGGCCATCGAGGGCGCCATGGTCGCCAAGATGCGCAACGGCGGCCAGGCCTGCACCGCCGCCAACCGCATCTACGTCCAGCGCGGCATCCACGACGAGTTCGCCCGCCGGCTGGCCGAACGGATGAGCGCACTGCGCGTGGGTCCGGGTACCGACGCCGATACCGAGGTGGGGCCGCTGGTGGATGAGGCCAGCGTCCGCAAAGTCGATTCGCTGGTCCGCGACGCGGTCAGCCAGGGAGCACGGCTCCTTGCCGGCGGCAAGGCCGTGGACGGGGCCGGGTACTACTACCCGCCCACTGTCGTCACCAACGTGCCGCTCCAGGCCCGCATGGTCAGTGAGGAAATCTTCGGGCCGGTAGCCTCGGTCATCCCCTTCGACACCGAGGACGAAGCCATCACCGCCGCCAACGATTCCGAGTACGGTCTCGCCGCCTACGTGTTCACGGAGGACCTCCGCCGCGGACTGAGGGTCTGCGAGCGCATCGAGAGCGGCATGGTGGCCCTGAACCGCGGCCTGGTTTCCGACCCCGCAGCACCCTTTGGGGGCGTCAAGCAGAGCGGCCTTGGCCGCGAAGGGGCCCATCAGGGCCTGCTGGACTTCACCGAAACCAAATACATCGCGCTCGACTGGTAGCCGCTGCTCCCTTCGTTTCCCTCCGAAAGAAAAGACCAATGACGATCTCCAACACCACAGCCAAGCCCAAGGCGGCCTGGCGCGTACCGCTGGCCAGCTTCGCCGGCACCACCATTGAGTGGTACGACTACTACATCTTCGGCCTGCTCGCCGCCACCGGCGTGTTCAGCCGGCTCTACTTCCCCGAACAGGACCCGGCGACTGGGCTCCTCCTTGCGTTCGTCACCTACGCCGTCGGCTTCGTCGCCCGTCCCTTCGGCGGCATGTTCGCCGGCCACTTCGGCGACAAAATCGGCCGCAAGCCCATGCTCGTGCTGTCCCTGCTCATCATGGGCTTCGCCACCCTGGCGATGGGGCTGCTGCCCACCTACGCCCAGATCGGTGTCTGGGCTCCCATCCTGCTGACTGTGCTGCGCCTGCTCCAGGGCTTCGGCGCCGGAGCGGAATGGGCCGGCGCAGCCGTCATCTCCATCGAACACGCCCCACCGGGGCGCAGCGGCTTCTTCGGCAGCTTCACCCAGATGGGCGTCCCGGCAGGCATGCTGCTCGCCAACGCCAGCGTCCTGATCGTCAAGTCTTCCGTGCCCGCGGAGGTCTTTGATGCGTGGGCGTGGCGGGTGCCGTTCCTGCTCAGCGTGGTCCTGATCGTCATCGGCCTGGTGGTCCGCGCCAAGCTCGAGGACTCCGACGACTTCAAGGACCTTGTTGCCACCAAGCAGACGTCCAAGAAGCCGCTGGGCGAAGCAATGAAGAAGGAAACCAAGGGAATCTGGCTTGTTGTGGGCATGCGTCTGGCAGAAAACTCCGCCTTCTACCTGTACACAACGTTCTCGGTGGTCTACATCATGAGGACGTTCGGACCCGATCGTGCCAACCAGGGAACCCTGTCCGTCCTGATCGCCTCTGCCATCGGAGTCTTCGCCGTCCCGCTCTGGGCCATCCTCTCGGACAAAATCGGCCGCAAGCCGCTCTACCTGTTCGGCTCGATCGGCGGACTCCTGTTCTTCCCGCTCTACTTCGTGATGACCGACACCGGCAGCGCCCTGCTGGCAACACTGGCCATCATCATCGGGCTCGCCGTCTTCCACAACTCCATGTACGGCCCCCAGGCTGCCTTCTTCTCTGAGCTGTTCTCCACCAAGCTGCGCTACAGCGGTGCCTCCATGGGCTACCAGTTCGGCTCGGTTCTTGCCGGCGGCGTCGCTCCGCTGGTTGCCGTGGCGCTCCTGAACGCCGGAAACGGCGAGCCCGGCTGGGTGATCCTCTACTTCAGCGTGATCGGCGTCATCACCGTTGGGGCCACACTGCTGGCACCGGAAACCCTCGGAAAGCTGGACCGGCGCATCACCGCCGCCCAGGAACTGGACGACAACAACGCACGGATCGCCGAGCAAGGCATCAGCACCAAGTAACACCCCCCTTAAAGAGGGACGTACGACGGCGGCACGGCCCGCCGTCGTACGTCCCGTTAACCGTCATTCACTGACGTGCTTCACCGGGGCATCAACCCGGGCCACCTTCCGCCGGGAGTTCTTTGGTCCGCGGAGGCGTGCCGACGGCTTGCGGTGCTGCTGGCGTAGTGCGAGCAGCGGAAACAGCAGCACAGAGAGCATTCCTGCCCCTACGAGTGCCGACGCGATCCCGCTGGAAATCAGACCCTCGTTCCGGCCGATGGCGGTCACCGCCACGATGATCGGCAGCCCTGTTGCCCCGAACAGGACGATGGCCCGCTTGTCCGCGGGCGTGGACTTGGGCGGGACTGCCAGAAGCGACGGCAGGCCGCGGACCACCAGCAGGAGGAGCAGGAACAGCGGGATCAGCGCCAGGGCGGCCGGGCTGGCGGTGAGGGCGCGCAGGTCGAAGTCGATGCCCGTGTCGATGAAGAAAATGGGCACCAGGAACCCGAAGGCGACCGCGTCGATCTTGGTCTCGATGACGTGCCGGTCCTGTTCGGGGGCCCTGGCGATGGCCACCTTCCAGAGGACGCCGGCGGCGAAGGCACCCAGCAGCATGTCCAGTCCCACCACCATGCTCAGCACCACCAGCACGGTCAGGATGAACATGATGGAGCGGACGGCGAACTGGCCGCTGGTGTGCAGGGTCCGGGTGACCTGGGAGTGGAGCAGCGTATGCCGTGCCCGGGAGGCGAGGAAGATCGCCAGGCCGGTCAGGAGGACAAACCCGAGCAGCACGGCCGTGGCCGGCCCCAGCTCCCTGCCGCTGAAGAACAGCGAGATCGCCACCAGGGGGCCAAACTCCCCCGCCGCACCCAGTGCCGTGACCGCGATGCCCATCGGGGATCTCAATTCGCCGGCGTCGCGGAGGATCGGCAGCAGCGCGCCGAGCGCCGTGGAGCACAGCGCGACGCCGATGATCACGGCAGCAGCCGGTGACGGGCCCAGGACAAACCCCGCGCCGATGCCTGCCGCCAACGAGATGACCCAGCCGGCGGCGGCACGGTTGACCGGCCTTCCCCGGATCACGGCGAAATCAATCTCATTGCCGGCCACGAAGAAGAGCATGGCCAGCCCGAACTGCGCCAGCGTGTCGATGAACTCCGTGGGCTGGATCCACCCCAACAGGCTGGGACCTAGCATGATGCCGAGGACAATCTCGAAGACCACAATCGGTACCTTGACCACCCGGTCCAGGAAGCGCGCCGCAAGGGGCGCTGCGATAGCAAGCAGGGCGATCAGAACCAATGACGTGGACAAGCCCTGCATCGGCGGTACCTCCGGCACCTCGGCTGCTTCGAGGAAAAGTACTCCAAAGCTACCGCCGCCGCTGGGTTGGCGCTAGAACAGCCAACCCCCGGCCTTGCCCCGGTTTCCCTGGTCCGCCGGCCTCTTGGGACGGTAACGGCACAGTAACGCGCGTGTGATCAACTCATTCCTGGGTTCCCCCGCACATGAGGAGGGCGTTATGGGACCGCCGTGGGCTTCCCTGCGGGTGGCCGGTGTGGCTTTGGACGTCCCGGACCAGCTTGCACCCTCAGGTGAGCGCAGCATCGACGGCAGCGCTGCCGTCCTTGAGGGCGCCGGCATGCGATTGACCGTCGATGCCAGCCCCTTCGCTGACACCCTTACCCGCTATACGGACAAGCCAGGCTATGAGCATTGGCGGGAAACGGTGGGCAGCCACACCGCGGATTTCGTCCTGTTCGAGGAAGAGGGAATCCGCACCGTTGCCATGAATATCCCCGGCCGCGCCACCGCCGTCGTCCATCTGCCCGCCGGCGCGGAACGGGACGTGGCACTGCAGATCCTGCGAAGCATTCGAACTGATCAAGGAGAGTCCAATGACTGAAGAGCAATACCGCGCCGCCCCGTATCTGGCCGCGGTGGAAAACACCTCCCCGGGTGAGCGCAGCCCGGGCTTCAGCAAGGTGCAAACGTACCTCGAGCGGTTCGGTTACCTGGCAGAATCCACCTCCAGGGAAATCGGCCTCCTGGATGACCCCACAGCAGGGGCCCTCCGGAATTTCCAGGAGTTTTTCCACCTGCCGGTCACCGGCGTCTTCGACGACGCCACCCGGGAAGCCATGATGCAGGCGCGCTGCGGTCTCCCGGACATGCGGGCCGGGGACCTCGCCTTCTCCACACAGTGCGCATGGGCCGACCGGACGCTGACGTATGCCTTTGACACCGGCACCAACGATGTGGCCGGCACCGCCGAGTTCGACGCCATCAGGCGTGCCATCCAGACCTGGCAGAACGTGGGCGGATTGACGTTCACGGAGGTTGCCGTCGGGTCCAGTCCGGACATCCGGATCGGCTGGCGCCCTGCAGCGGACCCGGACCATTCGATGGTGGGCGGCGTCCTGGCCCACGCCGATTTCCCGCCGGGCTGCAGCGTGGTCACCAACACGCTGCCCAAGCCGGTGCACTTCGACGACAGCGAGCACGTGTGGAGCGTGGGTGCTGTGGCCAGCGCCTTTGATATCGAAACGGTTGCACTGCACGAGTTCGGCCATATCGTGGGCCTCGCGCACTCCAGCGTTGCGAACGCCGTCATGGCGCCCACTGTGGCAGCCAACTTCACTAAACGTGCACTCACTCAGGATGACATTGACGGCTTCCGGTCGCTGTACCCGGCCGCGCCGCAGGCCTGGTCCGGCTGGAATTCCCTGGGCGGCACCATCACCTCGGACATCGCCGTCGGCAACAACAAGGACGGCCGGCTTGAGGCTTTTGCCCGGGGCACCGACGGGGCTGTGTGGCACCGGTGGCAGACCACACCCAACGGGAACTGGGCAGGCTGGGCTTCGCTGGGCGGGGTCATCACCACCGAGATCGCCGTCGCCACTAACTTGGACGGCCGGCTGGAGATCTTCGCCAGGGGCACGGACAACGCCCTGTGGCACAAGTGGCAGACCACACCCAACGGGAACTGGTCCGGCTGGAACTCCCTGGGCGGCGTGATCACCGGACCGCCTGCCACGGGGCGCAACGCGGATGGCCGCCTCGAGGTCTTCGCCCGGGGCACCGACGGCGCCGTGTGGCATCGCTGGCAGACCGCCCCGAACGGCAACTGGGCCGGCTGGCAGTCCCTGGGCGGCGTGATCACCTCAGAGATCGCGGTGGGCAAGAATGCCGACGGCCGCCTCGAAGTATTCGCCCGCGGCACCGACAATGCCCTCTGGCACAGGTGGCAAACGGCACCCAACGGCAACTGGGCCGGCTGGCAGTCCCTGGGCGGCATCCTCACCTCCAACATCGCCGTCGGCAGCAACGCCAACGGCCGCCTCGAGGTCTTCGTCCGGGGCACGGACAACGCCCTCTGGCACAAGTGGCAGACAGCACCCAACAGCGGATGGTCCGGCTGGCAGTCGCTGGGGGGCCTGCTCACGTCCGACATTGCGGTGGGCAGGAACGCGAGCGGCCGCCTTGAGGCCTTTGTCCGGGGCACCGACAACGCCCTGTGGCACATGTGGCAAACCGCTCCTAACAGCGGATGGTCCGGCTGGCACTCCCTGGGCGGCCTGCTCACCTCCAACATCACCGTGGGCAGCAACGCCGACGGCCGCATGGAGGTGTTCGTCCGCGGCACCGACAACGCCCTATGGCACATGTGGCAGACCAGGCCGTTCCTGACGGAAGAGCCCACCGGTTCCGCCGGCGCCACCACGACGTCGGAGGAGAAGGGCGGGGACATGCCGACCGGCGGCGCGCTCCCGCAGACAGTCGAAATGCCGCTCGGCGCAATGGGCGAAAGCGTGACCACTAACGGCCATCAACCGGCGATGCCCCTGGGTGCCATGGACGCCTCGAAAGAGGAGTCCGCGGGCGTCCGCGACAAGGCGTCCAAGGAAACAGCGTTGAGCAAGATGCCGGCGGGCATGGCCGCCACGGTCTGACCCGGTTGCTACAAACAACGCGGGGTCACTCCCGGCCCCATAAACGCCCGGAAAGAGGGCAGGGAGTGACCCCGCGTTGGTGTTTGAAGGGGACGTACGGCCCGCTGGGGCAGGACGCCACAAAGCTCCAGCTGATTCCTCCTGATCACCTGGTCCGGCAGGCAGCTCTGTGCGGTAGTTTGAGGCATGCCGCTAAACGTGGCTGATCAGTTTCTTGGGGGAGCAGAAAAATGGAACCAATCGTTATTGAGGGTGGCAAGGGCACGATAGAACTCGGTGCCGACGGAATTATCCACCTTTCGTGGAGGCCGGGCATCGTTCTGGACAGCGACGACGTGCACGCGGGCATGGCCACGCTCAACGAAATCTGCGACGGGTCCGAATACCCGATGCTGGTGGACATGGGGACCACAAAAGCCGTGACCCGCCAGGCCAAGTCTGCCTTCCAGATCCCGTGTGCCGCGTCCCGGATTGCCTTGCTGGGCTCCAGCCCGGTGGACCGCATCATTGCCAACTTCACCATTGAACGGCAGACGATGCCGTGTCCTACCCGCTTCTTCACGTCCCGCGACGGCGCCCTGGACTGGCTCCGCCAAGGGGACTCCCCCACCCCTATCCTTGACGAGTGACCCTTCTTCAGGCCCTCCTTTCCTTTGCCCTGGTTGCCGGACTCCTCACGGTGGTTCCCGGCCTGGACACCGCCCTTGTCCTGCGCTCGTCCATCGCCAAGTCACGCCGCTACGCCTTCGCCACCGCGGCGGGCATCAGCACGGGAGCGATAATCTGGGGCGTCGCGGCGGCCGTGGGCGTATCGGCGCTCCTGGCAGCGTCGGAGTTCGCCTACCGCATGCTGACCATCGCCGGTGCGGCCTACATGGTGTGGCTGGGACTGTCCCTGCTCTGGAAAAGACTGCGGAAGACCGGGGTGCCCGCCGCGGGTGGGACAATGGCCGCCGCGGAAGGCCGGGACAACCTTGTCCAGGGCTGGCTGACGGGGACCGGAACCAACCTGCTCAATCCCAAGGTCGGCGTGTTTTACATCGCCACCATCCCGCAGTTCATTCCCGCCGGGGTGTCGCCCCTGCTGGTGGGCATCCTGCTGGCGGGTGTCCACTGCCTGCTGGCCATGGCCTGGTTCACCCTGCTGATCTTCGGCACCGGGTACGCCGCCCGCTGGCTCAAGGGAGCCCGCAGCATCCGCATCATCGACAGCATCACGGGAACAGTCCTGGTGGGCTTCGGCCTCAAGCTCGCCCTCGAACCAGCCCACTAGTTCCGGCGGGGCACCTCAGGCAACACGTACGACGGCGGCACGCGCCGCCGTCGTAGGCGTCACCGCAGTCAGCGCAGAACGGTCATTTCGTCATTGGTTCCGCGCGACCTCTTCCTCGTGGTAAATCGCTTAGGCAGAAGATAATGTGGTTTCGGCCTGCTGGTCAAGCGCTTTATCAGGCACCCGCTGATGCCAGGCCCGATCGACAGAAGCGGTTGAAAGAAATTTTGCTAAAACGCTTGATCAGCTAGAAGCGATGGGTCTAGCCTGTGAGTGATCAAACGCTTTAGCAGAAATGGACATCAACGCCGATGAGCTACCCAATCTTCTTCCAGCCCGCCGATGGATGGGTGGGAGACCTCATCCCCTTCCAGAAGGACGGGGAGTTCTGGCTCTATTACCTTCACGAGATCCGTTCCGACCCGAAACCGGGAACGTCATGGAACCTGGTCACCACAAAGGACCTCATCCAGTTCCAGGACCACGGGGTCGCCCTCCCCCACGGAACCGGGACCGACCTGGACTTCAACGCCTACACGGGCAGCGTCGTCGTTGACGAAGCCGGCCTCCACCACCTCTTCTACACCGGGCACAATCCGAACAACCTGGGACCGGACGGGCTGCCGCTGCAACTGGTCATGCACGCCACCAGCTCTGACGGAATGCGCACCTGGGTCAAGCACCCGGGGCACACCTTCGGCGCACCCGGCGGCTACGAGTCCGGGGACTGGCGGGACCCCTTCGTTTTTCGGGACGAGGCCGCCGGCCAGTGGCGGATGCTCATCGCGGCCCGGCACTCCGCGGGACCCGAACGGCGCCGCGGCGTCATCGCCCAGTGCGTCTCCACTGACCTGATCACCTGGCAGTACACGGACCCGTTCTGGGACCCCCGCCGGTACATCACCCACGAATGCCCGGATGTGTTCGCCTGGGGCGACTGGTGGTACATGGTCTACTCCGAGTTCTCCGAAACGTTCACCACGCGGTACCGCATGGCCAAGAGCCCCGACGGCCCGTGGACGGTACCGGACCAGGACTCCATCGACGGGCGCGCCTTCTACGCGTCAAAGACCGCAGAGCGGGACGGGCGTCGCTTCTTCTTCGGATGGATCGCCACTAAGGAAGGAAAGCACGACGGCGGCGCCTGGCAGTGGGCGGGCACCATGTCCATCCTGGAGGCGCGGCAGAACGCCGACGGGACCCTCGGGTTCGGCTTCGCGGACGAACTGGTGGACAGCTTCTGGGACGAGGTCCCCGTGAGCTTCGACCGGGCACTCCCTGCCCGGCTGGAGGCACCCGACGGCTACGCCGCCGCGGTCTCCAACGAGGACCTCCCCGCGCAGTTCTATGCGAAGGCGGTGCTGGACATCGAACCGGGCACCACCGAATGCGGACTGCTGCTGCGGTCATCCCCCGACGGGGACCACTCCTACGTCCTCCGGCTGGAACCGAAGCGCGGGCGCCTGGTGTTCGACCGGTGGCCGCGCACCATTACCGGTGACGCCCAATGGCACGTCTCCGGCGACGTCCCGTTCGCCATTGAACTCGAACGCCCCTGCGACCTCCGCCCTGGAAAGCACACCCTGGAAGTCGTGGTGGACGGGGACCTGTGCGTCGCCGTCGTGGATCGGCAGGTGGCCCTGAGCACCCGGATTTACGACCTGGCGGCGGGGCGGATCGGCGTGTTCGCCGGTGAAGGATCCGCCACCGCAGACCTTGAAGTACGCAAGCGCACCGACAACTGAATATTCCCGTTTCCCTCCGTTCCAATCAAGGAAGATTGCCGCAATGAAAAACGCGTTCCGCGCTGCCGCAGCCGCAGCTGTTGCCGCCCTGGCCCTGACCGCCTGTGGCGGCGGAAGCTCCACCGACCCCTCCAACGTCAGCCCCACCGGGGAGATCAAGCCCCGCGAAATCTCGTGGCTGCTCTCCCGCCCGGCAGATGGCGCCGTCATCAACATCATGAAAAAGATCGCTGACGACTACGCCAAGGACCACCCGGGCTTCGAACTGAACCTGATCACCACCCCGGACCGGCCCTCCTATATCCAGAAGCTCGAAACCCTGGCCGCGGCCAACAAGCTTCCCGAGCTGTTCGATACCGACGCCACGCCCTTCGCCCAGCAGCTGGCCAAGCAGGGCAAGATGGTGGACGCCGAGAAGCTGCTGAAGACCCTGGACGTCTACGACGACTACCGCCCCGGCGCACTGGACTACCAGCGGTTCGACGACGGGTCCCTCTACATGATCCCGTTCCAGTTCGAGCTGGAATTCATCTGGTACAACAAGGCACTGCTGGAAAAGGCCGGGGTTGCGGTACCCACGTCCCTCGATGACATTCCCGCCATGTGCACCGCCCTGCGGAACGCAGGCATCACCCCCATCGCCATCGACGGCCAGGACCAGTGGCCGCTGGAACGTTATGTGGCGTACCAGCCGTTCCGCGAAGCCGGGCCGGACTTCGTCCAGAAGCTGAAGAAGGGCGAAGCGAAGTTCGCCGACCCGGCAGGCCAAAAGACCGTCACATGGCTGGCGGAGCTCGGCAAGGCCAAGTGCTTCCAGGAAGGGTTCTCCGCCCAGGGCTACTCCGATGCGCAGAACCAGTTCACCTCCGGCCAGGCCGCGATGTACAACATCGGAACCTGGGAGCTGCCCAGCCTTGCCACGGACAAGCTGAACCCCGACGTCCGGGATGACATCGACTTCTTCACGCTTCCCACCACGGAAGGGTCCGTGACGGCGGCCAACGAGTTCGTCTCCCCCTCCGGCATCGGCATGGCAGTGAACGCCAAAACCTATGACCCCCTGGTGAGCGACTTCCTGAAGTTCGCCCTGGACAAGTACCCGGCCGAATACGCCGCCACCGGTGCGCTCTCCCCCACCACCGACGTCGAAACCGCCATCCCCGCTAACGCCACTCCCCTGTACCAAAAAGCCCTTGACCAGGCCGACAACCTCGGATCCAAACAGGCCATGCCGTGGGACACCCAGCTTGACCCCACCACCAACGGCCGGCTGCAGCAGGAGCTGGTCCTCCTGGTCCAGGGCAACATCACGCCCGAGCAGTTCACCAGCACCATGGACAACGCCATCGCCCAGAACGCCCCCAAGTTCTTCAAGTAAGCACAGCTTCTTCAAGCAACCGCGGCGGGGGGGCCACACCGGTCCCCCGCCCGAAAGGCCCCGCCATGCAACCCAACAGGATGCTTCCCAACCGGTCACGGACCTCGGTCCTGGTCTTCCTGCTCCCGCCCCTGCTGCTCTACTGCGCCGCAGTCCTCTTCCCCATCTTCCAGTCCCTGTTCCTGAGCTTCTTCTCCTGGAACGGCATCAGCGACATGGAATTCGTCGGCCTCGACAACTACGTCCGGATGTTCGTTGCCGACGACATCTTCTGGCGCGCGTTCCTGAACGCCCTGATCTACCTGGCCATCTGCCTGGTCCTGCAGCTCGGCGGCGCCCTGGTGGTGGCCAGCCTGCTCACGTCCCTCCGCCGCGGACGGGAGCTCATCAAGACTCTCTACCTACTGCCGGCCGTCATCTCCACCGTCGCCATCGCCTTCCTGTTCGTGCGGATCTACTCCATCGACCCGGCCGGCCTGCTCAACCAACTGCTGCACTGGATCGGTTTGGGAAGCCTGGAGCGGCCCTGGCTCTCAGACGTCAACACCGTCCTGGCGGCAGTGTCCGCACCGGAAGGCTGGCGCTTCACCGGGCTCTACATGCTCATCATCTACGCGGCACTGATCGCCGTGCCCAAGGAGCTGGAGGAAGCCGCGGTCCTGGACGGCGCGTCCCGGTGGACCTTGTTCACCAAGATTCGGTTCCCGTACATCCGCCCGGTGTGGATCACCACCACCATCATGGCCACCACCTACGGACTGCGCGGTTTCGACATCCCCTACCTGATGACCAACGGCGGCCCGGGACAGTCCTCCGAACTGCTGACCACTTACATGTACAAGACCGCGTTCACCAGCACGGACTTCGGGTACGCCAGCACCATCTCAGTGTTCATCGTCATTGAGTGCCTCGTTGCCGTCGGCCTCATCCTGTTCCTGCTCAAGCGGAAGGCAGATTAATGATCGCCCAGGCAGCCCCGTCTACCCCTCCCACCACCGTCCCGCCCGCTCCCCACAAAGCCGCTCGCCGCCGTCGTAAGCCCAACCTGTTCCGGACGCTTTCGCGGGTCCTGATCATGCTCATCGTGATCGTGCAGGTGTATCCGCTGGCTTGGCTGTTCCTCACCAGCCTGCGCACCGAACAGGACTTCGCCACCGGCGACCCCTTCGCCCTGCCCAGTGCCCTGACGTGGGAGAACTACGCCAGAGCCTTCGAGACCGGCGACCTGGGCCGGAACATCCTGAACAGCTTCATCGTGACCATGGGCGCCAACATCCTCATTGTCCTGTTCGGCATGATGGCCGCCTACGCCATCCAGGTGCTCGGGTTCCGCCTCAGCAAGCTGGTCCGCGGGCTGTTCCTGATCGGCATCATCGTGCCGGTCCAGATCGCCCTCGTCCCGCTGTTCATCGACTACTCGGCCGTGAACCTGCTGGACACGTACCAGTCGATGATCATCCCGCTGGCCGGGTTCTCCCTGCCCATGTCCGTGTACCTGTTCTCGTCGTTCTTCGAATACATCCCGCGGGAAACGTACGAGGCCGCATCATTGGACGGGGCCGGGCCCTACGGGATCTTCGGGCTGATCACCCTGCCGCTGTCCCTGAACACCGTTGTCACCGTGGTGCTGGTCAACAGCATCTTCATCTGGAACGACTTCATCTTCGCCAACACCTTCGTCCTGTCCGAGGACTTGAAGACCATTCCGCTGGGCCTGCAGAACTACATCGGCGCCATGGGCAAGGTGGACTGGACGGCGACCTTCGCCGCCGTGTGCGTCACTATCACCCCGCTGCTGCTGGTCTTCCTGGTGCTTAACAAGGCCATGATCCAGGGCCTTGAGAGCGGGGCGACCAAGGGATGACGGCCGCAGCGGATGGATATACTCCTGAAGGAGGACAGATGATTTCAATGGAGAAAGGTTCGGGAGAACCGGCCCGGACGCCCCGTGCCCGGCGGATTCCCGAGCGTGCCCACCCCGTCACCCTCCGCGACGTCGCGGAAGCGGCCGGGGTTTCCACCGCCACCGTCTCGCTGGTGGTCAACAAGAAAAAGGACGCCCGGATCGCGGAGGAAACGCGGCAGCGCGTGAAGGATGCCATCCGGTCTCTGGGCTACCGCCCCAACGCGATGGCCAAGACCCTGGTCAGCGGCACGTCCCGGTTCATCGGGTTGGTGGCCGACGGCGTTGCCACCACCCCCTTCGCCGGCCAGATCATCCACGGCGCCCAGGACGAGGCGTGGAAGCACGGCTATGCCCTCCTCATCGCCAACACCGAAGGCAACGGCGAGCTGGAGCAGGACGCCATCACCATGATGCTCGAGTACAAAGTGCGCGGCATCCTCTACTCCACGTGGTTCCACCGGCAGACAGACATTCCGGCGTCGCTGCGGGAAGCGGACTTCGTCCTGGTCAACTGTTTCTCCAACGAGCCGGGCACCCGGTCCGTGGTTCCGGACGAGGTGCAGGGCGGCCGCTCAGCCACGGAGGTCCTGCTGCGGCACGGCCACCGGCGCATCGCCTTTATCAATGCCACCATCCCCGCCCCCGCCAAGGACGGACGGCTCCTGGGGTACAGGGAAGCACTTGAGGACGCGGGAATCCCGTTCGATCCCGAGCTGGTCATGGAAGCCTATCCGAACCAGGAAGGCGGGTACGGGGTAACCGGGGAACTCCTCAAACGAGGCGCGACGGCCGTGTACTGCTACAACGACCGGATGGCCATGGGCCTCTACGACGGGCTGCGCGAGCACGGCCTGTCCATCCCGGACGACATCGCCGTGGTGGGCTTCGACAACCAGGAAGTCATCGCCGCGCACCTGCGTCCACCGCTGTCCACGGTGTCCCTCCCCCACTACGAGCTGGGCGCGGCCGGCGTCCGCATGCTGCTGGAGCTCGACGGCGCAACCGAGGGAATCTCGAAAATCCATTGCCCCACGGTGGAGCGCACGTCAGTACGGGCGCAAGCACACGCTTAACTGAAACGTACGACGACGGCGCGCGGCCGCCGTCGCCCGTTTCCATGGTGGTTCCAAGGTTCATACCTAGGATGGAGTCAGGGTCAGCCAGGGAGGGGGCCGCCACCGATGTCGGAGGAAGTTCCGGAGGAGAGCCGCGGTTCCCGGCGCGGGGATTTGTCCCGGCGGCTGAAGGGCCTCGCCCTTCCCCTGATCGTGGGGCTGTTCGTTGTGGGGATCGGTGGCGCCGTCACCTATTACGGGATCAACGCGAGGCCGCAGAATACTGATCAGTCCATCCGCCTTCCAACACCCGTCTCCCTGCGTCCGTGCGAAATCCTGGACAGGGCTGCGCTGGTCCCAGCCAGCGGTGCGCTGTTCGGCGTCAACCTCGATATGGAGGCCAGGACGCTGGCCGAATACTCCTTCAACCTGGGCCACACGCCCGCCGTGACCGTGGTTTCCACAGGTTTCCCCTACACCGACGAGGAGAAGGAGGACCTGCAACGCGCCGCCGATCAAATCCGCGCCCATGGCCAGGCGATGCTGCTGACCCTGGAGCCCGTGAACGGCCTGGACGCGGTGACGGAGGAATCCGCCGCCACCCTCGCCAGGGATCTCGCGGCGGTCAACAACGGCGGCGTCCCGGTCTTTGTACGGTTCGCGCCTGAGATGAATGGCAACTGGATCCCATGGGGTCAGCAGCCGGCCCGCTACATCGCAGCCTTCCGCACGCTTGCGTCAGCCGTCCACGCCCAGGCGCCGGGTTCGGCAATGATGTGGGCGCCGGACTACGGCGGCGGCTATCCATTCTCCGGCGGCCAGTACGATGCGAAGCCCGGAACAGCGGACTTCACCGCGCTGGATACCGACGCGGACGGGGCACTGACCGCGGATGATGACCCCTATGCCCCCTTCTATCCGGGCGATGACGCGGTGGACTGGGTGGGAATGTCCCTCTACCACTGGGGATCGGCCTTCCCCTGGGGTGAGAACGAACTGCCGGAAGCCAACAAGTTCGCGAGCCAGCTCACCGGCAACTACCTTGGCGCGAACGGGGACGACACCCCAGTGCCTGACTTCTACGAGGTCTACGGGGTGCAGCACGGCAAGCCGGTGGCCATCCCGGAAACTGCCGCGCTGTTCAATCCGGCGGCCGGCGGGGAAACCGAGCTGGCCATCAAGCAGGCCTGGTGGGGCCAGCTGTTCGATCCCGCGACGGCCGCGCGCTTCCCGCAGCTGAAGATGGTCAACTGGTTCGAGCGTGACGAGGACGAGGTGGAAGTCAACGGCCGGGTGGACTGGACCGTCACTAAGTCACCGCAGGTCCGGGAAGCCTTCACCGCCGCATTGCCGGACTGGCTGCACTACGGCCCGGCCGAGGCCTGCGCTCCCCGCAGGTAATCCGCTGCCGCACTGGGCGATCATGCCCGTCCTGTCCTGGCTCCAACGCCGGGCCGGCCGCGAACTCGGATCCAGGACTGCGGTGGCTGACTCCAAGCAGACCCTGCTGTGCACCTACCTCTCAGCCGTGCTGCTGGCTGGCCTGGTCCTGAACAGCACGCTGGGATGGTGGTGGGCCGACGCCGGTGCGGCACTGGTGATTGCCGGGATCGCCGTCCGTGAGGGGATCAACGCCTGGAAAGGGGACGTCTGCTGCACCGTCCCCCATGTGGAGGAAAGTCATGCTGGGGAACCCGATGACTGCTGCGCATCAGACGGGACAAAGTGAGGCGATGGAAACCTTTGCGAAACAAGGAAATCCCTAGCTGCGCCGTTAGGGTTCCCCAATGTCCGCTCTCTACCCTCTGATTCATGATTACTTGCTCGGTACTGCGGTGCACCAATGCCGGTTCCGCCTTCCTGGTGGGGAACCAGAACCTCGTTGCCGGTTATCACGAGGCCTTCGTCTGCGCTGAGCATAAAGCGTTGATCGAGGCCGGTTCCCCCTGGGACATGGAGGAGCGCTACGTGCTGTTGGGACAGGACATGGCACCTGTCCTGCAGACATGGTCCGCCCGCCCAAGCGCCGGGTCAGAGGGCTTCACGCTCACCCTCGAAATCGCGAACCAGGCCAAGCCCATTGAGGTCTTCCTGAGCTCCAGCGAGGCAAGGATGCTGGCCCAATTCATCAGCGCCGCCAACGGCGACGGCAGTTGAGCGTTGTTTCTAGCTGAGCTCGCGCCGGAGGGTTTCCTGGAGCGGCACGTTGGGTTCGCCCGGTTGGCCCTGGCCGCTAAGGTAGAGGCCCATTTGCGCACCGTGGTACTCCCAGTAGGCGAAGCTGAGGTTGTTCTCTTCCAGAAGGCTGAGCATGTCACTGACCCATTGCTGGCCGCCCTTGCCCTCCATCTCAAAAGCCTGCCGGACCGTCCCGAATTCCATCACGGACATGGGGACGTTGTTGTCGGCGCCGAACTTCAGGTGCTTCCCCATTTCGTGCGCCAGGTAGGTCTTGTCGCGCTGGAGGAAGCCGCTTCCGGCGGCTCCCGGCGACTGGGCGTAGACATCCAGCTGCAGGCCGACGCGGGGCGCGGTGCCGGCTGACGGTGCTATGTCCTGTCCCCGCATGAAGCCTTGGATGCGGTACTTGTTGCCGGGTGTCACCTTGAACAGGTGCCTATCGTTGCTCCACCCTGTGATGGCTGCGGGGTCTGTTGCATTGCTGATGGAGAGGCTGCCGTCATCCAAATGCCCGGTGGTTTCCCGTGCGAAGCCGGCCGGCGCCGCCGCGTCTCCGCCGAAACTCCACTGGTACCAGTCCAGGACGGCGTCCTTGTTCAGCTGTTCATCAACGATTTTGCGCAGTTCTGTCCCATCCGGGCCGTACTCGGTCACGGTGACGGCGTCGAAGCCGGCTGTTCCCTGCATGCCGCCCTGCACCGTCATGAGCGGCGCGGCCGCTACCGCACTGCGGTCGTCGATGGCGATGATGCCGCTGTCATAGGGAGCCCAGTCCGAGGTGCCGTTCGGCAGGCTCGGGGTGGTGATGCGGCTTCCTTGCAGCAGGGTCCTGTTGCCCGTGGGCAGGATGACGTTCGGGTCCGGATACCGTCCGCCATCCTGAATGGGGCCTTCCACCCAGGAGGCGTACTGGTGCGTGTATTTGATGGGCTCGTAGAAATGGAAGTCGTACACCGCGTTGTTGTCGTCCACCAGGAAGTGCTGGTCGATGCCGGCGGCTCCGTAGCGGCCGTTGACCCCGTAAATCCCGCCAATGACCAGAAGGTGGTTCTGGTCCACGGACCGCACCGAATCCACCAGCTGCTGCGCGAACTTTTTCCACTGCTCCCCGGTGGCATCAGTGGTCACCGGTTCGTTCAGCAGGTCGTAGGCGGCGATGGCCGGTTCGTCCTTGTACTTGTCGGCAATAACGCGCCACAAATCGGCGTTCTGCTGCTGGATCCGGGGGTTTTCCCAGATATCGAAACTTGCCTGGTCGCTGGTGGGGTCCAGCCAGAATCCCCCGATGGGTGTGTGCATGTCCAGGATCAGGCGCATCTGGTGCTGCCGCGCCCAGGTGACGTTTTGGTCCAGCCATTCCAAGAAAACCTTTGGCGAATCGACGAACCAGTCCCCGTCGAAGGCGAACCGGATGCTGTTGAATCCCAGCTCCTTCGCGCGCTCAAAATCCGTCTCGGAATGGTGTTGGGAATTGGGAAGCTCGGTTCCCTTCGGATTCCGGTGGTAGAGGTTGGAAAAGTTCACTGCCTTCAGCCTGGCGGGTTCCCCGTTGAGGACCAGGCCGCGGCCGGAGGCAGTAACAAAGCCTGTGAACGACGCCGGTCCGGCTGCAGGAGGGTCATCCTTGTCGCCCAAGACCGTGAAGCCGGCGATTATCAGCGCCGGGACCAGCACCAGCAGCGCACCGCCAATCCACCACGGCCACTTGCGCCGCCCGGCGATCCGCCAGGCCTTTGCCCCTGCTGGGCGATCCGATGATGAAGCGCTGCCGTCGGTCATGATGAGCTCCCCTTGCCTGGCCATAAAGCAGTTGCGCCCACTTTAGGGAGCTGACCTTGGATAAACCTTTGGTGTGGTTCCACCTGCGGAACAGACAGGATTCATCGCCGTCCAGGGGGCCGGGAACGGGGGCATCGGCGTACGCTGGGGAGATTACTGCGACCGTGAGGCGGAGACAGATGAGAGCTTTGGTGGTGGCGATCCTGCTTGTCGCCGTGGTCCTTTTCATCGTGGGACTGGCCGTCAAAACGCTGGGGTTCCTCCTTGGGGTGGCCCCGGTGCTGGTGATTGTCGCCTTGGTCCTTCTGCTGCTGAACCGGTTCAGGGGACGCCGCATTCCGCGCTGAATAAACGCCGCCCGGCCAATGCCAGCCGGCAAAGGGAAAGCCCCTCCTAGGAGGGGCTTTCAACGTAGTGGTCATTGGTCTTCTGGTAACGGTCAGCGGCGATGCACTCCCCCTTCCCGGACGCCCCACAGCGCCCATCCGGACTATGACAAGAACTGACTTTAATAAGCCAGGTCCGCCACGTAAAGGGTTCCAGCCGATTTGCTGGAAGTGATCTGGCTGACACGTACGACGGCGGCACGCGCCGCCGTCGTACATCCCACCTTCAGTGCGTGCTGGCACCGTGCCGGCCCCGACACACTTCCTCCGCCCCGCTTTTCACGGCGTGACCCTTGACACATCAAACCTTTTGTCTAATGATTAAACGAAAGTGGTGCAAAGCCGCACACCCGAATGGAGCAGTGCATGAATCACGAATTCCCCTCCCCATCCCACCTGCCCTCACGCCGCAGTATGTTGCTGGCGGGCCTGGGAACAGCCCTGTCGGCGCCCTTCCTGTCCGCCTGCGCCGGTTTCGACACCAGTGGAGCCGCAGCAGGCAGTGGGACCGTCAGCTTCCTGTCCACCCAGTTCACTCCCGTGGAGGAAAAACAGCGATACGAGCAGGTCCTGAAGAAGTCCCTCCGCCTGCCCGTGGCCTACAACTCCGTGGACCCTGGCGTCTTTGCATCAACGGTGAAATCGCAGACGGCCGCCGGGAACATCAAAACGTCCCTGCTGGGCGGACTGCACGGCGAACTCGCACCGCTGGCCGACTCCCTGGAAGACGTGGACAGCATTCTCACCGATCTGGCCGGCCGCGGCTTCACCAAGGAAATGCTGGAGCTGACCAAGGCCGGCACCTCCTCGGCAAAGTACGTCCCGTGGATGCAGGCAACCTACGTGGTTGCCGTCAACAAAAAGGCACTGGAATGGCTGCCCTCCGGAGTGGACGTCAATGACCTGAGCTACGAGGACTACCTGGCCTGGGCCAAGGCAGCCAAACAGGGTGCCGGACGGCCGGTGTTCGGCATGCCCGCCGGCCCCAAGGGCCTGCATCACCGCTTCTACCAGGGATTCCTGCTGCCAAGCTTCACCGGCGGCCAGATCACCACGTTCCGCAACCCGGACGCTGTTGAAGCCTGGAACTTCATGCAGGAACTGTGGGACAACATGGTGCCTGCCTCCACCAACTTCGACGCCATGCAGGAACCGCTGGCGCGCGGTGAAGTGCTGGTGGCATGGGACCACGTGGCCAGGCTCATCAACGCTCCTGCCGATAACCCCGACGAGTGGCTGATGGTGCCCGCCCCCAAGGGACCCAAGGGCCGCGGGTACATGCTCATCGTCGCAGGCCTGGCACTCCCTGCCGGTGGAACCGAGCGGGAACTTGCCGAGCAGGCCATCCGCGGCTTGTCAGAACCGCTGACCCAGGTCGAAACCCTGCGGCAGAACGCGTTCTTCCCTGTGGTGCAGACCGAGCTTCCCACCGATCTGGCAGGGGCCATCGCACTCGAAGCCGGGGCGGTCCGGCTTCAGCAGCGTTCCCAGGGCGCGCTGCTGGCGCTGCCTCCGGTGGGCCTGGGTGCGAAGGAAGGCGAAGTGTCCCAGATCTTCAAGAACGTCTTCCAGGAGATCTGCCTCAACAACCAGGACATCCAGCCGGTCCTGGACCGCCAGGCCAAGGAGCTGAACACCATCATGCAGTCGCTCAACGTACCGTGCTGGGCACCCGATCCCGTCTCCGCGAAATGCGAGGTAGCGTAATGACCGTCCAAGCGCCCCCGGCCCCGGCCAAAGCCGCCACCCCTGTCCGGCGCCGCAGCGTCCCGGCTGCGGTCTGGCTGATCGGACCGTCCGTTGTCTTTATGACCCTTCTGCTGGGTTGGCCCGTTATCGAAGGCGTGATGCAGGCCTTCCGGAATGAACAGGGCTTCACACTCGAATTCGTGACCCGCATGGTGCAGGATCCCTACTTCTGGCCGGCGGTGCGCAACACGTTGCTGCTGATCGCTGTGATGATTCCGATCCAGTTCGCCTTCGCCATTGGCATGGCCCTGCTGCTGCGTGCGAACCCGCGGCTGAACAAAGTCCACTTCTTCATCTGGGCCATTCCACTGGCCCTCAGCGACCTCGCCGCAGGCCTCGTCTGGCTCTCCATCTTCAATGACCGCGGCTACCTGAACTCGGCCCTGGCCTGGCTCGGCATTGAAGGCGTCTCCTGGCTGGCCTACGACAACCAGACAACGATGTTCATCTGCGTCCTCATCGCTGAACTGTGGCGTGCAACGTCGCTGGTACTGGTCATCGTCGTCGCCGGCCTGCAGGGCATCCCCAAGGACTACGACGAGGCCGCGCAGGTCTTCGGCGCATCGTTCTGGCAGCGCCTGCGCCACGTCACGCTGCCGCTGCTGAAGCCCAGCCTCCAGGTGGCCCTGATCCTCCGGACCATCCTGGCGTTCCAGACCTTTGCCGTTGCCCAGGCGCTGACCGGCCAGAACTTTCCCCTCGTCGTCGGGGAAACCTACCGCTGGTACACCGGCCTGCAAAACCCCAACGTTGCAGCTGCGCTGGCCCTGGTGATCCTGGCCGTGTCCATGCTGACGTCCATCTTCTACCTGCGGGCTCTCCGCGAAAAGACCCAGGGAGGCACCCGATGAGCCAGGCCACCGTTGATACCGCGCCGCTGAAACGCCAGAAGCGGAACAGGGTCCTGCTGCAGCTCACCTGCATCGCAGTGTCGCTGTTTATGCTGATCCCCATCTACCTGATCTCCCTTGCGGCCCTGTCCAGCAGGGAATCCCTCAACGCCTTCCCGCTGAGCCTGCTGCCCACCAGCTTCTCCTTCGAGACGCTGAACGCATTCCTCGGATCCACAGGCGTCTTCGGCGCACTGGGCAACTCGCTGATCGTGGGAGTGGGAACGCTGCTGCTCTCGGCACTGATCGGCGTTCCGGCAGGTTACGCCCTAGCCCGCTTCGCATTCCCGGGCAAGGAGCCATACCAGCTCTTCCTGCTCTTCGCCCGGGCCCTGCCCATTGTGGTGCTGTCCGTCCCGCTGGCCCGGCTCTTCCTCACCGTGGACATCTACGACACCACCTACGCCGTGATTCTGCTGCACACCGCACTGGCACTGCCCACCACCATCCTCATCTCGGCCAGCGTGTTCCTGGGTGTCCCCCACGACGTGGAGGAGGCCGCCAGGGTATTTGGCTGCAGCCCGTTCGGAGCCTTCATGCGGGTGGTCATGCCCATGGCCCTGCCCGGTATCGCCGCCGCCTCCATCTTCACGTTCGTGATGTCTTGGAACGAGGTCCTGGGCGCCTCCATCCTCACCCTGGACCACCGGACACTGCCGGCACAGGTCCTCACCTCGCTGGCCGATTCACCCTTGGCCTACCGGTTCGCCGGAGGCTTCGCGCTGGTGATCCCCTCCATCATCTTCATCGCGTTCATGCGCCGGTACCTCACCAACATGTGGGGCTCCACCATCCGCTGATCCCGGCATTCCCCCAAACCTCCAAGCTTCCAGAATCCTTCAAGGAGCCGATCCCCATGGCTGATATCTCCATTTCCAACCTCATCAAGACCTACCCCGGCGGCACCGAACGGGCCACCGACGACGTCTCGCTTCACATTGCCGACGGCAGCTTCACGGTGCTGCTTGGCCCGTCCGGCTGCGGGAAAACCACCCTGCTGCGCATGCTGGCCGGACTCGAACTTCCTGACTCCGGCTCCATCTCCATCGGCGGGCGGGACGTCACCTACCTGCCGCCCAACAAGCGGAACATCTCCATGGTGTTCCAGTCCTACGCGGTCTTCCCGCACCGCTCCGTCCGGTACAACATCGGGTTCGGACTCCAGATGGCCAAGGTCGCCAAGGAGCAGATCGACAAGAAGGTCCAGTGGGCCGCTGACCTGCTGCAGCTGACCCCCTACCTGGACCGGCTGCCGGCGCAGCTTTCCGGCGGCCAGCGCCAGAGGGTTGCCGTAGCCAGGGCCATCGTGGTGGACGCGGACGTGCTGCTGATGGACGAGCCGCTGTCCAACCTGGACGCCCTGCTGCGCCTGAATTTCCGGTCCGAGCTGAAGAAGATCGTGCAGGACCTGGGCACCACCACGGTGTATGTCACCCACGACCAAAGCGAGGCACTGTCCCTCGGGGACCAGGTGGCCGTGATGCGCAAGGGCCGGATTGCCCAACTGGGCGACCCGCTGGACGTCTATGACGCACCGAGTGACCGCTTCGTGGGCGGCTTCATCGGTTCCCCGCCGATGAACTTTGTTGACGCAGCAGTGACCCCGGACGGCGAGCTGGTGGTCGGGGACCAGAGGCTCATGGCACCGTCATTGCTCCAGTCGTTCGGGAACCACAGCATTGTCCTGGGCGTCCGCGCCGAAAACGTGTCCGTGGCAAAGGAACGCGCCTCCGGGCACATCGCCGCCACGGTCCTGGTGGTGGAGCCCATGGGCTCCACCATCCTGCTCACCGTGGATGTGGAAGGACAGACCCTCAAGGTCCAGGCCCCGCCCAGCTTCCGAACCGCTCCCCATCAGACCATCTGGCTGGGCTTCTCGCCCAACACCATGCGCTTCTATGACCGCGAAACCTCAATGGCACTGGAGGCCAACTAGATGACCCACCACGACGTCAGCAACGAAGAGCTCCGCAACGCCGCAATCGAAGTTCTGCGCCGCAATGACCTGGGCACCATGACGACGGCGGCGCCCGACCTTTATCCCCACATGTGGAGTTGGGATGCGGCGTTCGTTGCGATAGGCCTGGCCAGGGTGAGCGTGCCCCGCGCCATCACCGAGCTGCGTACCCTGTTGGACGCCCAGTGGTCCACCGGCATGATTCCGCACATTGTTTTCAGCGAGGATGAAAAGCGCTACTTTCCGGGCTTTGACCGCTGGGGCACGGCCACCGCCAAGGCACTCCCGGAGGGCGTCAAGAGCAGCGGCATCTGCCAACCGCCGGTGCACGTCATCGCGCTGCAGCACATCCTTGACCGCGGCCGGGAGAACGGCGGATCCGACCAGGCAGCGGCAGAGGAGTTTCTCCGCGAATCCTTCGATGGCTGGCTGGCCTGGCACCGCTGGCTGGCCACTGTCCGGGATCCCGAAGGCGTGGGCCTGGTGGAGATCCACCACGGCTGGGAATCGGGCTTTGACAACTCCCCCCGCTGGGACGGCCCGTACGCGGCCATCCACCCCGGCGAGCTGGAGCCGTTCACCCGCCGGGACGTCCTCCATGTGGCGGATGCCAGCGAAAGGCCGGACGACGCCGAATACGCGAAGTACCTCTGGCTCGTCCAGCAGATGGCATCCGTAGGCTTCGACGACCAGGCCGTGCAGGAGATTGTGGATTTCCGGGTCCGGGACGTCTTCTTCTCAGGAATTATGGCAGCCTCCACCGAGGTCCTGGCCAACCTGGCCGCTGAACTTGGACGCCCCGAGGAAGCGGAACTGCGGGGGCTGGCCGAACGCTTCCGCCGCGGGGTGGCCTCCACGGTGGACCCGGAGACGGGGCTGGCCCGGGACTACGACGTCCTGGCGGGCGAATGGATTTCCACCGAAACGGTGTCCGGTTTCGCGCCGCTGGTGGCCGGCGGCGATGCCGCACTCCTGTCGAGGCAGCGTGAACTGCTGCAGGGCAAGGACTGGATGGCATTCCCCGGAATGCGGTTTGCACTCCCGCCGTCCACCTCCCCCGCCAGTGCGGCCTTCAGGCCGAGGACCTACTGGCGCGGGCCGGTGTGGCCGTTCCTGAACCTGCTGCTGGGCTGGGCAAGCGATCGTGACGGGCAGGCTGACCTGGTCAAGACACTCCGCTCGGAGTCCCTGCAGCAGTTGGCCGACCTCACCTTCGCGGAGTACTACGAACCGTTTACGGCAGAGCCCTTGGGAAGCCTCGCCCAGGCATGGACGGCAGCCGCTGCCCTGGAATGGCTCGGGAACCCGTGACTGCAGTGCTGATTGCCTGCGACAAGTTCAAGGGCAGCCTTACGTCCGCTGAAGTCTGCGCTGCGGTGGAGGCGGGCATCCGGAGGGTACGTCCGGACACAGCCGTGGCTGCCATGCCGATGGCCGACGGCGGCGAGGGCTCCGTTGCCGCTGCCCTCAGCGCGGGTTTCGCGGAAATCACGACGACGGTCACTGGGCCGGGAGGGCAGCCGGTAGCGGCGTCGTTTGCGCTGCGCCGCAGCGACGGCACGGCCGTGGTGGAAATGGCTAAGGCATCCGGGCTCCTCCAGCTCCCCGGCGGCCTTCCCGATCCCCTGGGGGCAACGAGTTTCGGCACCGGCGAACTGGTCCGGGCTGCTCTGGACGCCGGTGCCCGCACCATCATCCTGGCCGTCGGCGGCAGTGCATCCACCGACGGCGGGGCCGGTTTCCTGCAGGCGCTCGGCGCCACCCTTTCGACGGCAGACGGAACACCGCTGGGACGGGGCGGGAAGGCACTCGGTGATCTCGCCGTCGTCGACCTTAAAACGCTGGATTCGCGGCTGACCGATTGCCGGATCATCCTGGCCGCCGACGTCGATAATCCGCTCCTGGGACCTCGGGGGGCTGCCGCCGTCTACGCTCCACAGAAGGGCGCTGACGAATCCCACGTGCGGCTGCTGGAGGAAGGCCTCGGCCATTACGTGCGGACGCTGCGTGCCGCCGGGCTGCCCGCCGGTGCTGAAGACCTGCCCGGCGCAGGTGCCGCCGGCGGCCTGGGCTTTGCCGCCCAAAGCGTACTTGGCGCCACCATGCGGCCCGGGATTGACGTCATGATGGACCTTGCCGGGTTCGGTGAGGCCCTGGCAACCCTCACCAGCGCCGACCTGGTCATTACGGGCGAGGGATCTTTGGATAGACAGACCCTGAACGGCAAGGCCGTCGCGGGAGTGGCCAGGGCGGCCTGGGACGCCGGAGTGCCCGCTGTTGCCGTCTGCGGGCGGGGACTTTTGGAACGCGGCGAGCTGGCCGGCCTCGGCATCAGTCAGGCCTATGCCCTCACGGACCACGAACCGGACGTGGCCCGCTGTATCTCCAATGCCGCTGCGCTGCTGGAATCGGCGGCGGAACAGCTCGCCCGGGAATGGATCAGGGCGGAAGCCTCGCTCCCCGGATGAAGTAAGTTGTTTGAGGGAACGGGAGGATGACATGGCGGTGGAACGAGTGCCGGCGAGCCTTGGCGGGGCGACGTCGCACGGGCGGCTGCTGGAGTTGATCCGCTCCACCGGCGGGCTGTCGCGCCAACAGCTCCTGGCTGCGACGGGCATGTCCCGGGCCACCCTGTATGAGCGGCTCGAGAGCCTCCTGCGCCGCGGTTATATCTACGAGGCGGAGTCCCTGGAGGCCACGGGTGGGCGCCGCTCACGCAAGATCCGGTTCGATGACCGGGGCAGGGTGGTGCTGACCATCGCCCTGGGCCAGACACACGCCACTGTAAGTGTCACCAATACCCGCGGAAAGACGTTGCGCTCACTCACCAGCAGCCAGGCGATCGGTGGACAAGCCCAGTCCGTGCTGATGCCCCTTGTCGAAGCCGGGAAGAGACTGCTGGCACAGGGAACCGGTGAGGTTCTTATTGGGGTCGGGGTCAGTGTGCCAACCCCGGTGGAAGCGGAAACAGGCTATGTTGCCCATGCCACCACCATTCCCGATTGGCCCCGGGATGCCGTAGCGCGTGCCATATCAGAGGCCTGGGAGGTCCCCTTCGTCGTCGAAAACGATGCCCGGGCTGCCGCGCTGGGAGAACGTGTCAGCGACGACGAAACCATTGTCTACGTCAAAGTGGGAACGGGCATCGGCTGCGGCATTGTGGTGGAAGGGACCATCTTGCGCGGCGCCCGCGGCGCGGCCGGGGACATCGGCCATATCCGGATGGCCGAGGACGGTCCGTTGTGCCGGTGCGGACGCCATGGCTGCCTTGCCGCCTACAGCTCGGGCCGTGCCATCGCCGACCGCCTTGGCGGGCCGGGGCCGGATCCGCTCCAGGCCATCAGCGACGCTGCCCGCGCCGGCGACCCGGTTGTGGAGCCGATCGTGGAAGCGGCAGCGGGTGTGCTGGGCAGGGCACTCTCCGCAACCATCACCACCCTGAACCCGGACCGGCTGGTAATCGGCGGAATCATCGGGGCGGTTCCGGCATATGTGGAACAGGTCAGGAGCACTGTGATGGCAACCGTGGTGGAACGGATTGCAGACGGACTCGCCATTGAAGCCGGCGATCCAGGCGACCAGTCCGCCTCCCGGGGACTGGTCACGCTGGTGATGCGGAAGGTATTCTCCCCGGCAGCCATAGACGCGGTGGCTAACGAGGCCGTCCTGGCCTGAGCCGCACGAAAGAAACTTGAGCGGATCTTGAGACACAGGCAATAGGTGGCCTTTAGGATCAGGGAAGTGCCTGCTGGCACGGAACTGGCGGCTGCTGGGGCAGCCTTATCGATTGCGGGGACCGATCTCTGTGTTCAAGTTCGTGAAGATACTTACGGCCACTCTTGGCGTCGGCCTGGGCCTCACATTTGCGGGAGTGCAGCCTGTGCAGGCAGCACCGGCAACCGCCCAGATTACGCTTAGTCCAACCACCGGTCCTGCGGGGTCCGCCGTCACGGTCAGCGGGACCGGGTTCAGGGTCTCCACCTCAGGAACGGTCATCGCGGGCTCCACCACGTTTGGCTTCCGGACCACCTCAACAGGTGCTTTCAGCACAGCAATCACCATTCCTTCAACCGCAACAGGAAGGCTGACCATCTCGGCAAAAACATCTTCGGTCCAGGCGTCCTCGGTGTTCACTGTGGCAGCGCCGGTGGCGGTGCTGCCCCCGGCACTGCCACCGGTCAGCACTGCTGCCCTGAAGTTTGGGGTCGCCACCACGGGCGGGCCGCTGGCAAGTGCAGAACTGGACGAGGTGTCACGGCTGGCCGGGGAAAGCCCGTCCAGCGTCCTGTTCTACAAGGATTTCCTCCAGGCGCCGCCGATCAATGAGATGAACGCCGTGCGGGCGCGTGGCGCCGTGCCCCTGGTGACCTGGGAGCCGTGGGCCTGGGGCGGCGGGCTCGACCAGCCCGCCTACTCCCTGGACAGGATTGCCGCCGGAGACTTCGATGCCCGCATCACCCAGTGGGGACAGGCATTGGCCGCCTGGGGCTACCCGATGCAGCTGAGGTTCGCCCACGAGATGAACGGCGACTGGTACCCGTGGGCTGAAGGGGTCAACGGCAACGAGGCCGGGGACTACGTCCAGGCGTGGCGCCACGTGCACGATGTGATGGCGGCCACCGGGGCGTCGAACGTCTCGTGGGTGTGGAGCCCGAATGTTCCCTACTGGGGCTCCACCGACCTGTCCGGCCTTTTTCCGGGTGCCGGCTACGTGGATATTGTCGCGCTGGACGGGTACAACTGGGGCACGTCCGCCTCGTGGAGCGGCTGGATTTCGCCGCAGGATCTCTTCGCGCCCGGAATCGCCCAGCTGCGGTCGCTGGCTCCGGGAGTTCCGATTTTGATCGCCGAGACGGCCTCCAGTGAGGCGGGCGGGTCCAAGGCCGCGTGGAACACGGACTTGGTGTCCTACCTTGCGGCCCAGCCGGATGTGATGGGCTTCGTCTGGTTCCATATGCAGAAGGAAGCCGACTGGCGCATTAACAGCAGCGACGCCTCGGCGTCCGCCTTCAATTCTGCGTTGGCGGCGCGCCGGGCGTCGTAGTCCCTGCTGCTGGTTAGGGCCGGGCTGCGGGGTTGCGGCGGACCAGGGCGATCAGGGCCACGCCAATCAGCATGATGCCCAGCGCTGTGAGCAGTCCGGCCCCTACGTTGAGTCCGGTGTAGGCCAGGGCTGCCCCGGACGCGGGGATGGAGGTGTTCATTCCGTACATTGTTAGTTGATGTCCTCTGCTGTGTATTGTGCTTCCCAGCGGTCGATGCGCCGCCGGGTGATTTTGGTGGTGAGTACTGCTGACCAGGACGCCAGGAACCATCCGGAGCGCAGCCACATGAACAGTTCCTGCGGGAAGAAGGTGGCCGCAATGAGGACGTCTTTCCAGTCCCAGTGCGGTATCCGCAGTGCTCGCTTGATGTCCAGCGCCACGAACAGGATGGGCACCAGCCACCAGAACAGGACCACCTGGAACACGCCGAGGGTCAGCGACAGCACCATGACGGCGATCCACAGGATTTTGAGGAAGACGCCCAGCAGGCCCATGGCCTGCTGGGCCCAGTCCCGGAGTGTCAGGCGGTTGAGCCCCAGGTCCAGCAGGTCCTCCACCGTGCCCACCTGCCATTTCATCCGCTGGCCCCAGAGGGCCTTGATGGACTTCATGGAATCCGTGTAGGCCCGCACGTCCGTCGAGACCTGGCATACGTAGCCGAGTTCCCGGATCCGGTAGGTCAGCTCGAAGTCTTCAACCTGCGAGGTATAGACCCAGGGCCCCTCCCGGTCGTCCCGGGCAGCAATCTGCCGTAGGACCGCGTTGTTGATCGCACAGCCGGTACCGGCAAGCACGCTCGTCCGTCCCCGCCGCAGCGCCGTATCGGTCCACGTGGCAAACTCCGCTTTTTGTAGCCGGCTCAGCAGCCCGGGATCCTGCATGGTGAATTTCGAGGAGGACCCTCCCAGGAAGACGCGTTCCCCGCCACTGAATTCAGCTTCCCAGGCTGCCAGCGCATTAGGCGGCAGCACGGTGTCCGCGTCCAGGCAGACCAGCACGTCCGCGTCATAGGCATACTCCGCCCACGCGCGGTTCAGTGCCTCGGACTTGCGGTGTTCCAGCCGGGGCAGCTCCATCACGGTGACCGGATACTTCCGCGCTTCCCTCGCTGTCGAATCGGTGCAGCCGTTGGGAACCACCACGATCAGGTCCGCAGGACGGTCCTGGCGCATCAGCCCGTCAAGCGTCGCCCCGATGGACGCGGCCTCGTTGTACGCGGGGACCAGCACCACCACGCGCAGCCCGGAAACAGGGACACCTGAGTGCACCGTGGTGTCAGCTGCCGAGGGCAAAACCGTGGACAAGGAGGCCTCCTACTGGACGTCGAAAAGTCCGGCCGGACCTTCCAATCCAGCTAATAGCCCCTATCTCAGATTTCGCCCGCACCCGGCATCAAGCTTCAATCAATTAGTCTCAATTCTTCCTCAATGCATTTTCTTGAGACTCACAATTCACAACTAATCTAAAAAACACATGCAAAAAACCACTAGCGCGCATTGATTCCATTTGTGCTTCTGGTCACAATTTCAGGCTAAATGGGCAAATTAGAATTGAATTTTATTTATGGGCCGGCTGCAGGGCGGCCCTTCACGTGCTCCCCGGCTGCCCGACCCATCCTCCAGGGACGCCATCGGAGCAAAAATAGAGTACACACTACTCGTGTGCTCCCCTTTGGCCTCCGGGTACTGTCGCCAGAAGTATTGCTGAGGGCATTCTGACTGTCATGGGGGGCAGGCTATGAGTAGTGAGCTACACGTGCACGGTGCACGGTATCAGGCAGGGGTCGGTGACAGAGGCAGCTGCGGGACAGCGTCGTCCCGCCGGCGGTCACCGGCCCCGGCGTCCATCCCGCCGGCCCGGGATGAGGTCTTCTCGGCAGACAACTGGTGGGAAAACCCCGCAAAATTCCTGCTGGATGTCCATGCCGACACGGAGCATGATTCCTTGTGGTTGCTGGCCCTGACCGCCAAGTCAGCACTTCTGCAGGCTACCGGCCAGCTTTTCGACTGTGCCGTGACACTGGCCCGTCCGGGAAAGACCCCCTTGACTGCCGGGAACTGCAACCGTGCCGCCAGCCTTGCCATGTGGGACGAAAACAGCGGTGAGGGGCCCTTGTCGCAGGCACTGGCAGGGCGGCTGGCGGTCACTGTCAACGGTTATTCACGAGATCTGCGCTGGCCCGCCTACCGGGAACAGCTGCGGATTTCCGTTTACCGGTCGGTCGCGTCTGTGCCGCTGCCGATGGCAGCAGGACACTTCGGTGCGATGACGCTTCTTGCCACAAACGGCGGCGTCTTTACTCCTGCTGTTCTTGGCAAAGTTATGGCCTTCGGCGCAGTGGCCGCCACGAGCCTGACGGCAGCAACTGAGGTCAGGGAGGCACTAAGTGCGGCAGATCAGGCGCGTTCGGCGTTGAAGGGGCGTACGTCGATCGATGTCGCCTGCGGTGTGATCATGGCAAGGAACCGCTGCTCCTATGACGAGGCGTTCGCCGTCCTCCTCAATGCCTCCAACCACAACAGCGTGTACCCGAACGATGCCGCGGAGACCATCCTCGACGACCTGCCGGGCGGTGCTCCCGCCGTTCATTTCAAACGCTGAACCGGTAGGGTCAGGCAGCACCTACCAGGCCCGCAAAGAGGGATGGGTGGACGATCATGTTGCCGGGATGGGCGTGCCGCAGGGTGTCCAGCATGACTCCCAACCCGCCGTCTTTGGGGAGAAACCCGCAAATACCCATCCGGGCAGCCTCAGTCAGTGCTTCCTGTGACGGGTTGCCGGTGAGCATGATGATCCGGGCCTTCGGTGCTTCCGAGAGGATATGTGCGGCGGCCTTGAGGCCTGACCCGTCCGTCAGATGAAGGTCCATAATTACGACGTCGGGACGCAACTCGCGGAACATGGTCACCGCGGACTCCACTGACTTCGCCGCCCCCACACTTTTCAGGTCCGGTTCCCGATCCAGTGCCCCGGCCAGCAGGTCCGAAAAGGTGGTGTGGTCATCAACGATCAGGATGCTCAGCCGTTCGGTTTCCTGCTCGGTCACCACCGGTGCAGCGGCACGGCTTTCGGCCACTACGTGGATAGGGGTCCGGCCCTCCGATGGCATGCGTCCTGCCGCGGTGCTGGTCAGGAGCCTGGCGTGTGCCTCTTTCAGCGCCGGACTGGGCGCGCAGCCCAGTTCCTCGTCCAACACCTTGCGGCAGCGGTCATACGCCCGCAGTGCCTCTGTTTTCTCGCCGTTTCGCTCCAGCCCCAGAATCAGGGCCGTCCAGGCCCGTTCATTCAGGGGATCTTCCTTCGCCGCCACACCGCCCCACGTAATCGCTTTGCCCACGTCCCCGACGGCCAGCGCGGTCTCAGCCGCCTGGACCCGGACCATACTGACACGGGCTGCGTGCAGGGCCCTTTCCTCCTCAGCCCAGGTCGGCAGCAACTCATCCCCCAGCAGCGGGGCAGAAGCGATCTCGAGTGCTTCGGTGAGCAGTGCCAGCGCGGCGGGCGCGTCGGCCTGGCTGGCCTGCGTGGTCAGTGTGTCGAACCGGTTCAGGTCCAGGTCCACCAGCGAGCGGTCGATCGCGTAGCCGCCGGTGACCGTCCGCAGCGGGCCAGTCCGGCCGGTACCCGGCTGCAAGTGCCGCCGCAGGACACTGACATAGCTTTCCAGGGTGGGCAACGCCACCGACGGATGATTGTCACCCCACAGCAGGTCCATGATGCGGGTCTTGGACACCGCCGAGCCGAAGTTCAACAAAAGGATCTCCAGCACCTGCCGGGGCTTGGGCCCGCCAAGATCGTTCGAGCCCAGCTCCCTATCCCCTCGGCGGATGGTCAACGGGCCGAAAACCGAAATCGTCAGCACCGGCGCCTGCTGTGATGCGGGAACCTGCCCCGGACCGCCGCTCTTCTTCGCCATCTCCAAAATAGTCACGATGTGCCCCCCGAGTAAGTGAGTACTGCTGGTTTCTATTGAATTGGCGGGAAAAAGGGCGAACAACAGTGGTCACTACTCGCTTGCAGGCCGGCTATTTTCGTCTGACTACTTGGTACTTGGGGGCAGATACTCAGCGGCCATACAGGCGAAACGGGGCTGTACTCGGGCAAAACCACTAAGCGATGAGGCGTTTGTGCTGGTGAAACGTGAATCGTGGCGAACCTGTCTCAAACGATTGGACAAACCTAGGTAGCCCGGCGCGGAGGCGAAATCACGGATTCTGCGCCGCACCCCGTAATCCCCCTATTTTCACGATGACGCGGAAGATGGGCTTCTCTCGGAACCCTGCATAGTCCAGGCGGCCGGGTGGACAGGCGGCATGTGATTGGTCCATCCTGAGTGGTAAGCGTCGCACCTTTGTGGGGACGTTTCCCTTGTGGCCGAGTGCAGGGCCTTGAGGAGTACCGCTAGAGCCTGCTGGCGGACAGATGCACACCGGGGAAAGAGAGCCGACATGGCCACCTCGCATTTCACAATGTTCCTTGCAGAAGCCACCGTCCCTGAATTCGACACGGACTGCCCCCTGACCGCCGACTGCCTTTACGGCCTGTACGTCAGCTGGTGTGTCCTGCAGGGTATGGATGCAAAACCGGACGTCACTTTCCGAGCAGCAATGCACTGCCGGGACGTCGACGTTCATGATAGCCGGCTTCGAATGGTAGGCCCGGCGGCCGCGGACTATATCCTCTCCAGCTACCCCACCGCGGCTTGATCATGTCCATACATCCGGCGGGCCCGGTTAGAGAAACAGCCATGAACGATGCCCTTCCACAGGCCTATGAACTCTCCGGAGTAGCAGGGAGGATGCTTTCCGGCCTCCTCACCGAGGACGATGCCTCCAAGGCGGTCCAGTCCCTGTCGTACGTCTTAAAGGACTCGATCCCGAACTCGGCAGGAGCTGGGGCGTCAATCATTCACCCCCGCGGCCGTAGCGAAAGCACCGGTGCCACCGATACGGTCGTGCTCGGAGCGGACAAACTGCAGTACAGGTTCGGCGAGGGACCGTGCCTCAGCGCTTGGGCGGAACAGCGCCCCATCATCATCCAGGACATCCGGGAAGAAATTCGCTGGCCTACCTGGACGGCGGCCGTGGCGGATCTTCCGCTTCGTTCTGTTCTCAGCGCACCGCTGACCACTGGGCGAAGAAAAATTGGTGCCCTGAAGGTCTACTCCCCCCTCCCGCTGTCATTTGATGACACCTCGGTCTTCCTGATCGAGCGGCTCGCCAGCCCAGTCGCGGTCTTGCTGCGCCACATGCGGGACCGGGAAGCTGCACAACGGATGAGTGAGGAACTGGCGGAGGCCCTGGCCAACAGAGACATGATTGCAAAAGCGCAAGGGATCCTGATGGAGCGCATGAATTTGAACTCACAGGAGGCTTTGGAGGTACTGTTGGCCCGCTCTCGTGGAGAGAGCACACCACTCCACGATGTAGCACGGGATATTCTCCGAGAGGCCACCCGGGAGTAGGGGTAGCAGCGGAGCCTCGCTACCCAGGCCGGCTCCCCGAAGCCCTCACTGCATGGTTCGGCCCCCGGCGGTAAGACCGCCGGGGGCTTTCGAACCTGTTACCGGGTATCCATCCGGCGGGTGGCCGTTCCGCCGCGGCTGGACACGGCCCTGACGGATGTGACCTGCTGGCGCGGGCCGGGCTTAGCTGACAGGGACCAGCTGCCCAGGGAATTGATGGGGACGGTTCCCAGCAGGGTTTCGGTACGTCCGGGCGTGACGTCGTAGACCTTCACCGAGGCTGAACCGGTGGGGACGGCCCCGTCGATCCTGGAGGTTCCCGCAACGTCCATGTCCTTGTTAAGGCGGTGCCGCGCGGTGGTGATGGTGAGGACGTCGCTCGTTGCCGTCGGGGTTGCTGTCGCCGTCGGTTCCGCGGGGGCAGCGGTGGCCGTCTCCGTTGGCTCGGCAGTGGCACTTGCGCTGGCGGTTGGTTCCGGCGTTTCCGTTGTCGGCTCGTCCGTGGGTTCCTCCACCGGTTCCTCCACCGGCGCGGTCTGGTTGATCGGATGCGGCTTCGAGGCCTCGATGGGGTGGTTGGGGTCGGGGTCGTTCGTGTCGATGCCCACGCTGAACTGCGCCATCATGTCGTGGTCCTCATGCGGGAGGTTGTGGCAGTGGATCATGTACCTGCCGCGGTGGTGCTCAAACTTCATGAGCAACCGGACCGTCTCGCCCTCGCCGACGTACACCACGTCCTTGGGCCCGCGTTCGTAGGCAAACGGCGGCCGTCCGTTGCGGCTGAGGATCTGGAAGTCCACCAGGTGGATGTGGACGGGATGGAACCATCCGCCGGAGCTGTTTTCGATGGTCCAGATTTCCACATCGTCCAGGTCCGGATCGGCCAGGACCTTCTTGTAGCCGCTTTCAACCACCTCGTCCCACGTCATGCCGCCGATGGTCCAGATGTCGTTGTCCCGCTTCACGCGCATGTGCCGGCTCTTCACGGACTGGGAAGGTGTCAGGCTCATGGGCCCGCTCGGGGTGAGCAGAGTCGGCATGACCTTTGCGGCCGGACCGGACGTGTCCACCGGTTCGTCGGTCACATCAAAGGCCATGACCTTGCCCGTGAAGTCGTAGTCCACGTTGTTGTCGTTGGACAGGTTGCGCAGTTCCACGCGCCGTCCTGCCGCGTATTTGGAAAAGTCGATGAGGACCTCGTAGCGCTCCCCGCCGCTGTGCCGCCATGACGACACCTGCTGGGCAGTGGGCATCAGCCCGCCGTCCGTGGCCACCATGGTCACCGGATCCCCCGTGCTCAAGGAGAAACGGTAGGAACGTGCAATCGAGGCATTGAGGATGCGGAAGCGGTAAATCCGCCGCTGGACCTTCATGACCGGCCACGGTGCCCCGTTGACAAGGACGACGTCGCCCCAGAGGCCGGAGTGGGTGTTGTCGTCGTAGGCCAGTTGTCCGTCGGCCGCGAACATGGCGTCGGATACCGTCAGCGGCACATCGAACTTGCCCTGGGGAAGCAGGCTGCGTTCCACGTCGTCATGCATGTGGTACTGGCCGGCGAGCCCGGAGTAGACACTTTGCGCCGTGTTGTGGACTGCATGGTCGTGGTACCAGAGGGTCCGTGCCGGCTGGAAGTTCGGGTACTCGTAGTCCTTGCAGAAGCCAAGCCCGGTCAGGTCGTTGGCGTACCCGTCGAACTGCGGCAGCGACGCCGAACCGTGCAGGTGGGTGGACGTATCCAGCCGGTAGCCCCACTGCGGGTGGAACAGCGGCAGAATGTTGTCCATCATCAGGGTGATTCGTTCGCCCTGGTTCACCTTGATGGTGGGGCCCGGGAACGTCCCGTTGTAGCCAAGGATGGGTGTGCTCAAGCCTGGGACGATATTGGCCGAACCGAGCTTCTGCTCGATGCGGTAGTGATGCCGCTTGTGGCCGTCCGGGTCCACCGTGGTGCGCGTCGGCGCAACCACCGTGGGCACCTCGAGGGTCCTCTGGAAGGGCCTGGGCATGTTGCTGGGTGCCAGCCGGCTTGCCGACTTCGCATCCACTGACGTCAACGGCACCGCCAGACCAAAGGCGCCGATGATTCCAACTCCACCTATTTGCAATGCCTGCCGGCGTGTGATTGACATGGCTAAAGACTGGAATAACCACCCTGAGAAAACATTGGGGAAATCTGGTCCTCTGGCGAAGTGCACCTCGCCGAAAGCCCTTGAAGGCGCTTGCCGCTGCGGAGTACTCTGCACGAAAAGCCTGCGGCCCATGGGATGAGGAAGGACGCGGATGAACCTGCTGAGCCAGATCTTTGCCGGCGGAACCGCCCTGGCCCTGCTCGCCGTCGGGCCCCTGGAGATTTTCTTCCACGGTGACCGCCGCTTCTACCGGATCTTCCTGATCAAACCTGAGGATGTTGCGGCCGTGCGCATGTGGGCGATGAACGTTGGCGCCTACAACATCACCTTTGGCGTGGGCATTGCCGCCGGCCTGTGGATGGTGAACACCGGGAACGCCGCCGGCGGGACAGCGATCGTGCTCTTCTGCTGCGCGAGCCACATCTTCCTGGGATTCTGGCTGTGGGTCACCGAAAAACGGCTGCTGACCAGTGCCATTGGACAGGCATTGTTTCCCGGCCTGGCAGTGCTCTTCTACGTTTTCTTCCGGTAAAGCCGGGACGACCCGCAAAAGCGGCTTTGGCTCCGGGCGCCGGCAAGGGGAAAGCCCCTCCTAGGAGGGGCTTTCAACGTAGTGGTCATTTGTCTTCTGGTAACGGTCAGCGGTGATGCACTCCCCCTTCCCGGACGCCCCTCAGCGCCCATCCGGACTATGACAAGAACTGACTCTAATAAGCCGGGCCCCCTACGTAAAGTGCTTCGGCAAAGGAAATTCGCTGGAGATTATTCGCGCAGGTGGAGGACGCTGCAGAGGGCAGGCAGCGGGCAAGCAGGCACCCTACGTCCCCCGCCCGGCGGACACCAGTTCACGCTCCGGCACCTCCGCAGAGGCAGAACGGACGACGGCGGGCTCCAGCCTTTCGTTGGCCCAGCGGCGGAGCGGCCGCTCCACCAGGCGGAAGGACGCGCAGGCCAGCAGCACGGTGAGGACGGCCGCCAGCGCGATGCGGAGAGGCAGCTCCGGGATCAAGGGCATCAGCAGCAGGTAGACGGGGATGTGCCAGAGGTACACGGCGTAGGAGAGGTCCCGGCCGGGGCCTGCAAGCCAGGGGTGGCTGAGGAACCGTGCCATGAAGCCGGCCGGCTGCAGGACCAGCGATCCGATCAGCGTTGCCGCCAGCAGGGACAGCACCGTGGGGCCGGCCGTCCAGAAAACACCGAACCACGGGCCGGGGGTGTCCGGTTCCTTCAGCAGGAACACCGCAGCCACCACGATGGCGGCCGCCAGCGGGGCGCCCCACCGGGCAGCCGCCTGCAGGGAGCCGTGGAGTGGTGAGCCCCGGCGGACGCAGGTGAACAGCAGGGCCAGCGCGCAGCCGATCAGCAGCTCATCGGCCCTGGTGTCCGGCCCGTTGTAGAGTCGGCCCAACGGCGCGCCGAGTGCAACCAGCACGAACCGTTCCAGCAGGAAGGCGACGGCCAGGCCGGCCGTTATCCACGTGACAACGCGCAGGTTCCAGAACCGCAGCATCAGCAGGAGCAGCGGCGGCCACACCAGGTAGAACTGCTCCTCCACGGCGAGGGTCCAGGTGGGGCCGAGGGTTTCGCCGGTGATGGAATTGCCGAAGACGCCGACGTGGGCCAGGTTCATGACGTACCCGGCGGCCGGCAGGACGAAGCCCTCCTGGCCGCCCCACCCGGACGCGGGAAAGAGCAGCCCCACCGCGAGGATCACAGCGCACAGCGCCAGCAGCGCGGGCCACAGCCTGGCCAGCCGCTTGGCGTAGAAAACACCGAGGCGCAGCCGCCCGGTGCTGAGGCGTTCCTTCAGGATCAGCAGGGTGATCACAAAACCGCTCAGCGTGAAGAACACGTCCACGCCGATGAACCCGCCGGGGATGAGTTCCGTTGCCGTGTGGAAGAAAAAGACGCCCGCTACGGCGATGGTGCGCAGCCCGTCCAGGGCATGCTGGCGCCCGGATACGAGCCCCGTGTCGGGGGCTGCCGCGCGTTCTTTGACTGATGAAATTCCGCTGCTTGACCTAAAAACCACTAAGCAAGCATATATAACGTTCCGGTAACTGCGCTGGGTGAAGGCTGGGCGGAACCTCCAAGAGGAGGCGTACGACGGCGGCGCGGGGCCGTCGTCGTACGCCTTCTTCCTCGGACCCTACGCTGCGCCCGGAGGTTCTGTGACGGCGGAGGGACCACTGCGGGAGGGGTCAAAAGTGCCGGAGCCACCCAGCGCCACCTGTCCCGTTAGTGACCCGCTGCATGCGTCACAACGTCCCACAAACTGATGCGGGCAATCGAAATCCTGCCCTTCCGGGGCCGGCAGTACGACGTGCATCAGCTTGGACTATCGCATCAGGGCGTACGCGGTGACCAGTGCGGCAATCATCAGGACGACGACACCCAAAACAGCGAGAGGCTGGCCGTTTCCCTTGGCAGGACCAGGCCCTCTGCGGCGCCCGTGCCTGCGCTCAATTACATTTGCCATGCGCCGAGTCTATGCAGCCCAAGGCGCCGGCACCCGCGCATCGCGTACCTGTCTTTGAAAGGCCAACTACTTGAATAAAGGGTACGACGGCGGCGCGCGCCGCCGTCGTCGTAAGCACCACACAGCGGCACCAAGCATGGGCCATTGTGAAGCAAATAGGCAGGCGTTACGATGCTGGCGGGGAGAGGTCCTGGTCTGCATGACGTCCATGAGAGGGCCCATCACATGACCGACTTCTTCACCATGCAGCCCGGCGAGACCGCTGCTCCCCTGCCGCCGGGGCCCGTGCTGTGCACCGGCTCGGCGTCCATGCGGAGGATCCACCGCTTTTTCCTGTGGGCGTACGACGAAGCGCCCGGCCTGGTGCGCTCCGTCAAGGCTGGGGACACCGCCCGCGCCGCGTACGTGGGGGAAGTGCTCGGCAACTTCGACAAGGTCCTCCACGTGCACCACGAGGGCGAGGACCTGCTGATGTACCCGCAACTGGAGCAGCGGGCCCCGGCCTGCGCGCTGCACGTGGGGCAGATGCTCGAGCAGCACAGGCAGGTCACCCAACGGCTGGAGCACATCGAGCCCAACCGCCTGCGCTGGATGGAGACCGCCGACCTCGAAGCCGGCTCGGAACTCGCCGCACGCTACGAGGACCTGTCGGCTGTCCTGAAAGTGCACCTGCGGCGCGAGGTCACGGAGGTGATGCCCGTGGCGGACAGGGTGATGACGGAGGAGGAGAACAAGAACATCGGGCAGCACGGGATCAAACAGTTCGACAAGAAATTCATGGTCGCCTATCTCGGGATGGTGCTGGCCACCAACCCTCCCGCGGACCGGAGGGAACTGTTCAACGAGATCCCCGCACCGGTCCGCCTCGCCTACAAACTCGTGGGGCGCGGCATGTACCGGAGACAATACGCCACACTTTTTCCGGGACGCCCCATTCCCGAGACGCTCTAACCAGCCGGTGGCCTGGCGTGTGGAAGCGCGGACGACGGCGGCACGTGCCGTCGTCGTTCGGGTGGCCCTGGCCGTTGTCATCGCCATGGGGGCGATCGCCGCTTCCCAGGTGGACGTCAAGGACCCACCCGGCGCCGTGGGGCAGATAGGTGCTGACCGGTTCCAGGCCGCGGACCAGTACCTGCAGGAACAGATGGAGCAGCTGGGCCTGCCGGGAGTGCAGCTCGCGGTGGTGGAGGGTGACCAACTGGTCCACCTTGCCGCGTTCGGCGTGGCTGACGCCTCCGGGCGCCCCATGACCCCGCAAACGCCGGTACTCCTCGCCTCAACGAGCAAAGCCCTCACCGCCGTCGCCGTGATGCAGCAGGTGGATGCCGGCCGGCTGGACCTGAACACGCCGGCAAGGGACTACCTTCCGTGGTTCCGCACGGCGGACGAGTCAAAATCTGCACGAATCACGGTGGCCCATCTGCTGAACCACACGGCGGGCTTCTCGGAACGGGACGGCCGCGCCTACCAGGCCGCGGATGACCGCAGCCCGCAGGCCCTGGAGCAGGGCGTCAGGGATCTGTCGGACGCGGTCCTCGTTGATGACCCGGGCAAAACCTTCACCTACTCGAACCTCAACTACGACATCCTGGGCCTGCTGGTGCAGTCGGTGACGGGTGAAAGTTTCGCCCAGTACATGAAGCTCTACGTTTATACGCCCCTGCAGATGGCTGACAGCCATGCCTCTGCCGATTACGCAGCGGCCAACCGGGCAGCCCAGGGTTACTACCAGTGGTTCAGTTCCGTTTGGCATCCGGCTGACATGCCGGTCCCCGCAATGGGCGCGCCCTCGTCCACCATGTACTCCTCGGCCGAGGATCTGAGCCGCCTTCTCATCGCAGAACTGTCAGGCGGGCAATATGCCGGAAGGGCCATCGTGTCCCCCGAATCCGCCGCGGCGCTCCTGAAACCGACGGTCAATGTGGACCAGTTCAGCTCATACGCGATGGCATGGTTTGCCCGGCCGCTGTGGGAGAACCTGGACCCGGCGGGGCCCAAGGATCAGTGGTACGGCCTGCCGCTGGTGCTGGAGCACACCGGTTCGTGGTCCAACACGCAGTCATTTCTGGCCATGGTTCCCGGCGAGCGCCTGGGCGTTGTGTTGCTGGTCAACGGCGCCAGCCAGTCCACCGCTTCCCTGGCCCGTGCCATGGACAGCAACGTCCTGAGGATCCTCCATGGCAAGGCGCCCGTGCCGGCGGAAGTCCGGGAGGAGCCGCTTCAGCAGTACGGCTGGGCGGTGGCGCTGCTGGCCCTCCTCGCGGAGCTCGTGTCGCTGGGTTTCGTGGGCCGCGCACTGAACCGGTGGGGACGGAGCGGCCGGCCGGTTCCGGGACGCCGGATCGCCGCCGTCGCGGTTCTGCCCCTGCTGCTGGACGCGGCCATCCTGTGGCTGGGACTGGTCTACATCCCGAACCATTTCGACGCCGACCTGCCGGTCATCGTGCGCACAGTCCCCGACGCCGGGCTGTTTATTGTGCCCGCCCTGGTGTTGGCGGCGGTGTGGGCTACCGTGCGGACTGCCGTGGCGGCATGGCTTTGGTTCCGTTCGCGGGCAGCAGCGCCAGGGCCGTCCCCCACAGCACCATTGCGACACCCCACATCGGGCCTTCCATAGCGCCTGCCCGGTCGGGGTAGGCGAGCATGGCCACGCCGATATAGACGGCGGACAGGCTGATGCTCACCCTCAGAAGCGGACGGCCCTGGCCCCACCAGCCCATGATCAGGGCAGCCACCATGATGGTGATGCCCGCGGCGCCCTGGACCGGCCAGTGCTCGATCCCCCAGGTGTCGTGCCCTGCGTTCGGTTCCAGCCTGGACATCTGGAAGGCGTGAATCGAGTACGGCAGCCAGAGCGGCACTCCGGCTGCCCCGAACAGGAGGTGTAGCCAACCCGGCCGCAAGGAACGGTCGGGCGGCGCGATCTCCTTACGTGCGGAGAAAAGGAGTCCGATGGCCGGGACGGCGACAATCAGAGCCAGGGGCAGCGGGCGGCTGTCAGCGCCGAGCATGGCGCACACTACGAGCGCCATGCCCGCCACAACCAGAAGGACTGTTCCGGGCCAGGGGTCACGCGGGTTCAGCGCGATGCTGGCGTAGGATCCTGCCAAGATGAACGTCATCAGGCTCCCCCAACTGGCCTCCAGCGAAACGGCCCAGACATAGCGCTGGTCCACCCAGCCGGGGAGGGTCATGAGATCGGCGATGCCGAAGAGCCCGACGGCGGACACGGCCACCATAAGCCAGGCCACCACACGGACGAACTGCAGCCGGTCGGGCAGGGACTGCTTCTGATCGAGGGCTTGGTCGTCGTCCATAGTTCATTCTCCGGGCAAGCCGGTGGTTGAGCTTGGAGTCGGTGGTTGAGCCTGTCGAAACCTCCAACCGGTGGTTGAGCCTGTCGAAACCCGAGAACACCTTCCGGGGCCCGCCGCGATGGGCACAACTCCCCTGCCTGGAAGTTCGCTGGTCATCCCGGCAAGTGATTTACTGACCAGACCGTCGCATACTCATGGGGGATCAGTATGAAGGGCTTGGTTGCCTCGTTTTTGCTCACATCGCTGGTGCTCACAGGCTGCGCCGTGACTGGTCCTGGTACTCTCGCAACAGCGTCACCAGCGCCCTCGCCGCCATCGGGCGCCAAGCCCTACTCACGTCTGGATCCGGCCGGAATTGAACGGATCAAGACGTCAAAGATTGCATTCTTCGATATGACGTCTGGCGAGCTCAGCAAAAAAAGCGTCGGCCTGGAGGACGGCACCAGCCAGGCGCCGGATGTCCTGATTTCCGATGGTGTCATGGAACTGATCATTGAAGCGCCGACGGGTCTGATCCGTACCCATACGGACAGGCTCCGGCTCAACGGCATGAACAGTGGGCCCGACTTCCGTGAAGTCACATTTTTCCTCACAGCCGAATCATTGCCGGACTTCACGGCCCTGATTCGCGACGGCGTGGACCGCTACGGCATTCCCAGTGAATCGGCAGAGGACTGGATCGAATCCACGTCCCGCCATCCAGACGACAGAAGCGACTTTGCGCTGGCGCCGGGCACTTCGACAGGCCTCCAGGTCCAGTACGACCTCCGCTACGACGGTTCAAAGGACGTCCAGGTCATTATCGTGCACGTCCACCCCGTCTGACCGCCCGTGAAAGACTTGCAGCACAAGCCAGAAGAGAGCACCGTGGAACCCCATCACCAGTACCCTCATAACCCCGCCCAGCACCCGGCAGCTCAGGTCCAAGTACCACCGTTGCCTGCCTGGGCCAAGGTGTTCAGGACGATTCTGCTGGTCGTCGCCGGTCTCCTGATGGTCATGTTGCTGCTTCTTTTTCTTGCGGGCACGTCCGCCTCGGCCGATATGTACACGCCAGGCGGGACAGATGTTCTGCAGGCGACCATCTGGCTCGGTTTGGGAACGGTCGTGATGACAGTCCCGTACCTGATCGCCAGCATCATTTACGCCATCCTCTGGGCGGCTAAGCTGCGCGGCAGAGGCTATCGCGGGTATCCGGCCACCTGGGCCCTGATTGCCGGGCCCGTTGTTGTTGCACTCCCTATCGTGGCCCTAATAGGGCTAATCTCGGTCCACCCCAGCACGCTGTAAAAACGCGGAAGGCTTAAGGTCACACCGTGGTCCCGATCCGGCCACCCTTGTGGGGTGGGCTGTTCGTGACTGCCCTGTCCGGCGGTGCCACCTTTTATACATTCACGGTGGCCAGAGACGAGTACCGGGCCACCCATCTCCGTATGCTGCGGGGCTCGCCCAAGCCGGGCATTTCCGGCAGGGTGGACATCAATCTCCTTGAGCTGGGCCGGAAACATCCCGACGAGCCCGACACTCCTCAATAGGATTTGTTCTTCACCACTTCCCGCCGGAGATGCCGGACACGCTGGATTACGTCCTCCATTGAAATGCGACGAAGAGATTGACAATTATGCGCGCGCAGTGATTCTCGTGTGCCATGAGCCCAGTCAGGTGATTTAGCCATCATTTAGAGCGTGAGGGAGATTTACGGTCCACGTGCCCGCATTCCGGCGAGAATGAGCGTAAACGCCGCTCGGACGGCCTGAACTGGTGCGGCATTGGTTAATAAAAGAATTATGCCCGCGCATAAGTGAAATGTGAGTAATGGGACGGAAACAAAGTGTTCGGAAATTAGTTCCAACACGGGACTAATACAAGTAATCCACTTTATGAAAGACAGGTACTCGGTTTTCTGTAAAAGCTGTCTGAGGGCGATCTACGCTGACTCTACGTCGAGCCAACGGCAACAAAGCTAATAGCCCCGAAGCGGTATCGGTTACGACCTCCCGCTCACATCGAATCAGAATTTCGCTCGTCCACACAGGGATTCCCGGGCTGATGCCCTGGATCTTGTTCCCTGTGAGGCAGCACCGAACTCCGACTTAACTCCGCTGAGAGTGCACAACGCTTATGACCTCGGCGCCATCGCAGCCTGTCTGCATGGCGTCCAAACTGCGAAAACTCACCGGGAGCTACCATGATTTTCGGCATGAAGCAGCTGCCTCAACGCAGCTTCAAGAATCTGCACTGGCCGGAGTTGTCCTTCATGGTCAGTAAGCGCCTGGCGGCAGAGAACAAGACCAGCTGGCGCAACGGAACTCTGTCTCTCTATCAAGCGGCGAGCCTCCGCCTGGGCCGTATGACCCGGTTCGCGGTAGTGGGAGCGCTCGGGACCGTTGTCAATCTGCTCGTCATGGCACTGCTCGTCCACGATGGATTCGCAATGGGTTACGTTGCCGCCGCAGTCATTGCCGCTGAAATTTCCATGCTTCATAACTTCCTGCTTCAAGAGCGGTTTGTGTTCCGCGACCTGCGGGACGGCACCCACTCGTGGCGGGGCCGCCTGACTCAGCACCTGGTGTTCAACAACGTCGAGGCGCTTATCCGTCTGCCGTTCCTGATCCTCCTTGTCGAAACGATGCACGTCCTGGCGGTACTTGCCCAAGCGGTGACACTGGCCATCGCGTTCATCGCCCGGTTCCTCTTCGCGAGCCGGGTGGTCTATCGTCCCAAGCTGGCGAAGCGGGACGCACGCCACCGTGCGGCCGGCGACCGAGTAGGCGACCGAGTAGAGGAGGTCTCCGCATGAGCGCGCTAATCTTCTTCCTGCTGCTCGGCACTGTCCTGCTCTTCACAGTCTGCGTAGGAACGCTGTGGTGGATGCTCCATGCCTGGCGGACTCCTGAGAACTACGAGTCAACCAACTTCGCCACCGACAGCGTGTCCAGCCAACGCTCCTTCTCGATCATCGTTCCTTGCCGGGACGAACCGTATGAGGTCATGACCGCGACCGTTCAGCGGCTTTTGGACCAGACTCACAGTGACGTCGAGATCGTCATCTCCGTGGGGGACGACGACGTGGACACGGTCGACCGTGCTCGGATGCTCGCCGCCTTGCACCCTCAGAACATCAAGGTTTCGGTCAACAGCGACCCCGTCAAAAACAAGCCCCGTCAGCTCAACTCCGCACTCCAGCTCTGCACCGGGGACATTGTCGGGATCATAGATGCCGAATCCTTGACCGCTCCCGGGCTGCTCGACCACATCGACGGCACATTCCAGCTCACCGGTGCGGACGTCGTTCAGGGAGCGGTTCACCTCATCAACTACCGGAGTCGCTGGTTCACGCTGCGCAACTGCCTGGAATACCGCATCTGGTTCCGATCACGCCTGCACGGCCACGCGGTTTCCGGGTTCATCCCGCTCGGGGGCAACACGGTCTTCGTGTGGCGTCACCTTCTGGAAGAGGTAGGCGGCTGGGATGACAATTGCCTCGCAGAAGACTGCGAAATCGGCGTGCGGCTTTCAGCACTGGGCAAGCACGTCGTGTGTGTTTACGATCCGGCGCTCACAACGCTGGAAGAGGCGCCGACCACGGTGAAGGCGTTTATCAAGCAGCGGACCCGCTGGAGCCTCGGTTTTATGCAGGTGCTGGCCAAGGGAGAGTGGAAAAAGCTCCCCTCGTGGCAGCGTCGCATGAGCGGCTGGTGGACACTGGTCCAGCAATACGCGATGGCACTGGCGGGGGTCCTCCTGCCCATAGCGTTCCTCACTGCCATCGCGTTCTCGCTTCCTACCGGCATCGTGTTGACCACCTACGTACCGCTCATTCCACTGATGCTGACTGTGATCTTCGAGGTCTTGGTGTTGCGGGAGTTCGGGCGCGATATGAACTTCAAGATCGGAGTGCGCGACTATATCCTCCTGGTCGTCTCGACTCCGTTTTACCAAGGCATGCTGCTATACGCCGCCGTTGCCGCCGTGGTTAAGTTCCGCCGCAGGAACTTTATTTGGGACAAGACTCCCCACACCGGTACGCACCTCAATGTCTTCGCCACCAGCATCATCAATCCTCCGGCTGAGGGGGCCAAGGCATGACCGCAATCCAGGACACGACTCCCATCGTCCCCAGGGCGGTGGCACCTCCTTCTAAGACAAAGCAGGCTGATCCGCATCGCTGGAGCTACCGGCTGCTCAGAGCAATACCGCTGATTCTGGTCCTCACACTCGTTGCAGTCCTCTACGGAGTCAATCTTCACGGATACCCGGAGTTCAGCAACGACGATGAGGGCACGTACTTCGCACAGGCCTGGGCAGTAGCCAATCAAGGAGTCATGGCGCACTACACGTACTGGTACGACCATCCGCCGCTCGGATGGATCCAGCTGGCCGTACTTCTTACTCCGCTGCAGTGGTTCTGGAGTGGCGACGGCATCCCAGTTCAAACCGCAGGGCGCGGGGTGATGGCCCTGATCGCGGTCATCTCCGCTGCGCTGATGTACAAAATCGCACGCCACGTGGGGCTGCCCAATTACGTTGCACTCGTGGCTCCGCTGGTATGGGCGCTGTCTCCGATGACGATTAATCTGGGGCGGCAGATTTTCCTGGACAACATCGCCCTTGTCTGGCTGCTCGCCTGCTTCGCACTGGTCACCGGTAAGCCCAAGCTCCAGTACCACATCGCGGCTGGAGCTGCCTTCGGGGTTGCCGTCCTTAGTAAGGAGACCGCGGCGGTGGCTCTGCCCGCGGCCCTGGTAGCCCTGTGGGTATCCTCATGGGCCCGGACTCGTGCCTTCTCGTTCGTTGGGTTCCTGGGAACCGGAGCGTTAGTGATCAGCGGCTGGCTACTGTTCGCAATTATCAAGAACGAACTGGTCCCGGGACCCGGGCACGTCTCGCTCTGGGAAACCATAGTTTGGCAGCTCCACGGCCGAGGCAGCGCGGGTTTTATGTTCACGGACGGCTCGGGTGCGAACAATATATTGAAGGGGTGGCTGGGTCTGGATCCGTACCTTGTCACCGCGGGGATGCTGCTGAGCTTCGTGGGGCTGTTTTTCCGACAGTCGCGCGGAATCGCGCTCGTTCCGGTGGTCTACCTCGTGGTAGCGCTGCGGGGCGGCTACATCCCCGGAATGTACATCATCACCCCGCTGCCGTTCTTCGCGTTGATCATCGTTTACCTCGCCTGGAAGCTCTGGCACACTGCAAGCTTTCGATCTCGAGGGGCGGTCAAGTGGACGGGTCGTGTGGTCGTAGCGGGCCTGGTCGCAGCATCTGTGTTCGCTGTGGCTCCGTCATGGGCCAGCAAATCGTTCCGCGCAGTGACCGAGAACCAGAACGTGCCGTACCAGGAGGCGCTGGCTTATATCGACTCCAATCTTCCTCGGGAAACGACAATTCTTACTGACGACAACGCGTGGAACGAGCTGGTGGACATGGGGTGGAGTTCGGACGGCTGGTCCGGTCCGCTCTGGCATTTCAAGTTGGACCGGGACCCATTGGAGCAAGCGGAACATTTGCCCGGCGGGTGGAAAGACGTTGACTACATTTTCACGGGCCGTGCCATGGAGGTGTTCGTGGGAGGAGAAATCCTAGGGATAGAAAACGCTCCTCAAGCCCATGCTGCTCTCTCGCACAGCGAGTTAGTCAAGGCGTGGGGCCCTGTTGGCCAGCAGATCCGCTTGCTGAAGGTCAATCCGGACATGGACCCGGTCGACCCGGAGTGGATGCGTCTGAACCCGGAAGAGGCACCCACCGCTGCCATCACTCCTTGAACATGCTCCGACACGACAGGCCTGCCGGCAGGATGCGCTTCGGAGTGGCGGTATTCGCCAGGACCGATCGGCAACTGGTCCCCGCAGAGGCATCAGGCTCATTGCACCAGCGTGGCCCAAGCCTCCAGGAACTTCTCAGCCATGTATGCGTGGCCGGCGGAGTTCGGGTGGGCACCGTCAGCGTCGAACCCCGGGCTGTTGGCAACTGTGAACCAGCCGGCCTCGATGGCGTCAACGAAGGGTGCGCCGGCAGCTGCGGCGCCGGCGCGGACGGCGCTGTTCACGCCGCGCAGTTCCTCCGCGAGGGGCTGTGGCGCGGACGGTCCCAGCACCACCACCTGGATGCCCGGCCAGAACCTGCGGGCGGCCTCGATGGTCTGCGCCGTGGCAGCAGTGACTTCTTCAGCATTGGGGACCTGGGAATCGTTCTGTCCGCCCTGCAGAATGAGGACGTTGGGCACGAACGCGGGGTTGGCCGCAATTTCGCGCAAACGGATTTCGTACTCGCCCGCCAGCTGGTCCTGCCCGCCGCCGCCCCAAGCGAACCCGGTTCCACCCACGCCGTCAATGTTGGTGGGGTATCCGAGCTGCCCGGCAACCAGGTACGCCCACCCCTGGTCCGGCTGGTCGGCACCAACACCGGCCGTGTACGAGTCGCCCATAACAAGGAGGACGGGCTCAGCCGGCAGCTCAATCCCCGGTTGCGGCGCGGTTGCAGTAGCCGTGGGTGTAGGAGCCGGAGACGTGGGAGCCACAGAGGCAGTCGGCGCCGGCGCTGCCACCGAAGCACTTGCCGTGACGGGGACAGTCTCGTCCACACCCCGTGGGCCCATCAAAGCGATAGCCGCTACCCCGAATGCGGCCACGGCCAGCACCAAAAGTGCAGCGTACTTGACCCACTCCGGAATGCGCCCGCCGTTTCCCATCACCCGCAAATCATACCGGCGGAAGTGAGCCCGTCCGGGGAGCGGACCGTTTAGGGCTTCGATCGTCGGTGTAAGCAACGCGGGAAGAGCCCTGCTGACAGAGACCCGAAGCGGGGCTCTTCTCCTGCCTACGACGGCGGCGCTGCTTAAAGGGTTAACCAACCGTGACCTTCTGGTCGTTCCTTCGCCGCGCAACAGCCATTACTGTCGACTCCACCATCCGGACAAAACGGAAAAGAGGCGACGATGAGCATCGACATCGAAATTGGTAGCAGCCTCAGCAACGAGGACGCGGCGCATTTTGCGGCCAAGACGGAAGTCATCACCACAGCGATGCAGCGGGTACGGGAAGCGCACGCGGCATACAGCTGGGCGTGGACAGACGAGATCCGCTGCCGGGGATGCAACGCCAGCCTCGACATACCTCTTCTCGCGAGCACGCACGCCAACGCGGACAAGGCCTTTCAAGCACACCAGGCCGCCGAACTGGATGCGTTGTTGGCTGCCCGCGGCATCAGCCCGGCAGACGAATCCTGAAGACTCCCTGATACAGCTGGAGGCGTACGACGGCGGCACGCGCCGCCGTCGTACGCCTCGCCTCAGGAGCGGGCTGGCTGGGATATCGGTCAGGAGTGCGGCCAGCCCTTCCAGTGGCCTCCGCTATGAAGCGGAGGAAGCCGGCGGCGGGGGCTCGTCTGCAGGCACGTCGGAGCGCCAGGGAGCACGCCACTCAGCGGCGTCCCACCCATCCATGATGTAGATCCGCTCGTGCGCAACGCGATCGCCCCTGAATTCCAACAGATTGACAGAGAACATCCAGGGCGCACCGTCATAACTGATCATGTTCTCCACGACCACCAGATCCGCACGATGCGTGACCCGCCGTGTGTGGAATTTGAGCTCCGCTGGATACCGGCGCCGCCATTCGCGGAAGTTCTCCACGCCCTCGAACCGTTCCCCGGACTGAGGGAACTCCAGGACTGCATCATCGTGGTAAATCTCATGGGCGACGTCCTCGTCCTTACCTGAGTACTCCCAGTGACGCCGCAGGGCCTGCATGAGGTCCGCCTCTTCGAGCATCACGCGCCTCCTTAAACCAGGGACTAATGGTAGCGCTGGCCTCATTCTCCTGGACAGGGCTGATCCAAAGCCGACGGCGACGTTCACGCCGCCGGTCTCGAACAGGATGAGTCGTAACGCCGCAGTAACGCCACTGGAAGTAGTTGTGGGACATCGTTCTCCACGAACGTCAGGGCATCTGCCGTAACCCGGACAGAAAGCGAAGGGACAGAACCATGAGGAAGTTTGCGGGGCGCCTCGCGACCTTGGCCGTTGCTGCCACCGCACTGGTGGCCGGCTCCATAGCCGCGCCGGCAGCCGCACATGAATCCGAAACACTGGACTACGTAGCCTTCGGCGATTCCTACACGTCAGGCATTGGCGCGCCGAATGTCAGCGTCTCCCCGCTCTACCCCGTTAGTCCGGCGCCGTGCTATCAGGCATCGCCGGGCTATGTGGACGTGCTGGATGACCGGCCCGACGTGGAACTCGCAGCCAACGCAGCCTGCGCCGGCTGGACCGCCGCGATGGTTCCCCTCCAGGTCGATGTGGCGTCGGCCGCCGGCCGGCTGAATGCTGAAACGGATCTGGTCACCATCACGGCCGGCGGCAACGACGTCGGCTTCCAAGGCATTCTCGAAGCCTGCCTCAAGCCCAGCCTGTTGCACGACTGCAAGCAGGCCGTCAAGGCTGGCGAAGCAGTTGCTAGGACCGCGGTTCTGGCCGCCCTGACCAATGCCTACGCGGCCATTCGCGCCAAGGTCCCCAACGCCACCATCGTCGCGCTGGGATATCCGTACCAGTTCTCCCCGGAATTCGGCGACCAAACCTACATCACGGACGAGGCCGCCAAGGTCTTCAACAAGGGCACGGACACCTTGAACAAGGTCATCAGGAAGGCGGCCAGGCAGGTCTCCGGGACGGTGTACGTCGACGTCACCGACGAGTTCGACGGGCACGGCATCGGCTCGCCGGCACCCTGGATCCACTTGCCCGGAAGTGACGCCGGCTTCCACCCCACTCAAACCGGCTACGCCAAGGGATACTACCGGGCGGTCGTCCGCGAGGCGGGAATCCGGGCTTTGCAGCACTGACGTCTGAAGAGAACGCACGACGGCGATGGGCATTTCTGCCCATCGCCGTTCTGCGCCGCCTCCAGTACGTTCAACGGGTGAATGAAAACTCAGCCCCGCCGATCCCCACAGCACCTGCCAGCTTTGGCGGACCGTACCAGGGAGGACAACAGGGCGGATACCAGCCGGGCCCCTATGGAAACCCTCCTTATGCCACCGCCCCGGGTAAGTCCTACGTGGTTGCCTGGCTCCTCTCCCTCCTGCTGGGCGGCCTGGGTGTGGACCGCTTCTACCTCGGCAAGATCGGTACCGGCGTCGCCAAGCTGCTGACCATGGGCGGCTTCGGCATCTGGTCCATCATCGACCTGATCGTCATCCTGACCGGGAACATGCGGGACAAGAACGGGTTGCCGCTGGAGGGTTACCCGGAAAACAAGAAGACGGCCTGGATCATCACCGGCGCCGTCTGGCTCGTCGGGGTGGTTGTCGGCATCCTGTACACCGTGATGTCCTTTGCCCTGGCCAACAGTGCGGTGGACACACTGCGCAAAACCTCACCCGAGGTCACCCAGGCCTCCGATCCGCAGGTCAGTGAAGCGGCATCAGGGACCTCCGTTACCGCCGGTGATGACACCTCCTTCACCGTTACGGTCTCCGACGGAAACACCGTGAGGGTGGGCGTCATCGACGCCATCTACACCCAGGAAATTCCTGCGATGTCCTACATGAAGCCGGCCAACGGAGGCTTCCTCGCCATCAATGTTTCCTGGGAGACGCTGACCGGAACCAGCCTTGCCAGCTCCTCAAACTTCGAGGCCTACGACGCCGACGGCAACGAGGGCGAAGGGATCTACCTGGAGGAAGGGCTTGAGGGCCTGCCCACCGAGGAAGTGACCGCCGGCGATGCACGCCAGGGTGTAGTGGTGTTCGACGTCAAGAAGGGCCCCACCACCATCGTGGTCACCGACGACGTTGGCGATAAGGCAGCCACTTTCACCCTGACTACCCAGTAATCGAATGAGCAGAAACCCGCGGCCCCCGGTGGAGGCCGCGGGTTTTTAAGTACGACGTCGGCACACGCCGCCGTCGTACATTTCACCTTTTGCAAGGGGCGGGTGCGCCCCCCTATGAAATCGCCTACGCAGGCTTCTTTTCGGCGCCGGGGTTGTAGGCGGCGTAGTTCCGGACTTCCGATCCGGACGATGCTGCTCCGAATGCGGTCACGCGGACGGCCCCCTGCGGCGTCTGCTTCTGCTCAGTTTCGAACAGGTGAGTAACGGCCGCCCCGGGTGCAATGTCCCCCAGGTTCTTTGACCCGAAGCGGCTGTCCAGCGTCACCCTTTTGGACTCGTTAGAGGTGTTCCAGACCTGGACTTCCAGGACCACCTTTCCGGCCACGAATTTCGGGGTAACAACCGTGCTCACCCCGTTGGGAAGAATCTGGGGAAGCACTTCCTGGGGCTCAAGCTCCATGGAGGGACGGCCCGGAACAGTCGCCGTGGCTGTCACTGTCCCGTTCCCTCCAGTGGGAACCGGGATGATCGATTCCGCGTAGCCCTTGGCGTCGCTCAGGACTTTGTAGCTTTGTGAGCCTCCGGCGAAGGACGCCGGACCGTCAACTCTGAACTCGACCTCTGCTCGGGCAACGGCATTGCCGGCGCTGTCCAGCAGCCTGACGCGGTATGGCTTCAGCTCAGACTCCGGAGCAAGCACTGTCTGCGGGAAAATCAGAGCGACCGCCGCCCAGCCGGCGCGAACTTCGAGGGTAACGCCCCTTCGTCCAAACTCCGGGTGGCCGATCAAGGATACAGGGAACTTCCAGTAGCCCGGGGGCACCTTACCGCTGACCATTCCGTCCGGCGTGACAGTCAACTCCACGCCTGGGGGCAATGTTTGCGGATCGAGCTGCCAGATGGCTGTAGCTCCTTCCATTGGTTTGGCCTCGAGCTGTGACTCGAACTTGACGTTTCCGGCCGTTTCGATTTTGTACGGGTCGTCCGTCGGGACTGCAACACGCATGAGACGGTCACGGGTCAGCTTCGCGAAGCGATATAGCTCCGCATCCTGCCGTTCATGGTAGTGGGTATGCACCAGGTATCCGTCCACGAACCTGGTCCCATCACACGCAACTTTTACAGCGGTGTTCACGTTACAGATAATCGTGCTCACGTCGTCACAGACGGTAGTCGTAGCGCCATCGCAAACCACAGAACCAGCACCGTCGGATGCCAAAGTGGTGACAGTGTCGCAGACCATATCATTTTGGTCGCACAAAGAGTACGTTCGGTCAGCCAGGTGCCCGGGAACCACGGGCTTCCACAGAGGCCAAGAAATGCCGTACTTATGTTCCGCGGTTCCCCAAATTTCTCCTCCAATCGACGGGCTGTTTGCGGCATTCGCAAGAAGGAAGACACCAGCCACCTTTTCCGCAGGAAACAACTCCGGAGATTCCCATATTGCGCGCGAAACGACTATCCCGCCTTGGGAGTAGCCAGCGAGAACATATTTCTCATCGGCGCAGTTTTTTTCTGCACGTTTCGCCAGGAAACGCTTGAGCTCGACCACTCCTGAATCGATGCTGCTCAAATAATCCAGGGGGTCAACTGTCACGTTGAAGCTCACCACCGGGACGGGAGCTGCAGGATAATCCACGCGGATAGCTCCGTAGGTGCGGTCATCGCCTAGCTGCTCGTCCAGTTTGTTCCTAACAGATGTGATGCCCGGACCCATGAGGCCTTCACCGGAACCTGCTGCACCTATGAAGAGTACGTCCACACACTGCACGGAATCGGTTGTGCTTCCGCCGATAGCGGAGCCGTTGTTGGTCTCCGCGATCTGCAGCGGAGGAGTGAGCGGCATCTGGAGGATCCGGTGTTTGGGAGTCAACGTGCCATTGCCCAGTTTGGTGACCACTGAATAGTACTTCCCCAGCTGGCTGCTGCCTCCCTGCAGCTCCCGGACCACGGGCATGATCGGGAGGTGCCCTTCAGTCACCAAATTCCACTGACCGGAGTCCAAGTCATTCCTCGAGTACAGAAAGTATTGCTCGGCGTCAGTTGTTCCTTGCCAACCTATGGTCAATTCGTTAGCAGGCCACAGACCGCCCCAGACTCCCTTGACGTTTTTATCGTCTGTGCGTGAGGAGTGCGTCGTCACCGGGGCGTAGTCAACGTCCACGGTTCCGCCGGTCGAGACAACAAAGCTTTGGCGAAGATCTTCATCGTCAACCCCGATTTCGCCCGAGCCGCGTGAGTACACGATGAAGTCCTTTTCGAGCACATCACCGGGGAGGAGCGCGGCGGCAGACATCTTGTAGTCAACGTCGGGTGCCAGCAGGTAATTCGTGCCTGCAAAAACCTCGAACGTCGGGTTGTAGACAGGTATCCCGGAGCCGTCCGGCGTCTGGTTCCGCAGCTTCACGGTGACGCGGAACGGGTGAAGTTCTTCCGCGGAAGGATCGGCGACCACTTCCATCTGCAGTGCCGAACCGCCCCAAACCTTCAGGGGTTTCTCCGTGCTGGCCTCCAGGCGGACCGGCGCACCCACAGGTTCCAGGACACCGGTGTAGGTAGCGGCGATGTTGTATTCGCCCTCCGCGTCGCCCCTGAGCGTCCAGTAAATGGTGGTGCTTCCGCCGCCCGGAATGTCTGCTGCCGGCACGAGGGCCGTCTGCAGAGCCGCTGTGGGGGCAAGGCTGATCCCCGCGGGAAGGGCAATCTCCGCCTGCCCCTTGGTGAAGGTAAAGGCCGCATCCGAAAGGTTCTGGACAACGAGGCGGGCCTCAAAGAACTCCTTGAGGTAGCTCCCCCGTGTTGGAACAATAAGCCACTGCACAATGCGCTGGCCGCCAACCGTGGTGGTACTCGGGGCGAAGTCGTAGTTTCCGATGGTGAGGCTGGTGGTGGTGATTCCCACCCAGTGGACCGGAGCGAAGGGGTCCGTCCGGACACCGATGGTGTCATCGAGGTTCCAGATCACCTGGAGCGGCGGAACCTCAGCGGCCTCTTCACCATTGACAGCGAGATGGATCTCGGATTCGAACACCTGCTGGTTTTCAGGCGCCGCCGGGTCGATCCCGAGTTCGGTAATTTCACCGATGGTCAGTGTCCGCGTATCGAGGACCGCGGAACCCACGTCCCCAGAGGTCAGTACCGCCTCCGCACTGCCTGTTCCCGCGCTCACCACTCCCTGCACCACCAGGGGCAGGTGTCCGCCGGCTGACACGAAGACGCTGTGCCCGCCGTCGGGCAGTCCTCGAAGGACAGCAACTCCGTCGGCGCCAGAAGTGGCGGTGACCCGCCGGCCGTCGGAAAGGTTGGTGGTCACGACGGCACCCGACAGGAGACCGGCCCCTGACTTCACCGTGACAGCCAGCCCCGGCAGGACACTCGCCTGTTCCACCCTGACGGTGGTCGAGGACGTCGCAGTCTCACTGCCATTGCGGACAGTCAGCGAGACAGCGTACTCGCCAGCCGCCGAGTAGACGTGCTGGGCGCGCAGTCCGCTGCCTGTGGTTCCGTCACCGAAGTCCCACGTGGCTTCCTGAATCAGGGCCAGAGGCTTGGACCCGCCGGCGTCAAACAGCACTGCCTGACCGGTTTCGGCCTGTTGAGGCTCTCCCGCGTCCGCCAGCAAAGACTCCGGCAGGACGACGCTGATCCTTGCCGTCGTGGATGTCGACCCCGCGCTGTCCCGTACCGTGGCATGCACCAGGTAGGAGCCGGCTTGGGTGTACGCGTGAGTGATCGTTTGGCTGCTTGGATACCTGCCCTCCGCGCCTGCGCCGTCACCAAAATCGATGGCGTAGGACAGTGCGTCACCGTCCGCGTCGGTCGCGTTGAGCACGTATGTCACCGGCGTACCGATCTCGACGGCGGCGGCTGAAGTGGTCAGCTCAAGCTGCGGCGCCGTGTTGGGATCCTTGATGGTGAGCTCGTAGGCGAACGTAGCAACACCGTCTGCTGAGGCAACAATCGACAGCGCGCCGGCCGTTGCCCCCGCAGTCACCAAGGGCGAGTAGATCCAGCCGTCCGCGTTCGTCTTCCCCGTGTAGGTTGCAGCACCATCGGCGAAGCTTGACCCTCTCGAGCCGGTGACGGTAAAGGTGACACTGACCTGCTCAGCCGGGTTGTCCTCGGCGTCCAGGGCACGGACGCCCAGCGGTACCGGGAAAACGGCTCCTGCCGTTACTGATTGTCCGTTGCCCGTGGCTTCGGACAGAACCGCGGGCGTGGCCAGTGGCTCTGCGGTCAGCGTAAAGGCCTGCGGTTCCAGGGTTCCCGAGACTGCAGTGATGGTGGCTTCGCCTGTTTCGGGTCCAGCGGTGATCGGGCCGGAGCTGGCCCGTCCCTGGCTGTCGGTGATGGCGTAGGTCCTGAAGGTCCCCGCGAAGTTCGCCCGGCTGGGCGCCTCCGTGGTGAAACGGACACGCTGGTTCGCTACCGGATTCCCGGAGTCGTCCTTCACCACCACCTGTACCGGCTCAAACGTCTTGCCGACCTTTGCAACCTGGCCGTCCCCGGCCAGTTTCTCCAGGATCCGCGCGGAACTGAGTACGCCAAGGTCAAAGACCGCCGGCGCTATTCCTTCAGCGGTTGCCGTCACCGTGAAGCTTCCGCCCTGGCTGCCCGCGAAGAGTGCTGGTGCAACCACCCATCCTGCCGCATCCGAGGTCACGACCGTTGAAGCGGCGCGGGTCCCGTTGTCGAGGACGAAGTAGGCGTCTGTTGCCCCCTCGATGGCCCACGTGACCGGGACGTTGGGAATGCCGACAGCGGCGTCGGAATTGGCGACCCTGGCTGACAGCCGTGCGGGGAAGCCGGTGTTGGGCTGGACGCCCTGGCTCCCCCCGCCGGCATTGTCCAGCACGTTCGCCACCGGATATGCCAGAGCCTCAAGGTTGAAGGGCCTGTAGGTCTGCGCGCCGTGCTCCACGGACACAGTGAAAGGTCCGGTGGTGCTTCCAAGATAGACACCGGAGTAGTAGGAGTACCCCGGCATCGCTTCACCCTTGGCGTCGGTTGTTGCCGCTACGGAGGTGGACCAGGTGTAAGCGAAGCGGTGTTCCAGTTCCGGCGGCAGTGTGAAGGTGATCGACTGGTTTGGAACGGCGTAGCCGTCTGAGTCCCTGGCCACCACGCGCAGCCCGGAGGTGTAGTTGTTCGGGTAGAGCTTTTGGCCGTCACCGGCTACGGCGGTCACGGAAGCGATGGGACCGACGACGCGCAGGCCGTCCCAGCGCAGCTCATTCGATTCGCCGCTCCTGGCCGTGACAGAGAATGTTCCCCTAACCTCACCGGCAGCAATGGTCGGAGTCGGAAGGCTGCCCCACCGGTCTGCTGTGAGGACTACCTGTTGTTCCAGGCTGACAGTTCCTGTTGCCGGATCGGTGACCTTGAAACGGGCGTCCGTGTCTCCCTCGATGGCATAGGTTACCTGGGCGTAACCCGCAGCATTGCCGCTGCTATCCCGGGCATAAACATAGGGGAAGCCATAAAGGTCGTCACCGGTCTTGACGTGGGGACTGGACGGGTCATATGCATGCAGGACAGCAGCCGCGGGGAACGGCTTCACCGTGAACGTGAAGGGATCGCCCTGTATTCCGGCCGCCGCGACGTCGACGATGACCTGGCCGGGGGCTTCAGCGCCGGCGTCGGCGCACAAGGCCACGGACGAGTACGCGTTCCCGAACGCGTCGCTTCTTACGGTCATAGTCTTGTTGCCGTTTGCCTGGCCGCCGCAGTACCCCCACCAGTACCCGGAGAACGAAGCGCCGCCTTCCCGGACGGTGAACGTGACTTCCTCGTTGCTGACGGGGTTTCCGGCTTCGTCCTGGATACGGACACTGAGATAACCAAAGCTGTCCTCGGGAAGCACTTGAAGGCCATCCTGGGACGTCTTGGTGATGCTGCTGGCCCCAGCACTGACTGACAGGTTGACCTGCAGATGGGGCACGCCTGGCGCCGATACCTTCAGGTTGATACTTCCGGGTGTTTCACCGGCCATGATGGTGGGGGCCTGCGCGTAACCGTAGCGCGACGCAGTGACAGTCACAGGCCCGTCCACCCGCTGGCCCTGTCCGTCCAGAAAATAACTGCCGGTGCTTCCGCCAAGTTCAAAGGTCACGTCGGTGTAGCCTGCGTAGGGCCAGGTCTGGCTGTCGGCAAGGATGTCTACTGCTCCAAACATTTCGCCCGGCTTCGCTGAGAGGCCTTCACCGCCAACCACCAACAGCTGCTTGACGGCCGGATAGGTGACAACGGTGTACGACGCGTCAGCCCGCTGCCCGCCGGCGAGGGTGGCGCTGAGGGCGGCCGGGCCATAGGCGGACTTCCCGGCGCCCGTGTAAAGTGCATCCCCCGCGTAGGCGATGCCATTGGAGTCGGTGATGCCGCTACGGCTCTTCCCGCTTCCGTCGGTGCTGTGTCCAATGCTGACGGCTCCGCTCTCCACGGTGAAGGTGACCGTCTGGTTGCCCACGGGCCGTCCGTCGCTGTCGGTGACAACTGCATAGGGCCATCCCAGGCTGGAATCGGGGTACGCCGTGGTGCCCGTTTCCGGATAGAGGCGTACGGATGCAGGCTGCCCCACAACGTCCAGGTCGAAAGCCAGCTGGCCGGCGAAGTCAGGGGTGGTTGCCTTGACGGTAAAGCTGCCCAGGGAATTCCCGCTCCAGAGCTGAGGTGTACTGGCCCGGCCGTAGCGGTCTGCCTCAACGGTCAGCGCCGTCGTCCGGCTACCGTCGGCGAGCGCGAAGTAGGCGCCGCCCCCGTTAATGATCTCGAACGTCACCGGAGCGTAGCCGGCCAAACGGCCCTGCTCGTCCCGGGCGTAGACGCCGAGCGGCGTGGCGAACGCGTCCCCGGCCGCCGTCGTCTGGCCGCTGCCGTACTCCTGCGTCAGGTTCCAAGCCCTTGGCTGCGGGGTGACCTTGAGGTGGAAATCGGTGCTCATGCCACCGCTTGAGGTACCGACGGTCAGCGACGTACCGGAAGCAGCATGGCCGCCGTTCGCACGGAGCGTGTTCCGGGGCACCGTGACGGTGCCATCCCATTGGCTGGAGGTGTCAAAGGTCTTTTGGGCTTCACCTGTGTTCATGAAGCTGGCTTCGCCGGTGATCTGGAAAGTGGTTTTTCTGTAGGCCAAAGCCTGGCCGTCGCGGTCCCGAAGAACTGCTTGGAGGGGCTGGTAGTAGTCTTCCCCGGCCACTTCCTGGTTGTCACCGGAGAGGATGTCTATGTTGTGGACGGGTGCCAGGGGAATGGAAAACGGAACGGGTTCAGCGCCGGCGAGCCTGGCTTCGACCTCTGCGGCCACCGCGTACCCCTCGGAGCCGACGCCCGACCGGAGCACCTGGTAGTAGTTGCGGCCCTCACTTGTTGAGGCAACACCCTCCTGGTTGGTGGTGATGGTGGTGGTGGGATATGACCAGGCGAAGTTGGCAGTGCCGTCCTTGGCCGCAAACTCAATCTGGGTATCAGGAACCGGGTGGCCGTCGCCGTCAACGGCGCGGACGGACAGCGGCTTGATCACTTCGTAGGGGCTGCGGAGCTGCTGGTCGCGGCCTCCCACATATTCCAGCCTTTCGGCCACTGTGGAATGGATCTGGTCGAATGTGAAGGATGCAGACGAACCAGTCACGGTTGCCTGGACCGTGATGCTGCCCGTGTAATTTGAACCGGCAACGAGTCCGCTCATTGCCTCGCTGTAACGGCTGCTGGCGGATGCGACGCCTTCCGCGTTGGTGGGCATCTCAAGGACGGTGGTGCTGGTCCGATCAAAAAAAGCGTCGCCCGCGGTGACTTGGAACTTGACGACCGCGTCCGCCACCGGAGAACCCGTTTCATCAGCCAGCCGCACGGACAGTATTTTCGGGCTGTAATTGCCCGGCCGCATGCGCTGGTCAGTTTCACTCTGGTTTTGCGGATCCATGGTCCAGGCTGGCAGGGATTCGCTGGGAGCTGTCAGTTCCGGCGCGGAGGGGCCTGAGGGGGCGCTTGTGGACCCTGAGGGCGAGGGAAGGGGTTCCACGGCACCTGCGGGGATCATCGAGGCCGGGAGCAGGACCATGTATCCCGCCAGGAGTGATGAGGTGATCCCTACGGAGATGACGCGCCTCAGGCGCGCTATCCCGGACACGTTCGAAGCAGGACCTTGTTTCATATTGTTCCCCCAAATGCGGCAAAAGCGCTATCGAATGGAAGATATCAGAAACAGAAAAAATTACGTTGTCCGCTGGAATATGTCGGAATTCCCAAAAGACCCTTTGGGAGCATGTGACAAAATCTGTCACCAACATCTGCTTGTTATTTTATTCGAGGGCCTAGTGCGTGACCAAGTATTCATACGCTAATTAGTTTTTGTCAGGCATTTTATGGCTCTGGAGAATCCAGCGGCCCCCCAATATGACCGCTGGTTTCCCGGCAATTACTGGAGTAGCAACTGCCTGCTCTTTGCCTTCGCCCAGTAGTTCTGCTCGACTCTAAAGCCGGTAAGAACACGCAGCACCAGCAACAGCGAGTTAATCCCGGCAATGTCCCCGGAAGTGGGGACACCGCGTAACCCTGGGGAGACAGCTGAAACTCACTGCGTCACAGTTGGTACATTTCGAATGGAACCCCAAACTGATCTTCTTTGAAGGCTGCCGGAAAACGCAGGGGGTTTGGGTGGAAACAGTACGTGCGGGGATTATCGACGATCATGAAGCCGTCAGGCTTGGGTTTGCGGCCTCGGCGGCCCGTGAAGCCGATGGCAAAACGCCCTATGTACGGGTTATTGGTGGCGCCCCCACCGTTGATGCCTTTCTTGGTGCAGGACGGGATATCTGCGATGTTGTGGCCCTTGACTTGTCCCTTGCTGACGGGTCCCAGCCTGGCGACAACGTTTCGAGACTGACGGCCGCCGGCTACAGGATCCTCGTCTTCACGCTTGGCGACAACGTGGGGCAGATCCAGGACGCCATCGCCAACGGAGCTATGGGAGTCTCCCTGAAGTCCGAACCAATTTCCGAGACGTTCGCCAAAATCCGGCGCATTGCGCTGGGCGAAACGATCGACAGCCAGGAGTTGGCCGCCGCTATTGAGGTGGACACAGACTTCGTCGAAGCAAATCTGTCGGACCGCGAACGCGAATGCATCGCGCTATATGCCGCAGGACTGGGCCAGTACCAGGTGGCACGGCGTATGGGCGTTGCCGAGAGCACCGTGAAGAAGAACATCGACCGGATCCGCGAAAAGTATGAGGCAGCCGGTCGCCCGGCGACGACAAAGATCGACCTTTACCGGCGTGCGGTAGAAGACGGTATCCTTCCCCCTCTGCTTCCTCTGCGGAAGCGCTGAGTCTGATGCCCGCAGCCTCCCAGACTGGTATTTCGGCGAGAGACACCCACCGATTGATGGCCCGTGGCATAGCAGCGTTCGCACTTCTGCTGCTGCTGCAGGCTGCAGGTTCCGTGACCAGCCAAACCCCGTACGCTGCCACGTGGTGGAATGCTGTGTTCCTTTGGCTGTTCCTTGCACTGGTGGTGGTTTTCACTGTGGCCTCCGTTCGGGGCCACGGGCTGTCCCTTCTAGCGGGCACCCTCGCAGTGCTGGTCATCGCTGGCCTCGCGTTGTGGCCCTTCGCCGTGCCAACGTCTGTGCCGGAAAACTTCGGGACGCCCTGGCTCTGGTCGATGATCAACGTCGGCGCGGCGTGGTCTGCCTACAGCTTTGGGGCCCGCAAAGGGTGCCTTTACACGGTGATCATTGGAGGCGTGTTCGGTGTAGTAAGGACAACGCCCCAGGGCGGATCCGGTGGGTGGCTGATTGCGGTCCAGGACGCTACATTCGCAACCGTCTTGGGGCTCATCATCTGCGTCACGATCGGAATACTCAGGCGGGCGGCGCAGCGGGCGGATACAGCCGCAGACCAGGCTATCGAGCAATACGCGGGAGCCGCCTCGGCAACTGCCCTGAGCAACGAGCGGCTGCGCCTTGACGGGCTGCTGCATGACAGCGTGATGACGGCCCTCCTGACGGCCGCCCACGCCGGCTCCCCCGAGGAACGACTGGCCAGCGCCAAACTGGCGCAAAGCGCGCTGGATCGGCTGGACCGGCAAGCGACAGAAGCTCCGGAATCCGCCCCTGCCGCGGTTGCCGAGGTTGCTGCCCGCATCCGTTTTACGGTTGGGCCGGGTACGTCAGGACCACTTGTGAACGTCACCTGTGAGTCTGCGGAGCACCTGCTGCTGCCCGCCGACGTCGTCAGGGCTGTCTTCGAGGCAACAACGGAAGCAGTTCAGAACGCAGTGCGGCATTCCGGTGCCGACCGATGCGACGTCAGCATCACCGGACACCGCACGGATGGGCGCGCGAAACTGCGGGTTGCCATCAAAGACAGTGGTTCCGGTTTCAACCCGGGCACGGTCTCAGATCGACGCCTCGGGCTAAAGGTCTCCATTGTCGGGCGAATGGAAGCCGCCGGCGGCTCAGCGAAGATCATCACCGCTCCCAGCGCCGGTACCGAGGTGCGCCTCGCCTGGGAAGGAGTGGAACCATGATCCGTGCCATTTCCACCAAAGTAATGGCCGCCCTATGTGCAGCGTTCGTCGCCGTACACATCGCCCTCGGACTGCTTTCCTTAGACATGGTCTCCTCGGCGTGGCCCGTGCTGTTGGCCATGGCCGTCTATCTCACCGCCGTCGCCGTCGTCCTCAGGCCCTCTTCGGGACGGCTGCCCCTGCGTTCAACCGTCTTCGTGCTCATGGCAGTCACCGCGCTGACCCTGTTGGTCACCAGCGTCCTGCCCACGGACAGGTGGCCCGGGTACGCTTCATGGCACCTCGCCGCGACGTACACCCTGTTGGTGGCCGTCAATATTCGTGGACAAGTACTGCTGTCATGGATCGGCGTGCTGCTCTCCGTCATCCTGAACACATTCTGGGCATCGCAAACCACGCTGGGACTCGTTGGCGGCCTGATGCTGAACATCGCCACTGTCGGATGGGTAACCGTCAGCACGGGGATCGGGCATCTCCTGCGCACCAATGACCGCAAGGTAGGCCAGTACCGGGCCGACGCCGAGGCTGCCGCTGACTGGTTCGCGGCCGAACAGGCACTGCACGTGGCACGGACAAATTGGCTGGAGCATGTCCGCCAGGTCGCCGGTCCGGCCCTGGGCCAAATTGCCAACCCGCACCACGCCATCACGGAAAGGGACCGGCTGGAGTTTCAACTCGCGGAGGCGCAGTTCCGTGATGAAATCCGCGGGCGCGTCCTGGCGACGGCAAAAGTGGTTGAAGCCGCCCGAAGCGCCCGCCAACGCGGAGTCACAGTTCAGCTCCTCGATGACCGGCGTCAGAACCTCACGCCACGAATGCTGGCCGCCGTGACTGAACACGTCGTCAGCATCCTCAACCAAGCTCGCACCGGCACCGTAACCGCCCGTGCCAGACCGCAAGGCGGAGACCTGGCCGTCACTATCTATGCCGCCCCCGATAACCCGGACGAGGCCACCTTCGTGGAGTTCACAGACCGGTCCCCCGAGCCCTAAGTCAATCAGGGGCGGCAGAACAAGGCGTTTGGGCCACTACAGTCAATTCGTGGATTGATACCAAGCAGACCAGCCGGGAAAGTTACCTCTCGAACACCCTCGACGATGTAAGACGTCCTCAATGAATGGGCGCCGAACTTAGCGCTGGCGGGTCTCCCGGAGAGGGCCACCAAACCTAAGACCCGCCAGCACTGGTGACCGGTGAGGGTTGGGTTTGAGACCTCTTGGCTTAGGGAGACCTCTCCTCGCTGGCTTCCACCAGTCAACAACGCTGCTCAACCCCGCGCACGAGTAGACGGTACCTGTTCTCCGCCTGTCCTCAGATCCGGGTACCACCTGCCAGTACCTAGGAGCCAGTAAGGCCGTTTAAGTGCCCCTCTGACTTCTGCAGTTACAGTTCAACCAACAGCTTCCGGGGATTTTCTATCGCGTCCGCCACGAATCGGAGGAAGCCGGCTGCCGTTCCGCCGTCGCAGACGCGGTGGTCGAAGGTCAGCGTGAGCTCGGTGACCTTGCGGACCGCCAACTCGCCGTTCACTACCCACGGCTTGTCAATGATCCGGCCGACGCCCAGGATGGCCACCTCGGGGTGGTTGATGATCGCCGCCGATCCGTCCACGCCGAACACCCCGTAGTTATTCAGTGTGAAGGTTCCGCTGCCAAGTTCAGTTGGGGTTGCTTTGCCTTGGCGTGCGACGTCGGTGAGCCGGCGGATCTCTACGTCCAGCTCGCGAGCACTCAGCTTTTCAGCGCTGCCGACTGACGGCACCACGAGTCCCCGGTCGGTCTGTGCGGCGATGCCGAGGTTGATCCCGTCGAACGCGACGATCTCCTGCGACCCGTCCTGCGCAGTCTCGATGCGCGTGTTCAGCTCCGGGTACTTCTTCAGCCCCGCGGTGACAAAGCGGGCGATGAACGCGAGCAGGCCGGGGACTTCGGAGCCGCCAGCTTTGAGTTCCTTGCGAAGCTCAACGAGGCCACTCGCGTCGACGTCTACCCACACAGTTGCCTCGGGGATTTCCGAGCGGCTGCGGGACATGTTCGCTGCGACGGCTTTCCGTACTCCTCGAACCGGCGTGCGGGAGGAGACGGCGAGGCCGGTGCGGGCGTCGGTTCCCTGGGTTTCGACAGGCTTGGTTTCGACGGGCTCAACCACCGGCGCTTCCTTGGTTTCGGCAGGCTTGGTTTCGACAGGCTCAACCACCGCCGGGTGGATCGTCGCTTCGACGTCCTTTCGCATGATGAGGCCGCCGTCGCCGGAGCCCGGGATTTCACCTAGGTCGACGCCGTGCTCCCGGGCCATCCGCCGGACCAGCGGGGAAATCACCGCGCCCAACTTGCCGGGGACCCTGGTGCGCAGGAGGGAGAGTTCGTCCTCGGCAGGCTTAGTTTCGACAGGCTCAACCACCGCAACTGATGACTTGGGCGCCCGGGTACGACGGGCAACGCCGTGGCCGCCAGGAGTTCCATACCCGATCAGGACATTTCCCGATCCCGCTTTCTCCTCTTCACGATAGGTCTCGGCCTCTTTGGTTTCGACAGGCTGGGTTTCGACATGCTCAACCACCGGGTCGCCCAGCTCGGTTTCGACGGGCTCAACCACCGGCTGGGCAGGCTCACCCACCGAGACAGGCGTCACCGAGATCAGCGGCTTCCCCACGTCCAGCGTCTCCCCCGGCTGCCCGTGCAGCTCAGCCACAATCCCGGCGTAAGGAGAGGGCACCTCAACCGTGGACTTGGCCGTCTCCACCTCGGCAATCGGCTGGTCCACGGAAATAGTGTCACCAACAGAAACATGCCAGGACACCAGCTCCGCTTCGGTGAGCCCCTCACCCAGGTCCGGCAACAAAAACACGCGTGCTTCACTCATGGTCAGTTCTCCCACTGCAGGTCGTCAACGGCGTCGAGGATGCGGTCCACGCCGGGCAGGTAATACTTCTCAAGCTTCGGCGCCGGATACGGGATGTCGAACCCGGTCACGCGGCGGATCGGGGCCGCCAGGTAGTGGAAGCAGCGCTCCTGCACCCGGGCCACAATCTCAGAGGACACGGAGGCGAAGCCGTGCGCTTCCGCGATCACCACGGCCCGGCCGGTCTTCCGGACCGACTCGCAGACCGTAACGTCGTCGAACGGCACAATCGTGCGCACGTCGATGACCTCCAGCGAGCGCCCTTCCAGCGCGGCGGCCTCGGCGGCGGCGAGCGCCGTGGGGACGGACGGCCCGTACGCGATCAGTGTGGCGTCAGTGCCGGAACGCGCGACGGCGGCACGCCCCTCCGAGGACTGCCCCGCCGAAGCAGCAGAAGAGTAAGAGGACCGCAGCTCGGCCAGGTCCACCAGATCCTTGGACCAGTAAAGCTTCTTGGGCTCCATGAACATCACGGGGTCGTCCGAGTCGATCGCCTCGCGGAGCATCCGGTACCCGTCCGCCACGGTGGCCGGGGTGAACACCTTCAGCCCGGCGGTGTGGGCGTAGTAGGACTCGGAGGAGTCGCAGTGGTGCTCCACTCCCCCGATGCCGCCGCCGTACGGCACGCGGATCACCAGCGGCAGCTTCACCGCCCCCTTCGTCCGGTTGTGCATCTTGGCCACGTGGCTGACGATCTGCTCGAACGCCGGGTACGCGAACGCATCGAACTGCATCTCGATCACCGGGCGCATCCCGTTGATCGCCATGCCCACGGCCATGCCCACAATCCCCGACTCGGCCAGCGGGGTATCAAAGCAGCGCTGCTCGCCGAACGTGGCGGTGAGCCCGTCGGTGATCCGGAAGACCCCGCCCAGCATGCCGACGTCCTCGCCGAACACCAGGACGGACGGGTCGGCGTGCATGGCGTCGGCCAGGGCCGTGTTGAGAGCCTTGGCAAGAGTGACCAGCTGCGGCCCGGCGGCTTCCGCCGAAGCGGCGGCCGAGGCGGCGGCACGGGCAGTTGCAGCGGAAACGTTGCCGTTGGCCTCGGACGAGGTGGTGATGGTGGGGCTCACTTGGCGGTCTCCTCGGTAGATGCTGCGTCGCGGGCGAGTTCGTCGGCGAGCAGGGCGGACTGTTCCTTCAGCTGGGGCGTGGTTTTGGCGAAGACGTGGCGGAAGAGCTCCTGCGGGTCCACCGGCACGTCCTCGCTGAGGCCGTCACGCAGCTGCGTGGCAATTGCCTCCGCCTTGTCGCGGATCCGTCGCTCGCCGTCGTCGTCCAGCAGACCGCGGTCGGTAAGGTAGGTCCGCATCCGGTTCACGGGGTCCTTGGCCCGCCACTCGGCAACTTCAGCGCTCTCCCGGTAGCGCGTGTCGTCGTCGGCGTTGGTGTGGGCCTGCATCCGGTAGGTGTGCGCCTCCACCAGCAGGGGGCCGGAGCCTTCCCTGGCCAGTTTCACTGCCCGGTCCAGGACGGCGAGGAGCGCGACGACGTCGTTGCCGTCCACGCGTTCGCCGGCCATGCCGTAGCCCACGGCCTTGTGCGCGAGCGACGGCGCCACGGACTGGTGTGCCAGCGGCACCGAGATGGCGTACTTGTTGTTTTGGACGAAGAAGATCACCGGCAGGTGGAAGACGGCGGCGAAGTTCAGAGCTTCGTGGAAGTCGCCTTCGCTGGTGGCGCCGTCGCCGCACATGGCCAGCACCACAGTGTCCTCGCCGCGGAGCTTGGCCGCGTGGGCAACGCCGACGGCGTGGAGCAGCTGGGTGGTCAGCGGCGTGCACTGGATGCCCACCTTGTGCTCGAGGGGGTTGAAGCCGCCGTGCCAGTCGCCGCGGAAGATGGTCATCACCTGGACGGGGTCCACGCCGCGCGCCATCACCGCGACGGCGTCGCGGTAGGTGGGGAACATCCAGTCGCCGCCGGACAGGCACAGGGCGGCAGCCACCTGGCAGGCCTCCTGGCCGTGGCTGGACGGGTATACAGCCATGCGGCCCTGCCGGACCAGCGCCGAGTTCTGGTCGTTGACGCGGCGTCCGACGACGAGCTGCTCGTATGCTGCCAGCAGTTCAGCATCGCCGGGCACAGGGTACTCGTGGCCGGGTTCGGTGCCCTGCTCACCTTCGGGCTTGAGCCGGCCGTCCGGGTCCACCATCTGGATCTGGTGCCGGGCCGGGAGCATATAGTCCTCCACCGTGATCCCGAACTTTTTGACGGCCTCGGTGAGGGCGTCCTCTGTTGGCGCGTTGCCGGCCTGGTGCGCGTTGGCAGTGTCCGGTGCGGTGTGGTCTGCGGAGATCGTCATTGGTCCATCCTTCGAAAGCCACTATTTACTCCCAGTATTGACCCGGGGAAGGTTTCGTATCCAGCGTCTGCGGGAATCGTGGAGAAGCTGGCTGATTCTGCCGCTGCTGGGAGACGAATTGTAAGTGTGACGCAGGTTACCGGCGGTGCCGTGGACAAAATGGCGGCTGGGGATACTGGACTCAAGCGGGCGAAACCCGTCCGCCTCCACTGACGCCTGAATTCCCCGACCTGATCTCCCGGCCGTGAACCGCAGAGCGGAGGATAATGGCGTGCATAGCCCAAGGAAGCGAAGCGCATGAGCAGCCATGACACCGGCTCGGAGAGCCGCACGGCTTCGGCGGCCGGACCGGTTGACGGCGGCGCCGGGCCCACGACGTCTGCCGCGGCGGAGGTGTTCAAGGCCGTGGCCCATCCGGTGCGGGCGCAGATCCTGGAGCTGCTCTCCCACCGCGAGTCCTCCATCCCGGAGCTCTGCGAGGGCACGGGAGTGAAGGCCACACACCTGGCCCGGCACCTCACCCAGCTGCGCGGGCAGCAGCTGATTCAGCGCATCTGGTCCGGCGGGCGCCTTGTCTACCGGCTGGCATACCCGGAAGCCGCCGGCCTGCTCGTCGCCGCCCAAGCCGTACTCCAGGCCCGGACGGCATCCGCCGACGGCGCCCTGCGCGCCGCGCCGGAGGAGTTGCCGGATCCGGCCTTGCTGGACGAACAGTTGTCCATGCTGGAGTCACTGCTGGCCTCGCGCTCGGTGATCGCGGAGGCCCGCACAGCGATCGCCGCGCGGAGCCGCTGCACCCCGGAGGAAGCAGCCGCACAGCTTTTCCGGACAGCCCGCAGCCGCGGCGTCACCCTGCTGCAAGCCGCCCGGGACGAACTTGGCAACGGGCAGGAACAGCGCCAAACCTGACCCTCGGCACTCCCCCGTCTGCCCGGTTGCCAAAGCAAACAAGTGCTGCCAGCCTGCCCCTTGGAGTAAAGGTTCGTCTCTTTTCAAAAAGCCCTTGACCCCCACGTACGGGAGGGCCACACTCGGATGGTCGCGATTGACGAAAACGTCAATCCGTCAATGTCCGGAAGATTCCTTTCCGTTCATTACAGGCAGGAAGCTCCGCATCAGGTGGCAGGGATTTCCCGTGGTTTGGGGGCTCGTGGTGCGGCGACGGATGCGGAGGGGACAGCGCGGTCCCCTCCGCCTCTGGATCACTCTTCGCGGTCAGCCTTCCCTGCGGCTGGCGGGGACTGGGGACTTGGGTCATCCGTCCCGCGGGCGAGGCGGCATTTCATACACCGGGAATGACAAGAGTGGGGTAACTGTAATGGGCATCGACAAGCTGTGGGACCGGCTTGAGCCAGAAACGCGGCAGTGGCTGCTGGACAATCCGGGGTGCAGGATCCTCCCCCGGACCATCGCGGCACAGATCAAGAAGGCCACCGGAGCGGAGTTCGAACAGGACCGGCACGGTGAAAGCATCCTCTCCCCCAGCGATTGCGACTTCATCCGGCGGGCGGCTGAACTGCACGTTGCCCAGCGGCGGTAACGTCCCTTACTCGCGCCCCTGACCGCGACCCGTTGTTGCAGGCCTTCCTGAAGCCACTATCCACTCGTAGTGCCCTGCCGTGGGAGGTTCGTATCCCGCTTCGGCGGGATACGTGGAGAAGCTGGCTGATTCTGCCTATGCTGGAAGACGAATTGTAAGTCTCACCAGAATTGCCGAACAGGGGCCGTGGACACAATGGCAGCCAGGGATGCCGGGACGGAACCCGTACCGTTGGACGACATCGACCGCAGGATCATTTCCGAACTCACCCGGGACGGCAGGATGTCCGTCACCCAGGTGGCGGAGAACGTCCACATCTCCCGGGCGCATGCATACACCCGGATCGGCCGGCTCACCAGTGAAGGGGTGCTGTCCCGGTTCACGGCGCTGGTGGATCCCATCAAGGCGGGCCTCCGGTCGTCCGCCTACGTGACCCTGAAGCTGCGGCAGGATTCGTGGCGGGAGCTCCGCGACCAGCTGGGCGCCATCCCGGAGGTGCACCACATTGCCCTCGTGGGCGGCGACTTTGACGTGATCCTGCTGGTCCGCGCCGTGGACAACATCGACCTGCGGCGGGTCATCTTCGACCAGCTGCAGTCCATGCCCGGAGTACTCGACACGCAGACGTTCCTGGTGTTCGAGGACGTGGATACCCGCTGACCCGGGGGGAAGGGGCACCGTAGCGTCAGGGGTGCCAGCCGGATACTGGAGCTGGTCAAGCGCAGTTGCACAGGGGTCATCGCCTTGGTTCATGTCGCGCTTGTCCCCTCTAGAGCAGTTAGGACACTTACCGGTCTTAGGGCCGCCAATTTCCCCGTACACTTGAACGTCGAAGTAAAGAACCATCTGTTGGGGGAGCAAGTGACGTCTACAACCATGCCTGCACAAATCAGCTCAGTGGGCAGGGTGGACGCCCTAGATGGTCTTCGCACCGTTGCTGTGGCTGCCGTTGTAGTTTCACACGCGGCCGGCCCACTCATGCCAGGGGGACACGTAGGCGTTGACGTCTTCTTTACTCTCAGCGGGTTCGTCATCACCCTGCTACTGCTCCGGGAGTTCAATGCAACAGGGCGCGTTAGCTTACGCGCTTTCTACTTGCACAGGCTTGCGCGGCTATGGCCGGCTATGTTAGCGGTATGCGCGATTGTCGTCGTCCTGGCGCTCGTGGCCCCTAACGAGTGGGGGGAACAAGGTTGGAATGCAGTCCTTTCGGCTTCGCACACGATGAATCTGTGGAGGGGAGGCTGGTTCGGGAGCAGTGTTGACGGTGGCGCACTGGGGCACACCTGGTCCCTCGCCGTAGAGGAACAGTTCTACCTAGTGTGGCCGCTAATTTTGGTCGTGCTGCTGCGGAAACTTACACTGCGGGCCGTGAGTGCGGTTACTGCCGTGCTAGTCGTGCTGGCACTCGTTGAGCGCGCTGCACTGGCATTCAGCGGTGTCAGTCCATGGCGGCTCGCTAACGGGCCCGATACCCGGGCGGACCAACTCCTAATCGGTTGCCTGCTCGCGATGTTGCTTACGCTGGCGCCTGGGTCCAGGATCCATGAGTGGTCGATTCGGCTAGCGTGGCCGGCTGGATTAGTGCTCGTGACGGCGGCGTTCCTACTGGTTCCCCATGACGGGCCGGGGCCTCTCGACGTCGCAATGCGAGCATTTTCCCCGATCCTCATCGCGGCGACCTCGGCAGTGCTGATCTCAGGGCTGGTATGCGCCTCGGGTCAGGGACTCTCGTTGCTGCTCGCTCATAAGGCGTTAGCCTGGACCGGCCGAAACCTGTCCTACGGAATATATCTTTGGCACTACCCAATCCTCTTTGGCGTTCGCGAAGTGATTGAATTCCCTGGCGCTGAAATTCTTCGCGCTGCACTGAGTGTGGCCCTAACTATTGCCGTCGCCTACTTGTCGGCCAGGTATATAGAAGCGCCTATTAGGTCAGCGGCGAAGCGAGCTACGGTAGCGCCCGCCAAACGGCCGAGGCACCGTGCAGCCCACTCCTAGACAGCTCTCGGAAGAACCAAAAGTTGGAAGTCGACCACCCACTGGGTTACCTTTGGCTCGGTCTTCTTCACGCATGCCCCAAGCGCGTGCCGGTGACCGGAAGGCCCCGCGCTAGTCACGTTGCCGCGGGGCCTTCTTGTCCCCAATTCTTGATATGACCTTGAGCTTTACCTTGGGCTGTGTTGATCAGGACCCGATAACTATTGGGGATGGCCATTTCAAACGACCGCACAGGGGAAGTCTGTCCAACATGTCACCACGCAGACGCTGGCAAGACTTCCGTCGTGGAAGCGTTCGTTCGGCGAGTGCTTCGGATGCCCCCGCCCTCGCCACGCTGCTCCTTCGACGATGGATTCGGCGGCGGCATCGAGCACGATGGCAGCTGCCCGTGCCGAGACCCATTCCACTCTGGCACGCGTTAGAGTCAAGACTTTGAGGAACGTATGACTCGCACGCCGCTGGGTCGCTTGGTTCAACCGCCCGCGCAGGTGCCCTAGCTGCAAGGCACCCAGACGACAGTTGGTAGCTACTGCTTGAGGCGTGCTACGACGAGTGGTTGAACGGCACCTCCTACTAGCCTGTCCAGCACTCTGCGGACGCCTACCCGGCCCACGCCGGAACGTGGTGTTTCCACTGCGGAGCAAAACAAAACCTCACAATGCCGTGCCAGCGAACAGAACAAAGTTTGGGTTACGAACCACAAGGAATCCTGCCTGTTGATCGTCATGCCGCCGGCGAAAGACTGCAAGCCAATGTCGTGGGAGCCGATTCTGGCAGCTGCGCTGGTAAGCGGTAGTAGCTCGATGCCTGCGTAAGGAAGCTGCACCCGAAGGAGTAATGCCCCATTCGGTATCAACGGACAGATCCGCTTCGGCGTAGACGGTGTCCCCCCTTGCACGAAGCCGGTGGTGGCGTTGGTGTAGATCATCTGGCTTCCGTCCCCACCAGCGGCAGTAATTCTCGCTGGCAGTAGCCCTGCACCCCGTCGTGCAAACAATGTTGTATATATGGACGCCGCGCCGCTGTGGAACCCGGACCAGTCAGCCGCGAGACTATCCCATGCGGGGATGGGGATGAAAGAATCCTTACTGCCGAGAAAGTTCGTGGTGTCCACCAGTCCACAGGAGGTTGCCCTTGGGACAAGGTGGCGGACGGCGTCGGCGGTGACCTTGCCCACCATATACGTGCCGTTCGTGCTTGGCGTGGATGGCGTCGTTAGTTCGTCGCGGCCGGCACTCGTTAGTGGTGGGCCACGAGCGACGAGTACATGTCAGCGTGCGCACGATCTGGCGCGGCGAGGGTCATGTCACGTAGTTATGCGTGAACTGGTCCCGGCTGGTCCAACTGCCGAGTGGCTGGTGTTGGGCGAATCGGCAAGGATGACGATTTTGGGGATGCCGCTGGCGGCGCGGGTGCAAGATCAGGTTGTAGCGGGTTATGAGCTGGTCCAGTGTGACGTTGAGGCTGAGGTCGTTTTTGCCGTCGAGGATGAACACCCTGGGGTTGTGGCTGATAACACCGGTTTTGGATGGGTCGGTACATCTGGTGAAGGTCGCCGTTCTTCTATCGTGAAGACCGTGCCCCCGCATGACGTTCATCCGCGAGCACCAGTCACCTGTGTTGTAGACCATGGGCTCGTCTGTGGGTGGCTCGTCGCCGCGGCCCATTGAAATGTGAGTCGCCGTAGACAACTGCGGAGAACGGCTGGACTGGCTCGAAAAACGACTTGCCTTCGTTTTCACGCCGTCGAGAAGCGTGGCAGAAAGTGCCCCCAGGTAGGCCGGGCTTGGGGTTGTATTCGATCCTTATGAACTCGGTAAGAGTTGCAATCCGTGCGTCCCTTCCCAGTGCCCACAGCGCTGACTGCGGCCAATCATCGCAGAGCCCTCACCGAAGCTAGTGCTCGCCACCAAAAGGCGACGCCTACCGGCCTTTCTGAATGGCTTGCGGGGCGCGGTAGCCTAAAGCAAGTACTGCTCAGAACTGGCCAGAAAAATAGAGTACCGGCTACTCGTGTCCGCACCCGGGCACACCCCTAGATTCGAGGAAAGGGCCGCGCTGTTGCGGTGCAGAACCGATCGTCGAGTGGGGGCAGAAGCGTGACAGTACAGCCGGCATCCGGAAGTAAGCGCACGGAACGCCCTGGATTCCTGTTGGACCTGATCACCGGAGCGGACACAGAATTGGCGTCGGTGCAGCGGCTGGCTGACGCTGCTGCGCTGGCACTCACCGGATCGGCGGGGACGGGGGTTGACTGTGCCGCCACGATGGTGTCCGAGGGAAGTCCCCCCGTCACTGCTGGCAATACCAGCCCGGCAGTCAATGTCGCCTCCTCCGAGGACCGATACGGCGACGGTCCCATGGAGCACGCGGCCGCTACGAGAGGACCCGTAGCGCTGACAACGGGCGGCACGGCCCAGCGTTGGCAGGCATACCGGCGCCGCCTGGCGGGGGCAGGGTACGGCGGGGCGCTGGCTGTTCCGCTGGAGCTTCAGGCGCGGGCAAGCTGCACCCTGGTGTTCCTGGGGCCGGCGGGTTTCGAGTTCACGCCCGACTTGGTGGGCGAGGCCACATGGTTGGCGAGGGTCGCGTCGTCCAGCATGAAGCTGGCTTTGGAGGTGCGGAGCGTACGCTCCGCCGGGGACAACCTGAAGACAGTTCTGGAAAGCCGCACGTCCATTGACGTGGCATGCGGAGTGATCATGGCCCAGAACCGCTGCTCCTACACCGAAGCGTTCAGCAAGCTTGCCGGGGTGTCCCGTCAGCGGAACCTGAAAGTCCGCAGCGTAGCGGAGAACATCCTGAAGGCAATGGCCGGCGGCTCGCCGGGGACTCGGTTCGAGCCGCCGGTGCTGGCGTAGGACGCTTCTATCGCGCGAGCTAGTGCGCCCGGCGGGTCTCTTGGAGGCGCTTGATGAACCAACGTGACTGCTCCGGCCCATAGGGTAAGACTGGGATGGCTTTAGTGGCATCGCTAGGAGTGTCCCGAATGGACTGCCGTGCCTGGCGAACTGCGGTGGTCATTGTTTCCGCCATGGTCTTGACGAACTGGTCGCTGCATAGCTTCCCGTGCCCGGGAATTAGGAAGTCGTAACGGTGGCGCAGCGCAGAAATATGCCGGAGCGCATCCGCCCACTCCTCCGGGTAGGAGTCCTCGAAGGACGGGGGCGCGCCCTGCTCCACGAGGTCACCCACGAAAAGGGTGGTGGGGGTGCCCACGAGCAAGTCGCCGTCGGTGTGGCCCCGGCCCAAATGAAACAGGGCCGCGCTCAGTCCGCCAAGGTCAACCAGCACGGGCTGGTCCTTCACGATGGCGTTGGGAACTACGATTTCCACGTTCTCGCCTTCAGCTGCGGACATCTCCGGTTCCAGTGTCCCAACGAAACGGCGCTGCACGTCCCCACGTACTTCGATATCGGTGGCGCAGTTCCGGTGTGCCCAAAATTCCGTGACGCCGGCTTCCGCGAACACCGCGTTGCCGAAGAAGTGGTCGTAATGGGCGTGGGTGTTGACGACGACGAGCGGCAGCTGACTCTTTTCCCTTACCGCGTCCAGAATCTTCCTGCCCTGCCGGGGACCGCAACCGGTGTCGATCACCATAGCCCGCTCGGATCCCACGATCAGTCCCGTGTTTAGCAGCGATCCTTCGGTGACCAGCACGTAGTTGTCCTCGCCGACTTCGAGCCATTCCGACATTTTTTCTGCACCTCCAGCAAACCAGCGTTCATTCGTCCAGCCGTCCGATTCTACCTAGCACTTACGCGAGTTCCACTCAGTCCCCCCAGAGGAGCCGGAGAGCTTCCTGCGCAGGACGGTCGACAACGAGACTGGCAGGTGCTCCACAGCGTCCGCCACAAAGCGGAGGAGTTCGGCGGCGGTGCCGCCGTCATAACCTGTGGTCGAAGCTCAGCGTCAGCTCTGTGACCCCGCGGACCGCTGCGTCGGACGCGTCCACGCCTACAGACTCCTAGTCGTTCAGCATCAATGTCTCGGTGCCAACACGCTGAGGGCCTTGGACTGACGCGCGCCGTCAGCCCGCCGGCGGACTTCCGCCAGGGCGGGCGCCTAACTGGCTTAGTGTGCGTTGGCAGTGCCCCGTGGGATCTATTCGTTGGTCGGTTCCTAGTGTTGCCACTATTCCTTTCCGACATTTGATTTAAATATTTTCGTATTCAGCTCTAGCAGGATGGTGGAGCGGCTGCTCAGCCTTATGCGCGCTAGTAGACGATTCATAAATGCGAGGCAGAATACCAGTGACGGGAGGTAAGCAGAAAGTCAGTAAGGATGCCAAGACTGAACCCTTACCGACCCGGCACGGCCAAATGTCCGTGACAGACGGGAATCTGAACATCTCGGGGGCACACGAGACGGGCTCAAGTCCTCCCTAGGTAAGCCTGAAGCTGCAACAGGATCCGAGTCCGAAACTGCACGGTTTAACGAGGAGAGATTCCCCAGTTGCAGAGCGTCGCGCGGGTCTAGACAATTACGACCCTCACTCCTTCAACTGACAGAAGAGTGCATCTAATCCGTGCTATACAGCTTGAGCAATAAATTTGGGGGATATTATCCGACTGTCGCTGATGTGCTTTATGCTCAAGTTCTTGTTCCTCAGCTGGTGACGGAGGGCTTCGTTACCCTGTTGGTCAGTCCCAGGAGAGCATCGATCCTCACCGGGGCAACGCTGACGAGTGCGGGTTACGCTCGGGCGCTGAATACGTTGGGCTTCGTGGCGTTGAGGATGCGAGGATGTGGTGAAAAACGGCACCATGTCCTTCACGGAAACCAGGGGACCAAGAATTTCCAAACGGCTGCCACGGCTGCTAGAGCCGCCGATGGGATTATATTTGACCACCAATGCCCGGGTGAATCCACGTAAGTTATTCGCAGGGCATTGTAGATCAGGCTGCAGCGACGCATCCGTGGCTCTGAGGTGGCATATGACGGAAAACCACGTCAAGGGATGGAATCTACCAAGCGGAGGCGCTGATGGGTTGTTACGCTCGCCCAAATTTTTTCTACTCTGACATTATGTCAGCAATGGGCGCTGCCAAGGCATGAAAAGAGTTGCGGCACCCACAGCGCCCGTCATGTTCGATGCCACCCCCGAACCCGTCATCTGCCCGGCAAATAGGCCGAACATTCAGTATGCGGCGAAGCCGGGCAATAAGTAATCCCTGGACAACCTGGTGCACGTGTTCACATTCCGGACAGGCAGCAGGAAGATGGTACTTAGGTATGCGGGCCAGAGGGCTGATGTTTTCCACGCCCGAAGACTAATATGGGGAATGCAACTTTCCCCAAAGAAAGCCTCAAGGAAATATCAAGATTACTATTCGGCTGGCTATATTCCGAAAGTCGGCTAATACGAGTGGTCGCTTGTGATGTGGTCGGCGCTGGCTGCATTGGCGTGAAGCCAGCCACAAGAGAAGCTCTGCTTGCCCCCTCAGTTAGCGGGGCTTCTTTCATCACCGTATCCGGTGCATCTTTAAGCGAAAGCTATCGGTAACCATCCACGATCGCGGCTGCAATTTCTTTATATGCACGGCGTGTCTCGGGCCTGAGCACATCCAGCGTGACCAAATCTCCATCCGCTACACCTCGATCATGCGGCACAGCGATGAGTTCACGACAGATACCAGCAAGGTGATCCTCAATCGCGTCCTTGTCCACGCGGGACGAGACTTCGTCTTTGTCCGTTATCACTACAATGGCATTTCTGGCCAACTCCTCGTACCCATGGCTGGCCAACCAGAGCAAAGTGCTTCGGGCACGCTTGGCACCGCTCACTGCGTAGCCGGCAGCGATGACAAGGTTATCGGCAGACTGCAAGATACCGCTCATGGCATTGTGTGTTACTCCAGTACCGCAGTCGGTCAATGCCACCGAATAGTAGCCTGAAACGAGCCTCCGGATACGCAAGTATTCCTCTGCGGTCAAGGAATCTGAAACCTCAGGGTCCTGCTCTCCGGCTATAAGATGCAAACGCCCGGCATGGTGCATATACCTGGCCAGGTCTGTCAAAGAATCAATGGAGTCAATGTTTCTAAGGAGATCTGTGATGGTACGCGGGCTGGATTGTTGATATATATCCTCCCCCAGTGCGCGCTCCACGAGGTCGCCCGAGTCGGGGTTGGCGTCGATGGCGCATGGGGCGTCTCCCCGGAATTCAGCGAGAGTTAGGCCGACGCCGACAGTAGTGGAAGTTTTTCCAATGCCCCCCTTGAGACTCAGGACGGCCGTGTTATAGCTGCCCTGCAACTGCCGTGAGATGCGGCGAGCCAACTCGTCTTCCTGCCGCTGCTTAGCACCTGGGCCCAGGTTCCAAGCACCGCCGGTGAGTTTATAGAGGGCACCACGGATTCCGCCCACTGGGCGCGGCTTCTGTTCCTTAACGAACAATCCAGGCGAACTGATGAAGTCAGGCATAGGTCTGTCAACAAGCATCTCGGCAACAGTAGGCCGGTTTCGGCGGAAGCCTGAAGCACCAGCAGGAGCGTTCGATGGTGGTGGCGGAGTCTGGCTGGAGCCAACACGTGGCAAGGAAGTATCGGATTCTGCAACGACAGGCTGCACGGCATCGGATGCGGCGGCAGCATCCGCCCAGGAGGTCCGGCTCTTCGCGGGAGGGCGGGCGTCGCGTGGACTGGAGGTGTTGGGCGGTACAGCTGGCATGTTTCCTGTCCTGGCATCCATCAGCTCAGACCGACGTAAATCGCGGCGACGTCGCTGTAGCTGCCCTGCGTCCTTATCATGAGCGTGTGGATCTCGATCCGTCGGATCGGTCATGTCAGTCCCCCGGACGTTTGAGCATAAGTTCGTACGGCATTGATACAAACAGTAAGTCTAGGGGTTAAGGCGATCAGGGCGGGTCATATGCGAGTTATAGCAGCTGCCACAACGGTGGCGGTAAGAATAAGTAGAACGATCAGGATCGCGTAGCCCTGCCATCTAGGACGGCCTTTATGCGGGTTGATATCAACGTACGGCATGGCTAGGGGCGGTTACCTCGAGTTGCACTATTTACCGGGAGGCGAAGGGCTCGACGCTTGAGTCGAAGCCTCTGGAGAAGGACGAAGAAAGGAACCAGAAGTGTGCCTAGCAGTGCACACAGCGCCAGAGCATAGTCGGAAATAGCCACAGCAGCCTCCATCGGTCATTGATCCCCATCGCCAATGACCTAATCACGTGGCCGGTGAATTCACAAATCAAGTCACCAGTCGGCTCGTCCCACAGGAGTTCATTGCCGTAGGGCGACCACCACTACAGCCATCGTGGCAACGGCCAGAAAGGACAGCATGAGGTATGAAAGTTGCTGCAATTTGCGCTGACGCTGCTCTCGCCGCAAGTACCGGGCCTGATAAGTACCTCCGTATTTACCCATGCCCGAGATGCTACGAACACAGCCTCAAGGAATGATCAAGTCATGCCTTTTATTACGGCAGCTATCGGTTCATGTAGCGAAAGCGCTCGGCCTACGGCTTATGAAAATCATCTGCTTGCATCCACGGGGAACGTTGCACACTCATGAACCGTCATCGCGGGCGAGCTGGGACCAGCAGAAACACCTTGCACTAGGTTGTTCGCTCTTCGACGGCTCTTTCTTAGTGTTTTCCGGCGTGGCTATTCGTCTTCTGCCTGGACTCGCGTCCTTAGCTTCAAGGACGGGCTTTTCTATAAACCAGCTAACTACTGCCGGCGGAACTGACGCGAGGGCAGTCACTACTGCGCAGAGCAAGACCCCGAGCCAAGAGAAGCCTCCTGGCGGTAAGAACTCAATGCCGGGAGATATGACAGCAGGTAAACACGGCCCCGAGGATACGGCACACCTCTGAAGCATTCGCGTAACAAGTCCAGCAGGCCGCCGCCCGCTATGCAGGGGACGGCAAACTCTTGCTCGGTTAACTTGTCCGGCTTCAGCGCCGACAACAGGCAGCATGATTTGCTACGTCAGGCCCAACATACTGACGAAGCTGAATTGCTACAGGACCAGGCGTGGTGGACGAGACCCGACCAGGCAGGCTCAACAAGCACCGCTTCGCCGTAACGCATTCGTCAGCGGCAACCTCCCTCGCCGCCTTTTGAATTTTGGCCCTTGCGTACCTAACAGCATGTCGTTGTCACGGATCTGCCTGTCGGCCTATCGAGATACTTCTCCATTCGCTGGGTTCCTGAAACAGGTAGTACCTCTGAAGACTAAGTAGACATGGCGGTAGCAAAAGGGTACACGCCACGGTGGTAGGGAGATTTGCAACCAAATAGCTTCGAATAACAACAGCAAGTATCTATTGTTTGAGGGGCGCAGATGTTGATGCTGAATTCGTTAACTTTCCAGGTCTGCAAGTCAGTACTAAGGTCGTGGACCCGTGGGTAGCCCATATAGCGCGGAGCCGTGGTCGGCGTCTGAGAACACGCAGGCAGTTAGACGGCGGAAGTTTCTTACTTTCGGAACCGTTGTCGCCGGAATGACTGCCGCCACAACTGTTGGCGCAAATCGGGCTAACGCGGCCGCTGAGGCCACCAACGCAGTTACGGAATTTATTTCGGTGGCCGAAAAAGGGGCGGCAAATGGTGTCGCCACTTTGGATACCAACGGTAAAATTCCGATGTCGCAAGTGCCCCTTTTCCCAACCTCTACCCCAATTTCGGTACAAGCAGACCGAGCAGGGGCAAGGATTGGCTCGCCAACTCCAATCATGCTCGGGTCCAATATGACTCGTATTGTGTCTGGAGTCGAAGGGGCGAGCGAACTTCGGGAACAGGATGACATCGTATGGGACCCCGACGACCCTAACCTTGATATGTGCCCCGAACGCGAGTTCAAATTCTACTTCACCGCTGTGATCGAGGGGCTTTCTCGCATCTACGTGGCCTTCTCATCAGATGGGTCTACGTTTACCGCCCCGGTCCGCTGCGTCATGGACAAGGACGATAGACCCAGCGAAGATCCTAACGTGACCCAGTCGCTCGTTCCCCGAGGCAAGGTTTACCGCGATACTGACGGCCTTTTGTACCTGTATGTAGAAGATAAGCTCTCTAGCACAATTTTCGCCTATTCGTCCGCTGATGGTGTTGATTTTTCCGTCCTTGCAGGTAATCCTGCGATTCCGAAGGGTCCTTCAGGAACGTGGGACGGGTATTTGGCGGGGAGCCCTATAGCGCGGCATGATGGCACTCAGTTTCTAATCGGTTACGAAGGCGTGGAGGGCACCAATTCAAGTACGACCCGCGGAATTGATGGCGCACCAGGGCCCTTTGAGTCATTTGGTTTGGCTTATGGAAAGACGGCGAACTCGCTTACTAAGTCTCCAAGTAATCCATCTTGGCCAGCTGGTACCGAGCCTCTAGTAGGGTCAAGTCTTGTAGTCGATTCATTCTTCTTCAATGATGACCAAAGCGCATTTATATTTACTGCTCATAATGGACGACTGAACGATTTGCCAAAGTGGACGACACTACGCGGTATCACCAAAAACATGAATCCGCTCACCTGGAAAGCAGGAGACATAGCGGGATTCGGAGGTTCCGTGGATCACAACTACTTGTTCGATTTCACTGTGGATCACAGCCACCAAGACATGAGTCGGATCATCACCCAGCACGGTGGTGGCGGAGGATTTGTTAGCAGGGCACTGGCAAAAGTTCCCGTTTCATACGGCGTACCTCTGGCCATTTGGCTTGACGCATCTTCAGAAACACAGTACACGGACGGTGCACTATTGACCTCGTTGACGGATAGGAGCGGCAACGACCGCCATGCGGTGGCCTCGGGTTCGCCGACCTATGCCTCCAACGTCGTAGGCGGTAAACCTGTCTACCGATTCGGTGCGACTACATCTGCTGACCATGCGGATTCTCAAGCCTTCAATCTACCCGTGCCCGTGACCGCGTTCGTTGTGGCAAATATCCTCACCCCTGAGTATGTATTCGATTCAGCCAGTGGGCAGCGGGCCGGATTTGGTGTTGGTGTAATAAGGCCTGGTGAAATAGGTTTTTTCAATGGTGAAGCCACGACGTATGCTTCTGGGCCAACTTCCCTTCCAACGGGATGGCATATATGGATGATTCACACGGCGGGCGGACCGTTCGAAAACGTCATATATCGCGATGGCGTCATATTTGCCCGTGGCCCGGGCGCTGCGACGACTTGGACTGAACTTCGCATCGGAATGTCCCAGACAGGAGTGCGGGGCGTTGTTGACATTGCAGAAATAGGGGTAGCAACGACGGCACTCACATTGGACAGGATCAACCGCATCGGTTCGAGGCTCGCGAAGAAGTACAGCCTTTCTTGGCTACAAGTCACCGACTGATCGACGGCAGTTAGACGCGCTGCAGTATGTTATGGCGGACAGCCGGCGCTTCTTCAGCCCTGAGCATTTCATTCGTTTCCAGCATGCAAGTAGATGACCGTAGTTAGACGTACCGAACTTGCAAACATCTCATGCTGAGGAAACGGGTATAATTCATTGCAGTCTCGCCAAGTAGCAGACGTAGGCTTGCGCGGATCCACAGTCCATCATGGGGGGCTTCTAGGCCGATGAGCAGCCTAACTAGATCGGATATGAAACATCAATCGTTTCTTCAACCTCCAGTTGTTGGGGAGAGGCTACACCCGCATGAGTGGAACAGACGAAATTCCTAAACTCGAAATACCTGCGGCTGTGAGGCGCCGAAGACTTCTAACTTTTGGAGCCTTATTCACAGGCTTTTCTGCGATATCCAGTCTCAAATTCCACGACTCTAATGATTCTTCTGAGGCCAACCCATCAGCGGCAGCAACAGGTGTCGCAACCCTAGACTCGAACCGCAAGGTTCCGCTGGGGCAACTTCCAGACTTGTCGTCAATGTTTGTGAGTGCAACAGTACTGTCCGGCCCAGGCATCGATCCGACCGGGAGAGCAGATTCGGCTGCCGCCATCCAAAGGAAAATCGACGCTGTCCGCGATGCCGTCCGCGAAACGGGGTTGGCCACTAACAATGTCCTCGTTTTACCGGGCGGGCACTACCAAATCGAAAAAACCATAGTGCAACCACCCTACGTCCACATCGTGATCCAAGGCACGGCAATTGTTGAGTGGAAAGGTGGCAACGGGACGTGCTGGCACATAACGCCGCTACCCGACGATCCCGCTAACCTTTATGCTCCATTGGAAAAGAACCAGTGGAATAATCACACGCTGATTGACGGCAATCTTATATTGCACAATACCTCGACGAGCGACGGAACCAGTGTGGGGCTGGAATTGGGGTCGCGTTCTGATCTAGGTGCTGGACGGCTATTAAAGGGCTACTCCATCAGAGGTGTGTCCATTCAGCGGTTCGACACACTTAAAAAGATGAACACCTATAATCACTATCTTGGGAGGTTCGAAAACTGCCTGTTCGAAGTTGCAGGCGGTTACAATGCGACTGTAACAGGGGCTTGTCTCCGGGTCGGTGACCCCGAAAATGGAAACTTCAATTCTGGCGAAAACTTTGAGTACGCTCATTGCATCTTCGCCTCAGCGAAACAAGCAATCGTTGTCGATGCTCCAGGTTGGGACCTAAGCTTTAACAACTGCTCCTTCGATTATTTGGCCACTGTTGCCAAGCTTAACAAAGGTTATGGCCGGCTAGCGTTCCAAGGCGGGCATATTGAAGCAATCAACGTCGAGCAAACAGAAACAAATGGTGTACTCGTGTCTGAAGTGGCAGAAGGAACATCAAATGTTAATTTCGATGCAACAACAATGCTCGTTCAGCCCAGATCCGCTATCCGCGGCAGAAACCTCGTTGTGACGGGTTCTGCGTACCTACGTCCGGCTGGCGACAATAATACTGCGTTTCCGGGCTCATTTCTCGTTACGGAGGAGGTAACTGCTTGCACTCTCAAGAATCTTGAGATCTCCAATAGGCGCATCGTGTCCGCTATGGACAACCGCCTTGTCGATCCATATTTTGAGGACGAAGAGATCGGAGTGTTGCAGGTAGGAGCCTCACTTGTGAATTGGGAAATTAGCAATTGGGGTGTATCCACCGTGGAAGTATCTTCCGAGGGACTATCTGGTGGGGGAAGGTCAGTAAAAGTTGTGCTATTAGCTGGATCTTCTGTCGTCTTTCAGGCCAAAGACGTGGTCCCGCTGCGTAGCGGCTGGGAACGAAGCGGAACCATCTGCCTCCGTGCTGATTTTGAAGGTGTCCGAGCGTCTGTTAGTGCGATATATCTCAGAGGGAATGGCCAAGAATTTTCGCCCGAAGAAGAAGTAAGCCTTCTTGCTGAGCACCTCCCTGCCGGTTCCTGGCGCATGCCCAGCGTGATGCAACAAGTAGCACCGCATAGCAACCACGCCGCCCGTGCTGTGTCCGTCAAACCCATCTTTGCTATTTCAAATCCGACTAATAGAACCATAAGCGCATACATCGGCTACCTATACTTCGGCGAGTAGGTCGGGAAACGTTGAGCCAAGACAAGTTGGCAATTTTGCACCGCCCATCATCGGCTGACCCTGCATTGAAAGACTTGGAAGGCTAGCTTGACGTCCAAGCTCAACTAACATACCCGGGCAACCATCGCAGTGGACAGTAGCAAGAGTAGCCGAAAGAATTCACGGATATTTACGACTGGCGCGGAGCAGATGGCGTCTTCTGCTGTTTGTGCTTTCGTCTAATCGCGCTCGTCTGAAATATCCCCCAAAGAAGAATTACGAGCAGCACGGCGGCTGAGGCAAACATCCCGGTGACAGACGCTGGATCATACGCCTGAAAAGCGGTGGCAGCGAGGAACCAAAAAGCGAGGGTCAGATAGGCGGCCAAGCTATTGCGGCCCAGTATGCATAGAGGAGAAATAAGCCAGCCTGCCCGACTGGTAATGAGCTTTGTTAGGAAGCGCGTAAGAAAAATGAACAGTGCGAACGCAAGCACCAGCGAAGCTGGACCCAGCGAGAACTTACCCAAAAGGAAGTCGATAGCTGGTCCTTCTACTTCGAGAACCCGCAGCAGTCCTCCCAGGCAGAGAAGCATCACTGAGGCGATAAGTGCAGCACGCGAGTCGAACACCTTGCGCACTGCTTTCGAAGTCCAGTGCCAGCCAGCAAGCAATCCCACTACATACAGAGCTTGCCAGGCTCCCAGATTAAAATAGCCCAGCTCGCCGGGTGCGGCAGGTAACGTAAACTGTTGCGGCATGATCAAGGCAACAACGTAAATACTTGCAGAAATGCAAAACACAGCCCATGTTCGGCCTCTAGCAAGCAGGGGCGTTATCGCTTGCGTGCAGAAAATCAGGACTGCATAAACGGACAACAAGTCAGCGTTCATGGCATTTACGGACAAAATCAATGCGCCACCGACGGCTATTAACCAGCCCTGTTCGTTGACAACCTGTGGCAGTAGCGGATGACCAACAGCGTATGCGCCGGCGCATAACGCGGCAAATGTCAAAACCAGATGGTATACGTAAAGTTGTCTTGAGCGTCTGCGTAGAAGCCTAGCACCCGCTTGAAGAGACTTGGTCGCGATGGCCCTACGTTGAATCATCCCGATTAGCACGCCAGCCAACAGGACAAACCCCACCGCTCCGTCAACCCAGCGATAGGCATGTGTCATCTTGTCTAGTAAAGAACCAGAGGAAGCGTGATGAACAACCATGCTGACGATGCAGAGCCCTCGCAAAGCATCGAACGCAGCAATCCTATTGACTTGATTCAAGCATCCCCCCAAGATCGGCCCTTTGACCTTTTTAATGGACTCGCCGCGCAGAGTGAGTGCAGGACAACTCTATCTGATATCGCACCTTTCTCCAGCCGGGAGATTTGAGCACCACAATGCTTTCACTTATTTCCCTGCACTCCTACCTATACCAAGATGTCTAGCGAACCAAATTTTCCCAGGGCAGCTGGGTTCCGACAACGGCCACTGTGACGCGTGCAGCAGGTAAGGCCTACGCGACGAAAAACGTAGAACGGAACGCTATGAAGGGGCAAGTGCGAGCTAGAGTTCGCCTCAAAACCAGAGTTCCGTTGGATCCGACCGTAGCTGAGTTGCGGCGCATGAGTCAGACATTTAGTGGCAGCAGCCGAATGATGCCGCACCCACACATTTCAAGGCGCATGGCAGCGCTCGAATGTGAGTACTCCCAGTATCTAGATAGGTGCGGGATGGCTTTTAGACGCGTACCCCCTACTGTGGTTCGGACGAGACTCACCAACTAGCTTCTTAGCAAAGACAGACCTGATTTTGAAAGGCTCTAAAGTTGATGCTAACCGTAGCTACCGTCCCAGTGCGAAAAGCCTCCCATGCCCGATGCGGTGCTCCCCATGACAGCTGAACGGCATTCGGTCAACGGCGCTAACCCGGCGGTGAGGCGTCGCGGCCTACTGACTCTTGGAGCCCTGATGACAGGCGTCTCAGCAGTGTCGGGACTCGGTGCGAGTCGGGCCAATGCTGCGCAGAGCGCCCAGAACTTGCCCACTGCTTACGTCCCCCTCGCCGAGAAAGGTGTTGCTAGCGGCGTTGCTACCCTGGACGAACAGTGCAAAATTCCGTTGGAACAAATCCCGGATGTATCTGCCAGCGTTGCTCGTAGGTTGACCCAATTGCAAAAGCCGACACTGGGCCCGCTCCTGGCGGGCTACGTTACCCGCACCACCGAACCCATCGGTATCGTGGGCTTAGGATCAAGTACTACCGCCGCGGAGAACCTCGAGGTCAAGTCCCGCTACTTCTCCTTACTCATCAAGAACCTGCAAGCGGCCTACCCCTCAGGGTCAGGCGCGGAGTCCGTGGTGGGGACCAATTCAGACGGAGCAAAAAAGACCCGGCCTGGTATCCACGGCTACAACTTTGGGGTGAGCGGGACCACGTCGGCAGATTATCTTACAGACTCTAAGGTGACGATGATTGGTGCCTTGAACCCGCGGGCGGTCACGCACATGGTGGGATCTAACGATTTTGCCTACATGGTTCCTCTGGCTACCTACAAATCGAATCTAATATCGTGGATAAACAAGCTGCGAAACGCCATTCCTGGCCCTTGCGTGCACATCCTGATCCACGCTCACGAACGATATGACTATCCAACCCCTCGACGACATAAATGGGACGAATACCGCAGCGTCCTTCAGGAAATTTCTGCGGAGAACTCCCGTGACGTGGTCTTCATTGACGTTTCCGAACAGTACAGAGCCGTGGGTATTCCCTCCTCGGATCCCCTCGCCCTCATGCACGAAGATCGGATTCATTTACGTGATTCCGGTCATCTCCTCATGGCCAACTTATTGGCGCCAATGCTTGGAGCGGCAAGCCTGGTAGCCCCAGCGGTACCGGTGGGAAACCCAGTCCACAGGCTGGTATATGACGATTTCCGGCGGCCAGATGCCTCCACTCTAGGCACCGCGACCACAGGGCAAGACTGGATCATAGCGTCCGGAACTTACGGGATTGCCGGCAATAAAGCCAGGGTCACGGCCGGTGGGACCGCCCTGATTGAGACCGGAGTTAAGGACATGGATGTAAGTGCGGTTATTGCTAACCCTACCGTCCAGACGTGTGGAATCGTGGTCCGAGCCATCGATGATGGCACGCGGATGGGATTGTTCATGGACGTCCACGGTTCAACGCAACTATGGATTAAGTACGGCACTGTCAACGCTTATTTTGCCGTGGGAACAGCGGTTGGACTTCGTACAAGTGCGAACATCTTCAGGGTGCGCTCCGTCGGCGACACAGTAGAAGGTTACGTAAATGGGGTCCGCCTCATCAACTACACCTTGACGGCCGAGCAATCAGCCGCGTTGAACACAAGCAGCAACACAAAGGCTGGCATCCGTTGTGGAGTCAAAGACTCACTTATCGGTTGGGCTGAATTTAGTGTGACATCCATTTAGAAGTGAAAGCGTCGGCCTAATCATTTTTGCTCCTCATGCAGAGCGTCATCGGAACCAATGTGAACTCACAGTTCAATGATTGTTAGCACTACTCGACCGTGACGCTCTTGGCGAGGTTGCGGGGCTGGTCCACGTCGTAGCCCTTGGCCGCGGCGAGTTCGGCGGCGAAGATCTGCAGCGGGACGGTGGTCAGCAGCGGCATCAGCAGAGGTGGTGTTTCCGGGACGTAGAAGACGTGCTCGGCGTAGGCCTTGACGGCTTCGTCGCCTTCCTCGGCGATCACCATGGTCCGGGCGCCGCGGGCACGGATTTCCTGGATGTTGCTGATCACCTTGGCGTGCAGCGATTCGCGGCCGCGCGGGGACGGGACAATCACGAACACCGGCTTGCCTTCATCGATCAGGGCAATGGGGCCGTGCTTGAGCTCACCGGCGGCGAAGCCCTCGGCGTGGATGTAGGCGATTTCCTTCAGCTTCAGCGCACCCTCGAGGGCCACCGGGTAGCCGACGTGCCGGCCCAGGAACAGGACGGACGTTTCGTCGGCCATGCTGCGGGCAAGCTCGCGCAGCGGTTCGGCGTTGTCCAGGATGGTCTGGATCTTGGCCGGGATCTTGTTCAGGTCCGCCAGGACGTCCTTGATTTCGCCGTCGTAGGCGTTGCCGCGCAGCTGGGCCAGGTACATGCCCAGCAGGTACGCCGCGGTGATCTGGGCCAGGAACGCCTTGGTGGAGGCCACCGCGATTTCCGGCCCGGCGTGCGTGTACAGAACGGCGTCGGATTCCCGCGGGATGGTGGAGCCGTTGGTGTTGCAGATCGAGATCGTCTTCGCGCCCTGTTCCCGGGCGTACCGGACGGCCATCAAGGTGTCCATCGTTTCGCCGGACTGGCTGATGGAAACCACCAGGGTGTTCGCGTCCAGGATCGGGTCGCGGTAACGGAACTCGTGCGCCAGCTCCACCTCGGTGGGGATCCGGCACCAGTTCTCGATCGCGTACTTCGCCACGGTGCCCGCGTAGGCGGC
>NZ_FVZL01000010.1 GCF_900168295.1 Arthrobacter sp. P2b | reverse complement strand
CGACGCAGCCCAGAACGTCAAAGCCGAAGGCCAGCACGCCGCCACCGACGTCAAGGACCGCGCCACCGACGCCAAGGACCACGTCCAGAACACCTAAAACGGTGTCCTAGGCAGACAGGACAGGCCGGCTCCCCCACGGGAGCCGGCCTGTTGTCATGTCCGGTTAGCGCTTGCCCTTTTTGCGTGAGCCCTTGCCGCGGCCCTTGTCCGGGTTGGGGGCGTAGCGCTGGGCCACCTTGGGCGCCTTCTTGGTGCCGCTGCCGCGCCGGTCCGGTTTGGGTTCCTTCTTCACCTTGACCGGCTGCGCCGACGGCTGCCGTGAGCTTTGCGCGGTGCGGCCGCGGACGATCCCGATGAATTCCTCCAGCACCTCGTCGGTGGAATCCACCGGCCACACGAGGGCAATTTCGGTTGCGGGTGCGCCGGTAAGCCGTCGCGCCACGGTGTCCTTCACATTGAAATGGCGGGCCACGGACATGGGCAGGATCACCAGCCCGGCTCCGGTGGCAACCACCTCGAGGGCCGGTTCCGGCCCGCCCAGCGCGTCGACGTCCAGGAAGGCTTCCTGCCCCAGATCGTTGTAGGCAACTTCCTCGAACACCGAGATTTCGTGGCCCTTGGGAGCCACCACCACGGGCTGCTCCTCGTACAGGGGGATGACACTGAGGCCGTCGCGCTCGATGGGGAGGCGGACAAAGGCCATGTCCGCGGAACCGCCGCGCACTGCCTCGACGCTCGTGCCGCCGTCGTGCATAAATGCCTGCAGGGGAATGTCCGGCATGCGCTCTTCCCACCGCCGGATCCACTTTCCGGGCGTAACCCCTGCCACGTAGGCGATGCGGAGGGTCCGGGGCGCAGCCTGCTCCGCGGAGTCGTCAGGCTCAGTGGAAGCGTCAGGTGGGGAGATGTTGTCGGAGGGCACGTCTTCACAGTACCGTCCGCCCGGATACCCTTGAAGCATGACCTCTGCAAACTCCCAGTCCATGAAGCCGGCCACCGTTGCCAAGAAACTTGGCATCTACCTGCCCGCAACACCCCGGGAGTTCCAGGAATCAACCATCACCCGGGAAGAATTCGCCGAACTCCAGGCCAACCCGCCGGAATGGCTCGCCGAACTGCGCCGCAACGGCCCGCACCCCCGTCCCGTGGTGGCGCAGAAACTGAACGTCTCCATCAGCGGCCTGGCCCGCGGCGGCGTTGAGGAAGCGCTGACGACGGCGGAAATCACCGCGCTGCTGCAGGCTCCCCCGCAGTGGCTGGTCACCGAGCGCGCCACACACGCCGCGGTGCGCGCCGAAGCCCAGCGCGTGAAGGAAGAAGCCGCCAAGAAGGAAGCGAAGAAGGCCCGCGCCAAGGCGGAGTAGCCCTCCTCCTATCAGAGGCTTGTTCGCGGATCCGGACCTTAAAGGGTGGGATCCGCGAACAAGCCTCTGGCGTTTAACGGATCAGTCCTGGTGCAGCTGGACGAAGTTGCCGCAGCCGTCGTCGAACACGGCGCTGATGCCGGACGGGTCCTCGGCCGGCTCACCCTTGAACACCACGCCGGCTTCCCGCAGCCGGTCATACTCCGCCTGCACGTCCGGGACGCCGAAGACGATGGCCGGCATCCCGGCGTCATGGAGGGCATTCATGTAATTGGCGCCGATCGGGTTGTCGCTGGGCTCAAGCAGAAGGCCCACGGACCCGGCGTCAGCACCCTGTTCGTTGGTGCCTGGATCCTTGATGATGAACAGGTTGTACTCCGGCATGGCCATCAGGGTCTCGAAGCCCAAGGTGCCGGTGTAAAAGGCGTGGGCTGCGGCGGGGTCCTTGACGTGGATGCTGCACATTTTAAGTCTCATGGACCCCACGGTACGCGGCAGCACTGACAGCGGAAAGGGTGCCCCGGCCGGGTGCAGGCTTGGAATCCGCCAGCCCATTGACGCTGGTTCCCGGACACTGTGCAATGGAATGACCAGCCCGGGAATCCGCGGCCCGGGCGTCCGCTGGAGGTCAGGTGGCAGCCATGGGGGAAATGTTCGAGGGTTTGATCCAGGGAGCCTGGGCGCTGCTGCTCTGCGGTCCCGTACTGGTGGCCAGCATTGCCGCGACGGTGTTTGTGGTCCGCCGCCGTGCCCTTGCCGGCGGGGACACCCAGGCTGAGCGCTCGGACCAGCTGTTCTGGGACCTGTTCCTGGGGTCTGCCGTTGCGGTTCCAGCCCTGCTGATCCCCACCCTGATGTCGCCGTGGACCGGCCTTTTCCTGGGCGGCGCGGGCGTGGCGGCCGGCATCGCCGCCTACCGGGGCACTCCCCGTTACCTGGCGCGGCGGGCCGCCCGGCGTGACTACCAGGCGCTGGAATCGGCGCACCTGGCAGCGCAGGCGCAGCATGATGCGTTGATTGCCCGGTGGCGGCGCTACGAGCTGGACCCTGCCTGCAGCATCGACTACCCGTCCCTGACGGACGTGCGGCTGCCGGAGACGTCCGCACTCATCAAGGCCATGAAGGCTGCGGACCAGTTGCGCGGCAATCCGCACCAGGGATATCCCGACGCCGTCACCAGCCTGGCCGCCTCCCTCGCCGCTGCGGAGCGGGCAGCGGGAATTCCCGCCGAGCAGGCCTAGGCCGCGGACATCGGGGGCCGGACGTTAAGTGGTGTGTCGGTCCCGGTGGAAGGGGCCGCGGCCGCGGGGATAGCATCCGAAGATGAAGCCAGAGGAAATACCAGCACGTGACCAGTTCGGCCGGCTGCTGGAGGACCGCGGAGTCTGGCGGCAGGCCACCACCCTGGAAGCCGCCGGCGAGCTGACCGCGCGGTGGCTGGAGGGTGGCAGCTCCTACCAGCCGGGTCACCTGGCGGCGGGCTTCGACGAGGAAACGCGTCCCATCGCCGGAGCTTTGGCAGAGCTGAACCGGAACGGCCTTTTCACCAAGGAATCCCAGCCTGGCCTGCTCACGGCTTCAGCGGCCCAGCGGCAGTATGTCACGGGATTCTGCGGTCCCTCCCTGGCCGGCGAATTGCTGGCACTGAGCACCCGGACGGAACTGGTCACCGTGGCCCACGCCCCCGGTGAGGCCAGCAGCGCGGCCATTCCTGTGACGTTGGCCGGAACGGAAGTAACCACCGTGCTGGGGTCCAGCGAGAACCCCGTGGACGACGACCAGATCAGTGACTGGGCCGACGAGACAAATGACGCCCTGGCACTCCTGCTGGCCGATTCCTGGTACGTGGAAATCCTGGACCCGGTCTGGGGACGCAATGACGTGCTGCTGCCGGCAGTCCTCGGGGCGCTGACGGGCCAGGGGTAGCGCAGCCGGCTGTCAGCCCGCCGCGACGCCCGCGCCTTAGCGGAAACATGCGAAAGGCGGGGCAGCATCAGCTGCCCCGCCTTTGTTTCACGTAAATCTACAGCTCTACCGTGCCGCTTTCACCGACGCTCATGCGGCTGTTGGTGACCTTGGACTTCACCCACTGCAGCACGGTTGCGGCGGTGCCGCCGGGGCTGGTCCAGTACTCCGCCGAGTCCGAGTCGATGTGGAGCAGGCACACCTCCGGGGTGTCCGGCCCGTCCGGGAACCAGGCCTCCACCGCCTGGTTCCACAGCTCGTGGATCTTGGCGCGGTCCGTCACAACCTCGGCCCGGCCTGCCACCGACACCCACTCGGTGTTCTTGCCAAAGGCGACGTTGACGCGGGAGTCGGCCCGGACATGCGCAACCTGCGACGTGCCGAGCCCGGTGAAGAACCACATGTCGCCGTCGTCCTTTACTTCCTGGACGGCCAGCGGACGGCTGACGAGGGCACCCTCTTCGTTGATGGTGGTCAACATTCCGATCTTGGAATCGTTGATGATTTCCGTAACCTTGCTGATGCTTTGGGCGTCAGTCATGCCTCACCTCTTTCGTCTGGGGTCGGGGACGTTCCCCATCGGCCAGCCTATTAGTAAGCATGCTTATTTACCACCCGGCAGGAACAGCTACTTTCGCTTTTTCGGCGACCCGGGCGGCGGTGCGAAGGCCCATCCGGATGGCGCCGTCCACGTGCTGGTAGCCCTCCGCCGCCAGGTCGGAGGAGGACCAGTAGATGGGCCCGACCGGGGCGTGCTGGTCCTTGCCATAGCGGTGCAGTCCGCCCAGGTCGTAGCTGGAGGCATAGGCGCCGCGGGTCCATTCCTCCGAGCCCCAGTCGGACTCGTAGTAGACCTCCGGCGTCAGCGCCTCTTGGCCCAGGAAGCCGGCGATGGAGTTGAGGACGGCCTTCTTGCGGTCTTCGGCACTGAGCTCGAACACGGCGTCGGCCTTTTCATCGGAGATGAAGCCCACCAGGGTGCCGCGGGTATCGCCATAGTTGGTGTTGTCGTACACCTCCTGCACCAGGGCGTCGGCGCCGAAGCCGGTGCCTGAGAGCCCGGCGTCACGCCAGAACGGCCTGCTGTAGACGGCGTGGACCTTGATGACCAGCCCCAAGGACTGGTGCTGGTGCATCTGGTGCTGGCGGCGCGGCAGCGGCGGGTTGAAGGAGACTCGTGAGTAAAGGTTGGGCGGCACGGCCATGATCACGAACCGGGCATTGACGGTGGCCTGCTCTGATTCGACGGTGACGCGGTGGCCGCCGTCCGCGTCCGGCCCCCAGTTGATGGTGCGCACGGGGGTATTGAGGACGACGTCGTCGCCGAGTTCCTGCGCCAGCAGCAGGGAAACCTGCTGCATGCCGCCCACCACGCGCCGGTCCAGGATGAAGTCCTCGTCCGTGAGGTGGGTGAAGGAACCGGCCGAGGCTGCCATCAGGACAGCCTGCAGTGCGGAGAAGGCGTGCGCGGGCTTGGTAAGCATGCCGCCGGCGATGAACAGGCCGATGTTCTTGCAGGCCTCCTCGTTGGCGGAGTTCTGCCGCAGCCAGTGATGGAAGGAAATGGTGTCCAGCTCGCGCGCCTTGGGATGCGCCCAGGGTTCGGTGGCACCGATCTCCGCCGCGAGCCCGTCCAGCAGTGCCACCAGCCTGTCCATTTCGACGGCGGTGGCGGGGTCCACCGGGAAGGTGTCGCCGGTGTAGCGAACGGGAATGCCGTCCGAGCCGATGTAGACGGACTCGCCCTGGCGGTACCGGGGGTAGGTCTTGAGGCCCAGCTCGTCCAGGAGCTCCAGGAGTACGGTCTGGTCCGGCGAGACCCATTGGCCGCCGATCTCCAGCATGGCCCCGTCCACGGTGTCGGTCCAGGTGCGGCCGCCCACGCGGTCACGGGCCTCGAGCACGGCGACGGTAAGGCCGGCCTTTTTCAGTTCACGTGCCGCGGTCAATCCGGACGGCCCGGCTCCAACGACCACAACGTCGCGGTTCAGGTTCAGCATGATGTCCTTTCTGCGGCCCGTCAGGTGACCGGGACCACTAAATGAATGCCATTCATTTATTAGAACTATAGCGGCTCTTGGCAGGGACCGGAAGTGCCCGGGTGGAATAATGCTGGAGACCACCAAAGAAAGGGCGGGAATGCCGGCAGTATCAGCCACACAGGGGCGCGCCACCGGGACCGCCGCCGCGAATGGGTCCGGCAATGCCGAGACACGGCGGCGGCGCGCCGGCAGGCCCTCGGCCGCCGTGCTGGACAAAACCGGTATCACCGCCGCCGCATTGGAGCTCGTCAGCCGGAAAGGCTACGACGGGCTGACCATGGCCGCCCTGGCCAAACAGCTGGACGTCGCCCCTTCGGCCCTGTACAACCACGTGGCATCCAAGCGGGACGTGCTGCTCCTGGTGGAGGACCACCTTATGTCCCTGGTGGACGTCTCCGGGTTCGGCGCTTCGGTGTGGGAGGAGGCCGTGCGGACCTGGGCGTGGAGCTACCGGAATGTGTTCGCCGAGCATACGCCGCTGATTCCGGTGATTGCCGTGCTGCCCGTGACGGACGCGCCGCAGACCCTGGCGATGTATGAGGCCATCAGCAAGGGCTTCCTCGACGCCGGTTTTCCCGAGTCGCGGGTTGTGTCATCGATCGTGGCGTTGGAGTCCTTCATCTTCGGCTCCGCGTACGACGTCACCGCGCCGGAGGACATCTTCGAGCCCGGCACCATGGCTGAATCAACCCCGCACTTCACCGCCGCCGTACGCAGCCTGGGCGGGCCGCCGTCGTCGGAACGTCCGGCGGACACGGCGTTCAGCCTGGGACTGGAGGCGCTGATTTCCGGTCTGGGGGCCCTGCGGGGCTGAAGCCTTTTTTACCCGGCCGGCGGACGGGGCGCGGCATCCCGCTCGCTGATGGTGCCGGCGTCGGCGTCGCTGCCGTTACCGGCCGCGGTGTCGCTGGCATTCTCCGCGGCGGCCTGGGCATAGGTGGCTGAAACACGGCGGTACACCGGGGTCAGGAAGGCGAGCAGCGCGGCGGCAATCATGATGATCCCGGCGATCAGGAACACCAGCGCGATGCCGCGTGAAACGCCTTCGCCCAGCAGCGGGGCAAGTTGCGCAGATCCTTCCTCCGACCGCGCGTACGGAATGATCCAGAACTGGGCGATCGGTGCGATGAGGAACGCGGTGATCGGCGCCGCCGCGGACTCGAAGGCCATGGCGAACCCGAACACGCGGCCCTGCCGGTTCAGCGGCACCACCTGCTGGATGACCGTTTGCTCGGCCGCCTCCACCACAGGAATCAGGATCAGGTACAGCCAGATGCCGGCGATGTAGAGCCACGCCCACTCCCGGATGGTGAATACGGCGCCAAGGAACCCCATCACCACCACCGCGAGAAGCAGGCTGCGGAGCGGGTTGGCGCCAAGTCCGAACTTGCCGATCAGGGCGCCGCCGATGATGAACCCGGTGGAACCCAACGCGAAGACGGCTCCCCACACCTCCACGGGGAACATTTCGAGGCCGTACGGATCCATCAGCGCCATGTAGACGCCGCCGATGAAGTTGTTGAACGTGGAGAACAGGATCAGCGCGAACAGTCCGGTGATGGCCATAACGGCTGCGATGGACCCGCGCAGGTCAAACGCACCGTGGGCGTCGGTGGCGGCAACGCGTACTTCCTCCGGCATCCGCAGGGTCAGCAGGTGCGCGAAGGCCAGCACAGTGAGGACGACGGCGACGACCACCGTCCAGCCCATGCCCAGCAGCCCCACCGACAGGCCGGAGAGCACCGAGGTGACGATAAACGCGAGCCCCTGCACCATGCCCACCATGCCGTTGGCGTTGGCCCGGCGGTCCGGTTCGATGAGGATGGTGACCGTGGTGGAGAGGGCGACGTTGCGCATGTTCTCCACCACCGCGCCCACCAGGATGATCATGGTGAAAATCCAGAACCACGGCTGCGTCAGGTCCAGCAGCCGGGGCGTGGGCGTCAGCAGGAACATGACTCCGGACAGCACGAACATCACCAGGGTGAAGCCCGCGGCGAAGCGCATCACGGCCAGTTTCCGGTAGCGGTCCACGAAGGTGCCGAAGCTGATGCTGGAAAGGGCGATCAGGAGCATGTACGCGCCGCCGATTACCCCGGTGGCAATGACGTTGCGGGTCTCCAGGTACACCCAGAATGTCAGGGCGAACCACAGGTAGCTGGTGGTGATGTTGGCCAGCGCGGTGTTCACCAGGATTCCCGTGACGGTGCGGGACCGCTGTTCCGGGCTCCGCAGGGACGTGTCGACGGCGGCAGGATCGGTTGGGCGGTCTTCCCCACCCTGGCTGAATGGTGCCGCCGCTTCCTCCGAAAGGTTCGCGCCGCCGTCGTGAGCTTCAGCGGCCCCGGACGGAGCCGGTTCGTGCCCGGTCATGCGTCCCAGTGTAGTTATCGCCGGCGTCCGGGGACATGGTTATTCCGGCAATTAGGGGTAAGGGCCCTGGAAACACTTGTAATACAAGTTAGTAACTTATATCCTAAGGGTGTGGGCGAAGGAGCCCAGCCCCGCCTTTAGGAGAATCCATGAGCACCGTTGACCTGATCCGGCACGTCAAGCTGTCCACCGCCCGCCTTCCCCTCACTGTTCCCATCAGTGACGCCAAGGTCTTCACCGGCCGGCAGAAACCCATGACCGAGGTGGTCTTCCTCTTCGCCGAGATCACCACCGAACTGGGACACACCGGCGTCGGCTTCAGCTACTCCAAGCGCGCCGGCGGTCCCGCCCAATACGCCCACGCCAAGGAAGTGGCCGAGGGCATCATCGGCGAGGACCCCAACGACATCGCCAAGATCTACACCAAGCTGCTCTGGGCAGGCGCTTCGGTGGGCCGCTCCGGCGTCGCCACCCAGGCGCTGGCTGCCATTGACATAGCCCTTTACGATCTCAAGGCCAAGCGTGCAGGCCTGTCGCTTGCCAAGTTCCTCGGCTCCTACCGCGACTCCGTCCAGACCTACAACACCTCCGGCGGCTTCCTCAATGCCACGCTCGACGAGGTCAAGGCCCGCGCCACCCAGTCCATTGAAGAAGGCATCGGCGGCATCAAGATCAAGGTGGGCCTCCCGGACAGCAAGGAGGACCTCCGCCGCGTTGCTGGGATCCGCGAGCACATCGGCTGGGACGTCCCGCTGATGGTGGACGCCAACCAGCAATGGGACCGCGCCACCGCCCTCCGCATGGGCCGGCAGCTCGAGGAGTTCAACCTCATCTGGATCGAGGAACCCCTGGATGCCTACGACTTCGAAGGCCACGCCCACCTGGCCCAGGTCCTGGACACACCCATCGCCACCGGTGAAATGCTCGCCTCCGTGGCGGAGCACAAGGGCCTCATCACCGCGAACGGCTGCGACATCATCCAGCCGGACGCCCCGCGCGTCGGCGGCATTACCCAGTTCCTGCGCCTGGCCGCCCTTGCCGACGAACGCGGCCTGGGCCTGGCCCCGCACTTCGCCATGGAAATCCACCTCCACCTCGCCGCCGCCTACCCGCGCGAGCCGTGGGTTGAGCACTTCGACTGGCTTGATCCGCTGTTCAACGAGCGCCTCGAAACCAAGAACGGCCGGATGATCGTCCCGGACCGCCCCGGCCTCGGCGTCACCCTCAGCGACCAGGCCCGCGCCTGGACAACCGAGTCCGTGGAGTTCGGCGCGTAATCTTGAAGCCATGAGCCGGAACCTCACCGCGGACCTCGCCGCCGACCTTCGAAACCGCATTGTTGACGGCGTGATCCAGCCAGGCGAGAAGCTTCCGAGCGAAAACACGCTGATCAGTGATTTCGGCGTCAGCCGCACCGTGGTCCGCGCCGCCCTTACCCGGCTCCAGGCCGAAGGGCTCGTGGAAACGGAGCGGGGACGCGGCAGCTTTGCCCTTACTCCGCCCTCCGAAGGGCCCTCGGCAGCGCCGGGGGCCCGTCCGGTAGCCACCACCGAGGACCGGCTGCACATGCTGGAATTCCGGATGGGGGTAGAAACGGAAGCCGCCGCGCTGGCTGCCCGCAACCACTCCGAGCGCCAACTGCGGGCGGTGACCTCGGCGCTTGAGGAGTTCACGGCCAGCGCCGGACATCCGGCCCACGCCATGAAGTCAGACTTCGAATTCCACCGGGCCGTGGCCGCGGCATCGGGCAACCCCTTTTACTCGGACTGCCTCGCCGCGCTCGGCCAGACCATGATCGCCATGCCCCGCACCCGGCTGATGACCGACGTCGAGCATTACGCCCGGGACCACTTCGACCAGGTGGTGCAGGAACACCGCTCCATCGCGGACGCCATTGCCGACGGCGATGAGGCAGCTGCCGCGGCCGCCATGCGCAGCCACCTGGCCAACTCCCGACGCCGGTTCAAGGCTTCCGCGCGCCCCTAGCCTTTGCCGGGGTGAGCCTCCCCTGCCGAAACCTAAGCTTGTTCGCGAATCCGGACCATCAAGGCCCGGATCTGCGAACGAGCTTAGGTCCGGCACCCCTGGAGAATGCAAAAGAGCCCCGGTCCTAAGACCGGGGCTCTTTCATTTGCGTGCGCGAGGGGGGATTTGAACCCCCACACCCTTTCGGATACTGGCACCTGAAGCCAGCGCGTCTGCCGTTCCGCCACTCGCGCGCAACTTCTTTCGCCTGACAATGGTCGGTTTCCCGGATCCGCAGTCTTGCAAAAGCAGCGAGATCAAGCATAACGGACTGATGCGGAAAAACACCAATCGGGGTCCGGAAGGGCTCCGGAAGCCCGGTTCAACGCAACGAAAAGAGGCCCTTTCGTGCCGCGGCAACCGGTGCCAACCCAGGGCCGGCCGTCCAGGAAAACTGAACTTTTCCCGGCGCCCGGCCGTTGTGGATTAAGGTCATTCACAGGCCTGCCCAGTAGTATCGGATGTAGAGGCGGCTGCTGCAGGCAGGCGCACTGTTGAGTTGTGAACTGCACGGCAAGTGGGGTTCCGGTACGCAAACGGCCCCGCACGCGGGGGGAAAGGAGAAGAACCATGGGACTGCTGGACAAAGTTGAACGCGGCATTGAAAAGGCTGTCCGGGGCGTCTTCTCCACCGGCTCAAAGGCCCAGGTTGAACCCGTGGAGATCGCCAGCCGGCTCCGCCGCGAAGTGGACCACAAATCCCTCACGGTAGCGGCTGGACGGACACTGGTACCGAACGTCTTTGACGTCCGGCTCAGTGACGACGACTTCCGCCGGGCCCAGGAATGGGGCACTCCGCTTGCAGAAGAACTGTGCGATGTTGTGATCAACCACGTGCGCAGCCAGGGCTACACCCTGCAGGGCTCCGTGCGGATCTCATTCCGCCGCGATGCGGAACTGCGCGCCGGGGACTTCGAAATCGCCTCCTCGACCGAAAAATCGACAGGTGCCCCCGGCAATCCACCGGCCCGCCCCAACCTTCCGGCCGCCCCCAGCCGCCAGCCCGTCAGGCTGCAGCCCGTACTGGACATCGACGGGCAGCGTTACTCACTGAACGCCCCGTCCATCGTGCTGGGCAGGTCCTCGGAGGCCGACATCCACGTCGAAGACACCGGGGTTTCACGCCGGCACCTGGAAATCCGCACCGCAAACGGCGTCACGAGCGCCGTGGACATGGGCTCCACCAATGGAAGCTACGTCAACGGGCAAAAGGTTTCCGGAAGTACCGAACTTACTGACGGATCCACCATCACAATGGGACGGACAAAGATCATCTTCCGCCTGCTTCCTGCCAGCCCTGGTGGCAACGCATGAGCGACCTGACCATCACCGCGCTGCGGTTTGGCTTCCTGCTGCTCCTCTGGGTTCTGATCTTCAGCATTGTGTCGGCGATGCGCCGCGACCTCATGGTGGGTCGCAAGGCTGCTGCCGGGGCACCCACTGCCCGCCAGGTCCGCAAGAATCCTGAACTCGCCGAGGCCCCGCCGCAGCCCGTAAAGCAGCAGGCCCGGCAACTGGTTGTGGTGGAGGGTCCGCTGAAGGGAACCACCCTTCCGCTGGCTGCCAGCCCCATCCTCCTGGGACGGGCGCAGGAGGCCACCCTGGTACTCGAGGACGACTACGCCTCCGGCCGTCACGCCAGGCTGTTCCCGCAGGGCAGCCGCTGGTTCATCGAAGACCTGGGCTCCACCAACGGAACCTACCTGGCGGACCAGCAACTTACCCGTGCCCTGCCCGTTGAGCCAGGCGTACCTGTGAGAATCGGCAAGACGGTCATTGAATTGAGGCCATAGCCGTGGCCGTCCCCGAGAACCCCGCTAACGGGCAAAAGCCCGCGGAGCGGCCCCTCATCATGCGGTTCGCCGCCCGGTCCGACGTCGGCCGGATCCGCTCCAAAAACGACGACTCCGCCTACGCCGGGCGCCACCTCGCCGTGGTGGCTGACGGCATGGGCGGCCATGCCGGCGGTGATGTCGCCTCCGCCGCCACCGTCCTGGACATGATCCATCTGGACCGCGATGACTACGACGGCGACGCCGGCACCATCCTGGCCGACGAGATCCAGACGGCGAACTCCCTGCTCTCCGAACTCGTGCACATCAACCCCAAGCTGGCGGGCATGGGCACCACGGTCACCGCCCTCCTGCTGGCCGAGGGCAAACTGCACTTCGCCCACATCGGCGACTCCCGGGCGTACCGCCTCCGGGACGGCGAGTTCGAGCAGGTCAGCATTGACCACACCTTTGTGCAGCGGCTCATTGACGAAGGCAGGCTCAAGCCCGAGGAAGCGGAAACGCACCCGCACAAGAATGTCCTGATGCGCGTGCTCGGCGATGTTGATGCCAGCCCCGAGTTGGACCTGGACACCCTGGACGTGAAGCCGGGCGACCGCTGGCTGCTCTGCTCCGACGGCCTCAACTACGTCGCCGGCCATGCCGTGGAGCGCACCGTCAAGGAAACCAAGGACCTCCGCGAGTGCGTGGAAACCCTCGTTGACCTCACCCTTGAAGCGGGATCCCCGGACAACGTCACCGTCGTGATGGTGGAGATCGTGGAGGAAACGCCCGACGACGTCAGCACGGCCGCCGTCGACGTCATCCCTTCCGTCGGCGCCGCCAAGCCCGCTGCCGCGGCTGAGGCTCCCGGCGCACCTGCCGGGAACCAGTCCGAGGACGACGGCGAGCCCGATGCGGACAGCGCAGCGGAGCCGGCTTCGGAAAGGTCAGGGTCCAGCGTTGTGGAGCCGGCTTCCACCGACCCCCACCTGGGTGAACATCTGACCGCAGAGGTCCTCCGGGAAGAATTGTCCTCGCGTCCCCATGAACTTGTGGGGGCTGCGGCCTCGGCGGCCGAGACCGGCTCCATCCCCACCATCGGCGGACGCACCGTCGCTCGACGGGCGGCCACCCTCCTCACCCACAAGGCAGAACCGGCACAGGGCGACGAGGACGAAACCCTCGTCCCGCTGAAGCCCCGCCGGTGGATTACTTGGTCCATTGCCGGCCTGGTCCTCCTGGTTCTTGGCGTCGGACTGTGGCTGGGCTATGCCTGGACCCAGACCCGCTACTACGTGGGAGAGTTCGATTCGCGCGTAGCCATCTACAACGGCGTGTCCCAGCGGCTCGGGCCCATCCAGTTGTCCCGCCTTGAAACTGTCACGGAACTCCCGATGAGTTCCCTGCCTCCGTTCTCCCAGCAGCGGGTCCGCCAGACCGTTCCGGCCAATGACCTTTATGACGCCCAGCGGATCGTAAAGAACCTGGAGCTCACCGGCACCACGTCGCCGGAGGAGGGGTGCCCCACGGCGTCGGCTTCCGCCCCCGCTACGCCGTCCGCTCCCGCCCCAACACCGACGGATCCGGCGGCCAGCCCCGCTGCCGAGGCATCTGCCTCTACTCCGGCAAGCCCGTCCCCCTCACCCACTCCCACTGTTACCTGCGAGGTGGGCCAATGAGCCAGCTCAGCACTACTCCGAAACCACGCCGCAATGTGGAGCTTGCATTGCTCCTGCTGGCCCTCACCATCGGCATCGGCGCGAACATGCTGGTGGGCGTGGACCAGGAGAAGGCCTTTGACTCCGATTTCTGGTTCCAATCCAGCCTCCTGGCCGTAGCCGCGCTGGTCTTCCACGGCGTCCTCCGCTTCCGCGCTAAATATGCTGACCCGGTAATACTTCCGCTGGTGGTCGCCCTGAACGGTATTGGCCTTGCCATGATCCACCGGCTGGACGCGCCGGGCGACGACACCGGCAACAACCAGCTGCGCTGGACCCTGATTGCGATGGCCGTGGCCATTGCCGTGATCTGGTTCCTTAAAGACCACCGGATCCTGCGCCGGTTTACCTTCATCTCCCTTGCGGCCAGTGCACTGCTGCTCATCCTGCCGCTGGTTCCCGGCATCAGCGCCGGCGAGATCCTGGGCGCCCGGGTGTGGATCAGGCTGGGCCCCATGACGTTCCAGCCCGGTGAGGTCGCCAAGATCACCCTGGCCATATTCTTTGCCGGGTATCTTTCCTCGAACCGCGACCTCATCCTGCTGGCGGGCCGGAAGATCGGGCCCCTCCAGTTCCCGCGGTTCAAGGACATGGGTCCCATGATCACGGCGTGGCTGGTCAGCATCGGCGTGCTCATCTTCCAGCGCGACCTGGGCTCCTCCATCCTGTTCTTCGGCCTGTTCATCGTGATGATCTACGTGGCCACCAGCCGGATCAGCTGGGTAGTCATCGGCCTGGCCCTCATCGCGGGCGGCGGGTTCGTGGCAGCCCAAGTGTTCTCGCACGTGCAGCTGCGCATCGACGGCTGGCTCAACGCTTTCACGCCAGAGGTCTACGACCGCTTTCCCGGCGGAAGCCGGCAGATCATCCAGGGGTTGTTCGGCATGGCCAACGGCGGCCTGGTGGGCACCGGGCTGGGCCAGGGGCGCCCCGACCTGGTTCCCTTCGCCAACAGCGACATGATCATTGCCTCCCTGGGCGAGGAGCTGGGGCTGATTGGCCTCTTCGCCGTCGTCCTGATGTACCTCCTGCTGTTCACGCGCGGCTTCCGCGCTGCGCTGGGCACCCGGGACGCGTTCGGGAAACTCCTGGCGTGCGGCCTGTCCTTCGCGGTGGCGCTGCAGTGCTTTGTGGTGATCGGCGGTGTGACCCGCCTGATCCCCCTGACGGGCCTGACCACGCCGTTCCTGGCGGCCGGCGGTTCTTCCCTTCTGGCCAACTGGATCATTGTTGGCCTGCTGCTGATGATTTCGCATACAGCCCGCGGCCCTGTGGACACCACTCCCTTGCCTGCTGGCAAGGGTTCTGAAGCAACCGGCATTGATACTCCTACCGAGGCGGTGAAGCACCTGTGAACCAGGCAATACGGCATTCATGGGTGGCGGCCATCGCCATGTTTGTCCTCATCTTCGGGGCCATCAGCTATGTCCAGGTAATCGGCGCCGACGAACTCAAGGCGAACCCCTGGAACCAGCGCGCTGTCCTGCAAAGCTTCTGCAACGACCGCGGCGCCATCATCGTGGGTGGATCACCCGTGGCAGAGTCCGTGGAGACCGGTTCGGAGACCTGCGCCTTCCAGCGCACGTACCCGCAGCCGGAACTGTACGCGGGCATCACCGGTTACTTCTCGCAGAATTTTGGTGCCACCGCCCTGGAGCAATCGATTGGAAGCGAGCTGGCCGGCGAGTCCGACCAGCTGTTCCTGGACCGGGTGGGGCAGCTGTTCCTCGGCAACCAGCCCAAGGGTGCGTCCGTGGAACTCACCATCGACCCCGAAATCCAGCAGCTCGCCTACAGCCTGATCCCGGACGGGCAGCGCGGATCCATCGTGGTCACCAACCCCAAGACCGGCGCCATCCTGGCCATGGTGTCCAAGCCCTCCTACAATCCGAACCTGGTGGCCACCCAGGACCTCACCGCGGCTGACGCCAGCATGGATGAACTGATCAAGGTTCCCGGAATCAACCTGAACCCGAACGTCAGCGGACCCACCGGTGAACAGCTCGCCCCCGGATCCGTGTTCAAGCTGGTGGACACCGCAGCGGCCCTTGCATCCGGCAAGTACAACAAGGACAGCGTGCTGCCCAACCCTGCGGAACTCCCGTTCGAAGGCATCCAGTACCGCCTGCCCAACTATGCGGGCGGAAACTGCTATACCCGGGACACGGCCAGCTTCGCTTTCGCGCTCCAGCAGTCCTGCAACACCCCCTTCGCAAGCATTGCCCTGGACCTGGGACGGGACGCCATCGCCGAACAGGCGGAGAAGTTTGGTTTCGGCCAGGACATGGGCGACCAGCTGAAGCTGGACTATGCCAGAGGCAACACCTTCCCCGACGACCTCGACGGCCCCGGGCTGGCGCAGTCCGTCATCGGCCAGAAGGACGTCCGTGCCACGCCCCTGCAGGTGGCCATGATGACTGCCGCGATCGCGAACGACGGCGTCCAGATGCAGCCCACCCTCATCAAGACCCTGCGGTCTCCGGACCTGCGGGTGATTGACGAACCGCAGCCGAAGTCCCTGCGGACCTCCACCACCCCGGACATCGCCAACCAGATCACGGAATGGATGGTGAGTGCGGTCAGCGAAGGCATCGCGAACCGGGCCGCCGTTCCCGGTGTCCAGGTGGCGGGAAAGACCGGAACCGCCGAACTGGGCAACGGGAGCAACAACTCCTGGTTTACCGGATTTGCCCCCGCAAACAACCCGCAGGTGGGTGTCACGATCGTCATGGAGGGCGTAGACATCACCACCGGCGCACAGCTGACCAGTCCGAACGCGAAGAGAATTTTTGAGGCGGTGTTGAATAAGTGAGGCCTACAACCGGAATCACCCTCGGCGGCAGATTCCAGCTGACCACGCGGATCGCGATCGGCGGCATGGGGGAAGTCTGGAAGGCGAAAGACCTCGTCCTGGGCCGCATCGTCGCCATCAAGGTGCTGAAGGAGGAATACACGGGTGATCCCGGGTTCCTTCAGCGTTTCCGTGCGGAGGCCCGCCACACAGCACTCCTGAACCATGTGGGCATCGCCAATGTCTTTGACTACGGCGAGGAAGAAGGCTCGGCCTACCTGGTCATGGAACTCGTTCCGGGCCAACCGCTGAGCAGCATCATCGAACACGAGCAGGTGCTGTCCCCGGACCGGACCCTGTCCATCATCGCGCAGACCGCCCGTGCCCTGTCCGTGGCCCACGCCCAGGGCCTCGTGCACCGCGACATCAAGCCGGGCAACCTGCTGATCACGCCCGAAGGGCGAGTCAAAGTCACGGACTTCGGCATTGCCCGCCTTGCCGACCAGGTGCCCCTCACCCAGACGGGCCAGGTCATGGGCACCGCCCAGTACCTCGCTCCCGAGCAGGCAACGGGCCAGACCGCCACGGGATCCTCGGACATCTACTCCCTGGGCGTCATTGGCTATGAATGCCTCAGCGGGCACCGCCCCTTTTCTGGGGAATCGCAGATCGCCATCGCCCTGGCCCAGGTCAACGATGCTCCGCCGCCGCTGCCGGAAACCCTGCCCACGCCGGTACGTGCCCTCCTGATGTCCATGCTGGCCAAGGATCCCAAGGACCGGCCGGCCAACGCCATCAAGCTGGCCGAAGCCGCCGAAGCCATCCGCAACGGCGACGTCAGCGCCGCGCGCGCCGCCGTCCCCGGCATGCTGCTTTTTGACGCCCCGGATACGGGCCCCATTACTGCCCCTGTGGATACAGCCACGGCACCGACCGGAATCATCGGCGCCTCACGGGATTCATCACCAACTCCCACGTCTGCCTTGCCGGTGCTTGGTGCCGGCGCGGCCGGTGCAGCTGCCGGGGTGGCAGCCGGCGCTGCCGGTGCCTCGGCGGTTGATCCGGAGGGCCCCCAGAGCCAGCTGGCCCGCGCGAATGCCTTGGCCGCTGAGCGTACGTGGGTTCCGGAAGAAACAACGTACGACGACGAGCCCGCCGATGAGCCTGAACGTCGCGGCCGCAGCCCGTGGACTTGGCCGCTGATCGCGCTGATCCTGCTGGTGCTGTTCGCCCTGGTGGGGTTTTTCCTGAACCAGCAGGGAGTCCTCTTCCCCTCCAATAACGCCACGTCCAGCGCGCCGTCCAGCAGCCCGCCCGCCACGAGCGCAACCCCCACCAGCGCAACACCAACTCCCACTCCAACCCAAACGCGGAATACGCCGACGCCCACGCAGGAGCCCACGCCGGAGACTGTCAACGTGATACCTGCTGCTTACCTGGGCAAGGATTACCGCCAGGTCCAGTCGGAGCTGTCAAACCTGGGGCTTGCCGTGACGGTGGAGCCGCTGCAAACCAGCGAGGCCGCACCGGGAAGGGTAGTGGGGCTAAACCCGACTGGTCCCTTGCCTGTGGGATCGCCCATCACCGTAACTTACGCCGTGGCACCGCCACCGGCCACGACCAGCAGCGCTCCAGTTCCGGTCCAGACTGCGTCGCCCACCACCGCCCAATCTGCTCCTTCGCCCCGGCTGACCCTGCCCGCTTGTGCCCCCGGCGAGACCCCGGGAACGCCGCCCACCTGCACGCCTTAACCGCCAGGACGATCAGTGAACGAGTCACCGCGCACACCGTTGCACCGTGAGGACAGCCTCCCGGTGGATAACCAGCGTGTCCTGAGCGGCCGCTACGAACTGGGCGGCCTGATTGGCCGTGGCGGCATGGCGGACGTGTACCGCGGTGTGGACACCCGGTTGGGGAGGACCGTCGCCATCAAGCTTCTGCGGCCGGACCTCGCCCGGGATCCGCAGTTCCAGGCGCGTTTCAAACGCGAGGCCCAGGCCGTTGCCGCCCTGAACCACTCGTCCATCGTCGCCATCTATGACACCGGCGAACACCTGGTTCCCGACGGGTCGGCGGAAAACGTCCGGGTGCCCTACATCGTGATGGAGTTCGTTGAGGGCAAGACCATCCGCGACCTCATCCGGGCGAACGACGTCACCATTGACCGGGCCATCGACTACTGCCTCGGGGTCCTCGGTGCGCTGGAATACAGCCATAAGGCGGGCATCGTCCACCGGGACATCAAACCGGCCAATGTCATGTACTGCGAGGGTACCGATTCCGTGAAGGTGATGGACTTCGGCATCGCCCGCGCCATCGCCGATTCCTCAGCCACCATGACCCAGACACAGGCAGTGGTGGGCACCGCACAGTATCTCTCGCCGGAGCAGGCGAGGGGCGAGACCGTGGACGCCCGGAGCGACCTGTACTCGGCCGCCTGCCTGCTCTACGAAATGCTGACGTCCCGGCCCCCGTTCATCGGCGACAGCCCGGTATCCGTTGCGTACCAGCACGTCCGCGAAATCCCCGCGCCTGCCAGCAGCCTGAATCCGGAAGTAACGCCGGCACTGGACACCGTGCTGGCCAAGGCCCTGCAGAAAAACCGGGATGACAGGTTCCAGGACGCTGCCGCCTTCCGGCGTGCCCTGCGCGCCGCACGGTCCGGCGTTCCGGTGCCTGCCGTGGCCGCCTCCGAGGCTCCCACCGACCCGAACGACCATGTACCGGCAGCCGCTCCGGCGACCCAGGCTTTTGCGGCCACAGGAGCCAGCTTCCTGGACGATGCGCCCACTGGCCGGCTGGCCGTCACGGCATACGAGCCCGACGGCGGACCGGCCGTTGGGATGGAGGATCCCCGGGACGCCGAACCGCTGCCCCTGGGCCTTGTTCCGGAACGTGAGCCCACCGCCCGCCAGAAGTCACGCCGTCGTGCGTGGATCGCCACCCTGGTGGTTCTTACCCTGCTGGTCCTGGCCGGGGGCGGGCTGTGGCTGTACAACACGGTAAACCGGCCCGAACCGGCACCGCCCAAGGTGCAGATTCCGGTGGTGGCCACCATGACCGAATCGGCGGCACTGCAGGAACTCTACAACGCGGACCTGAAGCCGCGGATTGTCCGCAGCCAGAACGACACCGTCCCCAAGGGCCAGGCCATCGGCACCGACCCGGCGTCCGGTGTTTCCCTGGATCCCGGCGCCGAAGTGGTCCTGAATATCTCCGAGGGGCCCAGTGCGGTCAAGATCCCGGAGAGCCTGCCGGGCAAGACAGAAGCGGCAGCGCGGGATATTTTGCGGCAAAGCGGCCTGGTGGGCGCGCCGTCTACCACGACGGCCAACAGCGCCTCTGTACCTGCCGGAATCGTCATCACCACCAGCCCTGCCCCCGGGCAGATGGTGGGAGTGGGAACCAGTGTTGAACTGGTGGTGTCCACCGGCAAGGTGGCTGTCCCCGAACTGCGCGGGCGTACCCGTGAGGAGGCCGAGGCTGCCCTCAAGGAGCTGAGCCTGGTTCCCGCCGTCATTGAGGCGGAGAACGCCCAGGTGGAGCCGGGAAGGGTGATGGAGCAGAGCGACCCGGTCAACGCCGCCGTGGAGCAGGGCAAGACCGTGACCATCGTGGTGGCCAAGGCGCCGCCTCCGCCGCCGTCGCCCTCCCCGACACCAACCCCCACGCCCACGCCGACGCCCTCACCCACGTCGTCCCGGAGGGGATGAGCCGGAGCGGGGCGCCCGGGGGCGTGCCAGGGTCAGTGCTGTCAGGTTGGTGCTGCCAGGTTGGTGCTGTCAGGTCAGTGCTGGATCAGCGGGCTCAGTTTGGCTGCCCGCGCGGCCGCGCCCGCCATGCCCAGCGACTCCAGCCAGTTGCCCAGCATCTGGTAGCCGCCCTCGGTCAGGACCGATTCCGGGTGGAACTGCACCCCGCAGAGGGGGGCGGTGCGGTGCTGGAGGCCCATGATGACGCCGGAGGCCGTTTCAGCGGTGACCTCAAGGACATCGGGAATGGACTCCCGGACAGCGGCAAGCGAGTGGTAGCGCGTGGCCGTGACGGGGGAGGGGAGCCCGGCGAAAACGCTGGTGCCAATGTGTTCAACGAGCGACGTCTTGCCGTGCATCAGCTCGGGGGCGTGTGTCACCTTGCCGCCGAATGCCTCCGCCAGCGCCTGGTGCCCCAGGCATACGCCGAACATCGGGACGCTGTTTTCGCCGCACCATTTAATCAGCTCAATGCAGACGCCGGCCTCGGCCGGGTTGCCGGGGCCGGGCGAGATCAGGACGCCGTCGCGGGTGCTGGCCAGCTCGATGGCCTCGGCCAGGGTGACGTCGTCGTTGCGGACCACGGTGGTCTCGGCGCCGAGTTCCTGGAGGTAGCCCACCAGGGTGTAGACGAAGCTGTCGTAGTTATCCACCACGAGGATCTTGGTTGTGGTCATGGCTGGCTTGCTGCACCAATCGTTGAGTCAGTGAACTGGGTGTACTCGGACATCCACGGAAAAAGGAACTGCACCATCAATACCAGTGCGACGGCGATGAGTACCAGTGAGGTGACGATCCTGAGCCACAGCGGACCGGGAAGGTGGCGGAAGATCCAGCCGTACATGCTCAGTCCTTTCCGATCGCTGCGGCCACCTGGGCTGCGATTTCCGCCGGCGGCCCGGCCGACGCGGGGCGCCAGCTGTCCAGCAGGGCGTAGGCAATGATTCGTTCTTCCGCACCGAAGCGCGGGTTGCAGCTGGTCATGGTCAGGAAGCTTTCGGTGGGGGTGACGCCCGGAAGGGTCGGCACCGGTTCCAGGACGTCGGTGCGGGAGGGCATCACGATCTGGTTGTTGCGGAACACGTAGACGTAGTAGCCGTCCTTGGTCTGGACGTAAATCTTGTCGCCGGGGACCAGGGTGTGGATATTGTCCAGCACGGCGCCGTGCGTCTGGCGGTGCCCTGCGACCGCGAAGTTGCCCACGGCGCCCGGCATGGCGGTGTTGGCGTAGTGGCCCAGGCCCAGGGTGTCCAGGACGTCACCGGTGGTTCCCTGCACGATGGGCCGGGTGTAGTTGGCGCCGAAACGGGGGATGTACATGATGCCGATTGTCCCGGCGTGGCCGGGGGCGGCCGTCACTACGGGCGCCCCGAAATCCTCGACGGCCGGCGGAGCGGCAGCATCAGGGCTTTCGGGGGCTGCGCCGCCGAAGTCCTGGGCGAAATCCTTGATGACTTCACTCTGTTTGGCGTCGGATTCCACGTTGGTCCACCACAGCTGCCAGGCGACGAACAGCAGGAGGATGATGCCGGCGGTAATCAGCAGCTCACCGAGCACCTGGATGGTTCCGCGCAGAATCCCGCCGCCGGCAGCCGGCGCAGCGGCTGGCCTCACCTTCTCCTGCAATACCACGCGTTCTCCTCGGGGCGGTTCCGGTGGGCACCGGCGGCCCGTGAACTCCGGCTAGAATTGGCTGCTAGTAAGAATCCAGATTTGACCAAGATCGCGCAGACCGCTGGCAATTTCCTTCTTGCAGGATATCAAGCCCGGGACGCCGAGCTTGCCTCAGCCCGCCAAGGAGAGCCAGTGCCCGAGTCAAAGCCGCGCAAGAAGACTGCCAGCACAGCCGAGAAGGCTTCCCCCCAGGCATACAAACCAAATCCGGTGTGGTTCAAGCCCGTGATGTTTGGCCTGATGATTATTGGCCTGTTCTGGATCATCACGTTCTACATCAGCGAGGGACGTTTTCCCGTCCAGGCGTGGGAATCATGGAACATCGTGGCCGGCTTTGGCATCGCCATCGTGGGCTTCCTGATGACCACGCGCTGGCGCTCCTAGCCTTTCCTCACCGCCCACGGGCCCATTCCGCCGGGAGATACGTATGGCAGCTGACACGTCAGGCGTGGTGGTGGGCGACGACGGCCTGGCCCGGCCGGCCTGGGCATCAGTGGATCCGCTGATGCGGGATTACTACGACCATGAATGGGGCCTTCCGGTCACGGACGAACGTGGCCTGTACGAACGTATTTGCCTGGAAGGCTTCCAGTCGGGGCTTTCCTGGGCCACCATCCTGCGGAAGCGTCCGGCTTTCCGTGCCGCCTTCGCGGACTTTAATCCCGATGCCGTGGCGTTGTTTACCGACGCTGACGTGGAACGCCTCCTGCAGAACCCCGGCATCGTGCGGAACAGACTGAAGATCCTGGCCGCCATCAGGAACGCCCGGGCCACTCTCGCCCTGCGGCAAGAGGGCGGCCTGGTGGACTTCGTCTGGAAATTCCAGCCTGCAAAGACTCCACAGCCGGTGGTACACACCGATATCCCCACCCAGTCCGAGGAGTCCGTAGCGCTCTCCAAAGCCCTCCGCAAAAAGGGCTTCTCCTTCGTTGGGCCAACCACCATGTTCGCCTTGATGGAAGCCATCGGGATGGTGGACACACACCTCGTGGACAGCCACCGGAGGGGTTCATCAGGGGTTTGGACCGTTTCTACGGGGTAGCGGGTTCTCCCCAGCTGTTGGGAAAGTTATCCACAGTGTTGAAAACCTGCGGATAACCAGGCGCAGCCCGGGCCGAGGGCCAGAACTGGGGCCAACTTCCGAATCACGCCCCCGAAATGCAGTTATTAACAGTGTGGAATACCTGTGGATAATCAATCGCGGGCCCGGAGAGCCTCCAGGTTAGCGCTCCCGGCGCACAGGGTGGTGGCTGGTGATGGAGATGCGGTTGAAGGCGTTCATGCTGGCAGCCGCCCAGCTCACTACCGAGAATTCCTCTTCGGTCAGATAGTCACGGGCAAAACCCTCCTCCTGCTCACGCAGCCGCTCGGAGGGGAGTTCGGTGATGCTTTCGACCAGGGCCAGTGCGGCGCGTTCCTTCTCCGTGAACAGTGCCGTGTCCCGCCACGCCGGAAGCACGGCCAGCCGCTGGGAAGTTTCACCCGCCTTGAGCGCGTCCCTCACGTGGAGGTCCAGGCAGTAGGCGCAGCCGTTGATCTGGGAAATCCGCACGTTGAGGAGTTCCAGGGTCTTCGCGTCGATGCCGGCGTCCTGCGCAGCTTCCTTGATTTTGAGCGCCAGCCCGTTAATGGCCCGCCAGAGCGCCGGATGCTGCTTGTCGAGGAAGATGTGCTTGGTGGTGGCGGTCAAGGTTTCCTCCTGGAAGCCGGCGGCAGGATAAGAGCATCAGAAGCTTATCCACTTACCAACATCCCGATACCCACAAGTTATCCACAACTGTGGAAACAGCTGGGGGAAAATTCGGCGTCCGAGGCCTGCACGTTGCCATCCGCCGGGATTCTCCAAGCGGAATGACATGGGCGGAACTTATTAACAGTGTGCATAAGGCTGTTGATTGACACCCTCTCGCGGCACGGCGGGCACGGAAAAGCCACAGCTAAGCGCGACTTTTCCACAGTTCGGCGCAGCAGGGGCATTTTGTCCACTTAAGCACATGCCTATCCCCAAGAGTTATCCACAGGTGTGGAGAAATACAGGCGCCAAACGGGGAAAACCCCGGCAACGCGGCGCGAAAGTTGCTGGTTCTTATGAATCACAGGCGTGTAAGTTACCAACACTGTGGATAACGGCTGTGGAAAACAAAAACCCCCGGCGCCGTGAGCGCCGGGGGTTTTGTGATGGAAACTGTCCAGGTGGGGGTTCGCGGGTATTACATGGAGACGCGGGCCCATACCGCCACTGCGAGCAGGACCAGTACCGCCACCAGGCCTGCGGCCTGGATCAGCCCCTGGCGGCGTCCGCGGGGTGTGTAGGCGAGCACCGCAGCACAGAGCCCGCCCGTGATGAGGCCTCCAAGATGCGCCTGCCAGGCGATTTGGGGGATGAGGAAGCCGACGACGCCGTTAATCGCGATCAACACCCACAGCTGGCGGGTGTCGCCGCCCCGGTGCCGCTGGACCAGCAGCATGGCGCCGAAGAGCCCGAAGATGGCGCCGGAAGCACCCACCACACCATAAAGCGGCAGGCCCGGCTGGTACAGGGGAGTGAGCAGGAGATAGCCCACAGAGCCGCCGATCGCGGAAATCAGGTAGAGCGCCAGGAACCGGGCCCGCCCCAGCAGCGGTTCAAGGGCCTGGCCAAACGCCCAGAGCATGTACATGTTCAGCGCGATGTGAAGGATGAACCCCTGGGAGTGCAGGAATGCGGCCGTGAGCATCCGCCATGGCTCAAACTGCCCGTAACGCGGCTCGGCATAGATATTCGCAAAGCCCAGGCTCTGGTAGACGGCGTCGTTGGGGATCAGCCACTGCAGGACGTACAGCACCGCGCAGACGGCGATGATCCCAAACGTCACCATAGGTTTGCCGGTGGCAACGGCGCCGCCGTAGACGGTCCGTACCTCCGGCGTCGTACGCCTTGTTTCGTTGACGCAGTCAACGCATTGGAATCCGACGGCGGCCGCCCGCTGGCAGTCGGGGCACGCGGGGCGCCCGCACCGCTGGCATCGCACATACGAAGGCCGGTCCGGATGCCGGGGGCACACCGGGACCTGGGCGGACGGCTCAGCCGACGGAATTCCGTAACTCATGGTGCGGTATTACAGCTGTTCGATGTCGATGCTGTTAATGGTGACGTCCTCCACCGGGCGGTCGCCCATGCCGGTGCGGACACCCTCGATGGCGTCAACAACCTTCTTGGATTCGTCGTCCGCCACCTCGCCGAAGATGCTGTGCTTGCCCTGGAGCCAGTCGGTGGGGATGGTGGTGATGAAGAACTGTGAGCCGTTGGTGCCCTTGCCCATCTGGATGCCGGCGTTGGCCATGGCCAGCTTGTAGGGCTGGTTGAAGCTGAGCTCAGGGTGGATTTCGTCGTCGAACCGGTAACCGGGGCCACCCGTTCCGCGGCCCAGCGGATCGCCGGCCTGGATCATGAAGTCCTTGATGATGCGGTGGAAGATGGTTCCGTTGTACAGCGGGGTGCCGGTCTTGTCCTCGCCGGTTTCGGGGTGGGTCCACGCCTGCTCGCCGGTGGCGAGGCCGATGAAGTTCTTGACGGTCTTGGGCGCATGGTTCCCGAAGAGGTTAACCCTGATGTCGCCGAGGCTCGTGTGGATGGTTGCTTTTGCAGTTGCGATGGCAGTCATAGGGCCCATTCTTCCACGCCGTCCAAGGGCGCAGGCGGCCTCGGCAACAGTTCCGCGCTGGGTGAAATCTGCCTCAAATCCGCCGTGTGAATAGCCGGTGATGACCAAGCCACGTAGGCTAACCACAAACCGTCACATTAATCGGGAGGTAGTTGTGAAGAAATCGGATCGTATTGCCCGTGACCTTGAGCTGTCAGTCATTGGCGCCGTTGAGAATGCCAAGGATTGGGCGGGCCCCCGAGTGGAAGCAGCTGTGGACTGGGCTGTTCCCCGCCTCCAGCACAGCCTGGACACCGCATCTCCCAAGATCCAGGAAGGCCTGAAGTCGGCGGCGCACAACCTGGCGGACGGCGTGGCCACCGTGACTCCCCGCATCCAGGACGGCCTGGCGCAGCTCGCCCCCAGGATCAATGACGCCGTGGAGGGCGCCTCCCCGCGGCTGCATGAAGCGCTGGACAAGGCCACCCCGGTGGTCCTGAGCGCCCGCGACCGCGTCGTCGTGGAGTACCTGCCCCGGCTGTCGGACCAGATCGGCCACGCTTCCGAGGCCGTGCACCGCACCCTGGAGAACACCCCGGCCCGCGTTGACGCCGTCGCGCAGAAGCTTGGTGACGTGGGAATCGTCCACATCATCCAGGAGCAGGCCCAGGCCACGGGCAGCCAGCTGAAGGCGGCCGCCACCGGAGCCGGACGTACCGTCGGCATCCAGCTGGCACAGCCGGAGCCGCCCAAGAAGCAGCGCGGCTGGCTGGTCTTTGGCGTCATTGCCGCAGCGGTCGCTGCTGGCGTTGCGGCCTGGAAGGCCTCCAAGCCGGTCGAGGACCCCTGGAAGACCCCGTCGCCCGTCACGTCCACGCCGGCTCCGGTCCCCGCAACGACGGTCAATGACGTCAAGGAAACCGCCCTGGACGCCTCGGACAAGGTGGCAGACGCCACCGCGTCCTTCGCAGCCGCCGGTGCGGACAAGACCTCCGGGGCTGCGGACGCCGCCAAGGAAAAGGCCGAGGACGCTGCCGACAAGGCCAAGCACGTGGCCGAGGATGTTTCCGACAGCACTGCCACGGTTGCCGCCGACGCCAAGTCGGCCACCAGGAGCAACGCAGACAAGGGCAGCACCCAGGCTTAGTCACAGCATCACCGGAAGGGGTCCCGTTGCACGGGGCCCCTTCTGCTGTCTCCGGGACTCCTAATCTTCATCCGATGTCCTGCTTCCCCTTCCGGGCAGGACTGCCGGGCGGTGCTAGATTTGAGGTGATGTCAGCCGATCAATCCCTTGGGGATGCCTTGAACGACGCAGCCGAGCTGCCCCGTGTGTCCATCGTTATCCCGGCGTACAACGAGGAGAGCGTCATCCGGCAGTGCCTTATAGCTGCCATCTACCAGTCCGTCCCCGCCCACGAAATCATCGTGGTGGACAACCTTTCCAAAGACCGCACAGCTGACATCGTGCGGCAAATGCAGCTTGAGTATCCGGAAAGCCCCCTTATCCTGCTGAGCCAGGACCGGGAACAGGGACTGATTCCCACCCGCAATTTCGGCCTGGACAACGCAACGGGTGACGTCCTGGGCCGCATCGATGCTGATTCGGTGCTGGAGCCCGACTGGGTGGAGCAGGTGCAGCGGGCGTTCCTCGATTCCTCGGTCCAGGCAGCCACCGGCCCGGTGGTCTACTACGACATGCCCATGCGCCGCTTCGGGCTCAAGGCCGACGACAAGATGCGCCAGCTGATGCTGAAGCTGGCCAAGCACCAGTACCACTTCCTGTTCGGGTCAAACATGGCCTTGCGCGCCTCCGCCTGGGCAACCATTCGGGCTGAGACCTGCCGCGATGAGCGGGACGAGATGCACGAGGACATCGATTTGTCCCTGCACCTGGCCGACCACGAACTCAAGATCCAGTACTGCCCGCAGATGGTCTCCGGGATGTCCGCGCGGCGGCTGGAGGACTCACCCCGCGACTACCGCTACTACGTGACGCGGTTCGACCGCACCTACAAGGCGCACAACGTCAAGAAGATGGCGCTGAAGGCTCCCATGGTGGTCTTCTTCTCGGTGTATTTCCCGGCCAAGATCCTGCGGGCAATCCACACCGTCAATACAGCACAGCCGGTCCGCCGCGGCGGCCAGTAGCCGCCCCTCTGCCCGGGCCCGGGCCTGATCCTTCCGCGCGCTGCTGGTCGGTGCCTAGCTAGTGGGTGCCTAGCTAGTGGGTGCCCAGCTAGTCGGTGCCCAGCTCCGCCAAGGGACGGTCCGACGGCGGTTCGTCCCCGGGTGCCCTGTTCCGCCGCCCTGCCCTCCCGGGCCTCTGTCCGAGGACGACGACGGCTAGTCCCGCAAGGATGAGGCCGAGCCCGGCATAGGTGCCGGCGGGAAGCGTCTCGCCGAGGAAGACGGCCGCCAGCAGGGCGGCGCCCGGAATCTCGAGGAGGATGATCATCGAGACCAGGAGCGGGCTCATGGTGGCCAGCAGGTGGTTGAAAGCAGTATGGCCCACCAGTTGCGCGCACACGGTGATGGCAAGGATTCCCAGCCATCCCGCCGCCTCGAAGCCCGCCAGCGGCTGGCCTGCCAGCACTGCCATCAGTGCCACCAAGGCAGCGCACATCCCGTAGCACAGGGTTGTGTACGTCCCCGTGGTCATGCTCTGCCGGGCCTTGCCCCCTGCCAGGGTGTAGAGGCCGGCAAGCGCTCCGCCGGCCACGGCGAGGAGGTCACCCAGCAGCGCGTCCGGGGACGAGCCCATGTCGAACCCTGTGATGGCCACGACTCCCGCGAAGGCGATGCTGAGCCCCGCCATCACCTGCCAGCGGTGGCGGATGCCGCGGAACAGCTGGAAGACGGCAATCCAGGCTGACTGCAGGCAGACCAGCGCGGTGGCCGCGGCAACGGACGTCAGTTGCAGTGAGGTGATGAAGCAGGCGAAGTGAAGGGCCAGTGCGACGGCGGCCAGCAGCGACCAGCGGAACTCGCGGCGGGTGACCCTGCCGAACTGGCCGGGTTCACGGACAAGGGTGGGGGTGGCCATAACGGCCGCTCCGATGGCATTCCGCCAGAAGGCGATGGCCAGGGCACTGACGCTGGTGGCACCCAGGGTGGCCGCAATCAGCGGGCCGGAAGAGGCAACACCCAGGACACCCAGGGCCGCGAGTAAGAGGTTCACTGTCCAACCCTAATGTCGGTACCTGCGGGGCAAAACAAAAGTCCCGGCCAGCGTTTCCGCTGACCGGGACTTTCCTATGGTGGAGGCACGGGGACTCGAACCCCGAACCCCCTGCTTGCAAAGCAGGTGCGCTACCAATTGCGCCATGCCCCCATAAGAAGCAACCCGTCAATCATACCCTAGAACCGGAGAGCCTTTGACCAGCTCCCGGGCCGGGCGTCCAGGCTAGTCCACCGTATCGGTTGACTTGCTCCAGACATCTTTCCGGGCTTCGGATTCCTGTGCTTTCCGGTAGACCAGGACGCCTGCGATTGCAGCTGCAAGTACCAGCAACTTCTTCACATGCTCCCCGTTCCGGCCCGGCTGCGGGTTACCCCGAACCAAACCTCCACTTGAACCTGCACAGGTTCCGTGGGCGTACCAGGACTTGAACCTGGGACCTCTTCGTTATCAGCGAAGCGCTCTAACCGCCTGAGCTATACGCCCCGATGCCTCATCGGGCCGAGACATGACTTTACAGCACATCCCGGCCCGATCTCAAATCGGGCCTTTCCGCCGGCCTGAAGCCGTCGGAAACGGGGTCCTAATCGTCGGTGAGGGTAACGCCGATGCCGCCCACAAGGGTGGCGGAGATGTTGTACAGCACGGCCGACAGCATGGACAGCGCCGTCAGGAGGACCACGTTCACCACGGCGATGATGGTGGCGAATGAAGCCACCTGTCCCAGGGATGCGACCTTCTTCAGTTCGAAGCCGCCGCCTTCGGAGCCGGCCAGCGTGCCGAGCAGGCTGTCCACCTGGTCGAAGATGCCGGTGAGGTCAAGGACGGTCCACAGGACGATGGCAGCCACCACTGTGACGATTCCCAAAGCCACGGACAGCAGGAACGCCATTTTCAGGACGGACCAGGGGTCAACCCTGCTGACCAGCAGCCGGGCACGCCGGACTTTTGCCTTTGGCGCCGGCTTGACCAGCCCCGGCGTTCCCTGCCCGGGAGCCACAGCGGCAGGACGGGGGCCCTGCGCCGGCCGCTGGCCGGGCTGGCCCTGCGGGCCCTGGACGGGACGCTGGCCGGGGACGGCCGGACGCTGGCCCGGAGCACCGGCAGGCGCTGCCGGCCGCTGCTGCGGACGAACGGGCGCGTTCACGCGGGGCGCCGCCGAGGGCCGGTTTCCGTCGGGAACAGTACTGTTCGGCTTGGGAAATGAGTCGGAATTACTCACTCGTTACCTCCGTGTTGTCTTCGTTCGGCTCAGCGTCGCCCGAGGCGTCCTCTGACTCAACGGCCGGTGATTCTTCTGCCATTGCTGGCGCGGCGGATTCCCCGGGGGTCCCGCCATCTTCAGCCAACGTTACGTCATCCTCCAGCGATTCCTCGCCCTCAAGACCCCGTTCGCTGTTCCGTGCCACTTCGATGATCCGGTCGTTCTTGTCCGGCTTCGCGAAGATGACGCCCATGGTGTCGCGCCCCTTGGCAGGCACGCCGGCCACCGAGGACCGCACAACCTTGCCGCCTTCCATGACCACCAGCACTTCATCTTCCTCCTGGACGATGAGCGCCCCCACCAGGTCGCCGCGTTCCTCGGCAAGCTTGGCCACCTTGATGCCCAGGCCGCCGCGGCCCTGGAGGCGGTATTCCTCCACTGCGGTGCGCTTGGCGTAGCCGCCCTCGGTCACGATGAACACGTAGGAACCGTCTGTGACCACGTTGGCGGCGAGCAGCTCGTCGTCTTCGCGGAACTTCATGCCGGTGACACCGGACGTGGCGCGGCCCATGGGCCGGAGCGCGTCCTCGGTGGCAGTGAAGCGGATGGACTGGCCCTTGCGTGACACCAGCAGCAAATCGTCGGTTTCGGACACCAGCTGCGCCGAGACCAGTTCGTCGCCGTCGCGGAGGTTGATGGCGATCACGCCGGCGGAACGGTTGGTGTCGTAATCCTCAAGCCGCGTCTTCTTGACCAGGCCGCGCTTGGTGGCGAGGACCAGGTATGGTGCCTGCTGGTAGTCCTTCAGGTCCAGGACCTGGGCAATGTGTTCGTCGGGCTGGAACGCCATCAGGTTGGCCACATGCTGGCCCTTGGCGTCCCGGCCGGCTTCCATCAGCTCATAGGCTTTGGCACGGTACACCCGGCCGAGGTTGGTGAAGAACAGGAGCCAGTGGTGGGTGGTGGTGACGAAGAAGTGTTCCACCACGTCGTCACCGCGGAGCTGGGCACCCTTGATGCCCTTGCCGCCGCGCTGCTGGGAGCGGTAGTTGTCGCTCCGCGTGCGCTTGACGTAGCCGCCGCGGGTGATAGTGACCACCATCTCCTCTTCGGGGATGAGGTCTTCCATGGACATGTCGCCGTCGTAGCCCATGAGGATCCTGGTGCGCCGGTCATCGCCGTGCTTGTCCACGATCTCGCCAAGTTCGGTGCTGATGATCTCGCGCTGCCGCTGCTCGGAGCCCAAGATCGCGTTGTACTCGGCGATCAGTGCCTCGAGTTCGGCGTGCCGGTCCTGGATCTTCTGGCGTTCCAGGGCGGCGAGGCGGCGCAGCTGCATGTCCAGGATGGCTCGGGCCTGCAGTTCGTCGATGTCCAGGAGCTCCATGAGTCCGTCGCGTGCTGCTTCGGTGGTGTTCGACGCGCGGATGAGGGCGATGACCTCGTCCAGCATGTCCAGGGCCTTGAGCAGCGCCCGAAGGATATGCGCTTCTTCTTCCGCCTTGCGCAGGCGGTAGCGGGTGCGCCGGGCAATGACGTCCATCTGGTGCGTCACCCAGTGCCGGATGAAGGCATCCAGGCTCAGGGTGCGCGGCACGCCGTCAACAATGGCCAGCATGTTGGCGGAGAAGTTGCTCTGCAGTTCAGTGTGCTTGTAGAGGTTGTTCAGGACAACCTTGGGCACGGCGTCGCGCTTGAGGACGATGACCAGCCGCTGGCCGGTGCGGCCCGACGTTTCATCGCGAAGGTCGGCGATGCCCTGGATCTTGCCGTCCTTGACCAGTTCGGCGATCTTGATGGCCAGGTTGTCCGGGTTGGCCTGGTACGGAAGCTCGGTAACCACCAGGCAGGTGCGGCCCTGCAGTTCCTCAACGTTGACGACTGCACGCATGGTGACGGAACCGCGGCCGGTACGGTAGGCGTCCTCGATGCCCTTGTGGCCCAGGATGGTGGCGCCGGTGGGGAAATCGGGGCCCTTGACCCGCAGCAGGAGTTCTTCGAGCAGTTCCTCGCGGCTGGCGCCCGGGTTGGCCAGGTACCACTGCACGCCGTCAGCCACTTCGCGGAGGTTGTGGGGCGGGATGTTGGTGGCCATGCCGACGGCGATGCCGGAGGACCCGTTGACCAGCAGGTTGGGGAACCGGGCCGGAAGGATGGTGGGTTCCTGGTTTTTGCCGTCGTAGTTGTCCTGGAAGTCGACGGTCTCCTCGTCGATGTCCCGGACCATCTCCATGGCCAGCGGCGCCATCTTGGTTTCGGTGTAACGCGGTGCGGCAGCGCCGTCGTTGCCGGGGGAACCGAAGTTTCCCTGGCCGAGTGCCAGCGGGTAGCGCATGGTCCAGTCCTGGATCAGGCGGACCAGGGCGTCATAGATCGCGGTGTCGCCGTGGGGGTGGTACTGGCCCATGACTTCGCCCACCACGCGGGCGCACTTGTTGAAGGAACGGTCGGGGCGGTAGCCCCCGTCGAACATCGCGTAGAGAACGCGTCGGTGGACGGGCTTGAGTCCGTCACGGACGTCGGGGAGGGCACGGCCCACGATGACGGCCATGGCGTAGTCCAGGTACGACCGCTGCATTTCCGTCTGCAGGTCCACCTGCTCCACACGGTCAATCAGCACGTCGCCTTCAAGAACGGTGTCCGGGGTCCCGGCGTCTGATGCCGGGGTCTCGGGTGTTTCGTCGCTCATTTATTTATTTCCGTTTCAGGTATATGTCAGATTCTGAATATTTAGGAGCGGCGCTCTAGATATCCAGGAACCGGACGTCCTTGGCGTTCTGCTGGATGAAGTTGCGGCGTGATTCCACGTCTTCGCCCATGAGGACAGAGAAAATCTGGTCAGCGGCGAGGGCGTCGTCCATGGTGACCTGCAGCAGCGTCCGGTTGTCCGGATCCATGGTGGTGTCCCACAGCTCGGTGTAGTCCATCTCGCCAAGACCCTTGTAGCGCTGGATGCCGTTGTCCTTGGGAATCCTGCGTCCTGCGGCCTGGCCGGCCACCAGCTTGGCGTCGCGTTCCCGGTCGCTGTAGACGTAGTCGTGGGCCGCATTGGACCACTTGATCCGGTACAGCGGGGGCTGCGCCAGGTAGACGTAGCCGTTTTCGATGAGGGGCCGCATGTAGCGGAACAGCAGGGTCATCAGCAGGGTGGTGATGTGCTGGCCGTCCACATCGGCATCGGCCATCAGGACGATCTTGTGGTACCGCAGCTTCGAAAGGTCGAAGTCTTCGCCGATGCCCGTGCCGAAAGCGGTGATCATGGACTGGACCTCGGCATTGCCCAGGGCCTTGTCCAGGCGTGCGCGCTCCACGTTCAGGATTTTGCCGCGGAGGGGCAGGATGGCCTGGGTTTCCGGGTTGCGGCCGCGCTTGGCGGATCCGCCCGCGGAGTCACCCTCCACGATGTAGACCTCGCACTTCTCCGGGTCCTTCGAGGAGCAGTCGGAGAGCTTGCCGGGCATGCCGAAGGATTCCAGGGGGCTCTTCCGGCGGGCGTTGTCCCGTGCCTTGCGGGCCGCCATCCGCGCCTGGGCTGCGGAAATTGCCTTACGGATGACATCGCGGGCCGGGCCCGGGTTGCGTTCCAGCCAGTCGCCGAGGCCGTCAGTGACCACGCGCTGGACGAAGCCCTTGACCTCGGAGTTGCCGAGCTTGGTCTTGGTCTGGCCCTCGAACTGGGGCTCGGACAGCTTGACGGAGATGACGGCGGTCAGGCCTTCACGGATGTCGTCACCGGTGAGGTTGTCGTCTTTTTCCTTGATGATCCCCTTTTCCCGCGCATAGCGGTTGATCAGGGAGGTCATGGCAGCGCGGAAGCCCTCTTCGTGGGTTCCGCCCTCGTGGGTGTTGATCGTGTTGGCGTAGGTGTGGACGCTCTCGGAGTAGGCGTTGGTCCACTGCATCGCCATTTCCAGGGCGATCCGGCGTTCCTTGTCCTCGGTTTCGAAGGCGATGACGTCCTCGTGGACAACGTCCACCTTCTTGCCGGAGTTCAGGTGCTTGACGTAGTCCAGGAGGCCTTCGTCGTACTGGTACACCACGGTGCGGTGCTCCGCGCTGACCTCGCCTTCGGTGGCGATCGCGTCCAGGTCAAGGTCGGCGTCGGCGTCATCCTTGGCGGGTGCGCGTTCGTCCGTCAGAGTGATGCGCAGGCCCTTGTTGAGGAAGGCCATTTGCTGGAACCGCGCGCGGAGGGTCTCAAAGTCGAACTCGGTGGTTTCGAAGATTGCCGGGTCCGGGTAGAAGGTCTGAGTGGTGCCGGTGCGGTCGGTCTCTTCGCCCTTGACCAGGCTGCCCTGGGGCTTGCCGCCGTCAGCGAAGGACATGCGCCAGACGTGGCCCTGGCGGCGGACCTCGGTGTCCACGCGGCTGGACAGCGCGTTGACCACCGAGATGCCCACGCCGTGCAGGCCGCCGGAAACCGCGTAGCCCGCGCCGCCGAACTTGCCGCCGGCGTGCAGGATGGTCATGACCACTTCGACGGTGGGCTTGTGCTCTGTGGGGTGCATGTCCACGGGGATGCCGCGGCCGTCGTCCACGACTTTGACGCCGCCGTCGGCCTGCAGGACGATTTCGATGTGGGTGCAGTACCCGGCCAGGGCCTCATCGACGGAGTTGTCCACCACTTCGTACACCAGGTGGTGGAGCCCGCGCGGTCCGGTGGAACCGATGTACATGCCCGGTCGCTTCCGGACTGCTTCGAGGCCTTCAAGGACAGTGATGTCGCTGGCGCCGTACTCGCGCGGCTTCGCGGATTCCGCCGGGGTGTCTGGGGTACGGGCATCCTCGACTGCGGGTTCAACTGCCAGAATATCTGTATTGTCGTTAGCCACAGGCGCTGTCGACTCCTCTGTTCTCGATGATGGCCGGCCGGTTTCCCTTCCGTCCGGAAAAGTCACCCGCCAACAGGCACAAACTTATGGCGCCGGTGACTTGCTGACGGTTGGGGGCCCGCACTCCGTGTGCCGGATGCGCACGGAGAACGGACTCAGTCAACGTTTCACCCGCGCCCAGTTATCTGCAACGATTCTACCGCGAAACAGGCCATAACCCCGCATTCCAGGGGTGTGGACCGGCGGCAACGTGGCTGTGTGAGGCCGTTGACCGCGCCTAGGGCGCCCCAGAAGGACGGCCTCCGGGTGCCTATACACCCTCGGGCCCTTTCAGCGCTCTACACGCCGTTGGGGGTATTTTCAAGAGTCGGCAGCGAACCTAGCCGTAGGTATCCCGGGGGCCGCGGCCATTGACGGTCCGGCCGCCTTTGCGCCAGCTCGGGGCCGAGGGGCCCAGCACCTGGATGCTGGTGACCACTCCGTCGCCGAGCTCCACCCTGAATTTCTCGAGCAGGCTGGCACTCAGCAGGCGGAGCTGGGTTGCCCATGCGGTTGAATCGCAGCGGACGTGGAGCGTGGTGGCCGTAAAGCTTTCAGGAGTGCAGTGGGCTGAGATTTCCGGTCCCACCAGGGTGGCCCATTCGGCCATGACGGAGCCGACGGCCACAGGTGATGTCCAGCCGCGTTCGGCTACCAGCCGGCCCACCACTTTGCCCAGTCCCAGGGGGTCGCGGCCGGTGGCGTGGAACTGGCTGAAGCCGCGGGTGTCCCGGATTCCGTTTTTGGCTTTTGCGGACCCCGGGCGCACTGCCTTCCTGCGGATTTCGCCGCGCGCCGCGGCGGCCTCCCGCATTCTGTTCAGTGCTGCCTGCGGGGCATCAATGTTGTCGGGATCGCGGCCGGGCTGCAGCCCGCCGTCTTCACTGTCCCTGACCATCAATTCCTCCCGGGATGACTTTCACCCGCCGTCCGGACAGCTCTTCCGGGATATCGGCGTCGACGGCGGCGGTCACCAGGACCTGTTCCGCGCCGGAGACTATAGCGGCCAGTTTACGCCGCCGCTGCACATCCAGTTCGGCAAAAACGTCGTCGAGGATCAGGATGGGGGCGGACCCGCCCGTGCGGGCGTCGTCGAGCATCACGTAGTAGGAAGCCAGCCGAAGGGACAGGCACATGGACCAGGTTTCACCGTGCGAGGCATAGCCTTTCGCCGGCGCCTGTCCCAGGACAAGTTCCAGGTCATCGCGGTGCGGGCCCACCAGCGAAATACCGCGTTCCACCTCCTTTTTCCGTGATTCGGCGAAGGCCCGGACGTAGCGTTCGGTGAGCTCTTCCACGGATAAGGCGCGCAGGTCGTCCGGTTCGACGGCGGTGCCTGGCACTGTGGTGCGTGGCCCACCTGGCAGCGGCGCGCCGTCGTCGTCCATCTGGTTCTGCAGCGTGGAGCGGTAGGTGGCGTCAGCGGATTTGGACCCGTCCGTCAGTTCGGCATAGGCGCGTGCCAGGTGCGGGCGCAGGCGCTCCACCAGTTCGAGGCGCGCGTGGAGCAGTTCGGCGCCCGCTTTTGCCATGTGCTGGTCCCATACGTCCAGGGTTGCCTCGTGTCCGGAGGTGAACTTTCCGCCGCGCGCCGATTTGAGCAGGGCGTTGCGTTGTTTCAGCACCCTGTCGTAGTCGCTGCGGGTGGCAGCGTGGTGCGGGATGAGGCTGGCGAGCAGTTCGTCCAGGAAACGCCGGCGGTTCGAAGGGTCACCCTTGACCAGCGCCAGGTCCTCCGGAGCGAAGAGGACGGTCTGGCAAATGCCCAGCAGATCGCGGGCACGTACCGGGTTGCTGCGGTTGATGCGGCCGCGGTTAGCCCGCCCGGCGTTGATTTCCAGTTCCAGGACGGTGGTTTGCCCGCCGCGGACAAGCCGTGCCCTGACGAGTGCGCGGTCTGTACCGAACCGCAGGAGGGGTCCGTCTGAACTGACCCGGTGGGAGCTCAGCGTGGCAAGGTAGCCAATGGCTTCCATCAGGTTGGTTTTGCCGATGCCGTTGTATCCCACCAGGACGGTGACGCCCGGTTCGAAGGCAAGGTCAACCTGGGCGTAGCTGCGGAAATCGGTCAGGGAAAGGTGTTCCAGATACACGCGGGTTTCGACAATTCTGGGGACAGCAGCGGTCCCCGGTGGATGCTACTTGGCCGGACGGGTTGCGTGTCCGCCGAATTGGTGCCGGAGGGCAGACACCATTTTCATGGCAGGGGAACTATCTTCACGGGACTCGAACCTGGCAAACAGTGCGGCCGTGATGGCCGGGGCGGGGATGGCGTTGGCGATGGCCTCTTCCACCGTCCATCTGCCTTCGCCGGAATCCTCGACGTAGTCGTCGATGTTCTGCAGCCCAGGGTCCTCTTCCAGTGCCTTGACCAGCAGGTCAAGGAGCCATGACCGGACCACGGTGCCTTTTTGCCAGGCGCGGAAGGTGCCGGGCAGGTCGTTGATGATGTCCTTGGAAGCGAGCAGCTGGTAGCCCTCGGCGTAGGCCTGCATCAGGCCGTATTCGATTCCGTTGTGGACCATCTTGGCGTAGTGGCCGGCGCCGATGCCGCCTACATGCACAAAGCTGTCCTCGCGTTCACCTTCGGGACGCAGTGCATCGAAGACCGGCAGTGCACGTTCGATGTCTGCGGCGTCCCCGCCGGCCATCAGGCCGTAGCCGTTCTGCAGCCCCCAGACACCTCCGGATACTCCGCAGTCAACGAACCGGATGCCTTTGGCGGCGAGGAGCTCGCCGTGCTTCTGGTCCTCGGTGAAGCGGGAGTTGCCGCCGTCGACCACCAGGTCGCCCTCGTCCAGCTTCTCCGCCAGTTCCATGATGACGGCATCGGTGACCGCGCCGGCCGGAACCATCACCCAGACCAGCCGGGGCGCCGGGATGGCGGCGAGGAGTTCATCCACCGAGGCGACGTCGGTGACGTCCGGGTTGCGGTCATAACCCGTGACCTCGATGCCGCCCTTGCGCAGCCGTTCGCGCATGTTGAATCCCATTTTGCCAAGGCCGATCAGTCCAATGTGCATGGTGGAACTCTTTTCTGCGAGGCGAGGGTGGCGGTGGTTGGGGCCCCATCGGCGAGGGGCCCGGCCTGAGCTTGCGAAGGCTGGGAGCCGATGGGGACTAGTTGGGGAGGCGGACGGGCATCACCAGGTAACGGTAGTCATCCTGGTCCTCGCCGTCGGCGTCTGCCTGGGCGGTGATCATTGCGGGCTTGGGAGCAGAGGTGAAGGAGAACCGGACGAACTTGGTTTCGATGACGCTCAGGCCTTCCACCAGGTAGTGCGGGTTGAAGGCCACCGTGATGTCCTCACCGGAAAGCTGGGCCTCAAGTTCCTCTGATGCCTGGGCGTCTTCGCCGGTACCGGCGTCCAGGTTCAGCTGGCCCTCGGTGAAGGCAAGCCGGACCGGGGTGTTGCGTTCGGCCACGAGCGACACACGGCGGACAGCCTCCACCAGTTCCTGGGTCTGCACCGTGGCGTGGATGGGGGTGGATTCCGGGAAGAGCGAGCGGATCTTCGGGTAGTCGCCGTCAACCAGCAGGGACGTGGTGGTGCGTCCGCCGCTTTCGAAGCCGATCAGGCGGCTGTCGTCGTCGGAGAGGGCCAGGTTGATATCTCCGCTGTTGCCGAGCGTTTTCGCTACTTCGTTCAGGGTTTTTGCCTTGACCAGGGCGCTGGTGGAGATGCCGGGGGTCACCGGCTTCCACGGAACCTCACGCATGGCAAGGCGGTAGCGGTCCGTGGCGAGAAGGGTGATCAGGTCGTCTTCGATTTCCATCCGGACACCGGTCAGGATGGGGAGGGTGTCGTCCTTGCTCGCAGCGATGATCACCTGGGAAACAGCCTGGGCGAAGGAGTCCCCGGGCACGGTTCCGCTGATAGCCGGCAACGCCGGCAGCGGCGGATATTCGGCTTCAGGCATTGTGGCCAGGTGGAAGCTGCTGCGGCGGCAGGTGAGAGTCACCTTGTTGCCGTCGGTTTCGACGTCGACAGGAGCCGACGGGAGGCTTCGGCAGATATCGGCAAGCAGGCGCCCGGACACCAGGATGGTGCCTTCGTCCCGGATGTCGGCTGCAATTTCCAGGCGGGCGGAGGTTTCGTAGTCAAAGCTCGAGAGGCTGACTGTTCCGGCCTCAGCCTTCAAAAGCAGCCCGGAAAGTACGGGCACAGGCGGCCGCGGAGACAAGGACCGGGCTGTCCAGGTGACGGCTTCTGCCAGGACGTCCCGATCGACTCTGAACTTCACGGAAGGGTGCCGCCTTTCATTGCTGCTGCCATGTGGACTGGAAACTCCCGTGGGGGAATCCCAAAAAGTGGTGCCCCACACACGGAACGTGCATGGTCCCTGCTGATGGAAACCACGCAGGAACCCGAGGATGGGAGCGCTGCTGACAGCTTAGCCGGAAGATCCGGGATTAACCCATCCCCCGAGTCCGTCCTGGGGAAGGCCGGGGCGGCCCGGCCCGACCCTTGCGGGGTGCGGATCGATCTTGTTGTTTGAGGGATTTCAATTTTTTGGGATTAGTAGTGTTAATAACTGCTGTGGAAACTGTGGATAACCTCGTCCCGCCCCGCGTTCCGGCGGTTAAGCCCTGTTCATGGACTGTGGGCGCAGCAGGTTTTAAACAGGGTGTGGATGGGGATAAGAATTTTGGCGATTTTGCCGATCCACAGGCGGCTTAAGGGTTTTAAGCCCATTAACCGCGGTTGTCCCCTTAACTATCCACAGGCTTATCCACATGCACCTGTTAATAAGGTATAGGCGGGGCGCTTAGGAGTCGCGCTGCTGCTGCTTGATGCGGTTGGTCAGCTCTGTTACCTGGTTGTAGATCACACGGCGTTCGGCCATCAGCTCGCGGATCTTCCGGTCGGCGTGGATGACGGTGGTGTGGTCGCGGCCGCCGAGCTCCTGTCCAATCTTGGGCAAGGACATGTCCGTCAGCTCCCGGCACAGGTACATGGCGATCTGCCGGGCAGTCACCAAAGTGCGGGTCCGTGACTTGCTGCAGAGCTCTTCCATGCTGAGCTTGAAGTAGTCGGCCGTCTGCTGCAGGATCTGGCTCGAGGTGATCTCCTGGGCGCCGTCGTCGGTGATGAGGTCCTTGAGGACCATTTCCGCCAGCGCCACATCCACGGCCTCCCGGTTGAGGCTGGCGAAGGCCGTGACGCGGATCAGGGCACCTTCGAGTTCACGGATATTGCTGGAGATCTTGGAAGCGATGTACTCGAGGGCATCATCGGGCGCGGACAGACCTTCGCTCAGGGCCTTCTTGCGGAGGATGGCGATGCGGGTTTCAAGTTCCGGCGGCTGGATATCTGTCAGCAGGCCCCACTCGAAGCGGGACTTCATCCGGTCTTCGAACCCCGCGAGCAGCTTGGGCGGCTGGTCCGAGGTGATGACCACCTGCTTGTTGTTGTTGTGCAGCGAGTTGAATGTGTGGAAGAACTCCTCCAGCGTCCGGTCCTTGCCGGCCAGGAACTGGATGTCGTCGATGAGCAGGACGTCCACGTTCCGGTACGTGGTCTTGAAGCTGGCGCCTTCGTCATCGCGGATGGAGTTGATGAAGTCGTTGGTGAATTCTTCGGAGTTGACGTAGCGGACGCGGATACCGCTGTACAGGCGGCGGGCATAGTGGCCGATCGCGTGCAGGAGGTGGGTCTTGCCCAATCCGGAATCGCCGTAGATGAACAGCGGGTTGTATGCCTTTGCCGGGGCCTCGGCGACGGCGACGGCGGCAGCGTGGGCGAACCGGTTGGAGGAACCGATCACGAAGGTGTCGAAGACATACTTCGGATTCAGCCGGCCAAACTCATGGGAGGTGCTGGGAAGCATGGGCTGCGGCTTTTGCTCGATCAGCTGGTCCGAAGCGAAGGACGGCTCGACGGCGGGTTCGGGCTCCTCGTGGATGGGAACCAGGTCTGTGTCGACGTCGATGGCGCACCGGATGTCCTCGGAGAAGACGTTGTGCAGGGCATCATCGAGGGCGTCCTTGACCTGCGTCTGGAGGACTTCACGGGTGAGTTCATTGGGAACCGCCACCAGGAGGGTGGAGCCAATCAGGCCCTGCGCCTGGGCGAGGATGACAAAGCCACGCTGCCGCGGTGAAACACGGTGGTCCTGTTCCAGCAGGCTGACAACGCGCCGCCAGGAACTTCCGACAGTATTGGCGTGGTTGGCTTCGTCTACTGTCATCAATCGGTTCCCTCAAAACTTGCTTTGCCTGCATTGCCTGCAGCCGCAAGTCGTGAACCGCTATCGGTTCAGCTTCATCCACAGGGTTATGCACAGTCCGTGGATAATCGGCTACTGAGCCACTCTAGGGGATGAAAAGCCTAGAAGATAGCTGGCAAGTAGCTTGTGGATAATTACACGGTTGTTGTTCGAAAAAGGGGCTTGTGAGCCACTTCATCCACAGGCACGGCGGGTGGGTTAGGCACAGCTGGGGATAGCGTGGGGGCGACCAGCCGGTTTGACTCGAAGGCTTAAATTGCCCTAACGTTGTGAAGTCCTTTGTGTCCGCTTTTTGGCCCCATCTGAATCTCTCAGGCGCTCCGCGTTTGAGCAGCCGGGGGAAGCGTGCATATACAAAACTTAGCGTCGGCCAGTTCTTCCCCATACTGATCGGGTGGGCGCACCTTTGATCCACTGGAGTAACTAACGTGAGCAAGCGGACTTTTCAGCCGAATAACCGCCGTCGAGCCAAGAAGCACGGCTTCCGCCTTCGTATGCGTACCCGTGCCGGCCGCGCCATCCTGGCAGCCCGTCGTGGCAAGGGCCGTACCGAGCTGTCGGCTTAAATAACTGAACTTTTCGGTAGACATCTCTTTGCGAGTTTAAGGTGCTGGCCACCCGCAACCGCTTAAGGACTGCATCCGATTTTTCAACAACTGTACGTTCCGGTGTCCGCAATGGGCGCCGGAACGTAGTGTTATATGCGGCAGCTATTGCTGCCGACGAACCCAGCCGGATCGGGTTCATCGTTTCCAAGAGTGTAGGGAACGCTGTGGTCAGGAACCTCGTTAAGAGGAGACTAAGAGAAGCAGGTGCTGCGTCGCTGCGCGAGCATGGCACAGGCTTCGCCATAGTGGTCCGGGCGCTTCCTGCGTCCGCGACTGCCAGCTGGGATCAGCTGCTGTCGGACTACAACGCTGCACTGGAATCGACGCTGACCCGGCTGGCCGGCCGCCTCCCGAAGGCTGCCGCCAACGGTTCGGCCGGTACAACACAGGAGGGGACCCCGCGTGCGTAACGCCACCGCCGTCGTCGCCCGTCCCCATCCTGTTGCCGCCGCCGTCGGGATGTTCTTGTGGAACCTGCCCAGGAACATCCTCATCGTGTTGCTCAAGGCCTACCGCAAGGTGATTTCTCCCTTCTACGGCCAGGTCTGCCGATTCTTCCCTTCATGCTCGGCCTACGCCCTTGAAGCGGTTACTGTCCATGGAGCCGTCAAGGGCAGCTGGCTCGCAGTCAGGCGCCTTGGCCGCTGCCATCCATGGAATGCCGGCGGCGTGGACCATGTCCCCGCCGGTAAGCGGGATTGGCCGGAGAGCCAAGCCCCCACAATTGTTGTGCTGAACAACCCGGACAAGTACTTGGCTGCTCGGACTGATGAAGAAGGCCGCAGTGCGGCCTGACGAATAGGGATAAGTATGGACTTCTTTGAAACAATCATGTTTCCGTTCAAATGGCTTGTGTCCATCATCATGGTGGGCTTCCATGAGGGCCTGACTGCTATTGGGCTTCCTGAAGCCTCCGGCTGGACCTGGACCTTGTCCATCATTGGCCTCGTGCTGGTGATCCGTGCCGCCCTGATTCCCGTCTTCGTCAAGCAGATCAAGGCCCAGCGCGGCATGCAGTTGCTGCAGCCGGACCTGAAGAAGCTCCAGGACAAGTACAAGGGCAAGACGGACCAGCTGTCCCGCCAGGCAATGGCGCAGGAACAGATGGCCATGTACAAGAAGCACGGGACCAACCCGTTCTCGGCCTGCCTGCCCATGCTGATCCAGATGCCGTTCTTCTTCGCCCTGTTCACTGTGCTGTCCGGCATCTCCGGTGCCCGCGACAAGGGCGAGGGCATCGGTGCCATGAGCCACGACCAGGTGGTGCAGTTCGACGACTCCACCATCTTCGGTGCACCGCTGAATGCAACGCTGCTGCACGGCGGCGGCGGCGATAACCAGATCACTGTTGCCATCCTCTCGATTCTGATGATCCTGGCCATGACGGCCTCGCAGTTCATCACCCAGAAGCAGATCATGGCCAAGAACATGTCTGAAGAAGCCATGGCCAGCCCCTTCATGCGCCAGCAGAAGATGATGCTCTACATCCTGCCCATCGTCTTTGGCGTGGGTGGCATCAACTTCCCCATTGGCGTCCTGATCTACTGGACCACCACAAACCTGTGGACCATGGGCCAGCAGTTCTTCGTCATCCGCCGCATGCCGACGCCGGGATCCCCCGCCGCAAAGGCCCTCGCCGAACGCCGTGCCGCCAAGGGCCTTCCGGCCCTTTCGATCCTGAGCGGCAAGAAGGATGAAGCAGCGGACGCTGCTGCCGCGGCCGCCGTCGCTGAATCCAAGGGCCAGCGTGTCCAGCCACAACGCAAGAACAGGAAGAAGAAGTAATGTCAGCCGAGAGTACCGAACACGCCCTTTCTGAAGAGATCCTCGAAGATCAGGACGAGTCCGTGAACGAAGAAGCTTCCTCCCCCAAGGTTTCAGCTGTCAGCCGTCTTGAAGAAGAAGGCGACATCGCGGCGGATTACTTGGAGGAACTGCTCGACATCGCTGACATCGATGGGGACATCGACATTGAGGTCCGCAACGGCCGCACCTATATTTCGATCGTTGCCGAAGAGGAGACCGAAGGCCTGGACAGCCTGGTGGGCGAGGACGGCGAAGTCCTTGAAGCCCTTCAGGAGCTCACCAGGCTTGCTGTGCTGTCCGCGACGGAGAACCGTTCACGGCTGGTCCTGGATATCAACGGCTACCGGCAGGAACGCACCGGCCACCTGCAGAAGATCGCGGAAGACGCTGCGGCTACGGTGAAGGAAACCGGCCAGTCCGTGGCGCTGGAACCGATGAGCGCCTACGAGCGGAAGATTGTTCACGACGCTGTTGCTGACCTGGGCCTCGTCAGCGAGTCCGAGGGCGAAGGCACCGGACGCCACATTGTTGTTTCCGCAGACTAGAGAATTGCTGACCCGCTAATCATGGTTGACATCACGGCAGCTGAGCTTCTGGCCGCTGAGAAGATTTTCGGCGACCGGCTGGACCTGGCCAAGCGCTACGTCGAACATCTGGCTACTTCCGGAACAGAGCGCGGGCTGATTGGCCCACGGGAAATTCCGCGGCTCTGGAGCCGGCATGTACTCAACTGCGCCGTCATCGAAAGCGAGATTGCCCAGGGCAGCCACGTGGCCGACGTCGGAAGCGGCGCCGGGCTGCCCGGCCTCTGCCTCGCGATTGCGCGGCCGGACCTGGAACTGACCCTGATCGAGCCGCTGGAACGCAGGGTGATCTGGCTTCAGGAAGTGGTCGACGACCTCGGACTGGATAACGTGACGGTGATGCGGACCCGTGCTGAGCTGGCAGTGGGCCAAGTGGAAGCCGATGTGGTGACAGCGCGGGCAGTTTCTGCCTTGAGCAACCTGGCCGGCCTCACCATCCCCCTCCTGGCCGGCCATGGCGAGGTTGTTGCCATTAAAGGCCGCAGCGCGGCCGAGGAAATCGAGAAGGCCGCCAAGGTCATTCGAAAATTGGGCGGTGTTCAGACGTCTGTCCTTACAGTTGGTGACAACCTGCTTGAGGAGCCCACCACCGTAGTCCGCATCGTTGTGAACAAGTCCCAAAAGAAATCCTAATCAAGGCCCGGTGACCGAAGTCTGCCGGGTCAAGCAGTTAGGCTAGTCAACGGCAGCAAAATTGGCTGAACGAGAGTGAGTGTGCCCCAGTGACCAGTAGTGAAGCCTCCGCACAACGGATACCGCCGTTTGTGTCATTGGGGTCAGCTCGTTCTGTCGCTGGCCCGTTTTCGGTCCCCGGCAGAGGGGGAATTCACCCAAAACAAGTATCAAACCTTGGAACCTCCTCGCTTGTTTCACGTGAAACAACCTCAGCAGGTCGAACCAACATCATTGATGCAATCGACGATTCCAGCCCTATTGCGCGGGAGCTGGCCCATGAAACGAAGCGCCGTGAGCGCCTGATGGGACGTAAGCTGCCGCGTCCCGAAAAGACACGCATCTTCACCGTGTCCAACCAGAAGGGCGGCGTGGGTAAGACCACCACCACCGTCAACATCGCCGCCGCTTTGGCAGCAGCGGGACTGAACGTCCTGGTGATCGATATCGATCCCCAGGGCAATGCCTCCACCGCGCTGGGTATTGAGCACCATGCCGATGTGGACAGCATCTATGACGTCCTGATCAACGATGTTGCCCTGGCAGATGTGGTGGCCCAGTGCCCCGATATCGACAAGCTCATCTGCGCGCCGGCCACCATTCACTTGGCAGGTGCCGAGATTGAGCTGGTATCGCTGGTAGCACGGGAGCAGCGACTGCGCCGGGCGATCGACGTCTATGCAAAGACCCGTGAAAAGAACGGCGAAGAGCGTCTCGATTACATCTTCATCGACTGCCCGCCAAGCCTGGGGCTCCTCACCGTCAACGCCTTCTGCGCAGCCAATGAAGTCCTGATTCCTATCCAGTGCGAATACTATGCCCTCGAAGGTTTGAGCCAGCTTCTCAAAAACATCGAGATGATTCAGAAGCACCTCAACGCTGATCTCGTCGTCTCAACCATCCTGCTCACCATGTACGACGGCCGCACCAACCTGGCTGCGCAGGTTGCTGCCGAGGTGCGGACGCACTTCCCCGACCAGGTGCTGTCTGCAGTGGTGCCCCGTTCGGTACGGATCTCAGAGGCACCGAGCTACCAGCAGACGGTCATGACGTACGACCCATCCTCCAGTGGAGCCCTGTCTTACTTGGAAGCCGCTGCTGAAATAGCAGAACGCTAATATCTTCAACACTGCAACGACCGGAACCGGCTCACGCCTGGTTCTACCACTGGAGGGATTTACCCATGAGCGAGAAGCGACGGGGCCTAGGCCGCGGTCTTGGCGCGCTGATTCCAAGTTCCGCCGCGTCCAATGGGCAGGGTAACGGTGCAGCCGTATCCCGTCCTGTAGATCTCTTCTTTCCCGAGGGCAGAAGGAAGACCGAACCCTCGGACGAAAATGCCGCGGGCACAGCAAAGACCGTAGCCGAGAAGCTGACTGCCCCGCCGGCCCGGAAGGCCCCGGCGAAGTCGACTGCCAGGAACACCGCCTCCCCGGCTACCGATGCTACTTCCCGTACTTCCAGTGCTGCCACAGCCAAGAAGGTCGCCACTCCACCGGCTCCTCCAGCCGGGAGAGGTGAGTCTGACAATGCTGAGTCCGGCCAGGAGCCTGAGGTATCCCCCGAGGTCCGCCCGGACGTTGCTGCCGCCGAGCCTTTGGATGAGTTCGCCGGATCCAAGGCCGATGTTGAGCTTGTTGAAGTTCCGGGTGTCCGTTTTGCCGAAATACCCGTTTCCGAGATCCATCCCAACCGGAAGCAGCCGCGTTCCGTCTTCGATGAAGACGACATGGCCGAGCTTGTTCACTCGGTTCGGGAAATCGGCGTCCTCCAGCCAATTGTCGTCCGTAAATCAACCGAATCCCGTGGTGAGCCATATGAGCTCGTCATGGGTGAGCGTCGTTGGCGTGCCGTTCAGGCTGCGGGACTCGAAACCATCCCCGCGATCGTCAGGGATACCACCGACGATGATCTCCTTCGCGACGCATTGTTGGAGAACCTGCACCGCAGCCAGCTGAATCCCTTGGAAGAAGCTGCGGCTTACCAGCAGCTTCTGGAGGACTTTGGCACGACGCATGAGCAGCTGGCTGACCGTATCGGTCGCTCACGGCCCCAGGTGTCAAACACACTGCGGCTCCTCAAGCTTCCTCCGTTGGTGCAGCGGCGCGTTGCTGCGGGCGTTCTGTCCGCCGGTCACGCCCGCGCGCTGCTGTCCCTTCCAGATGCTGCCGCAATGGAGCGTCTGGCCCAAAAGATCGTCGCTGAGGGTATGTCGGTACGGGCCACAGAAGAGGCTGTCACTCTTTACCAGGACCCGACGAAGCAGCCGAAAAACAATGTGCCCCGTCCCGGCGCGCGTCATGAGCGTCTTGACTACCTCGCATCATCCTTGTCAGACCGCCTGGATACCAACGTGAAGATTTCGCTGGGTGTCAGGAAAGGAAAGGTCAGCATCGAATTCGCAAGTGTAGAAGACCTGAACCGCATCATGGATGTGTTGGCTCCCGGTTCAACAAACTAATCTTTTCCTAAAGGCCCGGTTCACCACGAACCGGGCCTTTTTTCTGCCTGAATATAGTTCTTTTGAATACGGGCGATCATTCAGATCCACATGCTGACCGTCGTCCGTTCGGTCATACGCAAAGGAACTTCAAGGATCCTCTCCAATCTGCTGCATCAAGTGCATGCGCAGTCTTTTCATGGATGGGACAGACACCGATATGTGAAGCATATGGGCCAGCATGGAAGCCCTGCCGGCGCGTGTACACCCCCTCAGGTCGCACTGCTTCATCGCTTCTATGGCAAGTGACAACTGGTCCACATGTTCGCAGCACAGTAATTCAGGTGAGACTTATCGGAGATGGCACCCGTGTGCTTGAGCGTCCTGGATAACGGGTCGTATGGCAACGCTACTGTTTCACGTGAAACGGCCCCGCTAGACGGGTGGCGGTGTTCGGCATGGTGCCCGCCATGGAGCGGACCGGAGTATCCATCCTCAGATCATTCAAGAGTCTCGAGGGCATCATGGTCCTGAAGGGCGATCAACAACGTTAGGAGCTTTTGATGGCCGCCGCAGGGGGTAGGCCGCTCCAGCGTATCGGCTTTGGAGCATCAGAACACGCGCTCGATCACGTGGTCCAAAGCGAAGGATGGCTCGACGGCCGGTTTCGGGCTCCTCGTGGATGGGGAATCGTTCCGCGCGAGGCTCTCGACCCTGATCGTTCGGCCTAGCAGAATCCTTGATGGGGTTCCTGGGGCCGCACCTATGCAGGCGTAGGGCCAAGCTGAATGCAGGTGTCACTGGACGCGGATAACTCCTGGCATCGCGTTGCCCTATTAGGCGAGCACCATTGTGCGTCCGGCACGGCGACAGCTGTACTGCACGTGTGCCGTCCCGAGGAGATCAAGCTGGAGTTTGTTCATGCGGCTTAGCACCAAAGGTGTTGGTAGCCTCTACGCATCAGCGCTTCCTAAGCATGATGCGGAGAAGGCCATAGTCGACACCTACGCAGTAGGCCGCGTACCCATCGTTCGCATGCTCCTTATGTCAGTATGGTGTTTTTCGCTCTGAGCCCGTGAGCCCCTGCCGCTCATTTGGCGCGGGAATTTGAGGCTCTCCATCCCCTCTCTCATGGACGGTGACGCGTCAGTGGTCGCGGCGCCCTCGATGTTTCACGTGAAACGGCGCCAGTCTCGCTGGCACCTTAGGGCGCCATCCCTGTCCCCTAGTGCTTTCCGAGCTCACTGGTGTCTAAACTCTCGATAGACCTCCGCTCCAAGGGCTGCCATCACTAGAACTGATGGTCGCCATGGCAAATCTTCGTAGGCCCCGATCGATGGCACCACACGGAAGGCTGCACTAGGAAGAAGGATCAGACGCCACCAGGACGACCCGGTCCTAGCGTTATGCCTTGATGAGCGGATTGGGGTCGCGCGGCAAGTGCGCAGGCCTCACAGGGCGGAGGGGGCGTCCGGGAAATTTGGAGTTGCAGCGAAGCGGCCGCGAGACGACCATATCGTCCGGCGTGGCCCCCCATCTCTGACGTACTCCTGTCAGTCCTGACTGAGTGTTTCACGTGAAACATAATGCCCGCCCTATTCCTCTCCCCCGATTGGATTCCACTAACCCCGCGCTGCTTTTGTGGTCGTCGATGCAGAACCCCTGCGCCGAGATCACATCAAGCCTGCGTTCACTATGCTCCGACGTGAAGGCACCAGTCTCAAAATGGACACTAGCTCTATGCTCTTTATCCGCCGCGGGAACTGGCGCCGACAACGGCGGAGTTCTACGGAGACCACTCCTTGCATTCGCGCTGTCTTTTCAGTTTGGCGTACAAGGACGCGAATGAAGGGTTGCAGTGATCAGGCACCCTTGGAAGCTGGGTGAACTACTTTCGTATGGTGCCGCGGCTGGCGATCAGCAGGGCGGCAGCACGGTCGAGACCTACGGCGGACCAACAACGTGTCGCAGTCGGGTGAACTTCTGGTCACAGCCAGCATTTCCAGTACAACGCCTTGTCACGAGCCCTTAGGTCGAACGGGACGACAAGGCCAGTCGAATTTCCACACTGACCTGCGAGTATGAGCAACATCATAGGCAGTGGATATCGCTGTGGATAACTTTGTGGATTACAGGGCGCCCAACCGTGGATAAGCGGCAAGGACTGTATGCGGGTGCGGGGCGCCTGGAAGGATAGGTCCCAATTTAGTGACATCCAGTTCGCCTAGCGCCCGTTCCCCGCGCACTCCTGTTTCACGTGAAACACCAAAGACGACACCGGAATGGGGACTATACCGCCAATATTCGCATGAATACGGTGGTTTAGAGGCGTTTAGCTGCGTCTTGTAATGCTGTCGGTTCAGATTGAAGGGCGGACCCTAGGCAGATAGAGCCACCTACCCTGCCCGACGCTACGCCAATGAGGGGAGGCGGTCTACCCGGACCACAACAAGCACGCATCGTAGGGCTGTGGATAACTACGTGGATAACCAGGGTGACCGCTTGTGGATAACCTGTGGATTAGAGTTGCGCATAGGAGTCTCCTGACCCGTATCAGGGGGGTATCGGCAGCGCGTCTCTCGCCGGACAAGGACGACTTGGAGTCGACTTTGTCTCCGTGTCGGGTCGGTAGGTGTGGTCGTCGGGACGGCGTGATGTACCGGGAACATGGATGTTTGAAGTGGAAGGCCCGGCTGAGCTTGTGTCTACTCGCCGAGGTGTGAATGCCCATATGGTAGGAACGCATCTGCCTACGAAGCGAAGGAAGTTCGGGGGCGAGTCCTTCCGATAGACGAAGTTGTCTTCCTCTGGAAGCTCGTTGTGCAATATGACTCAGGCAGTAACTGTAGTTGAGCCTCCAGTGGTACTGCATGTAGGTTCCGCTCTTCCGCTCATCTCCCCCAGTTCTTGGTACGGCGCCCCATCTTGGCCCTGTAGATCCTTCTTTCGCTACGGAGAGCCATTCCCGGCCTGTGCATTGGCAAGGTGCCGAGCGTCGTGGTTATCCACCGACAGCGGGCGGCCAGTGGTAGGCCGGGTTACGGGTGACTTTCTGGATGTCGGCCGACTTGAAGATTTGGCGTGGTTCAAGAGCGGGTGCAGCTCGTGCTTCTTGGCACCTCCGGCCGGCGGCCTTTCGTTTCACGTGAAACATTTAAAGATGCCGTTCCTCTATGGCTTCCTTGCGGGGTCTGCTCGGTCGCACTAGTCGGTCCTTGCTGAGGCAAGGCTGCCTAGGCCGGTACCGACTGTCGTGCCCTGATCATCTAGATCCTTTGTGTTTCGGCCAGCACGATCATCACACACGTTAGCGGTGGGTTCCACGTCGATGCCGCCGGCCAATCCCCTGGTGTTTCTGAAAACCGACAGGGCGGCAATCGTTGCTAGTGGCAGCGACGGATCAGGCGCGTGGTTCGAAAGCCTCGGCTGAAGCTCCAGCCTTTCGTTGACGTGACGACGCTGCCGGCGGCTACGATGTTATGTCACGACGAAGATGACGGCAGGCAGCTGAAGCTGTGTTCGCCTTCTTGCGGTGCAGTTGGAAAGACCATTCGACTCATCCAGTCTTTAGGCACAACATGCTTCTCTTGCCTGAGTAGACTCTTTGTCGTTCAGCACCCCGCTGATGATGGTCCTTCTTGACGCCTAGTCCCGGGCCCGAATGGTTTTAAAAGTTGGACGTTTGTAACGTGCTCTCGCATTCTGCGCTTGGAGCTGGCGCGTCGAAAGCGTGTGTCGACGGGCTGCGCCGGTGAAGAAGGGGGCGAGAATGCGAGACTCGTCCGGGTTCCCCCTGATTCGGGTCAAACGAAGAAGCTGCGATCGACGTGCGCGCACTCTTCGAACTAATGGTCCCCTATCGCTTGTCACCCGAGCGATCCAGTAATAGCTCCTAGGGGATGTATGATTCGCTTCGCCGTTGGCTGCGAAGGGCGTCGAGTATGCGATCAAGCTTGTATACGTGAAAGTAGGAAAAACGGCACTCAAGCATGCTTGCATGCCTCCTAGTCACTTTCCCCCGGTGTTGCGCTGTTTCACGTGAAACATGTTTTGCTCGCACCATAGCTGGTATCTCGGCACCAGCGGAGACTGAAAGGTTCGTGGATATACGCAAAGAGCACAATCGGGCTGTCAGCGGCGCTTATGAAGCGATGTGCAATTTACCTGGCGGTCGATGATGACGGTATCAGGTGCATCGGCAGAAGGCGCCCTTCCCCACGGCGGAGCTGGGGAGTGCGAAAATGGTGGGTCCTATGTTTCACGTGAAACAGTACAACAGCAAGCGAGTCGTCGGCCTGAGCCAATGCGAACCGTCCGCGCGCCCTCCGTCATGGGGGCGCCAATTGCAGGCGTACGAGCAGCACTCGGCTCGTCAAGCCCTATTTGACCATCCCAGTGGTCGCCAACTGATTCCCTTGACGATGCTTACTTGAGGTTGTGACAAATACCGCCTGCTTGCCGTACTCCGGACCATAATGAGAGCACACTCGTGCAGTGCATAATTAGCATCCGCTGGGTTCGCGGCAGCCGTAGGGACACCAGGACGCAGCTCTTCCCTGTCATCTTCGCGAACCCGCGGCCAGCTGTATCGGGGAGCAGAAGTCCATCTGCCGCCATCTAACAGGAGTAGCGCCTTACGGTCCGGCTTGTTTCACGTGAAACATAAGTATGGGTGCACGTTTGCATCCCGTGACACGTCTAATCCCCAATATGGTCGATTTGGTGCTGCTAGCGTTTCGAAGGGCAACCCAAGGGACCATCGCACACGAGAACACAGGATCCTGATGTACCGAACAAACAAAAAGTGGCCACTACCCGAGGGCAGTGACCACTTTCGAATGTCTCAGATAGTAATCCGAGAATCGGAATCCCTAGGAAAGGACGTCGGAGAATTCCTTTTCAAAGAACTGCTTCGGCTTCGCACCGATAACCGTGTTCTTCACTTCGCCGCCCTGGAACAGGTAAACGGCAGGAATGGACGTGATGCCGTACTCCGCGGCGATGGCGGGGTTGTCATCAACATTCACCTTCACGACATCAACCTTCTCGCTGTACTCAACGGAGATCTCGTCGAGAATCGGACCGAGCTTGCGGCACGGACCGCACCATTCCGCCCAGAAATCCACGATAACCGGCTTGTCGGAGGACAGTACGTCCGTCCCGAAGCTTGCGTCAGTTACATCTTTTGCGTTGCTCATATACCTTGTCTTTCTTTCCAATAGGGATGGGCGAAACTTATGCGGCCAGATCTGCCAGGTAGTGCTCCACGTCGATGGCGGCTACACAACCTGAGCCGGAAGCTGTGATTGCCTGCCGGTAGGTGGGGTCGACAACGTCGCCGGCAGCAAATACTCCGGGAATGCTGGTACGGGAGCTGCGCCCCTCCACGGCAATGGTTCCCTCCGGGGTCAGTGCCAGGACATCCTTCACGAGGTCCGTCCTCGGGTCGTTGCCGATAGCGACGAACACACCAGTAACGGCAAGATCGGAGACAGTTCCGTCAACCAGGTTCTTCAACTTAAGTCCGGTGACTTTGTCTTCGCCAATAACGTCATCCACAGTGCTGTTCCAGATGAAGTTGATCTTCTCGTGGGCCAGCGCACGGTCCGCCATGATCTTGGAAGCCTTGAGCGAATCACGGCGGTGTACAACCGTTACTGATTTCGCGAACTTGGTCAGGAACAGTGCCTCTTCCATTGCGGAGTCTCCGCCACCGATCACAGCGATGTCCTGGTCCTTGAAAAAGAAACCGTCGCAGGTTGCACACCAGCTGACACCGTGCCCTGAAAGGCGCTTCTCGTTCGGCAGTCCCAGTTCCCGGTATGCAGAGCCGGTGGAGAGGATGACGGCCTTTGCCCGGAAGGTCTCCCCCGTGGCGATGGTCACCGTCTTGACCGCGCCATCGAGCTCAAGTGCGGTGACATCCTCAAACTGGATTTCGGTGCCAAAGCGGGCAGCCTGCTTCTCGAAGTTCTCCATGAGGTCCGGACCCATGATGCCGTCGGGGAAGCCCGGGTAGTTCTCGACATCAGTGGTGTTCATCAGTTCACCGCCGGCGGTTACGGAGCCAGCGAGCAGCAAGGGCTTGAGATTTGCACGGGCCGTGTAGACGGCAGCCGTGTAACCCGCCGGACCGGAGCCGACAATGATGACATCACGCACTTCGGACGCGGTGTTTTCTTCGATGGTCACTGAACGGTGAACCTCTTCCTTATTTGACGCACCTCCCCGTGGAGGCCGGCCATATGGCACAACTGCTACTGGATGCTGGATATTCCGGCGACTGGACATGGAAGACCGCCGGTAGACGGCATCATGCCATCTCCGCCAGACGCTCTTTCCAGATTACCGTCCCACAGCAGTTCCCCATCACCGGCTGTAAAGAGCGCAACCCGGAAGCGTATTAAATGCCAGCGGCCCTCCCCCAGTTGAAGGGAAGGGCCGCAGGTGGTGAAGAGCGGAAGACTACTGGACTTTGATCTCCGCCAAACGGATGCCGTAGCCGTACCGGGTCTTCGGTGCAGCGAGCCGGGGAAGGGAGTTGACCGAAACGATGACATACTCCGCTTCCACAGGCGCTGCCAACGGCATGTTGAGGTCCGTGGAAGTAAAACTGTTGGTCCCAACAGCCTTGGCACCGTCCAGGGATGGCTGGTCGTTGGTGTAAACGGTGATGTTTCCGCCAGAGCCACCAAGCTGAGAGAGGGTGATGGAAGAAACAGTGGCAGGGCTCTCGAGCTTCACCACCAGCGGAACACCCTGTGTTGCCAGGCCGCCCCAGTTGTCGGTGGCGAATTCCATGTCCGACCAGTAGCTTGCGGCATTGCCGTCGTACGCCTTCACCAGGTCGCCGTCGAACGTGGCGGCAAAGTCGAAGTTGCCCTGCCGGGTCACACTCTCAATGACGGGCGGCGCGGCAGGCGGAGCTGAACTGGGAGCTGCGGAGGGAGCGGCCGAACCTTCCGGTGCGCTTGTGTTGGTGGCTGGAGCCGGATTATTTGCCTGGGGCTGGGAAAAGAGGCTGCCCAGATTGGTTACGGCGAACACGAGACCGGCGATCAGGACAACAGCCAGGAGTCCGCCCACCAGCCAACGCATGGACCGCGGTTCACGTTCAGGCTCGTCCCGGTCGCCGTCGTAGTCACCCGGGTCGGCAAAAGAAACTCCCGCGGCCGCCGGGGCTGCTGCCCGGGCAAAGACGGCTGACTTCTTGTTCACCGGCTGGGGCTCATCCACCGGTTCTTCGTGGTGGTCGTAGCCCTCCTGGTCCGACTGCACGTAATCGTCGTCCGACCACAGGGATACCTTGGGCTTCCCCGCGCCTGCTGCTTCGGCTGAAGTACCGGAAGAAGCACCGGCATCGGCGCCACGGGAAGCGTCTTGAACCGGATGCGCGGCGGTGGCGTCCGGATCAGCTTCGGCGGCAGTCGCGCCACCGCGTGATGCCCCACCGGCACCTGAAGCAGCAGCCGCAGCGGCAGCGCCGCCAACAGCCGCAGCGCCGCCAACAGCGGCGGCCCCACGATCAGCCGAGGACCCACCGACTGCGGAGGCTCCAGACCGGCCAACCCCAGGCGATGCTGCGGGCCGGACGGGAGGCCTGGGCGGCACAACGGGTGCAGTCCGGTAAGGGTCCACCTCGCTGGGGTGTGTTTGGCCGTAATTGATGTAGCCGGCGTCGACGTGATCTTCATCGTCGTAGGGTTCCGGCTCGTGCGACCGGGGCTGGCCGAAGATTTCGCTGCCCAGGGTGTCGGTGAAAAAGGGCTCCACGTAGGGAGGATTCGATGCCACCACGAGGTCCAGCAGATCAGCGGCGGATGTGTGGTTAGTGATGAGGTAGGTGGCTGCCTCAGTGACGCCGAGGTCCAGCACCTGTACGGTGCCGGGCCGTTCACCGGTGGCAACCTCGCGGGCGCTCTGGGCAACCTGCTCTGTGTTTTCGGGTCCGGCGACCAGGATGCTGACGGGCCGGTTCAGGACCTGGTCCACACCATCCAGCACCAGATCGTGGTCGTGCGAGGCCAATACGGTGGCTGTGACCTTGTAGCGGCCGCCCAGTACTGATCCGACATCGATCGGGTTGGACACGTGTTCCTCCTAGATTTTCCGGGATTGCCGGCATAGATGACGCAACCGCCGTTCAGGGACTGCCGCGCGGCCTGCCCCTGGATACAACTCCCCCTGTACCTTTTCGATCCTAGCGGATTGCGTCCGGCGCGCCGTGGACAAAGACCTCCGGAAACGGCAGGGCAGTCACTTTTTACGGGGGCGCCGCCGCTTGAAATAAGGGTTTTCGCCTGCCTTGCCCTGGAACGTGCGCCGGCCGGGCAGCGGGATCTGCTCACGGAGCAAGCCCCCGCGTGCTGTCCCCGGCTGGTCCTCGCCCGGCAGGTAGCCGCCGTCGGACGTTCCCTGGCCGCCGCCGTCGTAAGAATCCGAGCGCCTGCCCACATGCTCCGGCTCGGGGCCGGCGCGGAAGGAAGCAGCATCAAACTCGCCTGAAATCCGGGGAATGAGCCCCGTGTCCACGGAGGTCGTGGCCCGCTCGGGACGGACGGGGCGTTCTGCGGCGACCGCACCTTCCACGGAGGGCGTTCCCTCTGGAGAGGACGACGGCGGGGCCCCGCCTGCCGCCGCGGGCGCAGCGGGGCCGCCGCGGCCCAGGCGGCCGAGCAGGGGGCGGAGGAGGTCGCGCAGTTCGGCCACGCGGAACAGTTTGAGCAGGAAGAAGTAGACCACCAGCATCACGGGACCTACAACGATGACCGTGATCAGCGCGGTCAGCCGGTCATGCCAGGCGAAGCCGTTGGGGTCGTAGCTGCCCATCAGCCACAGCGCACCGGCACCGGCGATGGCGGATCCGAGGGCGGCGTAGCCCATCCGGATGTAGGAGCTGGCGATCCGGGCCCCGTCAAGGTGTCCGAGGAGCCGGCGCAGGAAGTACGCGCTGATGACCACGGACAGGATGTTGCCCACCATGTAGAGGACCGCGATGGCATAGATGATCTGGTTGACCGGCAGGAACTGGATGGCAAAGGCGCCGGCAACGTAAACCACCGCGAGCAGCAGCTGAATGTAGAAGGGGGTGCGTGCGTCCTCGTTCGCGTAAAACACCCGGGACATCATGAAGTTGGCGCTCATGAACGGTGTGCTGAGCGCCAGGATGGTGAGCGTCTGGGCCAGCATCACGCCGTCCTGCCTGTCCCCGCCCGAGAAGAACATGCCCAGCGGGCCGGCGAGGGCGAACAGGGCCAGGGCACCGAAAACGGTGGCAACGGCCATGGTCCGCAGCCCGTGCGAAAGGGCATCCCGCAGCTCGTCCCGGTTGCCGTCCTGCGAGGCCCTGGTCATCCGGTTGAACAGCACCGTGGCCAGGGACAGCGCAATGATGGAGTGCGGCAGTAGGTACAGCTGGCTGGCCACTTCCAGCACGGCGTTGCCCGGCAGCATCTCCGCGGCCGGGTCGCCCGCCTCCTGCAGCCGGAGGCGTTCCGCACCGGGGATGGTGGCGATGCGCATGACATACAGGAACGCGAGCTGCCCGACGGCGGCAGTCAGCAGGGTCCAGACGCTCAGCTTGGCTGCCTGGCCCAGTCCCACGCCGCGCCAGCCAAAGCGCGGCCGGAGTCCCAGCCGGAGCCGGAATACGGGTATCAGGAGGATGGCCGTCTGGGAGATGACGCCGATGGTGGAGAAGCCGGCCACGAACAGTGTTTGCGTCTCACCCCAGTTCTCCAGGGTGTGCGGACTGAGCTCGTTGGTGCCGAAGATCCAGATGAACATTCCGAGGCCGGCGATGGCCACGAGGTTGTTGAGGATGGGCGCCCACATGGCAGGACCAAAGGCGCCGTTGGCGTTGAGGACCTGGGTCAGGAGGGCATAGAGGCCGTAAAAGAAGATCTGCGGCAGGCACCAGAAAGCGAACGTGACAGCCAGGGCCTTTTGCTGCGGGGTGTATCCCTGCGTGGTGAGTTCAATGACCGCCGGGGCTGCCAGGGTGACCAGCGCCGTCAGGCCCAGCAGGAGCAGGACAGCAAGCGTCAGCAGCCTGCTGATGTAGTCCGCTCCCCTGTCCGGAGCCTTGCTGGCCTTGATGATCTGCGGCACCAGGACCGCGTTGAACACGCCGCCGGCCACCAGCAGGAAGATCAGGTTGGGCAGGTTGTTGGCGTTGATGAACGTGTCATTGACCGTGGAGCCTAGCCCCAGCGCCGTGCCCAGCATCCAGGTCTTGCCGAACCCCAGGAACCGCGACACGAGCGTGCCGGCGGCCATGATGGCGCTGGAACGGGTTTCGCTGGCGCCGACGGCTACTGGACCGGTGTCCGGGCCTGCCGGTTCCATGGGTACACCCTCGGGAACCGCATCGCCGGGCCGGCCGGGTTTATCGGAAGGAAAATTGGAAGCTGACATCGAGTTCATCGTCTCACCCGGACGCCGCTATCGCCGCAACGCCGGCACGGGCAGTGCGGCGCTACAGGTGTCCGGGCAGGACTTCGCGGGCAAGGTCGGCGATGCGCCGCTCATTCGGAAAGGACAGTTTCCGGGCCAGCTCCTGGATGGGCACCCATGCCACGTCCACGGCTTCCTGGTCCGGATCGTTTTCGATGGTCAGCTCACCGCCGGTGGCGCGCAGGAGGTAGTGGTGGACCGTTTTGTGGACCCGGTGGCCGCTGACGGTAAACCAGTAGTCGATGCTTCCAAGCGGGGCGAGGATGCTGCCCTCGATGCCGGTTTCCTCGGCGATCTCCCGGACCGCCGCTTCCTCGTTGTTTTCCTTGCCCTCCGGATGGCCCTTGGGCAGGCACCATTCAAGGCGTCCGCCCCTGTTAAGGCGGGAGATGATCGCAACCCTCAACTCGGCGTCGGACGTGTCCACCACCACGCCGCCGGCGGAGACTTCCTCCACCGTCGGCAGCGAAGCCGGCGCCGAATGCTGCGCAGGCGCAACGTGCGCACCGATTGCCGACGGCAATGGTGCGTTCGTCCTCCTGCCTGGAGCGCTCGGTACTGGATGGGCCATGGAGTCCACTCTAACGACTGTTGCCCGCTCGTGATGACCGGAACATGACACCAACATGGACGGCATATGACGCAGTTTCCCGGCAGTGGACCGAATCCACGGGATCTTGACGCTTTTTTGGCCTGCCGGGCGGCAGGTTTCTGCCAAGCTTAAGTAACTATGGCGCACGCACATCACAAGACTGATTCCCACACCGTCGATTTCCAGGTGGACCCGGTGGTCCTGGAGCTCGGCCAGCGCTTTGTGGACGCCGGCCACGAACTGTCCCTGGTGGGCGGGCCGGTGCGGGACCTGTTCCTGGGGCGGACCTCCCCCGACCTGGACTTCACCACGGACGCCACGCCGGACCAGACCGTGGCCCTCATCAAGAAGTGGGCTGACAATTTCTGGGAGATCGGGCGCGCCTTCGGAACCATCGGCATGCGCAAGGACGGATTCCAGATTGAGATCACCACCTACCGGGCGGAGGCGTACGATCCCGAATCCCGCAAACCCGTGGTGGCATTCGGTTCATCCCTGACCGACGACCTGCTGCGGCGGGACTTCACCATCAATGCCATGGCCTTGAAACTGCCCGCCATGGAGCTCGTGGACCCCTTTGGGGGCGTCCGCGACCTGCACGCCTCCGTGCTGGCCACCCCGGGATCGCCCGAGGCGTCCTTCTCCGATGACCCGCTGAGGATGATGCGGGCCGCCAGGTTCGCGGCGCAGCTGGGCGTGTCAGTTTCCGACGACGTCCGGGAAGCCATGACCCGAATGGCCGAACGCATCACCATCATTTCCGCCGAGCGGGTGCGCGACGAACTGGTCAAGCTCATCTCCGGGGCACAGCCCCGGGTCGGCGTGGACCTGCTGGTGGACACGGGCCTCGCCGAGTTCGTGCTGCCCGAAGTTTCCGCCCTCCGCCTTGAGTCCGACGAGCACCACCGCCACAAGGATGTCTACCAGCACTCACTGCAGGTGCTGGAACAGGCAGCGGAGCTGGAAACGGACGGTGACGGCCCGGTGCCCGGGCCCGACTTTGTGCTGCGGTTCGCGGCATTGATGCACGACGTCGGCAAGCCGGCGACGCGGCGCTTCGAACCTGGCGGGGCGGTCAGCTTCCGCCACCACGACATGGTGGGGGCAAAGCTCACCACCAAACGCATGAAGGCCCTGCGTTTCGACAACGACACCACCAAAGCCGTGGCCCGGCTGGTGGAGCTGCATATGCGCTTCTACGGCTACGGCGACGCCGGCTGGAGCGATTCGGCGGTCCGCCGCTACGTCACGGACGCCGGGCCCCTGCTCGAACGCCTGCACCGGCTCACCCGCTCAGACGTCACCACCCGGAACCAGAGGAAGGCCGAGCGCCTGGCCTTTGCCTACGACGACCTTGAAGACCGCATCGCCGCATTGCGGGAGCAGGAGTCCCTGGATGCTGTGCGGCCGGACCTGGACGGCGCCCGGATCATGGCACTGCTCAGCCTCAAGCCCGGACCCGTGGTGGGCAGGGCGTACAAGTTCCTGCTCAATGAGCGGATGGAACACGGTCCCCTGCCCGTCGAGGACGCGGAGGCCCGGCTGCTCCGCTGGTGGGCCGAACAGCCCGAATCAGCTCCTGCCGCAGCGGAGGCCGGAAAGTCTCCCGCCGCCGTCGAACCTTCCCCGTCTGAGGAGACCAAGTGACCGATCCTGCCCTTGCCCCCCGCCCCCAGCTCTGGATCCTCCGGCACGGCGAGACCGAGTGGTCCAAGAGCGGCCAGTACACCGGGCTCACGGACCTCCCGCTCACGGTCGAAGGCGAACAGCAGGCTGTGGAAGCCCGTAAAGTGCTCGACGCCGTCGACTTCGACCTGGTGCTCACCTCGCCGCTGCGGCGTGCCCGGCGGACCGCGGAACTGGCGGGATTTCCGGACGCGCAGCACGAACCGCTGGCAGTGGAGTGGAACTACGGCGACTACGAAGGCATCAGCTCGGACCTGATCCGCAAGGACAACCCTGACTACCTCATCTGGACGCACGGTGTTCCCAACGGCGAGACGCTGGACGAGGTTGCGGCCAGGGCGGATAAGATCATTGGCCGGGTCCTGGAATCGGGAATGGACAATGTGCTGATCGTTGCGCACGGCCATTTCTCGCGGATCCTCACGGCACGGTGGCTGGAACTGGCGCCCACGGAGGGCAGGCACTTCATCCTGGGGACCGCAAAAGTCTGCACACTGGGGTGGGATAAGAGGACGCCCGCAATTGTCCGCTGGGGCCTTTAATTTCCTTTTTGTAAATTAGGGTTGCTGAATTCCCCAAAAGCAGTAGTCACCAGAAGAATCCTGGTGTACTTTTATTCCTGACCCCAGAGCCAACTGCCGCGGTCAGCGCCCCGGTTGCACGCTTTGTCTGCAGCGAACAGAGGAAAAGGAGGTTGGGAGAAATGATGACTTTGACTGGCGGACGGAAGACCACCATCACCGCGCACCCGGCCCCCGCGCACAATGCGCACCTGTTCGGGGGCCAACCAGGCTGCTGACGCCTGCCCTTGTCCTCCGTCCCCTGGTGGGGCGGCAAGGTATTCACGGTATATCCGGCGGAATTTCGCGTCCCTAGGCCTGCCTCCCCTTTCTGGGTGGCGTGCAGCTTGCGGCGGTTCCGGGCATTTCCTGTGAGCGCGGACTCCCGCATCCCATAATTCGGAACCAGTTTTCCGATGGGTCTCGGTCGCCTGCCGGAAATTCCGTTTTCGCCAAAATACCCTCGAATGGTTCGGCGAATTTGTAGCGCCATTATGTGGGCGCTAATTCCTTTTCAACGCGGCCTTATTTTGTTATGCCCATTTATAAGGCTGGCTGTCACCCCGTAGGGAGGTGAGAACCAATGATCCGAAAACTCCGGAAGTTCCTGTTCACTGCGCCACGGCGGACCAGGAGCAGGATGCTGTTCAACCAAGACCTCTTGGAGCGGCAGCGGAATGACGTATTTGTCCTGATGCACCAACAGATGAGCGGGCTGCGCTGACATGTACGGCCGGCACTGATATTCCTGCCGCATGTGCGGCGGGACCTTTGCGGCCGGGACTTTCAGGAGCAGGTGAAGGAGATCAGGACCAGCCGCTGGAAGGGCTGGTTGCCGGTCTCCCGGCACTGCGCAGCGGTGAAAGCGGAGAGGTCGCTGGGGGCGGCATTTCCGAGCCCGACAAACAGCACTTCGCCGCGGCCGGACAGTTCAGCGGCGGTGACGGGGGCATCCAGGCCCCACAACGTCCCGGACTCTGCCGGCGTTTCCTCAAGGGACAGGTCCTGGACGCCGTCGAAACGTTCCGGATAGGCAAGCACCATGTCACGGAGGTACGGCTCGCCGAACACCATGGCGGCGGGTTGCGGCGCCTGCTGATCCAGCAGCGCCGCAATCCGGCGTTCGGTATCGGCCGGCTCATTCACCAGGCTCTTGAGTGTGAGCTGCGGGACCAGGCTGCAGCAGATAACTCCAGCTACCACCATGGGACGGAGCCATGTGTGCTTGGCGGGAAGCCTGGAAATCCCCAGTCCTACCAGCAGGGCAAACGCAGGGGCGGTGAACGTCAGGTACCGGGCGACGTAGACGGGCTGGGCCACGACGCTGACCAGCAGGAGCCCGGCAACGGGAACTGCTACGCCTGCCAAGCACAGGACCAGAAGGGGACGCAGGGCAGTGCTGCGCCGGGCGGACCAAAGGCCCCACGCCAGCAAGCCAATCTCCACCACGCCGAGGAGCACCACAAACGCCAGAACCCATTGCGGAGGCATGTTCCCGGTGGGACGGTCGTCGCCGTAAAAGTACTGTTTGACGGCCGCGGTCATCAGGTTCTGCAGCAGGGAACGGTTCTGGATCCAGTCCACCTGTGCCTTTTGCCCCAGGGCGTAGATCAGGAACGGCAGCACACAAGCCCCGGCCGCGGAGCAGGCCACCAAAGTGGCCAGCATCCGGCGCCGGAGTATGACCGCTGCGGCTGCGTGCGCCGCGACGGCCAAGCCGAAGAACATGAACATCCATACGCCCACCACTGCGCACAGAGCGTAGAGGACCCAGTCGAGGATCCGGTTGGACTCCCATGCCCGGAGCAGCAAGAGGGTGAGGGCCACGGCCAGCAGGGCGGTGAAAGCAGACTGCCGGGCCTCGGTTCCGGCCCACACCATGCGGGGAAGGACGGCCAGCACCAGGCCGGCGGCAAAACCCAGGGATTCGGACCCCAGTTTCCGCCCGATGAGGGCCGTCCCGGCGCAGGCAAGCCCCACCGCAAACGCCGACGGCATCCTCATGGAAATTTCCGAGAAACCAAAGACGGACGTCCAGAAATGCATGATCAGGTAGTAGAGGCCGTGAACCGCGTCCACCGACTGCAGCAGCAGAAGCAGCTCTCCCGGAGACCGGCCGGCCGCGGAAATGGTGGCGATCTCGTCATCCCAGAACGAGGGAATCCACGATCCTATGAACGCCGCGCAGAAGCCCAGCAGGCCCAGGGACGCCGGCATCCACCACTGCGCAGCAGCCGGGCCCGGCACTGCGGCCAGCCGGGAGCGTCGTCCGGCAGCATGGCCGCTGACCCTTTGGCTCTCCACCTATAACCCCCTGAAGACTGCTGGTTCCCTGCGGCAAGCAGCCGTACATTCGTTCACGATTGGAAGGACAATTGCCGGGAAAATACTGCCCGGCACACCTTGCGACGATACAGGCCCTTCCGACGTTAAACCTCATCCTGCAGCCACACGGGTAAGCTCAACTCCATGGAGGAGACCCAGCCCCCGGGGCGCCGAGGACGGTCCCGACTGGTGGTTCCCAGCCGCAGCGACATGCTGCTGCGGAACTTCACGGAAGTCATTGGCGGTCCGCTGGGCCGCAGATCGGACCCCGGCGTTATTTCACCCGGGATATTCACCGCGGAACGGGTCCTGATCCTCCTCACCCTTGCCGCCGCGCTCGTCGGCGTCCTGCTTAAAGGCTATTGCCGCGCCAATGGCTGGGAGTCCCCCACCCAGTTCTACGCCACCTGCTATTCGGATTTTCCCGAGCTTTTCTCACACCGCGGTCTGGCTGAGGGAGGCTTCCCCGTCCTCACCAATCAGTTCGAATATCCCGTCCTCATAGGACTGATCGCCGGGCTGACGGCGTGGCTGGTCCCGGGAACCGGCGTGACGGACGGACGGGTCCTGGCGTATTTCGACATCAACGCGGCACTGTTGGCAGGGGCGGCCATGATCGCCGTCCTGGCAACAGCGAGGATGTCAGCCCGCCGGCCCTGGGACGCAGCGATGGTGGCCCTGGCCCCGGGGATCATTCTCGCGGGCACCGTGAACTGGGACCTGTGGACGGTTTGCCTGCTCGCTGTGGCCATGTACTTTTTCGCGCAGCAGCGGCTGGTGCCGGCCGGGATCCTGATCGGACTCGCCACGGCCACCAACCTGTACCCGTTGCTGCTCCTGGCAGCCATCCTGCTGCTCGCCCTTCGCACCGGCCATCTCCGCGCCCTGCTGGTCACGGGCGGGGCGGCGGCCGGCAGCTGGATTGCAGTGAACCTGCCGTTCGCGGCCACAAACTTTGACGGCTGGGCCCACTATTTCCGGTACACGGCTGACCGCGATGCGGGCTACAGTTCGCCCTGGTTCGCCTACAACCTGGTGGCCGGCAGGCTGCGCTGGCCAGAGCTGAGTCCGGCCGCTGTGGACCTGCTCTCGCCCGCACTCCTGGTGGTGGCATGTGCCGCCATTGCCGTTATTGTCCTCAGCGCTCCCCGGCGGCCCCGCCTTGCCCAGGTGGCCTTTCTTCTGGTGGGCGCCCTCATCCTCACCAACAAGGCGTATTCCCCGCAGTTTGTGGTGTGGCTGATCCCGCTCCTGGCGCTGGCGCGGCCCCGGTGGCGCGATTTCCTGGTCTGGCAGGGAATTGAGGGCCTGCATTGGGCCGCCGTGTGGATGTACCTTGGACAGGTGACCAGCGCAGGCTCCTCCCAGCACAACCTGGATATGCCCTACTACGTCCTCGCCGTGGCTGCCCACATGTTTGCGGTGGCCTATCTCATGGCCCGCGTTACGTGGGACATTTATGACCCGAATTATGATCCCATCCGGCGCCACCACACCGATGATCCCCATGGCGGGCCCTTTGCCGGCGCGCCGGACCGGATTCGGTTGAGCCTGCGCCGGCCGGCAGATTCACTCCTGCCCTGGAAGGAACCTTCGAATGCCTGATGTTGTGGTGGTGGGAGCCGGCCCCAACGGGCTGGCGGCAGCGGCAGTCATGGCCCGCGCCGGACTTTCCGTGGAGGTCTTCGAGGCAGCCGCTTCCATCGGCGGCGGGACACGCACCACCGAACTGATGCAGCCCGGCCACTTCCACGACGTGTGCTCGGCTGTCCATCCGATGGCCCTCGCCTCGCCCTTCTTTCGGGCATTCGAACTGGCCCGCCGGGTGGAAATGGTCACCCCGGAGATCTCCTACGGTTCGCCGCTGGACGGCGGACGCGCAGCCCTGGCCTACCGGTCCCTCGACCGGACGGCAGCGGAACTCGGGCGGGACGGCGCCGCCTATCGCAGGCTTATGGCGCCCTTGGTCCGGAACGTGGACGGGATCATGGACTTCACGCAGAACCAGCTCTTCCGGATTCCGCGCAGCCCTGCAGCTGCCGGTATTTTTGGGCTGCGGACCATGGAACAGGGAACGGGGGCCTGGAACGCCAGGTTCCGCGAGGAGTACGCTCCCGCCCTGCTCACCGGCGTTGCCGCCCACGCCATCTCCCGCCAGCCCTCCCTCGCCGGCGCCGGTGCCGGACTCATGCTGGGCGCCCTCGGGCATGCGCAGGGATGGCCCATCCCGTTGGGAGGCTCCATTTCAATCGCTGCCGCACTTGCCGAGGATGTTAAGGCGCACGGGGGCGCCATCCATGCGAACGCTCCGATAGACAGGCTTGCAGACCTTCCCACTGCCAAGGCCACGCTGCTCAACGTTTCGCCGCGCGGACTGGTCGCCATGGCCGGCCAGTCGCTGCCTGACGGCTACCGGCGGGCCTTGGAGTCATTCCGCTACGGAAACGGCTCGTGCAAGGTGGACTTCATCCTGTCCGGGCCCGTGCCCTGGCAGGCGCCCGAACTGGCCGACGCCGGCACGGTCCATGTAGGCGGTACCAGGAGGGACCTGGCCCATTCAGAGAATGAGGTCAATGCGGGCCGCCATCCGGAACGGCCGTACGTCCTGGTGGCACAGCCCTCGCGGTTCGACGCCGGCCGGGCTCCGGAAGGACACCACACAGTGTGGACCTACTGCCACGTTCCGGCAGGTTCAACCAAGGACATGACCGAGGCCATCACCGCGCAGCTGGAGCGCTACGCGCCGGGCTTCCGCGACCTCATAGTGCAGACGAATGCGGTCACCGCCGCTGGATTGGCCGAATACAACCGGAACTACATTGGCGGTGATTTCAGCGTGGGGACCATGGACCTGCGGGGCCTGGTCCAAAGGCCGGTGGTTTCCCGTGCCCCGTGGCGCACCCCCTTGCGCGGCGTCTACCTTTGTTCGTCCTCCACTCCGCCGGGTCCGGGGGTCACAGGAATGCCCGGACTGCACGCCGCGACACATGCCCTTAAGGACATATTCGGGATGGGAGTGCCGGCGCTGGGAATGTCGGCCGCGCGAGGAAAGTGAGCCGAAAGGCACCCGTCGCAATGTGGGCAAAAGGAGTGGCAAAACCGGGGCATAATGGCGCGATGGGGAAAAAAACAAAACTTTCGGCAGCCGTAGCTGCGCTCATTCTCGGAACATTGCTGGTGGCGTGCGACGACGGCCGCAGTGGTGCCGAGGCGGCAGCCTCACAGCTGGCCACCGCCGTTTCGGGTCTGGATATCGCGTCGGTGGAGTTCGACGGCAAGGATGCCGGAGCTGCCAACGACCAGCTCAAGACAGTTTTTGCTGCCCTTGATCCGCAAAAGCCCACCGTCGAAGTCGGCGAACTCACCCTGGACGGCGACAACGCGTCGTCGCCCCTGAACTACACCTGGTCCTTCGGTGACGCGCAGTGGAAGTACACGGTGTCGGCCAAATTCAAGAAGTCCGGCGACAAGTGGCTCACGGTCTGGGAGCCAGCCCTCCTGGTTCCGGGCCTCGCGGATTCCGAAATCCTGACCAAGGGCGCACAGTCGCCGCAGCGCGCCGACATCCTCGGTGCCGGCGACGTCCCACTGGTCACGTACCGCCCCGTGGTGAACGTAGGTATCGACAAGCCGCAGCTGGGTGCCGCCGACCCTGCCGATTCAGCCGGAAAACTGGCCGCTTTGGTGGGTGTCGATCCCGCCGGATATGTGGAGCAGGTCAAGGCATCCGGTGCCTCGGCCTTCGTGCCGGCAATCACCCTGCGTGAAGAGGGCCGGACCATCACGAATGAGCAGATTGCTGCCATCCCGGGCGCGCGGGCCATTCCAGCCTCCATGCCGCTGGCGCCCAGCCGGACTTTTGCCCGCGCTGTGCTCGGCTCCGTTGGCGAGGCGACCGCTGAGCAGATCGAAGCCTCGGAAGGAGCGCTGACGCCGGGCGATGTGACGGGCATCGGCGGCCTGCAGCAACAGTACGACGAGCAGCTGAGGGGTACGGACGCCGTCGTCATCCGCGCCCAGCGTGCGGATCTGACCCGCGAACAGATCCAGTCGTCAGCCACCGACCCCAGGCGCGTGCTTTTTGAGGTGGCGCCGACGCCGGGGACGCCCCTGAAGACCACCCTGGACCCGGGGCTGCAGACGCTCGCCGAAAGCACCCTGGAAAAAGTGGGTCCCGCCTCCGCCATCGTGGCCCTGCGCCCCTCCACCGGAGCGGTCCTTGCGGCCGCCTCCGGGCCGGGCAGCAACGGCTACAACACGGCGATGCTGGGGCAGTACGCCCCGGGCTCGATCTTTAAGATGGTGGACTCGCTGGCGATGTTCCGCAACGGCCTCACTCCCGAATCCAAGGTTGAATGCACGCCTACCCTCACGGTGGACGGGCGGACGTTCAAGAATGCGGAGGGGTATCCCGAGGGTTCCCTCGGTTCCGTCACCCTCCGCGATGCCTTCGCGCATTCCTGCAACACCGCCTTCATTGCCGCGCGTGACAAGGTGTCTCAGGGGCAGCTCGAAGCGGCAGCCATGGCCATGGGCCTGGCCGTGGAGGCCCCCGCACTTGGGGCGGAGGCATTCCTCGGTTCCGTCCCCGCCGAAGCAGCCGGAACCGAGCATGCCGCCTCCATGATCGGCCAGGGCAAGGTACTTCTGTCACCGTTGGCGGCGGCGATGATGGCAGGTTCCGTGGCCAAGGGGGCGCCTGTCTCGCCGCAGCTGGTCCTGAACCCCGACGGCGGTGCTGCCGCCGCCGGGACCACCAGCGGTTCCACAGCTCCGGCCGCCCAGCCGTCTGCGACGGCGACAGCTGAAGCACCCTCGACGGCGTCCGGCCAGCCGATCACGGCGGCCGAGGCCGCTTCCCTCGCGGACATGATGCGCGCCGTCGTCACCTCCGGACACGCAGGGTTCCTCTCGTCCGTTCCGGGTGAGCCCGTGGGCGCCAAGACCGGCACCGCCGAGTTCGGCAAAGAGAATCCGCCCAAGACCCACGCCTGGATTGTTGCCGTGCACGGAGACCTTGCCGTGGCCGTCTTCGTGGAGGATGGCGGACTGGGAGCAACAACATCCGGGCCGCTGCTGAAGGAGTTCCTCACCGCCGCCGGCTGACCGTCAACCCGACGGGCCGCGTGGGAAGATGGACTGCGTGGCCCATATTGACGTTTCCGGTATCGATTACTTTCTCTCCGACGGCACGCAGCTGCTGAACGGGGTGACCTTCAAGGTTCCGGATGGCACCAAGACGGCGCTGATCGGACCCAACGGGACGGGAAAAACCACTCTTTTCCGGATCATCGCCGGCGACCTCACCCCGGACGAGGGCGTCATCGGACGGTCCGGAAACATGGGCATCATGCGCCAGTTCGTGGGCCAGGTCCGGGACGAATCCACCGTGCGTGACCTGCTCGTGTCCGCAGCACCGCCTGCCTTGGCTGCCGCCGCCCGCGAGGTTGACGAGGCCGAACTGGCCATGATCGAGCACGACGACGAACCCACCCAGATGCGCTACGCGCAGGCCATCGTGGACTGGGGCGACGCCGGAGGCTACGACGTGGAGACCGTCTGGGACGAGGTCTGCATGGCCGCGCTGGGACTCCCCTTTGACCGCGCGCAGCACCGCCCGGCGTCGAGCCTCTCCGGCGGTGAGCAAAAGCGCCTGGTCCTGGAGGCACTCTTCGCCGGACCGGACGACCTCCTGCTCCTGGACGAACCGGACAACTACTTGGACGTGCCCGGTAAGCGCTGGCTCGAGGACAAGCTCAACGAGTCCAGGAAAACCGTCTTCTTCATCAGCCACGACCGTGAACTGCTGAACAACGCCGCCGGGCGCATCGTGACCCTGGAGCCCGGAATCAACGGCGCTGCGGCCTGGATCCACGGCGGCGGATTCGGCTCGTATGTGGAGGCGCGGGCGGACCGGAACGCCCGTTTCGAGGAACTCCGCAAACGCTGGGACGAGGAGCACGTCAAGCTCAAGGAACTCGTCAATATGTACAAGAACAAAGCTGCCTTCCGCTCGGACATGGCCAACCGCTACCACGCGGCCCAGACCCGCCTCGCGAAGTTCCTCGAGGCGGGCCCGCCCGAGGCGCTGCCCATTGAGCAGAACGTGCACATGCGGCTCAAGGGCGGCAGGACTGCCAAACGCGCCATCGTGGCCGAACGGCTGGAACTGACCGGGCTCATGAAGCCGTTTTCCACAGAAGTCTGGTTCGGCGACCGCGTGGGCGTCCTCGGCTCCAACGGCTCGGGCAAGAGCCACTTCCTCCGCCTGCTGGCCACCGGGGGCACCGACCCCGAGCGCGAGCACCTGCCGGTGTCCGACGTCGAGATCGCCGAAGTTCCCCACGAGGGCACGGTAAAACTCGGGGCCCGCATCCGGCCGGGATTCTTTGCCCAGACCCACGTGCGCCCGGATCTCCTGGGCAAGACACTCCTCGAGATCCTGCACCGCGGCGACGAGCACCGTTCCGGTCTTGGCCGTGAGGCCGCCGCCGGGGCGTTGGACGGTTACGGGCTGGCAGGACAGTCGGAGCAGAAGTACGAGTCCCTCTCGGGCGGCCAGCAGGCACGGTTCCAGATCCTGCTGCTGCAGCTTAGCGGAGCCACCCTGCTGCTGCTGGACGAGCCCACGGACAACCTGGACCTGCACTCCGCGGAGGCGCTGGAGCGGGCCATTGACCACTTCGAGGGGACGGTCCTGGCGGTCACGCACGACCGCTGGTTCGCCCGCACGTTCGACCGCTTCCTGGTGTTCGGCTCCGACGGAAAAGTGTACGAATCAGACGAGCCGGTCTGGGACGAGCAACGGGTGGTGCGCGCCCGCTAACCCCGGACGCTCTCTCACTTTTCGCGGGTTTTTCCGCGACGCTCTCTCACCTTTCGCGGGCTTTCCCGCCACGCTCCATCACCTTTCGCGGTTTTTGTACGAACACCGGCCTTGCGCACGCTGGTGATTAAATAATCATTCATTGCTAGCATTTGATCATGAAGACGGACGAGCGGCATCGCACCATTGCAGAGATGCTGCGCAAACGATCCGAGGTCAGCGTGGATGAGCTGATCCTCGCCTGTGATGCGTCCGGGGCGACGATCCGGCGCGACCTTGAAGTCCTGGCCGCCAACGGTGTCCTGCGGCGCATCCACGGCGGAGCCAGAAGCCTCATAGTCCACGGCGGGAACCCGGGTTACGGCCAGCGCGAGCTGGAGGACCAGGACGTCAAGAAGCGGATTGCAACGGCCGTTGCCAAGCTTTTGCGGGACGGTGAACACGTATGGCTGGACAGCGGCAGTACGGCCACGGAGGTGGCACGCGCCGTGGCTGGCAGGGACCTGACGCTGATGCCCATGTCTCTAAGATCGCTCAATGCTGCAGCCGGTGAGGAAGGCGGTGCCGGTGTCCGCCCATCGCTCCTCTTGCCCGGCGGAAACCTGGTCCCCGGGGAACTGTGCTTCCGGGGCCCGCTGGCAGAGTCAAACATCCGGTCCCTGCGTTTTGACACCGCCGTTGTTACGCCCTGCGCGGTGGATTTCAAGGACGGCCTGCTTGCGCACGACCTGGAGGATGCGGCGGTAAAACGCGCAGGCCTCGAAGCCGGCGCACGTGTGGTGCTGGCAGCCGCTGCGGCCAAGTGGCGCGCGCAAGCAAGGGTACTTGTGGCAAGCCTGGAGCGGGTAGATGTGATGGTGACGGACAAAGATTTCAGCGCCGAAGAGCGCGCACAACTCGATAAATACTCAGTGGAAGTAGTGAATGTATGAGCCTGAATACCGGCACGGCACATGAAGCGGGATTAAAAGCAGCAGCGGTGGCCACATTCGTGGTCTTTGGCATCAACGGCCTGGTCTTTGCGAGCTGGGCTGCACGAATTCCGGCAGTCACCGAAACGTTGCAGATCACCTCGGGCCAGATGGGGACGCTCCTGCTGTGCACCGCCGTCGGCTCACTGCTCGCGCTGCCCACGGCCGGCCTGGTGGTGGGCCGGCTGGGAACGGCCAATACTGTCCGTTTAGGCGGGCTGCTGGCCGCCGCAGCGGGTACCGGCATCGCCCTGTCACTGGCCGTCGCATCGATTCCCGGCACGGCCGTCTCCCTGTTCTTCTTCGGCATCGCCATCGGCCTGTGGGATGTGTCCCAGAACATCGAGGGGGCCGACGTTGAACACAAAATGCGCCGCACCATCATGCCGCAGTTCCACGCAGCATTCAGCGGCGGCGCCTTCGTGGGCGCGCTTATCGGCGCGGGACTTTCTAACCTGGGCGTGGACCTTCCCGTGCATCTGCTGGTCATCGTCGGCATCGTCGTTGTGGTCACCATGATCGCTCCCCGCTACTTCCTGCCACACATCCCAACGGCCACCCCCGCCGGCGAAGCGAAGCCCGCCAAGGGACCCTCCGCATGGCGGGACAGCCGCACCCTGCTCATCGGTGTTGTGGTCCTGGGGGCGACCCTGACAGAAGGCGCCGGAAACGACTGGATTGCCAAAGCATCGGTCGACGGACTCGGAACCTCAGAGTCAACCGGTGCACTGATGTTTGCCCTCTTCGTCCTGGCCATGACAGCCATGCGGTTCTTCGGCGGCCAGGTCATCGACAAGTACGGCCGCGTCGCCGTACTGCGGGCCAGCATGGCGGCGGCCGCCGCCGGTCTTTGCCTCTTCGTCCTCGCCGGGAACGTTTGGCTGGCCGCAGCTGGTGCCGCGCTGTGGGGCGTCGGAGCAGCGCTGGCATTCCCAATGGGAATGTCCGCCGCTGCCGACGACCCGAAGCACGCCGCGGCACGGGTATCCGTTGTATCCACACTCGGTTATATCTCGTTCCTCGCCGGCCCTCCCCTGCTGGGGTACCTCGGGGACCTCACCGGTATCCACCTGGCGTTGCTTGCGATCCTGGCCCCGATTCTCCTGGCACTCTTGCTGGCCGGTGCAGCCAAGCCGCTCAAAACGAAGCAGTCAGCTGAAGCCGCGTAAGCCGGACCTGCGAGAGCGTTCCGGGTTTCGCCGCAACAGGTGATGGAGCGTTGGGGTTTTAAGCCCTAAAGGTGATGGGGCGTCCGTGCCGGCGGTGGCGGTAGGGTGAGGGCATGCACAGAACATGGCGTAACAGCCATCGATGGATCGGGCGGCTGGATAGATACCTTGTAAAGCATGTTTCCGATCTGCCGGGCGGCAACCACGACGACTTTTTCCGCAGGCTCTCGGCTTCGGGCAACCATGGGAAGCTCTGGATTGCGGCGGCCGCCGTGATGGCCGCTTTCCCGGGAAAGACCCGCCGGGCAGCCCTGCATGGTTTGCTGGCCCAGGCTGTGGCATCGGCTGTGACCAACGGCGTCTTCAAAACGCTGCTCCCCCGCACCCGGCCGCTGCCGGAGCACCTTCCGGTGTTCAGGTTTGTCCATCCCCAACCCACCAGCTCCTCCATGCCGTCGGGACACTCGGCGTCAGCCGTGGCGTTTGCCGTGGGAGTGGGCCTGGTCCGGCCCGCCCTGGGCGCCGCCCTGGCGCCGGCGGCCCTGGGAGTGGCCTACTCCCGGGTCCACACCGGGGCGCACTGGCCCTCGGACGTCTTCTTTGGCTCAGCGCTGGGGGCAGGAGCAGCGTTGGTAACCCGCAGGTGGTGGCCGGTCCGTCCACCCTTCCCGCAGCCCGCGCGGACCTGGACCCCTGCGCCCGAACTGCCGGGAGGCGAGGGCCTCAGCATCGTAGTGAACACCCTGGGTGGCTCGTTCAGGGAAGAGACGGCCGCCGCACTCAAAGAAGTATTCCCGAAGGCGCATATCAACACCGTTCAGCCCGACGATGAGCTGCTGGCGCAAATCGCTGCAACTGCGGACTGGCCGGGCACCCGCGCCCTCGGTGTGTGGGGCGGCGACGGCACCGTGGGCGCAGCAGCCGCGGCCGCCGTCGAACGTTCCATCCCCCTCCTGGTCCTCCCGGGCGGGACGCTCAACCATTTTGCCCGCGACGCAGGAACAGGAAGCCTCAAGGAAGCCGTTGCGGCCGCCTCCAGGGGCGAGGCCGCGTTGGCGGACATCGGCATTGTCGCCGTGGAGCGCGGGCTCGCGGGACAGCCTGAAGTTGCGGAGCTGATCATGTTGAACACGTCCAGCATCGGCCTCTACCCGGACCTGGTGCGGCGGCGCGAGCAGTTGCAGCCAGCGCTCGGGAAACCACTCGCCGGCGTTGTGGCGATGATCAGGACCTTCGCCGCGGGGACGCCCGTCACTCTCACGGTGGACGGTGTCCTGCACAAGGTGTGGATCGCCTACCTGGGGCGGGGCCGCTACTATCCCCGGGACCACGCGCCGCTGCTCCGCCCGGTCCTGGACGACGGGGTCCTGGACGTCAGGCTGATCACGGCCGATGAATCATTTGCGCGGCTGCGGCTCCTGTGGTCGGTGCTGACCGGAACGGTGGCAGGTTCGCGGATCACCCACCTGAGGGAGGCAACTGAGGTCCGCATCGACGCCGGCGGGGCACCCATGGCGTTGGCGGTGGACGGCGAGGCCTTGGCCGGTGTGCGCAGCGTGAAGTACAGCGTGGTTCCCCGTGCCCTGGCCTACTACACGCCCCACTCCTAGGAGAGCGGGCCGCCTGTTGGGCTGACGGTCATCCACGGGGACTACCCTGAGTTGCCCCTGAATCATCCCTGAGACAGGCGAAATGGGGCATCGGCATCGGTAGCGTAAGGGGTACACCGCGTACCTGAACCCATCCGCAGCCCTGCGCTGCCGTCCGAAGGAACATATCCATGATTGAGGCAAAAGACCTGGCCAAGGTCTATGGCGCGAAAACCGCCGTGGCCGGAGTCAGTTTCACTGTCAGGGCAGGGCAAGTCACCGGCTTCCTGGGCCCCAACGGCGCCGGTAAATCCACCACCATGCGCATGATCATGGGACTGGACCGGCCGACGTCGGGATCCGTCACGGTGAATGGGCTGCCCTACGCGCACCACAAGGCGCCGCTCCACGAGGTGGGTGCCCTGCTGGACGCCAAGGCCGTGCACACGGGCCGCAGCGCATACAACCACCTCCTGGCCATGGCTGCCACGCACGGCATCCCCAAGGCGAGGGTCCATGAGGTCATTGAGATGACCGGCCTGGATGCCGTGGCAAAGAAGAAAGCCGGCGGCTTTTCGCTGGGCATGGGGCAGCGGCTGGGCATCGCCGCCGCCCTCCTTGGCGACCCGCAGACGCTCATCCTGGACGAGCCGGTCAACGGCCTGGATCCCGAAGGCGTCCTCTGGGTGCGGAACCTGGTCCGCTACCTGGCGAACCAGGGCAAAACCGTCTTCCTCTCCTCGCACCTTATGAGCGAAATGGCCCAGACCGCCGACCACCTGATCGTCATCGGCCGCGGCCGCATCATCGCCGACGCCCCTGTCCAGGAAATCATCGCCGGCACCCGCCAGTCCAGGACGCTGGTCCGCACGGACTCCGCCCCGCAGCTTTCTTCACTGCTGGCAGGAGACGGCGTCACCGTGGACCAAAGCGAACCGGAAACCCTGACGGTGACCGGCATCGGGCCGCGCGAAATCGCGGAGGTGGCGCTCCGCAACGGTGTCCTGGTGTACGAACTCACGCCGCAGGTTTCGAGCCTGGAAGACGCCTACTTCGACCTCACCAAGGACGAAGTTGAATACCACTCGCACCTGACCGGAGGACCTGCCCTGGCCTCCCCGGCGACGGCAGGAAAGTAAGGACCATGAGCACCCACACATCAACCGCTGCCGCCCCCGCCCGTTCCTCAGCAGGGTCCCACGGCGTCACTTTCAGCGGCGTACTCCGCTCCGAATGGATCAAACTCTGGTCCCTGATGTCCACCCGCATCCTGCTGTTGCTCACACTGGTGGCCATCGTGGGCGTGGGAGCCCTGGCCGTCCTGATCCGCTACACATTCCTGGACGAGATGATCCGCAATGCCAGGGACCAGGGCCAGACCTTGACCCCTGAAATGATGGAACAGACGTTCCCGCCGGGATCCGGATTCGACCTCTACAACCTGCCCAACGCCGGCCTGCAGATCGGCATCCTGGTCCTCGGATCCCTGGCGGTGCTGTTCATGTCCTCCGAATACGCCACCGGCATGATCCGTTCCACCATGAATGCCGTTCCGCGCCGCACACCGGCCTTCGTTGCCAAGGCCATCATTCTTGCCGTGATCTCGTACGTCATCACCACCATCGCGGGCGTGGCCACGTTCCTGATCGCCATGCCGGTGTTCCAGAGCATCGGCTTCGACCTGGACTGGTCCACCGACGGTGTGCTGTACAGCATCTTCACCGGCGGCCTCTATGTGGCGGGCGTTGCCCTGATCGGACTCTCGCTGGGAACCCTGCTGCGGAACTCGGCCGGCGGCATCACCGTGCTGGTAGGCATCTTCTTCGTCCTGTCCATTGCCGCGAGTTTCCTCACGCTCATCCCCGGCGACTTCTGGAAGTACGTCCCGCAGTACATTCCCAGCGACGCCGGCGGACGGTTCCTGTCCATTGGCCACACGGACGGCGTGATCGATCCATGGCAGGGCGGCCTGATCTTCCTGGGTTACGTGCTGCTGTTCCTCATTCCGGCCATGATCGTGCTGAAGAAACGCGACGTCTGACCCGTATGAACCAGGGGGGACCAGCAATGGACGCGGCAGCCGGACAGGCTGACGCGTCCTTTGCCGAGCTCACGGCCCGCCGCCGGGGACTTGTCCGGCGGTATCTCTACCAGCACCCGCGCGTCATGGATGCGGTGGTGGCGCTGGGCTATGCACTGCTGGTGACGCCGACAGTGGTTGATGCCGTCATCTCCGGCAACTGGCCCGCGGCAGCCCTGCTGGCGGCGGTGGCGGCGGCGATGTTCTTTCGCCGGGCCCACCCGGTAGGCCTGGTGGCCTTCGTGGCGGTGGTGGAGGTGGCCGTTACGCTGCTGCATCCCTGGGGCTCCAACGTCTCCGCCGGGCTGTGGTTCTCGCTTTATGCCGTGGCCGTGGTCCACACCCGCCGGTTCGCGCTGATCACCATGGCGGTGGCCACCGCGCCGCTGGCTCTCCTCTACCTGCTGGCCGCCGTGGGTACCCACACCCACCCCATGGAAAGCTCCTTCGTCCACGACGTGGGGGCCAACCCGGGCGACTTCAACCTCCTGACCAGCATTGCCACCGGTGCCAGCATCGCGCTGTCCAACGTCATCGCCACCGGCATCGGCATCGGCGTGAAGCAACGGCGGGAACACGAGCAGGAGGTGGCGGCCTGGGCGGCACGGACAGCCCGCCTGGCTTCGGTCAACGAACGGAACCGGATCGCCCGGGAAATGCACGACGTCGTTGCCCACTCGCTGACGGTGATGATCAGCCTGTCGGACGGGGCCGCCGTCGTGGTCCGGAAAGACCCGGGACGCGCCGGTGACGTGCTGGGCGAGCTGTCCCGAACGGGCCGCACCGCCCTTGCCGACATGCGGCGCGTACTGGGCGTCCTTCGGGATGATGCCGGCGCAACCGCCCCCAGGCTGCCGATCGCCGCCGGGAACAGCCTGGCCAAGCTGCTGGAAGGGTTCCGCACGGCCGGGCTGCCGCTGCACTACTCCCACAGCGGCCCGGCGTTGCCCGATGATGCCGCCTTCCAGCTCACCGTCTACCGGATCGTCCAGGAGTCGCTCACCAACGTGCTCCGCTACGCCAGGTCGCTGGGCCGGGTGGACGTCAGCATCGTCCGGTCCGGTTCCACGGTCACCATTGAAGTGCTCGACGACGGCGCGGGGGTTCCGGGGCAGCAGCCCAGTGAGGGAGGCGTCCAGGGCGGCTCCTACGGAACGGGCCAGGGGCTGGCAGGGATGGCGGAGCGTGCGCGCATTTACGCCGGCACGGTGGAGGCCGGTCCAACCGGCCGCGGCTGGCGGGTCCACGCCGTGCTGTGCTGGCCGGGCGATGACCAGCCGGAACTCAGTCCCTATCCGCACGAACTGCAAGGCAAGGTATGACCGAAAACGCCCCGATCACCGTCCTGCTGGTGGATGACCAGCCCCTGCTGCGGATGGGTTTCCGCCTGATCCTGGAAGGCGAGGAGGACCTGCGGATTGTGGGTGAGGCGTCCGACGGCGCCGAGGCCATCCGGCTGGTGGGCGAGCTGAACCCGGATGTGGTGCTGATGGACGTCCGGATGCCTGTCCTGGACGGCATCGAGGCAACCCGGGCCATCACCGCCACCGGCTCCTGCGCCCGGATCATCATCCTGACCACCTTCGATGTGGACGAGTATGCCTTCGCCGGTCTGCAGGCAGGTGCGTCCGCGTTCCTCCTGAAGGATGCGGCGCCGTCGGACCTGATCAATGCCGTCCGCGTGGTGGCCAGCGGCGACGCCGTGGTGGCGCCCCGGATCACCCAGCGCCTGCTCGAAACGTACGTCCGCGGCTCGGCCCGGCCGGCACCTGCCGCGCCCGCACCGGACCCCCTGCTGGCAGACCTCACGCCGCGGGAGACGGAGATGCTGGAGGCGATGGCTGAAGGTCTTTCCAATGCTGAAATTGCCCACCGCTACTTCCTGTCCGAGGCCACCGTCAAGACGCATGTCCGCCGGATCCTCACAAAGCTGCACCTCCGCGACCGCGTCCAGGCAGTGGTCTATGCGTATGAGACCGGCCTGGTGGTCCCCAGCAACCCGGACTACTGATACAGATCTATGCACGGCTGATACGGACCTATGCAAGGCACGCGTGGTGGCCTTTGATGGAGTCATGACCACTTTCCGCACGCCCGAAGATCCCGGCGCGGACGCCAGACAGCCGCATCCGAACCATGACCGGGGACTCGACTTCGACCTGTCAACGATGATGAGCCGCCGTTTCCTTGGAAGGTTCCTTGGCGCGGGCGGCGCCGTGGCAGCCCTGGCTGCCTGCACGCCCGGGCAAGGCACACCAGCCGGCCCGTCGCCGTCGTCCGTTTCCCCCTCCCCGGCCGCCCCGGCACCTGGCGGGATAGTGCCCGCTCCGGCCAGCCCCACGGTAACCCGGGCGATTACAGAGTGCGGTGTAGACATCCCCAAGGAAACGGCAGGGCCCTTCCCGGCCGATGGCTCCAACGGACCGGATGCACTGACAGCCTCCGGAGTGGTCCGCCGCGACATCACGTCAAGTTTCGGTGCCTTTTCCGGCAAGGCGGAAGGCGTCCCGCTGACCTTCACCCTGACACTCCTGGACAACGCGAACGGATGCCGGCCGCTGGCCGGGGCGGCCGTTTATGCCTGGCACTGCGACCGGGACGGGAAGTACTCCATGTACGACTCCGGCCTGGCCAATGAAAACTACCTCCGCGGTGTCCAGGAAGCGGACGCCAACGGTCAGGTGACCTTCACATCGATCTTCCCCGGCGCCTATCCGGGCCGCTGGCCGCACATCCACTTTGAGGTGTTCGAGTCCATGAGCAATGCCACCACGGCGGGGCAGGTGCTGGCCGTTTCCCAGATTGCCCTCACGCAGGCGGCCTGTGACGACGTTTACGCCACTTCCGGGTATGAGGGGAGCGTGGCCGCGATGCGTCGCACCACCCTGCAGTCGGACAGCGTCTTTCGGGACGACGGCGGCATTTACCAGCTCGCCACGATGACCGGATCGGCGGCGCAGGGGTACACGGCGGGGCTTAACGTAACCATCTAGACTCGGGAGCATGCCTTTCGATTCCTCCGCCGCAGACCACATCCGGGACCTTGGCGCCTATGTCAGCGCATCGCCGTCGAGCTTTCACGCGGTCCGCGAGGCGGGCCGGCGGCTGGAGGACGCGGGGTTTACAAACCTTGATGAGCTGGAGCCGTGGGAGGGCGGGCCGGGCTCGTTCTTCATCATCCGCGACGGCGCCCTGATCGCGTGGGTGGTTCCGGGGGGCGCAGGACCCACCACCGGATTCAACATCCTGGGGGCCCACACCGATTCGCCGTCCTTCAAGCTCAAACCCAAGCCGACCACCGGCGCCCACGGCTGGCTCCAGGCCGGTGTGGAGGTGTACGGCGGTCCGCTCCTGAACTCCTGGCTTGACCGGGAACTGCAGCTTGCGGGCCGGCTGGTGATGCTGGACGGCACCGAGCACCTGACGGAAACCGGCCCCCTGCTCCGGTTTCCGCAGCTGGCCATCCACCTGGACCGGGCCGTCAACGAGGGGCTCACCCTTGATAAGCAGCGGCACATGAACCCGGTGTGGGGGCTGGGCAACCCGGCTGATTTTGACCTGCTGGACGTTTTGGCTTCTTCTGTGCCTGATGCTTCCGTGGATCCTGCACGCATTGGCGGGTACGACGTCGTTGTTGCGGACACGCAGGCCCCTGCGGTTTTCGGGGGCTCAGGTGAGTTCTTCGCATCCGGGCGGCTGGACAACCTTTCGTCCACCCATGCGGGGCTTGCTGCGTTGATTTCGCATGCCTCCGGTGGGGCTGCTTCCGGGCCCATCGCCGTCCTTGCCGCCTTTGACCATGAGGAGATCGGCTCCAACTCCCGCTCCGGCGCCTGCGGGCCCATTCTGGAGGATGTTCTGGTGCGCATCTCCGACGGCCTGGGGGCTTCGGTGAGCCAGCGGCGGCAGGCGATGTCGGCGTCGTTCTGCGTCTCGGCAGACGCCGGGCATGCGGTACACCCGAATTATGCGGAACGGCACGACCCCGCCAACCACCCGGTGCTCAATGGCGGGCCGCTGCTGAAGATCAATGCGAACCAGCGGTATGCGACGGACGCGCCTGGCGCCGCGTTCTGGGCCCGGCTCTGCTCCGAGGCCGGCGTGCCGTTCCAGGAATTCGTCTCCAACAACGCAATTCCCTGCGGTTCCACCATCGGTCCGTTGACGGCCACGCGGCTGGGAATTCGTACGGTGGATGTTGGGGTTCCGCTGTTGTCCATGCACTCCGCCCGGGAGCTGTGCGGCGTGGAGGATCCGCGGCGGCTGGCGGCCGTGACGGAGCTGTTTTTCCGGACGGCAGCCTAGGGCTCGGCCTGCGGCTCCCCCAAAGTGGGCGTGACACGCCAGAGTGTGTCACATGAATGCCGGACGCGGCCTTGGACGGACAGCCCGGCCGCCCGATCTGAAATTTGCGGGTCAGGCCCGATCCCTCTCTGCTGAGCACGAGCCGATTCACAAGTTCCCCGGCCCCCGGTGAGCAGCTTGGCGTCCTTTTATTGCAGACACCACCCGGTTGAGTGCGGATAGCCACATAAAGCACCATCCAATCAAATGCGGCTGCGTGCCAGTTGACCGCGCCCCTCGTTCTGCCGCGCCCGCATCTGCGGGCTGTCGTACCCGCGATGTTGGCAGAAGATTCTGCAGCCGGCAGGACGAGGCCATGCCAGCTATCTACGGCCCATCAGCCGTGTTCTTGTAATGCCCGATACCGCAGTTTCCGCAGGTTCCACATCGAACCAGCCATATGCCCGCACCGGTGTCCACTCGCGAGGCCAAATAGCGTCCCACCCTGCCTAGCTTGAAGGCAGTACGACGCCTCGGCAGCATTTTCGAGCTCAGGACAACGGTGAATATGACTACTCCTTCCCTTCAGGACACGCACTTTGCCCCCGCCGCGTCGCCGGTGGGGTCCGGCCGACGCTCGGGAAAAATGACCGTCAGTCCAATGGTCGCCCGGATGTCCAGGTTCGCAGCTGTGGGGGCATTCGGCACAGTGCTCAACCTCGTGATCATGTCAATCATGCTCGGCTTGGGAACGCACTACCTTGCAGCGGCGTTCGTGGCCACGGAGCTGACAATCCTGAGCAACTTCCTCATGCAGGAGCGGCTGGTGTTCCACGATATGCGTGAGCGCCGGCCCTTCTGGCAGCGCTTCGCAGCCAGCTTCGGCTTCAACAACATCGAGACAGTCGTCCGCATGCCAGTGCTTGTGCTCCTGGTGCACCTGCTGCTCATCCCCGGCCTTGTCGCCCAGGCCGTGACCCTGGCGGCCGCGTTCCTGGTCCGCTTCGCCTTCACGTCCCGCGTCGTCTACCGGGTGCGCCCCTCGGCCAGCGTTCCTGCGCTGGTCCCTGCCACCGCCATCACCCCGGTCGGAGTGGAATCGGCATGAACCGTCGCGCCCGCCCCCGCTTCGCAACCCTCACGGCTGCGGCCAGCCTGGCTGCGACAGGGCTTATTGTCCTGTCCCCTCCCGCTCAGGCAGCCTTGCCTACGGGCATTCTGGTGGCCCCGGCCAACAACAGCACCCACGTTGCCGGTGCCACCATGCAGCTGAGCGCCACCGTTGAGGACACCTCAGGTCCCACCGGCCCCACAGCCGGTGTCCGCCAAGTCGAGTGGTGGCTGTATGCCGACAAGAACCATGGCGCCCCAACAGATTTCTCCGACCAATACCCCAATAACGTCGAGGACAAGATCAACCTCGGTGTGGCTGCGGCGCCCGCCTCGGGCACTGCAGCGAATGGCACCTTCGAGGCCAGCTTCACCGTGCCCTCGGGCGGGACCATCGCTGTGGCCTGGGACGGCGACCACACCACCCCGATCCCAGGCGGGCAGACCCGTCAGTACACGCTGCCTTCGGGCACCTACCGTGTCCAAGCCCACCTCCAGGACGACGAGTGGCTGGCCAACCCAGGAACACCCGGCCTGACGCAGGTCCACACGATTACCCTCGACACCGGTACCGCGCCCCCTCCTCCTCCGCCGCCGGGGGATGCCACCAATCTGGTGTCCAATGCTAACTACGCCACGGGCACGGGCATCCCGACCTGCTGGATGGAGGGGTCCTGGGGTACGCACAGCCGCTCCGGCGTGCTGTCGGCCACGGATGTCCCGGCCGGGTTCCCGGCTGGCACGCGCAGCTTTGCCTACACGGTGAGTGGCTACCAGAGCGGTGACGCAAAGATCATGGCATCGGACGCGGCAGGTTGCGCCCCGACTGTCAGCCCTGGCACGAGCTACACCCTTGGCGTGCAGTACAAGTCGACGGTGGCAACCAATGCCATCCCGCTCTTCACTGCCACTTCCACTGGTGGCTGGCAGTACTGGACAACTCTGCGCACCCTGCCCGCAGCTGGTGGTTGGACGCAGGTCACAGCACCAGTGCCTGCCATCCCGGCAGACACCACGCGGCTGTCATTCGGAATGGCAGCGATCGGCAACGGCACCGTCATGTCAACGGGCTGGACGCTCACAGCTGGTTCACCTCCTCCGCCGCCTCCGGAGACCACCAACCTCGTGGTTAACGGCAACTATGCGACGGGCGCGGGCATTCCTACCTGTTGGATGGAGGGGTCCTGGGGTACGCAGAGTCGCACCGGTGCGCTGTCGGCCACGGACGTCCCGGCCGGGTTCCCGGCTGATACGCGCAGCTTCGCCTACACCGTAAGCGGCTACCAGAGCGGGGATGCCAAGATCATGGCGTCGGACGCAGCGGGATGCGCCCCAACCGTCAGCCCGGGCACGAGTTACACCCTCGGGGTGCAGTACAAGTCCACGGTCGCCACCAACTCAGTCCCGCTGTTCACCGCAACATCCACAGGCGGTTGGCAGTACTGGACAACGCTGCGCACCCTGCCCGCCGCCGCTGGCTGGACGCAGGTCACCGCGCCGGTGCCCGCCATCCCGGCAGACACCACGCGGCTGTCGTTCGGAATGGCAGCGATCGGCAACGGCACCGTCATGTCGACGGGCTGGACGCTCACAGCTGATGGGGGCACCACCACGCCCCCGCCCACCACAGACCCGCGCGCCACCACGGGTGAGTGGGAGATCGCCTCGATCACACTGCCTAACCGGGGGATCCACCAGACGCTGCTGCGTGACGGGCGGGTCCTGGTGATCGCCGGATCGGGCAACGATGAGGGCAACTTCCGGGCAGGTCAATTCACGACGCACGTCTGGAACCCCACGACCGGCGCGATGACCCAGGTCCCCACCCCGGAGGACATGTTCTGCGCCGGGCACGTCACACTGCCCGACGGCCGCATCCTGGTCCAGGGCGGGACCAAGGAGTGGTGGACGCCGACCACCAGCTTTAAAGGTTTGCGCTCGTCCTACATCTTCGACCCCGCGACGAACCAGTTCACACGGACCAATGACGCCAACGAGGGCCGCTGGTACCCGACCCTGACCAAGCTGGAGAACGGAAACGTCTGGATGGGGGGCGGCCTCACCGACGCCGCGGGCGCACATGGTGCACACACCACGGAGATGTTCAACTCCGCCACCAACTCCTGGCTGCCCACCGCGCAGGTGCCCCAGACCTGGAGCTACTGGGGCGAGTACCCGCACATGTTCCTGCTGGGCGATGGACGAATGTTCTACACCGGGGCGCATACCTTCGGTGACCAGCGACCGGGCAGCGGGTCGTCGCTTTACGACTGGCGCACAGCCCAGGTCGCCGACGTACCGGGCCTGCGGGACAAGGACCTGCGCGACCACGCCGGTTCCGTGCTGCTGCCGCCGGCGCAGAACCAGCGCTTCATGATCGCGGGCGGTGGCTACATCGACCGGGGTGCGGCTCCCACCAACACGGTGGACCTCATCAACATGAACGAGACCAACCCGACCTGGCGCCCCGGCCCGGACTTGCCCGGCCGCGGCCGTCAATACCTCAATCTCACCAACATGTTCGACCGGACGGTCCTGGCCTCCAACGGGGCCGCCGGCAACCGCACGGGCAACATCAGCGCGGCCTCGATCTTCAACCCGGCGACCAACGCCTGGACTACCGTCCCGGCTGACCCGGTGGGGCGTAACTACCACTCGATGAACCTGCTCCTGCCCGACGGCCGGGTCATGATCCTCGGTTCCAACCCGATCGACGGTTCCGTGGAGATGCGCGTCTCGATCTACAACCCGCCATACCTGTTCCGGGGCACCCGGCCCACGGTGTGGTCAGCCCCGGCGGACGCAACCTACGGGCAGTCAATCAGCCTCGAGGTCACCGGGAACGTCACCAGCGCCTCACTGACAAGCCCGATGTCATCAACCCACCAGATGGACACCAACTCCCGCCTGGTGGACCTGCCGATCACCGGCAACGGCACCACCAGGACCGCCCTCGTCCCAAGCAACGCAGCTCTGCTGCCACCCGGGCCGTACATGCTCACGGTCCTGGACGACAAGGGGGCCGTCTCAGAGGCCCGCTGGATCACGATAGGACGATAAGGATGAAAAAGCGCAGGACGCTGGCCGCCGGAATGGTGGCCCTGGCCTCCACCCTCGGGCTCATCGGAATGGTCGGCACAAGCGTAGCCGCCCCCGGGGATTCCCCGGCCGCCACACACTCGCAGCACTCAACCCATGCTCAGGCAGGCGGCCAGGGCGGTGCTTCGTCCACAACGAACCCCGCGTCAAACGGCACCACGCCCGCCGCCGCTTCGGCACTGCCCGACGTGGCCTCTGTCGGCGCCCGGCCGGGCAACGGCAAGCAGCAAAGCCTCAGTGACGCCCTTGCCGAGCCGCATGGTGTTGCCTCTGCCGACAACGGGCCGGGCAACGGCAAGCAGCAAAGCCTCAGCGACGCCCTGGCCCAACCGCACGGTCCGGCAGCAGCGGGCGTGACCCCCGAGAGCGCGGGGGTCAACGACGGCACCACCAAGCAGGCTTCCGGCCTCGCGATGCGCTCCCTGGTACGCGGGGAACAGGACGCCGGAGTCAACGACGCCGCCCGCACCGGCGGTTGTGCACCCGGCTACGGCGACGGGCGCTCCTGCCTACCGGTCGCCCCACCCAGCGCCGCCCAGCACGCCGGTTACAACATCAAGGTGGCTTGGACCTGCACGGAACTGCTGACGCTCTTCCCGCAGGGCATCCCCCTCCAGGTCCGGGGCACCGACCCCCTGGGCCTGGACACGGACGGCAACGGCATCGCCTGCGCCTGAGGACCATCTCCGAGCCATGCCGGATCACTGGACCAGAGTGACCCAGCCTGGTGCCCACGCCTTCCCCGTCTGGAGTGACATGACATCGCTCGCCATCCGCACCGTACCGCCACAGCCCACGGTTGTGGCACCGCCGAACGACCAGGAAAAGTACGCCTACATCAAAGGATCCCAGCACCGCTGGTTCTTCTGGGCGCACGCCTTGGCGTTCCTGGGCATCGCCATCAGCTTCTACGGCTTCTCGCGCATGGAACACTGGACGCTGGTCTTCCTCATCCCGCTGGTGTTCTACGCCGCGGAGACGCTGCTGGGCCTGCGCACATCGACCTACAGGCGCAACGTGACCCTGCCGGACCACCTGTTCATGGTCGAGACGTGGGCTCCCGTGAAGTACCCCTCGGTCGATGTGTTTTTGCCCACCGCCGGTGAGCCGCTGGACATTCTCAAGAACACCTACTCTTACGTGTCCAAGCTCGACTACCAGGGAACCGTCAAGGTCTACGTCCTGGATGACATGGGCCGTGAGGAGGTCCGGGCTGCCGCCACAGCACACGGCTTCGAGTACGTCGCGCGTCCGGGCAGCGAGTTCAAGAAGGCGGGCAACCTGCGCTACGCCTTCGACCGCACGGACGGCGACGTCATCGCGATCTTCGACGCCGATTTCGTGCCACGCCCGGACTTCCTTTCCGAGCTCGTGCCCTACATGGACGACACCTCTATCGGCATCGTGCAGAGCCCACAGTTATTCTCTACCCCCAAATCCATGCACTGGCTGGAACGGGCAGCTGGCGCAACCCAGGAGATCTTCTACCGCCTCATCCAGGTCAGCCGGGACTCGGTCAACGCGGCAATCTGTTGCGGCACATCAGCCCTGTACCGCCGGGCCGCGCTGGAGAAGATCGGCGGGTTCCCCCCGATTGCGCACTCTGAGGACGTGTTCACCGGCATCGCGATGGGCAAGGCCGGCTACCGGCTCCAATACGTCCCGGTAAACCTTTCCCAGGGGATCTGTCCGGACACCATCGACTCGTTCATAAGCCAGCAGTACCGGTGGTGCGAGGGCTCGATGGAGCTCGTCAGGAGCGAAGAGTTTCACACCAGCTCGGGTCTGGACGTGCGCCAGCGGCTCTCATATTGGTCTGGCTTTTTGTACTACGCCACCACGGCGATGAACGCGTTCTTCGCCCCGCTGCCCATCCTCATCATGATCCTGGTCTTTCCCCAGTACATGGCAGCCGCGAACTTCCTTCCCCTCTTGCCGCTGCTGGCACTGTGGGTCGTGGTTTACCCCCTGCTGCTTTCGTCGCGCTGGAGGCTCGATGTGCTGCGGGCGCAGCTCATCTACTCCTTCGCCCACGCTGTGGCAATCTTTGACGTCTTCTTCGGGCGGCCCTCGGAATGGGTTCCCAGCCACGGCAGTACCAAGCCGGCCCTGTTGGCGGTGACGGTCAAACGCCTCATCGTCGGGTACGTCGGTGTCACATTCGGCGCGGTCCTGGCAGGGCTCGCCTGGCGGCTGTCCCAGCCGGAGTACGCGATGGCCGACTGGTGGGCCGCCGTGGTTTTCGTGGGGGTAAATGCGTACGTCTTCGTGCCGGTGTTCCTGCTGGCGCTGGGTATCGACCTGCCGCGGGTCAAGCTGCCTTCCCGCAAGCTGCGCAAGCAGGCTGACGTCAACGGACAGCTGCGCAACCCGGTTGATATCTTCCGGGGCATCAGCGGGAACAAGAAGGGTGCTCGCGCATGACCGCCATCGCTCCCAGCCGCCCCGAGGCGAGGGTCCCCGTGTGGGGGCTGGCGATCGCCTCTTTCCTGCCCGCGAAAGTACGACCCGCCGCCCGCTCCTGGATGCGGCACCTGCCACTGGGCCTGATCCTGCTCATTCAGGCAATTGCGAGCCTGCGGCTGAGCAATACCATCCACCGCGACGAAGGCCTGTACATCTGGACCGGCTACCGGATCGTCGAGAACTGGCTTCAGGGTACGCCGCTGTTCGACGAGCCTGCCCACTACTTCTCTGGGGCCCCGGTGCTCTACCCGGTCATCGCCTCGGTCCTGGACCGGGTTGGCGGCCTCGAGCTGGTGCGCATCTTCAGTCTGTTGTGGATGCTCGTTGCGACAGCCGCGCTCTACGCCGCAGCAAAGCGACTCTTCCACGCTCAGGCGGCATTCTGGACGGCCGCCGCCTTTGCCGTGGCGAGTCCGACCTCGTTTCTCGGGCATTTCGCAACCTTCGATGCCATGGCCCTGTCCCTGCTCGCTATGGCTATGGCTGCCGGAGTCCGGGGGGTCCAAACGCGCCGGTTCGCCTGGGCGCCAGCGGTGGGCCTGCTGCTCACGGTCGCCGTCGTTTCCAAGTACGCGGCCCTTATGTTCGTTCCGGTGGTGCTGGCGGTCATATTGCTGTCCTCGCGCCAGCGCTGGCGCAGTGTCAGGTTCACTGCCACGGCTGGTATGGTCGCCGCCGCGACCCTCGCCGCCCTGGCGTTCACCGTCGGCAGCCCTGCCATGGAGGGACTGATCACCACAACGACTGACCGGAATGTAATCAACAACACGCCCTGGCAGGATATAGCGATGCTGACCACGAGGAGCATCTGGCCATACTTGGTGGTCGGCCCGGTTGCGGCTGGGTATGTTGCGGTGAAGCTGCGCCGGCCGCTCCTGGCCGCGACGTTGGTCGGGGCCATGCTCGCTCCGGCCATCTATCAGGCATACATCGGTGAGAGTGTTTCGCTGGAAAAGCACTTGGGTTTCGGGCTGCTGTTCGTCTCCCTGGCAATCGGAGCCCTCTTGTCCGCTCGTATCGTCCACCCGGCCCGCAGACTGGTGTCGGTGGCCATCGTTGGAATCCTGGCCATCGCCGGTCTGGCCGAGAGCCACCGACTGTACGGCGGGTGGTCCAGCACAGAGAAGCTCTCAGACATCATGGCTTACTCCTGGGACGCGACGCCCTACATGCGGACTCTGGGTGACGTCGTGGAGCCCATGCGTTACCGGTTCATGCACGATACGGAGGTCTGGCAGTTCACCACGACGGACTGGATCTACTATGACGGTCAGCATGGCATGGAGGCAGCCGAAAACGGGCTGCGTGACCGCTACTGGCAGTACGTCTACTTCAACGGAGCCACACCGGCGAGCCGTGAACTCATGCCGCGGATGGAGTCATTTGGCTATGAGCTCACAAATACGATCGCCCTCCACAACGATTACGGCACCGACACCTACTACATCTGGGAAAACTACGAGCCTCCCCGGGGGGCAGCAGCAACCGAGCGATGACGGCGAGCCAACACGCCGCCAGCCAGAGTTGTGCGCGGCCGGCGACGCTGCATTCTGGCTGATTTGATGCGATGCTCACAAGGCAAAATGCCCTGATCCCGCCACCCAGCCGAACCCGTCAATCCTGTGTCCTAGAGAACCGGCAAGACGTACTGTTGCCGGGACGGGGTCTCCTTGCTGGCCGCCAAGGCGGTCAACTGTGCCCGCGATTCCACTCCCAGCTTTCGGTAGATGGCAGTAAGGCGCACTTCCACGGTCCGGACGGAGACGAACAGCTTGGCGGCAATTTCCTTATTCCGCATGCCGCGGGCCACCATTTGTGCAAGGGCACGTTCATGGTCTGCGAGCATCAGCAACGCCGGGTTGCCGGCACTGCGGGACGGCTCCACCCGTTCGTCCAGAAGGAGGGCGTCAACAAGGTGGGTCCAGGCATGCGCTCCGGCCTCGTCAAACAACACCTTCGCGCACAACAGCCGGTCCCTGGCCTCCCGCAGCTGGCCCAAGGCGCCCAGCCGCTCGGCGTAGCACAGCAAAGTCCGGGCACGCTCCAGGAGCGAATCGTGGCCGGTTCTGCTCTCCAGGGCCTGGTTGAACAGCTGAAGCGACTGCTCCCCGTCGGCCAGCATCGCGCGACTGCGGGCAACAGTGGTGAACAGCCAGGGTGACCGCAGCCCAACGGAACGGGCTTCCAGGCGCTGCAGGGCCTGCGTTGCCTCACGGTGCCGGCCCAGCCGGATGAGGACCTCCACGAGGTCCGGCTCACACCGCAGCAGCGTTGGATTGCCAAAACCCATGCCGATCTCCGCCGCGCGGGACAACTGGGCAAAGGACTCCGCCAGGTCTCCCCGGAGGAGGGCAAAGTGGCCCTGGCAGGCAGCGAGCTGGGCGCTGATGGCCGGGTGGCTTTCCGCGCCCGAGTAGCGCTGCGCCTCAAGGGCGTACCCTTGCGCCAGCGCCTCGTCGCCCAGGGCATGGGCGCGCCAGAGCCGGAAGACATGCCGCATGCCTCGGTGGTACTTCATTTCAGGTTCATGGCGTTCGAGGTCATCAATGAGTTCGACAGCCACACGCACGTTACCCGCACGGATCTCGTTGTCCACCGCCAGGAACAGTGCGGTTTGCCGCCAGATGGTGTTGCTTGCCCCCGCAGTGCTCCGCACCAAGGCGAATGCTTCCCGCGCATGATCGTAGCGCTCCGCGTAGCTGAGGGAACGCCCCTGAACCAGGAGGCTGGGCATGCGGGCGTTTCCCGCCGGCTCGTGCTTCCTGCTGACGTTGCCGGTGTCTCCGCCCATGGCAGCTGTCAGCAGTTTGGCGCGGTCAGCAATGGCCAGGCTCTCAGCCGATGCTGAGCCGTGGAAGTCCGCCCCTAAGCGGAGAAGTTCTGCGGCGTCCTTCGGCTCCCAGCGTTCGGCGTAGTAGAGGGCGGCGCCGGCCAGCAGGCTGGCCGCATAAGCCGGGTCATGCTGGCCACATTCCTTCACCAGGCGCTGCACCATGCTCGAATGGACCGTCCCGCCCTGGACGAACTCGATCTCGAATGACAGGCCGGTCAGCCGGAGGATCAAGGCGGGGTTGTGCGTAACCCGCTGCGCCCAGTCCAGGTAACGCCGGGCGTAGACGAACTCGCCCCGGTGGAACAGAAGCTCCGCCAGGGTGGTGAGGCGGGCCGCGGTTTCGGCTTCCCACGGATTGATGGTGAGGGCCCGTTCGATGTACTCCACCGCGAACGGCACTTCCCCTCCCCGGATCAGGCCCACCGCGCTGCGGAGCAGCCCAAAGGGGGTCTGCCGTTCGAGGGTGGTGAAGCTCAGGTGCCAGCGGCGCGCGTAGGGGTCGGTGGCTTCGGAGGCCTGCGCCAGGGCCCGGTGGCCGGCTGTGCGGACGGCCGGCGTCATGCCGGCGAAGACATAACCGCGGAGCAGTTGGTCCCGGATCGCCAGGTGTGGCCCGGACCTGCTGACCATACCGGTGGCCAGCAGTTCGTCCAACCCGGCCCAGGCATCCGGGCTGACTTTCTCCAGGGTGGCGATGTCAGTGCGGCAGGACAGCGAGAGCAGGTCCAGGACGTGGCGCGCGCCCGGCGACAGCGTGCCCACGGCGGACGCGTATTCGGCTTCAAAGCTGCCCTTGCAGGGCAAGGGTACGGGCAGGGCATATTTGCCCTCCGCCTGCCGTTCCAGCAGCCGGTGGTAAAGCTCGACGGCGGCGAGCGGGTTTCCCAGGGTGGCTGCGGCAACCGCGTGGGCCGCCGCCGTCGTGGTGTGCCGCCCGGGCATTGCCTCCAGCATCCGCACACTGTCGCAGTAGCTCAGGGCAGCAAGCTGCAGGGTCGGCAGCCCGCTGAAAGGGCTGTCCTGGATGTCTTCGCGGACACTGAGAAACAGCGCGATGTCCGTTCCGGAAAGCCGCCGGGCCAGGAAACCAATGACGGCCTGGCTGCCGGGATCCAGCTGGTCTGCGTCATCGATCACAATGACGGTCCGGGACGATGAGCGCTGGCACAGGGCGTTGAGGAGCATGCTCGACACCACTGGCACGTTCATGGTTCCGGCGGCGTCGCGCAGGAGCTCATCGCTGATCCGGTTCAGGACGGGCTCGTCCATGCCGTTGAGGAGGGCCGTGAGCCCCGAGAGCGGCCAGTCCGACTCCGCAGCACTGGCGCCCAGGAAGACCGTACGGTAATCGCTCAAGGTGGGAATCTCGGACAGCAGGGCAGATTTTCCCGCCCCGCGTCCACCCGCCACCGTGAGGGCGGACTCCTTGGGGCCCCGGATGACCGAAAGGATCCGGTCCAGTTCTTTGCTTCGGCCAATTAAGGACATGCGGTCTCCCCATCAGAAGGAGACCGTTATCCAGCGCTACCAGTTCCAATACGAAGCCGCGCCGTCCGGTCACTTCCGTAACCGGGGGTTCGGCAAGCTGTCGGCTCATCACCTACAGCACGGTACCCAGCCGTTAGAAGTGAATATAGCGCCGCGCAAGGACGGGCTGGCAGTTGAATAACCGCTGGATTAGATCAAGATTGGCGCATTCGTTTCCTCGACGTTTCACAGTTGCCTCACGGTAATCTCTTGGTTCACAGAACGGCGTGTGCCTGTGGGAAGATCTGATTTGGCCTCCTGCCGTCTGTGCCGATGCACATGAGCCTCCCGCCTCCTCCGCGTCTAGGGTGGGAGAAACATGTGACCCGCAGCACTGGACGCCGCCCTTGCCCGGCGGTCGCCCCGGCCCGTTGCCCCCGGCGCAGGTTCCCATCCATTCGCAATGACCCAAAGGACGGCGCCCCCATGCCCGCTGACCAACAGTTAGCAAAGTCGCTCAAGCCGCGGCACCTTTCCATGATCGCGATAGCCGGAGTCATCGGAGCCGGCCTCTTCGTGGGCTCCGGCGCGGCCATCCAGCAGGCCGGTCCCGGAATCCTGGTGGCCTACATGGCCGCCGGCATCGTGGTGATCCTGGTGATGCGCATGCTGGGCGAAATGGCCGCAGCGAACCCCGAAACCGGCTCGTTTTCCACCTACGCGGACAAGGCGCTGGGCCGTTGGGCGGGATTCAGCATCGGCTGGCTCTACGCGTGGTTCTGGATCATCGTGCTGGGCATCGAGGCTACGGCCGGCGCAGCGATCATGCACCGGTGGGTGCCCGGCATTGACCAGTGGATCTGGGCCCTGATCCTGATGGTCCTGCTCACGCTGACCAACCTCGGCTCGGTGAAGTCCTACGGCGAGTTCGAGTTCTGGTTTGCCTCCATCAAAGTTGCGGCCATCGTGCTGTTCCTGCTGTTCGGTGCCGCGGCCATCCTTGGCCTGGTGCCCGGCGTCCCGGCGCCCGGCCTGACCAACCTGCTCGATAACGGCGGGTTCATGCCGAACGGTCCCGGCGCGGTCCTGGCCGGCATCCTGGTTGTGGTCTTCTCCTTCTTCGGCGCGGAAATCGCCACCATCGCAGCCGGCGAATCCGAGAACCCGGTGGACGCCGTCAAGAAGGCCGTGAAGTCCACGGTCTGGCGCATCCTGGTCTTCTACATCGGTTCCATTGCCATCGTTGTCACCCTGCTGCCGTGGAACGATGCGAGTGTCGCCAAGAGCCCCTACGTTGCCGTCATCGAACTCTTCGGCATCCCCGGTGCCGGCACCATCATGGACGTCGTGGTCCTCACCTCCGTCCTGTCCTGCCTGAACTCGGGCCTTTACACGGCCAGCCGGATGCTCTTCTCGCTGTCCAAGCGCGGAGATGCGCCGGCCTCCTGGACCAAAATCTCCCGGCGGGGCGTGCCGGCTTCCGCAGTCCTGTCCTCCACGGTGGTCGGTTTCGTGACAGTCGGCCTGAACTACATTGCACCGGACACTGTCTTCCTGTTCCTGGTGAACACCTCAGGTGCCATCGCCCTGTTCGTCTGGCTGGTCATCGCCTCATCCCAGCTGGTCCTCCGCAAGCGCATGGGCAGTGCCGCCAAGGACCTCGCACTGAAAATGTGGCTGTTCCCCTACCTGACGTGGCTGGCGATCGGCAGCATCGTGGCTCTGCTCATCGGTATGGTCATCCTGGAGTCCACCCGGGAATCGCTGCTGCTGTCCGTCGCCCTGGCCGCGGTTGTGGTGGCCATCGGGGTATGGCGCTACCGCAGGTCCGGTCCGGCCGCTGCCGCCGGGGATGCCGGCGAACCGCAGGACGTGCCCGTGAAGGCGGGCCCGGCGTCGTAATTCCCGCCCACCTTGCCTGACCCTGACTGAAAACCGCCCGCCCGGAGCCGCCCTCGGCCCCGGGCGGGCGGTTTTCCACATACGGGCTGCCCCTGCTGCCGTTCGGCAAGCGTCCGCCCTAGGCTCGTGTCAAGCGCGAATCGCCTATCCGGTCCAAATGCACTAGGATATTGAAGTCTGTGCTGCGTCCTGCCTCCGTTCCGGCGGCGGGGCATCGCACGGCATCGCAAATGAACCTCCTGTTACGGAAATGCCGTAACCGCTTAGCCCAAAGGAGGTGGGTTCACATATGCGTCCTTACGAATTGATGGTAATCATCGACCCCGAGGTCGAAGAGCGTACCGTTGAGCCGTCGCTTCAGAAGTTCCTGAACGTCATCACCAACGATGGTGGAACCATCGAAAAGGTTGACATCTGGGGCCGTCGCCGGCTGGCTTACGACATCAAGAAGAAGTCCGAAGGTATCTACGCCGTGGTGAACTTCACCGCCAAGCCGGAAACCGCCAAGGAACTTGACCGCCAGCTGTCTCTTAACGAGACCATCATGCGCACCAAGATCACCCGCCCCGAAGAGCAGAAGGTTGTTGCTGAGTAATTTCAGCAGCGATTTTCATTCTTTACCCCGCAGGAAACGCACTCTTCACCCAGGATCGAACAAGGAGGCAGTAGATGGCAGGCGAGACCACCATTACGGTCATCGGTAATCTCACCAATGACCCGGAATTGCGGTTCACACCGTCCGGTTCGGCAGTAGCGAACTTCACCATCGCTTCCACCCCGCGTACCTTTGACCGCCAGTCCAACGAGTGGAAGGACGGGGAAACCCTGTTCCTCCGCGCCGCGGTCTGGCGTGAAGCAGCCGAGAACGTCGCCGAGTCCCTCACCAAGGGCATGCGTGTGATTGTTACCGGCCGCCTGAAGAGCCGTTCCTACGAAACAAAAGAAGGCGAAAAGCGCACCGTTATCGAGCTTGAGGTCGACGAAATCGGCCCCAGCCTGCGCTACGCCAATGCCAAGGTCAACCGCACCCAGCGCTCCGGCGGCCAGGGTGGACAGGGCGGCTTCGGCGGCGGCAACAGCGGCGGTGGCTTCGGAGGCGGCAACTCTGGTGGAAACCAGGGCGGCAACTCCGGTGGCGGCTGGGGCGGCGGCAACCAGCAGGCTGCACAGGACGATCCCTGGGCGACGCCCGGTGTCTCCAACGCAGGCGGCTGGGGCAACGGCCCCGACTCCGAACCTCCCTTCTAAACAAACCAATAAAGGCCCGACGCCGGGACCGCACCAAGTGCCTCACGGCACCTGAGCGGCTGCCGCCGTCGGACCACCACCATCCCGTGGATCAACATCCACGGGCTCCCTAGATTAGGAGCTCCACGATGGCTAAGGCTGAACTCCGTAAGCCCAAACCAAAGTCCAACCCCTTGAAGGCCGCTGACATCACTGTCATCGACTACAAGGACGTAGCATTGCTGCGCAAGTTCATCTCCGACCGCGGAAAGATCCGCGCCCGTCGCGTCACCGGCGTTACGGTCCAGGAACAGCGCAAGATCGCACAGGCAATCAAGAACGCCCGCGAAGTTGCTCTGCTGCCTTACTCCGGCGCTGGCCGCGGCTAAGGAAGGGATTAACTAACATGGCAAAGCTCATTCTGACCCACGAAGTAACCGGTCTCGGTGCTGCTGGCGACGTTGTCGAGGTCAAGGACGGTTACGCACGTAACTACCTGCTGCCCCGCAACTTCGCCCTGACCTGGTCGAAGGGTGGCGAAAAGCAGGTTGAGTCCATCAAGGCTGCCCGCGCCGCCCGCGAGCACGCTTCCCTGGAAGACGCTCAGAAGCAGGCCGCTGCACTCTCCGCCAAGCCGGTCAAGCTGGTCGTCAAGGCCGGCGAGACCGGACGCCTGTTCGGCACGGTCAAGCAGGCCGACGTTGCCGACGCTGTTGAGGCCGCAGGCCTTGGCCGCATCGACAAGCGCAAGGTTGAACTGCCGGCACACATCAAGTCGGTAGGTTCCTACCAGGCCAACGTCCGTCTGCACGACGACGTTGCTGCTGTGATCGACCTTGAGGTCGTAGCTGGCAAGTAGTCGCTGACTGCAGGAAAGACCCCCGTCGCCGTAGCCCGGCGGCGGGGGTTTTCTCTTGCTGTTTCACGGGGTATGAAGTTCAGCCATCACATGCTGGTACCCGCTCCGGATCAGCCCGGCGAGGACGTCACGGTCAACGTCGTCCAGCCTGTTGATGTAGAGGCACGCCGCCCCCGTCTTATGCTTGCCGAGCACCGGGAGCAGCCTGTCCGCGTCCGGGCCGTAGGTGAGGCCGTAGAGGGCGAGGTTCGCCTTGCGCGGTGAGAATCCTACGGCGGCGGAATCGCCCTCCCGTCCGCTGCCGTACCGGTAGTGGTACCTGCCGAAGCCGACGATGCTGGGACCCCACATGACGGGGTCCTGCCCGGTAACGGACTTCATTAACTCCAGCAGTTCAAACCCGTCAGCGCGCCGGACCGGGTGTTCCACGGACGCCAGGAACTCCTCCACGGGCACTTCCGTGGGCCCGGTCTTGTTCTCATTCATCCAGGTAGTCTGGCAGACGCGCGGCAGCACAGGGAACAATCCCCGCGGGAATACTTCCGGGGCAGCAACAGTTCACGGTATAGATGCAAATGCATGTAAGGTGAAGTGAACGAGCAACAGGAGAATGCCATGGAAACCCGCCGCATCACAGTTCTTTCCGCAGGACTTGGCGTACCGTCGTCGAGCCGCCTGCTGGCTGACCAGCTGGCCGCGTCGGCTGAGCGGCAACTGGCCGCGGCAGGATACGACGTGACAGTGGACGTCGTGGAGCTCCGGGACCTGGCCGTGGACATCGCCAACAACTTCGTGCCCGGCTACGCGGCTCCCCGCCTCGCCGACGTGATAGCCGGCGTGGAGGCGTCCGACGGAATCATCGCCGTGACCCCGGTATTCAGCGCATCCTTCAGCGGATTGTTCAAGTCATTCATCGACGTCCTGGACCCCAAATCCCTGGACGGCAAGGCGGTCCTGCTGGGTGCGACCGGCGGTACGGACCGCCACCAGATGGTCCTGGACTACGCCATGCGCCCGCTGTTCAGCTACCTCCGCACGCGAATGGCGGCAACCGGTGTCTTTGCCGGCCCCCAGGACTGGGGCAGTGTGGACGGCGGCGGATCGTCCCTGGGGGAGCGAATCAACCGTGCGGCCGGCGAGTTCATCCGGCTATTGGAAGGACCTCAGCCAGGCCGTAAGGCGGCTCCGATGGAGTCCCTGCCCTTCGAGCAGCTATTGGCCGGCATTTCCGGAAATCGCTGACGCCTGGCGGTGGCGAACTTTCGGGAGGCGCCGGTCGTTGTGCGGGACATGAAATGCCCAGTGGATTCCGTAGACCTTCTGATGACCGAGCGCAGCGGGGTGGAGATCGATTACTGCCCGCAGTGCCGCGGCGTCTGGCTGGACCGTGGCGAGCTCGACAAAATCCTTGACCGGGCCGCGGACATGCCTGCTGCATCTCCGGCAATGCCGGCGCGTCCGGCACCCGGGCCCACGCCGCCACCGCTCTACCCCAACTTCGAGCCCCGGCGGGAGCAGCCCCGCTACGACGACCGCAAGTACGGGAAACAGGGGCACGACCGTGACTATGACCGCCGGCACCAGCAAAAGAAGAAGGAAGGCTGGCTGGGCGAGCTGTTCGACTTCTAGGCGCGGCGTCCCGGCCCTTCCGGGCGCCGGCCTTAGTCGTCCAGCAGTTCGATGAACTCCCGGGCCTGCTTCATGGAAATGTCCGAGTGCCGGGTGAGTGCCGTGGCCGCGGCCTCCGTGTCGCCGTTGCGTGCCAGGGTGCGGATCCTGCCGTAGATCTCGTCATTGAGCATGTTGCTGCTCACCTCGCGGGTCACGTCGCCTTTGCTGGCGATGGCCCGGTACCGATACGGGAACCTTTGGGGCTCATCGTCCTCGTCATCGTCCTGCTCCGGGCCGGCCACCTCGGGGCTCCGGTAAGGCTGCGGGTGGGCTGCCAGTGCGCCCACCGCATCGCGGGAAGCCCGCAGGCCATCGCCGGTGGCTTCGTAGTACAGCTTGATGGCGGCCATGGCCTGCCCCTGCGCTATCAGCGCATAGAGCCGCCGGTGTTCGTCCTCTGACAGCTTCGCGGCGGCAGTGCGCGCCAACTCTGCGGACGTCGCCGCCGGCTGTGCCGGTTCGGCCGTGCGTGTTGCCTTCCGCCTGCCCATGGCGCGGACTGCCAGTGCAACTCCGGCGATAACAGCCAGGAGGATGAGGACAGGGACCACAAGCGATTCCATTGTTCTAGAGCCGTTCTATGTATTTTTTGGCGGTGGCCAGATCTGATTGCGTTGCTTGGCGGAGCAGTTTGATGGCCTGCACCTTTTGACCGCTCCGGACCATGGCCTGCAGTTGCATGGCCAGCTGATGGTTCAGCTGGGCACCCCCGGCAGGCATTACTCCGTTATGGCCCGAACCCGCGGTGGCCGCCTGGTTCAGCATGTCCATCCGGGCATGGTCCTGCTGCTGGGTGTGCTGCTGCGTGTTCTGGCTGGGTCGGGTCTTGGCCTCCAGCCTTGCACGCGCTGCAGTGGCGGCCTCGACCTGGGCTGCATAGTGCCGGGCTGAGCGCTCCGCGAGGTCGCGCTGGTATTTTTCCGCGTCCGACATGCCGGCGTCGCGGGGGCTCAGCGCCGTGAACAGCCCCCAAATGAGCGCCACCAACACAATCGCAGGCAACAGCACCAGCAGTAGTTCGCCCATACATAGAGCTTATGCCAGATCCACTTTATCCACAGCAATATTCACCGGTGCGCATACAGGAGGAAGGGCTGCAGGGCAAACGCTTGACCGGGAATATGAGGATGGCCACTTCCTCGGCATGAACTTGGTCACGGGTATGGATCGGGCTGGATACAGGGCCCCCGGCGCGTCGTGGCCTGTGGATGAAATTCCACAGAAGAAATATTTACTCCACATCCCCCGATAAGCATTTCCGCAGGTCAGCGCGCTGCAGGGAGGCAAACTTTTTTATTATCCACAGCCTTTCGCACAGGCTGTGCACAAGCTATGCCGGTTACTGCACAGGTTATCCACAGCCCTTCGGGGCTTCCGGCTTTGCTGCCGGGTCCCGGGGGGCTAGCGTAGCGGGGTACCTGTTCTTAGGGCAGTCAGCGGCTCCGGGATCCCCGGGAAAACTGCAGTCCCGGGCCCTGTGTGGGCCCACGGAACAGGCCTCTGTGGAAAACCTGTGGACAGCGGGGATAACTCCATAATTTCCGGTTCCAGGGACTGGCGGCAGCATTGTCAGACCCTGCCGATACACCTGTACGGGTGGCGGAGCACGGACTTTTCCGGATGAGGCCTCAACAGGACAGCAATAACCGGGCAACCCAGGCCCCGGTACAAATGGAGGACGGCAGCTTTGTCAATCGCGCATCTGGACCAGGTCGAGACCACCCGCGGATCAGACACCAGCCGGAAGCCTCCCCAGGACATCGCCGCCGAGCAATCGGTGCTGGGCGGCATGATGCTCTCCAAGGATGCCATCGCCGATGTTGTGGAAATCCTCCGCGGCCAGGACTTTTACCGGCCTGCCCACGAGACCATCTACGAAGCGATCATTGACCTGTACGGCCGCGGCGAACCAGCCGATGCCGTAACGGTCTCCGATGAGCTCACCAAGCGCGCAGAAATCAACAGGATCGGCGGCCCTGCCTACCTGCACGAGCTGATCCAGACCGTTCCCACCGCTGCCAATGCCGGGTACTACGCCGAGATCGTGGCCGAACGGGCCGTCCTCCGGCGCCTCGTGAACGCCGGCACCAAGATCGTCCAGCTGGGCTACGGCTCGGACGGCGAGGTGGAGGACCTGGTCAACCAGGCCCAGGCCGAGGTCTACGCTGTGGCGGAACGCCGGACGGCTGAGGACTACGTGGTCCTTAAGGACGTCATGGAGTCCACCGTGGACGAGATCGAAGCGTCCGGCCACCGTGGTGAAGGCATGACCGGTGTGCCCACCGGCTTTTTTGAACTCGACGAGCTCACGCACGGGCTCCACCCGGGCCAGATGATCGTTATTGCCGCCCGTCCGGCCGTGGGTAAATCCACCTTCGCCCTGGACTTTGCCCGCTCCGCCGCGATCAAGAACAACCTGTCCACGGTCATGTTCTCGCTCGAAATGGGCCGGAACGAGATCGCCATGCGGCTCCTCTCGGCCGAGGCCACCATCGGTCTGCAGGACCTCCGCAAGGGCACCATCAAGGACGAGCAGTGGTCCAAGATCGCCACCACCATGGGGCGCATGAATGATGCCCCGCTGTTCATCGACGACAGTCCCAACATGTCCCTGATGGAAATCCGCGCCAAGTGCCGCCGCCTGAAGCAGCAGCACGATCTCAAGCTCGTCATCCTCGACTACCTGCAGCTGATGAGTTCCGGCAAGAAGGTGGAGTCGCGGCAGCAGGAAGTCTCCGAGTTTTCCCGTGCTTTGAAGCTGCTGGCCAAAGAGCTCCAGGTCCCCGTCATCGCGCTGTCCCAGCTGAACCGTGGGTCAGAGCAGCGCTCGGACAAGCGGCCCATGGTGTCGGACCTCCGTGAATCGGGCTCCATCGAGCAGGACGCCGACATGGTGATCCTGCTCCACCGCGAGGATGTCTACGACAAGGAATCCCCGCGCGCCGGCGAAGCGGACATCCTGGTGGCCAAGCACCGTAACGGCCCCACCAAGGACATCGTGGTGGCTTTCCAGGGCCACTACTCCCGGTTCGCCAACATGGCGGCTGACGCCGGCGGTGGCGGCTTCTAGGGAACCGGGTCAGCCCTGGGTCAGCAAGTGGTTGGGGAGCCGGTTGCCCGGCGCCGTACCCCTGATCTCGAGAAGTTCCCGCGCGTGGGCGTGCAGCCTCTTATCCTCGTCGCTGACAGGCACCCAGGCGGGAATCGGCATTGAGTTGCCTTCGTCGTCGCGCGCCACCATCACGGTGAGGCAGTACGTCGTGAGGTTGAGCCCGCCGCCCTTGGGGTCGCCGGAGCGGACGTGTACCGCAATGTGCATACCCTTGGTTCCGGTGTACACGAGGCGGGCCTCCACCTCCACCACGTGCCCGATAAGTAGGGGCCGGTAGAAACGGACTCCGCCCGAGAACACCGCCACGGTGTCCCGGCCGCAGTAGCGGGTGGCACAAACGTAGGCGGCTTCATCGATCCACTTCATGACGATTCCGCCGTGGACCTTGCCTCCCCAGTTCACGTCCGTCGGGGCGGCCATGAACCGGAGTGTCACCCGCTCGGCCGTGCCGGCATCCGTATATTCCTGCCGGTTCATCGCTTCGACGATCTGCTCGCGGACCTTGATCCGGGCCAGCGCGTGGTCCCGTTGCTCAATCTCTTTGGGCGTGACGGGCTCGAACTGCTGCACGGGGATCGGTTTGCCATCCTCTCCGACAGCCACGAAGATGACCATGCACTGGCTGCGCATGGTGGCCGCGCCGCCCTTGGGATCTCCCGAGGACACAACAGTCCGGATGTGCATGGAGGACCGCCCGGTGTACACGATGGTCGCCTCCACCTCCACCATGTCGCCGCTGTTCACAGGATCCGCAAAGTGGATGTTCCCCACGTAGGCCGTGACGCAATAGGACTTCGCCCAGCCCACGGCCGCCGCATAAGCCGCCTTGTCCACCCACTCCAGGACCGTGCCGGCGTCCACCGACCCGCTGTGGCCCACGTCCATCGGCGCGGCCAGGAAGCGGAGGGTTACGGAATTCGGGGTGCCGGTGGACGTCATGCTGTGATCATACTGACGCCCCCGGTTACCCGCCGGTCGCCCCGGCAAAGAGACAAACAGAACTGCCCCGCCCGCCGAATCGGCGGACGGGGCAGATCAGTGTTTATTGGGACTAGCCGGCGCGGGTGTAGACAATATCCGGCTGGGCAGGAAGCTCCATGCCTTCCCCGATGAAGAAGCCCGGGTGCGGCGGCTGGTTGTAGGAGATGTTCTCCCTTGCCACGGAGAGGCGGTACACCGGATCGTGCATCAGCGTCCGCAGGCGGAGGTCAGTACCGGAAGAGGTGGTGTAAATCCGCAGTTCGGTGCTGTCTGCTGACGGCCAGGCGATCTCTTCCCGCCAGTCACCCAGCAAGTCGGCCTGGATGGCCGGGTTGCCCTTGGTGCTGTTGTTGGTCTTGGCACCGGTTGCTGTCAGCAGCCGGTCGCTGGAGGCGGTCTCCCAGTTCCACTTGGTGATGCTGGGCGTACCTGTGTTGGTGGTGGCATCCCAGTCGTGGTCGACGATTTCGCGCAGCAGGTCGCCGTCCCACCAGGCCAGGAAGTTGGCTGCAGGGATCTTGTTGGCGATCAGTTGGCCCTTGGCCGACCGGAGCTCACCAACGGGGGAGTTCCACGCCGCATCGCCGCCGATGGCCCAGCCTTCGGCACCCGGGTGGCGGGGGTCGATGTCTCCGGCAGCAGCGCGCCCCGTGTCCTTGGTGGCCGGGATGCTCCAGAGCACTTCACCTGTCCGTGAATCCCGGAACGTAGCACCCTTGTTGCCGCTTGAGCCCATATCCTCGTGGGCGGCGAAGGTCTCCAGTCCCGGCCGGGACGGATCGAGATCGCTGGTGTGGATCGCGTCGCCGTGGCCCAGGCCCGTGCTGTAGAGCGCTTTGCCGTTGTCGTCGATGGTCATGGATCCGAAGACGAACTCGTCCTTGCCGTCGGCGTCCACGTCCGCGACGGACAGGTTGTGGTTGCCCTGGCCCCGGTACTGCGGCCCGCTGATGTCCGAGTCGAACGTCCAGCGCTTGACCAGCTTGCCGCCGGAGAGGTCGTACGTGACCAGGACGGCGCGGGTGTAGTAGCCGCGGCTGAACATCATGGAGGGACGCTCGCCGTCGAGGTAGGCCACGGCTCCCAGGAACCGGTCCACACGGTTGCCGTAGGTGTCACCCCAGGCCCCCACGTCTCCCCGCGGCGGCTCATACGCCACGGTGTCCATGACGGTGCCGGTGGCGCCGTGGAAGACCGTGATGAACTCGGGCCCGGTCAGCACGTAGCCGCTGCTGTTCCGGTAATCGGCCCCGGCGTTCCCGATGACGGTACCGGCACCGTCCCGCGTTCCGTCCGCCGTCTTCATGGCAACCTCGGCCTTGCCGTCGCCGTCGAAGTCGTAGGCCAGCAGCTGGGTGTAGTGGGCGCCCGCACGGATGTTCGGGCCCATGTTGATCCGCCAGAGTTTGGTGCCGTCCATCCGGTAGGCGTCCACGTAGACAAGGCCGGTGTAGCCCGCCTGGGAGTTGTCTTTGGCGTTGGACGGGGACCACATCTGGAGGATTTCGTAGGTGCCGTCGCCGTCAAGGTCGGCGACGCTCGCGTCACCGGCCGAGTAGCTGTAGGGCTGCCCGTCCTTGGTGTAGTCGTCCGCCGGCTTGTCCAGCTTCACGGACAGGTAGTCCCGCGCCAGCGGCGTGAACTCGCCCGTGAGCTGTTCCCCGCCGTTACCCACGCTCTTGATGACGTAGCGGGAGGCAGCTGTGCCCGAGGGGTCCAGAAACGTGGTGCTGTTGCGGATGGGCTCGTCGGTGAGCTGCACGCCGTCGCGGATCACGTGGAAGCCCACCTGCTCCGGGTCCAGGCCCAGCATGCGCCAGCCAACGCGCACTCCGCCGTCCGTCAGAAGTGCCACCGGTGCCCGGTCAAGCTGCTCCATCTGCCGGTTGACCACCGTGACCTTTTCCGTTCCCACAACGTGCGAAGGCGCGGATTCACCGCCCTTGTTCACCGTGGTGACGCGGTAGTAGTACTTGATGGTGGTCAGGACCGTGTAGTCGGTGTAGTTCACCTCGGTGGCCCGGCCCACGTATTCGAACGGGCCGTCGGGTGAGGTGGAACGGTAGACCTGGTAGGCGGCGGCGTTGGCCACCTTCTGCCATTTCAAGGTCACGCTGGTCTTCTCCACTGCCTTGATGTCCACCTTGGTCGTGGGCGCGGGCACGGGCGTGCCGGGGTCAACCAGGGCAGTCTCCAGCATGTTGGAAGGTACTGACTCAAGGCCGGTGCTGTCCACGGCGGTGACGAAGTACTTGTAGGTCAGGCCGGCGAAGGCTGTGGTGTCCTGGAATGCAGGGGCGGCCACGTTTTCCGCGATAACCTGGGGTTCGGACTCGAAGGACGCCTGGCGGAAGACCTTGTAGCTGGCGGCATCGGTCACGGCATCCCAGGCCAGGTCGACGGCAGGGGGTTCGGCCGCCGCGTTGACCGCTGTGGTGTGCAGGTTCGTCGGGCCCACCAGCAGCGGCGTGACCTCCAGGCCGTTAAGCCGCTGGCCCGAGCCGCTGATGGCCAGGTTCAGCTGCCCGTCCGAGACCAGGACCTGGTTGATGATCTTGGTGGCGGAGGAAGCGCGGCTGGAGGAGACCTGGCCGAAGGGAATGCCTTCGGCGGCCACATCGGTCCGCGTGGAGCCGATCCAGTCGCTGTGGTACGTCTTCAGGGCATAGGTGCCGTTGGGCACGTCCAGCTGGAACTCGAAGCTCGAGCCGCTCAGGACGAAGTCCCGCAGCAGGTTGGTGGTGACGGCGCCGCGGTCCCGGTCGCTGAGGACCGAGATGTCCTTGAAGCCGAAGGCGCGTTCCGGGGTGTAGCCCATGGTCCGGTTCACCTCGGTATAGCCGGGTTCGACGGGCGCGCCCACGGGGCCAAAGTCAAACTTATACTTCGCCTGTTTCGTGGTCACGGACAGTGCATCGCTGGGTTCGGAAAGACCCTTGCCGTTCATGGCCGCGACGCGGACGCTGTAGGCGGTGCCTTCGGCCAGTCCCGCCAGGTTGGCGGTGGGCACAGTTGCGGTGGTGGTGAGCTTGTAGGCGCTGTCCGGCTCGGATGCCAGCTTGCGGTACACCTTGTAGATGTCCGCACCCTCAACGGGTTGCCATTTCAGCAGTGCCCCCGCGTTGGAAACGCTGCCGGCCACGAGTCCCTGCGGCGTGGCGGGAACGGACGACGGCGGCGCGATTTCCTTGACGCGGGAGGCCAGCGGAACGCTGAGCTGCTTTACTCCACCGGCCACCAGGCGGGCGATCTGGATGGCGCCGTATTCCTGGAAGTGCGTGTTGTCCACTGTTCCGGTGGGGCGGTTGGGGTAGACGCCGGCGTCGACGTGGAGGAACACGGACTTGGTGTCCTCCGGACCGATGGCGTCGTAGTAGGCGCGGCTCGAGGCGGAGAGGTCCACCAGGGCCACATTCTCCTCGGTGGCCAGTTCCTGCATCTTGGCTACGTACTCGGGGAAGCTCACCCGGAACTTGCCGGTGGCCTCGTCAAAGTCGCGGCGGCCCACGGGGGTGACCAGGATGGGGGTGGCACCGCGCTGCCGTGCGCCGTGAACGTAGGTCCGCAGGTACTCCTTGTAGTCCTCGGGGGAGGCGTAGCGGTCGTCCACGCCGATGGTGGCATCGTTGTGCCCGAACTGGACCATCAGGTAATCGCCGGGGTTGATGACCCGGAGGATCTCATCGAGCCGTCCCTGGCTGATGAAGTTCTTGGAGCTCCGGCCGCCGATGGCGTGGTTGCGGAAGGTCACCGCACCGTCGAAGTACCGGTCAATCATCTGGCCCCAGCCGGCCTGCGGTACGAAGCCGGGGTCGTAGGTCTGCACGGTTGAATCACCGGCGAGGTAGACGCCGGGATCGGTGGTGGCCGTGCGGGGAGCCCGGGCGGAGATGACCAGTGAATTGATCTTGGCCGCTGTGCCGCTGAAATCGAGGTTCAGCTGGCCGTCCACCAGCGAAATGGGGAATTCCATTTCCAGGTACTGGCCTGCCGGCTTGTCCGTGAGCTGGACTTTGGCCATCTTCTCGGCGGTGATGGCGATGTTGGTTGCTTCCGCAGCGTCGCCTGCTGTCAGCTTGACGGTGTAGTCGCCATTGGGCAGGTCAACCAGGAAGGTGCTGCCCTGGGCCTGGACGAAGTCTGAGCGGAGGGGGTCACCTGTGCCGCGGTCTGCTCCCGAGGTGACGGCGGTGTCGGTGAAGCCAAACTTCCCGGCTGCGGAGTATTGGCTGGCGGCGTCCACGTGCGTGTAGCCCTCAGTCGTCGAACCGGGGCCAAAATCAAACTTGAACCCGCTGCCCACGGGCGGCAGTGCGGTGGTGTCCGCGTGGACCGGCGGGAGGCCGGTCAAAGCGATCGCGGCAGAGGCAACAGCCGCGGTGGCAGCCTTGGTGCCCGAGGTAAGGATCCTGCGGCGCTGCGGCGGCCCTGCCTCGGGGCCTGGTTTTGCTTGCGGGGGTTTCTTCACGGACATCTCCTTCGATGAGCGGTGGTGAAGCGGCCCCGGCCTTACTTTGGAACGATTCAAAAGAAAAGCGCAGCAGTGCAGATGCGCGCGACGCAGGAGAAGGTTCCCGGAAGTGACCAGTTGAAGAAAGGCTGAGACCTGGGGTGCGGTGGTGCAGCTCTCACTGCAACAGTCACAGGTTTACCAGTAGCAACATCAGGCTGGCAAGCGTTTTCCCAATCTTTCCTGCGCCTTAATGGTCCGGGCTGTTCCTCAATGTTCGATATTTCGCCGCCTAAACGCCGACGGCGGCCAGGCACCCTAGGTGCCCAGCCGCCGTCGAGCGGTGTTTTCGTGGCCGTGGTTAGGCCAGGACTGCCAGCTTGGAGTTGCTGCGGCCAAACAGGGCGCGGTCCACGGAGACGCGGCCCGCGCCGGTGAGTGCCAGCGCGAATGCGGCAGCGGCCAGGAGCAGGACCAGTTCGTAGCCGCCGTTGGCGGCGAAGACGCCGGCCGAGGCGTGCACCAGGAACAGGGCGCCGAGCATATCCAGGGCCAGGAGGGCGGCAACCACCCGGGTGAGGATGCCCAGGATCAGGGCGATTCCGCCGGCCAGTTCCAGGACGGCGACGGCCGGGGCTGCAATCTCGGCGGCCGGCACGCCCATCTTGGCGAACGAGGCCTGGGTGCCTGCGATGGTCCACTCGCTGAACTTCTGCCAGCCGTGGGCTGCAAAGAGGAAGCCCAGGACGATGCGGAGGGCCGTGATGGCGGTAGTGGTAAGTCGGGACTGGTTCATGGAAGATCCACCGTTTCGGATTTTGGTCGGAGCTGGACAGGTGTGCAAGCAGGGACGGATCACAGCGGCTTGAGGTATCCAGTCTTCCGCACCAAAGGTTGAAGAGTCAACTATCTAGGTGGAAGTGTGGGCTTTGTCATGTCCGGCCGCACGACCCGCAGGTGAATGTCACGGAAGGTTAAGCTGGCACGGTGCCGCAACAATCGCCCTCCCTTCCCGTGGAGTCCCGCAAGGGCCATGCCCGGGAAATACTCCGTCTCGCCGTCCCTGCTTTCGGGGCACTCGTGGCCGAGCCGCTGTTCCTGCTGGCGGATTCCGCCATCGTGGGGCATCTCGGCGTGGCACAACTGGCCGGCGTCGGACTGGCATCCGCGGTGCTGCACACCGCCGTCGGACTGATGGTCTTCCTCGCGTATTCCACCACCCCGGCCGTCGCCCGCGCCATTGGCGATGGGCAACTGGGTAAGGCCCTGGCGGCCGGGCGCGACGGCGTGTGGCTGGCACTGCTGCTCGGCGTGGGCCTTGCGGTTGCCGGCTTCGTGGCCGCCGAACCGTTGATCGGCCTGATGGGCGCGGAAGGCGAGGTGCAGGCCTTCGCCGTGGACTACCTGCGCTGGTCCATGCCCGGCCTGGTGGCCATGCTGCTCATCTTCGCCGGCACGGGCGTTCTCCGCGGACTGCAGGATACGCGGACCCCGCTGGTGGTGGCCACCGCCGGCTTCGGCCTGAACATCGTCCTGAACCTGTGGCTGGTCTACGGACTGGGCTGGTCTGTCACGGGCTCGGCGGTGGGAACCAGCGTGGCGCAGTGGGCCATGGCGGCGGTCTACCTCGTAATGGTGCGCCGCAACGCGGTCCGCCACGGCGTCAGCCTCCTGCCCAGCTGGCGGGGCATCCGCAGCATGACCCGCGTGGGGTCCTGGCTGATGCTGCGCACGCTCAGCCTGCGCGCAGCCATCCTCGTGACCGTGCTGGTGGTTACCGCGCAGGGCGCAGTCAACCTCGCTGCCCACCAGCTCGCAATGACCATCTTTTCGTTCCTGGCCTTCGCACTGGATGCCCTGGCCATCGCCGCGCAGGCACTGATCGGCAAGGAACTGGGCGCCTCCAACGCGGGCAAGGCGCGCCTGCTCACCGGCACCATGATCCGCTGGGGAACCGGCTTTGGAGTGGCGACGGGCCTGCTGCTCGCCGCGGTGGCCCCCTGGGCAGGAGCCCTGTTCACGTCCGACCAGCAGGTCCAGTCCGTGCTGGCCGTCGCTTTGTGGATCCTTGCGGCCGGGCAGCCAATCGCCGGCTACGTCTTTGTGCTGGACGGCGTGCTGATCGGCGCCGGCGATGCCAAGTACCTGGCCCTTGCGGGGCTGGTCAACCTTGCCGTGTATGCGCCGCTGCTCGCCGCTGTTGCGATCTCCGGTGCGGGGGGCGCAGCCGGCCTGGGCTGGCTGTGGGCCGCTTTCGCGGTGGGCTATATGGCGGCCCGCGCCGTCACCCTCGGGGTGCGCGCGAGGTCGGACCGGTGGATGGTCCTGGGTTCGGCCTAGCGGTCCGCCCCACTAAACTGGACCGGTGACGCAACCAATAACACCCGCAGGCGCAGCAGCGGGAACTGCACCCCGGCCCGACCTGTGGAAGCCGGTGCTGCTCCGCTCGGCGGCGGCCCTCGTGTTTGGTGCAGTGACCATTTTCTGGCCATCGCCCTCCGTCGAGGTCATGGGCTGGGCCGGGGGACTGTACCTGCTGGCCACCGGCGTTGTTTCCCTTTGGGGCGCTCCCGCCACCGGGTTCGCCCGGGAATCCACGCCGGGCAAGCTGCTCTCCGCTGCGGGTTCAGTGCTCACGGGTGCAGGGTTCGCCCTGGTGCTGATGCACAGCGACCTGCTTTTTGGTGTCATAGCAGCCCTCGGCCTGGGCGTGGCCGGAGCCCTGGAGCTGTGGTGCGGCCTGCGGTTCCGCGGCCGGCACGTCCTGGCACGGGACTGGATCGCGTCCGGCATCATTGGCCTGGGTACCGCCGCCGTCCTGCCCTTCTTCATCAACCTGGGTGCGCATGCCCTGCTCGGAGTGGCCGGCGGCGGGGCAATCATTTCGGGCGTCCTGTGGGTACTCTCCGGCCTGACGCTCAAGCACGATGCCCGGGGCGGGGCCGGGAAGCCGTAAACTAGGAGGGCGCGGTTCTACTCGTTGTAGAAAAATAGGGCCGGGCGAACCACCGCACTACGTAAACCAGGACGGCAGCGTGCCGCCTGCAGGGAGGATTCACCGTGGCAGACCAGCATCCAGGAAAACCGCGCAAGCTGCGGACCTCGGTGAAGGGGCCGCTGATGTTCTCCGCGTTCTGGGCCGTCGTCACCTTCGTGGCAGTCCTGATCTTTGCCTCCGGCGGCAGCGCCAAGACCCCCCGCTTCGACCTTGCCTTCACCGGCGCCGGCATTGCGTTCATCGTCACCCTGGTGATAGCGGCCATGCTGTCCATGAGCTACAAGGAAAATGCCGAGCACCTGGGCAAGGGCTCGGGCGTCAACCTCAGCTCGAAAAAGCCATCCCACGGCTTCGGCGCCCCTGGCGCACAGAATCCGCCCGCTTCCGAGGCCGGACCCGAGGGGCCCTCGGACCGCTGACCCGCCACCCTGAATTGCGCTGCCGCTAGCCTGCTGCTGCCTGCCGCGCGCGGTAGGCAGCAACGTGCATCCGGTTGGCGCAATTACCGGTGTCGCAGTAACGCTTTGACCGGTTCCGGCTGAGGTCCAGCACGGCGGCGTCGCAGTCTTCGGCCTCGCAAGTGCGCAGCCGGTCCATCTCCTTGCCGCGGATGACGTCCGCCAGCGCCATGGCCGCTTCCGTGCTCATCCGGTCTGCCAGCGGCGCCTCCGGCGTAGTGGCGTGCAGGTGCCAATCCCAGCGATCGTGCTTGACCAGCTGGGGCAATGCGTTCGCCTCGCGCAGCAGCCGGTTCACAGTTTCCACCGCTGCATCTTCACTGGCGGTCCACACTGCCGCCAACTGGCGCCGAAGCTCCCGGACGCTCGCGAGCTCCGCCTCGTCCCGGGTCCTGGAACCCGAAAAGCCTTCGGCGGCCAAAAAACTGTCCAGGTCCGCCTGTGCCGCAAGCTCTTCCCTGCCGTTCGCCGCGGAGTTGATGAGATTTACCACGGTGCGCAGTGCCACCTCAGTGTCAGGGGCAAAAACCATCTTGACTCCTTACAGTGCGGAAGCGTAATGTCATGACCATTACCCCACTTTACTCCTGACAGGAGGCGACGGTGCCTGCCGCCAACAACCACGCCCAGAACCGCCAAACGCCCACTGCCCGGCGGGGGTTCCTGGCATCCGGGCTGGGGGTGGCGCTGTTCTCCTCCGCCGTCTTCGGGCTTTCCGGCTCGTTCGCCAAGGCGCTGCTGGAAACCGGATGGACGCCGGGAGCCGCCGTGACGGCCCGGCTAACGGGCGCCGCGTTGATCCTCGCCATTCCGGCCATTCCCGCACTGCGGGGGCGCTGGCACCAACTGCGGGACAACTGGGTGACCATCCTCCTGTTCGGACTGATCGGCGTGGCCGCATGCCAGTTGTTCTATTTCAATGCCGTGGCCCGTTTGTCCGTGGGCGTTGCCCTCCTCCTCGAGTACCTGGCACCCGTCATCATCGTATTGTGGCTCTGGGCCGCCAGCCGGAAGCGTCCCCGGGCCCTCACCTTCGGGGGAACCCTGCTCTCCTTGGCCGGCCTGGTACTGGTCCTGGACCTTACCGGTGCGGTCAAGGTGGATCCGGTGGGCGTGCTCTGGGGCATTGCAGCAGCGGTCTGCCTGGCCATCTACTTCTTCATCACCGCGAAGGAAAACGACACCCTGCCGCCCATCGTGCTGGCCTCGGGGGGCCTGATGGTGGGTGCGGCCGTGATGTGGCTTGCCGCAGCCACCGGCCTGCTCCCCATGGCCTTCAGCGCCGCAGACACGAAACTCGGTCCTTGGACCACCCCGTGGTGGGCCCCGCTGGCCGGCCTGGTGGTGCTGGCGACGGTTTTGGCCTACGTCTCGGGCATCATGGCCGCGCGGGCGCTGGGTTCCAAGGTGGCGTCCTTCGTGTCGCTGACCGAAGTCCTCTTTGCCGTGATCTGGGCCTGGCTGCTGCTGGGGGAACTGCCGGGGGCTGTCCAGCTCCTGGGCGGCGTCCTCATTGTGGGCGGTGTCATCCTGGTCCGGCTTGACGAACTGCGGGCGCCGGTGCCGCCCCTGCGCGGTGCAGTCACAACCACGGCGAACAAGGAAGCCAGGACACAGGCGACGTCACCGCTGGAGCACGCCAACGACGTCGAACCCGTCCCCTAAGTGCCGCGCCGCGAGGGCCGGCCGGAGGGTTGCACCAGCAGGGCCGGACACCACACGGTGTCCGGCCCTGCCAAGTGTTTCCAACGCGAAGGCTAGCCCTGGGAGGCCTGGAACTGCTGGTCGGCGTTCTGCTTTGCCCGGTTGCTGGCTTCCTTGAGTGCTTCAGCAACCTGGTTCAGCCTGGTGGTGTGCTCGCCCCTCCACTGCTCCTTGAACTTGTCAGCATCCGGTCCCAGCCACTGTGTGTTGTCCAGAAGAGCGGTGAGATTGCTGCGCTGCGATTCGATGACGTCCGCGCCCTGCTGTAGCCTGCTGCCGAGCGTACGAAGCTGCTCAACGTCTGCACCCCAAATAGCCATCAGTTTCTCCTTGTGTGGTGAGTGGATCCGAACCAGGTCGGCATCCCCAGCGGCCCCCGGCTTGTCCGGAAGATCCATTGCCTAAAACCTACCCCGGCCGTCAAAACAGTGTCGATGGGCACCCCTGCCCATGCCGTGCTCCCCATAGTCGGGTGCCCGCATCCTGTGCAGGAGGGGCCTGTTGCCTCATTGCAATACCTCCGGGAAGACTAATACGTTGCCTCAAATGAAAACCTCCGCTTCTGCGTGATCGTTGCCTCGTTGCAGAGGCT
>NZ_FVZL01000017.1 GCF_900168295.1 Arthrobacter sp. P2b | reverse complement strand
TACGGGTAGACGGGCCTGCACGGGCACAGCTCCGCAAGCTTCGCCAGCAGCCAAAAACAACGGGGGGAGAGGGGACGCTGGTCGGTCACCTGAGCCGCCCCACCCACCAACCCTTTCGGCAAAAAAGGAGCAACACCATGAACGACTTCATCAAATTCACCGGCCCGGCCGACGTCCTGGCCTTCATTCCGCACACGCTGGGACAGGCCCCCACGGAGTCCTTTGTCGCACTGACCATGCAGGGCAACAAGATCGGCGCGACCCTGCGCGTTGATGTCCCGTTCGGGCAGGATCTCGTCGGCTACGCCCAGACCATCGTCAGCTACCTGACCGCTGACGAGGCCGCCACCGGCAGCCTGCTGGTCATCTACACCGATGAGAGCACGATCGACGGCAGCCGCGCCTACGCCGGGCACGTGCAGGCACTGCGCACCGAACTGGAAACCGCCGGAATGCCATTGCAGGACGCATGGCTGGTGACCTCGGAACTGTGGCGGAACTACCTGTGCACGGATACTAGTTGCTGCCCCGACCAGCCGCTGGATGCGATCACCACCAGCAACGGCAACGCCGCCCTGATCTACCGGGGGAGCGCCGTGACCGGCTTCATCGCACCGGCACCCTTCACCGGAGACGAAGCGGCCCGCGAGGCTATCACCGAGCACACGCCAGACGGCTGGCCCGAAGACCTCGAAGCCAGCCGTGCTGCCTGGGCCAGCGTGCTGAAGGACCCCAAGAGCCTGACGACCCAGACCGCGCACCGGTTGGCAGGAGCGTTGCAGCACCCGATCACCCGGGACTACATGATGGGCGACATCATCACCCACGCCCCGGAGCAGTTCACCTCCGTCATGCTTGGTGTGTTCCTGACCCGCCCGGACTGGGCCCGCGTGGACACGGCGCAGGAAGTCGCGTTCGAGCTGATGAAAGCCACCCCCGAAGGGCAGCGCGCCCCCATGCTGTGCCTGATCGGCTGGCTGGAATGGCTCAAAGGACAATCCAGTTTCGCTGCCCGGTACTTCAAGCTCGCACTGGAGGACACCGCCGGATACCGGCTGGCGGAACTGCTGGGCGAACTGGTCAACCGCGGCCTGCTGGCAGACTGCAGCCGCGACCCGAAAAAGGCCTATGACCGCCGCCTGAAGCGCTAGCTTCGAATAGGGCCGGACTCCACGACAAGAGGGGTCCGGCCCTCCTCTTGGACCTTCCCCAAGTGCGCGGCGGCCTCCCCCGCCAGGGCTCCTCCGGCCGCGTAAACGCTGCGCGGGCACCGCGACTTCCAGCCCGCGCGCAGGAACTGCCGATACTGTGAAAGGACACCGTAGTCCCCACACAACCAAGGAGTCCCGAGCGTGGCAGATCAATTCCGCATGACCGAAGACGATACCGTTGCCCCGGACGCGAGCCCCCTTGAAGACATCCTGGAACTGAGCCTGCTCACCGCAGGCCCAGCCACCGGCCCGGTAGACCGGCCCAGGAAAGACCACCGACACTTCGAGCTATAAGCCAAAGCAGCACTGACGCTGCACCACGAGTTTCCTTTTTGCCGGGGAAGGGAGAAGGGCCGGCTGTCTTGAACTGGTCCCCGAAAGCTGGACTGGCTAAATAAGCCTAAGCTGCGAGGGGTTGAGCACGGTATTGCACCAGGTTCAACCCCTTGAGCGCGTGTTTAGCGGCCCTCCGGATCCTCCAAGGAGTGCGAGGGTGCGCAAGGACCGCGCTCGACGCCTGCTGGAGTCAGCGGCCGCGTGTTTTCACGCCAGAGCGGGAGCGTTTCGAGAGGGGGCGAATTGAAGGACGCCGGGGCAGAGGTCCGCGCCGCCTGGCTTGAAGCCGCTGCGCTTCACGGCGTCAGTCCCGATCTCTAACCATCCCGAAATCCGCGAGTATCCCGGGATTGCCTCGATAATTAGGCATGAGCATCATTTGGGTTGTGATTCTGACGGTCATGGCAACCGTCCTCGCCGGGATTGCAACCAACGCGATTTTTGAAATGGCAAAGAAGCATATTTCCATCCCTGTCGCTGTTGGGCTGATCGCGGGCGCAGCCTTTTTGATGTGGCTTTTAGAGGTAACCGGCACCCCTACAAGCCCCGCCGGGGGCCAGGCCGCCACCCCACCGGCAAACACTGAAACGCCACAGCCCTCCACCCCCTCACCCAGCACCCCTACGCCCAGCCCACCCCCGAGCAGCCCACCTCCCACCACTACCCCGCCGGTCCCACCAACGTCGCTACTGAAGCTCACGTGGGCGAGGGAAAGCACGGACAGTACGAGTGATATTGAATTCAGAGGCCCCATATCGATCGATGGCACCCCCCATGACGAGGCGCTCGTTTTCGACTGCAATATTTGGTGCAACGGGACTTCTCCACAGGTGTACGAAGTTACGCTGGGGCGGAACTTCAAGACTTTCACGGCAACGGCTGCAGTCCTTGACGAATACAACGGACCACACAGGTTCCAGATCCGACTCGACCAGCGCGAACCGCTGTCATATACAACGTCCCCAGCGAACGCAGTGCCCATCAAATTGGACGTTACGGGCGTGACGCGAATACGTGTCGAGTTTTACCGTACAGCTGAGCAGGAAGCCGTTATCGCTTCACATAAGGGCATCTATATGGGTATGGCTCTAGCAAGCCCGATGGTATTTCCGTAAGCAATTGATCAACTTCCGCCAAGCGTGAGTCAGGCCGGTGAGGCGTTGGGGGCGCGGTTCCCACGGATGCCGATAGCGAGCAGTGCCGCCAATGACATTGCGCTGACGACGTACACCTTGCCCCAAGGAGCGTAAGCCCCGCCCGATATGACAAAGGCATCAGCAAGTCCCATTCCGGCTGGAAAGGACGCCATCCAGTGTGCTGGGACGGCCACATGGAGTGGCCTACGTGGGAGCTTCAGGCCCTACCGTCACCGGCCAACTGGGGGGAACGGCCGGTGACGGAGGACACTCTCACTTTACGCCCGCAAAGCCTCGTTTGCGCTGCGCTTCAACCAGTTGATGGGCGTCCGCTGGCGCGGCCGGCTGTAGGGCGTTGCCGGTCCGTCGCAGAGCTCCTGCCCGTCATCACCTGGTTCTTTACAAGCGTTTTTTGTTGCTGTCCCACGGAATCTTCGTGTCCGCTCCGGCCGGTCTTGACAAGAGTTTTGCTTCGGGAATTCAATGGCTCGAAAAAGGGGATGATCCGGTGAGCGGCTCAAGCGCTAGCAGGGGTTCTCGTCCGGCTGCTGATCCTGGAGTCCAGGCAACTGCAGCCCAAAGCAGAGCGGCGTCGGCGTGGTTGTTACGTCAGCGCCGGCGTCAGGTGCGGCGGCAGGATGAATTCCTGCGCCAGGCTGAACTGGCTGTAGCCCGAAGCAGAGCCGAGAGCAGAGCGGCTTTTAACCGAAGCCGGGCGGCGGCTTTGGCGCAGATGATGCGGCAGCGCCGGGCCGAAGAAGCCGCCAAGTGGCCGTCGATGGAGAACGAGCCATGGTCGGCAGGGCAGCTGAATTACCTGCTTCAGCAGGCAGGGCTGACCCCAGGCCTGATCGACCAATGGGCTTCGAGCCCCGAGCGTTCCTGGTACATAGGTCGGCGCTTCTTTCGAAAGCCGCTCGGGAGCAAAAAGAAGTTCGGCATTTACTCCTGGGTGGGTGTGGGGCTGGCCCTCATCGTAGCCGGCGCGTTGATTGCATCCTTCGTTGACGTCGGATGGTGGCCGAACGCGAATGCCTGGGGATGGGCGTTGGCGGGGGCGGGAGCGGTTGTTCTGGGATGGTGCACCGTCCCATATTGGGCCGCACGCCGCGCGTTCAGTGCACGCAGACGAGCTGCAGCGCGATACAGCGTTGATGCAGCCCTTGACGAGTTGCGCATGGCAATGCAGGCCGGTCAAAGCACCAGGACCCAGCTTGCGCGGATGTTCGAGCTGAACAGGAAACAGCTCGATGAATATCAGGAGATTACCAAGAGCCAGCAGCGAACAGCGTTCATCCTGACGTGGAGCGCGGCCGTCGCCGCTTTCCTCATCCTGATTATTGGATCCGCCGTCGCCCTTCAGTTCGCTGACAACCCGGAAGAGAGGTTCATCGCCGGCGGGCTTACCGCGTTGGGCTCTCTGCTCAGCGCGTTCCTTGGCGCCGTCTTCTTCCGGGGACATGATCACGCAGCCAACCAGCTCAACCACTACTACCTTGAACCCTCACTGACCGGCCGGATACTGGCAGTTGAGCGCATGTTGGACCACCTTCCGAACTCCGTAGACAAGACCGAAACAGCGAAATTGATGATGCAGTGGATCCGGGACCTGGAATTTCCGCCCAAGACCCAGGATGGGACCAAAAAACCAGAAGCCCCAAAAAACCCGAGGGCGCCGAAACCGGCGGACCCTAACCTTGCAAATTCCCTCTTCCCACCTGGCTAACCTCCTCGTTGAGATGCGCGCTAAGAAGACCTTCCAGAACGACGTCTAAGCCCCGCGACTCCGACGATAACTAGATTCAAGCCGGATTTAGGGCTGGCCGTGCGAAGTCACTGGTGGCCACAGCGTCGGACGGACCCATCGACCGCGATACCGGACAAGCCGCCTACCGAGGCCGGGGCCTCTCTCACGATTTCAAGGCCCGGCAACATCCCGGCGAACCTTGAACCGGTGGACGAATCCAGAGAAGGACATACTCGCAGGCACGTCGGTTTCCGCTTGAGGCACACCGGTTCAAGTCCGTTTCCAGTATTACCGTTTCCGCTGCGCTTCAACCAGTTGATGGGCGTCCGCTGGCGCGGCCGGCTGCTGGGTCCAGGGCATGCCGTCGCAGAGCTCCGGACCCCCTGAACCTGGTGTGTCTACGACGTTTTTGGCTGCTGTCCTGACGGATTGTACATGCCCGTTCCGGCCCCTCTAGCCCCTCCTTCGTCGGGGCCTGCGCCCCGGAAAAGTCTTCTCCGGCGCTCCTTCGTCGCTTATTTCCTCCGAAGATTTTCCGGGTCTTGCCCTTACGGGTAGACGGGCCTGCACGGGCACAGCTCCGCAAGCTTCGCCAGCAGCCAAAAACAACGGGGGGAGAGGGGACGCTGGTCGGTCACCTGAGCGGCCCACCCACCACCCTTTCGGCAAAAAAGGAGCAACACCATGAACGACCGCATTGCACGCGCAGCCCTGACCCGCCTGTTCGAGCCAAAGGACGCGGTTGGGCGGACCCTCGTGGGCAGGCTCGGCGCGTACGCCGCGCTGCGGCTCGCCACCGGCGCCCAACCTGCCCACACCCTGCCAGACGTGACGGCCGAGGAATTGGCAGAGGCGTCGAAGCGCTGGGCGCCCCGCGTACCGGAGCTGGACCCGGAGAAGGACCTGGCCACCATCGAGCGCCTGGGCGGCGGTTTCCTGATTCCCGGTGATGAGCACTGGCCGACCGGCCTGGACGACCTCCCGGACGCGCCGCTGGGCCTGTGGTACCGGGGCAACATCGGGAACGGGATCCCTGACCCGTCCAACTGTGCGGCACTGGCCGGCTCACGGGACTGCACGAGCTACGGCGCGGCCGTGACCGGCGACATCGCCTACAGCCTGGCCCAGCGCGGAATCTGCGTCATTGCCGGACTCGCCTACGGCATCGACGCCCACGCCCACCGCGCGGCACTGGCCGGAAGCACCGGCAACGGCCCGGCCACCATCGCCGTCCTGGCTGGCGGCCTGGACCGCGACTACCCGTCCGGTAACGCGGATCTCGCGGCCGCAATCCGAGGCAGTGGGCTGACGCTGTCCGAGCTGCCCCCGGGAGCCGCCCCTACCCGGGCAAGGTTTTTGTACAGAAACCGCATCATTGCAGCCCTTGCCGGTGTCACCTGCGTCGTGGAAGCACGTTGGCGCTCCGGTGCCCTGAACACCGCCCACCACGCCGAAACCATCGCCCGTCACGTCGCCGCAGTCCCTGGCAGCGTCCACAGCGCCAACTCCGCAGGTTGCCACCGTCTCCTGAAAGACGGCGGCGCGGCACTGGTGACTGACGCGGCTGAATTGAGCGAACTGCTCGCCAGCTAAACCCACTGGTGGCCGGTCTTTCGGGGCCGGTTACCCGCGGGCGGTCCGCCGTCGTGGCCGGCTTGCGCTGGTGGTCGCCGGCGGCGGACCGCCCATCCCGCAGCAGCCAGGTGCCGGGCGGCGGCCGACGGCGGCAAGCCAGGGGCTGGTGGTGTCGTTGGTTGTCCGTGGCCGGGGGTGGAAGGCAGGCTCGTAGGGCTCGCCCTGGTTTCCGCTGCGCTCCAACCAGTTGAAGGGCGTCCGCTGGCGCGGCCGGCTGTGGGGTCCAGTGCCGGCTCCGCAGGGCTCCGCCGTCCCTGGTCCTGTGTTGTCTGCGACGCTTTTTGGCTGCTGTCCTGACGGATTGTACGTGTCCGCTCCGGCCGGTCTAGCCCCTCCGTTCCTCCGGGGCCTGCGGTGCGGGAAATGTCCCTGCGGCGCTCCTTCGTCGCTGATTTCCTCCGGGAATTTCCCGCCCCTTGCCCTCACGGGTAGACAGGCCTCCGTCGGCCACAGCTCCGCAAGCTTCGCCAGCAGCCAAAAATCAACGGGGGAGAGGGGACGCTGGCCGGTCACCTGAGCCGCCCCACCCACCAACCCTTTCGGCAAAAAAGGAGCAACACCACATGAACGCAGTACCCACGCTTGAGATGCTCGACCCGGCCACGCTGACCGTCGATGTCAACGTCCGCAAGGACGCAGCCCTGACTGCTGATTTCATCGCCAGCATCAAGGAACATGGCGTGATGGAACCGGTGATCGCACACCGGAAGGACGACGGCACCGTGCACGTGCTGATGGGCCAGCGCCGCACACGCGCGGCCGTGCAGGCCGAACGGCCGCTGATCCCGGTGATGATCATCGATTCCCCGGAAGAGGCAGAGCGCATTGTGACGCAGGTGGTGGAGAACATCCAGCGCGCCGAACTGACCGAAGCGGACGAAGCGGACGCCTACCACCAGCTGTCCCTGATCGGTGTCTCGGCGGCCGCGATCGCGAAGAAGACCGGGCGCACCAAGACGACAGTGGAGTCCGCATTGAAGGCCAAGTCCTCAGACGCGGGAGCCGGCGCCCTGGACAAAGGATGGAGCATCGAGGAGGCACTGATCATGGCTGAGTTTGAGTCAGATGAAGAGGCCACGGAGGAGCTCGAGTCGGTCATCATGGACGAACCCGACCAGCTCCTGCACGTCGCGCAGAGGCTGCGCGACCGGCGCGAAAGCGCCGCCGCCCTCGCCGCGCTGATCGCCGAGCTGGAAGCCCAGGGCAAGACCATGGTGGAGGACGCCGGACACTACGCCGACGACGACAACCTCTACGTCACCGCTGCCAAACGGGAGAACGGGGAACCGGCCACCGAGGATGACGCCAACGCCGTCCTGATCACCACGGACTACCGGGGCCAGCACCGGACCCACTCCGTGATCGCTGGGTGGAAGGAGACGGGCTTCGCCCCGAAGTACGAACGCTACGACGGCGGCCGCACAGCGCAGAAAGGCCCCATGACCGAGGAGCAAAAGGCCGAGCGCAAAACCCTGATTGAGAACAACAAGGCGATGCTGTCGGCGCAGGTGGTCCGCCGTGGATTCGTGACCGGCCTGTTGGCCAGGAAGCAGGCACCCAAGGGCTGGCAGTACTTCACCGTCCACGCGATCACACACCACCCCGAAACGGCCAGCGGCTACGACGGCGAGGTGGCCGCTGGCATGGTCGGGGCAAAGGTTGACGAGGCCAAGACTTGGGGCTGGAACCCGCTCCGGACGCACGTGGCAAAATCCACGGCCCGGCCAGAGTTTTCCCTGATCGCGCTGATCTGCGCAGGGTACGAAAAGACCATCGCGAAGGACTCTTGGCGTTCCCCCTCCCAGACCCACAGGGACTACCTAAACCAACTGGTCCTTTGGGGGTACAAGGCATCCACTGTTGAACAGCTGATCATCGACAGCGGCGCACTCGCCGAGGGAGAAACCGAAGCGGCATAAGAACCCCTTGCCGGGCGGAACCCACCGCCCGGCAAGGCAGCTGCCGATCACCGCGAGCGGGCACGGAACCTCCCAAAAGTCGGGCGGTCCGCCGCCAGGGGCGAATCACAGGAGCCACTCACCTGCGGCGGACCGCCAATCCGCGCACCCGGGCACCTCCTCACTAGGTGCCGCGCGTACCAGGGGTCGAAGTCAACGTGCTGCTGGCAGCATCTTTGTGCCGGAGAAACTACGCGGCGATTGGTAGTCAGGCATACATTTCATGGGTGAGTTAGAGTGGATCAAAGATTTCCTTTTGCCGAAGGACAAAAAAGGACCGGAATGTTCCGGTCCTTTTTTGTGTCCAACGGCTTTTCAGGTGTCACGCTGCCGCTGTTGTCTCGCCCGGGGCGTGGGTACTGGTGTCACTGTTCGCTGGAGGATGTGCCGGCGTCCTGGTCGCTTTCCTGCTCTGATCCTGTGGAGCGCCTTGTTGTCCGCCGGCGCTTTACGGCGGATGGTTCGAGGCCGAGTTTCTTGAGTTCGTCGGAGCTCCATCCGTCGCGTGTGGCTTGGACGTAGGCGCGCTTGTCGTCGCGTTCGGCCGCAACAAGCTGGTCACGCAGATCGTTGATGCGCTGGCGGCTTTTCACCAAGGCGGTGACGGATTCGATGCGGGAGTCCAGCAGTGCGCGGGCTTGGTTGCGTGTCTGTTCAATGTCGAGGGTAGCCATGGATCCAGACTAACGATTACGCCGATGCTGTCCGGTGCCTGACGCGCCCCTCGGCGTATGGTATTTCCGACGAGCCTGGAAGATCGTCGGCCAGAATGCCGGCGTTACTGGGATCGCTGAACCAATCCCGCAGATAGTCGTCAGAGTAGCTGACCGTCCGTGCCGTGAACTGGAAGTATTCGGGGCCGATACCCCGCCGCCGCCACTGTCTCAGCTGCGTCGACGAGACGCCGTATTGCCTGGCCACTTTGGTAGGTGAGATGAGAGCCAAAACTGTACCTTTCGCTTGCCCTATGCCGCGTTCCTTTCGGCACGCTTGCCGAAACTTGGCCGGTGAAGGAATTGGCCAGTTGGAGCGGCCGGACCGTGGAATACCGGAGCGGAGCGAGGATATGCCGCGAAAGCCGGCTGCGGAGACTTGCCAAGGAAGGACCGGGCAGTAGCCTCAACCAGCCGAAACGGAACGACGCAGTCGTTTTGAACAAGTCAGACGCGCAGCGTCCTGCAGGGTAGTGCACAGAAACCACCAAAGTGCCAAAAGCAGGTGCAGGTGATTTTTCGGAGCAAGCTAGACGGTTGTGTGCCATAACCCGCGTGTCGATCCACGGCCTGCGGACGACGATCGGCGACACTGAGGTGTCGACCCGGAGATTCCGGGGCGCTGCGCTGGGCATGTGGGGGAGGGGAGCGGGGATGAGCGATGAGCCGAAGTCTCCCCGCCGGTTCTCCCGTCGACGCCGCGCCAACATCGACGGTGCCACCCAGTACGTTCGCGTCTCGATGTCGGAGTTCGAACGCGCACAGCTGAAGGTCCTGGAAGAACGGACCGGACGCAGCCCGTCGGAGATTCTGGTCAGCGCAGCCCTGTACGCGGAAAACTCAGAGTCGCTGGCTGAACGCCGGGCGATGGCAGTGGAATTCATTGCCGCCCGCCGCTACCTTGCAGCCCTGTCGAACAACGTCAACCAGCTGGCCCGGCACGCGAACGCCACCGACGAGTTCCCGGAAGCTGCCCGCACCGTATTGACCCGTGTCCGGGCTGTCGCAGACCGTATCAATACAATGCTGGATTCGATGGTGCGCTGATGATTCCCAACATCACCAAGGGCACCCGCATGCGCGGTCTCATTGCATACCTTGCCGGTCCCGGGAGGGCGAACGAGCACACCGATCCGCACCTGGTTGCGGGCTCACCGTCGATCATGGCTTGGCACAACGATGATGAACTCAGCGCTGACGCCGCCCAGGCCATTGCCAAGGAACTTGACCGCGCCCGAAGTGTCTTGGGTGTCGAGATTCCCGGCGGACACGTCTGGCACTGCTCACTGTCGCTGCGTGCCGAGGAAGGCGACCTCACCGACCAGAAGTGGGCTGATATTGCGCAGGACTTCATGGACGAGATGGGTTTCACCGAAGCCAGCGGCCGCGCGCCGGCACAATGGGTAGCCATCCGTCACGGCCACAGCAAAGCCGGGAACGACCACATCCACATCGCTGCCTCCATGGTCCGCGAGGACGGCACGAAGTGGAGCAGCTGGCGGGACTTCCCCCGTGCACAACAAGCCGCCCGCGGGCTTGAGAAAAAGTACGGCCTGGAAGAACTCTCACCCACCCATTCCACCCGTGGCCTGCGGCCGGGTGAGCGCGAAGCCTCCGCACGGCGCGGCGCACCCGAACCGGAACGCCGGTCCCTGGAACGCAAGGTCCGCGCCTGCGCCACTTCGGCCCAGGATGAGGCCGAATTCATTCGACGCCTCCGCCGTACCGGGGCCCTGGTTCGGCCGCGGTACGCGTCCGGATGTGACGATGTCGTGGTCGGCTACAGCGTGGCCGAACGTCCCCCCAAGGGTGGCCGGCCGGTCTGGTTTGGCGGCGGTCACCTCGCTAAGGACCTTGCGCTGCCCAAGCTCCGTGCCGAGTGGCCTGACAGCCCACAAGGTGCCGCCGCTGCGGTCGCGGAATGGCAGGCAGCTGCACGCGGAGGACGCCCGGTCACGATTGGCCGCGAAGCCCACGAACCGGACCCGCAAATGTGGGAGCACTACAGCAACGAAGTCGCTCGACTGCGCGAAACGCTGCGCTCCGTTCCGCTGGATGACCATGCCACATGGGCGCACGTAGCTCGCGAAACGGCGGGCGCGTTTGCTGCCTGGTCCACGGCGACCGAGGCAACGCCAGGACCCCTGGCGGCCGCAGCAGATGAACTGTCCAAGACGGCGCAACTCCGCCGCTACCCGAACCGCCCGATCCGCAGCGTTGGCCCATCCGCGCGGGGAGCCTCGCTGATGCTCATGACGGCCACCATGGGTGGCAGTGGAACTGCCTCCCAGGCAATCATGCTGCGCCAGCTGCTCAACGTCGCCAAGGCCGTCCACGACATGCACAAGGCATCAAATGATCTGCGCAGAGCACGCCAGATCAGCCACATGGTGAGGCACCAATTGAGCCAGGTTGCTGCCGCCCTGCCGAGCACTCCCGCGCCGGCGCCGGCAGTGGACCGCGAAGCGGCCGAAGCTGTCCGCACGAGCACTGCGGGCCAGGCCCAAGGACGCTCACCCGGTTCGGTGCTGCCACCGACGTACGAGCAGGCACGCACCCACGCGACCACCCGAGGCGGGACCACCCGCCCGGACATTGAAAGATAACACCAGGAGGGGCAACCATGAGTGAATCTGACGGCATCGAGGAAGCCATCGAGGGAATGTCCCGCGTCGGATTGACAGTCGCCGGACGGCTCGGTGAGCAGCTGGCCAGGACACGCGAGCAGGAGCTGCGCCGGGCCCAGGCGGTCGAGGAGCAACAGGCCCGGGAACTGCAGACACGGTTCGACGCCGAGCGTGCTGCTGCCCGCGCCCAGCTCGCCCCGGTCATGGACAACCGCTGGTGGGACACAGCCAACGGCCGCGACGTCGAAAGAGTGCACGAGGCCGCCACCGCGTGGAAGGACCACGACCCTGCAGCGCGCGACGCGGCCGAGACAATCCGCGACCAGGTGCAACGCCGCTACGGCCTCGACATAGACAACCTGGGCGCCGACGAAACAGCGGTTGCTGCCGCCATAGCGAAGGCCGAACAGGACCGCGACCAAGCCCAATCGGAACGCACTACCGGCCGGGACGAGAATGCCCAGGCTGCACAGCTGCTGGCGCAAGCCGACCGAGAAGACAGGAACAGGGCGGCGACCCTTGAGGCACCCTCAAAGGAGGACCTGAACGAAGCCCTGGCCTGGCTCAAAGAGACACAACCCATCGAGGCACATAACTGGGAGCAGCGGCACAACTTCTCGGACAGCGTCGCCGTCGAAAAGGACATGGAAAGGGGCCTGGTCAGAGACTGGACGGCCGCCCGCGACAACCCCCGCGCCGAGCACCTGCAAAATGAAGCCGCAGGCAAATACGACTCCGCCGAACGCCGCCAGGCACTGGTGGCCAGCCTCGAAGGGGTTGCTGACCACGAGGCTGTAGAAGCACGGCTCAATGCCGATCAAGACCAGGCCACACCGCCCAGCGCAGCCGTAGGCAAGGGATCAAGGCCTGCAAAGGCCCGCAAAACGCGCGGAGTTAACGGCCAGACCAAGCCTCTACAGAAAGGCATGAGCCGATAAATTTCGTCTTCGCTACCTGACCCGAGCGCGATGCTTGTAAGCGTTCGTGCCGGGAACTTCGTCCGATCCTCGGGGCCGATCTGACAACGGTCGGCGGCGGTGAGGACGTATCACCAGCGCTCTCCGAGGACCCGCAGATTCAACGACCCTGAAAGGGCTTCGGGATTCTCGTCTGGATTGGAGCCCCCGCATTAGCGGAGGGGCTCTAATTCATTAGGACCGGTGTCCGGCACCGCTACCGGGATTGCCGCACGTGCTCCTTGATGAGGACGTTGACGGCCGCCGAATCCTGGGGAGAAAGCCGGCGGACAAGGTGGCGAACGGCGAAGGGAACCCCTGTCCGGCGCGCACCATGAACTGCCCGAACCGCGAGGACCGCGAGGATCACGAACTCGACGAGTTCGAGGGCCGTCCAGAAAGTCATCTCCCCAGTCCCGCGTCGCCCGGCGAAGTGGATGGCCGCCGCCGATAGAACGGCGACCAGTGACCAGCGGAGAGCGCCATGGCCGAGGCGGTGGGCTGCGGAACGGATGATGACGTAGCCCACCGCCAAAAAGAGCGGCACCGCCAGCAGGAAGTACCGTAATTGCAGGATTAGTATGCTGCTCTCTTCACTGATGTTCAGGTGAAGGACCCAACCAACAGTGGCATAGAAAGATACGACGAGGATGGCGTTCTTGACGGTGATGAGTGCCAGCATCGTCACGAACACTGTTAGAAGCACCGGACGGGTGGGACGGTCATCAGCGATGGCACGGATTTCAGCGTCGCGTGCGTTGCCGGATCCGGCCAGTGCCAGGGCGAAGGCTGACGGGATGAGTCCGGCGGTACCACCCATCGCGGTGGCGAGCGGCTCGGGTACGCCGGACCCGAGAAGGATCAGACTGGTGGCGACGGCCAGTAGGACTCCAAGTCCGATGCCACCCAGGGATTTCCCGAACGGTGTAGGCGCCTGGCGCGCCGGCACGTGTCTCCGGCCCAAGGGTGCGCCCCGATTCCCGCTACGCACGTCGTCCACCAGCAGGTCAACGATCGCCTCCTGTTGTATAGCGGAAAGGCGACGCACCTGGGCGGCCGCGGCGAAGGACAATCGGCTTCGTCGGCCCGCCTCTGCCGCCCACATACCCACACTGAGCTGACAGATCAATGCGACGAATTGGATTACCAGAAGCTGACGCATCGCGAAGGTGCCGCTGGATACCAACCAGACTGCCGATATTGCATCACACAACAGGATGATCCCCAGGGCCCACAGGTGCTCTCGGGAACGCAGGTGGCGCGCGGTCCACCGGAGCAGGAAGTAGGTGCCGAAGCAGAGTGGGATCACCGAGAACCAGAAATATCCGAGCTGCACGGAAACCTGATCCAGGCCGAAATCGCCGCCGGCGATGTAAAAGCCGAATGCCAATCCGCTGACGATGGTGTCCAGGGCCGAACGGAACGCGAAGAGCGCACCCGCCGCGACGGTCACGACGAGGACTGTGGGACGCACGTAACCGCCCGCCGCTCCCGCCTCATACAGCTCATCGTCTTTTTTGCGGGGCCGCAGGGCGTCACCAATTGTGAGGGGCACAGGCAGCACGGCACCGGCAATCACGCCGATGATCGGATCGGGCGTGCCCAGCACGGACAGTGTGTACACGCTGAGGATGCAGAGGATGACGCCCACGAAGAACAGCGAAATCTGGCTACGCGCCGATCGTTCCGGGGTCACCTGCATGGACGTCCCTATCTCCGGAGTCATAGCGTTCTGGCCACCTTCCTCATGTCGCGGACATGGTCAGGCCGGTACCAGTCCGGGGTATAGGTCCACTACGGACCAGGCAGTGTGACGAGCCAACGCCGGCGCGCGGGAGGACAATCTTCTGATCAACAAAAGTAGGGACGACACCGTTACTGAGCCGTTACTCAGGCCGTTGTGGCATGGGAGGGCCGAGGAGGCCGAAAGCGGAGCAGCGCCGGGGGCCTATGGTGCTGCAGATCCTCGCCCCTCCACGTCCTGAATGTTGGGGGTGGCAGCAGTGGTTCCGGGGGGATCCCGCAACGCCGTCCCCAGCCCTGGCCCCTCGACACAGGCCGGGCGCCGCGAGCCGGGGACGGCGTGGTATTGCCGGCCAGTAGTAGTAGGAGTAGTTTGGTTACTACTACTACTACTTTTTGGGGAATTTCGAATGAGCTCGACTGCTCGAGACCGGGTTTTTGCTGCTGCCGAGCAGATCAGCGCCGAGCGGCGCCCCACCGTGTCCACTGTTCGATCTGCTGCGGGCGTTAGTAACGCCGACGCCACCCGCTATCTGAAGGAATGGGCCGAGGAGAAGCAGTCCGCAGGAGGTCAGGTCGCGGCGACCCCGCCGGCCATCCTCGAGCAGGCGGCGCGTCTGGCCGGGGCTGTCTGGGCGGAAGCGTCCGCCCTTGCGAACGAGCGCCACGCCGCCGCCGGCGAGCTCTGGGCCCGGGAGAAAAAGGAGTTGAATGAAGAGGTCGCGGAGCTTGTTGCCGACCTCGACAAAGTGACGGCCGAAAAGGAGTCCGCTGTCTCCGGGCTGGTGGCCAAAATTGAGGAGCTGGAACGCCAGCTAACCACCATTGCCGAGCAGTTAGAGCAGGCCCGCATAGCAGGCCAGGAAGCAATGGCCGAAGCTGCGGCAGCAGCGACTCGGGCGGCCGCCGCGCAGGCCCGAGCAGACGCGCTCCAGGAAGCCCATGACGCGCTGCTACAGCGCATCACCCCCGAGCAGACTCAAAGTGCCGAAGAACCTGATGCCTGATCCTCTAGTCGGGGCCCTTTGCCAACGGCCGGCAGTCGTGCAGCCGCCAGAGGACGGTGGGCGCCTGTCGGGCGGCCGCTCGGAAGATTTCCTTGATTTCACCGGCGAGCTCCTAGGACCGGTAGACCGTACAGTTCGGCTACACGGTGGAATTCAGGGTCCGGTCCGACATTTTCGGAGGTCAGCTGCAGCAGTCCGTTACGGCTGGGGGAGAGGCCCTCGTCAGCCCGCCGGTCCCAGTAGGCCCAGCACCTTCCAGTCAGTGTTTTTGATGGGTAGCTGATACCCAGCGGTTCTGAGCCATCGTCCAACACCGTGCCACGGATGACGTGGGCAAGGAGTGTCGTAAGATCACGGTCGTCTCCGGTGAGGGTGCCGGCCGTGAGGAGCTGCAGGCGTTCGATCAGCCCCGCCGTGGTTGGTGTGAGGGCTTCAAGGGCGCGGAGGGTGACAGCGTCATCTATCTGAACCCACCACCCCTGACCAGGGAGGCGAATTTCGTAAATCGAACGGTCCATTTGCCAGTCCACGGATATGGCCCATGGGACGTCAATCCCGTTCTCCTCGGCCTGGGCACGGACACTGGTGATGTAGTCCTCGACCATCCACCCGATGGATTCCGCGGCCTTGGCCACGGACGCGCGCTGCTGCCGGAAGCCGAGCAACACCTCGGCATAGGCGCACTGACGGGAGTCAGCGAGATAGACCGTCGAGCCTATGCTGTCGTATCGGCCCCGGGAATCGCTGCCTGCGGCTGTACCAATCGGCATCGGGCCAACGATGGAATTCTTCCTGACCGACAACGCGCCGTAGCGGTCCTTCGCCACCCTGAACGAAATCTCGCCTGCGGCCCCAAGAAGGGTCAGCCCCGTCAAGTCGCACTGGCGCACCTTGGCGGTCGTGCTCATGCGGCGAAAGTGTCATTCACGAACGCTTCGGCAGCTCCTAAAACCTCGCGGGAACGCTGCTGCTGGATGTAAAGGACGGGAAGTTCCTCGTCGAGGCGCGGGTTGGCGCCCATCAGCCAAGCCAACGCCACATGCTTGCCTTCGGCAAGTTCAAGCGTTTTCCAGACGCGATGGCCGAGGCGCAGGCGGGATTCGACCTCGGGGCGGGGCTCCGGACCGTCAGGCTTCGCCCAGCGGAACGGGGACGTGCGGTCCTTCACCCCGGCCATGGTCTGGACGACCGTCGTGCCCAGATTTTCATTGAGCTCGCGCACAAGGTCGTGGATATTCATCCGCGTCGTACCCAAATGAATGTCATGACGGGTCGTTGCTTCCATGTCTCCATTATCCCCGCACTGCAAGCCTAAAGCAACTGAAAAGCAACATAAAAACAGGTTGCGCCTATCGTCTGGACTATCAACGTACTTTCCGATGGAAAGGCCGGGCAGCTCCCTGGTTGACGGCGCGACTACGCGGAGCGAAGCTCGGGCCACCGGTAGGCTTTAGCTTCGTGCACATGATCCACCGGCTGACTCAGGCGACGCCCACACCTCACCCTTCTTTCAACAGCAGCGTGCCCAGTTTGTTCGACGCCAAGGACTACGTCACGGCAATTGCAGCGACGCTGTCGGTCACTCTGATCCTGGGTTTTGTTGCTGTCATCAAGCGGGCGAAGATCGGGACAGTCTTCAAGCGCCTTGGTTCGTTCGTCACGGACAGGTGGAACAGGCTCAAAACACCGGTAGATACCATCCCGGACCTTGAACAGCGGCTACAAGCAGCCGAGGAAGAGGCGACCGCGCACCAGAAGGCCAGGGAGGTCGCGGTGCAGCAGTTGGACGATGTGAAGTCCAAGTTCCGCTCGTTCCGATCGACGACAAGGACATTGGACGATCTGGGCGAAGAAGAATTCAAAGCGTGGTGTGAGGCCAACGGGTACGAAGCGAGCCGATCGCACAAGCCTAAACTCCCCGCGCGTTGGACCTGTAAAGTGCATTGGGCCGGGGGCAGCGGCCTCAACCCAAGCAATATTGTCCTGACCAATATTGGACCTGGCGCCGCCTTCCACGTCTTGCTGGACGCAGGCAACAACATAGGCGCTCCCCAAGGCGAAACTTATTGGGAAGAAGTTGGTCCGGGTGAGTCGCGCAGTTCCGAAGTCCTACCCCGTAGTGTCCGACGCTGGGGAGGACAACCTGTACTGAAACTGAGTTGGCGCAACGAGGACGGCCAAGAACAGAGTCAAGGGCTCACCCTTTCCAAACCCCCGCATGTTCGGGAGCTCGAAGACGACCCCACCGTCGACTGATGACCCTGCTGCGGGCATAGAGGTGAAAATCTCCCGGCACGCCACCTGGGTTGCAAACCGTCCAGCGTGGGAGTCCGCTACCGGCTATCGCCTCGCCACGACAGCCCCCGAGGGTTGACGCGGTAACCCATTGCGGCAGAGAGCCGGCATGGGGACTTGACGCCGGAGTAGACCATTGTCTGCGTCTACCGCTTATTTAGCGTGATTTGATATTCTGAATTAACCGATGGTCTATGTCCTGTCAAACTGACAACTTGACATAATCTTTATTATCGGCGTTTGATGCTCGGTGGCAGAGGTGCCCAGACAAGCGAGCAGGCGCTGGCGTTCGAAAACGCCAGCGCCTGCTAAAGGCTGTTATGTAGAGAAAGCGGCACTCAGACCGTTAGTTCGTCAGTGCTTGTGTCGGAGTTTTGGGCTTCGGGTGTTGGGTGTCCACTGAGCGTTGTTAGGGCCAGTACGCCAGCGATGACGAGAATAGCGGCGGCGACTAGCAACGCTGTACTGTATCCCGCCGTGAGAGCTGCCCCGGGGCTGACGCCCGCGCGTTCGTGCGGCGCTGAGATGGTGGCCGCGACAGCGGCCAGCACGGCTAGACCGAGAGCGACGCCGATCTGCTGGGCTGAGTTGAGCAGCGCCGAGGCGATCCCTGCCTTGTCCTGGTCGACGTGGTAAACGGCGGCCTGTGTGAGCGCTATGACGCCCAGGCCGAATCCGAGGGCGAGTACGAACATGGCCGGTGCCAGGTGGAGCCAGTAGCTGGCGTCCTCGGCGATGGTGGAAAACCAGAGCGCAGCGACGGCGCTGAGGAGTGCCCCCGTTGCAGCGACGACACGCGGTGCTATCTTCAGCAGAAGCTTCGGGGCACTACCGGCGCCCAGTATGAGTCCGGCAGCGAACGGCAGCCAGGCGGCACCGGTCTGGAGCGGGCTGAATTGCTGGACCTGCTGGAGGTAGAGGGTGATGACATAGAAAGTGCCCATCGGGCCAATGGCGAGCAGGAGCATGGTGGCGTAGGCGCCGGTACGGTTGCGGTCTCTGAAGAGGCTTAGGGGCACCAGAGGGTTTTTGCTGCGCGCCTGGGTGAGCGTGAATACCAGGAGCAGGAGCGCGGAAGCGCCGAAGAGGACCAGTGCAGCCGGGTCAGTGAAGCCGGCCTCACCGAAACGTGTAATCGCGTACACGAGCGCAACCATTCCACTGGTGCCCAGAACGGCACCGAGGATGCCGAGCTGTCCCTGATGGCCACCCTTGGTCGGGAGGGCCCGGCTGCCCAGGAGAACGAACAGGCCGATGGGGATGTTAATGAAAAACACCCAGCGCCAGCCCAGAGTGTCTGTCAGAACGCCTCCAAGAAGCAGGCCTATGACGATGCCGAGGGCGGACATCCCCCCATAGAGGGACAAGGCCCTGTCGCGCATCTTACGGTCCTGGAACGTAGTCGAAATCAGCGCCAGTGCGTTAGGGGCTGCCATGGCTGCACCCAAACCCTGGGCGGCCCTGGCGATGACGAGCACTTCTGTGCTCTGCCCGAGTCCTCCGGCCAAGGAGGCGAGTACGAAGATTGCGATGCCGAGCTGCAAGGTGCGACGCCGCCCCCACAGGTCGCCGATGCGGCCACCCAGCAGGAGCAATGCGCCAAACGCCAGGATATAGGCGTTGACAACCCATGGCAGGTGAAGGGCTCCCACGCCCAGGTCCCGCTGGATGCTGGGTAGTGCAATGTTCACGATCGAGTCATCCAGCACCAGCATTAGCTGCGTGGTTGCGATGACCAGCAGGGGTATCAAACCGCTTTGCCGTCCTGTTTTGGGTGTCAATTCGTCTCCTACGTTCCGGTGGGAACTTATCCACTTGTCACTTCGTACCGGTACCCCCTAGGGGTATCGGTTCTATCCAAATTTATACCCCCTAGGGGTATCTGCGTCAAGTGAAGCGGACAGTCTGAGGTGGGTATAGGACGCAAACGCGGACGCATGGTTTCGTCCCGTGGCCCTCCAAATCCTCGATGGGAAATAAGTGGTTCGGCGGTTCCAGTCCTCGATGACACATGGCCTGAGCGGGGTTCCAGTGTGCCCAGTATCGGGGGGGCAGTACAGCTTTCGTACTTGTCTGGTCCACAGACCAAGTCGCTGAATTGAAGTAAGGCGTCAGCGCCGACGTCTTACACGACGAAGGAGTAGAGGAAGAATATGACTGCAAACCTCGCGCGCATGCAGAAGGCCAATTTTGTTGACGAGGACGAATACGAACTCATTACTATCGGGCGGATTACGAAGAGGATGGTGACCCTTGAGGGGGCCAGCGCTCTTCTCGTCCGTTTCCCTGTGGGGGCCTCGGTGACGGAAGACGCGGTAAAGACCGGAATTCTCGACACGGATATGTGTCCAATGCCGCATGTCGCCTACATACTTCAAGGCAGTCTGGGGGTTCGACAGCGTAGCGGATCTGAGGAGGAATTCTCTGCCGGAGACCTTATGATGTTGCCCCCGGAGCATGAAGCATGGACCGTCGGGGACGAGGATTGCGTCTTTATCGAATTCATGCGCGGGACCAGTGACGTCTACGATTACTGGCCGGAGCACTGAGACGGGTCAGCCTGCACGATGTGATGTCCTTGCACGGTGAGCGCGAGAGATTGCGCTCATCAAGGGCATGGCCTCCCGTTAGGCAAGTAGTAGTGCCTAACGGGAGGCCTGTTACGCGGGAGACAACGAACTCACATCCGTCTGGCCTGGACTCTTGCCCTTACGGCGGCCAGAAGTTTTTAGCGGACTATCCCTGTCCGGCATCCTATTCATAGTCTGCACAGTATGACGCCGTCGGGTTGGACGGCAGCCAAGCTGCCTACTTCTTTCGCCGGCGGTCTGCCTGTTCTACCAGTTCCGTAATCCATGGCCGATGTCCGCGTCGAAATTCCATCCACTCCGGCAGGCCCTGAATGGACGGGCCAGACTTGTCGATGTCGATAGTGATTCGACCGCCACCAACCGGTGCGTTGGTGATGTGCAGATCCCCGTAGGTTTCGGGCAGTACAGGATCCATCCATAGTTCCCGACGAGAGACATGAACGTCGTACTGCATCAGGTTTGTCACGAGGAGGATTGGGGCGGTTGCTGCCCAAGCCTGGGGCGAGCACGCGGTTGGATAAGGTACGGGTTCGGCGAACTGGTCGCGGCTGAAGCCGCAGAAGAGCTCGGGCAAGCGCCCACCTGACCATTCCGCGGCTTCCAGCATCGCAGTAGAAATACGCTGAGCTTCCTCCACGAAGCCGTATCGCAGCAGACCGGCCGCGATGATGGCATTGTCGTGGGGCCATACTGAACCGTTGTGATAGCTGGCCGGGTTGTATGCACCCATGTCGCTGGCCAGGGTCCGTATACCCCACCCGCTGAACATTTCCGGAGACATAAGCCGCTCGACAACCTGGGAAGCCTTGTCCTCGTCAACGAGGCCGTACACGAGACAGTGGCCCATGTTGGAGGCACAGGCGTCCACCTGGCGTTTCCTGCCGTCGAGGGCTATTGCAAAGTACCCGCGATCCGGAATCCAGAACTGCTCGTTAAACCTTCGTTTGAGCTCTGCTGCCCGATCGGAGAGTTCATCTCCCCGTGCGGTGTCCCCAGCGTCGTATGCCATCCAGGCGCGGGAAGTGTACGCGGCATAGACGTAGGCCTGAACTTCACAGAGCGCGATCGGGGGCTCCGCGAGTGTTCCATCGGCAAAATTGATCCCGTCCCAGGAGTCCTTCCAGCCCTGGTTGATCAGCCCTTGGTCGTTGAGACGTTCATATTCGACGAAACCGTCGCCATCTTTGTCCCCGTAATGCCGGATCCAATCCAAGGCGCGGTCCGCGTGAGGCAGTAAATCAGCGATAATATCAGCACCAAATCCCCACCGGCTGACGGCTCCAAGCACATCCACAAACAGTGGCGTCGCGTCGACGCTCCCGTAGTAGGCCGATTTGCCTCCAAGGGCCAAACCAGCGTTGACGCTAAACCTTACTTCGTGCAGGATCTTGCCGGGCTCTTCCTCCGTCAGCGGGTCCACGACGCTTCCTTGCCGGTCCGCCAGCGTCTGCAGCGTCCCTAGGGCCAGTGATGGATCCACCGGTAACGCCATTTCTGAGGCCCACAAGGAATCACGGCCAAAGAGCGTCATGAACCACGGGGCACCTGCAGCCACCACAACACGCTCTGGATGGTTCGGGTCTTCAATCCGGAGGGCACCCAAGTCATCGTAGCTCCGCCGTAAGGTCCGCTCTATGGATCGATTACTCATGTGTACGACCGGAATCTTGGCAACCCATTCCTTGCGGCGCCGGTCACTTGGGGACAACACTTCCCCATCAGGGTGGACAAGTGCAGCGCTCCGCGCGGAGCCTTCGACCTCAGCCGTAGCACTGACAATCGCGCTCCAGTGACCGTGTGGCGGGACCGATACCCGATAGGTGGCCGCTTCCGGCTTCACGTCGGCTCCTGGCGCCTGAATGACTACCCGCTTTCGCATGCCTTGCCAAGCCCCGTCAATGGTCAACTGGTCCCGGTCGACATGGCGGCTTGCATCCCACGTTCGCTGAATCCGGGCTTCCTTCACTTCGAAAAGGTCCGCGAAATCCGCTTCAACCTCCAGGGAAATCACGCACTGGACGGGCTTTGTTGAGAAATTGCGAACCGTAAGTTGTTCTCGGAGACCGGCCCCGACTTCCCGCAGCCGCTCTACAATCAGCGGACTGTCCGCGTATCCGTCGGAGCGGGGAACCCGACCTGCAAACAGGGCACGGAAAGGCTCCCGGGTCTCGGCAGCCAGGGACTCAAGCGGGTGACTGTTGACTGTCAAGTTCCAGCGGGACAGGAAGCGGGTGTCCTGGACGAACAGGCCATGCGGGTGCTCAGGATGGATGTCGCCATTGGGCAAGGAAATGCAGAACGAGGTTTCCTCGACCAGGGTGACGGTCCCTGCCCCTACTGGCCCGGCCGCCGTGTCAGCATTCCATCCAGCCATCCTGGTTCCTCCAAGAAAGCAGCGCCGGCACCATGTGGTCTTAGGCACGCTGTGCGACGGCTTGTTTACTTGACCCTACTCTCCCCTGGTAAAGGGATGTAGACCCTGTTCCATATCCTGCGTTGCTTCCAGACAAGGAACTGGACCAGCGGATCAAACGGCGAAAAAAGCAGGGAAAGGTGGCGAGCCTACAATCCTCAGAGGCATCTGGAATCGGGGCACTAAACGCTAGAAGGCTGCTGCTCGAGGAGTGAACCAACCGGAGAACTCCGCTGCCCACTCGTGGGGACCAACAAATCCGATAGAGCCCAACTGCCGTGCATCCTCACAGCGGCGAAGACCCCACCACAGATCGTAGAGGACCCGCGGGGCGACATGGATCTGAAGATCCGGGGTACGTTCTGAGCGGCCGATGCTCGCGGTTGTCTTGCTGTTTTCCCTGCAGATCCAACCCTGGAAGGGTGCTCCCCTGACGTTGTCGAACTCGAATGCCAGGACAAGCGACTTCCGAGGCAGGGAATCTGTCACGAGGCTGCGGCCCATGTGTTCGAGCAGTGTGCCAAGACCTGCCCGCAGATCATTCTCAAAGGGCTCTTGCCATCGACTTGCCCAGAGACCGAGCGACTCCAAGGTCTCCCGCAACCCGTAGCCGATCGGCGTCAATCTGTAGCGGCGCGAGCCGCGGGGGCCGGTTTCATCGTTGCGAACGACAAGCTCCAGCTGGACCAGCCGCTTAAGCCGCTGGGAGAGCAGCGTCCGTGAGAGATCAGGCAGCGCGCGGGACATATCATTGAACCCCATCTCACCGCCGAGCAGTTCACGCACGATCAACAGGGACCAGCGGTCGCCCAGCAGCCGCAGCCCTTGCGATACGGACCAATAATCGGCATTCAGGCGCCCGGCAGCATCCGCCAGGTCGTCGTGTTCTCGGGGGAGTTGCTCTGCAATGGTCGTCATCGTCCCTGAGCTCCAAGCGGTCTGTGAGTAGTGCTGCCGCCATTCTTCCCGACCGGTCAGGCAGCTGTATGTGCGCCGCGCACATAAGTTCACGCCATGCTGTCCGTGGTGGACCTTCTCCCATTCTGTCTTTGAAAGAAGAATCGAAGGTTGGGCTGCTAACCGCCCAACCTCCGATTCCAGTCCTCTTGCTAGAGCCGGATGTCGGCAGACTCCCCCGGCTTTAGGGCGATGAGCAGATCGCTCAGCCCAGCGTCCGCAAAGAGTTTGCTGATCTGATCCGCATTTTGGCTGAAATGTGCCCACGAATCCTCGTGCACTGGAACGACCTTTTTAGCACCCATGATCTTGGCCGCTTCGAGGGCGCGGTCATTGCTGAGAGTTATATACGCCCCGTCAGCAATCACATCGAATTTAGCGCCGCCGACGAAGAGCACAGCGATATCAATGGTTGGAAAGCGGTCCGCGATTTCGCGCACGATATCGAGCTCGGAGTTGTCACCGCTGATGTACACCGTCGGCATACCCTCCGCTTCGAGAACAAAGCCGATCACCGGACCAAGCGCGTCCCACACGCCCTCCGGGCCATGATGCGCCGGCACTGCCGTGATCTTCATCTGCCTGCCATCGGGAAGCGCCACGGTATGAACGTCGTAGTCGCTGATCCCCAGGACATTGGGGCCAAAGCTCTCCGCGGCCTCCGTCGTGGTGAGGGCAAGCGGCACCATCGTGAGAAAACCCCGACCGGCCACGTCCAGATTGTCGATGTGCTCGTGGGAAGCGAGAGCCAGGTCAACTTGACCAAGCTCCTCGGGGGTGGCGCTCGGGCCGAGCTTCTTAGTAACGGGCCCGGCAATTGGGTGGTGGTAGACCTGGGGAGAATCAAAGGTCGGGTCAGTGATCATCCGGTAGCCGGCGATCTCGAGGAGCAGGGTCGGTCCTCCAACGAGGGTTACTTTGACGTCGTCCATAATTTCAGTCCTATCGGTTCGGTGCGCCTGATTACGGGAAGTTCAGCTTTTGCTCATCATCTGAGCCGTGATGTCTTCCGCCCCGTGCAGGACGTAGACGAGCTTGCCCTCATCATCGAACGCCGGGGCGTTCAGGGGCTGGAACCAGCGGGGCTCGAAAATTCCGTCCGAGTTCTCAATGTCATAGCGAACAGGCGGAAGAATGTCGATTTCTCCGGTCACGACAACACGCTCGATGGAGCTTCTCAGAATCTCTGTTCCCTTCGCATCAGGGTTGTCCGGGTTATCCGGAAAAGCGTCAAGGATATCCCTGCCGACGATTCCCTCACGGCTCTTTCCCGTAGATGCAAGGAACGAGTCAGTGGCGGCGACAATCGTCCTGTCAGGCGCGACGATGATGTATTGGTTCGGCAGACTTTCGAAGATTCTCTGGAAGTCGGGGCTACCTGCATCTGAGGATGACACTTTCGGTTCCTTTCCTGATAAGCGACATTTTCGCGTCTCGTAATGCCATTGGAGCAGCTGTACGCGCCCCTAACTAGTGCAAGACATGGACCGGAACGTTCAGTTGCCTCGACCACGAAACCGCGGATGACCGTCAACCTGGGCCACCTACGGCGAGGTGTCCCAGGCCAACTAGAGCCCGAAGGCGGTTCCGTGACCGTGTTCGAACACGAGGTTGGTCTGGGTGCCTGCGACGGCAGGATTCGAAGACAAATGGTCCAGCACGAATTGACGAATGTGCTCAGTGTTTTTGGCCGTGATGTGGATCAAGAAATCGTCGGAACCGCCCAGTACGAAGAACTGCTTAATTTCGGGAAGGTCCCGTAACTCGTTACCGAAGGCGTTCATGAGGTGACGGGCACCAGGTCTAAGCCGCACGCTAACCAGGGCCTGGAGAGGCAAACCCATCGCTTCGGGTGCGACTTCGACGGTGAACCGCTTGATCACCCCCGACTCCTTGAGCGCCTTAAGGCGCGCAAGACAGGTTGACGGCGCAAGCCCCAGGGCTTCCGACAACGACTGGTTGGTACGCCTTGAATTCTTGGACAACAGACCCAGAAGCCTCTGGTCGACTTCGTCCAGAGTCACCTGCTGCAGTTTCTGCGGGTCGGACACCATGTAACGCTCCTCACAACGCAGGAAGTGGCCAGTAACTCATATCTTGCCGCAGATTCTGCAGGCAAAGTTGGAAATGTCGCAGTTTCTGTCATTCTTTTGCTCACAAACATCAATCCCCTCAGAAAGCGTGAGCATGATCATCTCCGTCCCCAAGGAAATCAAGAACAACGAGTTCCGCGTGGCCATCACGGCTGCCGGCGTGCATGAATTCAAAGCCAACGGCCACGACGTGCTCGTGGAAACCGGTGCCGGCGCCGGTTCCGGCATTAGCGATCAGGAGTACGCACTCGCCGGAGCTGAGATCGTTCAGACTGCAGAAGAGGTCTGGGCCCGAGCCGACATGGTGATGAAGGTTAAGGAACCCGTGGCGTCCGAATACCGCCACTTCCGCGAGGGACTGCTCCTTTTCACCTACCTTCACCTTGCCGCGGAGCCGGCACTGACTCAGGCGCTTGTCGACTCAGGCGTCACGGCCATCGCTTATGAGACGGTGCAGGAAGGCCGGGCGCTGCCGCTGCTCGCACCCATGTCCGAAGTAGCCGGCCGGCTCTCCGTTCAGGTCGGCGCGACCTCCCTCATGGCGCCCGCCGGCGGCAAAGGCGTGCTGCTCGGCGGCGTACCCGGCGTCCGCCCCGCGAAAGTGGTGGTCCTCGGTGCAGGTGTCGCAGGCACCAACGCCGCCGCCATGGCCCTCGGCCTTGGTGCCGACGTCACCATTCTGGACATCAACATCAACCGGCTGCGCGAACTCGACGCCCAGTACCAGGGCCGGCTCAAAACCGTGGCGTCGAACTCGTACGAGATCGAAAAGTCAGTTATCGATGCAGATCTCGTCATCGGCTCCGTTCTGATTCCGGGAGCGAAGGCCCCCAAGCTCGTCACCAACGACCTCGTTGCCCGGATGAAGCCCGGCTCGGTCCTGGTGGACATCGCGGTGGACCAGGGCGGCTGCTTCGAGGACACGCACCCCACCACACATCAGGAACCCACGTACAAGGTTCACGAGACGATCTTCTACTGCGTGGCCAACATGCCCGGCGCTGTCCCGAACACCTCCACCTACGCGCTGACCAACGTCACGCTCCGCTACGCGGTTGCTTTGGCCAACTACGGCGTCAAGGGTGCTTTCGACCGGCTCCCCGCTCTGGCGGGCGGTCTGAACGTGGCGGTGGGAAAGGTCACCCACAAGTCTGTCAGCGATGCCCATGGACATGACCTCGCCGACTGGCAGGACCTCGTAACGGTTTAGGACATCGGCTGTGCCTGCCCGAGAGAAGGCAGGCGCAGCCCGCTCCATAGGAAGGGGCTCGGTATTAGATGGCATTTCACCTGCAACCCAAATGGCAGCCGCTGGTTGGCCAACTGGTCATCGTGAAACTTCTGGATGAGGAGATCCGCCGCGGAGTTGTCGATGCAGTAACCGATGATGATCAAATCTTGTGGCTCGACAGTGACGGCGCTGAGCCCCGCCGTCTCTTTCACCGGGCAGACGGTTTCAAGGTGTGGGTCGACTATAGATGGGAAACCGGCAGGTCCAGCCTCTGCCCTGGCTTCCAGCATGCTGCTGCACCATGAGGTGCGAACACTCCGCTGCGCCTGGACGCGTACAGCTTCTGGAACAGCTGCATGACGATAATGAGTTAGCAGGAGCGATTACTCGGCTGCGCTCTGAAACAGTCCAGGATGAAGCGTCAGGCGTTCTTGTCACCTGGCACGGCCCCTGGTCCTACACCCTTGAGCTCAGCCACCAGATTCCTCCTGGACTCGTCTACGAGTGCGTCGCCCCTGAACAACTGAACTTCTAAGACTGATTCAGGACCCGTCTGACTGATCGAGCCCATCAGCGCCCCTCCCCCAACGTTGGCGCGCCGGCGGCGCCCCCAGCAGGCTGTCAACCTCAATGACGAGCCGACCGCGGTGTCCATCGTCCCACACGGATGGGCGCCAGGCACACAGCCGGTGCGAACGCTGTGCCCGCGGTACATGTCGATCATCTGTGCCGGCGCGAAAATGGTGAATATGAACAGTCGGTAAGCCCCTCCCATTCCTGGTGTCGGGAGCGGGGCCCCGCCGGCCGTGTGCAACCTGGCAACGCGAAGGAACCCTGATGTCCGAACCTACTGTGGAAAGAGCAGATCTCGGCATGGCCTGGGCGGTGAAAGAGAGCTTTGTACAGTACGTGCAGTCTATGCGCGATGGACGCATACTCCTGCGCGAGGGTGCTGCCGTGACAAATACCCGGCAGTTCTATTTCCCGTTCAGGAGCCTGGATCATTCTGACGGAGACAACTTTGTGCTCCAGTTCGGTGGAGAGGCCCGCTTCCTCGCCCATCACGGGCTTATGTCGGTCTCGATTTGCAACCCAAAAATAATAGTCGGGCCCGACGGGGCATGCCTGTCCATTGAACAAGGAAACGAGATCGTGCACCTCGCCCATCTCGACTTGCCGGCGGTGTCTGTGGAAGACGGCATCAATATGTGGGCAAATGTCTCAGTAGCTCTGACCAGCGCAGGAGCGGCTGTTTTCGCAGATAGCTATTCAGCCGGAGAAACGCTGGCTCCGCTGACCATGAGGGCACCATCCTTTGTGGAAGTATCCTGACCCCGTTCTGGGGTGAACTGGCGGTACCAGCTGGGACAAGGTCCTGGGCCAGACATGAAGACGCCGTGCTTTGCCCCGCTCCATACTGGTGGATCCGGGCACGAGGTACTGGCAAGGGCCTGTTCCTGCCCGCAGACTCAATGAGTCCAGGGGCAGGAATTGCTGCATCGACTAGTGTCTAACATCCACCCGCGGCCGCAGCGCCACCACGCACTGTTGGTTACTGAGTAGCCACCGTTGCCGTGGTTCGGACCAGGTGGGCGAAGCGTCGCGCCATCGCCTCGGTATGCTCCCTCACGATCTGGTCTTGATTCTCGAATGCTTTCATTCCGCGGCCGGCACGCTCCACGGCAACCGTGTCATTCTCATTGACTAGGGACAACCACTGGCGGTAGACCACCGGCGAGATCTCCGGGTGAAACTGAACTCCCCATGACATCTCGCCTACCCGAAAAGCCTGATGCGGATACTGGGCCGTCATCCCGAGCCATACTGCTGACGGCGGGAGTTGGTCGATCATGTCCCCATGCATGGCGCCTCCGAAGAAGGGATTTGGCAATCCGGCCATCAAGGGATCCTCGGCAGCATCGGGCCGTAATGCCACCTCGACGACCCCCGCCTCGAGGCCTTGGTCTCCTCTGGCCACGGTCCCGCCGAACGTCTGTGCCATCAACTGAGCTCCAAGGCAGATCCCTAGTGTCGGTTTCCTCTGGCTGGCGGCGACCGCCATAAGGCGCCGGATGTCGGTAAGCCAGTGATAGTCACGGTCGTCCAATGAGCTCATGTCACCGCCAAGAACCACCAGAGCGTCCTCCTGAATCACGTCCGGGATCACGTCACCACTGAAAGGCTGGATAATTCTGGTGGTTATCCCCTCATCCTGCAGCCAAACACCGAGACGGTCCAGCGGGCAGTGAAAATCTGGCTGTATGACGAGTGCCTGCAGGGTACCGGTACCTCGGGGCAGGTTTGGCTCATTGGTCATTCTCAAATTCCTTATCGGGCGGTCGGGGTTTCAGCCTGCGAAACCCCGGGTTGTGAGGGACGTTGGCATTCCTGGGCGGTTAACCCGGACACCGAGGCCCCTGGCCTTTAGTCCCCGGACCCAGGCGGACAACTTCAACGTAGCGAACAGCACGGCCGGGGTTGCAGTGCCGGTTGCACATTAGGATCCGAATGTGTGTGCCTTAGACAGCATGGTGCTCCTGGGCTCACCCGAATATTCCTCAGCGGACCCCGGCCGCTGCTGCCGCCATTGAAGAGTCATTGAGGAACAGCACGGTGGCCTTCACGCATCGCCAGTCGCGCAGCAATGCCCGTGGGCAGCCAGTCGCCGGCTTCTTCGAATGAATGACCGATGAGCTGCTCTACGCGCTGGAGCCGTTGCCGGAGTGTGTTGCGGTGGATGTGCAGTTTGGAGACCGTGTCGGCACTGGACCCTTTATTGGACAGGAGCATGGCGACTGTTTCGGCCAGCTGGGTTCCATTTTCCGCGTCGTAGCGCATGAGGGACCTGAGTTCCGCGAGCACGTCCCTGATCTCCGCAGACATCCCCTCCCCAAGAAGGGGCAGCTCCTGCAGGTGTTCTATGTCGCTGAAAGAGGTGACCCGTCTCCCGGATGTCCTGCCGACCAGTTCTGTCCAGGCCAGTGCGGTTTCAGCGTCTGAGAGCGCTGGCTGCAGAGAGGCGACGTCCCGCGCCAGGGGACCTACGCCGGCGAAAGCTGAGACGCCACGGTGTTCGTCGAGGTCAGAAAGAGTCGTCTCCAGCTTCGCCTTGATATCTTCTCCGGAGCCGGAAGGGGTATCGATAAAGAGCAGGCTGAGGGGGCCTTCCGTGAAGACCAGGGATCGGGGGCCGGCCAGCTCCTGAAGGTAGGGGGCGATGCGTCTGGACACCGCGTCAGAGTCGAATTTCAGCCGTTTCACCCGCACCAGGACCGGCAGAGTGCGGCCCTTGGACCATCCTGACTCCTCGAGAATGCGGGCGAATGTGCTCGTGCCGACGCTTCGGAGCAGGCGTGAAGCATGGGATGAGCCGACGGACTCCAGTTCTACTGCTTCAAAGAGGGCGGCCAGCTGAGAGCAAATGGCGCTGAGCCGATCGAGCTCTCTGGTGGAATAACGGCGTGGACGATAGCACGTGACGATGCCCCGGGTGCTCGTCAGGCCAAAGGAGACAGATATCCGCTCGTGTCCGGCGAAGTTGGATTCAATGAATTCGGACGTTGCTGTTCGTGAGTGAGTGGTTCGAACTACGATTCCGCTTCGCTCGCCCTTATCCATTGCGATGGCGGTGGGCGGCGATGTGGCTGCACCCCGGCCGAAATATTCAATGACGCAGCCGTCGGAGCTCATGTGCTTAAGAATCGCCTGCGTGGCCACTTGGGCGCATTGCAGGACGGAAGTGGCGGAGTTGATCGGGAAATCGACAAGGAAGTGCGCAGCTGCGGATTGGCGCCGCAAGTCATCAACCGTCTCAGCCTGCAGCAGGCCGCTGGCAAGCAGCACTCCCACCTCGTCAGCAATCAGCTTTGACTCCCAGGTGAAGGTTTCCTCCTCATATGACCAGAGGCTGAACACGCCAAGGAGGGTCCCGGTCGGTGCCACGATCGGGACAACCAGCATCGAATTGAAATCTTCTTCCTGCAGTTCGCTGATGCTGGCGAACCTCGGGTCCTGCTGAATGTTCTTGTTTAGGACAACCGACTGTCTGGTGAGCCCTGCCCAGCCAGTTACACCTTCGCCGAGGCGAAGGGTGATTCGTCCCACTTGCTGGCTTTGCACTCCAGGGGTGCCTGCGCGCATGACAAGGACTTGTTCCTGTTCATCCCACAGGTAGACGAAAACCCCTGCTGAGTTTGTTGCCCTGGCTACCAAGTCCACTGCTCTTTGGGCAAGCGCGAGTGGATCGGGTCCTTCCATCATGAGCTGCGTGAGCTCGGACAGGGTGTCTGCGCGAAGCTCTGCTATTTGGAGTTTGTGGCGATAACCTGCGGGCAGGACCTCATTCGGTTGCGGGGCCGCAGGCTCAGCAGGGGGTTTCATCGTTTCAGCTTAGAAGGCTCATGCCCAGGGAGGCCCGGCTGAACTGCCTTGGCGCGTTGACGCCGATCCAAGCCACGTCCTCCTCCGCAGATCCAACCCGGTACAGGGCGGCGTTGCGTTCCTCCGCAGCGTATACCTGTACAAGTTCGCCTGCCGTCGGAAGCATTCCGTGCACCTGTACCTTTCGGCCGAACTGCTCCGTCCACCCGTACGGAGCCTGTTCCAGTTCGCTGGAGTCGAAGCCTGCGAAGTATTCTGCCAGGGCTGCGCCATGACGTTGGGCCTGGGTCCAACTCTCGAACCGCCGAAAGGTTCCGTCCTCGGCCTGCCGGGCCGAAACGTCTCCGATAGCGAAGATCCCGTCGGCGATTTCACCACTGGTCAGGAGGGCTTTCCCGTCCGCAGTGCAACGGACTCCGTTGGAAATGTCGAGCTCGCTGTAGGTCAGCCATTCGGTGTGGGGGCGTGCGCCGACAGCGCTGATCACCAGGTCGGCGTGCAGGTCCAGGCCGCTGACCCGGACCTTCCACTGCGCATCCGTTTTCTGAATGGATTCCACAGCAACCCCAAAATGAGTTACGACACCGGCCTGATGCATCCATGCCTTCGCTTCCTCTCCCAGATGTCCTGAAAAGAAGCGCTGCATTGGTTGCGGAGCCAAATCCACTACCGTGACGGCAAGCCCACGCTGGGCGAGTGTAGATGCCAGTTCCGCACCAATGGTTCCCGCGCCGATGATGATTGCACTGGCAGCTCCTGCATCCACGGCGCTGCGCAGGGCAAGGGCGTCCTGCGCGGTTCTGAGGCTGAGAACGCCCGCTGGCTCGTTCGGCAGCCGGATTGAGCCGGCTCCTGTGGAGATGACGACGGCGTCAGCGGCTACTTCTCCGAGCTTGTCCGTCAGGACAGTCCGCTTGTCAGTGAGCAGCCCGATGGCCTTTGCATTGAGGATCGGCGTAGCCTCCGGCCACCACTCGGCCGGTTCGACGGGGCCGGTGCCAAGAAGGAATTGCTTGGACAGCGGGGGCCGGTCGTAGGGCGCGTTCGGGTCTGAATCAACGACTATAAATTCGCCTGCAAAGCCCAGCTCGCGGCTGCGTTCAATCAGCATCGCCGACGCAACCGAAGCACCAATGACCGCAACCCGGTCTGGCAGATGTGTCACGATGCCGAAACCTCTGATGCTTTCTCGCTGGCCTCGTTCGTTTCCCGTTCCAGGATTGCCCGTTCGGGGCAGTTCCGGATGGCCTTGCGGACGTTGGGTTCATCGCCGCTGTTTTCGCGGCCAGGAATGACGTGCGCGTAGCCTTCCTCGTCGATCTCAAAGGTTTCGGGTGCCAGAGCCCAGCACCGGGCGTGGCCTTGACAACGCCCTCCGTCGACCCAAAGTTCTCCCATGGTGATCAAGCTCCAATCTTGAGGGTAAGCGGGCCGACGCCGTGCCACGGTTCGTCGTCATTCGCCCGTTCGAAGTGAGGGACAGCCTTCAGGAATTCCTCCATGGCGATAACCATTTCGGCGCGGCCAAGGTTCGAGCCGAGGCACCGGTGGATCCCTCCGCCGAAGGCCAGGTGGCGGTTGTCTTCACGGTCAATCTTGATGTCGTTGGGTTCTTCGTAGACCTCCGGGTCACGGTTGCCCGCGCCGAAGACGAGCACAACGCGTTCGCCAGCCTTGATTTCCTGGCCCCGGACAACTGTGTCCTTCTTCGCGGTGCGGGCCATGGCCTGGACCGGGGAGAGCGTCCGCAGGAATTCTTCGGCTGCGGTGGGGATCAGGTCCGGGTCTTCCCGCAACTGCTGCTGGGCCTGCGGGTTGCCGGCCAGGTACCAGAGGGCGGAACGGATCGCCCAGGCGGTCGTGTCGAGCCCGGCGAGGAAGAGCAGGTAGCAGTACGACAGCAGCTCTTCCCGCGTGAGCTTCCGGCCTTTCACTTCCGCTTTCAGGAGCTGGGTGATCAGGTCATTGCTGGCGTCCGCTTCCGGTCCGGCCTTTTCCCGTTCGTCCAGAAGGCGGTCGAAGTAGTCGTTGAGTTCGCGTCCGGCCGCATATGCGGTTTCCGGATGCGCGGTCCGCTCATAGATGATTTCGTCGATCCACCGGTCGAAGATTGGCCAGTCCTGTTCCGGATATCCGGCCAGGCGGCTGAAGATAATGGTCGGCATCGGGCGGGCAAGCTTTGCCGAGACATCAACGACGTCTCCGGCTGTGAGGACTTCCCGGCACAGCTGCTGAGCGGTCTCCCGCATTCCGGGTGTCAGCTTTGAGATGTTCATGGGGGTGAACATCGGCAGCAGGATTTTGCGGAAGTCAGCGTGGGTCGGCGGATCGATGTCGATCGGAATCAGGGGGACGTCAGTGCCGAACGCCGGGAGGAGCATTGAGGGTCCGACCGCGAACGTGTCGGGGTCCTGCTCGGCGTTGAAGATATCTTCGCTCTTGGTGATGTACCAAAAGCCTCCATACTTGTTACTGTGCCCGACAGGTCCGTTGGCTAGGATGTCCTGGTATTCGTCGAAAATGTTGTCGAGCGACCGTCCGTGGAAGTCAAAGTCTGACTTGTTGTGGCTGAGTCCCCGCTCAGTTTCTGTGCTCATGAGAATTGCTCCTGAAGTGGTTTCTGTGACTGTGCGTACGCTGCGGCCTTCTCCACGAGATCGACGAAGAGGGCCTTCTGGGCTTCGTGGTAGTCGACCATGTGCTCGGGATGCCATTGGACTCCGATGAGGCGGGCATCGTCGGCTTCAATTGCTTCGATAACATCGCCTTCCCGTCCCACGACACGAAGGCCTGTTCCGAGCTTTCCCAAGCCCTGGTGGTGGTAGCTGTTCACGGGAATGGTCAGGTCTTTGGCGATCCGGGCAAGTTCGGAACCGGGCTCCAGTTGTACCTGGTGCCATGGTTCATGAGAGGGATGGTCCTGCCAGTGCCCCCTGTCCGGGCTCACTTCCTGGACGAGGTTTCCGCCTCGAATAACGTTGACTAGCTGCATCCCCCGGCAAGTGGCCAGGATGGGCAGGCCGCGGAGCATGGCCTCGTTGTAAAGCTCGATTTCGAAGTCGTCCCTGATGTCGCACACGTCATAGACCGTGTCGGCCGGGTCCTCCCCATACAGCCGGGGGCTGATGTCACCGCCGCCGGTGAGGATCAGCCCGTCGAATCCTTCAAGCGCCGCATCGGGGATCGTTGCCGTGGACGGAAGAATGGCGGGACGGCCGCCTGCGGCAAGCACGCCGTTGGCGTAGGCCATGTTCTGGACCGTTGAAGGCATCGGGCCAAAGGCGGTATCGACGGTCTGCCGGGCCGCGGAAATGGCAATAAGGGGCGCCCGCATGTCAGTAAACCAGCCAACCGCCGTCGACGTGGATGGTGGTACCGGTCACCCAGCTGGCCTCGTCGCTGGCCAGGAACGCGACTGCGTTGGCAACGTCGGAGGGCCGTCCGATTCGTCCGAGGGGCGTGCGGTCGAGCAGGAACTTCACGGCGTCCTGGTTCTCCAGCACGGACTTGGTGAATGGGGTCTCGATGAAGCCGGGGGCGACAGCGTTGACGCGGATTTTGGAAGCTGCGGTTTCGATGGCCAAAGCCTTCGTGAACATAAGAAGTGCACCCTTGGATGCGTTGTAGTGGACCTGGGGGTGGCCGCTGCTGGCGATGACGATGTGGGCCTCGACAGAGGTGATGTTGACGATGGCACTGGTTGAGTCGTCGCCCCGGGCGGCAGCGCCCTTCTCCAGCAGCGGCCGTGCGGCCTGGCTGACCAGGAACGGTCCGGTGGAGTTCACGGCGAAGACCTGGTCCCATTCCGCTACGCTCACGTCGTCGAAGTTGCTGCCCTTGACGATTCCTGCGTTGTTGACGAGGGTGTCGAGCCGGCCGAATTTTGCGTCGATCTCGGCCATGCCGCTGCGGACCGAGGCTTCGTCGGCGACGTCCATAACAACAGGCACCATTTCCGGGTGCTGGCCGATCAGACGTTCGAGCGCGGCCTCGTCACGGTCCAGGGCTACGACGGTGGCGCCCTCCTTGAGGAGCTTTTCTGCGATGGCAAGGCCGTTTCCGGACGCGGCTCCGGTGACTGCAGCGATCTTTCCGGGGTGAGTGGTCATTGGGTGCTTCTTTCTGAGTATTTAAAAAATGGAAATGGAGCTCTTAGCGCTGCACTCTGCGCTAGATGCGTTCCAGGTAACGTGCGATCTCGAAGTCGGTGACGCTGGTCTGAAGCTTGCGGAGCTCCCAGCGCCTCGTCTGGACGTAGTGGGTCACGAAGGTTTCGCCGAAGTACGCCTTGGCGACCTCGCTTTTTTCGAACTGTTCGATGGCCTGGTCGAGTGTTCCGGGCAGCTGCTTTACCTGGTGTCCTTCCTCCAGGGCGTAGGCGTTTCCTTCCACCCGCTTCGGGGCGGTCAGTTCCTGCTCCACGCCGTGCAGGCCGGCAGCGATGTTAGCGGCGATGACCAGGTAAGGATTGGCGTCAGCGCCCGGTACCCGGTTTTCAATGCGTGCGGCGCTGCTCTTTGACGGGATGGACCTGATGGCGACCGTTCGGTTGTCCAGGCCCCAGGTGGCGCTGGATCCGGCCCACTGCCCGCCTTCGGTCCGCTTGTAAGAGTTGATGGTGGGCAGGTAGAGGGCCGTGAGCTCCGGTGCCGTCTCGACGACGCCGGCCAGGTAGTTGTATCCGATGGCGCTCAGTTCGCCGGGCTCCTCGGCATTGGCGAAGGCGGACTTGCCCGACTGCGGATCCCAAAGGCTCTGGTGCATGTGCCCGGAGGAGCCGGCCCACTCCGGGTTGATCTTGGCCATGAATGATGCCGTGTAGCCGGCCTCAGCTGCAACCTCCTTGACGGTTGCCTTTAGCCGGAGGGCGTTGTCCGCGGCTGCGAGAGCATCCGAATAGTGGATGTTCATCTCGAACTGGCCCGGACCGTTTTCACTGTTGCTGGCCTCGATGAAAATGCCCTGCTCAGACAGGCGGCGCCGGATCTCACCGATGAGGAACTCGGTGCCTGTGTCCCTGACGAGGCTGTAGGTGTGACTGCCCGCCGTGATGGGGGTCAGGTCGCGCCAGTCCTTGGCGGCAAGGTCCGTCGGGGTGCCTTTGAGCAGGTAGAACTCGAACTCGTAGGCGCAGACTGGCGAGTATCCAAGGTCTTCGGCTTTCTGCACGACTCGCTTGAGAATGCTTCGGGGACAGATTGCCGCAGGCTCGCCCGACATCTCGTAGGCGTCGCAAATGACGGAAGCCACGCCGGGTTCCCCCGGAACGACCTTCAGGGTACTGAGATCGGGGAGGAGCGTCACGTCAGGGTAACCCGTGTCCCACCCCGTGTAGCTGAGATCAGAAATGATTTCGTCCTGAATGTCCCAGCCGAAGATGATGTTGCAGATATTCGTTCCGCGCTCAGCGACGCTTTCCAGGAAGTACCTGGCAGGGATGCGCTTGCCGCGCCATACGCCGTCCAGGTCCACGACGCCCACTTTGAACGTTTTGATGTCGTTGTCGGAGACGAACTTTTGCAGTTCGTCATGCGCTGACGCGGCTGAGGATTGATCCTGCATGTCGATGGCCTCGAGTTCGTGGAGGTCCTCCGGGACCTGTGTGATGGGATTCACTATGTACCTCTTATCCTCATTGATATTGGTTACTAAAAACACTAAGAGCGGGGTCCTTTTGGCGTATGTGCAAGGTGCACATCATGATTGCCGGCTACATGCATTCGGTAAGCCAGGTCACATTCCTGTGCGGTAGGCAGGCCAAGGCTTTTCCGTGTTCTGCCCAGTACCCAGGACACGAAAGCCATGGTGCTGGGCAGGTCGAGCGGGGCCTAGTAGACGTCCTTGACGTAACGTCCTTCGCTCTTCAGGGACTGCAGGTAATCGTGCGCCTTTTCGGGGGTCATTGCGCCGTGGCTTCTGAGCACCGCCAGCAGGGCTTCGTCGATGTCAGGTGCTATTTGTTTGCCGCCGCACACATAGACCGAGGCTCCACCCGATAGCCAGGCAAAGATGTCTTCTCCTTCTTCGCGGATCCGGTCCTGGACATAGACCTTGCCCTGTTGATCCCGGGAGAAAGCCACGCTGAGGCGGTTCAGCGCGCCGTTGCTTTGCAGTTCTTCCATCTCCTCCTGATAAAGCCAGGAAGGCTTTTCATGGCGGTCCCCGAAGAACAGCCAGTTTCGTCCCCGGGCTTGTGAGACTTCGCGGTCACGGAGGAAGCCACGGAACGGGGCAACTCCGACGCCCGGACCGACCATGATCACGTCAGCTGAGTTGTCGTGGGGCAGGTGGAACTCGTGCGCCGGCAACGGGAAGACTTTTATGGTTGTCTTGGTCTGCGCGGCGGACTGGAGGAATCCGCTGCATGCACCCGAGTGCCGGCGGCCGGCGGTCTCGTATTGCACAGTGGAGACCGTCAAGTGGACGCGGTCGCCGTCAGCGAGGGGACTGGAGGCAATGGAGTACGACCGGTGCTGCAGGGGCCTCAGCATTGAGAGGAACTCGCCGGGATCGACATCCGTTGTCCGGGTTTCCTGCAGCACGTCCAGCATGTCCCGTCCCCACAGCCAGTCCTCCAGCGCATTGCGGTCACCGGACTCGACCAGGTTCCGCACGGGATGATCCGGGGCGAGATTTTCGACGAGCCAGGCCACGATGCCCAGATGGGGCAGCCGAAGCTCATAGTCGTTTTGAAGCGTCTCGCGTACGGTCTTGCCGTCTTCACCGAATACCTCGCTGCCCGCGAGGCCAAGGAATCCGAGGAGGTCTTCCACGAGTTCGATGGAGTTGGTGGGGATTACGGCAAGTGAGTCACCTGGCCGGTAGTTGCGGCTGTCGCCGCTGACCTCAAGCTCATAGTGCCAGACCTCTTTTTCGGACTCTGGAGCGCTGAGGAGGCGGGCCTCGACGACGGTGGCAGTGTTAGGTTCCCGGCGTGTGCCTTTGGGCTGCTCGGCGGGGTTTGCTCCTGGAACAGTGGAGTCTTCCGGGTTGTTGTCTCGCTTCTTGGGAACAACTGTCTTGAAGGTCTCAAGCATGCCCCTGATCCACTTGCCTGACGTCAGGTCATAGTCGACATCGCAGTCGAGGCGGTCAAGGATTCTCTTGCCGCCGAGTTCGCCAAGGCGCTCGTCAAGATCGCTGCCGGCTTTGCAGAAGTCTTCGTACATGGAGTCGCCAATGGCAAGGACTGCGAAGGGAACGTCCTTGAAGAGGTCTGAACCGGCGCTTTGAAGCTGGTCCCAAAACGGTTGCGCATTGTCCGGCATGTGGCCGTTGTCGTGTGTGGCGGTAACTATCAACAGGCGATCCTTGCGTGCCGCATCTTGCGGGGTCAGCATGTCCAGGCTCATAAGCTCGGCTGCGTAACCCTGGCCGTTTGCCTTGTCCACGATCTTGGACGCAAGGAACTCAGCGTTCCCGGTCTGGCTGCCGTAGAGGACGCTGAGGGTCTGCACGGCGGTACCTGTCTCACTGGATACTTCGGATGAGGTGCCTTGGTTGGTCCGAACCAGCTCCCCTGTGTCAGTTGTCACGGTTCTGTCCTTACAAATACGGTCTTGAGTTCGGTGTATGCCTCGATGGCAGCCTGGCCCAGTCCGCGGCCGATGCCTGACTGTTTGAAGCCGCCATAAGGTGTCTGGATTCGAATGGATGAGTTTGAGTTGACCGACAGAGTCCCGGACTCAAGTGCCCGCGCCGTCCGCAGGGCCTGTCCGACATCGTTGGTCCAGATGGAGCCGCTCAGGCCGTAAATTGAGTTGTTGGCCAGCGCGATGGCTTCCTCTTCGGTGTCGAAGGGAATCACCGAGGCGATGGGGCCGAAAATTTCATCGGTTGCCACCCGGCTCTTGGGGTCCGGGGCGATGACGATTCTGGGCGCCATCCAGAAGCCGGGGCCATCCGGTGCTTCACCGGCGGTGACGACGTTGAGACCGTTTTCGAGGAAGCTGGAAACGGTGTCGCGGTGGGCAGCCGATACCAGAGGTCCCAGATTGGTCTTGCCGTCCAGCGGGTTACCGATTTTCAGTGCACGCGTAGTCTCGATGAATCCCTCAACGAACTCGTCGAAGATTCCCCGCTGCACGAGAAAGCGGCTGCGTGCACAGCAGTCCTGGCCCGTGTTGTCGAAGACCGACATCGGGGCTGCCTGCAGACACTTGGCGAGGTCAACGTCGTTGTAGACGATACTGGCGGACTTCCCGCCGAGCTCAAGAGAAACCCTTTTCATCGTCGTTGAAGCCGCCTGGACGATGGACCGGCCGACCTCGGTGGAACCAGTAAAACTTATCTTGCTAACATCCGGGTGTTCAGCGAGGGCATTGCCGATCCGGGCGCCCGAACCAGTGAGAACCTGAAGCGCGTCCCCGACGACGCCCAGTTCCTTCACGATCTCACCAAATCGGACAGTTGACAGGGGGGTAAGGGCCGCGGGTTTCACAATTACCGAATTACCGCTGGCCAGAGCCGGGGCGATACTCCAGGATGCGATAGGCAGAGGGAAGTTCCACGGGGCAATTACGGCCACAACACCCAGCGGCTCGCGGAAAGTCATGCTGACGCCGCCATCGACCGGAATGGTGTCCCCGAGGATCTTGTCCACCGTTCCGGCGTAGTACTTGAAGCACTCGGCGACACCAAGAACTTCCTGTCGGGCCGCCGCCAATGGCTTACCAACGTCGGTGGATTCGAGCAAGGCCAGTTCGTCGCTGTGAGCGATGACAGCATCGGCAATAGCCCAGAGGGCATCACGGCGTTCAGCCAGTGGCTTGCGGACCCAGGCGCGCTGGGCGGCCCCTGCGCGTTCGACCGCTGCATTTACGTCCGGCAGGTCGTAGGCGGGCACCTCGCCTATCTGTTCTTCTGTAGCGGGGTTGTAGACCGAAATAACGCTGCTCATAATCGGGTGCTCCTTCAGGAGAAGTGGGGTTTGTCGAAAATTTCCTAGTCCCGTATGGACTCTGGGAAGCTCCGTTAGTTCCGACAATGCCTGAGGAAACTGCGGCCAGCGAGTGCTGGGAGCACCACGATAAGTAGCTGTATGTGCGCGGTGCACATTCCATAAACTCCTCGTTCATAGGACCGCGTCCATTCTTTTGCCAGCGAATAGCTGTGCATCAAGACCATGCGCAGGACGGATGTATGTGCAGGCTCAACACCGCAAACTCTGGGGCAACTCCTACGCTGTAATCCAACTCACAGTGACGTTCGGCAAGGGGGCCGGCCCGATTGTGGGTTCCGCGATGCCGCTCAATTCCGCCTTGTCGAAGGCATCGCGATGACACTCAGCTTCTACGTCCAGGAGGGACGAATGGCAACTAAAGATGTTAAATTTGAGCCGGTGGATGCGGGACCCAACGGAATCTTGAGCCCAGACCGCTTGCTCAGCAGGGGCCTGGGAGTCCGGTCGATTGTGTTCATGGTTGTGGCGGGAGCTGCGCCCATGACAGCTGTCGTGGCTGGCTGGCCTGTTGTCGTTTCTGCATCGGGAAGCACGGGCGGTCCGCTGTTCTTCCTTATCGCGACCGCTATTCTGTTTCTGTTTGCCGTTGGTTTTACGAGGATGACGCCCTTTGTAAAAAATGCTGGAGCATTCTATTCCTACATCCAAACGGGGCTGGGCCGAGGTGTTGGCATGGGGGCTGCCACTTTTGCGCTCGGAACATACTTGCTGCTGTTTCTTGCGCTGTGTTCATACCTGGGGTCAGCGGCCCAGACCACGGTTCACGATCTGGGCGGCCCGGAACTTCCCTGGTGGCTGTGCAGTCTGGTGCTGATGGCAACCTGCGGTGCTCTTGCATACCGGGACGTCGAGCTCTCCGCCAAGGTGCTGGGCGTGGTCCTGGTCATCGAAACAGTCGTTCTGCTGGCAGTAAACATCGGGGTGATTGTCCACGGCGGCGCGGAAGGGTTGAGTGCTGACTCGCTGTCCCCCGCGCGTTTGGGTGAAGGTGTCCCGCCTCTGGGCGTCATGTTTGCCTTCTTCTCATTCATCGGCTTTGAGGCCACCGCCGTCTTCCGGAACGAAGCACGTGACCCCGACCGCACTATCCCGCGGGCAACCTATATCGCCGTTATCGGCGTCGGCATCTTCTACACTTTCACTGCCTGGGCACTCCAGGCGGGAGTCGGAAGCAGCCAGATAGTCGAAGTCGCGACGAACGACCCCACCAGCATTGTTGTAGGGCTCGCGGGACAGTACGTGTCCCCGCTCCTTGCCACTCTGCTCCAGGTTTTCCTCATCACCAGCCTTTTCGCCTGCATCCTCACCTTCCAGAACGTACTGACCCGGTACCTCTTTACCCTTGGTACGCAAGGTGTTCTTCCGTCTGGACTTGGTGCAATCCACCCACGTCACCACGCTCCATCCAGGGCAGCCTTGATCGTCTCGGTAGTTGCGATAGCACTGCTTGGTGTCGAGGCGATCATCGGGCTCGACCCGGTAACGCAGGCCTACACCTGGTTCTCAGGCTCGGCCACATTGGGCATCGTTGTTCTGATGGCTCTCACGTCACTCGCGGTGATCGTGTTCTTCCGGAGGAATGCACACAACAAGAAGGTCTGGGGCACGTTGCTGGCCCCCGCGCTTGCCCTTCTCGGACTCGGGGGAATTGTCTTTCTGGTCCTTCAGAACTTCGGGCTTCTCGTCGGCGGCGACTTGGCGGCGGGAATACTGTTGACGCTCATGGCTGCACTCTTCCTGGGCGGCGTGACTACCGCGCTGGTTATGCGATCCAAGCGGCCGGCGACGTATGCCGCACTGATCCCGGCAGGTTCCAGCAGCGAAGAAAGTTCCGCAGGGATTTAGGAACAAAGACTCATCTCCGTAGCCGCCGTCGCACGAGCCTTCTTGGGAACGACGGTAATGGTGGCCGGCTGCGCAAGGCGCGGCCGGCCACTCGCGCCCATGGACAAAAGATCTTCCAGAGATTTCCCCACCCGTCACTGCAGATAGTGAGCTGCGAGAGCAGCTGCCGATATTTAGGAGCTTCCCATTTCCGACAGCGCACTGTTGAAGCAAATCATCGACAAGAAGTACCCGACAGTTGCCTACGGCGAAGGCATCTTCCTGTATGACACGGAAGGGCGCCAGTACCTGGATGGTTCAAGCGGCGCCATGACCGCCAGCATTGGTCACGGCGTGGACGAAATTGCGGAGGCGGTGAAAGAACAGTGCCGCCGCGTAGCTTTTACGTATAGAACCCAGTTCACCAACCAGCCCGCTGAAGAACTCGCCCGCCGGCTCACCGACATCGCTCCCGGGGACCTCGATATGGCGTTTTTCGTCAATAGCGGGTCCGAAGCATCCGAATACGCCATCCGCACCGCAGTGAGCTACTGGCGCGAAAGGGAGCTCCCAGGCAAAGTCAAAATCCTTGGCAGGACCATCAGCTATCACGGCATGACAATGGGCGCCCTGTCGATGTCCGGGCATGCAGCACGCCGCCCCGACTACGGATCCTTGCTCCATGCGTTCTCCTTCGCCCCGCCGGCCTACGCCTACCGCTTCGCCCTGCTAGGCGAGAGCGAGGAAGTGTACGCTGCGCGGGCTGCGAAAGCCTTCGAAGACGCCATTCAGAACGAGGACCCCGGCACAGTCGCGGCAGTCATCGTCGAACCAATCGTAGGAGCCGCCGGCGGGGTCCTGACGCCGCCGGCCGGCTACTTCGCCCGCCTTCGCGACATTTGTGATCGGCTGGACGTGCTGCTGATCATCGATGAGGTCATCACGGGAATGGGGCGCACGGGCGACTGGTTCGCGAGTTCCTACGAGGACGTCGTGCCGGACCTTCTTCTTATCGGCAAAGGAATGAGTGCCGGATACTCCCCTGTTGCGGGCGTCCTGCTGCGGAGCCACATCGTCGAGGCGCTCAGAGAGGGCAGCGGCGTCGCTCCGTTCGGGCACACCTTCTCGGGGAACCCACTGGGGGCAGCGACCTGCCTGGCGGTCCTGGACTTCATGGAACGCGAGGATATCCTCGCGAACGTCCGGCAACGGGGGAAGCAGCTTGAAGAGGGTCTGCTCTCCCTGGCAACAAGGTACCGCTGCATCGCCGACGTCCGTGGGCGGGGCCTGCTCTGGGGCTTCGAGTTCGTTATGGACCAGGAAAGCAAGCAGGCACCCGATCCTGCGCTGGGAGCGGCTGGCCTATTCGTCGATGAATGCCTGGACCAAGGGCTCCTTGTCTACCCGGCCGGGATCGCCCCGCTGAACAATGCCGTGATTCTGTCCCCGCCCTTGGTGATCACCGAAGAGGAGACACGGGAACTGCTGGCGAAGCTGGAAAAAGCCCTCCGCGCCATGGAACGTCACGTTAAGCGCTGGGCCGCTGTAGGTGAGAACCGGCATGGATCCCGAGTTGGAACCGGAAGCTGACACTGATCCCGGCCGTTCCAACGTCCGCGCTGGTCAGGTTGCACATAGTGCTCGTAAAGGCTGTTCCGTCCACACACTTTTGAAACTCGAGCAGGGCTGAAGATGGTCGAAGCGACCCATCTGCCAGCTCCTCAACCACCAAGGAAGCCAAGTGACTACACCGATTCTTGCCGCCGTGCTGGAAAAGCCCGGAGCCCCTCTTCAGATCCGCGAACTGCTGCTTGATGATCCGGAGGACAATGAGGTTCTCATCCGGACCGAGCGAGTGGGCCTTTGCCATAGCGATCTGCACTATCTGAAGGGGTCGCTGGATATCTCCCTGCCGGTGGTCCTCGGGCATGAAGTCGCAGGCATTGTCGAGCGCGTCGGTTCTGCAGTCACAAGAATTAAGACTGGTGAAAGGGTCGTGGCAACGGTCACCCCCTCCTGCGGGGCATGCCGCAACTGCATAAGCGGGCGCCCGACCCAGTGCGAACGAGTCGACTCGATGCGTGAGCGGCAGCGACCCAGGCTGCTCTCACCTGATGGATCAAGCGTTGAGTCGCTCGGCGGTATCGGCGCATTTGCAGAGGCCTTCCTCGTGAAGGAGGCATCCGTTGCAGTGGTCGGCTCGGATCTGCCTCCCCAGGTGGCGTGTCTTCTCGGTTGCTGCATTAGTACAGGAGTCGGCGCGGTTATTCACGGCGCAAAGGTAGGGCCAGAGGATACTGTTGCCGTAATCGGTTGCGGCGGTGTCGGAATAGCGGCCATTCAAGGTGCCAGGTTGGCTGGGGCACGACGAATCATTGCCATTGACGCAGTGCCGGCGAAGCTGGAGCTCGCCCGCAACTTCGGTGCCACGGACACTGTTGTCTCATCATCCGACCCGACAGAAACACTCATCCAGGTCCGATCACTTCTTCCCCAAGGTGTCAGCCATGCAATCGAGGCGGTGGGCCGCAGCCAGACAGCGGAACTCGCCTTTTCGCTCCTGCGCCCGAACGGAACCGCCACCATCCTCGGTCTCATGCCCACAGGGTCCGAACTGCGTATCCCCGCAGATGCACTCGTATACGGCGACCGACACCTGCAAGGCGCCTACATGGGCGCGAACAGGTTCCTCAGCGACGTCGACATGTTCACGGACCACTACCTGAACAACCGACTGGATCTCGACGCAATGGTCACCAAGGAACTGCCCTTCGAACGTATCGACGAGGGATTCGAAGCGATGGCGGAAGCCTCGACGATCCGAGTTGTGCTGAACATGACCGACAGGCAACTGTGATCCGGACAACTTTGAAGACCGTTTGGCAGCTCACTGTTAAGCCGATCACGGTCTGATTTGCGCCACGGCCAGCGCGGCAACGAAAGCTGCGCAACGTGGCGCTGCAAATCCTCCCGAACATAAACGGTCAAACGTCAATGCCCAGCCCCTGCCGTCGCTGGTCCTGGACGACAAAGACAACAACGAAAACCAGAGGAGCACCTTGAATGACTGCTGAAGGACTAGCACAACTGACCGCTAACACCCCCGACCTTGTCGAGCAACGCTCCTTTGTCGATGGCGTATGGCTTCAGCTTGACGAAAACGGCCGCTACCTTTCCAACCCAAATACGGGCGAACCCCGGCAGCCGATGCGAAAGACCGGAAAGGCTGACGTCGAGTGCGCACTCGCCGCAGCGGCGACACTGCACGAGTCCGGGAAACTTGAAGACATCAAACTCCGGGACCGTCTTAAGCTCCTGACGAAGGTAGCCGCATCTCTCGATGCTCAGAGCGAAGAAATCGCGCTGCAGGACAGCATCAACACGGGAGTCCCTATCCGGACCACTCGCCTGATTGCCGGTGCACTCGGGGACAGAGTCCGGGGAACTATCGCTGAAGCGGAGCAGCTTGGCGAGTCGGAGACCCTTGACGGCGGTGACCGGTCTGTGGTCATCCTGCGCAAGGCGCTCGGCCCGGCCCTCATCGTTGGCCCCTGGAATGCTCCAACCTTCACCGTGGTAGGCAAGGTGGCGGCAGCAATGGCGGCTGGTTGCCCGGTCATCCTCAAGCCCTCCGAGAACGCCCCCGGAGGTTGCCAGCTCTTCGCTGAATCGATCGTCGCCGCCATGACCGAACTCGATTACCCGAGCGCCGCGTTTCAACTGGTTCATGGGAATTCGGAGACAGGATCACTGCTGACCTCGGATCCCCGCATCGAGGCTCTTTCGTTTACAGGCGGCGATTCGGCAGGCCGAACGGTCGCGAAGGCTGCGGCGTCCAATCTGGCTGTCATGCAGATGGAGCTCGGATCCAACAATCCCGTGATCATTCTGGATGATGCCGATGTCAGCTCAGCGGCACAGTCCATTGTGCAGGGCATGACCCGTCTCAATGGCCAGTGGTGCGAGGCGCCCGGCAAGGTACTGGTTGACGGGTCGGTTCACGACCGTTTCGTTGAAGCTATGAAGTTCGAACTCAGTAAGCTTCGGGTCGGAAATGCCTTGGATGAGACAACGGAAGTGGGTCCCCTTGCGTTTGAGCGGCAGCGTGATGGTTTGGTAGCCGCAGTGAATCGACTCGTCGAACTGGGGGGAACGCTGGTCACTGCCGGCGATCTACCAGATCTTAACGGCTGGTTCCTGGCACCGGGGATGATCGTCGGATGTCCGGCCGGAGCCGCCGCGGAAGAACTCTTCGGGCCACTGGTCACGGTACATTCCGTGCATTCCGTTGAAGAGGCGCTTAGCCATGCAAACGGACCGGCAACCGGTCTTGATGCCTACGTATTCGGCAGTGACGAAACACGGGCCATCGACGTGGCATCCCGTATTCGTGCCGGTGAAGTCCGCATCAACGGCACGTTCATGAGCGACCTGGCCGGCAATTCGCGCCAGAGTTTCTGGGGTACCAGCGGTATTGGAGGCCACGGTCCCCAGTACGGCGTACGCTTCTTTACCGGCGACCGCGTGGTTGGCGTGGACAGGACGGATTTCCCGCTCTAGGCGCCATATCCGACCCCACCAAAGCGTAAGCGAGGCCCTGCGAGGCCTGCGACAGACATTCCAGAAACGTGACGCCTGGCTAAGGCGGAGGCTCCGCGCCCTCTCGGGCAAGCAGCAGGCCAGGGCCTGGCAACATGAGACGAGAAAGCCCTTCAATGACAGATACTTCAACGACAGATACGGTGCGGTTTTCACCGCTGAGTTTCCTTGAGGGCGCCACGGCGGCGATCCCGGCCTTTGGAAGCGACCTGGTCGATTTCCGTAGGGAAATGCACACCGATCCTGAAGTCGGCCTGTATCTGCCCCGCAGCCAGGCCCGGGTCCTTGAGGCACTCAAGGGACTCGACCTCGAAATAAGCCTGGGAAAAGCGGCCTCGTCCGTGGTTGCGGTACTCCGGGGCGGGGCCACCCAGTCCCCCGTTGGGAGCCGTCGTACTGTACTGCTTAGAGGGGACATGGACGCCCTTCCTGTGGCAGAAAAAACGGGTATACCCTTTGCCTCGACCAATGGCGCAATGCATGCCTGCGGTCATGACCTGCATACAGCGGGCCTGATTGGTGCCGCCCGCTTGCTCTCGTCCGTACGTCACAGCCTGACCGGCGACGTCATCTTCATGTTCCAACCGGGGGAGGAAGGACATGACGGGGCCCGCATCATGCTGGAGGAAGGCGTTCTTAATGCAGCCGGCAGGCGACCGGATGCTGCCTACGCCCTGCATGTCGTTTCAGACATGCCGTCAGGCGTGTTCACGACCCGGGCCGGCTCCTACATGGCAGCCTTCGGAGATCTGTCCGTCAAGGTTATCGGGCGTGGTGGGCACGGTTCCCGCCCCTTCCAGGCTCTGGATCCCATACAGGTAGCTGCTGAAATGCTTGGAGCGCTACAGACGTACATCACCCGGCGATTCAACGTTTTTGATCCCGTGGTTCTTTCCGTGGGCCAGTTCCATGGCGGTTCCGCCTCTAATGTCATACCTGATTCGGCGGAATTCAGGGCCAGCGTCAGATCTTTCAGCCCCGGTGTCGAAGCACGGCTCGCACAGGAGTTGCCGGATCTTATCCGGCAACTGGCGTCCGCTCATCAACTGACAGCCGACGCAACGTTCACTCCAGTTATGCCGGCCACCGTCAATCACGACAGTGACGCCGAACTCTGGGGCAGGACAGCACGGACATTCTTCGGAGAGCACCGGTTCGTGCCCAGCCCGTCCCCCAGGACCGGCTCTGACGATTTCTCCCGAGTCCTCGTGGAGGTCCCCGGAGCGTACGGGCACCTCGGAGCTGGGTCTCCAGATATCGACCCCATGGAGTGGGCTCCCATGCATTCGCCCAAGGCAGTGTTTGACGACAGTATCCTCGTTGATCAGGCACAATTTATGGCCGGCGTGGCGCTTGGAAAGCTTCAGGAGTTGGAGGTGCTGGGGTAGCTCGGAGGGCTTCCGGAGCGGCCACACCTCACTTGAAGCAGTGGACCTAGCAGTACCCGTCTCGAAGCTCGAATGGATAGCACTTCAACCACTGTCAGGTTGCCGTACACCCCAACCTGACGTCCGGCGGAGGGTAAGAGAGCGTCAGATTAAGGCCCCAATAAGCTTTTCATGGCGCCCGAGGCTGCGGGTCTTAGACCTCAGCCTGACTACAGGGGGACTGACGTTTTAGAACGTGCAGGTCGATTTGTGGACTGTAGCTTTTGAATCGCAGCGATAAAATGGCGCGGCTTTGGAGTCAGCGGGTAGACATGCCGCACTGGTTGAGACGTGATTACCTCGGGCTGACCTGATCAGCTTCAAGATGCTCGGAACCTAGATGCGAGAATGCACCTATGCCAATCACGCCACTCCACCGCGCCCTGGGCCATTCTTCCTCCGCACTTGAATTTTCACTGCTACTAAAGGCAATTGAACAACAGGTTCAGGAACGCGATGACCTCGACTGGAAGAAGGAACTGCCTAACCGGCAAAACCCAGCTGCCAGCGTGGAATTTGCTAAGGACGTTGCCGCTATGGTCAATAACGGTGGCGGCATGATCATTTATGGGATGGCTGAGGCAGGATCCATGGCGGACCACATTGAATCAGTGACCGAATGGGATGAGTCGATAGAACAGCGGCTTCGCAGCTGGGCCTACTCGCTGATCCAGCCTCCCGTGCACGGGCTGGAGTTTACGCTGGTCGCAGGAGAGGACGCCGGGCAGTCCCGCGCGGTGATTCTGAATATCCCGGCAAGCCCGGATACGCCACACTTCGTTATGCAGAGGGGTTCTATCCGTGCCCCGCGACGGTATGGTTCTCACACTGTCGACATGAACGAACGCGATATTGAGCAGGCGTACCGTCGTCGTTTCGAGGATCGTCGGACAGCGGATGTTTCTCTAGCTCAATTGATGGAGCGGACCGTGCTCGGTATCCCTCGGAGCAGTGTTTGGCTGGTTGCAGCCGCTCAGCCAACACGTCCACGGCCGGGCTATGCCGGACGGATCCCCCGTGATATTGCCCAGAACATTCTGGCTTCCCTCATGTCAAGCAATCCGTTCTTAGTCGACCGGACGGGAATGGAAAACGTTGGCTTGAATCCTCGTCCGGGATACCGAAAATGGAGGTCAACAGAACCTTCTAGGGGAGAGATTCGGGGGATCGTAGACGTCCACGATGACGGAAGCGTCAGTTTAGCTGTCAAGGCGGTGGAGGCTCGGGATCAAACGTGGAATGCGGCAACTGATGTCCATGTTATGGACGCCCAAACATTACCTGCCTACCTCCTTCAACTTATCCGCGCAGCCGCAGATGGGTTATCAGTGGTTGGAGATTTTCAAGTCAGCATCAGCATGGTCTCACCCATCGCTGGTCACCCAATTTTTATCCGCACTTTCGACCAAGGCGGCCATCTTCACGATAGAAACGATTTGGCGCCGATCTACGACTTTCAACCTGTTACAGCCTTGGTTGAGTCGGCCGGTTCTGAAGCAGACGCCTTGGAGATTGTCCGCGGGCTCGCCCTGGACATTATGAATCAGGGGGGCTCTTCAGCCCTCGGATCCGTTTACTTGAAAGGGAAGGTGTAAAAGGTACGAGCAGACGCCACTAGAGTCTGGCCGAAAAAATCTGCAAACGTGCAGTTGTCCAGACACCCCTCTAGACAATTGAGTTCGCTGCCCACAGCCGGGGACAGTCCTGATGGGTTATCCACCGCTACTGCTGCTGAGGGAGCTTTCCTGATGGCTCCCGATTCCAGCCGTGGATAACCCGGATTGACCCCAACTATGGACAGCGCGCGTGGCCACCTTGGAGCGCTGGCCACCATCACGCGATTTAGAACAGCCCTGCGGGCGGTTCCTCACAGGGCAGAGGAACGAGTTTGGAGCGGTGGCCGTCGTCCGGGCTGCAGCCCCTGAACGGCCCATCAGTTGAGAGCAGAACGGACATGTGGTGGTCTGCGTGGTCACGCCACCACACGCTCATCCCTGTGGTGCCGTCCACGCGCAGAAATTCCCAGGCCCGCCAGAGGGCTTCGAGCCGGCTGATCGCTTCCGCGTGCTTCCACCACTGCGGGCACCAGGTCACCCCGCCCTGCACGTTGAGCTGCCGGCGGTAGCTGGTGGCCAGCTTGTCGCTGACGAATTCGGCGACGTTCTGGTAGAACAGCTCGGGCGCGTCAGAGTCCTCCTCGGCCGGCTCAGTGGGGGCTGCGGTGTCCTCCAGCTCGTCGTCCCACTCCCCCAGGCCCTCAGTCATCAGAGGCACCCGCGGTGACCCACCGGTTCCCGGCTGCGGTCGCCGGCCTGTTCGCCGGGTCATGTGCGGCGATGGAGGCCCGTACCGCGTCAGCCTGCGGACCGCTCATCCAAGGCACAGTCTCCAGCAACGCCGCAGGGGCGCCGGAGGCGAACATGATGGCGCGGCCGCGAGGAAACGCGGCCAAGTCCGAGACGTCCAGCGTGCGTTCTTTTCGGTCGTCGTCGTGGCTGTAGGACGTGCCTTGTTTGGAGCGGCTTCTGGTCATGTTGGAGTACCGGTATTCGCCCACGAGTTGCGCGAGCTCGTTCAGGAACTCGGCTTCGGCGACGCCGCCGCCGTAGACCTTGATGTTGGAGGCGCTCCACAGCTTGCGCATCCCGTCGCGGCCCCACACTTCAACGCCTTGGGACCAGGACTGGAGGATGGTCATCAGGACGATGCCCCGGGAGCCGTAGTGGCTGTAGAGGTTTGGCAGCTCACGCCAGCGGCAGACGTTGGCCGCTTCATCCAGAACGCCGACCATGGGGGTGCCCAGCCGGCCGCCGGGCGAATGTACGGCGAGTTCTTCGGCGGCCTCGACCGTGGCCACGGTCAGCGCCGTCACCAGCGGCCCGGCGGTGCCTTTGCCTTCCTTGGACAGGCTGTACAGCGTGCCTTTGGAACGGACGAACGCTGCGGGATCAAACTGAGGCCGCTCGTCTTTTTCGCTCTGGGGTGTCACCCACCGCGCCACTTGGCGGTTAGTCAAGCAGGACGCCATCTGCAGCGCCGTGCCGTACACACCGCCGCGCTGCTTCTCGGGTGCGTTGATGACGCCGCCGACGGCGTTGGAGGTCTGGGTGAAGCCGTGGGCTTTGAGGATGTCCACCGCTTCATCGTCAGCGGGACGGGTCAGCCAAGTGTGGACCTGGGTGATCGGGCGGCCGTCGAGGGCGGCGGCGAGCAGGAGGCCGGCGAGGAGATCCTGGCCGGCGGGATCGAAGTAGGCGTCCGTTTTGGCGTCCGGGCCGCGGGAGCCAGCGGCGAAGTGATCGGCCAGGCGGGCTGCTTTTACTTCGTCCGTGACATAGGACAGGGGGTTCCACCACCACGTGGGTTCCTCGAGTGCGACGGACTGCGGGTCGAAGACCCAGACCGGCCCCTCAGCGGCACGGACGTCGCGCGTGCCGTCAACGATGTCCCGCTTGTTCGATGTCACCAACGCCGCTCCCGGGGCGGCGAGGATCGCCGGGATGGCCCGGGAAGTCGTCTTGCCCGTCCTGGGTCCCCAGATGTCGATGTGCATGTCTTCCCAAGATCCATAGACCATCTGCCCGCCGAGGACGGTCTTACCCACCGGGACACCAGGTGCGTCCTTCACTCCAAGGCGTTCGGCCGTGGCCGTTGCACCGCGCAGGCTCAGTGCGCGCAGGTCACGGCCCTTGGCCATGTGCTGCGCGGCGGCATCGACTCGTGAACGCTTGGAGCGGCGACGGAGCACGGCCCGCACCACCAGGACAGCCAATACCATAATCACGATGCCGAAGCCGATCAGCACCCACGTGGCGGCCGCCGGCCACGTGACCTTGGATGTGAATAGGCCAATAACTAGTTCGAAGGGGTTGGCCGGGAGCTCTTGACCGTCGCCGGTCAAGGCTGATCCCAGATGCACCGCCCCGGCTAGCGAACCAACTCCCACCACCACGGCAGTGATGAAGATCCAAAGCAGAATTGTCTCCCCGTCGAGCTGTGCATGCTTGCTGTTGTTGGGTGAACCCACGAGGCTTCTCCTTAGTTCTTGTTTGTACGTCGGAAAGGAGCTGGCTGCCCCAGTTGCTTATAGATCCAGCTGCCAATCAGGGGGACTAAACCGGCCAGAACGCCGATTAAGAAGGTTTGGTTGCTTTGCCGTTCCTGGCTTCCCAACAAGACCGTTGATCCGTGCGCCACAATGGAACCGTTGCCCTGTTGGTTCCAATGCAAGCGACTGGGATCACTGGGTTCAGGCGAAACAATTTCGATTTTTTCGTCGGAGGCTAGCCAGCGGTAAGTAACGGTGAGGTTGGTCAGATCTGGATCAAATAAGCGACTGGTTCCAAATGCTTCTTCTGTAGGAGGCCAGTCCGGTTCTCGGTATCCACTCCCGACGCGGGGTAAGTAAAAAGCGGTCCTGGAAGTGCCGGACGACGACCAATCGTCAGTGGAGTAAACCGTCAAATTGGTATGCATAGCGTTGTTTGTGCGGGTCAAGGTTCCAGAAAGCACCTGAGACTTATTCAACCCGTAGTACCCGGTCACATCCGGCAAATTTTTCCCGTCACTGCATGCCGGTGAGATATCGGTGCCGTAGAACTCAACCTCTAGGCTGCAGTCCCCGACCGGCTCAGCCATTTGTTGGTCAGGACGTCGAAAGCCTTCTCCTTGGAAGGCGATGCTGACACCTACGGAATCACCCTGATAACCCCCATCTACAATGAGACTCAGAGAGACTGAGTTCACCTCTCCAGTATCTGTGAGGACCTCATCGAAACTGACGAGAGCATGCAGAGGGACCCCGGGGCGATCAGTAAAAATTAGTATCGACTGGTCAGTTTCCGCCTTATCAGGCGAAGCGGATATGCCGAAGAACCAGCCGAACAGACCCAGAAACGCAGCTACGAAGAACAATATGCTTGTGGTAATCCTGAGCCATGGGTGAACTGCTAGATGGACTTCATTGGGTCGCTTTCTAAAGACCCTGCCCGTCCTAATGACAGGGTTTCTGCGGCGCCGATTCATGGCTGCTTTTCGTCGTGCCAGCGCTTGTTCGTATCGTGCAGTGATTCCTCAACGCTGGTCAGCTTGAGCGCGACCGGGATACCGGGGCGGCCGCCGACTTTGAAGAGGAATTTGCCCAGGCCCGGGCGTACCCGTTTGCGGGATCCGCCGACGTCGGTCCATGACCCGGGGTCAGCCCACGAGATGAGGCGGGCTTGTTCGGCCCGAGAGAGGGTGACGGCCTTGTTGAGTTTTTCCATTTCGGCTCCGGGGAGCGCGCCGCAGACGACCATGCCGGAGCGTTCGACGAATCCGCGGGCTTTCATCCGTTCGGATTCTGTGGGCAGGGCTTCGAGGTCGCTCATGGTGTGCGTGATCATGGCCTGCCCGACGCCCTCGGTACGGTTCAGGCGGGTGAGCGAGTCGACCCGGTCGACCATACCTTCGCCGGAGCGCAGGGCCCGCCAGAGTTCGTCCATGACGACGAAGTAGTTGCGGCGCGGTTCGAGGCCGGCGTCGGCCAGTGTGTGGGCCACCTGGACGGTGGCGAACCCGGTTGACCAGCAGGCGAGCAGGCAGGCTGCTTGGATGTCTCTCTGCGTGTCGGAGATTCCCGACAGGTCGAAGACGACGGGGTTGGTTAGGTCCATCGGCTGGTCGGTGGGCTTGGAGAACATGTCCGAGAAGCGGCCCGAGCCGTCGAGGGAGTACAGCGACTGGCGCAGCTGGTCGGTCGCGTCCAGGTAGCGGCTCATGTCACCACGGTCCAGGGCGATCGCCCGCAGCTCGTCGGGGGCGTCTTTGATGACCTCGATCAGGTCCCCGATCAGGGGAACGCGGTCCAAGCGCTCGTCCAGAATGTGCAGCGCCCGGTCAATCAGGGACTCCTCGTGCGCGCTGGGCTTAGCGTTCCGCACGATGGTGATCAGCGCCGTGATCATGTTCAGCCGCCGGTTGTGCGAGTCGGCCATCAGCTGTTCGGCCAGCTTCTCCGCCTTCACCGCTGCAGCGTGAAGCTGCGCGGCCGCAGCCGGATCGCCATCTGGATCGTTCAGGGTCCAGTTCGCCTTGGCCCGGTGTTCCTCGGCCGAGGCGAGCAGCCTGACGGCCGCGCCGGTGGCTTCACCGGGGTCCAGGACGTTCAAGTGGCCGCGTCCAGGACCCAGGCTGATGACCTGCCCGCCGAGGGCTTCGATCAGGTCAACGTAGTCAGGCTTCAGGTCACCGAGGATCAACGGGTTGATGCTCCGGCCTGCCAAGCCCAGGACGATGTGCCGGACCAGGGTGGACTTGCCGTAGTGCGGCAGGCCGAGGACGAACATGGAGGGGTTGTTGATCATGCCGTGCATGAACCAGCTGATTGGATCGGCGCCGAAGGGCGCTCCGGTGTCGGTGTGAACGCCGATCGGCACTCCCAGGATCGGGGTGCCGGACCCGCCCACGAACGGCCAGAGACCGCAGACCTGGACAGAGGTTCCTCGCCATTCGTCGGCTGCCGTGACGTAGACGGCTTCGCCCTGTCCGCGGCCGCGCCAGCCCCGCAGGCCCGGGCGGCGGGCGACCGCGGCCGCGAGCTTCGTGGCGGGGGCCTGCGTGCGCTGGTGCTTGGTCTTGCTGCCGAACATCACATGGCCTCGCGGATCTCTTCGGGAACCCTCAAGTGCTTGGGCAAAACCAGCCCCAGTGGCAGCGACGCGGCAAAGGCAGAATCCTGAGAGCCGTAAGCGCGCCGCAACAACAGACGCGCCGACGGGCCGAGATTGCCCTCCACAACGGCCACTGCGTCATCAAGGTCCCGGGAGGACAGCACCGTGGCCGTGACCACCATGCCGAAGTTGACCAGCCCGGCACCCTTGGCTTCCTCCGCAGCGGTGGCCTGCGCCGCACGGGCATCGACCAGGGCGCGGGCAGTGGGCCGGTTGGTCGAGGAGGCCCGGGTCAGGGCGCTGGTCTGGTCCGACTCCACGATGGCGGCCGCGCGGCCGGCTTCGATCGGCCGGTACAGCAAGGTAACGCGCTTACGGTCGATCTCCCCATGCGGTGCGACCAGCCGACCCAGCGCTGATGCCAGGATGTGCCCGCGAGGGGCGCCCGTCATCGTCCAGGACACCGAGTGCCCGGAATCGTGGCGGTAGCCGTCCCAGTTGGATTGATGGGCGGACGGTCCGACGTCGCCCCAGTCCAGGTCAACGGGTGTGCCCTGATAGTGGGCTTCGTCAATGAGCCGGGCCGCTGCAGGATCGTACGCGACCCGAACGACCTCACACAGGTCCTGGGCGTTCAACGGCGCGCATGCCCCGGCGCCGGTGGATTCCAACCGCTCCGTCAAACTGGGAAGCCGTGAAGCGAGATCCCTTGCGATCTCTTCTGCAGTGCGTCGTTTGCCGCCTGCCCGGGCAGCGGCGCTGAACGTCAGCGCGACCCAGGCACGGATCGTGGCCGATCCCTGCGGGTAGGTCTTCAAGGCCTCCCGGAGCATGGCCTTGGCGATGTCAGGGGCGTCGTCATGGATGTTCGATTCGACTTCCCGGCGCAGCCGTGCCCCGGAATCGGGTGCGGTTTCGACCGTGACGGATGCAGCCACCACGGCAGGTTCATTCGACAACGAGGCCAGCCAGCCGCCCCAGTTAGCCACCCAGGCATCAATCTGCTCGGGATCAACCAGGGACGCCCCGTCGGGCTGGGTGCCGAAGACAACGGTGTAATGCGCGGTGGAGGGAAGGTGGATCAGCGCGAAGGGGCGGCCATAGGAGTCGGTGAACTCGTAAAGCTTGGACCCGGCGGAGATCCCAGGCAGCTGGAACTCTCCCCAAGGCGTCAGTCCCAGCGGGCCGGAGCGGTAGATGTTGGCCTTCTTGCGCCGTGCCGAGCGGAACGCCAGCCGGGCGAAGATCCGCTCCCCTACAGACTTGTTGTGCTTGTCGGTCACCGAGACGACGGCCAGCGCCACCCCAAGGATGAGCAGGGCAACGAGCCCGGGGAACCAGCCGCCGACAAAGAGGCAGATCACCGTGATGATGAGGCCAACAAACAGGCCCGCTGTTGCCAGCCCACCAAGGGTGCCGATGCCCGCTTTGCGCGGACGCCGCCAGTTGCCGTAGGTCGGTTCCCTATATGTGTTCTCGATAGCTGCCATCTCAGGCACCCCCCGTGGATTCTTCGCTTATGTCGTTGATGGCCCCTGAAGCGGCTTGGCCTGCTTCAACGCCCTTCTGTGCGGCCAGTACGGCGACACCGCCTGCACCCGCGGCGGCAGCTGCACCGCTGGCAGCCGCTCCACTGCCTGAAGCAGCACTCCCCGAACCGTTAGATGCTTCCGCGCCAGTGGCTCCACCGTGGCCGCTGTTCTTTCCTGCCGTGCCGGACGTTCCTGCCGTTCCCTGGCTCCCAGTCCCCGAGGGGCCCTCCGCTCCAGGGTTCTGGCTCGATGTGTCGCTGGTTGTCGTCGAGTTAGTGGATGACCCGCCGCCTCGCCCAGCCATACCCAAGCTGATCGCACCCGAAGCCAGTGCGCCGACTGCTCCTGCAGCCATGGCCCCAGTGCCGCCAGCGACAGCACCAACCATTGGGGTGACGAACCGCATAAGGGCCGGCATGGCAAACAGGGCAATGACCATCAGAGCCAGTCCGGTGACCGTACTCAGCAGCGCGGAGCCGAAGTCCTTGCCGTCACTAACGTTCCCGAAGATCTCGCTGCCACTGAGCTGGAAAGCCGTCGCGTAGACGATGGCGGCCGCGGGCTTGTAGAGAATGAAGGCGATCAGCCAAGCTGTGCACTTCTGAAACCAGCCCTTGCCGGCCTCGGTATTGCTGAAAGCTGCAGCCGTAGGGAAGATCCCCGTCAGGATGATGAGCAGGCCACCACGGATGATCATGAGGACGATCTGGATTACCGAGGCCAGGATCGCGATCAGCCCCAGGAGGATGATCATGATCGACCCGATCGGGCTGGTGGCCGAAAGCGCCAGAAGAGCCGTGATGTTTTCGTTGAACGACGTTCCGTTCGTTGAGTTAGTGATGATCCAGGCAGAGAACTGGTCGGCCGCGACCGTCAGCAATCCCACGGCCACCACGCCAGCTCCGGAGACCACGATCAAAGTCGCCAGCGAACGCACCAGATCCCGCAAGGGAGCACCCCTGCGTTCGATCATCATCTTCCCCGCACCCACCAGCACGGACATCACAGCCAGCGAAGCTGTCCAGAAGTAGAGACTGTTCTGCAGAAACAACACCGGATCACTCGCGGTAGACCCTCCCGGGGCTGCGGTTAGGGCGGGAGTTCCCACATCGACCCAGAACGTCCCCAGCGTCTTGACCGTGTTTCCCACAGCGTCTGCGACTGCCTGAGCCATGTTCTTGACCGCGTCATTGGCACGATCATTCGCCCAGTCTGAAACGACGCATCCAACTTCCCACGGTTTGCAGGCTTGACCGTTCTCGTTGGCCGGAAACAAGTTAGGCACCCGCCCAACTAATAAACCCATTCAAATCAGAAAGCTGTCGTGCTTCTGCCATGCCCGTGGCTGGCAGAACCCATTTCCAATCTCCCCCTTGCCACTGCATTGCAACGGGCACTGACCCTACGCTGGCGTTTGCTGCTGTGAGGCCGTATTCAATGACGGCGCGATCGCCGGAGTAGTCCACGACCTTGTAGCCCGCGATCTGAAACGGTGCCGTCGTTGGGGCGCTGGTCGGTGGCTCCGACAGCATCTTGTCTCGTTCCGGCCCCTCGACCACGAGATGCTGTGCCAACAGGTCGGGGCGTCCAGAACTCCCGAGGACAATCATGTTTGCCCCCGCGTAGAGCGCCCCTGTTGGTGAGTGTGCGAAGCAGGAGCGGAGGCCGTTGGCGTCGGTCTTGCCGGGGCCGAATTGCGCGGGCGATGTTGGGGCGGCGATCTTGCCGATCAGCTCCCATTTGGTGTCGGTGGGTGCGGTGGCTGGCTTGTCCTGGTCACCAGAAGGCAGGCCGCATATGCTGGCCGCCGATGTCGCGGTAGGTTGGCCGCTACTGGTGCTCGTGCTGGTGGTGCTCGGTTCAGGGGACGACGTTCCGCCACCTCGGGGAACCAGGGCCAGGATGATCCCGAGCGCGACAATGATCGCCACGACAACGGCCGAGATGATGAACTTAGGTTGGGTCAGCGGATTCTGGTCTTCGTTCACTGTCGGTTCAGTCATGGCTCGGCTCCTTAGACCAGGGCGCCTACGACGCCGCCAGCGGAGGCTGCCAGGATGCACCCGCCCAGGACCCACGCCAGAGCGCCGGCATGTTCACCACCCTGGCCGCGTTTGTTGTTGACCATCATCGTTCCGGCACAGATCAGGATGCCCGCGACGGCAAGGCCGAAGACGGTCCATGCGAGCCACTTGAGGATCGTCAGCACGCCTTCAGATCCTGGAGGTGCTTCGCCCGTGCCCGGGTTGGGAATCCCCCCGCCTGGTGGCGGAGTGACCTGGGTCAGAACATCGGTCGCGATGTTCAGGACTTCGAAGTGCATTGCTTCTTCTTTCTACTTGGCCGGGAGTCCGGCGGTGGCCGTTATTGCGATGTGCACCTGTTCAAGGGTGGTGCGGGCTTCTTTGGGAAGTTCCTCGGCGGCGACATCGTGGCCGTAACGCCATGCGTCCACCCAGGGGAAGTGCCACATGTGGGGCACTCCCCCGCCGACGACGCGGGCGAAGTCGCGGATCTCTTTGGGGAGCCGTCCGGGAGCGTCAGCCATCACCACCAGGCCGGCGAGATGGATCCCGGGAAGAGAACCGGAAGCCCATTCAGTTGCAGCCAGCCGTGCCGCACGAAGGCCCGGGATATTGGACCGGGCAACCAGGACGATCACGGATCCGGCGGCCCTCAAAGGCCAGTGATGCTCGGCGGCCCGTGTGTTCTTGTCCAGCCGGGCAAGCGATGTTTCACCCGCGCCGCCGTGCACGCCAAGCCACCAGAAACCCGGTTCCCTCCCCGCGACGTTCCTGCGGGGAAGCCGGTCCGCTTGGTCCGGTTGCGGAACACTCAGCTGTGGCCTGGTCGCCCCCGTAGGGACGAAAGGCGGCTCTTCCGGGATAGCTGAAACGGGTTCGTCGATAGTTTCTGCGCCGAGCGTCACCCAGCGATTCTTTGAGACCGGCATTTCACATCCCCTACTAATGTCCGCAAAGATCGTATCGGTACCATCCGACACGAAAGGCCAAAAGTGACCCCCAACAACAGCTTTAGTACCTTTCAGTCACTTCCAGTACATCACAGTACCAATTTGTGGTCTAGGATGGCTCTATGCGGTGGGACGGACTGAGCGTGGACCCCAAGTACCTGGAAGCACTCTTCGCCAAGTACCCGGAGCGTCTTACGCCTCAGGACCTCGAAGAGATCTTCGGGTTGTCCCGAAACACCGTCTACCGCTGGCTCCAAACCGGAGTGATTCCTGCTTACCAAGTCGAGAAGACATGGTTGATCGCCAGAGATCAAGTCAAGGACTGGGTCTGGGAGAACCGGAACACGCTGAGGAAGGGCCAGACACCAGAAGTGAACGACGAGGACCAGCCCTAGGGCGAAGCAGCTGACGATCAGATGTGAGGGGGACACATGCAATCACGAACGAGCGCGCCTGCGCTGGTCGCCGGCGCCGTCCTCGCACCCGTCGGCTTGGTGCTGTCCATGATCCTGTTCGGCGGGGGCTCTCAGGCCGCTGCCGACTTCTGCTCACCGACCGGGTCCAGCGTCAGCGTTGACGCAGGCCAGCTGCCCAAGGTCGCTGTCGCCGGGTACGAGGGCGATCAACTGAAGAACGCGGCCCTGGTCATCAACGCAGGCAAAGCCCTTGGCCTGTCTGCCCGGGGGCAGACGATCGGTGTCATGACGGCCATGGGTGAATCCGGGCTGCGTGTACTGGACTACGGCGACGGCCCAGGCCCTGACTCCCGGGGGCTGTTCCAGCAGCGCGACAACGGCGCATGGGGAACCTACCCGGACCGCATGAACCCAACGACTTCAGCCACGAACTTCTTCACCGCCCTGCAGAAGGTCGGCGGGTGGGAACAGCTCGAACCCACCACGGCCGCGCACCGGGTCCAGCGCAACGCCGACCCGTTCCACTATCAGTCCTACTGGGCGGCCGCCGTCGAGGTCGTCGCCGCCCTGGCCGACGTTCAGATCACCGATGTCGGCGGGGAAAGCTCCTGCGGGATCCCGGGCCAATCAGGCAAAGACGATGATCTGCCGTGGCGCACGGCCAAGATATACGAGCCATCCCCGCTGGGCATGTACAACCGCGAATGCGTCGACTTCGCCCTCTGGCGTGTCAACCAGCAGCTTGGCAGCACCACCGCCCCCTACAAGGTCCTGAACGGCACGTTCCGGCCTGACGGTGCCGTGCTCGGCTCGGCCCTTACCTGGAAAGACGGGTGGGACGCCAAGGGCTGGCCCACCGGTGGAAAACCCCGTGTCGGCGCGGTCGTCTGGTACTCCCCCGGCACCGGAGGCGCAGACGGCACCTACGGGCACGTCGCCGTCGTCAAAGCCGTCAACGGTGACGGAAGCTTCCTGGAAGAGGGCTACAACGGCAACCCCGCCCCGAATGACCACACCTACTACACCCGCACCGTAGAGAACGGCACTCCCAGCGCCTTTCTCTACCTGCCCGGCAGCGACTCACCGGAGGAACCATGAAAAGCGCCCTGACAGCCCTCGCGGCCCTGCTTGTGTGCACGGCCTGCGCGCCGGTATCCAGCACAACACCCGCGGAACCATTGCCCAGTGCTTCCGCCGCGAGCCCGGCCACGCTCAGCGCAGGCGGCAAGCCGCAAGCTCCCGGCGGCACAGCACCGGCCACCCTGGGCGTCGCCTGGGACGAGGCAAGCAAAACAGCCGCGCTGGAAACCGCGACCAAGGCCATGACGCTTTACGCCCGTCCCACGGTCCCGGACAAACAATGGATCCAGGAGCTCGGGCAGCTGCTGACCGCCCAAGCAACCGCTGATTACCAATACGTTGACCCGGCCAACATCCCGGCCACCAGGATCACCGGAACGGGCCAGCTCAGGATCGATGAGAACAACGGTTTCGGCTGCCATATCGTCTTTCCCACCGACGCCGGCGACTACGACGTGCAACTGCTCCGCAGCGCAGCCGACAAACCCTGGCAGGTCAACCGTTTCACGCCCCCGAACGGCACAAAGTAAGGACAGATGATGGAAACTCAAGCGCTCGACTTCCCCAAGATCAACGCCGTTCTGCGGACCAACGGAACCGGCGAAGTCACCATCAACGGGACCTCCCACGCGATCGAGGCCGCCGACGAAGCCGCCGTCCTTAGCGATGCATTACGGATGATCACTGAAACCGCTGCTCAGCTCGGCCGACCCGTCCGCGTCAGCACCACCGACCCGGACGGGCAGGGCCTCATAATCGTCTCCCCCGAGGGCGTCGTCAGCGAGGCCGCTCCGATCAAGCCCACCCCGAAGCGGGAGCAGGACCGTCTGCCCGTTACGGCATCCCCTTCGCCCGAAACGGCCAAGGCCACGACCACGGCCGCGCCTGCACCTACGCCTGTTTCGGTCCCTGCTTCCTCTCCGTCCGAGGAGGCGCCGGCACAAGCTGCCGACGCTGCGCCGGTGACATTCGGCGCAGCCGTTACAGCCGCTCCCGCCGAGGGGCCCGCACCGGCTGCCACAGCAGCCGCCGTGGAGCCTGCCACTCGGCGCAGCCTCAAAGACACTTCGTTCCTCATTAGCGCGCCCGTGCTCCAGCCGGCCACGCGCGGCTGGCGGGGCGTTCTCAGCCGCCTGGGCTTCCGCATGGACCCATCAGCCGAGGAACTGGCCGAACGGGAAGATATCCGCACAGTGAGCCAGCACTGGCCCGGCCCCCGCACCGTAGCTGTCGTCAACCGCAAGGGCGGAGCGAACAAGACCCCCACCGTCGTGATGCTCAGCGCGATCCTGGCCCGCTACAGCGGCGCAGCGACCGTGGCCTGGGACAACAACGAATCACAGGGCACGCTCGGCTGGCGCACCGAAAAGGGCGGCCACAACAACAGCGTCCTGGATCTCATCGACTCATCAAAGGCGCTGCTCTCCCCCAGCGCCCAAGCAGCAGAAATCGCCCAGTTCGTCCACCACCAGACCTCGGACAAGTTCGACGTCCTGCGCTCAGACGAGAACGAGGAGGGCGACCACGAAGTGACCGCAGAGGAGGTGGACATCGCCCACCAGGTACTCACCCGCTACTACCGTCTGGTCGTCATGGACTCCGGAAACACGGCCCGCGCCGCGAATTGGCGGCGAATGATCCACCACACCAATCAGCTCGTGGTCCCGGTCACCGCCATTGAAGACCGCGCCGAAGCCGCGCGCCTGACCCTCCAAACGCTCGAATCCCGCGGCGGCCACGACGCCGAGCTGGCACGGAACGCCGTCGTGATCGTGTCAGAGTCCACCGATGCCAAGCGCAGCATGAGCGGCGACGCGCTCAAACGCGCCAAGGACGAAGCTCGCAGGATTGCCGAAGGATTCACCCCGCACGTGCGCGCGGTCGTCCGCATCCCCTACGACCCCGCCCTGGTCAACGGACCCATCCGCTACGAGGCCCTCCAACCCGCCACCCAACGCGCCTGGCTCGCCGCGGCTGCCGCGGTGGCCAAAGGCTTCTGACCTCGTCTAATGGAAACGACACGCCGAACGGGCCGCGCAGTTAACGGTACCGGTACCTATAGGCTCGGGCTTATGAGTACAGCCATCCACAGACGCGTACGGGGTACAGGGGCCGGCAACGTCGTCCTCAAAGTTGACGTTGCTGCCGATGCTAAGGCTCTGGTGGAACGTCTTGCCACCCACATGGGGCTCTCCAAAGGACAGGCAGCCGAACGCCTCCTGATGAGCATCCGGCTGGATGCTCGCGGGTTGCCTATTTGGCCTGACATAGACGACTACCAGGAACAAGGAGCCCTGCCTATCGATAAGGCTTCCTAACGGAAGAAGGCCCCTCCTAAAAGGAGGGACCTTCCTAATCCTTCGCTCAGATCCCTCATCCGCCAAGATCCGGATCCGAGCTGTTACAACACCCACGCTGTGGGTGCCATTTGTGTTACCTCGAAAGGAACTACTGTCCTTATGGTACCGGAACCGGTATTGACGTCAACGCATGCCCTTGTGAGTGTCGCTCCACGTCCCAGACCGGAAGATGCATGGGGTCTTGCTCCGCTGATTGCTGGCGCGCCTTCGTACCGGTTGGGGCGGTGGATTGGGCAGAGGTTTCAATATCCTCGGCCGAAAAATGAGCCGAAGATCACTCGTTCTTTGCCGGGACATCCTGCTGCTGTAATGGTGCACGGCACGGATGGCCGAGTCTCCACGCTGTGCTTGGACTTTGATACCTCGAAGGCGCTGAAGGGCGTGGTGGACTCGGACGCGGTCCGGGTGGGCCGATTGTTGTCGGAGTGCGACATGAGGTTCGTGGAGGATTTCTCCCCCAGCGGTGGACGACACTTGTACGTGCCGCTGCACGACCGGATGGACGCAGCCGAGGCCCGGGAACTGGTTGAAGCGCTAGCCCTTATGGCCACCAGTCTTGACCCGAGCCCCCACCAGAACATCACAGACGGGTGCATCCGTGTCCCAGGAACGATCCACAAGTCCGGTGGCCACCAAACCCTCATCACTCCCCTGTCCCAGGCGTACGACATCTTGCGCCGCCGCAACCCAGCACGGGGCTTAGTGCAGCTGCGTACGGCGTTGGCGCCGGAACTGGCCCGCAAACGCGCACTCAAGGCCCGAGAAATGAAGACCATGGCCGCTCAACGGACCGCCGGGCTACCGGCGCTCTCACTGAAATCCAGTAGTGAGACCCCGCTGCGACGGGTCGCGCGAACCGGTCTGTACGACACGGCTAAGTTCAAGGGCCCGTCCGAGGCCCGAATGGCCGTGCTGAACCACTTCAGTGCCTGTGGCTGGTCCCTGCAGCACGTAGAAAACGAACTCGTCGGCCAGTTCCCGGGCCTAGCTGCCCTCTACGGATCTGCAGAACGCCAGGCAAGGCTCCTTCCTTACGAGTGGGCCAAAGCCCAGGCCTTCACCGGCGCAGCTTCAAGCACGCGAAAACCGCTCCCCCGTAATCGCAGGGAAAGGAGTGCACTTATTAACAACACAAGCCCCACTTTAACCACCGGGGGGGCAGGCAAACCCAGCAGTGCTGCTGTACATCAACTCGTGAACGACTTGGAAAATGTTCTTTATGCAGTCCTCGACCACAGACTCCAAAAACGCGGTCGCGAAGGCCTCAGCCTCCGCCTACTGATCCGCGGATTGTTGGGATACATGCGGGCTAAAGAAACGGACATCCTTGATGTCGGTTGCCGCACTCTTGCTGTCGCGATGGGCAAACATCACGTCACCATCGCCAGGCTGCTACCCATCCTGGTTCAAGCTTCTGATGGGATCCTCACTAAGATCGCCGACGCACGTCAGAAAGCGGCCGATGTTTACCTCATTCAACTTCCCGAGCACTACCAACAACTTGCACGGGAACTAACGTGGCGGAAAGGAAAGATCCACGCCATCCGCCCGGTGTTTCGGGCCCTGGGAGACGTGGCTGCCCTTGCTTACGAGGCAATCGAACGCGGGCGCCACTCCCCCACCACCGCGGAAGTAGCCCGCAACAGTGGTGTCAGCCGCAACGCCTGTTCGGCCGCATTGGCTGAGATGGAGACACTCGGCATGATCCAGCGCCACGGTGGAACGTGGCAAACCACTTCAGTGAACCTCCGCATGCTCGCCGCTAGGCTCGGAGTGCTCGACGACTACCTTGACCACATCCGCCGGAACCGTCACGAACGCGCGATCTGGCATGCCTACCTTGATAGGTTCAAGCCACTGCAGCTTGGGATCGCTGAGGTCGACTTGTTTGATCCTGAAAGGGATGAGTATTGGCTACCCCCGGATGATGCGGCAGTGTGGCGAATTGCTCAGCCGGCATAGGTCTCTGGTGCAGTTGATTCGCTGCTAGCTACCAGAATGCTAGCGATCCGATAGTTCTTTAGTAGCTTTGCGCTAGCACAGCGTTCAAGTTGGTCCGGCATCCCTACTGCGCGTGGGTGACGATTGGGTCGAGTTTACGCTCGTCCAGCAGTTTGAGGTTGATCCTCAGCCGCGGTTGTGTAGTGGTTCGATAGCACTTTGAAACTGCTCCTAGGACCCGGGGTACACATTGGTCCGCCGCTCGCATACTGATACTACTTTCAAAGTGCTATCGAATAAGTAGTGTTTCGCTAGCAAATCACTCTCTCTCCGAAGTTGCCAGCTTGCCCCTCCCCCGTTTCACAGTCACTAGCAAATTGATAGTGATTCAATAGCGATTTAGTAGCGCGCGGAGCAGTATTCGATATGCGCATGATCTCGAGTCAGGGGGGTGAGTAACGGCTGAGCTTGAGCTTGGGCTTGCCGGCGGCCTTGGGCCTTCGTCGCTCGTCGAGGCTATCATTTTGATATTGAAGTAATAGCAGTTTGAAACTGCTATCACTGTTGCGGAGGACCTGATCCCGATTCGACCTATTTGATACTGCTTTCATAGTGCTATCAAACAGGTAGCGTGTCGCTAGCCTTTTGCTATCAGCCTCGGCGTTAGGTTGGAGGCATGATCATTGTTGTGGGTAGCGAAAAGGGCGGCGTAGGCAAGTCCACGGTTGTAACTAACCTTGCTGTTGAGCTGGCGAAGCGGGGGATGCGCATAGCGGTCGTGGACGGTGACCGACAGCGGTCCACTGCTCGTTGGGCCGTAGACCGCGAAGAGGCCGGGCATGAACCTCGCATCTTTGTAGTGGAGAAACTTGGCAGCCTGCACGAGACACTGCGTGAACTGGATACGAGCTATGACGTTGTCCTTGTCGATGTGGCAGGGAAGGACAGCAAGGAGATGCGCACAGCCATGACTGCGGCCCATCAGTTGTTGATCCTGACGCAATCGAGCCAATTTGATCTCGACACACTCGCGACTGTCGATAGGTTGATCGAAACTGCCCGTGACTTCAATCCCTCCCTTCGAGTCAGGGGGGCTCTTACGCGGGTATCAACCAACGCGTTCGAATCTGAAAGTGGCGACGCCAGGGATTACCTTTCCGACTATCCGAGTATCGAACCACTGCGAACCGTTCTGTACGAGCGCAAGGCTTATCGAGACGTGGTGGGGGAGGGGCTCGGAGTTGTTGAGTGGAAGAACCCTAAAGCTGCGAGGGAAATCCGTGGGCTGGTAGAGGAGTTGATGGGGTAGTGGCAATCAAGAAACGATCCGCGTCCGAGAAGGCTAGGGACGAGGCTATCGAGGCGTTTGGCAATGCCGCTGAACCACTATTGACCTCGCCGGCTGTCAGCGCTGAGCGCGGAATTCCAGCCAGGCCCAGTGTCACGCCCAGACTTAGTGATTCGAGGGACAAGGGGACTGCCAGAACGATGTTGCTTCGTTTTGACGAGGACCGTGAGCTCATGGACTTACTTGCGGACGTGGCGAAGCTGGAAGGCCGCAAGAAGCATCCGATGGCATTGCGCGCTCTTAGAATCGGTCTCGAGCAGGTCCGCGACAGTTACGAGTAAGTAAGCCACCCGGGTCTGTGGAGTTGCTATCAAGTTGATAGCAACTTCATAGCAGTCACAAGATAGTTGGCCTGCGGTACTAAACGCGTGTTGGAGTGCATCCAAATGGCCGGTCAAAAACGACCGATTATGGAAGCCGGCGGCCTTCTGGCCGCCGCAAATAGCGGCGAACCACGGGTGCGGGGCGAGTGACCGGTTAGTGATTCCGTTTCTGGGATCTAAAATACTTGGCCCACTCGGGACCACCATTGAGTGCAAGCCATTCCACGAGCGTCTCGTGTTCATCGTGCTTGTCCAGCAGCGTCGTGAGCTTGGACTGCGTCTGAATGTTTTCTCGACTAGCCAAGTCTAGATACTGATCAAATGCGTTCTTCACTGCAAGATGGAAGGCGGCGGCCTCCTGACTGCTGATCTCACGCGCAGTCTCGCCGTGGACCGCTTTGGATCTTACCTCCCCGTACAGCATGATCGTTTGGTCAGGGTGCGGAATCATCCCGGTCATAATGTGGCTGAGCATGAGTTGTCGACGCGCGATCAGGCCGCTCTTCAACCCTGCCTGCGTGTCCCCCAAGAGGGCTTCGAGGGCAAACGTTAGGTATAGAACTTCGATCACGGGTTCGCCCGTAAATCGTGCCCTTTCCATCCAACGGACGGCAATATCTGCCTTGATCTGCAAAGTATTCCTAGACTCGGGATCGAGATCGTTGTATCGGTCAATGTCTATGTCGGAGAGCGAGGCAGAGGAAAGCTCTAGGTCATAGGACGAGTCCGGCCGGCTGTTCCACCCACGGAGTTCGCCAGGGAAGGTATACGAAGTGCCGAGTCTGAAGCGAAGCTGCATCGAAGGGATGCTTCGTCCGATTAGATCGGTGCGAAGTAGCCGAAGAACACTCGCAGCCTTTTCGCGGGCGCGTGCGGCCATCTTTTCGTAGTTGGTGCCAGCAGCATTGACCATGGCTACGCATCTAAAGGGGCCTTCGTGTTCCCGGAAACTGTCCGCGGTTGGGACTCGCGCGTCAGTAGCGGGAAGAAAAAGCACATCCTGTAGCTGAATTTCCTCCTCAAAACTCAGCCGGTGCACTGGAATGAAACATACAGTTTCTATGACTTGGCGAGAGTTCCGCGTTGAGAATGTGGCGGCTACATCATGGTCGGGGGTGATGCGTGCGTCTACAGCCAGTTCCCACAAAAGGTCTTCGACCTTCTCGAGATGCTCGAAGCTCAAATCACTCTGCAGTGCTTTCGACGATCTGGCTACTGCTAGCTCAGTTTGTCGGCCAAACTGCACATATCGTGACCCCTGCAGCCGCGCATCTAGGGGCAGGCGGATTGTCCTGACAGCTCCGCCTTGGGCCGATGCGGGCTGACGAGCCCTCTTCTGCAACTCGTTGAGGCCCAGCGTATCCCGGCTTCGGCCAGTTCTCATATCTCGATTATTCATGCCAGGGTTTAAAATGGACTCATGCCCGACTGCCCTCTATCTGCGCGTCTCTGAATCGGGAGAGCAGAAGCGGAGTCGACTCTCGGCACCAGGCGCTGTGTGTCCTTCGTCACATACTTTCGTGCTGAGCGTTTCATCTATTACATTTGTCTTATCTGCCATACAGAAGCGAGGAGGGCCTCGCGACTCCCAGGGAGGAGAGATAATGCAGACGATTAGAGCGCAAGAGACGGTGCAGACCATCAGAGCGCAAGACGTTGAACATGAAGAAATTAATGAAGTCGAACGAGTGCTGGCGACGCTGCCTAACTCGGAGTTGGCTCATCAGCTCCAACATATCCTGCGTTCAGTACGTCGAGGTTTTGACCTCAACGTTATCTCCCAAGACGGAAAGCTGACGCCAAAAGAGGCAGCTGAGATACTTCAGGTCAGTCGCCCTCACGTCATGGCGCTGATCAAGCGTGGTGAACTTACAGCAGAAATTGTCGGTCAACGTGACCGCCGTATTCCCCTTTCGGAGATCACGGAGTTTCTGAAGCGCAAGGAGCGCGCGTCCCATGACGTTGCTGCATCCTTTGCCCGTCGAGATTCGTCGAAGCGCGCTTTGGTTGCGCGAAGTGCAGGCGTTGACCCGGATCGCGCAAAGTCGTTGGGCTACTGAATTACCCTGCGCTCCCGGACGTCCTTTGTCTCAGGAACCTGTGAACTGCGGAGGCTTCCGGGAGCGCATCTATACACTCCTCGCAGATGGGAAAACCTTCGGGCACTCTGGAACTAACAAACCAAAACCCGCATACGGACCGGATGGCGCGCTTCTCGACCACGGAGGCCACTACCTCGTTGCGAACGACGTAATGGGCAGACTGGGTTGCCTGTGGTTCCTTGGGTGCTTCGTCCGTTTGCTCATCGGACTCCGCTGAGTAGATCAGCTGAGACGCCCGCGCGACGGATATGAAATATGAAAAACACAGGTCACCGTTCTTGCTGTAGTACCCGGCGTCTTTGGTCCATCTCTCCTCGTCTGGGTCTATAACAGGCAGAACTGCAGACAGGATTAGATCCTTAAGGACCTCGTCAACCTTCCAAGGCTCAAATGAAACCCCCAGCTCGATTGCGTCGTCTTGCTCTTTATGGGCCTCATCAAAGCTGCTGTCCTCCTCGCTCTCTCGCATGACAGTCAGAGTGATACTCGCGTTCAATCCATCTACGCCGTCGGGAAGCAGATCAGCGGGCGGCTCGGGGAGGGGTTTGGTGACTTCATCACCTTCCGAGCCTTCCAAAAGGTAAGCCTCACGGAATACATCTAGCATCGTCCGAACCAGGTCACGTTGCCAATTTTCAATGGCAGCGTAGGTCTCGTCTTCCGTAAGTTTGATTTCGCGGATGGCTAGGTCATCTTCTGAAGGCTCTAGGTACTCCTTGCGCTTGAAGGCGTTCGGAGCGCTGGCGTGAAACTTATCGTGGGTGTCAGCGAAAACACCCCATGTCGTGCCATGCATCTTGATCATGGCAGTCCGCCACGCCGGTCCTTTGCTTGTGTCTCTCGCCTCGATGACCTTGTAGCCTGCCGTCCTGGTTGATCCCTTGTGCTCCTCATATTTGTCGCTAGCGGGATTATCGGAGAAGTCCTGGCATGCCTGAATTGCGGGATGCCCCAGTTTCGTGAAGGCTGGCATTTCGCTCCATGCGCTACGGGCGACGAGCGCTTCATGATACTTGTCGGTCCAGCCGTTCTTGAGGCTAGCGAGTAGACGGAGTGTAGGCCAAGTCATCGTCTCAATCTACTTCCTCTGTCAGACACTTCTTCTCTGGCGACCCCCTTATCGTGGCCGTTTCTGTTGTATATTCCAGGCGGAGGGGTGGCTGGCGCGCATGTCCGGCCCCCGACCTACGTATAGGTCTGCTCAGGCGTAGTTCAAAAACGACCGTTTGGGAAGTTGGGCGCAAGTTCTCGATCCGCCCCAAGGCAACACGTGGGTTTCATAAGCGAAGCCACCTGCCGCCATAGCCGCTGGCGTGAGAGAAAGCTCCTGCTTCAACCCACCCGAGGCGAAGTCGGCTTAGTCATCTGCGAGACCAGATGTACCGACTCTCTCTTGGCCACGTCCGCAAGATTCTCGGGGAAAAATGGGGTCCCTTAAGTTCACAACACCTAGGACAGCAGCCGCCAAGGCCACAGCGCCAAGGATTAGTGCCCTACTGCGCCGGGGATGGACGCAAAGGAAAGATTCGTTCGGCCCTTCACTATGGAGTTGTGGACCGGTTGGTCTGGCTCCTTGATGGACGTGGCGGCCTCGGCTTGCTGGATGCAGGATGGTCTGGTGAGGCGGGTCTGACTCTCGGCTCTTCTGACATCACCCCCTGGTGATTGTCCTTCCCGTGACCTGTCGGCCGACCTGGCTCATTTTCGAAGTGCAGCCCGGCAGGCCGTCATGTCCTGATAGGAGTCTGGCGAGTCCCCGATAGTGAACTGACTGACGCCCACCGAGCTGCGCAGCCGACAACGAGGAAGGCCGCAGTTTCCATGGTGAACGAGAAGCAAATTAAGGTCTACGGCGGAATCGACACGCATGCCGACACGCATCACATCGCCGTTATCGACGCTGCAGGACAACGGCTGGCAGATGTGGAGGTGCCCACTACCGCTGCTGGTTACCAAGCGGCATTACGGTTCCTGATTCGGATGCGCACCCGCGAGGGCATGGCGGTCGCAAAAGCGAAGGGGCGGCTGAAAGGCAAGCAGCCCAAATTGTCCAAGACGCAGCGGAAGCATCTTCTGACCCTGCACGACGCCGGCGAGCATACGCAGGCTGAATTGGCCGAGCTGTTCCGGGTGTCACGGACGACGGTGTACCGCGAGCTCCAAAGGCCCACCATCTGAAGACCGACGCGGTGCCGACTGCTAGGAACGCGCCAAATAGCGCCGCAAAAAGACCGCCATTTACCCCCGAAAGTCACAGCCCAGGCTCGGACTCCGCGCAGGGGAGTGTAGCCACATCGGTGAGACGCCTCGTATCCCAAGGGTTGAGAGGCGGCAGGGGGAAGTATACGTACGCTCTGCGAATGCTGGCGGTGCTAGAGGAAGGTCACCTCTGGTTCTTACCAAGGGCAACCGTGCAAACCTGTACAGCGGCTGTGCCTCTAACGGCTATACCTGTCCACCAACCACGCGAAGCCGCTGTCGGCCCCGCGGCTGTAGAGACAGATTGGGCCAGGCTCCTCACATTTTGTTGGTTGGCGCGAGTAGGACCGGAAACCCAGTGCGGCGGCCTCCAGCCTAGACGTTCAATCGTGTCATCACCTCTAGACTGGGCCACGAGTACAACCCGCGGTAACCTCCAGGGGAAGGGGTACGGACTTGGATACTTCTATGGTTCAGCAATGGATCCTGGTTATAAGTGGTGCCGCAACCATGATCAGCATCGCTACTGGTGTATGGCTCTCCCTGCGGGACTACCGGATAAAACTTAGGGCAGAAGCCAGGGCTCAGGAGAGCGCAGAGCTGGAGGCAGAAGTGAGGTTGCATTCACTTTTTAGTGATCTTATGACGACAGCCAATGGGAGGAGTGGATATGTGCTCTCCGAAAATGCTGTGGACTTCCTCCTCAAGAAGTTTGAAAAGTTAGAATTCCTCGAAATAAAAGATGGGTTTGTAACTATCCAATTCGATGCACTGTACGAAGTGAACCGAGCCTTGCGTGAGTTAGGAATTCTCGACCTGCCGGTTGGGTCGGCAGCTCAAAACGCTTCTGTTGCCGCCATTTATTCTCTTGCCGCTCATTACCCTCGGCTTCGTATCACGGGTCTCACAGCCTTAGAGTCGCTGCAAGAACCATACACAACGCCGGTCGCGAGGGAATATATGGAAATGCTCAAGTCTTTACATGAGACTGAGAGCATCGAAGTAGCTGGGAGCCGTCAGCATCCGCAACGGCGGGCGCCCAACCCGAAGCGCAACACAGCAAGCTGACTTATTGGGCACCCGGTACCTTTGGTGCAGGATGGGTTTCGAGACAAAGGCGCAGACTTCCATCCCGCGTACAGGGTCGCGCAGCCTTTTCATGAACTACAACTGACAGGATCTAGTGGCCTGTTCGAACGGGGCGCACCACTCTTGGGATGAATGGCTTAACCAGGTTCTGTCGGGCCCGGCTGTCTCGCGAACCTTTCGGCATTCCTTCTGAAACGGCCGGCTCCTCTCCAGCCTGCTCAGTGTCTACTCGAAACCTCTGCGCCTCGAAACCCTAGGGATAGGAGACGCCGGAATGCCTCTCCGCTACACAGGCAGCGCCAGGCTATCCCGCACATAGGATGAGCTGGTGACCGAGGAACCGAAGAAACGCCGCTTCTTGACCACCGAGCAGGCAGCCGAAGAGCTGAGCGTGAGCTCGAATCAAATCCGGGCACTGCTGAAGACCGGGGAATTGCGTGCGATTCAGATCGGAGGCCGTGGCATGTGGCGCATTGGGGTCAACGATCTCGAGGACTACATCGCCGGAGCATACCGACGCACCGAGGAGCGCATCGCTTCTGGCGAGATTGTGGATGACTCCGAGCCCGACGCCGACTACGCGCAGTAATGCCTTGTCCTTCTCGAATACCCCCTCGATAGGGGCAGATGCAGCCGCTCCCCTGATTCCCCATCTACTCGTAGCCGTACGAAAGTCGCAGCTGTGACGGTTGATTGTGGCGCGCAAGTTTTAGGACAACATCCGGAACGTCCAACCAGGGTGTGCCCCAGTTCCAAGGAAATGGAACAGCAGCTACGCCCCCAGACTGCCCCAAGGCTGGGGCGAATCCGGTACGCTTTGAAACATGACAGATGATCTGAACATTGAACAGACCGCGACTACGGCTATTGCCCAAGCCCGGCTTCTTGCGCATCAAGCCAACCTGGCTGCGGAGGTGGCTATTGCCCAGGCCGTCACGCTTCTGCTCGACTCGGGCATGTCCCAACGCGCGGTCGCGCAGGTAACAGGAGTGAGTAAGTCCAGTGTTGCCCGCATGGCCAAGTCTCGGCCGGCGCTTGGCGTGGGGGTCGCGGCGCAGCAAGATGCTCGCGTCTACAGCTTCGCGAATGAGTGGGTTTGGGGCAGTGCGGAGAACGCGCGGGCCATGGTTAGCCGATTGATGACTGGCGACCGCTAGATCATTAACCTTGTCCCGAAGCCAAGGAAGTGGGACGAGCAGGTGTAGCGTTTAGGGCCCCTTTCCGTTTCGTTATGTCTCCTGAGGGATCCCCTTGCGGGCTGTACTGTGCGCCAAATAGGGTTGCGAAAAAGCCGCCATTTATCGCTGAAAGTCACAGACTGATCCACAGGACATCTAAGGCAACCGCTGATTCAATACTTGGCAGCTTGTCGTCGAGCGGAGGAATGCCTGGCCCGAGGAATCCTTGCACCCCCGACGCTTCTCGGTAACGAAGGATTACGAGAAAGCATCGAATTGAGAATCGCGGAGCGATGACTCATCGAAGTGGCGCGACGTCCCTGCCGCGGAAAATTGGCGCGACGAAGAAAAAGCGGCAACGCCCACCCCGGTTCTCACAAATAGTTCTCGAATCGGTACAGTCGAGCTAAGACCCCGAACCGAGTTTTGAGAAGAGAGCACCCCATGGTCACGCACCGCATCGGCTACGCCAGGGTTTCCACCCGGGACCAGAACCTGGACCTGCAGCGCGACGCCCTGCAGAAGGCGGGATGCGACAAGATCTACAAGGACACGATCAGCGGCACCAAGTCCCAGCGCCCGGGCCTCGACCAGGCGCTGGACAACCTGCGCGAAGGTGACACCTTGGTGGTGTGGAAGCTGGACCGCTTGGGCCGGAGCGTGAAGGACCTCCTGGATTTCGCCGGCGGACTGAACGACCGCGGCGTAGGGTTCGTCAGCCTCACCGATGCGATCGATACCACGACGGTCTCCGGGCGCTTCTTTTTCAACGTCATGGCTTCCCTGGCCCAGATGGAACGGGAGCTCATGGTCGAACGTACGCAGGCCGGACTGCAGGCGGCACGCGAACAAGGACGGGTCGGCGGCCGCAAACGCATCATGACGGATGCAAAAGTCCGCTCAGCCCGAAAGCTCCTCAACCAGGGGACACCGCGCCGGGAGGTCGCCGACACCCTAGGAGTCTCCGTGCCCACCCTTTACCGATGGGTCCCGGCAGCAGGCGCGACTGAGGTTCCAAAGAAGTAGTGCCTGCTGGTTGGTGCAGGCGACTTCTGAAAAAGATGGCTGTTGGTGCAGGGGACTATTGAGCAGAGTGCTTTTCCGTGCAGAGCACTTCTGACATTTCAATGTCCATACTCGTCTGCACTACCCCGGAATTCCGTGGGCGCCAGTGCAGTCGACTTCTGAAAATGACAGATCCGCTCACCGAGGCAGTGTCCCGCCGAGGGGTGTTCCGGTTTTAAGGAAGTGGGAGGCTCCAGGCGAAGGAATTGGGACATTGGCAGCGACCACCATAGGCCTGCCGCGAACGACCCCGCGGGGCCGACCATGACTGATCGACCCCGCGGCAGTGCTCCCTACCTGAGTCGGGAGATCGCACGCTGCAGGATATCCTCGGCTGCCGCGAGGGCGCGAAGGCGGAGGGAGTTCTTCTTCAGCGCACGTTCGCGAACGATGGCGCGCCAATCTTCGCGATACTCAGCAATCGGGGTGCGGGTATCGCCTACAGCCGTAGCGTTCTCGTAAGGGCAGTAGGGGCCGGAGGTCGCGGGGGAGTGCTCGAGGGTGTGCGTGGAGAGGACGTGACGTAGCGGTGCCGGGACGCCGCGGCCGCCCGGGTGGGCGGCTAGGCTGACGAACTGTGCCAGAAGTGCCGCGCTGACGCTCGCGGAAAGCGCAGCAACGTTCTGGCGGGAGGGAGCTTCTCGATGTGCTCCTGCGATGTACTCCGGGTCATCCAGTAGCCCCTGCTTGTCCAATGGAATGTCGCCGATGACGAGCTGGCCGAGGCAGGCCATACACGGGCGTCCGGGGACGAGCGTGTGGGCGCGCCAGATGCCGTTGCGCATGCGCCCATCCGGGAAGGTGTCGAGCGCTATTCCGCCATCTATGACCGGGATGAGGTCCGTGTAGGCGAGTGCATTCAATACCGCTCGCGGCCAGGGCCGGTCGACGCAGGAGAAGATGACGTCGTAATCGAGCGCGGCGCTCACGCCGACTGGGTCGGTGATGCTGACCTCGTGGTGATGGACCTCGAACGATTCTGCGGTCGCGGCAGATTTCATCAAGCGCGCTGCGACGTCGACCTTGGACCGCCCGAGTGCGGCGTCGAGGCGGGTCGCGCCGATCATGCGGTCCAGGTTCACCGTCTCAACGGCGTCATAGTCCATCACGCCGACCGTCGCGAGGCCCGTAGCGGCGAGACGCTGCGCGACGTCGAGGCCGACGCTGCCGCCACCGACCACGAGAACACGCAGGCGCGCGATCGAGCCTTGTGTTCGCTCGCCCCACGACGAGACCGTCCGTTGCTGAGAACGGGTGATACCGGGGATTCGACGGATCTCGTCGTTCCAGCTGACGGCCAGCTTCGGAAACACCGAACGCACCGACTCCGCCCAGGTCGGAGCGCTCCGGTCGAACCAGAACCGGGCCGACCATGAGGTGTCGCGACCACCGAGTGTCATCCCCAGGAGTGGCATCTTCGTAATCCCGCGGGCAACGCGCTCATACTCGGATTCCGTCTCCCAGTCCATGTCGCTAAGAAGCTGCCAGCCGCGAGAGGCCGGATGAGAGTGCAACAGTACGAGTCCATGGCCGGCGGCACGTGCCTCATTCGAGGCGCGAAGCACGTATCCGCTGGTGAACGACGCGTTCCCGTGCACATGTCGCTCACCTTCACCAGGAAAAATAACGGACTTCATCAGAGCGGTCGTGCGCTCGACGCCGGTGGAAAGGACATATGTCGCGGCGAGCACGTCCTCCTGGCCGTCCTCGCGGATGAGGTGGTCCCGCATGGCCGCTTCGACTTCACCGGTCATCGCTACGGAATACCGCATGTCATGCCGCCTTCGGGATTGCGATCGAGATGAAGCCCCGTACGTGCCGGAGCCAAGCGAGAGCCGGTGGCATCGACATGTCGGAGTAGCTGAAATCGCGGGAATGCCGTTTCCATCCAGGCTGGCAGTCGGTGTCATCCATATTCGTCGCAGGGAACGTGACAGAGTCCGGGAGGTGGATCCAGTGGGGAGGGACCATAGGCCAGCTCTGCACCTCGGATGCGCTGACGCCGGTCGTCACGGTCTGGCCACTCAGAGCGCCGCCTACCGCGACGACGTCGTACAGGATGCGCGGTCCGTCGGCCCGGGCAGGGGCACCCACGGCAGTCATGTCATTGATGAACTGTTGGGCCGGCCCCGTCAGGCCGATCGCATCGCTCACGCAACCCCTCCGACATGCTTGGCGGTGACGAACTCGTCGCCGTTCGTAATCTTTACGATCTGCTCGTCGCGGAACGTCTCCGTGCCGCCTGCGGCCATGATGCGGGCGAGGTCGTAGCCGGCCGGGTCGACTCCGGCGAGGCGGAGCAGCGCGGCGGCAGTCTGGTCGTCGTCGTAGCTGCTTTGCGGCTCGCCGTCGATGGTGAAGCGAACCCTTTGGCGGGAGACGAACCGATTACCGTCCTTTAGGTTGATGATTTGGCCGTCGCGGATTTTCTCTTCGACGCCGTTCTTGTTGACAAGGAAAAGATCGGAGATCTTTGGGTCGCGTCCAGCGAGGCGCAGCAGCGCCGCCGCCTCCTGATCGCCATCCTGAGTGGTGAAAGCTTTGCCGTCGATAGAGATCTGCAAAGAGGTGGTTATGTTGGGGGCCATTTGGCCCTCCTTCCTTATGTAGCGTTGCTCCTACTTCCGGCCGGAAGCAGGTAGCCTATACCTGTCGGGTAAACCCGACTCTACCATAAGTTCCGTTTACCAAAGAGGTAAAGCTTGCAGCTCGCGTGGATAAGTCCTCAGCTTGAGGACTCTTGTGTCTCGGGAGCGCACCTTCGCGCTGTCGCCAATGGTCAGCTCGCGGCGGCTGAAGATCTCCTGCACGTCGTCGCCTACGCTCCACGGTTCGAAAATCTCGTGACGTTTCAGAGCGTCCGAATAGACGTCAACGCGGGAAATCTGACTCTCTCGATCGAGGAGGTTGAGATGCATGTACGTCCGCTAAGTTCCGACGGGGTTCCCAGCGCTGTCGCAAATCGGGCAGCATTGCCCGATCACGCTACATCGCAAGCGCTACTCGTCCAGGACTTCCACATTCGGGGCCGGTCGATCCTCCGGCCTGCGATCTGAATCGAGACTCATGACCACTTACATCGCCACAGACACGCAATTCGACTTCGCACCCCGGCCCGGCCGCATACTGCAACGCGAGCTCGACGCTCGTGCTATCAGCCAAGCGCAGCTCGCCGCCCGTACCGGGCTTAGCCCGAAGCACATCAACCTCGTCATCAAGGGAACAGCTGCGCTTTCCCCCGACGTCGCCGTCACGCTGGAAGAAATTCTCGGAGTTTCCGCCGAGACTTGGCTCCACTTGGAGGCAGCACATCAGGCACACGAGGCGCGGAAGGAGAGGCACAATGCTCTCGCCGGATTCGTCGAATGGGCGAATTCCTTCCCTCGACAGTTGCTTATCGACCGCAAAGTAATCGACAAGAATGATTCTGGTCCGGACGTTGCGGCAAAACTCTTAGGTTTCTTCGAGGTGGCCTCTCCTAACGCCTACGGTAAGACCTGGCTTGAGCCACAGGCGTCCTATAAGAGAAGTCAGATCCATTCCATTGATCCGAACCTGACGGCTCTCTGGCTGCGGCTATCGGAACTTCACGCTGCCGGCCTCATCGCCAACGCGCCGACGTACGATTCCGCGAAGTTGCGGGCTGCGGCCACCCTACTTCCTAAGCTCACTGTCAAGGACGACGTAGGAAAGGCATTCACGAAAGCGCAGGAACTTTTGCTCGACGCGGGTGTCGTTCTCGTATTTGTCCCAGAGATTCCTAACACTCGAATTAGCGGCGTATCGCGTTGGATTAACGGCACGCCAATGATTGCGGTGACAAGCAGATATAAGGCTCTCGATAGCTTGTGGTTCACGCTTCTGCACGAGATCGCTCACGTGCTTCTTCACCCGAAAAGAAGTACGTTCATTGATGAATTCAAGGCTGACGACGATGCGGATGCACAAGAAACAGCTGCCAATGCTTTCGCGGAGGACCATCTCATTCCGCGAGCCCACAGGGCGCAACTTGCCGCAATTACGACGGTAAATGGAATCGTCTCCCTCGCTAACGTGCTTGGTGTTTCCCCCAGCCTGGTCGCGGGTCAGTGGGCGTTCCGGACCAAGACGTGGGGTGGGCCGATCGCGAAGCTGCGTAAGAAATTCGACCTCGCGGAGTTGATCGCCTAGCCGACGAGGAGACCAGACGGGCAAGAGGAAGGAAAGCGACCGGCTTACGGGCACGCCGTGTCGCCGATTGTTGTGCAGCCTAAGACGGCCTTCACCCGTTGGCATGGACCGGGATTGGCAGGGGTCCTGTTCTCTGGTCCGTCCAGGCTGGTCATTTGCTTGACCCCCGGCCTCTGTTGCGCACCAAGTCGAGGTCGACCAGCATGCCAAGGAACTTTTGGTCGCCCAATACAATTCAATGCAAGTACGTGCGAGAAACAATGAACGCTGCACGGCATTGGGGACCGTGGGCCTGCTCCGCGCCTCCGCTGCCGCGGCTCGGAAGTGGGAATAATGGCCGGCAACAACAACGCCAACCTGGTGTGGAGCATCGCGAACATTTTGCGAGGCACCTATAAACCCGCCCAGTACGGCTCGGTGATTCTCCCTTTCACCATCCTCCGCCGCCTAGACTGCGTCCTTGAGAAGACCAAGAACGCTGTCCTCGCCGAAGCAGCAGCGAAGAAGGACCTGAACATCCCGCTGGACACCTTCTTGCAGAAGGCTTCCGGCCACAGCTTCTTCAATACCTCGAAGTTCAACTTTGCCAGGCTCCTCGATGACCCCACCAACATCAAGGCGAATATCCTCAACTACGTCCAGGGTTTCTCGGAAAACACCCGCGACATCTTCGAGCGTTTCGAGTTCTATAAGACACTCGAGAAGCTGGACAGCTCGGACCTGCTGTACCACGTCACCAAGGACTTCGCCGCTATCGATCTCCACCCGGAGACCATCAGCAACATCGAGATGGGCCTCATGTTCGAGGAACTCATCCGCCGCTTCGCCGAAGCATCCAACGAGACCGCCGGCGAGCACTTCACCCCGCGCGAAGTCATCCAACTCATGGTCCAGCTACTGCTGAACTATGACGATGACGTCCTCACCAAAGAAGGCATCGTCCGGTCCATCTACGATCCCACCGCCGGAACGGGCGGCATGCTCACCGTCGCCCAGGAACACCTGCACGCACTCAACCCCAGCGCCTCCCTCGTCGCCTACGGGCAGGAGATCAACGGCGAGTCTTACGCCATCTGCAAGTCGGACCTGCTGATCAAGGGCCAGGACATTTCCAAGATCTCTGTCGGCGATACCCTCGCCAACGACCAAAACATCGGCCAGCAGTTCGACTTCATGCTCTCCAACCCGCCCTTTGGCGTCGAGTGGAAGAAAATCCAGCCGCAGATCCAAAAGGAGCACGAACTCCACGGCTTCGAGGGTCGTTTCGGCCCTGGTCTGCCTCGCGTCAGCGACGGCTCGCTGCTGTTCCTGCTTCACCTGATTCGGAAGATGCGTCCCGCGCACCAAGGGGGTTCGCGTATCGGCATCGTCCTGAATGGCTCACCGCTGTTCAGTGGCGGCGCCGGCTCCGGCGAGTCCGAGATCCGTAGGTACCTTATTGAGAACGATCTCGTCGAAGCCATTATCGCCCTGCCGACAGACATGTTCTACAACACCGGCATCGCCACCTACATCTGGATCCTCTCCAACAGCAAGAAGCAGAAACACCCGGAGCGCGTCGGAAAGATCCAGCTCATCAACGCTGTCGAATGCTTCCAAAAAATGCGCAAAAGCCTTGGCTCGAAACGCAAGGAGCTCGGCCCCAAAGATGTCGCGCACATCGTCCAGCTCTACGGTACGTTCCAAGACAACGGCGAAACCTCCAAAGTCTTCAACAACCAGGATTTCGGCTACTCCACCATCACCGTCGAACGTCCTCTGAAGCTCAACTTCGCGTGCACGGGGGAGCGCATCGAGACCGTTCTGGCACAAAAATCTCTGGAGAAGCTCACCGATGACGAACGGCAGCTTCTCGAGAAGGCCATCATCCGGCTCGGCGAAGACGAGACGAAACTCTGGAAGAACCGGGAGGCCTTCGTTAAGAACCTCAAGCCCGCTCTTGCAGCCGCCGGCCTTAAGCTCGGCGCACCTGCCCTGAAAGCCGTCCTCACCGGATTGTCCGAACGCGATGAGACCGCCGATGTCTGCACAGGACCAAAGGGCTTGCCCGAAGCAGACCCGGACCTCCGCGACACTGAAAGCGTCCCACTCGGCGAAGTGATCCAGAAATACTTCGAGCGTGAGGTGCTTCCGCACGTTCCGGACGCTTGGATTGACGACGCCAAGACAAAGACTGGCTACGAGATCCCCTTTACACGGCACTTTCACAAGTACGAAGTGCCGCGGTCGCTGGACGAGATCGATGCAGACCTTAATAAGCTGTTCGCCGAGATCACGACACTGCTGGCTGAGGTAGAGAAGTGAAGACACAGTGGGTTGCTCTTCGCCGCCTCGTTCGGATAGCCAACGGCGGGACACCAACGCCTGAATCAGACAATTGGAACGGTGAGGTTCCATGGGCCACGCCAGTCGACCTAGGTCGGGCCAACGGCTTCTCGTTGAATGAAACGGAGCGCAACCTCACAACTAAGGGTGCTCTCTCAGGATCAACTATCGCGCCGAAGGGGAGCGTCTTACTCTCAACACGCGCTCCTATTGGTTACGCCGCAATCAATGATGTACCGATGGCCTTCAACCAAGGCTGTAAAGCTTTGATTCCCCGTGACGGCATCTCAGCCCCTTTCCTCAGATACTCGCTTGCCCATGTTGGACCGCAGCTCCAATCCATGGGCCAAGGATCCACATTCTTGGAGCTCTCTGCGTCTGCGTTGGCATCCGTCAAAATCCCCTTGTCCTCCACAAAGGTTCAGACCCAGATAGCCAAATTCCTAGACCGTGAGACGGCCCAGATTGACGAGCTGATCGGTAAGCAGGAGCTGCTTATCAAGCTGCTCGGCGAGAAGCGACAAGCCATCATTACCCACGCCGTCACCAAAGGCCTCAACCCTGACGCTCCGACCAAACGCTCCGGCGCCCCATGGCTTGGCGAAGTGCCGGCCCACTGGGATGTAGTGGGGTCCCGCCGCATCTTCCGCGAACGAGGGGAAAGAGCACGTCCCGATGATGAACAGCTGACTGCCTCGCAGGTCCACGGAATCATTTCGCAGGCTGAATTCGTGGCAACGACAGGTAATCGCGTTACATCGGTTATCAAGGGTGAAGAAATTCTGAAGCACGTGGAGCCTAACGATTTCGTCATTAGCATGCGAAGTTTCCAAGGGGGCCTCGAGCTTTCTCGCATCCAGGGCAAGATCAGTTCCGCTTACGTAATGCTTGTTCCCACTCCAGGAATAGATGTGGAGTACTTCCGATGGTTGTTCAAGTCTGATCGATACATTTCGGGCCTGCAGTCGACTAGCAATCTCGTTCGAGATGGGCAAGCGCTACGCTTTGCAAATTTCGCGCAACTTCGTCTTCCCGTTCCGCCGATTCAGGAGCAGGAGGCCATCGACGCTTGGATCAGGGAAAAACTCGCAGTGATGGACAAATTGCAAAAGCCTGTACTGCTAAGCCTCGATCTGTTGCGACAACGCCGCGCCGCCCTTATCTCCGCTGCGGTGACAGGCAAGATCGACATTCAAGAAGGGGGCTTCGAAGCGTGACGTTTCCTACGTGCATCTCCGGACCGTAAACGTGAAGCTCGGTCCGTATTTTTTCGACAGTTTCTGGGGGAACCAGCATGGCTCAGCACAACGAAATATCCTTCGAAGATGAGATTTGCCAGGCCCTTGCGGCCGAAGGTTGGATCTACGAGCCGGACCGTAAGAGCGGTGATTTGTACGACGCCACACGCGCGCTCGTGCCAGAAGACGTCTTCGCCTGGCTTGCCCACACCCAGCCGGAGCAGCTGGCCAAGGTTCTAAAGCCGACCGATTCACCTGGCGATCAGGAAACCGCCAGGCGGCTGCTGCTGGACCGGCTGTGCAAGGTCTTGGATAAACCCGCGGCCAAGGAAGCAGGCATGCTCTCAGTTCTGCGCACCGGGTTTAAGGACGTTGCCGCGAAGTTCGAGATGTGCCAGTTTAAGCCGGCCATGGGTCTTAACCCTGAGACGTTGGAACGCTACGGAAAGGTTCGACTCAGGGTAATTCGGCAGGTCCACTATTCGACCGTCGACACTAAGAAGAGCATCGACCTGGTCCTGTTCGTCAACGGACTTCCGGTCGCGACTATCGAGCTGAAGACGGACTTCACGCAGAACATCAGTGACGCCGTCGAGCAGTACCGCAAGGACCGACTGCCTCGCAACGGCAAAAACAAGGACGAGCCATTGCTGTCCTTCGGCCGCCGCGCTTTGGTGCATTTCGCTGTCAGTAACGACGAGATCCAAATGACAACCGAGCTGAAGGGCAAGGACACCTATTTCCTGCCCTTCAACGTTGGTGACAGCGGACGTGCCGGCAACCCGCCAAACCCGAAAGGATCGGCCACCAGCTACCTCTGGGAACGGGTCCTGCAGCGCGACTCTTGGCTGAACATCATTGGCAAATTCCTGCACCTGCAGATCAGTGACAAGACCAACCCGGTCACCGGGGAACGCGAAGTCCGCAAATCCTTGCTTTTTCCGCGCTACCACCAGTGGGACGTAGTTAATCAGTTGATCGAGACGTCCCGCACGGAGGGCCCAGGGAACCGATACCTTGTGCAGCATTCGGCGGGGTCCGGTAAGACCAACTCCATCGCGTGGACTGCGCACCAGCTCAGCGCGCTGCACGACGCCCAGGACCAGAAAATATTCGACTCTGTAATCGTAGTGACAGACCGAACAGTGCTCGACGCACAGCTGCAGGACGCGATCTACCAGATCGAGCACAAGTCCGGCGTCGTGGTCCCTATCCGTGGCAACGCCGGCTCCAAGTCCGGCGAACTCACTGCAGCGCTGGTTGCCCGGACGCCGATCATCATCGTCACCATCCAAACCTTCCCGTTTGCGCTGAAGGCTATCGCTGAATCCCAGGCCCTGAAAGGCCGGAACTTTGCCATAATCGCGGACGAGGCGCACTCGTCACAGACCGGATCCACAGCCAACAAACTCAAGAAGGTGCTTTCCGCGGAGGAGCTGGCGGACGTCAGCGACGGCGGCGAGTTCGACATCGAGTCCTTCCTGGCTGCCGAAATGGCGGAGCGGGCAGATGCGAAGAACATCAGTTACTTCGCTTTCACCGCGACGCCAAAGGCCAAAACCCTTGAGCTGTTCGGCCGCAAGGGCCCGGATGGGCTGCCGCAGCCGTTCCACCTGTATTCCATGCAGCAAGCCATCGAGGAGCGCTTCATCCTGGACGTCCTGCAGAACTACACCAGCTACAAGGTGGCGTACCGGCTGACCCACGAGGGCCGGGACTACGACTCGGATGACTCCCAGGTGGAGAAATCCGAGGCCCTGAAGTCTCTGATGAAGTGGGTGAAGCTGCATCCATACAACATCAGCCAGAAGGTTCAGGTGATTGTGGAGCACTTCCGCGAGAATGTCGCCTGGCGCCTCGGCGGTAAGGCCAAAGCTATGGTCGTCACTGGTTCCCGCAAGGAAGCCGTGCGTTACAAGCTCGCGATCGACAAGTACATCAGCGACGCCGGGTACACCGAACTGGGCACAATGGTCGCCTTCTCCGGAGAAGTAACCGATGCCGATTCTGGCCCCGAGGCATTCACCGAACTGAACATGAACCCAGGCCTGAAAGGCCGTACGCTGCCCGAGGCGTTCTCCACTGACGAGTACAAGATCATGCTCGTGGCCAACAAGTTCCAGACCGGCTTCGACCAGCCGCTGCTCGTTGCCATGTATGTGGACAAGAAACTCTCGGGCGTCTCCGCAGTTCAGACACTCTCCAGGCTGAATCGAACCGCCGTCGGCAAGGACCAGACTTTCGTGCTGGACTTCGTCAACGAACCCGCCGAGATTCTTGCCTCGTTCCAGCCGTACTTCCGGGAGGCCGCGCTGGAGGATGTGGCCAACCCGAACGTGGTGCACGACCTGCAGGCCAAGCTTGACGCCTCCCAGATCTACCTCGAGTCCGAGGTGGACGGCCTGGTGAAGTCCTATGTGCTTGAAGAAGGCAACAACGCCTTGTCCAGCTGGGTAGCGCCGGCTAAATCCCGATTCAACACCCGCTACAACGAAGCGGTGGCCGATGCTAACAAGGCCGCCCAGGACGAGCTGGACCTGTTCCGCAAGGATCTGGGCTCCTTCGTCCGCGCCTACGACTTCCTCTCCCAGATCTACGACTACGCCGACACCGACCTGGAGAAGCGCGCAATCTACTACAAGCACCTCCTGCCCGTGCTGCGAGTGAACGACGCCAAGGTGGCGCTGGATCTCTCCGGCGTCGTGCTCGCGAAGTACGCGCTCAAGGACAAAGGAGAGGCACAACTGCAGCTTTCCGGCGAAGGTGAGCTACTAAAGCCCCTAACTGATCCGGGAACTGGCCAGGCCAAGGATCCCGTCCTGGTCACCTGGGAGGAAGTCATCCAGCAGGCCAACCTGCCCTTCGAAGGGGAGGAACTGGACGCCGTGGCTCACTTCGTGGAAGGCGTGCGGCGGGAGCTGGTGAAAAACGAGACGCTGCAGAAACAGGCCAAGAACAACTCTCGGAGCCACTTCGGCAGCAGCCCGCACCTCGAAAAGGCTGTCAGCGACGCCGTCACCAACTCCATGGACAGCCACTACAACCTGAGCCTTCAGGCATTGGGGGACAAGACAAAGATGCATGCCTTGCTCAAGATGCTGAGCGAACTGGTCTACGAGGAACTGCAGGGCTGAGCGGTCATCTGTGGGGCCTAATCAGCTGGGACCGCGGCATCTATACGCGGATTCGGAGGAATGCTAGAGGCGTTTTCCTCGCCTTGGGATGCCTGCGGGGCGGCTATCTCCGGAAGCGAGAGGTACGTATAGTCATCGGTCTCGCGCAGCTTTAGAAGCCGTTCGCGCATGGCTGGACCGGCGGCGAGCCAGAGGGCATCCCGCTCGCGGAGCAGGTATTGCAACTCGATCCACCGGATCTTAACGAACCGGGTTCTGGGCCGCTGTTTAGCGGCTTGACGCATCCTCATCAGCCAGTAGGGCTCGGGTGATTCAATTCCAGAGTCGGCCATGGAACCAGCGTAAATTCGCAGCTGCTGATATTCAGCCCGTTCCCGGGAACCCTGCGGAAAAATTGCGGCCATGTCAGGCAGAATGGCCTCATGTGCGGCAGATACGTGATGTCCAAGGCCACCGGTGACCTGCTCAGCCACTTTGAAGCCAAAGAAGTGGAGGGCACCCCGCCGGCGCCAAGCTGGAACGTCGCGCCTACTCAGGCTGTGCCGATCATCGCGGAGCGGCTGGACGAGGGCAGCATCGAGCGTCACCTGCTCGTGGCGCACTGGGGTCTGGTGCCGTCATGGGCGAAGGACGTCAAAATCGGCTCCAAGCTGATCAACGCTAGGAGCGAGAGCATTTTGGAGAAGCCGTCGTTCCGCAAGGCGGCCGTCAAACGCAGAGGATTGCTACCCGCGGACGGGTACTACGAATGGCAGAAAACCGAAGACGGCAAGAAGATCCCCAACTACCTCTATTCCGAGAAAGAGCCCTTGCTGGGCTTCGCGGGTCTGTACGAGTGGTGGGCTGACCCGTCGCTGCCCGAGGACGATCCGAATCGGTGGCTACTCAGCTGCACGGTGCTGACCACCACCACGCAGGACGCCTTGGGGCACGTCCATGACCGTTCCCCGGTCATCATCCCGCGCGACCGTTTCGCGGAGTGGCTCGACCCGGACCTGACCGACAAGAACGACATCCAGCACCTGCTGGACTCCCTGCCAGAACCGACCCTGACACCTCGGATTGTCAGCCCCCGGGTCAACAGTGTCCGCAACAACGGGCCGGAGCTCATCGAGCCCGCCGAGCCTGCAGCCACATAGGCTCATGCGGTGATACTCACCGGCACCATCACTAACCCGGACGGCAGCTACAACCACATCGAGGCCGAAGGCGACACCTACGAAGAAGCACGGGAAAACCTCTACGCGCTTCTGGAAGAGGGCCAAAACCTCATCGTGATCCGCACGGATCGCTAACCCCCCTGCAGCCGGTCGGGCAGGACGACATCGGCAGGGGTCAGCTCCGGCCGCGCCCTGAGGATCCGCAAGGGGTGCCGGAAGGACCTGCCTGACCAGGCAGTGTCGGCGGAAACCTCAACAACCACGGGTTCAACGAGGGTCAGGGCCACGGGTTCCCTGTCCCGGTTAAACCTGTCCAGGGCCGTACCCTTCACGGTCGTCGGCCACGGATGCTCGCCGGCCGGCGGGTGAAGCCACCGGGCCAGTTCCGTGCTGTCACTTGTCTTTAACGGTGTGGACCGGCCGACGATCCGTAGCTTGCCGTCCAGAACCAGGCCGGCGACGACTTCTGAGGGCTGGGTGATCGGCCCGATCACTGCGCCACAGATAATTTCCAGAGTTTCCCTGTGCTTGAGCTTCAACCAGGACCGGACGCCCGGGGTGTAGGGCTGATTCGTGGCTTTGATGACCAGCCCTTCAACCCCTATGTGCGGCATGTCTTCCAGCCATTGCTGTGCCACATCCCGGTCAGTAGTGACGGGGGAGAGGGACAGCGGTGGTTCCCAGCCTGTGGCGAGTTCTTCCAAGAGTGCCCGCCGGTTGCTCAGCGGCAGGTCCCTTGCGTCATGTCCGGCAACGGCCAGCACATCGAAGGCCACGTAATTGGCCGGCGCCGCTTCCACCAGCCCCGGCAGGGTTCTTGGTCCTGCGCCCAGGCGCTGCTGCAGGGCGTCGAAGTTCAGCCGGCCCTGGCTCCAGATCACGGCTTCGCCGTCGATCACACATCCCGGAGGGACAGCAGCAGCGACCGCTGAATAGAGTTCAGGGAAGTACCCAGTCAGTTCCTTCCCTTGCCGGGACCACAGCGTGGCGCCCTGGTCATCCCTGACCGCAACACATCTGTACCCGTCCCATTTAGGTTCAAACAGCAGGGCCCCGTGTACTGCGCCACTGCGGGGCATCGTCTTGACGGCGCGGGCAAGTGCGACTTTCACCGGCGGGGTAAGTTCCGCCGGTAATCCCGCTACGTGGTCCATGGCCCTACGCTACGCGGCGGCCGCCCCGTCGTCAGTGATGGACGTCAGCAGCCACTGCTCGGAGAGGGGCTCGCGGCGAAGTTCAAAGGTCCGCAGCGGCGAGTCCGACGTGTGACTGACCTGGACGCGCCAGTATTCGATGTCGAGGACGTTCCCGATTCCTACGGGCACGCTCCGGCGGGTTTCCCACCAGGAGTCCCTGGTGAACCAGTGGGCAGTGTCGAGGGTTGGATCGACGGCCCAAATTCGCCCGCCGTAGCGGACGGCCAGGGGAGTGCCGGCTGCGGTGAACCGGACGTCGACCGGAGTGCTGAGGGTGGGAGCTTCGGGAGTGATGGTCATGTGCTTGGTTTTCTTCCTGGGTGGTGCAGAGAGCAGCCGTCTAGGCGGCTTTGACGAGGGGGAGTTCGTCCCAGTGGGTGGTGTATCTGGGGGAGAGCATGTCCCGTTTCATGGTCCAGTCCGGCCCGCCGCGGATCCCGCCGTGGCCAAGGCCGATGGATCCGCGGCCGTACCGGCGGGTGACGTCCTCCAGCAGGGTTCCAATGTGCCGTTCCTCGTGCGGGTTTTCGAACAGTGACAGGGGTGCCTGGTTGCCGCTGGGGCGCAGGTCAGTGACCATGATCCCGGCCCTGGCATACCGGACGCCCTCGACGATCCGGGGCAGTAGGGCGTGGCCGGCTTTGGTCAGGATCACCGGGTCGGCGGTGGGCATCGGCAACGGCACGCACACGGACGGGTATGAGGTGTCTTTGGGGTTAAAGTGCGAGGTTCCGGCGAACGCGGTCAGGACCTTGGCCTGCAGCCCGTGTTTGGCCAGCCGCGCCGATGCCTGCTGCCCGTACACACTCATCACCTGCCGGATTCCCGCGGCGGTGGTGATGGGTTTGGCGAACGAGCGGGAGAAGATCAGCTGGTCCCGTCCGATCCGTTCCTCTTCCATGGGGATGCAGGGGGTTCCCTGCAGTTCTAGGACGGTGCGCATCATCACGACATTGAACTTGTCCCGGATCGCGACCGGGTCGGCCCGGACCAGGTCAGCAATGGTGAAGATGCCCATCACGTTCAGCCGCCTGGTCAGCCGCCCGGCGATGCCCCACACCTCCTCTACCGACAGCCGGCCCAGCAGTGCCTCCCGCTCCGATGCGGGGACGGAGTCCCAGTGGCACACCCCCGCAAAGGCCTTGTTGTTCTTCGCCCACTTGTTGGCCAGCTTTGCCAGCGTCTTCGTCGGGGCGATCCCGACGCAGACCGGCACGCCGACGTTCCGGCGGACGGCCGCTTTCATCGACCGGCCCGCCGCCAAAAGCTCGGCCGGGGAGCCTTTGACGCCGAGGAAGGCTTCATCGATGCTGTAGACCTCCAGCCAGGCCGAGTACCGGCCCAGCAGCTCCATAACCCGGGAGCTGATATCGCCATACAGCTCGTAGTTGCTGGAAAGTGCGATCAGGCCCCATTCCTTCGCCCGCGGGGCGAGCTTGAACCAGGGATCTCCCATGCCGATGCCCAGGGCTTTGGCTTCGGGGGAGCGGGTGACGGCGCAGCCGTCGTTATTGGACAGCACGATGACGGGCTTGCCTTCCAGGGAAGGGTTGAACGCCCGCTCGGCGGAGGCGTAGAAGCAGTTCACATCTACGTGAGCGATCTGCGGCATATGCCGCATCAATGCTGGCTTAGACATGGTGTAAACACCGGACGGCCGTCCCCCAAATGCTCAGATTGGCCAGCGCCGGGACTTCGATGTCGGGGTAGGCCGGGTTCTCGGCCTGGAGGATCACCCCTGTCGGGGTGATCCTCAGCCGCTTGATCGTAAGCTCCCCGTCCAGGACCGCGACGACCACGGAACCGTCGCGCGGCTCCAGGGACCGGTCCACGATCAGCTCGTCGCCGTCGCTGATCCCGGCACCTTCCATCGACTCCCCGGACACCCGCACCACATAGGTGCTGGTGACGTCCTTTATCAGGTGCGCGTTCAGGTCGATCCGGCCATCAAAGTAGTCCTGTGCCGGCGACGGAAACCCCGCTGCTACCGGCACCGGAGAAACCAGCACCGACAACAACGAAACGCCCGCATCTATCACACGGGGACCGACAATCACGCTCACGACTCGCCTTTATTCGAATATTCGTTCGATTGAGTCTCCATGCTACCCCTCGCCTACGACAGGGCAACAAAAGACGGTCGGGCGCAGCGGGGGAGGTGGTGGCTGCCCACAGCCAGGGACAATTTCATCAGGGTTATCCACCGCTACGACTGCTGAAGGGAGCTTCCCCATGGCTCCCAAGATCCAGCCGTGGATAACCCGAATTGCCCCCAGCCTGGACAGGACCAGCTCGGCGGCCGTGTCCGTGGACAGCGAGCTGCCCATCGCCTTCCATCACCAACGCCCTGCAACCTGGAGGGTTCGGGAGTCCGGCCCAGATTGGGGCGAGAAATGCAGCCCCAAGGGAATGACCGTCAACGCCCGGGGTCGGCTGACGCCAGCGTCGTGGACGCCTGCGAAAAAGCACACGCCAACTAGGCCGGCACTGGGGGGGTGGTACTTCGACCCCCAGGGCAGCCGCCGAGGGGGATAAGACAATTTTGGGGTGAGCATCCCGCCGGTTCGTACTCGAGAACGTCCAGCGAGTGACCATATGGGACGAATGGGGACCGAATCGGGGGCCGCTCTACGGCGTTCCGTGGCGCAGCTGGCCCACCCCGGACGGCGGCCATGTCGACCCGCTCGCCGAGCGTGGGCAGGCATGGACGTGTCCCCGTGCCATCCGGTCTTACGGTCCTAGCTAGCCAGCGGCCACCTTCCCCGGAACCCGCTGGAACCAATCTTCGACAGCCCACCTACGAACACCAGATGTTGGGCCATATCAGCCCCGAACTCCCCCAGATCGAGGGGAACAGGCGCCTGACTGGGAGGCAACATTAGCCCCACGAGGCAACAGCAACAACGGGAAAATATTGGTGTGGATAACGCATACGGCAGAATTGGAGGGTAGCCAACGAGGGATATACAACAGCCGGGACCGGAGGTTAACCAACGTCGCGTGTTGGTGACTAACGCCACCACATGCCGGAGGCCGTCATGCCGCCCAGATACGCTTGTTGTGTAGCTGATTTGGCAGCTGACTTTAAATGCGTGAAGCCCGCGCCAACGGGCTTCAGCAAGTCCAGAGTCAGCCGGTTTGAGCCGTTGACACTAGGCGTTGTATTGGGAGATACACACCTAGGTTATGTCCTGCTGCCCCTTGGCAGCCAGTCCTGACAGTTGACGGCTCCTTTTCTCGGAAGGAAGGGATGCCGCAATGACCCGGCCCAAACAACAGCCCCCATGGGCAATGTTCAGCTTCATCGTCAATGTCGCGCGCCTGATCTACACGGTGGTTATCACCTGGATCGACCCCTGGCACTGGCGCTAACGCTCCGCACCTGCCGGGCTTGACCCCCAGGCCCGGCAGCTTGCGGGGGACAAGATGATTCCTGAGCATGGAAAAGCGCCCGCACGATCTGCCGTACCGGCAGGCTGTGCGGGCGCTTTGCTGGGTCCTGGTGCCGATCGCCCGGGCCGGGGCTGCTACTGCTTGGCTGCGCCCTGGAGGCAGGGTGCGCCCGGTGGCGGTCGCGCCGGATATGTTCAGCCGGCGATGGCCCTGCGCCCGCGGCGGGCACGGTCCGGTCTACCTCTCCGGCTGGGCGCCGGAGGCGGAGTCCTCTATGTGTAGGTCATGGAGGGTGGTGGCCAAGGCTCGCACGGTCGCCACGTCTTCCTGCCAGGGCTTTCCACCCCGGGAACAGGCGTGCAAGCGTTTTACACCTGAAGCCTTTGCCGCTTCATTGAGTTCGGCCCATGCCTGCTGCAACTCGGCGAGTTGCGCGGGCGTTAATGATGGCTCTGACGCTGCCGGGGAGGTTAGTGGCGGGGAGTCGGCCGCGGTCTCGACCGTGCTTGCCGGCTTCCGTTGGAAAAAGCTTCGCAGTCCCATACATCCTGCCCCTCTGACTAGAGTCCCGCCAGGAGAGAACTTCCCCAAGTTCCGCTGCAACCGACGGGACGCTCCTACGGTACCAACATCCCGGATCCCGCAGGGGAGAACAGAAGGTCCGCATTCCGAAGAGTGCGGACCTTCTGCGTTGCAAACATCCTGCTGCTTACGTTTACGAGCATGCCACATTGGCAAGCTTGCTGAGTTGTGCCGCCGACGTCATTGCCAACGGGAGGGACAGGCTTTCCGCTGGAACGAATCTGGTTTCCGCTGCGCTTCAACCAGGTGATGGGCGTCCGCTGGCGCGGCCGGCTGTTGGGTCCAGGGCGTGCCGTCGCAGAGCTCCGGACCCCCTGAACCTGGTGTGTCTACGACGTTTTGGCTGCTGTCCCAAGGGATTGTACGTGCCCGTTCCAGCCTGTCTAGCCCCTCCAAAGTCGGGGCCTGCGTGCCGGAAATTCCTGAACTCAGGATCCTCGCACGCTCGGATCCTCCCAGGATTTTCCGGCCCTTGCCCAAGGGTAGACAGGCTTCCATCGGTCACAGCTCCGCAAGCTTCGCCAGCAGCCAAAACAACGGGGGAGAGGGGAAGCTGGCCACTCATCACGAGCGCTCCTCCAACCCAACTCTCGGCAAAGGACAAACCACATGAACGCGATCGCTACCGACACCGTGACCACCGCCGACACCGGCGAGGAAATCGAAGGCGTCACCGTCCTGCGGGACTATCACATGAACGGAGGCTACGACTGGATGGAACTCATCGAAGAACACGGCTGGGCAGTGATTCCCAGCTGGGGGAGCGAGGGCTGGGACCTGGGCCAGTGGCCCCTCGTCATGGTCGCCGGTATCCGGACCGCCGATGGCATCGGCAACTTATTCGGTGTCGCCACGTACTGCGAAGGCGACGTGACCTGCACCTTCTACCGCAGCAAGTCTCAGCAGCACGAAGCCATCACCAAACACGCCCACTACTGGTGGAAGAACGGGACTGCGCACGGCCCGACCAACCTACCCGAAACCGCCACCGGACTACCCGACCGAGACCGCCGTCCCTACACAGGCTGGACGGACTAAACGACCCGTCGCCCCAGCTAGGCACGCGTGACGACCGTGAGGCTGGGCGCTTCGATGATGCATCAAGCGAATAATGCCCGGTCACCTTCTATCGGACCAAGGCGAGGTTCTGGACCGCGATAAGTGAGCAGGCGTTCTTTCACTGGAAGAACGGACAGGCCCACGGACCGGAAGACCTGCCCGAATCCGCCGCCGAACTACCCAGCCGCTACCGGATGCCCTGCACCCTCACGGACGCGGCCTAACCAGCACTGACAACCGCTGTACTGCCCGGCCGGAGCCGGGCAGTACAGCACCCACGACTTCAAAGGAGCCAGCACATGAGCAACGACACCACCGCCCCCAAGGGCATCACCGCCCTGATCTACCGCGACTCCCTGGGCACGGACTTCTCGAACCGGGGCATCTCCGCCCGCGTCATGGAAGTAACCGTCATTGGCGAAGACATCGACCCGGTGTTCGAGGCCACCGAGGAACGTCCCGCCGTCCGGCTCGTCAAAAACGAGCACTTCCACCGGGGAACCGTGATCCACGCCGAGCCGGTCGCCCCGGAAGGTGAACCCGGCCCGTGGTACATGTTCGGCGGCACGTTTATCTTCAGCAGTGACGCCAGGTTCCGCCGCGCGGCCGGACACTATGGCGCCGTCCCGCTCCACGACCGCCGCGAATAGGGCCGATGGTGGCCGGTCTTTCGGGGCCGGTCACCCGCGGGCGGTCCGCCGTCGTGGCCGGCTTGCGCTGGTGGTCGCCGGCGGCGGACCGCCCATCCCGCAGCAGCCAGGTGCCGGGCGGCGGCCG
>NZ_FVZL01000024.1 GCF_900168295.1 Arthrobacter sp. P2b | reverse complement strand
AAAGCCCACCAATTCCTCCAACTCGCCCTCGACACCGACCCCGCCTACCGACTCGCCCGCCTCAGCGACCAAATGATCGGCTCAGGCCTGGTCGCAGGCTGGAACATGAACAAGAACACCGCATACAAAACACTGCCCTACGACCTCCCGTAAGCCACTTCGGACTGGCCGCGTTGGCGCAGGTTAACAGAAGGTCCACTGTGGGCTCTTCAAAACTGCCAAGGGAGTACCTATGAAAAGGGGTCTTCGGGACTAGTTCAGTCGTCGAAGCGCAGGGAATCGCCGGGCGTTACGCCCAGGTGAGTCCTACCTGCAGGAGAACGCGCGGAGAACGGCCAGCGGGTCGTCGCGTTCACCTGACCGGTCTTCGGCGCCGGCGACCCGGTATACAGGGGCGTGGACATCCCGCCTCGCTTTTTCAAGGTCGCCGCTTTCCTCCACCAGGGCGCGCTGGCGGCCACCGGCTACGTCGTGGACCAGACACCCCAGCTGGATGACCTGCCGGAGATCCCTCCGCCAGGAGTCAGCGATGACGCTCCCCGCGCTCGGGCCGTGCCGGACCTTCCAGGTATCCATCAGGGTCGTTGCCCTGCTCCCTGGCTTGGGCCAGGAACTGCTGCGCTAACTCTTGCTAATCCACAGTGACTCTTCACCGCAAGCGGCTTTCAATGCCTTCCTCTCCCGCTGACAGCGATGTTTTGAAAGTCGTCTTGCCCGAGAGTACGCGCAACATGGAGACGGCCGACTGGTACCTGGCGTCGGTGGTGTGTTCGTTTAGGCATCTGTGGAAGGGAAGCTAATTGACTAGGGGCGTGGTGACCAGGTTTCGCCCCCCCAGGATCTTTCAGGATGATGTGCTCAGCACACAGCGATCGTGCCACTCATGTGATGTCAGGATTGACCCTTACAACGAGGCGTCCGGTTATCCTGCCTTCTGACAGCATGTCCACAGCGTCCGGTACTTGGTGAAACGCGACTTCGGTTATGACGTTGTCGATGGCTCCTGTTGAGATCAACTCAAGGACCCGTTGGAGGTCCTCCTTGCTCCCCCCGAGTGATCCAACGAGACTGACGTTCTTGAGGATCAACGCGTTCGTGGAGATGGTCGCCTCGGTCTTGCCAAGTCCAACCAGAACCACACGGCCGCCCGGGCGAACCACTGCGACGGCATCGGCGGTGGTCTGGCCGACCCCCGCGAAGTCGAGCACGACCTCGGGCTCGAATGGTTCGAGTTCTGTGACGGCGGCGTGAACGGACGTGGCTCCGAGTTCGAGTGCCCGCTGCCTGGCGGCTTGGTTGATATCCACGGCATGGACTACGCCACCCAAGTATCGGGCTATCTGGACGGCGTTCAGCCCGAGGCCACCCGTGCCAATGACCCCGACGACGGTGCCTTGGGTGATCCCGCCGGTCGTCACGACTGCGTGGTAAGCGGTCGTGACCGAGTCTGTGGCAGCCGCACCCTGCACCATGGAAACATTGTCCGGCAACTTCACCAGTTCAATGTCATCGGCGACAGCGTGCTGTTCGAACCCACCATTTCGGGACAGCCCAGGGGCGATCGGGCCTCTGAAGCCCACCGGATGCGAAATCAGGGCGACGGCGACGCGATCACCAATCTCGAAATCAGTAACCTCCGCGCCGAGCTCGCTGATGACGCCCGCGACTTCGTGCCCCAGGACAATGGGTCGCTGCGAAATCCAAGCGGCGCCGGAACCATCGATGATCCCGAGGTCTGAGTGACAGAGCCCAGCTGCCGCCACGTCAACGACTACCTGCCGAGGCCCGGGCTGGGGGTCCCCCACGTCAACCAGGCTTAGAGGCTGCTGGAACTCGCTAAATAACCATCCCTTGTTCGTCATGGCTGTTTGCTTCCTTAGTTTTAGTTCGTGGCTATTTCGCCGCTAGTTCACCCAGAAGGAGTCGGCAGCATCGAGCAGGTCCAGGTCCAGGTGACGGACCCTATGTAGTGCAGATCCGCTTAGGTAACTGTCGTTCGGTGGATTTTGGACTTGAACATCGAGCGTTTCGTGGCGAACTGCTTTGCCTCACTGTGTTTCTGCGCTTATTCCGTGCAGGGCGGATGACGTCATGCGGTAAGCAACCTCGCCCTCCAGCTGCTGGGGTTCAACCCAGACTTCATAGCCTTCTGCCTTGTCAACAAAAGTCCTGCCGTCGAATCCATCGGCAGAAAGCCATATGGCAGAAGAATCTGGCATGGCGTCGTCAACGAATCCACGTCTGAGACTACGTTTGCCCTTTCGAACTTCCACAAAGGCGCCAACCAACTGGTTCCAATCCTCGTGGCGGTAACTAGGCATCAGAGGTCTCCTTTTGTTCAGCGCAGGTGCACTGCCGCAGCTTGGGTTTGTGAATCTGGCTGTCGTAGCTTCTTGTAGATGTAGTGCGACAACACCCGAAACCTGGGTATTGCTACAGCGGGAATCTGCAGGTGAGCGTCTGCACTACCTCTTCAGGGTGCCTCGGTCTCGGAAAGCTGCACGAGGCACCCTGACGACTGCGTCCGTGCGGCACCTTGCCTGTTTTTTGGGCAAGGGCCTCCGGCTGCTCAGCCCGGCTTGCTGTTAGGCGCCGGGTAGAAGTACCGGTTTGACGATCTCTCCGGCGAGGACACGCTCCTCGGCGGAATTGATTTCCGAGAGTGGAAGGGTGGTGATGAGCCGGTCGAAGGGGAACTTGCCGGCCTGCCATAGCGTGATGAGGCGAGGAATGAACGTCTGCGGGTTCACGTCGCCTTCGAGAATGCCGGTGAGTGTCCGGCCAGCCGTCAACGCCAATGGTGCGATTGCCAGATCACCTTGCTGGACGCCTACCATACCCAGGGTGCCACGCAGTGCGAGGGCGTCAAGAGTGGCCGCGATGACGTGGGGCAGGCCGGTGGTGTCCAGTCCGTAGCGGACGCCGGCAGGGGCAATTGCGCGGATTTGCTCAGTGAGATTTCCGGTACCGGCTGTGATGGTATGCGTGGCGCCAAGTTCCCGCGCGAGGTCGAGTCGCACAGGGTTAAGGTCCACGGCGATGATCGGATGAGCGCCGGCGACTTTGGCTGCCATAATGGCGGACAGCCCGACGGCGCCGACTCCGACTACGACGATGCCTTCTCCCGTACGAACATCCAAGACTTCGAGAACGGAGCCCGCGCCGGTCTGCACCCCACATCCGAGGGGTCCGAGCAGCTCCAGGGGAAGGTCCTTGTCTACCACGACGACGTTTTTTGCGTCTACGAGTGAGTGCGTGGCAAACGACGATTGACCGAACCAGCGGCTCGCCACCACGCTTCCCGTGTCGTCGGTGAGCGGAGTGGATCCGTCGATTCCGTGGCCGCCCAGGTTCCGGGCCAGGAACGTGTCGCAATATGCCGGGTGGGCGTCGCGACAGTTGTGGCACTTTCCGCAGGAGTCAAAGCTCAACACCACATGGTCTCCGACGGCGACCGTGGTTACCCCCGCGCCCACCGCCTCAATGACGCCGGCTCCTTCATGGCCCAGCACGATGGGGGGCGTGCCAAACGCAATTGGGGGAGTGTCACCGGCTCCAGCGCGCGGCAAGACATCTGTGTGGCAGTGACCGGCGCCAACAATACGGACCAAAACCTGATCCAGTGCCGGGTCGGCCAGCTCAAGTTCTTCGATGTCCAACGGTTTGTCTTCACTGCGAAGTACGGCTGCGTGAATTTTCATGCTCTACCTGATTGTCTTTCTATTAGGGGGATGAAGTGTCAGACCGTGGTGTCACTTGCGGGGAGATAAATGGACTTGGTCTGCTGGTAAGCGGCCAATCCCTCCGGTCCAAGCTCGCGACCAAGCCCGCTTCCTTTGATACCGCCGAACGGGGAGCATATGTCTAGGACATAATTGTTGATCCCGATGCTGCCGGTCTTCACACGACGTGCGACATCCAGTCCGCGCTGCTGATCGCTGGTCCATACCGTACCGCCGAGGCCAAAGTCCGAGTCGTTGGCTATCTTGACCGCCTCGTCTACGTCGCCGTAGGGAATCACCGCCAGTACGGGACCGAATATTTCCTCACGGGCGATGGTGTGGGAGTTGTTTACGTTGTCAAAAATGGTGGGCTCAACGAACCACCCCGAATCCAGGCCGGCCGGCCTGCCTCCGCCGGTGGTGATACGGCCACCGTCTGCAACGCCTCGCTCAATATACTTTTGAACCCGCTGCTGCTGCGTAGCCGTGGCCAGCGGGCCAATCTGGGTGGCCGGGTCCAGTGCGTTGCCGACGGTTAGTGAACGGGCGAAGTCGGTGAGTATGTCCACCGTCTCGCTATAGCGGCTCCTAGGCGCGAGTACGCGTGTGCCCAGGAAACAGGTTTGGCCGTTATTCATTAGAGTGGCGTCAAAGAACTGCTCCAGCGAGGATGCAAGGTCGGCGTCATCGAGGATGATCGACGCCGATTTGCCGCCGAGTTCAAGGGTGACCGGACGGATAAGCCGTCCGCAAGTCTCGCCGATGGCACGTCCGGCGGCAGTCGATCCGGTGAAGGAGACTTTATCGATACCCGGGTGCGCAACGAGGTAGGCGCCTATCTCGCGGCCACCGGGCACAATGTTGATTACACCCGCAGGGATATCGGATTCGGCAATGGCCTCAGCAAGCACGTATGAGTCCAGAACGGTCTCGGGTGAGGGCTTGAGGACAACGGTGCACCCTGCAGCAAGCAACGGGGCAAGCTTGAAAAAGGTCAACGACTGAGGGAAGTTCCAAGGCACAATCGCGGCGACAACCCCGATGGGTTCACGGCGCACCAGGGTGGTCCCGCCGACAAAGCTGCTCCGGCGTTCCTCCGCGGGCTGCGCCGCCGCAAGGTCCGCGTAGTAACGCAACAAGAGGGCCGGAAAGACTGCTTCGGTAGCCGAGGAGACCGAAATCGGCATACCGTTCTGAGTACTGACCGCTTGGGCAGTGGCACCGCCCCGCGCCTCGAGGGCGTCAGCAAGGGAGTAGATCGCCTTCGCCCGATCTTCCGCAGTCCACGCCGACCACTCGGAACTATCGAATGCACGCCGTGCTGCCTGGACCGCAGCGTCAACGTCCGGCTCAGCCGCTTCTGGGACTGAAGTTACGATATCGCCGGTGCTCGCCTCGATGATGTTGATTCGCCGCGGCGTGGACGGAGCGGCCCAATCATTATCAATAAAAAACCCGGCTGGTGCGGTGGTGGTCATGGTGGCTCCTGGAATGTCGTGTGGAAATGATGATGTGGAGAGGATTCTGCGGCAATGAGACCAAGGGTCAGAAGTGGCGACAGGCTGGAGTATCTCTCGGGAATCTAGGCCGCTTAAGGCTGGCGCTTACCGGCGGGCCATCGAAAGACAACTTGGGACTGATATCGAACTCCTTCGTTCGGTCAGTGGAATGACGAGCGGCCGAGCGAGAAGGTGATGCCGTGAATGTTCTTCCCCGCCCCGATTGGGGCCCAAAAACTCGACGCTGCGTCAATTACCATAGACAAGATGTCATAAAGTGGCGGGAAACACAATAGGCAGACCAATGCGATGCCTTCGCCAATCGTGCCAGCCGCAGAGCGCTGATATTGGCGGATGGATACGTTCGGGCATAATGACAACCTGTTGAAAAGCGAAGACGCTATGTCTTGATGTTGCTTGGCTCACATTCCACGGAAACACGACGGGCACCTCCCACTCCTGCCCGGATACCGGGCGGACGCAGAAGATTGCTGTTCCATCCGAGTCGATCGTGCCGGCCGAATCGACGCATATCGGTGCGTTCCCATGAGTTCTGACCTGGGCCGTTGTCCTGGCCGTTGAGGAAACGCCGAGGGGTCCCGGCAAGCGACACCCTGCACCATCCGCATAGCGCTTACTCCCCTGCCCCGCGTCAATCACTACAGGAGCACACATGTACCTCCGGCCTGGACCTCACGGTCTCAGCCACCGACTGTGGGGATGGAAAGGGAGCTTTCGCGGACCTGTCGCGGGTGAATCCCTGGCCATGATTCCGGCATTGATCCTCAACCTTTCCGGCAGGATCAGCCGCCGGGCTGCGCTCCTGAAGGCGTTTCAATCGACCCGGCCCAAAGCTCCGATGACTTGGCCGCCCTCACCTGGATTCAGCGATCCCTGGAAGATGTTGTGAAGCTACCTCACTGGGCTCGGGAGCAGACTGCCGTCGTTCTGGCGTTCGGCGGTCCTGCCCCTTCTTCAGCCGGCAGCCTGGTTCCCTGGGTTCCGCCGGGATCGCAGGGATTTGGCCTTGGTTTGATCACGCCGGCGGGCTGCCGCTCGTCCCTCCACGCCAAGACATCTGCGTGTCCCAAAGTACTGACCACCGCAGCGCCCTCAGAGTAAGGATTAATGACCATGCACACAACAACCCGTTGTCTCGTCGTCGCCGTTCACACCCGAAAAGAACTAGACGCCGCCCTGGATGAAGCGGTGCATCTCCTGAAACCGGCGGCGAGGGCTGAACAGGTCGGTATCTTGGTGACCCGGCTCGCCCCGGGCCGCTATGAAGCGCGCCTGGACAGCGACGTTCCACGCGGTGTGACACTCGAAAGGTGGGAGACCGAGCTGCGATGAACGGACGGCAGAGCGGTCTCTCCGGCGCACCGGCCGGCAGCCTGTTTAACCTGATCTGCCCCGCCGCCCGCGGGGACGGCTGTTCCCTGCGCAGGGCGACTCTGGACGCAGGCTCGAGGTACGGGTTGAAAGAGTCTCTGACAGAATGCGAAACTGACGTCTTCCTGTCCCTCGCCCTTGGCCACCGCATCGCTGTCAGGGATCCTGAAACCGGGGCCTTGTGGACCGGGCGCGTTGACATGACGTTTCCCGAAAACGGATTCGTCTGGGTGACCACGGACGTCGGTGAGCGGAAGTTGCTCGATATCGGCGTGCACACAATCTGGGCGGCCCTGAATTTCTGCACGAACTGTTACTGCAGCCCGTGGATAGCTACGGGAAAGACCCAGGATCCCTTGGAAGCTAAGGAACGTCTCTCCCAGGCTGTTGCCTCATTTATGACAGCCAGGCCTGCTGCCGTGGACCGGCTCATACTTCTCAAAGACATTACTGTCCAGCAAAGATGGTGCAACAGGGAGCGGGATAACCCGGTTTGGCTCGCGGCCGGGAGGTGAACCTGAACTGCCGGCCGTCGCCGCATAAAGGCCCGGGTTTGGCCAGCGCTACCCCCCGTGGAGGATGGGTCCGGAGTATCGCAGTGAATCAACACCGCGTAGGGAATAATGGACACATGACCTCCGTACCGCTTACCCCTGTGGCAGGAGATCGCCGCGCCCAATTAAGCAAGGGTGAACGGCAACGACGCGCCATTCTTGACGCACTGCCTCCCCTACTGAGTAAGCAGCCATTGTCCTCGCTGTCGGTCAGCGATATTACGAAGGCGGCCGGGCTGAGCCGCTCAGGTTTTTACTTCTACTTTGATACTAAAGAAACTGCGCTCACGGTGGCCGTCGCGGATGTCTGGTCGGAGCTCAAGTCACGCAGCGGTATTTGGCGGCCAGCTTTACAGGGTGATTCCTTGCACGACCACGTGCGGCGTTCGCTCTCCACCACGGCTGAGGTGTGGCGTAATCACGCAGAGCTCCTCATCGCCTTTACACAAGTCCGCGACATCGACCCTTCCATGGAAGCCATGTGGGCTGAGTCCATGCAGGAGTTCACAACGCAGCTTTCCGAGTACATCCGTCTCGAGTGCGATCTGGGTCGAGCGGAGCCAGTAAGTAGCGACTATGAGGATCTTGCCGGGACGCTTCTCCATGCCACCGCCGACGCCTTTTACCGAGCAGTACGCGCCGGGTCAGATCAGCAGGAGATGAATCGACACGTCGATCTGCTCACTCGAATGTTCCTGGCCGCAATATGGGGTCCGCGCAGCGGACTCTGGCCGGCCGTTGGTCAGGCGCCCGCTCCTCGCTAGCCCAACCTATGTGAAGGCCCGCCCCTGCCAAGGCTGCAACCCCTGGCCTGATGGGCGTCTTCCCGAAACCCCTGCGGTATACCCTCCCACCGTTCGTCAGGAGCGGCACACTCCTCCTGTCCGCCTAGCACGCCAGGCACGCACGCCAGGATGGCAATTACCTCGGACCTGCCATCCTGCGTCCTTCCGGGACGCCACGCAGACCCGCCGGCTCCCCCGCTGCCCGGGACACCTGCCAGTTGCGGCTTTGACGGCCCGCTGAAACGTTCCCTGACTCGCGTACACGCATTCAGGGGGTGCCGGGTCTCGCACAACGCCGTTATGTCGGAGTTGTGCGGGAACAAAACCTTCAACCACCTCCCGCGATCGACGGCAGGGAATTCTCGGTTGAAGCAACCCCTTGTGATGCAGGCAACAATATGACATCCTGTCGAAGGAACCTGACAATCTGTCGATTATGGATCTGCAATGCAGCAGCTGCCACCCCGCCTTAACCGGCGGACTTCGATCAGAGGGTTGGGCAACACCCCTAGCCGGTCGGCGGGGCCGCCGTCACCACTGGTCGTCCCGCCCACATCGCCACTACCGAATACCGGCAAGGGCAGACGCGCTTACGCCTCTTGGGACGGCCCGTCCCCCTCTTCTGCCAAAGGATTATCATGACTGTTGACCTCCCCATCTCCGGAACCCCGGTCGCTGTCGGCTTCGACCCAAACGAAGTCCGTCAGCGGTATGCCGTCGAGCGGGACGCCCGCCTCAAACAGGAAACCTTGGCCCAGTTCCAGGGCTTGTCCGACACAAGGGAACTCGAGGATCTCGATCCGTACTCATCCCCGATTCAACGCGATGCCATTGTCGAGGAACTCGAAGTTGTCGTGCTCGGTGGCGGTTTTGGTGGCCTGCTGGCTGGTACTCATCTCACAAAAAACGACATCACGGACTTCCGCATCATTGAGCAGGGGGGGGACTTCGGCGGTACGTGGTATTGGAATCGTTACCCGGGCGTCCAGTGCGACGTCGAATCGTACATTTACATGCCCCTCCTCGAAGAGACCGGCTACATCCCTTCCAAGCGCTACGCTGACGGCGCCGAGATTTTTGAACACGCGCAGCGCATTGGCAGGCACTACGATCTCTACCGCGCCGCGCTGTTCCAAACAACTGTCACGGAAACCCGCTGGATCGAGGATGCCAAGCGCTGGGAGGTGCGGACCAACCGGGGCGACGTGCTGCGTAGCCGGTTCCTCCTGCGCGCCAACGGACCTTTCAACAAGCCCCAGCTCCCCCGCGTTCCAGGGATCGGTGAGTTTAAGGGCAAGATCTTCCACACGAGCCGGTGGGATTACGACTACACGGGAGGCAGCCCCAAGGGTGACCTCGTGAACCTCCGCGACAAGCGCGTTGCGATTGTCGGAACTGGTGCGACCGCAATCCAGGCCGTGCCGTACCTGGCTCAGGAGGCGAAGGAGCTGTTCGTTGTCCAGCGCACTCCGAGCGTGGTCGGGCCCCGTAACAACCGACCCACCGACCCGGAGTGGGTGAAGTCACTGAAGCCCGGTTGGCAAGACGTCCGACATGACAACTTCCTTGCCTGGCTGCACGGCCACCCACGTGAAGAGGACCTCGTCGATGACATCTGGTCGCGTCTGTTTCCTACGCTCAGAGGGCACCACCTTGTCGACGTGCCTGCGACGGAGCTACCTGTTGAAGACCAGATGGCGCTGGCCGAAATTTCCGATATGCAGATGGTGCAGGAGATCCACGCCCACATCGAGTCCAAGGTCAGTGACCCCGAAACCGCTGAGGCGTTGAAGCCCTGGTTCGGTTACGTCTGCAAGCGTCCAACCTTCAATGACGAGTATCTGGACGCTTTCAATCTTCCTTCGGTTAAGCTCGTTGCCGCAAGGACCGGCATCGAGGCGATTACAGAGACAGGCATTGTCGTCGCAGGCACGCACTACGACGTGGACTGCATCATCTTCGCCACCGGATTTGAAACGGGCAGCTCCGCCGCGGACCAATACGGATACGACGTCATTGGCCGGGACGAACTGTCAATGCGGGCACACTTCGCTGACGGTGCTAAGACATTGCACGGCTTTTTTTCGCACGGCTTCCCGAACTTCATCGAGCTTGGCATGAGTCAGAACGCCTACCTGGTCAACTACACATATATGTTGGACCGGAAGGCCCGGCATGCTGCACGCATCATCGCCCACGCACGGGCTACCGGCGTCTCCACCGTCGAGCCAGACCTGAATGCCCAGGACGTTTGGGTAGAAAAGACCCGCCAAACAGCGGCCCCTCGCATGGCCTACCTGGCGGCTTGCACCCCCGGCTACTATAGCGGGCAAGGCGACATCTCACATGGATTCTGGAACGACGTCCACAGCGTCAGCGAAATCGATTTCTGGAACATGATCGAAGACTGGTGGAATTCCGGCACATTCGACGGCCTTCTCCTCGAAAAAGACACAGTCTCCGTCTCCAGCTAGGGACACGTCAACTAGGGCGCAGGTGCGAACGGGACCGCCCCTGACACCCGCCCCCTTCCGGCAGGAGGTCCTGCCGCCGATGCACGTCCGTGAGTTCCTGGACCCGATTGCTGTATTCAACGCCTTCCGCGAAGAGAAGCACACGGCTGCCATAGACCCTTTTGCCGCCTGACCTAATCACCCACTGAACCGCCGGGTGTGTGAAGAAGCACACCCGGCCCCTGCAAGGAGACAACATGACCACAGCCCTTGAACTGCTTCCGTACATGTCCTACCCCGCAGTCCTGGACCATCTTGCCGACGATGTGGAATGGCACCTTCCGGTGAGCCTTTGGGAAGGCGTTGGCGGGGCACACGTCGGACGCGAGAACGTCGAGGCGATGCTCAAAAAAGTGATGACCGAGTTTTACGATCCGGAACAGATGACGCCGGAGATCCTTGCCGCGTTCGGTACTGAGACGCACGCCAGCATGGTCTTCACGATGAACGCCATCACCCGGTGGGGCCAGCAGTACCGCAACAGCTACTCGATCGTCATCGAGGCTGCTGAGGGCAAGATCACTAAGGTCCTCGAGGTCTTCGACACGAAGAATCTATTCGACACGATGGACAACAGCAAGCTGGGCTGACAAGCCAGTCCTGACCGCGGGACCCTGTGTCCGCCAACCGATGAGGAGAACTATTATGCCCACCAACCACACCAGCGCCCCGCTCGACTCCGACGCCCAGGCGGTCGCCGATATGTTCGCTGTTGCCCTTCCGGCTGGCCTGTCCGGATTGGGCGTCGAAGGCGTCCGGGCGTTTGCTGCACAAACAGAAGCACAAACGCCGCCGGCCCCGGAGGTCAACCAGGTGACCGAACACGCAGCACCCGGCCCCCACGGAGACGTGCGGGTACGGCTCTACCGGCCCGATTCGAAGCTCCCGGTGCCAGTCCTGCTTTACATTCACGGCGGCGGCTGGACGATGGGGTCCATCGACGGGGGGGTCGACTACCTCTGCCGCGACATCGTGCGGACGAACAACATTGCCGTGGCGTCCGTCGATTACAGACTGGCACCCGAGCACAAATTCCCGGTCCCGTTTGAGGACTGCCAAGCAGCCTTGGCCTGGCTCCGTGGCAATGCGGGGGAACTGGGCCTGGATTCGGCGCTGATTGCAATAGGCGGTGACAGCGCAGGCGGCAACATCTCAGCTGCTATCACACATTCAGACCGCGGCCACGACAAGCCCCTGGTTGCCCAAGTGCTGCTATGTCCCGCCACGGAGTACGCAGTTGAGCGGACCTCCTGGATCCAACATGCCAACGCGCCTGTGTTGACTGCCGCCGACACCCTCTGGTTTTGGGACCAATACCTAAGCACGGAAGCCGACAGGATCGACCCCCGGGCCACCCCGGCAAACGCGGAGTCATTCGCCGACCTCCCCCAGGCCCTCGTCATCGTCGCCGGACATGACCCGCTGCGCGACGACGGGCTTCACTACGCGGAACTCCTCAACAGCGCCGGAACGTCTGTGGAGGTCGCCCAGTTCGACGGGTCATTCCACGACTTCTTCGTCCTGCCCGCGCTGGCAGCGTATGCAGGCGCCCGCGACACAATCACCGGGTTCCTCGATAGAGCGCTGGTTACCCGCAACGCGTTAGCAACGGAAGGTGCCACTTCCTAAGCCGTCTCCCTTAGGCCGCCGTCTCGACCTGGCACCCAAAGTACGAGCAAGGCCCAGTGTGGTCGGTCCCGTAGCCAACCGGCTGCGGGTCCGGCCGGGACGAAGACCACCAGCAGCCCAACCATCTCTGAACCACCGTTTGCAGCTCACTGAGCCGAGCATCAGGAGTGCAGGGCTCAGAAGATGCCGGGCGCTGGTGGCGCAGGAATACAACCTCCAGCGACGTAGCTCGGACGCGGGGTACAAATGCTGTTGTATATCATTCGGCATTCTGTAGCCACCCACCGCCGGTGACGCGGGTGAGGAATCACCTATTAGAACGGGGATGCGTTAAACAACGCCCCATTACAACGAAGGAGTTGTGCCATGACTTCCACGAGCACGACGCAAGAGCGTATGTTCCCGCCGCTTGATGGGCTTGGCCAGATGCTTCCTCGCCTTGCGAAGCGGTGGCCAGACAAGACCGCGCTGGTAACCGATGAACGTCAGCACACTTTCGCGCAGCTTGATAGCGAGTCCAGCAATGTGGCGGTAGGTCTCCTCCGTCGCGGGATTGATCCCGGTGATCGTGTCGCAATTTTTGCCCCGAATCGCTGGGAATGGATAGTGGCTTACCACGCCGTGCTGAAGATCGGTGCGGTTGTGAACCCGCTCAACGTAATGCTCACCGGCGAAGAGGTGAATTTTGTCCTCAAGGACTCTGGGGCCAAAGCCCTGATCGCCTCGGGCGACCGGCTCGAAGCCGTCAGTGCCGCCCTGGATGACGTTGACACACTTGCCCTCGTAGTCACCTTCGAAACTGGTGTGAAAGACGCGGTGTCGTTCTCTGTCCTGCTCGCGGAAGACGGGTCGCAGTTTTCGCCCTACCCGGTGGACTCCGACGCCCTTGCGTGCATCGCATACACATCAGGGACAACGGGCCGGCCGAAGGGGGCCATGCAGTCGCATCGGTCGCTTGTCCTCAACTGTGCTTACACTGCCGCGATGCATGGTCGCAGTGCAGACGACGTTGTAGTTTCGGCCCTTCCTGCGGCTCATGTTTACGGCAATGTTGTCATCAATGGCACACTCATGGCGGGCGGCCAGGTTGTGCTGATGAAGCGTTTTGATGCCTCCCTCGCCCTGATGCACATTCAAGAGCACCGCGCGACGATGTTCGAAGGCGTGCCCGCGATGTACGCGATGATGTTAGCGGACGCTGCCCTGGAAAAAGCCGACATCGCATCTCTGACCCGTAGCACTGTGGGGGGGCAGACCATCGCCACCAGCGTCATTGACGCATGGGAACTCCGGAGCGGGGCACCCCTGCTCGAGCTTTGGGGAATGACCGAAATATCTGGCTTGGGCGCCACCCACGCCTTGCATGCTCCCGGCCCACAGGGCTCAGTGGGTGTAGCCCTTCCCGGGGTGCAGCTCAAGGCCGTGCGGCCCGATGACCCCACGAGGGAGTGTTCACCGAATGAACCGGGCGAACTCATGGTCAGAGGCCCGATTGTCATGATGGGCTATTTCAACAACCCTGCCGCTACCGCAGAGACCATCGATGCCGACGGCTGGCTGCATACCGGAGATATCTCCATACACGACGGCGTGGGCCACTTCTATATCATCGACCGGCTCAAGGACATGATCGTCACAGGCGGGTATAACGTCTACCCGGCCGAAATCGAAAGAGTCCTGATAGGGCATCCGGCAGTGGCTATGGTCGGCGTGGGCCGGAGGCCCGACGAACTTAAGGGTGAAATCGCGCACGCCTACGTGGTTCCGGCCCCTGGCCAAAAAGCCGATACGGACGAGCTGATCGCCTACTGTCGCACTCGATTGGCAGCGTACAAAGTTCCGAAAAAAATACACTTGGTCGACCGCCTGCCGACGACATCGAGCGGGAAGATAATGCGCCGAAAGCTCGAAGCTACCCCCACCCCCGCAAGCTGACCAGTATCGAACCGCACCTCTAGCGCGGGCCACTCGGCCCGGAGGTGCGGAACCAGCGCGGAGAAAACGGGACCACCGGCCCTGGCCCCCACAGTTCACTGGACAGCCCCCGAACCGCTTAAAGAGCCGTCACGTCGTCGAAAACGGTAACTTCCATGCCTTTTCTCCGCACGCTCCATCGAGCTGCCCCGTAACCAAGTATTCAAGCACCGGCGACAGCCGAAGCGTAACGACCACACACGAGAGAGACAACGGGCTCGCTGAAAAGTTGTGGCAAGTTTCCCTGATTGGAGAAGAGAACAGGTGAGAACACAGACCGGCAGCCTCGTGTCGTCAGAAACGAGATGGCCTGAGAATGCCATCGCGCAACAAGCACTGGCCGAGGACTTGAGGCAACGGCTAGCCCGGACGGCCCTGGGAGGCCCGGAGAAATCAAGGGAGCGGCACGTTGCCCGCGGAAAGCTCCTGCCCCGGGACCGCATTGACTACCTGCTGGATGAAGGCAGCCCGTTCCTGGAGATTGCCCCCCTTGCGGCAAACGGGTTGTACAACGACGAGGCCCCTGGTGCGGGTGTTATCGCAGGAGTCGGTGTGGTACATGGCCGCCAGGTGTTGGTCATCTCCAATGACGCCACGGTCAAGGGTGGAACATACTTTCCGATGACGGTGAAGAAGCACCTCCGGGCGCAGGAGATCGCGCTGGAGAACCGGCTGCCCTGCATTTACCTCGTGGACTCCGGCGGGGCGTTTCTGCCCATGCAGGATGAGGTCTTCCCTGACAAGGAGCACTTCGGCCGCATCTTCTACAACCAGGCCAAAATGTCCGCAGCGGGTATCCCGCAGATCGCGTCAGTAATGGGGTCGTGCACCGCTGGCGGCGCTTACGTTCCGGCGATGAGTGATGAGACAGTGATCGTCCGCAACCAGGGCACCATCTTCCTGGGCGGTCCGCCACTGGTGAAAGCGGCCATCGGCGAAATCGTAACACCGGAGGAGCTCGGCGGCGGCGAGGTCCATTCAAAGATCTCCGGTGTCACGGACCATCTGGCCGAAAATGACGAGCACGCCCTGCAGATCATCCGGGACATCGTTTCCACCCTGCCGAAGCCCGCCGATCCCGTCTGGGAAGTGTCCGAGGTCGTGCTGCCACCTGTCGCAGACCCGCAGGAACTGTACGACGTGGTTCCGGTTGACGTGAACGAGCAGTACGATGTCCGCGAGGTGATCTCCCGCTTGGTGGACGGCAGCGAATTCCATGAGTTCAAGGCCAACTACGGCACCACCCTGGTCACCGGATTCGCCAGGCTGCACGGCCACCCCGTAGGGATCGTGGCCAACAACGGCGTGCTGTTCAGCGAGTCCGCCCTCAAGGGCGCGCATTTCATCGAACTCTGTGACCAGCGCGGCATCCCGCTGGTCTTCCTGCAGAACCTCTCCGGATTTATGGTCGGGAAGGACTATGAGCACGGCGGCATCGCCAAAAACGGCGCCAAGATGGTCACCGCTGTCGCCACCGTCCGGGTGCCCAAGCTGACCGTGGTGATCGGCGGATCCTTCGGCGCCGGGAACTACTCCATGTGCGGGCGGGCCTACTCGCCGCGGTTCCTGTGGATGTGGCCAGCATCCCGGATCTCCGTGATGGGCGGCAACCAGGCCTCCAGTGTGCTCGCCACGGTCAAACGCGACCAGTACGAGGCTGCCGGCGAGGAATGGTCTCCAGAAGATGAAGCGGCATTTAAGGCACCCGTGAAACAGCAGTTCGAGGACCAGGGCAGCCCGTACTACTCCACCGCCCGCCTCTGGGACGACGGAATCATCGACCCCGTTGACACGCGCCGAGTGCTGGGCATGGCGCTCGACGCTGTCTCCCGCACCCCGCTGCCGGAGACCTCCTTCGGCCTGTTCCGGATGTGACCGCCATGACCAAACCAGCGCAAGGAAGCACCGACATGACCACCAGAATCTTCGACACCGTGCTGGTCGCCAACCGCGGCGAAATCGCTTGCCGCGTTATCCGTACCTTGCGTCGTCTCGGAATAACATCCGTCGCCGTATACTCAGAGGCCGACGCTGACGCACGCCACGTTCGGGAGGCGGACGTCTCGATATGCATCGGACCCGCCGCTGCGGCGGAAAGTTACCTCAAGATTGATGCCTTGGTGGATGCCTGCCGCCGCACCGGGGCCCAGGCTGTGCACCCGGGCTATGGCTTCCTCTCGGAAAATGTTGAGTTCGCGCGTGCTTTGGTGGATGCAGGGATTGCCTTCATCGGTCCGGACGTCCATTCCATCAACATGATGGGGGACAAGATCCGCTCCAAGAACCACGTGGTCGCGCACGGCGTTCCCGTGGTTCCGGGCATCGCCGAACCCGGACTGAACAATGAGCAGCTGATCGAGGCTGCGGCCGGCATCGGCTTCCCGCTGCTGATCAAGCCCTCAGCCGGTGGTGGCGGCAAGGGCATGCACGTGGTGGAGCGGGCCGAGGATCTGCCGGCCACCCTGGAAACCGCCCGGCGCGTCGCCAAGAGCTCCTTCGGCGACGACACGCTGTTCCTGGAACGGCTGGTCCGCTCCCCCCGGCACATCGAGGTCCAGATCCTCGCCGACCGTCACGGCAACACCATCCACCTGGGCGAGCGTGAGTGCTCCCTGCAGCGCCGGCACCAGAAGGTCATCGAGGAAGCACCCGCGCCGCTGCTCCAGGGCTTGCCCAACGGCGCCGAAATCCGGGCACGGATCGGCGCGGCGGCGGTTGACGCCGCCTGTTCGGTGAACTATGTCGGCGCCGGCACCGTGGAGTTTCTGGTCTCCGACGAGGCCCCGGACGAGTTCTTCTTCATGGAAATGAACACCCGTCTCCAGGTGGAGCATCCCGTCACCGAAGAGGTCGTCCGCGTCAACGGCGAACGGCTGGACCTGGTCGAATGGCAGGTCCGGATCGCCGCAGGTGAGGTCCTCACCGTCGCCCAGTCCGACGTCAAGCTCGAAGGGCACGCGATCGAAGCGCGCGTCTACGCCGAAGACCCAGCTCATGGCTTCATGCCGTCCATCGGCCGGCTGCTGCAGATCCGGGAACCTTCCGGTCCCGGCGTCCGGGTGGACAGCTCCCTCACCCAGGACCTGGAGGTCTCACCGCACTATGACCCGATGGTCGCCAAGGTCATCGTGTGGAACACGGACCGCAAACAGGCACTCGACGTGCTGGACCGTGCCCTCGCCGACACGGTCCTGCTGGGTGTTAGGACAAACGTCGAATACCTGCGGCTGCTCATTGCCGACGAGGACGTCGCCGCAGGGCGCCTGGACACCACCCTGATCGACCGCAAAATCGCTTCCATGCCGTTCCGGACTTTCAGCGCAGAGGACCTTGCCCTCGTGGCCCACGCTTTGATGACCAGCCAGCCGGACGCTCCCGGTCCCTGGGGCACCGGGGACGGCTGGCGGGTCAGCGGCAATGTGCCGGCGTCGATCCATCTGGAAGTTTACGGCCAGACGCACACCGTCACCGTCAGCCGGGACGCGGAGGGCCGGACGTTCGGCATCGACGGTGAGCCGTTCCGCGTCAAGACCCTTGCCGATGGCTCAGCCTCAGTGAACGGCACCCGGCGGCGGGTGGCCGTCGCCGTCGCCGCCGACGGCACCGCGTGGCTCGGCATCGCCGGATGGAGCGGCGCTGCCCGGCGGCTCAGCCGGCAGGAGCGGCTCCAGCGCCGCCTCGCCTCCCTGGAACGCGACGCAGGCGCAGCCTCCCCAGAAGTCCGTTCGCCCATGCCCGGCACAGTTATCGCCGTCGCCGTCGTGGACCTGGAGCTCGTGGAGGCGGGGCAGCCGTTGCTGTCCATCGAGGCGATGAAGATGGAGCACCAGCTCACGGCTCCGGTCTCCGGCGTCGTGCGGTTGAGCCTGAAGGCGGGCGACCTGGTCAAAGCCGCGCAGATCGTGGCAACCGTGGAGTCGCTCTCTCTTGAGACCGGGGACGGCGACAGAGACCCTGTGACCGCCGAAACGGCGGCGACGCAACAGCTCGAAGAAGTGAAGGGATAATCCCATGGACACCACGGACACTAAACGCATCCAGCAGCGCGGTCTCTACCTTGATGAACTCCAGGAAGGCACGGTCTACGCCCACAGGCCCGGCCGCACCCTCACGGAAACGGACAATGTCCTTTTCACCTCGTTGACCATGAACAACCAGGGCCTGCACCTGGATGCTGCGTGGAGTGCCACCCAGCCCTTCGGCCAAAGGCTCATGAACTCCCTCTTCACCCTGGGCACCATGATCGGCCAGTCCGTGCCCCAGATGACGGAAGGAACCATCATCGGCCAGCTTGGCCTCACGGACGTCCGCTTCCCGCATCCGATGTTCCACGGCGACACCCTGTACACCGAAACGGAAGTGACAGAGGTCCGGCGGTCCGCCTCCCGCCCCGGCCAGGGAGTGGTGGGCATGAAGCACACCGGCCGCAACCAGGACGGTGTCGTAGTGGCGGAAGCAACACGCACCTGCCTGATGTGGACACGCGAGGCGCACGAAGTCACCGTATCAGCCGGACAGGAGTAGCCGTGGCAGCCTTTGAGATGGGCCCGGCGATCCTCTTCTGCCCCGCCGACCGCCCGGACCGCTACGGCAAGGCGATGGATCGGGCTGACGCAGTCATCTTGGACCTCGAGGACGCCGTGGCCCCCGGGGACCGGGAACAGGCACGGCAAACCCTCATTGCGAACCCCATGGACCCGGACCGGACCATCGTCAGGATCAACCCGGCGGACACCGACGACTTCGCAATGGACCTGCACGCACTCCAGCAGACCCGCTACAGGTACGTCATGCTGGCCAAGACCGAGGAGCCAGAGTCGCTGGCACAGCTGGCCAACTACTCGCTGGTGGCCCTGTGTGAAACAGCCAGAGGCATCATCAACGCGCCGTGCATTGCGGCAGCACCCAATGTGGCGGCCCTCATGTGGGGTGCGGAAGACCTGGTCGCCTCACTGGGCGGCACGTCCAGCCGCCGGCCCGACGGCCGGTACCGGGACGTGGCCCTGCACGCCCGGTCGCACGTGCTGCTCGCCGCAAGCGCGGCCGGGAAAGCGGCACTGGACTCTGTCTACCTGGACATTGCCGACCTGACCGGGCTCAAAGCCGAATCCGACGATGCTGTCGCCTCCGGCTTCGCAGCCAAGGCGTCCATCCATCCCGGCCAGATGCCCATCATTCGCGAGTCCTTCATCCCGGCTCCTGCCGAGGTGGAGCAGGCCCGGCGGATGCTCGCCGCCGCCGGGCAGTCAGGCGGGGTATTCACCTTCGAAGGACGGATGGTGGACGAACCCGTCCTGCGGCACGCCCGCACGACACTCGCCCGCGCCAAGCACATAGCGAGGCCCGGGACTGCGAAGGTAGGGACGTCCTCGGCATGAGCGTCCGCCTCGTTCATGGAAAAATCCGCAGAACATCCAGGATGAAAGGGACAACCAGCTGACCATTCCGAAAGCTAGCTTTCAGGATGGTCAACGACCCGAAGAGGCGATGGGAACTCGGCACGTCGAACAAGCCCTGGAGCAGTCCAGCGACTTCTCCCGCCAAATTCAAGAACTGGTCACCGAATACCTCCGTGTATCCGCGAACCAAAAAAGTTCCTGTACAACGTTTCGAGACGCGGATTGGTCTAACAGCGTAGACATTGGCCTCCCCGATTCGCGTATGCCCCGCCCGCAAACTGTGCCCGCTTAAGCCGTGGCTCAACCGCTACTGTTGCACCACCGTCACGATAACTCGGGTATGCAGAATGCACAGACGACATTCAGGATCCGGCTAAGCCCAGTCACACACCCATTTTTGCTGTTTGAAAGGAAACTCATGAGCCTGCCGCCGATTACCCTCACCGGCCACGCCCAGAAGGAAGCGTGGCAGAACAGGGTGCTGCCGCCTGTGGAGCAGCTCGGCGCGGAGGTGTGGTCCATTCCCGTCCCCTTCCCGGACAATCCCATGCGCTATACCCTGAGTTATCTACTCTTGGGCGACGGTGACGCCGTCCTGATCGATCCGGGCTGGGACAGCGATGCCGGCCTGGAGCATTTGGCTGCTGGACTGCGGCAGGCAGGTCTGGGCCTGAGGGACCTCACGGGCATCGTGGCCACCCATTTCCACTCGGACCATCTCGGCATGGCCGCCCGCCTGCGCGCGGCAACGGGAGCGTGGGTGGCCCTGGGGGAGAAGGAAGTGCGCCGGCTCAGTGCCGCCGGGGACGCTGACCTTGTCCTGCGCAACGACCGCGAGGAGCTGACGCTGTGGGGCGTGCCGGCGGACCGGCTGGCCGAGGTGGCCCTGAACCACCGGAGTCTGCTCCAACTGCAGAACCTCGCGGATCCGGACCTGCGGCTCACCGACGGCAGCCTGGTGCCCGCCAAAGGGCTGGAGCTACGGGTGGTCACCACCCCGGGGCATTCACCGGGGCACATATGCCTGGTCGATGAGCCGCACGGGATGATCTTCAGCGGGGACCACGTCCTGCCGCGCATCTCCCCGCACATCGCTCTGGAGCTGCCCGGGCCTGCCAACCCTTTGGCGGACTACTACGAGTCCCTGGACCTGATCGCGTTCGAGGACGCCATGGAGATCTGCCCGGCGCACGAGTACCGGTTCAGCGGCATGCAGCGCCGGGTCGCACAGCTCATCGAGCACAACCGGGAACGCTCCGCCGAGGTCCTGCGGGTGATGGAGGTGCACCGGCCACAAACCGTCTGGGACATCGCCCGGCACCTGACCTGGTCCCGGGGCTGGGAGTCCCTGCAGGCCTTCTCGCTGCGGCTGGCTGTCTCCGAAACAGCCAGCCACGTCGTGTACCTGCGCTCCAAGGACTACGACATCGACGTGCCCCTCACGGAACCACGGCCGGCTGTGCTTCGATGACGGCAACCTTCCGGGCCGGATCTGAATCCGAGCCGCCAGCCGCCCGATGAGACCACTGCGCCAGCTAGGTTGGTCCAGGATCTGATACCAAATGATCCAATACCTCCTCGCGGGATAGCGGCGACGAGCGGGTGAGTCCACCGCATTCAAAAATGCGGCCTTTGCGGTCTTGGCCATGCGTGCGGTCCACACAGTGGCTGTCATCAGGCACATCTCCCTCAGGCAGCGGAGGATCTTGGCATAACTCCCCCATCCGACGTCTTGGGGTCGCACGCTTCGCCCTGGTCACCAGAATCAGCTAAACCGCCAACCGGGCTGTGAAACAACCGGTATTCTTAACGAATAGTCACAACTAAGTCCTCTGCGCCCGGCGTATTTGGTCCAAAGCCGGTTGCAGCGCTCGCTCCTGCCTTCAGCTCTCTGTTCTGAGGTACTGGTACAAGGTTCCACGGCTGATACCGAATACCCGGGCCAGGCCGGTCTTCTTCTGCTCCCCCACCCCGGGCCGGCGCCGCAGCTCGGCGGCGTTCTCGGGCGAGAGCGCCCTCCGGCGTCCGCAGTAGGCGCCGCGGGCCTTGGCCAGGGTAACACCTTCGCGCTGGCGTTCCCCGATCGGGGTCCGTTCGAACTCAGCGAAGGTCCCCTGACCGAAAGCATCAGGTTCACCAAAGGGGAATCCTCCCCATTGAAGACCAAACCGGGTGTGACCGTCGATCTATTCTTATAAATGGGCCGCGAACGGTTCTCAGCACTGCTGGAGACCGCCGACATGTATCGCTACAACATTCGGTAGTTCTGGCCCAGTGGACTTTCCCCCGAGATGCCTCGCACAATCAATCTCCGCCTGGTAGCGTCTCCATCTCGGATTTTGGACGCTTCGGTGCCCGTAAAGACTGGATCGCAGCAGGCCATCTCCATTTCGCCCTGAGCAGTGTCCTGTCCCGGTGGGCATGCCTGAGGTGCCGAGACCTCCGCTGCCCCCCCACGGGCGGGCCTGCCAGGCCCTTGAGGCCGCCGAGCAGGAACTCGACGCCCCGGCCGAGCTGCTGCGTATGTTTGTGACCGCCGGCCGGACGGCGGCCAGGAGCATGCGGATCAGCCTTACCGCGGCAGCGCCCACCCAGCCGGGCATGCTTTGCCAACGGACCTGGCCGTGGTGACCGCATGCCCTGACGGTGCCGGCTGGCCTGGCAATGGTCGTCGGCGAGGGGCGGCATCTGGTTGGTGACCCTGAAGTTCTGGAGTTCGAATGCCGAACGGTTCGAACCCGCCTGCACAACCGGAAGTCACGTTGTGCGTGCCACCATAGACGGAGTGGGTTGCAACCACTCCGAGCTCCTCACGCGATACCCCGATCGCGTCAGCGGAGATTGCAGGATGTAACCGGGCGGACATAGGGCCTGCAAGGTCGCGGCCGTCGAGCGAGTGAGAGAGCAGGACCGCGTCGGGCTGTAAATGGTCAGCGGCGGCAACCAGGGGTCGACAGATGCGACACCAAGTGCCGTCGCATCAGGATTCTCGGCAATCAGCACGCGATCCCCATGTCGTGGGCGACCGGAATGTTGAGGGTCCTGTTGTTGGCCAGTTCGTTTTCGATCATGACCTTGATGGAGTTGCGGGGGCCAATCAGCTGCGGGAGCCAGGACACCCCGGCCCCACCCGGGGACCAGGCCCAGGTACGCCTCGGGCAAAGCGATACCGTTCGCCGCGGACGAGACAGTGCGGTATTCGGCGGCAAGGGCGATTTCAAGGCCGCCTCCAATTGCTGCGCCGTTACTAACATGAAGGTCCGTACGGCCATCGCGGCCAAGGCACCAAAGACCTCGTGGCCAAGGACGGCAATCTCCTGTGCCGAGCCTGCCTCCTGAGGTCGCGCGTGGCGGTCAGATCCGCGCCGGCGACACATCTCCTGCCCTGGCCGGTAATACCACCCCGACGAATTCTCCCGCCGTCGCGCGGTAGCGGACATTTCGAAGGAGGGTGCCGAGTTCGTTCAATGACTCGTGGCTGAAGGTCACCGGCCTGCGGTCGCGGTCAATCAGAGTGATCAACGCGAACGCACCTACTCCCGGGATTGGACGTCTTCGAGACGAATATGACGTGCTCACGCTGCCGCCTTCAGCGCCGGAATTTAATGTCCTCACGGTGCGGCCTTATGGATTCACGCTTTGCGTTGTCGGCCGCTGCAGAGGGCAACGATGCCGCCCCCGGGCGCACAAAGACACAGGGTGTTCTGCTATTAGGCTTCGTGAGATTCCTTTTCTGGAAAAGTACGAAAAATATGAACACAAGTGACGGCATGACGGTTCTTTAGTTACCGGGGCTTCCGCCCGCTCAGTTAGTAGCCGTGCCATGCCCTGTCACGATAAAGCGGTGAGGCGCCTTGACTCGTTGCGATAGTTGATGATCCGGGTGACCATCGGCGCCCCACCGCGGCTTTATGGATGCCGGGGAATAGGTCACAGCTAACGCTGCCCCGGTTGCTTTCTTGGCTGTTCGGACTCATTCACTGCGATTCACTCTCGGGGAAACTGACCGCTGGCTGAGATACCACTCCAACAGTTCGCCATACCGGCGCTCCAGGGAGCTGCAGTGCTCGTGGTTCTTCTGGAGGCCTGAATGGCACGCCGGATCAGGACTTTGTGGCCCTGGGAGGGGACCCGGTGTAGCGGGATGGTTTCCACCCGTTTCGTCTTCTTAAGCGGTCAGTGCATGCATGAACCCCGCCGGCCTGGGCCGGAAAGTGCTGCAGATTATGACGGGGGCATTTAGAGGTGTGGTCCCTTAGAAGGCTTTGAGGATGTCTTCGACGCGTTGTTTGGCGTCGCCGAAGAGCATTTGGGAGTTGTCCCGGAAGAACAGAGGGTTCTGTACACCGGCGTACCCTGTAGCCATGGAGCGTTTGAACACGATGACGTTCTCTGCTTCCCAGACTTTAAGGACGGGCATGCCGGCGATCGGGCTGCCGGGGTCTTCGGCTGCTGCGGGGTTGACTGTGTCGTTCGCCCCGATCACGAGGACGACGGAGGTGTCTCCGAGGTCGTCGTTGATTTCGTCCATTTCCAGGACGATGTCGTATGGGACTTTGGCTTCGGCGAGGAGGACGTTCATGTGCCCTGGGAGGCGGCCGGCGACGGGGTGGATGCCGAACCTGACGTTCACGCCCTTTTCACGGAGCTGGTGGGCGAGTTCGGCCACGGGGTACTGGGCCTGGGCGACGGCCATGCCGTAGCCGGGGGTGATGACCACGGACGAGGCGTTGGTGAGCATTTCCGCTGTGGCTTCGGCGGTGATTTCGCGGTGCTCGCCCTGGTCCGTGTCTCCTTTGCTGGCGGGGGCGGCGATGCCGAACCCGCCGGCGATCACGGAGATGAAGGACCGGTTCATTGCTTTGCACATGATGTAGGACAGGTAGGCGCCCGAGGAGCCGACCAGGGCTCCGGTGATGATGAGCAGGTCGTTGTTGAGTAGGAAGCCGGCCGCGGCGGCGGCCCAGCCGGAGTAGCTGTTGAGCATGGAGACGACGACGGGCATGTCGCCGCCGCCGATGGAGGCGACCAGGTGCCAGCCCAGCCCCAGGGCAAGGACGGTGACGACGATGAGCAGCCAGAGCTGGGAGTCGTTGACGTACCAGACGGTCAGGGCGATGAACGCGGCGAGGGCGCCGAGGTTGATGGCGTTTTTGCCCGGCAGCATCAGGGGTGAGGATTTCATCCGGGCGGAGAGTTTCAGGAACGCCACGATCGAGCCGGTGAACGTCACGGCGCCGATGAACACCCCGATGAAGACCTCGGCGTGGTGGATCGCCGTCAGGTCCGAAGACAAGGCGGGGGCTTCGAGGTGTCCGTTCCAGCCCACCAGGACCGCGGCGAGGCCCACGAAGCTGTGCAGCAGGGCGATGAGTTCGGGCATGCCGGTCATTTCGACCACCCGGGCGCGCCAGAGCCCGATGGCCCCGCCGACGGCGACCGCGGCGACCAGCAGGCCCAGGCCGGTGAGGGCGTGGCCGGTGCCCCAGGCGTCCTGCAGGGTCAGCCAGATGGTGGCGGCGAGGGCGATGACCATGCCGGTGATGCCGTAGACGACCCCGGCGCGTGCTTTCTCGTGCTTGCTCAGCCCGGCAAGGCTGAGAATGAACAGCAGGGCCGCGACGATGTAAGCCGCCCCCGCGATGGAGTCGGCGGTCAACGGACCGGAGACGGTATCAGTCACGGTAAAGCTCCTCGTAAGTGTTGCTGCTGCTGTTGCGGTGACGGCGCTCATGAACGGGCCTTCCCGGCGGAGAACATGGCGAGCATCCGCCGGGTGACAGCGAAGCCGCCGAAAATGTTGATGCTGGCCAGCAGGACCGCGACGGCGGCGAGGACCTGCATCACGATGTTCTCGGAGGTGACCTGCAGCAGCGCACCGACGACGATGATTCCGGAGATCGCGTTCGTCACGGACATCAGCGGCGTGTGCAGGGCGTGGTGGACTTTCCCGATCACATAGAAGCCGACCACGATCGAGAGCATCAGCACCGTGAAGTGCTGCGGCAACGGCGCCGGGGCGACCGCGTTGATCCCGAACAGCACCGCGATACCCGCCGCGAAGAGCCCTGCCTTGCCGGCCGTGCTGACGCCCTGTTTCGTCTTCGGTGCAGGGTTTTCGGCGGCCGTTCCGGCGTCGGTCGTCACTGCTGGTGCGGCGGAGACCTGGACCGGGGGCGGGGGCCAGGTCTTCTCGCCCTCGCGCACCACCGTCACTGACCGCTGGACAACGTCGTCGAAATCGATCCGAAGCTGACCGTCCTTGTCCGGGGTGAGGAGCTTGAGGAGGTTGACCATGTTCGTCCCGTACAGCTGGGAGGCCTGGGCCGGGAGCCGTGCCGGCAGATCCGTGTAGCCCAGGATCACCACCCCGTTATCAGTGACAATGCGTTCCCCGGCGACGGAGCCTTCGACGTTTCCGCCCTGGCCCGCTGCCATGTCCACGATCACGCTGCCGGCCTTCATGCTTGCCACGTCCTCGGCGGTGAGCAGCTTCGGCGCCGGGCGTCCCGGGATCAGGGCGGTGGTGATGATGATGTCCACATCCGCTGCCTGCTCGGAGTAGATTTCCGCGGCCCTGGCGTTGTAAGCCTCGGACGTGGCCTTCGCGTATCCGTCCGTGGACTTCATCTCTTCGGCGACTTCGACCTTGAGGTAGGTACCGCCAATGGATTTCACCTGGTCGGCGACCTCCGGCCGCGGGTCCGTCGCCCGGACAATAGCGCCCAGGCTGCTCGCAGCGCCGATCGCCGCCAATCCGGCGACGCCCGCGCCCGCGACCAGGACCTTCGCCGGCGGGACCTTGCCCGCCGCGGTGACCTGTCCCGTGAAAAACCGGCCGAACTCGTGCGCGGCCTCGATCACGGCACGGTACCCGGCAATGTTCGCCATCGAACTAAGCACATCCATCGACTGGGCCCGCGAGATCCGCGGCACCGCATCCAACGCCAGCGCCGTGATCGGACGCGCCGCCAACGCTTCCACCAACTCAGGCCGCAATCCCGGGCTCAACGACCCGATCAGCGTGGCACCCTCGGTGAGACGGGCGATCTCATCCTCAGTGGGCGGATTGATCCGCAACACCACCTCGCTGCCCCAAGCCTCATCAGCGCCCACAACCAGGGCCCCCGCTTCGGCGTAAGCCTCATCACGGAAGGAGGCCCCCTCGCCTGCGCCCTTCTCGACCACAATCTCGTAGCCCAACCCCAACAACTGCTTCACGGTGACAGGCGTCGCCGCCACCCGTGTTTCGCGGCCCAACTCGGCCACAATGCCAATACGCGTCACGTTTACTCTCTTTCTCCAACAGCTTGCTCGCACAGCAGCCGAGGCGTGATGTGGGGAAACCCAAAATCTTCTTCAAGAAACAAGACAGGGAACCATTGGCGCTTGAGTCACTGTTTCGGCGGCCTAGACCAACGCCGGCTGGGGCAGCAGTTTTAGCAGCCGCAGCACTCCAAGCCCAGAGGGTGGTCCCCGAGCGGGCCAATAACCTCACTGGCTGCTAAAAACACGGTTCTCTGGGCCCGCAAATTTACCGGTAAGCCCGTCTTGGTGACACGTCCTGCGTTAAAGTGTATACACAAATGGACTAAGAACCGACCCATAGGCCGAAATATTTCTTTTGAGGCGGTGTTTGTATACATTGAGGCCTGATGAACCTTTCATTTTATGGAAGGGACCGAATGCGTGCCGTGAACGGGCGTATGTATCCCTGCTTGACGACACTCTCGAGTGGCGCCTGCCGCCCGGAACGGTGCTGGCTGAGGTCGAGCTGTCCGAGCGACGCGTTACCGGGGGCGAGGTGTGGTCGCAACGGAGATATCGCTTGATTAAGCCGACGAGCTCTTTTGAACTTGGGGAAGCTCTTGAGCGCAAAGCTGCCTCCCTAGCGGCGCACGCGTTGATGCACTTATTTTTTCCAGCCGGCTTTTCTTCTGCTGTGCAGCTTGTTCAGGCCAAAGACCATGCCAGACGCACTACTACTCTTTGGACAAGCATCTAGATGACGCGATGGATAAGGCTGTCAACAACTCCTATTTACTCCAGTCGCGCGAAGAGCTTGCGCGTCCATTTGGTTCCAGCGCCTGCAGGTCTCCCCCGGCACCTGTCCAAATGAGTGGCCCGCTTTCGGGCGGAGGGCGAGGCCGAGCTGGAGAGCGCTCGCCCCGGCCCCATCACTTACCGAACCGGACATCACAGCGGACGGAGCGTCACAACGTCGCGCTGCGGGTGAGCAGGCGGCGGGTCCGCCCGGATCCATTAACATCCGGGGTTGCCGCAGGCGACGGCGTCGAAGGTCCTCAACCGCTACCGGGTGCCTCTGCTTTGGCATATCGACCTGAACACCTGGATGGGGTGCGAAAGGCCAAACCGCTGCGCTACGAACTCGAGTGGCCCGCCGATCTGATGCACGTGCACGTGAAGCAAGTCGGCCGGATCCCAGAGGGCGGCGGACCCCGCACCTGGGCTGGGTGAAGGGCAACAAGAACGGGTGCGGGGCCGCCTACGCCTACCTGGACTCCGCGATCTGTGACCACTCCAGGGTGGCCTGCTCCGAGATCCACGCCGCCTACGCGAAGCACTATTCCGTCGAGGTTCTAAACTTGCTGACTGCCCGATCCGGGCCTCGAAAGGCGGGGTGGAGGACCAGGTGAAAGCCGCCAAAGCCGACCTCGAGCCCTAAGACCCGAAACCTGCTGCCGGAATATGACTCGTTCGCCGGGCTGGAACTGCCTGCGGGCAGTTCATGACCCTGGTCAACGCTCGCAAACACCGCACCACCCGCCGCCGCCTGGACGACATGCTCACCAAGACCCCACTGTTTTGCACCGCCTCCCGGACGCAGGACACCGCGGCCCATTGAGCGCCGTCGGCTGACGACAGTCGCCTATCGACAGCCGCATGCGATATGATGGACGAGATGTTTGATAAGGCCTGCTGGAAATTCAATGGAGAACGGAGGCAAAAGAATGACAATGAAGAACTTGGTGCACTCCGCGCAAGTAAATGAGGGCGCCCGCGGGGCGTACGAGTGGGCTCGGAAGGACCCCAACCGAATTGCACTCATTACGAAAGACGTGGCGGTTTCCTACGGGGAGCTGATCGACCGCTCCAATATGATTAGCCACCATCTTAGAGACCTCGCCTTAAGACCGGGCGACGTGGTGTCGGCCGTCGTGAGGAATGGGCGTGAATTCTGGGAAGTCTCTTTAGCGGCTCAACAGATCGGTCTGTACTTCCTGCCCATCAATTGGCACCTTCAGCCACACGAGCTCGAGTACATACTCCGCGACAGCGACGCCAAAGTATTGATCGCGAGCCCAGAAGATGCACGGAGGCTGTCAGTTCTGGAAACGTTGCCGCTTGATCGCTACTCGATCGGAGCGGCGATCCCCGGTTGGCACCAGTATCAAGATCTCGGCGATGGATATCCGGACAGCCCTCCTGAAGATGCTCGTGCAGGAAACTACCTTTACTACACGTCTGGTACCACCGGTAAGCCGAAGGGCGTCAAGCGCCAAATGTTCGATGCGTCGCCTTCGGCAATGGCACGGAATTTCACCGATATGGTGATCGTGCGAGGAACGCTGTCGGAAACCGGGGCTCATCTCGTCTGCTCGCCCTTGTACCATTCGGGTCCGGGTGGCGTCGCCACCGGTTCACTGCACCTCGGTCACACTCTCGTCCTGCACGAGGAATTCAATGCCGAGTTGGTCCTACGAGACATAGAGAAATATCACGTTACCGATACACACATGGTGCCGACCCATTTTCACCGTCTACTTGCGCTCTCCAAGGAGGTGAGGGATCGCTATGATCACTCCAGCCTACAAGTTGTAAATCATGCTGGAGCCCCGTGTCCACCAAGTCTAAAGCGCCGAATGATCGAATGGTGGGGCCCTGTCATCTGGGAGTACTTCGGCTCCACCGAGGGCATGGTGCAGGCTAGAGTTTCCTCGGCTGAATGGCTTCAAAAGCCGGGAACGGTAGGAAAGCCTGCAGCCAACACGGTCGTAATCCTCGACGACAACCAAGCTGAGGTGGAGCCTGGTGTCGATGGGCTGATCTACGTCAAGTCAACGCTTCCGTTTGAATACCTGGGTGATCCCGGCAAAACGGCGACGAGTAGGCACGGCGAATACGTCACGGTCGGCGATTTCGGCCATCTAGATTCCGATGGCTATCTATACGTGCAAGATCGGCGAAGCGACCTTATTATCTCGGGTGGCGTAAACGTCTATCCAGCCGAAGTCGAGGCGGCGTTCATGTCTCACCCCCGCGTTGACGATATCGGAGTCTTCGGAGCGCCCGACGACGAGTGGGGCCAACGAGTGGTCGCGGTCATCAAACTTACGGATGGGCCAGAACCTAGTTCTGAGCTGAGACAAGAGTTGATCGAATTCTCAAAGAAATCTCTTGCCTCGTATAAGCGGCCTAAGCAATACATTTTTGTAGCCGACTTCCCACGCAATGCCGCGGGCAAGGCTTCGCGGGCTTCACTCAGGCAAACCTATGAGCCTCAATTGGCTACCAGCGCTCACTTAAGGCGCCCTTAATCAGGGCAGGAGTGCAGCGTTGCCCAGCCGCCTCATCCGCATGATGGGTCTCGGAGGCCATGAGCTGCATACTATGAGCATGTTCTACGACGACACTATGCTCCACTTCGAGAACGAGGACGAGCTGCGTAAGGTCGGGATGAGCAAGGAACACCGCGTCGACCCGAAGACCTAAGTCGGGATCCTCGTGGACCGGGAGGGTTTCCTGGAGGTGCACCTGTTCTAGAGGAAAAAGCCCGAGGCTACTCCGCCCACATAGTCGTCATCACCGACGCCGAAATGCTCTCCGCGAGGAACCTGATCGCCCTTGAGGACGCCGGGTTCGAGGCGCCGGGGGCAAGTAGCGTCGACTGTCGCACCTGCCCGTGGTTGACACGATACTGGTTAGCATCCCCCACTCGAAGGCGAGTGTCGAATCGATTGTTTCGGTGGTGATGAGCAGGTATTTCACTTTGTCGGGGCCGACCGATGATCCTTTGCGGTCGGGCGGGAAGAAGAATCAGCAGGGGACGAAGCCGGCTGCCTCGTCCCCTGCTTTGGTTCATCGATATGAGATGGGTAGGATATGCGCGACTTTGTCGCCACTAATTACGGCTTGGCAGCTAATCAGGGAATTGATCTCTTCGGCAGCCAGACCTGCCTCTTTGAGGACTTTGCGTGAATGCTCCCCCGCACCGGGAGGAATCATTGGACCAGGTCGTTGAGTTCTGCTGAACCCGGCGTAGCGGCCCGTCTGCATCAAGCTATGCCCGTCGTCACTTATGCTGACATGGTACATCTCTGCGTCGAGAAGACGTTGGTCGCGAAGAACGTCTGACATTCCTCGCTGTGGTAGCTGGAATCCCTGCTATCGAGAGCTGGGCGATCGCTTCAGGGGACGTCATCGCTCGTATCCTGCCGGTCAAATCCTCTGGGCGTTCGGACGCCCGCAGGATCGCCACCTGACGAAAACGCGCAGTTGTTTCCCCCATGATTCGCCCTGCATCCAGGTAGATCCAGCCGTCGGCGGTGTGATAGAAGGACTGGACCGGTCCGAGACCTCTCGGGGTCTTCATGTGCCACCCGCGCCGGCATGCGGTCGGCGAACCGCACCATGTCTCCCATTTGGAGGAAGACCGAGGTCGCCGCAAGCGAATCCCACGTCCGCTGGCCCTCACCCGTCATTTGACGGTGATACAACGCGATCACGCAGTCGAGGGCGCTTAGTGCTGCGGTTGCGACATCATTGATCGCAATGGTGTTTGCGATCGGTCATCATCCGCGCCCCAGGCAGATCATGCCGCTCTCGGCCTGATTGACCATGTTCACCCCACGACGAGCGGACAGCGGCCCGCCCTCACCATAGCCAGTGAGCGTTTGAGTGATGATGTCAGGCTTATGCTGCCGTAGCTTCTCGTAGACGACGCCGAGCTTCGCCGCCACCCCCCGACGCATCGCCTCGATGACAATGTCACATGTCGCGGCAATGCGGTGGAATGCACTTCGCCCTTCCTCCAGGGAGAGGTCAATGCGACGCTGCGCATCTCACGATTGAACGCATAGCCCGAGACACGGAATGGGTCGCCGGTGAGCGGCTCGGCGGTTGGAAAATCCGCCCCAAGCTGGCTCAACAGCATCCCCGCATAAGGAGACGCGACGAACGTGCCTATGTTCACGATGCGGAATCCAATCAAAGGCCCTGGAACGTAGCGAGGAGGCAGCGGGTCTGACATCGGATTGGTCGCCCAGGGTGCGATGCCGTTTGCTCGCCCGGGGACGGAGCGCGCGTACGTACTTTTCCGGACGATCTGGTCAGAACGATCGGGATACCAAGCAGTTCAACGTGTCCCCCGATAGGGTGCTGAAGGTCGGTATCCATGCCTATTGCCCGAATCTGCTCCCTGTTGAACCAATCCTTCCGAGAGTTCACTGGGGCCGCAGGGAATGCCCACGGCGGTGATCAGATCAAGCAGCTCGGGTCGACTGCGGCTGGCAAATGCACCCGTGATTAGCTCACTGCACCACGGCAGGTTTTCCGGGAGTGCCGCTTTGGCCGTCACGCCCTGGATACGCGGGTCGATTAGGATCTCGTCGAGACCGAGAGACCGAAGAAGGTTGGTCTCGAACTTTGGGCCGAGAGCTCCCAGTGAGATCCATAGCCCATCAGCGCATTCGAAGTGCCGATAGGTGGGGTGCCGTCGCATCGGGCCGACAGTTGTCGGCGGGTCAGGAAGCTCCGGGTCGACGTGCAGCGAGTTGATCATTGCTTGCATGGCTACCTGGTTGCCCGAGACCGTAACCTGTTAGCCACGGCCTGAAATCGTGCGCTCCACCAGAGCCGATACGCCTGAGGCCGCCGCCCAAGTGCCGTGTGTATAGAGGAGGTGCGGACAGATCGACTTGATCGAGCCGCCGGTGACAGAGGGCTGCCGCATCGCCTGCCCAGTGGGCGCAGGAGCAACCAGTGCGATTCCCCTCCCAACCAGGGGGCCATAGTCAGGAAGATAGACGGGAAGCGATAAAACCGCCAACTCGTGATTCTGCTCCGCCGAGACTTCGGCCTCGGTGCCTCAGGCGGCCAGCGCGGCACCATCACCGAAGAAGCAGACGTCAGCTCCCCGCACACTTGCCGCTATTCAACCCCGGTCTTTCGGCTGCCCGGGATCCAGAAGAACGCTTCGCTTGTTGCGGTTCCACGAGCATAGCCAGGCCGATCAAGCGCGGAATCCAGCGAAGGTGCGTCCACCTTGATGACGTCGGCCCCGCAGTCTGCGAAGAACATCCCCGCCACCGGCCCAGCCACCCCCGTGCTGTAATCGAGGACGGGGAGACCCTTGAACGCAGTCATCGCAGCATTACCCTGCCGCGATCGATGACCACGTCACCGTCACTGTCCAGAGTGCGAAACTGGGCACCGCCCTCGGTCAGCCAGACCTGAATAGTCAAGGTCTCCCCCGGGGTGACGCTCTTGCTGAATCGTCCGTACATCGATCCAAAGCGTGCAGGATCACCACCAGCGACGGCGTGAAGCAGTCCCCGGGCGGTAAACCCGTACGTGCACATTCCGTGCAAGATCGGCGCATCGAAGCCTGCGCTCCTAGCGAAGGCGGGATCGCTGTGCAGAGGGTTTCGGTCGCCAGTGAGGCGGTAGATCAGCGCCTGTTCCCTGAGTGTCTTGTATACCACGGTGTTGTCAGGAGTGCGGGCAGGCAGTTGCCAGTCGTCTTTCGGCCCTCGCTCTCCGCCGAAGTTGCCCTCGCCGCGAAGGAACATTCCGGATCCGAGGCGGGCGACAAGCTCGTTCGTGGAGGAATCACGCACTTCCGTGGAAAAGGAAACGAGCGCACCCGTGCCCTTGTCGTAGACGCTGTCGATTTTAGCGACCGACACGACCGATCCCGATGGCTCCAGCTCCCGGAAGAGCTCGAAGCTCATCTCGGCATGAAGCATCTTGGTCATATCGACTGAGAAGCCGTCCGGCAACGGAGCGGTGGCCGCGACGCAGACAAACGACGGAAGGACGCGCTGGGCAACGTGAGAGTTCTCGGTCGTAAACTCGAGTTCCCTCGCAGGGTCGCCGCCGCCCGCACCGACGGCGACGGCGTAGAGAAGCGAGTCCTGTGACTTCCAGGATCGGGTGGTCGCTTCTCCCGTTTTGCCGACGTAGGACAAGTAGGACAGATCGGACATTTCTATAGTCATGATGAATGATTCCTTCCGCGATGAAGATGTAAGTGACAGCCGCCCGCAGTCCGGATACTTCCGCGGTCTAGGTGCGTCTCGTGCAAGCAGGGCGTTTACCGGGTGTGGTGGGTATGGCGTCTGTTGCCGCCTCTTCGGGCGGCGGCAGGCGGGACTCCTACCTGTCTGCCGCCTCGGGGAGCTGCTGTGCTGCAACGACCACCTGTTGGGCCGCAGTTTGCTTATCTTGCTTGAGAGTGAGGTGTGCGGTGCGGATTCCCATCACCGGACCGAACAGCGCCACGACAACCATTAGGGCGCAGATAACCGTCAGGTAGACGAAGACACCTTCGGTCGCGAAGGTCGCAATGATCACGCCGATGAGCAGGGAGTTGGCGATACCGCCGAGTCGACCGATGCCGTTCGAGAAACCGCTGCCCTGGCCACGGATTTCCACGGGGAAAATTTCTGGCATGTAGGTGAACACCGTCGTGGTGATGGCGTTTTGCACGAAACCTGCGCTGAATCCGAAGATGAGGAGTACGGGAACGTTATCGACGAAACCTATGACCATGTAAATCAGGCCGAGAATAATCGATGCCCCCAGGATGAGCCATTTGCGTTCGAAGCGGTCGATTACCGTAGAAGAAAGCAAGGCTCCGAGGAAGTTCGCGCACGAAAGCACTAGGAGGAAGCTGTATGCGTCTGCTATTGGATACCCGCGCTCGATCAGGATCACCGGGAACCAAGAATTTAGACCATAGTTGAGGACCGTCGCCAGGATGAACAGGCTGCTGCCCACGATGGTCCGGCCAATGACACGCTTGCGGAAGATGTCGAAAATGGATCCCGTCGCAGACGACTGGTGATCCTGGTATATGGGCGGCGGGAGCTGCTTTCCGGTCTCTTCCTCGTACTCCGCCTCAAATCGCGACATCTCGGCCTCTGCCTGCTCCAATCGGCCTTGCGCCGCCATCCAGCGGGGCGACTCGGGAAGCAGTTTGATGGCAAGCAACGCGACGATGAAGCCGCCGGACCCCACTAGGAAGATGACGTGCCAAAGGCCGGCGGGGATAACGACGCGAGCCAACAGTGCCATGAGCGGTACGCTGATTGCGGAAACTCCGTAGATGACCGCCATCATGCGCCCGCGCAGGGGCTTGGGGAACATCTCCGAGACCAGCACGAGGATGATACCGCTGGTCGCTCCGATGCCGATGCCGGTGACAACGCGGGCCCAGCCTAGCCATTCCGGTCCGGTGGCGAAGGCCGAGAGTAGCGAACCGGTGGAGAAGACGACAACAGCTGTGATCAGCGTGGGCTTGCGCCCTATGCGGTCTGCCACGCGGCCTGCGACGATGGCACCGATCGTCATACCGATGAATGTGGTGGACGTAAGGACCCCTACCGCCTCAAGGGACATGCCCCACTCGGCCCGTACCGCGGGCGCGACAAGCGCAAGCGTGCCTATATCGATCAAGTCGAAGGTGAAGAGCGCAATTAGGATGAAGATGTTTCGTCGATGGGTGCGGGTGAGCTTCGGCAGCCGGTCCATGCGGGCGCTTACTACTTGCGACGCGGTGTGATTCGCTCGCTGGGTTTCTGGGTTCATCTCTTTTGACTCCGTTGTCTTAATATCGACGATGTGTGCAAATCCGTTAAGGAGCGGACGCATTAGGCGCGGGGAAGTCCACGGATTCTTGTCAAGGACGTTGGTTCGAGAAAATGAGGCTTGCGCCGGAGGCAAAGTAGAATCCGACGCCCTGGACGAAGCTGGTCCGCACGTCCGGCACCTGGGCAGCGGCTTCACCACGGAGCTGTCGGATGGCCTCCTGGATGGCGAACATGCCGTACATGCCGGTGTGAGTATAGGCAAGACCACCACCGTTGGTATTCATGGGCAGTCTGCCTCCTGGAATCGTATGACCTTCAGCGATGAACGCCGCGGATTCCCCGCGAGCAACGAATCCCAGATCCTCCAGCCCGTACAGGGGCAGGTGGGCGAAGGCGTCATAGATCATCAGGTGATCGATGTCGGCATGGTCCAAGCCAGCGGTGGAGAATGCCTCGGCGCTGGAGCGTCGGAAGGCATGGAAGGAACCAGTCTCCGTCATTTGGGATACCAACGGAGCCTCGGTGGCTTCGCCGGAACCGAGCAGGTAGACGGCACGGTCGCCGACGGGCAGGTCTGCTGCACGTTCGGCCGAGGTGAGGATGAGGGCGCCGCCACCATCGGTGACGACGCAGCACATTTCCTTAGTGAAGGGGTAGGCGACCATGGGTGCGTTCATAACTTCGTCCCGGGTGATGATGTCGCGCTTGAGGGCGCGGGGATTCTTGGCAGACCATTCCCGCTGCGCCAGGACCACCGTGGCCAAATCGTCTGGGGACATGCCGCGCTCATGTAGGAACCGCAGGGCCGGCACGGTGAAGGTTGTGTAGGGAAATTCGGCCCCGTAGGGGAGCTCGAATTGTCCGACGAACGATTCCGGGGAACGTTCCCAGGCGTTCATCCCGATCCGGGAGCGGCCGGACTCGCCGTGAGTGATGAGTACAGTGGTGGCGGCCCCGGCGGCGATTGCCGCTGCTGCGTGGCGGACGAGCAGCATGAAGCTGCCGCCGCCGACCATGGTGCCGTCTACCCAACGGGGGTTGATGCCCAGATGATGGCTGACTTCCAAGGCCATAGGCCCGGCAGTGGCCACCCCGTCGATGTCGGCGATGGTGAGACCCGCGTCAGCCAAGGCGTTCAGCGCGGCGTCGGCGTGCAGGTCCAGCATGGACATGTGCGGCAGACTGCCGATTTCGGTGGTTTCGGCGGCTCCAATAACGGAGATGTTTCCACCGTGCATGGAGGTTGCGGTGTGGGACATCATTAAGCTCCTTCCGGGGCAAAGACCGGGACGGTTACGCCCTCGATCTGCACGAACTTCACATTCAGCGGCATGTCGAGGTTCAGCTGTGCGGGATCCGGTTCGATGTCAACGATGTTGGACATCAGCACCGGGCCTTCGGCCAGCTTGACCAGCGCGATTACCGGCGAGATGACGTCCCGGCCCGGCAGCGGACGGTGGTTGATGACGTAGGAGTGCAGCGTGGCTTTGCCGCTGGTCTGCCGCCACTCCACGTTCCGGGAGCCGGTGAAGGGCGAGAAGGAGCGTGGGTAAAAGAAGTACTGCCCGGTATCAAGGCAGTAGGGGAGGGTGAGACGCCCCTTTTTGACTTCGTTCCAGAAGTGCGCCGTTTCCGGTGTCGCTTTTGGCAAATTGAAGGTCATGGCTTTCTCCTTAATCAGCACTGTCCTGGCCTGCGGCGGAACTGCCGATGGCTGGTGTGGGATGGATGCTGCGTGCACTTCCAGGGCGGCGCTGTGTGAAGGGTGCGGCTTTCGGCCATGGGATGTCCCTTTCAGAAGGGTCGCCACGGAGCCGTCGGATGGCGAAAGTCGAAGTACTCCGATGGAAGACAGAGACTTAGCCAATGCAACAGGGGGCGGGAAGATCGATAGATATACAGACAACAATCGTCTGTATATTAGTTACGAAAATTATGGGAGACTCTGTGGGGGAAGTCAAGCCCTCACCGAAAGAGGTTTTCAGTGGCAACTAAGACCCAGGCGGAGGCTCAGCGGGGGCGCCCCGCAGATCCGAGCATTGAGGACCGTGTCAGCAGGGCTGCCATTGAGGTCTATTCGGAAGTTGGCTGGGGCGGATTCACGATCGACGCGGTGGCCTCGCGCGCCCAGGTTGGCAAGGCCGCCCTATACCGCCGCTGGACCAGCAAGCAGGACCTGCTTACCAGCGCGATGCGCACGATTTACCGGAACCAGCCCGGTATAAGAGATACCGGCGATGTGGTGACTGATCTTGAGCAGATGGCCGAGGGACTCATCGTCAACCTGCATTCGGCTCGCGGCATCGCGGAACTACGCCTGCAGATCGAGGCAAAGATTTATCCCGAGATTTTGGATCCGGCCATGGATCCCATCAGGGCGGACTGGATGCAGGATGCACGTGAATGCATTGCGCGTGCCGTGACACGCGGGCAGCTGCCCGTCGGCACATCGGCCGGGCTGTTGTTTGATGCCATCCGCGGCCCGATCATCAACCGCTTTCTCCTGACACCTAGTGACAAGGCAAGCCGACTGATGGATGACCGCCGGGAATTTTCCCGCCGGGTTGTTCGACTGGCACTGAAGGCCGCGGAGAGCTGAATCCAAGAAATTTCCCTTGACAGCGCGGCCTGCTCACCTTAAGCTCGCTTAACAGACGATATTCGTCTGTTAGTGTCGCTGCAAGCGACCCGAGTAGACCGAATTCCTCAACGACTTCACCCGCACGCCTGCGGGCCAACTGACCGCTGAAACCGCCGGCGACATTTTCACAGCGCCTGTGCCCTGACAGCGGACATCAGCCCGTCCACGCCAACCGCGTACTTATCCGCGGTATAAGAAACAGGAGAATTGCTATGAAAACACTAGAAGGCAAAGTCGCCATCATAACCGGCGGTGGACGGGGCATCGGGGCCTCGATTTCCCGGCTATTCGCAAAGCACGGCGCCTCCCTGGTTATCAATGATCTCGGCACCGGAACGGACGGCCAGGGCGGGGATGAAGGCCCAGCTCAGGACATCGTCCGGGAGATCACCGCAGCCGGCGGACAGGCCATCGCCGACGGCGGGGACATCGCCGACGTCACGACCGGCGAACGCCTGGTAAAAATAGCCATCCAACGGTTTGGAAAACTCGACATTGTCGTCAACGTCGCCGGAATCCTAAGGGACAGGATGATCTTCAACCTCAGCGAAGCCGACTGGGACGCAGTTATCCGTGTCCACCTCAAGGGCCATTACAGCACCATCCGGCCCGCGTCGGCCTATTTCCGGGAACAGCGGAACCCGGACGCCAACTACCGCATCATCAATTTCACTTCCGTTTCCGGACTTCAGGGATCGCCCGGGCAGCCAAATTATGGTGCCGCGAAAATGGGTATCGTCGGGCTTACCTATTCCCTGGCCCAAGGGCTGTCCCGTTATGGTGTCACCGCCAACGCCATCGCCCCCGGAGCGGCCACCCGGCTCACCGCCACTATTCCAGACGACAAGAAGATCGGCACCATCCAGGAGGAAACCAATGAAGGTTCCCCCGACAACATCGCCACCGTGGCCCTCTACCTGGCCAGTGACGAGTCCCAGTGGTTGACCGGACGCGTCGTTTCGGCCCAGGGCTACCAAGTCGGCCTCTACGCCAACCCGGAGGAAATCAGCACCTTTGAAGGCAACAAGCCCTGGTCCGTTGAGGACCTCGGACAGGCCATCGAATCCAATTTCCGACCGCTGGCGGAAGGGCTGCCGAGCAGCATCTTCGCCTCGCAAATAGCCGGAAAATGACACCGATTTCGGTAACGGGCACGCTGTAGCAGCACGCAGGGAAACCCGACCGTTTGCCGCGTGGGGAACAGGTACGGGAGCCCATCTGCTCAATTCCGGTACCGTTCCCTGGTAACCCTATGCGTTACACGCTTCCCTGCCTCATCACCGGAAGCGGCGGCGTCAACCTCGTCGATCCGGGGCGGCGCAGCGCGACCGGCCCCCAGCCACCTTCGGCACGTCCTGCACCTAGCCGGGTTCGAGGCAGCGTTCCGTTACCGGAATTGTGCTCACCCACCACCACCCGGACCACATTGGCCTCGCCGCTGATCTGGCCCGGGCATCCGGGGCATGAATCGCCATCGGAAAACGAAACCCGCCCGTTCCTGGCTGGAATGGATCAGGGAGCTCCAACGAGAGGTCTTCATGTCAACCAAACCATCAGCGCTCACGGATCTCATGAGATCTCGCCGCTCTCCCCGGGCTTTTCTGCCCACCCCGCTAGACCCGGCGACTATCAGGGGTGTTCTGCAGGATGCACAATTAGCGCCCTCAAACAGCAATACCCAGCCGTGGGTCGTGCATGTAGTGTCGGGAAAGGCGCGCGATACTCTTAGCGACAACCTACTCGCAGCGAATAAGGACGGCCGGCGGTCCCTCGACTTCATGCTCGACTACGGCGAGGGCGTTCACCGCCAACGGGCCCAACAGCACGCCGCAGTGCATCACGGCGTACGTGGTATCGACCGATCCGATCACGAAGGCCGAGCCGAAATCACCAGGGAGAACCTGCGATTCTTTGGCGCTCCACATGCCGCGCTCCTCTTCATGCCAATGCTCGGCGATGGAGTGCGCGCCGCGGGGGACGTCGGTATGTATGCCCAGAATTTCCTCCTGTCGCTGACCGCCCGCGGCTTCCACGGGATCCCGCAGGCAATCATCAGCTTCTATGCCGACACCGTTCGCGAGTCCCTCGGCGTCCCTGGTGACCTTAAGCTCCTGTTCGGCATTGCGTTTGGCACCGCAGACCCAGTATCACCCTTGAAGAGCCTTGACCTGGACAAAGTGCCTTATGAGCACAGTGTTGTGTTCCATGACGACCCATGCGTTTGACATCAGCAGTGCCCATTGCTGCCACTGAGACGCAAAACTCCATGTCCTTGCCAGGCGAGGACGCTCGGTACCCGAAAGCCGAGTTCATCGGCATGGATGTCTAGGTGTGGGCTGAACCAATGGCTGCTTGAGGGGCGGGTCCGGGTGTCTGGGCGTCCGGCGGGCCCGCTTCGTCGTTTCGGGGCTGGGCGGGACGGACGGTTTCCGGCCGCCGGCCCCTTACGAGTACGGCCGCAGAGGCCGGGCTCCCTTGCCGGCGGTGTCCGAAGGGCGCGGCCGCCCCCACGGGGCAATGCGATTACCAGGCGCCGTTCCGGACGGTCAGTCCGAGGCTGACGAGGCGATTGAGGTTCAGCGCGCCGCCCGGAGCCAGAACTAGGCATCGTATTTCGCCACAGCGTGATCGGGTGGAAGGCCGTGTCTGTCAGTGCCTACCCGCAGGCCGCCTTCCACCGCAGGCCGTAGGTCTACGCGTCGGCCGTCTCTCCCGGTCCGAGACCCCGTTCAGGGCCTGCAGCACCAGCACCGAGCCGATCACCGGCGCCGGCACCCAAGGCGGGCCCGCCCCGAACCGAACATGCCTCCATCATCGAATCCGGGAACAACCTGCCCCCGTGTCCAGCCAGGAACGCGAAAACGCTGCCCGGAGCCAACAGCTCCCCCGGCCAGCGCCTCGACATCCGACAGCGTCCGCTGTTCCCGCTCACGTCCTTGCATAAGAGCCTTACCCACCGGCCCGGCAAGTCCAGCAGGCACGCCTTGAACCTCCGGCATTACCCACGCAAATTGTTCAGCGGTCTCCTAGGGCGGCCTGAACCAGGTGCTAATGGACCCGGTACCGCTCCTTCACCGGGCCAGCTTTCCATCGGTGATGGTCCTATACAAGCGGTACTTGAACCACTGCAACTGCACGGGCCCGGCTAGAGGAATATTCTTGAGTCCCCGGAAGCGGCGTTCCTTCCGCCGGAGGAGATGACTCCGCAGTTCGAGCAGCCCGGCGGCTGCCTGGTTTCAAACGACGACCTGCCGGCAGCGCGTTCAAAGGCTTGTGGTCCTATTCCGGGTTGATTCCTAGACAAACTCATCCCAGCAGGCCACGGACCCACTTGTCTTCGACGACATGAACTCAATTCCAGCAACCACGAAGAGATTCTCTAACGCTTGGCAGCACCTTTTGTCGCCCTAAACGGCAAGCGGGGTGCAAAATCAGCCGGTTCGGCCATAACGGGGATGACGTCCATCGGGGACGGGAACGGTCGTTGGCTGGCATCCCGTTGCGCTACCCAGTAACTTCCGGGGTCGACCGGACAAATGGTAAGTGATCGCGACTTTTCCCGTGGTGGGCCCCGTTTGCCACACCCTCTACCGGCACGTCTTGGGGGCAGGATCCAGTATCTGGTCAGGATGGGTACACCGGAACCCGGGACCCCGGGGATGGCGTGGTCGCCGACGACACGCGCCCGTCCGTCCTGGATCTCAAGCTCGGCCTTGATGGCGACGCCCGTATTGGCGTTGTGCAGCCTGACGTGTCGCAGGCCGTCACCCGGGGCGACGAGACGCTCGTCGACCGCGAACGGTGCAACGGCGGTCTTGAGGTTGCCGCAGTTGACGCTGTAATCGACAATCGCTTCGTCGACGCCGACCTGGGCGAAGCGGTAGTGGACAGTGCCGCCGCGTTCCTCGACGATGACGGCCTTAGAGGTGCTCGAGTAGGTGCCGCCGAGCCCGTCGAACTGCAGAGGATCGGGGCTGCCCAGCAGCGCCAGCAGGACGGCGTCGCGGGCGGCCCGGGTCTCCGGGATGTCTCTCGCGTGCAGGAACACCCCTCTGCTCGTCCCACCCCGATGAGAGCGAACGGGACGCGTCGACTTATGCGTCGCGCTCCCACTCGCCGAGGGCGGGGTCGATCACGTGACTGACCGCAGTGTGGTACCGATTTGCCGCTCCGGCGTCGATCGTGCGTTCCAGCAGCTCGTAGGCCACCTTCGCCGAAGGGAGGTCGAGGCCGAGGCGATCGGCGAGATCGAGGCTGTAACCTACGTCCTTGAGCATGTACGCCGCCGAGAAGCGTCCTTCCTCGTGCTCATCCGGCAGGAGAGCGTCTCGACCGTGATGCTCGAGCGCGAAGCTCCCCGCCGATCCTTGCGCGAGCGCTTCGAATGCGACCGCCACCTCAGCCAGACCGCTGCGGCGGATGAGAGCGAGTGCCTCGGAGATCGCGACGACCGTCTCGAAGACGACCAGGTTGTTCGCCAGCTTCACCAGTGCGCCGGCGCCGTGACCGCCGCAGTGCATGATATCCGAGGCCATGCATCGCAGGAGCGGCTCGACTCGCCGGAACGAGGTCACCGGCCCCCCGGCCGTGATGCTCAACGTCCCGGCGATCGCAGCTTCACGGGTCCTGCTGACCGGCGCGTCGATGAAGTCGAGACCGCGTTCGGCGAGATCCGGGGCGAGCTCACCGGCCAGAGTCGCCGGCGACGTCGAGAGATCGACGACGACGGTGCCCTCTCGGCCCCGCTCGAGGATCCCACCGTCCTGGCGCACGACCCGCTCGACATGAGCTCCGCTGGGCAGCGAGAGGAAGATGACGTCACACGACGCAGCGAGCTCCGCGACGGAGTCTGCCCGTCTCGCTCCGAGCTGAACGGCTCGTTCGACCGCCTCGACGTCGAGATCGAGTACCCGCACCGTGCGGCCGCTCTTCGTGATGAGGTTCGCGCTCTGAGGACCTCCCATCACGCCGAGACCGATGAAGCCCACTTCTAGCTCGTCTGTCATAACCATCCTTTCTAGTCATCTACTAGATTACCCTTGCCGCCTGTCGACAGACTACAGTATCTTGATCTCAGCGGCCTAAGGTTGATCTTGAAGTCATCTATCTGTTGTGACCGACAGCCGCCACGAAATCGCAAAGGAGCGAACATGTCCGGACCAGTTTCTTCACCACAGGCTCAAGCCCGTCGGGTTAGCGTTGCCACGTTCATCGGCAGCGCCGTCGAGTGGTATGACTTCTTCATCTACGGCACTGCGGCCGCCCTAGTGCTCAACAAGGTGTTTTTTCCTGAGTTCGACGCCGCCGTGGGCACGATCCTCGCCTTCGTCACGTTCGCCATCGGCTGGCTCGCCCGGCCGATCGGGGGCCTGATCGCCGGCCACTTCGGAGACCGGCTCGGTCGGAAGCGGATGTTAGTCATCACGATGCTCGTGATGGGTATCGCCACGTTCGCCATCGGACTCCTGCCTACCTACGGGCAGATCGGAGTCGCCGCCTCGATCCTCCTTCTCCTGGCCAGGATCGCGCAGGGACTCGCGGTCGGAGGGGAGTACGGCGGCTCGGTCGTCATGGCATTGGAGACCGCCCCGAAAGGTCGCCGAGGACTGTGGGCGAGCATGCCCCAGGCGGGCATACCCGCAGGACTCGTGCTGGGCACTGGAGCATTCTTCGTCGTCGCGAGCCTGCCCCAGGCGGCCTTCCTGGAGTGGGGATGGCGGGTGCCGTTCCTGCTGAGCGCCGTGCTGGTGGGCGTGGGCCTCTTCGTCCGCCTGCGTATCGAGGAGAGCAGGACGTTCCAGCAGGTCGCCGGATCCGAGGATGACCCGAAGCGGATCCCCGCGGTGGAGGTGCTGAGGAACTACAAGGGGCGCATCGTCCTGCTCATGCTCGCACACATCGCCCCGAACTCGTTCTTCTACCTCAGTGCGACGTTCATCATCGCCTACGCGACCGGAACGGGCTCCTACACCAGCCAGCAGGCTCTCGCCGCCGTCGCGATAGCGGCCGCCCTTGAGATCTTCACCATCCCCCTGTTCGCGGCGCTGTCCGATCGAGTCGGGCGCAAACCCGTCTACATCGGTGGTCTCATCGGATTGGCGATCCTGGCTTTCCCGTTCTTCCTGCTGGTCAACACCGGATCGTTCGGCCTGCTCGTCCTGGCGCTCATCCTCGTCCTTAGCATCGCGCATGCGGCGGTGTTCGGTCCCCAAGCGAGCTTCTTCTCCGAGCTGTTCCCCACATCCGTCCGCTACACGGGTCTGTCGATGGGCTACCAGATCGCGGGAGCCCTGTTCGGCGGGCCGCTGCCCGCAATCGGCACCGCTCTGGTCGCCGTCCTGGCGGGCGCACCGTGGCTCTTCGCCGGCTACCTCGTGCTGACAGCACTCATTAGCATCGTCGGCGCCGCGGTCCTGCCGCAGAACCGGTCCGATGACGTCGACGCCCTCACCAAGCCCAGCCCGGGGGTCTCGGAGCGCGCGGCCCGACTCGACAAGGCGGCGCGCGGGATCGCGGGGTAACCGGCTCGACGGCGACATTCGCGAACCGCCCGGCTCTGCTCTCGCTCTTCACGCAGGCAGCGATCAACCCCGGGCGGCTCGCTCTCGCCTACTGGGCCCTCGAACTGGGGTTGGTCCCGGTCGAGGTGGGGCTGGTCGCGGCATCCTTCGCCGTGGTCCCCATCTTCACCGCGCTCCCGCTCGGCACCCCGGCAGGATCGCTGCGGTACGTGGGACTGCTGCCCGCATCGGCGGCGCTCTCCTCATTGCAGGGGCCGGTCATAGGTGCCGGCGCGCAAGGCGTGGCGCTGCTGGTTCCCAGTGCGTCCTCGGCGTCGGGGGGATCGCCACGCACTTCGGTGCCCAGGCCTGGATCACAAGGACCACCGAGAAGGGACGTTTCGAGAGCGCGTTCGGCCTGCCCTCGGCCTACATGGCGGTGGGCGAGGCAGCAGCCCCGGTCCTTGCAGTTGCCCTGCAAGGGCTGCCAGACTCCCCCCTTCGTCGCAGCGGCTGCTCGTTCTCGGCGCATTCGTGGTCTCCATCTCACGCCTTGCTCCCCTGCCCGAACGACGACTGAAGGGCAGCAAGACGACACCGGGGCTGCTGAGCCGGCCCGAAGCCGTGCGCCTGCTGGCCGTGGGGTCGCCCTGGTGACAGCCGCCGACGTCCTGATCGCCCACCTCCCGCCGTGGGCGAGACGCGGCATTGACCGATGGATGTCGATGCGTCTAGCCTTGAAGTCTGTCGACAGACTACACAGAAGGAAGGCATTGTGGCCTACTCCGCATCCATGATTATCGACGGCTCGGC
>NZ_FVZL01000001.1:520133-1029285 GCF_900168295.1 Arthrobacter sp. P2b | reverse complement strand
CCACACCCGGCTGCCCGAAAACAGAAAACAACCGCAGAGCAACCCGGCGCCACACACCAGCGCCCCTCACCGGCCATCATGAAAAATCGAGGCTAGCCCTCGCGGTCGATCTGCAGGTAGCTGAGTCCGCTGAGGTCGAGCCAGAACTGGGTGGGAGTCTCCACCAAGCGCAACAGGACGCCCTCACAGGAACAGGAACTGCAGCGCACCACGATGCCCGGGGCGTCAGCGTAGACCTTTGCCTCCGCGAAGGCCCGGACCGCGCCGCAGTGCTTGCACTGTCCGATCGCCGCGACGATGTCGAAGCGGAACACTTCCCACAGGGGTCCTGCCGCCGCGTTTCCATCGAGATGAGGGATCGGGTTGTGCTCACTACCGGTGATGTCCCGGTCCTCAGGGCCCGGGTTCTCAGCTCCGTTGGAAGCATGTTTGCCGGTCACCGGGTTCCTCCCGTCCCGCCGAAGCGTTCGGTCTTGATCGAGGCGGCGGGATAGCCTCCTGGACCAGCCATTCTGCGACCGTTTCGACGAAGACCGTCTGGCCACAAATGAAGGTGTCGGGTGTAGGGTCCGCCGGCAGGATACTCGCAAGGAGCACCTCCGCCGTGAGCCGTTGAGGAGCGGCCGGCCAGCCCGGTGGCGCTTCGCGGGTGTAGACATAGCCGACGGTCAATTTCGGGGATTCCCGGCCTAAGGTGAGCAGTTCCTCGCGGTAGAAGCCCGCCTTGGGTGACTTGAGCGAATACAACAGCCGGAACTGGGACGCGTTTTCCGAGGCCTCATGCGCCCGGATCATGGACATCAGCGGCACGATGCCGGATCCGCCGGCGATCAGCTGCACCGGGTTTGTGTCCGTCGGACGCCAAACGAACCAGCCGCCGACAGGGCCACGGATCTCCAGCTGGTCGCCAATGGCAACATCCCTGACCAGATAGGGGGAGACCTGCTCAACCACCGGAGGCTTCGGCAGGCTCAACCACCGGGGGGTTCGACAGGCTCAACCACCGGGGGGTTCGATAAGCTTACCCATCGAGTTCGAGCGTGAACACCCACAGCATCACGCCCTCACCCGGGACGAACCAGTCCCGCTCCGGCGCCCGACGGAAGCCCAGCGACTCGTACAAACTGTGGGCGCGTTCCATGAATGTAGCGCTGGTGATGCTGATCGCCGCTATGCCAGGCAGCTGGCGGGCGTGCTCCACAATCTCCCGCACTACGGCGCGGCCTACGCCGCCGCCTTGGTGCGCCGGGTCCACCGCCAGCATCCGGAATTCCAGCTCCCCGTCCCGGGCGATTTCGCTGTAGGGCTGGCCGGCGAACGTCAGCGTCACCGCCGCCACCACCTTTCTTGCGGCCTCGGCCACCCAGACCTGCGCATGCTCGGCACGGTGCTCCACGTCCTCCAGCACTCCCATGTACGGATGGTCCGCGGCGAAGTGCCCTGCGCGCAGGTAGGCCTCGCACGTGATGCGTCGAACCTCCGGAAAGTCCGCCGATACCGCACGGCGGAACGTGACGTTCACCGGGCAGCCGCGGTCACGGCGGTCCGCTCGACGTAGTGGCCCAGCTGTGCCAAATCCGGCTGCGAGGACGAATCGCCCACGGCGTCTCCACCCACCTCGTTCGCCACCGCCAGAGCATGGGCATAGTCCAGCCCCTGCCGCAGCGCCAGGACCAGGGCAGCGCAAAACGCGTCCCCGGCACCCACGGTGTTCGCCACGGAAACTGCAATCGACGGCGCCTCGGCTACCTTCCGGGCTTGGTCGAACATCGCCGAGCCGTCCTTGCCGTACGTCACCGCCACCAGCTTCGCCTCCGCCAGCGCGGGAATCAGGGCGTACTCGCTCTCGTTGACGATCACCAGGTCGCACCGCTCCAGCAGCTCCGCCGGCAGGTCCATGGCCGGCGCCGCGTTCAGCACAAAGTACCCGGTGTGCAGCCGTGCTGCCTCCAGCACCACGGGCAAGCCGACCTCCAGCTGGCACAGCACAGTCTCGTCCCGGTCAAACTCCACCCCGTCCAGCGACAGGTTCGAATTGGCGCCCGGGCACACCACGATCTGGTTCTCGCCGTCACGGTCCACCACGATCAGGGCCGTCCCGGTCGGCTCCGGAAGGACGGCCACGTCAGCAGTGTCCACGCCGGCAACGGCCAGCGCGTCCAGCATCCGCTGCCCGTTCGCGTCGCTGCCCACGGCGCCGACCATCCGGGTGCTGCCGCCCAGGCGTGCAGCGGCCGCGGCCTGGTTGGCGCCCTTGCCGCCGGGCTGCTCGGACAGCACGGCGCCGCCGATGGTCTCGCCCGCGGTGGGAAGCCGCTCGGCGGTGGCGATCAGGTCCAGGTTGATGCTGCCGACGACGGTGACGGCAGGAAATCGAGTGCTCATGGGAAGTCCTAACGGGGGAGGGGCCGGAAGCGGCCGGATTGAGAAATAGTGTAGACCATGGTTGTACTTGTCCGTCATACATGGTTGTATAACAACTCACATCCCAAGCGCAGGACCAGCCTGCAGAACAAAGGAGTTTGATGTGAACACCCCAACCCCGGCGGCCGCCGCGCCTACCGCGGACGCCGCAGCCGCCGTCGTACTTCCCGACGAAACGAAACTCACCGGCCGCCGCGCCGCCCTGCTGATCTCCACCCTGCTGCTCGGAGTGCTGTCCTTCCAGCTCAACGCCAGCATGGTCACCCCTGCACTGCCGCAGATCGCCGCCGAGTTCGGCCAGGGTGCCGACAGCGCCGCCCCCGTCCAGTCCATGTTCTTCCTGGCCGGCGCCATCGCCGGGCCGGTGATCGGCCGGTGGAGCGACTTCATCGGCCGCCGCGCCGCCCTGCTCCTGGTCCTGGCGATCATGGGCGCCGGCACCATCCTCTGCATCACCGCGCCCACCCTGCCGCTGCTGGTCACCGGCCGGTTCCTGCAGGGCGTCTCCAGCGCCGTCTTCGCCCTCGCCTACATCGTGCTCAGCGAAAACCTGCACGCCAAGGTCTTCGGCACCTCCGTGGGCATCATCGCCGCCATCAACGGGGGAGTGGGCGGCGTGGACGGCTACGTGGGCGGACTCATGGCCGAGACCCTCGGCTTCCGGTCCATCTTCGTCGTCGTGCTGGTCCTCACCGCCATCGCCGCCGCCTGCATCATCAAAATCGTCCCCGCAGGACGACCGCAGGGCGTGCGCGGCGCCATGGACTGGTGGGGCGCCGGATCCCTGTCCGTGTTCCTAGTCTTCATCACCTACTTCGTCTCCGGCGGCTCGGCCGCCGGCTGGACCGCGCCCAGCACCCTGACCCTGCTGGCCGGCACTGTCGCGTCCTTCGCCGCCTTCTGGACGATCGAGAAACGCCGCAGCCACCCGCTGATCGCCGTCCACCACCTGCGCTCCCGCCAAGTCTGGCCGGTCATCGCCACCACCGTCCTCACCCTGGCCGGCATTTTCGCCATCATCAACTTCACCGTGGTGCTGCTCAGCCAGGACCCCGACGGCGGCTTCGGGCTCACCGCCTCCATCTCGGCGCTGCTGTTCCTCACCCCCGCCGCGCTGATTGGCGTGTTTGCCGCGCCTATGGCCGGCTGGCTGGCCGACCACCGCGGCTGGATCAAGACCCTCCGGTTCGGCACGGGGCTCAGCCTGGCCTGCGCCATCGCCGCCGCCACCTTCTCGGACAACCAGGCGGCGGTGCTGATCGCCGTCGCGGCCTTGGGCATCTTCTACAACGGCTTCTTCCTCACCGCCATCAACGGGCTCTCGGTGCTCCTCTCACCCAAGGAAGCCCCGGCCGCCCTGCCCGGCATCAACGGTGCCTCGTTCGGCATCGGGGCGAGCCTCGGCGTCGTCCTCGTGGCGCCTTTCGCCGCCCAGGCCACTGCCGCCGGGTACGCCACCGCCCTCTGGATCTCGGTGGCCATCACCACCGCCGCATTCATCGTCAGCCTCTTCGTCGCCGCCCCCAAGGGCGAGACCGTCTAACCCCTTTTACAGTAGGAGAACCACCATGACCACGCCCTCCCCGTTCTACCTGGACTGCGACACCGGCATTGACGACGCCCTTGCCCTGGCCTACCTGCTGGCCTCTCCTTTTGCTGACGTGGTTGGCATCGGGACCGTCAGCGGCAACGTCAGCGCCGCCGCCGGCGCCCGCAACACCCTGGACCTGCTGGCGCTCGCCGGCTCCGATCACGTGCCGGTGGCTCTTGGTGCGCACGACCCCCTCTTTGGCTCATTTGGGGGCGGGGCGCCGTGGGTGCACGGCGAAAACGGGATCGGAGGGGTAACGCTGACGACGGCGGCTGCTTCCGTTGTGTCCGAGAGCGCGGCTGAGATGCTGGTGCGGCTCGCTCGTACGTACCCTGGTTCTTTGAAGGTGCTCGCCATTGGGCCGCTGACGAACATCGCCGAGGCGCTCCGGCTGGAGCCTTCCCTGCCGTCTTTGGTTCATTCGGTGACGGTGATGGGCGGGGCGGCGCTGGCTCCGGGCAACATCACTCCGGTGGCTGAGGCCAACATCTTCAACGACCCCGAGGCCGCGGCCCTGGTGCTTGCCGCCGACTGGGACGTGACCCTGGTGCCGCTGGACGTGACCATGAACTCTGTCCTGGAGGAGACGCACCGGCAGCAGTTGCTGGCATCTTCTTCGCCGGTGCCGCAGGCGCTGGGGGAGATGCTGGGCTACTACTTCCGGTTCTACGAGGACATTTACGGCCGGCCGTGCTCCGCCATGCACGACCCCCTGGCGGCGGCGCTCGCTGTTGGCGCTGTTAAAGCCGCTGTGGCACCCGTGGTGCGTGCCGCCGTCGACACCTCTGACGGGCCCGGCCGCGGCCAGACCATCTGCGACCTCCGGGGGCTGTACGCAGGCTACCCTTCGGTGGCGGGCGCGCGGTGCCGCGTGGTGCTCTCGCTCAAGGAGGACTTCGCCCCGCACCTGGTGGAGACGCTGCTGACCTCGGCGACTGTAGCCGCCGACTAAGGAGGGGCCGGATTATTCTACTAGCGGAGGGCACTTCACCTTTGACCGGAACAGTGCATCGTTCCCTATTCGGTTCCGCTTAACCTTGCGGGGGCTGAGTCATCTAGTGAGGAGGGGCCCCACGCTTCACCCTCAGGCAGTGTCTCGTCGATCTCGTGCCACCGCTCCCATGCAGCCTGGCGTGTGATCCCAAGACAGGTTGCGATCTCCGTCCAGGACAGGCCCGCTTTGCGTGCGTACTTTACGGTCACGAGCTCCGTGTTGTCGCAGGTCTGTCGCACTTGCTGTATTGCCTTCAAGGTGGCGGCTATCTCCGCCTTCCAACTTTGTCGGCTCGACGTAGATGCACCAGTTGATCGAGGGCCCGTCATGGCCCGATGAATGGTCGGACCGCCACTATATCTCGCCATGGCACCAGCATGTCCGCGGCGTAGCTTCCCGTCAAGGTATCTTGACAGGAAGCTACGTAGCTTCCCGCCCTGGCAGTGGAGCCCTTAGCGCTTTACAAAGGTCCGTACCCCGAGACTCCAACCAGGAACGTCGGGCACGGCTCGCTGTAGAAGTCCACTTGAAAGGTCACGCTCTGTCCAGGTTCCAGGTCCGCGTCGGGCGAGGCGTACCCTACTTGACTGCCCAGCAGCGAGCCGTCCGCATTAAAGCAAGTGACGTGAACTCCGTAAGGTCCGTTCAGCTTGTTCGTGGACGCATTGGTTGCCTTCCCCGTGATCGCCGTCCCCATTGCGTTGGCTTGGTCGACCTTCAGGTCCTGAAAGTAGGGGTCACCTTTCAGCGGCGCTGACGCAACTGTGAATTCGAGCTTTGCCGTGACCGGCAGTTCTGCGTCAAAGAAGACGTAACCGAGGGAAACAGCACCGGCTGGCACGACCGCTGGGGAGAAGCCCTGGCTGCGGCCAGAGGCCAGGATTTTGCCGGTTTCATCCACGGCAGCGCCGGTGACCTCGACACTCGTGATTGTCTCATTGGTGCCATTGCGCACGGCCACGGGCAGGGTCACGAGCCCGGCGGCGTTTACCTTTATGGGGGCGGAGGCCACGACGTCGACCTTGCCTGCTCCCCCCGCCGGGAAGTCGGGGTTGGCATTTCCGGCGAGCCAGCCGGCCGCAATAGCGTCTGCCGTTGTTCCCATTTTCACTTCGGCCGCGGCCGACATTGTTGCCGGTGCTCCCGGTTCTGTGCTGCTGCCCGACGCGCTACCCCCGCCGGTTTGAGTGGGTGATGCGCCACATCCGCTGACCGCCAATGCCAGGAGTGCTGCCCCTACCGCAACTAACCGCTTATTCAATTTGTCCCCCTAAAGTGCTCGCTGCCGCTGTCTTCATCGACGGCGCACAGGATGTTCTGTACGGGTAATTAGTACACGAGGTGGACGCAAAGCGCGGCATCTGACTGTTCCATGACGAACCGCGAGCATCTGAGGCGGAATCACTTGAGCCTAACGCGTTCAACAACGTTTCGCTGCGCTTCTGCTTCCCGGCCACATGCCCGCGGATCCGCGCTTCATGCAGTCTCCTGCGGAGAGCCGCGCACGTCCCTACCGCTCGCGCCTCTATCATCGGATGTATGCGTAAACATCTAGTCGCCCTTGGGGTGGCGGCAACTATCCTGGTCGGCTGCTCGGCCCCTTCAACCCAGCCAGCAGCAAGCACGGCGGCGCCAGAAACCACTGCAGCATCGGCTGCACCCACGCCTACTCCGGTTCCCACTCAAGCCACTGACGCAACCGCAGTCGCTACGGAGCTCAAGGCCAAAATCTCGAGCATCACCGGGATCACCACAGTCACCGAGGAGCTCGACAGCAACAAGCTCCTCGGTAGGCCCAATCAGTACACCTCTGCAGCGTGGATAGCAGACGCTGGTGCAACCCCGGGTGAGACCGGCATCGACAGCGGCGCGGTGGTCGAGATGTTCGCCAACGAGGCCGACGCAACGGCGCGCTCCGAGTACATCCAAGGGATTTTGCAGAAGGCCGGACCTGCGTTCGGCACCGAGTGGCACCACCAGAAGGGCAACGTCCTCCTGCGGGTCAGTGGGGTCCTGAGTCCAAGCGTCAACGACCTGTACAAAGCTGGATTCGGTTCGTAACGACCTGCTGTCCAGATTCAGCTAAAAAGCCCTGCACGGTAAGCCGTGCAGGGCTTTTTAGCTCGTGCTGTTAGCGGAACTCAAGGTTTTGTCGGATTGAGGGTGTCGGCGGATGACCGTGTTGGGCGGGCCGCGCTGGCACCGTGGAACATCACGCTCCTGGCTGAGGCGAACATCTTCAACGACCCCGAGGCCGCCGCCCTGGTGCTGGCCGCCGACTGGGACGTGACCCTGGTGCCGCTGCGCCATGCACGATCCCCTCGCGGCGGCGCTCGCTGTTGGTGCTGTTAAGGCTGCCGTTGCACCCGTGGTGCGTGCCGCCGTCGACACCTCTGACGGGCCGGGCCGCGGCCAGACCATCTGCGACCTCCGCGGGCTGTATGCAGGCTACCCGCCGGTGACGGGCGCGCGGTGCTCTCGCTCGAGGAGGACTTCGCCCCGCACATGGTGGAGACGCTGCTGTCGGTGGTTGAGCCTGTCGAAACCGAGCCCGTCGAAACCACGACCGCGGCACTCGCGTCGTTTGCTGGGTTCATTGCCGCTAGCGGCGCTGGGCGACCAGCACGAAGGCGCACGATGCCAGCACGCCGGTAAGGGCGAAAATGAGCATCCCGGTGAAGGATCCTCCGCCTGACTGGATCAGTGCCCCGCTGACAATCGGGCCGATGGAGAAGCCGGTGCCGATCATCAGGTTGGTGGTGTTCATCAAGTGCCCGCCGCTGGAGAGGGAGGACAGCGTGGACAGCAGGTACGGCAGGATGAAGGTCCAGGCGAACTTGAAGATCACGGCGGCGATGGCGAAGCGGATCAGGGCCGGTGCGCCGAAGAGCAGCGCGATGCTGAGCGCCATGCCTGCGTAGCCCGCCACCAGGTAAAGCTTCCGGCGGGGTGTCTCACCGAGGGCAGTTGCAACGAGGGCCGACACGATCCCGGCAACAGTTGCCAGGGAAAGGACGAGGCTGGTGGCGGAAAGGTCGATCCCGGAGCCTGCCGGAATCTGGGCGATGAATGACCAGACTCCGCTGAGCGCGACGTAGAAGAGTAGTACAGCGGCCAGGCCTGCGGCTGCCCTGAGGACCGGAACGCGTTCAGGTGCCCCTGCCCGGGCGGAAACGGGGAGCGCGGCCCGCAGGGCTTCCCCGTCGATGCGTTTGACCACCAGGAGGCACAGCACGGCGAGCCCGGCAAGGGTCCAGTAGATCGCTGCAACTCCGGCTGACGCGAACAGTGCGGGGAAGACCGCCAGGATCAGGGCACCCATGGCCAACTGGAAGACGACGAATATCCCGAACGCGCGGCTGGGGTTGGAGGTCTTGCCGCTCAACGTCAGGATGATGACGGTGATGGAACCGGCCGCCAGGCTGGTCACCACCCGGGCGATCATCAGGAGGCCGAAGTCGTCCAGGAATCCCGAAACAAGGTTGCCGGCAATGACCACGGCTGTGAAGAGGTAGCTCGCAGTTCTCAGGTTCATGCGGCGGAGCCACAGGTAGGCCGGGACCGTTGCCAGGCTGAAGGCCCCCAACTCCAATGAGAAGAGCGTTCCCACCTGGACCGGGGTCAGGGCGAACTGCTCGATGAGTTTGCCCGCGATGACAGGGGCGATCAGCAGGACGGTATAGAGGACGGCACTGAAGACAGCGATGTACGTGTAGGTGCCCTTGTCCGAGGCGATGCTTGCCGGGGCGGCTTGTGCTGTGGATGTCATGGTCATGTCTTTCGGGCAGGACGAAGCGGCTGAGGCCGCCGTCGGCGGAAAAATAAAGGTGATGGTGCGTGCGGGCCTTGGATGTCCCGCGTGAATCGGCGCCTGTCAGGCGCGGAGCGTGGCGCTTCCCCTCGGACCGCTGGCCGCTCGTGCTGAGGCCTCGGCGTCGAAGACCTTGCGTCCGGCGAACCAGGTCTGGCGGGTTGTGATGTGCGGGATTTTTTCCAGGTCGATCTCATGAGGGTTGTCGCTCAGGACGATGAAATCTGCGGATTTTCCCGGTGCCAGCGAGCCGGTGACATCGTCCAGGCCTATGGCCTGGGCAGAGTTGGTGGTGTAGATGCTGATGGCTTCTGCCAGGGTGATGGCCTGTTCGGGCCAGAGGGTGCCGGGGAATTGTCCCGTTGGGTCCCTTCGGGTGACGAGGCCGTAGATTCCTTCCCAGGCATTGGGTGAAACGCTGACCGGCCAGTCCGAGCCGCCTGCGATGCGGGCGCCCGCGTCCAGCAGGGAGCGGTTGGGCTGCATTTTTGATGCCCTTTCCGCTGGGAGGACTGTGGCGATTGCGTCCGGGATGACGCCGGGGAACCACAGCGAGGGTGAGATGTCGGCGGTGACGTCCAGTTCGGCGAACCGGGGGATGTCCTGTTCATGGACGAACTGGCCGTGGGCGATGTGGTACTTCGGCTGGTGGTATCCGGCTGCACGGACCTTGGCGACGGTGTCGAGCACGAGCCGGACCGAAGCGTCACCGGTGCAGTGGATTTTCGCGGAGATTCCACGTTCAGCCGTGCTCATGAGCCAGTGCTCAAGTTCCGCAGCAGGCATGGTGGTGCCCCCGCAGTGGCACTCCGGGAAGCCGACGCCGGACAGGTACGGTTCGATAAACGCCGCAGTTCCGGCCGGCGGCACGCCGTCGAGGAAGATCTTGATGAAGTCCGGCCGGTGGTGTTCGGACCGCGACTCGTCGCGGTGGGCGATGATGCCCTCGCCCAGTGGAGTGGTGCCGAAGATGAAGTCATTCGCCTGCATGGAGGTGACCACCCACGCGAACAGTCCGCCGGAGTCGTCGAGCGCCTTCAGTGCCTGCAGCAGCTGGAGGGAGGCCGCGGCGTCCTGGAATCCCGTGATGCCGTAGGAGTGGAGGATTTCGATTCCCCGCGCTGCGGCCCGGGCCAGGTCCTGTGTGGAAAGGGGCTGAAGCCGCGCCAGGGTCTGCTCCACCAGGACGCCTCCGGCCTCGATAAGGACACCGGTGGCGCGCCCCGAGGCGTCCCGCATGATCTGGCCGCCCTCAGGATCGGGCGTGCCGTCGTCGATGCCGGCCAGTTCCAGGGCCCGGGAGTTTGCCCACCTGTTGTGTTTGCTGTCGTCCTTGAGGAGGGCGGGCCGTCCGCCGGTTGCGGCATCGAACCGGGCCAGGGCCTCCGCGGAATTGAGTTCGGAGAGCAGCCCCGAACCCCAGCTGCCCCCGACAATCCACCGGTCCGGGGCCAGCCGTTCGGCATACTCACTGACGGCGCTGAGGAGCTCATCCAGCGACTTGGTTGGGGCTTCGTTCAGCTCAAACAGGTCCATCTGCCCGGCGAGCATGTGGTGGTTGTGGACATCCAGCAGTCCCGGCATGACATAGGCGCCGTCGAGGTCGATGACGGTAGTGTCCGGGCCGGCTGCAGCCTCGGCATGCAGACCGAATGAATGCACCTTCCCGGCTTTGACGGCGAGCGACGTGACGTGCGGATGCTCCTTGTGCAGGGTGTCGATGACACCGTTGATCAGAAGCAGGTCAACTTGGTTGTTCATATCCTCGGCCCCTAACGGTGTGGTGGATCACAACATTAGGGCGCAGGCCATTTGATGTATTGATTTTCCGTGCACTGCTCTTGGAAATCCCGGCAGGGAGCGGCCTGCGTGCAACGACTCCGCCTCCTGTCCTGCGCTGGCCCTGCCGAAGCCGGCCCGCTTCAAGCTGCGGCAGGTTCTTCTGCCCGTGCCCAATGCCGCCGGAGCTCCTCGGCCAGGCGCTCAGGCTCCACCCGGTGCGGCGGATCCAAGTGGTGGCGCCGCGGGAACACCTCCAGGTGGAAATCGGGAAAGAAGACCCTGGCCAGCCGGGCCGCAATGTCTCCGTAGGCATCCGGGTGGCTCAGGCCGCCCAGGGCGAAGAACACCGGCTGGCTGAAGGCGGCCAGCCGCGACCTGTCCAGGTCATAGGTCTGGAATGCCTCCAAGAACGCGCGGATCCCCGCCGGCCGTTTGGCCATCCACGAGGGCTGGGGTCCCGGCGGTGGAGGAGGAAGGACGACGCCGGGCCTCACCTGCAGCTGCATGAAGGCCGGCATGAGCTGCTCGGCAGGAAGCGCACGCAGCTGCTCATATTCTTTTTGGTGTTGCCGGTATCCCGGGCTCCAGTCCCAGGTGCCGGCCCACGCAGGCTCCAGCAAAGCCAGGCTCTGCAGCCGCTCCGGATATTTGGTGGTGAACGCGAGTGCAGCGGCGCCACCACCGGAATAGCCAATCAGGTGGAACGTGTCCCAGTGGCGGGAGTCGGCCTCCCGCAGGACACCGTCCACTTCCGTGTCCAGGTTCCAGCCTGGAGGTGGATTGTCCTCGGCGTACAGCTCCAAGTCCTTGGCGACGGCGTCCACGCTGGACCCTAGAACCTCCAGCAGCTTGCCGTATGCGGCGTCAGCAGGCAGGACACCGCCCGGCAGCAGGATGACTCGAAATGGCGCCATAGAAGATACGTTTCCTTGTTGTAGCCCTGCGCGCAGTGAGTGAATACTAGCGATCGCGTATGGCTCCGTCTACCAGTTATGCCTTGCGGTGCGAATTACAGAGTCTCGGGAATCGGGCGTCCCGGGAAGAGTGTCGAGTACTGCTTCCGGTACATCCTGCGCCCGATGAGACGGTAGGCAAGCCGGACCGGCGCGGGGATCTCCTTGAACAGTTCCTTCCGGTCCGCCGGCGGGTTTGTGGCCAGCACCATCCCGAGGTAGCCCACCAGGAACTTGTTGCTGACCTGGCTGCTCCCGTGTTCCGCGGCTGCCTTCAGTTCCTCTTGGGTCATCACGCGGTCGACGGCGGGCATCACCTCGGTGACCTCACGCCGCAGGTGCACGTTGAGGACGGAGGACAGCTCCTCGTAGCGCTCGGCAAGTTCATTGCCGCTTTCCGCGTCCGCCGTTGCCATCCACCGCAGGCGGATGGGCTCGATGTCCTCCAACCGCTGGGTGACTTGACGGTGCTGCTCAAGCATCTGCCCCACATGCAAGGCGCACGCCGGTGCCCTTTCCTTCAGCTGCGGGTACATGAGCTCGTCCTCGCCCTCATGATGGATGTGGAGCAGTTTGTCGAAATTCCCCAGCACTTCGCCCACGTAGGATGCGCGGGCAGTATCGCCAGGGGCGGCGGAACGAACCAGGCCAGGCGCCTCGTCGTATGCCCACAGGAAGACGCGGTGGATACGCCTCATGGACGCCGACCCTGTGCACAGGACCGGCCCCGGTGGCACGGGGGCGGCGGCCTCGCCGGGCTGCATGGTGAAGAAGTCGGTCATGGGTAGCCCCTTACGGTCGTCATCCGAGACCGGGACCTCTCCCCGCCAGCATCGTAACGACTGCCCATATGCCGCACAATGCAATGCCCTCCCTCCGATGGGATTAGGTAGGGGAGTTTGCCGGTTTCCCCTACCCAGCCGGGCGCCGGTTGGAGCAAGATGACCCTCATGAAAAAGATCTTTGGTGCCGGTTTCGCGGCGGCAGTGCTGGCGTTTGGGGCAATTAACTCGGCAGTCGCGGGGCACGCTGCGCCTGATCCGTCCCATGTCCAAGGGCAAATCATGGTCAAGTTCCGTGACAAGGCTGGTGCCGCCGGTGCACTGCGCCAGCATGGCCTCAACGAGGGTCCTGCTATCGGGGACACCGGCGCACACCTCATCAAAGTGCCGGCCGGGAAGGAGCTTCAGCTCATCGAGGCGCTGAGCCGGAACCCGGTAGTGGAGTATGCAGAACCGGACCATGCGGTTACTGCCGCCACGGCTGATGAATATTTCCCGCGCCAGTATGCGCTGCAAAACACGGGCCAGCCCTATACCAACACCAAAGGCGATCTGAAGATAGCGGGGGGCAAAGCGGATGCTGATGTGGACGCCGTCGAAGCGTGGGGCGTCACCACCGGCCTCACCACCGGCGGCGGCATCAAGGTTGCCGTGCTTGATTCCGGCGTGGCCAACGACAACCCGGACATCCATCCGAAAGTTGTTGCGCACGCTAACTTCACCAACGGGGAAACCGGCGACGACAACTACGGCCACGGTACCCATGTCTCCGGCATTGTTGCCGCCACCAAAGACAACACCATCGGCGTGGCCGGCACGTGCCCTGGGTGCACCATCCTGGACGGCAAGGTGCTGAACGACAGCGGGGTGGGATCGTCGTCAAGCCTTGCCAGCGGGATCGACTGGGCCATGAACAACGGTGCCAAGGTCATCAACATGAGCCTGGGCGTGCGATCCTCGCGCACCCTGGAAGCGGCCATTAACAACGCCTGGAACAAGGGGGCCGTGCTGGTGGCCGCAGCAGGCAACGGCGGTAACCAGACCAAGATTTATCCAGGCGCATACCCCAATGTCATTGCCGTTGCCGCAACGGACAATGCCGATGTTAAAGCCTCTCTCTCAACCTACGGGGCCAGTTGGGTGGATATCGCGGCGCCCGGAGTCAACGTTTACTCCACCTTCCCGAACCACACCTTCGTCTTGGGGACGCAGAACAGCCGCTCACTGGGGTATGACGTGGGGAACGGCACGTCCATGTCATCCGCCATCGTCGCCGGCGTTGCCGCAATGGTTTGGAGTTCGCATCCTGAGGTCGACCAAAAAGCTATCCGGACCTACGTTGAATCAACTGCCGACACGATCGCCGGCACCGGCACTTACTGGGCAAATGGCAGAGTCAATGCTTGCAAAGCTGTCGGCGGCAAGTGCTCATAGCACCACTGCCATGCTTACTACTTAAGTAGTAAATTGGGTTCATGCACGGCACAAGCCCAGGCCTGCCGCACCTCGACCACGTAACCCATCGCTGGGTCGACGTGAAGGGCTTGCACATGCATATCGCGGAGGCCGGAAGCGGGGACCCGCTGCTCCTGCTTCACGGCTTCCCGCAGCACTGGTGGCAGTGGCGCGGCCTCATTCCCCGCCTGGCCGAGCACTACCGCGTCATTGCCGTGGACCAGCGCGGTTTCGGCTGGACCGACGCTCCCGCGCATGGCTACACCGCCAGCAAGCTTGTAGAGGATGTCGTCCAGCTCATGGCTACGCTGGACATCTCGCGGGCGCGGTTCCTGACGCACGACTGGGGCGCCATCGTCGGCCAGCTCATTGCCATGGAACGGCCGGACCTGGTGGAGGCACTTGTTGTCACGGGTGCCCCCGACGTCCACATCAGGCCAACTGCCCGGATCGTGGGGCTGGTCCCAAAGCTCTGGCACGCGTTCGTGTTGGCGATCCCGGTCGTCGGTCCGCGCCTGCAGCGGAACAGGAGGTTCATGCGCCACCTTTTCAAAGCCTTCGAGCCGGAAGGCGGAGTGTCCGAGGAGGACATCAGGCTCTACCAGGCCCGGATGGAACAGCCCGAGCGAACTAGGGCAGGATCATCCCTTTATCGGGGCACCATCCTGCCGGCGTTCCTTGCAATCATTTTCGGGGCGTACGCCAAGCGAAGCTTCACAGTACCCACGCTGGTTCTCATCGGCGCCATGGAGCCGTCCCGGGACTTGCAGGAGATGGGACACAGGCCGGGGCGCGGGGGCAACGTCACCGCTGAGATCATTCCGGGGGAGGGCCACTTCCTCATCGATCACCAGCCGGATCTGATCGCCGACAGAGCTCTCAGGTTCTTTGCGCAGAACTGAACTGCACGGACGAAACTTCTGCGGCCTCAGGACTGCAGCGACTGCATCACGGACAGGTGCCCCGCCCGGGCGGCGATGAGGCACTTGGCCAGGTAGAAGGGCTGGTTGCCGTACCGAACGTACTGGGTGAGGACCAGCACCGGATCGGACGGGCGCAGGTCCAGCAGCTTCGCGCGGCTGGGTCCCACCTGGCTGAGGCTGATCTGGCACTCGCCCGGCCCGGGCAACCGGCCCAGCTGGTTGTTGAGCGCGGCAAGCAAGGTGGCGCCGCCGTCGTCCTTTATGTCCAGGGTGGCGGCGGCGTCCTTGCCGAGGCTGACGGGCTGGGCGGAAATGTTTTCCTGCAGGTGGGCGATCGCCTCGCCGTCGCGGATCAGGACCGATTCCCACAGCCAGCAGTCGGTGCCGGGCTCGACGCCGACGCCGGGGGCGGCGAACTCGGACGCTGGTTGGCGCACCACCTGGATGCGCTTGACCTCGAGCTGCTGGCCGGGGCTGCCGAGGACTTCCTCGAAGGGGCGGATGCGTTCGATGCCGATGCGGGGGAGCGTGTCCGAGACGAAGCGCCCGACGCCGCGCCTCGCCCTGATGAGGCCGTCCTCCTCGAGCAGCATGAGGGCTTCGCGGACCACCGTGCGGCTGACTTTCATGTCCGTTCCGAGTTCGGTTTCGGTCGGGATCATGGAGCCGGGCGTGAGGAGGCCGTTGCGGATGGCCTCGGCGATCCGGGAATACACCGCGACGCGGAGGGGTGAGCCGGGCTGGGCGGCCACCGGCTGGGACAGGAACCGGGCGGCGTCCTGGTGCACGTTATGCCTCGCTTTGTGGGTCTTGGGATTTCCAGCCTACCGGTGTGACGGGTTTGTTAGACAACAGTCAGGCGGCTGCGGCGGGGCTACGCCTATGCCTGACGTACCAGAGGATCCAGATGACGAGGAAGGCGATAACCAGAGCGTAGCCGCCGCCTTCTGTGATGATCCCCGTACCTGCCTCAAGGACGTCTGCCCACCCTGAAGCGCCAGCAATGACAGACGTCAGCTGAAAGGATCCGACGGCGAAGGCGGCACCCACCGCGATTGCCGTTACCACCGTGTTGTAGCGGTTCCTTCCGGCCGGCCGCCACGATGCCGAACTGTAGGCGGCGCTCATGAAGCAGCCGTTGAGGGAGTCGAGCAGGACCATGCCGGCAGCGAAAAGAACCGGCAGCAACATGGCGGCGTAGGGGTTCGCCATCAGCAGGCCTCCCGCCGCAATCACCAGGAAGGCGACCTCAAGGGTGGTGTCCAGGCCCAAGCCAAAGAGCGCGCCCACAACAAACATTCCGCGGGGCCTCTCCACAAGCCGCGATGTTCTCGCCAGCACGAGGCTAATGGGTGTTCTGATTGCTGGTGCTGCTGCTCTGTCCTGGCCGGCACCGCCCTGCGTCAGGCCGCGCTTCCTGAAGGCAACAATCAGCACATTGAGGTTGGCGAAGCCGATGGCGTAGAGGAAAAGCCCTGCCACAAGGGCGCCGGTCGGCCCAAACACCTGAAGGACCGCCGATTCCCCGCCTGGTGCCGCGACGAAGCTGTGTAATCCCAGCATCATCAGCGCGGACAACACAAAAACCAATGAGCAGTGGCCGAGCGAGAACCAGAAACCGACGGATGCCGAGGGGCGGCCCTGTGCAACGAGTTTTCGCGTCACCCCGTCGATCGCCGCGATGTGGTCCACATCGAAGGCGTGGCGCAGTCCGAGCAGGTAGGCCGTGAGTCCGAGCCCTGCCAAGGTAAGTCCTTCACCTGGCACACCGGGCAGTGGGGAGGGAGCGAACAGGATGATGCCGCCCCATCCAACCACGTGCAGGAAGACAATGAAAGCCGCTTTTCCGGACTGGCAGTGCGGCACATGTAGCTGTTGAGACAGCCCAAGCCGATGACTCAGCGCCGCCTGCACCAGCATCGCCCGGCTCCTCTACCGGGGCGGGGTGAGGTTGTAGCGGGAAATGATGTCGGGTAGCCAGGGGGCCTCGGCGAATTGGAGGCCGAAGTCGGCGGCCAGCTTTTCGATGAGTTCGGCATCTGGGGGACCGGCTTCGAGGTGGTCGGCGAGGCCCCAGAAAAAGTGTTCAAAACCGGCGGGGCTGATGATCTCGATCATGCGGGCCGCTACTTTGCCGGCATTCCACATGGTGTGCAGCTCATTACGGGGTTTGGTGATGTAGCCGCCTGCGCCCAAAACGGCCTGCCGCTCACCGGACCGGAATCCAATTTCGCCTTCGAGGACTATGGAGTACTCATCCTCGCGTGTGTGGATGTGGGGAGGCACCAAAGCCCCCACGGGGAAGGGGTGCTCCACAATGGAAAGCTGTTCGTGCGTGTCTGCACCGAAGAGTTTAAATACAACGCCGATGGTTCCCAGCGGTGCTTCGCGTCCCTGCCCGGGCTCCACGACAGTCAGCCGTGGAGCCTCATCTTGTTCCATGACCGTTTCCTTCCATAGTTGACAGGTCCAGTTTCGATATACACTGGTGTATATCGAATTATCCGCAGGGCAAAGGACAGAGTCAATACTTTGAGTGAACACGAGCGTTCAGCCAAAGGCCGGCAGTATCAGATGCGCAAACGCGCGGAACAGATGGACGGCACGCGCCAGCGCATTGTCGAGGCGACCTCCCACCTCCACGCCACCGTCGGCCCTGCGCGGACCACCATTGCCGGGATTGCTGAGAAGGCGGGAGTGACCCGGCTGACCGTTTACAAGCACTTCCCGGATGAGGTTGACCTCTACAACGCCTGCTCGACCCATTGGCGGTCCAACCAACAGCTTCCGGACCCGGCGGCATGGTCGAAGGTCAGCGATCCCTACGAACGCCTGCGCCTCGGCCTGTCGGATACCTATCGTTTCTATCGGGAGGGCGCAGACATGCTCGAGCGGCTCTACCGGGACAAGGACGTCCTGCCGGAAGGCCTGCAGCAGAGTCTCCAGGAACGCGACGGCTACTTCAGGGACGTGCTTCTAGAGCCGTTTTCCGACCGCCGGGACGACGCGACCCTGCGGGCCCTTATCGGCCACGCTGTCTCTTTCTGGACCTGGCACTCTCTATGCAGCCAAAACGGCCTTGCGGAGGATGCGGCAGTGGAAGCGATGGTAGCGCTCGCAGGGGCGGCTCCCGTGGGATAGCGGCAACCGCTGTTGTACGCGGCAAGGTGGCGCCGCCGTCGTACGGATCTTAGGTACCCCCAATATCTGCGCAGGGTGTAGACCGCTGCCCGGCCGTGGCGTACGTTACCGACACCTCGGATGCTCCGCTGCTCGCTGGGGGTTAGTCGGATCCTTCGCCTGACGGCCTGCGACGGGACTCGTGAGGCTATACGTTCGGAACGATCGAGAGGAAATGATCAATAAAACGAACATTTCATGCAATCCAACGAATGTTCGATTAAAACGAACATCAAGATCGAGCTGCAACGATGAACGGCCCAGAGAGGGCTTCCTCGTCCTGCACCGGCAGTTTCAGCACAAGAGGCGTGGCGACATAGACGATCAACGGTCGCCGCGGAGGTCGTCCAGGATGTCGGCGGTGCTGCATTCCGTGACGATGCGCGGCAACGTCCGGAAGTCAACAGGGCCGGCTGCAGATGGCCGCACCTGACCGGCCTGGAGCAGACGTTCGAACGGCGAAGCCGAGGGCGGAATCAAAGTAGCCGCGATTTCCCCGTTGTTGGTGACGTGGATGGTTTCCCCGTTTTTTACGCGCTCAAGAACCTTGCTGCTCTGGTTGCGCAGTTTGCGATGCGGGATTGTCGTCACGGTTGCCTCCGTAGCAAGTTTAGCGAGCAGGCCGGAGCAGGAAGTAGCGTGCGCCCTGAAAGCCATCGACAGCCGTACCTCACGTCCCTTCAGGCAGGAGGTTGGCCATGAGCGTCCTGGCGACGAACCGGCCGAACCGGTCATTGCTCCAGCCGCGCTTGAGCACAAGGTTCTCAAACAACTCGGCGGAGGTGCAGGTGAACATTACGTCGGCCACCTCCGCTTCTGTTACGTCTGTCCGCAGGAAGCCCCTGCCGAGGACCTGCCGCGCATTGTGCAGCATCCGGCGGTACCGCGCGTCATCCACGTCGCGCAGGAGTGCTGTCATGTCCTGGTCCCCGCTCGCGGCGGCGTCCCGGATCAACAGGAAAACCGGGGCCGCCAGCGGGCTGACCTCGGCTGCGAGCTGGCCCAGCTGGTCCATGAGTTCCCCGGCGTGCAGGACCGACAACTGCGCGCGGTCTGACCGTTCCTCAGCGGCGGGACCGCCCGCACCCAGCAGGCTCTGTTCGTATATTGCCCGCACCAGTCCGGGCTTTCCGCCGAAGCCCTTGTAGACGGACTCCGGGGAGACGCCGGCGGCCCGGGCGATGGAGGCAATGGTGGTCCGGCCGTATCCGCCCGCCAGGAAGAGCTGGCGGGACTGCGCGAGCACCTCTTTCCTGGACGCCTCGGCGGCCTCGCGGCGGCGCCGGGCATCATAGGGGCGGCGGCGCGGAGCCCGGCGGTGCAATTCATTGACCTCAGGTTCCACCGGGCATAAGCTCCTTACATCGGTTCATTCCAGTGAACTGTATCGAATTTAGCGTACCAGCCTCTCCGCCTTCCACGACGGATAAAACAAGGAGCAGATCATGGACGCAGCAGGAGCCGGAATCCTTCCCGAGGGCCCAGTGAGGCGCGTTGTAGCCGCCGCCAACCGTCACGACCTGGACGGTGTCGTGGCGCAGTTCGCGGCGGACTACGAGAACACAACCCCCGTTCACCCCGCCCGGAGCTTCAAGGGCTCGGCCCAGGTACGAAGGAACTGGGCCGCACTATTCGCCGGGCTGCCTGACCTGCGCCTCACGGTCCACGACACTGCTGTAGGCACCGACGGCAAAGTGTGGATGGAGTGGAGCAACCGCGGGACGCGGCCTGATGGAACGGTGTCCGCCTCTGCGGGGGTCGCCATCTTTACCGTCCGCAACGACGTCATCACCGCAGCGCACTTCTACCTTGAGCCGGTCGAGCATGAGTCCGGGGACGTCAATGCCGCGGTCCGAATGGCCGTCCATGGGGCAGCAGCGGGGGAGACGGAGGGGTCATGATTCTTGTTGCCGGCGGCACAGGCCGCCTCGGCCGCGCACTGATACCCATGCTCACGGGCGCCGGCCACCGCGTCCGCATCATGGCACGCGGCGTTTCCTCGTCGTTCCCGCAGTTAGCGGGCGACGGCGTCGAGCACCTGCGCGGGGACCTCGCCTCTGAGGCGGACTGCCGGAAAGCAGTGGCAGGCTGCACCGCGGCCGTGTTTGCGGCGTCGGGATTCGGCCTCAAGGACTCCGACCCCCGCGCGGTGGACCGCGACGGCGCCATCAGGCTTATCCACGCGGCGGCCGCTGCCGGAGTCCAGCACATGGTCATGATGTCCATGCACGGTGCCGCCCCCGATGGGCCCATCGAATTTCTGCGCTGCAAGGCTGCGGCGGAGGACTCCCTGCGCAGCTCCGGTATGGAATGGACCGTCATCCGGATCGGCCTGCTACTGGAACAGCGCCTTGCAAACGTCACTGCCCCGCTGGAATCCAAAGGCAAGGTGCTGGTGTTCGGCTCGGGGTCTGCCCCGGTTACTTTTACAACTGTCCAGGACGCCGCAGCCCTCGCCCTCCGTGCCCTGTCCGACCCGGCGCTGCGGAACCGGGTCATCGAATGGGGCTCGGAGACGACTACGGGCATGGAGTTGGCTGAGGCTGTCCTGGAACGGGCCGGCCATGGATCTGTCCAGCGGATCCCGCTCGCGGCCGAGCGGTTTCTGTCCGTCGCGGCCAGGCCGTTCTCACCGTTTCTTGCACGCGTTGCCGGGGCCGGGATCTGGGAGGAAACCGGAGCTGCCGCCTTCGACCCGGAGCCGACGCGCGCAGAGTTCCCGGACATTCCCGTCACCGGCCTGAGGCACGCCCTCTCGGCGATGCCGGTTCCGGGAGAGAAGTAGCAGATTCGGGAGAGAAACCACTCATTGCCCACCACCTTTTGCCGACCGGGCCCAGGCCCGGGAACGCCGACAGGTTTTTAGGCATTTGTTGCGGTGGGAAGGCCCCGTCGGCAGCCTGCGCTGTCGACGGGGCGCCGGGCTACTCCACCGCGAGCTCCCCAAGTTTTGACCATCCGTCCACCTTGACGTTGACGATGTCCGGAGTCCGGGCCAGGTACGCCGGCAGTTCAGCCGTCGCCCTTTTGAAATGCTCCGACTGCACGTGCTCGCCTCCGGCCTCGTCATCGCGGAACGCCTCGATCAGGAGGTACGTGTTGGGGTCGGCTAGGGAGCGGGCCCACTCGAAGAAGAGGCAGCCCTCTTCGGCGTTCGTTTTGTCAGTAAAGTCCCGGGAAATCTCCGGCCACGCGTCGACGTGCTCCGGCTTCACCGGGAATTTGGCGGTAATAAAGATCATCAGTTTTCCTCTATCTAAAAGCTTCGTCCGGGCTGGGCACAGCGGGCATCAGGGAACCAGGATGGCGCGGCCGCGGACGTTGCCGGCGTCGAGGTCGCTGATGGCCTGCTGGAAATCGTCCAGCTTGTACTTCTGGGTGTGCAGCGTTACCTCGCCGCGGGCCGCGAGCGCCATGAGGTCCTGCAGGTCGTTGTAGGAACCGACGAGGTTGCCGATGATGTTGATCTCGGAGGAAATGACGTCGATGGTTGGCACGCAGATGTCCTCGCCGTAGCCCACCACGAAGTAGTCGCCGGCCTCCCGCAGCATCGCAATGCCCTCGGACGTCGCGCCGCCTTCGCCCACGAAATCGATCAGCACCTCCGCGCCGTTGCCGCCGGTGAGGGCACGCACCTGTTCCACTTGCGCGCCGTCCGCAAGGACTCCTACATCGGCCCCGATCGACTTCGCCAGCTCCAGTGCAGCCGGGTTGCGGTCCACCACGATGATCCGGCTCGCGGTGAGGGCCTTTAGCACCTGGATCCCGATGTGGCCCAGCCCCCCGGCGCCTATCACCACGCAGTTGTCCCGCGGAGTCAGCCTCTTGGCCGCCTTCGCTGCGGCGTGGTAGGCCGTCAGGCCCGCGTCCGCCAGGGCTGCCACGTCCGCAGGTTCCAATGAGTCGTCGATCTTCACCACCGATCGGGCGGAGGTGAGGAGGTACTCGGCGTACCCGCCTTGGGTGTCGATGCCTGGAAACCTGCTGCTCTCGCAGTGCACGTCATCACCGGAGCGGCAGGCGCGGCACAGGCCACAGGTGATCAGCGGGTGCAGGATCACCTTGTCGCCCACCTTGACGTTGGTGACGGCGCTGCCGACGTCGTGCACCCACCCCGCGTTTTCATGCCCGATCGTGTAGGGCAGGTCCACCTGGGACTTTTCCGCCCACTGGCCCTCGAGTATATGCAGGTCCGTCCGGCACACGCCGGCTCCACCGATCTTGACCACGACGTCCCAAGCCCCGGCCACTTCGGGAACGGGCGCCTCGGTCATCTTCAGGCCTTCGTGGTAGCCGACTACCTGTACGGCTCGCATGGTGTTCATGGGTGGATCTCCTTGACTGTGAACGGAAGCACGTGGTGATGGTCGGCAGGCTCGGCTCCTTCGGGCCTGTCTGTCTGGTCGGCGCCCGAACCGGCGTAGCGTGTACGCAGCAGGCCCCGGCAGAAGTGGGCATTGCCGTCAATGGAAATGCGGGTGGAGCGTGCCCGCCGCAGCGCCATCGGCACTTCATCTGGCGGATAGGGGCGGCCGTCATGGTCAACCAGGACGACGGCGGCAGGTTCCGTCGGCAGCCCAAGCGCCATCCGCCGTCGTACTAAAGCGGCTTTGGTCCGGCCAGCCGGCAGGTCGCCAAGACGCACCGTCCCGACGTTTTCTTCTGGCAGCGTGGGATCGGCCCGCAGCAGTTCGGTAAGGCAGCGCTCCATCGCGGCCGTGTGCGCTTTGCGGCGGAACGTCCACCGCAGTTCCTCCAGGCTGTCGTCGGCTTCGTGGCGGAAGGTGCCCCGGTACCCGGCGTCGGCCGCGAGGCCGGCGTTGATCAGCGGGGAGTCGTGGTGGTCATCGAGCTCCACTACCACCTTCGCCACCCCGGGCAGCGCCGAGATCACGTCCTTGCTGTCGGAAGCCATCAGGTAGGCGAAGTTCGGCGAGCAAAATGAGGTGGGCAGGCGCAGGTGCACGGTCGCCACCGCACCGGCCAAGGAGCCGCTGATCTCGACGGAACGGACGAAGCCCAGATCGGTGATCGGCTCGTCCAGCTCCGGATCCAGCACGGCCCCCAGCGCCCGTCGGACCTCCTCTGCTGTCACCGCCACGTCCCGGACGGTGCGGTCCGTTAATGCCGCGGTCATGCTGCGCCTGCCAGGTCCGCCCGTTCCGGCTGGCGGGGACCGGTCGCCGTTTCGTCCGCGCCGGGGAGTTGGAGCTCTGCGGGCACCGGGATGTCGTACATTTTGGCGGCGTTCAGTCCCAGGATCTTTTTCTTCTGGTTCACGGTGAGAGGGGCGTATTCGGTCATGTCTTCGGGGATCTGGAAGTCAACGAACCGCTCGATCAGCCACCGGGGTGACCAGATGGCGTAGTCGCTGGAGAACTGGATGCGGTCCTCGCCAATCCAGTAGATGAGCTCCCCGATGATCTGGGCGAAGTACCGCGGCCGGGTGTGCATGAAGGGGACCGCGACGGCGAGGCCGCCGTGGACGTTGGGTTCCTGGGTGGCGATCCAGCAGAAGTCTTCCAGCCGGGGCAGGCCGACGTGCTCGACCACAAAGTTCAGGTCGTTGAAGTCGGAGGCGGCGTGGTCGACGTCGGCGACGTCGAAAGCGTCCCGGTCCAGGGGGCGGACGGTAGGACCTTTGTGGATGTGGATGTTCTTGATGCCGAGCTTGCGGCACTCCTCGAAATACCGGTAGGACCATGGATCGGAGAGCTTGTACCCGCGGGAATCGCCGTGCCATTCGGCGGTGTAGAGCTTCACCCCCTTGAACTTCATCTTCTCGTGGTCGGCGCGCAGCCGGTCCAGGCCGGCCTCGCCTTGGCGCGGGTCATAACAGTGGTTGTAGGTGAGCTTGTCCGGATTCGCCGCGGCAAGGCCGTACGCCTCCTCCACCTGCGCGAATCCGTTCTTGTAGAACGCGCCGAGGTAGGCCGGCTGAAAGATCGCGTGGTCCACGTAGCCGTCGACGAACAGATCCTTCATGAGGCGTTCGCCGCCCTGGTAAAGGAATTCCTCGTAGGACCAGTGTTCCTCGTCCGGACCGAGGTTGCGGTGGTAGTCGTAGAAGCAATCAATGAACTGCTTACCCTGGATGTTCCGCTGGTTCTCCGGCCGGGCGTCCCACAGTGCGACGTGCGCGTCGACGATGAAGTAGTTCTCGCCGTCTTTGCTGTACATATCGTTCTCCTCCCCGCGACTGCCATAGTCGCGACAGAGACGACGTTAGGGCCGATAGGTACCTGTCAACCTGTGACCGGTGTCTCATTTTGAGACGCCGTGGCATCGCCTTTTGAAACACCGCCCCGTAATCTCGAATGACCAGGACAAGGAGGGCGGCGATGATGCCGGATCAGAACGTTCCCGTCCCGCGGCCACAGCGCGGCGGGCAGGAAGGCATGCTGACTACTGCCTCAAGACGCCTTCTTGCCTCATGGCAGCGCAGTGAAGAGTATGGCGTCTCTGCCGAAATCATCGACCCCATGTGGGCCGGGTCGGTGGCCGGTGATTCACTGTTTTACCAGTGCGGGCAGGAGGTGCTCACGGGCCTGCACCAAACACTGGCCAACGAGCCACTAAGCCTGATGCTCACCGACGCCGACGGGCTGGTCCTCAACCGCTTCAGCGGCGACACTTCACTGCTGCGGGCACTCGATAAGGTTCATCTGGCCCCCGGCTTTGCATTTTCCGAGCGGGAAGCGGGAACCAACGGGTTGGGTATGGCGCTGGCCGACCGGACGCCGAGCCTGGTCCGTGCCGAGGAGCACTACAGCGCAAGCCTCCGGACGTACACCTGTGCTGCCGTCCCGGTGGTCGATCCCCTCAGCGGACGCCTTGAGGGCAGCGTGAACATCACCACCTGGTCCAAGTCTTCACCGGAGTTGCTGTTGGCTCTGGCCCAGTCGGCCGCCAGCAACACGGCTACCCTTATGCTCGCCAAGTCGGGCGGCCACAGGGCGAAAGCAGGACCCAAGGGTGGTGTCTTCCGAGTGCGGCGGGGCCGGCTTGAACCGGGAGCGGGAACGCTGCACGCGATGTCCCTGGGCTGGACAGAGGCCCTTGACCGCGCGGCTCTGGCGCTTGCCGCGAACCGGGTGGTGGCCGCCGTTGGAGAACCAGGTACCGGGCGCGCCACGCTGGTGGGGCAGGCCATCCGCAAGGCCCGCCCCGGGAGCCGCATTCTATGTGCAGCGGCTCCCGCGCCGGAGGACGTGGAGGCGTGGTTGTCGCTCTGGACCCCTGAGTTGTCTAAGCCCGATACCGCTGTGATCGTGGAAAATGTTGACCTCCTGCCGGCCTGGGCGGCACAGGAGTTGAGCGCCCGGGCTGCCGCCGCGGTTCAATCGCTGCCCGCACCGGGCGGCAGCCCTCCCACCATTACCTGGGCTATGACGGCGGAGGAGCTGGCCGCCATCCCGCAGCCACTGGCGGCCATGGTCGAAACCGTGGTGCCGGTGCCCGCCTTGCGTGAACGCGCCGCTGATGTGATGCCCCTGGCCAGGTACGCCGCGCGCCAGACCCGTATGCGTGAAGTGGATTTCACGGCTGCCGCCGAACACGCGCTGACCGGCTACGGGTGGCCAGGCAATGTGGACGAACTTTTCACCCTGGTCCACGACGCGGCCTTGCGCACGGAAACCATCGATGTGCGGCATCTGCCCTCCCTGCTGGTTGGACGTGCCGGGCCACATCTCACCAGGATCGAGGCCATAGAGAGGGACGAGATCATCCGCTGCCTTTCCCGGCCGGGCATTACTGTGGCCGCGGCCGCCACTGAATTGGGAATAAGCAGGGCCACGATTTACCGCCGAATGGCCCGCCTGGGAATTACCGCGGCGAAGTAGGTTTCCTTCCGGCAACTTTGCCAGGGGCCGTGGGGGCAATCGACCTTGTGAGGCGGACTGTTTGCTGTGCGAGCGGCTGCCGTTCGCCGACACTGACGGGGGACGACGGCGGAACGTAGTCCCGCCGTCGTCGTTCCAAACGTTGCTGCTGGGCCGGTGACGGAATCCTGGCACGCTTGGCGCGGTTGCACCGGGCGCACGCAGCGACGAAGTTCTGCAGGCTCGTGGAGCCGCCCTTTGACCACGGATATAAGTGGTCACCATGCTCGGCCGGGCGACCGCAGCGGCGACCGAATCCGCTTTCCATCTCACACTGGCCACCGGCCCGGGCCATCCCCTCGCGGCGCTGCTGGCGGGTAAAGCGGCGTATCGGGTCCCGGCGCCTGACGTCGCGGGCGTTGATGACGGCGCCGACAATGCCCAGCACCACGACGGCTACGCCTGGGAGAGCGACCGCGGCGACGACGCTGTCCACCATTCCGCGCAGAATCTCGGCGGCCGAGGACGGTGCCGTTCCGGCGACAGATGTTCCCTTCGGCATGAGCGCCGTCATCACGGCGACGGCAAGCCACACCATCAAGGCTGAGTAAGACAGGCGAAGGCCCTGTCGTGTCCAATAGATGCGGCCCAGTTCCTGCATCGATTCCCCCGTTTTTGTTCGCCGGAAGCCCCGTGGGTCCCGGATGTCCAGGAAATCGTATAGGCCGATCGGAGGCCGATGTCCCAGGTTTAGCTCAGTTTTTGCAGAGTTTCCCTGCCCAATTGGAGGCCGGGTCAAGCGCTGTGGCGGCCCAGGGTAGTGGGAACAGCTGTGCAACAATGACGCCATGACCCACGAGCAGCCTCAGTCCGCCGAGCTGGAACTGGACAGCACCGACCTCTCCGCATTCGAAGCCGCCTATCAGGCCGCACAGAAGAGCTTGGCCGAGGGCGGCATCCCCATCGGGGCTGCGCTCGCACGGGATGGCGTAGTGATCGCGGGCGGGCACAACGAACGCGTCCAAAACGCCGATCCAATCGCGCACGGGGAGATGTCCGCGCTCCGCACAGCCGGCCGGCAGAAGAGCTACCGCGACGCCACGCTATACACGACGCTCGCCCCGTGCGCCATGTGCGCCGGAACCATCATCCAGTTCAAGATCCCCCGCGTGGTGGTGGGGGAAGCGCGCACTTTCGACGGCGAGCTGGAGCTTCTGCGGTCACGCGGCGTTGACGTGGTGGTTCTGGATGATCCGCGCTGCGTGGACATGATGGGCAGGTTCCAGGACGCCCACCCGGAGCTGTGGGCGGAGGACATCGCCGAGTAGTCTCGGTCCTGCTGCGACGCGGTGGGGTTAGTGGGATGCGTCCCGGAATTTTGCACTGGGGCGGGGCCCCGTCGTTCGTCATCAAAGTCCACGACAGAACCAGCCGCGCGCAGCGGGGAGTGTCTTCCGGCGGACACCGTCCTGATACATTCGGTTCAACCACCCGTACATGCCCTGCGAGGGCGATGCAGTGCGGGACCACCGACACCCAATGGGAGCTCTGCACGTGACAACAACGCCGAGGCTTCCGGGCTCGAAACAAGCCAGGTGCAGGCGTGCCGGACGATAGCCTGCAGGGCACTGGCCCGCTGGAGACTGCCCTCCGCGACGCCACCGCGCTCGCCTTCGCGGTGCGCACTGGTGAAGCCTCAGCCGAGAGCGTCCTGGCGGAGGCGCGGTCGCGGGCCGATGCAGCACCCGCTCTTTGTGCTTTCATCCAGGAGGACTGGGACGGGGCTGCTCTTGCTGCGCGGGAGGTGGACCGGCGCCGGGACCGCGGGAAGGATGTGGGGCCGCTGGCCGGTGTTCCACTCAGCGTCAAGGATGTCATCGCTGTGGCAGGTCTGCAGGTGACCGGCGGCAGTGCCGCATACGCCGGAAACATCGCCTCATTCACTGCCACTGCTGTGCGGCGCCTGCAGGAGGCGGGGGCCGTGGTGATTGGCAAAACCAATTGCCCCGAGTTTGCGTTCGGCGCCGTCACCGAGAGCGCCGTCGGTGGCCGGACGCTCAACCCCCGGTTTCCTGGTGCGACGGCGGGTGGCTCGAGCGGGGGAGAGGCTGCCGCCGTCGCTGCCGGCATTTCAGCGCTCGGCCTGGGCACCGACTACGGCGGATCACTGCGGTGGCCAGCGCAATGCGTGGGTATCACCGCCCTGCGGCCCACCCCGCGTTCAGTTCCTGACCTGGGAATCGTTCCGGGAGCGGGCGGCTGGTACGGGGGCGGCAAACCCTCCCCGCCCGGCGCCCGCCTTCAGGCCGCCACTCAGGTCATTGGGCCGCTCGCACGATCAGTGCGGGACCTGCGGACGGCGCTCGCAGTGTTTACGGATCGACGCCCCGGGGTTCGGACTTCACTCGCCGGGATCGTCCCCGGCAACGTTGCGGTGGCGTGGAGTGATGGTTCCGCATTGGGGCCGGTACGCCGTGAAGTGTCGGAGAAGATCGCCTTATTGGCGGTGCAGATCGCGCCGGAGGTCCGGACACTCACGCACGTACCGGATCTGTTTGCGGGATCGCTGACAGCCTATAACCGGCTCCGCCCTGTTGATCCGATGATTGATCATGCCGCGGCTGTCGCCGGCCACGAGCACCTGATTCTCCCTGCGAACCTCGACGTAATCCAGCGCTCCATGCAAACCGACGCGGGGGAACTCGAAGCGGCTGTTGCCGAATCCGAACAGGCAAGAAGACGGGAGTTGGCGGTGTTCGATACCGCTGACATCGTCCTCCTGCCGGTGGCCGGCGGACCTGCCTGCGACGTGTCCGGAAAGCTGGACATTGATGGGCAGTCCATTTTTGGCTGGGACATCATGGGGCAATGCAGGGCTGTGACCATGGTTGGCGCCCCTGTTGTTTCGCTGCCCGTCGCGTTCTCGTCCGAGGGCCTGCCGCTGTCTGTCCAGGTTGTTGCACGGCCGGGGGCAGATGCGCTGGCATTGGACTTTGCCGAATGGCTGGAGGGCTTCACACGGCTTAATCTGCCGGTTTCACGTCAGTAGGTGGTCTGGGCCACCGACGGACGACGACGGCGGGAGGCAAGTCCCGCCGTCGTCGTTCCTGCTGCCCCGGTGGACCTACCTAATGTCCTTCAGGGGTGCCGTTGCCCTGTCTGGGCTCAGCAGACGGTGCCAGACTTTAAAGTCCAGGCGTGGGCAAAGAAGGTCGGCGATGACGACGGACAAACACCGGGGGCGCGGGTGGGCGGCCCGGCACGAAATCGTGCTTTACCTCGTCCTGGCCTACGCGGTCTCTTGGTGTATCTGGCCGTTGGTCCTGCTGAACCCGGGCAGTAGTCCACTGGTGCCGTTCGGGCCCGGGCTGGCCGCCGTCCTGGTGGCATTCTTGGCAGGTGGCCGCCGGGAGTTGATCAATCTCCTCCGCCAGCTTTGGCGATGGCGGGTCAACTTTGGCTGGTACGCCATGGCATTGAGTGTGCCGTTCGCCGTTCCGGGTCTTGCCCGTCTTGCAGCGGTGATGGCCGGAGCTCCGGCCCTGAGCTGGGAGCCATCTGACGCGTTGCAGGTTGCCAGTTCGATTGCGGTCACGATCGTCATCGTGGGCATCTTTGAGGAGCTGGGTTGGAGGGGTTTTCTTCTTCCACGGCTGCAGGTCACGCGGAACGCACTGGCGTCTGCATTGATGGTGGCGTTGGTGTGGTTGCCCTGGCACCTTCCGGAACTGGTGTCCGATCCGGGCCAGCGCCCCTTGGTGCCGTTCGCAGTCTACATAGGGGCGCTGTCTGTAATCCTTGCCTGGCTCTATAACTGCACGCGGGGCAGCCTGCCGGTGGTGATCTTGTTCCATGCCGCCTTCAACAGCTTCACGCAGTTCTTCCTCGCCGAACTGCAGGGCGGGGACCAGTATCTGGTGGCGTGGTGGACCCTTGCCGGCTTGGGCGCCCTCCTGGCCGTGGCCATCACGGTCTATCCCGGTCACCACAGCCTGGTCACGGTGGATGAGCGGGGCGGCGTGACCGGCTCTACAGCCGGCCAGCCGCCGTCGTAATACGTTTACAAACCGCGCAGGAATGCCAGGCCGCTGGCGGCCAGCTCGTCCTGGCTCGGGGCGAGCGGCCGCCAGATTGAGGCCGCGACGGCAATAGCGGCATTGTCCGCGGTGAAGCTTTCAATGTTCAGCGGTCCGCTGTAGCCCACCTCGTCCAGGGCCTGCAGGAAGCCTTCCCAGTCGGTCTGGTCCCCGCCGGGCGCGCCGCGGTCGTTCCCGCACACCTGCACATGGACCACGTGTTCGCCGGCCGCCCGGACCGCGGCGGCCAGCGAGCGCTCCTCGATGTGCAGGTGGTAGCTGTCCAGGGCAATGCCGACGCCGTTGCCCAGCAACGGCCCCAGCGCCTCGAGCGCCTGGTCCACGGTGTTGATCAGCGACGTTTCATACCGGTTCAGCGGTTCAATGCCCAGCACCACGCCCGCTTCCCGGGCCCGGGCGGCTACCGGCTCCAGGTTCCGGCGCAGCTCGGCGTAGGCCTCCCTCCGCTGCCCTGGCGACATCCGCCAGACCCGGCCGGTCTGGGCGTAGAACGGGCCGCACACAGTGGGCGAACCGATACGTGCGGCCATGCTGATGCAGTCCAAAAGGTAGGCCTGCGTCCCGTCCACGGACGCCGGGGCCGCGGACACGAGGTCCCGCCCCGGCGCCATGGCACCGACTAGGAACGGAGTCAGCCCCGTGGACTCCAGGGCTTCGCGCGCCGCGAGGGCGGTGAAGTCGCCGGCGTTTTCCAGCGGGAGTTCGACGGCGTCAAACCCCAGCGCGGCGATCCTCGCCAGGTGCCCGCCCAGGTTGGCATCGGTCAGGGGAGATTCCCAGACCCATGTGCTGATCCCGATGGGACGCTTCACGCCGCTCCCTCCAACGCCGCCCTCAGCGCAGGGTTAGGGGATCTGCCGCTGCTGCCAGACCTGCGGGTAGCCGGGAAGGTCTTCTCCGCCGAACTTGGCGTAGTGGCCGCCGGGCATCCCCTGGTTGCGCTCCAGCCAGGAATCCAGCTCGTCCGCGAGGATGGGCTTCTGCGGGAGGATCCATTCGGCCGGGACTTGCTCACCCTTGAAGATCTTTTCCACGGCCAGCAGCGGGGTCCGCCACTGGAAGTTGGAGTAGACAGGGGCCATGGCATCGATGCCGGTTTCCTTCCACTTGGTCAGGAAGCTCATCTCATCCTCGCCGGTCATCACCGGAAGGTCCTTGCCGGCATCCTCGAAGGCTTCGAGGGCAGCCACCGCACCGTCGCCGGCGTCCATCCACACACCCTTGACGTCGCCCGTGGCCAGTTCATCGGAGATGATTTTCTTGATCTCGGTGGGGTCAGCCCCGGTGAAGTAGTCCTTGGCCTCGATGCCCTTCTCCTCAAAAATCTTCTTTGCTGCCGCCCAGCGGTGTTCCAGCACGTCCACGCCGGGAAGGATGCGGAGGGCCACCACCTTGTCGCCGGACTGCAGCTTGTCGGTCAGGAACGTGGCGGTGTCAATGCCCCAGGCGAAGCCGCCGATCGGGTGGATGAACGTGGTGGCGCAGTCAGTTTCCACGCCGCGGTCAAACACCACCACCGGCTTGCCGGTCTCGCAGGCGCGTTCCACGGCCTGCGTCAGGGCCGCCGTCGAGTTGGGCGAAATGACGAACGCATCGCAGTTTCCCTCGTCGATGAAGTAGTCAATGTCCGCGATCTGAGTGTTGTCGTTGTCCTTGGCATCCCGGGTTTCCATCTCGGAAATGGCCCCCGAGTCCTGCAGGACCTTGAGCTGCTGGTTCATGGTGATCCAGCCGGTCTGGCGCCACGGGTTCGAGATGGAGGCATTGGCAAAGCAGACCTTCTTCGCCCCGGAGGAAGCGAACTTCGCGGTGTCCGTCATGTCGCCGGCAATGTACTGCAGGTACGGCTGCTCCGCGTTGCCTTCAAAGGTCGCTGAGCGTTGCTCAAACTGGTCGTCGTACAGCTTCTGGTCAAACCAGTCCTGGCTGGCCGGAGTGGTTGCCGCCGGTGAGCCGGTACCCGGTGCGGTTGTTTCGGTAACCGATGGATCCGTGGTGGTACAGGCAGTCAGCACCACCAGCGGCAACGCCGCCCCAAGCGCGACAGCGCGGATAGAGTGTTTGCGCATCAGACTCGATCTCCTCCTTGTTCGGTGCCCTCGCGGGGCATGGGTGCTGCGCTTAGCTGGTGCCGTTCGTCATGGGCAGCGGATGTGGCTCCCTTGCGTTTTCGCTGCCATGACTTGGACGCTGCTGCCACAGCGATAATGATGATGACCCCCTGGACGGTGTCCCGCCACGTGGCCTGGACCCCCATGAAGTTCAGGAGGGTGAATAACGCCTCGAGGGCGAACGCGCCGGCCGCCGCGGACAGCACCCAGCCGCGTCCGCCTCCCAGCACCACGCCACCGAGCACGACGGCGGTAATCGCCGTGAACTCATAGCCCCGCCCCACGGACGGGTGGACTCCGGCATAGCCCACGAGCAGGATGCCGGCCACGGTGGCCGACAGTGACGAGATGATGAACGCCCGCGTCCGCACCCACCAGACGCGGGAACCGGACAGTTCAGCAGCCCTCGGGTTGTCTCCCACGGCGATGAGCATGCGGCCATAGGGGCGGCGCATCAGGACGACCGCCAGGATGGCCACCGCCGCCAGGATGATGACCGGGTACGGAATGATGTCCAGGACCGGGACGTCCTGGATCCCGCCGCGCCCGATCTGGCGGAAGCTGTCCGCCGGGTTTCCCTGGGCCGCGCCGCCGGTCCAGTAGAGGACCAGCCCGAGCAGGGCCAGCATCATGCCCAGCGTCACGATGAAGCTGGGCACCTTCAGGAGCGTTGTGATCAGTCCGTTCACCAGTCCGATGAAGGCACCGAGCACAAACATGAGGATCAGGACCGGGATCACCCTGGAGTCGTCCTGCCGGATGAGGTTGCCGGCAACGATGACCTGCATGGTCACCACTGATCCCATGGACAAGTCGAACTCGCCGCCCACAATGACGAAGTACTGGCCGATGGCGGCGATGGCGATCGGCGCTGTCCTGCCGATGAACCGGATGAAGGAGCCCGGCTCCCCGAAGGAGGGGTTCAGCGCGATGATGGCAGCCAGGAGCCCGATCAACAGGATGAAAACGGCGCCGCCGGGGGTGCGCAAAGCCCGCAGGAGCCGCTGGGACCGGCTGGCGCGGTTTTGCCGGAGGACCGCACTGCGGTCGGAGGGCAGTACGGTGCTCATGGCGCCTCCGCGCGTGCAGCCTGTGCGGCAGGCGCTTCCGCCGGGCCCTTCGAACTGAACCGCTCCGGTCTGTTGACGATCCTGCGGCGGGCGTACACGGCGACGGCGACGACGATCACCACGCCCCTGACCACGTCCTTCAGGAAGGGGTTGATCTGCATGACGGACATGATGTTGTCCAGCATGGCGAAGATGAGGACGCCGCCCAGGGTGCCGGTGATGGTCCCTTTGCCGCCGGCCAGCAGGGTGCCGCCGAGGACCACAGCGGCGATGGAAAGCAGGTCGTAACCGCCCTGGGAACCCACCGTCGGGCTCCCCACGCCCAGCCGGCTGGCGAGGAGCAGCCCCGCCATTCCTGCCAGCAGCGAGCAGATCACATGGGCCGTGATGACCGGCAGGTCGATGCGTATCCCAGAGGTCCGGGCCACGGAAATGTCACCGCCGACGGCGTAGAGGTGGTGGCCCATGCGGGTGCGGTGGAGCAGCAGCATCGCCAGGCCCGCGCAGGCCAGCATAATGATGGTCGAGATGGGCACAGGCCCCAGGCCGGTCGCCCCGATCAGCCGGAACGAGAGCGGGGTCTGTCCGAAGCTGCCCTTGAAATTGGTCGCAAGGTAGCCGCTGATGATCAGGCCCATGCCCAGCGTGGCGATGAACCCGTGCACGTTGAGCCGGGCCACGATGAGGCCGTTCGCCAGGCCGATGATGGCCGCGGCACCCAGAGTGAGCAGGACCCCGGGCAGGACGTTGCCCGGGTTGTTGGCCATCACCCCCGCGGCAATCAGGCTGGCCAGGCTGGCAACATAGGGGACCGAGAGGTCCAGGCTGCCTGCCAGGATGACCAGCGTCTGTCCGATCGCGATGAAACCGAGGACGCTGGTTCCGGTCAGGATGCTGGAGATGTTGCCCTGGCTGAAGAAATTCCGACCCACCGTGCTGACGAGAACGGCGCCCACGATCAGGGTCAGCAGCGCCACGAGGTAGACGATCTGCGTGGAGGACAGGCGGTCGAAAAAGCTGCCCCGTTGTTTCATGTTCCTCCTCCAGGTGCTGTCCTGGCGCCCGTTCCCAGCTGCAGGACGGCTTCCTCGGACGTTCCGGCCGGAAGCTCGCCCGCCAGGCGCCCGTCGCGCATGACCAGGATCCGGTCCGACATCCCGATGACCTCAGGCAACTCGCTGGAGACCATCAGGATGGCTTTGCCTTCGGCTGCCAGCTTGCGCATCAGCCGGTACACCGCCACTTTGGCTCCCACGTCGATGCCGCGGGTCGGTTCGTCCAGCAGGACCAGGCGGGGGCGGATGGCCAGCCATTTGGCAAGGACCACTTTCTGCTGGTTCCCGCCGGACAGGTACTGCACCTCCTGGTCCAGGTCCCGGGCCACAACTTCCAGGGAGGAAAACACGCCGGGGATCTCGGTTCGGGCCGTCCCGGTGCGGCGCGGGAAAACCGATCTGATGACGGTCAGCGCGTTGTTCAGGATGGACTGGTTCAGGCTCAGGCCCTCAGCCTTGCGGTCTTCCGTGATAAGGGCCATCCGTGCCCGGACCCCCTCCCGCGGCGATTTGGGTGCAACGTCACGGCCTTCCACCTTCATGGTGCCGCGGGTAAAGGGGGCGGCACCGAAAATGGCGTGCAGCAGCTCAGTCCGGCCCGATCCCTGGAGGCCGGCCAGCCCCACAATCTCACCCGGCTGGACGCTGAAGCTGATCCCGTCCAGCTGGCCGTTTCCGGCATCGTGCAGTTCGAGGATCGGCTGTGCGGGGACGTCGGCGCCGCTGTCCGCAGGGGGCAGCTTATCCGGGAAGAAGGCTGAAATGGGCCGGCCCACCATCAACCGGACCAGCCGTGTGTCGTCGAGTTCGGAGGCGGGGCCGGTGCTGACCACGCGGCCGTCCTTTAGGACGGTGATGACGTCGCACAGGTCAAAGAGCTCCCGAAGCCGGTGGGAGACATAGAGGATGGCCGTTCCACGTTCCCGGAGGCGGGACACGATCTGGTAGAGCAGCTCAACTTCGGCGCCGGCCAGTGCGGCGGTGGGCTCGTCCATGGAAACGATCCGGGCGTCGTAGCTGACAGCCTTCGCAATCTCCACTACCTGCTGCTCAGCAACGGTCAGGGTCCGCACCTGCGCGGTGGGCCGGATGGCGGTGATCCCGAGCGACTCCAGCAGTTCCGCCGTTTTCGCGTTCATCAGCGCCTTGTTCACCAGGACTCCGCGGCGGGGCTCCCGGCCCAGGTAGATGTTCTCGGCCACCGTCCGGTCGGGGAGCAGATTGAACTCCTGGAATACCGACGAGAGCCCGGCTTCGTGGGCCTTCGTAGGGTGGCTGAAACTGACTTCCCGGCCGTCCAGAAGCACCGTTCCCGCGTCCGGCTGGTAGACGCCCGCGAGCACTTTCATCAGGGTGGATTTCCCGGCGCCGTTTTCACCCACGAGCCCGTGGACCTGGCCCCGGTGAAGGGTAAGGTGGGCGTCTTCCAGAACGGGAATCCCGAAGAAACTCTTGGTCAGTCCACGGACTTCCAGGAGTGGCGGGGGATCAGCTGAACCTTGAGGGCGCCCGCCGGGGATTGACGCCTCGCCCGTCCGTCCGGGGTTCTCCATCGATCCGCCCACGCCTAACTGTTACAGGGCGGGTTCAGTTCCGTCAAGGGATAAGCGATGGCTTACTACCAGGCCTCCTTGGCTGCGTTTTGCGGGTATCTCGGCACGTCAGACACGGGTAGGGCGGCCAGCGAGGATCGCTGACCGCCCCACAGCCTTCCGGTCGCGCCGCTACTGCAGTCCGGGCACCCCGTCCTGGATCCTGAACGAGGCCTTCGTGGAAACCGGAGCGCCCGGCGTCGTGACGTACTCCAGGGTCCGGAAGTCAGCCGTCATCGCGTCCTTGGTGATCTTCGTGTTCACGTAGCCGCGGTTGTCGTTGTAGAACTTCAGGTGCGGGTTCCACGCCATCACCGGGTCCGTCGTGGAACCGGTGCCGTTGCCCGTGGAGGTGATGGAGGTGCACACCAGCTCCGAGCCGACCACCGGGGAGGCGGGATCCTTGTAGTCCACCTTGAGGTCGTTGGCCCAGTTGCGGTGCACGTCGCCGGTGAGGACGACGGCGTTGCGCACCTTGGCGTCCAGCCAGCCCTGGGTGATGCGGCGGCGGGAGGCGGCGTAGCCGTCCCAGCCGTCCATCGAGACGTCGTCGATCTCGAGGGCCTGGGCGCGGTCACGCTCGGCGAAGAACACCTGCTGGCCCAGGATGTCCCAGCGCTGCGTGGAGTTCCTGAACCCGTCCAGCAGCCACTTCTCCTGTTCGGCGCCGGTGATGGTGCGGTCCTCGGCCAGCCGTTCGGCCACGTTCTTCTTCCAGCCGTCCCCGGCCAGCTGGTCGTCACGGTACTGCCGGGTATCCATCATGTGGAAGTTGGCCAGCTGGCCCCACTGGATGGTGCGGTAGATCTTCATGTCGAACCCGGCCGGCACGGACGAGGCGCGCAGCGGCATGTTCTCGTAGTACGCCTGGAACGCGGCGGAGCGGCGCTGCCGGAACCGCTCGGTGGTGTCGTTCAGCTGCCCGGCGTCGGTGTTCTCGGGGACCTCGTCCGCCCAGTTGTTGTCCACCTCGTGGTCATCCCAGACCACCAGCCATGGTGCGATCGCGTGCGCGGCCTGCAGGTCGGCGTCGGACTTGTACTGCGCGTGCCGCTGCCGGTAGCCCTGCAGGGTGCTGGTCTCGGGGCCCTGGTGGTCGCGCGGGTTGCCGCCGCCGATCACGTAGCTGTCCTTTTTGTACTCGTACAGGTAGTCGCCCAGGTGCAGCACCAGGTCCGGGTGGTCCTCGGCCAGGCGGGTGTAGGCGGTGAAGTAGCCGTGCTCGTACTGCGAGCAGCTGGCGAAGGCCATGGCCAGCGCGGCGGGCGTCTCGTGCAGTGCCGGGCTGGTGAGGGTGCGGCCCACGGCGCTGACGTGGCGGCCGGTGCGGAACCGGTAGAAGTACTCGCGGCCGGGCTTGAGGCCGCGGAGCTCCACGTGGACGGAGTGGGCGGTTTCGATCCGGGCGTGCTCGACGCCGCGGGCTACTACGGTGCGCATGCCGGCGTCCTCCGCCACTTCCCAAGCCACCGCGACGTTGCGGGAGGGCATGCCGCCCAGGCCGTCGTCAGCCAGCGGGTCCAGTGCCAGCCGGGTCCAGATCACGAAGCCGTCCGGCCACGGCTCGCCGGAGGCGATGCCGAGCAGGAAGGGATCGGTGCGGAGTCCGGCGTCGTCGGCTGTTGAAACAGCGACGGCGGCACTTGGCAGGGCGGCGACGAGGCCGGCCCCGAGGCCGGCGGAGATGAGGGATCTGCGTGAGATGTTGTCCATGGCTCCGACCGTAGGAAGGCCGGTTGGACAGGGCCTGAGGAGGATATGAATGAACGGTTAACGGCGTGACAAGGGCTGTTGATGTGCGCTTCTGGGGGCTTAGCCACCGCAGGAGGCCAGGAACGCCAGGTACCGCGGATCGCCGCGTCCCACCAGTTGTCCGAGCGCCTCAACAGCGGCAAAATCGCTCGCACCCATGTCAGTGGACAGCCAGCGGACCAGGAGCCCGGCGTCACCGCTGGACCGCACGGCCGACCCCACCGCGAGATCCAGCTGGTCGCGGAGCAGCTGCACCGACAGAACACCGGAGCGGCTGAGCAGGGGAGCGCGGTAGGCCTGCAGCGCGTCGGAGACCCGCCCTTCACGCAGCAGCCGAAGCACCCGCCCCGAGTCCGAGCTGCCGGCCAGGCCGGCAGCCAGCCGGTAGGGATTCGACTCCACGGCCTCACCCAGCAGGGAGCGGACCCGGAACATCTCCGTGCGGATCGCCACCGGCGTGCCCGCGTCGCCGTGAAGCTCGTAGGCAAGTTCCTCCGCGCTCCAGCCCTGGTGCCGGGAATCAAGCAACGCCAGGATCTCCGCGCGGCGCAGCGTCAGCGGCACGCGGCTGCCGTCCCGGAAAACGGCGGCAGGCCGGTCGCCCAGCAGCTCCAGCGACTCGACGGCGGCGGCTGGCCGCCCGGATTGCCGGCGCGGGGACTGCCGGGACGCGCGGACCGGAGAAGGGGCACCTGCCGGCTTCCCGCCGTCGGGCGCCACCAGCAGCGACTCGGCAACCCGGACCGCGCACCGCACCATCCGCAGCGTGTCCGCGGTGAGGGTGTCCAGCGGCCCGGAAACGTCAAGCACGCCGAGCAGCCGGCCGGTGGCCGGGTCCGTGATGGGCGCCGCCGTGCAGGCCCACTCATGGTGGGTCCGGACCAGGTGCTCGGCGGAGAACAACTGCACGGGCCGCCCGGTCACCAGGGCCTCGCTGATCGCGTTAGTGCCGATGCCCGCTTCCGACCAGTCCGCCCCTTCGAAGAACTCGAGCCGGTCCGCCCGCCGCAGCACCGCCGGGCTGCCAACACGCCACAGGATCTCGCCGCTGGCATCGGTCAGCACCAGCAGATGCCTGCCGGAACTCGAGGAATCCGCCAGTAGCTCGTCGAGGGCCGGCATGACCTGCTGCAGCCGGTGCTCCCGGCGGAGCTCAAGCACTTCGGCTGCGTCATGCAGGTGCCGCGGACTGTGCTGGTCCGGGCTGATGCCCAGGGCCATGGAACGGCGCCACGAATCGGCCAGGACGTCCGGGATTTCCGGGCGCGGGACGCCGGAGATCACCAGCTCGTGGGCACGGCGCAGCGCACGTGCATACTTTGCCGGATCCGAAAACCTCAGGCCGTAGTCCACAGCTTCCTCCTGCCAGCGCCGTTGCCTGCAGTGTGTAACGCGGTTGAAACCCCCGCGGAGTTCCAATGGTGATGCAGCTCACGCCCGGTCCAGCATATCGCAGGGGATTCCACGGGCGGAGCTACACGGACCAACACAAAGGAGTGGACATGACCGAAACACCCACGGCAGCCGCGCAGGCCTGGCTGGCGGGTTTGGACGCCGCGCTGCAGCGGCGCGACGTGGACGCCGCGCTGGAGCTCTTCGATGACGAATGCTTCTGGCGGGACTTCGTGGCGTTCACCTGGAACCTCAAAACGCTGGAAGGCAAGGCGGACATCCGGCGGATGCTCGAGGCCACGCTGGACCATGTGCAGCCTTCTGGTTGGGCCCTGTCTGAGGACGCAACCGGCAGCGACGGCGCTAACGGCACTGTGGAAGCCTGGATCACGTTCGAAACCGGTGCTGCCCGCGGCTACGGCCACCTCCGAATCCGGAACGGCAAATGCTGGACCCTGCTCACCACCATGCAGGAGCTGAAAGGCTTCGAAGAGAAAAAGGGGCCGCGCCGCGACCAGGGTGTGGCGCACGAAATCATCAAAGGCCGCCGTTCCTGGCTTGAGCTCAAGGAGGAACGGGAAGCCCGGCTCGGCTACGACGAACAGCCGTACTGCGTGATTGTGGGCGGCGGGCAGGGCGGCATCGGCCTCGCCGCGAGGCTGCGGCGCCTCGGCGTCCCCACCCTGGTCATCGAGAAAAACGAGAAGCCGGGCGACTCCTGGCGCAACCGCTACAAGTCCCTGCACCTGCACGACCCCGTCTGGTACGACCACCTGCCCTACCTGAAGTTCCCCGACGACTGGCCGGTGTTCGCCGCCAAGGACAAGATCGGCGACTGGCTGGAGCACTACACCCGGATCATGGAGCTGAACTACTGGGGCGGCACTGAGTGCGTGGGCGCAGAGTACGACGACGGCACGCAGGAATGGGTGGTCAACGTCCTCCGCAACGGGGAGCCTGTGACGCTGCGGCCCAAGCAGCTGGTCTTCGCCCTGGGCGTGTCCGGCTACCCGAACATCCCAGCCTTCGACGGCGCGCAGTCCTTCCTGGGGGAGCAGCGGCATTCCTCGCAGCACCCGGGCGGTGGGGACTGGACCGGCAAGAAGGCCGTGGTGATCGGGTCCAACAATTCCGCGCACGATATCTGTGCCGACCTGTGGGAGCACGGTGCCGACGTCACCATGGTGCAGCGGTCCTCCACCCACATCGCCCGGAGCGAGTCACTGATGGACCTGGCACTCGGCGACCTGTATTCGGAGAAGGCGCTGGCTGCCGGAGTGACCACGGAGAAGGCAGACCTGCTGTTTGCGTCGCTGCCCATGCGGATCCTGCCCGAGGCGCAAGTGCCCGTGTACCAGGCGATGGCCGAACGGGACGCCGAGTTCTACTCCCAGCTGGAAGCCGCCGGGTTCGACCTGGACTTCGGGGTGGACGGGTCCGGATTGTTCGTGAAGTACCTGCGGCGCGGCTCCGGCTACTACATCGACGTCGGCGCCTCGCAGCTGATCATCGATGGACGGGTGAAGCTGAAGTCCGGGCAGGTCTCCAAGATCACCGGCAACGCCGTGGTCATGGACGACGGCACCGAGCTCGAAGCCGACCTGATCGTCTACGCCACCGGCTACGGCTCCATGAACGGCTGGCTGGCGGACCTTGTCTCTCCCGAGGTGGCGGACCGGGTGGGCAAGTGCTGGGGCTACGGCTCGGATACTCCCAGGGACCCGGGCCCCTGGGAAGGCGAGCTGCGCAACATGTGGAAGCCCACCAACGTGCCCAACCTCTGGATCCATGGCGGCAACCTGCACCAGAGCCGGCACTACTCCTCTTACCTGGCTCTGCAGCTCAAGGCGCGGATGGAAGGACTGGACACCCCGGTCTACGAACTGCAGCCCAGCCACCACACCCGCTGAAAGGAAGAGCGCATCATGAAGGCAGCCCGTTTCCACGGCCGTGAGGACGTCCGGATCGAGGACATTCCGGAACCGGAACTCCGCGCCGGGGCGGTGAAGATCGACGTCGCGTGGTGCGGCATTTGCGGTAGCGACCTCCACGAATACCTGGAGGGGCCCATTTTCGTCCCCGCCCCGGGACACCCGCACCCGCTCTCCCACGAGGACGCGCCGGTAACCATGGGGCACGAATTTTCGGGGACCGTGTCTGAAGTCGGCGAAGGTGTGGAGGGGCTCGCGGTGGGGGACAACGTCGTCGTCGAGCCTTATTTCGTGGATGACGAATGCGACATGTGCCAGGCGGGAAGCTACCACCTGTGCCGGCAAATGGGGTTCATCGGCCTCTCCGGCGGCGGCGGGGGCCTGAGCGAGAAGATTGTGGTGGACAAGAGGTGGGTGCATCCCATCGGCGACATTCCCCTCGACGAGGCAGCCCTGATCGAGCCGCTGTCCGTGGCGCACCATGCGGTGGAGCGCAGCGGCGTGAAGGCGGGTGATGTTGCTTTGGTGGGCGGGTCCGGGCCGATCGGGCTGCTGACCGCGGCAGTGCTGAAGGGCATGGGCGTGACCACGATCGTCAGCGAGTTGTCCCAGGCCCGGAAGGAGAAGGCCACGTCCAGCGGGGTGGCGGACCATGTGCTGGACCCCAGTCGCGAGGACGTTCCGGCGCGGGTGCTCGAGCTGACCGGCGGCACCGGGGCCGACGTCGCGTTCGAATGCGCCGGCGTCAACGCTGTTCTGGACACCATGCTCGACGCCACGCGGCCCGGGGGAGTGGTGGTCAACGTGGCCATCTGGGGCGCGCCGGCCACCGTGGACATGCAGAAGCTGGTCCTCAAGGAGATCGACCTGCGCGGCACCATCGCCTACGTCCGGGACCACCCCGCCGTGATCAGGATGGTGCAGGAAGGCAAGGTGGACCTCAAGCCGTTCATCACGGGCCGGATTGCGCTGGAGAACCTGGTGGAGCAGGGCTTCGACACCCTCATCAACCACAAGGACACGGCGGTGAAGGTGCTGGTGCACCCGTAGCGGGCGCCAAACCGGGCCCTGCTACAGTCGGGCTCCATGACCGAACTACGCTCCGATGCTGCCGGCACGGTTGGCTTCCTCCACACGGCGGACGTTCATGTGGTGACGTTCGAAGGCCTGGCCCGGGAACACCTGCCCAGCGCCGCCACGGTCCACCGCGTGGATCCCGACGCTTTGGAGCTCGCGCGGCGGGAGGGGACGGCGGGGAGCGTTAGGGCTGTCGTCGCCGCCCATCTCGAGGAACTCCGCGCGGCTGGCTGCGCGGTGGTCCTGTGCACCTGCTCCACGCTCGGCGAGGTGGCGGAGGAACTGTCGGGCGACGGGATGACGGTGATCCGTATTGATCGGCCGATGCTTCGCGGGGCCGTGGGTCTGGGCCCACGGGTCGGTGTCCTTGCGGCGCTGACGAGCACCGTCGAGCCAACAACCCGCGTCCTCGCCGAGGAAGCCGCAGACGAAGGATCGGATATCTCCGTTGACGTCAGTATCGTCGAGGGTGCGTGGGACGCCTTCCTGGCCGGCGATGCGGACGTTTACCACTCGCGCATCGCCCGGGCGGCGCGTGCGCTCGCAGGCCGCTGCGACGTCGTCGTTCTCGCTCAGGCAAGCATGGAACCCGCTGCCGCCCTGGTCACCGGACTCACGGTCCCTGTCCTCACAAGCCCGCGCTCCGCCGTCGAAGCGGTCGCGGCCGCAATGCCGACAGGGACCGAAACGCCCGACTTACGTTAGTCCCGGCGCGGCGGGCACTCAGCTCGGCAGGGTCAGTCGGGGGTTCGACAGGCTCAACCACCGGGGCTCGGCTGGCTCAACCGCCGAAGCTGGACTCAACCACCGGAGCTCGTCTTGGCGGCTTTGGCCTTTGGTGCCTTCGGCTCCTTGGGCGGGAGGGTGGCAATGTATTCATAGGCCTTGGTGACCCATGCCTTTGCCCGGGCGTCGTCGCCGTCGCCCTCTTCATTCCACATCTCAGGCAGGCCGGAGTAGCCGGCCATGGGACGCTCGGCAGGGCCGAACGGCAGGGTCCTCTCGGAGGACTCCAGCAGCACCCGGTCCTCCTCGGACAGCTTGACGCCCACGGTGGATCCGAAGAGGCCGGCGAACATGTTGCCGTTGACGAACGCGCCCAGGTTGCCGAACATCGGCTTCACCACCACGTCCGGATGGCCGGGGACAATCGAGCGGAAGCGTTCTTTGTCGGCGTCGGACGCCTTGGGCATCTCCATGGTTCTTCTCCCGTCAGCTGGGCAGTCTGGTTTGCAGGATATGCCCGCACCGCCGCCGGGGTACAGGGGCATGGGCCTCCTGCCGCAGGTCAGGCTGACACGACGGCGTCGTACGCCAGGACTGCCGACGCTGCGGTGCCGGCCCCGGCAGGGCTGATCGAATCAAAACGCAGGGTCCCGGCGCCGGGCAGGGCCACGGACTGGCCTTCGCGGAACGCCTGCTTGCGTTCCTGCTCCGCGGTCCGGATCCAGACCTGGATGGCCGGGGCGCCGTCGGCCACGCCGATCTTCACGATCCCCACCAGGACATCGCCGAACCTGGGCTGCATGCCCTGTTTCACTGTGACGAGCTGTTCCACGGCCATCCTTACTTCGTGTCCACGGAGTACACGGAGTCGAAGTTTTCCTTGTACTCATCCTCGGTCAGTTCCAACGTCCCGGACTTGTGGTCCTCGTCGCCGCCCATGTAGCCGCCGGAGGGGCCCCACGGGTTGGCCAGGACGATGACCTTCTCGCCGTCGTCGTTGGTTTTCACGTCGACCACGACGTAGGCGTGGTTGGGGACAACGTCGGTCCGGTTGACCTCATCGGACTCCCAGGCCCAGTCGAAGTCGTCATCCTTGGTGTCCTCGGTCCCCACGGACACGGCCTGGCCATCACCAAGCCTGTCCTCAATCTCATCCAGGTCCAGCTCGCCGTCCCTGTCCGCGGACCTTCCAATCATGAGCTCCATTGCCTCGTGACTGAAACCGCCGTCGATGTCGTCATAGGAACCGCCCCGGTGCTCCGCTGCTGCGCGTTCGTAAATGGACAGCCAGTTCGGCTGCCCGTCCGCACCCCGGACGCCGCCCTCGGTGGATTTGGCCTCGACGGTGACCTCCACGGGCTCGCCGTCCTCGTACAGGGTCACCACCCAGTGCGTGGGCGGATCTCCGACAGGCTTCAGGTGTTCGGCGAGGAACTCATCAAGTTTGCCTTCCCGCTCCAGCATCTGGGCAACCGAGCCGATTCCTGCCAGGAGCCAGCAGTCGCCGATCTGGCCCTGCTGGATATCTTCAGGGTCGCCGGCGTCAGGGTCTTCACGGACATCGCCGGGGACATTCACATCCGGGCGGTCCGGATCCAGCGGCCCCGGATCTCCGGGCGGGTTCGAGTCCGGTGTTCCCGAGGTGCCGGATCCCGTTGCCCCGGTACTCGCTTGGTCCTGCTGGTCCGCGTTCCTGTTCAGGTCCTCCGCCTGGCTCTGGAGATCCGCGGCAACGCGCTTCAACAGCGGCCGGTGCTCCGATTCCCAGGCGGCCTGGAAGGCGGTGGCATCACGGCCTTCCCATCGAGTCCGGGCCAGGAGTTGGCCCAGTTCCATGGACAACGCCGTCATCTTCTCGGAATGCTGCGACATTGTTTTGGCCAGTGCCCGCAGCTGTTCAGTATCGGCGCCGTAGAATCCAGGCATCCGTGAGTCCCCCTTTGATGAGCTTCAAGCCACAGTCATGCTATTCGTGCAGCGGTGCATGCCGCGATGGGGAGAACTTCCCCGTCAGCCCGCGGGAATTTCGTTTGGATCGCAGGCCGGGGAGTCCACCGGGACGCTGATCCGAAGGTAGGCAGGGCTCTTGGATTCAATGGTCAGGGTGGCGCCGGCCGCATCGGTGCTGCGGGCCACCACCCAGCCGCCGGCTACCGTGTCTGTTCCGTCGAAAGCGGGAAAGCCGTGCTGCGCCAGAACGGGGTCGCCCGCGGAGAAGATGTCGGCGAACTGGTTCGACGGCTGCACAACGTCCACGTTGCTTTTCATGGTTTGCGGGTACAGCATGCACCGGCCGTCTTTCACCCGGGCCAGAGTGGCGGGTTCGTCCACGGTCCAGCTGATATCCGGCATCTTCTCTTCCAGGGCGGCCACCATCCCCGCGCGCACCGCGTCATATTTAGGGAAGCTTTCGGCCACGGGAGCGGCGGACGCGGTGACAGGAGGGGCGCTGCTTGGCTCCGTTGCGGGCCCCTCCGGCGCGGTGCAGCCAGCCATGGCAGCCATCCCCAGCACCAGGAGGGTCGCCGGAAAGTGCTGCCACAGCCGGTTCATTCGGCGGTTCATCATGCCCCCAATTCTGATGACGGGCCTCCTGAACGGCCCACAGGAATGCTTTCACAGCTGCCGCGGATATGGCGATGGGGACAACAACCCTGATGACCGGGAGGGCGCCCTGTGACGCAGTTGGCTCGACGCCGGCGGAATCTCCTGTAGTGTGGTTCCTGTTGTTGTGTTTATGCAGTTGGTAGTTCAGGCAGTACGCGCGGTCGAAAGTCCGCGTTCTTCTGAAGTAGCGGTTTTTGAACACCCCACGCCGGAGGGCCCGAAAGTCGGGATTTTCCCTCCACCTTCACGAAGGACAAAAATAATGGCTACTGGTACCGTCAAATGGTTTAACGCTGAAAAGGGCTTCGGCTTCATTTCCCCCGATGACTCCTCACAGGACGTTTTCGCACACTACTCTGCGATCAACTCCAACGGTTTCCGCTCCCTCGAAGAGAACCAGAAGGTTTCCTTCGACACCGAGCAGGGCCCCAAGGGTCCCCAGGCAACCAACATCCAGGCTCTCTAATTTCCTAGAGTTCCGGGACCGTTAGGTTTCTTCAAGCAGGGTCTGCCTCCGGGCAGGCCCTGCTTTTGTTAACCCGGGTGTGCCGAAGGCAAATGGTATCAGCGGCCCCAAACCGCACAAGCGGCGCTGGGCAGCACCGTTCATGCGGTTCAGCGCCGTTCGTGGTTTCAACAGGCTCAGCCACAGTTCAGCCGGGCTAACCCAGCCCCATGGCGTTCCGGACCTCGTCCAGGATGTGGTGCATGGCCCGTTCGGCCACCACCGTATCGCCGCGGGCCACTGCCGCAGCCACATCCTCATGCGCCTGCAGTGCTTCGTTCCGCGGCTTGAACGGCATCAGCCCCTGCTGGGTGCGGCTGGTGAGCACCTCGGCCACCATGCCCTCCAGCGCCCGGAACATCTCGTTGCCGCAGCTCCGGAGCAGTAGCTGGTGGAACTCGATGTCCGCCGCCAGGAAGGCCTGAAGATCACCGGCCTCGCCCAGCCGTCGGAGCTCTGCTCCCAGGGCCACCAGTTGTGCGCGTTCGGCGGCGCTGGCCCTACGCGCCGCCCCGGCCGCGGCGATGGGTTCGACGGCGATGCGCAGCTCCGTCAGGCTGCTGTACTGGATCTCGCGCCGGTCCGACGCCAGGCGCCAGCGCACCAGCTTGGGATCGAAGACGTTCCATTGCTCGGGCTCCTGCACCACGATGCCCACCCGCCGGCGCGAATAGACCAGGTTCATCGATTCCAGGACCTTCATGGTGTCCCGTGCCACGGTGCGGGAAATTCCGTACTCCTGCTGCAGCCCCTCGAGGGTCAGCCTGCTTCCTGGCGGGAGGCTTCCGGACGCGACGGCGATGCCAACCGCCTCCAGAATGCGTTCATGCATCGCGGGGGAGGCCCCGCCGTCGTACGCGTTGTCCGCGTCCCCTGCTGTCGCCGTCGACATTGTTTTCGCCGCCTCTCTCCGCGCCGCAGCGCCCTTATAGGATAGCGAAAATTAGAAAAGGTATGACTTGTGACACCGAAAGATAGTATCTTTGGTGTCGAAAGGTGATACCTTATGGCGTAGCCCACTTCACCACGGGCACGCAGCGAGCTTCTTCGAAAGCCAAAGACGTCTTCTCCGGAGGTATGAACATGCAGTATCCACCCACGCATCTTGTGGTCATGGGCGTTGCCGGGTCCGGCAAATCCACCCTGGCGGCGGCCCTGTCCAAGCAGCTGGGCTGGACCTGCGCCGAGGCTGACGAATTCCACCCGGATAGCAACATCGCCAAGATGTCCCAAGGCATTCCCCTGCAGGATGAGGACCGCTGGCCCTGGCTCCGGGAAATCCGCGACTGGATGACCGCCCAGGCCCAGGCCGGCTGCAGTACCGTTCTCACCTGCTCCGCGCTCAAGAAGAGCTACCGCCAGCTCCTGTCCGAAGCCGAAGGCCGTGTCCTCTTCCTCCACCTCGACGGCGGCGCTGACCTGATCAGCCAGCGCATGCAGGGCCGCGAAGGCCACTTCATGCCGCCCACGCTGCTGCCCAGCCAGCTGGCCACGCTCGAAGCGCTCAGCCAGGAAGAGCTCGACGCCGGCAGCCTCCGCCTGGACATCTCGCGCTCACCGGAGGAGCTGGTCGCCGCCGTCGTGGAGGCTTTGAAGCTTCCCACCGGCCAGGCCCCCTGCACCCCCTAAACCTCCCTCAATTCCCCCACCAACAGTTCTGTTTCAAAGGAGAACCATGACCATCGAAGGATGGACCCAGACGCTGGGAGCAGGCCCCCTGCTGCTCATCGCCGCAGCCGCGATCGTCGTCCTGCTGTTCCTCATCATCAAGCTGCGCGTGCACGCCCTGCTCGCCCTGATCCTGGTCAGCCTGGCCACCGCCTTCGCCACCGGCATCCCCGCCAACCAGGTGGTCCCGGTGCTGATCAACGGCTTCGGTACCACTCTCGGCACCGTGGCACTCCTGGTGGGCCTGGGCGCGATGCTCGGCCGGATCGTGGAAACCAGCGGCGGCGCCAAGGTGCTGGCCGACTACCTCATCGGCGTCTTCGGTGAAAAGCGCGCCCCGTTCGCGCTGGGCCTCGCTTCGCTGATCTTCGGCTTCCCCATCTTCTTCGACGCCGGTTTGGTGGTTATGCTGCCCGTCGTCTTCGCCGTCGCCCACCGCCTGGGCGGGGGAGTGCTCCGCTACGGCCTGCCCGCTGCCGGCGCGTTCTCCGTGATGCACATCTTCCTGCCGCCGCACCCGGGCCCGGTCTCCGCTTCCGCATTCTTCGAAGCCAACGTCGGCCTGGTCATGATCGCCGGCCTCCTCGTGGCCATCCCCACCTGGTACGTCACCGCCTACCTCTACGGCCTCTACACCGGCAAGAAGCTGGTCCTGCCCGTGCCCGAAATCCTGGGCCACGCCACCGCAGAAGCCGAAGCCCACCCGCCGCGTTTCCGCACTATCGTTGGCCTGCTGCTCCTGCCGCTGGTCCTGATCTTCCTCAACACCGGTCTGAACACCCTGGCCTCCTCCGGCGTGCTGGCGGAAGGCACCAAGGACCAGCAGTGGTTCCAGGTCCTGCGCACCATCGGTGAGACCCCGGTGGCCCTGCTGATCGCCGTGCTGGTGGCCATGTTCGTCCTGGGTGCCAAGCGCGGCAAGGACGCCGGAGCACTGGAGAAGCTGCTCGAGTCCTCGCTGGGCCCGGTCTGCTCCGTCATCCTGATCACCGGCGCCGGCGGCATGTTCGGTGGTGTGCTCCGCACCTCCGGTATCGGCGCGGCCCTGGCCGACGTTCTGGGCAACCTGGGCATCCCGCTCATCCTGGCCGGCTTCCTGGTCTCCTCCATCCTCCGGATCGCCCAGGGTTCTGCAACCGTGGCACTGACCACCACCGCCGGCCTGATCGCCCCGGCTGTCGCTGCAGCCGGGCTGAACGGAATGCAGGTTGCCGCCATGGTCATCGCCGTTGCAGCCGGTTCCGTGGTGGTCTCCCACGTCAACGACTCCGGCTTCTGGCTGGTGGGCCGCTTCTTCGGCATGGACGTCAAGACCACGCTGAAGACCTGGACCGTGATGGAAACGCTGATCGGCGTGATGGGCTTCGCCATCGCCGCAGTGATCTTCCTGGTGGCCGGGGTCGCAGGCTAGCTTCCCTTCCCCCAACCAGGTAGCGCCAAGTGCCGTTTTGCCCCCCCCCAAAACGGCACTTGGCGCTACTTGCATGTGGGGCGGGGAACGCCGGCCGGCCCGGCGTCGTTGTGCCAGAGTCACCCCTAGCGGGATTGAACCGACCAAAGGACACCCCTTGACCCAACGCACCATCGTGATCACCGGCGCCAGCGACGGCATCGGCGCAGCAGCCGCGCGGACGCTGAGCGAGGCGGGGGAGCAGGTGGTCGTCGTTGGCCGTTCCGACGAGAAGACCCGCGCCGTTGCCAAGGACATCAACGCGGACTACTTCGTGGCCGACTTCGCCGAACTGGACCAGGTCCGCACCCTCGCCGCGCAGCTGACGTCCGACTATCCGCGCATCGATGTCCTCGCCAACAACGCCGGCGGCATCATGGGCAAGCGCCGACTCACGGTGGACGGCAACGAGTCCACGTTCCAGATCAACCACCTGGCGCCGTTCCTGCTCACCACGCTGCTGATGGACACCCTCACCGCCAGCAACGCCAAGGTCATCAACACCGCCAGCGGCGCCAACGGCATCGGCAAGCTGGACCTGTTCGACCTCAACTCCGAGCACAGCTACTCCACCAACCGCGCCTACGGCACGGGCAAGCTGGCCAACATCCTCTTCACGTCCGAGCTGCACCGCCGCTTCAGCGAGCAGGGAATTACGACGGCGGCCTTCCACCCGGGCGTGGTCCGCACCAACTTCGCGGCAGAGTCCACGAGCCCGTTCCGGTACGCGTACAAGACGCTGCTGAACCGCTTTATGCTGACCCCGGACCAGGGCGCCGACACCATGCTCTGGCTGATCAACGGCACCCCCGGCACCGACTGGATCTCCGGCGCCTACTACGCCAAACGCGCCCTGGCCAAGGCCAACCCGCAGGCCTACGACGCCGAGCTGGCCCGCGGCCTGTGGGAGAAGAGCGAAGAGCTGGTCACGCCTGCTGCCTAAATGCAGCTGTCACTCGCAGCCAATGCCGTCGTTGTCCTTGCCGTCCAGCTCATAGATATCGTCGCCGATAACGCGCACGGGTCCCTGAACGTAGGCGGGTCCGTTGCCGCTTCCGCCGGCGCAGTCCACATCGGAAGCGATAGGAACGCAGCCTGAGTAGTTCGGATCACATCCTGAAGGAGCGGGTGGAGCCGCGGGAGCAATGTATTGCGGCGCTGGCGGTGCTGCCTTCACAGCGGCTTCTTGGGCAGCCTTGGCTTCTGCTGCCCTGGCTGCTTCAGTAGCGGCGGCATCTGCAGCTGCTTTCTCAGCGGCAGCCTTTTCTGCTGCAGCCCTCTCTTCCTCTGCCCTGGCTGCTTCGGCAGCGGCGGCATCTGCGGCTGCTTTCTCCGCCGCGGCCTTATCGGCGGCTGCCTTTTCTGCGGCCTCCGTCTCCGCTGCTGCCTTTGCTGCAGCGGCCTCCGCAAGCTTGGCCGTAAAGCGCTCTGACTCGGAGGCTTCAAGCCAGATCAACGCTCCCGCTGCGTCGGCGGTGCAAACAAATGTGAGCCCGGCTAGTTCTTCTTGACTCTGAGGCGAAGCGCAAGCAGTCCCAGCTATAGGTGTGGGAGTGGGCGTCGCAGTTGCCGCGTTGGTAGTGGTTTCTTCTCGGACAGCCCTGCTCGTGTTTGGAGGGTTGCTGCATGAGGTCAGCAGGACGGCGGCGGCGGTCACGGCCGCAAACACGGCGCTTCTTGGCCATCTCCGCTGGGTGATCGGCTTAGGTGATGATCCTGCCTCCCAGGAATGGAGCTGCCGGTATTTATCGTGACTCGTATCCATTGGTGCCCCACGTATTGCCGCAATGCTGCGACTGCATGGCGAGCGTAGCACCGGTCTCTCTGTGGAGGAAGAGTCAAACTTTTGCAAACTTCCCAAAGGCTAGCGGCTGCCGTTCCGAGCTAAAGCCTCCCCGATAATCCGTGCACCTTCGGGGTACGCGCCGGGGTTGGGGCCGGAGTAGTTGAGCCGGACGAACGGGCCGGCGGGCTCGGCCGGGAACCATTCGGTGCCCGCGGCAATCATCACGCCGGCGTCCTCACAGTCCCGCGTCAGCCGCGGCAGGTCCGTCCCGTCCGGCATCCGCAGCCACAGGTTCAGCCCGCCCTTCGGCAACAGCTCAATATGCGCCTGCGGGACGTGCTCCCGCACACTGGTGACCAACAGATCCCGCCGCGACTGCAGCTGCTGCCGCAGGCTTCGCAGGTGCGTCTGCCACCCGGGCTGCGTCACCACGTCCAGCGCGGCGGCCTGTAGCAGCCCGCTCACATACATCGACTCCGCTGCCCGGTGGGCAAGGATGCGCTCGCGGGCGGGACCGCGCGCTATCACCGCCGCGACGCGGATGGCCGTGGAGACGCTCTTCGTCAGGGAACGGACGTAGATGACATGCCCGGAGTCGTCCCGTGTGGCCACCGGCACCGGGTTGGAGGTGATCCCAAAATCATGCGCCCAGTCGTCCTCCACCAGGAACGCCCCGTGCCGGCGGACCACCTCCAGGACCTCCTCGCCCCGCCCGGGCGCCCACTGGGCTCCCGTGGGATTGGCATAGTTGGGCTGCGCGTAAAAAGCCCGGGCGCCGGTTTCCTCAAAGGCGCGGTCCAAAGCCACAGGATCAGGACCATCAGGGCCGCTGGGCACCGGAACGACCCTGACTCCCGTCTGCGCTGCCGCCAGAATCGCACCCCAGTATGTGGGCGACTCCATCAGCAGCGGCTGGCCCGTACCCACCAGAGCCCGGAAAATCGAGCTGAGCCCACTCTGGCTTCCTGGCAGCACAATCACATCGCTCGGCGTCGGGGGAGAGACCCCGGCCGGCGTGGCGGACCCCAGCTCCTGCGCAAACCACTGCTGCAGCTCCGGCATGCCGGCCGCCGGCGGCCGCGACAGGGCAGCATCACCCCGGGCTGCGCGGGTCAGGGCCGCCCGGACAAGGCGCTCCGGCAACAGTTCCCGGTCCGGGTAGCCGGAGTGGAACGGCATGACGCTGTTGGGAACGTCCCGCATGGTGCCGGACTGGGAGGGAAGGGCCGACGGCGGTGCGCCCAGTGCCGCAGTCTGCCAGCCGTAATCGGCCGGCCGCGCAGTCCGGACGGCCCGCACGAACGTCCCAACTCCAGGCCGGCTCTCGACCAGTCCCTGAGCCGTCAACGTCTGCAGCGCCTTCTGCACCGTCACGGGGCTCGCCTGGTACTCGGCCACCAATGACCGCGTGGACGGCAGCTTCGCCCCAGGGGCAGCTGCAGAAATCCACTTCCTTAGTGCCAGAACGATGCGGGAACTGCTATCGTTGTTCATGAGAGAACATAGTAGCGCTACTGTTGCCGAACGGCCAGTGATACTGCCAAGCACCCCGACCGGGATCTGGTGGGGGCTCCTGGGCGTGGTGGCCTTTTCATTCACGGTACCCTTCACCCGTGTGGCGGTAGCCGGCCTGTCTCCGCTGTTCATCGGCTCCGGCCGGGCCGTCATCGCGGCGACCCTCGCCGCCGCAGCCCTCCTGCTGGCCAAGCAGCGACTCCCCTCCGCCCGCACCTGGGCGAGGCTGTCCCTCGTGGCCGGTGGCGTCGTCGTCGGCTTTCCGCTACTCACTTCGTATGCCCTCACCGCTGTTCCCGCCGGGCATGGCGCCGTGGTCATCGCCCTCCTGCCCGCCGCGACGGCGACGGCCGCTGTGCTCCGCACCCGTGAACGTCCGCCCGCAGCCTTCTGGGCAGTCATGGTGCTTGGCTCACTGGCCGCCATCAGCTTCGCTTTCCTGCAGTCCGGCGGGTTCGGGCATCTGCACTGGGCCGACCTGTTGCTGCTGGGTGCTGTCATTTGCGCCGCCGTCGGGTACGCCGAGGGCGGCCTGCTGGCGAGGGAAGTCGGGTCGTGGCAGACCATTGCCTGGGCGCTCGTCCTCGCCCTGCCGCTGATGCTGGTCCTCGCCGTTATCTCGTTTGCAGCCCAGCCGCCGTCAGCCACTCCGGCCGAATGGGCCGCCTTCGCCTACCTCGCCGTGGTCAGCATGTTCCTCGGCTTCTTCGCCTGGTACCGCGGACTCGCCATCGGACCCATCGCGCAGGTCAGCCAGATCCAGCTCCTCCAGCCCGTGCTCAGCATCTGCTGGGCCGCGCTCCTGCTGGGCGAGGCGCTGACCTGGACCACGATCATCGGCGGCCTGGCCGTGATCGCGTGCGCCGGCGCCGCGGTCCGTGTCCGGCTCAGCCGGCCCGCCCCCATCGCGTAACCCGAAAGGACCACACCATGTACATTCCCGCCCACTTCGCAGCAGACGCCGACGCCGTCCGCCATCTCCTCACAAGTCCCGGCGCCGCCAACCTGGTCACCATGACGGACCAGGGCCTGCTGGCCACCCTGCTCCCCTTCGTCTACGAGCCCACAGTGGGGGAGCGTGGGGCACTGCACGCCCACGCCGCACGGAACAACCCACAGTTTTCCGCCCTGCCCCACCGTGAAGCGCTCGCCATCATCGAGGGTCCGGACGCCTACATCTCGCCGTCCTGGTACCCTTCCAAAGCCGAGCACGGGCGCGTGGTGCCCACCTGGAACTACTCAACCGCGCACGTCTACGGCGAATTGATCATCCATGACGACGCCGACTGGCTGGGACGGCACGTCCGCCGCCTGACGGGGATGCACGAGGGCGGCCGGGAGCAGCCCTGGGCCGTTGACGACGCCCCCGAGCGGTTCATCACCGGGCAACTGCGCGCCATTGTGGGCGTCGAGCTGCTGATCACACGGATCGAGGCCAAGGAAAAGCTCAGCCAGAACCGCTCCGCCGCGGACGCCGCAGGGGTGGTCCAGGGACTTCGGGCCAGCGGGCAGGAAGCCAGCGCCGCTGCCGTGGAGCGCGTTCGCGGCTGAGCTGCCGGGAGGGACGCACGACGGCGTCGCCCGCCTCCACCCGATGGGCAGGTGGCGCCGTCGTACTTCAGCATGTGTGGGTCACCGAACGTCATAGCGTGCAACATAAGCATGCCTTTATGTCTTTAGTGACTGAAAATTCGGCAGGCATGCTACTTTCAGCACTGTCGACGTGCACTTCTTCGTTTCCCGGGGGCGGAACCAAAGGACTGCGCGCGCCCCATCGCACCGACCCCCACCTTGGAGAAGCCCGTGGAACCCTCAGCACCGCTCACGCTGGATGAGCAGTCCGCCGGATCACAACCGGCAACGCAACAACAGGCAGAATCAGGGCTCCGCCGGTCCATGGGGCCGCGCCACCTGGTCATGATTGCCATGGGCGGCGTCATCGGCTCCGGGTTGTTCCTCAGCTCCGGCTACACCATCTCCCAGGCCGGCCCGCTCGGCGCCGTGATCGCCTACCTGGTGGGCGCCTTCGTGGTGTACCTGGTGATGGCCTGCCTGGGTGAACTCGCCATCGCCTACCCGGTGTCCGGCGCGTTCCACATCTACGCCGCGCGCTCCATCGGCCCCGCCACCGGCTTCGCCACCGCCTGGCTGTACTGGCTCTGCTGGGCGGTGGCCATCGGTTCCGAATTCACCGCCTCCGGCCTGCTCATGCAGCGCTGGTTCCCGGACGTGGAGGTCTGGGTCTGGTGCCTCATTTTTGCTGCATTGCTCTTCGGCTTCAACGCCGTGTCCTCCAAGTTCTTCGGCGAGTCCGAGTTCTGGTTCGCCATCGTGAAGGTCGCCGCGATCATCGGGCTCATCGTCCTGGGCGGCGCGGCGCTGTTCGGCTTCCGCCCGCTCAGCGGCGGCGAAAGCCACCCGTTCCTGTTCGAAAACTTCGCCACCGAGGCCGGCCTGTTCCCCAACGGCTTCACAGGCGTCCTGGTCACCGTCCTCGCCGTCTTCTACGCCTTCTCCGGCTCCGAACTCATCGGCGTCGCGGCAGGCGAGACCAAGGACCCGGCCACCAGCATCCCCAAGGCCATGCGCACCACCGTGATCCGGCTGCTCATCTTCTTCGTCGGCGCCATCGCGGTCATCGCCGCCACCATCCCGTACAGCGAGGTGGGCCTGGACGAGAGCCCGTTCGTGACGGTCTTCTCCGCCATCGGCCTCCCGTTCGCCGCCGACATCATGAACTTCGTCATCATCACCGCCCTCCTCTCCGCCGGCAACAGCGGCCTCTTCTCCTGCGCCCGCATGCTCTACTCGCTCGCCGATGAAGGCCATGCACCCCGCGCCTTCAAAAAGCTGACCCGCCGCGGCATCCCGCTGATCGCGCTCTCGGTGAGCATGGTGGGCGGCCTCGCCTCCCTGATCAGCAGCGTGGTTGTCCCGGAAACGGTGTACCTGGTCCTGGTTTCCGTGGCCGGCTTCGCCGTGGTGGGCGTGTGGATGTCCATCACCGCATCGCATTTCTTCCACCGCCGCGCCTTCGCCCGTAACGGCGGCGACGTCTCCGCCCTGGCCTACAAGGCCCCGCTGTTCCCGCTGGTGCCCATCCTGGCGTTCTCGCTCTGCGTCGTCTCCCTGATTGGCATCGCCCTGGACCCCACCCAGGCCGCCGCGCTCTACTTCGGCATCCCCTTTGTGGCCGCCTGCTACATCTGGTTCCACTTCCGGCACGGCCGCAAGGCGCTGCCCGCCAACTAACTGCCTGCGAAGTAGCGGAAGCGGACGACGGCGGCTGCCGGGTAGGTGCGTTGCGCACCTTACCGGACGGTCGCCGTCGTACTTTCCCACGCCTTTTCCGCCTCGCCGTTTGAGAAGGGGTGGCGTGGAAGAATGGGCGGAGGTTTCCAGCCGGGAGGGACAGATAAGCGTGGATTCGTCCGCTGAGGCGTCGTCGATGGCGCAGGGGCTCCGCATTGTGCGGCTGGTGGTGGACCGGGAGAAACGGGGCCGCCAACTGCTGGGCGTTTCGCAGCTGGCCGTAGAGCTGGACATGGAACAAAGCCGCGTCTCCCGGCTGACCCAGGAACTGTGCGATCTCGGGCTGCTGGAGCGCGTGGACCGCGGCCCCTTCCGGACCGGGCAGCGCTTTTTCAGCCTCGCCGCGTCATTGAACACGGGCTGGGTCCGGGAAGCAAAGACAGAACTTGAGGCGCTGGTGGCCGCCCTGGGTCTCCGCGCACGGCTCTCCGTCCGCGACGGATACCGCGTTATCCTGGTGCGCAGTTCCAGCAACGACGCCGTTCCCGGAAGCTTTGTGAAGCCGGGCATGGTGACCCCGGCCTGGTGCACGGGTGCCGGGCGGGCGCTGCTGTGGGACTTTGACCGTCCAGCCCTCGAGTCCCTGCTGGCCGACGTGAACTACATCGGCATCGGCGGGCCGGGCGCTGCCCACTCCACCAGCGAAGTCTGGGACCTGATGGTCCGGGACCGTGCCGGCGGGTTCATTGCGGCCGCCGAAGAATTTGAGCACGAGGTAGTGGAACTCGCCGTGCCCGTCAGGGACGCCGACGGCGCCATCCTGGCCTCGCTCAGCGTGCTGGGAAGCCGGGCCGAGATCGGGCGCGGCGAAGCTGCCGCGGCAGCTGTTCACCAGGCTGCGGACAGGCTCGGAGCCTATCGGGCTTAATCCTGCGGCTGGTATCCGAGCCTTTGTTCCAACCACTCACCCTGCGCCACCAGCGCGGCCGCGCATTCCTCCCGGCGCGGCTCCAGCCGGTCCTTGATGCCCACGATCTGCAGGGCCGCCACCACATCGCCCTTGAAGTCCCGGACGGGGACGGCCAGCGAGTAGAGGCCCGGTTCGGCCTCTTCATCCACGATTGAGTAACCCCGCTCGCGGGCTGCCTCGCGCCGCGCCAGGAAGTCGTCCACGTCGACGGGCGTGTTCGGGCCGTGCTGCACGAAGGCGACATCCGCGAAGACGGTGCGCACCTCTGCCTCCGCCGCCTCCCACAGGACCGCCTGCCCGGCGTCGCTGCAGTAGGCGGGGTAGGGCCTGCCCAACCAGGAGCCCACCAGGTTGCTGCTGGTCGGGACGCTTTCACCGATGGTCACGGTGCTGTCTGCGTGGAGCACCCCGAGGAAGCAGGCCTCATCGGTTTGGCGCGCAAGCGTGTCCAGGGCCATGCCGCCGTCGGACTGTAAACGGCGCTCGGTGAGCAGTTGCGCATCGGTGAGGACGGACCAGTCCAGGCTGTACGTGCGCTGGTTGATGCGGGTGAGAAACCCTTCCTGCTCCGCGCCCCGCAGATAACGCGACACCTGGCTGCGGTCCTTGCCCAGGCCGGCGGCGATGTCGGCCACCGTTCCGCCGGCATGTCCGGCCCCATGGCGGGAACCAACAGCCAGCACAGCCATGATTCCGCGGCCCATGCTGGAGGTTTTTGACATGGAGTTGAGTCTAGTGGAGCGACTTTCCGGGTCCAGCCATCCGCTGGATCACCGGAATCGCCGGAATGCCGCCAGGTCGCCGGAACATTCCGGCGACCTCGATCTGTTCCGGCGACTTCGGCGCGATGACGTGGACCAGCGGCGCTAGGCGCGGTGACGCGGCTTCGGCGGAGCGGAAACGGGAAGGCCGGCAACCGGGTTTCAGCAGATGGCAAACACCCGCGCCGGAAAGCCGCTGCCAGCCTGCGGCTTGGGCCAGCTGGCGACGACGGCCGCGCCCGCTTCCGGCAGCCCGTCCAGGTTGGCCAGCAGTTCAATCTGCCAGCGGTCCTGTTCCAGGACGTAGGTTTCCAGGCTGAAGTCCTGGCGGGAGGTGGCGAGGCCCGGGTCCGTGTCGGTCTGCTCGTGGCCTACCGCCGCAACGGACCGCTTGTTGATCAGGAAGGACAGCACCTCAAGGGACCAGCCGGGGGTGTGGCTCAACCCGTCCTTATCCCGGTTCGCCATGGCGTCGGCGTCCGGCCAGCGGTGGCTCCAGCCGGTGCGCAACGCCACGAAGCTGCCCTCCGGGATGGCCCCGTTCCGGCTTTCCCAGTCCCGCACGTCCTCCAAGGTAGGGGTGGCATCCGGGTCGCCCGCCACCTTGGAGGTGATGTCCAGGACCACCAGCGGAAGGATCATCTCATTCACCGGGATCTCGTCGAGCGTCCGGCCGCCGCGGATGAAATGGGACGGCGGGTCCACGTGGGTTCCCCACTGGCCCACAATCGAATAGCGGTGGGCGGTGAACCCGTCGCCCCGCTCCATGTCGAAGAGGGCTTCCCGTTCTTCATCGGGGAAGGCGGCGAAATGCGGCTGGCCCGGGTGGAAAGCATGCGTCAGGTCGATGAACTGCCTGCCCTCGAGGACGGACTGCAGGCCTTCCCACAGTGAGGTGGTGAGGGTGGAATCCGTCATGATGCTGCACTTCCTTCCGTGGCCGGTGCCAGTGCCGTGCTGGAGACGCTGATGGGTCCGGTCAGTTCAATCACCGGTACCTCCCACGGGTGGATATCAACGATCTGCCGCATAAAGCGCTCGACGGCGGAGTCCTCCAGGGATGCGTCGAAGTACGTGGTGAAAACGAAGGTGGGCGACAAAGTCTGCTCGCCGACGCGCCCCAGGGTGGGGTTGGCGCCCTCCGCTGTGGTGAAGCCCTCGAAGCCAAGGCCCGACTCAAACACGTGCTTGTAGTTGCCGAAATCGCCCAGCTCCCGGAACTGCGTCAGGGCCTGGAGCAGATGGGCGATGCCCGGATCATCGCGGAAGGCACTCGCTTTCCCCTTGGCCAGCTGCGCAAAGGTGGTGCCGCTGATGGGCCAGTGCACGCGCAGCTTGCGTACGGGATGCAGTTGAACGTCCAAGAACCTGTCCTCTTTCCTCCCGCCGGGCTGACGGTTGCCTGCCATCGTGACAGAAAGAAATAATCATTACAAGCATATGAAAATGCGTATTATGACTACTATGCTTTCAACCGCGCCGCTGTCGTCCTTGCTGCACTCCGGGGAGCACGTTCCCGCCGATGGCGCCTTGGCGACCGAACTTGAGTCTCGCGGCTGCAATTTGGACGATCCCCTGTGGTCAGCGAAGGTCCTGCTCGAACAGCCCCACCTGATCCAGGACGTCCACCGCGACTACTTCGCGGCCGGCGCCAGGATTGCCACCACCGCCAGCTACCAGGCCACGCCCCAAGGGTTTGCCCAGCGGGGGATGGGAGAGCAGGAGTCACTGGAGCTCGTGGCGTTGTCCGTACGGCTGGCCAATGAGGCCCGTCGCGAACACCTGTCGGCCAACCCTGATGCCGGACCCTTGCTGGTGGCCGGATCTGTTGGCCCCTACGGCGCGTACCTGGCGGACGGCTCCGAGTACCGCGGCGACTACGTCCTGACGCCGGACGAGTTCAGAAAATTCCACCGCCCCCGGATCGCGGCGCTCGTGGAAGCCGGTGCGGACTTCCTCGCCTGTGAAACGCTCCCCTCCTATGCCGAGGCCAAGGCGCTGCTGGCACTCACGCAGGAATACGACGTCGAATCCTGGTTCTCCTTCTCGCTGCGGGATGGCGCACACATCAGCGACGGAACGCCCCTGGCGGCCGTGGCTGAACTTTTGGACGGGCAGCCGCAGGTTGCGGCGGTCGGCGTGAACTGCGTGCCGCTCCACCTGGTCACCCCCGCGCTCACAGCGCTGCGCGGGGCAACCGACAAACCCCTGGTCGCCTACCCGAACTCCGGCGAAACCTACGATGCCGGTACCAAGACCTGGAGCCCCGCCACACCATCCCGGAGCACCGCCGGGGAGGGGAACCCGGCCGACCTTTCTGAAGGAACCAAAATCTGGCAGGCCTTTGGTGCCCGCATCATCGGCGGCTGCTGCCGGACAACGCCCGGTGATATCGCCGCCGTCGAACGCGTTCTTTCCCCGGCCCGGTAGGCGGGTCGAAGAGCCCCTGCCACGGGCGGCACCTCCACATCCCGGTTAGCTGTTTGGCGAAGGAGGGCAGGGGTACCTGTGCTTCTGTCACCGCTCCCGGAACAAACTGGAGGAACCATGGCCGGATCCCGTGGACAAGTGCTGCTGGCGGCTGCCGCTCGAGGTGCCATGTGTGGCCTCGCCGGTGTGGCCGTGATGACAGCGGGGGAGAAAGTTGAACAGGTCCTGACCAAGCGGCCCAACTCGTACATCCCGGCACGCACGCTCCTCACGCTCCTTGGGCAGCGCCCGGACGATGCGCAGAAGCCCCTGGTCTGGAACCACGTGATGCACTGGGGGACCGGCGCATTGCTCGGTTCCGTGCGGGGGATCTGGGCAGTGACCGGCATCCGCGGGCCGCTGGCGAACACCAAGCACACCGTTGTCCGGCTCGCGTTCGACCAGACGCTTGAAAATGCGACCGGCGCCGGCGCCCCGCCCTCCACCTGGCCGCGGAAGGAACAGGTGGTGGACGTGACGCACAAGGCGCTGTACTCGCTGGCGACTGGACTGGCGGCTGACCGCTGGATCCGGCCGGTCCTGGAATCACGCCGCGGTACCACCAGCCACTGACGGTCTGCAGGACGCTTTCCGCTCCTAACCCTCGAGCCGACTGTAGGTGCTGATGACGTTGCCCTTGCTGGTGCTCCGCTGATCCTGAAGCACCAGCCGGGTGGTCGGGTCGCCGTCCTCGAACAGGCGGCGCCCGTTTCCGGCCACCACGGGGTGGGTCATCAGGGTGAGTTCGTCCAGGAGCCCGGCGAACAGCAGCTGCCGGGTCACGGAGATGCTGCCGCACACGGCGATCTCGCCGCCGTCGCGCTCCTTCAGCTTCGCCACGAACTCCTCCAGCGGGGCGTCCATCAGGCGCGAGTTCTGCCAGTCCAGCGGCTCGGCGAGCGTCCGGGAGGCCACATACTTTTCCACGGGGTTGATGAAGGCCGCGAAGTCTTCGTCCACGGACGCGTTCGGCCAGTAGCCTGCCCACTCCTGGTAGCTCACGCGCCCCAGCACCACGGTGTCCACTGTTTCCATCATCTTGGTGAGGCCTTCGCCCAGTTCGTCGTCGAAGCTGTCGAACTGGAACTTGTAGGGGTCGGACACCACGCCGTCAACGGAATGGAACAGGCCTGCGGTCACTTTGCGCATTCAAAAACCTCCAGAAATCGAGTGGACAAAACCAACCGTAACGGGGCGTCCGGACGGGCGGAAGACGCGCCGAAAAATGTACGACGGCGGCGCGTTCAGTTAGCTTCATCACTCACGGTGGCGTCTTGCGGAGTTTTCGTGATAACCGGCTTCATACTGGTGTTGATGCGGCCACTTTCGGCAGCCGCCGGTGTTCGGCCATTTTGCGCCAGGCAGGAGGAAGTGCATGGAAACCCTGAAAAAGATCGTGAGCAACCAGTATTTTCCCGCCGGCGCCGTCCTGACGGCGGTGATCCTTTTTTGGGCCGTGGGAATGCTGGGCGGGCTGTCCCTCCTCCACAACAACCAGCCGCCGCTGACCACCCTCACCTGGATGTTGTTCGTTTATATGGCCGCCGTCCTCACCCCGATCGCGGGCCTGATGGCCGCCGTCGACCTTTACCGACGCTGGCGCCGCAACCGCGCCGCCGCCGAAAGTGCTGTGGCCGAAAACGCCGCGGCCGAAACAAGTCCGGCAGCTTCAACCGCCAGCACGGAGGCCATCCTGGTCGGCAGCCAGCGGGCGGAAGCGCATGTTCCGGCCGAGGCGGCCGGGACGCGATCCCAGCAGCAGCCCGTTGCAGAGCCGCCCCTTTCTGAGCAGCCCGCGCAGCAGCAGCCCGCACAGCAGAAGCCGGCCCCGAAGAAGCCCATCCAGAAAAAGCAAGGCAAAAAGGCCGCCTGACCCGCCGCCACCCCGGCCTGCGTGCCTGCGGCTACCCGGCCACCTCAACCCGGTTCCGGCCGGCCGCCTTCGCCGCATACAGGGCGGCGTCTGCCTCACCCAGCAGTGTGTCGGCGTCGGCGGGGTGCTGTGCCGAGAAAGTGGAGATTCCCGCGCTAAGCCGCAGCTGGCCGGACGGGTCGCCCACATGCGGGATTCCCAGCTCCCGCACGGCTGCCAGCGTCCGTTCCATCAAAGCCTTCGCCCCGGGAAGGCCTTGTTTGGGCAGCACCAGCAGGAATTCCTCGCCCCCGTACCGGTAAACGCCGTCGCTCGTCCGTGCGTGGCGTGCCAGCGCCGCGGCCACGGCCCGCAACGCAAGGTCCCCCGCCTGATGGCCGTAAATGTCGTTATAGGCCTTGAAGTTGTCCACATCGCACATGGCAAGGCTGTACTCCTCGCCGTAGCGGGCGCTGCGGGCGTGCAGCTGCTCCAAGTCCTCGGCGAGTTTCAGCCGGTTGTGCAGCCCGGTCAGGGGATCAGTCCGCGCCTGCTGCGAGAGTACCTTCCGGTAGTGGGCCAGATCCGCGTGCAGGGTGGTGATCCGCAGGGCCACCAAGAGCCGGGCCCGCAGCACGAACGGGTCAAGCGGCTTGGTCACGTAGTCGTCCGCGCCGGCCTCCAGGCCCGCCAGCACATCGTCCCGGGACCCCTGCGAGGTCAGCAGCACGATGTAGGTGTAAAGGTCCGTCTCCCGCGCCCGGATGGACCGGCACAGCGCCAGCCCGTCCATACCGGGCATCATCCAGTCGGTGACCACCACGTCCGGCTGGTGTTCGCGGAACAGTGCCCACGCCTCGTCACCGTCCGCGGCCGCCAGGCAGTCGTGCCCGGAGCGTTCGACGGCGGCCCTGGCCACCAGCAGTGAGCCCGGATCGTCGTCGGCCACCAGCACTTTCACTTCGGCACCTCCAGCATGGTCTCCAGTTCGGTGTCCACTTGCAGCAGTTCCGATTCCAAGCGGGCGAGAAGATCCGCGGCGCCGCCGCTTGTTCCGCTGCGGCCCACGCCTTCCAGCTCCGCACAGGTAGCGGCGACGGCGCTGGCGCCGATGTTGGCTGCGGATCCTTTCAGGGCGTGGGCGGCCTGCACCAGTGCCGGCCCGCCGCCGCCGTCAATCGCTGTGCGGATCGCCGCGATGCGTCCCGGGGCGTCCTTGCGGAAAGCCTCCGCCGCCGCACGCAGCAGCCCATCACCGGTGCCAAGCTCCCGCAGCATGGCGAGCCGGTCCTGGTCCAGCGCCGGGCGGCTGCTCCCCGCGGTTGCCGGGCGCCCGCCCGTTACGGCCAGCGGCTGGGGGACCTGTTCCGGAACCCAACGCGTCAGTGCCGCCTGCAAGGCCGCGGCATCCACCGGTTTGGCCAGGTAATCGTCCATGCCTGCTGCCAGGCAGCGCTCCCTGTCCCCGTCCAGTGCGCCGGCGGTCATAGCGATGATCGGCAGCCGGTAACCCAGCTCCCGGCCCCGGATCACCCGGGTGGCCTCAAAGCCGTCCATCACGGGCATGTGGCAGTCCATCAGGACGGCGGCATAACGGCAGGCATCGGTGGCGGCAACGGCTTCGGCGCCGTTGGCCACCACGTCCACCGCATACCCGAACTTGCTGACCGTTGCTTTGGCCACCAACTGGTTCACTTCGTTGTCCTCCACCACCAGGATGCGTCCACGGGTAGGTGCGTCCATCGGGTCGGCGGCCCGGGCGAGGTGGCTGGCCCCGCCTGCCGGGAGCGCAGGGTCCCGGGTGGACATCAGGCGGACCAGGCGGTTGTAGAACTCGGAACTGCGGACCGGCTTCATCAGCCACTCGCGCACTCCTGCGCCTGCTATTTCCGCCGGGTCCACCTGCATGGTGGAGGTCAGCATGATGAGCTCGATCCCCGCCAGCCCGCCGTCGGCCTTCATCTGCCGGGCCAGCTCCAGGCCGTCGGTGTCCGGCATGCAGAAGTCCAGCACGGCCAGGTGGAACGGTTCTCCGGCCGCGTTCGCCTCCCGCGCCCTTGCCAGCGCCGAGCCGGCATCCGGCACGGCTTCGGGCTGCATCCGCCAGCCCCGCAGCTGCGATTCGAGCACCAGCCGGTTGGTGGCGTTATCGTCCACCACCAGCACCCGCAGGCCGTTGAGGAAACCCGCGGCCGGCACGGGGTCCGTGGACGGCGGAGCCACCGGAAGCGGCAGCCGGAACCAGAACGTGCTGCCCTCTCCCGGCACGCTCTGCAGGCCCACCTCGCCGTCCATCGCTTCCGTCAGCCGGCGCGAGATAGCCAAGCCCAGGCCGGTCCCGCCGTAGCGGCGCGTGGTGGAGGCATCCGCCTGGGAGAAGGACTGAAAAAGCTTCGGGTGGTGGGCGGGGTCGATGCCGATGCCCGTATCCCGCACCTCGAAGTACACGGCGGCGGTGCTTCCGGGACCCGCGCCGGGGTTCTCCGTCGTCACCCGGATGGCAACCTCGCCGGATGCGGTGAACTTCACCGCGTTGGAGGCAAGGTTCAGCAGGATCTGGCGGATCCGGCCGGAGTCGCCCTCCAGCCGCGCCGGGACCTCCGGCTCGCAGTAGGCGATCAGCTCCAGGTTCTTTGCCAGCGCCGGTTCCGCAAGCAGGCCCGCCACTTCCTCCACCAGGACGCGCGGATCAAAGGGGCGGATATCCAGGTCCACCTTGCCGGCCTCCAGCTTGGAGAAGTCCAGGATGTCGTTGATGAGTGCCAGCAGCGCCTCGCCGGCACCCTTGACGCCCTCGGCGTACTGCTTCTGGGTGTCATCCAGCGGTGTTTCCAGCAGCAGGGCCGTCAAGCCCACCACGCCGTTCATGGGCGTGCGGATCTCGTGGCTCATGGTGGCCAGGAATTCGGACTTGAGCCGGCTTGCTTCCAGGGCCGCTTCACGGGCGGCCTCCAACTCCCGGGTGCGGACCGCCACTTCCTCCTCGAGGCCGCTGGTGAGCCGGATGTTCTCGAAGACGATCAGTACCTGCCGGACCAGCACGCACACCAGCACCGCGACCCCCACCACCAGCAGGAACGGTTCCAGCTCGTAAAGATGCGGCCCGGCGAACATGATCACCGCAACCAGCAGCGGCGCGTAGGGCAGCAGCTCCAGCGCCAGCGTGTAACCCTGCCGGTCCGGCCCGGCGCTCTCCACGGACGGTGCCAGGGGCGACAAGGCGATGAGGAGGAAGGCGATGATCCAACCGAGGGCGAGCGGCGAACCCGTGGCGCCCGTGACACCGTCGAACGTCATCCTCACGTAGATGCTGTCCGTGACGGCGAGGACCAGCAGGCCGCCGCCGAAACACAGCCACGGAAGACGCTCACCCGGCTGGCGCCGCATGGCAAGGACCAGGACCAGGGACGTGATGATCGCGTCCACCACCGGGTAGGCCATCCCGGTGAGGCGCGCCAGCGGGTCACCCACCGAACTGGACGCGGGCCCCAGCGCGGTGTACCAGCTAACCACCAGCACCGCGCCGGCGATGACCGCTGCGTCCATCACCGCCCGGTACAGCGCCACCGGGCTTCCGGCGCGCCTCTTGAAGGAAAACAGCGCGGCGACGGCGGGCACCGAGTACGCGATGAACCCGGCGTCCGCGAGCGACGGGAAGGGATAGACATGGCTGTAGGCGAGGCCATAGTAGGTATAAAGGGCCATGCCCGCGGCCCACACGAAGGCAGCCACGGACATGAACATCCAGGCCCTGGCGTTGACTCCGCCACGCGCGGCAGCACGGGCGCAACTCGTCCCGGCCAGCAGGGAAGCCGCGAGGATGAGGACATCCCCCGTCACCAATGCCGGGGGCGTGCCGCTGTTGGCTGCGAAAAACAGGGCAAGCGCGGCCAGCGCCACGGCAATCAGCAAAGCCGGCAACCCCAGCCGGACCCTCCCGTTACCGATGGCAGGCCGGTGCTCCAAAAGACCGGTGCGAGACACGAAGGTCCCCTTCCCTCCAGCTGCGCCCGGAACCCCAAAAACCTGAGACCGGAGCCCGCCCGAGACCTGGGCGGAGACGCACCCCCATGATATCCCTCACACCCCTCGGCGGGGTGGCCGGCAGGCGCACGTTTGCCCCGCTACCGCGCCTTGAGGGCGTTCAGGGCTTCCTCGGCATGGTGCAGGGCGTGGTCCAGCCTTTCGCCCGGCTCCGGAAGGGAGAAAAGGTATCCCTGCAGGGAATCGCAATCCAGCGCCGTGAGGTAGTCCGCCTGGGCGGCCGTTTCGATGCCTTCGGCGATGACGGCAAGGCCCAGGCTCTGCGCCATGTTGATCATGGAGCTGAGGATGGGCAGCATCTCGTTGCCGGTACGCACCATGGAGACGAAGGTTTTGTCGATCTTTACGGTATCGACGGGCAGGTCCTGCAGCCGACCCAGCGAGGAATAGCCGGTGCCGAAGTCATCCAGGGCCACCCGGGCGCCGGCCTCCCGCAGGGTGCTGAGCTGCTTGATCAGGCTGCAGTCGGCGTCGAAAAATACGCTCTCGGTGACTTCCAGGACCAGCTGGAAGGGTGCCACGCCGGCCGCTTCCGCCAGGCGCAGGACAGTGTCTGCGAAGTCCCGCTCCTGGAGCTGCACACCGGAGACGTTCACGGCGAGGGACCGCGACGGGTCCTCGCTCAGCCAGCCTGCAAGCTGGACCATGCCAGCCGCCATGACTTCCGACCCGATTTCGCTGATCAGGCCGGTCCGCTCAGCGAGCGGGATGAAGACCGACGGCGGCACCCGCTCGCCGCCGCGGTCCCACCGCGCCAGCGCCTCGAACATGACCACCTGGCCCATGCGGTGCGAAACGATGGGCTGATAGTCCACGGTGATCTCGCCATTCGCCACAGCCTGCTGCAGCCCGCTTTCCATATCGGTCCTTTTCACCAAAGCTGTCATCATGTCGGGGTGGAACCGGAGGAAGCGGTTCTTGCCCGCCGCCTTTGCCGCATACATGGCGATGTCCGCCTGGCGAAGGAGTTCGGACGGGCCCACGCTGTCCTGGCCTAGCGACGCGAGCCCCAGGCTGAGGCTGGGCCGCAGCACGGTGCCGTTGATGGTCACGGGTACGTGGAGGCAGCGGACAATGCAGGCGGCGATTTCGTCGGCGTCGGGGCATGCCGTCAGCAGGACCACAAATTCGTCACCGCCCAGCCTGGCCACAACATCTGCGGTGGGGACGCAGCCGCGCAGCCGGCGGGCCACCTCGATCAGCATGTCGTCGCCCGCTTGGTGGCCAAGGATGTCATTGACTTCCTTGAAGTCGTCCAGGTCCAGCAGCAGCACGTCCACCGCCTTCAGCCGCGGCTCCTGCAGGGCCTCGGCCAGCCCGTCATTAAACACGGCCCTGTTGGCCAGGCCGGTCAGCGGATCCTGGAACGCCATGGCGCGGAGCTTCTCTGCCTGGGCAGCCAGGTCAAGCATTGCCTGGTGGGCCTGCTCCTGGGCTTTCCGGCGCGGAGTCACGTCCCGGAAGCTCCAGACCCGGCCCACGATGTTGTCTCCCACCCGCTGCGGCCGCGAGTAGCGTTCGAAGGTGCGGCCGTCCTTGAATTCCAGGACGTCGTGGCTCTCTGCCGCAGGATCGTCCTCCACTTCGGTAAGCCGGGCTATGAACGCCACGGGGTCCGCCACCTGGGCAATGATGAGCCGCATTACGGGATCTTCGCTGTCGCCCTCCAATAATTCCGGCGGGATGTTCCACATGGTGAGGAACTGGTCGTTGAAACCGGCAACGTGTCCGTCTGTGCTCATCACCAGGATGCCGTCCGCCGTGGATTCCAGCGTGGCCGTCAGCAGGGACATTGCCTCCCGCAGGTCGGCGTCCGCAGCCTGGCGGTGTGAAGTACCCCGGACGGACAGGAGCATCCGCGTGCCGGCCGGAACGCCGTCGTACTGCCGTGTCTGTCCTCCCGTCGATTGCGGCGGGACTGAGCCATGCATTGCTTCCTGCGGCCCCTCTGTCGGGAGGAGCGAGCCTGCCACTTCAGCAGAAAATTCGGTGCCGTCGCTGTTTAGGCCGCTAATCTCCCGGGGCGGCGGAAATTCGCCGGGGCTGGCCATGAGCTGCCGGAAGAGTTGGTCCACTTCATCCTTAAAGCCAGCAGCCAGGAGCGTCCGATAGTTGCGGCCTGCCAGCCCTTCCTGCGGTAACCCAAAGAGCCTGGCTGCCGCGGCGTTGGCCACCGTGATGGTGCCGTCCGCTGTCACGGCCAGGAGGGCATCAGGGTTGGCGTCCAGGACCGCCCCGAATGTTCGGACCGCCACCTTATTGCCGTGGCTGGAATCAGCCATAACACCACCCCCCTCGGACATCATAAACGCGAACGCGGAAATTTAGCGGTGCGGGGAGGAATCGGTTTCCAAGGAATTGCCCGGGACGGTGCCCGGCCGTTGCCAGCGGTACGCAGAAACGCCGCCCTCCGGATGGGAGGACGGCGTTTGAGGTTGATGAAATATGAGGTGCTGTTACACCCTGCGGTGGCTGCGGTTGGTGATTGCGCCGTAGACCAGCAGTACGACGATGGAGCCGAGAATGGCCAGCAGCCACGTACGGATATCGAAGAATTCCGCCAGTCCGCCGCCAAAGATCAGCGAACCGATCCAGCCGCCCAGAATGGCGCCGACAACGCCAAGGACCATGGTTACCACCCAGCCTCCGCCCTGACGACCCGGCAGGATTGCCTTCGCGATGGCTCCGGCGATCAGGCCCAAAATGAGAAATCCGAGAATGCCCATGTTGTCACTCCTTAATCAGTAAGTTGTGCCGGGCCCCCATTTCCGGTGTCCTAATTCAATCAGCGTGCTTACTTCTCTGCAAGGCTTTGTTTATTACAGGATGACTGTCACTTCGTCTCAAGGAATGCCGGTCATTTATCGTGCGAACCCGCACAAATGTGCGCCTTCGATAGGATTGGGTGTCCCCGCAGCAGACCAAGGAGCCCGGCATGTCCAGCCAGCAAACCGTCCGGCCACGTGCCATCTTCCTCGACATCGACGGCACGTACGCGGACCACGGGCTGGCACCTGCAGCGCACGTTGAGGCTGTCCGGACAGCACGCGCGCTCGGCCACCTGGTTTTTGTCTGCACCGGGCGGCCGTTGTCCATGGTTCCCGGCCACATCCTCGAAACGGGATTCGACGGCGTCATCACCGGGGCCGGTGCCCGCGTGGAGCTCAACGGCGAGATCCTGAAGGACACCCGCTTTGAGCCGAACCTGGCTGCGCGCCTCGTGGAAACGCTGGATGCCCATAAGGCCGCCTACATACTGGAAGCACCGGAGGCGCTGCATGGCCGCACAGGGGTTGATCAGCGGCTGAGGCAGGTGCTGGGTCCTGTGTTCGCCGGCCGGCCACGGCACGACGGAGTCCTCAGCACTGACGTGGATCCGCTTGAGGACATCCTGGGGCCCATGCAGTACAGCGACGACCTGCGCTCCGCCTCGTTCGCCAAAATTTCCTGCTTCGACTCGCCGGTGCCGCTGGCAGAACTCCTGGACACCTTCGGCCCGGAGGTGGGCCTGATCCCCAGTTCCCTCTCGGCGCTGGGCGACCGCGCCGGCGAGATCTACATGGCCGGCACCCACAAAGCGCTGGGCATCCAGGTGGTGGAAGCCCGTCTCGGGCTGGACCGGGCGGACATCGTGGCCATCGGCGACAGCGCCAATGACATTGAAATGCTGGAGTACGCGGGAATCGGGATTGCCGTTGAAGGCGGACACCCGGACGTGCTGGCTGTCGCTGACAGGTTCACTCCCGGCCCGGCCGGCAATGGTGTGGCACTGGCGTTTGCCGAACTGGGACTCCTGGGCTGACGCGCCAAGGTCAGCGGGAGGCGGCCTCCGCCGGTTGGACCATCGGTGCGCCAGCCGATGTGCCCAGGCCGCGCACCAGCCAGCCTTCAGCCTGCCAGGCAGCGGCGTCCAGCGCGTTGCGCGCATCCAGCACCACCCGCCGTCGGACCAGCGAAGCGGCCGCTGCCGGGGAGAGGCGGCGGTAGTCCTCCCACTCGGTGAGCAGCAGCACCAGTTCGGCCCCCTCGAGGGCGCGCTCGGTGGAGGCTTCGAAGCGCAGCCGCGGGTAGCGCCGCCAGGCATGGTTCACGGCTTTCGGATCCGTCACCGTCACATGCGCGCCGGCGGCAGCCAGCCGGTCTGCCACATCGAGGGCGGGCGAGTCACGGATATCGTCCGTGTCCGGCTTGAACGAGGCGCCGAGGACCGTGACGGAGCGGCCGGCGAGGCTGCCGCCGCAGAGCTCTGCGGCCAGTCCAACCGTCCGGGTGCGCTGTCCCAGGTTCACCGAATCCACCAGCCGCATCCAGTCCTCCACCGCTGTAACGCCATGGTCTGCGGCCTGGCTCCGGAAACTGCGGATGTCCTTGGGCAGGCAGCCGCCGCCGAAGCCCAGCCCGGCGTGCAGGTACCGGCTCCCGATCCGCGGGTCCAGTCCCATCGCCTCGCTGAGTTCCGCAACGTCCGCACCGGAGGCGTCACACAACTCGGCCACGGCATTGATGAAGCTGACCTTGGTGGCCAGGTACGCATTCGCCGCCGACTTGATGAGCTCCGCGGTGGCAAAGTTGCAGACAAGCCGCGGGATCCCTGCCCGGAGCAGGGGCTCGTACACGGCGTCCAGCGCGGCGGTGACCCCAAGCGGCGCTCCCGACGACGGGCCGAAGGCAGCGGCGCGGCCGCCCTCCACGCCATAAACCAGGCGGTCGGGAACCAGTGAGTCCTTCACGGCTGTACCCTGCCGGAGGAACTCCGGGTTCCATCCCAGCCGCACGTCCGGGCGCGTGGACAGCACACCGCGGAGCATCGCCACGGTGCCGACGGGCACCGTGGATTTGCCGACGACGACGGCGCCCGCGGCCAGGTGCGGCAGCAGGGCTTCCGTGGCGGAGACCAGGAAGGTGAGGTCGGCGGCGTCGGACGTTTTGTCCTGCGGGGTGCCCACGCAGAGGAAGTGGACCTGCGCGCCCTTGGCGTCCGCCATGTCGGTGGAGAACCGCAGCCTTCCGCTGGCCCGCCCGTCCTGGAGGAGTTCGTCCAGGCCGGGTTCGTGGAACGGGGCCACACCGCCGCCCAACTGGCTGACCTTGGCCGGATCGACGTCGACGCCCACCACGCTGTGGCCCATGGATGCCAGGGTGGCGGCGTGGACGGCGCCCAGGTAGCCGCAGCCGATGACGGAAATTTTCATTGGATTGCCCCTGCCCGTGAACCCGATCCCTGTGCTGCCGGCCTGTCCGCCATCACGTCCGTATAGTGCCCCACCAACTCGGCGCACAGCGCCGGCCAGGTCCTGTTTTGAACAGATGCATGGGCAGCGGCCGCGAAGGCCCGGCGCTTGGCGTCATCGCCCATGAGGTCCAGCACGCGGGCACGCATTCCTGCAAGGTCGCCGGGTTCGTAGAGCCAGCCCGTCCGCGAGTTTTCGACCAGGTCCAGGGGTCCGCCGCGGCCGGTGGCCACCACGGGGACGCCCGATGCCATGGCTTCCTGGATGGTCTGGCAGAACGTTTCGAACTCGCCCGGGTGGACGAAAAGGTCGAAGGAGGCAACGGTGCGTGCCAGCTCGTCACCGCCCAGGAAACCGGTGAAAACGGCGTCCGGCAGCGCATCTTCCAACGCTGCACGCTGCGGCCCGTCTCCCACGATCACCAGCCTGGCGTCCGGCACTCCGGCCAGGGCGGCCAGGTCCTCAACCTGCTTTTCCACGGCAAGCCTGCCTACATAGCCCATGATCCGCTGACCGCCGGGCGCCACCGCAGCCCGCCACCCGTCGTCGCGCTTTTCCGGTGAGAACCGGGCGGTGTCCACGCCGCGGCGCCACATCTTCACCCGGGGAATGCCGCGGCCGCGCAACTGGTTCAGCGCGAACGTTGAGGGCACCAGGGTGCGGGAGGCAAGCAGATGGATGTTTTCCACCCGGTTCCAGGCCCAGTTCTCCAGGAACGGGACCCCGTACCGGGCGGCATAGCTGGGGACCTCTGTCTGGTAGATGGCCACCGTGGGGATACCCAGCTGGTGGGCCGCCTGGGCCGCCCGCCAGCCGAGGACGAACGGCGACGCCAGATGGACCACGTCCGGTGCGTAGTCGGCAAGGATTCGCTTGACCCGGTACACACCGCCCATCGCCACGCGAACGTTCGTGTATCCCGCCAGCGGGACGGCGGGAAGCCGGTGGATGTGTGCGCCCTTGACCTGGTCCGGCGCCTCCCCGTCCTGCGTGGACGGTGCAATGACCAGGACGTCGTCGCCCCGTTCCTGCAGGTGGTCAAGCACCCGCAGGATGGAATGCGTCACCCCGTTCATCAGTGGCAGGAATGATTCAGCAACAATTGCGATCCTCACCCCTCCACGCTGGGCGCCGGGCCTGACACGGCGGGGGAGAAGGCGTTACCCCGAGGGAAAGGTTGGGTGAACAGGAAGGGCGCCGCCTGGGCGTGCCAGGCCGGCCAAGGGCCCGGGCGGAACTGCCGCGGATGCCGCCCCAGCACAGATCGGTTACGAATGCCTGCACCGGCCCCTGATTCTATTGACGGCGCTGGTGGGCGGTCTTATGATTCAAACCACATAGGAGTTCTGAAACGATTCATTCCAAGCTCGTAAACCTCGAAGGCGCGGTTACTCTATGCAGCAAACTCCGAATGCACATGCGGTTCCCGGATCTGGGGAACGGCCGCAGGAGACAGTGCTTTCGCTGACCCACGCCGCCAAGACATTCGGCCCGGTGGTCGCACTGGCGGACGGCACCATTGAAATCCAGGCCGGGGAAATCCACGCCCTAGTGGGGGAAAACGGTGCCGGCAAATCCACGCTGGTGAAGATCCTCGCCGGCCTCCACCACCCGGACTCCGGGGACTTCCGGCTCAGCGGGGAGCCTGTCCATTTCCGGAACGTGGCCGAGAGCAAGGCAGCCGGAATATCGGTCATCTACCAGGAGCCCACGCTGTTCCCGGACCTGACGGTCGCGGAAAACATCTTCATCGGCCGGCAGCCGAAAGGGCGCTCGCGGCTCATCAGCCGCAGCGAGATGAGGCGCCAGGCCGCGGAACTGTTCAGGCGGCTGGGGGTCCCCATCGATCCGTCCCGGGTGGCAGAGGGACTCTCCATCGCGGACCAGCAGATCATCGAAATCGCAAAAGCCATTTCCCTCGATGCGAAAGTCCTAGTGATGGATGAGCCCACCGCCGCGCTCAGTGGGGTGGAAGTGGACAGGCTCTTCGCCGTGGCCCGCGCCCTGCGGGACAAGGGGACCGGAATCCTGTTCATCTCGCACCGCTTCGACGAGGTATTTGACCTCTGCGACCGGATCACCGTCATGCGGGATGGCCGGTACATCGCCACCCACCGCACCGCCGACGTCACGGTTGAACGGATTGTCCGCGAGATGGTGGGCCGCGACATCGCCACGCTGTTTCCCAAGGCGGAGGCGGAGATCGGCCACACGGTGCTTAAGGTCGAGGGGCTCAGCAGTGCCGGGGTTTTCCGCGACATCAGCTTCGAGGTCCGCGCCGGCGAAATTGTCGCCCTGGCCGGACTGGTGGGGGCAGGCCGCACCGAAGTTGCCCGCGCCGTGTTCGGGATCGACCCCTACGATTCGGGGCGGATCGAAGTGGAGGGCAAACCCTTGAAGGCGCGCGATCCGCAGGCTGCCATCGCGGCCGGCCTCGGGTTTGTCCCGGAGGACCGCCGCAAGCAGGGGCTGGTGATGAACCTGTCGGTGGCCCGCAACGTCACCCTGACGCTTCGGGAAAAATTCCTGACGGCGGGACTCATCAACGGTGCCAAAGAGCGCCGCGCTGCCCAGGAGTGGAGCAAGCGCCTGCAGGTCAAGGCCGGTTCCCAGGAGCACGCCGTCTCCACCCTCTCCGGCGGGAACCAGCAAAAGGTGGTGCTCGCCAAGTGGCTGGCGACGGACCCCCGGCTGCTGATCATCGACGAACCCACGCGTGGCATCGACGTCGGCACCAAGAGCGAAGTCCACCGGCTCATCTCAGACCTGGCGGTGCGGGGGATCGCCATCCTGATGATCTCGTCCGAACTGCCCGAGGTCCTGGGCATGGCGGACCGGGTCCTCGTCATGCGCGAGGGCCGCATCACAGCCCACCTGGACCGTGCTGCCGCCGATCCCGAATCCGTTATGCATGCCGCAACATCATCCACGGGAGTGACGGAATGAGCTCCACCATCGACCACCGGGAACCGGACACGACGGCGGTGCGCGCCGGCGGAGGCGCGCTTGGCTCCGTGCTGCGGCTGCGTGAGCTTCCCGTCCTGATTGCGCTGGCCCTGCTGGTGCTGATCACGTACCTGAATAACCCGCTGTTCCTGTCGCCGCAGGGGGTCAAGGACCTCCTGTTGAACGCGACCATCATCATGATCCTCGCGGCCGGACAAACCCTGCTCATCATCACGCGGAACATCGACCTCTCGGTGGGCTCCATGCTGGGGCTCGTCGCGTTCGGCACGGGGTCCATTTTTGCGGCGATGCCGGACCTGCCCATCTTCGCCGTCCTCGTCGTCGGGATGGCCTTCGGTGCGTTGCTCGGATCCATCAACGGGCTGCTGGTGACCGTGGCCAAGGTACCGGCGCTGGTCATCACCCTCGGCACGCTCTACGTGTTCCGGGGCCTCAACAACGCCTGGGCCGGGGGCAAACAGTACTTCGCCGGAGACCGGCCGGAAGCCTTCGGTGCCCTGTCCGTGGACACCGTGCTCGGATTCCCCATCATCACCCTGCTGGCCATCGCGGTGGTGGTAGCGGTGGCGGTCTACATGGCCGGGACGCGCCCCGGCAGGGACCTGTACGCCATCGGCTCGGACCCCGACGCTGCCACGGTCTTCGGCATCAAGGTATCCAAGCGGGTGTTCCTGGCGTTCCTTGCCAACGGCGCGCTCGCCGGCCTGGCCGGAGTGCTCTACGCCAGCCGCTTCAACTCAGTGGGGGCAACCACCGGAACCGGCATGGAACTGGACGTCGTTGCGGCGGCGGTGGTGGGCGGCGTCGCCATCTTCGGCGGCAGCGGAACCGTTGCCGGAGCCGCCCTGGGTGCACTGCTCCTGACCACCATCACCAGCTCCCTCACCGCCTTGCGGGTCGACAAGTTCTGGCAGCAGGCGATTGTGGGCATCCTCATCCTCACCGCCATCATCATCGACCGCCTGGCCAGCCTTCGGACAGCGAAGAAACTGCGGATAAGCGAGGCACGCAATGTCTGAAACCACCACCCCCAGGAGCAAACCGGCGCCGGCCGCGGCGGTCGCAGACAGCACCAAACCGCTTGCGGACGAGCCGAAGGGCAGGACAGGGGCAGCCCGGATCCTGGCCAGCCGCGACGCCATCACCATCTACGCCCTCCTGGCATTCCTGGTCTACGCAGCCATCACCATCCCACGGTTCGCCTCCCCGGTCACCACCGGCTTCCTGCTCCTGGATGTCATACCTGTGCTGCTCATCGCGATGCCCATGACGCTGATCATCATCACGGGTGAGATCGACCTTTCGGTGGCCAGTACCGCCGGGCTGACCAGCGCCCTGATGGGTGTCCTGTGGGCGGGCGGGATGGACATCTGGCTGGTGCTCGCCATCTGCCTGCTCGCAGGAACGGCAGCAGGCATGTTCAACGGATTCCTGATCGCCGTCCTGGGCCTGCCGTCACTGGCAGTCACCATCGGAACCCTGGCCCTGTTCCGTGGACTCGCCCTCGTGGTGATCGGCGACAACGCCGTGGCCAACTTCCCAAAGGAACTGACCGCCTTCTTCACCTCCAAGCTGGGCGGGACGGGCATCCCGACGGTGATGATCGGCGTCGTCCTTGTCATGCTGTTTTTCGGCATCCTGCTGCACTTCACGCCCTTCGGACGCGGTCTCTACGCGATGGGTTACAGCAAGGAAGCCGCCACGTTCGTGGGCATCAAGGTGGCACGCAGCAAGTTCTGGCTGTACGTGGCATCGGGCGTGGTTGCATCCCTGGCCGGAATCTATTGGACGCTGCGGTACACGAGCGCACGCAGCGACAACGCCTCCGGCCTGGAACTCGCCGTGATCGCCGCCGTCCTCCTGGGCGGCGTGTCCATCTTCGGCGGCAAGGGGACCATTCCCGGTGTCATCGCCGGCGTCCTGCTGATCGGCACCCTCAACTACGCCCTGCGCCTGGGACGCGTGTCCGACGTCGTCCTGATCACCGTGACCGGACTGCTGCTCATCGCTTCCGTGGTGGCTCCCAGTATTGGGTCGGGCATCAAGGAGTGGCGGCACACCCGGCGGGTCCGCCGCAGCTTTTCCCGGGACACCGGCGGAGGCAGCACAGCCCCTCACCGCGTCCAAAAAACCGACCGCACCAAGGAGAAGGAAAACAATGATGTTTAACCGCAAAAACACCGGACTCGGCGGGCGCATGGTCCCGCTGGTCACCCTGACCGCTGCGGCAGCGCTGGCCCTGACAGGGTGCGCCGGCGGTGGGGGGACCCAGGGGGAGACCTCCGCCCCCGTCGAGGAGCAGAAGATCACGTTCATCCCCAAGCAGTTGAACAACCCGTATACGGACGTTGTCCTCGGCGGCGGCAAGAAGGGATCGGAGGAAGCAGGATTTGCGTCCTCGCAGGTGGTGGGCCCGCTTGAAGCGTCTGCCTCCAGCCAGGTGTCCTTCATCAACGCCGAAACCCAGGCGGGGACGAACGTCATCGTCATCGCCGCCAATGATCCCGACGCCGTGTGCACCGCCCTCGGCGAGGCACGGTCCGCGGGTGCCAAGATTGTGGCGTTCGACTCCGACGCGAACCCCGATTGCCGCGACGTCTTCATCAGCCAGGTCGTGGCCAAGGAGGTGGCGCTCATCCAGACCAAGCTGATCGCGGAGCAGATCGGCGGATCCGGCGAAATCGCCATCCTGTCCGCCACCGCTAACGCCACCAACCAGAACGAGTGGATCAAGTTCATGGAGGAGGACCTCAACACCAACCCGGCCTACAAGGACATCAAGCTGGTGGCCAAGGTCTACGGCGATGACGACGACACCAAGTCCTTCCAGGAAGCCCAGGGCCTGCTGCAGGCCCACCCGAACCTGAAGGGCATCATCTCGCCCACCACCGTGGGCATTGCCGCCACGGCCCGCTACCTCTCCACGTCGGCCTACAAGGGCAAGGTGGCACTGACGGGCCTGGGCCTGCCCAATGAAATGCGGCCGTTCGTCAAGGACGGAACCGTGACGGAATTCGCACTGTGGGATCCGGCCCAGCTCGGCTACGTGGCTGCCTTTGCCGGCAAGGCACTGGTGGAAGGAAAGATCACCGGAGCCGCAGGGGACACCTTCACGGCAGGCGAACTGGGAGACCGCACGGTTGAGGAAGGCGGACTGGTCATCGTGGGCCCGCCGACCGTTTTCAACAAGGACAACATCGACCAGTACGACTTCTAGCGCCGAACGGGGTCCATTCCGGGCCGGTTGGCCCGGTGTGGACCCCTGCGGTTGCATCGACTGTTTTTCCGCTGAACATTCCGAGCCGGAAGGCCGTGCACGTTGGCAGCTACGAACCGCTCAGCAGAGTTATTGACGCCCCACCGGCGCCGGCCCACCCGGATCGGTCTGGTCTCAGGGGGACTGGGAGCCTACTGGCCGCAGTTCCCCGGGCTCCTGCCGCAACTGCAGGAATCGGCCCGCTACGTCACCGGCAGGCTGAGGGAACTGGACGCCGACGTGGTCGACGCCGGCTTTATCTCCGACGCGCCCGAAGCCGCCAGGGCAGGGGAAAAGCTGAGGGTGGCCGACTGCGACCTGATTGTCATCTTCCTGGCCACCTACCTCACCTCCTCCATGGTCCTTCCCATCGCCCAGCGCGCAGGCACCCCGGTGCTGGTCATCGATCTCCAGCCGACGGAGGCAATGGACCACGCGAATTTCGGCACCGGACAATGGCTTGCCTATTGCGGACAGTGCCCGGTGCCCGAGGTCGCCAACGTGTTCCGCCGCGCCGGGATCGAGTTCCGCTCCGTCTCGGGGCACCTGAAACAGGAAGCAGCCTGGGACCGGATCAACCAGTGGGTGCACGCCGCCGGTGTCCGTGCGCGGCTCCGGAATGCCCGGCACGGCCTGATGGGGCACCTCTACCCGGGCATGCTTGACGTCTCCACGGACCTGACGGGCGTTTTAACCACGTTCGGTTCACACGTGGAAGTCCTGGAATTTGATGACCTGCGCGAACGGGTGAACGCGGTGACCGCCGCGGAAGTCTCGGAGCGCCTTGACCTGGCCCGGAGCCTGTTTGTGCTTGATGAGTCCGTCAACGACGACGATTTCGCCTGGGGTGCCAGGGTTTCTGTTGGGCTGGACCGGCTGGTGGAGGACTTTGACCTGGACTCCGTGGCCTACTACCACCGTGGGCTGGCCGGGGAGCAGCACGAGCGGCTGGGGGCGGGCATGATCCTGGGCTCCTCCATCCTCACGGCCCGCGGAATCCCGATGGCGGGGGAGTACGAGCTGCGGACCTCGATCGCCATGCTGGCAGCGCAAGCCATCGGAGCCGGCGGTTCGTTCACCGAGATCCAGGCGCTCAACTTCTTTGACGGGGTGGTGGAGATGGGGCACGACGGCCCGGCACACCTGGCCGTCTCCGCCAGGGAGCCTCTCCTGCGCGGGCTGGGCACCTACCACGGCAAGCGCGGCTGGGGCGTTTCGGTCGAATTCGACGTCCGGCAGGGCCCGGTCACCACCTTTGGCCTCGGCCAGGACCCGGACGGCACCTACGTCTTCGTCACCTCGGAAGGCGAAGTAGTCCCGGGACCGCTCCTGGAAATCGGAAACACCACCTCCCGGGTACATTTCGGCGGCGACCCGGGACTCTGGGTTGACCGGTGGAGCCAGACCGGTATAGGCCATCACTGGGCCCTCTGCCTGGGCCACCGGGCCGCTGATTTCGGCGCCGCTGCCTCGCTTCTCGGCATTGAGCACAGGCATGTTTCCCTGCAATCGGAGAAAATTTACTAAGTAGGCTTTCCTTTTGATGCTAAGCATGCTTAGGGTGTAGGGGCAGCGAACATAAAGCCTCAAGCAGCCGGGGCAGAGGCCGTGTGCCGGGGACTCCCCGGCGCCGGTCAACTCCATTGCTGCCGACCCAGTGCACCGACACATCCAAGGAGACGTCATGCTCAACAGGGAAAACATTGAAGACCTGCTCAACAGGAACGGCAACGTCGTCGGCTCAGATGGCGAGAAGATCGGCTCCATCGGTCAGCTCTACGCGGACGACGACACCGGTGAGCCCACATGGGTCACCGTCAAGACGGGGCTTTTCGGCACTTCCCAGTCCTTCGTTCCCGTCGAAGGCGCGCACAGCCAGGGCGATGACCTGGTGGTGCCTTACACCAAGGAACACGTCAAGGACGCACCGCGGGTAGACGTGGACGGCCACCTCACCCCTGAGGAAGAGGACCGCCTCTACACCTACTACGACCGCGGAGCCCGTACCTACTCGGATGCCCGGGAAGATGTGGATCTGCAGGGCGACGCCGACCTCAACGCCGGCACCCCCACCACGGGTATTGACCGCGATCGTGACCTCGATCGTGACACGACCTCCCGCGGCACCGTCGGCCACGACACGTCCGGGCCCAACACTGACGACGCGATGACCCGTTCCGAGGAACGGCTGCACGTCGGCACCGAACGCGAGGCCACCGGCCGGGTCCGGCTGCGCAAGTACGTCACCACGGAGAACGTCACCAAGACGGTGCCCGTGCAGCGCGAAGAGGTCCGCCTGGAGCGCGAACCCATTACCGACGCCAACCGCGGCGCAGCGATGTCCGGACCGGACATCAGCGAAGAGGAGCACGAGGTGACCCTCCACGAGGAGCGCCCCGTGGTGCAGAAGGAAGCCGTTCCGGTGGAGCGGGTCCGCCTCGACAAGGACGTGGTCCAGGACGACGTCACGGTCAACGAGGAAGTCCGCAAGGAACGCATTGAAGCGGACGGCATCGACGACGACCGGCGGCGCGGCATCGACGATGACCGCCGGATCTGACCCAGTACTGAATGGTGTCCTGATGCGCTGACAGCGGAAGCCGCAGACGGACCGGTGGCCAGCCGCCGCCCAGAGCAGACAACGCCGGGAGCTACTTGGAGGCTCCCGGCGTTGCTGTGCGTGCAGACATTAAAAACGCTGGTGCAGCCGTGCCGAAGCGGCGACTGCACCAGCCAGTAGGACGAATATCTTCAGAACTTATTGTTCATCTCTCATTCGCGGCTCCTGTTTCCCGGCTTACGGATTCCGGGCCCCTTGCCGGCCCTGCTCTCCGCTGAGGGGCCAGCCACAATCCCGATGCACCCATTGCAGGTGCCGGCGCTTACAGTAAGTCCAATTTTACGGCGGACCTTTCAAAAAAGCTCCGTGACAGTTGGCCTTAAGTGAGTTTCGAGACGGGCGCGGAGCCTGTCGCTTCCGGGCAGGCAGGTCCGGGCGTGACACCATGGAACACGATGAAACTGCGCGCTGATCAGACCGGAGACCGTGGCCTTCCCATGCCCCTATGGCTGCAGGGTGCCCTCGAAACGGCCCAGGCAGCGTTCATTTCCGCCCTGGTGGTGATGGTTCCGATCATTGCCGTCTGGGCCACCGCGGGCTTCCAGAACGCGCAGTTCGACGTCCTCGCGCGGCTGGCCGGCCAGTCCTGGCTGCTGGTTCACGGGGTACCGCTTGAGCTCACCGCCGCAGGATCCGGCACAGCCGCCCAGGCGGACGGTAAATTCCTGACGCTCATACCGCTGGGCCTGACACTTATACCGTTCCTCCTGGCCTGGCGCGCCGGACGGCGTCTGGCGCGCGCCTCGTATACTGATCAGCTCTGGCAAGCCCTGCTGGGATCGTGGGTGGTGTATGCAGCCTTTGGTGCGGCCACCGGTTTCATCTGCCGCACCGCCGACGTCGCGATCAACCTGGGATACGCCCTGCTGGTTCCCCTGGTTCCCTACGCCCTGGGAATGGTGGTCGGTGCCCGCCGCGAGGCCGGGTCCTGGAGCCGGCTCATCGGCGTCGACGCCGTGGACTGGATTTCGCGGACCAGCCAGCACTCACGCTGGGCGGGCTCCTACCTTGCGTCGGCGGCGAAGGCAGGTTTTGTGGCCATCGTGTCTGCCCTTGCGCTTGCCTCGGCGCTGCTGGCGGTGGACCTGTTCATCCACTGGAACCTTGTGGTTGCCGTCTATGAAGCGCTCGACGCCGGCGCTGTCGGAGGTGCCGCCCTCACCGTTGCACAGCTCGGCTACCTGCCCAACCTGGTGGTTTTCGCCCTCGCCTGGATATCGGGCTCAGGCTTTGCCGTGGGCGTCGGTTCCCAGGTGAGTCCGCTGGGCACCGCCGTCGGGCCGCTGCCCTCCATTCCCGTGCTGGCGGCGATCCCCAGCGGGCCGCTGGACTACGCCTTCGTTGCCCTGGTGGTCCCCGTGCTGGCCGGTGTTTTGGCCGGCTGGTGGTTCCTGCGCGAAGGCGAGAATCATTTCGACGAATGGCTGTCCATCAAAATCCGGGCACGCTGGTTCACGGCAACGGCATCCACATTGGTGCTGGGGGCGCTGACAGGACTGGCCGCGGGACTGCTGACCGTAGCGCTCGCGTGGCTGGCCGGGGGCTCGGCCGGGATTGGACGCCTGACGGCCATTGGTCCTGACCCCTTCTGGACGGGAGTCTGGGTGGCGGCGGAGGTGGGTGCCGGCGTCGTTATCGGTTACGCGGCCGGCCCATGGCTGGAGCGCGAGCGGGCTGTCAACGTAGAGGACGCGGCGGACCTGGTCCGCTAAATTGCTGCGCCGTTTCCCCTGCTGTCCTACGGGAGCTGGGTGGGCAGTGAACGTTCCAGCTGCACCCGGCATGCGGACTGGGCCTGGTCCGTGAGGGCCCGGCCAACGCATTCCTGGTAGGTGCGCACTTCGTCGAAGAACACCGCCGTCACCACAATCAGCAGCACCAGGATCGCGGAGACCACCAGGCCCGAGATGGTGCCGATGAGGACCAGCCTGGACTCCCTCAAGCGTGCCGAGCGGACCAGCAGGAGTACGCCCAAGACCAGGCTGGCGACGGTGAGGATGGTTGTCAGCCAGAGGTAGTTGACGTCGAGCTGGTAGACGAAGAACGCGCCAAGAACCGAAACGACGAACATCCGGAACAGGGTGTGGGTCCGGGCGAGCGAGGCTTTCGCTGCTTCGCTGAGCGGAGGTTTGGTCCGCTGCTGCTGCGCCGGTTCCGGGGTGCTGTTCATGTTTTCCAGCCTACGCGAGCGTGCCCATAAGCTAGACCAATGCGCATCGTAGTCCTCGTTTCCGGAACCGGGTCCAACCTCCAGGCAGTCATCGACGCGGTCAAGGCAGGGGAGCTCGACGTCGAGATCGCTGCCGTGGGCGCGGACCGCGAGGGGACGTACGGCGTCGAGCGTTCCTCCGAAGCCGGGCTGGAGACGTTCGTGGTCAACTTCAACTCGTTCCCCACCCGGGACGAATGGGATGCCGCGCTTACCGCGCGGGTGGCCTCCTACGCCCCGGACGTTGTGGTCTCCTCGGGCTTTATGCGGATCGTCAGCGCAGAATTTATCGACACCTTCCATGGCCGGTACCTCAACACCCACCCGGCGTTGCTCCCCGCCTTCCCGGGAGCCCACGGCGTGCGGGATGCCATGGCGTATGGGGTGAAGGTCACAGGCTGCACGGTGCACTGGGCCGACGCCGGTGTGGACACCGGTCCCATCATCGCCCAGGAAGCCGTCACCATCGAGGACGGCGACACCGAGGAAACCCTCCACGAGCGCATCAAGGTGGTGGAACGCCGGCTGCTGGTATCCACCCTGGCAAGCCTCGCCGCCAGCCCTGCCTCCTAGCCTCCCAACTAGGTAGCGCTAACTGCCGTTTTGACCCCTCAAAACGGCAGTTAGCGCTACCTAGTTGAGCAGACCGGGGCCTACCTGTGGATAACCGCCGTAGCGTTGGCTCTCGGCTGTAACGATGGGTTCATGAAGGTTCCAGCCCCTCTTCCCGAACCCTTGGCTTCGCTTCCATTCACTCTGCAGGAAGCGGCCGACGCCGGCATCAGCCAGCGGAGGCTCCGTCACCAAGGGCTGCAGCGGCCCAGCCGCGGAGTCCGGGTGCCCGAGGCGACCGATACCTCCGACCTTGGGCCACAAATCCGCCCGTACACCCTGGTGACGGATCTTGCTGCCGCCTCCCACGCCTCCGCATTCCTGTTGTGGCAGTTTCCTGGATACATGCCGGGAACAGACGTCCCGCTGCTCCACGTCTCCCGCCCTGACTCCGTGGCGATCATGCGCCGGCCCGGCGTGAAGGGGCATCGAGGCCAGTTCTTTGCCGATGAAATCACTACACTGCATGGGCTGCTGATCACAACCCGGGCCAGGACATGGCTCGACTGCTCCCGGTTGATGAGCATCAATGAGCTGACAGTTGTGGCTGACCACCTCCTGCGTATCCCGCGGCCGGACTTGGAGGGCCGCTCGGACCCCTTCGCAACCCTTGAGGTTCTGGAGGACATGCTGGACCGGCACAAAGGCACGCCGGGCATCAGGAAAGCCCGGCTCGCTCTGGAGCAGGCAAAAGTCGGCTCGGACTCTGCGCCCGAAACGCGTCTGCGGCTTGCCATAAGGGACAGCGGACTGCCCGAACCGGAACTGAACGTACCTACCGCCTTGAGGCCCGGCGTCGTACGCCAACCTGACATGAGCTACCCGCAACAGAAGGTGGCTGTGGAGTACGACGGTGAGGTGCACTCGGACCCCGGCCGAATCGTGCGGGACATAACCCGCGAGGAGGACTACTGCCGCGCTGGCTGGTTGCTGGTCCGCATCTCAAAGCTGCATATGGAAAACGATGCGCGGACGGCCGTGGGCAAGGTGCGGCAGGCCCTACTTTCCCGGGGCTGGTTCCCAACTAGGTAGCGCGAAGTGTCGTAATGGGGCTCCAAAACGACAGTTGGCGCTACCTAGTTGGGAAGGGGCGGGGGCTACTCGAGGCGGCGCTGTTTGGTTTCGGGGGAGAAGAACGCCATCCACAGGACCGCCAGCAGGACCAGTCCGCCGGCCAGGGCGAAGGACGTGGCCAGGCCCAGTTCCGGCCAGAAGTAGTCCGCGAAGATGAGCGGGCCGAATCCTGCACCCAGCCGCGAGAAGGTGGACGCCCAGCCGAAGCCGGTGCCCCGCAGCTCGGTGGGGTAGAGCTCGGACACATAGGCGTAGAGCACCGGGATGGCCACCTGGACCACGAAGCCGAACACCAGCAGCCAGAACACCGCTGCCGTGGGGATGTCCACCACGAAGGCGACGATCACCAGGGTCAGCGCGGACAGGGGACCGGTGATGGCCAGGATCCATTTGCGGCCCACCCGCTCCACCAGGAGGGCGGCCACGATCACACCGAGCAGTCCGACGGCGGCCATGGACGCGGTGGTGACGAATGCCTTGTACTCGGCGAACCCGGCGCCGATCAGGATGCGCGGCATCCACGTCAGTGACAGGTAGTAGACCAGCAGGATGCTGAAGAACAGGGCCCAGGCCGCGGCCGTGATCTTCCAGTTGAACTGCCACACGGAACGCAACTGGGTCCAGGCGCTGCCGGCCGAAAGGCGGGGCACGTCCTGGGCGTCCGGCAGGCTGTACGCGCGGGCTTCCGCTCCGGTGGCGGCCACCAGGCCGTCAATCACCTTGGCCGCTTCCTCGCGCCGGCCCTTGCGGATCAGGAACAGTGGAGACTCCGGCACGCTCCGCCGGACCCAGAACACCAGCAGTGCGGGCAGCACCATCACCAGCATGGTCAGCCGCCAGTCGCCGTACAGGGCAACCAGGCCGGCGGAGACGAAACCTGCCAGCGCCGCGCCAATGGGCCACCAGCCGTCCATGGCAGTGAGAACCTTGCCGCGTTGCTTCCGGGGCGTGAATTCACCCACCAGCGCATAGTCCACCGGAATGCATCCGCCCAGGCCGAAGCCGGCCATGAACCGGAACACGCAGAACCACATGAAGTCGGGGGAGAAGGCCCCGAAGACGGTGAAGAGGGAAAATATCAGCAACGTGGCGGTGAACGCCTTTTTGCGTCCGATGGTGTCGGCGATGGTTCCCCAGACGAAGGCGCCGAGGGCCATCCCGATGAGGTTGGACGTGCCCACCCACGCCACCTCGCCCGGAGTCAACGCCCAGTGGGTGGAGAGCAGCGGGATGAGGATGCCGTTCAGCGTTACATCCCAGGCATCGAACATAAAGCCCAGGCCGCCGATCAGAAAGATCCGGCCCTGGACTTTCCATCGCCATGGCAGTTCCTGGACCACCTGTTCGCCGCTCGGCACAGTGGTGTAAGTATTCATCGCAGCCTCCTGTGAAAAACTCTAGCCCCGCCCACCGGCGTTCACACTCCGGCTGACACGCGGGGCAACCTGCGCTTCGCGATAAACTGGGCCTATCCCCACCAACCGCGGCACTGTTCCGCGATATAAGACGGAGACATTTGTGAGCTTCACGCAGCATGAGCGCGTATCCATTGACCGTGTTCCCATCCGCCGGGCGCTGATCTCGGTTTACGACAAGACCGGTCTGGAGGAGCTCGCCCAGGGCCTGCACTCAGCTGGGGTCAAGCTGGTGTCCACCGGCTCCACGGCCAAGAAGATCGCCGCCGCCGGCATCCCCGTCCAGGAGGTCGAGGAAGTCACCGGTTCGCCGGAGATGCTGGACGGGCGCGTCAAGACCCTGCACCCGCGGGTCCACGGCGGCATCCTGGCCGACCGCCGCGTGGCGGCGCACATGGAAACGCTCACCAGCATGGAGATTGAACCCTTCGACCTGGTGGTGGTGAACCTCTACCCATTCGTTGAGACGGTCAAGTCCGGCGCGGCGCAGGACGACGTGGTGGAGCAGATCGACATCGGAGGCCCCGCCATGGTGCGGTCCGCCGCGAAGAACCACGCCGCCGTCGCCATCGTGGTTGACCCCTCCTTTTACGCCCAGGTGGTGGAGGCGGCCGCAGCGGGCGGCTTCGACCTGAAGACCCGCCGCCGCCTGGCGGCAAAAGCCTTCGCGCACACGGCGTCCTATGACAATGCCGTGGCCACCTGGACGGCCAGCCAGTTCCTTGATGAGGACGGCGACGGCGTCATCGACTGGCCTGCCTACGCCGGCGTTTCGCTGGAGCGCTCAGAGGTCCTGCGCTACGGCGAGAACCCGCACCAGCAGGCCGCGCTGTACGTGGACAAGGCTGCACCGGTGGGCATCGCCCAGGCTGACCAGCTGCACGGCAAGGCCATGAGCTACAACAACTTCGTGGACGCCGACGCCGCACTCCGGGCCGCCTACGATTTCGATGAACCCGCAGTGGCCATCATCAAGCACGCCAACCCGTGCGGCGTAGCGGTAGGGTCCGCGGACGCCGCCGACCCCATCGCCGACGCACACGCCAAGGCGCACGCGTGCGATCCTGTCTCTGCCTTCGGCGGTGTCATCGCAGCCAACCGCACCGTGACCGCCGGGATGGCGAACACCGTCAAGGACATCTTCACCGAGGTGGTCATCGCGCCCGGCTTCGAGCCGGAAGCCGTGGAGATCCTCTCGAAGAAGAAGAACATCCGCCTGCTCGCGCTCCCCGAGGGCTACGGCCGCTACCCGGCCGAAATGCGCCAGGTCTCCGGCGGCATGCTGGTCCAGGTCAGCGACAAGGTGGACGCCGACGGCGACAACCCCGCCAACTGGATCCTCGCCGCAGGTGACCCCGCTGACGAAAAGACCCTCGCGGACCTGGCCTTCGCCTGGACAGCCTGCCGCGCAGCAAAGTCCAACGCCATCCTCCTCGCCGCTGACGGTGCCGCCGTCGGCATCGGCATGGGCCAGGTCAACCGCCTGGATTCCTGCCGCCTTGCCGTGGAGCGGGCCAACACGCTTGGCGTGAAGGTGGAGTCCGACGTCGAAGGGGCAGGCGGTGCCTCCAACACCGATGCGAGCGGTGCGCCGCAGCGGGCCCGCGGCGCCGTTGCTGCCTCCGACGCCTTCTTCCCGTTCGCTGACGGCCTGCAGATCCTCATCGACGCCGGTGTCCGCGCCGTGGTGCAGCCCGGCGGTTCCGTGCGGGACGAGGAAGTGATCGCGGCAGCGAACGCCGCCGGCGTGACGATGTACTTCACCGGCTCCCGCCACTTCTTCCACTAATCCCCACCGATCTGGCCCCACCGATTGCTCCGTAACGGTCGTTTTCGCTTCCGGAAAGGGCCGGTACGGAGCAGTCGATTGGAACATACGACGACGGCGCCTGTCCCCGCGAAGGGGACAGGCGCCGTCGTTGTTGTGCAGGGTTAGCCTTGGCCGGATGCGTGCCTAGGGTTCAGCCTCCGGCGGCAGACGGATCTCCCGGGGCTTAGCTTCCGCCATCCGCTGCTCCGTCCAGTACTCGAGGATCTCCTCGTGAGTCTGGGGAACATCGATACGGCTGACCGGCTCCGGATCCGGTTGGTCGTTGCTAGGAGAATTGCGCAAGGTTGTAGGTCGCCTCGATTTCGGGGCCCCAGTAGGGGCCGTACATGACCTTGGAGCCGCTATAGCCGTAGCTGTTGACGGAGTTCTGCACCTGCTCAGTGCCGCTGACGGTCAGCCACGGGCCGCCGGACGCGCCGCCGTTCATGTTGCAGGGAATGCCCTGCGTATTGAAGTTATTGGTGGTGTCTGCGGTGGCTGTGCCCGCGCAGCTCTCGAGCGTCAGGCCGTTGAACTGCTTATCAGCGGGGTAGCCGTAGGACGTGTAGAAAAGGCCCCGGGGCTGGTTGAACGCAACCTCGGAACCGCCTACTACGTCGGTGAGGAATCTGCCGGTTTCGTCCGTGTTCATCACCGCAAATGCCGTGTCGAAGGAGATGTTGCCGCTGGTGCTCCACTCAATGGGTGTGTAGAGGTTACGGGCCGTCCACGTGCCATAAGGAGTCGCGCCGTTGTCGTAGGCAGGGACAAAGGCGAAGTTCTCGGCCTCCTGGCCCGGCCCGCCAACGGCGCAGTGGCCAGCGGTCGCGACTGTACTCCGGTTGATGGACTGGACGGCATTGCCGGAGCAGACGTAATCGGAGGTTCCCATGGTGAAGAAGATCTTGCCTACGTGGCTCACTATCTGTGGTTCACCCTTGCCGCTGCCCTTAGTGGCGGCGGGTTTTCCCTTCTCCATCGTTGGGGCCTTTGAGTGGTTGCCGCGTTCCAGCGCTTTGCCAGCCAGGACGTCACCGGGGATGGCACTCTTCATTTTGTCGGCGGTCCAATAGTCGGCTGCCCCGCGGCCTTCGACGGCGATGCTGGCGACCGACGGATCCTTCTTGTCTTCGGAAGCGGCCGGTGCGGCGGTGGCTCCGCCGGCTGAGCCAAGTACCAGAGCGGCCGCTGTTGAAAGGCTCAAAAGGCCGGTGGCCAAGGACCTGGTGCGTGTCATTGTTGTCCTGTCTTGAACGGGGTGTCGGCCCCGGAGTGGGCCGGAATATGCCGTAGCGAATTTATCGTCATTTGACAAGTATGTAAATAGTAGTGACGTATCATGTAGGGCCTCCTGCGAGTGTCCCTCGGCTCTTGACCAGGAACGCGCGACGGCGGCGGCGCAGCCGGGTGCGTGCCGCCGTCGTCCGTTCTCCAGCGCTGTAATCCTGCTCACCGGCAGGGTAATCCAAGGGCGCCGGTAGGGTTCAACGCGGCGTCCTCGGGTAAGTTGTAGATGGTGAAATAGACCGGATTTCATAACCAAGCCGACCTTCAGGGAGACGCCCGCGCATGTCCAAGATTATCTACACCCACACCGACGAAGCGCCGATGCTGGCTACCTATTCGTTCCTGCCCATCATCGAGGCGTTCGCTTCGACTGCAGGTGTGGAGGTGGAGACCCGCGACATCTCGCTCGCCGGCCGCATCATCGCCGTGTTCGGTGACTACCTCACCCCGGAGCAGCAGATCGGTGACGCCCTTGCTGAATTGGGTGAACTGGCGAAGACGCCGGAAGCCAACATCATCAAGCTGCCCAACATCAGCGCCTCCATCCCGCAGCTGAAGGCCGCCATTGCAGAGCTGCAGGGCCAGGGCTACGCGCTGCCGGACTACCCGGACAACCCCTCCTCGGACGAGGAAACGGCCATCCGCTCCCGCTACGACAAGATCAAGGGCTCCGCCGTGAACCCGGTCCTGCGCGAGGGCAACTCGGACCGCCGCGCACCCCTGTCCGTCAAGAACTACGCACGCCAGAACCCGCACTCCATGGGTGCCTGGACCGCGGACTCCAAGACCAACGTGGCCACCATGGGCAAGGACGACTTCCGCTCCAACGAGAAGTCCGTGGTCATTGAGTCCGAGGGCACCATCGCCATCCAGCTGGTCCGCGAGGACGGCTCCGTGAAGGTCCTGAAGAAGGCGTTCCCCGTCCTGGCCGGCGAGGTCATCGACGGCACCGTCATGCGCGCCGCCGCCCTGGACGAGTTCCTGCAGGCACAGGTGGCCCGTGCCAAGGAAGAGGGCGTCCTGTTCTCCGCACACCTCAAGGCCACCATGATGAAGGTTTCGGACCCCATCATCTTCGGCCACGTGGTCAAGGCCTACTTCTCCGAGCTCTTCGAGACCTACGGCAAGCAGCTCACCGCCGCCGGCATCAGCCCCAACAACGGCCTGGCCGCCATCCTCAGCAGCCTGGAGGACCTTCCCGAGGACGTCCGCGACGGCGTGCAGAACCTCATCAAGAAGGGCCTCGAAGAAGGCCCCGCCCTGGCCATGGTGGACTCGGACAAGGGCATCACCACCCTGAACGTCCCCTCCGACGTCATCGTGGACGCCTCCATGCCCGCAATGATCCGCAGCTCCGGCCACATGTGGGGCCCGGACGGCAAGGAAGCAGACACCCTGGCGGTTCTGCCGGACAGCTCCTACGCCGGCATCTACCAGGTGGTCATCGATGACTGCCGCGCCAACGGCGCCTACGACCCCACCACCATGGGCACTGTCCCGAACGTTGGCCTGATGGCCCAGGCCGCCGAAGAGTACGGCAGCCACGACAAGACCTTCGAGATCCAGGAAGCCGGCACGGTGCAGATCGTGGACGGCGAAGGCAACGTGCTGATCGAACACCAGGTATCCGTCGGTGACATCTGGCGCGCCTGCCAGACCAAGGACCTCCCCATCCGCGACTGGGTCAAGCTGGCCGTCACCCGCGCCCGCGCCTCCCAGACCCCCGCCGTGTTCTGGCTGGACGAGGAGCGCGCCCACGACGCCAACCTCATCGCGAAGGTCAACGAATACCTCAAAGAGCATGACACCGAGGGCCTGGACATCCAGATCATGTCCCCGGTGAAGGCCATCGCGTTCACCCTCGAGCGGATCCGCAAGGGCGAGGACACCATCTCCGTGTCCGGCAACGTCCTCCGCGACTACCTCACGGACCTGTTCCCCATCCTGGAACTGGGCACCAGCGCCAAGATGCTTTCCGTTGTTCCGCTGATGAACGGCGGCGGACTCTTCGAAACCGGCGCCGGCGGTTCCGCCCCGAAGCACGTCCAGCAGCTGCTCAAGGAGAACCACCTGCGCTGGGACAGCCTGGGCGAGTTCCTGGCACTGGCCGTCAGCTTCGAGCACCTGGCCACCACCGCAGGCAATGCCCGCGCCCAGGTCCTGGCCGACACCCTGGACCGCGCCACCGGCACGTTCCTGCTGGAGAACAAGTCCCCGAGCCGCCGTGCCGGCGAGCTGGACAACCGCGGCAGCCACTACTTCCTGGCCCGCTACTGGGCAGAGGAACTGGCCAAGCAGACGGACGACGCCGACCTGGCCGCCGCGTTCAGCTCCGTCGCCGACGAGCTTTCCTCGAAGGAGGAAACCATCGTGGGCGAGCTGGCTGAGGTCCAGGGCTCCCCGGTGGACATCGGAGGCTACTACCACCCGGACGACGCCAAGGCTTCGGCCGTGATGCGCCCGTCCGCCACGTTGAACAAGGTCATTGCGACCCTCAGCTAGGTGATCCGCTGCTGCGGCAGTTGAGCATTAAAAGAGGCGGTGCCCCGGTTTACCCGGGGCACCGCCTCTTTTGGGTTTCTAGGGAATAGCTTGTTGTGGGAACGTCTGTTGGCAGGTCCGTCTTGTTTTGTTGGCGCATCCGTCCTGTTGTCAGGAACGGACGGCAGGCGCCTCCGCCGCCTGCGGGCCGCCGTCGGGCTGACCTGCGGGAGCCGTCGCCCGCTCCCGGCCGGCCTGAAGCGTCACCCCAATGCCTGCCGCCACAACCAATACGATGCCCAGGACGGCGCTGAGGCCGGGAACCTGCCCCAGGACGGCGAACCCGATCACCACTGCGATGGCCGGTTCCAGGCTCATCAGCGTCCCGAAAGCCGAAGCCTTCAGGCGGCGCAGGGCCAGCAGCTCGAGGCTGAAGGGGATCACCGGCATCAGCAGGGCCAGGCCTGCTCCGGCGAGCAGCAGCTGCCAGTCGAGGTGTGCGAAGACCGCCGGTCCCGCCACCACCGTTGTGGCAGCCGCGGCAACAGGTATGGACACTGCCAGCGCCTGCAGGCCGTTCACCTCGTCACCGGCACGCTGCGTCAGCAGGATGTAGGCCGCCCAGCAGGCCGCCGCCCCCAATGCCAGGAGAACCCCGACAGGATCGATGCGGCCATGCCATGGCTCTGTCAAAGCTGCCAATCCGGCTGCTGCCACCAGGGCCCACCACCGTCCTGCACGGCGCCCCCGGATGACGGCGACCGACAGGGGGCCCAGGAACTCCAACGCTGCTGCCGTGCCCAGCGGAATACGCATCGCAGCGGCCATGAACATCAGGGTCATGGCCGCGGTGGCGAGGCCCAGGAGGATGCATGTCGCCAGGCCGGTCCGGCTGATCCGCGACCGCCAGGGACGGGTGAAAGCGACCAGAATGACGGCGGCCCAGGCAAGGCGCAGCCAGGAGACTCCTTCGGGACCAAGTTTGTCCGTCAGGCCCACTGAGGCGGCAAGGCCAAGCTGGACGCAGCACATGGCAGCCCCCGCCATTGCTGTCCCGCTCCGTATGCGGTTGCCGTGGTGTTGAGAAAATTCCATGCGTTCAGTAGACCGTCCCCGCACTGTCCTCGTCCACGTGATATTCGTTCACAAATTGTTCACGAATTATGGACAATGGACGGATGGAAACCCGCCGCCTGGAAGTCCTGCTGGAACTCGCCCGCCAAGGCTCGATGCGGAACGTCGCAGATGCCCTCCAGACCACCACGTCCACCGTGTCGCAGCAGATCGCGGCCCTTGCCCGGGAGACCGGCACGCCCCTCCTGGAACCGGTTGGACGCGGAGTCCGCCTGACACCGGCTGGCCGGCGCCTGGCTGATCATGCGGTGACCATCCTCGCCGCCGTGGACGCCGCCACGGCGGAGCTGGATCCTGAAGCCGAGCCCGCGGGCACGGTCCGGGTGGCCGGTTTCGCCACCGCAATCCGGTTGGTCCTCATGCCCGTTGTGCGGGAGCTTGCGGTGAGCCATCCGGAGGTGAAAATCGAAGTCCGGGAACACGAGCCTGCCGAAGCTCTTGCCCTGCTTGGCTCCGACGCCGTGGACCTCGCCCTGACATACGACTACAACCTGGCACCGGACGGCAGCGGTAAATTCTTTGACTCCCTCTCGTTGTGGAGCACGCCGTGGAGCCTCGGTGTTCCTGAAGGCGCGCCACTGCAAGGTGGCAGTGCAACTGACATTTTCCTCGGATTTCGGGACTGGGACTGGATCGGCAACTCACGCAACCAGGCGGATGAGCAGGTCCTGCGGCTCATCTCATCGATGGCCGGTTTTGAACCCCGGATGCGGCATCAGGCGGACAGCCTGGACCTCGTTGAGGACCTGATCCTCGCGGGAATGGGAATCGGCCTACTGCCGGCGGGCTGGAAGCCACGCAGCGGCGTCACCCTCGTACGGTTGGCCGAACCCGACGTGGTGGTGCGCGCCTATGCCCGTACCCGGCGGGGCAATAACAGATGGCCGGCCCTCGCCGCTGTCCTTAACCACATTGAACGGAAGGCGGGGAACCTGCCCGGGTGAAGCGTGCCGCGGAAGGCGGGGCCGCCGTCGTCCGTTCTGTTTCCGCGGGCTTAGTCGCTGCCCTTGCCCTTGCCGCCCTTTTTGTCGTCATCCCTGTCCGGCTCCGGTGCTGGCTCAGGTTCCGGTTCGGGTGACGGGGCCGGTGTTTCAACAGGAGCTGCGGCGGCTGCGGCGGCCGCCGCAGCCTGATCGGCCACTGCTTTGTCAGCCACTGCTTTGTCAGCCACTGCTTTGTCAGCCGCGGCCTTGTCAGCCGCTGCCTGCGCGGCGGCAACCGCATCGTCCAAGTCCGCACGCACGGCCGTGGCAATGGTGGTGATGTTGCGGCGCCGGTCTTCGGAAATCTGGCCCTTCGCCTGGGCAGCCTGAAGCTCCGCCTCAAGTCCCTCAAGGGCTTTCAACGCGCCGCCGGGATCATTTTGCGAGGACGCCTGGGTCACCTCGAGGACGCGAGCCTGGAGCTGCCTGGCGGCGTCACGCTGGAGGCCTGAGTCATTGGTGCCGCAGCCGCTCAGCAGTCCTGCTGCCAGCAAGGTGACCGACCATCCGAGGACCAAACGGCCGGCGCCTCCTTGCTTCAGCCTCACGGCTCCACACTTTTCTGGAGTTCCTCCAGATGTTCGCCCAAGACCCCGGTCACCGTTGGGTAAGGCACGACGTCGGCGGGAGACTGCGCGGATATTGTCATCATCACCGCTGCCACCGCCGCCGCAACCGCCACGAGGCCGAGGACCACAGCAAGCCAAAAGCGTTTGGTCCGGGTCTGCGGGTGTGCCTGTGCGGCAGCCGGAGTCGGCGCAGCCTCCTGCACGTTCTCTGCCGGGGCCGGGTCACTTGAGGATGCCGCTGCCTCGCGCAGCTCGTCCACCGATTCCTCCGCCGTGATGGAGGGAGGGTGGAACGGCATAGCGGGAAGCACGCGGGTGGTCTCAGGGGCCAGTTCCCCGGGAGTCGACGCGGGCGACACCAGGGCCTGCCGCAGCGCGGTCTCTATGTCTGCGGCGGCAGGACGCTCCATGGGTTCGAGGGCAGTCATGGAGCGGAGCAGATCAGCCCATTCGGCGGGGACCTCATCCGGAATCTCGGGTGCGCGGTGCAGCCGGGCCACCGCGGACTCTACCGCGCCTCCGGGGTATTCAACAACGCCCTTGATGCACTCCAGGAGCACGAGCCCCAGTGAGTAGATGTCGGTTGCGGGGGAGAGGGGCTGGCCCATCGCCTGCTCGGGGCTGAGGTAGGCAGCGGTGCCCACCATGGTTCCCGTGGCCGTGAGCCGGGTTGCATCCACGATGCGGGCTATGCCGAAGTCTGTCAGCTTTGGGCGCAGCGGCTCTCCGGGACGGATCTGGACCAGCAGGATGTTGGCAGGCTTGATGTCACGGTGGATGATGCCCAGTCCGTGGACATAGGCCAGTGCATCGGCGATGCCGGCGCCGATGACAGCGAGCTCCTCAAGGGGAACAGTGCTGTGCCGGATCCGGGTCCGAAGGTCCTGCCCCTCCACCAGTTCCATGGTGAGAAATGGCCGTGGCTCGTCCGGGATGCGTGTATCGATGCCCGCGTCGAAAAGGGTAACCAGGCCCGGATGGTTCAGCGTGGCCAGAAGCTGGATTTCGGCTTCCTGGCGCTTCAATTCCTCCGCATCAGGGGCCTGCGGTGCGAAGAGTTTGAGGGCTACATCGCGGCCCAGGTTTTCGTCCCTGGCGCAGTAGACCGAGGACATCCCGCCGCGCCCAATGACCTCACCCAGCCGGTAACGTCCGCCAACAACTTCATTCGTGATGGAGCTCGGCGATTCCGCCACCATGACCCGTTCCTCCCGGTGCGCTGCGGCACTGTCGTACTCAAATTATACGGGCGGGGAGGCACTACTCGCGATTGGCGGCGCTGGATGGGGGGATGGCACGCCAGCGGTCCGGCGGCGAGTTTGAATCATTTCGCCACCGGACCACCGGTCACAAGGACATGTGTGCTGAGGACATGTTTTGCGTGTAATATCGCGTTTCTTCGGGCGGACCTCCTTCCCCTCAGCCTGCAGGGTGCAGCCGCTTCAGGCGCATGGTGCAGGCGCGGGCAGATGCCTTTCAGATGTGGCTAGGACACCTTGCGCTTGCGCAGCATCAGGAGTCCGGCCACCAGGATCAGCAGGGCGAGCGGGATCAGCGAGGTGTCCACACCCGTGTTGGCCAGCGCCGTGGCGCCCTGGGCCGGAGTGCTGCGGGGGGCAGCGTCGGCAGCAATGGCGCCACCAACTGCGGTGGACCCGGCAGGTGCTACCGAGATGCTGCCGGTACCCGCGGTGCCGGTGCCCGTGGTGCCGGTACCGTTTCCGGTGCCGTTCCCGTTCTCGGTGTCGTTGGTGTCGGTCCCGTTTCCGGTACCGGTACCCGGGGTGCTGGTGCCGGGATCAACGGTGCCCACGCCTCCGGTGTTGCCGTCGACCGGATCGGTACCCGGGGTTTCAGTGCCGGGGTTGTCGGTTCCCGGGGTTTCCGTCCCGGTGCCGTTGTCGCCGCCGATCGTGCCGAGGCCAAGGTCAATGCCCAGGTCCACACCGAGATCGAGACCGCCGTTGCCGCCGGTGCTGCCAGTGGTGCCGTTGGTTGTGGTGCCGCCGAGGTTGAGGTCGAGGGCTGCGTCTACGGCGGTGTCGAGTCCGCTGGTGGTGCCGTCGGTGGTGGTGCCGCCGAGGTTGAGGTCGAGGGCTGCGTCTACGGCGGTGTCGAGTCCGCTGGTGGTGCCGTCGGTGGTGGTGCCGCCGAGGTTGAGATCAACTGCTGCATCTACGGCGGTGTCGAGTCCGTCCGTGGTGGTGCCACCGAGATTGAGGTCAACCGCGGCGTCTATAGCAGCCCCAAGTCCATCGCTAGCTCCTTCGGCTCCTGTAACAGAGCCGAGGTCCACGACGGCGTCTGCTGCGACGGTGAGGTCGGTTGCGGGTGCTTCCGTTGTGGGGGTGCCGGTGTTGCCGAGTCCGAGGTCGACGGCGGCTGCTGCAGCGAGGTCGGGGCTGGTGGCTTGGTTGGTGCCGAGGTCCACGACGGCGTCTGCTGCGACGGTGAGGTCGGTTGCGGGTGCTTCCGACGTGGTGGTCCCAGCGTTGCCGAGGCCGTTGCCGAGTCCGAGGTCGACGGTGGCTGCTGCAGCGAGGTCGGGGCTGGTGGCTTGGTTGGTGCCGAGGTCCACGACGGCGTCTGCTGCGACGGTGAGGTCGGTTGCGGGTGCTTCCGGCGTGGTGGTCCCAGCGTTGCCGAGGCCGTTGCCGAGTCCGAGGTCGACGGTGGCTGCTGCAGCGAGGTCGGGGCTGGTGGCTTGGTTGGTGCCGAGGTCCACGACGGCGTCTGCTGCGACGGTGAGGTCGGTTGCGGGTGCTTCCGGCGTGGTGGTCGCAGCGTTGCCGAGGCCAAGGTCGACGGCGGCTACGGCGGCGACGCCCGTGGAATCGGACGGCGTTGGGTCACCCAGCAGGCCCAACGACGCCGTATCCGCGGACGCCGCCGCCGAGATCAGGGCAGATGCGGAAAGATCCGATCCGCTGGTGGTATCCGCGGCATTTGCCGCGGTGCAGCCGAAGGCCAAAAGCCCGCCGGCAAAGAGGGTGCCAAGCAGCCCCCTGTGAAGGTTGGAACTCATGATGATGTCTCCTGAAAAGTTGAAGTCGGGCGCTTGTCAGCTGCCCATAGGGCCACGTTCTGCCAACAGAAGGGCAGACGGGACTCAACTAGTCAGGGGAGGAACCGGGGTCGTACGACACCGGTGAGGGAGCATGCTCAGTGGCTTCGCCGGCCAGGACAAGGCCGTTGGAGGGAAGGTCAAAGCTAAAGGGGGTCAGCCACGCCGCTGAACTAGAGGACGTCGAAGAGGACGCGCTGCTGCCCGAGCCGGAGCCGGGAACAGCCGGGTTCTGTGCGGGCACGGGCGAATGGTCGGCAGTGCCCGGCTGCTCTGCAGCCTGGCCAGCTCCGGTCAGCCCAGTCCATGGAAGTACGGAAGTGCCGGCGAGGGAAGCCACGCCAACAGCTGTGGCCGGAGCGCTGGGAACACCGGATGCATCCGTGGACGAGCTCCCTGCAGGAGCTGGTTCTTCCACTGATTCACTGACGGTTGCCGTGACCGAACCACGTACAGGGGTATCAGCTGCAACCTTGGACGGCTCTTCGCCAATGGCCGTCCCGGGGAGATCAGGAACCCGAACGGGCAGGGGTGACGTGCCTGTCACAAGATCGGCAACTGGGTCCAGAACCGGCTCCAGGACCGGAACGGCCTCTGCAACCGGGGGAACCACCACTTCAACCACTGCTGTGGTGGCTCCATCAGCAACTTCAGCGATGGGAGCAGAAACAGCAGAAACCGTTCCGGCCGGAACGATATGGCTCACTACCGGAACGGAGGACACGAGATTGTCGGCGAGCTTCGCGACGGGGGCCACCACAGGTTGAAGCAGCCCGGCCTTCGGCGCGGGTGCGGGAAGCGGCGCGGAGACTGCCGAAGCAGGAGCCGGAGCGGGCAACGCGGGCACCGGGGTGATCACCTTATCCGCCACGGAAGAGACTGAACTGGTCACACCGCCCAAAAGGGACGTTGTATCCGAAAGGGCGTCAGCAGAGGCAGCCGTGGACGAAAGTGTCAGCCAGCTGACTGCGGCCGCCCCGGCAAGGAGTACTGGCCTCAGGACACGCCACGGGGAGCGAGCTTCACCCATGCGTACCACCCCCAGTACTGGTCTATTCGACGACGTCTACAGCGTAAGACCGGATGTTGCAGGAAGTCTAGAGCGAACTAAAACAATTCGACAAAAACGGTAATGGCAGAAGCCATCCACCACCATTACCGGTTCCGGATGTCATGTTATTGACCCCGGTGCCACGGAAAACGCCCTGCTCAACTATCTTCCGTGGCTGTCGTTAGGGTAAGTCACCCCGAGTTGCGCACGGACGCCGTCAAAGAGACGCATGGTGTTCAGCGAATCTTCCAGGGGCATAACAGGACTCTCGGTCAGGCCCTGCTGAATGCACCGCGTGACCTCGCGAAGTTCGTACGTGTACCCCTTGCCCACCACGTCGAATGCTTCCGTCCGGCGTTCGTCCCACCCCTTTGCGACGGTAAGTTCGCGCGGGTTGTTGATGGATCCCACGCTCTGCAGGAAGCCGAGGCTTCCTGCAACAGTGGCGATGCGCGGGCCGTGGGACAGCAGCGACGAGGTGAGCTGGACCTGGGCTCCGTGGTTGTAACCCAGGGTCATGGCGTTCTGGGCGTCGACGCCGTCGTCGTTCAGGAACCCGGTGGCGCTGACGGTCTGTGGGAAGCCAAGGGTTCCGAGCGCCCACAGCAGCGGGTAGACGGCGATATCGAGCAGGGCTCCGCCGCCGTCCTGCCTGGCCCAGAGCCTGGAGGTGGGGGAGTACGGTGCAGGGAAGCCGAGGTCGGCGCTCACCCAATGGATGTCGCCGAGTTCGCCGGAAGCGGCAATGTCGAACGCCCGCTGCATGCTGGGCAGGAAACGGCTCCAGACCGCCTCCATCAGGAAGAGCTTCCGGCTGCGGGCGACGTCGATGAGTTCGCCGGCCTCGCGCGCGTTGATGGTGAAGGCCTTCTCGCAGAGAACGTGCTTGCCGGCGTTCAGTGCGGCGAGGACTATTTCATGGTGCTGCGCATGGGGAGTCGCCACATAGACAATGTCCACCGCCTCATCGGCGAGCAGCCGCTGGTAGCCGCGCAGGCCGCCGTCGTCCCCGTACGCCTTGGAAAAGTCGTAGGCAACGGCAAAAGCGTCCGCGGTATCCTGCGCTCGGGAACTGACGGCGTACAGCTCTGCGTCGGCCAGCAATGCGAGGTCCTGGGCGACGGAACGGGCGATGCCGCCGGTGGCGATGACACCCCACCGCAATGTCTTGCCGGTGGCGGAACGTGGATCCGTGTCGGACTGGCTGGACAGCCACGGTTTGGCAATGGGCGCACTCATGATGCCCATCCTCTCACCGTCGGTGGGCGGGCGTTGGCGATTAGGCCGTGGCGGCCATGGCAGTACGGTCGCGTACCGGCTCCTCGGTCAGCTTGCCCTGCTGCAGCCTGAAGCGGCGGTCCGTCTTGTTGGCCAGAGCCCTGTCGTGGGTGACCACCAGAATGGTGGTGTTGTGGTCGCGGCAGAGGGAGCTGAGCAGCTCGATGATGTGGTCGCCGGTCTGCTCGTCCAGGTTGCCGGTGGGTTCATCGGCCAGGATCAGCTTGGGTGCGTTGGCGAGGGCACGGGCGATCGCCACACGCTGCTGTTCGCCGCCGGAGAGCCTGTTGATGCGCCGGTCGTGCTTCTCGGCAACCAGCTGGACCTGTTCCAGCAGCTCCTTTGCACGGTGCAGCCTGGCCGGCTTCCGCATCCCGGCGAACTCCATCGGCAGCATCACGTTGTCCAGGGCGGACAGGTTGGGGATTAGGTTGAACTGCTGGAACACGAATCCGATGTCCCGGCGCCGGTATTCGGTCAGCTTCCCGTCGGGCATGCCCGCAAGGCTTACGCCGTTGACGACGACGTCTCCAGAGGTGGGCTTGTCCAGCGCGCCCAGGAGGGACAACAGCGTGCTCTTTCCGCTGCCGCTTTTGCCCACGATGGAGGCGAGGGTGCCCTGCTCCAAATTGAAGCTGACATCGTTGACGGGCTTGATGGTGCGGTCACCCGAGTTGAAGGTGCGGACAAGGTTCTTGACTTCAATCATGGTTATTCTCCTCGCAGGACTTCGATGGGACGGATGCGCGCGGTCAGCAGCGCCGGGACGAGAGCTCCAACAATGGCGACGCCGAACACGGCTGCAATGCCGGCAGCGATGACTTCTGGGGAGGCGCTGGCCGTGACGGAGGTCAGCAGCTGGGAGGCGTCGCCGAAGGGTCCCCCTTGGCCGCCAGGGAAACCTGCCCCGCCCCCTGCGACCCCGCCGGCGCCGCCGGGCATGCCGCGGCCGGCAGTGGCAGCCGCCGTCGTGGTGGTGCTGTTGGTGCTGATCAGCGCGGATGCGATGCCGCTGCTGGCGAAGGCCGCGATCACGGCGCCGGCCGCGCTGCCCAGTGCCGCCAGGACGAGGGCTTCGAGGACGAACTGCAGGCCGATGGTGCGGTTGGGTGCGCCAATCGCTTTGAGCACGCCGATTTCCCTGCGGCGCTCGCGGACCAGCATCACCATGATGAGCAGGATGATCAGGCCGGCCGTTCCCAAAGCTGCCACGAAGGCGATGAAGGAGATGTCCTTCACGCTGCTCAATGAGCTGACGGCGGTCTCGAGGTTCTGGCCCTGCGTGACGTCGGCCTTGTCGGTGCCGAGGGCAGACTGCAGGGCAGTCTTGGCGGCTTCGACGTTTTCGAGCGAATCCACGGTGACGATCATGCTGGACAGTTCGCCGGGGAGTCCGGCGAGGGTCTGGGCTGACGGGAGCGTGAGATAAACGGCGTTGTTGCCGAACGTGGTGCCGGCATCGAACAGCCCGGCCACGGTGTAGGTCTGGTCGTTGATGGTGAAGGTGGATCCCACCGTGAGGCTGTTCTTGTCGGCCAGCGCGGTGCCCAGCAGGGCATATGTGGATTCGGCCGTGTAATCACCCAGGCCCGTGCCCTGGGTGATGGTCAGTGCCTTGCCTGTCGTGTCCACTTCAGCGCCGATGCCCGTGGCAGTAATGGGCAGCAAACGGACCGGCTGGGTGGTGCCGGTGGTACCCGTTGTGCCGTTGGCTGCCTGGTTGCGGCCGCCCAGCGTACCGGCGTCCACCGCGGCCGTGAGGCTGGTGGTCAACGTGGCCGCCGCCTGGCCTCCTGGACCGCCCTGTCCGCCGCCTGGGCCGGCTTGGGCGCCTGAAGCACTTTGCGCCGCAGCTTCCGCGGCGTTTCTCAGCCTAAGGGATGAGGTCCCGACGACGGCACTGACGTTGGGAACGGCGGCGGCGGTTGCTGCCTGGTCACTGGTCAGCGGCTCGCCGCCGCCTTCGAAGCCCTGGCCGCCGGCCGGGTTGACGGTCAGAACGGTGCCCACCGAGGCGTTGAGTTCCTGGACCTTGGCTCCAACCGCCTGGTTCGCCACCAGCATGGCCAGGGCAAGGCCGATGGCAACCGCCAGCACTGCGACGACGGCGGCGGTGCGGACCTTGTTTCTGAAGGCATTGCCTACACTGCGGGCAAGGACGCTCACGTTACTCCTATGATTCCGGTGCCAACCCGGGAGGCCGGCTTCAGGTCCACAGTTGTGCTTCACCCTGTGCAGGGAACCGGTCCAAGCTGTGTTTGAGCTGTGAAGAACTCTTGACAGCCCAGTCACACGGCGCGTAAGTATTAAGTGACTTCTAGAAACCGCTTTCTCGAAGGAAAGGTCTTCCCCCTTTATCCGAACCAACCGAGGCATGTGAGCTGTTTGGCATGCCGGAAAAAAGGCCAATGACGTCCCAAATTCCTACTACCGCACGCCCTATTACTTTCGGCAGACTGCGCCGAACCGCAGGCATCGCCGCTTCAGCATCTGTTCTGGCACTCGCCGCGGGCCTGGCCTCCACCTCTCCCGCAACTGCCAGCCCTGCCCCTACCGGCGGAGGCATCATTCGCCCGGACGATGCTGCACCCACCGGCTGGGCCGCCGTCGGACGCGCCACGAACGGCGGGGCAGGTGCACCGGCCGAAAATCGATACGAGGTCAGCACGCTGGCGGGCCTTAAGGCCGCATTGGCCAACCACGGCGACCCAACGGCAGCCAAAATCATCTATATCAACGGAACTATTGACGGGAACCAGACACCGGACGGCCGCATCCTCGGCGAGCAGGACTACGCCGCTGGATACGACATCCACAAGTACATGTCCTGCTTCGGCCCGGAGGGCAAGGTATGGAGCGACCAGACCTTTGACTACTGCAAAAAGCAGCGCCAGCTGCGCCAGACCGGCAGCAACAACATGAAGCGGCAGATCGAAGTTAGCCTGCCCAGCAACACGACGCTGATCGGCGTGGGCGCTGATTCCGGATTTGTCGGGGCCAACATCGTCATCCTGAGTGCCACCAACGTGGTGATGCGCAACCTGAGCGTGGAGGCGCCCGTGGACTTCTTCAGCACCTGGTCGCCGGATGACGGGGACGGCGCCTGGAACGCCCGCTTCGACGCCGTCTCCTCCGTGACCTCCGACCATCTCTGGATCGACCACGTCCGGCTCAGCGACGGCCGGTACCCGGACAGTGAGGCCCCGCTGGGACCGAACGGCAAGCCCGCCAACCGGCATGACGGCCTGCTGGACCTGAAGGACGGCACCGACTTTGTGACCATCTCCAACAGCAAGCTGGCCAACCACGACAAAACCATGCTGTTGGGATCCGGTGACGAACACGTGGACAAGGACGGCGGCAAGCTGCGCGTCAGCTACATTGGGAACCACTTCGAGAACATCCAGCAGCGCGGGCCTCGCGTGCGCTTCGGCCAGGTCCACGTCCTTAACAACTACTTCGTGGGCAGCACGGACCACCCTCAATACCCCATGGTCAGTGAAGGTCAGGGCGGGAACAGCTACTTCCTTGGCGCGGGATACGAGTCCCGGATCTTCTCTGAGGGCAATGCGTTCGATTACTCCGGACCCGGTGCCGATCCCACCGTCATGGTGAGCAGCTACAACGGGCATCGCTTCAGCGACACCGGCTCCTGGTTCAACGGAGCCGATGCGGACCTGAACTCGGTGGCCCGGGCGTCCTTCGAGCAAAACCGGGCAGAGGCTCTGGCGGAAGCAGAACTTTCCGGCACGTCCGCCCCCGACTGGACCGGCTGGGACTTCACCACCGACGTCGGCTGGAACCCCGCGGACGCCTACAGCTACAAAGCCTTCACCACGCCGCAGTCAGTCCGGAACCACGCGCTGCAGTTCACTGGCCCCGGTGTGCTGACGGTCAAGCGGTAATTCCGCCCACGTTCCAACAGACGCAGGGAAGCCCGGTCCCTTACTGATGTGCTCAGAAAGGGACCGGGCTTCTCGCGTGGAGTTGGCTACTTGGTGATCGGGCCGAGTACCGGATCGTCGGTGTAGGCAGTCTTCACGTTCGCGGAGGTAACGATGACCGGCTCCAGCAGGTAGGCCGGGACTGTCTTGACGCCGTTGTTGTAGGAGTTCGGATCGTTGATCTCCAGTTCCTTGCCGGCCTGGAGGTCCTTCGCCATGGTGATGGCGTGCTCAACGAGCTTCCGGGTGTCCTTGTTGATGGTGGAGTACTGCTCGCCAGCCAGGATCGACTTGACCGACTCTACTTCGGAGTCCTGGCCGGTGATCACCGGGATCGGCTTGCCGGCGGCCTTGACGGACGTCAGGACTGCGCGGGCCAGGGTGTCGTTTGGCGAGAGGACGCCGTCCAGGGGCTCGCTGGTGTAGTTGCCGGTGAGCAACGTGTCAGCGCGGCGCTGTGCGTTCTCGCTCTTCCAGGCCTGGGTGACAGCCTGCTCAAAGTTGGTCTGTCCGGAAAGGACCTTCAGGGTGCCGTCGTCGATCTTCGGCTTCAGGACGCTCATGGCACCGTCGAAGAAGACCTTTGCGTTGGCATCGTCAGGCGAACCGGCGAACAGTTCGATGTTGTACGGGCCGTTCGGCTTCTTGGCCTGCAGGCCTTCCAGCAGCGCCTGGCCCTGGAGTTCGCCGACCTTGAAGTTGTCGTAGGCCACGTAGTAGTCCACGTTCTCGGTGTTCAGCAGCAGGCGGTCGTACGCGATGATGGTGGCGCCGGCATCCTTGGCCTGCTTCAGCTGCGTGCCGAGCTGGGTGCCGTCGACAGCGCCCACGATGAGGACCTTGGGGTTCTTCGTGATCATGGCGCTGATCTGGTTCTGCTGCTCGGAAACGCCGGCGTTGGCGAACTGGACGTCAGGCTTGAACCCGGCATCGCTGAGGCCGTCATTGAACAACTTTTCGGCGAGGACCCAGTTTTCACTGGTCTTCTGGGGAAGTGCGACGGCGATGGCGGCGTCCTGTTCGAACCCGCCGGCGCCTTCGGTCCCGCCACCCGTGGTGGGCTCGGAGCGGCCGCAGCCCGTCAGCGCCAGTGCTGCGATGGCAGCTACCGCTGCTGCCTTTCCTGCTTTACCAGACATTCTCATTGTTGGTTCTCTTTCTCTGTAGTGGTGTAACGCTGTTCAGGCTGCACGGCTCAGGCTTCCCTGGCGATGGCTTCCTTGGTGGAGGTGGTCTCGTCGGGCTGAAGCGGGTTGCTGGGTCCGCCGCCGGCACGGCCGCCGCCGATGTTCTTCATCAGCATGCCGATGAGCGACTTTTTGCCTTGGCTCTTGTTGTAGACGTCGAAGGCAACGGCGATCAGGAGCACGAGGCCCTTGATGATCTGGGTGAGGTCGGCGCCGATGCCGAGGAGCTGCAGGCCGTTGTTCAGCACAGCCATCACCAGGCCACCGATGATGGACCCCACTACGGTGCCCACGCCGCCGGTGACGGCGGCGCCGCCGATGAAGACTGCGGCGATGGCGTCCAGTTCCCAGCCGACGCCGTCGAACGGGCCAGAGGCGGTGGAGCGGCCGACGAAGATCATGCCGGCCAGGCCGGCCAGGATGGACATGTTCATCATGACCAGGAAGTTGACCTTTTTGGACTGGACGCCGGAAAGTTCGGCCGCGTGGCGGTTGCCACCCACGGCATACACATGCCGGCCGAGGATGGTGCGGGAGGAGATAAAGCCGTAGACCAGGACCAGGACCGCGAGGATCAGGCCGGGGATGGGGAAGGAGGTGCCCGGGCGGCCGGTGGCGAACAGGTATGTGGCGTAGAGGATGGCGCCGCCGATCAGGACCAGCTTGAGGGCAGTCACCCACATTTCGGGGACTTCGGCACCGAGAGCCTTGGCACGTGCCCGGGAGCGGAGTTCGCCGACGACGACAAATGCGGTGGCGGCGATGCCCAGCAGGAGCGTGAGGTTGTTGAATCCGCTGTCGGGTCCCACCTCGGGGAGGTAACCGGCGCCCAGGTACTGGAAGTCGTTGGGGACCGGGATGGTGTTGGACTTGCCCACGAACTGGTTGAAGCCGCGGAACAGGAGCATGCCGGCCAGCGTCACGATGAAGGCCGGGATTCCCACGTACGCCGTCCACCAGCCTTGCCAGGCTCCGATCAGCGCACCAAGCAACAGCCCCAGCAGGACGCCCGCGTACCAGGGGATGCCCCAGTCGCGGATGGCCAGGGCAACGGTGACCCCCACGAACGCGGCCACGGAACCCACGGAAAGGTCGATGTGCCCGGCGATAATCACCAGGACCATGCCGATGGCCAGGATCAGGATGTAGGAGTTGCCGTTGAAGAGGTTGATGACGTTGCCGGGGGTGAGGGTGCGGCCGTCGGTGGCGATCTGGAAGAAGATGATCAGTGCAACCAGGGCGAAGATCATGCCGAATTGGCGGGTGTTGCCGCCAAACAGCTTTTTGAGGGCGTTCATGGTGTCAGTCCTTGTGTCCGGAAGGTTCTGGAGTGATCCAGAGGGTCAGGCGGCTTCGGCTTTGCGGGCAGAGGTCATCAGTTTCATCAGGCTTTCCTGGCTGGCCTCTTCTTTGGTCAGGACACCGGTAACGGCGCCTTCGAAGATCGTGTAGATGCGGTCCGAGAGGCCCAGGAGTTCGGGGAGCTCCGAGGAGATGACGATCACTCCCTTGCCCTGGTTGGCGAGCTGCTGGATGATGCCGTAGATCTCGTACTTGGCCCCGACGTCGATGCCGCGGGTCGGCTCGTCCAGGATCAGCAGGTCGGGGTCCGTGAACATCCATTTGGCGAGGACCACCTTCTGCTGGTTGCCGCCGGAGAGCTTGGCCACGCCTTCCTCAACCGAGGGGGTCTTGGTCCGGAGCGACTTGCGGTACTGCTCCGCCACGGTGAATTCCTGGTTCGGGTCCACCACGGAGTTGCGGCTGATCTTGCGCAGATTGGCCGCCACGGTGGTGGTCTTGATGTCATCCAGAAGGTTCAGTCCCAGGGACTTGCGGTCCTCGGTAACGTAACCGAGGCCGGCGTCGATGGCCTGGCGGACCGACTTGAGAGTGATCTCCTTGCCGTCCTTGTAGATATGGCCGTTGATGAAACGGCCGTAGGACCGGCCGAAGACTGACCGGGCCAGTTCGGTGCGACCAGCGCCCATGAGTCCTGCAAAGCCGACGATTTCACCACGGCGGACGAAGAAGCTGGAGTTTTTGCAGACCAGTCGGTCCTGGACGTTGGGGTGGGCCACGGTCCAGTCCTTGACCTCGAAGAAGACTTCGCCGATCTTGGGCGTGTGGTCCGGGAAGCGTGATTCCAGTGTGCGGCCCACCATGCCCTTGATGATCCGGTCCTCGTCCACCCCGTCAGCCTTCACGTTCAGCGTCTCGATGGACTTGCCGTCCCGGATGATGGTGATGGAGTCGGCGATCTGCTCGATCTCGTTGAGCTTGTGCGAAATGATGATGGACGTAATGCCCTTGGCCTTCAGGCCGAGCATCAGGTCCAGCAGGTGCTGGGAATCGGATTCGTTCAGCGCGGCGGTGGGCTCGTCCAGGATGAGGATTTTCACGGACTTGTTCAAGGCCTTGGCGATTTCGACCAGCTGCTGCTTGCCGACGCCGATTTCCTTGATGGGGGTGTCCGGGTCCTCACGGAGGCCCACGCGGGCCAGCAGGTCAAGGGACCGCAGGCGGGCTTCGGCCCAGTTGATGACACCCCGCTTGGTGGGTTCGTTGCCCAGGAAGATGTTCTCCATGATGGAGAGTTCCGGGATCAACGCCAGTTCCTGGTGGATGATCACGATGCCGGCGTGTTCGCTGGCCCTGATATCCCGGAACTGCTGCACCTGGTTCTGGTAGACGATGTCGCCGTCGTAGCTTCCGTACGGGTACACGCCGGAAAGAACCTTCATCAGGGTGGACTTGCCGGCACCGTTCTCGCCGCAGATAGCGTGGATCTCGCCAGCCTTTACCCGCAGGCTCACGTTGTCCAACGCTTTGACGCCGGGGAATTCCTTGGTGATGGACCGCATCTCCAGGATGATCGGTTCCGTGTGCGTGGTCTGGGACGCCATATGCCCTAACCCTCCAATGCAATGACTTCTTTGTCCGGCCGGCAAAGCGCAGGGCCGTCTGATCCAAAAGTAAACTGGATCACAGCAGTTGTCGTCAAGTCTTTAACGCAATTGCTGGATAACGAAACGGTCTAGGTCTTCCGGATCCCAGCGTGCTGGAAGACCAGGGCCGCAGCGCCCAGGGCCTCCGCACGGTCTCCCAGGGAGGACATGGTGAGTGTTGTGGTCTCCCCGATGACGGGGACGGCATGCCTGACCAGGCCGCGGCGGATGGGCTCCAGCAGGAGGTCGCCGAGTCCGGCCAGCGGTCCTCCCACCACGATCACTTCAGGGTTGATGAGGTTGGCCACGTTGCCCAGGGCGCGGCCAACGGACAGGCCAGCATCGTCCACGACGCGGAGCGTGGCGGGGTCGCGGTTGAGGGCTTTCCTGACGATGTCCGCGGGCGTGAGCGGCCGGTCCTCGCCGCGGCTGAGGAGTTCGATCATGGTGGTGGTGGAGGCGATGGTTTCTAGGCAGCCGCGGTTGCCACATCGGCATACGAGGCCCTGTTCGTGGATGGTTGCATGGCCGATTTCACCGGTGATGCCGACGTTCCCGTAGTAGGGGGCGCCGTTGAGGATCAAGCCCGCACCGATGCCCGATCCGATCTTTAAAAACAGCAGGTTGCTGACCCCGGTGTGCTGCCCCCAGGTCACCTCGGACCACGCGCCCAGGTTGGCGTCGTTGTCAATAAACACAGGGATTCTCAAGGTTTCCTCAAGGTACTGGAGGATGTTGATCCCCACCCACTCAGGAAGGATGGCACCCTGCGCAACCGTCCCCGTCCGCCTGTCGATCGGCCCGGGAATTCCGACGCCGGCACCCACCACGGCTGACCGGTCAATGCCACTTTCGCGCAGCAGTTTGTCCAGCAGGACCACCGATGCCTGGATGCCCTCCTCTGCCTGGTGGCCGAGGGGGAGCATGACGGATTCCTCCGCAATGACGTGGTAGCTCAGGGAAGCCAGCACCACCCGGAGGTGGCGCCGGCCGAAGTCGATTCCCACAGCCACCGCCCCGTTGCTGTTGAGCCTGACGTTGAGTGCCCTCCGGCCCGAGCTGGTGATCGGTTCGGTGGAGGCCAGTCCGGAATCCAGCATGATTTTGACGATGTTGGAGACGGTGGCGGTGGAGAGTCCCGTCTGCCTGGCCAGCTCGGCCTGGGTGGAGGGTCCGCCCATGAGGGTCTCGATAATCCGTTGCTGGTTCAGCTGCCGCAAGGCGGACTGTGAACCGGGATTTTTCGGCTTGCTCCTCGTTGAGCGCGGGGTTGCGGACATGCTAAGAAGATTGCCCTATCGCTCACCTTGGAGTCAAGAAGTTAACGCATAAGGCATGCCAGGGCCGGTGATGGACGCCGGGACAATGTGGCCAGCTATTCGGCAAGTGAGGTGCAAATGGCCCCGAAAAGCGTCGCGGCCGCTGGCTACGCTGGTTGTAGGGCCCCGGCGAGGGGCCGCCCCAACGACGGAAGGTGGTAGCAGTGCTGCTGGCACTCCTGCAGGCGAACGCCGCGGTCCTTGATCCCGAAGCCAATTGTTCCGTCATTGACGCCGCTGCCCGCTCCGCGTCAGCGGCCGGCGCTGAAGTCCTGGTAACCCCGGAGCTCTTCCCGGTGGGATACGCTCCGCGCCGCGTCCGGGCCGGGCTGGATCCGGCACTCCTGCCGGTGCTCCACGAACGGCTCGCGGACATCGCCCGCCGAAACAGCATCGCGCTGGTGTACAGCCTTCCCCGCATCACCCCTGAGGGGGACTGGCAGATCAGCGCCACTCTTGTGGATACCGATGGCAGTAGCCTGTTCAGCTACGGCAAGGTTCACCTGTTTGGCCCGGATGAAAGGGCAGCCTTTACTCCGGCAACGGAACGCCCCGCTGTCGTGCACTTCCATGGGATACCGACGTCGATGGTGATTTGTTATGACGTGGAGTTTCCCGAAGCCGTGCGTGCCGCGGCTGCGGGCGGCGCTGAACTGCTGCTGGTCCCCACAGCCCTGGCCCACGGATTCGACGACGTTCCCCAGGTGCTGCTGCGGGCCAGGGCACTCGAAAGCCAGCTGACCATCGCCTACGCCAACCACTCAGGGATTGAGGATGACTGCCGTTTTCTGGGCGGCAGCGTGATCGCCGGTCCGGACGGGAAGCTGCTGGCCGCAGCCGGGGAAGCGCCTGAGCTGCTCTTCGCCGAGGTGGACCCGGATGCCGCCCGGCGTGAGCGGACCACCGTGCCGTACCTGGCCGAGCGCCGCCCGGACCTCTACCGGTCCTGGGACGCCTGACCGCCGCCCGCCACCTCATCCGAAGGCGCTGCGGCGTCGACAAACTGCAGGGCAATCCACAACTCGGCGCGGGCTGACGCCTGCCCCAGGTCCATGTCCAGGAGCTCCGCCAAGGCGTTGATCTGGCGGCGGACGCTGTTCCGGTGCAGGCCCAGGTCCTTTGCCGTGGCGTCCCAGTTACCGTTGGCGGCCAGCCAGGACCGGAGGACCTGGAGCTGGGAGTCCCGACGGTCGGGCTCCTGGTCCAGAACCGGTGCCAGGAGCCGGGCGGCCAGCATGGCGCCGGCATCGCCGCCCAGTAAGCCAGTGACGGACCACGTCAGTTCCTCTTCCCGCACAGACTTGCCGGTAGCCGAGACCCTGGGGCGCAGCGCCGTGGCACTGCGGTAGGCCGCGGCAAGACCCGGGAGTTCCGCGGGCTGCCCGACCACGAGCCGCCAGCCCAGCTGCTCCACCTCCGCCAGCAGCTGCTCATCCACCTTCAGCCGCGTTACCGCAGCGAACCCGTACCCCGTCAGCTCCACCATCTTCGTGTCGAACAGCCGCCGCCACTGGAGCAGCTCCCGGACCGGCCCGTCGGCGGCAGCTGCAGGATCAGTCCGAATGCCCTGCACCACCCGGACCGGCCCGGTCCGGGTTCCGGAAACACTTTGCGCCAACAGATCCCTCATGGCGTTCAGCTCCCTGTTGTTGCCCCCGGCCAGGCTTTCGGGGTGCAGCAGCAAGGCGGTGGCCAGCTGGCTCGGCGCCAGCGAACCGCTGGTCCGCTGCCGGACCAGGAGTTCCAACAGGCCAACCACAGAGGAGACCACGTTGTTTTGGGCGGGGGTGAGCGGCTTGTCCGCGCCCAGCACCAGGCCGCCGAGCGTTGCGTCCCTGCTGCTCCGCAGGGGATGGCCGAACACCAGCGCCGAGCCGGGTATATCGAATGCCTCTGTTTCCACGCGCGGGCCGCTTCCCGCCAGGAGCCTCTTGAGCAGGGGCTGGAGTGCGGAAAGTTCGACGGCGGCACCCGCCCGGGCGCGCGCCCTTCCGTCGGCGCCGGCCAGGACAGCCCACACCGGAACCCGCTGGGTCAGGGCCGCCAGCAGCTCATGCTCGGGCCGGGCCGAAAGGACGGCCCGCATCAGGTGCCGGTTGGTTTCTGCCAACTGCCTGAACACCTGGGCGTTGCCGGATTCCAACAGCTTGGAGAACTCGAGCCCCAGGGCGGCGAACGGGACGCTGGCGGGCACTTCGACCAGGGTGAGGCCATGCTCCCGGCACGCGGCCACAAGATCGCCGGGCACAGCATCGTAGTAAGGTTCCAGGCCGAACCCCAGTGCCGCAACCCCGGCAGCGACAAGCCGGCGGACGTAGGCGTCGGCCCCGCTGGCGCGGCTCCTGCCGCGGTCACTGCCGGCGGTGCCGCCGCCGTCGTTCCTTCCATTGCTGCCGCCGCGGAAAGGCAGGCCGGCGGTCAGCACAAACTCCCCATCCAGCAGGTACGGCGTGGGATCTTCCAGCTCGCTCGGCTCCACCCAGCGCAGGGGAGTGTGGCCGTTGCCGGCATCGTGCACCACGGCCACCGCCGGAGGCAGCGCGGCCAGGAACTGTCCCAGTGTCACTGCATCCAGCTGAGGGGCCGAATCATCGGCGGGGGCACTGATGGCTGGTGCATTGCGTCTCATGACCAATGACTATAGGTCACTTTGCACACCTCTGAGATACGGCTCACACCCCTACGCTGGGGGAGGGGAAACCAGTTCAACCACTCACCGACACGAACGGACGTCAACGATGACTGTGCCTACACTCTCCGGCCAGGCTCCGGCCCGCCCGGCCGGCCGTCCCACCCTCGGCGCTCAGTTGCTGCGCCGCAAACCGATCGCCCAAATGGTCAGCGAGGCTGAGTCCAGCCAGGGCGGGCCCCGCCTGGTCCGGAGCTTTGGCGTCCTGCAGCTGACCATGATCTCCGTGGGTGCGACGCTGGGCACCGGCATCCTGGTGATCCTGGGCGAATCCGTCCCGCTGGCGGGACCTGCCATCTGGATCTCCTTCGCCATCGCCGGCCTCGCTGCCCTGCTGTCAGCGGTCTCCTACGCCGAGATGGCGGGCCTGGTTCCGGTGTCGGGCTCAAGCTACTCCTACACCTACGCCACCATGGGCGAGGGGATGGCATGGATCTGCGGCTGGTGCCTGGTGCTGGAATACGCCGTGTCCGTTGCGGCCGTTGCAGTCGGCGCCGGACAGTACGTGAACGAAGCCCTGTCCGTGTTCGGCTCGGTGCTGCCGGACGCCTTCTCCCAGCCCCCGGGCGACGGCGGAATGGTCAACATCCCCGCCATGGTGATCGTGGTGCTTGCCACCGTCCTCCTGGTCCGGGGCGCCAAGGAAAGCGCCTGGATCAACACCTCCATCGTGGTGGTCAAGGTAGGAATCCTGCTCTTCTTCTGCGCCGTCGCCTTCAGCGCCTTCAACGCCGGAAACTTCGAGCCGCTGCTTCCCATGGGAGCCGCCGGCGTCTCGGCCGCAGCTTCACGCGTTTTCTTCTCCTACATCGGCTTCGACGCCGCCTCCACCGCGGGCGAAGAAGCACGCAACCCCAAGCGGGACCTGCCGCGCGCCATCATGCTCTCCATGCTGATCGTCACCACCATCTACGTCCTGGTGGCCGTGGCCGCGATCGGCGCCCGCCCCTGGGGCTGGTTCGACGGAACCGAAGCGGCCCTGGTGAAGATCCTGGAAGAGACCACCGGACAGCCCTGGATTGCCCTGGTCTTCGCGGTCGGCGCCGTCCTCGCCATCGCCAGCATCGTCCTGACGGTCCTCTACGGCCAGACCCGCATCCTGTTGTCCATGGCCCGCGACGGCCTCATCCCCGCGATCTTCGGCCGCGTCTCCCGCCGGACCGGCACCCCGGTGGCCGGCACGCTCCTGGTGGGAACCGCCGTCGCGCTCACCGCCGGACTGGTCCCGCTGGGCGCACTGGCGGATGCCACCAGCATCGGCACCCTGTTCGCGTTCGCGCTGGTGAATGTTGCGGTCATCTACCTCCGCCGGACGCGTCCGGAACTGGAGCGGACCTTCCGGGTGCCGTTCTTCCCGCTCACGCCGATTCTCGGCGCCCTGATGTGCGGCTACCTCATGGCAAACCTGGGAGCCGACACCTGGATGACCTTCGCCGTCTGGATGCTGGTGGGCCTGGCCGCCTACTTCGGCTACGGACGCCGCAACTCCAGGGTGGCGGCGCTGGGCAACGAGGAATACCTTGAGTTGTCCGCCCGGTCCGCCACGACCCAACCCGCCACGCCCCAAGCCTCCAAGTCCTGACCCTCCGCAGCAACCCATCGACGCCCCGAACCAACAAAGGCAGACATCTCCATGACCATCGCCACCGAACTTCCGGCCTCCGACCCGTCCAGCACCTCCACCCTGGCGCCGGGCGCGCCTGGCCGGCGTCCCGGAGAGCAGACGGCGCCCATCACCATGCTCAACCCGGACTTCCCGTTCAGCTACGACCACTACCTGGCACACCCGGACGGGCTGGGCTCGCTGCCGGACGACATGCTCGGAACCGAGGTTGCCGTTATTGGTGCGGGACTGTCCGGCCTGGTCACGGCGTATGAACTGATGAAGCTGGGACTGCGGCCGGTTGTGTATGAAGCCGACCGGATCGGCGGGCGCCTCCGTACAGCCGCCTTCCCCGCCGCGCCGGGCGTGGTGGCGGATCTGGGCGGCATGCGCTTCCCGGTCTCCGGCAGGGCCTTCTACCACTATGTGGACCTGCTGGGCCTGGACACCCAGGAATTCCCCAACCCGCTCGCCGACGCCACCTCCAGTACCGTGATCGAACTGGCCGGGCAGAAGCACTATGCGGAAAAGCCGAGCGACCTTCCGCCGTTCTTCCGCGAGGTTGCGGACGCCTGGAAGGCGGCCGTCAATGACGGCGCCAAATTCGCGGAGATGCAGGATGCCATCCGTGCCCGGGACGCAGGCCGGATCAAGGAACTCTGGAACGAACTGCTGCCGCTGATGGACGAGCAGACCTTCTACGGGTTCATCGCTGCCAGCGAGTCCTTTAAGAAGGCGGGGTTTGCGCACCGCGAAGCGTTCGGACAGGTTGGCTTCGGCACCGGCGGATGGGACACCGACTTCCCCAACTCCATCCTGGAGATCCTGCGCGTGGTCTACACGGATGCAGACGACCAGCACCGCCTCATCAGCGGGGGAGCGCAAAGGCTGCCCGAGGCACTCTGGCAGCACTCGCCGTCGGACATGCGCCACTGGCCGGAGGGAACGTCCCTGTCCTCACTGCACTCCGGGTCACCCCGCGGCGCCGTCGGGAAAATCAGCCGGGACCCGGACGGGAACCTGCGGGTCCGTGAACGCTGGGGCCGCGAAGCCAGCTACCCCGCTGTGGTGACAACGTGCCAGTCCTGGCTGCTGTCCACCCGGATCCACACCGAGGAAGCACTCTTCCCGGCCGAGCTGTGGACCGCCATCGAGCGCTCGCACTACATGCAGTCCTCCAAGACCTTCGTGATGGTGGACCGGCCGTTCTGGAAGGACATCGATCCGGAGACCGGCAACGAGGTCCTGTCCATGACCCTGACGGACCGCCTGAACCGGGCGACGTACCTGCTGGACAACGGACCGGACCAGCCCGCCGTCATCCTGCTGTCCTACACGTGGAACGACGACGCCCTGAAGTGGCTGGCGCTGGACGCCGATGAGCGCGTTGAACTGATGCTGCACTCGCTCGAGCAGATCTACCCCGGCGTGGACATCGCCAGCCACATCGTGGGCCAGCCCATCACCGTGTCCTGGGAAGCGGATCCCAACTTCATGGGCGCCTTCAAGGCCAACCTGCCGGGGCACTACCGCTACCAGCAGCGGCTCTTCACGCACTTCAAGCAGGATGCCCTGCCCGAATCCCAGCGTGGCATCTTCCTGGCCGGCGACGACGTGTCCTTCACCGCCGGCTGGGCCGAAGGGGCAGTGACCACCGGGCTGAACGCGGTGTGGGGCGTCGTGAACCACCTGGGCGGCTCTTCCGCGCCGGGCAATCCGGGACCGGGCGACCTGCTGGACGCGATCGGGCCTATCAGCCTCGATTAAGCGTGGAGCTCCCGGTGCGCTGCGGCCAGCTCAACGTACCGGGAAGCGTTGGCGCGCACGCCGTCGTACTCCTCGTCGGTCAGTTCGCGGCGCACCTTGCCGGGAACGCCGGCCACCAGTGAGCGGGGCGGCACAACCGTGCCCTCAAGGACGACGGCGCCGGCCGCCACGAGCGAGCCGGTGCCGATCACTGCGCCGTTGAGGACGGTTGCGCCCATGCCGATGAGGCAGTCGTCCTCCACCGTGCAGCCATGCACGACGGCGGCGTGCCCGACGCTGACCCGTTCGCCCACCGTGCAGGGGAAGCCGGGATCAGCGTGCAGCACCACGTTGTCCTGCAGGTTGCTGCCAGCCCCGACGGTGATGGCCGCGGTGTCGGCCCGGACGGAGACGCCGTAGAAGGCGCTCGATTCGGGGCCCAGGGTGGCGTTGCCGATGATCGAGGCAGTGGGCGCGACGAAAGCTGAATCGTGGACGGCCGGCGAGTTGCCGGCGAAGGGGTACAGGGGAGCCATGGGCCCAGCCTAGGGCATCCCCGCGCAGACCCAACTAGGTAGCGCTAACTGTCGTTGTGGGGTGTCTAAACGACACTTTGCGCTACTTACTTGGGTTTGGGGTTCGCAAGACAAGGAACTGGTAATGCTGCTTCCAGGCGCCCCGGCCCGGGCCTGACTCGTCACCGGTACCCTCCGGCCAGGTCTGGAAGTGCTCCACCTCGCCGTGTTCGCCGAAGATCCGCCGGACGGTCTCATCACTGCGACGGCTGAAAAACCGGCGCGGCTCCTCGTCGTCCTCCGGGTTCAGGACTTCCTCATCGTTCCCGGACCACAGTCCGACGGCGATCGGCGCGCCCGGTGCGCTGACCCGCACCAACTCGCTGACGACGTCGTGGATCCGGCCGTTGGGAACGTGCAGGAGCGTGCTCATGGTCCACGCCGCGGAAAACGAGTTGGCCGGGAAGGGCAGGCTCCGGCCGCTGGCCACGCTTACGTCGAGGCCCCTGCCGCGTGCCAGACGGACGCTCTCACTTGACAGGTCAACCCCGGTGTAATGCAGGCCGGCACGCACGAACTCCAGGCCTTCAACGCCGGTGCCGCACCCGAGCTCGAACAGCGAGTGCCGGTGTTCATTCTTCAGGAGTCGGATGAACCGGTCGCGGCACTGGACACGGTGCGGGGTCATGGCCCGGGTACTGCCAGCAGCTGCCGCCCGGTCATAGAACACGGCGAGGTCGGCCTCGTGGTCGGCGTGCTCCGGAATGCCCTGCATGATGTCCGCCCCCGGCTCCCGGTTGCTGGAGTGCTAGTTGAAGACCACTGTCCGGTTGCCGTCCAGCAGCACCCGGTGCTCCGCGTGCCACTGCACGGCCTGGACCAGCGTGCGGCCCTCCACATCGCGGCCCATCTGGACGAACTGCTCAGGAGTCCGGGCGTGGTCAACGCGGATGACTTCCTGCTCGATGATGGGGCCCTCGTCCAGCGCCGCCGTCACGTAGTGGGCCGTGGCGCCGATCAGCTTCACGCCGCGGGCGTGCGCCTGGTGGTACGGCTTGGCGCCCTTGAAGGACGGCAGGAATGAGTGGTGGATGTTGATGGCCTTGCCGGTCAGCTCGGTGCAGAGCTCGTCGGACAGGATCTGCATGTACCGGGCCAGGACCGTCAGCTCAATGTCGTGTTCGGCAATGATGGCGCGCAGCTTGTCCTCAGCCTGGACCTTGGTGTCTTTGGTCACGGGGATGTAATGGAACGGGATGCCGTAGAACTCGGCCAGCCCGGCCAGGTCCTGGTGGTTGGACACGATGGCAGGAATCTCAACGGGCAACGTGCCGGAGCGCTGCTGGAACAGCAGGTCGTTCAGGCAGTGGGCGGAGGTGCTGGCCATCACCAGGGTCCGTACTTTCTGGCCTACGGCGTTGAGGCTCCACTGCATGCTGAAGGCCTCGGCCACGGGCTCCAGGGCCCCGCGAAGCTCGGACGCGGAGGCAGGCGTGGTCACTTCCACCCGCATGAAGAAGTTGCCCGTGGCGGGGCTGCCGTACTGCTGCGAGTCCGTAATGTTGCAGCCTGCCACCAGCAGGGCACCGGCCACCGCGTGGACAATTCCGGGACGGTCCGGGCAGGACAGGGTTACTACGTACGCTTGGTTCAGCAGCTCTTCGTTCACGCGTACAAGCCTACCCGCGCACCGGGCGCCGGTTTTGATACGCTGGAAGCGTCGCAACTGGCGTTGGGTGGCTAACCACCAGGGAGCGGCAATCACGAAGACCACGGATCGTACGCCTGGGCCGAGGGTCATGTCTTGCCGGAAGTGGGGCTGCACTGCGTCAGTGCTGCAGCGCCATGCCCTGCGCTTTCACGCCCTGTCACCAACGCGGTACGAAAGTGCGCCAGCCGGTAGCCTGACCTAAGCAGTGCCCGCATCCCTAGCCAGGAGTTTTCCGTGACTACTACAGCCACCTCAACCACCGCCGTCAGCAACCAGCCGCTGGCCGAGCTCGACCCCGAAATCGCCGCAGTCCTCAACCAGGAGCTCGGCCGCCAGCGCGGCACCCTGGAAATGATTGCCTCCGAAAACTTCGCGCCCCGCGCCGTGATGGAAGCCCAGGGCTCCGTCCTCACCAACAAGTACGCCGAGGGCTACCCGGGCCGCCGCTACTACGGCGGCTGCGAGTACGTGGACGTCGCAGAGCAGCTGGCCATTGACCGGGTCAAGGCACTCTTCGGCGCCGAGTACGCCAACGTCCAGCCGCACTCCGGCGCGCAGGCCAACGCCGCAGCCCTCTCCGCCATGATCACCCCCGGCGACAAGATCCTGGGCCTGTCCCTGGCCCATGGCGGCCACCTGACCCACGGCATGAAGCTGAACTTCTCCGGCAAGCTCTACAACGTGGCTGCCTACCAGGTGGAAGAAGACACCTTCCGCGTGGACATGGACAAGCTCCGCGAGCAGGCCATCGCCGAGAAGCCCCAGGTCATCATCGCCGGCTGGTCCGCCTACCCGCGCCACCTGGACTTCGCAGCCTTCCGCTCCATCGCCGATGAAGTGGGCGCCCTCCTGTGGACGGACATGGCACACTTCGCGGGCCTGGTGGCCGCAGGCCTGCACCCCAGCCCGGTCCCGCACTCCGACGTCGTCACCTCCACCGTGCACAAGACCCTCGCAGGTCCCCGTTCCGGTGTGATCCTGGCCAAGCAGGAGTGGGCCAAGAAGCTGAACTCCAACGTGTTCCCGGGCCAGCAGGGCGGCCCGCTCATGCACGTCATCGCCGCCAAGGCAGTGGCCTTCAAGATCGCCGGCACCCAGGAATTCAAGGAGCGCCAGGAGCGCGTCCTGGAAGGCGCAAAGATCATCGCCGACCGCCTGAACCAGGCCGACGTCGCGGAGGCCGGCGTCTCGGTGCTCACCGGCGGCACCGACGTGCACCTGGTCCTTGTTGACCTGCGCAACTCCCAGCTGGACGGCCAGCAGGCCGAGGACCTCCTGCACTCCGTGGGCATCACCGTCAACCGCAACGCCGTGCCGTTCGACCCCCGCCCGCCGATGGTCACCTCCGGCCTGCGCATCGGCACCCCGGCCCTGGCCACCCGCGGATTCGGCGCCGCCGAGTTCACCGAGGTCGCCGAGATCATTGCCACCGCCCTCAAGGCAGGCAGCAGCGCCGACGTCGAGTCCCTGCAGGCACGCGTGGACAAGCTGGCCGCCGACTTCCCGCTGTACCCGCAGCACGAGCAGTGGTAATTCGTGACTGAAACCACGCAGACCGCAAAGATCCTTGACGGCAGGGCAGCAGCTGCCGCCATCAAGTCCGAGCTGAAAGACCGTGTCGCAGCCCTGAAGGCCCGCGGCGTCACGCCCGGGATCGCCACCGTGCTCGTGGGGGCGGACCCCGCCTCCCAGCTGTATGTGTCCATGAAGCACAAGCAGTCCGTGGAGATCGGGATGAACTCGATCCAGCGCGAGCTGCCTGCAGATGCCACCCAGGCGCAGGTCGAGGACCTCATTGACGAACTCAATGCGGACCCCGCCTGCCACGGGTACATCGTGCAGCTGCCGCTGCCCAAGCACCTGGATACCGACGCCATCCTCGAGCGGATTGACCCCGCCAAGGATGCCGACGGCCTGCACCCGACCAACCTCGGCCGCCTGGTGCTCAACGTCAACGGGGAGATCACCTCGCCGCTGCCGTGCACGCCCCGCGGCGTCATCGAGCTCCTGGAGCGCAACGGCTACAGCCTTTCAGGCAAGCATGTTGTGGTGGTAGGCCGTGGGGTTACCATCGGCCGCTCCATCGGGCTGCTGCTCACGCGGCGGGCCGTGAACGCCACCGTGACCCTGACGCACACCGGCACGAAAAACCTCTCCGAGCTGCTCCGGCAGGCGGACGTTATTGTGGGCGCGGCCGGTGCCAAGCACATCGTGAAGGCTTCGGACGTGAAGCCCGGCGCTGCCCTGCTGGACGTCGGAGTCACCCGGGAAACCGACCCGGAGACGGGCAAGAGCAGGGTCCATGGCGACATCGAACCGGCCGCTGCCGAGGTAGCCGGCTGGGTTTCGCCGAACCCCGGGGGCGTCGGCCCCATGACCGTGGCGCTGCTGATGACCAACGTGGTCGAAGCGGCCGAACGCCAGGCCGGCATCACCGGCTAGTCTCTCTCACGCCCGACGGCGGCACGCACCTTGCGCACGCAAGGGGCGGGCCGCCGTCGGACTTTAAGCGCGGAACGGAAGGAGCCCTTCCACAAGCCCGGCACCTCCATTAGTCTGCGGAGGGTGCACAACGAAGCCATCTTGCCCGCCGGCACCCGGCCAGGCAGCCCGCCGCCGTCCGGCACCGTCATTACGGCAGGGAACCTGACCAAGACGTATGGCGGGGTGGCAGCCGTGGACGGCATCTCGTTCACGGTTCCGGCGGGGGAGTCTTTCGGCCTGCTGGGGCCCAACGGCGCGGGGAAGTCCACCACGATGAAGATGATCGGCGGTGTCACCCGGCGCACGTCCGGCAGCCTGAGCATCATGGGGCTCGACCCGGACCAGCACGGTCCTGAGGTGCGTGCCCACCTGGGCGTGGTGCCGCAGCAGGACAACCTGGACGAGGAGCTGCGCGTCCGGGACAACCTCCTGGTGTACGGGCGCTACTTCGGCCTGCCGATGAGCTACCTGAAGCCCAAAGCCGATGAGCTGCTGGAATTCGCGCAGCTGACGGACAAGGCAAAGTCCAAGGTCGACGCCCTCTCCGGCGGCATGAAGCGGCGGCTGACCATCGCCAGGTCGCTGATCAACGAACCGCGCATCCTGCTGCTGGACGAGCCCACCACGGGACTTGACCCACAGGCACGGCACATCCTGTGGGACCGGCTGTTCCGGCTCAAGGAACAGGGCGTCACGCTGATCCTCACCACGCACTACATGGACGAGGCCGAGCAGCTGTGCGACCGGCTGATCGTGGTGGACAAGGGCCGGATCATGGCTGAGGGTTCCCCGGCGCAGCTGATCCGTGAACACTCGACCCGCGAGGTGGTGGAACTCCGGTTCGGTTCCGAACGGAACACCACCATCGCAACCGAACTGGGGGGCATAGGCGAGCGGCTGGAGGTCCTGCCGGACCGGGTGCTGATCTACGCGCACGACGGCGAGGGCGCACTTGAGCAGGTGGCGTCCCGCGGCCTGCGGCCACTGACATCGCTGGTCCGGAGGTCCTCGCTGGAGGACGTCTTCCTACGGCTGACAGGCAGGAGCCTCGTTGACTGAGCAGCGGGCGCCGCGGCCGGCCGGGGCGTTGCATGCCCACAGCCCGCAGGTGGCAGCCGCAAAGGCCCGGCGCTGGGGAGCATTCTACCACGCGGAGCAGGTGCTCCGGGTGATGAAGAACTACAGCTGGTCCATCCTGATGTACAGCGTGGGCCAGCCCGTGGCATACCTCTTCGCCATGGGGATCGGCCTGGCTTCCCTGGTGGACAGCCAGGGGGCAGCGGCTTTCGGCGGCGTCAGTTACCTGGCCTTCATTGCGCCGGCGCTGCTGGTGTCCGCCGCCGTGATGACCGCCGCCAACGAATTCACGTTTCCGGTGATGGCCGGCTTCAAATGGCGACGGACCTACTATGGTCCGCATGCCACGCCGCTGACACCGGAGCAAATCGCGGCCGGGCACATCATGGCCGTGACGCTGCGGCTGCTGGTGCAGTCAGCCATCTACTTCGCAGCCGTGGCCGTTTTTGGTGCGTCCTCAGGAAGCTGGGCGTGGGCCGGCATCCTGGTGGCCACCCTGGCGGGGCTGTCGTTTGGCCTGCCGCTCATGGCCTACTCGGCCTCAATCACCGAGGACAAGGGGCAGTTCGCCCTGGTAATGCGGCTCGTCGTCATGCCGCTGTTCCTGTTCTCCGGGACCTTCTTCCCGCTGGACACGCTTCCGCCGGGCGTCCGGTGGATCGGCTGGATCTCGCCCATCTGGCACGGCACCGAACTGGGCAGGGTGGTCAGCTACGGATACCAGGAGCCGCTGCTCCTCACCCTCGTCCACGTCGCCGTCCTGGCCGGGCTCGCCGTCCTGGGCTGGAACCTGACCCAGCGCCGCTTCACCAAAAGGATGGGGCAATGAGCTGGACCATCCGGCAGGGCGCCACCGAGGATGCACGGAACAGGACCTTCGGACCGCTGTACTCGCGCAACGCGAGGGCAGTGATCTCGCGCGGCCTGAAGGCCACGTTGGGCGGCCACTGGCTGGTGATGCTGTCCGGCTTCTTCGAGCCTGTCCTGTTCCTGGTGTCCATGGGTGTGGGCATGGGGGCGATTGTGGGTGCCGTGGAAGGGCCCGGCGGCACGCCCATCAGCTACGCCGCCTACATCGCGCCGGCCCTCCTTGCCGTCTCGGCGATGAACGGGGCGGTGTACGACTCAACCTGGAACGTCTTTTTCAAGATGCATTTCGGCAAGCTGTACCAGGGCATGCTGTACACGTCCCTGGGACCGCTGGACATCGCGCTGGGCGAGATTTTCCTGGCACTCCTGCGCGGGATGCTGTACGCCGCGGGCTTTACGGCCGTCATGGGGATGATGGGACTCATCACCACGCCGTGGGCGCTGTTGATGATCCCCGGCTCGGTGCTGATCGCCTTCGGCTTCGCGAGTATTGGAATGGCGATCACCAGCTTCATGAAGACGTTCCAGCAGATGGACTGGATCACCTTCATGATGCTTCCGATGTTCCTGTTCAGTGCCACGTTCTACCCGCTGAGCGTCTATCCGCAGTACATCCAGTGGCTCATCCAGGCCATGCCGCTGTGGCACGGGGTGGAACTGCTGCGCCAGATCAGCGTGGGAACCTTCACTGCGGCAACGCCCCTGCACATCGGCTACTACCTGGTGATGACCGCCGCCGGCATGCTGCTGACCACCATGCGGCTGCGGCAGCTGTTCCTGAAGTAGCGCCGACCCAACCAGGTAGCAGTAACTGCCGTTTTGAGGCCCCAGAGTGACACTTGGCGCTACCTGGTTGGGTGTTCGCCGCCGGTGGAAGCGGCGGGAGCATACACCGGGGTTTGAGACAATGGCTTCATGCAATCTCTGGGCAGCTCCAAGTCATCCTCCAAACCCGCCAGGGGCGGTTTCTCCATGTTCCGCATCAGCGGTCCGGGACTGATGGTCCTCGTGACGGCGTTTGTTGTCGCCGTCATCTTCGCCGCCAACCAGAATGACGTGGTGGGTTGGGTTGTGGCCGTCATCGCCCTCTTCTGGCTGCTGCTTGCCTGCTTTGTGGTCTTCAGCATCCAGAAGGCGGCCAAGAAAGCCGGCGCCAAGCTGAGCGAAGCCCAGAACGCCTTCACCACGGCTGCCGGCCGCGGACCGTCGTCCTCCGCTGACCACGGCGGCACGCGGGTGGTTTCCGAGCGGAGCCAGGCGGACGAAGTCCGCGACCTCAAGCTGGACCACTCCTTCAAGATTGTCCAGGTGCAGATCCGCGTGGTGGAGGAGGAGCGCGCCAAGGGAGCTGCCGCGAACCAGGACACCATCAACCGTGCCCTTGAAACCATCGAGATTACCGCCACCAATGCGAGGGACATGATCAAGTCCTCAGGCGGCAGCGGGGAGCCGGTCACCGGAACCATCATCGACTAGAGTGGAGCGGGTGAGCTCGGCATTGAAGAAGGACCACCTTCGCATCGCAACCGTCAACGTTAATGGCCTTCGGGCTGCCTACAAGAACGGTATGGCGGCATGGCTGGAGCCGCGCGAGGTGGATATCCTCTGCCTCCAGGAAGTCCGCGCCCCTGATGCCATTGTCCGGCAGCTGCTGGGCGACGGCTGGCACATCCTGCATGCGGAGGCCGAAGCCAAAGGCCGCGCCGGTGTGGCCATCGCATCGCGGGAAGAGCCACTGGCCACCCGCAACGGCATCGGTGATGACTACTTCGCCACGGCAGGCCGCTGGGTGGAAGCGGATTTCCGGTTCGCTGACGCTGCCGGGCATCCTGTCCAGCTGACCGTCGCAAGCGCCTACGTCCACTCCGGTGAGGTGGGCACGCCAAAGCAGGACGATAAATTCCGTTTCCTGGACGTCATGAGCACCCGGCTGCCTGAGCTGACCAAACACAGCGACCACGCACTGGTGGTGGGTGACCTTAATGTCGCCCACACTCCACTGGACATCCGGAACTGGAAGGGCAACGTCAAAAAGGCAGGGTTCCTGCCCGAAGAGCGCGCCTACTTTGACCGGTTCTTCGGCGAGGAGATCGGCTGGCAGGACGTCCATCGCAGCCTGGCGGGCGAGATGGACGGGCCCTACACGTGGTGGTCCCAGCGCGGCAAGGCCTTCGACAATGACACCGGCTGGCGCATTGACTACCAGCTGGCCACCCCGGCTTTGGCAGCTTCCGCTATCTCCGCCGTTGTTGACCGCGCAGCCTCGTGGGATACCCGCTTCTCCGACCATGCCCCGCTGGTAGTGGACTACCAGCTCTAAGCCCCCCGAAAGTTTCCTCCCCATGACTAGCCAGACATCCCCGGCCGCAAAGAAGCGCATCCTTTCCGGAGCCAAGCCCACCGCCGATTCGCTGCACCTGGGCAACTACATCGGTGCCGTTCGCAACTGGGTGGACATGCAGGCTGAGTACGACGCCGTGTTCTTCATCCCGGACCTGCACGCGATCACCGTGGACTTCGACCCCGCGGAACTGGCCAAGCGCACCCGCATCGTCGCGGCCCAGTACATCGCCGCCGGCATCGACCCGGACAAAAGCATCTTCTTTGTCCAGTCCCATGTACCCGAGCACGCGCAGCTTGCCTGGGCCCTGAACTGCATCACCGGCTTCGGCGAGGCTTCGCGGATGACCCAGTTCAAGGACAAAACCCAGAAGTCCGGCGCGGACGCCGCCACGCTGGGACTGTTCGCCTACCCAACGCTCATGGCCGCCGACATCCTGCTGTACCAGACAGACCTGGTGCCTGTGGGGGAGGACCAGCGCCAGCACCTGGAGCTCACCCGCAACCTGGCCCAGCGCTTCAACACCAGGTTCGGTGCCACGTTCACCGTTCCGGAGGCGACCATCGTCAAGGAACGCGCCAAGATCTACGATCTCCAGAACCCGAGCGCCAAGATGTCCAAGACCGGCGAATCGCCCAACGGCGCCATCCAGCTGCTGGAGGATCCCAAGATCGCCGCCAAGCGCATCAAGTCCGCAGTCACTGACGCCGGCACGGAGATCAGGTTCCACCCCGAAGAAAAACCGGGCGTCTCAAACCTGCTCACTATTTACTCATCCCTGACCGGAAAGTCAGTCGCCGACCTCGAGGCCGAGTACCAGGGCAAGATGTACGGCCACCTTAAGGTGGACCTCGCCGAGGTGGTGGTGGACTTCGTCACCCCGCTTCGGAACCGGACCAACGAGCTGATGGAGGACCCCGCGGAGCTGGACCGGCTGCTGGCCCACGGCGCCGAGCGCGCCCGTGAGATTGCGGCGGTTACCCTTGGCCAGGTGTATGAGCGCATGGGCTTCCTCCCGTCACTCAGCCTCGCAGGAGTCCGCTAGCGCCATGTCATCCAGCGTAGGCGTCATCCTGGGGTTCCCCCCTGACATAGCGGAGGAGCTCCAGCGCTGGCGGGCGTCCTTCGGCGACCCGCTGGCGGACGTGGTGCCGGCACACATCACGCTGGTGACCACCACCCCCACGCATGACTGGGAAGCCACCTGCGAGCACGTCCGCGAGGTGGCCCGCCGGCAGAGCCCGTTCATGGTCACCATTGCCGGCACCGGTACCTTCCGCCCCGTTTCCCCGGTGGTTTTCATCAACGTGGAGGACGGCTTTGAGCAGTGCGTCGACCTGCACGAAAAGCTCCAGCAGGGCCCGCTGGAGCGGGAATTGCCTTTTGCCTACCATCCCCACGTCACCATTGCCCACGACGTTGCCCCCGAAAGCCTTGATGAGGCCGAAACGGTCCTGAAGAACTACAAGGCCACCTTCCCCGTGGTTAGCATGGGACTTTACGAGCACGATGCCGACGGCATCTGGCAGCTACGGGAAGAGCTGGACTTTGGGACCGAAACTGACAACGCCGCCGGCACCCGATTCGCGGACGCCGCCGCGGACACAGCAGCCGAAGCAGGCTGAGCAGCAGCCACTTCCCACTGAACGCGCCCAGCTGCAGCTCGCCGTCATCCGGAAGCGGATGGAGTGGGGCAAGGCACGCAGGGCAGGCGGGGGGCCGTTTCCGGCGCTGATGGCGATGGTCCAATGGATACTTGCCCGGCTCAACGCTCTCCGGCCGATGCGCGCCTTCCGGCACTACAGCCTTCAGCGCGGCCCGCTGATGAGCGCAGGCATTGGCTTCAACATGTTTTTCTCCATCACAGGCCTCCTCACCACGGGCTTTTCCATCGCAGGCCTTGTGCTGCGGGGGCAGCCGGCCCTCCTGGACACCATCATCAGCAGTGTGGCGTCGAGTGCGCCCGGGCTCCTGAAACTGAACGGAGGGGCCGGGCTCGTGGATCCGCAGGACCTGCTGAATCCTGACGGACTGGGCTGGACAGCGGTGATCGGCTCCCTGGTCACTGTGGTCACCTCGCTGCGATGGATTTCCGGAATCAGGGAAGGGCTTCGCGGCGTCCTGGGGCTGCCGCCACTGCTGGTCAATCCCATCCTCCTGAAACTGCGGGATGCCGGAACCCTGCTGCTCCTGGGCGTGGCGCTGGTCATCAGCGCCGGCGCTTCCCTGGTGTTCGGAACCGCCGCAGGGTGGGTTTCGGATTTCCTCCGACTCGACGACGCGCTGGCGGGTCCCCTGGCCACGTCCGTCAAAATCACTGTTCCCCTGGTGCTGGGCTGGGCGACCGCCTTCATCATGTACAGGTTCGCCGCGAGCCTGAAGCTGTCACGCCGCGCGCTGCTGGAAGGCACCATCCTGGCGGCCCTTGGCACGGGCGTGCTCCAGATATTCAGCACGGAACTGCTGGCCGGAGCCGGCAGGAATCCCATCCTGGCGCCGTTCGCCATCATCATCGGCCTGCTGATCTGGTTCAACCTGGTCAGCCAGGTCTACCTGGTGTCGGCCGGCTGGGCGGCAGTGCGGGAGGCCGACCTGCGCAGCGCCCCCACGGGCCATGAGAAGGGCACGTGGGGTGCGCGCCAGGTCCAGCCGGGAAAGGTACCAGTCCAGCCGGGAAAGGTGCCGGTCCAGCCGGGAAAGGTGCCGGTCCAGCCCGGAAAGGTGCCGGTCCAGCAGGACGGGGGCGCTACTGCCCGGCGTCGAGGTATTGGTCGGCCCAGGCAGCGATAATCCGGGCGGCCCGGGCCGCCTGGCCCTTGCCTGTCAGCAGGTGGTCGCTCCCTTCGAGGGACACAAAGTTCCGCGGGTGCCGTGCCGTCTGGAAGATGGTGCTGGCGTTCTCGATGCCCACAGTGTTGTCCGTGGGGGAGTGGAGCACCATCAGCGGCTTGTGCAGCTGCTTGATGCAGTCCGTGAGGTCGGCGTTTTCGAGGTCCTCCACGAAATGCCGCCGGATCTCCACGCGCTTCCCGCCAAGATCCACCTCGGCGCTGCCTTCGCTGAGGATCTTGTCCAGCGCAGCGTCAAAAACGTGCGCCACGTGCTTGGGCGAGAAAGGGGCGCCAACGGTGGCGACGGCGTCGAGCTCCGGGATCTCCCGCGCCGCCGCCAGGACGGCCGCACCGCCGAAGGAGTGCCCCACCAGAAGGGAAATCTGCTTTCCCTCGCTGCGCATGAACTCTGCCGCCTTCACCGTGTCCGCAACCTTGTGGCTGAAGGAGCCCGCGGACCATTCGCCGGCGGATCCGCCCAGCCCCAGGTTGTCGAAGCGCAGCATTCCCACGCCGCTGTCCGCCAGCGCCTTGCACATCCGGGATGCGGAAGGGGCGTCCTTCCCCAAGGTGAAGCCGTGCGAAAAGACGCCCCAACCCTTCACCGGTCCATCCGGCACATCGATGATGCCGGAGAGCATTTCGCCGGTGGACCCGGCAAAGGAGACTTTTTCGGAGCGGGACACGGCGTCCCCTTTCGTTTGGTACGAATGGCTGTGGGCCCACGCCCGCCGGGTTCCCTGGCCGAGCTTGCGAGGTCAGGGGCGGGTGGGGAGAAACAACGACGGCGCCGTACCCCCTGAAGTGGGGGACGGCGCCGTCGTCTGTTTGATCCTTGGTCAGATCTTGCGGGACAGGATGGCCTGCTTGACCTCGGCAATGGCCTGGGTCACCTGGATGCCGCGGGGGCACGCCTCGGAGCAGTTGAAGGTGGTGCGGCAGCGCCACACGCCTTCCTTGTCGTTGAGGATCTCCAGGCGCATGTCTCCGGCATCATCACGGGAATCGAAGATGAAGCGGTGCGCGTTCACGATGGCTGCCGGGCCGAAGTACTGGCCGTCAGTCCAGAAGACGGGGCAGGACGACGTGCACGCGGCGCACAGGATGCACTTGGTGGTGTCGTCGAAACGCTCGCGGTCCTCGGCGGACTGCAGGCGTTCCCGGGTGGGCTCGTGGCCCTTGTTGATCAGGAACGGCATGACCTCGCGGTAGGACTGGAAGAACGGTTCCATGTCCACGATGAGGTCCTTCTCCACCGGCAGGCCCTTGATGGGTTCAACCAGGATGGGCTTGGACGTGTCCAGGTCCTTCAGCAGGGTCTTGCAGGCGAGGCGGTTGCGGCCGTTGATGCGCATGGCGTCGGAGCCGCACACACCGTGGGCGCAGGAGCGGCGGAAGGACAGGCTGCCGTCCATCTCCCACTTGACCTTGTGCAGGGCATCCAGGACGCGGTCCGTGCCGTACATGGTGAGGTGGAAGTCATCCCACGTGGCCTCCTCGGAGACCTCCGGGTTGTACCGGCGGACGCGCATGTGCACATCGAACGTGGGGATTTCGCCGCCACCGCCGACGCCGGCAGGCAGTTCAATCTTTGAGGCTGGCTCAGCGATTTCAGCGGTCATCTTAGTACTTCCTCACCATCGGCTCGTAGCGGGTAAAGACGACCGGCTTGGTGGCCAGGCGGATGCCGGCAATTGCTTCTGCCGATCCGTCAGCCGGGGCGTGGTCGTCCTTGTACGCCATGGAGTGCTTCATAAATTTCTCGTCGTCACGTTCCGGGAAGTCCTCGCGGAAGTGTCCGCCGCGGGATTCCTCACGGTGCAGTGCGGCCACGGTCATCACCTTGGCCAGTTCCAGCAGGAAGCCAAGCTCAACGGCCTCGAGCAGGTCCAGGTTGAAGCGCTTGCCCTTGTCCTGGACGTTGATGCGCTTGTAGCGCTCCTCGAAGGAGGCGATATCGCGCAGCACCTGGTTCAGCGTTTCCGCTGTGCGGAACACCTGCATGTTGGCGTCCATGGTGTCCTGCAGTTCCTTGCGGATCTGAGCCACCTTTTCGTCGCCGGTGCCGTTGCGGGCAATGTCCAGCAGTTCAGTGGTGTAAGCCAGCGGGTTCTCCGGCAGTTCCACGAAGTCGGCCGTCTTGGCATACTCGGCTGCGGCGATGCCGGCGCGCTTGCCGAAAACGTTGATGTCCAGCAGGGAGTTGGTGCCCAACCGGTTGGAGCCGTGCACGGAAACACAGGCCACTTCACCGGCAGCGTAAAGGCCCGGGACCACGGTGTCGTTGTCCTGCAGGACCTCGGTGGTGATGTTCGTGGGAATGCCGCCCATGGCGTAGTGGGCGGTGGGGAACACGGGAACCGGCTCGGTGTACGGTTCCACGCCCAGGTAGGTGCGGGCGAACTCGGTGATGTCCGGCAGCTTGGCATCGATGTGGGCCGGCTCCAGGTGGGTCAGGTCCAGGAGCACGTAGTCCTTGTTCGGGCCGCAGCCGCGGCCTTCACGTACCTCGTTGGCCATGGAGCGGGCCACGATGTCACGCGGCGCCAGGTCCTTGATGGTGGGGGCGTAGCGCTCCATGAAGCGTTCACCCTCCGAGTTACGGAGGATGGCGCCTTCACCGCGGGCGGCCTCGGACAGGAGGATGCCCAGGCCGGCGAGGCCGGTCGGGTGGAACTGGAAGAATTCCATGTCTTCCAGCGGGATGCCACGGCGGAAGGCGATGCCCATGCCGTCGCCGGTGAGGGTGTGGGCGTTGGAGGTGGTCTTGAAGACCTTGCCGGCGCCGCCGGAAGCGAAGACCACGGACTTGGCCTGGAAGACGTGCAGTTCACCGGAGGCGAGGTCGTAGGATACGACGCCGGCAACGCGCTTCTGCTTGTACGGCGTGCCGTCCGCGCGGACTGCGTCCTCTTCGACCGTCAGCAGGTCCAGGACGTAGTACTCGTTGTAGAACTCGACGTTGTGCTTGACGCAGTTCTGGTACAGGGTCTGGAGGATCATGTGGCCGGTGCGGTCGGCGGCGTAGCATGCGCGGCGGACCGGTGCCTTGCCGTGGTCGCGGGTGTGGCCACCGAAGCGGCGCTGGTCAATCCGGCCCTCGGGCGTGCGGTTGAACGGCAGGCCCATCTTTTCCAGGTCAAGCACAGCGTCGATGGCTTCCTTGGCCATGACCTCCGCGGCATCCTGGTCAACCAGGTAGTCGCCGCCCTTGACGGTGTCGAACGTGTGCCACTCCCAGTTGTCTTCCTCGACGTTGGCAAGGGCCGCACACATGCCACCCTGCGCCGCACCGGTGTGCGAGCGGGTGGGGTAGAGCTTGGTCAGTACTGCTGTGCGCGCGCGCTGACCGGATTCGATCGCGGCGCGCATGCCAGCGCCACCGGCACCGACGATGACGACGTCGTACTTATGGACCTGCATACCAGATGCTCTTTCTCTCAAAATTCGCTATAAAACAACGGGGCGGCTTCGCCTTCCCCGCAAAACAGGGCCCGCGGTAATGCCCGCGGGCCCGGGGTGGTGCTGGTGCTAGGCAGGGCAGAAGCCGCCAGGCAGGGGAACGCCGTCGACGACGGGGCACGGGTTGAAGGTGAAGATCACCAGGGTGCCCAGGACGATGATGACGACGGTGGCCGAGTAGAGGACCGTCTTCAGCCAGCGGCGGGTGGAGGTCTTTTCGGCGTAGTCATTGATGATGGTGCGGACGCCGTTGGTGCCGTGCAGCATGGCAAGCCACAGCATGGTCAGGTCCCAGAACTGCCAGAACGGATCCGCCCACTTGCCGGCAACGAAGCCGAAGTCGATGGCGTGGATGCCTTCGCCTACCAGGAGGTTCACGAAAAGGTGCCCGAAGATGAGGACCACCAGCACCACGCCGGAGAGGCGCATGAACAGCCAGGCGATCATCTCGAAGTTGCCCCGGGTGCCGCCGTTGCGGCGGTACTGGGGGGCGATCCGCCCGCTGCGGGGGCTCTCGATTGTTGCACTCATGGCTTAGTGACCTCCGAGGGCGAGGGACAGGTGGCGGATGGAGAATGCGACCATGGTGACGACCCAGAGACCCAGGACTGCCCACAGCATCTGACGCTGGTACTTGGCGCCGTTCTTCCAGAAGTCGACCGCGATGATCCGCAGGCCGTTGAAGGCGTGGAAGACGATGGCGGCAACAAGGCCCGTCTCACCCAGTGCCATCAGGGGATTCTTGTACGCGCCGATAACGGCGGTGTAAGCCTCGGGTGACACACGCACCAAGGAGGTGTCCAAGACATGGACCAACAAGAAGAAAAAGATCACTACACCGGTAATACGGTGTCCTACCCAAGACCACATGCCTTCACGGCCGCGGTACAAGGTGCCAGCTGGTTTTGTCGGCACTGATAAACCTCCCTGCAACACAGCGGCGCTGGCATGAGATCCACGCGGGGGGAACGCCTGCTGCGAGAGCACTCGTAGCTCAGGCCTAAATCTAGGCTCCGCTCACAGCTTATTCAATTTAGGAGCTCCTTGGTGCCCAGCAGTGGCGCGGTTTTTCGAATTTTTTGAGACGAACGCCACACGGGGTTGCCGCACTTGGACTGAACTGTGTCGTGGCGGCGGAGTCCGGAGGGGTCCGTTGCGGCCGGTCGGCTAAAGTAGGCGGTGATGAGTACAGACAAAGTGACAAGCCCGGCATCACCCCTTGACCGCTTCATCGCGGTGATCCCGGCCGGCGGAGTGGGGACCCGCCTCTGGCCCCTGTCGCGAGCCGCAGCTCCCAAGTTCCTTCATGACCTCACGGGTTCGGGCAGCACATTGCTGCGCGCCACCTACGACCGGCTGCACCCGCTTGCGGGGAGCCGGATGCTGGTGGTGACCGGCAAGGCCCACCGTGATGCCGTTTGCCGCCAGCTTCCCGAGGTTAAGGATTCGGACCTTGTCCTCGAGTCCGAACCCAAGGACTCGGCGGCAGCCATCGGACTCGCCGCCGCCATCCTGCACGAGCGTGATCCCGACACCATCATGGGTTCCTTCGCCGCGGACCAGGTCATCAGCCCGGACCACCTCTTCCAGGAGGCTGTCCGCGAAGCGATCCACACCGCAGCCGCCGGCAAGATCGTGACCATCGGCATCAAGCCCACGCACCCGTCCACAGGTTTCGGCTACATCCGTTCAGGCCAGGGGCTGCACATCGAGGGCGCGCCCAGCGCCCAGGACGTGGTGGAGTTTGTTGAAAAGCCGGATGAAGTAGTGGCCCAGCAGTATGTGGACAGCGGCAACTACGTCTGGAACGCCGGCATGTTCGTGGCGCCCGTGGCGCTGCTGCTTAAGCACCTGGAAGCCAACCAGCCCGAGCTGTTCCAGGGCCTGCAGGAAATCGCCCGCGCCTGGGACACCCCGGCCCGTGACGAAGTGACAAGCCGCGTGTGGCCCACGTTGCCCAAGATCGCCATCGACTACGCCGTGGCCGAACCCGCCGCCGAAGCCGGGGACGTCGCCGTCGTGCCCGGCTCCTTCCGGTGGGATGACGTTGGCGACTTCGCCTCCGTGGGCCGGCTGAACTCAGCCAAGGAAGTGGATGACGTCACGGTCCTGGGTGAAGGCGCCCGCGTCTTCACCGAGAACTCCAGCGGCGTTGTAGTCACTGACACCAAGCGGGTCATCGCCCTGATCGGGATCCAGGACGTGGTCATCGTGGACACTCCGGATGCCCTGCTGGTCACCACCATGGCCAACTCGCAGCGGGTTAAAGCAGCCGTTGATGCCCTCAAGGCCAGCGGCGACACGGACGTCCTCTAACCGGACGCCCCGCCGTCGGCATCCCGGGGCCCGTCCGGGCACCCGGGATGTAACGCGGCGACCGTGATGGCTGGTATTCCTGCCACCCTCGCTAGAGTGAAACAGTGCGCAATTACACTACTGAAGCCGAGCCCACCGCTTTGGTGGCTCCGTGGCTCGAGCCGCTCCTGCCGGAACTGATCGAATTCCGCCGGGACCTGCATGCGCATCCGGAGCTGTCCTTCAAGGAATTCCGCACCACTGACAAGCTGGCTGAGCGGCTCGAGGAGGCAGGCCTCACTCCGCGCCGCCTCGAGGGAACCGGACTCTCGGTGGACGTCGGGGAAGGCCCCATCGCCACTGCGCTGCGCGGGGACATCGACGCCCTGCCCATCATCGAGGAAACCGGCCTGCCGTTCGCCTCGAAAAACCACGGCGTAACCCACGCCTGCGGCCACGATGTGCACACCACCACCATGCTCGGCATCGCCCTGGTGCTGCACAGGATGCACCAGGAGTCCCCCCTGGGCGCCACCGTCCGCCTGATCTTCCAGCCGGCCGAGGAAACCATGCCCGGCGGCGCCCACTCCTGCATCGAGCAGGGCGTCCTGGAAGGCGTGCCCCGGATCCTGGCGCTGCACTGCGATCCCCGCATCGAGGTGGGCAAGATCGGCACGCGCATTGGGGCCATCACCTCGGCCTCGGACACCATCCGCATCGAGCTTTCCGGCCGGGGCGGCCACACCTCGCGGCCACACCTGACCGAGGATCTTGTGTTTGCCCTGGCGCAGATCGCGGTGAACGTGCCCGCGGTCCTGTCCCGCCGGGTGGATGTCCGCAGCGGCGTGTCCGTGGTGTGGGGCCAGATTTCCGCCGGGTCGGCGCCCAACGCCATCCCGGGCACCGGCTACATGGCCGGGACCATGCGCTGCCTGGACCGCGAGGCCTGGCACGCCGCCGGTGAACTCCTTGATGAAGTGGTCCACCAGGTGGCGGCACCGTACGGCGTGGACGTCAAGCTTGAGCACACCAGGGGAGTGCCTCCGGTGGTCAACTCTGAACATGAAACGGCCATTATCGAGGCGTCCGCACGTGCCGAGATCGGCGAAAGTGCCGTGGTGCTCACGCCGCAGTCCATGGGCGGTGAAGACTTCGCCTGGTTCCTGGCAGAGCTTCCCGGTGCCATGATGCGGCTGGGCACCAAAACTCCGGGCGGGGAGGAATATGACCTCCACCGCGGCGACTACATCCTGGACGAGCGTGCCCTTGGCCTCGGCATCCGGGTGCTCACCGCGGCGGCCCTGCGCACCATCCGCGACCTCTAAGCAGCGTTCTGCACCGGCTCTCCGGCGCAGGACAACTAAGTTGTGCACAACTTAGTTGTCCGTTACTGTTTGTGTTGTGACTGAAATTCCCCGCCTGGACCGGCAAGTATGCTTCGCGTTGTATTCGGCCTCCCGCGCCGCCACCGCCGTCTACCGTCCTGTCCTGGAGGACATGGGGCTGACCTACCCGCAGTACCTGGTGATGCTGGTGCTGTGGGAGAGCGAGCCGCGCGGCGTGAAGGAGCTGGGCGAGGAGCTCGGCCTGGATTCCGGCACCCTGTCGCCGTTGCTGAAGCGGCTTGAAGCCCTGGGCCTGGTGGAACGGCGCCGGTCAGGCGAGGATGAGCGCCGCGTCGCCGTCCACCTGACGCCGGCGGGAAGAAGCCTCAGCGCCAAGGCGGCCGCCATTCCCCAGCGTCTCGCGCAGTCCGCGGGACTGTCTCCCCGGGAACTCGAGCAGCTCCGCGAAACCCTTGGCAAATTGACGGCCGCCCTGCACAACGCGGTGTGACGCCGCCAACGTCTTACTGATCCCCAACAGAACGGATACCACTGTGAAGCCTCTTTACACTGCCGAAGCCCTCGCCTCCGGCGAAGGTCGCGACGGAAACGCCCGCTCCAGCGACGGCAAGCTGGAAGTCAACCTTGCCAGCCCTGTTGAACTCGGCGGCAGCGGCCAGGGCACCAACCCGGAGCAGCTCTTTGCCGCGGGATATGCTGCCTGCTTCCACTCGGCACTGCGCCTGGTGGCCGGCAGGGAACAGGCCGACCTCACCGATTCGGCCGTAGCTGCCAGGGTCCACCTCGGCAAGCTGGACGGCGGGACGGGCTTCGGCCTTGCCGCTGAACTGGAGATCGCGCTGCCGGCCCTCGACCTGGCCGCTGCCGAGGCTCTCGTGGCCAAAGCGCACGAGATCTGCCCATATTCGAACGCCACCCGTGGAAACATCAGCGTGGACATCAAGGTCCTGGAGTACGCAGCATGAGCGTTGCGACGCTGCCTGCCACCACCCGTGAAATCCAGCTGGTGTCCCGTCCGGTGGGCCGCCCGGGGCCGGAGAATTTCCGGCTCGCCGAGTCGCCGCTGCCTGAACTCGCAGATGGCCAGATCATGGTGAAGAACCTTTTTATCTCGGTTGACCCCTATATGCGCGGACGCATGAACGACGTCAAGTCCTACTCTGCGCCCTTTGCCTTGGGCGAAGCGCTCGACGGCGGCGCGGTGGGTGAGGTGATCGCGTCCCGTTCCGACGCGCATCAGGAGGGGGACGTCGTCGTGCATTCCCTCGGCTGGCGCGAATATGCGGTGCTGGACGCTGCCGCCGCCACCCCGGCCCGCACTGATCTGGCACCGGCCTCGGCATTCCTTGGCGCCCTGGGCATGACCGGCCTGACAGCCTATGCCGGGCTGCTCAAGGTGGCCAATTTTGCCCCGGGCGACGCCGTCTTCGTTTCCGGCGCGGCAGGCGCGGTTGGCTCGCTGGTGGGCCAGATCGCGAAAGCAATGGGCGCCTCGCGGGTGATCGGCTCGGCAGGCTCACCCGCCAAGGTGGCCCGCCTGCTGGAGCTCGGCTACGACGCGGCCTTCGATTACCACGACGGTCCGGTCCGTGAGCAGCTGGAAAAGGCAGCCGGCAGTGCCGGCATCGACGTCTACTTCGACAACGTGGGCGGCGAGCACCTGGAGGCTGCACTGGCCGTCCTCAATGTTGGCGGGCGGGTGGCGATGTGCGGTGCCATCGCACAATACAACTCCACCGAACCCACCCCCGCGCCGCGCAACCTCATGCAGGCCATCGGCAAGCAGCTCACCCTGCAGGGTTTCCTGGTGGGTGGCCAGCGGCAGCATGCCCGCGAGTTCGCCGAAAAAATGGCGGGCTGGCTGGCCGACGGCACTGTGCGCTACGACGAAACCATCGTCGACGGGCTCGAGAACGCCCCGCAGGCCTTCATGGACCTGCTCGATGGCGCGAACACGGGCAAAATGCTGGTCCGGCTCTAGCTCCCGCCCGCCGCGCAACCAGGAGGGGTGCCGCAGCAGAGCGGCACCCCTACTGGTTGGTAACAACTTGTAAACAATCTCCGGGAACCGGTTCTGGCATGCTATTGGGGCGTGGCGCAGGCCACTAAAGTAGGAGCCATCAGTGCGCTCCGGCGCAGTGCTGCGAGCCCTCAGTGAAAACAGAATTTCAGTGCAGAAACGGACACTCATTGAATTCGAGCCGTAGCGCCACTCTCTTCACCCTGGAGGAATCTTGATGACATCACTGCGTTCACACCTCAAGCGCGGTTCAGTTGCAGGCCTGGCTACCGTGGGTGCCACAGCACTCGTGCTGGCCGGTTGCGGCGCCCCGCCTGAAGCGGGAACCAACTCCACGGCCGGCGCCACCGATTACACCGGCTGCATCGTCTCCGACTCCGGCGGCTTCGATGACCAGTCCTTCAACCAGTCCTCCTACGAGGGGCTGAAGAAGGCCGAGGCTGACCTGGGCATCAAGGTCAACCAGGTGGAGTCCAAGACCAACAACGACTTTGAACCGAACCTGCGGGCCATGGTCACCGCCGGCTGCGACCTCACGCTGACGATCGGCTTCCTGCTGGGAGACTCCACCAAGGAGCAGGCCGCAGCCAACCCGGACAGCCACTTCGCCATTGTCGACTACCAGTACGATCCGGCCATCGCCAACGTCAAGCCGATCATCTACGACACCGCGCAGGCAGCGTTCCTCGCCGGCTACCTTGCCGCTGGAACCACCAAGACCGGCACGGTGGCCACCTTCGGCGGCGTCAAGATCCCCACAGTGACCATTTTCATGGACGGCTACGCCGACGGCGTGAAGTACTACAACGAGCAGAAGGGCAAGGACGTCAAGCTCCTTGGCTGGAACAAGGACGCCCAGGACGGCAGCTTCACCGGGGACTTCGAAAAGCAGGACGTGGGCAAGCAGCTCACCCAGAACTTCCTGGACCAGGGCGCCGATATCGTGATGCCGGTCGCCGGCCCGGTAGGCAAGGGCGCCGGTGCTGCCCTGAAGGAAGCCAAGGCCGCCGGCAAGGACGTTAAGCTCATCTGGGTTGATTCGGACGGCTACCTCACGGCACCTGACTACAAGGACATCATGCTGTCCTCCGTCATGAAGACGATGGGCGACGCCGTTGAGGCCGTTGTTAAGGATGACAAGGAAGGCAACTTCAGCAACACCCCCTATGTTGGCACGCTGGCCAACGAGGGCGTGAAGCTGGCTCCCTTCCACGACCTCGATTCCCAGGTCCCCGCCGAGCTGAAGTCCGAGCTGGAGCAGATCGAGAAGGACATCGTGGACGGCAAGCTGAAGGTTGAGTCCAAGGCAAGCCCGAAGGCCTGATTCCGCGTGCAGCGCCACCGCCCGGCTGGTCATTGACCGGCCGGGCGGTGGCGCTTTTTTGCTGGCTCCCTTTTCCGGGCCGGCGCCCGCTCATCCTCCTGCTGCAGCCACTAGGCTGGTGCTGCAGCCACATATCCCGTCCGGTGGATCACTGGACGCTTCGAGATTGGTCAGAGTTTTGAAACTTGAACTCAGAGGGATCACTAAACGCTTCGGTACCCTGCTCGCCAACGACCACATCGATGTGGTGGTTGAACCCGGACAAATCCACTGTCTGCTGGGCGAAAACGGGGCCGGTAAATCCACCCTCATGAATGTGCTGTACGGGCTGTATGAGCCCTCCGAAGGCGACATCCTCATCGATGACAAACCGGTGTCCTTCCGCGGCCCTGGCGATGCCATGGCCGCCGGCATCGGCATGGTGCACCAGCACTTCATGCTGGTTCCCGTTTTCACGGTCGCCGAAAATGTGGCGCTGGGAGCCGAACCCACCAAGGCGGCAGGCTTCCTCAACCTTGACGAGACGCGCCGCCGGATCAAGGAAATTTCGGACCAGTACGGGTTCGACGTCGACCCCGACGCCCTGGTGGAGGACCTGCCGGTGGGCGTCCAGCAGCGCGTGGAAATCATCAAGGCCCTAGTCCGAAACGCCAAGGTCCTCATCCTGGACGAACCCACAGCCGTGCTGACCCCGCAGGAAACCGACGAACTCCTGGACATCATGCGCCAGCTCAAGTCCGGGGGCACCTCGATCGTCTTCATCTCCCACAAGCTGCGGGAGGTCAAGGAGGTCTCCGACACCATCACCGTGATCAGGCGCGGAAAGGTGGTGGGATCCGCCGAGCCCTCGGCCCCCACCACCGATCTTGCCTCCATGATGGTGGGCCGCGCCGTAAACCTGACTTTGGACAAGGCCCCGGCCAAACCGCAGGAAAAGACCTTCGAGGTCCGGGACCTGACCGTCATCGCCCCCAACGGCCAGCACGTGGTGGACGGACTCAGTTTCGACATCGCGCGTGGGGAGATCCTGGCGATCGCCGGCGTCCAGGGCAACGGCCAGACCGAACTGACCGAAGCCATCCTGGGACTCCAGGAGCGTGTGTCCGGTTCCGTTCAACTCGATGGCAAGGAACTCCTGGGCCGCTCCGTCAAGGAGGTCCTGCAGGCCGGCGTCGGATTTGTTCCCGAGGACCGCAAGGTGGACGGACTGGTGGGCACCTTCTCCGTGGCGGAGAACCTGGTCCTCGACCTTTATGACAAGCCGCCGTTTGCCAAGGGAATCAGCATGAGTCCGGCAAAGGTCCTTGAGAACGCCAAGGCACGCATCGGTGAATTCGACGTCCGTACCCCCTCTGCCGCCGCAGCCGCCGGAACGCTCTCAGGCGGCAACCAGCAAAAAGTCGTGATGGCCCGTGAACTCTCCCGCCCCCTGCGGCTGTTCATCGCCTCCCAGCCAACCCGGGGCGTGGACGTGGGGTCCATCGAGTTCCTGCACCGCCGCATCGTCTCGGAGCGGGACCAGGGCACGCCGGTCATGATCATCTCCACGGAACTGGACGAGGTGATGGAACTCGCCGACCGCATCGCTGTGCTCTACAAGGGCAGGCTGGTGGGCGTTGTGCCCGCCGGCACCAGCCGCGACACCCTGGGCCTGATGATGGCCGGCATACCGCCGGAGGAACACGCACACACGTCCCAGGCCGGCCCTGCCACGGCCACCACCACAGCCTCCACCCCTGACGCCGAGGGAGACGACTATGTCTGAAAACCACCCCAAGCACGCAGCCGGGGAGCACGGCAGGCCGGACCACAAGGATCCACACCATCCCAGCCCTGCTGAGGAGGAAACTGCCGCCGTCGTCTCCGTTGATACGGCGGGCGGCGCCATGGAACCGTCCGCCGTCCCGGCCACCGCCCAAAGCGGGCAGCTTCCCGGTGGCCCGGACACGCTGCTCCGCAGGATCTTTACCGGGAGCGGCATGGTCTCGGTCCTCGCTGTGCTGCTGGCCCTCATTATCGGCGGCCTGCTGATTGCCAGCACGGACAAGCAGGTGGCCACCACTGCAACATACTTCTTCGCCCGGCCCACGGACTTCCTTTCGGCGGTCTGGACTGCGGCCACCCGCTCCTACATCGCCCTGTTCCAGGGCTCGGTATTCAACCCCCGGGGCAACAGCGTGGCGGCGCAGTTCGCGCCGTTCATGGAAACCCTCACCATCGCCACCCCGCTCATCACGGCCGGGTTGGGCGTGGCGCTGGCATTCCGCGCAGGCCTCTTCAACATCGGCGCGCAGGGCCAGATCATCGTGGCCGGCATCCTGGCCGCCTGGGTGGGCTTCGCCCTGAACCTGCCCCTGGGCCTGCACCTGCTGCTGGTCCTGGTGGCCGGCATCATCGGCGGCGCCCTGTGGGGCGGACTGGTTGGCGTGCTCAAAGCCCGCACCGGCGCCCATGAGGTGATCCTCACCATCATGTTCAACTACATCGCGCTGTACTTCCTGCGGTACCTCCTGAATACGCCGGCGTTCCAGCGGCCGGGGGAGTCGAACCCCATTTCGCCGATCCTCGATGCCACCGCCGTCTACCCGCAGATTTTCGGCAGCCAGTACCGGCTCCACCTGGGCTTCATCCTCGCCATCGGAGCCACTGTGCTGGTGTGGTGGCTCCTGAACCGCTCCACCCTCGGCTTCGAATTCCGGGCCGTCGGCGCCAACCCCAAGGCCGCCCAGACTGCCGGAATCAACGTCTCCCGCTCCACCATCCTGGTGATGGCCATCGCCGGCGGGCTGGCCGGAATGTCCGGTGTTGCCCAGGTGGCCGGCACCGAGAAGGTCCTCACGGACGGCGTCGCCGCCACCTACGGCTTTGACGCCATCACCGTTGCGCTGCTGGGACGTTCGACGCCGTGGGGCACGTTCGCCGCCGGCCTGCTGTTCGGCGCCTTCCGCGCCGGAGCCGTCCAGATGCAGATCCAGACCGGCACCCCCATCGACATCGTCCTGGTGGTCCAGTCCCTCATCGTCCTCTTCATCGCCGCGCCGCCACTGGTCCGTGCCGTGTTCGGCCTGAATCCGCGGCGCAAAAAGCCCGCCCGCGCCGCCAAGTCCCGGCAGGCAGCCACTACCGGAGGTGCAGCATGAGCACAACAGTTTCGTCCCCCCGGCCGGGGACCCCACAGCCGGCCGGAACGGACAACGGCACAGCCACCATGTCCGCAAAGCCGGTGGGCTGGAAGACGCCGGTGCTGCTCACCGCCTTCGGGCTGATTGCCCTGGTCTTTTTTGGGCTGCTGGCCCCCAATCAGACCGCCAGCTTCGGTATCTCCACCAGCGAGGACTTTTTCCAGCTGCCCGCCCTGGCGGTGAACGCCTTCGCCGGCGGCCTTGTGCTGTCCATCCTGCTGCTGGGGCTGGCAGGGTACGCCGTGTACCTCAAAACGAAGGGCCGGCCCGCACCCGGCTGGCTGACCATCACGTTCATCGTCCTGTTCGTGGCCGCGTTCCTGATCTGGGTGGTAGGCGGCGCCCGGACACCCACCATCTCCCTGGCCGGCCTCATCGCCGGCTCCGTCACCCTGGCCGTCCCCCTCGTGTTCGGCTCACTGTCCGGCGTCCTGTGCGAACGTGTGGGCGTGGTCAACATCGCCATTGAAGGGCAGCTTCTGGGCGGCGCCTTCACGGCCGCAATCGTGGCCAGCATGACCCAGAACCCCTTCATCGGGCTCCTGGCCGCTGCCGTGGCCGGGGCTGTTGTGTCCATGGTGCTGGCGTTGTTCAGCATCAAGTACCTGGTCAACCAGATCATCGTCGGCGTGGTCCTGAACGTTCTCGTCTCCGGCGTCACCGGCTTCCTGTTCAGCACCGTCATGCAGGCCAACAAAGCCCAGTTCAACTCACCGCCAGGGCTGGACATCATCGAGATTCCCGTCCTGTCCAGCATTCCGGTGATCGGGCCCATCCTGTTCCGCCAGTCCCTGGTGGGCTACCTCATGTACATCGCAGTCCTGGTGGTCTGGGTGGGGCTGTTCAAGACCAGGTGGGGCCTCCGGGTACGGGCAGTGGGGGAGCACCCGCAGGCTGCGGACACCATGGGCATCAACGTGAACGCCACCCGCTTCTGGAACGTCACCCTGGGCGGTGCCGTGGCCGGAATCGGCGGCTCCTTCTTCACACTGGTGGCGATCGACAGCTTCACCAAGGAGATCTCCGGCGGCCGCGGCTTCATCGCACTCGCCGCCCTGATCTTTGGCCGTTGGAACCCGATCGGGGCCTTTTTCGCGGCCCTGCTGTTCGGCTTCGCGGACAACCTGCAGAGCATCGTCACCATCATCGGGACGCCCGTCCCCAGCCAGTTCATGGCCATGCTGCCCTACCTGGTGACCGTCCTCGCCGTGGCGGGACTGGTCGGCAGGTCCCGGGGACCCGCTGCCAGCGGCATACCGTACGTCAAGGGTTGACGGCCGTGGAACCCGCAACCACCGTGGACTGGCAAGCCCTGGAGGCAGCCGCCGTCGCCGCAATGCAGAATGCCTACGCTCCGTACTCGAAGTTTCCCGTGGGGGCTGCGGCCCTCACCGGCGACGGCCGGATTGTCAGTGGCTGCAACGTGGAGAACGCGAGTTACGGCTTGACCCTCTGTGCGGAATGCGCCCTGGTGGGCAACCTGCACATGACCGGCGGCGGGCTGCTGCGGGCCTTCTATTGCGTGGACGGCAGCGGAAACATCCTGATGCCCTGCGGCCGCTGCCGCCAGCTGCTGTACGAATTCCGCGCCCCGGGCATGGAACTTATGACCACCCAAGGCATTAAAACCATGGACCAGGTGCTGCCTGACGCCTTCGGTCCCGAACACCTGGAGGAAACCCGGTGACAGACAAGAAAGCCGAAGCGTTCGACGCGGTGGACATCATCCGCGTCAAGCGCGACAAGGGGACGCTGACCCCGGAACAGATCGATTGGACCATCGACGCCTACACCCGGGGAGCGATTGCGGACGAGCAGATGGCTGCACTCAACATGGCCATCCTGCTCAACGGCATGAACCGCACCGAAATCGCACGTTGGACAGCGGCGATGATCGCCTCCGGCGAGACGATGGACTTTTCCAGCCTGCGCCGGCCGGACGGCGGCCTGAAGTACACCTCTGACAAGCACTCCACCGGCGGCGTGGGGGACAAGATCACGTTGCCCCTGGCCCCGCTGGTGGCGGTGTTCGGCGTCGCCGTCCCGCAGCTCTCCGGCCGGGGGCTGGGCCACACGGGCGGCACCCTTGACAAGCTCGAATCCATCCCCGGCTGGCGTGCCGCCCTGAGCAACGAGGAGATGCTGGCCCAGCTCCAGGACGTGGGCGCGGTGATCTGCGCAGCCGGCGCCGGCCTTGCGCCGGCGGACAAGAAGCTGTACGCCCTGCGGGACGTCACCGGAACCGTCGAAGCCATTCCGCTGATTGCCTCATCCATCATGAGCAAGAAAATCGCCGAGGGCACCGGCTCCCTGGTCCTGGACGTCAAGGTGGGCAGCGGCGCGTTCATGAAGGACGAAGCCTCGGCAAGGGAACTCGCTGAAACCATGGTGGCCCTGGGCAAGGACGCGGGCGTGAATACCGTTGCCCTGCTCACCAACATGGACACCCCGCTGGGCCTCACCGCGGGCAACGCCATCGAAGTTGAGGAATCCGTCGAGGTGCTTGCCGGCGGCGGGCCCTCCGATGTTGTGGAGCTGACCGTCCGGCTGGCGGAGGAGATGCTCGCCTGCGCCGGAGTCCACGACGCCGACCCCGCGGCCGCGTTGAAGGACGGACGGGCGATGGACGTGTGGAACCGGATGATTGAGGCCCAGGGCGGCGACCCGCATGCACAGCTGCCCGTCGCCCGGGAATCCGACGTGGTCTATGCCCCGGCGGACGGCGTGCTCGTGGAGCTCGACGCGCTCGCCGTCGGCGTGGCCGCATGGCGGCTGGGAGCAGGCCGGGCCCGCAAGGAAGACGCAGTGCAGGCCGGGGCCGGCGTCCGGATGCATGCCAAACCCGGTGCGGTGGTCCGCGCCGGCGAGCCCCTGATGACACTGCTCACCGATACCCCGGAACGGTTCGCCCGCGCCCGGGAAGCGCTCGAGCACGCAGTGGTCATCGCCCCCGAAGGATCCCGTCCGGCCCAGCGACTGATCATCGACCGAATAGCATAAGAACCCATGCAGGCCATCAATGACTTCATCCTTGCCGCAGCCGGACAACCCTGGGTGCTTTTCCTGGTTCTGGCATGCTGTGTCATTGACGGCTTTTTCCCGCCGATTCCGAGCGAGTCGGTGGTGGTGGGACTGGCGGCCGTGGCTGCCACGGCCGACGTCCCCAATCCCTGGGTCCTGATGCTGGTGGCCGCCCTGGGCGCCTTCTCCGGGGACAACATCGCCTATCTGATCGGTCGCCGGGTGGGTACCACCAGGTGGTCCTGGATGCGCGGTCCCCGGATGCAGAGCGCCTTCCGGTGGGCCGGCGCAGAATTGCGGAAACGTCCAGCCTCGCTGATCCTGGTGGCCCGGTTCGTCCCGATCGGCCGCGTGGCCGTCAACCTGACGGCGGGGGCCACGCGCTACCACCACGCGCGTTTCCTGGGTTTGACTGCCCTCTCGGCCGTTCTCTGGGGGGCGTACTCCGTGGGGATCGGGCTGTTCTTCGGGCAGTGGTTCGAGGAAAACCACCTTCTGGGAGCGGCCATCGCCATCGTCTGCGCCGTGGCACTGGGCATCGTGGTGGACCTGGTGATTAACCGGGTCCGGCGGAAAACCCCCGTCGTGGAACGGATGCGGGAACCCGAGGCCTGACGCGGTATGTCACCCCCTTGGCGGAGGCCCTTAAGCCCTGAAGATCACCCGCAGGGACGATGATGCCGCGGCGTCTTCCCCGATACCGTGAGGTGGGTGTTCCCGGGGCCGGGGCGTAGCGAACGACGCCCCGGCCGTGGGACACTTAGGAACGATTTCCGCTATGGCAGCGTCGCTTTGGCTGCGTCATCTTTGTCTAGGAGCAAGACCGCGTGGAGTTTATTAATGAGGCCGTGCTCCATGCAGCGGGCCAGTGGTGGATTTACCCCATCCTGCTGGTGTTTTTCTTCGTGGACGGCTTCGCGATGGTGGTCCCCAGCGAAACCCTCATCGTGGCCCTCGCGGCCTTCTCCAGGCACAGCGGGGAACCCAACCTGTGGATCCTCGGAACAACCGCCCTGATCGGCGCCATCGCCGGCGACAACATGGCCTTTATGCTGGGACGCCGGATCGGGCTTGACCGCTGGAAATGGATGCGCCGTCCCAAGGTCAAGAAGGCCTTCGGCTGGGCCCGCTATGAACTGGACAAGCGCGGGGCCGTGCTGATCTTCACCGCCCGCTACATTCCCTGGGGCCGGGTGGCTGTCAACTATGTTGCCGGAAGCACGGGCTTTGGCCACCGCCGCTTTTTCCTGCTGGACGCCTTTGCCTGTGTCACGTGGGTGGGCTACTCCATCGGCATTGGCCTGCTGGCCAGCTCCTTCCCCTGGCTGCACCACAACCCGCTGCTCAGTGCCGGCATCGCGGTAGTGTTCGCCATCGTCCTGGGCATCCTCATCGACCACCTGCTCCGCTGGTGGCATAAGCATCTTGCGCGCAACGACGCCGAAGAAGTGGACGAATGGCTCGACGGCGGCCCGTCCGGCGCGCGTGACGGCAAGGGCGGGTCAACGATTCTCGCCCCGTCCGCAGACGGCGGACCGGCAGCCTGACAGCGGCTGGCTTTGAGTCCCGGCCCACCCTAAGGTGGGAACGTGACTGAGCCTATTGTTGACGCTGCCCCTGCCCTCGATTTTGACCTGAAGAGCCTGCCCAAGGTTTCACTTCACGACCACCTGGACGGGGGCCTCCGTCCAGCCACCATCATCGAACTGGCTGAAGCCGTTGGCCACACCCTCCCCTCGACCGATCCCGTTGCCTTGGGCCAGTGGTTCCGCGAGTCTGCCGACTCAGGTTCCCTGGTCCGCTACCTGGAGACGTTCGACCACACCGTGGCCGTCATGCAGACGCGCGAAGGCCTGGTCCGGGTGGCCAAGGAATTCGTCGAGGACCTTGCCGATGACGGCGTGGTGTACGGCGAAGTAAGGTGGGCACCCGAACAGCACCTGCAGAAGGGGCTCACTCTGGACGAAGCCGTGGAAGCAGTCCAGGAAGGCCTCGAAGCCGGCGTCGAAGCAGTTGGCGAGAGCGGCCGCGAAATCCAGGTGGGCCAGCTCATCACGGCCATGCGCCACGCAGACCGCGGCCAGGAGATCGCCGAGCTCGCCGTCCGCCACCGCAACAAGGGTGCCGTGGGCTTTGACATCGCCGGAGCAGAGGACGGCTTCCTGCCGTCGCGCTTCAAGGACGCCTTCACGTACCTGGCACAGCAGAACTTCCCCGCCACCGTGCACGCCGGCGAGGCCGCCGGGCTGGAAAGCATCCAGTCAGCACTGGTGGACGGCCGCGCGCTGCGGCTGGGACACGGCGTCCGGATCGCTGAGGACATCATGGTGGAATTCGACGACGACGCCGAGGACACCATCGGCCTGGTCACCCTGGGGGATCTCTCCAGCTGGATCCGCGACCGCGGCATCGCACTGGAGATCTGCCCCTCCTCGAACCTGCAGACCGGTGCCATCGCCGCCTTCGGCGACGGCATCGACAGCCACCCCCTGGACATGCTCTACCAGCTGGGCTTCAACGTCACCATCAACACCGACAACCGGCTGATGAGCGGCGTCACCCTCACGGACGAGTTCGACCTCCTGGTGGAAACGTTCGACTACGACCTTGACGACCTGCTCGAGCTCACCCTGAACGCCGCCGAGGCTTCCTTCCTGCCCCTGGAGGAGAAGGAGGCGCTGGTGGAGTACATCAACGACGCCTACGCCAACCTTGGCTGACAATGCCGCCGGCGGCTCCTCCATCGGGGAGCCGCCGGGTAGTTCGCCGCTCGGGGAGCTGCTGGGGAAGATCGCGGCCCTGCGCGAACATTGTCCCTGGATGGGGGCGCTGACCCACGCCTCGCTGGTGGAATACCTCCTCGAGGAGGCCTACGAAGTAGCCGAAACCATCGAGACCGGAAATCCCAACGCCGAACTCCAGGGCGAGCTGGGCGATGTCCTGCTCCAGGTGGTGCTCCACGCCCGGCTCGCCGAGGAGCGCGGGGCGTTTACGTTCGACGACGTCGCGCGCGGCCTGGGTGCCAAAATGGTCCGCCGGAACCCGCATGTCTTCCGGCCGGACGGCTCGCTGCAGGACAGCTTTCCCGCGACGGTTGACCAGATTGTCCGTAAGTGGGACGCGGTCAAGCGGGCGGAGCATCCGGCACGCTCCAATCCCTTCGAGGGGATTCCCCAGGCGCTCCCGGCACTGGCACGGGCACAAAAGTCTGTGGACCGGGCGGCCCGCGCGGGCGCGCCGTTGCCTCCTCCGGCTCCCATTCCGGAAACGGAGGACGAGCTCGGGGAGCAGCTCCTCGCCGTCGTGCGTTCAGCCCACGCTGCCGGATTCGACGCAGAGCGCGCCCTGCGTGGCGCCGTGCGCCGCTACCAGCAGGGGCACCGTAGGCCCAACACGGCATCATCATGACGCAGTGGCTGGATAGGTTTCCGTAACCCGCACCACTCTCGACTACGCTGGTCTCTGACGAGTACGTCGAGTCTTTCTGCAAGATCCCCCCGTTAATCGCCCATAAGGAGCAAATTCATGGCGCTTATCGATGCCATCCACGCCCGCGAGATCCTCGATTCCCGTGGCAACCCGACCGTAGAAGTTGAAGTTCTGCTCTCCGACGGCCAGATCGGCCGCGCAGCAGTTCCCTCCGGCGCTTCCACCGGCGAGCACGAGGCCGTTGAACTGCGTGACGGCGACAAGGGCCGTTACCTCGGCAAGGGCGTCCAGAAGGCTGTTGACGCGATCATCGACCAGATCGCTCCGGCCCTGACCGGCTTCGACGCCACCGACCAGCGCAGCATTGACCAGGCCATGCTGGACCTGGACGGCACCCCCAACAAGGGCAAGCTGGGCGCCAACGCCATCCTGGGCGTTTCCCTGGCCGTTGCCAATGCTGCCGCAGCTTCCGCCGACCTGCCCCTCTACAAGTACCTGGGCGGTCCCAACGCCCACGTCCTGCCGGTCCCGCTGATGAACATCCTCAATGGCGGCTCCCACGCCGACTCCGACGTCGACATCCAGGAATTCATGGTTGTCCCGCTGGGTGCCGAGACCTTCTCCGAGGGCCTGCGCTGGGGCGTTGAGGTTTACCACGCCCTCAAGTCCGTCCTGAAGGAAAAGGGCCTGGCCACCGGCCTGGGCGACGAAGGCGGCTTCGCGCCGAACCTGCCGTCCAACCGTGCAGCATTGGACCTGATCCAGGAAGCCATCAAGAACGCGGGCTACACCCCGGGCAAGGACATCGCCCTGGCCCTTGACGTTGCCTCCTCCGAGTTCTTCACCGACGGTGCCTACCAGTTCGAAGGCAAGTCGCTGACCTCCGCCGAGATGAGCGCCTACTACACCGAACTCGTTGCCGACTACCCGCTGGTCTCCATCGAGGACCCGCTGGACGAAAACGACTGGGACGGCTGGAAGACCCTCACCGACTCCATCGGTGACAAGGTCCAGCTGGTTGGTGACGACCTGTTCGTCACCAACCCGTCCATCCTGCAGCGCGGCATCGACACCAAGACCGCCAACTCGCTGCTGGTCAAGGTCAACCAGATCGGCTCCCTCACGGAGACCCTGGACGCCGTCAGCCTGGCCCAGCGCGCCGGTTACACCACCATCACCTCGCACCGCTCCGGCGAGACCGAGGACACCACGATCGCCGACATCTCGGTGGCCACCAACGCCGGCCAGATCAAGACCGGCGCACCGGCACGCTCCGAGCGTGTTGCAAAGTACAACCAGCTTCTGCGCATCGAAGAGGAACTCGACGACGCCGCACGCTACGCAGGCCGCAGCGCGTTCCCGCGTTTCAAGGGCTAGTAGCCGCGTAAGCCAACAAACGGTGGCTATGGTTGAAAGACCATAGCCACCGTTGCTGTTTCAGGAGTGTCATGGCTACCCGCCGTCCCAAAGTCCCCAAGGTCGCCCCCACCCGCCAAGCCAGGGAAACCTCCGACGGCGCCGAAATCATCCAGGCGGACTTCCGCTCCGGCAAGGACAAGGCGGGGCAGGAGGTCCATGCCGGCAGGGCGGGCGGCGCCGCGACCGGCAGCGCCTCGACGGGGAAGGCCGGTTCAGTCACTGCCGGATCCCGCCCCAAAGCCGGAGCTCCGGCCGGGAGCAAGGGGAGCAGCGCGGCCGCCGGCGCCGCGGAACCTGCCGCCGGGGAGGACCAGCACCCCGTTCCGGCGAAGGCATTCTCGGGCCGGATGCTGGCACTGGCCGTGGTGATGATTGCCATCACCGTCATGCTGGCGCCCACCGTCAAGATCTTCTTCGACAAGAAGGCTGAGATCGACGCCCTGAACGCCGACATCGCTGCCCGTGAAGCTGAAGGTGACGTGCTGCGCCAGCAGGTTTCCCGCTGGCAGGACCCGAACTACGTGAAACAGCAGGCCCGCGACCGCATTAACATGGTTATGCCGGGCGAAACCGGCTACTGGGTTTTTGGCAGCGATGTGCCCGCCGGGGAAACCAGTGGCCAGTCCGGTGCAGCAGCACAAGACCCCGCCGATCTGCCGTGGGTGGATTCCCTGTGGGAGTCCATTACGCGCGCGGCCACAGACTGAACCGCAAAAGGAAGGACGGCCCGCGACAGTGGAACACAACACGGCAGCCGCCCGGGAGGAATCCCGCCAACCATCACCGCATGACCTTGAAGTACTGAGCCGGCAGCTGGGACGGCCGGTGCGTGACGTGGTGGAGATTCCTGCGCGCTGCGTCTGCGGCAACCCGCTCGTGGCGGCCACCGCTCCGCGCCTGAGTAACGGCACCCCGTTCCCCACCACGTTCTACCTCACACATCCGGTCATCACCTCCGCGGTGTCCCGGCTCGAGGCGGCCGGTGTCATGAACGACATGAACGGGCAGTTGACTGCTGACGCTGAACTCGCTGCGGCATACCGCTCCGCCCACGACGCCTACCTGGCCGCGCGCGACGCTATCGGCCAGCGCTCGGGCATCGGCGCTGTCCCCGAAATCGACGGAATTTCCGCCGGCGGCATGCCTACGCGCGTCAAATGCCTGCACGTCCTGGTAGGCCATTCATTGGCCGCCGGCCCGGGGGTCAATCCGCTGGGCGACGAGGCGCTGCTCCAGATCCGGGAATGGTGGACCACGGACAAATGCTATTGCGACGGCGCCTGGGACACCACCGGCGAGGCACCTTCACGGGACCTCAGCCGCCACGGACCGCAGGGCCTGCCGGACATCGTGGGCCGCCCCGCACCTGTCCGCAAGTCCGCCAACCCTGCCGAGGCACAACAATGACCCGCGCCGGAACCACCCGGGTGGCCGCCATCGACTGCGGCACCAACTCCATCCGCCTCCTCATCGCGGATATCGACCGCAGCGACGGCACCAGCACCCTCACGGATGTAGTACGCGAAATGCGGGTGGTGCGCCTTGGCCAGGGCGTTGACGCCACCGGCGAGCTCGCCCCCGAAGCACTCGAGCGAACGTTCGCGGCGACAGCCGACTACGCGCAGCTGATCCGCGAACACCGCGCCGAAGCTGTCCGCTTCGTGGCAACGTCTGCCAGCAGGGATGCCCGGAATCGGGACGTCTTCGTGGACGGCATCCGCGACCTACTGGGGGTGGAGCCGGAAGTGATTTCCGGCGACGAGGAAGCCTCTCTGTCCTTTGCCGGCGCCAGCAGCGTCCTGCCCATCCTGGACGGCCACGAAGTCCTGGTGGTGGACCTCGGCGGCGGAAGCACCGAGTTCGTCCTGGGCACCGCAGGAGGAGTCACGGCGGCCAAATCCGTGGACATCGGATGTGTCCGCCTGACGGAACGGCACCTGCGCAACGATCCGCCAACCGCCGAACAGATAGCAGCGGCGGAAGCCGACGTGGACGCTGCCATCGCCCGCGCCGGACAGGACGTTCCGCTGGAACGCGCCACCGCCGTCGTCGGCGTTGCCGGCTCCATCACCACCATCACAGCGCACGCTATGAAGCTGCCGGAATACTCGCCGGACGCGATTCACGGCACCGAGCTGCCCATCGACACCGTGCGAGCCGCCTCCACAGATCTTCTGGAAATGGTCCGCTCGGAGCGGGCCGCGCTGCCGTACATGCACCCGGGACGGGTGGACGTCATTGGGGCGGGCGGCCTGGTCTGGCGCAGGATCCTGGAACGGATGGGCGGGCTCAGCGGCGGGCGGATCACCACGGCAACGGCCAGCGAGCACGACATCCTCGACGGCATCGCCCTGAGCATCGGCTGATTTTAGATGCAGCCTTCCACGAAACCCATGCTGCAGAAAACAGGATCGGCGGCGCTTGCCCTGGTCCTCGCTGCCTGCTGCCTTTGTACCGGACTCTTCACTCCGCCCGCAGCGCACGCCGACGAATGGCGGGACAAACAGTACTGGCTGGCGGAATCCGGCATCAACAAGGCGTGGGAGGTGTCCAAGGGCGCCGGCGTTAAAGTAGCCATCATCGACAGCGGCGTGGACGCCCAGCACCCGGACCTCAAGGGAGCGGTGGCAGGCGGTTACGACGCTTCCGGCTCGGGCCAGCCCGACGGCCAGAAAAGCGTCGGCATCAAGCCCGAACACGGCACCCTGGTGGCCACCATGCTCGCCGGCCGCGGCCACCAGCCTGCAAACGCTACGCCCACCGCCACCCCCGGGCCGGCGCCGGTGGCTCCGGACGGAATCATGGGCGTTGCCCCGGAGGCACAGATCCTCTCTGTATCCACTTGGCTGGGTTCCCCGAATCCTTCCGGGAAAAGCGACCAGGACCAGATTCCGGAAGCAGTCCGCTGGGCGGTGGACAACGGTGCCAAGGTCATCAACATTTCGCTCGGCAGCACCACACCCCAGTGGCCGCAAAGCTGGGATGCAGCCTTCCTGTATGCAGAACAGAAGGACGTGGTGATCGTTGCCGCGGCCGGCAACCGGATCGGCGGAAACACCCAGGTGGGCGCTCCGGCCACCATCCCGGGCGTCCTCACCGTCGCAGGCCTGGACCGCAAGGGGGCCGCAAGTGTTGATGCGTCATCCCAGGGCATCAGCATCGGCGTCGCCGCGCCGGCCGAGAACCTCCTGGGCGGCCTGCCCGGCGGCAGCTATGCCGAGTGGGCGGGGACCTCAGGATCCGCCCCCATCGTGGCAGGAGTCGCAGCTCTGATCCGCTCCAAGTGGCCGGCCATGTCCGCCGAGCAGGTCATCAACCGCATCGTTTCCACGGCCAAGGACGCCGGAGCACCGGGCAAGGATCCCCTGTACGGATTCGGCGTCCTGAATGCCGAGGCCGCGCTCAAGGACGAGGTCCCCGAAGCCAAGAGCAACCCGCTGGGCTCCATCGCCGAATGGATCCGTGTCCACCGGCGGGGCAACCTGGCCACTCCCGCCCCGCTGCCCACGGCTGCTGTGCCCAGCGCAGTGCCGACGCTTCCGGAAGCCACCGTGCCTGCCGCGGAGGCGCCCTCACAGCGGGACAGTGCCATCGGCGCCGCCGTCGTGATCGGATTCGCCCTCCTGTTCGTGGCGATCATTGCGGCAGCGGTTGTCCAGTTGCGGCGGGCGGCCAGGGACCCGGCACTGGCTGCGGAGGAGCAGGAAACAGGCGTCATCGAAAAGGTGGATTCGGGCGGGAAAACGCAACAATAGGGGTCCTTCCCGCAGTTAGTGAAGATTTTCACAAACTGCGCTATCCTTAAACTATGGCAACCACCCCAGAGCTCCAGGACCGTCCCAGGGTACTCGTCGTCGGCGGCGGGTACGTCGGCCTGTACGTAGCACTCAAACTGCAGAAGAAGATCGCGAATGCCGGTGGCATCGTCACCCTCGTGGATCCACTGCCCTACATGACGTACCAGCCCTTCCTCCCCGAGGTAGCAGGCGGCAACATCGAGGCCCGCCACGCGGTTGTGTCCCACCGCCAGCACCTCAAGCAGACCGAACTGATCCAGGGCCGCGTCACCTCGATCGACCACGCCAACCGCACCGCGGTTGTGGCTCCGGCAGACGGCGGCGAGAACTTCGAGGTTCCCTACTTCGACGTCGTCCTGGCCGCAGGTGCCATCACCCGCACCTTCCCCATCAAGGGCCTCGCGGACAAGGGCATTGGCCTGAAGACCATCGAGGAAGCCGTTGCCCTGCGCAACAAGGTCCTGGAGCGCATCGAGGTTGCCTCCACCATGACCGACCCCGCTGCCCGCGCCAAGGCACTCACCTTCGTGGTGGTGGGCGGCGGCTTCGCCGGCATCGAATGCATCACCGAGATGGAGGACCTGGCCCGCGCCGCGGTCCGCAACAACCCCCGGATCAAGCAGGAGGAAGTCCGCTTCGTCCTGGTTGAAGCCATGGGCCGCATTATGCCCGAAGTTACCGCCAAGCAGGCCGAATGGGTTGTGGAGCACCTGCGCAGCCGCGGCATCGAGGTCCTGCTGAACACCTCGCTGGACAGCGCGGAAGGCACCCTCAAGCTCATCAACCTGCCGGACAAGACCCCCGCCCAGGAGTTCGAAGCCGACACCCTCGTATGGACTGCCGGCGTGCAGGCCAACCCCATGGTCCGCTCCACCGACTTCCCGCTGGAGCCCCGCGGCCGCGTCCGCGTCCTCCCGGACCTGCGCGTTGCCGGCGATGAAGGCATCGTGGACAACGCCTGGGCAGCCGGCGACATCGCTGCTGTTCCGGACCTCACCGGCAAGGGCCTGCCCGACGGCACCTGCGTCCCCAACGCCCAGCATGCACTCCGCCAGGCCAAGCGCCTCGCCAAGAACCTGTGGGCTTCGCGGTGGGAGAAGCAGCTGAAGGACTACAAGCACAAGAACCTCGGTGCTGTGGCCGGCTTCGGTGAATGGAAGGGCGTCGCCAACATCAACCTGGTGGGCAGCATCGGCCTCAAGGGCGGACTCGCCTGGCTGGCCCACCGCGGCTACCACGGCATGGCCATGCCCACGTTCGAGCGCAAGTTCCGCGTGATCTTCAACTGGATCATCAGCTTCTTCGCCGGACGCGACACCACCCAGCTGATGGACCTGGACAACCCGCGCGGCGCCTTCGTTGCTGCCGCCACGCCGGCTCCCAAGCCCGCAGCTGCTGCGCCTGCAGCCCCCGCCGCCCCCGCGGCCGGCGGCGGATCCACGGCCGTTGAATCGAAGGAAACGGTCACGGCCCCGGCCAAGTAGTTCTCGACGCCCGACGGCGGCTGTCCCCTTGCGGGGGCGGCCGCCGTTTTGCTTGTGCACGGGAAGATGTCCCGTTGCCGCCTGGCCTGCCTCTTAGACTGGCCTCATGACTGGCGATAGGAACCTGCAGACCCTGCTGGCCGGAATGCGGCCCGTACAGCGAGGCGGGGAGTACGTCTACGTCCTCTGGCCGCACGGGCGCCCGCTGGCAGGCGGCATTGAGGCGGCAGTACGCGAAGCGGAAGGCCTCACTGTGGTGCTGCCCCGGGCCGAGGCGGACAGGCAGGGACTGGCCTACGACTTCGTGGGCGCGTGGATCACGCTGGAGATCCACTCGGCCCTTGAAGCGGTGGGTTTGACCGCCGCCGTCAGCAAAGCCCTGACCGACGCAAGGATCAGTTGCAATGTCCTGGCCGGTTTCCACCATGACCACCTCCTGGTGCCGGTGGCTGACGCACCCCGGGCCCTTGAAGTGCTGGCCGAGCTCTCGGCGCAATACAGTGATGTGCCCCGGCCCGAACTGCTGCTGCGGAACGAAACTCCGGAGGACCGCGATGCCATCCTGGCCCTGACCGCTGAAGCCTTCGCCATATCGCCGGCCACGGGACTGCCGGCAGAGGGCGAGCCGGTGGAAGTGAAAGTGCTTCATGCACTCTTCGATGCCACGGAGTACCTCCCCGGGTTCAGCGTGGTGGCAGTCCTGGACGGGGAAATCGTTGGCCACGTGATCAGCACCCGCGGCTGGGTGGGGGAGCACGAACTCCTGGGACTCGGCCCCATCGGCGTAACTCCCAGGCTGCAGCGGCAGGGGATAGGTTCAGCACTGATGAAGGAGACCATCGCCAGGGCGAATGCTGCGGGGGAGAGCGGAATCGCCCTGCTGGGCAGTCCTGACTACTACTCCCGGTTCGGGTTTGTTCCCGCAGCCTCCTTCGGCGTGGAGTCACCGGAAGCCGCGTGGGGGGATCACTTCCAGCTCCTGCCGCTCGCCCTCTGGCCAGGCGGCGTCCACGGGACGTTCCGGTATGCCGAACCGTTCATGCTCCTCTGACGGGATACCATTGACCCGTTGCCCCAGTAGCCCAATTGGCAGAGGCAGCGGACTTAAAATCCGCGTGTTGTGGGTTCGAGTCCCACCTGGGGTACTTAGGAGATGCCGGCGGCCAAGGCGCTGCCTGGCAGGAGGCCGTCCGCGCTGCGGGCGGCTTCCCCCGTTTAATTCCACATATGCAACGACTGTTATAAGGATGTGACCTCAGTCACTTATCTTCGCCGGGGATATGCATTAGCTTGAAGCTAAATCAGGAACACCTGATTTTTCGCGTCAAAGGCCGTTCGCACCTTTAGATCGAGGAGCTTGTAAATGACTTTATTCCCCCAGGCGGGAACCCGTGTTGCCAAGCTGACAGCGCTTGGCATCGGCGTCGCCTTCATGGTGACGGCTTGCGGCGGTTCGTCCACACCAACGGCGTCCGAAACCGCCACCGGATCAGCGGGCGGAATCGCCTGCCCGGCACCTGAAGGCGGCGGAGGCGCAGCCGCCAGCCAGACTGCGGAATCAGGCTCCGTCCCGGCCTCCACCGGCACCACCGAAACCCCGCTTCGGCTGGGTTCACTGCTGCCCACCACCGGATCCCTGGCCTTCCTCGGCCCGCCCGAAATTGCCGGCGTCAACCTTGGTGTTGACGAGGTCAACAAGGCCGGCGGCGTGCTGGGCAAGCCGATCGAAGTGATCCACCGCGACTCCGGTGACACCAAGACCGACATCGCCACCCAGTCCACGTCCGCGTTGCTGGGCCAGGGCGTCAGCGCCATCATCGGTGCCGCCTCCTCCGGCGTCTCCAAGACGGTCATCAACCAGATCACCGGCGCCGGCGTCGTTCACTTCTCGCCGGCCAACACCTCGCCGGACTTCACCACCTGGGACGACAAGGGCCTGTACTGGCGTACGGCTCCCTCCGACGTCCTCCAGGGCAAGGTGCTGGGCAACTACATGGCTACATGTGGTGCGCAGACCGTTGGCATGATCGTCCTGAACGATGCCTACGGCACGGGCCTGGCGTCCAACGTCAAGTCCGCCTTCGAGGCTGCCGGCGGCCAGGTTGTGGCGGAGGAGCTCTTCAATGAGGGCGACACCCAGTTCAGCAGCCAGGTGGACAAGATCATCGCCGCGAAGCCTGATGCCATCGCCCTGATCACATTCGACCAGGCCAAGAGCATCGTTCCGCTGATGACCGGCAAGGGTGTCCTGCCCACCCAGATGTTCCTCGTGGACGGCAACACGTCCGATTACAGCAAGGACTTCCAGCCGGGCACCCTGAAGGGCGCGCGGGGCACCATCCCGGGCACGTTTGCCCAGGAGGAGTTCAAGAAGAAGCTGCTGGCCATTGACCCGGCACTGAAGGACTACAGCTACGCAGGCGAGTCCTACGACGCCGTCAACCTCATCGCACTGGCAGCGGAATCCGCCGGAAGCACCAAGGGCGTGGATATCGCCGGCAAGCTCAAGGAAGTCTCCGAGGGCGGCGAGAAATGCACCTCCTTCGCAGCCTGCGTCACGCTGATCCGTGAGGGCAAGGACGCCGACTACGACGGCCAGTCCGGACCCGTCACCTTCTCCGACGCCGGCGACCCGACGGAAGCCTACATCGGCATCTACGAGTACCAGGATGACAACAAGTACACCGCAGTCAAGGAAGAGTTCGGCAAGCTCTAGGAATCCTTCCTGAACCAAAGGGAGCCCCCGTCCAACCGGACGGGGGCTCCCTTGTGTTGTGATGTGTGGCGCTACTCGACGGTGTCGGCCAGGGTACCCAGGTAGAGCTGGATGACCTTGGGGTCCTTCATCAGTTCACGGCCGGTGCCGGTGTAGGCATCCCGGCCCTGGTCCAGGACGTAGCCGCGGTCGCAGATCTGCAGGCAGCGGCGGGCGTTCTGTTCCACCATGATCACGGACACGCCGGCACGGTTGATCTCGTGCACGCGCAGGAACGTCTCGTCCTGCTTGACGGGGGAGAGGCCTGCCGAGGGCTCATCCAGCAGCAGCACGGCCGGATCCATCATCAGGGCCCGTCCCATCGCCACCATCTGCCGCTCGCCGCCGGAGAGCGACCCGGCCCGCTGGGCACGGCGCTTTCCAAGCTCAGGGAACAGGCCGGTGACAAAGTCGAACCGCTCGGCGAAGTCCTTGGGCCTCTGGAACATGCCCATCTGGAGGTTCTCCTCGATGGTCAGCGTGGCAAACACGTTGTTGGTCTGCGGGACGAAGCCCACCCCGCGGGAAACCAGTTTGTTTGCCTTCAGCCCCGTGATGTCCTGCCCGCGGACCACGACCGTGCCCGAATGGACCTTCACCAGGCCGAACATGGCCTTCAGGAGTGTTGACTTGCCGGCGCCGTTCGGTCCGATGATGCCGATCAGCTCGCCTTTGCGGGCCTCGATGCTGCAGCCGTTGAGGATGTTGACGCCGGGCAGGTAACCCGCCACGAGGTCCGTGACCTTGACCACGGCCCCGCCGTCGGCGACGGGCTGGGCGGCGGGTGCCGCGCTGGTGCTGCTGCTCATTGGCTGTCCCTCTCTGTGCGGTCTTTCCCGCTGATGTCCCTGTCCGTACTTCCATGCCGGCCGCCGGACGCTTCGCCCTCCGGGACGCCACGCCTCCGCTGGTTTTCGGCCTCGTCGGCCACAACGTCCAGGGAGATGATTCCGGCGTTTTCGGTTCCGACAACGGACTCTTCGTCAGCCACCAGTTCGGCAGCCAGCTCCTTGATGCCCTCGGAGTCGCCCAGGTCGACGTCATGGTGGGCGCCCAGGTAGGCGTCGATGACGGCAGGGTTCTTCATCACCTCGCCCGGGGGACCTTCGGCGACGACTTTTCCTTCCGCCATGACCACAACCCAATCCGCGATGTGCCGGACCATGTGCATGTCGTGTTCGACGAACAGGACAGTCATGCCCTCAGCCTTCAGGTTCTTGATGTGGTCCAGCAGCGACTGCGTCAACGCCGGGTTGACGCCTGCCATGGGCTCGTCCAGCATCACCAGCCTGGGCCGGACCATGAGGGACCGCGCCATCTCCAGAAGCTTGCGCTGGCCGCCGGAAAGGGAGGCCGCGTAATCATCCTTTTTGGCGTCGAGCTTGAACTTCTCCAGCAGGACGTTGGCCTGGGCGGTGATCTCTTTCTCGCGGCCGCCCCACATGCCCTTGAAAAGGGCCTTGGAAAGGCGTTCACCGGGCTGGTTGGAGGCGCCGAGCCGCATGTTTTCCATGACCGTCAACTTGCCCATGACCTTGGTGAGCTGGAAAGTGCGCACCATGCCCATGCGTGCCACCTTGTAGGGCGATACGCCGGCGATGCTTTGGCCCTCGAACTGCCACTTGCCGCTGTTGGGCGTATCAAATCCGGTGAGCAGGTTGAAGAGGGTGGTTTTGCCTGCACCGTTGGGACCAATCAGTGCCGTGATTTTGTGCCGGGGAATTTCCAGGTATTCGACGTCCACGGCGTTGATGCCGCCGAAGCTTCGCGTCACGTTCTCCGCGACGACAATGGGATCCCGCTTCTTGCACCCGGGACCGGTTTCGCCGGCCGCGATGGGCCGGTTGTCTGTCATGTAATCCGGCTCGCCCCCGCCGGCAGTTGTTCGTTCTTCGCTGTGCATGCTCATGCGAACGCCAGCTCCTTCTTGTTTCCGAAGACGCCCTGGGGTCTGAAAATCATCAGTAGCATCAGGGCGACGCCAACCAGGATGTAGCGCAGCTGTCCCGCCTGGACGGTGTTCAGCCACGTGACGGCGCCCGACTCGATCAGGCCATACAGGATGCCCTGGGTCAGTGACAGGACAACCCAGAAGATCATGGCGCCGATGACGGGGCCAAGGACGGTGCCCAGGCCGCCCAGGAGGAGGCACGTATAGAGGAAGAACGTCAGCTCGGTGCCGTAGTTCGCCGGCTGCACTGCTCCGCGGGGAAGGGTGAAGATCATGCCTGCGAGGGCTCCGAGCACACCGCCGATGATCAGTGCCTGCATCTTGTAGGCGTAGACGTTCTTGCCCAGGGACCGTACGGCGTTCTCATCCTCGCGGATGCCCTTCAGGACACGGCCCCAGGGGCTGCGCATCAACAGCCACACGAGGGTGCAGCACAGGGCAACCAGTGCCCAGCCCACCACGCGGATGAAGAAGTCGCGGTTGTTCATGCCGAAGTAGGAGCCCTCGGGGAAGGGGTTCATGGCGTAGAAGCCGCCTTCGAACGCCGCCAGCCCGTTGGCGGAACCGGTCACGGATGTGAGCTGGTTGGTGGTGACGATGTACCGGACAATTTCCGCGGCCGCGATGGTAACGATGGCCAGGTAGTCTGCCCGGAGCCTCAGCGTGGGGATACCGAGCAGCAGGGCAAAGATTGCCGAGGCGATGATGGCAATCAGCAGCCCAACGAAGAACGGCACGCCGAAGGTCAGGGTGGAGATGGCAAATCCGTAGGCCCCCACCGCCATAAAGCCGGCCTGGCCAAAGTTCAGCAGGCCGGAATAGCCGAAGTGCACGGCGAGGCCCAGGGCAGCCAGTGCATAGGCGGCCGTTGTCGGGCTGAAAATTTCGCTGGCAGCGCTGGCAAGAATGAATCCAAAATCCATGGCTGTCTCCTAACCCACGCGCTCGCGTCGGCCCAGGATTCCCTGTGGCCGGAACAAGAGGACAACGATCATGATGAACAGGGCTCCCACGTACTTAAGGTCGGCGGCGAGGCCGAACACGGTTGTCAGCTCCACGAAGATGCCCACGATGATGGATCCGATCAGTGCGCCAAAGACGGTTCCGAGTCCGCCGAGGGTGACGCCGGCGAAGATCAGGAGGAGGATGGCGGAGCCCATATCGAAGGTGACGCCGGGCCGGTAGTAGGCCCACAGGATGCCGCCAAGGGATGCGAGCATGCCGCCGGTGATCCATACCAGCCGGATCACGCCGTCCACATCGATGCCCGAGGCCGCGGCGAGTGCGGGGTTGTCCGCCACGGCACGGGTGGCCTTGCCGAGCCTGGTCTTGAGCAGCACAATGCCGATGAGTGCGATCACCACTGCGCTGATGCCCAGCGACCAGAGGTTGTTGGGCGAGATGGATACCGGGCCCAGCTGGATTTCGGGGCTCTGGGCAAACGGCAGCTGTTGGGTGGCGCCGCCGAAGTAGAACTGGATCACGTAGCGGACGGCCAGGGCGAGGCCGATACTGACAATCATCATGGGCACGAGGCCCGTACCGCGCCGACGCAGCGGCCGCCACAAGCCCCTGTCCTGGGCATACCCGAAAAGGCCGCCGCCCAGCAGGGACAGGATCAGTGCCAGCCAGAACGGAAGGCCGATGGCGTTGAACGCGAACACCAGAACGGCACCCAGCGTCACCATCTCGCCGTGGGCGAAGTTGGTCAGGCCGGTGGTGCCGAAAATCAGCGACAGCCCAACTGAGGCCAGGGCGAGGAGGAGCCCGAAGCTCAACCCCGCCACAAGGCGGTTGAGGAGGTTCTGTCCAAAGTCCTGCTGCTGGACCACGATGCCTTTGCCAAACGCAAAAATCACCGACAGGTTGGAGGTCTGGCTGAAGGTGACATCGCGCGGGTTTTCCTGGCCTTCGGCCAGCGTGATGCCTTCAGGCAGGGTGGATTCGTCCAGCTCAACGGTGTACGTGCCCTGTTCGGGTACGCCGATGTTCCAGGAGCCATTCACCGCTGACTTGGCAGTGCCCGTGAAGTCGCCCTTTGTTGCGGTGATGGTCACGTCCGCCAGGGGAGCGCGGGTGTCATCGCGGAGGAATCCACTGATGTTGTTCTGGAAGGTCTGGTTCGACGGGGATGGTGTCGGTGACGGGGAAGTGGCCTGGGACGCCGGGGCGGCCACCAGGAGGATTGCCAGGATGGAAGCACTGATGGCTCCCAACAGTCTCAGCAACCCTCGGCGTCCTCTTGCCGGCAGGCCTTGGGGTGTACTTCTCAAATTGATAACCTCCACTTGGGGGCGGTCCCGGCTGCGCCGTTGCAGCCGCTGCGAACGGATGCAAGGTTGGGAGGCGCCATCTGGCCCGGCGCCGTCACGCGTGTGAGTTCCGTCACCCTGCTTGGCTTATGCTACAGCGCGCAAGAACCCGCAAATGCCTTGGTCAGGGCGTTGATGGTAGCGATCGGATAACAACTGTGCAGCCCTTTACGGCAGCAGCGGGCGGAACTCCCCAAGAAACCTTTGTTGAGTCACGGTGTTTTCCGGGCAGCCTCCGAGCCCGTTTGATCCACACGGGCAGCTGCTCCTGCCGCGAACAGGGTCACGGTTGCATTGCACCGGGATGAATTCGGGAACTTTCAAGGGTGCATCGACGTGGAAATTGGTAGCGTAAACCTTAAGGTTCACATCACACCCACAATGGAGGAATCCCGCAATGGCACTTGGCGGCAACCCGATCTTCAACGGAAAGAGCTTCCGTGGAGCCACCCAGACACCGCCTGTCCCGCAGGCTCCCTACGGCAACGCTCCCTACGGCCAGGCCCCTTATGGACGGCCTTACGGCCAGCAGCCCTATGGCCAGGTTCCCTACGGCCAGCCTGCATACGGCCAGCAGGGCTGGAACGCCCAGCCGCAGAACATGACCGACGAACAGCTGCAGCAGATGTACAACCAGCCTGCTGCAGGCCCGGCGGACACCGGCCGGATGACCTTCGACGACGTCATCGTCAAGACCGCAGCCTGCCTCGGCGTGCTGCTCGTCGGCGCCGCGGTGACAATGTTCGTCAGCATGGGCCTCGCGTCACTCCTCATGATCGTCGGCGCCTTGGGCGGCTTCGTTCTGGCCCTCGTCAACACGTTCAAGAAGCAGCCCTCACCGGCACTGATCCTTGCTTATGCAGGCCTGGAAGGCCTCTTCCTTGGCGGCCTCACCCGGGTCCTGGACACCATGTACCCGGGGGTGGGGCTTCAGGCCGTCCTCGGCACGCTGTCCGTCTTCACCGTGACGCTCCTCCTCTTCAAGAGCGGCAAGGTACGCGCCACGCCAAAGGCCATGAAGTTCTTTATGATCGCCATTGTTGGCTACGCGCTGTTCTCCGTGGTGAACCTCGTCATGATGATGACGGGTCTGACCACTGAGCCGTTCGGGCTGCGAAGTGGCATCATCGGCATCGCCATCGGCATCCTGGCCATCGGCCTCGCGGCCTTCTCGTTGGTCATGGACTTCACCAGCATTGAAGCCGGCGTCCGAAGCGGTGCTCCGCAGCGCTTCTCCTGGACGGCCGCTTTCGGCCTGACCGTCACGCTGGTCTGGCTGTACGTAGAGATCATTCGCCTGCTGGCCATCCTGCGCGGGGACGACTAGCACCCAGGCGGCGCCGCCGTCGTCGTCTGTTCCTTAACAATGAAGGCCCCACCTCACGGTGGGGCCTTCATTAGTTCCTGCGCCAGTGTCTTGGCGCCTACGCGATGCGCGTGGCACCCGCGGCAGGCGAAACCGTGAAAATGTCCGGTGCCGTGAAGCCCGCCCGGGCAAAGGCCTGTACGACGGCGTCGCGCACCTTTTGCTCGGAGCCGGCAGGGGTGAGCGCGATCGCCGCTCCACCGAAACCGCCGCCGGTCATTCGGGCGCCAAGTGCGCCACTGGCCCGCGACGTATCCACGGCGAGGTCCAGCTCGGGGCAGGAGATCTCAAAGTCGTCGCGCATGGAAGCGTGGCTCGCATCCAGCAGGTGTCCGATGGCTGACGGGCCCTGCTCCGCGAGAAGTTCCACGGTTTGGAGGACCCGGTCGTTTTCGGTGACAACATGCCGAACCCGCCGGAACGTCACTTCGTCCAGGAGTCCGCTGGCTTCCTCCAAGTCTCCCACCTGTACATCACGCAGTGCCTTAACACCCAGGACCTGGGCGCCGAGCTCGCATGACGCACGCCGCGAGGCATAGCCGCCGTCAGAGTGCGAGTGTGAAACCTTGGTGTCGATGACGAGCAATACCAGGCCGGCGGGCTCCGTCTCGAAGGGAACCAGCCGGGCGGTCTGGTCCCGGCAGTCCAGGAACACCGCATGGCCCTGTGAACCGCGCAGTGACGCTGACTGGTCCATGATTCCGGTGGGGGCTCCCACGAAGTCATTTTCGGCCTGCTGGGTGGCCAGGACCATCTCCTGCGCCTCCAGTCCTGCGCCGGTCAGTTCGTTCAGGGCGGTGATGACGGCGCATTCGATGGCGTGGGACGAGGAAAGCCCGGCCCCGAGGGGGACGTTCGAGTCCAGCAGGAGGTCGATGCCCGGCACATCGATACCGCGCCTGCGGAGCGCCCAGATGACGCCGAGCGGGTACTTTGTCCAGCCCTTGGCGGCGCCGGGCTCGAGGGAGTCAAGCGTGGTGGTGACAATGCCCTGGTCGCCGTAGGTGGACAGCAACCGGGCCGTGGAATCGGAGCGCACTCCAACGGCCACCCGGGCAGTGCGGTCGATGGCAAAAGGCAGGACAAAGCCGTCGTTGTAGTCCGTATGCTCGCCGATCAGGTTGACGCGCCCCGGTGCCTGCCAGATGCCGGCAGGAGCGCTCCCGAACTCGTGCGTGAACCGGGCGGCGAGGTCCTGGGTGCCGGCTGCGGCGGCGAGGGGGTCAGGTGCAGTGCTCACGCGGGGGCTCCTTCGGGCGCGGCGGCCAGGACGGCCGGGAAGGCGGCGGACGGCGGAACGGAGACGGCGCGCAGGCGTTCGGCCACGCTTTCCGGGGTGGTGTCATTGATGAAAGCACCCATCGCTGCCTCCGAACCGGCAAGGTACTTCAGCTTATCGGCAGCACGCCGGGGTGAGGTGAGCTGCAGGTGCAGATAGCCCGCAGCGCGCAGCGCCGGCTCCAGGGGAGCCTGGTGCCAGGCGGAAATGTACGGCGTGGGAGTGGGATACAGGGCATCCAGGCGTTTGAGCAGATCGAGGTAGACGTGCGCCAGTTCATCCTTCTCTTCTCCGCTCAGGGCCGCCAGGTCCGGAACGTGGCGGTGCGGAACCAGATGGATTTCCAGCGGCCAGCGGGCCGCGAACGGGACGTAGGCACTGAAGTTCTCGCCTTCCATGACCATCCTGCTGCCATCCTCGCGCTCCGCCCTCAGCAGTGAGCCGGTCAGGGTCTCCCGGCCGTCCTGCGCATCGTAGAACTTGCGTGCAGCTGCGCCCAGGACGCCCGCCCGGGGAGTGACATAGGGGTAGGCGTAGATCTGGCCGTGGGGATGGTGCAGGGTGACACCGATATCCGCGCCACGGTTTTCAAACGGGAATACCTGTTTGATCCCGGGCAATGCGCTCAGGGCGGCGGTCCGCTGTGCCCAGGCCTCGATCACCGTGCGGGAGCGGACCTCGCTGAGCCCGCTGAAGGAACCTGTGTGCTCGGGCGTAAAGGACACCACCTCGCAGCGGCCATAGGCCGGACCCTTTGTTCCCCACGCGGCCTGGTCCGGGACGGGGCCGACGGCCGGGCCGAGGGACGGGAAGCGGTTCTCGAAGACCACCACATCGTAATCGGCAGCCGGAATTTCCGAGGGGTTGCTGCCGGTGGTGGGGCAGATGGGGCACTGGTCTGCGGGAGGAAGGTGGGTCCGGGACTGCCGGTGGGCAGCGACGGCCACCCATTCTTCAGTCAAAGCGTCGAAGCGGATTTCTCCCGGTTCACCGCGCGGAGGCAGGCCACGGTGGTCGGTGGTGAACTCGGCTGCACGCGGGGTGCTGGTGCCGGCGTCATCGAAATAAATCAGCTCCCGGCCGTCCGAAAGTCTGGTGCTGGTGGTCCCTGTCATAGAAGAAGTGTCGCACATTCGCTCAAAAAAGAATAGTTAACAACAAAAGACAACATGTTGGGCTGGAGGGACCCGGCGTGGCCGCGGTACGGTAATGCCCATGACATCGACTTCCTCCCAGGATTCCCTTGCCGGTTCCAACGCCCAGGCCTACGCGACGGGCCGGCAGTACGAGCTCCGGCGCGGCGACGCATTGGCTGTCGTCACCGAACTTGCCGCCGGCCTCCGCTCGTTCACCAGGGGAAATGTGCTCCTGACGGAGACTTACGGCGATGACCAGATCCCGCCCGGCGCAACGGGAATTACGCTGGCGCCCTGGGCCAACCGGGTGGAGGACGGAACGTGGTTCCTTGATGGCAAGAAGCAGCAGCTGGACATCACCGAAGTGTCCCGGAACAACGCAAGCCACGGCCTGCTCCGCAATGCCGCCTACGCTCTGGTAGACGAGTCACAGCACTCCGTCTCCCTGGAAGCAACCATCTTTCCGCAGCACGGCTACCCCTTCCTGGCGCGGCACCGCGTCCAGTACCTGATAAACGATGACCTGGGGCTGGTGGTGCGCCAGACCCTGACCAACCACGCCAAGGCATCCGCCCCCTTTGTCCTGGGCGCCCACCCGTACCTCCGCCTGGGTGACTCGCCCATCGAGGAACTGGTGCTGACGGTTGCCGCCGATACCCAACTGCTGGTGGATGAACGCCTCATTCCCCGCAGCAGCGCTCCCGTAGAGGGGGATACGGACTTCCGGGCGGGCAAGAATATCGCCGACCTCAGTGTTGATGTTGCCCTCACGGACCTGCAGCGTGAAGCAGGCAAAGCCCGGCACACCCTTGCCTCGGCTGACGGGCAGAGCGTGAGCCTCTGGCAGGACGAAGCATGCGGATATGTCCACGTCTATGTGAGCACCCTGTACCCCGGCCGCAGCCGCGCAGTCGCCGTCGAACCCATGACCGGACCTGCCAACGCCTTCAACTCCGGCGACGGCCTCCGCTGGCTGGCGCCGGGCGAATCCTTCACCATTGAGTGGGGAATTGACTACAGCCCTGGTGGGGCCGGATAGCAGTTTCCCATTAGGGGACGGCTGGGGAAGTATTAGGCTATGACGCCAACCGGGGATCCCGTACCGCCCACCAGCCCATCCCCATTGCAGCAACAGCCTGCTGCCGTGCCGCCGTTGAGGGTTCGAACGGACCGTGAACTGGACCAGGACATTCCCTATGGAATCCGGATCGCCGCATCGTGGGCATGGCGGCTTGGACTCATCCTCCTGGTGGGCGGGGCCCTGGTTTGGCTGCTGAGGGGGATCAGCTTCCTCATCATCCCCGTCATGGTGGCCGCTCTGTTGGCCGGCCTCTTGAACCCGGTGGTGGGGTGGCTCAAGCGCGACCGGGTGCCGGCAGGCCTGGCCGTAGCCATCACCGTGCTGGGCTTCCTGGGCCTGATTGCGGGAGCGCTGGCGCTGGTGGGCAGGCAGCTCATCGTCGGTTTCGGGGAACTCTGGTCCGAGGCGCTGACCGGAATAAGGCAGATCCAGGACTGGCTGTCAGAGGGGCCCCTCCACCTGACCGCAGACCAGATTGACCAGTACCTGCAGGAAGCAAGTACCGCGCTGCAGGACAACAGCAGCAGCATCCTCAGCGGGGCCCTTTCCTTCGGCAGCACTGCAGGGCATTTTGCCGCGGGACTCATCCTTGCGCTCTTCGTCCTGATCTTCTTCCTGCTGGAAGGGGACAGGATCTGGGCGTTCCTGGTGCGGCTGCTTCCCAAAAAGGCCAGGGCCGCAACGTTTGGGGCCGGGCGCAAGGGCTGGTCATCCATGGTGAGCTACGCCCGCATCCAGATGTTCGTTGCGTTCGTGGATGCGGTGGGCATCGGCGTGGGAGCGGCCATCATCGGCGTTCCGCTGGCGCTTCCGCTGAGCGTGCTCGTGTTCATAGGCTCGTTCATTCCGATTGTTGGTGCCCTGGTCACGGGCGCCATCGCCGTGCTGCTGGCCCTGGTGGCCAACGGCCCGGTGAACGCCCTGATCATGCTGGCCATCGTGCTGCTGGTCCAGCAACTGGAAAGCCACATCCTGCAGCCCCTCGTCATGGGCAAGGCCGTAGCGCTGCACCCGGTGGCCGTCATCCTGTCCGTGGCCGCGGGTTCCTACCTGGCCGGCATCCCCGGCGCCCTGTTCTCGGTGCCCATCCTCGCCGTCGCAAATTCCGCCATTCGCTACATTGCCGCCAGAACGTGGGAACATGAACAAGTGCCGGCAACGCCGCTGGTGGCTGGCCCGCCGGCGGACAACACGATTAAGCACGTCGAGCCGCCGGAGCCGATCCAGCGCGGCAGGGACGCCGTTACCGGCACGACAGCAGAACATCCTGATGCCCGCACCTCAGCGGAGCGGGGCACCGGGGACGAATCCAGAGGAGAATAGTCCGTGAACATCCTTGAAACCCTTCCCGTCACACTGGACGATGTCCTGGAGGCGCAGAAGCTGCTTGACGGGATTATTGCGCGCACGCCTGTGGAATCGTCCAGGGCCCTGGGGGCCATGGTGGGCGGCGACGTGTACTTCAAGTGCGAAAACCTGCAGCGGGCAGGATCGTTCAAGGTCCGGGGCGCCTACGTGCGCATGGCCCGGCTGTCCCCGGAGGAGAAGAAGCGGGGAGTTGTGGCGGCATCGGCCGGCAACCATGCCCAAGGCGTGGCCGTGGCCGCCAAGAGCCTGGGCATCAAAGCCCGGATCTACATGCCGCTGGGCGTCGCGCTGCCGAAGCTTGCTGCCACCCGCAGCCACGGCGCCGAAGTGATCCTGCACGGCCACAATGTCGACGAAGCGCTCGCGGAAGCCCAACGCTACAGCAACGAGACCGGCACGGTGTTCGTCCACCCCTTTGACAATGTGGATGTTGTTGCCGGCCAGGGCACCCTGGGCCTTGAGATCCTGGAACAGGTGCCCAACGTGGATACGGTCCTGATGGGCGTCGGCGGCGGCGGGCTGCTGGCCGGTGTCGCCGTCGCCATCAAGGCGCGGGCAAAGGAGCTGGGCCGGGAAATCCGCATCATTGGCGTCCAGGCGGAAAACGCCGCAGCCTACCCGCCGTCGTTGGCGGCTGACGCGCTGGTACCCCTGAAGAAGGTGTCCACCATGGCGGACGGCATTGCCGTGGGGCGTCCCGGCCAGCTGCCGTTCAGCATCATCCGCGAACTGGTGGATGACGTGGTCACCGTCAGCGAAGACTCGCTGGCCCGTGCGCTGATCTTCCTGCTGGAACGGGCCAAGATGGTGGTGGAACCCGCCGGGGCCGTAGGAGTGGCAGCACTCATGGACGGCAAAATCGAAAATCCCGGAACCACCGCAGTGGTTCTTTCCGGCGGCAATATCGACCCGATGCTGATGCTCAAGGTCATCCAGCGCGGCCTTTCCGCCGCGGGGCGTTATATGACCGTCCGCATGATGCTGGACGACCGCCCGGGCTCACTGGCCACCATCGCCAGGATCATTGCGGAGAACGATGCCAACGTGACGGGCCTTGACCATACCCGGGTAGGCGGCTCCATCAGCATGGGGGACGTCTCCATCACGGTGAACCTCGAAACCAAGGGTCACCAGCACGGTGAGCAGGTCCTCAGCGCGCTCCGTGCCGAAGGCTTCCAGCCAATCGTGGTGCATTAGGACGCGCCATGGCCGGGCTGATGGGTTTCGGGCAGCGGCAGACCGTGGCCGCAAGGGCCAAAGGCGGCCTCCTGGTATTGGGCGCCTTCGTGGTCCTGCTGTTTGTTATTGAGCTGTTCAACATGGTGATGCTGCGTTCGCTTAACAGCACGTTCGGCCTGCGGCCGCGCAGCGCTGACGGGCTGCTGGACATCTTCACGTTTCCGCTCCTGCACGCGAACCTGAACCATCTGCTGTCCAACAGCCTGCCGCTGATCATCTTTGGCTTCCTGGTGTTCCTCTCGGGCCTCCGGGTGTTCCTGACGGCGCTGGCATTCAGCTGGCTGGGATCCGGCCTTACCGTGTGGCTGATCGGCGACGGCGGCATCACCGTGGGGTCGTCAGGCCTCGTCTTCGGGCTGTTTTCATTCCTGCTTGTCCGCGGCTTCTTCAACCGGAGCTGGCGCCAAATCCTGTTGGCCGTGGTCCTCTTCATGGGTTACGGAAGCATCCTTCTGGGAGTCCTGCCCATCGTGGCCGGCTTCGTCTCCTGGCAGGCCCACCTGGGCGGCGCGGCCGGGGGAGTGGTGGCGGCCCTGCTCCTGCGCCCGCGGACCGGCAGGACGCCGTAACGGCATCCCCGAATGACCCAATAAACGAAGAGCGCCGGCCGTCCCCAGGGGACGGCCGGCGCTTTTGGTGCGCGGGAAACTAGCCTGCGTACGGCTTGGCGGACAGGATCTCCACCTTGATGTCCTTGCCGTTGGGAGCAACGTAGCTCAGCGTGTCGCCTTCCTTGTGGCCAAGGATGGCCGCACCCAGCGGTGACTTTTCGCTGAAGACGTCCAGGTCCGAGTCGCCGGCGATTTCACGCGAGCCCAGGAGGAAGGTCTCTTCGTCGCCTGCGATCCTCGCGACGACGATCATGCCGGGCTCAACGATTCCGTCGTCTGCAGGAGCCTCGCCCACATGGGCGTCGCGGAGCAGCGCCGTGAGCTGGCGGATGCGGGCTTCGATCTTGCCCTGTTCCTCCTTGGCAGCGTGGTAGCCGCCGTTCTCCTTAAGGTCACCCTCCTGCCGGGCTGCTTCAATCTTCTGGACGATCTCCGCCCGGCCAGCGCCGGAAAGGTGGTCCAGCTCTGCCTTCAGGCGGTCAAAAGCTTCCTGGGTGAGCCAGGCTGCAGCTGCGCTGTTGGTGGTAGACACGGACTTCTCCTCTAATGGTCCTACATGCAAAAGACCCCGCCACGGTGGCCACTTGTGGAACAGCAACCAGCTCAGCGGGGTAAAGGTATTGCTCCATTGTAGTCAATCCCCCGGACTTAACCCAACAATGGAGCGGCGCACATCACATGTCTTACGCTGTTCCGTCAGCTATCCAGCAGCTGTCCACCACGCCGGACACGGAAAGCGACTCGGTGCGCACGGCCACCCGCTGCGAAACTGTCCTGCCGCCGTCGGCCGTTCCTTCCGCTGCGTCCGCGGGAATGTCCACCACTTTCCAGCCGACCACCGCGTACTTTGAATCGAGCGCCTTGACGGCGCACTTGACGGCGGTCCCCGGCTCGCGGGTCACCTGGAAGTCCACCTCAGCAAGGGTGGCATCGGGAGTGGTGTATCCCACGTCCTTGAACGTGACGTCCGTCAGCGAGTTGGACGTTGAAACCCACGCCATGAAGCCGATTCCTCCGGCCAGGGCCACGCCCGCAATGGTGCGCTTGGCGGCGGGCGTCAAGCCGCGCTTTTTAGCACCATAGCGATTGGCTAGGCTAGTGTCTGCGGGCGCGGTTGGAGCCGGCTGGTCCGGGGAAGTCACCAGACCAGTTTAGTGCCCTTTCCGCCGGGGCCGGTTGCAGCGGCGACCGGCAGCAGTCCACCCCCGTTCCCCGTCCATTCAGCAGCACTTGGCAAAAGATGAATTAGGAGCCGTCCTTCCATGACAGCGTCCAGCAACTCCCCGGCACCGCTACGGCTGCTCGCAGTCCACGCCCACCCGGATGATGAATCCAGCAAGGGCGCTGCGACCATGGCCATGTATGCCGCCTCTGGCGTGGATGTCATGGTTGCCACGTGCACGGACGGTTCCCGCGGGGACATCCAAAACCCCGCGGTGGAGGGCGAACCCCACCCGAAGCGGGACATGGCAGGGGCCAGGCGGCTGGAAATGGACCGGGCCGCCGCCATATTGGGCATCAGGCAACGCTGGCTGGGTTTTGTTGATTCCGGGCTCCCCGAGGGCGACCCGCTGCCTCCGCTGCCTTCCGGTTCCTTCGCCACCCTGCCCCTGCACCATGCTGCAGCACCGCTGGTGAGGCTGGTGCGGTCCTTCAAGCCCCACGTCATCCTCAGCTACGACGAAAACGGCGGGTACCCCCACCCGGACCACATCATGGCGCACCGGGTTGCTGTTGAAGCCTTCGATTCCGCCGGCGACCCCGCCCGGTACCCGGAGGCGGGGGATCCATGGGAACCCAGCAAGCTCTACTATGACCGGGCCTTCAGCCCCGAGCGTTTCCGTGCGCTGCACTTCGCGCTGGAAGAGGCCGGCCTGCAGTCCCCGTACGCCGAGCGCCTGGCCGCGTGGCTGGAGTCCGACGCCGAGGGGCACACCCCGCCGCCGGCTCCGCACCCCACCACCACGCAGGTGGACTGCGGGGATTTCTTCGAAGTGCGCGACGACGCCCTCCGGGCCCACCGGACGCAGGTGGATCCGCTGGGGTTCTTCTTTGCCGTCTCCGCTGAGATGCAGCGGCGCGCCTGGCCGTGGGAGGACTACTCGCTGATCCGCTCCCGGGTACCCTCGGAGCTCCCGGAAAAGGATCTGTTCGCGGGGCTAAGATAGAACCGCAGGCAATTTCTATGCCGCGTAGAAGATAGGTTCAGGCCCTGTGGCCGTGCTGTCCGCCGCCTGCTGCAACCCGTTCCACAGAAGGTTTTAAACGTGCATCGTCTGCTCCTCAGCCTGGCCACAACCCCCACACCGCTGCCCACCCCTACTCTGCGGGAAGGTATCTCGGAGGATCAGGTGACGCCGGGCCTCCTGGGCTTCATCATGACTGCCTTCTTCGTGGTGGCCACCGCACTGCTGATCGTCGACATGGTGCGGCGGATCCGCAGGGTGCGGTACCGTGCCCAGGTGGAGGAGGACCGCCTTGCGGCCGCTGCCGCCGCCGACGTGCAGGCGTCCGACGCCCAGGACGGGCTCAATGCCCCCGAACCCGGCCGGTCCGACGGCGACGGGAACGGCATTGCCCCCGGCCAGTCCCGGCCGCGGGAGTAAGGCGCCCGGACTCTCCGCTTTCCGCCTGCCGCAGCTCAGCCCAGCACTGCCAGGGTGATGGCCGTGAAGTGGGCCGCGAAGGCAAAAACGGTGAAAGCGTGGAAGAGCTCGTGGAAGCCGAAGTGGTGGTAGCTGATGTTCGGTTTCTTCAGGGCGTAGAAGATTGCGCCGGCAATGTAGAGGGCGCCGCCGACGCAGATCAGCACGGCTGACGGAACGCTGGCCTGGAAGAACTGCGGAAGGTAAAACAAGGCGCCGCAACCCAGCGCAATGTAGATGGGAACGTACAGCCACCGCGGCGCGTCCGTCCACAGGAGCCGGAACAGCACGCCAAGGATGGCTCCGGACCAGATGACCCACAGCAGCAGGACCGCCTGCGGACGGTCCAGGAGGGTCCAGGCCAGCGGTGTATAGCTGCCCGCGATCACCAGCATGATGTTGGTGTGGTCCAGCCGCTTGAGGACCATCTTTACGCCGGGGGACCAGTTGCCGCGGTGGTAAACGGCGCTGATCCCGAAGAGCAGCACGCCGGTGGCGGCGTAGATGGCTGATGTGATCTTGCGGTCCGGCGTCGGAGCCAGTGCCACCAGGACAATCCCGGCGATGAGGGCCAGCGGTGCTGTGACGGTATGGATCCAGCCGCGCCACTTTGGCTTGATCATCAGCAGCTCAGCGAGCCTGACTGCAGCGTCGTCCACCGCACCGGTTTCGGGGTTTGCTTCCGCCGGATGTCTCTTCGGCTCCGGCACGTGCGGGGTATCCGGAGAGTCGCTCTTCATCGCTCCAGAATAACTTACGTCCCGGTAAGTTACTGGCGGGTAATGTCTTATCCTCCGGCGGCCGGTGCCCGGTGGGACTGCCACTGCCCAGGCTGGCGGTAGCCTAGGATGTGGCAAGTACGTACAGCAAGGAAGTCAGGTGAGTGGACGCGTGGAGTTGCCCGGGTTCCTCTACGGCTTTTACGAGCGCAGGCTCCTCAAAGACCTATCCCGGGACCGGATCCCGCGCCATATTGGGGTCATGGTGGACGGCAACAGGCGGTGGGCCAAGCAGTTCAACGCCCCCACCAGCCAGGGCCACCAGGCAGGTGCGGACAAGATCCATGAGTTCCTGGGCTGGTGCCAGGAGCTCGGCGTTAAGGTGGTCACGCTCTACATGCTGTCCACGGACAACATGAACCGCTCCAGCGAAGAGCTGGACCTCCTGATGGGCATCATCGCCAACACCTTGGACCGCCTGGACGAGGACTCCAACATCTCCGTCCACGCGATGGGGGCGCCCGAACTGCTTCCCGAATACCTCGCCGAGCGCCTGAACAAGCTGACTGCGCGCACGCCGGTCCGCGAGAAGATCCACGTCAACGTTGCGGTGGGCTATGGCGGGCGCCGGGAAATCGTGGACGCCGTGCGCGAACTCCTGCGCGACGCCATGGCCAAAGGCAAGGACATCCCGCAGCTTGCCGACGAGCTGAGCGTGGACGACATTTCCCGCTTCCTCTACACCCGCGGGCAGCCGGACCCTGACCTGGTGATACGGACTTCCGGCGAGCAACGGCTCTCGGGTTTCCTCATGTGGCAAAGCGCCTACAGCGAGTTCTACTTCTGCGAGGCGCTCTGGCCCGCCTTCCGCAAGGTGGACTTCCTGCGTGCCCTCCGCGACTACGCGGGCAGGCAGCGGCGCTTCGGCTCCTGACGTCCGCCATTCACTGCGAGTTCACGCAAGCGCAACAGGAATCGCCGCGTAATGGTTGCGGAAATTACTTGGGGTGGAATTACGTTATATCCATCAGCAGGCAAAACCGCCGGCTGATCGGGGAGGCCAGTACATGGAGCGAAACATCGCACCGGTTGTATGGGAGGCCGGACCCGGCCTCGTGGCCGAGCCGCCTCACCAATAACAAATCCGGGCTGGCGCCCGGGGCTGGAGTCGATGTGGCTACTTCTGAACAACTGCCCGAGGTCGTTTTTGACCAGGGAGGGAAAGCTACCTCTCGCGCCATGCGAGCCACCACACAAACCGGCGCAGCAACGGATGCTGCGGCCGGTTTTGCCGTCTCCGGAAAGGAAGCCGACATCCACACCTTCGTGATCGACACCTCGGTCCTGCTGTCCGACCCCCGCGCACTGCTTCGCTTCGCCGAACACGAAGTCATCGTCCCGGTGGTGGTTATCACCGAGCTTGAGGCCAAGCGGCATGATCCCGAACTCGGCTACTTCGCACGCAAGGCACTCCGGCTCCTCGACGACCTCCGGGTCAAACATGGCGGCCTCAACCAGCCCATCCCCATCGGAGACGACGGCGGCACCCTCATGGTGGAGCTGAACCACATTTCCGCAGAGGTGCTGCCACTGGGCTTCCGCAGCGGCGACAACGACAGCCGCATCCTCGCCGTAGCCAAGAACCTCTCCAACGAGGGCCGGGACGTTACGGTAGTGTCCAAGGACCTGCCGATGCGGGTCAAGGCCTCCGCCATGGGGCTCACCGCCGACGAATACCGCAACGAGCTGGTCAAGGATTCAGGCTGGACAGGCGTTGCCGAGGTTGAAGCCAACGAACAGGAAATCTCCGCTCTGTACGGCCATGAGCCGGTCTTCATCCCCGCGGCAGCCGAGATGCCGGTCAACACCGGACTCGTCCTGCTTTCCAACCGGGGATCCGCCCTGGGCCGGGTAGGCCCCGACAAGCAGGTCCGCCTGGTGAAGGGCGACCGGGACGTCTTCGGCCTCCACGGCCGGTCCGCCGAACAGCGCCTGGCCATCGACATGCTGATGGATCCCGCCGTCGGAATCGTATCGATCGGTGGCAGGGCCGGCACCGGCAAGTCAGCCCTGGCACTCTGCGCCGGCCTGGAAGCCGTACTGGAACGCCGCGAGCACCGCAAGGTGATCGTCTTCCGTCCCCTCTACGCCGTGGGCGGGCAGGAACTGGGCTACCTGCCAGGCTCCGAGTCCGAAAAGATGAATCCCTGGGCCCAGGCCGTTTTCGACACCCTCGGCGCGCTGGTCAGCCAGGAAGTGGTGGAGGAGGTCATGGACCGCGGCATGCTCGAGGTCATGCCCCTCACCCACATCCGCGGCCGCTCCCTCCACGACGCCTTCGTGATCGTGGACGAGGCCCAGTCCCTCGAAAAGAACGTCCTCCTCACCGTCATGAGCCGCATCGGCCAGAACTCCAAGATCGTGCTGACCCACGACGTCGCCCAGCGCGACAACCTCCGCGTCGGACGCCACGACGGAATCGCCGCCGTCGTCGAAACCCTGAAAGGACACCCGCTCTTCGGCCACGTCACCCTGACCCGCTCCGAACGCTCGCCAATAGCAGCCCTGGTCACAGAACTGCTCGAAGGCTAGGTCCCCTGGAGGAAGGGCCGTGACCGCGTTTGGGCTGGTCGCGGCCCTTTCGTGTGTGGCAGTAGCCGGGTCCGTGGGTCCCCAGCACTTCGCCGTCGCTTAGACACCTCCCGCCGCGCCGCTCCGGTCGCGGACGACCTGCGCAGCGCTCTGGTCGGCGATGCGCTCCTACGCGAAGCGCTGGCGACCCACGTGTGCCTTGCCTCACCGCGCGAGACGAACGTGCTCACAAGCCTGGTCACGGGCCTTCTCGTAGGAGCGCATCGCGGCGCATCGGCTGCCGGAGGTCGCCCAGCGACCGCAGGTGGCCCTATGCGTCGTGTCTAAGCGACGGAGAAGGACCGTGGCCTGGCGAACCCAGCCACGGCGCCGCACTCAACCTGACGACGAAGTGTTAGCGACGGACGGACCCAGCCACCGGGCACTAAGTGACCTTGAGGAACGCTGCTGCTGCTTCGTGGCCCTCTACGTGGAGGGTCCAGTCGGGGCGTTTGAAGGTCTCGGGGGTGAGGCGGACGTGCTGGACTGTTTCGGCCTTGGTGCCCCAGGCCTTGCGGGTGGTTCCGTTGAGCTCGTAGCCGAGGGAGCGGGAGACACCCAGGGAGGCTTTGTTCCAGGCTGCTGCCTCTGATTCGGCGGCGTCGGCGCCGAGCCAGTCGAAGGCGTACAGTGCGACCGCGGCGCGCATCTCCTTGCCCAGTCCCTGCCCCTGGGCGGACTGCTTGAGCCAGGAGCCGGTGGAAACTGTGCGAAGGGTGGCGAAGTCCTTCGCGCCCACGTCCTGGCAGCCCAGGAATTCCCCGCCGCGCCAGATGCCCAGGAGCAGGGTCCAGCTTTCGGGGGTACATTCCGCGCGGCATTTCCAGTACCAGCGGGCCATGTTGGGGCCGAGCTCCTCTGCGGGAAGCTCGGCCCAGGGGGTGCTGAACGGGTTCCTGCCGGCTTGGTGGATGCCGCTGCGGGCCGCGGCCACGGCGCTGGGGATCTCGTCGTCCGTGATTGGGCGGAGTTCGAGCCGTGGGGTGGCCAGCCTGAGGTCGAAGAGTGGCCAGACGGAGCTCAGCGTAGTCATCAGCGAAGCCTAGCTGATGGCGCGGAAAGGGTCAGGCCGGGATGTCCCAGCTGATGTGCCGCCGCACGTCCGTAAGGTTCATCGATTCGGCCAGGAACAGGTCATCGAGCATGTACTCGTCCACGGCGATGATCCGGAGCCAGTGGCCGTATTCTTCGTTCCCGGGTTCCAAGGACTGGCTGGCCACGCAGACCCCGGTGCCCAGGTCCACCCGGATGCGGGACGGCCCCGGAAGGCAGAGGGGCGCTGCGGGGTCACCGGGATGGTAGGCCGCCGTGGGCGTCACAAGTGCCTCGAACGCCGGCATGCCCTCGTGGTCGACGGTGTGAAGTTCCTGTACCTGGACTGCGTTGCTGCCCGGGAACTCCAGGGGAACCGGTGCGTTGCCGGCGAGTTCCACCGGATCGAGTGCTGCCGAGAAGCGGCCGTTCCCGAATCCGGGCTCCCCGTAGGCTGCCTCGGGCCGGCGCTTGACCAGGCCCGCATCATCGTAGACGGGGGTGACCAGATGCGGGGGCAGCAGCCAGGATTTCCGGGTGGAACTGACGTAGGAGCCATCCCGCGAGTCGTTGATGCCGGTGGTGCTGTGGAGGACCAGTCCCTCAGGGCTTTCCAGGCGGAGTGCCCCCGGCCGGCGTAGCCACGCCCTGACCAGGGGTGCGCCGGGAGAAGGTGCCTCCGCAAAGGGTTCGTCCCAGTATTCAAAGCGCAGGGACTGCCACTTCCACGGCGAGGACCGGCACAGGTTGCGGAACGTGGTGATCGGATCTGCGGGGGGTGCGCCGCCGTTCGGGTCCGGGCGGTGCCGGCTATCCCATGTCGCCATATCCACAGTTTACGCGGGGGCGGTAGGGCGGCCAGGGGAATTCCAGTAGCATCCGGAGGGTGATCGGACGACTCGGCGAACTGTGGCAGCACAATCCGGTGGCCTTTTGGCTGGTGCTTGCGGCGTGCCTGTACTTTGCCGTGATGGCTGTCCGGCTGACGGTGATCGATGTCCGTCACCATCTCCTGCCCAACCGGATCGTATTCCCGTCCTATGCCGTGGCCGGAGTGCTGCTGCTGATGGCAGCTGCTGTGGCGGGTGCCGCCGAGCCGGAGGGTCCGCTGCCCGCCCTGCTCGCCGTTCCGGTGCGCGTGGTGGCCGGAGCGGGGCTGCTGTGGCTCTTCTACTTCGTCCTTCGGCTTGTTTATCCGCCGGGCATGGGGTTTGGTGACGTCAAGCTGGCCGGGGTGCTGGGGATGTACCTGGGCTACCTGGGCTGGGGGCACCTTTTTGCCGGTACTTTCCTGGCGTTCCTGCTGGGTGGCCTGTGGTCCATTGCCCTGCTTGCGGCGCGGCGGGGAACACTGAAGTCCTCCATCCCGTTTGGCCCCTTCATGCTGGCCGGGGCGGCCGCCGCCATGCTGCTGCCTGCCTGAGAAGCAGCACTGGGTAGGCTGTCCGTATGCCTGCGCCTGACTACATCCTGAGTTTACGGAAGAAGATTGGTAATGCCCCGCTGTGGGTCCCCGCGGTCAGGGGAGTGGTGGTGGACGCTGCAGGCCGCATCCTGCTCGCCCAGCGGGCAGACAACCGGCAGTGGGCGCTGATCAGCGGAATACTGGATCCGGGGGAGCAGCCGGCCCGCGGTCTTGTGCGGGAAATTTTTGAGGAAACCGCCGTGGTGGCAGAAGCCGAGCGTGTGGTGTCCGTGGGGGCCGTGGGCCCTTTCACTTACCCGAACGGTGACGTCTGCGAGTTCCTCGACGTGGTTTTTCTATGCCGGTACATCAGCGGGACTGCAAGGGTCAACGACGACGAATCCCTGGCGGTCAGCTGGTTCACAATGGATGAACTTCCCGACGACCTCATGCCGGGGCACCTGACCAGCATCCGCCACGCCCTGGCACCTGCCGAGGCGGCGCACTTCGAACCCTGACCAGCTACTAAAAACAGGGACGCCGCAATCTCCCAGGATTGCGGCGTCCCCGTTTCCCGTGCAGCGGCACCCGTCCCGGCCACGGCTGGGGGAGTACGACGGCGGTCAGCGGCCTTGGGAGACCAGCCCGCCGTCGTCGTCCCTCACGCTGTTTCCGGCCTGGCCGGCAAGCCCGGCGGCAAGAAGCTCGGCTTCCTCGCCGCCGACCGCCTCACCGCGCGCCACCATCCCGGCGGTGTCCGAGAGCGGGATCTGCTTGAGCGTGATGGCCAGCAGCAGGGCCACGGCGATAAAGGGCAGCAGGTACCAGAACACCGGGGCAAGGGAGCCTGCGTAGGCGTTGACCACGGCATCACGCAGCTGCTCCGGGAGCTGGGTCAGCGCGTGCGGGTCCAGGGTGCTGGTGGACTGTGCCGCCTGTTCAGCAGATGCGCCGGCGCCGGTGAAAGCACTGGTGAGGGACTCGGACAGCCTGTTGGTGAAAATCGCGCCGAACACCGCTACGCCCATGGCGGCTCCTACCTCGCGGAAGTAGTTGTTGGTGCTGGTGGCGGTGCCGATCTGATCGGCCGGGACGGAGTTCTGCACCACCAGGACTGTCACCTGCATGATCAGGCCGAGCCCTGCCCCGAAGAAGAACAGCTGGACGCAGATGACCCAGATGGGGGTGGCAGCGGCAAGGGTGGTCATCCACAGCATGGCCGCCATGGTAAGGGCTGCACCCAGGATGGGGTACATCCTGTACTTGCCGGTCTTGGAGATCCGAATGCCCGAGTAGATGGAGGTGCCCATCAGGCCCGCCATCATCGGCAGCATCAGCAGGCCCGATTCCGCTGCCGAAGTACCGGAGGACATCTGGAGGAAGGTGGGCACGAAGGCCAGCGCCGAAAACATGCCCAGGCCCAGGGTGAAGCCGATGGCCGTGGCGTTGACGAAGATGCGGTTCCGGAAGAGGCTCAGCGGAATGATGGGGTCCTCGGCGCGGCGCTCGACCATAACAAAGGCGGCAGCCGAAACCAGCAGCCCGGCACCAAAGGCCCAGGTCAACGGGGAGTCCCAGCCTTCATCCTTCTTGCCGCCGAAGTCGGTGAAGAAGATGAGGCACGTGGTGGCGGCGGAGAGCAAAACAACGCCCAGGATGTCGATCCGCTTCTCGGCCTTCTTGTTGGGAAGCGTCAGGGTGAACCAGGCGATGGCGAAAGCGGCGATGCCGATGGGGATGTTGATGTAGAAGGCCCATTCCCAGGTCATGTGGTCCACAAAGAAGCCGCCCAGCAGGGGACCGGCCACGGCGGAGAGGCCGAAGATGGCGCCGAGCGGGCCCATGTACTTGCCGCGGTCCTTGGCGGGCACGATGTCGGCAATGATCGCCTGCGAGAGGATCATCAGTCCGCCGCCGCCCAGGCCCTGGATGGCGCGGAAGATGACAAAGCCCCAGAAATCGGTGGCGAGGGCGCAGCCAACCGAGGCGAGCGTGAATAACGCGATGGCTATCAGGAAGAGGTTGCGCCGGCCCAGGACGTCGCCGAACTTGCCATAGATGGGCATCACGATGGTGGTGGCCAGCAGGTAGGCGGTAGTAATCCAGGCCTGGTGTTCCACCCCGCCGAGCTTGCCCACGATGGTGGGCATGGCGGTGGAGACAATGGTCTGGTCGAGGCTGGACAGCAGCATCCCGGCGATCAGCGCCGAGAAGATGATCCAGATGCGTTTCTGCGTCAGCAGCAGGGGGCCCGCTGGCGGCTTGGTGGCGATACTCATGGTTGTCCTTCTGCGGCGGGGGTTTCAGGGTGTCCGAGGGGCTGGGAGAAGAGTGTGCTGGCGGCCGTGATGTTTTCCATCAGCAGGTCGGGGTAAGGGCGGGTGTTGCCGTCGGAGAAGTAGGCCATGCTGCTCTTGCGGGCGATGGTGCCAAGCAACACCACGGCCATCTGCACCACGGGATGGTCCGCGGCCACGCCTTCCCGGCGGGCGACGTCGCGGGCGAACTGCGCCTCGCGCTGCTCGGTGATGCCGATGATCCTCAGGATCAGCTGGGGCTCTTTTTTGATCACGCCGATCAGCTGCCGGGTGTCCTCCTCGGAGCCGGCCATGCCCTCGGAAAGCCGCAGGGAGAGCCGCACCAGGTCCTGGAACAGGGTGGGGGAGATTTCACCGGGCGGAGACGAGGCGCCGCCCTCAATGAATTCCTCGATGACGTCCGCGGGGATGTCATCGTCCGCGTGGCCAATGATCGCGTCTTCCTTGGTGGGGAAGTAGTTGAAGAAGGTGCGGCGGGAGATGTCGGCGCGCTCGCATACTTCCTCCACGGTATAGCCGTTGAGGCCATGTTCTGCGGTCAGTGCCCGTGCGGCGGCAGTGATGGCTGCACGTGTGGCGGCGCGCTTCCGTTCGCGGAGCCCGCCCTCAATAACTGCACTTTCTTCCATGGAGTATATTTTTGCACTCAGACAGTAATAGTGCAAAGTTACGTGCCTACGACGGCGGGACGGCCCTGAGGCCGAAGGTGCGCCAACCTGCCTTAAACGACGGCGGCCGCCCGCCTTCGCTGGGAAGGTGGGCGGCCGCCGTCGTACTTGCTGCGGGTGTCAGGCCTTGTGGGCCGGGGACGTCATGGTGGTGACATCCAGGGCCTTGTCGAGGTCGGCTTCGGAGACCTTGCCTTCACCGTCACCGACGAAGCCGAGCTTCTCGGTGGCCTGGCGGACGGTGAGGCCTTCGGCCACGGCCGTCTTGGCAATCTTGGCGGCGTTCTCGTAGCCGATGTACTTGTTCAGCGGGGTGACGATGGACGGCGAAGCCTCTGCCAGGAAGCGGGCACGCTCCACGTTGGCCGTGATGCCGTCGATCATCTTGTCGGCCATGACGCGGCTGGTGTTGGCCAGCAGGCGGATGGATTCAAGCAGGTTGGAGGCCATGACCGGGATGCCGACGTTCAATTCGAAGGCGCCGTTGGTGCCGGACCAGGCGATGGCGGTGTCGTTGCCGATGACCTGGGCGGCGACCATGATGGACGCCTCGCAGATGACGGGGTTGACCTTGCCGGGCATGATCGAGGAGCCGGGCTGCAGGTCCGGGATGGCGATTTCGCCGAGGCCGGTGTTGGGGCCGGAGCCCATCCAGCGCAGGTCATTGTTGATCTTCATGAAGGAGATGGCGATGTTGCGCAGCTGGCTGGACGCTTCGATGAGGCCGTCGCGGTTGGCCTGTGCCTCGAAGTGGTCGCGGGCCTCGGTCAGCGGCAGGCCGGTGTCCGTGGCGAGGAGCTCGATCACACGCTCCGGGAAGCCTGCCGGGGTGTTGATGCCGGTTCCAACAGCGGTGCCGCCCAGCGGAACTTCGGCAACGCGGGGGAGCGAAGCGTTGATCCGCTCGATGCCGTAGCGCACCTGTGCTGCGTAGCCGCCGAATTCCTGGCCCAGCGTGACCGGGGTGGCGTCCATCAGGTGGGTGCGGCCGGACTTGACGACGTCCTTGAACTCAACGGCCTTGCGCTCCAGGGATTCGGCCAGGTAGCCGAGGGCCGGGATGAGGTCGTTGATCAGGGCCGAGGTTGCGGCCACGTGCACGGACGTGGGGAACACGTCGTTGGACGACTGGGAGGCGTTGACGTGGTCGTTCGGGTGGACAACCTTGTCGCTTCCGGCAGCCTTGAGGGACCGGGTTGCCAGTTCGGCGATGACCTCGTTGGTGTTCATGTTCGAGGACGTGCCGGAACCGGTCTGGAAGACGTCGATGGGGAAGTCGCCGTCGTACTTGCCGGTGGCTACCTCATCGGCAGCCTCCGCGATCGCCTTGGCCAGCTCGCCGTCGAGCACTCCAAGTTCAGCGTTGGCCTGGGCGGCTGCCTTCTTGACCCGGGCGAGGGCCTCGATGTGGGCGCGTTCCAGAGTCTTGCCGGAGATGGGGAAGTTTTCAACTGCACGCTGCGTCTGTGCACGGTACAGTGCGTTCACGGGGACGCGGACTTCGCCCATCGTGTCGTGTTCAATGCGGAATTCTTCAGTGGAAGTCATGGGGTTAGCTTAGGGCGATCAGCCGTGCCACCGAAAACCGTGAAGAGCATGCTACGGGTCCCGGCAGCGCGGCTTTTCGGCGCCTTCTAGAGGTCGCCGATTCCCGAAACAAGGTTCGCGCGGCCCTCCGCAAGGCTGTAGGACAGGCCGATGACGGCAGTCCGCCCTTCCTGGATTGCGTCGGAAATCACACGTGAGCTGTCCACCAGACGCTGCGAGGTCTGCTTCACGTGTTCCACCACCATGTCGTTGACCTCGGTTTCGTTGTTGCGCAGCGAGGTGAGGACGGACGGGGTGATCCGCTCCACAAGGTCCCTGATGAATCCGGTGGGCATCTGTCCGGTCTCCACGGCAGACTTGGTGGCGGAGACGGCACCGCAGCTGTCGTGGCCCAGGACAACGATCAAGGGGACCCCGAGCACACCGACGCTGTACTCAAGCGAGCCAAGGACGGCGTCGTCAATCACCTGGCCTGCGGTCCGCACCACAAATACGTCACCCAGTCCGACGTCGAAGATGATCTCGGCGGCCAGGCGCGAATCCGAGCAGCCGAAAATTACGGCGAAGGGGTGCTGGTTCTCCACCAATGAGGACCGGCGGGATGCGTCCTGGTTGGGGTGGGAAGTTTCACCGTTGACAAAGCGTTCATTTCCTTCGCGCAGGCGGCGCCAGGCAAGTGCGGGAGTCAGGTAGGTAGTCACCCTGCTTACCTTAAGGGGCAGTGGTGGCCGCAGGTGAAACTGTGACGGCGGGATTGCTGTCGATGGACTTCACGACGGCGTCAGCGAGGGTGGCGAACTCGTCCAGTTCGGCGGCGCCGGACAGGATGACGGTAGTTCCGCGGTAGTCGAGGACCAGGGATTTCTCGCCTTTGCCGGTGTCCCGGAGCTCCCACTCCTGGCCGCCTGCGTTGCGCGAGCCGGTGACCGGCGCGTTGCGGGTCTGCTGCAGCAGCCAGGTGGGGTTGGCCTTGGTGGTCTGCACCAGGGCGATGAACGAATCCTTGGGTGTCAGGAAGCCGACCTCCCACGTGGGCACCCCGCTGCCGGTTCCCGCTTCCCACCGTGCGTAGTTCGGCCTGAAAGCGCCGCCCGTATCGGGGGCCGCCGGTGTGAATCCCGCCACATCCGCGGCATTCCTGGAGACCGCCGCGACGTCGACGTCCGGACGGTAGCCGTCGCTTTTGGGCAGCGGGTTCATCAGGATGATCGGCAGGAACGCGGCGATGCTCACCACGAGGGCGATGATCATGCCGATCACCGAAGCGTTGGCACGTTTGGCCGCTGCGGCCGGAATGACAGGCTTAACCGGGGCATCCGCGCCCGTTCCACCTGCGCCCTGGCTGCCTGCGGATCCGGCCGGCTCGGGACTGGGACTGGTCTTTTCCTGCATGTCATTCACCCCTCTATAGTCGCCCATCCGGGGACGCAAGTTCTATTCGGCGCCCTCGGGTGCCCGGCCGCTCCGTTCCTGCACATTGCGCACCCGCGTCATCCGCCGTCCCGGGAGCTGTGAGCGCGACTATGATCGGGAGTAGAGGAATCACCGTCCCGCTGTTCCGGCTGGGCGGGTTCAATGATCGCCACTCGAAGAAGAGGTTCACGTGTCACCAGCGTCCATGACCCAGAAGTACTCCACGATCTCACCGTCCCTGGCTGTGGGCAACGATGAGCCGGACCGCAACCTTGCCCTCGAGCTTGTCCGGGTTACCGAAGCTGCGGCAATCGCCGGCGGACACTGGGTGGGTTTCGGCGACAAGAACACGGCGGACGGCGCTGCCGTGGACGCCATGCGCTCCTTCCTGCAGACGGTCCACTTCAACGGCGTCGTGGTCATCGGTGAAGGCGAAAAAGACGAAGCCCCCATGCTGTTCAACGGCGAACGCGTCGGTGACGGCACCGGCCCCGAATGCGATGTGGCCGTCGATCCCATCGACGGAACGCGGCTCACCGCGCTGGGCATCAACAACGCGCTGGCGGTCCTGGCCGTGGCAGAACGCGGTTCCATGTTCGACCCCTCAGCCGTGTTCTACATGGAGAAGCTCGTCACCGGCCCGGAAGCCGCCGACATGGTGGACCTCCGCCTGCCGGTGAAGCAGAACCTCCACCTGATCGCCAAGGCCAAGGGCGTGAAGGTCAACCAGCTCAACGTCATGATCCTGGACCGCGACCGCCACCGCCCGCTGGTCGAGGAAATCCGCGAGGCCGGCGCCCGCACCAAATTCATCATGGACGGAGACGTCGCCGGTGCCATCGCCGCCGCCCGCTCCGGAACGGGCGTCGACGCCCTGATGGGCATCGGCGGAACCCCCGAAGGAATCGTCGCGGCCTGTGCCATCAAGTCCCTTGGCGGCGTGATCCAGGGCCGGCTGTGGCCCACCAGCGACGAAGAAAAGCAGAAGGCAATCGACGCCGGCCACGACCTGGAACGCGTCCTGTCCACCAACGACCTCGTCTCCAGCGACAACTGCTACTTCGCTGCCACCGGCATCACCGACGGTGACCTCCTGAAGGGCGTCCGCTACTCCAAGGACAAGGTCCTGACCCAGTCCATCGTGATGCGTTCCAAGTCCGGGACCATCCGCTTCGTGGACGGCGAGCACCAGGCCAGCAAGTGGGAAGGCTACGCCCGCAAGAGCTGATCCGCGGCCACGCATTCCACCCGGAGCCCCGGAACGCCCAGCGCGTTCAGGGGCTCCGGCGTTAAGCCTTGGTATAGGGTTTAAGCCATGATTCCAGCTGTTGTGCCCTGTACTGACCGCGCCCTTTGGGACGAATACGTCGACCGGTTCCAGGGGCACCCGCAACAGCTCTGGGGCTGGGGCGAGACCAAGGCGATGCACGGCTGGTCCGTGGACCGCGTGCTCCTGAACGACGGCGACAACACGATCGGCTGTGCCCAGCTGCTGATCCGGCGGCTTCCTGTCCCGTTCCGGGCTTTGGTCTACATCCCCAGGGGGCCGATGTGTTCGGTGGAGGACGCTCCCGCCGTCCTCAGCAGCCTTGCGGACCATGCCGCCGCCCGCCACCGCGGCGTTGCCCTGAGCATTGAACCGGACTGGGACAAGGACTCGCCCTACGCGGCCGCGGTGTCCGAAGCCGGTTTCCGGGAGTCCACCAACACGGTCCTGATCCCGCGGACGCTCATCCTGGACCTGCGCAGGTCCGATGACGAACTGATGGCGGAGATGTCCAAGTCCACCCGCGCCAATATCCGCAAGGCAATGCGCAGCGACGTGGAGTTCCGGAAGGTCAAGAACGAATCCGAGCTGGAGCAGGTGCTCGCGATCTACCACGAAACGGCGGAACGCGCCGGTTTCGGTATCCACGAGGACCAGTACTACCGGGACATTTTCCGGAACATGGGAGACGGTTCACCCATCATCGGAGCATTCGACGGAGAGCAGATGCTGGCGTTCGTCTGGCTGGCCCGCAGCGGCTCCACCGCCTTCGAGCTCTACGGCGGCGTCTCCGCCGAGGGGCAGAAGCAGCGCGTGAACTACGGGGTCAAATGGGCGGCGCTGCAGTCCATGCGGGAAGACGGATGCTCCCGGTACGACTTCAACGGCCTGCTCAACGACGGTATTTCGGACTTCAAGAAGCAGTTCGCCAAGCACGAAAACATGCTCCTGGGAACGTGGGAAAAGCCGCTGTCCCCGTTCTACCCGGCGTACTCAAAGGCCATGCCGCTGGCACGGAAGGGCCTCCAGACGGCGCGCCGGCTCGTCAAAACTGCGGCCGGGCGCGCGCGTCTGGTGCTTCGGCGCGGCTAAAGGCCGGTAGTCACCGCAAACGCCAGTGCCGGCTGCGTGCTCCCGGCAACAGGGTGGACGTTGACGGGGGCCTCGGCGGCGGCGAGGAATGCGCTGCCGCCCCGTGAAAGCTGCAGGTCGCCCTTGGGTGAGTCCAGGTAGACGTCGCCCGCCACGACGATGACCACGGCGGCCCCGGACTGCGCCAGCGGGACGGGGCCATCATTCGGCCCGAGCTCGATCCGCTGCAGCTGGAATTCCTCGAACGGCGGCCGGTAGAGCTCCTGGTCCAGGACGGTCTTTTCGGCATTGAGCATCGGCACGGCCACGGGGTGGAAGTCGATGGTGCGCAAGAGCTCGGGGACATCCACGAACTTGGGCGTCAGCCCGCCGCGCAGGACGTTGTCCGAGGACGCCATGACCTCCACGCCCAGCCCGTGCAGGTAGGCGTGGACGTTTCCCGCGGGCAGGTAGACGGACTCTCCCGGCTGCAGGGATATCCGGTTCAGGAGCAGGGAGATGAGGACGCCGGGATCGCCCGGGTACTTCTCGTTTAGGCTGATGGCCGTTCCCAGCTCTGCTTCGTAGGGTGCCAGCGATCCCCGGGAGAGGAGCGACGCCACCACCTGGGTGGTGGCTTCCGCCACGGCTTCTCCGCCCGTGATGAGGCGTTCAAACGCCTTCCGCAGGCCGGCACCTTCGTCGCCGTCGCCCAGGTCATCCAGCAGAGCCGTGATAACGGCAGGCGGCTGCGCGTCCACTGATTCACAAGCTGAGGCGACGTGCAGCAGGAGCTCCCGGGTTTCCGCCGGCGGGCGGAACCCGCACAGGGCTTCGAACGGGGTCAGCGCGAAGATCATTTCCGGCTTGTGGTTATCATCGCGGTAGTTCCGGTGTGGTGCATCCGCCGCCACACCTTCCGCGTTCTCACGGGCAAACCCCGCCCGTGCCTGCTCCAGGCTTGGATGCACCTGGAGGGACAGCGGCTGGGCTGCGGCCAGGATTTTCGCCAGGAACGGCAGCCGCGGCCCAAACCGGGTTACTGATTCGGTGCCGAGGAAGTGCTCCGGATCGCTGGCGATCAAGGCATCGAGGGGAGTCGCGGTGCCGTCTTCCGGGACATGCGCCACGGACGGCGAATCAGTATGCGCCCCGATCCACAGTTCGGCTTCGGGCCCACCGGATTCCGGGCGTCCCAGGAGCGATGCGATCGCCGTTGTCGAACCCCAGGCGTAATCCCGGAGGACGTTTTCAATCTCGTACAAAACCGGTTCCGTTTCTTTCGTATGTAGCGGGGCTAGAGCGCGGCGCACTGGCCGTTGGTGGCCACGAGCCCGGCGATGGCCTGCTCGTTACCCTCGCGCTTGAGCTGGTTCAGCAGTTCTTCGGTGATCGGCTCGCCGTCGGGTGTTGTGGTCACTGGGATGAAGTCCGACGGCGTGGGCTGGTGCGGAAGGCTTCCGCCGGCCAGCAGGGAAGCAGTGGGAGCGTAGGCTCCTGCAGCCTGCACCGGTCCGCCGCCGGCGGCGGGCACAGCAATTGCATCGTCAGGGGTTCCCAGCGACTGCGCGGATGATGCAGAAGCCAGAAGTTCGTCCACGCGCACGTGGATCTGGTCAAAGTCCGGGACCGTGGAGAAGGAGGCGTCGAAGTCCGGCGGGCCGATGGTCAGCCGCTTGACGTCCTGGCCTCTTGCCTTGATGGCGAGGTCCACGAAGCTGCCCAACTGCGTTGAGGAAATGTTGGATTCCACCACTTGGGTCCCCGCGTTGACGATGTCCTCGAACTTCGACAGGAGCGTGGCAGGGTCCAGCTGCTTCAGCATGGCCTGCTGCACGCATTGCTGGCGCTGGATGCGGGCGTAGTCGTCAACGTACTCGCGGGACCGGCCGTACCAGAGTGCCTGGTTGCCGTTGAGTGTTTGCTCACCGGCGGGGATCCATCCCAGCGGCACGCCGTAGGTCCTGCTGAATTCGTCGAAATAACCGCTCATGGGAACCCAGCCGCCCGCCTTGATCCTGATGCCTCCCATGGCGTCGATGAGCGTGGAGAAGCCCTCCATGTCCACCAGGACGTAAGCCTGGACGGTGAGCCCCAGCGTTCCGGACACGGCCTCCAAAGTCGCCTGGGCGCCTGGATCGGCCACTCCGGGGTAAAGGTCTGCGTACTCGTTGGTTACCTCTGTGTTGATGGCGTTGATCAGGCACTCGTCGCCGCAGTCGTAGCCGTCCGGGTAGATGGCCCGCATGGGGGAGCCCTCACTGAACTGCGCGTTCTGCAGGTTGCGGGGTACCGAGATGATGGCCGTCTGGCCGGTTTCGGCGTCGACGCTCAGCACGGAGAGGCTGTCCGGCCGCCGGCCGGTGCGGTCGTCACCGGCGTCGCCTCCCATCATCAGGAAGTTGTAGCGTCCGTCCACCGGATCAATCGCCGGTCCCGAGGAGAAGATACTGCCGATGGCGTTGCGGCTGACGTTGAGCAGGTATGCCGCGTAGCCGAGCGACCCGCTGCCCAGCACCAGTGCCACCACCAAGGCAATGCCGACGGCGGGCCGCGCCGGCGGCGCCAGCAGCACCGGGCGGATGAGCCGCAGGGTGTTGATGAACAGGACAGCCCAGCCGGCCGCGAGAGCCACCAGCACGATGACGATGGCCAGCGATGCGAAGGGGTTGGTGATGATGCTGACCAGCGCGGTCCGGTTGACGATGAGCAGAAGCAAGGCCAGCACCAGGAGTGCCCAGACGCAGAGCGTCACGCGCAGTGCTGCCCGGCCCAGCCTGCGGTCGCCCGCCACGAGTTGCGCGCTGCCGGGGACGAGGAGGGTCAGCAGGACCAGCACGAAGGCACGTTTTGTGCGGACGGGAGGGGAAGCGCTGACCGGGTAACGTACCGGGTCCGTCAGGGCCGTGTCCGAGGCGGACTGCGGAACTTTGCTGCTGGACATGCCGGCGGTCCTAACGGCTGCCCCGGAAGGAGCTGTTGCCGTCGGCGAAGACCTCGCTGACTTTCTGCCGGAGGTTTGCCCCCTTGCGGGAGGCTACAGCGTTGAGGTCGGCGGCAAAGTCGAGAAGGTCGGTGCGCAGCGAAGCTGCGAGCTCATCGGTTCCCGCGGCCAGCATGCGGACAGCCAGAAGTCCGGCGTTGCGTGCGCCGGCGATGGAAACCGTCGCAACGGGGACGCCGGCCGGCATCTGGACGATCGACAGCAGGGAGTCCATGCCGTCCAGTGTCTTCAGCGGCACAGGCACGCCGATCACCGGCAGGGGAGTGACGCTCGCCAGCATGCCCGGCAGGTGCGCGGCGCCGCCGGCCCCGGCGATGATCACGCGGAGTCCGCGTTCGTGGGCCGTTTGCCCGTAGCGGATCATCTCGGTGGGCATCCTGTGTGCGGAGACCACGTCTGCTTCAAACGGAATCCCGAATTCGGCCAGGGCGTCCGCTGCGGCTTCCATGACCGGCCAGTCGGAGTCGGAGCCCATGACCAGGCCCACCAGGGGGTTCGCCGCTGGACCCGCGGCAGGCGTTGCTGGGGCGCTCATGCGTTCTCCTCGAAAGTTTGTGGCGTCTCTTCCGCCGCTGCCCGCCCGTCGCGGATGATGCTTGCCACCCTCGTGGCACGGCGCCGGACCGAATCAACGTCCGCCGTGGACGTGCCCACCAGGTTCACGTGGCCAATTTTCCGGCCCGGACGGACGGATTTGCCGTAGCAGTGGACTTTGGCCGCGGGCTCACTCGCGAGTGCCAGCGGAAATGCTGAGTACAGGTCCTGGTTTTCTCCGCCGAGGAAGTTCTTCATGACCGTCACCGGGGCCAGGGCATCGGTGGCACCGAGGGGCAGGTTCAGGACAGCGCGAAGGTGCTGCTCGAACTGGCTCGTCACCGCTCCGTCCTGGGTCCAGTGCCCGGTGTTGTGCGGGCGCATGGCGAGTTCATTGATGAGAAACCCTGCCCCCACGCCGGGAGTCTCGAAAAGTTCCACGGCCAGGACGCCGGTGACTCCCAGTTCGCCGGCTATCCGGAGGGCGGCATCTTCTGCTGCCGCCGCAACCTCAACGGGGATGTCCAGGGCCGGAGCGATCACTTCGTCACACACACCGTCCACCTGGATCGTATGCACCACGGGCCAGGCGCGGGCCTCCCCGTCGGGCGTCCTCGCCACGAGTGCGGACAGCTCCCGCGTGAAGTCAACCTTTGCCTCGGCCAGGAGCGGACTCATGGCCGCAAACCACTCTTCCGTCCCGGCGGCCTCTTCGGCGGACCCTACGACCCGTACGCCCTTGCCGTCGTAACCGCCGCGCGGCATCTTCAGTATCACTGGCCAGCCCGTTTTGTCACCGAAACTGACCAGGGCGGCAACGTCGTCCACGGACGCCCAGGCGGGGTTGGGAAGTTCGAGCCGGTCTACGGCGGCGCGCATCACCAGCTTGTCCTGCGCATTCACCAGCGCGTCCGGACCGGGCTGGACGTTGACGCCGGCCGCCTGCAAGGCCCGCAGGTGTTCAGTGGGCACGTGCTCGTGATCAAAGGTCATCACGTCCAGGCCTTCTGAGAAGTCAAGCAGCGTCTGCAGATCCTTATAGTCGCCAACGGGCGACGTGGACACGGCCGAAACCGCCGAAACGTCGTCGCCTTCAACAAGGACACGGAGTTCGAAACCGAGTGCTGTTGCGGCTGGGGCCATCATTCGCGCAAGCTGGCCGCCGCCAACCACACCTATTACTGGAAAAGTCACATGGGCCAGCCTACCGAAGACCGTCCGGTATCCCGGCTTTCGGCCGCTCCGGAGGAGGCAAATTAAGGTGAAGGGGGCATCCCGGGACGGTCCAAGGGAGGCTGGCGCAGAGTTTTGGGGGCTAAAATAGGCCTTTGGCCACGTGGCCCACAGATCATTCGGCCATGGAGGGTCATGTTTAGCACACTTGCAGATCGTATTCGGGGACTGGCCTCGCTTTTTTGGCGTGAAGTGGCCAAGTTCGGAGCTGTCGGCGGTGTGGCGTTCGTCATCGACTCCGCGGTCTACATCTGGCTTTTCACGGGTCCGATGCACGGCAGCGAGGTCTGGGCCAAGGCCGTTGCCACCATCGTGGCCAGTATCTTCTCCTGGGTAGCCAACCGCTACTGGACGTTCAGGCACCGCAAGCAGGCCAACGTGGTGCGCGAAGCCGTGCTCTTCGCCGTGATGAACCTGGTGGGGCTTCTGATTGCCTCCGGGTGCGTCTGGTTTGCGAAGTACGTGCTGGACCTCAACGACAAGCCGTCACTCTTCATTGCGGGAAGCGTTGTGGGACTCGTCCTGGGAACCATTTTCCGGTTCTTTGCCTACCGCTTCTGGGTCTTTAACGAAGAACTGGACCAGGAACCCGAGTTCTCGCACGACCATGAACTTATCGAGCTCCACCACCAGCCCAAGGAACACGTGGTGGCGGCGGAACGCGAAGCCTCCTCCGAGGGTCCCGGCCAGCCATAGCAGGCCTCTCCGGCTCAGGCGGGCCGGCTGTGGAAAGCCAGCCGGGGCGGGAACACTATTTGCCGTGGATACGCTCGGCGGCCAGCAGCTTGTCCGTCAGCTCCACGTCTGGATGCGTGAGGACCACCGAGCCGCCCTGCTTCCACGCTCCCAGGGCGTTCGCCAGTGCTGCCTCAAGACCGGTGCCGGCAGGTATATGGAGCCGCACGCCCTCATCATGGGCAACGGCGAAACCGTCGAGCAGATCCCGGTGCAGGTGCCCGCGGCCCTCCCGGTCCACGAGTGCTGATACAGCCGGGTCCGCGTCTGCATGTGCCATGAAGATGTCGCCGTGGGAGCGCACTTCCGCAGCGTAGTCGATGCAACCCGCAGGAAGCTCCCCCGGCCAGCGCATGGCGAGAGCGGGAAGCGCGACGGCGATGACGGCGTCGTACCTGCCGTCCACTGATTCCGGATCTGCCGTGACCAGGAAGTCCGCAGGGCCTCCCTCCAGCACGGTTTCAAGGCCGAGTTGCCAGCTGGCAAGTGCCCACACCATTGCCTTCCAATGTGCAGGCAGCTCGAGGCGAAGCCGCATTCCGGGGGCTGCGTCCAGTTCGTCCTGCAGCAGATTGCTGGTCTTGGCCACCCAGTTGTCCAGGACCCGTCCGGAGAGTTCCACCCGTTCCGCGTCCGGGCCGTACCAGGTAAGCCGCGGCGACGTTGAGTTCCCTGAACGAAGGCTGGCCATCAGATCGAGCGCAGGAGTAGTCATGGCACCATCCTGCCACCGGCCCGGCGGCGGGTCATCCGGTTTCTCCGCAGGCTATGAAGCACCGCGCCGAAAGTGATGTTTATCACATGCGATGCTAAGCGTGCTTGCTATTTATGCTGAATCCGGGTAACTTCCCGCCAGTGGCGCGGGTTTTTCGGGCAAATTTGCCGCCCAGGCCTATGGTGCCCGCCGCTTGGCGGCCTGCGGAGGAAAATTCCCGGGCGTGGCGTACGCGGCGTTGGGGAACTTCAGTGATTATTATCCCGGCCGCGGCTTGACTCGCCCTAGTTACACACGTGTAATTAGGTATCTAAAGCGACTGCGCAAATACCGGCACACAACCGAGTGCCCACGTATCCAGGCAGAGGCTGCAACATCAGGAGGGTCGCCGTGGGGCAAGCAGAGCGTATCCAGGAAGATGCCGTCGTGGCCGGCCAGGCAACGGCAAAATACCGTGCACGGGGGGTGCCGAGCGATTGGTACGTGGATCCTGCTGATCCTGAAGCTGCGGAGCGGTACAACCGGAATGCCAGCGGCATCCTGGAGGACCAGGCCACGGCATTCCTTGCCGCGCATGAGGCCCTCCTGGACGGCGGCGGGGACCTTGAAGACGACCTCGACCCGCCCATGGAGCTGGCTGCGCCCGGCACGGCCCAGCCTGTGTGGATCGGACTGCCCTTCCAACAGGACTTCGACGACGAAGGCGAACTCGGCTGGCAAACTGACGCTTTGTGCGCCCAGACGGACCCCGAGGCCTTCTTCCCGGAGAAGGGCGGCTCCACCCGCGATGCCAAAAAGGTGTGCGGTGCCTGCAACGTGCGGTCGCAATGCCTTGAATACGCGCTGGCCAATGACGAACGGTTCGGCATTTGGGGAGGCCTGTCCGAGCGTGAGCGCCGGCGGCTGAGGAAGCGAGCAATCTAATTCACCAGGATGTTTATGTCACTGCCGTTGTGGTTGCCCACAACGGCAGTGCCTATCTCCCCAGGACCCTCTCGGCTTTGGCGGACCAGACCCGGTCCGTGGACCGTGCCATCGGCGTCGATACCGGATCCCGCGATCACTCGCTGGCCCTCCTTGAGCGGGCCTTTGGTGCACATAGCGTCCTGAGCCATGAACGCGGGAAAGGCGGGATGGGGGCCGCGGTTTCCGCGGGCCTCGGAGGACTCGCGCCCCGGGTGGCCGGCGGGGCGGACGCCATGCCGGAGTGGATCTGGCTGCTGCATGACGATGCCGCCCCTGCACCGGAAGCCCTTGCTGAACTGCTCGCCGCCGTGGAGCGCGCGCCCTCCGTGACCGTCGCCGGCTGCAAGCAGCTGGACTGGCACGAGGAACGGAAGCTGATCGATGTCGGCCTCTCCACCAGCCGCTGGGCCGAGCGGCTCACCCTTATCGACGCCGATGAGCTCGACCAGGGGCAGTACGACGGCCGCAGCGATACGTTCGCCGTGAATTCGGCCGGAATGCTGGTTCGCCGTGACGTCTGGGAGCAGCTGGGCGGCTTCGATCCCGCACTTCCGGGCAGCGGAGACGACGTCGACTTCTGCTGGCGCAACCGCCTCGCGGGCCATCGGGTTGTGGTTGTCCCTGCCGCCCGCATGTTCCACGTGGCCCACCGGCCCCATGCATTGGGCAATCCCGCAGCGGCCCGAAAAGCGCAGGTTCACCTGCGGCTCAAGCACTCGCCGCTCTGGATGGTGCCGGTCCATGCTGCCGGCGCGCTGCTGGGCAGTCTCTTCAAGCTGGTCCTTAGCATTGCAGTCAAGGACCCGGGGCACGGGATTTCCCAACTGGCTGCCACCGTTGCCGCACTGGGCAGGCCCAGGGCAGTGGCGCGGGCCCGCCGGGCAGCCCGGCAGTCGCGGCGGATCCGCCGCTCTGTCATCCGCAAGCTGCAGACACCCCGGCGGGAGGTGTGGAGCCACAGGCGGTCGCTCATGGAGGCCATCGGTTCGGACAACAGCCCGGCTGACGACCTCGAACATGACCCGCTGGCGCACCAGCCCAGCGGCGACTCCTCCGACGATTTCGCTGCCCTGGCCACCAGCAAACGCGGGTGGGTAGGCAATGGGGCCCTGGCGGCGGTCATCATCGCATCCGTCGCTTCACTTCTCGGACTCGCCGGGCTGTTCCGCGCCGACGCCGTTGCCGGCGGGGCACTCATACCGGTTTCTGCGGGTCTCGGTGACATCTGGCACCACGCCTCCAGCTGGTGGATCAGCCTGGGCGCCGGACTCCCGGGAAGGGGCGACCCCTTCGGCTACGTCCTGTGGATCCTCGGCGTCCTCGGCGGCGGGGATGCCAATACAGCCATGGCCTGGCTCCTCCTGCTCAGCACCCCGTTGTCCGCCCTTACCGCCTGGTTTGCTGCGGGCGGATTGACAGTCCGACGCCGCCTGCGCCTCGCTGCCGCAATCTTCTGGGCCGCTTCCCCCGCTCTCCAGGTGGCCCTGAACCAAGGCCGTGCCGGCGCCCTGATTGCCCATCTCATGATCCCCCTGCTGGTCCTTGCCCTGCTGCGCGCCACCGGCTCGGCGGTGGGACACGGACGGTTCACTCTGCCTGCCGCGGACGGGCGCCGCGGGGACCGGCCTCCTGTCCGGCCCGGGATCAACGGCACACCGTCATGGACGGCGGCGGCGGCAGCAGGACTTGCTCTGGCGGTTGTCGCTGCATCTGCGCCCTCCCTCCTGATTCCTGCAACCGCCGTGATCGCGCTCTGCGGGCTCCTGCTGGGCCGCCGCGGCCGCACCGTGTGGTGGGCCCTGCTGCCAAGCGCCGCGCTCTTCATTCCATTCGGCCTGACCGTGCTCGACAAACCGAGGGCGCTGCTCGCGGATCCGGGCCTGCCCCTCGGCTTCACCGCCGCCCCGCTCTGGCAGCAGCTCCTGGGCCAGCCGTTGGCCTTCGGCCCCGACGGAGGACTGGACGGCCTTCCCTACTTCCAGGACGCCGCCTTCCCCTGGGCCCTGCTGTTGGCACTCCTCGTGGGTGCGCCAGTCCTGGTCCTGGCCGTGGCGGGACTTTTCACCACGGGCCGCCGCGCCAGGACGGCCAGGTCACTGTGGGTGGCCGGAGCGATCGCCTTGGCCGGCGGCTGGCTGGCCTCCCACGTGGCAACGGGCATGAACGCCGACACGCTCGTGACGCCCTTCACGGGGCCCGCTGTTTCCGCCGCTGCCTTCGCGTTCCTGGGGGCGGGCCTGCTGGGGGCAGAGCACTTCCTCAATGTGGCGGACAAGGCTGTTGCAGGCACCGCGAAGCAGCGCACCGCGGCACGTTCCGCCATGGCCTTCGGGATGGTGCTGCTGCTCGTCGGCCCCATGGCCGGGATGGCCGCCTGGTCTGCCCGCAACCTGCTCCGTCCCGCAGCTGTTTCCGCCGCCGGCCCCGTTGGCGCTGCCGACACTGAAGGTCCGGCATCCCCCGGATTCGGCGCCGCCCGCCTGGTGGAGGCCGCCAGCCCGCGGACCTTGCCGGCTACAGCCATCGACCGCGGAACAGGCCCCGAGCAGACGCGCACCCTCATGATCAGCACGCGGGATAACGGCTCCTTTGACGCCTCCCTGATGAGGGGCGCGGGCACCACCCTGGACAGCCTCTCGGCAGTCGCTTCCGCACGGAACATCATTGGTGCTCCGGGGGCTGAAACGGTCCGGGACGACGACGACGTCACAGCGGCCGTCCGGCGCGTTGTGGCAACCCTCGTGGCCGGCCAGGGCGTCGACCCGCGCAGCGACCTGGAACAGCTGGGAGTCGGCTTTGTTGTGCTCCGCTCCGCAGATACAGCGGCGCAGCTTACCGCCAGCAGGATGGACGCGGTGCCGGGCCTCGTAGCCGTGGGACAGACCGACGTGGGATGGCTCTGGCGGATCACCCCGCTGAACCAGCCCGTCCTGCAGCCCGCGGATATCGCCCACCGGGTCCGGATCGTGGACGCGGACGGATCAACGGTCTCGCTGGTGCCGTCGGCCTACAACGACGTCGATGCCCAGGTGCCCGAGGGGCCCGAGGGGCGGCTGGCAGTTCTTGCCGAACGCGCCGATCCCGGTTGGAGTGCCTGGCTTGACGGCCGGAAACTGACATCAACCACCTCCGGATGGTCCCAGGCGTTCACGCTTCCCGCTTCCGGCGGCCACCTGACAATCCGCTACGAAAACCCCTGGGCAGCATGGGCAGGAATAGCCCAGGCCACGGTAATTGGCCTGACTGTCATGCTGGCCATCCCCATGCCGGCACGAAGGCCGCGGACCGGCCTCTCCCGGGATGAGGGCTCCCTGCGTAAGGAACAGCAGAATGCATGAGCACACCGTGTCCGGCCAGGCGCCGGACGCCCCGGTAACGGATGCCGGAGAAGCGCCCGGCGGGGCCGGCAACCAGGGGCCCGAAGGCAAGCGCCGGAAGGGGACCCTGGCGGGTTTCGCCACCGCTGCACTCGTCCTGACGGGTGCCGCGGCCGTGGTGGCCGCGGGATCCTTGCTCCCTGCGCCGGAATCGAGCCGCAACCTGCCGGCGGCCGTTGCCGCCGTCCCCGCAGGAGAAAGCCTGGGCGTATGTCCGGGCCCCGCCCGGCTGCTGGAAGGCACCCAGGCAGGCACTGATCCACAATTCAGCCCGGAATCCGCCACGGCCGCCAGTACGGTGACCGCGGCCATCCTCGGCGCCGCAGGCGTGCTGCCGTCCAGCCGGCTGTCCCTGCTGGACGGGACCACCGCCGTCGAGATCGCCAAGGATTCCGGCGAAGTTCCCGCCGAGGGTGCGCGCCAGGAACTCATCGCGGGCGTCCTGGCTAACCGCCAAGTGGACCAGGCAACAGTCGTTAGCGCCGATGCTTTGGCAAACCAGCAGGCGTCGGCTGCGGCAGCGATGAAATTCACGGCAACGGACGGTGACCTCCAGGGAACAGCGGCCGCCAACTGCCAGCGGCCGTCCAACGACCAGTGGCTGGCCGGCGCCAGTACCACTGTGGGCCGTACATCGGTGCTGGTCCTGACAAACGCTTCCACCACCCCGGCCACGGTCAGCCTTGAGTTGTTCGGCCGCAACGGTCAGATCCAGGCGCCCGGCAGCCGTGGCCTGCTCGTGGCACCCGGCACCACACGCTCGGTGGTACTCGCCGGTCTGGCTCCGGGGGAGCCGCAGCTGAGCGTCCATGTCCGCAGCGCGGGGGGACCCGTTGCGGCGGCTATCCAGCAAAGCGTCCTGCGCGGCCTGACACCCGGCGGAGTGGACTTCATCGCACCCGGGGCGGCCCCCGCGGTCCGCCAGGTCATGACCGGCGTGGACATCCAGGATCCGGCCGGAGTTGCCGCCTTGACCGGAAGATCCGGGTACGAGGATGCCGCTCCTGCCCTGCAGATCACTGTTCCGGGTCCGTCGGATGCAGTGGTGGAGGTCAAAGTGTATGGCCGCGACGGTCAGAAATCCCTGCCGTCCGGCGGTGTGATCACCGCCAAAGCCGGTTCCATCACGGAAGTTTCGCTTGCGGGCGTTCCGGCCGGGCACTACACCGTTTCTGCGGCATCCGATGTCTCCTTTGTTGCCGCCACACGCATCAGCCGGGGGACCCAGGAGGGGCAGCCGTCCGATGTCGCCTGGGCGTCCTCCGGGGTGCGGCTTGGCAGCCAGCACGTGGTTCCTGTTCCACGGGGCGGGACCCGTCAGCTGGTCTTTGGTGCCCTGGACGCCAGGGCCACCATCACCTACGCGGCAATCACCGCCGACGGGAAGGTCCGGGCACCGTCCACGGCCGACATCGCGGGCGGAACCACTGCGTCCATCGCCGTTCCGGACAAGGCCGAGGACGCCGACGTGGTTGGCTACGTCGTCTCTGCATCCGGGGATGCCGCCTACGGCGCTGTCCTTGTGGAACAGGACGGCCGGAATGACGTCTCATCCCTTGCCTTCCAGCCCGCTGCGGCGGGGCAGGAAACGGTACCGGTCACCATCAGCTACTGAAACCGGGGTGCCGCCCGGAGACCCTCCGGGCGGTTGGGGCTGGGTGCGTCAGTAGCGGCGCCGGTACACCGGGTCCAGGGTTTCAGGGGCAACGCCCAGCATCTCCGCGGTGTGCTCCACCACCACGTCGTGGACCAGGTCCTGAAGTTCCTCGACGCCGGGGCAGGCCTGCTCCACGACGCGCCGGTACACCGTGATCATGGGGCCGTCTTCACCGGAAGCAGGCGTGTAGGAGCCCATGGGAATGGGGGCGGAGTCAGCGGCCAGCTGCTCGAGGTCCGGCGGAATCTCGTCCACGCCAAACCGGACGCCGTCCAGTGTCTTGCCCCAGATATCGTGCAGCCGCTGGGCCGAATCCAGGACCATGTCATCAAACCGGTCAGACCGTGTCCGGTAGCCCGGATGGGTGGGAAGCATAACCTCGCCGCGCAGCCCGCGACCGTGGCGGTTCCGGCGGCGCTGCATGAAGCTCCTGCCCGTGGAGTCCCCGCCCGTCTGCTGTGGGGCGTCCGGGTCAGCCAACCGGACCGTAAAGCCTGATTCATGGTTCGATGACTGCATACATTGACTGTAAACCCGGGAAATGATTTACGCGATAGATTCACCCTGCAGCGAAGGCGCGTCACGCCCGCGGCGCCAATGCACGGTTTTGCCGAGTACAGAGAGTAGTCTGTGATGTCGTGGGAGCTATCCGTCAGTGTTCAAGATCTGCCTGCCGCCAGTCGGCGGTAGCTACCCTGACGTACGTCTATGCGGACTCCACGGCTGTTCTCGGCCCCTTGGCTACTTACGCCGAGCCGCATTGTTACGACCTTTGTGAACAGCACGCCGATTCGTTGACGGTCCCCAGGGGCTGGGAAGTCCTGCGACTGGCCATGCCGTCCACGCCGCAGCAGCCCGGCCCTGATGACCTGCTCGCACTCGCCAACGCAGTCAGGGACGCCGCGGCCCTGCCCGCCCAGGCGCCGCAGCTGCCGGCCCAGCGCGGTCCCCATTCGGCGCTCGAAGCTCCTCCGGGCACCGAAGGTACCCGCAGGGGGCACCTGCGCGTCCTGCGCGAGCCGTCCTGAATCGGATCTAACGGTACGCTGGAACCTGCACACCAGTCCGCTACCGGCGCGAGCGCGCCCGCCAGGGAGCATGAACCAAATGCCAAAGATCAGTCCCGAACTGCTGTCCGTCCTGCGTTGTCCCGTGACGGGTTCACCCCTGGTCCAGGACGGCGAGGAACTGGTAGCTACCACTGCCGGGGAAACAGGCGTGAAGCCCCGCTACGCGATAGAGGACGGCATCCCCCTTCTCCTGCCCCCGGAACTGCTGGCCGCAGCAACATCGGCGGGCTCCGACCAGCACGACTCTGCCCCCGGGACTGCCCGGGCCATTTAGCCCCCGCTTACCCGCAGACCAGACCCTGGCGCCCCGAGCGCCGATGAATACGCCGTCCTTCACGGACGAAGCAGTACCGGACACAGCAAAGGACCACCCATGACTTTCGATTACAAGGTTGCCGATATTTCCCTGGCGGAAGCAGGCCGGCACCAGATCCGCCTGGCCGAGCACGAGATGCCCGGCCTCATGTCGCTGCGCGAGGAGTTCGGCCCCAGCCAGCCGCTCAAAGGCGCCAGGATTGCAGGATCGCTGCACATGACCGTGCAGACCGCCGTGCTCATCGAAACCCTGACCGCGCTTGGCGCAGAGGTCCGTTGGGCCTCCTGCAACATCTTCTCCACCCAGGACGAGGCCGCCGCGGCCGTTGTGGTGGGCAAAGGCACCGTTGAGGACCCGCAGGGCGTCCCGGTGTTCGCCTGGAAGGGCGAAACCCTCGAGGAATACTGGTGGACCGCAGAACAGATCCTGACCTGGCCGGGTGCGGAGTCCAACCCTGAACTGGGACCCAACATGATCCTGGACGACGGCGGCGACGCCACCATGCTGGTGCACAAGGGCGCCGAATTCGAGGCCGTGGGCAACGTCCCGTCCGCCGGCCCCGCCGATTCCGAAGAGTACGGCATCTTCCTTGACGTGATCCGGCGCTCCATCGCAGCCGACCCGCAGAAGTGGACGCGCACCGCCTCCACCATCAAGGGCGTCAGCGAAGAAACCACCACGGGCGTCCACCGCCTCTACCAGCTGGCAGAGCAGGGCAAGCTGCTGTTCCCCGCCATCAACGTCAACGACTCCGTAACCAAGAGCAAGTTCGACAACAAGTACGGGATCCGGCACTCCCTGCCGGACGGCATCAACCGTGCCACGGACGTGCTCATGGGCGGCAAGGTCGCCGTCGTCTGCGGCTACGGTGACGTCGGAAAGGGCGCCGCGGAAGCACTGCGGGGCCAGGGATCGCGCGTGATCGTGACCGAGATCGACCCCATCTGCGCCCTGCAGGCTGCCATGGACGGCTACCAGGTGGCAAAGCTCGAATCGGTCCTGGCCCAGGGGGACATCTTCATCACCACCACGGGCAACAAGGATGTCATCATGGCCGAGCACATGGCCGGCATGAAGAACAAGGCCATCGTCGGCAACATTGGCCACTTCGACAACGAGATCGACATGGCAGGCCTGGCCAGGATCCCCGGCATCAAGAAGGTGGAGATCAAGCCGCAGGTCCACGAGTGGGTGTTCGACGCAGGAACTGCGTCCGAGCGTTCCATCATCGTCCTGTCCGAGGGCCGCCTGCTGAACCTGGGCAACGCCACGGGACACCCGTCCTTCGTGATGAGCAACTCCTTCGCCAACCAGACCATCGCGCAGATTGAGCTGTGGACCAAGAAGGACCAGCCCGAAGGCGAACGCGAGTACGAAAACCAGGTGTACGTCCTGCCCAAGGTCCTGGACGAAAAGGTGGCCCGCCTGCACCTCGACGCCCTGGGCGTGGAGCTGACGGAGCTGACGAAGGACCAGGCCGAGTACCTGGACATCGACGTCGCCGGCCCCTACAAGCCCGAACATTATCGTTACTAAGAAGTAAAGTGCCCGGGTGCCGAGCGCACCCGGGTTGTTACTTCCAGCATTTAGGATCGGAATATGGAGCCCGAAGCACCCCGCCGCCCGCGGACCTTGAAGAAAATTCTCATCGTCACCGTGGTGTGCCTCCTCGCAGCAGCCGGCGGTGTTTTCGCCGCCGTCGCGCCGGGACTCGCGGGCGGCGCCCTGGAATCCGAAGCCGGCTCCGCCGTCCGGTCGTCTCCGGGCATCGCCTCGCCCGTGATCGCCCCGGTGAAACTCGATGCGGCACCCGCGAACGGTGCCAAACAGGTCAATCCTGCCGCCCCCGTTTCACTCAAGGTCAGCAACGGGACCATCGAGCGCGTGACCCTCACCAGTACCTCCGGTGAAACGGTGGAAGGCCGCATCGACCCGCAGGGCACCGGCTGGTCCGCGTCCGGGCCGCTGGAATTCAATACCGATTACAGCTACACCTGGGTGGTCAAGGACGGCGCGGGGCGCGAAACGAGCACAACGCAGTCCTTCAGCACCGTCTCAAGCTCGCATGAGGCTGACGCGGCCATCTACCCCCTTGACGGGATGAAGGTGGGGGTGGGGCAGCCGCTGCAGATCATCTTCAGCGAACCCGTGCTGAACCGCGACGCCGTCGAGAAGGCCATCAAGATCACCAGCAGCGCAGGCCAGGTGGGAGCCTTCCACTGGCACAGCGACACCATGGTCCGGTACCGGGCGGAGGGCTTCTGGGCCGCCAATTCCACCATTGCCATGGACATGCAGCTCTTCGGCGTGGACCTGGGCAACGGGCAGATTGCCAACTTCAACAAGAAAGTGAACGTGGCCATCGGGGACAAGAAGGTGGCTGTCGCCGACGCCGCTGCCCACACCTTCACCCTCAGCATCAACGACCAGCCGGTCAAGACGCTGCCGGTCAGCATGGGGGACAAGCGCTTCCCGTCCGCCCGCGGTTACGGCGTGCTGATGGAGAAGAAGCGCTACGACCACTTCCGGGCTTCCAGCATCGGGTTGAAGCCCGACGACCCGGCCTACTACGGCGACGTGGACGTCGAGTACACCATCAGGCTGACGCTGAGCGGAGCCTATATCCACCAGGCCCTCGAGTCCGCCTACCCCTTCATCGGCAACACCAACGTCTCACACGGCTGCATCGGTTTTGCCCCCGACGGCGCCGCCTGGGTCTTCGAGAACATGGGTACCGGCGACGTGGTGCAGATCGTGAACACGGAAGGCGACTACGCCGCGCACGACGATGGGTTCGGCGACTGGAACATTCCCTGGAGCGAGTACGACAACTGACGTCAACTGCTGAAAGGCAGCCGCTGGAGGCGCTCGCCCACCTCGGTGTTGCGCCGCCGCTGCTGCGTCAGCCTGGTGAGTTCCCGGTTCCGGCGTTCAGCGACGACGGCGGCAAGGTAGTCATCCGGGCTGGTTCCGGCGGGCGGGGCGGGAGCCACGTGGGCTGACAGTTCCGTGGCGATTGACGCGGCCATGCCGGCACGTGACAGCGGGGCCATCCTGGCCGCCTGGCGGATGAACTGGGAGGCCCTGCGCGCCGTCGCATCGGGGATCCTTCCGATATCCGCCGCGGCCGCCCAGGCACGCAGCTTCGGCGGTACAAAGACCGGCACGGCCTGCTCCACGGGAACCCGGCGGCGGATGGCATAGGTTCCGGCCAGCAGGTCGCCGAGGCGGCGGGACCTGTCATTGAACAGGGCTACGCACAGCGCCAGCCCGCCGAAGGTCAGGTAAATCTCGAGGAACCCCGTGAGCCCGCGGATCACGGCATGGCGGAAGCGGATTGCGCCCCCGTCGTCCCGCACCACGCGCAGGCCGGTCGCCAGCTTGCCCAGTGACAGGCCCCGGCTCAGTGTCTCCACCGCCACCGGAACGATCACCAGGCAAAAGACCACGCTGGAAAGGACCAGGGCGCGCATGGCTGCCTCATCAAGGTCCGCACCGGCCGCGGCCAGGCCAATCAGGATTCCCACCAGCAGCACGACGTTGAAGAGGACATCAAGGACCAGGCCCAGCGCACGGGCCGCGAAGGATGCGGGCCGCAGTTCCAGGACTACTGCCTCGCCGGTGACTATCGAACTCACAGTGCGTACCCATTCCTCGCGGCTCGTGGTGCAGACGGTCAAAGTCTAGTGGTGGCACTAGGCTGGGCCCGTGGATATGGACGCCTTCTCCGCCGTGAACGCGGACAAATGGTCACGGCTGCACCACCTTGCCACAAAGGGCAGGCTCAGCGGACGTGAGGCCGATGAACTGCTGGCGCTGTACCAGTCGACGTCCTCGCATCTGTCCCTGATCCGCTCCGTCGCCCCCGAAAGCGGCCTTTCCGCCTCACTGTCGGCCACGCTGGCCCAGGCCAGGACCCGCTTCACCGGCGCACGGTCCAACCCGATGGCGGACCTCGCACGGTTCTTCGTGGTGGCACTTCCGGCCGCGTTCTACCGGCTTACCTGGCTGACATTGGCCTGCGGGGCCGCGTTCATCCTCATCGGTGCCGCCTATGCCCTCTGGATCGGCACGTCGCCCGAGGCGCTGCGGGCAGTAGCCTCCGAGGCCGCCGCCCAACAGTATGTCGAGGAAGACTTCATCGACTATTACTCGGAGAACCCGGCGGCGTCCTTCGCGGGCGCGGTATGGACGAACAACGCCTGGATCAGCGCGCAGGCCGTAGCCCTCGGCATTACGGGGGTCTGGGTCCCGATGATCCTGTTCAGCAATGCCCAAGGGGTGGGCATTGCAGCCGGGGTCTTCGCTGCCGCGGGCAAGTCCGACGTGTTCTTCAGCTACATCCTGCCGCACGGCCTGATGGAACTCACCGCAGTGTTTGTGGCCTGCGCGGCAGGGCTGCGGGTTTTTTGGGCCATGGTGTCGCCGGGCCCGCGGACCAGGAGCCGGGCGGTGGCGGAGGAGGGCAGGTCGCTGATAACGGTGGCACTCGGCCTGGTGCTGGTGCTTTTCGTGTCCGGACTGGTGGAGGGGTTCATCACGCCCAGCCCGTTGCCGGTGTGGGCGAAGATCAGCATCGGCGCCGGAGTGCTGGCCTCTTACTGGGTTTACGTCCTGGTCTGGGGCAGGCGCGCCTACCTCTCAGGGGAACGTGGTGACCTTCGCCCCGGGGATGCCGGCTACACGGAAATCGCTGCCTGAATCGTTGTAATACCGCCGGGGTGGTTCCTCGCCCACGCCAAGGCCCGGACTGTAGGCTCGTCAACAGATAGAGCGCCGCGCCGGCGGACCCTCGCGCGGCACGGAAAACCCAACGGAAGTGACGCTGCTGTGAAAGACGAAACACCGGCCCGCGCCAAGAGCGCCGCGCCGCAGCCGGACCCTTTCCTGGATACGTCCGGGGACTCCGAGGAGCCCGCTTTTTCCTGGCTGACGCCCGCTGGAAAGGGCGACGCCGGGACGGAAGCCGAAGGCACTTCCACCGCCGAAGGCCCGTCCGTGGGGTCTTCCCGGGTGTCATCGCAGGCCGACACCCATGGACCCGGCTCGACCACTAATCCCCAGGCGGAGAGCAGGGCTGGCCGTAAAGCCGCGGAGGCTGCCGCCGAACCCTCCGGCGGGGCAGCACCAACGGAGGCCGCCGCCGCATCGGAGACGGTCCCGCCGTCGGACTCCGACGGGTCGACCGGCCACGGCAGTTCGCCCGTCTTCAAGGAACCCCTTCCCACGTCCGCGCTGCACGTACGTCCGCCGGAGGAGGAGGTGGCGCGCCGCAACGCAGAGCGGGAGAGCGCCGCCAACGCCAAGCCGGTTGCCCCGCGGGTGATACAGGTCCTCCTTGCCATTTTCTTCCCGGTGGTCCTCCTGGTCCTTGCCGTGCGCGCAGTGACCAGTCCCTTGTTCCTGTGGGTGGAATACAACCGCCCCGGCTTCCCCGGCGACGGCTACGGCTTCAGCACGGACGACCGCATGACCTACGGCTCCTACGCGGTGGACTACCTGACAAACTGGGCAGGTCCGCGGTACCTGGGGGACCTGGTGCACCGCAGCGGCGACAAACTGTTCAAGGACGGCGAAGTCAGCCACATGGCCGACGTCAAGGCGGTGATCCTGTCGACCTTTGGTGCCGGCGCGCTGCTGCTTCTCCTGGGCCTCATCGCCGTCCTGTACCTGCGGAAGCGGAGCAGGGGCGGTGTCCGCAGGGGCCTGTTCGCGGGTTCCATCGTCACCCTGGTCCTCATCCTCGGCCTCGGCACGTTGGCTGTCCTGGGCTGGCAGCAGTTCTTCACCGAGTTCCACCGCATTTTCTTCGCCGACGGGTCCTGGACCTTCAGCCTCGACGACACCCTGATCCGACTGTTCCCCGGCCAGTTCTGGATTGACGCCGGCCTGGTGATCGCAGGCCTGGTGCTCCTGACGGCGCTGGTGACGCTGGTCCTCACCTGGCCCACACGCCGCCGCCGCGGGCTGCTGCGCGAGGAGCCGGCGGCGGAGGGTCAAGCGTAAAGCCTGGCGACGTCCGCCTGGAAGTCCTGCACGACGGCGGCCCGCTTCAGTTTGAGCGACGGCGTCAGGTGTCCGGACTCCACGGTGAATTCTGTATCGAGGAGCGAGAAGGAGCGGATGGATTCGGCCTTGGACACGAGCAGGTTGGCCTGATCCACCGCTTCCTGCACCGCCTTGACCACCTCGGGATCCGCGACGGCTTCGCGGCGGGGGAGCGGCGGCAGGCCGCGCTCGGAGCGCCAGTTGTCCAGGCCCTCCGGGTCCAGGGTCACCAGGGCTGACACGAACGGTTTGCCGTCGCCCACCACCACCGCGTGGCCCACCAGCGGGTGGGAACGGATGGTTTCCTCGAGTGGTCCCGGTGCCACGTTCTTGCCGCCTGCGGTCACCAGCAGGTCCTTCTTCCGGCCGGTAACGGTGAGGTAGCCATCGCGGTCAAGTATGCCGAGATCACCGGTGCGGAAGAAGCCGTCCACGAAGGCTTCGGCGTTCGCTGCCGGGTTGTTGTGATAACCCTTGAAGACGCCGATGCCCTTGACCAGGATCTCCCCGTCCTCGGCCACCCGGATGGTGGTGCCGGGAATGGGGATGCCCACCGTCCCCACCCGCGTGCGCGATGGAGTGTTGACCGTGCACGGAGCCGTGGTTTCGGTCAGGCCATACCCCTCCAGTACGGGAATGCCTGCCCCGCGGAAGAAGTGCGCGTCCTCGAGCGCCAGCGGGCTCGCGCCGGAGACGGTGTACCCTACCTGGCCGCCCAGTGCCTGGCGGAGCCGGGGATACAGCAACCGGTCAAACACCCCGTGCCGGACTTTCAGCAGCAGGCCGGGGCCGGGGCCGTCGCCGCGGCTTTGGCTGTCCAGGTCCCGCGAGTAGGCGATGGCCGCAGCCGAGGCAGCCTTGAACAGGCGGCCCTTCCCGGCCACTGCTGCCTTGTGGGCGGCGGTGGCCCGGACTTTTTCGAAGATCCGCGGGACCACCAGGAGAAACGTGGGCCGGAACGTCCCCAGGTCATCCAGGAGCTGCGCCGCCCCCGGAGTGTGCCCCAGGGTGGCCCCCGCCGCGAGGCAGACCACCTGGACGGCCCGCGCCAGGACGTGGGCCAGCGGCAGGAACATCAGCGTGCGCGCCTGGTCCTTCAGCAGCAGTTCCGGAAGGAACGCGACGATGTTCCTGGCCACCAGCGCAAAATTCCCGTGCGTGATCTCGCAGCCCTTGGGGTTGCCTGTGGTGCCCGAGGTATAGACGAGGGACGCGACGCCGTCCAGCCCTGCCCGGCTCCGGTGCCGCTCCAGCTCGGCGTCGCTGACTCCGGCCCCCGCGGCGGCGAGGCTGGCCAGGTTGGGTGCCGCGCCGTCGTCGTCCATCCTGACCACGTTCACCAGGCGGTCCCGGAGCGGGGGCGAGCCGGCAACAACACCGGCCACCAGCTCCACCGTCGCCTGGTCCTGCGCAAACACCCGCCGCACCCCCGCGTCGCGGATGATCCACTCCACCTGGCGTGCGGAGGACGTCTCGTAGATGGGGACCGTCACCCCGCCGGCGAACCAGATGGCGAAATCCACCAAGGTCCATTCATAGGAGGTGGCGGACATAACGGCCACGGTGTCACCGGGTTCCAGTCCACCTGCAATGAGTCCCTTGGCCAGCGCACTGACGTCCTGCAGGAATTTTCCGGTGGGGACATCCACCCAGCCGTTGGGGCCCTTGCGACGGTAGAGGGCATGGGCCGGGTTGGCGGCGTGCTGTTCCAACAGCAGGTCCGTGACGTTGCTGTCAGCATCCAGCTCAACCAGCAGTTCGATGCTTGCTTCCCTCACAGATGGTCTCCGTTCCGCTGCCAGGCCGCGGCAGCGGCTTCGATCGGGGCTCTGATGCAATCCTGCCCTAGATCCAGGACGGCATCCACATCCTGACTTTCCAGTCCACGTAGGGGATGGTCTCTGCTGCCCAGATCGGGTAGAAGAAGGCTGAGAGCAGGACGGCGGCCGCCACGAACAGCACCACGAGGTACAGCCCGGAGCGCCGGCGCCACGGCGGATCCGCGGCCCTGCCCAGGACGAGGCCCAGGCAATACACCAGCGCCAGGATGAGGAAGGGCTCAAATGACACGGCGTAGAAGTAGAACATGGTCCGCTCCGGGTAAAGGAACCACGGAAGGTATCCGGCGCCCACGCCCAGGAGTACCGCGCCGGCCCGCCAGTCCCGCCGCCCGGCCCACCAGAACAGCAGTACCACCAGCGAGATGGCGGCACCCCACCAGATCAGGGGGTTGCCCACGGACAGGATGGCCGAGGTGCACTTGGCCACGTCGCACCCCGGCGTGCCTTGCTCAGGGGATTCGTAGAAGAACGACGTCGGCCGGCCAAGGACCAGCCAGCTCCAGGCGCTTGCCTCGTACGGGTGGTCGGATCCCAGGCCCTGGTGGAAGGTGTACGCTTCGCGGTGGTAGTGGGCCAGGGACCTGATGGAGTCCGGCAGCCAGGCCCATTCAGGGGAGGGATTGCCCGCAGCCCAGTTGCGGAAGTAGGCGTCTTCCGAGCGGAACCAGCCTGTCCACGCCGCCGCGTACACCAGGCCGGCAACGGGGACCATGCTGAGGAAAGCGGGGATTCCGTCTTTGATGACGCCGCCGCTGATCCAGCCGCGGATTCCCGCCACCCGCCGGGCGCTGAGGTCCCAAAAGACCGTCAGGAGGCCAAACCCGGCGAGGAAAAACAGTCCGGACCATTTGGTGCCAATGGCCAGGCCCAGGCAGAGGCCCGCGGCCACCCTCCACCAGCGGACACCCAGCCAGGGCCCGGACAGCAGCAGGGCAGCCGGCGGCAGTCCGCCGTTCCGGATCGCGGCCTGTGCCAGCCGGGCAGCGAGCCGGCGCCGGCCGTCATCGCGGTCCACCAGCAGTGCACCGAAGGCGGCGAGGATCCAGAACATCAGGAAGATGTCCAGCAGGGAGGTGCGTGACATCACCAGGTGGTGACCGTCCACGGCCAGGAGCAGGCCCGCGGCACCGGCCAGCGGCAGCGACCGGAACAGCTTCAGGGCGATCAGGGACACGAGGAGGATGGAGAGGGTTCCGGTCAGGGCTGCCGCGAAGCGCCAGCCGAAGGCGTTGTCCGCACCGAAAATCCACATCCCGGCGGCGATCATCCATTTGCCCACCGGCGGATGGACCACGTACTCGGGGGAGCTGAGCAGGACCGTGGGGTCACCTGCATTGAAGGAATCGTTCGCCTTGTCCGGCCAGTTGCGTTCGTAGCCGCTGATGAGGAAGGAGTATGCGTCCTTGACGTAGTACGTCTCATCGAAGACCAGCTTTTGCGGAGTCTCCAGCCGGACAAACCGGAGGATGCCTCCGGCCACTGCCGTCAGGACCGGGACGAGCAGGAACCAGAGGCGCAGCGACGGCGGATAGTCCCGCCAGGACCGGACCCCTCCCAGGAGCCGCTCCTGCAGCGCTTCACGGGTGAACGCCTCTTCCGGGGGCCTGATCCAGGTACGGGATCCGCGGCCGCCTGATCCTGCGCCCCGGCCTTCCGCCGCAGCCTCCGTAGCTGCCGTACCGGATGCGGCGGGAGCGGCGTGTCCGGCTCCGGGCGGCCGCGTCGAGGTCTGCGTCACGAGCCCCATGCTACCTTTTGCGGCCGCAGTCCCCCTCAGCAGTAGGCTGGTGGCGTGGACCCTAACCCCAGCACCCCTCCAGAATCCGGCCCGGCAGCGCCAGGACGCATTGTCCTGGCCGCCACTCCGATCGGAAACACGGGTGACGCTTCCGCCCGGCTCGTGGAGCTGCTGGGAACGGCGGACATCGTTGCGGCAGAGGACACCCGCCGCCTGCACCGGCTGGTCCAGAGCCTGGGGGTCACAGTGGCCGGCCGGGTCATCAGTTACCACGAGCACAACGAGGCGACGAAGACGGCGGAGCTTTTGGACCAGGTGCGGACCGGCAGCACCCTTGTGATGGTCACGGACGCCGGCATGCCCTCCGTGTCCGATCCGGGCTTCCGGCTGGTGGAAGGTGCCGTTGCGGCGGGGTTGACCGTTACCGCCGTGCCGGGCCCTTCGGCTGTGCTGACTGCCCTGGCATTGTCCGGCCTGCCCACCGACCGGTTCTGCTTCGAAGGGTTCCTCCCACGGAAATCCGGGGAACGCGCCTCCCGGCTGGCAGACCTCGCCGGGGAACGCCGGACCATGGTGTTCTTCGAGGCGCCGCACCGCCTCGAAGCCATGCTGCGGGCACTGCGGGAACGGTTCGGGCCTGAGCGGCCCATCGCCGTGTGCCGGGAACTGACAAAGACCTACGAAGAAGTCATCCGCGGGTCCCTCGGCGAGCTTTTGCAGTGGGCTGAGGATACGGAGGTCCGGGGCGAGATCGCCGTTGTGCTTGGCGGGGCGCCCGAACAGGCTGCCGGCACGCCCGAGGACCACGTGGCCGCGGTCAACGAACTGGTGGCCCAGGGCATCCGGCTCAAGGAAGCGGTGGCTGCTGTTGCGGACGACGTCCGGGTGAGCAAAAGGGAGCTCTATTCGGCCGTGTTGGCGGCCCGCTGACGGTAGCCGACGGGCCGGGTTGCTGCTGTGCAGATGCACAGGAGAACGGCGTTGGGGCAGTGCGCCGCGGCGTAGACCGGGGCGGTGGCCCGCAGTAGTCTGACAGTTAATCAGCCTGATGAGCCCGGTCACTCCGGCCGCCGCCGCAGGGCTGCAACAACCCTACTGACGAGGGAGTCATCGTGACTGTCACTGCACAGCCAGCCGTTACCGCGGACCGCGAAAGCCGGCTTCTGGCCTCTGTCCCCACCGGACTGCTGATTAATGGTGAGTGGCGCGCCGCCGCCTCCGGCAAGACCTTCGACGTCGAGGATCCCGCCACCGGGAACGTCCTGCTCAGCATTGCCGACGCCGGCGCCGAGGATGGCGCCGCGGCGCTGGACGCCGCCGCTGCCGCGCAGGAGTCCTGGGCGAAGGTCCCGCCGCGTGAACGCGGCGAAATCCTGCGCCGGGCTTTTGACCTGGTGACCGAACGCGCCGAGGACTTCGCACTCCTGATGACCATGGAAATGGGCAAGCCGCTCGCCGAAGCCCGCGGTGAGGTGACCTATGGTGCCGAATTCCTGCGCTGGTTCTCCGAGGAAGCCGTCCGTGCTTTCGGCCGCTACTCGGTGTCCCCGGACGGCAAGTCCCGGCTCCTGGTCACCAAGAAGCCCGTTGGCCCCTGCCTGCTGATCACCCCGTGGAACTTCCCGCTGGCCATGGCCACCCGCAAGATCGCCCCGGCCGTCGCGGCCGGCTGCACCATGGTCCTGAAGTCAGCGAACCTCACCCCGCTGACCTCCCAGCTGTTCGCCGCCGTGATGCAGGAAGCCGGCCTGCCCGCCGGTGTCCTGAACGTCATCCCCACCTCCACCGCCGGCGCCACAACGGGCCCGCTGATCAAGGACGCCCGGCTCCGGAAGCTGTCCTTCACCGGTTCCACAGAGGTGGGCCGCCGCCTGCTGGCTGACGCGTCCGAGACCGTGCTGCGCACTTCCATGGAACTGGGCGGCAACGCCCCCTTCGTCGTCTTCGAGGACGCCGACCTGGATGCCGCCGTCGCCGGCGCCATGCTCGCGAAGCTCCGGAACATGGGCGAGGCCTGCACCGCGGCCAACCGCTTCATCGTCCACGAATCCGTGGCAGCCGAGTTCGCGGAGAAGTTCGCCGCGAAGATGAAGGAGATGACCACCGCCCGGGGCACCGAGCCGGAGTCCAAGGTGGGCCCGCTGATCGACGCCAAGAGCCGGGACAAGGTCCACGAGCTGGTCTCCGACGCCGTTGCCTCCGGCGCAAAGGCCGTCCTGGGCGGCGGACCGGTGGAGGGCCCGGGCTACTTCTACCAGCCCACCATCCTCTCGGGCGTCACCGAAGGCACCCGCATCCTGTCCGAGGAGATCTTCGGGCCGGTGGCACCGATCATCACCTTCAGCAGCGAGGACGACGCCGTGCGCCTGGCAAACAACACCGAATACGGGCTGGTGGCCTACGTCTTCACCAAGGACCTCAACCGCGGCATCCGGATGGGCGAAAAGCTCGAAACCGGCATGCTCGGCCTGAACGCCGGCGTCATCTCCAACGCCGCCGCACCCTTTGGCGGCGTCAAGCAGTCCGGGCTGGGCCGCGAAGGCGGCCTCGAAGGCATCGAGGAATACCTCTACACCCAGTACATCGGCATCGCCGACCCCTACGCCGGGTAATCCCCGGACGGCACCAACTGGAGCCGCCGCCCGCCCTACCGTGAACGCACGGGCCAGGAGCGTGCGGCGGCTTTTGCCGTTACAGCCAACGCCCGTCCGGCGGCCCTGAAGGGCGCGGCAATGATCCGCCCCAGCCGTCCCATCACGGACGGTGGAAGCCACGCGGCCCGAAGCCTCTGCGGCAGGGTGGCATTGGCGCGCAACGCGAGCTCCAAGGCAGCCAGCTGCCCGGACGCGGCGCCGCCTTTTGCGCCTGTCCCGGTCCGTCCGCCGTCGTCCGCATCCTGTCCGCCGGCTGACGGCGGGGGCGGGCCGAACCTGTGCCGCTCGAAGCCTGCGGTGAGTGCAACCGCGGCGCGGTGGGCCGCCTCGTCCATCCCGCCGGGTTCCCCCAGATGCCCACGCAGCCGCGTGGAATAGGCCCGCGGGGTCTCGCTGGAGCCCGGGGCTACGCCGTAGTCGGTGCCCAGGTCCAGCATTTCAGTCCAGGCCAGGGGGACGGCGTCCCCGGGATCCCTTGGGCGGAGGCGCCGGGCACGGATGGCGGTCCGGACCAGATGCGGCGACGCGGCCAGGAGTGCAACGCCCAGGACTCCGCCGGCCCCGAACAGCCATGGCAGGAGCTGCAGGCCATCGTCGCTGCCACCGCCTGTCCCCGGGGCCGGAAGCGGCGTGGCACTGGGCACCGGGGCGGGGGCCGGAGTGGCGTCGGGAATCAGGTCGTCATTGTTGTCAAGCGACCCGGGGGCAGTCGGGGCGGACGAGTCCGTGGCATATTCGGGGACCACGCCGCGGGAGGGTGTGGGCTCGAAAGGTACCCAGCCCAGGCCCTGGAAGTACAGCTCCGGCCACGCATGGGCATCGCGGGCGTCCACCTCGAACTCGGGCAGCGTACCCTGGCCTGCCACCGTCACCGTGGCACCTGTCAGCCGTCCCGGGGCATAACCCACGGCGATACGGCTGGGGATCCCTTCCAGCCGTGCCATGACCGCCATTGCCGACGCGTAGTGGATGCAGTAGCCGCTCTTTTGGTCCAGGAAGTCGGCCAGGACCGAGAGCCCGTTCCCGTCGTAGCCGTTTTGCACCGGTGACTGCAGCGAGTAGGTGAACTCCGCCGACCGGAGGAACCGCTGGATGGCCATCGCTTTTTCATAGGGTGAGCTGGCGGACCCGGCCACCGTGCCGGCCGTGGTCCTGACAATCTCCGGGACGTTGCCCGGGACCCTGGTGAAATCGTCGGGGATGTCCCGCACCCCGCTGGATGATTGGGCCAGCAGCCCTGCCGACAGTTTGGGCACTGAGGACGTTACAACGTACTCCTGCCGCCGGGAGCTGACGTCCGTCCCCTTGATGCTCAAGGTGGCGGGATCCCAGGTCCACCGTCCGTCCAGCCCGCGCACCGTTTCGGGGGCGTAGGGCACAGGCAGATAGGGGCTGGTGAAGGTCCCGGTATCGATCGCGGTCACTTGCTGCAGCTGTTCGTCGGCCAGGACTGCATAGCCGGGATCGATCCGTCCGCCCAGGGGAAGCCGCGATGCGTTCCGGTCGTCCGGGCCCCAGGATTCGCCGTCGAAGTGGTCCACGGTGACAGACCGCAGGTACAGCGGGACGGAGGCGTTGGTGGCGTACGTGATCCGCCCGCTTCCGTCCGGTGTCCGCAGGCTGTTCCCGAGGGTAATCATCGGGTTCAGGCCCGTGGAGGTGCCCCAGGGGTTGAGCCGGGAACCCTGCGGGAAGGTGCCCTGGTCGAATCCCGGGATGGCAAGCGGAACCAGCAGGGTGGCAGCAAGCGCAGCGGAGCCCGTCAACGCCGCCCGCCGGACCTGCCCCGGGTTGCGGGCCGAGTCCGCCTGCGTGCGGGCATCCGGCGCGAACCACTGGCTGCAGGCAAGGATCATCAGGTACCCGGCGACAGCGACGGTAAAACCAAAGAAGCCCACGCTCTGCGGCTTGATCATGGCCGGCACCACCAGGATGGCCAGCAGGCCCACGCCGGTGGCTGCCGGCATGCCGAGGGGTACTGCCAGCGCGTCCACCAGGATGACCGCCAAACCCAACACCGCGCAGATCACCATCACGATCCCCACGTTGGGTGCCACGGGTGCGGTTTCGGCCAGCACGGTTTCGCTGGCACGGCGGACCAGCCGCTGCAGTTCGGTAAAGGTGGCGCCGGTGGGGATCAGCCCCAGCAGGCTGGATCCGCGGAAGAACGTCAGGGTGAGGATGGCGCCCAGGGACAGGAAGCCGCCGGCGGTCACCAGCAGTGGTTGGGCCCGGACGGCGCGCAGCGCGGCGAGGGTGAAACTTACCACCAGCACTGTGGTGAGCACCGGCCAGTACCAGGCCCAGCCCCTCAGCACCCCGTTCAAGGACAGGGCAGCACCGCAGACAGCGACGGCAATGGAGGCGGCCATGGCCCACGGAAACGCGCCAACCCTTGGCCGCCCCGCGGATGTTCCCGCCGGGGAAGCAGGCTGTTTGCCGGTGCCGGGGGTCCGGGCCGGGGCCATGGTCATCGCGCCACCCCCGCTCCGCGCCGGACTTCCGCTGTTGGCGCCGGCAATTCAACGTCCTGGTCAAACTGGCCCCAGGCGGCGGTCACCGGGACCGACGGCGGAACGGCCACCGCCCGCCAGCCACCCTGCCGGAGGGCCTCGAGGACAACGGAGTACTCGGCGGGCTTCTCCACAACAACGATGGCAAAGGCGTTGGTTCCGTAGCCGGCGGCAGGGGCCAGGGCCAGCGCCTCCTCCGGAGAAATCCTCCCGAGCACGGCAATCAGGGGGCCGCGCATGCGGTGCGCGGACAGCTTGTCCATCAGTTGGTCGTCAAAGGAAGGGGGCCCGGCGTCCTGGCCGCTGGTGTGCCGGGAGCCAAAAAGCTCGGGACCAGGTGCTTCGCGCCCCACGATTTCCCGAAGCCTGGCATCGCGCCGCTGATGATGTGGCCCGGTGAGCTGGATGGCCGCGAGGCTCTCGGCAATGGACTGGAGCCCGGAGGCGCCGCTGTACTCCTCGGCCTCGGGATCCGGTGACGAGTGCGAATGAAGGAAGGCCGGTTCCCCGCGCGTGTCCAGCAGGCGCAGGCCGTAGTTGCGTTCTGCAAGGTGGGCGCTGATGGACATGGCCGCTACTACCGACCATTCAAAGGTTTCGCTGGTGACCATGGAATGGCTGTCCTGCGCGGCCAGTCCCGCCAAAGTGGGCGGGGACCCGCCGGAGAACGCCATGAACCGGTGGTCCAGGACGATCGTTGCCTCGGGCGTCGTGACGGATTCCTCCTGGCGGACCATCAGGGCACCGTGGCGGGCGGTGGCTGCCCAGTGGACGCGGCGCATGGGGTCGCCGTGGCGGTATTCACGGGTCATCACGTCGTCGTCGCTGGGGTTTGCGCGGATTCTGGTGGCGGTGACGCCGTCGTTTCCCCGGGCTCCGGCGAGCCCCGTCAGGGGAAGGACGACGGCGGCAGGCGTCACGGTGAGCGTGTCGCCGTCGTCAATGGCCTGGCGGTGCAGTGAGAGCCCGAACGGGTCCGTGAACTCGGCCGTGACAGGGCCGATCCTGAACTGGCCGCGCTGGGCGGATCGCAGGTGGTATTCGTAGCGGCTTGTTCCGCCGGTGGCTGAGCGGGAGGGGAACCGGAACACGGGAGACTCGCCGAAGCGGGGCGGCAGCCGTTCCTCCATGGTGGCCCGGCCGCTTGCGGTTCCCGTCCGGGCCACCGCCAGCCGCACGGTGGTGGGGGAAGACGTCTCCACCGGGGACGGATTGAACTCGCGGTACACGCGGAAGCGGGGCTTCACCAGGCGGATGCCGGCCAGCGAAACCAGGGGGAGGACCAGCAACAGGACACTGAGCGTCAGGAGATCCCGCCGCCCCATGACGTGGGCGGCCGCGAGGGCAGCAGCGCCGGCCCCCAGCATTCCCCAGCCGCGCTGGGTGAAGAGGTGCCGTGGCAGTCTGTCGAGCAGCGCCATGGGTCCGCCTAGTGGTTCCTGCCCACGCCGGCCACCGGGGCAGGGCTCCTGCCGGTGGACCTGGGCTGCCGGGCAGGCTCGGCCGGCGTGTGCGGAACGGGCAGGCGCGACAGGATGCCCCGCAGGACGCTGTGCGGAGTCTCGCCCGCTCCGGCCGCCTTCCGGTCCAGGATGATGCGGTGCGCCAGGACGGCCTCTGCCACCTGGAGCACGTCATCGGGCAAAACGAAGTCCCGGCCGTCAAGGGCGGCAGTGGCCTTCGCTGCACGCAACAGCTGCAGCATGGAACGGGGGCTCGCGCCCAGCCGGAGGAGGGGGCTTTCCCGGGTGGCCCTGCCCACCGAAACCGTGTACTCCTTGACCGCCTGCGAAACATAGACCTGCTGGACGCTGGCGATCATGGCGGCCACGTCGGCCGTGGTTACCACAGCGGCGACCTTGGCCAGCGGAGAGGTGGCCTGATGTGTTTCGAGCATCTCGATCTCGGCGTCCTTGTCCGGGTAGCCCATGGAGATCCGTGCCATGAACCGGTCCCGCTGCGCCTCCGGCAGAGGATAGGTTCCTTCCATCTCAATGGGATTCTGGGTGGCAACCACCATGAACGGCTCGTCGAGCCGGTAGGAGTTGCCGTCCACGGTGACCTGGTGCTCCTCCATGCACTCGAGGAGGGCGGACTGGGTTTTGGCGGACGCGCGGTTGATTTCGTCGCCGATGACGATGTTCGCGAAAACCGCGCCGGGCCGGAACTCGAACAGCCTTGACGCCTGGTTGTAGATGGACACCCCGGTGACGTCGGAGGGCAGCAGGTCAGGGGTGAACTGGATGCGGTTGACGGTGCAGTCGATGGTCCGGGCCAGCGTCTTGGCCAGGAGGGTCTTCCCGACGCCGGGTACGTCCTCGAGCAGCAGGTGGCCCTGCGCCAGCAGGACAGTCAGTGCCAGCTTTGCAGCATCCGATTTCCCATCGATTACCGTGTTCACCGTTGTCAGGATGCGCTGGCTTGCCGCGTGGAAAGACTCACCGTCCATCGCCGCCGGACGGTGCCCGTTCAGGCGGCTGACGGGGTCCGGGACGCCGGCCAGGTTGCCGGTAGCAGCGCTCACATCGTTGGCAGTACGTCGGTGGGATTCCATCGGCAACCTTTCAGCCCGGGGTCTCGCCTGGACGGGACAAGTAAGCCTGCCTTCGCCCGTCGGTGGGCGTTCGCATCTGTCCGTACCAGACTACTAACACAACTGCCGCAGCTGACAGAGAGTTCCGGCAAAAATGGGGCCAACCTCCGCAGTTAGGCTGGAGGGATGTGCAACACGCTGATCCCCGACGCTTACCGCAGCCCCGTTGCCGGGGACGCACCCGATCCTGAGAACGGCAGGAAGCGCGAGTTCCCGCCCGCCCCGGAACCCCTGCCGGTGCCGGTCATGGACAACCACACCCACCTCGATTTTCCCGACGGGAAGGCGCCCGTGGGCATTAAGGCCGCCCTGGATGCAGCCGCCGCGGTGGGTGTCCAGGGTGCGGTGCAGGTGGGCTGCGACCTCGAGTCCTCCCGTTTCACCGTGCAGGCGGTGGACCAGGACGAACGGCTCCTCGGGGCTGTTGCCCTGCACCCCAACGATGCCCCCCGCTACGCGGCCCGCGGCGGGCTGGAAGAGGCGCTCGCTGAAATCGAGCAGCTGGCAGCCCACCCGCGCATCAGGGCCATCGGGGAGACCGGCCTGGACTTCTTCCGTACCGAAGGCGAAGGCCTGGTCCACCAGAAATACTCCTTCCGCCGCCATATCGACATTGCCAAGCGCCTGGGCCTCACACTGCAGATCCACGACCGTGACGCGCACAGTGACGTGGTGCAGGTCCTGCGGGAGGAAGGCGCACCGGAGCGGGTGGTGTTCCACTGCTTCTCGGGTGATGAGGAGCTGGCCGCAGTCTGCAACCAGGAGGGCTGGTGGATGTCCTTCGCGGGAACACTCACCTTCCGGAACGCCACAAACCTGCGTGCCGCGCTGGCCGTCGCCGATCCTGCGTTGGTCCTGGTGGAAACCGATGCTCCCTTCCTCACACCCCACCCGCACCGGGGCCGGCCGAACGCGAGCTACATGGTGCCCTACACGGTGCGTGCCATGGCTGAATTGACAAATACCGACCTGGCCTCGCTGTGCGCCGGTATCAGCGAAAATACCGTGCGGGCGTACGGATCCTGGGTGTAACGAAACAGCTTTGTTGCTCACCCCAAGGAATACCTGGTATGCAAAATTGTTGGTCCCTTTATAACGCTACGGTTACAGTGAAGAACTATTAGCCGGGGTCGGGGAAGGCCAGCGGGTAATTCACTTCTTTCTGCAGCACGATGTGCCGGACCTTGTTCCGGCCTGACCGTTGCGCGAAGTGTGGCGGCGCAACGGTGCCCGGACTGCCTCATGCAAGGCGGTGCCGGGCATTTTATTGCGCGATCCCCGTGCCCGGATGGACCTAAAGTTATGGGCAATCGTGGTCAAGTTCTTCACAACGGACGGCAAGTTCAGCTTTATCAAAGTTGGCGCCCAGTTGCTGGTGCTTTGCGCGCTGGTGGTGGGGCTCGTAGCCTTCGTCGGCAATAACAAAACTGTCACGCTCAATGTCGACGGCAAAGTCACGTCCGTGCAGACCTTCGGCGGTACCGTGGGCCAGGTGGTTAAGAGCGCCAACCTTGAGCTCAAGCCCACCGACCGGGTCTCCCCGGCCATCGACGCCTCGGTCCGGAACGGCACCGTCATCAACGTCAACCAGGCCAAAGAGGTCAAGGTGAGCCTGGACGGGGCAGAGAAGACCGTCAACACCAACGCCCAGGACGTGGCAGGCCTGGTGACCGAGCTTGGCGTTGCCAGCGCATCGTCCGTTTCGGTTCCCAAGGACGCGCAGCTCGCCGTCGCGGGATCCTTCGTCTCGATCTCCACTCCCAAGACCGTCAGCATCGTCGCCGACGGCAAGGTGGATACCGCCACCACCACCGCAGCCACGGTTGGCAAGGTTCTGGAAGACGCCGGCCTGACCCTCGGCGCCAACGACCGCACTTCCCAGCCCGCCAACGCCCACGTGGTAAACAACATGGTGATCAAGGTCTCCCGCGTGGATAACGCCCAGACCGCCGTGACCACCGACGAGGTTCCTTTCGAAAAGGTCACCACGGAGAGCGCCGAGCTTCTGAAGGGCGAACAGGAAGTCACCCAGGCAGGTTCTGCCGGAAAGATCGAAAAGACCTACAAACTGGTTCTGGTGGATGGCCGCGAAGCGTCGCGCACCCTGGTTTCGGAGACGGTATCCGTCCAGCCTGTTGCTGAGAAGATTACGGTCGGCACCAAGCCGAAGCCGGTGGCCCAGGCAGCTCCGGCCCCCGCGGCCGGCACCAACACCGGCGCAGCAGCCCCCGCCATCATGAACGAAGCCATGTGGGACAAGATTGCCCAGTGCGAATCCGGCGGAAACTGGAGCATCAACACCGGCAACGGCTACTACGGCGGCCTGCAGTTCGATATCCAGACTTGGATCGGATCCGGCGGCGGAGCCTATGCGCCGAACGCCAGCCTGGCGACGAAAGCCCAGCAGATCGACATCGCCAACCGCGTCTACGCACAGCGCGGCCTGCAGCCCTGGGGCTGCGGCTGGGCAGCCACCAGCTGACCAGGAGCGGGCACCAGCCCGCCCGCGCACAGCGGCCGGGCCCGGACTTTCCGGGCCCGGCCGCTGCCGTTAAGCAGGCCGGCCGCGGGCATAGACCGGACCGGACGGAACCGGCGCGCGGGATAGGATACCTAGGTGACTGAACCCATCCCCGCCGCGCCCGCACCCTTGTTTGGTGCCTCCGACATACGACGGCTGGCGGAGGAAATCGGCATCAGGCCCACCAAGACCCTGGGCCAAAATTTCGTGATCGATGGCAACACGATCCGCAGGATCGTGGCTGCCGCGGGCGTGGGGCCGGCGGAAACAGTACTCGAAGTCGGGCCAGGCCTCGGCTCCCTGACCTTGGGGCTCCTGGACGCGGCAGCCTCCGTGGTCGCCGTCGAAATCGATCCGGTACTGGCTGCGAAGCTTCCGGAGACGGTGAAGGAATGGCGGCCTGCCGCTGCGGGTTCCTTCCACCTGGTCCATGCCGACGCCATGAAGGTCACCGAACTCCCGGTCCAGCCCACTGCGTTGGTGGCCAACCTGCCCTATAACGTGGCCGTGCCCGTGGTGCTGCACCTGCTGCAGCATTTCCCCAGCCTGCAGCACGGCCTGGTCATGGTGCAGGACGAGGTGGCGGACCGGCTGGCTGCCGGCCCCGGATCGAAAACGTATGGCGTCCCGTCGGTTAAGGCCGCGTGGTACAGCCAGATGCGCAAGGCCGGCGTGATCGGCATGAACGTTTTCTGGCCGGCACCCAAGATCCACTCCGGCCTGGTTGCCTTCACCCGCCGCGAACCGCCGGCCACTACAGCCAGCCGCGAGCAGGTCTTCGCCGTGGTGGACGCCGCTTTCGCGCAGCGGCGCAAGACCCTGCGCGCCGCCCTTGCCGGCTGGGCCGGGGGAGCGCCGGCGGCCGAACGCTGCCTGGTGGCAGCCGGCGTCGACCCCACTGCCCGGGGCGAGGTCATCGACATCGCCGCGTTCGCCAGGATCGCCGAAGCCAAGGAGGCCGGGGCGTGAAACCCGTGGCAGGGCGGTTCACTGCGAGGACGGTCCGGGTGAAAGCTCCGGGCAAGGTCAACGTGTCCCTTGATGTCGGCCCGCTCCGTCCTGACGGCTACCACTCGGTAGCCAGCGTTTACCTCGCCGTTTCCCTCTATGAGGAAGTGGCCGCCACCAGTACCGAAACGCCCGGAATCACAGTCAGCCTCAGTGCGGACAGCACGCTTGACCTGGACGCCGTGGACATCCCCTTGGACGGCAACAACCTGGCCTACAAAGCGGCCGCAATCATGGCGGACGTCTCTGAACATGCCACCGGGGTGCACCTGGAGATCACCAAGCGCGTGCCGGTGGCCGGCGGCATGGGCGGCGGGTCCGCGGACGCCGCAGCCACCCTCCTGGCCTGCGACGCGCTGTGGAACAGCGGCCTGTCGCGGGAGGAACTGGCCCACCTGGCCGCCGAACTCGGCGCGGACGTCCCCTTCTCCCTGCTGGGCGGCACCGCAGTTGGGCTGGGGCTGGGCGACAAGCTGTCCCCGGCGCTGGCGAAGGCCCAGACCCACTGGGTCCTGGTAACGGCGGATTATGGCCTGTCCACCCCGGAGGTGTACCGGACCCTGGACCGGCTGCGCGACGCTGAAGGCGTCAATGCCACCGAGCCCACCGGCGTCGACCCCCAGATCCTGACAGCACTGCGGAGCGGCGATGCCGAAGCCCTGAGCCGCGTCCTGGTGAACGATCTCCAGCGCGCCTCCATAGAACTGGCACCGTCACTCCGCGATACTCTTGGCATTGGCGAATCCCACGGAGCCATCGCGGGCATCGTGTCCGGTTCCGGTCCCACGGTTGCCTTGCTCGCGGATGACTCCCTAACCGCGGACGGCCTGGCAGAAGATCTGCGGCGCTACGGCTTGTCGGCCATCGCCGTGCACGGCCCCGTTCCGGGGGCACGCATCATCTCCGACACCCTGATCTGACAACGTTCAACCCACATCCCACCCGAGCAGCAGAAAGCAGTACCCTTTGGCACACCTTCTTGGCGGCGAGAACCTCACGGTTTCCTACGCAACCCGCACCGTCCTGGACGGCGTCACCCTGGGACTCGAGGAGGGTGACAGGATCGGCATGGTGGGCCGCAACGGCGACGGCAAATCCACCCTCATGCGGCTGCTCGCGCTGCGCTCCACCCCCGACGCCGGCAGGGTCACCAAACGCGGCGACGTCAACGTCGGCTACCTGGACCAGAGCGACGTGCTCGACGGCGACCTCACGGTGGGTGCCGCCATCGTGGGGGACCAGGCGGACTACGAGTGGGCCCGGAACCCCCGGATCCGCGAAATCATGGGCGGTCTGGTTTCCGACGTGGACTGGCACGCCAACGTCCATGCCCTCTCCGGCGGCCAGAAGCGGCGCGTGGCACTCGCCAAGCTGCTGATCGAGGACCACGACGTCATCATGCTGGACGAGCCCACCAACCACCTCGACGTCGAGGGCGTTGCCTGGCTGGCCCGGCACCTGAAGACACGCTGGCGGGCCAACCAGGGCGCGTTCCTGGTGGTCACCCACGACCGCTGGTTCCTGGATGAAGTCTGCACCAAAACGTGGGAAGTCCACGACGGAATCGTTGACCCCTTCGAAGGCGGTTACGCGGCCTACGTGCTGGCCCGCGCCGAGCGGGACCGGATGGCCTCCGTGGTGGAGAGCAAGCGCCAGCAGCTGGTCAAGAAGGAGCTCGCCTGGCTGCGCCGCGGCGCACCGGCACGGACATCAAAGCCGAAGTTCCGGATCGAAGCAGCCAACGCCCTTATCGAAGACGTCCCGGCACCCCGGGATTCCATGGCGCTGAACAAGATGGCCACGGCCCGCCTGGGCAAGGACGTCCTGGACCTGGAGCACGTCTCCCTCAACTTCCAGGGCGCCGACGACGGCCGGAAGCTTTTTGACAACATCACCCTCCGCCTCGCCCCGGGTGAGCGCCTGGGATTGGTAGGCGTCAACGGCGCCGGCAAGACCACCCTCCTGAAGCTCCTCAACGGCCAGATCACCCCCGACGCCGGCAAGCTGAAGCGCGGCAAGACCGTGGTTACGGCCGTGCTCACGCAGGAGGTCAAGGAGCTCGACGACGTCTCCGACCTTCGCGTCATCGAAGTCATCGAGCGGGAGAAACGTTCCTTTAACGTCGGCGGGCGGGAATTCACCGCCGGGCAGTTGGTGGAGCAGCTCGGGTTCACCAACCAGAAGCAGTGGACACCGGTGAAGGACCTCTCGGGCGGTGAGCGCCGGCGCCTGCAGCTCCTGCGATTGCTCGTGGGGGAGCCGAACGTGCTGATGCTCGACGAGCCCACCAACGATCTGGACACCGACACCCTTGCCGCTGTGGAAGACGTCCTGGACGGCTGGCCGGGGACGCTCGTGGTGGTCAGCCACGACCGCTACCTCCTGGAGCGCGTCACCGACCACCAGATGGCCCTGCTTGGCGACGGCAAGCTCCGCGGCCTGCCCGGCGGCGTGGACCAGTACCTGGAACTCCGTGAAGCTGCACTTGCGGGATCCACCGTCACGGGCGGCGGAAACCCCGTCACCAGCGGCGGTTCGGCACCTGCAGCGGCCCAGTCCGGCCCGTCCGAAGCCGAAAAGCGCGACGCCCGCAAAGCCAAGAACCGGATCGAACGCCAGCTGGGCAAACTGGACCAGGCAGAGAAAAAGCTTCACGACCTGATGCTGAAAAGCACCGAGGCCTCCGACTTCGACGCCCTGGCCGAGCAAAACCGGCAACTCAAAGACCTGGCCGGCGAACGCGACGCCCTCGAACTCGAATGGCTCGAAGCTGTAGAGGTCCTCGGGGAGTAGTCCCTTGTTCGGTTCTCTGCGGTTGGTTCCGGAACCGGCCCTTCGACGTCCGCCGCTCGCCTTGGGTGCCGGAGCCGGCCCTTCGACGTCCGCCGCTCGCCTTGGGTGCCGGAGCCGGCCCTTCGACGTCCGCCGCTCGCCTTGGGTGCCGGAGCCGGCCCTTCGACGTCCGCCGCTCGCCTTGGGTGCCGGAGCCGGCCCTTCGACGTCCGCCGCTCGCCTTGGGTGCCGGAGCCGGCCCTTCGACGTCCGCCCGCCTTGGGTTCCGGAACCGGCCCTTCGACGTCGCTTAGACACAGGACATAGGGAGCGCTGCGGTCGCTGAGCGACCTCCACGCTCCGATGTCCCGCGATGCGCGACTTTCCGAAGGACCGTCTCCGGAAGCTAGCGTCCCCTCCCAGCGTGCTCACGTCCGGAACGAAGGAGCGGCAGGGTGCCGGGAACTTCCGTCGGGACCGCCCTGGAAGGTGACGACGCTTCTGTGAGGTTGGCGGTGGGTAAGTTGGCAGCCATGCGAAGGCAACGATCGGGAAAAGTGGTGCGGGGGGCCTTCGTGTAGTCGCGCATCGCGGCGCATCGTAGCGTGGAGGTCGCCCAGCGACCGGAGCGTTACCTATGCGTCGTGTCTAAGCGACGGCGAAGGGCCACTGCACCGCGAACCTAACCACGGCCCACCTGCGAAGGTGACCAAAGGGCGACTCGCAAAGGTGACAAAGGGCCCGGAAAGGCGAGCAGGGGAGACTTAGCCCTCGGACTTCAGCTCAGGGTCTTTCTTGAGGCCGGTCAGGCCGTTCCAGGCGAGGTTGACCAGGTGGGCGGCGACGGTGTGTTTGTCGGGCTGGCGGCTGTCCTGCCACCACTGGCCGGTCATGGCTACCATGCCCACGAGCATCTGGGCGTACATGGCGCCGTCCTCGCCGCTGAACCCCCGGCGGGAGAACTCGTCGGAGAGGATGTGCTCCACGCGGGCGGTGACGTGGGAGAGCAGGGTGGAAAAAGCGCCTTCGGGTTGGGACGGCGGGGCGTCCCGCATCAGGATCCGGAAACCTTCGGTGCGGTCTTCGATGTAGGTCAGAAGTGCCAGCGCGGCGCGTTCCACCAGGACGCGCGGCTTCGCCTCCTCAGTGAGGGCCGTATTGATGGCGTCCAGCAGGATATGGAACTCAAAGTCCACCACCTGGGTGTACAGCCCTTCCTTGGAACCGAAATGTTCGTAAATGACCGGCTTGGAGACTCCCGCGCAGGCGGCGATTTCCTCGATGGTGGTGCCGTCCAGTCCGCGGACGGCGAAGAGGCCGCGCCCGACGTCGATCAGCTGGCTCCGGCGCTGAAGTCCGGTCATCCGCGTCCGCGGCGGGTTGTTGCTCACATTTCCATCATGCCTTACCCGTCTGCGGCGGGATTCCGGTGCGTCCGGGAGGACCCGGCGGCCTCGTGTCGCGCGGCGCCCCGAACCCGTGGCAAAATAGGGGATTGTGCCCGGGCCTTGCGCCTTGGGCATGGTCCGCTCTGGTGTAACGGCAGCACCCCGGCCTTTGGAGCCGTGGAGTATAGGTTCGAATCCTATGGGCGGAACTGCTGTGCGAGGAGTTCAGTAGGATGACACTCGGTGCCGCGCCGGCAGACTGGCCGGACACCGCAAGCGCCAGCGTAACCCAAGCAAGGAGAGCCCGTACGTGATCCCCGAGAAGGCCCCGTCCGCCGTAATCGTCCTGGCGGCAGGCGCCGGCACCCGGATGAAGTCACGTACCCCCAAGATCCTCCATGAAATCGGTGGCCGGTCGATGGTGGGGCACGCGCTCCTGGCAGCCCGCAGCATCAACCCCCGGCAGCTCGCCATTGTCGTCCGCCACGAACGGGACCTGGTGGCCGGTCATGTCGCTGACCTCGATCCTGCTGCCGTCATTGTGGACCAGGACGATATCCCCGGCACGGGCCGCGCGGTTGAAGCCGCGCTGCAGGCCCTGGATGCGGAACAGTTGCTGACGGGCACCGTCGTGGTGACCTACGGCGACGTGCCCCTGCTCTCCGGCCAATTGCTGGCTGAGCTGGTTGCCACCCACGAGCAGGAAGCCAACGCCGTCACGGTCCTGACGGCCGTCCTGGACGACGCCTCCGGCTACGGCCGCATCCTGCGCGGCGACGACGGCACAATAACCGGCATCCGCGAGCACAAGGACGCCACGGAAGCCGAACGGCTGATCCGCGAGGTCAACTCCGGCATTTACGCATTCGATGCCGACGTACTCCGCAACGCCCTGGGCAAGGTCACCACGGACAACGCGCAGGGCGAGAAGTACCTCACGGACGTGCTGGGACTGGCGAGGGAGGCAGGCGGGCGCGTTGCCGCCGTCGTCACCGCTGACCGCTGGCAGGTGGAGGGCGCCAACGACCGCGTCCAGCTGGCGGCCCTCGGAGCGGAGCTGAACCGCCGCACCGTGGAAGCCTGGATGCGCGCCGGCGTCACCGTCGTGGACCCGGCCACCACGTGGATCGATTCCTCCGTGACGCTTGACGAGGACGTCCGTCTCCTGCCCAACACCCAGCTTCACGGGGCCACCCGCGTGGCGAGGGACGCCGTCGTCGGCCCCGACACCACGCTGACGGACGTCACCGTGGGCGAAGGCGCGAAGGTGGTCCGCACGCACGGTTCCGGGTCGGTGATCGGCGCCGGCGCCGCCGTCGGGCCCTTCACGTACCTGCGGCCCGGCACCGTCCTGGGCGAAAGCGGCAAGATCGGCGCGTTCTACGAAACCAAGAACGTGACCATCGGCCGCGGCTCCAAACTGTCCCACCTCGGCTACGCCGGCGACGCCGAAATCGGCGAGGACACGAACATCGGCTGCGGCAACATCACAGCCAATTACGACGGCCAGAACAAACACCGCACCGTCATCGGTTCCGGCGTCCGCACCGGTTCCAACACCGTTTTTGTTGCCCCGGTCACCGTGGGGGACGGCGCCTACAGCGGCGCCGGCGCGGTGATCCGCAAGGACGTGCCTGCGGGCGCCCTGGCGCTGAGCATCGCAGCGCAGCGCAACACCGAAGGGTGGGTCCCCGCCAACAGGCCGGGAACGCGCTCCGCCGAACTGGCCCAGGCAGCCACCACAGATTCCTCAAGTACCCCGGCATCTACAGAAGAGGGCAAGTAATAATGAGCGAAATTACGGCGCACGGCGAGAAGAAGCTGGTGCTCGCCACCGGGCGGGCCCATCCGGAGCTGGCCCGGGAGATCGCCAAGGAGCTCGGTACTGACCTGCTGCCGGTGGACGCCTACGACTTCGCCAACGGTGAAATCTACGTCCGCGCCGGCGAGAGCGTCCGCGGCACCGACGCCTTCGTCATCCAGGCGCACCCGGCCCCGCTGAACAACCACCTCATGGAACAGCTGATCATGATCGATTCGCTGAAGCGGGCCTCCGCCAAGAGGATCACCGTGGTCTCCCCGTTCTACCCCTACGCACGCCAGGACAAGAAGGGCCGCGGCCGCGAGCCCATTTCCGCCCGCCTGGTGGCCGACCTCTACAAGACCGCCGGCGCCGACCGCATCATGAGCGTGGACCTGCACACCTCCCAGATCCAGGGCTTCTTCGACGGGCCCGTGGACCACCTCATGGCCATCCCGCTGCTCGCGGACTACATCCGCACCCGGGTGGACGCAGAGAACATTACGGTTGTGTCCCCGGACACCGGCCGCGTCCGCGTGGCCGAGCAGTGGGCTGAGCGCCTGGGCGGCGCCCCCCTGGCCTTCGTGCACAAGAGCCGCGACCTGACTGTCCCCAACCAGGCGGTCTCCAAGACCGTGGTGGGCCAGATCGAGGGACGCACCTGTGTCCTGATCGACGACATGATCGACACCGGGGGAACCATCTCCGGCGCCGTCCAGGTACTGAAGAACGCGGGCGCCAAGGATGTCATCATCGCCGCCACCCACGCCGTCTTCTCCGACCCCGCAGCCCAGCGGCTCGCCGACTCGGGTGCCCGCGAAGTGGTGGTCACCAACACCCTTCCGCTCACCGCGTCCCAGCGGTTCCCGCAGCTGACCGTCCTGTCCATCGCCCCGCTGATTGCGCGCGCCGTCCGTGAAGTGTTCGACGACGGTTCCGTCACCAGCCTGTTTGACGGCAACGCCTAGGCAGTGCCGGTGCCGGGTCCGTTTTCAGTAAACGGGCCCGGCGCTGGTAAGCTTTACAGCGATACCTTGGCGAGGGAGAGCAGCCGGGCAACCGGCTTGCAGGTCTCCGTTATCGACTGGGTCTGATCTGCCCTTCATGTGAAGGGCTGCCTTCTTGAAAGGGCCGCCTTCGGCCGCCCGGCGTTGAAGGTCGCAACAGACCTCCGCCCTTGCTGAACACCGTTTAGTTTTCAAGGAGATTTCCATGTCTGAGCAGAAGCTCGCAGCAGAACTGCGCACCGAATTCGGCAAGGGCTACGCCCGCCGCGCACGGATGGCGAACCTGATCCCCGCCGTTATCTACGGCCACGGCGCAGAGCCCATCCACGTCACCCTCCCGGCCAAGGCCACCACCCTGGCTGTCCGCACCGCCAACGCCCTGCTGTCCCTGGACATCAACGGCGAAGGCCACCTGGCCCTGGTCAAAGACGTACAGCGCGACCCGATCAAGCAGATCATCGAGCACATCGACCTCCTGACGGTCCGCCAGGGCGAGAAGGTCACCGTCGACGTTCCGGTCCACGTCACCGGCGAAACCGCCCCCGGCACCGTCCACAACCTGGAACTGACCGTTGTGTCCCTCGAGGCCGAGGCAACCCACCTGCCCGAGACCGTCGAGGTCAGCATCGAAGGCCGTGCCGCCGGCGAGCACATCCACGCTTCCGACCTGGTTCTGCCGAAGGGTTCCGCACTGCTGACCGACGCCGAGGCGCTCGTGGTCAACATCTCCGAGGCCACCGCCACGGAAGAAGAGACCGAAGCCGCTGAAGGAGCCGAGGCTCCCGCAGCAGCCGGGGAAGCCGCAGCAGAGTAATCAGCCGCTACTTCCTGACAGTGGCCGGATCCCGCAGGGGTCCGGCCACTGTTGCGTCTGCCGCCCTCCCGCCGCGGAAACACCCCTCACAACACCACCTTAGGATTGACCCATGACTGATACCTGGCTGATCGTCGGCCTCGGCAACCCCGGCGCCCAGTACCACGGCAACAGGCACAATGTTGGCCAGATGGTGCTCGACGAACTGGCGGGCAGGATCGGCGCCGGGTTCAAGACCCACAAGGCACGTGCCCAGGTTGTGGAGGGGCGGCTCGGTATCGGTGGCCCCCGCGTGGTGCTGGCAAAGCCCATGACCTACATGAATGTTTCGGGCGGTCCCGTCTCGGCGCTGGCCAACTTCTACGGCATCACGCCGGACCACGTGGTTGCCGTGCACGATGAGATCGACATTCCCTTCAACACGGTGAAACTCAAGATCGGCGGCGGGGAAGGCGGCCACAACGGGCTGCGGGACATCTCCAAAGCACTCGCCACCAAGGACTACCTCCGCGTCCGCGTGGGGGTGGGCCGTCCACCCGGCAGGATGGACACCGCGGACTACGTCCTGCGTGACTTTGGCAGCGCGGAGCTTAAGGAACTGCCGTTCCTGCTGGACGAAGCGGCCGACGCCGTCGAGTTGCTGCTGCGCGACGGGCTCACGTCAGCCCAGCAAAAATTCCATCCGGCCAAATCCGATCGATAGCAATATACAAACTTAAAGTCGTTTTGACCTGTCTCCTGGTCCGTGCCACAGGGTACTCTTCTTCGTATGCGGGGGAGCAATGGGGCTACATCCCGCTATCGCGGGATGTAGGGGAAAAGTTCATGTCAATCGAGCCACTCAGCTGGGGACGTGGGTCAACACCTCAGGACGTTGGGCTGCGCACACCAAGCTCCGGTGCACCGGGGCAGCAATGGTCCGCGCCCGCCCGCAGTGCCAACCTGGAAACCGTCCGCACTGCGCTGACCACTGAAAACTCATTGGGCGTCGTCATCACCGGGGGCCGCGGGGTAGGCAAATCCTCCCTCGCCCGTGCCGCCGTGGCCGATCTGGGGCCGGAGGTGTGGTCCCTGCAGCTCCGCAGCGGGCCTACCGGATCCACCACGCCCTACGGCTGCCTCTCCTTCCTGCTGGCCAGGCTTCCGCAGGCCTACATGGGGTCGCCCACGGCCATCCTGCGCGGCATCACGTCGCTGATCCGCAGCGACGCCGCAGGCAGGCCATGCGTGATCACCCTTGACACCTCAGGCAGCATTGACGACATGAGCGCCGGAGTGCTGTTGAACGTACTCCTGACGGGCACCGCCAAAATCATTGCCGTCGCACCGAACATCAGCGACCTTCCGGCCGACTTCCACTGGCTGCTCACGGACCGGCGCCTGACAGAAGTACGCCTCAACAACCTCAACGAGCTCCAGACCCGCCAGGTCCTGCTGTCCCTGCTGGGCCACCGGGTGTCTGCCTCCCTGGTCAACACCTACCACCGGATGGTGGGCGGCAATCCGCTGCTGCTCAAAGCACTGGTCACCGAACAGCAACTGTCCGGAAACCTGGTGCTGTCCGACTCCGTCTGGACCCTGCGTGACAAGGTGGTGCTCGACGGCGCCGCCAGCCTCGATGACATCGTCCGGTCTCGCTGGTCGCGGGAAACCCCGGAAACCCGGGAAGTCATTGAAATGCTGTCCTGCGCCCGCCGGGTTGAGCTGTCCCGCCTTACCGCCGTGTACGGGGCAGACGTCGTGGCGGACATGGAAGACGGCGGGCTGCTGGAGGTCGACGACTCGGACCACCGGTGGGTGTCCCTGCGAGAAAAGTACATCGGCGACGTCGTGCGCACCTGGCTGAGCATCGCCCGGCGCCGTGAACTGCGCAGCGTGCTGCTGGCAGGTGAGGAACCTGATCCGGCCCGCATGACGCTCGAAGAACTGATGGCGTTTGCCGCCTGGACCCATGAGTGTGAGGCCCCGCTGAGCCCCGCCCTGGCCCTCGCGGCTGCCGAAGCGGCGGTCCAGCTGTTCGATCCGCGGTTCGCCCTGACCTACGCCGAGATGCTGCACAGGACGGACCGCGAATGGCTGCCCGCGCAGCGCCAGAAGGCTGCCGCGTACCTGCAGCTGGACATGCCCGTCCAGGCACTCGCAGCACTGGACGGCATCTCCCGGCCGGAACTCGAGGCCCTGGACGTCGAGGAATACGCGCACGTTGTAGCCGCCAAAGCACGGGTCATGATGAGGCTGCCGGAGCGGGCCGGCAAGGTACCGGAACTTCTTCAGGAAGCCCGGAACAGGCTGGCACCGGCCGGGAACAACGCATCATGGCCGGAGCCCGCCGCCGTGGCAGCCAACCTTGTCTCTTTGAGCGACTTCGAATACCGCGCCTTCGTGGGTGACTACGCCGCCTTGATTCCGGACCTTGAGGCAGCCGCGGACCCTGCCTTGAACCCTGACGCGGACTACCGGATGCATTCGGCCATCCTCCTGATGACTGCACTAGCCCTGACCGGCCGGGAAATGGACGCCTTGGGCCTGATGCGGCAGCTCGGCGGCCAGATCAGCGACGCCTCCCACGTGGTGGGCCTGCGTGAGCGGTACACCAGGGAGGCCTACCTGGTGCTGCTGCTGGCCGGGCAGTGGCGGCGGTGCATCGACCTGCTGGGACCACAAAGCGACGAGGAACAGTACCGGCTTCCCTACGGCAGTGCCGCCACGGAACTGGCTGCCGGGATCGCCTACGTCTATGCCGGCCGGGGCGCTGCCGCGCTCGATCCGCTGATGTCCGCTGCCGCCCAGCTGGAACTGCAACCTGTGCAGGCTGCACTCCGCTTCGCCTACGCGGCAACAGCCCTGGCGCACGCGCAAACCGGCAACGCCGGCCAGGCCCGCAAATACCTCAGCAAACTGCAGCGGGTTCCCGGCACATCAGGTTTCGCAACCGAAAGCCTCATCAGTTTCTGCGCCCTCGTGGCGGGGCGCTGGCTGGGCGACTCCGACGCCGTCACCCGCCTGAAGCAGTCGGCCCGCCAGAACATGGAGGCCGGGCGCTACACGCTCGCCGGCGTCGAACTGCTTGCGGCCACGGTGAACGGGAGCGACAACGACTTCCGGCTTCTGGAGGAGCTTGCGTCCCACCGCCAGGGACCACTGGCGGAGGTTTCCCGGCTCATTGCCGTGGGCAGCCGGACCAGGGACGCGAAGACGCTCCTTGCCGGCGGCGAGCTGGCGGCCACGCTGGAACTGGACGCGGTGGAGGCCAGGTGCATGGCCCTGGCCGTGGACTTCGCACGCCAGGACGGGGATTCCATCTCCGCCCGGACCGCGCAGGCCCGCCTTGACATCCTGGCCGCCACTGTCGCCAACCTGCCCATCGTGCCCAGCAGCGGCAGCCCGCTGCTGACGAGCAGGGAGCGCCAGATTGCCCGGCTTGCAGGGCGTGGTGCGTCAAACCGTGACATTGCCCTGGAAATGGGCGTGTCAGTCCGGACTGTGGAAGGCCACCTGTACCAGGTCTTCACCAAGCTGGGCGTAACTTCCAGGGGTGATCTGACTGGACTCGTCTAATGGACACAAGCCGGCACCGGCGCACCGGCTCCTCACCGGCCGCCGCGAGCCGCTGGACCGGATCTGCAACATTGTCCGGAACCGCACCAGCCAGGCAGTTTTCGTCATGGCCGGTCCCGGCATCGGCAAATCATCCCTGACGGAGGCCATCGCGGAGCGGCTTGCCGGCGACATGCACATCCTGCAGATCCATGCCAGTTCCGCCCTCACCGCCGTGCCGTTCGGGGTCCTGACCCCGTACACCGCTGACCTGACAGCCGAGGAATCAGTCTCACCCGTAGCGGTCCTGCGTTCCATGTGGACATATTTCGAGAAGCTCAAGACGGGTACCGGCAGCCAGGTCCTGCTGGTGGTGGATGACGCCCACCATCTGGATGACGCTTCCGCCGGTGTTGTGGCAGACCTGATCTCCGCTGGCTGGGCGACCGTCGTGGCGGCCGCACGTCCGCGGCCTGGATTGCCGCAGCCCCTGGACCAGCTGTGGTACGACGGCCTGGCCGAGCGCGTGGACCTGCGGCCCCTGAACCGGGAACAGATCGAGGAAGTCCTCGCCCACGTCCTGGACGGAACAGTTCCCGCAGCCACCGTTGACTCGCTCTGGAGTGCATCAGGCGGCAACCCCCGCATCCTGGACGCGCTGTTGCATGATGCCGCCGAAGCCGGGATCCTGTCCAAGCGCAACGGGATCTGGATCCTGCTGGGCTCCCTGCCGGCTGACGGCGCCAGGTTGACGGCAGTGGTTGCAAAGGACCACCTCCGGCGGCGGCCCGAAGAACAGGAAGCATTGAAGCTGATTGCGCTGGCCGGACCGGTTGGGCGGAAGGTCATCGAGGACATCTGCGGCGCCCCTGTGGTCCGGTCCCTGCTGGACCAGCAGATGGTGGTTGAAACGTCCGGGGTGCCGGCTGAGCTCTCCATGTGGAACGCCTTGTTCGCCAATGCGATACGGAACACGATTTCGGTGTCCCGCAGCCTTCAGCTGCAGGAAAGAACCCGCGCACACCAGGACGGCATCGTGCTGCGCGGCGAAGGCCGGCTGCGTTCCGTGGAATGGGCGTTGGAATGCGGGCTGCGGATACCCGACGCCGACCTGCTGGAGGCCGCCCGCGAGGCGTTGGCGCGGTTCCGCAACGACAGCGCCGCCTCCATCGCCGCCAGGGTGCAGGACCCCGCGATGGCACCCATGGCCCGGGCGGTCCACGCCCGTGCACTGTACAACAACGGCGCCTATGCGGACGCTGCCGCGCTGCTTGACGGCTGCTGGCTTCAGCTTGCGGACGATCCCCAGGGCCCGGCAGTCCTCCTGCTCCGGGTCTCGGCGCATCAGGCGGCCGGGCACCAGCTGGCAGCCGTGGCCGAGGACGTCCGGGAGCACACCGGCCGGTCAGCCGACGGGCAGCGGACCTGGCAGGAGGAGATCCTCCACCTCCTGCAGTCAGGCGCCGAGGTGGACTACCGGGCGCTCGCGGCCGAGGTGGAAACCATCAGGAACCGAAGCTCCCCGGAAGCGGACGTTGAGCCCATCGGCGCTGTGGGCGAGGCGTTGCTGGCCCATGCCCTTACGGCTGCCGGACGGCCCGCAGAAGGACTGGATGCCGCGCTGCTGGCAGCTTCCGAGCTGCCGCCGCTGGAAGACAGCCTGTTTTTCTTTCCCGAGTTCGTGCTGGGCAGGCTCGTCATCAGCTACCTGGCCATGGGGGAGTGGGAATCAGCGGAGCGGGAACTCGACAGCTACGCCGCCGGCCATGCCACCGGTGCCGCAACCTTTGACGGCAGCCTGCAGGTGCTCCGTGGCTATTCGCTGCTGAAGCAGGGCCGGATGGAGCGCGCCTACCAGCTGCTGCTGCCGGCGGTGGAAGCACTGAGGCTCAACGACCCCCTCCAGCTGTTCCGCTTTGGTTCTTCGCTGGGCTTCTATGTTGCGGCGCGGCTGGGAGACTCCGCGCAGGCAAGGCGCCTGGAGCAGGACTACAAGGACGCCGTGGCCGGCGGGCCCGCGCATGACCTCCTTGCAGGAGCGTACGCCGCCGCGGCCGCCGAGTACTTGTCCCGCGACGGCAAGGGCATCGCCTCGCTGCACACGATGATGACAGCTGCCGAAGCCTCGGGAAGGGCCGGCCACCTGCTCGAACTCCTGGCCGTGTGCTGGGATCTGGGGGACCCGTCGGTGATTCCCATGGTGCAGGACGCCGCGCGCGATGTGCTGGGACGCTGGGCAGCGGCCATGCTGACGCTTGCCACCAGCTGGGAAGCGGCCGACGGGGATGCCTTGATGGAAACGGCGGCATCGCTGGAAGCGTCAGGCTTCGTCAACCTTGCCCGCGAGGCCTACGCCCGTGCCAGCTCCGTACTGGAGCACGCCGGGGAACGCCGCCGCTCCAGGCAGGCTGTTGCGCAGCGCGAGCGGTGCGACCATGAACTGGGCGAACGGTTCAGGGAAGGCCGCTTCATCGCCGCGGCTCCCGCCGTCCACCTCACCCGGCGTGAACAGGACATCGTGGAACTCGCGGTGCAGGGCCTCACCGACCGCGAGATAGCGCAAAAGCTGATGGTCTCCGTCCGCACCGTGGAGGGGCACCTGTACAGGACCTACGTGAAGCTGGGTGTACGCAGCAGGGACGAACTGGAGTCCGCTCTGCCCAAGTAGGCCGGGACATCCCGCAACGCCCGGCATCCGGCACGCTGCATCAACCTGCCCTTCTCACCTGCGGCTTTGTCGCCTTCAGGCTGCTCCGCTGTGCCATGCCCGCCTCCGCTCTGACGGGAATGGACCGGTGCCTGCAGCGTCCCAGGGCTCCTAGGTAGTACCCCGGCGCGGAAATCGAGTACACCCTACTCGTGTACAGGAGGGTGGCGCAGGATTTACTTAAGGAGGCAAAGCAAACGGCAGGCAGGACGCCGCAGAGGTTGCCAGCAGCACATCGAGGCCTCTTTCAAACTTCCGGTCCCCAGGGACCGGGCCAAGACGGGGCCGGCGGCGTCAGAGTCTTCTGAGACCGAGACTCTCCCCCCAGCCGTCGCCGGCCCTCCACTCCGCGGGCTGAAGCCCGGAGCGACTGTGGCGGCTGCCCCTCCGGGCGGCCGCCACAGTCGTGCTGTGGGACAATTGAATGTCATCCGTTGGCATCCCAAGGAGATTGTTTTGGCCCTCGTATCAACGCCAGCCTCACTGGAGCAAGCCCTCCCGGCCACACTGGATAACGCCGAAGTTCTCCGCATCCGTAATGATTTCCCGGTCCTGGACCAGCTCGTCAACGGACGGCCACTGGTTTATCTGGACTCCGGGGCAACCTCACAGAACCCCCTCAGCGTCATTGAAGCCGAGCAGGAATTCTATGAGCAGCGGAATGCGGCCGTGCACCGTGGCGCCCACCACCTTGCCGTGGAGGCCACCGAAGCATTCGAGGACGCCCGGCAGACAGTGGCCGACTTCATTGGCGCCGACTACTCGGAGACCATCTGGACGTCCAACGCCACCGAAGGCCTGAACCTCATCTCCTACACCCTGTCCACAGCGGGACTGTGGGCTGCCCAGGGCCGGGGTGACGCCGGGCTGGCGGACCTCGCCCTGAAGCCCGGCGATGAGATTGTGGTGACGGAGATGGAACACCACGCCAACCTCATTCCCTGGCAGGAGCTGGCGTTCCGCACCGGCGCCACCCTCCGTTACATTCCCATCGATGACGCCGGTAGCCTCCGGATGGACCAGGCCGGGGACATCATCGGCAGCCGGACCAAGGTTCTTGCCTTCACGCATGCGTCCAATGTCCTGGGCACCATCAACCCGGTCCGGGAACTCGTGGCCCTGGGCCGCGCCGTGGGCGCTTTGGTGGTCCTGGATGCCTGCCAGTCGGCACCGCACATGGTGCTGGACGTCAAAAAACTCGATGTGGACTTCGCCGTTTTCTCCGGGCACAAGATGCTCGCCCCCACCGGAATCGGCGTGCTCTACGGCAAGCAGGAATTGCTGGATATCCTGCCGCCCTTCCTGACGGGCGGTTCCATGATCACCACCGTCACCATGGAGCGTGCCGAGTATCTGCCTGCCCCGCAGCGCTTCGAGGCCGGGACCCAGCGCATCTCACAGGCCGTAGCCCTGGCCGCGGCAGCAAACTACCTGACGGAAACCGGGCTGGACCGGATCCACCGGTGGGAAACCGAACTCGGGGGACGGATGGTGACCGGTCTCGAATCGATCCCCGGCATCCGCGTGCTGGGTCCGGCCGCCGGCGGGGAACGGATTGGGCTTGCCGCGTTCGACGTCGAAGGCGTCCATGCCCACGACGTGGGGCAGTTCCTGGACTCCAGGGGGATCGCCGTGCGTGTTGGCCACCACTGCGCGCAGCCGCTGCACCGCCGGCTGGGGCTGACCGCCACCACCCGCGCCAGCGCCTACCTCTACAACACCACCGATGACGTGGACCAGTTCCTGGATGCCGTGGCCGGCGTACGGGCCTATTTCCGCGCCTAGCCGGAAGATCGAAGGTAACCCATGAGTTTGGACCAGCTGTACCAGCAGATCATTCTCGACCACTCCAAAGCGCGGCACGGCAGCGGCCTCGCCGGAACCGTAGCTCCCGAGGGCGCGTCCACAGGGCAATCCCACCAGCTCAACCCGGTGTGCGGGGATGAGGTGACCCTTCGCCTTGCGGTGGAGGACGGAAAGGTGGCCCAGGTTTCCTGGGACGGGGCGGGCTGCTCCATCTCCATGGCATCGGCCTCGGTGCTCACGGAGCTTGCGGAGGGCATGACCGTGGCGGAACTGCATGAGGTCATTGACAGCTTCCGCGAAGTCCTGCGGTCCCGCGGCAAGATCCACGCCGATCCGGACCTGCTGGGGGACGCCGCGGCGTTTGAAGGCGTTGCCCGGTACGCCGCACGCGTGAAGTGCGCCATGATTTCCTGGGTTGCCGCGGAGGATGCACTGAACCAGGCCGCCTGACACGCCGGCGCGGATACGAAAAGACCCTCCTCCCCGTGAAGTTCGGGAGGAGGGTCTTCCGGTTTAATGCAACTTACCCGAACAGCCCCATGATGCCGATGACGGCCGTGGCGGCTCCCAGCACCATCGAGATGCTGACCAGCACCACGTGGACCGTCAGGAACTTCGTGGCCTTGCCGGCGGCATCGCGAGCACGCGGGTCCTTCATGACCCGGCGCAGGAACTGCGGCCAGACCACCAGGGACCAGACGCCGGCCACGATCAGGACCAGGGCAGCGAAAACGGGCAGCTCCACGGAACTAGTGGCTTTCCAGCCAGGCCTGCGCCTGCTTGGCCTGCAGGTTCAGGGCCTTGGCCACCATGGGCTCGGCAGCGTCTGCGATCTTGCCGCCCAGGAAAGGCACGGAGGACTTGACCTCGCCTTCGAGCTCGACGCGGGTTCCGCTGGCCTCAGCCACCAGCCGCTGCACGGCGGTGACGTCCACGGGTGCGCCCGCGATCTTGAGGGAGATGTTGCTCTGCCGGGAGCCGTCGGCGGCGGGAGCGGCCCAGCTTTCCACCTGGGTCACCTTCAGGTGCTCGCCCACGAACTTGCGGGCGAATTCGGGAAGGCGGGTGGTGGGAAGGGTCCGCACCGACGTGGCGCTGAACGCACCGGCGACGTCGCCGTCAACGGTGAAGGATTCCAGGTTGCCGCCCACCAGCTGGCTGACGTGGCGCTGGAAATCCTCGTTCACCAGGACAGCTGCAACGCTGTCGACGGAGTGCGGAAGGGTGGTGGTAGCGCTCAGGGCCATGGGTCCTCCTGGGACATTGGGGAACGGATTTAACTCAAAACATCCTACGGTGTCCCGGCCGGGCGCTCCGCATCGACGAGCTTTTGCGCGGCCCCGGTGATGTTCCGTGCCATGGCCGGGAAGATGAGGCTGTGGAACGGCAGCACGGCCAGCCAGTACAGCCGGCCACTCAAGCCCTTGGGGAAGAAGATGGCCCGTTGCCGGTAGCGGCTGCCGGTTCCGTCGGGTTCCACGGACAGCTCCAGCCAGGCCCGCCCGGGCGCCCGCATCTCGGCACGCAGCCGCAGCAGCCGGCCGCGGTCGATCCGTTCCACCCGCCACCAGTCCACCACTTCGCCGGTGGCCAGTGTGTGGGGATGCCGGCGTCCGCGGAGCAGTCCGGCGCCTCCGGTCAGTTTGTCCAGCCACCCGCGCACCTGCCAGGCAAGGGGCAGCGAGTACCAGCCGTTCCGGCCGCCGATGCCTTCGATAATCGTCCACACATGGGCCGGGTCAACGTCGCCGTGGAAGGTCCGTTCGTCGATGTACACCTTGTGTCCGGCCCAGTCAGGGTCGCTCGGCAACGGGTCCGATGCCACGCCGGCGTTGGCCCAGGTGGTGACCACCTGGCCGTCCCGTTCCTTGCCCAGCGCCAGGGCGACGGCGGTCCGGTAGGGGGTCAGGCCGCCGTCGGGCTGTGGCACGTACTGGTCGATGTCATGTTCGTTGGACACGGCGTCATGTTGCAGGGATTGGACCAGCGGTACCGCCATGGAGAGCGGGATGGGCGTGGTCAGTGCCACCCACATGCCTGCCAGCTTCGGCGCCGGGACGGGCAGCGCCAGCACCACCCGGTAGGGCAGGCCAGCTTCCGCGGCGTACTCCTTCATCATCCCCGCGTAGGTGAGCACCTGCCGGCAGCCGACGTCGAACGTCCGGTTGATCGGCCCGTCCAGCGACGCCGCGGCCACCAGGTAGTACAGGACGTCGCGCACGGCGATGGCCTCGATCCGGTTCCGCACCCAGCTGGGTGCGGGCATCAGGGGCAGCGTTTCGGAAAGGTGGCGGATCATTTCGAAGGACGCCGAGCCGGAGCCGATCACCACGCCTGCCTGGAAGACGACGGCGTCCACCGGGCTGTCCAGGAACACCTGGCCCACGGCCTCCCGGGAACGCATGTGGGTGGAGAGCTCCACGCCCTTGGGGTGCAGACCCCCCAGGTAGACGATCCGGTCAACGCCGGCGTCCGCGGCTGCCTGGGCGGCGGTCCGGGCCATAGCCTGCTCCTTGGCCTCGAACCCGGCCCCGGCGGCCATGGAGTGCACCAGGTAATAAAAGACGTCGACGCCGGCCAGCGCCGCCCGCAGCGCGTCGCCGTCGTCCAGGCTGCTTTCCACAACCTCCACGTCGTCCCGCCACGGCACCCCGGCGATCTTGTCAGGGGAACGCACCAGCACCTTGACGCTGTGGCCTGCCTCCAGGAGCTTGGGCACCAGCCGGCCGCCGATGTAGCCGGTGGCGCCGGTGACCAGGACGGTTTTTGGTGACACCTGCAGTTTTTTGCTTTCGGTCATGCCTGTCTCCTTTTCGTCCCCAGCAGTTCGGAGCCGAAGCCACTGTGGACGGGGCTCCGGTTGCCTGGCCGGTGTGGCCAGCCTAGCCGCCACATCCGGTGGAGGCTTTCCGGATCCGGCCACAGCCATGTCGCCGGTGCGCGGTAGGCTGGGGGTACCCGGGATTCGCAGCGAATTTCGGGTTTTCGCGTTGCCTGCGATCCATGAACACCACAGGAGCTTCTGCCATGAGCCTTCCCGGCCCGTCCACCGCTGGCCAATCCACCCCAGGCCCGTCACTGGACGGCCTGCGCCGCGTACTCGCCACGGACCAGACCTTCGCCCGCGTCCGGGCCGAGGCCGCCCGGGGATTTTCCATCCGGGGCCAGGACTACCAGATCAGTGCACCTGCCGGGCTGCGGGCCGTACTGCTCGCCGAAATGGCGGACGGGCTGACGGCCGCCACGGCAGAACAGCCCGGTGACGCAGAGCCCGGCGTGGTGCTGGCCGTCACCGCCACGGGCCGCGAAGCCGAGGACCTGGCCGCCGCACTCCGCGCCTACCTGCCGGCTGACGCGGTGGCGGAGTTCCCCAGCTGGGAGACCCTCCCGCACGAGCGCCTCTCGCCGCGCTCGGACACCGTGGGACGCCGGTTGTCCGTCCTGCGCCGCCTGGCGCACCCTGAAAGTTCGACGGCGGGGCGGCTCCGGGTGGTTGTGGCTCCCGTCAGGGCAGTGGTCCAGCCCGTCGTGGCCGGGCTGGGCGACCTGGTGCCGGTCACGCTGAAGGTGGGACAGGACGTCTCCTTCACGGACGTGGTGCGCCGCCTCGCCGATGCTGCGTACGCGCGCGTGGACATGGTGACGCACCGGGGCGAGTTCGCTGTCCGTGGCGGCATCATCGACGTCTTCCCGCCCACCGAGGACCACCCCATCAGGGTGGAGTTCTTCGGCGACGAGGTGGACCAGATGCGCTGGTTCGCCGTGGCAGACCAGCGCTCGCTGTCCGCCCCCGGCATCCACCACCCCACCGAACTGCATGCCCCGCCCTGCCGCGAAATCCTCATCACGCCGTCCGTGATGTCCCGGGCCGCTACGCTCAAGGCCCAGCTTCCGGCCGCGGCCGACATGCTGGAAAAGATCGCCGGCGGCATCGCCGTGGAAGGCATGGAGTCCCTCGCCCCGGTGCTGGTCGACTCCATGGTCCCGTTCGTGGACCAGCTGCCCGCGGAATCCATTGCCGTGGTCATCGAACCAGAAAAGGTCAGGACCCGGGCCCACGACCTTGCCGCGACCAATGAGGAGTTCCTGGAGGCAGCCTGGTCCACGGCATCCGACGGCGGGACGGCGCCCCTGGACCTGAGCTCCCAGGCAACCGCGGCCCTCCACTCGGCCAGCTTCCGGTCCCTGGCAGAGACCCGCACAACCTCACTGGAGCACGGCGTTTCCTGGTGGTCCATCACCTCGCTCGCCCAGGACGAGGAGCTCCTCCCCGAAATTGACGTCCTGAACCTGCACGCCCGCGAGCCGCGCGGCTACCAGGGCGACGTGGCGGAAATGATGGACTTCATCGGATCCCACGTGCGCGACCAGTGGCGGATCGTGGTGGCCACCGAGGGCCCCGGCCCCGCCCAGCGCCTGGCCGAGCTCTTCCACGACGCTGACATCCCCTGCGCCCGCGTGGACAGCCTTGACCACGAACCCCAGGCGGGAATCATCGAAGTGACCACTGCCGCCGTCGGACGCGGTTTTGTCCTGGACGGCCTGAAGCTGGGCCTGCTCACCGAAGCCGACCTCCTGGGCCGCACGTCCGCCGGATCCACCAAGGACATGCGCCGCATGCCGTCCAAGCGGCGCAACGCCGTGGACCCGCTCCAGCTGGTGGCGGGGGACCACGTGGTCCACGAGCAGCACGGCATCGGCCGGTTCGTGGAGCTCATCCAGCGCAAGGTGGCCGGTGGAGGCGACGGCGTCCGCGAGTACCTTGTCCTGGAGTACGCGCCGTCAAAGCGCGGCGCACCGGGAGACCGGCTGTTCGTTCCCACCGACCAGCTGGACCAGGTGACCCGCTACGTGGGCGGCGACACCCCTGTCCTGAGCAAGATGGGCGGAGCGGACTGGGCCAGCACCAAGTCCAAAGCCCGGAAAGCCGTCAAGGAAATCGCCGGTGAGCTCATCCGGCTGTACTCCGCCCGGATGGCCTCGCGCGGGCACGCCTTCGGCCCAGACACGCCGTGGCAGCGTGAACTGGAGGAAGCCTTCCCGTACGTGGAAACGCCAGACCAGCTGACCACCATCAACGAGGTCAAGGCGGACATGGAGCGGGAAATCCCGATGGACCGCCTGGTGTCCGGCGACGTGGGCTACGGCAAGACCGAGATCGCGGTGCGCGCTGCCTTCAAGGCCGTGCAGGACGGCAAACAGGTGGCCGTGCTGGTGCCCACCACCCTGCTGGCCCAGCAGCACTACGAGACCTTCACGGAGCGCTTCTCCGGCTTCCCCCTGCGTGTGAAGCCGCTGTCCCGCTTCCAGGCCGCCAAGGAGGCCAAGGAGACGGCGGAAGGCGTCAAGAACGGTTCCGTGGACGTGGTGATCGGTACCCACCGGCTGCTGTCCAAGGACTTCGAGTTCAAGGACCTGGGCCTGGTGATCGTGGACGAGGAACAGCGTTTTGGCGTCGAACACAAGGAAGCGCTCAAGAAGATGCGCACCAACGTGGACGTGCTGGCGATGAGCGCCACGCCGATTCCCCGCACCCTGGAGATGTCCCTCACCGGCATCCGGGAGACCTCCACGCTGGCTACACCGCCGGAGGAACGCCATCCCGTGCTGACCTACGTTGGCCCGTACACGGACAAGCAGACCTCGGCCGCCATCCGCCGCGAGCTCATGCGCGAGGGGCAGGTGTTCCTGGTCCACAACCGGGTGTCCACCATTGAACGGACCGCGGCGAAAATCCGTGAGCTGGTTCCGGAAGCCCGGGTGGAAGTGGCCCACGGCAAGATGTCCGAGAGCCGCCTGGAACAGATCATCGTGGACTTCTGGGAGCGGCGCTTCGACGTCCTGGTGTGCACCACCATCATCGAGACGGGCCTGGACATCTCCAACGCCAACACCCTGATTGTGGACGGCGCGGACAAGTACGGCCTATCCCAGCTCCACCAGCTCCGCGGGCGGGTGGGCCGCGGCCGCGAACGCGCTTATGCCTATTTCCTGTACCCCTCCGAGAAGCCGCTCGGCGAGGTGGCGCTGGAACGGCTCAAGGCCGTAGCGGCCCACAACGAGTTGGGCGCGGGCATGCAGCTGGCCATGAAGGACCTGGAAATCCGCGGGGCAGGCAACCTGCTGGGCGGCGAACAGTCCGGGCACATCCAGGGAGTGGGTTTCGACCTCTACATCCGGCTGGTGGGCGAGGCTGTGGCGGACTTCCGCGGCGAGGCCGAGGAGAAGGCCGCCGAGATGAAGATCGAGCTGCCGGTCAATGCGCACCTCCCACACGACTATGTGCCGGGGGAGCGGCTGCGCCTTGAGGCCTACCGGAAACTGGCCTCCGCCCTCACCAACGAGGCCATTGACGAGGTCCTGGCCGAGCTGGTGGACCGCTACGGCGAGCCGCCGCTGCCCGCGCAGAACCTGGTGGCGGTGGCCCGGTTCCGGGTGGGCGCCCGGGAAGCCGGCTTGTCGGACGTCGCCCTGCAGGGCAACTTCATCAAATTCTCGCCGGCGCAGCTGCCGGAATCGAAGATTATGCGGCTGACCCGGATGTATCCGGGCTCGCAGTCCAAGCCGGCACTCGACGCTGTATTGATTCCCAAGCCAAAAACGGCGCGGATCGGTGGCCGGGACCTGCAGGACGCGGAAATCCTGGAATGGGCCAACGGAGTGATCCGCAACATCTTCTCCGACCAGCCGCTGACAGTGGCCTGACGGATGATGGGAGGACACCACGCCGCGTCGGGAGCCGCGGCGTGGGTAGCTGTTGCGTCCACCGGCCCCTACACCCTGGGCTGGTACCCGCTGGATGCCACCGGCATCCTGATCGGCGGCATGGCGACGGCGGGGACAGCACTGGTGTGCGACTGGGACCATCGGCACAGTACGGTGGCCAACTCCCTGCCGCCGCTGTCCAACGTGATTGCCGTGGGTATCGAAAACGCCAGCGGCGGGCACCGGCAGGGCACTCATTCAATCCTCGGCGCAGGGATTTTTGTGCTCCTTGCCGCCCTGGCGTCCCAGTTCCAGATGGAGACCCCCTGGGGCCTGCTGTCCGTGGGCGCCGGGCTGCTCTGCATGTTCCTGATCAACATTGCGGCCAAGGCCCTGAAGCTCTTCCCCAAGAGCGGGTTCGTCACCAACTGGATCTTCGCGCTGGCCATGGCCGGTTTGGTCACCGTGTACGCACCGGAGCAGTGGACGTGGCTGCCCATGTCCATGCTCATCGGCGTGGTGGTGCACATCGTGGGCGACCTGATCACCACCGGGGGAGTGCCGCTGCTGTGGCCGCTTGTCATCCGGCCGCCAAAGCTGCTGCGCAAGGTCCCGCTGCTGCGGAACGTGTGGCGGCCCAACGGCGCACTGTCCCTGCCATTGCTGGGCAGGGCCGGGTCCAAACGTGAATGGCTGGTGCTGATCCCGGTAAGCGCTTACGCCATGGTGGGGCTCACCGTTGCCGGCTGGTCCATCGCGCAGAACCAGTGGACCAGGGTGGCGGCGGCAGCCGGTGCCTGGATGAAACTCTGGCTATGAACGCAGAAACCCCCGGGAGTCGTCCCGGGGGTTTCGTTGGCTTATGTCCCAACCAGGTAGCAGTATGTGTCGTTTTGACCGCTCATAACGACACGTGGTGCTACTTACCTGGAATCAGTGCTCGCCGGCGGAGTCCGAGCGGCCCAGGATGGTCTGCGGGATCCAGAAGGCCAGGGCGAAGAGCCCCAGGCAGACGGCCATCGGCCACGGGTTGCCGAGCGTCAGGAAGGACAGGGAGTACACGGCTCCGAGGAACAGGGCCATGATGATGACGAAGAGAACGATGCTGCCGGAGAGCTTGTTCTCATTCTGGGGAGTGCGGACAGTGCCCTGGTTCGATGGTGAGCCCTGGTTGGACGCCGTAATCTTGCTGGACATTCGTTCCTCCTCGGCCCCGCGGGGCTCAATCTGTGGCTGCCCCCGGCCGGCCGTCAGTAGGCGGATGAACCCTGTTCACCCTTGACGATGGCAATGCCGGAGCTGGCGCCAATACGTGTTGCACCTGCAGCAATCATAGCCTGCGCGTCAGCGAGGGAACGCACGCCGCCGGAGGCCTTGACCCCCAGATCCGGCCCCACCGTCCTGCGCATGAGGGCGATGTCTTCCACCGTGGCGCCTCCGCCGTTGAAGCCGGTTGAGGTCTTCACGAAATCGGCGCCGGCCGCCACGGCCGCCTGGCACGCCAGGACCTTCTGGTCGTCCGTCAGCAGGGCAGTTTCGATGATGACTTTCAGGATGGCTCCGCTGGCATGGACTGCCTCGGCCACCGAGCTGATGTCCTCCGTCAATGCGCCCTTGTCACCGGCCCGTGCGGCGGCGATGTTGATGACCATGTCCACCTCGTCAGCGCCGTCCAGGACGGCGCCGCGCGCCTCAAACGTCTTGACATCCGTGGGCGTCGCACCCAGCGGGAAGCCCACCACCGAGCAGGTGAGGACACCGGAGCCTTGGAGGGCGGTCTTGACCGTTTTGACCCAGACGGGGTTGACGCACACGGACTTGAAGCTGTACTCGGCGGCTTCTGCACAGACCTTCAGGACGTCGGACTCTGAGGCCTCGGGCTTCAGCAGGGTGTGGTCGATGTAGGAAGCGATTGTCCCGGCAACAGCGGCGGCTGGTTGAACGGAAGGGGTGGCTTCGTTGCTCATGATGGTCCTCTCCAGGGGCCTTGTGGGCCCCGGCGCGTCCTTGACTCGTTTCGGGAACCATCTTGTCACAGCCGGGCCCCCACCCAGGGCGCCCGGAACCGGCGCCGGAAGTCAGGCGGCTGCCTGCAGGACAGGCCCGGCCGCGGAGGCCGTCAGGAGCTGTGATGCGCAGGCACCCGCAGCGGAAGCCGCGGCCACCAGCAGGCCCAGCCGGACGCCGTCGAACGCGGCCGCATCCCCGATCGCCCAGATCCCGGGGATGGACGTCCGGAAGTCCTGGCTGATGACGATCCCGCCCGTGGGGGCCGTCAGCAGGCCAGCGGTGGCGGCCAGGTCGTCCCGGGACACCCGCTCCTCGGCCAGGACCACCAGGTCACCGCTCATGCTGCTTCCGTCCTCGAAAATCACGGCGGAGGCGGCCAGCCCGGAGACAGACTTTCCGGGAACGACGGCGGCAGGGCGGGCTGTGGTGCGGATGGGACGGACGCCCCTGGCGCGCAGGACTGCCTCAGCCTGGCCGGCGGCCGCGCCGTTGCCCACCAGGATTCCCAGCGGGCGCCTGCCCAGTTCCCGGGTCACCTGGCCAACGGCCTCGGCGATACGCGCGGCGTCATCGATGGTGGAGTAGTTCAGGCACTGGCCCGCGCCCTCCACCGGGTTGGCCACGGGCGCGGACCCTGTGGCGATGACCAGGTGGTCGTAGGCGAACTCCATGCCGTCCGCCGTGGCGACGGTCCGGTTCACGCCATCGATGTGGCTGGCCGGCTGGCCGAACCGTACCGACACCTGGGGGAGCAGCGCCAGGTCCAGCAGTTCATCCGGGGTGTCATCCCGGTTGCTCAACACGGTGATGGCGCCGGGGAACCGGGCCAGGTCCAGCTGCCTTACCAGTGCCTGGGCTGCGGGACCTGCCCCGGCGATGACGATGCGGGTAGCTGCTGAGGTGGACGTGGAGGGTGCCGGAGCGGACATGTGCTGGCCCTTTCGCTGGCGGCCGGGAATGGCCGGAACTTCGTGATGCAACCCAGCGTAGGCGTGTGCTTTTACCGTTGTGTTTCCCCGTCATTGCCGCTCCGGGAGGGGTGCGTTCGCCAGTTTTTACCGGCCGGTAACAGAACCCGTGACGCACCTCTCATCCCGCCCGAAACGGACACAAACGGCTCCGCACCGCGCATTACACAGGCGCTAGACGCGGATCCGGTAGCCCCGCTTCACCACGGTTTCCACCAGGCGCCCGTCCGGCAGCGAGGACCGCAGCCGGCTCACGGTCATGTCCAGCGCGTGGACGGAGCCGCGCAGTTCCAGCAGGTCGGACAGCGATTCACGGGAGAGGACAGCGCCGCCGGCACCGAGCAGCGCCCGGAGGAGCAGCAGGGGAGCGGGCGCGAGTTCCACGGGCTGGCCGTCGATGCGCAGGCTCCGTCCGCGGAGCTCGATGTTGCCGGACCGGGTTTCCAGCCGCCGCACATGGTTCAGCGCCAGGTGCTCGCATACCAGCCGGATCAGTGCGCCCATGCGGAAACGTTCGGGAATCAGCGGTGTCACGCCGGCGTCAAGCAGGGGCTGCGCCGTGACCGGGCCAACCACAGCCGTGGTGACGTTGGTTTTGAGGCTTTCAATCAGCTGCTTGTACACGCCCATCTCGTGCGCGGTGCTCCACATTGCGTCGACGGCGGGCGCGCTGGTGAAGGTCAGGACGTCCAGGTTGCCGGTGCAGGCGGCGTCGATGAGCCGGGGGAGCTTGTCCTCGCCGTCGGGCTTAACCCAGCGGTAGGGCGTGACGGTCAGGACGGTGGCACCTGACATGCGCAGGCGCTCCAGTTGGCGTACGTCCGTATAGCCGTGCAGCTGCACGGCGACGGTTTTGCCGCGGACGCCCTCGGCAAGCAGCATGTCCACCAGCGTGGCGGTGGTTTCGTCGCTGCTGATTCCGACGTCGGCAAGGCCGGCGGCGCGGACGGCACCGCGGGCTTTGGGTCCCCGGACGAACATCCGGCACGCGCCCAGCGTGTCCAGCAGTTCGTCGCCGATGCCGAAGGAGTCAGCGGCCTCGCACCAGCGGCGCATCCCGTAGGCGGTGGTGGCGATGCAGAGGTCCGGCTTGGCCGCAATGATGGCCCGGGTGTCCTCGATGAGGCGCATGTCCTCCTGCACGGGGGCGATTTTCAGCGCCGGGGCGTGCAGCACTTCGGCGCCGCGGCGTTCCAGGGCCTCGATCAGGTCGCGGGAGCGCCGGTGGGAGGTCACGCCGATGCGGAAACCCTCGAGCGGGGATTCAGCGGCGTCCGGAGCTTCTTCGAGCTGGGACGCTTCGGCCGGTGCAAGTGCAGTCATGGGGGTCAATCCTTTCATGAACCCAGCAGCGAGGCCGCCAGCCTGTCCAGGTCGGCGGCGGCCTCAGCATGCCCGCGGTTGGCTTCTGCCACGCGAACCACCTCGCCAATGACCAGCACGGCGGGGTTGCTGCACCCGGCAGCCGCGGAGGTAATGGTGCCGAGGTTCGCGATGGTGGTGCGCTGTCCGGGCCGGTAGCCGCGTTCCACCACGGCCATGGGCATGTCCGGGCGCATCCCGGCCTTGCGCAGGCCGGCTGCCAGCTGGTGGAGGGTGCCGATGCCCATCAGGACAACGATTGTTCCGCCCAGGCCCGCCAGGTGCCGGTGTTCCTTCTCAGTCAGGGGAGCGTGCCCGGAGACCACCGTGAACATGTGGCTGACCTCGCGGTGCGTGACCGGGATGCCTGCCGCCGCGGGGACGGAGATGGCACTGGTGACGCCGGAAACGACGTGGACCTTGACGCCGGCGGCAACGCATGCGGCCACTTCCTCGCCGCCGCGGCCAAAGACGTAGGGGTCCCCGCCCTTGAGGCGGACCACGTTGTTGCCGGCCAGGGCGCTTTCCACCATGAGCTTTTCGATGTCGGTCTGGCTCACCTTGTGGTGGCCGGGCTTCTTGCCCACATCGACCAGTTCCGCGGAGGTGAGGGACGGCAGCTCCTGGTACGGGGCCAGGCGGTCGTAGAAGACGACGTCGGCGTCACGCAGTGCCTTGACGGCGGCGACCGTCAGCAGTTCGGTGGTGCCGGGTCCGCCACCTACCAGGGTGACCTGGCCCGCCGCGCCGGCGGCCGGTTCGGCTGCTACCGGGATCCCGGTTTCGCGGCACCGCTCCAGCAGGGCGTCCCAGCCGGGCTGGCCGTCGTCGACCGCTGCGACCAGGAAGGGACGCTCGGGCAGTGGCCCGTCATGCCCGGCGCCCTGCGGGGTGCTCAGGCGGTAGACGACGGCGCCCGCGGCTTCGTAGCGGCGCACCGCCTGGCGCGCGGCGTGGTCTGAGCCGGTCACCAGGACCTCGCGGCCGGTGAGATCGATGCTGAGCTGCATGGCTATACCTCGTTCTCGTTGCTGGACCGCACGGGGATGGAGGCGCCGATGAGGACCTTGCCCTTTTCCTCGGGCGTGGCGGGGCGCATCTGGCCGCGCTCGTCCGGGACGAAGGTGATGGAGTCGTCCTTCTGGTCCGGAGCGTTGACGAAGGAACGGAACCGGCGCAGGCGCTCGGGGTCCTTGAGGGTGTCGGCCCACTCGTCGATGTAGGTGTCCACGTGCTTCGCCATGGCTGCTTCAAGGTCAGCGGCGATGCCCAGGGTGTCCTTGACCACCACGTCCTCGACGTGCTTGATGCCGCCGTCGAGTTCTTCCTGCCAGCGGGCCGTGCGCTGCAGCCGGTCTGCGGTGCGGATGTAGTACATGAAGTAGCGGTCGATGTACTTGATGAGCGTCTCGTCGTCGAGGTCCTTGGCCAGCAGCTGGGCGTGGGCCGGGGTGGCACCGCCGTTGCCGCCGACGTACAGGTTCCAGCCATCGGCGGTGGCGATCACGCCCACGTCCTTGCCGCGGGCTTCGGCGCATTCCCGGGCGCAACCGGAGACGCCCATCTTGAGCTTGTGCGGGCTGCGAAGGCCGCGGTAGCGGAGCTCCAGCTGGATGGCCATGGCCACCGAATCCTGGACCCCGAACCGGCACCAGGTGGAGCCGACGCAGGACTTCACCGTACGCAGGCTCTTGCCGTACGCCTGGCCGGACTCGAAGCCGGCGTCCACCAGCTCCTTCCAGATTTCCGGCAGCTGTTCCAGCCGGGCGCCGAACATGTCGATGCGCTGGCCGCCCGTGATCTTCGTGTACAGGTTGTACTTCTCGGCCACCGCGGCGATGACGCCGAGCTTCTTGGGGGTGATCTCGCCGCCGGCGATGCGGGGGACCACCGAGTAGGTGCCGTCCTTCTGCATGTTAGCCAGGGCGCGGTCATTGGTGTCCTGCAGGGTGCCGCGGCCGGCATCCAAAACGTAGGCGCTGTTCTGGCTGGCCAGGATGTTGGCGATGGTCGGTTTGCAGATGTCGCAGCCGGCGCCGGTGCCGTACTTGGCCATGATTTCTTCGAAGGAGCTCAGTTCCAGGACACGGATGGCGTCGAACAGTTCCTGGCGGGAAAGTTCGATGTGCTCGCACAGGGCCTTGGAGACCTCGACGCCGGACTTGGTCAGTTCGGTCTCGAGCAGCTTCTTGAGCATGGGGACGCAGGAACCGCACTGGGTACCGGCGCGGGTGCAGCCCTTCAGCTCGCCCAGCTCCTGGACGGGGGCGTTGCCGTCGCAGGCGCCGCAGCCGTTGATGGCGTCGCGGATGCTTCCGGCGGTGACGTTGTTGCAGGAGCAGAGCGTTGCGTCGTCCGGCAGTTCGGTTTCCGGGGCGTCGCCGCCGCCGGCCGCACTGAGGAACGCGCCCGGCTCGGCGGGAAGTTCGCGGCCCAGCAGCGGACGCAGGCTCATGTACGGTGAAGCGTCGCCTACGAAAATGCCGCCCAGCAGGGTCTTGGCGTCGTCGGTGGTGACGATCTTCTGGTACACGCCGCGGGCGGGGTCGGCGTAGACGATTTCGAGGGCGTGCTCGGTCTTCGCGAACGCGTCACCGAAGCTGGCGACGTCCACGCCGGAGAGCTTGAGCTTGGTGGCGGTGTCGAAGCCGGGGAAGGTGGCGTCGCCGCCGTGCAGGCGGTCGGCCACGATCTCGGCCATGGTGTTGGCCGGGGCAACCAGGCCCAGGCACATGCCGCCGAAGTTGGCCACTTCACCGATGGCCCAGATGCCGGGTACTTCGGTGGCGCAGTAATCGTTGATGACCACACCGCCGCGCTGGCCCAGCGAGAAGATCTGCTCCTCGCCTTCTGCGGCGCGGAAGAGTTCATCGCGCGGCCGGACGCCGATGGCGACGATCACGAGGTCGGCGTCGATGACGCGGCCGTCGGCCATCAGGACGCCGGTGACCTGGTCGTCGTCGTCGGACAATACTTCCGACGGGAAGACGCCGCCGTGGACTTCGAAGCCCTTTGCCTTGATGAGCCGGCCCATTGCCTGGCCTGCGCCTTCGTCGAGCTGGGTGGCCATCAGCCACTGCGAACCGTCGATGACGATCGGGTTGGCGCCCAGCTGCTCAGTGCCGGCTGCGGACTCGAGCCCCAGGAGGCCGCCACCGATGGTGACTGCGTTGACCTTGCGGCCCAACTTTTCCGTGAGCTGGGTAATGGCCTCGTTGATGGCCCAGACGTCTTCGAGCGTGCGGTACACGTGCGTGAGCTCGTTGCCGGGAATCGGCAGGCGCGCCGCGTTGGAGCCGGTGGCCACCACCAGTTCGTCGTATTCGACTACCGTGCCGGCAGCGGTTTCCACCGTCTTGGCTTCGGCATTGATCTTGACCACGCGCTCGCCGGTCTTCAGCTCCAGGGAAGGGTGGTCCCACATCGACGCGTTGCCCAGCGTGAGGTCAACGTCCTTTTCGGTGAGGGCCTTGGACAGCGCCACACGGTCGTAGGGGAGGTGCGTTTCCTCAGTGAGGACCGTGACATGCCAGCCGTCGAGGCCGCGGGCATGCATTGCGTCCGCAAAACGGTGGGCCGCAGGGCCGCCGCCGGCGACGACGATGCGGCGCGGAGTCTCGGTGCGTGAAGTCTGTTCGGTCACTGTGGGCCTTTCGCATGGGCCGCAGCGTTTCCTGCAGCCTTCTGGTGACGAGTGTCCATCCAGACTAGGGAGACGCAGTTTCGCTTCAGTTTCCCAATTGTTTCGCGAACTTAACTTCTGCATCACGAACGCATTTCCGGCCGGGTTAGGTGTCTTTTACGAGACGGACACATTCACTGCATGCCAACGAAACACCCGCGCCCTAGCGTGGAACGTGGCCGCAAAGGTGGCTGAACGCAGGGACAACCAGCACAGGGAGAGGAGCCGGACATGACGGCAACACTGGAACTTGGGGCACTCGAAGCCGGAACTGAGACCACCGCCGAATGGCACCGCGTGTGCCGGGTGGAGGACCTGGAACCCGCCTGGGGTGAAGCCGCCCTCGTCGCCGGACGCCAGCTGGCGCTCTTCCGCACCGGTCCCAGTGAAGTTTTCGCGGTGGCCCATGAGGATCCGGCCACCGGCGCGCACGTCATGGCCCGCGGAATCCTCGGCTCGAAAGGGACCCGGCCCACCATCGCATCGCCCCTGCACAAAGAGGTCTACGACCTGGAAACCGGAGAATGCTTCAGCACCCCCGGCCTGAGCATCGCAACCTTCAGCACCCGCATTACCGACGGATTCATCGAGGTGGAGCTGTAACCGGCAGCTTCGACACCTCAAAGCAGGAAAAGGGCGCCCGGTGGGGCGCCCTTTCGGGTTTTAAAGCCCTAGAGCCTCGCTGACATCGCGCAGCACCTCGTCCAGCGCAGCACGCACCACCTGCCGGGCTGCCGGCAGTTCCGCTGCGGCACCCACCTGGTGAATGACCTCCAGGTAGCACTTGAGCTTCGGCTCGGTGCCGCTGGGCCGGATGATCACCCTGGTGAGGTCTCGGGTGACGTACAGAAGCCCGTCGGTAGGCGGCAGCTGGTCCGTGCCCTCCGCCAGGTCGGTGAAAACCTCCACCGTGGATGACCCGAAGGATTCCGGCGGTGAAACCCGCAGCCGGTTCATCATGGCGTCCAGGAGCCCCAGGTTGGCAACCCGGATGCTGAGCTGGTCGCTGGCATGCAGGCCGTGCTGCAGGTACAGCTCGTCCAGGGTGTCAAAGACGGTCTTCCCGTCGGCTTTCGCGGCGGCGGCAAGTTCGGCGATCAGCACGGCGGCAGAGATGCCGTCCTTGTCCTTCACCTGGTCCGGCGCCACGCAGTAGCCCAGCGCCTCTTCATAGCCGTAGACCAGTCCCGGCACCCGAGAAATCCACTTGAAGCCGGTGAGTGTCTCTTCGTGGGCGAAGCCGGCAGCTGCCGCAATGCGGGCCAGCAGGCGCGAGGATACGATCGAATTCGCGAAGACGCCCTTCGACCCCTCCGCCTCGCCCGCATCCGTGGCGCCGGAGGCGAACCTGGCCGCCACGTGCGCTCCCAGCAGGGCTCCCACTTCGTCGCCGCGGAGCATCCGCCATGCGCCCGTGTCCGGGTCCTTGGCGGCAACGGCCGCGCGGTCGGCGTCGGGATCATTGGCGATCACGATGTCGGCGTCCAGCCGCGCTGCCGTTTCCAGGGCAAGGTCCAGGGCGCCGGGCTCTTCGGGGTTGGGGAAACTAACGGTGGGAAAATCCGGATCAGGCTCGGCCTGTTCGGCCACCAGGGTGACGTCCCGGAAACCTGCCGCGTTCAATACGGCCAGTGCGGTTTCGCCGCCGACGCCATGCATGGGGGTCAGGACAATACGGAGGTCCCGCGCCGGAAAATGGTCCCGCCGGGCAAGCTCCGCCGTGGCGCGCTGGTAGTCAGAGGCAATGGACCCGTCCAGGACGGTCCAGCCCTCCGGCGCCAGCACAATCGAGTCCAGGGAGCCCACGGCGTTGATTCGTTCCGCAATATCGGCATCGTACGGCGTGACAATCTGGGCGCCGTTGCCACTCTCCGCCACGGCATGGCGGCCTAGGTAGACCTTATAACCGTTGTCCTGCGGGGGGTTATGGCTGGCAGTAACCATCACGCCGCCGTCGCACTGCAATGCCCGGACGGCGTACGCCAGCAGGGGCGTGGGCAGCGCTGCCGGCATGAGGAAGGTTTCGATCCCGGCGGCGGTGAAGATCGCGGCAGTTTCCACCGCGAAAACGTCCGAGTTGTACCGGGCGTCATAGCCGACGACGGCGCGTGGCCGCGTTCCGGGCGAGGCTTTGCCGACTGCGTCAACAATGAAGGCCGCCAATCCGGCGGCAGCGCGCCGCACCACCACGCGGTTCATCCGGTTGGGCCCGGGGCCCAAGGGAGCGCGCAGTCCCGCGGTGCCGAACTGGAGGGTGCCCTGGAAGCTGTCTTCCAGTTCCTGCCGTGCCGCAGCGTCCCCGTCTTCGACCGACCTGACGAGCTCAAGGAGGGAAGCCGCCGTTGCGGGATCCGGATCTTGGGAAGCCCATTCGCGGGCTTCATCGAGCAGGCGTAAATCGGCACCGGAAGACGTCATGGGCATAAACCTATCGTCATTGCTCCCTGACTTCATGCCACGCGGGGTCAGAGGCGGCCCGAAGCAGGCGCCGAAATGGGCCTGAAGTGACTCCGCATTTTCAGAGTTTGGCGATGATGCCGGCGAGCAGTTTTGAAATTCTGGGGCCGGCAGCCTGCCCTGATTCGATGACTTCCTGGTGGCTCAGCGGCTGGGGGCTGATGCCGGCCGCGAGGTTGGTGACCAGCGAGATGCCGAACACCTCCATCCCGGCGTGCCGCCCGGCGATGGCCTCCAGCGCCGTGGACATGCCCACAAGGTCGGCGCCGATGCGCTTGGCATACTGCACCTCCGCGGGCGTCTCGTAATGCGGACCCGCGAACTGGGCATACACCCCCTCATCAAGGCTGGGATCAACCTCACGGGCCAGCCCGCGGATCCGGGAAGAGTAAAGATCTGTCAGGTCAACGAACGTGGCGCCTTCCAGGGGCGAGGCCGCGGTGAGGTTTATGTGATCTTTGATGAGTACCGGCGTGCCCGGGGCCCAGTCCTCGTTGAGTCCGCCGCAGCCGTTGGTGAGGACCAGGGTGCTGCAGCCCGCCGCTGCCGCGGCCCGGATGCCGTGCACCACGGCGCGCACTCCCTTGCCTTCGTAGTAGTGGGTACGGGCGCCCAGGACCAGGGCACGCTTGCCGTCGCGGGTCAGCACGGAGCGGATAGTGCCCACGTGCCCTTCCACTGCGGGGGCGTGGAAGCCGGGTACCTCCTCGGCGGAAAGGGTGGCCGTGGTTTCACCGATGAGGTCTGCTGCTGCGCCCCAGCCGGAACCAAGCACCAGGGCGACGTCGTGGCTGTCCACTCCTGTTTCTTCGGCAATGTAGTCTGCCGCGGCGCGTGCGGCGGCGAAGGGATCCGTGTTCAGGAAGTCTGTTGTACTCACTGGTACAAGTTATCCTGCCGCCCCTGGTGCGCCCAGTACACGCCGTTCCGCCGGCGCCGGAAATTCTTGGTGCTGCGGCGGGGATAAGCGAGAATGATTCATTGTGACTACGCATCCAGATTTCAGTTCGCCCCGGATCGCAATCCTGGGAGGTGGTCCGGGCGGGTACGAAGCCGCCATGGTGGCCGCCTCGCTGGGGGCGCAGGTCACCATCATCGAACGCGCCGGGCTGGGCGGATCCGCCGTGCTCACCGACGTGGTGCCGTCCAAGACCCTGATCGCCACGGCGGACCTGATGACCCGCGTCGCCGAGGCGGGCGAGCTGGGCGTGAAGTTCGACGTCGACGGCGGCGACTTTGTACCGGTGATGCGGGCGGACCTCAAGCACATCAACGACCGCCTGCTTAACCTTGCCCGCAGCCAGTCCAAGGACATTCACGATGGCCTGGAGATCCAGGGCGTGCGCATCCTTGCCGGGTCGGGCCGCCTGCTGGACAACCACACCATCGAGGTCCTCACGGTGGACGGCACGGAGATCGTGGAGGCGGACACCATTCTGCTGGCCGTTGGCGCGCACCCGCGTGAGCTGCCCACCGCACGGCCGGACGGCGAACGCATCCTCAACTGGACGCAGATCTACAACCTGGATGAGCTGCCCGAGGACCTGATTGTGGTGGGCTCCGGTGTGACCGGCGCCGAATTTGCTTCCGCGTACAACGGCCTCGGCTCGAAGGTGACGCTGATTTCCAGCCGTGACCGGGTGCTTCCCGGTTCGGACGTCGACGCGGCGGTCGTGCTGGAGGAAGTGTTCGAACGCCGCGGCGTCCGGGTCCTGTCCCGCTCGCGCGCGGAGGCCGTGGAACGGACCGACGACGGCGTAGTGGTCACCCTGGGCGACGGCACCAAGGTGACCGGCAGCCACTGCCTGCTCTGCCTCGGATCCATTCCCAACACCGCCGGCATTGGCCTGGAGGAAGCCGGAGTGGCGCTCAGCGAGAGCGGCCACATCAAGGTGGACGGCGTCTCCCGCACGTCGGCGCCGAACATCTACGCCGCGGGCGACTGCACCGGCGTCCTGCCGCTGGCCTCCGTGGCCGCCATGCAAGGCAGGATCGCCGTCGCGCACTTCATGGGCGACGTGGTAACACCCCTCAAACTGCACCAGGTGGCTTCGAACATTTTCACCTCCCCGGAGATCGCCAACGTGGGCGTCTCGGAAGCTGACATCGATTCCGGCAAGTACCAGGGTGACGTCGTGAAGCTTTCAATGCGCAGCAACGCCCGGGCAAAGATGCGCAACGCCCGGGACGGCTTCGTCAAGATCTTCGCCCGTAAGGGTTCCGGCACCGTCATCGGCGGCGTTGTGGTGGGCCCCAACGCCTCGGAGCTGATCTTCCCCATCTCCATCGCGGTCAAGCAGAAGCTGCATGTGGATGACGTCGCCAGCACGTTCACCGTGTACCCGTCGCTGACCGGGTCCATCTCCGAAGCGGCGCGGCGCCTGCACGTGCACCTGTAGCCCAAAGGCGCCTGTGTGAAGGTCTGGACCCTTCGCACGCCACCTGCATAGACTCCTTCAAGGACCGGCCGGGAATTTCATCAGGGAATTTCCCGGCCGTCCCTGCATCAGCCGTCAACGCAAGGAGACTCCCATGGATCTGCAGGACGTTATATGGAACGAGCAGGCACGCGAGAAAATCCTGCTGGACGCCGACCGGGCGTTGCAGGAAGCAGTCCGGGAAGCAGCATCGTCCCTGGCCGGCAAGGACAAGGACGAGGTGTACAAGTTCCTGTTCGAGAAGTTGAAGGACCAGTTCGTGGACTTCCAGCCCGGACCGGACCTCACGAAGTACGCCGAGGCAGTGGCCGGCGGCGAGCTCGCCGCCGACGAAGCACGGGCTGAAGGGTAGGGCGGGCCCGTGTCAATGGCACTTGAGCGGCCCCGCCGCGGAAAGATGATCGGCGGGGTCTGCGCGGCCCTTTCTGCCCGGTTCGGCCTCCCCAAATTCCTGGTCAGGCTGGGCTTCGTGATCTTCGGCCTGGTGGGAATCGGCGAGCTGGTCTACATCGCGCTGTGGATCATCATTCCAAAGGCTCCGGCGTAAGAGCCGCGGTTTCGCCAGGCTCAGCCGCTGGGGGCTTGGTTAGGCGGTCGAGACCGCCCGGAAGTGTTTTTCGATGAGCCCCTTGATGTCTTCGTGGCAGCCGCCGCAGCCGGTGCCGGCACGGGTTGCCTTGGATACCTCGGAAACGGTGGAGCAGCCGTCCTCGACCGCTCCCTGGATCGCCGCCCCGCTGACGCCTGCGCACCGGCAAACGGTGCTCTGCGGGTCGGCAGCCCCGGCACCGGGCAGCCCGTCCGGCCCATCGAGGCGCAGGAGCAGTGACCGGTCCGCGGGCAGCTCGGCGGAACGCTCGAAGAGCCCCACCAGCTCGGCCGCCGTGCGCGGCATTCCCACCGACACCAGGCCTTCCAGCACGCCGCCGCGGGTGGTCATCTTCACGTAGCGGCCGTGCTCCGGATCCGCCCACTGGGCGATCTGCAGGCGTGGCCGCCCGTTCACTGCACCCGCAGTCAGGACTTCCTCGTCCCACGGCTCGGCGCTGTTGTCCCCGGCCACTGCCATGTTCATGCCGCGCGCCTTGAGGACGATCACGCCGGGCTGCTCAGCAGGCAGTTCCGGCAGCAGGTCAGCGTCCTCCACGGCGCCTGCAGCGAGGAGGCCCAGGTACTCACCCAGCCATTCAGCCTGGCGCCAGCCCGGCCCCACCAGGCCGGAGGGGCCCTTCGCGTTGCGGCAGGCTGCACACTCCGGATCCGGGCAGAGAACCTCCGCGCAGTCGCCGATGGCAAATATGTGCGGCTCGTGATGCGCCCGGAGCCGGTGGTCCACCAGGATCCCGGCGGATGTGGACAGTCCGCAGCCTTCGGCGAGTTCGGTGCGGGGTCGAACCCCGCACGAGATGACCAGGAGGTCCCCGTCAATCGCCGAACCGTCGTCAAGCAGCAGAGCCGAGAAGCCGCCGTCGGGGGCGTTGTGCTCAACCCCGGTGGACCGCGCGTTGCCGGCCATCCGGACGCCGCAGCGCCGCAGCCCTGCGGCCAGGACGGCCCCGCCGCCGCGGTCGATGTTGCGTCCCAGCGGGTGCGGGCCGTTGTGCACAACGGTAACGGTGGCACCTTCCTCGGCCGCGGCGAGGGCCGTCTCCAGGCCCAGGACGCCGCCGCCCAGGACCACCACGCGCTTGCCGCCGTCCACGGCCTGCCGCAGCACATCCGCGTCGCGGAGGTCCCGCAGCGCCGTCACACCCGCCGGAAGGACAGGGGAGGAGGGATCGGGGTTGATGCCGGTGAGGTTGGGGATCACCGGACGGGAACCGGTGGCGAAGACCAGCCGGTCGTAATGGGCGGTGGAACCGTCGGACAGGAGGACCTGCTGCCGGGCGCGGTCCACGCGGCGGACGCGGACGCCCAGGCGGACGTCAACACCGTCGGCGGCCAGTGCGTCTGCGTCGGAGAGTGCCAGCGCGTCGGCGGTGGTGCGTCCCACCCCGAGATCGGCCACGAGGACGCGGTTGTACGCGGCTTCGGCTTCTTCTCCGACCACCGTCAGGCGGGCGTGTCCGGCGCGTACGGCCGGCAGCAGCTCGTCCACCAGCCGGGCCGCCACCGGGCCGAATCCCACAATGACAATCTGCTCGTTCATGAGGCCTCCGTCGTTTGAAGCACGTTGCTGGAAAGGGGAACGGCCACCGGCCGGACCCAAACCTTGTTGAACTTGAACTCGGGCATCCCGGAAACGGGGTCCGTGGCGGCCTCCGTCAGGCGGTTGGCGCTTTCGAGTTCGGGGAAGTGGAAGGGCAGGAAGACCGTCTCGGGGCGGATGGCCGTGCTCAGCTCGGCCCGGCACACCACCTCGCCGCGCTCGTTGGCCAAGGACACCAGGGAACCGGCGGTGATACCCATCGCTTCCGCTGCCGCCGGATGGATCTGCATCTGCGCTTCCGGCTGTGACGCCAGGAGTTCGGTCACCCGGCGCGTCTGGGCGCCGGACTGGTAGTGCTCCAGGAGGCGGCCGGTGATGAGGGTCATGGTTTTCGCGGCCGGGTCCGGATTGGCAGCGGGGGTACGACGGCGGCGCGGCGTCACCGGGGTCATCACGGCTTTGCCGTCGGGGTGCGCAAAGCGGTCCTGGAACAGCCTCGGCGTTCCGGTGCTGCCCGCGGGGTAGGGCCAGTAGGCGGCCTCTCCCCGGTCGAGCATGGCGTAGTCGATTCCGGAGTAGTCGGCGAGCCCGCCGGCGGAGGCCAGCCGGAGTTCCTCGAAGACGGTTTCCGGGTCTTCACTGTAGCTGGAGGGGGCGTCGAGGGCCTCCGCCAGGCGTGCCATGATCCACAGTTCGCTGCGGGCTCCGGCCGGCGGTGTCAGGGCGCGGCGGCGGCGCAGGACGCGGCCTTCGAGGTTGGTCAGCGTGCCCTCCTCCTCGGCCCACTGGAGGACGGGAAGGATAAGGTCGGCCTCGGCGGCGGTCTCGGACATAAAGAAGTCGCAGACCATCAGGAAGTCCAGGCTGCGCAGGCCGTCGATTACGGCGTTGGCGTCGGGGGAGGCCACCGCGATGTTGGAGGCGTGGACAAAAAGGCAGCGGACGCCGTCGGGCTTTCCCAGGGACTTCAGGAGCTGTACGGCCGGCAGCCCGGGCCCCGGGATCAGTTCTTCCGGGACGCCCCACACTCCGGCCACATGGGCGCGGGCGGCGGGATCGGTGATCTTGCGGTAGCCGGGCAGCTGGTCCGCCTTCTGGCCGTGCTCGCGGCCGCCCTGGCCGTTGCCCTGGCCGGTGAGCGTGCCGTAGCCGCTGCGGGCAGAGCCCGGCAGGCCCAGCAGGAGGCTGAGGTTGATGGCGGCGGTGGCGGTGTCGGTGCCGTCGATGTGCTGTTCCACGCCCCGGCCGGTAAGGATGTAGCTGCCGCCTTGGCGGGCTCCGGCGGCCAGCCGGCGGGCGGTTTCCCGGATGAGTTCGGCCGGGACGCCGGTGAGGGACTGGACGCGTTCGGGCCAGAAGGAGTTGACGCTGCGGACTACGGCGCTGTAGCCCGAGGTGCGCTCCTCGATAAAGGCAGTGTCCACCAGGTTCTCGTGGATGACCACGTGGGAGATGCCCAGCAGCAGGGTGAGGTCGGTGCCCGGCAGGGGCTGGAGGTGGAGGCCGCCGCCGTCGGACGTGAAGGCCGCGGTGGCGGAGCGGCGGGGATCCACCACGATCAGCCCGCCGGCGTCGCGCGTTCCCTTGAGGTGCTGCACGAAGGGCGGCATGGTTTCGGCCACGTTGGAACCGAGCATCATGATGGTGGAGGCGGTGTCCAGGGCCTCCAGCGGGAAGGGGAGGCCGCGGTCCACGCCGAAGGCCCGCATCCCGGCGGCGGCGGCTGAGGACATGCAGAAGCGGCCGTTGTAGTCGATGCGGGACGTGCCGAGGGCCAGCCGGGCAAATTTGCCCAGCATGTAGGCCTTCTCGTTGGTGAGGCCGCCGCCGCCAAAAACGCCGACGGCGTCCGCACCGTAGCGTGCGCGGGCATCCTTCACGGCGGACACGGCGAGGTCCAAGGCGTGCTCCCAGCTGATGGGGCGGTGGACGCCGTCCGGGCCTTTCAGCAGGGGCTCGGTGATCCTGCCCGGGTGGTTGAGCAGCGTTGCGGAGGTCCAGCCCTTGCGGCACAGCCCGCCGCGGTTGGTGGGGAAGTCGCGTCCCTGGACCTCGAGGAGGGCGGCAGGGGCAGCGGGAGCCGCGGCGGGGGACGCCGGGGCAGGCAGTGCAGTCACGGGGACTGGCCCCGGCTGGGTAGCCGGGGCCAGTTCCGCTGGAGACGTGAGCGTCATGGCGCACTGCAGGGCGCAGTAAGGGCAGTGCGTGTCGGCGCTTTTGGTCATGTTAGACGTGTCCCATCGCATTTCGGTTGGCGTTGCGGATGTAGCAGAACCAGCAGACAGCCAGCATCAGGACGTATGCCCCAACGAAGCCGTAGAAGGCCGGTGTGTAGGAGCCGCTGGCCGTGTTGGAGGCGTTCAGGACCTGCGGGATGACGAATCCGCCGTAGGCACCGATCGCGGAGATCAGGCCGAGGGCCGAGGACGCCAGCCGCTGGGTTGCCACAGAGCTTGCACCCTTGCGGGCGGCGCGGCTGGAGGTGGCGAAGATGACTGGGATCATGCGGTAGGTTGCTCCGTTTCCGAAGCCGCTGGCGGTGAACAGCATCAGGAACAGGACCAGGAAGAGCCAGAAGTTCTTCAGCGGCAGGGTCCAGATCATGGTCAGCGTGATCACGGCCATGGAGGCAAAGGCTGCCACCGTCATCCGCGCGCCGCCCATGCGGTCTGCCATGCGTCCGCCGTAGGGGCGGGCCAGCGAGCCGACCAGGGGGCCGAGGAAGGCGAGTGAGAGGGCAACGGTTCCGACGCCGATGGAGGAGAACTCGGGGAAGTAGTCCTTGATGAGCTTGGGGAACACACCGGCGAAGCCGATGAAGGAGCCGAACGTGCCGATGTAGAGCAGCGCCATGATCCACAGGTGCGGTTCCTTGATGGCGGCCACCGAACCGGCGATGTCGCCCTTGGCGCTGGTGAGGTTGTCCATGAACTTGTAGGCGCCGAACGCCGCGATCAGGATCAGCGGAACCCACATCCAGCCGGCCAGGGGCAGGTTGACGGTCCCGGCGGCCAGCAGGGTGATGGCAATGGGCACGGCGAGCTGCGCGACGGCGGCCCCCATGTTTCCGCCGGCGGCGTTCAGGCCCAGGGCCCAGCCCTTTTCACGGGCGGGGTAGAAGAACGTGATGTTTGCCATGGAGCTGGCGAAGTTGCCGCCGCCGAAGCCCGCCAGGGCTGCTACGAGCAGCATGACGCCGAACGGCGTTTCCGGGTTGGAGACGCAGAGTGCCAGGCCGACGGAGGGGATCAGGAGCAGCAGGGCGGAGACGATGGTCCAGTTGCGGCCGCCGAAGCGGGGGACCATGAAGGTGTAAGGGATGCGGAGCGTCGCGCCCACCAGGCTGGGCATCGAGATGAGCCAGAAGATTTCCGACGTGGTGAAGGTGAACCCGGCTGCGGGGAGCTGGACCACCACGATGGACCAGAGCTGCCAGACGACGAAGCCGAGGAATTCGGCGAAGATGGACCAGTTCAGGTTGCGGCGGGCGATGGTGCGGCCGGCGGATTCCCACTGTTCCTTGTTCTCGGCATCCCAGTTGGCGATCCAGCGGCCGGGGCGGAATTCAAGGACGGGGGCGTCTGTGGTGCGGGTAGAGCCGGGCTGTGCGCTGGCGGATGCGGCAACGGTTTCCGGGGCCTGTGCATCGTCAAGGTCCAGGGAATTGCCGGTGCCGGCATCAGCGGTGCGGTCAACAGTCACGGGTTACCTCCTTCGGGGGGATGTTGTTCCTCCACGGTAGGTAGGGCGCGTTTCACGGACCGACGCCGTATGTTAACGGGCTGTGACATTTGCCTATCGGCGCCTTTTGGCAGCCGTTAGGCAGGAGTAGGGTGGCAAAAATGAGACACACGGCACAGGTCCGCATGCTGGACCTTTCGTCCATTGACTGGACCGCGGGAACTAATATTGAACTCTAACTATTTCGAGCCGGGGGCAATGCCAGCCTCCGGCCGGTTCTAGCGAAAGCGTTTACCTATGTCATCCACCGATACGTCCACGGTGCCCGGTTCGCCCCAGCCGGTGAACTCGCGCGGCCGCGTGATCGTTGCCAGCCTGATCGGCACCACGGTCGAGTTTTACGACTTCTACGTCTATGCCACTGCCGCGGTGCTCGTGTTCCCGCAGCTGTTCTTCCCCAACCAGAACGAGACAACCCAGCTGCTGAGCTCCTTCGCAGTGTTCGGCGTTGCCTTCATCGCCCGCCCGCTCGGCTCCATCGTCTTCGGGCACTTCGGCGACAAGTTCGGCCGCAAAGGCACCCTGGTGGCCTCGCTGCTGACAATGGGTATCGCCACCTTCCTGATCGGCTGCCTGCCCACCGCGCTGGTGCCGGGCTGGGAATTCTGGGCTCCGGCCCTGCTGGTGGTCATGCGGTTCGCCCAGGGCCTGGCACTGGGTGGCGAATGGAGCGGGGCCGCCCTGCTGGCCACCGAGAACGCGCCGGCCAACAAGCGGGCCATCTACGGAACCTTCCCGCAGCTGGGCGCGCCGATCGGTTTCATCATCGCGAACGTCATCTTCCTTGTCTTCAGCTACGCCCTGTCGCCGGCTGACTTCCAGGCCTGGGGCTGGCGCGTGCCGTTCCTGCTCAGTGCCGTTATGGTGATCATCGGCCTCTACGTCCGCCTCAAGCTCATCGAGACGCCCGCCTTCACCAAGGTCCTCGAGTCCAACGAGGTGGCCAAGCTGCCGCTGGGCCGCGTCTTCAAGACGAGCTGGCGCCAGCTGATCCTGGGCACGTTCATCATGCTCGCCACGTACGTGCTCTTCTACCTGATGACCACGTTCACCCTGACCTACGGCACCCGGCCGGCCAGCCTCGAGGCTGCCAGGGCCGCCGCCGAGAAGGCCGGAAAGCCGATGACGGAGGCCGCCGCGGCTGCCTTCGTTCCCGGCCTGGGCTACACCCGCAACGACTTCCTCTGGATGCTGATCGCCGGCGTCGTGTTCTTCGGTATCTTCACGCTGGTCTCCGGACCGCTGGCCGAAAAGTACGGCCGGCGCAAGATGCTGCTCGCTGTTACCGGCGGCATCTTCATCTTCGGCCTGCTGTTCGTCCCGCTGTTCAGCGGCGGCTTCGTGGGGACCATGGCCCTGCTGGTCATCGGCTTCTCCCTGATGGGACTCACCTTCGGGCCCATGGGTGCGCTGCTGCCCGAGTTGTTCCCCACGAACGTCCGGTACACCGGGTCCGCTGTCAGCTACAACTTCTCCAGCATCCTGGGTGCTGCGGTTGCCCCGTTCATCGCCGTGGCGCTGTGGGAAATGGCTGACGGCAGCCCCGTCCTGGTGGGCATCTACCTCACCGCCATGGCCGTGCTGACCCTCATTGCCCTGTTCGTCAGCAAGGAAACCCGCGACCTGGACTACGAAAACAACGTGGCCTGACGCATTCCGCGCGTTCCAGCCCACTTGGTGGCTGAAGTGCCCGGCACGATCCCCGTATCCGCGGGGATTGTGCCCGGCATTTTCCTTTCCGGGAGGCAGTATGTGGGCAGGAAGGTACGACGGCGGGGCGGCGCCGGCTAGGAGACTGCTGAATTAGGGCGTATTTGGCTTCGCTGTCCGGTTCCTTGGCTGGATCGTACGCGGGTTCCAGCCGTGGTGAGGGCTGCCGCGGGTTCCGTCCGAGGCGCGGAAGCCAGTGCGAGAATGCTGATGGCGGTGGCTCCGGGGCGGAATGCAGGTTGTTGGGATGGCCGGTTCTTAGGCCAGGATCCAGCTTCCGCTGTTGTCCCGGAGTCCGAGGTTGAGGAGCCTGCGCAGGTTCAGTCCCGCGATCCGTAGCTGCAGCCAGGCGTTGTTCCGGCTAATGCCGCGGTGCGGAACGCGTCGGTTGCCCCGGGTGAGCCAGGCGATGGACCGTTCCACCATGGGCCGGTGCGTGCGGTAGTCGTTCTGGAAGGCCGGGTTCTTGGCGCGTTGACGGTGTTCGCGCTGCAGCGCATCGTGTTCGTGCAGTTCGATTTTGCGTCCGTGCGGTGAGGCGGTGCACCGGTACCGGAGTGGGCAGCCGGTGCAGGCGGCGCCGAACGTGACCCTCCGTTTGGCAGTGATCTTGCGGGTGCGGCCATTCGGGCACGTCATGGTGCCGGCTGCTTCATCGACGGTGAAGTCATCGAGGGTGAACCCGCCCTCAACGGCTGGGCGCAGCGGCCAGGGTTTGATCACCGGTGTATGACCGGTGGACGCGAGGGCGGCGAGCATGTCTCCTGTGCCGTAGGCCGAGTCGGCCAGGACGTCCACACTGGTCCCGCTGATCGTTGGATCCTGGGTCAGCAGCCGGGCACCGACCGTCCCGTCGCTGTTCTCCGGCCCGGAGGCCTTGGTCAGTTCCGCGGCGGTGATCAGCCCGGTGTCGGGTTCGATCACGATGTGGGCCTTGAATCCGTCTTGCTGCCTGGACTGGGTTTTATGCGCGTGCCGGGTATCCGGGTCAACGGTGGAGATCATCCGGTCCGGGGCGACCTTCCGGGCAATGCGCCACCGCCCGTCGGTCCCGTCCGAGTCCTCGGCCGGTTCCACATCCTGCCCGGCGACCAGGGCCAGCAGCGCGTACGCATCAGCAGCCTTACCGTCCAAGGAATCGGGATCGACCGCGGCCAGCAGGGCCATCGCGTCGGTGACCAGGGCCGAGATCAGCCCGTCCCTGGCGCCCTGGTCGTCCCAGGCGATGTCGGGTTTGCCGTTACGCGTGTAGTCATACCCCGTCGCGTGACTGACCACCAGGTCTTGGCCGCCTGGGATGTCCCGGCCGAAGCGGCGGACCGCGGCGATCAGCTGCGTGATCGTGTCCTGCCTCGCGACCGCGTCATCCAAGACAGTTGAATCCACAGCCCGCCGGCGCTTGCCCTTCAGTACCCCGGTCTCCGCAAGGACTTCGGCGATGGCCTCCAGAACTGGTGCGGATTCTTCGAGGCGGCCAGCCGCCTGCGCCAATACGTCAGCGTGCTCGGATGGAACGCGGTATCGGTCAGCCCGTAGCCGCACGCAGCCTTCCAACGCAGATCAAAGGTCAGCGCCTCGGCGGTTTCCCGGTCCGAGAGGCCCTGCAAGGCCTGCAACACCAGCACCGACCCGATCACGGGCGCCGGAACCGACGGACGGCCCCGCCGCGATGGGAAGAGGTCCTCCATCATCGAATCCGGAAAGAGGCGCCCCCGATGCCTGGCCAGAAAAGCGAAGACACTGCCCGGAGCCAACAACTCCCCGGCCAGTGCCTCCACATCCAAATACCCGCGTTGCGCGTCCTCGCGTCCCTGCATAAGACCAGTCTTAACCACCAGCCCCACCAGTCCAGCCGACGCGCCCCACATCCGCCGATTAGTTCAGCAGTCTCCTAGGCCGCGTAACGCGCCACGAAGTTCCGCAGCACGTTCATGGGCTCGGTGACGGTGAACTGCCGGGCACTGTCCATCAGCTCCTCAGCGGACTCCGGAGGGAAGTATCCGGCGTGCCGGTAGATGTCGATGCGGGTCACCAGCCCGTCAACGTCCAGCTCAGGATGGAACTGGGTGGCATACAGGTTGTTCCGGATCCGGAACATCTGGACCGGGCATGCCGCGGACCTGGCCAGCAGCACTGCGTGCGGCGGCAGGGTGGTGCAGGCCTCCTTGTGCCCGGTGAAGGCCGTGAAGGTACGGGGCATCCCTTTCAGCACCGGGTCCGCGAGGCCTGCCTCGGTCAGCTCGATCTCCACGCCGCCCAACGGTTCGCCGTAGGTCCGGTCGATGACGGCGCCCTGGTGGGTACCCAGGGTTCCCACCCCGTAGCAGGCTCCCAGGAACGGAAAGTCCTGTGCCACCAGCCGGTCCAGGAGCCCCGACAGTTCGCGTTCCACCCGGTGTTGCACCCGGCTCTTCTGCTCCGGAGGGTCGCTGGACGTGAAGGGGCTGCCGCCGACAATCACACCGGAGTAATCGGACAGCTCAATGTCAGGCAGCGGGCCTGCCTCCAGCCGGACCCTGTGCAGTTCCCGCGGCTCCAGCCCGCCGTACCGGAGGTAGGCGGCGTACTCGTCTTCGGCTGCGGCATCCTCGGCACGCGAGGCCAGGAGCAGGAAAGGCAACATCTGCTAAGTGTGCCCCGCCCGCCGGATCCTGTCAGCAGCTTGCCGGGCTGCCAGGGCAGTCCGGCACCTGCCGGCGGTTTGCGTCAGGAAGCGGCGGGCTGGGTCAGCGACCGGCGGGACTGGGGCCGGGCAGCCGGATCCGCGTGCCGGTGCACCAGCTTCCAGTAGCCTTCCTCGCGCCGGAAGATGCTGGTCACCCGGAGCGCAAACTCCTCCACGGCCCCACCGTCCAGGCGGGCGCGGAAGTGTTCGGTTTCCACGAGGTAGGCCGTATCCCTAGCGGTGTAGGACGTGATGGTGTCGAAGCCGAGCATCTCACCGTCCTGGAACTGGCGGGCTGCCTGGTCCAGCCGGGCCTCCACCTGCGCCCAGCCCCGTGCGATGCCGCCGAACGGGTTCGCCAGGGTGACGTCGTCGAGCTGTGAATACAACTCCTTGATGGGCGCGGGGTTGCCGCGGGTGATTTCGGGGACCGCCAGGTGGTAGCGGTCCACTTCTTCCTGAAAGCTGGGTGCAAGCATGGGAGCCTCCGGGCCTGTCTAGTCTTCGATGGTGGCGATGACGGCACCGGCGGACACGGTCTCACCGGCAGTTGCCGTGAGACCGGTGATGGTGCCGGAACGGTGCGCCGTCAGCGGCTGCTCCATCTTCATGGCTTCCAGGACCACTATCAGGTCTCCCTCGGCCACGGTGTCTCCCTCAGCCACTGCCACCTTCACGATGGTGCCCTGCATGGGGGATGTGAGGGCGTTGCCGGTGGCGGCTGCCGTGCCGCCCGAGCGGATACGCTTCTTGGATTTGCCGGGCTTGGCGGCAGCGGGAGCACCGCTTCCAACCGATCCCAGCGAGGCGGGCAGCACCACTTCGAGGCGTTTGCCGCCAACTTCGACCACCACGCGCTGGCGGTCCTCGGCGGTCTCCTCCGCGCCGGTGCCGGCGTCGGGGGCCCAAGGGGCCAGGTTGTTCACGAATTCGGTTTCGATCCAGCGGGTGTGGACCTTGAAGGGACCCTCGGCGGGGGCAAACGCAGGATCGGACACAACAGCAAGGTCGAACGGGATGACGGTGGGAATCCCTTCGACCACCATCTCGTCCAGTGCCCGGCGGGACCGCTCCAGCGCCTGTTTGCGGCTGGCGCCGGTCACGATGAGCTTGGACAGCATGGAGTCGAAGTTGCCGCTGATCACGTCACCCTGCTCGATGCCGGAATCGATGCGGATGCCGGGACCGGTGGGGTTCTTGAGGACGCGGATGGTGCCCGGGGCGGGCATGAAGTTCCGGCCCGGGTCCTCGCCGGTGATGCGGAACTCGAAGGAGTGGCCGCGCACCTCGGGGTCGCCGTAGCCGAGTTCCTCGCCGCGCGCCAGCCGGAACTGCTCGCGGACCAGGTCGATGCCGGTGACCTCCTCGGAGACGCAGTGCTCCACCTGGAGGCGGGTGTTTACTTCGAGGAAGGAGATGGTGCCGTCCTGGCCCACCAGGAATTCGCAGGTGCCGGCGCCCAGGTAGCCGGCCTCCTTCAGGATGGCCTTGGAGGATTCGTAGAGCCGGCGGTTCTGGTCCTCGGTGAGGAACGGGGCTGGGGCTTCCTCCACCAGTTTCTGGTTGCGGCGCTGCAGCGAGCAGTCACGGGTGGAGACCACCACCACGTTGCCGTAGGCATCGGCCAGGCACTGCGTTTCCACGTGGCGCGGTGCCTCCAGGAAGCGCTCGATGAAGCATTCGCCGCGGCCGAAGGCGGCAGTGGCTTCACGGACGGCCGATTCGTAAAGTTCGGGGATTTCCTCCCGGGTGCGGGCCACCTTGATGCCGCGGCCGCCGCCGCCGAACGCTGCCTTGATGGCGACGGGCAGTCCGTGCCGGTCCACGAAGGCCAGGATTTCGTCGGCCGTCTCGACGGGGTCGGCGGTGCCGGGAACCAGGGGAGCGCCCACTTTTTCGGCGATGTGGCGCGCCTGGACCTTGTCGCCCAGGGCCGAGATGGCTTCGGGGGACGGTCCGATCCACGTGATGCCGGCCTCAATCACCCGGGCGGCGAACTGGGCATTTTCTGCCAGGAAGCCGTAGCCGGGGTGGATGGCGTCCGCACCTGACTGGCGGGCGGCGTCGATGATCTTGTCCATCACCAGGTACGACTCGGCGGCGGTGTTGCCGCCCAGGGCGTAAGCCTCGTCAGCAAGGCGGACGTGCAGGGCGTCGCGGTCCGGGTCGGCGTAGACAGCCACGGAGGCGATGCCTTCATCGCGTGCCGCCCGGATGATGCGGACGGCGATTTCTCCGCGGTTGGCGATCAGCACCTTTGTGAGGGTCGACTGCGTGGGACCTGCGGACTGCTCAAAATTTGCTGACAAGGCGTCTCCTTCTTTCCTTCAGGGAGCCTAGCGCGGTTTTGAGGGTTCCGCCGATATTACTTGCGGAATCCGCGTGTAAAGCGCCAATGCTTTGTAGGGAAGCTACAAGACGAGCCGAAAAGGGGACGTTTTACTGCGCGGCCCACAGGTCCGTGATGCGCACGTTCGCGGAGGCGAGGAGGCCGCGGAGGGTGGAGACGGAAAGTCCGACGACGGCGTGCGGGTCGCCGTCGACCTTCCGGATGAAGGCCCCGCCCAGGCCGTCGATGGTGAAGGATCCGGCGCAGTGCAGCGGTTCGCCGGTGGCGATGTAGGCGTCGATCTCCGCCGGTTCCATCTCCAGGAAGGAGACTTCGGCGGAGGCGACCGTTCCCAGCGTGGCACCGGAGCCCTGCTCCCCGCCGTCGTCGTCGGGATCCGTGTCCCGGCAGTCCACCAGCCAGTGCCCCGTGTGCAGGACCCCGGCATTGCCGCTCATCCGGAGCATGCGCTCGCGCGCGACGGCGGCCGTGTACGGCTTGCCGTGCGCCTCGCCGTCGAACTCGAAGACGGAGTCGCAGCCCAGCACCAGCGCACCCTCGGCCTCCGGCAGCGCGGCCACCGCCTCAGCCTTCGCCCGGGCCAGCAGCAGCGCGGTGTCGTGCGGATCGGTGACGCCGTAGCGTGTTTGCACGGCGTCCTCGTCCACGTCCGACACCAGGACTGAATGCCGGATGCCGGCCTCGGCCAGGAGCTTGGTGCGGGCGGGGGACTGGGAAGCGAGAATCAGGCGGAGCACGGTTCCAGCCTAATTGACGGGCGCCGGCCTAGTGGACCAGTGCCCCGGACGTGGGAGCGGATTCTGCGCGGTTGAGCTTGGCGCCCTCAACATCCACGTCCGGCAGGATCCGGTCCAGCCAGCGCGGCAGCCACCAGGACTTTTCGCCCAGCAGGTACATCACGGCCGGGACAATGGTCATGCGCACCACGAAGGCATCGAGCAGCACGCCGAACGCCATCGCGAAGCCCAGCGGCCGGACCATGGTCAGGTGGCTGAAGATGAAGCCGGCGAACACGCTCACCATGATGATCGCGGCGGCCGTCACCACGGCGGCGGCGTGGCGGAAGCCCACCCGGACGGCCTCCTTCGCGGACGAGCCGTGCATGTAGGCCTCACGCATGCCCGAGGCGATGAACACCTGGTAGTCCATGGCCAGGCCGAACAGCACGCCGATCAGGATGATGGGCAGGAAGCTCAGCACAGCGCCGGGGTTCGCGACGTCGAAGACGTTCCCCAGCCAGCCCCACTGGTACACGGCCACCACGGCACCGAACGCGGCGGCGAGGGAGAGCAGGAACCCGCCGGTGGCGAGCAGCGGCACCACGATGGAGCGGAACACGAGCAGCAGCAGGATCAGGGAAAGGCCGACGACGATCGCGAGGTACGGCGGCAGGGCGTCACCAAGTTTCGTGGAGACGTCCACGTTGCCGGCCGTCTGCCCCGTCAGGCCCATGGCAACACCGTATTCAGACTGGATCTCATCATTGAGCCCGCGCAGTTCCGAGACCACGTGGACGGTGCTGGCGCTGGCCGGGCCTTCCTTGGGGATGACCTGGAAAACGGCGGTCCGGCGGTCCTCACTGAGCGCGACGGGAACGGCCGCCACCACGTTGTCCACCGCACGGAGCTTGTCGGCGACGTCGTACTGCAGGGCCTGCGCCCGGGCCTCGTCAAGATTGGCGGGAAATTCGCCCACGGCAACGATGGGCCCGGTAACGCCTTCGCCAAAGCTGCGGGCTGTCAGGTCATAGGCCTGGTAGGCCTCGGACTCCACGGGTTCCGATCCGCCGTCGGGCAATGCAAGCTGCAGTTGGGTGGCTGGCAGGGCCAGGGTGCCCAGCAGCACAATGCCCGCGATCAGCGCCATCACGGGGTGCCGCGTGACCAGGCCGCCCCAGCCGTGCGTGCTGCGCTCGCGGTCCGTGGCCTCGTCCGCTGCCTCGTGGCCGGGCTCGGCGTTGTGCGCTTCGGCTTTCGCCCAGGCCCGCCGGGAGATGATGCGCCTGCCGATCAGGGACAGCATGGCCGGGGTCAGCGTGATGGCCACCAGGACCGCTACCGCCACGGTTCCGGCTGCTGCGACGCCCATGACGGCAAGGAAGGGAAGGCCGGGGACCACCAGCGCCGCCAGGGCGATGATGACGGTGAGGCCGGCGAAGACCACGGCATTGCCTGAGGTGCCGGTGGCACGCGCTACCGACTCCTCCGGATCCATTCCTGCCAGGAGCTGGGTCCGGTGCCGGTTCACGATGAACAGGGAGTAGTCGATTCCCACGGCGAGGCCGAGCATCAGGGCCAGCATGGGGGAGATGGAGCTCATGTCGAAAACGCCGGAGAGGGCGAACGTGATTCCGACGCCCACACCCACGCCGACCACCGCCATCAGCAGCGGGAGCCCGGCGGCGATCAGGGTGCCCAGCATAATGATCAGGACCAGGGCCGCCACAGCGATGCCGATGATCTCGGCGGCACCGAAGAGCTCGGAAATGTCCTCGGTGATTTCCTTGCTGGCCAGCGCCGTGACGCCCGCGGCGGACGTTTCGTGGGCGATGTCCTGGACCTGGTGCCGGACCTCCGGGCTAAGCCCGTTGATGGAGGTGTTGAACTGCACCTGCGCGACTGCCGCGCGGCCGTCTTCGGAAACGAACCGGATGGCCGACGACGCCTCCGCCTGGCGCTTGCCCAGCTCAAGCCTGGCTTTGTTGGCCTCCAGTTCCCGGGCGCCGGCGTCGAGCCTTGCCTGGCCTTCCGCCAGTCCGGCTTTTTGCTGCCCCAACTGTGCCTCGATGAGTGCAGCAGGGGCGCCGGCCGCAACCAGCTGCTGCTCGGCGGCGGCGAGCTGCGCCGCGCCGGCCTCCAGCTCTGCCCGGGAGGCGGCCAGCTGGGCCTCGCCGGCGGCGAGCTGCTGTTCGCCTTCGGTGATGGCCTGCGCTGCCTGGTCCACCTGGGCCTGGGTGGCGAACGGATCCACCGTGCCCCGGACGTCCGGCAGGGTCTCAAGTTTCTTGAGCGCATCGGTGACGGCGGTGCGGCTCTCCTCGGTGAAGCCGCCTTCGGGCGCCTCGAAGACGATCGTTGCGGTGCCGCCGGATGCCGAGGGCAGCTCCTCCTTCAGCTTGTCCGCGATCCGCTGCGTCTCCGTGCCCGGGATCTGGAAGTTATTGGACAAAGTGCCGTGGAAGGCCGCGGCGGAGCCGCCCACGGCCACAAGCGCCGCGAGCCAGAGTGAGATGACCAGCCAGCGCCGGCGGTAGGAGAACTTGCCAAGGCGGTAAAGGAGCAGTGCCATGTGGGGAGCCGATCTGGTCAGGAGGAACGGGAGTCTGTTGGGGTGGCGGATCCAGTGGATACCGGGGAACGTGGCGTGGATTTGAGCTGCGGGCCATTGAAGCCGGCACCCAGCAGCGCCATGGCGTCGATGAGCAGCTGCCGCAGGTCCGCGAGGGATGCCGGTGAGAGGTCTGGTCCGCGGCGGCTGAACCAGACCTCCATTGCGGCCTTGCCGCAGGAGATGACCGACCCGGCCAGGGCATGGATATACAGGTCATCCTGTTCTCCGCGGTTGCCTGCAACGCGCTCGCGGGCCACGGCAAAGACCTGCGCCCTGCAGTGGTCCCACGCTTCAAGTTCGGTATGTGACATGAGCGGACTCTGCTGGGTCAGGGTGAATAGTTCCGCCAGCGGCGCCACGGCCTTGGGGTCGGCGAGGGCCATCAGGGCCGCCTGCGCCGACTCAAGCATGGGTTCATCCGCCGGCCGGAGCCGCAGCTGCTGGATGGCAATGTCGAGGAAGCCGTGGACGATGGATGCCAGTGCGGCATCGGTGCTGCTGAAGTAGTTGAAGAAGGTCCTGCGCGATATCCCTGCGGCCTCGGCGATGTCCTCAGCAGTGAAGTTCCCGGGGCCCTTTGCGCGCAGCAGCCCCAAAGCGGCGTCGGTAATGGCCTGGCGCGTGGCGGCTTTGTTCAGCTCCCGGCGGGAAGGGACCGCGGCAGCTTCGGCTGTTGGAGGGGATGTCGTCACGCTTTTACACTACGTGCAAGTTTGCACTCTGGGCAAGTTTGATTCACAGGAGAATGAAAGGTTCCCGACAGCCTGTCCAGAACCTGCTCCCGGAAGCTTGGAATGCCTCGAAGGAGGCGCACCAACAGCAGCCGTCACCGACGGCGGATCCAGGAGACAAGACAATGTCACGCACAAAGAAAATGACCCTCGGCCTGTCAGCCACCGCGCTGGCCCTTGGCGCCGGAATCGGAGTCGCCGGCATGGCCTCCGCAACCACTACCCCCACTCCCGCCCCGAGTGCCAGTTCCAGCGCCTCGACGGACGGCACCACCACGCCCGGCGGGATGGGAAAGCACGGTGGCCGCGGCGGCGAGCGGGGTGCGGCCCAAGCGTCCGCGCTCGCGGCGAAGCTTGGGGTGGAGGAAGCAAAGGTTACCGAGGCGCTGCAGGCGTTCCGGGAGGCCAACAAGCCCACCACGGCGCCGGCTGACGGCGAAAAGCCGGATGCAGCCACCAGGGACGGCGCACTGGCGAAGTCTCTGGCCGCTGCGCTGGGTATTGAGGAATCCAAGGTCACCGCTGGGCTGGAGGAGCTTCGCAGTGAAAAGCAGGCAGAGAAGGCTGCCGCTTTGAAGACGCGCCTGGACCAGGCCGTCGCGGACGGGAAGCTGACCCAGGCCGAAGCTGATGCCGTCACCAAGGCGGTGGAGAACGGTGTGATCGGCGGAGCCGGGCGCTGATTCTTCCGGGCCGGTAAAGCCGCAGGCACAAAAAAGTCCCCGGGAACCGTCAGGTTCCCGGGGACTTTCTGCAGCCAAGACTGGCGGCTAGGCCTTTACATCCTGCAGTTCGCGGGGTGCGGTGTCAGTGGACGTGCCGTCCGACGGTGCGCCGGCAGCGTCGCTGTCGTCCACGAACGGGGTGCCGTTGCGGGGTGCGTTGTACAGCGACTCGTCCAGGATGCCCTGGCGCTTGGCCACAATCGTGGGGACCAGTGCCTGGCCTGCGACGTTGACCGCGGTGCGGCCCATGTCCAGGATCGGGTCGATGGCCAGCAGCAGTCCGACGCCGGCCAGCGGCAGTCCCAGCGTGGAGAGCGTCAGCGTGAGCATCACGACCGCGCCGGTGGTTCCCGCAGTGGCCGCGGAGCCAAGGACGGAAACCAGGGCGATCAGCAGGTACTGGCTGAAGTCGAGTTGGATGCCGAAGAACTGGGCCACGAAGATGGCGGAGATGGCCGGGTAAATGGCTGCGCAGCCGTCCATCTTGGTGGTGGCGCCCAGCGGCACGGCGAAGGAGGCGTAGGCGCGGGGGACGCCCAGGCTGCGTTCGGTGACGCGCTGCGTGAGCGGCAGCGTGCCAATGGAGGAACGGGAGACGAAGGCCAGCTGGACTGCGGGCCAGACGCCGGAGAAGTACTGCTTGACGGAGAGGCCGTGGGTCCGGACCAGGATGGGGTAGACCGCGAAGATCACCAGGGCGAGTCCAACGTAGATGGCGAAGGTGAACTTGCCCAGCGAGCCGATGGTGTCCCAGCCGTAGACGGCAACCGCGTTGCCGATGAGTCCAACAGTGCCCAGCGGAGCGATGCGGATGATCCACCAGAGCACCTTCTGGATGACGGCGAGGGCAGAGGCGTTGAGATTCAGGAACGGCTCCGCGGCCTTGCCGACCTTAAGGGCGGCGACGCCCACGGCAATGGCGATCACCAGGATCTGCAGGACATTGAAGCTGACCGAGGTGGTTACGGCACCGGACTCAGCCACTGTGGAGCTCGCACCCAGTCCCAGGAAGTTCTTGGGGAACAGTCCGATCAGGAAGGCCCACCAGTCGCCCACCTTGCTGGGCGCTTCGCCTTCGCCGGTGATGCCGGTGTTGGCGCCGGGCTGCAGGAGGACGCCCAGGCCGATGCCGATCAGCACGGCGATCAGCGAGGTGATGGCGAACCAGAGCAGGGTGTTCCACGCCAGCTTCGCGGCGTTGGATACTTGGCGGAGGTTGGAGATGGAGCTGACGACGGCCGTGAAGATCAGGGGAACGACGGCGGTCTGCAGCAGGGACACGTAGCTGGAGCCGATGGTCTGCAGCGTCGCGCCGAGGCCGTTCGGGCTGGCCTTGGTACTGCCGGTGTACTTGGCCAGCAGGCCGAGTCCGAGGCCGACGATGAGGGCGGCGATGATCTGGAAGCCGAACGAGCCGGCCCACTTGGGCAGCTGGAAGCCGGTCTTTCCTGCGGGGGAGGGGGTGCTTGTCTGAGTGCTCACCCGAATACGTTAGGGCCGCCCCGCATATCACGACGAACGAATATTGAGAAATATTACGCGCCCCAAATTCTGATACCTACAGAAGATCCGCGCAAAATCAAGGGTTCCGGCCCGCTTTGTTACTTATTCCTGCCAAGGATGTGGCATATCTCTCCTGGCAGCAAGGCAAAAGGCCCGGCGTGGGTGCCTTCCGGCAGCTTGCTCCCCACCGGCTCCCTAGCCTCGCAAGCTCGGCCAGGGAACCCTGCCGGCGTGGGCCCAACCTGTGCAACTTAGAGCAGGGCCCGCCTCAGGGTATCGAGTCCAACAGAGCCGATGTTCAGTGCCTTGGTGTGGAACTCCTTGAGGTCGAAGCCAGGCCGGGCTTCGAGTTCGGCACGGATCTGTTCCCACAGGCGCTGCCCTACTTTGTAGGAGGGTGCCTGGCCGGGCCAGCCAAGGTAGCGGGTGAACTCGAAGTTGAGCTGTCCTTCGCTGATAGGGAGGTTTTCTTTCAGGAACCCGTAGCCCTTGTCCGGGGTCCAGGTTCCGGAACCCCAGCGTGCCGGAACCGTGAGTTCCAGGTGGACGCCGATATCGAACACCACGCGTGCTGCCCGCATCCGCTGCATGTCCAGCATGCCCATGTGGTCACCGGGGTCGTTCAGGTAGCCCAGTTCCTGCATCAGTTTCTCGGCGTAGAGTGCCCAGCCTTCGCCATGGCCGGAGGTCCAGCACACGTTCCGCCGCCACTTGTTGAGCAGTTCCCGCCGGTAGGTGGCCGTGGCTACCTGGAGGTGGTGGCCCGGGACGCCCTCGTGGTAGACGGTGGTGGTTTCGGCCCAGGTGGTGAAGGTGTCCTCGCCTGCGGGAACGGACCACCACATGCGGCCCGGCCGGCTGAAGTCATCCGACGGTCCCGTGTAGTAGATGCCGCCCTCGTCGGTGGGGGCGATCAGGCATTCCAGCTTCTTCATGACGTCCGGGATGTCGAAATGGACGCCCGCGAGTTCGGACACAGCTTTGTCGGAAAGTTCCTGCATCCATTCCCGCAGCGCCCCAGTCCCCTTCAGCTGCCGGGCCGGATCGTTGTTGAGGATGTCCTTTGCCTCGGCGATGCTGGCGCCGGCTTTGATGGTGGAGGCCACCTTTTCCTGTTCGGCGATGAGGCGGTCCAGTTCTTCCACGCCCCAGGCGTAGGTCTCCTCCAGGTCCACCGTGGCACCGAGGAAGGCGCGGGAGGCGAGGGCGTAGCGGGCGCGTCCGACGGCGTCCTTTTCCGGGGCGGCGGGGAGGAGTTCTGTCCGGAGGAACTCAGCAAGGTCGGTGTAGGCACGGCGGGCGGCGACAGCGCCGGCGTCGAGCTTTTGCCGGACGCCTCGGGACAACGGACCCTCCGGGGTGGCTGCTCCTGCGGCCAGCTTCGCGAAAAAGCCGTCTCCGGCTGCGTACTTCGTGGCCTGCTCGATGACGATGTTGACCTGGCGCGCGGCTGCCACCCGGCCGGAGTCACGGGCCTGCCGGAGGGACTCGATGTAGCCGGCCACGGCACCGGGGACGTTGTGCGCCCTGCCTGCGATGTGTGCCCAGTCCTGTTCGGTGGCCGTGGGCATGAGGTCGAAGATTGCCCGGATGTCCTGGGCGGGGGAGGCGATGTTGTTCAGGTCGGCATACTCCCAGCCGGAGGCATGGATCAGCAGCTGCAGGCCCAGCCGTTCCTGCATCGCGTCCAGGGTGACGGCGTCCACGTCGTCCTCCGGCGCCAGGCCCTCAAGGTCGGTGAGTGCCTTCCGGGCGGCCTCGGCGAACTCTGCGATGCCAGCGGGGGAGAAATCCTGGTACTCGGTTTCGTGTCCCGGCACGCCCAGGGTGGTGGCGAATGACGGGTTCAGCCGGATGAGGGTATCGGTGTACTCGTCAGCGACGGCGTCAATGCGGGTCTTCGGTCGGGCGGCAGGAGCGGTGTCGGTAGTCACCTCCCGAGACTAGCCGCGCTCTGCAGGTTCCGAAAGGAGGCGCGGGCTACGTCTCGGAGGCGGTGGGGATCAGCCCCGGCTGCGCTTCCAGGCGCCGGGGCCGGGTGTGGGAGCGAGCCGCAGCTGCTGCCGGCGCACCCAGTGGCGGACCGTCGGGGTGCTGGCTGGGGCAGGTTCCGAGCCGCCCAGGGACAGTACGACGGCGGTCAGGGCCGCCAGTTCCTCGGCGCTCGGCTGTCCTTTGACAACAGAGAGCAGTGGAGCGGCAGGCGGTTCAGGGGTTTCGACAGGCTCAACATCGCCTGAAGGGCCCACGCCCGCAGGGTTCCCTGGCTGAGCTTGCGAAGGTAGGGGGCGGGCGGGGATCACAGCGGGATGTTTCCGTGCTTCTTGGTGGGGAGGCTGGCCCGCTTGTCGCGGAGTGCGCGCAGCCCCTTGATGATCTGGATCCTCGTGTCCGAGGGTGCGATGACGGCGTCAACGTAGCCCAGCTCGGCCGCCTGGTAGGGGTTGAGGAGTTCCTCTTCGTACTGGCGGATAACCTCGGCGCGCCGGGCCTCGACGTCGCCCCCCGCTTCCGCCACGGCCGCGAGGTCCCGGCGGTACAGGATATTGACGGCGCCCTGGGCGCCCATGACGCCGATCTGTGCCGTTGGCCAGGCCAGGTTCAGGTCGGCACCAAGCTTCTTGGAACCCATCACGATGTAGGCGCCGCCGTAGGCCTTGCGGGTGATCACCGTCAGCTTGGGAACGGTGGCCTCGGCATAGGCGTAGAGGAGTTTCGCTCCGCGGCGGATGATGCCCTGGAACTCCTGGTCCTTGCCGGGCAGGAAACCCGGGACGTCCACGAGGGTGATGATGGGGATGTTGAAGGCGTCGCAGTGGCGGACGAAACGGGCAGCCTTCTCCGAGGCCGCGATGTCCAGCGTGCCGGCGAACTGCAGCGGCTGGTTTGCCACGATGCCCACCGTGTGGCCTTCAACCCGGCCGTAGCCGATCATGACGTTGGGCGCGTACAGAGCCTGCATCTCCAGGAAGTGCCCGTCATCCACGATCTGCTCAACAACGCTGCGCATGTCGTAGGGCTGGTTGGCGGAATCGGGGACCAGCGTGTCCAGGGCGAGGTCGTCGTCGTCGATCTCCAGCTCCTGCTGGTGCTCCTGCACGGGGGCTTCAGAGAGGTTGTTGGAGGGCAGGAAGTCCAGCAGCTCGCGCACGAATTCGATGGCGTCCGCTTCGTCCTGTGCAAGGTAGGTGGATGTGCCGGTGGTGGCATTGTGCTGGCGCGCTCCGCCCAGGGTCTCCATGTCCACGTCCTCGCCTGTGACGGTCTTGATCACGTCGGGACCGGTAATGAACATGTGCGAGGTCTTGTCCACCATCACTACGTAGTCGGTGAGTGCGGGGGAGTAGGCCGCGCCGCCCGCGGAAGGCCCCATGATCAGGGAAATCTGGGGGACCACGCCGGAAGCGTGGACGTTGTTGCGGAAGATGTCCGCGAACATTGCCAGCGATGCGACGCCTTCCTGGATGCGGGCGCCGCCGCCGTCCAGGATTCCCACCACCGGGCAGCCGTTGCGCAGTGCGAATTCCTGGACCTTGACGATCTTTTCCCCGTTGACCTGGCTGAGGGAGCCGCCGTAGACCGAAAAGTCCTGGCTGTAGACAGCCACCAGCCGGCCGTCCACCGTTCCGTAGCCGGATACCAGGCCGTCACCGAGGGGCTTCTTCTTGTCCATGCCGAACGCGGTGGAGCGGTGTACCGCGAGGGCGTCGAATTCCACAAACGAGTCTTCATCCAGCAGGAGGCCAATGCGTTCCCGTGCGGTGTTCTTGCCGCGCGCGTGCTGCTTTTCGATCGCTTCGGGGCCGGAGGGCTGCTCGGCACGGGCCTGGCGGTCACGGAAATCGGCAATCTTTCCCGCGGTCGTGGTCAGATCGTGGCTCATCAAGTGTCTCCGGCTCTGTTGCAGATTGGTTCTGTGGCGCTCTGGTTGCTGGCGGGCTGAGTCATGCCGGAGCTTAAGTAGCTTCCACACAAAGGACGAACCCTGTTGGCAAGTCTAGTGACGGTTTGGGCGCCCGCAGCTGTAGGGAACCTACAATTTTCTGCCGTGCCGCCACCCGCACCCGCTATGTTACTCATGAGTAACTTACTTGGGTTACAGTGATTGCATGACTTCAAGCAATGACGCTTTGCACGCCCCCGGCAGCCCGTACCGGGCCGCAGGTTCGCTGCACCGGAAGACCATCCTTATCTCCGGGGGAAGCCGCGGCATCGGACTGGCCATTGCCCGGCGCGCCGCGCGGGACGGCGCAAACATCGTCCTGATGGCCAAGACGGGGGAGCCGCACCCCAAACTGGCCGGAACTGTCCATACGGCTGCCCGGGAACTTGTGGATGCCGGCGGCCAGGCCCTGCCCCTGGTGGGTGACGTGCGCCGGGACGAGGACGTGGCCCGCGCTGTGGCAGCCGCGGTGGAACACTTTGGCGGCATCGACGCCGTCATTAACAATGCGTCCGCCATTGACCTGTCCCGGACCGACGACGTGGACATGAAAAAGTACGACCTCATGCAGGACATCAACGTGCGCGGCACGTTCCTGCTGTCCAAGCTTGCGCTGCCCGCGCTCCGCGCCTCCGGGCGGGGGCACATCCTCACCCTCTCACCGCCCTTGAACCTCGACCCCTACTGGGCCGGCAAGCACCTTGCCTACACCATGGCCAAGTACGGCATGAGCCTGACCACCCTTGGGCTCGCCGAGGAACTGAAGGCGGACGGGATCAGCGTCAACTCGCTGTGGCCGTGCACCCTGATCGACACGGCGGCCATCCGCAATATGCCCCATGGCGAGGTAATGGTTCAGGCGGCCCGCGGACCGCAGATCATGGCCGATGCCGCCCACGCCATCCTCACCGGCAGCAACCTTGCGTCCGGCGGGGCGGCGACCGGTAATTTCTACACGGATGAGCAGGTCCTGGCGGCAGCAGGAGTGACGGATTTCCGTCCTTACAGCCTGGGCGCGCCCGAGGACGGGCTGGTTCCGGACATCTTCCTGTAAGGCGGCGGGCGGCACACCGCGCGGGGCAATCGGGGGCAGGTCAACTCCGCCGGGGAAGGATTAGCTCGCTAGGATTTAGGCATGGATGACGCACGCACCCCCGGCACCCCTTTGGACCGAGGGGACCTGGACGACCAGCGTTTCCTGGCCGCGACAGGCATTTCCCGGCTCGAGGTGGTGGATTCCACCGGATCCACCAACGCGGACCTCCTCCGCGCCGTCACGGTGGAGCCGCAGGCCTGGCCGGACCTGTCGGTCCTTACCGCCGAGTACCAGACGGCCGCGCGCGGCCGCCTGGACAGGCACTGGGAAGCGCCGCCGCTGAGCTCGGTTTCCGTCTCGGTGGTCCTGCGGCCCGTGAATGCCGAAGGCAGGCCGCTGCCCACCCAGAGCTACTCCTGGCTTTCACTGATTGCTGCCCTGGCGCTGCGCGAAACCCTCCTGGAGACCGCCGGCCTTCCGGCCGAACTCAAATGGCCCAATGACGTCCTGGTGCGCGGCAGGAAGATCGCCGGCATCCTGGCGCAGCTTGGCCCCATGGTGGACGGCACCGTGCCCCCGGTCATCCTGGGCACCGGCCTGAACGTCACGCTGCGCGAAGGCGAACTGCCGGTCCCCACCGCCACCTCCGTGGTGCTGGAGGGTGCGCGCACCGCAGACCGCACCCTGCTGCTGAAAAGCTACCTTTCACGCTTCGCTGTGCTCTACCGCAGCTTCTGCAACGCCGACGGCGATCCGGCGGCGGGAATGGCCGGCGGACCCTCCCTGCACAAACGGGTGGAAGCGGTCATGCTGACACTCGGCAAGCAGGTCCGCGCCCAGCTTCCCGGCGACCACGAAATCATCGGCCACGCCTCCAGGCTTGACGAGTACGGGTCGCTGCTGGTGATGGACCGGGACTCCCGGGAGCACGTGGTGACCGCCGGGGACGTGGTGCACCTGCGCCCCTGGACGTCCCCCGACGACCCCGGCCAAGGCGGTTATGCGTAAAGACCTCGTTCCGGGCGAACAGGTGATTGTCACCACACGCCCGCAGCCGAGGAAGCTGGCAGGAGCTGCACTCGCCTTCATCGTGTCGCCCGCGCTGGCGGCGTACGCTTCGGCCTGGATCATCCGGGGAGAGGCGCGCCGCCATGTACCTTTCCTCACAGCACAATGGACGCCGTGGCTGGTGGCTGCCTGCATTGCCGCGGCTGCCTGGGTCTGGCTCGGCTTCTGCCTGCCCAAGCTGCTGCGCTGGCACGGCACGCGGTACACCCTCACCAGCCAAAGGATGGTGGCCAGATACGGCAGGTTGAAACGGCGGGACCAGCAGGTCAACCTGGCTTCGGTGCGCAACCTCACCGTCCACGAGTCGGTACTGCAACGCCTCCTGCGCTCCGGGAATATATCCTTGGAAACCGGGCACCAGGGCGTGGTGACATTCCAGGACGTGCCCGAGGTTGCCACATTCCGGGATTTCATCCTCGATGCCATCGAGGAATTGCCGGAGGAACGTGATGTCCAGCCGGGCGGCACAACGCACTACCCCGCCGAAGCTTTGCCGTGGGAAATGAGAGAAGGTGGACGGGATGAACGATGAGGACCAGCAGGAACGCGTCGAATCCATCGCGCCCGCACCCGCGGCGGACCCCCACCCTGCCACCGGCACCATGTCCGCCGAGCGGCTGGCCATGAAGGCGCTGGAAAGCCGGCTGCTCGGCGGGGAACGCAAGCTCCGCCGTCGTGAGGTGGCCGCCGGCGCCGGGCTGTCGCTCCTGTCCGCACGCAAGCTGTGGCGTGCCCTCGGCTTCCCCAACTTTGGCGATGAGGATGTCGCCTTTACCGAACGCGACCAGGCGGCCCTTTCCACCGTGGTGGACCTGGTCCGGTCCGGCAAGCTCACGGAGGAAGCAGCGATCTCCGTCACGCGCTCCATCGGCCAGATGACGGACCGCATGGTGGTCTGGCAGATCGAGGCCCTCGTGGAGGACATGGTCCACGAGCAGGGCGTCACGGACGCCGTGGCGCGCAAGCGCCTGGTCAACGAACTGCCCGCCCTGGTTGATGCCCTCGAAGAGGTTCTTGTCTACTCCTGGCGGCGGCAACTCAACGCCGGAGTCCAGCGGCTCGCCGTCCGTGCCGAGGCCGGCCTGCAGGCCAGCGAAGAGGGCCGTGAGGGGGACGAGGATGACGCGCCGCTGCCGCTGGCCCGTGCGGTGGGCTTCGCCGACCTGGTGTCCTACACCAGCCTGTCCCGCCGCATGAACGAAAAGACGCTGGCGCGCCTGGTCCAGCGCTTCGAAAACAAGTGCGCCGAAATCATCTCCGTCGGCGGCGGCCGCCTGGTCAAGACGGTCGGCGACGAAGTCCTTTATATTGCCGAAACTCCGGCTGCCGGCGCCGAGATCTCACTCGCCCTTGCCCAGGCTTTCACGGAGGATGAAATCCTGCCGGAAGCCCGGGTGGCAATGGTATGGGGCAGGATCCTGTCCCGCCTCGGGGACATCTACGGTCCCACCGTGAACCTCGCGGCCCGGCTTACCACCCTTGCTGATCCCGGAACGGTGTTGGTGGACTCGATGACTGCCTCCGCCCTTGAGCAGGATGAGCGCTTCGTTCTGGTGCCCCAGCCGCCGGAAAACGTCCGCGGCTTCGGCGAAATCCGGCCCGTCAGGCTAGCCCGCGGCCTGGGCAAGGGGCTCGTCCTGGATTAGGGCCGCGTTTCCACACAGTTTATCCATTTGTTGGTCTTACGGGCTATATTAGGTGTGCCCGGCCGCCGCACGGCCGGAAGCCGGCGCCGGAAAATACTTGGGGGAAGCTTTTCCATGAAACTTCGCGGACAAAGTCGCGCGCAAAACGCCGTGCCAGCCGCACCGTTCCGCACCTCGTTCCTGCGGTCCCGGCTCCTTACCTCAGCAATTTTCGGGCTCGCGCTCACTGTCCTGGTGGTTGGCGCCATCGTATATCCGGGGTTTAAGACCACTGAGGTGGAGTTGAACGACGGCGGTGTGTGGGTGGTGTCGAAATCCAAGAATGCGGTGGGCCGGCTGAATTATCCGTCGCGTGTCCTTGATGGTGCGGTGACGCCGGCGTCCACGACCTTCGACATTTTGCAGGACGCGGGGGATGTGTTTGTTGATGATGAGTCTGGTTCGACGTTGAACCAGGTGTCGCCGGCGAACATGCGCCTGGGTGGGGATAAGCAGTTGCCGGGGGCTGCTGATGTGAGTTTCGGCTCCGAGGTGATCTCGGTGACGGATGCGGCTTCGGGCAAGGTGTGGGCGGTGTCGCCGTCGACGGTGAATGGTTTTGATGAGGAGGCTTCCGAGCCGGTGCTGGTGGGCTCCGAGGGCACCGTTTCGGCTGTGGGGGAGGATGACCGGATTTACTCGGCGGATCCGGAGTCGGGTGTGGTGACGGTGACCGGTGTTGGTGCCAACGGTGAGGTCACGTCCTCGGAGTCGGAGACGTGGGGCGAGTTGAAGGGCGCGGGCGACCTGCAGATCACGGTGGTGGGGGGCCAGCCGGTGGTTCTTGATGCGGCTGCGGGAAAGTTGTTCCTGCCTGGCGGGAAGCGGCTGCAGCTGGACAACGCCCGGGAGGCGAAGCTGCAGCAGGGCGGTCCGGCCAGCGACTTTGTGGCAGTTTCCACGCAGAAGGCGCTGCTGAAGCAGCCGCTGGATGGCGGCACGGCCAAAACGGTGGCGTTCGACGGCGAGGGTGTCCCGGCTGCGCCGGTGCAGTTGGGCGGGTGTGTGCACGCGGCGTGGTCGGGGGCGAACAAGTACGTCCGTGACTGTGTGGATGATGCTGACGACAAGAACGTGGACGTGCCCAAGGCCAGTGCGTCGCCGTCGTATGTTTTCCGGGTGAACCGGGACCTGGTGGTCCTGAATGATGTGAACTCGGGCAACGTGTGGCTGGTCAACCAGAATATGCAGCTCGTGAACAACTGGGACGACGTCATCCCACCCAAAGAAACGTCGGACGACGCGGACAAGGACTCCGCCGACGAAGTCCAGCAGACCGTCCTGCCCGACCGCACCAAACCCAACAGCCCGCCCTCGGCAAAACCGGATGCCTTTGGTGTCCGGGCCGGCAAGACTACCATCCTGCCCGTGCTGGACAATGATACGGATCCGGACGGCGACATCCTCACCCTGCGACCGCCCGCCGAGGTTAAGTCCGGAACCCTTTCCACCATCTACGGCGACACCGGCTTCCAGGTCGCGGTGCCCGCGGACAAGACCGGAACAGACTCCTTCCAGTACACAGTGGACGACGGGCGCGGACTGTCAGGAACTGCCGACGTGGCACTGCGCATTGTTCCTGCCGGCGAAAATTCAGCGCCGCAGCAGAAACCAAACCGCGAAACCACGCTGGTGCTCCAGCAGGGCAAGGCGCTCACCCAGAACATCCTCCCCAACTGGATTGACCCCGACGGCGACGACCTCTTCGCGGAATCCGTGACCAGCCCGGACCCGCTGGACCAGGTCCGGATCAGGCCCGACGGGCAGCTCACCTTCCAGGACTCGGGAACAGCCCCCGGCCGCAAAGTCCTCACCGTCCGCATTTCCGACGGAAAAGCCACGGCCGAGGGACGGATTGCCGTTGACGTCCGCGCGCCGGGCGCACTGCCGCCCCTGGCCAACGCCGACCACGTCATCGCCGTGGCCGGCGCCGACACCGTGATCGCCCCGCTCAAGAACGACGTTGATCCGCAGGGCGGATCCCTGCGCCTGGCGCAGGCTACAACGGATGAGCAGTCAACAGCCACCATCGGGGCCGACCAGCAGACCTTCACCTTCAACTCCGAGGTGCTGGGGGCACACTACGTCTCCTACCTAGTGACCAACGGGCCGGCGAGCGCCCAGCAGCTGGTCCGCGTCGACGTCGTTCCAGGCAACGATGAGGGCGCACCGGTAGCGGTGCGCGACATCGCCCTGCTTCCCACCGGCGGCAGCGTGCTGGTGGATGTGCTGGGGAACGACTCCGACCCGTCGGGCGGCGTGCTGGTAGTCCAGTCCGTTACCGCGGATTCCGGCCTGCCGGTCAGCGTCTCCGTCCTGGACCATTCGGTGGTCCGCGTGACGGATATCCGTGCCGAAGGCCAGCTGACCATGAAGTACACCATTTCCAATGGCCGCGCGTCCGCAGTGGGCGAGATCGCGGTGCTGCTGGTCCCGGCCCCAGCCAAACTCCAGCCGCCGCAGGCCAAGCCGGACGAGGCCACCGTACGCGCCGGGGACGTGGTGACCATCCCGGTCCTGGGTAATGACACTGACCCCAACGGCGGGAAACTGGCACTGGTTCCCGAACTTGCCCAGGAGCCCGATGCCGCGGACGGGCGGATGTTCGTATCCGGGGACACGCTGCGGTTCATTGCCGGCGAGACCCCCAAAACCGTCTACGCCATCTATAAGGTGCGGAATGACACCGGCCAGGTGGACTCCCAGCAGGTCACCATCCGGATCCAGGCCCGCGACGACGAACGCAACTCCCGCCCCGAGCCGCGGAACCTGACGGCCCGGGTTGTCTCCGGGATGACCGTGAAGATCCCGGTACCGCTGGACGGGATAGACGCGAACGGCGACTCCGTTCAGCTGATCGGCATCGACAAGGCCGCCGCGATGGGTACGGCCACCGTCAAGGACGGCTACCTCGAATTCACCGCCGCCGGTGACGCCGCAGGCACCGATACCTTCACCTACCGGGTCCGCGACCGCATCGGAGCCGAAAACACGGGAACCGTGATTGTGGGCATCGCCCCGCCGGAAGCCAACAACCAGAACCCCATCGCCGTGGAAGACTCCATCGATGTCCGGCCCGGGCGCAAAGTTGCGGTGGACGCGCTGGCCAACGACTCCGACCCCGACGGCGACCCCATCGCCCTGCTCGCCGGCTCGTTCGAGGCACTGCCCGAGCTCCAGGCGGAAGCCACCGAGGACTCCAAGGTACTCTTCACAGCCCCGTCGATTGCCGGCAACGCCGGCATCGGCTACCAAATCCAGGATGACAAGAAGGCAGGGGCCGGGGCTGCCATCCGGATCCGGATCAGTCCCGACGCCGAGCTCAAGCGCCCGGCCGCAAAGGATGACAGGGTTACGCCCTCGGAAACCCTCGGCAAGGCCGCTGTCGACGTCCCGGTCCTCAAGAACGACTCCGATGCCGACGGCGTCGCCGCGGACCTGAAGATCAGCCTCCCCGACGGCAACCCGAACGCGCGGGACGGGGGCTCCGGCAACGTAGTGGTGACCCTCACGCCGGAGGACCAGCTGATTCCCTATACCGTCACGGATGTTGACGGCCTGAGTTCGACCGCCGTTATGTGGATCCCCGGACAGGGAGCCCAATACCCCAGCCTGTCGAGGACCGACATCGTCGAAGTGATGGCCGGCAAGGACGTCACCCTCGAACTCAGCGACTACGTCCGGGTGCGCGACGGGAAGCGGCCGCGCATCACCGTGGCAGACTCCGTCAAGGTCCAGGGCGCCTCGCCGGAAAACGTCATTGCCGGAGACGGGACCGCGCTCCGCTACGCCGCCAAGGCCGACTACGTGGGCCCGGGGTCCCTGACCTTCGAAGTCACGGACGGCAACGGTCCGGACGATCCCCAGGGCCTGAAGTCCACCCTTGTCATCATGACCAGGGTGATACCGGATCCCAACGCCAACCACCCGCCCACCTTCAGCGGTGCTGCACTGGACGTACCCAAGGCCGAATCAGCACGGCTGGACTTGGGGCCGCTCGCTGAGGATGTTGATCAACAGGACAAGGGCAACCTGAAGTTCGAGCTCGACGGCGGTCTTCCCGCCGGATTCTCGGCCTCCGTGAACGGTTCCATCCTCGAAGTCAGGGCCGAAACGTCGGTAGCGGCCGGGTTTACCGGAAACATCCCCGTCCGGGTCACCGACGGCAGGTCTCCGGCGGTGAAAGCAAACATCTCTGCACGGCACGTGGCCTCCAACAGGCCCATGCCCGTGGCCAACGACGACGTCGTCGAAAAAGCGAACGCGGGAAAGACGGAAACCGTCAACGTCCTGGGCAACGACGGAAACCCGTTCGACGATGCACCGCTGAAGATTGTTGCCGCGGGAGTGGAAACGGGATCTGCGGCGGGACAACCAACATTTGACGGGGACTCCGTCACGGTGACCCCGGCACCGGGCTTCAAGGGCGTGATGGTGGTCCGCTACATGGTGGTGGACAAGACCGGCGACGTTTCACGGCAGGCCACCGGCCGCCTGCGGCTGACCGTCCGCGACGTGCCTGACGCGCCCTCTGCCCCCTCCGCCACGGATGTCCGCAGCCGGACAGCCGTCCTCAAGTGGGCGCCGCCGTCGGACAATGGCGCCGCCATCACCGGCTACCGCGTGGAATCCAACAACGGCTTTTCGCAGGCGTGCCCCACCACCACGTGCACCCTCTCCGGGCTGACCAACGACGTCAAATACGTCTTCACCGTCATCGCCGAGAACGAAGTGGGCAAATCCCGGCCATCGGCAGCCTCGAACGAGATCCGGCCGGATGAAAAGCCCTCCCCGCCGGACGCGCCGTCGGTCAAAGCCGGCGACAGGAACATGGTCATCAACTGGCCTGCCGCCAAGACGGAGGGCTCCGCGGTCAAGCACTACAACCTGGAGATCTCGCCACCGCCTTCCAACGGCATCGCCGTCAAGAATGAGGTGGCCGGCCTGAACTACACGTGGACCGGCCTCACGAACGGCGTCAAATACCGGGTCCGCGCGCAGGCCGTCAACGAACTTGGCCCCTCCGAATGGAGCATCTACTCCGTAGAGGACAACCCTGCCGGTGTCCCGGCCGCCCCCGCTGCACCCACCACGGCTGTGGCCGCCGCAGTGGGCAGCGAAAACCAGATCAGGGTGGACTGGGCCGAACCTGACACCAACGGCGATCCCATCCGGAACTACTACGTCACCATGAACGGCGGGGGCACAGCCCCACAGACCCAGGTGGTGGCCGGGACAGTCCGCACTGCCGTGTTCCGGGCACAGAACTCCGAGACGGCCTACACCTTCACCGTCCAGGCCGAAAACAAAGCCGGCAAGGGAACCGCCAGCCCCTCCTCCGCGCCCCGGCGCGCGACCGGAAAACTCGCCCAGGTCACCGGCGTCAGCGCCACGCCGGCCAATACGAACGGTGCCGGCCGCCAGGTCACCATCCAGTTCAACCGGCTCACGGACGCCCAGCGCAACGGTTCCCGTGCAGAGGAAGTCAGCTACCGCTACTCGGCGGGAGGACAAAGCGGGCCCATCAGCCCCGGCGAATCCGTGGGTGGATTCACCAACGGCCAGGACATCGCCGTTACCGTCACCGCGGTCTCCACCGTGGCGCCGAGCTCTGACGCCAGTGCACCCGCCAGGGTCACGCCGTACGGCTCACCGGGCACGCCCTCCGCCAGCGGCACCAACGGACAGCTCAATGACCAGACCGTAACCCTGAGCTGGTCATCGCCCTCCACGTCCACCAATGACGTTGCGGAAACCCGGATCCTCATCAGTGGAGGCGGCTGGGAGAGTGTTGCCCCCTCCGGCAGCAGGACGATCAACACAGGTGGCTGGGAACAGCAGCGCACCATCACCGTGCAGACGTTCAACTCCCTGGGCACCGGCAGCGCCCAGGTCAGCGCCACCGCCACCTCCGGCAAGCGCGGCGAATGGACCACCCGGCTGAGTTCCGCAGACCCGGCTTTTGTACGGTCCTGCACCTACACCCTGGGCGGGGCGAACTACCGGCCGGCACCCTACTATGACTGCGACGGCATCAACGCGCACCGGCCGCCGTGGCTGTACGTCGCCGACAACCACACTCTCGTGGTCCGCTGCTACATCATTCAGAGCGACCACTGGACCCCCAACCCGATTCGCGCCTGGTACCGGATCGAGGCAGGCTCTGCGAGCAACGTGGGCCGCTACGTTGTGGCTGGTTCCACCACCTTGGGCGAGCCGGGAAATGCCGGGGTGCCGCCGTGCTGACAGCCTGGCAGAGAGATGCAGCAGGCCGGACCCGGGGGGAGACCTCCCCATCGCGGGCTTACTGCCTCTTGGGTAGGCTTGCCCGGGGAACGGAGAGTCCAATACCGGGTACTCCGATGTGCCGGCCTGGGGGCCACCGCCAAACCTTGAGGGAAAAATCGCTGTGACAAGTCTGCTGGGGAAACTTGGATTGAAACGGCGCCACAACAAGATCGTCACCGGCACTGCCTTTGGTGCCGCAGTGGCTGTTGTGGTGACCGGGGCAGTGCTCTATCCGGGGTTTAAGACCACTGAGGTGGAGTTGAACGACGGCGGTGTGTGGGTGGTGTCGAAGTCCAAGAATGCGGTGGGGCGGCTGAATTATCCGTCGCGTGTCCTTGATGGTGCGGTGACGCCGGCGTCCACGACCTTCGACATTTTGCAGGACGCGGGGGATGTGTTTGTTGATGATGAGTCTGGTTCGACGTTGAATCAGGTGTCGCCGGCGAACATGCGCCTGGGTGGGGATAAGCAGTTGCCGGGGGCTGCTGATGTGAGTTTCGGCTCCGAGGTGATCTCGGTGACGGATGCGGCTTCGGGCAAGGTGTGGGCGGTGTCGCCGTCGACGGTGAATGGTTTTGATGAGGAGGCTTCCGAGCCGGTGCTGGTGGGCTCCGAGGGCACCGTTTCGGCTGTGGGGGAGGATGACCGGATTTACTCGGCGGATCCGGAGTCGGGTGTGGTGACGGTGACCGGTGTTGGTGCCAACGGTGAGGTCACGTCCTCGGAGTCGGAGACGTGGGGCGAGTTGAAGGGCGCGGGTGACCTGCAGATCACGGTGGTGGGGGACCAGCCGGTGGTCCTTGATGCGGCTGCGGGGGAGTTGTTCCTGCCTGGCGGGAAGCGGCTGCAGCTGGACAACGCCCGCGAGGCGAAGCTGCAGCAGGGCGGTCCCGCCAGCGACTTTGTGGCAGTTTCCACGCAGAAGGCGCTGCTGAAGCAGCCGCTGGATGGCGGCACGGCCAAAACGGTGGCGTTCGACGGCGAGGGTGTCCCGGCTGCGCCGGTGCAGTTGGGCGGGTGTGTGCACGCGGCGTGGTCGGGGGCGAACAAGTACGTCCGGGACTGTACGAACGATGCTGACGATAAGAACGTGGACGTGCCCAAGGCCAGTGCGTCGCCGTCGTATGTTTTCCGGGTGAACCGGGACCTGGTGGTCCTGAATGATGTGAACTCGGGCAATGTGTGGCTGGTCAACCAGAACATGCAGCTCGTCAACAACTGGGACGACGTCATCCCGCCCAAGAACGAATCCGACGAGCAGGACCAGGAATCGGCGGACAACAACACCATCAACGTCCTGCCGGACCGCACCAAACCCAACCGTCCGCCGGAAACCAAGCCCGACGCCGTCGGCGTCCGCCCCGGACGGACCACCGTCCTCAGCGTCCTGGACAACGATTCCGATCCCGACGGCGACGTCCTCACCGCCGCCCTGGCGGATACGGGCCCGAAATCCGGCACCCTGGAGAACATCTACGGCGGCACGGCCTTCCAGGTCTCCGTCCCGGCAGATGCGAAACCGGGCACGGAGACGTTCAACTACAACGCCTCGGACGGCCGCGGCCTCTCGGCCGGCGGCCAGGTCACGCTCAGCGTGGTGGGCCCTGACGAGAACAAGCCGCCACAGTTCAAGCGCGGCGATGACACCACCATGCTGGTGGAGCAGGGCAAGACCGTCAGCCAGAACATCCTCACGGACTGGATCGACCCCGACGGCGACGACCTGGTCCTCCTCGACGCCAAGGCAGACAACGACCAGGACCAGGTGAAAGTCCGCCGCGACGGGCTCCTGACGTTCCAGGACTCGGGCGCCACGGCCGGCAAGAAGAACGTCGAGGTGACCATCTGGGACGGCCGCGCCACCGTGACCGGGGAAGTCGTGGTCAACGTCCAGCCGCCGGGAGCCTTAGCGCCGGTGGTCAATGCGGACCACGTCACGGCCGTGGTGGGCCAGGACCTGGTCATTTCCCCGCTGAAGAACGACGTGGACCCCAACGGCGGCGCCCTCCGGCTCGCCCAAGTGGAAGCAAACGGCCCGGCCGAACTCGGCCCGGTCACCGACGGCGGCACGTTCACCTTCCGCAGCACCACCCCCGGCCCCGTGTACCTGACCTATATCGCCAGCAACGGCCCGCAGAGCAGCCAGGGCCTGATCCGCGTTGACGTCGAATCCGGGGATGAGACCGGCAACCCCGTCGCCGTCCACGACGTGGCGCTGATGCCCACCGGCGGAAGCGTGCTGCTGGACCCCCTCGCCAACGACTCCGATCCGTCAGGCGGGGTCCTGGTACTCCAGTCCGTCAGGCTGCCCGAAAACTCCACCGCATCTGTCAGCGTGATCAACCACAGCGTCCTGCGCATCACGGACATCCTGGGGACGAAGGACCCCATCCTGTTCGAATACACCATGTCCAACGGCAGGAAATCGGCCACGGGCAGCGTCTCGGTTGTGCCGGTCCCCGCCCCCGCCGTGGTGGAGGCTCCCCAGCCGAAACCGGACGAGGTCAACGTCCGCGTGAACGACGTCGTGACCATCCCGGTGCTCGACAATGACACCCACCCGCAGGGCCAGCAACTCACCGTGGATCCGGTCCTGCCGCAGGGCGTGGACCCGGTGGACGGCAAGAGCTTCGTCTCGGAAAACACGCTGCGGTTCATTGCCGGCAGCCAGCCCAAAACGGTGCGTGCCATCTATAACGCCGTGGATCCGCAGGGCCAGAAGAGCGCCGCCGCGGTGACCATCCATATCCTTCCGCTCGAAGGTGCCGAAAACTCGCGTCCGCAGCCGCGCAACCTCACCGCACGCGTGGTGGCCGGCGGCACGGTCCGGATCCCCGTTCCCCTGGACGGCATCGATCCGGACGGCGACTCGGTCCAGCTCACCGGCATCGACAGCACCCCGGCGATGGGAACGGCCGCCGTCGGCAGCAACTTCATCGACTTCACGGCAGCCGGGGACGGCGCCGGAACAGACACCTTCCGCTACAAAGTGGTGGACCGCCAGGGGGCTGTCAACACCGGAACGGTGACTGTGGGCATCGCGCCGCGCGGCGAGACCAACCAGAAACCCACCCCCGTGGATGACGAGGTGCGGGTCCGCCCGGGCCGGCAGATCGCCGTCGACGCCACCGGCAACGACACGGACCCGGACGGCGACCTCCTCCGCATCCTGACGGACGGCATCGAAGCCGATCCCGCACTGCAGGCCACCGTCAGCAAGGCCAGCGGCAGGATCATCCTGCTGGCGCCGGGCGAAGCCGGAACCGTCAACGTCCGGTATACCATCGCCGACGACAGGGATGCTTCCGCCCAGGCTGCCATCGGTGTCGTGGTCGACAATGAGGTGCCCCTCAAGGCGCCGATCGCCCGTGACGACAGGGTCACGTCCGCGCAGACCATGGGGAAATCCGCCGTGGACGTCCCCGTCCTGAAGAACGACGAGGATCCCGACGGCGTGGGGGAGAACCTGAAGATCAGCACAGAGGCCGCCACGGCCCGGCCCGGCGCAGAGGGCACCGTGATCGTGGACCTCACCGAACAACCACAGCTCATCCCGTACACGGTGGAGGACGTGGACGGCCAGCAGTCGACGGCGGTCATCTGGGTTCCGGGCCTGGGCCAGCAGCTTCCCACCCTGGCGAAGGACGAGGTCATCGAGGTCGTCGCCGGCCAGTCCGTCGAGGTGGACCTGGACGAATGGGTTAAGGTGCGCGAGGGCCGTTCGCCCCGCCTGACGCAGACGGACCGGATCAAGCTGATCGGCTCCGACGGAAGCGATCCTGTCACCGGCGACGGCGACGGTTTGAAATACACCGCCGGCACTGACTACGTCGGGCCCGGTTCGCTCACCTTCGAGGTGACGGACGGAACCGGCCCGGACGATCCGGCCGGCCTGAAATCCACCCTCAGCATCCGCACGAAGGTGCTGCCCGATCCCAACAGGAACAACCCGCCCGAGCTCCTCGGTGCCAGTGTTGATGTGCCCAAGGGCGACTCCGCCAGCATCGACCTGGGCAAGCTGACCTCGGATCCTGACCGGGACGACGTCGAAAAGATGAAGTATGAGCTGGTGGGCGGCTCACCGGCCGGTTTCAACGCCGCCATCGACGGCAAGGCCCTGAAGGTTTCCGCAGCTGACTCCACCGGCACCGGAACCACGGGTGCCGTCCAGGTCAAGGCCAGGGACCCGCGCGGGCTCGAGGCAGTGGCCACGTACCAGCTGTCAGTTACGGCGTCCAACCGGCCGAAACCGGTGGCCAATGATGATGTCCAGGACAACGTTGCCGCCGGCAAGCCCGTGACGGTCAATGTCCTGGCCAACGACGCCAACCCCTTCCCGGAAACGCCGCTGAAGATCATCGCGGCCGGGGCGGAAACCGGCAGCGGCAACGTTGACGTCAACGGTGACGCCGTGACGGTCACCCCGGCGCCGGGCTTCACCGGAACCATGGTGGTGTCCTACACGGTGGCCGACAAGACAGGGGACTCCTCCCGGCAGGCGACGGCCCGGATCCGGCTCACCGTCAAGGACAAGCCGCAGGCGCCCGCCACCCCGCAGGCGCAAAGCGTGGGGGACCGGACAGCACTCCTGAACTGGACGGCGCCGGCGGACCGGGGCTCCCCGATCACCAAGTACACGGTGTACGGCGAGGGCGGGTTCCAGCAGGACTGCCCCGCCAACACCTGCACCCTCAACGGACTGGTCAACAACACCAAGTACCACTTCCAGGTCACTGCCACCAACGAGTTCGGCGAGTCCGAGCGGTCCCCGGCCTCGGCTGAGGTCCGTCCCGACGTCAAGCCCGACACCCCGCTGGCGCCCTCGCTGAAGTTCGGCGACAAGGAGCTGTCCATCACCTGGACCGCCCCGGCCAGCAAGGGTTCCCCGGTGAAGTCCTACGACCTGGAGATCTCGCCGCCGCCGGCAGGGCAGAACGCTCAGATCCAGAACCTGACGGCTGTCAGCTACGTCTGGAAGGGCCTGCAGAACGGCGTCTCCTACAAGGTCCGGGTCCTGGCCCGCAACGATGCCAAGGAACCGTCCGAGTGGAGCCCGTACTCGGCTGCCGAAGTGCCGGCCGGCGTCCCCGCAACCCCGGCGGCGCCGACCGCTGCCCAGGCATCCTCGGTTGGCAGCCAGAGCCAGATGAAGGTGACCTGGACGGCGCCGAACAACAACGGCGACGCCGTGTCCGCGTACACCCTGACCACGCTTCGTGGCGGTACTGTGGTCAACACCCAACAGGTGGCGGGTACGTCCCAGAACGTGACGGTGGACAACTCGGAAACCAACTACACGTTCACGGTTTCCGCCACCAACAAGGCGGGCACCAGTGCAACCAGCGCGCAGTCGGCGGCAATCCGCGCCGTGGGCAAGCCAGGAACCGTGGCTGCCCCCACGGCAGCCCTGGTGGACACCGACGGCAACGGCGGCAAGATCGACGTCCGCTTCACCGTGTTGACGGAAGCGCAGAGGAACGGGTCCGCCCCGGCCGAAATTACCTACCAGTACAGGCTCACGTCGGGAGGCGGCTCCGGAACCATCCCGGCCGGAGGAGGCGTGGTGGCAGCTCCCAACGGCACTAACACTGCAGTTGTGGTGTGGGCCGTGTCGTCCCGCAGTACCGTTGCCGGCGATGCCAGCGCCCCGTCCAACTCCGTCAACCCGTACGGCCTGGCGCATGCTCCCGTGGTGACAGGGGCCAGCAAGCCCCAGGGGGAACGGTCGGTTTCCTGGACCTGGACCCAGCCCAGCGGCAATGGCCGGCCCGTGACCGGCTACCAGTACAGCCTCGACGGCGGTGCCTGGACGAATACCGATGCGCGATCCTTCTCCACGGGTGCCGGCTACAGCGAAACCCATACCCTCCGGGTGCGGGCCATCAGCGCCGGTCAGCCGGGCCGGATCGGCAGCGACACCTCACGCAGCGGATCGGCGCCACCTCCGCCGCAACCCACCTCGTGGACCATCAGCGCCACACCGGTCCGCAGCTGCACCGAGCCCGGTTACGGCGTGGACAGCTTCCGCGCCGGCAACCCGTCCAGCTGCGTCAGCCCCGGCAAGTGGCTGCCCGAAAACACCCCGTCCGAGTCGGATTTTTATGTGGTCTGGTACAAGACCTCGGAGAACCCATCCGGCATCTGGTACCACCTGACCAGCGGTCCCGCCGCCGGCAACTACGTCCGTCACGACACCACCAACAGGGACGGCCAAGGCCCGCCCGCCGGCATGCCGCAGCGCTAGCCCGTTACCGCTTTCCCCCTACCCATCAAGCAAAGGATTGACCATGACCATGACCACCGAGCAGGCCGCCTGGTTTGCCGACACGTTCGAGAAACTCGTTGCCAATGTGGGCCAGGCCGTCCTGGGCAAGGAACACGTCATCCGGCTGACGTTCACGGCCATGCTCGCCGAGGGCCACGTGCTGTTCGAAGACGCGCCGGGAACAGGCAAGACGTCCCTGGCCCGGGCCCTCGCCGCCACGGTGCAGGGCTCGAACAACCGCATCCAGTTCACCCCGGACCTGCTGCCCTCGGACGTCACCGGCGTCACCATCTACGACCAGAAAACGCAGAAGTTCGAGTTCCACAAAGGCCCGATCTTCAACAACATCGTCCTCGCCGACGAAATCAACCGTGCCTCGCCCAAGACCCAGTCCGCGCTGCTCGAGGTGATGGAGGAATCCCGCGTCACCGTGGACGGCGTCACCTACGAGGCAGGGCGGCCGTTTATGGTGATGGCAACCCAAAACCCCATTGAACAGGCCGGCACCTATCGGCTTCCCGAAGCACAGCTGGACCGCTTCCTGATCAAGACCTCCATCGGCTACCCGGACCACGCCTCCACCGTGCGCCTCCTGGGCGGGTCCAACCTCAAGGACCGTTCCAAGGAACTGTCGGCCGTCATCACCACCCAGGCCGTCGCTGACATGGCCGACCTCGCCGCCACGGTGCATGTGGACACGGCCGTCCTGGAATACATTTCCCGGTTGTGTGAAGAAACCCGCAACGCCCCCGAGACCCGCCTCGGCGTCTCGGTCCGCGGCGCGCTGGCGATGGTGCGTGCCGCCAAGGTCTGGGCCGCCTCGCAGGGACGGAACTTCGTCCTCCCGGACGACATCAAGGAACTGGCTGCCGTGGTGTGGACGCACCGTTTTGTGATGGACCCCGAAGCGGAATTCTCCGGAGCAACAGCCGGGGCTGTGCTGACCCGTATCCTCGCGGACGTCGCCGCTCCGCAGCAGCGCACCAACGTCTGACCGCCGCCACCCCCGCGAAAAATAATCCAGCGCAACATAACGAAGGCACACATATGTCCAGCGGCACCCCGTTGATCCGTCTCACGGAGCGTCTCAAGCAACCCTTCGCCAGGAACGGCCAGCCCACTCGGCTGCACCCGGCCGCCGTCTGGGCCGAAGCGAGCAGCACGGCCGGACTGGCACTGGCACCAGCGTGGCGGGCGGTCCGCGGCGCCTGGCTGAAGTACGCCTGGTCGGTCCTGTCAGTGGTCAGCGTCCTGGGCTGGTCCGTGCTTGCCGCTTCCATCCTGCTTTGGGCAACAGGCCAGGCCTTCGGGTGGCAGGAGGCCAAGGCAGCTGCCATTGCAGCCTTCGTCATGCTCCTGGTTGCGGTGGGCTTCATCCTGGGCCGATCCTCCTACGGAGTGGTGCTGGACCTCGCCCGCACACGGGTGGCCGTTGGGGACAGCGCCGTAGGCAGCATCGCCGTGTCCAACACGTCAGCCCGTCCTTTGCTGCCGGCGGCACTGGAACTGCCGGTGGGCAATGCCACCGCGGTGTTCCACCTGCCCCGGATGAAACCCCAGCAGGTCCACGAGGACCTGTTCACCATCCCCACGGCCCGCCGCGCCGTGATCGTGGTGGGGCCCGTGCGGTCCGTCCGGGCGGACCCGCTGCACCTCCTGCGCCGGCAGGTCCTGTGGACCGAACCGGAAGACCTCTTCGTCCACCCCCGCACCGTTGCCCTCGCCGGTTCCGCAGCCGGATTCATCCGCGACCTGGAAGGCATGCCCACCACGGACCTGTCCAGCGCCGACGTGTCCTTCCATGCGCTGCGCGACTACGTCCCGGGCGATGACCGGCGGCACATCCACTGGAAGACCACCGCGCGGACCAACAAGCTGATGGTGCGCCAGTTCGAGGAAACCCGCCGCGCCCACCTGGCCATCTCCTTGTCCATCAACACTGATGAGTATGCCTCCGAGACCGAATTCGAGATGGCCATCTCGGCGGCAGCATCGATCGGCCGCCAGGCCATCCGTGAACAGCGGGAACTGGATATCCTCACCCAAAAAGGCCCGCTGCGCTGTGAAACCGGCCGCAACATGCTGGACGACATGACAAGGATCATCGGCACTCCCATGCGCCGCACCGCCGTCGACCTCGCCAGGACCCTGGCGGACACTGTCCCCAACGCCTCCGTCATTTTCTTCGTGGTGGGCAGCAACGTGACCGCCACGCAGCTCCGTTCCGCGGCGGTGTCTGTTCCGCCCGGCGTCCGCAGCCTCGCCGTGAGGATCGAGGCGGGAGCCGCCCCCACCAGGGCCAACATCGCAGACCTGACGGTGCTGACGCTTGGCGACCTGGCCGACCTTGCCATCGTGCTGAGAAAGGCGGCAGCATGAGCTCCGCACCGGGCCAGGGCCCGCGCATGACCTCCCGCCGCGCTGCGTCAAGGAACCAGCAGGGCTCGCCGTTCGACGACGGCCAGCCGCGCTGGCATTTCGTGCTCGACGCCGGCGCCCTGACAGTCCTGCTGGGACTGGGCCTGCTCGGCTTCGGGCTGAGCTTCGGCGGCGATCCCTACTACCTCTTGTCCGGCTTTGGCGGGATTATCCTCGGCCTGGCCCTCGGCGTCGTCAATGCCCACCTCCGCCTGGGCCTGCTGATCACCACAGCCCTCGCCCTGGGTGCCTACCTGGTGTTCGGCACGCTGCTGGCGGTCCCTGACTCGGCCATCGCGGGGTTTGTTCCCACCCTGGACTCGCTGCGGATCCTGCTGCTGGGCATCGTCTTCGCGTGGAAGGACATGCTCACGGTCGGCGTGCCGGTTGGAACGGCCGGCGGCGTGCTCATCGTCCCCTTCCTCAGCTCGATGATCACCGCGCTGATCGCTGCGATCCTGACCTGGCGCGCCAGGAGCCCCTACTTTCCGCTCCTTCCCGTGCTGGTCCTGTTCGTCACGGGCATCGCGTTCAGCACCAACGCAGCGTTCCTCACGCTCGAACGCGGCATCGGCCTCACGGTCCTGGGCATCGCCTGGGCAACGTTCCGCCGGGACGCCCTGCGGCGGAACAGCACCCGCAAGGTCTCGGTGAACAACCCGCAGACGGATTCCTCCACCGCCCGCCGCGCCAAGGTCCGGCGGCTGGGGATGGCCGCGGCCGTCATCGCCGTCAGCGTCGCCGTCACCGCACTGTCCGCCCCGCTGGTCACCGCCGGCAACGACCGGAAAGTTTTGCGGAACGTGGTGGTCCCGCCGTTCGACCCCAAGGACTACATCACTCCGCTGGCCAGCTTCCGGACCTTCGTCAAGGACAAGAAGGACGACACCCTGTTCGTCGTCAAGGGCCTCCCTCGCGATGCCCGGGTGCGCCTGGGGGCGCTGGACGCCTTCAACGGCACCAACTACAACATGGACCCCAACGGATCGGGCAACTTCAGCAAGGTGGGCGATACCGAATCCATCAACACGCTGGCGGACACCTCCGGGACCGTGCCCACCAACGACTACGCCATCAACATCACCATCGAGGACTACCAGGGCTTCTTTGTTCCGGGCGGGCGCAAAACCACCGGCCTCAGCTTTGACCAGGGTGCCTCCGCCGCAGCCTCCGGCCTCTATTTCAACTCGGGCACGGACACCGCCGTCACCACCAACGGGCTGTCCCGCGGCGATTCCTACAGCGTGCAGGTGTCCGACCCCGTCAAGCTGGAACACGGGCAGCTCACCCAATACGACTTCGCCAAAATCACCCTGCCGGATGCCCTGGAGGTGCCGCCTGTCGTAGCGTCCCAGGCCAACGACCTGTCCGCGGATGCGCCCACCGCGATTGACCGTGTGCGCCAGATCGAAGCGCACTTCCAGAAGACCGGCGCATTCAGCAACGGCCTGGTCAGTGAAGGCCAGCTGCCCAGTGTCTCCGGGCACGGTGCCGCCCGGATCCGAAACCTGCTGACGGCGAAACAGATGCTTGGTGACGATGAGCAGTACGCCGTCGCCATGTCCCTGATGCTCCGCCACCTGGGCATTCCGTCCCGCGTGGTGATGGGCTTCTACCCTGATCCCACCAGCCCCGAAAACGGTGCGGGCGAGGTCAAGATCACCGGCAAGAACGTCCATGCCTGGGTGGAAGTGGCCTTCGAACGCGTGGGCTGGGTCAGCTTCGACCCCACCCCTCCGAAGGACAACGTTCCCATCCCGCCGGACCCGGAAAACAAGTCCAAGCCCAAGCCCCAGGTGCTGCAGCCGCCGCCCCCGCCGCAGGAGCCCGCGGACCTTCCGCCGGACTCCTCGCCCGATGCGCTGGACGCCGACCAGAAGAAGAACAACCCCTGGCTGTTCTGGGGTGCCCTGCTGGGCGCGCTGGGCGTCGCCCTGATCCCGCTGTCCATCCTTGCGTTGCCGCTGCTGCTGATTGCCCTGCTGAAATCACGACGCCGGAAGTCGCGTTTCAGCGACGGCCACCCTGCGCAGCGGGTCGGCGGAGGCTGGAGCGAGGTGGTGAGCCTTGCCACGGACCTGGGCGCCGCCGTTGATACCCGTGCCACGCGCCGGGAAAGCGCCGCGGTCCTGGCCGAGGCGTTCCCCGCCAGCAGGGAAACAACCACCCTGCTGGCACGACGGGCCGACGCATCGATCTTTGGTGCCGGCCAGCCCACCGAGGACGAGGTCCGGGAGTACTGGACCATTGTGGACAGCTCCCTGACCGAGATGACCGCAACGATGGGATTCTGGCGCCGGCAACAGGCGAGGTTCTCCCCGCGTTCCCTCCTTGCCGATGCCCGCACGGTCCTCAACCTGCGGGGTTCACGCCTGGCGTTGCTGGCCCTGCCGTCCATCACGTTGCCCGGGCGGCGCCGTGCCGCGGCAGGACCGGGGCCGGGGCAGGAGCCGGCTGACGGTCCTGCATCGCAGGCCCCGCCGGCCGGACAGCCGGGCACAGAACAGCCAGGCACAGGACAGCCGGGCACAGGACAACCGCCCACAACAGCACCTCCCACGCAAGGACCCATGACGCAGTGACCTCCGACGCCGAACGCTGCCCGCGATGCCAGCAACTGATCCTCACGGGGGCGGCTTTCTGTACGGCCTGTGGTGCGCCCCTGCCCAACCGGTCGGCGCGGAGCACCAGCAACCTGGACCGCAGGCCGAACCACGGCGTGGACTCCCGTACCGGCCTGCGCGCCGCGCACGGGCCGGCGATTCCCGGTACTATCCCGGTAGTACAAACGCCCCCGGCCCATCACGCCGCGGGCATCGCGGGCACGGGGCAGGGGAGTTCCGGCGGTTCCACTGCCCAGGTGGGTGCCGCTCCAGGGGGAGGAACGGGAATGGCAACAAACCTTCAGCTTGTTCCGGCCACGGCGGGCAAGCGGCTCGGTGCCGCCGTCATTGACTGGCTGCCGCCGCTGGCAGTGCTGGTGGTGACGTTCGCCATTGGTTTTGCGGGGATCACCCGTACCCGAAGCGGCGGGTTTATCACCTACGACACAGCGTCCCTGGTGCTGTTCGGCAGCATCGGACTGGGGCTTACCCTCGTCTACACCTTCGTGGTGATGGGAATCGAAGCCCGGACCGGCAAGACTCCGGGAAACCTGTTGATGGGCATCCGCAGCGCCGATAACGACGGCTACGCCCCCGGTGCAGGTGCCGTCTTCCTGCGTGGCCTGGTCACGGGTGCCGGCATCCTGCTGGCGCTGCTCGCGGCGATCCTGGTGGTGGTCTTCCAATGGTTCGGTCCCGCCCTGTTCATCCTCACGCCGCTGATGCTGGTGGGCGCGGCCTGGGCCGTGCTGGTGGTGGTGTCCAACAGCTGGGACAAGAACGGCCGGCTTCGGGGGTGGCACGATGCCGCTGCCAAGACGCTTGTTTTTGACGTTAAGGCAGGCCGCGACCCCATCACCACCGGCGGCATCCAGGGGCCCTACAGTTTCGCGCCGCTGGACCTGCCGCCCGTGCAGCAGGTGCTGTCGCCGGTGGCCGGTGCCAAAGCTCCCACGGTCATCAATGCCCAGGGCCCGGTAAGCCCGGGCCAGGCGCCGGCGGCCACCACCCAGGCGCCGGGCGCACTGCCAGTCCAGCCAGGACCGGGCGTTACGCTGCCCTCCCAGACGATGCCGTACACGGCCCCGGCGTCCTTTGCGCCGCCTTCCGGCACGGGGTTGGAAGCGGCTCCGGCTGCCCTACAGTCACCGGCTCCGCAGCACGTCCGGGCATACCACCCGGACGACGATGTCGAGCGCACGCAGGTGCGGCCGGGAACCGGCGGCCCTGCTCCCGTTGCCGTCCTGAGGATCCGGCTCGACGACGGCCGCGACTTCCAGCTGGACCGCAGCGTGCTGGTGGGCCGCAACCCTGTGGGCCAGGCCGGTGAACAGCATGCGCAGTTGCTGGCCGTTGACGATCCCGGCCGCTCCATCTCGAAGACCCACCTGCACCTGCTCACGGACGGCGCAGGGATCTGGGTGACCGACCGGAATTCGACCAACGGCAGCGCCGTGACCACCCCAGACGGACTCCGCACAGCACTTGTGCCGGGTGTCCCCACCTTTGTTACCCCGGGATCCAGTGTTCATTTTGGAGACCGAACCTTTTACCTAGGACAGGCATGAACCAACAGCCCGCCAGCGTTCCCTCCATCATGCAGCCGGGGCCGGGCCTCAGCCTTACCTGCGGTTACGGAACCGACCGGGGCCTCCGCCGGGAGCTGAACGAGGATTCCTACATTGCTTCCGATCCCGTTTTCGCAGTGGCGGACGGCATGGGCGGCCACGAAGCCGGCGAGGTGGCCAGCGGACTGTGCGTCCGCGCCCTGGCCGCCATGCCCCAGCTCACCACCGGCGAGCGGACCGCCACGGCCGCGGTCCTCCAGCAATACCTGGTCCGGGCGGACAACTCCATCCGGGAAGCCACTGGCGCCCGCGCCGGCACCACCCTGAGCGGTGCCGTAATCGTGGAGCAGATGGGCGTGCCCTACTGGCTGGTCATGAACATCGGCGACTCCCGCACCTACCGCCTCAGCCAGGGCCGGTTCGAACAGATCAGTGTTGACCACTCCGAAGTCCAGGAACTCGTGGACGCCGGCGAGATCACCCCCCAGCAGGCCACTGTGCACCCCCGGCGCCACGTGGTCACGCGGGCCCTGGGCACGGGAGACGAGACGGAGGCCGACTACTGGCTTCTTCCCGTTGAGGAAGGGGACCGCATCCTGGTGTGTTCCGACGGGCTCACCTCAGAACTGAGCGATGAACATATCTTCCGGATCCTCAGCACCGTGGGCCAGCCGCAGGATGCCGTGGATGCCCTCATCCAGGCCGCACTGCGCAACGGCGGAAGGGACAACGTCACGGTGATCGTAGTGGACGCCCGAAACGTCCTGAACGACGCCGGCGCGGCCACCACCGCGCCGCGGCCCGACTCCTCCGCGGAAGACGAAGTGACGCTGCCCCGCTCGCAGGCCGTGCAGTCGGCCACCCAGCCGTTGCCTCAGCAGGACGCAGGGGAGGACGACGCAGGGCAGCACACGGGGCAGACGCCGGACCAGGGTGCTGAAACGAACAACGGCCAGGGCCCGGAAGCGAAGAATGAACAGGGCAGCGACGACAACGGGGAGCCCGACCATGGCCGGCATTAGCTACGTACCGGGCACCTGGCTGGGCATCGTCCGTTCCCGGACCGCCGTCCTCCTCGGCCCGGACACACCGCCCGCCCTTGCCGATGCGCTCTGGACCCTGCTGGCGGACACACCCGAGGTCCACGAAGTACTGCATGCCGTCACCAGCAGCTCCGGCGGCTCCCTGGCGAGCATCCCGTCTTTCGGCATCCTCGACTTCACCGGGCCCCTGCGGGTGTTCCTGCGGGGGGAACTGGAGCTCACCGTCGCGTTGCCGGACGGCACAATGGAGCTCAACGGCCGGGACGTCACTACCTGGAACGAACGCCGCTTCGACATGCCGGGACAGTGCACACTCACCATTCCGGACGCTGCTTCCGAGGGGCACCGGGAACTTCCGCTGCGTGAGGGGGCGGTCCTGCTGCAGTCCCTGACCCTTGCGCTGGCTACGGGACAGGCAGGAGCCGGCTCAGTGCAGGCGACAGTCGGCGCCGCTGCACTTCAGGGAGAGGTTGACGCCGAAACCGCCATCGAAGGGCACCTGGAAGTTGAAGCCGAAGCGGATGCGCTGGAAATGACGGTGTCGCCGGAGCACGGGGTGTCAGCGGAAACAGTGCTCGAAGTTATCGACGACGAGGCGGACCACAACGATCCGGACCACGACGATGCGGGCTTCGGCGGGCAGCCGGAGATGGAAGGCCATGCGGGGCACGCCCCGGTTTCCCCGATTCCGCAGGTATCCGTCACGCCGCTCGACGCTTCTCAATCAGGGACCGCGGAGGCAGGCAGCACACCTGGCGGGGTGGGGTCTGCACAGGCTGAAACTGTGGCGGCCAGTGACCTCACGGGTTCCTATGACCATTTGTGGGAGCGCACGGTGATACGGAACATCGAAGATGCGGCCGTGCGGGAAGACGCGGAGGCGGACGAGGCTGCGCAGGCCTCTTTCCGGGCCCCGACCGAGGTCGCCGCCCAAGCCCCGGCCCTAGAGCCGGCGGCCCAGCGGGCGGCGCTTGAACCCGCCGACGAGGGGGAGGTGCAGGGCGAGCCCGCCACCAGCGGGGACTCCGCAAGCGCGCCGGGCTCCGGTCCGCTTGATGGTCCCGGGCACCGGCCCGGGTCCGGCAACGGGCCCGTGTCAGCAGCACGCCCGGCCCAGGCCGGGACCCTCATTGATTCCGTACCCTGGCGGACGGGAAACCCAGCCTCCGGCCAGGCGCAGGCGCAGGTGGGGGCGCACATCACCGCAACCCCAACCGCAGCGGCGCACATCGCCGCGCCTCCAGCACCGCCAACCCCCTCAATCCCGCCAACCCCGGGAACACCGCCGTCGGACGTGCCGGCACCCGTGGCGGGAACAACGCCGCCGGAAGGGACTGGCTGGCAAGGAGGGGCGCATCCACAGGCCGCGGTGGACTTTGACGGTGATCACGACGGCCAGACCGTGATGAAGGGCAGCCTCGCCGGTATGGTGTCCCATCCCGCCCCGGCCGTCTCCGCGGATCCCGCCGCAGGGCCCACTGTGCTGGCCCGGGTCTGTGCCCAGGGCCACGCGAACCCTCCCACCCGTGCCCAATGCGCAGCATGCGGAGCGGCGCTGTTGCCTGACGCCGTCCAGGTGGCCCGTCCCAGGCTGGGCCGGATGCGCCTGTCCACCGGCGAGCTGCTGGATCTGGACCAGTCCCTGGTCATCGGCCGGCAGCCGTCCGTATCCCGCGTGCAGGGCGGCGTTATGCCGCGCCTGGTCCAGGTGGCGAGTCCCGGCGGCGACATCTCCCGATCCCATGTTGAAGTCCGGCTGGAAGGCTGGCACGTCATGCTCTGCGACCTGAAAGCCACCAACGGCACCGTCCTGGTGCGGGACGGCCAGCCGCCGCGCCGGCTGGCCCAGAACGAGATGGCCATCCTGCTGGACGGCGACATCGCCGAACTGGGAGACAACATCTCGCTGCGTTTTGAGGAGATTCTTTGAGTTCCAAACGGCCTGTAGCGCCGCCGCCCCACATCCCGGGGTTTACGTACATCAGCCTGCTCGGCTCCGGCGGGTTCTCCGACGTCTACCTGTATGAGCAGGACCGGCCCCGGCGGAAAGTCGCCGTCAAGGTGCTGCTTTCGGACCTGAAGACCGAGGGCGCCCGCCGCCGCTTCGAGTCCGAGGCCAACCTGATGGCGCAGCTGTCCTCGCACCCCTACATCGTCACGATCTACGAAGCGGAAGTGACCGACGCCGGGCACTCCTACCTGGCCATGGAATACTGCTCCCGGCCAAGCCTTGACGTCAGGTACCGCCGTCAGCGTTTCAGCGTGGATGAGGTCCTGGCCGTCGGCATCCAGGTGGCGTCCGCCGTCGAAACAGCCCACCGCGCAGGCATTGCCCACCGTGACATCAAGCCCGCCAACATCCTGGTGACCGACTACAACCGCCCGGCGCTCACCGACTTCGGAATCTCCGGCACGCTGGCCGGCGACTCCGACGACGACTCGGGCATGTCCATCCCGTGGTCGCCGCCCGAGCAGTTCAGGGACGGCAGCGTGGACGGCGTGATGGTGGACGTCTGGGCCCTCGGCGCGACGCTCTACACGCTCCTGGCCGGCCGGTCGCCCTTCGTGATGCCCGGCGCGGACAATTCGCAGCGTGAGCTGATCAACCGGATCAGCACCATGGCCCTGCCCCGGCTGGGCCGCGCCGACGTGCCCGAGTCCCTGGAACTGGCGCTGTCCACGGCGATGGCAAAGTCCCCGCAGTCCCGCTACTCGTCCGCGCACGCCTTCGCCCTTGCCCTGCAGCGGATCCAGGCCGAGCTCAACCTCTCCGTCACGCCGTTCGAGGTGCTGGAGGAACCGCACCAGGAGGACAGCCACCCGGACGACGGCTTCGAGGAGACCCGTGTCCGGAGCATCGCCGCCATCGATCCGGAGCGGACAGGCAGCGCGCCCACCTTTCCGGCACGCACGTGGCCCCAGGACACAAGCAAGGGAGGCAACAACCGGGGAACCGGCGGCCCAGGAAGCGCCGCACCGCCGTCGCGCCTTCCCGCAGCAGGGGCGTTGCCCGCGTCCCCGGCGGCGCCCGCCCCGCAGGTCCCCGCCGGCCTCTCGGGCCAGGACGTTAGGCACGACGGCGGCCCGCAGGAATGGGCCCAGGCTACGGTCCTTCGCGGCGCCGCGGGAAGCGCTGCTCCTCATGACGGCGGGCCCGTTTATGCTGCCGATGCCTCCTACACGGGCGCTGCCGATGCCACCGTCCACAGGCCGGCAAGGGTGGACGAGCCTGCCGTGGCGCCGGCCAGGGACCACGGCAAGCGCAACCTCTGGCTCGCCCTCTCCGGGGGGACCCTGCTGGCGCTCGCCGCCGTCGTCGGCCTGGTGGTGGCAAACGCCGCCCCGCACACGCCCGAAGCAGTTGAGACCCAGCAGGTGAACAATCCGCCCGCCGATGCCCTTGGGGATGGCGGGGTGCCTGAAGTAGCCGACCTCCATCCCGAGGTCCAGGGCGGGGGGTTGGGTCCGCCGTTGATCATCTTTCGTTGGGACAACCCGAACTTGAAAGATGGCGACACCTTCCGATGGCGGGTCAAATCAGCAAAGTCCGAGGGCCCTTACGAGTCGACAGACACGAACTACGCTATCGTTTCCGGCCGGACGGAACGGCCTCTCTGCGTTCAGGTGATCCTGGTACGGGCCGACGGCAGTGCTTCTCCGGGGGGCCCGGACTCCATTGCCTGCCTGGAGGATTAGCCGGCGTATGACACAAGCACATTGCCCACTGAGGAGGCACAGAGCATGGGGGATCTAGCAATAGATTTCTGTGGTGAATGGTACGAGCCGTCGGACGAGGACGTCTTCAACATCGGCCGTGAAGGCGACCTGGAGGTGGACGACAACCCGTACCTGCACCGGCAGTTCCTGCAGGTGGCCCGCTACGACGGCATCTGGTGGCTGAGCAACGTGGGCAGCATGCTGTCCGCCACCGTTGCCGACGCCTCGGGCGGCATGCAGGCATGGCTCTCGCCCGGCGCCCGCATCCCGCTGGTGTTCAGCCACACCAACATCATTTTCACGGCCGGTCCCACAACGTACGAGTTTGCGGTGCACCTGAAGACTCCCTCCTTCCGACAGGAGGCGCGCGACGGCGACAGCAACGGCGACACCACCATCGGCCCGGTGGTGTTCACCGATTCGCAGAAGGCGCTCATTGTGGCGCTTGCCGAGCCGATGCTCCGGCGTGAAGGGACGGGGTTCAGCGCCATTCCCTCCTCAGCCGCGGCGGCCAAGACCCTTGGCTGGGCCCTGACCCGCTTCAACCGGAAACTGGACAACGTCTGCGACAAACTGGACCGCGTGGGCGTGGTGGGGCTGCGCGGCGGCGGCGGCAAGCTCGCCACCAACCGCCGGGCACGGCTCGTGGAACACGCCGTCACCTCACACCTGGTGACACCGGACGACCTCCACCTCCTCGAGAAGATGAGGGGCGTGGACGAAGGATGAGGATCCGGCTGACACTCCGCAGGGAACCCGCCGAAGCCAAGGACCTGGCCGTGACCGTGGACGGCCTGGCCACGGTGGCTGACATCGCCGCCGTGCTCTGGGCTGCGGACCCGGACCGCAAGGGCACCCCTGCGCCGGAGAACCTTTCCCTGCGCATCGATGAGGCCTTCGTGGGCGCCGGCATCAGCGGGAACGTCCTGACCCGCACCGACAACCTCCTCGAGTCCGGCCTCCGCCCGGGCTCGGTGGTATCGCTGGCCCAGGTGAGCGAACAGTTCCATGTTCCCGGCGCCAGCCGCGGGCCGGCCGCCGCCACCCTCCGTGTACTGTCCGGGCCCGACGTCGGACGGGAATTTTCCCTGCCCACCGGCACCAGCTACATCGGCCGGGACCGGGACGTCGACATCCGGCTCACTGACCCCCTGACCTCCAAGCGCCATGCCCGCATCACCGTGGGCGAAAGCGTGGAGATCGTGGACACGAACTCGGCCAACGGGCTCCTGATGGACGGCCTTCCCGTTACCCGCGCCACCTTGAACTCCTCGGACACGGTCACCCTGGGCGACACCACCGTGACGGTGGTTCCGCTGGGGCACAACCATGCGGCAGCCCCGACGTCGCCCCTTGTGGACTTCAACCGGTCACCCCGCGTGGTGCCGCGGTTCGAGGAACCCAAGCGGGTGGTTCCGGCCGGGCCCAAACGGCCCGATGACCAGCCTTTCCCCTACATCATGCTGATCACCCCGCTGATGATGGGTGCCGTCATTTTCGCCGTCACGCGCAACGCGCTGTCGATGGTGTTCATGCTGATGATGCCGCTGTTCGTGGTGGGCCATTATGTGGACCAGAAGATGCGGAGCAGGCGCCAGCAGAAGGAAGCACTCAAGCAGTTCCGGGCCTCCATGGCGGCCTTCCGGCAGGACCTCACCGAAGCCCAGCAGGTGGAGCGTGCTGTCCGCCTGCAGGAAGCACCGTCGGTCAGTGACACCGTTGATGCCATCTACAAGCTCGGACCGCTGCTCTGGACCCACCGCCCGGAGCACGAGTTCTTCCTGGGCCTGCGGTTCGGGCTGGGGACGGCGCCGTCGCGCATCCAGCTGGAAGAACCGTCCAGCAACGACACCGAAGTCCAGTACACCCGCGAAATCCAGGACTGCCTTAAGCAGTTCCGGGACATCGAAGGCGTGCCCGTGGTCTCGCAGTTCCGTACCTCCGGTTCCCTCGGCCTGGCCGGCGCGCGCGGCCTGGTGGACGACGTTGCCCGCGGCATGGTGCTCCAGCTTGTTGGGCTGCATTCGCCCGCGGAGGTGGTCCTCACCGCCATCACTTCGGCGCAATCGCGGGAGCGCTGGAACTGGCTGCAGTGGCTGCCGCACGTCGGCTCCGGCCACAGCCCCCTCTCCGGCGACCACCTCGCCGCCGGATCAGCCGGCGGCTCCTCACTCGTGGCCCGCCTCGAAGACCTGCTCGACGCGCGGGAGGCGGCCGCCAGACGGTCCGCCCCGGACCTGCGTCCCGCTGTGGATCCCGCCAAGCATGAGATTGAAGCGCCGGTGCTGCCATCTGTGCTGGTCATCGTGGAGGACGACGCGCCCGTGCACCGCGGACGCCTCACCAGGCTTGCCGAACGCGGACCCGACTCCGGCGTCCACGTCATGTGGGTGGCCACTGACGTCCAGGCCCTGCCGGCAGCCTGCCGGGACTTTATGGTGGTGGACGGCGATCACGGCACCACCACCGGCCAGGTACGCCTGGGCCGCCACACCTACCCGGTCAGCTGCGAGAGCGTGGACGCCGAACTCGCCGGCCAGCTGGCACGGATGCTCGCCCCCGTGGTTGATGTGGGCAAGCCGGTGAACGACGACTCGGACCTGCCCCGCGCGGTCTCCTACGCAACGCTGATCGGCAAGGACTTCCTGGACAACCCCCAGGCAGTGGCCGAACGCTGGACGGAAAACAACTCCGTCCACGCCACCGCTGTGCCTAACCGGAAGGACAACGGCACCCTCCGCGCCCTGGTGGGGTCCAAGGGCATCGAGCCGCTGTACCTGGACCTGAAGAACGAGGGCCCGCACGCCCTGGTGGGCGGCACCACCGGCGCCGGCAAGTCCGAGTTCCTGCAGTCCTGGGTGATGGGGATGGCGGCCGCCTACAGCCCGGACCGCGTCAGCTTCCTGTTCGTGGACTACAAGGGCGGCGCCGCCTTCGCCGACTGCATCAACCTTCCGCACACGGTAGGCCTGGTCACCGACCTCTCGCCGCACCTGGTGCGCCGCGCCCTGACGTCGCTCCGGGCTGAGCTCCACTACCGCGAGCACCTGCTGAACCGCAAGAAGGCGAAGGACCTGCTGGCGCTGCAGCGCGAAGCCGACCCCGAGGCACCGCCCTACCTCATCATCATCGTGGACGAATTCGCGGCCCTCGCCAGCGAGGTCCCCGAGTTCGTGGACGGCGTGGTGGACGTCGCTGCCCGCGGCCGGTCCCTGGGCCTCCACCTCATCCTGGCCACCCAGCGGCCCGCCGGCGTGATCAAGGACAACCTCCGCGCCAACACCAACCTCCGGGTGGCCCTGCGCATGGCGGACGAGGAAGACGCCACCGACATCCTGGGCGTGCCGGACGCCGCCTACTTCGACCCGGGCATTCCCGGGCGCGGCGCCGCGAAGACCGGCCCGGGCCGCATCCAGGGGTTCCAGACCGGTTACGCCGGCGGATGGACCACCGACAAACCGCAGCGTCCGCAGATCGACATCGTGGAAATGGCTTTCGGGTCAGGGCCAAGTTGGGAAGCGCCCGCCCCGAAAAAACCGGCAGTGGCCGAACCTGCCGGGCCCAACGATATCGCCAGGATGACGGCAAACATCGCGCGGGCCGCCGATGCGCTCGCCATCCGGCCGCCCCGCAAGCCATGGCTGGACGAACTGGCCAAAACCTACGATTTCTCCAGGTTGCCCAATCCCCGTACCGACGAGCAGCTCCTGCTCGGCGTGGCCGACGACCCCGTCCGGCAGGACCAGCCCACCGTGTTTTATGAGCCGGACAAGGACGGCAACATGGCCATTTACGGCACGGGCGGGTCCGGAAAATCCGCCGCCCTGCGCGGGATAGCCATCGCCGCCGCCGTCACGCCCCGCGGCGGGCCCGTCCACGTCTACGGCATCGACTGCGGCTCGGCCGGCCTGCGGATGCTGGAAGAACTTCCGCACGTGGGTGAAATCATCGACGGCGACGACGTCGAACGGGTAGGCCGCTTGCTGCGCCTCCTGCGCGACATCGCCGACCAGCGCTCAGCCCGCTTCGCCGAAGTCCGGGCATCCACCATCGTGGAGTACAGGAAGCTCGCCAACAGGCCCGAGGAGAAGCGCATCTTTGTCCTGGTGGACGGCATGTCAGCGTTCCGCGAGGCCTATGAGCACAGCCGGCTGTCCGGACTCTGGGACATCTTCCTCCAACTGGCAACCGACGGCCGTGCCCTGGGTATCCACCTGGTGGTGACGGGGGACCGGCCCAACGCCGTGCCTGCGTCGCTGCTCGCTTCCATCCAGCGCCGGCTGGTGCTTCGCCTGTCCTCCGAGGACGACTACCTCTCCCTGGACGTGCCCCGCGACGTCCTGGGCGCCACCTCCCCGCCCGGCCGGGGACTGCTGGACGGGCTGGAAGTCCAGTTGGCCGTGCTCGGCGGAAACTCCAACCTGGCCCTGCAGGCACGCGAGGTGCACAAGCTCAGCGAAGCGATGCTGCGCCAGGGCCTGGACGCAGCGCCTGCCATCGAGCGGCTTCCGGACCAGGTGGAACTGGACGTGCTGCCGGCCGGCGGCCCGGACGTGCCGGTTATCGGCGTCGATGATGAAACCCTGCAGCCCGCGGGAATCATGGCCCGCGGTCCGCTGCTGCTGGCAGGACCTCCCGGCGCCGGCCGCACCGTGGCCCTGGTGACGCTCGCCTACGCCCTGCGCCGGTCCAACCCCGAAACCGAGCTGATCTACCTCGGTGCCCGGCGCTCGGCGGTGGCCTCGCTGCCGTTGTGGAACCGCTCCGTGGTGGGACCCGATGACCTGGCGGAGGTGGTGCAGGACCTGGTGGCGCATTCCTCCGGAAACCCGGGCCGGCTGGCCATCTTCATCGAAGGCCTGACGGAATACACGGATACCTTGGCGGAATCCGGCGTGGCACAACTCGTCACCGCGTCCATCAAAGCGGACCAATGGGTGGTGGGGGAGTCGGAAACCTCCACCTGGTCCTCGGCATGGCAGCTCGCCCAGCCCTTCAAGTCCGGCCGCCGGGGCCTGCTGCTGAACCCCGGCGACATCGAGGGCGACAGCCTTTTGAACACGTCGCTGGGCCGGGTCAGCCCGGACTTCATCCCGGGCCGCGGATACGTGGTGGGCCGCGGAAAGGCGCGCAAAATCCAGGTGGCGCTGCCGCCCGAAAACCGGGACTAGGAACCATATAACCGAAGGGCCGCACATTCGATGGATTTGCGGCCCTCCGGCGTGTTGTAGAAGACTGCAGGGACACCAGAAAGCCGCAGACGGGGGACTGCGCGCGTCGAAAGGTACCCATGACCGCGTCCTCCCCGATACTCCGCGCTGCCTCGGCAACCGCATCAGCAGCCGTACTGGCGCTCTCAGTGACCCTTCCCGCAGGCGGAGCCGCCTTCGCTGATTCGCCCGAGCCAACAGGTTCTGCCACTACCAGCACCACCTATCCTGCGGAACCAACGGAAACCAAGACCACGGAGCGTACAGAGAAGCCCCGGGATCCCGACGATCCCCCCGGCCAGCCGGACGGCCCTGCTCCGGTGGCCCCGCAGCCCCAGCTGCCCTCCGCGCCCGCTCCCGCAGCCCCCACTGTGGTCCCCGAGCCCGCAGAACCGGCTGATGCCGACGCTCCCGACCCCGCCGGAACGTCCGGCCCGCCCGAAACCGGCACCCCGGCCGGCGTCAGTCCCTCCACGGCTGGACCGTCGTCGGAATCAAACTGGAACAAGCCCGTCACCCGCTCAGCCAAGGCCACCCAGGCCGCCGCGGTGACCCGTCCCGGCAGCCACGGCCCGGGCGCACCCAACCTGGCGGCCGTCACGGCCGGCGTCCTCCTGGTGGGCCTCGGCGGAGGCGTCTTTACCTGGTGGGGCAGGAACCGCCTCCGCGCGCACTGACCCCGGACTCCGGCACGGGTAGGGCAAGATAGGTCTGTGAGCACAGGAGCAGGCCCCGCAGAAAAGACAGCCACCCGGACCACCGCACCCGATGGTCAGGACGCCATCCCTTCCGAGTCCGTCCGGGAGGAGTACGAGAACCTGGCGGACCTCGTCCGGAAGTACCGGTTCGCGTACTACCAGGAAGACGCGCCCCTGGTATCGGATGCCGAATTCGACACACTCTTCCGCCGCCTCGAGGAGATCGAGGCCCTGCACCCCGAACTGGTCTCCAACGACTCACCCACCCAGGAAGTGGGCGGCGAAGTCTCGGCAGCCTTCGCAGCCGTGGAGCACCTGCAGCGCATGTACAGCCTCGAGGACGTCTTCTCCCTCGGGGAACTCGAGGCATGGCTCAACAGGGCCGAGGCAAGCATCGAAAAACTTGGCGACGGCGCTGCCAAAGCGGCCTGGCTCACGGAGCTCAAGATCGACGGGTTGGCCGTCAACCTGCTGTACCGGGACGGCAAGCTGGTGCGTGCCGCCACCCGCGGAGACGGAACCACGGGTGAGGACATTACCCACAACGTGCTCACCATCAAGGAGATCCCTCAGCAACTGAACGGCGACAGTTTCCCCGCCGAAATGGAAGTCCGCGGCGAGGTGTTCATTCCCTCGCAGGCATTCGCCGAATTCAACGAAGCACTCATCGAAGCGGGCAAGGCTCCGCTGGCGAACCCTCGCAACGCCGCCGCAGGCTCGCTGCGGCAGAAGGACCCGGCGGAGACCGCCAAGCGGCCGCTGAAGATGTTCGTCCACGGCATTGGCGCCCGCGAAGGCCTCGAAGCCCGCAGCCAGTCGGAAACCTACGCCCTGCTCAAGGACTGGGGCCTTCCCGTGAGCCCGTACTTTGAAGTGCTGGAACGCCGGGAGGACGTCCTGGCCTTCATTAAGAAGTACGGTGACCAGCGCCATAAGCTGCTCCACGAAATCGACGGCATCGTGATCAAGGTGGACGACTTTGCCACCCAGCGCGCCCTCGGCTACACCACCCGGGTACCGCGCTGGGCCGTCGCCTACAAGTACCCGCCGGAGGAAGTGCACACCAAGCTTCTGGACATCATGGTCAACGTTGGCCGCACCGGACGGGTTACGCCCTTCGGGATGATGGAACCGGTCAAGGTGGCCGGCTCCACGGTGGAGATGGCCACCCTCCACAACCAGGACGTGGTCAAGGCCAAGGGTGTGAAGATCGGCGACATCGTGGTCCTGCGGAAGGCCGGCGACGTCATCCCCGAAATCGTGGGCCCGGTCCTGAACCTGCGCGACCAGCAGGATCCGCCGGTCCGGGACTTCGTCATGCCCACCGAATGCCCGTCCTGCGGCACCCCGCTGGCCCCGGCCAAGGAGGGGGACGTGGACATCCGCTGCCCCAACGCCAAGTCCTGCCCCTCACAGCTCCGGGAGCGGGTGTTCCACCTCGCCGGCCGCGGCGCCTTCGACATTGAGGCGCTGGGCTGGGAAGCGGCCATCGCGCTGACCCAGCCGGCCGAACCGGAGGTTCCGCCGCTGACCTCGGAGGCCGCCCTCTTCGACCTCACCACCGAAGATTTGGCCCCCGTAAAGATCCGGCGCGAGAAGCGGTCCAAGGGCGTTGGAACCGGTGAGTACGAGCTGGTGCCCTACTTCTACAGCAAGGGCACGGCGAAGTCGCCGTCGAAGCCCACCGCCACCACGGAAAAGCTGTTCAAGGAGCTGGAAAAGGCCAAGGCACAGCCGCTGTGGCGCGTCCTGGTGGCACTGTCTATCCGGCACGTCGGCCCTCGGGCCTCCCGCGCGCTGGCCCAGGCCTTCGGCACCATGGACGCCATCCGGGCGGCGTCGGAGGAAGACCTCGCCCACGTTGACGGCGTGGGACCCACCATCGCCGCCGCACTCAAGGAATGGTTCGCGGAGGACTGGCACCGGGAGATCGTGGACCGCTGGGCAGCCGCCGGCGTGCGGATGGAGGATGAGCGTGACGAGTCCATGCCGCGCACCCTTGAGGGACTCACGGTGGTGGTGACCGGCTCGCTGCCCAACTTCAGCCGGGATGAAGCCAAGGAAGCCATCCTGCTCAGGGGAGGCAAGGCCGCAGGCTCGGTCTCCAAGAACACCAGCTACCTGGTGGCCGGCGAAAGCGCCGGCACAAAACTGGACAAAGCCGAGCAGCTCGGCATTCCCGTCCTGGACGAAGACGGCTTCCGGCTGCTGCTGGAGGCCGGGCCGGCAGCATTCGCGGAAGCAGCGCCGGCAGCGGCGGATACGGCCGAAGCCGTGGAGGAGGACGCATGAGCGCCGGCGAAGGACAGCTGAATAGCGAAGCTACAACAGCAGGGCTCCTTGCCATCGCAAAGGACGCGGCAGCGGCAGGAGCGCAGGTCCTCGCCACGAGGAACAGCGACGCACTCAACGCCAGCAACAAGGGTGCGGCCGGGGACTGGGTCACGGCCTTCGATGTGGCCGCCGAGAACGCGGTGCGCGCTGTCCTTGCCGCGGCCCGTCCGCGTGACAGCATCACCGGCGAGGAACACGGAACCACCCGGCCGGAGGCGTCCTCCGGGTACCGCTGGTCCATCGACCCCCTGGACGGCACCACCAACTTCATCCGGAACATCGTCTACTACGCCACGTCGGTGGCGGTGGCGGATGCCGACGGCGCCTGGCTGGCCGGCGTGGTCAACGCGCCAGCGCTGGGCCGCGTCTACTACGCCTCCCGCGGCGGGGGTGCCTGGCTGGAGGAGGGCGGCACGGTGACCCGGCTGGAAGGTCCGGTTCCCGGCCGGAAGGGGCAGATCCTCGCCACCGGCTTCAGTTATGATCCCGGCGTCCGTTCCGAGCAGGCAGCCGTCTTTGGCCAGCTGATGGCGGGCTTCGCGGACGTCCGGCGCCTTGGCTCCGCCGCCCTGGACCTGTGCCTGGTGGCAGACGGAACCCATGATGCCTTCGGGGAGCGCGGACTCAACGAGCACGATTTTTCGGCCGGTGCCCTCATCGCGGAGGAGGCCGGGTGCTGGGTGCGGCGGCCCCGGCTGGCCAGCCCGCTGGAGGGCGGACCCACCGACCAGGAGCGGCTGGACGCCTGGACCTGTGCCGCGGGCCTGGAGCTCTCCGGCAGGTTCCCGCTCTGAAAGCTGCCAAAAGGTGATAGTTCGATCACGGAAAACGCCCTTTGGGGCCGGTTGGGCGGCGGCCGCCACTACCATTGATGGGTGCATCCGCAGATAACCGTCCGTCCCGCCGTCGAATCCGATTTCGACGCCGTTGCCCGCATCACGCGTGATTCCTACCTCGCGGCGGGCTACTTCGACGACGCCGAGCACCCCTACATGCGCAAGGTCCAGGACGTCGCACAGCGCGCCGGCCAGGCCACCGTCTGGGTGGCAGAGCGGGCCGGGGCCGTGGTGGGGTCGGTGACCCTGGCCCTGGCGGGCGAGCCGTACGCGGACATCGCACTGGGCGACGAGCTGGAATTCCGCATGCTGGTGGTGGACCCGGCCGTGCAACGCAGCGGCGCCGGCAAGGCCATGATGGCGGCCATCGTGGACCACGCCAAAGCATTGGACGGCATCAACGCCGTTTCGCTGACCACCGGAAGCACCTGGGAAAGCGCCCGCGGACTGTACAACAAAACCGGCTTCGCCAGGGTGCCGGACCGGGACTGGTTCGTACCCGGAACTGACATAAAGCTGCTGGTTTACCGGCTGGACCTGTAGCAGCCCTACAGTGGTGGCGACCTCATTCCAGCTCTGAAAGGCCCACCATGCGCAAAACCTTCGGCACCGGCTCCGTCTGGGAACAGACCCTCGGCTACTCCCGCGCCGTCCAGGTAGACAACACGCTCTACATTTCCGCCACCGCAGCAAGCGGCGAGGACGGCATCGTGGGCGAGGACTTCTACACCCAGACCCAGTACATCCTGCAGAAGCTGGGCAAGGTCCTGGCTGACGCCGGATTCGGGCTGGAGGACGTGGTGCAGTCCAAGCTGTACCTGACGGACATCAGCAAATGGGAAGAAGCCGGCCGGGCCCACGGGGAAGTCTTCGGTGACATCCGCCCCACCCTGTCGCTGGTACACGTGCTGCCGTTCCTGGACCCGAAGATGCTCGTCGAAATCGAGCTCGTGGCCCAGAAGAGCGCCAACTAACCAAGGCGCGGCTCAGGACGTCGCGGGCAGGCCGTAGCGGTGCTCCGGCCTGCCCGTTGTCCCGTAGCGCAGCTGGATGTCCACGGCGCCGTCGTCCGCGAGCGAGGACAGGTACCGCTGCGCAGTCGCCCTGGATACGCCCACCCGGCCCGCGACCTCGGCCGCGGAGTACTGCTCGCCGGGAACCAGCGATTCGAGCACCGCGGCTTCGGTCGCGGAGCGCGGCCTGGCCGACGGCGTGACGTCCCCCGGGATCAGCGAACGTTTGGCCCGCTCCACGGAGTCCTGGTCCAGTGCACCGGGCTGCGCCAGGAGGCGGCGGTAGCGGGCGTAGGACCGCAGCTGCTGCGACAGGGCGTCAGCCGTGAACGGCTTCAGCAGGTAGCCCAGGGCGCCGCGGCGGAAGGCCAGCCGGACGGACGCCGCGTCCGACGCTGCGCTGAGGATGATGGTGTCCACGTCCAGCTGCTGCAGCAGGTCCAGACCCGAAGCGTCCGGCAGGTACACGTCCAGCAGCACCAGGTCCGGCCGCAGGCTGTGGATCGCCTGCAGGGCCAGGGAGGCGGTGCCCACCGGCGAGAGCGCCAGGAAACCCGCCACCGAGTCCACGTAGGCGGCGTGCAGCTTGGCCACATGGAAGTCGTCGTCCACGATCAGGACGCGAAAATCCTCAGCCATCGTTATCCTTTCCAGTTACCCCCGGGATCTTTGCGGTATGGCTTCCTGCCGTGGTGTGCGGCAATGTGGCCATAAAAACTGCGCCCGGCCCGCCCCTGCTGCCCGGATCCAGCACCGTGACGTCGCCGCCGCGCCGCCGGGCCAGCTGGCGGGCCAGCGCAAGCCCGAACCCCTGGCCGCCGCCGGCCCGCACGTTCCGGGATAGCGGTCCCGTTGCGGTGGTGAAGCCTTCGGCGAAGACGGCCTCGGCGTCCGTCCCCTCAGCCAGCCCGTCGCCCGAGTCTGCGACCACCACGTGGAGGGTGCCGCCGTCGTCGCCCGGCGCATCCAGCACCTCAAGCTCAACCCAGCGGTCCTCCGCCGAGCCGGCGACGGCGGCGTTGACCGCGTTGTCGATCAGGTTGCCCAGCACGGTGGTGACGTCCTGGGCCTCGGTGACCTGCCCGCGGACCAGGGTCTCGGGCCCGATCCGCAGGGCGACGCCCCGCTCGTCGGCTTCCACGCCCTTGGCCCCCACGAAGGCCTGCAGGTACGGGTCCTGGAGCAGTTCCGCCTGCTCGACAGGAAACTTCAGCGGCCCTGTGGCAGCCAGCCGGCTAAGGTACTCGCGGGCCTGATGGTGCTGTCCGATGCTCATGAACCCTGCGAGCGTGTGCAGCTGGTTGGCGAACTCGTGCCGCTGGGCCCGCAGGGCGGTTGACATGGTGCCCACGGCGTCCAGCTGCCGGGTGAGTTCCTGCAGTTCGGTGCGGTCCCGCAGCATCACCACCCAGCCCAGGTCCTCCCGCCGGTGCAGTGCCTTGCGGGCGTTCGCCACCAGCACCCGGCCGCCGGCCACGATCTCCAGGGCGTCGGTACCGGCGGGACCTGGCCTGGTGAGGGACTTCAGCTGGTCCGGGACCGGGGCGTCCTCCCAGCGCGTGCCCGCCAGGTCAGGCAAATCCAGCAGGCGCTGCGCCGCTGCGTTGAAGACACTGATCCGGCCGTCGGCCGAAATGCCGATGACGCCGTCGTCCACGCCCTGCAGCACCGCCACCTGGTCGTGGACCAGCATGCTGATCTCCTCAGGCTCGAGCCCCAGCGTGAGCCGCTGCAGCCGGCGGCGCAGCAGGAAGGATCCCAGGACGCCGGCCAGCAGGGCGCCGGCGGCCGTCACCGCCACCGGCCCGATGTCGCGGGCCACGCTCTGGCCCACGGTTTCCATCGAATAGCCCACGCTCACCTCGCCCACCACGGCGGTGCTGTCCGGCGAGTACACCGGCACCTTCGCTCCCGCGGACGGGCCGAGGGTTCCCGTGTTCCGGGTGGTGACCTCCCGGCCCGCCAGGGCTTCGGTGGGATCCGTGCTGACCTTTTCGCCCAGCCGCTCCGGGTCCGGGTGCGCCAGCCGCAAACCTGTCTCGTCGGTAATCACCACGAACAGGGCGCCCGTCCGCACCCTCGCGGCCTCGGCTTCCCGCATCAGGGGCCCGGCCGCCAGCTCGGCCGGCGGGGGAGTCCCGGGCTGTCTGCTGATGGCCAGCACGTCCTCGCGCACGGAAGGGTCCGAGGCAACGGTCCGGGCAAGGGTCAGCGCCTGGTTCTCGGCCTCGCTGCCCACCCGGTCATAGGTGAGCCAGGCATGGACCGCGGCGCTGAGCAGGACCACCAGGAGCACCACGGCCACCTGCAGCAGGAGCGTCTGGGTGGAGAACCGCAACGGCGGGCGGGGTGCGGAACGCTGCATGATCCTCCTTGATGGGTGTCCGGCGGCGGCGGGGCGTTCGGCAGTGGCGTGGGCAGAAGCGTGAGCACAATGCGCAAAATGCTCCCAATAAGCAGTATGCCAATCAATTGAGCCAAAGGCACTGCCGTGACGGCGGCCACCCTACAGTCTGTAGCACGCGTCACAACGCTGTGCCGCTGTTCACAAAGAAGGAGCCGGCCGTGCTGGTATTACTTGGATTCGCAATGATCGCGGTATTCATGGTGCTGATCATGACGAAAAAGTTGACGCCAGTGCTGGCGTTGATCATCGTCCCCACCGTTTTCGGACTTTTCGCTGGTGCCGGCCTTGGCATCGGCGACATGGTGATGGACGCCATGAAGTCCATGACCTCCACCGCAGCCCTGCTGATGTTCGCCATCATCTACTTCGGACTGATGATCGACGTCGGGCTGTTCGACCCGCTGGTGAGGTTCATCCTCCGCAAGCTGGGCAACGACCCCGCCAAGGTGGTCCTGGGCACCGCCCTGCTGGCTGCCGCAGTGTCCCTGGACGGTGACGGCTCCACCACCTTCATCCTCACCACCGCGGCCATGCTGCCCATCTACCTCCGCCTGAAGATGAGCCCCGTGGTCCTCACCTGTGTGGCCGGCCTGGCCAACGGCACCATGAACATCGTTCCGTGGGGCGGCCCCACCGCCCGCGCCGCCACCGCCCTGAAGATCGATGTCAACGACGTCTTCGTTCCCATGCTCCCGTCGCTGATCGGCGGCATCGCCGTCGTCCTCGCCTTCGCCTGGCTCCTTGGCCTGCAGGAGCGCAACCGCCTCCGCGCCACGGCGCCGGAGATCTGGGGCGTGCCGGACACCGCTGAAGGGTTCGACGGCAGCACCCCCGCGGGCGGTTCAGGAACCGGCCGCGGACGCAAGGGAACCAACCCTGGCGGAGCAGCCCCCGCCGTCGGCGGTTCCTCCGTTGCCGTCCTGGAACACACCGAAGACCTCGTGGATGACAGCGACACCGCCATGGCGGACACCGCCCTGGACCCCAACCGCAGCACCCTGCGCCCCAAGCTGTTCTGGTTCAACCTGGTCCTCACGGTCGCGGTGATGGGCATGCTCATCGCCGACCTCGTGCCCCTGCCGTACGTGTTCATGGTGGGCTCGGCCATCGCCCTGCTGGTGAACTTCCCCCACGTCAAGGACCAGGCCGCGCAGATCGTGGCCCATGCCCCGTCAGTTGTTGCCGTGGTCAGCATGGTCATGGCTGCCGCAGTCCTGACCGGCGTGCTCACCGGCACCGGCATGGTGGAGGCCATGTCCGCGTGGCTGGTGCAGATCATCCCGTCCAGCATGGGCCCGCTCATGGCCGTCATTACCGGCGTCCTCAGCATCCCCATGACGTTCTTCATGAGCAACGACGCCTTCTACTTCGGCGTGCTCCCCGTCCTGAGCGAGACCGCCGGCCATTACGGGATCAGCGCAGCCGAGATGGCCCGCGCCTCCATCACCGGCCAGCCGTTCCACATGCAGAGCCCGTTGGTTCCCGCCATCCTGCTCCTCGTATCACTGGCCAAGGTGGACCTCGGCGACCACCACAAGAAAGTGCTGTGGCGCAGCGCGGTGGTGTCCCTGGTCATGCTGGGAATCGGCGTGCTGACCGGAGCCATTGGAATCGGTTAGTCTGTAGCTGCCGCGGTGCTGCCCTGAGGGGTGGGGGCCCGGTAGGAAGGTGCCCGTCTGACGCCCGCTGGGGGTCGTCAGACGGGCATCATCGTTTCCCCACTAGAATGGATCGGAAATCAATTCAAACTTTGCAGGGGAGATCCATGGCTGCGATCAACCGTGACGACGTTGCGCATCTCGCGCGGCTCGCTCACATTGAGATGAGTGCTCAAGAGCTGGACAGGATGGCCGGAGAACTCGCCGTCATCGTTGATTCGGTCAAGTCCGTCAGTCAGGCCGCCGGTGACGACGTCCCGGCCACGTCCCACCCCATCCCGCTGAACAATGTGTTCCGCGAGGACGTTGTGGGGCACACCTTCACCGCGGAACAGGCACTCTCCGGTGCGCCGGATTCCGATGACAACCGTTTCAAGGTCCCGGCAATCCTGGATGAGGCATAACCATGACTGACAACAACGAACTCATCCGCCTCTCCGCCGCCCGGCTGGCGGAAAAGCTGGCCGCCGGCGAGGTGACCTCCGTGGAGGTCACGCAGGCATACCTGGACCGGATCGCCGCGGTGGACGGCGGTGAACGGGGCGTCAACGCGTTCCTGCACGTCAACGCCGAAGAGGCGCTCGCCGTCGCAGCCGAGGTGGATGCCATCCGCGCCGCCGGCGGTGCCGAAGCCGATGCGCTGCACGTCCTGGCCGGCGTTCCCATCGCCGTCAAGGACCTCATCGTCACTGTCGGCCAGCCCACGACGGCCGGCTCGAAGATCCTCGAGGGCTGGCACAGCCCGTACGACGCCACCGTGGTGGAGCGCCTGCGCGCGGCGAAGATGCCCATCCTGGGCAAGACCAACCTGGACGAGTTCGCCATGGGCTCCTCCACCGAGCACTCGGCCTACGGCCCCACCCGCAACCCCTGGGACCTGGACCGGATCCCGGGCGGCTCCGGCGGCGGGTCCGCTGCCGCCGTCGCCGCTTTCGAGGCCCCGCTTGCCCTCGGCACGGATACCGGCGGGTCCATCCGCCAGCCCGGAGCAGTCACCGGAACCGTCGGCGTGAAGCCGACCTACGGCAGCGTGTCCCGCTACGGCGCCATCGCCATGGCCTCCTCACTGGACCAGATCGGCCCGGTGTCCCGGACTGTCCTGGACTCGGCACTCCTGCACCAGGTCATCGGCGGGCACGATCCGCGCGACTCCACCTCCCTTCCGGACCCGCTGGCGGACCTCGTGGCCGCCGCAAAGACCGGCAGCGTCGAGGGCATGCGGATCGGCATCATCAAGGAACTGCACGGCGAGGGCTACCAGGCCGGCGTCGAGAACCGCTTCAACGATTCCCTGGAACTGCTGCGGGAAGCGGGCGCGGAAATCGTTGAGGTGTCCTGCCCCAACTTCCAGTACGCCCTGGGCGCCTACTACCTGATCATGCCGTCCGAGGCGTCCTCCAACCTCGCCAAGTTCGACGGCGTCCGCTACGGCCTGCGCGTCCTGCCCGAGGACGGTCCCATGACCATTGAACGCGTGATGGGTGCCACCCGCGCCGCCGGCTTCGGCGACGAAGTGAAGCGGCGCATCATCCTGGGCACCTACGCCCTAAGCGCGGGCTACTACGACGCCTACTACGGTTCGGCGCAGAAGGTCCGCACCCTGGTGCAGCGCGACTTCGATGCCGCCTTCACCGTGGCCGACGTCCTGATTTCCCCCACGGCGCCCACCACCGCCTTCCGCCTCGGCGAAAAGCTGGACGACCCGCTGGCGATGTACCTCAACGACGTCGCCACCATCCCGGCCAACCTGGCCGGTGTGCCCGGGCTGTCCCTGCCCGGAGGACTTGCGGACGAGGACGGACTGCCGGTGGGCATCCAGCTGCTCGCCCCCGCCCGGGAGGACGCCCGCCTGTACCGGGTTGGCGCCGTCCTGGAGTCGCTGCTTGAGGCCAAGTGGGGCGGCCCGCTGCTGGCGCAGGCGCCCGCGCTGGGTGAGCTCGTTGAAGCCAAGGAGGCAAAATAATGAACACTGACGCAATCCTGAGCTTCGAAGAGGCCATGGAGAAGTACGATCCCGTCCTGGGGTTCGAGGTCCACGTGGAGCTCAACACCAAGACCAAGATGTTCTCCTCCGCGCCCAACGTCTTCGGCGACGAGCCCAACACCAACGTCAACGAGGTGGACCTGGGCATGCCGGGCGTCCTGCCCGTGGTGAACAAGGCTGCGATCGAGTCCTCCATCAAGATCGGACTGGCGCTCAACTGCAAGATCGCCGAGTCCTGCCGCTTCGCCCGGAAGAACTACTTCTACCCGGACACCCCCAAGAACTTCCAGACCTCCCAGTACGACGAACCCATCGCGTACGACGGCTACCTGGACATTGAGCTGTCCGACGGCACCGTGTTCCGCGTTGAGATCGAACGCGCGCACATGGAGGAGGACGCCGGAAAGCTGACCCACATGGGCGGGGCCACGGGCCGCATCCAGGGTGCGGACTTTTCGCTGGTGGACTACAACCGCGCCGGCGTGCCCCTGGTGGAAATTGTCACCAAGCCCATCGAGGGAGCGGGTTCCCGTGCTCCGGAGCTGGCAAAGGCCTACGTGGCTGCGGTCCGCGAAATCGTGAAGAACCTTGGTGTGTCCGACGCCCGGATGGAACGCGGCAACGTGCGCTGCGACGCCAACGTCTCGCTCCGCCCGCACGGCCGCGAAAGGTTCGGCATCCGGTCAGAGACCAAGAACGTGAACTCGCTGCGCGCCGTCGAGCACGCCGTCCGGTACGAGATCCAGCGGCACGCCGCCGTGCTGGACTCCGGCGAGCCGGTGGTCCAGGAGACCCGCCACTGGCACGAGGACACCCGGACCACCACGTCCGGCCGGGCCAAGTCCGACGCTGACGACTACCGCTACTTCCCGGAGCCTGACCTGGTTCCCGTGGTTCCGTCCCGGGAATGGGTTGAGGAACTCCGGGCCACGCTGCCCGAGCCGCCGGCTGCCCGCCGCAAGCGCCTGCAGGCCGACTGGGGCTACTCGGACCTGGAATTCCGCGACGTGGTGAACGCCGGCGTTATGGACGAGATCGAGGAAACCATCGCCGCCGGTGCGTCGGCTTCGGTTGCCCGCAAGTGGTGGATGGGCGAGATCGTGGGCCGCGCCAAGAACGCCGACGTGGATCCCGGCCAGCTGGGTGTCCGTCCCGCCACCATCGTGGAACTCGCCCGCATGGTGGAAGAGGGCAAGATCAACAACAAGATGGCCTCGGAGGTGCTGGACGGCGTGCTCGCCGGCGAAGGCACTCCGGCGGAGATCGTCGACAAGCGCGGCCTCGCCGTCGTGTCCGACGACGGCCCCCTGCTCGAAGCCATTGACGCCGCCCTGGCAGCGCAGCCCGACGTCGCGGACAAGATCCGCGGCGGCAAGGTGCAGGCCATCGGCGCCATCGTGGGCGGGGTCATGAAGGCCACCCGCGGCCAGGCCGACGCCGGCCGCGTCCGTGAGCTGATCCTGGAGAAGCTGGGCGTCACCGTCTAGGTCCTTCCGCCCCAGCCGGGCAGCAGTTTTTGCCGTTCATCACGGCATCTACTGCTGCCCGGTTGTGCTTTAAGTACTCAGGTGGCCGCGCGGAAAAGTACGCGTATTCAGGCGCCCGTCACGGTCCTACACTGGAGCGCACGGGGCCGGCCTATGGCGGCCCCGGCCAGCGATGCGAAGGGGGCCGCGATGCCACAGCAGGACCAGCCGGGGATCCGGAAGGCACTCCTGGCGGGGGCTGTGGCCCTTGCCCTGACCGGAACGGGCGCGGCCCTGGCTTGGTCTGCCGACTCACCCACGCCTTCACCGTCCCAGTCGGCGCCCGGGCAGGACAACCGCCAGGACAAGCCGGCCAAACCGGACAAGCCGGCCAAACCGGACAAGGCCCAGCGGCCCCAGCTGCAGCACAGCGAAAGCGTGGTTAAAAGGGCGGACGGCACCTTCCAGACGGTTCTTGAGCAGCGCGGAACCGTGGAAGCGGTGAGCGCCACCTCCATCACGGTCAGGAGCGAGGACGGCTACACCCGGACGTACGCCGTTACCGCTGATACGAAAATCACCAAGGTCCCGGCTCCTGCGGCTGACGGCGGGTCTACAGGCAGTCCTGGGTCTACAAGCAGTCCGGGGGCAACGGGCGACGGCGGCAAGCGGCATAAGCAGTCAGCCGGAACCATCGCGGACATCACCGCCGGGGAAGTGGTCAGGATTTCCGGGGTAAAGAACGGGGACCAGGCCACGGCGGACCGGATCGCCGAGGGCGCCGGGGACGTGCCGGGCCTCGGGCTGGGCCGCGGCCACGGCCTGGGGCATGGAAAGGACCACGGCCACGGCAACGGGCTGGGCAGGGGCCACGGGCACGGAAACCAGCCCAAGTAGGTAGCGCCAACTGTCGTTATGGGCGCCCAGAACGACAGTTACTGCTACCCAGTTGGGTCAGCCTCGGTCCACGAGTCCCGCCATGATGTCCTGCAGCGCCTCGCACACGATCATGACGGAACGGCGCTTCAGGTTTTCCGGCCGGGCCAGCAGGTCGATCCGACGGCGGGTGCTGATGCCCTCAAGGGGCCGGAGCACAATGTCCGGGTTGAGCACCGGGCCTGCCGTGTACCGCGGCAGCAGTCCGATCACACCCCCGGCAGCCACAAGTGCCGCCACCGTGGAGTAGTCGTTGATGCGATGCACGATGTTCAGTTCCCTGCTGGACACGGCGGCGACGGCGGACAGCACATCGGCGGGGGAGTAGCCGGCGTGGCTGGTCACCCAGGCCTCGCGGCCGACGTCGTCCGCTGTTACGGCGGCCTGGCGGGCCAGCCGGTGCCCTGCGGGCAGCGCCACGTCCAGCGGCTCATGGGCGAGCGGAATCACCGTCACCCGTTCGGCGGGCCAGCGGGGGCTGTGGTCCATGCGGTGCGCGAGGACCAGGTCGTAGCGCGCCGTCAGCGCGGGAAAGTCCTGCTGTGCCACGTCCTCGTCGGAGAGTTCCACGCGCGGCTGCCCGGGGGCGTCGAGGATCCTGGCCAGCGGCGCGAACACGGCCTGGCCGGCGCTGTGGAAACCGCTGAGGGTTACCCGGCCGGACGCCGACCCGTGGTAGGTCCCGATCGCACCCCTGGCGTCGGCCATGGCACTGACGACGGCGGCACCGGCGTCAGCAAGCACCTGCCCCGCCTCGGTCAGCACCAGGTTCCGTCCCTCCTTCCGCGTCAGGGGCACGTCCACAGTCCGCTGCAGCAGGGCCAGTTGCTGGGAGACGGCCGACGGGGTGACCATGAGGGTGTCCGCAACGGCCTTGACGCTGCCCAGGGCGCCGAGTTCGCGCAGGATTTCGAGCTGGTGGATCTCCATTCCACCAGTTTATGCATTAGGAAAAGCTACATCGTCGATTGAGAATATCCCTGTTGTGCTAAAGCTTCTTCGCCGTTGTAATGAGGAGGGCAGCAACCTGCCGAAGAAGTGACTGACAAAGAGTAAGGAAGCCAATGAAGGCTCTGTACAAGGCCGGCCCACAGGCCGGCTTCGAGCTGGTGGACCGGCCGGAGCCGGAGGCCGGCCCTGCCGACGTGAAGATCCGCGTTATGACCACGGGCATCTGCGGCACCGACCTCCACATCCAGTCCTGGGATTCCTGGGCGCAGGGGATCATCGAGGCGCCCCTGATCGCCGGCCACGAGTTCTACGGCGAAGTGGTGGAAACAGGCGAAGACGTCCGCGACGTCAAGGTGGGGGACCGGGTATCCGGCGAAGGGCACGTGGTGTGCGGAATCTGCCGCAACTGCCGCGCGGGCCGCCGCCAGATGTGCATCCATACGGTCAGCGTGGGCGTGCAGCGTGATGGTGCCTTTGCCGAATACGTCGTCATTCCGGAAACCAACGTCTGGGTCCACCACGATCCGTCGGTCACCCCTGAGCTGGGGGCCATTTTCGATCCTTTCGGCAACGCCGTGCACACGGCACTGAGCTTCCCGCTGGTGGGCGAGGACGTGCTGATCACCGGCGCCGGGCCCATCGGACTGATGGCCATCGCCGTCGCCCGCCATGCCGGTGCACGCAAAATTGCCATCACCGACGTCTCCCGGCCGCGGCTGGACCTGGCCCGGCAGCTGGGCGCAGACCTCGCCATCGACGTCTCCACCACGCGGGTCCGGGACGCCCAGCGCGAACTGGGCATGCGGGAGGGCTTCGACATCGGCATGGAAATGTCCGGCCACCCCACAGCCCTGCCCGAGATGATTGACAACATGAACCATGGCGGCCGGATTGCCATGCTGGGCCTGCCCAGCCAGGACATCACCATTGACTGGGGGAAAGTGGTCACCCACATGCTCACGCTCAAGGGCATCTACGGCCGGGAGATGTTCGAAACCTGGTACGCGATGAGCGCCATGCTCTCCTCCAACCCCGTGCTCCACGCGGGCATCTCCGCCGTGGTCACCGATACGCTCCCCGCTGCCGAATGGGAGAAAGGCTTCGACATTGCCCGCAGCGGCGCGGGCGGCAAAGTTGTCCTCGACTGGACCCGACTCTAAGGAACATCATGTACACCTCGATCAAGGACCAGCTGCGCACCGAGCTGGAGGACATCCGCACCGCCGGACTCTACAAGACAGAACGCAGCATCAACTCCCCGCAATCCAGCCACATCACGGCAGGAAGGATTGGCGCGGACGGAGCAGCCGTCCTGAACTTCTGCGCCAACAACTACCTTGGCCTGGCGGATCACCCGGACATCATCGCCACGGCCAAGGCCGCGATGGATGAGCGGGGCTTCGGCATGGCCAGCGTCCGTTTCATCTGCGGCACGCAGGACCTGCACCTGGAGCTCGAGGCGCGCGTCTCCCGCTTCCTTGGCACCGAGGACACCATCCTGTTCTCCAGCTGCTTCGATGCCAACGGGGGAGTCTTCGAGTCACTGTTCGGTCCTGAGGACGCCATCATCTCCGACGCCCTCAACCATGCTTCGATTATCGACGGCATCCGGCTGTGCAAGGCCCAGCGGTTCCGCTACGCCAACCAGGACATGGTGGACCTTGAAGCGAAGCTCGTGGAGGCGAAGGGAGCCCGGCGCAGGATCATCGTGACCGACGGCGTGTTCTCCATGGACGGTTACCTGGCTCCGCTGGAAGCCATCTGCGATCTCGCCGAAAAGCATGACGCGCTGGTGATGGTGGATGACTCGCACGCGGTCGGTTTTATGGGCGCCACCGGCGCAGGAACTCCCGAACATGCCGGTGTTTCGCACCGGGTGGACATCTACACCGGCACCTTTGGCAAGGCCCTTGGCGGAGCATCCGGCGGTTATGTGTCTGGTCGTGCCGAGGTGGTCGCCATGCTGCGGCAAAAGGCGAGGCCGTACCTCTTCTCCAACTCTCTTGCCCCGGCCATTGTTGCCGCCACCATTAAGGCGCTGGACCTGGTCCAGAACTCAGCGGACCTGCGGCGGCAGCTTTTCGACAACGCCGCGCTGTTCCGTCAGCGGATGACGGAGGAAGGCTTCGACCTGCTGCCCGGCGAACACGCCATTGTCCCGGTGATGTTCGGCGACGCTGTCCTGGCGGCCAAGGTTGCCGACCGGATGCTGCAGCACGGCGTCTTTGTCACTGCCTTCAGCTTCCCCGTGGTTCCGCGCGGCGCCGCGCGGATCAGGGTGCAGCTTTCGGCCGCACACTCCGCGGACGACGTCGAGGCCTGCGTGGCTGCCTTCGTCGCCAGCCGGGCTGAGGTAGCAGCAGACTGACCCCGCGCCACACCCCCCTGCAACACTTTGGTTCGCTCCCTATCCTCCGGTGGTTGAGCCTGTCGAAACCAGAAGGAGCTCAGTAACTCTGCATCTCTGCAAGGATGGACGCATGGCAGCACATTACGATGTCCTGATTGTCGGCGGCGGCATCGCCGGCCTGTCCTTGGCTTCAGCATTGGCGGGCCGGTGCAGCGTGGCGCTGGTGGAAGCGGAGCAGGAACTCGCGTACCACACGTCCTCCCGCTCCGCCCGGCAGCTCATCCCGAGCTACGGACCCCCGGTGGTCCGGGAACTGACGGTCCGGACCCTGGAGCTCATTGCCGCCAGGGACTTCGAACTGCCTGAACCGGTGCTCACGCCCCGCAGCTTCATGCTGATCGGCGGCGAGGAGGATGTGGCGGCGGAAGCCAGCGGCTCCATGCAGCCCATCACGCACGCCGAGGCGCTGGAGCTCTGTCCGGCGCTGGTCCCGGACGCGTTCAGTGCGGCGGGCCTGGACACCCACTCCTTCGGATGCAATGCTCCACTGCTGCTGGCGGACCACCGGCAGCGGGCGGAAGCGGCCGGCGTGGATATCATCACCGGCGCACGGGTCCATTCAGCGCAGCGCCTGGGTTCCGGCTGGCAGGTGGGGGCGGGCACCGAAGCCTTCCAGGCCGGCGTCCTGGTCAACGCCGCCGGTGCCTGGGCCGATGAACTCGCCGTCATCAGCGGCGTGGAAAAGCTGGGCCTTCAGCCGTACCGGCGCACTGCGGCGATTGCCGCCGTCGGGCACCCCCTGCCGGAGCACAGCCCCATGGTTGCAGCGGCGGACAACACCTTCTACTTCCGCCGGGAAGGCAACGACGTGCTCATCTCACCGTCGGAGACCGTGCCCAGCGGGCCGGAGGACGCCTGGCCCCGCGCGGGCGACGTGGAGCATCTGGTGGAACGGCTGAACGCTATCACCACGCTCGGGATCACGGCGGTGCGCAGGGCCTGGACGGGACTCAGGACCGAGGCTGCCGACGGCGTCCCGGTGGCGGGATTCGACGCCGAAGCGCCCGGCTTCTACTGGCTCGCGGGACAGGGCGGCTACGGGTTCCAGACCTCATCCGCCATGGCGGAACTGGCTGCTGAACAGATTGTGGCCGGGCAGCAGGGCCGGGGTGAGGCCGGCGGCGAGCGTCCGGAATCCCGGACAGCGGAGGCGTTGGCAGCCACCCGCTGGTCCATCCGGCGCTGAAGAATGGTTCAATGAGCATCCTGATCACCAACATTGCCGAGCTGATGACCCAGGACCTCGAACACCGGGTCCTGAAAGACGCGGCGGTAGTGGTTGAGGGGGAGCGCATCGCCTGGATCGGCGCTGCTGCCGATGCCCCTGCCGCGGACGAGGCCATGGATGCCGCCGGCCGGGCGGTCCTCCCGGGGTGGGTGGACTCCCATACCCATCTGCTGTTCGCCGGCGACCGGACGGCCGAGTTCGAGGCACGCATGGCGGGGGAGCAGTACGCGGCCGGCGGCATCGCCGTCACCATGAACGCCACCCGCGCCACCTCGGACTTCGACCTCACGCGCCTGGCGCTCGGCCGGGTGGCGGAAGCCGTCTCACAAGGAACCACCTACCTGGAGACGAAAACCGGTTACGGCCTGGACACTGACCATGAGGCCCGCAGTGCCCGCATCGCGTCCACCGTTGCAGACCAGGTGACGTATCTGGGCGCCCATCTGGTTCCGGCGGGCCAGGATCCGGAGGCGTACACCGACCTGGTGTGCGGTCCCATGCTGGCTGCGGTCCGTCCCTACGTTCAGTGGGCTGATGTTTTCTGCGAGGAAGGCGCCTTCACAGCTGAGCAGTCACGCCGGGTCCTGCTGGCCTGCCGCGACGCCGGCCTGGGGATACGGGTGCACGGCAACCAGCTCGGCGAGGGCCCCGGTGTGCAGCTGGCCGTGGAACTCGGCGCAGCCAGCGTGGACCATGTGAATTACCTGGCAGGCCGGGACGTGGAAGCCCTGGCCGGCACCTGGTCCGGCTGGAATGCGTCGAACGGCGAGGGTTCGCGGGGGACCGTGGCCACGTGCCTGCCGGCGTGCGACCTTTCCACCCGGCAGCCGTTGGCACCCGCCCGCGCGCTCCTGGACGCCGGCGTGCAGGTGGCGCTCGCCTCCAACTGCAATCCCGGCACCTCCTACACCAGCTCGATGGCGTTCTGCGTCGCTACTGCCGTGCTCCAGATGCGCCTCAGTGTGCACGAGGCAGTCCGGGCCGCCACCTACGGCGGCGCCCTGGCGTTGCACAAGGACACCGGAAACGACGCCGACGGCGAACGCGCCCTCGGTTCCATCGCCGTCGGGCACCGGGCGGACCTTCACATGCTTAACGCGCCTTCGGCCACGCACCTCGCTTACCGGCCGGGCATGCCGTTGACGTACGCTGTGTGGCGGGCCGGAGACCGGGCCCGGTAGATCCCTGCCACCTTTGTGACGTAAGGTGATCGTTTCGCTTCTGTTATGATCAGAAAGCGTCATCGAAGCGATGGCCGGAGTACCGAGAGGCCCTGCATGACCCGCACTGACCGGCTGACCGCCATCCTTGACCTGCTGGCCAAATCGGGCCAGGTGGAGGTCGATGAAATCGTCAGCACCCTGGGCGTATCACCGGCCACCGCACGGCGGGACCTGGACAGCCTGGCCAAGCGCCGGCTCCTTACCAGGACCCGGGGCGGAGCCACCACCGGTGCCCTGGCGTACGACCTTCCCGGCCGCTACAACCGGGACGACCACGCCGAAGCCAAGGAACAGATTGCACAGGCGGCGTCCGCGCTGATCAGGCCCGGCGCCGTGATCGGTCTCTGTGGCGGCACCACCAGCACCGCGCTGGCCCAGATCCTCGCCACCCGCGAAGACCTCAACGCCCCCTCCAACCAGCCCACGCTGACGGTGGTCACGAACGCCATTAACATCGCCGGGCAGCTGGCGGTGCGGCCCAACATCAAGGTCATGGTGACCGGCGGCATCCTCAACCCCCGGTCCTACGAGCTGGTGGGCCCCTACACGGACATCATCATGCAGAAGGTAGTGCTGGACATCGCCTTCATCGGGGTCAACGGCATCGACCCGGAAGTGGGGCCCACGAACACCGGCGAGGGGGAGGCCTCGGTCAACGCGCTGCTCGCGAGCCGGGCCCGGGTGTCCTATGTCCTGGCTGATTCTTCCAAGGTGGGCGTCCGGGCCTTTGCCACCATGGACGGGTACAACTTCACCCGGCTGATTACGGATGCCGGGATTTCGGCGCGGGACAAGGCGGCCTTCGAGGCCAACGGCACCGAAGTGATCGTCGCGCCCAGCTGAACTCCCGGCTCAATACGGCAGGCCTGAATATCCCCGGCCTGGATATCCCCGGCCTGGATACGCCGCACTGCATACCGCCCTCTGAATACCGCCGGCGCCACGCATGGATCGCGGTCAGGCTTGATCCAGCAACTGCAGGCAAGATGGGTACATGTTGGTTCCCTCCCGCCGCCGCCTGAAGTTCGAAGTCTGGATTGTGCTGGGCCTCTCCCTTGGCCAGTCCGCCGTGTACTCCGTGGTGCAGCTCCTGGACAAGATGACCCGTGCGCCGCTGGCCGAGGGCACATCAACGCTGAACCGCTCCCAGAGTGCCCGCGAGTATTTTGACCTGACCTACCAGTTGCTGGACATCATTTTCGCGCTGGTTCCGGTGCTGCTGGTGATCTACTTCCTTACAGACCAGCGGCAGGCGGCCTCCGGAGATGTTGGCAATCAGAGCTCAGCCTTCCGGAAACTGGGCTTCAATTTTGCACGGCCGGGAATGGACATGATGCAGGGGGTGGGGTTGGCGGCCCTGATCGGCATCCCGTCGCTCGGCCTCTACGCCGCGGGCCGGGCACTGGGGATAACCACCGCGATCATTCCCAGCGCGCTGGATGCCTACTGGTGGACAGTGCCGGTCCTGATCCTGTCCGCCATCCGGCATGCCGTGGTGGAGGAAGTCATCGTGGTGGGCTACCTGCTGAACCGCTTCGGCAAGTTTGGCTGGAGCGTGCCGCTGTCCATTGCCGCCAGCGCCCTCCTGCGTGGAAGCTACCACCTGTACCAGGGTTTCGGGCCGTTCATCGGCAATGTGGTCATGGGTATTGTCTTCGCGTGGCTCTACACCCGGACCAAGCGCGTCATGCCCCTGGTCATTGCGCATGCGTTGCTGGACATCGTCGCTTTTGTCGGCTTCAGCCTCTTTGGAAGGTCCATGGGCCTGGGCTAGGCGGGCACGACGACGGGCGGGGCACAAGCGGGCCGTTGCTCAGTTTCCGGTCCCGTGCAGGACACGCAACAGGCCTTCCTCACCCGGGGACAGCCCTTTGTAGCAAAGGTCCGGGTAGCCGTAGGGAGCACGGTTGGTCAGTGACAGCGGCCGGTGCACGTTTCGCTTCCGCTGCGAAAGTTGTCTCCGTTTCCGCTTCCGATGCAGCTCGCGCCTGAGTTGTTCCGGCCAGTATGGTGGTTCCCAGTCCTGGTGTTCGCTCTTATAGCGACGGCCTGAGGGTGAGATCCAGCCGGGTGGTTCGTGTTTCGTGGCCGGGGTGGGTGTCCAGCCGCTGGTGTGCCTGAGGCGGTGGTGTTTGCGGCAGGGCTGACCCAGATTGCTGACCCCGGTGGTCCCGCCGTGATGCCACGCCAACAAATGGTCCGCCTCGTTGTCCAACGAGTTGTTGCTGCAGCCCGGGAACGGGCACTTCCCGTCCCTCAAGCGCAGCCACCGCCGGATGGCCTTGGTGACCCGGTAACTGGTGCGCCCGATCTCCAACGGCGCCCCGTCCCGCGGATCCACCAGCACCCGGTAAAACGAGCCAGCCCCGTCCGCGACCAACTTCCGGGCCATCGACGCCGGGATGGGGCCGTAGCCGTCAAGCATCGCCGGTTCATCCGTCAACCCCATGAGCGAGAACACCGGCACCGTAACCAGAACCTCCGCGTGCGGAGTGCGGACCTCCGCCACCGCACCGCCGGGGCGCTGCCCGTTCTGCCTGTCCTGGCCGTTGCTGAGGACGGCGTCGGCGAAGATGTCGGCGCAGAGCTGGGGCAGGGTCCGGAACTCGTCCGGGCCCTGCAGGCCCCGGGCCAGGGCGGTGGTGCGGTTCCACATCGCCGACGCGGTATCGGCCGGCAGGTAGGCGTGGAACCAGGCCATCCCGTCCATGTCCGGACGGTGTTCCACCCGCCGCTCCGCGACACTCCTGGCGTGGCGTTTTTCGAGGGATTCGGGGTGGTGGCGTTCCCGCCAGGTCCGGGCCTTGTGCCGGAACCGGTGCGGCAGGCAACTCACCCGGCGCCGGCGCGGTAGCCGGATTGGGTGCATCCGGGCCCAGGAAATGCGCCTCCAACGCCGCGGCCCCGGCCCGATCCAGGGTGGCGGTTTCCTCCACCATCGCCTTCGCGTGCGCCCACGACAGGCTCCCGTCCTGCAACCCCGCCAGGGTCAACGGCAAAACATTGGCCAGCACCTGCGACTCGTTCAGCAGCACACCGGCAGCCCGCGCACCAATGGTTAGCACACCGGCGACCTCTGCGACCATCGACGCTTCCTGCGCCATCGCCCCGGACGGCACCGTGGCCCGTGACGCCACAGCCTTGGCAGCTTCTGCATACCCTGCAGTCAGATGCACCTTCAACGCAGCTGTCCCGGCCTCAAGCCGGGCGACCCCGGCGAGCCCGTCCAGGCTCCGATCAGCCTGCTCCCGCAACGGATCAAAACCCTCACCGGTCCCACGCAGCACAGCACCCAGCTCAGCAAGGGACGCCTCAAGGACCTCCAACGCTTCCAATGCCGCCCTGCTTGCCATAGGAAAACTATGACAGGGGGGTCTGACAATCCATGTGGACCACTGGGAGGTCGGCATGAAAAGCCTGGCACCCACTCCAGTCCAATGTCCGGGCGGGCCAGTAACTGCCCATGTCAGGAACCGGCAAGCCAAGACCGGGCACGCCAGGAAATGGATTCGGCCGCCATCGGCAGGTGACTTCGTTGTCACATGCTGATGGCGGCCGAAGATGGTCGGACAGGGAACCCACAGGGGTGCCCCTGCGTGATCCGGCAGCACCGGACCACGCAGCAGGAGGTCAGATTGTGACGGCTCCGCTGGCGGTTTCGAACGTAACTGACAGAATGCCCGGCGTCCCGTGCGGCGCCACCCACTCCACGGCCACGTCTTCCAGCGGCTTCTCCACCGGTTCGCCCAGCCACTCGGTGACCCGGGCAGCCGAACCGGCAATGGTGAGGCAGCTCATCTTGACGTTGCTGTCGTAGGCGTTGGACGGGTGCAGGGAGGGGTCGCCCTCCCACTTGAGCATGTACGGAACCTGGGGGTCGGCAATGAGCCCCAGGATGCCGATCTGCTTCCACACCAGTTCACGGCCGTCCGGGAATTTCCGGTTGCCGTTCACGGCGGAGCGTCCGAGGCGTTCTTCGAAGGGGGCGAGGTCGTCCACTTCGACGCACCAGCCCATCCATCCGCCGCCGGCCGCCGAGCGGGCACGTACTGCCTGCCCGAAGGGTGCCTTGTCGGATGCGGGGTGGTCCAGGACCTCCACCACTTCGAGGTATTTGTGTCCCGCGAGCGGGATGATCATATTCCGGGTTCCGAACCGGGGGTGTACCCCGCCTTTCACTGCCTCGACGCCGAGGGCAGAGGAAATACGTTCGGTAGTGGCCGCGAGGCCATCGTGTTCACAGGCGTAAGAGACGTGATCCATGCGCATGCCAACATCTTGGCACTTTGTGATCGGGCTCTCAGCTAAGGGTTGCCTTACTGGGATTTTCCGAGGTCAACCCCTTCACGGGTCGCCTTCAGGCGGTGAAACCTGCAGGACTATGTTCGTCACAATGCTGTCCGGCCAGCCGGCAATGTTCCTACACTGAGCTCAGGTCATGAGCGCCAGCGCCAAGCCCCGGCTCGCTGGCCGGCAACCCTCCATCCGCGGTGGGGTGCCCCGGGTGAGGACCTGGCTGTCCGGCAACGGCCGGATGGCAAGCGCGGCCCGTGGTGCTCCCAGCCCGCCCCGGGCCCATGTCAAAGGAGCCTTGAATGTCCAACGGATGGTCCTTCGAAACCCGCCAGATCCACGCCGGACAGGAACCGGACAGCGCCACCGGCGCCCGTGCGCTGCCCATTTACCAAACCACGTCCTTTGTGTTCCCCAGCGCGGAGAGCGCCGCGAACCGGTTTGCGCTGGCGGAACTGGCGCCCATCTACACGCGCATCGGCAACCCGACCCAGGACGCGGTGGAGCAACGGATTGCCAGCCTCGAAGGCGGCCTGGCAGCCTTGCTGCTCAGCTCCGGACAGGCAGCCGACACCTTCGCTGTCCTGAACATTGCCGAGGCCGGCGACCATATTGTCGCGAGCCCCAGCCTTTACGGCGGAACTTACAACCTCTTCGCCCACACCCTGAAGAAGTTCGGCATCAGCGTCACGTTCGTGGCGGATCCGGACAACCTGGACCAGTGGCGCGCCGCCGTGCAGCCGAACACCAAGCTTTTCTTTGCCGAGGTGGTGTCCAATCCGCGGCAGGATGTCCTGGACATCGAAGGCGTCTCCCAGGCCGCCCACGAGGCAGGTGTGCCGTTGATCGTGGACAACACGCTGTCCACGCCGTACCTGATCCGTCCGCTCGAGTGGGGCGCGGATATCGTGGTCCATTCGGCCACGAAGTACCTGGGTGGCCACGGTGCGGCCATCGCCGGCGTCATCGTGGACTCGGGCAAGTTCGACTTCAGCAAGGACCCGGAGCGGTTCCCCGGCTTCAACACCCCGGACCCCACCTACAACGGGCTGGTCTACGGCCGTGACCTCGGGGAGGGCGGCGCCCTGGGTGCCAACCTGTCCTACATCCTTAAGGCACGCGTCCAGCTCCTGCGGGACCTGGGCTCTGCTGTTTCGCCGTTCAACGCCTTCCTGATCTCCCAGGGCCTGGAGACGCTGAGTCTTCGCGTGGAACGCCACGTGGCCAACGCCGCGGAGGTTGCCCGCTGGCTGGAAGCGCGTGACGACGTCGAATCCGTCGCCTACGCGGGCCTGCCCTCGAGCCCCTGGTACGAGCGCGGCCGCAAGTACGGACCCAAGGGCACCGGTGCCATTGTGTCCTTCAACCTGGCCGGGGGTGCCGAGGCCGGCAAGCGGTTCGTGGATGCCCTGGAGCTGCACTCGCACGTAGCCAACATCGGGGACGTCAGGTCCCTGGTCATCCACCCGGCGTCCACCACCCACAGCCAGCTCTCCCCGGAGCAGCAGGCCGTGGCCGGCGTGACCCCCGGGCTGGTCCGCCTGTCGGTGGGCATTGAGCACATCGACGACATCCTGGCCGACCTCGAGGCCGGCTTCCGGGCAGCAAAGGCGGCGTCGGGCGCCTGACCAGATTAAGGCGCGACGGCGGCCGGCACGTAGGCAGGCAAGCGGCAGGCAGCTGCAGGGCACCAGCAAACAGGCAGCCAGGGCGGGCGCGCCCGGGCCGGGGAAGTCACAACCAGTCACACTCTTGGCTTGGGACGGGTGGTGTTTCGTACACTCGAACCAGGTCATGAGTGCCAGTGACAGCCCCGGCTTGCTGGCCGGCAACCCTCCTTCCGCGGTGGGGTGCCCCGGGTGAAGACCTGGCCTGCCGGTCATTCGACGGCGGGCAAGCGCGTAGAAGAGGTCTTGCCATGACGGTTACCGTCACCCGTACCACCGTTCCCGAACACGGGATTGTCCGCTACGCCTCCATTGGAGGCCTGGAACTTGAGGCGGGCGGCTATCTTCCCGAGGTGACGCTCGCCTACGAAACCTGGGGCACCCTCAACGAAGACGGCAGCAACGCCATCCTGATCGAACATGCCCTCACCGGCAGTACCCACGTGACCCGGGGCGACACCGACGAACCGGGCTGGTGGGAACAGCTGGCCGGACCCGGTGCACCCGTGGATACAGACCGTTTCTTCGTTGTCTCCATCAACATCGTGGGCGGCTGCTACGGATCCACCGGCCCGTCCTCGCCTGCCCCCGACGGCAACCCATGGGGCTCCCGCTTTCCCCTGGTCACCCTGCGGGACAGTACAGTGGCGGAGGCCCGGCTGGCTGACCAGCTCGGCATCTCCAGCTGGTTTGCCGTCCTGGGCGGTTCGATGGGCGGCGCCCGCGCACTCGAATGGGCTGTCACCTACCCGGAGCGCGTGCAGCGATGCGCGGTCATCGCCGTAGGGGCCGCCAGCACCGCCGAACAGATCGCCTTCGCCCAGGCGCAGACCCTCGCCATCCGGCAGGACCCCAACTTCAACGGCGGCGATTATTACGGCGGCCCTTTCCCCGAGGCCGGACTGGCACTGGCACGGCGCATCGCACACATCACCTACCGCTCAGCCGCCGAGCTGGAAGGCAGGTTCGGCCGTGCCCCGCAGGCTCCCGAATCGCCCTTGCAGGGTGAGTGCCTGGCGGAACGCGGACGCTACCAGGTGGAGAGCTACCTTGACCACCAGGGCAACAAGCTGGTGCAGCGGTTTGACGCCAACAGCTACATCGCCATCACCGAGGCTCTGATGAGCCATGACGTGTGCCGGGGGCGCGGCACGCTGGCCGAAACACTGGCCGCCAGCCAAGCCCGCTTCTTTGTTGCCGCCGTGGACTCCGACCGCCTGTACTTCCCGTCCCAGTCACGTGAGCTGGCCCGGGCGCTTCCGGAGGATGTGGACGTCCACCTGATCGAGGCGCCCATTGGCCACGACGGGTTCCTGACCGAAATCGGCCAGCTGGGACCGCAGCTCCAGAGGCATCTTTCCGCGTAGCACCACTCCCTCCTCTGCCCGGATGTGCGTTTATGCAGATGTGCTCTGCGAGATTCGCCGTTGAGCTGGGCTGACAGGCGGACCATACTCAATGGGACCCGGCGGTTCGTGGCCAAAATCACACGTATCCGCCCCAATACGTCCCAGTGGTGTCGACGACGACGCCGAAGGAGTAACAGATGAGCACGGAAAGCTCCGCCGCACGGCGGACTGAGGAAACCGACGTCAAGGCCTCCGGCCTGAAGAAAGTCGTCACGGCCTCCATGGCCGGCACCGTTGTGGAGTGGTACGAGTTCTTCCTCTATGCCTCCGCCGCCACCCTGGTGTTCGGCAAAATGTTCTTCCCCAATTCAGGGACCGAACTGGATGGCATCATCGCCGCCTTCGTCACCTACGCCGTAGGCTTCGTGGCGCGCCCCATCGGCGGCATCGTCTTTGGCCACTTCGGTGACAAATTCGGCCGCAAGCAGCTGCTGCAGCTGAGCATCATCCTGGTAGGCGTGGCCACCTTCCTCATGGGATGCCTGCCCACGTTCGCCCAGATCGGTTACTGGGCTCCGGCCCTCCTGGTGTTCCTGCGCTTCGTGCAGGGCTTCGCCGTCGGCGGCGAGTGGGGCGGCGCCGTCCTGCTGGTCGCAGAGCACAGCCCCAGCAAGTCCCGCGGTTTCTGGTCCAGCTGGCCGCAGTCAGCAGTACCAATGGGCAACCTGCTGGCCACCGGCGTGCTGTTCACCCTTTCGGCCACGCTGTCCCAGGAAGCATTCCTGGGCTGGGGCTGGCGCGTCGCCTTCTGGCTCTCTGCCGTCATCGTGATCGTCGGTTACTACATCCGCACCAAGGTCCAGGACGCGCCGATCTTTCTCGAGGCCCGCAAGGAAGTCACCGTGGAGAAGAAGGGCTACGGCGTTGCCGAAGTCTTCCGCCGCTACCCGCGTGGTGTATTTACCGCCATGGGTCTGCGTTTCGCCGAGAACATCCTGTACTACCTGGTGGTGACCTTCTCCATCACGTACCTCAAGGTTGTGGTCCAGACTGACACCTCCCGCATCCTCCTGCTTCTGCTCGTGGCGCACTTCATCCACTTCTGCGCCGTGCCGCTCGTCGGCAAAATGTCCGATGCGTTCGGCCGGCGCCCGGTCTACATGGCCGGCGCCATCCTCGGCGGCACCTGGGGCTTCTTCGCCTTCCCCATGATGGACACTGCCAATGACATCGTCATTCTGGCCGCCATCACCATCGGCCTGCTGTTCCACGCGCTGATGTACGCGGGCCAGCCGTCCATCATGGCCGAGATGTTCCCCACCCGCATGCGGTACTCAGGCGTTTCCCTGGGTTACCAGGTGACCTCCATCGTGGCCGGTTCACTGGCCCCGATCATCGCCACATCGCTGCTGAGCAGCTTCAAGTCCTCCACTCCGGTGGCGCTGTACCTGCTGGGAACCTGCATCGTGACGGCAATCTCCGTGTTCTTCCTCAAGGAAACCCGGGGCATTTCGCTCCGCGATGTGGACGCAGCCGATGCCCAGGGCACGGCCGACCTTCTCGCATCCGGCAAGAAATAGGCAACGCCACCACAAAAGCCACACAGCATGCCAGCTGCCCGGACCCGCCACCACGCAGGCCCGGGCAGTTGCGCGTCAGCACCTCGAGGAAGTCAGGATTCTCCATGAAAGCAGCCGTTCTTTACTCCACGGTCCCGTCCGGAACCAGCTACACCGAAGCGCACCCGCTTCAGGTGGAGGAGCTCGACCGGCCCGAACCCCGCGCCGGCGAGTTAGGCATCCACATCACCTATTCGAGCCTGTGCCACTCTGACCTCTCCGTGGTGGACGGTTCCCGCGTCAGGCCGCTCCCGATGGCGCTGGGGCACGAGGCTGTAGGACGGGTCGCTGCCGTGGGGCACGGCGTCACCGATGTTTCCCCGGGGGACCACGTAGTCCTCGTCTTCGTCCCGAGCTGTGGTGGCTGCCGTGCCTGCCGGGCAGGCCGCCCGGCGCTCTGCCACCGCGCCGCCGACGTCAACGGGTCGGGGGACCTCCTCCATGGCGAAGCCCTGCTGCGGACACCTGCCGGGAAGCGCATCAACCACCATCTGGGGGTTTCGGCATTCGCCAATTACGCCGTGGTGGCCCGTGAATCAGTAGTGGTTATCGACGACGACGTCCCGGACACCGTTGCCGCAATGTTCGGTTGCGCCGTGCTCACCGGAATGGGGGCCGTCCTCAACACAGCGGCCGTCCAGCCCGGCCAGTCCGTAGCTGTCTTCGGGCTCGGTGCCGTGGGGCTCTCGGCCGTTATGGCCGCGGCGCTCGCCGGTGCCTCCTCCGTGATCGCCATCGATCCCAACGCCGCCAAGCACGGGCTCGCGCTGAAGTGCGGGGCAACGGCCGTAGGGACCCCGGATGACGCTTCCCGCCTGATTGCCGATGCCTCCGGTGACGGTGTGGACACCGCCGTCGAAGCTGTGGGGTCTGCCCGGGTCATCGCCTCGTGCCTGGAGCACGTAACGCGCGGTGGCTCCGTAGTCTCCGTAGGGCTGCCGCATCCCACGGCGGAACTGACGGTGCCGGCGCTCCAGTTCGCTGGTGCGGGCAAACGGCTGCTGGGCTCGTACATGGGGGACGCCGTCCCGGGCCGGGACATCCCCCTCTACCTTGGCTACTGGCGGGAGGGCAGGCTTCCCGTTGAACTGCTGCACACCGACACCCGGCCGCTTGACCAGATTAACGAAGGCCTTGACGCACTCGCTGCGGGGCAGGTGGTGAGGCGGCTCTTCCAGGCCTGACAACTGCTCCGGGTCTAAGGGACCAGGACCCAGGGACCATGGTGCCAGGGCCTAGGCTGCCAGCAGATCCTGGCGGGCCGCCACTTCTTCCTTGAGGGCAGCGATCACGGCCTGCACCCGGGCGGACCGGAGTGATTCCGGCCGGGCCACCGCCCAGACGGGAATCTGGCGCTGAAAGGCGTCGGGGAGCACCGGAATGAACTCCGCGTTCTGCGCCACCATAAAGTTCGGGAGCAGCCCGATGCCGACGCCACGGCGCACCGCCTCCACCTGGGCAAAGATGCTCGTCGCCTGGAAGCTGGATTTCGGCATCGGCAACTGCGAGGACCGGTGGCCCAGTTCGGCAACCTGCAGGGCGGACTCAACGTAGGAGACGAAGCCGTGCTGCCCCACGCCGTCGGGCGTTTCCGGCAAACCCCGCTGCGCCGCGTACGCGGGACTGGCATAGAGCCGCAGGAAGTAGTTGGCCAGGAAGATGGCCTGCGCATTGCTCACATCCGTGCGGCCCACCACCACTTCAAGGTCCACGCCGGAGCGGTTCTGGCTGACCTTGCGCGTGGCGCTGAGCATCTCCACATTCAGCAACGGATGCCGCTGTTGGAGGCGGACCAGGGCAGGAGTGACGAATTCGGCGCCGAAACCGTCAGAGGTGCTGATGCGCACCATGCCGGACACTGCGTCCCGGTCCTGGCCCACAACGGCGGCCAGTGACCCCAGTGTTTCCTCGATCGTTTCCGCAGCCGCGACGGCCGAAGCGCCAAGCTCCGTCAGCTCCCACCCGTGCGGACTGCGCTCCAGCGTCCTGCCGCCCAATTGCTTGTCCAGGGCGAGGATCCGCCGCGAAATCGTGGTGTGCGTGGTGCCCATGGTTTCGGCGACCGCGTTGAAGCGTCCCAGCCTGGCGACAGTGAGCAGGATCAACAGGTCGTCCGGACTTGGAAGCCGCGCCACCGGGTGTCCCTTCGTTCGTGTGCATCAGTGCACATACCACCTGTGATTTTTCCCCTTGATTGCACTGTAGCAGGGTGTGATGGTGGACACAGACCTTCCGGCCGGTCCTGGCCGGAGGCACAGCAAAGGAGCTTATGCCATGGCAGTAGTCGGTTGGATCGGTTTGGGAAACATGGGCGGATCCATGTCGGGGAACCTTGCCAAGGCGGGTCACGACGTACGGGGATTCGACCTCAACCCCGCCGCCGTCGCCGCTGCCGAGGCTGGCGGTGTGAAGCCGGCGGGAAGCATCGCAGAGGCTGTGGCGGGCGCCGATGTTGTGTTCACCATGCTTCCGAAGGGCGAACATGCCAAGGCCGTCTACCTGGGTGCGGACGGCGTGCTGGCACATGCGGAAACACGGACGCTCCTGGTCGATTCCTCCACCATCGATATCGCGGCTGCCAGTGAACTGCACGACGCCGCCGCTGCCGCCGGCTTCCGCTTCGTCGATGCCCCCGTCTCCGGCGGGATGAGTGGCGCCAAAGCAGGAACACTCACGTTTATGGTGGGCGGTGAAGCCGACGCAGTAGCGGATGCCACCCGCTACATCGGGCCGATGGCCACCAACATCATCCCCACCGGCGGAGCCACTACCGGCCAAGCGGCCAAGATCTGCAACAACCTGATGCTCCTGATCAACCTGGCCTCCACCGCTGAGGGTGCAGTGCTGGCCGACAGGCTCGGACTCGACAAGAAGGTGTTCTGGGACATCGCCTCCGTGTCCTCCGGTGACAGCTGGGCCCTGCGCACCTGGTACCCCGTTCCCGGTGTGGTCCCCACCGCCGCATCCAACAACGACTTCGCGCCCACGTTCACCGCCGAGCTGGCGAACAAGGACATCGGCCTGGCCATCAGCGCTGCCGAGGACACCGGCACGCCGCTCGAAATCGGCAGGCATGTTCAGCAGCTGTACCAGCGCCTCATCGATGCGGGCGAGTCCGGCAAGGACTGCTCCATGATCATCAAGCTCGCCGACGGTTCCCTGGATTCAGCAAAGTAGAAGAGAGACTTTCATGCACACCATTCCGCATTACATCAACGGCAGCCGCGTTGCCGATGCCGAGCGCTTTGGCCCCGTGTTCAACCCGGCCACCGGAGAACAGGAAAAGCAGGTTGCGCTCGCTTCCGCTGCCCGGGTAGAGGAAGCCATCGCCGCTGCCACGGCCGCGCTGCCCGCCTGGCGGGCGACGAGCCTGGCGAAGCGGACCAACATCTTCTTCCGGGTCCGCGAAATCCTCACACAGCGCAAGTCCGAGCTGGCCGCCATCCTGACCAGTGAGCACGGCAAAGTACTCTCCGACGCCGAAGGGGAGATTTCGCGCGGCCTCGAGAACATCGAGTTCGCCACCGGACTGTCCCACATGCTTAAGGGGGAACGCTCGGAGCAGGTCTCCAGCGGCGTGGACGTGCACTCCGTCCGGCAGCCTGTGGGTGTGGTCGCCTGCATCACCCCGTTCAACTTCCCGGCCATGGTGCCGCTCTGGATGATCGGCAGTGCCCTGGCGTGCGGCAACACCGTGCTGCTGAAGCCCAGTGAAAAGGACCCGTCCTCCGCCGTGTTCATCGCGGAAGTCTTCGCCGAAGCGGGACTGCCGGCGGGTGTGCTGAACGTGGTGCAGGGCGACAAGGGAGCCGTGGATGTGCTGCTTGAACACCCGGACGTCAAGGCCGTCAGCTTCGTGGGCTCAACGCCCATAGCGCAGTCGATTTACAAGCGCGCGGCCGACCACGGCAAGCGGGTCCAGGCCCTGGGCGGGGCCAAGAACCACATGGTGGTCCTGCCGGACGCGGACCTGGACATGGCAGCAGACGCCGCCATTTCAGCTGCCTACGGCTCGGCCGGTGAGCGCTGCATGGCGGTCAGCGTGCTCGTCGCCGTCGGTGCCATCGCCGACGACCTGGTGGCGGCCATCCAAAGCCGGATGGCCACCCTCACGATTGGTCCCGGGACGGACCCCGCATCGCAGATGGGACCGTTGATCACCGCCGAGCACCGGGACAGGGTGGCCTCTTATGTGGCAGGCGCCGAAGATGAAGGCGCCACAGTGGTTGTTGACGGCCGCTCGCAGCAGTTCGATTCCAACGGGTTTTTTATCGGAGTCAGCCTGGTGGATCACGTCAAGCCGGGCATGAAGGTCTACGACGACGAAATCTTCGGTCCCGTCCTGTCCGTAGTCCGGGTAGATTCCTACAGCGATGCGGTCCGCCTGGTCAACGACAACGAGTTCGGAAACGGGGTTGCCATCTTCACCCGCGACGGCGGTGCCGCCCGGCAGTTCGAGTTCGACGTCGAGGCCGGCATGGTGGGGGTCAACGTGCCCATCCCGGTTCCGGTGGGTACCTTCTCCTTCGGTGGCTGGAAGAACTCCCTGTTCGGGGACACGCACATGTACGGGCCGGACAGCATCCGGTTCTACACCCGGGGAAAAGTGGTCACCACGCGGTGGCCGGACCCCGCAACGTCGGTCATCGACCTGGGTTTTCCGCAGGTGGACTAAAGCGCGTGGACTAACGCGCGTGGTCTTTCCGCTGGTGGACTAACGCACGTGGGCTTTCCGCTGGTGGATGTGACGCAGTTCAGCCGTTCATGATGTCGCTGCGGCGTGTCATGTACTCCTCGACGGACAGTTCGCCGTTGCTGTATTGCTGGTCCAGTTCCGCAAGCTTCCGCGCCCGGTAGCCCTGAGGGGCCGACGGCGGCGGGGGAGTAGCGGGGGCCACGTGCTGTTCGGGGGAGGGCTGGCCGGGCGCGCCCTGCTGGGCCCCGGGCTGGGAGAACGGGGGCTGGGAGAACGGGGGCTGCTGGAACGGCGGCTGCGGCGCGGTCCGGTTGTCGGCGCCCGGCATCGGCTGCTGGGGCGGCTGGCCATACTGGTAGGGCAGCGGCTGGGGATCATTGATGGGCTGCGGCCGCTCGATCTGCTGGAATCCGCCGGCAAAATAGTCCTGCTGGGTGTAGCCGTCGCGGGGCTGCTTGCTCTGCGGCCCGGCCGATCCAGGGAATTGGCCGGCGCCCGGGAACTGCTCCGGGTAGCGCCCGGAGAAGCTCTGCCCATGGTCCCTGCGGGCCACGGATTTCCGGTACATCCGCATGGCCACCGGGATCAGGAGTGACAGGATGATGATCCAGAAAAACAGGTTGCTCACGGTGGGGCGCCTCTCATGTGTGTCCTTCCAGCTTAGCCCCGGAGTGCACACGAACGGCCGGGAGCCCCGTGAAAGCCGCGTAGCGGTCCAGAGCATCCTGGACCGCGGCGGCCAACGGGGAACCCGGCATTTCAGCGGCATGGGACAACCGGATATCGAGTTCGCACCGGTCCGGAAGCAGTTTGTGCCGCCAGGAGCCGGCCATCCGCCCATCCAGCAGCACCACGTGGATGGGCTCGCCGGCAAAGGGGAAGGAAGGGGCGCTGCCGCCCATGTAATGCCGGGTGGCGGAATAGCCCATCACATATTCGTCGTAGCACTGGATCAGGTCGACCCGCGGTCTGCTATCGGAGCGAGGTCCGCGGTCAGGACCAGCGCTGGCTTCCCCGCCGGCTTCTACAGGATAGTAATGCTCGACGCCGTCAATGGCCGTTGCTCCCAGGGCACCGGGATGGGCCTCCATGGCCAGCTGCACACCCTGACGTATATCGGTCATTGTCAGCTTTGACCAGTCCGCGCAGTCCCGGATCGTGGCGGGTCCCCGGCTGGTGAAGTAGCGGAGGGCGAGTTCAGCCAGTGCTTCCGGCCGGGAAAGCGGTACGGCCGGCCCGGCGGGTACCCGCTCGTCAAAGAGCGCGTACGTCTGTCTTAGTGCACCGCCCGGGCTCCGGACCGGCGTGCCGCTGGCAAGGACGCCGCTGGCTTCGGCGTGCATGATGATGTACGCAAGGCGCAGTCCGCTGGCCTCGAAGCCGGCCTCCTGCAGCTTCACGGCCAGTTGCCCGCGGGTGAGGTGGTTGCCGCCGGCCACAGCCCCGGCCAGCACCTCGCCGCCCCGGGCCGCAGTTGCTTCATCGATTCCGGTGAGGCGGTACGTCGGCGCATTGGCCTGGTGGAGCCGTGGGGCAGAGAGGATTGACAGCCACCGGAGGTCGTCACGGTGCACAAAATGCCAGGTGGGCCGGAGGATATGGGTCCGCAGGATCCGGCCGTCGGCCACTGCCTGCTCAACCTCCGCTGCCGCAACGGGGGATGCGCCCGCCGACACCCGCTGGGCCAGGCTCCACCGGGCGTAGGGAAACTCCTGCGCCTGCACGGCCAGCAGTTTTCGCAAGGCGGCCTTCGGCGATGCGGCAGCGGGATCCCGAAGCATCTGGGCCTGCAGCCTCAGCCGCACCACCATGTCCGGTTCCATACCGCCCGCCTGCGCCGCTGCCAGGTTCCAAGTTCCGGCGTCAGCGCCGGGACGGCTCCGCGGTACCCAGCGGCCCCTCGCCCGAACCCAGCGGAACGCCCGGGCCAAAGACGGGACCCGGCGTCGGACGTTTTGCGGTGATGCCGTCCCCGGAGGACTGGTGGCGGAGGCGGCGCAGCACCCACGGGACAAAGTATTCGCGCGCCCACACCAGGTCACCGGACCGCGCCTCGCGCCACGTCCGGTGCGGCAGGGCCTTGGGCTGCAGCGGCTCCAGGGTGTGCTCCACGTTCAGTGCATCCAGCACCATGGCCGCGATGGTGTGGTGGCCCAGCGGCGAGAAATGCAGCCGGTCCTGGTCCCACATCTGGGGGTCGCTGAGCTGCCGGAGGGACCACATGTCCGCAATGACCGCGTCGTGCCGGGCCGCGACGGTGCGCAGGTTCTCGTTATAGATGGCCACCTTGCTGCGGATCCTGCCCAGCACGGACGAACCGGTATCGGGCCCGTTGAAGAGGACCACAGTGGCGCCGCCCATGGCCAGGATCTGCACCACGGAATCCAGCTTTTCGGCCAGCGCGTCAGGGTCACCGCCCGGGCGGATGAGGTCGTTGCCCCCGGCGGACAGGGTGACAAGGTCCGGCTTCAGGGCCAGGCAGGGCGCCAGTTGCTGGTCCACGATCTGCTGCAGCAGCCGGCCCCGTACCGCGAGGTTGGCGTACGCGAAGTCCGGCTGGGTGCGGCCCAGTTCCTCCGCCACCCGGTCCGCCCAGCCGCGGAAGCCGCCGGGGCTTGAGGGCTCGGGGTCGCCGATGCCCTCGGTGAAGGAATCGCCCATGGCCACATACCGGGTCCAGGGGTGGGATCCGGAGCGTGCATGCGGGGTTTCAATGATGCTTGCGTCAGTCACGGTCCTTATCCTGCCTTCCGGCTCTCTGGCTACGCGAACGTAGGTTGTTGCCCTCAGGTAGCTGTAACAATGGAAACCATGACTGAAGCCGATGTATTTCCTGCCCCTGTTGTTCTGTGGTCCCACCCGGAGGACCAGCGCGACGGAAAGCCGCTGCTGGTGCTCCTGCACGGATATGGCGCCAACGAGCAGGACCTGCTGAGCCTGGCAGACCTGCTGCCGGGGGACTTCGCAGTGGCCTCCGTCCGCGCGCCCATTGCTATGGGCCCCGGCTTCACCTGGTTCCCGCTCAACGCCTCCATCGACTATTCGCTGGACCGGGTCAAGGCGGCGTCGTCCTTCGTGCTCGACTGGATCGACACCATCAAGGTGGGCCACCCGTCGGTGTCCCTGCTCGGTTTTTCCATGGGGATGGCCATGGCCACCACGCTGCTGCGGCAGCGGCCCACGGACTTCGCGGCCGTCGTCGGCCTGTCAGGCTTCGTGGTGGACGCCGGCGACGACCCCACCTTCCGGGACGCCGAACTGGACGGAACCATTCCCATGTTCTGGGGGCGGGACCAGCAGGACCCCGTGATCACCCCTGACAAGATCGACTTCACCATGGGCTGGGTCCGCAAGCACGTCAAGCTCACCAAAGTGCTGTACACGGGCATGTGGCACGGCATCAACCAGCAGGAAATCGGGCATGTGGGGGAGTTCCTCACCCACGAGGTCCTGAAGAAGTAGGCGTACGACGGCGGCCGGTCACCTTTCGGGCGCCGCTCCGCCGTCGCAGCAGGTTCAGTCCGCTTCGGGTGCCACCACGCGTACGGTCTGGTTATTGACCGTGACGGTGTCGCCGTTGTGCAGCTGGCGGCCGCGCCGGTCGTCGATTTCGCCGTTGACCTTCACCAGGCCGTTCTTGATCAGATCCGTGGCCTCCACACCGTCCTCCACCAGGTTGGCGAGCTTCAGCAGCTGGCCCAGACGGATCATGCTGTCACGGATGGGGACGTCCTCAACGGGGTTGCTCATGTAGCAATAATGCCTGACGTAAGGTGGATTCAATGACCTCCACCTCCCGCCTGCCGCTGCTCGCAGGCCTGCCGCTGGCGGTAGGCGCCGGCCTTGCCATCCCTGTCCAGGGCCGCATCAACGGAGCACTCGGAGCCCGGCTCAATGACGGAATCGCTGCCGCCGTGGTGAGCTTCAGCACAGGCCTGGTGGTCATGATCCTCATCTCGCTGCTCCTGCCCCGCGGCCGCGCCGGGCTGGCCAGGATCCTTCCGGCCGTCCGCAGCAGGGCCTTTCCCCCCATCTACGTCCTCGCCGGCTGCATCGGGGCGGTCTTTGTCTTTGCCCAGTCCTTCACGGTAGGCCTCCTTGGGGTGGCGCTGTTCACGGTGGCCACCGTCACCGGGCAGACGGTGAGCGGACTCCTGGTGGACCGGCTGGGCCTCGGGCCCGCGGGCAAGAAACCGGTCACGGGCATCCGGATCATCGGCTGCGTGCTCACCATCGCCGCCGTCGCATGGGCTGTTTCACCGCGTTTCGCCTCAGGCTCCGCGCCCGGAACCGACGGCGGTCCCGCTTCTTTGGTGCTTCCACTCCTGCTCCCTGTGGCCGCAGGGTTCCTCATGAGCTTCCAGCAGGCCATGAACGGCACCGCCACCGTCCACTACGGGACCCCCATCGCCGCCACACTCGTCAACTTCGTGGCCGGCTGCCTGGTGCTGTGGACCGCGCTCGCCGTCAAGGTTTCGGTGGCCGGGCCGGGCAACCCGCTGCCGGGGGAGTGGTGGTACTACCTGGGCGGTCCCATGGGCTGTGTCTTCATTGGCCTGGGAGCGCTGCTGGTTCGAAGCCTGGGCGTCCTGGTGACTGGGCTGGGAATGATCGCGGGCCAGCTGCTCGGATCGCTGGCCCTGGACGTGGTGCTTCCCGGCCCCGGCACCGTGGTGGCGCCCGCCACCGTCCTGGGCACCATCCTGACGCTGGCCGCCATTATCCTGGCCACGCTGCCGTGGCCGCGGGGCGCGCTCTGCAGGCAGCGGCCGGTAGGCTAGGACACGCAGCTTTACCACCCCCTTCATCCGCCCCGACCGGCCACCGGAAGTGCCCTGCTTTTGGTGATGCCCGGGGCCTGAAAACCGCGGACCGCACCCAGCGGCCCTGTAGAAACTGGAGTTACCCCATGGCAGCAAAATCCGTTCTCGACCAGGTCATTTCCCTCTCCAAGCGGAGGGGCTTCGTGTTCCAGGCCGGTGAGATCTACGGAGGTTCGCGTTCTGCCTGGGACTACGGGCCCCTTGGCGCCGAGCTGAAGGAAAACATCAAGCGCCAGTGGTGGCAGTCCATGGTCCGCGGCCGCGAGGACGTGGTGGGCCTGGACTCCTCCGTCATCCTGCCCCGCCAGGTGTGGGAAGCCTCCGGCCACGTGGAGGTCTTCTCCGACCCGCTGGTGGAATGCCTCTCCTGCCACAAGCGCTACCGCGCCGACCACCTCGAGGAAGAGTACGAGGAGAAGAAGGGCCGCCCCGCCGAGAACGGCCTGAAGGACATCGCCTGCGCCAACTGCGGCACCCGCGGTGAATGGACCGAGCCGCAGGAATTCTCCGGCCTGCTCAAGACCTTCCTGGGCCCCGTGGCCAGCGAAGAAGGCATGCACTACCTGCGCCCGGAAACCGCCCAGGGCATCTTCGTGAACTTCAACAACGTCCTCACCACCTCCCGCAAGAAGCCCCCGTTCGGCATCGGCCAGATCGGCAAGTCCTTCCGCAACGAGATCACGCCCGGAAACTTCATCTTCCGCACCCGCGAGTTCGAGCAGATGGAGATGGAGTTCTTCGTCGAGCCCGGCATGGACGAAGAGTGGCACCAGTACTGGATGAAGGAGCGCATGGCCTGGTACACCGGCCTGGGCATCCGTGAAGAGAACCTGCGCTTCTTCGAGCACCCGCAGGAAAAGCTCAGCCACTACTCCAAGGGCACAACGGACATCGAATACCGCTTCGGCTTCCAGGGCTCCGAGTGGGGCGAGCTGGAAGGCATCGCCAACCGGACCGACTTCGACCTCTCGACGCACGCCAAGGCCTCCGGCACGGACCTGAGCTACTTCAACCAGGCCACGAACGAGCGCTACACCCCGTACGTCATTGAACCCGCGGCCGGCCTGACCCGTTCCTTCATGGCCTTCCTGGTGGACGCCTACACCGAGGACGAGGCCCCCAACGCCAAGGGGGGCGTGGACGTCCGCACCGTCCTGAAGCTGGACCCGCGGCTGGCCCCGGTGAAGGCCGCCGTGCTGCCGCTGAGCCGCAACGAGGACCTGTCCCCGAAAGCCAAGGACCTCGGCACCCAGCTGCGCAAGAACTGGAACATCGATTTCGACGATGCCGGCGCCATCGGCCGCCGCTACCGCCGCCAGGACGAAATCGGCACCCCGTTCTGCATCACGGTTGACTTCGACACTCTCGAGGACCAGGCCGTGACCATCCGCGAGCGGGACACCATGAGCCAGGAACGCGTTTCCCTGGACAAGGTGGAGGGCTACCTGGCCGCACGCCTGATCGGCGCCTGAGCATGGCCATCGAATACCGCGAATGGCGCGAGGGCGACGACCTGGCGCTCCTTGAAATCTGGGGCGGCCCGGAAACGTCCCAGGCGCGCCAGTTCCGCGGCGCGCTCGCGCCGTCCTCTGCCGGCACCGGCGGCGCTCTCTGGCGCCGCTGCATCGTGGCCGAGGACGTGATCGACGAGGTCGGGATCCCGGTGGCTGCCGGTGTGGTCTACGAGGCCTCGCTGCACCCTGAACGGCTGTGGACGTACATCGAAGTGGCGAAGGACCACCGCCGTGCCGGCATCGGAGCCAGCCTCCTGGCCATGCTGCGGCGGGAAGCCGAGCACGCGCCGTCGGGCGTTGCCAAGTTCCGCGCCAAGGTGGAGCCCGGTACGCCGGGGGCCGCCTTCGCCGAAGCCGTGGGACTTTCGCCCATCCAGCGGTCCCGGCTGGTCATCGTGGAACCGGGTGCCTTGCGGCTTCCCGTGTTCCCTGCCAAGGACGGCGGGTCCGCCGGCGACCAGGACGCCGGCTCCGACGTGGTGATGGAGCTGGCCACCGGGTCCGTGGAACTGACCGATGTCGTGGGCAGGTACTACACCTCCATCCACGGCTGGGATTCCCCGGGCGTGCTGTCCATGGGCCAGGTTCAGAAGCTGTTCCTGGATGACCTCACCGGAGCGCACGGCGCCATCGTGCTGCGGGCACAGCCGGAATCGGCGTTCGGTGCGGGGGTGGCGCCGAGTAAGAAGGGCCGCATCCGCGCCTTTGCCGTCAGCTACGCGGCGCCCGCCAACCCGGACCCCGCCCAGGGCCCTGAGCCCGAGGGAGCGGAGGCACCCACGGACGTCTTCGTCGGCCACGAACCGGCGCTGGATGCCGATGACGCCGCCGAGGCTGTCCGCGACATGCTGGCACTGATCGCGTACCAGCACCCGGTGATGCTGGAACTGGATGACTCGATGACGGCCCTGCGCGCCGCCGTCGAACCCCTCCTCGACAGCGGGAAAGCCAGGCTCGCCGGCGCCGAAACCCTCGTGGTCTCGGACTAGAGCTTCGTCCGGGCCCCATCCAACCAGGTAGCGCCAAGTGTCGTTGTGGACCTCCACAAGGACACTTGGCGCTACCTACTTTCGGGGAGTACGACGGCGGCCCCTGGCGGCGTCCTGGGCGTCCAGCGCCTGCCGCTCAGCTTCGGAAGGAGCACCGCCGCCCAGGTGCCGCGGCATCCACCAGGCGCCGGGCTCCGGTTTCAGCGGGAAGTCCGCGATGCAGGCATCGATGCCCGCCTGCAGCGTTCGGCGCAGGAGTTCGGTTTCGCGTTCCGCGTCCACACCAGGCGGGAACCGGAGCGGTTCGCCGTAATGCACCCGGACCGGTGCACGCCATGCCCTCCGCGGGGAAAACCGCTGCCCCCTTGTCAAGAGCCGGTGCGCGCCCCACACCGAGACCGGGAAGACGGGGACGCCTGCTTCGGCTGCCATTCGTACGGCACCTGTTTTGCACTCCCGGACCAGGAAGCTCCTGCTCACTCCCGCCTCCGGGAACACGGCCAGGTATTCGCCGCTCCTGAGCTTGGCCACCGCCTTGTCAAAAGCGCCGGCGCGTTCGGTGTACCCCACCACCACGCTGTTTGTAGCACTGATAGCGGGGCCTGCCAGCCAGTGGTCGGCCGCCCCCTGGTGGATCATGAAGCGCATGTGGGCGCGGGAATGCTTCCACAGGACCAGTTCGGACGCCGCGAAGTCCAGGTAGCCAAAGTGCGTGATGGCAAAGACGGCGCCGGAGCCGGGCACCACGGTCCGCGCGATGCCATGGCGCAGGCCGGGTGCCGGCACATGTTCCAGCCCGGTGGGAAGGATGGTGATCCGGAAGGCCCACCGGAGGACCTGGCCCAGGCGGACAATCAGCCGGTAGAAACGGTCACTGGGCGGCGGATGCCATGGCATGCATGTCTCCAGCTGTTCGGGGAATCCGGGTTTCAGGCCCGTCTGGGGCCAATAAAGAGTCGCCAGGAAGGCGTTCCGGGTAAACGGCTCACAGGGTCACCTGGACGGACGATTCCGGCAGGAGTTGCCCGAAGGCGCGGGGCGGCCGGACAGTGGCGCCCGTGCTTTCGCTGAACGCCTTGATGACGAACCCGGTGGCCAGGATCTGCCACAAACGGACCTTGCGGAGCATGAAGTGGCCAGCCCCTTTCAACGCCACGTACTGCATGCTGGCCGCTGCCTCTGAGCCCCGCCGCGCGAACGCCAGCGACTGGGACGGGCTGGTCCACCGGTCCAGGGTCCCGTGCACGATCAGGACCTTCCTGCCGGCGACACCTGAGGTTGGCGTCTGCGGGCTGAGCCAGGGAGCCAGCGCCACCACCGCTTCCACCTGGGGATGGCCGGCGGCGCAAACAGCCGTCAGCCCGCCCATGGAGTGGCCCACCAGGAATACGGGTACGCCGGGATGCTGCTCTTCGATCTGCCGCAGCGCCCACCGGGCGTCCTGCACCGGGGACATGTCCGGCCCGTTCCACCCGCGGACGCTGTTGCGCAGCGACCAGACCGCCAGCCCATGTTTCCGCCCGGCGCGGTGCAGGTGCCTCGCGAAGGGCACCATACGGGCCGGGCTCAGGTGCAGGGCTTCCACCGGTTCGCGGCTGTGGGACTTGCCGCCGTGGAGCACCAGTGCCACGCCCCTGGTGGGACCGGAGGCCTCGAGCACACTCAGCACGGCCTGGTGGCCGGGTGCCGGGGGGACGCCGCCGGAGGGCAGTTTGCTGCTGTCTTCAGCGCTTCGGTTGGTCACGCCTGGTACCTCCCAATGATCCATTTATCAACCCTACGGTGCCGGACGTAGAGTTCAACGTATGAGGTTTCACTGCTGATGGGCGCCGGCCATTCCCACGCTTCTACAGGTCATTCGGAGCCGACGCCGCAGGCGATGGCTGCCCGGAGGAAGGCCAACCGGATCCTGGCAGCGGTGCTCATTCCCATCACCCTGCTGACCCTGGCCGGGATGGCCATGCTCTGGCCCTCCGGAAGCAAGGAAGGCATCTCGCTGGCCAACCCGTACTCGGCTGCCCCTGGCGTGACCTTCGATACGGGCACCATCCAAAGCGTGGTAACGGAAAACTGCATGCAGGGGGCCGGCCAGCAGAACCAAACGCCCCAGGCTCAGGACGGGCAGGCGCCAACCCAAAGCCCGGGCCAGCAGGGATCGGACTGCACCTTCGCCTTCACTGAACCGGACAAGGGCGGCAGCCCCGTCAAAGTGGTCATCAACCCGGACGTCGCCAAGTCCCACGGCGTCAAGCCCGGGGACCAGATCCGCTACCTGAACCTGTCCAATGCCCAGGGCGCCTCGGCCTCGCAGGGTTCGCCCGCCTACATCTTCGTGGACTTTGTGCGGACCCTGCCCATCGTGCTGCTGGCCCTGCTGTACGCAGCCGTGGTCATCGCCGTGGCGCGGTGGCGGGGCTTCCGCGCGCTCGTCGGGCTGGTCGGCGCCTACTTCGTGCTGGCCAGCTTCATGCTTCCGGGCCTCGTGGAAGGGAAGCCGCCCCTGCTGCTGGCGCTGGTGGGGTCCACCGTGATCATGATCGGGGTCCTGTACTTCGCCCACGGATTCTCGGCCCGGACCTCCACCGCGCTGCTGGGCACCATCTTCGGCCTGGGCATTACGGCGCTCCTGGCCGCCTGGGCCACGAATGCGGCCAACCTCGCGGGCGTGGGCAACCACGACGCCACCACCCTGGTCAACACCTCAGCCAACATCTCCATCTCCGGCGTGATCCTGTGCGGGCTCATCATCTCCGGCCTGGGCGTCCTGAACGACGTCACCATCACCCAGTCCTCCGCCGTGTGGGAACTGTACGAACTGGCCCCGGGCAGCAGCGCGCGGAAGCTGTTCACCTCCGCCATGCGGATTGGCCGCGACCACATCGCCTCCACGGTCTACACCATTGCCTTCGCGTACGCCGGTGCGGCGCTGCCCATCCTCATCATCGTGATGCTCTACGACCGGCCGCTGGGGGAGACGCTGACCAGCGCAGAGCTCTCGGAAGAAGTCATCAGGACGCTCGTCGGCTCCATCGGGCTGGTCCTGGCCATCCCGGTGACCACCCTCATCGCGGTCCTGGTGGTCAAGGCGACCGGCATCAACGCCGGTGCGGCCGCCGCCGAAGCCCCTGCCGTGGCCGTGGCAGGCGGATCCCAGCCACGCGGGGCCAGTGCACGCGATGCCGGCACCGGCCACAACCTGGACGATGTCGCGGACACCGGTGCGCTCGCAGCCGCGGCGTTGGAAGGACGGGCCCGGCGCGTTGCCGCACAACCAGGCGCCGCCGCAGGCGCCGGCGCCGGCGAAGGACCGGGTGCCGCTCAACGTCTGGACTCGGCTGATGGTCAGGAGGGCGCGCCGCTTACCCGCCGCGGCCGCCGGGCCGCCGCCGACCGGGAACGCCCCTGACCGCGAACGCCACTGACCGCGAACGCCGCCGACCGAGAATGCCGCCGACCGGACGGACGCTCTCCAGCCCCCTGACCGGGCCGCCGCTAACCCGGCCGGTGGAGGCGATCCTTGACGGGCCATCCGATTTGTCCGGCTTTGCAACAATGGAATGGTGACTGTTGCAGCAACTACTCCCGCTCCCAAGCTGGAACTCCCGCCCCTGAAGCTGGGTCCCATCACCGTGGACACGCCGGTGATCCTGGCACCCATGGCCGGGATCACCAACTCTGCCTTCCGCAGGCTCTGCCGTGAATACGGCGGCGGCATGTACGTGGCGGAGATGGTTACCTCCCGCGCGTTGGTGGAGCGGACCCCCGAATCCCTCCGGATCATTTCCCACGACGACGACGAGAAGGTCCGGTCCGTCCAGCTGTACGGCGTGGATCCGGTGACGGTGGGCCAGGCAGTGCGGATGCTTGTGGAGGAGGACAGGGCGGACCACATCGACCTGAACTTCGGCTGCCCCGTCCCCAAGGTCACCCGGCGCGGCGGCGGATCCGCCCTGCCCTGGAAGATCGACCTCTTCACGTCCATCGTCCAGACTGCCGTGAAGGAAGCCTCCCGGGGCAACATCCCGCTGACCATCAAGATGCGCAAGGGCATTGACGAGGACCACCTGACGTACCTCGACGCCGGCCGCATCGCCCGCGATTCCGGCGTGGCCGCCGTCGCGCTTCACGGCCGCACCGCCGCCCAGTTCTACTCGGGCCAGGCGGACTGGTCCGCCATCGCGCGGCTCCGTGAAGCCCTCCCGGATATCCCGGTGCTGGGCAACGGCGACATCTGGTCGGCGGAGGACGCCGTCCGGATGGTCCGCGAAACCGGGGTGGACGGCGTGGTGGTGGGCCGAGGCTGCCAGGGCCGGCCGTGGCTGTTCGGCGATCTGCAGGCGGCGTTCGAAGGCAGCGACACCCGCTTCCGGCCCAACCTGCGCCAGGTGGCCGAGGGCGTCTACCGCCATGCCGAGCTGATGGTGGAGACCTTCGGCGACGAAGGCAAGGCGCTCCGCGAGATCCGCAAGCACATCGCCTGGTACTTCAAGGGCTACGTGGTGGGCGGAGAGCTGCGCACCCGGCTGGCGCTGGTGACCAGCCTCGAGGTGCTGCGCGATACCCTGGCCGAACTGGACCTTGACTCGCCGTACCCGGGCGGTGACGCGGAGGGCCCGCGCGGCCGTGCCGGATCACCCAAGAAGCCCGCCCTGCCCAAGGACTGGCTGGAGTCCCGTGCCCTGAACGACGACCAGTCCAGGGACATCTCGGCAGCAGAGCTGGACGTCTCCGGTGGCTGAGGCCCGCACGGCCGCGCCGGTGCTGCCCGGCTACGATGCCGACGATTCCGCCCGCTGGGTGGAGGAGCCGCCGAAAAGCACGTACCGCTCCGATTTTGAGCGGGACCGCGCCCGCGTCCTGCATTCTTCCGCCCTGCGCCGGCTGGGTGCCAAAACCCAGGTGGTGGCCCCGGACACCGACGACTTCGTCCGGACCCGGCTGACCCACAGCCTGGAGGTGGCGCAGGTGGGCCGCGAACTCGGCCGCGCCCTGGGCTGCGACCCTGATGTGGTGGACACCGCCTGCCTGAGCCACGACCTCGGGCACCCGCCCTTCGGCCACAACGGGGAGTCAGCGCTGAACGAGGTGGCGCACGCCATCGGCGGCTTCGAGGGCAACGCCCAGACCCTGCGGCTGCTGACCCGCCTGGAGCCCAAGGTGCTGACGGCGGATGGCCTGCCCGCCGGGCTGAACCTCACCCGGGCGAGCCTGGACGCGGCGGCCAAATACCCATGGTCCGCACTGGAGGCCCCGGTCATCCACGGCCAGCGGACCAGCAAGTTCGGCGCCTACGAGGATGACCTGCCCATCTTCACCTGGATCCGGCAGGGCGCCCCCGAGCGCCGGTCCTGCCTGGAAGCCCAGGTGATGGACCTCGCGGACGACATTTCGTACTCGGTCCACGACGTGGAGGACGCGATCGTCGCCGGGCACTTCCAGCTCCGCTGGATGGACAACCCTGACCACCGCGCCCGCGTGGTGGGCTACGCCAAGCAGTGGTACCTGCCGCACAACGACCCCGCCGCCATTGACGCCGCCTTGGCCCGTCTGGAAGCCACCGATGTGTGGGTTCGGGAGGCGGACGGCAGCCGCAAATCCATGGCCGCCCTGAAGAACATGACCAGCCAGCTGATCGGCCGGTTCTGCCAAAGCGCGCTCGAAACCACCCGTGCTGTCTACGGTCCCGGCCGGCTCACGCGCTACAACGCCGAACTCATGGTCCCGGATGAAACGGTGATGGAAATCGCCGTCATGAAGGGCCTGGCCACCACGTTCGTGATGACCACCGAGCACCGGCAGCCCATTTATGAACGCCAGCGCGAGGTGCTCCACGCCCTGGTGACCGCCCTGAGCGCCACAGGTGACCGGCACTTGGAGCCCATGTTCGCTGCCGACTGGCGGGACGCCCCCGACGACGGCGCCCGGCTGCGTGTGGTGATCGACCAGGTGGCCTCCCTCACGGACGGTTCCGCCCTGGCCTTGTACGAGCGCCTGGTGGGGAGCCTGCCGTCGCTGTGGTGATGTGCACTGTGGTGAGGAACGCCATAAGGCGGCTTCCGCCGTCGTACCCCCGCATTAGGATTGCTCTGTGGCTGGGCTGATCAAACGCGAAGATATTGACGAAGTACGCCAGCGCACGGACATCAAGGAAGTGGTTGACGGCTATGTCACGCTCAAGGGTGCCGGGCTGGGGACCTTCAAGGGCCTGTGCCCGTTCCACGACGAGCGCTCGCCGTCCTTCACCGTCCGCCCGCAGGTAGGCCGTTACCACTGCTTTGGCTGCGGTGAGGACGGCGACGTCATTGCCTTCGTCCAGAAGCAGGACCACAGCTCCTTCCAGGAGGCCGTGGAGAAACTTGCCGCACGCATCGGTTACGAGCTCCGGTACGAGGACGGCGGCACCGGCCCCAACCGCGAGGAGGTGGGGCGCCGGCAGCGGCTGCTGGACGCCCACAAAATCGCGGACGAATTCTTCCGCGCCCAGCTGCTGACGCCGGGCGCGGCGGAGGCACGGACCTTCCTGCACGGCCGCGGCTTCGACCGGGCGGCAGCGGAACACTTCGGCTGCGGCTACGCTCCCCAGGGCTGGGACGCCCTCCTCAAGCACCTCCGCGGCCGCGGCTTCACCGACGCCGAGCTGAAGCTCACTGGCATGTTCTCCGAGGGCAACCGCGGCATCTACGACCGCTTCCGCGGCCGCCTCATCTGGCCCATCAAGGACATCGCCGGGGACACCATCGGCTTTGGCGCCCGCAAGCTCTACGAGGACGACCAGGGGCCCAAGTACCTCAACACCCCCGAGACCGCCCTGTACAAAAAATCCCAGGTCCTCTACGGCATTGACCTCGCCAAGCGCAGCATAGCCAAGGACCGCCAGCTGGTGGTGGTGGAGGGCTACACCGACGTGATGGCGTGCCACCTGGCAGGAATCACGACGGCGGTGGCCACCTGCGGCACCGCGTTCGGCACCGAGCACATCAAGATTGCCCGGCGGCTGCTCTCCGACGACGGCACCGGGGGAGAGGTGGTGTTCACTTTCGACGGCGACGCCGCCGGCCAGAAGGCCGCGCTGCGGGCCTTCGAGGAAGACCAGCGCTTCACCGCGCAGACGTACGTGGCGGTGGAACCCACAGGTGCCGATCCCTGCGACCTGCGCCAAAGCAGGGGCGACGAAGCCGTTCATGCCCTGGTGCAGTCCCGCCGGCCCCTGTTCGAATTCGCCATCCGCACCACCCTGAAACAGTTCAACCTGGACACCGTGGAAGGGCGGGTGCAGGGCCTGAAAGCCTCGGTACCGGTGGTGGCGGGCATCCGTGACGCTTCCACCCGGACGGGCTACTGCCAGGAGCTCACAGGCTGGCTGGGGATGCCGGACCCCAACGAGGTGCTGAGGCTCGTCAACGCCGCCGTAAAACGCGGTGACCAGGGAGGGGCTCCTGCCGCCGCTCCCCGGACGTCCGCTCCGGCCGCCCAAGCCGGCGGGCCAGGCGTTGCCGCAGGGCCGGCGTCGGGCGCTGTTCCTTCCTTCCACCGGCCCGACCCGCGGGACCCTGTCGCCTCCATGGAGCGCCAGGCGCTCGAAGTGGCCCTCCAGGAGCCCGCACTGCTGGGCGGCGGGGTCTGGGAGCGGTTTGCCGCTGCCCGGTTCGCCACGCCGGCGTTCCAGGCCGTCCACGATGCCATGCGCGCCACCGGCGCGGGCCTGGTGAACGATCCGGTGCGGTGGGTGGAGCACGTGATGCACGAGGTTCCCGAGCCCCTGCGGCCGCTGGTGTCCGAGCTCGCGGTGGTGCCGCTGCCGGCAAGCACGGAGGAGGCGGTGCAGAAGTACTGCCGGGACATCCTCTCCCGGCTCTTCGAGCTGCAGATCACCAGGGTCAAGGCGGACAAGATGGGGCAGCTGCAGCGGCTGGACCCTGCGGCGGACCCGGAAACCTACCAGCGGCTCAACCGTGAGCTGATGATGCTGGAGATGGAACGCCGCGCACTGCGGGCGGAGGCGTAGCCCCCGTGTCCGGCCCCTCGGCAGGCCCCGATTTCATTTCCGGGGCAGGTGTTTGCTAGGCTAATACCCGCTTCATTCCTCCTTAGCTCAATTGGCAGAGCATTCGACTGTTAATCGAAGGGTTGCTGGTTCAAGTCCAGCAGGAGGAGCGCACAATCCCCGTTCCGGCCTCCGGAACGGGGATTTTTTTATCCCCGCGAACGGCAATCCGTCCCGCAAATCCGCCGATTTCACATTCGCCGGAATCCTTTGCTAATGTCATACCTGCTTCATTCCTCCTTAGCTCAATTGGCAGAGCATTCGACTGTTAATCGAAGGGTTGCTGGTTCAAGTCCAGCAGGAGGAGCCAGCCGGAAAATCCCCGTTCCTCAGCCATGAGGAACGGGGATTTTTTCTTGCCGCCCATCCTCCCGGCAGTGACTCTTCTCATGCACTGTGCCCGGGAGCATGATGGGGGAGGACGGATGCTGGTGCCGTGCCGCGGACAGGGCGGATGATGACAGGTACAGCGAAGCGCCGGGCGATAGTTATCGGCGCGGGCATCGGCGGGCTCACTGCCGGGCTCGCGTTTGCCGGCAAGGGCTGGGACGTCCAGGTCCTGGAGCGGACGGCGGCCCTCTGGCCCGTGGGGTACGCCCTGATCATGGCCCCGAACGCGCAGCGGGCCCTTGACACCATCCCCGGCGGCATCGTGGAACAGATCCATTCCCTTGCCACCTTGCAGGGCGAGAGCGGCATCCGGACCGCGCGGGGCGGCTGGTTGTCCCGCAACGACGCCTCCCTGGCCGAGGAGCGGTACGGCCATCCGGCAGTGGTGCTGCGCCGCGCCGAGCTCGTGGAGATGCTGGCCGCCAACCTTCCGCCTGGCTCGCTGCGACTCGGGACACCTGTTGCCGGCCTGGATGCAGCCACCGGTGAGGTCACCCTTGAAACAGGGGAAGTGCTGCGCGGCGACGTGCTGGTCGCGGCGGATGGCATCCACTCGGCAGCCAGGGCAGCGCTCTTTCCCGGGTGTCCCGGACCGGTGTTTGCCGGACTAACGGCCTGGCAGGCGCTGGTGCCTTCGGCCGGCATCGACTACCAGGTGGGCACCACGTGGAGCCGCGGCGGAGAGTTCGGCATGCTGCCGATGAAGGACGGGCGGCTGTACGTCTTTGCCGAGGCGGCGGCGGATAAACCGATGCCGCGGCGGACCGGGGCCGAGGAGAAGGCCGAACTGGTGCGCCGGTTTGGCGGCCTGCGCCCCCCTGTTCCGGAAGTCATCAGGCGGATCGATGAAGAGGCGGTCCTGCGCGCCGACATCCACTCAATGCAGGTACCGCTGCCGGCCTTCCATCGTGGCAGGGCAGCAATTCTGGGCGATGCAGCGCACGCCATGGCTCCGAACCTGGGCCAGGGGGCCTGCCAGGCCATTGAGGACGCCGTCACCCTCGCGTACGTCCTCGACAGGTCCGGCAGCGTCCCGCAAGGACTGGCGGACTACACGGCAGCCCGGATGCCGAGGACCTCACTCATCGTTCGCCGGTCCTCGCAGGTCGCCCGGTTCGCCACGATGCGGAACCCGGCCGGGCAAGTGCTTCGGAATGGAATGCTGCGGGCCATGGGACTGCTCGGCAGCTCCGCTGCGCTCCGCCAGGCAGATTTCGTGATGCGCTGGGACCACCCGGCTGTGGCGGTTCGTCCCCGGCCGCCGCAGTGAGGTGCGGGGGCCCGGTGCCGGTTTCCTGACGGGCTGACGCCGGTTTCCTCACGGGCTTCAGACGAAGTCCATCTCCACCTGCAGGAACCTCTCGGCTTCCACAACGGCGGCCTGGAAGGCTTCCTTCTCCGTGGGGGACTTCCGGGGCTGCCGCGGGTTCCACTCGTGCGGTGCCGAGTGGATCCGGACGAACCCGGTGTCCGGGGGCGCGTAGAAGATTCCAAAGCGCTGCACCGGCCATTCCGGGGAGGTCTCCGGGGCCACGAGCAGGGCGGCGTTGAAGGCGGGATTGAACCATTGGGCGATGGGCCGTCGGCGGTCCTCGGTGAAGAGCCCGGCGGCGTAGAGCGCGGCAGACTGCTCGCCGGTCTGGGCGCACAGCCGGTCCCACCACAGTGGCAGAATTCCGGCATCGCACCGTTGCCATGTGGCCGGAAGCGGCTGTGGATCCTGCCAGCTGGGCACAGACATTATTTTATCGCGGCAAGGGCTTTGCGCGGCAGATGGAGCGGCGCGGCGCCGCGGCTGGTGCAGGCGTCAGCGGCGCTTCCAGGGGCCGGGGTTGACCCGGTACAGCAGTGCCGCGCCGGCCACCGCTCCCAGCGCGATGCCCATGGCAGGGTTGCCCGATGCCCGTCCCGCAAAGTAGCCGACGACGGCGCCAAGCACCGCGCCGAGGAAGAGTCCCCTTCCGTTCCGGTGCGGCTTGCGCTTCTTCCTGCCATGCAATGAATCGCCGGTCATTGGGTTGCCCGCTCCTTAATGGCCCTGTTCCTTGATGCCCTGCTCCTTGATTGCCTGGTTCCGTGATTGCCCTGTTCAGTGGATGGACGGCACGGTGCGCGGACGGACCACGAGCCAGAGGGCTGCGATGGCCAGCAGGATGCAGGCTGCCTGCACCGCTCCCATGGGCGTGGCGCTGGTGATGCCCAGCCAGCCCACCACCGGCGAGATCAGGCCGGCCATCATGAAGGTGGCCGCACCCAGCAGGGAGGCGGCGGTTCCGGCCTGGGAGGCGTGGCCGGCGAGGGCCAGCACCTGGACGCAGGGGAACATAAAACCGGTGCCCATGATGTAGAACCACAGTGGAACCATCACGCCCCACAGGCCCAGGCCCAGCTGGTCGAACAGCACGATCAGCATTGCCATCAGGAACATCCAGGCCGTGGCGCCGGCCAGGATCCACTGCGGCGGCACCCTCCTGATCAGCCGCGAACTCGTTTGTACGCCCGCCACGATGCCCAGGGAGTTGATCCCGAACAGCAGCCCGTACTCCTGCGCGGAGAATCCGAACACGTCCTGGAAGAGGAACGGAGAGGCGGACAGATAGGTGAAGAGGCCGCCGAAGTTCAGCCCTGCCACCAAAAGGAGACCCACAAAGATCCGGTCGCTGAAAAGGACCTTGTAGCGCTGCCGGGCCGTCATGCCGCTTTGCCCACGCTTTTCCGGCGGGAGGGTCTCGCGGACCAGGAACAGCGCGGCAATGATGACCAGGGTGCCGTAGGAGGCCAGGAAGACAAAGATCCCGGGCCAGGCCATCACCAGCAGCAGCTGGGATCCGATCACGGGCGCCAGGATGGGTGCCAGGCCGTTGACCAGGCTCATGCGCGAGAACATCCGCACCATGGCGTAGCCGGAGAACAGGTCCCGGACCATGGCCATTGCCACCACGCCGCCTCCGGCCGCGCCGATACCCATCAGGACGCGGAAGATGCCCAGGGTGGTGATGTCAGTGGACAGCGCCGCTCCCAGCGACGCCGCGATGTGCAGTGCCGTCGCCAGGATCAGCGGGTTGCGCCTGCCGAATTTGTCGCTGAAGGGGCCCACCACCAGCTGCCCGAACGCGAACCCCAGGGTGGTCTCGGCGAGGGTGAGCTGGACCTGGGCCTCGGTCACGCCAAGGCTCGCCTCCAGCGCCGGGAACGCCGGCAGGTACAGGTCGATCGTGAACGGCCCCAGGGCGGTCAGCGCGCCCAGAAGGAGAATGTACAGAAGTTTCCGGCGTCGGGTCAGCAAGTCGCCTGGATTGGAGGGAGTGGTCACGGATTACCATCCTAGGCCCGGCACCATCTATTTTTTCAGCGTTGTAGGCCGTGCCGTCCGGCAAGCCCCGAAGTTCGGCCTGAACCTGAATGGTAGTTTTGGGGCGGGGACTGTGCCGAGGCACTTTTCCCGCAGCATACGGAAGCCGGATCGACCATAACCAGTAAGGCGGAACCGATGAGCGGACGTCACAGCGGGCGGACCAGCCCGGGATTGCGCATCACCGCGCTGCCCAGGACGCTTAAACTCCTTTTCCGGCTGGCCCCGCGCCAGCTGAACGATGAGATCGCCTTCGCCAAGATTGAGCTCAAGCGCAAAGGCATCCAGCTCGGAGTAGCGGCCGCCTTCTTCGCCGTCGCCCTGGTCTTCCTCGTCTTCCTGGTGGTCGGACTCATCGTCGCGGCCATCATGGGGCTGGCCACCATCATGCCCGCCTGGCTGGCCGCCCTCCTGGTGTCAGCGGCCTTCCTGCTGATCGCCCTCATCGGCGGCCTGATCGGCTTCCGCAAATTCAAGAAGGCCATGCCACTGATGCCGGAGGAAACCATCCGGGGCATCAGGCACGATATCGGTATTGCCAAGGAAGGCTCGGCCTTCAACCCTGCGGTCCTTGACCCGAACACCCCCGAAGCGAAAGCTGCCAAGGCCGCCAGGGAAGAGGCCGCGGCCAAGGCCAAGGCGGAGAAGGCGGCCAAGGCAGCCGAGCACGACAAGGAATACCCGCACGCCTCCGAACCCGAGCTCGCACGCCGCCTCAACCAGCGGCGCCACCACCTCACCGACGTCCGCGACGAACTCCGCACCGAACTGGACGTCAAGACCCAGGCGCAGTACCTGCTCGCGGCCGCCCAGGGCAAAGTGCGCCAGGGCCAGGCCATCGCAGGGCGCGGCATGGACGCGGCCAGCGAACGGCTGGCCACCCTGGCCGCATCCACCGAGGGGCTGCAGAAACGCTGGAAGCCGCTGGCAGCTTTGGCTGCCGCAGGCACCGTTTTGGTGGTCCTGCTCCGTAAGCTTCTTCGAACCTACTAGCACGGGTTTGCCAGGGCTGCCGGCCGCCAGCACGCCCGGGCACAACCGCAGGACTGATGCAGCAAGCCAACAACTGCAGGACCGCGCCGACCAGGCAGCAGGAAGGAAAGGGGGACGGGTGAAGTTTATTGGTGCCGGCGCCCGTCCCGGCCGTCCCCAGGTGGACCATGACCGGGTTTTCACCATCCCAAACCTGCTCACCGTGGTCCGGTTCATGGGGGTCCCACTCTTCATCTGGCTCGTCCTGGCGCGGAAGGAGTACGGCGCCGGTGTGGTTGTCCTTGCGGTGATGGCCAGTACCGACTGGATTGACGGGTACGTTGCCCGCCGCTTTGACCAGGCCTCCAAGCTCGGGCGGGTCCTGGACCCCATCGCCGACCGCCTGGCGCTGATCGCCGTCGCCATCACCCTGGTGATTGCCGGCGTCGTGCACTGGCTGTACCTGGCGGCGCTGGTCATCCCGGACGCGGTACTCCTGGTGCTGACACTCTCGCTGTTCGGCGGCCATCCCGACCTTCCTGTCAGCGCTGTTGGCAAGGTGCGGACCGGGCTGCTGCTCCTGGGCACGCCGATGCTGCTCCTCTCCCGGCTGGACACCGGGTTCTCGGACGGATTGTTCGTGGCCGCCTGGATTGTGCTCGGGCTGGGCCTGCTGGGCCATTGGATCGCTGCGTACAACTACTTCTGGGCGATCCTGCGCAAGGGCAGGATGCGCACCGGGCACGACGGCGGGACCACCTGATGGTGTGGGTCGCCGTCGTGCTTGCGCTGCTTGGGGCCTTCTGCCTCGCCCTTGGTGCCCAGCGCCAGGGAAGCGCCGTCAAGGCCGACACCGGCGGCCTGGCCCTGAGCTCCAACGGTTTCCTCCGCCTGCTCCGCAATCCCCGCTGGGTCTTCGGACTCCTGCTGCTTGGAGCCGGGATGGCCATGAACGCGGTGGCGCTCGTGTCCGCCCCGCTCACAGTTGTCCAGCCAATCGGTGCCATTGCGCTGGTCATCACCACCGTCATCAACGCCAAGGACCAGGACCTCACCATCAACCGGGCCACGGTGGTGGCCATCGCCGCCTGCGTGACGGGCTCAGCGCTCTTTGTCCTCCTTGCCGTTAACGTGACGCAGGAGAACCATCATGTGAGCCTGGACGCGGAGCTCACCATCGTGCTGCTGCTGGCGCTTGCCGTCGGGCTCTTCGGCACTTTGGCCGTTATGTTCAAGCACCGGATCAACGCTTTTGTCTATATCCTGGGCGCCGGAGTCCTCTTTGGCTTCGTGGCCGTCCTCACCCGGATCATCGGCAAGCACATGCTGGATCCCAACGGCCTCTTCCTGCTGAACGTGCAGTGGTACTCCGTGGTGGCACTCGTTGCCGCCGGCGGGCTGGGGTCCTGGTTCGTCCAAAGCGCATACTCCTCGGGTCCGCCGGACCTGGTGATCGCCGGACTGACGGTGATCGACCCCATCGTGGGGATCGCCATCGGAATCGTCATTCTGGGGGAACTGCGGCCGGATGTGCACGCCGTCATGGCGATTGCCATGGGAACCGCCGCTTCCCTTGCTATCGTTGGGGTTATCGCCCTTTCCAGGCACCATCCCGAGGTCACCAAGCGCAAGAAGGACGCGCGGAAGGCCGCGGGCAGGCCGTCCCACTAGCCCCCATTCCCGCCTACCAGATCCAGCAGTTCCACGAAGCCCCGGCGCCACATGCCAGGCCAGACGTGCAGTCAGTCGACGCTGTCCGCACCGTGACCATCAGGAGTTCTCCACGTGACCACGCCCGCCGACCAGACGCCGCTGACCATCCTGATCGCTGCTGACACCTATCCGCCCGACATCAACGGCGCAGCCCAGTTCGGCTACCGCCTGGCCAAGGGAATGACCGGCCGCGGGCACAACGTACACGTCCTGGCCTGCCGCAACGGCAAGGGCAAGAGCTTTAGCGAATTCCGCGACGAAGCCACCGTGCACCGGCTCCGCTCCCACAGCGTGCCCACGCACGAAACCTTCCGGATCTGTTTTCCCTGGGAGATCAAAAAGGAAATCAGCCTGCTGTTCGACCGCGTCAAGCCGGATGTTGTCCACATCCAAAGCCACTACATGATCGGCGAGCACGTCCTGTATGAAGCCGTGAAGCGCGGCGTCAGGATCGTGGCCACCAACCACTTCATGCCGGAAAACCTCAACCCGTTCCTGCCGTTTCCCCAGTGGTTCAAGGACATCATCGGGCGCATCTCCTGGAAGGACATGGGCAAGGTGATGGGCAAGGCTGACGTGGTCACCACACCAACACCCCTGGCGGCCAAGGCCATGCACGAGCACGCATTCCTCCGGAAGGTCCTGCCGCTCTCCAACGGCATTGATTCTGCCGCCTACGAGCTCCAGCCCGGCGAGCAGATCGAGCCGCACCCGCACCCTACCGTCATGTTCGCGGGCCGGCTCGCCGAAGAAAAGCACGTGGACGTGCTCATCAGGGCAATCGGCAAAACGCCCCCGGAACTGAACGTGCACCTGGAAATTGTGGGCGGCGGCGAGGTGCGTGCCTCCCTCGAGGAGCTGGTGCAGCGGCTCGGCCTGGGCAGCCGGGTGAAGTTCCTTGGCCTCGCGAGCGACGAAGACCTGCGGAAGGCCTACATCCAGGCTGATCTCTTCTGCATGCCCGGCACCGCGGAGCTGCAGTCGCTGGTGACCCTGGAGGCAATGTCTGCCTCCACCCCGGTGGTGCTGGCGGACGCCATGGCGCTGCCGCACCTGGTGCGCGACGGCGAGAACGGCTACCTCTTCACACCGAATGACAGCGATGACCTCGCCAAGAAGATCACCCAGATCCTTGAGCTTCCAAAGGACCAGCGCGAGGCCATGGGCCAGGCCAGCCGGCAGATGGTGGAGCCGCACAGCATCCAGGGCACCCTGCAGACCTTCGAGGACCTGTACCGCGGCGCGGGCTTCGAGGACAAGGTGGTCTAAACCCCTTCCGGGGTTTGCTAGAGTGTTTTTGCCCTGCTGGAGCCGATGTCCGAACGGATCGGGACCTGCAGGGCGCACGGGGCTATAGCTCAGCTGGTTAGAGCGCGGGACTCATAATCCTAAGGTCCTCGGTTCAAGTCCGAGTAGCCCTACATTCCTCCCAAACCGCGGCCGACCTCTTCGGCCGCGGTTTTTCTATGCCCACAGCCGTTCCTTTGCTCCCCGGTTCTTTGCTGGAAGGCCGATCTGGGGTATGTTACTGACCAGTAACTTACCGCGCCCCGTCCCTGGGGGCGCCGGTCACCGCCGATCACCTGTGAGGTACCCATGTCCACGTCCATGCCAAGTGTGAATGACCTTCCCTATGCTGACGGCGACTTCTACGCCTTTGAGCAGCTGCTCGGTGCCAAGGAGCAGGACCGGCTCGCTGAAGTCAGGGACTTCCTGGCCCGGGAGGTCCGGCCCATCGCCGTGGACTGCTGGAACCGCGGCGAATTTCCCATGGACCTCATCCCCAAGCTCGCCGACATTGACCTGGTGAGCCCCGTCCGGCGGCAGGGTTACTCAAACCTGTTTGCGGGACTGCTCCATGCCGAAGTAACGCGCGCTGACGCATCCATTGCGACCTTCATGGGCGTCCACGACGGGTTGTTCACGGGCTCCATAGAAGCCCTGGCCTCCCAGGAGCAAAAGGACGAGTGGCTTCCCGAGATCTACGCCCTGAAGAAGACCGGCGCCTTCGGGCTCACCGAGCCGCTGGGCGGAAGCGATGTAGCCGGGGGAACCCGCACCACGGCCCGGCGGGACGGCGGCAACTGGATCCTGAACGGCGCCAAACGCTGGATCGGCAACGCCACCTTCTCGGACTGGGTGGTCATCTACGCCCGCGATGTTGAGGACAACCAGGTGAAGGGATTCCTGGTGGACACCACCCTTGCAGGATTCAGTGCCACAAAGATCGAGAACAAGATCTCGCTCCGGACCGTCCAGAACGCCGACATCACCCTGACCAACGTCACTGTGCCGGACTTCTTCAAGCTTGCCCACGCCAACAGCTTCCGCGATGTCAACAAGGTCCTCAAGGTCACCCGGCTCGGCGTCGCCTGGCAGGCCGTTGGCCTGCAGATGGCCGCATTCGACGTTGCCCGGCGCTACGCCGTGGAGCGCCACCAGTTCGGCAGGCCCCTGGCCTCCTTCCAGCTCGTGCAGAACCAGCTGGTCCGGATCCTCGGCAACACCGTCAGCTCCATGGGCATGATGGCCAGGCTTTCGCAGCTGGAGGACGCCGGCCTGGCCAAGGACGAACAGTCGGCGCTGGCCAAGGCCTTCACCACGGAGCGGATGCGGGACAGCGTGGCCCTCGGCCGAAGCATCCTGGGCGGCAACGGGATCGTGACGGACTTCGAGATGGCCAAGATCTTCGCCGATGCGGAAGCCATCTACTCCTATGAAGGAACCGCCGAGATCAACACCCTGGTGACCGGCCGGGCAATCACCGGCATATCGGCCATCGTCTGACCGCAGCCGTTGCCGCCGTACCCCCATCGGGACTACGGCGGACCGTCGAGCGGCAGCAGGATGGACGGCCGCAGGTCCATCACGAACTGCAGGGGATTGACATAGTCCTCGCCGCGCCGGACGCCCCAATGGATGCAGGCGGATACCCCGCAGTGCCCGGGAAGGGCGGTACCGATGACCTGTCCGGCGGCTACCGGGTTGCCCGCCGCCAGGGTACTCTCCACCGGTTCAAAACTGCTGCGCAGCCCGTTGCCGTGATCAATGGTGATGACCGGCCGATCCACCACCACGCCCACGAAGCTGACCGTTCCGGCCGCAGGGGAGGTGACCGGGGCGCCGTCGTATCCTGCCCCAAGGTCCACGCCCCGGTGCCCGCTCAGCCAGGGCTTCGGCGGGGGATCGAAATTGCGCAGAACCTTCGGGCGGGGTGCCAGCGGCCACTGCCACGAGGGCGCCGGCACGGCCGCGCCCGCGTCCCCTGCCGCCGTCGTGCCGGCCGCGTGAACGGCAGGGGAGAAGCTGGATGGCAGCGGCTGCGTGGTGGAGGCGACCGACGCGGGAAGGAGCAGGAGCGCCGCGAGGAGGAGCGAAGGTTTCATCCGCCCAGCATGCGCCGCACGAAAACCGGGCCGGCAGGGCCGATCCGGCCTATGTGGAAAAGGCCCCGGGCAGGGCGTTTGCTGTCCGCCGGACACGGGCGCCTGTAGTACACTTGGTGGAGCAGTTTGCTGCGCCCTCAACGCTTCCCGTCCCAGTGGTTCACCCCCGCGGTGCATCCCCTTGTCCGGATTGCGTCGGCACATCTCATTCAGGAGTGTGGGGGAGCAGCAGCTGACTACGCGCATCCAGCCCTCCACATGGTGAAGCCCCGGCAACGCCTCTGAAGGATCGCGCCTCCTGCGGTCCGTGCCATATGGCGCGGATGGGAAGCGTGATGGATGCCAGGAGCACGGCCCGGCCTGGGCCACGCTAATCAACCGTCAACTATTGGCAGGGTAAGAAGCCTCCGGGCTCTCTCATGAATGACCTGCCGGAAGGAGCGTCGGCATGCCCGTCGTAACTATGCGCCAGCTGCTTGACAGCGGCGTCCACTTTGGACACCAGACCCGCCGTTGGAACCCGAAGATGAAGCGCTTCATCTTCACCGAGCGCAACGGCATCTACATCATCGACCTTCAGCAGTCGCTGTCCTACATCGACCGCGCCTACGAGTTCGTCAAGGCCACCGTTGCCCACGGCGGCACCGTGCTCTTCGTCGGCACCAAGAAGCAGGCCCAGGAAGCAATTGCCGAGCAGGCAACCCGCGTTGGCCAGCCCTACGTGAACCAGCGCTGGCTCGGCGGTATGCTGACCAACTTCCAGACTGTCGCCAAGCGCATCCAGCGCATGAAGGAACTCGAAGAGATCGACTTCGACGACGTCGCCGGTTCCGCGTACACCAAGAAGGAGCTGCTGCTCCTCAAGCGCGAACTCACCAAGCTCGAGTCCAACCTCGGTGGTATCCGCAACCTGACCAAGGCACCCTCCGTGCTCTGGATCGTGGACACCAAGAAGGAACACCTCGCCGTTGACGAGGCCAAGAAGCTGAACATCCCGGTTGTTGCCATCCTGGACACCAACTGCGATCCGGACGAAGTCGACTTCCCGATCCCGGGCAACGACGACGCCATCCGCTCCGTGAACCTCCTGACCCGCGTTGTTGCCGACGCCGTTGCTGAGGGCCTCATCGCCCGCAACAACCGTGGCACGGGCGCCACCGAAGCTCCGGAAGAGCCGCTGGCTGAGTGGGAGCGCGAGCTCCTCGAAGGCAGCAAGGCCGAGGAAGCTGCGGCAGCCCCTGCTGCTCCGGCAGAAGAAGCTGAAGCCCCGGCTGCTGCCGAGGCTCCCGCTGACGACGCCAAGTAACACAACTAAATCCGGATTCTCCGCGCTTACCAGCCGGAGCTGCTGACAGGATGGCCGCCCGCTTTCGCGGGCTGCCGTCCTGTCGGTCCGTACACCACAACAAATTTCTAGACAGAGGGGTTCACATGGCGAACTACACTGCCGCGGACATCAAGGCCCTGCGCGAGCGCACCGGCGCCGGCATGATGGACGTCAAGAAGGCTCTTGACGAGGCCAACGGCGACGCCGAGAAGGCCATCGAGATCATCCGCATTAAGGGCCTCAAGGGCGCTACCAAGCGTGAAGGCCGCTCCACCGCTGAAGGCCTCGTGGCCGCCAAGGTCAGCAATGGCGTCGGCGTCATGATCGAGGTCAACTGCGAGACCGACTTCGTTGCCAAGGCTGACAAGTTCATCCAGCTGGCCGACAAGGTCCTGGCCGTGGCCGTTGAGTCCGGTGCCGCCGACCTCGAAACCCTGCTCGCCACCGAAGTTGACGGCAAGCCGCTCTCCGAGGTCGTCGTCGAAGAAGGCGCTGTCCTGGGCGAAAAGGTTGTTGTCCGCCGCATCTCCCGCGTTGAGGGTGCCACGGTTGACGCTTACCTGCACAAGACCTCCAAGGACCTGCCGGCCCAGGTTGGCGTGCTGTTCGCTGTTGACGGTGAAGGCGAAGCTGCTGCCACCGCCGCCCACGACGTCGCAGTCCACATCGCTGCCATGGCTCCGAACTACCTGACCCGCGAGGACGTTCCGTCCGACCTGGTTGAGTCCGAGCGCCGCATCGCCGAAGAGACCGCCAAGGCCGAGGGCAAGCCCGAAGCTGCCCTCACCAAGATTGTGGAAGGCCGCGTGACGGGCTTCTACAAGGGTGAGGTCCTGGTTGACCAGGCATTCGCAAAGGATGCCAAGAAGTCCGTGGCACAGGTCCTCAAAGAGGCCGGTGTCAACGGAACCGCGTTCACGCGTTTCCGCGTCGGCTCCTAGTCGAATCTGTGAGGGGGTGGCCACTTCGGTGGCCGCCCCTTTTGCATGCAACGGGACCGGTACCGACCACCGGGCCCGGCAGGATAACCTTTTTTCAGACTCATCAACGGGAAGGCATCATGGAAGCCGTCAACACTGTAATCCAGCCAGAGAAAAGCAGGCGGCGGGTCCTCCTGAAGCTCTCCGGTGAGGTCTTCGGCGGCGGGAAGCTGGGTGTCGATCCCGAGACCGTCCGCGACGTCGCCAAGCAGATCGCCGCAGCCGTGCCCGAGGTGGAAGTGGCCATCGTTGTGGGCGGCGGCAACTTCTTCCGCGGCGCCGAACTCTCCCAAAGCGGCATGGACCGTTCCCGCGCCGACTACATGGGCATGCTGGGAACCGTCATGAACTGCCTGGCCCTGCAGGACTTCCTGGAGCAGGCCGGCGTGGAAACCCGCGTCCAGAGCGCCATCACCATGGGCCAGGTGGCGGAAGCCTACATCCCGCGCCGCGCCATCCGGCACATGGAAAAGGGCCGCGTGGTCATCTTCGGTGCCGGCGCCGGCCTGCCCTACTTCTCCACGGACACGGTAGCCGCGCAGCGGGCCCTTGAGGTCCACGCCGACGTTGTCCTGATGGCCAAGAGCGGTGTGGACGCCGTCTACACGGCCGATCCCAAGAAGGATCCCACCGCTGAACGGCTCGAGACCCTCAGCTACGACGATGCCCTCCGCCGCGACATCCGGGTCATGGACCAGACGGCGATGACCATGTGCAAGGACAACAACCTCTCCATGGTGGTCTTTGGCATGGAGGGTGAAGGCAACGTCACCCGCGCCATCCTGGGCGAAAAGCTGGGCACACTGGTCACCGCCTAGCTCCGGCTAGGATGTTTTCAGGACAGTTCCGTCCCCGCCCGGCCGGCGGGGACGGAAGCAGCAACAGAGAACCATGTGTGTGCAGGGAACCGGTGCCCCGGACTGCACCAGAATCTGAGGAGAGACCGTGATCGAAGAAACCTTGCTCGAAGCCGAAGAAAAGATGGACAAGGCCGTAGAGGTAGCCAAGGAAGACTTCGCTGCCGTACGCACCGGCCGGGCCAATCCGGGTCTGTACAACAAGGTCCTGGTGGACTACTACGGCTCACCCACCCCGCTCCAGCAGCTGGCCTCGTTCGCCATCCCTGACGCCCGCACCATCCTCATCACCCCGTTCGACAAGACGGCCCTGCGTGACATTGAGCGTGCGCTCAGCGACTCGGAGGTCGGCGCGAACCCGTCCAACGACGGCAACGTCATCCGGATCACCATTCCGGAACTGACCAAGGAACGCCGCAAGGAATACGTCAAGATCGTCAAGACCAAGGGCGAGGACGCCAAGGTTTCCATCCGCAACATCCGCCGCAAGGCCAAGGAAACCCTGGACCGCCTGGTCAAGGACGGCGAAGCCGGCGAAGACGAGGGCAGCCGGGCCGAAAAGGAACTGGACGGCCTCACCAAGGCACACGTCGACGGCATCGATGAGCTGCTGAAGCGCAAGGAAGCAGAGCTGCTCGAAGTCTGATGGGCCAGGCAGATCAGGCCCCCACCCCACGGGCGCGCACACGGGGGAAGCAGCCTAGGAGCAACCCGACGCCGAAGGCCGGGCGGAACCTGCCCGCCGCCGTCGTGGTGGGCCTGGCCATGCTGTTCGCCGTCCTGGGCGGGCTGCTGTTCCTCCCGCTCGGCTTCGTAGCCGTCACCACCGCCTTCGCAGTATTCGGCGTCTGGGAAATCTACCGGGCCCTCGAAGCCAACGGCACCAGGATGCCCATCGTTCCGGTCATGACCGGAACGGTGGCCATGCCGTTCGTGGCATACCTTGGCGGCATCGAAGGCCTGCTGTTTGCCATGCTGCTCAGCTCCGTGGCCGTGCTGCTTTGGCGATCCGTTGAAAGTGCTGCAGGCTCCGCCAACAGCATTTTCGCGGGTGTCTTCACCCTGGGCTGGGTGCCGTTCTTCATCAGTTTCGCCGCCCTGCCGCTGCACGCCACCGGCGGGGCGTCCCCGCTGGGGCTGTGGCCCGGCGGGACTATCCCCGAAGGAGCCTGGCAGGTGGCGGTCATGCTCCTGCTGGTGGTCTCCAACGACACGTTCGGGTACCTCGTGGGTGCGTCCCTCGGGAAGCACCCCATGGCGCCGAAAATCAGTCCCAAAAAATCCTGGGAGGGATTCGCCGGTTCCGTGGCCGGTGCCGTGCTCATCGGCATTCTCGCCTGCCTGTTCGTGCTGGACAAGCCCTGGTGGGTGGGGGTCGTGCTGGCCGTGGGCACCGTGGCCGCCTCCACCGCCGGTGACCTCGCCGAATCCATGGTGAAGCGCGAACTGGGCGTCAAGGACATGAGCAGCATCCTGCCCGGGCACGGCGGAGTCATGGACAGGCTCGACTCCATCGTGTTCGCATCACCGGTGGTTTTTGTCCTTTACGGACTGCTCGCCGGAGCCTGACACAAACCCTGGCCGGGCCCCGGCACCCATAAACTGGTGCAGCGGCGCTACGGCTGAAAAGCATCGAAGGAATCAAAGTGGCATTGGACATTCATCGGCAGCAGATCCCTGCGTCCTTTGAGCGCGTGCAGCGCAGTGAATACGGCTACAACGCCAAGCAGGTGGACCAGTTCCTGCAGCGGGCACGCGTGTCCCTGGAAACCCCCGAATCCGCAGCCCAGCCGATCAACAGCGCAGACGTCCGGGCCGTGTCCTTCGACCCCGTCAAAGGCGGATACTCAGCATCCGTTGTGGACGCCGCCCTTGACCGCCTGGAAGACGCCTTCGCCCGCAGGGAACGGGACGAGCTGATCGCAGCCCATGGCGAGGAAGCCTGGCTGCGGGAGATCGGAAACCTCTCGGGGATCCTCCGCGGCCGGCTCCACCGCCCCGACGGGGAGCGTTTCCGCCGGCCGGCCAAGAAGAAGGTCCGCAGCTACAACACAACGGATGTGGACAGGCTGTGCCATGAGCTCGTGGCGTACCTGGAACAGGACAAGCCGCTGAGCGTGGACAGCGTCCGCCGGGCCGTTTTCCGCCCTGCCACAGGCCGCGACGGCTACGAGGAAGCCCAGGTGGACGCGTTCCTTGACCGTGTTGTTGAGCTCATGGCCGCCATCGACTGACGGCTAGGGTCCGTCCCGCGGGGTGGGGGACAGGGGCGTGTACCTGCTCCAGATCCCGGCATAGGCGCGGTATCCGTAGTAGGCGGAAGCCGCCAGGAAAGCGAAGCCGCAGGCCGCTCCCACGATGACCGCCGCCGTCGTCCCTGCCCCCACAAGAGTCAGCAGCAGTCCAGAGAGAATGGCGATCAGCGCGGCATTCGCGCAGTTCATGAAAACCATGCTGCTGCCGGCCACATGGCTGAACGCGCTCCGGTTTCCGAAGAAGAAGTAGGTCCTCTCCGAACCGGACTCATCGTCGTGGTAGGCCGCCATCAGGTACGGCGCCACACCGGGGTCCAGGTCCACGTACGCCGCCCGCAGCCTGTTCATGGCGGTCACATACATGAGGTCTTCCTGGGCCACGTTCAGGACCCGTACCTGCGTGAGCAGCCCCATGGCCACGTCGATGCACAGCACGATTACCGCGAGCAGGACGAAGGCGTCCGAAAATTTCGTGGCCTGGCCCACCAGCGCCGCACTCACCACGCTGGCCGACGTGAAGGTCAGGAACATGCTGATCCGTGTCAGCACCTCGCTTTGGGCGGTGCTGCGTGATGCCAGCAGGCCCCAGTGCTCGGTGGCGAGCAACTGCGCCCGCACGGACGGCGGCACCGCGTCCTGCTGGCCTTCCGGGCTCCCGCCGTCGGTGGACATGGCGTAATTGTCCACCCATTCAGCGTTCCGTAGCCAGCGGCCTTTCCGGCGTATGCAGGCGGGTCATGACCCGTGCCATGGTCTTCGGCACCCGTCCTGCCGTGGCCCGTGAAACCAGCACCATCACGGCAAACGCCGTGGGAACGGTCCATGCCGCAGGCTGGGCGAGCCAGGCGGGAATGCTCGCAGCGCCCGCCATGGCTCCGATGATCATGGCGCCGCCGCACAGCAGGCCTCCGGTTACCATGCCCGTGATCGCGCCGGCGTCGGTCAGCCCCCGCCACCAGATGCCCAGCAGCAGCACCGGGCAGACGGTCGAGGCGGTGAAGGCGAACACCAGGCCCACGCTGCCGGCCAGCGCGAAGGAATCGGTCATGAACGCAAAGCCAAGCGGTACGACGGCGGATATTACGGCTGCGAGGCGGAACCCGCCGACGCCGCCGCCCAGGACGTCCTGGCTGATGACGCCGGCCAGGGAGACCACCAGCCCCGACGTGGTGGACAGGAACGCGGCGAAGGCGCCTGCCACCACCAGGGCCGAGAGCAGGTCACCGGCCGTACCGCCCACGAGTTCCCCGGGGAGCAGCAGCACCATGGCGTCGGCTTGGCCGGCTCGCGCCAGGCCCGGCGCAAACATCCTTCCCACCAAGCCGTACGCGGTGGGAAACAGGTAGAAGACGGACAGCAGCCCCAGGACGATCAGCGTGGTCCGCCGTGCCGACTGCCCGTCCGGGTTGGTGTAGAAGCGGACGAGGACGTGGGGCAGCCCGAGCGTTCCGAACAGGAGCGCCACCAGCAGGGACATGTTTTGGTACAGCCCGGCCGGGGGAGCATTGGTGGGGTTGGCGGCAGGCGGGGACAACTCCGGGGTCCCGTTCCCGGCAAGCATGAAGATGATGAACAGGATGGGGACGGCCAGGGCGGTGAGCTTGAGCCAGTACTGGAACGCCTGGACGAACGTGATGGACCGCATCCCGCCGGCAGCTACCGTGAGGCAGACGACGATCACCACCGCCACGGACCCCGCCCAGGACGGGAGGCCGGTGGTGATGCGAATGGTCAGGGCGGCGCCGTGCAACTGCGGCACGATGTAGAGCCATCCCACCAGCACCACCACCAGGCTGGTGACCTTGCGGACGGCGCGCGAATCCAGCCTCGCCTCGGTGAAGTCAGGAATGGTGTACGCGCCGGAACGCCGCAGCGGGGCCGCGACGAACAGCAGCAGCATCAGGTACCCGGCGGTGTATCCCACCGGAAACCACAGCGCGTCGGTTCCGGACAGCAGGATGAGTCCGGCCACACCCAGGAAGCTGGCGGCGGACAAGTACTCGCCGCCGATGGCCGAGGCATTCCACCATGGCCGAACGGTCCGGGACGCAACATAGAAGTCGCCCGTGGTACGGGAAATCCGCAAGCCGTAGAACCCGATGACGGCCGTCGCCACGGAAACCACGGCCACGGCAGCAATCGCGATGCCCGGGTTCACGCCGCCCTCACTGGTCACCGGCCAGGTCGCGGTAGCGGGCCTCATTGCGGGCCGCCGTCCGGGTGTACAGCCAGGCGCTCAGCCCGATCACCGGGTAGATGCCGCCCCCGAGCAGCAGCCAGCCGAACGGAATCCCGGCGATCCGGGTTTCGGCCAGGCCCGGCACCATGGCGAGCAGCAGCGGAAATGCGCCAAGGATCAGCAGGAACCCGCCGGCCACCACCAGGGCCAGCCGCAGCTGGGACCTGATCAGGGAACGGACAAAGACCTGGCCCACATCCGACTCCTGCGCCGCTTCCCGCGTCTCCTGGGCCGGGCGGGCCGCCGTGGTTGGAGCCGTCACCCGCACCCTTGTCATGACTGCGGCCTGATCCGGGTGGCCTCGAGCTTCTCCCGGACGGTGGGCAGGTGCCGCCTGCTGATGGGCAGGCCGGCGCCTGCCACCGTGACGCTGGGCCCGTCGGCAGCCAGCTTCATGGAGCTGACGTGCTTGAGCGCCACCAGGTAGGACCGGTGCGTGCGGATGAAGCCGGCCTCCGCCCACTGCTGCTCGAGTTCGGCCAGCGGCACCCTGATCAGGTAGCTGGCATCGGCTGTGTGCAGCCGCGCGTAGTCTCCCTGCGCCTGGACGTACGTGACGTCGTCGCGCCTGATCATCCTGGTGGTGCCGCCCTGGTCCACCGTGATCATCTCCGGGGCGCTGCCGCCGTCGCGCAGTTCACTGATGCGGGCCACGGAGCGGGCCAGGCGCTCGGCCCGGACGGGTTTGAGGAGGTAGTCGACGGCGGCGAGTTCAAAGGCGGCCAGGGCGTGTTCCTCGTCAGCCGTGACAAACACCACCGCCGGCGGGTTGCTGCTCGCGGAAATCGCCCGGGCAATGTCCAGGCCGGACACGGCCGGCATATGGATGTCCAGGAACACGGCGTCCACGGACCCGGCGGACAGGGCCCGGAGGGCTTCGCTGCCGGACGTCGCCCGGAGGACCGTGCCGATCCGTGAGTCCCTGCCCAGCAGGAATGCGAGCTCTTCCACCGCGGGCAGCTCATCGTCAACGACGAGGACGTTAATCATGCTCCTAGGTTAGCTTTCCGTCGGCAGTGGCCAGGTCACGCGTCGTGGCCGGGCTGGGACTTGGGCACCCGCATGGTGATCAGTGTTCCTTCGCCGGGAGCGGTTTCGATGATCAGGCCGTGGCCGTTGCCGTAGACCTGGCGCAGCCGGGCGTCCACGTTCCGCAGCCCCACGTGCTCCCCGTCGCTGTGGCCCGCGAGCATCGACTGCAGCTGTTCGGGGTCCATGCCCACGCCGTCGTCCTCGATGGTGACCTGGGCAAACGCGCCGGCGTCGTCCGCGGTGATGCTGATGTGGCCCGGTCCTTCCTTGGCCTCCAGCCCGTGCCGAACGGCGTTTTCCACCAGCGGCTGCAGGCTCAGGAACGGGATGACGGTGCCAAGCACCTCGGGCGCCACGCGCAGGCTGACCTGGACCCGCTCACCGAACCTCGCCCGTTCCAGGAGCAGGTAGCGGTCAATGCACCGCAGTTCCTCGGCAAGCGTGGTGAAGTCCCCATGCCGGCGGAAGGAATAGCGCGTGAAATCGGCGAACTCCACCACCAGTTCCCGCGCCCGTGCCGGATCCGTATTGATGAAGGACGCGATGGCGTTCAGCGAGTTGTAGATGAAGTGGGGGCTGATCTGGGCGCGCAGCGCCCGCACCTCGGCTTCCATCAGCTGCGTGCGGGAGGCGTCCAGCTCCGCGAGCTCCACCTGCACGGCCACCCAGTCCGCCACCTCGCTGGTGGCCCGGACCAGTCCTGCACCCACGGACGGCGCGAAGGCGGCGACGGCGCCCACCACCCGGGTGCCGGCACGGACGGGTGCGATGACAGCGGCGAGCGGGCCGCCGGTGGCGTCCGTGGCCGCGCTGGCCTCTCCGGCGGGGAGGACGGCTGTCCGGCCACCCGCCAGGACTCCGGCAGCAAGGTCCATCAGCCGGGGCTTCAGCTCCTCGCCTGCACCGTCCCACGCCAGCACACCGGAGGTGTCCGTAATGGCCAGGGCGTCACAACCGAGGAGGGTGCGTAGCTGCCGGCCGGCCTTCGCCGCGCCCGCGGGGTTGAGGCCGCGGCGGAGATGCTGGCCAGCCTGGGACGCGGCGTGGAGCGTGTGGTACGTGGCACGCTCGGCGTCAGTGCCAAGGTCCCGGAAGGACCGGAGCACCTTGAGTCCCACGCCGACGACGACGGCGATGGCCATGGCGATGACGGCCACGGCCGCGGCGGTCAGGAGGGGGGAGTCCGGCATGCTGCCCAGCGTAGCGGCGGGTGCCGTTTGCCGCAGCATTCCGACCGCTGGGCGACCGCACCGGGGCCAGGTCTGGAAAGTAGCAGCCCGCGCGCAGCACAGTGATTGCAGTCACACTTCCGGTGTCCCAGCCCAGGGCCAACCGCCCGGTGTGTCCCGGCAAGTCTCAATGAGGAGGAACGATGGGTAACGATGCCCATACTCCGGACGCAGCGGCGTCCGTGGACTTTGAACAGGTCCAGTCGACCGGGCAGTTCCAGGAACTGCGCAAACGACACCGCAGCTTTGTTTTCCCCATGGCAATCGCCTTCCTGCTGTGGTACTTCGCCTACGTCCTGCTCGCCGACTATGCCGTGGGCTTCATGTCCACAAAGGTCTGGGGCAACATCAACATCGGCCTGATCTTCGGACTGCTGCAGTTCGTCTCCACGTTCGCCATCACGGGCTGGTACGTCCACTACTCCAACAAGCGGCTGGACCCCATCGCCAAGGAGATCCGGGACGAGATTGAGGGCCACGAATTCGATAAGCAGGGCAACCGGGTAGGTGGAGTCAACAAATGATCAACATAGCTGCCGCGGTGGACGTCGCCGCACTTAAGGACACCACCCTGCTGAACATGGGCATCTTCGGCATCTTCGTGGCCGTCACAATGGTGATTGTGTTCCGGGCCAGCCGGAACAACAAGACGGCCGCTGACTACTACGCTGCCGGACGTTCCTTCACGGGCTCGCAGAATGGAACCGCCATCGCCGGCGACTACCTCTCGGCGGCCTCCTTCCTGGGCATCACGGGCGCCATCGCCATCAACGGGTATGACGGCTTCATGTACTCCATCGGCTTCCTGGTGGCCTGGCTGGTGGCGCTGCTCCTGGTGGCTGAACTGCTGCGCAACACCGGCAAGTTCACCATGGCCGACGTGCTCTCCTTCCGGCTGAAGCAGCGGCCCGTCCGGATCGCCGCGGCCATCTCCACCCTTGCCGTGTGCTTCTTCTACCTCCTGGCCCAGATGGCGGGTGCCGGCAGCCTGATCTCCCTGCTGCTGGGCATCAGCGACTGGGGCGGACAGGCACTGGTGATCATCGTCGTCGGCGCCCTCATGATCATGTACGTCCTGATCGGCGGCATGAAGGGCACCACCTGGGTCCAGATCATCAAGGCCATCCTGCTGATCGCAGGTGCCGCGGTCATGACCCTCTGGGTCCTGGCCATCTACGGCTTCAACCTCTCCAGCCTGCTGGGCGCGGCCGTGGAGACCGCCAACAACCCGGCCGTCCTGAACCCCGGCCTGCAGTACGGCAAGACCGAAACCTCCAAGCTCGACTTCATGTCCCTGGGCCTGGCCCTGGTCCTGGGAACTGCCGCCCTGCCCCACGTCCTGATGCGCTTCTACACGGTCCCCACGGCCAAGGAAGCACGCAAGTCCGTGGTGTGGTCCATCTGGCTGATCGGCCTCTTCTACCTGTTCACCCTGGTCCTCGGCTACGGCGCCGCAGCACTGGTGGGTCCCGAAACCATCAGGACCGCCCCGGGCGGCGTCAACTCGGCAGCTCCGCTGCTGGCCTTTTACCTGGGCGGTCCGCTGCTGCTGGGCTTCATCTCGGCCGTGGCCTTCGCCACCATCCTGGCCGTCGTGGCGGGCCTGACCATTACCGCCGCTGCCTCCTTCGCCCACGACATCTACGCAAGCGTCATCTCCAAGGGCAAGGCCGACGCCGACACGGAAGTTAAGGTCGCCCGGCGCACCGTGGTGGTGATCGGCGTCCTGGCCATCCTGGGCGGCATCCTCGCCAACGGGCAGAACGTGGCGTTCCTGGTGGCCCTCGCCTTCGCCGTGGCAGCATCAGCCAACCTGCCCACCATCATCTACTCCCTGTTCTGGCGGAAGTTCACCACCCAGGGCGCGGTGTGGAGCATGTACGGCGGGCTCGGTGCAGCCATTGTGCTGATCATCTTCTCGCCTGTGGTGTCCGGCGGAGCAACGTCGATGATCAAGGACGCCAACTTCGCGCTCTTCCCGCTGAGCAACCCGGGCATTGTGTCCATCCCATTGGCCTTCTTCCTGGGCTGGCTCGGGACCGTCCTCGACAAGAAGCGCGAAGACACCGCGAAGCAGGCCGAGATGGAAGTCCGGTCCCTCACCGGAGTGGGCGCCGAAAAGGCCGTCAACCACTGACGATCCAACCCCGGCGGCCTCCACAGGCCACCACAAACAGAAAGAGCCTCCGTTCCGCGCCAAGCGGGAACGGAGGCTCTTTTTGTGGAGGGCCCTTTTGTGGAGCTCTCCTAGCGTTGGTGGTGCCCGCCGGTGGCGGGAGCGCCGCCGTGTTCGCCGTGCGGGACAGCGAACTGTCCTGCCGTTGAAGCGGCGAGTCCCGGCGTCGTAATTCCTGCCACTACAACTGCACCTGCGAAGGCGGCCAGCAGCAGCCGGCCGGGTTTGCCGGTGGGGACAGCGCCAGCCAAAGGTACCCGTAGCTGCACGGAAGTCCGGCGCAGCCAGGCGAGCGCTGCAATGATCATCAGGGTCAGCAGCAGGGCGGCCGCCTGGCTCAGGTTGAGCCCGGACGTCCCCGGGGTGCTGAGGAGGATGGCAGCCACATGGACCCCGGCCGCTGCGACGAGGGTCCATCCTGCCGCCCTGCCGCCCGGGACACTTCCCCTGGCCAGGAACACAACGGAAGCGGCGAGGAGTCCGGCTCCCCAAAGCCCGGCAAGTCCGCCCGCCGCGTATCCAACCGCTCCAGGACCTTCCGCCCCCAATGCGAAGAAGCTCGAGGAGATGGCAAGATTGACCGTCCCGGCCCCGAAACCGGCGAAACCGGCGAAGAGCCGGACTGCCGCTGGCTTGGACCCCTCCCCTTCCGGCGGGGACGCCGGAAGGGGCGGGATGCTGGTTGCGGTCCGCTGGGACATGGTCCTTATGCCCGTACGGTCGCCGGGGACTTGTCGAGCGACAGGCCGACGCCCAGCAGGAGCACGGCGCTGGCAAGGTGCAGCACGTTGTCCGCACCGTTCAGCGCGATGATGTTCAGCGGGGAGGCCAGCAGGAAGAGGCCCAGCACGCCGACCAGCAGGTACACGGCGCCAACGGCGGTGTTCACGGTACGGGCGCTCGCGGTGCCCTTCACCCCGGCGAGAAGCAGTGCGGCGCCGATGGCGAGGTGGATGATGTTGTGCAGGGGGTTGACTTCAAAAATGATGAGGTTGGCGCCCTCGGTGGCGGCGAAGCCAACGCCGGATGTGACGGCGAAGCCCAGGAGGCCGACCAGCAGGTAGACGGCTCCGAAGACGGTGGCGACGAGACGGTTGGGTGATGTGCGCATGGCCCGAATCCTTCCGGTAAGGCGGGTGGCTTGTTCCCCGCCGGACTGCAGGTCCCTGGCCGGGACCCTCGGAAGCAATTCGGACCATGCAGGGGCGTGGATGGGTAAAAAATCAGCGCCCTTCCTCACGCGGCCGGTTACGCGGCGGGCCTCAGCTTGATGTTGGTCATCTTCAGCTCATCGGTGCCCTCGAACCGGTACGCGAGGTCCACGTTCTTGCCGTCGCAGGTGATGAGGCCGGCAACGTCCGCGGATTTAACGCCGTTTTCCGTGGCCACCTGGAGATCGTTGTAGGCCGGTTCGCAGGTATCGTCCATTCCCAGGCTTTCGACGCCGGCAATAAACGACTCCTTGGACAGCTGCTCCTGCAGCGCCGGATCCAGGTAGTCGTCGTAGGCTTTGGAGCTGTCGCCCGCGATCACCAGCTTGGTGAAGCCGTCGGCCAGGCCTTTGGCCTGGTTGGTGGCACTGCCGGCCACATTCACAAGGATGATGAAGCCGAGGATCACCAGCAGCAGGACGCCGCCAATGCTTGCCAGGATGATCCACAGCTTCCGGCGGCTTTTCGCCGGGGGCTCCCCGGGGAGGCCGAACGGGCCGGATCCCGGCTGCTCCGGTTGCGGCTGCCCGTACTGCGGTTGCCCATACTGCGGCTGCCCGTACGGTGCTTGTCCGTACGCCGGCTGGTTTCCGGCCGGGGGCTGCTGCGGCTGTTGGGGCAGCGGCTGGGGCCCGGAGCCGGTGCTGCCCGGCTGGTACGGTTCCTGGGGACTGCTCAAGGTGGGGCCTTTCCGAAGTGGTGCATGCACCGCCTGGTTGCGGAGCCGTCGTTCCGGCCCCGGCGGATATCTTGGACCAGCCTATAACCCGGGCCGCCGGCGCCGTACTCCAAACCAGCCGCCCGCCGTCGTAATTCATGCCACCGCTAGCTGCGCTCTGAACCCCGGTCCAGGAGGGGCTGCACCCGGAAGGGGATGAGTTCACCCATGGCCAGCGCGGTGTCTGTCCGGTCCACGCCGTCGCACGCGAGGATTTTCCCGTTGATGCGGAACAGGTCTTCGGCGTCCAGTGCCACCACCCGCAGCAGCAGGTCGGCGGATCCGGTGAGGCCGTAGCCTTCCAGGATTTCCGGGATATCGGCCAGTTCCGTGGCCAGCCGGGTGAGTTTCTGCTGCTGGACATGCAAGGAGATGAACGCCATCAGCGGATAACCCAGCGAGGCCGGATTGATGCGCCGTTCAAAGGACAGGAAGACGTGCTTTTTCTCCAGCTGGGACATCCGGGCCTGCACCGTGTTCCGGGACAGGCCAAGCTTCTGGGCGAGTGCCACCACCGTTCTGCGGGGGTCCTGTGCCAGGGCCGAAAGGAGGCGGGTGTCGGTGCCATCCAAAGCTTGCATAATGCGCAACGCTAGCACGGTCCTGCGCCGCCAAACAGAGCATTGTGCTCAGTCGGTGCCGCAGTGGTTGTACCTCCTGAGCATTGTGAGTAGGGTCACAATATCCGGGGCAACGGCGCCCGGGAGGCCTGCGGATCAGGGGACCACAAGTTCCAACGCTGCAGGTCAACGACGTGAGAAGGTTGCGGGCTATCGTGTCTACAGACGGAACGGGCCAGGGCGGTACAAAGGCCCACAACAGCGCCCAGGGTACCCACGGACCTGCCCATGGGCTGGTCCAGCTGATCACTCCTTCCGGGGAACGGGTCAGCCATCCGGAATTCGATTTCTGGGTTAGGGACATCACGGACGAACAGCTGTGCTCGCTGTTCGAGGATATGAGCGTCATCCGGCGCATCGACGTCGAGGCCACGGCCCTGCAGCGGCAGGGTGAACTCGCGCTCTGGCCCCCGCTGCTTGGCCAGGAGGCGGCGCAGATCGGTTCGGGCCGGTCCTTGCGCCCCGACGACTTCGTGTTCTCCAGCTACCGGGAAAACGGGGTGGCGTACTGCCGGGGCGTGGATCTGACGGACCTGGTCCGCGTCTGGCGCGGCAACGCATCAGCGGGGTGGGATCCCTACGCGGTTAACATGGCCACTCCGCAGATCATCATCGGCGCCCAGACCCTGCACGCTACCGGCTATGCCATGGGCATCCAGAACGACGGCGCCGACTCCGTAGCCGTCACCTATTTCGGGGATGGCGCAACCAGCGAGGGCGACGTCAACGAGGCCATGGTGTTTGCCGCCAGCTTCCAGGTTCCGGTCGTATTCTTCTGCACGAACAACCATTGGGCCATTTCCGAGCCCGTGCGGCTCCAGTCACACATCCAGCTCGCGGACAGGGCCACCGGCTTCGGAATCCCCAGCATGCGCGTGGACGGCAACGATGTCCTGGCCGTGATGGCTGCGACCCGCGTTGCCCTTGACCGGGCACGCCGCGGGGGCGGTCCCACGTTCATTGAAGCTGTCAGCTACCGGATGGGACCGCACACCACGGCCGACGACCCAACCCGGTACCGGGACCCGAACGAGCTTGAGGACTGGGCGGCAAAGGACCCGATCAGCCGGGCGGCGGCCCTGCTGGACCGGAAGGGCCTGCTCACCGACGAGCTGCAGCAGCAGGTTAAGGACAAGGCCGACGCCGTGGCCCGTGAGATGCGCAACGGCTGTACCACCATGCCGGACCCGCGGCCGCTGGACGTCTTCAAGCACGTGTACAGCACACCCAACTCCTGGCTGGACCGGCAGCAGGAGCACTACGCCCGTTACCTGGCCTCCTTCGGTGATCCCGCCGGGGCCACTTCTGAAGAAGGTGCACGCTGATGACCCAGATGACCTTTGCCCGTGCCATCAACGCGGGCTTGCGCAAATCCCTCGAAAACGATCCCAAGGTGGTCCTCCTCGGCGAGGACATCGGTACCCTCGGGGGTGTCTTCCGGGTGACGGACGGGCTGCAGAAGGACTTCGGGAAACACCGCGTGGTGGATACCCCGCTCGCCGAATCCGCCATCGTGGGGACCGCCGTCGGCCTCGCATACCGGGGTTACCGGCCCGTGGTGGAAATCCAGTTTGACGGCTTTATTTACCCGGCGTTCGACCAGATCGTCAGCCAGGTAGCCAAGCTGCACTACCGTACGCGGGGAGCGGTGAAGATGCCCATCACCATCAGGGTCCCGTTCGGCGGGGGCATCGGCTCGCCCGAGCACCATTCCGAATCACCGGAAGCGTACTTCACGCACACCTCTGGCCTGCGCGTGGTGACCGTTTCCAACCCGCAGGACGCCTGCACCGTGATCCAGCAGGCCATCTCCTGCGATGACCCCGTCATCTACTTCGAACCCAAGCGCCGCTACCACGACAAAGCGGACGTGGATGATGCCGTTGACTTCCGCAGCGCAGCACCCATGGATCAGGCGCGGGTCCTCACCGAAGGCACCGACGTCACCCTTGTCGCCTATGGGCCCCTGGTCAAAACTGCCCTTGACGCCGCTGCAGCCGCCGCGGACGAGGGAATCTCCATCCAGGTCATCGACCTGCGCTCGCTGGCCCCCGTCGATTACGACACGGTTGTCGGCTCGGTCCGGCGCACCGGCCGCTTGGTCATCACCCACGAAGCCGGTCAATCAGGCGGACTCGGGGCAGAGGTGGCGGCAAGCATCACGGAGCGCTGCTTCTACCACCTGGAAGCTGCACCGGTCCGGGTCACCGGCTTCGACATTCCGTACCCCTATTCCAAGCTGGAGATGCACCACCTGCCCGGCCTGGACCGCATCCTCGACGGAGTGGACCGGGCCCTCGGCAGGCCCAACTCCCTCAGCGGGCTGGAAGGATGAGCGTCACCATGATCAAGGAATTCCGGCTCCCGGACCTGGGCGAAGGACTCACCGAGTCCGAGATCCTCAGCTGGAAGGTGGGAGTGGGCGACACTGTCACCCTGAACCAGGTGATCGCCGAGGTCGAAACCGCCAAGGCAGTGGTGGAACTGCCGTCACCGTTCGCCGGAGTCATCAAGGAGCTCCACGAACAGCCCGGAACCATCGTCGAGGTGGGCAAACCGATCGTGTCGTTTGAAGTGACGGACGACGCCGGCACGCCACCTTCCGCGTCAGGTGACACTGCCGCCGGGGTGCGGGAGGCGGAGGAAGGGGAGGCGCCTAAGAGGCAACCGAACCTGGTGGGGTACGGCGCCGTCGTCGAAAGCTCCGGACGCCCCACCCGCCGGCCCCGGAACTTCGCCGCCCCGGTGGTTGAGCGTATCCAAACCATGTCGGTGGTTGAGCCTGTCGAAACCACGCCTGTCGAAACCCAGCCTGTCGAAACCCGGTTTGCCGAAACGACGCCGGGTGAGCGGCCCCGCTCCACTCCGCCGGTGCGCAAGCTGGCCAAGGATCTCGGCGTGGACCTGGCGGCAGTCACCGGCACTGGCCCGTCCGGTCTCATCACCCGGGAGGACGTTCAGTCCTACCTTGAGGGCACGCCGACAGAAGCGCCGGGCGCCGACCAGCCGGTTCCGGACAGCCGGGAAACCGGAGCGGGGGAGCGGGAAACCCGGACCCCCATCAAGGGTGTCCGGAAATTCACGGCCGCAGCGATGGTGGAAAGTGCCTTCACCGCCCCGCACGTCACGGAGTTCCTCACCGTTGACGTCACTCCGAGCATGGAGCTCCTTGCCAGGCTGAAGGGCAGCCGGGAATTCTCGGCCTTGAAGCTGACGCCCCTGACCCTCGCGGCGAAGGCAGTGCTCATCGCCCTACGGCGCAATCCCGCCCTGAATGCCCGCTGGGATGAAGCGAACCAGGAGATCGTCACCTTCAACTACGTGAATCTGGGCATTGCGGCAGCCACGCCGCGCGGACTGATGGTGCCGAACATCAAGGATGCCGATGCAATGTCCCTTGCGCAGCTGGCTGAAGCGTTGACGGCCCTCACCGAAACTGCCCGTGCGGGAAAGACCACTCCGGCGGACCTCTCCGGGGGAACTGTTTCGATCACGAATATCGGCGTCTTCGGCATCGACGCCGGGACACCCATCCTCAACCCGGGGGAAGCGGCCATCCTTGCCATCGGCGCCGTGCGGACCATGCCGTGGGAATACCGTGGCGAGGTGGCCCTGCGGCAGATCATGACACTCAGCCTGTCCTTCGACCACCGGCTGGTGGACGGCGAACAGGGATCGAGATTCCTGGCCGACGTCGGGGCCATCCTGGCCGAACCCGGCATGGTCCTGGCCATGGTCTAAATACGGGACGCGGGCCAGCGGCTACACGGCCGCCGGGTTGTCGACCGTGAGGGCCGCCAGCGCCATCCCCTCAAGCAGCGGCCGGGCAGCCGCGGCCGCGATCCTGCGGCCGTGGCTGCGCACGGAATGCGGCGTGGAATTGATGAGGCCAAAGGTGGCGTGCGCGCGCATCCGGAGCTCCGAGGTATCGGTGCCGGGGTGCAGCCTGGCGAGCACGTCCACCCACACCTCCACATAGCTGCGCTGGAGGGCCCGCACCGCGGCCTGGTCCTGCTCGGAGAGGTTGCTGAAATCCCGGTCCTGGACCCGGATCACGTCCGGCTTGCCCAAGGCAAAATCCACCTGGAACTCCACCAGCTGCCGCAGGGCGGTCAGGGGGTCCGGGCTGTCCTCCACCACTTTGCGGCCGCCGTCCAGCAGCTCCTCGCTGACCGTCACCAGCAGATCCGCCAGGACCGCCTGCTTGCCGGGAAAGTGACGGTACACGGCCGGGCCGCTGACGCCTGCTGCTGCTCCCAGGTCCTCCAGCGACACCCGGTTGAAGCCGTTCACGGCAAACAGGGAGGCGGCGGCGGTCAGCAGCGCCTGGCGGCGGTTCTCCTTCGCCTTGCTGCGCTGGGTTGAACTGCGGTGCTGGGCTGCATTGCCCTGCTGGGTTGCACTGCCCTGCTGGGCTGCATTGCCCTGCTGGGCTGTATCGCCGTGCTGGGTCGTACTGCTCTGCTGGGCCGGCGTGCGTTCGCTGGTCTGCGTTGCGTCGGTGCTGCGCACATTTCCTCCTCGGACCCGCAGATTCTAGCAAGGCACCTCTGTGTTGGACATCACAGTTAATAGAGACTAACCTGAATTTCAGTTATTGGTCACTAACCGAGTTGGCTCCTGCCGGCCTGGTTTGCACAGGAATGGACCCGTCGATGGAGACCCTTGTCAGCCTGCTGGACCCCACCAACGAGGCGTTCGGTGCCAACCGCGAAGCCCAGCTCCAGCTGGCGGAGGACCTGCGGAAACGGTTGGCGGACGCCGCCCTGGGGGGTCCCCAGAAGTCCCGGGAACGCCACGTGGCACGGGGAAAACTCCTGCCCCGCGAGCGCATCGACCAGCTGCTGGATGACGGTAGCCCCTTCCTCGAAATTGCACCCCTCGCCGCCACCGGGATGTACAACGACGAAGCTCCCGGCGCGGGGGTCATCGCCGGCATTGGCCTGGTGCACGGACGCCATGTCCTGGTCATCTCCAACGACGCCACGGTCAAAGGCGGCACCTACTATCCGATGACCGTCAAGAAGCACCTGCGGGCCCAGGAAGTCGCACTCGAGAACCGGCTGCCGTGCATCTACCTGGTTGATTCGGGCGGTGCATTCCTGCCCAAGCAGGACGAGGTTTTTCCGGACAAAGACCACTTCGGCCGCATCTTCTACAACCAGGCGCGCCTCTCAGCGGCAAAAATCCCGCAGATCGCCGCGGTGATGGGCTCCTGCACTGCCGGCGGCGCCTACGTCCCGGCCATGAGCGATGAAACCGTCATCGTGCGCAACCAGGGCACCATCTTCCTGGGCGGCCCGCCGCTGGTGAAGGCCGCCATCGGCGAAATTGTCACGGCCGAGGAGCTCGGCGGCGGGGACGTGCATTCGCGGATCTCGGGGGTGACCGACCATTTGGCGGAAAACGACCACCACGCCCTGCAGATCATCCGCGACATCGTGGCCACGCTGCCCAGACCGGCGGCCCCCGCGTGGGACGTGGAACCCGCCGTCGGGCCTGCCGCACACACGGAGGAGCTGTACGGCGCTGTCCCCACGGACGTCAACGCCCCCTATGACGTCCATGAGGTCATCGCCAGGTTGGTTGACGGCAGCAGGTTCCACGAGTTCAAGAAGGACTACGGCACCACCCTGGTCACCGGCTTCGCCCGCCTCCACGGCCATCCGGTGGGCATCGTGGCCAACAACGGCGTGCTGTTCAGCGAGTCGTCCCTCAAAGGCGCACACTTCATCGAGCTGTGCGACCAGCGCGGCATCCCCCTGGTGTTCCTGCAGAACATCTCGGGCTTCATGGTGGGCAGGGACGCGGAGCAGGGCGGCATCGCCAAGAACGGGGCAAAAATGGTCACGGCCGTGGCCACCGCCAGGGTCCCGAAGCTGACGGTGGTGATCGGTGGTTCCTTCGGCGCCGGCAACTACTCCATGTGCGGCCGCGCCTATTCGCCGCGCTTCCTCTGGATGTGGCCGGCAGCCCGGATCTCGGTGATGGGCGGCAACCAGGCGGCAAGCGTGCTGGCAACTGTGAAGCGGGACCAGTACGAAGCGGCCGGCGAGGAATGGTCAGCCCGGGATGAAGAAGAGTTCAAGGCCCCCATCCGCCGGCAATACGAGGACCAGGGCAGCCCGTACTACTCCACGGCCCGGCTCTGGGACGACGGCGTCATCGACCCCGCGGATACCCGCACCGTCCTGGGCCTGGCACTGGACGTCGTCTCCCGCACCCCCTTGCCGGAAACCTCTTTCGGCCTCTTCCGGATGTGAGCCAGCCATGACCCTGCACTCAACGACGAGCATCACCGCACCCGGCACGGCCGCCGCCCGCCAACCGTTGTTCGGCACGGTCCTGGTGGCAAACCGCGGCGAAATCGCGTGCCGCGTCATCAGGACCCTCCGCGCCCTGGGCATCCGCTCGGTGGCCGTGTACAGCGATGCCGACGCCGGCGCCCGGCACGTCCGCGAAGCTGACTCGGCCGTGCGGATCGGCCCGGCGGCCGCCGCCGAGAGCTACCTGAACATCGAGGCGGTCATCGGGGCCTGCCGGCAGACCGGCGCCGAGGCTGTGCACCCGGGCTACGGCTTCCTGAGCGAGAACGTGGAGTTTGCCCGCGCCCTGGAAAAGGCCGGCATCACGTTCATCGGGCCAGGCGTGGAAGCCCTGAACATCATGGGGGACAAGATCCGCTCCAAAAACCACGTGGCGGGCTACGGCGTCCCGGTGGTTCCCGGCGTAGCACGCCCGGGCATGACGGACGCTGACCTGGTGGAGGCTGCCGCCGCCGTCGGATTTCCGCTCCTGATCAAGCCCTCCGCGGGAGGCGGCGGCAAGGGCATGCACGCGGTGGAAACCCAGGAGGACCTTCCCGGAGTCCTTGCCACTGCCCGGCGGGTGGCGGCCAGCGCGTTCGGTGACGACACCCTGTTCCTGGAACGGCTGGTGACCACCCCGCGGCATATTGAGGTCCAGGTATTGGCGGACAACCACGGCAACGTCATCCACCTTGGCGAACGCGAATGCTCCCTGCAGCGGCGGCACCAGAAAGTGATCGAAGAAGCCCCGTCGCCCTTGCTGGAAAGCCTGCCCAACGGGCCGGAAGTCCGGGCCCGCATCGGCGAGGCCGCCTGCAACGCCGCCCGCAGCGTGAACTACAGCGGCGCCGGAACAGTGGAGTTCCTGGTATCCGATGACGCCCCGGACGAGTTCTTCTTCATGGAAATGAACACCCGCCTGCAGGTTGAGCACCCGGTCACGGAGATGGTCACGGGCGTCGACCTCGTTGAATGGCAGGTCCGGATCGCCGCGGGTGAGGAACTGACCGTCCGGCAGGCCGACGTTGTCCTGGAAGGCCACGCCGTGGAGGCGCGTGTGTACGCCGAAGTGCCGGAAAAGAACTTCCTGCCGTCCACCGGGCGGGTTTACCTGCTTGACGAGTTGCCGGACGGAGGGGAGGGACGGATCCGGGTGGATTCGTCACTGGTCGAAGGGCTGCAGCTGTCGTCGAGCTACGACCCGATGATGGGCAAGGTCATCGCCTGGGGTGCGGACCGGGCAGCCGCACTGGACACCCTGGACGGGGCGCTCGCCGGCTACACCGCGCTGGGCCTGGACACCAATGTGGAGTACCTCCGGCTCCTGATCAACGATCCCGATGTCCGGAACGGCCACCTGGACACCGGCCTCATCGAGCGGAAGCTGCCTGGCTTTGCTTTCCGCCGCGTCGATGAGGCCGAGCTGGTGGCCGCGGCCCTCTTCGTTGTCCAAGCCGGTGACCGGGCACCACAGGCGGCCGGTCCCTGGCACGCGGGTAATGGCTGGCGTCTGGGAGCTCCCGCTCCCCGGCGGGTGAGCCTGGGAACGCCCGACGGCGGCGTGGCCACCGTTGCGGTCAGCGGCAGCCCCGCCGCGGGAGACATCATCGTGGCGGTCGACGGCGGTGCCCGCCGCACAGCCTCTCTTCGCTTTTCACGGCGAGGCCACGCGGAGCTGGCCCTCGACGGCGACGTCCACGAGTATGCGCTGGCTCCGGTCTACCCGGGGCCACTCCACCCAGGGCCATCCTTCCCGGAACACGGCACTGCGGAACCCCGCGAAAGGGAGCCGGGGACCCCGCCGTCGGACGCCCCCTTGGAGCTGTTCCTCGGCAACGAAGGCTGGTCCTGCCGGCTGGAGGTGCTGAGCCGTGAGGCGCGGCTCGAACGGGTCCTGGCGGCGATCCAGCGGGAGGAAGGATCCGCGGACCCGGCCGTGCGTTCACCGATGCCCGGCACGGTGGTGTCCGTCCCGGTGGCCGATGGTGACGCCGTGGAAGCCGGCCAGGTCCTGGCTTCGGTGGAGGCCATGAAGATGGAACACCAGCTCCTGGCACCGCTGGCCGGGACGGTGCACCTCACCGCCCGGCCCGGCGACCTGGTGAAGGCGGACCAGATCCTGGCCACCATCCATCCAACCGCTGCCCCGGAACAGCCACAAGACAGTTTGACGAATGGCAAAGGAGCCTAGACATGGCAGGTTTTGAACTCAGCGAGGAATACCAGGACCTCAGCGACACCGTCCGCGACTTCGCGGACACCGTGGTGGCCCCGGTATCGGCCAAGCACGACGAGGAGCACAGCTTCCCCTACGAAGTCGTGAAGCAGATGGCGGAGATGGGCCTGTTCGGCCTGCCCTTCCCGGAGGAGTTCGGCGGAATGGGCGGGGACTACTTCGCCCTCGCCCTGGCACTGGAACAGCTGGGCCGGGTGGACCAGTCCGTCGCCATCACCCTGGAAGCCGGCGTCTCCCTGGGCGCCATGCCCGTGTACCGCTTCGGCACGGACGCCCAGAAGGAGGAATGGCTCCCCATGCTGGCGTCCGGCCAGGCGCTCGCGGGCTTCGGGCTGACGGAACCCGAAGCCGGGTCAGATGCCGGCGGCACCAAGACCCACGCCCGGCGCGAGGGTGGCCAATGGGTGATCAACGGCAACAAGGAGTTCATCACCAACTCCGGGACGGACATCACCCGGCTGGTCACGGTGACCGCAGTCACCGGACAGAAGGAGCGTCCGGACGGCAGCCTGCAGAAAGAGATCTCCACCATCCTGGTGCCCACCGACACGCCCGGCTTCAAGGCGGAAAAGCCCTACAACAAAGTGGGCTGGAACGCCTCTGACACCCACCCGCTCACGCTGAAGGACGTCCGCGTCCCGGAAGAAAACCTGCTGGGTGCCGAAGGCCGCGGCTACGCCAACTTCCTCTCCATCCTGGACGAGGGCCGCATCGCCATCGCAGCCCTCGCCACCGGCGCCGCCCAGGGATGCGCGGACCTGTCCGTCAAATATGCCAAGGAGCGCAGGGCCTTCGGCCAGGAGATCGGCAAGTACCAGGCCATCTCCTTCAAGATCGCCCGCATGGAAGCCAGGGCCCACACCGCCCGCCTGGCCTACTACGATGCAGCCGCCCGGATGCTCGCCGGAAAGCCGTTCAAGACGCAGGCGGCCATCGCTAAGATGGTCGCAGGCGAGGCGGCCATGGACAACGCGCGGGATGCCACCCAGGTATTCGGCGGCTATGGCTTCATCAACGAGTTCACCGTGGCACGCCACTACCGCGACTCCAAGATCCTTGAAGTGGGGGAGGGCACCACGGAGGTCCAGCTGATGCTGATCGCCCGCGAACTGGGACTCTAGCGGGTCCGCTGGGCGGTAGAGCCGTCCGGCGGTCCAGCCTGTCCCGGTGGTCGAGCCTGTCGAGACCCTTGAAAGGACCAACGATGATCAACAAGGTTGTTGCCAGCGCCGACGAAGCAGTGGCGGACATCCCGGACGGCGCCTCCCTGGCCGTGGGCGGGTTCGGACTCTGCGGAATTCCGGTCACCCTCATCGACGCCCTGCACCGTGCCGGCACCTCCGGACTGGAAACGGTCAGCAACAACTGCGGTGTGGACGACTGGGGGTTGGGCATCCTGCTCCGGGACGGGCGCATCCGCCGCACCATCAGCTCCTACGTGGGCGAGAACAAAGAGTTCGCCCGGCAATACCTGGCCGGGGAGCTGGAAGTGGTCCTCACGCCCCAGGGCACCCTCGCGGAGAAACTGCGCGCCGGCGGCGCCGGGATCCCTGCCTTCTTCACCAAGGCGGGAGTGGGCACCCAGGTTTCCGACGGCGGCCTGCCGCAAAAGTACGACGCTGACGGCGGGATCGCGGTGGCATCGGAACCGAAGGAGGTGCGCTCCTTCGCCGGGGTTGACTACGTGCTGGAGGAGGCCTTGACGCCGGACTTCGGGCTGGTCCACGCCTGGAAGGGCGACCGGCACGGCAACCTCGTCTTCCACGCAACGGCCATGAACTTCAACCCGCTCTGCGCCATGGCCGGCCGCATCACCATCGCCGAGGTGGAGGAACTGGTGGAGCCGGGAGAACTGGACCCGGAACACATCCACACCCCCGGCATTTTCGTGCAGCGCGTAGTCCTGGCTTCCAACGCCGAGAAACGCATTGAAAAGCGGACCGTGGCGCTGGCGGCCCCGTCCGGCGGAGGTTCCGTGCAGGGACCCGGCAGCAACCAGCAGGCAGGAGCTTAGCCATGGATCCGAACAGCCCCTACGCTCCGCGGCCCGAAGGCGTCCGCCCCGAGTACCGCCGCGCACCCTCCCAGCAGCACGCCGCCACCGGCGATGCGGCAGGCGAAGCCGAAACCAAAGGCTGGACGCGCAACGAACTGGCCGCCCGGGTGGCCATGGAGCTCAGCAATGGCCAGTACGTAAACCTCGGAATCGGGATGCCCACGCTGATCCCCAACTACATTCCCGCCGGTGTGGAAGTGGTGCTGCACTCCGAAAACGGAATCCTCGGCGTCGGCCCTTATCCGGCGGAGGATGCCGTGGACCCCGACCTGATCAATGCCGGCAAGGAAACCGTCACCGTCAACAAGGGCGCAGCATTCTTTGACTCTGCATCGTCCTTCGGGATGATCCGGGGCGGCCACGTGGACGTTGCCGTCCTGGGAGCCATGGAGGTGGCAGCAAACGGCGACCTGGCCAACTGGATGATCCCGGGCAAGATGGTCAAGGGCATGGGCGGGGCCATGGACCTGGTGTTCGGCGCCAAGAAAGTCATCGTGATGATGGAGCACGTGGACCGCAGCGGCAGGCCCAAAATCGTCCAGGAGTGCTCGCTCCCGCTGACCGGCAAGGGGTGCGTGGACCGGATCATCACGGACCTCGCCGTCATCGACGTCGTCAAGGACACCTCGGGATCGCGCCTGGTGCTGCGCGAACTGGCACCCAACGTCTCCGCGGAGGACGTCGCTGCAGCCACCGGCGCCGAGCTGTTCGAAGAAGACCAGGAACTCACGGTATGACCGGGAACGAGGCTTCAACGAGCCCTGCCACGGGCTCTGCCTCCGGCGCCCCGCGCGTCATCGAGCAGCGCGGGCTGTACTTCGATGAACTGGAAGAAGGGGTGGTTTACGCGCACCGTCCCGGCCGGACGGTCACGGAGGCGGACAACGTCCTGTTCACCACCCTCACCATGAACACGCAGGCCCTGCACCTCGACGCCGCCTGGAGCGCCGGCCAGCCGTTTGGCCAGCGGCTGGTCAATTCCATGTTCACGCTTTCCACGGTGGTGGGCCAGTCCGTCACCCAGTTAACGCAGGGGACCATCATCGCCCAGCTGGGCCTGACCGACGTGTCCTTCCCGCACCCGCTGTACCACGGGGACACCCTCTATACGGAGACCGTGATCGCCGGGAAGCGGCTCTCGCAATCACGGCCGGGCCAGGGGGTCGTCACCATGCAGCACACCGGCCGGAACCAGGACGGCGCCGTGGTGGCGCTCGCAACCCGAAGCTGCCTGATGTGGACCCGGGACGCACATACCAGGCAGCCCGGTAACGAACAGGAGACAATGCCGGTATGACCTTTGTGATGGGCCCTGCCCTGCTCTTTTGCCCTGCTGACCGGCCGGAACGCTACCAGAAGGCCGCCACCCGCGCCGATGCCGTCATCCTGGACCTCGAAGACGCCGTTGCCCCTGCCGACAAGCAGCGCGCCCGGGGTGCCATCCTTGCCCAGGTGGGGGCCACCGGCGACGTCCCGGAACTGGATCCCAGCCGGACCATCATCAGGGTGAACCCGGCCGGGACGGAGGAATTCGAAAAGGATCTGCACTCCCTGGCGCACACGCCCTACCGCACGGTCATGCTGGCAAAGGCGGAAAGTGCCGAGCAGTTGAAAGCGCTTGAGGCCTACCAGGTCATCGCACTCTGTGAGACTGCCCTCGGCATCCTGAATGCGCCGGCCATTGCCGCCGCCCCCAACGTGGTTGCGCTGATGTGGGGAGCCGAGGACCTGCTGGCAACCCTGGGCGGTACGTCCAGCCGCGGGGACGACGGCGGCTACCGGGCTGTGGCGCTGCATGCCCGGTCATCGGTCCTCCTGGCTGCCCGCGCTTTCGGCAAGGAAGCGGTGGATGCCGTGTATGTCAACATCCCGGATCTCACAGGTTTGGCGGCGGAAGCGGCCGATGCCGTTGCGTCGGGCTTCGGTTCCAAAGCCTGCATCCACCCCAGCCAGGCCGCGGTGGTGCGGGGCGCCTACGCTCCTTCCGAGGCGGACGTGGCCGCGGCCTCAGCCCTGCTGCAGGCTGCCCGGACCGCCGGTTCCGGTGTTTTCCAGCACGAGGGAAAGATGATCGACGGGCCCATCCTGAAGCACGCCGAGGCCATCATCCGCCGGGCGGGGGAGCACGCCTAAAAGCCTTGCAGGAACCAAGCTGCCCTGGAGTCCGGCGCCGGTTTCCGCGTTGGCCGGCCGCTCACCTTCGCCGGCCTTGCGACCGCCGGAGGGAGATCGGCGGGATGGCCTCGTAGAGCCGGGTGCGCACCCACCGGTTCCCCGTCTCCCGGAACTCCTTGCGGGTGGCGAAACGGTAGTGGTAGCTAAGGACCCGCACCCAGCGGGGCGCCCCGCCGTCGAACGGGTCATGGCGCAGGAGCCGCAGGGTCTTCCGGTCCGCCTCCAGCAGCTTGCCGAGGAAGGCGTAAAACCACTCTTCGTGCACCGTCCGCAGCGGCAGGAACCACATGAGCCAGTCCAGCCGCAGGTGATAGGGGGCATACTGGCGGGGAATCCTGCGCACGTCCCCGGGCTTTCCCTTGAAGCCGTACTCACGCCAGTCGGAGGACTCATCGGGGTCGTCGTCCAGGGTGCCCTCCACCACAATCTCGATGCGCTGCTTGGTGACACTTCCGAACGCCCCGTAGGTGTTCACCAGCTGCCAGCGGTTGAAGCTCGCATTCATCAGCTGCCGGCGGGAGAACAGGTTCCGGAGCGGCCAGTAACTGAGCACCACCAGCAACAGGGTGGCAGCGAGCGTGATGACCAGCCACCAGAGCGGAGTCTCCCGCTCCACGCCCGCACCGTGCCAGTCCAGGGGGATGGCCGGCAGGACGGCGTGGGCCGCCGAATCGCTGACGGCGGCGAACGCGAGCACGATGGCGATCCAGTTCAGCCACGCGAAGTTGCCGGTGGCCACCAGCCACAGCTGTGTGACGATGACGATCGCCGCTGCGACGCTGGCCACCGGCTGGGGAGCGAACAGCAGGAAGGGGACCACCAGCTGGGCGAAATGGTTGCCCAGCACTTCCACCTTGTGGAGGGGCTTGGGCAGCAGATGCGCCTGCCGGCTGAGCGGACCGGGCATTGGCTGCGTCTCATGGTGGTAGTACAGCGCGGTCAGGTCGCGCCACTCCCGGCCGCCGCGGATCTTGATCATCCCGGCGCCGAATTCCAGCCGGAACACCAGCCACACGATCAGGATCAGGATGGTCCGGGGCGGATCCGTCTGGTCAGACCCGAGGAACGCCACGGTGAAGCCCGCTTCAAGGAGGAGCATCTCCCAGCCGAACCCGTAGAACGTCTGGCCCACGTTCACGATGGACATGTACAGCAGCCAGAGGGACAGGAACGCAATCAGCGGCACCCAGGGAGGTCCCATCTGCGGGAGTCCGGCCACCAGCAGCGCCGATATCACAAGCCCCGCCGCGCAGACGGCCCGCAGCAGGCCGTCGGAGTAGCGCCAGCGGAAGAGGGTGGGCCGGCGCAGCCTGCTGAAGCCGCCCAGGTATTCGGGTGCCGGGAGAAGTCCGCGCTCACCCAGCAGCGCGGGGAACTGATTCAGCGAGGACAGGAACGCGACGAAGTAGAGCGCGGCGATGCCCCGCTGCAGCACTTGCCGGGCGAACTCGTATTCCGGCGCATCGAACCAAGACAGCCAGTCCACGGCATCCACGTTACGCCGGGCCGTGCCGAGGTCAAGGCGCAGCCGGTCAAGGAGGTGCGGGATACTTAACCAATGCAGCCACGCAGAGTCGTCCTCCTCGGATCCACCGGTTCCATCGGCACCCAGGCGATTGACGTCGTCGACGGCGCCCCGCACCTTTTCGAGGTCGTGGCACTCAGCGCAGGCGGCGGCAACCTGGAACTCCTCGCCCGGCAGGCGGTGCATACGGGAGCTGCAGCCGTGGGAATCGCCGGCGGTGATCCGGCCCGCCTGGCCACCCTGATCGACCAGGCAGCCGCCGCTGCGGGAAAGTCCGGCTACCGGCCCCGGATCGTGTCCGGCCCCGACGCCTCCACCCGCATTGCGGAAATCGAGGCGGACGTGGTGCTCAACGGCATCACCGGTTCAATAGGCCTTGCCCCCACCCTGGCGGCGCTCAAGTCCGGCGCCACACTGGCCCTGGCCAACAAGGAATCCCTCATTGTGGGCGGGGAGCTGGTCAAGGCAGCGGCCCGGGACGGCCAGATTGTCCCCGTGGACTCAGAGCACTCCGCGATAGCCCAATGCCTGCGGTCCGGAACGGCCGGCGAAGTGGAAAAACTCATCCTCACAGCGTCCGGAGGCCCGTTCCGGGGCAGGAGCCGCGAGGAACTGCACGGTGTCACCCCGGAGGAAGCGCTGGCCCATCCCACCTGGGACATGGGCGTTATGGTCACCACCAACTCAGCCACGCTCGTCAACAAAGGACTCGAAGTGATCGAGGCGCACCTGCTCTTCGATGTTCCGCTGGACCGGATAGACGTTGTGGTCCACCCCCAGTCCGTGGTGCACTCCATGGTCCAGTTCATCGACGGCTCCGTCATCGCCCAGGCCTCGCCCCCGGACATGCGCCTGCCCATTGCGCTGGGGCTGGGCTGGCCGGACAGGGTGCCCAAGGCCGCGGCAGCCTGCGACTGGACCAAGGCGGCCACCTGGACCTTCGAGCCGCTGGACGTGACCGCTTTCCCCGCCGTGGATCTCGCGAAGGATGCCGCAAGGCAGGGCAGCACCTTCCCGGCAGTCTTCAACGCAGCCAACGAGGAAGCCGTGACGGCCTTCCATGCCGGCCGCATCCGGTTCACCGACATCGTGGACACGGTGGACGCCGTGCTCAGCGAACATTCAGGTTCTTCCCGGCTCACGGTGGAATCCGTGCTTGATGCTGAGAGCTGGGCACGCGCCCGCGCCCACGAACGTTTAGCAGTCAGCAGTCTCTAGGAAGCAGCAAGCACCTCCATGACCCCCGTTCTCCTTTTTATCCTCGGCGTCGTCTTTGTGGCCATCGGCATCGCCGCCTCCATCGCGCTCCACGAAGTGGGCCACCTGGTGCCCGCCAAGCTCTTCAAGGTGCGCGTGACCAAGTACATGATCGGTTTCGGCCCCACCCTGTGGTCGAAACGGAGGGGCGAAACCGAGTACGGCGTGAAGGCCATTCCGCTGGGCGGCTATGTGTCCATGATCGGCATGTACCCGCCCAACAAGGACGACGGATCGGTCCGCCCTTCCAGCACGGGGATGTTCCAGACCCTGGCCACCGAAGCCCGGTCCATGGCGCATGAGGAAGTTGGCCCGGGCGACGAAAACCGCGTCTTCTACCGGCTTCCGGTCTGGAAAAAGATTATCGTGATGCTCGGCGGACCGGCCATGAACATGGTCCTCGGCCTCATCCTGACGGCCGTCCTGCTGATGGGCTTCGGAATGGCAACAGCCACCACCACCATTTCCGACGTTTCCAAGTGCCAGGTGGCGGCGGGCGAAACGGTGGACCCCGACTCTGCGGACTGCCGGCTGACGCCTGCCGCCGCCGCGGGACTGCAGCCCAATGACACCGTGACGTCCTTCGACGGCAAGGACGTCACCAGCTGGGACCAGCTGACCGAGTGGATCCGCGCCTCCGCCGGCCGCGAGGTAGCCATCACCGTGGAGCGCGACGGCGCCCCCCTCTCCACAACGGTGACCCCCGTTTTGTCCGCCCGGCCCATCATCGGCGTGGACGGCCGGCAGGAGACGGACGACGCCGGCAACCTCCGGTACCAGGACGTCGGCTTCCTGGGAATCGGCGCGCACACTGAACTGGTGCCGCAGCCGGCGTCGACCGTCCTGCCCATGGCGGGGGAAAACATCCGCCAGGTTGCCGGCGTCATCTTCAACCTGCCCGCACGCGTGGTGGGCGTGGCGAAGGCCGCCTTCAGTGAAGAGCCCCGCGATCCCAGCGGTCCCATCAGCGTGGTGGGCGTCGGCCGGGTGGCCGGCGAAGTCGCCGCCATGGAGGAAATCCCGGTCCAGTCCCGGGTGGCCACCCTGATCGGGCTGCTGGCAGGGCTGAACTTCGCCCTGGCCGTCTTCAACCTGATCCCGCTTTTGCCGCTGGACGGCGGCCACGTTGCCGGTGCGCTGTACGAAGGCGCCCGGCGAAGGGTGGCAAAGCTGTTCGGCAAACCGGACCCAGGCGCCTTTGACATCGCCAAACTGCTCCCCGTGACATATGTGGTGGCGGCCTTGCTGATGGGCATGAGCGCCCTGCTGATCTACGCGGACATCGTCAAGCCGGTGAATCTCTTCGGCTGACTCCTAATACAGCTCCGGTTGATTCCCAGAAATCAGTCAATTTTGATTGAGATCGGATAGTCAGCCGCATATGGTTGATCAATGTTCGTTATGACGATTGACCAGCGGGGCAGCACAGGAGATACGGACCGGGTTCCGGACCTGATCTCCCAGCTTGCCGAATTGACACCTGATGCCTTTGAGCGCTCGGTGGGCGATGAGCTCCAGGGCGTGGTGGCTGACCCCGCCGATGTTGTGGACATTGCCCTGCATGCGCTGCGGGCCGGCCGCTGGTATGTGGGAATCGGCATCGGAGCGGTATCGCTCCCTGGCGGTGCCAGCCCCCGTGAGGGGACAGGGGCAGCGTTCGTTGCCGCACGCCACGCCGTGGACCGGGCCAAGGCAGCAGGCTCGCAGGTTCCGTTGTCGGTGGTGCCGGGCACTATGGGCAAAGACGCGGAAGGCCGCGCCGTGGACGCTGAGGGGGTGCGGGCCTGTGCCAACGCTGAAGCGGTGCTGCGCCTGCTGGGCCGCGTTGTGCAGGAGCGCACAGATGCCCAGTGGCGGGTGGTGGACGCCCTCCGCCGCCAGGAAGCCGCCAGGCACGGGCGCCAAAAGCAGGTGGCTCTGGAGCTTGGAATCAGCGAACAATCGGTGAGCCGTACCGTACTCCGGTCCGGCTGGCAGGAAGAATGGGCAGCCAGGCCGGCGGCAGCAATGCTTCTGGACCATGCTCATTCAACGATTGCCCATTCAACGACTGCCCGGCCCCATGGTGAAGGAGCTCAATGAACGCACTGTGGATCACGGTTGCACTGCTTATGGCTGGTTTTGCGGGCTGGCCTGTGACGGCGCTCGTTTTCAAACTCGCCAGAACCATTGACGACAGGGCGGACGCCGCCAAGGCGGCAGAGCAGGCCCGGCGGGCTGCGGAGGACCCGTCCGCGGACGTCACTGTTGACCCTGTGCGCGGAAGCCACCCGGACGAAGCCGGCCAAAAGGTGGACGGCGAGCTGACGGCTGAACCGGAGCACCCGGCGTCGGGCGCTGCGCCTGCGGAGCCGGCCGCATCGGCACAGCGGATCCTGCGCGGCGGAGCCATCATCGGCATCCTGGAGCGGCTGGGAGTGTGCCTGGCCATTCTGACCGGCCAGCCGGTGGCCATCGCGTACATCGTGGCCATCAAAGGCCTGGGCCGGTTCGCGGAGCTGAAGGAGACGCCGGTGGCGGCTGAGCGTTTCATCATCGGAACGTTGACGTCCATGCTCTGGGCCGCCGGTACCGCAGCCGCCGTCAAGGTCCTCTTCCTCAGCTGAAACCGGTCTTCTGCCCGGCCGGAGATAGTACCCGGATGGGTGGCAGGGCGGGCATGGCGATAGGGTAGCGGTATGACAGTTTTTGCCGTTGAGTACGTTTATGCCGCCGATTCCACCGAAGCCCGCGACGAGGCCCGGCCAGCGCACCGCGAATGGCTTGCGGGCCTTGCGCAGGACGGCGTCCTCCTCGCCAGCGGTCCGTACGGTGACGGCGCCGGAGCGCTCCTGATCTTCAAGACAGCAGACGAGGCCGCCCTCAACTCGATCCTCAAGCAGGATCCCTTCGCCGCCGCCGGAGTCATCGCCGGGACCCGCATCACGGAATGGTCACCCATCATCGGCGTCCTCGCCGGACTCACGGCGTAGCCGCTTCTTCTTTACCCTTTCAACTCTAGGAGTCCACGTGACCTCGGTCAGCCTGGGAATGCCGTCAGCACCGCCACCCGTCCTTGCCCCGCGCCGCAAGACCCGCCAGATCAAAGTCGGTTCCGTTGGGGTGGGCTCGGACTTCCCCATCAGCGTGCAGTCGATGACCACCACGCCCACAACTGACATCAACGCCACGCTGCAGCAGATCGCGGAGCTGACGGCATCCGGCTGCGACATCGTGCGTGTTGCCTGCCCCTCCGCGGACGACGCCGAGGCGCTGCCCATCATTGCCCGGAAGTCCCAGATCCCGGTCATCGCGGACATCCACTTCCAGCCCAAGTACGTCTTCGCCGCCATCGAGGCCGGATGCGCCGCCGTGCGCGTCAACCCTGGAAACATCCGCAAGTTCGACGACCAGGTCAAGGAAATCGCCGCTGCCGCGCGGGACCACGGCACCTCCATCCGCATCGGCGTCAACGCCGGATCGCTGGAGCCCGGCATCCTCAAGAAGTACGGCAAGGCAACCCCTGAGGCGCTCGTGGAGTCTGCAGTGTGGGAAGCCTCGCTCTTCGAAGAGCACGGATTCCACGACTTCAAGATCTCGGTCAAGCACAACGATCCCGTCATCATGGTGGCGGCCTACGAAATGCTGGCCGAAAAGGGTGACTGGCCCCTCCACCTCGGCGTGACCGAAGCCGGCCCCGCGTTCCAGGGCACCATCAAGTCCGCCACTGCCTTCGGCGCCCTCCTGTCCAGGGGTATCGGCGACACCATCCGCGTTTCCCTCTCGGCCCCGCCGGTGGAGGAGATCAAGGTGGGAAACCAGATCCTGCAGTCCCTCAACCTGCGTCCCCGCAAGCTGGAAATTGTCTCCTGCCCGTCCTGTGGCCGCGCCCAGGTGGACGTTTACACGCTGGCGGAGCAGGTGACCGCCGGGCTGGAGGGAATGGAGATTCCCCTGCGCGTGGCCGTCATGGGCTGCGTGGTGAACGGACCGGGTGAGGCACGTGAAGCCGACCTCGGCGTTGCTTCCGGTAACGGCAAGGGCCAGATTTTTGTGAAGGGCGAAGTCATCAAGACTGTTCCCGAAAGCGAAATTGTTGAGACACTGATCGAAGAGGCCATGCGTATCGCGGAAGAGATGGGGGAGGCCGATGGCGAAGATGCTGTCAAGGGTAGCCCCGTGGTTAGCGTCTCGTAAGGACGTTACCGATCTGGCGGGGATTTCGGTCCGCACGCTGGACGGCCAGGACACCGAGGCGCTGAGGCTCCTTGCCCGGCAGGATCCGGTCACCAATGTGTTCATTCTCGCCCACCTGCGCGCTGCCGGCACCGCCGCGCCTACCAGCGGCGGCGCCGGCATTATCGGAGTGTTCGACGACGGCATCCTGGTGGGTGCCTGCTGGGCAGGCGCGAACCTGGTTCCGGTCCAGTTGGATCCCGCCCTTGCCGGAGTGGTGGCCGAGGCCGCCAACAGGTCAGGCCGGCGTTACGCCTCGGCCTTTGGGCCCGCGCAGGCTGTGCTGGCCCTTCATGCTGAACTCGTGGAGCTGGGCCACCGTGCGCATGAAGTGCGCGCCGAACAGCCCCTGATGATTATCGACGGGCCGTCCTGCGTCGAGCCCAACCCCGGCCTCGAACTGGGAAACCTGGCGGATTTTGATCGCATCCTCCCTGCCTGCGCCGCGATGTTCGAGGAGGAAGTCGGATACTCGCCGTTCTCGGGCGGGCGGGAGTTCTACAGCCGCCGGGTGGAAGGCCTCATCCGGCAGGGGCACTCCCTCGTCCACCTCAACGATGCCCGGGAAGTGGTGTTCAAAGCGGAGCTGGGCGCTGTCACCTCCGAGGTCACCCAGATCCAGGGCGTATGGATGAACCCGCTCTTCCGCGGCCAGGGGTTGAGCCCCGGGTACATGTCCGCCGTCGTGGAGCAGGCGCAGAAGGTCGCGCCGGTCACCAGCCTTTACGTCAACGGCTTCAACGTGAGGGCGCGTTCCACGTACGAACGCGTCGGTTTCCGGCAGGTGGGAACGTTCGCTACAGTTCTGTTCTAGCCGGCGGCTGCCTGCGAAAATCTTAAATATTGGGGGAAAATTGAAGACGTCTGTGCTTGGATACTTCGCGGCCACGACCATGCTTGCCCTGTCCGCGACGGCCTGCGGCGGCCCGGCCAACACTCCGGCGGTCAACTCCCCGGCACCGGAGAGCTCCGTAGCGGCAAGTACGGTTCCGGCCGCAACCCCCACACCCACCGCCACGCCCAAGGCGTACACGAGCGAGGAGCTGGCCGTCATCGTACGCCAGCTGCGTGATTCGGCTGATCGGCGGCTGACGGCCGTGCCGGGCGCCGAACTGGAGGCCAGCCTCGAGCAAGCCAAAGCGATGATGAATTCCGTCCAGGTTGAGCCGGCGGAGTGCAAGGAGCTGGCTGCCTCAAGCACCCTGCCCACCGTGGACGGGGCGGCCATGGCCACGGGGCTCAGCACCGACGCCGGCACCGGGTCGGTCACCGCCGTTTCCCTGCTGGCGGGACTGGACAAGGCGGCCCTGGAAAAGGTTGCAGATCCGTCCGCCCAGCTGGAGAAGTGCTCACAGATGACCATGACGGCTGAGGGGGTGGTCGTAGTGGTCACGCTCACCCCTCTGGACGGCGCGGCAGGAACCACCGCCTACCGCACGGACAGCCAACTGCCCGACGGCCAGGTACGATCCATCGTCACTGCACAGGCTGTTCACCACGGCGTGGTCATCACCGCCGTCACCTCCGGCGAAGACGCCGAGGCCGGCGCTTCCCGCGCAGCTGCGCTCCTGGAATCAGCCGGCGCCCTCATCAAGTAGGTTCCCGGTCAGGTACCGCTGCACGTTGGGGGAGATGAGCCGGACAATATCCTCCGGTTCTGCCGATGCCAGCGGGTCCAGGCGGACCACGTAGCGGACCATCATCAGGCCCACCATCTGCGTTGCCACGAGGTCGCCGCGCAGGGCCACCTCATCCGGTGTCCCCGGAACGCCTGCCATGATGCGGCTGATAATGGTCCGGTTCACCATTTCCCGGAGCAGGGCAGTTTTCGCCTTTGACCCCAGTGTTCCCCGGAGGAACGCCACCAGGCTTGGCTGCGCGGGGCTTTCCCACAGGCGCAGCACGGCGCGGACAACCAGCTCCGCACGCTGGCCGGGGTCGGAGCCGGCTACCCCGGAAAGCACCTGCTCGGGGTCCGCCGGAAGCTCCACGCTGAGGGCGAAGAGCTCGTCCTTGCCCTTGAAAAAGTGGTGGATCATGGCCGGGTCAACGCCCGCCACCCGGGCCACCTGACGCAGGCTCGTACCCTCAAAGCCATGTTCGGCAAACTGCCGCCTCGCGGTCTCAAGGATATGGTCCCGGGACGCGGCACTGCCGCCCCGGCGTCCCCGCCTGACACCTGCAGCGCCGTGCCCGCCTGAGGTCATGCGCTGCGCCTGCGGAGGGTGAGCGATGCCAGCACCAGCACGCCCAGGACGATGGCTGCCATGATGCCTGCGTCCTGCCAGAGCTGTTCGGTGGCCTCGGAGTTGGCCGCGATTTCCTGCAGCGCATCCACGGAAAACGTCAGCGGAAGGACGTTGGACACGGATTCCAGGACATCGTTCATCCGGTCGCGTGCCACGAACAGGCCGCACAACAGAATCTGCGGAACCACCACCACGGGCATGAACTGGACTGCCTGGAACTCCGTCCTGGCAAAGGCCGAACACAGCAGGCCCAACGCCACACCCAGGACGGCGTTGATGACCGCAATCATCACCACAAGGCCCGGGGAACCTTCAATATCAAGGCCAAAAACCCAGTAGGCCACCGCCGTTGCCACCAGCGACTGGAGTGCGGCCATGATGGAAAAGGCCAGGCCGTAGCCAAAGAGCAGGTCCGCCTTATGCACAGGGGTGGTGAGCAGCCGTTCCAGTGTTCCGGACGTACGTTCGCGGAGCATGGTGATGGAAGTGACCAGGAACATGACCACGAACGGGAAGATGGCCAGCATCATCAGCCCCACCCGGTCGAAGGTACGTGGAGCTCCCGGCGGAAGAACCTCATTTTCGTACAGGAAATACACCGCGGTGAGGAGGAGCGCCGGAACCACCAGGATCAGGGCGATGCTGCGGTGGTCATGGCGAAGCTGGTCAAGGACCCGGTGCGTGGTGGCAAGAAGCATCCTGATGTCCATTACCGTCCGCTCCTGTCCGTGGCGGCACCGGCGGCCGCGTCGCGGCCTCCCGGGCTCACGCCGTCGTTGTTTTCCGACTCCCGGATGATGGTGAGGAAAGCTTTCTCGAGGTCGTTGCTGTGCCCCCGCCTGCTGAGCTCTTCAGGGGTCAGCTGGGCCAGCAGCCTGCCTTCCCTCAGGAGCAGCAGCGATTGGCAGTGGCTGGCTTCCTCCATCACGTGGCTCGATATGAGCAGGGTTATGCCGTCCTCGGCCATGGACCGGAAACGGCTCCAAAGGTCCGCCCGCAGCACCGGATCCAGGCCAACGGTGGGCTCGTCCAGCACCAGCAGCCTGGGGCGGGCCACCAGGGCGCAGGCCAGCGAAACCCGGCTGAGCTGGCCGCCGGACAGGTCCGCGGTTTTCCGGCGTGCCTGCTGTTGAAGCCCGACGGCGGCAATCGCCTCATCCACATCCGTTTTCCTTTTGCGGTGCATGGCGCCGAAGTACCGTACGTTCGCCTCCACCGTCAGGTCCGGGTAGACGCTGGGCGACTGGGTCACGTAACCCACCTGGTGGCGCAGCGCCGGGCTCCCCGCGGCTAGGCTCAGGACATCCACCGTTCCGGACGACACGAGCTGGACCCCGACGATGGCCCGCATGAGGGTGGTTTTACCGCTTCCGGACGGCCCAAGGAGGCCGGTGATTTGGCCGGCCGGGATGGCGAAGTCCAGGCTGCTCAGGACGGGAACCTTCCCGCGCACCACATTCAGGCCGCGCGCCACCACCGCGCCGCCGGTCCCGGTGGCCTGGATTCCTGCTGTTGCCGAATGGGACATGGCCGCCTCCGCCCTGGACAGGAGGGTTTCCGGCACGTGGTGCGCCGATAATTCATCACCTGATGAATTAAAGGTAGGCCGCGCACAGCGGGGGGGTCAACGGTCCAAAAACGAAGGCTACTTGCCAAACGTGTGCGCGATCACATAGGTTCGGTCTAGCTGCGCTGGAGTGGCGTGGGCGGTCTCACCAGTCCTCACCAGTACTTGGGCGATAACGGCGTCGAGCCACGCCCGGATGCGATGACCAGCCTCACTGGGGGGCCAGGGGCTTTGTAATTCCGGGCGTGGCTCTACTGTGTCCGGCACTTTTGGCCAGGGACCAGTCCAGCCTGCAGTCCAAGCCTGGCGCCGGGTGCCGGTAGATTAGTACCCAGACGAATTTGTCCGGCCCTGCTGATCCAGCACTTCCCCAGAAACGGATACCACCCGTGGTTCTAAGACTGTCCCAGCTTTTCCTGCGCACCCTGCGCGAAGATCCCGTCGACGCCGAGGTCGCCAGCCACAAGCTCCTGGTCCGCGCCGGATACATCCGCCGCGCAGCCCCCGGCATCTACACGTGGCTTCCGCTGGGGCTGAGCGTGCTCCGCAAAGTCGAGGAGGTCATCCGCGAGGAAATGGCCGCCATCGGCGCCCAGGAAGTACACTTCCCGGCACTGCTGCCGCGCGAACCGTACGAGGCCACAAACCGCTGGACCGAGTACGGTGAGGGCCTGTTCCGGCTCCAGGACCGCAAGGGCGCGGATTACCTCCTGGCCCCGACGCACGAGGAAATGTTCACGCTGCTGGTGAAGGACCTGTACTCGTCGTACAAGGACCTGCCCCTGAGCCTCTACCAGATCCAGAACAAGTACCGCGATGAAGCCCGTCCCCGGGCAGGCCTGCTCCGCGGCCGCGAATTCATCATGAAGGACTCCTACTCCTTCGACGTGGACGACGCCGGCCTGGACGCCAGCTACGCAGCGCACCGTTCCGCCTACCTCAAGATCTTTGCCCGGCTGGGCCTGGAGGTCGTCCCGGTTGCCGCCACCGCCGGCGCCATGGGCGGGTCCAAGAGCGAGGAATTCCTGTTCCCCACGGAGATCGGCGAGGACACCTTTGTCCGGTCGGCCGCAGGCTATGCCGCCAACGTGGAAGCCGTCACCACCGTGGTCCCCGCGGAGATCGACTTCAGCAACGCGCCTGCCGCCCAGGTACTGGACACCCCGAACACCCCCACCATCGAAACGCTGGTGGCGGCATCCAACGAACTGGCCCCCCGCAGCGAGGCCGACGGCGGCGCCTGGACTGCCGCGGACACCCTCAAGAACGTTGTCCTCGCCGTCACCCTGCCCACCGGTGAACGCCAGCTTGTGGTCATCGGCCTGCCGGGCGACCGCGGCGTTGACCTCAAGCGCGTGGAAGCCAACATCGGTTCCTTCCTGCCCATTGCAGGGGAAATCGGACTGGAAGCAGCCAACGACGACGACCTCAAGAAGCAGCCCCTCATCGTTAAGGGCTACCTCGGCCCCGGCCTGACCCTGGACGAACCCCTGCTGGGCAGCGAAAGCTCCACCAAGCTCCTCTACCTCGTGGATCCCCGCGTGGTCCGCGGCACCGCCTGGATCACCGGCGCCAACGAGGCCGGCAAGCACGTCTATGGCCTGGTGGCCGGACGCGACTTCACCTGGGACGGCGTCATCGAGTGCACCGACGTCCGCGAAGGCGACCCGTCCCCGGACGGCTCCGGTCCGTTGGAAATTGCCCGCGGCATCGAGATGGGCCACATCTTCCAGCTCGGCAGGAAGTACGCCGAAGCCCTGGACCTGAAGGTGCTGGACCAGAACGGCAAGCAGGTAGTGGTCACCATGGGCTCCTACGGTGTGGGCGTCACCCGCGCCGTCGCTGCCCTTGCCGAGGCCAACCACGATGACCGCGGCCTCGTCTGGCCACGCGCCGTGGCGCCGGCTGACGTCCACGTGGTTGCCGTGGGCAAGGGCGAGGACATTTTCGCCGCCGCGGAGCAGTTGTCCCTGGACCTGGAGGCAGCCGGCCTGCAGGTCATCTACGACGACCGCCCCAAGGTGTCGCCCGGCGTGAAGTTCGGCGACGCAGAACTGGTGGGCGTCCCCACCATCCTGGCCGTCGGACGCGGCCTGGTGGACGGCGTCGTGGAAATCAAGGACCGCCGCACGGGGGAAGCTGAGAACGTAGCGGTTGATAAGGCGGTTGACTACGTGGTCAACGCCGTCCGCAACAGCTGACCCCCAGCGGTGGATTTAGGACTTGAGTCCCTCCAGCTGACAACAATCCTCCTGCTGGTGCTGGCAGGCTTCGCTGCCGGCTGGGTGGACGCGGTGGTGGGCGGGGGCGGGCTGATCCAGCTCCCCGCCCTGCTGCTGGTCCCCGGCATCACTCCGGTGCAGGCCCTGGCCACCAACAAGCTGGGCTCCATCTTCGGAACTGCCACCAGCGCCACCACCTATTACCGGCGCGTGGGACCGGACCTGAAAACGGCGCTGCCCATGGCCGTGATCGCGTTGGCGGGCAGTTTTGGCGGTGCCGTGCTGGCGGCCACCCTGCCGGCCAACGTCTTCAAACCCATCATCGTCGCGGCGCTGGTCGCCGTCGCGCTTTTCACGGCGCTCAAGCCCGACGTCGGGGACATCACGGCGCTGCGGCACGACGGCCACAAGCACTACGTGGTGGCGTGCCTCATTGGCGCCGTTATCGGTTTCTACGACGGGCTGATCGGCCCGGGCACGGGCTCGTTCCTGGTCATTGCCCTGGTCTCGGCCATGGGGTACGCCTTCCTGGAGGCCAGCGCCAAGGCAAAGATCGTGAACATGGCCACCAACGCGGGCGCACTGATGTTCTTCCTGCCGCACGGCTCCATTCTGTGGGGACTGGGCCTGCTGCTGGGCGCCGCCAACATGGCCGGCGGCTACCTCGGAGCAAGGACGGCAGTGAATCAGGGAAGCAGCTTCGTCCGCGTGGTATTCCTGGTGGTGGTCGCGGCCCTCATCATCAAACTCGGCTATGACATCTGGCAGGAAAACTTCGCCTGACGCCGGAACCATCGCGGCCTCGTGGCCGTCCATGGCGAGGCGTAGCATGCAGGTATGTCACAGGGCGATGATGACTATTCCCCGGCTCTGTCAGCTGCACTGCGCCATGCGACGGACTGGCTGCACAGCCTTCCTGACAGGCCAGTGGGGCCCAGGCTCGCTGCCCATGACCTGACTGATGCCTTCGGCGGACCACTTCCTGCGCAGGGCATCCCGGCCGAGGACGTGGTCGATTTCCTCGCCCGGACCGCTGATCCCGGTCTGATGGCGATGCCCTCCGGCCGTTTTTTCGGCTGGGTCATCGGCGGAACCCTTCCGGCAGCACTTGCCTCCGACTGGCTGGTGAGCGCCTGGGACCAGAATGCCGGTCTGCGCTATGCCACCCCCGCAATGGCAGCCATCGAGGAAGCTGCCGGAACCTGGCTCCTGGAACTGCTCGCGCTTCCGGCCGGTTCCGACGTGGGATTCGTCACCGGAGCCACCATGGCCAATTTCACCGGGATGGCCGCCGGGCGGTGGCGGCTCCTCACGGACGCAGGGTGGGACCTGGACCGCGACGGGCTGTCCGGTGCACCGCGGATCCAGTGTTTTGTCGGCCGGGAGCGGCACGACACCATCGATCTCGGCCTGCGGTATCTCGGGCTCGGAAGGCCCCGGGTGGTGGAAGCGGATGGCCAGGGCCGCTTGATTCCGGCGGCACTGGATGCCGCGCTGCAGGAAGGTTCTGGGCCGGCCCTGGTGTGCCTGCAGGCCGGCAACCTGCACTCCGGCGCCTTCGATCCGTTCTCCGAAGCCATTGCCGTCGCCAGGAACCATGGTGCGTGGGTCCACATCGACGGCGCCTTCGGCCTGTGGGCCGCCGCGGCGCCGGAGCTGCGCCACCTGACAAGGGGCTGCGGGGACGCGGACTCATGGGCCACCGACGCCCACAAAACGTTGAACGTGCCCTACGACTGCGGCATCGCCATTGTCCGTGACGCCTCCGCGCTCCGCTCGGCGATGGGCTTGCACACGAGCTATTTGGTGCATGATGCGGAAGGGCCGGGGGACCCGTTCGAAAAAGTACCGGAACTGTCACGGCGCGCACGCGGCGTGCCGGCGTGGGCCGCGCTCAAGAACCTTGGCCGTGATGGGGTGGCAGCGCAAGTCAGGGGACTCGCCGCGGCTGCCTCGGACATCGCCGCGGGACTCGCCGGGCTGGACGGCGTGGAGGTGCTGAACGACGTCGACTACACCCAGGTGTGCGTGGCTTTCGGTGACGATGCCACCACCCGTGCTGTAACAGCCCGCATCATCGAGGACGGCAGGGTCTGGATGTCCGGATCGCGCTGGCGGGACCGGGACATCCTGCGCGTGTCGGTGAGCAACTGGCATACGGCCGAAAAGGATGTGGGCACGGCCGTGGACGCCGTCCGGTCCGCCCTGGCTGCCGTGCGCGGCAGCTGAACTTAACCGTTGCCGGTGCCGGTGCCGGTACGCTAGCCGGGCGCCTGGCCCGGCTCGGGCAGGGCGTGAGCCGGCGGCAGCCCTTCAAGCGTCCGTCCGGCCAAGGTGCTGGCCACCCAGAGTGAGCGTGCCATATCGCCCTGGTGGTCCGGCTTTCCGGCGTACCACAGCGCATTGGCAACTTCCCGGGCGACACCCCACTGCCGGGCGGCTTCAGGATCAAGGCCGGCCGCTGCACTGAACTCGGCGCACCGCTCCCGCAGGCCTTCCCCAGGCTGGTTGGCCGGCAGGTCCCGGATCCGGTTCCACAGCAGCGGCGCCACCGCGAACTCCGGTTCGCCGATCATCGGCTGGGGGTCGATCGCGGCGTATCCTGCCGCCGTCGGCCGTCCATCCGGCACGGCCGCGCCGGGCCGGGCCAGGACATTGAGGAAATGCAGGTCTGTGTGGACCAGCACATCGCGGCCGGAGCGCCGGCCCACCGCCCCGCGGGTTTGGCAAACCTCGAGTGCCGCTTCGAGCAACCAGCGGGGGAAGGGCCGCCCCAGCTGTTCCCAATCGGCGGGAAGGTCATCGCTCCACTGTTCGGCGCGCCCCGCAATGTGCTCGAACTCCTGCCACTGGGGCCGCTGGTCCGGGCTTAGGCTCAGCTGCCGGACCAGCCCGCCCCACACGTCCACCGCGTCCCGCAACGGCACCCCGTTGAGCGACTGTGTTGCCTCCAGCCGCTCCAGGAGCATGGCGCAGGTGCCCGCGTCCGATTCGAGCAGGGCTACCGCACCGCGGCCGCGCCACAGTGCCAGGGCATGCCGTTCAACCCTTGCTTCATCGTGCGGAAAGGCGACCTTGAGGACTGCAGGGGAGCCGTCAGCCTGCAGCACCGGAATCACCACAGCGCCATGGCCGTTCCACGGCATGCTGCCATCGGCCAGGTCTGGCTTCAGGCGCCAGTGCTCAAGACGCCCCTGGATCAGGCCGGGAAGCGACGCGAGCCACGCCCGTCCTGCACTGCTTCGGCCGTACCGTGCAGTGAGGTCGGGAGGAATGGGGACTGCTGCTTGCTGGCTCATCAGCACCAGCCTAGGCGCAGGTGCGGACAGGGGTGGCAGGGTCTGCGGAATCCGGAAGGGTTTGACGCCCGTGCGTTCACCCCGGGAGGAGGGGGAGTTGGGCCTCGTCCAGCGCCAGTCCCGGAACCGGACCCGGATCGCCGCCCCAGTGCAGGGTGCGGGCGGCGGCCGATTGGAGCGCCTGCAACGCCCAAGTGCGGGCAGGCCCCTCTGCCAGGGCCACCACGTCCCCGTATGCCGGCAGGGTTGCGGCCTCCAGCTGCGCCAGCCCGGCTGCCGGCGCAGCCAGGAAGCCGGCGTCCAGGACGTAGCCTGGCTGCTGGGGAGGGACAATGCCGCAGTGGAGGCGGTCCCAGGCTTCAGCGTCCGCCGCGAGGTCCTGGTGCCGTGCAAGGAATTCCGACGCCGGTCCGGCCTCCGCCGGAGACAGCCGCGTCAGTGCGGCCTGGTATCCGTAGACCGCCTCCTGTTCGGCGGTGGAAGCGGCGGCCAGGGCAGTACCGGCGTTCGGCCCGGCAGGCGGGGCGGTGGGGCAGGAGGACGGCGCAGTCTCCGGATCAGGCGCGGTGGCGGAGGGTGAAGATGCCGGTCCGGCTGCAGCAGCGGGTGCCACAGGGTCCGGAACGCCGGCGGCGGCTGCAAGATCCCGGGCTGCCAGAAGCTGCGCCGTCCCGGCACCGGCCAGCAGGCGTGCCATGCCGCCGTCGGCACTCTTCGCGTCCTCAAGCCGTGCGGAACCGCTGGCGGCCAACGCCGCAGCAAGTTCCGGCGCCGTCATCTCCGGGGCAGCTGTGGCCGAGGGTGACACCGGCGCGGCCTCCGGCAGGAGCAGTGCGCGGGCTTGGATGGTCAGCAAAGTCACAATGCGGCCGGTGGCGGCGGCAGCACCGCCGTCGGCGGCTCCGGCTGCTAGTTCCAGCCCCGCGGCGCGGAGCCCGAGGGCGTCCTCAAAGGCTGCCGCGCGCGCCTGCTCGGAGAATGGCGGAGCGGGCGGGTCCGGCGGTTCGGCGGGCGTGAGGGCGAATCCCAGGCTAAGGACAAGGAGGGCTGCGAGCGACACAGCCGCGTACCGGAAGTAGCGCATCCGGGGCCGGTTTTCCTGCTGGTCGTCGTTCACAACAGACCATGGTGTCACGCCGGAAGGGGACCGCCGTGCACCACTGAGCCGGTAAAATAGCTACGCTAGTACACACCACATCATCTATAGGGAGGCGGCCGGCATCGTGAGCAATGCAGAAGCCACGGCTTCATCAGACCACACCGGAACGGGTCGGCCTGACTCCGCAGCGGCACACAATCCGGAAGCAGCCCGGCTCCGGGCCCTCCTTGAACCCTCGGTCCTCGCCAACCGCCTGTACCTTGAGGACGTCGCCATCAACGTAGCGGGTTCGCACCGGGTAGTCCACGTTGTGGTGGACCTTCCCCAGGAGGAAACCGGCGGCGTCAACCTGGACGTCATCGCGGACATCTCCAAGGTCCTGTCCGACGTTCTGGACAACGATCCGGGCGACGACGGCCGCCCGTACGATCTCGAAGTCTCCTCACCCGGCGTGGGACGTCCCCTGACGGAACCCCGCCACTGGCACCGGGCCAAGGGCCGGATGGTCAAGGTGAACGTTGTCCAGGGCGACAACATCACGGGCCGCATCCAGTCCGTGGATGACGGGGGAGTGACGCTCGTCCCGGAGATCGCGGTCAAGAAGGGTATGAAGCCCAAGCAGGGCGAGCCCGTAAAACTTCCTTTCGACAGGATCCGCAGCGGAAAAGTCGAGATCGAATTCAGCCACCTCAATGAGGGCGGTCTGGAACCTGAACACAATGGACCTTCTGAGGAGGCCTGATGGATATTGACATGAGCGCACTGAGACTTCTGGAGCGTGAGCGTGAAATCCCGCTGGACCTCCTGATCCCCACCATCGAGCAGGCGCTCCTGGTGGCCTACCACAAGTCCCCCGGTGCCTTTGAAAAGGCCCGGGCCGAGCTGGACCGCAAGAGCGGCCACGTGACCATCTGGGCTGTGGAGATTGACGACGACGGCGCCCCCATCGGCGAGTTCGAGCACACCCCGGAAGGGTTTGGCCGCATCGCCGCCAGCACCGCGCGCCAGATCATCCTGCAGCGGCTCCGCGATGTTGAAGACGACAACGTCCTGGGCGAGTTCAAGGGCCGCGAAGGCGAGCTGGTGTCCGGCACCATCCAGCAGGGCAACAACCCCCACATGATCCAGGTCAACCTGGGCTCCGTGGAGGCACTGCTTCCGCCGCCCGAGCAGGTTCCCGGCGAGAAGTACATCCACGGCAACCGGCTCCGTGCCCTGGTCATCGACGTCCACCGCGGCTCCAAGGGCCCGTCCGTCACCCTGTCACGGTCCCACCCGGGGCTCGTCCGGAAGCTTTTCGAACTGGAAGTGCCCGAGATCGCCGACCGGTCCGTGGAAATCGTTGCCCTCGCCCGTGAAGCAGGCCACCGCACCAAGATCGCCGTCAAGGCCAACACCCCCGGCATCAACGCCAAGGGTGCCTGCATCGGTGAGATGGGGTCCCGCGTCCGCGCCGTGATGACGGAACTCAATGACGAGAAGATCGACATCGTCGACTTCAGCGAGAACCCGGCAACCTTTATCGCCAGCGCCCTCTCGCCGTCGCGCGTGAATTCGGTCACCATTACCGATGAGGCCACCCGGTCGGCGCGTGTTGTGGTTCCCGACTACCAGCTGTCACTGGCCATCGGCAAGGAGGGCCAGAACGCCCGCCTGGCCGCAAAGCTCACCGGCTGGCGGATCGACATCGTTTCCGACGCCGCCACGGCCAAGGAAAACTGACAGCCTTTCCGCCGGACCCTGCCACGCCGGAACCGCAACTGGTTTCGGGCAGAATGGCCCAAAGGGGCTAGAATAGATAAGACCGCGCCTAACGGCCGGCAGTCGTGCGCCATGGGTGTGCCCTTTCCGTGCCAACGGGAGGGTTGCCTGCGGCCAGCAGAGATGAACGTCAGGACGATGACCGTGGCAGAAGTACTTACCAGCGGGAGTCAACCCGAACGGACCTGCATCGGATGCCGGAAGAAGGGGCCGCGGTCTGAGTTACTCCGGCTCGTCGCCGAAGGCAGTGGATCATCCGCTGTCCTGGTTGATGAACGACGCCGGATGGCTGGCCGGGGTGCATGGCTGCACCCCAGCGAATCGTGCCTGGCTCTGGCGATAAAACGGCGAGCGTTCGGACGTGCCCTTCGGGGCGCAACCGGAACAGCCGCCGTCGAACACCGGATCAAGTCAGGCCCGAGCGTCGCAGGCGCCCCGGTGGCTGCGACACCAACCGTCCAACCTGAAAGCGGGTCAGAAATCTGATGGAAACCCGATGAGTTCCCAGCGATGAGTGCGTAACGATGACAACTTTGTTGCGCTCTGCAATGGGCCCTTCTGCATGTGCGGCTGGGGCCCGCAGTAAGAAGTAGACGGTTCGTGCCTGGCTCGGTGCGGACCGAGACAGGAGAAATGTGGCCAAGGTCCGCGTACACGAGCTTGCGAAAGAGCTCGGTATTACTTCCAAAGATGCAGTGACAAAACTGCAGGAACTGGGCGAATTCGTTCGCTCCGCCTCTTCCACCATTGAGGCCCCCGTTGTGCGCAAGCTGCGCAACGCCTTCCCCGACGCTGCTGCCAAGGCAACAGCACCGGCAGCCGCGCCCAAGGCGCCCGCCCCGGCGGCGGAATCACGCCCTTCAACCCCGGCTCCCGGCCCGGCTGCACCCAAGGCTCCGGCCCCCAAGGTGCAGGCACCCGCGCCCGTCGCTCCGGCAGCCCCGGCACCGGCCGCTGCTCCGGCAGCACCTGCCGCCAGCACGCCTGCCGCCAGCGCACCTGCCGCTCCGGCTGCACCCGCTGCGCCGTCCACCGGCGCCAAGCCCGGCGCCCGTCCGGCTCCCAAGGCTGACACCCCGGCTGCACCCGCTGCCCGCCAGGGTGGTTCCGCATCCGGTGCATCCGCACCCCGTCCCGGCGGCCCCCGTCCGGGCAACAACCCCTTCGCCACTTCACAGGGCATGCCCCGTGGCCGTGGCGGCGACGGAGACCGTCCGCCGCGTCCGGGCAACAACCCGTTTGCCACCTCCCAGGGCATGCCCCGTCCGGGCGGCAGCCGTACCGACGGCGACCGTCCCGGTGGTCCGCGTCCCGCAGCCGGTGCCGGTGGCCCCCGTCCGGGCGGTCCGCGTCCCGCTGCCGGTGCAGGCGGTCCCCGTCCCGCAGCCGGTGCCGGTGGACCCCGCCCGGGTGCACCGCGTCCCGGTGGTGCAGGCGGAAACCGTCCTACGCCCGGCATGATGCCCAACCGCACTGAGCGTCCCGCACCCGCTGGTGCAGGCCGTCCCGGTGGCGGCGGCCGTGGCCCCGGACGCCCCGGTGGCGCCCCGGGCACCGGTGGTCCCGGTGCCGGCGGCGGTGCTCCCGCAGGCGGTGGCTTCGGCAAGGGTGGCCGCGGTCGCGGTGGCACCCAGGGTGCGTTCGGCAAGGGCGGCGCCGGTCGTGGCAAGCAGCGCAAGTCGAAGCGCGCAAAGCGCCAGGAACTTGAGCAGATGAGCGCACCGTCGCTGGGTGGCGTGAGCGTACCCCGCGGCGACGGCAACACCGTCATTCGCCTGCGCCGTGGATCATCCATCACGGACTTCGCCGACAAGATCGAGGCGAACCCCGCCGCACTGGTGACCGTGCTGTTCCACCTCGGTGAAATGGCAACTGCCACCCAGTCGCTGGACGAGGAAACCTTCGCGCTGCTCGGCGAGGAGCTTGGCTACAAGCTCCAGGTCGTCTCGCCGGAGGATGAAGAGCGCGAGCTGCTCTCCACCTTCGACATCGACTTCGACGCAGAGCTCGAAGCCGAAGGCGACGAAGACCTTGAGGCACGTCCTCCGGTAGTCACCGTCATGGGCCACGTGGACCACGGTAAGACCCGCCTGCTCGATGCCATCCGCAAGTCCGACGTTATGGCGGGCGAGCACGGCGGCATTACGCAGCACATCGGTGCCTACCAGGTCACGCACAACCACGAAGGCGACGACCGGAAGATCACCTTCATCGATACCCCGGGCCACGAGGCGTTCACCGCCATGCGTGCCCGTGGTGCGAAGGTCACCGACATCGCCATCCTGGTGGTCGCAGCGGACGACGGCGTTATGCCCCAGACCGTTGAAGCCCTCAACCACGCACAGGCGGCCAACGTGCCCATCGTCGTGGCCGTGAACAAGATCGACAAGGAAGGCGCCAACCCGGACAAGGTCCGCGGCCAGCTGACCGAGTACGGCCTGGTTCCGGAAGAATACGGTGGCGACACCATGTTCGTGGAGGTCTCTGCCCGCCAGAACCTCAACATCGACGAGCTGCTCGAGGCCGTCCTGCTGACCGCAGACGCCGCCCTGGACATGCGCGCCAACCCGAACAAGGACGCCCGCGGTATCGCGATCGAAGCCAACCTGGACAAGGGCCGCGGTTCCGTGGCCACCGTCTTGGTGCAGTCCGGTACGCTGCGCGTCGGCGACACCATCGTTGCAGGCACGGCCCACGGCCGCGTCCGTGCGATGTTCGACGACGACGGCAGCGCCCTGACCGAGGCCGGCCCGTCCCGCCCCGTGCAGGTGCTGGGTCTGTCCAACGTCCCGCGTGCAGGCGACACCTTCTTCGTGACCGCTGACGAGCGCACCGCCCGCCAGATCGCCGAGAAGCGTGAAGCAGCGGACCGCAACGCCGCCCTGGCCAAGCGCCGCAAGCGCATCAGCCTCGAAGACTTCGACCAGGCAGTGGCCGAAGGCAAGATCGACACCCTCAACCTCATCCTCAAGGGTGACGTGTCCGGTGCCGTGGAAGCCCTCGAAGACGCCCTGCTCAAGATCGACGTCGGCGAAGGCGTGCAGCTGCGCGTCATCCACCGCGGTGTTGGTGCCATCACGCAGAACGACGTCAACCTGGCAACAGTGGACAGCGCCGTCATCATCGGCTTCAACGTCAAGCCCGCCGAGCGGGTTGCCGAACTGGCAGACCGCGAAGGCGTGGACATGCGCTTCTACTCCGTCATCTACTCCGCAATCGATGACATCGAGATGGCGCTCAAGGGCATGCTCAAGCCGGAATACGAAGAATTCCAGCTGGGCACCGCCGAGGTCCGCGAAGTCTTCCGCTCCTCCAAGTTCGGAAACATCGCAGGCTCGATCGTCCGCTCCGGCATCATCCGCCGTAACACCAAGGCCCGCATCAGCCGCGACGGCAAGATCATCGGTGACAACCTCACCGTTGAGACGCTCAAGCGCTTCAAGGATGACGCAACCGAGGTCCGCACGGACTTCGAGTGTGGTATCGGCCTTGGCTCGTACAACGACATCTCCGAAGGCGACATCATCGAGACCTTCGAGATGCGCGAGAAGCCACGCGTCTAAGCTGTCTGTTTGTTGGGGCCGTCGGAATTTTTCCGGCGGCCCCGCCCCAGCACTTCGCGATTGAGGGGGCCCCGCCCCTACGACGGACGGCCAGCGATCTACGATCGTTGGCCGTCCGTCTCCGGCAGGCCCGATGCCACTCCCGGGCCCCCTCAATCGCTACGCGCGTCAGGTGCCAACGTCACCTTTGCGCGCCCTGAAATTTTCTGTCTCTATCTAGGAGTTGTTCATGGCTGATCCGGCACGTGCTGCCAAGTTGGCGCAGCGGATTAAGGTTGTTGTTGCTGAGGCCCTGAGCCGGAAGGTTAAGGATCCCCGGCTTGAGGGGATTACTGTTACCGATGCGCGGGTGACCAATGATCTTCAGCATGCCACCGTTTACTACACCGTCTTCGGGGACCAGGCTGTTCAGGCTGATGCTGCCAAGGGACTTGAGAAGGCCAAGGGGGTGCTTCGGCAGGAGGTTGGCCGGAACGTCACCGTTCGCCTGACTCCCACCCTTGAGTTCGTTGCGGACCAGATTCCCGTCAACGCCTCGAACCTGGAGGAACTGCTTCGGGAAGCCAAGAAGCGCGACGCCGAGGTGGCCGCCCTGGCTGCCAAGGCCAAGCACGCCGGCGAAGCCGATCCCTACAAGAGTGACGCGTCAGCCGACGTGGACATCGACGAGGACGACTTCGACGAAGAGGACCTTGACCTCGCCGACGGGGAAGAATTCGACGAAGACGGCAACAAGTAAGCCCAAGAAGTCAGCAGAAGGCCCGGACCGCAGTACTGGTCCGGGCCTTCTGCTTCCCAGAAAACGTGGTGCGCTGCTACCGGATGTCGGCCTTGATCACCTTCCCAACTGGAGGCTCCGTTGGGGGAGCAGCCCCAGGCCCGGCCGGGGCACCGGACAGGCCGTTGATTGTGGCGTAGAGTGTGCGGCCGTGAATCTCGACGTCGGCCGGCTGGTTCACTGCCAGGAACTGGGTACGGTGCCCCTTCCAGCCGTTGAACTTCAGGATCTTCCCGCCGAACAGCGAAGCGACATACACGTCGCCGTTGTTCGCGACTGCAAGGCCGGTCGGGCTGAGGATGTAATCCACCCAAAGCCTGGTTTCCCCGGTCCACGGGTTGACCTTGAAGATTGCCCCGCGGTCGCCCAACGCAGGACTTTCCGGCCCGCCGGGCAGCGACGTCACGTACAGCCACCCGTCCGGACCAACTTCAACGTCTGTGGGAACCGGCTCAAAGGCGTAGGCAACCCCTGCGCATGCCGGTAGTTTCAGTTCCTCAGCGACTTTCGGCGTAATGGTGAAGGACCGCGGCGGCAGGACCGATAGCGTGCTGACGGCGCCTGAGCGAATGTTGACCTTGAGGATGGCATTCATGCCAGCATCGGCAACGTACGCTGTATTGCCCTGCACTGCCGTCGCATATGGATGGGAGTCCACTATCCCCTTGTACTGAGGTGGCGGTCCCGGTTCGTCCTGGGGTGGCGTTGCCTCACGAAGGCAGGCAGCGCTGGCCTCCCGCCCCAACCCGTACTGTTGTTCGCCGTCGGGGTTGTACTTCCGCTCATAGTCGGCAAGGTTTGCGATTTCCCTGACGTCACCGCGCGGGCCGATGGCTTTCAGCCAGCCATCCAGCTTGGCCGGATCGCCTTGGCCGGCACCGGTGCTTTCGAGGAAGAACGTGGTGGCTCCGCGGGTTTCAACGCCTGCCACGTCCCAGCCTGCGACGCCCTTGGTGTAGACACCCTCGACGGTCCCGCCGCGGTTTATTCGGCTGAGCTTACCGGCAAAGTCCTGGGTCACGTAGACGGACTTGTTCGTCCCGATGGCCAGGTGAAGCGGGGACACCAGGCCGTGAGCTACATCCTCGTAGGGATCGTTGTTGTGGTCCCGGTCGGACGCCACGGAGGCGCTTGCCGGGGCTATGACAGCCGCGGTTGCCAAACACGCGATCAGGGTGAGCTTTCTCTTCATTGGGTACTCCGGGTTGACGCCCTGGCGGGCCGGATAAGGAGCCTCGCGAGAGGCAAAAATTCGGAAACCCCCGGGCGCCAGAATATGCCTGCCGGTCAAGAATGTCGTGGGGACTTTCCCCCTAATGCGCCCCCTAATTTCACCCCCTAACAGCCAGCCCATGGCTAGGATCTAGCTATGACCATGGCAAGAGACTTCGACGACGCCGCCCGCTACCTGAAGCAGGCCGTGGAACTGGCCACCGGAAACGTGGGGGATGGCGGCGGACCTTTCGGCGCAGTGGTGGTCACCCCGGACGGCCGCGTGTATGAGGGCGTCAACAGGGTAACCCGCGACAACGATCCCACGGCCCACGCCGAGGTGGTGGCCATCCGCACCGCCGCTGCGGCACGCGGCACGTTCGATCTCCGTGGCGCCGTTCTTTACACGAGCTGTGAGCCCTGCCCGCTGTGCCTTGCCTCCGCTCTCTGGGCGCGCATCGACCGGGTCTACTTCGCGGCGGACCGCCACGGTGCCGCTGCAGCCGGTTTCGACGACGCTCTCTTCTACGAGTACTTCAGCGGATCCCGCCCGGAACTGATGCCGGTCACGCGGGGTGATGTTCCGGCTTCGGACGCCCCCTTCCAGGCGTGGGGTGTCCACAAACACCGGAAGGAGTACTAGGAATGGAACCAACGCTTATCGCCTGCCCCGCCTGCGGAAAGACCAACAGGATTCCCGCGCAGGCAGCCGGCCAGCCGCGCTGCGGCAACTGCAAGGCAGGGCTGCCGTGGATCGTGAACGCCGGGGACGCGGACTTCGGGGCGGTGGCGGAACGGTCGCCAGTTCCGGTGCTTGTGGACTTCTGGGCTGACTGGTGCGGTCCGTGCCGCATGGTGAGCCCCGTCCTGGACAAGCTGGCGCGCGAACGGCCGGGCCGGATCAAGCTGGTCAAGGTGGACGTGGACAAGGCGCCTGGCCTGTCCCGCCGCTTCGATGTGCAGGCCATCCCCACGCTGATGGTGCTGGTGGACGGCAGGGTGGCTGCGAGGCAGGCTGGAGCCGCGCCCGCCGACGTCCTGCGGTCCTGGCTGGACGGGGCGCTCTCCGGCGCCGCCCGCTGACCCGGTTTTAGTTGGGCTTCCGCACCGGCAACCGGGAGAGGCCCTCCAGCAGGTCCTCTTTCCGCCCGCACAGCGCAACCCGGACCCAACCTTCACCGATGGATCCGAATGCGGTACCGGGCGCCAGCGCAACACCCGAGTCCGCCAGGAAGCGGCGCACCCAGCTCCGCACATCGCCGCCGCTGGCGTGGGAGACGTCAGCCCACAGGTAGAACGCACCCTGGGCCTGCAGGTACGGAATCCCCAGGGAATCGAGGACGGCAGAGGCAGCGTCCCGGTTCTCCCTGTAGTGCCCGGAGGCGTGCTGCACGTAGTCCTGGGGGCCGGTGAGGGCCGCGAGCGCGGCATACTGCGACGGCGCCGCCACGCAGGAAACGATCGACTCCATCACGTTGTCCATCTTCTGCTTCAGCCCGGGCGGGCAGACCAGCGCGCCGATCCGAAGGCCGGTGAGGCCGTAGGTCTTGGACAGCGTCAGGGAGGTGAAGACGCGCGCTTCACCCGGCGTCCCGCCGTCGAACCTTGCCGGGCTGATGTGCGGCACATCGTAGGTAAAGGCTTCGTAGCATTCATCTGAAATCACCCACAGATCGTGCCGGCGGGCCAGGTCCATCAGCTCCCGGGTCAGGTCCCCGCCCAGGACCGCGCCCAGCGGGTTGGACGGCGAGTTCAGGACCAGGGCCCTGGTCCGGTCCGTGATGAGGGCCTCAAGGTCTTCCGGCCTGGGCTGGAAGCCGTTCTCCGGGTACAGCGGGTAGCCCACGGGGACGGCGTTCAGGAGCCTGCCGGTCATGGCGAACGTGGGATAGCCCGGGTTGGGGATCAGGATCTCGTCGCCGGGGGAGAGCAGCAGGCTCATGGCCAGGTGCAGGCCCTGCTGCGCGCCGGCCACCACGTACACCCGGTCCGCGCCGACGTCGCATCCCTGCTCCTCGCGGAACCTCGCCGCAAAGGCTTCGCGCAGGGCAGGGATGCCGGCGTTGGGGGTGTAGTTGGTCTCGTCCCTGTCCAGGCAGGCCATGCCGGCCTCCAGGACGTGGCGGGGGAGCGGGAACCCCGGTTCCCCGATGCTGAGGACCAGTGCACCGGGGGTCCGCCATGCAGCCTCGGTGATCTCGCGGATCTGGTTGACGGGCACGTCGCGGACATGGGCGGCAAGCTCAGGCATGCCTGCCATCCTAACCGGCGGGTGCGCGGGCGGCCCCACCAGCGCCGATATACTGGGAGGCGTGCTTTCTGGACTGGTGATAGTGGACAAGCCGCAGGGATGGACCAGCCATGATGTGGTTGGCCGGATGCGGCGCCTCGCAGGTACCCGGAAAGTGGGGCACGCAGGGACCCTGGATCCGATGGCCACCGGAGTGCTGGTGGTCGGCATCAACAAAGCCACCCGCCTGCTCACCTACATCGTGGGCACCTCCAAGACCTACACAGCCACCATCCGCCTGGGCCAGTCCACGGTGACGGACGACGCCGAGGGTGAAGTGATTGCCACGGCCCCCACCGCCGCCGTGGGAGAGCAGGCAATCCACGACGGCGTCGCCGCCCTTACAGGCGAAATCCAGCAGGTGCCCAGCAGCGTCAGCGCCATCAAGGTCAACGGCGAGCGCGCCTATGCGCGGGTCCGGTCCGGAGAGGATGTTAAGCTCGCCGCCCGCCCCGTCACCATCCACCGGTTTGAGGTGCACGGCATCCGCCGGGATGAAGCAGCCGGGTTCGTCGACGTTGATGTCACGGTGGAATGCTCCTCCGGAACCTACATCCGTGCCCTGGCCCGGGACCTGGGCAACGCCCTGGGCGTAGGCGGCCACCTCACCGCGCTCCGCCGTACGCATGTCGGCCCGTACTCGCTGGAGCAGGCCCGCACCCTCGAACAGCTTGCCGAGGAACTCAACGTCCTGGACATGTCCCAGGCGGCCCGGGCGCTGATGCCCAACCGCGAGCTCACCCCCGAGGAAACAACGGAGATTTCCTTTGGCCGGCGCATTGCCGCCGGCGCAGCCCCGGGAAGTCCAGCGGCAGCCACCGCCGACCATCCGGCCGCCGCCTTTGCGCCCGACGGAAGCCTGGTGGCCCTCCTGGCGGACGCCGGAAGCTACGCCAAACCCGTCCTGGTCTTCGCACCCGGCAACGGCAGCCCAGCGGTCACCAACGCCGGGGAAGCTTAGATGGACGCCTATTTCTACATCATCCTGGTGGTGGGTCTGGTGTCCACCGGGATCTGCCTGGCGGCGGGCATCCTTAAGAAGGCGCCCAACGACATCACCATCCTGTCGGTGGCGGCCGTCGAAGTCGCCCTGGTGGTCTACCTTGTGGGTTCCATCATCCGCGTCATCGCCGGTGAACCCATCGCCGGTGAAGCCTGGGAATTCTGGGGCTACCTTGCCACCGCCATGCTCCTGCCCCCGGCCGCCGTCTACTGGTCCATCCTGGAACGGACGCGGTGGAGCAATTTCGTCCTGGCCGCCGTCGGCGTTACCGCCCTGGTGATGGCCGCCCGCATGAACCAGATCTGGTACTGAAGTGGAAGAAGCACACAACGTGAAAGAGCAGCACCCGCGCACCGCCCTCGGTGACGCCCCCGCCCGGAACACCCGCAACACCGGTCCCGGGCGCCTGCTGATCGCGGTGTACGCCGTCTTCGCCATCTCGGCCTCGGCACGCGCCGGCTACCAGATCCTCACCAAGTTCTCCGAGGCGCCGCTGGCATACCTGCTCTCCGCCTTCGCCGCCCTGGTCTACGTCGTGGCCACGGTCTCCCTTGCCAAGGCAGGCAGCACCTGGTTCAAGGTGTCCCTCGCCGCCGTGCTGGTGGAACTCGTGGGCGTACTGGTGGTGGGTGCCCTGAGCGTGTTCGACTCCGTGGCGTTCCCGCACGAAACCGTGTGGTCCCTCTTTGGCCGCGGCTACGGCTTCGTCCCCCTGCTGCTCCCGATTCTCGGATTGGTGTGGCTGTACCGGCGCAGGCCATCGCAGGGGAAAACCGCGCTGTGAATGCAGGTAACCTTGAAGAGTTCCGCGGCCGGCATGGCTGCGGATTGTTGATGCTTGCAGGCAGTTAAAGGCGAGGGTGATGGTCTACATCTGGAACGATCCGTCCGAAGTCCCGGCGGACTTCGGCCCATCTGTTGTCACCTTTGGGAACTTCGACGGCGTTCACCGCGGGCACCAGCAGGTGCTGTCCCAGCTGATCCGCTCAGCCCGGCTCACCCATGCCAGGGCGGTTGCCGTCACCTTTGACCCGCATCCCGCGCTGGTCCACCGCCCGGAAGCCGCGCCGCAGCTCATCATGGGCCTGGACGACAAACTCGAGGCCCTGGGCGAACTCGGCCTGGACGCCGTCCTGGTGGTGAAGTATTCGCTGGACCTGGCCAGCCTGACGGCCGAGGAATTCGTGGAGCAGTACCTGGTGGACTGCCTGCACGCCAGCCATGTGGTGATCGGCCACGACGCCCGCTTCGGCCGGGGCAACTCCGGCGACTTGGACACCATGAAGATGCTCGGCCAGAAGTTCGGCTTCGAGGTGCAGGTCATCAGCGAGTTTGGCTCCGAGGGCTATCCACTGCATGACGACGACGGCAAGGACCGCCGCTGCTCATCCACCTGGGTCAGGGAAGCCCTGCAGGAAGGCGACGTCACCACGGCCGCGGCCGTGCTGGGCCGCCCGCACCGGATGCGCGGCGAGGTTGTCCACGGCGCCGCGCGGGGACGCGCCCTGGGGTTTCCCACGGCGAACCTCGCGTCCGATTCGAGCGGGCTGATCCCAGCCGACGGTATTTACGCCGGCTGGCTTGTTGACCAGGCCGGCAAACGCTGGCCCGCCGCCATCTCCGTGGGCTCAAACCCCACGTTCGACGGCGTCAGCAGGCAGGTGGAGGCGCACGTCATCGACCGGCCCAGGGAAGCCGTTGAGGACTTCGATCTGTACGGCCAGACAGTAATTGTTGAATTTGTGGAGCGTCTCCGCGGCATGGTGGCCTACCGTGGGCCTGAAGCCCTGGTTGACCAGATGAAGCTGGACGTTGTCCAGGCGCATGATCTGCTGACCAGGCGCTGATGAGCCGCTGACCTGCCACCTGGACGGCGCCGGTTCAGACCCACGCCACCTTGGCAGGCCTGCCGGGGTGTCAGCAAGGAAAGGCAGTACGTGTCCGTTGAGAAGAACACCCGCAAGCTGGACAAGGGCATCGTCCGTGACTTCAGCTCGAGGATGAGTTACGCCTCCTACCTTCAGCTGCCCACCCTGTTAAGCGCGCAGCAGCCCGTCAGCAAGCCCGAACACCATGACGAGCTCCTGTTCATCATCCAGCACCAGACCACGGAACTGTGGCTGAAGCTCGTGCTGCATGAGCTGCGGAGCGCTGCCGCCTGGCTTCGCGCGGACGATCTCGGCTCGGCGCTGAAGGGCATCGCGCGGGTCAAGCACATCCAGAAGACACTGACGGAGCAGTGGTCCGTGCTGGCCACCCTGACGCCCACGGAGTATTCACAGTTCCGCGGCTTCCTGGGCAACTCGTCCGGTTTCCAGTCCAGCCAGTACCGCGCGGTGGAATTTGTGCTGGGCAACAAGAACCGCAAAATGCTTCCGGTCTTCGAATCAGATCCCGAGGCGCACGCCATGCTGGAGGAGTTGCTCGCCGCGCCCAGCATCTACGACGAATTCCTCGCCTACCTTGCCCGCCAGGGATTCGATGTCCCCGCCGCCATCCTGGAACGCGACGTCACCAAGGCACACGAGTTCACCCCGGAACTGGTGCCGCTCTTCAAACACATCTACGAGCACGCCGCGGACAACTGGGGCGCCTACGAAGCCTGCGAAGAGCTCGTTGACCTTGAGGACAACTTCCAGCTGTGGCGCTTCCGCCACCTGCGGACGGTCCAGCGGACCATCGGCATGAAATCCGGAACCGGCGGCTCCAGCGGCGCAGCCTTCCTGCAAAAGGCCCTCGAACTGACTTTTTTCCCGGAATTATTCGCTGTCAGGACGGAGATCGGACAATGAGCATTGAGCAGGCACATCCCTCCCCGGCAACAGGCAATGCATTGCGGCAGCGTGCCGCAGAGCTGGACCGGCAGGATCCGCTGGCCCGGTTCCGTGCCCACTTCATCGGCACCGACACCCCGCTGTCCTACCTGGACGGCAACTCCCTGGGACGTCCGCTGAAACGGACTCCCGAGGACATCGGGGCGTTTATCCGCGACGGCTGGGGCGGGCGCCTGATCCGCGGCTGGGACGAGGAGTGGCTGGAGCTGCCGCAGGCCATCGGCGACCAGCTGGGCCGGGCGGTCCTGGGTGCCGCCCCGGGGCAGACCATCATTGCCGACTCCACCACCGTGGTCCTGTACAAGATGATCCGCGCGGCACTGGCGGCGGTGGCAGACCCGGACCGCAACGAACTGGTCCTGGACACCGAGAACTTTCCCACGGACCGCTACCTTGTCGAAGGCATAGCCCTGGAGGAGGGCCTGACGCTCCGCTGGATCGAAACAGATCCCGCCGCAGGGGTGACCGTTGACCAGGTGCGCGACGCAACGGGGCCGCGCACCGCCGTCGTACTCCTGAGCCAGATCGCCTACCGCTCCGGCCACCTGGCGGACCTTCCGGGCATCACTGCCGCCGTGCACGACGCCGGCGCGCTGGTGGTGTGGGACCTTTGCCATTCCGCGGGCTCCGTGAAGATCGACCTGGACGACGCGGGCGTGGACTTTGCTGCCGGCTGCACGTACAAGTACCTCAACGGCGGTCCGGGCTCGCCCGCGTTTGCCTACGTCAACCAGCGGCACCTGACCTCGCTCAACCAGCCCATCTGGGGCTGGATGGGCCGGAAGGATGCCTTCGAGATGGCGGCCGGGTATGAGCCTGCGGCGGGCATCAGGGGATTCCTGAGCGGCACTCCCGCAATCTTCGGGATGCTGGCCATGCGCGGCACCCTGGACCTCATCGAGGAAGCGTCCATGGCGGCCATCCGGAAGAAGTCGGTACAACTGACGGGGTTCGCCGTCGAGGTGTTCGATGAATGGCTGGCACCCCTGGGGGCTGAACTGGCCACGCCCCGCGATCCGGGGGAGCGGGGCAGCCACATCACCGTGGACCACCCCGGATTTACGAAGGCAACGGTTGCAGCGCTGTGGGACGACGACGTCATCCCCGATTTCCGGTCTCCGCGCGGCATCCGAATTGGCCTGTCGCCCCTCAGCACCAGTTTCCAGGAAGTGCTGCACGGGATGGCCGCCATCCGGGACCGGCTCCAGGGCTGACCGGGGCACCGTCTTCCCGCAGCGGCTCTCCGGCGGCGCCCTGTTTCGACAACATTAGGCCGCGGCCGGTAAACTGGACGATGGATCCGGCTGCAGTCCGTGGCGGCTGGTTCCTGTTGCGTACGGCATCCCGGTTCTTCCGGGGTTATGCCGCGGCGGCAGACCCGGCAGTGATTTTCTGACCTGGGCCCTCACGGCACATTTACTAGGAGTTATTGTGGCACTTGACGCCGCTGTAAAGCAGTCCATCATCAAGGAATACGCAACCGGCGAAGGCGACACGGGTTCACCCGAGGTCCAGGTTGCTGTCCTGACCCAGCGGATCAAGGATCTGACTGAGCACATGAAGGAGCACAAGCACGACTACCACACCCAGCGCGGTCTGCTGGCCATGGTTGGTCGCCGCAAGCGCATGCTGAGCTACCTCAAGAAGACCGACATCGCCCGCTACCGTTCGCTCATCGAGCGCCTCGGCCTGCGCCGCTAGTCGCACTTCGGGGGCGGCCCTTTCCGGCACGGAACGGGCCGCCTTCTTCAAATAAAAACTAAACAGGAGGATCAACCGCATCACGCATTCGCGGTCCTCGGTAGTGATCCCCGGGAAGGCTTCGTTGACTGAAGCCCCGGCCCGTGGGTCTCGATCGATGACCGGGTGCAGGGCCAGTAGACAGATGCTGGCTGGGTTGATGCGGCTGGACTCCGTAAGAAAGAAACGGAGGTGACTCTCTTGGAGGGTCCCGAAATCCAGTTCTCAGAAGCAGTCATTGACAATGGCCGCTTTGGCAAGCGTGTAATCCGCTTCGAAACCGGCCGCCTCGCCAAGCAGGCAGCCGGCGCAGCGATGGTGTACATCGACGAAGACACCGCACTGCTGTCCGCCACCACCGCCGGCAAGCACCCGCGTGAAGGCTTCGACTTCTTCCCGCTGACGGTCGACGTCGAAGAGCGCATGTACGCTGCCGGCCGCATCCCGGGCTCGTTCTTCCGCCGTGAAGGACGTCCGTCCACCGAAGCCATCCTGGCCTGCCGCCTCATGGACCGCCCGCTGCGCCCCGCCTTCATCAAGGGCCTGCGCAACGAGGTCCAGATCGTGGTCACCGTCCTGGCGATCAACCCGGACGAGCTGTACGACGTTGTGGCCATCAACGCCTCCTCGATGTCCACCCAGCTGTCCGGCCTGCCGTTCTCCGGCCCCATCGGCGGCGTCCGCGTTGCCCTGGTCGCTGACGAAAACGGCTCCCAGTGGGTTGCTTTCCCCAAGCACTCCCAGCTGGAAAACTCCGTCTTCAACATGGTTGTGGCCGGCCGCATCGCCGGTGACGACGTCGCCATCATGATGGTCGAAGCTGAAGCGACGGACAACTCCTGGAACCTGATCAAGGAACAGGGCGCCACCGCCCCCACCGAAGAGGTTGTCTCCGAGGGCCTCGAGGCTGCCAAGCCGTTCATCAAGGCTCTGTGCGAGGCGCAGGCCGACCTGGCCGCCCGTGCAGCCAAGCCCACCGTTGAGTTCCCCGTCTTCCTCGACTACGAGGACGACGTCTACGCCGCTGTTGAGTCAGCTGCCGCTGAAAAGCTGGCTGCTGTCTTCCAGATCGCGGACAAGCAGGAGCGCAATGACGCTTCAGACGCGCTGAAGGACGAGGTTTCCGCCGCCCTGGCCGAGCAGTTCGAAGGCCGTGACAAGGAAGTGTCCGCAGCATTCCGCTCGGTCACCAAGCACGTAGTGCGCCAGCGCATCCTCAAGGACCAGGTCCGCATCGACGGCCGCGGCCTGACGGACATCCGCCAGCTCACCGCCGAGGTTGAGGTCCTGCCCCGCGTCCACGGCTCCGCCATCTTCGAGCGCGGCGAAACCCAGATCATGGGTGTCACCACGCTGAACATGCTGAAGATGGAACAGCAGATCGATTCGCTGTCGCCGGTCAAGACCAAGCGCTACATGCACAACTACAACTTCCCGCCCTACTCCACCGGTGAGACCGGCCGCGTGGGCTCGCCCAAGCGCCGCGAAATCGGCCACGGTGCCCTGGCAGAGCGGGCCCTCGTGCCGGTCCTGCCGTCCCGCGAGGAGTTCCCGTACGCCATCCGCCAGGTATCCGAGGCGCTCAGCTCCAACGGTTCGACGTCGATGGGTTCTGTCTGCGCCTCCACCCTGTCCATGCTGAACGCCGGTGTGCCCCTGAAGGCCGCCGTCGCCGGTATTGCCATGGGCCTGGTCTCCGACCAGGTGGACGGCCAGACCCGCTACGCGGCACTGACTGACATCCTTGGCGCCGAAGACGCCTTCGGCGACATGGACTTCAAGGTTGCCGGTACCTCCGAGTTCGTCACGGCCATCCAGCTGGACACCAAGCTCGACGGCATCCCCGCTTCGGTGCTGGCAGCAGCCCTGAAGCAGGCCCGCGAAGCACGCCTGCACATCCTCGAGGTCATGGACTCGGCCATCGACACCCCGGACGAGCTCTCCGAGTTCGCACCGCGCGTCATCGCCGTGAAGATCCCCGTGGACAAGATCGGCGAGGTCATTGGCCCCAAGGGCAAGATGATCAACCAGATCCAGGAAGACACCGGCGCCGACATCTCCATCGAGGACGACGGCACGGTCTACATTGGCGCCACCGACGGCCCGTCTGCAGACGCAGCACGCTCCGCCATCAATGCCATCGCGAACCCGCAGGTCCCGGAAATCGGCGAGCGTTACCTGGGTACGGTCGTCAAGACCACCACCTTCGGTGCCTTCGTGTCGCTGACCCCGGGCAAGGACGGCCTCCTGCACATCTCCGAACTGCGCAAGCTGGCCAACGGCAAGCGCGTGGACAACGTGGATGACGTGGTCTCCGTCGGCCAGAAGGTCCAGGTGGAAATCACCAAGATTGACGACCGCGGAAAGCTCTCGCTCGCCCCGGTGGTAGCCGAGGAAGAAGGCGCGGCTGAGACCGAGCGCGCCCACACCACGGAACCTGCTGAAGGCGCTGACGTCTAACAGCCCGGTTTTCCGGCACAAGCATGAATCGGCGGGGCCGGTGGATGATCCACCGGCCCCGCCGCTGTTACGATGGCAGCCAGATCCCGGCTGCCCCTTTTGAAAGGCCTCAATGACTGTTGTACCCCTGCCTCTCGAGCAGAACCATCGCGGCGACACCCTGGTCCACGGTTCCGACGGCGGCTCCGAAGTCCGGCGTTCGGTGCTGCCCGGCGGAGTGCGGGTGCTCACAGAGGCGATGCCCGGGCAGAGGTCGGCCACCATCGGTTTCTGGGTGGGCGTTGGTTCCCGCGACGAGGCCCCGGGCCAGCACGGCTCCACCCACTTCCTTGAACACCTGCTGTTCAAGGGCACCAAGCGCCGCACCGCCCTGGAAATCGCGTCAGCCTTCGACGAGGTGGGCGGCGAGTCCAACGCCGCCACTGCGAAGGAAAGCACCTGCTACTTCGCCCGGGTCCTCGACACGGACCTGCCGATGGCCATCGACGTCATTGCGGACATGATTACCGGCGCGGTTCTGGACCCTGCCGAGATGGAGCAGGAACGGGACGTCATCCTCGAGGAAATCGCCATGGACAGTGACGACCCCACCGACGTCGCCCATGAGCACTTCGTCTCGGCCGTCCTTGGCAGCCACCCCCTGGGCCGGCCCATCGGCGGAACCCCCGCCGCGATCAAGGCCGTTGCCCGCGACTCCGTCTGGGAGCACTACCGACGCTACTACCGGCCGGATGAACTCGTGATCACCGCGGCCGGCGGGCTGGACCACGACGTCGTCTGCGACCTTGTGGTTGACGCCCTTGAATCGGCCGGCTGGTCCCTGGAGACGAACGCCTCACCCGTGAAGCGCCGCTCAACCGAACGCGCCCTCATCACCGGTACCGCCGGTCTGCAGGTGGTCAAGCGCGCTGTGGAGCAGGCCAACATCATCATGGGCTGCCCCACCATCGTCGCGACCGACGACCGCCGCTACGTGATGAGCGTCCTGAACGCTGTCCTGGGCGGAGGCATGTCCTCCAGGCTGTTCCAGGAGATCCGTGAAAAGCGTGGCCTGGTCTACTCCACCTATTCGTTTGCATCTTCCTACGCTGATGCCGGCTACTTCGGCATGTACGCCGGGTGCACGCCGTCCAAGGTGCGGCAGGTGCTGGACCTGCTGGGCGTTGAGCTGGACAAGCTTGCGGAGCACGGCATCTCCGACGACGAGCTCCGCAAAGCGGTCGGCCAGCTGTGCGGCGGCATCGTGCTTGCCTTGGAGGACACCGGTTCACGGATGTCCCGCCTGGGCCGTGCAGAACTCGTTTCCGGTGAGTACCAGGACATTGACGAAACGCTCCGTCTCATCAAGGCGGTGACTGCCGAGCAGGTCCAGGACCTGGCAGCCGAGCTCGCGGCGGCCCCGCGGACAGTTACTGTGGTTGGCCCATTCGAGGAAACGGAAACCTTCGGTCTCTGACCTTCACAACGAAGTCACACGCGTTGAGCCTGCGCGGGCTTACGATGGGGCCATCCGTCGTTGCTGCGCGGTGTGGGAACTGGTGTGAGGGGTGGAACGCATGAGTGAAACCCCTTCGCCCCATGATCACCCGGCACTGTCCAGCCTCCTCGGCCACTGGCGCGGGAGCACGCGCCTGGCTGCTGGCCCGTGGGGACCGGAACGTACCGTGGAAGCGGACGTTACCTACCTGCGGGTGGCCAGTGGGTTCGGCGTTGTGCAAACATATAGCCACCGTGAGCCGGACGGGACGCACTTCGAAGGCCACGGCATGTTCACGGTGGACCCTGACCATCCTGATGTTCTCTGGTACCACGCGGACACCACAGGTCCGGTGCCGGCGGTTCCGGACCGCTGCACCTGGCGAGGGGGTGTCCTTCGGGTGGAGCGCCACGGCAGTGCCGGCTGGACCCGCCACTCAGTGCGCCTTGACGGTGACGTCCTGATACATGTGACGGAGCTCCGTTCGCGCGAGCCTTCCAGGACGCAACCCGGCGGCGGGAGCGCTGAAAATGCCGGCGCTGATGGCACAGGCTCGACTTACACGCTGTTCATGACCTCAACGTTCACGCGGGCCTGACGGCCGAAGTTCCCGAGGACACTTTCTGATGAGCCAGGTGCCTGGTTCACGCCAGTACGGATTCACGTCAGGACCGGAATACAGTTCCCCGAGTCCCAGTTTTCCAGGGCCATGTCCTTTTGCGGGTCCGGTGGGAGGACGATGGGCATGGCGTAGAAGTCGTCCCACGCGGGGTCGTAGGGTGCGATGTCGTCGGCGTCGATGAGGTTGTTGTCTTCTGGTTCTTCACAGGGTGGTTCCAGCAGGTGCGGCACGTTATTCATTTCCTGAACCAGTATGTTGTCCGGCCAGATGGTTTGTTCCCGGTCGGGTTGTTCGCTGGTGTAGTGGCGGCCGGTGGGTGAGGTCCAGCCTGGTGGTTTGGTTCTTGTTGCTTCTGTGGGTGTCCAGCCGCTGTTGTGTTTGAGGCGGTGGTGCTTTGGGCAGAGTTGTGCCAGGTTGCTGATGCCGGTTGTTCCGCCGTCTTGCCACGCGGTGAGGTGGTCGGCGTCGTTGTCCAGGGCGTTGTTGTTGCAGCCGGGGAAGGTGCATTTGCCGTCCCGGAGGGCCAGGGCTTGTCGCATCGCTTTGGTGATCCGGTAGCTGGTGCGGCCTATTTCTAGGGGTGCTCCGTCGCGTGGATCGACGAGGACGCGGGTGAAGGAATCCGCGCCTTCCGTGAGGAGTTTGCGGGCCATGGACGCGGGGATGGGGCCGTAACCGTCGAGGCCGGCGGGTTCGTCGGTATGGCCGAACAGGGCGAACACGGGGACGGTGACGATGACGTCCGCCCGCGGGGTCGGAATCTTCCCGACTTCCGGGTCGCCGAGAAACGCGCGGGTTGCGGGATCGCTAAGGCTCATGGTTCCGTGGTCGCCGGCGCTGCCCGCCTCCATGGATACTGCTGCCAGGGCGTCGGGGATGCCGAGGTCTGCTGCTGGTTCGTCGGACCCATCGAGCGTGGCAAGCCCGATGAACCCTTCGGGGAGTTGTTGGACAGCTGCACGGTTGTCATGGGAAGCCCGCCCGGGGGTGCGGATGCCGGTGTGGCAGGCGCCCGCGCTGTTGGTGTCCGGGATCCTGTCGTCCGCCCAGCTGGCCCCCGCCCAGCTGGCCCCCGCCCCGCTGACCCCCGCCCCGCTGGTCCCCGCGGTGCGGCCAGCCGCCGTGGCGGCGGTGCCGGTGCTGAGGAGGCGGCGGGTGAACTCGTCAGCTTTGATCTGAGTAAGGGTTCGGGTTTCGTTGGGGCCTTGCAGGCCGCGGGCGATGGCCGTGGTTCTGTTCCAGGCCGCCAACGCGGAGTCGGCCGGGAGGTAGGCCGAGATCCAGGCCATGCCGTCCCGGTCAGGGGTGAATTCGACCCGCCGGTCCGCAACACCCTTGGCATGCCGTTTCTCGATTGACTCCGGATGATGCCGTTGCCGCCAAGCCCGTACCTTTGACCTCAACCGTGAAGGCACCAGCTGCCCAGCCGGACAGCCCCGCGCAGGATTCGGCGCATCCGGGTCCAGGAAATGATCCGCCAAGGCCATAGCGCCGGCGTGGTCCAGGTTCTCGGTTTCGTCGGCGATGACCCGGGCGTGCTGCCATGAGAGGGATCCGGTGGACAGCGCCTCAAAGGCGGTAGGCAGCGAGCACACCCGACGGGACTGGGCCAGGAACGCGGCCGCTGCCCCGGAGCTGACGGTCAGGATCCCGGCGATTTCTTCCACTGCCGATATTTCCGCGTAGGTCCGGTCGTGGGTGGAGGCGCCGGGCGGCGTCATGGCCTGGTGCAGGTCGAGGCACTGGACGGCATCGCGGGCCTTGAGCGCGGCGACCTGCGCCTCGAGTCGCTTTTCCAGGCCCAGCCGCTCCAACCGGTTCCGGTAGAACCGGTCCAGCAGATCAATGCCGTCGCCGCCATCAGCCCCCAGTGAAGCAGCCGCAAGGGCTTCCTCTTCAAGGAACAGCGCGTTGATGGCAGCCGTGGTGGCAAAAATACCCTCCATTGGTGCTGCCATGGCCGCGCCGTTACCCATACAAGAATCATCGCGGGAGGCACTGACAATTTGTGGTGGAGCAGCTGCGACGGCAGGAAACAGCGCTGTCCCGTCAGCTCCGGAGCCCCTGCCGTTTCCCATACAGGAATCATCGCGGGAGGCACTGACATTCTGGCCGCCAGCACTCCGTCCGGCGGATCCGCGGCATGACCAAGGCGCGGATATGCCACGGGCCGCTGGGAAATCGAGCCGCTACGGAAACCGCCCACTATAGAAATACGGCGCGGTGAGGGCTTTATCCGCCGGCGAACGGAGGCAGCACGTCAACCACATCATCGGGTCCCACAACGGTTGACTGGTCGCGCACCGCCACCTCGTTGAGCAGGAAGCTGCTGCGCGACAGGATGCGGGCCAGCGGGGGAGTTCCGGCAGGCGGTTCGGGGCGCTCCACGGACAGGACGGCTTCGAGCAGCGCCGCCACGGTAGCGCCTTCCGGCAGGTCGAACTTTTCTTCCTCAACACCCGCAGCAGCGCGCGCCGCAGCGAAGTAACGTACATTCATCACAATTCAGCCCCCGATGGCGCTCATGCTGCGGTCCGGCTGGACGAAGTCCGGAGCGTCAAGTCCCACGTGGTCCATGCCGTGGGCCTTTGGTTTGATCCACATGGCATCCTGCCACCGCCGTGCCAGGTCATCGTCGCCGGCACCTGACCGCAGGAGGCCCAGGAGGTCGAACTCCTCCCGTGAGAACAGGCAGCTCATGATCTTGCCCTCGGCGGTAATCCGGGTGCGGCGGCAGTCCGAGCAGAACGGCTCCGTCACTGAGGCGATAATTCCTACGGTTCCCAGCACGGGACCGGTGGCATCAGGGGTCCCGGCCACCCGGCGTCGTACTTCAAAGCGTTCGGCAGGGGCGCCGTCACGGGCCCGGGGATCCGGGGTGAGGACGAAGTCGGCGGACAGCAGGCTGCGGATCTCCGCCGCCGTGATCATATTCCGCCGCGTCCAGCCGTGGTCGGCATCCAGCGGCATCTGTTCGATGAAGCGCAGCTCGTACCCGCGCCCCAGCGCCCAGGCGAGCAGCGACGGCGCTTCGGCATCATTGATGCCCCGCATCAGCACTGCATTGAGCTTGACCGGGCCCAGCCCGGCCGCCCACGCGGCATCCACGCCGGCCAGGACCTGGTCCAGGAACGGCCGGCGGGTCAGTTTGGTGAAAGTTTCCTCGTGCAGGGAGTCCAGCGACACGTTGATGCGCGTCAACCCGGCAGCCTTCAGGGAGGCCGCCTTCTTGGCCAGGCCCACAGCGTTGGTTGTCATGGAAATGGGCAGGGCGGGATGGTTGCGACGCAGTTCCGTGATGATGCCCACCAGGTCGTGCCGGACCAGCGGTTCGCCGCCGGTGAGCCGCAGTTCGCGGACGCCGAGGTGGTCCACACCGATCCGGACAATCCGGACAATCTCGTCGGCTGTCATGACGGCCTGCTTCGCGAGCCATTCCAGCCCCTCGGCGGGCATGCAGTACGTGCAGCGGAGGTTGCATTTGTCCGTGAGGGACAGCCGCATGTCGGTGGCCCGGCGCCCGTAGCGGTCCACAAGCCCGGCCCCGGCATCCGCCGGGCGGGCAGCCGGGACCGACCGGTCATCCTCCCGGGGCTGCGGCATTCCTAGCTGGACAGTCATGAATTCAGGCTACGCCACGATAGGCCGTAGATCACACCGATGACCACGGAGTGGGCTGCAGGCAAAATCCCCTGCGGGCCGGCGCTCCCCGCCGGCCGCGAACCTATGCTGGAGGTGTGAACAGCTCCCAGCCACAGCAGGAAACGCACGACGGCGGCATGGGCCTTGGGGAGCGCACCGGCAGTCTCCGGCACCAAGAGTTGACGCAACGCTCCCGGCGCCGCTTTGCGGCGGCCGCCGGTGCTGTCGCGGTGGGTGCCGCTGTGGTGGCAGGGGAGCTCCTGGCGGGAGCGTTCAGCCCCTCACTCTCACCGATGACGGCGGTGGGCGGCGCCGTCATCGACGCTGTTCCGCCCGGCGTCAAGGATTGGGCCGTGGCGCTGTTCGGGACGGCGGACAAGGTTGCCCTCCTGGTGGGCATGGGGCTGGTCATCGCAGCCCTGGCCGCACTGGCCGGAGCTGCGGAAGACCGGCGTCGCTACGCCGGCGTGGTGATTGTTGGCGTGTTCGGGCTGGTGGGAGTGGCGGCGGTCCTGACGCGTGCCCACTTGACGCCCGTAGCCCTGGCCCTGCCGCTCGTTACCGCGATCGTTGGTGCACTTCTGCTGGGATACCTGATCCGCGGACTGCAGGAATGGGCCGGCCAGGCGCGTGACAGCGCCGTTGCGCCCGGAACCGCACGTCGGCGCTTCCTGCAAAACCTGGCCGGAGGTGCGGCAGCCACGGTGATCGGCGGGATCCTGGCAGGTATGTGGCGCGGCGCCACTGCCGGTGTCAGCGAAGCGAGGGAACGTGTGAAGCTTCCGAGGGCCGCATCGCCGGCGCCGCCCATCCCTGCCGGAGCTGAAGCCGGGCTGGACGGGATGCAGCCACTGGTCACTCCCAACCGTGACTTCTACCGGATCGATACCGCCTTGTCCGTGCCGGCGGTCAATCCCGACACCTGGGTCCTGAAAGTCACCGGCATGGTGGACCGCGAGATCGAATTGGACCTCGCCGGGCTCCTGGCCAAACCCCTGATCGAACGGCATGTGACCATCGCCTGCGTGTCCAACACGGTGGGAGGGGACCTGATCGGCAACGCCCGCTGGCTGGGCTGGCCCGTGCGCGAACTGCTGGCCCTGGCAGGCCCGCAGCCGGGCGCCGACATGGTGCTTTCGCGCAGCACCGACGGCTGGACTGCCGGTACCCCGCTGGACGTGCTCACGGACAGCAGGGACGCCCTGCTGGCCGTGGGCATGAACGGCGAGCCCCTGCCGCTCGAACACGGATTCCCCGTCCGCTTGGTGGTGCCGGGGCTGTACGGGTACGTCTCCGCGACAAAGTGGGTCACCGAACTCAAAGTCACCAGGTTCGCCGACGATGCCGCCTACTGGACACCCCGGGGCTGGTCCGAACGGGGGCCCATCAAGATGTCGTCCAGGATCGATGTGCCCCCGGGCGGGCGGCGGTCCGTGGCGCCGGGGACGGTGATGTTCGGTGGCGTCGCCTGGGCGCAGCATACGGGCATCAAAAAAGTGGAGCTTCGCATCAACCGCGGGCCGTGGCGGGAAGCCGGCCTTGCCCCCGGTATTTCCGTGGATACCTGGTACCAATGGAAGCTCGGGGTGGACCTTACCCCGGGGCAGTACGAAGTCCAGGTCCGCGCCACCGACCTTCGCGGCACCGCGCAGGACGAGCAGGCAAGGCCGGTCGCGCCGGACGGAGCCACGGGGTTCCACACCGTTAGAGTGGACGTGAAATCCTGACGGCCGCAACCGAAGGCGTACCTATGACCAGCCCGCACCCGCACGGCCACCTCCATGAAGCAGTGCACCGGGACGCCGCCCACCGGGCCCGGTCCATCGCCGACCACCTCGCAGCCGTCACAGAACTCCTCCGCCCCCTGGGAGCACAGGCACGCACCGAGGTCCTGCCCCTGTCCCAAGCCCTGGGCAGGGGCCTCGTGCACGGTGTCCTGGCGCCGGTGAGCCTCCCTCCCTTCGCCAATTCCCAGATGGACGGCTACGCCATCCGGTGCAGCGACGTGCCCGGCGGCGGCGCAGAGTTGCGTGTCGCAGCCCCCGTTCCGGCCGGGACCGGGGCAGTCGCGCTGGCACCGGGAATGGCAGCCCCCATCATGACAGGTGCCATGATCCCGGCGGGGGCTGACGCCGTCGTACCTATTGAACGGGCTGTTCCGGACCGCTTCCTTGCCCCAGGGGAGGAAGCGGCAGTGCAGCTGCCGGCCACGGAACCGGGAACATTTGTCCGTGCGGCCGGAAGCGATATCGCTGCGGGGGAGCGGGCCCTGGCTGCCGGCACGTTCCTGGGGCCGGCACAGCTGGGGCTGCTCGCCGCCCTCGGCATCCCGGAGGTGACGGTGTACCAAACCGTCAGGGTGCTGCTGGTGACGACCGGGGACGAGGTGGTGGAACCGGGCCTGGAACTGTCCGCCGGCAAGATCTATGACGCGAACGGGACGCTCCTGGAAACGGCCATGAAGCAGGCTGGTCTGCGGGTCCTGCGCGCCGGGATTTCCACCGACAACCCCGAGGAACTGCAGAACCTGCTGCGGAGCCAGGGCGTGGACGCAGACCTGATTGTCACCACCGGCGGGGTGAGCAAGGGCGCCTACGAAGTGGTGCGGCAGGCGATGGCGGACCAGCCGGTCGACTTCCTGCACGTGGCCATGCAGCCCGGCGGCCCGCAGGGGATCGGGACCTTCGACGGCATCCCGTTCCTTGGCTTCCCGGGAAACCCCGTCAGCTGCCTGGTCTCCTTCGAAATGTTCCTCCGCCCCGCACTCTCAGCGCTGCTCGGCGCACCGGCACCACGGCTGCCTCTCCGCGCCCGGCTCCGCCACGCGCTCACGTCGCCGGAACACAAGCATCAGGTGCGGCGCGGCAGCCTCCAGGCGGACGGCACAGTGCAGCTCGAAGGCGGCGAAAGCTCGCACCTCATGCACGCCCTGGCCGGATCCAACGCACTCGTCCATGTGCCCGAAGGAGTATCCGCGCTCGCCGCCGGTGATGAGGTGGAAGTATGGATGCTGTGAATTCAGAACAGACCCCCGCCGCGCTGACGCACCTGCGCCAGGACGGCAGTGCCCAGATGGTGGACGTCTCCGCCAAGGCAGAAACCACCCGCGAGGCCACGGCCACCGCCACTGTCCGGACCACGCCGGAGGTGATGGCCCTCCTCGGTTCCGGCGGCCTTCCCAAGGGAGACGCCTTGGCCGTCGCACGGGTGGCCGGCATCATGGCGGCCAAAAAGACCCCGGAGCTGATCCCGCTGTGCCATCCGCTGCCGCTCTCCAAAGTGACGGTGGACTTCGAGTTGGCAGCGGACTTCGTCGCCATCCTGGCAACCGTGAAAACCCGTGGCGTCACCGGCGTGGAAATGGAAGCACTCACCGCGGCGTCCGTGGCCGCCCTGAGTGTGTACGACATGATCAAGGCCGTGGACAAGCATGCGGTCCTTACCGAAATCAAGGTGCTGGCCAAGAGCGGCGGCAAGAGCGGAGACTGGGCACTGTGACCACCCCGAGCATCCCCACGACGTACGGTGCCCCCGAGCCGCACCGGCACGGTGACGTGCAGGGCCGGAAAGCCGGCGTGGTCATCGCGTCCACCCGGGCGGCCGCAGGGATTTACGACGACGAAACCGGCCCCGTGATCACCGACTGGCTGACCGAACACGGCTTTGACGTGTTCCCGGCCATGGTGGTCCCCGACGGCGAGCCCGTGGGGGCCGCCATCCGGGCGCTGCTGACCCAGCGTCCCGCCGTCGTGGTCACCAGCGGCGGCACGGGCCTGAGCCCGGATGACCGCACCCCCGATGTCACCCTGCCCCTGCTTGACCGGGAGATTCCCGGGATCATGGAGGCCATCAGGCGCGCCGGTGCGGCCAAAACGCCGCTTGCCGCCTTGAGCCGCGGTTACGCGGGCGCCGCGGGAAGCACGTTCATCATCAATCTGCCCGGATCACCGAAAGGGGTCATGGACGGACTAAGCGTCCTGGACCCGGTGATCGGGCACCTCTGCGACCAGCTGGAAGGCGGACATGGGCACTGAATCAGCATTCGAGGTAGTTTCTGCAGTCCTGAGCGCGGAACCCATCTCCGTGGACCAGGCCATCGCCGCCGTGGAAAGCGACACCGCCGGCGCCGTGGTCAGCTTCAGCGGCGTGGTGCGCAACCACGACGGCGGAAAGCCGGTTGACCGCCTCAGCTACAGCGCGCACCCCACGGCACACCAGGTGATGGCCGACGTCGTCGCGCGGCTCGTAGCGGAGCAGCAGGCATCCGGAACCGAAACTGACACCCCGCCGGTCCGCATCTGGGCCGCGCACCGCATTGGCATGCTGGAGATCGGCGATCCCGCCCTGGTGTGTGCCGTTTCCGCTGCCCACCGCGGCCAGGCCTTTGCCGTGTGCTCGGAACTGGTGGACCGGATCAAGGAACAGGTGCCCATCTGGAAAGAACAGTTCTTTTCAGACGGAACCGTGGAATGGGTGGGCGCGGGAAGCTAACGCTTCCTGCGAGGTAACGCACGCCTCCCGGTTCCTTGGCGTGCGCGGCACGCCGGTAGGCTTAACGCCATGACCGAACAACTTCCCGATCCCAAACTGGTGGCCGTCCTGGGCGCCAACGGACGCATGGGCGCCGAAGCCGTAAAAGCCGTTGAAGCCGCCCCCGACATGAAGCTGGTCGCAGCCTTGGGGAGGGGCGATTCGCTGGAGCAGGTGACCGCTTCCGGTGCCCAATTCCTGGTTGACCTGACCGTCCCGGAAAGCACCGAGGCGAACGTCCGCTTCGCCGTCGAACACGGCATCCACGCCGTCGTGGGCACCACGGGCTGGGACGCCGGCCGCCTGTCCGCGCTGGAAGCACTGCTGGCGGAACACCCGGAAACCGGCGTGCTGATCGCGCCCAACTTTGCCCTGGGCTCGGTGCTGGCATCCGCGTTCGCCGCGAAAGCCTCAAAGTACTTCGAATCCGTGGAAATTATTGAGCTGCACCACCCGGACAAAGTGGACGCGCCGTCCGGCACGGCTGTCCGGACCGCGCAATTGATCGCTGCCGAGCGCAGCGCAGCCCAGGTCCCGCCAAGCCCGGACGCCACCACCAGCGAAGCGCCCGGCGCCAGGGGCTGCGAGGTGGACGGCGTTCGGGTCCACAGCGTGCGGCTCCGCGGGCTCGTGGCACACCAGGAAGTACTCCTGGGCGGTCCCGGCGAGCAGCTGACCCTCCGCCACGATTCCTTCGACCGTGCTTCCTTTATGCCCGGCGTCCTCCTCGGCGTACGCAACGTGGCACGCCACCCGGGCCTCACGGTGGGCCTGGACGGCTACCTGGACCTGGGGCTTTAGACCGTGGGCAGGTTCCTCGCGGCCTTCCGGCAGAACCGCACCAAGATCTGGGTGGGGGCGGTGACGCTGCTGCTGGTCTTCTACCTGGTGGTGTCCTTCCAGCGCTCGGTCCTTCTCCTGACGGACAGCAACCTGGCCGCACAGGCCATCGGGGCCGCCTACCTGGTGCTACCCGTCATTGGTGCCTGGGCCCTGATCCGCGAGCTGATGTTCGGTGCCCGCACCGAACAGATGGCAAAGGTCCTGGAGGCTGAAGGCGGGCTGCCCGTGGACGAACTGCCGCGCACCCCCGCCGGACGGATTGTCCGTGCAGCTGCGGATGCCGAGTTTGAAAAGTACCGCGCGGAGGCGGAGGCTGCCCCCGACGACTGGCGTTCCTGGTTCCGGCTGAGCTGCGCCTACGACGCTGCAGGCGACCGCAAACGGGCCAGGGCGTCCATGCGCGACGCCGTCCGGCTGTTCCAGGGCAAGGTTCCCGCCTAGTCGGGGCCGGGGGTCCTGCCCTACCGGAGGGCTTTGGCCTGTCCCTTGCCCACCTGGCTGGCTGCATGCCCCAGCCATTCCAGCGGGCCGCGCCACTTCAGCAGGACGAACACCATGCCCACTATGATGGCGGTGGCCGCATGGGCGAAGTACATCCCGTCCTCGGTCCATACGGCAGGCAGCGGCTTCAGGTAGAAACCTGAAACCACCCAGACGTGGACGGTGTACAGGGTGAGGGTCATGGCCCCGGCTCCGCGCAGCGGCAGCAGCAGGTCCAGGTCCACCCACTCGGCAAGCCGGCCCAGAAGCAGGCACGCACCGATCACTGCCGCCGCCACCGCCGAGGTGTGCAGCAGGTCCAGCGTGGTTCCCGAATGCGGGGCCGCAGATGCCAGCCACCACCATGATCCTTCCTGCGGGATCCCGGTCAGGTTGACCTGCAGGACGCTGTCCAGGGGGTAACCCGGCGAATTCAGGATCGCTTCCAAGGCAGCCCTGCCGCCCCAGTTCTCCATGGCCATCACGCCCAGGGCCTTTGCCGCGACAGCCACTGCCGTTCCCGCCACCAGCAGCACCACCGGAACCAGCGCCTTGGTGAGCATCAGCCTGCCGATGACAAGCCCCACCAGCAGGTACGACAGCCACTGGAACACCGGGTAGTAACCGGTAAAGAACAGGTCGGCGAGCAGGCGGGAGGGAGTGGCCAGATCCTCCCAGGACGGGTTGTGCCCCAGCTTCAGGGGAGGCTCCGCGGCGAGCAGCCATGGCCGCAGGAGGTAGGCCAGCACCGGGGACGCCAGGATCCAGCCGGCGGCCCAGGCGCAGAGGCGTTTGATCTCCAGGCCCAGGAAGGGCAGGACGCAGAGGAACAGTACGGCGTAATGGACCAGGATGATGGCCAGGTTCACTTCCACGCCGCCCAGGGTGAGCCCGACGGCGGCAATCACCAGGGCGCGCAAGGCCACGCCGCGCCGGGCTGCTGACAGTTCCGGACCGGCCAGGGGCTTGTGCTTCCCGGTGGACAGCGCCAATCCCACCCCCGCCAGCACCGCGAACAGGGCGGCCGCCCGACCGGAGAATGTCAGGCCGATCCATGTAGGCGTGAGATCGGCGTTCGACTCGAAGGTGGGCAGCAGGTGCGTGGCCATCATGCCCAACAGGGCAAGCCCGCGGGCAGCGTCAATACCTTGCAGCCGTGCCTGAACGGACGGTCCTGCCGTCTTCCGGGATGCTCTGGCGGGAGTGCGGGACGTCATGACCAGATAGTCTCACACCTGCCTATGAACCCTTCTGTCAAGAGCTGAAGAGCCCCGGCCGGAGGCCTCCTACGGCCGACGCGGAACTCTTGTGTTCGAATATATGTTCGAATAGGATGGGCGGCATGCACACCCCATCACACGGAACCCCCGGCGCCGGACGGGACAGTTCCGAGCCCGGCAGCACCGGACTCCTGAAGGCCATGAGCCCGGGCGTCGTGGACTTCCTCTTCCGGCAGCTGGTCGCCGGACGGCCTGCAGAAGACATCCAGTGGGAACAGGAAGGCATCAGCCTGTCCTCCCAGCCCGAGGGCGCCGAGCTTGCGCGCCGCCTCGCCGAAACGGACATCGACGCACTCACTCCGCTGGAGTTGTTCCACTACGTCAGGGCAGCCCAGCGGCTGGCCGACTGGGCTGAGGGCCTGAGGCAGGCCGCGGTGGGCCGGTACTGCCATGCGCCGGGGGAAGTGCCGAGGGAGGGAGGGGGCCCGCCGCCTGATGAACTCCTAGGATGAAGTGGTGACCGAGACACTCCCTGTTGCCGTCGTCCAATATGAACCCGTCCGTTCTGAAGGCGTCGCCGGGCACGAGCACGAACACGTCCGGCACACATCTTTCCGGCGCGGGTCGGTGGCCGGGGAAATCCAGGAAAATGTCGCGGAGCATGTGCGCCTCATCGAGGATGCCGATGCCCACGGTTCCCGGCTGGTCCTCTTCCCTGAACTGTCCCTGACCGGTTACCGCCTGGACCAGCTCGCGGCCCCGGACTCATGGCTGACAACCGATGACTCCCGCCTCAGCCCCGTCCGTGAAATCTGCCGCCGGACGGGAATCACCGCTGTGGTGGGCGCTCCCTTCCGGGAAGCCGACGGTACCAAGCGGCTGGCCTCGCTGGTACTGCACCCGGACGGCAGTACCGAAACAGCATTCAAGACCCACCTGCACGGCCAGGAGCGGGACCTGTTCGTACCGGGAAACGGAGCAGGCCTCATCGAGGTGGACGGCTGGCGGATCGCCCTGGCACTGTGCTTTGATGCCGCCGTTCCGGCCCATGCCGCCATGGCCGCCGACGCCGGGGCGGACGTGTACTGCGTCTCCGCGCTGTACACCAGAAGCGAGGAGCACCGGCTTGCCCTGCATCTCGGCGCCCGTGCCATGGACTGCCGCATGTTTACGCTCCTCGCCAACCTGGGCGGCAGTACGACAGTGGGGGAGTCCTGCGGACTGAGCGGCGTGTGGAGTCCCCACGGCCTGCCCCTGGCGAGTGCGTCAGGAACGCGGACCGAAGTGGTGACCTGCCTCCTGCAAAGGAGCGTCGTGACGAGATACCGGACCATCCGTGGCGTTTCGACGCCCGGCAACCCCTAATTTGACGTTCATCACGCCCGTGGCATTGTCCTAACCAGCCGGGGACAGGGTAACGTTTTTTCCATGGCTGACTCTTCCGCGCACATCCCTGCCCTCGGTACCCTCCTGACCGCCATGGTCACGCCGTTCACCAAGGACGGCGCCGTGGACTACGAGCAGGCAGCGGCACTGGCCACCAAACTGGTGGACGACGGCTGCGACGGCCTGGTGGTCACCGGAACCACCGGCGAGACCTCCACCCTCACGGACGAAGAGAACCTGGGCATGTTCCGGGCCGTCAAGGAAGCCGTGGGCGGACGGGCGGCCATCATCGCCGGCACCGGAACCAACGACACCGCACACTCCGTGCACCTGTCCCAGCAGGCCGCAGCCCTCGGCGTCGACGGCCTCCTGCTGGTCACCCCGTACTACAACAAGCCCAGCCAGGCAGGCGTCCGCGCCCACTTCGAAACGGTCGCCTCCGCCGTCGACGTGCCCGTCATGCTGTACGACATCCCGGGCCGCTCCTCCATCGCGATCGAACCCGACACGATGATCCGCCTGGCGCAGCACCCCAACATCGTGGCCGTCAAGGACGCCAAGGCCGACTTCGTCGCCGCCACCCGCGTCATGGCCGAAACGGACCTCCTCTTCTACTCCGGCGATGACGGACTGACCCTTCCCTGGATGGCGCTGGGTGCCGTGGGACTGGTGGGCGTCACAACGCACGTGGCCACGCGGCGCTTCCGCGAACTCATCGATGCCGTCAACGCCAACGACCTCGGAACCGCCCGGAAGATCAACTTCGAACTCCAGCCGGTAGTCCGCGCCACCATGACCCGCGTCCAGGGTGCCGTGGCGGCCAAGCAGATTCTTAAATGGCAGGGAGTCCTGCCCAACTCGATTGTCCGTTTGCCCCTCGTGGAGCCGGACGAAGCCGAGATCGAAATCATCCGCGGGGATTTGGCGGAAGCGGGGCTGGTCTACTCCTGACGGCGAAGACCGGCACCCTTCCGCCTGGAAAGTAGTGCAATATGACCCAAATCGCCCTAACCGGCCTTGTCACCCCTCCGCGCCTGCCCCAGGGCACGCTGCGGATCGTTCCGCTCGGCGGACTGGGGGAAATCGGCCGGAACATGGCTGTGTTCGAAATCGACGGCAAACTGCTGATCGTGGACTGCGGCGTCCTCTTCCCGGAGGAAACCCAGCCCGGCGTCGACCTGATCCTGCCTGATTTCTCCTACATCGAAGACCGGCTGGACGACATCGTCGCCGTCGTCCTCACGCACGGCCACGAGGACCACATCGGCGCTGTCCCGTACCTGCTGCGGCTCCGCAACGACATCCCCCTGGTGGGCTCTCAGCTGACCCTCGCCCTGATCGAGGCGAAACTGCAGGAACACCGCATCCGGCCTTACACCCTCACGGTGGAGGAAGGCCAGGTTGAAAAGTTCGGGCCGTTCGAGTGCGAGTTCGTTGCTGTCAACCACTCCATCCCGGACGCGCTGGCCGTGTTCATCCGCACCGCAGGCGGCACCGTCCTGCACACGGGCGACTTCAAGATGGACCAGCTGCCGCTTGACGGCCGCATCACCGACCTTCGGCACTTCGCCAAGCTCGGCGAAGAGGGCGTGGACCTTTTTATGTCCGACTCCACCAACGCCGACATCCCCGGCTTCACCACCGCGGAAAAGGAAATCGGCCCCACCCTGGAACGGCTCTTCGGCCAGGCCACCAAGCGCATCATCGTGGCGTCCTTCTCCTCCCACGTGCACCGGGTCCAGCAGGTCCTTGACGCGGCGGCGAAGCACAACCGCAAGGTGGCGTTCGTGGGGCGGTCCATGGTCCGCAACATGGCCATTGCCGAGAAGCTCGGCTACCTGGACGTGCCGCCGGGGCTGATCGTGGACATCAAAAACATCGACAACCTGCCGGACAACCGCGTGGTGCTGATGTCCACCGGTTCCCAGGGCGAGCCGATGGCCGCGCTGTCCAGGATGGCCAACGGGGACCACCGGGTGGTGGTGGGGGACGGTGACACTGTCATCCTGGCCTCCAGCCTGATCCCCGGTAACGAAAACGCCGTGTTCCGGATCATCAACGGGCTCCTGAAGCTCGGCGCCGACGTGATCCACAAGGGCAACGCCAAGGTCCACGTCTCCGGCCACGCCGCGGCCGGGGAACTCCTCTACTGCTACAACATCCTCGAGCCGCTCAACGCCATGCCCGTGCACGGCGAAACCCGGCACCTGATCGCCAACGGCAAGATCGCCATCGAGTCCGGCGTTCCGGAGGCAAGCGTCATCCTTGCGGACAACGGCACGGTCATCGACCTCAAGGACCACCGCGCAGACGTGGTGGGCCAGGTTGAGGTGGGCTTCGTCTACGTGGACGGCTCCAGTGTGGGCGAAATCACCGACGCCGACCTTAAGGACCGCCGGATCCTCGGCGACGAGGGCTTCATCTCCATCATCACCGTCATCAACCGGACCACCGGCAAGGTGGTGTCCGGACCTGAAATCCACGCACGCGGCGTGGCAGAGGATGACTCGGTGTTCGACGACATCATCCCGAAGATCAACGCAGCCCTTGAGGAAGCCGTCCTCAACCACGCGGACCACACCAGTCACCAGCTCCAGCAGGTAGTCCGCCGGGTAGTTGGCACGTGGGTCAACCGGAAACTGCGCCGCCGCCCCATGATCATCCCCGTGGTGCTCGAGGCCTGACAAAAAGCGCTGCCCCCACGGCAGCGCCCTGGTGAGGTACCCGAAAGGGCCCGGTTCCTGCGGAACCGGGCCCTTCGCGTCCAAAAGGTCCACCGCGTAGCGGCCAGGCAGGACCAGCCGCCCGGAAATCCGCGGAATTCCGGCCCGGTTCCGGTAGCGTGGCTATCATGGCCACACGTACTACTTCCGCGCGCAGTGGAACAGCCAGGGGCAGCTCCGGCACTAAATCCGCCGGGTCCACAGGCCGGGGTTCCGGGTCGGCAGCAGCCAAATCCAGCAGGTCCGGGGGCTCCTCCAGTACGGCCCGCACCCGCCAGCTTCCCGCCGTCGAACACCACCAGCCGTGGCTGCTGCGGGTGGTGGGCGGCGCCTGGCTGGCCATCGGACACCTGGTGGGCGGGGGAATCCGCCGCATCGGCCATGACGTCAGCGACCTTCCCGCCGAGGAACGGCGCGACGGTGCCGCACTGTTCAACCTTGCCCTCGGCGTCTTCATCGCCACCTTCGCCTGGTGGGGCCTGACAGGCTGGTTCCCGGATGCTGTCTACGCCGTGGTCAACGGCACCTTCGGCTGGATGTCCCTGCTGCTCCCGCTGATGCTGTTCGTCTGCGCCTTCAAGCTGTTCCGGCAGCCCTCCGACGGGCGCGGCAACAACAGGGTGGGCATCGGCTTCCTTGTCATGACATTCGCCGGCTGCGGCCTTGCGCACGTCCTGGGCGGCCAGCCCACCGTGGCCCAAGGCTTTGACGGCCTGCGCCAGGCCGGCGGAATGCTGGGCTTCCTGGCAGCCACCCCGCTCGCGGCCATCCACGCCGCCGTCCCACTGGTTCTCTACGGACTCCTTGCCTTCGTGTCCCTGCTGATCATCACCGCCACGCCGTTCACGGCCATCCCGCGGCGGCTGCGCGGAGCCTACGAGCACCTGATGGGCATCGACCTGATGGACCACGAGCAGTCCAAGGACACACACGACCGCAGCTACCTGGAGCGCACTCCTCCCGCCGCACCCAAAAAGAAGAAGCGCCGCCTGTTCGGCAAGGACGAAGAGCCCGACGCCGGCCTGGAAGGCTACGTGGGCGACGAAGCCTTCGAGCACGCCGTCATCGATGATGACGACGACGAGCCGCAGGCGCCGCGGCCCGCGCCGGGCGTCCGGCGGCCCACCCAGGCGGAGATCGCCGTCGAAAAGATCAAGGCGGCCCAGGGCCTCGGCGCCTCCGCGGCCGCAGCGGAGAACGCCACCGAAGCGATTCCGCTGATCACGCCCGGCATGCCCGCTCCCGGTACTCCCGCTCCGGGCCGCCCGCCGGCTTCGGCCGTACCGTCCGTGCCCTCGACGCCGGTGGCTCCCGCGCCGCCGCCCGTTCCCATCCCGCAGCGCACCGAGCAACTGTCCCTTGCCGGCGACGTCACCTACACCTTGCCTGCTTCGGACTACCTGACGCCGGGCTCCATCCCGAAGGAACGCACCGAAGCCAATGACGCCGTCGTCGCTGCCCTGACCGACACGCTCCAGCAGTTCAACGTCGAGGCCCAGGTGACCGGCTTCAGCCGCGGCCCCACCGTCACCCGGTACGAAATCGAACTGTCGCCCGGCACCAAGGTGGAGCGGGTTACGGCACTGTCCAAGAACATCTCCTATGCCGTGGCCTCCAGCGACGTCCGGATCCTGAGCCCCATCCCGGGGAAGTCCGCCATCGGCATTGAAATCCCCAACACTGACCGCGAGACCGTCTCCCTCGGCGACGTCCTCCGCAGCCAGAACGCCCGCCGGACCGACCACCCCATGGTCATGGGCGTGGGCAAGGACGTGGAAGGCGGCTACGTCGTGGCCAACCTGGCCAAGATGCCCCACCTCCTGGTGGCCGGCGCCACCGGTGCGGGTAAGTCATCCTTCGTGAACTCCATGATCACCTCCATCCTCATGCGCGCCACCCCGGACGAGGTGCGCATGGTGATGGTGGACCCCAAGCGCGTGGAACTGACCGCCTACGAAGGCGTGCCGCACCTCATCACACCCATCATCACCAACCCCAAGAAAGCGGCGGAGGCCCTGCAGTGGGTGGTCCGCGAGATGGACGCCAGGTACGACGACCTCGCGAATTACGGCTTCAAGCATATTGACGACTTCAACAAAGCGGTGCGCGCCGGCAAGGTCCAGCCGCCCGTGGACTCCAAGCGGGTCATCCGTCCCTACCCATACCTGCTGGTGATCGTGGACGAACTCGCCGACCTCATGATGGTGGCGCCGCGCGACGTTGAAGACTCGATCGTCCGCATCACCCAGCTGGCCCGCGCCGCCGGCATCCACCTGGTCCTGGCCACCCAGCGGCCCTCAGTAGACGTGGTGACCGGCCTGATCAAGGCCAACGTACCCTCCCGCATGGCGTTTGCGACGTCCTCCGTGACCGACTCCCGCGTGGTCCTCGACCAGCCCGGTGCCGAAAAACTGATTGGCCAGGGCGACGCCCTCTTCCTGCCCATGGGTGCTTCCAAGGCGATGCGCGTCCAGGGCGCCTGGGTGACGGAATCCGAAATCCACAAGGTGGTGGAGCACGTCAAGGGACAGCTGCAGGCCGTCTACCGTGACGACGTCGCCCCCGAGGCGGAAAAGAAGCAGATCGACGACGACATCGGGGACGACCTCGAGGTGCTGCTGCAGGCCACCGAACTCGTGGTCACCACCCAGTTCGGGTCCACGTCCATGCTTCAGCGCAAGCTGCGCGTCGGATTCGCGAAGGCCGGCCGGCTCATGGACCTGCTGGAGTCCAGGGGAGTGGTGGGACCCTCCGAAGGATCGAAGGCCCGCGACGTGCTGGTGAAGCCGGATGACCTCGCTGCCGTCCTCGCAGCCATGAAGGGCCAGGAGGCTCCGGCCTCGGCGGACGCACAGACCGCCGCCCTGAGTGACAACGCCAATGCGAACATCGCCCAGGGCGGCTATGCCGAGGACCTGGTGGCGGCGGACCTGGACCAGCGGAAGCAGAACGTCGAATATTACGACGGGTCGGATACGGCACCCGGGGGCTACGGCGACGACGACGGGTCCGAAGACGCCTGGTCCCTCACCGGACGCTAGCCCCAAAGACGGTAGCCTAAGAACGTGACTAGCACCGATGCAACCGCCGCCGGCCCAGGCCGTGCCGGGGTCTGGAACCTCCCCAACGTCCTGACCATGCTCCGCATCGCGCTGGTGCCGTTTTTCGTCTGGTTCCTCCTGGCCGATGCGCCCGGCCTGCGCAGCGAGTCCGGGCTGTGGCGCTGGGCGGCGGTGCTGGCGTTCGCCGTCGCAATCTACACAGACAAGCTCGACGGCGACATCGCCAGGAGCCGGAACCTCGTCACGGACTTTGGCAAGATTGCCGATCCCATCGCGGACAAGCTCCTTACCGGGTCTGCCCTGGTCATGCTGTCGGTTCTGGGCGAACTGCCGTGGTGGATCACCCTGGTGATCCTGGTCCGTGAATGGGGCATCACCGGCCTGCGCTTCTTCGTCATCCGTTACGGCGTCATCCCCGCGTCCCGCGGCGGCAAGCTCAAGACCGTGGTGCAGACCGCGGCGATCTTCCTCTACCTCCTGCCGCTGGGTGCCTTCGCCCCCTGGCTGGCCTGGGTTGCGTTCGCCGTCATGATGGCTGCTGTCATCATCACCGTCTGGACCGGCGTCGAATATGTTGTTGAAGCGCTGCGCCTCCGGGCGAAGGGGAAGCTGCAGGCAAGGCCCGACCAGGGACAGGAACAGCCATGACGAACCTTCACCACCTCGCCCAACAGGCAGTGCGGCAGGCCCTTGAATCCGGGCGTACCGTAGGCACTGCCGAGTCGCTGACCGCGGGCATGGTGTCGGCCGTCCTGGCCGATACCCCCGGGGCTTCCGGCATGCTCCAGGGCGGCGTCGTCGCCTACCAGAATTCCGTCAAGCAATCAGTCCTGAACGTCCCGTCGGCCCTGCTGGCCAGTGTTGGGTCCGTGGACGGGGACGTTGCAGGCGCCATGGCGGCCGGAGCCCGCACGGTGCTGGGCGCCGATGTTGGTCTTTCCACAACCGGGGTAGCCGGTCCGGAAGGTCACGATGGGAAGCCGGTGGGCACTGTGTACATCGGTATCGCCACGGTCGCCGGCACGTCAGCCTTCGAGTATGTTTTTGACGGCAACCGGGCTGAGATCCGTGGACAGGCATGCGGCGCTGCCCTTGAACGGCTGCTCGAAGCGCTGTCGTCCTGACCCGGGTTCCGGCTGCCCTTGTCCAGGCGAAGTTACCGGGCGTAAAGTTACCGGGAACAAAAGCCGGTACCGATTAGTTATTACATTGTGTCGCTTCCGAAGAGCGGAGGCGCCTAGGATGAAAACACCACGACGGTTCACCCCACGGCGGACCTGACCAATGAGGGAGCAAGGCGATACAGATGGTAAAGCAGCCCGTATCCGTAAACGGCGTTGTCCGCTGGAAGGATGTGGGCCTCGCCGATCAGGCCAAGAGCGAACAGAAGGAGCGCAAGATGGTTGTACTTCGTCACGAAATTGGTGATGTCCTGCGCGATGTCCGCCAGCGTCAGGGGCGCACGCTCCGTGAAGTTTCGCACAGCGCCCGTGTCTCCCTGGGATACCTCAGTGAAGTGGAGCGCGGCCAGAAGGAAGCGTCATCCGAGCTTTTGTCCTCGATCTGCTCGGCCCTGGATGTTCCGTTGTCCAGCATGCTCCGCGAGGTCAGCGACCGTGTGGCAGTAGCCGAAGGCGTTGCCGTTCCGGACACCGTTCCCCAGGAATTCTCCCAGCGTTACGGCCGTGACCTTGAAAGCGACCTTAACAACGAGCTCAACGACGAACTTTCCACCGGTCTTCTCTCCGGCGCCCGCTAAGGGCAGCCCCCACCCGAAGTGGGCCCTGGAATACATGAAGCCCCTGGCCGCAGGCCAGGGGCTTCATCGTTCCTGTCCGGCACAGGACCGGTTCGTCAGTCCCGCCCTGCAGCTGATGCGGGCGCGTCCTTGGGGAACCCGTCCCGCTCGTAAGTGGAGTTCAGCATCGCCATGTAGCGCGCCAGTTCTTCCAGGTCCTGCACCGGCCATTCGCCCAGGCGCTCACGGAAAACCTGCCGCCGGGCATCCTGAACCTGGTGCATCTTCTCCTCGCCCTTGGGCGTGAGCCGGATCGACTGCGCCCGGCCGTCCAGCGGGTCTGCCTCTTTGGACACCAGCCCGATGCTTTCGAGGAATGCGATCTGGCGGCTGATGGACGGCTTGCCCACACCGATGTTCATGGCAAGGTCGGTGAGGCGGATGGGGCCCTCGCGCCGGATGACGGTCAGCAGGCCGTAGGCTGCCGGCTCCATGTCCGGGTGGACCTGGCGGGACAGCTGGTTGGAGATGGCACGCGTCCGGCGCCAGAACAGGCTGATCTGGTGTTCGACGTTCTGCAGCGCAGCATCGACTGTCGCTTCGTCCGGGCGGCTGTCCGGCAGTGCATCGGGGGAGTTGCTCATGGCAACAATTCTAGGGTCCCGGAGCGTGAGAGAATTTTCGGATGCGAATCAGCGACTACTGGCGGCTCATGGATGACGAATTCGGTGCAGGGTACTCCCGCGTGCTGAGCAGCACCCTGGTCCTCGCCGGCGTAGGCAGCCGGACTGCAGACCAGGCACTGGCCGCCGGTGTGGAACCGCGCAAGGTGTGGCTCGCCGTCTGCGATGTCCAGGATGTTCCTGCGGAACGGCGGCTGGGACGCGACATCAAAACCCTTCGGGACTAGCAGTCCCTGCCGGTTGTCCGTCACCGGTATTTCCCTGACACGCCGCGCCGCTGTTCGAATACCTGTTCGGATAAAGCTATGCTTTCCATAACGGGTTATCCACATAGCCGTCGTCATCCGGCAAGAATGTCAGTGGGTCCCCTTAGCGTCAGAGATGACCAATAAACGGCCGCTGAGGCCACCATCGAGAAAGCATTAGAGGTGTCAACCATGGCGGCAGCCCCGGATCGTGCAAAAGCGCTGGAAGCAGCACTTGCCCAGATTGACAAGCAGTTCGGCAAGGGCTCGGTCATGCGCCTGGGCGATGAAGTCCGTGCCCCGATCGAAGTCATCCCCACCGGTTCCATCGCATTGGATGTCGCCCTGGGAATTGGCGGCCTGCCCCGCGGCCGCGTCGTGGAGATCTACGGACCGGAATCCTCCGGTAAGACCACCGTTGCCCTGCACGCGGTGGCAAACGCCCAGCGCCAGGGCGGTATCGCGGCGTTCATCGATGCCGAGCACGCCCTGGACCCGGAGTACGCCGCCAAGCTGGGCGTGGACACGGATGCCCTCCTCGTCTCACAGCCGGATACCGGTGAACAGGCCCTGGAGATCATGGACATGCTGGTCGGCTCCGGCTCCCTGGACGTCATCGTCATTGACTCCGTCGCAGCCCTGGTGCCCCGCGCCGAAATCGAAGGCGACATGGGCGACAGCCACGTGGGCCTCCAGGCACGCCTCATGAGCCAGGCCCTGCGTAAGATCACCGGCCGCCTGAGCCAGACCAAGACCACCGCCATCTTCATCAACCAGCTCCGCGAAAAGATCGGTGTTTTCTTCGGCTCACCTGAAACCACCACCGGCGGTAAGGCCCTGAAGTTCTACGCTTCAATCCGCATCGACGTACGCCGTATCCAGACCCTGAAGGAAGGTGCCGATTCCGTCGGCAACCGGACCAAGGCGAAGATCGTCAAGAACAAGATGGCCCCGCCCTTCAAGGTGGCCGAGTTCGACATCATCTATGGCCAGGGCATTTCCCGTGAGGGCGGCATCATCGACATGGGTGTTGAGCACGGCATCATCAAGAAGTCCGGCTCGTGGTTCACCTACGATGGCGACCAGCTCGGCCAGGGCATGGAGAACTCGCGGCGGTTCCTCCGCGACAACCCGGAGCTGGCAGCCGAACTCGAGCGCCTGATCAAGGAAAAGCTTGGTGTCGGCGTGAAGCCGGCGGAGCCCGAATCCAAGGACTCGCCCAAGCTGAAGGCCGTCGACGGGTTCTAGCAGTTGACGGGAAGTGAACGGGAGCGGCGGCCCCGGAGTGCCGGAGGCCGCCCACGCGGCGCCCGCCGGGCCACCCCTGATGAAGGGGTGGCGGGCGGGTTCGAGGATCCTGAGGCTCCGGGGTTTGGCGATGCCGAGCCCGATCCGGTGTCGGTTGCGCAGGCCATCGTCTACCGCCAGCTGACTGCTTCTGCCAAGAGCCGGCTGCAGCTGGCACGCAAACTCGCCGAACGGAACATCCCGGAAGACGTCGCCGAGGCGGTGCTGGACAAGTTCGAGGAAGTCCGGCTGGTTGATGACGCCGAATTCGCCGACATGTGGGTTCGCAGTCGCTCCCAGTCCCGGAAGCTGGCAAAGGGCGCGCTCCGGCGTGAACTCGCTGAGAAGGGCATCGACCAGGAGACTGCCAGCGCAGCGCTGGAGCAGCTCTCTGACGCCGACGAGGAAGCTTCGGCGCGGACCCTGGTGGAACGGAAGATCCGTCCGGGAACGGACCTCGGCGACCGGGCTGAGCGGGACAAAGCAACCCGGCGCCTGGCGTCCATGCTTGCGCGCAAGGGCTACCAGCCATCCCAGGCATTCCGGATCGTCGGCGAGGTCCTCGATTCGCACGCCGCTCCCGACAATGACCAGCCGGGAAGCCGGTACCCTTAACAGGTGAGTTTGACCATTCCTTCCCCCCTTTCCGGCGCCAACTCCTCCGAAGAGAGCGCACCCGCTGTGCTGTCCGGCGGACATAAGCCGCGCACGTACCAGGTGCGGACGTTCGGCTGCCAGATGAACGTGCACGACTCTGAGCGCATGGCCGGAATGCTCGAGGACGCCGGCTACATTCCCGCCGACGGCGAGCAGGCGGATGTTGTGGTGTTCAACACCTGTGCAGTGCGTGAAAACGCCGACAACAAGCTCTACGGCAACCTGGGCATCCTGGCACCCGTGAAGGCGGCCAACCCCGGAATGCAGATCGCGGTGGGCGGATGCCTTGCCCAGAAGGACCGCGAAACCATCCTCAAAAAGGCGCCCTGGGTGGACGCCGTCTTCGGCACCCACAACGTGGGCGCCTTGCCTGCCCTGCTGGACCGTGCCCGGCACAACAACGAGGCCCAGCTGGAAATCCTGGAATCCCTGGACGTTTTCCCGTCCACGCTTCCCACCAAGCGGGACTCCGTCTACTCGGGCTGGGTGTCCATTTCGGTGGGCTGCAACAACACCTGTACGTTCTGCATCGTGCCCGCTCTCCGGGGCAAGGAGAAGGACCGGCGCCCCGGCGACATCCTTGCCGAAATCCAGGCCCTCGTGGACGACGGCGCTATCGAGGTCACCCTCCTGGGCCAGAACGTCAACTCCTACGGTGTGGAGTTCGGTGACCGGCAGGCCTTTTCCAAGCTCCTGCGGGCTTGCGGCGATATCGAAGGCCTGGAACGCGTGCGGTTCACCAGCCCGCACCCCGCAGCCTTCACTGACGACGTCATCGACGCCATGGCAGAAACCCCAAATGTCATGCCGCAGCTGCACATGCCGCTGCAGTCCGGCTCTGACGGCATCCTGCGCGCCATGAAGCGCTCCTACCGGTCAACGAAATTCCTGGGCATCCTGGACAAGGTCCGCGAAAAAATCCCGCACGCCGCCATCTCAACGGACATCATTGTGGGCTTCCCCGGGGAAACCGAGGAAGACTTCCAGGCCACCCTGGACGTGGTGGAGAAGTCCCGTTTCGCCACGGCATTCACGTTCCAGTACTCCAAGCGTCCGGGTACGCCCGCCGCAGACCTGCCGGACCAGCTGCCCAAGGCAGTAGTCCAGGAACGCTTCGAACGGCTCACCGGCCTGCAGGACCGGATCGCCGCGGAAGAAAACCGGAAGCAGCTGGGCCGCCGCGTGGAAGTCATGGTCACCGCGCAGTCCGGACGGAAGGCGGGGGAAACCCACCGGTTGTCCGGCCGGTCCCAGGACCAGCGGCTGGTGCACTTTTCCGTGCCTGACGGCGCGCCGGCCCCGCGCCCCGGGGACCTCGTGACAGTCACCATCACCGAGACTGCCGCCTTCCACCTCGTGGCCGACCCCACCATCGGGGACTACAGCCTCCGCCGGTCACGAGCTGGCGACGCCTGGGACAGGTCCCAGGCGGATTCCTGCGGCGCGCCTGCACCCGGCTCCGGTGCCGGCCGCACGGGAGTCTCCCTTGGCATGCCGTCGCTGCCGCTGCGCACCCGCTGACCGGTGGGCACCCCGCCAGTCATCGCCGTCGTTGGCCCCACCGGTTCCGGAAAGTCTGACCTGGCCGTCAGCCTTGCCCTTGAGCTGGACGGCGAAGTGGTCAATGCCGACGCCATGCAGTTCTACCGCGGCATGGACATCGGCACCGCGAAGATCACCCAGGCCGAACGCAGGGGAGTACCGCACCATCTCCTGGACATCCTGGACGTCACGCAGGAAGCGAGCGTCTCCGATTTCCAACAACAGGCGCGGCAGCTCATCGGCGAAATCCACGCCCGGGGAAAGCGGGCCATCCTGGTGGGCGGGTCGGGTCTCTACGTGCGGGCCGCACTTGATGTCCTGGAATTCCCGGGGACTGACCCGCAGCTGCGCCAGCGGCTGGAGGCAGACCTCGCTGCCCAGGGTACGTCCGCTCTCCTCGCCCGGCTCCATGCAGTGGACCCGGTCTCGGCCGGCCGGCTGTCCGATGACAGGCGGATCATCCGGGCCCTGGAGGTTTATGAACTGACCGGCCGTCCCTTCAGCTCCTTCATGCCGCAGCGGGAGTACGTCCAGCCTGCCGTGCAAATCGGCCTCGCTGTGGACCGCGAGGCACTCCGGGAGCGTCTGGCGCTGCGGGTCCATGCGATGGTGGACAACGGTTTGCTGGCCGAGGTGCGGCGACTCGACGCACAAGGGCTGCGCGAAGGAAAAACAGCACCCCGGGCGCTCGGCTACTCCCAGTTCCTGCAGGTGATCGACGGTACAGCGACCCAAGCGGAGGCAGCCGAAGACACCATCGTTGCCACCCGCCAGTTCGCACGCCGCCAGCTCACCTGGTTCCGTGCCGACCCCCGGATCAGTTGGCTGGACTGGCAGGACCCGCAGTTGCTTGTCCGGGCCGCGGCGCTCTCCCGGTAGCCGGTTTCCAGCCCGCCGGGCACGGCCGGTACCCTTGGATCCATGGATGCAACCCTGGCAGAGACCACCGCGCCCGCTTTCCGCACGCTGGGCGGACTCCGCTTCTCAAAGGGGCACGGCACGGGCAACGATTTTGTCCTGGTAGCCGATCCCGAGGGTGCCCACACCATCACGGCCGACCAGGTTGCGGCGCTGTGCGACCGGCACCGCGGCATAGGCGGCGACGGCCTCATCCGGGCCGTGCCCTCGCGGTTCCTCCCCGAGGGGCGTGAACTGCTGGCCGGCACCCCCGAGGCAGAGTGGTTCATGGACTACCGGAACGGCGATGGCTCACTCTCGGAGATGTGCGGCAACGGCGTCCGCGTTTTCGTCCACTTCCTCCGCTCGGAGGGCCTCATCGACCTTCCCGACGGCGGTGCCCTCACCATCGGCACCCGGGGCGGGGCCAAGACGGTGGTCCGTACCGGCGATGACTACGCGGTGGACATGGGTCCCTGGGAATTCATCTTTCCCGGTGAGGCCACTGCCAAGGCCATGGATTCCCTGGTGACCGCCGACGGCCTGGAAGTTCCGCGCCCGGCACTGTCCGTCAGCATGGGCAATCCGCACACGGTGGTTGCCCTTGCCGAGTTGTCGGAACTGGCGGGAACCCGGCTGTTCACTCCGCCGAGCGTCGAGCCCGTTCCCGCCAACGGGACCAACGTGGAGTTCGTTGTTCCGTCCGAACCACTGGTCCACGACGGCGTCGGGTCCGTCACCATGAGGGTCCACGAACGCGGTGTGGGGGAGACCCAGTCCTGCGGTACCGGGGCCTGCGCCGCCGCCGTCGCCATCCGGCACTGGGCCGGCGCGGAAGCACCTGACACCTGGCGGGTCCATGTCCCCGGAGGAGTGGTGGGCGTCAAGTTCTTCGCCGGCCCCGGAGGGCACGAGCATGTCGAGCTCAGCGGCCCGGCCGTTATTGTGGCAACCGGGACGCTTTCCTGACCTTCAGGATCCGGAAGGACTTTGACGTTGATTCCCGGGTCACGGTGAAGGTGCTGCCGAGTTCGGCCGCCAGCCACCGCTGAAGGGAATCCGATCCCAGGTTCTTCTGCACCACCAGCCAGGCGGTACCGCCGGGCGCCAGCCGTGGCAGCCACAGGGTCAGCAGACTGTGCAGCTCATCCTTGCCGATCCTGATGGGGGGATTCGACCAGATGGTGTCGAAGCGTACGTCCGGGTCCACTGCCTCCGGCGTGCTGGCAACAACGTTGGACAGGCCCAGCGCAGCGGCGTTTTCGTTGGTCAGCGCGATGCACCGCTCATTGACGTCCACGGCATAGACCTGGGCGTGCGGTGCCCGCAGGGCCATGGTGAGGGCGATCGGGCCCCAGCCGCAGCCAATGTCCAGCAGGTTGCCCGTGGGGGCTGGCGCCGGAACTTCGGCCAGGAGGATGGCCGTTCCCTTGTCGATCCCGTCCGGGCTGAAGATGCCGCTGGAAGTCTGCAGCCTGCGCGTTTCACCGGCCAGTTCAACAGTGAGGGGCTTGCGGGTAAAGGGGCCGGCGGGCGATGCGCTGAAATAGTGTGCGGACTCCATAACTGGCCAGAGTAGTTCCCCTTGCAGCGTAATGGGAAACTGCCCCCAACCACGCTCTGCTAATCTGGGAGGCATGTTCCTGATCTTCGAGTAGCCGGCACGGGCAAAGCCCGTCCCGAAGCCTGTCCTTCCGCGACAGCCTGTCCCGCAGCGATGCAGGTTATTCCTTCCGCTTGTGCACCGGACCAGACGCATCCCCGTTTGCTCCGGCAGCCGGACAACACTCGAAAGTCAGCTTTCCGCTGGTCCTCTCGCCGTTTTTCCGGCCCGTTCCGTTCCGCCGCCCGTACTTGGTGCGGCACGTCCGCCGCCGCCCCTTCCCGGCCGCCGGCGCAAAACTTCCCAGGAGAACCGCATGACCGCAGGCCGTCAGCCCAGCGCGAATACTTCCCCACAGACCAGCAATCGGCACTATTCTGGAAATGCCGAACCTTCAAAGGAGACCATGACCAGCCAGCCCAACACCGGATCCGATTCAGCCGCCCAGGACATGAGTCCTGAGGAAATCCAGGCTGTTATCGACCGGATTCTCTCCAAGGACGTACCGGCCAAAAACCTCAGCACGCCCCGCACCGACGAACGCGGAGACGGGAAGGTGCTGGGCAAGGCCCAGGCCATTTCCCGCCTGGATGAAGAACACACCACGTTCGACGGCGACCAGCAGGACCTCGAGGAACGCCGCGCACTGCGCCGCACGGCAGGTCTTTCCACCGAACTCGAAGACGTCACCGAGGTCGAGTACCGCCAGCTCCGCCTTGAGCGCGTCGTCCTCGCCGGGCTCTGGTCCGACGGAACCCTCGCCGACGCCGAGAACTCCCTGCGGGAGCTTGCAGCCCTCGCGGAAACGGCGGGCTCCGAGGTCCTGGACGGCCTCGTGCAGCGCCGGGCCAAGCCGGACCCCGGAACGTTCCTGGGCTCCGGAAAAGCCCTGGAACTCAAGGACATCGTGATGTCCACCGGTGCGGACACCGTGGTGGTGGACGCCGAGCTTGCCCCGTCCCAGCGGCGCGGGCTTGAAGACATCGTCAAGGTCAAGGTCATCGACCGCACGGCACTGATCCTGGACATCTTCGCCCAGCACGCCAAGAGCCGCGAAGGCAAGGCGCAGGTTGAGCTTGCCCAGCTCGAATACCTGCTTCCCCGCCTCCGCGGCTGGGGCGAGTCCATGTCCCGCCAGGCAGGTGGCCAGGTGGGCGGCGCAGCGGCAGGTATGGGTTCCCGCGGTCCCGGTGAAACGAAGATCGAACTGGACCGCCGGCGGATCCGCACGCGCATGGCCAAGCTGCGGCGCGAGATCGCCGCGATGAAGCCTGCCCGCGAAACCAAACGCGCCAACCGCCGTCGTAATGCCGTCCCGTCCGTGGCCATCGCCGGGTACACAAACGCCGGAAAGTCCTCGCTGCTCAACCGGCTGACGGACGCCGGCGTCCTGGTGGAGAACGCCCTGTTCGCCACGCTGGACCCCACAGTCCGCAAGGCTGAGACGGCGGACGGCCTGGGGTACACCCTGGCCGACACCGTGGGTTTTGTCCGGTCGCTGCCCACCCAGCTCGTGGAGGCATTCCGCTCCACCCTGGAGGAGGTTGCGGACGCTGACCTGATCCTGCACGTGGTGGACGTGTCGCACCCGGACCCGGAAGGGCAGATCGCCGCAGTCCGCAAGGTCTTCAGCGAAGTGGATGCCCGCAAGGTTCCCGAAATCATCGTCCTGAACAAGGCCGATGCCGCGGATCCCTTCGTAGTGGAACGGCTGAAGCAGCGCGAACCGCGCCACGTGGTGGTGTCGGCGCGCACCGGTGAAGGAATCGCAGAGCTGCTGAAAGCGATCAGCGACGCCATCCCGCGGCCCAGCGTCAAGCTGGAACTGCTCATTCCGTACAACCGCGGTGACCTGATCAGCAAGCTCCACGAGTCGGACGCCGAGATCATCAGCGTGGACCACGTTGAGGCAGGTACCCGTGCCGTGGTGATGGTGCGGGAAGGCCTCGCGGCCGAACTGGAATCATTCATCAGCAATGACTGACGCCGTGGCCGGCGAAGCCACGGACACGGCTGGCGGGCAGTTCGTTATCGAACTGCTCGACCGGGCCGTGGCCGCCATGGGCGGCCAGAGCCGCGCGGGGCAGCACGAGATGGCCAAACAGGTTGCCCAGGCCATCGAAACAGGCAACCACCTGCTCGTCCAGGCAGGAACGGGTACCGGTAAGTCGCTGGCCTACCTGATACCCCTGATCGCGCACGCACTGGAGAGCAACAAACCCGCCCTGGTCTCCACGGCAACGCTGGCACTGCAGACGCAGATCGTGGGCAGGGACCTGCCCCGGCTCCTCAAAGCCATCACGCCTGCCCTTGACCGGCCCGTCAAAGTGGCCCTGGTGAAGGGCCGTTCCAATTACGTCTGCCGGCACAAGCTGGAGGGCGGGTTTCCATCCGAGGAACCTTCCGAGGGCCAGCTCTTCTCGCTGGGGGAGGACACCAGCGTTCCCCACTTCGCAGCTACGGTGGGTGGACCCGCGTCCCAGCTCGGAAAAGAAGTGGTGCGCCTTCGTGAATGGGCGGAGAAGACCGCAACCGGCGACCGTGACGAACTCCTGCCCGGCGTAACGGACCGGGCATGGCGACAGGTGTCAGTGACGTCGATGGAATGCCTGGGCGCCCAGAAGTGCCCGATGGCTGCGGAATGTTTTAGCGAGCTTGCCCGGCAGGACGCCGCGGAAGCCGACGTTGTGGTCACCAACCACGCGATGCTGGCTGTCAGCGCTTTCGAGGGCCTGGCGGTCCTTCCGGAATACGACGTCGTGGTGGTGGATGAAGCCCATGAACTCCAGGACAGGGTCACGGGTGCGGTGTCGGGCCAGCTTTCGGTGGCCATGATCCACGCGGCAGCTTCCGGGGCGCGGAAGCATACGGCCATCACGGTGGACGCGCTCAACGCCGCAGCCGCTAATCTTGAGCTCGCCCTCGCGGGCGTGCCCAACGGGTTGCTTCCGAACGGGCTGAATGACGAACAGCTGGACTGCATCGACCAGCTGCGTGAGGCCTGCCGCGCGGCGCTGTCCGACTCCAAGGGAGACAGCAGCACCACGGCCGACGGCGGCAGGCAGCTTGCGCGGTCCCGTCTGATGCTCATCCTGGAACTTTGCGAACGGCTCCTCGCTGCCCGCGAGAACCGGGAGGTGGTGTGGTTTTCCCGCGCCAGCTCCTTTGATCCCGCCCAGGGCTATTCACAGCCGGACGAAACAGCGCCGGCCCTGATCAACATCGCACCGCTGTCCGTCGCCGGACGGTTGCGGGAGGGGCTTTTCGCCGGACACACCGTGGTCCTGACGTCTGCCACGCTTGCCATCGGGTCCGCGTTTGAACCGGCCGCAGGCGGGCTGGGCCTGGTGGGCGAGGGTGCTCCCAGCTGGACCGGCGTGGACGTGGGATCGCCCTTCGACTACCCGAAACAGGGCATCCTCTACGTGGCCGGGCATCTGCCCAAGCCTGGCCGGGGTGCGTCCCCTGAATCCCTGGCTGAGCTGGAGGCGCTCATCCGCGCGTCGGGCGGCGGAGCGCTCTGCCTCTTCTCCTCCAGACGCGCCGCTGAAGAAGCGGCCGAGGCCCTCCGGCCCAAGCTGGGCGTGACCGTCCTTTGCCAGGGCGACTCCACCATGACCGCCCTGGTCAAGCAGTTCGCCGACGAGCCCGACACCTGCCTGTTCGGCACCATGTCCCTCTGGCAGGGAGTGGATGTGCCGGGCGGATCCTGCCGGCTGGTGGTCATCGACCGGATTCCGTTCCCGCGGCCGGATGATCCCCTGATGACAGCGCGTTCCCGGGCGGTGGCCCAGGCGGGCGGAAACGGTTTTATGTCGGTCTCGGCAACCCACGCCGCCATTCGGCTGGCCCAGGGAGCCGGCCGGCTGATCCGGTCCACCGGCGACAAGGGAGTGGTGGCAGTGCTGGATTCCCGGCTGGCCACGGAGCGGTATGCAGGTTTCCTGCGGGCTGCCCTGCCGCCGTTCTGGGCCACCACGGACCGGAAGACCGCGGTGGCGGCCCTTGAGAGGCTGGCCGGGGAGTCCAACTGAAAAGACGGCACCATGCCCGGGATCCGGGAATGGTGCCGTCTTCTTACAGCATGTGGCTGTACCAGGCCCTGTTGTTCCTAGAGTGAGCGCAGGACCGAGACCACTTTCCCCATGATGGTGGCGTGGTCGCCAAGAATGGGTTCGTACTGCGTGTTCTGCGGGAGCAGCCATGTGTGGCCGTCACGCTGGCGGAAGGTCTTGACGGTGGCTTCATCGTCCAGGAGCGCGGCCACGATGTCGCCGTTGGCGGCGTCCGCCTGGCGGCGGACCACCACCCAGTCGCCGTCGCAGATGGCTGCGTCCACCATGGAGTCACCAGCCACCTTGAGCATAAAGAGCTCGCCCTGGCCCACCAGTTGGCGGGGCAGCGGCATGACATCCTCCACCAGCTGGTCCGCCAGGATGGGGCCGCCGGCAGCAATGCGGCCAACCAGGGGAACCATTGCCGTATCCAGTGCCGTGGGCAGCGCGGTGACTGTTGCGCCGGCGCCAGGCGCCGAAGCGGCCGCAGGCTGGTTTGCCGTCTTGGCTGCCCCGCCGTCCAACGTGAGGGGCATCAGCACCTCCATGGCGCGCGGCCGCTTCGGATCCCGGCGGAGATATCCCAGTTTCTCCAGCTGCGAGAGCTGGTGCGTCACGCTTGAGAGGCTTGCGAGCCCCACGGTGTCGCCGATCTCGCGCATGGACGGCGGATAGCCGTTGTCATTGACGGAGCGCTGGATGGTTTCGAGGATTTTTTTCTGCCGGGGGGTCAACCCTTTGGCGGTCTTCTTCGGCTGCGGGGCTGCCCTGCCCCCGGTGGCTGCTGCTGCCATATTCGCCAATGCCTTTCGGTTGCCACCGGGCTTGTCGCTGCGCCGGACTGGGTGAGCTTCCCTCAATGTCAGACCCTGCTGATCAACTTCAAGGGTGGTTGTTCTTTCCTTCAAAACTAGGCCAGCCACATTGCTTTTTCAAACATTTGTTCTAGCGAGTCTCGACATTGTTCGTTGATAGGTGCTAAAACAGAAGAAGCAAAGTTCGAACATGTGTTCTACTCGAAGCTTGCATCATTCGAATACAGCGTGCGTTTTTCGAAAAACCAGCCGGAGTGCCGGCGGTGCAGCAGCGGAGCGGGACATAGAAGCAGCAAGGTCGGGCAGCACAGTACGGTCCAGGAGGGCTCAGTTCATGTCAGCTATATCCGCTTCGCAGGCCAAGGGTCCGCGCGTTCATTCCCATCAGTCCGCACACCAGCTTCTGTCGCAACGGGACAGGTCCCGGTCCTCGCAGGTGCCGGCGGGTATACCCGAGTCCCCGGGCAGGCCGGCACCCCTGCCGCCGTTGCGCCTGACGCGCCGGGGCAAGGTTGTCCTGATCGGGATTCCGCTGGTGCTGCTGGCTGCCCTGCTGCTTTCCCTGGCGGGGTTCTTCAACTCGCCGGCCAAGGCGTCCGATGCGCCGGAGGACCTGTCGGTGACACCCACCGTCACGGTGACCGTCCAGCCCGGCGAGTCGCTGTGGGCAATCGCGGGCACCGTTGCCCCTGACCGGGACGCCCGCGATGTGATTGCGGACATCGTCCAGCTCAACAACCTGCCGGCCGGAGCAGTTCTCCCCGGGCAGCAGCTCTACGTCCCCACCCGCTGAAGCCGCAGAAGTCCGTGCACGCTGAGCGCGAACAGGGGCCGTCACATTTTCCGGTCTCCGGAACGGCCACTAAACTGTTCAGGTGAATGACCAGCTTGAGCGTCTGAACCGGCTTCCCCTCCGCAGCAACCTCCGCGGGCTGACCCCCTATGGGGCGCCCCAGCTGGATGTCCCCATCCTTCTCAACGTCAACGAAAACACCCACGGTGTTCCCGCGGACGTGCGGGCCGCCATCAGCGCCGCGGTAACAGAGGCCGCCGCCGGGCTCAACCGCTACCCGGACCGGGAGTTCACCGAGCTTCGGAAGGCGTTGGCCGAATACCTGGGGCATGGACTGGATGAGGCCAATCTCTGGGCTGCCAACGGTTCCAACGAGGTGCTCCAGCAGATCCTGCAGGCATTCGGCGGTCCGGGCAGGACGGCGCTGGGCTTCCCTCCCACGTATTCGATGTACCCGCTGCTCGCCAGCGGCACCGACACCGAATACATCACAGGCGAACGCGCCGAGGGGTACGGCCTCAGCGCCGAATCCGCAGCACGCCAGGTCAAGGAACTGCAGCCAAACATCGTTTTCCTGAGCTCGCCCAACAATCCCACCGGCACAGGCCTGGGACTGGATGTTGTGGAGGGCGTCTATGCCGCCGGTGAGGCCAGCCAGACGATCGTGATCGTGGACGAGGCTTACCACGAATTTGCCCACGACGGCACGCCGAGTGCCCTGACCCTGCTGCCGGGCCGCGAGCGGCTCATTGTCACCCGCACCATGAGCAAGGCTTTTGCCCTGGCCGGCGCCCGGCTGGGCTACATGGCCGCGGCACCCGAAGTCACGGACGCCCTGCGTCTGGTCCGGCTGCCCTACCACCTGTCCGCCGTCACCCAGGCCACGGCCCTGGCCGCCCTGCAGCACCGCGAAGCCCTGATGGCCGATGTTGAGGACATCAAGAGGCAGCGTGACCGGATCGTCTCGGAGCTGACCCGTATGGGCCTCAAGCCCGCTGTCTCGGACTCCAACTTTGTCTTCTTCGGCGGACTGGATCGGCCCCACGACGTCTGGCAGCAGCTGCTGGACGCCGGTGTGCTGATCCGGGACGTCGGAATCCCCGGCCACCTGCGCGTGACCGCCGGCACTGAGACCGAAACCACAGCCTTCCTCACATCCCTGGAAAGCATCCTTGCAAGCCAGGCTGCCCTTCCAGCCTAGACTTGACGTACCGGGCGATGTGCGCCCCCCGAATCAAACCTTCTGCCTTAAAGGACACCTGACCATGAGTTCCACCGGATCGAACGCGGGCGCCTCCCGGACTGCGCGCATGGAGCGTGCCACCAGCGAGTCGTCCGTGCTCGTGGAAATCAACCTCGACGGCACCGGCATCTCGGACATCGACACGTCCGTGCCGTTCTACGACCACATGCTCACGGCGCTGTGCAAGCACTCGCTCATCGACATGACGGTGAAGGCCACCGGCGACATCCACATCGACGTCCACCACACCGTGGAAGACGTCGCCATCACCTTCGGCGAGGTGCTGCGCACCGCCCTGGGCAACAAAGCCGGGATCCGCCGGTTCGGCGAAGCTACCGTTCCCCTGGACGAAGCGCTGGCCCACGCCGTCGTGGACGTTTCCGGACGGCCCTACCTGGTGCACGGCGGCGAGCCGGCCGGCCAGGAGTACCACCTCATCGGCGGCCACTTCACAGGCTCCCTGACCCGGCACATCTTCGAAGCCATCACGCTGCACGCAGGGATCTGCCTGCACATGAACGTGATCGCGGGCCGCGACCCGCACCACATCGTGGAAGCGCAGTTCAAGGCGTTCGCCCGGGCGCTGCGCGCTGCCGTGGAGCCGGATCCCCGCGTTGAAGGCATCCCGTCCACCAAGGGCGCGCTGTGAGCGGCCAGGTCCTGAAAGACGGGGCCATCATCGATCCCTCTGCGTCCCGGAAGCTGCCCTCGCCGGAGGGAAAGCCCACGGTCACCGTCCTGGACTATGGCTCGGGCAACGTCCGGTCGGCCGTGCGCGCCCTGGAACGCGCCGGTGCCGAGGTGGTCCTCAGCGCGAAGCCCGAGGATGTCCTGAACGCCGACGGCCTGGTGGTCCCCGGCGTCGGCGCCTTTGAAACCGTCATGCGCGAACTCAAGGCCGTGGACGGCATCCGCCTTATCGGCAGGCGGGTTGCCGGCGGCCGCCCGGTCCTCGGTATCTGCGTTGGCCTCCAGGTGCTTTTCGAGGCCGGCGTCGAACACGGCACCGAGGCCGAAGGCATCGGGGAGTGGCCCGGGAAAGTCGAGCTCCTGCCGGCGGACGTGGTGCCGCACATGGGCTGGAACACCGTGAAGGTGCCGGAGGGCTCCAAGCTCTTCGCCGGGGTTGAAAACGAGCGGTTCTACTTTGTGCACTCCTATGGAGTGCAGGAATGGAACTTCGACGTCATCCAGCCGCGGATGTCGGCGCCCTTGGTCACCTGGTCGGAGCACGGCGCCCCGTTCATCGCGGCGGTCGAAAACGGCCCGCTCTGTGCCACGCAGTTCCACCCGGAAAAGTCCGGCGATGCCGGTTCCCGGCTGCTGCGGAACTGGGTGGAGGCCCTGAACCGCCCCGCTGCCGGCGGCAATGCCCCGGCTGCGGAGAACCCGGCCGCCGGCGACACTTCGGAGCCGGCCGGCGGCAGCGCCTAGATGCTGTGGTCCGTTATCCTGATGGCCCTCGCCGGCCTGCTGGTGGGCGGTGCCCTGTCCTTCCGGCAGCAGCACAAGCCGCTCTGGACCCAAATATCGTTCTACGTCCTGGCGGGCATGGCTTTGCTTGCCGCCTACCTGCTGACGCTGCCGGCCAACTGACGGCCCGGCCCACCCTGCCCCAACCCTGAAGGATGAAGATGACCACCGCTAACGATCTGCCGGTTCTTGAACTGCTGCCCGCCGTCGACGTCGTGAACGGGCAGGCCGTCCGGCTGGTCCAGGGCGAAGCAGGCAGCGAAACGAGTTACGGCACTCCGCTGGAGGCCGCGTTGAACTGGCAGCAGCAGGGCGCGGAATGGGTGCACCTGGTGGATCTGGATGCCGCTTTTGGCCGAGGATCGAACGCTGAACTGCTCCGGGAAGTGGTGGGCCGGCTGGACATCAACGTGGAACTCTCCGGAGGCCTGCGCGATGACGAAACGCTCGAGGCCGCCCTGGACCTCGGCGTAGCCCGCGTAAACCTGGGCACCGCCGCCCTGGAAAATCCGGACTGGACGCGCCGGGCCATCGACCGCTTCGGCGACAAGATCGCCGTCGGCCTGGACGTTCGCGGAACCACCCTTGCCGGCCGCGGCTGGACCAAGGAAGGCGGAGACCTCTGGGAGGTCCTCGGCCGCCTTGAAGAGGCAGGCTGCTCCAGGTATGTCGTTACCGACGTCACCAAGGACGGCACGCTCCAGGGTCCCAACGTCGAACTCCTGCGCCAGATGGTGGAGAAGACGGGCAAGCCCGTGGTGGCCTCCGGCGGCATCTCCAGCCTGGACGACCTGAAGGTCCTGCGTTCGCTCGTGCCGCTCGGTGTCGAAGGCGCAATCGTAGGCAAGGCGCTGTACGCCGGGGCCTTCACACTTCCCGAAGCCCTAGACGTCGCCGGCCGCCGCTAGGGCCCTCCCTAAGGAATCAGTCGCAGTATGGCCAACCACGAAGCACCCGCACCGCGCCCCCTTCCAGGGCACATCGCGGCAGCACTGGCAGGCGCGGGAGGTGCCACGGACTCCGCCGGCCAACCATGGGCGGGCCGCAGCCTCGCCGGCGACGACGCCAGGATCCACAACTTCGAGGACGATGACGGATCGGCTGACGCCAGTTACCTCGCCGCCGTCGTGGACCTCCGGGCAGGCACAGTGGACGAAACAGCCGTTGTTGCTTCCCTGGCCACCGCTCGGGTCTTCATTCCCATCGTTGCCCAGCTCGCCGAAGAAGGGGAATCCGCCCACGGCCTGCACGCGGACAAGCAGGCGGACATGGCCCTGGTCACCCTGAAGGCTGCAGACGGCCGGACCGCCATGCCCGCGTTCACCTCGGCCGCGGCGCTGGCCAGCTGGCATCCGGACGCCCGGCCGGTAGCCGTCTACGCAGCCCGCGCCGCCTTGTCCGCGGTGGCTGAGGGCGCCGAACTCCTGGTTTTGGATCCCGGGGGCGAGGTCACCTTTGTGGTCCGCCGGCCTGCGGTGTGGGCCCTTGCCCAGCAGCAGGACTGGACCCCCTCCTACATGGATGGGGAACTCGCGGCGGAAATGGGCCGGGCCGCCGCGGATTTTCCCGCTGTCCGCCGCATCGAGCTGTTGCCCGGCGGGGGAGTGGCGTCCCGTACGGCCGACGGATCCGCCATGCCGGGCGGAGGAGCCGGACCCGAGCTGCAGGTGGTGCTTTACCTCGAAGACGGCCTTGACGCGGCAGGGGTTCAGCAACTGGTGGCGGGGCTCCAGGCCGAGTGGTCACGGAATGTATTGTTTGGGGAGCGGGTCGACTCAATCGAGATCAAGTTGCGGCGCGCAGCACAGTAGCCGGCAGCCGTGCGGGGTGACCCCCGGTCCGCTGCGGCAGACGTAAGGATCACCTCGTGAATTTCGCTCTCTACCGGGAGTTGCTCGCCGTCCGGCCCATCCGGCGCCTGCTCCTTGTGGGCATGGTCGCCCGTATCCCGCATTCAGCTGCCGGAGTCCTGCTGACCCTCCACATTGTCCTGACCCTCGGCGAGGGGTACGCCGCCGCCGGTGCGGCAGCGGCCGTCATGACCATCGGCATCGCCCTTGGTGCCCCCTGGCGGGGCCGGCGCGTGGACACCGCCGGCCTGCGACGGGCCCTGATCCCGTCCGTCATCTCGGAAACCGTCATCTGGTCCATCGTTCCGCACGTGTCCTACCAGTGGCTCCTGCCGCTGGTGTTCGTGGGCGGCCTGCTTACCCTGCCCATCTTCAGCGTGGTCCGGCAGTCCCTGGGCGTGCTGGCCGATGGCGATCAGCGGCGTACCGCGTTCGCCCTCGACGCCATCACCACCGAGATGGTGTTCATGATCGGCCCGGCCGCGGGCGCAGTGGTCGCCACAAGCGGCTACACCACCGCCGGCCTGACGGTGGTGGGCGTCTCCACATCACTGGCCGGGCTCTTCCTGATCTGGTTCAATCCGCCCACCCGGAGCCCCGAACAGAGCGTGGAGTGTGCCGCTGACCAGCGCCATGCCGCGGAAGTCGCCGTCGTGTCCTCCGCCCCGGCCCACGTGCAGGAGGCGGCTGCCGAGCTGGTACCGGCCGGAGCCACGGCGACGCCCGGACTCCGCAGCAAAGTGGCCCGAAACTTCGCCTGGTTCACCGCCACCGTGGCCGCGCTTTTTGCCGTGGCGGCAGGCGCCGGAATGGTGCTCAGCGGCACCGACGTGGGTATCGTGGCAGCCCTGGAAACCGGCGGCCGCCAGAGCGAAATCGGCATTGTCTTCCTGTTCTGGTGCGCCGCGTCAGTGGTGGGCGGGCTTGTCTACGGCGCCATGCACCGGCCCGTCGCGCCGATTGTCCTGCTGCTCGGCATGGCGGCGCTGACCATCCCCATGGGATTCGCCCACGACACCTGGACACTGGCCCTGTTCTCGATCCTGCCGGGACTCCTGTGTGCTCCGGTGCTCTCCTCAGCCTCCGAGAAAGTGGCGGACCTGGTATCCGAGGAGCGCCGCGGGGAGGCCATGGGCTGGTATGGCTCGGCGCTGACCGCCGGAGTTGCCCTGGGCGCGCCGCTCGCCGGGATCTTCATCGACGGCATGGGTCCGTCCGGCGGGTTCGTATCCGTGGGGGTTGCGGGCGTCCTGCTGTGCCTCGTTGGCCTGGTTCTCCAGCTCCGCCGCCGCAGGGTGGCCGCCTGACCTTCCCAGCACACGGCTGCTGTGGGTCAACGGATGGACTGCCGCCTCACCGGAAGTGGGGCAGCAGGCCTGTACCAACGACGACGGCGGGCCGACCCCTCGAGGTCGGCCCGCCGTCGTCGTGGCTGCTTTGGCCCTAAGGCGTCAGGCAGCCGGTGTCATTGCGTGATATCAGTTGACGGCGCCGGTGTACTTCTCGCCCGGGCCCTTCCCGGGGGCATCCGGGATCAGGGATTCTTCGCGGAAGGCAAGCTGGAGCGAACGCAGTCCGTCGCGCAAGGGTCCTGCATGCTGGGAGCCGATCTCGGGCGCAGCTGCGGTCACCAGGCCTGCCAGCGCAGTGATCAGTTTCCGGGCCTCGTCCAGGTCCTTCAGTTCCTCGGCGTTGTCCTCCGCGGCAAGCCCGAGCTTGACGGCTGCGGCGCTCATCAGGTGGACGGCGGCGGTGGTGATGACCTCGATGGCCGGTACCTCGGAAATGTCGCGGATCTGCTGGGAGACGTCGCCGCTGGCGTCGGCGGACTCGAAAACGTATGAATTACTGTCTGGGGTGCTCATACTGGTAAGCTTGACACAGACCAACTGGATGTCGTTATTTCAGAGACTCGGTTCCCACCGGCGCTTCGCTGCGTTGACGGGAATTTTTTCTGTAGAATGGCATGCAGTTTGCAAGCGGAGTTCTCTCCCACCCGCGTCAGCCGCTGTTCCGAGTGTTCTCCTTGAACATCTCCGGGACGCAAGGTTGCCGGGTACCTGGTTGGGCAAGGCGCCGGCGTTCGCCGGGGACCTTGCATGCTGTCCTTTCGCGGGACCGGCATCACCAACCGTTCAGAGGCCTTCGATTGCTCCGGCAGTTGGGGGCCTTCTCTATTTGCCGGATTCCACAACAAAAACAGGAGCTTTAACATTAGCGAGCCAAGAATCAATGAGCGTATCCGCGTCCCCGAGGTGCGGCTGGTCGGCCCTGCAGGTGAACAGGTAGGCATCGTCCGTATTGAGGATGCCCTGCGTCTGGCTGCCGAGTCCGACCTTGATCTCGTTGAAGTTGCACCTCAGGCGAAGCCTCCGGTGTGCAAGCTGATGGACTTCGGCAAGTACAAGTACGAGGCCGCGGTCAAGGCACGTGAAGCCCGGAAGAACCAGACAAACACCGTTCTGAAGGAAATCCGCTTCCGCCTGAAGATCGACACCCACGACTACGAGACCAAGCGCGGACATGCACTGCGCTTCCTCGGCGCCGGGGACAAGGTCAAGGCCATGATCCAGTTCCGCGGCCGTGAGCAGCAGCGTCCGGAGATGGGCATCCGCCTGCTCCAGCGCTTCGCCGACGACGTCGCCGAAGTTGGTGTGGTGGAGTCCAGCCCCCGCATCGACGGCCGCAACATGGTCATGGTGGTGGGCCCGCTCAAGAACAAGGCTGAGGCCAAGGCCGAGGCACGCCGCGCAACGCAGCGTGCCGAAGCGAAGGCGCAGAACGAAGCCAAGGCGTCCGGACGCATCGATGTTTCCGGTGACGACCAGGCCCCCCTGACGCAGTCCCTGGCGGACCTGCTGCCTGAGGGTTTCACCGTCTCCACGGAACCCGAAGCACCGGCCGAGGCCCCCGAGCAGACGCCGGCACCCGCCGTCGAGCCTGCCGCAGCTGAAGCCCCCCCGAAGGCCGCCGAAGCCCCCAAGCAGGAAGCTCCCAAGCAGGAAGCTCCCAAGCAGGAGGCCCCTCAGCAGGAAGCCCCCAAGGCTGCCGCACCGGCTCCCAAGGCTGCCGCGCCGGCCCCCAAGCCTGTGGCGGAGAAGCCCGAAGCTGCCCCGGCAGCTGCGGCTCCCAAGCCTGCAGCAGTACCTGCTCCGCCGAAGCCGGTGGCCAGGCCCGCCGCGCCGAAGCCCGCCGCCCGTCCTGCCCCCAAGGCAGTGCCGAAGCCGGCCGGTAAGAAGACCACTTAGTTCACAGCTGCCGGAGGTTCCGCCTCTCGGCAGTCAGCAACCAGCATGCCGCCCGCAGGGGCGGCTGCGCGATGAAGCTGCAGGCATAGCCTGCGGATACGTAAGGAGATCGGTTCCCATGCCGAAGATGAAGACCCACAGCGGTGCTAAGAAGCGCTTCAAGCTGACCGGCAGCGGCAAGCTGCGCCGCCAGCAGGCCAACCGCCGCCACTACCTGGAGCACAAGTCCTCCCGGCTGACCCGTCGCCTCGCCGGTGACAAGATCGTCTTCAAGGGCGACGCCAAGGTCATCCGGAAGATGCTCGGCATCTAATTTCCAAGTTCTTTGACTGACAGCCACCTGGTTGTCAGTCACCTGCCAAACAGCCTTCTCAGGCCGCCGGGAAACCGGCAGTAGATGCTTGGGATCAGATTTTCGAAGGAGTACGCACGTGGCACGTGTGAAGAGGGCGGTCAACGCCCACAAGAAGCGCCGGGTTATCCTTGAACGCGCAAAGGGCTACCGTGGACAGCGTTCACGCCTGTACCGCAAGGCCAAAGAGCAGCTGCTGCACTCGTTTGTGTACAGCTACGGCGACCGCAAGAAGAAGAAGGGCGACTTCCGCCGCCTGTGGATCCAGCGCATCAACGCGGCTTCCCGCGCCAACGGCCTGACCTACAACCGCCTCATCCAGGGCCTGAAGGCCGCTGAGGTTGAGGTCGACCGTCGCATGCTGGCCGAGCTGGCTGTCTCCGACGCCAACGCCTTCGCCGCACTGGTCCAGGTCGCCAAGGACTCGCTGCCGGCCGACACCTCCGCCAAGAAGGTTGTTGCCTAGCAACGCTGCTCCCCGTGAGGGGACAGTTCAGGAACGGGTGGCAGCAGCCACTACAGTTCTTATATGAACGAAACCGGGCGCCCGCAAGATTTTCCACTCTCCAACCCCCGAGCTGATCGGGTCCGGGATGTGGCAAAACTTGCAGGGCGCCCGGCCCGTTTAAAGCGTGGACAGTTCCTCGCGGAGGGGCCCCAGGCCGTGCGGGAGGCCTTGAAGCTTCACCACGAGCGCCTCGCCGCGGGAGCCCCCGGTATCGTCACGGAAGTTTTCGCCAGCGAGGCCTGCCTTGACCGGTTTCCGGAGTTCGAGGAACTTGCAGAAGGAACCAACGCCCGGCTTGCCACGGACGAGGTCCTCGCGGCTATGGCGGACACCGTTAATCCCCAGGGCATCATCGCCGTGTGCGGCTTCGTCGATGTGGCGCTGGAGGAAGTGCTCGACGCCGGGCCCCGCCTGATCGCAGTGCTCTGCCAGGTGCGCGACCCGGGAAACGCCGGCACCGTTCTGCGCGCCGCGGACTCCGCAGGGGCTGACGCCGTGGTCCTGACTTCTTCCAGCGTGGACATTTACAACCCCAAGGCCGTGCGGTCGACAGCGGGGTCCCTGTTCCACCTGCCCGTGGTGCTGGGCGCGGACCCTGCTGAACTCGTGGCCGCCTGCAAGGCCCGGGGGATCGGAGTCCTGGCTGCCGACGGCTATGGCCCGCTGAACCTGGACGCGCTGCAGGACGAAAACGCCCGCCGCCGCCTGACCGGAGCCGGGCCGGAGTCCATCTATGACCTGGCGGCGCCCACCGCATGGCTGTTCGGCAACGAGGCGCAGGGGCTCTCCGCGGATGAGCTTGCGCTGGCCGACCATCGGGTCGCCGTCCCGGTGTATGGGGCCGCTGAAAGCCTTAATCTTGGCACTGCTGCCACCGTTTGCCTTTACGCGAGTGCGCGTTCCCAGCACTTGCCCGCTGACGTGACCGCCTGAGCTTCCGCCGGGCGTGCGGTGGCATGAATAAAGGCCCCGGATTGTCCGGGGCCTTGGTGCCATGAAATTTCAAATAACGGAAAGCATCAGGGGGCGCGGGTGGCTTTTCCGCGTCCGGTGATGGCTCCGTAGATGCCGGCAACGACAAGGCCGCCGACGATAGCGAGAATCCAGGTGCCGAGGTCAAAGAAGGCAAGATCGCCCCTGTTGAACAGGAGGCTGCCGATCCAGCCGCCAACGATGGCGCCCACCACACCCAAAACAAGGCTGGTGACCCAACCGCCGCCGACCCGCCCGGGCATGACCGCTTTAACGATGGCCCCTACAATGAGGCCGAGAATAATCCACGCAAGAAAACCCATGTCTCCTCCTTATGGTTACCGGGATTTAATAGTCCCGATGAGCCTCAAGCTAACATAACGGCACCTTAATGTCAGCAGGCTTACGGCCTGCCGCTGACGTAGGCGGGAGCACGGGGGCAACCGGTTCCTGCTGACGGCGGGCGGCAGAAAAGCGCAACGGACCGCCGGGGGGAGCCTCCGTTTGGTAACGGCGTGGACGCTGGATTACGCGGCCAGCGGCTTTCTGCGTTCCAGGACTCCGCTGACGACGGCGACCCCGAAGCCGAGGATGGCAAGGACGGCACCTACCAGCGCCGGGGCAACGTATCCCCAGCCCAGCGCGATCACGAGCCCGCCGAGGAAGGCACCCAGGGCGTTCGCCACGTTCAGCGCCGCGTGGTTCAGGGACGACGCCAGCGAAGGGGCATCCGGTGAGGCGTCCAGCAGCCTGGTCTGCAGCGCAGGAATCAGCATGGAGCCGGAAGCGCCCACCACAAAGACCATCACGAAGGCTGACCACGGCCACTGGACTGCCACGGCGTAGACCACCAGCGCCACCGCAATGGCCGGGAGCACCTTGTACAGGGTTCCCATGACCGACTTGTCGGCGATCCGTCCGCCCACGATGTTTCCGGCCACCATGCCCAGGCCGTAGAGGGCCACCACGACGGGAATCAGCGACGACGGGATCCCTGCTACCAGCGTCATGGTGTGGGCGATGTAGGTGTAGGTGGCGAAGAAACCGCCGAAGCCCACAACGCCGATCAGGATGGCCAGCCACACCTGCAGCCGCTTCAGCGCGCCCAGTTCCCTGACGATGCTCGCGTCCGGATGGGCTGGCTGGAAGGGGACGAACCGCCACACCAATGCCAAAGTCAGCAGGCCGATGAAGCCCACCAGGACAAAGAGCAGCCGCCAGCCATAGGTCTGGCCCAGCCAGGTGGCGAACGGCACACCAATAACGTTGGAGATGCTGAGGCCCGCCATCACCATGGAGATGGCCCAGCCGCGCTTGGAGGGCGGAACCAGGGAAGCGGCAATGACGGCCGCCACGCCGAAGAAGGCCCCGTGCGGCAGGCCGGCGGCAAACCGTGAAACCAGCATGGTCCCGTAGTCGGGGGCGATGAACGACGCCAGGTTGGCCACCGTGAAAAACACCATCAGGCCGAGCGCAAGGTGCTTGCGGGGGAGCCTGGCACCCACCGCCGCAAGCAGGGGAGCTCCAACCACCACCCCCAGGGCGTAGGCGGAAATGAGGTGCCCCGCCTCCGGCGTACTGATCCCCAAACCCTGCTCCACCTCTTTCAGCAGGCCCATCATGGTGAACTCGGTGACACCGATGCCCACGCCGCCCATGGCGAGGGCAATAATGGCCATCGCCAGGTTGCGGGAGGTGGTGGGGGCTGCCGTGGACGTTTGGAGGGCGCTGCTCATATGCCTGCTTTTCGAGGAGAAATTCTGCTGGAAGGAGTGTTGCCACGGCGATGGGGCGGAGGGACCTGGACCCCTGTTCGGAAACCCCTGACCGGTGAGGAGTATTCCCGGTGCCTGGCTGAGGTGCCCGGCTGCTCCCATTGTCCCCCATAGAATGATGCGGTGACTGGACTGATACAGGTGGTGGGCGGAGCCGTGGTGGACCGCTTGGCGGAACCGGCCATGTTGCTGGTGGCCCGGCGCAGCGCACCGGAGAAGCTCGCTGGCCTTTGGGAGTTTCCGGGCGGCAAGGTGGAGCCGGGCGAGGACCCGGAAGCTGCCCTGATACGGGAGCTGTCCGAGGAACTGGGCGTCGCTGTCCGGCTGGGTTCCGAACTTCCGGGGGAGGACGCGTTGGGATGGCCGCTGAATGACCGCGCTGCCATGCGGGTCTGGTTCGCGGAAGTCACGCATGGGGAGCCCGCGCCCCTGGAAGACCACGATGAACTGCGCTGGGTGCCGCTGGCGGATCCGGACACGGTCCTGGCCTTGCCCTGGATTCCTGCGGACTTCCCGATTGTCCGGGCGCTGCTGGCAACCCTGGCCGTTCCTGCCGGCAGGACATCCGGCTGGAACGGCAGCTAGAACAAAGCCTCCTGGTTTGCCTGCCCTGCCTGTCCCCGGGCTTGGCCTGACCTTTGGAGAAGGCTGCCGGCCGCAGCTTCCGGAATGATGCCTGCGGGGTATTCAGCTTCCTCAACGCGTGGATCGTCCAGGTCCCGGTGGCTGAATCCCGACGAATGGGAGAAGCCGTGCCTTGCCTTGAAATAGCGGACTTTCCCGGCAAGCCAGGTGCGGTACTCCTTGGACGCGTAGGAGCCCGATTCGTAAAGGCGACGGTAGCGGCCTGCCAGCTCGGGATGGTTGGCCGCAATCCACTTCATGAACCATTCCCGGGTGCCGGGCTTCAAGTACAACGCACCTGCGGTGACCCCCGTAGCCCCCGCGGCAGCCAGGGAAGCGAAGAGCGCATCCAGCGCTTCGTCGCTGTCCGAGAGCCACGGGAGGATGGGCATGGCCATCACACCGCAGGGAAGGCCGGCCTCGCGAAGCCGGGAAACCAGCTTCAGCCGTGCCCGGGGACCCGGCGTGCCCGGTTCAATAGCCTCGGACAGGGCTTCATTGGTCATGGCCAGCGAGATTCCCAGGCCCACTGGAACCTGGGTGGCAGCGCTTTTCAGCAGCGGGATGTCCCGCGCCAGCAGTGTGCCCTTGGTCAGGATGGACAGGGGTGTACCGGAATCCGCAAGGGCGGAGATGATCCCCGGCATGAGCCGGTACCGGCCCTCCGCACGCTGGTATGGATCCGTGTTGGTGCCGAGTGCCACCTGATGGCGACCCCAGGATGGTTTGGCAAGTTCCTTGCGGAGTACTTCTGCGGCATTGACCTTGACCACCACCTGGCTGTCGAAGTCCAGGCCGGCGTCGAAGTCCAGGTAGGTGTGGCTCTTGCGTGCGAAGCAGTAGACGCAGGCGTGGCTGCAGCCGCGGTATGGGTTGACCGTCCACTCGAACGGCATGCGGGACCCCGCCGGTACTTTGTTGAGCACCGATTTCGCGGTGACCTCATGGAAAGTGATGCCGGCAAACTCGGGAGTGGTCACCGATCGGACCAGCCCGGCGAGCGGGAGGAGCGCCGGAGCTGGTCCGCTGGTTTCCTCCGCAGGTGCCGGCACCAGTGCTTGTGCGTCCCATCTCATGCCACCTATTCGAAAACATGTTCGAATAAAAGTCAAGGCCATACCTGGCTTGGCGGATCGTCAGGCGTGCAGTTCCCAGACCACAGTCACCGCGGTTTCCACCCGGCTTTCCCCGGGTTCAATAGCCAGGCTTTCCACGGCGCTGGCCCGCTGGATCCCGGCCAGCGGCACCGGGCCCTGTGCCGGATGGTGTTCAGTTACGGAAACCACAGGTCCCAGCGTGGCCGAAGCCAAGGCAGCGAACTGCGCGGCAGCCCTGAGCGCATCCTGCCAGGCGGCCGCGCGTGCCTGTTCCCTGACGGCTGAGTCGTCGGAAAGGGTCAACTGCAGGCCGTTGAGCCGGGCGTCGTTGCCGCCTGCGCGGACGGCTTCCGATATGGTGCCGGACGCGGACGCCAGGTTCCGAAGCCGGATGCTTAAAGTGCTACCGGCAACGTAACCGGCAACCTGCTGGCCTTCGCCCTCGCGCCAGACGAGGTCGGCGCGCACCGTAAGCCCGGTTGTCCGGGTGTCGGCGGCAGCAACGCCGGCACTGCGGAAGACGGCAATAACTGCAGCCAGTGCTTCCCCCGCACCGGAATAAGAGGCCTCAACTGAAGCGGCACGGCACTCCACGCCGATGGAAACGAGCATCAGGTCCGGGGCGGCTTCCGCCCACCCGGTGCCCGTCACCGTGACAGTGCCGGCGCCCCCTTGCCGCTCCAGGTTTTCCCCGTCCCCGCTCTCTTGGTTCCCGTTCATCCGGCCCATGGTCATGACCAACCCCGGGACGCGAGGGATTCCCGGGAGGGGTAGCCTCCCGCAACCAGTCCGGCGTGCCGCTCAAAGATATTGGCCGTCCCGGGATTCCCGGTCCGCAGGACGGACCACCCGGCGGCGGCGAGATACAGCGGGATGAACGGAACCCCCAGGCACCAGGCGTACTGGGTGCAGTGCCTTTCCTCATGGCCCAGCAGGGCGGGCAGTGACAGCAGATCGTGCGCCGGGCCCCTGCAGAGGACCACGTTTCCCAGCGTGAACGCCCGTGCAAAGGGCAGCCGCCACCGATAGCCCGCGGCGAGGATGAGGCCGCGCGGACCCCTGCTGAGGCGGGTGCGGGCGGTAACTGCTACGGCCACACCCAGCACCGTACTGCCATTGATGAGGTTCGCGGCCTGCCTCAACCGCTGGGCAGCGGTCAGGGGTGGCAGGGATCCCGGGCGCTGCCGCAGTGTCATGAGGCCATGGTAGCCGGAGGGTTCAATTAGACTGGAGGGCAGTGGCCGCCGGTTTTGCCGGTGTGCCCTGACCTGGTCATTGAATGAACTGAATTTGAGGGCATTCATCCATGACCTGCCAGTGACGGACGCGCCGCCGGGAGACCGCGCAGGGCTGCTCCGCTCGCCGGCAGCCACGACTCGTAGCTAAGAACAGTAGATGACTGAAACTTTGCCGGGCGCCGCCATTCCGAACCCCACGGATGAAGCCGCCATCAACGCCGCTGTAGACCAGGCCATCACCGCCATTGCCGGTGCGGCCACCCTTGACGAGCTGAAGGCGGTGAGGCTGGCGCACACGGGGGAGAAGTCCCCGCTGAGCCTCGCCAACCGTGAAATCGGCAAGCTGCCCAAAGACCAGAAGGCGCTCGCCGGAAAACTCATGGGTGCATCCCGCGGGCGGGTCAACAAAGCGCTCGCCGACCGCACCGAAGTCCTCGAGGCCGAGAACGACGCACGCATCCTCCTGGAGGAGACCGTGGACGTCACGGCGGCTCCGCGCCGCCGTCGTGCCGGTGCCCGGCACCCGCTCTCCACGCTCCAGGACCGCGTGGCGGACATCTTCGTGGGCATGGGCTGGGAAATCGCCGAAGGCCCCGAGGTGGAATCGGAATGGTTCAACTTCGACGCCCTGAACTTCAAGCCGGACCACCCGGCCCGCGAGATGCAGGACACCTTCTTCGTGGAGCCCCCGGAGGCCCACCTGCTCATGCGTACGCACACCTCACCGGTGCAGGTCCGCTCCATGCTGGAACGCGACGTGCCCATCTACGTGCTGTGCCCCGGCAAGGTGTTCCGCACCGACGAGCTGGACGCCACCCACACCCCGGTGTTCCACCAGTTCGAGGGCCTGGCCATCGACAGGAACCTGAGCATGGCGGACCTGCGCGGCACCCTGGAGCACTTCGCCCGGCAGATGTTCGGCGATGAAGCCTCCATCCGGCTGCGCCCCAACTACTTTCCGTTCACCGAGCCGTCCGCCGAGCTGGACATCTGGCACCCGGATGCGAAGGGCGGTCCGCGCTGGATCGAGTGGGGCGGCTGCGGCATGGTCAACCCCAACGTCCTCCGGGCTGCCGGCATCGACCCGGACGTCTATTCAGGTTTTGCCTTCGGCATGGGCATCGAACGCACCCTCATGTTCCGCAACGAGGTGGGCGACATGCGCGACATGATCGAAGGCGATGTACGTTTCAGCGAGCACTTCGGGATGGAGATCTAACAGTGCGTATCCCACTTTCCTGGCTGCGTGAATTCGCAGAGGTACCGGCCGGGGCAACGGCCGAAGACGTGATGGCCGAGCTGGTCAAGGTCGGTTTCGAAGAAGAGGACGTCCACCGTCCCACGGACACCCTGCAGGGACCCATCGTGGTGGGCCAGGTCCTGAGCCTGGTCAAGGAACCGCAGACCAACGGCAAAACCATCAACTGGTGCCAGGTCCGGGTTGTCCCCGAGGGCAAGGAACAGACCCTCACGGGAGACGGCATTGACCCGTCCGGCGTGCAGGGCATCATCTGCGGCGCCCACAACTTCGTGGAAGGCGACAAAGTGGTGGTCACCCTTCCCGGCGCGGTGCTGCCGGGGAACTTCCACATCTCCGCCCGCAAGACGTACGGCCACCTGTCCGCCGGCATGATCGCTTCGGTGCGCGAGCTGGGCATCGGCGAGGACCACGACGGCATCCTGGTCCTGTCCCGCATCGGACTGGACCCGGAAATCGGCACTGATGCCATGGAGCTCCTGGGCCTCTACGACCAGGCTGCCGAAATCAACGTCACCCCGGACCGTGGCTACGCCTTCTCCATCCGTGGTGTGGCCCGCGAGTACGCGCACGCCACCGGAACAACGTTCACGGACCCGGCCGGCAAGGTCCAGGCCCCGGCTGAACTTTCCGGCGGCTACGGCGTCAAGATCAACGATGACGCACCCATCTACGGCAAGCCGGGCTGCGACCGCTTTGTGGCACGCACGGTCCGCGGCGTGGATGCCACGCGACCCACCCCGCCATGGATGGTTTCCCGGCTGCGGCTGGCCGGCGTCCGTTCCATCTCCCTGCCGGTGGACATCTCCAACTACGTCATGTTCGAGCTCGGCCAGCCCACGCACTGCTACGACCTGGACAAGCTGTCCGGAGACATCGTGGTCCGCCGTGCCGCAGCCGGCGAGAAAATCACCACCCTGGACAGCAAGGAACGCACCCTTGACGCCGAGGACCTGCTCATCACGGACGACTCCGGCGCCATCGGCATCGCCGGCGTCATGGGCGGGGCGGCCACCGAGGTGAGCGACTCGACGTCGAACATCCTCGTGGAGGCCGCGCACTTCGACGAGGTGTCCATCGCCCGGTCGCGGCGCCGGCACAAGCTGCCCTCCGAAGCCTCGAAGCGGTTCGAACGCGGCGTGGACTGGCAGGTTGCCGGGATCGCCGCGCAGCGTGTGGTGGACCTCCTGGTGGAACTGGGCGGCGGCATCGCCGACGAAACCGGGACCGACGTCGGAACCGCTCCGGACACCGTCACCATCGAACTGCCTGCTGCCTTCGCTGCCGCGAGGATCGGCATCGACTTCACGGAAGAACAGATTGTCACGTCCCTCGAGGACCTGGGCGCGGCAGTGGTGAAGCACGACGGCGGCTATACCGTTACGGCCCCGAGCTGGCGGAACGACCTCGAGACCAAGGAAGACCTTTCCGAGGAAATTGCGCGGCTGGTGGGCTATGACAACATACCCGCCACCCTGCCGGTGGCCCCTCCCGGCCGGGGCCTGACTCGCGTGCAGCAGCAGCGCCGCCGCCTGATCCAGGCACTGGCGGATGCAGGCCTCACCGAGGTGCTGTCCTACCCGTTCGTCTCCAAGGCGGCCAATGACACCTTCGGTGTGGCTGAGGAGGGTGCTGCCCGCAGCGCGGTCAAGCTGGCCAATCCCATCAGCGAGGAGCAGGGCTTCCTGCGGACCTCCATCCTGCCCGGCCTGATCGAGGTGGCCAAGCGCAACCATTCGCGGGGCTTCCGCGACCTGGCGCTGTTCGAATCCGGGCTGGTGTTCCTGCCGGGCGAGAACCTGGGAACCGCCTCCATCCCGCCGCTTGGTGCCAAGCCCGCCGATGAGGAGCTGGACGCGCTGTATGACGGCGTCCCGGCGCAGCCCTTCCACCTCGCCGCCGTCCTGACCGGCCATGATTCGCCGGCCGCCGCAGAGCACACGCCTCGCGCGTGGGACTGGGCCGACGCGCTGGACATCGCGCGCCTTGCCGGCGACGTCCTGGGTGTTGAGCTCGTGGTCACCCAGGGCAGCCACCAGGCATTCCATCCGGGCCGTGCGGCGCAGTTGTCGCTGCGCACGGGCGAAGTGGTGGGGTACGCAGGTGAGCTCCACCCCAAGCTGCTGGCTTCGGCGGACATGCCTGCCCGCTCGGTGGCACTCGAGATCAACGCCGATGCCCTGTTCGAGGCCGCGCCGGAGGTGATCGTGGCCCGCCACATCTCGGCATTCCCGGTAGCCACCCAGGACGTTGCCCTGGTGGTTCCGGCGGATGTGCCGGCGGACGAGGTCCTGGCCGCGCTGCGCGAAGGCGCCGGTGAACTGCTGGAGGATGTTGCACTCTTCGACGTCTACGCAGGCAAGGGCATTGAGGACGGCAGGAAGTCGCTGGCCTTCGGGCTGCGGTTCCGTGCTGCCGACCGGACCCTCACGGCGGACGAAGCCTCCGCCGCCCGGGAAAGTGCCGTAGCACTGGCCGGCGAACGGTTCGGGGCAGTCCAGCGGTAGCAGCCGTTCCCGCGGAGAGCTCCTGAAAGGGCGGGTGCATGGTGTCGCAGCTTGTGGTGCGGGCCATCCCGCCCTTTCTGCTGTCCGGGGAAGCCGGGCAGGTCCGCCGTGACGCTGAAACGGTGCTTGATGCCTCCGAGCTGGCAAGGGCACGGGCCATGGAGCCGGCAGCCGGGGACGGCTTCCTGGCGGGGCGGCTCGCCCAGCGGCTGTTCGCGGCCGAACTGCTGGCCGTGCCCGCCACGCAGCTGGCGGCCTCCTACACGTGCCCCCGCTGCGGCGCCGGACCCTATGTCAGCCACGGCCGCCCGGGTTACCTGCTGGGCGGCGTGCCGGCACCGCTGGCACTCAGCCTGTCCCGGGCGGCGGGCTGGACACTGCTCGCCGCTGTGGTTGACCCTGAACCCGGACTCCGGCTGGGAGCGGACGTGGAAGATGCCGCCCGCACCGGCTTCGACGGGTTCCCGGCACTGGCACTCAGCGCCGCCGAGCAGCACAGCCTGCGGGCCCTCGACGGCCGGGACCTGCTTGCGGCGAGGGCGAGGCTGTGGGCGCGCAAGGAAGCCTGGCTGAAAATGACCGGGGACGGGTTGCGCACTGCACCATCGTCGGTGGACGTCCTGGCGCGCCCGGAGATAAGGGACCTGGACCCGGCCGGGACCGGGCTGCCCGCCCGCCTGGCGGCCGCCGTCGCGCTTTCCCTCTAGGCGGCGTCAGCGCACCGGCAGGGGCGGCAGGACCTCTTCATACAGCCACGGGTGCAGCAAAGCCTCCGTGTCCAGGGCGGTGGCCCGGTCCACTGCGAGGATGAAGTCATGGGTGGACACGGACCCGTGGCGGTGCCGGGCGGTCCACTCCTGGAGCAGGGCGAAGAATGCGAGGTCGCCGCATGCGAGCCGTACGGCGTGCACGGCCAGCGCTCCCCGTTTGTAGACGCGGTCATCGAACATGTGCTGCGGTCCCGGATCACCCACCAGGAGGTCCTGGGCGTCCGCCGCCAATCCGCGCCACGCAGCTTCGGCGCGGGCGGCGACGGGCATGACCCCGGCTTCCTCCGACCAGATCCATTCCGCATAGCAGGCAAAGCCCTCGTGCAGCCAAATGTCCTGCCATGAGGCCGCCGTCAGGGAGTTGCCGAACCACTGGTGCGACAGTTCATGGGCGATCAGCCGCTGCGATTCCCAGTCCTGGTCCAGGTGGTTGGGGCCCAGGATGGACATGCCCTGGGCTTCGAGCGGAATTTCCAGCTCATCTTCCGTCACCACCACGGTGTAACCGGGGAACGGGTACGGTCCGAAACAGTCGATGAAGGTCCGCATCATGGCCGGCTGCAGTGCCAGCCCGGCCCGTGCACGGTCGGCCAAAGCGGCGGGTACGGCAACGGGCTGGGGCACCGGGGCAGCATGCCTGCCCGTCTCCAGTTCCAGGACGCCATAGCGGCCGATCTGCACCGTCGCCAGGTAGGTGGGCATCGGCTCGGCCTGCTCATAAACCCACGTCTCCCGGCTGGAGCGGGTGGTGCGCGACTGCAGGACACCGTTGCATACGGCGCGGTACCCGGCGTCGGTGGTCACGGTAAGCCGGTAGCTGGCCTTGTCCCTGGGGTGATCGTTGCACGGGAACCAGGAGGGCGCCCCGTTCGGCTGCCCGGCCACCAGGACGCCGTCGGACAGCTCCTCCCAGCCCACCTCGCCCCACAGGCCCCTGCGCGGTGACGGATTGCCCTCGTAACGGATCTCAAGCGTGAACTGTTGCCCCGGCTGCAACGGGGAAGGCGCGGACACCACCAGTTGTTCCGGCCGCTGGCTGAACCTGGCCGCCTTCCGGCCGTCCAGCTGCACCTTCGTGGCCCGCAGGCCGGTGAAGTCCAGGACGATGGCCGACGTCGGCACCCGGGTCACGCCGTGCAGCACAGCCCTGCCGCTGAGCCGGTTGGTGCTGACCCTGTAGTCAAGCTCCAGTTCGTAGCGGTCCACGGTGAAGGCATCGGTGCCGGAGCCGGGCAGGTAAGGGTCGGGGGCAGCGTCCCTGGACACGGGGACGTGGCCGCCGGCGGCTGATACTGGAGAACTCATGGATAACCTTTGCTTGCTTTTAGGCAGGGGGTGCTGCGGGTCCCCGCCACGGACTGACCGGGTTGCCCATCCAATACGTTGCGGCGGGGACTGTTTCGCCGCGCATCACCAGGGACGCCGGTCCCACGGTTCCGCCCGCGCCAACACTTGCCTGCGGGAGGATGACGCCGTGCGGGCCCATGGTGGCCCCGTCTTCGAGCGTAACAGCGTCAATGCTCATCACCCGGTCGTGGAAAAGGTGCGTCTGCACCACGCATCCGCGGTTCACCGTGGCGTTCCTGCCCAGCGTCACCAGGTCGGCCTCCGGCAGCCAATAGCTCTCGCACCACGTGCCGGACCCGATTTTCGCGCCGAGGGAACGCAGCCACCAGACCAGGGCGGGGGTGCCGGTTGCGGCGCGGGCAAACCAGGGTGCACTGACCAGCTCGATGAAGGTGTCCACCACTTCATTGCGCCAAATGAACGAACTCCACAACGGGTGCTCGCCGGCACGGATCCGTCCCACCAAAATCCATTTGGCGATGACGGACGCTGCGGCGGCCACCGCCCCGGCCAGGAGCATCACGACGCCGCTGAGGATCGCCGCGCCACCATAGCTGAAGGTTGCAGCCAGCCAGTCAAAGGCAAGCATGGTGCCGACGGCGATTCCCACCGTGAGCACCACCGGCACGAACCTGCCCAGTTCCCAGAGGGACCGGGCCAGTTTGAGTTTCAGCGGTGGCTGGAACGTGCGGGAGTCGTCGGAGTCGATGGCTGTCCGCCGCAGCCGGACGGGTGGGCTGCCCAGCCAGGAGGTGCCCGACTTCGCCTTCGCGGGGGTCGCGGAGAGGACTGCCACCAGGGAATTCTTGGGCACGCTGCGTCCTGCGGCCGTCATTCCGGAATTGCCCAGGAAGGAACGCTTGCCGATTTTGGCAGGAGCCACCCGGAGCCAGCCGCTGTCCAGTTCGTAGGAGGCAACCATGGTGTCATCGGCCAGGAACGCACCTTCGCCCACGGTGGTCATTGCGGGAATCAGCAGGACGGTGGACGCTTCCACGTTCCTGCCGATCTTTGCCCCCAGCAGCCGGAGCCACACGGGCGTGAAAAGGCTCGCGTAGATGGGAAACAGCAGGTCCCGGGCAAGGTCCAGGACGCGCTCCGTGGCCCAGACCTGCCAGCCGACGCGGCTGCGCACCCGGTGATACCCCTCGGTAAGGCCGATGCTGAGCAGACGCGTGACGGCCAGGATCAGCAGGGCATTGGTGAGGAACCATGCCAGGGAGGCCAGTGGAAGGGCCAGCAGCAGCTGCGGCAGGGCAGCCGACAGCGAGGCGCTGCCCTGGATGAAGAGGAAAGCCACCCAGAGCGCTGCGGCCGCCGACAAATAAGGGATCACCGCCAGGGCTGCCGAGGCCGCGGCGAAGCCGGCAAACCACAGCCTCGCCGCGAAGGGGCCCGGGGCCGGGGCATCGGGCACCGCATGTTTTGCCTTGCCCTGCCGCCGGGCGGGGGAGCCGGCTACCAGCTGGCCCGCCTTGACCTTGCCCAGTACTGCGGATCCGGCCTCCACCTGGGCGCCAGCTCCCACGGAGGCGCCGGGCATCAGGGTGCTGCGGGCCCCCACCGTGGCCCCGGATCCGATGCGGATGGCACCAATGTGGACGTTGTCGCCGTCGATCCACCAGCCGGAGAGGTCAACCTCCGGTTCCACGTTGGCTCCGTTGCCCAGCGACAGCAGCCCGGTGACGGGCGGCAGCGAGTGGAGCTGGACGTCCTTGCCGATTTTCGCGCCCAGTGCCCTGGCGTAATGGGGGACCCAGGGTGCGCTGGCGAGGCTGATGGCGCCGGCCAGGTCCTGGATTTGTTCGGCGAGCCAGAGGCGCAGGTGGACCTTCCCGGAGCGCGGGTATGTTCCGGGCTTGACGCCGCGCAGCAGGTACCTGGCCGAACCGACAGAAATCATCATCCGCCCGGCCGGGCTCACAAACACCAGCCAGGAGGCGCCCACCCACCACCACGAAACGGTGGGGGCAGCGGAGAAGCCCGCCAGCACGGCGAGCACGTTGTTGATGGCCATGACGTACGTCAGCCACCGCATGCCCACCAGGACGTGCAGCGGAACGCCCATCAGGGTTTGGAAGACCTGCGACTTGCGGGCCGTTGGCCGTACTGCACGCTCGGGAGCCGGGCCTGTGTCTCCCTCCGGCCGGGACTGCCGTGCCACCTCGATCAGGGCACCCGCCCGGGGCGTCGCGTAAATGTCGGCCACGGTGACGGTGGGGTAGCGGACGCGCAGGGCGGACACGAGCTGGGCCGCCGACAATGATCCTCCCCCATAGGCGAAGAAATCGGCGTCAAGGGACGTGACCGGGCTGCCCAGGACTGCGCTCCACTGCTCCACGATCCAGGCGGCATCGTCGGGCAGGTTCAGCGATGCCGCATCGGCCTCGGCTGCGCCGGCCCCGGCAAGGGGCCAGGGCAGGGCATGCCGGTTCACTTTCCCGCTGGTCTTCGTGGGCAGCGAGTCCACCAGGGTGAGCAGGGGGACCAGCGCGGCGGGCAGGCTGGCCGAGAGCTGGTCCCGGGCAGCGGCCAGGTCAAGGTCCTGCCCGGCGACGGGCGCGAGGTAGCCCACCAGGATCTGGTTGCCGGCCGCCGTCGTCTGGACTGCCGCGGCAGCTCCGGCCACCTGCGGGAGTGACTGCAGGGCCGCGTCAATTTCGCCAAGCTCAATCCTGCGCCCGCCCAGCTTCACCTGTTCGTCCGCCCGGCCCTGGAAAATCAGGCCCGCCTGCTCATAACGCACCAGGTCTCCTGACCGGTAGGCACGCGACCAGCCCAGCCCCGGCATCGGTGCATATTTTTCCGCGTCCTTGGCCGGGTCCAGGTAGCGGGCCAGGCCCACTCCGCCGATGATCAGCTCACCCACCTCGCCCTCGGCCACCGGCACGCCGTTTCCGTCAACCACGGTCAGGTCCCAGCCGTCCAGCGGCAGGCCTATCCGCACGGGGCCCGGCCCGCCCAGAGGCGCCGCGCACGCCACCACGGTTGCTTCCGTGGGGCCGTACGTGTTCCAGACCTCCCGCCCGGCCACGGCCAGGCGCGTAGCCAGCTCAGGCGGACACGCTTCGCCGCCGAAGATCAGCAGGCGGACGTTCTCCAGCGCCTCGGCGGGCCACAGCGCTGCAAGCGTGGGGACTGTGGAGACGGCGGTGATTCCGTGGTTGATAAGCCACGGGCCCAGGTCCATGCCGGTCCGCACCAGCGCCCGCGGGGCCGGGACCAGGCAGGCCCCGTGCCGCCACGCCAGCCACATCTCCTCGCAGGAGGCGTCGAATGCCACCGAAAGGCCGGCCAGGACCCGGTCCTGCGGTCCCAGCGGTTCATCCTGGAGGAAGATCCGCGCTTCGGCATCCACAAAGGCTGCTGCTGACCGGTGGCTGACGGCCACGCCCTTCGGGGTGCCGGTGGAGCCCGACGTAAAGATGACCCAGGCGTCATCGTCAGGAACAGGCGGGCGGGCACCGGCAAAAGGAACTGTGCGGGCGGGACCGCCCAGGGGGGATTCCTGGAGTAGGCCGCCGGCTTCCAGGACGCCCGCCACCCGGGCCTCGCCGAAGACCAGCCGCGCACGTTCGTCGGGATCGTCCGCGTCGACGGGAACGTAGGCCGCCCCCACCAGGAGCACCGCGAGAATGGAAACGTAGAGTTCGTTGGTGCCGGACGGAATCCGCACGCCGATTCTGTCGCCGGCACCCAGGCCTGCCTGGTGCAGCCGCCTGGCCGCAGCCCGGACTTCTCCCATCAACTGGGAGTAGCTGAGCGAGCGGTGGCCGTCGTCCAGGGCTGAAGCGTCGGGATGCCGGGCTGCAGTGTCCCGCAGGATGTCGATGAGGGTCCGCTCCGGGGGCGCAGCCAGGGACCCGGGCAGCTGGGGAGCGTACCTTGGGGCTTCCCCTGAGGGCTGTCCGCCGGGCGGGACGTCACGGGAGGGACGGACGTCCTCAAGGGGGACCTGCTGCTGAGTCACTCCGGCATTCTGCCCGTGCCAGATGAACAGAAGATGTCCCGGATGACCGAACATTCCATTCCTGCAGGCCTTGCGTTCACCTTTTGTTCATCTTTTCTGTGGCGGCAGCCACTACGGGATCAGGATCACTTTGCCGGTGGTGTTCCGTGCTTCCAGGTCGCGGTGCGCCTGGGCGGCCTGGGACAACGGGTAGCGGGCACCGATGCGGACCTTCAAACTTCCATTGGCTGCGGCGGCGAAGATCTCCCCGGACCGCCAGCGCCGCTCCTGCTGGTTGAGCAGGAAGTGGCCCAGGGTCGGCCGGGTCAGCGTCAGCGATCCGCCGGCGTTGAGGCGTTGCGGATCCACCGGGGGAACCGCTCCTGAAGCGGCCCCGAACAGGACCAGCATTCCGCGCGTCCGCAGGCAGGACAGGGAACCGTCGAAGGTGTTGCGGCCAACGCCGTCGTACACCACATCAACGCCTTGCCCGTTGGTCAGCTCACGGACGTGGTGGGGAAATCCGTCGTACCGAAGCACATGGTCCGCCCCGGCAGCCCGGGCAAGTTCTGCCTTGGCGTCGGAGGAAACAGTGGTGATGACCCGGGCGCCCCTTTCCTTCAGCAGTTGGGTCAGCAGCAGGCCCACGCCGCCGGCGCCCGCGTGCGTCAGCACCGTGTGTCCGGGCTCCACCCTGAAGGAGGAGTTGATCAGGTAGTGGGCAGTCATGCCCTGGAGCGGCAGTGCTGCGGCGGTGAGGTCATCCACCCCGTCCGGCACCGGGAGGGCTTTGGCTTCGTCGATCAGGGTGTATCCGGCATAACACCGCGAGCCTTCCGCCGTGGCCACCCGGCTGCCTATGGTGAAGGATTCGACCCCCTCGCCCACCTCCTCGACCGTGCCCGCGGCTTCTGATCCGGGCGTGAAAGGGAAAGGCACCTGGTACATGCCGCCCCGCTGGTAGGTCTCGATGAAATTGACTCCCACCGCTGCCACCTTCACCAGCAGCTGGCCCGGACCAGGGACGGGCCGCTCAACATCCGCATACTCAAGGACTTCCGGGCCGCCTGCCTGCCGTGCGACGATTGCATGCGTCATTGCTCTCCTTCCCCGGGCCCGGCTTTTCCGGCCCCGGCTGCCGGAACCATCCTAGGGACACTTGTCCCTCAGCCGACAAGCCGTGCATAAATATCGGCCCCTATGCATAACTATTGCTGTATAGTCGAGATCATGACTATTTCTGTTGCAGTGTCGGGCGCCAGCGGCTACGCCGGGGGAGAGGTCCTCCGCCTCCTGGCTGGCCATCCGGACGTCACCATTGGCGCCATCACGGCCCACAGCAACGCCGGCTCCCGGCTCGGCGAACTGCAGCCCCACCTGCACGGACTTGCCAGCCGCATCCTCGAAGACACCACGGTGGAGAACCTGTCAGGGCATGACGTGGTCTTTCTGGCCCTGCCGCACGGTGCCTCGGCCGAGATCGCCGCACGCCTGCCCGAAGGGACGGTGGTGATCGACGCCGGCGCCGACCACCGCCTGGAGGACCCCGCAGCGTGGGAAAAGTTCTACGGCTCCGCGCACGCCGGAACGTGGCCCTACGGACTCCCGGAGCTTCCCGGCCAGCGCGAGGCGCTTAAGGGCGCCACCCGCATCGCCGTTCCCGGCTGCTACCCGACGTCGGCCCTGCTGGCCCTGACGCCCGGGTTCGCGGCCCACCTTTTGGAGCCCGACGACGTCGTCATCGTTTCCGCGTCCGGCACCTCGGGTGCCGGCAAGGCAGCCAAGGTAAACCTGATCGGTTCCGAAGTCATGGGTTCCATGAGCCCCTACGGCGTGGGTGGCGGGCACCGCCATACTCCCGAGATCGAACAGGGCCTGTCCAATGCTGCAGGTGGGCGGGTGACCGTATCCTTTACCCCCACGCTGGCCCCCATGAGCCGCGGCATCCTTACCACCGCAACAGCCCGCGTTAAAGCCGGTACCACGGCAGCGCAGTTGCGGCAGGCCTGGACCGACGCGTACGACGACGAACCGTTCGTGCACGTCCTTTCCGAGGGCCAGTGGCCCACCACCAAGTCCGTGCAGGGATCCAACCATGCCGCGATGCAGCTGGCCTTCGACGCCCACACCGGCCGCGTGATCGTCACCTGCGTCATCGACAACCTCACCAAGGGAACGGCCGGCGGCGCCGTCCAATCCATGAACATCGCACTCGGCCTGCAGGAAACCGCCGGCCTCAACCTGCAGGGAGTAGCCCCGTGACCATCACCGCACCCCAGGGATTCCGGGCCGCCGGCGTCACCGCCGGACTGAAGGCTTCCGGCAAGCCCGACCTGGCCCTGGTGGTCAACGACGGGCCCGAGAAGGCCGCTGCCGCCGTGTTCACCAGCAACCGGGTGGCCGCAGCGCCCGTCCACTGGTCCCGCCAGGTGGTCTCCGATGGCCGGGTGGACGCCGTGGTCCTCAACTCCGGCGGCGCGAACGCCTGCACCGGGCCCACCGGCTTCCAGAACACGCACAGCACGGCCGAAAAGGTGGCAGAAGTGCTGGGCATTTCCGCCACCGACGTCTTTGTCTGCTCCACGGGCCTGATCGGCGAGCAGCTTCCCATGGACAAGATCCTTCCCGGCGTGGAGGCTGCCGCCGCGGCCCTCAGCACCGACGGCGGCCCGGCTGCCGGCACCGCCATCATGACCACCGACTCGGTCCCCAAGTCCGCGCTGTTCATCGGCACGGACTCCGACGGCCAGGAGTTCACCATCGGCGGCATCGCCAAGGGGGCCGGCATGCTTGCACCCGGCCTCGCCACCATGCTCGTCGTACTCACCACGGACGCGGGGGTGGAGCCGGAACTGCTCGACGTCGTCCTCCGCGACGCCACCCGCGTCACCTTCGACCGGGCCGACTCGGACGGTTGCATGTCCACCAACGACACCGTGGTCCTGCTGGCCTCCGGCGCCTCCGGGGCCGTGCCCTCTGCCGAGGCTTTCACCGCAGGCCTCACACAGGTCTGCGCCGAGCTGGCGCGGAAGCTCATCGCCGACGCCGAAGGTGCCAGCCACGATATCGCCATCCGGACGTTCAACGCGGCCAGCGAAGCGGACGCTGAGACGGTGAGCCGTTCTGTTGCCAGGTCCAACCTCTTCAAGGCCGCGATCTTCGGCAAGGACCCCAACTGGGGCCGCGTGCTTTCCGCGGTGGGTACCACCGACGCCGCATTCGAGCCGGACCAGCTCAACGTGGCCATGAACGGCATCCAGATCTGCCGCAACGGCAGCATCGGCGACGACCGCGGCCTGGTGGACCTTGAGCCGCGCGAAGTCCTGGTGGAGATCGACCTGCAGGCCGGCGACGCCGAAGCCACGATCTGGACGAATGACCTCACCCACGACTACGTGCACGAGAACAGCGCCTACTCCAGCTAGGTGCACTGGCCCATCACCGGAACCCCTGCGGAAGCGACAGCATGAACACCCAGACGCGCGAGACCACCAGCATGTCCGACGCTCAGGCAAAGGCCGGAACGTTGATCGAGGCCCTGCCCTGGATCCAGCGCTTTGCCGGCACCACCATGGTGATCAAGTACGGCGGCAACGCCATGGTCAACGATGACCTGCGCCGCGCCTTCGCCGAGGACATCGTGTTCCTCCACCACGTGGGGATCCACCCCGTGGTGGTCCACGGCGGCGGGCCGCAGATCAACTCCATGCTCGGCCGGCTTGGCATCGAATCCGAATTCAAGGGCGGACTCCGCGTCACCACCCCTGAAGCCATGGACGTGGTCCGCATGGTGCTCACCGGACAGGTGGGACGGGAACTGGTGGGGCTTATCAACTCCCACGGGCCCTACGCCGTCGGCATGTCCGGGGAGGACGGCGGCCTGCTGCGCGCCGTCCGCACCGGGACAGTGGTGGATGGCGAAGAAGTGGACCTTGGACTGGTGGGCGAGGTGGTCGGCGTCGACCCCGCCGGGATCAAGGACATTCTCGACGCCGGGCGCATCCCCGTGATCTCCACCGTGGCCCCGGAAATTGTCGACGGCGGCGACGGCGTCCCCGGTGCCGCCAGGTTCCAGCCCACCGGCCAGGTGCTGAACGTCAACGCCGATACCGCCGCCGCTGCCGTAGCCTCCGCGCTGGGTGCGTCCAAGCTGGTGATCCTGACTGACGTCGAGGGACTCTATGCCAACTGGCCGGACAAGTCCTCGCTGATCTCCTCCATCACGGCCACCGAGCTGCGGGGAATGCTGCCGAAACTCGAATCAGGCATGATCCCCAAAATGGCAGCGTGCCTTAAGGCCATTGACGAGGGAGTGGAACGGGCGCACATCGTGGACGGCCGCCTGCCGCACTCCATGCTTCTTGAAACTTTCACGACCGCGGGAATCGGTACCCAGGTGGTTCCGGACGAGGAGACCAACGCATGAACCAGAATCAGAAGGCCACGGTGGCTGAGCTGGCCGAAACCCCGTTGACCGAACTGGTGGAAACCAGCGGCCACGCAGGGTCGGAGTGGCTGGCCCGCTACTCCACCTCCCTGATGGGCGTCTTCGGCACCCCGCAGCGCGTCCTGGTCCGGGGTGCCGGCTGCCTGGTCTGGGACGCCGACGGGAAGGAATACCTGGACCTGCTGGGCGGCATCGCCGTCAACGCGCTGGGCCACGCCCACCCGTTCGTCACCTCGGTTATCGCCAGCCAACTGGCCACGCTGGGGCACGTCTCCAACTTCTTCACCAGCCCCACCCAGATCGCGCTGGCCGAGAAGCTCCTGGTGCTGGCACACGCGCCGGCCGGGTCCAAGGTGTTCTTCACCAACTCCGGCACCGAGGCCAACGAGGCCGCGTTCAAGCTCGCCCGCCGCAACTCCGGTGCAGCCGCGAGTGGCACGCCCACGCGGACAAAAATCGTGGCACTGGAGGGGGCCTTCCACGGGCGCACCATGGGAGCGCTGGCCCTCACCGCCAAGGAAGCGTACCGGACGCCGTTCGAGCCGCTGCCCGGCGGCGTGGTCCACATTCCGTTCGGCGACATTGCTGCGCTGGAAGCCGCCGTCGACGAAACGGTGGCAGCCGTTTTCCTGGAGCCCATCCAGGGTGAAGCCGGAGTCCGCCCCCTTCCGCCGGGCTACCTGCAGGCAGCCCGGGATGCCACCACCAAGGCGGGCGCGCTGCTGATCCTGGACGAGGTCCAGACCGGCATCGGCCGGACCGGCAAGTGGCTCGCCAGCGAGGACGCCGGAATTGTCCCGGACGCCATCACCCTGGCCAAGGGCCTGGGCGGCGGCTTCCCCATCGGCGCGCTGATCACGATGGGCGGGCAGACGTCGTCGTTGCTGTCCGCAGGCCAGCACGGCACCACCTTTGGCGGGAACCCCGTGGCAACCGCGGCGGCCCTCGCCACGCTGCACGCGATCGAAAACCAGCAGGTGCTGGACAACGTGCGCCTGGTGGGGGAGCACCTCCGCTCCGCGCTGGCCGCCGTCCCGGGCGTCACCGAGGTCCGCGGCGAAGGCCTGCTGATCGGCTTCGACCTTGACGCCGACGTGGCGCCGGCCGTGGTGCAGGCCGGGCTGGATGCCGGCTTCATTGTCAACAGCCCGGGACCGCGCACCATCCGCCTGGCACCGCCGCTGGTCCTCACCACGGCCCAGGCCGACTCCTTCCTCGCCGCCTTCCCGGCAATCCTCCAGAAAGCTAAGGACGCCCAGTGACTTCTGCCGTTTCCACCAGCGCAGCCCCTGAGAAGAACACCACCCGGCACTTCCTCAAGGACACCGACCTCAGCCCGGCAGAACAGGCTGAGGTCCTGGAGCTTGCCGCGCGCATGAAGGCGGCGCCCTACAGCGTCCAGCCCTTCGCGGCGGAGGGCAACAGCCGCAAGACCGTAGCCGTGATCTTCGACAAGACCTCCACCCGCACCCGCGTCTCGTTCGCCACGGGCATCGCGGACATGGGCGGCAACGCCCTGATCATCAACCCCGGCGAGGCGCAGATCGGCCACAAGGAATCCGTGGAGGACACCGCCAAGGTCCTGGAACGGATGGTCTCCACCATCGTGTGGCGTACCGGTGCACACTCCGGCCTGGTGGCCATGGCGGAAAACTCGAAGGTCCCCGTCATCAATGCGCTGTGCGACGACTACCACCCGTGCCAGCTCCTGGCCGACCTGCTGGCCGTCAAGGAGCACAAGGGCGAGCTCAAGGGCCTCACCATGAGCTACCTGGGCGATGCGGCCAACAACATGGCCAACTCCTACCTGCTGGCCGGGGTCACGGCTGGAATGCACGTCCGCATCGCCGGGCCCGAAGGGTACCTGCCCGCCGCGGACATCGTGGCCGCTGCCGAGGAACGCGCCGCCCAGACGGGCGGCTCGGTCCTGATCACCACGGATGCAGCAGAAGCGCTCAAGGGCGCCGACGTGGTGGCCACGGACACCTGGGTGTCCATGGGCCAGGAAGCGGAAAAGGAAGCCCGGCTGCAGCTGTTCCGGGAGTACTCCGTGGACGAGGCGGCCATGGCACAGGCTGCGGAAGACGCCGTCGTGCTTCACTGCCTGCCGGCCTACCGCGGCTACGAAATCTCGGCAGGGGTCATTGACGGCCCCCAGTCCATCGTGTGGGACGAGGCGGAAAACCGCCTGCACGCCCAGAAAGCGCTGATGGCCTGGCTGATGCACCGCTCCGGCCTGGCATTCGTCGACGGTCTTGCACCCGTTGAAGGCACCGGGGAGAGCACGTTCTAGTGTCCACCAGCCCGTCGGTGCCGGGCTCCAGCCCGGCCACCAAAACCGCCCGCCAGGCGCGCATCACCGCCATCCTGACGGGTGAATCGGTGCGTTCCCAGGCCGAGCTGGCCGCTTTGCTGGCGGACGACGGCGTGCAGGTCACCCAGGCAACGCTGTCGCGGGACCTGGTGGAACTGGGAGCGGTCCGCGTCCGCGGGAAAGAGGGCGTCCTGGTGTATGCAGTCCCCGGCGAAGGGGGCGAGCGGGCCGCGAAGAGCGGCGTCAGCCAGGAAATCCTGGACGCAAGGCTCGCCCGGCTGTGCAGTGAACTGCTGGTGACGGCCGAAGCTTCGGCCAACATCGTGGTGCTCCGGACCCCGCCCGGTGCAGCCAACTTCCTGGCCCTGGCCATCGACCATTCGGTGATGCCGTCCATCCTGGGCACCATCGCCGGGGACGATACGGTCCTGCTGGTCTCCCGGGACCCGCTCGGAGGTCCGGACCTCGCCGCCCGCTTCCTGCAACTGGCAGAGGAAGCCGGGCAATAAGCTTGAAGGCAACAACCAACAAACCCCCAACAAGGAGCATTTAAAGTGACTGAACGCATTGTGCTGGCCTATTCCGGCGGCCTGGACACGTCCGTAGCCATCGGCTGGATCGGTGAAGCCACCGGCGCTGAGGTCATCGCCGTGGCGGTAGACGTCGGACAGGGCGGCGAGTCCCTCGAGACCATCCGCCAGCGCGCCCTGGGCTGCGGCGCCGTCGAAGCCTACGTGGCCGACGCCTCCGACGAGTTCGCCAACGAATACTGCGTCCCCACCCTGAAGGCCAACGCCCTCTACCAGGGCCACTACCCGCTGGTCTCCGCCATCTCCCGCCCCGTGATCGTGAAGCACCTGGTCAAGGCCGCCCGCGAGTTCGGCGCCACCACCGTTGCCCACGGCTGCACCGGCAAGGGCAACGACCAGGTCCGCTTCGAGGTCGGCATCCAGACCCTCGGCCCGGACCTGAAGTGCATCGCACCGGTCCGCGACCTCGCCCTGACCCGCGACAAGGCCATCGCCTTCGCCGAGGAAAAGGGACTGCCCATCGAGACCACCAAGAAGAACCCGTACTCGATCGACCAGAACGTCTGGGGCCGCGCCGTCGAAACCGGCTACCTTGAGGACATCTGGAACGCGCCCACCAAGGACATCTACGACTACACCGCCACCCCGGAGTTCCCGCCGGCACCGGATGAGGTCACCATCTCCTTCGAAGCCGGCGTGCCGGTAGCGATCGACGGCGTCCGGGTCACCCCGCTGCAGGCCATCAAGGAACTCAACCGGCGTGCCGGCGCCCAGGGCGTTGGCCGCATCGACGTCGTCGAGGACCGCCTGGTGGGCATCAAATCCCGCGAAATCTACGAAGCCCCCGGCGCCATGGCACTGATCACGGCTCACAAGCACCTCGAGGACATCACCATCGAGCGCGAGCAGGCCCGCTTCAAGGCCACCGTTGGCCAGCGCTGGGCAGAGCTGGTGTACGACGGACAGTGGTTCTCCCCCCTGAAGCGCTCCCTGGACGCCTTCATCGAGGACACCCAGAAGTACGTCTCCGGCGACATCCGCATGACCCTGCACGGTGGCCAGGCCATCGTCAACGGCCGCCGCTCCGACACCTCCCTGTACGACTTCTCGCTGGCCACCTACGACACCGGTGACACCTTTGACCAGTCGATGGCCAAGGGCTTCATCGAGCTGTGGGGCATGTCCGCCAAGGTAGCCTCCGGCCGCGACATCCGGGTCGCGGGTCAGTAAATGGCGTCCGCTACGAACGAAGGCGCACTGTGGGGCGGCCGGTTCGCCGGCGGCCCCGCGGATGCCCTGGCCGCGCTGAGCAAGTCCACGCACTTCGACTGGCGGCTGGCGCGCTACGACATCGCCGGTTCCAAGGCCCACGCCCGCGTGCTGCACAAGGCAGGGCTGCTGGACGACGGCGAGCTTGAGGGCATGCTCTCGGCCTTGACGCAGCTGGACGAGGACGTTGCCTCGGGCGCCTACCTGCCGGCGGAGTCCGACGAGGACGTCCACGGTTCCCTGGAGCGCGGCCTCATCGAGCGGGCCGGGGTCCAGCTGGGCGGCAAGCTCCGCGCCGGCCGGTCCCGCAACGACCAGGTGGCCACCCTGGGCCGGATGTTCCTGCGCGACCATGCCCGGATCATCGCCCGCGGCGTGCTTGCCACGGTGGACGCCCTGGTGGACCAGGCCAAGGCCCACCACGGCGTGGCCATGCCGGGCCGCACCCACCTGCAGCACGCCCAGCCGGTCCTGCTCAGCCACCACCTGCTCGCCCACGCCTGGGCACTGCTGCGCGATGTGCAGCGGCTCCAGGACTGGGACAAGCGGGCCGGTGTCTCCCCGTACGGTTCGGGCGCGCTGGCAGGGTCCTCGCTGGGCCTGGATCCCGAAGCCGTGGCTGCGGACCTTGGCTTCTACTCGGCAGCCCACAACTCGATCGACGGCACCGCATCGCGCGACGTCTTCGCCGAGTTCGCCTGGGTGTGCTCCATGATCGGTGTGGACCTGTCCAGGATCTCCGAGGAAGTGATCTTCTGGGCCACGAAGGAGTTCTCCTTCGTCACGCTGCATGATTCGTACTCCACGGGGTCCTCGATCATGCCGCAGAAGAAGAACCCTGACGTGGCGGAACTGGCCCGCGGTAAGGCAGGGCGCCTGATCGGCAACCTGACCGGACTGCTGGCCACGCTCAAGGGCCTGCCGCTGGCGTACAACCGCGACCTGCAGGAGGACAAAGAGCCGGTTTTCGATGCCGCCGACACCCTGGAGCTGCTGCTTCCGGCCGTCTCCGGCATGATTGCGACGCTGAAGTTCAATACTGAGCGGATGGAGTCGCTGGCACCGCAGGGCTTCGCGCTGGCGACGGACATTGCCGAGTGGCTGGTCCGCCAGGGTGTGCCGTTCCGGGAGGCGCATGAGCTGTCCGGTGCGGCGGTCAAGCAGGCCGAAAGCCGCGGCGTGGAGCTGTGGGACCTGACGGATGAGGAGTACGCCGCCATCTCGGAACACCTCACCCCTGAGGTCCGGGCGGTCCTGTCCACGGAGGGGTCGCTGAACAGCCGCAACTCCCAGGGCGGCACCGCACCCTCCGCCGTCGAACGCCAACTGGTTGCGCTGGAAGCAGAGCTTGCGGGCGTCCGGGAGTACGCGGGCTAACCACCCCGCGAGATGGCACTTCGCGGCAATGTTTTTCATAAACACTGCCGTGAAGTGCCGTCTCGCGGCGTTTAAGCTGGACGCATGAGCGAAACGTTCCGAAAGTTCCTTCGCACGCTTCCCGACTTTCCGGCGTTGCTGCCGGGCTTTGACCCGGAGAACGCGCCGGCAGATCCCGTGGAGCTGTTCAAGCAGTGGCTGGACGAGGCACTGGCCGCAGGGGAGCAGCAGCCGCACGCGTTCAGCCTCGCCACAGTGGGCGGGCAACAACCGTCGTCCCGGATGCTGATCCTGAAAAACATCGACGACGACGGCTGGCACTTCGCCACGTCCCGCACCTCCCGGAAGGGCCGGGAGCTTGCCGAGGCACCGCGGGCTGCCATGAACTTCTACTGGCCCTCCCAGGGCCGGCAGGTCCGGGTGGCGGGTCCCGTCGTGGAACTGTCGGCGGAGGCGTCCGCCGTTGACTGGCACGAGCGGCCCCGCGCCGACGGCAGCGACAACCCCAACTGGCAGCTCTATGCCCTCCAGCCCACGGAGTACGAGTTCTGGCAGGCCAGCAACGACGGCGAGCACGTGCGGCACCGTCTCGGTCCCGACGGCAACCGTCCGGGCTAGGATGGGCGCCATGACAGCTCCCGCACCCGATGACCTGCTCGCTTGGCTCCACAAGGCCGCCGACACCGTTGCCGCTGATGCTGCAAAGTTCAGCGACGAGGACGTGCGGGCTCCCTCCGCCCTTCCGAAGTGGACACGGGGGCATGTCCTGGCCCACCTCACCGGGATCTCGAACGCCATGGCCCGGCAACTCGAGTATGCAGCGCGCGAGGAGACCATTGAGTTGTACGACGGCGGCATGGAGGGCCGGAACAGGGCCATCGAGATGGCTGCCGGACATGACGCCGCCACCCACCGTGCAGACCTCGGCGCGGCTCTGCAACGGGTCCTCAAGGCCTTCGATGCGCTGCCGGACGTCAAGGATTCCTCGGCCCACCGCATCGGGTGGTGGGCGCCCATCGCCTACCGCGGGGGCGTGGTGCTCGACGGCGGCCTGGCGCTCTGGCGCGAACTCGTCATCCATGCCTCGGATTTGAACACGGGCAGGGGACCGGAAACGTGGAGCCGGCAGTTCTGTGACCACCTGTTCGAATTCCTCGCTGCCCGGGTACCGCCGGAGGACAAGCTGGTGCTGCAGCCGTTGGGCCTGCCGCCCGTGAGCATCGGCAGCGGCAACCGTTCCATCGTGGTCAGCGGCATGCTGACGGACATTGCCGCATGGCTGGCCGGCCGGGAGCCATCACTGGGCAGCCTGCGGGCGTCTGCCGCCGCCGACGGCACCGACCTGCCCGAACTGCTGCCCTGGCCGGCGGGCACGCCGGCCCCCAAATAGCAGGGCAGGCCTTCCGTTGCCCTATCACTCTTGGTCCCTAAAACCCTGGTTTGGGAACCACAAGTGATAGGGCAATGAGGGCTGTTCAGATTTTTTCGCGGGCCAGGAGGCTTTCCTTCACGCGCAGGCCCCAGCGGAACCCGCCCAGCGAGCCGTCAGTCCGGATAACGCGGTGGCAGGGAACAAACAGTGCAGCGGCGTTGAAGGCGCAAGCGCTGGCTGCGGCCCGGATCGCTTTGGGGTTGCCCGCCAAGGCGGCGTACTCCGTATACGTCACCGGAAAACCGGGTTTGACCAGCCGGAGGACATCCCAGGCGTGGGCCCGGAACGGCCCCGATTGCTGCCGGACCGGCACGTCCATGGCGGGGCCCGGATCGCCGTCGTAGAAGGCCTCCACCGCAAGCGAAACCGCACCCAGCCCCGAAACCGCCTCAACGGACGAGGGGAGCAGGGCCGGGTGGATCTGACCGGTCAGTTTGGTGACCTCCGCTGTCCAGCCGGAGGCCAGGACCACACCGTCCCGGGCCAGGATGGTGAAGGGGCCGTCCGGCGTGGACATCGTGAGCAGCTGGGCTTTCATGGCATCACTTCCAGGGAAACGTCATTCAGGGCAAGGCCTTTGGGTGCGGCGGCGGCCCGCCACAGGTGCATGGTGGCGTAGGAGCGCCAGGGGCTGACTTCCTGGAAGTCCGGGTTCAGTTCGGTGTTGCCGGCGGACAGGGCCCGGATCCCGTTCCGGACGGCGGCGTCGTTGGCAAGGAAGACGTCGGGGGCGCCAAGCACCCGCATTGCCACGTAGCCCACTGTCCACGGTCCCACACCGGGCAGCGGAAGCAGCATGGCGGCGAGGCCGGGAAGGTCGTTTCCGTAGCCCGGGTCGATCCTGCCTTCTGCCATGGCGGCGGCGGCGTTGAGGAGTGATTCTGTCCTCCGCCGGGGGCCGCGCAGCAAATGTCCCGCCTCCGCAATTTCCGACGGCGTGGGGAACAGCCGGTCCAGTCCGTCGCCGGGGACGGTGCTCGGGCGGCCCGCTGCGGACAGCCGGGTCAAGGCGGTCCGCGCGGCAGCCACGGTGATCTGTTGCCCCACCATCGCCCGCACCAGCAGTTCCTGCGGATCCAGCGCGCCGGGCATCCGGATGCCAGGCGCTTCCGCCACTGCGTTGGCGAGCCGGCTGTCCTCTGCGAGGGCGCCGTCGATGGCTTCGGGGTCGGCGTCAAGGTCGAACAACCTGCGGACGCGGCTCAGCAGCGCCGGCAGGTCGCGAAGGTCCACCGCGCCGATGGTGAGGGTCAGGGGCCGCTCCCGGGCGCCGGCGTCGTACTCCACCCGGAAGCGGGCATCGCCGTGCGGCAGCCGCAGGGCCCGGGCGTAGGACGCAGCCGTCCCTGCCTCTATTCCCGGGATGGCACGCACCGCCAGGAACGTGAAAATGCCGGGATCGAACGGCTTGCGGTAGGGGAGGCTGAGGGTCAGCGCGGTGGACCCCGCCGCGGATCTTGTGGTCCGTCCGGTCAGGCGCAAGGCCGTGGGGGTCATGTCGAAAACGTCCAGCATGGTTTCGTTGAACTGCCGGACGCTGCTGAAGCCGGCAGCGAACGCGATGTCGGCGAGCTTCATGGATGTGGAAACCAGCAGGGTGCGGGCTGTCTGGGCCCGTCCGGCCCGGGCAAGGGACAGCGGCCCGGCACCCAGTTCCTGCACGAGGATCCGGTTGAGCTGGCGGGAAGAATAGCCCAGCCGGGCAGCGAGGCCCTCCACGCCGTCCCGGTTGATCACGCCGTCGTTGATCAGGCGCATGGCGCGGCCGGCGACGTCCTGGCGAAGGTTCCAGGCAGGGGTCCCGGGAACCGCCTCCGGAAGGCACCGCTTGCAGGCCCGGTAGCCGGCGTCGTGCGCCGCAGCGGACGTCTCGTAAAAGGTGACGTTCGCGGCCTTGGGCGTCCGGGCCGGGCACGAGGGACGGCAATAGATCCCTGTGGTCCGCACGGCAGTGTAGAACTGCCCGTCGAAACGGGTGTCCCGGGCATCGATTGCCCGGTAGCGCTGCCAGAAGTCCATTACTCCATCCTGCCAGCCGCCGGACGCCCCTCCTAGCGGAAATCGGACATGGCCGTGGCCCGCCCGGCAGTGCATTGCGGCTGGACCGCGGGGAATTGGGTAAGGTCTGGCCATGAGCGAAAATCCCTTACCGGCCGGTCCGCCGCTGCGGGAAATCCTCGCCGGCGACGCCCGCGAGCTGGCCCCGAAGCTGCTGGGTGCTGTGCTCACGCACGATTCGCGCGAAGGACCCGTCTCCGTCCGGCTGACCGAGGTGGAAGCCTATCTGGGGCCGGAGGATTCCCTGCACCCTGATCCTGGATCGCACACCTACCGCGGCCCTACGCCCCGCAACGCGCCGATGTTCGGCCCCGCCGGGCACCTGTACGTCTACTTCACCTACGGGATGCACCACTGCACCAACATCGTGTGCGGGCCGGACGGGGTAGCCTCCGCCCTGCTGCTGCGTGCCGGCGAGATCGTGGACGGGGCAGAGCTGGCGCAACGGCGGCGGCCCACGTCCAAGAGCGCGGCCGACCTCGCCAGCGGTCCCGCACGGCTCGCCAAAGCATTGGGCTTAACGACGGCGGACAGCGGGCGCGATGCCCTGGCGCCACCGTTCGGGCTGGTGCTTCCGTCCGGGCCGGCCGTGCACGTCAGTTCCGGTCCGCGGGTGGGTGTCGCCGGAGCGGGCGGATCGGATGCGTACTCGTGGCGCTTCTGGATCACCGGGGACCCCACGGTGTCCAAATACAAGGCCGCCCAGCCCAGGAAACCGAAAAACGTGGCCGGGGCGGCCGCCGCAGCCAAGTTTCACCAGCGTTAACGGAAATGGTTGTAGAATGGACGGTCTGTCTTTTGCGATAGGGGAACGTTAAATGCTTGACGCCGAATTGGCCCACGAACGGGAGTATGTAGCCGGCCTGTATGCCCGGCTGGAAGAGCTCCGCGAGGAAAAACGCCGGCAGTTGGCGCAGGTCCGCCGGGCCGGGGCTGTAGGCACCATGCAGAACGTTTCCGAACGTGACGCTTTCGCCGCCCTGTATGAGGACCGCCTGGCGCAGCTTGATGCGGTGGATGACCGGCTGGTCTTCGGACGCCTGGACCTGGACTCGGGCGAAGCGCAGTACATCGGCCGCATCGGCCTCACCACCGAGGACCTCCAGCGGCTCATGGTGGACTGGCGCGCGCCCGAAGCCGGACACTTCTACCAGGCCACAGCGTTTGACCGGCAGGGTGTGCGCCGCCGCCGGCACCTGATCCTGCAGGGCCGCGAGGTCAAGGCCATCGAGGACGACGTCCTGGACGCCGGGATGCTGGCGGACAACGAATCGCTGCAGGGCGAGGGCGCCCTGCTCGCGGCGCTTAACTCCAAGCGGACCGGCCGGATGTCCGACATCGTCAGCACCATCCAGTCGGAGCAGGACCGCATCATCCGTTCCTCCATCTCCGGTGCCCTGGTGGTCCAGGGCGGGCCCGGCACGGGCAAGACCGCCGTGGCGCTGCACCGCGCCGCCTACCTGCTCTACACCCACCGCGACCGGCTCAAAAGTGCAGGCGTGCTGCTGGTGGGCCCGTCGTCGTCGTTCATGAAGTACATCGAACGCGTGCTGCCATCGCTGGGTGAGACCGGCGTGGTCATGGCCAGCCTTGGCCGCCTGATGCCCGGCATCCAGGCCGTCCCGGAACCGGACGCCGCCGTCGCAGCCATCAAGGGCCGCCTGGACATGGCGGACATCGTGGCCAATGCCGTGTCCAACCGGCAGCGGATTCCCGGTGAAAACATGATCCTGCAGGTGGACGGACGGAAGCTGGTGCTGACGCCCCGGCAGGTCCGCCGCGCCCGCGAACGTGCCCGGTCCACCGGGAAGCCGCACAACGAGGCACGGGTGACCTTCGTCAAGATCCTGCTCCGGGAGCTGACGGAACAGCTGACCGACATCGTCGAGGCAGGCAACATCGGCAACAACGCCGACCGCTCCTACCTGGCCGAGGACGTCCGGACGGCGCGCGACGTGCGGATCGCCCTGAACCTGTGCTGGATGCCCATGACGCCGGAGAAGCTGATCTCCGAACTGTTCAGCAAGCCGGCAATCCTGGACTTCTGCACTCCCAAGCTTTCTTCGGCGGAACGCGCGCTGTTGCTGCGTCCCTTGGATGCGCCGTGGACCGAATCCGACGTCCCGCTGCTGGACGAGGCCGCCGAACTGCTCGGCGAGCTGGATCCGGCGGCGGGACGGGGGCTGGCACAGCAGGAGCACGACCGTGCCCGCGACCTTGCCAACGCCAAGCAGACACTCGTCAACATGGAAACTGCCGGGGTTGACGCCCTGATGACGGCCGAAGACCTCGTGGACCAGAACCAGGAACGCGAGGCCAGGCTGACGGCTGCGGAACGTGCCACCAGCGACCGCACCTGGGCTTTCGGGCACATCGTGGTGGATGAGGCCCAGGAGCTTTCGCCCATGCAGTGGCGGCTCCTGGTCCGGCGCTGCCCCCTGAAGTCCTTCACCATCGTGGGGGACATTGCCCAGACCAGCTCTGTGGCCGGTGCCAATTCCTGGCAGGGTGCCCTTGCCCCGATGTTCGGCGACCGGTGGCAGCTGGAGGAGCTGACGGTCAACTACCGGACCCCGTCCCAGATTGCCGAGGCCGCGGTGCGGATGGCCAACGCCGCCGGCCTCGTGGTGTCTGCACCGAAGGCCGTCCGTGAAGGACGCTGGTCGCCCATCATCGATGAAGTGGAGCCGGGCACCCTGGTCAACCGGCTCGTGGAAGTTCTGCCGGAAGAACTTGAAGCGCTCGACGGCGGCCTGCTGGCTGTCATTGCCGAAGGTGACCTTTTACCGGAAGCCACCGCAGCCCTGCGCGCCGCCTACGGTCGGCGCATCGGCACGGGCGCGGGCAGCTACGAACAGGACATCGTGGTCATCAGCCCCCGGGACGCGAAAGGCCTGGAGTTCGACGGCGTGGTGGTCCTGGAGCCTGCCCGGATGCTCAACCACGAGCACGGCAAGGTGGGCGACCTCTACGTGGCCATGACCCGTGCCACCCAGCGGCTGCGGCTGATAGCCGGAGAACCGGTACCCGCCGGCATCGTCCGCTGAGCCGGTACTGCTAACTTAGAAAGCGTGTCAGAAATCAACAGCGTCGAATCGCAGCAGAACGACCCCACTTTTGCCAACATCTGGCAGGAGCTGAAATGGCGTGGCCTGGTCCACGTCTCCACGGACGAAGCAGAGCTGGAAAAGCTCCTCGCCGGTGGGCCGGTCACCTACTATTGCGGGTTCGATCCCACCGCGCCGAGCCTCCACCTGGGCAACCTGGTCCAGCTGCTCGTGATGCGGCGGCTGCAGCTGGCGGGCCACAAACCGCTGGGACTTGTCGGCGGCTCCACGGGCATGATCGGCGACCCCCGCCCTACGGCGGAACGTACGCTCAACACCAAGGAAACGGTGGCGGAGTGGGTTGGGTACCTTCAGGGCCAGGTGCAGCGGTTCCTCAGCTTTGACGGGGACAACGCTGCCCGGATGGTGAACAACCTGGACTGGACCGCGCCGCTGAGCGCCATCGACTTCCTGCGGGAGGTGGGCAAGCACTTTCGGGTGGGCACCATGCTCCGCAAGGATGCCGTCGCTTCGCGCCTGAACTCCGATGAAGGCATCAGCTACACGGAGTTCAGCTACCAGATCCTGCAGGGCATGGATTACCTGCAGCTCTACCGCGACTACGGCTGCGTGTTGCAGACTGGCGGCTCGGACCAGTGGGGCAACCTCACCAGTGGAACCGAACTGATCCGCAAGGTGGAGGGCAAGAGCGTCCACGCCCTGGGGACGCCGTTGATCACCAACTCGGATGGCACGAAGTTCGGTAAGAGTGAGGGCAACGCCATCTGGCTCGACGCCGGGATGTGCAGCCCCTACGCCTTCTACCAGTTCTGGCTCAACACTGCCGATGCGGATGTGGTGGACCGGCTGAAGGTCTTCACCTTCCTCACCCGCGCGGAGATTGAGGACATTGCCACGGCTGTTGCCGAGCGCCCCTTTGCCCGTGAGGGACAGCGGAAGCTCGCCTTCGAAGTAACGTCCCTCGTTCACGGGGTGGAAGCCACCGAAAAAGTCATTGCCGCGTCGGCCGCCCTCTTTGGAAACGGTGACCTGGCTGCACTGGACAAGTCCACGCTCCAGGCGGCGACGTCCGAGCTTCCGTCCGCCACGGTCCAGGTGGACGCACTCGGAATCATCGATCTCCTTGTTGCCTCCGGGCTTTCGGAAAGCAAGTCTGCTGCCCGGCGCACTGTGGGGGAAGGGGGCGCCTACGTGAACAACGAAAAGGTGCTGGATCCTGAAGCCGTGATTTCCGAGGACGAGCTCCTGCACGGGCAGTACCTGCTGCTCCGCCGGGGCAAGAAGAACCTGGCCACTGTGGAAGTCCTGGTTCCGTAACAGGGGCAGACGCCACCCCCGCTTTGCCACATGCACGCCCCTCCACAGCCGATTTGCACGGCCGCGGAGGGGCGTGTATTGTTTTCTGAGTCGCCGCCGTTGAGTGGTGACAAACCCCAACTAATAAGAAGCAATTCTTGGTCACGCAGAGCGTGGGTTGAAGAAATGCTTCGCTTTTGGCTGGGCGGATTCATTCCGACAGAGTGAATTCCGGGAAAACAACCGGATTTGCAAAAGCGAGAATGAATGAAATAAGATTGAAACATCGCAGCGAAGAAATACGAAATATTAATTCGGTTTAGTTGAATTGTTTCGGAAATATTCGAATGTGTCTGTTGTTTGAGAACTCAATAGTGTGCCAAGTTTGTTGATACCGATTTGTTTTTATGGATTGGTTGAATTTGCCGGGCCTGCCGCCCCTGTGGTGGGTCTGGTTTTGACAGCTGGTTTCAAATTTTGTGCAGTGCGTGTTGCCGTTTTCCCGGTGGCGCGTGTTGTGTCTGTTTTTGTTTTACTTCAACGGAGAGTTTGATCCTGGCTCAGGATGAACGCTGGCGGCGTGCTTAACACATGCAAGTCGAACGATGATCCGGTGCTTGCACCGGGGATTAGTGGCGAACGGGTGAGTAACACGTGAGTAACCTGCCCTTAACTCTGGGATAAGCCTGGGAAACTGGGTCTAATACCGGATATGACCTTTCATCGCATGGTGGTTGGTGGAAAGCTTTTTGTGGTTTTGGATGGACTCGCGGCCTATCAGCTTGTTGGTGAGGTAATGGCTTACCAAGGCGACGACGGGTAGCCGGCCTGAGAGGGTGACCGGCCACACTGGGACTGAGACACGGCCCAGACTCCTACGGGAGGCAGCAGTGGGGAATATTGCACAATGGGCGCAAGCCTGATGCAGCGACGCCGCGTGAGGGATGACGGCCTTCGGGTTGTAAACCTCTTTCAGTAGGGAAGAAGCGAAAGTGACGGTACCTGCAGAAGAAGCGCCGGCTAACTACGTGCCAGCAGCCGCGGTAATACGTAGGGCGCAAGCGTTATCCGGAATTATTGGGCGTAAAGAGCTCGTAGGCGGTTTGTCGCGTCTGCCGTGAAAGTCCGGGGCTCAACTCCGGATCTGCGGTGGGTACGGGCAGACTAGAGTGATGTAGGGGAGACTGGAATTCCTGGTGTAGCGGTGAAATGCGCAGATATCAGGAGGAACACCGATGGCGAAGGCAGGTCTCTGGGCATTAACTGACGCTGAGGAGCGAAAGCATGGGGAGCGAACAGGATTAGATACCCTGGTAGTCCATGCCGTAAACGTTGGGCACTAGGTGTGGGGGACATTCCACGTTTTCCGCGCCGTAGCTAACGCATTAAGTGCCCCGCCTGGGGAGTACGGCCGCAAGGCTAAAACTCAAAGGAATTGACGGGGGCCCGCACAAGCGGCGGAGCATGCGGATTAATTCGATGCAACGCGAAGAACCTTACCAAGGCTTGACATGAACCGGACCGCCGCAGAAATGTGGTTTCCCCTTTGGGGTCGGTTTACAGGTGGTGCATGGTTGTCGTCAGCTCGTGTCGTGAGATGTTGGGTTAAGTCCCGCAACGAGCGCAACCCTCGTTCTATGTTGCCAGCACGTGATGGTGGGGACTCATAGGAGACTGCCGGGGTCAACTCGGAGGAAGGTGGGGACGACGTCAAATCATCATGCCCCTTATGTCTTGGGCTTCACGCATGCTACAATGGCCGGTACAAAGGGTTGCGATACTGTGAGGTGGAGCTAATCCCAAAAAGCCGGTCTCAGTTCGGATTGGGGTCTGCAACTCGACCCCATGAAGTCGGAGTCGCTAGTAATCGCAGATCAGCAACGCTGCGGTGAATACGTTCCCGGGCCTTGTACACACCGCCCGTCAAGTCACGAAAGTTGGTAACACCCGAAGCCGGTGGCCTAACCCCTTGTGGGAGGGAGCTGTCGAAGGTGGGACTGGCGATTGGGACTAAGTCGTAACAAGGTAGCCGTACCGGAAGGTGCGGCTGGATCACCTCCTTTCTAAGGAGCACCTACAAATCACTGTCTGCCGCGTATGTGGTGGTGGGGGTTTGTCAGGAGTATATGCCCGTTGCGCAGACGCAAGTTCTGCGGCGGGTGCTCATGGGTGGAATATCAACAAATAGGTGCCTGGTGGCACGGACCGGCTTGTGAGTACGGACGCTCTTGAGTGTCTTGGAAAGCGGTTGGGTCGTTGCTGGCGGGTAGTGTTTGGCACACTGTTGGGTCCTGAGGCAACAGGGCTGGTTCTCTTCTGTGAGGGAGGGTTCTGGTACTTGTGTGTTTCTGGTTTCCTGGCTGCACCGATCATGCGCGTTG
>NZ_FVZL01000001.1:0-519945 GCF_900168295.1 Arthrobacter sp. P2b | reverse complement strand
CGTGTTTTTTGATCTTTTGTGGTCAAGTTTTTAAGAGCACACGGTGGATGCCTTGGCATTAGGAGCCGAAGAAGGACGTAGGAATCTGCGATAAGCCTGGGGGAGTCGATAACCGGACTGTGATCCCAGGGTGTCCGAATGGGGAAACCCCGCCAAGCGCGCGAGTGACTTGGTGACCCGCATCTGAACACATAGGGTGCGTGGAGGGAACGCGGGGAAGTGAAACATCTCAGTACCCGCAGGAAGAGAAAACAATAGTGATTCCGTTAGTAGTGGCGAGCGAACGCGGATCAGGCTAAACCGTTCCATGTGTGATAGCCGGCGGGCGTTGCATGGTCGGGGTTGTGGGACTTTCCATACCAGTTCTGCCGGGCTGGTGGGGTGTGATGTGCGTGCATAGGTGAACGGTTTTGAAAGGCCGGCCAGAGAGGGTGTTAGCCCCGTAACCGTAATGTTTTGTACCGCCTGTGAGAGTATCCCAAGTAGTACGGGGCCCGAGAAATCCCGTGCGAATCTGTCAGGACCACCTGATAAGCCTAAATACTCCCTAATGACCGATAGCGGACCAGTACCGTGAGGGAAAGGTGAAAAGTACCCCGGGAGGGGAGTGAAACAGTACCTGAAACCGTGTGCTTACAATCCGTCGGAGCCAGTCTGATTCTGGTGACGGCGTGCCTTTTGAAGAATGAGCCTGCGAGTTAGTGTTACGTCGCGAGGTTAACCCGTGTGGGGCAGCCGTAGCGAAAGCGAGTCTGAATAGGGCGTTGCAGTGGCGTGATCTAGACCCGAAGCGAAGTGATCTACCCATGGCCAGGTTGAAGCGACGGTAAGACGTCGTGGAGGACCGAACCCACTTCAGTTGAAAATGGAGGGGATGAGCTGTGGGTAGGGGTGAAAGGCCAATCAAACTTCGTGATAGCTGGTTCTCCCCGAAATGCATTTAGGTGCAGCGTTGCGTGTTTCTTGCTGGAGGTAGAGCTACTGGATGGCTAATGGGCCCTACAAGGTTACTGACGTCAGCCAAACTCCGAATGCCGGTAAGTGAGAGCGCAGCAGTGAGACTGTGGGGGATAAGCTTCATAGTCGAGAGGGAAACAGCCCAGACCACCAACTAAGGCCCCTAAGCGTGTGCTAAGTGGGAAAGGATGTGGAGTTGCTCAGACAACCAGGAGGTTGGCTTAGAAGCAGCCATCCTTAAAAGAGTGCGTAATAGCTCACTGGTCAAGTGATTCCGCGCCGACAATGTAGCGGGGCTCAAGTACACCGCCGAAGTTGTGGCATTCAAACAATGACTAAGCCTTCGTGGTTCAGGTGTTTGGATGGGTAGGGGAGCGTCGTGTGGGCGGTGAAGTCGCGGTGTAAACCAGCGGTGGAGCCTACACGAGTGAGAATGCAGGCATGAGTAGCGAAAGACGGGTGAGAAACCCGTCCGCCGAATGATCAAGGGTTCCAGGGTCAAGCTAATCTGCCCTGGGTAAGTCGGGACCTAAGGCGAGGCCGACAGGCGTAGTCGATGGACAACGGGTTGATATTCCCGTACCGGCGAAAAACCGCCCATGCTGAACAGGGGATACTAACTGCCCGAGACCTGCCCGATCACCCTTGTGGTGTGAGGGTTTTGGTGGAGCGCAGGACCTGATCCTGGGAGGCAAGCGTATTAACAGGTGTGACGCAGGAAGGTAGCCGAGCCGGGCGATGGTTGTCCCGGTCTAAGGATGTAGGGCGAACGGTAGGCAAATCCGCTGTTCATGATGCCTGAGATCTGATGGGACCCCCGTTTGGGGGGATTTGGTGATCCTATGCTGCCGAGAAAAGCATCGACGCGAGGTTTTAGCCGCCCGTACCCCAAACCGACACAGGTGATCAGGTAGAGAATACTAAGGCGATCGAGAGAATTATGGTTAAGGAACTCGGCAAAATGCCCCCGTAACTTCGGGAGAAGGGGGGCCCCAACCTTGATACACCTTCGCGGTGTGGAGGGGATCGGGGCCGCAGAGACCAGGGGGAAGCGACTGTTTACTAAAAACACAGGTCCGTGCGAAGTCGCAAGACGATGTATACGGACTGACTCCTGCCCGGTGCTGGAAGGTTAAGAGGACCGGTTAGCCTCACGGCGAAGCTGAGAATTTAAGCCCCAGTAAACGGCGGTGGTAACTATAACCATCCTAAGGTAGCGAAATTCCTTGTCGGGTAAGTTCCGACCTGCACGAATGGAGTAACGACTTCCCCGCTGTCTCAACCATAAACTCGGCGAAATTGCAGTACGAGTAAAGATGCTCGTTACGCGCAGCAGGACGGAAAGACCCCGAGACCTTTACTATAGTTTGGTATTGGTGTTCGGAGTGGCTTGTGTAGGATAGGTGGGAGACGTTGAAGCCCGGACGCCAGTTCGGGTGGAGTCATCGTTGAAATACCACTCTGGTCACTTTGGACATCTAACTTCGGCCCGTAATCCGGGTCAGGGACAGTGCCTGATGGGTAGTTTAACTGGGGCGGTTGCCTCCTAAAAAGTAACGGAGGCGCCCAAAGGTTCCCTCAGCCTGGTTGGCAATCAGGTGTCGAGTGTAAGTGCACAAGGGAGCTTGACTGTGAGAGAGACATCTCGAGCAGGGACGAAAGTCGGGACTAGTGATCCGGCGGTACATTGTGGAATGGCCGTCGCTCAACGGATAAAAGGTACCTCGGGGATAACAGGCTGATCTTGCCCAAGAGTCCATATCGACGGCATGGTTTGGCACCTCGATGTCGGCTCGTCGCATCCTGGGGCTGGAGTAGGTCCCAAGGGTTGGGCTGTTCGCCCATTAAAGCGGTACGCGAGCTGGGTTTAGAACGTCGTGAGACAGTTCGGTCCCTATCCGCTGCGCGCGCAGGAAATTTGAGAAGGGCTGTCCTTAGTACGAGAGGACCGGGACGGACGAACCTCTGGTGTGTCAGTTGTACTGCCAAGTGCACCGCTGATTAGCTACGTTCGGATGGGATAACCGCTGAAAGCATCTAAGCGGGAAGCTCGCTTCAAGATGAGATTTCCATACACCTCGTGTGTGAGAGGCCCCCAGCCAGACCACTGGGTTGATAGGCCGGATGTGGAAGCGAGGACTAACGACTCGTGAAGCTGACCGGTACTAATAGGCCAACAACTTACACCACACACCCCTCCCCGCAAACGAACTTCAAAAGCGTTTGCACCAAGGGTCGGGTAAAAAGAAACAAGACTGCTTGCGTCCACTATGTGGTTCCCAAACAACAAACCCGTTTGTTGCAGGGAACACCAAATGAATAACAACACCACAGTTGTAACTACTAAGTTTTCCCACCCCCACGGGGGTGTGGAGCAAGGGTTACGGCGGTCATAGCGTGGGGGAAACGCCCGGTCCCATTCCGAACCCGGAAGCTAAGACCCACAGCGCCGATGGTACTGCACCCGGGAGGGTGTGGGAGAGTAGGTCACCGCCGGACAACCATTAAGGTCGAGGCCCCAACCAGAAATGGTTGGGGCCTCCCGCATTTAAACACCACCGCCCCGGGATGCCCTATCAGATAACGCACCCAAAAACCCCGGATGACAACCACAACTGACAGAGCACCCACCCCGGGTCACGCCGCGGGGCACCAAGGCACCGTCCCGCCGTCGGACAATCCGCCCGGGTGATAGGCCGTCCACAGCGAACCCAGGACAAGTGATGCGGCGTCACCCGGGAACCCGCAACAGCTGATGGAGCGTCGCCCGGGAACCTGCAGTAGGTGAGAGAGCGTCCGCTGAGGGCACAATCGGGGCTGAAAACCCCCCAAAATCCGGTGATTAACCTCAAAAAGTCGCGGAAACACGCGGAATTTGCGGACCTCGACCGCCCAAGCTGGTAAGTTTTCGAACAGTGGCTTGTGCGCATGCCGCGTGCAGGCTCCATAAAGATGACCGTCCAGGAGGACATAAATGGCTAAGAACCGTAGTGAACTTGTTGCAGAGGTAGCGGGCAAGGCCGGCACCAGCCAGGCAGCCGTCAACTCCGTCCTCGACGCACTGTTCGAGGTTTTCGAGACTTCTGTCGCCGCGGGCGAGAAGATCACCATCCCGGGCTGGCTCGCCGTCGAGCGTACCGACCGTGCAGCACGCACCGGCCGCAACCCGCAGACGGGTGAGACCATCCAGATCGCAGCAGGCCACAGCGTCAAGCTGACCGCCGGTTCCAAGCTCAAGGCTGCGGTTTCCAACAAGAAGTAAGCTTCTTCCTCCCCGGCCCAGAGCCGGCGTGGAAAAGGAGCGGTGACCGGGAGGTTGCCGCTCCTTTTGCTTTTAAGGCCGATTCGCGGCCCGGGCAGGCGTAGCGGACAATGGAGTGGTGTCTTCTGCCGCAAAACCCCGTTCCACAAACCCCCAGTCCGCTCCCGGCAAGGGAGCGCAGGGGCAGGACAGCGGCGCCTCCGGCATCTCACGCCCCTGGCAGCTTGCCGGACTGGCCGCAGTATTCCTTGGCCTTGTTGCCGCCCTCATCTTCTCCGGTGCTGCGGCAACCCGCGGCGTCGCCGACCCCGGCGCCCTGGTGCGTTGGGGCCTGCCCGCCAGCAAGGCCATCCACAACATTTCCCTGGCAACGGTCATCGGCGGCCTGATCTTCGCCGTCGGAATCCTGCCCAGGAGCTTGGCGCCCCGCAGCAGGGCCAGGGAAGCGTCCGAAGCCGACGGCGGCCCGGAGCACCCTGCCTTCAGCCGTGCTCTGGCCGTGGCAGCCGCCGCCGGCGCAACCTGGACCCTGTCCGCAATCGCCGTCCTGGTCCTGACGTACGCGGACGTCGCCGGGCAGGCGCTTTCGGGAGACGCCGAGTTCACGCAGGCCCTGGTGTATTTCATGACGGACATCGAGACGGGGCGCGCCTGGCTGGCCGTCACCATCATCGCCGCCGTCGTCACCACAGCGCTGTTCGGCGTCAGGTCCCTCGGCGGGCTGGCGCTGACCCTGGTCCTGGCGTTCATTGGGCTGGTCCCCACAGCGCTGATTGGCCACTCCTCAAGCTCGTCAGACCACGAGGGCGCCATCAACTCCCTCGGCCTGCACCTGGTGGGCGTCAGCACCTGGGTGGGCGGCATCATCCTGCTGGCCCTGCTCTCCGGCATCCTCACCGGTTCCAAGGCAGGGGTAGCCGGTGACATCACGGAATCCACCCTCCGCAGGTTCTCCTCCCTGGCGGGCTTCGCCTTTGTCCTGGTGTTCGCCTCCGGGGTCATCAATGCCAGCATCCGGATCACCAACTGGGGAGATCTCTTCGGCTCCGCCTACGGCCAACTGATCCTGGCCAAATCCGCAGCCACCCTGGTCCTGGGCGGGATCGGCTTCATGCACCGCCAATGGGTCATCCCGCAGCTGGGCCGCAAGGGCTCCACCATGTCCTCGCGGCGCGTGCTGTGGCAGCTGGTCCTGGCAGAACTCCTGGTGATGGGCCTGACCTCCGGCGTGGCCGTCGCCCTGGGGCGTTCGGCCCCGCCGGAGCCCGCAACCTATGCGCCGGACGCGTCGCCGGCCTTCATCCTGACCGGGTACGAACTGCCCCCCGAACTCACGCCGGAGCGCTGGCTGACGGAATGGCGCCTCGACTGGCTCTGGATAGCCGTGGCCCTGTTCGGGCTGGTGTCCTACTTCCTCGGCGTGGCAAAGGTCTATCGCCGAGGCGACACGTGGCAGTGGTTCCGGTCCGTTAACTGGGTGATCGGCCTGCTGGTGCTGACCTACATCACGTCCGGGCCGCCGTCGGTCTATGGCCGCGTCCTGTTCTCCGCGCACATGGTGGACCACATGGCGCTGACCATGGTGGCCCCCATCTTCCTGGTGCTGGGTGCACCGGTCACGCTCGCCCTGCGCGCCCTGCAACCCCGCGGCGACGGTTCACGTGGAGCCCGGGAGTGGATCCTGGTCTTCGTGCACTCGAAGTTCTCCCAGGTGGTTACCCATCCGCTGTTCGCGGCCGCCAACTTTGCCGGCTCCATTGTGCTGTTCTATTACTCCGACCTGTTCGGGTTCGCCATGCGCGAGCATGTGGGCCATGAGCTGATGATCGTGCACTTCCTGCTCACGGGCTATATCTTCGTGCTGAGCATGATCGGTTCGGACCCGTTGCCGCGCCGGGCGCCGTACCCCATGCGGCTGCTCCTGCTCCTGGCCACCATGGGCTTCCACGCGTTCTTCGGCGTGGCGATCATGGGCGGCACCAACCTCCTGGCCGCCGACTACTTCGGCAACCTGGGCCGGGACTGGGGACAGTCCGCACTGATGGACCAGCAGACCGGCGGCGCAGTGGCCTGGGGCATCGGCGAGGTGCCCACCCTCCTGGTGGCGATCGGCGTCGCCATCATGTGGTCCCGGTCCGATGCGCGGGAAACCAAACGGGTGGACCGGGCGGCCGACAGGAATAACGACGCCGATCTCACCGCTTACAACGATATGTTTGCCAAATTGGCCGAACGCGATGCCAAGCTGGCTGACCGCAACAAGCTGGAAGGACGCTGATGAGCGAAACCGTACGCACCCACCACCGGGTCCGAGCCTCCGAACTGGTGGGCCGTAACTGGTTGAACACCGGCGGCAAGACCCTCGACCTTGAAGCCCTGCGCGGCAAGATCGTGCTGCTGGACTTCTGGACCTTCTGCTGCATCAACTGCCTGCACGTCCTGGACGAGCTGCGCCCACTGGAGGAAGAGTACTCGGACGTCCTGGTCACCGTGGGCGTCCACTCGCCCAAGTTCGAGCACGAGGCGGACCCGGTGGCGCTGGCCGCCGCTGTGGAGCGCTACGAGATCCACCACCCGGTCCTGGACGATCCGGAGCTGGAGACCTGGAAGGCGTACACCGCCCGTGCCTGGCCCACCCTGGTGGTCATTGACCCGGAGGGCTACATCGTGGCGCACCTCTCCGGCGAGGGCCACGCGGACGGCCTGGCCGTGTTGATCCCCGAGCTCATCGCCGAACACGATGCCAAGGGCACCCTGCACCGCGGCTCCGGCCCGTACGTGGCGCCCGAGCCGACGTCCGGCACCCTGCGGTTCCCGGGCAAGGCGCTCTTCCTTCCCGCAGGCCGTGGTTCCGGCGCAGATGAAGCGTCCGACGGCGGCGCGGCAGCAGGTGCCGCAACGCAGGGTTCATGGCTGGTCACCGACACCGGCCACCACCGCCTCGTGGAGCTCGGCACCGACTTCCAGACCGTCCTGGCCACCTTCGGCTCGGGCACCAAGGGCTACGCCGACGGTCCGGCCGCCGGCGACACCGCGACCGCACAGTTCAACGAACCCCAGGGCCTGGTCCTGCTGCCGGGAGACGTGGCAGCCAAGGTGGGCTACGACGTCGTCATTGCCGACTCCGTCAACCACCGCCTTCGCGGGCTGTCGCTGACAGACGGCAAGGCCTCCACCCTGGCCGGCAACGGCGTCCAGCGTTTGCTCGAAACCGGCCCCGCGCGGGTGGACGAGGACGCTGCCGGGTTCACGGGCCGCCTCAGCGACCATCCCCTGGAAGTCTCCCTGAGCTCGCCCTGGGACCTGGTATGGTCGCGCAAGCTTAACGCCGTGGTGGTGGCCATGGCCGGAACCCACCAGATCTTCAGCTTCGACCCCGTGTCCGGTGAAGTGGACATTATTGCCGGCAACGGCCTCGAAGGACTGCTGGACGGTCCGGCCCACGAAGCCTGGTTCGCGCAGTCCTCGGGCCTTGCGGAGGACGCCGACGGCAGCATTTGGGTGGCCGACTCCGAAACGTCTGCCCTGCGCAAGCTGGCCATTGACGACGATGGCGCCATCACCGTGGAAACCGCCGTCGGCAAGGGTCTGTTCGACTTCGGCTTCCGGGACGGCGCCGCCGAGGAGGCACGCCTGCAGCACCCGCTGGGCGTGACGGTCCTGCCGGACGGCTCAGTGGCTATCGCCGACACCTACAACGGCGCGGTCCGCCGGTACGACCCCGCCACCAAGACCGTCTCCACGCTGGCCCGCGGCCTGGCCGAACCCTCCGACGTTATCGTGGACCACACCAAGGCAGCCGGCTCCGAGCCGCTGCTGGTGGTGGTTGAGGCGAACCAGCACCAGCTGGTGTACGTCCCCATCCCCAAGGAAGCACAGCAGGTGGACGAGGGCGCATCCCAGACCCACCGGCCCAAGAGCCCGGTGGCCCCCGGCCCGCTGGAGCTGACCGTCCGCTTCACCGCCCCCACCGGGCAGAAGCTGGATGACCGCTGGGGCGATCCCACGCAGCTGAAGATCTCCTCTACACCCCCGGAGCTGCTGGTATCCGGCGGCGGAACATCGGTGGGGCTTCTCCGGACCCTTGAGCTGTCCCAGGACGTACCGGAAGGCATCCTGCACATCACCGCGCGGGCGGCCGCCTGTGACGGGCCGGAGACCGAGGACGGCGAGATCCCCGATCACGCCGCCTGCCACCTGTACCAGCAGGACTGGGGCATCCCCGTGCTGCTGCAGGCCGACGGAGACACCGAGCTGGTACTGGACCTCCGCGGCATGGACTGACGCGCCGCCGTCGTCCGCTTTTTAAAAGGCTGCCGCCCGTGACTCTAACGTCACGGGCGGCAGCCTTTTGTGGCTGTACCCTGGCAAGAACCGCGGATTCGCGCGAATGCCGCTGCTAGCTGAACCCAAAAACGTGCCTGACGTGACGTACGAGATACGGCAGTTCTCCACAAAGGGCTGCCACCAGGTGCCGCACGCCCAGGGGCACGGCCAGCATGGCCGAATGGATGTCCCAGATGCACTCGCCCGCTGCGGCGGAGCCGCCCGCCGTCCTGCCCTTGCCCGGCTCGGTGTTGACAACGCCGCGCTCAGACGCGCTGTGCGTAGGGGCATCCTGCAGCCGGACCGGGGACTTTACGCGCTTCCGACGGCGCCCCCGGACCTGGTTGCCGTGCTGCGGAACCGGGAGTTGCTCACCTGCTCCAGCGCCGCGGCGCACTACGGCCTCTGGTGCCTGCATCCTCCAGGTCTTCGGCATGTCTACCACCAGCGACATTCTGCAGTGGGTGACTCGGCCATCCACCACGCAGGGCTGCTGCTGCCACCTTCCCGGCTTCATCCTGTCGTTGCCCTCGCCGACGTACTGGTCCACGCCCTGCGCTGCCTGCCCTTCGCCCAGTCCCTGGTTATGGTCGAAAGCGCGGTCTCCAGGGGTGACATGACCGTAGACTTCCTCCGCCAGCGGCTCGAGGGCCGGCGCAACGGCAAAACCCGGGAAGTTTTGGCGTGGGTGGACAGAGGCGCCGACTCCCTCCTCGAGACGCTGGCGCGAACCTATTTCCGCCAAGCCGGCATCTTCGTGCAGACCCAGGTTTACCTTGAACGGGTGGGTTATGTTGACCTGCTGCTGGACGGGTGGCTGGCGGTGGAGCTCGATGGCCGGCACCATGCAGAGTGGAGCCAGGTCAAGAAGGACCATCGGCGGAACAACGAATCCGTCGTCCAGGGATATACAGCGCTGCGCTACTACTACGCCGATGTGGTGCACCACCCCGGTGAGATGGTTGCCCAGGTCCAGGCTGTCCTGGGGCGGCGGAGGTAGAACGTCCTCATCAGCCGGCCGTTGCGTCACGCTGAACATGCTTTTGTGGGCGTGCCTGCCCTAAAAGCCCGGAATACAAAGGGCCGCCGCTGAACAGGTGGCCAAAACCATGCCTGGCGTGACGTGCGGCCCGGGCCAGAGTGGCGTGCGCGGCCTAGAAGCTCAGCACCGGGGTGACCCTGACCGCGCCGCCGGAGACGTCCAGGCGGGTGGTGAAGCTGAAGTCCACTTCTTCTTCCAGCGGGTACCAGATTCCGGTGAAGGAGTTCTGCTGCAGCGCTTCCACCTTGGCCTTGCCGTCCAGGGGTGCCACCACCCACCGCCCGTCAAAGGGTTCGATGGCAACGTTCGGATACTCCGTGACGGTCCACTTGATGGTGCCGTCCTGGACCCTGTTGTTGCTGGCGTAGTAGAACGGGCAGTCCGGCTGGAGCTTCTGTTCCTTGACCGCTTCCGCCGCGCAGCCGTCCAGGAATTCCTTGACCTTGTCCGCCACATCCTTCTTCAGGCTGGCAGTAGCCTGGGTCAGCAGGTTGAGCGGCGCCACGGGGACGTCCCGGGCGGTGACTGTCGCGCGGGTTGCGGGGGCCGAGAAGTATTGCCCGTTGAGGGCTGCCTCGTACTCACCCGGATAGAACACCGCGAAGGAGTTCCTGCCGTTGGGCATGTTCACCGGCACGCCGTTGACGTTGGCCTCGCTGCCGTTGACCACCGTAATGTCCACCGTGGGCAGCCGGGACGGGACGAACGCCCACGTGTTGAAGAAGATCCATTCGGTACCGGTCTTCTGCAGCATGAACTCCGTGCGGAGCCGGCTGCCGTCGATGGTGTATTCCATGGGCACCATGACCTGGTTGCCGGAACGCTCCTCCGGTTCACCGATCTCCACGTTGGCCAGGCGGGACGCGGCGGTCTGCAGCCCTGTCCCATCGAGCATGGCGGCATTGCTGGGCGGTACGGTGGCGCGCAACAATCCCAGCGCCTTCCCGCCGTCGCCGCTTTGCAGCGCGTCCAGATACTCACGCACCGGCTGCTGCGGACTCGCCACCGTCTTGTTCACCAGGTTCACGGCAACAACGGCTCCGGCCACGGCAAGCATGAGGCCCAGCAGCCATCCGGCCGCTATCCTCACCAACGCTTGACTCATCTGCACGTTCCTTACACTAACGTTAGTGCGAACGCGCACTGAAGTCGGCGTCTACCCTTTGTGGGGGAGAAGCACGGTGTTAAGGCCCGACGACGGCAGCCGGAGCAGGCGTCCGCAGCCCCTTGGGAGCGGCCCGGGTCAGCGGCGGCGCCGCCGGGACGACGTGCCGAACACGCCTCGCAGCAGTTCACGGCCCAGCTGGGTGCCGATGGACCTGGCCATGCTCTTCAGGCCGCCGCCCAAGGCGCCACCGAGTGCGCCGCCAAGGTCGTCCATCATCCCGCCGCCCGACTCCGGCCGCGAAGACCGGGGCGCCCCGGCCGGCGTGCGGGGAACAGTGTTCCGGCCGGGAGCCGGCCTGCTGCTGGGCCGGCCGAGGATCTCCTCCTCAATCCGGCGGGCCTCGGCGTCCACGTCCGCAGCGTCGCCGGAACCCGGAACCGGCGGCCCGCCCGGCACCGCGGAACCGGTGGGTGCGGCAGCCTTGCCGGTCAGCTTCTCAAAGGCGGAATGGTTATCCACCGCGGTTCCGTACTTGGGCAGGAGTGCCGAGCCGGCCACCGTGCTCCGGACCAGGGCGTCATCGCTGGGTCCCATGACCGACTCGGGCGCCCGCAGCCGGGTGAGTGCCACAGGAGTGGGCGCGCCCCTGTCGTTCATGACCGTCACCACGGCCTCGCCGATCCCCGCGGAGGTCAGGGTTTCCTCCAGGTCGTAGTCGCTGACCGGGAACGTGGACACGGTGGCCTTGAGCGCCTTGGCATCCTCCGGGGTGAAGGCACGCAGGGCGTGCTGCACCCGGTTGGCCAGCTGGCCAAGGACGTCGGCCGGAACGTCCTTGGGAGTCTGGGTGACGAAGAAGATGCCCACGCCCTTGGACCGGATGAGCCGGACGGTGGTGGTGATGGCTTCCAGGAACGCCTTGGACGCACCGTTGAAAAGCAGGTGGGCCTCGTCGAGGAAGAACACGAGCTTCGGCTTGTCCAGGTCCCCTGCTTCCGGGAGGTCCTCAAAGAGATCGGCGAGCAGCCACATGAGGAACGTGGAGAACAGCATCGGTTTGGTCTGGAGCGTGGGCAACTCGAGGCAGGTGACGACGCCGCGGCCGTCCGGCGCGGTCCGCAGCAGCTCCGCGGTATCAAACTCGGGTTCGCCGAAGAACTTTTCCAGCCCCTGCGCCTCGAGGTTCACGAGCTCGCGGAGGATGACACCGGCGGTTGCCTTGGACAGCCCGCCCAGCTCCTCCAGCTGGTCCTTGCCTTTGGCGGAGGTCAGGAACTGGATCACGGCCCGGAGGTCCTTGAGGTCGATGAGTTCCAGGCCGTTCTTGTCCGCGAAGTAGAACACCAGCTGCAGGCTGGATTCCTGCGTGTCGTTCAGTTCCATGATGCGCGAGAGGAGGATGGGCCCGAAGGACGATACCGTGGCCCGCACGGGGACCCCGTTACCATCGCCGCCCAGGGCCAGGAACTCCACCGGGAACGTCTTCCCCTGCCAAGCCTGTCCAATGCCCTCGGTGCGGGCGGTGAGCTTAGCGCTGCCGGTAGCGGCGGTGGCCAGCCCGGAGAGGTCACCTTTGATGTCCGCCAGGAAGACGGGGACGCCGGCGGTGGAGAGTTGCTCGGCCATCATGTGCAGCGTGACGGTTTTGCCGGTACCGGTGGCACCGGCCACCAGGCCGTGCCGGTTCATCATGGCCAGCGGCAGCCGCACCGGCGCGTCCTTGTGGAGTTCGCCGTCGATGATGGCGGCCCCCAGTTCGATGGTGGCACCGTCCAGCGCGTAGCCCTTCTGGATGGTGGCAAGCTTCTCTGCTGTGGTTTTGTTGGCCATGGCGCCAGCTTAGCGGCGCCCGGTGCCTGCGCGGCGGCACTCCGCCGGTCAGTTCTGCGCGGCCGGAAGTTCCTTGGTGAACGCCAGCGGCCCGATGGTCTCGGGGTCGGCGGCCAGGTCGAACTGCGGCTCATAGCCGGTGGTGAGGTAGAGGTGCTTGGCCTCGGGCTGCCGCGGACCGGTGGTGAGGTAGAGCCGGGTGTATCCGCGGCGGCCAGCCAGGGCCTCCAGTTCGGTGAGTACCATGCGGGCAAGGCCGCGACGGCGGTGTGCGGAGTGCGTCCAGATCCGCTTCAGTTCCGCCGTGGTGGCGTCATATTGGCGGAACGCCCCGCCAGCGATGGATTCGCCGTTTTCCTGGATCACCAGGAGCGCACCGCGGGGCTCCTCGAATTCGGCGGCTGGGTACCGGTTCAGCTCCTCTGCGGCAGCGCCCCGGCCAAAAAGGTCGCCGTAGCGGGTGTCGTATTCGACGGCGAGTTCGTCCAGCAGCGGCCGGACGCGGGGATCGTGCATGGGCAGGTTCAGGACCGCCAGGGCTGCGGGGTCAAGGGGCCTGCGCTTGAGTTCGGGTTCTGCGGTCACGGGTTCAGTACTTTCCGACGGCGGCTGGTTCTGGAGTTATTGTGGCGGAGGTTTCGGCGGACAGGCCACGGGCAACGGTGAGGATGGTCCGGGCCAGGGCATCGTTCTCGCGGAACGGTGCGGCATTGGTATTGGGCCGGGCAAACGCTCCCGCGCCCCAGCCTGAGGTTCCCGGCCCGATGCCGAACACGGTTTCCTGCGGGGTTCCGGCGGCATCCACCAGCTGGTGCCGGGCGGAAACCAGCAGTTTGCCGGTGGAGTGGATGCCGTCGGCCGTGAGCAGCTGCTGCTCCGTGCCCAGCCCGCTGCCGTGCAGGGACGCGAGCACGGGATTGAGCGACCGGGTGACCGACGTGGACGGCAGCCGGGCCTCGATGAAGGCGCTGGCCGTGATGGCGGCGGGATGGTGCGGGGACGTGGCCCGGAACAGCCCGGTGGCCTCGTCGACCGTCACCTCGAGGCCGGGACCCAGGAACTGGAGCAGCCCGGCACGGTGCAGGGCCAGCATCTGGCGCAGGCGGTGGGGCGGCGGGCCGGAGTCGACAAAGCTGAAGAACCCGTGCCACCAGCCGTGGACGGTCTGCTGGGACCGTGCATTGAGCCGTTCCGCAGGCACCACGCGCCCCAGTTCCATGTAAACGTGCAGCAGGGCCAGGAAGAGTGCCAGGGTCTCCGGATGGTCCGGGCTGTCCCGCAGCGCGAGGTCCTCTCCGATGTACCCTGCCACGGCGGACTGTACTTCCCCGAGGCCGGCGAAGCGGCGCCCGTCAAAGGGCCGGTCCAGCCGCTCGAGGTCGAGATGCAGGCCGGCATCCGGGACGGCGGCAGCCACGAGTTCGGTGCGCGCGGAGCTGTACCAGTCCAGGCCGGAGTAGCGCGAGGCGAACTCTTCCCAGCCCATGGCGGCCCGCTCCGGGCTGCCGGTCAGCAGCTCCCGGTAGTAGCCGTAGCCGGCTTCCTTGGCGATCAGCGGCCAGAGGTGGCTTCGGAAATCCAGTTCGCCGTGCCGCCGGAGCAGGGCCTCGACGGCGTCCGCGGTGAAGAACAGCAGCGGACCGGGGGCCTGGCCGCGGAGGGCAGACGAAATCTTGGAGTGGTACGGCACGCCGCGCCGCGACCCTGCCCACAGCCGGGGTTCCCTGCCGGACGCAAGGTAGCGCAGCCCGCCGTCGGGCGTTTCGTCGAAGCGCCCGCCGCGGCCCTCCATCAGGAGGACCAGCAGGTCGACGAACGCGAGGCCCATGCCGGCGACGATCACGTCCTGCCCGGGGGCGATGGCTGAATAGTCGACGTCGGTGGTGTAGCTGGGCGCCGCATGGAACCCGCCGTGGCGGGCGGCGAAGCGGGACCAGCCGGCGGAGGCGGCGTCCGGGCGGGAGTCGGTGTGGCCCAGCGCGGTGACCAGGATGTCGGCATGCAAAGTCCGCCCGTTGGCCAGTTCCACGGCATGCGCGCCGTCGCCGAGCGGGGCGATGTCCACCGCCGTGGTCCGGTGCACGGTCACGCTCTTGCCGAGGGACCGGGCAGCGCGGCGGAAGAACCATTCGAGGTACTGGCTTTGAAGTTGGCGGGTGGGGAACGAGGAGCCCGTGAGGGAGTGAAGCTGGTCCCGCAGCTGCCGGGGGAAGTCCGGAACATCGGTAATGGATCCGTCCAATACGCCGTCCGCCCATTCCGCCAGTCCGGGGCCGGACGCCGGGGGACCATCACAGGCGACGGACGCGTCCGTGAACATGGTGACGTCGGCCGCCGTCGAGTTCAGCAGCAGCCCGGGATGCTGGTCGTACCGCCAGATGCGGCCGGATCCGGGGACGTACGGCTCCACCACGTGGATCTGCAGGGCGCCGGCGAAGATCTCAGGCCGGTTGGCGGCAATCCGCTCAAGCACGCCGGCCGCCCGGGGGCCGCCCCCAATGAAGACGACGGCCGGAATGTTCGCTGGCATGGGGCTCCTGACGGCGGTGCGGGGCGGACGGGGACGCGGGGGCCTTGGAAGGGCCGCCGGAGTGCCCATGCTAGGCAGCGGTGACGACGGCGGTCGAGCGCCTGGTCACGCCCGTTAACTCCGCGTCACAGCGCGTCAAGGGACGCAAAAAACCGACTCATGACGCCACGCTAAGTCCCGTGACGATATGCAACCTGGCGCCTTGCTGGCCTCTTCCGGGCGGTCCTAGATTTGCAGCCAGCAACCGGGCCAGCCAGGACCGGTACCGGGGCAGCGGGCTCCAACCCGATTCGAGAAGCGAGGTGGCGCATGAGTTCAGCAGCAACGAAGGTGGCGCAGTCAGCACAATCACAGCCGGCACAGTCAGCACAGACGGCAGGAGCGGCTCCCCAGCCTGCGCCACCTGCCCGGACCGCCATGGACTACTCCGGCTACCCGGTGGTGGCAGCCAGGCATCCCTGGCGCTGGGTGGGGACTGCCGCCGTCGCGCTTGGTGTCCTGGCGGTGGCGTGGTCCCTTGCCACGAACCCGCGCTGGGAATGGGGCGTGGTGGCGCAGTGGTTCACCGCGCAGTCCGTGATCAACGGCTTGCTGGAAACCTTGAAGCTGACGGCCATTTCGGGCCTGCTCGGGTTCGTCCTGGGCTTCATCCTGGCGCTCATGCGGCTGTCCGCCTCACCGCTGCTGGTCTCGGCGTCCTGGACGTTCTCCTGGATCTTCCGGTCCACGCCGCTGCTGGTCCAGATGCTCCTTTGGTACAACCTGGGCTACCTCTACGAAAAGATCAGCCTGGGCATCCCCTTCACCGACGTGAGGTTCTTCGAGGTCCAGACCACCACGCTGATCAGCCAGTTCGCGGCCGCCGTCCTGGGCCTGACCCTGAACCAGGCGGCCTACTCGGCCGAGATCATCCGCGGCGGACTCCTCTCCGTGGACCAAGGGCAACTGGAGGCCGCGGCGGCCCTGGGCATCCCGGCCTGGCGGCGGTCCACCCGGATTGTGCTGCCGCAGGCGATGCGGGCCATCCTGCCCACCGCCTTCAACGAGATCATCGGCCTGGTCAAGGGCACATCGATCGTCTACGTCCTGGCCTACTCCGAGCTGTTCTACACCGTGCAGGTCATCTACAACCGCACGCAGCAGGTCCTCCCGCTGCTCCTGGTGGCAACGCTCTGGTACGTGGTGATCACCTCGGTCCTCAGCGTCTTCCAGTACTACATCGAACGGCACTACTCCAAGGGTGCGGTGCGGAACCTGCCGCTGACCCCCTGGCAGAAAGCCCGTAAATTCTTCGCCACCCACGCAGTGGCCAACCGGACCAGGAGCCTCTGATGACCGTTACAGCTGCTACAGCCACCCGCGGCCTGGTGGAAATCACCGGCGTCCGCAAGTCCTTCGGGGCCGCCGAGGTCCTCAAAGGCGTCAGCCTCACGATTGAGCCGGGCGGCGTTGCCGTCATCGTCGGCCCCTCCGGTTCCGGCAAGTCCACCCTGCTGCGCACCATCAACCATCTGGAAAAGGTGGACGGCGGCCACATCTCAATCGACGGCACATTGGTGGGCTACGAAGTCCGGGGCGGGCGGCTCCATGAGCTGCGCGAGAAGGACATCCTGAAGCAGCGGACCGAGATCGGCATGGTGTTCCAGAACTTCAACCTCTTCCCGCACCTCACAGCTTTGGAGAACGTGGCCGAAGCGCCCGTCGTGGCGCAGCGTCCCGGAAAAGCACGCCCCTCCAAGGAAGAGGCAAAGCGCCGTGGCCTGGAGCTGCTGGACCGCGTGGGCCTCAAGGACCGCGCCGATGCCTACCCGCGGCAGCTGTCCGGCGGCCAGCAGCAGCGCGTGGCGATCGCACGGGCCCTGGCACTGGATCCCAAGATCCTGCTCTTCGACGAGCCCACCTCGGCGCTGGATCCTGAACTCGTCAACGAGGTGCTCGACGTTATCCGGGAGCTCGCCACCTCCGGCACCACCCTGATCATCGTCACCCACGAGATGGGCTTTGCCCGGGACGTGGCGGACACCGTGGTGTTCATGGACCAGGGCCAGATCGTGGAGCAGGGCACCCCGCAGGAGATTTTCACCAACCCCCAGGAACCGCGCACCAGGAGCTTCTTCTCCAAGGTGCTCGAACCGGCTTTCAACATCTAAGGACTTCCCATGTCATTCTCTTCACCTGCCGGCATCCGCACCCCACGCTTCCGCAACAGGCGCACCCTGGCGGCGCTGCCCGCCGTCGTACTCCTCGGAACAGCCGCGCTGTCTGCCTGCGCCGATCCCGGTGCAACAGCTGCGGGCTCTGCCACGGGCGGAGCTGAGACGACGGCGGCACGCAACGGCGTGGTCTACAACGCGTCCCCGGACCAGCAGCGCATCCGGGCGGAGAAGGATCCGGCGCTCGCCGCCAAGGTCCCCGAACTCATTGGCAAGGACGGCAAGCTCACCATCGCCACCACCGCCGGTTCCATTCCGCTGTCCTTCCACGCCACGGACGACAAGACGCCCATTGGATCCGAGCTGGACATCGCGCAACTGGTGGCGGACAAGCTGGGCCTGGGGCTGGATGTCCAGGTCACCTCCTGGGAAAACTGGCCGCTGAAGACCCAGTCCGGCGACTTCGAGGCTGTGTTCTCCAACGTGGGTGTGAACAAGGACCGGGTGAAGCTCTTCGACTTTGCCAGCTACCGCGCCGCCTTTATGGGTTTCGAGGCGAAGAAGTCCGCCAGCTATGACATCAAGGGCGCGGATGACATCTCCGGCCTGAAGGTGTCCGTGGGGTCCGGCACCAACCAGGAGAAGATCCTTCTCGCGTGGAACAAGGAACTCGAGGACAAGGGCAAGGCACCCGCCACCCTGCAGTACTACTCGTCGGACGCGGACACCATCCTGGCTCTCTCCTCGGGGCGGACGGACCTGAACATCGCCCCCTACCCGTCCACGGTGTACCGGGAAAACACCCGGGACGACCTGAAGGTGGTGGGCAAGGTCAACGCCGGCTGGCCCTCGGAAACCCTGGTGGCAGCCACCACCCTTCGCGGCAACGGGCTGGCCCCGGTCATCACCGAGGCCCTGAACGCGGCCATTGAGGACGGTTCGTACGCAGAGGTGCTGGAGCGCTGGGGCCTGTCCGAGGAGGCGCTGCCGGAGTCGAAGACCATCACCGAGGAGACCTTCGCTGCCGCCCAGGCGACGGCCAGTGCCGTTCCTTCCGGGAAGACCTCATGAAGTTCCAGGTCCTGGACATCATCCCGCACCTGAAAAACCCGGTGACCGGGGAGATCGTCTCCACAGCGGACCGCCTCAACCAGGTGGTGGAAACCGCGCGGCGGGCCGAGGAACTGGGGTTCGACAGCTTCTCCATAGGGGAGCGCCACGCCGGGGAGTTTATCTCCTCCTCGCCCACCACGGTGCTGGCAGCAATCGCCGCCGTGACGGACCGGATCCGGCTGCAGAGCGGCGTCACCGTGCTGTCGGTGCTGGACCCGGTGCGGGTGGCCGAGGATTACGCCACCATCGACCAGCTCAGCCGCGGCCGGCTGGAACTGGTGATTGGCAAGGGTAACGAGGTGCTGCAATACCCGTTGTTCGGGCTGGACCTCGCTGACCAGTGGGACCTCCTGGCCGAGAAGTATGGGCTGCTGCGCCGGCTCTGGCGTGAAGAAGGAGTCACCTGGTCAGGGCGCTTCCGCCCGGCGCTGACAGAGCGAACCACCACCACTCCTCGCCCCTTTGACGGTCCGCCCAGGATTTGGCACGGCTCTGCTACAACGCTGACGTCCGCCGCCCTTGCCGGCAAATGGGGTGACCCGCTGTTCACGGCGAACGCCATTCAGCCCCGGGAGAACTACCAGGTGCTGATCGAGCATTACCGGGCGGAGTATGAGCGGCACGGCCACGATCCCCGGCAGCAGTACGTGGGTTCGGGCAGCGGTGCCGGCGGGGTGTTCATCGCGGACACCACCCAGGAGGCCATCCGGCAGTTCGGGCCGGTGTATGAGGCCCTGACGGCGAACCGCAACGTGCCGGGCAACAACACACCCTTCCGGGACATCCAGCACGCGGTGGCCGAGGGCCCCGCGCTGGTGGGCAGCCCGGAGCAGGTGATCGACAAAATCCTCAGCTACCACTCGCTGTACGGCCACGACCTGCAGTCCATCTCGCTGCCCACCACGCTGCCGTTCGAACAGCAGCTGGAGGTCCTGGAGCGGTTCGCGCTGGAGGTCATTCCCGCTGTCCGGGCGGCCGCGCCCACCACGCTGTGGGAAGCCGAAGATCCTTACGGCAACCGCCCCGAATCCGCCCGCACCAGCACCACAAGGAGACACTTTGTCTACGCACACTGAAACCGCCCTCGAGTCCTTCGACGCCGACTGGCAGGAATGGCACACGGCCCACGAACGCCAGCGCGCGCACCCGCACGGCTTCCTCGCCGTCACGCACCTGCACTGGCTGGACTCCTCCGCCAGGCGGCTGGACGATGTTCCCGGCACGTGGAGTGCAGTGGACGACGCCGTCCGCATCGTCCTGGAGGCAAGCGAAAGCCTGCAGCGGGACGGGCGGGAGTTGAACACCGGCTCCGGTGCCACCATTGAGCTGGGATCCATCGAGGAGCGCGGCGGGATCAACCTGGCGTCCAGCGATACGGTCATTGAGGTGGCGAAGCGCGGCGGCGAGTACATTGTGCGGCCGCGGAACCCGGAGAACGCACTGCTCCGCGAATACCAGGGCACCCCTGCCTACTCGCCGGACGCTGCCTACGCCGTCCGCGGGACCTTTGTGCCCTTCGAGGCGCCGCGGCCCACCACGGTGGGGGCCGCCGTCGAAGGCATCCAGCATGTCTACGAGGCCCCGGGTGAAATCCGTTTCAAACTGGCAGGCCGGGAACTGGCGCTGACGGCGTTCAACGGCCACGCACCCGGTTCGCTGTCCGTCCTGTTTACGGACCAGACCTCCGGCAAAACCACCTACGCAGCCAACCGTTCGCTTTCCGTGGTGCCGGCCGCGGACGGTTCGGTGGAGCTGGACTTCAACCGGGCCGTCAACCTGCCCTGCGCCTACACGGACCTGGCCACCTGCCCGCTGCCGCCGGCCGAAAACCGGCTGCCCGTGGCCATCGAAGCCGGCGAGAAGATCCCCTACGAACGTCAGGACCGGAAGTGAGCACCAACGAATCAGCCCGCGCCGGGTTCCTGGCGATCGAACTCGACGGCGCCGGGTGGGACGGTGCCGGTTTCGGCAGCCTCACCGAAGCCGTGCTTGCCGCGGAATCCGCCGGGTTCCATGTGGCCACCTTTACCGATGAACCGGCACCCGGGCGTGCCAACGCCCTGCAGCGTGCGGCCTACGCCGGCCCCATCACGCGGACCATAGCCCTGGTGCCGGAGGTGGATACGGTGTACACGGAGCCGTTCCACGTTTCCACGCAGCTCGCGAGCCTGGACTACGTGGCGGGCGGACGCGCCGGATGGATCGCTACCGCAGGGGAATCACCCGAAGCCGCTGCCGCCGTCGGACGCGAATTTGTGAGCGGCGCTGCGCTGGGCCAGGAAGCCGCTGCCTCCATCGAGGTGTCCCGGCGTTTGTGGGACTCGTGGGAGGACGATGCGGTGATCCGTGACGTCGCCACCGGCCGCTACATCGACGTGGACAAGCTGCACTACGCCGACTTTGAAACCCCGGCGGACTTCGCGGGCGCGGCCTATTCGGTCAAGGGCCCATCCATTATTCCCAGGCCGCTCCAGGGGCAGCTGCCGGTGCTGGTTCCGGCGTCCCTGCTGGGCGGGGTTTCAGCGGACGCCGTGGACGGTGTGCTGGTGAACGCGCCGACCCCTGAACTGCTGGCCGCCGAGGTCCGCGACGTCCGCACCCGCGTCGGAGCTTCGGTGGCGGTGGTTGCCGAGCTCGACGTCGTCCTGGACGCCCGGGGGCAGGCTGCGGGGGACCGCGGGGCCGGCGCCGACAGCGGCCGGGCGAGGTACACCGGCCCGGCGGCAGCCCTCGTTGACCTCCTGGCGCCGCTGCTCGCAGAGGCCGACGGCGTGCGGCTCCACCCGGCGTCGCTCGCGGTGGACCTCGGGGAACTGGCCCGGCTGGTCCTGCCGGAACTGAGGCGGCGCGGTGCCCTCCGTTCTCCCGTCCAGGACGGCACCTTCCGTGACCTGCTGGGCCTCGAACGTCCGACCAACCGCTATGCATCCGCCGCTGCCGGCACCGGAAAGTGAGGGAAAAACCATGACGCAGCACAGCCGTGCTACATCCAATGTTTTCACGCCGACAGGGAAGCTGCAGTTCGGCATTTTCTTTCAGGGCGTCAACTCGGGAACCATCTGGAAGGCCCCGGAATCCGGCTCGCAGACCGACTTCGAATCGTTCCGCCGCATCGCCCAGACCGCCGAGCGCGGGCTGTTCGCCGCGTTCTTCCTGGGTGAAGGGCTCCGCCTGCGGGAACATCTCGGCCGGCCCCACGCGCTGGACGTGGTGGGCAGGCCGGACGCCCAGACCATGCTCGCGGCGCTGGCTTCGGTCACCAACAACATCGGTCTGGTGGCCACCCAGAACACCACGTACAACGATCCCGCGGATCTGGCCCACCGGCTCGCCTCAATGGACCTGATCTCCGGCGGCCGTGCGGCGTGGAATATCGTCACTACGGACAACGCCTGGACCGGGGCGAACTTCCGGCGCGGCGGCTACCTGGACCACGCGGACCGGTACAAGCACGCCGAAGCCTTCGTGGAGACGGCAAAGCGGATCTGGGACTCCTGGGAGACCCCGAACGGTCCTGCCCGCCCGGTGCTCCATGAGGGGCAGCACTACACCGTGGATGTCACCCCCCGCCTGCCGCGGAGCGCCCAGTACCGGCCGGTGCTGTTCCAGGCCGGCGACTCCCCGCAAGGCCGTGATTTCGCAGCGCGGCAGGCCGATGTGATCTTCTCCGCCCACCCCACGTTCGATGACGCCGTCGAGTTCCGCCAGGACCTCGTGGCGCGCTCGCTGGCTGCCGGCCGCGGGGCCAACGCGGTGCAGATCATGCCGGCCAGCGAATTCATCCTGGCTCCCACCGCGGAAGAGGCGGCGGAGAAGAAGGAGTGGGTCCGCAGCCTGCAGATCGGTCCGCAGCAGGCGGTGGCGTACCTGGAACAGTTCTGGGGCCGTGAGCTGTCCGACTACGATCCCGACGGCCCGCTTCCGGAGATTGATCCCGTGGTGGAGGAAACCTCTGAAACCCGGGGCAGCGGCTTCCACGGCGCGAAGGCACGGCAGTTGGCGGACCAGTGGCGGGCCGAGGCCAAGGACAAGGGGCTCTCCATCCGCCAGTTCGTCACGTCCCGCACCGCGCGCGTGGACTCCACCTTCACGGGTTCCTACGCTGCGGTGGCCGACCAGCTGGCCGAGTACGCCCGCGTGGGCGCGGTGGACGGTTTCAACGTCTCACCGTGGCTCATTCCAACGGGGCTGGACGACATCGTGAACCACCTGGTGCCCGAACTCCAGGAACGCGGCGTCTACCCCACCGAATACCGGGGCACCACCCTGCGGGAGAACCTGGGGCTGGAGACGCCCGTGCGCTCCGCCGAGACGGTCCGCGCCTGATGAATTGGCACCGCGGTGGAAAGGCCGACGACGGCGAGGAGGGTGCCGCCGTCGTCGAGCCTTCCGCTGGGGCTGTGCAGCTGCAGCTGACGGTGTGGGAGCAGCATCTGTAGGGCGTTTGTCAGACCCCGCACCTAGGCTGGAAGCGTCCGGATAAGGAAAACCCGACGTCTCAGGAGGAGGGCAGCGCATGCGGCATCAAACGGCCCCGGAGGCTGATGATGCCTGGGTTCCTGCTGTCGCCTTCGCGGATGGGGATCCACTTCTGGTCGGGACCGTGAGCTTTCCACTCCCTTCCTTCCTCTCGGCTGACCAGGCTCTTCGGCTCGTCGCATCAGCAGACCGGCTCATTGCCTGGGGAACGGCCATGAAAACGCGTGCCCTGGCCCGGGTCGAAGAGGCCGTTGGCGAAGAGACCCCGGTGAGGCGGGAGGAGCAGCCCGTGCGTTTTGGCGGGGACGAGGCCCATGCGCTCGCCGTCACAGAGGTGGCTACCGCCTGCGCCGTCTCCGAAGGTTCAGCCGCACGCTCCTTGAATGAAGCCGCAGAACTGACCACGTCCCAATGGGAAGTTCTTGAAGCGGTTGAAGAAGGAAAGATTTCCAACGGGCACGCACGGACCATCCTCGAACAGGCGCGCTTCCTGCCTGCCGGGCACGCTGAAAAGTTCTCGCGGGTGGCCCTGCAACGGACGCGGACCCGCCACGGCCGTCTCCGCACCGCCGTCGAACTGCGCAGCTGCCTGCGCAGGCTGCGTGAGCGGCTCCATCCAGAGAGCCTCGCGGCCCGGAAAGCAGCCGCCCACCGCGAACGCGGCGTGTGGTTCTCACCCGAGCCGGACGGGATGTGCACCCTCACCGCCTCCCTTCCTGCAGAGGTTGGCCTGGCCATTTACGGCTCGACCACGACGCACGGCTGATCAAGGCCAAGGTTGCGGAACATAGCCGTGACTCAGGCGCCATTGTTGGGGACGGTGTCCGGTCCGGCTCCAGCACGCTCCCGGAGTTCCGGGCGGATGCACTGGCCCACCGTCTCCTCGGCGGAACTGGGGAGTTAGAGTTCGGGGTGTTCCGGGCCGAGGTGGTAGTGACCATTCCCCTAGGCCTGGCACTCGGGGGCGGCACAGGAAGCGAAGCGACACTGGACTCCGCGGAACTTGCCGGCTACGGGCCCATTGACGGTCCCACCGCCCGACAGTTGGCGGCACTGGCCCCCAACTGGCAGCGGCTTTTCACTGACTGCACCACCGGCAAAGCCCTCGGGGTTGGGCGGACGGCTTACCGTCCGCCGAAGGCGTTGCTACGGTACCTGCACAGCCGTGACGGCACCTGCAGGTTCCCGGGCTGTACCCGCCCGGTCTCTGTTTGCGAACCCGACCATACCGTTGAGTGGCAGGACGGGGGACCGACCGACGCCGGCAACCTTGCAATGCTGTGCCGAAGACACCACGCGCTCAAGTCCATAGGGGCCTGGAAGTACAGGCAGATGCCTGGGTCCGGCAACCTCGAGTGGCAATCACCATTCGGCCGCGTCCACATCAGCGAACCCGTGGAAGTCCATCCGGGGCCTGATCCAGGCAAGCCGCCGGAACCGCCGCCGTTTTAGTTCCTGCGGCCGCGGTGGGACTTCAGTCGTTGGCAGGGCGGTGCCATTCCTGATCAGCGGGCACACGTCCGATGCTCCAGGCCGCGACTTTACGCAGATCGACCCTGGTTGCCTGCAGGCGGACCTGGCGTCCCCCTGTCACGAGCACGGGGCCAAGAAAATGAACGTACAGATCATCGTTCAGTTTCTGTTCGTCCGCGGGTGAGGCAACGGAGGCGAAGGCGTCGGCGATGGCCGGGCTGCCGACGCGGATCTGGTCATTCTGCCGCCGCTCCCAGGCCTGCCCGGACGCGACCGATCCCGAAATGATGGTCCCGTCAACGACAACAGTCAACTCGATCGTTGCATCAGGGTCGAGCCGGACAGTTGCGGCCAACAGCTGCGCCAGTCGGCCGTCAATGTCATACTTCCCGTCCGTCATGGCTCGTCCCTTTCATACTTATATGGACCTGGACCTGCTCCTTAACAGCTTAGTTTCCGGCGTTCACGCCACCGCCGGAATTGGGCATAAAAATCCCCGCCGGGCTGGTGCCCGGCGGGGATTCCTTCGTCGGCAGGACCTTTACTTCTTTGGCAGGCCTGCCGGGTTCAACTCGGACTTCTGGATTGCCTCGGATGACAGGCCCCAGCGGTCCAGGATCTTGGCGTAGGTGCCGTTTTCGATCAGTTCGTTCAGCGCTGCCTGGGCAGCCACGGCCAGGCCGTTGTCCTTCTTGGTGGTGAAGGCGATTTCCGCCGTCAGCGGCCAGCCGCCGTTGAGCGTGCCCACCTGCTTGCTCTTTCCATCCTGCGCAGCCTTGTAGGCGGCACCCGCGTTGGGTCCGAAGGTCAGGTCCGCCCGGCCCGACTGAAGGGCAAGCGACGAGGCGGAATCGTCGTCGTAATACTGGAACTCGATCGGCGCCAGGCCATTCTTCTTGTTTTCCTCGTCCCAGCGCACCAGGATGGCTTCCTGGTTGGTGCCGGAGCCAACGATGACCCGCTTGCCCGCCACGTCCTTGGCGTCCTTGATCTCGCCGATGTTTGAATCGCTCTTTGCGTAGAAGCCCAGCAGGTCATTGCGGTAAGTGGCGAAATCGAACTATTCCTTGCGGGCCTCGGTGACGGTCACGTTGGACAGCACGGCCTCGTACTTGCCGGATTCAACGCCCAGCGGCCAATCAGCCCAGGCCACGGGAAGCGCTTCGACCTCCAGGCCAAGCGTCTCGCCCACCGCGTAGGCGATGTCCACCTCGCTGCCGATGAGGGTCTTGTTGTCGGTCGCGAAAAGGCTCAGCGGAGCAGTGCCGCCGGTGCTCACGATGGTAAGCTTCCCGTCGGCCTTGATGGCCTCGGGGACCAGTGCCGCCGCAGCGGGGTCAACGGTGACCTTGAAGCGGTCCTGCTCCGGGGACAGGTTGAACTGCTTCCCCGCCACTGTCGCGGAGGACGACGACGGTGCTGTCGCCGCCGTCGCGCCCGGATCAGCGCAGGCAGCCAGCCCCAGCAATGCTGCTGCTGTCAGGGCCGCGGCGGCGGCGGGTTTCGTTCTGGTGATGGCCAAGATTCCCCCTTGGGAAGTAGGTAGCGGTTGCATCGGGTGTGCTCGTTGCAGCAACTATCCGCCAGCGCCGCGAAGGGAATCAAAGGCCGCCGCAACCCGGAGATACAGGGCGTAACGCCGGTTAATCGGGGGACCGCGGCGGTCATATTCGGGCCCTCTGCCGAGTCAAGAACCAAGTAGCGCGCGCCGGGTGTCGCCTTTTAACGAGTACCTGGGGCCTAAAGACAGGTGTGGGATTACGCGTGTGCTTAGCAGCTGCCGCAACCTACCGTTGGGCTAGCAGCGGCCAATGGGGGCCGCTCACCGGTCTCAGGAGCACACATGCGCACTTCCCCGTCAAAGCCGTCGGTTCCACGCCGCCTCGCCGCTGCCGTTGTCCTGCCGGGCCTGCTGGCCACCAGCTTGGTGCTGGTGCAGCCGGCCGTCGCCGGGACATCGTCCAACGGATCGATCTGCAATGGCGTGGTGAACCAGCTGGCACACCGGGGGACCGTCCAGGAAAACCTGCTGAAAGCCGCGGCCAAAAAGAACGCCGATGTCATTGCCAGGCTGCAGGCTGAACGTGATGGGCTGGCGGCACAGCAGGCGGCACTCATGGAGCAGAAGGCTGCAGTGAATACGGAGATGGCGGCCCTCGAGGCGGAGGCACAGCAGCTGGCGAAAGACGTCAACACTGCCGAGGCCGACATCGCCAGGCTTGACGGGGAGAAAACCGCAACGCTGGCCGCCATTTCAGACACCCGGGAGGCCCTGGCCATCCTGCATGTCGACAAGGCTGGGGTCGAAGCCGAGCTCGCGCCCCTGCTTGAGCAGCAGGCTGCGGCTGAAGCGGCCGCTGCCGGTCTTCGCGCCGAAGCCGCTGCCCTGACCGCGGAAATGGCCGGTGCCCAGCGCGCGATCGATACCGCCGCCGACGAGCTTCTTGTCCTTCAGCAGGCCGCCGGGAACGCGGCCTCTGAACTGGCGGCCAAGGAAGCTCACATCGAGGCGGCAGAAGACGATCTAGTAACCCTGACCACCACGGCGCAAGAAGCCGTCGCGGCTGTAGCCACCGCAAGGGACGAACTGACCGCAGCCAAAATTGACCTCACGTCATTGGAGACAACAGGCAAAGCCGCTGAGGAAGCCCTGCAGGCGCAGCGGGAGGCCATACGGCTGGCAGAGCAGAAGCTCGCGGAACTGGAGGCAACGGCGGCGGCAGCGGACAAAGCCGTGGCAGATAAGAAAGCTGAGATCGCGGCCGTCGAAGCGGATCTGGAGGTTCGTGAAGCTGCCGCCGGCTCAGCAGCGGCAGCGCTCGCAGCCAAGACCGCCGAGATTGTTGCGGCCGAGGCACGGCTCGTCACCTTGGAGGCGGAGGCAGCGGCAGCTGCGGCCGCGGTGAAAGCCAACGATAACCACATCGCTGAGGCAGAAGCGGAGGTAGCGGTATTCCAAGGCCGAATCAGCACCATAAATACCGCCATAGTGGCCATACAGGATGAGCTGGCAACGGCCCAGGCCCAGCTGGGCCAGCTGGAGGCCAACAAGAACACTCTTGAAGCAGAGATCGCGGCGTTGACGGCGAAAATAGACAAGAACAATGGCAGCGCGAACGGCCTTATTACCCAACGGGCTGAGAAGCTGACGTTGCTGGCTGCCGTCAGCGCGCAGATCAACGACAAAGACGCCGAGATTTCCGGACTTCAAGGGGACCTTGCGGCCCTTAACGCGCAGGTGTCATCCTTGAACAGCCAGTTGCTGGCCAGGCAGCAGGAAAGCAGCGCGCTGCAGACGCTGTCCGTGCCGCTGCAGTCGGTCCTGACGATTGCGAATGCGGCCGTCACGGCCAAAGAAGGCGAAATCGCGAAGCTCACGGCCGAACTTCCCGCGCTTGAGGGCGCCGTGGACCAGGCGAACACTGCCGTCGCTGGGAAGCAGACTGAACTGGACGCTTTGCAACAGCAGCTCACAGTGCTTACGGACACAGCCGCTGTGGCATCAGGCGAACTCTCCACCCAGGAGAAGATTCTGAAGGATCTGGAAGCGGCGCTGCCGGCGCTCATCGGGAACGTGGCCGCTGCCGAGCAAGCCATTGCCGGCCAGGAGTCCGTGGTGGAGGCAAGGAAGGTGGCTTTGGCGGAGGCCGAGGCGGCCCGTGTTGCAGCGGAATCCGCGGTGGGAGCAAAACAGCTGGAAATTTCAGGTCTCAAAGGCGAACTTCCGGCCCTTCAGGCGGCTGTTGATGCAGCGCAGAGTCTGGTTTCCGGCAAGACGAAAGAGATCGAAAGCCTGAACGCGATTATGGACAAGCTGGTGGCTGACCTGGCCCTGAAGAACGCGGAAATCCAGTCCAAGGAAGCGGAGATCCTCGTGCTGCAGGGCAGGGTGACGCCGCTTCTGGCCCAGCTCACTGCTCTGGAAGGTGAGATCACCGCGGCGGAATCAGCGCTCAAGGACCTGCAGCTCCAGCTGAACGCGCTTGACCGGCAGCTGGTGGAAGCCCAGGGTGTGCTGGCCGGCCTGGCGGGCAGGAAGGGGAGCAACAGTAAAGCCATTGATGTGCAGAAGGCAGTGGTGCGCAGCTTGCAGGATCAACTGGGGGCAGTGCAGACGAAGATCAATGCCATCGACACGCAGATCGGATACGGAGGCTGCGCCATCTAATGGCGTGATTCCTTTTGGCCAGGTAGTCCCGGAAGTCTTTCGCCCGTTCGAAATAAGCGGGGCCTCGCCGTCGTTATGCCTTTCGTGCCCGTCGTGACCCGGCGGGCAAAACTACGCAACGCTTCGAAAGGCCGGCACCTCACGTGACTCTTCCGCTTTCCATCCTTGACCTGGCAACCATCGGCAAAGGCCAGACGGCGGCGGAGAGTTTCGCAGGCAGCGTGGCCATGGCGCAAAGCGCCGAGCGGCTGGGGTACCGGCGGATCTGGTACGCCGAGCACCACAACATGTCCTCCATCGCCTCGTCAGCCACCAGCGTGCTGATCGCCCACGTGGCCGCGCACACGGAAAGCATCCGGCTGGGCGCCGGCGGCATCATGCTGCCCAACCACTCGCCGCTGACCATCGCCGAACAGTTCGGCACCCTGGAAACCCTGCACCCGGGGCGCATCGACCTCGGCTTGGGCCGCGCACCCGGCAGCGACCAGAACACCATGCGTGCGCTGCGGCGGGACCCGATGTCCGCGGACAGCTTTCCGCAGGACGTCCTGGAGCTCCAGGGCTACCTCACCGGCCCCACCCGCATCCAGGGTGTGGAAGCCACCCCGGGCAAGGGCACCAACGTGCCGCTCTACATCCTGGGCTCATCCCTGTTCGGCGCACGGCTGGCCGCCCAGCTGGGACTTCCCTACGCCTTCGCTTCGCACTTTGCGCCCAACGCGCTGCAGGATGCCGTGGCCATCTACCGCCGGGAATTCAAGCCCTCCGCCCAGCTGGATGCGCCGCACGTGATTGCCGGCGTGAATGTTATTGCCGCTGATTCCGCCTCTGAAGCGCAGGCCATGCTGCAGGAGACCAAGCGCGCAAGGGTCTCCCTGTTCTTCGGCGGCGGGCGGGAGTTCACCGACGACGAAGCGGACATGATCCTCGACTCACCGCAGGGCCAGCACGTCTCCCAGATGATGACCTATTCGGCGGTGGGCACGCCCGACGCCGTGATGGAGTATCTTGACAGCTTCGGCCGGCACGCCGACGCCGACGAACTCATCGTGGCCCACCAAAGCACCGGCACCGAGGCCCGGTTGCGGTCCGTCGAGCTGCTTGCCCAGGCGGCCGGCCTGGCCCGGGTGTAGCTGGGGGCGGCCACCCGCCGCCGGACTTTTCCACATACGCAGTGCTTTTACACATACGCAATGGTGGGGACTTTCGGCGGAAACCGGCCGGGCGGACCATGAGGGATGTCCCCTCCGGAGTTCCGGCGGACCTCCGGGGAGGGGCACCACCCGATCGCCGCGGGCCATCCCGCGGCTGCCTTACCGGGTGCGTCCTGCCTAAGGGGTGCACGAATGGCGATGCCGCTGAACCAAAGCGTGGCGGATTCCGCGCTGCTTACCAGGTCCCTCCCGCTGGGGCTGCTCCGTTCCTTCATCCAGTCTGACGCGGCCGGCGACGGGCTGACTCCCACCCTGCTGTCGGAACTCAAGGTCCTGGCCCGGGTTCCGGGGCTTCTGGTTGCATGCAATTACGGCGGGACGCTCTGCGATGCCGAGGGGATCTCCACGGAAACCCTCCCTTTGGGGAGCGCTGCCATCGCCCTGCGCGCACTGGCGGCGCTGCCCAACACCCATGCCGCCGTCATCTCCGGCCGTTCGCTTCGTGACCTGGCTGCCGTATCCCGCCTGCCCGCGGAAGTGCACCTCATCGGCTCGCACGGTGCCGAGCCGGACATGCAGTTCGCGCATGTCCAGCCGCTGGCCACCGAAGCGGTCCTGCACAAAGTCAACGCAGCCCTCACTGAGGCTGTGGGCTTCCACAAGGGCATCTGGATTGAGCGCAAGCCTGTGGCCGTTTCGGTCCACACCCGGCCTGCCACCGCGGACGTCGTCGCGGCCGTCACCGAAACCGCCCGGGAGATAGCCCGCAGCCACGGGCTGTTCTTCATCGTGGACGGGTCGGTCCTGGACCTTTCCGTCGTGGAACCGGCGAAGGCCGAGGCGCTGGAAAACCTCCGGTCGCGGCTCGGCGCCAGCGCTGCCATGTACGCCGGTGACGCCTACAGCGACGAGCTGGCCATCGCCACCCTCCGCGGGCCGGACATGGGCCTCCGGGTGGGCACGGGGGAGACCCGCGCCGCGCACCGGCTCCGCGACCCGGAGTGCTTTGCCCGGGTCCTGGCCATCCTGTTCGAACTGCGCCGGGCGTGGCTGTTCGGCGAGGACGCCGTGGGGCTTGAGCGGCACTCCATGATCGGCAACGGATCCTCCACGGCCCTTGTCACCCCGGACGCCAGGATCTGCTGGATGAGCCATCCGCTCCCGGACTCCGGATCACTCTTTGCCCACATCCTCGGCGGCGACGCGGCAGGGCACTTCTCCATCGAGCCCGTCAAGGCCTCCCAGGTGCTGGGCCAGCGCTATGTGGACAGCACCATGATCGTGGAGACCCGCTGGGCGGACGTCACGGTCACGGACTACCTTGAACCTGCCCCGGAAGGCATCACCAGCCTGGTGCGGGTCCTGTCCGGAAGCGGTGCGGCCCGGATCGTCTTCGCCCCCCGCCCCGACTACGCCAATGCGCCGTTCAGCATGGAGGCCCGCGGCGACGAACTGCATGTTGCGGGGACCTCGGACCCCATTGTCCTCTACGCCCCGGGCGTGAAGTTCGCCATCACCTCGGACGGCCGGCACGCCACGGCCACGGCCGCTGTCAACCTGCAGGACGGTCCAGTGGTGCTCAACCTGCGGTGCGGCGACACCGAACACCAGCCCGCAGATCCCGGCGGCGAAACGGACCGGCGGGCGGGCGTGGCACTCCACTCGCGGAGCTGGGTGCAGAGCCTGGACCTGCCCGGCGTCAAGCCCTCCCTGGTGCGCCGGTCCGCCCTGGTGCTCCGGGCGCTGGTCCACGAACCCACCGGCGCCGTGCTGGCCGCGCCCACAACGTCGCTGCCCGAAGGGATCGGCGGCACCCGCAACTGGGACTACCGGTACTGCTGGCTGCGGGATGGGTCCATGACCGTCAACGCGCTGGTGGACCTTGGCTCCACGCAGGAAGCAGCCGGTTTCCTGGATTGGCTGGGCCGGATCCTCGAGCACGCCCCCGGCCCGGAATGGCTGCATCCCCTCTACTCCGTGACGGGCGCGCCGCTTTCAACCGAAGCGGTCATCGACAGTCTCCCCGGCTATGCCGGCTCCCGGCCGGTCCGGATCGGCAACGCCGCGGACCACCAGGTCCAGCTGGACGTGTTCGGCCCCATCGCGGAACTGATCCATGCCCTGAGCGAAAAGGAATTGGCGCTGACCGACGGCCACTGGGAGCTGATGGTCCAGATGGCTTCCGCGGTGCTGGCCCGCTGGCACGAACCCGACCACGGCATCTGGGAGGCACGGCGGGCTCCCCGGCATCACGTGTACACCAAGGTGATGTGCTGGGTGACCCTCGACCGGGCGCTGCAGACCGCCGCCCGGCACGGCCGCACCCCCGACCCCTCCTGGGAAGCCACTGCCACAGCCATCCGGAACGAGGTGCTGCGTGAAGGCTGGGACGAGACAGCATCCTCCTACACCGTTGCCTATGACAGCCCCGATCTGGACGCCGCCGTCCTGCACATCGGGCTGTCAGGCCTGCTGGACGTCTCGGACCAGCGCTTCCTGGATACGGTCACGGCCGTGGAACGGGAACTGCGGGTGGGTCCCACCGTGTTCCGCTACAGGTACGACGACGGCCTGCCGGGGCTGGAGGGTGGGTTCCACATCTGCACCACCTGGCTGATTGAGGCGTACGTTGCGGTGGGGCGGGTTGAGGAGGCCTGGGACCTTTTCGACCAGCTGGTGAACCTCTTCGGGCCAACCGGCCTGCTGCCCGAAGAATACGATCCCGGCACCGAGACCCACCTGGGGAACCACCCGCAGGCGTACTCCCACCTCGGTTTCATCCGGTGTGCGCGCCTCCTGGACGCCCTGCAGGGCAGAAGGTAGCCGCTTGTCCTGATTGCTGCCTAGAGTGGAAGTTCCGGGTGCCTGCAGCGGACGGTTCCGGCAACGGAGACCAAGGCAGGAAACCCACCATGACAACCACATCCCAGGGCGTAGGATTCCGCTCCGAACGCGGGCCCATCCTCATCGCCCTCATGCTGGCCACGGGGCTCGTCGCAATTGACTCCACCATCGTGGCCACCGCCGTCCCGTCAATCGTGCGGGACGTGGGCGGGTTTTCGTCATTCCCCTGGCTCTTCTCGGCCTACCTGCTGGCCCAGGCCGTCTCCGTGCCCATCTACGGCAAGCTGTCCGACATGGCCGGCCGCAAGCCCATCATCCTGGCCGGCATCGGACTGTTCCTGCTCGGCTCCGTCCTGTGCGGCCTCGCCTGGAGCATGCCCTCGCTGATCGCGTTCCGGGCCCTGCAGGGGCTCGGCGCCGGCGCGGTGCTGCCGGTGTCCATCACGATCGCCGGCGACATCTATTCCCTGGAGGAACGCGCCAAGGTGCAGGGCTACCTCGCCAGCATGTGGGCCGTGTCCTCCGTGGTGGGGCCAAGCCTCGGCGGAATCTTTGCGTCCCTGGGCCTGTGGCGCGGGATTTTCCTGGTCAACGTCCCCCTGTGCCTGCTGGCAGGATGGATGCTGCTCCGGACCCTGCACGAGAACGTGGACCGGGCCAAGCACCGGGTGGACTTCGCCGGGGCGGCGCTGCTGGCAGTTTCCCTGGGACTGCTGATCCTTGGCGCCCTCCAGGGCGGCCAGGCATGGGAGTGGAACTCACCCGCCAGCATGGGCGTCTTCGCGGTGGGCGGCGTGCTCCTGGCCCTCTTCCTCCTGGTGGAGCGGCGGGCGGCCGAGCCCGTCCTGCCGTCCTGGGTGGTGTCCCGCCGCCTTCTTGGCACCACCGCCATGGTGTCCTTCGGAGTTGGGGCGGTGCTGATCGGGCTGACCTCCTTCGTGCCCACCTTCCTGGAAGGGGCATTGTCCAGCTCACCCCTGGTGGCCGGGCTGGCCCTGGCCGCGCTGACCGTCGGCTGGCCGATCAGCGCCTCGCAGGCCGGCCGGCTGTACCTGCGGATCGGCTTCAAGGCCACGGCCCTCATCGGCGTTTCCGTGACGGTGGCGGGACTCCTGGTCCTGGCCCTGACGGCAGCCGTACCCAACGTGGCGTCCGTGGCCGGCAGCTGCTTCGTGGTGGGACTCGGGCTGGGGCTGGTGGCCACCCCCACCCTGATCGCCGCCCAGTCCAGCGTTCCCTGGAATGAGCGCGGCGTGGTCACCAGCACCAACATGTTCGCCCGGTCCATCGGCAGCGCCCTGGGCGTGGCGGTGTTCGGCGCCGTGGCCAACGCAATCTACGCGGGAACCCCGGGCGGGGACAGCAGCGGGCAGGCGGTGGTGGCCGCTTCCGGTGCCGTCTTCCTGGCCGCGCTGGTGGCCGGTCTGGTCACCGTCGCCGCGGTCCTGGCCATGCCCGCTGTCCGCGCCGGCACCAGCGGAGGGAAGGGGCCGGACCAGGTCCTCGCCGATGCGGAGGACAGCACCCAATAGCGGCAGTGCTTACCGGGAGGCGCGGAAGATCTCCGGCGCCGGGCGGGTGCCGGTGGCAAGGTCGGCAAGGATCCGGCCCACCACCGGCGTGAACTTGAAGCCGTGCCCGGAGAAACCGGCGCCGATCACCACTGGTCCGATCCGGTCCAGGATGAAGTCCTCGTCCGGGGTAGTGGTGTAGGTGCAGCTGATCGCCTCGAAGGAATCGGCATCCACTCCCGGCAGCCAGGTCCGGGCATAGTCCTGCAGCGCAGCGAGCTGCCTGGGTTCGGGCTGGAAGGACCGCCGGTCCGGGTCCACCACGGGCCCCACGCCGTGCCACCCGGCCTTGATCCCTTCGCCCGGGGTATGCATTCCGTACACCGGGGAGTACCAGCCCTGGTAGTCCCCGCCGGTACCGGGGTAGTGGTTGAACCCGGGCCACACGGCCTGCCCGTCGGTGATCCGGAAGTGCGCGGGCTGTTCCTGCGTGACGGTGAGCTTCGGGACCCGCAGCTTCCCATTGCCAGCGGCACCCAAAAGCTTTTCGGTCCAGCCGCCCGCCGTCACCACCACCTGGGCCGCGGTGACCACCTCGGTGCCCGCTGCGGTCTCGAAACCCAGCCGGACGCCGTCGTCCATCACCTCGAAGTCCACCACCTTGGTGTGGTGCCTGATATCGGCGCCGCGGGCGACGGCAAGCCGCTGGAAGGCGGGCAGCGCAGCCTCCGGATTGAGCTGGCCGCCGTCGGGCATGTGCAGCACCTGCTGGTCGAACCGGATGCCGCCCCACCGCTCCGCCGCCTCGGCCGGGCGAAGGAACTCCGCGCGGATGCCGGCCCGAGTCAGCGCGGCAGCGACGTCGGGAAGCATCGGCTCGGGGCCGTGGTTCACAATGCCAGTGCGGGTGAGCAGCTTCTCGCCGCTGTCCTGCTCCAGTTCGTCCCACAGGGCCAGCCCTTCGGCCAGCATGGCCACGTACTCCGGGCGGTGGTAGCCGGGGTTCAGGTTCCGGGTGGTGCCGTGCGAAGCGCCGATCCGGTGCCCCGGGCCGAACTGATCCACCAGCGTCACGTGGCGGCCCCGGCGCGAGAGCGCCCACGCGGCAGCCGAGCCCATGGCCCCGCCGCCGATCACCACAGTGTCAAGGATGGTGTGCATGGTTCTCCAATTGCTCTCTCGGTCTGGTTGTGCAGTCGGTGCGTTCCTACGTGAGCAGCAGCGCGACGCCGATCATCGCAGGCACAGCCACGATGGTGGTAATCAGGACGGTGTCCTTTGCCACTGTAAGTCCGGTCTTGTAACGGCTGGCGGCCACGAAGACGTTCTGCGCGGTTGGCAGCGCCGAGGTCACCACCACCGCGAACAGGGCATGGCCGTCCATCCCCAGGGCAAACCGGGCGAAAAGGTACGCCAGTGCCGGCTGGACGGCCAGCTTGAAGCCGCTCGCGAGCAGGGTGTCCACGCGCCGGGCCGCCGCGGCCTGCAGTGGCCGGCTGCCGTTAAGGCTCATCCCGAACGCGATCAGCATCGCGGGGATCGCGGCCCCGCCGATCAGGTGGATGGGTTCCATGACCAGCGCCGGAACCTGGAAGCCGGTCCCGGCAACCACCAGGCCCAGCGCCGAACCCACGATCATGGGGTTCCGCAGGATCATCACGATAAAACTGAGGGGAGTGGTGCGGTGCGAGCTTGTGCTCGAATCCAGGATCATCAGGAACAGCGGGGTGAAGAAGGCGAGCTGGAAAATCAGCAGCGGGGCCACATAGCTGGCATCGCCCAGGACGTAGACGGCGATGGGGATGCCGAGGTTCGCCGAGTTGGCCAGCGACGCCGCCATGGAGGACATCAGGGATTCGGGCAGTGAGCGTTTCAGCCAGAACTTGGCGAGGGTAAAAAAGATGACGGCGGTGGCCATGGCGGCCACCGCCGTCACCAGCAGTGGTTCCGCGAAGACTTCCTGCAGGCGGGCCTTGCTCAGCGTTTCGAAGAGCAGCGCCGGGCTGGCAACGAAGAAAGTGAGGGAGCTAAGGACCTGGCGGGCGTTGTCTCCGAGGATTTTCCGCCGGCCCACAAACCAGCCCACCAGGATGATGCACCACACCACAAAGAAGCCCGCCAGCACTCCTAGCACGGGGCAACCTGCCGGGCGCGGCGGAGTTGTCTACCGGGGCTCACGCTCCGGGTTAGAGTGCGGCGTTGTTAAGGGCGAACGGCGGACGCATCATCCCGGGGGTGAGCCCCTCCGCGGGGTCGTTGCCCAGCTGGATGACCTTGTTGTTCTCGTCCACGTGGACCACCCGGGGCTCGTACGCCTTGGCTTCCTCGGAGGTCATCTGTGCGTAGGTAATCAGGATGACAATGTCGTTCTCATGCATAAGGTGCGCCGCTGCACCGTTGATGCCGATGACGCCGGAGCCGCGCTCGCCCGCGATGGTGTACGTCTCCAGGCGGGCGCCGTTGGTGACGTCCACAATGGACACGAGCTCACCGGGAAGGATGTCGGCAGCATCCAGCAGGTCCAGGTCAACGGTGACCGAACCTACATAGTGCAGGTCGGCGTGCGTGACGGTGGCCCGGTGGATTTTGGACTTGAACATTGTTCGATTCATAACGGCACAAGTCTAGCGCCGGCCCCGCTTCCCCGCAGTGACGCAGGGAACACTTGGCAGGACCCGCCGGAGACAACGTACGACGGCGGGTGGTTACGCGGCGTCGTCCCGCGCCACGGCCGCCGCGGCCGCTGCCAGGGTTTCGCGGGCTGCGAGGATGGCAGGCCGCTGCGCGCTTGAACGGCGCACCGAGGTGAAAACCGTGCGGTGCGGCTTGCCCGGAAGCTCCAGCAGCTGGGCAGAGGTGCCGCGCCCGGTCCACACCAGGTCCGGCATCAGGGCCACCGCGTTGCCGGACTCAATCAGCCGGATCTGGGCCTGCAGGTCCGCGGTTTCGAAGCGGACGTCCGGTTCGAAACCGGCACTGCGGCACGCCTGCTCCGCCCAGTGGCGCGACGCAGCACCCCGCGGCTCCATGACCCAGGCCAGTTCCGCGGTGTCGGCCAGCCCACGGATGGCCGGGCCGCCGTCGGACGCCGGGGGAACTGCCAGCCGGATGGCATCCTTGGTCAGGCGTACGCGGTCCAGCTCCGGATAACGCGGCGCGGCGTGTCCCGGGTACTGCTCGGCGATCACCAGGTCGAAGTCCCGTGCCCACGTCTCGTGAAGCGCCGTTTCGGGCTCGCGCTGAATCATCTCGATCCGGACCTCGGGGTAGGTAGTGGACATCCGTGTGAGGGTGTCCGGCATCAGCGCCAGGGCTGCCGACTGGAACACGGCGATCCGCACGGTTCCGGTGACGGTGGTCAGTGACGCCGCCAGGTCCGCCTCGGCCTGCTCCATCGTCTGGAGCAGCTGCTCCGTGTGGGCCACCAGGACTTCAGCCTGCGGCGTCAGCTGCACCCGCCGGCCGGTTTTCCGGAGCAGCTCCACACCCACCTCCTTTTCCAGGAGGGCAAGCTGCTGCGATACCGACGACGGGCTGTACTGCAGTGCGTCCGCCACCTCCGCAAGGGTCCCGCGGATGCTTAATTCCCGGAGCAGCCGAAGCCTGCGGACATCAAGCATGAGGAATTCCTTACCGAAACTAACGAATATAGGTTAGAAGTAGTCACTTTATCTAATGCAAGCATGCTTGCATACTGTTGGGACCGAGTTACCCCCGTCACAGCCGATTTTCGGCGTGCCGCGGCGGGGTCGCACCCCAAGCAGGAGTTCCTGATGAGTACTAGAGATATGAGCCAGTCGGTCATGCGGCGCAAGCCCATCGACGACATTGAGGAAGAGAACAAACACAGTGGCCTCTTCAAGTCACTCGGGCTGTGGCAGCTGACCGCCATTGGCGTAGGCGGCATCATCGGCGTCGGCATCTTCTCCCTCGCGGGGCTGGTGGCCGCCGGAAGTGAAAGCGCACCCGGAGTGGGGCCGGCTGTGCTGATCTCGTTCCTTGTTGCCGGGCTTGCGTCCGCAGCAGCTGCACTGTCCTACGCGGAGTTCGCGGGAATGATCCCGCGCGCCGGTTCCGCCTACACCTACGGCTACGTGGCCCTGGGCGAAATTATCGGCTGGTTCATCGGCTGGGACCTCCTGCTGGAATACATCGCCATCGTGGCCGTGGTGGCCATCGGCATCTCCGGCTACTTCGACGCCTTCCTCTCCGGCATCGGCATCAACATGCCCCTCTGGATGACCTCCACCGCCGACGAGGGCCGGGGCGGCATCGTGAACATCCCAGCCATCGTGGTGTGCCTCCTGGTGACCTGGATCCTTTCCCGCGGTACCAAGGCGTTTGGCCGGTTCGAGCTCGTGGCCGTGGCCATCAAGGTCCTCCTGATCCTTTTCATCATCGGACTGGGCGTCTTCTACATCGACACCAACAACTACAACCCGTTCATGCCCAGCGGCTTCGGCCCCGTCCTGGCCGGCGCAGCCACCGTCTTCTTCGCCGTCTTCGGCTACGACGCCATGAGCACCGCCGCCGAAGAGGCTAAGGACGGCAAGAAGCACATGCCCAAGGCCATCATCCTGTCGCTGATCATTGCCATGCTGCTTTATGTAGCCGCCACGCTGGTGCTGACCGGCATGCAGAACTACAAGGACATCGACCCCACGGCCGGTTTCGCCTCGGCCTTCACGGGTGTGGGCCTGCCGGTGATCGCCACGATCATCTCCGTGTTCGCCGTCCTGTCCATCCTTACCGTGATGCTGACCTTCCTCCTGGGCGTCACCCGCGTCTGGTTCTCCATGAGCCGCGACGGCCTGCTGCCCGGCTGGTTCGCCAAGACCGACCGCCACGGCACCCCGCAGCGCGTCACCTGGATCGCCGGCGTCGCCTCGGCCCTGCTGGCGGGCGTCTTCCCCATCAAGGCTGTTGCTGACCTGACGAACATCGGCATTCTGGCGGCGTTCGTTGTGGTCTGTTTCTCCGTGATCGTGTTCCGCTACAAGAGGCCCGACGCGCCGCGCACCTTCCGCCTGCCGCTGATGCCTGTCATTCCGGCCTTCGGCGTCCTGGCATCGGCCTTCCTGATGTTCCAGCTCCACTGGGAAACCTGGGCACGCTTTGGGGTGTGGCTGGTGGTGGGCCTGGCGATCTACTTCTTCTACGGCAAGAAGAACTCCCTGATGAACCCCGCCAGCCCGCGGCACGAGGAGATCGTGGAGATGCACCGCCCCCTCCGCTGACCGGCCCCGGGACGCTCTCTCAGCTTCCGCAAGTTTTCACGCGACGCCCTCTCGCATTGGGCGGAAATAAAAGAACCCTTTCCCACAGTCCTGTGGGAAAGGGTTTTTTTGGTTTCCGGGCTGCAGGCCTACTGGGTGACGGCGTTCTCATGGCTGGCAGCCATGGAGTGCGGAACCGCCAGCAGCGCAACCACGGCGAGGGCGCCGGCCGTAGCAAAGATGTAGAACCCCCAGGGGTAGGCGATACCTGCTGCAACCAGCCCGCCTGTCACGGCAGGTCCGGCGATGGCGCCGATACGCCCCACGCCTGCGGCGAATCCGAGTGCCGTTGCGCGAAGGCGGGCCGGGAACAGCTGGCTGACCCAGGCGTACACGAGCACCTGGGAACTGAAGACAAACACCCCCGTGACGAAGACCAGGGCGTTAAGCAGGATTGCGTTGTCCACCTTGATGCTCAGGAGGGCGAGGCACACCGCCGAAAGGCCGAACCACAGCAGCACGATGGGTTTGGTGCCGTGCTTGTCCGCCAGGACGCCGGCGATGATGAGCCCGGCAACGGCACCAAGGTTCAGGACCAGGAGCAGGGACAGCCCTGCGCTGACGGGGTAACCGGCGGAGGCCATGAGCTGGGGAAGCCAGGTATTCAGGCCATAGACCAGCAGCAGGCCCATGAATGAGGCTGCAGCAATCGCCGCGGCGACCAGGGGGTAGGGCTTTTTGGCCAGATCCCGGAATCCGGTCCGCTCCTCCGTCCTTGCAGTCCGGACGGAGGGCAGGGTCTCGGGAAGTTTGAACCACAGGAACGGGAGGAGGACCAGGCCGGCGATGCCGCCCACCACGAACATGGTGCGCCAGTCCGGAATAACGATCAATGCAAGGAAGGCGGTGGCCACGGCGCCCACGTGGTATCCCGTCATGGTGCGGGTGGTGGACTTGCCGGCGGAACCTGCCGGGGCATAGTCGTTCATGTAGGCAAGGGCAGCCGGAAGGCAGGCCCCGAGGCCGGCCCCTGCAAGAAGCCGGAAGGCACCAAATACGGCGACGTTCGGTGCCCACACCACCGCCAGGGTGAAAATCGAGAACCAGAGTACGCATGCAATCAGCAGGTTGCGGCGCCCGAAGCGGTCGGAGAGCGGGGCGATGAAGAGTGCTCCCAGGCCCACACCCACGAGAGAAATGGTGGCGACGAACGTTGCGCCTACGGCGTCGAAGCCCAGTTCGCCCGTCTTGATGAGGGTGGGGATGACGGTGCCAAGCACCACGAGGTCAAAACCGTCCAGGACCATTGCCAGCCAGCAGAGCCACACGGGCCACCGTGACGGGGAGGTGGAGGGGGAAGTTGTCATGGAATCCTCATTGATTAGGGACAGATGGGAGCGCAGCCGGCTGAGAGCCCTGACACACGGTGAGGTGACCTGCGGCATGCTTACGGTCAGTCAGAGTACAGCGCAGTTCATTGAACGTACAAATGTTCGAAAGACGAACAGGGATAGAGCGCATCAGGCGTGTTGCGGGCGGATGGGGACGCCCTTCAAGAGGCTCCAAAAGCTTCATGTTTTCTAACCTGTATTGCTTAGAAAACATCGCTTTATCTTATGTGACAGCAAGCTCATACTGGTTCTAAGACCTCCTTGAATCCCCAGGAAAGAACGAGAAAAGCCATGACCCACATTGCAATGGAACCGGCAGTTGCAACCGGCATCGCGCCGCAGACCGTCGATGTCGACGTGCCCCAGGCCAAAGCACTGGCCAATGACGCCGTCGCCCTGGTCCGCCGCTGGCTGACCGAGGCTGCGAAGGTTCCCGTCGACGCCTCCGCCGAGCAGCTGGCCGGCGTCCTGAAGGACCCCAACGGCCTGGAATTCACGGTCGGGTTCGTGGACGGCGTGGTCCGTCCCGAAGACCTGAACGTCGCCGCCCGCAACCTCGCCGCCCTGGCCCCCAAGGTTCCCGCGTTCCTGCCCTGGTACATGCGCAGCGCGGTGCAGCTGGGTGGCACCATGGCACCGGTCCTGCCGCAGGTTGTCATCCCCGTCGCCCGCAAGGTCCTCCGCGAAATGGTGGGCCACCTGATCGTGGACGCCACCGACGCCAAGCTGGGCCCGGCCATCGCCAAGATCCGCAAGGACGGCGTCAAGCTCAACGTCAACCTCCTGGGCGAGGCCGTCCTTGGCGAGCACGAAGCCTCCCGCCGGCTCGAAGGAACGCACACCCTGCTGGCACGCCCCGACGTCGACTACGTCTCCATCAAGGTCTCCTCCACCGTGGCACCGCACTCCGCCTGGGCCTTCGACGAAGCAGTGGAACACGTCGTCGAGAAGCTCACCCCGCTGTTCCAGCGCGCCGCCTCCTTTGCCCGCGATGGCGGGAAGGCCAAGTTCATCAACCTGGACATGGAGGAGTACAAGGACCTGGACATGACCATCGCGGTCTTCACCCGGATCCTGGACAAGCCGGAGTTCAAGAACCTCGAGGCCGGCATCGTGCTCCAGGCTTACCTCCCGGATGCACTCTCCGCCATGATCCGCCTGCAGGACTGGGCTGCCGAACGCCGCGCCAACGGGGGTGCCGGCATCAAGGTGCGCGTGGTCAAGGGCGCCAACCTGCCCATGGAGCAGGTGGAGTCCTCCCTCCACGACTGGCCGCTGGCCACCTGGGGCACCAAGCAGGACTCCGACACCAGCTACAAGAGCGTCATCAACTACTCCCTGCACCCGGAGCGCATCAAGAACATCCGGATCGGCGTCGCCGGCCACAACCTGTTCGACATCGCCTTCGCCTGGCTCCTGGCCAAGCAGCGCGGCGTGGAATCCGGCATCGAATTCGAAATGCTGCTGGGCATGGCCCAGGGCCAGGCTGAAGCGGTCAAGAAGGACGTCGGCTCGCTGCTGCTCTACACACCCGTGGTGCACCCGTCCGAGTTCGACGTCGCCATCGCCTACCTGATCCGCCGCCTCGAAGAGGGCGCCAGCCAGGACAACTTCATGTCCGCCGTGTTCGAACTCAGCGAAAACGAAGCCCTCTTCGAACGTGAAAAGCAGCGCTTCCTCTCCTCGCTGGAGGCCCTGGACAACAGCGTTCCCCTGCCGAACCGCCGCCAGGACCGCAGCCTGCCCCCGGCCCCGATGCCGCACGGGGGCTTCGACAACACCCCCGACACGGATCCGTCCCTGCCGGCCAACCGCAACTGGGGCCGGGCCATCCTGGAGCGCGTCCCGTCCTCCACCCTCGGCAACGCATCGGTGGCGGCAGCATCCATCAAGGACGAGGCCACACTCAACACCGTCATCCAGACCGCCCTGGACAAGGGCAAGGCCTGGGGCCAGCTTTCCGGCGACGAGCGGGCCGAGATCCTGCACCGTGCCGGCGACGTCCTGGAGGCCCGCCGGGCGGACCTGCTCGAGGTCATGGCCAGCGAGACCGGCAAGACCATCGACCAGGGTGACCCCGAGGTCAGCGAGGCAGTGGACTTTGCCCACTACTACGCCGAGTCGGCCCGCAAGCTGGAAAAGGTCGACGGCGCCACGTTCGTTCCCGCGAAGCTCACCGTAGTGACGCCGCCATGGAACTTCCCGGTCGCCATTCCGGCCGGCTCCACCCTCGCGGCACTCGCCGCCGGCTCCGCCGTCGTGATCAAGCCTGCCAAGCAGGCCGCCCGCAGCGGCGCCGTAATGATCGAAGCCCTCTGGGAAGCAGGCGTTCCAAAGGACGTCCTCACCATGGTCCAGCTCGGCGAACGGGAACTCGGCAAGCAGCTGATCTCGCACCCGGCCGTGGACCGCGTGATCCTTACCGGCGGCTATGAAACGGCCGAACTGTTCCGGTCCTTCCGGCAGGACCTGCCGCTGCTGGCCGAGACCAGTGGCAAGAACGCCATCATCGTCACCCCCAGTGCAGACCTGGACCTGGCAGCCAAGGACGTGGCCTACTCCGCGTTCGGCCACGCCGGCCAGAAGTGCTCCGCCGCCTCACTGGTGATCCTGGTGGGCTCCGTGGCCAAGTCCAAGCGGTTCCACAACCAGCTGATCGACGCCGTCACCTCCCTGAAGGTGGGCTACCCGGAGGATCCCACGAGCCAGATGGGGCCCATCATCGAGCCTGCCAACGGCAAGCTCCTGAACGCCCTCACCACCCTGGGCGACGGCGAAAACTGGGCCGTTGAACCCAAGAAGCTGGACAACACCGGAAAGCTCTGGAGCCCGGGCGTGCGCTACGGCGTCAAGCGCGGTTCCTACTTCCACCTGACCGAATTCTTCGGCCCGGTGCTCGGCGTGATGACGGCCGACACCCTCGAGGAAGCCATCGCCATCCAGAACCAGATCGAGTACGGCCTGACTGCGGGCCTGCACTCCCTGAACCCGGAGGAGCTGGGTATCTGGCTGGACTCCATCCAGGCCGGCAACCTCTACGTCAACCGCGGCATCACCGGTGCCATCGTGCAGCGGCAGCCCTTCGGCGGCTGGAAGAAGTCGGCGGTCGGCGCCGGCACCAAGGCAGGCGGGCCCAACTACCTGTCCGGCCTGGGTGACTGGGTCTCCTCGCGCAGCACGGCAACGGCTGCCGTCACCCACCCCGGTGTCCGCCGGATCATCAACGCCGCCGGCGCCGCCCTGGAGCCTGCTGAGCTGGAATCCGTCCAGCGCGCCCTGGCCTCCGACGCCGAGGCCTGGGCGGAGGAGTTCGGCACCGCCAAGGACGTGTCCGGCTTGAGCGCGGAACGCAACATCTTCCGCTACCGCAGCCTTCCGGTGACCATCCGCCTGTCCGAAGGTGCGCCGCTGGCGGACCTTGTCCGGACCGTAGCAGCCGGCGTTCTGGCGGGCTCGGAGCTGACGGTGTCCACCGCCGTCGAGCTTCCCGCCCAGCTGCGCCCCGTGCTCACCGCGATGGATATCGACGTGACGGTGGAGTCCGACGCCGGCTGGCTGGCTTCCGCGGGCCGGCTCGCCAAGGCGGGCAGGCTGTCCGGTGCCCGCGTCCGCCTTATCGGCGGCGACGCCACGGCACTCGCCGAAGCAACGGGCGGCCGTCCTGACCTTGCGGTCTACGCCCACCCCGTCACCGAGGCAGGCCGCGTTGAACTCCTGCCGTTCCTGCACGAGCAGGCCGTCAGCATCACTGCCCACCGCTTCGGCACACCGAACCACCTCTCGGACGCTTTGATCCAGGTCCGGGGATGATGCCCTAGGGCAAGCAGAAGGCCGGGCGGCCACCCTTAGGGGGTGGCCGCCCGGCCTTCTTGATGTCATGTGTCCGCGCCGGCTGCGCGGCAGGAGACCTTGGGAAAATTAGCCCAGGTACCACCCCGGAGGTGACCACGTCACCGGGACGCTGTGGGCTGAGAAATCCTCGCAACGCGTGCAGGTATAGGCGACTTCGCCGAGCGTGGCCACAGACCCATCACGGCGGTAGGTGGGCGGGATGTAGGACTCGAGGTAGATGAACTCGTCGGTGCGGCACTTGTCGCAGGTTGGCTTACCCACATAACCGGAATCCGTGGTTGCTATTCCGGCGCCCAGGGTGGATTGGCGTGTGGAAGGCCGCGCGGTGGTGTGCGGACGTGCATGGGCCGCACTGAAATGGGTGTTCCTGGCTGTCGTCATTGGCTGCCTGTCCCGGGCGCGTTCACTGTGATTCAGGCGCGCTCGTGTTGCTGAACCGGCCAGCTGCTTGACCTGGAAAACCAGCATAGATTATGCAACGTTCCGACATCAATGGAGAACGGGTTGTCTCGTGTGCTAAGGCCGCCTGTTAGCCCTGGCGGTTGATGGTCCGGCCCACGATCGACTGCGTCAGGGCTTCGATCACCTCCGCGTTGGCCAGCGGGTTGCGGATCAGCGTGAAGTCCACGTCCCCGACGGCCGGAAGGTTGAACCGGCGGGTGATGATTTTCAGGTCCTCGGGAACCAGCGACGACGGCATGACGGCCACTCCGATTCCCGCGCGGACGGCGGCCAGCACCCCGCTGATCTGGCGGGTGGTGCACGTGATGCGCCAGGTCCTGCCATGCGCTTCGAGGGCGTCGATGGCAAGTTTCCTGCTCAGGCTGGGGGAGGGGTAGGCGATGAGCGGGACTGGATGACCCGGTTCCAGCGTGGTCTGTTCAAGTCCCACCCAGGAAAAGGAATCGTGCTGTACCACCGTGCCGTCCTTGGCGCCTGCCACCCATTTCACGAACACCAGATCCAGCTGGCCGGCATTCAGCTTGCGGTACAGCTGGTCGCTTTGCCCCACCGTGAGTTCCAGGTTGATCTGGGGATAGATCTGCCGGAACTCCCGCAGGATCCGGGGCAGCCCGGTTATGGCAAGATCATCCGCGGTGCCGAACCGGAGCCGCCCACGCATGGCCGAACCGGAAAAATAGCGTGCCGCAGCGTCATGCGCGGACAGAATGTTCCGGGCAAAACCGGCCATCGCATCCCCGTTGTCAGTGAGCCGGACGTCACGGGTATCCCTGGTGATCAGCACGCGCTTGGCTGCCGTCTCCAGCTTCCGGATGTGCTGGCTGATGGTGGGCTGGGCCAGGCCCAGCCGCTCGGCGGCCTTCGTGAAACTGAGCGTTTCGGCAACGGCCAGGAAAGAACGCAACTGGGCTGGTTCGAACACGTCGGGCTCCTTCGGCCGGCACTGCCGGATCTCTCATTGTGCTTCGCAATACGAGTTATAGGGAGAATAGGCCTCCATAATCCGTTGGGCCCAGCCTAGCGTTAAGGGCATCCCGGACCGCCCGCAATTTTGAGGACACCACTGTGGCACCCCCACCGCCGTCATCGGCAAGCGTCACCCAGCCCGTCATCGATTCCGCGGGCACCGCTCCGCCGGACAACCAGACCCAGCCGCTGCCGGTTGCCTCGGAACGCCTTCCCTGGCGGCACACCTTCATCTCCCTGAGAGTCCCCAACTTCCGGATTTTCGCGGCAGGGCATTTCATCGCCGTCATCGCGATCTGGATGCAGCGGATCGCCCAGGACTGGATGGTGCTGCAGCTCTCCGGTTCCGTGACTGCCGTGGGAATCACCGTGGCGCTGCAGTTCCTGCCCTCGCTCCTGCTGGGGCCGTGGGGCGGGATGGTGGCCGACCGTTTCGCCAAGCGGAAGATCCTGATCCTCTGCCAGAGCCTTGCCGCGGTCCTGGCTGCAGCGCTCGCAGCCCTCGCGCTCACCGGAACCGTCCAGGTATGGCACGTCTATGTGATCGCACTGGTGCTGGGCCTGGTCACGGTCCTCGACCAGCCTGCGCGGCAGGTGTTCGTCAACGAACTGGTGGGGCCCACCTACCTGCGCAACGCCATCAGCGTCAACTCCACCACCTTCCAGCTGGGTGGCTTGATCGGCCCTGCCCTGGCCGGGCTGCTGCTGACAGCAGTGGGTGCCGGCTGGGCTTTTGCCGCCAACGCCGTGGCCTGCTGCTCAACGGTGGCCATGCTGCTGGTCCTCCGGAAGGACCAGCTCTTCGTGAGCCCGCCGGCCCCCAAGAGCAAGGGGATGCTGCGCGAGGGTCTCCGTTATGCCCTGAGCAAGCCCACCATCTACTGGCCCTGGCTCATGGCCGGTTTCATTGCAGTGTTCGCCATGAGCCTTCCGGTGGTGCTTGCCGCTTTCGCGGACCACGTGTACAGGGTGGGTGCCGGCGGTTATGGCCTGCTCAATGCACTGGTGGCGCTGGGCGCGTTGGCGGGGGCCGTGGCTTCGACCCGCCGCCGGCAACTCCGGCTCCGGTCAGTCGTGTTCTGCGCAGGAATGTACGGGGCCATGCTGTGCCTCGCCGCCTGGGCGCCCTCGATGGCCTGGTTCGGCGCTGCGATGGTCCTGTCCGGATTCTGGTGCCTGATGTTCCTCACGGGTTCCAACCAACTGGTCCAGGTCAGCTCCAATATGGGTATCCGGGGCCGCGTGATGAGCCTCTACATCATGGTGCTGATCGGCGGCCAGGCCCTCGGCGGACCCATGCTCGGCTGGATCGCCGAACATGCGGATCCGCACGTGGCCCTCCTGGTTTCCGGCGGGGTGCCGGTGCTCGCGGCCCTGACCGTCGCCGTCGTCCTGGCGCGCAAGGGTTCGCTCAAGCTGCAGGTGGACTTCAAGGACCGGAGCCACCCCGTGCGCATCGTGAAAGCGGCCGCGGCTCCCTGAGAATGCGGATGCCGGCACGTTTCCTGCGTGCCGGCATCGCTGAACAAAGGTGCGCTTTACAAAGCCGGTTGCACCTGCCGCACACGGTGCGGGTACGCCTCATCGCGCTGCTGGAACTCCAGCACGTCCTGGTTGCGCACCACGCCGTCGCGGATTTCAAGGGCACGGGTTATGGTGTCGCTTCCCGCCCAGGCATCGGGCCCGCCCATGACCGTTTCCAGGAACGGCTGCAGGGCCTGGCTGATTTCCCAACTCGAGGAATTCCACAAATACGACGGGCTGTGGTCCACCGCGTAGTAGCTGATGTGGTCCCCGATGGCCACCATCGGCTCGGCAAAGGTGGTGGAACGCGCCCAGCTGAAGCCCATGCCGGGGTCACAGGACACGTCGATGATGAGGCTGCCCGGGGCGAAGGCGTCCAGGTCCTCGGTCTGCAGATACGTCAGCGGATTGTTCGGGTCCTGCAGGGTGCAGTTGACCACGATGTCGCTTTCGGCGAGGAACGGGGCGAGCGGAACCCTGCCCCGTTCGGTGATGACCTGGCTCAGGAAGGGCGCCTCGTCGTCGTGGTCGAACTGCACGATGTTCACGGAGTGGATGGGGGCGCCAACGGCGGCGACTCCCCGGTTGGTCAGCACCTGCACATCGTGGATCCCATGCGCATTCAGCGCAGTGACGGCGCCACGGGCGGTGGCTCCAAAGCCGATCACCACGGCACTCAGGCGCCGCCCGTAATCTCCCGTTGAACCCGTCAGGGAGAGCGCATGCAGCACCGAGCAGTACCCGGCCAGTTCGTTGTTCTTGTGGAACACGTGCAGGCCGAAACCGCCGTCGCTGGCCCAGTGGTTCATTGCCTCGAAGGCAATCAGCGTGAGCTTCTTGTCGATGGCCAGCTGCGTGATGGCGCGGTCCTGGACGCAGTGCGGCCAGCCCCACAGAACCTGCCCGTCACGCAGTTCGGCGAGATCCTCTGGCTGCGGCTTGGGCAGAAGCACGATGTCCGCTTCCGCCAGCAGCTCTTCCCTGCTGGCGATCGTGCCCACAAGGGTCGCGAGGTGCTGGTCTGAAACGCCGAAGCGCTCGCCGTAGCCGTGCTCCAGGATGATGCGCCGCCGCAGGGCCGGGGCAATGCGTTCAAAATGCAGGGGATGAATGGGGAGGCGGAGTTCGTCCGGTTTTCTTGTTGATGCCAGGACTCCCAGGCTCAGTTGGCTCTGGTGGCCGGTCACTTCTTTTTGGGAGCCTTGCCGGACGTGATGTCCAGGGAACTGGCCGGTGCGGAGGCGGCCTTCTTATCTGCGCGTTTTTCCTTGATGGACTTGCCGGACTTTTTTGATGCCGTTTGACGCGGGGACTTGTCAGCCATGATTGCTCCTGTAGCGGAACCGAAAAGGTTCCTGACTACTGACGATACACCTGGGTGCCTAACGGGGCTCCGGGGCTGCAGGTGCCGCCAAGGGCAAGAGTGGAGCGGCTGACGGGAATCGAACCCGCGTATCAAGCTTGGGAAGCTAGCGCTCTACCATTGAGCTACAGCCGCATCGCCCCCACTCGCGCGGGGCAGAACTTAGCTTAGCGCAGTTGCGGCGGCGTGCCGCCCAACCCGAAAGCCGCGCCGCCGTGTCCCGTTACCCGCGGCGTCATCCAGTAACTCTTCAATAACGTCCCCCTGCCTGGCTAGGTGGGGACACAATGAGCTGGCTAACCTGAACCGGATAGCTGCGGGCGTCAGGGGGAGGCGGCTATTGCGGCAGGCCGACGTCAACCACAGGAAGAATTTCATGGCATTCGCAGAGCACGAGGTCCTCATCCGGCGTGACGCCATGGCTGTGTACCTGTACCTGCTCGACGCCACCAATCTTCCGCTCTGGCGCGACGGTATCCGCAGCGTCAAGCTGCTCCAGGGCCCGGCCGGGACCAAGGGCACCGTGTACCGGCAGATGGTGGCAGGGCGGTCCGGACTGAGCATTCCGGCCGACCTGGAAATCACGCAGGCAAGGCCAGGGGCGGAGATAGAGTTCCAGGTCACCTCCGGCCCCGCCAACCGCACGGGCGGTTACTACCTCAGCACCGAGAGCTCGGGAACCCGCGTCAGGTTCGCGCTGGAAGCATTGCCGGAGGGCTCATTCGGCTTCCTCGACCGGCTCGGCCTCCTGAACCGGATGGTCCAGCGAAGTGTCTGCTCCGAGGTTGCCCAGCTGGACCGGCTCAAGGACGTCCTGGAACTTCAGCCCGCCGCCCAGTAGGCGGCCGGCCGCAGCTTGTTGCGCAGCCGCCGCCCGGGTTGGCCTACTGTGCCAGCCGCTGTCCGGACCACGGCCCGGCGATGTTCGACGGCGTGGCAAGGGTTCCACCGGTCAGGTCCCAGTACTGCACCACGTCCGACGCCCGGCGGAGCGCCAGTCCCGTCGAGTTCAGCCCGGTGACGTCCCGCAGCGCCTTGACGCCCGTGACGTCCTGCCACCCCGTGGCGACAGTCGGCCTCGCTTCCGCCCGCAGGGCGATGGTTCCCCAGCCCCGATAGAGCTGCACAGCACCATCGGACCGCACTGCCAGGATGTCCTGGAAGCCGTCGGCGTCGTAATCAACCATGGAGAGCCGGCTGGCCGTGATGCCGCTGGCAATAAGCGTGCGTCCGGAAAGGTCACCTGTGCCCTTGTTGGGGTACAGGTAAAGGCCGCCGGCAGTATCCAGGGCGAGGATCTGGGGCATCCGGTTGTTGGCGCACCAGCCACCCACCGCCAAGGTCAGGGACTGCCATCCCCCCGCTCCGAGCGTGACAGGAGCCTGGAATCCACCGGTGGCGATGCCCCGGTGGAGCGTGAGGTTCCCGTTGGTCCATTGCGTCAGCAGGTCATACGCGCCGTCACGGTCCCAGTCCGTCACGAAGACCTCCTTGGCGCCGGTGAACCCGGAGCCGATCACCTTGGCCGGAGCGTAGGAGCGCGCGCCCAGCGAGGGCCGGTTGAGGAGTTGGCCGGCGGAATCCACGGTTACCAGGTCTGCCGGGCCCTTGATCGCGGCGGCGGACAGGTCAAGCGTGGGCGGCATGTGCCTGACGGGGGCATCGCACATGCTGGCAACCGGCGGCGGGAAGGCGTTGCCTGAGCCTGCGCCGCCGGGGGAATCGGTGGTGCCTGCCGGAAGTGTTGTGTAGCCGAAGAAGTTGACCACGCCCCAGATCTTGTACGTGCTGTCCGTGTACGAGATCCCGGCGCCCATGACATTGAAACGCGGGTCGAGCAGCATGGCGTTGTGGCCCGGGGAACCCTTCCACCATTCCACCAGCTGAGCGGCATCGCGGTCCGTGCGGATGGCGATGACCTCGCCGGCGCCGTTGTTCGGATTCATGGCGCGCGGATCCGTCCAGAAACTGGCGCGGTGCTCAATCACCTCACGCGAGGCAATGTTGTCGGACCATTCCTGCGCCAGCCCGGCAACGGTGGCATGGTATTTCACCGGGTTCAGCTTGTTGGCCACCCTGTATTCATTGATCCGGTTGAACACCGTGAGGACAGCTGCGGCATTGCTGTCCCGGACCAGGCCCTCAGGTGCGGGCATCGCCGTTGCGGACTCGGGGGCCGCCAGGCGGGTGGCCGGGGGTGAGGCCAATTCCTCGTCCGGCGCCCACAGCGGAGGGATCCAGGGGACAGGGTCTGCAGAGCCGGCCGGAGCAGGTTCTCCGGTAACCGCGGGCGTGGGCGCAGGTGCAGCGGGGGCATCTGTGGACGGGCGGACGGCGGGCTCGGTGACCACGCTTGTCACAGCAGCAGGTGATGCCGGGCGGATGTCCGGTTCCACAGCGGGTTTCAGGATGGATCCGGCGGATCCGCCGCCGGCGGAGGCACCGCCGTCGTTGACCGCAGGCTCCAGTGAGACGCCCAGCGGAGCCGCTGCGCTGGCCGACTGGCTGGCGGGCGCCGGCACCGACAGTGTTCCCGCTGATGATGAGACCAGCGCAAGGGCGCAGAGCACACCAATAAAAGAGGGCGCAACCAATTTATTCACAACATCCCCAGCTCTGTTGGGCCATCCGGGAGACCATCCGGCGCCTGTGCATCTGAGGCAACATTAGCCCCACTAGGCCACAGCAACAACGGGAAAATATAGGTGTGGATAAGGCATACGGTAATTTGGGACGGTGCTGATCTCTGACCGCGATATTCGTGCCGAAATAGACTCCCAACGGATCGTGCTGGAGCCGTACGATTCGGCGATGGTGCAGCCGTCATCCGTGGACGTCCGGATCGATAAGTTCTTCCGGCTTTTCGACAACCACAAGTACGCGCACATCGACCCTGCCCAGGAGCAGCCCGAGCTGACGCGGCTGGTGGAAGTGGAGCAGGACGAAGCCTTTATCCTGCACCCCGGCGAGTTCGTCCTGGGCTCAACCTACGAGATTGTTACGTTGCCGGATGACATCGCGGCCCGCCTGGAAGGCAAGTCCTCCCTGGGGCGGCTGGGGCTCCTGACCCACTCCACCGCCGGGTTCATTGACCCCGGTTTCTCCGGCCACGTGACCCTGGAGCTGTCCAACATGGCCACGCTGCCCATCAAACTGTGGCCGGGCATGAAGATCGGCCAGCTGTGCTTTTTCCGGCTGACGTCCTCCGCTGAGTACCCGTACGGCCATGGCGGGTACGGCAACCGCTACCAGGGCCAGCGCGGGCCCACAGCCAGCCGCAGCCACCTGAACTTCCACCGCACCAGCATTTAGGGCCGGTACCGGAGGCTACGCCTTTGCTGCGACGCCCGGGCTCCCCGTCGCCATCCTGGCGAGCGGTTCAACGTAGCGGGCTGCCAGCGGTCCAACCACGGCCATGATCAGCACGTAGGCGGTGGCCAAGGCAGCCAGTTCCGCGGGAATGGCTCCGGAGGCCACGGCCAGCCCGGCGATAACGATGGAAAATTCCCCGCGCGCAATCAGCGTAGCCCCGGCACGGAACTGGCCGGGACGTGCAATATTTGCCCGCTTCGCCGCCCAGATCCCGGTGGCCATCTTGGTCACGGCCGTGATGACGGCCAGCACCAGGGCCCACCCCAGTACGGGCGGGATGGATGTGGGGTCCGTATTGAGGCCGAACGCCACGAAGAAGATGGCCGCGAACAGGTCACGCAGCGGTTCAAGGATGCGCGTGGCGTTATGGGCGGTGGCTCCGGAAATGGCGATGCCCAGCATAAACGCGCCCACCGCCGCCGAAACCTGCATGGCTGACGCCACCCCGGCTATCAGCAGGGCGGCGCCGAGGACGTTCAGGAGGAAGACCTCGGAGTTCTCGCTGTGGACGGCCTTGGAGACGCTGTGGCCGTGGCGCAGGGCCACCATAAGCACCAGGCTCACCACTGCCAGCGCGATGCCCACCGTTGTGAGGCCGCCCAGGAAGCTGACGCCGGCAAGGATGGCCGTCAGGATGGGCAGGTAGACGGCCATGGCCAGGTCCTCGAACACCAGGATGGACAGCACCACGGGAGTTTCGCGGTTGCCCAGGCGGCCGAGGTCTGTGATGACTTTCGCAGCGATCCCCGACGACGAGATGTAGGTGACGCCACCCAGCACCATGGCTCCCACCCCGCCCCAGCCCAGGTAATACGCCAGGGCGGCGCCTGGCAGGAAGTTCAGGACGAGGTCAAGGACACCGCCCTGCCATGACCGCTTGAGGCCGGTAAACAGCTCCGCTGCCGTATATTCCAGCCCGAGCATAAGCAGCAGCAGGATGACGCCGATCTCGCCGGAAAGATGTGCGAACTCGTGCATGCCTTCGAGCTTGACGATCCCCCCGGCACCGAAAGCGAGCCCGCCCAGCAGATAGAGCGGGATAGGTGACATTCCAATCCGTCCGGCCAGCCTGGCCAACAGGCCAAGGCAGAACACAACGGCCCCCAGTTCAATGAGGGTCAGGGCCAGCGGATCCATAGGATTTATCCGTGGCGCAGGATGTCGGCCGCCGAGTCGAGGCCTTCCTGGGTTCCGACTGCCACCAGCAGGTCACCCGTGTGAAGCACGACGTCGGGTCCCGGCGACGGGAGCACCTCGCCTTCACGCATGATGGCCACAATGGACACGCCGCACCGGGTGCGGATGCAGGCCTTGCCCATCGGCTGGTTCTGGAACGGGGAGTCCGGAGCGATCGAGAACTGCCGGGTGACGATCCCGGGGACATCCTTGTGCTCCTCCGTCAGCTTCATGGCCAGGTGCTGCCCTCCCAGAAGGTTGCCCAGGGTGGCTGCTTCGTCGCTGGTCAGCGGAATTGAAGCTTGGCAGGTATCGGGATCGTCCCAGGTGGAAACGATAAGTTCCGTCTGGCCCTCCCGCAGCTCCACCACGCCGATCCGGCGCCCGGATGCTGTCATGAAATCCTTCCGCCGGCCCAGGCCCGGAAGGTTGGTCTCATCCACGTTCATGAACCAAGCCTAGTCTCCCGGGACGCACTTGGCGCGGGAGTCATACCACCCGGGAATCATCCCAGGTGGTCAGCCTTCCGCACATGCCGTACCCCTCGCCGGGGCGGCGGCCGGCGGTGGCCACTGCCGCTCCGGCCAACGGCCGCGCCGAGCCGTCCGCCAGGTCCTCCAGCGCCTGCTCCGTTGCGTCAACCTGGCTGCGGACCGTTTCGGACCAGATCTTCTTCCAGCGCTCCACGCGCGGGCGTACCAGGACGGCGGCTGCACGGTGGAAAGCGGCAAGGGCATCAGGGCCCTCACGCAGGACGGATGTATGCAGCTCGGCGTATCCTTCCATGGCGAGGTCCCGGCGCCTGCGGGCGGCTGCGGCGACGACGGCCTCGTCAGCATCGCGTGGCAGTACCGCGTGCTGCGCGTACTTGTCCGGATCCGCCAGGATGGCCCGGGGAAACGTGAGGACAGCGTCCCCTGCCTCGGGCAGCCCGGCGTTGGACATGATCACGTTGAGGGTGAGCTGATGGGAATTGACCAGCCGGTGGACTGTCCCGGGGCTGAACCAAAGCAGTGAACCGGCGGCAAGCTCATGTTCCGCGGCTCCCGCCATGGAGATGGTGTGTACCTGGCCGGTGCCGCCGGTCACCACGTAGGCCTCGGTGGAGACGGTGTGCAGGTGGGGTGACCCTCCGCACAGACCGTCAGCGGCCTCCCAGTCATAGACCCGGAGGCCGCTGACCGCGGTCCCGCCCGGAAAGCCGGGTAAGCCGGGAACGCCTGCAGTGTTCACTGACCGTTCCGGCCCTGGGTGGCGGCCAGGAGTTCCCGTGCCACAAGGGCCAGGGCTTCGGACCGCTGGGCGTCGGACTGCCCGTCGGCGATTACCACCCCGTACCGGTAGTGCAGGGTGGTGCCGGCCTCGAACAGGACTTCCTCGCTGAAAAACGGCGCCGGCCCCATGCAGGCGAACGGCTCGGACCGCGCAAACCATTCCGGCTCGGGGTGTTGACTGCCGGGGTCATCCACCATGACCAGCGTGGAGAAGCGGCAGGTCTCATCGTGCTGGCCAACGAAGGAAAGCCAGGGTGCCCGCTGGCCGCGGAGCTCCTCGCCGGTAGCGCCGCCCGGTCCGATGATGGACCCACCGGCAAAGGACCGCGGACCGCGCCAGAACAGGCCGCCGTAGCCGGCGTTCTCCCGTCCCTCGGTAGTGGGCGAGCCGATGTGGATGGGTTCCCCTGAGACGTTGGTCATGGCCGTGTCGAAAACCAGGGTGTAGCTGCTGTCCGTCCCCGGCACCACCTGGAAGGACCGCTCCTCCTCCACCACAAGGGAGCCCTGCTGCGTGACCCACTGCAGGGAATGGGCAAAACGGAACGTGCCGTCGTCGTCCGTTGCCTGGCCAAGCTCGCGGTGCCGCATGGCGCCGTTGTTCGGCAGCCACCGGTAGTCCTGCCCCCGCCGGTAACTGGGCCCGCCCCAGAAATTGTCCGGACCAAGGTGCGGCAGTGACCAGGCGATGCCCTTGTGCCACACATGGTCGTGCGGGCGGTAGGCGCTCACCAGGTCCCCCGTCCTGGTCCGGACGGGGTGGAAGTACGGCCGCGGGGACTCCTCCTGCGGGTCATTGGCAGCATAGATATAGGTCAGGACCTGGACGCCGTCGAGGGAGACGGTGACGGCTGCGCCGTCATCCGTCCAGCTGAACGGGCTGCGGGTGGTGGAGGTGCCGGCTACGGGGGCGGTGGTGCTCATGCATTGCTCTTTTCGAGTTTCCAGGGTTCCAGCCGGCCGTCGGCACGGTCGAAGAACGGGTTTCCTTCAATGATGTCGCCGCGGCGCACCGTCTTGCCGGTGATGGCGGAGGCGTAGATGGCGGCGGCAAGCTCCATGGTGGGGTACGCCTCGGCGAGGGTGACCGGCGGGACCGTTCCGGAGCCAATGGCCTCAACAATGTGCGAGTACTGGGCGGGGTGCCCGCTGGCGACGGCGGCGGAACCGTCTGCCCACAGGCCGGCAAGGTGCTCCTGTCCCGGCGCGGGGGTAAAACGCCAGTGGGAGTCGTCGTAGCCGTAGAGGTGCTCGAGCTCAACGGTGGCGTTCTCGTAGTCGAACCTGAGCTGTGACGTCTCCCGGGGGGAGATGACGGAGTTGATGACGGTGCTCAGGGCGCCGGATTCGAACCGCACGATGGCCGTGGACACATCCTCGGTTTCCGTGCGCCGGGCAAGCCGGCCCGCGAACGCGGTGACTTCCTGCCAGGGGCCCCACAGGTGGAGCAGCATGTCGAACTGGTGAATGCCGTGCCCCATGGTGGGCCCGCCGCCCTCAACATCCCAGAGGCCCCGCCACGGAACGTCAAAGTACTCCTGGTTGCGGAACCACAGCGTGTTGCAGAAGCCGGTGAGCGGGTTGCCGAGGACCCCCGATTCCTGCAGGGCTGCCAGTTTGCGCGCGCCCGGGCCAAAGCGGTGCTGGAAGATGCAGCTGACGTGTTTGCCCGATGCCCGCTCCGCCGCCTGCAGTTCAACCATTTGCCGCAGCGACAACGCGGGCGGCTTTTCAAGCACCACGTTCAGGCCCAGGGCGAGTGCCTCCAGGGCAAGGGAAGCGTGCGACGACGGCGGCGTGCAGATTGCCACCACGTCCAGTGTTGCGTCGGCGACCGCAGCCAGGCTTGGCGCGGTCTGCGCGAAGCCGGTCTCTGCCGCAAAGGCGGTGGCCCTGTCAGGGTCGATGTCCACGGCAACCACCAGCTGTGCCCCGGCCAGCTTGAGGGCTTCAGCGTGGGCGTGGGCTATCCCGCCGGTACCGATGATTCCGGCCCGGGGGCGTGGAGGGGTCCGTTCCATGGGCAGTGCTCCTCATCATTGAAAGCATTCAAAATGTTATCACCCACAAGTATGTGATCGATAACAAAAGGAGTCAATGCTTCCCGTAAGGAATCAGGCCCATTTCCTGTTCTGCCGCCGACGGGTGGTTCCGTCCGGTCAGGCGGCCGGAACAACCGCGATGGACGCCTTCCCCGGAGACTTCACGGGCAGCAGGACAAGGAGCCCGGCGAGGAGGACCACCATGATGCCCAGGATTCCCCAGCGTTGCGCCTGGCCGGCTGCCACCATCGGCGTGGCCACCGCAATGCAGAGCGTGAACAGGGCCGGCGCCAGGAAGCTGACGGCCCGCCCGGTGGTGGCGTACAGGCCGAAGAGCTCGCCCGATTCGCCATGCGGGGCAAGCCGTGCCAGGTAAGCCCGCGAGGAGGACTGGGCCGGCCCCACGAACAGGCAGAGGAAGAGGCCGAACACCCAGAAGGTGGTGCTGCCGGCCCAGTCCATGCCGAAGAAGACGTAGTCGCCGTTGCCGAGGACCAGGATGACCGTGCCGGCAATCAGCAGGCCCGCCAGGGAGCCGACAATCACTGCCTTGGGTCCCACCCGGTCATCAAGAAATCCGCCGATCATCGCGCCCACGGCCGCCACCACGTTTCCGAAGATGGCGAAGAAGATGACCTGTGACAGCTCAAAGCCGAAAGTGCCGGCGGCGATGATTCCACCGAACGTGAAAACGGCCGCCAGGCCGTCGCGGAACACCGCACTGGCCAGCAGGAAGTAGATGGTGTGGGGGCTGGTGGCGTAGATCGCCTTGATCCGCCGGACCAGCAGTCCGTAGCTGGCCAGGAAGCCCAGCCGCGCCGCCTGGCCGGTCCTCGGCAGTTCGGGGACCGCAAACAGCACAGGCAGGGCGAAAATGAAGAACCACAGGGCCGAAAAGAGAGCAACCAGCCGGATATTCAGGCTGTCCTCGGTGGAGGCGCCGAACCATTCGAAGCTGGGCTGGACGAACAGCTGCAGGACCACCAGCAGCGCCACGATGCCGCCCAGGTATCCCGCGCCCCAGCCGAACCCGCTGACCTTGCCGATGTTCCGGGGCGTTGAGATCTGGGCGAGCATGGCGTTGTAGTTGACGCCGGCGAATTCGAAAAAGACGTTCCCGAGGGCGATTAGAGATACTCCGAGGAGCAGGAATTCAGGGCGCGGGAACACAAAAAAGCACAGGGCTGTCAGGATGGCGACGGCAGCCGTGTTGATTCCCAGCCACAGCTTCCGCCGGCCGCCGGCGTCGGAGCGCTGCCCGGTGACGGGGGCCAGCACTGCGATGGCGAAACCCGCCACGGCCAGGGCGCCGCCCAGGACCGCCGACGCCTGGTCCTCCCCGCCGAAGGCGTTGGACGTCAGGTAGACGGTGAACACGAACGTGGTCATTACGGCGTTGAAGGCGGCGGAGCCCCAGTCCCAGGAAGCCCAGGCCAGGATCCGGCCCTTGCTGGACGCGTGGTGCCCGGATTCAAGTTCCGAGGCCGGCTGCATGGCCCCGGGAGCGCTGGCGGTGTTCATACGAGCATCGTATCCGCCGGTGGCGAACATCCAGCGGACGCGGCCCCGGGCCTCCGGGGGAGGACGGTGTCAGCGGCTGCTAAGCCGACAGAACGGGTATAAGGACTTGATAAACTGTCCACTCCCGAACCTTACTTTTTGCCGCCTGCTCCAACTTTTGACAATCGAATCCCTGACGTTGCGGAGATACCAGTGATCACAGTCCTTGCCGTGCACTTTACGGTGGCTGTGCTGGCGCCCCTACTGTTCAGGACGTGGGGCCGCAACGCGTTTTACGCACTGGCAGCAGTGCCGGCCGCCTCCTTCGCCTGGCTCCTCTTCCAGCACGCCCCGGTCTACTCGGCCCAGGGGGCAGTTGCGGAGGTCATTCCCTGGATACCCGGCCTCCACCTGGAGCTTGCCTTCCGCATGGATGCGCTGGCGTGGGTGATGTCCCTCCTGGTGCTGGGCGTCGGCTCCCTCGTGCTGGTCTACTGTGCACGGTACTTCAAGACAGGGGACCAGGACCTGGGCGCCTTCGGGGCGCAGCTCCTGGCTTTCGCGGGTGCCATGTTCGGCCTGGTGGTGGCCGATGACCTCCTGCTCCTTTTCATCTTCTGGGAACTGACCACCATCCTGTCCTACCTGCTGATCGGCTACGCCCGGACCAGACTGGCAGCCCGGCGCTCGGCGCTGCAGGCGCTGATGGTCACCACCGCAGGCGGCCTGGTGATGCTCGTGGGCCTGATCATGCTGGGCTACGCCGCCGGAACCTACCGTATTTCGGCCATCCTTGAACAGGCGCCCGCACTGGTTGGCGGCGCGTCCGGCACCATGGTGAGTGCCGCCGTCGTGCTCATCCTGGTTGGCGCGATCACCAAATCAGCGCTGGTCCCGTTCCACTTCTGGCTGCCGGGCGCCATGGCCGCGCCCACCCCGGTCAGCGCCTACCTGCACGCCGCCGCGATGGTCAAGGCCGGCATCTACCTGGTGGCCAGGCTGGCGCCGGGCTTTTCCGAGACCGCGTACTGGCAGCCTGTGGTCCTGGGCCTGGGGCTGGCCACCATGCTGGTTGGCGGCTACCGGGCGCTGCGGCAGACGGACATCAAACTCATCCTGGCGTACGGCACGGTGAGCCAGCTGGGCTTCCTCACCATGGTGGTGGGGCTGGGCACGCCTGATGCGGCGCTCGCCGGCCTCGCGATGCTCCTGGCGCACGGGCTGTTCAAAGCAACGCTGTTCCTGGTGGTGGGCATCATCGACCACCAGTCGGGAACGCGTGACGTCCGCAAGCTCTCCGGAGTCTTCCGCTCCTCGCGTGCCCTGGGCATTGTGGCCGGCATCGGTGCCGCATCCATGGCGGGGTTTCCGCTGCTTGCCGGCTTCGTCGCCAAGGAATCCGTGCTGGAAGCGTTTGTACACCATGCCGCGGATCCCGGCGCAGGGCCGTGGGGAACGGTCGTCCTGGCCGGCCTGGTCCTGGGGTCAGTCCTCACCTTCGCCTACAGCGCCCGCTTCATGTGGGGTGCCTTTGCCGCCAAGCCCGGCGTGGAGCCCACTCCGTTCAAGGCCATCAAGCCTTCCTTCCTCGCCGCGCCCGCCATCCTCAGCATCCTCACCATTGCCTACGGCGTGTGGCCCGTCCCCGTGGATGCCTGGATCCAGCCGTACGCGGCGCTGTTTGCCTCCACCGCGTCCGACGCCGGGACGCCGGCTGAACAGGCAGGGCACCTTACGCTGTGGCACGGTTTCACGCCGGCGCTTGGCCTGACTGCCGTCACGTTCGCCCTGGGGCTTGCCATGTACTTTGGCCGGAACGCGGTGGCCCGGCTGCAGTCCCTGGTCCCGCCCTGGGTGGACGCCGACCGCGCCTACCAGCTGACCATCGGCGCGCTGGACGACGTCGCCGTCTGGGTTACCGGCCGTACCCAGCGCGGTTCGCTGTACTACTACCTTGCCGTCATCCTCAGCGTCGCCTTCGTGCTGCCCCTGGCGGTGATCCTGCTCGCCGGAAAGCCGCTGCCGGAGGGCATCTACCTGGTGGATCCGGGCTCCCCCCTCCAGCTTGTGGTGGGGGCCGGGATCGTGATCGGCGCCCTGGCAGCCGTGAAGGCAAACAAGCGCTTCCTGGCCGTCCTGATGGTCTCCGTCACCGGTTACGGCATCGCGCTGATGTTCGCCCTCCAGGGTGCCCCGGACCTCGCCCTGACCCAGATGCTGGTGGAAACCATCATCCTGGTGGCGTTCGTCCTGGCGATGCGGAGCCTGCCTGCCGAGCTCCGCGACCGCACCGGCGGGAAATACCGGGTGGTGCGCGTGATCATTGGCCTGGGGTTCGGCGTCACCATGGTGTTCGCCGCGATCTTCGCCATGGGTGCACGGATCGCCACCCCCGTGTCGCTGGAGTTCCCGCTCCTGGCCTACGAGGGCGGCGGCGGATTGAACATCGTCAACGTGACGCTGGTGGACATCCGTGCCTGGGACACCTTCGGGGAAATTACGGTCCTTGCCCTGGCCGCCACCGGAGTGGCCAGCCTCATTTTTGTCCGCGGCCGCGGCGACCGGATTCGGACGTCCGCCAGCATCGCCGAGGGCACGGTGGGCCGGCACCACGGGGTGGACCCGGGTTCCCGCGACGGCGCCGCTTTGGCGATCAGCCGCAAGTTCGCAGCCTCTGCCCGTGACGCCTGGCTGGTTGCCGGTCGGACCCTGGCGCCGGAACGCCGCTCCATCATCTTCGAAGTGGTCACCCGGCTGGTTTTCCACTCCCTGGTGATCTTCTCCCTGTACCTCCTGCTGGCCGGCCACAACCTTCCGGGCGGCGGCTTCGCCGGCGGCCTGACGGCCGGCCTGGCCCTGACCATCCGCTACCTGGCCGGCGGCCGGTTCGAACTCCGCGAGGCCACACCGGTCAGCGCCGGCGCCCTGCTGGGCATCGGCCTGGCCGTGGCCGCAGCCTCCGGCGCGGTGCCCCTGTTCCTGGGCGGCCAGGTCTTCCAGACCGCCATCATCGAGTTCTGGCTGCCGGTGTTCGGGGACATCAAGTTCGTCACGTCCACCATCTTCGACATCGGCGTCTACATCGTGGTGGTGGGCCTGGTGCTGGACGTGCTGCGGAGCCTCGGCGCCGAGATTGATGAACACTTCGAAGAACGGTCCGCGGCACCCGCCGAAGACCAGGAGCCGGACGGCATTCCTGCAGAAACCACCGCAAAGGGCAAAGCATGAGCGTCAACCTGACCCTGCTGATCGTCATGGGGGCCCTGTACGCCTGCGGAATCTACCTGATCCTGGAACGCAGCCTGACCCGTGTCCTGTTGGGCCTGATGCTCCTGGCCAACGCCACCAACCTGCTGATCCTGGCAACGGGCGGCTATGCGGGCCTGGCTCCCTTGTACTCCAAGGACATCGCGGCCGGGGACTATAACGATCCCCTGCCGCAGGCCCTGATCCTGACGTCAATCGTCATCTCCTTCGCGGTGACGGCCTTCATGCTCGGCATCATCTACCGCACTTGGGTGCTGGCCCGCCGCGACGAAATCCAGGATGACGTGGAAGACCTCCGCGTTGCCGAAACCCCCAGCTTCGATGCCGAGGACGATGCCGAGATTCCCGCCGAGACCTCCGAGTTCCCGCTCACCATGCTGGGCGGCAACGGACGCGACATCTCGGACCACAGGCCGTCCGGAGACGGGGGATCTGCCACGGCCACCCTCGTGGCGGGCGGCCGCGAAATGCTTGCCGAACATGCCGCCGCGGAAGAAAAGCCCGGCTCCCAAAACATCGCTCCTGGCCCGGAAGGAGGCGGAAAGTGAACATCGCAAGCTTTGCCCCGCTCGCCGTCGTACTTCCCATCCTGGGCGCTGCCCTCACTTTCCTGCTGATCCGGCATTCCCGCGCGCAGCGGGCGGTCAGCATCGGCCTGCTGTCCCTGACGCTGCTGCTCGAATGCCTCCTGCTGGCCCATGTGTGGACCGCCGGCACGGCGGCAGTGACCATCGGCGGGTGGTTGCCGCCGTGGGGCATCGTGATGGTGGTGGACCAGTTTTCCTCGCTGATGCTGGTGGTTTCGTCGGCGGTGAGCCTGGCCGTGCTGGTGTACGCCACAGGGCAGGGCATGGCCGACGGCGACCATGACGCACCGGTTTCGATCTTCCACCCCACCTACCTGATCCTGGTGGCCGGGGTGTCCAACGCGTTCCTCTCCGGCGACCTCTTCAACCTTTACGTGGGCTTCGAAATCCTGCTGACCGCAAGCTACGTGCTGATGACGCTGGGCGGAACCGGGCCGCGCATCCGCGCCGGCGTCACCTATGTGGTGGTCTCCGTGGTGTCCTCGGTGCTGTTCCTGATCTCCATCGCCATGGTGTACGGCGCAACCGGAACAGTGAACATGGCCGACCTTGCCATCAAGCTGGGCGAACTGGACCAGGGCACCAAAACCCTCCTGCACGTCATGCTGCTGGTCGCGTTTGGCATCAAGGCGGCCGTCTTCCCGCTGTCCTTCTGGCTTCCCGACTCCTATCCCACCGCGCCGGCCCCGGTCACCGCGGTGTTCGCCGGCCTGCTGACCAAGGTGGGCGTCTATGCCATGGTCCGCACGGAAACCCTGCTTTTCCCCGGCGACTCGCTGAACACACCATTGATGGTGGCGGCGCTGCTGACCATGGTGGTGGGAATCCTCGGTGCGCTGGCGCAAAGCGATATCAAGCGTCTTCTCTCTTTCACCCTGGTCAGCCATATCGGCTACATGGTGTTCGGGCTCGCGATGTCCTCGGTGGCGGGGCTGGGCGCTGCCGTGTTCTACGTGGCCCACCACATCACCATCCAGACCAGCTTGTTCCTGGTCACCGGGCTTATTGAACGCCGCGGCGGCAGCTCGTCGGTGGACCGGCTGGGCGGCCTGGCCAAACTCTCGCCCCTCCTGGCGATTCTGTTCTTCATCCCCGGCATGAACCTTGCCGGCATTCCTCCCTTCTCCGGATTCCTGGGCAAGGTGGGTCTCATGCAGGCCGGTGTCGAGCTCGGGACGCCCTTGGCCTACGCCCTGGTCATCGGCGGAGTGCTCACCAGCCTGCTGACCCTGCTGGCAATCGCCAGGGTCTGGAACCGGGCGTTCTGGCGCCGGCCATCCGACGCCGAGCACCCGGACCCGGTGCTGCTGGCGGTTCCCGAAGAAGCGGACCGGGCAGAGGACGCGGTCCAGCGCGCCGGCAGCCGGACCGGCATCATGCTTGCTGCACGCACCGGCGTTCAGCGGCTCGCCGGCGCCTCGCCGCGCGCCGGTGCCTCCCGTCCCGCCACACTCCTGCCCAGGACCATGGTGGGATCCACCCTGGGCCTTGTGGCGCTGGGCGTGGCCCTCACCGTTTTCGCGGGGCCCCTGTTCGGACTGTCCGACCGGGCCGCCGCTGACATGCTGGACCGGTCCCCCTACATCCAGGCCGTGATGGGTGAGGACACCGTTGTTCCGGCGGTCAGCACCAGGGGAGGAGGGCAATGAGCCGCCAACGAATTTCGCTGCGCCAGGAACTGCCGCTCCTGGTGTGGCTGGTGATCGTCTGGGGCGCCCTCTGGCAGGACTTCAGCCCCGGCAACCTGCTGTTCGGGGCGCTGCTGGCAATAGCAGTGGCCAGGCTGTTCTACCTCCCGCCCGTGGAGCTCAGCGGCCGCTTCAACATCCTGTACGCCATCCCGTTCGCCCTGGTGTTCCTGGCCAAGGTGGTGATCGCCAGTGCCCAGATCCTGTACCTGGCCATCGCCAGGGGACCCGCGGTGACCAATGCTGTGGTGGCAGTAACCCTGCGGAGCCACCAGGACCTGATGGTCACCGCCACCGGGCACGTCATTTCCCTGATTCCCGGGTCCCTGGTGGTGGAGGTGGACCGTTCCACGTCCACCCTGTACCTGCACGCCATCAACATCAGCTCCCCGCAGGACGTGGAAAACCTGCGCAATGAGGTGCGCTCCATCGAGGCCGCCCTGATCCGCATCATGGGCACTGCCGAAGAGCTGGAAGCCGTCCGATCGGAGGCAGCCGCATGATGCAGGCCGTCCTGGCCATCACGGCCGTGATCTTCTCGCTCGCCGCCGGCGGCGCAATCATCCGCATCGCCCGGGGCCCGTCACTGCTGGACCGGGTGCTCGCGGCGGACGTGCTGCTCGCGATCCTGGGCGGGGCGCTGTGCATCGACATGGCCGTGAACCGGCACCTTAACAACCTGATGCTGGTGGTGGCCATTTCGGTCATCGGCTTCATCGGGTCCGTAACGGTGGCCAGGTTCGTGGCAGACCGGAGGGAACAGCCCCATGAGCCCTAATGTTGCCAACCCTGATGTGTCCGGCGTGGACGGCTGGATCGACCTGGTTTCCGCCGTCTTTATGGTGGTGGGTGCCCTCATGTCCCTGGGCGCTGCGATCGGCCTGCTGCGCTTCCCGGACCTGCTGAGCCGCATGCACGCCGCCACCAAGCCGCAGGTACTGGGCCTGTTCCTGCTGCTGGCATCGATCGGGCTGCAGATGCGCACCTGGTGGGTATGGCCGGTACTGCTGGTGGCGTGGATTTTCCAGCTCCTCACCGTGCCCGTCTCCGCGCACATGGTGGGCAGGGCCGGTTACCGCACCAAGCACCTCCACCGGGAGCTGCTGACCTCGGACGAGCTGGAAGCCGTCGTCTTGAAGGCAGCTGGCCAGAAGGCAGCCGTGCAAAAAGCCGCCGCCAAAGCCGCCCAGGAGGACGGTTCCGGCGACGGCTCAACGCGCTAGGTGTATTCAGCCAGGGGCTGGATCAGCCGCCAAACTAAGTCCTTGGCTTAGACAATGTCCTGGCTCTTGGCAAAGCGGGTGATGGCACGCTGGGTGCCGCGGTTTGCCAGCACCTGGATGATGGTGCTCACGGACGCTGAGATCAGCGCGAACGTCAGGGCCGAGTGGAGGCTCGTGGGGACGTCCTCGTCCTTGCCGGTGGGCGGCTTCCGGCCGGTGGTCTTTTCCCAGATGGCATTGACCAGTTTGGTACCGACCAGGCCGGCGCCGAGGCTCACACCGGTGCCGAGCAGCTTGATGAAGAGGTTCATTCCTAGTACTCCTTGCGGGCGGAAAACGGGCTGTACCCAGCCTAACCGTCCCTGTGCCGCTATCGGGGCAGGCTGAACTACGGTGCCGGGACCAGTCCTTCCCAGGCAACTGTCCAGTCGGCGGGGAACCCCGGGGCGTGCCGGTCCGGTCCGCCATCCCAGCCTGCCGCCATCAGCGCTACGGCCGCGAGCAGCCCGCCGTTGCCGGGCAGGTACAGCGGCAGCGAGTCGGTCTGCCGGTTGTGCCCGTTGGGCAGCACCAGGTTTTTGGGCGCGTCCAGCAGGAGCGCGGCCACGGCCGTCTCCGGGTCCTCCAGTCTGGCCGCGGTCATGGCCATCACCGGGTAGTCCCACCCCCACGTGCTGTCCCAGTCCCAGCCGGCCATCACTTCGGCCAGGGTGGCCCGCATGATGGCGGGGTCGATAATGTCCGTCTGCGGCAGCACGCCCAGGGCGCAGAGCATGGAGGGATGGTCGGTGCGGATGGTGAAGGGTTCGACGCCGATCGCCGCGTAGACGCCGTCCACCACCTTGGGCCGGACCATGCCGTCCGCCACGGCAAGCCATGTATCCCGGGGCGGCAACCCCAGCCGTTCCCGCCAGGTGCAGGCTACGCGCAGCGCCCACTGCCAGTAGGCGAGCTCGAAGGTTGGGTTGCTGACCGTGCCCCTGATCGATTCGTAGCTTTCCTGGGCCGGAACCAGGGGCGGGCCCAATTCGAATCCGCGGGCCGTGGGGTGCGCGAAGCTGACCATGAAATCCGCGCTCTCGAACACGATCCCCGCAAACTCTTCCAGCAGTTCGCGCGAGGGTTCGGCCCGGTACGCGAGTTCTGCGAGGTGGATGGGATGCGGCTGCTGCCAGACCAGGAAGGTGCCGATGGGGCTGGGGCTCTCGCGCCCGTCCGGTCCTGACTGCTTGGGCCAGCGGACGCCGTCGAACCCCTGTGCCTTGGCAGTCTGCCGTGCCGGTTCCAGGATGGAGGCGTACCAGCGCAGCGCCGGGAGCAGGAGCGGAGTGCGGTTCCAGGCGGCGAAGTGGGCAGCGTGCCACCAGTGCATCTCGAGGTGGAACCGCCCGCGCCAGGAGTTGCAGACCAGCCCGGTCTCCTGGGGCGGCAGGGACCCGGAGCAGTTGATGGCGGTGAGGTACTGCGAGAGGACCACCCGGCGTTCGAGTTCCTTTGCGCGTGGGTCTTCCGTCGCGGAAAGTTCGACGGCGGCGCCTGACGTCCAGAAGTCCGGCCAGGCGGTGCGGGACGCCTCGATCACCGCAGTACCCGGCGCGGGCGCCTTCTCCTTGCCGGTGGCACTGGCACTGGCCCTGGCACTGGCACTGGCACTGGCGAAGCCGATGCCTCCCGTGCCGCGCAGCAGGCAGTCGCCCTGGCCGGTGCTGATGAAGTGCACGCTGAAGTCCAGGGCCTCCGCCCCGTTGGCTGCCCTAAGGATCACCCCGTGCGGGCTGGTTTGCACCAGTTCCAGGCCGGCGCCGGTGACGGCCACCTGGTATCCGGAATTGTCCAGGCGACGGGAGATCAGCCACTCCCGTCCCTTTCCGGTGGCGGGCAGCTCTTCCACCCGGGTGCTGTGGGCCTCGGGACGGGTCCAGTCCGCGGCGTAATGCCAGGCCTCGGAGCCGTAAGGGAACGACAGGGAGATGGCCAGGCCCTGCTGCAGCGCAGTGGATTCAATGCGGAAGCCGAGTTCGTCGCGGTGCGGATGGCACGCGGTGGTGACCCCGACGGGCTGGCCGTGCAGGGTGAAGCGGCTGGCGGCCGCGCCGGTCCACAGGTCCAGCACCTGCCGCGGGTGGGCAACGTCTTCCGGGGCCAGCCCCGGGCTGTCCCGTCCCGGCAGGGCGAAGGCGATCCGGCCCAGGTCCAGCCGGTGCGGGTTGGCCCGCAACCAGGTTTCAGCGCGGGAGGACTCCGTTTCGCGGCCGTCCACGAGCCCGCCCGCCATGTCCACGTACGGGACCGGGCCGCGGGGAGAGTCGTAGAGGACGGTGGAACCGGCCAAGGTGTAATCCTGCTCCGGAGGGATGGAATGCCAGCCCCACTGGGCCTGCGTTCCGAGCAGGGTGCCGGCTGGCAGCTCGCCGCGGGCGCCCACCGGGTACTTTGCCGGAAGAGACTGCAGGCCGGTGAGGTCCATCGTGAAGCAGAATTCCCCGTTCCCCACCGACACCGGGCTCCGGGGGTCCAGGCTGTCCTGTTCCACGGCGTGGCGGCGGACCAGGGCCTTGCGGTCGATGGCTGTCGGCCGACTGTACACAGCGCTGGCCCTCCTCGGTAAGAAAACGCTTTCCAAGGTCCCATCCTTGTTGGCATGATCTTGGCTGTCAACCGCCCCGGACCTGTCGGCCGTACGGGCAGGCGCCGGCGCAGGAGGTGCTCAGGAGGCGGGCGGCTCCGTGCGGAACTTGATCATCTTGTGGGTCCCGTCGCAGTACGGCTTGATGGCCGAGGCCCCGCACCGGCACAGAGCCACCGTTTTCCGGTCGCGCGGCACGGGGGCGCCCGACGGCGTGACGATCTCAAAGTCACCCCTGATGATCAACGGTCCGTCGGGGCAGACCACGATGGAGCTCTCGGCCGGTTCCTGGTTCATATCCGCTCCTTTGTAGCTGCTGTTGATGTGCTTGTTTGTTGCTGCCGGAATGCATGCAGCTTGCCCTGGTGGCGGCGCCTGAGCTCCGCTTCGGTATGGGCGGCCGTCCGTAGCCTCGCGCCGGCATACGGCACGCCGCCGGCCAGTCGAAAAGCCACTGCGCACCAGATGCAGACGGCCCGTTCCATGGCCCAGAGCGGCGCGAACCACACGGCGCGCAATGGAAAGACGTCCGTTCCGTTGAGCCGCCGCCGCCCGATCCCGGCTACGGCCGTCGCGGCGGCCGCCAGTAACAGGAAAACCGTGAGGCGCGCCCTTCTGGGGAGAAGGGTGCCCCCGAGGATGGCCGGGAGCAGGGCAAGTTCCGCGGCCAGGCGCCGGGGCTGCGCGAAGTCGTCGTACGCCTGCCGGACGCGCTGCTTCAGGAAATGCCTGGTGCGGGGCGGCCGGCGCGCCACGAACAGGTCCGGAATGATTTTCTCCCGTCCGCCGGCGGCTATGACGGTCCGGATCAGCTCAAGGTTTTCGAACAGGACAGGTTCGTAGCCGTCCGTGGCCAGCAGGGCGCTTCGGCGCAGGGCCAGCGTGCCGGGAAAGTCGGCGGACCAGGCCCGGTTGATCAGCGTCCGGGACGTGTCCCAGCACGCGTGCCAGGGCAGGGGGTCGAAATAGTTTTGCGGGCGCACGACGTCCGCCGTCCCCAGGTGACCCACGACGGCGGCGAGGGACGCGCGCGTGTAGCGGACGTCGTCGTCGGCGATCACCAGAATCTCTGCCGTGGCGGCGCGGACGCCTGTCATCACCCCTGCCACCTTGCCGTTGCCGTGCAGCCCGCCGTCATGTCCCCGTCCCGCAGGGTGATCGGGGCGGATGTGGCGGACCTCCGGCGGGAACTGCTCCCGGTGGCGGGCGAACAGGTCCGGGGCTGAACCGTCCACCACAATGACCGGTATCCAGGTGGCCAGGCGATGCAGGTAGGCCACCAGGTCAGGGAGCCCGGAGTCGTCGGCCCAGCGCAGGGGAAGGATGTACTCGGCCGCTTCGAGGCCTTGTTCCATGGCCTGGGACGTCATGCTGCCGCCGGCACTGCCGCCCTGAGCGAAGACCGGCCATGTTCCCAGGACTCCAGGAGGTGGGCGGACAGCCTGGTGTCGATCGCCATCACCGCGGTGGCACCGAAAATGACGTCATCCAGCAACCCCGGTTCGGCTTCCACGAGGCCGCCTGCCAGGTCCCGGCCGGCGATCTGCTCGTGTACGGCATCTGCCTCGACGTGCTCGTCGAAATAGTGGGTGACGTCCGCATCGAAGCCGTGCCGGCGGAAGCCGTTGCCGTACAGGCGGTTGGGCTGGGAGGACGTCATTTCATAGATGGCCAGGTGCCCGGTGATGGCGCCGCGGAGCCGACGGTTCAGTCCGCAGAGGGACATCAGGTTCACGGCGGCCAGGGAGATGGCCGGGACGGCGTTCACGTACGCACCGTAGTGGTCGTCCATCCCCAGGCCGCGCATGGTCCGGGCGAACAGGGCGCTGTGCATCCGGTCCGGCCGGCCGCCGCCATACTCGTCTGCCTGGATTTCCACCAGGGCGGCTTTCGCCCGGCCGCTCAGCCGCGGAATAGCCCAGGTGTGCGGGTCCGCCTCCTTGAGCTGGTAGATGGATTTGTGGATCAGGAACTCCTTGAGCTGCCCGAGGCTTGCCTTCTTTGCCACGAACCGGGAGACGCTGGGGCCGGTGTCCCGGGCCGCCAGGCCGAACAGGACATCGGCAACTGCGTCGCTGGTCAGGTCGGAGCCGGCCGGAAGGTCCAGATCCCCGCCGGCCTCCCGGGCGGCGAGGCGCAGGGCTTCCTCGAAGGGCTTCTCCAGCATTTGCCGCACCTGGATCAGCCCGGGTTCCCACTCCCACTCGTCCTGCACGCCTTCCAGGCCGGAGTAATGCAGCTCGTAGAGGCAGAAGAGGGCCAGCTGGACATCATCGTCGCCGATGATGTTCGTGACCCCGGCCAGCTTCCCGCCGACCAGCCGGCGCAGCCCGGAAAGGGACTCGCCGGCGCTGCCCGGCTCTCCTGCCAAAACCCCCAACAGGGCGCTGCTGATGGGGCCTCTCGGTTCCGGAAGTTTCATGGTGCTCCTTGGGTTCGGGCGGTGTGCCGGTGCGGTGCCGTCTGCATTGACGGCCCGTCAAGAAAGGTCAGTTGCCACGGCCGGCGGCGGGAGTGCGCGGGGACAGCATGATGGCCAGGGCGATCATGGCCAGGCCCAGGACGAGGTGCAGCCAGTTGTCCGCACCGTTCTCCGGGATGAAGTTTGCCGGCGTGTTGTCTCCTATGAGGAGGCCATACAGCCAGAGCACCAGGTAGATGACCCCGCCGTACGTGAAGAAGTTCCTGGCCTGGCGGTGGGTCCGCGCCATGAGCAGGCCGGCGGCGCCGAAGAGGCAGTGGACAAGGTTATGGAGAATGGATACCTGGAACACGCCCAGCAGCAGCGCCCCTGAACCGGGCCCTGCGAAACCGAGGGAATCATAGTTGCGGGTAACTCCGGGGACGAATCCCAGGATGCCAACGAGCAGGAATACGGCGCCGGCGGCAACGGCAGACCACTGCAGGGCGGTTCGGACGCCCGGTGGGCGGGTGCTGACTGCCATGTCCTGTACTCCTCTCACGCCTGAAACAATATAGTAAGCATGATTACTAATAAAAGCTAAGCAGGCTTTGTTTCTGCGTTGAGGGATGCGGAAACATTCCCCGCTCCGGCCTTTTCTTACGCCGGACCGGTCCAGGTGTAGGGGTTGGGGTGCTGCCCGGCACTGCGGCCCTGCTCGTACCCCTGTTGCCATGCCTTGCCGACGGCGGACACCAGTTCGGCCAGCAGCGGATAGTAGGGATGGTCCGGGCCGATGAAGATCATCTCGTCCTCGGCTTTGTCCAGTGCCGCCCGGACGGCATTGTCAGCGGGCCTGCCGGTCATGCCGGGCCGTCTGCCCCTGCCGGGCGCAGCACCTCACGCATAGCCTCCACCACCAGGTCATGGTCCTGCATCTGCGGGAGCCCGGAAACGGTGACGGTGGCCACCGCGCCCACACCGGAGACATAGACCGGGAAGGACCCGCCGTGCGCGGCGTACAGGGTTTGGTCGAACCAGCCCTGGTCCTCGATCCGGCCGCCCCGGAGCCGGCCGCGAAGCCCCACCAGCAGCGAGGGAACCTCATACCGGGCGGCGGTGCGCTGCTTCGCCCGGATCCAGTGTTCGTTGTCCGGGGTGGCGCCGGGCAGGGCCACATGGAACAGGACCTGATCGCCCTTGGTGATGTCGATCGCGATGGGCAGGCCACGCTCCTTCCCCAGTTCCACAAGGAGAAGTCCAAGGTTCAGCGAGTCGTCCAGGGAGAAGCCGGGGAACTGGAGCTCATGGATCTCCCCCTCGATGCGGCCGATGAGGGCCTGCAGCGATCCTTCCGGCTGCGCGGCGTCAGAGTCCGGATCGAAGTCGGTCACATGCGGCTGATTAGCAGTCATGGCCCACAATCTACCCCTGTCCCGGTGTAAACTGGACTCCGCCCAGCAGGGCAGTTCTACCCAAGCATCATTCCATTCAGAGCATTACTTAACGACAGGGGAGCGCCGCCGTCGGGCACTGGCCAAGGCCGGGAACCGCAGGTGGGCGCTGAGAGTGCGGACAGCCGCAGACCCTCGAACCTGATCCGGTTAGTACCGGCGCAAGGGAGTCGAGTTCTCGAAGTCCGGCAACGGCAGTAGCCGCTTGCCGTGCTTTCCCCTCCTGTTTCCCAGGAGGATCACATGAGCACTGCAGCAATCAAGAAGACCACCAGCAAGTCCTGGCGCGTCGTGGACATCGTGGTGGCGGCCCTGATCGCCATCGCCGGCGGCGTCATTTTCTGGGCCTGGTCCCAGGGTGCGGCCGCGGTTTCCGCGCCGATGAACGCCGTTTACCCGCCCCTGACCGGCCTGATCGCCGGCGGCTGGATGATCCCGGCGGTGCTGGGCATGCTGATCATCCGCAAGCCCGGCGCGGCACTGTTCTGCGAAACCGTCGCAGCCACCGGTGAGCTCCTGATGGGCTCGCAGTACGGCGCCTCGGTGCTGTTCTCGGGCTTCGTCCAGGGCCTTGGCGCGGAGATCATTTTCGCGATCTTCGTGTACAAAAAGTTCAACCTGCCCGTTGCGCTGCTCGCAGGCGCGGCAGCAGGGTTCTTCTGTGGCCTGAACGATTCCTTCGCGCCCTGGGGCTGGAACATCGCCTACTCGGGCGGTGACAAGCTGGCCTACATCATCTTCACCGCGATTTCCGGAGCGGTCATCGCCGGTGCACTGTCCTGGATTGCCACCCGGGGACTGGCGAAGACCGGCGTGCTGAGCTCCTTCGCCTCGCGCAAGGCAGCCACGGAGCCCGTCCTCTCCTGATGCAGGCACCTTCGCACCAGGCCGGGCCAGGAGCTGTGCGGCCGGCGGCCGTCACGGCCCGCGGCTGGGGGTGGCGGCACGCCGGCCGCCCCAGGCCCGCGGTCCACGGCCTCGACCTCGACATCGCGCCGGGGGAGCGGGTGCTCCTGCTCGGCCCTTCCGGTGCCGGCAAATCCACCCTCCTGCACGCCCTTGCCGGGGTTCTGGGCGACGCGAACGACGACGGCGAGGCGGGCGATTCGGACGAGTCGGGTTCGCTGCTCGTCGAGGGCGCGTCCCCCCGCGGGCAGCGCGGCCATGCCGGGCTGATGCAGCAGGACCCCGAAACACAGGTGGTCCTCTCCCGCGTGGGTGACGACGTCGCCTTCGGCGCCGAAAACCTCGCCGTGCCGCGTGACGCCATCTGGACCCGCGTGCACGAGGCGCTTGACGACGTCGGCCTGTCCCACCTGCCGCTGGACCATCCGACCTCGGCCCTGTCCGGCGGCCAAAAGCAGCGCCTCGCGCTGGCGGGCATCCTTGCGATGCGGCCCGGGCTGATCCTTTTGGATGAGCCCACCGCCAACCTGGACCCGGCGGGGGTGCTGGAGGTCCGCGACGCCGTGGCACGGTGCCTGGACAAGACCGGCGCAACACTGGTGGTGGTGGAGCACCGGGTGTCGGTCTGGAAGGACCTGGTGGACCGGATTGTGGTCCTGCAGCCCGGCTCGGCCTCCGACCCCGCGGTACTGCTGGACGGCCCGCCGGACCAGGTGCTGAGTGAGGCACGGACCATGCTGATGGCCGCCGGGGTATGGGTGCCCGGTTATGTGCCCGCCACCCGTGCCCGTGCTGCCGTGCCGGCCGCCGGGACGGGAAATCTCCTGCTCGCCGCCGAAAAGCTGGCAGTGTCCCGGGAACGTCCGCACCGCAGCGGGTTCCGCAGGATCCCGCCAGTCCCGGTACAGGAAGACATCACCGCGCAGGTGCGGTCCGGCCAGGCGCTGGCTGTGGTGGGCCCCAACGGTGCGGGAAAATCCACGTTCGCCCTGACCCTCGCGGGACTCCTGGAGCCGGTTGCAGGCACGGTTTCCGCCACCACCGACCTGAGCCGGGGAGCGGGAATCGACCCCTACAAGTGGAAAGCCGAGCAGCTGATCGAACGGGTGGGCACTGTGTTCCAGGAACCCGAGCACCAGTTCGTTACCGGCAATGTGCTCGATGAACTGCTGTTCGGGCCCCGGCACCTGGGGCACGGCGAGGAACGCGTTGACGAACTGCTGGAACGGCTGCGGCTCACCGCGCTGGTGGACGCCAACCCGTACACACTTTCCGGCGGGGAGAAACGGCGGCTCTCCGTGGCTACGGTCCTTGCAGCGAGCCCGCAGGTCCTGGTGCTGGACGAACCGACGTTCGGCCAGGACGCCAACACGTGGGCGGAACTGGCGTCCTTCCTCTCCGAACTCCTGGACGCGGGCACCGCAGTGGTGTCGGTGACCCACGATGCCGAGTTCACCGCCGCGCTGGGCGGGGCGGAGCTGCGGATGGCTGCAGCGGAACGGGTGGCACCATGAGGCAGCAGCTGAACCTGCGTGGCAACCACGCCCTGCTCACCCGCGCCAACCCGCTCAGCAAAGTGGCCGCCGTCGTCCTCATCACGGTGGTGCTGGCACTGTCCATCGACTGGGTCTCGGCCTCGGTGGCGCTGTTTTTTGAGTTCCTGCTGTTTCCGCTTGCCGGCCTGACCCTGACGCTGCTGTGGCAGCGTGGCTGGCCGCTCATTCTCGCCGCTGCCGTGGGCGGCTGGAGCACCTCCATCCTTGCCGCGGACAGCGGACGGACCCTGATCGACGTCGGCATCTGGACCATGAGTGAGGGTTCACTGGAGACGGGAATCGGGTTCATGCTGCGGGGCCTGGCCATTGCCCTGCCGGCGGTGCTGCTCATGAGCTGCACGGATCCAACCGACCTCGCGGATGCACTGGCGCAGAAGGCCCGGTTGCCCCACCGTTTTGTGCTGGGCACGCTGGCCGCGATGCGGCTGGTGGGCCTGATGGCTGAGGAATGGCAGACCATCGGCATGGCGCGCCGGGCCCGGGGCGTGGGCTCGCGGGGCACAATTGTGCAGCGCGTGAAAGCGACGCTGGGGCAGAGCTTCGGCCTCCTGGTGCAGGCGATCCGCCGGGCGTCACGGCTGGCTGTCACCATGGAAGCGCGGGGCTTCGGCGGCGGAACCCGGACGTGGGCCCGCGAGTCCACCTACAGCCTTTTGGACGCCTGGGTGCTGGCGGGAGGCCTGCTCGTGGCGGGCCTGGCCGTTGCCGCGGCTCTCTCTGCGGGCACGTGGAACATGGTGTGGCTGGGAAGCTAGGGTTCCTGCTTGCAGGCATGGTTGTAGTCGAAGCCCCGCGCCACGAACTGCGTCAGGACCACCGTGCCGCCGCCCGTTAGCGGAGCCTTTGAGCAAGCGCCGGCCGCCCGGTAGGCGTTGCGGGAGCCCGCCAGCCAGCTCGGCAGCGGGTAGAGGTTGCTGGAGCTGCTGACGCTGCCCACGATCCGGCCCCACTGCAATCCGGTGGAGTAGAGGCCCACGCCTTCCACCCCAATGCTGTGGAAGAAGTCCGTCATGCCTTCCAGGACAGCCCGGTTGGCGTCCTTGTCGCTGGACCAGGTGTTTTCAGTCTCAACGTCCAGCCACCAGACGTAGTCCGCCGGGTTGCTGATGCCGCGGATGTAGGCGTCGTCGTAGGCTTTGGCATAGCCGTACATGTAGGCGCAGGCCGTGCCGTAGTCCCCTTCTTCGCAGGGTCCGTAGGGGTTGTGGACGTGCCGCCCGATGGGGTACTCGTCGCTGACGGGCCACCAGGATCCTGCGCTGCCGGGGTTGGCAGTGTTGACGTACAGCGACACGGCCGGTTGGGTCGGGAGGCCCGGTGACGTCTCCGCCCACTCGAGCTGCTCCTCCAGGCACGGGTTGGTGCTGTTGGCCAGGCCGTTGTTGACGCCCACGATGCCGAAGGCCTGGCCCTTGGGCAGTTCCTTCTTGCACTGCGGCCACGAGATGTCGTTGCCTAGGAGTGATCGGCTTCCCTCACCCGGCGGCGGCGCGGCGGACGCGGGACCGGCAAGAACCAGAATCAGGGCTGCTGCCAGTATCCACGCAAGCCGGATGGCGGGCAGAAGGGCTGGCGTCCGGGGCATGTAGGCTCCGTTAGGTGCTCGAAAAGATAGTTCCCCTCCAGTTTCCTCCGGACTGCGGGGTGGGACAAGGAGCGGGCCGGGCCCATTTCTATCGCATGTAGCGGGTAAGCGGTCTCCGAATCAGGCTGGAACCCCAATATTTGGCCAGCTGTAACTCATGAATGATATATTTGCTCCATGACTCAGGAAACCGCTGAACACGTTGCCGCCATGCTGCGGGACGCCCGCAACGAGAAGGGCTGGACCCAGGGCCAGTTGGCCGCCGAACTCGGAACCAGCCAGAGTGCGGTGGCACGGATGGAGCAGGGGAAGCAGAACCTGAGCCTGAAAATGATCCAGCGCCTGGAAGTCATCTTCGCCCGGAGCATAGTCAACGTCGGCAAACCGCAGATGACGCACCTTCGGGTGGAGGGCGGACGGACCCTGTCGGGCGCGGTGGACGTGAACAGCAGCAAGAACGCCGGCGTCGCCCTGCTCTGCGCAAGCCTGATCAACAGGGGAACAACAGTGCTCCGCCGCCTGGCGCGGATCGAGGAAGTCAACAGGATTGTCGAGGTGCTGAGCAGCATCGGCGTGGAGTGCACCTGGCTTAACGACACGGACCTCCGGCTCCGCCGCCCGGCCGTTTTGAACCTGGAAGCCATGGACGTTGACGCCGCCCGCCGGACGCGCAGCGTGATCATGCTGCTGGGTCCGCTGCTGGATGAGTCGGAGGAGTACCGGCTTCCCTACGCCGGAGGCTGCGACCTCGGCACGCGTACGGTTGAGCCGCATATGCAGGCACTGCGCCAGTTCGGACTTTCGGTGGAAGCCACCGCCGGCTTCTACACGGTGCAGGCGCCGTCCGCAGACAGGCAGGACCGTTCCTTCGTCCTGACCGAGCGCGGGGATACCGTCACCGAGAACGCCATCATGGCGGCCGCCCACCGCGAGGGCACCACCGTCATCCGCAACGCCAGCCCCAACTACATGGTCCAGGATCTCTGCTTCTACCTGGAGATGCTGGGGGTGACCATCGAGGGCGTGGGCACCACCACCTTGAAGATCACCGGGCGCCCGCAGATCGACGCGGAGATTGAATACTTCCCGTCCGAGGACCCCATCGAGGCTATGAGCCTCATCACCGCCGGCATCGTCACCAACTCCGAGGTCACGGTCCGCCGCGTCCCCATCGAGTTCATGGAGATCGAATTGGCAACGCTTGGCCAGATGGGCCAGCAGCTGGAGATTTCCGGCGAATACATGGCACGCAACGGCCGCACGCGGCTGGTGGACGTCACCACCAAACCGTCGGAGCTTCGGGCACCCGAGGACAAGATCCATCCCATGCCGTTCCCCGGCCTCAACATCGATAACCTGCCCTTCTTCGCCGTCATTGCAGCGAACGCCAGCGGCCAGACCATGATCCACGACTGGGTCTACGAAAACCGGGCCATCTACCTCACCGAGCTCAACCGGCTGGGGGCGCAGGTGCAGCTGCTGGATCCACACCGGATCTACGTCAACGGACCCACGCGGTGGCGTGCAGCGGAAGTGGGCTGCCCGCCGGCGCTGCGGCCTGCCGCCTGCCTGCTGCTGGCGATGCTGGCCGCGCGCGGCGTCTCCGAACTGCGGAACATCTACGTGATCGAGCGTGGCTACGAGGACCTGGCAGAGCGGCTGAACACTATCGGTGCCAAAATCGAGTACTTCCAGGACTGACCTTTCACGGTTCGTCATGAAGGGCCCGGTCCCGCTAAACATCCCGTGACTGCCGCAGAATGTGAGTATGCGTACTTTCGGCGTGGAGGAAGAACTCCTGATTGTTGATCCGGAGACCGGGGAACCGCTTGCCCTGGCCGACGCGCTGCTGTCCGGGCGGCGCATGGCAGCCGATGATTCCCCGCGGGATCCGCACGCCCTCGAGACCGAGGACACGACCGTCTACGACGACGACGAGATGGGCCTGAGTGCCGAGCTTAAGCTTGAGCAGATCGAGACCCAAACCAGGCCGTGCCTGGACTACGGCACCTTGCTTGACCAGATCCGGGCGGGACGGGCACTGGCTGACCAGGCCGCCCGGAAGAACAAGGCGCGGGTGGCAGCCTTGGCAACCTCGCCCTTGGCTTCGACCACCCACACCACCCCGGATCCGCGCTATGCCAGGATGCTGGAGCGCTTTGGACTCACTGCCCAGGAGCAGCTGACCTGCGGCTTCCACGTCCACACCTACGTGGAGTCGCCTGAGGAGGGTGTTGCGGTGCTGGACCGCATCCGCGACAAACTCGCCGTGCTGACGGCGCTGAGTGCCAACTCGCCGTTCTGGAACGGCCTTCAAACGGGCTTTGAAAGCTACCGCACGCAGGCGTGGAACCGGTGGCCCACGGCCGGTCCTGCAGGTATCTACGGAACCTATCCGGCCTACCGCAGGGTGGTCACGCGGCTGCTGGACAGCGGCGTGATGCTGGATGAAGGGATGCTGTACTTCGACGCCCGGCTCTCACGGAATCACCCGACCGTGGAAGTCCGGGTGGCCGACGTCTGCCTTCGTGCCGAGGATGCTGCCCTCATCGCCCTGCTTGTGCGTGCACTTGTCGAGTCGGCCAGCAGGGAGTGGCATGCCGGCGTCGAGCCGGCCCCCGTACCTACGGTGCTTCTTCGGATGGCGTCGTGGCAGGCGAGCAGCGCCGGGCTCAGCGGTGACCTCCTGGACTTCGGGAACTTCCGGCCAAAGCGTGCGGCCGATGTGGTGCGCTCCCTGGTGGACTACCTCGCTCCGGTTCTGGACGAACAAGGAGAGCTCGGCCTGGTGCGGCAAAGCGTGGAAGACATCATCGCCCGGGGGACCGGGGCAGCCGAACAGCGCCGCGTGCGGGACAAGGTCCTGGCAGGACCACCGCCTGAAGACCTGGGTTTCGGCGCAGTGGTCAGGCACGCCGTGAACATCACTATGAGCGGAGCCGCGGATTTACCGGAGGCTGATGCGGTTCCGGAGCTGTTGCGGGTGCGGCAATCCTAGGGGAAGCAGTTTCCGGTCCCGCTGCATAGCGCATCAGCCTGATTCCTGCGGCGAGTTCCACGGCGTAGAAAACAAAAGGCGGGAGGTCTTTGTAGCGCAGGAGAATGGCGGCGAAAAGCGGGGCACTCGCGGCTGCGCCTGTGGCCGTGGGCCCTTTGAGCGGTGAAAGCAGGAGGGCTCCGCCCAGCGCGCCAATGCCGAAGGTCTGCAGGCCCGCATAGCTGAGGAATGGCCAGGCCGGGCCGCGCCGGTAAGCGAAACGTTCAGTGTCAGCGGCCCGTCCGGCGAGGGTCACGACGAACATGGGACTGCCCGCCAGGAATGCAGCGGCCGACGCAGTGGCCAGCTTTTGCGCTGGTCCGGGTCCGGCTCCGGAGTCCTTCACCGGGCCGGACTGGTGCTGTTGGGCCCGCCCGAGCTGTTGGGCAAACCTGGCGAAGCCCACGGGGGCCGCGGCGGTGCCGGCAGCGGCCAGGAACTGGCCCAGAATCCAGAGGCCGCGGTGGCGTTCCAGGGTAGACAGCCTGACGGCAGGGTCATGGATGGCGTGGACATTGCCAACCATGGCGATTCCCAGCCCCCAGCACACGCTCGCAGCGGTGATAACGGCTCCTGCCCGGCGGTACGGTTTCAGCTGGCTCACAACCCGACTCCTTTGACTCCCGCCCTGGCCGTGGAAAGAAGCACTGGTATCGGCCAGATGCGGCCGAAGCTACTCCTTGCTCGATATTGGGTCAACGGTCCTGTGGCCTGCCGGCACAGGCACAGGCGCCCAGGAGGGTAGGAGTTCCCAGTCTCTGCAGGGGTCCTCAGGCAGGACAACGGGCATGGTGTAGAACTCCTCCCACAGTGGATCGTCGGGTGGCAGTTCGTCGATGTCCAGGAGGTTGTCGCCAGGTGGTTCCTCCAGTGGAGGTGCCGGGTACATCAAAACCCGGAGCGGGTCCTCCGGCAGGACAAGGGGCATGGTGTAGAACTCCTCCCACAGTGGATCGTCGGGTGGCAGTTCGTCGATGTCCAGGAAGTTGTCGCCGGATGGTTCCTCTGGTGGAGGTGCCGGATACATCAGATCCCCGAGCGGGGGAAGATCTTTGACCGGCAAGTCCTGCGGAACCCGCGGCTGAGGCATGCCACCCTGCAGGTCGTCGCCCCCTTCTGGCCAGAACTCTTCGGGCCAGAACCCTTCGGGCCAGAACCCTTCGGGCCAGAACCCTTCGGGCGAGAACCCTTCGGGCGAGAACCCTTCGGGCCAGAACCCTTCCGGCCATTGTGGTGGTTCCCAGTCCTGGTGTTCGCTCTTATAGCGACGGCCTGAGGGTGAGATCCAGCCGGGTGGTTCGTGTTTGGTGGCCGGGGTGGGTGTCCAGCCGCTGGTGTGCCTGAGGCGGTGGTGTTTGCGGCAGGGCTGACCCAGGTTGGATATTCCGGTGGTCCCACCGTGATGCCACGCCAACAAATGGTCTGCTTCGTTGTCCAACGAGTTGTTGCTGCAACCAGGGAACGGGCATTTCCCGTCCCTCATCCGCAGCCACCGCCGGATCGCTTTGGTGACCCGGTAGCTGGTGCGCCCGATTTCCAGCGGCGCCCCGTCCCGCGGGTCCACCAGCACCCGGTAAAACGAGCCGGCACCGTCCGCGACCAGCTTCCGCGCCATCGACGCCGGGATCGGTCCGTGGCCGTCGAGCATCGCCGGTTCATCCGTCAGCCCCATGAGCGAGAACACGGGCACCGTAACCAGAACCTCCGCGTGCGGAGCGCGGACCTCCGCCACCGTACCGCCGGAATCCTGCACGGTCTGCCCGTTGCGCCCGTTCTGTCCGTTGCTGAGGACGGCGGCGGCGAAGATGTCGGCGCAGAGCTGGGGCAGGGTGCGGAACTCGTCCGGGCCCTGCAGTCCCCGGGCAAGGGCGGTGGTGCGGTTCCACATCGCCGAGGCGGTGTCCGCCGGCAGGTAGGCGTGGAACCAGGCCATCCCGTCCTGGTCAGGACGGTGTTCGACCCGCCGCTCCGCGACACTCCTAGCGTGGCGCTTTTCAAGGGATTCGAGGTGGTGGCGTTCGCGCCAGGTGCGGGCCTTGTGCCGGAACCGGTGCGGCACCAACTCCCCCGGCGCCGGCGCGGTAGCCGGAATAGGTGCGTCCGGGCCCAGGAAATGCGCTTCCAACGCGGCGGCCCCGGCCGGATCCAGGGTGGCGGTTTCCTCCACCATGGCCTTCGCGTGCGCCCACGACAGGCTACCGTCCTGCAACCCCGCCAAGGTCAACGGCAAAACATTGGCCAGCACCTGCGACTCGTTCAGCAGCACACCGGCAGCCCGCGCACCAATGGTTAGCACACCGGCGACTTCGGCGACCATCGACGCTTCCTGCGCCATCGCCCCGGATGGCACCATGGCCCGTGACGCCACAGCCTTGGCAGCTTCTGCATACCCTGCGGCCAGATGCACCTTCAACGCAGCTGTCCCGGCCTCAAGCCGGGCGACCCCAGCGAGCCCGTCCAGGCTCCGATCAGCCTGCTCCCGCAACGGATCAAAACCCTCACCGGTCCCACGCAGCACAGCCCCCAGCTCAGCAAGGGACGCCTCAAGGACCTCCAACGCTTCCAATGCCGCCCTGCCCGCCATAGGAAAACTATGACAGGGGGGTCTGACAAAGCATGGGGCAGCCCATCCAGCCCGGTGGTCAGGGTAACCGGTGTCTGGCCGTTAGCTGGCAGGGCCGCCGGTCGTAGCGCACCGCCAAAGCGACGTGGCATACTCAGGCGCGTGACGCCGTCGTACGAATTCCACGCCGAGGTATGGCTCAATCCCGGCGAAGCGGGCTGGCATTTCGTCACCCTGCCTGCGGACGTGGCGGATGACATCAAGGAGCGGACCGCTGCCAGCAGCAGGGCCTTCGGAGCGGTGAAGGTGACAGCCGACATCGGAGGCCAGTCCTGGCAGACCTCGCTGTTCCCCGACACCAAACGCGGCACCTATCTCCTGCCGGTCAAGAAGACCGTCAGGGACAAAGCCGGGATCGGCGCCGGGGACACCGTGGAAGTCCGGCTGGACTTCCAGCCGGACAATGCTCCACAGAACTAGATCTGTTTGAGGGCCTGTTCCAGGTCCCGGATCAGGTCGTCGGCGTCCTCAAGCCCCACGGACAGCCGCACCACGCCGTCGCTCAGGCCGATGGCGGCACGGCCTTCCGGCCCCATGGCGCGGTGCGTGGTGGTTGCAGGGTGCGTAATCAGGGACTTGGAATCGCCAAGGTTGTTGGAGATGTCGATGATGCGCAGCCCGTCCAGCAGCGCAAAGGCGGCTTCCTTGCCCGACCGGCCGCCGGACGGAGCAAGCTCCAAAGTGAGCACCGTACCGCCGGCGCGCATCTGCTTGGCCGCAAGCTCGTACTGCGGGTGGGACTTCAGGAGCGGGTACTTCACCCAGCTCACGGCGGGCTGCTGCTCCAGCCACTCGGCGAGGCGCAGGGCGGTTGCGGAAGAGTGGTTGACGCGCAGGGACATGGTCTCCAGGCCCTTGGTGAGGACCCACGCGTTGAACGCCGACAGCGACGGGCCGGTGTGGCGCATCAGCTGCTTGACAGGTCCGTCGATGAATTCCTTGGTGCCCAGGATGGCGCCGCCCAGAACCCTGCCCTGGCCGTCAATGTGTTTGGTGCCGGAGTAGACGATAACGTCGGCTCCCAGCTGGCCGCAGCGCTGCAGCAGGGGAGTGGCAAAGACATTGTCGACGACGACGGTGGCACCCGCGGCGTGCGCGAGTTCGCTGACCGCGGCGATGTCCACGATCTCCTGCATCGGGTTGGACGGCGATTCGAAGAAGACGGCGGTGGTGGGCTGGGACAGGGCCTCACGCCACTGCTCCAGGTCCGGCCCGTCCACGAAGACCGTCTCCACGCCCCAGCGGGGCAGGATTTCGTTCAAAATCACGAAGCAGGACCCGAACAGCGAACGGGCGGCAACAACGCGGTCGCCGGCAGCCAGCAACGCGCCGAGGGCGGTAAAGACGGCGGACATGCCCGACGCCGTCGCAAAGCACGCCTCGGTGCCCTCGAGCAGGCGGAGCCGCTCCTGGAATGTGGCCACCGAGGGGTTGCCGTACCGGGAGTAGACGAAGCGCTCGTCCTCACCCGTGAATGCCCGCTCGGCGGCGGCAGCGGATTCGTAGACGAAGCCCGAATTCAGGAACACGGCCTCGCTGGTTTCCTGGAAGTTGGTGCGGTCCAGCCCGCCGCGGACGGCCTGGGTGTCAGGGCGCCAGCCGGCGGCGTCGTTATTGAAGGTCACTTAGTTCTTTCCCAGGTTGGTCGGCAGGCCGCGGTTCTTCCAGCCGTTGACGGTGCGTTCGCCGTAGCGGTCCGGCTCACCCTCGAAGCCCTCCAGGACGTTGTACGAGGTGAAACCGGCCTGGGTGGCGGCGATGGCCGCGGAGATGGAGCGCTGGCCGGAGCGGCAGATGAACAGCAGCTCGGTCCCGTTGTCCTCCGGCGCCTGCTGGCTCAGGTCTTTGATGAAATCGGGGTTGGGAATGCCGCCCGGGAACGTCCACTGGATGAACAGGGGATCATTGTCAGTGGCCTTGGTGTCCGGAATGCCGATGTGGGCCCATTCGCCCTCGGTGCGCACGTCCACCAGGATGGCGCCCTGCTCCAGCTTGGCCCAGGCTTCCTCAGGCGTCAGGTCTCCTGCGTAGCTCATGCGTGGCCCTCGCCGTCGAACTCGAGGTCCTCGGTGCCTGACTCCAGGTTGTCAACGGCGGTGGCGACGGCGGCATCAGCCGAAGCGATGGCCGCCGGCAGGACCAGGGCCTGGGCAACGATGACGCTGCTGCCGTTGAACGTTGCTGCCGGGCTGCCGTGCAGGACATAGCCCTCGGCCAGCGCGGTTGAGATCCGCTCGCAGAATGCGCGGTCGTCCGGGCCACTGATAAGGCGGTAGGACAGCTTTTCTTCAGGGGCAGGTGCGTCAGACACGACGGATCTCCTTCTCTCACGCTTGCAGCTCGAATCGGTCGATATGCCGAGTATTCACCTGAGGCACCCCGCCGCGAAAGGGAGGGTTGCCGACCGGCCAGTCAGGGCTTGCCGCCGGTACTCATTACTCCCCAAAAACGTAACATCTGGCACGCGGAGCCGCACCGCCGCCGTCGTCATGTTCCGTAACTGAACGGTCCGGCCCGTGGTGGGCGACGCTGCGCACCTCAGCGAGGGAACGTCCGACGGCGGTATCGCCGCAGGTGGGCGGGCGTTCCTTACCGTCCGCCAGGCCTGCGTCCGGATAGAGTTCACGTGGGGCAATCGCCCCGTCACCAGGTCACCAGCAGTGGGGGTCCCATCAGCATGCGTACAGCCGTGCCTCGAGTCCGCGCCGGGTCATCCACCGTGTCCCTCCACCGGAAAACCCTGGCATTCCTCGCCGTGGTGCTGATGGCCCTCATCGCCGTAGTGCTCCCCGCCGGGCCCGCGCAGGCCGCACGGAGCTTTCCGGAAGAGGGGAAGCCGCTGCTGGGCGCAGTCCTTGAATGGGGCGAGGATACCGCCGCCGATTTTGCGGGCCGTTTGGGTGCGTCACCGGCCGTTTTTGGCCATGACATCACTTTTCCCTACCGTCCATCCGAGCAGGACGACATTGAGGGCTTCCTGGAGCAGTCCTCGCTGCAGGGCGCCCACGCGATGCTCACGGTGAAACCGACGGTGCCGCTGGATCAGATTGACGGCGCGGCCGCGAAAGCCTTCGCCGGCGACGTGCGGGAGCTTGCTTCCACCTTCAAGGGCCAGCTGCTGATCCGGTTTGCCCCGGACATGAACGCAAGCTGGGTTGAGTGGGGACAGCAGCCCGCTGCCTACCGCGCAGCGTTCCAGGCCGTGACGGCGGCGTTCCGGGAGGCTGACGGCGGCACGGTGATGGTCTGGGAACCGTACCTGGGCACGGACTATCCGTTCGGCCGGAACCGGAACGCGCCTGCGCAGGGAAGTGAAGGGTTCGCGCTGCTTGACACCAACGGTGACGGCCAGTGGGACGGCGGAGACTCAGCCTATGCCCCCTACTATCCCGGGGACGGTGCGGTGGATTGGGTGGGCCTGACGGCCTATCACGACGACACAGCCGGCGGTGCGGCGGTCAATACCGTCCCCCGCGCGGGGGAGCTGCAGGAGATGCTGACGGCCTCCGGCGGGGAAAACTTCTACGCCACCTATTCGGAGGGGCGCGACAAGCCGTTCCTCCTGCAGACCGCCGCGTTTTACAGCCCGGCTTCCGGTGGAGCCCCGGAAGCGGACATCAAAACGAGCTGGTGGGACCAGGTGGTGGGGACGGCCACTGATGCCGGGTTCCGCATGACAGGGGCGGTGGTGTGGGATGAGCGCACCAGTACCCGGGATACCGGAGTGGCAAGCATCGACTGGCTGCTCACCGGAAACCCGGGCATCGCCAAGGCCGCCCTGGACATGCTGGAAGCGTCCCCCATTGTCACCGGCCCCGTCACCGAGGTCAGCTCCGGCAGTGCGTTCGTGCGGGCCAACACCCTCACCGGGGCGGCTGCCTGGACAGTGGGGGCAGCGCTCCTCATCCTCCTGGTTGCCCTGTGGCAGATTCCCCGCCGGGTCAATGCCGCAACGGCGTGGGGATATTCAGACCCGTCCAGCAGGGATTCCCGGGTGGACATGCTGCGCGGCCTGGCCATTGTTTTTGTGGTGGTCAACCACCTGGGCATGACCTCGCTGTTCCAGTTGCTCACGCAGGAAGCGGTGGGGTTCGTCTCGGGCGCCGAGTTGTTCGTCCTGTTCTCCGGCCTGGTGGTGGGCATGGTGTACGGGCCCAGGGCCAAGGACGACTTCGGAACGGTGGTGGACCTCACCTCGCGGAGGGCGGGCAAGCTGTACCTGACCGCGCTGATAGTCCTCATCGGCGTCTTCCTGGCCTCGCTGCTGCCGATCTTCCGGACCGACGCCCTGACCACCTTCGTGGACCAGGGAACCGGCGGCGCGGGGCACGACGGCGCCGGGCGCACCTATGACCTCTACGCGGGAATGGAGTCACTGTTCCAGTTCCCGGTGCCGCCGCAGGTGCTCCCTGCCATCCTGCTGCTGCAGTTTGGCCCGTGGCAGTTCAACGTGATGGGACTTTACGTGGTGCTGCTTTTGGTCAGCCCGCTGATCCTCGCGGCGCTCAACCGCGGCAAAGCCGTTTGGGTGCTGGCCGCTGCCCTGGCGGTTTACGCCGTAGGCTCGCTGACCCGCTTCCGGCTCCTGCCGTCGCAGTTCGAGGACTCGTTCCCGCTGCTCGTGTGGCAGGTGCTGTTCGTGATCGGACTGGTGGCGGGGTACCACCGGCGCAGCATCGTTGCCTGGCTCTCGGCGAGGCTCTGGGTGGTGGCCGCGTGCACCGCCGTCGCACTGCTGTTTGCGTTCCTCTCCTGGGGCAACCCCTACCTGGCCAACGGCTTTGACACCCGCCTCGGCATCATCCCGGACACCCTGTACCGGTCGCTCTATGACCTGCTGTTCGCCCGGACGTACCTTGCACCGGGACGGCTGCTCAACGTCCTGGTCCTGGTGGTGGCGGCCTACGCCTTCCTCACGGCGTACTGGAAACCCGTGCAGCGCGCGCTCGGCTGGTTCCTGATTCCGCTGGGCCGCGCCACCCTCTATGTGTTCATCATGCACGTGGTGCTTATCGCCGTCGTGGCCAATATCCCGGCCCTGCAGCAGGAAAACGTGCTGCTTAACACTGCCGCTTACGCCGCGGTACTGGGACTCTTGTGGGTCATGGTCCGGACCAGGTTCCTCTTTCGGATCATTCCCACGTAGGTGGGCCCTAACAAACTGAAAGGGCGTGAATCGCCGGCCAGGTGCCGGCGGTTCACGCCCTTTTGTGTGGGCTCTTAGACGAGTCCGGGGTAGCTGGTCATGATGTAGTCCGCAGCGGCGGGGCCCTTCATGCGCAGGCCGTTGTGCCCCGGCGTGATCCTGTTTTTCATGGCCGCCCAGAACTTTGACTCCGGACCGGGGGCCTGCTGGTTGATGAAGCACCAGCTGGTGTAGAGGCCGTAAAGGCGGTCCTGGTCCAGGGTTGAGTCGGAGGATTGGTCGATGTAGGTGGCTTCATGGAGGAAAAGGTCGAACTGCGAATTAGCCATGACGGCGTCCCTTCGCTAAGTGCGTGGCGCCGCCGTTCGGCTACAGCAGCAAGCCTCAACTGCCGTGCACGGGGCAATGGAGTGTGAGGTGGGCCCCGAAAGAAATGAGGTCCGGATGCGGCGTAAACGCTGCATCTACAATGTAGACTTTACTCGTAGACTACAAATACAGCAAGCGTCTGGAATTACCGCTGGACCCTGCACCGCCCCTCCCAGGATGGAAACAATGGCTTCCCCCAAAAGCGCTCCGGCCGCCGACCGCAAGGCCAGGCTGAGCCGGGAACTGGTGTTGGCCACGGCCCTGGAACTCGTGGACGCCGAAGGCCTGGACGCGCTGACCATGCGCCGCCTCGGCCAGGAACTTGGCCGGGACCCCATGAGCCTTTACCGCTACGCCGAGAACCGCGCCGCACTGCTGGACGGAGTCTCCGAACTGGTACTCAACGAACTCCCTGTCCACGAAGAAGACCCGGACTGGAAAGCCCAGCTCCGGCAGATTGCCCACAATCTTCGGCTGCTGGCGCTGCAGCACCCGAACGTGGTGCCGCTGCTGGTGACCCGGCCGCTGTCCACGCCGCTGGGCCTCCGGCCGCTCGGCACCCTGCGTCCGCTCGAACAGATCCTCGCGTTGCTGGTGGGGGCAGGATTTTCGCCGGCCGACGCGTTGCACGTCTACCGCGCTTACTACGGCTTCCTGTATGGGCACATCCTGAACGAGCTGCAGGAATTCGTGGTGGACCCGGAGGAGAACGAGGTACTGCTGCGGCTGGGACTCCATCGGTTGCCCGCCAAGGAATTCCCCCTGCTCCGCGCGCTGGCGCCGGCACTCGCGGAGTACGACGGCTCGGCCGAACTCGACCAGGGGCTCACTATCCTGCTGTCCGGGCTGGAATCCCAGCTCTCGCTGCAGCCTGCGCATTCCCCGGCTTAGCTGCCCGGCCAGTGGCGTTGCCCACCTGCGCACCTACTCGAACGAGGCCCGTCTCCGGTCCTGAACGCGCGTGTTCCAGACATCCGGCCGGGTGACCTTGAAACGCCGGCCGGTGAGCGCGCGTGCTGACAGGCGGATGTAGTGGACCTTCTCGCCCGGCTGCCATGGCTCCAGCCCCAGGATGTCCACGGCGTCCCTGTCAGCCTGGTCCTCAATGACCCCGGTGCCGCCGCGGGCCACCACGCTCCAGGCCTCTTCGGTGTGGGGGTCGTAACCGTCGATTTCGAGGGCAGCGGGCCGTTCCTCCTTCGCGTTCCAGAGCTTGGTGACTCCGGAGGTGCGGAAGACGATGCTCCGGCGGTGGACTACGTAGTTGACCGGGAAGATCTCGGGGTGGCCGTCCACCACAACGGCCAGGCGGCCAAGGGTGTCACTGTCCAGCAAGTCCCAGCACTCATCAAAGGTCAGGTTCCCGGTGGGCTGCTCGTGAGTAGTCATGACCACACCCTACGGCCCTGGAAATCGTTATTGAATACCGGCGAACAATTCGTTCAGCTCCGCGGTCAGCTCCTTCTGGAGCGAAGGCGTGCCGATCTCCTTGCCGTCTATCCGGTTCACGGGGGCAAGCATGCGGATGCTCGAGATCAGCCAGACGGCGTCAGCGTCGAGGAGGTCTTGGGGTTCCAGCGGGCCGTAACCCAGCTCCCAGCCGGCTGCCTTGGCGGCGGTGAACAGGGCGCCCTGGGATGTCCCGGCCAGGATGCCGCTGTCCAACTGGGGCGTGATGAGGCGCTTAACGGAAGCCCCGTCGTCGGACTTTTCCACATGGGCCAGCAGCACGGTGGACGTGGGGCCTTCCAGGACCCGACCATCGGAGGAGAAGAAAATGACGTCGTCGGCGCCCTGCTTATGGGCGTGGCGCAGAGCCGCCATGTTCACGGCGTAGGAGAGGGTTTTGGCACCGAGGAGAAGCCAGGGGGCACGTTCGGCGGCGTCGCTGTCGTAGCCGCGGTCAAGGAGGATGACATCGATGCCCGTTTCGCGCTGCCGGCGCCCCGCCGCCCCTACGGGTGACACCTGCACCCAGGCGGTGGGGTTGGGGGCACCTTCGACGCCCCGGGTTACCACCAGCTTGACCACCAGCTCATCCTCGGAGGCAGAGGCCGCCGGGTGCTGGGACCGGTGCTCGGCGAGGCCGGTCGCGATGGCACGCCGCCATGCGTCCTGGTCCGGGATCCTGAGGTCCATCGCCTCGGCGGAACCGCCAAGCCGGTCAAGGTGTGCCTGCAGCTTGCGGACCGTCCCACCCACGGCCAGCATGGTTTCGAAGATACCGTCACCCCGTGTGGCGCCCTGGTCCGTGACCATCAGCTGCGGCTTGGACGCGTCGGCGAGCCGGCCGTCGGGGAAAGCGGGGTCGAGGAAAACGAGAACCACGGAAGCTGGAGAGGTCATGGCTCCAGCTTAGTGCGGCGCCGCGCGGATAAGCTGGGCGGAGTGCCCCGGCCGGAAACCGCCCGCCGGGAGCCCATGTTCCGGGGGTTTTCTCGTGTTGTGGCCATTTTCGCTTGCCGGCTCGGCGCCGATGTGGGTAGTGGTGCTGCTTGCCGTCGCCGATCTGGCGATCAGGGTGCTTGCCCTGGGAATCATTCCGGGAAACCGGCGCCCCACCACCGCCATGGCGTGGCTGCTTGGCATCTTTTTCGTGCCCTTTGTGGGCATCGTCCTGTTCCTGCTCTTCGGCAATTTCAAGCTGTCCAGCCGCCGCCGGGAGCAGCAGCAGCAGGTCAATGACCGGGTGCGCGCTGGCATTTCCTCCCTCGCCGACGTCGAAAGCGTCTACCCCGGCCCTGAATGGGTGAAGTCTGCGGCCGAGCTGAACCGCAGGCTGGGCTCCCTGCCCATGGTGGACGGCAATGCGGTGGACCTAATTCCCGGCTACCCGGACTCCATCCTGGCCATGACGGAGGCAGTGCGGAAGGCCAAGAAGTTCGTCAACGCCGAGTTCTACATCATGAGCACGGACCACATCACCAATGACCTGCTCACCGCTTTGGAGGAAGCGGCCGAGCGCGGGGTGGAAGTGCGTGTGCTTTTCGACCACATCGGCACCCTCCGGGTCCAGGGCTACAGGAACCTCCTCAAGCGCCTCAAGGCCGGCAAGATCCAGTGGAAGCGGATGCTGCCGCTCATGCCCATCCATGGCCAGTGGCGCCGGCCCGATCTCCGGAACCACCGCAAGATCATGGTGATCGACGGCGAGATCGCCTTCACGGGCTCGCAAAACCTCATCGAGCCCTCCTACAACAACCCCCGGCACCGCAAGGCCGGCCGTGAGTGGGTGGAGCTGATGGCGTGCCTGCGCGGCCCCATCGTCACCACCCTGAACGTTGTTTTCGCCACCGACTGGCTCAGCGAAACGGACGAGTCCCTGGAGCACCAGCTGCAGCTCCCGGCGAATCCCCACCCGGGGGAGGTCACGGCGCAGGTGGTCCCCAGCGGCCCCGGCTTCATTACCGAAAACAACCTGCGGCTGTTCAATACCCTGATCTACTCGGCCCAGCACCGCATCTCCATCTGCAGCCCTTACTTCGTGCCTGACGATTCGCTGCTCTACGCCATCACCACGGCCGCCCAGCGCGGCGTCGACGTGGAACTGTTTGTTTCCGAGAAAGGCGACCAGTTCCTGGTCCACCACGCCCAGCGCTCCTACTACGAGGCGCTGCTGGAGGCGGGCGTGCGCATCTTCCTCTACAAGGCACCGTTTGTACTGCACGCCAAGCACTTCACCATCGACGACGAAGTGGCGGTGCTGGGCTCCAGCAACATGGACATGCGCTCGTTCTCGCTCAACCTTGAGGTGTCCGTGATGCTGCTGGGTGACGACATCGTGGCCAAGATGCGCGCGGTGGAGGACACCTACCGGGACATTTCCCATGAACTACGGCTGGCGGACTGGCTCAACCGTCCGCTGGCGGCGCGGTACGTGGACAACGTGGCCCGGCTGACGGCAACAGTGCAGTAAGAAAGACAGTGCAGTAGGAAAACGGTGCAGTAGGAAAACGGCGCAGTAGAAGAGGTACTAATCACCGGCAGCGACGCGTTCGTTGCCGGTGCGGGCCGCGTGGTCGGGCCAGCCGCCCTTCCGGTAGGCGGGGGTCCCGGCGGCAAGCACAATCACGGTCAGGACACAGGTCCCGATCATGACTCCCACCATCGACAGCGCATTTCCGCCCAGGAGTCCCACCAAGGGACTGACAAGTCCCGCCACGCCGGACTGGAGGGCTCCGATGACGGCCGCCGCGGTCCCGGCCATGTGTCCATAGTTGTGCAGGGCCAATACCGAGGCATTGGCTGGAATCATTCCCTGCACCCCGAGGACAAGCCAGAGGCCAGCCATCAGGCCAAAAGCGCCGCCGGTGCCTGTGGACACCGCCGCGAGCAGCAGCAGGGCCAGGCCCAGCTGGACAATGACTGCCGTGCGCAGCAGGCGGACAGGCGGGACTTTGCGGACCAGTGCGGCATTGAGCTGGGCGGAGAGCACCAGCGCGGCACCATTCAACGCGAAGGCCAGGGCGAACTGCTGCCCGGTGAAGCCATACTCGTCCTGGAAGACGAAGGGCGACCCCACCACGTAGCTCATGATCAGTCCCAGTCCCAGCCCCGGGATGACGGCCAGCGCCATAAAGTGCTTGTCCCGCAGGAGCGACCAGTAGGCGCTGGCAACGTGCCGCGGGCTGCCGGGGCTGCGTCTGTCCTCCGGCAGGGTTTCGGGCATGAACTTCCAGACGATGGCCACCAGGACCACGCCGATGAGTGCCAGGGCGTAAAAGACGGCACGCCAGTGTGAGATTCCGGCGATTGCCTGGCCTATGGTCGGGGCAAAGAGGGGCGCGACGCCGATCACCAGCATTAGGCGGGACAGCAGCCGCGCGGCGGCGGCGCCCACGAATCGGTCACGGATGACGGCAATGGCCACCACCGCTGCGGCGGCGTTGAAGAAGCCCTGGAGCACGCGCAGTCCCACGAGCGTTTCGATGTTCGGCGTGATGGAGCACAGCATGGAGATCACCACATGCAGAGAGATGCCGATGACCAGCGGCAGGCGCCGTCCAAACCGGTCCGAGAACGGGCCCATGACCAGTTGGCCTATTCCGCCGCCCAGCAGCATTCCGGACAGCGTGAGCTGGGCCGCTGCCTGGGTGGTGTCAAGATCGGCCACCACGGCGGGCAGGGACGGCAGGTACATGTCGGTGGTCACGGCCGGGAGGGCGGCCAGGGCGCCGAGCATCAGGACGTACTTGACGGTACGGGGAGGCCTGGGATGTGGGGCAGGGGATCGGGCGGTGTCCGTCACGCGGCAAACCTAACTATTTTTGGAAAGACTGATGGTCGCCGCATGTCTTGAGCGTTTCAGTTGGCGGAGTCCAGCAGCTGCACGGATTCCCACGTCTGCCCGTAAGGGACGTGGTCGCTCAGTTCCACCGTGAACTCACCGGCACCCCGCTCGGTCACGAGGATACCCCTCGTCGGGTTTTCCTTGGCGAGGTCCAGGAGCTGCCGTACGGAGGAATTGAGCTTCTCGTCGGCCTCGGAGCTGGTGGTTGCGGAGATTGTCACGCAATGGTCGGTGGTCATGGCATGTCCTTTCAGCCTTGTCCGGTTGTGCCAGGGTGATCGGGGGAGCAGGGCTGCGGGTGGCCGGGGCACCGGAAGGGCGCCCCGGCCACCTTGCCGTCAGGCGGAGGGTGTAACCGTGACTCCGCAGTGCAGCCGGCGGGTATGGTCCACCGTCCGGGGCGCACCGGTGAGGGTGACCGTTGCCTGCAGGCGGATCTCCCCGCTTGAGGCGCCGAAGCCAAGTTCCAGGTCACCGGGCTCCACGATGCGCCGTCCGTCGCGGCCGGTAAAGGATGCGACGTCGGCGGGGACCGTGAAGGCAACGCGGGCCGAGGCTCCCGGTTCCAGGGGGACGCGGGCATATCCCACGAGCCACTGCTCCGGGCGGACAACCGATGCCACCGGATCGTGCAGGTACAGCTGGACCAGTTCCGTTCCTGCCCTGTCACCCGTGTTGGTGACCGTGATGCTGGCCTTGGCCTCGCCGTCCACCGGTACAGCGGCGGCGCCGTCAACAGTCAGGCCGCTCCACTCAAAGGTGGTGTAGCTCAGGCCGTGGCCGAACGGGTAGGCCGCGGCGGGATCAATGTTGGAGACGCTGCTGGCGCGGGCCAGCCGGGACGCCAGATAGGTCGAGGGTTGCGCCCCCGGCCGGGCCGGAATGCTGACGGGCAGCCGGCCGCTGGGATTGACGCGGCCGCTGAGGATTTTTGCAACAGCAGGGCCCCCTTCCTCTCCGGGGAAGAACGCCTGCACGATCGCTGCGGCGTTCTCGACGGCGGAGCCCACAGCGTAGGGGCGGCCGGTGAGGAGCACCACCACTACCGGCACGCCGGTTTTGATCAGGCGGTCCAGCAGTTGCTGCTGGACTCCCGGGAGCACCAGGGATTCCACGTCGCAGCCTTCGCCGCTTGTTCCGCGGCCGAAAAGTCCGGCGCGGTCGCCCAGGACGGCGATGACGACGTCGGCGCCGGAGGCGGCAGCAACGGCTTCGTCGAATCCTTCCGTGGAGTCGCCGTCGATGGAGCAGCCGGCGGTGACGGAGATGGCGCTGTCAGGGAACTCGGACCGGAGGGCCTGGGCCACGGTGGGCAGTTCGATGCCGACCGGAACGTCCGGGTGCTGTCCGCCGACGTGCGCGGGGAAGGAGTAGCAGCCCAGGAACGCCTGCGTGTTGTCGGCGTTGGGCCCCACGACGGCGATGCGGCCGGGCGTGCGCAGCGGCAGGATGCCGTTGTTGCTGGCGAGGATGATCGATTCCTCGGCAATCCTGGCTGCTAGCTTCCGGTTGGCCTCGGTGTCCAGCGTGATGCTGCCTTCGAGGCGGGCGGCATCCTGCAGGTTGGCGTTCTCCAGGGCAGGCGGAACGGACGACCAGTCCTCATCCAGCAGGCCCAGCTCGATCTTCTGCACCAGGACGCGGCGCAGGGCCCGGTCCACCATGCCGACGGGCAGGCGGCCCGCTTCAATTTCGGCGATAAGGTGCTCGCCGAAGGCGTGCACGGTGGGAAGTTCGACGTCGACTCCCGCGGACAGTGCCGCGGCTGCAGCTTCACCGAGGGACCCTGCGATGCCATGCAGTTCCTTGAGGAAAGCAACACCGAAGTAGTCGGCCACAACCGTGCCGCTGAATCCCCAGGTGTCGCGGAGGAGCCCAGTGAGCAGGGAAGCATCGGCGGCGGTGGGGACGCTGTCCATGTCCGTGTAGGCATGCATGACCGAGCGGACGCCCGATTCCCGGATGGCCATCTCGAACGGCGGCAGCAGGACGTCGGCCTGCTCACGCGCGCCGACGGACACAGGTGCCAGGTTCCGGCCGGCCTTGGACGCCGAGTAGCCCACGAAGTGCTTCAGGGTGGCGATGATGCCGCTGCTTTCCAGGCCCTGGATGTAGGCGGTGGCCAGCGTCCCGATGAGGTAGGGGTCCTCGCCGATGGTTTCCTCCACCCGGCCCCAGCGGGCGTCGCGCACGACGTCAAGGACGGGGGCAAGGCCCTGGTGCACACCTACGGAGCGCATGTCGGCGCCGATCGCGGCACCCATCGTGCGGATGAGGTCTGCGTTAAAGGTGGCTCCCCAGGCAAGTGGCACCGGGTAGGCGGTGGCCTGCCAGGTGGCGAAGCCGGCGAGGCATTCTTCGTGGACCAGGGCGGGGATGCCGAAGCGGTTGGCCGCGGCGATGCGCTGCTGGGTCCGCTGGAGGGACAAGGCGCCCAGCGCAGGGTCCACGGGTGCGGTTCCGAAAGGCCTGGTGAGTTGTCCGAGGCCGTTCGGCAGGATTTCGTCCAGGTCGACGGGAGGGTTCATCTCGTTCTGGTGCGGGGCCACTTCGCCCCCTTCAGTGGAGGCGCCCACCCAGACCCCGAAGAGCTGGGCCGTCTTCTCCCGAAGGGTCATGGCTGCGATGAGGCTTTCGGCACGTTCCTGCGGTGTGGCGTCGGTGTCGCGCCAAGGCGCGTTGTGAGTTGCGGTTTCGGTCATGATTACTTTCCGCCAGCGCCCATCAGGCCCTGGACAAGTGCGCGGCGCGCGAAGAGGTAGACAAGAAGTACCGGCACCATGGACAGTGTCACGGCGGCCAGGAGCCCGGGAATGTTGATGCCGAACTGGGTCTGGAAGTTGAACAGGCCCAGCGTGACCACACGGGTGGACTCGGACTGGGTCAGGATCAGCGGGAAGAGGAAGCCGTTCCAGGCCTGGAGGGCCGAGAACACGGCGATGGTGGACAGGCCGCCCTTGGACAGCGGCAGCACCAGGCGCAGGAAGGACTTGGCCGGGGTAGCGCCGTCCATGGCCATGGCCTCGTACAGCTCGGGGGTGATGTCCCGCATGGTTCCGCTGAGGATGATGGTGCAGATGGGCAGGGCGAAGGCCGCGGTGGGGAGGATGACGCCCAGCAGGTTGTCGTAAAGGCCCACAGTGTTGATGAGGTAGAACACGGGGACAATGACGGCCTGGGCGGGGATCGCGAGGCCCAGCAGGAACAGGCGGAAGATGGCCGAGGCGGCGCGGCTCTGGCTCCGCACGATCGCGTAGCTCAATGGCGGCACCAGGAGCAGGACCAGGCCCACGACTCCGACGGTAACGATGATGGTGTTCAGGAAGTACCGGCCAAAGCCGCTGGTGACGGCATCCACGTAGTTCTGCAGCGTAAAGCTGGTCGGCAGGGACAGCGGCCCGTTGTCGCCGAACTCGGCACGGGTCTGGAACGTGGCGGACAGCATGACGTAGAGCGGAACAGCCACGATGGCGAGCCAAATGAAGGCTCCGATGCCGGCGAGGTAATTCGGGCGTGTTTTCATTTAGAGCCCCTCCAGCGAACTGCGCATCTTGTCGTACCCGGACAGGCGGACCACGGCGAAGGAGATGGCCGTCGAGATGACGACGAGGACCAGCGCGATGGCACTGCCGGTGCCGAAATCGAACCGCCGGAACGCTTCCTGGTACATGTGGAAAGCGGTGATGGTGGTACCGGTGCCCGGTCCGCCGTTGGTCAGGATGAGGACGGTTTCAAAAGTGGTCAGGCCGCCGACCACCATCAGGATCACTGACGTGATGATGCTGTTCTTCAGCTGCGGCAGGGTGATGCTGAAGAACTGCCGGACGGTGCCGGCGCCGTCGATTGACGCGGCCTGGTACAGGACGGGCGGGATCTGCCGGGCGGCGCCTTGGTAGATCAACGTGTGGAAGGGCGTGAACTGCCACATGCCCACGAAGATCAGCACCGCGATGGCACCGGTCTGCGTGCCAAGGATGTTGCCGTCCCCGAACAGCCAGGACATCTGGCCCGGAATGCCGAAGTTGGGGTCAAGAAGTGCCCGCCACAGCACGGAGATGGCGGCCGAGGAGAGCAGCAGCGGCACGAAGTAGACAGCGCTCAGGATGGCGCGGTTCTTCTGGTTGCCGGCTGCCCAGACGCCGAGCAGGATGCTGAGCGGAGTCTGCGTGACGATGCCGAGCACAATGAACAGCAGGCTGAGCCAGAGGCTCTGGAGCATGACCGGGTCTGCGAAGAGGGCTTCCCAGTTCTTGAGCCCGACGAACTTCGGGTCGCCAAGGCCGCTCCAGGTGGTGAAGGAGAGCACGGCCACCGCGAGGAGCGGGACAAGTGCGAAAAGGGCAAAGAATATGCTGGCAGGAAGGGCCCAGACAAAGCCGGGGCGGCCCACGTTGGAGCCGCCCCGGCCTGCCGGGCGGCCCTTGGCGGGGCCGCCCGGATGTGCCGGGCGCCTGCGTTGTGCAAGCGTCGTCGTCATTGTTGTTTCCTAGAGGCTCTGCATGGCCTTGATGAAGCCGTCTTCGTCGATCTGTCCGCTGAAGAACTGGGCGACGGCGGTGTGGATGGTGACAGTTGCTTCCGGCGGGTACGCCTGGTCCCAGGAGAGCTGGAAGGACGGGGCTTCCTTGACCAGGTTGAACTGGTACTTGGCGTATTCCGGATCTGCTGCCTTGTCGAGGAACTTCTCGGTGTTCGTGGTGGTGGGCAGGTTTCCGATGCCCACCTGCTCCTGCACGAACTGATCGGAGTACATGAGCTTCAGGAAGTCGCGGGCGGCTTCCGGGTAGCGCGTGTTTTTGTGGATCGAGTAGAAGTTGTTGGTGTTGCCCACCAAGTTGTCCTCGTCGCCGAGGCCCCCTTCAACCTTGGGGAACTCGCTGTAGCCCAGGACCTCGGCGGCGAACTGCGGGTCGCTGCTCTGCTGGGTGGCGTATTCCCATGAGCCCATCAGCTCAAAGCCTGCCTTGCCGCTGGCGAGGAGGGCGGGAGAGCCGCCGTCGGTGAACTTCACGGAATCGAAATTGGTGCCGAACGCACCGGCGTCGACCAGTTCGCGGAGCATGCCCAGGGCCTTGCGGCTCTCTTCCGATTCCCAGACGCTGGTGTCCCCCTCCAAGGCCTTCTTGAACAGTCCTTCGCCTGCAACGCGGTCGTAGACGTACTCCACCCACATCAGGGTGGGCCACTTGTCCGCACCACCCAGGGCGATGGGGGTGATGCCCTTGTCCTTGAGGATCTTGACGTCTTCAAGGAGTTCATCCCACGTCGCGGGAGGATTGGAAATGCCTGCGTCGGCGAGGACCTTGGAGTTGTTGAACAGCATGACGGGCTGGGTGCCCCGCATGGGGATCCCGTATGCCTTGTCATCGATGACGGCAGTCTCGAACACGGACGGCAGGAAGGCGTCCTTCAGCTGCGGGTCCTCCTTGATGAAGTCGTCAAGGGGGAGCAGGAGGTCGGCATCCACGAAGTTCTTGATGCTGCCCCCGCCCCAGTTGAAGAAGATGTCCGGAGCCGTGGGCGTGTCGATGATGGTCTGGAGCTTGGACTGGTACTCCGCGCCCGGGATCTTGTCCAGGACAACCTTGACGTCGGATGTTGCATTGAAGGTGTCGATCATTTTCTGTTCGACGGTGTTCCCCGCATCGCCGTACATGGCGACGTGAATTTCATTTTCGGGCCGGCTTGCTGCGCCGGACCCTCCTGAGCACCCGGCCATTGTCAGGCCAAGGGCCAGAGCCGCGCTGCCGGCAATCGTGCGGGCCACCCAACCGTGGTGGTTCATCTTTGAACGCCTCTCGAAAGTTTCGATACTAGGACCGAAAGTTGTTTGATGGATCACAGTCTAGGCGCGGCCATTCACCGGCGCAAGAGGTTCGCAAATTTGCGGTACAAAAACCGAAAGTATCGCTATGCTGTTTCTCATGACGAGCCCTGCTTCTTCTTCCGACGTGCGCGTTACTCTCGCCCAGCTGGCGGAGGAGGCGGGCGTTTCGCTGTCGACAATTTCGAAGGTCCTCAACGGCCGCGCCGACGTTTCCCGCAAAACCAGGACGAAAGTTGAGGAGCTCCTGGAGGAGCATGGGTACAAACGGCGAAAGGCATCGACCAAGTCGGCGCTCCTGGAGCTGGTCTTCCCGGAACTCGAAAGCGCCTGGGCGCTGGAGATTATCCGCGGCGTCGAAAATGTCGCCAAGGCGAACGGCATGAGCGTCATCCTCACCGAAAGCGGCACCAGGCATGCGCCGGGCGCAGGCTGGGTGGAGGGCGTGATGGCGCGGCAGCCCGCCGGGGTTGTCCTTGTTTTCTCCGACCTGCCCCTGGAATACCGGCAGCAGCTGGAGGCCCGCTCCATTCCCTTTGCCATCATTGATCCCGCGGGTGACCCCGCCCCCGGTGTTCCCTCCGTTGGCTCCGCCAACTGGGCCGGAGGCATGATGGCGACCCGCCACCTCATCGAACTCGGCCACACACGAATAGCCGCCATCTCCGGCCCGGAGGACATGATGTGCTCCCTGGCGCGGATCGACGGCTACAGCTCAGCCCTGAATACAGCCGGTATTCCCATCGACCGCTCCTTGATCAGGTACGGCGACTTCCACGTGGACGGCGGACGCGCCCATGCCCTGGAGCTGCTGGCCCTCGAGGAAAGGCCCACCGCCATCTTCGCGGGCAGTGACCTGCAGGCCCTCGGCGTGCTCGATGCCGCCCGCCAACTGGGCCTGTCCGTTCCCGGGGACCTGTCCATCGTGGGATACGACGACCTTCAGGTGGCACGCTGGTCCAGCCCGGCCCTCACCACCGTGCACCAGCCCCTGATCGAGATGGCCGAAGAGGCTGCCCGGATGGTTCTGCGCCTGCGGGAGGGCGAGCGGCCCAACAACCTGCGCCTGGATCTCGCGACGTCACTCGTTGTCCGCCAAAGCACTGCACCTCCAGGCCGGATCTGATCCTGGCCCCGCCTCCCGAAAGGAACCGCATGTCATCCATCGTCAACGCCAACGGTGAGCTCATTACGCTTGAGGCGGGGGACTACACGGCAGTTGTCACCACTGTGGGGGCCGGGCTGCACAGCCTGGCTTTCCGCGGCCAGGACCTGGTCCTGCCCTATCCTGCCGACGAACTGCCCCCCGCCTTCGCAGGCAAGACGCTCATGCCCTGGCCGAACCGGGTGAACGGCGGTGCGTACTCCTTCGGTGGGCAGCGTTATGAGCTGCCGGTCAACGAGGCGGCCACCGGGAGCGCGCTGCACGGGCTTGCGCTGTGGAGCGAATGGCGGGTGGAGCAGCGCTCGCAGGCCGAAGCGACCCTGGCGCACCTGCTGCACGGCGAGCCCGGGTACCCCTTTCCGCTTGCGCTCTCGGCAACCTACGCGCTGGACGCGGCCACGGGGCTGCGAATCGAGCTCAGTGCCCTCAACTGCGGCCCGGCACCAGTCCCTTACGGCTGCGGCTCCCATCCCTACCTCACGGTGGGCGGCGGGGACATCTCCACCTGCGAGTTGAGTTTCCGGGCAGGCAAGGTGCTCCTGACGGACGACAAGCTGCAGCCTACGGACCTTGTTGATACCAAGGGCACGGACTTTGACTTCTCGGACGCCCGCAGGATTGCCTCGCAGTCGCTGGACCATGCCTTCACCAACCTCCCTGAGGGGGAGTGGGACGTCATCCTCCGCAACCCTGCCCTGCAGCTTGCGGCGGTGCTGCAATCAACGGGGGACCAGGCACCCTGGCTGCAGCTCTATTCAGGAGAACTGCGCGGCCGCAAGGGGCTGGCGGTTGAACCAATGACCTGCTCGCCCGATGCTTTTAACTCCGGCCAGGACCTTGTTGTCCTGGAACCCGGCCAGTCGCACACGCTCGCGTTCACGATCCACGCCCTGGAGGGTTAGCGGATCAAACCTGTCGGCGGATCAGGACAGCCGGCACTGGGCAGTAGCTGGAGCACAAAGCGGCCCGGAACCCTTCGGTTCCGGGCCGCTTTGCCGGCAATTGCCGCTTTCGCCAGGATTTACTGCGGCAGTGGCTACTGCTGGTAGGCCGGGTGGTGGGCCAGGCGCTGCTCTCCGCCCGGGGTTGCTGCGGCCAGGGTGGACTGCAGCGCGTAGTACGAGGGCTTGCGGGTGTAGTCCTCCCACATCACCGTTGCCTCGCCCTCGCCGCTGAAGAAGACAGGCACCCAGGAGTACTTGTCGTTGAATCCCCAGATGGTGAAGGACTTGCATCCCTCAATGTTCAGGCAGGCTTCCAACGCACGCTGGTAGTAGCTGGCCTGCTTGGCCAGCTGTTCGGTGGTCGGCTTGGTCCCGGCCGGAACGTCCATGCGGACGTCGATCTCCGTGACGGCGGTTTCCAAGCCAAGGTCTTCGAAACGCTGAAGGTTCGCCTGGAGGTCGCCGGGGAAGCCATAGCGGGTGCTCAGGTGGCCCTGCACAGCAAAGCCGTCCACCTTCACGCCCTCTTTCAGGAGCTTCGAAATGAGGCTGACGTAGGCCGTGCTCTTGGGATTGATGCTTTCAACGCCGTAGTCGTTGAAGAAGAGCTTGGCTTTCGGATCTGCTTCGTGCGCCCAGCGGAACGCGTCAGCGATGATATCCGGACCCAGTTCGCGGATCCAGATGTTATCGGTGGTGCGCAGGGTGCCGTCATCCTTGAAGATCTCGTTGGCAACATCCCACTGCTGGATCTTTCCGGCGTAGCGTCCCACCACGGTGGTGATGTGGTCCTTCAGGATGGAACGGAGCTCCTCCTTGCTGAATTTGCCTTGCTCCAGCCAGGCGGGGTTCTGGCTGTGCCAGAACAGGGTGTGGCCGCGGACCACCTGTCCGTGCTGCTGGGCGAACTCGACGATGGCGTCCATCTCAGCAAAGCGGTACTGGTCCCGCTGGGGGTGGATGAACTCCCACTTCGCCTGGTTTTCGGGGGATACGGAGCTGAACTCGGCAGCCAGGACTTCCCGGTATTGCGCGTCGGAAGTGAACGGGTTGGCGTAGGGCATGGTGTCATGATGGCCGCCGCCGGCAACCGCGGTGCCGATCCGGACGTCGTTGGGTGCGGCCCAGCGCAGGGTGTCCTGCTTGGCAAGTCCTGGGGGCTTCGGCTGGTCGTTTTGGCCGGCCATCGCGGGCAGTGCCGTAGGGAGGACAAACGTCGACGCCAGCACGGCGGCGGCGACTAGTTGGGCAACCTTCATTAAATGCTCTCCTTTGAGGTGCTGAATCGATCGGTCCCGGAGGGCCGATGGCGACTGACTTCCGGAAATTTCCGGAAGTCAGTCGTTGTAGATTAGGAATATTCCGGAGAGCGCGTCAAGGGTTTCGGCAAAACTTTTGAAACCGCCCAGCCGGGCGAGGGCCTATACTTGCAGCGGACCAGGAGGAATGCGTGCAGGAGAGTCCCCGCCGGGCAGTCACAATTTCGGCCATCGCCGCCGAAGCGGGAGTATCGGTGCCCACTGTCTCCAGGGTGCTCAACGGCCGCAGCGACGTCGCCCCGCAAACCCGGGAACGAGTGGAAACGCTGCTCCGGGACTACGGGTATCAACGCCGGGGCGCGCGCCCGGAAGTACGGTCCGGCCTTATCGACCTCGTGTTCAATGACCTGGACAGCCCGTGGGCAGTGGAGATCATCCGCGGGGTGGAGGAAGCCGCCAACGAAGCCGGTGCCTCCACCGTGGTCTCCGCCATTCATCGCCAGAGCAGCCCCGCGTCCACCCGGCAGTGGCTGGACAACGTCAGTGCCAGGGCAAGTGACGGGGCCATCCTGGTCACCACCGACCTCGATTCCTTCCTCCGCGCCGAACTGCAGCGCCTCCACGTGCCGGCAGTCGTGGTGGACCCGGCCGGTGTTCCGGACCTGGATGTGCCCACGATTGGCGCCACTAACTGGACCGGAGCAGTGGGTGCTACCGAGCACCTGACCGGAATCGGCCACCGCCGCATCGGCTTTGTGGCCGGAACGCCGGGGTTATGGTGCAGCAGGGCCCGGCTGGACGGCTACCGGGCAGGCCTGGACGCGGCGGGCATTTCCTTCGATCCCGAACTCGTTATCGAGGGGGACTTCGACTACCAGTCCGGCTTTCGTGCCGGTTGCCGCCTGCTCGAGTTGGCCGAGCCGCCGTCCGCCGTCTTCGCAGCCAGCGACCAGATGGCCCTTGGCGTCTACGAAGCGGTCCGCAAGAAGGGCCTCCGGGTGCCCGAGGACATCAGCGTTGTGGGCTTCGATGATCTTCCCGAGGCCCAGTGGGCCTCACCTCCGCTCACCACAGTCCGGCAGCCGCTGGCCGAGATGGGCAAACTTGCCGCCCGCACGGTACTTCGGATGCTGCAGGGCGAAGGCGTGGAGAGCCCGCGGGTGGAACTTTCCACGCGGCTGATGGTCCGGGAGAGCACGGCTCCGCCGGCCGGCCGCTGACCTCCGGAAGCCGCTGCCTCCCCGCAACTACACCAGGGCCGGATAACCCTTGACGGCGCTCGCGGCGTGGACCTACGCTGAGCAAGTTCCGGAACTTACCGGAAAACTTCCATGATCCTCCCCGCCAGCCACGCGGCTCTGTGGTCCGCAAAGCAGCGGTCTTTCGTGCTTTCACGACGTGCGGCGTGCCGGCGAGGTTCATGACGACAGGAAGGAAAACAATGCACCTCCCGACGTACAACCCGGTTTCCCTGCGCAGGGCCGCACTGCCACTCGCGGCGGCTGTCCTTGCCCTCGGTGCCTCCGTCCCGGCAGGCCTCGCCGGAGCAACCCCCGCGCAGGCGGACCAGGCAACCCCGGCCATTGTCGATTCGACCCGGCATGAGGGCAAATACCTCAGCCTGACGTTCGATGACGGTCCCGACCCCGTAAGTACCCCCAAACTGCTGGCCGTCCTGGAGAAACACCACGTCAAGGCCACCTTCTGCCTGTGGGGTGACCATGTGAAGCAGTACCCCGACATCGTGCGGCAGATTGCCGCCGCCGGCCACCTGCTCTGCAACCACACCATGCACCACGACAACATGGCCACCTGGGGCCCGGAAGCCATCAAGGCTGATCTGCTGGAAACCAGCGCCGTTATCCGGGAAGCGGTGCCGGACGCAAAGATCGACTACTTCCGCGCCCCGTACGGCAGTTGGGGACAAACGCCTGAAGTGGCCGCCGAACTGGGCATGCAGCCGCTGGGCTGGCAGCTGACCATCGGCGACTGGGAGCCGCCGGGGACGCCGGAACTGGTCCGCCGGATCCGTGAGGGAATCCGGCCTGGCGGTGTTGTGCTCCTGCACGACGGCGGCGGTGACAGGACCCAGACCGTGGAAGCCGTTGACCAGGTCATCCCGGAGCTCAAGTCCGAGGGCTGGAAGTTCGACAGGCCCGCCCGCCGCGGCTGACCTGTCGCGCGGGCGGCACGGCAACGGCCCGCGCGGCGCATCAGGTGTCCGGGAATTCCGCACCCAGCGTGGACAGCACTCCATATGCCTTGGTGCGGATCTCCTCGTACTCCTCGTCCGGCACCGAGTCGGCGGTGATGGCACCGCCGACGCCGAGCGTCAGTTCCGCGGTTCCGTTCCCGTCTGCGCTGATCACCAGGGTCCGGATGGCGACGGCGAGGTCCGTTGCGCCGTTCAGCGAGAAGTATCCGATGGCGCCGGAATAGAGGCCCCGCGCTTCGCCTTCCAGCTGGTCGAGGATGGCCATGGTGCTGATTTTGGGCGCGCCGGTCATCGAGCCCGCCGGGAAGCAGGCGGCAACTGCCTCCGCCCGGGACGATCCGGGCAGGAGGCGGGCGTCAATGGTGCTGACCATCTGGTGCACGGTGGCGTAGCTCTCGATGGCGCAGAGCCGGCTAACCGTGACGGAACCTGGAGCGGCGAAATGGCTGAGGTCGTTCCGCAGCAGGTCGACAATCATGATGTTCTCCGCGCGGTCCTTCAATGACGTGGCCAGATCGGTGCGCAGCTGTGCATCCTCGGCCGGATCAGCAGCCCGGCGCCTGGTGCCCTTGATCGGTTCGGCGCGCATGCCGCCGTCGGACGCTATCTTGAGGAACCGCTCGGGGGAGGTGCTCGCCACCGTGACGCTGCCCAGCCGGAGGAAGCTCGCGAAGGGTGCGGGGTTCCTCCGGCGAAGCGCCAGGTACGTGCTCCAGGGGTCCAAGGTGTCGGCCGGCACGCGGGCTGACAGTGTTGTGGTCAGACAGACCTCGTAGGTGTTTCCCTCGGCGATCTCGTGTTGGGCAGCGGCAATCTTTTCCCGATATTCCGCGCCTGTGTCGCGGCTTTGAAAGGCAGGCGCTGCAGGGAGTACGACGCCGGTGCTGCCGCCGGGAGGGGTTTCTTCTTGCCGTTGCGCCGCGTCTTCGACGGCCGCTGCCGCGGCGTCCAGCCAGGCCTCCGCGTCCGGAGCCTCCAGGGCGAGGAGCCAGGCCGTGCCCTCGGCGTGGTCCAGGACCACGGCCCTGCCTGCGAAGATCAGCGCGGCGTCAGGGGTGGGTGCAGGCAGGTCGGTGCCGCCGGTTTCGCGCTTGAGCTCATAGCCCAGGCACCCCAGCCAGCCCAGTGTGAAGTGGCCCGGGTAGCCTTCGGGCGCGCGGACCGCCCGGCGGCCCCACACGGTGTCGAGCCACCGGAAGAACGGCCCGTTCACCCGGACTGCCGCGGAGCCCGTGCTGATCAGGCTTTCCCCGGAGCGGTGGGTCACTGCCTGGCCGAAAGTGCCGCCGTCGTCCGCCATGATGCTGAAGCGGCTGCGCCCGGCGGCTGTCTTTCCGGTCAGGTCCTCCCCGCCTGGTTGGAAACCAGCGGCAGCGGCGTTGGACGAGTCCAGCCAGACGGCGTTGGCCGAGCCGCCATAGAGGGAGCGGAACAGGGCCGGGGCGTCCGGGAGCCGGTCCAGCCGCCTTGCCCTGAGGGTGAGGCCGCGGCGGGCGGACAGTTCGGGTGCCAGGACCGGGGCCAGTGGCGGGAGGTAGGGGAGGAGTTGCAGCAGGTCGGTCACCGCGGAACCGTCTGCGAGATTGTTGACGCGGACATCCGCGTGCCGCGGGACGTCATCGCCCGCCAGCCATTCCTCTTCCTGCGCCGCCCACTGGTCCCAGTAGGGTTCATAGGTGTCGCCGTCGCGGTTCAGTGCCCGGGTCCGCCGCACGTCGTCCGGCGACTCGGCCCAGATCACGGCGCTCAGGAGCGGACGCGCTTCCGCCGCTGCCGCCCCCACTCCCTCCACGATGACGATCTCTGCGGGGAGCGTTACCTTGGGGTCGCCGTCGTAATGTTTCTCCCAGTCCCAGCTGATCCATGTTGCCGCCTCCCCCCGGCTCAGCGGGCCGAGGACGGTGGAGACGTAGCGTTCGACGCCGGCCGCGAGGCCGTTCCAGCCGGGGTAGATGTCTTCGAGGTGGAAGAGGGAGACCTTGTGGTGGACGCGCAGGCGGGCCGCCAGTTCGACGGCGAGTGTGGTCTTCCCTGCGCCCGAGCGCCCGTCGACGGCGATGATGACGGGGGCTGGGCTCATGGATTAGAGCGTACCGTTATCCCTGCCGGGCTTTCATCCGGGGGTTCTTCTTGTTAATGACAAAGGTCCTGCCGCGGCGGCGGACAATTTGTGCCCCCGGGATCTTCTTCAGTGCCCGTAGTGAATTCCGTACCTTCATGGTTCTTCCTTTGTTTTGTTTTTTGATGGTGAAACGGCGGGTGCTAGCTGGCAGGCCGGAGGCCGAAGGGGTCGTGCAGGCCCTCACCGGATGCCAGTTCCTCATCCGTGAGCTCGCAGTTCCGCAGGAGCCGCTCGAACTCCTCCGGATCCAGGTCCTCTCCCGTTGCGGCAATCACGGTGGCGGCGGCAGGGGCCAATGCGCGTACCGCGGGCTGCTTCCCCGGCCGCCCCTCCGGCCAGCCGCCCACGTTTTCGAGCCAGACCCGCGGGCCGATGCCCTGGATGGCTATCCGGCATTCGGGCGCGGAAGCGACCCATAGTTGGCCCCGCAGGACGCAGCAGCCCTGGGCGAGGATGCCCAGCGCCTGGCGGAAACGTCCGGGATGGAGGGGGCGCTCAACGTGCTGGAACACGGTAGTGAACGGCGAGCCTGTGCCCTTGCCGTCCGGGCGGGGCTCCTGGATGGTCCCCGGAGCTGTCCTTGCCACGGCCTCCGCGTACTGGTGCAGGCCGGGGCGGACAGCTGCGGCGGCGGGTGCAATGTCTGCATGCGGGGCCACTTCCCGGATCAGGTGCAAGCCACGTTTCCGCCCTACGGGATCAGCCGGAACGATATCCGGTTCTGCCGGCAGGACGGTGTCCACAAACGCGAGTTCGCCGAGCAGGAATTCACCGGGTGTGCGCTCGTCATCGGCCACCGGAGTAAACCCGGACTCGAACAGCGTGTGCGGGTCCCAGATGTGGTCCTCCACCGCGTCCGGGGCGCAGGCAAGGATGGCCGAGGAAACCCGGGCTGGGCGGCCGAGGCCCCGGTCCAATGCGGAAACGGCGACCGACGCAGGCACGGCCGGAGGCAGGCCGATGATGATCGGCTGGCCCTGGTTTTCCTCGATCAACCGGTCGACGGCCGGGACCAGGTCCAGGCGGACCGCACAACTGAGGCAGCCATGCTCCAACATGGTCTCGTCCCGTTCCACCATTATGGAGCCGCTGTACACACGGCGGATAACGAGTCCGTTTTCCAAAAGGTCGTGGAGGACCACCAGGCTTCCCGGGTGGGCTGCAGCCAGGCCCTCGCAGGCCTGCTGGCGGCAGAGGGCATCAAGGGAACTGACAACGATCAGGTGCATGCAAGCAAGAGTAATTGAGAATCATTCTCAATTACAAGCCGGCGGTGTTTCCCCTCATTAGCTTTCCTGCGGCTGAAGCTCCGAACCCCTTAGTACTGCCGCCCTGATGTGGTCCACGATGCCTGGCAGGGCGCCGCTGATCTGGCGCCATACAGTGTCGAAATCGGCCTGCCCGCCGTACCAGGGGTCCTCAATCCCCTGGTCCAGCATGTCCCGGCCGGCCACTTTGGGGTCGAAGCTGCGCAGCATGCGGATCTTTTCCAGTGACTCGCGGTCCGGGGCCGCCTCGCTCAGCCAGGCGTAATGGTCAACGTCCAGCGCCAGGATCAGGTCCCGTTCGCGGAACCAGTCGGGAATCCATTCCCGGGCAATGTGAAGTTCGGAAGCCAGGTGGGCAACCGCCAGTTTGCGGGCAGCGCGGGGATCGATGGGCCGGCCCGCCTCATAACCTGTGGTTCCGGCCGAGTCCACGGCCACCATTCTGTCCAGCCCTTCGCGCTCCAGAGCCGCCCTCAGCATAAGTTCAGCCATGGGGGAGCGGCAGATGTTGCCGGTACAGACGGCAATGACGCGGTATGGGCTCGACGCTGAGTTCATGAAAGTAAGCATGCGCGCTAATTGGCCCTGTTGGCTAGGGCCCGATTCATAAATGTTGACAGGCTTGTAAAGAACGATGACTATCCGTGCCATTCCCGCACTTTTGAGCCGTCGTTGAGCCGCCCGGACCGGCTAGTGGATCAGGGCTAGCAGGATTCCGACGGCCACAAACAGCACGCCAAACACTTTGCTGAGGAGCAACTGTCCACGGCTGGTCTGGGTAAAACGCTGGAAGGACCTGGCTGTGGCGGCGAAGAAGAACCACATCACCAGGATGTCGATGCCCACAATGGTGGCGGTGAGCACCGCGTACTGCGCGAAGAGGGGCTGTTCGGGCCGGATGAACTGCGGCATGAACGCGAGGAAGAAGACGATGGCCTTTGGGTTGAGCAGGTTGACCCACAACCCGCGCCGGAAGATCGACCAGGCCGGCTCGTTCCGCAGGGCCTCAGCCTTGTCCTCTTCAATGTCCGGCTTGCTGAGGAACTGCCGGACCCCCAGGTACACGAGGTACGCGGCGCCTGCATAGCGGATCACGTTGAAAGCGACCGGGGAGCTGGCAACCAGCACGCCCACCCCCAGGGCCACGATCACCACGTGGACCACCAGGGCTGCCTGCTGCCCAAGGATTCCCCACATCGAACGCCGAAAACCGGCGTTCAGCGAGTTGCTCATGGTGTTGATGGCCCCTGCGCCCGGGGTGAAGCTGATCAGGGCGCCGGCGCCGGCCAGAGCCAGCCAAAGGGAAAATTGCACCTCACAATCCTACGCGGCGCATGTGCGTCTACAGCCGTCACCACAATGTGGGTCATTTGGAGGCGTGAATTTCCAGGTAAGTCATCCGAAAGGTCAGCCACATTTCCCGTGCTTTGAATGCACCCAATGGTCCATTGTGCACGGCAGGCCCAGGCGATAGCGGTCAAAATAGTAGTGGGGTCCGTTCGACATGTACCCGGCATCATCGAGGCCGAAATGTCCGATCATGACGAATCCACGGTGAAGGGCCAGTTCCCGCAACTCCTCCGCTTCTACGAGGACCGGTTCATTGCTGTCAGCGCACTCCGGCCAGCACCCGGCATGTGCGATCGCAAAGTACCGCGTCGAGTCCTGATCCAGATGACCCAGGATGGTGTCGTAATGGGGTTTGAGCCTCCCGTCGAATTGGCAGCTGACAAGCGCAATGTCTCCAAACTGCATGTCGGCGTCCAGCTCAATCAGGACGAGCCGGGGTAGGAGTTCGCCAGCGGGAGCTATCAGCAGACGTGCAAGGAACTCGAGGTCGAAGCCTGCTTGGATGATCATGCTTCGATGCTATGGACCCGGAGTTGCAGGCGGGAGTACAAGCACAGGCTATGTGGACAAGGACTTATGCCCGGGCGATGACCTCGCCGTTGGGGATCAGGAACCAGCCGTCATCCGTGGAGCCCCAGCGGTGCCAGCCCGCCGAAATGCGGGCCAGGTCTGCAGCGTTCGCGAAGCCGTACTCCAGCGCCTGCTCGGCGAAGGCGGAGTGCAGTACCCGCTCGCCCCAGACGCGCGCCTGCCAGCGGCGCTGCTGGCCAGTGGCGTAAAGCCAGTTGCTGCTGGTGGGGGCGACGTCCGTGAAGCCTGCCGACTGGGCCCAGCTGACCAGCCGCCGCCCGGCGTCGGGCTCTGCTCCGTTCCGCCGCGCGATGCGCTGGTACAGGTCCATCCACTCGTCCAGTTCAGGAATGGCGGGATACCAGCTCATGCCGTGGAAATCGGCGTCCCGCACGGCAACGATGCCGCCCGGCTTGGCCACGCGGCGCATCTCCCGGAGAGCCTCAACCGGATCTGTAAGATGCTGCAGCACCTGGTGGGCGTGGACCACGTCGAAGGTTTCGTCCTCGAAGTCCAGGTCATAGATGTTTCCGGCCACGAACTCCACGTTGGGCACCTCGCGCTCCACGGCGAGGGCCTGCGCCTGGGCGATGATGTCCGGTGAGCGGTCCAGGCCGGTGACTTTTCCGGGGCTGACAAGGGCGGCGAAATCGCAGGTGATGGTGCCCGGGCCGCAGCCGACGTCCAGGACGTCCGAGCCCGGCGTCAGGTGCGGCAGGACAAACGCGGCGGAATTCTCTGCGGTCCTGGCGGCATGGGCGCGGACCACCGATTCGTGGTGTCCGTGCGTGTAAACGTCGTCTTCAGGCTGCTGGGCACTCATAACCAAACGCTACCCCCAACCGGGCTGCATTTAACGTCGCGAAAAGCGCGTTTGTCGCTACTCGCTGGATGTTTCGTCCCGCGCCGCCACCGTTGCTGCCACCATCGCCGTCATGAACCGGGAAACGGTCTCCAGTTCATCCTCGGAGAAGCTGGCCATGGCGGTCCCCATGTGGCGTGCGAGCGGGCCGAAGATGGCGCCGCCCTCCTGGTATGCCTTGGGCGTCATCTTGAGCTGGACCTGCCTCCGGTCCGAGGTGCCGCGCTCGCGGACCACGTGGCCCGAGCTGTCCAGCCTGTCGATCAAGGCGGTGGTGGCCGGCGAACTCAGGTGCAGCTCCTTGCGGAGGATGCCGGGCGTGACCACGCTGCCCTTGGCCGTGTGCCGCATAATGACGGCCAGGGCGTTCAGGTCCGTCCGGTGCATGTCTTTCCGGCCCCCGGCCGCATCGACGTACCGGTTGGCTTCGATCGTGAAGTCCTGAAGGAGCCGGACCAGGGGGTGGGGGCCGCCATTGGGTACGGGGCCTGCGGGAGGAGCCTGCACGCCGGAGGGTTCCTTGCCTGCCATGCCCACCTCCTCCATTCTTCGTCACTCACCCGCACCGGATCTGCCGGACCGTCCTGACGGATATTACTTCAGCAGCCCGGCGCCCCGCGTACCGGTGAAGCGAAAAACAAAAGCTTGACTGGCTCTTATCTCCATTATGGAGATACTCTGTTGTGGAACAAGTCTACGCCCCTGTCCCCTCCGGAAGGCATCATGAAACATCACACCGCTGGCAAGGAACGCGTCCCGTTCTGGCTGCGCTGGCTCCTCCCTGTCATCCTGGTGCTCACCTGGCTTGCGATCGCGGGCGTGGGCGGACCCACCTTTGGACGGCTGGAGGAAGTGTCCTCGAATGACCAGGCCTCGTTCCTGCCGGCAAGCGCCGAGGCAACGGCTGCGCAGGACTGGCAGGCAAAGTTCCGGGATTCGGACGAGGTTCCGGGCGTCATCGTTATTGAAAGCGGCGCGCCCTTCACCCCGGCCCAGTTGGGCGAAGTGGCCGGCCTCCGGACGGAACTGGAAGAGCTGAAACTGGGCAGCGCCGTCGTCGGGCCTATTCCGTCCGACGACGGCAAAGCGGTCCAGTTCATCGTCCCGGTCAATCAATCGACGGAAATCAAGGAAGCCGTCCAGGAGCTGCGGGACGCGGTGGCTGAAGCGGCGCCTGCCGGGATGCAGACCTTCGTTACCGGCCCCGCAGGCCTGGCGGCTGACCTCACCGCGGCGTTCGCCGGCATTGACGGGATCCTGCTGCTGGTGGCGCTGGCCGCAGTGTTCGTGATCCTGCTGGTGGTTTACCGCTCCCTGCTCCTGCCCATCATGGTCCTCCTGACGTCCGTCTTTGCGCTGTGCGCCGCCATCCTCCTGGTCTTCGGAATGGCCAAGGCCGGCTGGATCCAGCTGAACGGCCAGAGCCAGGGCATCCTCTCCATCCTGGTGATCGGCGCCGCTACGGACTATGCCCTGCTGTATGTGGCGCGCTTCCGCGAGGCGCTGACACACACCACCAACCGCACCGGGGCCGTCCTGACAGCCTGGAAAGCATCCTTCGAGCCCATCCTGGCTTCGGGCGCCACGGTGATCATTGCCCTGCTGTGCCTCCTCTTCTCGGACCTTAACTCCAACAAGGCGCTCGGTCCCGTGGCCGCGGCGGGCATCCTCTGCTCGCTGTTCGCCGCGCTGACCCTCCTGCCCGCCCTGATGGCGCTCCTGGGCCGCGCAGCCTTCTGGCCCTTCCGCCCCAAGCTGGTGCCCGCCGAGGAGCGTGAACCGGAACTGGTCACGGGGCTGGAAGGCCAAAAGGGGCTGTGGCGCGCCACCGGCTCCCTGGTGTCGCGGAGGCCGCGGACTATCTGGGTTGCCTCGGTCCTGTTGCTCGTGGCGGCCTCGGCCGGCGTCCTGCAGCTCAAGGCCAACGGCGTGCCGCAGACGGACGTGATCCTCTCCGCCTCCAATGCTGTTGACGGCCAGGACGCCCTGGCGCGCCACTTCGACGCGGGCAGCGGCAGCCCCGCCGTCGTGGTGGCGGACCAGGGCAAGGCCCAAGAGGTCCTCAACAGCGTGAAAGCGGCCGACGGCGTGGGCGAGGCCTATCTGTTGGCTGAGGGCAGTGTGCCCATCACCGGGGCCCCGGGCACTCCCAGCGAGCCGGACGTCCGCGAGGGCAGGGTGCTGATCAATGCCACCCTGAGCTCTGCCGCTGATTCACTGGAAGCCGAGGAAGCCGTCAAGGCCCTCCGCAACGACGTTAAGGCCGTGGACCCCGGGGCGCTGGTGGGTGGCGTCACGGCCACCGCACTGGACACCAACACCACGGCCCAGCGCGACCTGGTGATCATCATCCCGGTGGTCCTGGTGGTGATCCTCTTCATCCTGATGCTGCTGCTGCGCTCGGTGGTGGCCCCGGTGCTGCTGGTGCTCTCCGTGGTGCTGTCCTACGCCGCAGCCATGGGCGTGTCAGCGTTGGTCTTCAACAACATCCTGGGCTTCCCCGGCGCCGACGCCACCGTTCCGCTGTTCGGTTTTGTGTTCCTGGTGGCGCTGGGCGTGGACTACAACATCTTCCTGATGAGCCGGGTCCGCGAGGAGTCCCTGAAGCACGGCACCCGCCCCGGCATCCTCCGCGGCCTGGGCGTCACCGGCGGGGTCATCACCTCGGCCGGTGTGGTGCTGGCCGCGACGTTCGCCGCGCTCGGGGTCATCCCCATCATGTTCCTGGTGCAGCTGGCCTTCATTGTGGCTTTCGGCGTGCTGCTGGACACCGTGCTGGTGCGCTCGCTGCTGGTACCTGCCCTGGCCTACGACATCGGCCCGAAGATCTGGTGGCCGAGCAAGCTGGGGCGGCCGGAGGCGGATACTGCTGCGCGTTCCGGCGCCGGCACCAGCCCGGAGACGGACCTGGAAGGTGCTGGCCGCCGGTAAAGCCGCGGGGCTTTGCGGAAGGCCGTTTCCGGGCCCTGTTGACCGGGTCCGCTGCTCGATAAACTGCGGATGTGCCCGTATGGACGCGGAACTCGAAGGAGAGATGCCACATGAGCGAATACGACGCCTATGAGGAGCCCCGCCAGGGCAGCCCTGCCCCGGGCCTGGAAGGCGAAGGCGGGGACTACGGCGATACCGGCTCCGTGGAAAGCCCCACTGAGAACCTTGCGGACGGAGAATATCCGGACGGGGATTACGGACCTGCAGGTACCGTGGGCTCCGCACGCCAGGAGGATTCCATTCGGGAGCGGCTCACGGACGGCCAGGTCAACACCACGGCCGAAGAGCGTGGCCCCCTGCACGGCGACGGGAACGTCGAAAGGTAACCCCTGGTGCACTGACGCCCGCCGACAGCAGCCCGGCGGTGGTTCTCCCGTAGCGAAACCGGAGAGCCGCCGTCGGCCTTTTTGAGCGTAAAACCGCGGCATTCCAAGGAATGCAAAGACTCTCCGCCCCTCCTGCAAGAGCAGAAGTTGAGCGTACTCCACTCAACTTTGGTTGACATCGGAAGCGCCCTGAGTAAAGTTGAGTGCAGAACGCTCAATATCAGGGCGCCAGCAAGTTTCCAAGGAAAGAAGGAAGCAACACATGTCACGTGCAGTAGGTATCGACCTCGGAACCACAAACTCCGTCGTCTCCGTTCTCGAAGGTGGCGAGCCCACCGTTATTGCCAACGCCGAGGGTGGCCGCACCACGCCGTCCGTCGTTGCATTCTCCAAGTCCGGCGAGGTCCTGGTTGGCGAAATCGCCAAGCGCCAGGCCGTCAACAACATCGACCGCACCATCGCCTCGGTCAAGCGCCACATGGGCACTGACTGGAAGGTGGACATCGACGGCAAGAAGTACACCCCGCAGGAAATCTCCGCGCGTACGCTCATGAAGCTGAAGAACGACGCCGAGTCCTACCTGGGCGAAAAGGTCACCGACGCTGTGATCACCGTTCCCGCGTACTTCAACGACGCCGAGCGCCAGGCCACCAAGGAAGCCGGCGAAATCGCAGGCCTGAACGTCCTGCGCATCGTCAACGAGCCCACCGCCGCAGCACTCGCCTACGGCCTGGACAAGGGCAAGGAAGACGAACTCATCCTGGTCTTCGACCTCGGCGGCGGCACCTTCGACGTCTCCCTGCTGGAAGTCGGCAAGGACGAGGACAACTTCTCCACCATCCAGGTCCGCGCCACCGCCGGTGACAACCGCCTGGGCGGCGACGACTGGGACAACCGCGTCGTTGAGTACCTGCTGAACCAGCTGAAGGTCAAGGGCATCGACCTCTCCAAGGACAAGATCGCCCTGCAGCGCCTCCGCGAAGCTGCCGAGCAGGCCAAGAAGGAACTGTCTTCCTCCACCAGCACCAACGTCTCCCTCCAGTACCTGTCCGTCACCCCCGACGGCCCGGTCCACCTGGACGAGCAGCTGACCCGCGCCAAGTTCCAGGACCTCACCAAGGACCTGCTGGAGCGCACCAAGAAGCCGTTCCACGACGTGATCAAGGAAGCCGGCATCAAGCTCTCCGACATCAACCACATCGTGCTCGTGGGTGGCTCCACGCGTATGCCCGCAGTCTCCGAGCTGGTCAAGGAACTCGCCGGCGGCAAGGAGCCCAACAAGGGTGTGAACCCGGATGAGGTTGTGGCTGTTGGCGCAGCCCTGCAGGCCGGTGTGCTGAAGGGTGAGCGCAAGGACGTCCTGCTGATCGACGTCACCCCGCTGTCCCTCGGTATTGAAACCAAGGGTGGCGTGATGACGCACCTGATCGAGCGCAACACCGCCATCCCCACCAAGCGGTCCGAGACCTTCACCACCGCTGACGACAACCAGCCGTCCGTGGCCATCCAGGTCTTCCAGGGCGAGCGTGAGTTCACCCGCGACAACAAGCCGCTGGGCACGTTTGAGCTGACCGGCATCGCGCCGGCTCCGCGCGGCGTTCCGCAGGTTGAGGTCACCTTCGACATCGACGCCAACGGCATCGTCCACGTCTCCGCGAAGGACAAGGGCACCGGCAAGGAACAGTCCATGACCATCACCGGCGGGACCGCGCTCTCCAAGGAAGACATCGACCGCATGGTCCGTGACGCGGAGGAGCACGCAGCCGAGGACAAGGCCCGCCGCGAGGCAACCGACACCCGCAACAGCGCCGAGCAGCTCGCCTACTCCGTGGACAAGCTGATCGCCGACAACGCCGACAAGCTGCCCGAAGAGGTCAAGACCGAGGTCCAGGGCGACGTCGACGACCTCAAGAAAGCCCTCGAAGGCACCGACGACGCCGCAGTGAAGTCCGCTTTCGAGAAGCTGCAGGCTTCGCAGGGCAAGCTGGGCGAGGCCATCTACGCCCAGGCCGGTTCGCCGGACGGCGCCACCGGTGCCGCAGGCGCCGAAGGTGCAGCGGGTTCCGAAGGCTCCAAGGCTGACGAGGACATCGTCGACGCCGAGATCATCGACGAAGACGAAGCGAAGAAGTAGCCATGCCGCACCACGGTAACGAGGAAGAGCACAACTCATCCACAAACCAGGAGCGCATGGGCCAGCAGGGCAACGCACAGGAACCGGTCATCCGGGACAACCGCAAGGTTGACCCGGTGACCGGCCAGGCCCGGCACCCGGAGGGCGGCCAGTCCGCCGCCGGCGCTTCGGCGGGTGAAACGGATTCCGACGGCGACGCGCTCGCCCAGGCCGAGGAGATCCTCAACGGCATCGACGTGCCGGCCGAGGAATCCGTGGCACAGGGGGTTCCGGCAGGCTCAGCCACCGCCGAGGCAGCCGAACTGAAGAACGACCTCCTCCGCCTGCAGGCCGAGTACGTCAACTACCGCAAGCGCGTTGAACGCGACCGTGCCGTGGCAGGGGAGATGGCCGTCATCGGCGTCCTGAATTCCCTGCTTCCGGTCCTGGACGACGTCGACGCCGCCCGGCAGCACGGCGACCTCACCGACGGGCCCTTCGCCGCGATCGCCACCAAGCTGGAGAACGCGCTGAAGACCTACGGCCTGGTCCGCATCGACGAGACCGGCGTGGAGTTCGATCCCACGATCCACGAGGCCCTGATCCAGCAGCCCGGCGACGACATCGAGGTTGACACCGTCAGCCAGGTGCTCCGCTCAGGCTACAAGTCAGGCGAACGCGTCCTCCGCGCAGCACAGGTGATTGTCGCAGTACCTGCGTAGTACTACTTCGGTGGTTGAGCTTGTCGAAACCAGATTTCGGTAAGCTCAACCACCGACCCATAACTTTTGAAAGGAAACGCCATTGGCTAGCCAGGATTGGGTGGACAAGGACTTTTACAAGATCCTTGGTGTTGCCAAGGACGCTTCCGACGCCGATATCAAGAAGGCTTACCGGAAGCTGGCCCGCGAGCACCACCCTGATACCAACTCGGGGAACACTGCTTCCGAGAAGAAGTTCAAGGACATCTCCGAGGCCTATTCGGTGCTCTCGGATCCCGACGAGCGCCAGCAGTATGACGCCATCCGCGCCATGGGCGGCGGGGCACGCTTCGCTCCCGGCGGTGCCGGTGGCGGCAACGGCGGGTTCGAGGACATGTTCGGCGGCCTGTTCACCGGCAACACCGGCCGGCACGCGGGCGGGTTCAACCCCTCCGCCGGCGGCATCCCGCCCGAGTTCGCGGACCTGTTCGGCGGCGGCTTCGGCCAGACCGGCTTCCAGCGGGCGCCCTCCAAGGGTGCCGACCGTACCGCGTCCACGAGCATCTCGTTCTCGGGCGCCATCCGCGGCACCACCATCGGCCTGCGGGAACCCAGCGGCGAGGTCATTGATGTCCGCGTGCCCGCCGGCATCAAGGACGGCCAGAAGATCCGCGTCCGCGGCAAGGGCCAGCCCGGCCCGGCCGGCAACGGCGACCTGGTGGTCACCGTGTCCGTCAAGCGGCACGAGTTTTACACGCGCGACGGCGACAACCTCCGCATCCACGTCCCCGTCACCTTCCCGGAGGCTGCCCTGGGCGCCGACATCGAGGTGCCCACCATCGACGGCGAAAAGGTGCGGGTCCGCGTTCCGGCCGGGACGCCGTCGGGCCGTACACTGCGGGTCAAGGGCAAAGGCGTGAAGACGTCCAAGGCCACCGGCGACCTGCTGGTGACCATCGACGTCGCCGTTCCCAAGAACCTGAATAAGGAAGCCGAAGCTGCGGTCAAGGCGTTTGCCGAAGCCACGGCCGGTGCCGACGTCCGAGAGGGCCTGGCCGCCAAGGCCCGGTTGTAGGAGCGGAGGTGTTGCGTGGAGATCAATGCTGACCAGCCAATCTTCGTGATTTCGGTGGCAGCTGAGCTTGCGGACATGCACCCCCAGACGCTCCGGCAGTACGACCGGCTGGGCATCGTCTCGCCCAGCCGTGCACCCGGAAAGTCCCGCCGCTACTCGCAGCGGGACGTCAACATGCTCCGGGAGGTGCAGCGGCTGTCGCAGGAAGGCGTCTCGCTGGAAGGGATCAAGCGCATCCTGGAACTCGAAAACCAGGTGGCCGCCCTCCAGCGGCGCGTCTCCGAACTTACGGAGGAACTCACGCGCCGCCCGCAGTCCTTCGATTCCCGCATCTTCGCCGCAGGCGCGGCCGGCGATGTGGTGAGCCTGGCCCGCGGCCAGCGTCCCCGGCCCCGCTCCCAGGCAGTGGTGCTCTGGCGGCCCCGGGCGATTGGGCAATGACTGGGCACAGGGCAATAAGTACCTGATATTGGTCACGGGTCGAAAATAGAGTACCCACTACTCGTGACCCTTCCACCCCCGGAAACTTCAATGGAACCACCGCTGGATCAGCAGTGGTTCCAAGTTTCTGGGGGTTTTCCATGTGTGGTTCCAACAAGGCCCGGCCATGAGCCCGGGGATGGAGGCGGTGTCCGCGTTCAGCGGCTCGGTCCCCGGCCAGCTCCTGCTCGCCATTGGGCAAACGATCGTGGTGGTGTGCGTCTGCTTCGACATGGTGCGGGCCCTGTCCGTCCCGAGGTCGCACCGGCGCTATGTAGCCAGCACCGTTTTCCGGACCCTGGCCATCCCGTCCATCATCGCCAACGGCCTGACGGTCCTCATCGCACTGGTGGTGGCATCCTGGATCGATGTGGTCATGGGCATGTTCGTGCTCATGGCCATCATCTTCCGGCTGCACCACGACAAGGACGAGGACAACTGGTGGAAGGGCAAGGGCAAGAAGCTCGCCCGGTGGGCCCGGCGGCAGTTTGCCGGCCGGACCGCCGCCGCCCCGGCGATGGGGTGATCCCGTCGCCGGGGCAGCACGCCGGTATTTGGCTTAGCCGTTGATGACCTGGGGTACGCCGAGGGCCTTCAGGCCTTCGACGCCGAATTCAAGGCCGTAGCCGGACTGCTTGGCGCCGCCGAAGGGGATGCGGGGGTCTACGGCGCCGTGTTTGTTGATCCAGACGGTGCCGGCCTGAATCCGGCCTGCGACCTCGCGTGCCGCTGCAAGGTCCGAGGACCAGACGGAGGCGCCGAGGCCGACGTCGAGCCCGTTGGCTTTTTCCACTGCTTCGTCGATGGTGCTGTAGCGGATGATGGGCAGGGCGGGGCCGAATTGTTCTTCGGCGACGAGCGGGTTGTTGTTGTCGATGTCGGCCACGAGGGTGGTGGGGTAGAAGTAGCCGGGCTGGTCCGTGTCCGGGTTTCCGCCCAGGAGGACGCGGGCGCCGGAGTCCTTGGCGGCCTCCACGAGGTTCGCGACGACGTCGTACTGTGCTTTGTTTTGCAGGGGGCCGAGGACGTTGTTCTCGTCGAGGCCGTTGCCCATGGGCATGGCTTTGGCGACGGCGGTGAGTTCTTCGCAGACGGCGTCGTAGATGTCGTTGTGGACGTAGAGGCGTTTGAGGGCGGCGCAGGTTTGGCCGGTGTTGAGGAAGGCGCCCCAGAAGATGTCTTCGGCGATGGCTTTGGGGTCGGCATCGGGCAGGACGATGCCGGCGTCGTTGCCGCCCAGTTCCAGGGTGAGGCGTTTGACGGTGTCGGCAGAGGATTTGATGATGGCGCGGCCGGCGGCGGTGGAGCCGGTGAACATGATTTTGCCGATGGCGGGGTGGTTGGTGAGGCGGGCGCCGACTTCCCGGCCGCAGGAGACTACCGACAGGATGCCGTCGGGGAGTTCTTCGTTGAGGACCTTGACCAGGGCCAGGACGGAGAGCGGAGTGTTGCCGGATGGCTTGACCACGACGGCGTTGCCCATGCGCAGGGCGGGGGCGATCTGCCAGATGGCGATCATCATGGGCCAGTTCCACGGGCCGATCGCGCCCACAACGCCGATGGGCTTGTAGTGCAGCTCCGCATAGGTCTGGCCGTCATCAACAAGAGTTTCAGGCTCAAGGGGCAGCCCGGCCGTGGCGCGCAGCCACGCGACGCAGGCGCCCACCTCGAAGCGGGCGTTCGGACCGTTCAACGGCTTGCCCTGCTCACGGGAGAGCAGCTGGGCGAGTTCTTCGGCGGAGCGTTCGACGGCGTCGGCGGCCTTGAGGAGCGCGGCGGACCGGGCGTCGTGGCCCAACGCAGCCCATGCCGGCTGCGTCTCGACGGCGGTGGCGACAGCCTGCTCCAGGTATTCGAGGCTGTGGACGGGGGCCTCGCCTACCGCTTCACCCGTGGCCGGGTCCAGGATGGTCCGGGTGGGGCCGGACGTGGGGGTGATGGACGCTAGGAGTGCATCGTAGGTTTCCAAGGTTTACTCCACTTCGAGTAGGCAAGGGCGCCGGCCGGGCGGCGTGGCGGGTTACCCCCAGTGTGGTTTACCGCCCCGGCTCCGCTCTTGTCTTTTGGCGCAAGGCCCTTGGCGTGGGAGGAACGGATTGGGTTTGTGCACCCTTCTGGTTTCGGAGAGCGCTTGGTCCGGGGAAGTGCTCCTTCCTGGACTGACAGGACGTGTCAGGTTGAACTCTGGGAGTTTGTTGAGCAGGTGTCAGGAATGCCGCGACCACGGCTGAGCCTGAGAGGTAGTCCGGCTGCTGCCTGACGTCCTATTGGGGTGTAGTCCGTTTAGGCACCAGATCGGGTCGGCGTGCTGTCGGAGCTTTGTGGGCGTTAGGCGTCTTCCTCGTACCAGCCGATCCATGCAGCTGACGTGAGCCTAGTATTCGAGACGGGCGATTCTGCCGCCCCCTCTGGTTTGTCGTGGCCACTGGCGTCCAGCAAGGAGGCCAGGTGGTTCCATAGGTGAATCACGGGTGGTTCCTTTCCAAGCGTGTGCAGCACCGGCTAGAGGTGACAGCTGGCGTGCAGCCAGAAGGTGGCCAGGATGATGCCGCCTGCTGTTTGTTGTGTGTCTCAAGTCGAGTGACTGCGTCCTAAGTCGGGACGAGAGCCTTTTATGCAGGTATAGCGGCGTCGCCTTCGAAGGGCATGCCGAGTTCGCTTGAGATCTTCCGTGTGATGTTGAGCAGCTGGTTTTTTACCTGTTCCAGCTCGTCTTCGTGGACGACTTCGGTGGGGAAAACAACCGCAACTGTCAACGGAATTGCGTCAAGCGATGAATATACGGGGGCTGCGATCGAGGACACTCCCGGAATGACGCCCCTGAGGTAAAGGCATATCCATTGGTTGCGACTTCGGCCCGGACTCGCTGGATATCTTCGTCCGTGTATGCGTTGGGATTCCGCCGGGAACGTTCGGCTTCCAGCGTTGCGGCCCACAAAGGCCCATGATGCAGGGCTCACACCTCTATGCCCGGGGGGGCCATTCGCTGCCTTTGGCCACGTTCTTGTCGGCACTGGCGCCGCCGGAAAAGCTGGAGCCGTCAGCCCCCGGCAGCAAAGTCCAGCAGAACCTTCCCGGACTCAGCCGAATTCCTGGCCGTTTCAAAAGCTTCGAGGCCGCGTTCCAGCGGGAAGACGTGGGTGACCACCGGGTCCACGAACAGGGACCCGTCGCCCAGGGCGGCGATGACCTCATCGATTTCGTCGTTGAACCTGAACGAGCCCAGCAGTTCCAGTTCCCGGGTGATCGCCAGTGAAATCAGCACAGGCTGTGGCCCGGACGGCAACAAGCCGACCATCACCACTTTTCCGCCACGGGCCGCTGCCTTGATGGCCGTAGCCAGTCCGTGGTGCGAGCCTGAGGATTCAATCACGACGTCGGCCTCCACTGTTGCCAGCGCATTGTCGCCTGCCTCGATGACCTCGTCCGCGCCCACTGCCCGGGCTGTCTCGAGGGGTTTCCGGTGCAGGTCGGTGGCCACAATGCGGGCCGCGCCCGCGCGCTTGAGGACGGCGACGGTCAGTGTACCGATGGGGCCGCAGCCCACCACCAGGGCGGTCTTGCCCCTGATGTCACCGGCGCGGGCCACGGCATGCCAGGCCACGCTGGCCGGCTCGATCAGCGCCGCGGTCTTCAGGCCGAGGCTGGCCGGCAGGACCCGCAGCATCCGCGACGGCAGGTTGACGTACCTGCTGAAGGCGCCGTCCGTATGCGGGAACCGCGCGGCACTCCCAAGGTAAGTGCAGCCGGGGGACAGGTTGGGCCGGTTTTCGGGATACCTGGGAAAGTCCGGACCCTCTCCCGGCCCGGGCGTGGCCGGATGCACGGCGACCGGTGCGCCCTCCGCCGGTCCGGATCCGTCCGCCGCCGCACGGATCACCGTCCCCACAATCTCGTGCCCCAGCACCATCGGGGCCTTCAGGACCGATTCCCCGGCCGCGCCGTGCAGCCAGTAGTGTAGATCGGAGCCGCAGATGCCGCCGTAGGCGATCTCCACCACGGCCTGGTCCGGCCGGGCCGCCGGGAGCGGGATACTTTCAATGCGCAGGTCGCCTGCGGCATGGGCGACGACGGCGGGACCCGCCGCCGGAAGTCCGGCAACGGTGCGCATCAGACCACCACCGTCATTCCGCCGTCGACGAAGATCGTCTGGCCGTTCACGAAGTCCGAACCGCTGGAGGCCAGCCACACCGCCGGGCCGGCAAGGTCCTCCGGCGTGCCCCAGCGGTGGGCAGGGGTTCGCCCCAGGATCCACGAGTTGAACTGCTCGTCGTCCACCAGGTTCTGCGTCATCTCGGTATGGATATAGCCGGGTGCCAGCGCATTGATCTGCAACCCGGCGGCCGCCCATTCCGCCGTCATGGCCCGGGTAAGGTTCCGCAGCCCGCCCTTGGCAGCGATATAGGGGGCGATGGTGGGCCGGGCCAGGTCGGTCTGGACGGAACAGATGTTGATGATCTTGCCGCGGCCCCGGGGGACCATAAAGCGGGCCGCCGCCCTTCCCACCAGGAACGCGCTGGTGAGATCGGTGCTGATGACCCGCTCCCAGTCCTTAACATCCAGGTCCAGCATGGCCACCCGGTGCTGGATGCCGGCGTTGTTGACCAGGATCTCCAGCGGACCCACATTGTCTTCCACCCAGGCCACAGCGTCCGCAACTTCGGCGTCACTGGTGACGTCGAAAGCGCAGCTGTGGATCCGGCCGGACGCAAAATCGGCGGCCATGGCGGCTTCCGCGGCCTTGAGCCGTTCCGCGTTCACCCCGTTCAGCACCACGGTAGCGCCGGCGTCGGCCAAGGCCCGGGCAAGGGCATTGCCGATGCCCCGGCTTGATCCCGTGACGAGGGCTGTACGTCCGGTCAGGTCAAAAAGCGGACTCATTGGGCGGTCTCCTTGATAGTCTCCGGAGCGTTCTCCCGGGAGGCGGTGCTGAGGTTGGCAATGGCCTGCCGCACCACGGCCAGGTCGAGGTCCCCCAGGCCCTGCCGGACGAGGTGGGCATAGAGTTCGGTGCCGGCAGTTGCCATTGGAACCGCGGCGCCAACACTCCGGGCGCTCTCCAGCACAAAGGACAGGTCCTTGTGCATGAACTTGGCCGGCCCGGTTGGTGCGTAATCTTCCGCTGCCAGCCTGGGCCCCACCACTTCCAGCACCCGGCTTGCCGCGAGTCCGCCGGACAAGACATCGAAGAGGGCTTCGACGTCCATGCCTGAGCGCTCCGCAAGCCCGGCCGCTTCGGCGAGGGCCGCCGTCGTGGTGCCCACAACCAGCTGGTTGCATGCCTTCGCCAAGGACCCGGCGCCCAGCCCGCCGAGCCGGCGCACCGTTGTACCCATGGCCTGCAGCGCGGGCAGCGCCCGCCCAAAGTCCTCCTCGGAGCCGCCGGCCATGATGGCCAGTGTCCCCTGCTGGGCACCCTGCGTGCCGCCGCTGACGGGGGCATCAAGCACCGCCGCGTTCCCGCCGCTTGCCTCCCCCACGGCGAGGCCGAAAGCCTGGACGCCCACGGGCGAAACACTGCTCATCACCACCACCAGCGTTCCGGGTTCGGGCGGCGAGGACCGCCACGCGTCGAGCAGCCCGGCCGCAGCCTCTTCGATGTAGGGCAGATCCGGGAGCATGAAGATGATCACCGGTTCGTTTCGAAGGTCTTCCACCATTGCGGCGGCGGACCCGCCCAGCCGGACGAGGTCCTCAACTGCCGACGGCGAGCGGTTCCACCCCGTGACGGACCACCCGGCTTTCACCAGATTTGCGGCCATCGGGGCGCCCATCAGCCCCAGCCCGACGAAGCCGGCACGCTGGCGGGATGGATCAACCGGGGCAGTGGGAGCGGCGGAGGTGTTGGCGGGGTTCATCTACCTTGCGTCCTCCACGAGCACCAGGTCGCGCCCGTTCGTCTCCGGCGTGAAGAACGTGGTGATGAAGGAGATTGTTGCCAGGACCAGCGAGTACAGCGCGGGAACAAGCCAGGAGTGGTTGGTTGCGGCAAGCAGGGCAACGCCGATCATCGGGGCGAAGCCGCCGGCCAAGACCGCCGAAAGTTCGCGGCTCAGGGCCACACCGGTGAACCGGTGCTGGGAACCGAAGAGCTCGGGAAGCAGGGCACACTGCGGGCCGAGCATTGACTGCACGCCCAGGGCAATGCCCACCACCATGACTGCCCACACCAGGGCAGGGTTGCCCAGGGTGACCAGGTAGAACGCCGGCAGCGCAATGAGGGCTTGGAAGAGGGCGCCGTAACGGTAGACGGGGACCCGGCCGAAGCGGTCGGACAGGGCGCCGAAGGTGACCACCATGACTGCCGCGCAGCCAGCGGCGATCAGCAGGCCGGTGGGGCCAATGAACTTGTCTCCCGGGAAGACGCCGGCCGGAAGGCTGATGAACGAGACCAGCAGCGCCGAGTAGACCGACGAATTGCCGTTCTCACCCATCCGCAGGCCGATGCCGACAAGCACGTTCTTCTTGGAGTGCTTCCAGATCTGGCCCACCGGGTTCTTCACCACGGCCTTGTGCTTTTCAAGCTCCTGGAACACCGGGGTTTCCTTGAGCCGGAGCCGGATGAAGACGGCGATGACGATGAGGATGACGCTTGCCAGGAAGGGCACCCGCCAGAGCCAGCCCTGCAGGACCTCCTTGTCTGCGAGGGCCATCAGGGCGAACGTGCCCGCGCCGAGCAGGGTGCCGAGCTGGATGCCCACGAAAGGCAGCGAGGCGAAGAAACCCCGGCGGCTTCGCGGAGCCACCTCCGAGATCAGCGTGGTTGCACCCGCCTGTTCGGCGCCGGCGCCCAATCCCTGGAGGATGCGCAGGGCCACCAGCAGGACCGCTCCGAGCATTCCTGCCTGTTCAAAGGTGGGCAGGAGGCCGATGGCGAAGCTTGCCAGTCCCATCAGGCCGATGGTGAGGATCAGCACCATCTTCCGGCCGAAGCGGTCGCCGATGTAGCCAAAGACCACGCCGCCGAACGGCCTTGCGGCAAAGCCGACGCCGTAGGTTGCGAAGGAGGCGATGACGGCGCCGCTTTCACCCAGCGGGGAGAAGAACAGGGGGCCGAAGATCAGCGCTGACGCCAGGCCGTAGATGTAGAAATCGTAGTATTCGAGGGCTGACCCCACGGAGCTGGCAAGAGTTGCCCTTCGCAGCTGTTCCGGTTCGACGACGGCGCCGCCCGCCTCAGTCTGCGGTGATTTAGTACGAGTTGTCACAGTAACTCCCTTAAACGCACTCCAGGCCCACGTTGGCCTGGTGGTGGGATAGCAACGACACCCTGTTGCGTCGATCACTATGCTGAACACAATACAGCAAGTTGAACAAAGGGCAACGGTGTGGATTTTGTGACCGGAAAAACCGCCGCGGCGGGCGGGGTCAGCCCATGGGATTGCCCAGCGAGTGGGCCAACTCCTGGAGTTCCTTGACCATCTGGGCGCCCTGCTCCGGGGTGTAGGTGGCTTTGAGGGCCGTCACGGACAGGCCGAGGCTGGGGCCGTGGGCTCCCCGGGTGGGGACGGAAACGGCAAGGCAAACCACGCCCGTGGTGGACTCCTCGTCCTCGAAGGCGTAGCCCTGTTCGCGGATGGTCTGCAGCTGCGCCTTGAATTCCGCTCCCGTGCGCAGCGACTTCGGCGTCAGCACGGGCAGTTCGGCGTCATCGGGGAAGAGTTCCTCGATGTCATGGTCATGCAGCCGCGCGATCAGCGCCTTGCCCACGGCGCAGAGCGAAACCGGCATTTTGTCGCCGATATTCGACGTCAGGCGCACCGCTGGATGTCCCTCGTACCTGGCGAGGTAGATGACGTTCAAGCCGTCGAGCATGGCGATGCGGACTGTCTCGCCGGAGAGGACCGGGGCCTGCTCGCAGTAGCCGTAGAACTCCTGCACTTCGTCCAGGCGGCCAAGGTAGGCCGCGCCGAGCTCCACGAGCTTGCGGCCCAGGGTGAACTCGCTGCCCTGGCGGCTGATGAGCCGGGCTTCCTCCAGTGCCAGCAGCAGGTTGGACGTCGACGATTTGGGAATGCCTACTTCCCGCGAGAGGTCACTGAGCGTGAGGCGGCCGGTGGCGGAGGAGGCCAGCGCATCCAGGACGGCAGCCGCCCGCGTCACGGCGGGGGCGGGGGAAGTGGTGCCCTGGTTGTCTGATGGACCGGGGTTGCGGGAATCGGCCATGATTCTCCTTCGGGTTGCCGCGGCAGGACGAGCGGTGTTCATGTGACTGAACACCATCCATCATAGAGGGCGCTTCTTATCGCGCCGAAGCCGTGCGTTTCCCCGAAGGCGGCGGGCAGGGTCAGGAGATCCTGTTGGACAGGCTCCCGATCCGCTCCACCACAATTTCCACGTGGTCGCCCGGCTGAACGGCCACTGCCGTCCCGGGAGCCCCCGTCATGAGCACGTCACCGGGTTCAAGGGTCAGCCAGGACGTGACGTACACGAGGCACTCCACCACTGAGGAAGGCAGGTTGTACGTCCCGGAGTTGGCCTGGGCTGCCCCGTTGACGATCACATCAATGCCCACGCGGTCCGGATCCGGGATGTCTGTTTCTATCCACGGGCCAAGGGGCGTGTAATTCACGCCGGCCTTGCCCTGGAAATTCCGTTCATCCACCAGGCCCTGGTCCACGTTGGTCACGTCATTGACGCAGGTATAGCCGAGGACGTGCTCCAGCGCATTGCCGGGCGTCAGTTCCTTTGCTTGCTTCCCGATGACCACCGCGAGTTCGCCTTCCACGTTGACCGTGCCGCGGTCCCGGGCGGCGACTACCGGGTCGCCGGGATCGGCGAGGGTATGCACCGACTTATGCCAGGCCTGGATGGGCAGCGGATGGTCGTTCAGCGTCCGGTTGTGTCCGATTCCGAGCACCACGGCGGGCCGGACCGGGGCGAGGAACACGGCGTCGGTGTCCGGGGTGGTGTGCCCCGTGTAGCTGAGGGGTTCCGCGAACGGGTCAACAATGTGGTGCCATGTCCCGTCCCGTTCCACTGCGTGCCGGGCGCCCTCTTCTGTCTTGATTCGTGCGATGCGCATGGATCTCCTGATCGTGCTTCGGGTCGGCGGGCCTAGTAGAAGTGGACCGTGTCCACGAGGTGGGGGAGGTCGCCGCCGTCGAGGAAGATCTGCAGGTTGCTGCAGAAGCGTTCGGTAATGAGGCGATTCTCAGCGGCGCTGAGGGCGGAGGTGTGCGGGGAAACCATCACCCTGGGGTGCTCCCACAGGGGGCTGTCCTGGGGGAGGGGTTCGACGGCGAAAACGTCCAGGCAGGCGTAACTGACCTGGCCGTTGTCCAGGGCTTCCAGGAGTGCTTCCTCGTCAACAACGGTGCCGCGGCCCACATTGATGAAGACCGTCCCGGGCTTCATGGCGGCGAAGGCTTCCCGGTTGAAGAGCCTCTCGGTGAATGCCGTGCCGGGCAGCGTATTGACCACCGCATCGGCCGTGGCAAGGAGGCCCGAAAGGCCGGCGTTGTCCACCACGTGGTCGATGCCGTCAATGTGTTCCACTGAGCGTTTGGTCCCGCTGACCTTCATTCCCAGAGCCCTGGCAATCCGTGCAGTCTCCAGCCCGATCTCGCCCAGTCCCGTGACCACCAGCATGGAGCCGTTGACGAGGCGGGTGGGAATCCGGAGTTCCGGCCAGACCTTGGCGGCCTGATCCTGGGCCAGTTCCGCGCTCCGCTTGAAGCCGTTGAGGATCCCCAGCGCTGCGAACTCGGCGAGGGGCAGCGCGTGGACGCCTGCCGATGTGGTGATCTTGAACTTCTGCAGGGCCTCCTGGTCTAGGCCTGATGCCTTGACGGCCCCGCCCGCCCCTGCTGCCATTGCATGGATCCACTGCAGGTGGGGATTCTCGCGGGCGATGCGGGCAAGGCCGGCAGGGCTTTCATTGGGGAAGCCGTACAGCACCTGCGCGCTGTTGAGCATGGACCAGTAGCGCTCTTCCTGGCCTGGCGTGCGCTTGAACGCCGGGTCGCCGGAGTGGTCTGCGGGGAACCGCTCCGGCGGGAGGAGCTCCGGTTCGTAGCGAACGGTGACGGAGGGGTCGACGGCGCGGATCTGCTCCACCAGCTCTGCTTCGAGGGGTACGGCGATCGCGACTGTAAGAGAGGAGGTCATCCGTTCACTATACTGGCTGATGGCTAATATGCTGAACAAACTTTAGTGCTCAGTAACGAATATCAGTCTGCAGGGCGTAGTGGTCTGACGGAAACGTGCCGGCCACAGGGGTGGTGCCAAGCAGGGCGGCTGCCCTCGGATGTCCGGCTCCGCCTCTCCGTGGTGCGGCGGTGAAGACGTAGTCGATCCGCCGGTCCGGCCACAAGAGCTGTACTGCCCACGGATTGGCATTGGACCACGTGCTGCCCGCTATGCCCGGTGCCGCCACTTCCCAGGCATCGTAGAAGGACAAACCAGGCACCGGCGCTGCCGCACGGCCCGTCATGAGGCGCATTTCATCGCTGTCGGGGTCGGCGTTAAAGTCTCCGCAGACGGCCAGGGGAGTCCGCTCATCCTGTTCCGCGTGCAGGTGGGCGATCAGTCCGCGGACCGCATCCTGCCGTGCCTGGCTCTCGTCCAGCCACCAGGCGTCCATGACCACTCCGTACACCTGGAGCGGTCCACGCGGGCCATCAACCCGGACGTACTGCACCCGCAACGCACCAAAGCTGAAGCCGGCAGCATCGGCAATCGGCCATCTGGACAAGACAGCAACGCCGGAGAGGGCTGATTCGTCCTCCTGCGCAGGAACCCCGCTAAAGGCGTGGTACGGCAGCCCCAGGGGATCGGCCAGCCTTGCGGACTGGCTGTCGTCACCTTTTGCCCAGGACTCCGTCAACACAAGAAGATCCGGCCTTGCCTCCAGCAGTGTGGAAGTTATCGCCGCTTCACGCTCCTGCCAGGGGCCGTACAGCCCCCACACATTCCAGGTGACCACCCGGGCCGTGGTCCTGATCAGCTCGCCGTAAAAGTACGGCGGAATGTCCAGGTGCTGCGCCATCCGTCCATCCTGCCCGCACACCTCGGGGATCGCCAGAGCCCGAGGTATGCGGGCAGGGGAGTCAGCCCGCGTAGGGGTCGGCGATGCCGATGTATTGGGTGGTGGTGTATTCGGCGATGCCTTCGGTGCCGCCTTCGCGGCCGAGGCCGGATTGCTTGACGCCGCCGAAGGGTGCTGCGGCGTTGGAGATGACGCCGGCGTTGAAGCCGACCATGCCGAATTCGATCTGTTCGGCTACGCGCAGGAGCCGGTTGAAGTCGCGGCTGTAGAGGTAGGAGGCGAGGCCGTATTCGGTGGCGTTGGCCAGCCGGATGGCGTCTTCTTCGGTGGTGAAGGTGGTGACGGGTGCGACGGGGCCGAAGATTTCCTGGCGCAGAATTGCTGCATCGTTCGGAACGCCACCGAGGACGGTGGGCTGGTAGAAGTAGCCTGGCCCGTCCACGGGGGCTCCGCCGGTGATTGCGGTGGCGCCGGCGTCGACGGCGGCACTTACTAGGGCGTGCACATCATCCCTGGCCCCGGCGTCGATGAGCGGGCCGACCTGGGTGGCGGCATCGGTGCCGCGCCCGGTGGTCAGGGCGCCCATGGCGGCGGCGAACTTGCGGGTGAATTCCTGCGCGACGGTTTCGTGGACGAGGAAGCGGTTGGCGGCGGTGCAGGCTTCGCCCATGTTCCGCATCTTCGCAGCCATCGCGCCTTCGACAGCTTTGTCCAGGTCGGCGTCTTCGAACACGATGAACGGGGCGTTCCCGCCGAGTTCCATCGAGGTCCGCAGCACGTTTTGCGCGGCGTCGGCCATGAGGCGTTTGCCGACCGGGGTGGACCCGGTGAAGCTCACTTTCCGGAGGCGGGAGTCCTTCAGCAGCGGCCCGGAGATCCCGGAAGCGGAGGAGGAGGCGACGACGTTCAGGACGCCGGGCGGCAGGCCGGCGTCGAGCATGGTCTGGGCGAAGTACTGCGCCGTGAGGGGTGTAAGTTTGGCGGGTTTGAGGACCATGGTGCACCCGGCCGCGACGGCGGGGGCTACTTTGCGGGTGGCCATGGCCAGGGGGAAGTTCCACGGGGTGATGAGCAGGCAGGGTCCGACGGGCTTGTGCTGGACCAGGATCTTGTTCTTCCCCTCCGGCGACGTCAGGTAGCGGCCGTAGTCCCGGACGGTTTCCTCGGAGAACCAGCGCAGGAATTCGGCTCCGTAGGCGACTTCGCCGCGGGCTTCGGCCAGGGGCTTGCCCATCTCCAGGGTCATGAGCAGGGCGAAGTCCTCGGCGCGTTCGGTGACCAGGTCAAAGGCGCGGCGCAGGATCTCGGCGCGCACCCGCGGCGCGGTCCGCGCCCAGGACGCCTGGGCGGCGTCGGCTGCATCCAGCGCTGCAACCGCATCGTCGCTGGTGGCGGAGGCGAGGGTGGCGAGGACCTCCCCGGTGGCGGGGTCGTGCACGTCAAACGTGCCGCCGTCGGACGCCTCCCGCCACTGCCCGCCAATCAACAGGCCGGTTGGAACGGACGCAAGGAGTGCGGCTTCGCGCTCCTGTGAGATGGCAGGGGAAAGTGCGGGAGAAAGAGTCATGGTGCTCCTAGGGAAGTTTAGGGTTTCGACAGCCTCAACCACCGGTGGCGGGGTTACGGGTTCAACCACCGTTAGTAGCTAGCAGGGGTGTCGCCGTCGGCCTTCTGGATGTACTGCTTGGCGAGGGCTTCGGAGCCTCTTGCCAGGAGGGCGACGTCGGCGCCGACCAGGATGAAGTCTGCGCCGTGGTCCAGGTAGTGGCGGGCCGTGTCCGGGTTGAAGGCATTCACACCGGCCGGCTTTCCGGCGGCTTTCGCGGCGGCGAGGCAGTGTTCGACGGCGGCGCGCACCTCAGGGTGTTCCTGCTGTCCCAGCAGGCCCATGGAGGCGGCGAGGTCGGAGGGCCCGATGAAGACGGCGTCGACGCCATCGACTTTCAGGATGTCCGCCACAGAGTCCACTGCCGCCGTCGACTCAATCTGGACGGTGACGCTGATGGTCTCGCCGGCCCGGGCCAAATAATTTGGCACACGGTTCCAGCGGGCGGCGCGGGCAAGGGCTGACCCCACTCCGCGAACGCCCAGCGGCGGGTAGCGGGTGGCCGCCACGGCAGCTTCCGCTTCGGCGACGGAGTTGACCATGGGAATGAGCAGGTTCTGCACGCCCAGGTCCAGGTACTGCTTGATGAGCACGGTGTCGTTCACCGGTGGCCGGACCAGGGTGTGGACCGGGTAGCCGTGGACGGCCTGGAGCTGGGCGAGGACGGACTCGAGCCCGTTGGGGCTGTGCTCGGCGTCCACCAGCAGCCAGTCCAGGCCGGACCCCGCGCACAGTTCGGCAACCAGGGGGCTGCCGGAGCAGACCCACATCCCGGCCAGCGGGCGCTTGGCCTCACCCAAAGCGGACCGGAAGGTGTCCTCTATTCGAAGCGGCATGTGACACTCCCCAAAGGTCCGTAGTCAGCGTGAACGGTGTCACCCTTGTAAACCCAGAGCGGGCGGGTGAAGGAACCGGCGAGGATGATGTCACCGGCCTTCAGCGAATCGCCGTGGGCGGCAATCTTGTTGGCCAGCCAGTGGACGCCGTTGGCAGGGTGATCCAGGACGCCGGCGGCCACGCCGGTTTCCTCCACGGTCTGATTCTTATACAGGATGGCGGCGACCCACCGGAGGTCCACGGCGTCAGGCTTCACCGGGTTGCCGCCGATCACCATGGCGCCCATGGCGGCGTTATCGGAGATGGTGTCCACGATGGTCCGGCCCTCCATCTCGATCCTCGAATCGAGGATTTCCAGGGCCGGAACCACGTAGTCGGTGGCCTTCAGGACATCGAAGATCGTGACCCCGGGACCCTTCAAACCGTCCTTCAACACGAAGGCCAGCTCCACCTCCACCCGGGGGTGGGTGTATTTGTCCCACTCCACCGAGCAGCCGGTCTCCAGCACCATGTCATCAAAAATGGCCCCATAGTCCGGCTCCGTGATGCCCGTGGCCGCCTGCATGGCCTTGGACGTGAGGCCGATCTTGCGCCCCACCAGGGTCCGGCCGGCCTCCTCGTTCCGGCGCCGCCACAACTGCTGGACGGCGTAGGAGTCCTCCACGGTCATGTCCGGGTACCGGGCAGTGAGCCGCGGTACGGGGGTGCGGGTGCGGCCGGCCTCCACCAGCTCGTCCGCGATGGCCTCGATCGTCCTGTCATCCAGCATGGCTACAGCTGCGCTCCCAGCTTGAAGCCGGTCCGGTCGTCTTCCGGGGCTCCGTCCTTGCGGGTGTAGGAGAAGCCGTCAGCGCCGACGGTGACCGCCATTTCGCTCTTTTCCTCACGGACGATGACCGGCTGGGGATTGCCGTCCAGGTCCAGGACCAGGGATGCTTCGGTGTACCAGGACGGGACCACGGGGTTGCCCCACCAGTCGCGGCGCTGGTTGTCGTGGACGTCCCAGGTGATGGTGGGATTATCGGGGTCGCCGGTGTAGTAGTCCTGGGTGTAGATCTCGATGCGGTGGCCGTCCGGGTCCAGGATGTAGAGGTAGAAGGCGTTGGACACGCCGTGCCGGCCGGGACCGCGTTCGATCCGGTCGCTGATCCGCAGGGCGCCCATCTTGTCGCAGATCTGGATGATGTTGTGCTTCTCGTGCGTGGCGAACGCGACGTGATGCATCCGCGGGCCGTTGCCGCCGGTCAGGGCGGTGTCGTGCACGGTCTGCTTGCGGTGCATCCACGCGGCGTACGTGACGCCGTCGGAATCCTTGATGTCCTCGGAGACGCGGAAGCCCAGGTCTTCGAGGTAGGCGCGGCCGCGGGGCACATCGGGGGTGACCTGGTTGAAGTGGTCCAGCCGGACCAGTTCACCGGCGGAGTAGAGGTCGTAGCGCTGGGTGAGGCGTTCCACGTGCTCCACGTCGTAGAAGAACTCGTACGGGAAGCCCAGCGGGTCCTCGACGCGGACGGAGTCGCCGATGCCCTTGGTGAATCCGTCCTTGCGCCGCTCAACCCGGCAGCCCAGTTCCTTGTAGTAGGCCTCGGCGGCGTCCACCTCGGCGGGGGACTTCACCCGGTAGGCGAACGCGGCGACGGCGGCGATGGGTCCCTTGCGGAGCACCAGGTTGTGGTGGATGAACTCCTCGAGGGAGCGCAGGTAAATGGCGTTCTCGTCTTCCTCGGTGACGTGCAGGCCCAGGACGTCAACGTAGAACTCGCGGGACTTGGCGAGGTCGGTGACCACGATGTCCATGTAGGCGCAGCGGACGATGTCCGGTGCCGGGACGGAAGGGGTGGGGACGAAGTTGGTCATGATGGTCTCTCTTCTTTGAGCAGGTTCTTCAGTAATTAAGGGGTTAGCCTTCGTTGGCGGCGGAGGTTTCGATGCTGCCGAACTTGGGGGTGTGGACGGTGCCGAGGGTGATGTGCACGGCCTGCTGGTCGGTGTAGAAATCGATGGAGCGGTAGCCGCCCTCGTGGCCCAGGCCCGAGGCTTTGACGCCGCCGAACGGGGTGCGGAGGTCGCGGACGTTGTGGCTGTTCAGCCACACCATGCCGGCTTCGACGTTCTGCGAGAAGTTGTGGGCCCGGGTGAGGTTCTGGGTCCAGATGTAGGCGGCGAGGCCGTATTTGGTGTTGTTGGCCAGGGCGAGGGCCTCGTCGTCGTTCTCGAACGGGGTGATGGCCACGACGGGTCCGAAGATTTCCTCCTGGAAGATCCGGGCGTCGGGGGCGACGTCGGCGAACACCGTGGGTGCGATGTAGTTGCCTTCGGGCAGGTGGTCGGGGCGGCCGCCGCCGGCCAGGAGCCGGCCTTCGGACTTGCCGATTTCGACGTAGGAGGCCACCTTTTCGTAGTGCTCCGGGTGGACCAGGGCCCCCACCTGGGTCTTGGGATCGTGCGGGTCACCGACCACGATGTTCCTGGCGCGGGCGGCGTACTTTTCGCAGAACTCGTCATAGATGGCGCGCTCGACGAGGATGCGGGAGCCGGCGGTGCAGCGTTCGCCGTTGAGGGAGAAGACCCCGAACAGCGCCGAATCGATCGCGGCGTCCAGGTCGGCATCGGCGAACACGACACACGGGGACTTGCCGCCGAGCTCCATGGACAGGCCCTTGAGGTTGGCGGCCGCGTTCCGGAAGATCGTCTGGCCAGTGGTGGTCTCGCCGGTGAAGGAGATCAGGGGCACGTCCGGATGCTTGACCAAAGCGTCGCCGGCTTCCTCGCCCAGGCCGTTGACCAGGTTGAACACGCCGTCCGGGAGCCCGGCGTCCTTGAAGATGGTGGCCCAGAGCGAGGCCGAGAGCGGGGTGAACTCGGCGGGTTTGAGGACCACTGTGTTGCCGGTGGCCAGGGCCGGGGCGAGCTTCCAGGATTCCAGCATGAAGGGGGTGTTCCATGGGGTGATCAGGCCGGCGACGCCGATCGGCTTGCGGTTCACGTAGTTGATCTGCGAGCCGGGGACCTTCATGGCGTCGTCGAACTGGGCCACGATCAGGTCCGCGAAGAAGCGGAAGTTCTCGGCAGCACGGAGCGCCTGGCCCTTGGCCTGGGTGATCGGCAGGCCGGTGTCGAACGTTTCGAGCTCGGCGAGCCGGGCTTCCTGGGCCTCGACCGCGTCCGCGATCCTGTTCAGGATGCGGGCGCGTTCGCGGGGCTTCATCTTCGGCCAGGGGCCGTTCACGAACGCTTCGCGGGCGGCGGCAACGGCGAGGTCGATGTCCTCTTTCTGGCCGGCGGCGGCGGTGGCGTAGTTCCGGTTGGAGACCGGGTCCAGCACATCGAAGGTCTTGCCGCCCACGGAGTCAACGAACTGGCCGTTGATGTAGTGCTGGATGTGGGTGGGCAGATCCTGGGGCACGTAATGGGCGGTTGTTTCTGCTGCAGTGAACGTCATTGTTGTTTCCTTACTGCTTCTGAACGGGTGGGGAGTGTCAGATGGTTTTGGCCTGGGCGAGGTAGGCGTCCAGGGTGGCGGAGCGGTGGAGCCGGGCGGCTTTTTCGATGGCGTCGGCATCGGCGCCGGATTCGATCAGCTTCAGGAGTGCTTCGTGTTCGTCCACGGAATCGCGGGCGCGGCCGGGGACGAAACGGAAGGTGGAGGACCGCAGTGCTGCAAGCCGGTTCCAGCCGCGGTGGACGAGGTCCAGGATGTGCGGGTTGGGGCAGTGCTCGAACAGGACGCTGTGGAATTCCTGGTTGAGCTGGGTGAAGCGGACGGGATCAAAGTGGTCCAGGCATTCGCGCATCTGCTCGTTCACGGCTCGGGCCCTGGCTATGGCCACAGCATCGATCAGGGGAGCGGACAATGCGGTGGCGGCGCCTTCCACGATGCTGAGGGTCTGCATGGTGTAGAGGTATTCGGTGGGGTCGATCCCGGCCACCGTGGCACCCACGTTGCGTTCGAACGTCACCAGGCCTTCAGCCTCCAGCCGGCGGATGGCTTCGCGGACCGGAACCACGCTGAACCCGAGGTCCTTGGCGATGGTGCCCAGGACCAGCCGGTAGCCGGGGGTATAGGTGCCTTCCACAATGCGTGCCTTGACGGCCTGGTAGGCCTGTTCGGACTTGCTGCCGGCAGGGGCCGCAGCGGAAAACTCAGCCAATGTTTCAGTCATTCGCCGCGCCTGCCTTCCATTCCTCGTACCGGGCCTGCCATTCGGCGTTCATCGGGTAGAGGCCGTCCACGCTGTTGCCCTGCTTGACCATCTCGAAGATGAAGGCTTCTTCCTGCTCCTGGGCGATGCAGTCGTCCACGAGTTCTTCGGCGATGGCCGGCGGGACCACCAGGATGCCGTCGGAATCGGCCACGATGATGTCGCCGGGCTGGACGGTGGCGCCGCCGCAGGCGATGGTGATGTCCGTGTCCCACGGGATGTGGCGGCGTCCCAGCACAGCCGGGTGCGGGTTGGCGAAGTAAGTGGGCATGTCCAGGCCTGCCACGGCGGTGTAGTCGCGGACGCCGCCGTCGGTGATGATGGCAGCGGCGCCGCGGACCTGGGCGCGCAGGGCCAGGATGTCCCCCACGGTGCCGGTGCCCTTTTCACCGCGGGCTTCCATGACCAGGATTTCGCCGTCGTTCACGGAATCGATGGCTTTCTTTTGGGCGTTGAAGCCGCCGCCGTGGGTTTTGAACAGGTCCTCGCGGTTGGGGACGTAGCGAAGGGTGCGGGCCAGTCCCACCACCCGGCGGTCCGGCCGGGTGGCCTGCAGGCCGTCGATGCTCACGTTGTTAAGGCCGCGCTTGCGCATCTGGGAGGACAGGGTGGCCGTGGCCACGCTCTCCAGCTTGGCCTTCAGCCCAGGGGTGAGGGTGCTGGCAGGGGCAGGAAGGCCAGCAGCCTCGCGTGAGCCCCACGCCTCCTCACGCTGCACGTCATCAACCTTCGGTCCGGCACCAAAGTTAGCGAACGGCGTCGTGCCTTCCTCCACCCGGGTGACCAGGCGGCCGGTGGTGAGGCCGCCGGCGGAGACTTCCACTTCGAGGACGTCGCCGGGTTTGGCGACGGAGGCGCCCGCGGGGGTGCCGGTGAGGATGATGTCCCCTTCCTCGAGCGTCAGGAGCTGGGACAGGTCCGCCACCAGCCGGGCGAACGGGAAGAGCAGGTCTTCCGTGGTGTCGTCCTGGACCAGCTGGCCGTTATGCCAGGTGCGGATGCGCAGCTGGGCGGGGTCGACGGCGTCTGCCGGGATGAGTGCCGGGCCAACGGGCGTGAAGCCGCGCCGCCCTTGGACCGGAGGTTGGATCCCTTGTCCGCGTAGCGCAGGTCGTAGACGCCGAGGTCATTGCTGGCGGTGACGGCGGCAACGTGGCTCCAGGCGTCATCGATGCCCACCCGGCGTGCGGCCTTGCCGATGACCAGCGCAATCTCGCCCTCATAGCCCAGCAGTTCGCAGCCCGCGGGGCGTTCGACGGCGCTCCCCGTCAGGGAGAGCGACGACGACGGCTTGAGGAAGTAGGAGGGCTGCGCCGGGGTGCGTCCCCGCTGGGCAGCACGGCTTGGGTAGTTGATGTGCACCGCGATCACCTTGCGTGCCGCAGCCAGGGTATCGCCGTTGACCTGCTCCAAAACTGTCTCCCTTATCAGGTACGAAATCGTATACGATCACTTTCGCTCGATATCCGGCAGTTGTCAACCCCTGCATTCCGACCTTTTCCGGCACTCTTGTCGTCCGCGTCACAGGTGGCGTACAGTGATGCTCCAACAGCAGGTTTTCTCATATGGAAACCCCAGTTCTATTATCGAACAGCTCTTGGCTTCCCAGCCACACAACGAAGTGAGGACATCCCGTGCAGTTTCACCATCACGGTTACGTATCCGGAGACCCGCGGGTAAAGCCGGCCGCCGGCGTCGGACTCAACCGCCCCGATGAACTTCCGGACGAGGTTGACGTGCTGATTGTCGGCACAGGTCCTGCGGGAATGCTCGCCGCCGCGCAGCTGTCCATGTTCCCGAATGTCACCACGCGGATTATTGAGCGCCGTCCCGGGCGGCTCGCGATCGGCCAGGCCGACGGTATCCAGGCGCGCAGCGTCGAGACTTTCCAGGCCTTCGGTTTTGCCGAACGGATCATCGCGGAGGCATACAGGATCACCGAGATGGCGTTCTGGAAGCCGGACCCCGCCAACCGCTCGAATATCATCCGGACGGCCCGCGCCGTGGATGATGAGATGGGCATCAGCGAGTTCCCGCACCTCATCGTCAACCAGGCCCGCGTGCTGGACTACTTCGCCGAATTCGCGGCCAACTCGCCTACGCGCCTGAAGCCCGACTACGGCTACGAGTTCCAGGGCCTGGAGGTTACGGAGCAGGGCGAGTACCCCGTGGCCGTGACGCTGCTCCACACCGCGGGCCCAAACGAAGGCCGGGAGCGGGTTGTCCGCGCCAAGTACGTGGTGGGGGCCGACGGCGCCAGGAGCAAAGTGCGCGCGGCAATCGGCTGCACCCTCGCCGGCGACCAGGCCAACCACGCCTGGGGCGTGATGGACACCCTCGCCGTGACCGACTTCCCCGATATCCGCACCAAATGCGCCATCCAGGGCGAAAAAGGCAGCATCCTGCTGATCCCCCGGGAAGGCGGCCACCTGTTCCGCATGTATGTGGACCTTGGCGAGGTGGACCCGGCCACGCACCACGCCGTGCGCAACACCAGCATCGAACAGATCATCGACAAAGCCAACGAGATCCTCCACCCCTACACCCTGGACGTGCGGAACGTGGCGTGGCACAGCGTCTACGAGGTGGGGCACCGGCTCACCGACAGGTTCGACGACGTCCTGCCGGAGGACCGCGGCACCCGCACGCCGCGTGTCTTCATTACCGGCGACGCCTGCCATACCCACAGCGCAAAAGCCGGCCAGGGCATGAACGTGTCCATGCAGGACGGCTTCAACATCGCCTGGAAACTGGGGCACGTCCTCGAAGGCCGCAGCCCGGAGAGCCTGCTGTCCACCTACTCGGCGGAGCGCCAGGTGGTGGCCAAGAACCTGATCGACTTCGACAAGGAATGGTCCACCATGATGGCCAAAAAGCCCGAGGAGTTCGAAAACCCCTCGGACCTCGAGGACTTCTACGTGCGCACTGCCGAATTCCCGGCCGGCTTCATGACCGAATACGCGCCGTCCATGCTGGTGGCACCTGCCAAGCACCAGGGCCTGGCCACCGGCTTTCCGGTGGGCAAGCGCTTCAAGTCCGCGCCCGTGGTCCGGGTCGGTGATACCAACCCGCTCCACCTCGGCCACCACGCCACAGCCGACGGCCGCTGGCGCATCTACGTCTTCGCAGACGCCGCACCCGCAGGAGCGCACTCAGGTGTGGCGGACTTCGCCGAGTGGATCGCCAACTCGCCGGACTCACCGCTGGCCGCAACGCCGTCGGGCGCTGACCCCGACGCCTGGTTCGACGTGAAGGTGATCTACCAGCAGCCGCACACGGCCGTGGACATCGGACAGGTTCCCGCCGTCTTCAAACCGCAGGTGGGCCCGTTCAAACTGACCGATTACGAGAAGGTGTACGCCACCGATCCGTCCGCGGACATCTTTGAGCTGCGCGGCCTGGACCGCAACGGCGTGGTGGTGGTGGTCCGCCCGGACCAATACGTGGCCAACGTCCTGCCGCTGACGGCGACGGCCGAACTCGGCGCGTTCTGCGCCCAGTTCCTGGCACCGCGCCAATCAGCAGTCGGCGCCACCCCGGCAATGCAGGCCGCATCCCCTGCTCCGTCACTGCTCGTCAGCAACGGAGCGTGACGTCCATGGCATCCCTTCACGGCACAGCTGTGCCCTCGTCCGGGCAGCGCATGAGCAAAGCGGACCGCCGCGTGGTGGCCGGCACCATGATCGGCACCACCATTGAATGGTACGACTTCTTCATCTTCGCCCAGGCCGCCGGCGTGGTGTTCGCCAGCCTCTACTTCAAGCCGCTGGACACCGACAACCCCGGACTTGCCCAGCTGGTCTCCTGGGCCACCATCGGCGTGAGCTTCTTCTTCCGGCCGCTCGGTGCCGTCATCGCCGGACGGCTGGGTGACAAGGTGGGGCGCAAGGCGATGCTCGTCTTCACGCTGGTGATGATGGGCGCGTCCACGGCGCTGATCGGGCTCCTTCCGACGTATGGCCAGATTGGCGTATGGGCGCCCATCCTGCTGATGGTCCTGCGCATCCTGCAGGGCTTCTCCGCCGGCGGTGAATGGGGCGGGGCCGCGCTGATGGCCGTTGAGCACGCACCCCGGGACCGGCGCGGATTCTGGGGCGCCTACCCCCAGATCGGCGTTCCCGTCGGCATGATCATCGCAACTCTGGTGCTGTTCCTGCTCCGGCTGTCCATGTCACCGGAGCAGTTCCTCGAATGGGGCTGGCGCGTTCCGTTCCTGCTCTCGGTCGCGCTGATCGTGGTGGGCTACTTCATCCGTGCGGCTGTGTCCGAGAGCCCGGTGTTCCAGGAGATGGTGGAGCGAAAGCGTGAATCAGCCACCCCGCTGAGGCAGCTGCTTCAGACGAACAAAAAGCAGGTGCTGCTGGCCGCGATCATCTTCATTGGAAACAATGCCGCTGGTTACCTGGTGATCGCATTCCTGTCGTCCTACGCCCAGAAGACGCTGAAGATGGACGCTTCCCCCGTGCTCCTGGCAACCCTCCTCGCGTCGTTCGGCTGGCTGATTTTCACGCTGTACGGCGGCGCGCTGTCGGACCGGATCGGCCGCGTCCGCACCTTCCAGCTGGGCTATGTCCTGATCTTTGCCTGGGTCATCCCCATGTTCCTGCTGGTGGACACGCGCAACATCTGGGCATACGGCGTGGGGATCTTCGTCCTGACCATCGGGCTGGGACTTTCCTACGGCCCCATGTCCGCCATGTATGCGGAAATGTTTCCTGCCAGTGTCCGGTACTCGGGAATCGGCATCGGATACGCCCTGGGCTCCATCCTTGGGGGCGCCTTCGCACCGCTCATTGCCGAGGCAGTGCTCGCGGACACCGGCTGGTCCGGCTCGATCGGCATCTACATCATGGCCCTGTGCGTCATCTCGTTCGTGGGTGTGAGCCTGGTGAAGGAAACGAAGGGGGCGCCGCTGGGTGCTGACGCGGAGGCCTCCACCGAGGCGGAATCCGCTTCCGCCAGGTAGCCGTCAGGCCGCCGCTGTCTGAGCCGTCCGGTACTCCGCGGCTGCGTACACGCCGAGGATCCGCACCTCGGTGGTGAAGAAGTCCAGTTCCTCGAGGGCCAGCTTCAGCGGCTGGTCCTCGGGGTGGCCTTCGACGTCCGCCATGAACATGGTGGCAGCGAATTCGTTGCCCACCATGTAGCTTTCCAGCCGCGTCATGTTCACGCCGTTGGTCGCGAAGCCGCCGAGCGCCTTGTAAAGGGCGGAGGGGACGTTGCGGACGCGGAACACAAAGCTGGTGACTGCCGGTCCGGGAAGTTCGTCCCGGGCCGGCAGTTCCTTTTCGCGGGCCAAAACCACAAAGCGGGTGGTGTTGGAGGGGTCGTCCTCAACCCGTGAAGCAAGCACTTCCAAGCCGTAGATCTGGGCAGCCAGCGGGGGAGCGAGGGAGAGTTTCCGGGGATCGTTCCATTCGCTCACTTCCCGGGCTGAGCCCGCGGTGTCACCGGCAATGACCGGCTTGAGCCCATGCTCGCGGATGAGCTTCCGGCACTGGCCCAAAGCGTGGATGTGGCTGTGGACCTCGGTGGCGTCCTCGATGGTGCTGCCCGGGATGCCCAGCAGGTCGAAGTGGATGGGCAGGAAGAACTCGCCCACGATCTGCAGGTTGGACTGTGGCAGCAGGATGTGGATGTCCGCCACGCGGCCCGCAATCGAGTTCTCGATGGGGATCATGGCCAGGTCCGCCTCGCCGCTGGCCACCAGTTCGAAGGCGTCCTCAAAGCTGGCGCACGGGACGCTTTCCAGCTCGGGGAACATCTGCTTGCACGCGATATTGGAGTTGGCGCCGGGCTCACCCTGGTACGCAATCTTCTGGGCCATGATCCGTATGGTTTCACGCCCCGCGCCCGCGGACCCAACTGGGTAGCGCTAAGTGTCGTTATGGGCAGTTGAAACGACACTTGGCGCTACCCAGTTGGGGAGGGTGCGTCACACCGGGGTGACGCGAAGCCAGACGTATTGCCGGGGGAGGAGCATGACGCCTTCGTTCAGCTGCAGGCGGGCTTCCGAGAGAAGGTCGACGGCGGCGGGCAGGAACCCGCCGAAGGTTTCCGCGGGCAGGGACTGGGGAACGTTGCTGAAGTTCGCGAGTGCCAGGACGCGGGTTCCGCCCGTGGTCACGCCGCCCGGCCGCTGGTAGGCCAGGACTCCCCGGTTGTGGGTCTGGAAATCGATCAATGTGGTCCCGGCAAACTCAGGAGCGTTCGCGCGGACCTCGATCATCCGCTGCAGGCCCGCGTAAACGGCACCTCCGGGTGTGGCCGGATCGGTGCGCCGGGCGTACTGCGCGGCCGGGTAGTGCGGCCGGTGCACCCAGCGGCTGTCATCCCCGTGGCCGGGCTCATCCGCGTAATCGTAATCATTGACCTGGCCCACCTCGTCGCCGAGGTACAGGAGCGGGATGCCGCCGGTGCTGAAGGCAACCGAGTGGGCCAGGAGGATCCGTTCCGCCGCCTCGGCCGGGTTGACCTCCATGCCGCACAGCGACGCCGTCGTACCTGAAATACGGCAGTCTCCGGTGCGCGGGTTGTCCTGGAAGGGGACGCCGCGGGCAAAGCTGCCGGGGAAGCGGTTGACGTAGAAGGAGTTGAGGAAGCGGCGGTGGTCGAAGCCGTTGATGCCCAGTTCCGCGGCGTCCTCGTCCGCGAAGGTCCAGCCGATGTCGTCATGGCTTCGGACGTAGTTGACCCAGGACGTCCCCTCGGGGATGTTGTGCCGGCGCTTCAGGGCCTGGGCCAGGAGCGAGACATCCCGGGTGGCCAGGGACTCCCAGATGAGCGCCATCTGCAGGGGATTATAGGAAATCTGGCATTCGGTGGGGTCGATGTAGAGCGCCACCTCGTCCGGATGCACGATGGCCTCCGACTTGAACAGCAGCGACGGAGCCGCCAGCCGGCACACCGCGTTGAAGGCCCGGAGCAGGGTGTGCGCCTCGGGAAGGTTCTCGCAGGGCGTGCCCAGCTGTTTCCAGATGAAGGCCACGGCGTCCATGCGCAGGATGTCCACGCCCTGGTTGGCCAGGAACAGCATCTCGCCGGCCATGGCGCGGAAAACATCCGGATTGGAGTAGTTCAGGTCCCACTGGTACGTGTGGAACGTTGCCCACACCCACCTCCCGTCCTCCATCTGGATGAACGAGCCTGAATGGTTCTCCGGGAAAATCTCCCGGACATTCTGCTCGAAGGCGTCCGGCATGGTCCTGTCCGGGAAAATCCAGTAGTAATCGCTGTACTCCGGGTCCCCTGCGGCCGCCTTCCGGGCCCACTCATGCTCGTCAGAGGTGTGGTTGAAGATGAAGTCAACCACCAGGCTGATCCCGTTGCTGCGGAGTTCGGCCGCCAGCGAGCGAAGCTGCTCCATGGTGCCCAGCTTCGGGTTGACCTCACGGTAGCTGGACACCGCGTAGCCGCCGTCGGAGTGCGGTTCGGGGGCCAGGAACAGCGGCATCAGGTGCAGGTAGGTGAGTCCGAGCTCCTTGAAGTAGGGAATGCGTGCCCGCACTCCCTCCAGGCTCTCCGCGTAGCGGTCCACGTAGCAGACGCCGCCCAGCATGGTGTTGGACTGGAACCAGCCGCTGTTGCCTTCCCGCTCCGCGTCCAGCTCCTTGAGTTGAGCCGGGCGCTCCTGCCAGGACCGGGCGCTCTGGACCACCAAGGCTGCCAGCTGTTCCTGCCAGTCCGGCCGGGAACCGTACAGGGAGCCAAACAGTTCCGTCAGCTGTGGGAGATGCCGGTCCAGCCTTCGGTCAAAGACCGGGTCCGGGCTGAGCCCGGCCGTCCGTTCGCGGAAAAGCGCCGTGAGGACATGCTGCCGGGTCATTTCGTCCGCACTAACGGATTTCTGCATGCCCACGGCCCTTTCCCACTTCCGCCGGCGGTTCCGGCAGCACCTGTAGGGAAGTATTCCACGCCACACTTCCGCGCGTTGACCTGGACCTATACATGGACCTGGACCTGGACCAGGACGCGGCAGCGGACACGGGAGGTTTCACCGGCTACGCCTGGAGCCAGGCAGTGGTTGCCCCGGGCAGGGAACCTGCCATGAGCGGCGAACTGGAGACCAGGACCTCGCCGTCGGGCAGTCCGAAGGCTTCCGTCCCGAAGTTGGTGACGGAGATCCAGCCGTTGGGGCGCCGGAAGGCCAGGACATCGGTCCTCCCGGTTTCCAGCCATTCCAGCGCTTCGGCGGTTTGCAGCTGTGACCGCAGGGCCAATGCGCGGCGGTAGAGGGACAGGGTTGAGTCGTCCTGCAACTCCTGGGCTTCCACGGAGTAGCTGGCGAACCATTCGGGCTGCGGCAGGTGCGCGCCGCCGGTCCCGAAACCGAACGAGGTGCCGGAGGCTGTCCATGGCAACGGGACGCGGCAGCCGTCGCGGCCGATTTCCACGCCTTTGTTGCGGAAGAAGGCCGGGTCCTGGCGCTGGGAGTCGGGGATTTCGCTGCCGACTTCCTGCAGGCCCAGTTCCTCGCCCTGGTACAGGTATGCAGAGCCCGGAAGGGCGAACATCAGCAGCGATGCGGCGCGGGCGCGGCGCAGGCCGAGTTCGGCGTCGACGTCTTCCTGCTTGCCGCCGGCGAGCAACCATTGCTTGCCGGCCTCGCCGGCCATGATCCCGCCCTCGGCCGAGGGCCCTGGCACGGGGAGCCCGTAGCGGGTGGCGTGCCGGACGACGTCGTGGTTGGAAAACACCCACGTGGAGGAAGCGCCGGAAGCCTCGGCCTCGGCGAGGTTCTTGGTGATGATCTTCCGGAACTGGGCGCCGTCGAAGTCTGCCTGCAGCAGGTCGAAGTTGAAGGCCTGGCCCAGCCCCTCCGGGCTGGCATAACGGGCACGGCGGTCCGCGTGCACCCAGGCTTCGGCGACGGCGGTGCGCGGCGGGCTGTATTCGTTGAAGACCTTGCGCCACTCGGCGTAGATCCCGTGGACTTCGTCACGGTCCCAGTACGGATGTGATCCGGCAAGGTAAAGCGCCTCGCCCTGGGCTTCAAGGTCTGCCTTGCTGGGGAGGGACTCTTCGAGGTTCTTGGTCAGGGCATGGGCCACGTCGATGCGGAAGCCGTCCACGCCCCGGTCGGACCAGAAGCGCAGGGTGGTCAGGAAGTCGTCGCGGACCTCGGTGTTGTCCCAGTTGAAGTCCGGCTGTTCCTTGGCGAAGATGTGCATGTACCACTGCCCCGGCGTCCCGTCAGGTTCAGTAATGCGCTCCCATGCGGGACCGCCGAACACGGAGTCCCAGTCTGACGGCGGCAGTTCGCCGTTGTCGCCCAGTCCGTCCCGGAAGATGTAGCGGTCGCGGGCCGGGGACCCCTTGGGCGAGGCCAGGGCTTCCTGGAACCACTGGTGGCGGTTTGAGGAGTGGTTGGGGACGATGTCCACGATCAGCTTGATGCCTGCGGCGTGCAGGGCGGATGCCATATGGCTGAAGTCCTCGAGGGTGCCGAGCCGCGGGTCAACATTACGGTAATCGTCCACGTCATAGCCGCCGTCGGCGAGGGCTGAAGGGTAGAACGGGCTCAGCCAGACCGCGTCGACCCCCAGATCCTTCAGATACGGGACCTTGCCGGTGATGCCGTTGATGTCGCCGATGCCGTCACCGTTGGAGTCAGAGAAGCTGCGGGGGTAGATCTGGTAGACCGAGGCCTGGCGCCACCAGTTGGGGTCGGCCATGGTTTTGGGTTCGGTGCTGGTTGCCGTGGTGGCGATGGAGGGCAAGGCTGGGTCCTTTGCGTTTTTCGTGGAGGTCGGTTTCGCGGCCGGGATCATTTCACGGCGCCCTGGGTGAGTCCGGACATGACCCAGCGCTGGGTAAACAGGTAGACGACGATCGCGGGCGCCATCGCCATCAGGTAGGAGGCGAAGGCGACGTTGTAGCTGTTGCTGAACTGGGTCTGGAAGATCTTCTGCAGCACCGGGATGGTCTGCAGTTCCGGGTCGGAGATGATGAGCGACGGCATCATGAAGTCGTTCCATGAGGCGATGAAAGCGAAGATGCCGACAGTGGCGCTCATGGGTGCGAGCAGGGGGAAGATGAGCTTCCAGAACACCTGCCAGGTGCCGGCGCCGTCGATGCGCATGCTTTCTTCCAGCTCCAGCGGGATGGAGCGCAGGAACGCGGTAAACAGCATGGTGTTGAACGCCAGGGCAAAGACGATGTGCAGGATCGCGACGCCGAGCGGGTTGTCCAGACCGGCGAGGCCGGTGAGCTGGATCTGCGGCAGTGCCACCACGGGGAACGGGATGAACATCGCCGCGAGCAGGTAGAAGAAGGACCAGCGGAAGAGCCGGCGGTCCCAGTTGCGGACGATCGCGTAGGCTGCCAGCGCCGAGACGATGATTTCCCCCGCTACGGCGGTCACGGAGACGAACACGGAGATCGCGAAGCCGCGGGGGAAGTTCGTGAGCGTCCATGCCTGGACGAAACTGTCGAACGTCAGCGGGCTTGGCAGCGAGAAGGCGTTGCCGTCCACAGCCTGGCCGGTGGTTTTGAACGCCATGCTCGTGGTGACGTAGAGCGGCACGAGCACGCTGAGCGTGCAGACGATCAGGACGATGGTGGCAGGCCAGTTGCTGCGTTCACGGCCGGCGCGGATCCTTTGCTTCTTTCCGGCGGCGGCGGATCCTCCTGGGATGGTGCTGGGTGCGCTGCTCATGCGGCGATCCCTCCTTTGCCACGTGTGAAGCGAAGCTGGATGAGTGCGATGACGATGCTGATGAGGAAGAAGATCACGGCGTTGGCCATCTGGTAGGCATAGTCGCCGCCTTCGAAGCCGCGGAAGATCGACATGGCGACGCTGCGTGTAGCGACGCCCGGGCCGCCGTCGGTAAGGCCCACGATGATGTCGTAGGCGTTGAGGTAGTTCTTGAAACCAAGGACCATATTGATCACTGCATACCCGGCGACGAGCGGCAAAGTGATGTGCCGCAGGTTGTGCCAGGGCGTTGCTCCGTCGATGGAGCTTGCCTCGTACACCTCGGCGGGAACCGTGAGGAGCCCCGCGATGTAAATCAGCATCGCGCTCGGAATCGACTGCCACGCCGTGACGAAGACGATGGCCAGCCACGCGAGTTCGGGGTTGGCGAGGATGCTGGTCGCCAGCGGTTCGATTCCCATGCCTTGGCCCAGGAGCGGCAGCGAGTTCGAGAAGAGGTATTGGAAGACGAACGCGATGACGATGCCTGAGATCACCATGGGGATAACGAATACCGTGCGCAGGGCGGCGCGGAAGCGGACACGGGACGTGAGTCCCAGAGCCAGGAAAAAGGCCACGGCGTTGACGACAATGACGGTCACGAGCGCAAAGGCAAGGGTGAAGCCGTAGGCGCTGAGGACCCCCTCATCCTGGAACACCGCTATGAAGTTTCGGATGCCGATGAAGTCGAAGTCGCCGAAGCCAACAGAGTTCGTGAAGCTGTAGACGAAGCCGAGTATGGCCGGCAGCGTGACGGCGAGCGTGAAAATTACGAGCGAAGGAAACAGGAAAAAGTAGTACAGCGGATCGATGCGGCTCTTGCGCGCTCTTGCCGCTCTCACCGCTGCCGGGGCCGTCACCACCGCTCGAGGGGAAGGCTTAGTCGTCGATGACATGAATGGTCCTCGTTTCGTGCGTTGGAAGTGTGATCACGCGCGGAAAGCCAGGCGCGCCCAGTCGGCGTCCATACGGCGGAGCGTGCTCTCGGCGTCGGCGCCGCCGATGATCGACTGGAGGTAGTTGGCGGCGGGAATCGAGTTTGGAATGAACTGTGAGGCACCCATGTAGAAACGGCCCTCGTCGTAGTACTTCTGCATCTCAACGATTCGGGGGTCGGTGACCGCCGGTGCGTCCTTACCCGTGCCGAATCCCAGGAATTCGGCATTGTAGGAGTTCTGGATTTCCGGCTGCATGAGGTACTGGAGGAAGGCGCGGGCCCCCTCCTGTGCGTTGCCGGCTTCGGGAACCCACAGCGAAAGGTCGATGTTAACGCGGACTTTCAGGTCGGCGGGATTGCTGGTCATTGGCAGTGGAAAGGTGCCCAGATCCACATCGGTCCCCGCCTTTTCAATTTCTCCGAAGGCCCACGGCCCCTGGAAGTACATCGCCGCCTGTCCCTGCGCCATGGCGGTGTTGCCGTCACCGTAGCCTCGGCTCGACGCATCGGGGTTGACGTAGGACGTCAGCTGCACCATGCGCTGCACTGGCTCGAGCATCGTTTTCTGGAACGACACTTCGGAATCCGGTCCGACATCCTCGCCGATCCCGTGCATTGTTTTATAGAACTCGCGCACGTTGACCATGCCGCCCACCGTGTAGTCGAACAGGCCCTGCGCGATGGTCCAGGGGTCGCGGAAGGTGCCGTAAATGGGCGTGATGCCCGCCGCCTTTAGCACCTCACATACTTCAATCAGTCCGTCCCAGGTTGTGGGAACGGCCAGCCCGTTCTGCTCGAAGATGCGGCGGTTGTAGATGACCGAGGCGGCCATGACCGAGTAGGGGATGACGCTCGTACGGCCCGGGTAGGTGGGGTACCAGTTCGTGAGGTCCAGAACGTCGTTCCGGATGGAAGCTGCTGCCGGGAGATCGGAAAGGTCGGAGAGGGCGCCGCGCTCCATGAACCGGGCCATTTCAAGGTTGTAGTTGAGGCAACCGAGGTCCGGCGGACTGCTGCGCACAAAGCTGGCAGAAAGATTTGTCGCCATGTCATGAAGGACGCGGACGCGGTCCTGCGACGCGGTGAACTTCGCCGCGAGATCGCGGAAGTATGGCACGGCCTCCGGTTTTGACTGGTGGAACGTGATGGTGGGACGGGTTCCTCCCGGAGCACACCCTGCCAGGCCGAAAGCGGCCAGTGCGCCCCCGGCAGCGGCAAGGAAGGTGCGTCGGGAGACTCGCGTCCCTCTGGACGGCAAAGGTGGCAACATCGGCTCCTCAGGGTCTCACAGAGTTTATTTGGATCTTATATTTAAGTCCTATACGAGGATGAGGCATCGTGCGGATATCGTCAAGGGATGAAGGAGACAACCGCGAGTTCGACGCAATTGTTGCGGCAGATCAATTCCGATGCGTTGCTGCGGTTTGCCCTGCAGGAGCAAGTGTTCACAGCCGGGGAAGCCATGGCGGTGACGGGGTTGACCCGCGCGACGGTGCTCGGCGTTTGCCATGCCCTGGTCGACGCCGGCTGGCTGGAGGAAGTGGACGACAGTGCTGCCGCGGCCCGCACCAACAAAGGCAGGCCGGCACGCCGCTACCAATTGCGCGAGGCTGCCGGTGTGGTTGTTGGACTGGACGCCGGGGAAAGCTACTTCACCACCATCGTGGCGGATCTGCGGGGCCGTGAGCTGGGTTTGCGCCGCCAGAACGTTGACTCGAAGATGCTCGGACGCTCCGGCCGCTGCGCGGCTGCACGGGAGCTGATCGGCCTGGCCCTCCACGACAGCGGACACGAGGCGGACGATGTTTTGCTTACGGTTGTCGGTGTTCCCGCGCCGATCGACGCCCATGGCACGTCTCCTGAAGGAGAATTCTGGCATCTGATGAATTCCGGATTCGCCTCCCACCTTCACGGCAAGGTGGTTGTCGAAAATGACGCCAACCTCGCCGCCATTGCCGAACGCGCGCACAAGCCATCAGCCAACCTGGCCACGCTGCTGACAGGCGAGCGGTTCGGCGCCGGGCTGATCGTCGATGGGCGCCTGCTGCGGGGACCGCGCGGCGGCGCCGGCGAGATGCGATTCCTCGACACTATTACCGCCGGCAAGTTCGTGCCCGACGAAGGCAGCACGGATGGGTTTGGGGCACTGGCCCGTAAGTGGGCGCGCTCGCGGATCCACTCCCACGGCGGACAATCCACACTGCGCCATATACCCGAGGGGGAGATCAACGCCGAGGACGTGTTCCAGGCAGCCCGGGAGGGGGATCCGTTCGCGGGGGACATCATCGCCCGGCTCGGTGCCAGGCTGGCGCGTATTGCTGTTGTGCTTTCCAGCCTCCTGGACATTGAACGCGTCATCATCGCGGGCGGGATCTCCCGGGCCATCGAACCTGTCCTGGAACAGGCACGCTGCCTGCTGCCCGCCGATTCCGGTGTGCCCCTCCCGGACTTGGTTGCAAGCACCTTCGGAGCGGAGGTGGTGGTCAAAGGTGCCATCGAGTCCGCCCTGACGCAGGTCAGGCGCGAACCGGCGGCATTCCTCCCGCGGGCACCCCGAACCTAGACTGGCTCTCATGTCATGCCGAATCAGCGAACTGGTCCTGAACTGCGCCGACCCCGAACTGCTGGCAAAGTTCTGGAGTGACGTCCTTGGCTATGTCGAACTGGACCGGGAGGACGGCGCCATCGAAATCGGCCCGGCCGCCGGCTTTGGCGGCCTGCAGCCCACCATCATCCTGAGTCCGAGCAGCAATCCGCGGACCGGACGGCTTCCCCTGCACATCGACGTCAATCCCGTGGACCGGGACCAGGCCGCCGAGCTGGAACGGCTGCTCGCCCTCGGCGCCAGGCCGGCCGACGTGGGGCAGAGCGGCGACGAACAGTGGCACGTCTTGGAAGACCCGGAGGGCAACGAGTTCTGCCTCCTCCGCAGGCGGCTTGACCCCTGACGCAGCGGCGGGCGGTTAACCGCTGAAGGTTCCTTAGAGGACTGCGCGGATGGCGTGTTCGAAGCTGGTGACGTGCTCCAGCGCGAGCTTGCCGGACCGGTCGGCGTCGCCGTCGGCAATCGCTTCCAGCAGCTCCACATGCTCCGAGATGTGCTCGGACACCGCGGGCACCTTCTCCAGCACCATGCACCAGATCCGGGTGGCCAGGTTGTCGTAGCGGATCAGGACATCTTCCAGGTGCGCGTTGGCCGCGGCACGGTAGATAAGGCGGTGGACCTTGATGTCATACCGCATCAGGTCGTAGGGATCCTCGGCGGCGGCCATCCGGGCAATCGCGGCCGCGGTTTCGCGCAGCTCGGCGCGCAGTGCGGGTGTGGCGAGTTTGGCTGCCCGCCGCGCGGCGAGGGGCTCCAGTGATTCCCGGAGCTCCGAAACATCGGCCAGCTCGGTGATGTCCACAACGGTGGCGAAGGTGCCCCGGCGCGGGTAGGAGATCACCAGGTGGTCGCTTTCAAGTCGCTTCAAGGCTTCCCGGACGGGGGTGCGGCCGATGCCCATTTCGGCGGCCAGCTTGCCGTCGTTGATGGCTTCGCCGGGCCGGATGTCCAGCATGATGAGCCGGTCCCGGAGATGCCGGTACGCCCGCTCGGCCAGCGAGAGATCCCCGCCGCCCTCCAGATGGTTCTCTAGCGTCAGGCTCATTACGAGGCTCTCCATGGTTCCTATTGACTCCTGCGTGATGTGGAACATACTATTACGTCAGTTCTAATATATCAGTTACAGGTCAGTTGTTGATCAGTAAACCGAAGGGCCTCTGAAGGAGAAACATGCAGAACGTACTCAACGCCTCGCTCGCCCAGGTGGACTCCGATGTTGCCGCCGCTGTAGCAAAGGAGCTGGAGCGGCAGCAGAACACCCTGGAGATGATCGCCTCGGAGAACTTCGCCCCGGCGTCGGTCATGGAGGCGCAGGGTTCGGTCCTGACCAACAAGTACGCAGAGGGCTACCCCGGGAAGCGCTACTACGGCGGCTGCGAGCACGTGGACGTCGTGGAACAGCTCGCCATCGATCGCGTCAAGGCCCTGTTCGGCGCAGAATTCGCCAACGTGCAGCCGCATTCCGGCGCCCAGGCCAACGCCGCAGCGATGTTTGCCCTGCTGAACCCGGGCGACACCATCCTGGGCCTTTCCCTGGCGCACGGCGGCCACCTCACCCACGGCATGAAGATCAACTTCTCCGGCAAGCTCTACAACGTGGTTCCCTACCACGTCCGTGAATCCGACCTCCGGGTGGACATGGCCGAGGTGGAAGCCCTGGCCCTGGAGCACAAGCCCAAGCTCATCGTCGCCGGCTGGTCCGCCTACTCCCGCCAGCTGGACTTCGCCGAGTTCCGCCGCATCGCCGACCTCGTTGGTGCCTACCTGATGGTGGACATGGCCCACTTCGCCGGCCTCGTTGCCGCAGGGCTGCACCCGAACCCGGTCCCCTTCGCGGACGTGGTCACCACCACCACCCACAAGACCCTGGGCGGCCCGCGCGGCGGCGTCATCCTGGCCAAGGAGGAGTACGCCAAGAAGATCAACAGCGCTGTGTTCCCCGGCCAGCAGGGCGGCCCGCTGGAGCACGTCATTGCAGCCAAGGCCGTGGCCTTCAAGCTCGCCGGATCGCCCGAATTCAAGGAACGCCAGGAGCGGGTCCTGCAGGGTGCCAAGCTGCTGGCCGAGCGTCTCCTCCAGTCCGACGTCGAAGCCGCAGGCATCTCCGTTGTCAACGGCGGCACGGACGTCCACCTGGTCCTCGTGGACCTGCGCAACTCGGAGCTCGACGGCCAGCAGGCCGAAGACGCCCTCCACCGGATCGGCATCACCGTCAACCGCAACGCAGTACCCTTCGACCCCCGCCCGCCGATGGTTTCCTCCGGCCTCCGGATCGGCACCCCTGCCCTGGCCACACGCGGATTCGGCGCCGCTGAATTCACCGAGGTCGCGGACATCATCGCCACGGCCCTGATCGCGGCAGCCGGCAGCGGCACCCTGGACGAGGACACCGCCGTCGAACTCCGCAGCCGCGTCACCGCCCTTGCCGACCAGTTCCCCCTTTACCCCCACCTCAACGACGATGCCGCCCTGGCCGGTGTTGAAGCAGACCTGATTGGAGCCGCCCAGTGAGCACCCAGCAGCTTCCGGAGCACCCGGACTTCCTCTGGCGGAACCCCGAGCCCAAGTCCTCCTACGACGCCGTGATCGTCGGCGGCGGCGGGCACGGCCTGGCCACCGCGTACTTCCTGGCCAAGAACCACGGCATGACCAACATCGCCGTCCTGGAAAAGGGCTGGCTGGCCGGCGGCAACATGGCCCGGAACACCACCATCATCCGCTCCAACTACCTCTGGGACGAGAGCGCGGCCATTTACGAGCACGCCCTCAAGCTCTGGGAAATCCTGCCGGAGGAACTCGAATACGATTTCCTCTTCAGCCAGCGCGGCGTGATGAACCTGGCCCACACCCTCGGCGACGTGCGTGAAAGCATGCGCCGCGTGGGCGCCAACAAGCTCAACGGTGTTGACGCCGAATGGCTGGACCCGCAGCAGGTCAAGGAACTCTGCCCCATCCTGAACATCAGCGACAACATCCGCTACCCCGTCATGGGCGCCACCTACCAGCCCCGTGCCGGCATCGCCAAGCACGACCACGTGGCCTGGGCCTTCGCCCGCAAGTGCGACGAGCTGGGCGTGGACATCATCCAGAACTGCGAAGTCACCGGCTTCGTCAAGGATGGAGAGCGCGTGGTGGGCGTCAAGACCAACCGCGGCACCATCAACACCGAAAAGGTGGGCCTGTGCGCCGCCGGCCACAGCTCCGTCCTGGCCGAAATGGCCGGCTTCCAGCTCCCCATCCAGTCCCACCCGCTGCAGGCACTGGTCTCCGAGCTGCACGAGCCGGTCCACCCCACCGTTGTGATGTCCAACCACGTGCACGTCTACGTCTCCCAGGCCCACAAGGGCGAACTGGTGATGGGCGCCGGCGTGGACTCCTACAACGGCTACGGCCAGCGCGGCTCCTTCCATGTGATCGAGCAGCAGATGGCGGCCGCCGTCGAACTCTTCCCCATCTTCGCCCGGGCCCACGTGCTCCGGACCTGGGGCGGGATCGTGGACACCACGCTGGACGCTTCCCCGATCGTGGGCAACACCCCGGTGGAGAACATGTTCGTGAACTGCGGCTGGGGTACCGGCGGCTTCAAGGGCACGCCCGCGGCCGGCATGACCTTCGCGCACAACATCGCTACGGGCTCCCCGCACAAGCTGAACGCGCCGTTCTCCTTGGAGCGCTTCGAAACCGGCGCGCTCATTGACGAACACGGCGCCGCCGCCGTAGCCCACTAGCCGCCGCCTCCACAGAAAGACAACGCACATGCTGCTGATCTCATGCCCCAACTGCGGCCCCCGGGATGAAACCGAATTCCACTATGGCGGCCAGGCCCACGTGGCCTACCCGGAAAACCCGAACGAACTGAACGACACGGAGTGGTCCCGGTACCTCTTCTACCGCGAGAACCCCAAGGGCACCTTCGCCGAGCGCTGGGTCCACAGCACCGGCTGCCGCCAGTGGTTCAACATGCTGCGTGACACCGTCAGCTACGACATCCAGGCCATCTACCCGATGGGCACGCCCCGGCCCGACCGGGCAGCCCCGCGAACCGCCGAATCCGGAACTGCCAGCACCGCTGCTGACAGCACCACCACCGGAACCGCGGCGCCCGACATCTCAGGCACCAGCACAACACCTGCCAGCACCACCGCCCCGGAAGGAGCAACCAAGTGACTTCCCAGAATGCCCGCCTCGCCGCCGGCGGCCGCATCGACCGCACCATTTCCTGGCGCTTCACTGTGGACGGCGAGGAATTCACCGGCCACCCCGGGGACACGCTGGCTTCCGCGCTGCTCGCCAACGGCCGTGTCGCGGTCGGCAACTCGCTGTACGAGGACCGGCCCCGTGGCATCCTGGCTGCCGGAGTCGAGGAACCCAACGCCCTGGTGAAGGTGGCCCCGCGCTTCCCCGGCCACGTTGCCGAATCGATGCTTCCCGCCACCACCATCTCCCTGGTGGACGGCCTGAAGGCCGAACTGCTCAACGGCCTCGGCCGGCTGGACCCCGAAGAGGACCGCGCCGAATACGACAAGAAGTACGTCCACACCGACGTCCTGGTCATCGGCGGCGGCCCCGCCGGCCTGGCGGCTGCCCGTGAGGCCGTCCGCACCGGCGCCCGCGTGATGCTCCTTGATGACCAGCCCGAACTGGGCGGTGCCCTGCTCTCCGGCTCCACCGCAGCTGAGCTCGGCGAGACGGTCGAAGGCAAGCCCGCCCTGGAATGGGTGGCGGACGTGGAAGCCGAGCTGGTCTCCAACGCCGAATGCACTGTCCTGAACCGCACCACGGCGTTCGGCGCCTACGACGCCAACTACGTCATTGCCGTCCAGAACCGTACGGACCACCTCTCCAGCCCGGCCGCCCCCGGTGTGTCCCGCCAGCGTATTTGGCACATCCGTGCCAAGCAGGTTGTGCTGGCTCCGGGCGCGCACGAGCGTCCCCTGGTCTTTGAAAACAACGACCGCCCCGGCATCATGCTCGCCTCCGCCGTCCGCAGCTACCTGAACCGCTACGCCGTGGCCCCCGGCCAGCGCGTGGTCATCAGCACCACCAACGACAGCGCCTACGCCCTGGCCGCCGACCTCCGCGCCGCCGGCGTCAAGATCGCCGCCGTGGTGGACGCCCGTCCCAAGCTCACGGACGTGGCAGCCGCCGCCGTCGAAGCCGGCACCCGCGTGCTGATCGGCAGCGCCGTGGCCAACACCAGCGCCGCCGCCGGTGAGGGAGCGAACGCAGGCAGGCTGGACGGCGTGACCGTCCGCAGCATCAACGACGACGGCGAACTCACCTCGGGCATCGAACAGATCGCCTGCGACCTGCTGGCAGTGTCCGGCGGCTGGAGCCCGCTGGTGCACCTGCACTCCCAGCGGCAGGGCAAGCTGCGCTGGGACGACGCCCTGGCCGCCTTCGTCCCCAGCACCGAGGTTCCGAACCAGCAGATCGTCGGCTCCGGCCGCGGCTCCTTCGACACCGCTGACTGCCTCGCCGAGGGCGTCTCCGCCGGCGCGAAGGCGGCCATCGGCGCCGGCTTCACCTCCGCCGTCGAACCTTCCCCGCTGGGCGAGCCGACAGCGTCTGCCCCCACCCGCCAGCTGTGGCTGGTGCCGGGCGAGACCGGCACGCCGGACGACTGGCACCACCACTTCGTGGACTTCCAGCGTGACCAGTCCGTGGCGGATGTCCTCCGTTCCACCGGCGCCGGCATGCGGTCCGTTGAGCACATCAAGCGCTACACCTCCATCAGCACCGCCAACGACCAGGGCAAGACCTCCGGCGTCAACGCGATCGGCGTCATCGCCGCCGCACTCCGGACCGCCGGCGAAGCGTCCCGCGGCATCGGCGACATCGGCACCACCACCTACCGCGCCCCGTTCACGCCGGTTGCGTTCGCGGCACTGGCCGGACGCCAGCGCGGCGAACTCTTCGACCCCGCACGCATCACCTCCATCCACCCGTGGCACGTCGCCAAGGGCGCGTTGTTCGAGGATGTGGGGCAGTGGAAGCGGCCCTGGTACTACCCGCAGGACGGGGAGGACATGGACGCCGCCGTGCTGCGCGAATGCGCAGCAGTCCGTGACTCCGTGGGCTTCATGGACGCCACCACCCTGGGCAAGATCGAAATCCGCGGCAAGGACGCGGGCGAATTCCTGAACCGCATCTACACCAACGCGTTCAAGAAGCTCGCCCCCGGCTCCGCCCGCTACGGCGTCATGTGCACACCGGACGGCATGATCTTCGACGACGGCGTGACCCTGCGCCTCGACGAGGACCGTTTCTTCATGACCACCACCACCGGCGGAGCCGGCAAGGTGCTGGACTGGCTGGAGGAATGGCTCCAGACGGAATGGCCGGAACTGGACGTGCACTGCACCTCAGTGACCGAACAGTGGAACACCATCGCCGTCGTCGGACCGAAGTCCCGCGAGGTCATCGCCAAGGTGGCACCGGAGCTGGCCGCGAACGGAGGCCTGGACACCGAGGCCTTCCCGTTCATGACCTTCCGGGAAACCACCCTCGCCTCCGGCGTCCGTGCCCGCATCTGCCGGATCTCGTTCTCCGGTGAACTGGCCTACGAAATCAACATCCCGGCCTGGTACGGGCTCAACACCTGGGAAGCCGTTGCGGCTGCCGGTGCCGAATTCAACATCACCCCCTACGGCACCGAAACCATGCACGTCCTGCGCGCCGAAAAGGGCTACCCGATCGTCGGGCAGGACACGGACGGCACCGTCACCCCGCAGGACGCCGGCATGGAGTGGATCGTTTCCAAGGCCAAGGACTTCATCGGCAAGCGCTCCTACTCCCGGGCGGACGCGCAGCGTGAAGACCGCAAGCACCTGGTCAGCGTCCTTCCGGTGGACGGCACCCTGCGGCTGCCCGAAGGCACCCAGCTCGTGGAAAAGGGCCGTTCCACCAATCCCGCCTACGGGCCGGTGCCCATGGAAGGCTTCGTCACCTCGAGCTACCACAGCGCAGCACTGGGCAGGTCATTCGGCCTCGCCCTGATCAAGAACGGCCGCAAGCGCATCGGCGAGACCCTCGTGGCAGCTGCCGGCGATCAGCTGGTGGACGTCGTTGTCGCAGAAACAGTGCTTTTTGACCCCGAAGGGACCCGTAAAGATGGCTGAAACAGCAGCATCCCCGACCTCTGCCAAGAACCTCGCAGACAAGAACCTTGCCGTCCGCGTCAGCCCGGCGAAGCAGCTGCAGGACGCCTTCGCTGCCGGCTCCCTGGCGGGCACCGTGGAACTGTCCGAGCTGCCCTTCCTCACCATGGTGGGGCTCCGCGCCGGTGCCGGCACCGAAACGGCCCAGCGGCTGGCCTCCGTCACCGGCGGCCTGCCCGCCCGGTCCGGTGACGTGGCCGGCAACGGTGACACCTCCGTCCTGTGGCTGGGACCCGGGGAGTTCCTGGTGGTGGCACCCACCGAGGCGCACGAATCCCTGGGCGGCGACCTGATCCGTGCCCTGCAGGACGCGCTGGGCGACGGCGAAGGCCAGGTGGTGGACCTCTCCGCCAACCGCACCACCTTCGAACTGACCGGTCCGCAGGGGCGGGCAGTGCTTGAGAAGGGCTGCTCCCTGGACCTGCACCCCCGGGAGTTCAAGGCCGGAACCGCCGTCTCCACCGAGATCGCCAACATCCCCGCCATCCTCTGGAAGACCGGCGAGGAGTCCTTCCGGATCTTCCCCAGGGCGTCCTTCGCCGAGTTCCTGGGCCGGTGGCTCCTGGACGCGATGCGGGAGTACGCCTCGCCAGAGGTCCCCTGATGGCGCTCAGCGTCCTTGACCTGTTCTCTGTCGGCATCGGGCCCTCCTCGTCACACACGGTGGGCCCGATGCGGGCGGCCAAGCTCTTCGCTGATGGCCTGAAGGGCGACGGGCAGCTCAGCTCCACCGTGCGCGTCCAGTCGGAACTTTTCGGTTCCCTGGGCGCCACGGGGCGGGGCCACGGCTCGGACAAAGCGGTTGTCCTGGGGCTGCAGGGCCTCGAACCGGAAACCGTCAACACCTTCACCGCCGACGACCAGGTGGCGGCCGCCGCGCTGGACGCCGAGCTGCACATCGCCGGCACCCACCGGGTGGACTTCAACTGGGATGAGGACGTGGTCCTGCACCGCCGCAAATCCCTTCCCGCCCACCCCAACGGCATGACGTTCCGCGCGCTGGACCACACCGGATCCGTGCTCAGTGAACGGAGCTTCTATTCCATTGGCGGCGGCTTCGTGGTGGATGGTGACGCTGCCGGCGCGGACAAGGTAGTGGCGGATGACACCGTGCTGCCCTACGCGTTCAGCACCGCCGACGAGCTGCTGGAAATCTGCAGCCGCGAAGGCATGTCCATCTCCGACGTCATGCTCGCCAACGAGCTGGTCTGGCACACGGAGGCCGAGCTGCGGGAGAAGCTGCTGGGCCTGTGGGCAGTGATGCGCGAGTGCGTGGAGAACGGCTGCAACGCGGAGGGCATTTTGCCCGGCGGGCTGAACGTGACGCGGCGCGCACCGGCGCTGTTCCGCACGCTGACCGCCTCTGCTGCCAGCGCGGAAGCCGCGGCGGCATCACCGTCGCCCGTCCAGGCCCCCGCGGATCCGCTGCTGGCGATGGAATGGGTGAACCTGTTCGCCCTCGCCGTCAATGAAGAAAACGCCGCGGGCGGGCGGATCGTCACCGCTCCCACCAACGGCGCGGCCGGCATCGTGCCGGCGGTACTGCACTACTACGTGAAGTTTGTTCCGGGAGCCGACGACGACGGTGTGGTCCGCTTCCTCCTGGCGGCAGCCGCCGTCGGGATCCTTTTCAAAACGAACGCCTCCATCTCCGGAGCCGAAGTGGGCTGCCAGGGCGAGGTGGGCTCGGCCTGTTCCATGGCGGCCGCAGGGCTGTGCGAGGTGCTGGGCGGAACGCCCGCGCAGGTGGAGAACGCCGCCGAGGTGGGCATCGAACACAACCTCGGGCTCACCTGCGATCCCGTGGGCGGGCTGGTGCAGATTCCCTGCATCGAACGGAATGCCATCGCCAGCGTCAAGGCCATCAACGCGGCCCGGCTGGCCCTGCACGGGGACGGCAGCCACAAGGTCTCCCTGGACAAGGCCATCAAAACCATGCGCGACACAGGAGCTGACATGAAAACCAAGTACAAGGAAACCTCCCGAGGCGGCCTGGCCGTGAATGTGATCGAGTGCTGAGCCATGACCGCTACTGAAACCCACATCCCCGCCCCGCAGCAGTCCACCACGGTGGAACATGTGCTGACCCTCGACTGCCCGGAATCGCCCGGCATCGTGCATGCGGTCTCCAGCTTCCTCCTGGAGCATGGCTGCGACATCATCGACAACAAGCAGTTCGGCGAACGCTCCGAAGGCCACTTCTTCATGCGCGTGCATTTTGCGTCCGACGGCGATGCCTCCACTGCGGATACGCTGCGGGCAGCTTTCGCCCCCGTAGCTGAAAAGTTCGGCATGCGGTGGCAACTGGAACGCCAGGGAGCCAAGCGCAAGGTCCTGATCATGGTGTCCAAGTTCGGCCACTGCCTCAATGACCTGCTGTTCCGTGCCCGGATCGGCGAGCTGCCCATGGAGGTGGTTGCGGTGGTGTCCAACCACACCGACCACCAGGCACTCGCGGAGTGGCACGGTATCCCGTTCCACCACATCCCGGTGACGGCCGATACCAAGCCCCAGGCCGAAGCCAGGCTCCTGGAGCTGGTGGACGAACTGGATGTTGAGCTTGTGGTGCTGGCCCGCTACATGCAGGTGCTCAGCGACGAGCTGACCCGGAAGCTGGACGGCCGCGCCATCAACATCCACCACTCGTTCCTGCCCAGCTTCAAGGGCGCCAAGCCGTACCACCAGGCCTACGCCCGCGGGGTCAAGACCGTCGGTGCCACAGCCCACTACGTCAACGCGGAGCTGGACGAGGGACCAATCATCGCCCAGCAGGTGGTGGAAGTGGACCACACCTACGGACCCGAAGACCTCGTGGCCGCCGGCCGCGACACCGAATGCAAGGCCCTTTCCAACGCGGTGCGCTGGCACTGCGAGGGCAGGGTCATCCTGCAGGGCAACAGGACCGTGGTGCTTCGCTAGCCTTCGGCACGCCGCAAGCAGGCATGTGACTTAACTGAACAGCAACAGAAGGGCCCCTGCGGCCGCGCGAACTGCGCGGCGGCAGGGGCCCTGTGCGTTAAAGCAGCCGGAGTGCCGTCAGTCCGCGAGGGGACGGGCCGGACAAGGGTCAGGTGAGGCCGGAAGCGGCTGCACCATCCCGCCGGAGGATGACCACCTGGTGCACCTCCTCGAGGGCCGCCGCAATCTCCTCCCGTGAAACCCCGGCCAGGTACTGCAGCACCAGCCCGTCCAAGGCGGCGAACAGTGTGCGGGCGACGACGCGGACATGTGCAGTGACTCCAAAAGCCTCAAGTCCCGCGGCGAGGGCGTCAACGTAACTCTCGTACAGCGCGGCTACCGGTCCTGCCAGCTCCGGGCGCCGCCTGGCTTCCAGGATCATCTCGTACTGGAATACCTGCAGCTCGGGGTCCGTGAGGAGCAGGTCCATCAGGGCCTCGGTGAACGTTGCCTCCTGCTGCGCCGCATCGCGCAGGCGGGAGGCTGCAATTGACTGTTCGGAAGCCCACTGCAGGGCGGCCGCGATCAGCGCGTCACGTGATCCAAAGTGGTGTGCCACCAAGGTGTTGTTGACTCCCGCCGCTTCTGCCACTGCCCGGTAGGTGAGTCCCCGAAGGCCCTTGTGCGCCACCACATCCACAACGGCCCGAAGCAGCGCTTCGCGGCCTTTGCCGTACTTCGACGGGGAGGCTGGGGCGGAGGAAGGGGCCATGCCGTCGATTCTAGCCACCTGCGTGGCGGCCGACGGCGGCTATTGACTTAAAACTAAGCACTTGCTTAGATTAATTCACCATCCGTGACGGCAATCACACGCCGAGCCGGATGAACCACTTCCTTCCGACGCATCCCGCCCGTCCCCCCTTGGAGCCATTCATGACCATCGCACCTGCCTTCAGCACGTCCTCGACCCTTGATCAGGCCAAGAATGAACCCTTCGAACTCGGCCAGGTCCAGTGGGTCCGCCGGTTCGGCGAGGGCGGCCGCGAGGCGCTCGCCTGCGGCTACTGGCACGTCAACCCGTCCGAAGCGCCGGACCCCTTTGACCTGATCATGGAGGCCGATGAGACCATCCACATCCTCGCTGGGCACCTCCGCATAGAGGTTGAGGGAGGCGAGGCCTACGAGCTCACTGCCGGAAGCTCGGCGTCATTCAACAAGGGCGTGCGCACCCGCTGGGCCGTGCTGGCACCCACCATCGAATTCTTCGTCTATTCCTAGGGGCCATGATCATGGAGCAGCAGGACATTGACCGAAAAAAGCCGGACGTCATCGTGGTGGGGGCCGGGTTCGCCGGCCTTACCGCGGCACGCGAACTTACCCGGCAGGGCTTCTCGGTCCATATCATCGAGGCGCGCGACCGGATCGGGGGCAGGACGTGGCTGGACCACCGCCTCGGCCGCAACCTGGAGATCGGTGGAACATGGGTCCACTGGACGCAGCCCTATGTCTGGGCTGAGCTGAAGCGATATGGCCTGGGCACGGTCGCAAGTCCGGAGCCGGAGCGCGCCTTCTGGTGGGCAGACGGCGGCCGCCAGGAAGGTGCCCCCGGCATCCTCCTGCAGCTGATCGGGAAGTACAACCATGAACTGGTGAAGGACTCCCGCGAGTACTTCCCCGAACCCTTCCGGCCATTGGCCCGGGACGCTTTCAAGGAGATTGACCACATTTCCGTCCAGGACCGCATCAGGGAACAGTTCCCGGCAGGTTCATCCAGGGACATCCTTGAGTCATTCTGGGCCCTGAACTTCAACGGTCCACTCGAAGACGCCGCCCTGACGCAGGCCCTGCGCTGGATAGCGCTGACCAACGGCGACTGGGCGGTCAACTTCGAGGCCTGCGCCACCTACAAGATCGAGGGCGGCACGGCTGCCCTCGCGGAGTCCATCTTCCGGGACAGCGGAGCCGGGATTGACTACGGCTTCACCGTGGCTGGAATTTCGGACGACGGCGGCAGCGTCACCGTCCGCAGTTCCGACGGCAGGACCATCTCCGCGCGGTCCGCCATCGTTACCGTCCCGCTCCACGTCCTGCCCGGCATCGCCTTTGAGCCGCCGTTGCCGCCCTCCAAGGCGGACGGAGCCAGGCGCGGGCAGGTATCCAAAGGCGTCAAGGTCTGGATTCGGCTGCGGGGTGAGCATGCGCCGTTTGTCGCGCTGGGACAGGCCGACTGGGCGCTGAACTTCTTCCAGGTGGAATACACGCTCGACGGCGACACGATCGCCGTCGGCTTCGGCCCGGACGCTTCGAACATCGACGCCACGGACCCGGCCGCCGTCCAGGCGCACCTTAACCGTCTGGTGCCCGGCGCCGAGGTGGTGGACGTGGCCACCTATGACTGGGTGTCCGACCCGCTGGCCGGCGAAACCTGGCCGATGCACCGCACCGGTTTCCTCTCCGCGCACCTGGCCGCCCTGCAGGCACCACACGGCAACATCCTGTTCGCCGGCTCGGACATCGCCAACGGCTGGGGTGGATTCATCGACGGCGCCATCGAAAGTGGCATGGAGGCTGCCCTGGAAGCGGCAGCACATTCCGCCGCCGCATCCGGCACTGCGCTGACGGACAAGAACTGATCGCTGGCGGACAAAGCCGTCGGGCCGCCCGCTGCCAAGCTGGATTTCACAGCATTTCCCCACACTCATGACCGTTAAGAAGGATCCAATGAGTATTTCGAATTCCGAGTCCCGGACCACTGACGCTCCGGCCAGGGAGCATTCCACAGCCCTCCGCGCCGGGAGCATCGGCGTCATGGGCATCCTCTTTTTTGTCCTCTCCGCCCAGGCACCGCTGACGGGCATTGTGGGCGCTTCCCCGCTCGCGGCGGCCCTTGGCAACGGCGCCGGCGCCCCGGGCGCCTACCTGATCGTCGGCATTGTCATCGTCATCTTTGCCGTGGGCTTCGTGGCCATGAGCCGCAGGATCCAGGCCAACGGCGCCTTTTACGCCTACGTCACCGCCGCCTTCGGCAGGAAAACCGGTGCCGGGGCGGCCTGGCTTGCGCTGCTTGCCTACAACACCGTCCAGGCTGCCATGTACGGACTCTACGGGGCAGTCTTCTCCGGCCTGCTCGCCTCAATGGGCCTGGACGTGCCCTGGTGGCTCCTGGCCCTGGCCACCATGGCGGGCGTACAGGTGCTCGGGTCCCTGAACATCGAACTCGGCGCCCGCGTCCTGGCCCTGCTGGTGGGACTTGAGGTGGCCGTGCTGCTGCTGTTCGGTTTCACCGTCCTGTTCAGCGGCGGCGGCCCCGAAGGCATCAGTGTGGCAGCCTCCTTCTCACCGGAAGCCATCGCCGCCGGCGCCCCCGGAGTGGCCATCATGTTCGCCGTGGCCTCCATGTTCGGCTTTGAATCCACGGCCATCTACTCGGCCGAGGCAAAGGACCCGCACCGCACCGTGGCCCGGGCAACCTACCTGTCCGTGGGCGTCATCGCGGTCTTCTTCTCGTTCATCTCCTGGATGCTGGTCAGCTACTACGGCCCGTCCCGGGTCATGGACGCGGCAGGCGCCGCCCTCGAATCAGGCGATGCCACCATCTTCGTCCTGGGGCCCATGGTGGAGCTTTTCGGTCCGTGGGCCGGCGTGGTCACCGGCGTCCTGCTGGTCACCTCGCTGCTCGCCGGAATCATCGCCTTCCACAACGGCATCAACCGCTACCTGCACTCCCTTGCCCTGCGCGGTTCCATGCCCGCCATCGTGGCCCGGACCAACCGGCACCGCGCACCGGCCGTGGCTGCCTGGATCCAGACCGCCACCGCCGTCGTCCTGGTGGCGCCGTTCGCCATCCTGGCGCTGGATCCCGTCCTGACACTCTTCTCCTGGTTCAGCGGACTGGCAGTAGCGGCACTCCTGGTGCTGTACATGCTCTGCTCGACCGCCGTCGTCGGCTTCTTCCGCCGTGAACGCGCCGGTGCCCAGCTCTGGCAGACGCTGGTTGCCCCGACGCTCGCGGCGCTGCTGCTGGGATGGATCCTGTTCCTGGTGGTCAGCAACTTCACGGCATTGATCGGCGGCAGCGCAGAGACGGCAACCGCCCTTCTGGTGGCTGTTCCCCTTGTTTTTGCGGCCGGGGTGCTGGTGGAAGCCCAGGTGCAGCGCCGGCAGAAGGCTGCAAGCCTGGGGCATCCGGTCAGGTAGAGCTCAGCCTTTCCGGGGGCTGCACGGGATGTCCGGCACTGGCCCGGCGTGGAGCGGCTCCGCGCCGGGCCAGCACTCGTGCCACAACAAACAGTGCGGCCAGGACTGCTGCCGCCGTCCAGGCAGCTGCCTGCCCGCGTGGCCAGTTGCCGGCCAGCCCGAGGAAAGCCGGAAGTGTGGCAGTCGTCTGGCTGGTCAGCACCAGCGCCCAGCCGATGAACGGGTCCAGGCGTGTGAGGCCCAGCGCCATTGATGCGAAAAACAACGCCCACAGCGCAGACCAGGCCAGCCACAGGACGGCCAGCAGCGGGTCCGGTCCAGCCCAGGCGGCGGCGAGCAGCAGGCCGACGACGCCCACCATGCCGCAGAACCACCCCAGGCCCTTCGAGCCAAGGTCCAGCAGGGTGTCCAGCCCCACGTACACGTATGTCAGGCCGAACAGGAACATCCCTGCAGCAGTCAACAGCGGCCCTGCCTGTTCGAGCACCGCCGCGCCTGGCAAAAATACGACGCCGAGCGCCAGTTGAACGGTCCCGATGGCAAGGCTGGCCACGGCTGCGTCGCGACGGGGGAGGAGGCCCAGCGTGGCGAGTCCGTTGAGGAGCAGGGCTGCCCCCGAAAGCAGCAGGCAGATGTAGGCCATCAGAGGGCCTTCCGGATGCACATCCTCGTGCACCTTCCTTTCACTGTGCGGAAGAGAACTGTCGCAATACGGAGAATAAGGGACAAATAGCGCTCCGCCTACTGGTCTCCGGTCTTAATCCGATAGCTTGAAGGGTCAAGTTTCGAGCGGTTCAACAAAACGTACCGTTCCTGTTTCACGCAGAGGTGAGGAAAACCATGGATTCACGGCTCGAGGCCATCAGGGATACGGTCCTGGCACGGAACCCCGGCGAAGCGGAGTTCCACCAGGCGGTGGTCGAAGTCTTCGAAAGCCTCGGCCCCGTCCACGACAGGCACCCCGAATTCCTCGAAGCCGCCATCCTGGAGCGGCTCTGCGAGCCCGAGCGCCAGATCATCTTCCGCGTGCCGTGGACGGATGACACCGGGCGGGTGCAGATCAACCGCGGCTTCCGGGTGGAATTCAATTCGGCGCTGGGCCCGTACAAGGGAGGCCTGCGGTTCCACCCGTCCGTCTATTTGGGAATCGTCAAGTTCCTTGGTTTCGAGCAAATTTTCAAAAATGCCCTCACCGGCATGCCCATCGGCGGCGGCAAGGGCGGCTCCGACTTTGATCCGCGCGGCCGCAGCGATGCCGAAGTCATGCGTTTCTGCCAGTCCTTCATGACGGAGCTGTACCGGCACATCGGCGAGTACACCGACGTTCCGGCGGGGGACATCGGCGTGGGCGGACGCGAAATCGGGTACCTCTTCGGCCAGTACAAGCGCATCACCAACCGGTACGAATCCGGCGTGCTGACCGGCAAGGGCATCTCGTGGGGCGGCTCGCTCGTCAGGCCCGAAGCCACCGGCTTCGGGACCGTCATCTTTACGCAGGAAATGCTGAAGACCCGCGGAACGTCCTTTGACGGCAAGCGCGTGGTGGTCTCAGGCTCCGGCAACGTCGCCATCAACGCCATCGCCAAGGCCCAGGCCCTCGGCGCCACCGTGGTGGCCTGCTCCGACTCCTCCGGCTACATCGTGGATGAGGCGGGCATCGACGTCGGGCTCCTGCGCCAGGTTAAGGAGGTGGAGCGCGCCCGGCTCAAGGAATACGCTGCCCGCCGGGCCGGCGTCTCCTACGTGGAGGGCGGTTCCGTGTGGGACGTTGACGCGTCGGTGGCACTGCCGTGCGCCACGCAGAACGAGCTCGACGGCGGTGCTGCCGCCAGGCTGGTGCGCGGCGGGCTCCTTGCAGTGGGCGAGGGCGCCAACATGCCGTCCACCCGTGACGCCGTCGCGGTGTTCCAGAAGGCGGGCGTGCTCTTCGGTCCCGGCAAGGCAGCCAACGCGGGCGGCGTTGCAACGTCCGCCTTGGAGATGCAGCAGAACGCCAGCCGGGACTCCTGGTCCTTTGAGCACACCGAAGAACGGCTGACGGAGATCATGGTGGGAATCCATCACCGGTGCGCGTCCACAGCTGACGAGTACGGCGACCCCGGCAACTACGTCCTCGGCGCCAACATCGGCGGCTTCGTGAAGGTGGCGGACGCCATGCTGGCCCAGGGGCTCATCTAGGAGTGCTAAGCGCCCCGGCGCCAGTCGCTTGGGGAGACGCCGAAGGCATCGCGGAACGTGCGGCTGAAATGTGCGGCGTCCAGGAAACCCCAGCGGGCTGCGACGGCACCCACGGACTGTGCGGCGTGCAGGGGGTCGCGCAGGTCGCGGCGGGCCCCCTCCAGCCGCTGGCTCCGGATCCAGCTGGCCACCGTTGTCCCGGACTCGTGGAACACGTTGTGCAGGTGGCGCGTCGAGATGAAGTGCGCGGCGGCGATGCTGGCGGGGGACAGCAGGGGATCGGCCAGGTTGGCCTCGATGTATTCACGGACGGAAACTGCCAGGAGTGCCTGCGGCTTCATCCGGTCCGGCGTCATGTCCATTTCGGCGTGCAGCATGGTGGACACCAGGTCCAGGGCGTTGGCTGCCAGCCGCGAACCGCTGGGGCCGTCCAGGACGTCCAGATTCTCGGACAGCTGGCGGATGAACTGTCCCACAATTCCGCTGAGGCCGGTGCTGCCGGCCATCCTCACGGCAGCGAGCTGGCCCACGAAGTCGGTGGGCAGGGACAGTGCGTCGCAGGGGAACATCACCACCATCATCCGCGCCTGCTCCGCGAACGTCAGGGTGTAGGGCCTGTTGGTGTCGTAGATGGCCAGGTCGCCGGGCCGGAGGACGGCCTCGCGGTTGTCCTGGATGAGCAGCCCGGTGCCCTCCAGCTGCAGGTTGAGCTTGAAGTAGCGCTCATGGGCCTGGGCGATCAGGGCCGGGGTGCGGTGGACCTCGTGCGAGGTGGCCGTGACTTCGACGATGGACATGCGGTCCAGCACCCTTGCGCGCAGCTGTCCGCGGAACCCGTCCACGTCTGCCGTCCGTGCCGCGAGGGGTACGAAGGACTCGGCCACCAGGTGCTTCCAGTGGTCAAAGGACGTGGCAACGCTGGACGTAAGGCTTTGGCTGGCGGAATGTACCGCAGGCCGGGCTGGTGCTGGCATGGATGTTCCTGACGACGGCTGGCCATCTGATGTTCCCCGGGAGCTGTGTCCTGCAACACAGTCCCATCAGGTTACGGTCCGCAGGATCTTTTTTCAACGGTTGGCGAAAAAAGAGTGGAAGTACTACGCGTTCCTGCCGCGGGCCGCCACCGTCCACCGGTCCACGAGCTGCCCGCCGCTGGTGACGGCGACGTTATCCACGAGGTTGATGGCCAGGCAGACGTGGTTCGGGATGACCCGCAGCCGGTCGCCCAGGGCCGGCCTGTTTCCCGGGCCGTGCCACTCGACCGTGGCATGGTGCTCCGAGAGGGCGGTGATCCGGGCCTCCGGATGATCGATCAGGCGGCCATATCCGGTGGCCCAGGCCGGCCGGTCGCTGCCCAGGATCTTGCTCCCGGCATCGATGATGAAGCGTTCCGGGGTACCGGGCGTGCTTGCATGGTGGCTCACCACCGTCGCCGCCACCGTCAGCGCGATGTCCTCCACACCGCACCGGCCAAGCTCAAGCTGCTGGGCGTCGCCGAACACGTAGACGCCCGGGCGCACCTCCGTTGCCACCGAGCTTTCGGTCAGCAGTGCAGTGGGCGTGGATCCACCGCTTCGCACGGTTGCGTTGTGTCCGGCGGCGGCCAGCGCACCCGAAGCCTGCCTGAGCGCCTCCTGCTCCTGTGCCGCTGCTTCCACCGGCATGCCGGGCGCGTAGCTGTGCCCGGGGAAGGTGAACACTCCCGCGACTTCAAGGCCGGCGTCGGACGCTGCTTTTGCCACGTCCGCCGCCGCCTGCGGGTGGACACCGCTGCGGTGATGGCCGCTGTCGATTTCAACCAGCACGCTGACGCTTCGGGCTGCCGGGCCGAGCCCCGCGCCGAGCATTGCTGCGCCTTCCGCCGAGTCCACGCCGATGGCGACCGTCACTGTGTCCGCCAGGCGCCGGAGTCGTTCGGCCTTCCCCGGCGAGACCCACAAGGGGTAGGCGATGAAGAGGTCGGTAACCCCTGCCGCTGCGAAGACTTCAGCCTCGCCGATGGTTGCCACCGTGAGTCCGGCGGCCCCAGCTGCCAATTGGCGGGCGGCGATCTCCGGGATCTTGTGCGTTTTGGCGTGCGGGCGAAGGGTGAGGCCTTTTGCCCGGACGGTTTCAGCCATCCTTGTAATGTTCCGGTCCAGGATGTCGAGGTCCACCAGGATGTCCGGGGTGTCGATGACGGGCGGGATGGTCATAGCAGGGCCAAGAATCCCTCGAGCTGCTCCTCGAGCCCGGGATTGGGTGTGCCGTTGCCGAGTGCTGCGGCAATCTGCGCGCCGAGCAGCATGTTCAGGAGCTGGCCCGCCAGGACGGAATCATCGACGGCGGCCCGGACGTCTCCGCTGTCCCTCGCCTCTGCCAGGTAGCGCCGGATAGTGGCCAGCCACTCGCTCATGGACTGCTGATGGATGTCAGCCTTCTGGGGGTCGTTGACCGCCTTCTGCCAGAACGGGATGACGATCCGCGCCTCGTTGATGCGCTCCTCGTCGAGCGGGAGCACTTCGCGGCAGAAGGCCCGCAGGGCGGCCAACCCTGACTTGCCCCGGGTGACGTCCGCGATCCGCTGGTTGGTGCGGTTGAAGACATGGCCGAACGCGAATTCCAGGAGCGTGTCCTTGGTGGGGAAGTAGGGCTTGAGCGCTCCGTTTGCAAAGCCCGCTTCCATGGCGATCTCCCGCATCGTGGCGCCCTCCAGGCCCTGCCGGGCAATGATGCGCCAGGTGGCGTCCACCAGTTCCAGGCGCCGCTCGTCATGGTCAACTATCTTCGGCACCGCGGCCACTCCCCAGAAAATTTTTCGCTCAGACTCTTGTGAGCCATGTTACGGACGTTTATTCTCTACAACTATAGAAAATAAATCCGCAGACCCGAAAGGGTCAGGACAAAGGTTCCCCATGACGCTTGCTCCAACCCACGCCATATCAGCCTTCCAACTGGCCACCGGCGACGAAATTTCCGAGGTCCGGTCCATCCTGCAGTCTGAAGGCCACCTCGAGACGCACCACCGCATCGCCTACCTGGGACTGGTGGAACCACCCCGGGGAGCCGCGGCACAAACTGACCGGCGCTTCCGCATCTTCATCCACGACGTCTCGGGCGGTGCCCCGAGCGACGTCGTCGTCTCTTTGACGCAGCACAAGGTGGTGTCCGCCGTCGTGCTTGACACGGCGGTGACCGGAGAACTCCCGGTCCTGGAGGAGGAGTTCGAAGTCGTCGAGGCGCTCCTGGCCGAAGATGAGCGCTGGCTCAAAGCGCTGGCGGACCGGAACCTGGACGTCAACAAAGTCCGGGTTGCCCCGCTCTCCGCCGGCTCGTTCGAGTACACCGAGGAAAAGGGCCGCCGGATCCTGCGCGGCCTCGCGTTTGTCCAGGAATTCCCGGAGGACAGCGCCTGGGCCCATCCCGTGGACGGGCTCGTGGCCTACGTTGACGTGGTCAACAAGGAGATCACCCAGGTGCTGGACCTCGGCCCCATGCCGGTGCCGTCCGAGCACGGCAACTACACGGATCCTGAACTGACCGGCCCGCTCCGCACCACGCAGAAGCCCATCAGCATCACCCAGCCGGAAGGCCCCAGCTTCACGGTTTCGGGCGGCAACCACGTGGAGTGGGAAAAGTGGAGCGTGGATGTGGGCTTCGACGTCCGGGAAGGCGTGGTCCTGCACAACCTCGCCTTCCGGGACGGCGACAAGAAGCGCCCCATCATCAACCGCGCCTCCATTGCGGAAATGGTGGTTCCCTACGGGGACCCCTCGCCCATCCGGTCCTGGCAGAACTACTTCGACACGGGCGAATACCTGGTGGGCCAGTACGCGAACTCCCTGGAGCTGGGCTGTGACTGCCTGGGCGACATCACGTACCTCAGCCCGGTGATCAGCGACGCCTTCGGCAACCCGCGCGAGATCCGCAACGGCATCTGCATGCACGAGGAGGACTGGGGCATCCTGTCGAAGCACTCCGACCTGTGGTCCGGCGTCAACTACACCCGCCGCAACCGCCGCCTGGTGATCTCCTTCTTCACCACCATCGGCAACTACGACTACGGCTTCTACTGGTACCTCTACCTGGACGGCACCATCGAATTCGAGGCCAAGGCCACCGGCATCGTCTTCACATCCGCCTTTCCCGAGGGCGGCTCGGACAACATCTCACAGCTGGCACCCGGCCTCGGCGCCCCCTTCCACCAGCACCTGTTCAGCGCCCGCCTGGACATGGCCATCGACGGCTTCACCAACCGGGTGGAGGAGGAGGACGTGGTCCGCCAGGCCATGGGCCCGGGCAACGAACGCGGCAATGCGTTCTCCCGCAAGCGCACCGTGCTGGCCCGCGAGTCCGAGGCTGTCCGGGAAGCCGACGCCCGCGCCGGCCGGACCTGGATCATCTCCAATCCGGAGTCCCGCAACCGGCTGGGTGAGCCCGTGGGCTACAAACTCCACTCCGAGAACCAGCCCACCCTGCTGGCCGACCCCGGGTCCTCCATTGCCGCGCGTGCCGCCTTCGCCACCAAGGATCTCTGGGTCACCCGCTACGCCGAGGATGAGCGGTACCCCACGGGCGACTTCGTGAACCAGCATGCAGGCGGCGCAGGTTTGCCCGCGTATGTTGCGCAGGACCGTGACATCGACGGCCAGGACATCGTGGTGTGGCATACCTTCGGCCTGACCCACTTCCCGCGCGTCGAGGACTGGCCCATCATGCCCGTGGACACCGTGGGCTTTAAGCTCCGCCCCGAAGGCTTCTTTGACCGCAGCCCCGTCCTGGACGTGCCGGCCAACCCGAACAAGCCGGCCTCAGGGTCCTGCCACAGCGGGGGCGACAGCGGTGGCTCCTGCCACTAGTACCGGCAGCCGGATCCGGGACATGACGACGACGGCGGAACGGGTCCGCGCCTGCGGGCCCGTCCTGCATCCCCGCGTGTGCGCCGTGGCCACCGCTGTCTCCTGCCTGGTGCATGTGTGGCTGGCGGCTGCCGGCCATCATGGTGTGTGGCTTGGCGTCCTGATGGTGGCGATGGCGGCAGTCTGCGTCCCCTGCACCGTGCACGTGTGGCGGCACAGCCGGGTGGGTGCGCTCCATCAGGTGACCGTCACCGCCGTGCTGATGGCCGCTTTGCACGCGGCATTGCTGCTGGGTATGGCAGGTGCCGGACACGCGCATGGCGGGGGACCGTCGTCGTACGTCCCTGACACGTCCGGGGCTGCCCGCCTGCTGGTGGTCATCGGACTGGAAATGACGACGGCGATGCTCGCCGCCACGCTGGTGGCGCGGCTTCGGCGGCAGCCGGATCCAGTCTGAGCAGTGTCTAGAGCCGTTCCCTCGCCGGCTCGCCGGTTTTGCGGCGGGCGACCGTCATCTCCGCCACGCGTTCCAGCCGTGGGTGCAGGTGATCGCCGCCGTCCACCACCCCTTTTTGCCACCACAGCCTCAGCCCCTCGGGCACCACTTCAAGGCAGGCAAGGTTGTTGTCGAACCAGGGACCATTGATGCCGGACCAGCGGAACGGGGGGTCCTGGACCTTTGCCGAACGCGCCACAGCCGCGCCCACCGGTGCGGCCAGGCCGTAGGACATGAGCGCCCCGAAGGAGCGCATCACCCGCGGCAGGGGGTTGCGGATGGGTGAGCAGACCGCCTGGATAATGCGGCTGCCCGAGGACCGCTCCACCTCGGAGACATAGGAAAAGTGCACGTCGCCGGACAGGAAGGTGATGGTTTCCGGAGCCGGCCCCCGTTTGCCGTCGGCCACCTCCACCGCCATTGCCGCCACCTGCCGGAAGCTTTTCTGGAACGCGGCCCAGTGCTCCAGGTCGGCCGCCTGGCGCAGCTTTTCACCGGCCCGCGCCGCCGGCTTGCCCCATGCTCCTTCCGAGATGGCTTCGTCCCACGATTCCAGGTGGTGCAGGCCCATCGGCAGCAGGAACGGCAGGGAGGTCGCCACCAGGACATGGCGGAGGCCGCCCTGCATCCGCTCGTCCAGCCAGGCCATTTCGACGTCGTCCAGGAGGGCGCGGCGGTCCGGGTCCAGGTTCCGCGCGGCACGGGAATCCACCACGATCAGCCGGGTATCGCCGAAATCCCGGGAGTAGCTCCACCGATAGGACTCAGGGTCCCTGTTCGCCCGTTCCGCGAGGCTGTCCAGATCGTCACTAAGGTCGAGTTCCTGCCCGTCCCGGTGCGCGGCGACTTTTTGCCACACGGGATCCGCGGCCCGTTCCTGCGGCGACAGGTTGCCAAGGTGCTGGTACACCCAGTAGGACGCCAGCCCGGCCTTGATCCGGCCCCGCCACCAGGGAACATCCTGCATTGCCTGGCGCCAGGACCGTGAGGCGTTCCAGTCGTCACGGATGTCATGGTCGTCGAAGATCATCGCACTGGGCAGGGTGGACAGCAGCCACCTGTTAGCCGGGTCCGACCAGGCGAGGTAATAGAGGTGCGCGTACTCTTCGTAGTCCTTCAGCTCCTCGCCGGGCGGTGCCTTGATGTCCCGGCGGGCCTTGATGAACTCCTGCATCTGCTTGCTGGTGGAATCGGCATAGACCTGGTCCCCCAGGAAGGCCACAAGATCCGGCCACGGCTCGCTGCTGCCTGAGATCATGTTCAGCGCATAGGCCCTTAAGGAGTCCACCCCGTGGCTCCGGTTTCCTGCCGCATCATGCGGCACGCTGGTGCGGCAGGAACCGTAGGCCAAACGCAGGGGCTTGCCGGGGTTGAGGGTGGCAATGACCGGCGGCGGGAATTGGCCGTCGGGGTTTGAGCCATCCACCCCGCGCTGTTCCGGCGCCGGCCAGACGTGCGTCCCGTTGATCTCCACGGTGTAGGGCGTGACCGTTCCCGGCCCGAGGCCGTCCACTTCCACCAGCGCATAGTGGTGGCCGTGCACTGCGAACGTGGGGACTCCCCACTCCCCGGCACTGGTCTTGACGGTGACCAGGGCAGCATCACGGGTTTCCACCCAGATACTCGCCGACGTCTCGTCCACGTACCGCATCATGGGGCCTAGCACCAGCGCTGGGGTAGTCATCTCTCAGTTGTACCCGCTGGCGGCCGGACGGGCTATGGGAGAAACCGCAGCATTGTGGTCGGCATCGTAAATGCTAAGCGTTCTCGAACCATTCCCTCTGTGGGTTGGTGACCTCCGGGGCCGAACGGTGCAGTCCGGGCTGGGCTGCCCACTTCACCCCATTGGCCAGGACCCGCTGGATCTGCGGGTGGTGGTAGACCGGGTATTCCTGGTCGCCGGGGCTGAAGTAGAAGATCCGCCCTTTGCCGCGGGTGAACGTGACGCCGGAGCGGAACACCTCGCCGCCCGCGAAGGAGCTGATGAAGATCAGGTCGTCCGGGTCCGGGATATCGAACAGTTCGCCGTACATCTCCTGCTCGGGGATAACGATGGGGCTGTCCACGCCCTCGGCGATGGGGTGTGAGGGCTTCACGGTCCACACCAGCTCGCGCTCGCCGTCATTCCGCCAGGCGAGGGAGCAGCTGGTGCCCAGCAGCTTGGTGAAGACCTTGGCGAAGTGCCCCGAGTGGAGCACGATCAGCCCCATACCGCCCAGCACGTGCCTGTGGACGCGTTCGACGACGGCGTCGCTCACCTCGTGGTGGGCCATGTGTCCCCACCACAGCAGGACGTCCGTCTCGGCCAGCACCTCTTCGTCCAGGCCGTGTTCTTCGTCGGTGGCCAGGACCGCCGTCGTAATTTCCGCCTCCGGGTAGTAGGGGCGAAGGCCTGCGGCGATGGCGCCGTGGATGCCGTCCGGGTAGATCTCGCCGATGTGGGATGGCTCGTTGATGGCCTCGTGGACGCCTTCGTTCCAGACCCGGATCCTTAGCTTGCCGTTCATTAGAGACGAACCTCCCTCTGCTCCAGTGCGGACTGGTAGCACGCGTCGATGATCTGTGCGCGGTAGAGCGCCAGGGAGCCATCATGCTCGCCCCAGACTGCCTCGCCGCCGCGCACTGCCGTGATGAAGTCTTCCACCACTCCGTCGTGGGCACGGCCCGGCAGCACCGGCGGGACGTAGTCTGCGGATTCGCCGTCCTTGTCCGTAAACACCCGAAGCTGTCCGACGGTCGGGAAAGGTGCACCCTGCACCTTCAGTTCGGCTCCGCCATCGGTGCCGTAAACCGTGAAGTCCAGGAGGTCGTCCGATTCCCGGTAGGTGGCCCAGCTTGCTTCGATCAGGAGGGTTCCGCCGCCCTCAAGCCGAAGGAACGCGGAGGCGAAGTCTTCGACGTCAAAAGCGTGGCTGGAGGCGAGGGCAGAGTACTCGTTCCCGCCGCCGCGCCCCTGCGGGCCCAGCTCGGAGTGGGTGGCGGCGGACACGGCCACCACCTTCGGTTCGCCCAGCAGGTGCAGGGCGTAGTCGAGGGCGTGGACGCCGATGTCCGCCAACGGCCCGCCGCCGGCGAGTTCAGGATTAGTGAACCAGCTGCCCAGCGTGGGGATGCCGGAACGGCGCAGCCAGGATGCCTTCGCGTAGTACGGGCGGCCCAGGCCGCCCTCGTCGATAACACCCTTGAGTGCCTGGATATCGCCGCGGCGGCGGTGGTTGAAGGCGACGTCCAGGACACGCCCGGCCTTACGGGCCGCGTCCACCATGGCCTGGCCTTCGGCAGCGTTCCGTGCGATGGGCTTCTCGCTCAGCACATGGATCCCGCGCTCCAGGGCTGCGATCGCGATGGGTGCGTGCAGGAAGGTGGGCACTGCGACGCTGATCGCATCCAGGCCGCCGTGGTTCAGCATGTCTTTCCAGTCCGCGAACGCACTGGGAATGGAGTATTCGGCCTGCAGGGACTCGCGGAGTTCCTGCTCCATCCCCGCCAGCGAAACGATGCTGACGCCGTCCAGTGCCTCATAGGCCTTCAGGTGCTGCTGGCCGGCCCAACCTATGCCAACGACGCCGACCCGCAAATCCTGGGCCCGTGCTCCGTCCGGGAGGGCTGCGGGCTGCGTTGACGACTGCTGCTCGTGGTTCAAAGATGCGTCCTTACGTGGTGGCTGGGGAGAGTCGCGGTGAGGAATTGGAATCGATTCCAAACTGCACGGTTTTGTGGCACTCTTGAAGCCTTTGGAATCGATTCCAAAAGTCTGGCAGCCATCCGTTGCGGCTGTCAACCCCTGGCGCTAGTTCCTGGTGGAGTCGCGGACCACGAGTTGATGCGGAAGGAACGTGCGCCCGCGGCGGTGCCCGCCCGGTTCTGTCATGCGGGCGAAAAGTGCCTCAAAGGCCACCCGGCCCATCTCATAGGCGGGCTGCCGGATGGTGGTCAACTCTGGAACGCACATTTCGGCCTGGATGGAGTCGTCAAAACCCGCCACGGCGACGTCCTCCGGAACCCGCAGGCCGGCGTCCGTGATTTCCCGGACGCACCCGGCCGCCACCGTATCGCTGCCGCAGAAAACGGCATCCGGCAGCGGGTCCAGCTGCAGGAGGTCCCTGGCGAGGCGGCGCCCGGCGTGGAAGTCGAACTCGCCCTCGGCCAGGAGCAGATGTTCCGGCGACAAACCCGCTTGGGCGGCCGCTTCCCGGAAGCCTTCCTCGCGCAGCCGGCCGGAGCGTGCCAGCCTGTTGCCGATCATCGCCAGGCGGCGGCTCCCCGATTGGATGAGGTGCTGCGTGATGTCGAAGGCCGCCTGCCGGTCGTCGATGGAAACACCGAACGCAGCCTCGGAATCAACGATTTCGCAGACCTGGACAACGCTCAACTGCTCTGCCAGCGCTTCAACCTCGGCATCCGGCATGGTGGGCGAAAACAGGATGAGGCCATCCACCGAGCCGTTGCGCAGCATGTCCACCAGCTGCTGTTCGCGTTCGAGGTCCCCGGAGGTGGGCGCAATCAGGCTGACGTAGCCGGACAATGCCGCTGCGTCACCGAATCCCCGGAAGGCCTCGCTGATCACGGGGGAGTTGAGGTTCTTCGCGAGCGCCAGGACGCGCATGGTCCGGTCGCGGCGCAGGTCACGGGCGGAGGCGAGGGGCCGGTAGTTGAGCTTGCGGATGGCCCCCGTGACCTTTTCCTTGCTCGCTGCGCTGACGGCCGGACTCCCGTTCAGGACGCGGGAGACGGTCCCGACGGACACTCCAGCCGTTTTGGCGACGTCCTGGACTGTCGCTCGCGCCATGTGTCGTTTCCTTCCGCGACCAATGACCTAGGTCCTCGCTGCCATGCCCGTGCCGTCCAGTGCTGTGGCGGGTTTTCCCAGCATAGCCCGCCTATGGGTCCCCTAACCCGAGCCACCGTGCGAGTCCAGGGCGCAGTTGGCGCCGAAGCTGCAGCGCAGCGAAACGCCTGAGGCGGCAGGCCTGCTGGGGGTTGGGCCACCTAAGATGGCTGACATGACCGATCACGCCCGGGAAGAGGTTGCCGGAAAACTCGAACAGGTGATCGCTGCCCAGCTCCGGCATTACCGCACCTCCCAGGGCCTGTCCTCCGCTGAGCTTGCAAGCCGCACAGGGATGTCCAAAGCCATGATCTCCAAGATCGAGACGGCCAGTACGTCCTGTTCGCTGACCAGCCTGCAGCGCCTCGCTGACGGACTCAAGATCCCCGTGACGGCACTGTTCCGCGGTGCGGACACGGACCGGGACGCGACGTTCACCAAAAGCGGCGAAGGCAGCCTCACCGTCCGCAGCGGCACCCAGCACGGGCACGAATACCGGGTCCTGGGTACCCTCAAGGGCCGCACTGATGCCCTGGAGCCCACCCTCGTGACCCTGACCGACGCGTCAGACGTTTTCCCGCTCTTCCAGCACCCCGGCACTGAATTCATCTACATGCTCGCCGGCAAAATGGTCTACGGCCACGGCCAGTACGAATACACCATGGAATCCGGAGACTCGCTCCTGCTCGATGGCGAAGGCCCGCACGGTCCGCTGGAGCTGCTGGAGCTGCCCATCCGTTTCCTTGCGGTGGCCGCCAGGTAGGACCGGCCAAGGGCCGGGAGGATTTCGGCCGCGACGTGAAACGGCGAGGTAGTCCGGCCCCGCTCCTTTACCCGTGATGCCGTAAGGCGCTGTGCCTGTGTGGGCTGGCCTCCTGCCCGCCTTGTTGCCTTATCCCCGTGTACCCCCAGCCGCTTGGCGGTGCCATCGGGCATACCCCCCGACTTCCAGATTTAACAAACGGCGCGAACAGCTGAAACATCACTTTGACTACTGTGGTTCAACAAGGTTTCATAAGATGCAACAGCAACCGAACAGGACAGTTTCGATGACAAGTCTCGCAACCCCTGAAGTACAGGCGGCCGGGCCGGTGGCAGCGGACGCCGGCCGGATTTCCCTGGCGGATATTGCCAAAGCCCACGGCGTCCGCTTCCTGCTGGCCACCTTCGTGGACATGACGGGGAAGCCCTGCGCCAAGCTGGTGCCGGTGGAAGCCGCTGATGAGCTCGAGAACGGTGCCATGGGCTTTGCCGGCTACGCCGCGGGCCTTATCGGACAGAAGCCGCAGGACTCAGACCTGATCGCTGTTCCCGATCTGGCGTCCTTCACGCCGGTTCCCTTCATCAAGGAGGGCCTGGCCATCATTCACTGCGACCCATACGTCGACGGCAAGCCCTGGCCCTACGCCCCCCGGGTGATCCTGAAGAACACCCTCGCCCGCCTCGCAAACAATGGGATGCAGGCCAAGGTGGGGGCGGAGGTTGAATACTTCCTGGTGAAGAAGAACGACGACGGGACGCTGAGTACCGCCGACGCCCGGGACGATTCGCCCCGCCCCTGCTACGACGCGCGCGGCGTCACCCGCATGTATGACCACCTCACCTCCATCTCGGACGCGATCAACGGGCTGGGCTGGGGCAACTACGCCAACGACCACGAAGACGCCGCGGGCCAGTTCGAGCAGAACTTCAACTACGCGGACGCCCTCACCACCGCTGACCGTGTGGTGACCCTGCGCTACATCCTCAACATCCTGGCCGAACAGCGTGGCATGACCGCAACGTTCATGCCCAAGCCCTTCACGGACCGGACCGGCACCGGCCTGCACTTCCACCTGTCCCTCTGGTCAGGAACCGAAGCGCTGTTCCCGGCGGGCGGGAGCCCGGACGACGACGGCCGGGGCCTTGGGATCTCCAGCCTCGCCTATTCATTCATCGCCGGAATCCTGGACCATGCCCCCGCGCTTCAGGCGTTCCTCGCACCGACGGTCAACTCCTACAAGCGCACGGGCGCCACCACCAGCTCCTCCGGTGCCACGTGGTCACCGCGCAAGGCGTCCTTCGGCGGCAACGACCGCACGCACATGATCCGCGTCCCGGACAACAAGCGGATTGAGCTGCGCTCCGGGGACGGCTCCGCAAACCCCTACTTGGCCATCGCGACAGCCATCGCGGCAGGACTGGACGGCGTGGAGAAAGCCGCCGACCCCGGTGCTCCCTCCGGACCCGGCGAGTCCAGGCCCGACGCGCACCTCCTGCCGGCCACCCTGCTCCACGCCGTGGAAGCACTGCGGAAAGACCCTGTGATCCTCTCCAGCCTCAGCGGTGACGCCCGGATCGGCGCCTATTACGCAGACGCCAAGGAAGAGGAATTCCTGAGCTGGCACAACCAGGTCAGCGACTGGGAAATCCGCACCTACTTGACCTCTATCTGATCCCCACCGAGTAAAGGACCCCCACCATGTGCGGAATCGCCGCGCTGCAGCTGCGCAATCCCTCGCTGCATCCCCAGATGGGCAGCCTGCTGTCCTCCATGCTGTGCCAGATCGTGGACCGCGGACCGGACTCCGCCGGCCTGGCCGTCTACAACACCCCCGGGCTGGTGTCGGACGGCACCTCCACCCTCAGCCTCCTCGGCAAGGACCAGGGCATGACGACGGCGGCCATCACTGCAGGCGTCGCCGCCATGCTCCCGGCCGGCGCCGCAGCAGCAACGAAAGTGGTCGGAGACACTACCCTGGTGAGTGCCGCCGTCGGGACTGACCTGCTGGTGAAGGCCGTCAGCGAAACCCTGCCCGGCGCCACCATCATCGGCCGCGGCGAGCACGTGGCAGTGATGAAGAGCGTGGGCCATCCCATGGATATCGCCGCCGAGCACGGCCTCGAGGCGATGGCTGGAAGCCAAGGCCTGTCGCACACCCGGATGGCCACCGAATCCGCCGTGACCGCAGGCGGCTCCCACCCCTTCTCGGTTGCCGACGACCTGTGCCTGGTCCACAACGGCTCCTTCTCCAACCACGCCACGGTGCGCCGCGACCTCAAGCGCGAAGGCGTGGTGTTCGACTCCGAAAACGACACCGAGGTGGGCGCCCGCTACGTCGCTTCCCGGCTCAAGCAGGGCGACACCCTGGAGGAAGCCCTGGTGAACCTGGGCAAGGTCCTGGACGGCTTCTACACCCTGGTGGTTACAACTGCGGACAGCATGGCCGTGGTCCGGGACCCCATCGCCTGCAAACCGGCCATCATCGCCGAAACGGACGACTACGTGGCCATGGCCTCCGAATACCGTGCCCTGGCCGGCCTGCCCGGCATCGACAACGCCCGCATCTTTGAACCGGAACCCGGAAAGGTCTACACATGGTCACTCTGACAGCCCCCGAAAACATCGCGACGGACGTCCCGGCAGCAGACGGGCCCGCCACCACCACCGTGGACCTCGACGCCAGCACCGTCCGGGAACTCAACCAGGGCATCCACGACGCCGTGGACGGACAGGCCTGGACCGTCACCAACCCCGGCGGCAAGCACAGCATGGCCGTCGGCATCACCGCGGACATCAAGGTGACCATCGAAGGCCATGCCGGCTACTACGCAGCCGGGATGCACCAAAAAGGCGACGTGACCATCACCGGCAATGCCGGCGTCGGACTGGCCGAGAACATCATGTCCGGCAGGGTCCACGTGAAAGGCGACGCATCGCAGTCCGCCGCGGCCACCGGCCACGGCGGCCTGGTGGTCATCGACGGGAACGCCGGCGCACGCTGCGGCATCTCCATGAAGGGGGTGGACATCGTGGTGGGCGGCAACATCGGCCACATGTCCGCGTTCATGGCGCAGGCCGGCCGCCTGGTGGTCTGCGGCGACGCCGGGGACGCCCTGGGCGACTCCATCTATGAGGCCCGGATCTACGTCAAGGGCACCGTCGCCTCCCTCGGCGCGGACTGCGTCGAAAAGCCGCTGCAGGCCGAGCACCTCGCCGAGCTCACGGAGCTGCTCGCGGCTGCCGGCCGCACGGACAACCCTGCCGACTTCAAGCGCTACGGCTCAGCCCGGAACCTTTACCACTTCCACGTCGACAACTCGACGTCGTACTAGGAGCCCCCATGACCATCACCTCCGTTCCGCAGCAGGCGCCCACCCAGAACATCGCTGAACTGGGCCTGCGCGAATCCGCCACGTTCGACCGCGCCACCATCGCCGACATCCAGCGCGCCGCCGCCACCGGCGTCTACGACATCCGCGGCTGGGGCGCCAAGCGCAAGGTCCCGCACTTCGACGACCTGCTTTTCCTCGGCGCCTCCATGTCCCGCTACCCGCTGGAGGGCTACCGCGAAAAGTGCGATACCGACGTCGTCCTTGGCGACCGGCACGCGTCCAGGCCGCTGCACCTGCAGACCCCGGTGACCATCGCCGGAATGAGTTTCGGCGCACTGTCCGCCAACGCCAAGGAGGCGCTGGGCCGCGGCGCTTCGGAGGTGGGCACCTCCACCACAACGGGCGACGGCGGCATGACGCCTGAGGAGCGCGGCCAGTCCAAGCACCTCGTGTACCAGTACCTGCCGTCCCGCTACGGCATGAACCCGGACGACCTGCGCAAGGCCGACGCCATCGAAATCGTGCTGGGCCAGGGCGCCAAGCCCGGCGGCGGCGGCATGCTCCTGGGCCAAAAGATCACCGAACGCGTGGCCGGAATGCGCACCCTTCCGGTGGGCATCGACCAGCGCTCCGCCAGCCGGCACCCGGACTGGACCGGCCCGGACGACCTCGAAATCAAGATCGGTGAACTGCGCGAAATCACCGACTGGAAGACCCCCATCTACGTCAAGATCGGCGCCTCCCGGCCGTACTACGACACCGCGCTCGCCGTGAAGTCCGGCGCGGACGTTGTGGTGGTGGACGGCATGCAGGGCGGGACCGCCGCGACGCAGCAGGTGTTCATCGAGAACGTCGGCATCCCCACCCTCGCCGCCATCCCGCAGGCTGTCCAAGCGCTGCAGGAGCTCGGGGTCCACCGCAAGGTCCAGCTCATCGTCTCCGGCGGCATCCGCACGGGCGCGGACGTCGCCAAGGCCATGGCTTTGGGTGCCGACGCCGTCGCCATCGGCACTGCGGCGCTGATCGCCCTGGGTGACAACGATCCCCGCTACGCCGCTGAATACTCTGCCCTCGGTTCCGCCGCCGGGTTCTACGACGACTTCCAGGACGGCCGCGACCCCGCCGGCATCACCACCCAGGACCCGGAGCTCGCCTCCCGCCTGGACCCGGTAGCCGCCGGGCGCCGCCTGGCCAACTACCTGCGGGTCCTCACCATGGAAGCCCAGACCATCGCCCGGGCCTGCGGAAAGTCACACCTGCACAACCTGGAGCCCGAGGACCTGGTGGCGCTCACCATCGAGGCTTCCGCCATGGCCCGCGTGCCGCTGGCCGGCACCTCCTGGATCCCCGGCGCAGGCTAGGAGCACTCCGTGACTGATTCGTCCGATTATGTGGTGGTGGGTGCCGGACTGGCCGGCGCCGCCACCGCCTGGCACCTTGCGGCCCGCGGCCACCAGGTGACCATCCTGGAACGCAACGTCCCCGCCAGCCACGACGCCAGCTCACACGGCTCCGCCCGGATCTTCCGCTACGCCTACCCGAACCCCTTCTACACGCGGGCGGTACTGGAATCCAAGGCACTGTGGGACGGGCTCGCCCTGGACACCGGCACACAGCTGATCACCCCGTACGGCGCCGTGGATTACGGCCCCGAACGCAAACCTGCACTGCTCGCCGGGGTGCTGGCCGCCGTCGGCGTTGAGCACGAACTGCTCTCCGCTGCCGACGCCAGGACGCGCTGGCCGCAGATCGGCTTTGATACCGAGGTCCTCTGGCACCCCGGCGCCGGCGTCATCGATGCCGAAACCGCCGTCAACGCCATGGTTGCCCTGGCAGTGCGGAACGGCGCCGAGGTGCTGACCGGCTGGAGCCTGAACAGCATGGAGCGCAACGGCAGCGGCTACCGCCTCATTTCCGCCACGGGGGAAACGGTCGACGCCGGCAACGTCGTCATCAGCGCCGGCGGCTGGCTGCCGGAGCTGCTGGGGCAGCTGCCCCTTCCGGAAGGGTTCCTTGCCGGGCTGCCGGAGATCACCGTCCGGCAGGAACAGGCGTTCCACTTCAAATACCGGGACCCCGAGGGTGCAGGCCAGTGGCCCACCTTCATCCACAAGGCCGCCGACATCCAGACATACGGCCTTCCCGGCGGGCGTGACGCAGGCTTTGCCGGGCAAAAGGTGGCCGAGTACAACGGCGGCCCGTTCATCCCCTCCGCGGCTCAGCAAACCGGCGTCGTTGATCCGGCCAACCGGGACCGCGTGGTGGACTACGTCCGGCGCTACCTGCCGGGCCTGGACCCCGAGCCGTACGCGGAAACCACCTGTCTCTTCACGAACACGCCCAACGAAGACTTCATCATCGACCGCGCGGACAACCTGACAATCCTGTCGCCCTGTTCCGGGCACGGGGCCAAGTTCGCGCCGCTCATCGGCCAATGGGCTGCAGAACTCGCCACCGGGGCCGGCGGTGTCCCGCGGCGGTTCCGGCCCGCGTCGTCCACAGCTGTGACCACATAGAACGGATACCAGTGAGCCTTTCACAGACAGTACCCCCGGCGGACCCCGCGGCGGATGCCCGGCCTGCTGCCGCAACGAGCTCATCCAGTGTGACCAGCCTGCTGCAGGACATCTCCACGATCGGCAGGGACACGTCACGCGGCGGCTACTCGCGGCCGGTCTTCTCCACCGCGGAAATGGACCTGCGCAACTGGTTTATCGAGCAGGCAGGCCGGCGCGGGCTGGACGTCGCCACGGACCACAACGGGATCATCTGGGCCTGGTGGGACACCTCCGCCGGCACCCGCAGGGACGCCGTTGTCACCGGCAGCCACCTGGACTCCGTTCCCGGCGGCGGCGAGTACGACGGTCCGCTGGGCGTCGCATCGGCGCTGGCCGCCGTCGACATCCTCAAAGCCCGCGGACTCCGCCCCCGGCGGCCGCTGGCCATCGCCGTTTTCCCCGAGGAGGAGGGCTCGCGGTTCGGCGTGGCCTGCCTGGGCTCCCGTCTATTGACGGGCCAGCTGGATCCGGACAAGGCGCGCCGGCTCAAGGACCCGGACGGCGACACGTTCGCCGACGTCGCTGCCGCCAACGGGCAGGACCCCCGGCTGATCGGTGCGGACTACAGGACGCTGCAGCAGCTGGGGGTCTTCGTGGAGCTGCATGTGGAACAGGGCAGGGGATTGGTTGACCTGAACCAGCCCGTGGCCGTTGGTTCCTCAATCCTGGGCCACGGCCGCTGGAAACTCAGCATCAGCGGGCAGGGCAACCATGCCGGCACCACGCTGATGGCGGACCGCAAGGACCCCATGATCGCTGCCGCCAAGATCATGGTGAACATCCGCGATACCGCCAGGAAGTACCGGGACGCACGTGCCACGGTCGGCAGGGTCCAGCCCGTTCCGGGCGGGACCAATGTGATCGCTTCCAGGGTGGACCTGTGGATCGACGTCAGGCACCCGGACGACTCCGTCACCGCGGCCCTGGTGGAAGCCATCGGCCTCAACGCCCAGGTGTTCGCCGCTGAGGAAGGCTGCGGCGCCAGCCTCACCATGGAATCGCTCAGCCCCACAGTGCATTTCGACGGCGGCCTGCGGGACCGGCTGAAGGAACTGCTTCCCGGAGCGCCGGTCCTGGACACCGGCGCCGGGCACGATGCCGGCGTCCTGGCAAGCCATATTCCCACCGCCATGCTGTTCGTCAGGAACCCCACCGGCATCTCGCATTCCCCGGACGAGCTGGTGGAGGACTGGGACGCGGAAGCCGGTGCCGTGGCGCTGGCAGATGCACTCGCAGGGCTGATGGGCGAGGCACGCGCCATCGGATAGCGGCTGTGGCCCGTCGTCTGAGTTGTTTGACGAATCCCGCGGCATCGGCGGACACCAGTTCCACTCCGGGCGGGGACTCCTTCAGCGTGCGGGAGAGGATGTAGGTGGCGACCGGCGGAATGCCGGTAGCCTCGTTGCTTGCCGAGCGGCTGCCCGGGTCTGCCTCGCCGCCCATGCCCTGGGCGGCGGCGAACTCCCACGTCTTCCGGCCCATCAGGATGGCATCCACCGTAGTCCAGTACTCGGCCATGATGTCTTCCACGTCCCTGCTGAAATGCAGCCAGTCAATGGCACCGCCGCTGCCGGCGATGTACCCGTCGAGGCTGCACGCCGCGCCATATGTCACGGTCCGCATGATGCGTCCTTTCCTCCTGCCCTACTTGCAGGGTACGCGCGTCCCGCATGTAAGGAAGGGGCTGGTGAAACTCGCGTGCGGACGACTGAAACCATCATTTAACACATCCGAAACCCACCCAAAAAAGCCCGCCATACAGTTGGAACCAGACGGCAATAGCCGCCCTCCGATGAACGTGGTACTGACTCCGCGTCCCTCCTCCGGAGTGGCTTTGACGGGCGATTTCCGTTCTCTCCTCGCATCACGAAAGGGGTTTCCCAATGGATTCGGGAAATGTCGCTTGGATATTGGCCAGCTCGGCGCTGGTCTGCATGATGATCCCCGCCCTGGCCCTGTTCTACGGGGGCATGGTGGGGTCGCGCCGCATTCTCAACATGATGATGATGTGCTTTGGCGGCGCCAGCCTGGTGGCTGTCCTCTGGGCACTGTTCGGGTACTCGATGGCCTTCGGAAATTCCGTGGGCGGACTGGGCCTGATCGGTGACGTCACCGAGTTCCCCGGGATGGGGCAGCTGCTGGCCGCGGATGAAGAGGCGTCCATCCCGGTCATCCTGTTCGCCGCGTTCCAGCTCTTCTTCGCCTGCGTCACCACGGCGCTGGTGGCGGGAGCTGCGGCCGGGCGCATGAAGTTCGGCGCGTGGATGCTGTTCGCCGGCATCTGGGCCACCATCGTCTATTTCCCCATCGCGCACTGGGTGTTCGCCTTCTCGTCGGCGGACGGCAGCGTGACCGGCGGCTGGATCGCCAGCGGCATCAAGGCCATCGATTTCGCCGGCGGCACCGCCGTGCACATGAACGCCGGCGCCGCCGCCCTCGCCCTGGCACTGGTCCTCGGCAAGAGCTCCGGCTGGCCCAAAGTGGAACACGCGAAACCGCACAGCCGGCCGCTGGTGCTCATCGGCGCCGGATTGCTGTGGGTGGGCTGGTTCGGGTTCAACGCAGGCTCGGCACTGTCCGCCGGCCAGTCGGCGTCGGTGGTTTTCCTGAACACCGCCGTGGCTGCTTCGGCGGGCCTCCTCGCCTGGGCACTCGTTGAGCGCCTCCGCCGCGGGGCCGCCACCAGCATGGGCGCGGCGTCCGGCCTGATTTCCGCGCTGGTCGCCATCACCCCGGCCTGTGGTTCCGTCAGCCCGTTGGGTGCCGTGGCTATCGGCCTGATTGCCGGTGCCGTCTGCTCGCTGGCCATCGAACTGAAGTTCCGCCTGGGCTACGACGACTCGCTCGACGTCGTCGGTGTCCACCTGGTGGGCGGCATCCTCGGCACCCTGCTGATCGGCCTCTTCGCCACCGACGCTGCCCCCAACGCCGTCAACGGCCTCTTCTACGGAGGCGGCGTTGAACTGCTCGGTGTCCAGGCGCTGGCAACCGTCACGGTGCTGGTCTACTCCTTCGGCATCACCTGGATCCTCGCGAAGATCCTGGACAAGACGATCGGCCTGCGCATCAAGCCCGAGGACGAAATGCGCGGCATCGACCTCGCCGCACACTCCGAGCTTGCATACCTCACGGACGAGGACCCGGTGGAGCTGGGCTCCCCCCAGCGTGCGTAGGGACCTCCCGGAAGTCCGGTAACCACTCCGGCGGACGAGTCAGGCAGAGGGCCAAACCTTGGACCGGTGCCAGCAGCAGCTGGCTTATAGTTCCAAGGTTTGGCCTTTTGTCGTGCCGGTTCTGCTGCCTGCTCTACTAGTGCCCGCTGCAGACCAGGTTGCCGTTCCGCACTTCCAGGACGGCCGCCCGGACGTGGCTGAGGCGTGTCCTGGGCTCCGGGTCCATGGTGCCGATGTCTTCGCCGCCCCAATACGGATGGGTGAAATACACCAGCAGGGCGCGTTCCCTGCCGTCCTCCCCGGGTGCCAGGGGAACCACGTCCGCATGGCGTCCGACGACGGGCCTTCCCTCCACGGATTCGGGGGCCGTGAGGATGAGGCCGCCACGGTGTTCCTGCCGCGTCCAGTTGCCTGTGGCGTCGGCGGAGCGGTAGATCGCCTGGCCACGCCACTCGTCCACGATCATCCAGTAGTGGCCCTCCAGCCGGAACACCTTCGGTCCCTCATGCGGGCGGCCGGGGATCGTGAGGCCTTCCACTACCCATGACGACGGGTCCTGGGGCCTGTCGCTGACCGCGCTGTAGGTGTTGGAACCCCGGGCCTCGTCCTTGTACCAGAGCCGGTAGCGGCCATCGCCGCAAGGTGCGACGGCGGCATCAATGACCCGGGGCGAGTCCAGGTCTACCTGCCCCAGGTACTCCCACGTCTCGAGGTCCGGGCTGGCGAACTGCACGATGGACGCACTCCCGGTCCAGTCCGTCCGGACACCGCCCAGGACGGTCAGGTACATGATCCACTGGTCCCCAATGCGTACGACGTCGGGCGCCCAGAGTGTAGCGGGACGTTCAGTTTCCGGCGGCACCAGTCCGTCCGCGGTGCCTTGGTAGTTCCAGGTGGCCCCGCCGTCGGAAGACCGCGCGACGCCGATGGCCGTGCCATGTACCCATTCCACGCCCGTCAGACCGGGTTTCGTGGCGCGGCGCTGGGTGTAGAAAAGCACCCACTCGCCCTTCAGGTGGTCGGCCATGAGGACCGGATCGGTGGGCCCGTCCCAGACGGGATCACGGTAGGGGACCGAAAACGCGTCCGCGCGCAGCGGAAGAAGATGCGGCAGGCGAGCCCGCCCGATAGACGGGAGGGCCACCGTGGCGGCGGGCTGCTGGTGCACGGTTTCTCCAACGTTGTAGTTTCTGGTTGCACCAAGAATAACGTGTCGAGAAGCCGGGCAGCAGCGGGGCAACTACTCCTTGAACAGCCCCGCCAGGTCCTCCGCCGTGATGGCGCCGCCGGCCAGGGCGTCGCCCTCCATCACGTCGGCGAACAGCTGCGACTTCCGGGCCTTGAGCGCCATGACCTTTTCCTCGATGGTGTCCTTGGCCACCAGCCGGTACACCATCACGTTCCTGGCCTGGCCGATCCGGTGGGTCCGGTCCACTGCCTGCGCCTCGGAGGCCGGGTTCCACCAGGGATCCAGCAGGAAGACGTAGTCGGCCTCGGTGAGGTTCAGGCCGAAGCCGCCGGCCTTCAGCGAGATCAGGAATACCGGGGCGCTGCCGTTCTTGAACTCACTGACCACGTCGGCACGGTTGCGGGTACCGCCGTCGAGGTAGCAGTACTCGATCTTCTCCTCATCAAGCCGCTCGCGCACCTTCCCCAGGAACCCGGTGAACTGGCTGAAGATCAGGGCACGGTGGCCCTCGGCAACGAGGTCCTCGAGCTGCTCGAACAATACGTCAAGCTTGCTTGAACGGACCCCCGAAAGCGACGGGTCAACCAGCGAGGCGTCCAGGCTGAGCTGCCGCAGCAGGGTCAACGACTGGAAGATGGTGAACCGGTTCTTGTTCACGTCCTCGATCAGCCCCAGGATCTTTTGCCGCTCGCGCTGCAGGTGTGTCTGGTAGACCTTCTGGTGGCGCGGGTTCAGCACCACTTCCAGGATCTGCTCCTGCTTGGGCGGCAGGTCCTTGATCACCTGGTCCTTGGTGCGGCGCATCATCAGGGGACGGACCCGGCGCCGGAGCTTGTCCAGCTGCCCCTTGTCGCCGTTCTTCTCCACGGGCTTCTGGTAGTACTCCGCGAAGCGCTTGGGGCTGGAAAAGAGGCCCGGTGCCACGATGGACGTCAGTGCCCAGAACTCCATGAGGTTGTTCTCCAGCGGCGTGCCGGTAATGGCCAGCTTGAAGGCGGCCGGCAGCTTGCGCGCGCACTGGTAGGCCTTGGACTGGTGGTTCTTCACGAACTGCGCCTCGTCCAGCACCAGGCCGGACCACTCCCGGGAGGCGTAGGCGTCGTAATCGATGCGGAACAGGGCATACGAGGTGATCACGATGTCCGCCCCGGCCAGCGCGTCAGCCACCTCCTGCCCGCTCTTTGCGAACGTCTCGCCGACTGCCTGCACCTTCAACCCGGGCGCAAAGCGCGCGGCCTCCGCCGCCCAGTTGCCCACCACGCTGGTGGGCGCAACCACCAAAAAGGGAGCCACGGCGTCGGGGGACTTCTCCCCGGCCTGTTCCTTCGCCGCGCACATCAGCGCCAGGGCCTGCACGGTCTTGCCGAGGCCCATGTCGTCGGCCAGGACGCCGCCCAGGCTGTGCCGGTACAGGAAGGTGAGCCAGTTGAAGCCCTCGAGCTGGTAGGGCCGAAGCTCGGCATTCAGGGTGGCCGGCAACGGCAGCCCGTCCACGCCGCCTTCCAGGAGGCCGCCCACCGCCGAACGCCAGGCGGCGGCCTGCTCGTCCACGATGCCCAGCTGCGCCAGCTCGTCCCACAGCCCGGCCTGGAAACGGCTGATCTGCAGCGGGGCGTCCTTGTTGTCCTGCAGCGACCGGGCTTCCTCGATCAGCGCCCGCAGCTGGTGCAGCTCCGGCAGGTCCAGCGAGAAGTAGGCGCCGCTGGGGAGCAGCATCTTGGTCTGGCCGGCGGCCAAGGCGGAGAACACCGCCGCGAAGGACACCGGCTGGCCCTCGAGGGAAATCTGGATGCCGAGGTCGAACCAGTCGCGTTGCTCGGTGGCCTTGGTGGAGATGGAGACGACCGGGGCTTCCTCGGCCTCGCGGTAATCGGCGATGTCGCCTGCCGTTTCCACGTCCACATCCGGAGCTTCACGCAGCCGCGGCAGCACTTCCTCGGTGAACGCCAGCGTGTCCAGGCCCGTGAGCTCGGCCGACGCCGCCAGGCGGGGAGTGCCCCAGCCGCCGGTCGCCGACTCGCCCAAGGCGGGAACCACCTCCCACGGGTGGCCGATGCCCTCAAGGATGCGGGCTTCTGCGATGTCGTCGCGGTAGCCGTGGTCGCCGGGGTGGCGCCACAGCGGCTGGGCGGTGACCAGGTTTCCGGTCTTGTAGTGCCACTCCCAATGCAGCCGCACCTTGTGGTCCGCGCCGTAGTTTGCCAGCAGCGAGAGCGTGGGAACGGCCAGCGCGGGAAGCTCGACGGATTCGTCCCGCGCCGTCACACGGGCCGCCTGCTTCAGCTTGGGATAGAACCCGGTGAGGAAACGGGACTCATCCTTGGCAGGAATATGCAGCGTGCTGCCGGCCGTGACGAACGCCAGCAGTTCCTCGCTCAAGCCACCCTCCAGCGGCGCCAGGGTGATGGTGCCGTCGGGGTCCGGAACTCCGGGCAAGGCAGCCTCGCCGGAGGTGAAGAACAGGCCGTGCGCAGGGCGGCCGATCGTCCCCACGGCGGCCGGATCAACCTCGACCCCCTCCACGGTGATGGTGGGCGAAAGCTCCAGCCCGCCGTCGTCGGACGCTTGCTGAGGCGCGTCGCCATCCCCTGCGGGGTCAGCGCTGCCTGCCGCGGGCGCGCCATACCGCCCGAGATTAAGCCCGACGGCGGCAGGGGCCTCCGCCAGGCGCACCGGTTCGGTGCCGCGCGAGTGGACCAGGGCGAGCCCGATCTTTCCTGCGTCGGACAGCAGGCTCCACAGGTTCTTCCCGGAGTAGGAGTTCAGGCCGAGCCACAGGCCGGACGAATTGTGCATCCGGCTGGCCGACGCGGAATGGGCGGCCAGGAACTCCTGCATCCACTCAACGTGCGCCTCGTTGCACTCGCGGCGGAAGTTCAGGTAGCTCAGCGTGTTCCAGGAGACGTCGCCGCGGATCCACTTGCCCTTGGCACCCATAATGACGGGGCGGGCCTTGAGCTGGCGGACGCTGCGCAGCGGATCCCGGCGGCCTGTGTAGGAGAAGTGCGGGGCCGGTTCCTCTATCTCGAACTGCAGCGCCAGCGGAACTCCGGTGCCCGAAGGCGCACCCCCTGGCTGCGAGATCAGCGGGCTGAGGGCCTGTTCCCAGTCGGACAGGGCGGCGGCCGACGGCTCCCGGGCCACTTGGGTGGCGGTTGCCGGTGACAGCAGCTGGACCCGGATGGCGGGGTTGTCCTCGGCCGCGAAGAGCAGCGCCGCAACGTGCTTGCAGTCCTTGCGGACGGGACAGCTGCACACCCCAACCGTGCAGCTCCAGCCGCCGGCTTTGCGGACCAGCTTGGCCGTGGTGGAGTACGGAACCTCGGCGCCTCCCCGGACCTTGCCCAGCATCAGGCCCGTGCCGGCATCAAACGAGATCCCGGAGACGCGGCTGCCCATGGCATAGGCCAGTCCCGCCGCAAGGGAGCGGTCGTTGATGGCGGGTGTCTGAATCGCCAGTGCCGCACTCTCGTCCGGTTGGGATGGCATGGTGCGCGCTACTTTCAGCAGGACACGGCGGAACCGCGTCCGGTGGTTGGTTATCTGATCCATCTTAGTTCGCTGCCGGGGCGGGGTGCGCGCCGCCCCTCGAGGAGTGAACAACCTGATCAGCAAAACATGCGGCAGAACGAACGAAGCCGTGGCATGCCGCTGCGGAAACAGCGGCACGCCACGGCCTGCGGGAAGGGTGGCTGGATGCTAGGAGAACCGCTCCGGACGGAAGGTTTCGAGCATGGGATGCCGTTCCCCTGTAAGGATTTCTCCCGCCAGGAGCTCGCCCGCGATCAGGCCGAGCGTCGCGCCGGAGTGCGTAAAGGCCACAAAGCATCCAGGAACCTTGCCGAGTTCGCCAAACACCGGTTCCCCGTCACCCGGGATCGGCTTGTATCCGATCTTCCACGACGCAGGCTTGAGCTCGGGGTTGCCTTGAACCAGCTTGGAGGCTTCGTCTGCCAGTTCCTGGACTACCTCATCGGGGATGCTGAAGCTGCCGTCAGCATGCTCAGTGATGTTCTCCTCGTACCAGTCGTGGTCCAGGGCGAGGGTGTTTCCGGGGTTGGGCCGCACGGCCGCGCGGGGCGTGTTCAGCACCGGGGCCAGGCCGTGCTCCACCGGCTTGGTGATAACCAGCATGGAGACCGGCGAACCATTGGGGATATTGACACCCAGCGGCGCCACAACGGCCGGGGTTGCGGCCCCGCAAGCAACCAGGACGGCGTCGGCACCGTGCACGGCACCCGAAGCGGCCTGGACACCGACAGCCCGCCCGCCTTCAACCACCACCGAGGCTTTTCCTGCATTAAGGACCAGTTCACCCCCGAGTTCGTGGAACTCCGCCATCAGGAACTCCACCAGGTCCGGCAGGCTCACCCAGCCTTCGCCGGGGTTGAAGATAGCGTTCTCGGGCACGGCTGCGGCATCCACGCCCGGGGCCGCCTGGGAGATCTCGGCGGGGGCCAGCAGCTTCGAGTCGTAGCCCTTGTTCCGTTCATAGCGGTGGCGGGCAGCCGTGGCATCCGCCTGGCCTTCCGCGTTCCACATCAGTCCGCCGTCAAACTGGAGCCATTCGCGGGACGGGTCGGCAGCGAACAGCGTCCGGTACCGGTCAACCCCCGCCATGCGGAGCAGGTGATAGGGCGTGGAGCGTTCCCCCGCGGAATTGAGCCATGAGAGCGACCTGCCTGAGGCCTCGCTGGTCAAACCGCTTTCGGTGAGCAGGACTACCGAGGCACCTTCGCGCAGCAGGTGGACGGCGGTGGAAACACCAAGGATTCCGCCACCGATAACGGCAACTTTCCTGGCGGAGTTGGTGGAAGACATGGGTACTCGCTTTCCTGTGTAAAGGGCTGTGCCGTGACGTGCTGTGTCAGGCAAGGGCATGGACTTCTTCAATGACTTTCAAGACTTCGACGGCGTCTGCCGGGTCAACCGGGAGCGGCGCCCCGCGGAGGAGTGCGTCGGCCAGGAGCCGGTAGAACTCGGGATAGGCCCCCCGCTCGGCGGGAACGGCGCTTGTGGCGCCGTCCACCCCCAGGACCCCCCAAGAGACCTGGGGGTCCACACCATAAGCGGGATCGGTGGGGAGGACCCCGGCATCAAGTGCACGTTCCTGCCCGTCCAGTCCCCACTTGGTGTACCCGGCGGCCGAGCCGAGCACATGGAACCGGGGGCCTGCCTGCGGGGCGGCGCCGTTCATCCAGAGCCGGGAGCGTACGCCCGAATCGTGCAGCAGGGACACGAAGGCTTCCTGTTCCGGGCCTGACCGGCCGGTGCCCTGCCCTGCTGTTTCGCCGTAGCTGCGCGCCACCGGCCCAAACAGCTGGATGGCCTGGTCGATGAGGTGGGCGCCCAGGTCATGGAGGATGCCGCCGCCCTCCGCCGTGGTGGCGGAGTCGCGCCAGTTCCCGAAACCTTCCGGGCGCCACCACTCGAACCGTGATTCGAACGTCCGGACCTCGCCCAGCTCACCGGCGTCCAGGAGCTTTTTGAGGGTCAGGAAATCCGCGTCCCACCGGCGGTTCTGGAAGACCGTCAGCTGAACGCCGGCGTCGGCCGCTCTGGCGGCCAGCTCTTCGCCGTGTGCGGATGTGGTGACGAATGGCTTGTCCACCACAACGTGCAGCTTGTGGGCGATCGCCCTCGAAGCGAAGTCGAAATGGGTGACCGGAGGGGTACCCAGGACCACCAGGTCAAGGTCGGCTGACAGCGCGAACAGGGCCTCCGCCGTCGGGACAATCCGGGCCCGCGGGTAGCGGGCTGCTGCTGCGGCAGCGCGGTCCGGGTCCGCAGTGACAATCACGTCCAGTGAATAGGACGGGTCCGCCTCGATCAGGGGTGCATGGAAGACGCGTCCGGAAATCCCGAAGCCGACGACGGCGGTACGGATGGGTCCTTTGCTGACATTCGCCATCACAGCACCTCGGAGAGGAAACGCTGGAGGCGTTCGCTCTTGGGGTTGTCGAAGATGTCCGCGGGCGTGCCCACTTCGACTACTTCGCCTTCATCCATAAATACGACCTGGTCGGCCACTTTCCGGGCAAAGCCCATTTCGTGCGTCACCACCACCATGGTCATGCCCCGCTTTGCAAGCGACGCCATGAGGGTCAGGACGCCCTTGACCAGCTCGGGGTCCAGGGCGCTGGTGGCCTCGTCGAAGAGCATCACTTCGGGTTCCATGGCGAGGGCACGGGCAATGGCCACGCGCTGCTGCTGTCCGCCGGAAAGGTCCCGTGGACGGTGGTCGGCACGTTCGGCAAGGCCCACCTCGGCCAAGCGGAGGCGTGCCCGCTCCCGTGCCTCTGCCTTGGGCATCTTCTTGACGCTCCAGAGGGCGAGGGCCACATTCTCCAGGGCTGTGTGGTCCGGGAAGAGGTTGAAGTGCTGGAAGACCATCCCGATCCGGCTGCGCAGGATGTCGGGGTTGACCTTCAGTACGCTCTCACCCGCCAGGAGCACGTCGCCGCTTTTGGGTTCGTGGAGCCTGTTGACCCCGCGGAGCAGGGTGGACTTGCCCGAGCCCGACGGCCCGATGATGCAGGTGGTGGTGCCGGGGGCCACGGTAAGGCTGACGTTGCGGAGCACCTCGATGTCCCCGTACGCCATAGTCAGGTTTTTGAGTTCCAGGCTGGATCCGTGGAAGGTCTGGATGTCAGCGGTGGGGTTGGCGCTGGTGCTGGTGATCATGTGTTGCTCCCGGTAGTGAGCGGCGAGGCCGCGTCGAGTTCCTTGACTTCCTTGAGGCCGCTGGAGGGGGCCGCGGGACGGCGTTTTCCTGCCCGGAAGCGGCTGTCGAAGTAGTTCACCAGGTGCGTCAGCGGCACGGTGATGATGAGGTAGAAGATGCCGGCCATCACCAGCGGGGAGAGGTTTCCGGAGAGGACTGCGGCGTCCTGGCCCACGCGGAAGAGTTCACGTTCGCTGACCAGCAGGCCGAGGAAGTAGACGAGTGAAGAGTCCTTGACGATGGCGATGAACTGGTTGACCAGTGCCGGCAGCACGCGGCGGATGCCCTGGGGAATGACCACGAGTGCCATTGATTTGCCGTAGCTCATGCCCAGGGCGCGGCAGGCCTCGCCCTGGCCCTTGTCCACGCTTTGGATGCCGGCACGGAAGATCTCACCGATGTAGGCGCTGGCGATCAGGCTTAGGGCGATGATGCCCAAGGGGTACGGCGAAGGGCCGAAGATGGACTGGCTCAGCCGGGCGAACCCCTGGCCGATCAGCAGGATGGTAAGGATGGCCGGCAAGCCACGGAACAGGTCCGTGTAAATGCGGGCCGGGACCCGCAGCCACCGGGACGGTGAAATGCCCATAACGGCGACGATCATGCCGAGCACCAGGCCGATGATCGTGGCTGAGACGGAAATGATGAGGGTGTTCAGGAGGCCCACGCCCAGAAGTTGGGGCAGGACTTCGACCATTGCTTCGAAGTCGAAGAAGGTGCGGATGATGGTGTTGAGCCAGTCCATGGTTGCTCTCAGACGTTGTTAGCTGGTGGAACGGGGGCGGTCATGGCGGGTAATTCCGGTGGACCGCCCCCGCAACCTTGGGAGGGGTTAGTTACTGGGCGCCGGGCTGGACGTCTGCTCGGCCTTGGGAAGGTACTGCTCGGGCATCGGGGAGCCCGGGAACCACTTTTCGTAGAGCTTCTTCCAGGTGCCGTCCTCCATGGCTTCGGCCAGGCCCTTGTTCAGGGCCTCCTTGAATTCGGTCTTGCCCTTGGCGACGGCGAAGCCGGCGGGAGCGTCGAAGGACGGGATATCAGCCGCGCTCACCAGGCCAAACTGTTCCTGGTAGGACTTGGCGGCCTCGTAGTCGAGGAAGTGCGCGTCGACAGCGCCGCTGTTGACGGCCGAGACTGCCGTGTTGTTGTCCGGGAAGCGCACCAGGCTTGCGGAGGTGAAATTCTTGACCGCGTAGGCCTCCTGCAGCGTTCCCTGGACAACGCCCAGGCGCTTGCCGGAGAGCCCTTCCGGATCGTTGATGCCGGACGTCTTGGTGGTGATGATGGTCAGGTAGCCGGCCAGGTAGCCGTCGGAGAAATCAACGGTTTCCTTGCGCTTGTCCGTGATGCCGATGGCGGCGACCCCGGCGTCGAACTGCCCGTTGGCGACGGCGGCGAGCAGGCCGGAGAAGTCCTGGCCGGTGAAGACCACGTTGTCTACACCGGCGCGGCGGGCCACGTCCGTAAAGAGTTCGACATCGAAGCCCGTGAACTTACCCTGGGCGTCGGTGAAGGTGTACGGCTTCGAGTCACCCAGGCTGGCGACACGGATGGATCCGGGCTCAATCAGGCCGTACGGGTTGTCCGCGGACGAGGATGAAGCAGGAGTGGATGCTCCGCAGCCGGACAGTGCCAGGACCGCGGCGACGGCCACGGCAACCAGTGTTGCGGGGCGGAAAGTCTTTCGAGTAAACACAGCGAGTTTTCCAATCGAGAGAAGCGGGAGTGGAGGATCGAGATCCGCCGTGGGGTGATGCTTGGCCGGTACCTCTTGCTGAGTCCGGTCTCAGTCTCTACGATTGAGACCGGACTCACACCGATTGATAGAAATGTAACCCAAGCCACAAAAGGGCGTCAAGCGTCCTACGGGAAAGGCCGAAATGAGTACTGACGCTTCACGACGACGCGATGTAACAGTCGCCGACGTCGCCAAGGCCGCACAGGTATCCAAGGCCCAGGCAGCACGTGCGCTGGGCAACTATGGCGCAGTGAGTGACGATGTGAGGGAGCGCGTACTGGCAGCAGCGGAAGAGCTGAACTACCGCCCAAATGAACTCGCGCGCAGCATGAACACGGGGAAGTCAAACACTATCGGCGTGGTGGTGGGCGACATCGAGAACCCGCACTTTGGCCTCGCGACCAGGGGCATTACTGACACCGCGAAGAAGAGCGGGTTCAACGTCATACTGGTCAATACCGATGAGGACACAGCAGCCGAAGTCGACGCAGTGAAGGTGCTGCTGGACAAGCGCGTTGACGGCCTGATCATCGCGCCGGCTTCATCGGTTGATACCCAGCACCTGGCAAGCGTTCACACGTCCGGAAGGCCCTTGGTGCTCCTCGATCGTAAGGCCCAGGGGGTGGAGGTGGACACGGTGGCGGTGGAGATGGAGGGGATCTCCTATGAATCCACCACTTACCTGATCGGGGAAGGGCACCGCCGGATTGCCTTCATTTCCACCATTCGGACGGATGAGCCTTACTTCGCCGGCCTGCCGCTGGACTCCTCGCAGATATCGGACCGCCGGGACGGTATGAAGCGTGCGTTCGACGAGGCGGGGCTTCCCCAACCCGAGGACCTGGTCCGGCTCAACGCCGGCGGTCCGGAGTCCATCAGGAAAATCACCCGTGAACTGCTGCAGCAGCCTGATCCCGCCACGGCGATCATTGCCTCGGACGGACTCATCGGCCTCAGCGTCGTCGAGGCGATCCAGGACCTGGGGCTCTCGATCCCGGACGACGTCTCATTCCTGATGTACGACGACTTTGCCTGGACCCGGCTCACCACACCGCCTCTGACCGTGATTGCGCAGCCCGTCTACGAGATGGGCGTCGCCGCCGCTGAAGCCCTCATCCGCCAGATCCAGGGCAGGAAGGCGCCCGCTGCAAAACCTGAATTTTCCGCAACCCTGGTCAAGAGGGGGTCTGTGGGAGTTCCCGGCAGCAGGGCGAACGGTTAACCCTTGTGCAGTTGCTGAAAACTTCGCTAGACGTTCACTTCCTCCTCAATGGGCCGGTAATCCCTCAGCCGTAGCGTGAAAAGTGTCCTGAGCACCACCAGCGAACAGCAGTAAGGATTGCCATGATCACCAGCCAGCAGCCCGTCGTCCTGACCAGCAGCAGCATCGAAGCCAGCGATGAGGAGGCAGTTGAGGCCAATGTGAGCGTGGTGGACGCCATGCACACCGCTCTTCTGCACACCGAGGAGATGTCGCCGGTGGCGGTCCGCAGCTACTACGTGGATTTCTACCTCACGCAGTCACTCGAGGGCGGCTTCGCGCAGTACTCCTTCATGGCCGTGGACCGGTCCGAAACGGACACCCTGATCCGCGAGGGTATGGCCGGCATGGGAGCAACCGCCCACCTGGACCTGTTCAACCGCGCTGTTGCGGCCTACGACGCCCTGACCGAGGAGGAGGCCGAGCACTACCTCGACGGCGGACTGGACCAGGGTGAAGAGACCCCCGACGCCGTCCTGCGGATGGAAGAGCTCGACGGCGAGTTCGAGGAGCTGCTGGAGCGGGAGAACATCACCGCACTGAATGCCGCCTGGCTGCGCGGACAGGCCGATCTCCTGGTGCTCGACGACGAAGAGGTGGGCGCGTACATCCAGCGGCTGGCTGCCTTGATCCCGGATCTGCCCGAACGCCAGGCCCAGGCAGAGGCCGAAGCGCTGGAGGACTCCCCGGACTTCGAAATCATCATCCGCGAGCTCTGCAGCGTTGCCGGGTACCAGCTCCTCAAGATCACCATGGGGGACCCTAACTACCTGCACGACGGCGAGAAGACCCTGGCCTGGCACTTCTCCACGGACCACGGCGACTTCCTGATGGTGGAGGAAGACGACGAAGCCTTCATGATCAACCCCGAAACCCTCGAAATCGTCGCAGCCGTGGAGTTTGAAGAGGCCGACGCGGACCTCGTGCAGGCCTAGAAACAGGTCGCACGTCCTTCCGGTCCGCCAATTCGCGGGACAGCCACCGGGGCCGCCGTGAATATCCGGCGACTCCGGCGCCTGTCCCGCGAATCAGCAATTTCCCTAGCTGTTCTGCTCCAGGGCCGCGGCCAGGATTTCCAGCAGCTCGTCGTCCACCTGCTCGGGGGACACCAGCCGCACCCGGAGCGTAAAGGGATCGTCCGCCCGTGTCCTGACCTGTTCCAGCCGGCCCCCGGCGGGAGCATCAAGGCGCAGGGTCACGTCCACCGCCGAGTTGGTGGACCGGGTCACCTGGGCGAACTTTCGGCGCGGGCTGTGCAGGGACACGTAGCCCTTCCGCATCTGGATCTGGACGCCGTCGGCGGCTGACGCCCAGGCAAGGATGGAATCGGCGATGGGCCGCAGCTGCGGGTGGTTGGCGTATTGGCCGTCGATCAGTTCGTCGGCGTCGCGCAGCATGAACTCCGGGTAACCGAACATCTCCCAGGACACCGCGTACTGGGCATAGCCCGTCACGCCAAAACCGTCCCGCATCCAGTCGCGGAGTTCCCGGTCGCTGCGGATGCCTGCCGCCCGGGCCTGCTCCACCCAATGGGCCGTATCCTGGCCGGTCTTCCGCAGGAGCAACGCCTTGTTGTTGTCCACCATGGATTGCCAGGTGCCGGCCTCTTTCCGGGGCGCACCGGTTTGTGTGTCGGACTGCTGCGGCTGGTTGCTGTTGGACATGCATCGATCGTAAGGGCGACGGTCCGGTGGTCCTGATACGGACGGGCAATAAAAAGATTTCCAGCGTCCGTAACCTTTCCGCTGCCCCCGGCGATGTAGGAGGTGATGGGTCCGCACGCCGGGCCCAACCCGATATGTTGTCCAGGTTTGGAGTACTTGATGTCTTTGTTCACCGTTCTCGCCACCAGTAAAGTCGCCGCCGGAGTCCTGGCAGCAGGCACCCTGGCCGTCGGCGGAACCGGCGCAGCCGCCGTTACCGGTGTCCTCCCCGCTGACGCGCAGCAGGCCGCGCACGAACTGTTCGGCGCTCCCGCCCCGCAGCTTGCAGCCGAGGCAGCCTCTGACGCCCAGGCCGGTGCGGAGTCCACCACGGATGCGGCAGCCGACGCCGATGCAACGGCAACTGCTGATGCAGCTGCCGACGCCACGGTCAGCGATGAGGAAGCCGCCGCCCAGGCTTCGGCTTCCGTTGCCGCCGGTACTGCCGTTGACGCAGCAGGCGCCGCAGCCTTCGGTCTCTGCACCGCTTTCACCAACGGCAGCCTCAACGCGTCTGCCCAGGGCTTCTCCTCGCTGGTTATTGCTGCCGAAGGCGAAGCTAACGTTGGGGACTTCTGCGCCGATGTTGTTGCGGACGCGGATGCCGCCGCCGAAGCCGGAGCGGCTGCCACAGGCTCCGCCGCCGTTGAGGTTGAACGTCCCGAGCTTCCGGCCGTTCCTGCCGTCCCCGCCGTCCCGGGTGTCGACGGCGAGCCCGCCGTTCCTGCCGTGCCTGCTGTTCCGGTTGAGGGCGCCGACGTCGTGGAAGCCCCCGCGGTTTCAGTCCGCTAGGCACCGTTGGCTAGGGTGGACCGCAGCTGTTTTGTGGCTGCGGCCACTCCGGACTGCAGGAACCATCCCCCCGTTCCTGCAGTCCCGCCTGCCGGCAGCGTGGTGCTGCCGCAGGCGGAAGAAGCAGCGGGGACAGGCAATCCGCACCGCACAACCGGGACAGGCGCACTCCGCGTTCCGGGATGGAGGAGCCGCTGGTGCTAGACACTTTGGCCCATGAAGAGATCGACATATTCGACAGTGCAGCCGGAACAGATCCCGCTGTGCTGTTCGGCGCTGCCTATCGGTCCTTCGCCGGCCCCGTCCAGGGCTACCTCAAGGCCCGCGGTGTTGACGACCCGGAAGCGGTAACGCAGGACGTGTTCCTGGCGTTCTATCCGAAGATCCAAGGGCTCACCGGCGGCCTGCAGGGCGCCAAATCCTTGATCTTCTCCATTGCCCACGCCCGCATGGTGGACCACTACCGCCGGCTGGAGCGCAGGCCGCAACTGACGCCCTACGATCCCCAGCATGACGGCCGCACAACGCCGTCGGCGGAGGACCAGGCCGTGGAACTGGACGGCGGGGCCGCCGCGATGCTGGACGGCCTCAGCGGCGAACACCAGGAAGTACTGGCGCTCCGCGTGGTGGCGGACCTGTCCATCGAACAGGTGGCGGGCATCATGGGCAAAAGCACCGGGGCCATCAAACAGCTCCAGCGCAGGGCCCTTCAGAACCTCAAAGCACAGACGCTCTCAAGAAACCAGGCGAATCATGAGTGACACCGCAGGATCCCGCAGCGACGGATTCGTTGACCAGCTGCTGCTGGAGGCAGGGCTGGACGACGACGGACAGCTCCATCCAGCGCTCCTGCAACTCCGCGCCCTGGGTGCTGTGACGCCGGAACCCTCCGCGGAGGTAGCGGCCCTGATGCAGCGTGCCGAGGAGGTGGCGGCTTCAACCAGTGCCACCGCACTTGCCGCGGCCGCGCCAGTTGAGACCGCAGCAGTATCCGCCGCCGCACCCCCCGATGAGCTGGCCGCGCGGCGCCGGGCCAAGCGGCGCGTCACCCTGACAGCACTGTCCGTGGCCGTCTCGCTGTCCGCCGGCGGAGCCGTCGCCGCGGCTTCCGACCAGGGGTTCCGGGACTCCTTCAGCCGGTTCAACCATGCCGTCGCCTCGTTTGTGACGGGATCCACCGGGGTTCCGGTGGGGAACCAGGCTGATGACCCCGCAGTCCCGGTTCCGGCCACGCCGGCAACCCCCGCCGCCGAAGAGACTGTCCCGGCCGCACCAGGTCCCGCCGCGCAACCGGCGGAGGTGACGCCGTCGAACGCTCCCGCCCCGCCGGAAACGGCAGCCGGGCAGGACGCCGCCCCGGGGAAGCCGGCCGGCCTTCCTGCTGCGGAGGACCTGGCCACCGCCGTTCCGGATGATCTCACCAACGGTGTAGGCCAGCCGCCGCAGGTGCCCGTCCCCGGCGCGTCAGAACTTCCGCTGCCCGGGACTCTCCCCGCAGTTCCGCTGCGCTAGCTGCGGTAGGGCGCCTGCGGCCCGTTTTCCCGGCCGCCGCCCGCCATTCAAGCCCTGCCGCGAAGAGCATGGAGGCGGGCCGGTCCGGCCGGCAAATCCAACTCAGTAGGCTGATGCACCGCCCATCTTGATCATGGCGCCGGACGGATCCGCCAGGTACCAGACGTCATTGACGCCCTGGCCCAGGATGTCGCCCGGCTTTGTGTCCTTCGCGAAGTAGTACAGCGGCAGTCCCTCCAGGGTTACCTGCTGCTTGCCATCCGGGGTGGTGATGGTGCCCAAGGCTCCCGTGACGCCCTCGGCGGACGGAGTTTCCGAGGAAGCAAAAACAGGGGGCCACGCAACCAGGCAGGCGTCAGTGCAGGCACTGGTTCCGGAGTCCTTCACATCCTTCGTGAAGAAGTACACGCTCATTCCCTTTCCATCCACCACGATGGTGCCGGCGCTTGTGGAGGCTGTCTTGAGGTCGACGCCGGCGCTGGCCGTGGTGGACGTTGCCGAGGGCGGGGACACCGACGCGGCGGGGGCCGTTGCGGACGTGGCAGGCGCGCCGGTGGTGACAGCGGGGCTGGTGGCCGGCGCGGTTCCGGTGCCGCCGGCGCAGGCCGTCAGTACCGCGGCAAAGGCCAGGATGGCGAGGCCTGCACCCGGGTGGTGTTTCATGGGTTGCTCCTTGGCTGGGCCCGGCGTCTGATACCGGACGCTAACCCCTACGACGCATCCGGGTGAAGAATGGTTCAAGCAGGATGAACTTTTTATCGGCCCGCGGCGTCTTTAGGACATCAGCAGGAATGTGGGACAGAACCACATCAGGAGGGACGGCATGCCGCTGGATGAGGACGTGGTGGCGTCCATCTACCGCGAACACGGCCCCGCCCTGCGCCGGTTCGTCCTCAGTGCCTCCCGGGACCCCCAACTGGCTGAGGACGTGGTGCAGGAGACCGTGCTCCGCGTCTGGCAGCACGCGCCGGAGATCAACGGCAGCCTCCGCAGCTACCTGTACCGGACGGCCAGGAACATCATGATCGACAACTACCGGCGTGCCCAGCGGCGCCCGGAAACACTGGAAAGCGGCCTCACGGATCACGGCGGGGCGATGGAAAAGGTGGATGAGCTGTTGATCCGGGTCTTGATCGAGGAGGCCCTGCTCCGGCTGAGCAAGGAGCACCGCGACGTCCTGGTGGCCCTGCATTACCGCCGTTTTACGGTCAATGAAGCCGCCGTCCAGCTCAACATCCCCAGCGGAACCGTGAAGTCCCGCGCCTATTACGCGGTCCGTGCCCTGCGCACCATCCTGGATGAAATGGGGGTGGAACGGTGAACGGTTTTGATCCCCACCAGTTGCTGGGTGCCTACCTCCTGGGCGGCCTGGACGACGACGACCAGGCGGCTTTTGCGTCCCACCTCAAGGACTGCGCCGCCTGCCGTGAGGAACTGGCCGGGCTTGAGAAGCTTCCCATGCTGCTGGATGCCCTTCCCGTGCCGGATGCCGTGGCGCTGACTGCCGTTGCGGCCGTAGCGGCCGGTCCTGTTGCCCCCGTTCCGGTTCCGCTCCTCAGCAAGCTGGCGCGCCGCCGTCGGACATCACGACGGCGGTGGGCGGCACTCGTGGGCGCCGTGGCCGCCGCCTGCCTCGCCTTGGGGCTCGCTGCTGGACCCTTGCTGGCGCGGCCCGAGCAACCCGACGCCACCTATTCCGTCCAGTCCGGGGGCGGGCTCCAGTTCAGCATCGACCTGGCCCGCAAGACCTGGGGGACCGAGCTGGCCGTGAACGGAAGCAGCCTCCCGCAGGACGGGACGTTGTCCCTGTGGGTCCGTGACCGCGCCGGCGGCGAGGACCGCGCGTGCGCCTGGTCGGCCACCCCCAGCGGCAGGGTCAAGGTCACGGGGGCCACGCCCATCCAGCTGGGGAGCATTTCCAGTGTTGAGCTGCGGGACGGCACGCAGCATGCCGTTGCCGTGATCACGGTGCCCTGAAGCCCAGAAGCACTGACGCCTGGCGCCTCGCGGGCTAGGGGAGCTCCGGCGAAGGCCCGCGGAGGGCACGGAACTCAGCTACCAGCGCCTCATCCTCGCAGGCGCGGGCGAACGCCTCGATCCGCCTCTCGATCTCGTGCCCCAGGAGCCAGGTGCCGATCCTCTCCATCAGCGGCCGCAACAGCGCCGGCCGGCAGGAAAAGGTGTACTTCCAGACCGCCTGCGTGCCGCCGTCGCCGGCCGTGAAGCGCCAGCCGCCGCCGAAGTTCCCGAAGAACCAGGGGCCGGACACCATGGTCATGCCCACGTTCCGCGGCGGGACGTAGGAGACGTACTCGCTGACCATCGTCAGCCCCAGGCGGGAGCGTGTCCTGGTGCGGACGCCCTTGCCGGCCGAGCTGGCTCCGGCCAGGAATGCCTGGGCCGAGATGAACGGGTCCCATCTGAGCCGGAAGGTGCCGGTGGTCTGGGAGAAGGCGAAGACCGTTTCCGGGTCGAGGCGGATGAAGCGTTCGGCGCGTACCTGGGGCATGGTCCCACCCTAGCCACCCCGGCGCTCAACCACTCGACGCGGCCATCGCGACGGCGGTTCCCTGGCCGTTTCCGGGTTACTGGGTCATTTTGGCCAGCCGGGCCCGCACGATCATGAACACCCCGTAGCAGATGAGCCCGGCGCCCACGGCTGCCAGCAGGTAGACGCCAAGGGGCTGGTCGCGCAGTGCACGGAGCCCGCCGTCCAGGCCGGTTGAATCCTCCGGGTGGGCCTGCAGGGTGGCGATAACGATGAGCAGGCCGGTCAGCAGCAGGACCACGCCCTTGGCCACATAGCCTGTCACGCCCAGCACCGTTACCGCAGTCCTTGCCTTTGGGGACGCGGGCATGACCAGATGCTTCTCGAAGGATTTCCTGAGCCCACGGATGCCGTACACCACCCCGGTCACAGCGATGCCGGCACCCAGCAGGACCAGCAGGGCTACGCCGCCGGGGGCTTTGATAAGGGAGACGGTCAGGTCACTGACAGCTCTTTGGTTGTCGCCGCCCGAACCGGTTCCCCTCGCGAAGGACAACAACGTCAGGGCGAGTCCGGCGAACACCAAAGCCTGGGCCCCGGCCTTGGCCTTTTTCCCGGCTTTTTCCTTGGTCGGCAGCCGGTTGTAGTCGAAGATGGCATCGCTGGCCTGCCACAGCGCAAGGGCAGCGCACGCCGCGAAACTCGCCCACAACAGGAAGGGACCGGCCGGCTGCGTGGCGAGCTCCGCCACGGCACCGCTGAAGTCCGCGTTGCCCGTGCCGCCCATGGCCAGCCGGATGGCAATTGCACCCACCAGCAGATGCAGTATCCCGCTTGCCGCAAACCCTGCCCTTGCCAGCAGTTCCAGAGTCCGCGAATTGGTGACGTTCTCTGCCGCGTCCACGGCCTGCTTCAGTTCTCTTTTGATGGCTGTTCCTTTGTGCGTGCGCAGTGCGCGGTGGTCCACTGGTGTGCGTGCCCCACACAAAGGCAATCGTGCCACGCGGACACGGTCTGGAACAGTACACGGCCTGGCGGTGTGGATCCGCGCCTCACTCCGGACATGCATGGGGAGGGATCCCCATCGCCCGGTCCCGGCGGCTGTGCCACCATAAGCAGCAGCGGAAGACACGCACCGAGGACTTCTCCGGGGGAACACCATGACCTTTTACGGCGCTGACGTCAGCCAGTTGCGCGCACTGGCCAAGGCGGCTGACCAGGCCGCGTCGCTGCTGAGCGCCCGGGCCGCCTCGCTGCACGGCCAGATCCAGTCCGCACCGTGGAAGGGAACGGACGGCGACCGGTTCCGCCAGGAATGGGCCGGCAGCCACCGCCCCGGGCTGGACAAGGTGGTGTCCAGCCTGCGGGAGAACGCGAAACTCCTGCTGAAGCACGCGGAGGAGCAGGAGAAGGCGTCGTCATCCGGCGGAACCGGCGGCACGGGCCCGTGGGACCCCCTCCAGTCGCTCGCCGGCCAGGCCCGGGACTGGCTGCAGGAACAGGCTGCAGCGGCGGCCGCGGCCGCGGAACACCGCAGGGAACTGGAAGCCGGCCTGGAGCGCATGCTGGATGCAACCCCCGCGGAGCAGGACACGTGGTGGGACAGCCTGTCCGCAGCGGACCGCAAGTACCTGATCGAGGGCGAGGGGGACGACGGCCCCTTCGCCGAAGACCTCATGCGCATGGACGGCGGCATCCCCGAATCTGCGCAGGAGCTGGCCAAGGACCACCTGCAGGAGCTGGCCAAGGCGGATATTCCCGTCTACTCCGAGGCCGGCCGGGCCTCTATCGAGGCGCGGGTGGCGTGGGTCCACGGGGGCGCCGAGGTAGGCACCGAAGTGGTGCAAAACGCGGACGGTTCCGCCACCATGAAGGTGTACGGGAACATGGGGCTGGGAGTGAACGACACCAGTGGCGCCGCCGGCGTCACCCTTAGCGGGGAAGTGTCCCGGGAGTACACCTTTGGCAGCGTGGAGGAAGCCATGGCCGCCCGCGGACAGATGTACCGCGACCTGCCGCCGGACAGCGTGGGCGAGATCAAGGACGTGGCGGGCAACCCGCCGGGCTACATCCTGGAAACCATCAACAATGCGGCCGGTGACAACGGGTCCACCGGGCTGACGGACAAAGCGAAGGGGACCCTGTCGCTGGAGGCCGAAGCGGAAACCGGGGCCGCGGCCGGATCCGCGAAGCTGGACCTGGCCTACGAGCGGAACCTCACGGACGGCACCTCCACCGCCAGCGGAGAGGTTTCAGCGCAGGGAACGCTCAACCTGGACGGGCGGATCTTCGAGGCCTCCGGCAAGGGCGGCCTGCAGGTCACCATGGACAAGGACAACACCATCAATTCAGTGTCGGTGTCCATGGACGGTACCGTGGCGCATGGGGTCACGGCGGGCACCGATGTTAAAGCTGCCAAGGTGGAGTCCTCGGTGACCGCCGGCACGCAGGGCACGGTCAGGATCGACGTGGAGTACTCGCCGGAGAACCGCCCCGTGATCGACAGCTACCTGCGCAACATAGCACTGGGTGATGAGGCAGGGGCGGCCCGGGATACCGCCCGGCTCTATGAGGCCGGGTCCGCCACGGTGCAGGTCAACAGCGTGGTCAGTGCGTCCACCGAAGCCGGCCTTGACGTGAAGCTGGGCGAGGTGGAGGTCAAGACGGAGAGCCAGGCCACCACCAACGTGTCCACCTACTACAAAGTCCCCAACGACACGAAGCTTGAAAGGCTGTGACCATGTCCGTGCACATCGAATCCCCGCTGGGGTTCACGGCAGACTTTCCCGAGCACACGCAGGTCCTCGGCGACTCCACGGCCGGGCCCAACAGCGGGCAATACGGACTCCCGGGCGATGTCCTGGTCACCGTTATCAAGGACGACACCTCGGTGCAGGACGCACCGCAGGCCAACGGCTGGGCGCACCTGATGTCCGGCTTCTACCGTGAGGAGCGGGGTGGAACCCTCCTGGCGGAGGGCGAACTGAACCTCCCCGGCAAAGCCGCGTACGCCGTGGTGGTGGGTTATGACGACGCCGGGGGCGCGGGGAAGGTGGCAGCCACCGTGGGTGTGTGGGAGCGCTCGCGTTTTATTGGCGTCGTGGTGATCTGGCCCTACGTGGACCCCGGCGTGGAGCCGCGGCTCGGCATGCTCGGGGAGATTGTGGCCGCCATCAGCGTGGGCTGACCTCCTGCTACCGCCGGCGGTAGCAGAGATCGAAGATCAGGCGCCCGGCCTCGTGGGCTTTCGCCTCGAAGCTGGTACGGATCCTGCCTTCGAACCGCGGAGCCCAGCCGCCCGTCTCGTCCACGCCCTCGTTGGGCCCGGTGTGCAAGGTGCTGACGGGGGCGCGGCCCTCACGGACCGGAGCGCCGCCCACCACGGACTCGACGCCGGACTGCCACACCTGCGTCAGCGGGCTTTCGGGTCCGCGGCGCTGGCCGTTGTGCAGGTTCTCGAAGTCCTCGGAACCGGCCAGGACATCACGGACGTGGACAGCATAGTTGGACCAGTCGGTGGCGATCCGCCACAGCCCGCCCGGCTTCAGGGCACGGGCGGCCAGTGCCGCGAACTCGGGCTGGATGAGGCGCCGCTTGTGGTGCCGTGACTTGTGCCAGGGGTCGGGGAAGAAGACCCACAACTCGTCAACGGATCCTTCGGGCAGCATGGTGGCCAGCACTTCGGGGGCGTTGGCCTCAACCACGCGGACGTTGCGCAGCCCCCGGCTGTTGATCTTGATGATGGTGTTCGCCAGCCCGGGGGTGTAGACCTCCACGGCCAGGAAATCGGTGTCCGGGTTCTGCTCCGCCGCGTGGCAGATGGCATCGCCCAGCCCCGAGCCGATCTCCACGATCAGGGGAGCCTTCCGGCCAAATTCCGCCTCGGCGTCGAACGTGTAATCCGGGTGGACGGAGGTGTTGGCGACGTGGCGGGGAACATCCACAGCCCACCGCTCTGCATGCTCTTCCCACGCAGCCTGCCGGCGGCCCTGCAGCCGGGTGCCGCGGCGGACAAAGCTGACCGGCCGGCCGCCATAGGTGCCGAAGGATGCCTGCGTGCCGGGGGTTACGGGCCGGGGGACATGCGGCTGCTGGGGGTTTTCGGGGGATTCACTCATCCCTTCAAGGATACCGGGGCGGGACCCGCCGGCGGGTCCGGTTCGTGGCAGGCGGGACTGGCCACGGCACGGCCGGCCTCAGCGCATCATGTACACGAACCGCAGGGTCATGAGGAGCCCCACAATGAAAATAACGCCGTTGATGCACAACGCTGCCAGCGCCAGACCGGACCCTTGACCGCGGAGTCCGGACTTCCGAAGAGCGGAGACGCCCAGCGATGCAGAGGCGATGCCGAAGATCAGGGGCAGGCTCCAGAACACCAGGGGAGCCAGCCAGGGATTTTTGGACGGGCCGTTGTACGGGAAGGTCAACAGCATGGCAAAACTGGCGAAGGGGGCCGTGAGGAGGAGGCTCGCGGGTGCCACGATCGCAAGGACGAGGCTTGCAACCGCTTTGCCGGTGTGGCCGCCGCCTGGTGGTGCCGGAACCACGGCCTGGGACTGCGGCGCTGTGGCTTCCGTCGCGGAATTGTTCTGCCCAGACTGAGGTGGCATGTCCATGGTTCTCCCTGATTGTGAATGACTGGCCCGGCAGCGTGCCCTTCAAACCTAGGGACGCTGCCCGTCTGCCAAAAGCGCGCGGGCCGCGTATGTGGACAACTCCTGTGGCAGTCGGCTCCTGCAACAATGGGCGGGTGACGGAAGCGACGAACGCCGAGGCAAGGAAGCAACGGCCGGGAAGCCCTGCCGGGGAGGCAGCACCGCAGGCCGGGGTTGATCCCGGCGCCCTGGTTGACGCGGAGATTGATGAAACGCCCGCACCCGGGCCAACCCGGGTGGGAAGCCGGCGGCAGCTCGCCTACCTCGGCCTGTGCCTGGTCCTGGTCGGGCTCAACCTGCGGACCGTGTTCTCCAGCTTCTCCGCCGTGCTGCCGGAGGCCAGCTCGCAGGCGGCGTTGCCCGGATGGGCGGTGGTGGTCCTGACAACTGTTCCCGTCACGCTGCTGGGCGTGTTCGCGCCGCTCGCCCCGGTCCTGGCGCGCCGGTTCGGTGCCGAGCGTGTCCTGCTCGGTGCCATGGCGGTCCTGACGGCGGGGCTGCTGCTGCGCCCGGTGGACACGGGGCTGCCCGCCGCCGGCCACCTGCCCGCGCTCCTTGCCGGGACGGCGGCGTGCGGAGCTGCGATCGCCCTGTGCAATGTCCTGTTGCCGGGGTTGGTGAAGCGGGACTTCCCGCACCGGCTGGGGCTGATGGGCGGGCTGTACACGACGGCGATCTGCGCGTCCGCCGCGCTTGGTGCCGGCTTCACGTACCCGGTCTACGTGGCGACGGGGGAGTGGACGCTGGCGCTGTGGTTCTGGGCGGTGCCGGCCGCCGTCGTCCTTCTGCTGTTCCTGCCGGTGGCCGTCCGCCAGCCCCGGATCAGGCACCAGGCTGCCAGGGACGGGGTGAACGTGTGGCGCTCCGCGGTGGCCTGGCAGGTGACCCTCTTTATGGTGCTGCAGGCGATGATGTCCTTCAGTGTTTTCGCGTGGCTGGCGCCGATCCTGCGCGAGCGGGGCGTGGACGGGGCGACGGCGGGCCTGATCGTCTCCGTCAGCATCGTGCTGCAGATGCTCGGTTCACTGTTCGCCCCGGCGCTTGCAGCCTGGCTCCGCGACCAGCGGGCCATCAACACCGTGGTTGCCCTGATGACAGGTGCCGGCTTCGCGCTGAGCATCTTCGGGCCCCTGGAGCTGGTGTGGGTGTGGGCCGGGCTGCTGGGCCTGGGGCAGGGAAGCCTCACGGCCGTTGCCCTGACCATGATCATGCTCCGCACCCGCGACGGCCACACCGCCGCGCACCTGTCCGGGATGATGCAGGGCGTCGGGTACGGGCTCGGTTCAACCGGAACCCTGCTGGTGGGCCAGCTGCACCAGGCCACCGGTTCCTTCACCGCCGCCGGATTCCTGTTCCTGGTGGTCGGCCTGCTCGCGGCCGTCTTCGGCTACCGCGCCGGCCGCGACCGGTACATCGGCTAAGGCCCACATGCCCGACTCCACGGTTCCAACCACCCATCCCGCCCCGCGCATCCTGCAGCGGCCGTACCTGTGGGTGACCATCGGCACGTGCGCCCTGGTGTTCCTCGCCGCGTTCGAGTCCCTCGCGGTGACCACCATCATGCCCCTCGTCAGCAGGGAGCTGAACGGCGCCGGCCTCTACGCCCTGGCCTTCGCCGGTCCGCTGGCCACCGGCGTGATCGGCATGGTGGCGGCCGGCAACTGGTCCGACCGCCGCGGGCCAAGGGCACCCCTGTACGCCTCCGTGGGGCTGTTCGTGGTGGGGCTGCTGATCGCCGGAACCTCCGCGTCCATGCCGATGCTCGTCGCCGGCCGGCTGGTCCAGGGGCTGGGCGGCGGAGCCCTCACCGTGGCGCTGTACGTCCTGGTTGCCCGCATCTACCCCGGCGTGCTGCACCCCAAAATCTTTGCGGCGTTCTCCGCGGCGTGGGTGATCCCGTCGCTGGTGGGTCCCTTCGCGGCCGGGATCGTGGCACAGGTGTTCAGCTGGCACTGGGTGTTCCTGGGCGTGGTGGGGCTGGTCATTCCGGCGCTGCTGATGATCGCGCCGGTGCTTCGCGGGATGGACCAGCGGCCCATGGACGCCGCAACCGTCCCGTGGGCTGCCGGCCGGCTCGCGTGGGCCGCCCTTGCCGCAATCGCGGTGCTGGCGCTGAACCTGTCTGCCGGCGTCCGCGTCCCCGGGGTTCCCGCGGCCACCGCTCTCCTGGCCATCGCCGCCGTCGTCCTGGCGCTGCTGGCCGTCCGGCCCCTGGTGCCACGCGGCACCCTGACCGCCCGGCGCGGCCTGCCCAGCGTGATCCTGGCACGCGGACTCGCCTCGGCCGGGTTCTTCGGCGCCGAGGTCTACCTTCCCTACCTGCTGATCGAGCAATACGCCTTTTCCCCCACCTTCGCCGGCCTCACCCTCACGGGCGGAGCGCTGGCGTGGGCGGGCGCGTCGGCAGTCCAGGGCCGCCTCGGGACCCGGCTGTCCCATCGCCGCGCGGTCCTGACCGGGGCGCTGATGGTCCTGGGCGCGGTACTGCTGGCCCTGGCCACCACGTCTCTCCACTGGCCGGCCGCCGTCGCGATTGCCGGCTGGATCTTCGCCGGCGGGGGCATGGGCCTGCTGTATCCGCGGCTCAGCGTGATGACCCTTGCGCTGTCCACCAAGGACAACGAAGGCTTCAACAGCTCCGCGATGTCCATCTCGGACTCGCTGGGCGGTGCGCTGGCGCTCGCCACCACGGGCATCGTGTTCGCGGCATTTACGACGACGACGGGATCCTTCGCGGGCGTCTTCGCCCTTGCCGCCGTGCTCGCCACAGCCGCGGCCTTCGTGGCGCCGCGCGTCATCGCGAAGGCCTCTTGAAAGGCGTCAGCCCAACCGGGTGGCCCGCAGGACGACGTCGGCGATGGTGGCGTGCTCGCCGTCCGGACCCGTCACCGGGCGCTCGCGGCTGGTGAGGACCTCAACCTGCCACCCGGGGCCGTCCAGCCCCAGTTCCTGGACAACCTCGTCGCCCGTATAGAACATGGCCCGGTGGGTGTGCCCGGCTCCGCCTCCCCACGGCGGCAGCCGGTCCGGGTGATGCCCCACCACCAGCAGGGTGCCGCCGGGTTTGACCGCCGCCGCGGCCGTCCGGAGCGGACCCTGCCAGGCGAGCTCCTGGGAGTGCAGGAACTGCGAGGTCACCAGGTCAAAGGGCCCACCGGGCTGCCACTGCTCCAGGTCGGCCTGCTGCCAGGTGATGCGGCTGGCAATCGCGCCCTCGCCTGCGTGCACGCTCTCCCTGGCCAGGGCGGCTTTCTCGTGCGACTGGGCCCGCTCCAGCGCCACAGCGGAAACGTCGACGGCGGTCACGGTCCAGCCCTGCTGTGCCAGCCAGATGGCGTCGGCGCCTTCGCCGCAGCCAAGGTCCAGGGCCTTCCCCGGCCGGAGGCCACCTGCCTCGCGAACCAGCTGCGGGTTGGGCTTTCCGCTCCAGATCTGCGGTTTTGCGCGGTACCGCTCGTTCCAGATGGAGGCGGCGTCATTGCCGCGGATGCCGGTGCCGATGCCGGTGCCGCTATCACCTGTGGAGGTGCCGTCGTCGTGTATGTCCTGGTGGTGCGCCACGTGTTCGTTCATGCCTCAACACTGCCCTGCACCGACTTCTAAGGCAACGCCCCCAACCAAGTAGCAGCAACTGTCGTTCCGGGGCCTCAATACGACACTTGGTGCTACTCAGTTGGGCAGCGGAAGCGACCCGAAAACGGGTCTGCTCCGCCGGGATGCTAGAATGGTGGAACTTGATGTGCAGTGATGCCCATGTACCCCTTCATTTAGGGGACAGGGCTTTTTTCATGTGAGAGGCACATCCTGCGTCGATGAACGCGTTCCATTTGGTCCCGGCCGCCGTTTTGCATAAGCGGCAGCAGGCTGGTTGATCACCTGAATTTTCTTCGGCGAACCCCTGGGCCAACCGGCATCGGGGGCCGATATCCGCACGGATACCGCCTGAAAGACCTTTGACTTTTGACTACTTTCGCTGCCCTTGGCACACCCAAAGCCCTCGCCGACACCCTCGCCGCGCAGGGAATCGAAACCCCCTTCCCCATCCAGGTGAAGACCCTGCCTGACACGCTGTCCGGACGCGACGTCCTGGGCCGCGGCCGCACGGGTTCCGGCAAGACCATCGCCTTCGCCATCCCGCTGGTGGCCCGCTTGGCCGAGCGCGAGGCTCCGTACTTCCGCAAGCCCGGCCGCCCCATGGGCCTGGTGCTGGCACCCACCCGTGAACTGGCCACCCAGATCAACGCCACCATCGAGCCGCTGGCCAAGGCTGCCGGCCTGAACACCACCGTGATCTACGGCGGCATCTCGCAGGCACGCCAGGAAAAGGCACTGCGCGCCGGCGTCGACATTGTCATTGCCTGCCCAGGCCGCCTGGAGGACCTGATCCGCCAGCGCATCCTCACACTCGAGGCCGTGGAGATCACCGTCCTGGACGAGGCCGACCACATGGCGGACCTCGGCTTCCTGCCCGTGGTGAAGAAGCTCATGGACATGACCCCCAGCCAGGGTCAGCGCCTGCTCTTCTCCGCCACCCTGGACAACGGCGTGGACAAGATCGTCCAGCGCTACCTGTCCAACCCGCTGACCCATTCCGTGGACGATCCGCAGGCCGCGGTGACCACCATGGAGCACCACGTGCTGGTGGTCAACGACCAGACCGTTAAGAAGCAGCTGATCGTGGAGCTCGCCTCCGGCGCCGGCCGCCGCGTCCTCTTCATGCGGACCAAGCACCACGCCCGCAAGCTGGCCAAGACCCTGACCGACGCCGGGATCCCCGCTGTAGACCTGCACGGCAACCTGTCGCAGAACGCCCGTGACCGCAACCTCGCCGAGTTCTCCAACGGCGATGTGCGCGTCCTGGTGGCTACCGACGTCGCAGCCCGCGGTGTCCACGTGGACGACGTCGAACTGGTGATCCACGTGGATCCGCCCACCGAGCACAAGGCATACCTGCACCGCTCCGGCCGTACCGCGCGTGCCGGTTCCGACGGCACCGTGGTCACGCTGACCCTCCCGGAGCAGCAGACCGACGTCAAGAAACTGATGAAGGCTGCCGGCGTGGAGGTCACCTTCGAGCGTGTCACCGCCAACTCCCCGATCGTGGCTGACCTGGTGGGCGAAATCGCCGACAAGGTTGACCCCCGCACCCGCGCCGCACTGCTGGCTGCCAAGGCCCAGAAGCAGGGCGGCGGAACCTCCACAGGCGCCAACGCCGAGCGCAAGCGCGCCCGCCGCCAGGCTGCTCCCACAACCGGTGGTCGCGGCGGCCGTGGTGGCCGCGGCAAGGTTTCGGCCGAACCGGTCCGCACCGACGTTCCCCGCGCCGAGCGCCGGGCAGCAGCCTTCGAAGGCCGCACCGAAGCCCGCGCAGCGTTCGATCGCAATGCCGAGCAGAACGAGGACCGCGCGATTGCCGCTGCGGCTGCCCGCCGCAACGCCCGTGGCCGCGGCACCGCCTCCACGCACCGCAACGACGTTCCCGCGGCAGGTGGCCGGGCATCGGCCGGCCGCGGTTCAGACGGACGTGCAGAATCCCGCGTAACCCGCAGTGACGCTCCCCGCGGCGGAACCGGACGCCCGGCTTCCACCGGCGGCCAGCGCAGCGGACGTCCGGCCACCGGCCAGCGTGCAGCAGCTGCAGGCACAGGTGCACGCACCGGCGGGCGCTCCGCCGGCGCAGGTGCTGCTGCGGCCAGCGGCGGCAACAAGGCTGTCTGGTCCTCCAACACCGGCGGCACCTCCGGCGGATCCTACGCTGCCGGCAACGGCGGTGGCCGCTCCGGTGGAGGCCGCTCCGGCGGTCCGCGCCGTGCATCGGCTCCGGCGTCCAACGAACGCCGCGGCCGCTAGCGTTCCGTTTTCGGTGGTTGAGCCTGTCGGGTTTTGACAGGCTCAACCACCGCGTTCCTCACCAGCCCCGGGCGCGCCACTCCTCAAGGTGTGGCCGCTCGGCACCGAGGGTGGTGGGCTTGCCGTGGCCGGGATGCACGACGGCGGTATCAGGATAGGTGCCGAACAGCCGCTCCGTGACGTCGCTGAGCAGCTGGTTGAACCGCTCCGGGTCCTTCTGCGTATTGCCCACGCCGCCCGGAAACAGCGAATCACCGGAAAAGATGTGCGCCGGGCCCTCCGGGTCCTGGTACACAAACGCGATCGAGCCCGGCGTGTGCCCCCTCAGGTGGACAGCCGTGAGCTCAAAGCCGTCCACGGCCACCCGGTCCCCGTGCCCAAGCCGCCGGTCCACCGGAACAGGCAGCGCGTCGGCGTCGTCCGTCCCTGCGGCGGTGGGCGCACCCGTCGCCGCAGCCAGCTCCTTCAGCGCCCGGACATGGTCCCAGTGCTGGTGGGTGGTGGCGATCAGCGCGAGCCGGGGCGGAGCCGCCGTGTCCGCGGAGGCGTCCGCCAGCAGTTGCTGGATGGCGGGAAGGTCGTCCGCTGCGTCGATGAGCACCTGTTCCCCGCTCGCCTTCGCGGTCAGCAGGTACACGTTGTTGTCCATCTCGCTGACGGAGATCCGGCGGATGGTCAGGGCCGGCAGGTCGTACTGAAGTGAGTCCATGGGACGAGTCTATTCACGGCCCTCCGACACCCACTGCGGATCCGCGGAACGGGAGCCGACGACGGCGTCCGAGGCCGCGTCCAGGGCGTCCAGTTGCGCCGGGGTGAGGTCCAGGGCCAGCGCGCCCAGGTTTTCATCGATCCGGTTCCGTTTACGCGTACCGGGGATGGGAACGACCGGCAAACCCAGCCGCTTGCCCTGCGCCAACAGCCAGGCCAGGGCCGTCTGGGCGGGCGTCGCACCAAGGTCGCCGGCCACTGACCGGACGGCCGACACAACTGCCTGGTTGGCGCTGGCGGCGTCCGGGGAAAACCTTGGAATCCGGCGCCGGAAGTCATTGTCTCCAAGGCTGGCGGCGTCAACGGTGCCGGTGAGGAATCCCCGGCCCAGCGGCGAATACGGCACAAACCCCACCCCCAGGGCGGCTGCGGCAGGAACAACGTTGCGTTCCACGTCGCGGCTCCAGATGGACCATTCACTCTGGACCGCTGCAATGGGGTGGACAGCGAAGGCATCCTCCAACTCCCGGGCGGTCACTTCGGACAGGCCCAGGTGCCGGACCTTGCCCTGCTGCACAAGCTCCGCCATGGCCTCCACGGTTTCCACAATCGGAACGCGGAGGTCACGGCGGTGCATGTAGTAGAGGTCAATGACGTCGGTGCCCAGCCGCTGCAGGCTCCGGTCCACCGCCTGCCGGATATACGCGGCGTCGTTCCGGATGTCGGTGTAGCCGCCGGCCGGGTTCCCGACGAGCGCAAACTTCGTGGCCAGCTGCACCTCGTCCCGGCGCTCCCTGAGCAGCCGGCCGATCAGTTCCTCATTGCTGCCTCCGCCATAGACGTCCGCGGTGTCGATAAAGCTGACACCGGAGTCCACGGCGTGGTGCAGTGTTTTGAGTGCGTCGGCCGGGTCCACCTCGCCGTACACGGGAGTGAGGGCCATGCCGCCGAACCCGAGCGGGCTGACGTCGAGGCCGTTGCCGAGTGCCACCATGCGTTCTCCTCTTCGCTTGTCAGTACCAGGGAATGATGCGGTCCGCGCCGGGCTTGGTGGCCTGGATCAGCCGGGCATTCGCCTCGTCCGGGCCGTTTGCCCAGGCTTCGGCTGCCGCCTGGTCCATCCCGAACGACACATGCCTCGCCACCAGCCGTTCCAGCCGCAGCTCCCGCGGCGTGTCCACAAACCAGACCTCGTCCAGCTGGGCCCGGACCTCTTTCCAGGGCTCCTGCTCCGCGAGCAGGTAGTTTCCCTCGGTGATGACCAGCGGCACTTCGGCCGGGACGGCGATGGAAGCGGCCACGGGTTCGTCAAGGGTGCGCCGGAATTCCGGGGCGTAGACCACTGCCTCGTCCCGGCGGACGAGGCGGCGGAGCAGCGAAAGGTACCCGCCGGCGTCGAACGTGTCGATGGCGCCCTTGCGCCGGCGAAGGGGCGTGCCCTCGATGATGGCGTTTCCCAGGTGGAAGCCGTCCATCGGGACCACTATGGCCGTGCCGGGGGCGAATTGCTGCTGGATCCATGCCGCGAGGGTGGATTTTCCGGAGCCGGGCGCCCCTGTGATGCCCAGGATGGTCCGCGTACCGGGAACCAGCCGGCGCCGGAGGGCGTCCATGGCCTGGGAGATCTCGGGGGAGTCCATGGCAAAAGCCTAAACGGTGCGCCGAATCTCCCCACCTTTGAATCCGGGAGCGCCAAGGACGACGGCGATTCGCCGGGACACGCCGTCGGCGCGCCTCAAAGGTGGGGAGAGTCAGCGCGGGAGACTCAGCGGTGGGAGGTCTCACGGGCAGGCTGATCGGGAGCCGGGTGCCCCTTCTCCCCGGGAAGTGCCTTCAACCCGGCCGCGCAGCCCACGATCCCGGCGATGAACAGCACCTTCAGCACGCTGAAGGGCTCCACGCCGGTGGCCATGGCCCAGCCCACCGTCAAGGCAGCCCCGACGCCCACCCAAATGGCGTAGGCAGTGCCCAGCGGGATGCGGCGGATGGCCATGCCAAGGCCCAGCATGCTCAGCGCGGCGGTGACGATGAATACCAGGGTGGGCACCGGTTTGCTGAAGCCGTCGGAGAGGCCCAGGGCCGTGGCCCACACTGCTTCGAGGACGGCGGAGGCCAGGAGGACCAGCCAGGGGAGGGAACGCCGCAGCATTACGCCACCACCTTCAGGCCCACCACGCACGCGGCGATGCCGGAGAGCAGGAGCAGGCGCGCCGCCGTCGGACGTTCCACCTTGGTGATGATCGCGTAGGCGGAGGTCAGGACCACGCCAACACCTACCCAGACGGCGTAGGCGGTGCCGGTGGGAATGGATTGCATGGCGATGGCCAGGCCGGCGGTGCTTGCGGTCACGGACACCAGGAACAGGGCGGCTGCGGCGACGCGGCGGCGGCCGGTGGTTTCGAATGCGCGGTGCAGGGCTGCGGCCCAGACGGCTTCAAGGGCGCCGGAGGCCAGAAGGATTAACCAGGACATTACAGATCCTTTGGCCAGTCTTGTCGCGTTCCGGGTACTGGACCGTCGTCCGGAGGCTCCGGATGGGAGCCTTGGTTTCCAGCGTAGCAACGCCCGACGGCGGGTGGCCACGTTGGTGGCCAACTTCACCGCCGGGGGTGAACCCAAGTAAGTAGCGCTAACTGTCGCTTTGGGCCGTCAAAACGACAGTTAGCGCTACTCAGTTGGGGGGGGCGGCGGTTAGAGTGTGCCGCCGGCCGCTACCGGGGCGGCACTGTCGCGGCCGCCGTCGCCGACAGTTTCACGGGCGATGAAGTTCTCAATGTCGAACAGGTTGTCCGCGCGTTCGGCGATGTTCAGCAGCGTGGTCATGGACGCCACCTCCTCCACCTGCTCCTTGAGGAACCAGAGCATGAACTGCTCGCCGAGGGCGTCGTTCTCGCCGCGGGCCGCCCGGAACAGGTCCTCGATATTGCGGGTGACTTCCTTCTCCTGCTGCAGGGCGAGGGCCAGCGGCTCAGTGACGGAGGCGAAGTCGTTGCGGACGGCCGGGACGCCGGGAATGGTGAAGGGGATGTGCCGGTCCAGCATGTACTGCACCATCATCATCGCGTGGTTCCGTTCTTCCACGGACTGGCGGTAGAAGTAGCGGGCCAGCTGCGGAAGGTCCTGGTTGGCGAACCAGGTGGCTACGGCAATGTACTGCTGCGAGGCCGTGAATTCGTTGCCGATCTGGGTGGACAGGAGCGCGTTGAATGTTGAAGTGGTCATAGCCTGAGTCTAGGGACGGCGGCTACCGGTAACCAGTGTGGAAAGGCTCTGCTTCCGAAGGCGAGGCTGGCCTATCCGGGGTACGGGCTAGTCCTCAACGGGGTCGATGGAGACGACGGCCAGGAAGCCGCGGCCAAGGATGTTTGGAGTGTCGGCATCAGAACCGACGACGGCGTCGTACCGGCCCAGGTCCGTTGGGTCACCGTCGCCGGCGCCCACCGTGGCCTGCCCCTGCAGCAGGATCCCCAGCTGCCCTTCGAACACGGGGTGGGCGCGCTTTTTGGACAACTCGATGATGGACGTAAAGCCCTTGAAGGCCCCGGCCCGGGTGATGACGTTAAGGTTCCGGACATCGCCCATGGGCAGTTTGCTGACGGTGGCTGCTCCACCGGCGAACCGGAACGGGCGGTACTTCTCCATGAGGTGTTCGGCCCCGTCCACGGAGAGCAGCAGGAGTTCGCCCTCGACCACCGTGAGGACGCGCTCCATGCCGGGAAACGGGGAAAACTCACCGGCCTTGGTCACATCCGCGATGCTGACCCGCCAGTCCCAGCCACCGTCGCCGGCCCCGCCCTGGACGGGGGATGCAGGCGTGGGCCGGCTCGCGATCTGCCGTGTCACCCCGCCGCCGTTGCGCCACGGTTCGGCTTTGAGGTCAGCGAAGCGGATGATTTCCATCAGCCCAGCCTAGTTCGTCTGGTGCGGGCATCGCGGGGTGGGGCGTTGCCTGCTACTCTCCTCCGGGGGGTCAACACGAAAACAGCCTGAAGGAGCCGGGAATGTTCGTCAAAGTGTGTGGTCTCAGTACACCCGAATCCATCCGTGAGGCGGTGGACGCCGGCGCTGATGCTGTGGGTTTTGTCCTCACCGCCAGCCCCCGGGTTGTCTCGCCGGGCCAGGTGACCTCGCTGCTGGCGGAGGTCCCCGCAGGGGTGTCCCCGATCGCCGTGTTCCGCCACGAGCCGGTGGCCGACGCCGTCGCCATTGCCCGGGCCGCGGGACTGGAGTGGATCCAGCTGCATGGCTCCCGCTCCCGCCAGGACGTGGAAACAGTGCACGACGCCGGCATGAAGCTGATCAGGGCCGTTACGATGGGTGCCGCCCGGTCAGAGATTGAAGACTGGGGCGAGGACCTGCTGCTGATCGACTCCGCGGTTCCCGGTTCGGGTGAAGCGTGGGATTACGCCGCCATGGCCGAGGTGCCCGAACTCCAGGGGCGCCGGTGGCTGCTCGCCGGCGGCCTGGACCCCGCCAACGTGGCGCAGGCGTCCGTGGCGGCCAACGCGTGGGGCGTGGACGTGTCCTCCGGCGTGGAGGCATCCCGCGGGGTCAAGGACCTGGCCAAGATCCGCGCCTTCGTGCAGGCCGCGAAGTCGGACGCCACGGTCTGACGGCCCGCGGGGATGCCCCCGCCAGGACTTCCGTTTTCAGGGTCCGGTCAGGGGATCCCCCTACATCCGGGTGGAACCTGCCGGGGCACAATGGATGGATGAAGACACTGCTCAACATCATCTGGCTGGTTTTCGGCGGGTTCTGGCTGGCGCTCGGCTATTTCGCGGCCGGGGTGATTTGCTGCCTGCTGATCATCACCATCCCGTGGGGCATCGCCTCATTCCGGATCGCCGCCTACACGCTCTGGCCGTTCGGCCGGACCGTGGTGGACAAGCCGGGCGGCTCGGGTGTCTTTTCGCTGCTGGGCAACGTGGTCTGGCTGCTGGTGGCGGGCATCTGGATCGCCATCGGGCACGTGGTGACGGCTTTTGCCATGGCCGTCACCATCATCGGCATCCCGCTGGCCATCGCCAACCTGAAACTGATTCCGGTGTCATTGATGCCGCTGGGCAAGCAGATCGTGCCGACCAGCGCACCGTTCGTGGCCGCATACCGGTAAACAGCTGCGCGTCAGCCGGCCTGTACGTCCCGAGGGCGTAAAGACAACCGCAGGTCAACGGCCTGGCAGGGTGCCGGGGATAGTGCTGAAGGCGCCGTTGACCAGGACAGCCACGGAGTCGCTGTCGTCCAGTTCGGCGGCGATGTCCACGTCGTCCCCGTAGCCCGCGCCCAGCAGCTCCCGCCCGCTGGCGCACCCGTGCAGCATCTCGCGCAGCCGCGGCTCCGCGGCCTCGAACACGGCCGCCGCCGCCACCGCCTCCGGTGAATAGCCATGCCTGCCGTCCTCGGCCTCGTAACCGCCCTTGCCGGCAGCCACCAGCCCGGCGATGAAAGCGCCCGCCCCGATCTGGTCCTCCACGGCGGGACGGAGGGTGCCGTCCGGCCAGCGTTCACCCGCGGCCACCACGGCGATCACCGCATCCTCCGGAAGGTTGGCCGCCACCCAGTCCGCGGTGGCTGCGGCGTTGCGAAGGCACACTGCCGCTACCAGCGGGACCTCGGCTGCCAGTGCGTGGCACAGGGAGGAGCCGTTGGGGGAGGGCAGGACCACCCGCTCCAGCGAACCAGCCGCGCGGAGGCTGGCCGGGGACAGGCTGAGCCCGCCGCCGTGGCGGGGACCTGCCAGCTGGGCGTGATGGTGGGCTGCGAAGTCCTCCGCGGTGGTGTCCTTCCAAGGATAGGGAAACACCGTGGCGCCGCGGTCCAGGGCAACGCTGACGCACGTGCCGAAGGACAGGACGTCCACCACCACCGCAAGGTCCACGCCGGACGTTACGGTCCTGGCGCCGTCGAGCCCCCACTCCAGCCGCACCGTATAGGGGAGTTGCCGGTGCGCCGCACTTGCGGAATACACGTGCAGCGCGTTCGAATGCGGCGCGTTCATGTCAGTTCACCCTTCAGGTTCCGGTGCGCGGCAGCCAGCCACAGCTCCTGCGCCCGCTCGGTATGGAAGAGCGGGTCAAGTTCCAGCAGATGGCGTACGACGGCGGCGCGTCCCGCCGCGAAGTCGGCGTCGCCAATGTGCGCAAAATCCTGCCGGACGGCCGCGAGGTAGCGGGCATAGTCATCCGGTTCCCCGCCGAGGACGGACAGATCGGCGTCGCACAGGAGGGCGCCGTCGCCGTCCCCTGCCCCGGGGCGGTGGTCGCTGGTCAGCAGGACCAGCCTCGCCACCTCAGCCACCTCGGCGTCCGGCAGGCCTGCGGCGCTAAGCCGGTCCTCGGCCAACCGGGCGGACTCCTCCTCATCCTCTCCGGCGATGCCGCGGTAAACGGCGTCGTGGAACCAGGCTGCCAGGAGCACGGTGCGCGGCGGGTCGGCAGGATCGGTCAGCAGGTCCAGGGACTCCAGCACCGAGAGCAGGTGCGTGCAGCCGTGATACCGGCGGTGTGGTTCGCTCCAGCGGTCCAGCAGGTCGAGGAACAGGGCGTCATGGCCGGGCATGATGGCGTCCCAGCGCAGCTGCAGCGGCACCTTGAGTGACTTGTTCCGCTGCCGGGCGGGAATGCGCAGGCCGCTGTCGATCAGCTTGCGGACCAGGATGCGGGCTTCCACCGGAACCGCTCCGGCCGCCACCAGGTCCTCGAAGCGGCGCTCCGGGACGTCGTAGTGGTCTCCATCGAAGGCCCGCTCCGGGATGCCCGCCTCAGCGGCGAAGGCATGAAGCTCCGCCAGCGATGTGTCCGAAACCAGGTGGGAGAAATGCGTTCCGTGCGCAGGCCACAGTGGCGGGTCGATGAAGATGGACATGGAGGAAGTCTAGTGTGCTGCCCCGACGGCGGATCGGGGGCTGATCATAATCGAAAAAGCGGATCAAAGCAGGAGAAACGTCCGCATCTGCGGCCTATAGTGGGGAAATGACCATCATCCGCGTCGCAGAAGCGGCCCGCCTGCTCGGCGTCAGTGACGATACGGTGCGCCGCTGGACGGACAACGGCTCCCTGGCTCCGCTCCGGGACGATTCCGGCCGGCTCGCCGTCGACGGCCTCGAACTCGCCCGGCATGCCCAAAAGCTGGCGCAGCTCCCGGACGATCCGCACCGGACCGGCAGTTCCGCCCGCAACAGGTTTACCGGGCTGGTCACCGGCATCACGGCGGACACGGTGATGGCGCAGGTGGAGCTGCAGTGCGGGCCGTTCCGGGTGGTGTCCCTGATGAGCAGCGAGGCTGTCCGGGACATGGGGCTGGAGCTCGGGTCGGTGGCCACTGCGGTGGTCAAAGCCACCACCGTCATCATCGAAACCCCCCAGGGAAAGGGTGCCCCGTGAGAGGGAGAATTCCCGCAGTGCTGGCAGCGGCGGCCCTCACGCTGGGCCTCGCCGGTTGCGCAGGCAACGCTTCCCCCGGCGATGACACAGGGGAAGGGACGCTCACGGTCTTCGCGGCGGCCTCCCTCACATCCAGCTTCAGCGAACTGGCCGAAATGTTCGAGGCGCAGCACCCGGGAACGGACGTCACTGTCAGTTTTGCGGGATCGTCGGACCTGGCAACCCAGATCAGCCAGGGCGCTCCGGCGGATGTCTTTGCCTCGGCCGACACCCGGAACATGGACAAGCTTGGTGATGCCGGACTGCTGCAGGGAGAACCCCGGATATTCGCCACCAACACCCTGGCCATCGCGGTCCCAACGGGTAACCCTGCCGGCATCAACTCCTTCGCCGACCTCGCAAGGGCAGGAACACGGCTGGTGACCTGTGCCCGGCAGGTGCCGTGCGGGGCGGCCGCCGCCGCTCTCTCGCAACAGCACGGAACCGGGCTCAGTCCGGTCAGCGAGGAGAATTCGGTCACCGACGTCCTGGGCAAGGTCATCTCCGGAGAAGCCGACGCCGGGCTGGTCTACGTCACGGATGTGCGCTCTGCCGGGGACAGGGTGGAAAGCGTGCCGTTCCCGGAAGCGGCCGGGGCAGTGAACACCTATCCCATCGCAGTGCTGGCGGGGAGCAGGAACACCACCACCGCCGGCGCGTTCATGGACCTGGTGGCCGGCCCTGAAGGCCGGCAGGTGCTGGCGCAGGCAGGCTTCGGGCCGGCCACGCAATGACAGGCGCAGTAATGCTCCGCCAGCAATCCCGCAAGCCATGAGGGGGATGAAAGCGCGCGCGGCCTACACCGGGGTCCCTGGCTGGCTCTATGCACTGGCGGTGGTGGCCGCCCTGGTGGTTGTCCTCCCGCTGCTGGCCATTGTGGCAAGAGTCAACTGGGCCAACTTCCTTCCCATGGTCACCTCCGAACCGGCGCTTTCCGCCCTCGGCCTGAGCCTGCGCACCTCGGCTGCCAGTACTGCGCTGTGCATCGTGCTGGGTGTGCCGCTGGCCCTGGTCCTGGCGCGGGGAAGGTTCCCGCTGCAGGGGCTGCTGCGCTCGCTGGTGCTGCTTCCGCTGGTGCTGCCGCCCGTGGTGGGCGGCATCGCACTGCTCTACACGTTCGGCCGGCAGGGACTCCTGGGCGGGGCCCTGGAGGTGCTGGGGCTGCAGATCGCCTTCTCCACCACTGCCGTGGTCCTGGCCCAGACTTTCGTGGCGCTGCCGTTCCTCGTCGTCAGCCTGGAAGGCGCGCTGCGGACCGGCGGGTCGCGGTATGAGGCGGTGGCGGCAACCCTTGGTGCGCCGCCGAGGGTCGTTTTCCGGCGCGTGACCCTGCCGCTGATACTGCCCGGCCTGGCATCCGGCGCCGTGCTGGCCTTTGCCCGCAGCCTGGGCGAGTTCGGCGCCACGCTCACCTTCGCCGGCAGCCTGCAGGGGGTGACACGGACCCTGCCGCTGGAAATCTACCTGCAACGGGAAACGGACCCGGACGCCGCCGTCGCGCTCTCCCTGGTCCTGGTGGCCGTCGCCGTAGCCGTGGTGGCACTTGCCTACGGGCGCCCTGCCGGCGGCCGCACAGCCGGCCAGGTCTCCGGAAAGCGGACGACGGCGCCTGCTCCGGCGGGAGGGAACGTTCCGTGACGTTCTCCTTCCAGGCAGCCGTGGCAGGGCGCGGCTTCGACGTGGCCCTGACGGTGGGGCCGGAGGAAACCCTTGCCGTGATGGGACCCAACGGGGCGGGCAAATCCACGCTGCTGGCCAGCATCGCCGGTCTGCTGAAGCCGGACAGCGGCCGGGCCGAACTCGACGGCCGCACGCTGTTCCACCTGGATCCCAAACAGCACGCATGGGTGCCTCCGCATCACCGGGGCACCGTACTGCTCGCGCAGGAACCGCTGCTGTTTCCGCACCTCACTGCCTTGGAGAATGTGGCCTTTGGGCCGCGAAGTGGCGGTACGCCCAAGCACCTGGCCAACAGCCGGGCGATGCATTGGCTTGCAGAGGTAGAGGCCGCTGACCTGGCGGACCGCCGTCCTGCGGAGCTTTCCGGCGGGCAGGCGCAGCGGGTTGCGGTGGCCCGCGCGCTCGCCGCCGATCCTGCCCTGCTCCTGCTGGATGAGCCCCTGGCCGCGCTGGACATCCACTCGGCGCCGCTGCTGCGCCGCCTGCTCAAGCGCGTCCTCGCCGGGCGGCAGGCCATCATCGTCACCCACGATGTCCTGGATGCCCTGATGCTTGCGGACAGGGTGGCTGTCCTGGAGGGCGGACGGATTGTGGAGGCGGGCCCCACCCGGACGGTGCTGGAACGGCCCAGGAGTTCCTTCGCTGCCGGACTGGCCGGCCTGAACTTTGTCCCCGGAACCATGACGGGCACCGGGATCCGGGCGGGCAGGGGCCGGGAGATTTCCGGCCACCTCGAGGAACCCGGCGATGCCGGCGGGAACAACCGGCCGGGCGTGGCGGTTTTCCCGCCGTCGGCCGTGTCAGTGTTCCTCACCGACGCGCACGGCAGCCCCCGCAACTCCTTCCCGGTGTCCATCACAGATCTCGAGCCCCATGGCGACCTGATCCGGGTGCGCGCGGGCGGCCTCGCCGCAGACATCACGCCCGCGGCGTCGGCGGACCTGGGCCTGGTTCCCGGCATGACGGTGCACTTTGTGGTGAAGGCCGCCGCCGTGTCGGTCTACGGGACCTAGCTGTACACCTGGCCCTGGCACCCCGCTTGTGGATTCTTAGAGTGCTGCGCCGGATTTTCCGATGACTGCTGAACTGATGACCCGCTTCATGCCCGGGATGCCGGCAAGCCGGATGGCGGTGCGGCGGGCGAATGCGGCTCGCCTGGTTCCCGGGACAAACCACTGGGCGGCAGCTGCGCCGGCCTTCTGGTGCTCCAGTACCGCGGGGCGCACCCTGGCTTCGAAGGATTCCAGGGCACGGCTGATCGTTGAGTGGCGCCCCAGTTCCTCGGCCAGCACACCGGCAGCAGCCATGCCGAGGGATGCGCCCTGGCCCGCGAGCAGTGAAACGGCTGCAGCGGAGTCACCCACCAGGACAACGCGGCCCGTGTGCCAGCGGGGCATCCTGATCTGGGCTACCTGGTCGTAGTAGATGTCCCGCGGGCATTGCTCCAGGGCGGCAGGGCAGATCCACCCCAGGCCGCCGTACCTGGACCGGAGCAGTGCCCGGGGATCCTCCGGAAGCCCGGGACTGTCCGTGCGGTGGACGGCCATGGCGGTGATCCGGCCGTCACGGAGCAGGTAGAAGAACATCGCCTCGTTCCGGGTGTCCGTGATGGCGAACCGGTTCCCGAGGCGGGCGGCGAGTTCCGGGTCGCTGAAGGAGTAGGCGCCCACGTGGAAGCCGAGATAGCGGAAGAACCCGTCTTCCGGGCCGAAGGCGAGCTCACGGGTCACGGAGTGGATCCCGTCGGCGCCGATGAGCAGGTGGGCCTCCAGCACCTGGCCGTCGTCAAGGGTCACCGCCACGGACTCCCGGCTCTGGCCCACCGACACTACGGTGCGGCCGTACTGAAGCTCCACGCCGGGAGGCACTGCTTCGCGAATGGCACGTTCCAGGTCCGGGCGGAGGATGCTGACCAGCCCGCCACCGGCAACCTGCGCGAATCCGGAGAAGGGAAGGGTGGCCCGTGCCCTGCCTTTCCGGTCAACGTAGTCCACCTGCCGGACCCGGTAGCCCAACTCATGGAGCCGGGGGACGATGCCCAAACTGGCCGCTGCACGCCACCCGGGGCCGAAGAAATCGATCATGTACCCCAGCAGCCGAGGACCCTCGGACTGCTCCACCACAACCACGTCCCAGCCGCCACGGGCCAGGAACGCCGCGCTGGAGAACCCACTGATTCCGGCCCCGCAGATGACAGCTTTCACCGGGGTTCCCGATCGACCGGTTGGGCTCTACATTCCCGGCAGGTCCAGGGATTCGTACACCTGGATGCTGGAACCGGGCATCATCAGGTGTGGGTGGCCGTCGAACAGGGCCTGCGCGGACTCAAGGTTCTCCGCCTGGACAATGGCATAGCCGGCCACGCCGTTTGTGGTGTCAGACGCGCCGGTGCTGGTAATTTCCTTGCCGGCCCCCAATGGATTGCCCATGTCCAGAATGCCCTCACCGGCGCGGGCTGCCCACTCCATCCAGGCTTTCATGCCCTCCTGGGCCGCTTCCGGCGTGCTTTCCTGCATCTGCTCCTGGGCTGCCTTCGGTCCAAGGTAAAGAACAACGAACTTCTTCATTGACTGTCCCCTCTCAAAATGGGCCGGCGGAACGTCCACCGCGGTCCCACGCCCGATCCTAGAGTGCGCAGCCCGGGAAGGGGAACCACCATTATGTGGGCCCAATAGGGCCGGTAGCCCCTGTCGCCAGCGTTATCGAGGTGTTTTGCTGTAGGCAAACAGGGTATGGAACCGGCCCAAAACCAGAGTTGAGCGTAGTAGACTCAACTTAGAAAACTTTATCCCCGAAAGGAGCTCTCTTTGGACGTCAAATTCACTACCAAGAGCCAGGAGGCTCTCTCGGCTGCGGCCATGAACGCCTCCACGGCAGGCAATCCGCAGGTGGAACCCGCCCACCTGCTCAAGGCGCTGATGGATCAGCGCGAGGGCGTCGCCGTCGCGCTCTTGCGCGCCACCGGCGCCGACCCGGACGCCGTCAGTGTCCAGGCGAGCAGCGCCATCAAGGCGCTGCCGGCCACTTCCGGTGGCTCCAGCCAGCAGGCACAGCTTTCCCGTCCTGCCCTGCAGGCCATCCAGAATGCCAAGGAAGAGGCGGACCGGCTGGGCGACACCTTCGTCTCCACCGAGGTCCTCCTGTTGGGCCTCGCGGGCGGAAACGATGCAGCAGCCCGGGCGTTGCGCGACGCCGGCGCCTCCCGTGAAGCGCTGCTCGCCGCCCTTCCGGGTGTCCGCGGTGACCGCAAGGTGGATAACCCGGACCCGGAGAACACCTTCCAGTCGCTGGAGAAGTTCGGCACGGACCTTACCGCCATGGCGCGGTCCGGAAAGCTTGACCCGGTGATCGGCCGGGACACGGAGATCCGGCGCATCGTGCAGGTCCTGAGCCGCCGCACCAAGAACAACCCCGTGATCATCGGTGAACCCGGCGTGGGCAAGACCGCCGTCGTCGAGGGGCTGGCCCAGCGCATCGTGGCCGGGGACGTGCCGGAAAGCCTGCGCGGCAAGACCCTGATCGCCCTGGACCTGGCGTCCATGGTGGCCGGCGCCAAGTACCGCGGTGAGTTCGAGGAGCGGCTGAAGGCCGTGCTGGAGGAGATCAAGAACTCCGAAGGCCAGATTGTCACCTTCATCGATGAGATCCACACGGTGGTGGGTGCGGGTGCAACCGGCGATTCCTCCATGGACGCGGGCAACATGCTCAAGCCCATGCTGGCCCGCGGCGAGCTGCGGCTGATCGGTGCCACCACGCTTGATGAATACCGCGAGAAAATCGAAAAGGATCCCGCCCTGGAACGCCGCTTCCAGCAGGTGTACGTGGGCGAGCCCAGCGTGGAGGACACCATCGGCATCCTCCGCGGACTCAAGGAGCGCTACGAGGCGCACCACAAGGTCACCATCTCCGATTCGGCCCTGGTGGCGGCCGCTACGCTCTCCAACCGCTACATCTCCGGCCGCCAGCTTCCGGACAAGGCCATCGACCTGGTGGACGAGGCCGCGTCCCGGCTCCGGATGGAGATCGACTCCGCACCGGAGGAAGTGGACCAGCTGCAGCGTGTTGTGGACCGGCTCACCATGGAAGAGCTGGCTCTGCAGGGTGAAAAGGACGAGGCCTCCGTCGAGCGCCTTGCTGCCCTGCGGGCTGACAAGGCGGACAAGGAAGAGGAGCTGAACGCGCTCAAGGCCCGCTGGGAGGCTGAAAAGGCCGGCCTCAACCGGGTCGGCGACCTCAAGGCAAAGCTGGACGAGCTGCGTGGCGCCTATGAAAAAGCGGCGCGTGAAGGCGACCTGGAGACGGCGTCCCGCGTGCTCTACGGCGAAATCCCTGCACTGGAGCGGGAGCTGAACGCCGCCGCGGAGGCCGAAGCCGCCGTCACGGACAAGTCCTCGCAGATGGTGGCGGAGCAGGTGACCGCGGACGACATCGCCGAGGTCATCTCCGCCTGGACCGGCATCCCGGCCGGCCGCATGCTGCAGGGTGAAAGCCAGAAGCTGCTCCACATGGAGGAGGAGCTGGGGAAACGGCTCATCGGCCAGGGCAAGGCCGTCACGGCCGTGTCCGACGCCGTCCGCCGTGCCCGGGCAGGCATCAGCGACCCCAACCGGCCCACCGGTTCGTTCCTCTTCCTGGGCCCCACCGGCGTGGGCAAGACCGAGCTGGCCAAGGCCCTGGCGGACTTCCTGTTCGACGACGAGCGCGCCATGGTCCGGATCGACATGTCCGAGTACGGCGAGAAGCACTCCGTGGCACGGCTTGTGGGTGCACCTCCGGGCTACGTGGGCTATGAGGAAGGCGGCCAGCTCACGGAGGCCGTCCGGCGCCGGCCTTACTCAGTGGTGCTGCTGGACGAGGTGGAGAAGGCCCACCCCGAAGTCTTCGACATCCTCCTGCAGGTGCTCGACGACGGCCGCCTCACCGACGGCCAGGGCCGTACCGTGGACTTCCGCAACGTCATCCTGGTGCTGACCTCCAACCTGGGCAGCCAGTTCCTGGTTGACCAGAACCTGGACGCCGAAGCCAAGCGGAACGCCGTGATGGCAACCGTGAACGCCTCCTTCAAGCCGGAGTTCCTGAACCGGCTGGACGAAGTGGTGCTGTTCGACGCGCTCACTGTGGAGGAACTCTCACGCATCGTGGAACTGCACGTGGGTGAACTGGGGCGGCGCCTGCACGAACGCCGGCTCACGCTGGAGGTTACCGACGGGGCGAAGGCCTGGCTCGCCATCTCCGGCTTCGATCCCGCCTACGGCGCCCGGCCGCTCCGCCGCCTGGTCCAGCGCGAGATCGGCGACCGGCTGGCGAAAGCCATCCTCTCCGGGGACATCAGCGACGGCGACACCGTGCTCGTGGACACCGCGGCCGACCTAGGGGAGTTGGCAACAGGCGACGTGGACGCCCTGACCGGCGCGTCAAATTCCGGACTCTCCGTCCGTCGGAAGGACTAAACGCATAAAGGGTGTGCTGCCCTGGCGGCCTGGCCGCTAGGGCAGCACGCTCGCGTTGATGACGTTGCCGCCGTCTGCAGTCACGTAGCAGTCCACCCTGCGGTCCCCGGAGCCCCAGCTGGTATCGCTGGGGAAGCTGCGCTGGAAATTGAGCGGGTACTGGTCGGCCGCCGGGCCCAGCCTGGCAGCCTGGCAGGCTTCCAGTGCTTTGGCCTTGAGCGCGTCCGCCCCGGGGTAGTCCCCGGCCTCCGGGTAGCGGAAGACTGCCACCAGCTGTGCGGAATGGCCTGTGTCGCACGGGACCACCCTGGACGCCAGCGCTTCGGGGTTGAAGTCGGCGAAACAGTCGCCCAGCGCATACTCAGTGGCCGGCACTCCTTCCCGCGGCAGGGGCAGCGGTGTTGCGGGCGGGGTGACAGAGGTCTCAAGCACGCCGGAAGTTTCGGCATCCGCTGTTTGGGAACCTTGGCCGGAATTCAGCCAGATTGCGAGCCACACCAGTCCGCTGACCACGGCCAGGAGCACGACGACGAAGAATGCCTTCCACAGCGCGCGTTTGGTTCGTGCCCGCATCCTTGGCTTCGCTTCCGGCACATGCTGGGACCAGGTGACGGATTCGGGAGCGGGGGCAGGGCCTGCGGCTGGGCTGTGCCCGCGGCCGGGGTCCTCGTTCCCGGCAGGAACCTTCGGAAGGCCGCCAGTGGGCGGCGAGGTGGGCTTCGGCGGGACGTCCTGGTTGTTCACGTGGGTGCATCCTCCTGCGTTCTTTCCGCGGTGGCAGCCTGTCAGCCGTCCAGTTTCGGCAGTTGTTTTAGCGACTCTACCGAAGAAAAAAGCTGGAAACTCGCGGGTGGAGCAGGGGAATAGTAGCGCAAACCACGGCAGGGCGTCCCGTCTGGCAAGCAGGGCAGGCGGAAAGCATGTAATCTAGGTGTACGACAAATTGACCAAACATTCCGGGGCCTCACCTACGCCAAGGTGACCACCTCCGGTCCAAGTACAAAAGGGGGTCACGCCATGGGGCGCGGCCGTCAAAAGGCAAAAGCTACCAAGCAGGCTCGGGATATCAAGTACTACTCCCCGAACACTGACTACTCGGCACTTCAGCGTGAGCTGACGGGTCCAGGCAGTCGTGCCACGAGCCATTATGCGAATGAGCCGGTCGAACCGGACTATTCGGCTTATGTGGATAAGTACGCGGATGATTTGGAAGAAGACGACGACGAGGTAGACACCCGTCGGATCGGCTAGTTGTCGCAAGCTGCCAACGCCTGAGGGCGGCAGCCCTGTGACGCCGCGGCACCAATGGATGCAGCAGGTGTTTCTGCAGTTTCCGATGGATCAGTGCAGCGCTTCTTTTTCAGTACCCTGATTCCAATGGATCCAGGGTCCTGACTTCAGTTGGAAAGCCCGCTGTCCGCACCTTCAAAGGTGCGGGCAGCGGGCTTTTTGTTGCCGGTTTGCCGGGCAGTCCTGCCCGCACTGGTAGCCTGACCGCATGACTGCCCGCACCAAGTACGCCGAGGGTGAGCCCTGCTGGGCGGACCTGCAGACACCCGATGTTGCCGCTGCCAAGGACTTTTACGCGACGGTGTTCGGCTGGACGTATGAAGACCTGCCCACGCCGGATGGCCGCAGCTTCGCCCGGGCCTTCATGAATGGGCAGCTCGTCGCGGTCATCGCCCCGCAAAACCCGCTGCAGCAGGCTGCCGGAACCCATGCCCAGTGGAACATCTACCTCGCCTGCAGTGATGCCGCAGCCACTGTGCAGGACGCCGGCCACGCCGGCGGGGCTGCGGAGTTCGGACCCGAAACAGTAGGGGATACCGGCGTCCTCGCTTTTCTGAGGCCTCCCGGGGGCGGTACTACCGGCATCTGGCAGGCCGGAACGCATACAGGAAGCCACCTGTACGACGAACCCGGTGCACTGGCATGGGCGGAACTGTCAACGCCCGAACCGCAGGCCGCCGTCGGCTTCCTCCAGCAGCTTTTGGGGCATGAGGTCACCGAATATCCACAGGACGATGGCGGCAGCTACAGCACGCTGCTGGTGCAGGGTGAGGAGGTGGCCGGGGTTGTCCCTGCCGAGGCGGGGGAGGAAGCCGGCTGGCAGATTTACTTTGGTGTTGCCGACCTTGCCGCAGCCGTACAGTCCGCAGTGGCCGCTGGCGGCGGGATTCTTGTGGAGCCGGACGACCGCCCGGGGAATGGTTCGTTGGCCACCATCCGCGATGCGCAGGGCGGGATCCTGAATCTCATCCAGGTACAGGGTTAAACGCAGCGGCGCCCCGCAGCCGCCCGTCAAAGGGCAGCCGCGGAGCGCCCGCGGGAGTAGTGCTTACGCGTAGGCGTTGACCAGGCGGACTGCGCCGCCGTCCACGCCCTTGGCGCCCTGGACATAGTCCGGGCCGGACTTCAGGATTGAGTCCGAATCCTCCGTGACGGTGCCCATGACCCAGGACGGGAGGCCACGGTCGTTCAGGCGGGCTACGGCGGCGTCCGCTGCTTCGGGGGAAACGATGGCCACCATGCCCACGCCAAGGTTGAGGGTGCGCTCCAGGTCCGCCAGCGGGACGTTGCCCAGCTCGGACACCAGCTTGAAGATGGCCGGCAGTTCCCAGGTGGCGCGGTCCAACGTGGCCACGAGCCCCTGGGGGAGGACGCGCGCCAGGTTGGCGGCGAGGCCGCCGCCGGTCACGTGGCTGAAGCCGTGAACGGCAGCGCTGCCCGTCACCGGGAACGTGCGGGCCAGGTCCAGGCAGTCCGCGGCGTAGACGCGGGTGGGCTCCAGAAGCTCCTCGCCCAGGGTACGGCCGAGTTCGGAAACCTGGCGGTCCAGTGCCCAGCCGGCGTGGTTGATCACGCGGCGCACCAGGGAGTAGCCGTTGGAGTGCAGGCCTGAGGAGGCCATGCCGATCACCACGTCGCCCGCGCGGACGCGCTCCGGGCCCAGGAGGTGGTCCGCCTCGATGACACCGGTGGCAGCACCGGCGACGTCGTACTCGTGCTCGCCCAGCAGGCCCGGGTGCTCGGCGGTTTCCCCGCCCACCAGCGCCGTGCCGGCAACTGAGCAGGCAGCCGCGATGCCGCGGACGATGTCTGCGATGCGCTCCGGCACCACCTTGCCGCAGGCGATGTAGTCGGTCATGTACAGGGGTTCGGCGCCCACCACTACGATGTCGTCCACCACCATACCCACCAGGTCGAAACCGATGGTGTCGTGGATGTCCATGGCCTGGGCGATGGCAACCTTGGTGCCCACGCCGTCGGTGGAGGTGGCAAGGAGCGGCTTCTTGTAGGTCAGCAGCCGGGAGACGTCATAGAGGCCGGCGAAGCCGCCTACCCCGCCGATCACCGAGGAGTTGTGGGTTGCCTTGATGGCACCCTTCATGAGCTCGACGGCGCGGTCGCCGGCTTCAACATCGACGCCGGCGGAGGCGTAGGTGATGCCGGAGTTGTTGGCGGGGCTAGCGGAAGTCATACGGACTCTTTCTTGTCAGCGCCGGCAGCGGCGTGTACGTCTGGCACGAGGTCGGCTTCGGTCAGCAGGTTTTCAAACTCGGAGTCCGGTCCGGGGTCGCAGCCGGTGGCACCGGACTTCTCGGCCGGGTCCACTTCGGGGTCCACGGCAAGGGCCGCAGTTTGGCCCGGGAGGGCGGACGGGGAGGGCTTCAGGCCGCCCAGGTCGGTGCGCTCCAAAAGGTTCTTGCCCAGCTTGTCCGAACCCGGGAGTTCGATGGGGTACTTGCCGGTGAAGCAGGCGGTGCAGAGGCGTTCGCGCGGCTGCCGGGTGGCGCCGATCATGCCGTCCTCGGAGATGTACGCCAGCGAGTCGGCACCGATGGCCTGCGAGATCTCCTCGATGGTGGCGCCGTTGGCGATCAGTTCCGCCCGGGAGGCGAAGTCGATGCCGTAGAAGCAGGGCCACTGGACGGGCGGGGAGGAAATCTTGACGTGCACGGCGGCGGCGCCGGCCTCCCGGAGCATCCGGACGATGGCGCGCTGGGTGTTGCCGCGGACGATCGAATCATCCACCACCACCACGCGCTTGCCGCGGATCACGGACTCAAGGGCGTTGAGCTTGAGCCGGATACCCAGCTGGCGGAGGGTCTGCGAGGGCTGGATGAAGGTACGGCCCACGTAGGAGTTCTTGACGAAGCCGTGGGCGAAGGGGATGCCGGATTCCTCGGCGTAGCCCACCGCGGCAGGGGTGCCGGATTCCGGAACCGGAATGACGATGTCCGCAACCTGGGTGTTTTCCCGGGCCAGCTGGCGGCCCATCTCCACGCGCGATTCGTAGACGGAGCGGCCGGCGATGGCGGCGTCCGGGCGCGCAAGGTAGACGTATTCGAAAACGCAGCCGGCCGGCGTCGGCTCGGCGAAGCGCTTGGAACGCACGCCCTCTTCGTCGATGGCGATGAACTCGCCGGGCTCGATTTCGCGGATGAAGCTGGCGCCCACGGTTGCCAGTGCGGACTGCTCCGAGGCGACCACCCAGCCGCGCTCCAGCCGGCCAAGGACCAGCGGGCGGATGCCGTAGGTGTCCCGCGCGGCGTAGAGGGTGCCTTCGTCCATAAAGACAAAGCAGAAGCCGCCCTTGATCTTGGGCAGGAGTTCGGTGGCGGTCTCCTCGAGGGTCTTGCCCTCTTCGCCTTCCAACAGGGCCGTGACCAGGGCGGTGTCCGAGGTGTTGCCCTGCTTCATTTCACCGGTGAGGTTGCCGCCGTTGCGTTCCAGGATCATGGCGTTGAGCTCGGCGGTGTTGGTCAGGTTGCCGTTGTGCGCCAGGGCCACGGTGCCGGTGCTGGTGGCACCGAGGGTGGGCTGGGCGTTGGCCCAGTGGCTTGCGCCGGTAGTGGAGTAGCGGCAGTGGCCGACGGCCAGGTGCCCGGTCAGGGTGTTCAGCGTGGTCTCGTCGAAGACCTGGGAGACAAGTCCCATGTCCTTGTAGACGTTGATCCGCTTGCCGTCGCTGGTGGCTATACCAGCCGACTCCTGACCGCGGTGCTGCAGTGCATACAGCCCGTAATAGGTAAGTTTTGCTACTTCTTCACCTGGTGCCCAGACTCCGAAGACGCCACAAGCGTCCTGCGGGCCTTTTTCGCCAGGGAGAAGATCATGGGAAAGTTTTCCATCGCCGCGTGCCACTGGTCGATTATCTCACGACATGGGGTATGACTTTTCCGGCCCGCGGTTTATGACCGGAGCTAGGGCTGGGGATCGGTGTCCGGCTCAGAGTCGGGAACTGACTCCACCACGGCCCGCTGCCGGCGCTTGATACTGCGGCGGTCCAGGATAAGGGCCAGCGCGGCGCCCAGGATGGCACCGAAGCCGGCAAACATCACCAGGAAGAAGCCGAAGACCGAGCCGGCATCGAAGCTGGCGTTCCCGGGAAGGCCGTACGCCACTACCGCCGCGGCCGCAATCCCCACCAATGCGCCAAGGATCAGGAAGGGCACATATTTGGGGGCCCGGCGCACTGTTACTTCGCGCCGCTCGGCAGGGGGTTGTTCAGAAGCCATGCCATCCAGCCTACTGCGGGCAGCAGATTAAGCACTCCGTACTGATATATCTATTGACAGGTGCTGTGGCCACTGTCATATTTTCCTGTAGCGCTATGCGCAATTGGTTGTGTAATACGCAATTGGTTGCGGCTGGCAAACCAGGAGGACGGCCTCGTCAGGCACATTTGCGTCAGCTAGATTGGCACGTGGTGCCGAGTCGCCGGATCCGCCCGGGTCCAGGAAAGGAACACGAGAACAATGGTCCATAAAGTTCAAGCCGTCATCGCCCGGGAGAAGGATGCCCCGGTGTCGCTGGAGACCATCTTGGTGCCGGACCCGGGTCCGGGGGAGGCGCTGGTGGATATTCTCACCTGCGGCGTCTGCCACACTGACCTGCATTACAAGCAGGGCGGCATCGGTGACGAGTTCCCGTATCTGCTGGGCCATGAGGCCACCGGTGTGGTCAGTGCTGTTGGTCCGGACGTCACCGAGGTCGTCCCGGGCGATCGCGTGATACTGAACTGGCGTGCGGTGTGCGGCCAGTGCCGGGCGTGTGCCAAGGGCCAGCCGCAGTACTGCTTCAACACGGCCAACGCCACCCAGAAGATGACCCTGGAGGACGGCACCGAGCTGTCTCCCGCGCTGGGTATCGGCGCGTTTGCGGAGAAGACGCTGGTCGCGGCGGGGCAGTGCACCAAGGTGGACCCTGAAGCTGATGCTGCCGCGGTGGGCCTGCTCGGTTGCGGTGTGATGGCCGGCATCGGCGCGGCGATCAACACCGGCGAGGTCAAGCGCGGCGAGTCCGTGGCCGTGATCGGCTGCGGCGGTGTGGGCATCGCGGCGATCGCCGGGGCCAAGCTGGCCGGTGCCACGACGATCATCGCCGTGGACATTGATGACAACAAGATCGAGATGGCCAAGTCCCTGGGTGCCACACACGGGGTGAACTCCAAGCAGGAAGACGCCGTCGAGGCGATCCGTGCGCTGACCGGCGGCAACGGCGCTGACGTGGTGATTGACGCCGTCGGCCGTCCCGAAACCTACAAGCAGGCGTTCTACGCCCGCGATCTCGCCGGCCGGGTGGTCCTGGTGGGCGTCCCGACGCCGGAAATGCAGCTCGAGCTGCCGCTGCTGGATGTCTTCGGCCGGGGCGGGTCGCTGAAGTCCTCCTGGTACGGCGACTGCCTGCCCTCCCGCGACTTCCCGATGCTGGTGTCCCACTACAAGCAGGGCAACCTGGACCTGGACGCCTTCGTGTCGGAGCGCATCACCATCGACCAGGTGGAGGAAGCCTTCGAAAAGATGCACCAGGGCAAGGTCCTGCGCTCGGTGGTGGAACTGTAATGGCAGTACAGATTGAAAACCTGGTCACCTCGGGGACGTTTTCGCTCGACGGCGGCACGTGGGATGTGGACAACAACGTCTGGATCGTCGGCAACGACGAGGAATGCGTGATCATTGACTCCCCGCACGATGCCGCGGCGATCATCAACCAAGTCCGCGGCCGGAAGGTCAAGGCCATCCTGCTGACGCACGCGCACAACGACCACATCGGCGCCGCCCGGGAGGTTGCGGACGCCGTGGGCGCCCCGATCGTGCTGAACCCGGAGGACCTGGTGCTGTGGGAGCAGGTCTACCCGGACACGAAGCCGGACCGGGAGCACCACGATGGTGACCTGTTCGAAGTCGGCGGCGCGACGCTGCGGTCCATCCACACCCCTGGCCACTCGCCGGGCTCCACCTGCTTCTACCTGGAAAGCGAAGGAACGGTCTTCACCGGAGACACGCTGTTCAACGGCGGTCCCGGGGCAACAGGCCGGTCCTACAGCGACTACCCGACCATCCTGGCCTCGATCCGGGAGCGGCTGCTGGTGCTGCCGGCCGAGACTGTGGTCCGCACCGGCCACGGCGACAACACCACCATCGGCGCTGAGCAGGAAACCCTGGCGAAGGTCGCCCAGTAGCCATTGAAGTAACAGCAGTGTCCAGCAAAGGCGCGCCAGGAACCTTGGTGCGCCTTTGCTGGTGCCAGAACTACGTATGCCGGTAAGGAAGTTGGAACAATGAAGTTCGGTAAGCAGCCCGCACCCGTTGCGGACATCAACGAGGACGACCTCGAAGTCCATAAGCCCAAGACCGAGGCGGCCGGCGTGAAGGCCGTGATGGTCGCCCTGGAACGTGCGGTGGCGCAGGCGGGTGTGACCCGCACGGCCCAGTCGTTGCTGCGGCTGAACCAGCGCGGCGGTTTTGACTGCCCGGGCTGCGCGTGGCCGGAGTCGGACAAGAAGCGAAAGGCCGCCGAGTTCTGCGAGAACGGCGCCAAGGCCGTGGCCGAGGAAAACACCCTTCGCACGGTGGGGGCGGAGTTCTGGGCTAAGCATTCCATCGCGGAGCTGTCTACCAAGACGGAGTATTGGCTGGGCAACCAGGGCCGGCTGAGTGAACCGGTGGTAATCCGCGAAGGTGACACCCACTACTCACCGATCTCCTGGGCTGAGGCGTTCGAGCTGATCGGTGAGCACATGCGGGCTACCACGGCTGACCGGTGCGTGTTCTACACCTCGGGCCGGACCGCGAACGAGACCGCGTTTATGTACCAGCTGTTCGCACGGGCGCTGGGCACCAACAACCTGCCGGACTGCTCCAACATGTGCCACGAGTCCTCCGGCTCGGCACTGAACCCGACCATCGGCATCGGCAAGGGCACCGTGTCCCTGGAGGACATCCACGATTCCGAGCTGATCTTCGTGGTGGGCCAGAACCCCGGCACCAACCACCCCCGCATGCTGTCCGCGCTGAAGGAATGCAAGGACAAGGGCGGCAAGGTGGTGGCGGTCAACCCGCTGCCCGAGGCGGGCCTGTTCAACTTCAAGGACCCGCAGACCGTCTCAGGTGTGGTGGGCGGCGGCACGCCGCTGGCTGACGAGTACCTGCAGATCAAGGTCGGCGGGGACCTGGCCCTGTTCCAGGCGCTGGGCCACCTGCTGCTGGCCGAGGAGGAACGGAACCCCGGGACCGTCGTGGACCATTCCTTCATCGCCGCCCAAACCGACGGGTTCGACGCCTACCGCGACGCCCGCAAGGAGCTGGACTGGGCCGAGACCGAGCAGGCCACCGGCCTGTCCCGGGAACAGATCGAGACCGTCGCCGGGATGCTCATCAAGTCCAAGGCCACCATCTTCTGCTGGGCGCTGGGCGTGACGCAGCAGCCGCACTCGGTGGACACCATCAAGGAAATGGTCAACGTCCTGCTGCTGCAGGGCAACTTCGGCAAACCAGGCGCCGGCGCCTGCCCCGTGCGCGGCCACTCCAACGTCCAGGGCGACCGCACCATGGGCATCTGGGAAAAACCCAAGGAATGGCTCCTCACAGCGCTCGACACCGAGTTCGGCATTACCTCCCCGCGGCACCACGGCTACGACGCCGTGGAGTCCATGGAGGCGTTCGAACGCAACGAGGTGGACGTGTTCGTCTCGATGGGCGGCAACTTCTCCCTGGCCTGCTCGGACACCGAAATGCTGGAGGCAGGGATGCAGCGGATCGGGCTGACCGTGCACATCTCCACCAAGCCCAACCGCTCCCACATCGTCCACGGCCGCACCTCGCTGATCCTTCCCACCCTGGGCCGGACCGACAAGGACGACAAACACCCCAAGGGCGCGCAGTTCCTGTCCGTGGAGGACTCCATGTCCGTGGTCCACTCCACGCAGGGCCGGCTGACGCCGGTCTCGGAGCACCTGCTCGCCGAGCCGGTGATCGTAGCCCGGATGGCTGAGGCCACCTTTGGCCCGGACCACTCCGTGGACTGGAAGGCCATGGCCGAGGACTACGACGTGATCCGGGACCACATCGAACGGGTCCTTCCCGGGTTCGAGGACTTCAACGCCCGGGTCCGGACCAAAAACGGTTTCGTGCTGCCCAACCCGCCCCGGGACACCCGCTCGTTCGCCACGGACATCGGCCGCGGCCGGTTCACCGTCAGCCCGCTGGAATACCTCACCCCGCCGGCCGGGCACCTGGTGCTGCAGACCATCCGCAGCCACGACCAGTACAACACCACCTACTACGGCCTGGACGACCGCTACCGCGGCATCTCCGGCGGCCGCCGCGTGATCCTCATCCACCCCGAGGACCTCGCCGAACAGGGCTACAACGACCGCGACCTCGTGGACGTCGTCAGCACCTTCGGCGGCGTTGACCGCCGCGCGGAGAAGTTCCGGCTCGTGGCCTACCCCACCGCGAAGGGCTGCGCCGCCGCGTACTTCCCCGAAGCCAACGCCCTGGTCCACAAGGAAAACGTCGCCCGGGAATCCAACACCCCGGGCTTCAAAGCCATGTTCGTCCGCTTCGAACCGCACACCGAAGCAACAGCGGAGGATGCTGCCGGGGCGCTGGAGCCGGCCACGGCCGGATAACCCGCGGCTACCCCCACAAACAGCGACGGCGGCCTTCCGTTTAGTGCGGAAGGCCGCCGTCGCCGTGTGCGCCAAGGCCACTTCCTCCAACTGGCTCTAACTTTGCAGTCCAGTCCGCCGCTACGGTAGTGGGAATGTTCCCGGCTATACGTAGGAAAGCGGACACAGTATGCGCATACCCCTGATCCAGATTGACGCCTTCGCCACCCGGCCTTTCGAAGGGAATCCGGCGGCCGTGATGCCCCTGGAGCGCTGGCTGGACGACAGCGTCCTCCAGCAGCTGGCCGAGGAGAACAACCTCTCCGAGACCGCCTTCATCGTCCCGGAGATCCCGGATGGGGCCACGCCCTTCGACTTTGTGCAGCCCGCCTACCACCTCCGTTGGTTCACGCCGGCTATCGAGGTGGACCTGTGCGGGCATGCAACCCTGGCCACGGCGTCGTACCTCTTCACCGATGTCCACCCGGACGCCAAGCGCCTGCAGTTCTGGAGCCGCAGCGGCTGGCTGTATGTGGAGCGGGACGGCGAGGGCTACGTCCTGGATTTCCCTTCCGAAATGCCCGAACCGGTGGCCGTCGACCCGGTTGTCAGCGAGGCCCTCGGGGTTCCGGCGCTGGAGGCTTTCCTGGCCACCGACCTCATCCACCTAGTCGAGGATGCCGAGACAGTGCGCACGCTGTCGCCCGATTTTGGCGCGCTTGCGAAGCTGCCCGTCCGCGGCGTTGTAGTGACCGCTGCAGGCGGTGAAACAGGCTATGACTTTGTCTCCCGGTTCTTCGGTGCCCGGGCCGGCATCGACGAGGACCCCGTGACCGGTTCGGCCCACTCCCAGCTTGCGCCGCTTTGGGCCGGCCGGCTGGGCAGCACAGTCCTGGCCGCCCGGCAGCTCTCGGCCAGGGGCGGCACGGTGCTTTGCCGCGTGGAGGGCGCACGCACCCTGCTCTCCGGCACGTGCGTGCGGTACCTCGAAGGGGCTGTGCAGCTGGGGGGTTAGCGGAACCCAAAGGTGGTTGAGCCCGCCGGGTTTCGACAGGCTCAACCACCGGGGGTTTCGGCGGGCCCAGCCACTGCTTTGCTTAGCCGCGCAGGCGCTCCATGCCCGGGTCGAACAGCGGTTCGGCGGTGACGGTGGCGGCCACGCGCCGGCCGAAGTATTCGATCTCCACGGCGTCCCCGACGTCAACGGCGGACGGCAGCCAGGCGTAGGCGACCGGTTTACCGATGGAGAAGCCGTAGGCGGCGCTGGTGACGTAGCCCGAGGCTTCGCCGTTGACGTAGACAGGCTCCTTGCCCAGCACCACTGAGGTGCCGTCGTCGACCGTCAGGCAACGCAGCGTCTTGGCCGCCGGCTGCGACTTGCGGTCGGCCAGCGCATCGCAGCCCACGTACCCAACCTTGTCCTTGGCCACGGAGAAGCCCAGGCCGGACTGGTAGGGGTGGTGCTCCGTGGTCATGTCCGTGCCCCAGAGCCGGTAGCCCTTTTCCAGCCGCATGCTGTTGAAGGCGCCGCGGCCGGCGGCGATGATGCCGTGCTCCCGGCCCGCTTCGAAGAGCAGGTCCCACAGCTTCAGGCCGTATTCGGCGGTGGTGTACAGCTCCCAGCCGAGCTCGCCCACGTAGGAGAGCCGCATTGCCGTGACGGGAATGCCGCCGATGTTGATTTCCTTGGTGCGGAAGTACTTCAGGCCGTCGTTGCTGAGGTCGTCGGTGCTGACCTTGGCCATCACTTCACGCGCCAGCGGTCCCCACAGGCCGATGCAGCAGGTGCTGCCGGTGATGTCCGTGACATGCACCCACCGCGACGGGTCCCCGGCGGACTGCTTCCGCGCCTCCATGCGCAGGTAATCGAAGTCCACGTTGCTGTTCACGCCCAGCTGGAAGTCCTGCTCGCCAAGCCGCGCGATCGTCACGTCGCTGCGGATGCCGCCGTCGTCCGCCAGCAGCAGGCAGTAGGTGACTGCTCCGGGCTTCTTGGCGATGTTGCCGGTGCTGAGGCGCTGGAGCAGGTCCAGGGCTCCGGGGCCGGTGACGGCGAGCCGCTTGAGCGGCGTCATGTCGTACAGCGCGACGGCGGTACGCGTCTTCCACGCTTCGGCTGCGGAGATGGGGGAGTGGAACATGCCGGACCATTCATCCCGTTCCGGGGCCTGCCATTCGGCGGGCAGCTCCTCCAGCAGGCCGCGGTTGGCCTCGAACCAGTGCGGCCGCTCCCAGGCCGCGGACTCCAGGAAGAACGCCCCCAGTTCCTTCTGCCGGACGTTAAAGGGGCTCACGCGCACGTCCCGCGGGGCTTCCCGGGGCTGTAGCGGGTGCAGGATGTCGTAGATTTCCACGAAGTTCTGCTGGGATGTTTCGCTGACGTATGAGTCGGAGGTCTGCACCTTCTCGAAGCGGGAGATTTCACAGCCGTGCAGGTCCGTGCGGGACTCGCCTTCCACCAGCATCTCGGCCATCGCCTTGGCCACGCCGGCGGAGTGGGTGACCCACACGGCCTCCGCCACGAAGAACCCTTCGACGTCGGGCGATTCGCCCATGAGCGGGCCGCCGTCCGGGGTGAAGGAGAAGATGCCGTTGAAGCCGTCGTTGATCTGTGTCGCGTGCAGGGACGGCAGCAGGTCCTGGCAGTCCTCCCAGGCGGGGGCGAAGTCTTCCAGGGTGAAGTCCAGGCGGGACGGCATGTTGTGGTCCGACATCTCACCGGCACCGACGCGCGGCAGCCGTTCCATGTCCACGGGCATGGGTTTGTGCGCGTAGCTGCCGATGCCGATCCGGTTGCCGTGCTCGCGGAAGTACAGGTCGCGGTCCTGGTAGCGGAGGATGGGCTTGCTGGCGCCGTTCGGAAGCTCGTTGACGTCGCGCAGCCCCTCGAGCGGAGTGGTCTTGACGTACTGGTGCGCCAGGGGAAGGAGCGGCACCTGCAGGCCCACCATCTTGCCGAGCTCGCGGCCCCAGAACCCGGCGCAGGACACCACGATGTCAGCCGGGATCACGCCGTCGGACGTTTCAACACCCGTGACCTTGCCGCCCGACTGCTCGATGCCCGTGACCGGTGTGGAGCCCAGGAACGTCACGCCTGCCGCGCGGGCCTTGGCAATCAGGAGCTGGACGGCGCGGGCTGCGGACGCCAGGCCGTCCGAGGGGACGTACAGGCCGCCCAGGACCCGCCGCCCGTCGGCCAGGGCTCCGCTGTTCAGCAGCGACCAGTGCTTTTCGCATTCGTCCGCGTCGATCAGCCGGCCGTCAACACCCCAGGAGGTGGCGTAGCCGAGCTTGCGCTTCAGGTCCTCGAGCCGCGCCTCGGTGGTGGCCAGCTCGAGCCCGCCCACCTGGTTGAAGCAGGAGACGCCGTCGGCGCTGAGCGAGAGCAGCTTGTTCACGGTGTAGGTGGCGAACTCCGTCATGGTCTTGGACGGATTGGTCTGGAACACCAGGCCCGGTGCGTGCGAGGTTGACCCGCCTGCCAGTTCCAGCGGACCCTGCTCGACGACGGTGATGTTGGTCCAGCCGCGGCCGGCGAGTTCGTCGGCAAGGTTGGTGCCGACGATGCCGGCTCCGATGATGACGACGCGTGGTGATGCGCTCATGGTCTGTGGTTCTCCTGGGGGCGGTGGCGGGAGCTGGCTGTCCAAGCTGCGGTGGCGTTAAACGCGCCGCTCGCTATGAGCAACACGCATCACTATATGCAACACCGTGACGCAGCGCACACGAGATGTCAAGGGTCTTTGCCTTTGTTGCTTGTTAAACACCAAAGGGCTGCGGCCCTCCGCTTTCACGCGAAGAACCGCAGCCCGTCTCGAAGTGGTTCAGCGGCCGCCGGTGTAACCCATCTTTGCGCTGATCTGCAGTCCCGCCTGCTTGAGTGCATCGATGAGGCCGGGCGTCTCCTCGGGAATGAAACGGAAGGCCGGTCCCGAGATGCTCACGGCCCCGACGACGACGCCCAGGTGGTTGAAGACCGGAACGGCGGCAGCCGTCAGGCCGATCTCGAACTCCTCGTTCACCACCGCGTAGCCGTTCCGGGCGACGTCGAGCAGCTGGGTTTCCAGCTCTTTCCTGCTGGTGATGGTCCGCGGAGTCCGCGCCGACAGGCCGGTTTCCTTCAGGATCCGGTCGCGCTCGTCCGCGCTCAGGGCGGCGAGCAGGACCTTCCCGCTGGACGTTGCATGCAGGGGTGTCAGGCTGCCCACCCAGTCGTACGTGGCAAGCGTTGACGGGCCCATGGCCTGGTCCACGTTGACCGCGTAGTTGGAACGCAGGACGGCCAGGTTGACGGTTTCCTTGAATTCCAGGGCCAGGCTCTCCAGCACGGGCCGGGCTTCCTGCACCAGGCTCAGCCGGCCGGGTATGGAACTGGCGAGGCGCAGGATGCCGAACCCCAGCTGGTATTTGCCGCGGTCGCTGTTCTGGTGGACCATCTCGCGGCTCACCAGGGATCCCATCAGGCGGGAGACGGTGGACTTGTGGATCCCCATTTCTTCGGCAATTTCGCTCACGCCGGCATGGCCTTCCCGGGCCAGGATCTCCAGGACGGTCAGTGCCCGTTCCACGGATTGGACTCCGCCGTGCTGGGTGCCCTCGGTATCGGCGTCGGATTCAAGGTCATTGTTCGAAGCCATGATCCACTCTCACGTAGTTTCTGCGGCTCACTGCCCGCCACAAGGCTGCAAAGCGGCCCCTCGGTTAGTCTCCTTCCTGATCCTATGACGGGATCTGTGACGGGGCCGACATTGCGTTAATCCGCTTGACGCCGCCCGCCCGCCTAACTGCCCCGGTAGGTGGAGTAGGCGAACGGGCTCAGGAGCAGCGGCACGTGGTAGTGCTCGGGCCCGGTGACTGCAAAGACCAGATCCACTTCCGGGAAGAATGTGGCCGTCTGCATCCCCGCGTAGTAGTCGCCCGTGGCGAAATTGAGTTTGTAGTGGCCGGGTTCCAGCTGCTCGGGGCCCAGGTCTTTCGCCCTGCCGTCCGCATCGGTGCTGGATGCTGCCAGCCGGCGCCAGGTGCCGCCGTCGTTCTGGAAAAGGACGACGGCGACTCCGGCCGCCGGGCGTCCGGCGCCGGTGTCCAGGATGTGGGTGGTGACGTGGGAGACGCTCATTCGCTGATCAGTCCTTCCAGCCGCAGGACGGCAATTTCACGCAGCTGCTGGGCCACGATGGTGTCCTCCTGGGCGGGGGTGTTGGTGAGGCGTTCGTTGAGGGACTGCAGGATTTCCGGGGCGGTGCGCCCGGCGGCGCGGATCAGGAAGACCCGGCCGAACTTTTCCTCGTAGTCCCGGTTGCCCTTGGCCAGGGCCTCCGCGGCCGCGGCATCGGCGGGGTCGACGCCGGCCTGCTCGGAACGGGACATGGATGCCTCGGTGGTGCCCGCCGTCGGGCGTTCCCCGATCCGTGGATGGTGCGCCATCGCTGATTCCACCTCGGCAGCGGTGAACGGGTTGGCCGCTTCGGATGCGAAGGCCAACAGGGCTTCCTTGCTGGCGAAGGGCCGGGCGGCGGCGACGGTGTCCACCCATCTGGTGATGTCGATGCAGGGCCGGAGGGTGTCCGCGGCGGCGGCCGGGTCCGCGGTGTTGAATTCGGCAAGCTTCATGCTGGCTGGTTCCTCGGTACGAATGCTGGCATCCATGGTGACGGCTATGCGGAGGCCGGACTTCCCGGCACCCGGCAGCGATGAGATCGCAAACCAGGCTTCCGCATCATGGAACTGTTATTTCAGCATACGTAATATCTAAGGGCAGTCAACGACTGGTGTCAAGAGAGTACAACGGCTGTTCCGCGCAGCCGGTATTATCGCGGAGGGGCCGCAGGCCGTGTCAACCAATAATGGAATATCAAGTGAATACGGACGGGGCGGCTATGCAAATGCTGACCGAACAGGATGCCGGGCGGGACGTTGACCTGCGGGAGTACGGGCTGGTGCCCGCGAGCCCCGGGACCATACCGGCGCTGGTCGATGACCGGGCCCAGCGTGCCCTCAATAACCTGGTGCGCCTCGCCGCATCGTTGTGCGGTGTCCCGTACGGCGTTGTCAACATCATCACGTCCAGCCAGCAGCTGCAGGTTGCTGCCTCGGGAATCGACGCCGGCATCTGCTCGCGCGAGGATTCCATGTGCGCCACCGTGTTTATGGGCCCCGGCACCACCGTGGTGCGTGACGCATCCCAGGACCCGCGCTTCGCGGCCAACCCTTTCGTCACAGGGGAAATTGCCGATGTCCGCTTCTATGCGTCGGTGCCGCTGAAAACCTCAGCCGGGCTGGTGCTGGGCTCCCTGTGCGTGTTTTCCACGGAGGCTGCGCTTCCCACGCCGGATCAGATAGACCTGCTGGAGGTGCTGGCGCAGCAGGCAGTGGAGCTCTTCGAGCTGCAGCACCGCACCCTCCAGTTGAACGACGCCCTGGCCGAGCTCCGGCGCAGCAACGCCATGCTGGCAGAGTTCGCGGGACGTGTCAGCCATGACCTGCGGACGCCCCTGACCACCATCCTGGGATACGTGGAGCTCGCGGAAGATGATCCCGGCATCGCACCGGACCATCCGTCCATGGAATACCTGGGGCTGATCGCCAGTGGCGGGCGGCGCATGCTCGGAACCCTCGATGACGTGCTGGATTACTCCCGCACGGACGGCTCCCTGAACCGGGAGCGGGTGTCCCTGCTGGCGGTGACGGCAGAGGCTGCCCAGGACCTTGGCGTGGACCTCGGGCTGGGCAGCGGCATCCTGTGCGAAGACGCAGAGCTGTTTGCCGACCGTGCGCAGCTGCGCACCCTGGTCCAGAACCTGCTGGCCAACGCCATGAACTACCGCAGCCCGCAACGCGCCCTTGAAGTAGCGGTGACTGCCGGCACCTGCCCCCGCGGGGTCACCGTGCACGTGGCGGACAACGGCAAGGGCATCCTGCCGGCCGACCGGGAGCGGGCACTGCAGCCGCTGGTCCGGTTGAACCGTCCCGGTGACGGCCCCGGGACCGGTCTTGGCCTGGCCACCTGCCGGCGGATCGCCCAGTCGCACGGGGGAGAACTGGCCATCAGTGAGACGCCCGGCGGCGGCACCACCGTATCGGTGCACTTTCCCGCCGGTTCCTGAAACGCGAAGGGCGCCGGCCCGCTGCCCGGGCCGGCGCCCACGTTCCTAGTCGCGGGACGAGGTCCGCGACAGTACCCAGGTGTTGGTGCCGTCCTGCCGCTCGAAGGTGACGGTGGTGACCAGCGCCTCAATGAGCGCCAGTCCGCGGCCGGACTCAGCATCCTCGCCGGGCGCCCCGGGTTCCATCGGGCCGAATGGCGGCTTGGCATGGTACGCGCTGACGCGGGCCTGCAGCACGGTGGGCCGGACTTCGATGTCCACGCCCAGCTCCACGGGGTCCTGCCCTGCCGGCTCGGCGTGCTGGACGATGTTGGACGCGGACTCGATCACCGCCGTCGTGAACGTCATCTGGTCCATGTCCCCTACGAACGGGACGTCCAGCCAGAGGCTGTCCAGGTCATTGTGGACTGATTCGATGGCGTCCTCCGCAGCCAGTCCCCGGTAGCTGCGCGAGGCGAGGACCTCAGTCATTGCTGAACGCCTCGGCGGCGGAGGCGTAGGCGGTCAGCACCTTGTCCATGCTGGTGAGCTGCAGGACCATCTTGACCTGCGGCTGGACGGCCGCGATCCGGAGGTCGCCGCCTGCCTGCCGGGCCGCCTTAAGGCAGCCGATCAGCGCGCCGAGCCCCGAGGAGTCCATGAATGCGGTGTTCTCGAGGTTCACCACGATCCGGTTCGATCCGCCGGCGATTACGTCGGTCACAAACTCGCGCAGCTTGGGCGCGGAGACCATGTTGAGCCGCCCGTCCGCCTTGACCTCCGCATATGAGTCCTTGACCTCATAGCTAAACTCCATCGGGATTCCTCTCTGTGTTTGCAGGTTCTGCGGCCGGTTCGTAGCCCTTGTAGAGCACGGCGCGGACCAGGATGCTCATGACCACCAGGTCGAAAATGACCCACGCCACGTTGACGAGGGTGCCCAGCGGTTCGGCCAGTCCGGTGGCCAGGCGGATGATGCCGACGACGGCGGCCACGGCAAGCAGGACCGACACCACGATCTGGGGCTGGATGAGGCTCCAGCTGGGTCCGCCGCTTTGGCGGGCTTTGGGGGTGACGGCGAATCCGAGGGGACGGCCGAACCACACGTTCCGTGCCGCCGTCGAACACGCCTTGATCCAGGTGGGGAACAGCGCCAGGCTGTACTGCTGGCCGCGCCAGGTGGGGATGCCGCGGCCGGCGACGGCGAACAGGAGCTGGTTGACCACCATGAACGGGATGAACCGGACAAAGAAGTCCCAGCTCAGGCTGGTGACCGGCAGGATGCCCAGCAGGAGGTAGATGATGGGGGCCGCGAAGTAGATGACAGCCGCATAGCCGCTCAGGTACGTCCACATGGTGGCGAAGTACATGAGCCGCTGGCCGAGCTTGAGGCCCTTCTGCACCAGCGGGTTTTCCCGGAGCAGCACCTGGATGGTTCCCTGTGCCCAGCGCAGCCGCTGGGTGAGCATCGTCTTCAGGTCCTCCGGGGCCAGGCCGTAGGCGAGGACCTCGTGGTGGTAGACGCTCTGCCAGCCCATGGCGTGCATGCGCATGGCAGTTGCCATGTCCTCCGTGACGGAGATGGTGGCCAGCGGCATCACCGGCTGGGCTTCGTCGTTGCGTTCCACGGAGAGCGCGTCCAGGACGGCCTGGACGGATTCCAGGGCGCCCAGGGGGGACCAGTCGCGGCGCGACATCCGCTGGACGGCGTCGTCCGCCACCACGGGCACGCCGGATTCGCCCACGTGGGCGAGTTCCATGGCGGCGATTTCCTCCAGGTCGGACTGCAGCGCCTCGACGTCGGCCAGCACCAGGGTCTGGACGGCGGAGTCCACGCGGCGGCGGACCCGGTAGGTGATTTCGCTGAGCGGTTGGCCGGCTTCGAGTTCCTGCTGGGCCTCGCGGGTGGCGGCCTCCACTTCGTCCAGCACCTCGGCCACCAGGGGCGTTTCCACGTCGGCGGACTTCCGGGCCTGCCTGATGGCCGAGCGGGAGGCCGCCAGCGCGCGGCGGATGCTCTTCTCGGTTTCCTTCACATAGCCCACCAGGCCCAGCTGCATGAGGGCTTCGCGGCGCAGGATGGCGTTGGAGCCGCAGAAGAAAGCGGCGTTCCAGCCGTCCTTGCCCTGCTGGATGGGGCCGTAGAACAGGGGTGCCTGGCTGCCGAGCGGGTCATCGGCGGGAACGTTGCTGAAGTACTGGGGCGTCTGGACCAGGGCCACCCGGCGGTTGTTGAAGTAGCCGAGGGTCTTTTCCAAAATGTCCGGCTCGGGGATCTGGTCCGCATCCAGGATCAGGAGGAACTCCCCGTCCGTCTGCATCAGTGCGTTGTTGAGGTTGCCGGCCTTGGCGTGCCGGGGGAGGTCCGGAGTCCAGTCCCCGCTGCGCGTGACGTAGCCCAGCCCGTGCTCTTCGGCAAGGGCCTTGAGCTCGGGGCGGGCGCCGTCGTCCAGGATCCAGGTGCTGTGCGGGTGCCGGATCTTCTGGGCGGCCAGCGCGGTGGTCATCACCATATCCAGGTCTTCGTTGTAGGTGGTGATGAAGACGTCCACGGTGGCGTCCGCGGGAGGCGGCGGTGCGCCCTTGCGGATCTTCAGTTTCCAGACCGTCATGCCGAAGAGCATCACGTCGATGAGGCTGTAGGTTTCGGCGATCACCAGCGGCAGCGCGATCCACCACGCATCCCAGTTCAGGGAGGCCGCCCAGCGCCAGGCGATGTAGTTAAGGCCGGTGAGGACGGTCAGCACCACCACCAGCCGCGTCCAGAAGCGGGTCATGCAGCCACCTCCTGCGGCAGCCGGCGGACCACCACCACCGTGACATCGTCCTCGGCGGTCTCGGCCGGGGCAAGAGCCATGATGGCACTGCTGGCTGCCTGCGCAGAGCCGTTGCCCTGCGTTGCCTGCTGGACAGCCGCGGTGAAGTCTTCCACGGAGTCGAAGACGTCCAGCACGCCGTCGCTGACCACCACCAGGGAGTCCCCGGGAGCCAGTTCCAGCCCGGATTGCGGCCACTGCGTTCCTGCCCAGGCGCCGACGGGCGGGCCGCCGGAGGGGAGGCGGTAGGCGGTCCCGCCGGACTGGACGTGCAGCGCAAGCCCGTGTCCGGCGTCGACATAGCTGACGTTCCCGGACGCGGCGTCAAGGCGGGCGTGGAACAGCGTAACGAAGGAGTTGGATGAATCGAGGTCCGTGGCGATGGCCTTGCTGGCGGAGGCGAAGGCCCCGTCAAGGTCCGGACGGTGCCCGGTGGACCGCATGACGGCCCGGACCGTGGCGGCGATCAGCGCAGCACCCATGCCCTTGCCCATGGCGTCAGCAAAGGTGAGGTGGAGTCCCTCGGGGGTCTGGTACCAGTCGTAGAAGTCGCCGCCCACGCTGCGGGACGGGCGGAAAACGCCGGCAACGTCGTAGCCTTCCACCCGGATGTCTTCCTTGGGCAGCAGGCTCTGCTGGACTTCGGTGGCGCGCTCCAGCTCACTGCGGGCCGCGGAGTCCGCCGCGGCGGACGGCCGGCGGCGGAAAAGGGCGTTGATCCGGGACTGGAGTTCGCGCGGGCTGAACGGCTTGCTGATGTATTCGTCCGCGCCGTTGTCCAGGCCGGTGAGCTTGTCCAGCTCATCGGCGCGGGCGGTCAGCATCACGATAAAGGCATCCGAAAACTCGCGAAGCAGCTTGCACACTTCCAGGCCGTCCAGGTCCGGCAGGTTCAGGTCCAGAGTCACCAGGTCCGGCTGGCTGCGGCGGACTTCCTCCACTCCCACCAGGCCCGCAGCCGCGTAGGTGACCTCGAAACCCTGCTTCGTCAGGACACGGACCAGCAGCCCCCGGATGTCCGGATCGTCCTCGATCACGACGGCGCGGCGGAGTTCGGAGGGAGAGACCATTCCTACTTTCTACAGTATTAACCGGCCCGCGGCATGTCACACGCGTACAAAGTGCGAAGCAGCCTTCGCATGTGCCGGCAGCGCCCTATTCGCGGGTTCGCCCCGGGCGCCGGGAACACTGCCGGATCTTGCGCAAATCTTGGGATGCACTTGCCCGGACGTTGAGCAAGGGCCGGGACACTCGTAGCCAGGCAGCAGTCTCCGCGGGCGGGTCAAAGGCGACCCGCCCGCGGGCTGGACGGCTTGGGGAAGGCAAAGCGGCTATGGCACACCACAATTTCAGGAACCACAAAGTGGCGCTCGCCGCTGCGCGGCCGGACGCGTCCACAGCGGACGGGGCCGCGCCCGAAGTGTCCGCGGTGGATGCAGCCGCGAAGCCCGAAGTTCGGATGGAGCACGCAGCCGCGAAGCCCGCCGTCGGACTCGACTTCATAGTGCGGGAGGTACTGGCGGCCGGCGCGGGCAAGGCCAAAGCGCTGCTGCGCCTCTACCTGCACTCCCGGAAGGTGCGGGCCGCCGCCCAAGCACTGGCCGAGGCGCTGGCTGAATCACGGGACGTCTGGAACTGGCCCGGGGACCGGCTTCCGGTGGGGGCGGAGATGTCCCAGCAGGTGGAGAAGCTGACCCGCCGCCTGAAGCTGGAAACCGAGGCGCATTACCGGCTTGAGGCACTTTTCAGGACTGCGGCCGGGGGCCGTTCCGTACCGGCGCTTTAAGTGCCACACTTAGGAGCAATCGAGTGGCTGGGGGATACAGTCAGGAGATTGCCATGGGTTGGTGGACAGGTTGGGCGTACCTTATTGCCGGCCTTATGACAGTTGACGCGCTGCTCCTGGCGTTGTGGGCGATCGACGAAGACTGGCCCGGCAAATGGTGGAAGAAACCATAACCCCCTCCCCGTGATTCCTGGTCCTGGCAGTGCACCGGGCAAGCGATCGTTTTCCATGCCCAACTGGACTCTCGCTGTGGCTTCCGCTCATGGTCAAATAGGAGGGTTGAACCGGCTGCCCGAGTCCGACCACGGCCTCGGCCATATGGAAGGAAGCACATGACCGATCGTCAGGACCACCCCCCGGTCCCTACCCCGGGAAGCGCCCAGGGCCTGGACAGCAAGGTTGAGGGTGGCTGCCCGGTTGCCCATGACAGCGTGACCTCGCACGGCAGCGAGAGCGAAAATCCCGCCATCGATTCGCCGCAACCCAAGGCTCACCGGCCGCGCACCGTCGCCGACTGGTGGCCGAACCAGCTCGACCTCTCCGTGCTCCACGCGCACAACCCGGCCGGCAACCCGCTCGGCCCCACTTTCAGCTACCGCGAGGAATTCCAGAAGCTCGACGTTGAGGCCCTCAAGCAGGACATCACCCAGGTCCTGACCACCTCCCAGGACTGGTGGCCCGCGGACTTCGGCCACTACGGCGGCCTGATGATCCGGCTGAGCTGGCATGCAGCCGGCACCTACCGCGTCCACGACGGCCGCGGCGGTGCCGGGGACGGCAGCCAGCGGTTCGCGCCGCTCAACAGCTGGCCGGACAACGCCAACCTGGACAAAGCCCGCCGGCTCCTGTGGCCGGTGAAGCAGAAGTACGGCCAAAAGCTCTCCTGGGCAGACCTTCTGGTCCTCGCCGGCAACGTGGCCCTCGAGTCCATGGGTTTCAAGACCTTCGGCTTCGCCTTCGGCCGCGAGGACGTGTGGGAGCCCGAGGAAATCTTCTGGGGCCCGGAGGACACCTGGCTCGGCGACGAACGCTACATCGGCGAAGGCCAGATGGCAGAGGACGTGGGCTCCACCGAGATGGGCCTGATCTACGTCAACCCCGAGGGGCCGATGGGCAACCCGGATCCCAAACTCGCCGCAGCGTTTATCCGCGAGACGTTCAAGCGGATGGCGATGAACGACGAAGAGACCTTCGCGCTGATCGCCGGCGGACACACCTTCGGCAAGACCCACGGCGCCGCTGACGCCGACGCGCATGTGGGTCCCGAGCCGGAGGCTGCCAATCTCGAGACGCAGGGGCTGGGCTGGCTCAGCACCTACGGCAGCGGAAAGGGCGGCGATACGATCACCTCCGGCCTTGAGGTCACCTGGACGGACCGGCCCACCCAGTGGAGCAACCGCTTCCTGGAGATCCTGTTCGAGTACGAGTGGGAACTGGTCAAGAGCCCGGCCGGAGCCCACCAGTGGGTGGCCAAGGATGCCCCGGAGATCATCCCGGACGCGCACGACCCCGCGAAAAAGCACCGGCCCACCATGCTGACGACGGACCTGTCGCTGCGCTTCGACCCGGTCTACGAGGAAATCGGGCGGCGCTTCCTGAAGAACCCCGACGAGTTCCAGCTCGCCTTCGCCAAGGCCTGGTACAAGCTGCTGCACCGTGACATGGGACCTGTCGGCCCGCACATGCTCGGACCGTGGGTTCCGGAGGCCCAGCTCTGGCAGGACCCGGTCCCGAACGTTGACCACGAGCTGGTCAACGAGGAGGACATCGCCTCGCTGAAGGCACGGCTCCTGGACTCCGGCCTGACCGTCCCGCAGCTCGCCGGCACGGCGTGGGCCGCGGCCTCCACCTTCCGCAAGACCGACAAGCGCGGCGGCGCCAACGGTGCCCGGATCCGGCTGGAACCCCAGCGCGGCTGGGAAGTCAACGAACCGGAGCAGCTGGCCACCACGCTGCAGAAGATCGAGGCGGTGCAGCAGGAGTTCAACTCGGGCCAGGCCGGGGGCAAGAAGGTTTCGCTGGCGGACCTTATTGTGCTGGGTGGCTGCGCAGCGGTGGAGAAGGCGGCGAGGGACGCCGGGTTTGCCGTCACCGTGCCGTTCCGGCCCGGCCGCACCGACGCCTCCCAGGACCAGACCGACGTCGAGCAGTTCCAGTACCTGAAGCCGCGCGCGGACGGGTTCCGCAACTACGTGCGCCCCGGCGAGAAGCTCCAGCCGGAGACCCTCCTGCTGGACAAGGCGTTCATGCTGGACCTGTCGGCACCGGAAATGACGGTGCTCGTCGGCGGCATGCGGGCCCTCGGCACCAACGTGGGCGGTTCCAGCCACGGCGTCCTCACCGACAGGCCGCAGGTCCTGACGAACGACTTCTTCGTCAACCTGCTCTCGCCGGGGACCAAGTGGAAGGCCTCGGAAGGCGAGGAGAACGTCTACGAGATCACCGACGTCTCCACCGGCGAGCTGAAGTGGACGGCCACGCCGGTGGACCTGGTCTTCGGGTCCAACTCGCAGCTCCGGGCGCTCGCAGAGGTCTACGCGAGCGAGGACGGCGGGGAGAAGTTCGTTAACGACTTCGTGGCGGCCTGGGTGAAGGTCATGGAGCTGGACCGCTTCGACCTGGGCTGACCCCCAAGGCACTGGATGGTCTGTCCGGGCCGGCTGCACCTGCGGCCGGCCCGGACGCCGTCTTACCGCAGCGAAAGCCGCATCAGCACCCGCGGAAAGCCGTTCAGCACCGAGTCCGTGTCCGCCGCCTTGGTGAAGCCTGCGTCCTCGAAGAGTTTGCGGGTGCCAACATAGGCCATGGTGAGGTCCACTTTCTTCCCGCCGTTGTCCACCGGATAGCCTTCGACGGCGGGCGCCCCGTACGAGCGGGCGAGCTCCACCGCGCCTGCCAATAGTGCGTGCGAAATGCCGTTGCCGCGGTGGCCGGGCCGGACACGGATGCACCACACGGACCACACATCCAGGTCATCCACGTGCGGGATGCGGCGGTTGGTGGCGAAACTTGTGTCCGCGCGGGGGTGGACCGCGGCCCACCCCACTGGCTCGCCGCCGTCGTACGCCAGCACACCCGGCGGCGGATCCTCCGCCACCAACTGCTTTACCAGCTCCCCGCGCTCCGTTCCGTGCAGCGCCTGGTTCTGCTTGGACGGGATGCGGTAGCTCAGGCACCAGCAGACGTTCGCGTCGGGCCGTTTGGGCCCGACGAGCGCGCGGACGTCCTGGAAACTGGTGGCCGGACGGACCTCGATGACCATGCGGCCATCCTGTCATTGGGCCGGGGAAGCGGCAACGGGATTCGGTTCGCGACGGTAACCGCGGACCCAGTCCACCAGGAACTCCTTCGGATACGTGGACGCCGACGGGGATGCGCCTTCAAACTCGTAGACGTTGAGCATGAGCTGCATGGGATAGTCCGGCGACTGTTCCACCGCGGCCACAAACCGGTCATCAACATAAAAATCGACACCGTCCGCCGTCCAGTCGGCGCTGTAGGAATGAAATTCGGTCACGTCCGCAGCCAGTTCTATTTTCCGGAAATCGTCCTGGATACGGGGGTCCCCGAAGGGATGCACTCCCATGCCGACCTTTGCGGTGCCGGCACCAATATCCGAGCCGAAGATCTCGAAGATGCAGATCTCGGCGGAGTGTTCCGGGATGTCTTCGAAGCCGATCATCCACAGGGCAACCATGCAGGCGGGATCGGCGATGGCGGCAACGCGGGCCTCGATGAGCCCGTCGTGCGGGGTGTACAGCCGCTGCTCTGCCTGGGCCTCGGTGACCCTGAGGCCGGGGGTGAAGTGGTGCTGGCCTTCGGTGCTCCCCAGCGGCCCGGAAAAAACACCTGTCTGGAGGTTGGAAACGCGCAGGCCCCCGTTGTGCTCAGGGGACCACGGAGCCTGGTCCTCCTCGATCATCAACGCCAGCCCGTCGGAGGTGAAACGGTACCTGGCGCGGGCGCTATCGGAGTTGCTCCACTGCGGAAGGTAGCGCGGGATCCACTTGCTGCTGTCCAGGTCCGGTCCTTCAAACTCGTCCTCGAACTGCAGGACTAACCCGCTGCGGTCCAGTTCTTTCCTTGCCATCCGGGTCCTCCTTTCAAAGCAGCTGCAGGGCGACATTGCCATTGTGCCCGGTCCACCGGGCTGTCGGCTCCGGCTTTGCCCGGAAAACGCCTAACGCCCCCGCAGGATCTGCAGGGGCGTTAGGGGAAAACACGCAGGACGTGATGGAGCGTCCTGAAAAAACACGCAAGACGTGATGGAGCGTCCCGGTGGTGGGAAGACGGGGAGGTTAGATTCCCAGGGCTTCCTTCAGCGCTGCGACGTGTCCGTCAGCCTGGACCTGGTACTGGGCCAGGGTGACGTTGCCGTCCGGGTCCACCACCACGGTGGAGCGGACGATGCCCTCAACGATCTCGCCGTTGACCAGCTTCTCGCCCCGGGCGCCGTAGGCCAGGGCAACCGCGTGGTCCTCGTCGGAGAGCAGCGGGAAGGTCAGGGAGAAGTCGCCGGTGAAGCCGGCCAGGGCCTCCGGGGCATCCGGGGAGATGCCGATGACCTCGTAGCCCTTGCCCTGCAGGGAGGCCAGGCTGTCGCGGAAATCGCAGGCCTCGGTGGTGCAGCCGGGGGTGGCGGCCTTGGGGTAGAAGTACACGATGACATTTTTGCCACGGTAGTCGGCCAAGGCAGTCTGGCGGCCCTGGGCGTCCTGGAGGGTGAAGTCAGGGGCCTGGGTTCCGGGCTGAAGCTTGGTGGTCAGGGTGTGGCTCATGGCGTTCCTTTGGAAGGGTTTGTCATTACTGGCAAGACATCAAGTGAAGCGGCTTCCCGCTCAGTCATACAACTCCGGCGTCATATGCAGTATTCCGCCGGGCCGCGAACTGTTGCCGATTTTCCCGGCACGAACTGGTATCCGCCGCCGCGGACAGTGGCCACGGCATGGCGCGCATTGCCCAGTTTCCGGCGGATCCGGCCCACGTAAACATCGATGGATCGAGCCGAGGCGCCGGGGGTTTCGAACGAGTCCAGGAACTCCTGCAGCTCCTCCCGGCCCACCGTGCGGGACAGGTGGGTCACCAGGTAGCGGAGCACCTTGAATTCGACGCCGGTGAGCGGCACCGGCCTGCCGTCCAGGAGGACGGTATCGGCGGCCAGGTCCACGGCCATGCGGCTGACGGGGCCGGCCGACGGCGGCAGCCGGGTGCCGCCGTCGTCGTCCGTTTGTGCGCCACGAGAGGCGGCGCTGGGGTTCTCCGCTGCGGAGGAAGGCTGAGAGGAGTCGTCTGCGGCTCCTTCCGCCGAGGCGGAGACCCCGGACGTGGGAGCTCCGGCAGCAGGCCAATGGACTTCCGCCTCCGGAGCAGTCTGCAGGGCCCTGGCAAGGACCAGTTGGGCGGCGCGGGCAAGGAGTTCCGGGCTGGTGCCCTCCCCGGGAACCACCCACACGGCGAGGCCGCGGGCGGCAGCTTTGGGCTGGGCCAGCCGCGGACGGTAAGCCGTCCGCGGATGGTGGACTTCCACTGCCATGGCGCGTCCTTACACTCCGCCGCGGCGGATCAGCTTGCCCGTGGGGGTCTGGCCGTCCACCACGGCGCCGCGCAGGAACGTCTTGCGGACCACTCCGGAGAGCGCCTTGCCGTCGTACGGGGTGATGGGGTTCTTGTGCTTGAGCTTGGAGACGTCCACCACGAAGGCCTCATCCGGCGCGAACACCGCGAAGTCGGCGTCGTAGCCCAGCGCCAGCTGGCCCTTGTTGGTGAGCCGGGCCAGGTTGGCGGGCTTCTCCGCCATCCAGCTGACAACCTGCTCCAGCGGGATGCCGCGGTGCCGGGCTTCGCTCCAGATCAGGGACAGGCCCAGCTGCAGCGAGGAGACCCCGCCCCAGGCCACGGCGAAGTCGCCGTTTTCCAGGTCCTTCAGGTCCAGGGTGGAGGGGGAGTGATCCGAAACGATGCAGTCGATGGTGCCGTCCTGCAGGCCCTGCCACAGCAGCTCCCGGTTGGAGGCCTCGCGGATCGGCGGGCAGCACTTGTACGCGGTGGCGCCGTCGGGGATTTCCTCGGCCATCAGCGTCAGGTAGTGCGGGCACGTCTCCACGGTGAGCTTGACGCCGTCGCGCTTTGCGGAGGCGATCATGGGCAGCGCGTCCGACGACGACAGGTGCAGGATGTGCGCACGCGCACCGGTCCAGCGGGCCCGTTCGATGACCTCGGCGATGGCCTTGTTCTCGGCGCCGCGTGGGCGGGAGGCCAGGAACGTGGAGTAGTGGTCGCCGCCGGGGTGGGGTGCGCGGTCGATGGCGTGCGAGTCCTCGGCGTGGACGATCATGAGGGAATCGAAGGACTTCAGCTCGGCCATGTCCTCCTCCATCTCGTCCGCGTCCAGGTGCGGGAACTCGTCCACGCCCGAGTGCAGCAGGAAGCACTTGAAGCCGAACACGCCGTCGTCGTGCAGGGGGCGCAGGTCGGCCTTGTTGCCGGGGATGGCGCCGCCCCAGAACCCGACGTCGATGAACGCCTGGTCCTCGGCCACCTCGCGCTTGAGTTTGAGGTTCTCCACCGTGGTGGTGGGTGGTACGGAGTTCAGCGGCATGTCGATAATAGTGGTGACGCCGCCGGCTGCGGCGGCGCGGGTGGCGGAGGCGAAGCCCTCCCACTCGGTGCGGCCGGGCTCGTTGACGTGGACGTGGGTGTCCACCAGGCCGGGAAGCAGGGTTTCGTCGTCGGCGAGTTCGATGATTTCGGTGCCGGCCAGGCCGTTGCCCAGCGGCTCGAGCGCAACGATCTTGCCACCGCGGACGCCCACCTCGCGCGGGGCGATTCCGGCGGTGGTCATGATGCGCCGGCCCCGGATGACCAGGTCGTAACGGTCTTCAGACATGGAGGTCCTCCTTGGTACTTGCGGTGCGGGCGGGCCGTTCGGCCGCCAACCTCCCGCTGATCTGGGTGCCCAGCTGCTCCAGAAGCTGTCCGGCCTCTGCTATGCACCTGTCTACATTGCTTTCGAGCTCTGTCAAAGCGTAAATCTCCTCGAACCCGGCGGCGACTGCCTGGTCTTCCGCCAGCGTGGTACGGCCGCAGACGGCGATGACCGGAACGCCCTGTGCAGCGGCTGCCCGGGCCACACCCATGGGGGTCTTGCCCAGCAGGCTCTGCTCGTCCAGGCTGCCTTCCCCGGTAATCACCAGGTCGGCTCCGGCCAGGCGTTCGGCGAGTCCCGTGAATCCGAGGACAACGTCGATCCCCGGACGCCGGGTTGCGGCCAGGGCGGCGATGGCTGCGAAGCCAACCCCGCCGGCCGCCCCCGCGCCGGGAGCCTCCGCGGCCTTGACGGCGCGGAATCCGATTTCCCTGGCCAGGACTTCGACAAACCTGGCCAGGGCGGCGTCGAGCATGCCGACGTCCTGTTGTGTGGCGCCCTTCTGCGGGCCGAAAACCGCCGCGGCGCCCTGGGCGCCCAGCAGGGGGTTGTCGACGTCGGACGCCAGCACAAAGCGTGTGTCCACCAGACGGGGTTCAAAGTGGGTGAAGTCGATGCTGTGCAGGTTGGCCAGCGCAGCACCGCCGGGGGGCAGTTCGTTGTTCCTTGCGTCCAGGAACCGTGCGCCGAGCCCCTGCAGGAGCCCTGCACCGCCGTCGGTATTGGCGCTACCGCCCACGCCCAACACGATCCGGCGGCAGCCGGCGTCCAGGGCCGCGCGGATCAGCTGGCCGGTGCCCAGGCTGCTGGCCGTCGTGGCATCCGCGGACGTTGGCTTTCCGCCGCGGGCCACCTGCGGCACCAGCGCCAGCCCGGAGGCGGTGGCCATCTCGATGACGGCCTCGTGGTCCCGGACGGCGAAGTCCGCGCGCACCGGCTGGCCGGTGGGGCCGCTCACCGTTGCCGTGCGGCGGATGAAGCCGGAGCCGACGGCGGCGTCGAGGGTGCCCTCGCCGCCGTCGGCCACCGGAATCCGGACGACGTCAAGGTTGCCGCCGGCGCCACGCTGCAGTCCCTTTTCCAGGTGCGTGCAGACGTCCGGGGCGGAGAGCGATCCCTTGAACTTGTCCGGGGCAATGACGATGCGCATGGCAGTGCTGTCTTTTCTGGTCTAGGCCTGCAGGGCCAGGATGGCGGTGGGGGAGTCGGCGGCCGTCTCAGCCAGTTCCTCGAACTCGTTCACGGCGTTGATTTCCACACCCATGGAGATGTTGGTGATCTTTTCCAGGATCACTTCAACCACCACGGGAACCTGGAACTCGCCCATCAGCGCCTTGGCCTTGTCGAACGCGGCAGCGAGGTCGTTGGGGTCCTCCACGCGCACGGCCTTGCAGCCCAGTCCCTCGGCCACCTTCAGGTGGTCCACGCCGTACCCGCGGGTGTCCTCGGACAGGTGCGCGCTGTTGATGTTTTCGAACGCCAGGGACACGTTCTGTTCCATCTTGAAACCGCGCTGGGACTGGCGGATCAGGCCGAGGTAGGAGTTGTTCACCACCACGTGGATGTAGGGGAGGTTGAACTGCGCGCCCACGGCCAGTTCCTCGATCATGAACTGGAAGTCGTAGTCACCGGAAAGGGCAACCACGGTCTCGTCCGGCTTGCCGCGCACAACGCCGAGCGCTGCCGGGGCGGTCCAGCCCAGGGGGCCGGCCTGGCCGGCGTTGATCCACTTGCGCGGCCCGAACACGTGCAGCATCTGCGCGCCGGCGATCTGGGACAGGCCGATGGTGGACACGTAGATGGTGTCGCGGCCGAAGGACTTGTTCATCTCCTCGTACACGCGCTGCGGCTTGATGGGGATGTTCTCGAAGTGGGTCTTGCGGTGCAGCGAGGCCTTGCGGTCCTGGCACTCGGCAACCCAGGCGCTGTAGTCCGGCAGGGACCCGGCCGCCTTGCGCTCCCTGGCGAGCTCAACCAGCCCTGCCAGCGCCGCACCGGCGTCGGACGCGATGCCCAGGTCCGGCGAGAACACGCGGCCGATCTGCGTGGGCTCGATGTCGATGTGCACGAACTTCCGGCCTGCCGTGTAGGTCTCCAGGCCGCCGGTGTGGCGGTTGGCCCAGCGGTTGCCGATGCCGATCACGAAGTCGCTCTGCAGGTAGTTCTCGTTGCCGTAGCGGTGCGAGGTCTGCAGGCCCACCATGCCGGCCATGAGCTGGTGGTCGTCCGGGATGGTGCCCCAGCCCATCAGCGTGGGGATCACCGGAACGTTGAGGATCTCGGCCAGTTCCACCAGCTGCGCGGACGCGCCGGCGTTGATGATGCCGCCGCCGGCCACGATCAGCGGGTGGCTGGCTGCGGTCAGCATGTCCAGGGCCTTTTCCAGCTGCTTGCGGGAGGCCTTGGGCTTTTCGATGGGCAGCGGCTCGTAGGTGTCGATGTCGAATTCGATCTCGGCCAGCTGCACGTCGATGGGCAGGTCCAGCAGCACCGGACCGGGGCGGCCGGAGCGCATCAGCTGGAAGGCCTTCTGGAAGGCGCCGGGAACCTGGCCGGGCTCCAGGATGGTCATGGCCATCTTGGTGACGGGCTTGGCGATGGACTCGATGTCCACGGCCTGGAAGTCTTCCTTGTGCAGCTTGGCAACCGGGGCCTGGCCGGTGATGCAGAGCATGGGGATGGAATCTGCCCAGGCGGCGTAGAGGCCGGTGATCATATCGGTGCCGGCGGGGCCGGAGGTGCCGATGCAGATGCCGATGTTGCCGTCCTTGGCACGGCTGAAGCCGTCGGCCATGTGGCTGGCGCCCTCAACGTGGCGGGCCAGGGTGTGGCGGATGCCGCCGTGTTCCCGCATGGCGGAGTAGAAGGGGTTGATTGCCGCGCCTGGCAGGCCGAACGCCTCGATGGCGCCTTCCTTTTCCAGGATGGCAACCGCTGCATCAACGGTACGCATCTTGCTCATGGTGTGCTCCTTGGAAGCTTTTGGTTGGGCCCGGTGGTTGAGCCTGCTGAAACCTGTTTTTGGGTGTGCTGAAGTAGCCCGGCGAGCCGTCGCGGGGCAGTTTGGGGGAGTCGGCGTAGTAATTTACGACGGCGGCCGGCGTGTCCGTGTCAATGTGCCCCGTTTTGGGAGGGGGGCTGGTGGTTGAGCCTGCCGAAAACTGGATTTTGCTCCCCACCCGCCCCCTTGCCTCGCAAGCTCGGCCAGGGAACCCTGCGGGCGTGGGCCCAGGCTCAATCACCGGTTACTCGCGGCCGGAGAGCTGCAGGACCTGCTTGAAGAGTCCGGAGTGGTCCAGTGCGCCGTGGCCCTGGTTGACGGTGGCGGCGACGAGCTGTGCGACGACGGCGCCGAGGGGGACGGCGACGTTGGCTTCGCGGGCGGCGGAAGTGACGATGCCCAGGTCCTTATGGTGCAGGGCGAGACGGAAGCCGGGGTCGAAGTTGCGGTCCAGCATCTTCTGGCCCTTCTGGTCCAGGACCTTGGAACCGGCCAGGCCGCCGCCGAGGACCTTGAGGGCGGCGTCGGTATCCACACCGTAGGCCTCGAGGAAGGCGATGGCCTCGCCGAGGACCTGGATGTTGACGGCGACGATCAGCTGGTTGGCTGCCTTGACGGTCTGGCCGGAGCCGGAGGGGCCGACGTGGACGATGGTCTTGCCGACGGCGTTCAGGACGTCCGACGCTCCGTCGAAGTCTTCCTTCTCGCCGCCCACCATGATGGAGAGGACGGCGTCGATGGCGCCCTGTTCGCCGCCGGAGACCGGTGCGTCGAGGGGCCGGATCCCGGCTTCGCGGGCGTCGTCGCTGAGCCGCTTGGCGACGTCGGGGCGGATGCTGGAGGCATCGATCCAGAGCGTGCCCTTCTTGGCGTTGGCGAAGACGCCGTCCTTGCCGCTGACCACGCCCTCAACGTCGGGGGAGTCCGGCACCATGGTGATGACGACGTCGGCGTCCTTCACGGCGTCGGTGATGCTCGTGGCGCCCTTGCCGCCTTCGGAGACCAGCTTGTCGATCTTGTCCTGGCTGCGGTTGAAGCCGGTGACGGTGTGGCCGGCCTTGACTAGGTTGATGGCCATGGGCAGGCCCATGATTCCGAGTCCGATGACTGCAACGTTGCTCATGATGGTTCTCTTTTCTGAAGTCTGTGGGGGGTTACCCAACTAGGTCGCAGTAGATGTCGTTTTGAGGGCTCTAAACGACATCTACTGCTACTCAGTTGGGCGGGGTGGGGATTACTGGCTGACGCGCTGGCGGATTGCCCAGCTGAAGGCCGTTTCCTGCGGTTCCTTGTATTCGAGGCCGATGTAGCCGTCGTAGCCGAGTTCGCGGCTGCGGGCGATCCACTCGCCGAGGGGAAGCTCTCCGGTGCCGGGTGCGCCGCGGCCGGGGTTGTCGGCGATCTGGATGTGGCCGAAGTCCTTGGCGTGGTTTTCGATGACGGACTCGACGTCGTCGCCGTTGACTGCCAGGTGGTAGAAGTCGGCGAGGAGCTTGACGTTGGTGGCGCCTGACTCGGCCTTGACGCGGGCGATGACCTTGAGTGCGTCGTCAGCGGTGAGGAGCGGATACTTGGGTGCGCCGCTGACGGGTTCGAGGAGGACGGTGCCGCCGATGCGGGAGACGCCTTCTGCGGCAGCTGCCAGGTTCCTGGCGGCCAGCTCGTCCTGCTCTTCGGGGCTGAATTCGTCCTGCCGGTTGCCGTAGAGGGCGTTGAAGGCCTTGCAGCCCAGGCGCTCGCCGATGCCGGCCACGACGTCGATGTTGTCCTTGAATTCGGAGCAGCGTCCCTTCCAGGAAACCAGGCCGCGGTCACCTCCGGGCATGTTGCCGGCGTTGAAGTTCAGGCCTGTCAGCTGAACACCGGCGTCCTTGATGGCGTTCTCGAAATCGGTGACCTGGGCGTCGGCGGGAACGGAGGACTCAAACGGCCACCAGAACTCGACAGCGTCAAAACCCGCTGCCTTGGCGGCTGCCGGGCGCTCAAGCAGGGGCAGCTCCGTGAGGAGGATGGAGCAGTTCACTGTGTACGTCATCGTAGGTCCTTCCGGGGAGGGCTTTGATCTATCTTCCCGCGCTTCCCCGGCCCTTCAACCGTTTCCGCTTTGTGGAATTTAGATTCTGCTTTATGAAAAGTGTAGGGAAGGGTGGGGCGGCGAGTCAAGGGGGCGTTCCAACCCCAGGCCGTCCTCCAACCAATGACGAACCTCGTTACAAAGACGAACCGTGGCACAAATAAGGAGCCAGGGGCTTGTGCCCCTGGCTCCCGTATGAGGGTCCTTCTATTCACTAATGATGCGAGTTGACGCCCGTCAATGTCTCGCTCTTTACCCATCCGGACCACTCAAGCCGGCCATGTCCTTTATCCACAGCGAACCTGATCTCGTGGTAAACCTCTTCCGGGCCACGGCGGTCAAGCCTACGGCTCACCTGGTCGTACCTGTCTTTGACCTCCTTGCGGTCGGCGCGGTGCACATAGATGTGGAATGCGTCGTGGTTGCCATCGTGCAGCCTTGTGTCGCGACCGCGATCCTTTTCATAGCGCTTCTGCTGGATGTGGACGACCTTTCTTCCGTCATCGCATTTCACGCTGATCGGGAAGTTCACCCAATCGCCGCGTGCATCGGTCGGTTTCAAAGGTTGGACGTTGCAGCCGTGTCGGTGGTCGCGGTCGCGGTCGTCATGGGCTGCAGCCGGGGCGGCGACAGCCGCGGCACCCGCGAGCAGACCGAATGAAAGGACCGGAACCAGGGCGATCTTTGCCCGGGTTGAACGGGTTTTCATAGTTGGAGTGATGGACATTTTTTGTGCTCCTGTAAGGATGCGATTCACCATTTTTGGACAGGTTGAGGCCGACGCGACTGAACAAGCTCGTGGTTGATCAGCGTGGCGGCCGCAGCCTGCCCGTCCCATTTTTTTAATCAGCGGCCCCGTCCGAGGCGGGGGGCTTAACGTCGGATCCGTCTGAGTGTTTGTGATCCGGTACGTTCAATCCTGCACCCGGATTTTGGCGCTGCGCTAGGGCCACGCCTACCCTTTTAAACCCCGCATTTTAGGGGGAAAAACCCTCTGGTTTTCCAGTTGCAGCAGGAGTAAGCGCCGTGCCGTTCGGCTCCAAGGAAATTCCAAGTGGACCACACAGGATTCCCCCAATCTCCACTCGCTACCGTCAGGTGCATGGTTACTTGTTCAGTGCTTCGGTGTACGAATCCCGGCTCCGCCTTCACTGCGGGAAGCCACCCGGCTGCCACTCATCACCGGGCCCATATTTGTGGTGAACATCAGGCGCTGATCGAATCCGGCTCCCCTTGGGACATGGAGGGGTGCTCCATCCTGATAGGCCAGGACATGCCGCAGATCCTGGAGAACTGGTTTGCCCGCCCCAGCGTTGGGTCCGAGGGCTTCAGGCTCACCCTCGAAGTCGCTGGCCAGGTCAAGCCCTTTGAACTCTTCCTGACGCCCACCGAGGCAAAGGTTCTGGCCTCGTTCCTGTGTGCAGCTAATGGTGACGCTGCCTGAGGGATGGAGCTAGTGCGTAAGGTCCTTGCCCTTCGTCTCAGGGATGGTGAAGACAAACGCTGCGCTGATGGCCAGCAGCACCACCGCGTACACGTTGAACACCTGTGGCGCGCCCAGGGTCGTCCCCAGCCACTGCTGCAGGTACGGGGCGGTCCCGCCGAAAGCGGCCACACAGATGGAGTACGGCACGCCGACGCCGACGGTGCGGATGGACGTGGGGAACAGCTCGGCGTAGACGGCCGGGACAATAGCGGCGCTCGCGGCGATGAAGACCAGCATGACGGACATGCCTACGGCCAGCTGCCAGGCCGAGTCCTTCAGGAGCCAGGTCATGGGGAAGTGCATCACCGCGGAGCCGATCGCGCCGGACCACAGCACCTTCTTGCGTCCAATCCGGTCTGAGAGCTTGCCCCACACCGGCAGCGCGGCGATGAACACGACATTGGCGATTACGCCGGCCCACAGAGCTTCGCCGCGGTCGATCTTCAGCGCGGTGGTGGCGTAGCTGGGTGCCACCACGCCCCAGATGTAGTAGATGACCGTGAGGCCTACCGTCAGCCCGATGACCTGCAGGGCCTGCTTGCGGTGGCGGACGATCTGCGGCCAGATGGGCGCCCGCTTCTGAGAGGTGGTTTCGCCCTCGAATGCCTCGGTTTCATGCAGCCGCGACCGCATGATCAGCGCGTAGAGGCCCATCGCGGCGCCCAGCAGGAACGGGATGCGCCAGCCCCACTCGTTCATTGCCTCGGTGGTCAGCGCCATGTTCAGCACTGCGCCCAGCAGCGTGCCGAACAGGATCCCCACGGTTCCCGAGGTGTAGATCAGCGTCGCCCAGAATCCCCGGTGCTCCTTCGGAGCCATCTCGGAAAGGTACGTCTGGGATGACGGCAGCTCACCGCCGTGCGCCAGGCCCTGGACGAGCCGCGCCACCAGCAGCATGAGCGAGGCCCAGGCGCCGACGCTGGCGAATGTGGGTGCGATGCCGATCATGAGGCTGCCCAGCGATGCCAGGCCGACGGCGAGCGTCATGGATGTCTTGCGGCCCACCCGGTCGCCGATCCAGCCAAAGAGGAAGCCGCCGAAGGGCCGTGCCACGAAGCCGACGGCGAAGATCGCCAGGGTGGACAGGACGGCCGACGCGGGGTCCGCCTTGCTGAAGAGCTGGCTGGCGATGAACGGCGTGAAGGTGGCGTAGATGGCCCAGTCGTACCATTCAACGGCGTTGCCGATGCCTGTTCCGACGATGGTCTTCGCGGTGGACGTGCGTCCAGCCTGCTGCTTGTGCGCTGTGATGGACATGATGACTTCCTGGTGGTCGGTTCGAAGGTGCTTCGAGGGGGATGCCGGGCAGCGGCGCTGCTGCCGGTGGTTACGACGCTGTTGAAAGTGCGGCAAGCCGCGAGATGGCGAGCTGGGCGTAGAGCGCGGCTCCGTCAGCCAGCACGCCGTCGTCGAACGTGGCGTAGGGGGAATGGTTGAAAGGGGAGGTGGCAGGGTCGCCGCCCGGAGCAACGGCGCTGAGGCCCACAAACGTGCCGGGGACCTCGGCCAGCACCCGGGAGAAGTCCTCGGAACCGCTGAGTGGGGTGGCCCAGCGTGAGAGGCGGCTTTCACCGAAAAGCGTGGAGATGACCTTCTCCGCCGTGTGCGTTTCGTCCTCATCCGTGATGGTGAGGGGGTACTCCTGCTGGTAGTCCACGTGGACCTCAACCCCGTGCGCAGCCGCAATGCCCTTGAGCAGGCGCGGGACCGCCTCCATCATTTTCAGCCGCGAGGACTCGGAGAAGGTCCGGACGGTGGCCTCGATGCGGGCCGATTCGGGGATGACGTTCCGCTTTGTGCCGGCGTGGAGTACGCCCACGGACAGGACCACGGGATCGAACATGTTGAACTGCCGGGTGACCATCACCTGCAGGGCCGTCACCATCTCGGCGGCGACTGTCACCGGATCTTTGGCCGCATGCGGGGCGGAACCGTGGCCCCCGGCGCCGAGGATGGTGACCTCGAGTCCGTCAGACGCGCTGAGCATAACGCCCGGTTTGGTGCAGAAGGTGCCGTGCGGCTCGAGCGAGGAGAACACGTGCATGCCGTAGGCAGCCTGGACCCGGGTTCCGGCTGCGTCCAGGACACCTTCGCCGAGCATGTAGCTGGCGCCGTCGAACCCTTCCTCGCCGGGCTGGAACATCAGGACGACGTCGCCCGCCAGCTGGTGCCGTTGCTCGGCCAGGAGGGTGGCGGCTCCGGCGAGCATGGACGTGTGCAGGTCGTGGCCGCAGGCGTGCATGGCGCCGTCGGTCCTGGACGTGTAGTCAACACCGGTCTTCTCCTGGACCGGAAGGCCGTCCATGTCCGCACGGAGGAGCACCGCCGGCGGCTGCTTCCCTTTTCCATTCGCGGCTGAGCCGGTGCCTCCGCGCAGGACGGCGGTGACCGACGTCGTTTCCTTGCCCAGCGTGATCTCGAAGGGCAGGCCGTCCAAGGCCTGCAGGACACGTTCCTGCGTGCGGGGAAGTTCCAGGCCGATTTCCGGCTGCCGGTGCAGGTCGTGGCGCAGGCGGATGAGGTCGTCCTGCAGGTCGCGGGCGTCGGCGGTAATCGTCACGAATAACTCCTTGGCATTGGCTTTCCGGCTTGTGGACTATTGTGAAGTGGTGTGGTTCACAATCCGTGAAAGCGCAGAAAGTATGCAGGCTCTGCATTCTGCAGACAGGATTCGTGCAGAAGAGGAGCAGGACTAAGCGTGGAATTGAGCGAGGAAGACCTGGCCCTGATCCAGGTCCTGCAAACCTCTCCGAGGTTGGGCTGGGCCGACGCCGCAAAGGTCCTCGGCGTCCATGCCACCACGCTGGCGGCACGATGGGAACGGCTGAAGTCCGGCGGCGCGGCCTGGGTGACCGCGCATCTGGCGGGTGATCCGCAACAGATGCTGCTCGCCTTTGTGGCCGTGGACTGCGACATGAACCTGCGGGACAGCGTCACTGCCCAGCTGGCCGCCATCCCGGAGATCATCACCGTGGAAGAGGCGGCGAGCAACCGGGACCTCATGCTGACCGTGATCACCAGGTCGCTGGAGGAGTTCAGCAGCAAGGTGATTGCCCAGCTGAAAACCATCGAAGGGCTCACCAAGTACCAGACGGCACTGTGCACCCGGCTCCACACCAGCGCCGATGAGTGGCGGCTCAACATTTTGAGCCGGGCGCAGCTGGCGACCCTGCGGACGCTGGGTCAGCCGGGCACGTCGGACGGAAAACAGGCTGTGGCGGGGCAACTCCCCGAAAGCCACCTGGACCTGCTGCCGTTCCTGGCCCGGGACGGCAGGGCAACCGCGGCCGAGATCGCGCGGGATTTGGGGCGGCACCCGGCTACGGTGCAGCGGCAGCTCAACCGGGTGCTGGCCAGCGGAATTCTGTTGTTCCGGTGCGAAATTGCCCAGGGCTACTCTTCCTACCCGGTCACGTGCCAGTGGTTCGCCAACGTCCCCGCAGGCCGGCATGAGGAAGCGGCTGCTGCCATCCGCACCATCAGCAACGTCCGGCTGAGTGCCTCCACCACGGGGCCCACCAACTTCGTGATCATTATGTGGCTGCAGTCCCTCGCAGACGTAATGACGGCAGAACTGGCCCTGCAGCAAAAGGTCCCGGGCATGGAGCTGGTGGAGAGCGTGGTGATGCTGCGGACGGTCAAGCGAGTGGGCTGGATGCTGAACGAAGACACGACGGCCAGTGGCGCCGTCGTGGTTCAGGCCGGCGCGCTCAACGCCGCGGACTGACGCTCAGGACGTCCGCACTCCTCCTGTCTCCGGTGCCGCCAGCAGGGCAAGGGAAGCCGCCACGGAGTGGTCCGGTTTTTCCGGTGGCTTGGCGTACGCCCGGAGGACCAGGAGGGACTTGCCGGCCAGTTTCACGGTGCCGTTGGCCTCGAGGAAGCCCTGGTCCGCATGTTCACCCGCGGTATCGATCAGTTGCTCCCAGGCGGGCGAGTACTCCGCACTGGGCAGGGTGAAGTCCACGGGGTCGTCGCCGGAATTACAGAAGAGCAGGAAGTTGTGGTCGTGGATGACCCGGCCTCGGTGGTCCTTGCCCACTGCCTCACCGTTGTAGAACACTCCGAGGGCCCTGGCGAGGGGGTTGCCCCAGTCCTCGGGAACCATCTCGGACGCATCCGTGTTGAGCCAGACGATGTCCGGAAGGGGCTGCCCCAGGCTGCGCCGCACGGGCCTGCCCTGGAAAAACCTGTTGCGGCGGAAGGTTGGGTGCTCCCTGCGGAGGGTGGTGACGGCGGCGAGGAACTCTGTCAGCGGCTGGTCCGCGGTGTCCCAGTTGATCCAGGACAGCGGTGAGTCCTGGCAGTAGGCGTTGTTGTTTCCCTGCTGCGTGCGGCCGAGTTCGTCACCATGGAGCACCATGGGCACTCCCTGGGAGAGGAGGAGCGTGGCCAGCAGGTTGCGCTGCTGCCGTGCCCGCAGCGCCAGGATGCCCTGGTCCGTGGTGGGGCCTTCGGCGCCGCAGTTCCAGGAACGGTTGTGGGATTCGCCGTCGTTGTTGTTTTCGCCGTTGGCCTCGTTGTGCTTGGCGTTGTAGGAAACCAGGTCGCGCAGGGTGAAGCCGTCATGGGCAGTGACGAAGTTGATGGAGGCCACCGGCCGCCGGCCTGAACTTTCGTAGAGGTCCGAGGAGCCGGCAAGCCGGGACGCGAACTCGCCCAGGGTGGCGGGGGCGCCACGCCAGAAGTCGCGAACGGCGTCGCGGTACTTTCCGTTCCACTCCGTCCACAGCGGCGGGAAGTTGCCCACCTGGTAGCCGCCCGGGCCGACGTCCCAGGGCTCGGCAATCAGCTTCACCTGCGACACCACGGGGTCCTGCTGGACCAGGTCGAAGAAGCTCGACAGCCGGTCCACCTCATAAAACTCCCGTGCCAGTGCCGAGGCGAGGTCAAAGCGGAAACCGTCCACATGCATCTCCAGCACCCAGTACCGCAGCGAGTCCATCAGCAGCTGGAGGGCGTGCGGGTGCCGGACATTGATGGTGTTGCCGGTGCCCGTGTAGTCCAGGTAGTGCTGCTTGTCGTGGTCCACCAGCCGGTAATACGCCTCGTTGTCGATGCCCTTGAAGGACAGGGTGGGACCCAGGTGGTTCCCCTCGGCGGTGTGGTTGTAGACGACGTCGAGGATCACCTCGATGCCCGCGGCGTGCAGGGAGCGGACCATTGCCTTGAACTCCTGCACCTGCTGCCCCGGCCTGGTGCTCGAACTGTAGCTTTCGTGCGGGGCGAAGAAGCCGATGGTGTTGTAGCCCCAGTAGTTGCTGAGGCCTTTGTCCTGCAGCACGCTGTCCTGGACGAACTGGTGAACGGGCATCAGCTCGATGGCGGTGACGCCAAGTTTCTGCAGGTGCTCGATCACCGCCGGGTGCGCGATGCCCGCATAGGTGCCCCGTTCTTTTACCGGCACCTCCGGATGGGTCATGGTCAGGCCCTTGACGTGTGCCTCATATATCAAAGTGTCGTTGTAGGGGATTTTCGGCGGGCGGTCGTGCTGCCAGTCGAAGAAGGGGCTGATGACCACGGACCGCATGGTGCTGGATGCGGAGTCTTCAGCGTTGAAGGACGAAGGATCGCCGAAGTTGTAGGAGAACATGGGCTGGCCCCACGTAATGCCGCCGCTCATGGCCTTCGCATAGGGGTCCATCAACAGTTTGTTCGGGTTGCAGCGGAGGCCCTCCGCCGGATTGTAGGGGCCGTCCACACGGTAGCCGTACAGCTGGCCCGGCAGGACATGGGGAAGGTAGCAGTGCCACACGAAGCCATCCACGGCTTCCAGCCGGATGCGCTGTTCAGTGCCGTCCTCGTCGAACAGGCAGAGGTGAACAGCGGTCGCGGCCTCGCTGAACAACGCGAAGTTCGTGCCGCTGCCGTCGTACGTCGCACCCAACGGATAGGGGTTCCCCGTCCAGACTTCCATGTCAGCCTCCATCCCCAAAGAGAACACCATCCAACCACAGGGGTGCGACATCTGTTGGGAGGGGCGGCTACTGAACCAAGCGCGAACGGCAATAGAGCCGGCGCAGCCTGCCACGCAGGTCCTGTTCAAAGGGCGTTCTGTCGTACCCGTCCTGCAAACTGTCCGTATGACTTTTGCAAATGTGGGAAGCCTCGGAACCAAGCCCGGCCAGCGGGACGCCGTCGTATCCATCCTGCTCCGGCCCATGCCCGGGCTGAAGGAAGCCGGTTGCCTGCTCTACGAAGTGGGCATCAATGACGATGTGCCGGACACCGTTTTTGTGTGCGAGCTGTGGGAATCGCCGGAAGCGCATCGGGCTTCGCTGCAGCTGGACAGCGTGCGGGCAGCGATCGCCGAGGCCATGCCCCTGCTGTCCGGTGAGATGGGCGGCAACCAGTTCAGGGTGCTGGGATCGCCGCTCCGCTGACCTCCGCTCCCGGCTTTGGAACAGCCCTGTTGCCCGCGTGCGCCAGCGGCTAAGGTCGCGGGCAACGACTGGACACCGGTTAACGGGGTAAGGGGACACACATGAAGCCACTGCCTGCACTTGAGCTTGTTACCCGACTCGAAGACGCCGAATGGCTTGATCCGCTGGCCAAGAGCGTCCGGAAAGCCGTGAAGAAGGTGATCCGCCCGCGGTGGGCCCGGGACATCCTCCACGGAGTGCCCATCGGCCACCCCGTTCACCCGCTCGCCGTCCAGGTGCCCATCGGCGCCTGGATCTCGGCCGCAGTCCTGGACGCGCTTCCCGGCAATGAAAAAGCTGCCACCCTGTTGATCGGGGTGGGGACCGTGAGCGTTGTACCGTCTGCCGTGGCCGGATTTACCGACTGGTCCCAACTGCACCCGCAGCAGCAGAGGGTGGGACTGGTCCACGCGGGCGCCAACATCGCTGCAACAAGCCTCTACATTGCGTCGCTGGTGCAACGCGCCCGCGGCAGCCAGGGCAGCGGGAAGGTGCTGGCGTATCTCGGGCTTGCCACAGTGAGCGCCAGCGGCTTCCTGGGTGGCCACCTCACCTACCGGCAGGCCGCTGGAGTGAACCACAGCGAGGAGATCCCGCACCGCTTCCCGTCCGGCTGGCACCCCCTCGCGCCGCTTGAGGAACTGCCCGACGGAACGCTCCACAAGCGCGATGTTGCCGGATTGCCGCTGCTCGTCTTCCGGGAGGGGGACACGGTCAACGTACTCTCCGACGTCTGCAGCCACCTCTCCGGGCCGCTGCACGAGGGCAAACTCAAGCAGGGCGCACCCGAGGCCGACAGTGGTAGCGGTGAACCCTGTGTCGTCTGCCCCTGGCACCGGAGCACCTTCTCGCTGCGGACCGGTGAGGTGCAGGCCGGGCCGGCCACCTCGCGCCAGCCGCGCTTCGAAACCCGCATCACCGACGGGCTTGTGGAGGTCTGCCTGCCCGGCGCGGATTAGCTGTCGTCTACCCGGACCGTTCCAGCGCGGTCACCCACTCGCCCCGCCGCAGCACACCGGCAAGGTTCAGGTCCGCATCAACCACGACGACGTCGGCCGGCATTCCCGCGCGCAGGTCGCCTGCCTGCGAGGACAGTCCCAGGACCTCGGCGGGAACACCGCTGGCCGCCAGCACGGCATCCTGCAGCGGCACTCCCGCAGCCACGGTGGTGCGGACAACATCCAGCAGTGTGGAGGTTCCACCGGCGATGGCACCGGTGCTGTCCACCCTGGCCACGCCCTGGTCCACCGTCACGGCCAGCGAACCCAGCCGGTACTGTCCGTCCTGCAGGCCGGTAGCGGCCATGGAATCCGTGACCAGGGCGATGTTTTCTGCGCCCACCAGGTCGAACACCAGCTTGACCGTCTCCGGAGCAAGATGGACACCGTCGGCAATCAGCTCCACCACGGCATTGCCGGCGCGGGCAGCACTAAGGCTGGCCGAGACCGGGCCGGGGGAACGGTGGTGCAGGCTGGGCATGGCGTTGAACAGATGGGTGACCGTCGGGCGGAGCCGCCCCGTAGGATTCGCCGGACCGGCGAGCCCGGCGGCCACATGCTGCAGGAAATCGGCGGCAGCGTTGTTGTCGGCGGCAGTATGCCCCAGCGAGGGGATGATCCCGCGGGCTGCGAGGAGGTCCGCCAGCCCGGACGCCCCGGGAAGTTCGGCCGCGAGAGTCATGGAGGCCAGGGAGACGCCGGCCGCGTCCAGCAGTTCGGCCACCAGGCGCGGATCCGGTTCAAGCAGCAACGCGGGATCGTGCGCGCCGCACTGCCCCGAAGCGAGGAAGGGGCCCTCCAAATGGGAACCGGCAATCAGGCCCTCATCTGCCACAGTCCGCAGCGCCGTGAGGTTCCGGACCAAGTCCTCAGGCGACCCGGTCACCAGGCTGGCCAGCAGTGTGGTGGTGCCCCGGCTGTGCAGGTAGCGCGCCGCGGACCGGGCACCGTCGGCGGAACCCTCCGAGAAGTCCGAGCCGAGCGCGCCGTGGCAGTGCAGGTCCACCAGGCCGGGCAACAGAATCCGGTCAGCTGAATCAGGGGAACCTTGCCCCGCAAAGCCGGACGCCGGACCCGCGTAGGTGATGCGGCCGCCGTCGACCGCTACAACACCATCGGCCACGTCCATGCTTCCGGTGACCACGCGGCCACGGAGTACCAGTTGGTTACCCATCGCTAGCGGCCTCCCGTTGTCAGTGCTGCCGCCATCCGGGCTGCAAGGGCGGGGTCTGCGGCAGCCGCCCGGTCCGCACCCGACATGCCGAGGCGTGGCCGCGCGGACGTGTGCACGGCATGGACGCCGGTCTCGAGAAGTGACGGTACCAGCTCAAGCGTCACCCCGCCGCCGGCCATGATCTGGACCGCCGGCGCGTGCGTCCGTCCCAGCTCCACCAGCCGGCCCAGCATGCTGAGGCCGGCCGCGCAGTCCGGGCTGCCGCCGCTGGTGAGCACCCGGTCCACGCCGGCTGCTTCCAACCGGGCCAGTGCATCCGCCGGGTCGAATCCAAGAGCGAGGGCGGCATCGAACGCGCGGTGGAACGTGACCTCTGCGGATGGCTTGTACCGGCGTGCCACCTCGGCTATCCGGCGGATAGCCGGAGCGTCCGGGCCGCCGTCGGCTGCGAGTACGCCCACCACCACCCCTGCGGCGCCGGCATCCATTGACGCAGCCACGTCACGCTCGATGACCTCCAGTTCCTCCCGCGTATAGCTGAAGTTGCCCGGGCGCGGCCGTACCAGGACGTGGACGGGAAGGCGCGCGCGGCACGCCTGCTCCACCGCGCCGATGCTGGGGGTGATGCCCTCGGTCTCGGCAAGGGCTGCGCAAAGTTCCACGCGGGCGGCGCCGACGGCGGCAGCCAGCCGTACGCCGTCGGCATTTTCCACGGCAAGTTCAAGCTGCGGCGGGCCGATGACAGTAACGGGTGCGCCGCGTCCCATGCTCAGAGCCCCTGCCACGCCGGCTTCCGGCCGAAAGTGTCCGTGTAGTAGTCCCGGTGCGCCAGCCGGGAAGCCGCCGCCTCGTCCACCAGCACAGAGACGTGCGGGTGCAGCTGGAGCGCCGAAGCCGGGCAAAGGGCAGCAACAGGGCCTTCGACGGCGGCCGCGATGGCTTCCGCTTTTGCCTCCCCCGTGGCCAGCAGCAGCAGGTGCCGGGCTTCGCGGATGGTGCCCAGCCCCTGCGTCAGGACGTGGTCCGGGACGTCCGCCGGGTCACCAAAGAAGCGCGCGTTGTCCTGCCGCGTCTGGCGGGTGAGCGTCTTGATCCGGGTGCGCGAGCCGAGCGAGGACATGGGCTCGTTGAAGCCCACATGCCCGTCGGTCCCGATGCCCAGGATCTGGATGTCCACCCCTCCCGCCGCTGAAATCCGGGCCTCGTACTGTTCCGCCTCGGCCTCGGGGTCCTCGGCCATCCCGTCCAGGCCGTGCACTGCGTCCGCACCAAAGTCCACGCTGGCCGTGAACTCGTCCCGGATCACGGAGTGGTAGGACTGCGGGTGTGCGCTGGGCAGCCCCACATATTCATCGAGGAGGAACGCCTGCGCCTGCGCGAAGCTCAGGCCGCCGGTCCGGTGCCGTTTGATGAGTTCCTGGTAGGTGCCCAAGGGCGTGGACCCGGTGGCCAGTCCGAGGACGGACGGGCCGCTGCGGACCTGCTCTTCGATGGCGTCTGCGGCCGTGCGGGCGACGTCGGCCGGGGTGGGAAGGATGATGATTTCCATGCGGTGAAGCTGCTTTCGGTTGCAGGTGCAGTAGGGGGAGGAGCGGAACGCCGTTACTTGGCGGCGTCCGTATCCACGCTGACTTCGTCGTCCTCACGGCCGGGCGTCCGCAGGTTCCAGCGTTTGATGACGATGGAGAAGAGGAAGTAGTAGATCACCGCATAGCCCAGTCCGATGGGGATGAGCAGCCAGCCGTTCTCTGATTTTCCGAAGTTGAGGACGAAGTCGATCAGCCCCGCGGAGAAGGTGAAGCCGTGATGGATGTCCAGGGCGTTGACCAGTGCCATGGAGGTGCCGGTGAGAACTGCGTGGACGATGTAAAGCGGGAAGGCGACGAACATGAAGGAGTACTCCAGCGGTTCGGTGATGCCGGTGAAGAACGCGGTGAGGGCGGTGGAGAGCATGATGCCGCCCACGATCTTCTTCTGTGAGGGCTTGGCATGGCGCCAGATGGCGAGGGCTGCTGCCGGCAGGCCGAACATCATGATGGGGAAGAAGCCGGTCATGAAGATGCCCGCGCTGGGGTCGCCGGCGAAGAAGCGGTTGAGGTCGCCGCGGACCAGCTGGCCCGATGCGTCGGTGTAGTCGCCGATGAGGAACCAGACGGCGGAGTTGAGAATGTGGTGCAGGCCTGCGGGGATGAGCATGCGGTTGGCGAAACCGTAGACGCCGCCTCCGGCCACGGCGTTGCCGGCTACGGCTTCACCCACTGCCGAGAGGCCTGCGTTGAAGAGCGGGTAGAACAGGGCAAGGACGACGCCGGCAACCAGGCTGGTGACGGACGTCAGGATGGGCACCAGGCGGCGGCCGCTGAAGAAGCCCAGGAAGTCCGGCAGTTTGGTGCGGTAGAAGCGCTGCCAAAGCATGGCGGACAGCAGGCCCACCACAATGCCGGCCAGGACGCCGTAGTTAATCATCGCGGGCTTGCCGGCGGGGTCAAGCTGACCGGCCAGGACCAGCGGGGACATGGCCTTGAAGACGCCGTCGATCACCATGTATCCCACCACTGCTGCCAGGGCGGTGGAACCGTCGGCCTTCTTGGCCCAGCCGATGGCGATGCCGACGGCGAAGATGAGCGGCAGCCAGGTGAACACAGCATTGCCTGCCGCGGAGATGACGGCAGCGCCGCCTTCGAAGCCCGGTATGGCGCCCAGCAGGTCGGCCTGGCCGATGCGCAGCAGGATGCCGGCTGCGGGGAGGACGGCGATGGGCAGCATCAGGCAGCGGCCCAGACGCTGGAGGGTTGCGAAGGCCCTGTTCGGCTTCTTCTCTGGAGCCAGGGCGGCGGTCTCGGATGTTGACATGGTTACACCTCTGCGGGGATCGGGTGGGGGCTTGTGGAGAAACGGTTCCAGCCGGTACTGTCTGGTTATGACCAGTTCAGTGTGATTCATCCCACGAGCGCCTGTCAAGGGAGAAGATCTTCCGGGCAGCCGCTGACAGTTCCGATGAACCGGCACATAATTGGTCGCACTTGGGCCGCCGGTCCTGGTGCTGAAGCAGTGCTCCCCGGGGCACCGTCAGAAAGGGCAGCCATGTCCAAAGCAGAAAAGATCATTGAGGGCCTGGGCGGAGCCGCCAACATCGTGGAAGTCGAGGCCTGCATTACCCGTCTCCGCACCGAGGTCAAGGACGGGTCGCTGGTCAACGAAGCCACCCTGAAGGCCGCAGGAGCCCACGGCGTCCTTGCGGCCGGCACCGCAGTGCAGGTTATTGTGGGCCCGGAGGCGGACAACCTGGCCGAAGACATTGAGGACCTGCTCTGATGCCGGAAACGCTGGTTGTCCACGCGCCCATCAGCGGCAGCATAGTTCCCTTGTCCGACGTCCCGGATCCCGTTTTCGCAGGCCAGATGGTGGGTTCCGGCGCGGCCGTCGAGCCGCCGGCAGGCGAGGCGTTCGACGTCGTGTCCCCGGTTGCCGGAAAAGTGGTCAAGCTCCTGCCGCACGCCTTTGTGGTAGTGGAGCCAGCCGGGCGGGGAGTGCTCACCCACGTGGGCATCGACACCGTCAAGCTCAAGGGCGAAGGCTTCAAGCTGCTGATTGCCCAAGGCGACACCGTGGGCGCCGGTGAGCCCGTGATGCATGTGGACCCTACCGCCGCCCTGGCGGCCGGTTACTCGATGGTGAGTCCCGTCGTCGTCCTCGATACCAAGCCGGACACCGCAACGCTGGCGTCAACCGGCGCGGTGTCCGCGGGTGCCCGCCTGTTCTCGTTGGACTGACGCCTGCCCTGGGCCGGCACTCGCCGGGAAGTCCGTTTAGAGCCGGACTTCCATGTTCAGCGAGTAGCGGTCCGAGCGGTACCAGGAGCGGGAATGTTCAATGGCCAGGGACCCTGAGTAGGAAACCCGGTCAAACGCCAGTACCGGCGCGCCCGTCCCGGTTCCGAGGAGCGCCCCCACGTCGGCGGGGGCGCCCTCGGACCGCACGCTTTGCCGCGCCCGGTCGATCTGGTGGCCGAACTGCGCCGCCAGGGCCTTGTACACCGAGCCGGTCAGGTCGATGTCCAGCAGGCCACGGGCGTGCTCCGGGTTGTACCAGGCGTCGTCCACGCTGACCGGCCGGCCGTCCGCCAGGCGCAGCCGCTTCAGGTGGATGGCCTCGGAACCCGGCAGCAGGCTGAGCGCTTCGGCGGTGTCCTCCGGGGCGGTGCCGGTTTCCGCCACCAGCACCACCGTGCTGGGGACGTGCCCCATGGACTCCATTTCCTGGGTGAATGATGCCAGGTGCAGCGTGGACTGCACCGGCGAGTCCGCCACGAACGTGCCCTTCGCCGGAACCCGGACCAGGTGCCCCTCGTTGACCAGGCGTCCGATGGCGGCCCGTACCGTGATGCGGCTGACGCCGTAGGAATCCATGAGGGTCCGCTCGCTGGGGAGCCTGGCGCCCGGCTCCAGTTCTTCCTTGGCGAGCTTGAGGATGATCAGCCGCAGCTGTTCGTGCTTGGGGACCTGCGAGTTGTTGATGGCCGCGCCGGCCGCCCCGGCGGTGCTCCTTGATGTGGCGGACAAAGCGGGCCCCTCCTGATCCTGGAGCGGTCCGGTGAGGACCACTTCTTCGGATTATTCCACAGGAGGGGCCGCAGTGGCTTTGCTTGGCCGCTACAGGCCGGGCGGGAGAGGTCAGGCGACCAGCTCGGCGTCCCGGTCCAGAGCTGTGCGCCGGGCGGCCTTGGTGCGGAGGGCCAGCATCAGCACCGCGCCCAGCACGGCCGGTGCGGCAAAGGCCATGGCGGCCGCGGGCACTCCACGGCCGAAGCTCACCAGCAGTGCGCCGTAGGTGGGCCCGGCGATGGCACCGATGCGTCCCACCGCCAGCGCCCAGCCCAGCCCGGTGGCGCGCGTGGCCGCAGGGTAGAACTGGGCGATGTAGTCGTTGATCATGTTTTGCGTGCCCAGCCCGCCAAAGCCTGCGACGGCGGCGAGCACCGTCATGACCGCGGCGGGCGGGTTGACGGACATCAGGAGCAGGGCGGCGGCGGCACTGGCGAAACCAACGATCACCAGCGGCCGGGGTCCGAATTTCTGGCTGGCAACCGAGGCCAGGACGGTGCCCACCACGGCGCCCACCGAGTAGGCCAGAAGGAAAGACACGGAGGAGCCGACGCCGAAGCCTGCCGTCCGCATGATCTGCGGGAGCCAGGTGCTGACGCCGAAGATGGTGAGCAGGCTCAGTACCGTGATGGCCCACAGCAGGAGGGTGGTGCGGGCGGTGCCCTGGGCAAACAGTGCACGGGTGGGGGAGATGCGGACGGCGGCTGCCGGCACGTCGGCCGTGCGGGGAAGGCCGTATATGGCTTCAATCCGGTCTGCCTCCACGGTGCGAAGCTGGGTCCGCAGGAACGACGGCGACTCCGGCAGCAGGAACCAGGCGAACGGAACCAGCAGCAGGCCGCCCGCGCCGATGGCGTAGACCGGGCGGAAGCCGCTCGATTCCAGCAGGGCCAGCGAGGTCAGGGAAGCCACTACTGTGCCTGTCGCCGGCCCGGTGAGGACGGCGCCCAGGACCAGGGACTTCTTCCCCGGCGGGGCGAACTCGTTGGTGAGCGCCACCGCCGTCGGAAGCAGGCCGCCGACGCCGAAGCAGGCGATGAAGCGGAATACCGCAAACAATTCCCAGGTGGGGGCCGCGGCGCATGCCAGCATGGCCAGCGAAAACAGGGCCAGGGCGCTGACGAAGATCCGCCGCCGGCCCAGCCGGTCCGTCAGGGTTCCGACGATGAGGGAGCCGAGCAGCATTCCCACCAGCGCGATGGACCCTACGGCGCCCGCGGCGGCAGGCGTGACGTTGAACGGCGGCTGGCCGATCAGGCCGGGAAGGGTGGCGCCGTAGACGTAGAGGTCATAACCGTCGGCGAGCAGGCCAAGCCAGCACAAGACAAAAATTCCGAGCAGGGATTTCCTGGGGGCATTGGAGTTCATCGTTGATTCCAATCGGGGGAGGGGCGGCAACAGGATCGCCGGCGGGACGTCCATCAGCCTGTCCCCGAACCCAAGCTTCCGAAATCGTACTTTTCACTCAGTGAAAAGTCACTTTGTGGCGGGGGCCACAAACGGAAGGCTTGGAGGAGAACATCAAGGGCGTGGAGGCATTGTGGCGGGAGCAGGCAGGGTGGCCGGAGTGGTTCCCCAGGGTGCCGGCCAGCCAGTGGTGGTCCGGGCGCTCAGCCTGCTGGGGCAGTTCACGGAACAGCGCCGTGCACTCAACCTGTCCGAGCTGTCCCGTCTTGCCGGCCTCGCCCCGGCCACCACCCTTCGCCTGGCCCGGCACCTCACGGAGTGGGGCGCCCTGGAAAAGTTGGAGGACGGGCGCTATGTGGTGGGTGTCCGGCTCTGGGAGATTGCGTCGCTCTCGCCCCGTGGCCACGGTGTACGGCAAATAGCGCTGCCGTACCTTGAGGACCTGTACGAGGTGACCCGCCACCATGTGCTCCTCGCCGTCCGCGAAGGCAGCGACGCGGTACTCATCGACAGGCTCTCGTCCAGGACCGCAACCGAGGTGGCCTACCGCGTAGGAGGCCGGCTGCCCCTGCGGACGACCGCCGTCGGGCAGGTGCTGCTTGCCCATGCCGGACCGGAACTGCAGGCCGAGGTGTTCGCGCAGCCTGGGGGTGCCGAGCCCGGGTCCGGAAGCATGCCGGCCAAGGACCTGCGCGCGGCGCTCGCCGGAGTCAAGCACTCCGGTGCCGCCGTGGTCCGCAGGACCCATCCGTCACGCACGGTGTCCGTAGCGGCGCCCGTCCACGGAGCGGACGGCGACGTTGTCGCGGCGCTGTCCATCGTGGTTCCGGATGCGGCCACACCGGCCCATGAACTGGTGCCCCTGGTAAGGGCTGCTGCCCGGGCCATTTCCAGGAACCTGGGGCACCAGGCGAAGGCCAGCGGCGCGTGGCGGCATCCGCCGTCCACCCCATCCGCCGTCAGCGGCACCCCCTGACCGGGACCCCCTGATGCGGACACGGCCCTAAAGTTATCGCTCCGTGACGTGCCGATCCGGCCCGAACCCTTTAGGCTGGAAACACTAAGCATGCTTTCTATCTCGAAAGGGTTGTCCTCATGCGAAAAGCTCCAGCACTCGGACTGATGACCGCTGCAATGCTGGCCCTTGCCGGCTGCACGGGAGGCGGCGGCGGTTCCAGCAGCCCCAGCCCCACGCCGACGCCGACGCCGTCCGCCACCGAAGACGCAAAGGTGTACACCGAGGATGAGCTTCGCAACCTCATCTCCGGCAAGACCGACGCGGACGGCAACGAACTCAAGCTCTACTCCAAGGAGCAGGTGGACCAAGGCGGGAACCTCGCCAACCTGCTCCTGAGCACGGCCACTGTGGATCCCGAGGACTGCAAGGACATTGCCACCGCGGGCCTGCTGGACACCGTGGAAAACGGCGAGGTGGCCGTCGCGATTTCCGAAGGCAACTCACCCCGCACCCTCTCCGCCCAGTCCGGCAGCGAAGGGCCTGACGCAGAGCAGGTCCTCACCGACATCAAGGGCAAAATGAGCCAGTGCGCCACCTTCACGGTCCAGGCGCTGGGCCAGAGCTACGAAGTGTCCAGCGAGGAACTGCAGGCGAACACCGATGCGGAGGAGACGTTCGCGACCCTCAGCACCCGCAGCGGCGAGAACCAGCAGAAGCTGATGCAGGTTTCCGCGGCCGAGGACAGGCTGCTGGTAGTGGCCACCAAGAGCGGCGCGGACCTGGGTGACGCAGACAAGAAGGAACTCGAGGACCTCATCAATGAGGTGCTTGAACAGGCCGACGACGGCGGCGCGACGTCCAGCCCGACGTCGACGTCCACGTCGCGTTCCACGGGCACTGCCTCGCGTGACGAGTCACCGTCACCAACAGTGACGGTCACCGAGACGGTTGACAGCGAAACGCCGACGGCATCGCCAACCGCCTCGCAGTAGCAGGGGAAACCAGAAAGGTGGGCGGGACCTGGTCCCGCCCATCTTTCACTTCGTGGCTGCTTTCTTTGCCGGAGCCGGGATGCGGCCGGCGACGTCTCTGACAACGGACTCAAGGCGGTCAGCTAGATCCAAAGCCGGAAGGGTGGCATCCACCTTGACGAAGCCTTCGTATTCCGGCAGCCCCGCGTAGGCATCCCGGAAGGCGGTGAGGTCCTCCAGGGTCTCGGCGTCTGTCCCGCGGGCAACAATCCGCCGGTGCGCCTCACGCGGGTCCACGTCCAGGTGGATGACGGCATCAGGGTGCGGCAGCACGGCCAGGAGCCACGGCAGAAAGCGGCCGCGGGGTAGGCCTTTGGTGGCGCGGAGGGCCAGCTGGCAGTAGAGGTGGCGGTCCATGACCACCAGCCCGTCGAAGCGGCTGGCCCGCACGTGGGAGACCAGAACATTCCAGACGCGGAAGATGGTTTCGATGCCGTCAGCCAGGCGGTCCGGCAGCCGGATCCCCCACTTTGCGGCGAGGACCGACATGCTGCGCCGGCCCGCATGGTTGTTCAGCAGCAGTACCTTGCCGCCCTTGGCTTGAACGGCGGAAACCAGGGCACGGGCCGCCGTGGACTTGCCGGAACCGTCGATTCCGGTAAGAACAATAATCACGTGGCCTCCTTCCGCCATGGGGTTAAACGCCGGGGACGCCGCGGAAGTCCCGGTTGAGTCGCAATTCACAGGTAACGGGCCGGTATTCACAGCTTACGCCGGACAATTCACAGGTCCGGCCCTGCTGCCTGCCCGAACCGCGTGTGCAGCCGTAGGCTGGAAACCGGTGCCGGGCTTCGGTCCGGCCCCGGCAGCCAGTTTTCCTACGGTGAAAGGCAGGACCATGACCGCTTCCAACGACGAACCCCAGAACACCGCGGACCTTCGGGGGCCCGGCGATCCTGACGAAGCCAAGGGTGCTCAGGATGCCGTAACGGAGGCCCCGCAGAGCGGGCAGCACCCCGAGCTTCCCCACGCGTCCAACATCCGCGAGGAGCAGCAGGCGCACGCGGCCGGCACCGTACCGGCGTCGTACGTGGGAAGCGGCGACCCTGGCCAGGACGACAAGCCCGAGGAAGCGCTGGAGGAACCGGGAACCTGGGACGACGAGGTCTGACATGATCACCCGCGCCGACGTGGACCGGGCCGCGCGCCGGACCGCAGGCCTCACCCGGCTCACCCCCGTGATGGAGGCTGACCGGGACGCGTTTTCCGGCCCCGTCTGGTTCAAGTGCGAATTTATGCAGCACACCGGGACCTTCAAGGCCCGCGGAGCCCTCAACAGGATCCTGGCCAGCAAGGAACGCGGCGAATTGCGCCCGGAGGTGGGCGTGGTGGTGGCCTCCGGCGGAAATGCCGGGCTCGCCAATGCCTACGCGGCCGCGCAGCTCGGCGTGCCTGCCACCGTGTTTGTTCCTGCTGCCGCCCCGGAGGTCAAGGTCAGGAAGCTTAAGGCCATCGGCGCCATGGTGGTGCAGGGCGGCGCGGAATATGCCGTCGCGTACCAGGCGGCCGTTGCGCATGCCAAGGAAACCGGCGCGGTCTACTGCCATGCCTATGACCAGCCGGAAATCGCGGCCGGCGCAGGAACGGTGGGATCCGAACTGCTGGACCAGGTGTTTGGCGTGGAGACCGTCCTGGTGGCCGTGGGCGGCGGCGGACTGATGGCAGGGATCGCCGCTGCCGTGGAGGGCCATGCCAAGGTGGTGGCGGTGGAACCCGCAACGGCGCCCACGCTGCACGCGGCGCTGTCCGCCGGAAAACCGGTGGACGTGCCGGTCTCCGGAGTGGCCGCGGACTCTTTGGGCGCCCGCAGCATCGGTGGCATCGGCTTCTCCGTGGCGGTCCGCACCGGCGTCGAAAGCGTCCTGGTGTCCGACGACGACATCATTGCCGCCCGTGCGGCCCTCTGGGACGGCTACCGGATGGTGGTGGAGCACGGTGCCGCGGCCGCGTACGCCGCGCTGGCCTCCGGCGCCTATACGCCCCGCCCGGATGAGCGCATGGCTGTCATCCTGTGCGGCGCCAATACGGATCCGGCCACCCTGTAGTCCAGGCGGCCGGGTCCGGTCAGCGAAGAAATACTTAGCTGCAGAACTGGCTGTACGTGCTGCCGGCCTGCTCGTAGCCTGCCTGGAGTTCGGCGAGCTTGGCCTCGTCCGGCGTCTCCTTGGCCTGCTCGTCCGTGTATTCGAGGATGGACTCCAGTGCGGGCTTGAGATCGTCCGATGCCACCGCGTGGATGGGGCGGATCTGGTTGGCGAGGCGGTTCATGCCTGTCTTGCCGGCGTTGTTGGCGGGGTTCGACACAACGGACTGGATCCGCTCGCAGGTTTCAGCGGTGGACAGTTGGTTGGAGGCGGAGCAGGCCGTGGCGGAGACAACGAGGCCGGCGGCGAACAGGGCTGTGGCGAATTTCTTCATGGGTCCCTCAGTAGTCGATTGAGGTTTCGATTGTAAGCAGAAGGGGGGCTTTGATGCCTTGGCGGGCCTATCCGGCAGTCTTAAACTGGCAGCACCATCGTGCGGAGCTGCCGCAGATCGGCCCCGCGCATCCGCCAATCAAGGAAGCATCATGCGCCGAAACGTACAGCGCCGTACCGCGGTCGGATTCATCGCTCTTCTAGCTTTGCTGTTGCCCACCGCACTGCCGGCAACAGCCTCACCGCCGTCCCGGGACAACGTCATTGTGCTCGACGGCGCCACCTCCGCCGAGGGCATCGCGGCCGGCGAGGGAACAACTTTTTACGCCGGGGAGCTGATGAGCGGCGATATTTTCCGCGGCGACCTTGGTGACAGGAAGGCCAAGCGCTTCATTGACGTGCCGGCTGGCAGGATGGCCGTCGGCATGAAGGCGGACACCAGGAACGATCTGCTGTTTGTAGCCGGTGGTATGACGGGCAAGGCGTTCGTCTACAACACCGAAACCAAGGCAACGGTCGCCGAGCTCACCCTGTCCACGAAGGAAGGGGCGTTCATCAATGATGTGACGCTCACGGACGACGGCGCCTGGTTCACCAACTCCAAGTACAACGAGTTGTACCTGGTCAAGGTCAGCCGCTGGGGTGAGGTACGCAAGAATGTCAGGACGCTGACTGTGCTGGGCGAGGCAGGAGCAGCCCTGGCAGCCGCTGACTTCGGCATGAATGGCATTGCGTCGGCCAGGGACGGCCGGGTGCTGATCGTTGCCCACAGCAAGAACCAGGCCCTCTACACAGTGCATTCAAGGAGCGGGGAAAGCAACAGGATCAAGGGACCGAACCTCCAGTTCGTGGACGGGATCCTGGTGAAGCGCCACACGGTATGGGCAGTCCAGAACATGTCCAACCAGATCAGCCGGCTGGAGCTCGCCGATGACCTGTCCTCCTTCACGGTCAAGGACGTCATCACCAGCAAGCACTTCGACGTCCCCACAACTGTTGCCAGATTTGGGGACACCCTGGCCGCGGTCAATGCCCAGTTCGGCCGGCCGGCCAGCCCGCATGAGGTGGTCCTGGTCCCGGCCTGGGGCTAGATCCAACACAAACCGGCTGCCAGCAGACGCGCGTTCGCGGGGCTGCTGGCAGCCGGTTTCCGTGTCCGGATACAGCGCTAGACGGTCCGCGTTGCCATGGCCAGGTTGTCCTTGAGCTCCTGGGCGTTTTGCCGCACCACATAGGCCGGGCGGTCCCGCTCAACCCGCCAGCTGTCCTCCAGCAGGCCGATGTTCACGGTGTCGAAGCCGAACTCGTCGTACAGGCGGGTCACCAGTTCGGCGGCTTCCGGGTAGTCGCTGGCTGTTGCCAGGGCACGCCGGTCCTCGCTTCCGGTAGGAGTCCCGTCCGTGGTGATGTCGGAAGCCATGATGTGGTTGAAGCCCTTGGCCACCTTGGACTCCGGCAGGTGTTCCTGAAGCAGCCCGGACGTGGTGGCTTCGCCGTTGTCCAGGGCGGGGATCCGGCCGTCCCGCTCCCAGTAGTAATTGTTGGTGTCGATCACGATTTTGCCGGCCAGCGGCTCCACCGGAATGTCCTTGTAGTTCTTCAGCGGGACGGTGACCACGGCGAAGTCGCCGGCCGCCGCTGCTTCTGCCGGGGTCGCGGCACGGGCCTTGGCGCCGAGCTCGGCCACGAGGTCTGCCAGTGTCTCCGGCCCGCGGGAGTTGCTGATGACGACGTCGTAGCCCAGTTCCACCGCCTTCCGGGCAACTTGGCTTCCAATATGTCCTGCACCGATGATTCCGATTGTTGTCATGTGGGCGGCAACCACGGCCCCTCCGAAGATATTTCTGGCCGTTTCGGGGAATAAAGGGGCGGCCTGGCGGCTACCTTCCCAGGTAGCGGCCGGGGCGGTGGTTCAGGGCGACGATGAGGTTCAGGAGGGTGGCGCCGGCCGCGGACAGCAAAACCATCAGCGGTGGCACCAGTGCCAGGGCGGCCAGCACGATGGCCACGTCCAGCACCATCTGCACATACCCGGCACGCCACTTCAGTTTGTCCTGCAGCAGCAGGGCCAGAATATTGAACCCGCCCAGGCTGGACTTGTGCCGGAAGATGATCAGCAGTCCGACGCCGGCCAGCAGGTTTCCGCCCAGCACCCCATACACGGGATCGATGTCCAGCGCGCCGAGCGCCGCCGGATGCATGCTGGCCATGACGGAGACCAGGGCAACGGAGGCCCCGGTGCGCAGCGCAAAGTTCCAGCCCTTCTTCCACACCGCCAGGCCGAAGAACGGCAGGTTCACCGCCATGAAGATGACGCCGAAGGGCAGCGGAATGGTGTAGCTGAGCAGCAGGGCCAGGCCGGCGGTCCCGCCGGTGACGGCTTCACTGGATTTGAGCAGGTACAGGCCCAGCGACGCAGCGAACGTGCCGGTGAGGATGCCGAGGACGTCCTCAGCCAGGGAATGGCGGACGGCCGACGGCGGCGTGGCGTGTGCCGCCGTCGTTCCTTCTTCCGGCGTGGCCGGGACAGCGGTGGTTACAGTCAACGAGGTGCTCACTGGGCGGCAAACCTCCCGCGGTCCGCAAGGACGGCAAGCACCCGATCATTCGTTTCCCTGTCCGCCAGGGTGATCCGGAGGCCGTCGCCCGCGTAGCCGCGGGCCAGGATGTCCGCCGCGGCAAGCGCGCCCAGCAGCTGCTCCCGCAGCTCGTCCGAGGCGCGGAGCCAGTAGAAGTTGGCTTGGCTGTCCGGGACGTTCCAGCCGAAGCCGCGAAGCGCTGCGATGACACGGGTGCGTTCCTCGGCCACCGCGCTGGTGCGGGCCAGAATCTCGTCACCGGCCGCCAGTGATGCGACGGCGGCGGCTGCTGCCATCCGGTTGACGCCGAAGGGGATGGCGGTGCGGCGGAGGCCGTCGGCCACGGAAGGCCGGGCAATGGCATAGCCGATCCGCAGGCCGGCGAGGCCGTAGGCCTTCGAGAAGGTCCGCAGGATGCACAGGTTGGGATACCGCCGGTAGAACTCCAGGGAGTCCAGGCCGGGCCCGCGCTGGTATTCGATGTAGGCCTCGTCCAAGACCACCAGGACTCGCGGCGGGACGGCCCGCAGGAATTCCTCGAGCGCATCCGCTTCAATGGACACGCCCGTGGGGTTGTTGGGGGAGCAGAGGATCACCAGCCGGGTGCGGTCCGTGATGGCGGAGGCCATGGCGGCAAGGTCGTGCTGCTCGTTGTCCAGCAGCGGTACGGGGACGGGCGCTGCGCCGGCCACCGTGACCAGGATGGGGTAGGCCTCGAAGGACCGCCACGCAAAAACAACCTCGTCTCCGTGGTCACAGACCGCGGAGATGATCTGCTGCAGAACCCCAGAGCTGCCCGGCCCCGCCGCAATTTCGTCGGCTGACACCGAGTGGTGGCGGGCGATCGCTTCGCGGGCATCCACTGCTCCCATGCTGGGGTAGCGGTGCATCCGGGCTGCCTCTGCCGTGATGATGTCGGCGACGGACGGCAGGGGAGCGAAATGGCTCTCGTTCGAGGCCAGGGCAGCGGTCAGTGCCGACTCTGCGCTCTTGCCGGCAACATACGCGGGAAGGCTGGCGACGGCGGCGCGGAGTCCGGGCGCTGCCGCTTCGGGGAGGGTGCTGGTCATACAGGCATCGTGTGACACGGGGTGGAGTCTGCGCAACACAGCCGTTCCCGGCAGGACAGATCCGGGCTTCCGGATGGACTGAGGTGGCAAAATGCTCAGTATGCACCACATTGATGCTCTTGATGCCGAGATCCTCCTCACACTTGACCGGGATCCGCAGGCCACGGTCCTGTCCCTGTCGCGGACACTCGGCGTGGCGCGCAACACCGTCCATGCCCGGCTCCGGCGGCTGGTCAGCGACGGCAGCCTGGCCCCGTTCAGCCAACGGGTCCGCACCGAGGCGCTGGGCCTCCCGCTGATCGCATTCATCTCGATTTCGATCAGCCAGTCCTCAAGTGACGAGGCGGTGGCGGCGCTGCGCACCATCCCCGAAATCATCGAGATGCATGCCACCACGGGCGACGCCGACCTGCTCGCGAAGGTGGCCGCGAAGGACCCGGCCGACCTGCACAGGGTCACCAACAGCATGCTGGCGATTGCCGGCGTCGTCCGCACCAGCACGGCCATGTCGCTGGTGGAAGTGATGCCCACCCGGACCCTGCCGCTGCTGCAGGCGGCGGCTGGGCGGGAGTAGGCCGCAGTCCTGCAGATGAACAGCAATAGAACAAATTCTCCCATTTAGTACCGGAAAGTCCTTGACCCCGCACAAGGGCCGCTGATAAACCTAAAGGGCAGAAAGCGTTTTCCACGCACCTGGACCTCCCCGGCAGATTAGACCTAGGGGGCTCTGGGCCCCGCAGTGAAACGTTCCAAACTGTCGTGCGGCAGACTCAGCTGCCGCCGCATCAAAGGAGATGTTCTTTGCCTTATCCCTCGAAATGCTCCCTTCGATCCAGGGCCGGCAGGGCCTGGAAAGCCGCACCCCTTGCCGCTGCCGCCTCCCTGACCGTGGCGGCGCTCGCCTTCACCGGCGTTCCCCTGGCCCAGGCAAACCCCAGCCTTCCGGCTGCATCCGGCAAGGCCGACCTTAAGCGCCAGGTGGAGAACCTGGACCGGGCGCCGGTAGCCGTGTTGACGGACCAGGGCGTCTCCCTGGGCTGGCGCATGTTGGGCCTGGACCAGGACAGCGTCGGGTTCCACGTGATCCGCGACGGAGTCCAGCTCACCGAAGAGCCCATCCGCAACACCACAACCTACGTTGACCCGGCAGGAACCGCAGCCTCGAAGTACGTCATCAAGACCGTGGGCAACGGCAACGGGCAGGACAAGCTCAGTGCCGAATTCACGCCGCTGGCGCAGAACTACCTGTCCATCACGCTGGACAAGCCGGCCGACGGCGTCAGCAAGGATGGAAAGCCGTACACCTACACCGCCAACGACGCCACCACGGCGGACCTGGACGGCGACGGCAGCTACGAGATCATCCAGCTCTGGAACCCGTCCAACGCGCAGGACAACTCGAAGTCCGGCTACACGGGCAACGTCTACGTTGACGCCTACAAGATGGACGGCACGAAGCTCTGGCGCATCGACCTCGGGCACAACATCCGCGCCGGCGCCCACTACACGCAGCTGCTGGCCTACGACTTCGACGGCGACGGCAAAGCCGAGGTCTCCTTCAAAACCGCGGACGGCACCAAGGACGCTGCGGGCACCGTCATCGGCGACGCCGCGGCGGACCACCGCAACAGCGGCGGCTACATCCTGTCCGGCCCCGAGTACCTCACCGTTTTCAACGGCGCCACCGGAACCATCATGGACACCGTTCCCTACGACCCGCCGCGCGGCACCGTGTCCGCCTGGGGCGACGGCTACGGCAACCGCGTGGACCGCTTCCTCGCAGCCGTGGCCTACCTCGACGGCGAGAAGCCCTCCCTGATGTTCAGCCGCGGCTACTACACCCGCACCGTCCTGGTCAGCTACGACCTGGTGGACGGCAAGCTGGTCAAGCGCTGGACGTTCGACTCCGACGCCGCAGGCAGCGAGTACAAGGGCCAGGGCAACCACAACCTCTCCGTGGCGGACGTTGACCAGGACGGCAAGGATGAGTTCGTTTTCGGTTCCATGACCATCGACGACAACGGCGCCCCGCTGTACAACACCAAGCTGGGCCACGGCGACGCCATCCACACCAGCGACCTGGACCCCTCCCGGCCCGGCCTGGAGACCTTCGCCGTGCACGAAAGCATGAGCCAGAGCGGCAACCGCGGCGCCACCTTCCGCGACTCGGCCACCGGCGAGGTGCTCTGGAGCATCCCGGCCACCCGCGACACCGGCCGCGGCGCCGCCGGGGACATCGATCCCCGCCATGCCGGAGCTGAAGGCTGGGCAGTGGGCGGCGACGCCGCCTGGAACTCGCCCGTGGGCCAGCTGCGTTCGGCCAAGGGTGAACTCATTGCCGATAAGATTCCTGCCGCCAACTTCCTGGCCTGGTGGGATGGCGACCTGCTCCGCGAAATTGTGGACCACGACTTCGACGCCGTTGCCGGCGTGGGCGTGCCCACCATCTCCAAGTGGAACTGGGAAACCGAGTCCAGCGACAGGCTGCTGACTGCCAGCGGCGCCCGCACCAACAACCACACCAAGGGCAACCCCTCACTTCAGGCGGACCTGCTGGGTGACTGGCGCGAGGAACTGGCCTTCCCGTCGTCGGACAGCACGGAACTGCGGATCTACACCAGCACCTCACCCACCGAGGTCCGGCTCCGCACCCTCATGCATGATCCGGTGTACCGCACCGCCGTGGCCCGGGAGAACGTGGCGTACAACCAGCCGCCCCACCCGAGCTTCTTCATCGGCGAGGGCATGGAAACGCCGGCCATGCCGTCCGTGACCTACGCAGGCACGGACAAGTAAAAAAAGCAGGAACGGCAAAACGCCGCCCGCCTCGGGAAAGAGGCGGGCGGCGCTTTTGCTGTACGGCTAACGCGGCTCAGGCCGGTCAGTGCTGGCCGAGGTTGCCGCCCACGGGCGGCAGCCCGCCGTCGGGACGGCGGTCCTGCTCGCGGCGCTCGCCGGCGCTGAGGTTCTCGCCTTCCAGCGTCTCGTCGGACTCGCCGGTGGTGTCCACCAGGCCGTTGGTCTGGTCGAAGGCGTGCCCGATCCTGTCATCACCCAGGTCGGCGACCGAACCGGTGGAGCCGGCTGCCGCCGTCGTACCGGTTGTTGTGGTGCCCGTGACGGTGGTGTCGGTGGTCAGCGGCGTAACGGTGGCCGGCTCCCCGGGAGCCACCGGAGTTACCGTTTCGTCCGCAGCCGCAGTTTCGCCCTTGTTGCCGCCGGCTGCCATGGCTGCTGCTGCGCCCGCTGCTGCGGCAACGCCCAGCCCGGCTGCCACCTTGCCCGAGACGCCTGCCTTGCCGGAGTCCCCGCGGGATGCCGCGGCATCCTCAACGCCGGGCGTGCCAAAGGTGGCGCCGGGGTTGACGGTGCCGCGCCAGGCGCCGCTGGCGTAGCCTTCATCCTCAATGAACTCCTTGAACCGCTTCAGGTCTGCTTCGGCCTGCCGGTCCACCACGTTGAGCTTGTCGCCCACCTTCTCAATAAGTCCTTCGGGCTCGTACTCGAGCGTCAGCTGGATGGAGGTCTGGCCGCCGCCGATGTCCTCGAACTCGACAACGCCCGCGTTCGTGGCGCCTTCCGTAGCTGCCCAGGCAACCTTGCGGTCCGGTACCTGCTCAAGGATCTTCGCTTCCCACTGCCGGCGGACGCCGCCGATTTCGGCAACCCATTCCAGCCGGTCGTCACTGAGCTGGGTAACGCTCTTGACGCCGCCCATGAAATGCGGGAACTCCTCGAACTGGGTCCACTGGTTATAGGCCGTGCTCACCGGTACGTTCACCAGAATGCGTTTTTCCACCTTCGTGCTCATAACGTCTCCTTTACTTGTCACCGGGAACTGATGAGTCGGTAAAAATCATCAGCATGCTTACCAACATACCTTTTGGGGGCGCTGGTTTCCAGAGCATGGGAAAGACGACGGCGGCGGTGCCTTCCGAGGTGAGGTTCCGGTCAGTGCCGCTAGGGTGAGCCGGTGAAGGGTTTTATGAGCTCTTCTTGGCTTCAGGAGTCTCGGGCACGTCCGCACCCTCGGCAGGATCCTGGGTGTGGACCCGGATGTCTGTGGGGTCGGCGTCCGGATCGCCCTCGGCAGGGGCCTCGTTATGGACGCGCTGGTCCTGCAGTGGATTTTCGGTCATGGCTGCTCTGCTCCTCCGGAGGACGCGGTGGACATGGTGGGGACTGCGATAGTGATCATTGAGCGCTTCCGGCAAGGGCCTGTCAAGAACCTTCCGTCCGCTCTGGCCGGGGCCGTTCTTCTGTGCTGGACTGGTGATGCACTGAGCACCAACCGCCGCCGCTGGTCGGTACAGCGGCGGCACCTTTTCCAGACGAACATGGACGGCCGGCGTGACCGGCCAGTGGAAGGAAACACTCATGGCACCGTTCAAGATCGGATACTTCGTGGGGAGCCTGGCTACCGGCTCCATCAACCGGGTTCTCTCCCAGGCGTTGATCAAACTGGCTCCGGAGGACCTGGAGTTCACGGAAATCCCCATCAAGGACCTCCCCTTGTACAGCTACGACTACGACGCCGACTTCCCGCCCGAGGGCCGCGCCCTCAAGGAGGCCATCGAGGGGTCCGACGGCATCCTGTTCGTGTCCCCGGAGTACAACCGGTCCATCCCCGGCGCACTCAAGAACGCGATCGATTGGGGCTCCCGGCCCTGGGGAAGCAACTCGTTCGCCCGCAAGCCCACCGGCATCATCGGTGCCTCCGTGGGCAGCATCGGTACCGCGGTGATGCAGTCCTCGTTCCGCAGCGTCCTCAGCTTCCTGGATGCCCCGCAGCTGAATGCTCCGGAAGCCTACATCCACTACAACGCCGACGTCTTCGGTGAGGGCGGCGAGGTCAAGGACGAGGGGACCGCCAAGTTCCTGCGCCACTACATGGACGAGTACGGGGCCTTCGTGGCCCGCGTCCTGGCTGCCAACGCACCCGGCCACATCGGCGACCTCGAGCACGACTCCGCCAAGCTGACGCGCTAGCTTCCGCGCGATCCCGGGACATGCAGATGCCCGCCGTCCCAGCGACGGCGGGCATCGGTCTTTCGGCTGGTGGCCTCAGTCCAGCGGCAGGGTAACGGTCACGCTGGTGCCCTGCCCCGGCGAGGAGCAGATGTCCACGCTGCCGCCGGCTTCGTGGACGGCCACGGACATCAGCCGCAAGCCGTAGCCGTGGTGGCGCCCGCAGGTGGCGAGCCTGCTGTCAAAGCCCGAGCCGTCGTCGGCCACTACAAGGCGGATGCCGTGGTCCACCGCGGCAAGCTGGACGGTAAGCTCCGATGCTTCCGAGTACTTGTAGGCGTTGCTGAGCGCCTCGCGGGCGGACTGGTAAAGCAGGGACGCGCAGTCCGCCGGAATCTCGATGCCCCAGTGCGGAGTATCCCAGCGGACCGCGGTCCCTTGCTGACGGAGGGGCACGGTGAGCCGGTCGATGCAGCCGGCAAGCCCCAGTGTGTAGAAGTCGAGCGGATGCTGATCCGTGAGCACGCCTCCTACGGCGGTTACTTCATCAAAGGCTAATTCGTTTCCCATGACGTCCTGCTCCCCACAAGCTGTTGGTCCTTATGCGTCCAGCATGGACCTGCAACTGCGGGGGTCAGCAAAGTTTTAATCAAGATCGCATCAATTCTGGGTGCGGCATCCGGTCCTGCTGGTTGTGCTGCTTTACGGGCAAGGAACGCCGGCTTCCAGCCGCACCCCTCCGTCGATTTTTGGCTGCTTAGTCGCTGCCGGCCGGGAGGCCCTGCCGGGCCAGGTCCTCCACCACCAGGCGGGCCAGTTCGGTGGCGCCGGCGCGGTTGGGGTGCAACGTATCGCCGGCCATGAACAGGGCCAGCGTTGCCTCCGGACCGATCTCCGTAAAGTAGGCCGAAGCCAGGACATTCAGGTCCACCAGGTGCACGCCCTCCTCCTGAGCCAGGGCCACCGTGGAGTTCCGGTACCACCGGTTGACGGAGGTGTGCACGCCGTCCACAAAGTCGGTGGCGCGGCCCTGCGGAGTCACCAGCACCGGGGTGGCTCCCGTCGCCGCCACCTGCCGCACCATGTCCCGCATGATTTCCTTGAATTCCGCCTCCGTGGTGGCGTTCTTGGCGGCGGTGTCATTGATGCCCATCTCGAGCAGGAACAGATCGCCGGGCTTGATGTACTGCAGGATGGCCTCGAGCTGGCCGTCGTTGCGGAAACCGCGGGCGATCTGGCCGCCCGTGGCCATGTTCCGGACATCGAACTCCTCCGGATCCACGTACTGCGGCAGCATCTGGCCCCAGCCGCCCTGCACGCTGGATTCCAGAGGGTAGTAGCTGGCCACGGTGGAGTCGCCTCCCACCCAGATGGTCGGGTCCATCTCCGGGTGGCGGGACACCTTCTCAATCTCCAGCGCGCTGAGGGTGAAGGCAGTTCCCACCTTGCCCTCGGTAACCAGGAGGTTGAGCTGGCCGTCCAGGACCGGGAGTTCGAAGGAGGCAGTGGCACCGTTGCCGGTCAGGTTCATCTCCTGGAACACGCCTTCGGCGGCGATGCTGGCCCTGGAGGTGTCACCCAGCGTGACGGTCACCTTGTACAGGCCCTCCTTGAGATCCACGTTGAACGTGTTGGCGCTCTTGGTGCCGAACTGGAGGAAACGGACGGCGTCGCTTCCCGCTCCGGTGCCCTTGGCAGGCACGTCCACCATGTGCTCCGGAGTGTTGAAGCCGTAGCGGGTTTCGGGGCTGTAGGCGTGCGTTGCGCTGACGCCGGTGTAGCCGTCTTCCACCGGGCCGTTGCCGAAGTCGAAGCGGTAGTTGCTGGGCTCGGCACTGGCTTCCGGGGCTGCCAGGGTCAGCCCGGCGCCGCTGAGCAGGACGGCCGCAGCGAGTCCGACGGCGGTGGTCCGCTTCGAGATTTTGCCCGGCTGCGTGGGCATGGCGGCGCTGACGATCAAGGTCATCTCCTTTGATGGGGTGGGGCAGCCCGGAGGGGCTGGGGAGCCTCTTTGTAACGATTCATCGCGATGCGTTACAGCATTTGTAACAGCGCCTGCTGTTCGGAGTCAAGAGATTTTGTGCGCTTGATGTTTGGTTTTGGTTGGACATGTCACGCGCTGACCAGTGCGGCTGGTCGCGCGGGAGTCTGCGGTTGTAATCCTGACCCGCGTGGCGGCTTTTTGCCCGCCAATTTTTGTCCGGCATATTCACGGGCGTATCGGAATCGGGAATATGGCGGGCAATATTGGAGTGAGTGTGCGCTGCACCGCATTTTGTAAGGCGCTTCTGAGGGCGCTCCTCGTAGCGGAATGAGGAGCAGGCGACGGTGCACAACCCGCGTGTGACCTGCGACTACGTCGCCGGCCGAAGCGGAGGCGACCTCGTGAAGGCGAGCGAAAAATCGTAAAAGAAATGCCATATTTGCGAACCTCAAGAATCACTCAACCTGTGCCAAGGAAAGCCAATTTGCCCTATTTGATTAGGTAGGCTCAGGAGCGCATTCCGCAGACCATACAAAAAAGCCATCCGTCGGGCTTGCGGCACCGAATGCACTATGAGTACGTCAATACGGGATGCGGGGCATGCATGGTGGAGCGCGGTGTTGCCGTGGTGGTCGAGGACGACGACGACATCAGGTCCGCCCTGACGCAGGTGCTGCAGCAGTCCGGGTTTGCCGTGCACTCGACGTCCTCCGGCTGGGCTGGCGTCGAAGCGGTCCGTACCCACAATCCGGACATCGTCACCATGGACGTGGGGCTGCCGGACTTTGACGGGATCGAGGCGTCCCGGCGGATCAGGACGTTCAGCGACGCCTACCTCATCATTGTCACCGGCCGGGTGGACGAGGCCGACGCACTGATGGGATTCGAGGCGGGTGCTGACGACTACCTCACCAAGCCGTTCCGGCCTCGGGAATTGCGTGCCCGGATTGCCGCGATGCTGCGCCGGCCCCGCACCTTGCAGTCCGCCCCCGCCGAGCGCCCGCAGGTCAGGCGCCGCTCGGGGCGTCGCCAGCCCCGGCAGCTGTCCGAACATCCCCTGGCGGCCGCTGCCGTTCAGCAGCCGGACGACGGGCCGGACCTTGCAACGCCTCCGGACCGCTGCGACTTTGCCCACCAGGGATTAACCCTTCATGAAGGCTCCCGCCAGGCCGCCATCGACGGAGTGCCGGTGGACCTGACCCGCACCCAGTTCGACCTCCTGCTGTTCCTGATGGAGGGCGGCCGGACGGTGCAGAGCAAGGCTGACCTGGTCCGGCGCCTGCGCAATGAGCCTTATGCCACCGGGTCCTTCGTCAGCGCCGGTGAGGAGCGTGCCGTGGAGGTGCACATCGGCAACCTCCGCAAGAGGCTGGGCGACAATTCCGGCCGCCCCCGCTGGGTGGAAACCGTCCGCGGGGTGGGCTACCGCATGACGCCGTAGACGGGCGGATCTCAACCCGTCCGTTCCGGCGTACCCTCGTACAGGAGCCGGAACCCGTCCGGCCCTGCGGAGGGGTGAAGGATGTCCTGGGAAACCGTCGCCGGAATCGTGGCAGGGGTGCTGCTGGCATACGCCGTGCTCCTGTTCCTCCTGTGGCTCTACGCACGCCGCCACCCGGAAACCGTCACCATGAAGGACGCGCTGCGGCTGCTCCCGGACCTGTTGCGGCTCATCCGCAGGCTGGCCGCGGACCGCACTGTCGCCGTCGGAATCCGTGTCCGGCTGGTGCTGCTGCTGGCCTACCTGCTCTCACCCATCGACCTGGTTCCGGACTTCATCCCGGTGATTGGCTACGCGGACGACGCCGTCATCGTGGCGCTGGTGCTGCGCTCGGTCATCAAGCGCGCAGGTGCCGACGCCATCCGCAGGCACTGGCCTGGAAGCCCTGCAGGACTGGACGTCATCCTGAAAGCGGCCGGTCCGGTTGCGGGACCGCGGTAAATAAATACACAACCTTCGGCGCCTTTCCAGCCGAGGGCTGTTAGCGTGGAGGCCCGGCCAATGAAGGAGGAGCGATGACCATCAACTCACCCGATTCCCTGCCTGAGGACGAGCCCCGCGAGGGTGCAGCAGGTACCGAAGGCAAGAACGACGGCGGGATCCCCAAGGGTGGCGATGGCATTGGCATCTCAGCCGATGCGGAGCCGAACACCTTCGAGCCCGAAGAGGACCCGGACGCCACCGAGGAGCCTTAGCCGGCGGATGCGGGCCAGGTGGCGGGGCTAGGACCTGCCGGATTTCCCTTCGAAGCGCGGCCCGCTGGATTCGCGCGGAATCAGCGTGGGAATGGACTTCCGAACCCGCGGTTCCGAGCCCGGCTCCATGATGAGGTCGATCGCCGTCCTGGCGATCTGGTCCAGATGGACGTGGACCGAGGTCAGGGGAGTAGGGAGCCGTGACGCCAGTGGCGTGTCGTTGTAGCCCACCAGTGCCACATCGGTGCCGATCCTCAAATGATGCCGGTGGGCCGCTGACATGATTCCCATGGCGATGTTGTCGTTCGCGGCGAATACGGCGGTGGGGCGAACGGCCGCGTCCAACAGGGCTTCGCCTGCTTCGAACCCGTTCTCAATGCCGTAGCCGCCAGCAATGACCCAGTCCTCCCGGGGAACAATGCCGGCCTCGTTCAAAGCCCTGCTCGCTCCGGCCAAGCGTGCGATGCCGGTTGAAGTGAACGACGGGCCGGTAACGACGGCGATGTCCCGGTGCCCGAGGTCGATCAGGTGGCGGACGGCAAGGTAGCCGCCCACCTCGTCATCCCCCAGGGCCGAAGGACTTGCGCCGTCCGTGCGGAGGACCAGCGCGTGCGCCACGTTGCGCTCGCGCAGCAGCCGCGGAAGCTCGTCGTCGAGCCGTGCCGTGGCAAGGATCAGCCCGTCAACGTTCCGGTCGAGCAGCGTCTCGGCAGCACGGCGTTCATCATTGGGATCGTCCCCGCTGGTGGCCACCATCGCGAAGTATCCGCGGGCGGCCGCGGCACGTTCGAGTTCCTCGAACATCAGCGCCATGACCGTGTCGCTGAGGCGGGGGACCAGGACGCCCAGGGTCCGTGTCTCGCCGCGGCGAAGGCTGGAGGCAAAGGAGTTCCTGCGGTAGCCCAGCTCTTCGGCAACTTTCCGGACATGCGCGGCGGCAGCGGAACGGGAAGCGGTCCGCTCATCCAGGGCGCGGCTGGCGGTGGAAATGCTCACGCCGCTGGCTGCGGCAACGTCCTTCAGCGTGACGATGGTGCCCGGCGTGGCCCGTTCCATGGCGGTTCTCCTCTTCCTTGGCGGTGTACAGACACTCTATTCCTGAAATCTGCAAACGTTCTCTTGACAGTGACCTGTGACACGGCGCACAATGAAAACGTTCCCGCAAACGTTCTCATCCAGAAGAAACATCGCGGGACTGCCGACCATCAAAGAAGAGAAGAAGGTAGCTGCAATGACACTCGATCTCCGCGGACTCAGCCCCGCACCTGTCACCCCGTTCACCGAAGATGGCGCTGTCGACTTCGCTGCGATCCAACGTCTGGGCTCGTGGCTCGGATCGATTGAGGGCGTGAAGAGCCTCGTCGTCCTGGGGCACGCCGGCGAAGGCACGTTCCTTACCGAAGAGGAGCAGCTGGACGTTATCCGTGCGTTCGTGGCGTCGACGGACGGCCGTGTACCGGTCGTAGCGGGCATCACGAAGGAAGGCAACAAGACCGCGGCCCTCGAGGCCAAGAAGGCCGTCGAGGCCGGCGCAGCAGCTGGTCTCGTCTACCCTTCGCACGGGTGGCTGCGCTTCGGCTACCAGAAGGGCGCCCCGCAGTCGCGCTACCAGGAGATCTATGAAGAGTCCGGCCTGCCGCTGATTCTCTTCCAGTACCCCGACAACACCAAGGCGACCTACGACCTCGAGACCCAGCTGGAGATCGCCGGCCAGGAGGGCGTCTTTGCCACGAAGAACGGTGTCCGGAACATGCGCCGGTGGTACACGGAGATCCCCGCGCTGCGCGCCGCGTATCCCGAGCTGCAGGTGCTGTCCTGCCATGACGAGTACCTGCTGCCGACAATGTTCGATGTTGACGGCCTGCTCGTCGGCTACGGCAACATCGCCCCCGAACTGCTCGTCGAACTGATCGAGGCCGGCAAGGCGCAGGACTACCCGCGTGCACACGCAATTCATGAGCGGCTGCTGCCGGTGACCAAGAACGTTTACCACCGCGGTTCCCATATGGAGGGCACCGTCGCCTTGAAGTGGGGCCTCGTGAACCGCGGCATTCTGGACCACGCCACAGTCCGCACCCCGCTCCTGCCCCTGCCCGAAGGCGCCGAAACCGAAATCGCGGAAGCCTTCGCCGCCGCAAACATCGGCAAGGTCACCACCACCGCTGCCGTTTGACCCCACCCATCACGGGTCCTCACGGGTGGCGGGCTCCTTTGGCCCGCCACCCGTGCCCCAGCTTTTACTCTCCATCCCGGGCCAACGCACGCCCCCAGCAATGTCGCTGTATAAGGAGGACTCGCAGATGCGCGAGCACAATAGGACCATCACCCATCCCGGATCGACGGAACAGAAGATGGCTGCACCGCACGTACACCCCGCACCGGCAGGAACCGGGAAGCGCCGGACGTTCCTGGGCTACCTTGCCCTCATGGGCCCGGCCTTCGTCGTCGGAGCCTGGCAATTCGGACCCGGCAACCTGACCACCGCCGTCCAGGCCGGCAGCCGCTTCGACTACAGCCTCGTCTGGGTCATTGCGGTCTCCACCATCCTGATGATCTTCTTCACGGACATGAGCGTCAGGCTCGGCATCGCCACTCCCACCTCCCTGATCACCTCCATCAAGGAACACCTCGGCAACTGGGTGGGCGTCCTGGCAGGATTCGGCGTCTTCGGCATCACGCTGATGTTCTCCGTCGGCAACGCCGTTGGCTCCGGCCTGGGACTATCGCTCATTTTCGGCGGATCCCCGGTCCTCTGGACGGTCGTCTGCACCGCCGCCGTCGCCTTCGTCCTGGCTTTCAAGAACGTCTACGGGATCGTCGAAAAAGCCCTCCTGGTCATTGTCGTCCTCATGGGCATCGCCTTCATCGCCAGCACCGTGGTCGCACAGCCCGACTGGTACCGCTCCCTTGAAGGCATGGTCCCCACCCTTCCGGCCGGAAGCGAAATCCTCATCGTCGCGCTCGTAGGCACCAACTTCTCCATCAACGCCGCCTTCTACACCTCCTACGGCATCAAGGAACACCGCCGCACCCGTGCCGACTACCGCGACATCACGCTCGTCGACACCATCCCCGGCATCGTCGCCCCCGGCATCATGACGGCCCTGGTCATCATGGTCGCCGCGGCAGTCCTCGGCAAAACCGGAGCCGAAGCCGGAACCATCAACGCCCTCGCCTCCATCTTCACGCCCCTGGCCGGCCCCGTCGGTGCAATGCTCTTTGCCCTCGGCCTCTCCGGAGCAGCGTTCTCGTCCATGATCGCCAACGCCACCGCCGGCGGCACCATGCTCTCCGACGCAATGGGACGGGGCGCCAAGGCAGGATCAGTCGCCGCCCGGATCGTCACCGGCATGATCCTCGCCTTCGGCCTGATCATCACCCTGTCCTTCCAGTCCTCACCGGTGGCCCTGATCGTCATCGCCCAATCCCTGACCGTACTCATCGCCCCCATGCTGGGCCTCCTGATCGTCATCATGGCCAACAGGCGCTCCGTCATGGGCGATCTCCGCAACAAGTGGTGGCACAACCTCTTTGGAGCCATCGGCCTCATCGCCATCATCGCCTCCTCCATCAGGCTCATCACCACCCTGATCGGCTAGAAGACCAAACACCCAGACCCCTGAGTAGTGCCCGGCTCATCGAGGCGGGGCACTACTCAAGGTTTAATCAAGATTTGCGCAAGCCGACCGAAACGGTCTGGAACCGAGATTACTGGCGGGTAAATTTCTACCTGTTTCCACGTTATTTCCCCCAACACGGAAGCAAAGGAAGCCCTCGCGCTGGAGCCCGACTCGCGTGGGGGCTTCCGCCCAAACGGACGAAGGGGTTGCAGGAACTGCCGCCCACTTTCACTGGTGGACGCGATCAATGGGTTTCCTGCATTAGCCGGGGATCGATCCTTTCAGACCATGCGCGTGGTTGCTATCTTGTGTCGATGGACGCTGCCATTATCGGTCTCCTTGGTGCTTTGCTCGGCGCGGTTCTGACTTATGCCTTCAACCGCAAGAATGCATGGGACACCCGACTTCACGAGACGCGCATAGAGGCGTACCGGAACTTTGCAGCGGCCGCCATGGAGTACAGACGTGCGGTTATGGACGAGTGGTTCGAGGGCCACGACGTGGATGAAAAGACAGTGGACGATGACGTTCACCGCGCCCGTGGTTCCGCGTGGTCTGCGTACTACGGGGTGGGGCTACTTACTAGCACAAACGCATAGCCGAGCTGGCTCGTGAAGCGCTAACACGCATCACCGCATTGAAAAAGGTAGAGAGCCGGAAAAGCTTGAATGTGCTGGGCGAAAGCTGCCGGGAAGATGTCGAAAAATTTGTGGAAGCAGCGCGCGCGGATGTCCTGTCGCGTGGCGTGCGGAGGCGATCTTCCTGAAACCCCGGGCGGCGTGGAGACTCATCCGGTGGAAGGAAGGGCTGTGGGCGCTGTTTGTGCTGGTCGCAGCGTCGGCCATGGCGTGCGGCTTGGCTGACAGCTTCAGTTTCCTGGTGCGTCCGCCAACATATGTTGAAGGGCACCGCATGGTCCTGCTCGGAGCGATCGTATTTGCCGGGGCATCCGTGTGGGCTGCCTTACAGCGCAGGTCCCTCCACACGATCATCTCGATGGCGCTTCCCGCCGTCGTGGTTGGAGGGCTGGCCATCCAGATGCCCGACAGCATCCTTCAAAACGTCGTCGGGCTGGCCCTCATACCCATCGCACTGGCCATGATGCTGCTGGAGATCCAGGCTCCCGGACCTACTGATCCTGCTTACGTCGCACCATCTCGTTGATCCAGCTGGGCGCGAACGGGGACGTGCAGCCCGCAGGGGTCGGGTAATCCTTGAGGACCTGCAGGCGCTCGCCGATCTCCAGGGCACGGGCGCGGTGCCCGGCGTGCTCAATCCCGATCTGCGCCAGGCACGTGTTCATGGCCCACTGCAATCGATCGGGAGCACCCTGCATTTCCGCCTCGATGATGTCCAGCAGGCCGTCAAGGTCGAGGCCCTCGGGCTTCTTCACCACGCGTTCGCTGGTGAGGGCCCAGCCGGCGCTGGCCACTATCGGATCCGGATCGGTGAACCAGGCCTGCCGCAGTTCTTCGGCGTGCGGGCCCTTCTTCACCACGTAGTTCACCAGCCAGTCCTGCACCTTGGGGGACCGCGCCTCGCGCAGCATGGTGTCCAGTTCGCCAGGTTCGAACGCCTTCGGCCGGCATACCAGCAGTGCCAGCAGCCTGGCCGCCGTGTCGCCGGTCGACCACAGCTGGCGGGCCAGGTCATGCTGGATCTTGAGCCGCTTCGCGATGGCGCGCAGCTTGGCCAGGTTCACGCCGTGGTCGTCACCGTGCTTTTCGTTCACCTCGCGTGCCCTGGGGTCCTCGAGCGCGGCGAGCTCGGCCATCAGCTCAGCCACCTGCGGGTCGGTCAGTGTCTCGGCCACGTCGGTCTCCTGTCCATTGCGTCTAGGGCCAGCCTAAGCCCTACCCGAAACGTTCGGCGGTGGTGCCGGCGGACGCCCCCGCGCGCCTCAGCCGCAGCTCCGCCCACAGTGTGAGCGCTCCGTAGGACACGAGGGCGAGCAGCACGAGGGTCACGAACGCCCACGCGGCAGGCCGCTCCCAGTGCACGTCGGAACTGCCGACGGCGACCGAGGCCAGGATGAATACGAGGCTGACCAGCTGGGCGGCAAAGAGGACGCGGTAGCTGCTCCACCGGCGGTCCACCACCATGGGCGCGTTCACGAACCCGGTGAGGCTGAGGACCGCTCCCAGCGTCCGGGCGGTCAGCGGAGTGAGGTCCCAGCCCCAGCTCTGAATGAACAGCGCCGGGAACAGGAACATCACCAGGCCCGTCAGGGTGGCCACGCCGCCCACCCCCACCAGCGCCCGGGCAACGTGGTCCGGGATCAGCACATCGCGCGGCGCCGGAACCTGCGGATCCGCGCGGCGCTGGGCGAGGGCGGCCGCGGCCACGAGGAACGGGGTGGACGCGTAGAGCGCCGCCCAGGCGAAAAACGAGAGATTCCGCGTAAACAGCCCTTCATGCAGCGCGGTGGCGATGCCCAGCAGTGACGCAAAGACGAAGACGGGCAGGAATCCGCGCCGCACGCGGTGCCACTGGCCCGTCCGGAGGACGGCGGCGAAGAAGATGATCCCGCCGATATACGCCGAGCCCAGGATCATTCCGGTGAGGGGCGGCCTGATGGGCCAGGCGAACAGTTCCGCGATGCGGCCGGGGAGGAAGACGAGGATGGCGGCGGCGATCAGGAGGAACGGCAGGATGAAGGCTGCCAGCCACCGTACCGGGCGCAGCACGTGGTCGGTCCCTGCGACCGGCTCACGCGTGGGCATTGGCGAGCACCTCCGTCAGCGGCAGGGAACGGCCGCGGGAGGCGCCGTCTTCGAACGTCCGGCCCAGCCCGCCTGAACGCAGGGCCTCAACCACCGGTCCGTGGAAGGAGGCGACGGCAGGATTGAACAGGCCCGTCCGCTGGCGCAGCGCCTCCGCGGCGCCGGCCAGCTCGCCCGCGCGGGCCACGTCGCCGTGCCTCGCCGCGACGGCCACCAGTCCTTCGAGGCCGTACGCGATGCCTTCGTCGTGGCTGAGGCCCGCCGAGATCTCCAGGCCGCGCGCGAAATCCTGCGCGGCGCCGTCGACGTCGTCCTGCAGCATGCGTGCCCAACCCCGGTGGTGCAGGGCGATGGCGATGCCGAGGGGTTCGCCTTCCTCACCCGCGAGCGCGAGGCTTTCCTCAAAGCGCGACGCCGCCGCCTCACCTTCGCCGGCGACGAGCAGCACCCTGCCCATGGTGACGAGGGACATCGCCTCGCCCCAGCGGTCGCCGCCCGCGCGGAAGCAGTCCAGGCTGCGCTCCAGGGCGCCGATGGCCCCTTGGACGTCCGGGACTGGGGCAGCGAGCCGCGCCAGCGCTGCGGACACCAGCGCGAGCGCTTCCCCTGAGGCATCGCCGGACCGGGCGAAGAGCTGCGCGCTGCGGGTGAGGCCGCCGACGAGGTCCACGTCCTGCTGCTGCCAGAAGGCGACGGCCCGGGTGAAGTACAGGGCGATGGCCTCGGCGCGGCTGGAGAGGCTTTCACCGCTCGCCGCCGCTTCATCGAGCAGCCGCGTCATCCAGAGGCGGACCTGGCCCAGCAACCCGCCGAGCCAGAGGTAAAGGTAGAGCGACCAGGCGAGTTCGGCGGCGCGGTCCCACTGCCCTTGGGTGGTGAGCCATCCGACGGCCGAGGCGAGGTCGGCCCGCTGGAGCGTGAGGTCGGCGAGCCAGCGACCCTGGTCGCCGGTGCGCAGCCCGTGCGCGGCCGCGTGGGCGAGGCCGAAGAAGTACTGCGCGTGGTCGTCGCGGGCATCGTCCCACTCGTCCTGGGTGCTGAGGGACGCGGCGAACGAGCGGACGGTGGCCAGGAGGGTGAAGACGCTTTCGCCGCCGACGTCGCGCTGGCTCACGAGGCTGGACTCCACCAGGGCGTCGAGGGCATCGAGGGCTCCCTCGCCCACCAGGGCCTCCGCCGCGGCCAGGGTGAACGGGCCCGTGAAGACGGCGAGCCGGGCCAGGGCGGCGCGGGCGGACGCCGGCAGGAGGTCCACGCTCCACAGGATGGTTCCGGTCAGCGTGCGCTGCCGTTCCGGCAGGTCCCGGGCGCCGCCGGACAGCAGGCCCAGGCCGGTGCCGAGCCGCTGCAGGATGGATTCGGGGGTGAGGGTGCGGATGCGGGCTGCTGCGAGTTCGAGGGCGAGCGGAACGCCGTCGAGGGCGCGGCAGATCCCGAGCACCGCCTCGCAGTTGGCGGGGGTCAGCCCGAAGTCGGGCCGCACCGCGCGGGCGCGTTCAACGAACAGCGCCACGGACGGGATGCCGGCGGCTGTCTCGGGTGTGGGCCGGGCGTCCTCCGCGGGCACCTCGAGCGGCGCCACCTCGAATGTGCGCTCGGGGCGCACCCGCAGGGGAGAGCGGCTGGTGACCAGGAGCGTGAGTTCCGGCAGCGCCGAAATCAGCTTCATGACGACGGCGGTGGCGTCCAGCACGTGCTCCATGTTGTCGAGCACCAGCAGGAGCCGGCGGCCCTCCAGCGCCGTGACCAGTTTGTCCTCCAGCGGCCCGTCGCCGGCGTCGCGGACGCCGAGCTCGTGGGCGATGGCCGCCGGAACGAACTCCGCCGAACGGACGGATTCGAGCATGACAAAAACGACGTCGGCCCCTTCCTTGGCGATTTCGGCGGCGACTTCGATGGCGAGCCGGGATTTGCCGATTCCGCCGGGACCTACCAGCGTTACGAGCCTTACGTCGGGCCGGTCCAGCAGTTCACGGACGGTGGCAATGGCGCCGCCGCGCCCCACGATGGCGCTGTACGGCGCAGGCACGCGCCCGCCGTCGTAATGCTGTGGCGGCGGTTCCTCCGCGGCCGGGCGGCTGGCGTCGAACCGCTCGGCGAGGAGGACGGCGAGGTCGGCGCGGACCAGGTCGCCGAGTTCCTGCGGGTCTCCGTACCTCTTGTAGGAGGCGTCGTCGTCGTTCCGGATGCGGTCCAGCAGCCCGTCCAGGCGAGGCTCGCGCGTGACGCCGTCCTTGACGTAGATCAGCTTGGGCATGCCGGCGGACAAGGCGTACTCGTCCTCGAGCCCGGACACGTCCTCCCCGGGCGCCACCCAGCCGTAACTGCCGCCGTAGATGCCGACGAACACGTCGCTTTGCGCGAGGTAGGAGCGGTACAGGGAGCGCGGCGGGTGGGGGCGGGCGCCGAGCTCGAACATGACCGGCGCCAGGTGCAGTGATTCGACGGCCTCGCGGACGGCGCGGCGCTCCGGCTCGAGCTCCCGCAGGGTGGAACTGACGAAGACCCTGATGCGTTGGTCGGGTGTGCGGATCGACACCGCAGGTGCGTCCATCTACGCAGTTTGGACCCTGCCGGCGGGCCACGTCCACCACTTTCGGCCCTGGCGTGCCCCCTTCGGCCCTAGTGTGCCGCGCCGAGCTCGATCAGCAGGACGCCGCCGATGATGAGGCCGAGCCCGAGCATCATGACGGGGGTGATGGCCTCCTTGAAGAAGACCCGGCTGGCCAGGGCGGTCAGTGCCACGCCGGCGGCCGCCCAGATGCCGTAGGCGACGCCAAGGCTCATGCCCTGGTCCAGGGTCAGGGTGAGGAGGGTGAAGGCAAGGAAGTACCCGACGGCGACAGGGATGTACCAGCGGCGCTTGCCGGTGGAGGCGACGCGCAGGAAGAGGGTGGCGGTGACCTCGGTGAGGATCGCGCCCGCGAGAAGCAGCCACATCATGAGCGGGCCATTTCTTTCTCGGGTTCTTGTGCCGGTTCTTTGTGTGACCCCAGTTCCACGCAGAGCACGCCGGCGATAACCATGGCGACGCCGATCATCATCACCGGGGTCAGCGCCTCGCCAAAGATGAGGGCGGCCAGCAGGACCGTGAGTGTGACTCCCAGCGCGGCCCAGATGCCGTAGGCGACGCCGAGGCCCAGGCCTTTGCGGAGGACTGCTGCGAGGAATCCGAACGAAGCGGTGTATCCGGCAACAACCACAATGAAGAAGGCAGGATTATCCAGCGCCGCTTTCAGGGAGAGGGATGCCGTCACCTCACTCAGGATCGCGCCGGCGAGAAGAATCCACTTCATGTAAACAGTCCTTGATGATCGGTTGGGGATTGGTCCCCTGTTGGGAACACCGCTGATGGCGCTGGTGTTCCCGGGCTTCCCACCCCCGTTTGCCCCGTGGGAAGCCCGGGGCGCTGGTTAGGCCTGGGGGACCAGTTCGGAGCCCGCGATGGCGGAGCTGCCGAGGTCACTGCCTGCGAGCGCCTGCCGGGTGTGCAGTGCGTTGGTCCACGTATCAGTATCGGCCACCGCTGCCCAGTTCGAGTTCAGCAGGGTGAGGAGTGTCGTGTGCACGGCCTTTGCGTCGGCGAAGCCTGCGTCGTTGGCGAGGTTGATGGCGCCGGTGGCGTCGGAGAGAACCTCTGTGGTGAAGCCAAGGAACTCTGCCTCCACGGCGGAGGCGAGCACGCAGTTATTGGTCATGTAGCCGGCCAGGGTGACCGTGTCGACGTCGTGCTGCCGCAGCCACTCGGCGAGGTCCGTGCCGGCGTAGACGGAGCCGTACTGCTTGACCAGCGACTTCCACCCGGCGGTTTTGCGGCGCTCAATTTCGGGGTGCAGCTCGAAGCCTGGCGTGCCGGGCGCGAAGACCGGTGCTCCTTCACCTGCGGTGTGCTGGATGACGGCAACGGGCATGCCCGCGGCGGTGGCGGCGTCTACTGCACGCGCGATGGTGGGCAGGGACTCCTGGTGCGGCGGGTACTGGATTTCGAGGGGGCCGCTGAAGTACTGCTGCTGCACGTCGATGAGGATGAGGGCGCGGCGGGGGGTGCTCATGTTGATGGTTCTCCCTGTTGGTTCTTTGGCCTGCCTTGTGGCGGCTTTTCCAGTCTTCCGGTTGCCGGTGGTTGCCAACAGTGGCACGAAGGCGGATATACGATGGATTCGGGCCAATATAGCGGAAGGGGCACTTTTGAGGATCGCGGTGTACGCCTTCGATGGCGCGACGATGTTCCACCTTGCTGTTCCGCAGATGGTCTTTGATGAGGTGGCCCGTCAGGGTCTTGCCGATTGGAAGACTGTTCTTTTTACTGACCAGGAGGGCGGTATTACAAGCGCCGAGGGCTACCGGCTGGGCGAGGTGAAGGGGCCCGCGGCCGCGGAAGAAGCGGACGTGGTGGTGGTTCCGTCATGGTTCGACGACGGGCGCGTCCCCAGCGATTCGCTGCGGCAGGTGCTCCAAGGGGCGCACGGGCGAGGGGCGCCGATTTTGGGGTTGTGCCTTGGCGCGATCCCCGTCGCCGACGCGGGGTTGCTGGCGGGGCGTGGGGCGGTCACCCATTGGCAGGCCTTTGATTCTCTTGCTGTGCGGCACCCCGATGTGCCGCTCGACCGGTCCGTGCTGTACATCGACCACGGTGACGTCCTCACCTCCGCCGGCACGGCCTCTGCGCTGGACGCCTGCCTGCACCTGGTCCGCGCCCGGCTCGGGGCGGAGGCGGCGAACCAGGTGGCACGCAGCCTGGTCATCGCTCCGCACCGGGAGGGCGGGCAGGCGCAGTACATCGAGCACCCGGTGCCGGGGCGCTCCACGGATGATCCCATCTCGCGCCTGCTCGAATGGGCTCTGGGCCGGCTCGGTGAACCGCTGACCATTGACCGGCTCGCGGCGCAGGCACACCTGAGCCGCCGCACCTTTGTCCGCACCTTCCGGGCAGCAACGGGGACAACCCCGGCCGCCTGGATCCGCGCTCGCCGACTTGATGCCGCCCGGCGGCTTTTGGAGACCACGGACCTGTCGATAGATCAGATCTCCGCCGACTGCGGGTTCGGCAACGCCGTGACCCTGCGGCAGAACTTCGCGGCCGCTTTTTCCACCACGCCGACGGAATACCGGCGGCGGTTTGATGCGCGGGTTGGGTGACGGCTCGGGCGGACGCGTGCCCGAAGCTGTCAGGATGAGGCTTAGGACTTCCCTGAAGGGCCGTCTGGTATTAACCGATTAGGTCCTATCCTGACGCGATTTTGGGAGTCGCCTGACGTCAGGTTGGGGTGTGCCCTAACTGGGCGAAGGCCCTGTGGGCCGGATTATATGTCGACGTAACGAGCAGGTTTAGGTACCGGTTTTCGCATCTGCGGCCGCTGCCTCGCTACTGTCAATCATGCGGCGGCCCATGCCACCGTCAGTCCAGATCCAGAAACACGATTTATCTGGCATCACTTCGTCCACTGTGCCGCTCAGGAGTTCTGGCCCCACCCGCAACGTAAGTTGGTTCCCGGGCATTAGAATCTCCAGATCGAGGCCAGAATTCGCAGGGGCAAAACAGGAGTCAGTGACAGGATTCAATTGCGTTTCCATGACCTTTTGGCGGCCGCTGCGGATAGACTCTGGCCCCCTTCGTGGACCGGGTTTCGCATTGCTTGGCACCAGTCCACGCAGCGCCTTCGCGTGCGGATCGGGATGAAAATCCATTTCTCGGATGACGATCTGGACTCGCTCCCTAGTCCGGAAAGCAACCAGGTCTGGATGGTTGACGACATTTGAGACTGTGGCGACAGATACGCCTGCTGCTTCGGCTACATCGCGCATTCTCGCGCCCGAACGCGGTAAGTCTTCTGGCATTGCCCGCCTATCGTTGAGCTTGTCGAAATCGCTCACGGTCAACCTTTCTTCGTCAAGCACTAGGAACAGGGTCAGTCTGGCGTCAGCAGCCAAGGGAGCCGAGCGGCGCGAGTGGTCTTTGGCCATGGCCCCTGCCCGGCAGTGAATCACCCTCTGTTGATCGCACTTCCCGGAAATTCGAGTTCTTCCGTCCAGACTGCACCGCGTCTACGGCAGCCCGCGGGCGCCGGGCGCGAGCGGCTTTAGGAGCGCTCCCGCCCGGCGTTGCGTCAGCGTACGCCCTTCACCTTGAGGACTACGAGACCACCAGCAACTGCCAGGGCAGCGGCCGCGACGTAGACGAGGGAGTAGTTGGGCTCCGCCCCTTCTGCGACCCCGATGGTCAGGAGTCCGGCGGCAATGATGGGTGCGACTGCCTGGGGGATGGTGGTGGCGAACTGGGTGAGGTTGATGAAACGGGCGGCTTCCGTTTTCCGTTCGGGAAGCACATCGAGGAAAAGGGCCTGATCTACAGCGGAGAAGATGCCGATGGCAAGGTTCGCCAGGAAGGAGCCGACAATCATGACCGTCAGGTCAGGGGCGAGGACGATGATCACCGCACTCAACGCGAAGAGCAGTGCGCTGCCGAGAACGAATACCTTACGGCGGCGTAAGCGATCCGAGAGGAAGCCGCTGCCGATGGCACCTCCAAGAGTGCCGAGGATCCCGATTCCGCCGATGAGGGCAACCGTGCTGCCGATATCTTCGACGGGAATCCCCAACCGGGATGAGAAGAAGTATGCGGTGTAGGTCGTGTTCAGTGTCAGGGCGGAGAAGAACAGGAACCTTCCAAGCCAGTTCCAGGAGAAATCGGGATAGCGTCGTGGGTTGAAAACGTACTTGGAGAGGATTGTAACGGCTGTAAGGGGAGAGAGCTCCATGCCGCGGCTGTCCTCATCACGGAAGAGGAAGACGAACAGCATCAGGAATACCACCATGATTGCGCCCGGGATCAGGAACAGCAGAATGGGTTGGCCGGCGACAGTGCCGCCGATAACTGCGCCCACGACTGGAGCGACCATTGTGGCGAAGCCTGAAAGGCCGCCGACTTTGCCCCGCTGGGACTCCGGAACACGGTCAGCTTGAACTGCTGAAAAGAGGTTCGCAGCCTGGCTGAGGCCCATTTGGGCGATGACCCAGCCAAGGCCGAGCACGAAGATGCTGGGGGCGAGCCCCATGATCGTCAGGCCCACGATGCCGACCAGCATGCCCCCGACCAGCCAAGGCCGGCGGCGTCCGAACCGTGACCGTGTACGGTCGCTGAGCTGGCCCAGAAGTGGTCCGACAAGCAACGCGGCCAGAGACCCGATGCCCAGCAGCAGGCCAAGGTATTCCGGGTTGCCGGGGGCCAGTGCGTTGACCTGGATAGCCAGGGAGATTGCGATCGGGGTAACGAACGCAACGTAGGTGCCGAAGAGGCCAAGGATCAGGATCAGTATGAAACCGCCACTGACCTTGGGTATCGGCGATTCACCTGTCGAGGGAGCTGCCGCGAGAAGTTGCGCGGTGTCTTCTGCAGCGCCCGCAGATGCTAGGGGGAAGGTGCCTTCGGCTGGCGCCGGCGGTTGGCTCCTGGGTGTACCCATGGGAGTGACTCCTTTGTCGGATGCGTCTTTGTCGATAAGTCTGCGGCGGTATCAGCATTCTGATATCACGTGTCAGCTAAAAGTAGCTGTGTTTGATATCACGTGTCAACAGTTCTATGAGATGATCGGTCTGTGACGATCGAGACGCAGCAGGCTAAGCGACCTACGAGCTTTGATGTGGCAAGAAGGGCTGGGGTTTCCCGGGCTACTGTCAGCCATGTCTTGAATGGGCGTGGCAGGATCCCGGAGGAAACCCGCCAGCGTGTTCTGGCTGCCGCCTCTGAACTGCAGTACACACCCTCGCCTGCGGGCAGAGCCCTGGTGCGCGGCCGCAGTGACGTTCTGGTGATCGTCATCCCGCATACGACCTTTGGGCGCAATCTTCAGGATCTTGTCGATGACATCACCGCCCAGGCTGATACCCATGACCTCAGTGTCGTGGTCCGGTTCGCTGGACCCGACCCGGAAGAAACGCTGGCAGCGGTTCAACATTTCCGCCCGGTGGCAGTTGTGGATTTCGGCGTCCTTGGCGCTGCGGACCGGGACAGCCTTGAAGCATCCGGAGCGGTGGTCATTCCCAAACTCAGGCCCGATGACACCTTGGAAAACAATGCCAACTTCACCATTGGCGAGCTCATGGTCCAAGAGCTGCTTCGCAAGGGCCCCCGACGCCTCGTGTTCGGCGCACTCTTGGACGAGCGTTCCGACCCCTTCGGTCCGGCGCGTTATGAGGGCATGAAGCATTGGGCCCAGGCCCACGGACTTCCGATCCCTCGGCGCATGGAGATCCCTCTACACTTGGCCGGCGCCAGAGCAGCACTCCAAGCCGAGTTCGCTGATGAGCCAATCGGCGTGGCGTGCTATAACGATGCAGTCGCCCTTGCAGTGCTGGCAGCCGGACGCGATCTGGGGCTGAGCGTGCCCGGCCACCTCTCCGTCATGGGGGTCGACGCCACGGCAGAGGGGCAACTGGTTAGCCCCCGCCTTACAACTCTGAAGGCAGACAACGGGCCGGTAATGGCCCGTATCGCGGCGGATCTCACCTCCTTGGATGGCCGAACAGGAGCGCACCCCGGAACGCCTGAACGGACGCGGCCGTTCACTGTCATTCGCGGCGAAACCACCTAAGCGCCGACTAAAAGGCCCGCCGAATCACACAAATCGTTGACACGTGATACTGGGCAGATATACTGGTTGCACGTGATACCACGATATTTTTTGACGGCCGCTGTCTGATGGCCTGTCCATCATCGTTTACGAGGGAGAAACCGATGACCCGTGCATCGTTCAATAAGGGCTGGACATTGCGGCCCAAGAAGAGCATTTTCGATGAGCTCTCAGGTCCTGCCGCTGAGGCAACGCCTGTTACCTTGCCGCACGATGCCATGATCGCCTCGGACCGCGTAGCGGATATGCCCGGGGGTTCGCATGGTGGATACTTTCCTGGCGGGACGGTGGAGTATTCCAAGACCTTTGACGTGCCTGCAACGTACCGGGACAAGCGGGTTTCCATTGAGTTCCAAGGCGTCTACCGGGACGCCATGGTGTACGTCAACGGTGACTTCGCCGGTCAGCGCCCCAATGGGTATTCCACGTTCGAGGTGCTGCTGGATCCCTTCCTGAAGTACGGGCAGGAGAACATCATTCGGGTGGAGTCCCGCGCGCATGAGGATTCCCGGTGGTACACCGGACTGGGGATCCACCGGGACACGGTCCTCGTTGTCTCCGGTCTCGTTCATGTCCCCGTGAACGGTGTACAGGTCACCACCCCTGACATAACACCGGCCAGGGCAGTCGTCGAGGTGGCCACCACGGTAAGGAACGTCGGCCGGGAAACAGTCACTGTTGACGTCCTTACGGAGGTCCACGACGCGGCGGAAGCTTCGGTAGCCGCAGGGACAGCGCCCGTCACGGTCAGGCCTGGCGAAACCGCCGTCGTACGTCAACGGCTCTACGTCAAAATGCCTCTTCTATGGGATATTGATGCCCCGCATCTTTACACTGCGAGCACCACACTCCGGGACGTTACTGACGTCGTGGACCAGCACTCCACCACATTCGGGATCCGGTCCCTGCAGCTGGACCCTGAACTGGGGCTGCAGATTAACGGCTCAACCATCAAACTGCGCGGCGCGTGCATTCACCACGACAACGGTATTCTCGGTGCTGCGGCGATCGGCCGCGCCGAGGAACGCCGCATCGAACTGCTCAAGGAAGCCGGCTTCAACTCCATCCGCAGCTCCCACAACCCGATCAGCCAGGCCATGCTGGAGGCGTGCGACAAACACGGCATGATTGTCATGGACGAGACCTTCGACATCTGGACCGAGGGAAAATCGTCCTTCGACTACTCCCTGAACTTCCCCGAATGGTGGGAACGCGACGTCGAAGCCATGGTTGCGAAGAACTTCAACCACCCCAGCGTCGTCTTCTACTCGATCGGCAACGAAATTCCGGAAACCGGGACCGGGCTCGGATCCGGCTGGGGCCGGAAACTGGCAGAAAAAATCAGATCCCTCGACAGCACCCGATACGTCACCAACGGTATCAACGGCTTCGTTTCTGCCCTGAAGGAGGTCTCCGAAATGATGCGTGAACGCAGCAGCGGGGACACACCCCAAGGCGTCAACAATATGATGAACCAGGCAGCCGAATTCATGGCCCGGGTCAGCGCTTCACCCTTGATCACGGAAAAGACGGCCGAATCCCACGCCGTCGTTGACGTCGCCGGCCTCAATTACGGCGAAAGCCGCTACCTTTTGGACCGCGAACTCTTTCCCAACCGGATTATCGTCGGCACCGAAACCTACCCCGGCCAAATCAGCACCAACTGGAAGTTGGTCACCGAGAACTCCCACGTGATCGGCGACTACACCTGGACCGGCTGGGACTACCTGGGTGAAACAGGCATCGGCCGTGTCCGCTACCCGGGCGACGTAGGCTTCGGCGCACCCTACCCGTGGATCGCGGCCTGGTGCGGCGACATCGACATCACCGGCCACCGCCGCCCCGCGTCCTTTTACCGCGAGATTGTCTTCGGGCTCCGCCACGAACCCTACATCGCGGTCCAGCGCCCCGAACACCATGGCGTCGAGCATGCGACGGGCCAGTGGGCCTGGACTGATTCCATTTCCAGCTGGAGCTGGAGCACTCCCGAGGGTTCCCCTGTCCGAGTTGAGGTGTACAGCGACGCCGACGAGGTCGAATTGCTGCTCAACGGCCAGTCGGTCGGCCGCCAGCCCGCAGGTCAGGAACACGCCTACCGGGCCTTTTTCGACCTCACGTACAGCCCGGGGTCGCTGACTGCGGTCGCCTACTCCAACGGTGTGGAGCAGGCACGCACCACCCTTCGTTCCGCTGAGGGCCTGATCAGCCTCACGGCCAACGTCGACCGCGCCCACATCCGGTCCGATGACGCCGACCTCAGCTACATCGAATTCGAATTCCGTGACCAGCATGGGGCCCTTGCCTCGCATGTGGAAGAAGGAATCACGGTAACCGTGAATGGGCCCGGCTTTCTCCAGGCATTCGGAAGCGGCCGGCCCAACAACGAGGAAAAATACACCACGAACCATCACACGACTTTCGATGGCCGTGCTCTGGCTGTTGTCCGGCCCACAGGGGAAGGATCCATCAGCGTCAGCGCCAGCGCTCCTGGATACGAAACCATTACCGTAACCATCCATGCCGCAGCTGAGGTCCGCGAACTCGTTCCGGCCAGCGCCGAAGGAGTCTCCGCATGATCCCGGCCGAAGAACAAATTCAGGCCGAAAAGTCCGTTATCGACCGCCAAACGGTCGTAGCCCGGCACAACATCAGGATCACCGCTGTGGATCCCGAGCACGTCCTCACCGTGGGTAACGGCGACTTCGCCTACAACGCCGACATCACCGGCATGCAGACCTTCACCGACTACCACGACGCCCGGTCTGCCATGACGCGCGGCGAGGTCGCCGTGAACACCGCAACCATGAGCTCCTGGGGTTGGCACGAGATGCCGAACCCCGCCGGCTACGTCCTGGACGACGCAATGTCCCGGTATGAGACGGCACGCGGGTCAGTCTCGTACCCCGACCGGTACGACATGGAACAGGCCATGCGCGGGAATCTGACCGATGACAACAAACCGGGGGCGTGGCTCCACGCCAACCCGCAGCGGATCGACCTGGGCCGCATCGGGCTGCAGCTGCGGAACACCCCGGACAGCGAACCGGAAACGGACCCCGGCGTGCTCACTGACATCGAGCAGGAGCTGGACCTCTGGACTGGAATCATCACTACGACGTTCCGATACTCCGGGGAGCTGGTCCGTATCGAAACAGTCGCGTCCCCAGACCAGGCACGCGTCGGTTTCCGCATCGACTCCGAGCTGCTTCGAGACGGACGTTTGACCATCTCACTGCGCTTCCCCTACGCGTCGGAAGGCTTTTTCCAGACCTCCGACTGGGCCAGCCCCGAGCGCCACACCTCTGTCCTGACAGCCCGAGGCGCCGGCGGCTCAAGCATCCTGCGGCAACTGGACACAACCAGCTACCGGGTGGACCTGGACACCAACGGCGCCTCCATCACCCCGTCCCAGGAAGCACACCACTTTACCGTTTCCACCGCCCAGACAACCCTGGAGCTCGTGGCAGCGTTTACTCCGGATCCGACCGCACCGCGGGAGGCAACCGAAGCCGGTTTTGCGGAGGTCAAGGACTCCTCCGCCCGATCCTGGGAAGCCTTTTGGCTCTCCGGAGCAGCTGTCGACTTTGAGGGAAGCACCGACCCGCGCGCCCACGAACTCGAACGACGCGTCGTGCTCTCGCAGTACCTCACCGCCGTGAACAGTTCCGGGGTGATGCCGCCGCAGGAAACCGGGCTGATCACCAATTCCTGGCAAGGAAAGTTCCACCTGGAAATGCACCTCTGGCACGCCGCGCATTTTGCGACATGGGGCCGGCCGGAACTGCTGGAACGCAGCATGCCCTGGTACCTGTCGATCCTGGATCAGGCCCGGGCCACTGCAGCTCGTCAGGGATACCCGGGCGCCCGCTGGCCCAAACACGTGGGGCCCGATGGCCGGGAAAGCCCGAGTCCCATCGGATCGCTCCTGATCTGGCAGCAACCCCACCCGTTGTACCTGCTTGAACTCCTCTGGCGGGCTTCCAGCCCGGAGAAGCAGGCTGCCCTCGTGCAGGACTTTGCTGAGCTTGTGCAGGAAACGGCGACGTTCATGGCAGCTTTCACCGAGGAACGGGACGGGGTATTCCATCTGCCTTCCCCCGTCATGCCGGCACAGGAGTTCTATGACGCCGCCGCCACCGAAGACCCGACTTTCGAACTGGCCTATTGGTGGTGGGGGCTGGAAATCGCGCAGTACTGGCGCGAACGCAACGGGCAGTCACGGCAGGAGCAGTGGGCCCGGGTCCAGGACAACCTTGCACGCCCCCACACGGACGGCAAACGGTACGATGCAGTCGCCACCGAACCGTACCTCCGGCGCGATGACCATCCCTCCCTGCTCGCCGCCTTCGGGCTGGTCCCGCCCACCCCGCTGATAGACCCTTCCCGAATGGATGAGACCCTTCGCGAAGTCATCGACACTTGGGACTGGCCCAGCGCCTGGGGCTGGGACTTCCCCGTATTGGCCATGACAGCAGCCCGCTTGGGCAATGCCGAACTGGCCATTGATTGCCTGCTCAAGGATGAGGTGAAAAACCGACACACTACCGTCGGTCACAACCCTCAGATGGGCGGCATCCTGCCCCTTTACCTCCCGGGCAACGGGTCCCTGCTCGCTGCGGTGTCCCTGCTGGCCGGAGGCTCTGACACCACGCCCGGCGCGTTCCCTAAGAGTGGCTGGGCCGTCAAAACGGAAGGCTTCATCCCTTGGCCCTCAGCCTCCGTGGAGGCTAGGGCGTAACTGCTGACCGTCCTGGACCAGGAGAGACAAGGGCACTTGCGGTTTCTGTTCCGAATCTCCTGCAATTCAAGGGTGCAGGACGCAGGTGGCGGGGTTAGATGCAGTAATGCAGAGGAGGACGGTGCGATTCGCACCGTCCTCCTTTTGCTTCGACCTCAGCTGGTTTCGCCTTGGATGACGGTGAGAAATTCCCGCCCGGCATCCTGTGTCTGAATGGGGGCCTTATGTTTAGTTACTGCTTCGAGATCCGCTGCGATTTTGCGCATGAGGACGCTATTATCCAAGGCAATCGTGGTGAGACGGGGCGAAACAAGTTGACCCACCTCGGTAGCATCCACCCCGATGACGGCCAGATCCTCCGGGGTAGCGAGCCCGAGGGTGCGTCCCGCTGCCAGCACTGCGATGGCTACATGATCGTTGTAGCAGGCAACTCCAATGGATGCGCCCTCGACCGACACGGTATCAACCGCCAAAGTTGCGCCGACGATGTCCAGGGGAACTTCAATTCGTGCCGGCTGCGGCAACCCACGGGCATCTGTCACGGCTTTGAGTCCTGCATAACGGGCAGGCCCGAATGGATCTGTCCTCTCGTCAAGCAGAGCGGCAAAAACAAGGGGCCGGGGACCATCGCGGAGCAGCTCTTCGGCCATCCTCTGGCCAATCAGAAAATTGGGATCCTTCCCGGATGCATCCTCATCCCGTGCCGCACTTGGAATGGTTGCGGCACCTGAGGCTGCAAGAGTTGTCTGGTCATCCCTGGATAGGCCACCGAAATTGACAACTGCCACCGGGCGGAAGTTCATGACGGCGGCCAGGGTTTCCGCCGGGTCCCGGCCTGCGAAGCGGACCACGACGCTTAGCCCATGGAGTCCGGCCAGCCTGGTGACTTCGTCGACCAGGTCTTGAAGGTTGCTGCCAAAGGTGGTGTTCGGCATGACTACCACGATGACGTCACTTCGGCCGGTGACCAGGGCCCGCCCTGCCGGTGATGGCTGGTACTTCAGTTCGGATGCTGCATTGAGTACGCGGTTACGGGTTTCCTCGGGAAAACGAGAACCCTGCCCGTTCAAGATATGACTCACCGTGGCACGGGAAACACCCGCTTTTTTGGCGACGTCAAAGCTTGTTGGCCGCCGCGCTTGCCCCGTCTCCGTTACCACGGAAAGATCATCTCACAAAAGATTTTGACACGTGATACGTTCGGGGTTTCGTGCGGCGCTTCTCGGCCTCCTTGGGGCTCACGTAATCGGGTCATACTGGCGCTCAGGCCTTTGATCTGAGGCTGAGCATCCGTCGGGCTTCGCGGCGTTCGCGTTGACGATCGGGGTCGGCAGTGGGGGAGGCCAGCACAAGGCGGCGCGTGTAGTCGCTTTCGGGTGCCTCGGTTACTTGTGCTGTCGGGCCCGTCTCCACCAGTTCGCCACGGTACATCACGGCTATCCGGTGGCTGATGTGGCGGACAACAGAGAGGTCGTGGGTGATAAACAGGTACGCAACCCCTGTTCGGCGCTGGAGGTCGATCAGCAGATCCAAAACCCTCGCCTGCGTGGTGAGATCCAGCGCCGAGACAGGCTCGTCGCAGACGATCAGCCGGGGTTGCAAGGCAAGCGCACGGGCGATGGCTACGCGCTGCCGTTGACCTCCGCTGAATTCGCGCGGGTAGCGTGCGGCCGAATCCGCCGGCAGCCCCACCTGGTCCAGGAGGGCCGTCACTGACCGCCGGGCCTCGGACGGCTTCTTTCCTTGTCCGATCAGGGGTTCGGACAGGATGTCTGCGATCGGGAGAGCAGGGTTCAGCGAGGTGTAGGGGTCCTGGAACACAACTTGGATGTCACGGGCCAGCTTCCGGCGTTCACTCTGGCTGGCGGTTGTGATGTCGTTTCCGTCAAAGACGATTGAACCGGAGGTGGGGGCGGCCAGTCCGAGCACCGCCCGGCCGAGAGTGGTTTTGCCCGAACCTGACTCGCCCACAAGCCCGAGCGTCTCTCCTGGAGCTATGTCCAGGGAGATGCCGCGGAGCACTTCCGGGGCGGCCCAACGGAACCCGCGCCCCGGATAGCTCAACCGCAGATTAGAAACTTGCAATAAAGGATTCACTTTTGCTCCTTGGCGCTAGCCAGTACAGCCGGTGCAGGGTCGGTCCGGACAGTTTCCTCGTCCAGGATCGAGGCGATGAGTTCCTGCGTGTAGGGGTGAGATGGGTTGCGGAAGATGGTTCTGACATCGCCACCCTCGACCATCTCGCCGTCGCGCATCACAAGCACCCTGTCGCAAATGTCGGCGACCACTCCGAAGTTGTGCGTAACGAGCAAGACCCCCATGCCCAGTTCGCCCTGAAGATCGCGGAGCAGATCCAGAATCTCCGCTTGCACGGTGACGTCAAGGGCCGTGGTGGGTTCGTCCGCGATCAGAAGTTTTGGCCTGGGCGCAACTGCGCCTGCGATGAGTACCCGCTGGGCCATTCCTCCGGAGATTTGGTGCGGGTAGGACTTGAAGGTGCGCTCCGGGTCGGTGATTCCGACACGGGCGAGGAGGGCCAGCGCTGTTTCCTTTGCTTCCTTTTTCGACATCGATGATGAAAGACCTTCGACCAGTTGGCTGCCGATGGTGAATGACGGGTCCAGGTTCGACATCGGTTCCTGGGGTATGTAGGAGATCACGCTGCCACGCATACGCCGCAGCAGCTTCGCGTCATGGTTGAGCAGTGAATCGCCGGCGAGGTTCATGACGTCGGCTGAAACTTCAGCTTGTTTGGGAAGGAGCCCCAGGATCGAGAAGGCTGTCTGCGACTTGCCTGACCCCGATTCCCCGACGAGTCCCACGATCTCGCCTGCATGGATGTCAAGGGAGATACCCTTGACGACCTCCTTTCGCGTCCCGTCCAGGTTGGGATAGGAAACCCGAAGATTGCGCACTGAAAGCAGTTTCCCTTGCGTCTGGGCCGAAGCCTTCCTGGCCTCGGTTGGCTCTTCGGACGGTGCCGTGGCGTCGGACGTGGAGGCGGACCGCTTTTTCCGGTGACGGCGTGCAGCCGCCTGGGGCCCGGCGAGGGCGTCCCGGTAGGAATTGCCCAGCAGGACGAGAGCAGCGTTCATCAGGCCGAGGAACAGGGAGGGCCAGAGGAGCTGCAGCGGGGCCCTGTAGATGTTCAGGAACGCGTCGGCGGTCATTGTTCCGAAGTTTGCGTCCTGTGCTGAGCCAAAGCCAAGGAAAGCGAGGCCAGCTTGAATGCCGATGGCTGCCGTGGCCATGAATGCGGCGGAAATGATGATTGGTCCGCGCACCACGTACAGCACGTGCCGGGAGAGGATCCGGCGGTTGGAAAGCCCTGAAACTTTGGCTGCGTCGACGTATAGCTCATTTTTGACTCCCCTGACCAGGTTTCGTACCAGCCAGAAGATGCCCGGGGATATGAAGATGCCGAAGAGCGCCATCATGGTTTGGTACGTTCCGCCTGTGATGGGCTGGAGCACCATGATGAGGATCAGTGCCGGGAACGTCATGAGGAGGCTGAAAATCCAGGCGAGCACCCCGTCCACGCGCTTTCCCACGTAACCCGAAATCAGACCGAGTATGCTGCCGATCCCGACGGCCACACCGGAGCCGATCAGCGCCGAGGTGACAGAAACATTGATGGCCGTAAGCACGCGGGACCAGATATCCCGCCCGTTTTGGTCGGCGCCAAGAAAGTAACCGGGGGTCCCGGGAGGTGCGTTGATGGCAGCCAGGTCGGCGGTGTTGGGGTCATGGCCGCGCAGCACGGGCTCCAGTAATCCGAGCATTACGATGCCTATTAGGACGATGACCGAAAACAGCCCCAGGGGCGTGGTGATGATGCGCCGGAAGGCCCCTGCCCGCTTGGCAGCCGTGGCGTCAGCGACGTCCGTGACTTGGTCGATGGTGGGCGTGCTCATGACATCCTTACTTTCGGGTTGAGCCAGCCACTGGCTATATCGATGACGAGATTCATGACAACGACGAGGCCAACGCCGAAAAGTGTTACGCCGAGCATGGCCGGCAGGTCGAACTGGATGGTGGCTTGGAAGCCGTAGGTGCCGTAGCCCGGCAGGGCAAAGATTTTCTCTATAAAGAGGGAGGCGCCGAACAAGGAGATGAACTGCAGCGAAAAGGTGGTGAATCCCGGGCCCGACGCGTTGCGGAGAGCATGCTTGAGGAGTATTGATGTTTCCGATACACCACGGCTGCGCAGTGTCCGGACGTAGTCCTTGCTGAGTTCATCGACCAGGGAGCCACGGATCTGGGCTGCGAGGGCGGCGATGCCCCCGATCGAGAGGATGATCGCCGGCAAGATCACCGATGCGAACCACCGTTCGGGTGATTCGCCGAACGGTGTGTAACCCACGGCCGGGACCAGTTTTAGCGAAATGGCGAAAACGTAAACCATGGCGATGGCCAGGATGATCGCCGGGAAGACGAAGGTGATGGTCGAGAATGCCTGCAGGACAGCGTCCACGACGCCACCCCGAGCGGCCCCGACGACACCCAACCAGGTGCTGATGATTAGAGTGATGGCAGCCGAGAGGAGCACGACGGAGAGTGTGACGGGAAGGCGGCTGGCCAAGGCTTGCACTACGGGTTCGCTGGTGTAGTAGGACGTGCCCAGATCTCCCTGCAATACACCTCCGATCCAGGCGAAGTACTGCTCAAGGATGGGACGGTTCAGGCCGAGCTGACCGTTCAGTATGTCGACCTGTTCAGCGGAAGCTGTCGGGCCGAGTATGTTCCGGGCAACGGGAATGTTGGCGCCATAGGTCAGAAAGAACGTGATGGCAGTAACGATGACGATGAGGACAAGTCCGGCACCGACGCGGCGGAGGAAAAATGGGATCACAGAATGCTCCTTGTGATGCTGCGCGGGGCAGTGCCCCGCACAGCATCAGTAGTTGCTAACTAGCAGTCGTGCTGACTATTTGGTAGCAGGCTGGTAAGGCAGGACGTTCTGCCCCCGTGCGACCGGCGGCGTGAACTGGATGTCCTTCTTGACCACGTAAACGCCCTCGCCGGCCATGATCGGCGCATAGAAGGCTTCCTTGACGAGATACTCGTTGACGGCCCGGAATGCAGTGGCCTGTTCGCTGTCGGGCGCCGAGTCCGCTGTTGCCCGAAGCGCGTCAAGCTCAGGTGACGTTGTGTTGAAGGGGTTGAAGACACCGGTGAGATTCGCGTTCAGGTCCAGAGCGTCGGAACCGCTCAGGCCGTTGAACATGAAGAACATGCCGTAGGACCTGCCGAGGACCTTGGCGTAGAAGTCCTGGAAGGGAACCGTTTCCCACGTGACCCTAATGCCGATCGCTCCGAGCTGCTGGGAAAGCACGGATTCAAAGCGCAGAGAGATGGGAGTGCTCGGCATGGTGACAGCGAAACCGTCGGCGTAACCGGCTTCGGCCATAAGCGCCTTGGCCTGCTCGACATCGAAGGGGTGCTCGTTCAAGAGGTCCTTGTCGAAGGTTTCTCCGTTGGGGCTAACCATCTGGTTGGTGGCGCCGCGTTCGGCGCCAATGAGGTTCTTCTGAATGGATTCGCGGTCGATAGCCAGGTTGATGGCCTTGCGGACGCGGACATCGGCCAGGGCTGGCACCACGGTTCCTGCGCGGTCAACGAGGAAAAGACCGCCGACAGCTGCGGGGGGAGTCGCGCCGGTCGTGAACTGGCCCTCCGGGAATTGCTTGGCCTCTTCCATATTTGAGACCGAGGTTGCGTCAAGCTGCCCGCTGAGCATTGCGTTCTGCACGGCTGTTGCATCGGCGATGATCTTGGTTTCGACTGTCTGGAACGGGTAAGCATCCGCGTTCCAGTGGTCCGGGTTCTTGGTCAGGGTATAGACCGAGCCGGCTGTCGTCTTTGTCTTGTCAAGGATATAGGCGCCGGAGCCTACCGGCTCGAGTTTTGAGCTCTCGGCGGTGAGCACGCCGGGGGCGCCGATTGCGCCGGGGGTGCCGGTCAGCTGAGGAATGATCGAAGCGTCCGGCCGGGACAGGCTCACAACGACCGTGGAGGCGTCGCTGGCCTCCACGGTCGAGATGGAGGACAGGTTGGACTTGGTTGAGGGTCCAACCAGGGCTGCCTTTAGGGATGCGGTGACAGCCTCGGCGTCAACGGGAGCGTTGTCTGTGAACTTCATGCCATCGCGGATCGACAACGTCAGGGTCTTCTTGTCGTCCGAGTATTCCCACTTCTCGGCAACTCCACCTTCGAGCTTCCCGTCCACGGTTTGGTGGATCAAAGTGTCGTATACGGACAGGAAGAGCGTGGCGTCCCCACCCGTCCAGCTGCCGATTGTGAAGTTTCCCGGCGGCGCCGAGGCCGCAAGGTGGAGGGTTTGATCCTTAGGTGCTGCTTCAGCGCTGTTTTGGGACCCAGGGCTGCAGCTGGCCACGGCCAGAGCCGTGGATGCGACGGCGGCGACCGCCGCTAGTTTTCTGAGAATGCTTTTCACTACAGGACTTCCTTGTCAGGGGGCGATGACGCGTACTTACGGCTGAATGTTCAATGTGTGTGCCGGACGTCGTTTATCGACATGCGGTCGTTGTGGTCCGCACCACATCGGGTGACGCGTGATACGAGCGTACGGTATCACGCGTCACTTGCGCTAGGGGTGGGCGGATTTTGGAGCAGCCCGGCTTTCCCCGGTCCGGGAACAGTCATTGCTGACGGTGCCAGGAGGTCTGGGTAGGCAGGCGACAAGAAGGTTTCAGCAGTCGACTGGTTGTAGAGGCATATGCTCGGGGTGCTTTTTTCAGGTATTGCTCCGCCAGGGGACTGTCCTTTCAGGGGTTTGATTCGGGCAAGTGTCCCTGATTCCATCGCTTGACACGTGATACCAAGCCGAATATCTTCAGTGGTAAATACGAAACGATTCAATTCCTGTTTCCCGCAAGTTCGCGTGTCGGCGGACAGCCGCTGGCCCGCTCTTCTCATTGACTGCCGATACCGGCGGGCGGGGACCGGGGAACACCAGAGTCCCGACGACCCTCGGGTCGGTACAACGCCGACCTCGACACGTGAATGATTTTGACGAAGGAGTCCCCATGAAGCCCTCTGGCAACTACTCAGCTGCCCCGTCAGGCGCTTCTCAGCTGCCCAACCCTGGTACGGAGACATTCGAGCAGCACCTTGCCGGTGAATTCCCGGGCCCTGACGGCCCCTCCACGGCCGGTCCACGCCTGTCCGAGCCCGTTCAAAGGCAGACGAGCATCCGCCCGGGCCAGGTGTGGCTCGATACAAAGGGCGAGCGGATCCAGGCCCACGGCGGTTCAATCTTCTACGAAGATGGCGTCTTCTATTGGTACGGGGAGAACAAGGAGAAAACCACTCCCGGCAGTGGCAACTGGCACTGGGGTGTTCGCGCCTACTCCTCCACGGACCTTTACAACTGGGACGACCGCGGGTTGATCATCCCGCCGGTGGTTGATGACCCTTCATCGCCGCTGCACCCGGCGCAGAAGATGGACCGCCCTCACATCCTCTTTAACGAGGCCACGGGAAAGTACGTCTGCTGGGTCAAGGTGATGGGGGAGGGGAGCCACGATACGCAGCGCTCCACGGTGCTCATCGCCGACTCTTTCCTGGGGCCCTACGAAATCGTACGTGCCGGTCTCGAACCGCTGGGCATGAGCGCCGGTGACTTCGATCTCGTCATCGACCCGGTCACCCGTAAGGCGTACTACTACTTCGAGAAGGTCCACACCGACCTGATCTGTGCAGAGCTGACGGACGACTACACGGACGTTACCGGGGACTTTTCCAGCCACTTCCCGCACCCCGGCCCGCCGTTCACCAGGGAAGCGCCGGCGCACTTCGAACGGGACGGCGTCCACTACTTGATCACCTCCGGCTCCACCGGCTACTTCCCTAACTTCTCCGAGGTAGCATCGGCGCCCGCCTACCACGGCCCCTGGACAGTCCTAGGCGACGCGCACCCTGATGACCCCTCCCGGACCTCGTTCCGTTCCCAGATCAGCTGCGTGTTCAAGCATCCGCACAAGAAGGACCTCTACATTGCCCTCGCCGACCGGTGGTTGCCCCAGCTGCCGGAAAACATGCCAAACGTCTATGACGTCGTAGCGTCAATGACGCAGGCCGGCGGGGTGCCAGACGCGCCGCCAGAGAACGAAAACAGCAGCATCGCAGGCAGTGGCGGGGCGGACGCCGGCGATGGCCGGGCGGCAATGGCAGCAGGACTGGGTGAGAACACCGCGATCGCCGACTACGTGTGGCTCCCCATCCGCTTTGCCGATGAGCACCCCGTTATCGATTGGCACGACGAGTGGCGGGTTGAGGACTATGACTGAGGCTGCTGCGGATAACGCCATCCACACAGCAGCTCCGGCCGGCGCACACGATACTGACACCCACCCTGGTCCGCACGGGAAGAACCACGAGGTTGACGGGTTCTTCAAGGATCCCTACGTGGACGTCGACGAATGGCGTGAGATTCCCGTCCGCCACCGCTACCTTCACGGCGGATTCAAAGGTACAGATACCAACTTTTCCGTCTACCTGCCCCCGGCGGACCGGTACCAGGGGCGGTTTTTCCAACACATCACACCTGTACCTGACAGCGAGAACCTGGCGCAGCTGGACACGGGCCCGCACAACAAGATCGCCTTCGCGACCGCCAGCGGCGCGTACTTCCTCGAAACCAACGGCGGCGGAACTGCCGGGACGCCCGGGGGTGGGGCTGATCCCACGATCGCCGCGTACCGCGCCAACGCAGCAGCAGCTCAATACTCAAGGGTCCTGGCCGGGCAGGTCTACGGGGATCACCGTCCCTATGGTTACGCCTTTGGGGGAAGCGGCGGCGGGTTCCGCACCATCGGTGGTGCCGAAAACACCACCGGCGTCTGGGACGGAGTGGTGCCGTACGTGATCGGCTCCCCGATGGCCATTCCCAATGTCTTTACGGTCAGGATGCACGCCCAGCGTGTCCTGCGGAACTCCCTGGACCGAATAGTGGACGCGCTGGAACCTGGCGGCAGCGGAGACATGTTCGCCGGTCTGGACCCGGAGGAGCGCGAAGCGCTCCTTGAGGTCACCCGGATGGGGTTCCCGCCCCGCTCTTGGTTTGGCCACCGCACCATGGGAATGCACGGATTTTCAGCCCTGTACGCCGGGTTGGCCATGGCGGACCCGGGCTACTTTGACGATTTTTGGACCAAGCCTGGTTATCTGGGATTTGAGGCGCGCCCATCACTGACGCGTGACCGGGTACAGTACCGCTGCCGGATCGGGGGCCTTCTCAGAGCAACAGAACTGACGGCGCAGGGTTATGTGGTTGAACCCCTGGCCGGGCAGTCCCAGGGCGGCGTTGATGATGCCTGGGTTGGGTCTTCGGGCCGCAACGATGTTCCTGTCGCTGTGCGGCTGGAGCGCGGTCCCGGGAAGGAACTCCTCGGCGCGGAGTTGTTGGTCGAGTCTGGCGCGGCGGCGGGCGCGAGGATTGCGCTGCTGACAGTAGCGGAAGATCTCGCCGTCTTCGGCCCGACCGACAGTGCGGTTCTCCGTCAGCTCCGGGCCGGTGACGAAGTGAAGGTGGACAACAGCGGTTTCCTGGCTTCGCAGACCTACCACCGGCATCAGGTGCCTGGCCCGGATTACCCGGTTTGGGACCAGTTCCGTGACACCGACGGGTCACCCAGGTACCCGCAGCGGCCCATGCTGGTGGGTCCGCTCTTCGCAGCATCCACCGCCGGTTCGGTGCAGAACGGCCGATTCGACGGGAAAATGATCGTTGTTGAGTGCCTGCTGGACCGTGAGGCCTTCCCCTGGCAGGCCGATTGGTACCGGTCCAAAGTGCAAGAGCAGTTCGGGGAGGAAACGGCCGACAAGTTCCGTCTCTGGTACGTGGACAACGCACTGCACGGCGACAGCGAGGCCCAGGAGCGGCCCACCCACACCGTCAGCTACCTGGGTGTCCTCGAACAGGCACTGCTCGATCTCAGCGCCTGGGTTGAGCAGGGGGTCGAACCACTGGCGTCCACGAGCTACGACGTCGTCGACGGCCAGGTAGTTGTCCCCCCGACGGCAGCAGAACGCGGCGGCCCGCAGCCCGTGCTCTCCCTTCTCATTGACGGCCAGACGTGCGCTGAGGTGGCTATCGGTGAAGAGGTCACTCTCAGTGTTGCCGCTGAGCTGCCCGCACAGGCCGGCAGCATCACCGCCGTCGAGTGGAATCTGGACGGACACGGGGGCTTTCCTCATAAGGAAGCCGTTGCGCCCAGTTCGAGCATGGACACGTCCCGGACGTGTTCCTTTCCTCGGCCGGGCATCTACTTCCCTGCAGTTCGGGTCACTTCGCAACGTCAGGCAAATACGGGCACGCCCTTCGGGCGTGTCCAGAATGTTGCCCGGGTACGGGTGGCCGTCAGCTGACGACCACGTGGATTGGCTAACCGACCCCGCCGCAACCCCCACCGCGCTGGCAGGTTACTGTCCTGGTCACCCCTCACCCACGGTCAGTACTGCCAGTGCTGCCCGAATGTAGGGGATGGGATCGGAGTCTTCGCTGGTTGCCCACTGCAGCCAGGCTTCGAAGGTGGCTCCGATGAGAGCAGCGCACAGGTACCGTGCGGTGTCTTCGGGAATCCCGCGGGCCGTGAGGTAGGAGCGGGTCTGCTCGCGACGGGTCCCTAGAAAATCCTGGCTTCGGCTCATCAACTCCGGGTGCTCGGCGATCAGACGGAGCCTGCCGCGGGTGACGCCGAGGTCCGGGAGAGCGGCAACGCCGGCAAGCACCGCTTCGCGGAGTCCGTTCAAGGTCTCGCTGCGGGACATCGGCGGGGCCGGGGCTGACTCGAAGGCGTTACCTGAGGCTGCTATGACCGGTCCCATTCCGCCCCATACCAGGTCGGCTTTGTTCGCGAAATGGCGGTACAGGCTTTTGCGCCCGACCCCGGCCTCGCGCGCAATGTCCTCCATGGAGGTCTGCTCGTAACCGCGCTCAGCAAACATCTTCAGGGCGAGGGCCGCAACCGCCTCGGGATCGATGCTCACCGGCCGTCCGGGCGGACGGGCGGCGGTACTGAGGTCATTCGAAAGCATCCCACCAGTATTCACCCTTCCATAATGACACAGCGTGTCATAAACTAATCTTTATCCCCCTAAAACAGTCTGGAAGGACATCATGGGCAACGACGCCACCTGGCAGGAAACCATCACTAACAACCGCTTCGCAGGAAAAACGGTCATCGTCACAGGTGCAGCCTCAGGCATCGGGCAGGCGACTGCCCTGCGCGTCGCCAAGGAGGGCGGCAGGGTCATCGCCGCGGACATCAGCAAGGAACGCCTTGATGCCCTGGTGGAAGAAAACAGCGGCCTGGACCTGGTACCCGTCGCCGGGGACATCTCCACTGAAGAAACCGTGGCCGCTATCGTTGCGGCTGCCGGCGGTCGCATCGATGCCTTGGCAAACGTCGCCGGAATCATGGACAACTTCGCCCCCATCCACGAGGTGGACGACGAACTTTGGGACCGCGTCTTCCGGATCAACGTCACCGCACTCATGCGCCTTACCCGCGCCGTGGTGCCGCTGATGCTGGAAGCCGGGGCGGGATCGGTAGTGAACGTCTCCTCCGAGGCCGGCATCCGCGGCTCGGCCGCCGGCGCTGCATATACGGCCTCCAAGCATGCCGTCGTCGGCCTGACCAAAAACTCGGCAGTAATGTACGGCCCCAAGGGCCTGCGCTTCAACGCGGTGGCTCCCGGCCCCACCATCACCGGCATCGTAGCGAACTTCGGATCCCAGCTGGCAGCAGAACGACTCCTCCCGCTCATGAAGGCCAACATCCCCGCACCGGTAAGTGCCGCACATCTGGCCGCCTCCATCACCTTCCTGCTCAGCGACGATGGCACCAACCTTAACGGTGCCATCCTGGCCTCCGACGGCGGCTGGTCAGCGATCTAGCGTCAAAAGCAGCGGCTTGCGATGAAAGCGCCGGGAGGTTGATAACCTCCCGGCGCCCGAATGTAGATAAGGAAATTCAGTGAGCGGCATGCATCAAATAGTCGACAGTGTGGCCGACATGGAGGCGGACCGGCTCTTCAAGAGGGAAATGGCATGAGGCCCGGTGGCATGCAGCGGTGGGGGATAGTGGGCGCGGGCAGTATTTCCAGGACGGTTGTACCGGATCTTGCCAGTTGTCGGGGTGTCGAAATTTCCATCGTGCAGAGCCGGGATGGGGGGAAGGCTAATGCGTTCGCCCAAGAGTTTGGGATCAGCCGGTCCACCGGAGATTTCGGGGAAGTCCTCGCTGATCCTTCGATCGACGCTGTCTACATTGCGACACCTTTTGCCACCCACCATGCCCTGGCCAACCAAGCGCTTCTTGCAGGCAAACACGTGTTGGTTGAGAAACCTATAGCCATGAACGCAGCCGAAGCGGCCGATCTCTTTGCTGTGGCCTCGCGGATGCGGGTTTTCCTGATGGAAGCCATGTGGATGAAGTTCAACCCTGCATTTCGCCGTCTCCGCGATGAACTGGCGGCTGGCCGGATCGGTGAAGTCAGGAGTATGCGGGCCTCGTTCGGCATCCCTTTCCCGGCCGAACTTGGCAGCAGCCGGTGGGACCATGCCAGAAGTCCCGGGTCTCTGCTGGACCAAGGCATCTACCCGGTAACCCTTGCGCACACGATCTTTGGGCCGCCCGTTTCAATTCACGCCGCCGGCAGCGTGAACGAGGACGGAGTTGACTTCGCCGAACACTTCACGCTCGAGTTTGAAGGAGGGCGCTTCGCACAGTGTGCCAGCGGGATGACCGAGTTTTGCGACCCGTCCGCCTCAGTAAGTGGCCGCAGGGGCTGGATCTCGCTCCCGGCTCCTTTTTGGGCACGGACAGCCCTCGACATCCACGCAGACAGCTGGGATGTGATGTTCAGGGAGCCGCACCGTGTGGAACTGGGCCAGGAAGGGAACGGCTACGTCCCCATGTTGCGCGAGGTCGTCAAAGCCATCAACTCAGGAACCTGCGAGCATGCCATCCACCCGGCCAGCGAAACGATAGCCGTTTTCCACACCCTGGATACCATCCGCCGCGAACTGAAAGCGAAGACGGAGCCGCCGACCCCTCAAGTCCCTGCAGGGCAGACCACTTCTCCCCAGCTACGTACGGACTGAATCCCGGCGGAGGCCCATCGCGACGGGTGGCCCAGTACATACAACGCCATGGTTTGCGTGGCCCAGATCCAGACCGTCCCCTGCACAGGAGAATGCCCATGACTGCACCCAGTCCCGTTGAACCCCCCACCATCAGGACCGGACCATTGGTGGCAGTCCTGGCGTTCGCCGGGATCGTTGCCTCGCTGACCCAGACTTTGGTGGTCCCGCTTCTGGTTGAGCTGCCAAAAATTTTCGACACCACCCCGTCCAATACGTCCTGGGTAATTACCGTGACGCTCCTGGCGTCAGCCGTCATCACCCCCGTCGCCGGGCGGCTGGGGGACATGTACGGTAAGCGCCCAATCATTTTGGGCTCATTCGTTCCCCTGATCCTCGGGTCGGCTCTTTGCGCCGTGGCAGACTCCGTGGTCCCCATGATCATCGGTCGAGGCCTGCAGGGACTGGCAGCAGGCATGGTTCCTTTGGCCATCAGCCTCCTGAAAGACCTGCTTCCGCCATCCGAACTGCGCGGGGCCATCGCCCTGGTCAGTTCATCGCTGGGTATCGGCGGCGCATTGGGACTCCCGATCGCCGCCGCGGTCGTCCAGTTCACCGACTGGCGCATCCTCTTCTGGGCCACGGCAACGGTCAGCCTGCTGTGCCTGATGTTGATCTGGCGGGTTGTTCCTGCAGCTGTTGCCCCTGCACGTAGGGGAAAGTTCGACTTTCCGGGCGCCCTTGGTCTCAGTGCCGCACTGATCTGCCTGCTGCTGGCAGTGTCCAAGGGCGGGGACTGGGGATGGGGAAGCCCCCTGGTGGTGGGTCTGCTGGGCGCGGCAGTATTCCTCTTTGGCTTGTGGGGCTGGTGGGAGTTGCGCGTTCCTGGTGCCCTGGTTGACCTGCGCGTGACGGTCCGCCGGGCCGTGCTGCTGTCAAACGTGGCATCAATCCTGCTGGGCTTCGCCATGTACGCCCGGTCGCTGATCCTCCCCCAGATCCTCCAGCTGCCCACCGAGACGGGATACGGCCTGGGCCAATCAATGCTGCAGATGGGCCTCCTGATGGCACCGGCAGGCCTGGCAATGATGCTTGTCTCTCCACTGGGAGCCAGGCTCAGCGCAAGCAGAGGACCGAAGACAACACTGATCGTGGGCGCGGTCATTACGGCTTCCAGCTATGCGGTGTCGGCCTTCACGATGGACACCGTCTGGGGTCTGCTGGCCGCCAATGTGATCGCCGGCATCGGACTCGGCTTCGCCTACGGTGCCATGCCGGCCCTGATCATGGGCGGCGTCCCCAACACCGAAACCGGGTCGGCGAACAGCTTCAACGCCTTGATGCGCGCCATCGGCACCTCGGTCTCCGGCGCCGTCATCGGCGTGGTCCTCGCCCAGATGTCCACGCATTCCGGCTCGCACCTGGTGCCTACGGCCGACGGCTTCAGGACCGGGTTGTTCATCGGGTGTGCAGTGGCCCTGATAGCAGCCCTGGCTGCCGTTGCCATACCCAGGAGCCGGATGTCTGAGCGGGACCAGGACCGCCGGCAACACAACGAATCATCCGCAGTACCCAAGTAACCATCAAAACAACACTGGAGTTGAGCTGTGAACGAAGGCCCTTATGACTACATCATCGTCGGAGCGGGATCGGCGGGATGCGTCCTCGCGAACCGGTTAACGGAAGACCCAAAAATCAATGTTCTCCTGCTGGAGGCAGGCGGGCCGGATTCCCACCCCATGATCTCGATCCCCAAGGGAATTGCCTTCACCCTGAGCAACCCCAAGTACGCCTGGTTCTACCGGACCGAACCCTTTGGACCCAATAACCAAGTCGAGTACTGGGCCCGCGGAAAAGTTTTGGGCGGTTCCAGTTCGGTGAACGGAATGGTCTACAACCGCGGATCGCAGGCCGATTACGACGGCCTTGAAGCGTTGGGCAACCCGGGCTGGGGATGGAACGAAATGCTCCGCGTCTTCAAGAGCATGGAAGACCACTCATTGGGTGAATCCGAGATGCGCGGTGCTGGTGGCCCCCTCAAGGTGGGCGTCCGGAAGGACAGCGAAACAGTCGGAGAGGCCCTCATGAAGTCAGCCGGCGGTCTGGGCATCGAGACAGTTCAGGATCTCAACGCCTCCGATGCTGAACGGATAGGCTACGCACCCGCGACAATTCGCAACGGAGTACGGGTCAGCGCAGCCAAAGCCTTCCTCAAACCAGCACTGAAACGCCCCAACCTCATCCTGCGTACCAACACCACCGTCTCCGGGCTCACCTTTGAGGGTGAAACGGTCACCGGGGTGACAGCGCTGGCGGGGGAGTCCACCGTCACCTTCACCGCCAAGCGCGAAGTCATCCTCAGCATGGGCTCCATTGCCACACCCCAGCTGCTCGAGCTGTCCGGGATCGGACGGCGTGACGTACTCACGGCCGCCGGCATCGGCGTCCGCGTCGACAGCGAGAACATCGGCGAGGGCGTGCGTGAACACCGCTGCCTGCCGCTTCAGGTCCGCCTGAACAAGAACATCGGCTACAACAGGAAGCTTTCCTCGCCGCCCCGGCAGGGACTCAGCGGACTTGAATGGATGCTCACCCGCAAAGGGCCGATTTCCACGCCTGCCTACGACATGCTGACCTTCTTCAAGACCGCGCCGGAGCTGTCACGCCCTGACGCGCAGGTCCTGCTCACTCCGTACTCCTCAGGTGCAGGCTCGACTGGTTCCAATATCGAGAACAGGCCAGGCTTCTCCCTGCTCGGGTTCGCCTTGCGGCCCACGAGCAGGGGATCGGTGCACATCATCTCGAAGGATCCACGGGCCACCCCTCGGATCGTTCCCAATTACCTATCAACTGAACTCGACCGGTCAACGTCCGTCGCGCTGTTCCGAAAGATGCGCGCGCTCGTCAATGAATCTCCGATCGCCGAGTTCGCCAGCGCCGAAACCGTCCCGGGGCTCGCCGTCGAGGACGACGACTCCATCATCAGGTCCGCCTTCCTCAACGGCGGCACCGGCTACCACGCCTGCGGCGCCGTCGCGATGGGGCCGAACGAAACCGACGCCGTCGATTCACGACTGCGGGTGCGTGGCGTCCGCAACCTGCGCGTCGTCGACGTCTCCGTCATGCCGGCCATGATCTCGGGAAACCTCAACGGGCCGGCCATGGCTATGGCCTGGCGTGCAGCCGAGCTCATCCGCGACGACGCCTGAAACAAAACAGAAGTTACGAAGGAAGGAGGGAAAACGCATGACGACAACCCAGAACGACTCCATAACAACTGGCTCGGGACCACTTGAAGGGGAACGCCGACTGTTCATCGACGGACAGCTGATCGAGGCGAGTGACGGCGGCCTGTTTGAGAACATCGACCCCAGTACGGGCGAAAGCGCCGGCTACGCAGCCAACGCCACAGAAGACGACATGGAACGTGCAATTGCAGCAGCTCGGAGGGCCTTCGACGAGGGCATTTGGGCGAACGACCCGGAATTGCGCAGCAAGTGCATCCTGCAACTGCGCGACGCCCTTGAAGGGGAAAAAGAACGGCTCCGGCGCATCGTCGTAACCGAAGCGGGCAGCCCCATCGCCTTGACCTATGGCGTGCAGCTGCAGCAGCCACTGGACGAGCCTGCCTACTGGGCCAAAATGGCCCGCGAGTTCGCCTACGAAGAGGAGTGGTCACCCACCACCTCCCGCGGCGCGGTCTCCCGCCGCCGGATCCGCTACGAACCCATGGGTGTTGTCGCCGCAATCACCCCTTGGAACTACCCGCTGTATCTCAACGTTTCAGAGTCCATTCCGGCCCTGGCCGCGGGCAACGCCGTCATCCTGAAGCCGGCCTCTCTCACTCCCTGGAGTGGCCTTGAGCTTGGCCGCCTCGTGGCCGAGCGGACCGACATTCCGGCTGGCATCTTCAATGTCGTCACCACGAACACCGTCGCGGTGACCGAAATGCTCACCTCCGATCCGCGCATTGACATGGTGACCTTCACGGGCTCAACCTCGACCGGCCGCCGGGTCCTGGCGTCTGGGGCCCCGACGATCAAGAAGACCTTCCTCGAACTCGGCGGCAAATCAGCCCACATCGTGCTGGACGACGCAGACTTCACCAAGGTACTGCCGGGCGCTGCTGTGGTCTGTGCGCACGCCGGGCAAGGTTGCACCTATTCGACCCGGCTGTTGATCCCCCGGAACCGCTACGAGGAGGCGTTGCCCATCCTCAAGGGCGTCTTCGAAAACGTCCCCGTCGGTGACGTGTGGGATACCTCGGTCATCCAGGGCCCACAGGCCAGCGCCAAGCAGCGCGACGCGATCCTTGCCGCCATCGAATCCGGTGTCGCCTCGGGCGCCCGCATCTTGACCGGCGGTCACCCCATCGAGGGCCGGTCCGGGTACTACGTGGAGCCAACCGTCCTGGTCGACGTCGACCCCTACTCTGCCGTTGCCCAGGAGGAAATCTTCGGCCCGGTGCTGTGCGTCATAGGGTACGACACCGAGGACGAAGCCGTCGAGATTGCCAACTCCACCATTTATGGTCTTGCCGGCGAGGTGAGCAGCGCCTCTGACGACCGCGCGCTCGAAGTCGCACGCCGCCTCCGGGCCGGAAACATCTCCGTCAACGGCGGCGCCTATTTCGACGTGTCAACACCCCTGGGCGGCTACGGCCAAAGCGGCATCGGCCGCAGGAACGGCGAAGAGGGATTCCGCGAATACATGGAGCTGAAGTCGATCGGCATTCCAAGCCGCGGCTGATGTACGCATCGAGGGCGGCCCCCAGGCAGGGGCCGCCCCCGATGCGTCGGGACATCAATGACGAATAGCGGACTTACTAATTCTGCTGCCGCGTCAGTCCATATGGAACAGCAGGGTGTGCCCGCACTATGTAGCGGCCTGGGCCGACGCGGGTAACCAACACGCCTGTTTGGTGGCGTACGGCCGCTTCCGTGACTTGGGAAATCGCATTCTGGAGGGCTTCGTCTACTTCCCTGGCCTCTTGGACGTTTACCTCCAGCATGCCAGGTGAAGGAGCGTCCAAGTCCGGTCCGGGCGATGTCGCTCTACTTTGGCTTTGCTGTGGGTACTCCCGCGTTTTCCGAGACATGATGGCTAGTTCCTTTTTGTCTGAGTTCCAAAAGAAAGAGAGCAACGTGCAGCGTATATAGGCAGGGGCATAACCGCGTACTGCAGACCTATGTGCCGGCATTTTCGGAATATGGAACCTGCTCGCTAATACTTGCGCTGAGCTTGGCGAGTCAAGGGCGGAGCCGCGGCGACGAGCTGGCCTTGCCCCTTCTTGTCTGCCGCATGCGGGCGGCACCCGGGGTGGTGGCCTGGGTGCCGCCGAACATGTCAGCTTGCAGGGCGTTCGGTGAAGATGCCGACCCCTCCAGCGGGCAACCGGTAGATGTAAGGCGTTGGGCCCCAGTCGCCTTGGAAGGTGACCGGCGCTGTGCCGGCGTTGTAAAGAGCGGTCACCTCGGTGCCGTCCGCGAGTGTCGCGGTTCTGCGCTGCACCTGCGTCAGGTCGCCCTCGCCAGCGCGCTCTGCCACGGGGCCCGTCGGCGCAAAGACCTTGACGTCATAGATTGACCACCAGTTCTGCGCGGCACCGACGTTCATCACGCGGATGTAGCGAGCCTGAGTCTCGGGGAAGATCGCCGTCGACTGCTGACTCTTCCCGGCTCCGGTGACGATCGGTTCGCCCCAGTTCGTTCCGTCTTGCGACACAAAGATCTGGTAGCCGTGCGCTTGGTCGCCCAGGCTGGTCCCGGAGTCGATGGTGATCTGATCGACGGTTTGGGTTGATCCCATGTCGATGTCGAACCAGTCGCCTTGCTGCATCCCCCGGCCGGTGGCCCACCGTGTGGTCGGGTCTTCGTCCAGGGCGTTCTCGGGTGACCCGCCCGGTTCGGTGGCTATTGCCGTCGCCGTCCAGCCGGCACGCGGCAGGGGTTGTTGTCCGCGGGTTAGCTCGATTGATCCGCCGGTCGGCACGGTTTGCCCGAACCACCGGTCACCCACCCGAACCTGGTCCTCGAAGATCGACAGATCGGGGCTGTAGGTGACTACCGGATTCGTGCCGTCTTTCTGGTCGAAGACAAGGTCAACGGAACCTACGGCCTGCGAGTCGGTGCTGCCGCGCTGATCGCCTTTCCAGGTAAACGTGGCCGCTGCCCCGGGGTTGAGCGTGTACTCGAACCAGTGGTCGCCTGACTGCACCTTGAACGTCTGAGCTGCCTGCCCGGAGTTGTGGGTGACGAGGACCGAGGATCCGTCGGGGTTGACGAACGCCACGTCCTGCACGCTACCTGCGCCAAGCGTGCTAGATGCCACCCGCTGAGCTCCCGGCTCGACGAATTTGCTCGCCTGACCGAGGGCGTAGTAGTCAACGTTCTTGGTGTAGTCCCACTCGCCGTCGGCGCCCTCGGCTACTGTGAGGACACCGCGGCAGATGTCACAACCGCCATTGGTCGGGCCGCGGTCGGCGTCCAGGGCCATGTTCCATCGGACGACCGATTTCGCCCAGTTGCGGGTGGAGCCGATCACGTGGTTCATCGTGGCGTTGAAGGCATCCTGGTCGGTGCCCTCCCACGTGCCGCCGGAGCACTCGGTCATGTGAGTGGTCTTGTTCGGGTAATCGTTGTGGACAACGGTCTGCATCCGCACGTCGCCGGCGTAGCAGTGCCAGGCCGTGCCGTTCACGAACTTGGAGGACTCCGGGTCGGCGAAGGGTGTCTCGGCATAGCTGGGGAGGTCGTAGTTGAAGTCGTAGGTCAGGATTTTCGTTGAAAGGTCGTTGGCGCGCAGTGCCGGTCCGACGTAGTTCTTGATGAGGTCGTTCGCCTGCTCCACGGTCACGAGTGAAGACGGCGACGTCGGTGGTTGGTATGTGGGTTCGTTCTGGAGCGAGATGAAGTCGATCGGCACGCCGTTGGCCTCGTACGCCTTGATGAACTTGACGAAGTAGTTGGCGAAATCCTCGCGGAACTCGGGCTTGAGGGTGCCGCCGATCATCGAGTCCGAGGTCTTCATCCAGCCCGGCGGACTGAAGGGGGTGGCCATAAGGGAAATGTCCGGGTTGATCTTCAGCGCCTGGCGGAGCAAGGGCAGGGTGTAGGCCTGGTCGTGGTCAATCGAAAAGTTCTCGAGGCCCGGGTCTGTCTCCCCTGGAGGCATGTCGTCATAGGACCAGTTTCCTGCCGCCGAGAAGTCGGATGCACCCATGGGTTGGCGAATAAAGCTGAGCCCAATTCCTTGTTGGGAGTCGAACAGATCCCGCATCACGCTGTTGCGACGCTCATGATCGAGCTTGGTTCCGATGAGCCACGCGGAGGAATCGGTGAAGGATGCCCCGAAGCCATCCATCGTCTGATAGGCGCGGTTCGCGTCAATCGTGATTGTGTCGCCGTCAGGTGCCTTGCCCTCCTGCCACCGGATCTTCGGACCGCGGTCCAGATAGGTTCCGGTGGACAGGTCGGTCAGCGTGACGGAGACCTGAGAAGTGGGGGGCGCGTCCGACGCCTGGGCCGGACTCATGGTTAGTGCCAGGGCTACCGCTCCGGCGAGGCCGACTCTTAGCTTTTGTAGCACGGCATATCCTTTCGTTAGTAGTGCACGGAGAATCGGCGGGCAGTGTTGCCCCCACGGATTTAGGCCTTCGCGGTAGCCCGTCTGCCATCTGCAGCGAGCTGCGGTCGCTGTCGAAAATGCGGCCGCTTTGACGGACTTCCGTTCACCACCTGTTCGACCTATGGGAGCTCCATTCCCGTCGCTATTGATGCAACAGTGGCGCGGCGTTGCTGGAGATGGTGAACGTTGTGCGGATCAGGTCCCGGTCTCGTGAGCTGCTCCCGACCATCAACTCGAAGGTTCCCGCCTCGACGAGGCGTCGGGCATCGGCATCGACCAGGGAGCATTCAGTGGCCGGCAGTGAGATGTCCACATCAGTGGACTCACCTGGCCCGACCGCGATCTGCACGAATGCCTTAAGCTCCCGATCAGCCCATGTGACGCTGGTCACGGTGTCGCTGATATAGGCCTGGACCGTCTCGGTTGAGGGGCGGTTTCCTGTGTTGGTGAGCGTGATCGTGGCCTTCAGGGTCCCGTCTTGTTCGATGGTTTCGGAGTCGAGACGGAGATTGGAGTATTGCACGGTGCTGTAGCTCAGGCCCTCGCCGAAGGCGAAGAGTGGGTCCTGGGTGAGGTCGGCGTAGCGGTTTCCGTGCTGGCCGCGGAGCTGGTTGTAGTAGACAGGCAACTGTCCGGCGTGCCGGGCGAACGTGACGGGCAGCCGGCCGGCGGGTTCGATCAGGCCGAGGACAAGCTCCGCGAGGGCCCGGCCTCCCTGCATGCCCGGGTTAAAAGCTTCAATGATGGCCGCGGCCCCGTTTAGGACGATCTCTGGAAGGGTCGATGGCTTGGACTGAATCAGGACTACCACGACCGGTTTGCCCGTGGCGATGAGCTGTTCCAGCAGGATGTTCTGGGCGCCTTGGAGGTCAAGGGTTGCCGTTGACTTCATCTCACCGGCGAGGGCTACGGTGTCACCGACGACAGCAACGACATAGTCAGCGTCCCTGGCAGCCTGAACGGCGTCTAGCTGCATAACCCCGTTGACTGCTGCGGGGTGGAACAGCGGCGGGCGAGGCTGCCCGTCGGGGTAGGTGTCTCCGGCCGGGTCGGGAAGAAGCTCTCCTATGTCGGCTCCCCTGGAATGAGTGATGGTCCAGCTTTCGGGGGCGATATCCCTGAAGCCATCCAGCACGGTTCTCGTCAGTTCACGGGGATGGCCGTCAGGCATCCAGTTGATCTGCCCGGACGCGCCGGCCCAATCTCCAAGCTGCGCGTGCTGGTCATCGGCGTTAGGGCCTATGACTGCGATGGTCTTGGATTGCCCGTTGTCCCGGGCCCTGCCGTCGGAGCCGGGTTCCAGACCGCCGGCCAGTGGCAAGGTGCCGTCGTTCCGTAAAAGAACCAGGGACTTTCGTGCCATCTCCAGGTTCAGGGCCGTGTGTTCCTCGCAGCCGATGACAGCCCGTTGGACGTCCTTGTCCGGAAGCCGCGGGTCCTCGAAGAGGCCGAGATCGAACTTCAATGTGAGGATGCGGCGGACCGCGTCGTCGATCAATGATTCGTTGAGCAGCCCGTCCTGCACTGCCTGCTGCGCAGCGTCGAAGAACTGCGGGGTGTTCATGATCAGGTCATTGCCGGCATCAACAGCGACGCCGGCTGCCTCGATGTCGGTGTCGCACACCTTTTGCTCCCAGACCATGCGGCCGACATTGTCCCAGTCAGTAACGAGCGTGCCCTCGAAGCCCCATTCCTCCTTGAGGACCTCGTTGAGCAGCCAGCGGTTGGCAGTGATGGGGACTCCGTCAATGGCCTGGTAGCCGAGCATAAACGTCCTGCAACCGGCCTGGACAGCCTTCTCGAAGGGTGGCAGGAACCATGACCGGAGCTTGCGCCGGCTCAGGTCGGCTTCGCTGGCGTCCCTGCCCCCTTGGGTTTCGGAGTAGCCGGCGAAATGCTTGGCCGTGGCGAGCACGGCGGTGCGGTCAGTGAGTCCCTTCCCCTGGTAGCCACGGATCATGGCAGCCCCAAGTTCACCGATGAGGTGTGGATCTTCTCCGAACGTCTCGTTGACACGTCCCCAACGCAGGTCCCGGGTGATGCACAGGACCGGGGAGAACGTCCAGTGGAGGCCGGTTGCGGCTATTTCGGTGGCGGCCGCACGGGCCCCGCGCTCGATCAGGTCCGGGTCCCAGGTGCAAGCCATGCCGAGCTGTGTCGGAAAGATCGTGGCGCCGGGCCAGAAGGAATGCCCATGAATGCAGTCATCCGCCATCAGCAGGGGGATCTGCAGGCGGGTTCTGGCTACGAGTTCGCTGGTTCGGATCATCGTCTCTGGTGAGGCGTGGAGCAAGGATCCGCCGAGCTTGGTGCAGACGAGGTCTTCGACGTCGCCACGGGCGTCCAATTGGAGCATTTGGCCGACTTTTTCGGCGAGTGTCATCCGTGACAGGAGATCCTCGACCCGGTCAGGGGTGGGCATTGCAGCGTCCCTGTAGAGCTCCATTGTGGCTGTTGCAGGGGTTGTTTTCATGAAATGGGGCGCCCTTCAGAAGAGATGGGGGAGGGGACATGCGTGTTTGCGCGAAAGCCCGGAGCGGATCAGGGACCTCGTGGTCCAGAGGGGGCCGCCTGGAGATGCCGGCTCCGGCCCGGAGGTGAGGAGTTGCGTGTGGGGCTGGCCCATAATGGGCCCGCCCACACAGTTCCTATCGTTGGCGGGTCAAGCCTTTGAGTGACAGTGGAGTGGGCAAAGTGAGGACATGGCCGCCAGGCGCGAGTTCGGTGTCTTCGTTTCCTGGCCAGCGCAGGACGGCGGACGTTCCCTCGGGCACAGTTACCTCGACGGTGACGTCGTCGTTCGTAAGGCTCCAGGCGACAGCTGCGAACCCGTGCGGTGTCTGCAGGGAGGTGCGTGCCCAGTCGATTCCCTCCGCGATCTGCGGCGCGATGAGGATGCGACCGTACCCCGGGGTAAGGGGCGCCAGGCCGCCGACTACCCGGTGCATCCAGTCGACAACCGCTCCGAGTGCGTAGTGGTTGAAGCTCGTCATGTCGCCGGGGTTGATGCTCCCGTCAGGGAGCATCGAGTCCCAGCGCTCCCAAATGGTCGTGGCGCCCATGGTGACGGGGTAGAGCCAGGATGGACACTCGCGCTGCAGAAGCAGCCGGTAGGCGGTCGCTGTCTGGCCGGTGGAGGTCAGCGCGTCGGCGATGAATGGGGTGCCGGCGAAGCCGGTGGAGATGTGGAATCCGCTCGCCTCGACCAGCTCGGCCAGCCGTTCCCCGGCCCATTGCTGCTGTTCGGCGTCCAGGAGCCCAAAGACGATGGCGAGGGAGTAGACGGTGGTGCAGTCGCTGTAGATTCTTTCTGCCTGAACGTATTCACGCTGGAAAGCCGTGCGCAGAGCCAGCGCGTAGGATGCGAACTCTTCGGCCTCTGAAGTGCGGCCCAACAGTTCGGCCGCTGCACGGATGCGGTCGGCGGTGCGGAAGGCGCACGCGGTGGCGACGACACCGGGGTCTGCCTTCGCTTCGCCGGGATGCTCTGCCGGCGCGTCGGGGTCCAGCCAGTCCCCGAATTGGAATCCGGTGTCCCAGAGTCCCGATGGGGACAGCAGGGAGTGGACGCGGCGCCCGTGCGCGAGCATGGAGGGGAAGGCCGCTTCCAGCGTGCGGAGATCTCCGTATGCCTCCCAAAGTGCCCAGGGAACCCAGACAGCTGCGTCGCTCCAGAACGCTGCCGATTCACTGGCACCTGCCCCCTCCTGCGGAGTGGAAGCGTACTTGAGGATGTCCGGCACAATGTAGGGCACGATGCCGTCGTGGTGGGATTGCTCGAGGGCAACGTCCTGCAGCCAGTCGGCGAGGAAGTCCTTGACGTCGAACAGGTAGGCGGCTGTGGGGGCGAACGCGGAGATGTCCCCGGTCCAGCCGAGCCTCTCGTCACGCTGGGGGCAGTCGGTGGGTATGTCGATGAAGTTGCCGCGCATCCCGCGGACGACGTTCTCGTGCAGCTGGTTCAGATCCGGGACAGAGCATTCGAAGTGCCCTGTGCGGGGCAGGTCTGTGGAGATCACGACCGCGGTCACGCTGTCCTGCACCTCACCGACGTCGCCCGGCCACCCGATCAATTCGGCGTAGCGGAAGCCATGGAAGGTGAAGGTTGGCTCGAACGTGTCCTGCCCGCCGCTGAGCGTGAACCGGTCGGTCGATACTGCAGTTCTGAGCGGGCGGGTTGCCAGTTCGCCGTTGTCGAGGACCTCCGCATGCCGGGCGGTGAGAACGGCCCCGGACTCCCCGCGTACGTTCACGCGGAGATAGCCGACGATGTTTTCGCCGAAGTCGACCAGCACCGAACCGGAGGGGCTGCGCCAGACCTCTTTGGGCTTGAGTTCACCGACCCGGCGCACGGGGGCGACGGGGTCAGGAGTGAGTTGCCCGTCGTAGGGCACCGCGTGGACGCTTCCCCAGGAAGGATCGAGGAAACCCGGGTGCTTCCACCGGTCATCCTGACGTCTCGCGTCGATACTTTGCCCGTCGTAGAAATCATTCGACGTGATCGCGCTGGGCCCGACGGTCCAGGTCTCGTCAGTCACGATGACCTGTTCGTGTCCGTCGGCGAAGCGGATGCGAAGAACGGCGCAGGCGGCAACCTCGTCGCCGTAGCGCTGCGTTTCTATCCATCCCAGACGTCCGCGGTACCAGCCGTTACCGACGGCGATACCGATCGTGGAGCGCTCTTTGATGAGGGGGGTGACGTCATGATCGACGTAGTGCAGCCGCCACTCGTAACTCGTCCAGCCGGGAGTCAGCAGATCGTTGGAGACAGGCACACCGTTGATCCAGGCTTCACAGACCCCCAAGGCGCTGAGGGAGAGGGTCGCTGATACCACGTCACCGTGGCCGGCCTCGGCTACGAAATCGCGGCGGAACAACGGCGCACTGTCCGGTTCGACATCCGCGGCAATAAAACGTGCATTCAAGTCGGTCATTCTGGGTCTTTCTGGTGTTAAGGGGCACGGCGGTTGGCGCGGAGGAACTCGTGGCGATGACTGATCCGATTCCTCGGACGGCCGTCGGCCGATTTCCCCTTTTGGGGCGGCCCGCAACGAACAGGAGCCGGTGCGGGCGGGCGCGGATCAGCCCTTGAGGCCGCCGGCGAAGCCTTGAACGATGTACTTCTGCATGAAGAAGTACGCGATGAGGATGGGCAGGATGCTGATGATGATGCCTGCGAAGATCAGGTTCCACTGAGCGCCGTACTGACCGACGAATCCATAGACGGCGACCGTGATGGTCTGCTGGTCGGAGCCTGAGAGGTACAGCAGCGGCGTCAGGAAGTCGTTCCACGTGGCCACGGCCGTCAAGATGATTACGGTGCCGGTGATCGGCTGAACGAGGGGGAACACCACGGCCCAGAACGTGCGGAAAGCATGAGCTCCGTCGACAGCGGCTGCTTCTTCGTATTCTGCGGGCAGTGCCCGCATGAACCCTGCATATAAGAAGATCGAGAATGGCATGCCGCCGCCGACGTTGACGATGATGACACCGGCGAGCGTGCCCAGGAGGCCGAGATCGCGGATGGTCTGGTAGAGCGGAAGCAGGGCGAGCTGAGCTGGAAGCAGCAATCCGGCGAGGAAGCCGAGATAGGTGAACCTGGACCACCGTGTTCCCAGACGTGACAGCGGGTATGCCGCCGCTGCGGCGAGGACCACTGTGAGCGCGACGGTTACCACGGTCACGATAAAGCTGTTCATCAGGGCGCCGCCCAAACCTCCCTGTTGCCATGCATCGGAGAAGTTCTGGAGCGTCGGCTGCAGTGGGGGTGCGAGCTTGGCGCTCTGGTCTCCCGGGGCTTTGAGCGAGAGGATCACCAGTACGTAGATTGGGAACAGGAACAGCAGGCCGACCAGGACCATGGAGCCTTCCAGAATTGCTGTCCGCCAGGTGTATCGGTTCATGTCAGCGCTCCTGAAGGGCGAGAAGTCGGTACTGGATGATGGATGCCACCGCGACGAAGATCGACAGCACGACGGCGAGCGCGGCGGCGTATCCGAAGCGGCCGAGCGAGAACGCGTTCGAGTAGATCAGAGTCGAAATGGTGTTGGTGGCTCCGCCGGGACCGCCTTGGGTCATGATGAAGACCTGGTCAAAGAGCTTCAGGCCGCCGATGAGAGACAGCATCACGTTGATCGTGATGGAGGGGGCCAAAAGTGGCCGCACAATGGCCCAGAACCGGCGGATCGGGCCGGCACCATCGATGGCTGCAGCTTCGATGATCTCCTCGGGGATGCCTTGGAGTCCGGCGAGGAAGATCACCATGGAGTAACCCACGAACTGCCAGAAGACGACGACCATGATGGACCAGATAGCAATGTCCGGGTCGCCCAACCAGTTCTGGCGCAGCGCGCCGAGCCCCACAGCCTCGAGCGCTTCGTTGATTCCACCGTCCGGCGTAAAGAGGTTCTGCCAGAGGAAGCCAACCGCGATGGATGTAATCACTACGGGAGCGAAGATCAGCACCCGCAGAACGTCGCGGGATTTGATACGGGAGTTCACCGCGAGGGCGATCAGCAGGCCGGCCACATTTTGGACGACGGTGACCGCAAAAGCGATCAGCAGGGTGTTCTTGACGCTGGTCAGACCGTTCGGATCGGACCAGATGCGGGCGAACTGATCCAGCCCCACCCACTTCGGATCCTGAGAGATTCCGTCCCAGTTGGTGAACGCGAACAGGCTTCCCCGTACGCTCGGATATACGACCGCAAACACGTAGAGTGCTGCCGCGGGGAGCACGAACCACCACACGGAGTGGGCGAAGCCACGGTAGCGGCGGCGCTTTCTCGGCGGTGCTTCATTCCGGCGTACGGCTGTGTCTATTGCCATGGTGCTGGTTCCTTACTGGCTCTTCATCGAGAAGGGGTCGCGGCGCGCTGCTTCGGAGTGAAGTCAGCGCACCGCGACACTGGTGAGTGGCTATGAACTAGCCCTTGAAGGCGTCGTCCATCTGCTTCAGGAGGTCTTCAGCCGAACTGTTGCCACCGATGAAGGCCTGCAGTCCCTCGGTGTAGGTCTGGTTCACTGAGGCGTTCGGCCAGGTCTGGTCCGGGAATGAGAACGTTTTTTCGCTCCGTGCATGCTCGGCCACGCCAGCCAGGTTGGCGGGCGGCGTGTACCCTTCAACGGGCGCGCTCGGGAAGAGTGAACTCGTTTCGAGTGCGATCTTCATCCCGGTTTCAGACAGGTACAGGTCCACGAATTTCTTTGCGAGATCGATGTTCTTCGACTTCGCGTTGACTCCGAGGCCTGCGCCGAGCCCGACGGGAAGAATCGTCTCGGACTTGTTGTCCGTTGCCGGGAACGCTGCTGTCTCGAACGTCGTTCCCGCCGGAGCCTTGCCCTCTATGGTCTTGATCTGCGGGCTGACTGCGACCATGCCGATTGCGTCGCCCTTCGCGACCTGTTCCTGCGCAACATCCAGGCTGGTTCCGGTCGCGTCCTTGGTGAAGCATCCGGCATCCACCATTTGGCGATACTTGTCTAGGACGGTGGTCCACTTGGACCCAGCGAAAGTGGCTTTTCCTTCGGTCTGCTGTTCCACGAAGTCGGGAGTGGGCCCATAAACAAGGGATGCCGACAGGGCATACGGCAGGTAGGGGTAGTTTCCGCCAGCGACGGCAGAGAGGCCATATGCCACTTTGCCCTGGGCCTTCGCGGTACCGCACAGTGCAAGTACTTCGCTGAAAGTCGATGGTGCGGTGGCACCGAGTGCCTTCAGGGCCTGCGAGTTGTAGATCGCGGGAATGATGGTGGAGGCATTGGCGCCCATCAGGATTTTCCCGTCGGCGCCCATGACGGCCTTGTTCGCGTCGTTGTACTTGGATACCCATTCGGACGAGCTCAAGTCTGCGAGATAGTTGCCCTTGGCCAGGGTTTGCGCAGCGATCGGACCACCGTTGCCCGGGAACACAACAACAATGTCCGAAGCAGTGCCGGAGACGAGCTCCGTGTTGATCTGCGTAGTGATTCCCGGCCAGGGGAGTCCGGTGTAGTCGATGGTGACGCCGGGATTGTCTTCTTCAAATTTCTTGATCAGCGCGGCAGCGACATCGTCGTCGGCCCAACCCGACATCTTGAGTACCGTGCCACCATTTGCGCCGCCGGAATTTGACTGGGGGCCGGCCGAGCAGCCGGCAAGGCCGAGGCCCAGGGCCGTCAGTACCACGACAGGCAGTGCTGCAATTGCTTTACGCATGAAATGCTCCATTGGACTTCAGAGGTACGCGTGAACCGGGCGTTCAGGCGCAAGTCACGCGGTCAAGTGAAATGGATTTCCGATGTGACGTAGGACAACGCTAAGCCCCGCCGCATCTCGATGTCAATTGATTTACGTAAATCAATTGACACTCGGGTCCAGCTTCCGTGAATCGATTGACGCGGCGCCCGTTAGACTTTATGAAGTACCGATCCACAACGGAGGGAGACACGATGGCGCAACCCAGCTCGCCGACCGGTCGGAAGAAGCGCCCCTCCCTGGCGGACGTCGCCAACCACGCAGGCGTGTCACAGGGCGCCGTATCGAAGGTGATCCGCAAGGCCTATGGCGTCAGTCCCACGATGCAGCAGCGCGTACAGCAGTCGATTGAGGCGCTCGGCTATCGGCCCAGAACCGGCGCGCGGAGTTTGCGCGGGCAGACGTTCACAATTGCCATCAGTTCCGAGATTCCCCAAATCGGCAACGACTTCTTCACGCAGGTTACGAATGGGGCAGCGCGAAGGCTCACCGGCAGCGGCTACCAGCTGATCATCGCACCAGCCCTTGCCGGGGAAGGAGATCAGCACGTACTGGAATCACTCGTGGACCGGGAAGTGGACGGCATCATAGCCATCTCCCTTGACGTCAGCCGGACAACACTCGACCGGCTCGCGGAGTACGTCCCCATTGTCCTCATCGGCCGGCACGACGAGCCGCAGAACTACGACACCGTCACGAACGATGACGCAGCAGGGGTCATGCTTGCGATGGGCCACTTGCTCGAGCTGGGCCACAAGCGAATTGCCCACCTCACCGTCAAGCCGACAGCGGACCTGCCCGGATCGAGGCCACCGCACGCCATCCGACAGGAAACCTACGAAACGCAGATGCTCAAGCACGGCCTGCACCCCCATGTCCTCTACGCAGATGCCTCAGAAGCATCCGCTTACGACACGGCGCGGCTTCTCCTCGACGACCAAGAGCCCCCCACCGCCATCTTCGCCGGAAACGACACTCTCGCTATCGGAGCACTTCGTGCCGCCGCCGAACGTGGGCTCACCGCACGCGACGTTTCAATCGTTGGATACGACAACATTGAACTCGCAGGTCACCCGCTAGTGTCCCTAACCACAGTCGATCAGTACGGCGCTACAACAGGTGAAGCCGCCGTCGACCTCTTGATGGAACGCATAGCGGAATCACGCACCGAACCCCGACACGTAAAGCTCGACCCGAAACTGGTCGTCAGAGGCTCCTCATCAGAACCGGGGATGTCCGATAAACGGTACGTGGAGCCCGGCCGATTTTCGCCCTCCCCACGCCTGACACAGAGCCGATAATAAAGATTCTGTCAAGCTACTCGCGGAGGTATTGGCGGAGTCCGGGGATTGCGAAGTCGACTTTGCCGTAGCCTGCGGACTCGATCAGGCCCGCAGCGATGAGCCTATTCCGGTACTTGGATACGACGTTGGGCTTGGCTTTGAGGATTGCGCCGATCTGACCGGCGGCAGAGGGCCCGTCCTGGCCGGCCATCGCGTCAAGGAAGTCGCGGTCTCTGTCCGAGATGTCTGACAGTGCTGATTCGACGATCACCAACGTGTTCCGTCGTTGGGCCGCAGTGATTCCACGGTGGACGTTGGTCTGGTCGAGTTTCCATCCTGCCTTGTCGGCTTCGAGCCAGAGGTAGTAGCCGACCAGTTGGATCAGGAAGGGATACCCCCTCTGTGGCTTCGGCGGCCTCTTGGATGAGGTTTGGGGGAGATGCCGATGCCTCCCTGGCTGAAGAGCTCGCTGTACGATGCGGGAGGTATCAGCTCCTCATCAAAGCCCTGCTGGATGCGGCCACAGACTGAGCTTCCTACTGTATCGACACAGAGGCGCTTTTAGTCCCGCCACCCGCCGACGCCACCTGCTGGAAAGGTAACGGAGGGCATCTCGGATGCTTCAAGCAGTCGCTGTTCTGGGCCTGTCTCAGAAAGAAGTCAAGACGAACACGAAAGCTCGTCCGATTGGTGTGCCCTCGCTAGACGGTTGCTTACCGCATGGCAGTTTAGCCAGGGTGGGGGCGTGCGGCGCCTGTCACGAGAGGTAGTGCAGAATCGCCCGGGCCGTTTCCTCCGGAGCACTGACGTGGGGGCAGTGTCCGGTGGCCTGAAGCTGCATCAGGGTGCTGTGTCCCAGATTCTTGTGCAGGTAGGCGCCCACTTCCGGCGGGGCAAGGCGATCGTCGGAGCACTGCAAAATCAGGCAGTTGGTGCGCAACTTTTTCAGTTGTGGGCGGGTGTCGGAAAAGAAGGTTACCTCGGCGAAGTGGCGTGCGATGGCGGGATTTGTCCGGCAGAAGCTGGCACGCAGGTCCTCCGCTAATTCCGGCTCCTGCGGATTGCCCATGACCATGGGCGCCAGGGCCGCTGCCCAGGCGAAATAGTTGCTGTCCAGGGATGCCAGCAGGCCCTCGATGTCTTCCCGGGAAAACCCGCCCACGTACCCGTCGTACGGGTCATCCGTATGACGGGGCGAAGGAGCAAGCAGGACAAGGTGGGAGAAACGGTTGGGGTCCCGCACTGCGGCGATCACGGCGATCATTGTGCTGACGCTGTGGCCCACCAGGATGACGTCCTCAAGTTCGAGGGCAGCGCAGATCTCGAGCAGGTCCGACGCGTACCCGTCCAAGGACCCGTACTTCTCCCAGTCATAGGCGCTGATGTCGGAGTTTCCCGCACCAACATGATCAAAGAGCACCAGCCGGTAATCATCAACGAAGTAGGGCAGCAGCTTCCGCCACATAGCCTGATCACAGCCAAAACCGTGGGCAAACATCATTACAGGCCCATCATCCCGGCCGGTTATGGTGACATTGTTCCGGCCGATTACCGCAGCAACTGCTTCGATCACATTCTCACTGACGCTCGTCTAGGGTGGTGTCCTGCCCCAGACTATCCACGGGAAATAAAGAATCCTAGGGATTCCTACACTATGACCTTCAAGGTGACGTCGACTCAAAACAAGGAGCCGTGTATTAGCTTGGAGTTGCCGCTGTGAAAGGCTGCAGTTATGGACACCTCATCTCGGGAACATGACCTCGTTCTTTACGGAGCGACGGGTTTCGTTGGCCGACTGATCGCCGCCTACGTCGCGGAGCATGCGCCGGCCGGTATGCGAGTCGGTCTCGCGGGCCGGTCGATGTCCAGACTCGCGACGGTTCGGTCGCAGTTGCCGGTCGCGGCTCAGGCATGGGCCCTCATCGAAGCCGACTCGGAGGACGCGGACTCTATCGCCGCCCTGGCCGCGAACACACGCGTACTCTTCACTACCGTCGGTCCATATGCGAAACACGGACTACCCGTCGTCGACGCCTGCGCGCGGGCCGGTACGCACTACGCCGACCTCACCGGTGAGGTGTCCTTCGTCCGCGAGGCGATCGATTGTTACGACGCTTTGGCCAGGACGAGTGGGGCCCGGATCGTGCACTCCTGCGGCTACGACTCCGTGCCGTCTGACCTCGCTGTACTGATGCTTCATCAGGCGGCAGAAGCCGATGGCGCTGGCGGTCTGGTCGAAGTCCAACTCGTTGCTACGGCCAAGGCTGGCATCAGCGGAGGAACGCTCGAATCGATGCGCGGGCAGCTCGACGCAATGCGATTGAGCCCTGCCCTGCGATCATTAGCTGCGGACCCCTACGCTCTGAGCCCGGACCGCACACGGGAACCGACGACACAACAGCCCCCTGACTCCGGCCCTGTGCGCCATTCCGATGACGGCACCTGGACCGCGCCCTTCATCATGGCCCCGTTCAACACCCGGATAGTGCGCCGTAGCAACGCCTTGCAGGGCTGGGCCTACGGCCGCTCCCTTCAGTACGGCGAGGTGATGGGGGTGGCCCGGGGACCGGCGGGAGCGGTCATCGCCAGGGCGATGGCACTCGGGCTCCGGGCATTCACAGGCGCGATGGCGTTCCCGCCGACCCGAAGGGTGCTTGACCGCTCTCTTCCGGCACCGGGTGCGGGTCCGACCACAAGCATGCAGCGCGCGGGCTGGTTCCACTCCCAGGTGACCGCCCGCACCGAGGACGGACACCGATACCAGGCGGTTGCTGCGGGCCCCGGTGATCCCGGCTATGCCGCCACCGCCGTGATGGCAGGCGAGACTGCACTCGCTCTTGCCCTCGACGGTGACCGGCTGCCCGCCGCGAAAGGATCGCTGACACCCGCCACTGCACTCGGCAACGTACTCATACAGCGAAACGGGGAGTTCCCCGGCATGAACGAGGTGTACGGGGAGTTCTTCGACAAGCCCTATCCCGCCCGCACCACCGTCTCCGCCGGACTGGGGCCCGGAATGAAGGTGGAGATCGACGGAATCGCCGTGCTGTCGGGGTGACGCCAGGGAACGGAATTAGGTGAGGGGCGTGATGGGAGTGACGGAAAACGGTACTGCCAAGAGCGGTTCCGCTTCCTTCACAAACGCCTTGACATGGTCTTCTTCGTTATGCGCTGCGAGGTCCTCGTCACGCGCCCAGCCTTCGAAGAGAACGAAGGTACCGGGCTGATGTTCGTCAGAGAAAACGGTGTATTCCAGGCATCCTTGGTCTTTCCGGCTTAGCGTCTGAAGAGCGTGGAGGGCTTCCTGGAGGTCGGCTTCGTGCCCTGCTTTGGCGATGAAAACCGGCATGAGCCAGACTTCTGCAGTCTCCTGGCGGATCGGGAGGGGCTGTGGCATCTTGCCTTCCTTGCTTATGGTCGTCCTGGGTTTCCGGGAGGGACGGCTTTTCGCCGTCCCTCCCGGAAATGGGGTTAGTCGGTGATCTGCGGAACTTCCACCCATGATTCTTTTGCAGCGGATTCGACAATTGCGTCGTCGATGAGGGCCACCTGGTAACCATCGGCGAAGTTGGGGCTCACGCTGCCGCCTTCTGCAATGGCCTTGAAGAAGTCGTACGCTTCGATGATCTTCGTTTCCCCGTAGCCAATGCCCAGAGCTGGAATGGGCCACAGGCCTTCTCCGTAGGGATGGGCAGGGCCGGTGTAAACGGTGCGGAATCCGCGGCGGTCGGCCTGGTCGGAAGCGAAGCAGACCTGCAGCTCATCGCGTCGTTCGTAGTTGAAGACGATGCTGCCTTCGGTTCCGTGGATTTCGAAGGTGATGTAGTTGTTCCTTCCGTGCGCGTTGCGTGTTGCCTCCACGGATCCCACGGCTCCGTTGGCGAACCGGATCATCGTCATGACCTCGTCGTCGACATCAACCGGGCCCCGCGGGCCCTCTCCGCCCCGTACGGTGCCGAGCGCATCGGCCCCGCCCGCCTGGAGGGGCCGCTCGGGAATCCAGGTGGACAGGACCGCGTTGACGGCGCTGAACTCGCCGACGAGGTAGCGGGCCATGTCGAAGACGTGCGTGGCAATATCGCCAAGGGCGCCGGAACCCGCGATTGACTTCTGGAAACGCCAGGACAATGGCGAGTTAGGGTCGGCGCTCCAGTCCTGCAGGTAGGTCCCGCGGAAGCTGAGGATCTTGCCTATGGCACCTTCCTCGATGTACTTCTTGGCCAGCGCAACTGCAGGCGTGCGCCGGTAGTTGAAGGCGACCATGTGGACGATGTTCTTGTCTTTGACTGCGTCATACATGGCCTTGGATTCTTCGCCCGTGCGGGCCAGGGGTTTTTCGCAGATGATGTGCTTGCCCGCTTCGGCGGCAGCTATGGCGATTTCAGCGTGGAGATGGTTCGGCGTTGCAATATCCACCACGTGGATGTCCGGATCTTCGATGATGCTGCGCCAGTCAGAGGTGGAGTTTTCGAAGCCGAAGCGACGGGCCGCTTCGGCGGCCAGTTCCGGATTGGCCTCCGCGATGACCTTGCGGACCGGAAGAGCCGGTGCTGGCCAGAAGAACATGGGCATGGCGGCGTAAGCGAGGGAATGGGCTTTGCCCATGAAGCCCCCACCGATGAGGCCGACGTTGAGGTTCTGCATGTGAACGAGGTTCCTTTCGGAAAAGACGGGAGTCGCCGAGGCTGGCTTTCCCTGATGGTCAAAATTGGTTAGAGGATTTTCTCGAGATACTTCTTGCTGATTTCGGCAGCTTCGCGGGGATCGCCGTCGTAGTTGTCGAGTTCGACCATGAGCCAGCTGTCGTATCCGCTTTCCCGGATGGCGGCAATGATGTCCGGGAAGTCGAGTTCGCCCTGGCCCAGCGGGAGGAAGGTGAACGGGGTCTGCTGGAAGTCTTTGAGGTGGACGTGCCGGATCCTGTCGGGATACTTCCGGATGACTGCGGCCGGGTCTGCTCCGCCGGCTGCAAGATGGGCCGTGTCCGGGCAGAAGCCTATCCGGGTAAGCGGCATGAGCTTGTCCAGCTCGTCCGGGCTCTCCACGATGGTGCTGAGATGCGGGTGGTAGCTTGCCGACAGCCCAAAGCTTTCTGCGATGTCCGTGACGCGGTCCAGCGCTTCACCGAGGCGGCGGTAGTCCTCCTCGTTGGTTCCGGCAGCGCGTCGTGCCCCACCGCCGACGACGAGCCGTTCGGCTCCGAAGTTAGCCGCCAGCTCGGCGGCCCGGTGGATCCGGTGCATCTCGTCGGGCAGGATGTCGGCGTAAATGAAGTTGGCCCCGGTATACACACTTGCCAGGGAGACCCCGGAGCTGCTCAGGAGCTCTTTGAGTTCCTCCGGTTTGTTGGCATACTCCGCGAGGTTGCCGTCGAACATTTCCACACCTTCGTACCCGACAGATGCGATGTCCCGGACGGCGTCGCTCATGGATCCGTGGGTCATGTAAAAAAGGTCCTTGACGCTCGTCACGCCTTGGGGGTGGCCGACGACGCCGCCCCAGGTGATGGAACAGTAACCAAGTTTCATTGTTTGTGCCTTTCGACTGCGGGGATGGACTGCGAGTTGCGTGCCGGAATCACCGGCATTGTTTACTTCTTCCGGGCGAGCGCGACGGCGAGAATGATGATGACGCCGCGGACCACCTGCTGCTGGCTGCTGTCGAGCCCGGCCAGGATCAGTCCGTTGTTGATCAGGCCAATCAGCAGGGCCCCGAAGAGAGTTCCGACGATTGAGCCGAATCCGCCAAAGAGGCTGGTTCCACCCAAAATGACTGCGGCGATGGCGGAGAGTTCGTCGCCTGCTCCCCATTGGAATCGGCCCGACTCGAGGCGGCCGGCGTACAGCATGCCGGCGACGCTCGCCACCATGCCCGAGATGAGGAGCACCTGGAATTTGATCCGCTTGGTGTTGATGCCGGTGAACTCTGCCGCGTTGCGGTTGCCGCCTGTGGCGAGGACCTGCCGGCCGAACCGGGTGCGGTTCAGTACGACGGCGCCGATGGCAACGAAGATGGCGCTCCAGACCACCAGGCCCGGAATTGGACCGAAGTTCCCCGATCCGAACAGCGTGTTGAAGGTGTCGTTCAGAATCGGCTGGGGCGCCGAGGCGGTAATCCACTGGGCAACGCCAACGGCTATTCCCAGCATGCCGAGGGTCACCAGGAAGGAGGGGATTCCGAGGAGGCTCACCAGGGCGCCGTTGACCGATCCGACCACGAGCCCGACGGCGAGGCCGGCAAGGATGCCGGGGATCAGGCCCCACTGGGAGAGGGCCATGGCGGTGCAGACACTGGAGAGGCCGGCTACGGATCCGACGCTCAGGTCGATTTCAGCGCATGCGATCACGTATGTCATGCCTACTGCTATGACGGTGATGGTGGCAGTCTGCCGGAAGATGTTCAGCAGGTTGTTCGGCGACAGGAAGCCCTGGTCGCGCAGCAGAACGGCGAAGAAAAGGAAGACGACCACGAAGCCGATGTAGATGACGTAGCGGCGCCAGTCGAGTTCTTTCAGGATGGTGCCAAATTGACGGGGTGCCGCGGTGGTGTCCCGGGGCGCGATGGTGTTTGCCTTGCTCACTGTTCAGACTCCCTGGACTGCAAGTTGGAGATATTCCTCGTCAGCGATCTCGCTGCGGGGGATGTCGCGGATGATGGAGCCGTCCTTGAGGACGAGGACGCGGTCGCTGACCGCGAGTAGTTCGGGATACTCGGAGGAGATGACGATGACGGCCTTGCCGGCATTGGCCAGCTCACGGATCATGTCCAAAATTTCGCTTTTGGTGCCGATGTCGACGCCGGCCGTTGGCTCGTCCAGGATCAGGATGTCCGGATCGGTGCCCAGCCACTTGGCGATGACCACCTTCTGCTGGTTGCCGCCGGAGAGCAGCCGCACCGGCCGGTGGGGGTGGGCTACCTTTACTGCGAACCTCTTGATCAGCGACGAGGACAATTCCTTGCCTTTGGTGCCGTCCAGGAGGGGTCCGCGCTGAATCTGTCCAAGCAGCGGCAGCAGCAGGTTGTCCTGGACGGAGTGCTCGAGGACCAGGCCCTGGTCCCTGCGGTCCTCCGGGATGAGGGCGACGCCGGCGTTGATGGCCTGCTGCGGAGTTGCAAGGTTGACCTTCTTGCCGCGAAGCAGGACCTCTCCGCTGTCCACCTTGTCAATGCCGAAGAGTGCCCGCGCTAGCTCGGTGCGTCCGCTGCCCATGAGTCCTGCCAGGCCGAGGATTTCGCCGGGCCGGAGTGCGAAGGACACGTCCCGGACCCGGTGGCCGGCATTCAGCCCGCGGACCTCGAGCAGGGGTGCCGCGTCCTGGGCCACCTGACGGGCACGGTACGAAAGCTGGCCCTCGATTTTCTTCCCGACGATCCCTTCCACGATCTGCTCGGGAGTGACGTCAGTGAGCGGCTCCGTGAGGAGGTGGCGGCCGTCGCGGAGGATGGTGATGCGATCTGCGAGCCGGTACACCTCGTCCATGCGGTGCGAGATGTAAATGATGGAGATGCCACGTTGCTTAAGGCGGTCAATCAGTTCGAAGAGGGCCTCGGACTCGTGCCGCGCCAGGCTGGCGGTCGGTTCGTCCATAATCAGCACAGTTGCGTCCTGTGCGAGGGCCTTGGCGATTTCCGTCAGCTGCCAGTAAGCGGTGCCGAGCCGTGAAACCTCTGCCCGGGCGTCGACGTCGACCTCCATTTCGGCGAAGACCTCCTTGGCCCGCTTCACCGCGGTTCGGTCGTCGATGAGCCCGCCCGGGCCGAGCGGTTCAGCGGCGAGGAAGATGTTCTGCGCAACGGTCAGGCTCGGCACGAGGCTGAATTCCTGGAAGACCATGCCGATCCCGGCCGCCTTCGCGTCCTGGATCGAGTTGATGGAGGCAGGTTTGCCTCCGATGAGGATCTCGCCGGCGTCTGTCTGGTAGACGCCCTGGAGGATCTTCATGAGCGTGGACTTCCCGGCACCGTTACCGCCTGCCAGCGCGTGGACCTCGCCGTGGCGGACGTCGAAGCTGACATCCTTCAGCACGGAAACGCCATTGAAGCCCTTGGAAATCGAGCGCATCTCGACGACATTGTCTGCGGTGTTCATTGTTGCCCTTTCGGCGCGGTGCGGGGGTGGGGCCCCCGCACCGTCGGGTCTGGCTACTGCTTGTAGGACTCTTGGATGTCCTTCGGGGCGTCCTCGTGGTAAACCTGCTTCCAGGCCTCCAGGACGTTTGAGTGGTCAACCGGGAGGGCGCTCAACGCCACGTAGGCCGGCGCTTCCTTACCGAGCAGGGCGCCTGCGCCCAGCCGTGCTTCAGTAACACCCTGGTCGAAGGGAACCTGCGCTCCGAGGCCGACGACGAGCTCGTCCTTGGCCAGGGCGATGGCAACGTTTTTGCCGAGGTCCTCTGTGGCGATCTTCAAATCCTTCCGGCCGGAGGCACGGGCTGCTGCCATGACACCTTCTGCCGGGACGTCCCATACCGCCCAGATGCCGGCGAGATCGGGGTACTTGCTGATCATGGCGTTGGCCGCAGCCTGGGCGTCTCCAGCGAAGTCCGGGCCGGCGATGCCCTTTTCCTCCACTATCTGGATCTCCGGGTATTCCTTGGTGATGGTGTCCTTGAAGCCTTCGTGCCGCTGCTTGGTCACAAAAAAGTCGGCCTGGTGGAAGACAAGGCCGATCTTTCCCTTGCCGCCGAGCGCTTTGGCCATCTGGTGGGCGGAGACGACGCCGTTGCCATAGTTGTCGGCAGAGACAACGGAGACGTAGTCCTGGCCGGCGGTCAAGCCCTGGGGAACGTTGTCCATGAAGATGAGCTTCGTGCCGGCAGCAGCGGCCTTCTTGTAGGCGGAGGCGGTGGCAACGGGATCCGTGGGGATGGACACGATGATGTCCGGGTCCTGTGTCATCACGGTCTCGAGGTCGGAGACCTGCTTGTCCGGCTTGAAGTTCGCATCGGTCGTGGCGATGACCTTGATGCCCAGCTTTTCGAATTCGCTCTTGAGTCCGTTGACTTGGGCGGTGGCCCAGTCGTTGCCGCCGTAGTGCATCACAATTGCTGCTGTGGCGTTGAGTCCTTTGACCTTCTCGATCTCTTCAGGCGTCAGGTCTGCAACGGACGCGGGGGAGGGCGTTTCGCCGTTGGGGCCCTTGCTCAGGACCTGTCCCGTGATCTTGTCGAGGGCTTGTTGAGCCTTTTCGGAGATACCGGCGTCAGGAGCGTTCGAGCTAGCCGTTGTGGAGCTGCTGCAGGAGGCGACCGAAAGTGACAGGACTGCTGCCACGGCCATGAGGGGAAGCCTGCGGATCATCATTGTTCTCCAGTGCTTTGAGGTGGATGGATGGTTGGGGTAGATCAGGCGAGGGCTATGGCCAGCGCCGGGGGAATCGGCGACAGGACGAGACCAGCGGCGGCCGAGGCTGAACGGATAGCGCCGGCCTTGTCCGAAGCGCACAGGATGGCCTGTGCATGCTCTTTATTGACGAAGAAGCCCAGGGAGCACGGCCCATAGTGGGCTTGCACCCATCTCACTGCTTCGCCTGCCGCTTTAGTCATGTCACTGCCAGCTTCGGCAGCCGGGCCGTCCAGCGTGGACACAGATGCGCCTCCACCCGACGTGTCAACGGTGATGACCATGCTGGCCCAAAGGACGTTGTCATCGAAGATGCAGACAACGGCCGAGGAGCCAGCGGTGACGAAGGCCCGGACGGCTGCCGCGAGATCATCGACTGCTTCATCAGTGAGGAGCAATGCCAGATTTGCCCACTGCCCCCAGTGAATATTTCGAAGCCTGAAACAGGAATCGAGCGCAAGTGCATCTGCAACGGTGCCAGGCATTTCCGCTCCTTCCTCATTGAATGTTTTCGCTTCCGTAAACGCTAACGCGGCTACCGTGAACGTTTACGGAGACGATCGTAAACGTTTACGGAATGAAGTGTCAAACCTCACAGCAGCACGACGGAGGAGCAATGGGCAGGACCGGCGTCGACATAGGATTGACAGGCACGCCGTACCGGCGCCGGCGTCGGTACTGGCGACGCGAGACAGGAGAGACCATGGCAGACGCTGCAATCCCACGCGGGGCGAAAGGGCGGCTTTCGGACGCCCCGCCGCGGCGGAAGCCAACCATCAACGATGTCGCCCAACTCGCCGGAGTCTCGTTTGGCACTGTCTCACGGGTCCTGAACGATGCACCGGACGTCAGTGCCGCAACCCGGCAGCGCGTTTTGGACGTCATCAAGGACATTGGGTACCGCCGGAACAGGGCGGCCACCGCGCTGGTCACCAGCCGGTCCACCTCCATCGGGATACTGTCCGACGGCTCCCCTCGGTTCGGTCCTGTCGGGACACTCATGGCCCTTGAGAACGTGGCGCGGAAGAAGGGCTACGCCACAACCGTCATCAGTGTGGAGCAGCCCTACGCAGAGTCTGTGCAGCCCGCCCTGGACACCCTCGATGACGTCGGCGTGGGTGGAATCATCGTCATCGCACCAGTGGTGGATATGGCGGCAGCAGTCTGGAATGCATCATGCCGGGTGCCCGTGGAGATGATTGCCGCAGGTGCATCATCCACCCCCAACGTGTTCACATACTCTGAAAACCAGGAGCTCGGAGCACGGCTGGCCACCCAACACCTCATCGACCTGGGCCACACAGACATCGCCCACATCGCCGGCTCCATGGACTGGTTCGACGGACGGGTGCGCAAGCGCGGCTGGGAGGCCGCGCTTCGTGACGCGGGCCTTTCGCCCGGGCTCTGCCTCGAGGGCGACTGGAGCCCCCGATGGGCCTACGAAACGGGCCTGAAGCTGGTCCGCGAAGACAGGGTCCCCCAGGCGATCTTCGCGGCCAGCGACCACACTGCCCTCGGGCTTATTCGCGCGTTTGCCGAAAATGGGGTCCGCGTCCCGGACGACGTGAGTATTGTCGGCTTCGACGACATCGAAGGTTCCGACTATTTCCTGCCGCCCCTGACCACCGTGCGCCAGGATTTCACTGCATTGGCGCTGATGAGCATGGAGGTGCTTATCGGTGCCATGGAGGGGCAGGAGGTAGACCGTACTCCCATCGCACCCACACTTGTTGTACGCAACAGCTCCACCCGCGCCACACCCCGCACGTCACAGGAGACGTAGCAACAAAAAACCCTTGCGCGCGCGTCCACCGCTGCGCACACTGGACGGATGTGAGGATTGAACCCTGCCGGCTTGAGCAGCGCTGAGGCCAGGGCATGGCCCGCAACGTCCCTTCGAGGAGCATCCATGAACGGTCGGATCCTGTCAGCTCGCCGTGCTCTTGTCTGCGTTGCAGCCGGGGCAGTGGCCGGCACCGTCGCAGCGGTAGCCGTAGAACCTTCCCTTGGCCCCCTGGCCGGGTGGTGCACCGCCGGCGTCACCGCTCTGGCATGGGTGTGGCGGATCTGCTGGCGAAAGGATCCATCGGGGACTGAACGCCTCGCACGCGAGGAGTCCGCCTCCCGTGTGACCGACAACGCGATCGTCACGGCTTGTCTCGCGAGCATCGCGGCCGTGGTGGTCGCATTAATCCAGTCCAGCGACCGGAGCGAAGATCCCACCTCGGTGGCATTGGTCATCCTGGGTGTCCTCGGCACGATAGTTGCCTGGGCGCTCGTCAACACCGTCTATGCCTTGAAGTACGCCCGCATGTACTTCCTGGATCACCCCGACGACGGGTTCGACGTCAAGCAGGAGAAGCAGCCTACCTACAGCGACTTCGCCTACTTCGCCTTCACCGTGGGGATGTCGTACGCCGGGCCTGAGATCGAGCCCATCAATACTGAGGTCCGACGCAAAGCTCTTCTTCACGCTCTGCTGTCGTATTTCTTCGGCACAGTCCTGATCGCGGTCTCCATCAACTTGGTCACGAACCTCGGCCAAGGATGACGTGCGGGTGTCACCAGCAAATGCCTTGCTGGTGACACCCTTCGCCGTTCTGGCAGATCAGTTGTCAGGCTCTGTGCGCTCCTTTCGCAAGGTCCTATAGGCCGCTGCGAGCCCTACAGCCGCCAGCACCCAGGGGCCGGCCACGATGATCGGGTCGATCCACTGGTGGTTGGTGTCGGCCCGCTTTTGTCCGAAGCGTGAGCTTATGCCGTGGCTGGAGAACTCGCTGAGCACGCCGGTTTCGGTCACGGGGTTGTCCGGGCGCAGCGTCGCCAGGGACTTCACGTGGTGTTCCGTGGCGTCCACGCGGTCTGCGGCGACGAGCAGGAGCCAGTGCGCTGCCCGGCCCTCGCTGTACTTGTAGGCGTACTTCCGGATGGCCCCGGACGCGCCCTTGGGTGGGGTGGAGGTCCCGAAAACGGGGGTCAGGAAGGCGTGTTCGACGGACCGTTCCCGGGGCCATTTCTCGGGCTGGCGCTCAGGGAAGTCCCAATGTGCGCCGGTTTCGATGCCAGGTTGTTCGCGAGGGTAGGAGGGCCTGTCGGCCGGGTCCAGGTCCGCACCCCAGCCCGGGATCCGGGCGCGCAGGTCCTCCACGGACTCCTTCAGGGCCGGCTTGGCCGCGGTGTAGGGCGTTGGTATCTCAGCCATGATGGTTTTTCCTTTCAGGCCGCGCTGGGAATGACGAGGGGCTTGATGCATTCATCGAGCTTCGCGGAGAAGATGTGGTATCCCTCGGCGATGTGTTCCAACGGGATGCGGTGGGTGACGATGTCGCTGGGCTTGAGGTACCCGTTGCGGATGTGTTCGAAAAGCCGCGGCCACTGCCGTTTGACCGGGCACTGGTTCATCCGTAGCGTCAATCCTTTGTTCATGGCGTCACCGAATTTCACGGCACTGAAAATCGGGCCGTAGGCGCCCACCACGGACACGGTGCCGCCCTTGCGGACGGAGTCGATGGCCCAGTTCAGGGCAATGGGGGAGCCGCCCTGGAGTTTCAGTTTGCTGCTGGTGACGTGCTGCAGGAAGTTGCCGTCCGCCTCGGCCCCCACCGCATCAATCACGACGTCGGCGCCCAGGTAGTCAGTGGCTTTCTTCAGGTGCACCACAATGTCGTCGTATTCCGCGAAGTTGTACGTTTCAGCGTGGGCGAAGGTGCGGGCCTTCTCGAGCCGATACTCCAGGTGGTCGACCACAATCACCCGGCCTGCGCCCATCAGCCACGCGGACTTGGCGGCGAACAGGCCCACTGGCCCGGCGCCGAACACCACCACCGTGTCGCCTTGGACGATGTCGCCGAGTTGGGCGCCGAAGTAGCCGGTGGGCAGGGCATCGGTGAGCAGGACGGCGTCCTCTTCGTCCATCCAGTCCGGGATCAAGCCTGGCCCGACGTCGGCGAACGGTACCCGCACGTACTCGGACTGGCCGCCGTCGTAACCTCCGCAGGTGTGGGAGTAGCCGTAGATGCCGCCCACCGCCGTCGCGTTCGGGTTCACGTTGTGGCAGTTCGAATACAGGCCGCGGGCGCAGAAGTAACAGGACCCGCAGTAGATGTTGAACGGGACCATCACCCGGTCCCCGACAGCCAGGTTCTGCACCGAGGAGCCCACCTCGTGCACCACGCCGATGAATTCGTGCCCGAAAGTCATTCCCACCCGGGTGTCCGGCATCATGCCGTGGTAAAGGTGCAGGTCAGAGCCGCAGATCGCAGCCCTCGTCACCCGCACGATCGCATCATTAGGATGCTCGATCTTAGGGATGTCCTTTTCTTCCACGCGGACCTTGTAGGGCCCGCGATACACCATTGACCGCATCAGTACCACCTCCGGGAAATAGTTTGTTCAGTCATCAGAATTCTCCTGTCTGGGTTTGTCAGACTTTGGCCGGGTGGAGGACGACTTTGGTCCAGCCGTCTTCGCGGCTGTCGAAGTTTTTGTAGCCCTCGGGGGCCTGGTCCAGCGGCAGTTCGTGGCTGACGATGAAGGAGGGGCTGGCCTTCCCGCCGGCGATGAGGTCGCGCAGGGCCCGGTTGTATTTCTTGACCGGGCACTGGCCCGATCCCATCGTCTGTCCCTTGAACCAGTAGTTTCCGTAGTCAAAGGCCACCTGCCCCTGCTTTTCGAGCTCATCGGGGGAGCCAGGATCCTGGGGCAGGAACACGCCCACCACGCCCAGGCCGCCGACGAACCGGACGGAGTCCACGAGCCGGTTCAGGGTTTGGTTGGGATGTTCGTTTCCGGCCGGGTCGTGTGCCTGGTAGCCGACACATTCGCAGCCCCGGTCGGCCCCGAATCCCATGGTCTGGTCCTTGACGAACTCGACAGGGTCCACGGCGGAATCATCCACAGGGATGGCGCCGATCTGCTCGGCCAGCTTCAAGCGGTCCTTTTGGCGGTCTACGACCATGACTTTGCCGGCGCCTTTGATAATGGCCGAGTAGGCTGCCATAAGGCCTACTGGTCCCGCACCATAGATGACCACGGAGTCTCCCGGGTACACCCCCGCGAGCTCGGTGGCGTGCCAGCCGGTGGGGAAGATGTCGGCCACCATGACATAGTCGAGCTCTTTCTCCACGGAGTCCTCGCCCAGGCGCAGGCAGTTGAAGTCCCCGTACGGCACCCGCAGGTATTCTGCCTGTCCGCCTTGGTACGGGCCCATGTCCGCGAAACCGTAGGCCGCGCCTGCGAGCTGGGGTTCCGGCTGCATGGTCAGGCAGTAATTGGTGAAGCCCCGGTCGCAGTTCTTGCAGAATCCACAGGCGACGTTGAACGGCAGTACGACGCGTTCGCCCACCTTTACTTTGCTGACAGCCGGGCCGGTCTCAACCACTTCACCCAGGTTCTCGTGTCCAAAGGTGCGTCCGGGTTCGAAGCTGGTGCGGCCCTCATACATGTGTAGGTCTGATCCGCAGATATTCGCAGCGGTAATTCGCACCAGCACGTCGGCCGGGTGCTCGATTTTGGCATCCGGTACGTCCTCAACGCTGACGTCGTTCGGTCCTTTGTAAACTACTGCCTTCACTTTTCCGCTCTTTTCTTCTATCCCATCCGATCGTTAGTCCAGTACTGGTACCTTCCGGGCGCAGCAAAGCAAGGGACCTGCAGGACTGCGGCCCGGAAAAAGGGGGGAGTTGCACCCGATACGCGTATTGGAGCTGGCGAGGGAATGGGGGAATAAGGATAGTGGCCCCTGAGCCCACCCAAGGCTCGTGAGGCCAAAAGGTTGTCACACCGCCAGGCTTTCGGGAAAAAATCCCGCCTGACGGCTGTACGCAAAAGAGAACTTATCGAGCCTTAATGCTAAGCAGCCTTAGTAACGGTGTCGAGGGGTCATCCCCGAAATCTTCCCCCAATCGTGGGTTGGGTAGCTGAGCTTCGAGGAGGCAGGCGCGGATGCTCCGTGCCAGCGCTACACATCGACCTGCGATGGAAAGCGTCGGTAGTGACTACATTCCTTCTGGCCGATCTTGCCGTAGGGGCGTGGTCGTCCGAGCTGCTGAGTTAGCGATAAATCAGCACCCTTACTAATGCTGCTGGCGCCAGCGGCGACCTCTTATCCCTTTGTTTCCGCCACTTTGTATGCGAATAACACCAGTCGTCACACCTTTAACAAGTTTTCCGAAAACCCTTGATAGTGCGCTAACTCAGCATGTAAGTTAGCTCACAGCCCCAAAGGTGGGGTGATCACGAACACAAGGGAGTGTTGTTCATGCGGAGAACTACAACTGGAATTCGTCGGAACAAAAGACTTGGCAAGGCGGCTCTGTGCGCCTCCGTCCTGACGGTCGCCATGCTTGGGCTGACCGGGTGCAAGGGCGGCGCCACCGCGGACAATGCGGAGGAGAAGGCAAGCGGAAAGGGGCTTGTCATCGGCTGGAGCCAGCGCGGCATCAGCGGCAGTGACTGGTGGAAGACCCTCGTTGAGGGCGGCCAGGCTGAGGCGGGGAAGATTGGGGCGCGCCTCGAGTTGCTTGACGCCAATGGTGATACCGTCCGGCAGAACGCTGACGTGCAGACCCTCATCACAAAGGGCGTAGACGTCGTGGTGATGAACCCGAACGACCCGCTCGGCGTCGGACCCTCGGTTCAGGCGCTGAAGGATGCGGGCATACCCGTCGTCACCGTCAACTCAAGCCTGGATAAGTCACTGGTCCCGGACATGTTCTGCTACGTTGCCGAGGACCAGGAGCACACCGGCTCACTTGCCGGCGAAACCGCTGCCCAGAAGGCGCTCGAGAAGTACGGCGACAACGGCCAGATCAAGCTCGTCGGTATCGGCGGCTTCCCGGGAGACGTGTTGAGCGATCTCCGGTTCAACGGTTTCATGGCGGGGTGGAACCGCGTTATGGATAAGCACCCGGGCGTCACTACCGTAAAGCTCGATACGAAGTACGGGGAATGGAAGCCCGACAAAGCGCTCGCCCCGATCCGGGACGTGGCCACCGCCAACCCGGACATCAAGGTTGTCTACAGCATGAGCGACGTGATGCATGGCGGCATCGTTCAGGGCCTGCAACAGGCCGGTCTCTGGGGTGACGGGATCATCATGGCCAGCTATGACGGCGGCATGGGGGCGATCAAGGAAATGGTGGACGACCCGACGGGTCCGTTGCAGGCGGATGCCTCCAACCAGCCGTGGGACCAGGGAGCCGCCGCAGTGCGGATGGCACTTGCTGCCTTCAATGGCGACCAGGCCCAGTGCCCGGACAAGACGAACTACATCGACACGACGGTCATCACGCCCGCCGAGGCGCCGGATTACTACGTCCCCACGGACACCTATGTCCGCGCAAAAGACTGAGCTCCCTGGCCGGCGCTGCCCCGTGGCCGGCAGTTCCACCCAGAGCCCTATATAAGGAGCATGATGCTCGCCCATAACCAGGTCTCGCCTTCCACCGCAGCGGCGGAGACAGCACGAGACACCCATGACGGCGCTTCGGAGCTGCGGCTCGATGGCGTCACCAAGTCCTATCCCGGCGTCCAGGCGTTGAAGGGAGTCAGCTTCAGCGTCTCCCGTGGATCCATTCACGCACTTGCCGGGCAGAACGGCGCAGGCAAGTCGACGCTCGTAAAAATCCTCTCCGGAGCGGAGTCCCCGGACGGCGGGACCATCCGCCTTGGCGGCGAGCTTCAGCGTTTTCGAGACCCCATGGACGCCCAGCGCGCCGGGATCCACACAATTTACCAGGAACTCTCGCTCGTGCCGTCCCTCTCGGTGGCCGAGAACATCTTCCTGGGACAGTTGCCCCGGCGGGCGGGGGCCTCTGTCGACTGGCAGCGTATGCAGGCAGAAGCCCGGACCGCGCTGGACCGGGTAGGTTTCGATCTCGATGTCCGCCGCCCCGTGGCAAGTTACTCCACAGCGGAGCAACAGGCTGTGGAGTTGGCCAAGGCCCTGCACAAGGACGCCCGGGTCCTGCTTCTGGATGAACCCACCTCCACGTTGCCCCTGCCCGATGTTGAACGGCTGTTCACCGTCCTCCGCTCCCTGTCCGAACAAGGCGTGACGCTGTTATACATTTCGCACCGCATGGACGAGCTGTTTTCGCTCTGCGACGCCGTGACAGTGCTGCGCGATGGGGTAAACGCTGCGGATTTGAAGACAGCAAACTCCAAGCCCGCGGACGTGGTCACGGCAATGGTCGGGAAGAGCCTCGAAGGGTCCATTGCCGAAGCGGCCCTCCGCGGGGAACGCTCGCCCAGCCTCGGCGCCGGACCGAAGGAGAGCATCATCCTCTCCGCCCGCGACCTCTCAGAGCAGGGGTACGTGGACAAGGTGTCGTTCGAGCTGCGTGAAGGCGAGGTGCTCGGCATCTCGGGGCTCATCGGCAGCGGCCAGTCAGAACTGGCTGGCCTCATCGCTGGTGCGCGGAGGCGGACTTCCGGCGAGATCCGCGTCGACGGGAAAGCGGTGGACTTCCGTGCCCCGCGCGACGCGATCCGCCGCGGGATCGGGCTGCTGCCGCAGGACCGCAAGGCAGCGGGCTTCATCCCGGACATGGGCGTTGCCGGCAACATCACGCTGGCCAGTTTGCCGCAATTCAGCCGGCTGAGCGTGATCCAGTCCCGGCGGGAACGTGCCGTGGCCGGGGAGATGGTGGGCCGGCTCGGCATGAAGGTATCCGGAGTGCATCAGCCGCTCAAGACGCTGAGCGGGGGAACCCAGCAGAAGGCCATCCTGGCCCGCTGGCTTGTCCGCCAGTCACGCATCCTCGTGTGCGACGAACCCACCCGCGGCGTGGACGTCGGGGCGAAGGAGGACATGTACGAGCTCATCCGCGAGTTCGCGCAGGCCGGCGGAACCGTCGTGGTGGCGAGCTCGGAGATCACGGAGGCGATGATGTGCGACCGCGTCCTCGTGATGGCGCGCGGCCAAGTCGTCGCCGAACTCGACCATGACGACATCGACCCCTCCGGCAACGCCATCCTTGAGCGCTTCGCCTGACGGCCCCCCAATCAGTTTCTATTCAGGAGTACACCTATGTCCCGGACCTTGTCGTCCCTGCCGCCAACGAGTGGCGCCCCCTCCCCGTCCCCATCGCCATTGGCCAGCATCGGCTCCCGACTGCGGGGCAGCACCTTCCGTGCCCTGCCGAAGAGCTACCTGATCCTTGTGCTCCTCGCGATCGTCGCGGTGGGCTATTACGTCTCCGACGACTTCCTGACGTTCCGCAATGCTGAAAACGTGATCACGGCCGCCTCGATCGTCGTCGTGCTGGCGATCGGCCAATACTTTGTCATCCTGACCGGCGGCATCGACCTCTCCGTAGGTTCGATCCTGGCGATGTCCACGGTCCTTACGGCACTGACCCTGCAGTCCGGGATGCCCGCCGGCGCGTCCGTCGTGTTTGTGCTTGCCTGCTGCGCTGCCGCCGGACTGATCAACGGCATCCTCGTCGTTTGGCTGAACATCCCTCCGTTCATCGCGACGCTCGCCATGATGAGTGCCGTCAAGGGCTTCAGCTACATCATCCAGTCAACAAGCCTGATCGAGATCAAGGACCAGTGGATCATTCAGGTCTTCTCCCGCGGCAGCGTCCTCGGCATCCGCAACCCCGTCCTGATCTTCATCATCGTGGCCGTGATCGCGGCGCTCGTGGCCAAGTACACCACGTTCGGTCGCTCGCTTTACGCGATTGGCGGCAATCCTGAAGCATCGCGGCTTTCGGGCCTGCCTGTGGCGCGGAACCTGATCATCACCTACACAATCTCCGGCGTTCTCGCCGGCCTCGCAGGCCTGGTCGCCGCCGCCCAGCTGCGGCAGGGAAGCTCGCTCATCGGCGTAGGCTACGAACTCGACGCCATCGCAGCCGTCGTGGTGGGCGGCGCATCCCTCATGGGAGGCAAGGGCGATCCCCTGAACGCCGTGATCGGGGTGTTCATCCTGACCACCATCATCAACATCATGAACCTCGTAGGGATCTCCTCCGAGCCGCAGCTGGTCATCAAAGGCGCAGTGATCATCCTCGCCGTCTTCCTCTCCAGCGCAGGCGGCGTCCAGAGGATCTCCGGATTCTTCGCCAAACATTTCCGGCGCACCCAGCCCGCATAGCCGCGTAGCCATCGTCATCCCAATTCAGCTTCAGAAAGCAGGAATCATGTCCATTCACCCCTTCGGACGCACCGGCCTGACCGTCTCCGACATTTGTGTCGGCACCAGTGCGCTCGGCAGCTTTCCCGCCCAGTACGGTTACGAGGTCGACGAAGACACCGCCGTCGCCACGATCCACCGCGTCTTCGACGGGCCCTTCACGTTCATTGATACGTCGAATGAGTACGGCGGCGGTGCAAGTGAAGAGCGGATTGGCCGGGCCATCGCCGAGCGCGGCGGCATCCCTGAGGGATACGTCGTCGCCACGAAGGTCGATCCGCTTCCCGGCAGCACCGACTTCTCCGGGGACCGCGTCCGCCGGTCCGTCGAGGAGAGCCTGAAGCGCCTCGGGCTCGATAAGCTCCATCTCGTCTACCTGCACGACCCCGAGAAGATCTCCTTCGAGGAGGGAGTGGCCAAGGGAGGCCCGCTGGAAGCCCTCATCGATCTTCGGGACCAGGGTGTTATCCAATACCTGGGCGTCGCCGGGGGCCCGATCGACCTGGAGTTGCAGTACCTGGCGACCGATGCATTCGACGCCGTCATCAGCCACAACCGCTACACCCTCGTCGAACAGACTGCCGAGCCGCTCCTGGAGGACGCGGCCCGCCGCGGAGTGGCCTTCGTCAATGCTGCCCCGTTCGGCGGCGGGATGCTCGTCAAGGGACCGCGCGCGGTCCCGCGCTACTGCTACGCACCGGTGGACCAGGCGACGATCGACAGGGTCCTGCGCATGGAAGAGCTGTGTGGCCAGCACGGCGTCCCGCTCGCCGCAGCTGCCCTGCAATTCTCGGTCCGTGATGACCGGGTGGCGTCCACCATCGTTGGAATGTCGCAGCCGAGCCGGGTGGAGGAAACCGTCCGCCTGCTCAACCATGACATCCCCCAGGAACTCTGGGACCAGCTGCTGCCCCTTGCACGCGAGGGCCGGAACGGCATTGAAGCCGTGACGGTCTGACTGCCGGCGCGAAGCAGGAATTTACGAAAGGAAACAAAGCAATGACCAGGAAGAAGCAGCCTGAGGCGGTGGACGTCGTCATCGTCGGCGCAGGCGCCGGCGGGGCAACCGCGGCAAAGGTGCTGTCGGAGGCCGGACTGAAGGTGGTGGGCCTCGAGCGTGGGCCCTGGCTGAAGCCCGAGCACGCCTCGGGGGACGAACTCAAGTTCCTCAACCGGAATTTCATCTGGCAGGATCCGAAGATCAAACCGCGGACCTACCGCCCAAACGACAAAGTAGAAGCCGAAATCACCAACTTCTCAGCCACGCCGCAAGTCGTCGGCGGAGGCACCACCCACTGGGGTGGCATGGTCCCGCGCATGGCCGAGAGCGATTTCAAGCTGCGCAGCCTGCACGGCGATGTTCCGGGAGCAAGCCTTGTCGACTGGCCCATCTCCTATGACGAACTGGAGCCGTACTACACACGCGTTGAGTGGGAGTTCGGCACGTCGGGTCTTGCCGGGGCGAACAAATGGGAAGCGTGGCGCAGCCGCGGCTACCCCACCAAGCCGTCACCGCTGAGCCAGATCGGGCGGACCTTCGCCACCGCGATGTCCAAGCTCGGGCATGGTACGTTCCCCATGCCGCAGGGCATGGTGACCGAACCCTACCGGGGGCGCCAGCCATTCAGTGAGAACGGTTTCTGGCAGCAGTACCCGGACCCGGGAAGCGGCAAGTCATCCACGCTGATCAGCTTCATCCCGGACGCCGTTGCGACTGGGCGCTACGACCTCCGATCCGACTGCTATGTCAGCGAGATTCTCGTCGGCAAGGACGGCCGCGCCACCGGTGTCCGCTACCAGGACGAGGACGGCGACGAGTTCGTCCAGCACGCCAAAGCCGTGATCGTCTGCGGCGGCGGCATCGAGACTCCGCGCCTGCTGCTCATGTCAAAGTCAGGGCTCTTCCCGGACGGCCTTGGCAACGGCAGCGGCATGGTGGGCAAGAACGCAACCTTCCATCAGTACTCATTCTCCGTGGGCCTGTTCGACCGTGAAGTCAGCGACCCGCTCTACGGGTGGGCGGGCCACTACATGAGCTTGTGTTCGTTCGACTTCTACGAGACGGATGAGAGCCGGGGCCACATCCTGGGATCACTGATCTTCCCGTCCATGATCGGACACCCGGTGAACTGGAGTTACCCCGGCCGGCCTACGTGGGGCCAGGCGGCAAAGGACTCCGACCGCGAGTTTTTCAACCACAGCATGAAGATCGGTGTCCTCCTGCATGACCTGCCGGTGGAGGACAACCGGGTCGACCTTGACCCGAACGTCAAGGACGCCTGGGGTCTGCCGGTCGCCCGTATTACCCATACGCCCCACTCCAATGACTTTGCGCAGGAACGCTGGCAGGTCGCCAAGAACGGGGAAATCCTGGAGGCTGCAGGGGCGAAGAAGGTCATTCCGGTCAACATGGAGCGGATCACCGGCAACACCTCGCACGAACTGGGCACCGCCCGCATGGGCAATGATCCTGCGACGTCCGTCGTGGACCGCTGGTGCCGCTCGCACGAAGTACCAAACCTCTACGTCTTCGACGCGAGCTTCTTCCCGACAGCGACCGGTATCAATCCGGCCCTGACGATCATGGCGAATGCCTGGCGGTGCTCCGACCGCATTCTTCAGGTGGACCGCCATGGCTGGTCCGAAAACTGACTCGCACTTAACACAGGACACGAAAGGACAGATGTCATATGGGACAGGCGGAATGGGCTACGGTGCCCATCTCAACACGGGACGTTGACGGCCCGGTCTTCTTCACCGAGCACGAGTGGAACACCATCGAAGCGGCGTCGGCCCGGATTATCCCCACCGACCACCACCCGGGTGCACGTGAGGCCAAGGTGGTCCGCTTCATTGACCGGATGCTTGCGGGAACGCAGTTCATCTTCCCGGCAGCGGACGGCAACGGGTTCCTCCGGATGGAGGGCCGCGACGAGGCCGCATGGCAGGAGCGCATCAAGCAGCGCCGGGAGTTTTACCGCGAGGGCGTCCTGGAGTTGGACCGGCTGGCGAAAGAGCGTGCCGACGTCGAGTTCCTCGGACTTACGGAAGAGGACCAGGACGCGGTGCTCGAGACACTGTCGGGCGCGGCGAAGCCACACGCTTTCTCGCTGGAGCACTCCGAGGTTGGTCTTGGCGGCGCGCCGGCAGGAAACCAGCCGGTCAACGAGGACTTCCTGGAGTTTTTCCCGCTGCTGGTGCTCAACACCCGCCAGGGGTTTTACGGCGACCCGGTGTATGGAGGGAACGAGAACCGCGTCGGTTGGGGTGTCATCGGCTTCGACGGACCTCCGTCGCTGGCCTCAACAATGGACGGCAGCTACACCACCCGCAAGTACATGGTGGAGGGGGCCGAGTGGCCGTACGACCAGCATCCCGAAGTCCTGCGGTACCGGCGTCCGTGACAGCTGGCGCGCCGACCGGCGGCGCGTTCCGGGGCTCCTCGAGGGTAGCCGGGGATAATGGAGTGGTGTCCACGACTCCCGCGCCTTCAGAAGCCCGCAACACCAATGGGCGCGGGGAGCGGCTGGCCTCCAGGTCAAAGGCTCCCCGGATGTCCGACGTTGCCCGGCTCGCCGGAGTGTCCCAGCAGACTGTGTCACGGGTAGTCAGGGGAGCCACGAATGTGGATCCAGACATCCGACAACGCGTGGAGCACGCGATTGCGCAACTCCGGTACCGGCGAAATCCTGCAGCCGCGGCGCTCGCCAGCAACCGGACCATGACGATCGGTGTTGTCAGCTTCGAATTGTCGGTCCTGGGCCCAACGGTGGCCCTGTACGGTATTTCGGAGGAAGCCCGGCAACATGGCTACGCTACGCGTCTGGTCACGTTGGCCAGTCTCGAACGGCGGGATATCCGGGCAGCCTTCGAATCCATCAATTCGGACACGGTCGACGGCGTAATCGTGCTCGCGCCCCTGTTGGATGCGATCACGGTGCTTGAGGACCTCGACATCGGTGTCCCCGTGGTCACCTTCCAGCAGGGATCGCACCCGAGCCCCACAAGCGTTTCCGTTGACGAAGTGCGGGGTGCCCGGATGGTGGTGCGCCACTTGCTGGACCTCGGGCACGAAACGGTGTGGCATGTTCAAGGCCCTCCGGGTTGGATGGCAACATCAGCCCGGGTCCAGGGATGGGCGGCGGAACTGGGCGCGGCTGGACGCGTCGTTCCGACGCCGCTCGCAACGACCGATTGGTCGGCCGCTGAGGGATACCGCGTTGGACGTGAACTCGCCGCGAGGAAGGATGTCACGGCGGTCTTTGCCGCCAACGACCCCTTCGCGCTCGGCGTGATTAAGGCCATGGACGACGCCGGGCGCAACGTACCGGGCGATGTCAGCGTCGTGGGATTCGACGACGTCAAGGAAGCACCCTTCTTCCGGCCGGCACTGACCACGGTGAAGCTGGACTTCGAAGCCATCGGCCACATCGCTGTAGGCCGCGTCCTCGCCATGATCAAAGAGGAGGCGGAGGGGGACATCCCCCTGCTGGAACCGCTCCTCATGCTCCGCGACACCACCGCGTCGCCGCGTAGCCGGCGCTGATACCAACAGCGTCTGCCTGCACCCAAACCGGGGGCTGAACTCCCAGCTCTGGGACCCAAGGGCTCCTGGCCTATTTCTGAAAATCATTGACCTTCGGGTCTTGCAATTCCCTACCTCACCGCAATAGGCTGAGTTAGCGCTAACTCAGGAACTCAAAGAAGAGAAAAGAGAGAAAAACAATGGTCGATCCATTTGTCGTCGTTGCAGTTTCGCCGCGGACAATCAATGTGAAGAATCCCGGTGACGGCGTTGCGAACGTCAAGCGCATCAACGAATTCATCGATACAGCAGTCATGGTCGGGGCCTGGGAGGGCTCTCCTGTCAAGCTGGTTGTCCTGCCGGAGATGGCTATTCAGGGGATGATCGCTAACACCCCGGGTAACCGGGAAAAGGAGCGCCACTTTGCTGTGACAATCCCCGGGCCGGAGACGGACGAGTTGGCCAAGAAGGCCGTGGAACTCAACACCTACATCGCTGCCGAGCTGTACATGGTCAAGGATGATGATTTCCCGGACCGCCACTTCAATGTCGCCTTTATCATCGATCCGCAGGGCGACATTATCTACAAGCGTTACAAGGCCACCAGTGATGCCTATGAGGGCGGCATGCTTGGCAACATGAACCCGCACGACGTGTGGGACGAGTGGATTGAAAAGAAGGGCAATGGCAATGCAATGGATGCCATTTTCCCTGTGGCGAAGACCGAGATCGGCAACATCGGGTACGCCATTTGCCACGAGGGTGTCTACCCCGAGGTGCCGCGTGGGCTCGCGATGAACGGCGCCGAGATCATTATCCGGGGCACCCTGATCGAGCCGGCCGTGCAGAACGGCATGTGGGAACTGCAGAACCGGGCACACGCCATGTTCAACTCGGCGTATGTCGTCGCCCCGAACCTGGGGCCCGAGGTTCGTGACGACGGGAGCATGCAGGACCTGTTTGGCGGCCAGTCCATGATCGTCGGTCCGCGGGGCCAGATCCTGACCAAGCAGCAAGGCTGGACGTCGGGTGACTCGTTCGTCTGCACCACGATCGACATCGAGGCGCTCCGCCGGGCCCGAGTCTCCAATGGCCTGTACAACCAGTATAAGGACCTGCGCACCGAGCAGTACCGGGTTATCTACGACACCCCCATCTACCCGAAGAACCAGTACCTCGACGCCCCTCCCGGTGAGGACTGGCTGGCCCGGGAAGACTCAACCCGAGCCGCCAATATCGAGAAACTCATCGAGCGCGGGGTACTCACGCCGCCCTCGGGCTACAAGGCCTAAATTGGGGGATTGGCCGGGGTGCTCTTAGCGCACCCCGGCCAATTCATGTCCTGATTTGGTGAAGGCGCTTTTGCTTATGACGCACCTGAATACGCCCTCCGAGAACCCGCCCAACTTCTCCTCCACACGCACGTCCCCACCTCAGCCGCCGGACGTAAACTGACCTTCGCACCACACCTTGTGGACACTGTGTCAGGAGCCGCCCATGCTCTGGAAGCTGCTTGTTGAATACGTCCGGCCGCACCGGCAGCTGCTCGCCGCCGTCGTGGTCTTCCAACTGGCGCAGTCCATCGCGTCCCTGTACCTGCCCACCCTGAACGCGGACATCATCGACGAGGGCGTGGCCAAGGGGAACGTCGGCTACATCCTCAGCTTGGGCGGCGTGATGCTGGGGATCACCCTGCTGCAGATCGTGTGCGCGGTGATCGCGGTGTACTTCGCGGCGAAGGCGGCGATGGGCGTCGGCCGTGACCTCCGGGACGCCATTTTCACAAGGGTGGGCGACTTCTCCGAGCAGGAGGTCACCAAGTTCGGCGCACCCAGCCTCATCACACGGTCCACCAACGACGTCCAGCAGGTCCAGCAGCTGGTGCTCATGTCCGCCACCATGCTGGTCACCGCGCCCATGCTCAGCATCGGCGGCGTGATCATGGCCATCAGGCAGGATGCGCAGCTGTCCTGGCTGATCGCCGTCGCCGTCCCGGTGCTGCTGATCGCCGTCGGCCTGATCACCGTCCGGATGGTGCCGCTGTTCCGCAAGATGCAGAAGCGGATCGACACCGTGAATCGGGTCCTCCGCGAGCAGCTCACCGGCATCCGCGTGGTGCGCGCCTTCGTCCGCGAGGACATCGAGACCGAACGTTTCGCCCGCGCCAACGAGGACGTCACGGACACCGCACTGCGCGCCGGCCGGCTCATGGCGCTCGCGTTCCCCATGGTGATGCTGGTCCTGAACGTCTCGTCCGTGGCCGTGATCTGGTTCGGGTCGTTCCGCATCCAGGACGGCTCCATGCAGGTGGGCACGCTCATCGCGTTCCTGAGCTACCTGCTGCAGATCCTGATGTCCGTCATGATGGCCACGTTCATGGCCGTGATGATCCCGCGCGCCGCGGTGTCCGGGGACCGGATCGGGGAGGTGCTGCGGACCGAGTCGAGCGTCCGGCCGCCGCTTCATCCCGTCAGTACGACGGCGGGAAAGGACGGCCGCCGCGGCGAGCTGGAAATGCGCGACGTCGGATTCGCCTACCCAGGTGCCGACCAGCCGGTCCTCACCGGGATCAGCTTCACCGCCAAAGCAGGGCAGACGACGGCGATCATCGGCAGCACCGGCGCCGGCAAAACCACCCTGGTGAACCTCATGCCGAGGCTCTTCGACGCCACGGAAGGCTCGGTCCGGATGAACGGCGTGGACGTCCGCGAGCTGCACCCGGACCTGCTCTGGGGGCACATCGGCCTGGTCCCGCAGCGGCCCTACCTGTTCAGCGGCACCGTCCGCAGCAACCTGCTCTACGGCAAGCCGGACGCCACCGAGGACGAGCTGTGGGCCGCGCTGGAGATCGCCCAGGCCCGCGACTTCGTGGAGCGCACGGAGGAGGGGCTGGACGCGCCCATCAGCCAGGGCGGCACCAACGTTTCCGGTGGGCAGCGGCAGCGGCTGGCCATCGCCCGGGCACTGGTGAAGCGGCCCGAGCTGTACATCTTCGACGACTCGTTCTCCTCCCTGGACACCGGCACCGACGCCCGGCTCCGGCAGGCCCTCAAGCGCAGCACCGCCGGCGCCACGCTGGTGATCATCGCCCAGCGCGTCTCCAGCATCGTGGATGCGGACCAGATCTTAGTGCTCGACGACGGCAGGATCGTGGGGCGCGGAACGCACCGCGAGCTGCTGGAAACGTCGGAGACGTACCGCGAGATCGTCTCCTCCCAGCTGGCAGCGGAGGAGACGGTATGAGCGCGCCGCACCGGCCGCCGTCGTCCGCGTCTTCCGGTACCAGCTCCGGAACCGCACCCGGAGCCAAAACGGCAAGCGCCGACGTCGTACGCATCCCCCGCCCGGCAGGCGGACCGGGGCGGGGCGGGCCGTTCGCGGGGATGAACGTCCCGGCGGAGAAGGCGATGAACTTCTGGCCGTCGGCCAAGCGGCTGATGGGGACGCTGCGGCCGGAGCGGGCGTGGCTGCTGCTGGTGTTCGCGACGGCGGTGGCCGGGGTGGCGCTGTCCGTGATCGGGCCGCGGCTGCTGGGGGAGGGCACCAACCTGATCTTCGCCGGCGTGGTGTCGCGGGAGCTGCAGGCGGGGGTGAGCAAGGAGCAGGTGATTGCGCAGCTGCGGGCGTCCGGGGAGGGGCAGCGCGCCGACATGCTCAGTGCCATGGACCTGGTGCCGGGGCAGGGGATCGACTTCGCCGCGCTGGGCAGTGTGCTGACGTGGGCGCTGGTGCTGTATGTGCTGTCGTCGGCGTTTATGTGGGTGCAGGCGTATGTGCTGAACGGGGTGGTGCAGCGGACGGTGTTCGGGCTGCGGGAGCGAATTGAGGCGAAGATCAACCGGCTGCCGCTGCGGTATTTCGACTCGATCCAGCGCGGCGAGCTGCTCAGCCGGGTCACCAACGACGTGGACAACATTTCGCAGAGCCTGCAGCAGACCATCAGCCAGGCGGTCACGTCGGTGCTGACCGTGGTGGGCGTGCTGGTGATGATGGTGATCCTGTCGCCCACGCTGGCACTGATCGCGCTGGTGACCATTCCGCTGACGCTGGGGCTGACGGCGCTGATCGCCAAGCGCTCGCAGAAGCTGTTCGTGGCGCAGTGGAAGCACACGGGGGAGCTGAACGGGCAGATCGAGGAGACGTACACCGGGCATGCGCTCGTGAAGGTGTTCGGCCGGCAGCAGGAGGTGGGGGAGCGGTTCCGGCAGAAGAACGCGGAGCTGTATGAGGCCAGTTTTGGTGCCCAGTTCATTTCCGGGCTGATCATGCCGGCCATGACGTTCATCGGGAACCTGGTGTATGTGGGGATCGCCGTGGTGGGCGGGCTGCAGGTGGCGTCCGGGGCGATGCAGTTGGGCGATGTGCAGGCGTTCATCCAGTACTCGCGGCAGTTCACCATGCCGCTGGCGCAGCTGGGGTCCATGGCGAATGTGCTGCAGTCCGGGGTGGCGTCGGCGGAGCGGGTGTTCTCTTTGCTGGACGAGGAGGAGGAATCTGTTGAGCCCGCGCCGTCTGCTGGGCCGGTGTTTGGGCGGGGGCGGCTGGTGTTCTCGGATGTCTCGTTCTCGTACTCGCCGGACCAACCGCTGATCTCCTCGCTGTCCCTGGTGGCGGAGCCGGGGCAGACGGTGGCGATTGTGGGGCCCACCGGGGCGGGGAAGACCACGCTGGTGAACCTGATGATGCGGTTCTACGAGATCGATGCGGGGCGGATAACGCTCGACGGCGTGGACGTCACCTCGGTGCCGCGGCGCGAGCTGCGCTCGCGGATGGGGATGGTGCTGCAGGACACGTGGCTGTTCGCGGGGACCATCCGGGACAACATCGCGTACGGGCGGCCCGGGGCTACCGAAGCGGAAATTTTGGAGGCCGCCCGGGCGACGTATGTGGACCGGTTCGTGCGGTCACTGCCGGACGGGTACGACACCCTGCTGGAGGACGAGGGGTCCAATGTGTCCGCAGGGGAGAAGCAGCTGCTGACGATTGCCCGGGCGTTCCTGGCGCGGCCTTCAGTGTTAATCCTGGACGAGGCGACTTCTTCAGTGGATACGCGGACGGAGGTGCTGGTGCAGAAGGCCATGAGTGCCCTGCGGTCCGACCGGACTTCCTTTGTGATCGCCCACCGCCTGTCCACGATCCGCGACGCCGACCTCATCCTGGTGATGGAGGCCGGCCAGATCGTGGAGCAGGGGACGCACGCTTCCTTGTTAGCTGCCGGCGGGGCTTACGCGCGGTTGTACGAGGCGCAGTTCGCGGCTCCTGTTGCGGAGGACCTCTAGGGGCATTCTGGGTGCCGTGGACAGGGGTGAAACAGTCAGGGATTTCACCTGGAGGCAGGCCAAGTTCCGGAGGCGCGGGCTAGGCAGTGGAGCGATGTACAAAGCAGGGTGAGCTGCGGATGATCACAGAGTTCCTCCCCCAAGCCCTGTAATGTAAATCCACATGCGCTCCGGTGATGAAGCTGGGTGTCGAAACGGATGATTAGAAAAATTTCCTTGGGGGAAGATTTGAAACACAAACTCGACGAAGTATTCAACGAAGCGGGTTTGCCTGCTCTGACCTACGTTCCTCCCGCCGAGGCTCAGCAACTCAAAGGCTCCTTGTTTACTAGGGGCAAGCACGTCACCCTAGTTGGCCCTTCCGGCAGCGGCAAGTCCACGGTTGCCAATAGCACTTTGAAATCGCTTGACCTAGACGAGAATAAGGTACACGCCTTTTCAGGCCGTAACTACGCTGAAAGTACGAGCATCCTGGAAGTACTCGGACAGGAGTTCCGGGTTGCACCAACTACGGAAGAGATCTTGCCCTGGCTCAAACTTTATGACCTGGTAATGATCGACGATGTTCATCATCTTTCCTTAGGTGCACGAACGGAGTTGGCCAAATTTCTCAAGCTTTGGCATGAGGTTGGAATCCGATTTTTTATGATCGGGATTGCAAAAACCAGCGAAGAAATTCTTGGTCTTGACCCCGAACTGGCGATTCGCAACGACACGTGGCACTTGGAGTCTCAGTCGACCGAGTTTATGGAGAAGCTGCTTAAGAAGGGCGAAGCAGCTTTGAATATTCGGCTGGACGACGAGAGTAGGAGCACCGCGGTAGCGGCGGCACAAGGTTCGCCGTCCATTTTTCAAGCCATATGTCGAATCGCCTGTGTCGAAGCGGATGTGTTTTGGACAGGCGAAACGCTGGTTGATGTCCGAGTCGAGCTACCACTCATCAGGAACGCGGTGGTCAAACAGTATGATGGCCGTTATCTTACGAAGATCGTCAGTCTGGCTCGTGGGCGACGTCAAGCCCGCTCGGTTTATGACACCTACTACGAAATTGTTCACTTTGTAGCACGCAGCGGCAAGCAACAGATTTCGCAGGACGAGTTGTATCACAACGTTGTCGGAAGTGCTGAAGCTAGCGCTAAGGATGGTCTCAGGAACAGCTTCTATCGCGCGATGAAAGCACTGCCCGAAGTCATTCGAGAACATGAGCTCTCGGACATTCTCATCTTCGAAAACGGCACGCTCACTATTGACGACCCCGTCTTCAGGTTTTACCTCGACCACCTTGATTTTTCGAGGGTTCGTTCGCAGGTTAACATCCGGCGTCTTGGTTATGAGTACGACGTGGCCGTCTCATTCGCCGGAAGTGACCGCGCCACGGTGAAGAAGCTCGTTGACACCTTGAAGGAACGAGGCATGGAGGTGTTTTACGACTTTGACTCGCAGGCGATCCTCTGGGGCAAGGATCTGCGCGTCGAACTCGGACGCGTCTACAGTGAAGACGCTCAGTTCATGGTGGTGTGTCTTTCGGATGATTATCCCGAAAGCGACTGGCCTGCTTTTGAATTCGAAATTGGGAAGAACGCCGCCCACAAGCGCACAGGGGACTATCTCCTCCCCCTCATCGTGGGACCGACGCGACCAGCCATCATCGGTCTACCGGCTTCGACTGGCCATATTGACCTCGCCCACAGAAGCATCGAAGAAGTAGCAGACCTGCTGCAGGAAAAACTTGCGACTCTGCCCCCGCTGCGGTCCGAGGTGTCGGCCTCAGTCTAAGTTTTTCACCGACCTTGTAGTCCGCTGACTAGGCTGACTAGACAGTACTGGCGCCTCTCCAGGCCTAATGAGAATTTCTGGCTTCGGAGAGGGCCTGTGCTAGTTAGGCATTTACCGACCGCGGTAACGCAAGGAAATGCCCCCTAGTCCGCGCTCGCGGGGCAGGAGTTCGGTGAGGAGTGACTCGCTGATGATGCCGTGAAGACGGATTCGGTAGCGGCCGGAGGTGGACGCAAGAGTGTGTGGAAGATCAGGGACGGACGCCGGCACTGCCGGGAAATTGACCAGACACACGCTTACCGACGCGCCAGATGCATTCTTCTGTTCGTGCCGTGAGGATCTCGGACAGCTCACCCACCTCACTAACCCGCCGCCTCCGTCGTAGTACACGGACATACGAAGCAATGTTTCGGCGTGTCGACCGTAACCTGTTTAGATGCCTCGTTTTGCGCTTGATATTGAGTCCGTGCCCCGCCCTGTCCGATCGCAGGAGCTGCTGGACGCAGTGAATCACCGCGTCGTCATTGCTGACGGCGCGATGGGCACCATGCTGCAGGGCCGGGACCTGTCTCTCGAGGAAGACTTCCAGGGCCTCGAAGGCTGCAATGAGATCCTCAATGACACCCGCCCGGATGTCCTCGCCGACATCCACGATGCCTACTTCGCCACAGGCATCGACGCGGTCGAGACCAACACCTTCGGGGCCAACTGGTCCAACCTCTCCGACTACGGCATCGACGACCGCATCGAAGAGCTCGCCCGCAAGGGCGCCGAGATCGCCCGGGAACGCGCAGAAGCGGCAGAAAAAACAGACGGCCGGATGCGCTGGGTCCTCGGCTCCATGGGCCCGGGCACCAAGCTCCCCAGCCTTGGCCACACCACGTACGACTACCTCAAACAGACCTTCGCCCTGCAGGCCGAGGGCCTCATCGACGGGGGAGCGGACGCCTTCCTCATCGAAACCAGCCAGGATCTCCTGCAGACCAAAGCCGCCGTCAACGGCTGCAAGCAGGCCATCGTGACACGCGGCATCCGGCTCCCCATCTTCGTCGAGGTAACGGTCGAAACCACCGGAACCATGCTCATGGGCTCCGAAATCGGCGCTGCACTCACCGCACTGGAGCCGCTCGGCGTCGACGCCATCGGCCTGAACTGCGCCACCGGCCCGGACGAGATGAGCGAGCACCTCCGCCACCTCTCCAAGCAGTCCTCCGTGGCCATCGCCTGCATGCCCAACGCCGGCCTGCCGGTCCTCGGCCCCAACGGCGCGCACTACCCACTCTCACCCACCGAACTCGCCACCGCCCACGAGCAGTTCGTGCGCGAATTCGGCCTGGGCCTGGTGGGCGGCTGCTGCGGTACGACGCCGGAGCACATGGCCGCCGTCGTCGAACGCCTTGCGCCCTTCCGCACCGCAGCCCCGGTCACCACGGAGACGAAAGCCAGCAACGGCGCCGCCCGCACCCCCACCGAGCGTGAAGCCGGCATCGCGTCCCTCTACCACCACGTGCCGTTCGACCAGGATTCCGCCTACCTCGCCATCGGTGAGCGCACCAACGCCAACGGGTCGAAGGCGTTCCGCCAGGCGATGCTCGAAGAGCGCTGGGACGACTGCGTGGACATCGCCCGCGAGCAGGTCCGCGTCGGCGCGCACCTGCTGGACGTCTGCATCGACTACGTGGGGCGCGACGGCGTCGCGGACATCAAGGAGATCGTCTCGCGTTTCGCGTCGGCCTCCACCCTCCCGCTCGTCATCGACTCCACTGAACCGCCCGTGCTGCAGGCAGGGCTCGAACTCATTGGCGGCCGCCCGGTGGTCAACTCCGTCAACTACGAGGACGGCGACGGCCCCAACAGCCGCTTCGCGCGCATCATGCCGCTCGTGAAGGAACACGGCACCGCCGTGATCGCCCTGACCATCGACGAACAGGGCCAGGCCCGAACCACCGAAGGCAAGGTGGCCATCGCCTCCCGCCTCGTCGATGCCCTGGTGGGCGAATGGGGGATGCGCGTCGAGGACATCATCGTCGACGCCCTGACCTTCCCCATCGCCACCGGCCAGGAAGAAACCCGCCGGGACGGCATCGAAACCATCGAGGCCATCCGCCAGATCACCGCGAAGTACCCCGGCATCAACACCACGCTCGGCGTCTCCAACGTGTCCTTCGGACTGAACCCGGCAGCGCGCGTCGTCCTGAACTCGGTGTTCCTGCACGAGGCCGCGCAGGCGGGTCTGACCAGCGGCATCATTGACGCCGCCAAGATCGTGCCGCTCGCCTCCCTGCCGGAAGAGCAGCGCAAGGTGGCGCTGGACCTCGTCTGGGACCGCCGCGAATACGACGCCGACGGCAACACCACCTATGACCCGCTGGCCGTCATGCTGGACATGTTCGCCGGCGTCGACACCGCAGCGCTCAAGGACCAGCGCGCCGCCGAACTCGCGGCGCTGCCCACCGGCCAGCGCCTGGAACGGCGCATCATCGACGGCGAAGGCAAGGGCCTCGAGGAGGACCTCGACCTGGCACGCAGCGAGGGCCTGACCCCGCTCGGCATCATCAACGACCACCTGCTTGAGGGCATGAAGGTGGTGGGCGAGCGCTTCGGCGCCGGCGAAATGCAGCTGCCGTTCGTGCTGCAGTCCGCCGAGGTGATGAAGAACGCCGTCGCGCTGCTCGAGCCGCACATGGAGAAATCCGATTCCTCGGGCAAGGGCACCATGGTGATCGCCACGGTGCGCGGCGACGTGCACGACATCGGCAAGAACCTGGTGGACATCATCCTCACCAACAACGGCTACAACGTCATCAATATCGGCATCAAGCAGGGCATCGCCGAGATCATGGCCGCGGCGGAGGAGCACAACGCCGACGTGATCGGCATGTCCGGGCTGCTGGTGAAGTCAACCGTGGTGATGAAGGAGAACCTTGCCGAGCTGCAGTCCCGCGGCCTGGCGAAGAAGTGGCCCATCATCCTCGGCGGCGCTGCCCTGACCCGCGCCTACGTGGAGCAGGACCTGGCGGAGCAGTTTGACGGCGTGGTCCGGTACGCCAAGGACGCCTTCGAGGGCCTTGCCCTCATGGAACCGCTCGTGCGCGTCGCCCGCGGCGAGTCACCGGACGACGTCGGCCTGCCGCCGCTGAAGAAGCGCATCCACAAGGGCGGCGCGAAGTTTACGGTGACCGAGCCGGAGGCAATGCCGGGCCGGTCCGACGTTGCCTCCGACAACCCCGTGCCTGCGCCGCCGTTCTGGGGCACACGCATTGTCCGCGGCGTGGCACTCCACGATTACGCGGCCTTGCTCGACGAACGCGCCACGTTCATGGGGCAGTGGGGGCTCAAGCCCGGCCGCGGTGAGGACGGCGCCTCCTATGAGGAACTGGTGGAACGCGAGGGCCGGCCGCGCCTGCGCTACTGGCTGGACCGGATCCTCGCCGAGGGAATGCTTGACGCGTCCGTCGCCTACGGCTACTTCCCGGTGGTCTCCGAGGGGGAACAGGTGGTGGTGCTGCACCACGGGGAGGATCACGACGGCGTCCTCGGCACCGCGGGCCTGCTCGCCCCTGATGGTGGTTCAGGTGGTCCGATCGGCACCGACCGGCTGCGCTTCGACTTCCCGCGCCAGCGCCGCGACCGGCACCTGTGCCTGGCCGACTTCGTGAAGTCGCGTGAGTCGGGGCAGATTGACGTGCTGCCGGTCCAGCTGGTCACCGCCGGCTCGAAGATCGAGGAGTTCACGTCCAAGATGTTCGCCGCAAACCAATACCGCGACTACTACGAGCTCAACGGCCTGGTCATGCAGCTCACCGAGGCGCTGGCGGAGTTCTGGCATGCTCGGATCCGCAAGGAGCTGGGCTTCGCGGCGGAGGAGCCGAAGGACACGGCAGGATATTTCAAGCTCGACTACCGCGGTGCCCGGTTCTCGCTCGGCTACCCCGCGTGCCCGGACATGGAGGACCGCCGCAAGGTGACGGAGCTGCTGAAGCCCGAGCGGATGGGCGTTGTTTTGAGCGATGAGCTGATGCTGCATCCCGAGCAGTCCACCGACGCGTTCGTGTTCCACCACCCGGAGGCGAAGTACTTCAAGGTGTGAGGTGGTACTTCCGCCTGCTGGAACAGACACTGTCAGGAGGGTCTGTTACACGTGAAGAGCTGAAGGGACTGGGCCCGGTGTATTACCGAACCCAGTCCCTTCAGCTCCAGCTCGCAGGTGAGCTGGTCCTAGCGTGGGGCGTGTTATTTCTTTTCGGGGAGGAACATTGCCTTTTCCAGCGGTGTCACGGTGAGTGATTTGAGCTGGGCGGTACCGCCTTCGGCGAAGAGGGCCATCTTGTCGGCGCCCGGGTTGGGGAATACCTGGTCGGTGATGGTCTTCAGGCCGTTCTGGGCGAACACCTCCACGGAGGAGCGGTCGAGGTAGATACGCATGGTGACGTTCCCGTTCTTGTCCAGCGTGACGGGGGCGTCCTCGATGGAAGCGAAGGCCGGGTGGAATGTGGTGTTGCCGGATTTTGTGCGGTCAACAAACATCTTGCCGGTCGTGGCATCGTAGCCAATGACGGTGGACGACTGTCCGTCGCCGAGGACTGTGATGCCGGATTTTGTTGCGGTGCCGGGGGCGAAGGTAATGTCCACCTGCTGGACCTGGCCTGCCGACTGTGCCGGCAGCGGGTGCGTTCCTGCTGAAATCGGGCCGCCCTTCTTGTCGTTATAGCTGACTTTCCCTCCCAGGTTTTCCACTTGCTTTACGGCGCTTTGGGTGAGGCGCGGACCGTCAGGGGTTTGCGTGAGTTTCACTTCACGGGGGAGGGCCATGGCGCTGCGCCAGGGGTTGGTTGGGGTGTTGTTGGCGTAGTCCCAGTTGCTCATCCAGCCCAGCATTACCCGCTTGTCGTCGGGCATGTTGGCGAAGGATACGGTGGCGTAGTAGTCCCGTCCGTAATCCAGCCAGTCATAGGACTCCAGCCGAGAGGCAGCTGGCGTGGGGCTTGCTGTAAATTCATCCGCGAGGATGTGCCCCCAGCCGAACCTGTTGTTATCGACGACCTTGATGTGTGCCTGCTGGCCAACGAATTCCTTGACATCCCATGATGTCCAGTCCAAGGATTCACTGTCGTTGCCGGTGGTCGTACGGACCACCTGTCCGTTGACTACCAGGTTCACCGTTTCTTCATCGGACCTGGGAACAGCGGCAGTGTCAGTGAGCATGACGTGGTCAAGGGTCAGGTGTCCCCACCCGCCGGTGGCTTGGTCAACGATACGCAGCTGGGCGTTTTGCCCCGCGAATTCGGAGACGTCCCAGCCTTTCCAGTTCAGCAACCCGCCGTTGTCGCCGGCCAGGGAGCGGACCACATTGCCATTAATGAGCAGTTCGACTGCGAGGGTCTGTCCGGAGTCGGCGGAGCGGTTGCCGCCTCCGACCAACATGCTCATGAAATCTTTGATGATGGGGAACTCGGGGGAGGTCAGGGTACCTTGGCGGTCATCACCGGGTACCGTACCGGATTCGAATGTGTTGATCCGTTTGGCGCCAATGTAGTAGTCCCCGCCGCTGGTGGCTGGCTGGAAATTGGGGGTCAGGTCTCCGGTGCCGGTCCAGCCGGCATTGGCCAGCGTAGTTCCGTCGGGAACCTCGAAGCCTTCAAACTTGAGCTCTCCTTCGGGCGGGTTATTGTCCAGCTTGTCCGAGACGTGGGGGTGTTTGCCTCCGCCCACGAGGAAGTTCAAGTAGTCGTCGGTCACGGTGAATGTGGGTGACTGCATGGAACCGAGGGGCCAGTCCCCATCATTAAAGGAGTTGATCAGGCCGCTGCCGCCGAATCCGGTCACTGGGCTCTGACCGGGCAGGGAACCGGGCGCTGGGGCCTCACCGAAGGGACCATTCTTCCAGTTGCCCGGTTCGTTGTTCACCGTCCAGCCGTTGTAGGTTCCGTCGTTGAATCCGGCCAGGACTGTTCCGGCCGGTGGGGCAGTGGCCGGTTCGGTGGTTTCTGAGGTGAACGTGGTGCCGTCGAAGTTGCCCACGAAGTACTGGACGGCAGAGCCCCCAGCGACGCCGCCGGGGTTGATGCTGACGATCATGACCCATTTGACGTTGTTCGGGTCACCGTCAACAGCCAAGGGGAACAGGTCGGGGCATTCCCACTGCCCGCCGGTGGCGTTGGCGGGCCCGAAGTCGCTCAGTGCCGTCCAATCCTTGAGGTTGTCCGACTTGTAGAGGACAACCTTGTGCTCCTGCGATTCCACCGCGGTCATGACCCAGTAGCCTCCGCCGGCCGGGTTGTCGTACCAGAAGACCTTCGGGTCGCGGAAGTTGGCTGAGTTCCGGTTCAGGACAGGATTGCCGTCGTACTTGGTCCATGTCTGGCCGTCGTCCAGGCTGTAGGCCAGGGACTGGGCCTGCAGGCCGCGGTGCGGGGACGGCTCCTTGTAGGCACTGGTGTAGATCGCGATCAGGGGCGGGTTTTCCGCGGTGCCCAGCCCGGACGTGTTGTTTTTGTCCACGACGACGCTGCCGGAGAAGACATCTTCCTGGGCATCGGTGGAGATGGCCAGCGGCTGCTCTTCCCAATGGACGAGGTCCTTGGACGTGGCGTGGCCCCAGGACATGTTCCCCCACGTGTTCCCGGAGGGGTTGTGCTGGTAGTACAGGTGGTAAACGCCCTTGTGGAAGACGAGCCCGTTGGGGTCGTTCATCCAGTTCTTTTCCGGCGTGTAGTGGATGGCCGGCCGGTGCTGCTCATCCCCGAGTTCGGCGGCGGCCGCGGGCATCGCGCCGGCCAGTGCTGCGGCGAGCGAGAGGCTGGCCAGTGTCAGTGCAGAGACGCTGCGCGTGCTCCGCATTGTGGATTGTTTCATGTTGCTTGTGTCGCCCTTCATTGCGCGTGTCTAGCCGGTAGACAACGTTGTCAGCCAATGCGATGGACTCTAAAAGATGTCCAGCGGACAAGTCAACGGTCCTTTGGTGGCCGTTTTTCTTGAGTCTGATTTCGGTGCCGGGCGCGGGGACGACGACTGGCCCCGCGTCCGGAGGACGGGGGCTGAGGTGTGTACGAATGGGCTGCCCTAGAGGTAAAACCCCTGGGGCGCCCACTCTACTGTCGCTGTTTTAGCTTGGCTATACGACCGGTTTGAGCCAGGTCAGCTCCGAGGCGTCACCTTCGATGTGACGGGCCAGTTCCTCGTTGAACCTGGCTCCGTAGTCGGCGGTGATGTGTTCCTGGAACGCGGCTTCATCCCGGTAGACCTCGAAGACGAAGTATTCGCGGGGATTCTCTTCGCGGGTGTAGGGGAGAAACAGTTCGTTGCCTGGTTCGTTGCGGACGTGCTGCGTCAGTTCGGCCATCATTTCGGCAACGCGGGCCTCACTGCCGGCTTTGACGGTGAACTCGGCATACAAGGTTTTAGTCATGATCTCTCTCTTCAGTTCGTTTTTGCAGAGGTGCAGTTTTTCTTTGAGGGTTACGCCGACGGGCGGATTTCGCCGGAGCCTCTTTGGATGAGCTCGGAGGGGACAATGTACGTCTGCGGAGGTTGATCGTCGCCATCGATCCTGGCCAGAAGCCGTTCGGCCGACTTGACGCCGATCCGCTCCGGGTGTTGAGCGATGACAGTAACCCCGGGGTCCATCATGTCGGCAAGTGTGAAGTCGTCAAACCCAACAAGTGCCACACGCTTGTGGACGTCCAGTTCCTTCAGTGCGCGCATCGTTCCGAAGGTGACGAGGTTCTGGCTGGAGAAGATTGCGGTCGGAGGATCCTCGGAAGTCAACAGTTCAAGGGCTGCCCGCCTCGCTGCTTCCTCATCATGGAGATTGTCGATGACCGGTAGTGCGGAGGTGGGAAGGCCTGCGTTGCCGATCTCCTCGAGGAAGCCCCGCCGGCGCTCCCGCGCGGTTTGGATGTCTGTGCGGTCGCCCAGGTAGGCCAATTTGGTGTGTCCGTGCGCCAGCAGATGTGCGGCCGCTTTGCCAGCACCCACTGCGTTGTCAGTGACCACAGCATCAGCCTCAACCCCTACCGGCTCCCGGTCAATAAAGACCATTGGCAGGTTTCTAGAGTGCTCCGGGATCATATATGCCTGGTTTTTGGCGATCGGTGTCAGGACAAGGCCGTCCACCCGCCTGCCCAGGAAAGCTGCGATGATTGCCTGCTCCCGTTTAGGGTCGTCGTCGAGGCTGGCGGCGAAAACGGCTATTCCCCGGGCGCCAAGGGCATCCTCCATGGCACGGTGTATCTCGCCGCTGAATGGGTTGGAGACGCTGGGCAGCAGGAGGCCAACCGAGAGGGTCCTTCTACCTGCCCGGCGGAGGCTGCCGGCTGTGACGTCCAGCTGGTAGTTGAGCTGCGCGATGGCATCGAGCACCTTTTGCCGGGTGGCCTCGGATACTCCGGCCTCGTCGTTGATCACCCGTGAAACGGTTTTGATTCCGACACCAGCGAGTGCTGCCACGTGACGCATCGTGGGCCGGGTTGGGGACAGAGGTGGCTGGTAACGATCGGACATCGTTGTCAAGAAAGTCGCTCCTTCTCGTTCTTTTGCTATTGACTCTAGCGTGTGATCCTGATTACCTCGTCTATGACATCGTTGTCGAGGCCATGCAGGCCTCAAACACCAGGAGATTCAATGTTGAGTTCCAAGTCCCACCTTGCAACCGCCACCCGCATCTTTGCGGCAGGAGCGGCCCTGACCTTAGGAACGCTTAGCCTGTCGGCTTGCGGAGGAAGTTCCACCGCGCCGGGTGCCAGCGAAGGCACGTCAGGCGAAAAAGTCGGCGTCTCCCTGATCGTCAAGACCACGACGAACCCGTTCTTTGTTTCAATGCAGGACGGAGCGAAGAAAGCCGCAGAGGCTGACGGTGTAGACCTCAAACTGGCCGCCGGCAAGGCTGACGGCGACGAAGATACGCAGATCCAGGCAATCGAAAACGCCATCTCCAAGGGTGACAAGGGCATCCTCATCACGCCCAACGGCCCCTCTGTGGTGGACGCGCTGCAGAAAGCCCGGGACGCCGGCCTGTTCGTTATCGCATTGGACACCCCGCCGGACCCCGCCGACGCCGCAGACATCACGTTCGCCACCGACAACTTCGCCGCCGGCGAGCTGATCGGCAAGTGGACGGCAGCACAGCTGGACGGCAAGAAGGCCACCATCGCCCTCGTCGATCTCTTCGATGACAAGGTCGTCTCCGTGGACTACAACCGCGACCAGGGCTTCCTGACCGGTCTCGGCATCGACACTGCCGATCCCAAGAAGAACGGTGATGAGGCCAAGACCGGAAAGTACACCGGCGGCAAGGGCGGGGAATACGAAATCGTCGGCAACCAGGCCTCCCAGGGTGCCGAAGACGGCGGCCGGACGGCCATGGAAACCCTCCTGTCGAGCAATCCCGACATCAACGTCATCTACACCATCAACGAACCTGCGGCGGCGGGAGCATTCGAGGCCTTGAAGTCGGCCGGCAAGGACAAAGACGTGCTTGTCGTTTCGATCGACGGCGGCTGCACCGGCGTGAACAACGTCAAGTCCGGCGTTATCGGTGCCACGGCACAGCAGTACCCCGTGAAGATGGCCGAACTCGGCGTCAAGGCGATCGTGGACCTGGCCAAGACCGGGAACAAGCCCGCGAACTCCGAAGGCCTGGACTTCTACAACACCGGCGTCGAGCTCGTCACTGACAAGCCGGCCGACGGCATCAAGAGCATCACCACCACCGAAGCTTCCGAGATCTGCTGGGGTAAGTAACCCCGCTATCCGTCCGGGGAGGCCGTGCTCCGCGCCGGCCTCCCCGGCGCTCCACTTCCGCGTTAGCTACGCGCCAGCAACCATCACCAAAGATCAGGACCAACCGTGACCCAGCAACAGACCGCCGGCCCGCCCAGCGCCGGGCATGCCGACCTGGCGGAGGAATTCCTTGACCGCCAGACACCGCTCAGCCGCATCCGCAACATCCTCCACCGTTACCCCGCCGTCAGCCCCGCCCTTGTCCTTCTGATCGCGGTGGTCGTGTTCGGCCTGCTCAATGACAGATTCCTGCGGGTCGAAAACCTCTCACTGATTACCCAGCAGGTCTCCGTCGTCGGCACCCTGGCCATCGCCCAGACACTCATCATCCTCACGGCCGGCATCGACCTGTCCGTCGGCGCCGTCATGATCCTCTCCTCCATGGTCGTGGCGCAGCTCGCCGTCAACAACGGACTGCCCGCCCCTGTTGCCCTGCTCGCAGGCCTGGTGGTCGGACTCGCGACAGGAGCCCTGAACGGATTCCTGGTCACCAGGTTCCGGCTCCCACCCTTCATCGTTACCCTGGGCACGCTGAACATCTTCATCGCCCTGACACTGCTCTACTCCAACGGGGCCACCGTGCGCGGCTCGGCCATGCCGGACCTGCTGACCTGGACCGGCAGCACCTTCCCCGTAGGGCCGGTGCGCATCTCAACAGGCGTCGTCGTGATGCTTCTGCTCTACGTGGCCATCGCATTCATCCTGGGCAAAACCGCCTGGGGCCGGCACGTCTACGCCGTGGGCGATGACAAGGAAGCCGCCCGCCTGGCCGGCATCGCCGTGAACAAAGTCCTCATGAGCGTCTACCTCGCCGCCGGCGCCGTCCTGGCCATCGGCGCCTGGATCCAGATCGGCCGTACCAACGCAGCCAGCCCCAACGCCGGTGTGGACCTGAACCTGGACTCCATCACCGCCGTCGTGATCGGCGGAACCAGCCTCTTCGGCGGCCGCGGCTCCGTCTGGGGAACCCTCCTCGGCGCCCTGATCGTCGGCGTCTTCCGCAACGGACTCTCCCTCGCCGGCCTGGACGTTCTGTACCAGACCCTCGCGGTGGGCGTCCTGATCATCCTCGCTGTGTCCATCGACCAGTGGATCCGAAAGGTCAAGTCATGACCATGACAGAATCAGCAGCCACCCACACCGTCACCCGCGAGCCCATCCTGAAGGCCAGGAACCTCGTCAAAACGTTCGGACGCGTCGTCGGCCTGGACGGCGTCAGCCTCGACCTGTACCCGGGCGAAGTCCTGGCAGTCATCGGCGACAACGGTGCGGGCAAATCAACCCTGATCAAATGCCTCACGGGGGCGGAAGTCCCGGATTCCGGCGAACTCTTCGTCTCAGGACAGCCGGTGCATTTCAAACGGCCGCAGGACGCCCGCGCCCACGGCATCGAGACCGTATACCAGAACCTTGCGGTGTCGCCGGCACTCGATGTGGCATCAAACCTGTTCCTCGGCAGGGAAGAGCGGCTCCCCGGTCCGCTGGGCAAACTCTTCCGCGTCCTTGACACGAAGGGAATGCGCCGCAAAGCCAAGGACGAGCTCACCCGGCTCGGCATCTCCACCCTCCAAGACGTCACCGTCCCCGTGGAGAACCTGTCCGGCGGCCAGCGCCAGGCTGTCGCCGTTGCCCGCGCCGCGGCTTTCGGTTCCAAAGTTGTCGTGCTGGATGAGCCGACGGCGGCACTGGGCGTCCGCGAATCCAACCAGGTCCTGCAGCTGGTCCGGGACCTCCGGGACCGCGGCCTGCCGGTCATCCTCATCAGCCACAACATGCCCCACGTCTTCGATGTGGCAGACAGGATCCACATTCAGCGCCTCGGCAAATGCGCGGCCACGATCACGCCACAAACCCACAACATGACCGAAGCAGTTGCGATAATGACCGGCGCAGCCAGCGCCTAAACCAACTGCCGCCCTTACGTCGGTCCGCGCGCCGGTTACCGGTCCGCGGACTGACGTCGCTTGAACAGCCCCCACCCCATCAGATCCCCACGAGAGACAGACCATGGATTACCTCACAACAGCCCGGCCCGACGCTCACCCGACGCTTGACGTCACTGTCGTAGGCGAAGCGCTGATCGACGTGGTCACCACCTCAGACGGCCAGGTGGAACACCCGGGCGGCTCGCCGGCCAACGTCGCCTACGGACTCGGCCGCCTTGGCGTCACCACAGGTCTGCTCACGGCCATCGCCCCGGACGCCTGGGGGACCGCCATCGAAGACCATCTCCGAAGCGCAGGAGTCACACTTCTACCCGGCTCAAAATCCCTCACCCGGACGCCGTCTGCAACAGCGACCCTCGCACCGGACGGCTCCGCCACATATGACTTCGATATCTCCTGGGATCTGGCCCCCACGCCGCCCGCGTACTTCCCCAAAATCCTGCACACGGGATCAATTGCCACGTTCCTTAGCCCAGGCGCCAGCGCGGTAAAAGCCCTGCTCGAACAGGCCCACCGGCACTGCATGATCACCTACGACCCCAACATCCGGCCCGCCCTGCTGGGCAGCCACACGGAAGCGAAAGCGATTTTTGAAGAGCTCGTGGCCCTCACGGACGTGGTCAAACTCAGCGATGAGGATGCCCAGTGGCTGTACCCCCGGAAAAGCCAGGACGAAACCGCGGCACACATCCTCGGACTAGGCACCCGGTTGACCGTCATTACGAGGGGCGCCGAAGGTTCACAGTTCACATCCGCCGACGCCAACATCAGCATCCCTGCGGTGAAAACGACAGTCGCAGACACCATCGGCGCCGGGGACTCCTACATGTCAGCCCTGATCCTGGGCTTCCTCACCCGAGGAACCGAAGGATTCGCCCCAGCTGTCCTGGAGCAGCTGGGACACACCGCAGCCGCAGCCGCGGCCATCACCGTGCAGCGCCCCGGAGCGAACCCACCGACCCTTGAGGAACTGAACGCCGCAGTCGAAGCCCATGCCCCTGCTCAATATGCAGGTGCCTGAAGCACATCATCAACAGGAGGCTGCCCTGCATTTCACCTACCGAGGGGAGCCGGGTGCGCCTGCTCGGGACCCGAGCGTGGGTTAGTCCTTGTTTTTGCCGCCCCCGTGATCTTTGGGCTTGCCGGCCTTGGACTTTTCGTTGTCGAGGCCTCCACCTGTGTTGGTTTGTTCTTCGTTCGTGGTTTGGTCCTGTTGCTCCCCGGGAGGGGTATTACCTGCCTGTGCACCGGCCGGGATTTCCACGGTAATGACGGGCGCGGGTAGGGGATTGGAAACAGGAACGGGGTCTGCAGTTGTGACCGGCGCGGGGCCGGGGGCTGCGGGGACTGCGTCCGCGCTGGGTCCGGCAGAAGCGGTGAGGAGTGTTTGCAGGTCGTTGCGGACCAGGCGGATGGCCTCGGTGGTGCTCCGGTATTTTTCGAACGTCACCCCGTTCCTGACTGCTTCATCACTTACATCCTTTTCCAGCCGGTCCAATTGGGTGAGGGCAGTTTGAAGGTCGCCTTTGATCACCGCCTGGCGCACCCGGTTGAGTGTGGACTGGAAAGCAGGGGAGGGCTTGAGGGCGGTTTCGAGCTGGTCAAGGTGAAAATCGACTGGGTTGTTTTGCACCGGTACTGCCGGCCCGGCAGGTGAAGCCGACTGGACCGTGCCCTCACCGCCCAGGGTTGCAGCTGTGCCTCCGGCGAGGAGGACGGCCGCGATGGACGCGGCGAGAGCAGCCCGGGCGCGCTTTCCGGGTTTGCGCAACGGCCGGGCAGCAGCGGTTGGCGGATGCGGCGGCAACGGCGGGGGCACGGGAGTCGTTGTACTCCTGACATTCCGCTCCGTAGGTTCGATGTCAGCAGCTGTCACGGAGGCGGCGTGCGTGTCGTCCTGCAGGGCCAGTCGCTGCAGTGCGGTCGCTGCTTCTGCCGCGGTTGGCCGGTCGGCGGGTTGCCGGGCAGTCATCGCAGTTAGCAGGGCCTTCCAGCCTGCGCCAACACTGTCGGGGATGACGGGGCTCCTTTGGAGCCGCGCCACGCCCGATTCGATCTGGTTGCCAGGGAACTCAACCTGGCGTGTGAAGCATTCCAGCAGTACCAGACCCAGGGAATAGACGTCGCTTGCACCGTTCAAAGCCTCGCCGAGAGCCTGCTCTGGGCTTAGGTACGCGGCAGTGCCGACCATGCGGCCTGGCCCCGTAAGGTGGTCCTCCTCCATCATCCGGGCGATTCCGAAATCCGCGAGCTTGGCCCGCCAGTGCGTATAGGGCTGGCCGGGCCGGGGGTTGTAGAGAAGCACGTTCCCCGGTTTGAGGTCCCGATGGATCACGCCGCGGCTGTGGACGTAGTCCAAGGCAGCTGCCAGATCCGAGCCCACGGTGGCGATTTCGGCGGGGTCCATGGGCCCGTCCCGCAGATTACGGCGGAGGTCAGGGGCGGGCACATACTCCATCACCACGAAGCTCCGCTCCGTGTCCGGATCGGTGCCGGCGTCGAACAAAGTCACCAGGGACGGATGGATCAGGGAGGCAAGAATCCGAATTTCGGCGTCCTGGCGGGCCAGCAACTCGGGCTCGCCGCCCTCCTTGGAGAAGACCTTAAGCGCCACCTCCCGGCCCAGGGCTTCATCCAGGGCCCGGTACACGCCTGCGGCGGCGCCGCGGCCGACCAGCTCCTGAAGCCGATATCGCCGGCAGAAAAGTTGGCCGGTTACCGCCGACCTCTGTACTTCCGTCATGCGAGCTCCCGTAGGCGTTTCTGGCCGTTCTTATCCGGCGGTATTTGCTATCGCTGTTCTGCTCGTTGCGGAGACAACAAAAGGCGCACCCCGTTCGCTGAGTGCGCCCCTCGTTGCAGCTTGGTCAATCCTTCTTGAAAGCGTCCTTGACCTTCTCGCCGGCCTGCTTCAAATCACCTTTGGCTTGGTCGGACTGCCCCTCGGTCCGCAGGCTCTCATCGCCCGTGGCCGCGCCTGCCGCTTCCTTGCCCTTGCCGCCGGCTTTCTCGGCAGCGTTTTCGATCTTGTCGCCCAATCCCATGGTGTTTCCTCCTCTGGTTGGCAGCCGTTCGCATTCGGCTACAAACATAATAAGCATGCTTAGGATCCTGTTTTCAAGTGCCTATCCGGTTCTTGACCATTCGGGAACGTAAACGGTGCGACGTGCCGGGCTGCCGTGGAACCCTGCACTAGAGCAATTATTCGCATCAGCCGTCGACGTCACCAGCGAATACAGCAGGAAGCTGCTGAGGTTGGTGGCCAGCGGTGCGCCGGGCTCATACGAGATGCCGGTGCCGGCGCCCACCGCAAAGGACCTCGGCTGCACGCAGCTCTCCTGCGGCTGCGTCCCCGGTGAAGAGGTCATTCGAGGTGTCCGGATCGAGGGCGACGCCACCGCCGTCGATCCCGCCGCCGTCGACCGCTGATTCACTCGCCGTTCCCTCCTGCGCATCAGACAGGATTCGAGCCTGAAAGGCTCGTGGGAGCCAAACGCCGTGCGGCAGTGCTGCTGCCACGGGCAGTTTGGAATCTAGGCCTGTCGATCAGGAGTCTGCGGGACACCGCTACTCGGTTGTGAGCTGGTGGTTATTAGCTCGTGGTAATTAGGAGACGGACCTTCACGGCCCTGATGTGCTTGTCGGAAAGGATTTCAAGGCGTTCGTCCCCGTTGAGGAATCGTCCTTCCTGTAGCCCGGCGTCGGTCATCACCAACTCCCTCACTGAATCAAGCTCAACGTCACAACCAAGCTTGTGGAAGTCCACCTGCGCTCCTTGGCCCACCACGATGAACTCGGTGGGACTGATGGCCAGGACCATCCCGAAGGGACGGGCGTCTCCTGGGGTGGGGCCATGGGTGGCGGCAACCGTTTCCTCCAGGAGTTCGGGCGCGGGTGGGACCCGCACACCCGCGTCCAGGAGCATATCTTCGAGGAGCTTCCTGGAATTGCGAACAGTGATGCCGGTATCCACCAGGTCGGTCCGGATGGATTCCTCGTCCGGGTCTAGGGCGAAACCAAAAATCCGGCCGTCGCGCTGGGCATCAACTATCTCAGGAGTAAGGGACGTAATGATGGAGCAGGCGGTGCTGAATTGGTTGCCTTCCCTGCCTTCTTCCACACCGAAGACGTTGTAGCCGAGGCCTCCAAAGCCGCCAATTGCCAGAAAGGCATCTCCAGCGCGAAACCGCGCTTCAGGGATGAACAAGGGATTGGAATCGGTGGCGTATTGCCGCATGACTTCTGCCGAGTTGGGAACATAAATATCCGGGGCCAGGAAGTCGATGGCCGGCGCCGCGGCCCGCCACACGGGGACCATCCGGGCCGTTGGTCCGCCGCTAGGGTACTGGCCGGGCAAGTCCTGACCACGTTGGGGGCCGATCCAGGCATTTGCGTATGCGGGGAGGGGCAATACTTCTTTTCCGGCAGCCGCCAGACCTCCCACAAAGGATGCAAATCCCCACGCCATAAAGGTCTCTTCAGCAATGGGGTTGTCATCGCCGAAACGGTCCGCCCAGCTCCTGCTGCGGTCCGGATTTGCGCCGAGGGCCTGCACCAGCTCAAGGTCAAAGGAATCCGGAGCTTCGGAGACCGCAGTCATCAGTTGCTCGGGGAGCGGTGCATTCCACGCGGCCTCGGCCAGCGCGCTATGGTCTCTTCCTGCGCCCAACAGCCCCACTTCGTTCTCAACCTGAACCATGATGACTGTGTGGTCCGGATCGATCAGGGCCACATGCCTCAACAGGGCCGTGTAGGCAGTTCGGTCCGCTTCAAGAAGATCGCGAGAGAAGACGGACAAGCTTGGCCGCGGCATTGATCCGGGATAGGAGAAGGGGGTCTTCAGCGGTTTAGCGCCCCTGTCCGCGCGCGGAAAACGGTCACGATCAGCGCGAACCCACCCGGGGGCGTAGGTGGAGAAGGCGTTCTTGAACGCCCCGAACCAGATCATTACCAGACGGACGCCGGCGGACCGGGCGTCTTCCACCAAACCGTCCACGATTGAAAAGTCGAGTTGTCCCTCCACCGGTTCTATTTGTTCCCAGGACACAGGAGCGATCACGGTGTTGACCCCTGCTTTTGCCAGCTTGTCCCAGATAGGCAACATGTAGCTCCGGTCTGACGCGCTCGAATTATGCAGTTCACCCCCAATGCAGAGAAATGGCTTTTCCTCAACAATGAGACGGGTGTGGCCGCCCGTGCGCTCTAGTCGCGGGAGGTTCTGGTGTGGCATGGTGATCAGTCCTTAATACTTGTGTAGCGGGTTTAAATCGTGTCCCGGGTCATGGTTGCCAAGATCCGCTCAGGCTGTACCTTAACTTTCACAGTGAAGATCTTCCTGAAAACGGTTGTGAATCTGGCGCCTTATGAGGTCCAGTGTGCGCATGATGGCCAGGGAGTCGCCCAGGGGCATCACGGAGCTCTCGGGGGTGCCGGCTTCCATGAGCCCTTGGAACTCGAGAATTTCGTACCTGAGTCCGCCGCCAACAATGGGCGCGTCAATGGTGTGGGACTGCTGGAGTCCCGGCCCCGAGGGGTTGTAGCGTGAAACGGTGAGACCGTTGGGACAATGGTGCGGGGCCGGCAGTTGGATGATGCCTTCAGTGCCCAGTATCCGTGCGTTATTGGGAAGCACCGTGGACATTGATGAGCTGATGTATCCGGTTGCACCGCCGCTGAAGGAAAGAAGCGCCGTCGTGTCCAGGTCCACCCCACTGGTGCTGCGGCAGCCAAAAGCGGCGACGGCCGGTTCATCACCCAGGAGCCAGTGCGAGAGCTGAACAGGGTAAACACCCATCTCCAGCAGGCTTCCCCCGCCCAGTGCGGGATCGTACAACTGTGGCCGCGCCCGCGGCCCCGCCTCCGGAATCGGAAAACCGAAGGACGCTTCAACCTTCCGGACCACTCCGATTGCACCGTCGTCCACCAGCCGCTTCAGCTCAACGAAGGCAGGCAGGAACCGGGACCACATGGCCTCCATCAGCACCGTCCCGGATCGCTTGGCAGCCAGGGACAGATCGAGGGCTTCGGCGTGGCTGGACGTAAAGGGTTTTTCCACCAGGACGTGTTTGCCCGCCTCCAGGAACAGCCTGGCATGCTCGTGATGCAATCCTGCCGGGGTTGAAACGTACACCGCGTCGATGGTGGGGTCATGGGCAAGGTCCTGGAACGACAGGTGCTGTTTGGGGATGCCGAACTCGGAACAGAACTTCCCCGAGGCCGCGGCGGTCCGGGAGGCTGCAGCAGCGAGGAAGGCAGAGGGGACTTCAGCAAGGGCCTGCGCGAATTCGCGGGCAATGGTTCCCGTGCCGGCGAGCCCCCATCTCACGGTGTTGTTGTGGGGCACGTCATTCCTTTGCTTCCAGTGCCAGATCGGCAGGGTCGTCCAGGTCGGCAGGGTCGTCCAGATCGGCTGAGTCGTCCAGGTCGGCAGGTTCCCCTGCCGGGGCGGGTTCATCGGAAAGGCGTCCATCGGGCAGCAGCAGCGCGGCAATGAAGCCCAGGATGTAGACGCCCGCCAGGGAAAGGAAAACAGGAGAGAACACGTCGTGGTAAATGGAGGCGATTTCTGCCTGCAATGCGGGATCTGCGGCGTGGACCAGGGCCGGGGTGAGGGTGTGGGAATCGAGCCCGGTCGGCAGGAGCGACGCGACGCCGAACCCCACTACTCCGCCCACTACGGCCGAGCCGATGGTGGATCCAATCTGGCCGCTCAGCCCGGCGGTTGCTGTTGCGGTGCCGAGTTCACTGCGTGGTGCAGCACTTTGAACGATTGCAATGGCCAGGCTCATGAACGCTCCCGTGCCGAGGCCGACGAACGCCATGATCAACGCCGGGACCCACAGCGGCGCACCTTGCGGGAGCACGGACATGGCTCCGAGTCCGAGCGCTCCCATCACCGTTCCGACGATCGGAAAGCCACGGTAGCGGCCTGTCCTTGAAGCGAGCCAACCCGTCACCAGGTTGCCCACCAACATTCCAAGCACGGTTGCGATGGGGACCAGCCCTGAGATGGTGGCACTCACGCCATATGCCATCTGGAAATACGTTGGGAGGTACGCCGTAGCTGAGATGAGTCCGGCACCCATGACTGCTGAGAGTCCCACGCCTGCACTGAAGGTGCGGTTGCGGAACAAGCCAACCGGAATGATGGGGTTGCACTGGCCACGCTCGACGGCGATCAGGCCCGCCAGCGCCGCTGCGCCGGCACCGACGGCGATCCACGCCGAGGAGTTCGCTGAACTGAACCACGCAACTGCCAGTACCACCGCCACAAGGACAGCTGTGAGCAAAAGTGCACCAACGCCGTCGAACCGTTTCTTGCCCGCCGGTTCGATGTGCGGAACGGCAATGACTGCCAGGAGAAGCGCGGCCAGCCCCACCGGGACGTTGATCCAAAAGACCCAGGGCCACCCCCAGTAGTCTGTGATCAGGCCTCCGAGGAGCGGCCCGATCAGGATCGCCACCGGAAAGGCGGCCCCGATCAGTGACAGGTATTGCGGGCGTTGCCTTGGTGTTGCCACCTCGGCGACGATTGTCTGCGACATCAGCTGGAGTCCGGCGGCGCTCATGCCCTGGAAGACCCGGGCGACGACCAGCTGCGTCATGTCGTGCGCGAAGCCACAAGCGAACGACGCCACAACAAAGCCAGCCAGCGCAACCAGGAAGACCATCCGTGGGCCGACCCGGTCACCCAGCCCACCGAGGACCGGGAGCAGGACGGTACTGGCCAGCGTGTAGCCGACCACCACCCAGCTCATGTGCTGGAGGCCGCCAAGCTCGCCGGCCACTGTGGCCAATGACGTTGAAACGATGGTGTGATCCAGGGCCCCAAGGAATGACACCGCCAGGAGCGCTGCCATGAGGAGCCGCAGGCGTGTGGCAGAGATCTGGTGGGTGCTTTGGTTGCTGTTGTGGACTTCGGTCACGGCGTCCCGTCGATCTCGGCCTCCAGGCTGTGCAGAAGCGCGTGCTGCCGCCGGACCTGTTCAATGGATCGGTAAGGCAACCGATCGCCTTCGTATTCGCTGGACAGGTAACCCGACCATTCGTTCTCCTTCAGGGTCTTAAGGATCTCGCGCCAAGGTATTTGGCCGTCAACAAGGTCATCGCCGATGTCGAAGAACTTGGCCTGAATGAAGGACACGTAGGGGAGAACATCCACCAAGTCCGACATGGGAACGGCCAGGGGTTTACGCCAGCCTTCTTCCTGGGCTTCTTCGCTGAGGCCGTCATGCTTTGCGGTGGTGATTGCCCTTTGGAAGATTCCGGTGTCGATCAGCAGGCGGAAGTTCTTCGATCCGGTCCGTTCGATGAACTCGATGTACTCGTCCACCACGGGGTGCTTGATGGGAGTGGGCGCATGAATTTCAGGGCAAATAATGAGGTTCAGTTCCGCCGCGAGATCGAGGTTGCGCTCAATCACCTCCTCCCAGATCGGGTGGGGGCGCAAATCCATGGACACTACCCCGATCTTCGGCCGGACTGAGGTGAAGCCGAGGCGATGGGCCAGCCGGAGATCGCGGGCAAGCATCACAGCACCCTCATCGGCCGTGAGGTCGCGGTGACGCCACAAGCTGGAATCGATCCAAGACCCGTAGTTGGTGGGTTCAAGCTGGTACTTTTCGAGCAGCCCGTACCATTGGTCGATCCATGCCGTGGACGGCTCCGGGTAGTTGGGTATGTGGCCTTCGCCGAGGATCTCGATCCCTGTCGCCCCGATGTCGGCGATCTGTGCCATGGCATCTTCGAGGGTGAGGACGGTGTTGATGTCACCGGTGTAGCTGTACAGGGAGACACCGTACTTGAGGTTGCTCATGCGAGGACCGTGACCTTTCGCTGGGACGTGAAAATTGACGGTTGGAATTCTGCGGGGATGTAGGGCGCGTACAAGGCGATATCGACCCGCACATCATGGACACCTACGGCCAGGCCGCCTTCGAGGGGTACCGTGATGGTGGCCAGTTCGTCGAGCTGCCAACGCACGTCGGTGGACCGGCGCAGCTCCTCGATGCTGAAAGTGCGTCCCTGGAGTGTCCAGCGCGGTACTTCCCGGCTCCACTCCCGGCCATCAACAGTGACAGAAGCCCCATCAATGAGGCTTCCCCACAGGCCCCGGTAGTTGGGCATGCGGAGGGCTATCTCGAAGCCGACCGTGTCAGTACCCTCCTGGACGTTGCGAAAGCCCCGGCTTTGGATCAGTTCTCGTTCGAGGACCATGTTTTCCTCACTTCTCTGTGGACGTGGTGTTGATTGATTCAGCAATGTGGCGTGCTCCGGCGACGGCCAGGGCCACGCCGGTCAAGGTGGGGTTGCAGGCCGTGGGGGTCGGAATGACACCGTTGCCGGCAACGAACAACCCCTTGACGTCCCACACCTGCCCGGTGGGATCGCAAACGGCAGTTCCGTCGTTGGTGGTGCCCATGCGCAAGGTGCCTTGGTAATGCAGTGAGGCCCCGGCAGGGAACGTGAGCGGTTCTTCCCCAAGCGGCTCGCCTAGGGACCGCGCAGCGGCGATCACGGATTCGCGCGCGGCGGACAGCGTCTGCTCATCACGTTCCGTGAAGGTGTAGTGGATGTTCATCGCAGGCAGTCCGTAAGCGTCCGTGGTGTCTTCGGAGAACTCAACGCGATCGGAGGCTTGAAGGTCTTTGGCGCAGAACCATCCAAGGCCCACGATCGAACCAGGGATCACGTCACCCGAGATCGGCACCGGCGAGGCATCGAGCTGCATGACCTGCCCGTGGAAGGGCTGCTCATCGGTGAACGGCACCCAGCTGACGCCGCTCTGGGCGGTGATGGTGGTGTCGTGTGACGAGGCCGCGGGAGTATCGTCCCCGACGCCGGTCAGCTGTACAGCGTGGACGATCTGAGGCTGGTCATTGAGGTAACGGCCGAGGGCTTCGGGGCGGATACCTGAGGCGAACAGCAACTGCGGGCCGCGGAGGGCATCCGCGGCAACCACGACGTACCGGGCCGCAATCTCGTGCTCGTCCCCGGTCTTGTCGTCACGCACCCGCACGCCGCTGACCTCACTGCCGTCGGTCAGCACCCGCACAACAACGCTTTCGTCGAACAACTGCGCCCGGGGGTTGTTCCGGGTTTCGTCGCCGAACACCACGTCCGCGCCAGACCAGATGAACCTGCCGTCATCGGTGCGGCGGACCGCCAGCGGCATGGGCTGGACCTGACGCCCAGGTTCGCGGCCGCCGTCGAGCGCTGCGGACAGCCGTGAGCGGACGAGGTCGGCCAACGGAGCATCAGCCAAGGCCTCAGCGCTCACGGAGAGAAGGCGTTCTGCCTCCGTCAGGAGTTCGTCCATGTTCGGAAGGAACGCGATGCGCTCGCTTCCACCGGGACGGGGGCACGCACCGGTCCAGTGGGCTGCCATGCCGCCAACATTGCTGGAGAAGGCGAGGCCAGGCAGTCCAGCCTGGCCCGGCTGCTGCCAACCGTCGTCGAGGAGGAAAGTGCCGGGCCGCACAGGGCGGGCGACGTCGCGGGCATACTCAGCAAGGTCCCCTCCGGCGGGCAGGGCGCTGACTTTTCCTTCCGAACGGCGCTGCGCGGTTTCGCGGTCCTCCACGCTTGCGATGTTCTTCACGTGTGATCCGGGGGGATCGCTGATGGTGGGACCCGCCTCGAAGATGGCAATGGAGGCCTCGGGGCTGAGTTCGGAAAGGATGCGTGCATAGGTGGCACCGGCGGGGCCGCTTCCGATGATTGCGACGTCGACGCCGGCCGGATAAGGGCGCGCTGAAGGTACTGCTGTTGTGGTCATGCTGTTCTCCAGAAGTCTGTAGAAGGGAGGGCGCCAGGCCCACGGGGGATTACTCAGCGGGCACTTGTGGAAAGTGCGGGTTGAGCGTCAAGAAAAAGTCGTCGTTCCCGGCGCCGTTCGGCTTGGCGGGCCGGGTTGGCGATGGGGGAGGCCAGGAGGAGGGCCTTGGTATAGGCGTGGAGCGGCTTGGCAATCACCTGCTCCGTGATGCCCGTCTCCACGATTTCTCCGCGTCGCATCACGGCGACGCGCTCGCTGATGTGCCGCACCACATCGAGGTCGTGGGTAACGAACAGGAGCGAAACACCCGTCTGTTCCTGTATGTCGGCGAAGAGTTGGAGAACCCGTGCCTGGGTGGACAGGTCCAATGCGCTGACGGGCTCATCACACACAATGAGCTTGGGATTCCTGCACAGGGAGCGCGCTATTGCGATGCGTTGCCTTTGGCCACCGGAGAACTCCCTCGGGTAGCGGGCGCTGGCGTTGGAGGGCAGGTTCACCACATCCAGCAGCTCCCGGACCCTTTGTTGGGCATCAGCGCGGGAGGTGCCCGATACCTGCATGGGCTCCGACAAGATGTCGCTGATGGTCATTGAAGGATTCAGGGAGGTGTAGGGATCCTGGAACACCACCTGGATATCGCTGCTCAGAGCCCGGCGTTCCTTCTTGCCGAGCTTGGTGATCGACCTGCCATCGAAACGGATATCGCCACCGGTCACGGGAGCCAGGCCCAGCACGGCACGCCCGATTGTTGATTTGCCCGAGCCCGACTCGCCCACCAGCCCCAGGGTTTCCCCGGGCTTGATGTCCAGGCTTACCCCGTGCAAGGCCCGGAAGCTCCGCTTACGGCCGAACCCACCCACCTTGTAGTCCACGGTCAGGTCAGTGATCCGCAGGAGGGGCTCTGCCTCAAGCGAGGGGGTCTGATTGACGGAAGTCATCGTGCACCTTCTGTCTCGGCGGTCAGGCCTCGGTCGATGGGGTGGTCGCCTGCAGTGTTCGACGTTGAATCGAGCGCAGAGTCCAGGAGGAGGCGCGTGTACTCTTCCCGGGGGTTCGCGAACAGGTCATTGACCGCGGCTACCTCCACGATTTCTCCGTTGCGCATCACGGCCACTTGGTCGCAGAGATCGGCAACCACTCCGAAGTTGTGCGTCACCAGGACCACGCCCATGCCGCGTTCTGCCTGAAGGCTGCGGATGAGGTCCAGCACGTCCGCCTGGACAGTGACATCCAGTGCGGTGGTGGGTTCGTCAGCGATGAGGAGCTCCGGGTTGCATGAAACGGCTCCTGCGATGAGCACGCGCTGCGCCATTCCGCCTGAGACTTGATGCGGGTAGGACTTGAAGACGCGCTCAGGATCGGGAATGCCTACGCGGGCGAGGAGTTTGAGGGCTTCGTCTTTGGCAGCCTTCGCCGATATGCCCAGGTGGTGCTGCATTGGCTCGGTCAGTTGGGACCCTATGCGGAAGGCGGGATCGAGGTTGCTCATCGGTTCCTGGGGAATGTAGCCGATCCGGGCGCCGCGCAGGCGGTTGCGCTCCTTCGGAGTCATCCGCAACAGGTCCGCTCCGGCGAAACTCAAGGTTCCGGCAGTCATTTCGGCTTGCCCGGGCAACAGTCCCAGGACCGAGAAGGCAGTTTGCGATTTGCCCGAACCGGACTCTCCCACCAGGCCAAGGATCTGGCCGCGCTCCACCCTCAAGGAAACGCCCTTGACGACGTCGGACGTCTCACCGTTGGGGCGGGGATAGGAAACCCGGAGGTCGTTGATGACCAGGAGCGTGTCTCCCGGATCCACAGGCGCCATTTCCAGCGGCCGTGCCGGTTCCGGAGTGGAACCGGTGCGTTTGGCTGCCTTTACCGTCTTGGTGCGGTCGGCCGAGGATCCGTAGTTCGCCAGGGCGTCGCGGAAGCCGTTGCCCACCAGGGTGCAGGCCATGACGGTCAACACCAGTGCAACACTTGGCCAGAGCAGCAACCAGGGAGCGTTGAAGATGTTTTGCGATGCGTCATTGAGCATCAGTCCCCAGCTGGCTTTGTCAGAGGAGCCAAGGCCAAGGAAGGCGATGCCTGCTTCGATTCCGATGCCGGCACCTGCCAACAGGGCCGCCTGGATGATGGTGGGCGTGATAACCACCGGAAGGATGTGGCGGACCATGATGCGCATGTCGCTCAAACCGGAGACCCGGGCTGCGTCCACGTACAGCTCTTCCCGTACGGCCCTGACCGAGCCGCGGATCAGAAGGAACACCGATGGGGCGATCAGTATGCCGAACACCACCAGAGCAAGTGAGGTACTGCGTCCCACACGGGCCAGTACTACAAGGAGCACCACGATGGCCGGCAGAGAGAGGAGCGCGCCACTGATCCACATGCTTACGCCGTCGATCCACCCTTGGCGGTAACCCGCCAGGAGCCCGGTGGGTACGCCGATCAGCAGGCTCACGGCGATGACGATCGCGGCACTGGAAAGGCTGGTTTGGGCGCCGTAGACAAGGTTCGCCAGGACGTCGCGGCCCACGCCGTCAGCGCCCAGTGGGTGCTCGGGAGTGAAAGGGGGCGCGAGGACATCAGCGAGGCGGGTGGCGGTGGGGTCGTAGGAGGAGATCAACGGTGCGAGGATCGCCACCACCCCGAGCAAGGCCAGGAACACCAGGGAAATGACCGCTGCGGGTTCACGAAGAAACTTCTTGATCAGTTTGTCGCCTTGTGGCGCGGAGCCAACTACTTCAAGCGACTTGCGGGTGCCGGTGACAAGGTTATCGGTCATGAGACACGAACTTTCGGATTGATCCAGCCTTGTGCCAGATCGACGAGGAGATTGACGACGACGACGAGCACCACTGTGACCAGGACGATCCCGAGCACAACGGGCAGGTCGCCACGGCTGGCTGAGTTGTTGGCCTGGGTGCCGATTCCGGGGATATTGAAGACTTTCTCAATGATCACCGAACTGGAGATGGCCACGATGAACATCAGGGAGACCGTGGTGAGGCTCGGACCGGCGGCGCTGCGCAAGGCGTGCTTCACCACGACGCTTCGCTCGGGGAGGCCACGGCTGCGCAGTGTCCGGACAAAGTCCTGCTGCATGACATCGATCATTGACCCCCGGACCTGCAGGGCAATGGAAGCCAGGGAACCCAACGCCAGCGCAATGACCGGCAGCGTGATGGAGGCAAGCCACTTGCCGGGGGAATCGCTGAAGGCTGTGAACCCCGTGGCCGGCAGCAGGCGAAGTTGAACAGCGAAAACCAATGCCAGGACCAGGGCTACCAGGAAGCCTGGAATTGCCTGGACCAGGGTGGACGCCACCTGGAGACCGCGATCCAGGCGGCCCCGGCGCAACGCCGCAGTGACCCCGATCAACGTTCCGAAGCAGGCGGCGAGGATCAGTGATCCGATCACCATGGACAAGGTGGGCGGGAGCGTCTGGGAGAGCAATTCTCCTACAGGTTGGTTGGTAAACCAGGACCGGCCCAAATCTCCGCGCACGGCCGATCCGAGCCATTGGAAGTACTGGGTGATTAACGGTTCATCGAGGCCCAGCTGTTGGCGCTTGGCCTCAACTTGTTCGGCCGAAGCCACAGGTCCCAGAACCTGACGGACAGGGTCTTGCCCCGTGAGGTTCAAGAGGAAGAACGTCGCTGTGGATATGACGAACATGAGCACCAGTCCTGAGGCCAGGCGGCGAAGGATAAACATCAGCACGGCAGCTCCTTGGGCTTCGGAAGATGAGGGGATTGGCGGGGGGAGGCCGGCCTTGGAACGGGCCGGCCACCCACCTACTTCTTCGAGGCTGTGAAGCCCCAGAGCGGCGGCAGCGTGGAATAGCGCTGCGGCGTGACAGTGATTTCAGTGGTGCTTGCAAAGACGTTGTCAGACTGGATGTAGGGCGCAAACCAGGCCTGCTCCACCAAATAGGTGTTTAGTTGACGGAACGTTTCGGTTTGGGCGTCACCGGTTTCGCCTTGGGCCTTGTTGATCAGATCAACCACAGTGGGATCGGAGACGTGGAACGGGTTCCAGAGTGATTCGGGAGTGAGCGCAATCTGGGCGAAATCCCACGGGCGCGGGCTGTTGAGGCCGAAAATCGCTGCGGGGTACTTTCCTGCCAACAGATCCGAGATGAACGTCTGGCCGTTCACAGGCTGGTACTGCGGTGTGACGCCGATAGCCGTCAGCGCTTCAGTCACAGCCGCTTGCTGGTCGGGATATACGGGTGACACATCCGGCATGGGCAGGGTGAAGCCGTTTGCGTAACCGGCGTCGGCGAGAAGCTTCTTCGCGGCGTCCACATCAAAGGGGTACTTCTTGTCCAGGTCCGGGATGAAAGCGTCGCTGGTGGAACTGAAGACCTGGCTGGTGGCCTTGCCCTTACCGCCAAAGACTTTCGCGTGGATGGCGTCGCGGTCCAAGGCCATGTTGATTGCCTGGCGGACCTTCGGCTCGGCGAGCGCAGGAACCAGGGAGCCCTTGCGGTCGAACAAGTAAAGGCCGCTGGTGGTGTAGGCGGGGCTGGTCTGGATATTCAGGCCGGCGGACTTGAGGCTGTTCGAATCCTTGTCGGTCACCACTGCGAAGTCTGCTTCACCGGCCCGCAGTGCGTTGAGGATTGCATTGTTGTCGTTGAAGACCGTGACTTCGACGGTGTCGAACGGGAAGTCTTTGGCGTTCCAGTAGTCAGCGTTTCGCGTGTAGACGTACTTGATGCCGGTCTGGGACTTTGCTGCGTCCAGGATATATGGGCCGGAACCTACGGGGGTGGTGTCCAGTTCCGCGGTTCCCAAGGCTTTGGGGCTGGCAAGGACACCGGCGGTTCCGCCCAGGTTCGGCACGAGCGATGGGTCAGGAGCGGAGAGCGTGACCATGAGGTTGGTGGCGTCGGTGACGGTGACCTCCTGGATGAAGCGCAGTTGCCCACCGGCTTCACCGGTACCCTTGCGGGCGGAATCAAGATTGGCCTTCACCGCGGCGGCATCCAGGGGCGTGCCATCGGTGAATTTGACGCCCTCCCTGATGGTGAGGGAGAGCTTGGTCCTGGCGTCATCGTAAGACCACTTGGTCACGATGTTCTCGGCCGGTTCTCCTTCATTGGTGTTCCGGAAGAGGGAGTCGTAGACGGGCTGAAGGAACTGGGTGGTGGGGCCAGTGCCGAAGTTGCCCGGAGAGAAGGACTCGGGCGGTGCAATGGCTGCAATGTCCAACTCAGTGGGGGCGGTGGAACCACCAGGGGAGGAGCCGTTGCAGGCGGTAAGCGCCAGGACGGCTGTGACGGCGGCAATGCCGACTAGTTTGCGCATGTTTCTCCTAGACAAGGCGTCGAAAGCTCAGCTTCGAGTGATCCGACTGTTCTCCGGCGACAACGCTACGGAGATCGATAGGTATTGCGGTGAATTTTGGCTGAAATGCCGTGGAAGGGCGCCTTGCTTGACAGGGAATCCGGGAGATTCCTTGTCTGCGTTACCGGCGCAGGGCCAACGGATGCAGAGGGTGTGCTTCATATGGTCTCCCTCGCCGTCGAGGCCAATATTGCTGGTAAAGCGCTTTGTGGCGCCTGTTACAAACATAATCCGGTGACCGGAATAAGTCAACAACTTCTTCCGGAGTTCGGAATATCAGGCAGAAAGCCCTTCCCTGCCCTGATTGAGGGGTTGGGTCAGCCGCTCGAGGAGCCCGGGGAGGTTGTCTTTGGAGAAGAGCTCGCCCAGTACAAGCTGAGCGGCACCTACGACGCCGCCTACCTGCTCGTCAATGGCGGATAACTCCACGATCAGGTCCGGTGCACCTGTTGAGGGCAGCCGCTCCAGGACTGCTTGCTGTATGGGCTTCAGCACAATGTCTTTGGCCCGGGCAATGCCACCGCCAACAACCAGCATGTGAGGAGCGAAGAAACTTACCAGGGTTGCCAAGCTGCTTCCAAGGAGCGCAGCTGTTCGGTTGAGTAGTTCTTTCGCGGTAGCATCCTCGTGCTCAGCGGCCAACGTCACGTCATAGGCGCGAACGCGTCCGGTCTCCTTGAGGACTTGCGCGAGGTAGGGGCTGCGTCCCGTTTCAGCCAGCATCAGGCCGTCCCGCTCGATCGCCCATCCACTGGTGACTGCCTCCAGGCAGCCCGTGCGTCCGCACCTGCAGGCAACCACTCCCGCCTCGGGAACGGCCACGTGGCCAATGGAGCCGGCCAGACCGTGGGAGCCCCGGTAGAGGCGGCCGTGGGTGATGAGGGCCGCTCCAACCCCGGCGCCGGCTCCGAAGTAGAGCAAGTGCTTTGCTTTGGCCGCACGCGGATTGTTTTCGATTTCAGCCAAAGCCAGAAGATTTACGCGATTGTCTACCCAGACCGGAACCGGCCACCGCGCCGCAAGCTCTTCCCGCACCGGGTAGTCATCCCAGCCGGGCAGGACTGGTACGCCGACGGGAGTGCCGGTGTCGAAATTAACCGGACCGGAGAGGCCTACGCCGACCCCGAGCAGATTGTTGCTGCTCTGCTCCCGGACGACTTCCTCGATGATGGCGTTGACCTGGTCCAGGATCCGCGTGGGCCCTTCCCGGACGTCGCATAGTTCCCTGTGGCGGGTGCCCAGCAGGGCGCCGGCAAGATCGGAAGCGCTGACGACCATTTCATTCGAGGCGATGTCCACGCCTACCACGTAGCCGGCCTGGGCGTTGAGGGACAACAATTTGGCTGTCCGCCCGCCTGTAGAGGGAGCTCGCCCGGGGGAGTGGATGATGCCGATCTGTTCGAGTTCCGCAACCCGCTCGGCAACAACACTGCGGCCCAGGCCTACCTGGTCGGTCAGGGTTGCCTGCGTGATGCCGTCCTGCCGCCGGATTGTTTCCAGCACTGATGCCAGTCCGGTGTACCGCTCTATGGCCATTGATTTTCCCTCCAAGCGCCTTCAGCACCTTGACGCGACCCGCGGCGACAGCCGGACCGCGCTTGAGGTCAAGCGCCGGCAGTCTGGGTGCTTTTTGGGTCACCATCCGCAACTTTAGCTTGCGCTGAACAGGTCTAGTCTATAACTTTTTCCGGTAAGCGGATAAACTATATGAAACCCATCACACAAGGAGGCCTCATGCGGCGATCTGTCAGGACCACAGAAGACGGCGTCCAGTACCGGGACTTAAACGGAAACGGAGTGCTGGATCCGTACGAAGATCCACGGCTGGATGCGGTCACTCGCGCCACGGATCTCCTGGGGCGCTTAAGCGTTGAAGAGAAAGTGGGGCTGCTCTTCGGCTCTGTGATGCACGTAAACGAGCCCGGTGATTATGACACCGCCGGACACTTCGGGCCGGAAACGCCGAGGGGGTTTGTCGTCGACCAACTCATAAATCACTTGTACGTAGGACACATTCCCTCGGGCGAACACATGGCCCGTTGGCAGAACGCCATGCAAGAACTCGCGGAAACGACGCCCCACGGCATCCCCATTACCTTCATCACAGACCCTCGGCACGGTTTCGCGCAAAATGATGGGATGGCCTTTGCGACGGGCTCGTTTTCACAATGGCCAGAACCGATGGGCTTGGCAGCCATCGGGGATATTGAGGTGATCAAACAGTTTGCCGAGGTGGCCAGGAGTGAGTACGTCGCTGTTGGGTTCCGCGCGGCTGTTCATCCGCAGATTGATTTAGCGTCCGATCCACGCTGGGCGAGGCAGCTCCAAAGTTTCAGTTCAAGGTCGGATGTGACCTCTGAGTGCGCTGCAGTCTTCATCGCCGGGTTGCAGGGCGAGGCACTCTCCTCAACCAGTGTCGCCTGCACCGCGAAGCACTTCCCAGGCGGAGGGGCGCAAGAAGACGGAGAGGATCCACATTTCCCATACGGCAAAGCCCAGATCTACCCCGGCGGTAACTTTGAAGAGCATCTGGCGCCGTTCCGTGCGGCGATCACCGCGGGCACAAGCGCGATCATGCCGTACTACTCGTTGGCGAAAGACCTAGTGATCGATGGCGTAGAGGTGGAGGAGGTGGGCTTTTCGTACAACAAGTACCTGATCACGTCACTGCTTCGCGAAAAGCTCGGCTTCGACGGCGTCATCCTCACAGATTTTCTCTTAGTAACCGATCGCGAGGCTTTCGGTTTGCCCTTCCCCGCAAAGGCATGGGGTGTTGAGCACCTGAGTCCCCTTGACCGGGTGGAGAAACTTTTCGACGCCGGCGTGGACCAGCTTGGCGGTGAATCCTGCACGGAGTTGGTGCTTGAGTTGCTGGCCGGCGGAAGGTTGTCTCCGGAACGGGTTGATGCTTCTGTGCTGAGGATCCTCCGGGTTAAATTCGAGCTCGGGCTCTTCGACAATCCCTACGTTGACGTGGATGCTGTCAACGAGGTGGTCGGTTCGGCTCAGTTCCGCGACGCCGGACACCGCGCCCAGGCGGAATCAGTGACCATCCTCAAGAACGATGGGTTGCTGCCGCTCCGGGCGGACACCCGCGTCTATGTCGAAGGAGTCAACCCGGAAGCTGTCGGCGGCCGGGTCACCCTGGTGGATGACAGGAAAGACGCCGAGGTGGCCCTCGTGCGGGTGTCTGTTCCCTACGAACCACGCAACGAGTACTTCCTCGATGCCATGACGCACCAGGGAAGCCTCGACTTCCCGGAGGAAGACATAGCGCGGGTGAGGGCCCTTGCAGCAGAACTCCCTGTGATCCTGGACGTCTACCTGGAACGGGCAGGAATCCTGACCCCCTTCCAGGGCATCGCATCGGCCATCACCGCCAACTTCGGTGCATCCGACGCCGCCCTGTTCGACGCCTTGACGGGCACCATCCCGCCCAAAGGCCGGTTGCCGATTGAGCTTCCCCGGTCCATGGACGCCGTCGAAGCTTCCCATCCTGACGTCCCCAACGACACCGAAGATCCGCTCTACCCCTATGGTGCCGGCCTGGCCCTCCCATCACCTTCCCGGAAAGAGTCCGGGATGCTGAAGTGAAGGGGACAGCCGGAACGAACTCCTTGAGCGAAGTTCCTTGGAGTGAGTTCGTTGATCCACCGGATCCGGCACGGCCGCGTGCGTGGTGGCACTGGATGGACGGCAACGTGGAACTCGAGGGCATTCGGGGAGACCTTCGCTGGCTCCACTCGGTGGGTGTCCGAGGTGTTCAAACGTTCGACGGCGCGCTTGGTAATCCGCTTGTAGTGGAAGAAGCTGTGATTCCAGGCAGCGAGCAGTGGCGCGAAGCCATCGCCGTTGCCGCGGCGACGGCCCACGGCCTCGGCCTGGACTTCACCGTTGCCACTTCTGCCGGGTGGAGCGCCGCGGGAGCCCCGTGGGTTGATAAGGCCGATGCCATGCGCAAGCTGGTGTGGTCGCAGACCGTGGTGGAAGGCGGCGAGCTGATTCAACTTAACAGACTCCCGGACGTCGCCGGGCCGTACCAGGACATCCCCAGGTGGGGAGTCGAGCCGAACGAAGGCTCGGGAGATGCCAAAGACCTCTTTGCCTTGGCCATCCCGTTCCACAGCATCCACGATGCCTTGGAGCCTGCGTTCGTCCGGACTTCCGACTCGCCTGCTGAAACGGTCACCGCTAGCCAGGCCACCGCCGTCGAAGGTTTCCGGCTGGCCCGCGACCCGGACAACCACTCGGTGGCCTGGATCGAACAGTCCTTTGCAACCCCCGTGACCGTGCGTTCCTGTGTCATCGAGCTCCCTGGCCCCCACGGCTTCGGTGCGGCTCCGGCCGCCACCGCCACCCTGCAGGTCCAGAATGACGACGGCGGTTACGTCACCGTCTGCACGTTGCCGGCGACGCAATGCCCCTCGCGGACCATGTCGTTCCCCGCCGTTACCGGGACGCATTTCCGGTTGCGGCTGCAGGCCGACGGGATATCGACGGTTCTGGCGGCGTTCGAGAAAGGGGTGGTGCCCCCGCCGGTTTATCGGCCGCTCACCGGGTTCACCGTCAAAAGATTCGCCCTCTACGAGTCCGGCATGCCCGCCCACCGGGAGGCAAAGAGTGGTTTCGCCACCGCGCCCGACTACGACCATCTTGACACCGACCCGAGGGCAGCATTCGCGGTGGTTCCGCTGGCCGAAATCCTGAACGTCAGCGGACACCTCTCACAGGGAAGGCTTACGAGCCCGCTTCCTGAAGGGACCTGGAGAATCGTCCGCTTCGGAGCCTCCCTTACCGGACAGACCAACGGCCCGGCACTCCCGCAAGCCACAGGACTCGAGGTGGACAAACTTGATAGCGAAAGAGTCCGGCGCTACATCTCAACCCACCTGGCGCAGTTCGGCGACGCACCGATCGACGGCCTGCTCAGCGACAGCATTGAGGCCGGACTGCAGAACATCACGGATCACCTCGATGCCGGATTCCGCCGTCTTCGCGGCTACGACATGATCCCGTGGATGCTTACCACAGCCGGGTTCCTGGTGGAGGACGCTTATTCCAGCGACCTCTTCCTCGCCGACTTCCGGCGGACGCTCGCTGAAGTCTTCGCAGAGTCCTACTACGGCACACTGTCCGAAGAAGCACATAAGCGCGGCGCGATCTACTACGCGGAAGCCCTGGAAGACCGCAGGCCACAGCTCGGCGACGATCTGGCCATGCGCTCGCACGCAGATGTGCCCATGGGGGCCATGTGGACCTTCAGCTCTGAAGCGGGCCCCGCGCCTACCTACGTAGCGGACCTCAAGGGCGCCTCATCGGTGGCACACGTCTACGGACGCAGCCGCACCGGCGCTGAAGCTTTCACCTCAGGACGGAACCCCTGGAGTGATTCGCCGAAGTCTTTAAAGCATGTCGCTGACCTTCAACTGTCCCTCGGTGTGACCCGCTTCTGCATCCATACGTCCCCACACCAACCCACCCAAGTACCACCACCCGGCATCGCTCTGGCGCCCTCGCTCGGGCAATCCTTTACCCGCAATGAAACCTGGGCGTCCACTGCCAAGCCCTGGGTGGACTATTTGGCCCGGTGCTCGCATCTTCTTTCTCTTGGCCGGCCAGCCGTGGATATCGCCTACTTCATAGGCGAGGAAGCCCCCGTCACCGCCCTTTTCGGAAATACTTGCAACCACGACGTTCCTGCTGACTACGACTACGACTACATCGGACCGGATGCACTCAGTACCGTCTTGAATGTCCAGGCGGGCGAACTGCAGGCAGGTACATCCCGTTACAGGCTTTTTTACCTCGGCGGTGCCAGCAACAGGATGAGCACAAGAGCCCTCGAAGCGATCCTGCGATTGGTGGAGCAGGGCGCCACCGTCGTCGGTGAACGTCCGGGGGCTAAGCGCTCCTTGTCGGACGAGGACTCCGAGCACGAGCGTTTGTGCAACCTCATTTGGGACAGCTCGAACAGCGGCAAAGTTTTCGCCACCGCAGATCTGTCTTCCGTGCTCAGGGAACATGTCCCACCACGCATGATGGTGGGCGACTCCAGGGTGCGGCGGATCGCTCGCTGGGTGGACGGCGACCAACCTCTGCTTTTCATCGCCAACCCTGTCAACGAAGAGCTGCGCACCACCGTGACGATCCCAAACATGGATGGCAGATTGGTTGCCTGGGACCCGGTAACACCAAATCAATGGGCCCTCAAAGGCGCCGATGGCGGAGACGGCTATGACGTGCGGTTACCCCCTTATGGTTCGCTCTTCATTCTCAGAGGCGAAGCGGATCCACGCCCGGAAAAGGAGTGGGTTACCGAGGTTGCGGGAGAATGGACCCTCACCGTCCCCGGCTCCGACCCGATACAGCTAACGCACGCCACCTATTGGACCGACCCCGGACTCGGGGCGGAGCACTTCTCCGGAACGGCCACTTACGTGGTGGAGTTCCAGCTCGACGGCCCCCACCTCCCGCACGCAGTCCAGTTCGCCGATGTTGCTGATGTAGCGCACATCAAGATCAACGGTCAAGAGGAAGGAATTCTCTGGACTGCTCCCTACAGGGCGTCCACCAGCGCGCTGAGACCCGGGACGAACCGGATCGAAATCAGTATCACAAATCCGTGGCGCAACCGGCTGATTGCTGAAGCCCGCAGCAACAACGGGACGCTGTACCCACCTATGACGGCCGTGTTCAACCATGAAGCCGAAATCCTGCCGGCCGGTCTACTGGGCCCGTTGAGCTTGATCTACAAGCACCACCGTAATTTCCACTAGTGAAAAGACTGGATGAATGACATACCAAACAACGCCTCCCGCCGTGAGCCTGGAAGGTCAACGCCGGGCCGACCTCGGCGATGGAACCTACCTGAACCCGGTGTTCGCCGGGGACCACCCGGACCCGGCCATCCTGCGAGACGGCGATGACTACTACTTGACCTTCTCCTCGTTTGAGTCCACGCCAGGACTCATCATCTGGCACTCACGGGACCTGCTGAACTGGCAACCGCTCGGGCCGGCTCTACCAACACCCCTCGGTTGCGTGTTTGCCGTGGACATGTGCAAGGTTAACGACCGGTACTACATCTACATACCGATCATTCCCACGGCCATTTCCCCGGACCCAACGGCGCCTGTGCTGACGTATGTCATCCATGCCGAGGACATGGCAGGACCTTGGAGCGAGCCGATCAACCTGGGCATCGAAGGGCATATCGATCCGGGGCACGTGGTGGGAGAGGACGGCAGCCGCTATCTGTTCCTCAGCGGAGTCAGCCGTGTCCGGCTCACCGACGACGGACTGGCTACGAACGGACCAGTGGAGCACGTCTACGACGGCTGGCGCTATCCCGACGACTGGGTGGTTGAAGCGTACGCCCTGGAGGGGCCTAAGCTGACCCGCCGCGGTGAATGGTTTTACCTCACGACGGCGGTGGGCGGCACGTCAGGTCCGCCCACCGGGCATATGGTCACTGTTGCCCGCTCGCGCTCCATTGACGGTCCGTGGGAGGACTGTCCCCGCAATCCCATCATCAGGACATGGGATGCGAACGAGCCTTGGTGGAGCAAGGGCCATGCCACCTTGTTCGAGGGGCCCAACGGCCAATGGTGGAGCATTTATCACGGCTACGAGAACGGGTTCGCCACCCTCGGCCGGCAAACGCTGTTGGAACCCATCGAATGGGACGAGGACGGATGGCCTCGAGCCGGTGGGGGAGATCTTTCGGCGGCACTGCCGGCACCCCTGCCCGCCCTGTCTCTAACAGCCGATCAGACTCACGGCTTGCCCTTGTCCGATGATTTTTCCACCGGGCGCTTTGGAACCCAATGGTCGTTTCATGCCCCGTCCCAGGGCGAGTATCTTCGGGCATCCCTTGACGCCGGCCTGGTTCTGCAAGCCCGCGGATCAGGCCCGTCAGACAGCTCGGCGTTGACGTGTATCGCGGGCGACCGGCGATACGAGATCACGGTCCAGATGGAACTCCGCGACGGCGCCCAAGGCGGGCTGCTGCTGTACTACAGCGACCGCCTGTTCTGCGGCATGGGCCACGACGGCGGCCGCATGACCAGCTACCGCGCCGGGAGGGCCATCCCGTACTGGCGCGAACCAGCGCCAGCGGCCCGGACCATACACCTGCGAATGGTCAACGACAACCACATCGTCACCCAGTACTACAGCTTGAACGGGACGGACTGGACCAGGCATGGATTGCGTTTCAACGTGGAGGGTTACAACACAAATACGGCCGACGAACTCCTCAGCCTGCGCCCGGCACTGTTCGCAGCCGGGACAGGGGAAGTGCGGTTCACGAACTTCACTTACCGTGCCTTCTAGGCTTGGCTGCAACAGGGCCAGTAGCGCTTTAATTCTCTTCTAACTGCTCCAGCAGGAAGGCAATTTTTCAGTATGGGCTTAGTTTTTCGATTATTCGCGAACGGGTCCCAACATCACAGGTTCCCCTGTTTGGTCCGCGCTGCCATGGAGGAGTGATCAAGCATGACCACAGAGTCCACCCTCCGCTTTGGCGCCCAAACGGATGAAGGGACGAGCCTGCTGCGGATCATCAACCTGGTCCGAACTGGTGAGGCGATCACCCGCCCGGAACTCGGCAAACTGACGGGCCTTGGCCGCGGCGTGGTTTCGCAGCGTGTAGATCAGGCAATCAAGATGGGCCTCTTGGCTGACGGTGAATTCGGAGCCTCGTCCGGGGGCCGCCAACCTCGGAAGCTTCGATTTTGCGCTGAACAGGGAATGATCGTTGTTTGTGCTCTGGGAGCCCTGCACGTCAGAGTGGGCATTGCCGGACTGGACGGCGACATCCTGGAGCACATGCACCGTAACTGGGACATTTCCCGCGGGCCTGGGGAAACCATTGACATGGTGTTCTCGATGGTGGACGAGCTACTGGAGAAGGGGAACAAGCAACCCGTCTGGAGCGTGGTGGTGGGGCTTCCCGGACCCGTGGACTTCCTCACCGGACGGCCTGCGGCACCGGCCATCATGCCGGGATGGAACGATTTCGACGTCCGCACACCCTTCGAGGAGCGATACGATGCGCCTGTTTGGGTCGACAATGACGTGAATCTCCTGGCGCTCGGAGAACGCGCCCACCGCCGAGACGTGCCCACGGACTTGATTTATTGCAAAATCGGGTTGGGTATGGGCGCCGGACTGTTGTCCGAAGGACGAATACATCGCGGGGCAAACGGTGCCGCCGGGGACATCGGGCATGTCAGAGTTGCAGGCTCTGAGGCCGAATGCCGTTGCGGGAAGATCGGTTGCCTGGAAGCAGTAGCCGGCGGATGGGCGTTGGTTCGCGACGCAGAGTTGGCGATCGGGCAGGGAGCAAAAGGGCCGCTGGCCACCAGGGCCGGAAAGGCTCCCTTGATACCTGAGGACATTACTTTGGCCGCGGCAGAAGGGGACCCGCTGGCAATTAGCCTCATTCGAAAATCGGCACAGGTGGCAGGAGAAGCTATATCGGCCTTGGTGAACATGTTCAATCCCGGTGTCATCGTCATAGGCGGCGTGATGGCGTCGGCTGGGGAGGTCTTCCTTTCTGAAGTCCGCCAGAGGATCTACGAACTGTCTCTTCCGCTGGCCACGCGCGACCTCATCGTCCTCCAGTCGGCCAATGACGAACGAGAACCCTTGCGGGGCGGAGTAGAGCTGGCCCGCCAGCAACTGTTCGGCGTAACCTTCCCACGCTGGTTCGCCCACGGCCGGCCGTCCCCAGAAGGAGTGAAAGCCACAACCTAGTCCTGTACCGAACAGCGTTCCTCATCGGCGCATCTTTCGTGGATAGTTCCGATTTTCCCAGGACCCGGCAGCCGCCCCGACGTCAGGGTGGACTGAAGTTCAATGTGTCGAGAACATGCTGCACCCTGAACAGTCCACCGACGCGTTCGTGTTCCACCACCCGGAAGGTATGAGGGTGCTTCTGCCTGCCGGAACGGGCACTGTGGAGGGAGTCTGTTACACCTGCGGGGTGAACCGGAAGCGGCGAAGCTAGCGCTCTGCGCGCGTTCGCTTAATGAACGAAGCGTTCGGGTATGGCGCAACGCACCGTGCGCGCCGCCGTCGTCGAACACGGCCACCAAAAATTCATCCTCGCCACCGAAGAATCCACCGCCCCAGCCACCGGACAGCTGCACGCCGTGGACGCCACAGCCGCAGGAGCACCCATCTACGGCAGCGGCAATGGACACCGACCGGAAGCCAATTACGAGAGGCAGAAGATTTAGCCGGCCTTCTTCCAACGTGACGGCGCACTAACGCGCACACCTGAAACCGAGGTCTCGGCTGGTTCCCCCCAGCCGAGACTGCGGCAATGTGCAGTCTTTACGGTCGCAATACGAGTCAAAGGCTTTCGGCAGGAGCTACTTTCCGCGGGGTCCTTAGACCCTAAGTTGCGGCCGGTCCCTGGCTTGGGCTGAGTGCGCCGTCGCGACTTGCCCGCCCGCGCTGGAGACCGGCTTCACCCGCCGGAACGCGGCGAGAATGGCCCGCCCCACCACAACGATTCCGATGATCGTGGTGACGGCCCGCAGGGTGTCCCAGCCCGCCGTCGACGTCACCAGCGAGTACAGCAGGAAGCTGCTGAGGTTGGTGGCCAGCGGAGCCCCGGGTTCGTACGAGATGCCGGTGCCGGCGCCCACTGCGAACGGCCAGAACCACAGGTTGGTGAGCAGGCCGAACAGGTAGGACGCCACGGCGCCGTAGCCGCACAGCATCCACAGCTCCGCTTTGCCCCGCACCCGGCGGGGGAGCAGCCCGGCGCCCGCGCCCACCCACGCACAGGCGAAGATCTGGAACGGTGTCCAGGGCCCGACTCCACCCCACAACACGCTGGAGACGGCGATCGTGGCGGCGCCGAGGAGCAGGCCGAAACGGGCACCGAACGCCCGGCCGGCCAGGATCAGCAGGATAAAGACCGCCTCCACACCCCCGACGCCGGTGCTCGCCACCCGCACCGCCGAACCGACCGCTGCCAGGACGCCGAGCAACGCCACCGTGTGTGCCGACCGGACGGAACCGTCGAGGGACACGACGACGGCGACCGCGGCCAACGGCGCGATGGCCAGCGCCGCGTAGGGGAGGGCGGCGGCGGCATCCTGGGGGAGGGCCGCGGCGAGCAACGGCCAGCAGAATGCACCGAGGGCCAGAAGGTTTGCGGCTGCGAGGACTGCGAGTTCGACGCCGCGCGGCAGCCGGATGCGGTGATGTTTATGCAGGGCCTGGGAATCGGCTTGTTCGTTGATGACTTCTGGCTTTGGTCCGGTAGCTGTCAGCTGGAGATCCGGAAGGGTCGGTTCGGGTGCTTCGGGTGCCGCGGCAGAGGGTGCGACGCCGTCACGCATCGGGAGGATCCGGGCGCCGAGGCCGTGGGCGAAGTCGAGGTCGTGCGTGGCGATCAGGACGGCCGTGCCGGCGTCCGCCGCTGCACGCAGCGCTGCGGAGACTGCCGTGCGCGCGGCGGGATCGAGTCCGCGGGTGGGCTCATCGATCAGGAGGACCTGAGGGTCGTCCAGGGTCTGCAGCGTGATGGTCAGGATCCGGCGCTCTCCTGCAGAGAGGTCCCGGGGATGCTCGTGGCCGATGGGAATGCTGACGTTGCCCCGGAGACGGGCAAGTCGTGCAGCTGCGTAACCCGGCTCAGGCTGTACGCCGTTCTTCCTGCGCGCCAGGCGCCGTTCCGCGGCGCGAAGTTCTCCTGCCACCGTATCCCTGGTGAAGAGGTCGTCCGAGGCGTCCGGCACCAGGGCGACGCGGCCGCGGTCGCCCGTGCCGCCGTCGTACGTTTTCGGACCGCTCTTTCCTTCACCCGCCGTGCCTTCACCCAGGGCGAGCGCCACCAGGAGGGAAGACTTCCCGGCCCCGTTTGGCCCCACCAGGGCCACCACTTCACCGCGGTGCAGGGTCAGGGATGCGTCGCGCACGAGCGGCTGGCCCTTGCGGTGCACCGCGAGGTTTGTCGCCGTCAGCACGGGTGCGAGGTCCGTTGGCTCTACCGGCGTCGGACGGGCCTCGAGAGGGTGCGACGGCGCGGGCGCGGCACCAGGAACCAGCGCGCCGTCGTCGATGGTCCACCAGGAATCGGCCACCGGCACGAGCGCTTCCGCGCGGTGTTCCGCCACAATGACGCAGACGCCGGAGTCGCGGGCGAGGGTGTTGAGCACGGCGATGACGCGTCCGCGGGCGGCGGTGTCGAGGTCGGCCAGGGGCTCATCCACGAGCAGGAGGGCAGGATGATCCACCACGGCGGCGGCGATGGCGACGAGTGTTGCCTCGCCGGCTGAGAGGGTGCTGAGATTCCGGTCCAGCAGATCCGTCACCCCGATACGCCCGGCGACCTCCAGCACGCGGGCATTGGCGGAAGCGGATGGCACGCCGCGCAGCTCAAGGGCAACGGAGATCTCGTCCCGGACCCGGGTGCTGGCGAACGCGGCCCGGGGATTTTGCAGGACGACGCCGATGTGGCGGGCGGTGTCGCGGGGCGGGGCGGCGGCACGGTCCATTCCGCCGACGCTGACGGTGCCGGAAATTTCTCCGCCGTCAACGTGGGAGAGGAGGCCGGCGATGCCCCGCAGGATGGTGGATTTTCCGGAGCCCGTTGGCCCGGTAATGACGGAAATTGAGCCGCGCGGCGGGGCGAAGTCGGGGACGTTCAGCCGAGCGGCACCGATGCGGAACTGGGCGGCGTGCACCAGAAGCGGGCCGTCGTCGTTCCTTGAGCGGTGTGCCTCTCGGCTCCCGAAGCCTCGCAGCTCCAGGGCGGCGGCAACCCGGCCGGCGTGCTCAAGGGTGCGCTCGAGCACGGGCACCAGGGCGCGGGCTCCAAACTTTTCACCCCGCAGCCGGAAGGCCAGGCGCACGGAGGCAACGGCGTCGGCCAGTGCCGGAAGCGCCGCCCACGCCACCACAAGCGTCCGGGCCAAACCCTGCACGGGGCCACGCCGGGCCAGGTGCACGAAGCCGCGCGCCACATCCACGAAAGCGTTGAGCAGGCCGAAACCGAGGATGACTCCGGCGATCGGCAGGGCGGACAGGACCGCCTCCCACAGCCCGGATCCCGTGACGGGGCCGAGGAGGACCACATGGGCGTACGGGGCAGGCAGCCGGATTGCCGGCAAGTCCAGAAGGAGCGGCCCGCCAAGTGCCGTCCCGTGGAAAAGGATGCGGTAGATGACCCGCGCCGCGACGAAGATGGCGGCCAGGGCCGCCGCGGCGCGTAACGGCGCGGGTCGGAAGGTCATGCCTTGGGGGCGGCCGGTTCGCCGTCGACCGTGTAGAGCAGTTCCAGGCTCTCGCCGGGGCTCACCTTCAGGGTGGCGTGGCCTTCCTGGGCATAGGCCCAGTCACCGGAGGCGGGCTTCACCCAGAGGGACCAGTAGGCGAAGGCGGCGGGCATCCCCTTGCATTCTTCCCGGTACGTGCCGGCCTTGTGGGTAATGTCGAAGTCCGCGGCGGGGACACCGTTCACGCGGCAGACCAGTTCGGTGGGGTACTGCTCGGTGCCCTCGGTTTTCACGTCAGCCTTGTCGAGAATCTCGGAAGCTACGGTGGGCTCGTCCACATCCACGCAAACGGAGGTGTCGGCGGCATCCTGCTTGAGGGCGCCCGAATCCACGATGACCTTCACGCCTTCGCAGGGTCCGGCGTCGGCGCTGGCTGAAGCCGCTGCCGTGGAAGCCGGTGCCGAGGTGGTTGGCTGGGTGGCGGCCGGCGAGGAGCAGGCGGCGAGGGAAAACAGGAGACCGGCGGCGGCGAGGGAGCTCGCGGCGGCGGTGCGCATCTTAGTCAAAGTCACCTGTCAAGGGTAGGCCGTTGCCTGTCCGGAGCGGGATGCCGTCGCGTTGTGTGACGTCAGTTCTCGAGCCCGCTGGCTGCGGGGGTCCCCGCTACAGGCCCAGTTCCATGAAAACGCTGTTGGGATCCAGGGTGTAGCCGGCAAACGGCGGGCACTCGGTGAAGCCGTGCCGGGCATACAGCCGCCGCGCGGGGGTGAAGTAGTCCTCGGTTCCCGTCTCGAGGTAGACGCGCTCCAGGTTCCGGGCGCGGGCGTCGTCGAGGATGTGCCGGAGCATCAGGGTAGCCACACCCCTGCCGCGTGCGCTGGTTGTGGTGCGCATGGACTTGATCTCGCCGTGCATCGCCGGCCCGGACGGGGAATCCAGGAGCTTGAGCGCGCCGCACCCCAGCAGATCACCGTTCTCGCGGGCCGTCCAGAACGTGACGGATGGTACGGACAGGGCGGAGTGGTCCAGGGCGTGGACGCTTTCGGCCGGTGAGGTGGCGTACATGTCGGCCAGGTGTTCGCTGAGGAGTTGATGCACGTCGGCGCGTGTGGGGTCGTCCCGGTCAATGGAAATCATCGGCTCAAATCTACCGGCTGGCGCCGTCAATTGTCCCTTTCGACCTGCAATTTTAGGGTCTGGACCCCGGTAGCGGGCGGATTTATGGTGAAAGTGTGGCGGCTGCCTGACTGGCAGGATTGCCAGTGCTGCCGGTCCGCTGTTGCGGCCGTCCGTCATGAGGAGCAAGCAGATGGAACACGTTGAAGAGACCGTTGAAGTCGATGTCCCGGTGCGGACCGCGTACAACCAGTGGACCCAGTTCGAATCCTTTCCGCAGTTCATGTCCGGCGTGGAATCCGTAACCCAGCTGACCGACACCACCAACCACTGGGTAACCAAGGTGGGTGGCGTGCAGCGGGAATTCGATACTGAGATTGTTGACCAGGAGCCTGACGACCGGATCGCCTGGCGCAGCACCGACGGCAAATCCCATGCCGGCATCATCAGGTTCACGCCGGTGGATGCCAATCACACGAAGGTCAGGGTCCATTTCGAATGGGCGCCGGAAACCGTCACTGAAAAGGCAGGCGCGGCACTGAAGATCGACGAGATGCAGGTGAAGGCGGACATGCGTAAGTTCAAGGCCTTCATCGAATCACGCGGTACCGAAACCGGCGGCTGGCGCGGCGAAGTCAAGGACAGCGGCCCCACCGGGCAGTTCTAGGAGTGCCAGCGGGATCAGCTGGGGAAGCGACCCCAACAAACAGGAAGCGGTCGACGGCGGGGACCTCCCGCCGTCGACCGCTTCCGTGCGAGGCGCGTTAGGCCGTTACCGCCCGACGAGGCCCATGTGCAGGTCGTTGTAGCGGTTCCCCTGCACGCCGATGCGGCTGGCGACAGCATTCAGATCGGCGACCTCATCGGCGGACAACGCCACGGTGGTGGCGGCTGCGTTCTCCTCGAGGCGCTCGCGACGGCGTGTCCCGGGGATCGGCACGATCCACGGCTGCTGTGCCAAGAGCCATGCCAGCGCGATTTGTCCGGGGGTGGCGTTCTTGGCGGCGGCCAGTCCGGCGACGTGGTCCACCAGGGCCTGGTTGGTGGCGCGGTTCTCGGCCGTGAAGCGCGGGATGGTGCCGCGGACGTCACCTTCCGCGAACTCTGTGGACGTATCTACGGTGCCGGTGAGGAAGCCCTTGCCGAGCGGGCTGAAGGGCACGAACCCGATCCCCAGTTCTGCCAGGGTGGGCAGCACTTCCGGCTCCGGGTCCCGCGTCCACAGCGAGTACTCGCTCTGCACAGCCGTTACCGGAAAGACGGCATGCGCTGCACGGATGGTGGCAGCCGAGGCCTCGGACAGCCCGAAGTGGCGGACCTTGCCGGCCTGGACGAGTTCGCCGACGGCACCTGTCACTTCCTCAATCGGCACATTGGGGTCCACGCGGTGCTGGTAAAAGAGGTCAAGCGTGTCGACGCGCAGCCGGCGGAGTGATTCGTCCGCGACGCGTTTGATCCGCTCCGGTGAACTGTCGAGTCCTACGGATTTGCCGTTCTCGATCCGCCAGCCGAACTTCGTGGCGATGACGACCTCGTCCCTGACCGGTGCGAGGGCTTCGCCGACGAGTTCCTCATTGACGAACGGGCCGTACACCTCGGCCGTGTCAAAGAAGTTGATCCCAATTCCGACGGCGTCGCGCAGCACCCCGATCATTGCCTGGCGGTCCCCGGGGTTGGGGCCGTAGCTCTGCGACATCCCCATGCAGCCAAGGCCAATAGCCGATACCTGCAGGCCCTGCCCAAGTGTCCGTGTATGCATCATGTCTCCCTCGTTGATGACGTCGCTGCCGGGGCGTGCCCGGCCTTCCTCCAGTCAACGGCTTTTCGGGGCGCCTGTGGGAGTCCCTGCTGTAACTGGTACTGGCAGGCCCTCCCTTAGCGGAGCATCACTTCATAAACGCGGGACGCACTTGCCGGTTCCCAGCAGCGCAAGCCCGGCGCGGTCGCCGTCGCCGAAGTCCAGTTGCCCGCTGTTCTCTTCGTACATCAGCTGCGTGGGATCGTTCACGTGGCCGAGACCGACAACATGGGCCAGTTCGTGCATGATGATGGCTCGAATCAACGCCGGGCCATTCGGAGAGGCCAGTGTTTCAGTCAGTCCTGGCGCATCCAGCTGTACCTGGCCCGTGACGTACACGTAGGGCTCACCCGGAACCTGGATCGAGGCGCTGCCTCCCGTCCCTGCAATTCTTCCCGTCAACTCAGGGGCCTCTTCCGGCGTGGACCACGCAATCAGGACCGGCGCCCATCTCTTGCCATAGCGATCAGGCTGGTACGCCTCTCGACCCTTCGTCGGTGCTTCGGACGTGATCCCGTCGTACACGAACTGCAGTCCGGAAGCAGCGGACACGGCGGACACGGCCTCCTGTATGAGCTGGTCCGTGCCGGGCGGTGCCAGGTCCGTCCGGACAACGTAGTGAACGGGACGGCACGGATCGTAGGTCACAAACGGCTGGTCCGCATCGCGCGACTCCTGCAGGACATACGCCGTCGACCCGGTGCTGGCAGGCGGGATACCAAGTGGGGATGAAGCGGCTTCAAAACCTGGCGGCGGGACTTCAGAGCCGGGCAAGTGGGGCAGAGCCTGCGACAAGATGTACCGATCGAACAATGATGGCGCGAAATAGAGTCCGACGACGAGCCCGACGCCAAGAACCGTGGCCACCCCTGGTCTCCACTTACGGGTGCGACCTGCCTTGGTCTCCCGGAAGCGACGCCTCTTTCCTGCGCCTTGTGTTGGCGCCGTCCGCGAGGGCTCGGGATTCTCAAGCTTGCCGAGTGCCTCATCAATCGCCCACTGTGGGATACGACCGCTCGGCGAACGCCTCACGCCTGGAATGTCATGGCCGTTGGCAGGCACACCTGAAGAGTCCTTGTTGCCGAAACCCGATACCACCAGCGCCCCCTTGTGCGGGTTGTTAGTCAGATGTGGTCAGGATTGCGGCTGCAGGTAGCTCTTGACGCTCGCACGCAGCGCCTCTGTGTGTTCGTAGATCTCCTCCAAGGAAGCGATGGGTACTCGGGTTTCTTCCTTGTTCTCGTCGAAGATCCCAATGTACTTCTGCGTCCGGTTGAAGTGCAGGCGCGCAATCGGCTTGCGGTTGTTGTCATCCAGTAGAACTGCAAAGTATGACTTGGCGTCGCGCTGCACTACACGAGCTGGCTTAACCTCGCTGCAGACAATGGCCCGCACGATTTGGTAACCCTCGATCTCTTCCAAGGTCGTCTCCAAGCCATCAGCCTCGGCTAGGTCTGCTTCGGCGACCGGAGCGCTGGTGACGGTTGCAGCCACTGCGGCTTCTTCGTTTTGCGGGAAGCCGGGTGCGCCCAGCGCTTTCTTCAGCCGTTCGTTGACCTGGTCATTCAAGAACTGTTTTGACGCCTTGGATACCAAGGCGGTGAACTGTTCCCGCACCTTTTGGGTGTAGGGGCCCGGGTAAACGCGTCCGGTCAGGAACTTCACCCATTCATCCTCTGGCTCCTTGAACTGCGCGGCCAGCGTCCGCTTCAGTTCACCGATGTATTTCAGCTCGCCCGCTGCGCTGATTATTGAATCGAGGTCGAAGACTTCCTTCGACAGTTTTTGCAGTTCCGGGATCAGTGACTGGTCGATGTCATTGAGATCGAGCACGAGGAAAGGCTTGGCATCCATACGGTTAGGCGCATCCAGGTCGGTGAAAAACTGATAAACCTCGCCGTTGGTGAGAATTGCGATCCTGGCATTGGTCACGGCGAAGTACCTGAAAAGCTGGGACGCGTGCTCAATTTTCACGGGTTCGGTCGACTTCTTGCACTCGATCAGGATCTGGACTTCGCCGTCCTTGACGATGGCATAGTCAATCTTCTCGCCCTTCTTGAGCCCGACGTCCGCGATGAACTCGGGCACGACTTCCAAGGGATTGAAAACGTCATAACCAAGGATGGTGGAGATGAACGGCATCACGAACGCGTTCTTCGTTGCCTCTTCTGTTTGGATCACATCCCGCTGCTGGCGCACCTTTGCTGCCAAAGCGGAAAGTTTTTCTGCGAACTCCATCGGTCCCCCTACAAGACTGTTGGTTGCTGCCATAGCAGAGCAGCGTTTAACCAAGCTGTTGAAGCAACAAAATACATGTCAATGCCTCTGTTGCGCGATAAGCCCGTCCTAAAGTCACAGCATGTCGAAAACATGCGCAGCGGTTAGGCTAACTTTCGCTTACTTTTCTGATCCCCAAAAACCAGTAGGGGCACTATGTCCGTAGATGAGCAGATTCTTACTTCCGGGGATTTGTGCTTGGCCAAAGATATCGGCGGAACTCGATTATTTTCGGTGTCGCAGGGTTATATATTTTTGGGATCACCTATGGTGTGGTGGCCTTTATGACCGCTCGTAAGGCAGAAGAACAGGGAGTGAAGGCCACGGCAGGAAAGGTGCTCCGTGTCCTGGGGCTCGTCGGCGGCGTCATTGTTATGACAGCGTTCTTCTCTAACAAATAGCAATCATCAGCGGCTGCTAGTTTTTGCTCGCTGAGGAGGTTGGTGTCGAGCGGTTTCGACAGGGTCAACCACCGGCCCTCGCTTTATGACAAGGCAGCAGGCAGAAGCGGACGACCGCTAGAACCAAGCCTCCTGCCGTCGTTTTACCGTTGCCATCCCGTGCCAGCCTGTCCCGTGGGACGATAGGTCCAGCGCGCTGGTGGCGCGCGGCTTCGTGACGATGAACGGGGGCATCATGACGGTTGCTTCGACCTCGAGTGCGCCGGGAGGACTGGGCCACCCTGACTTGGAAGCCGCGCAGGTTCCGGGACTGCTGGAGGCCAATCCTGAGGCCGCCATGACGGTGCTGGTCGCCGACGACGACGAAGGGTCCCGGCTCGTGGCGAAAGCCGCAGTGGAGAAATCCGGGCATCACTGCATCGTCGCTGCGGACGGCGATGCGGCGTGGCAGCTTTACCAGGAATGGCGTCCGCAGGTGGTCATTAGCGACGTGATGATGCCCGGGCTGGACGGGTTTGATCTGTGCCGCGCCATCCGGGCCGCCGAAACAGGCACCTATACGTACGTCATGCTGCTGACCTCGCACGGCGCCCAGGAGGACGTGCTGGAAGGCATGAGGGCCGGAGCGGACGACTACGTGGCCAAGCCGCTGGACCCTTTCATCCTGCACACCCGCCTGCTGGCCGCCCGGCGGGTCACGGCACTTCACGGCGCCCTGGCCACCGCCCTGGCTGAAGCCAGGGACAGTAATGAGCGGCTCGCCGAATTCACCGGCCGGGTCAGCCACGACCTCCGCAACCCGCTGACCTCCATCCTTGGCTACGTCGAGCTGGGTGCCACAGACGCAGAATCGGGCCACACGGAAGAGGCCGCAGAGTACCTGGAAATCGTCGGCGGCAGCGCGCGGAGGATGCTGTCCATGGTGGAGGAGCTGCTGGCGTTCTCTACCGTCGGCGGCTCCCTGTCCCGGTCCCGGCTGTCGCTGGCAAGCCTGGTCAGGGACGTCACCGAGGACCTAGGGCTGGGCCTGCAGGAAGCCGGCGCCGTAGTGCACTGTGAGGATTTTGTTTTCGACGCCGACGAAAGCCAGCTGCGCGTGGCCCTGCAGAACCTGATCCAGAACGCGGTGGCGTACCGGCGCCCGGGCGTTCCCCCTGTCATCACCGTCCGCGGGCAGGGTGTCGGAGCCGGTGCAGTGGTCCGGGTCGAGGACAACGGCAAGGGGATCGCGGCCACGGACCGTCGCAGGGTAGTCGAACCGCTGGTCCGGCTGCACCGTGCAGGCGACCCCGCCGGCACCGGACTGGGCCTGGCCACGTGCGCCAGGATCGCTACCGCACATGGCGGACGGCTGGAGATTTCTCCTGCCCCCAGCGGTGGTACGGCCGTCAGCATCTACCTCGGGGCGCTGTAACGCAGGGATAAGCCCCGGCATGCCGGCGCCGCGGCGGGGGATTGGTCCCTTCCAGTTCACCCGCCGGCAAACAACACGTCCTCCGCCGTTCTCCCGCGGCCAGCAGTCTTTTCACGCCCCCCTTCTGCCCGGCGCACCCCAGCCGGGCGGACATCCCCGAGGTACCAGGAGTACTCCGTGTTCGTGAAAAGCACCCTTGCCACCGTCGCTGTCCTCGCCTCCCTGGCTGGGACGGCCGCAGCACCAGCCCAGGCCGAGGCAACCAAGCCTGCGCCCGTCGTCGTCGGCCAGCCGCTGGCCCAGGCACATGCGCACAACGACTATGAGCATGACCGCCCCCTGTTCGACGCGCTGGAGCACGGCTTCACCAGCGTCGAAGCGGACGTCTGGCTGGTGGACGGCGAGCTGCTGGTGGCCCACGACCTGGAGGACGTCCAGCCCGGCGTCACACTCGAAAGCCTCTACCTTGACCCGCTGCAGGACCTGGTCCGAAGCCAGCAGGGCCACAGCGTCTACCCGCAGTGGGACGGCAGCCTGCAGCTCCTGATCGACATCAAGAGCGAAGGCGAGGCCACCTACGCCGCCATCGAGCAGGAACTGGCCGAGCACCGCGACATCATGAGCCGCTACACCAACGGCACCACCAAGACCGGCCCGGTCACCGCCGTCATCAGCGGCAACCGCCCGCTCGCCACCATGCAGGCACAGGAAAAGCGGTTCAGCTTCTACGACGGCCGCTCCGCCGACCTCAGCTCCGGCAAGCCCGCCGACCTGATGCCGCTGGTCAGCGACAACTGGACCAGGCTCTTCACCTGGCAGGGCGTCGGACCGATGCCCGAGGCTGAGCGCGCCAAGCTGCACGCCTACGTTGCCGAGGCGCACGCGCACGGTTACCGCGTCCGCTTCTGGGCGACGCCGGACCTGCCGGGCCCAGCCCGCGACGCGTTGTGGACCGAGCTTGCCGACGCCGGCGTGGACCACATCAACACCGACGACCTCGCCGGACTGCAGCAGTTCCACACCGCCCGCGCGGCATAGCCCTTCCCAGAGAAACAGGAACAAGTTCCATGCCTTCAAAGACCATCAAAACGACGACGGCGGCAGCCGTCCTGGCACTTGGCCTCCTTGTGTCCCAGCCCGCCACGGCCGCTGACAGCACCAGCGACGCCTTCACCTTCGGCGTCATCGGCGACATCCCCTACGGCGAGGCCGAAATCGCCAAGTTCCCCGCCCGCATCCAGGACATCAACGCCGACAGTGCCCTGAAGTTCGTCACCCATGTGGGCGACATCAAGAACGGCTCCTCGGTCTGCTCGGATGAGTACTTCGCCAACATCCGCACCCAGTTCGACACCTTCGAGCACCCGCTGGTCTTCACCCCGGGCGACAACGAATGGGTCGACTGCCACCGGACCAACAACGGGGCCTACAACCCGCTGGAACGGCTGGGCAAGCTGCGTGAAGTCTTCTTCAACGAACCCGGCAAGACCCTGGGCGCCACCATGCCGGTCAAGACTCAGGAGAGCCTCGGACTGCCGGAAAACGTCCGCTTCACCCAGAACCGGGTGGCCTTCTCCGTCCTGAACATCCAGGGCAGCAACAACTCGCTCCTGCCGTGGAGCGGCTTGGGCGAAACCACGGCCACCCCCGAGCAGTTGGCCGAAGTTGAGCACCGGACGGACGCGGTCCTGGACCAGATCCGCGAAACGTTCGATGACGCCGAGCGCCGCAACGACCGCGCCGTGGTGCTGATGACGCAGGCCGACATGTTCGACCCGTCGCTGCTGGCCGCTGCCACGGCAAACCCTGACCTGGTGTCCGGGTTCCGCGAGATCGTCCAGGCCATTGTCGAGGAAACCAACGGCTTTGACCGCCCCGTCTACCTCATCAACGGCGACAGCCACATCTTCGCCGAGAACCAGCCCCTGGCCGAGGGCTCACCGTGGCTGGACATCTACGGCCAGGCCCCCGCGGACGACCTGCAGCGCATCACCGTGGACGGCTCGGCCAACGCCACCAACTACGTCCGGTTCACGGTGGCCGGCAACAGCGCCGACGGCGGCGAGGTCCTGAGCTGGGAAAAAGTCCCCTTCAGCTCCTAGGCACCAAAGGAAAAACGGCCGACGGCGGGAACCTCCCGCCGTCGGCCGCTTCCTTTTGCGCTGGCTGCTTTCGTGGTGCCTGCTGCCGTCGTTCCCCTCCGCATCTGGGGGTGTCTGGTGGACACTGCCACCGACCGGCCAAGCTGCGTAGCGTGATGGATGTGGACAGAAAAGACGACATCCGCCAGTTCCTGATCTCACGCCGCGCGAAGGTCAGCCCGGAGCAGGCCGGCATCCCCAGCTACGGGGAGCTGCGCCGCGTGCCGGGCCTGCGGCGTGAGGAGGTGGCCCAGCTGGCCGGGGTGAGCACCGATTACTACACGCGGCTGGAACGGGGCAGCCTCCGCGGCGTCTCCGACTCGGTCCTCGAAGCCGTGGCGTCGGCCCTTCAGCTGGACGAGGCCGAACGGGCACATCTGATGGACCTGGCAAGGACGGCGAACGCGCCGTCACGCCGTCGGACGCCCCGGCGTCCTTCCCAGCAGCGGGTCCGCCCTGGGGTTCTGCGCCTGCTGGACGGGATGACCGGCGCGGCAGCGATACTGCAGAACGGCCGCTCGGACGTGCTCGCCGCCAACCTCCTGGGCAGGGCACTGTACGCGGACGTGTTCAACTCGGAGGTGTCGTACGGGCCGGACCTGCAGGGCAGGCTGCCGAACCAGGCACGCTACCTCTTCCTCGACCCGGCCGCCGGTGACCTGTACCCCGACTGGAATGCGGTGGCGGCCACCACGGTTGCGATGCTGCGCTCGGAATCGGGCCGGAATCCCCATGACCGGGCGCTGAACGAGCTGGTGGGGGAGCTGATCACACGCAACGGACAGTTCGCCGCGCTCTGGGCTGGGCACGACGTGCGGATCCACACCACCGGAACCAAGCGCTTCCACCATGCCGTGGCCGGAGACCTGTCCCTGCAGTTCGAGACGCTGCACCTCCCCGGTGACGAAGGTCAGACCCTGTTCGCCTTCACCGCCGAGCCCGGTTCCGCCTCCGCAAGCGCGCTGGCCTTCCTCGCCAGCTGGGCGTCAGCGCCGTCCGCTGCAGCCACCGCCGGCGATCCTGCCGGCGGAACCACTATCCCCGCCCGCCCCCACGCGCAGGCGGAATCACGCATCACAGGAAAGACAGAACCACATGACTGAGCAGAGCCCATCGACAGAACAGAACGCTAACCGGACCGGCAAGAAGGTCTGGTTCATCACCGGCGCCGGCCGCGGACTGGGCACAGACATCGCCAAAGCTGCCCTGGCCGCCGGGCACGCGGTGGTGGCCTCCGGCCGCAATCCCGAAAAGATCAGCCAGGCGGTCGGCGACCATGAGGACCTCCTGGCCCTGAAGCTGGACGTCACCGACGAAGCGGACGCTACCGCCGCGGTGCTCGCAGCCGTGGACCGGTTCGGCCGGGTCGACGTTCTGGTGAACAACGCCGGGAACTTCTACGCCGGGTTCTTCGAGGAAATCACGCCGCAGGACTTCCGGGCCCAGATCGAAACCACCATGTTCGGCCCCATCAACGTCACCCGCGCCGCCCTGCCGGTCCTGCGGGCCCAGCGATCCGGCCTGCTGGTCACCATCTCCTCCACCGCCGGCATCGCGGGCGGGGAGTTCCTCACCGCATACGCCGCCTCAAAGTTCGGCCTGGAGGGCTGGGCCGAGTCGCTGGCGCCGGAAGTGGCCCCGTTCGGCATCCGGTCCATGATCGTGGAGCCCGGGTTCTTCCGCACCGAGCTGCTGACCCCGGAATCCACCAGCTACGCCGACTCCACCATCGAGGACTACGCCGAGCGCACCGAGCAGACAGTCAAAGCCTGGACGAGCATGGACGGCCAGCAGTGGGGAGACCCGGCCAAGCTCGCCGATGCCCTGATCCAGCTGGCCGAACTGGACGAGCCGCCGCTGCGGTTCGCCGCCGGCGCGGACGCCGTGGACACCTTCGAGGCGCGCGCCAAGACGCTGGGGGATCAGGCCGCCGCGCACCGGGACCTTTCAAGCAACCTCGCCTTCAGCGACGCCTGACAAACGGAAACGTACGACGACGGGAAGCGTCCCGCCGTCGTACGTCCCCTTCACCAACGCGGGGTCACTCCCGGCCCAATCCGCTGCGTTCTTTGGGCCGGGAGTGACCCCTTGTCAGAAGGCGGTCAGGGCTCCGTCACTGCCACGGAAATGCTGTGCGGCGGCAGGGTGAAGGTGGCTGCCTCATCGGCCTTGATGACACTTGAACCAGGCGGTTGGTTGGGTTTGGGTTGTCCGCCGTTCCCTTCACCCTGGCTCGGGTTCCACTTGTACTGTGCGGCCCCGTACTGCTCGAGCGCGATCTCCCCCTCAACAACGTCGTGCTCACCGCCGGTTTTGTGCATCAACCGGACTTTGATCGATTTTTGCGGGTCCTTGTTGAACAGGAGCACGCCGAGGCTGCCGTCGGGCCGGCGCAGCGCGTAGGCGGTGACCAGCGGCTCACCCTTCTGGTTGTTGATGTCGCTGGTGGCGGTATGGACGGTGTGGTTGCCGTCGCTTCCATGCACCCAGTGCTCGTTCACAAGCCGGGCAGCCTGGAACGCGGCCAGGGGCCGGATTTTCCACTCATCGTAGAACTGCAGCATCATCAGGTTTCCCCACGAATTGCAGTTCTTGCCTTCCTTTTCCTGGAAAACCCAGTTCGGTTCCAGCCCGTAGTAGTAGCTGGTCTCCCCGCCCAGGGCCAGGAAGAGGGCGGCGGTTTCGGCGTTGATCATGGCGCCGGGCAATTCCAGTTCCACCTGGCCGGCGAAGGAGGAGTACCCGTACTCGGTGATCACTTTGGGAATGTCAGCCGGAAGGCCGGCCTGCTCCTGGCGGACAAGGAGGTCCTTGAGGAGCTTGGGGTGTTCGGCCAGCGGGGCGGTCGGATCAGCGCATACATCGTCGAACGGATACCACTCGAAGGAGAAGAAGTCGAAGTCCTCCATCTTGTTGCGTTCCCGCAGGTAGGACACGAAGCGCCCGGTCCAGGACCTCACGCCCTTGGCATCAGGCCAGTGCACCCACTCCGGCAAGGTGGTCTGGTAGCCCGGGCCTCCGAACTCGACGGCGGGATCAACCTCTTTCATCGCCCGGGCCATCTGCAGGTACAGCGCCGCGTAATGTTCGGGCTGGGCGAGCTGGCCGTCCGGTTCCTCACCGATCTCAACGCGTTCCACCGGGTAGCCGCGCTTCTTCAGGTAGCGCAGCAGGGCTGCGGCGTCCTCCGGCACGCCGTACAGTGCGGGAACCGGAACCATCATCGGCTGGCCGTTGGTGATGCCGCTGTCGAAGAGCCGCTCGAAGCTGGCGTGCTCGTAGTGTTTGTCGATGTCGCCTGCACTGTGCCACGGGTCGGTGGAGGACGTCCACATCTCCGTCTGCTCCTGGGAGGGCGTATGGGCGATGTAATCGACAAACCCGTCGGCCGTCTCCTGCCCGATGGAGAGCTCGCGCACGGCGAATCCGAGCTTGTCACGGACATCGGTGGAACCCGCCGGAGCGGTGTCCGAATCCTGGGTCAGCACGATGCGCAGATACTGCACATCCATCGGTTGGGGCGCGATCCGTACGGTCTGGGAACCGCCGGTTCCCGTATGGGTGCTTAGCGGAAAGTCGACCCATTTCCCGTCGTCAACCGGAAAGTGGGCGTCCTTGCCGGACCAGTACTGCACCTTGAAACCCGTGGCGAACGGCGTACCCCAGTCGAACATCACGGTGTCGATCGGAAAAGCGTGGGGGAAGACGGCCATGATCCACTGCGGGTTCAGATCGTCCGGTTCCCCGGTGAAGTGCGAGTCCAGGTACGGGTTGCTCTTCCAGAACGTGGAGAGGTCTCCGTCGGAGAGCCGGGAGTAGCCGTCGTTCTTTCCCTGGTCGATGGTGTTTCCGCGGCGGGGAAGGCGGTACCCCTGGGACGCCCGGTAATCTTCCTTCGGTTCATCCGAGGAGACCCAGTACCCCTGCTCCGCAGCGGGGTCGCTCCATGTCCCGCGCGGATTCCAGTGCCAGGCCTTGACGCCGAGTTCTGTGCGGAGCCGGTAGCTGATGGGTCCGAATCCGGCCGTTTTCATCGCCTGGACGTTGGCGGGGGTCCAGACCTTGTCGATTTCTCCTTCTTCCAGGCCGTCCACGCCGGCGCCAAGGACCCGGGTGCCAGGGAACTCGTTGAGCGTTGTATCCAGATCGATGGTGACGGTTGCATCCACGGCGGGCAGCGTGGGGGGAACGACGGCGAAGCCATCGAGCAGTTCCACCGTGAGGAGGGCCGTGACCACCAGCAGCACCATCTTCTCGACGCGCCAGGGTTCCCTGTGCCGTTGCTTAAAAGTCATGCGTCCCTCCAGGAACCTGACAATTCACATTCCCTCCTCGCGATCAGGGGGGTGGGAACCAGCGGTCCCCGAAGCCCCCGGGTCTTAAGCCAGGGCGCCACAAAACGTAGTTCGACGCTACAAGGAGACCGCAGCCGGGCGCACGAGTATTAATTACCTACAACGCGCAGGCCCACTACTTGCCCAGGTTGGTTCGCACGAAGAGGACGTACGACGGCGGGAGTCCTAGCCCTCGGCGTTTCAGGCGCTGAGGTTCCAGTGCACCCGGATGGCATCGGCGATTGGTCCTGCGGCGACGTCCACGCGGAAGGCAACGGGCGCCGTGCCTGTCTCTTCGATGACTGCGTCGCGGTACACACGGCCGCATTTAGGGCACAGGGTGAAGAGGTCCTCATCCGCGGGCCATGCCGCCAACTCCGGAGGGACCGGCAGATCTCCTCCTGCATGAACGGGCACGCCCTGCGAGTTGGCCTGGATCAAGCCATCCTGGCTGACCGTGTTGCCGCAGATGCAGGTGATGGTGGTGACATCATGACCCACCACAGTGGCGGTTTCAGCGTCCACGATGACCTCCCGGGGTCTGGAAGGGAGCTGTACCTATCAGCTTATGCCTGCTGGTCAGCGGCCACAGCATCCCATCGCTGGGGCCTACCCAACTTCCGCAGAATCCATTGCCTGCGTGCGGTGCGGGGTTCACTATAGAGGCTGTCGGGAAGGCTGGGGCCGCCTACTGGAAGCGCTCACCGCCCTAGGATCAAGGATTCACCATGGATAACGGCTCCGTCTCCCCGAACCGACGTACGCTGCTGAAGGCGGCTGGAATGGGGGCGGCCGGTGTTGCCGGCTTGCCCCTTCTGTCCGCCTGTACGGGCGCATCGGCGCAGCTTGCAGCGTCATCGGCGCCGGCAGCTCTGCTCCCGGCCCCGCCTCAACAAGTCGAGCCGCTGCTGGACCGGGCCAAAGTCGATAACGCCCTGGCCAAGCTCGAGGGATTGATCCAAGAGGCCATGGGGAGTACCGGGCTCCCGGGCATGGCCGTGGCCGTCGTGTACCGGGACGAGGTCCTGTACTCCAAAGGCTTCGGGGTCCGGGAAGTCGGCAAGCCCGGGGAGATCACTCCCGACACCGTGTTCCAGGTGGCTTCCGTGTCCAAGCCCCTGGCGTCCACCGTGGTGGCAGGAATAGTGGGACAGGAGGTCATCGCCTGGACAGACCCCGTCATCGAACACAACAAAAGCTTCACGCTCAACGATGAATACGTCACCCGGAACGCAACCTTCGCTGACCTGATGTCACACCACAGCGGGCTCAAAACGGGCTCGGGTGACCTGCTGGAGGACCTCGGATTCGACCGGGCCTACATCCTCAGCCACCTCAACCAGGAGCCCCTGGACACGTTCCGGGCAAGCTACAACTACAGCAATTTCGGCTTCACCGAAGCCGGCCAGGCGGCAGCCGATGCGATGAAAATGAGCTGGGAGGACCTGGCCGACGAGGTCTTGTTCCGGAAGCTGGGCATGTCCGCCAGCAGTTACCGTTACGCGGACTATGAGCGCGCCACCAACAGGGCCATCATCCATGTTCCGCTCGGGAACAAGGAGTGGGCGGCGAAATACCGCCGGATCGCCGATTCCGAGGCTCCGGCCGGGGGCGCGAGTTCGTCGGTGCGGGACCTGGCCCAGTGGCTCCGGCTGCAGCTCGGAAACGGCAGCTACGAGGGCCAGCCCGTCATCGATCCGGCCGCCCTCCAGACAAGCCGCGTTCCCCACTCGGTCTCCGGGCCGGCACAGGCCCCTGCAGCCCGGTCCCGTTTCTACGGACTGGGCTGGAACGTCTCCTATGATGACCAGGGCCGCGTCCAGCTGGGGCACTCCGGAGCTTTCAACCTTGGCGCCGCCACCGCCGTCGCGATGCTTCCCGGCGAACAACTGGCCATCGTCGCCCTGACCAACGGGCGCCCGCAGGGGATTCCGGAAGCAATCTGCGCCGGCTTCCTGGATGCGGCACAGCACGGATCACCCACCGTCGACTGGCTCACCTTCACCGCCGATGCATTCAGGCGGATCGATGAGTCCGACAATCCTGAGGTCGATTACACCAAGCTTCCGCCCAGCCCCTCGCCTGCCGGGCCGAACAGCGCCTACACGGGCACCTATGACAACCCCTACTACGGCCCGCTTGTGGTCCTTGAAGAGGGCGGAAAACTGGCCATGAGAATGGGGCCCGCCGGCAGTCCCACCACCTTTCCGCTCACGCACTTCGACGGCGACACGTTCAGCTTCGAAACCATCGGCGAGAACGCCAACGGCCTGGCCGGAGCACTGTTCGCAGGGGCAGGCGGCGGCCCCTCGCCGAGCGTCACGCTGGACTTCTACGACCGGACCGGGCTGGGCACCTTCACACGGGCCTCGTAAGGCGGCAGCCACACAAGGAAGCGTACGACGGCGGCGCCTCCCGCCGTCGTACGTCCCCTTTTGCACCAACGCGGGGTCAGAGCAGGCCCAATTTCCGGCGATTATTGGGCCGGGAGTGACCCCGCGTTGCATGTGCGGAGCGGGCTAAGCGGCCGCCGCCGAGGGCACCACACTGCTGTCCGCAGTGGTGCCGGCCAGCTGCGGTGCCCAGCCGTCCGTTCCCTGCAGGTAGGTCCTGACGGTGTAGTTGCCCGCCTCAGCCCCGGGCAACTGCGGTCGGTCCGGGGTCACCTGGGCGCCGGGGCCGCGGTTGTTGTACTCGTGGAACCGCGCCTCCCGCCAGGAGAAGCCGCTCATGTCCGTCCACGGCGTGCCGGAGATGTGCGCGCCGAGCCAGGAGTCGCGCACCAAGACCTGCGCAACCGCCTTCGGGTCACCACTTGGGTGCCACGGCCTGCCCAGGTGGACAGTGTTAGCTGCCGCGTCCGAGACCAGCCGGCACTGGTCAAAGAGGTAGCCGTACCTGATGGAGAGGTCCAGGCTGCCGGCGGTCACGTACCCGTTGTTCGTGCTGGAGGCGCGGTCCAGGGACTTGATCTCGCAGCCGCTGAAAACAGCGGTGCCCCGGCCGAAGATGAAGTCCACATCCCCTTCCACGTAGCAGCTTTCGAAGTAGAAACGGGCTTGGACACCGGCTCCCGGTGAGTTGACCAGCAGGGTGTCCTGGTTGCCCAGCATCCTGACGTTGGACAGCACCGAGCGGTCCGCCGTGATGTGCAGCGCGACGGCCTGGCGGTCCTTCATGCCCAGGTTGGCGGCTTCGTCGAAGTCGTTGCCAATGGTCAGGTTCCGTGCCACGAAGTCCGGCCCGTCAATCCGGACGGAGGCGCTGCCGGAGGTGCCGAAGTTCCCGCTGCCGTCCGGCTTGGGCGTGCCGGACGCGTTGTTGTAAACCAGCACCACGTCCTCCGGCCGTCCGCCCTGCCCAATGAAGGAGATCCGCGGCTTGTCAGCCGGAACCCGCACCGCTTCCCTATAGGTGCCCGGCTGGATCCTGATGATTGTCCGCTGAAGGCTGCCAGGAGGGACGGAATCGACGGCGGACTGTACGGTCGTGAACGTCCTGCCCGGTCCGACGTCGAGCGTGACCGGGACGTCGATGGGCCGCTCGGCGGGCCAGTACATGCCCAGCAGGGGATCGGTGCCCGCGTCGATGTTCAGGAAGTAGCCCGGCGGGACAATCTCCTTGGACTGCAGCTCGCGGGCCACGAGGCGGGCCACCGCCAACGCACCGGTGGCCTGGAAATGCGTGTTGTCCTCCGAACCCTGGGGATACTGCGGGTGCTCGCCGGGAGCCAGGTGCAGGAAGTGCTGCTTGGTTCCCTCCGGACCCAGCTGCTGCCACAGCGCCTTGGACGACGCCGTCAGATCCACCAGGGGAGTGCCGGACGCCGCGGCGAGGTCCCGCACGGCCTGCGGATACGCGCCGTGCGAATCCTGGGCATTCCCGAAGGAATCGAAGCGGCGGCGTTCCACGGAGGTCACCAGGACCGGCTTGCCGCCACGGGCTTTGGCGCCGTCGATGTACCGGCCCAGGTACTCCTTGAACGTGGAGTCCGGCAGCGTTCCCCGGTTGGGGTCCGTGACTTTCTCGTCGTTGTGGCCGAAGGAGATCAGCAGGTAGTCGCCCGGCTGCATCAGGGCCAGTACCCGGTCCAGCAGCCCGGCGTCGGCATAGCTCTTGGAGGAGGCGCCGGACCAGGCGTAGTCAAAGACGGTGGCCTGCGGCCCCAGCAAGAGCGGCAGTGCCTGTCCCCAGCCGGCGCGGGGCCGTTCCGACTGCTGGTAGGCCGACGACGTCGAGTCCCCGACGACAAAAATGACCGGCTTAGTGCGGGGTTTCGTGGGGTCCGGCTCGGCCTGGGGGAAGGCGCTGGCTATGCCCGTTCCCGAGAGTGCCATGCTGCCTGCGGTGAGTGCGAGGGTGGCCAGGACGCTGCGCCGGCTCGGCAGGATGGCGGCCATCAGAGGTCCCCTCCGGCGGTGAAGATGGGGCCGGTGGAGTTCTGGAGCAGTGCCGGCACCGCCTGGGCCGGGTGGACCTGGGTGCGAAGCGTGGGCGTCCAGGACGTGTCCGCTGCCAGCTGGTCCGCAGGTGCGGCAGCGGCGTTGTACTCGGCACGCAGGTCGGTGATCTTGCCGTTGACGGCGTTCCCGATGGTGGTGACCGCGGTTCCCTTGAAGCGCCGGATGATGTCCGCGGCGTCGGTTCCGGCCGGAAGCGTGAAGGCGTTCGCCTCGGCGTAGAGGTGGGAGTCGAATCCGGCGCCGAGGGCGTATTCGAAGGGGACGGTGCTGTCTTCATTGACCTTGAAGTGGTTGTTGTACACATCCACCTGGCCGAACCGGACGCGCGGGGCGCGCTGGCCGATGTTTTCGAAGACGTTGTGGTGGATGGTGACGCGCAGCTTGCCGGGGTCCCCGCGGTTCGTGTTGTCAGTTGAGCCAATCAGGAGCAGCTTGTCATGGTCGGAGAACCGGTTGAAGGACATGGTCACAAGGTCGGAGCCGTTGGTGACGTCCACGGCGCCGTCGTGCACCTGGTACGGGCGGCCGAAGTAGTCGGGCTGGTTGCTGTCCAGGTTGGGGGCGTCCGTGAACTCGGAGTGGTCAATCCAGACGTGGGTGGCTTTGTTGATGACCTGCAGCAGGTCGTACTCGCTGTTCCAGTTGCCCTCGTCGCCGTCGGTGGGGTCCCAGGCGGGGAAGCAGTCGGCGGCGTCCCGCACCGTGAGGTTGCGGACGATCACGTTGGTGGCGCCGTTGACGCGGAGGGCGGCGCCGCTGATGCTGCTCTCCGGGGTGGCACCGACGATGGTGGTGTTGCTGGGGATGTCCCACCGGATGGTCTTCGCCTGGTTTGCTGCGGCGAGGCGCCTGGCGCTTTCCTGCGGACCGGCGGGTTCCTGGCTGCGGCCGTAGGTTGCTGGGTCGAAGTCCTGAAGGTACTGCTCGAGGCTGTAGCCGGTGCCCTCGGCATAGTTTTCGCACGTCAGCGCTGAACCGTTCGCTGCGGTGTTGGCATAAATGGTTCCGTGGACCCGGACAATCTTGGGCTGGGTGCCGGCTTCAGCGAAGGCAGCCAGCAGCTCGGCTTTGGTGGAGACGTCGTAAACGTTGGCATCCTCTGCCGCTGAACCGCCCGTGGTTCCTGTTCCCTCGGACGCCCAGCCGTTCCCTGCGGCAAGAACCTGGCGCTCCAGCGGGGTCTGGGCGGTCTGTGCGGTGGGATCGGATACCGGGCTCGGAGCCGCTCCAGCGGGAGCCGATATGGCCAATGCTCCTGCCACGGCAATTGCTGCGGACATGGATAAGCGGGTACTGCGTTTTCGCATGTTCTCTCTTCCGTCATTGGAATGAACTGCGCCCGGCTCGGAGTCCACTATGACGCCGGCATTGTGAGCGCTGACAAGGACACTACCCAGAAAGCGGTTTCTCAGCAATAGCTGGATCAGAGGCAGGTGCTGTTTTGGCACGTCAGCTGTGCCTTCCGGCCTTCTTCGGGAGCATATTGTGGTGGCTGTCGGACGGGCGCACCATGGTGGTATGAACGCGGAAACAGCTGCACCTGTGGAATTGAGCCTTCCCGAAGCCTTCCTCCTCTTGGCGACAAATGACAACGACGGCAAACCCGAAATTCCCGTCTTCGCACTCAGGACCACCCTGGCCGGGGCCATACTGGGGGAGCTGGAAATGCAGGGGGCGATCGAGCTGCAGGGAAAGCATGTAAGGGCTACCGGCGCCACCCCCAAAACCGAGCTCCGGCGTGAGCTGGAGGCTATCCGGCACAAATCACGCCTCCACACACCTAAACGGTGGGTATCGATGATGGAGAGCCGGGGGGAAGTGCAGCGCGTTTATGAGGGCATGGCGTCCCGGGGCATTGTGGAACATGCGGGCGAAAAGCACCTCGGCTTCTTCCGGACAGTGCGGTTCCCGGAGAAGGACCACGCTCCGGAGGCGGCGCTCATGAAGAAGCTCCAGGCCGCCCTCGCCGTTGTACCGGCCGGGCAGCAGGTGCCTGAATCCACGCCGGCCCCTGCAGCGACCATTGATGGGAGGACGACGGACGCCACGAAACCAGCTGCCAAGGCACCCGATGCCAGGACGCTGGCCCTGATCGCTTTGCTTCAGGCTGCCGGGCTGTTCCACAAGCTTTTCCCGTCAGCTGACAGGGTGTGGGCGGACGAGCTCGCGAAGGATTATTGGCCGGCGCGTGCGGTGGAGGACGAACTTCGGATGATCAGGTTGGCGGAGGAAGAAGCCCCGGCGTTGTGACGTAGGGTCTGCGGCGGGAGGTCCCGCCGTCGTCCGTTGAAAGAGTCTGTCAGCTCTCGATGGTTACGCCGCGCCAGAATGCGATGCGGTCCTCGATCTGCTTGGCGCGCGGCTTTGGCTGGGGGTAGAACCAGGCGGCGTCCACGTTCAGCTTCCCGTCGACTTCCAACGTGTGGTAGCTGGCCTGGCCCTTCCACGGGCAGACGGAATACATGTCACTGTCCCGCAGATAGCCGGCGTTGACTGCGTCCCGCGGGAAGTAGTGGTTGCCCTCCACCACCACGGTGTCGGCGGATTCGGCGATGACTTTTCCGTTCCAGATAGCCCTGACCATGTAGATCCTTCTGTTGGGTGCCGTCGGCCTCGGATGCGCCACGGTCGTAGGTATGCCAACGTCTCCGGTGATGCCGTTTGTTCCCGCGCGAGACGGACAGTCAGCGGCCTCTGGTGTCCACCGGAATCACGTCCACCCGGGCACCGGGACCGAGCACCACCAGGACGTGCCGCGCCGTAATGCCGTCCAAGGCCTTCACTACCTGCCCCATGCTCTCGTTGGACGCAGGGGAGGTGACCGGGTCCGGCGGGGAGGCGGCGCCGTCGTCCGTTCGGAGCCAGACGGTAACTTTTGCACCCCCGGTGGCCTCGGCAATTTCCTGAGCGAACCCCTCCGAACCGGGCCGGGCCACGAGCGTGACCTGGTCAATGGTCCTTGTCTGTGGCGGCGCAGCTGCCGCGAGAGCAGCACGGTCGCGCCGCCACAGGGCGAAGTGGTAGCCGGCCACCATCCCCGCGGCCACCAGGAGACCGAGCGGTCCGCGGATGCGGTCGATGGCGCTGCCGCCCGATACTTCGCCCAGGAGGAATTCGAAGATCCGGTATCCGATCACCAACAGGGCAATCAGGGCCACCACGGCACTGACCCCGAAGAACGCGATGAGGTAGATGCGCCTTCCGTGCGTGATCGCATCGGCGCTGTCTGGCTGCTTTGCAGGTTTCCATGCAAGCCACCAGACCGGGCCGCCCACCACCAGGGAACTGATGCCACCCAAGAGCAGGGTCCGCTCCGTGCCTCCGGCCAAGGGCGATACAGCACCGCCCAGCAACGAACTCACAATCACGCCAATGCCCGAGGCTGCCGCAGCCAGGGCCACCGCGGACGTCACCAGGAGGCTTGCCCGCCGGGTCTCACTGGACCGGTCCACCGACACGGCCCGGTGGTAGCGCCACACCACTGCCCCGATCACAGCAGCGGCCAGCGCCGGGGCCAGGGGTTCGAGGAGTTTGCCCACCGGGTCTGCCCGGTCGAAGGCCAGCCTGAGGAGGACAAACAGCACCACTGCGCCGCCAGCCAGCGCCGTGATGCCGGCGGCGAAGATTCCGACGGCGATCATGCTCACGTCAACGAGGGCCGTCCGGAGCCTGCGGCCGCCCTCGTGGAACCAGTGCCACCACCACACCGAGCCTCCGCCGGCCGCCCACACCACTGACCGGAGCACGGAATACCACCACGGTTCCGCCCCGGTGATGGCAAGGCTGGCGCCCCGGATGGCGGTGTCGAGTAACCCGCCCAGCGCGGAAATCGCTGCAATCGTGCCGACGACCAGGCCATAAACGGTTCCGATGGTGGTCCGTACATCCTCCAGGTGGGCAGCCCCTTTGTCCGGATGCCTCCACATCCAGCGGTGCCACACCCAGACGGCGGCCCAGACCAGTCCGTTGGACAACAGGGACGCCCACTGGCCGCGGGGACCGCCGATGAGTGAGGCCCCCAGTTGCAGCAGCGACGTGGTGGCGACGATCAGCGAGACGGTGTACATGCCGGCCAGGTACAGGCCCCAGCCGGCTGCGGCGCGCTCCGCCTCGTCGATCCTGCGCCACAGGATCCACCACAGGAGCAGGGCGAGCGGTCCGCCGATCAGGGTGAAGGCAAGTCCCCCGGCGAGGCCGGGAACGTCCCGGGCTGCAAGCACTGTCCCGGACGCGAAGAGGCGCTCCATCAAGCCGCTGAAGCCGGAAGCCGCGATCATCACCAGGGCGAACAGCAGGGCGTACTGGATGAGGCGGCGCAGGGTGGTCTGGGCCCGGGTCAGGCCCGTCGACGCCGACACTAGCTGGGAACTCATGGCCTTGCCGGGACGCCAGCGCAGGAAAGAAGGGGGAATGGGGCCGCGTCCACCTTCCACCTGCCGTCGACCTTCACGAGTGAAAAGGCGTCCTCCGACTGATACTCGGCTGGGCCGAAGGGGCCGCCGTCAGAAGACTGCACGATGGACACGGTCACGGTGGCCGATTCCGCCCGTTCCCTGGTGGAGACCAGGACCACCCGGTCCGGTGGAGGCATGCCGTCGAATTTGCCCACGCACTGCGTCTGGGCCGCTGCTGTCAGGTATGAGCCCGCGGTTACGGTATCGCCGTCGATCACCGCAGCGCTGTACCGCTGCACTACCCCGGCAGGACTGGCCTCGTCCAGCGGTTCCGGTTCACCCCTCATGAACACGACGGCCAGCGCGACCGCCACCAGCACGCCGACAGTGCCAAGCAGAACGATGAGGATCCTGTCAGGTTTTCTCGCTGCACCGTTCATGCGGTCAGTATGAGCCTCCGGCTCCACAATTACTGTCGCCTTTCAGCCGCGATTTGGTCACTTTTCAGCTTCCGCCAACCATAGTGACAACGATGTTGCTTTTACTGCAACAAAAGCGCGCACCACTACATCTCCGCGAGTTGATGGCAGGAGCTGCCCGTGGGCGGGCCGTGAAGAAAAAACAATCCACCAAGCACTCTTGACTGTGCGGTGGATCACGGCCTACCTTGAAGCAACCGTGTTGCAGCAAATGCAACTCCAACTTTCATTGGTGGACACATGAGCAACGAATCGAACGCACCCGGGCCAGGAGTCATTGCCGATGACGCCAACGGCCCTGCTTCGGGTGCAACCGCCGTACATGCCTCAGGCTCCGGCGTGACTGATCCCACTGGTGCCGTCAGCGTCGACGGACCGAGCAAGGACGTCCGGCGCCGGGTGATCGCGGCCAGCTTTATCGGAAACTTCGTGGAGTGGTTTGACTACGCCGTCTACGGCTACCTGGCCGTCACCATCGCCACGGTCTTCTTCCCTGAATCAGATCCCCAAACCGGCCTCCTGCTGACCTTCGCCCTTTTCGCGATTTCGTTCCTGGTCCGGCCTCTGGGCGGGTTCGTCTGGGGCCACATCGGCGACAAGGTGGGCCGGCGGACAGCCCTCTCCCTTTCCATCCTGATCATGTCCGGAGCAACCTTCTGCATCGCCCTGATCCCGGGTTACGACACCATCGGTATCTGGGCGCCCATCCTGCTCCTGATGATCAGGGTGGTCCAGGGCTTCTCCGCGTCGGGTGAATACGCCGGAGCGTCGGCATTCCTGGTGGAATACGCCCCTGTCAACCGACGCGGCCTGTATGCCGCCGTGGTTCCGGCCAGCACCGCGGCCGGCCTGCTCCTCGGCTCGCTGATGGCCGGCCTGCTGACAACACTCCTGTCTACTGACGCAATGCACAGCTGGGGCTGGCGCCTGCCGTTCCTGCTGGCGGCCCCGATGGGCCTCATTGGACGGTATATCCGGACCAAGCTGGAAGACACTCCCGTGTTCCGCGAACTTGCGGCCGAAGACCAGAAGGACAAGGCACCTGTCTCCAGCCTCTTCCGGAACCACTGGCGCCAGCTGCTCCAGGCCGTCGGGGCCGTCCTGCTCAACGCCGTCGGCTTCTACGTGATCCTGAGCTACATGCCCACGTATTTGTCCTCGGAGCTGGGCCTGGGCGAAACCGAATCATTCCTGGCCACCACCATCGCGCTGGTCACCTACATCGCCTTCATCTTCCTCACCGGCATGCTCTCGGACCGCTATGGCCGGAAGAAGGTGCTCATCAGCGCATCGGTGGCCTTCATCCTCCTGACCGTCCCGGCCTTTGCACTCCTGGGAACCGGGAACTTCCTGGTCATCGTCCTGGTCCAGATCCTGCTGGGCGCCATGCTCACCCTGAACGACGGCACCCTGCCGAGCTTCCTGGCGGAAATGTTCCCGACCCGGGTCCGCTACAGCGGCTTCGCCGTCAGCTTCAACCTGTCCAACGCCCTGTTCGGCGGCACCGCCCCGTTCATGGCGACGCTCCTCATCGCGGCCACAGCCAGCGACCTTGCGCCGGCCTGGTACCTCGTCGCTGCCGCCGTCGTCTCCCTGATCGCCGTGGCCCTCTCCAGGGAAACCTGCAAAGAGCCCCTGCGCCACGAATAGCTTCCTTCCACAACCAGCAACACCATAAGAAACTCAGATAGAAAGGCATCACCCATGACCACCACCGCCGAGAACATCTCCTCCATCGCCGAACTCGAGCGCCTCAAGGTCCTCCACAACGGGTCCAAGGGCAAGCTCACGTTCTCCGACGCAGAATTCGAGCGCCGCCTGGGCGGCCTCCGCCAGATCATGGCCGCCAAGAACCTGGACGCGGTCATCCTGACCAGCTACCACGGCATCAAGTACTACTCCGACTTCCTGTACACCACGTTCGGCCGCAACTACGCACTGGTAGTCACCGCCAATGACTCGGTGACGGTCACCGCCAACATCGACGCCGGCATGCCGTGGCGCACGTCCTACGGCGAGAACATCGTGTACACCGACTGGCGCCGTGACAACTTCTACTTCGGACTCCAGGAGGCCCTGCGCCAGCGCGGCGTCAAGGCCAGCCGCCTCGGCGTCGAGGACGACTTCCTGCCGGGCCTGACCCGCGAGAAGATCGCCGCAGCCTTCCCGGGCGCCGAACTCCTTGATGTCTCCCAGGACGCCATGCGCCAGCGCATGATCAAGTCCGCCGAGGAAATCGAGGTCATCAAGCACGGCGCCCGCATCGGCGACCTTGGCGGCGAGGCCATCCGTGCCGCGATCCGCGAGGGAATCACCGAGTACGAGGTGGCGCTGGCCGGCACCGAGGCGATGGTGCACGAGATTGCCAGGACCTTCCCGGACCGGGAAGTCCGTGACACCTGGGTGTGGTTCCAGTCCGGCATCAACACCGACGGCGCCCACAACTGGGCCACCACGCGCAAGCTCCAGCAGGGCGACATCCTCTCCCTGAACTGCTTCCCGATGACCTCCGGCTACTACACGGCCCTGGAGCGCACGCTCTTCCTGGGCCAGCCGGATGAGCGCTCGCTGGAACTGTGGAACATCAACGTGGAGGTCCACAAGCGGGGCCTGGAACTCATCAAGCCCGGTGCAGTGTGCAAGGACATCGCCGCCGAGCTCAACGAGATCTATGTCAGCCATGGCCTGCTCGCCAACCGCACCTTCGGCTACGGGCACTCCTTCGGTGTCCTCAGCCACTACTACGGACGCGAAGCCGGACTCGAGCTCCGTGAGGATATCGACACCGTCCTCGAGCCCGGCATGGTGGTCTCCATGGAACCGATGATCACGGTCATGGATGGCCTGCCGGGTGCCGGCGGCTACCGCGAACACGACATCCTGGTCATCGGCGAGGACACGGTGGAGAACATCACCAAGTTCCCGTTCGGCCCGGAACACAACATCATCGGCGCGTAGGCGCCACAACCCGAAGCGGCGCCGCGGTCCACGTGGCGCCGCTTTCGGCGTCTCCGCCGAAGATAAGGAAAGATGATGGCTACCATGACCCCATCAGCAGCAAAGAACACGGACACCGATGCCCCGGCGGCGAACGGCAACGGCACCAACGGAAGCACGGACACTAAGGGCGCCTCCGTCGTCGTCAATGCCATCGCCGTCCTGCGCACCTTCACCGCGGACGAGCCGCTGCTGGGCGTCACCGAGATCGCCAACCGCGTGGGCATGCACAAGAGCTCCGTCTCGCGGATCCTTGCCACCTTCGAGCAGGAAAACCTGGTGGAGCGGGACCCCGAGACCCGCCGGTTCCGCCTGGGCCTGGGGCTGATCGCCGTCGCCGGGCCCCTGCTGGCCGAGATGGAGGAACGGCGCGTGGCCTACCCGGTGCTCCGCCGGCTCACCGAGCAGACGGGGGAAACCAGCGCCCTCATGCTGTGGAACGGCGACGAAGCCATCTGCGTGGAGCAGATCGCCAGCCACCACCAGATTAAGCACACCACGCCCCTGGGCGCCCGCTACCGGGACGCGATGAGCGCCTCCGTCCAGGTCTTCCTGTCCACCCTGCCCGCCGAACGCGTCCGCGAACTGCTCCGCAGCGGAACCATCACCTACCCGGGAATGGACGACGCCGGCCTCGCCGCCTATGAGGCGAGGCTGCAGGAGGTCGCGGGCCGGGGATGGGCCGAGAACTACGGCGAGTCCTCCATGGACGAAGTAGGGGTTGCCGCCCCCGTCCATGACCACCGCGGCGACGTTGTGGCCGTGGTGCTGGTCCCCGCACCGCGCTTCCGGGTCTCACGCGAGCGGCTGGAGAGCCTGGGCGAGGCCTGCGTTGCTGCCGCGGCGCAGGTGACCACCCGCCTGGGCGGACGCGCCGCCGGGTAACGCTGCACCCTAGGGCAGCACGGCCATCCGCGCCGCCAGGTGCAGGGCCGCCAGCCGGCCGGTGCCCCGCGGGTCGCCCCCGCACAGCTCGAAGATCCGCTGCAGCCGGTGGTGCATCGACTGCCGCTCCAGGTGCAGCTCCCGCGCCGACTGCGCTGTGTTGCACCCGGAATCCAGCCACACCTGCAGGGTCTCCAGCAGCTGGGACTGGCGCTGCGCATCGTGGTCCAGCAGCGCCTTCAGGTGCCGGCTGACAAACGCCGCCCGCGCCGAAGCCTCGATGCCTGTCAGGGCAAGGCTCTCGACGGCGGTGTCTTCCGCATCAATCACCACCAGGCCGCGGGACGGGTGCTGCCTGCGCGGGGATGCGTTCCGGCGGCGGATCTGCCGCACATCCAGGGCCCGGCGCGCTTCGGCCAGTGACCAGGCGGCTTCGGACACCCCGGCTGCAGGCGGCCCCACTGCTATCGCTGCATCGTGGTCGCCGTCCAGCCCTTCCAGGGACGCCAGGAGTTTCCGCCGCCCGGCGGCAGGATCGGCAGGGGGCAGCGCGATCATCACCACCAGCTCGGCATCATCCAGGTAGGCGGCGCTGGGGATCCGGCTGGAGCTCAGGAATGACTCGATCACGCGGCGGAGCCTTTGGGGCGATGCGGCATGGATGGCCGCCACCACCGCCGGGGTATCCGCCGGAAATCCGGCACCCGGAGCCAGCTGCTCCAGGCGCCACGCCGGCGCGGCGGTCAGGACCGCCCGCATGAGTTCCGCCCCGGCCTGCGCATGCAGCCCCGGCGGCATGTGCTGCAGGAGCGCTAGGCCCAGGATGTCCACCGCACGGTCGCCGGCCACCCGCGCCAGGCCCGTGTCCACACCGTCCGGAACGTCCACCTCAAGCCGGCCCATCAGCACGCCGCGGACGGGAATGTCCACGGTGATCACTGTTCTCCCAGCCGCCTCTCCGCGGCCATCCTGCGCATCTTGGCCGCTGCCGCCGTCGTCCTTTCCCTGCCAGCCGGCCGGCACAGCGCTGCCCAGGGCAACGCCCCACGGCGAGACGAGCTTCACCGCCGAGCTGATGATGCCGGCCAGCACGCCAAGGATCTGGTCCAGCGACGCACCGTGCGCCAACTCCGCGGCCATGGCCCGGGTGGCGGCGTCGGCCTGCTGCAGGTGCCCTACGGATTCGCTCACCAGGATCGAGTTGATGGCCTGCATAACACCGACGAACGGCACCACCTTGCGCAGCTCCACCACGGCCAGGCCGTGCTCCTTCGCGGCCTCCAGCATGTCCGCGGGGATCTCCGGCAGCACGCCGCCGGTCTCCACGGCGAGGGCAGCGATGCCGCGCTGCGCCAGTTCGCGGACGTACGAGGCCCGCTTCTCTGCCGTTGCCGATGCCAGGGTGATGCCGCCGCACAGCAACAGCTCGCCGCCGCGCAGCAGGGGAGCGATGTCCAGCACCTCGCTGGAGTGGACCCAGCGCACCGGGTGCTCCGCCATGGCGCCGGGGGAGTGGACCACGGGATCGGCGGCAGCAAGGACCGGGTGGGCCAGAATATCGCCCAGGGAGACTGACATGACATTCCGTATGGATTAGTAGTGATGTGTTAGACACATCGTATCTTGTTGCTTGTGATGGGTGCCACATAGCCTTGAAGTACTCATTCACCTCCTGGAGGCTCCCATGCAAGAAAAGCTTTCTTCAGCAGCGCAAAGGCGCGCTGCTGCCGCAGGAAACCAGAGCACGCAAAGCCACAGCACTGAAGACCACGAAGCCTGGCTCCAGCCCATTCCCGAGTCAGCGCGGACCCGCAAAGTATCCGGCCAGTTCTGGATCTGGGCCGGCGCCAACTTGGCACCCATCAACTGGGTGCTCGGGGCACTCGGCATCCACCTCGGACTCGGCTTCGCCGATACTGTCACCGTCCTGGTCCTGGGCAACCTGATCGGCATGCTCCTCTTCGGCTGCTTCGTCCTTCTCGGCCAGAAAACCGGCGCCACCGGCATGGTCCTGGCCCGCGCGGCATTCGGCCGGCGCGGCAACTACCTGCCGGCCGCCATCCAGGCCCTCCTGGTCATCGGCTGGTGCGCGGTCAACACCTGGATCATCCTGGACCTGGTGATGGCGCTCTTCGGAACCCTTGGCTGGGTGGACCCGGAAGCCCAGAACTACGCCTGGAAGATCGGCGTCGCCACCGCCATCATGGCCGCCCAGGTGGCCATCGCCTGGTTCGGCTACAAGGCCATCGCCGCCTTTGAAAAGTGGACGGTTCCGCCCACCATCATCATCCTGGCCGTGATGTCCGCCGTGGCCTGGTTCGGCATGGAAATCGACTGGGGCTACGCCGGTCCGGCCGGTCAGGTCCTGGAAGGCTCCGAGCGCATCGCCGCGATGAGTGCCGTGATGACCGCCATCGGCATCGGCTGGGGCATCACCTGGTTCACCTACGCGGCCGACTACTCCCGCTTCGTCAGCACCGAAGTGCCCAAGCGCAAGGTCTACCTGGCCTCCGTCCTGGGCCAGTTCATCCCGGTGGTCTGGCTCGGAGTGCTGGGCGCCAGCCTGGCCACGAACAGCGGCGAGGTGGACCCCGGCAAGCTCATCGTGCAGAACTTCGGCGTCCTGGCACTGCCGGTCCTGCTGATGGTGCTCCACGGCCCCATCGCCACCAACATCCTGAACATCTACACCTTCTCGGTGGCTACCCAGGCTTTGGACATCTCCATCAGCCGCCGCAAACTGAACCTTTTCGTCGGCGTCTTCTCCCTCATCGCCGTCGTCTTCTTCATCTTCCAGGAGGACTTCGCCGCGGTCCTCGATGCCTGGCTGATCGGCCTGGTGGCCTGGGTGGCTGCCTGGGGCGGCGTGATGCTGGTGCACTACTTCTGGCTGGAGAAGCGCTGGCCGGGGGATCCCGAGCGGCTGTTCGACGGCGTCGGCACACGCAGGCTGCCCGGCATCAACTGGGCGGGTGTCACCTCCCTCCTGGCCGGCATCTTCGCCACGTGGCTGTTTATGTACGGCCTCATCCCCGTCATGCAGGGCCCCATCGCCGTGGCCCTGGGCGGCTGGGACCTGTCCTGGCTGGCGGGCGGCCTCACCAGCGCCGCCGTCTACGCCGTCCTCGGACCGCGGGCCCACGTCCGGTACATCGGCCTGAAGAACAACGTTGTTCCCCAGCCCGAGAGCGCCGGCAGCACCCCCGTCATCCCGGTCCTCTGACCGTTCCCCACCTATCCCTGGCGGGCGTCCTGCGCCCGCCGAAAGGATCCATCGTGAACCAGCCCGCCATCGCGGACCTCCTGCACCCGATCACCTGGCCCGAGGGCTTCAAAGCCGCAGCGTCCTTCACCTTCGACGTGGACGCCGAGTCCTGCACCATCGCCCACGACCCCGCCAGCACCCGCCGGATGTCGCTGATGACCCACCAGTCATACGGTCCCAAGGTCGCAGTGCCGCGGCTCCTGAAGATCCTGGAGCGGCAGGACATCCAGGCCACCTTCTTCATTCCCGGCTTCACCGCCGAGTCCTACCCGGATGTGGTGCGGCGGATCGTGGACGGCGGGCACGAGGTGGCGCACCACGGCTACCTCCACGAACCCATGCAGGGTATTGACGCCACCACCGAGGCCGCCTATCTGGACCGCGGCCTGGAGGCGCTTGCGAAAGTAGCGGGTGTCCGCCCCGTAGGCTACCGGGCGCCGTGGTGGGAACTGAACTGGCACTCACCGGGCCTGCTGGCGGACCGCGGGTTCCTCTACGATTCGAGCCTGCTCGACGGCGACGCCCCCTACCGCTTCGCCGTCGCCCCCGATGATCCCCGGGACATCGTGGAGATCCCCGTGGACTGGACCCTGGACGACTGGGAACAGTACGCCTTCTACCCCGGCGTGACGGGCAGTGGCGTCATCGAAAGCCCGGCCAAGGTACTGGAGATGTGGACCCTCGAGGCAGAGGCGCACCACTCCCAGGGCAGCTGCTTCGTCCTGACCAACCACCCGTTCATCTCCGGCCGGCCCTCCAAAGCGGTGGCCCTGGAGCAGCTGATCGAGCGCGTGAAGGCCATGGACGGCATGTGGGTGACCACCATGGAGAAGATCGCCGAGCACACCAAGGCGACCGTCAGCGAAATCCACACACACGCCCGGATCGAGGTGCCCACCTTCCCGGGCGCCGGCGCCCGGTTCGAACCGGCCGGAGTGCGTGAAGCGCTGCTGAAGTAAGGCATGGGAGGACGGACGACGGCGGGAGGTTCCCGCCGTCGTCCTTTCCCTTGTGCGGTTCTTGACGGCCCGAAAAACCATGGCGACGATGGGGTATGACTGAGTCGACAGATACCCCGGATGCCCCTTTTGACGACGACAGTGCGGAGGACGTCTCCCACACCGAGACGCCCGAAAGCATCGCAGAGGAAGTTAAGGACGAGATCCGCCTGGGCCATGTCCAGGACGACGTAAGCCACGTGCTCGAGGAACGTTTCGAGGAGGAAGGCATCGACATGCGTCCCGAAGAGGTGGACGAACTCGCCGAAGAAATCGAGAGGGACGCCTCCACCTGACGCTTCCAGGAGCTGACCACGGCGGGAGCCGGGCCCGGATAACATTTAAGCGGTGCGGGGTGCGGGCTCGAAACGGCAGGGAACAACCTGGATTAGTGCGCTGGCCGTGTTGGGCGCATGGCTCCCCGGAGTAATACCAATGATCCAGGTGGCCCGCTCCCCAGCCCTCGACCGCGACGGCGGATGAGCCCCAGCGTGGGGAAAGAAGTCAGTGCCTGCCGGGCCGTTCCTGCAGGTGCGCCTGCAGGAGGTTGGTGGTCCGCTGCGCGCACTGCTTGATGCCCCGAAGATGGTCCGCCGCGAGCCGGGGCAGGGCGATGGCGGGGTCGGTGTTGCGGGACTCCTCCCGGATGTTCAGTTCCAGGTCGAGGGCAAGGCTTGCGAGGCGTTCGGCGCCCACCATCTGGCTTGAAGTCTTCAGGCTGAGAACGGCATCGATGGAGCCGGGAAGGTCCCCGGTGGTGAGGGCAAGGCGCAGCCGCTGAAGCCGATGGGGCAGGTGCGCGATGAAGTCCTGCACAAAGACCCGCCACACGCCCTCATCGTCATCAAGGTCTGCACGCAATCTTGCCAGGACCGTCTTGTCCAGGAGCGGCCGGACGTCGCCGTCGTCGGTCATGGCCCGCCGCCCGGGATGCCACCGTCATGCCCCATAGCGCCTCCGGCTCGTCAGACCTCCTGCGCGCACTGTGCCGCAGGACTTCTAACGGACGCTACGGGTAGCGGGGGGAGCGGGCATGCGTGGTGTGTACTCGACTTTCAGCCACGCGACTCTTGGATGGCTGCCTTCCTCGAGTCCGGCATGCCCGCTGCCCTGGTGCTGAGCCCCTACTTGCAGAGACCCCTTACTGCCACAGACCCATTGCGAACTCCGCGATCACGGTGGAGAGCAGGAAGGACGCCGTGATGGCCACCAGGCCCACGGGGATGATCTTCCACCCGATATTCTTCAGCAGCGGGATGTCCTTGCCCAGGGACAGGCCGGCGAGCGTCAGCATCACCGTGGCGATGGACAGGAAGTCCACGGTCTTGACGGCGGCGTTGAGTGCTTCGGCCGCGAAGAACCAGGGGCTGGAAATGTACGCGCCGAGGGTGGTGACGAAGATGATGGCCGAGATCTTCCGGGTGGCCTTGGCCAGCGCAATGCTCACCAAAACCAGGGCCAGCATGATGGCGTAGCCGGCCACAATGCTCAGGCTGAACCCCTTGGCCGCCACGGACGCCGTGCCGATGCCCAGGACGGTCAACACGGACAGGGACAGCCACAGGGGCAGTTTCATGGCCGCCGAGGATTCCGCAACGCGCTCGCGGAACCGGCGGTTCTCCTCTGCCTGCGCTGCCTCACGGTCCAGGTCCGCGACGGTGCGTTCGGCGGGGGCGCCTGCCGTAACAGCGGCTTCCTGGCGGGCCTCCTGCTTGCGGGTCAGTGCCTTGTAGAACCGGTCAGCCAGCGGCAGCGCGATGTAGATGCCCACGTAGACGCCCAGCACGGTGGTGATCAGGTTGGACACGGCGGCCATGCCCAGGATGGCCTCCTGGTCCGCCGGGTAGGCGGCCACGATACTGGCCGCGGATGCCGCCATCATGGACCCGGACCCCACACCGGCGCCCATGGCCAGGGCCAGCGGATCGAAGATCTTCCAGTTGGCAACGAGGGACGTCAGCAGCGTGATGAACACGGCGCCGAACAGCGTGCCGAAAACGTACATCGCCAGCACCCCGCGGTACTGGTCCGAATCCGGCCCGTACTTCTCGGACACCATGGCGAAGGACGGCTCACGGTCCAGGGAGAACGTGGCACCCACGGTTGCCTTGCCCATCCGGAGCAGCACGGCCAGCGGCAGGGCCAGCACGATGGTGCCCAGCAGGTGGCCCACTTCCTGGAGGAGCAGCGCCGGGCCTGCCTTGAGCAGCGTGGGCAGGCTGGGCCCGATGTTGAAGGCCAGCCGGGCCACCAGGAGCAGCACGGCGACGCCCACCAGGGCCGCGGCAACGCGCTGGAGGTCAAGGCCCAGGGGCTTGAATTTCTGGACCGAGACCAGCAGGCCCAGGATGAGGCCCCACACCATGGGGAAGATGATGATGGCGCCGATCCCGACGTCGATTTTCGCCTGCCCGATGAACTGGACCGCCAGCGCAATGACGAAGGCCAGGGCGGCAATGGGGACCGTCAGCCTGGTGCCGGCCCTGTCGATCCGGGCCGTTTTGGTAGTGCTCATGATGTGCCTTCCTGGGTGACAGTACGACGGCGGTACGCGGCTTGGGTGAAGCGTTCCCGCTCGGTGGGGGTTGAGGCGGCGCCGGCGACGGTCCAGGCCAGCGCTGTGGCCGCCTGGAACATCACCCCGTACGCCTCGGGGGAATCCGCAAGCGCGGCGAACGCATGCGAGTGGATGGGTACGTTGGCGCCCGGAATGCTCAGCCAGGGGTGAAGGGACGGGATGACCTGGGAGATGTTGCCCATGTCGGTAGAGCCGCCGCTCAGGCCGGAGGAGCGGGACGTGTCCTTGCCGAACGCGTTCATCGCGTCGGTCCAGTGCGCTGCGAGGATGTCGTCCTGCAGCAGCGGTTCGTAGAGGGGTTCTGCCTCCTCGATCACCAGGGTTGTGCCGGTGGCCAGCGCGGCGCCTTCGAAGCAGTTCCGGACGCGTTGATGCAGCGCCTCGTATTCCGGCAGCGTGAAGGCCCGGCACTCGAACTGGACCACGGCTTTTTCGGGGATGATGTTGGTGACGTGCCCGGCCTCGGCCACGAAGCAGGCGATCCGGTGGTCGGCGGGGATCTGCTGGCGGAGCAGGCCGATGGCCACCTGGCTCAGCACGGCGGCATCCGCGGCGTTGATGCCCTGGTGCGGGGCCGCCGCCGCGTGGGCGGCCTTGCCGGTGAACGTTGCCTGGTAACGGCCCACGGCCTGCGCGCTGGTGCCCGCCGGGTTGTAGGTGATTCCGTCCTGGACGGGATGGACCATCAAAGCCAGCCCCACGCCGTCGAACGCCCCGCGCTCCAGCATCAGCGCCTTGCCGCCACCGTGCTCCTCGGCAGGGGTGCCGATGGCTTTCAGGGTGATGCCCAGCTCGTCCACGAAAGGCCGCAGGGCAAGGGCGGCGGCCACGGACGCGCCGGCGATCAGGTTGTGCCCGCAGGCGTGCCCGATCTCCGGCAGTGCGTCGTATTCCACACACAGGGCCACGGTGAGGTCACCGCTTCCGGCGCTCGCACTGAACGCCGTGGGAAGGCCGGCCGTGCCGCGCTCCACCTCGAACCCGCCCTCCTCCAGCAGGGCGGCGATGGCCTCGGCCGAGCGGACCTCCTCGAAGGAGATTTCCTTGAGCGCGTGGATCTCCTTTGCCACGGCCTGGATGCGGGGTCTCCAGCGTTCGACGGCGTCCGCCAGGGCGGCGCGGAGGGCACCTGTTGCGGTGGTTGTGTCAGTCAGTTCCATGGACATCTCCCTTGATCTGGCGGGGCTTTCCTTTAGTAGGACAGGGACGGGAACGGCGAGCCGGCCGCGCGGGTGGGCACCCAGATGGCCTTGGTCTGCGTGTACTCGTCCAGGACGCCCGGGCCGGAGGAGCGTCCGTGGCCGGAGTCGCCGAAGCCGCCGAAGGGAACTGCCACGTGGATCGTTTTATAGGAGTTGATCCAGAACGTGCCGGCCTTCACCTCCCGGGCGATGTGGTGGGCGCGGGATACATCGGAGGTCCACACCGCGCCGGCCAGGCCGAAGTTGGTGTTGTTGGCACGGGCGATGGCCTCAGCCTCGGTATCGAACGCGTCGGCGCCCACCACCGGTCCGAAGACCTCCGTGGTTTCCAGGCGGTTGGCCGGTGTGACGCCGTCGAGCAGCGTGGGCATAACCCAGTGTCCGCCTGCGAGGCCTGACCCGGCCAGTGCCTCCGGAAGCGCGGCCCCGGTGAGCCGGCGGCCGCCGTCGTCCATGCCGGCCGCGATGAGGGTGTTGACGGTGGCGAACTGCTGGGCGGTGATGATGGGGCCCACCTCGGTGTCCGCGCTGAGTGGGTCTCCCACGCGCAGCCGTGCGGCTTTCGCGGCGACCATCTCCACGAACTGGGCGTGCACGCTGCGCTCCACCAGGAGCCGTGACCCGGCAACGCAGGACTGGCCCGCACCCGAGAAGATCGCCGAGATGGCGCCGTCCGCGGCGCGGTCCAGGTCGGCGTCGGCGAACACGATGTTAGCGCTCTTGCCGCCGAGCTCCAGCAGGGCGGGAATTCCGGCCTGGGCGGCGGCGACGGCAACGCGGCGCCCGGTGGGGACGGAGCCGATGAAGCTGACCTTGCCCACGCGCCGGTCCGTGGTGAGGGTGGCGCCGACGGTCTGGCCCAGCCCGGCGGCCACGTTGAAGACGCCCGCTGGGAGACCGGCTTCGTGGGCGATCTGGGCGAGCCGGACCGAGGAGGCCGGGGTGAATTCGCTGGGCTTGATGATCACGGCGTTGCCCGCGGCCAGGGGTGCGGCGGAGTTCCAGCCGGCCGTGAACAGGGGAGCGTTCCATGGGGTGATGGCGACGACGACGCCCCACGGCACGCGCTCCGTGTAGGTGTGCCAGTTGCCGGGAACCGGGATGGTCTGGCCGGTCAGTTTGTCCGCCCAGCCGGCGTAGTAGCCGAACATTTCGGCCACCTTGGCGGCTTCGATCCGGGCGTCCCGGATGGGCTTGCCGGTGGTGGCGGACTCCAGGATGGCCAGCTCCTCCCCGTGCTGTTCCACGGCGCGGCTGACGTTGCGGAGGATGGCGGCCCGCTCGAAACCGTTCATCGCGCCCCAGACCGCCGCGCCCGCCGTCGAACTTTCCAGGATGGCCTCGGCGCCTTCGGGGCCTGCGTCCGCATAGGTGGCAAAGGCTTCGCCGGTGGCGGCTGCGGTGAGGGTGATGCCCTCGCCACTGCCGGGAAGGGTGCGGCCGTCGACGAACGCGCCCAGGCCGCCCGGGAATGCTGCGTCCAGGACTGCTTTGGCGGTTGCTGCCGAGGAGGAGGTTGGTGCTGTGGTGATGCTCAAGGTGGGGTCCTTTGGTGCTGGGGATGAGGGGCCGGTGCCGGGGATTTAGGCGGTGGGCGTGGTGCCGGCAGGGGTGGCGGCGCCGGGTGCTCCCGCCGGGGTGACGGCCGGGGCAACCACGCGGGCGATTTCCGTGAAGTCCGCACGGGGCCCGAGGACTGCCAGGGCGTCCTGCCACTGGTTGGCGACGGCGGCGAGCAGGGACGGCGTTTCGCCGATCTGTGTTGCCACGTCCACGGCGAGGGCTGCGTCGCGGGCCATCAGGCCCAGCGAGAAGCCGGAATCGTGCGTGCCGCTGAGCACCCAGTTGGGGTACATGTTCGCGGAGACCTTGCTGCCGCCGGAGGCTTCACTGATGCTTGCGGCTGCTTTGGCGGGGTCGATGCCGTAGGCCTTCGCAACGCCCAGGGCTTCGCCCACGGAGGCCAGGTTGGCCGCTGCCAGGACGTTATTAAGGAGCTTGACCACGTTGCCGCTGCCGGGGCCACCGATGTGGCTGTACTTGCCGCCGGTGAGTGCCAGCAGGACGGGTTCGGCTGCTTTAAGGGCGGCTTCGGTGGCGCCGACGAAAGCGCTCAGCGACCCTGTTGCGGCGCCGTCGCGGCCGCCGGAGACCGGGGCGTCAACGAAGGCTGCTCCCTGGGCTTCGGCGAGTTCGGCCATCTTCTTGCTGGTGGCCGGCTCGGAGGTGGTGGTGTCGATGATGGCGACCGTCCCGGGTGCTGCCAGGAGCTGGGGGACTGTTGTTTCCACGATGCTGGCGGCGGGCAGGGAGAGCACGGCATAGGGGGTTCCGGCGACGTCCCCGAGGGTGGCGGTGGTGGTGATGCCGGCTGCTTCCGCTGCTGACCGTGCCGTATCCGAGGGGTCGAAGCCGGTGACGTCCCAGCCGGCCTTGTGCAGGGCGGCGGCCATGGCTCCGCCCATCGCGCCGAGGCCGATGACGGCGATCCGCCGGGTGTTCTGGTTCATGGGGAGGCGCTCCTGAAGTGCTGGATAGAGGGAGTTAGTCGAGGTAGATGTCCAGGTCTTTCCACAGCTGCTGGGTGCGGCGGATGGCGGCGCGGCTGCGTTCGGGGTGCGCCGCCTCCATGCCGGCCAGCAGGCCGTAGACCAGGGAGTTGGCGGCGGTGACGGACTGGAAGAAGGAGATGCCTTCCGAGGCCACCACCAGCAGGTGGTCGGCCACGGCTGCCAGGCGGCCGCGGCGCATGTCGCTGATGGCGATGACCGTGGCGCCGGCCTGCTTGGCGGCTTCGGCGGCCACGATGATCTGCCGCACCGAACGCCACATGTTGATGACCACCAGCACGTCGCCTTCGCCGAGGGTGTTGGTGCTGGAGGCCAGGTGCACGCCGCCGCGGTTCTCCAGGGAGATGGGGTACCCCATCGTGGCGCCGAGGTGGGCCATCACGCTGGCGGGACCGGCGAATGAGCCAATCCCGACGACGGTGATGGACTTGGCGGCGGCCATTGCCGCAATGGCGGCCTCGGCGTCGTCGGCTGTGTTGGAGTCCAGCGTCAGGCGGAGGTTCTCGATGTCGTGGTTCAGGGCGTCGTGGAGGGGGCTGCGGTGCTCGCCGTGCTCGGTGAGCGTGTCCTCCGTGGAGATCATCACCAGGTACCGGGAGCGCAGTTCGCGCTGGAGATCGGGCCAGCCGCGGTAGCCCAGGTGCTGGGCGGCGCGGACCACGGTGGAGCTGTTGACGTCGGCGCGCTGGGCAATCTCGGCGATGTCCGCGTAGGAGGAAAGCTGGGGGTTGCGGGCGATGACCTCCACCACCCGGCTCTGGGCCTTGGTGAGCGGGACGTCCGGCAGTGCGTCGCCGAGCCAGGCCTGGGAACTGTTCCCGGCGCCCGTGGTTCCGGCGTCGGCGGCCTCCACTTCTGCGGCGTTCGTTTTCAAGGACCACCCGTTCTGTAACGCAGATCACTCTGCAAGGCTGATTGCATTAAATGTACTCTGCAATTTCGCTTGCTGCTAGTGCTCCGCGTTTCCACCGCGTAAATCATCATTGTCGTGGGGGTCCGGCGGCGGGACCATGGACGTATGGATGCTCAATCTCCGAGGGCCCGGGAGCTGAACCTTCCGCAGGCATTCCTCCTACTGGCAACAAATGACGCGGACGGCGAGCCCGATGTGCCGCAGCCCTTCCTCCAGGCCGGCGTGGCCGGTGCCATCCTGGCCGAGCTGGATCTGCTTGGTGCCATCGAACTGCAGGGCAGGCATGTCCGGGCCACCGGCACTGCGGTGGAGTCCGATTTCCAGCAGCAGCTGGACCTGATCCGGCACAAGTCACGGCCGCACACGCCCAAGCGCTGGGTTTCCATGCTGGAAAGCCGTGCCGAGGTGCACCGGATCTATGAGGGAATGGCTGCGCTGGGCATCGTGCAGCATGTAGGTGAGAAACACCTGGGGCTGTTCAGGACCACACGGTATCCGGAGAAGGACCATGCTCCCGAGGCGGCGCTGCTGCAGAAGATTTCGGCAACAATGGCTGCCGGGTCGGTGGAACCTGCGGTGGCCGATCCACGAACCAACGCGCTGATCGCACTCCTGCACGCGGTGGGGCTGCTGGAGAGGCTGTTCCCGGAGGCCGATCGCGGCCGGGCCCGGGAATTGACGTACAGCCATTGGCCTTCCCATGCAGTCGTCGAGGAGCTCCGCTCGGTCAGGCTGGCGGAGGCGGAAGCCGCGACCTAAGTGCACCGGTGCCGCGAGGAACCCCGCGGCTGGCGCTTAAAACAAGCGAACGACGGCGGGAGGTCCCGTCGTCGTTCGCTTGCCTGGCTCAGCTGTCAGTCGTCGTACGTGTTGGCGATGTACACATCGCACGGCGCGTTGTGCGCCACGCTGTTGGCGACGCTGCCCAGGAGGCGGCCGATGCCGCGCATCCTGCGGTTGCCTACAACGATCAGCCGGGCGTCCAGGCGGATGGCTTCCCTGATCAGGGAATCTGCCGGTTTGCCGCGGGCTGCCGAGTAGGTGATTTTCGGCCCCTGTCCTGATTTGCCCAGTTCGTTCGCGACGATTTCGGCGCTGTCGGCGTTCGAAATACGCACCGTGTCCGAGCCGCTGCCGAAGACTTCGGCGTTCTCGGTCTCGAACGCGGTCACTACGTGAAGCGAAGCTCCCAGGGATTCCGCCAGGTCCCGGGCAACTTCCGCGGCTTTCCTGGCCGACTGGCTGGCGTCCACTCCTACAACAACTACTCCGCTCATTCCTGGCTCCCTTGCTCTTGGTGTGGCTATGGTCCTTGGCCAGTTTAGAGAACCGGGTTCCGGTACCGGCCGGATTGCTGAAAGTTTCCTCCGTGAGTCCTTGCCACGCGCCGTATCATCAAGAGGCATCAGCCCGTTCCGGAGAGTGGAGCACCACATGCAGCTCGGCGCGTTCTCAGTCAGCCTGACCGTCAAGGACCTTGCGGCGTCGGCCGCGTTCTACGAGAAACTCGGCTTCAGCAGTTTCGGCGGTGACATGTCGCAGAACTGGCTCATCCTGAAGAACGGCGAGACCGTCGTTGGCCTGTTCCAGGGAATGTTCGAGAAGAACATGCTCACGTTCAACCCGGGCTGGAACCAGAATGCCGAGCCGCTGGACTCCTTCACCGATGTGCGCGAGCTGCAGCGGGAGCTCAAGGAGCAGGGCGTGGAATTCGTGGCGGAAGCCGACCCGGGAAGCACGGGCCCGGCGAGCTTCATCGTCGTGGACCCGGACGGCAACCCGGTCCTCGTCGATCAGCACCGGTAGACTCCCGGCACTGTCAGGGAGTCGGCTCCGCCTGGCGGCCCCACGTCATCCTCCGGACTGTCTCGCTCTGCAGGCCGCTGAGCGCGGCGAGTTCGAAGTCATCCATCACACCGAGCCGGCGGGCCGCGGCAAGCAGCTCAAGCCGCTTCTGCTCCAGGTCCGCCTTGGACGCCTCGAGCTCAGCCAGCTCTGACTTCAGCTCCATAATCATCGCGAGCCGCTGCTCGGCCGGCAGCCCCGATGGCAGGAGATCGCTGAAGGACAGGCCTATGGTCCGGACAGTCCACCGTGACAATCCTGTGGTTTCGGCCAGCCGGGTAACTTTCAGCCCGTCGTGGAGCGCCTGCGCAACCTGCTGGTTCAGCCGGGCGGACAGCGGACGCATGCTGCTCGCGTTGAACGCAAGACGCTGCCGGTTCGCCTTGAGCAGCTTCCTGATCTTTTCTGCCTGAAGCTCGGCGTTGTCGGGCTTTGGTATTCCCCGATAGCGGTAGAAACCGCTGTCAAGGTGTGCTGCAAGGGCCAAGTTCGCTCCTCGGTTCGGTTCCGCGGGATGGGCCAGATTTGAGGTTAGGCGGTGGGATGCAGCGGCGGAAATACCAATTGTGCGTGGGCCCATAACGGGAAAGTGTGGGTCGGGCAGCCATAAGGGACGCTTATCCGTCCACGCACTTTAGGTCTTATCCATACCGCCCGGATTTCCCTAGGGTCGAAAGGAAACGAGTACCGCTCGCTTCTGACTCTTTAGGAAGAGACCATGTCTGAATTTGTACCTGCATCGCGGGTGTCCCGCATCAAGTCTTCCGCCAGCGTGGCCGCCGCCGCCCGGGTGCGTGAGCTGAAGGCGGAAGGGCGCCGCATCCTGGACCTGACTGTCGGCGAGCCGGACTTCGACACCCCCCAACACGTCAAGGCCGCCGCGGTGGAGGCCATCGACCGCGGCGACACCAAATACACTTCGGTCACTGGAACGCCTGCACTGCAGACCGCCATCCTCCAGACCCTCGAGCGACGAACAGGTTTGCACTACACGCCAGCCGAGATCACCATCGGCGGCGGAGCGAAACAGGTTATCTTCACCGCCTTCATGGCTTCCCTCGACGCCGGCGACGAAGTGATTGTCCCCGCCCCGTACTGGGTTTCCTACCCGGACATGGTGCTCGCCAACGAAGGCACGCCCCTCATCGTCCCCTGCGGCGAGGATGTCGGATTCAAGCTGACACCCGAGGCCCTTGGCGCGGCACTGACAGGGCGGACCAAGTGGGTCATCCTGAACACGCCCTCCAACCCCACCGGCACCGTCTACTCCCCGGCGGAACTGCGGGCACTCGCTGACGTCCTGGCAGGCTTCCCGCACGTCTACATCCTTACGGACGAAATTTACGACCAGATCTACTTCGGCGAAGGCAAGCTCACCAGCCTGGTGGAGGTGGCCCCGGAACTGAAGGACCGCATCCTCGCCGTCAATGGCGTGTCCAAGGCCTACGCCATGACCGGCTGGCGGCTGGGCTACGCGGCAGGACCGGCGCCGCTCATGGCCGCCATCAACAAACTGCAGTCACAAATTTCCTCCTGCCCGTCCTCCGTGAGCCAGGCCGCCAGCGCGGCCGCGCTCACAGGTGACCAGGGCTTCGTCCGCGAAAGCGTGGAGACGTACCGCAGCCGCCGGGATACCGCCGTCGCCGGCCTGAACGCCATCGACGGATTGTCCTGTGCGACGCCGGAAGGCGCCTTCTACGCCTACGTCAACTGTGCAGGTGCCATCGGGAAGACGACGCCGGACGGCAGCGTCATCGCCGACGACCAGGACTTTGTTTTCTACCTGCTCGACCAGGCCTCCGTAGCGGTCATCCAGGGATCCGCCTACGGCCTGGGCCCCTACTTCCGCATCTCCTACGCCACCAGCCTGGACATCATCGAAGAATCCATCGCTGCCATCGATAAGGCCGTCCGGGCCCTCACCTGATCCAACCCACTGAAGGAAAACGCCATGATCCACGTCAAAACCAGTATCGACCGCCCCAGCGCCGACGCCGTCAGCCGGCTTGCGAAATTCTCGTCAGCCACCATCCACGAGGCCCAGGGACGCAAGGGAGCACTCAGCTCCCGCATCAAGCCGATCGACAGGGCCATGTCCTTCTGCGGCCCCGCCACCACAGTCCGCTGTGCACCCAGGGACAACCTCATGCTGCAGGTGGCCATTCACTACGCACAGCCCGGCGACGTCATCCTGGCGGCAGCAGGGGAGTACGAGGAAGCCGGAACCTTCGGCGACGTCCTCGGCAACGCCATGAAAGCCAAGGGACTCGCCGGCCTGGTGACTGACTCCGGCGTCCGAGACACCCAGGACCTCATTGAGCTGGGGCTGCCCGTCTTCTCCGGGAGCGTCTCCATCAAGGGCACCGTCAAGGAAACCATTGGTCCCATCAACCACCCTGTGGTCTTCGGCGACGAGATCATCTACCCCGGCGACGTCCTCCGCGGCGACGCCGACGGCGTGGTGGTGGTCCGCAAGGACGAGATTGAGGAAGTGATCCGCCTGTCGCAGGAACGCGACGACGCTGAGCGTGAGCTCATCGGCCTCTACAAGGCCGGCGGCACCACCCTCGACCTGTGCAACCTGACGGATGTACTCAAAGCTAAGGGACTGCTGGTGGAACAGGCATAGCAGCGCCAGCAAAAGCAGCACGTGAACAGCCGCCGCAGGGATTGCCTGCGGCGGCTCTGCTGCGTGCCGTGGTTGAGCCTGCCGAAACCCCGTCGCAGGGTGGGTTTCCAGGCGCTGGTGTCTTAGGGCAGCGCTATGGCCCGGGCAGTGTTCGCGTACGCCACGGCAGCCCGGGCCTGCAGCCCCGCAACCCAAGGGTTTTTAGCGCGCAGGAAGTGGATACTCCGGGGGGCCGAACGCGGCGTCTTCCAGATACCAGACGGTGGATCCGCCTCTGCTCGCCGGCATGATGCTGCCTTCAAAAACAAAAACGGGGTCCCCGGAACGGTCCTCGGGGCGCCAAAAGCCATTTGCTGGGCAATGGAAACCGGTTTTGGCCATCAAGCCCAGGCCTTTACCCGACGTCCTCCGGAGGGTGTTGATCTTTTTCACGGCTTCGCTCCAATTGATCCTGTAAAGATGTGACCGCCGCAATTTCCCGGCCTTGCCACAATTTTAGGATTCGGAACTCCGCATTACTAAGACGAATGATGCGTGGCCCAATAAGCGGTGGTTATGTACGAACTACCGTGCATATTTCGTGTTGAGCATTTCCTGCAGCATTTCCTTGAGGACCAGGAGAACCGCGGACGCCGCCTCGGAGAGCGGATCATGATCGGGGGTGCACAGCGCAATCTTGCACTGCAATGCCGGGTCCATGATCCGCAGGACATGGAAGTCCTCTTCGTGGAACAATGCGTCCGCCGCGGACTTGGGCATGATGGTGGCGCCCAGATCGGCCCGCAGCAGCCGCGCGAGCGACGGAACGGATTCCACTTCACCCACCAGGCGGACTTTGAGCCCCTTGCTGTTGAAGCCACCCTCCACCGCCTGGCGCAGGGTGTGGATCTGCTCCGGCAGGAAGAGCCCGTGGCGGGCCACCTCCTCAAGGGTGACCTCCCCGTTGGCGTGGTTCACGCCGGCCCTGTTCGCGTTGACCACGAAGTGCAGGTCTTCCACGATCATGGTGGTGAACTGAACGCCACGGATAGCGCCCGGCTCATAGATGAGCGCCATGTCCAGCCGGCCGTTCTTGATGGCTTCGCTGAGCACGCCGCCGTAAATTTCCGTGACATGCAGGACGATGTCCGGGTACCGGCTGGCCACCTCGCTGATAATCCTGGGCGTCAGGCTTGACGCCATGCTGTACGGGGCAATGGCAATGGAAACGCGGCCGGATGGTGCAGCGCCGGACTTGGCGACGTCCTGCCGTGCCTGGTCCACCAGGCGCAGGATGGACTGGGCATGCCGGTAGAGCGTGTGCCCAGCGGCGGTGGGCTTCACACCCTGTTTGCTGCGGATCAGCAGACGCTGTTTGAGCTCGGTTTCCAGCGCCGAAACCTGCTGGCTCAGGGCCGGTTGGGCCACGTGCAGGGCCGCCGCCGCCTTGGTGATGCTCCCCGAATCCACAATCTGGACAAAATACGCCAGCTTCCGCGTATCCATGGCCGCCTTCTCTCTTTGCGGCGTCCTGAACCCAGAAAGGTCATAACCGGATGCTATGGAGGGATACGCAACTGGTCTTTGTGTGATCCACATCTCTGACACTAGGTTGAACCCAGAACGCTATTTCACTGGCAGTACATTCTACCCCCGGGCAGAGATGCATTTTAACGATGACGTCAGACGCATTCTGCATAAAAGCGGTGTTTACCGGAATAGACGTTTTCTTTTACATTTCCGAAATATGCTCTCCATAACTTCGGAGCATTCAGGATCCGCCACCAGCACCGGATTCTTCTTGAGAAAGAGACACTAAATGCGAGCAACTTTCAAGGGCAAAATGGCGGCAATGGCCGCACTCTCCTCGGCGGTCCTGGTTCTCTCCGGCTGCGGGGGCGGCAGCGAGGCTGCCAGCAGCGGCAGCGCCACCTCGGGTGAGGTGAACCTGATCGCCTACTCAGGCGTGTGGCAGGACCAGTACACCGCAGCGGTGATCGAGCCCTTCAAGGCGAAGTACCCGGACATCAAGATCAACTACGCCTCCAAGCGGTCTTCCGCCGAGATGCTTAGCGCCCTGCAGGGCCAGAAGAACAACCCGGCCACCGACGTCGCGATCATGGACAACTCCGTCTCCACCACCGGCAACAAGCAGGGACTCTTCGAAAAGATCGATACCGACGGCGTCCCGAACCTGGCCAATGTCCAGGAAAAGTTCCGGGACAAGGAAGGGTACGGCCCTGTGGCCATGCTCGACGCCGTGGGCCTGGTCTATGACACCGCCACCTTCCCGGAGGCTCCGAAGAGCTGGAAGGTCCTCTGGGATCCGGCGTATGCCGGCAAGATCAACGTCAACGCCCCGCCCTCCCTGCTGGGCCTGTCCCTGACCGCCATCACCTCCAAGATGGAGGGCGAGGACTACGCGCAAAGCATCGACTCGGCCGTGGAACGTCTCAAGGAGATGGCCCCGGGCGTGCAGACCTTCGCGCCCAACCCGGACGAATACCAGAACGTCATCACCGGCCAGACGGTCCTGGGCCTCGGCCAGAACGCCCGCGGCCAGTTCTACAGCGATCAGAGCAATAAGAAGATGGGTGTCACCTTCCCCGAGGAAGGCACCGTCTACCAGATCAACACCATCAACCTTGTGAAGGACGCTCCGCACACCGCGGCCGCCAAGACGTTCGTGGACTATGCACTGTCCGCCGAGGCGCAGACCGCATTCGCCAAGGCGCTGTTCTACGCCCCGTCCGTGACCAACGCCGAACTGCCCGCTGATGTAAAGGACCGGGTTGTGCCAACCGACGGTTCCCTGAACATCGTCCCGCTGGATGTCGAATTCCTGTCCTCGGCCCGCGACAAGTGGACCGACACCTGGAAGCGCCAGATCATCACCAAATAGCGCCTGCCGGTGCCCCTCCCCAACTTTCCCTTCAGGAGAACTGAACCCCGTGACTGAATCAAAACTGTCGATCGTAGATCTGACCAAACGATACGCAGCAGGTCTGGAACCCGCCGTCGACCGCCTGAACATGGAAGTGGAGGAGGGGCACCTGGTGGCACTCCTCGGCCCGTCCGGCTGCGGAAAGACCACCACGCTCCGGATGGTGGCCGGCCTCATGGATCCCACCGCGGGCTCCATCGTGGTGGACGGCAAGGAAATTACCCACACCCCGGTCAACAAGCGGGGCATGGGAATGGTGTTCCAGTCCTACGCCCTGTTCCCCCACATGAACGTCGAGCAGAACGTGGCCTTCGGTCTGGAAATGCGCCAGGTGCCGAAAGCCGAACAAAAGGCGAGGGTTGCGGCCGCCCTGGACATGGTCCAGCTTGGCCACCTGAGCAAGCGGCAGACCAAGGAACTCTCCGGCGGCCAGCAGCAGCGCATCGCCCTGGCCCGCGCCCTCGTGGTGGAACCCACCCTGCTCCTGCTGGACGAGCCGCTGTCCAACCTGGATGCCAAACTCCGTGAAACCATGCGCACCGAGATCAGGTCCATCCAGCAGCGCACCAGGGCCACCACGCTCTTCGTCACCCACGACCAGGACGAGGCACTGGACATGGCGGACCGGATCGCTGTCATGAATGGGGGACTGATCGAACAGTTCGGTTCCCCTACCGAGGTGTACGAGCGGCCCCGCACGCACTTCGTGGCAAACTTCATCGGCCAGGCCAACTTCCTGACCGCCCGCGTCTGTACCGAAGCCGGACGGGCCAACCTCGCCGGCGAAAGCTACTACAAGGTGGACGTCGAAGGGCTGGGCCAGTTCGGTGCCATTGGTACTGCAGGGCTCTCCGGCAGCACGCACGAACTGGTCATCCGCCCGCACCGGCTCAGTGTTTCCCTGCAGCCCGGAGCCGCGCAGGCACCGCTGGCAGGAACCATCGAACGGGTGAGCTACACGGGTGACGCCCTGTCCGTCGCGGTCCGCGTGGGCGGACAGCAGCTGCAGGCGCAGATGCTGACCAGCAGCGGCGACCTGCCCCGGGTGGGCGATGCCGCGTACCTTTCATGGGCGCCGGACGACGCCTACATTCTCCCCACGCCTGCCGTGCCGGAGAGGGCGGCAGCGGCATGACACTCCTGCAAACTCCGGTTGCGCCGGAAAAGCGCAGCCAGGCCCGGGACGAGGGCAAGCTCGAAAAGGCCACCGCGCGGCGCAACCGGCGCACCTACCTCGCCCTGCTGCTGCCCGGCCTCCTTGGCCTGCTGGTGAGCTTCGTCTTTCCCTTGGCGTACATGGTCCGGATGTCTTTCAACCAGGGCTCCCCGGACGGCGTCATCGTTGAGACTTTCACCCTGGACACCTACATCCAGCCCCTCACCGACCCCTACTACTGGCGGGTCACGCTGGACACCTTCCAGATGGGCGTGACCGTCGGCATCCTTTGTGTCCTGGTGTCCTACCCGGTGGCCCTCTTCCTGGCCCGCAGCACCAGCAAATGGCGTGGACTGCTCATCGCCATCGCCATCGCGCCGCTGCTCACCTCGGCCGTGGTCCGCACCTATGGCTGGATGGTCATCCTTGGAACCAACGGGCTCATCAACTCCTCCCTCGACGGGCTTGGGCTGATCGACACGCCCCTGAAGCTGACCAACAACATGACCGGCGTGGCCATCGGCCTGGTGGAAATCTTTATGCCCTACGCCATCCTGGCCATGATCTCCGGATTCGGCCGGCTCAGCCCCCAGCTCGAGGAGGCCGCCGGTTCCCTGGGAGCCAGCAAGTTCAAGGTGTTCACCAGGGTAACGCTCCCGCTGTGCCTCCCCGGCCTCCTGACGGCGTTCCTGCTGGTCTTTGTCCTCTCCATCAGCACCTTCATTACCCCGCGCCTCCTGGGTGGCGGCAGCGTGCAGGTCCTGGCCACCGAGATCTACGACCAGACCACCGGCCTGCTCAACTGGCCCTTCGCCGCGGCCCTGTCCGTCATCCTGCTGGTCCTTTTCGGCCTGATCATCGCCGTCTACCAGCGCCTCACCAAAAAGATCGGAGGCTGACCCGTGAGCGACGTCAAAGTATTCAAACCGCGCTTCAACCCCGCCAAACCCGCCTTTGGGCTGCTGGTGTTCCTGCTGTACCTGTTCCTGCTGGCACCGCTGCTGATCGTCTTTGTGGTGTCCTTCGCATCCAACCAGTACCTGTCCTTCCCGCCGGAGGGGCTGACGCTGAAGTGGTACGAGATGCTGCCGCAGGAAAGCACGTTCATGGAGGGCATGAAGGTCAGCCTGATCGTGGCCGTCATCGTCACGCTCATCGTTTTGGCCCTGGGCGTGCCCGCGGCGCTGGCCCTGGACCGGTTCGATTTCAAAGCCAAGGCAGCCGTCCAGTCGTTCTTCCTTTCGCCGCTGCTGATCCCCAGCATCGTGCTGGCCCTGGGCATGGTCCTGCTCTTCGGGCCGCTGGAGCTGAACAACACCTACGCGGGCATCATCATCGGCCACGTGGCCATCACCATCCCGTTCGTCATTCGGACCACGCTGATGAGCCTGGCAACGACTGACACGTCGTGCGAGGCGGCCGCCCGCATCCTGGGTGCAGGCTCGTGGACCGTGTTCCGGCGCGTCACCCTGCCCATCATCCAGCCGGGTGTCATCGCCGGGGGCGTCATTGCCTTCATCGTCTCTTTCGACGAAGCGGTCATTTCGCTGTTCGTGGCTGAATCAGGACTGCCCACCCTGCCCGTGCAGGTGCTGCGGTACGTGGAGAACTCAGCGGATGCCGCCGTCGCCGCCCTGTCCGTGATCCTGATCCTGATCTCCCTCGCCGTGGTGGTGGTCGTCGAGCGGGTCATGGGGCTGCGCAAAGCCCTCCGCTGACGCTCACGCCAGCCACGCCACCTTCCTGAGCACGAAAGCGTCCTGCCCGGTCCGCAACAGCGGGCCGGGCAGGACGCCGTGCAGGGCAGGCGTGGGTCATAACCGGCACCTATCCCGTGACACCTATTACGTCTTTGTGTGATCAAAGTCCCGGTGTCAGACTTTTTCTACAAGCCCGGTAATCCGGGCCACGGGACCAGGCCCCACCGGCCGGTCCACCCACTTCCGCTTCCGGCAGCCGCCGCTGTGCCCCTGGCCAGTGCTGCGCCAACACCCCACAAAGGAGGGCTCACATGGGACCCACAGTTGATCTCGTAGCAGATCTCGGAGAAGGCTTCGGCGCCTACTCGATGGGCGACGACGCGGCCCTGCTCGAAGTGGTGTCCAGCGCCAACATTGCCTGCGGCTTCCACGCGGGCGACCCGGACATTATGAACGCCACGGTCGCCGAATGCGTGCGTCGCGGCGTCAGCATCGGGGCCCACCCGAGCTTCCCGGACCTGCGGGGTTTCGGCCGCCGCGCGATGGACCTCACCGCAGATGAAGTCCGCAATGACATCCTGTACCAGTTCGGCGCCTTGAGCGCCTTCGCCGCCTACCACGGGGCCGGCGTCGTCCACCTTGCACCGCACGGGCGCCTGGGCAACCTCGTGGCCACCCGGGCGGATTACGCAGAAGCAGTGGCTGACGCCGCCGCCCGCATCAACCCGGACCTCATCGTTTTGGCCCAGGACGGCGAGCTCGCTGACGCCGCTGCAGCCCGGAACCTCCCGCTGGGCATCGTGGGCATCGCGGACCGCGCCTACGAGGCGGACGGCACGCTGGTACCCCGCAGCCGCCCTGGCGCCGTCATCCACGATCCCGCGGCCATCGTGGCCCGCACCATCCGGATGGTCTGCGAAGGAGTCATCGAAACCGTCGCCGGAACGGACCTGCCAATTGTCGCCGACACCATCCTGCTCCACGGGGACACTCCGGGTGCCGTCCAGCTGGCCCGCCAGGTCCGTACTGAACTGGAACGCGCCGGCGTGACCATCGCACCGCTCACCCAGGTCCTGGCCTCAAAAGTGAAAGCCGCCTGACATGACCACCACCCCAACTCCAGCACTGCCTCCGGTGCAGGTCTTCGAATCCGGGGACGCCGCACTGCGCGTGGTCGCTTCCTCCCCGGATCGGGAAGCCAACTGGGCTGCCGTCCACGGGCTTGCCGAATGGCTGGACGCTGGCGGGCCCGACGGCGTCCACGGCGCAGTGCCCACCTACGACTCGCTGCTCGTGGAATTCGATCCCGGCGTCACCTCCGCACGCCAGGTCCGGGCCTTTGTCCTGCTGGGCCTGCGGCAGCTCGAATTCACCGGCGCCCCCGCCCGGACACCCCGGGAATTCAGCGTCCCGGTGGTGTACGGCGGCGAGTACGGCCCCGACCTGGAGCGGGTTGCCGAGCAGCAGCAGCTGTCCGTCGAGGAGATCATCGGGCTGCACACCGCCAAGTCCTATGTGATCCGCTGCCTGGGCGCGCCTGCCGGTTCACCCATGATGGACGGCCCCGATTTCCCGCTGGCCGTCCCGCGGCTGAAGGATCCCCGGCTGTCCGTGCCGACAGGTGCCGTATCAGTGGCCGGGCGGCAGGCAGTGATCGCCCCGGCGGCGGCGCCCGGGGGCTGGTGCGTCATCGGCCAGACCCCGCTCACCGTCCTCGACGCCGAAGCCGAGCCGCTGGTTCCCTACGTCCCGGGCGACACCCTGCGCTTCCACCGGATCCAGCCTGAAGAATTCGCCACCTACGCTGGCCGCAAACTGGAGGCAGCGCGATGAGCCTGATCATCCAGCAGCCCGGCAACTCCGTGGTCACCGACCTGGGACGCTTCCGCGGCCCCCGGTTCGGGCTGCCCGTCAACGGCGCGCTGGACCAGTTCTCGGCCCGGGCCGCCAACATCCTCGCAGGCAACAACGACAACGCCCCGCTGCTGGAGATCACCGCGCTGGACTTCCGGATGCGCGCCACCACGGACATCCTGATCGCCGTCACCGGAGCCCCACTCCACCTCACAGTGGGCGGCCGGGAATGCCAGCAGTGGGAACCCGTATCCGTCCGGGCGGGGGAGACGGTGGCGCTGCGCCGGATCAACGGCGGCCTGCGGGCCTATGTCGCGGTCCACGGCTCAGTGGAGGCGCCGGTCCTCCTCGGCAGCTGCGCGCCGGACACCGTGGTCGGATTCGGCCTGCGGCTTGCCGAAGGCACCGAGGTGAAGACCACCCGCAGCGTCCCGCCCATCCGCCAGCCGTACTTCGACCTTCCCCTGTTCCGGCTGGGCCTGACCCGGCCGGAATTCCACAGCACCGCCGTGGTGGAGGTGACGGACGGCCCGGATGTGGACGAGTTCGGCGATACCGCTGACCTGCTCTACAGCACCGAGTACACCGTCAGCGGCCGCAGCAACCACATCGGCCTGCGGCTGGGCGGAGCACTTCCGGAACGCCAGTCCACGACGGAGGTGTTGTCCCGTGGCGTGCCGGTGGGAGCCATCGAGGTGCCGTCCCGGGAAGAACTCCTGGTGCTGCACCGCGGGCGCGGCGTCACCGCCGGCTACCCCGTCCTGGCCGTGGTCACCAGCCGCTCCCTTGACGTCCTGGCCCAGGCCCGGCCGGGCCACAAAATCAGGTTCCGCAAGACCACGGTCCCCGAAGCGACAGCGAAACACCGGGCAGCGCTGAGGGAACTGGAAACACTCCGTTCCACTATCGCCACAGTGTTCCCGCTCCTCGGCATCGGCAACCAGCCGGGCCATACACCGCTCGCACCGGCAGCCGGAACCTGACCGGTCTCGCCTCAGCCCCAAAGCATTGTTACCATCCCCTTAAGTAAGGAAAGCCATGTCCACCTCTACGCACGCGGCCCAGCCGCATCAAGAGCGGCTCAGCAGCAAGCAGACCCGCAAGGTCGTCACGGCCGGCTGCGTCGGCATTTTTGTGGAGCTCTATGACAACGGCATCTTCGCCTTTATGGCCGGAACGCTCGCCCTTGTTTTCCTGGCACCCGGAAACCCGGACAACGCCCTGCTCTTCGTTTTCGCCGGCTACGCCGTGTCCTTCTTCGTGCGCCCCCTCGGCGCCGTCGTCTGCGGCTACCTGGGCGACCGGATCGGGCGGCAAAAGCTGCTGGTCTTTGTCATTCTGCTGATCAGTGTGGCCACCGCAGGCATCGGACTGTTGCCTCCTTATGCGGCCATCGGCGTCGCGGCCCCCATCCTGCTGGTGCTGCTGCGCATGCTGCAGGGCTTCTCCGTTGGCGGCGAAGCCGCCGGTGCCATGACCTTCCTCGCCGAGCACGCACCCGAAGGCAAGCGCGGCGTCATCACGTCCTACGCGCAGATCGCCTCCTTCGCAGCACTGCTGACCGGCACCCTGGTTGCCTACTCCATGTCCCCGTGGCTCACCCAGGCAGCGATTGACGGCGGTGGGTTCGGTGCGTTCGCCTGGCGCATCCCGTTCCTGGTGGCCATCCCCATGGGCGTCATCGGCTGGTACATCCGCAAGGCGATCAGCGACACCCCCAACTTTGAAAAGCTCAAGGAAGAAGGCGGGCTCTCTGCCAACCCGCTCAAGGAAGCCTTCGCCTCCGCCGAACACCGCCGCGCCATGCTGCTGGCCCTCTTCATCCCGCTGATGAACGGCTCCGGCTACTACGTCCTGTTCTCCTACATGCCCACCTTCCTGAAGGGCAAGCAGCTCAACTTCACCATCGGCGAAGCCCTGCTCGTCACTGCCTGCAGCCTGGTAGTCATCTGCATCGCCATCCCCTTCATGGGCGCCCTCTCGGACCGCGTGGGCCGCAAGAAGGTCATCGCCGGCTCCGCCATCGCCATGGCCGTCCTGGGCATCCCGTCCTACGCGCTGATCGCCACCGGTGAGATGGCGTTCGCCATCCTGGGCGCCAGCATCATGGCCGTAGTCTTCGCAGGGCACACGGCAGTAATCCACATCCTAATCGTCGAACTCTTCCCCACCCGCGTCCGCTACTCCGCCTACGGCCTGGGCTACAACATCTCGTCCGCACTCTTCGGCGGCACCGCGCCGCTGCTGATGACCTGGCTGATCTCGTCCACCGGCAACATCTACATGCCCGCCTTCTACGCCGTAATCACCGCGCTGGGCACCCTTGCCGCTGTCAGCACGGTCAAGGACCGGGCGCACCAGCCCCTCCGCGACGCCTAACTTCCACTTCACTGAGCAGCAGCACTGCGCTGCACCACAGGAGATTTCCCATGACTTTTTCCGATTATTCAACTGCCCTCGTCACCGGTGCATCCACCGGTATGGGCGCTGCCATCGCCGAACGCCTGGCCAAGCGCGGGCTCACCGTCCATGCGCTGGCACGCAACGAGGACCGCCTCAAGGAACTCGCCGACAAGACCGGGGCGGTGCCCCACGTCGTGGACTTGACGGACACCGCGGCGCTGACCGCCGCCGTCGGAGGCCTGGAAGTGGATGTCCTGGTGAACTGCGCCGGCGTCTCCCGGCCCGGCAACATCCTGGACTCCAGCGAGAGCGACATCGACGAACTCGTGGACGTCAACCTCCGCGGCCTGCTCCAGCTGACCAGGCTGGTCCTGCCCGGCATGGTGGAGCGCGACCTGGGGCACGTCATCAACGTCAGCTCGATCGCCGGCACCTACAACTTCTACGGCCACACGGTCTACCACGCCACCAAGGCCGCCGTGCACCAGATCTCCCGCCAGCTCCGCAACGACACCGTGGGCAAGCGCATCCGCGTCACCGAGATCTGCCCCGGACGGGTGGAAACCGAGATCTTCGGCCGCAACATGGGCGGCACGCCGGAAGCGATGGAGGAGGCATGGAAGACCTACTACGAGGGCTACGAGTCGCTCACCACCGATGACATCGTTAACGCCATGGATTACGCCATCGAAACACCCCGGCACGTGAATGTTGGCATGCTGGAACTCATGCCCACCTTCCAGGTCCCCGGCGGCCTCACCTTCGACCGCCGTTAGACCGAGCCCCCACCAGCCCGATTGATAGGTTTCCCAATGCAAACAGTCCGTACAGTCAGCTTTCCCGACCGGCAGCTCCTCGACGACCTCTCGCCCCTTCCCGAAGGGCTGCGGGGAGTGGTGTGGGACCTGGAGTCGGATCCCGACGGCGGGACACTGGCTGAGATCGACGGCGTCATCCTCCCGTACATCAATGCCGGCGCCGTGTTGGGTTCCCTTGCCAAGGTTGAGTCGCTGAAGTTCGTCCAGACACAGTCCACGGGATACGACGGCGTCATTGAGGCGGCCGGCCCGGCGGCAGGCGTCGCAAACGCCTCCGGTGTTCATGCGGCTGCGACGGCGGAACTTGCCATCGGGCTGATCCTGGCAAAGCTGCGCGGCATCGACCAGGCGGTCCGGGACCAGCAGTACGGCCTCTGGCGGCCCGAGCGGCGCCAGTCCCTCGCGGACCGGCGCGTGCTTTTGGTGGGCGTCGGTGGAATCGGGCACGAGATCGCCCGCCGCCTGGAGCCCTTCGAAGTCGCTGTCACCCGGGTGGGCAGCTCGGCCCGCACTGATGAGCACGGCGAGGTGCACGCATCTTCGGAACTGACCGCGCTCGCCGCGAGCCACGACATCCTGGTGTCAGTGCTGCCCCTGAATGAGCACACCCATCAGCTGATTGGTGAAGAGGTCCTGGCGGCCCTCCCGGACGGCGCCCTGGTGGTCAACGTGGGCCGCGGCTCCGTGGTGGACACCGCTGCGCTGACCAAGGAAGTCCTGTCCGGACGCCTGCAGTGCGCCATCGACGTCGTCGACCCGGAGCCGCTGCCGCAGGACCACCCGCTGTGGTCCACCACCAATGCCCTGATCACGCCCCACGTGGGCGGCAACGCATCGGCGTTCCAGCCCCGGATCCTCAAGCTCCTCCGCAAGCAGCTTGAGGCCCTGGCCACCGGCCAGGCCCCGGCCAACCTGGTGCAGGCAGGACCCTTCGCATGAGTTCACTATTCGACCTGACCGGCAGGGTTGCCCTGGTAACCGGTTCGAGCCGCGGGATCGGCAACGCGCTGGCCCGCGCACTGGCCGACGCCGGCGCAACAGTTGTGCTGAACGGCGTCAACGAGGAACGGCTCAAGGATGCCGCTGCCGCCATGGCCGCCGACTTCGCGCCCGGCCGGGTGCACAGTATCGCCTTTGACGTCACAAGTGACGCAGAGGCGGCGCGCGGCATTGCCTGGGTGGAAGAGCACGTGGGGCCGCTGGAAATCCTGGTGAACAACGCCGGCATCCAGCACCGGGTACCGATGCTGGACCTGGACGTGAAGGACTGGGAACGGGTCATCTCCACGGACCTGACCAGTGCCTTCCTGGTGGGCCGCGAGGCGGCCCGGTTCATGATCCCGCGCGGCCACGGCAAGATCATCAACATCTGCTCCGTGCAGACTGACCTGGCCCGGCCCACCATCGCCCCGTACATCGCGGCGAAGGGCGGACTGCGGAACCTCACCCGTGCCATGACTGCGGAGTGGGCGGCATCCGGGCTGCAGATCAACGGAATCGCGCCGGGCTACATCCATACCGAGATGACCCAGAACCTGGTGGACGACGAGCAGTTCAACTCCTGGATCCTGGGCCGCACCCCGGCCAATCGCTGGGGGACTGTCCAGGATCTGGCCGGGCCCGCAGTCTGGCTGGCGTCCAGCGGTTCGGACTTCGTCAACGGACAAACGATATTTATCGACGGCGGAATGACGGTGGTGGTCTGATGGTTCTTGATACCTCCCTCGCTGTTACAGGTCCGGCGGTTGTCGCCCACGCAGCCGGTGACCTCCGAGTCGACGAACTCACCCTCGCCTCTCCCGCTCCGGAAGAGGCCGTCGTCGAGGTGCACTACGGCGGCATCTGTGGGTCCGACCTGCACTACTGGCTCCACGGCGCCGCCGGTGAATCGATCCTGAAGGCGCCGCTGGTGCTGGGGCACGAGATTTCCGGCACCGTGGTCCGTGCCGCCGCGGACGGGACCGGTCCCGCCGTCGGGACCCCTGTGGCGGTCCATCCGGCCACTCCCGGCCCCGGTGCTGCGCGGTATCCGGCGGACCGGCCCAACCTTTCTCCGGGCTGCACCTACCTGGGCAGCGCTGCACGCTACCCGCACAAGGACGGCGCCTTCAGCCGGTACGTGAACCTCCCGACCCGGATGCTCCGGACGCTGCCGGACAGCATTGACCTGCGTACCGCGGCGCTGATCGAACCCGCCTCCGTGGCATGGCACGCCGTGGGCAGGGCCGGCGACGTTGCCGGGAAGACGGCCCTGGTGATTGGCAGCGGCCCCATCGGCGCACTTGTGGTCGCCGTCCTGAAACGCGCCGGCGCGAGCCGGATCACCGCCGTCGACATGCATGACAAGCCGCTGGAAATCGCCACAGCCGTGGGAGCGGACCACGTTATTACCGCCGGAGATGCTGACGCTATCGCCGCCGTTGAGGCCGACGTCGTGATCGAATCCTCCGGCAACCACTACGGCCTGGCCTCTGCCATCCAGGGCGCCGCCCGCGGCGGCACCGTGGTCATGGTGGGGCTGCTGCCAACCGGCCCGCAGCCGGTGCTGATTTCCCTGGCCATCACGCGGGAGCTTGAGCTGAAGGGTTCGTTCCGGTTCAACGATGAGATCGACGACGTCATCGCGGCCCTCGCGGACGGCTCGCTGCAGATCGGCCCCGTCATCACTCACGATTATCCGGTGGAGCAGGCGCTTGAGGCTTTTGGTGTGGCCCGCAACTCGGCGGAGTCGGGAAAGGTGCTCCTGAGCTTCGGCGCAGGAAGTGCCTCGTGACGGTGCTGCCGCCGCTGGTGGTGATGGGTGTTTCCGGATGTGGGAAGTCGACGGTCGGATCCCTGCTGGGGGAGCGGCTCGGCGTTCCCTTCTTCGACGGCGACGACTTCCACCCCGCCGCCAACAAGGCCAAGATGGCCGGCGGGGTGCCCCTGAACGATGACGACCGGGCGCCGTGGCTCGCCGAAATCGGTGCCGCACTGGCCAACCCGCCCAGCGGAGCGGACTCCTGCATCATCGCGTGCTCCGCGCTCAAGCGCACCTACCGCGACCTGCTGCGGAGCTTCACGCCTGACATGGTGTTCATCCACCTCGCAGGCGACGCAGCCACCATCGCGGACCGGCTCGGCAGCAGGGTGCACGAGTACATGCCTGGCAGCCTGCTCGCCTCCCAGCTGGCCACGCTGGAACCCCTGGAATCTGACGAGGCCCATATCGCCGTCGACATCGTGGCTGACCCGGCGTCGCTGGTGGAACGGATCGTTCAGGAACTGGAAGTAGCTCGGGCCGAGCGCGCCGGTGCCGGCCGCCAAGAGTAGCGCCAGGTTCAATCACTGCTCCACACAACAAAAGCGGGCGACGCCGGAGAACGGCGACGCCCGCTTTCGGCTTTGCTCCTGGAGGACTGCGACCGGGAATCCGCTTTCCCTTTGCTTTGACGTGACGCGCAGCACTGCCTATAATCGAGTGAAACGATTCAAAAGAGTGACCTGCATTCCGCCGAGTGAGGATGATCACCAACTCCACCAGCGGCCCCCAGTCACCAAGACAATCCGGAATGGAAGCACTCCGGTTCCTTGCCAACGAAGACGAAGGAAATCAGCGCATGAGCATAACGCCCACCGTGCATGCCCAACCCGGCCTCACAGCCGGTACCGGGGGCAGGGATCCGAAGAGGGCCGCAATGAGCGGCTGGATCGGCGGCGCCCTTGAGTACTACGACTTTGCGTTGTACGGCCTTGCCGCCACGCTCATCTTCCCCGCCATCTTCTTCCCGTCCGAAAACCCCACTGTCGCGATCATCGCCTCGCTGGCGACTTATGCGGTGGGTTACGTCTCCCGCCCCGTCGGCGCCATTGTCCTGGGGGCATACGGCGACAAGCACGGGCGCAAGAACGTGCTTGTCATGGCCATGCTGCTCATGGGCTTCGCGACGTTCGCCGTCGGGCTCCTGCCCACGTACGGACAGGTGGGCATCCTCGCCCCCGTCCTCCTCGTGATCCTCCGCCTGGTGCAGGGGTTTGCGGTGGCAGGCGAACTCGGCGGCGCCAGCGCCATGATCGTGGAGCATTCGCCTGACGCCCGGCGCGGCTTCTTCGCAAGCTTCAGCCTTCAGGGAACGCAGGTGGGCTCCATCCTGGCCACCGGCGTCCTGCTTCCGCTGGCTGCCCTTCTCCCTGCCGACCAGTTCCAGACCTGGGGCTGGCGCATTCCGTTCCTGCTCAGCGCCTTCGTGATCCTTGCCGGGTACATCATCCGCCGCCGGGTCCAGGAGCCCCCGGCCTACCTGGCGCAGTCTGACAGCGCTGCGGCGAAGCGCCGGTTCCCGCTCCTCGACCTCCTGCGCACCCACCCGAGGGTCATGATCCTGTGCGTCATTATGACGTTCACCAACGTGATCGGCATGGCCACCCTCATCTTCGGTGTCTCCTACGCCACCCAGGAGGGCTACGGCATCGGCTTCTCCAGCAGCGAGTTCCTGTGGGTGACCCTCGTGGCCAACATCGCCGCAGTAGTGACCATCCCGATGTTCGGCGCCCTGTCCGACAAGATTGGCCGGCGGGTGCTGATGGTGGCCGGCGGACTCGGCGGCGGCCTGGCCGCGGGCGGCTACCTGTGGGCGATCGACCAGAGGAGCCTGTTCCTGGTCTTCGTCAGCGTTGTGATCGTCCAGGGAATCTTCTTCCAGATGTGGAACTCGACGTTTGCCACGTTCTTCCAGGAGCAGTTCCCCATGCGGATCCGGGTGACCGGCTTCGCGGTGTCACAGAACGTCGGCCTCATGATCGCATCCTTCTTCCCGAGCATCTTCACCGCCGTGGCTCCTCCCGGCTCGGCCAACGTTCCCGTGGTCATCGGGCTCATCACCTTCGGCATTTGCCTCGTCGCCGCCGTGGCCACCTTCCTGTCCACAGACACCAAGGGCAAGTCCCTCGAGGACCTCGAAGTACACAAGGCCTGACAGCAATAGACAGCAGAAGGGGCGACGGCGGGAAGTTCCGCCGTCGCCCCTTCTTTGGCTCCTCCGGTACCCTGTTGAGATGGTGCGAGGAATGGCCGACTACGGCGGAGAAGGCATCCTGCTCGCCGGTGCGGGACGGGCCCTCCTTCTGCAGCTTGCCGACCCGGCCGTCGGCCGCGGCGTTGATGAGCACAGCACGTTCGTGGGGCGTCCGGTGAACCGGCTCAAGGGAACGCTGACATACGTCTATGCCATCGTGTACGGCACTGACGAGCAGGTGAACGAGGTCCGCCGCCGCGTGAACCGGGCGCATGTTCCGGTCCGCCGGGCCGATAACGAAGAATCCCCCGGGTACAGCGCCTACGACCCCCACCTCCAGCTCTGGGTGGTGGCCACGCTTTACGACACGGCGATCACCATCATCGAAAAGATCTACGGCCCGCTCGACGACGAGTCAGCCGATGCGATGTACCGCGACTATGCGAGGATCGGCACAGCCCTGCAGCTTCCCCCGGACATGTGGCCGGAGGACCGGGCGGCTTTCCGCCGCTACTGGGACCAGCGCATCTCCACCCTCCGAGCCGAGACCGGCGGGGTGCGCGTGGGCCGCGGCCTGCTGTTCCCGAAGCACACGGCGCTCTGGTACCGCGCCATCATTCCGCCCGCCAGGTTCCTCACCGCCGGGTTCCTGCCCCCGCACGTCCGGCAGGACTTCGGCCTGCCGTGGAGCGGCCGCCACCAGCGCCGCTTCGACCGCACCATGCGCGTCCTCGCCCTCACCTACCCCAAACTTCCGCGGCGGATCAGGCACTGGTTCAAGGACTACTGCCTGGGCGAGCTGGATAAAGACCTCCGCAAGAACCGACAGTCCGCCCAGCGTCAGGGAGTACGTGCGTAGTTCCACCCAGGTAGAGCAGCGGATCGACGAACGGGCCCGCCGCTTCCTGGCCAAGGCCCCGGCCGGCGGTCTTACAGCAAGGCTCACCGAGTTCATCGTCTTCGGCCTCAAACAGGGCTGGGCCTGCATCTTCGGCGCAGCCCTCCTCGCGGTCCTCACGGCGGCCCGCCTCTGGTACCCGGACACGGCGGCGCTGGCCCGCAACGACTTCCTGACGCTCGCCGCCGTCACCATCCAGGTCCTGATGGTCGCCTTTAAACTCGAGACCCTCCGTGAACTGCGGGTGATCATCCTGTTCCACCTGGTGGGCACGGTGATGGAGCTGTTCAAGACCGACGTCGGTTCCTGGTCCTACGAGGCCGAAGGCTTCCTGCGGCTCGGGGCGGTGCCGCTCTTCAGCGGCTTTATGTACGCCGCGGTGGGCTCCTACATGGTCCGCGTCTACCGGCTGTTCGACCTGCGGTTCGCCAGTTATCCGCGGCGCTGGATCACGGCAATAATGGGCGCGGCCATCTACGCCAACTTCTTCACCCACCACTACATCTGGGACCTGCGCTGGGTGCTGCTTGCCGCCGTCGTGGTCATTTACGGCCGGTGCGTGATGCACTTCCGCGTGTTCCGCAAGCAGTTCCGTATGCCGCTGGTCATCGCGTTCCTGCTGGTGGCGCTGTTCATCTGGATCGCCGAGAACATCGCCACCTGGTCCGGCGCCTGGCTGTACCCAAGCCAAATGGACGGCTGGCACCCCGTGGGCCTGGAAAAGCTGGTGGCCTGGTTCTTGCTGATGATCATCTCAGTGGTGCTGGTGGCGTGGGTCTACAAGCCCCAGCCGCCTGCAGCGGCGGAAGGAGACGACGGCGACGGCGGCACCCGCCGGGGCGCCGCCGTCGAACCTTCCGCCCGCTAGAACGCCGATCCGATGGATGCCAGTTCCCCGGCACCCGAGCCGGCGTAGCGGTTGGCCGGGCGCTCCAGCCCGTAGTGTTCCCGCAGCGTCCTGCCGGTGTATTCGGTGCGGAACAGGCCGCGTTCCTGGAGGATGGGCACCACCTGGTCCACGAACGTCTCCAGCCCCGAGGGCAGCACCGGCGGCATGATGTTGAAGCCGTCCGCCGCACCGCCGTCGAACCATTCCTGGATGGCGTGGGCAACCTGGACCGGGGTACCCGTAAAGGTGCGGTGTCCGCGGCCGCCGCCCAGGCGTCCGATCAGCTGGCGTACGGTGAGCTTCTCGCGGCGGGCCAGCTGGACGATCAGTGTGTAACGGCTCTTCGCGCCCTCGATCTCGTCCTCGCTGGGCAAATGGTCCGGAAGCTGGCGGTCCAGGGGCAGGTCCTCCGGGGAGACACGCAGGGTCTTGGCCAGCTGGATCCGGGCGTATTCCGGTTTGATCAGCCGGTCCAGTTCCCGCTCCAGCTCCAGGGCTTCCGCTTCCGTTGCACCAATGACCGGCACGATGCCCGGCAGGATCTTGATGCTTTCGGGATCGCGTCCCACGGCGGCGGTGCGCTTTTTGAGGTCCCGGTAGAACGCCTGTGCATCAGCGAGCGTCTGGTGGGCGGTGAAGACGGCGTCCGCGTAGCGTGCGGCGAGGTCCTTGCCGTCCTCCGACGAGCCGGCCTGGACGATCAGCGGGTGGCCCTGCGGCGAGCGGGGCACGTTGAGCGGGCCCCGGACCTTGAAGTGCTTGCCCTCGTGGTCGATCACGCGGATCTTGTCGGCATCGCCCCACACGCCCTCGGCCTTGTCCGCGAGCACTGCGTCATCCTGCCAGCTGTCCCACAGCTTCTGCGCCACCTCGATGAATTCGGCGGCACGTTCGTACCGGACGGCGTGGGCGGGCTGGTCGTCCACACCGAAGTTGCGTGCGGCGTCCGGGCCTGCTGTGGTGACCACGTTCCACCCCGCGCGCCCGCCGCTGGCCCAGTCCACGGATGCGAACCGGCGGGCCAGGTTGAAGGGTTCGTTGTAGGTGGTGGAGGCGGTGGCGATCAGGCCGATGTGTTCCGTGGCGCCGGCGATGGCGGTAAGGAGCACGGTGGGCTCAAGCTTGCCCGAGGGGCGCCGGCCCACCTCGCCGAAGAGCACGGGGGAATCGGCGAAGAAGATCGAGTCCAGCTTGCCGCGCTCGGCCGTCCGGGCGAGCTTTTTGTAGTGCTCGATGTCCGTGCTGGAGTGCGGGTCGCTCTCCGGCAGCCGCCAGGATGCCTCGTGATGCCCGGTGCTCATCAGGAAGGCGTTGAGGTGGAGCGGGCGGTTCCGGGAGGGGTTTTCGGAAGTCATGGGATGGTCCTTCAGGTCGGGAGGGTCAGTGGCTGGTGCCGACGACGCCAAGGTCGGCAAGGAGGTCGCGGCGCAGGGCTTCGTGGCCGGCGGCATCCACCGCGGTGCTGACGTCCGGCGTTACAGTGCGGACGGTGGCAACGCGGCCGTGGTCCAGCACCACGATCCGGTCCGCGAGGGCGATGGCTTCGTCAACGTCGTGGGTCACCAGCAGGACGGCCGGGCGGTGCAGGGCCACCAGGTCCTGGAGCAGCCCGTGCATCTTGATGCGGGTAAGGGCGTCGAGCGCGCCGAAGGGCTCGTCGGCCAGCAACAGCTGCGGCTCGCGGACCAGCGACCGGGCCAGCGCCACGCGCTGCTGCTCGCCGCCCGAAAGCTCGTGGGGCCAGGATTTTTCCCGGCCGGCGAGCCCCACTTCGGCGAGGGCGTTGCGTGCCCGGGACTCGGCGTCGTGCTCCCGAAGGCCCAGGGTGACGTTGCCCAGCACGCTGTCCCAAGGCAGCAGCCGCGAATCCTGGAAGACCACGGAGACGCGGTCCGGGACGGTAATGACGCCGCTGCCTTTCACGTCGTGGTCCAGCCCGGCGAGGGCCCGGAGCAGGGTGCTTTTGCCGCAGCCGCTGGGGCCGAGGAGGGCCACGAACTCACCGGGGGCGATGTCCAGGTCCACGCCGTTCAGGACGCCTTTCGGGCCAAAGCCGCGGATCAGGTTCCGGACCGAGACTGCGTTGGTTGCGACGGCGGTCAGCCCGCCAGGGTGCGCTGCCATGAGAGGGCCTTTCGTTCGAGGAAGCGGACGGCGCCGTCGGACAGTAGGCCGAGGATGCCATAGACGGCCAGTCCGAGGACGATGATGTTGGTTTGGCCATAGGTGCGGGCGAGCTCCATCATGTAGCCGATGCCGCTGGTGGCGTTGATCTGTTCAACCACCACCAGGGACACCCAGGCTCCGGTGACGGCGAAGCGCAGCCCCAGGAAGAACCCGGGCATGGCGCCGGGAAGAACCACCTTGCGGATGAAGGCGGTGCGGCTGAGCCCCACGGTCTGGGCCAGTTCGACGTAGCGCAGGTCGATGCCGCGCAGGCCGGCGTGGGTCTGCAGGTAGATGGGGACGAAGACGCCCAGGGTGATGGTGAGGACCTTCATGGTCTCGTCGATGCCGAACCACAGGATGAGGAGCGGAATCAGGGCGAGGCCGGGGATGGCGCGCTTGATCTGCACCGGCCCGTCGATCAGTGCCTCACCTACGCGGCTCAGCCCGGACACGAGGGCCAGCAGGGCGCCGACCACGATGCCGAAGAACAGCCCCAAACCGGCCCGCTGGGCGGAGATGGCGAGGTTTTCCTGCAGCCTGCCGTCGGCCAGGAGTTCCCCGGCGGTGGCCACCACGGTCCAGGGTTCCGAGAGGATGCGCGGGTCCAGCAGTCCTGTTGCCGAGGCTAGCGTCCACAGCGCCAGCAGGGCGGCGGGGCCCAGCAGCCAGGCCAGGCGCCGCCGCCGTCCGGGGCCCAGCCTCCTGCCGGTGGGCCGCACGTCCTCGCCTGCCGCGAGGGCCGGGTCCAGGTGGGGTTCGACGGCGGGACGTTCCAGGACCGGGGCCGCGCTCATGCTGCACCGCCCTTGCCGGCCGCGGCGAAGGCGGTGCCGGCGATGGCCTCGAAGCGGGTGTCGTAGAGGTCCGCCGCTTTCAGTTGCGGCTTCTTCTGCTCCCTGGCCAGCAGGTCGATGGTCTGCTGGTGCCGTTCGATCGCTTCCGTCCAGGTGGTGGGGACGTCCCGCTTGCCTGCGGCGTCGATCAGGTACTGGCCGTCCTCGGCGGAGAGTCCCTGGTCCTTGATGTAGTAGCCTTCGAGCCATTCCTTGGGGTGGTCCTCGATCCAGCGCTGGGCCTTGCCCCATGCCTCGGCGTACTTGGCCAGCGCGGCGGCCTTGGCGGGATCGGCGAGGACCTTGGCGGGGGAGTACAGGTGTCCCGGGTCGTCGCGGAGGCCGTGGCGGAGGGTGGTGGCGCCGTCGGCCTTGTACTTCGCGAGGTACCGCTTGATCTGGACGCCGCCCAGCGGCGCTGCGTCAACCTGCTTGCTGGACAGCGCGGAGGAGTAGGCGTCGCCCGTGCTGGGCAGTTCGATGAGCTTCACGTCGTCCTGGGCGAGCCCGGCCTTTTCAAGGATCCGCAGGACCAGGGCGCCCTGGGCCTGGCCCGGGCTGTACGCCAGCTTCTTGCCGCGCAGGTCCTCCAGTTTGGTGATCCCGGAGCCGGGGGCGACGCCGAGTTCGTACAGCGGGTGGTTCACGGCGTCCTGCCGGTAGGCGCTGGCGATGATCCGGACGTCCAGCCCGGTCCAGGTGGCGTGGATGGGCGGGATGTCCGCCACCGAGCCGACGTCCAGGGCGTTGGCCCGGAAGGCTTCGGTGGTCTGGGGGCCGCCGGAGATGTTGGCGAACTTCACGTTGGTGCCGTCCAGGTCCTTGATCAGGCCGGACAGTTCCAGGGCAACCCGGATGCTGGGATCACCCACGGTGATGGTGGTGCCCGCGGGAACGGACGTGGCGAGCGGGGCGAAGGACGCCTGGCTGGTGGGGTTGCCGGCGGTGGCGGTTCCGCCGCAGGCTGTCAGGAGCCCGACGGCGGGAATCGCCAGGAGTGCGCCCAGGGCGCGCCGCCGGCTGAAAGCACGGTTGGAGGACTGTTGGGGCGGGGAGGATGCAGCGGGGGACATGCTGTGCCTTTCGAAAGGACGGTATGTGGGCATCAGGGCGCGACGAAGCACCGGGGGACCCGGATAACCGGGGAAAAGGGAAGGAGGTGCGTGCCGCCGTCGGACGCTGTGGCGGTGGTGCTGCTACGTCAGCGGCTGGTGGTTGAGCTTGTCGAAACCAGGGACTAGGTGCACATTCGGCGGAGGCAACACGAACCGAAAGTGCGGGTGCCTTGCGGGCGGTTGGATGGATGCGGCATCGGTCCTCCTGTTCACTGTCAGTTGGTGTTGCGCTTGGCCTGGCGTGTGCCGTGGAAACACCTAAGCACGGGCTGCAGGGCGATGGCCAGCACCCCGCAACGGAAGCGAAACGGAAGGAAACGGCGCTACTTATGGCGCCATCCGGGGGACAAACCGGGCAACCTGGCGCCACGACGCGCAACGGGGGTTAATGTGACTGGAACGAGTCGTTAGGAGAAGTACATGCGCCATTGGGCCCTTACGGCAGCTGCCCTCGGGACAGGCATCCTGCTGGCAGGCTGCACGGCACCGCCGCCCGCGCCGCCGTCCAGCACGTCCCCTGCCCCGGCGTCATCCGCCCCGGTTCCGTCCGGGCCACCTGCATCTCCACCACCCACATCCGAACAGTCCAGCGAACCCACCAGGACGGCGGCCGGCACCATCGGCGGCGAACCCCGGCCGGTGGCAACGGACCTCCAGGCCCCGTGGTCCGTGGTGTTCCGCGACGGCACGCCGCTGGTCAGCGAGCGGAACAGCGGACGCATCCTCGAACTCGCCGCGGATGGTTCCTCGCGGTCTATCGGGACGGTCGACGGCGTGGCGGACCGGGGCGAGGCCGGGCTGCTCGGTCTTGCCGTGGGCAGCGGGGGAGACCTGTACGTCTATTCGACGGCGGAGGACGGCAACCGGGTCCAGCGCTTCCCCGTCAGCGGTGAGGCGGGATCGCTGGCCCTGGGACAGCCGCAGACACTCCTTGACAGGATTCCCGCCGCGAGTACCCACGACGGCGGCCGCATCGCCTTTGGTCCCGACGGCATGCTGTACGTGACGGCAGGGGACGCGCAACAGCGCGACAGCGCCCAGGACCGCGACTCACTGGCCGGCAAGATCCTGCGGATGACCCCCGAGGGCGATGTTCCGGCCGACAACCCGTTCCCGGGCTCCCTGACCTACAGCTACGGGCACCGGAACCCGCAGGGCCTGGCGTGGGCGGACGACGGAACCATGTTCGCCACCGAATTCGGGCAGAACACCTGGGACGAGCTGAACATCATCACCGCCGGCGCCAACTATGGCTGGCCCACCGTCGAGGGGATCGCCGGCAGGGAGGGCTTTGTGGATCCCGTGCAGCAATGGCAAACCGGGGCCGCCAGCCCCAGCGGCATGGCCCATGCCGGCGGAACCCTGTTTATCGCCAACCTTCGGGGACAGGTCCTGCGGTCGGTCCCCGTCTCCGACCCCACCACATCCACCGAGCACTACAGCCGCGAGTACGGCCGGATCCGTGACGTCGCACTGGCTCCGGACGGCAACCTGTGGTTCCTGACCAACAACACCGACGGCCGGGGTGACCCGGAGCCCGGGGATGACCGGATCCTCGCAGTCCCACTGGTTGAGTAGTGGCATGGCCAGGGTACTGATTACCGGTTCCGCCGGCGGGCTTGGGTTGAATGCCGCGAAGGAACTGATCCGGCTGGGCCACGAGGTGGTGCTGCACGCCAGGAACGAATCACGGCTGGACGCCGTGTCCGGGCTGCGGGACCAGGCCCGCGGCGCGGTGTCCGGCAACCTCGCCGACCCCGCAGAGGCCATAAGGGTTGCGGAGGAGGCCGAGTCCTTCGGCCCCTTCGACGCGGTCATCCACAACGCCGGCGTCTACCGTGGCCCGGACATCTTCAGCGTGAACACGGTTGCGCCGTATGTCATGACCGCCGTCATGGGCAGGCCGCGCCGGATCGTTTATCTCAGCAGCGGCATGCACCACTCCGGCTCCACGGACCTCGCCACGGTGGACTGGGCGGATGCAACGGGCCGGCCGGGCGCCTACTCGGACAGCAAGCTGTACGTCACCGCGCTCGCGGCGGCGGTGGCGGTGCGCTGGCCGGAGGTCGCCAGCAACGCGGTGGATCCCGGCTGGGTCCCGACGCGGATGGGCGGCCCAGGCGCGCCGGATGACCTGGAACTGGGACATGCCACCCAGGTCTGGCTCGCGCTGGACACCGGCAACACTGCCGGGTCAGGCGGGTACTGGTTCCACCAGCAGCGGCGGAAACCGCACCCGGCGGTGGACAGCGAAGCGTTCAGGGCCGAACTGCTGGACCGGCTGGAACAGTACACCGGTATCGGACTGCCCGAGTAATCTTCCGGCTAGCTCCGGGCGTGGGCCAGGGCTGCCTCGACAATGTTCTCCGTGGCAGCCCAAGACGCCAGGAGCTTCAGGGCCTCGTCTGAGGGGCTGCCCGGCGTGGCGGGGTAGACCGTGAGGGTATGGCCCGGGTCCTCCTCCAGGCCCAGGACCTGGTAGTTCAGTTCGAGCAGGCCCACCACCGGGTGCTTGAAGATCTTCGTTCCGGCGTAGTGCCGCCGGACATTGTGGGCTGCCCAGCGGGTCCGGAATTCGTCACTGCGCATCGAAAGCTCGCCCACCAGTTCGGCGATGCCCTTGTCGTGCGGGCTGCGGCCCGCTTCCCGGCGCAGGATGGCCACGTTCACGTTGGCCGCCCGGTCCCAGTCGGTGTAGAAATCGTGTGCCCGGGGGTCCAGGAAGATGAACCGGGAATGGTTCGCCGGCCGGGCCGTGCCGCGGTACATGTCTGAGTACAACGCATAGCCCAGGGTGTTGGCCGCCACGATGTCCAACCGGTTGTTCCCGATAAAGGCCGGCGCCCCCGTAATGGTGTCCAGAAGGTACTGCAGCTCCGGCCGCACCCCTGACGGGGCAGAGCCGCCGGCGCTCGCAGCCCGTTTGCGTCCCGATGTGTTCGCCGCCCGGGCGAGGTCGTAGAGGTGGTCATGTTCCGCGCGGTCCAGCTCGAGTGCCCCCGCAATGGCGTCCAGCACACTGTCGGAAACCCCCGTAAGGTTTCCGCGTTCCAGCCTCGTGTAGTAGTCCACGCTGACCCCGGCCAGCCGCGCCACTTCCTCACGCCGCAGTCCCGGCACCCGCCGCCGCCCGCCGTACGGTTCCAGCCCCGCCTGCTCGGGTGTGATGCGTCCACGGCGGGTCGAAAGGAACTGTCGTACCTCGGCTCGGTTATCCATAGGGACACGTTACGACGAAACCGAAAGCCGTAAGGAGGGTCTGCCAGAACCAGTTACGGCAGGACCCTCGCTACGTTTCCCGGCAGCCCCTTGGATGGAACAGTCCCCTTTGCCACTACCGGATGGAGCACCACCGCATGCGCGCAAGCGTCACGCACTCCCGGGACGGCCTCCGGCCGGCGCCCGGTGCCGTGCCTGCCACCCTGGTTGCCACGGTCATCTTCCTGACAGCCGTGGCACCGCTGGCCACCGACATGTACGTCCCGGCCTTCCCCCGGGTGTCCGAGGAGTTCGGCACCACCGCATCCGCTGTGCAGTTGACGCTGACCACGTTCTTCGCCGGCATGGGACTTGGACAGCTGGTGGGCGGCCCCTTCAGCGACCAGCGCGGCCGGCGGCTGCCGCTGGTGGCGGGCACCATCCTGATGACAGCGGCGTCCATTGCCTGCGCCACCGCACCGGACGTCGGGATCCTGATGCTGGCCCGGTTCCTGCAGGGCTTCGGCGGCGGCTGGGCCATGGTCATCGGCCGGGCCGTCATCGTGGACCTGGCCCATGGACCGCAGCTGGTCCGCGTCCTCAACCTGGTGATGGGAATAGGCGGCGTAGCACCCATCATCAGCCCCCTCCTCGGCGCGGTCATCCTCCAGCTGACCGGGTGGCGGATGACGTTCTGGTCGCTGGCCGCCCTCGGCATCCTGATGACCCTCTGCGCGCTGTTCATCGTTTCGGAGACGCTGCCGCCGAAAAAGCGGCACGCAGGCGGGCTGCGGGAATTCGGCCGCGCGGCGAAGGCCGTCCTCTCAAACCGCCGCTTTGTCGGCTACGTCGTGGTGGCGTCGTCGGCCTTTATTGCCCTGTTCGCCTACGTGGCAACGTCAGCGTTCATCCTGCAGAACATGAACGGGCTCTCGCCCGTGGCGTACTCGATCGTCTTCGCGGCGAATGCGGGCGGCATGACCATCGCCGCGCTGGTCTCGGCGCGCCTGGCGGGGCGCGTGCCGACCCGCCGCGTCATCCTCACAGGCCAGGTCATCGCCCTCGCCGCCGGGGTGGCCATGCTGGCCGGAGCCCTGTGGTGGGCCACACCGCTGCTGGTGGCGATGGGCAGCTTCTTCGCCCTCATGGTGGCGCAGGGCCTGATCAACACCAACGGCGGCGCCCTCGCCTCGGCGGAGGTGCCCGAACACCCCGGCACCAGCTCGGCGGTACTCGGACTTGTCCAGTGGACCACCGCAGGCGTCGTCGCGCCGATTGCCGGGCTGGGCGGCTCCGGGACGGCCGTCCCCATGGCGCTGCTCATGATCGGCGGGGCACTGCTGTCCCTGTTCGGCCTCCTCGTCCTGGCCCGACCCGCTAAAGGGGTTCTGCCGTAACCCGTTACAGCAGGGCCCTCGCCGGGCACCCTAACTGAGGGTTTGATGTTAATGAACCCCTGTAGCATTTCGTTATCCCCCAAAGAACCACAGGAGAACCATGACCACCGTCAAGGCCTATGCATCCCCGTCCGCCACAGAGGACCTCGTTTCAACCACCATCGAGCGCCGCGCCGCCGGCCCTCACGACGTCCTGATCGAGATCAAGTTCGCCGGCATCTGCCACTCGGACATCCACACCGTCCGCGGCGACTGGGGCCCGCAACAGTACCCGCTGGTTCCCGGGCACGAAATCGCCGGAGTCGTCACCGAGGTGGGTTCCGCCGTCACCAAGCACGCCGTGGGCGACCGCGTGGGCGTTGGCTGCATGGTCAACTCCTGCCGCGAGTGCGCCAACTGCGTCAAGGGCGAGGAGCAGTACTGCCTCAACGGCATGGTGGGCACCTACGGCGCCGTTGACCGCGACGGGACCATCACCCAGGGCGGCTACTCCACCCACGTGGTGGTCACCGAAGACTTCGTGGTGCGCATCCCCGAAGGCATCGAGCTCGACGTCGCCGCGCCGCTGCTCTGCGCCGGCATCACCACGTTCTCTCCGCTGCACCGCTGGGGCGCCGGCCCGGGCAAGAAGGTTGCGGTCGTGGGCCTCGGCGGACTTGGGCACATGGCCGTCAAGCTCGCGTCCGCGATGGGCGCCGACGTCACCGTCCTGTCCCAGTCGCTGAAGAAGCAGGAGGACGGGCTGCGCCTGGGCGCCACCAGCTACTACGCCACCAGCGACCCCTCCACCTTCGAACAGCTCGCCGGCTCGTTCGACCTGATCATCAACACGGTCAGCGCCTCGATCGACATCAGCTCCTACCTCCAGCTGCTGACCCTCGACGGCGCCCTGGTGAACGTCGGCGCCCCCGCCGAGCCGCTGCCGGTCAACGCCTTCGCCCTGATCACGGGTCGCCGCTCCTTCGCCGGTTCCATGATCGGCGGCATCCGCGAAACCCAGGAGATGCTGGACTTCTGCGCCGCCCACGGCATCGGGGCCGAGGTCGAGGTGATCCCGGCCGACAAGATCAACGACGCCTACGAGCGCGTCCTGGCCTCGGACGTCCGGTACCGCTTCGTGATCGACACCGCCACCCTGTAACACGGACATCGCGACGGCGGGCCGGTTCCTTGCGGGACCGGCCCGCCGTATGCACGGGGCCGGGAGCAGTTTTGTTATTCGCCGCAACGGTTGGGCGGCAATCCAGCAGTTTCCGGTCCTTCCTGCGCCCGCGGTTCCACAATGAAGGGACAGGTTTTTCGTACCCTGGGAGGGTGTGATGAGAAGGTCCCGCGGTCTGTTTCCCGCATTGATTCTGGTTGGTGTTGCGGTTGCCGGATGCGGCCCGCAGGCAGGGCAGCCCACGGCCACCACGCCGGCTGCGACGACCACTGCCCCCACCCCGTCCGCCACTGCCGCGCCGCCGTCTGCCTCGCCGTCGGCCTTGCAGACGGCCACCGCAACGGCCACCGTGGAACCTACAGCCACCGCCACAGCCACCAAGGCGGCCTGGAAGACATTCACGACGGCGGACGGGCAGCTGGCCTTCGACCTTCCGCCCGCGTGGAGCGTGCGGGACCCGGCCGGGGAGCTGCCCGAAGGGGGCGGGGCTTTCGCCGAGGTGACCAACGAAGCGGGCCGGCCACTGGCCACGCTGCGGACCAACATGGCCACGGGATCCACCTGCATGGAGAAGTACCCCTTCTCCGAGTTTGAGTCCCAGCAGATGCCGGCCCTGGCCCAGAACGGGGATGTGCCCCGGTACGTCTTTGAAACCCGCGGCGACGCCACCGCTCCCGGCCCCGCCGATACCCCGGCTGCCGCTTACGGCATCACCACAGTTGAGGCTCCCACCGGCGACACTGCCTGCCCCATCTTCCATTTCTTCACATGGCCGCCCACCGCCGCCATGTTCGGTGCCTTCTACAACCCGGACAACAACAGGACCCCCGGCAGCGAGTCCTTGCCGTACCTTGAACAGGCCCGGAAGTACATGGACACCACCGAATACCAGAACATCCGGCGGATGATCACCTCGCTCCGGCCGGCCGGCTAAACGGCCCGGTATTCCGCCATCCGGGCCGCCAGCCACAACGAATCACTGTCATGAACTATTACAGCCCGGCGGCGCAGGAAAGAGCCCTGGATGCCGCATACGACGCAGTGGAGAAAGTCCTCGACGGAATGTTCGCCCCGTTGAGCCGGCACGCGATGAACGCACGCTGGAACCAGGCCTGCGAGGCCATGGCCAAGTACCTGGAAGCAAAGGACAGCGGCGAAGAGTAGGGCCCGGGCCGGGCCCTACCCGGCCGGACGTGCTTCGAACTTTTCCCGGGTCAGGAACACCAGCCGCGCTTCCTTTTCGGCCAGCTGGACCGTGGGACCGGCCTCGAACCCGAACCCCACGAAGCGCCCGATCGCCTTGCTGTTCCTAGCGTCCGGCTCCGCCACCACCCGGTCCTTGGCCGGATCCGAGAACAGGAACCGGACCAGGCCGGACAGCAGGGTGGGCGTGAAGTTGGGGACCGGGCGTGCGGCCGGGGCCAGCAGCAGGTGCAGGCCGGCGTCCTCAGCCCGTGCCGGGTAGGCCTCCGCCACCGGATCTTCCAGGGGCTCATAGGTCTGGAAGATGCCGGCCGGCTGGCCGTCCACCGTCATCAGGTATCCGTGGTGCGTGTCCAGGCTTTCCAGGAACAGGTAGATGTCCCGCACTTCGTCCCGGTCCAGTCCGTTCATGCCCCAGAACCGGGCCCGATCCTCGCGCACCCAGCCATGGATCAGGTCCGCGTCTTCCTCCGGCGCCAGGCGGAGCAGCCGCAGCCGGCCCAGCCCCGGAAGGTCCTCCTCGTAAACGGCCTCCCGGTCGGCGTACGGAAGGGCGGTGTCAGTGCTGGTCATGGTTCTCCTTCGTGAGCTGGTCCCAGTCGGTGATGACGGGGAGAAGTTCGCCGGCGGCCCACAGCTGCATCTGGCTGAGGAAGTTGTCATCGGCAGGGTTGCCGGACGCACCGAACGGCACGATCCACCGGCTTTTCGCCCGGTCCGAAAGGTCCCACACATAGCGGGCCACCGGTCCGCGGAACGAGGCGTCCGTGACCCCCGGCAGGCTTTCCGTGCACAGCACGCAGCCGGTGTCCCCGGACAGGGCGGTGGGCGGAACGGTGGGCGCAGCGGCACCCGTCGCCGGGTAGTCCGCCACCGCATGCAGCGGCAGCACGGTATGGGTTTCTCCCCAGGCAGCGGACGACGGCGCCGCTGCCGCCACCTCAAGCGCCTGGCTCACCGCGGCAGGGACGTCGATCCCGAAGGCGGCCCCTGTGGCGAGGATGGTTTCGAGCGCGAAGCCCACCCTTGCCACCGGGTTCAGCCACGGCGCGAACAGGGGAGAGTGCCCGGCCGGCGCGGCGAGCGGTGCCAGCAGGGGAGTCCCGGCCAAGGCCACCACCAGCGCTGACCGCCACGCCGCAAAGGAGGCTGCGTCCGTGCTGCCGGCATGCATCTGTCCGTCCCAGCCCAGCAGCCGCTCCCGCAGTTCCACCGCACCGGCGGACAAGGGCAACGCGGGGTCACTTCCGGCCCCATTTCGGCGTTGGATTGGGCGCGGAGTGACCCCGCGTTGCTTGGTGGTGCTGCGATCCAGATCCAGGTCCACCAGCACTTGGCGCAGCGCAGGCCAGGATCCGAGCCGGCAGTCCATATGGATGCGCTGCATGTCGTCAGCGGTGAGTCCAGGAGCAGTGCTGATCCCGGTGTCACTGCTGAGCCCGGTGGCGGCCTGTTCTTCCAGCAGCTGCCGGATGCGCCGTGCCCGGTGGGCAGGGGCGAATTCCAGGCCGGTCAGGTCCCCGCCGCCTGAAGCACGGTCGTTGGCGTTGACGGCCAGCCTGTCCACGCGGGACGCCGGCAGGTCCACCCAGTCCCCGTGCCACTGGTGGTCCGGGGATTCCGCCGGAACAGGCCGGACCCGGTTCTCCGGGTTGCGCACCGGAACCTTGCCGGCCACCAGCTGCCGGACATCCCTGCCGGAATCTGCGGCCAGGACGCAGTTGACCGGCTCCACCCATGCTTCCAGGGCAGCCTCAATGTCACCGGCGGAACGGCTCCGCAACAGCGGCAGGAGGGCCTCGAAACCCAGCCGGCCCGCAGCCCTGGACGGTGTCCGCAGGCTCAGCGCGTCGCCGTCGGGCCCGCCGGAAATGACCGGCCCGCGCTGTGTTTCGATGATGTCCACGGTCTCGGCGGATGCGCCGCGCACCAGGATCTTTTCCTGATGGTTCGCGGGCACCGGCTCCCAGCCGTCCGGCCCGAGGGCCAGCAGGGCCCCTCCGTCCCGGCGCAGCTGCTCGCTGTAGAGGTCCTGGTAGTCGGCCATCGCATTGGTGACGGCCCACGCCGCGGACCCCGTGTGGCCGAAGTGCGGCAGCCCGGGTACGCCGGGAAAAGCCAGCCCGACGACGTCGAACTCCGGGCAGGCGAGCCGCACCTGCTGGTAGACGCCCGGCAGCTCCATAAGCCGGTGCGGGTCCTCGGCGACCAGGGGCGAACCCGTGGCGGTCAGGCCACCGGCAACAGCCCACGCGTTGCTGCCGGCCCACACGGGCGCCTCAATGCTGAACAGCCCCACCGCATCCGGGCCGAGGGCCTTGGCCACCTGGTCCCGCCAGAGCTTGTTGGGAAAGGTGCTGAACAGGATGTGGTGGACCAGGAAAACACCCAGCGGAGTCCACGGCTCCCAGGTGGCGGGCGCGGTGCCGGTGTCCCCGAACTCGCGGGCGTCCCGGCGGCCGGAGCGAAGGGCATCGTTGACGCCGTCCACGTAGGCCAGGCACCACTGCTGCGTGGCGGGGCCCAGGTTCTCGAAGCAGCGGCGTGCCGTGTCATCGATGCGGGCCTGGCGCGCAAACCGGTCCCACGGCAGCCCTTCAGGGCCCAGCTGTTCGGCGGTCCGGCCCTCCGACCGCCAGCGCTCCATTTCGATCTGCCAGGACCGGTCCGTGGCGGCGTTCTGCCCCTGCAAAAACGCCAGCTCATGAGCCGAGCCGGCGCGCAGGTGGGGAATGCCCCAGGGGTCGCGGAAGGTCTCAGCGGGCATGGGATCGCGGAGCTGGTGAGGTGGTGGGCACGTGAAATCCTTCTTCTTAGGTAAGCCTAAGTAAGGGTACGTGGCCGGTTCCAGCTTGCCCAAAACGCGGGGCGCAACAAAGCGGCGGGCGGACTCCGCGGTCAGGAGCCGGAAGGGTCCGCTTCGCTGTCGATCTCCGCCAGCACGTCTGCCGCGTTTCGGTTGCCGCCGGCCGCAAGACGCCGCAGTTCGTCCAGGTCGTTCCTTTCAGCGGCCAGCTCCACCAGCTGGTCGGCCGCATCCCGGCTTCCGGAGGCTGCCAGGCTGCGGAGCTCTGCCATGTCCCCGCGTTCGGAGGCCTGCTCGATCAGCTCATCGACGGCATCGGAATCACCGCGGGCGGCGCGCTGCCTCAGCAGCTCAAGCTCCGGATCGGACATGATGCGCCTTTCATGAGGAGTGTCAGTTCCCAGTATGGCCCTGGATTCCCGGGTTACGGTTCCCCGGCACTGGTTCCCGGGGTCAGCTGCGGACCGGCCCTGTTGATTCCCGGTAGATCAGTTCCATGGGCGGAAGCACCAGGGGGTTGGCGGGTGGCTGTTCGCCGCGGATCCGTGCCGTCAGCTCGGCCATGCTGCGGGCACCGAGTGCCTCAAGGTCCATGTGCACCGTGGACAGGGAGGGTATGTGGAATTTCGATTCCGGAGTGTCGTCCCAGCCAAACACGCTGACATGGTCCGGGACGGAAATGCCCCGATCGTGCAATGCACGGATGACACCGATGGCCATCTGGTCGTTCGCCGTCACCACCGCGGTGACGTCCGTTGCGGCAGCCACCTCGAGTCCAGCCTCGTAACCGGACGAGGCCGACCAGTCACCTGCGGTGATGCCCAGGGAGTTGAGTCCCAGTGCCCTGACGGTGTCCTCGTACACCGCCCGGCGGTTGTGCGCCGAAGGCCAGCCGGCAGGACCTGCCACGTGGAAAAAGTTGCGGTGCCCCAGCGACGCCAGGTGTTCCACGATGCCGGCCGCGGCTGTGCCGTCGGCGATGCTGCCGAGCGCGCGCATCTGGTTGTCGTATTCGCCGGCAACCACCAGTGGAACACGGGAGGCGTGGCCGGCAGCGGTGGGCGGCGGCTGGGGAACGAAGGAAAGGATGCCGGCAATGTCGTCGCCCGCCAGGAGGGTGTGAAGCTGACGGCTGCGTGCTTCTTCTGTTCCCTCCATGGCCACCACGTCCACCCGGTAGCCGGCGGCATGGGCCGCCGCAGCCGCGCCATTGAGCATCCTTGCGGGGAAGTACAGGGACGCCTCGGGGACCACGACCACCACCCGGTACAGCTCCCGCGACCGCAGCGACCGGGCAGCCAGGTTGGGGGTGTAGCTCAGCTCGGCGAGGGCCTTTTCCACCCGTTCCAGGGTGCTCGGCTTGAGCGCGTTTTTGTCCTTCAGGTAGCGGGAGACAGTCTGGTGGGAAACACCGGCCAGCGCCGCGACGTCGTAAATCGTCGCCGCCTTGGGCCTGTCCCGGCCAACTGCTTCCTGCACCATTTGCTTCCTGCGTCATCTATGGCGGCTCGGCCGCTGCTTTCCGGCGGCCGCGCCGTTCCGACGGACGGATCCGGGCTCCAGCCTAATCCCTCGCGGGGAACAGGATCAGTAGAGGAAGATGTCGATCCACGCGCGGTTGTGGGCGTGGATCAGCACCAGGAACAGCACGAAGTCGAACAGCAGGTGCACGCTGACGATGTAGGAGAGGGACTTCGTCACCGTGAACAGCCGGGCCTGGAGCAAGGCGAACGGGAAGATGAAGAACGGCGCCCACGCATGGAAGCCGAGTTCCCACAGGAAGGATGTGAAGAGCACGGCCTGCAGCAGGTTGGCCTGCCAGTCGGGGAGGTGCCGGCGGAAGAGTGTGAAAGCCGTGCAGATGAAGAACAGCTCATCCCAGATGCCCAGCACGTTGGTTCCGAGGAAGAGCCTGGCTATCCCGTCCACGTCACTGACGGCGGGCCAGTTGTTATAGACGCCGGTGCGGATCATGTAGACCGGCATCAGGGCGTACCCGATCACCAGGACGGCGGGCAGGTACCACTTCTCGGCGCGGGTCCATGGCTGCCCGCTCCTGATGGGGAAACGGATGGCATGGTCCCTGGTGATGAAGCGCGACACGGCATACGGGATGCCCACGGCCACAATCATCGCCGTTCCCATCACCGCCATGTGCTCGGTGCTGATGTCCGTGGTGATGGGGACCAGGCTCATGGCGGTCAGCCCCACCGCGATCAGCGCCAGGTCGATCAGGAGGCGCCTGTTAATGAAGCCCGCCAGGCCAAGGGCCACCGCCAGGAGGAGGAATCCGGAGAGCCGGTCCTCCCGCACAAAGAGCAGGAACCCCGACGCCGATACAAGGGCTGCGGGGATGACGGCCAGTGCCGTGCGGGCCGGTTTAGCTGCTTCCGGCCCCAGAAGATCGGCTTGCGCCGGTGATTGCTGCCTCATCACGTCCCTATGCTTGCAGTGGCGCTTCCGGTGTGATGCCAGTTTACTTGCGGCCCGGAAGCGAAACGAGGGCGGGACACCCCGTCACCACAGCAGCGTAAGGTCCAGGTCCACCGCAGGCCGGGAGCCGGTCCAGGCCTTCAGGATCCCGGTCAGCTCATGTTCGTGGCCGGCCAGCCCCAGCCGGGCGATGTCCGACGGCGCCGGGTCATGATGGTGTCCCTCCTCTGGAGTTCCATGCAAGCACTCCGAGCACATGAGGCGCATCCCGGACCAGTCGTCCAGGCCCAGTCCCCGCTGTTCCAGCTGGTCGGACAACTCCTGGAGGTCGTCCGTGGTGGCTCCGGCAACCCGGGCTTCCCAGGTGGGCAGGCCCGAGTCCTCGAGCCGTTTGAGCTGGTCGAACACGGCGACGTCCTGTCCGCCGAGCCGGCGGAATCCCTTCGGCTCGCCATCGTGCAGGAGGACATCCCTGCACCTGTGCCCGGATTCCGGGAGCGGGACATTCGCGATGACGGCATGGGCCGGGCTACGCCGCCAGCACCAGACCACCTCGGCGGCTCCAGCCGACGGCGGGACCTGGTGGGGGAGGGACGGCTGGTCCGGGTTCAGCCGGATGGGCACCATGCCAAAATTTTCGTCGATGGGTTCAAAGCCGCTTCCCAGGCCCTGGACGCCGTAGGCCGTCCATGCCCGCCGGGCGGTTGCCCAGTCGCCCAGCGCCGTAGCCGCAATGCCCAGGTTCCACGCTGCCGGATTAACGCCGTCGAACTCCTCAGCGTCCCGCGACGAAAAAAGCTCAACTGCACGCGCATTGCGTTCCAGGCTCTGCGCCCACTCACCCTGTGCCTTTGAGAGGAGTCCGGCATGGAACCAGGCGTCGAAGGAATCCGGGGCCAGCCGGAGCATCTCGGAGGCAAGCTGCGCTGCCCTCTTCGCATCCCCAGCCTCATCCGCAGCTGTCCAGTCAGACCACACCTCCGTGGGTCCGCGCCGGCTGCCGAATCCAGTCCATCTGCTTGCCGTCACCCGTCCAGTATGCGGCCCGCCCCTTGCGGGCACCATGGCGGATTAAACGGAAACGGCCGACGGCGGGAGGTCCCGCCGTCGGCCGCTTCCGTGGAGCAGAGGCTGGCTGCCTAGGCGTTCGCCAGGGCCCGGTCCTCGCCGCGCAGGCTAAGGGTGAAGGTGTTGGGGCCGCTGCAGGTGACGGCAACGCGGCAGGTGGTGGTGTTGTGCCGTGCCGAGAGGTCATTGACTGCGGAGTCGAGCGTGTGGTGGAGAGTGGCCTTGTCCCAGATTTTGAGGGTCACGGAATCAGTGGCATCGAACGTCATTATTCAACTTCCATTTCTTGCGGTCTGGCGGCCCGGGGTGTCCGGCCGTGTCCTCGTCGGTGAGGACAAGCATTTGGGAAAGCGCGTTCCCGTCTTTCCATGGTGCATGGTCGCGAGGGAAGAGTGCAACCCAATTTCGGGCGATGTGACCAAACACACCGGCGAGGGTTCGCCCGGGGGATTTGGCGGAGGTTAGGCAGCGCCGCTGTTCAGGCTGAGCGTGAAGGTGTTGGGGCCGCTGCAGGTGACAGCGATGCTGCCCTTGGTGGTGTTGTGGCGGGTGGAGAGATCCTCGACGAGCGCATCCAGCGTGTGGTGCATGGTGGAGCGGTCCCAGATCTTCAGCGTCACGGATTCGGCAGCTTCAAACGTCATTGTTCAGTACTTCCTTGTTTCGGTCCGGCCGGGCCGGGGAAATGGCCTGCTCACGCCCTGCGGCGTCGGCGGCCCCCAAGGGCAACCGGTGGGCCTCATTGCGTCACCAGGATGGATAGGGCTGGAAGTGTCCAGCCCTGCCCTTCCATGGTGCACAAACCGAAACGGCACTCTCAACCAAATCGCCTTTTATTGCGAGTGAATCGCATCACGTGTGACCAGGGGCACAGTGTCGGCCGCCGGGGCCCCTACTGTTCCCAGCGGGATGACGTGCGGGCGGCCCTCCGTGGGTTCCGGCATCACGTGGGCGTCCAGGCCAAACACATCCAGCAGCCGCTCGGAGGTGATGACCTTGGCCGGGGTGCCCTGCGCCACGATGGCACCGTCCTTCATGGCCACGATGTGGTCCGAGTACCGGGCCGCGAGCGAGATGTCGTGGAGCACCATCACCACGGTCCGGTGGTGTTCGCGGTTCAGCCGGCGGACGAGCTCCAGCACGTCAACCTGGTGCGCCAGGTCCAGGTAGGTGGTGGGTTCATCCAGCAGCAGGATTCCCGTCTCCTGGGCCAGCGTCATGGAAATCCAGGCCCGCTGGCGCTGCCCGCCGGAGAGGTCCTCCAGGGGCGTATCGGCGAGGTCCAGGATGTCTGTGGCTTCCAGTGCGGACTCCACCACCAATTCGTCGGAGGCGGAAAACTGCTGGTACCACTTCTGCCGCGGGTGCCGGCCCCGCGAAACGAGGTCCGCCACGGTGAGTCCCGACGGCGCCGTGGGTGTCTGCGGCAGAACGCTGATGCGGGTGGCGATATGGCGGGTGGAATGCTGGCGCAGGGGCGCGCCGTCGAGGAATACCTCGCCGGACCTGGGGTTGAGCAGCCTGCCCAGGCCCCTCAGCAGCGTGGACTTTCCGCATCCGTTGGGCCCGATGATCGACGTTACCCGGGCATTGGGGATGGTCAGGGAGAGGCCGCTGATGATGTTGCCGCCGTCGTAGCCAAGGCTGAGGTCCTGGGCCCGGAGGCCCTCCTGCTGCTCCAAGGACGTGTTCAACTCAGCCTCCGCTGGTATTTGAGGATCAGGTGGATCAGGAACGGTGCCCCCAGCACGGCCGTGGCCACGCCTACCGGCAAGGGGGCAGCAAGGGCATTGGCGGACAGGGTGTCGGCCAGCAGCACGAAAATCGCGCCCACCAGCGCGGATACTCCCACGGAGGGAATCACCGTGGAGGTCAGGGCCCGGGCAATCCGCGGGCTGGCCAGCGCAACGAACGCCACCGGACCAGCAGTTACAGTGGCCACGGACGCCAGGAGGACGGCGAGCGCCAGGACTATCAGCCGGACGGCACCTATCCGGGTGCCAAGGCCGACGGCGGTGTCCTCGCCCAGGCTGGTCAGCAGCAGCCACCGTCCGGTGGCCATGGCGGCAAGGAGCAGCACGGCAGCGCTGAGCGCCATGGGCTGCACGGTCTCCCAGTCTTTTCCGTTCAGTGAGCCCATCATCCAGGTCAGCGCCTGGGCCGCGCTGGTCACGTCGCCCAGGGTGAGGATCCAGGTGGTCAGGCTCGCGGCGAGTCCGGAGATGCCCAGGCCGGCCAGCACCAGCCGGTAGCTGTCCAGGCCCCGCCGGTAGGACAGCAGGTACACGGCCACGCCGCTGAGGATGCCCGCGGTGAACGCCGCAGCGGGCATGCCCACGGTCGCCGCTAGGCCGCTGAGTCCCGCGTGGCCCCCGCCGGCAATCACCAGCACGCTGACAGCCCCCAGCGACGCGCCTGCCGTCACGCCCAGCAGGTCCGGGCTCGCGAGGGGATTGCGCGCCACGGTCTGGGTGATGGCTCCTGCCGCAGCGAGGGATGCACCGACCACGACCGCGGCCACCATCCTGGGTGCGCGGAACTCCGTGACGGCCAGATGGATCCTCGTATTGGACTCGTCGCCCAGCAGCGCCCTGAGGACGTCCGGGTAGGCCATGGGGGTGCCGCCGAAAGCGACGTGCAGGGCCATGGCCGCCACCGTTGCCAGGATCAGCAGCGAGGCCACCACCATCACGCGGACGTTGAGCCGGATGGATACCGGGCCGACGCGCAGCGCCCTGATTTTTGTGGCACTCGGGCTGGCCTGCAGCCGGGTTCTCTGGAGAACTGTCATAGCGTTGCCAGCCTCCGGCGCCGGGCGAGGTAAACGAAGAAAGGTGCTCCCACCACTGCCAGGACCACGGCGACGGACAGTTCGCCGGGCCGGGCAATAATGCGGCCGGCGGTATCGGCGAGGAGCACGACGGTTGCCCCGGTAAAGAGCGAGAGCGGCACCAGCCAGCGGTAGTCCGGCCCGGTGATGGCACGGGTGATGTGCGGGACCAGCAGTCCGGCGAAGGCGATGGGGCCTGCCAGGGTTACAGCGGTTCCTGCCAGGAGCGTGACAGCGCCGATGCCCACGGCCCGCGCCCGCAGTACTGAAATACCCAGGGAAACAGCGGCGTCCGAGCCCAGCGCAAGGGCGTTCAAGGCCCGGATGTTGAGCAGGGCCAGCACAACGCCGGCCGCGATGAAGGGCCAGGCCAGCTCCAGGACCCCGGTCCGTCCCGCCAGCGAACCCACCTGCCAGAACCGCAGGGTGTCCAGGGCCTGGTCATTGAGGAGGACAATTCCTGCCACGAGCCCTGAGCACAGAGCGGTCACGGCCGCTCCGGCCAGGACCAGTGTGACCGGGGTGGCGCCATACCGGGCTGCCGATCCGATCATGAACACCAGGACACTGGCAACGAGTGCCCCGGCGAAGGCCAGCGCCGCCTGGGTCAGGGCTGGAAGGTCGCCGGCCAGGGCGGTGGCAGCCACGATGGCCAGCGCCGCGCCCTGGTTGATGCCGAGCAGGCCGGGGTCCGCTACCGGGTTCCGGGTATGGCCCTGCACCAGGGTTCCTGCCAGGCCCAGGCAGATCCCGGCGCAGATTCCCAGGACTGTGCGGGGCCAACGCAGCTCGCGAATGGTCACGTCCATGACGTTGCCCGTGGGGGTGAACACCGCGTGCCAGGCCTCCTGGAGCGAAGACGGCTGCCCTCCGATACAGATGCTGAGCACGCAGGCGGCAATCAGTGCCAGGGCCGATACGATCAGCCAAACCGTGCGGTTCCGCGGCACCTTCCGCCGTGGGGCCGGCGCGGCCGTCCGTGCCGGATCTGTCCGGGCCACGTTCGGAGACGGCTCTGCATTCAGGGTTTTCACATGGGACTTTCTATTACGTCACGGGTTTGTGAGCTAATCCGCCAAATCCTGCTACAGTCTACGGCGGCGCAGGTAAGCCTTACCTAATGCGTCGCATCCCCGCATCGTTTGTGAAGGCATTCCCCGTGAAAATTCGCATTGTCCAGCAGCTCACCGCTGCTGCCGCCGGCCTGGTACTCCTGGCCACCGCGGCCTGCGGCTCCCCGGCCGCCACCACCAGTGACACCACTTCCGCCGCTCCCGAAGCAGCAGGCTTCCCGCTGACCATGGAACACACCATGGGTTCAACCAGCATCGAAACGGTCCCCAAGCGCGTTGTTGCGCTGGACCCCAGCTACATCGATGCTGCCCTGCTGCTCGAGGCCGACCTCGTGGGTTACGTGCAGTACCGGCAGGATCCCAACGCTCCGTTCGCCCCTTACCTCGGCGATGTAGCCGATGCCACCAAGGATTCGGTGAACGTCGGCACCCTGGCCGAGCCCAACCTGGAAAAGATCCTGGAACTGCAGCCGGACCTGATCGTGTCGGCGAAAGTCCGCCACGAGGCCCTGTACTCGCAGCTGTCCAAGATCGCGCCCGCGATTTTCTCCGTGAGCACCGGACCCACCTGGAAGGAAAACGTCGTTTTCCTGGGCGAGGCGCTGGGCAAGAAGGCCAAGGCCGAGGAACTGGTCAAGGCCTACGAGGATCGCGCCGCGAAGGTGGGAGCCGAGATCCTGGCCAAGAAGCCGGACGCAACCTACTCCCTCATCCGTTTCACCGGCGGCGATACTGCCCGGCTCTACTCCTCGAACTCCTTCATTGGCGAGATCATGGCGGACATGAACATTCCGCGCCCCAAGGACCAGCCGGACAGCGAGAAGGAGATCTTCGTACCGCTGTCCGCCGAGCAGATCCTCCAGGGCGACGCCGGACTGGTGATGGTCAGCGCCTTCATCCCGGCCGGAGCCGAAGGCGACAAGGCCCGCGCGCAGCAGGAAGCGTTCCAGTCGAACCCGTTGTGGGAGCGGCTCCAGGGCGAGGTCATCAACGTTGACGACGCCACGTTCCTGGCTTCGGTCAGTATTCAGGGCGCCCACGCTGTGATCACTGACCTGGCCAAGCACTACGGCGTGGATCCGCAGCTGCCGTAATGCCCCTGATGGCTGCCGCAACCCTGGTTTCCCGGCACCCCGTGCGGGTGTTCGAGGCCGTGGTGTCGGAAGTGCGGGACCTGAGCCCGCGCTTCCGCCGCATCACGTTCACCGGTCCGGCGCTGCAGGCGTTCGGGGTGCCCGGACCTACCCTGGACCTCCGCATCAAGCTGCTGCTGCCCACCCCTGGCCATGACCTCCAACCGCCGGGCACGCCCGGCGGACTCCTGCAGGCGGGGTGGTACCAGGACTGGCTCCGGCAGGAGCAACCCGGCCGCGGCTCCATCCGCAGCTACACCGTCCGGGCCCTGCGGCATGCGCCTGCGGGTCCGGAACTCGATATCGACTTTGTGCTGCATCAGGGACCCCGCGACCATGCAGGGCCGGGATCGCGGTGGGCGCAGGAGGCGGAGGCCGGCTGCCGGGCGTGGTTTGTGGGACCGGACGCCACTGCGATGACGCCCGCCACGCCTTTGCCCGAAGCGGGGATCAACTGGAAGCCGGGCAGCGCGCAGCACGTCCTCCTGGCCGGTGACGAAACGGCGGTCCCCGCCATCAGTTCCATCCTCGAAACGCTTCCGCCCCACATCGGCGGGCACGCTTTCCTGGAAGTCCCCGAAGCCGCGGACGTCCTTCCCCTGGCCACGCGCAGCGGCGTACGGATCACCTGGCTGAACCGCGACGGCGGCGCGGCACCACGCGGCCTCCGCCTGGAGCAGGCGGTCCACGCCGTCGTCGAACGCAACGGAGGGTGGCGCTCCACCTATGCGTGGGTGGGTGCGGAAGCCGGGACGGTCAGGACCCTTCGCCGCTGCCTGGTGGCTGCCGGCGTGGATCCGAGATCCTCGGAATTCCGGGGCTATTGGAGCCTGGGGAAAGCAGGTTCCGGGGCCAACGGCGTGCCGGTCACAGCTCCGAACTCCTAGCAGTCACACGTCGAAGTGGGTGGAAATCTGTTTCTCCCCGGAGATGGACGCGATCACGGATGCGGCCACGTCGCGGAGCTTGGTGTTCCGCGTGCTGGACGCTTTGGTCAAGATGGCAAACGCTGTGTCCCGGGTGCACCTGTTCTCGGCCATGATGGCGCCCACGGCCATGTCAATCACGGTGCGTGACTGCATTGCCGCGGCCAGATCATTTCTGGCCTCGCTGAGCTGGGTGATGCGCAGGACCAGCCGCAGCGAGCTTGCCGCCTGGTGAGCGAAGGCCTCCACGGTGCCGATGTCGTCACCGGAGAAACCGTTACTGCAGCCTGAATAAAGGTTAAGTACCGCCTCGGCTTCACCGGCAAGGTCCAGGGGCACGGCAAGGATGGACGACACCCCTTTTCCCGCAGCCGTCCGGACGTACGGCGCCCACCGCCGCTCGGCGGTGAGGTCCGGCACCAGTACGGTGGCTTTGCACCGGAGGGCGGTAAGGCACGGGCCGTCTCCGAATCCGTTTTGCATCTCGTCAAGGGCGTGCGCCACGGCGTCGCTGGACGCAACCGCTTCCGGCCGCTTGTGCCGAAGCACCGTGACGCCGCCGTGGATGCGGTTGCCGGGAACGGACAGCCGGGACGCGGCCAGGACGGCCAGTTCAACCAGGAAATCCCGGATGTCAGGGCTTTGCAGGACCATTTCCTGCAGCGTCAGCTCCGTGTCCGCCAAAGACTCTGCGGCCCGTGACCCTTCAGGTGAGATGTGGTGGTCCTTCACTCGGTATCACCTTCCGTCATTTCGGCCATCGCCGTGGTGATGAGCCCAACCTGCGCGGCCGGGAGGTCCAGCGCCTCATTGAGGTACGCGTCCAGGGACACCTCATCGATGTCCCCGCCGATCCCGTAGTAGTACGTCCATAGCTTGACCAGCGGGAGCTCCGTGTCCCGGAAACGTTGCGCTGCTCCCCGCCGCTGTTCCGCGGCGTCATTCAGTTCTTCAGGTCCTCCGGTCCCCTCAGAATACATTCCTACCCTCCATCCAGCCGGGCCGCGGAGAAGCTGCCTCCGTCAACAATGTCGGTCGCAATTTGCTGGATCCTGCGGTTGCTTGACACAGCGGCGAGCTGGAGCAGCTCCAGCGCACCGTCCCGTCCGCCGCGGTGCTGGAGCATGATGAGGGCAATGGCTGCGTCAACTACGGCGCGGGACTTCAGCGCTCTGCGGAGGTGTTCCGGATAGGCCTGCGGCGCGTGCAGCCGGAGGGCCAGGCGGAGGATGCGGGACATCGATGCCGCGTGCGTTTCCAGGAGGCTGACGGTTTCTTCGTCGAACGCGTGGGCCTTTCGGGCGTAGCAGTTCAACGCCGCGCGTGAGGAGTCGTCAGTGCGGATGGGCACGGCAAGCATGGCTTGCACGCCCTCGCTGAGGGCGGCCTGCGCATACTTTCCCCACCGCTGGTCGGTGGCCATGTCCTCAACCAGCACGGCACTCTGCTGCCGGACGGCTGTGAGGCATGGTCCGGCGTCGGCCGCGTACTGCCTCTCGTCCAGCCGCCGGCCCAGATCACTGCTGCTGGACATCGTGGAGGGGGCGCCGTTGCGCTCTACCGTGATAGTGCAGAACACCGTACGGGTGTCCGCGCCCAGCAATGTTGCGGACATGGTGGCGAGGCCCAGGAGGAAGTCGGAAAATTCGGCGCTCCCGAGCAGCAGGTCCTGATATTCATCGGAGGTAGTCAGTGCATCGCTGCCGGCCATGAGGCCTCGATCCCTAGTTGCGCCTTGCTGTCACCCTGGCTGTCGGCCCCTGCGCTCATTGCATTCCGGCCCGTGTATTCAACCCCCGGATCCTGTTGCTATCCCGAAATTTCCTACTTCCGACACTACGCCCCTGCAGGGGTTTCGGATACGGCAGGAGGAACCCCTCACGGGCAGCGCGGCTTTATTCGTCTGGCCCGGCGGTACGTCCGTCAGCGCTCCCGCCACTGCGCTCGTCCCGGCTTTCGGAAACCTCGGGTTCAGAGGCGAAATCGTCCGAGTAGGGGGCCCGCGGCCGGGGGAGTTCATCGATCAGTTCGTTGGCGGAGAGGGCCAGCAGGTCACGCTGGACCGGCGGCAGCGAGAGAAGCCCCTGAAGGTATGCCTCCACTTCATACTCGCCGGCGTCTCCGGCCATGCTGAAGTACTTCAGCCAGAGCTCGGACACCGTGATGTCTGCGGCCCGTATTGCTGCGCGGAGCCGGCGCCGTTGTTCCGGTTCGTTTGGATCGAAGCCCATGGGCGCCGCCTAGTCCCCGGACGCCGGCGTCCCGGCCAGAACGGATTCGCTGACGTTCTGCAAGGTGGTGCGCTCTTCCCTGGCCTGCTTCATCAGCTGCTGCAGCGCGGCTGTGTGCGGAACACCCAGCCGTTCCATCAGGACGCCGCAGGCGCGGTTCACCACGTCCCTGCTGTGCAGCGATGACTGCAGGCCTTCCGTCATCTTCTTCGGAGCCTCACTTGCCTGGACGTGCGAGAGCAGCGTTGCAGCCGGGGCAGCGAAGAGCTGGAGCAGGTTCACGCTGGAGGCATCGTAGGTATGAGGGGTTGCCGCATACAGTTTCAGGGCGCCGATGGCTTCCTTGCCGGCCAGCAGCGGAGCACTCACCACAGAATGGATGGGCAGCAGCCTGACCGCATTCCGCCACTCGGGCCACCGCTGGTCGGACTGGACGTCTTCCACCAGCACCGGCTCCTCCGCGGCCCACGCGGTGAGGCACGGGCCCTCGCCGTGGTCGTACTGCGCGGCGTCGGCCTGCTCCACGATTTTGTCCGTGTAGCCGCTGCTGGTGCGGCGGCCACGCGAATCCAGGAGTGAAACACCGGCACCGATGGTTCCGGGCACAGACTCCTTCGCCGCCTGGGCCAGGAGGCGGACCGCCGTCGTCACCTTTTCCTCGGTGAGCAGCAGCCCCTGGATGCGAGCGATCACGGTGCTGAGCTCGTCGAGGGGTAGTTGCTGGGCCATATCCCCAGCATATGCCACCATGTTTTCCCTTACCCGCTGCGGCTGCAGAAGCGCAACAGTAAGATGGCCCCATGTCGAGTTCTGCGGATAACGAGTCTGTGCACCAGCTACAGGAGATCCTGGTGGGCGCGGAGAGCATCGTGGGCTTCCTGGCCGGGCTGTCGGGAATGGCTGCTGCGGCTGTTTCGGAGGCGGCCGATGACCGGATCGAATGCGCGGTCACCCTCAAGCTGAAACGCAGGCCAGCCACAGCTGCAGGCAGCAGTGAGCGGGCGGTGGAGCTTGACCATATCGAGCAAAGCATGGGTGATGGCCCCTGCGTAAAGGCGTTGCGCGAGATGTCAGCGGTGATGATCGACGACGTCGCCCAGGATCCACGCTGGCCTGACTATAACCGGGAACTCGCCGAGCGGAACGTGCACAGCACCCTGGGGGTGCCGCTGGAGATCAGCGGCGACGCCAGTGCCGCGCTCAACTTTTTTGCCACCAAGCCCCGGGCTTTCACCGCTGACGTCTATGACAAAGCTGTGGGATTTGCCGCGGCCGCCCACAACACCCTGCACCTCTCCGTCCGGATCAATACTGCCCAGAACCGCGCTGACGACCTTGAGGCGGCACTCGAAAGCAGGACGGCGATCAACCTGGCCTGCGGCGTGATCATGGCCCAGAACCGCTGCTCGCAGGCGGAAGCCATGGAAATCCTCACCAAGGTCTCCAGCAACCGCAACCGGAAGCTGCGCGATGTTGCCCGGGAGCTGATCGAACAGTTGACGGGCGGCGGCGTCCAGACGCACTTCGACGCGTAGCAGCAACGGGGGCGTGCCGCCGGCCGTCAGGTGGCGCGCAGGACAGCGACGGTGACGGATGCTGCCGCGCCGGTTGCCGCGCTGCGGATATCCCAGCAGTTCCCGGTTCCCATCACCTCAAAATCTTCGGCCCCTGCACCGGGCAGGACGAGGGCGGTGTTTTCGTCGATGGCGACGGCCCTGTCCACCAGCCCCGCCGCAACGGCAGCGACGGCCCGGCCCAGCGTTCCTGCCTGGGCGGCATGGACATCCACCGTGAACGGGACGAGCCGCAGGCCGGTCCGGATGTCGAGGTGGTCCAACCCCTCCGAGCACTCCTCGCCGCATACTTCCGTTCCGTCCACGCGGTACCCGCCAACGAGTGCCCTTCCGGGAGTGACCATGGCCCCGGCGGAAAAACCGAGGTACGGGGCACCGCTTGCCACCCGACGCGAGATAGAGGCCGCCGCGGCGTTCATGCCCTCCATATAGGCGGGCGTCAGTCCCCCGCCCACCACCACCGCGTCCACCCCGTCGAAGAGTGCGGGCTCGGCCGGCCCGTCCTGGCCGAGCAGCACCGGCACCACGTTGCAGGCCAGCCGGGCGCGCAATGGTTCCGCGTACTCGGCCAGGCGGCTTTCCGGGTTGCCGCCCCGGTCATGGACCACCACGGCGATCCGGGCAGGTTCCGTCCGCGCAGCCTGGGACACCTCCTGAGCGAACCGGTCAAACACCTCGGGGAAGGCCAGGTGGTCCGGCCCGGCGCCGGCAAGGAAAATGCTCATGGGCTTCAACGTACCCATTGACTCCCGCTTCCGCGAGGACTAGCGTACAACCAAATGGTTGTAGATCAGCTCCGCGAAGCCGAACTTGATCGCCTCTTCCAGGCGTTCGCAGATTCCACCCGCCGCGACATCGTCCGGCGAGTGACGGTCGGCGAGTATTCAGTCTCCGGTCTCGCGGCCCTCTATGCCATGAGTTTCGCTGCAGTTCAGAAGCACGTGGCGGTGTTGGAGCGCGCATCCCTGGTCACCAAGGAGAAACGCGGAAGGGAGCAGATTGTGCGGGGTAACCATGAAGGCCTGCAGAAAGCCCGCCGGCTGCTCGATGAGTACGAGGCGATCTGGCGGCAGCGTGTTGACCGGATCGCGGACATTTTGGCTGAAGGATAAGGAAGGGTTCTGCAATGTCAGTTATCAGTTCCACCAAGAATCTTGAGGCACTCAGCTTCACGCTCATTGCCGAGTTCGACGCTGACGTCCAGCGTGTCTGGCGCCTTTGGGAAGACCCGCGCCAGCTGGAACGCTGGTGGGGCCCGCCTACCTGGCCGGCCACCTTCGAGGAATTCGACTTCCGGCCGGGCGGAAAAGCCAGCTACTACATGACCGGTCCTGAGGGCGAAAAAGCCCGTGGCTGGTGGCGCTTCAGCACTGTCGAAGGCCCCAAGAGGCTGGCGTTTGACGATGGATTTGCCGATCACAACGGCCAGCCCGTGGATTCCATGGGAACCACGCACGCTTCCGTCAACCTCGAGGGCGCCGGCGACCGCACCAGGATGACCATCCTCTCCACCTTCGAATCGGAGGAGCAGATGGAACAGATGGTGCAGATGGGCATGGAAGAAGGCATGAAAGACGCCGTCGGCCAGATCGACGCCATCCTCGCCGAGCACGCCAACGCCTGAGGCTGCCGGCCACACCACAAGGACAGCGAACGACGGCGGGACCTCCCGCCGTCGTTCGCTGTCCTTTGGTGCGCTGTCCTTTAGTGCCTATGCCTCTGCTGCCGCTATTCCTTCGGCGCCGCCACGGCAAAAACCAGCAGGGAACTCGTGGCGGTGGCCAGGAGTTCGCCGGTTGGCCCCATGATGCGCCCTTCCGCGAAGATCACCCGCGATCCCGTCTTCACCACCGATCCCTCCGCCCGCAGGATGGCGTGCTTGAGGGTGATGGGGCGGAGGTAGCTGACCGAAAGGTCAATGGAGGTGTAGCCGAACCCGGGGGCCAGCGTGCTGTGGGCGGCGCAGCCCACCACGGTATCCAGGAGCGTGCAGGCCAGGCCGCCGTGCACTACACCCAGCGGGTTGTAGTGCGCCTCGGCGGGCCGGCACTCGAACTCCACCCGGCCGGACTCTACGTCCACCAGATCCAGGTTCATGAGTGCGGCCATGGGCGGGCGCGGGATGCTGCCGTCCCGCATCCCGGTGAGAAACTCCAGGCCGGACATCCGCGGCAGGTGTTCCAGCGATATCCGCGGATCGGTCCAGGTGAAGGTCTCCGTGCGCTCCGCTGACCCGCTCGCATCCATGGACTTCTCCTCTTCGACGGCCCGTGCTTGCCCGGGAAACTGCCAACCGTGTCCGGGACAGTGCCAGCTTAGGCGACGCTGCTCGCCGCCTTCTCCTGCCACCCGGTCCACGTGGTCAGCCGGACCGCGTCCAAGGCCAGCAGATCACCGGGTATGGTTTCCCTCCGCTGTTGTGCTTCGGCCGGCAGCCCCACCTTGGCCCGTGGGGACAGCGGGAGAATCTGCAAAACCACGTCGGCGCCAGGCCTGATGCCGCAGTCTGAAACGTTGAGGAGCCAGGGCGAGCCGTCCCAGAACCGGTCCGCCACGGCCACGCCGTCCACCAGGATGCGGGCAACATCGCCGGCCCAGTGGATCTCAAGCTCTGCGTGGGCTTGGGCGAATGCCCCGGCCGGCAGGTCCAGGCTGTACGCCTGCGCCAGCCCGTCGATCACCTCGGGTTCGGGAGCGGCGGCCCGGTTTGCCGCCTCTCCATAGGACGCTGGAACCGGGCGGGCCGGGCGTACCAGCCGGGCCTCGATGCTGCGTTCGCGCCGAGGAACGCTGTCCGCGTGCCCGATGTCCACGGGTACGAACGAGCGCGTCCGCGGGTCGTAGCGGTCCACCGCGGGTTCTCCCTGTGATCTTCCAGCCAGCAGCCCGTCGCGGTCCAGCCACAGCGGGTCGGTGGAGAACACAAGGTCGCGGCCGCGGCGGCCGTCCAGAATCCACGCCTGGTCCGCGAGCCCGGCCGGGAGGAGCAGGACGTCGAGGACGGCGTCCCCTGACTGGGCAGTCAGCACTACGGGTTCGCTGACGGCGAGGCGTTGCGTGCGGCCCGGTGCGGAGAGTGTTGGCCCACTGACCTCGGTGCCCGAGGCGAAGCGGAGCTCCACCGGGACGCTGGCCTCGGCGGCCAGGACCAAGGTTGGTACAGCGCCCGGCGCAGCTTCCAGCACTGTCAAGGGGGACGCTGTGGCCCATTCAAGGGTCACACTTCCCACCTCCAGGTTTATCGGCCAGTGGGCGATGGTTCCCGCCGGCACGTCGACAGGGACCTCGGGAAAGGTGACCGGGCCGCCGTCGAGCATTACCTCAAACTGCGCTCCACGGTAAGTATCGAGCGGGATGTGCGGCTGGTGCCACGTGATGAAGAGGAAGCCCGCGGATCCGTCGCTGCGCAGGGCCCACCGAAGCGTGTCGGTGTCGTCGATGCCCGCCGGCAGCACCTCGGGCAGGGTGGAGGGCATTTCTGCGAGGCGGTCGCCGAAGGCCGCCAGGAATGCGTGCTGTTTCCGGAGGGCGGCGAAGCTGGGCGCGAGCCGGCCTGATGCTCCGATCGGTGCGTGAAAGTCGTAATCGAACCGGGGCAGGTCATTCGGGTACCCAGTCGCCTGCGACTCCTGCAGCCCGTCCGCCGGGTTCATGCCGCCGGCAAACATGTAGTAGCCCTGCCAAGCGGAGCCGTTGCCGATCTTGTTGTGCGCCACCGCTGCCACGTCGAGCCCCCGCGGCCACGGCCGGCGCTGGTAGGCACAGGCCATGCCGCCCGCAAGCTCGCAGGTGGCCGGCGGGAACAGGGCCGACGGCGTGCGCGGCGCACGCGTCCCGCTTCCGTTCCCGAACTGCTCCCGAAGGTCCGCGCCGATGCCGGGGTCGTCCCAGACGTGGCTGAAGAAGAAATGTTCGCGGAACGTCGGATCCCATGGGGCGTCGGCGTCCACCCAGAACCCGTCACCGTAACCGCCGAAAAGCGGCAGGACCTCGCCGTCGGGAAGCTCGGCACCACCCCACGCCGTTGCGGTCCAGACGGGGGCGGACAGGCCGGCATTCCGTGCAAGCTTCTTGAGCTCGGTGATGTGCCCGGGCTGGTCGTACAGTTCGTTTTCCAGCTGGATGCCGATCACGTTGCTGCCGGGGCCCATCAGCCCGTCCAGTTCCTGCCCCAGGTAGCCGAACCAGCGCTTCACCAGCTCCAGGTAGGCGGCATCATTGGTCCGGTGCTTCACCGGGGCCGCCTGCACCCAGTCCGGGAAGCCGCCGTTGCGGACCTCGCCATGGCACCAGGGGCCCACCCGCAGCACCACGTCCAGCCCTGCTTCCGCGCACAGCCGGACGAACGCAGCGACGTCCAGGCCGCCGTCGAAACTGGCCTTTCCCTCCGTGCGCTCGTGGTGGATCCAGAAGATGTAGGAGGCCACCACGGTGATTCCGCCGGCCTTCATCAGCCGCAGCCGTTCCTCCCACCGCTCCCGGGGCACCCTGCTGAAATGGAGTTCACCGGACACCGGAATCCCCGGTTTTCCGCCGATCTCCAGGTAGCGGTTGGTGACACGGAACCTTTCGTGGCGGTCCAGCGTGTTGCTCATGGCCGGCGAGGTGAGCGGAGAGTCCCATGCTTGATGGATGGCGCGGAGGGTGTTGGACGCGGGTGAGGGGTTGGGCATAGGACAGAGTATTGCATAGTTCGGGAAGCGCTTTCCCACATGATGTGCGGGCAGGCGTTGAACCCTGCGGAAGGCTTCGAAATACTTGAAGGAAGGCACTAACCGAGGTAAGGCGGTGGCACGGATGGGCAGCGGGACGGGGGATTTCCGGAAGCGGCTGGAGCGCGCCGCCGAGGTACGGTCCTACCGCGGAGCGGGAATCAGCGCTGAGGAGGAAGCCGCCCTCGACGCCCTGGATGAGAAGGAGCGGGAGAAGCGCCGCAAGGTGAGCGACGCCGCCAGGGCCGAATACCTGGTCCGCGACGCCATGGCGCAGGGGAAGTTCGACAACCTGAAATACGCCGGCAAGCCGATTCCGGGGCTGGGGGAGTCGTACGATCCCGACTGGTGGGTCAAAGGCCTACTCCAGAGGGAGAACATCAGCGGCCTGGGCCCGCCCGCAATCCTCCTGCGCACCGAGGACGCCGAGCTGGATGCAAAGCTCGATGCCCAGTACACGGAGCAGCAGGTCCGGGACCTCCTGGTGGACTTCAACAGGCGCGTCATCGACGCACGGCGACAGCTCCAGGGCGGCCCGCCCGTCATCACCAAAACCCGGGATGTCGAGGATGAGGTGAAGCGCTGGCGCCAGCGCCGGGCGTCGCGGGCCGTTGAGGCGACGGCCGAGCCTCCGGAAGCACCACGCTCTTGGTGGCAACGGCTGTGGAAAGGGACTGGGTAGGAGCCGTACGACGTCGGTGCCTCCCGCCGTCGTCGGCGTGCCTTTCAGGGACGTTCAGTAGCTTTCAGGGGCTTCCAGCCAGTTCAAACAGCTCGCAGAGTGCGTTGTAATAGCGCCCGGTTTGTCCTTGGTGGACCAGCCCGATCCGGATGCACACCTTCTGCGAGGCCGTGTTGGCCGGTGCCGTTACGGCCACAACCTTGGGAAGGCCGCTGTCCATGGCGTAGGCGAGGACGGCTGCGGCGGCCTCCGTTGCATAACCTTGTCCCCAGAAGTCCGGGTGGAAGTGCCAGCCGATTTCCGTGTCCCCGGACGGCTGCAGCGGCAATCGGCCCGACGCCGGGATGGACTTCAGGAGCAGGGTTCCGGCGAGTTGTCCTCCGGCTTTGAGCTGGACCGCCCACACCGCATGGACCGGGTGACCCATGTCCCGCCACGCGCGGATGCGTTCTTCGGCCTGGGCCCGGTTCGTCATGACCTGCGGCGGGTTGCCGATGAAGCGCTGCACCTCCCAGCGCGAGTAGAGATCCAGCACGAAGTCCGCGTCCTCCGGCTCCCACTGGCGGAGGATCAGCCGCTCCGTTTCGAGGGTCTTCACGCCGCTTATTGTGGCAGAGGGACTGGGCCTTGCCCCGGTTTTCCACATAGGAACTTTTGGTCCCGGCAATTGTCACACCCTGCTGGAAGACTTTGTTTATGGAAGCGGTTAGGGCTTTGGAAGGGGTCAGCGGGGCGGGCATTCCCTGTGTGCCGGCTGCTTATGCTGAATCGTTGGTTGCTGATGTCCGGTCCGTCGACACCGTCCTGGAAGCTATGGCTGGCGTCCCGCTGGGCGTCGCTGTTCAGGACGCCCAGGCTGCCGTGCCGCCGGTTGCTGATGTCCGGAACGCCCAGGCTGCTGTGCCGCCGGTCGCCGACGTCCGAAAGGCCCTGGCGGCTGTCCCGTCGGTTGCCGCTGTCCGGGAGGCCCTGGTGGCTGTGCCGTCGGTTGCTGATGTCCGGGAGGCCCTGGTGGCTGTGCCGTCGGTCGCTGATGTCAGGGTTGCCTTGGATGCGGTGCGGGTCTGCGCTGATGGTGCCGGCATGATTGATCAGCTGCGGGAGCTTGAGGATTTGAAGTCTGCCGCGGCTGCTAAGCAGGCCGATATCGCTGTTGCTTTTGACCTGTTCCAGCGCCGGGTCCAAGTCGCCGCCGGGGTCCCTGCCGATGAACTCGGTGCCGGCGTGGGTGCCCAAATTGCGCTGGCGCGGCGGGAATCACCGTCCCGGGGCGGGCGGTTGTTGGGCCTGGCCAAGGCCGGAAAGGAAATGCCGCACACCTTTGCGGCGTTCCGGGCGGGTCAGCTGAATGAATGGCGCGCCACGCTGGTCGTGCGGGAAACAGCCTGCCTGTCGGTCGAGGACCGGCAGGCGGTGGACGAAGAGCTCGCCGCAGACACCGGCACGTTCACCGGCGCCGGAGACAGAGCCATTGTTGCCGCTGTCCGGGCCGCCGCCTACCGGCGGGATCCGAAGTCCGTGGCGCGGCGGGCCAGCCGTGCCGTGACCGAACGCAATGTGAGCCTTCGTCCGGCGCCGGACACCATGACCTACCTGACCGCGCTGCTGCCCGTCGCCGAGGGTGTGGCCGCGTACGCTTCCCTGACCCGGCACGCCGATACCTTGCGGTCCTCCGGTGATGAACGCTCCAGGGGCAAGATCATGGCCGATTCCCTGGTCGAGCGCGTCACCGGCACCCCGGGCGGGATCACCGGGATCGACATCCAGCTCGTGATGACCGACCGCACCCTTTTTCAAGGTGACAGCGAACCCGCCCGGCTCACCGGCTACGGCACCGTCCCCGCACAATGGGCGCGCGAAAACATCCTGAACAGGACAACCGGCACCGGTTCAGCGGGGATGGCCGCCCCGGACGCTGGTTCTGGCACTGCTGTTGGTGTTGGCTATGGTGCTATTGCTGGCACTTCTGATCAGCATGAATTGTCCGTCTGGGTCCGCAGGCTCTACACAGCCCCCGGCACCGGTGAGCTGGTCGCGATGGACTCAAAAGCCAGGCTCTTCCCGCCCGGGCTCCGCCGCTTCCTCCAGGTCCGGGACGACACCTGCCGTACCCCCTACTGCGACGCGCCGATCCGGCATGATGACCACGTCGTCCCCTGGCACAACGAGGGCCCAACCACCGCCGGCAACGGCCAAGGGCTCTGCGAAGCCTGCAACCACACCAAGGAAAACCCCGGCTGGACCGCCAAACCCATCCCCGGAACCCGCCACACAGTCGAAACCCGAACCCCAACAGGCCACACGTACCGATCGACCGCGCCCCCACTGCCAGGGACTTCACGGGAGGTGGCCCCTCTGCCCGAGGCTCCTCACCATCAGGCGACGCTGCCCCAGCGTCGCCTGACCGAAAAGCGGTGCCCGGCAGGCAGGTGACAGCTGGAACTGAGCCAGCCATCCGTCGTCGTACCGTTCACAATCCGCTTCCGGAACCGGTTCGGTGCCAGGAAGCGATGAAGCATGCTGTCCACGTGCTGGGCAGGGCAGGGCCAGCAGGTTGGAGCGGGCAGTAGTTTGGAGCGGGCAGTAGTTTGGGCAACCAGCAACCGCCACTCGGCTCCCACTTGTGCCGTGACAGAGGTTGCCGCTGAATTTCCCCTGCCCACCCTCATCCGGGGAAGCGTAGAGTGGCCTAAGACGCCTGATTCTGGACGCCTTGCTGCTGAGGGAGAAATCGTGACGATTGATTGGGACGAAAAAAAGGCCCTGCTACAGGAACCGAACATCGCGAAGGTAACCCAGCTTTGCGACGAACTGATGGAAAAGAAGCCGGGCTCAACCGTCCCCTACATCGATCCGGTGCACGACGAGGACGAATGCCGGATAGTCAGCCTGCAGGTCAGCCCGGGAAAGGGCACCGAGTCCGGATTTGTCTCCCACTACAACGATGATGAAGCCGCCCGCCGCGCCACCCAGATCTACGAACTCGCCGAGCTCGATCCCCGCTACGTGATGCCGTGGAACGCCTACCCGTGGGTCCGCGACCCCGGCAGCCCATCAGCGCTGAGCGTGCAGGAAAAGACTGACGGCCTCCGCCCCTTCCGACAGTTCCTCAAAATCAACTCCCGCGTTTCCGCGATCATCGCCCACGGCACCGACGCCTCCAGCTTCCTCACCCTCTTCGAAAAGACGTACCACTCGTCCTTGAAGAACAGCGGCATCAAGGTCTACAAGGCCACGGCGCTCGGGGGGCGGGCATTCGCCGTCTCCGAAGCCAAACAGGAGGAACTCCTGGCCAAGAACGTGGAGATCTACAAGGACGCCATGCAGCGGGCAGGCATCCAGCACCTCTGACACGCCGTCATACAGAAAGTGCTTGACTGGCTGCTCGACTCAGACCCGGCCATCCGCTGGCAGGCCCTCTGCGACCTTACCGATGCTTCGGAACATGAAGTCCTGGCCGAGCGGAAACGCGTCGCGACCCAGGGCTGGGGCGCCCGGTTGCTTGCCCTGCAGGGAGCGGACGGCCAATGGGCAGGCGGCACGTACTGGCCGGCCCAGGACGACGACCCCGACAACCAGCCCTGGACCGCCACCACCTACAGCCTCCTGCTACTGCGCGACTTTGGCCTGCTTCCTGACAGCCCGGAGGCCCGCCACGCGGTCTCCCTGGTACGGGAGAACAGCCGTTGGGAGGAAGGCAACCAGCCCTTTTTCGAGGGTGAGGTGGAACCCTGCATCAACGGCATGACTGCCGCACTGGGAGCCTATTTCGGCGAGACCGTGGAAAGCGTGGTTGAGCTCCTCACCAAGGAACAGCTGGCCGACGGCGGCTGGAACTGCGAGGCCGAACGCGGCTCCACGCGTTCCTCATTCCACAGCACGATCTGCGTCCTGGAAGGGCTGCTGGAGTTCGAACTCGCGACCGGCGGGACGCCAGAGTCCCGCGCCGCCCGGAGAACCGCCGAGAAGTACCTCCTGGAGCGCCAGCTGCTGCGGCGGAAATCCACCGGCGAACTGATCAGCAGGGACTGGCTGCTCTTCTCCTATCCCACGCGCTGGTTCTACGACGTCCTCCGAGGCTTGGACTACTTCCGGGCAACTGGGGCCGCGCCGGACCAACGCCTCGTTGAAGCGGTGGAATTAATCCGCTCCAAGCAGCAACCGGACGGCACCTGGCTGCTGGAGAACACCCACCCCGGCAAGGTCCACTTCGCGCTGGAGGATGGAGACGGGCTGCCCAGCCGCTGGAATACGCTGCGAGCACTCCGGGTCCTGCGCTGGTATGACGGGTCCCGACAACAGGACGCGTGAGGCGGACCGCTATCCTTCCAGCAGGCGGCGCCGGTGCTTGAGCTCCTTGACCCACGCCCTGGTGACCATGTCGGGGAAGGGCGAAGCGCCGTCGTCGTTGTCTTTCTGGATGGTGACGGCGGCGAAGGCGGTCCCTGCCTCCAGGTCGGCCACCAGCGGCCCCGACGCTTTCAGCGCTAGCTCAAGCCCCTGGACGGCAGCGCGCTCGGGAAGTCCAAGCTCCGTGGCCCACCCCAGGAAATGGCGGCGCGAGATGCCCGTCCGTTTGCCGTTCATGGTCAGAGCCAGGGTCTTGTCGCCGTAAACGACCGTGGAGGGAATGTCGTACACCGGTGCGATGGCCCATTCACCGGAAGGATGCCGGACCATGGACACATTCTTGGCGTGCAGATCCCCGTTGCCGGTCAGCCAGGCAAACGCCCCCTGGATGGCGAGGTTCCGAAGCGCCGGAAGGGGCGCGGAGCAGTGGTCCGCCAGCGCGTGGCAGACCTGCCCGTAGCCAACGTTGTACTTGTCGGCCGGATAGAGCTTGAGCACCTGCGCGCCGTCCTCCACCGCGAGGCGCAACACGTCGTCAGGGCCGCCACTGGCGACGGGCACACGGTCGAAGCGTTCCACCAGCAGCCCCGGCCTGCCGGCAACATCCCTGATCAGCTGGACCCGGCTCAGCGGGATCCGGAGCTTGGCGGCGTAGCGGAACATCACCAGTTCGTTCTCCACCACGTGCGGGAACTCGGGCGCGTTGAGCTTCAGGATGAATCTCTTCCCGGCGCTTGCCACGGGAAGGGAAATCATCCCGGCGGACAGCTTGTCCTGGACGCCGGCCAGCGCCACGGGGTCGATCAGATCCGGGTCACCGAGCAGCTGATCGAAGTCCACGGGAAGCTTCGGATCCAGCTGGACCGCATGCTCATCGGGGTCCAGCGGCTCCCCGTGACCCACGATCTGGACGTCGCCCACAGGATTTCCGCCTGCCGCGATGAGGAGGGACAGGTCGTCGTCGGCACTGGTTTTGATGGACCGCCGCAGGGCATTGAGCCGGCGGCCCTCCGGGAGGAGGCCGGTGAAATAGGGCGGAGCAGCGCCCGCAGCAGACAGGACCGGCTCGTTGGTGGGCGGCAGGGACGTCGCGACGGCGGGTCCCCCGGATGCGAGATACGCCGGGAGGTAGCTGAAGCGGGTCCCGCCGTCGTGCCTTTCCAGCCTGGCCGCCAGCACACCTGCCTTGTAGATGTCAGCGATGCGGTGCCTCATGGCACGGCCACTTCCCGGGCCCCGGGACCGGCTTCAGCGCGGCGGGCCTGGCTGGTTTTGGTTGCGACCTGAAGCTCGAGCCCGAGGGTGTTGAGGACCGCAAGAAGCGAATCCAGCTGGATGCTCGGCTTACCCTGCTCCACAAAACGGACAAACCGCTCAGAAACGCCGGCCATGTCAGCCAGGTCCCGCTGCGTGAGGCCGAGCGAGGTGCGGCGCGACCTTACTTCCGCGGCCAGGATCCGGGGAAGCTCCTGAATCATGACCCTCCCATAGGTACGATCGTGCCGATCTTTTGTCTTATTGGAGAGGATACGCCCGGGCATCCTGTAAGAAAAGGGAGAAACGGCACGAACGTACCTTTCGCCAAGCCCCGAGCTTGCCTCCGCTGACACCTCGCATTGACACCTCGTGTGACCGGTGCCATATTTAAAGCGTGAACCTGTCAGACAGCCGGACAGCAGGACAGCCTGCAGCCGGAGCAGCCGCCCGCGGAATGGCCGCCAGCCACGCCTCGGCGCGCCCCTTGGCGCGGTTGAGTGCTGCGGAGGCCGTATTCAACGCCCTCCGCGAGGACATTGAGTCCGGGCTGGTAGCAGTGGGCAGCAAGCTCAGCTCGGAGGCCACGCTTTCGCAGCAGTACGGAGTGAGCCGCTCGGTGATCCGGGAAGCCCTGAGGTCCTGCACCGCCTTGGGCCTCACGGTCACCAAGACGGGCAAGGGCACCTTCGTCGTGGCCAACAAGGTGGCCAATGACCTCACCCTCGGCCAGTACTCAGCCCGGGACCTCACGGAGGCAAGACCGCACATCGAGGTTCCGGCAGCGGGGCTGGCGGCCGAGCGCCGTACCGACGAGGAACTGGAAACCCTCCGCCACATCGTGGCGGCCATGGCCACCGAAACAGATCCGGAATCCTGGGTTGCCCTGGACTCCAGCTTCCACGCTGCGATCGCACGCGCCAGCGGCAACAAGGTGTTCGCCAGCGTAGTGGCCGATATCCGTGACGCCCTGGCGCACCAGTCGGAAACCCTGAACATGGTGGCAGACCGGCAGCACGCCTCCGACGTCGAACACCAGCAGATCCTTGCCGCCATCGAGGCCGGCTCCGCGGAAGACGCCCGCGCCGCCATGGCCCACCACCTGCACGCCGTGGGCGTTGCCCTCGACTCCATCCTGAACAAGTAACTCCAGCAACCTTCAAGGAATTCATGCTCTCCCCTGCGCTTTCTGCTGCCCACACTGCTGCCGCCCTGCCGCAGCACCAGCCCCTGGTCGCCGCCATCCGCGACGGCCTCGTGGAAAGCGTCCATTACGGCTCGGCCATCGCCCTCGCCGCAGATGGCTCAATCCAGGCAGCAGCAGGCGATCCGCTGGCTGCGTTCTACCCCCGGTCCTCCCTGAAGCCGCTCCAGGCCGTCGCCATGATCCGGGCAGGACTTGAACTCCCCGCGGACCTCCTGGCACTGGCCGCGGCAAGCCACTCCGGCGCAGCCGAACATCGGGACGGCGCGCTGCGCATCCTCGAACTGCACGGCCTGGCCATCACCGACCTGGAGAACAGCACGGACCTGCCCTACGGCGTGGCCGAGCGCGAGGAATGGCTTCGCACCGGCGGCCGGGCCACCCAGCTCACCCAGAACTGCTCCGGCAAGCACGCCGCCATGGCCGCCACCTGCGTGATCAACGGCTGGCCGGTGCGCGGCTACCTTGACCCCGCCCACCCGCTGCAGCAACTCGTTGCCCGTACCGTCACCGACCTGGCCGGGGAGCAGCCCCTTGCCATCAGCACGGACGGCTGCGGCACCCCGCTGTTCGCACTGACCCTCCGCGGCATGGCCCGCGCCTTCGGCCGCCTCGCCCGGGCGGCCGGTCCCCTTGGGAACGCGTCCGACGGCGGCGCCTCGCCTGATGTACCTAGCACGGAAGCCGCCGTCGGACTCGCCATGCAGCAGCACCCGCAGATGGTGGCCGGCGAAGGCCGCGACGTCACCGGGCTCATGCGGCTGCTCCCCGGCGCTGTCGCAAAGGACGGCTTCGAAGGCGTCCAGCTGGTGGGCCTGCCCGACGGCAGCGCCGTGGCCGTCAAGATTTCCGACGGCGGCGACCGCGCCCGGATGCCCGCCACCGTCAAACTGCTGGAAGCCCTCGGTGTGGACACCGCGCCGCTCGCCGCCATTGCAACGGCGCCCGTGCTGGGCGGCGGCCACCAGGTCGGCCAGCTTCAAGCCACTGATTTCCTGTCCAAACCCGTCAACGAAGCCCCGTAAGGACCCATGACTATCATCGAAACCGCCGCGGACATCCGCTCCGAGCACGACCTGCTCGGCGACCGCGACGTCCCCGCCGCCGCCTACTGGGGCGTGCACACCCTCCGCGCTGTGGAGAACTTCCCCATCACCGGCCAGAAGCTCTCCTCCAACATGCACCTGGTCCGCGGCCTCGCGGCGGTGAAACTCGCCGCCGCCCGCACCAACCGGGAGCTTGGACTGCTGGATGCCGAACGGTCGGCGGCCATCGAACAGGCATGCCAGGACATCCTGGACGGCCGCCTCGCCGACCAGTTCGTCGTCGACGTCATCCAGGGCGGCGCGGGAACGTCGTCGAACATGAACGCCAACGAGGTCATTGCCAACCGGGCGCTTGAAATCCTCGGCCACCCCAAGGGCGACTACGCCCGGCTGCACCCCAACGACCACGTCAACCTCAGCCAGTCCACCAACGACGTCTACCCCACCGCCGTGAAGCTCGGAACGATCTTCGCCGCACGGGAGCTGCTGGACGCACTGGCCGAACTCGAGGAAGCCTGCGCCTCCAAGGCCCTCGAGTTCCGCACCGTGGTGAAGATGGGACGCACCCAGCTGCAGGACGCCGTGCCCATGACTTTGGGACAGGAATTCGGCACCTACGCCATCACCATCGGCGAAGACCGGCTCCGCCTGGCCGAGGCCGAACTGCTGATCCACGAGATCAACCTCGGGGCCACCGCCATCGGAACCGGACTGAACGCCCCCGCCGGCTACGCCGCGGCAGCCTGCAGGCACCTTGCTGAGATCACCGGCCTGCCCCTGGTCACCGCCCCGGACCTGATCGAGGCAACCCAGGACGTAGGGGCGTTCGTGCACCTGTCCGGCGTGCTCAAGCGCGTTGCCGTCAAGCTCTCCAAGATCTGCAACGACCTCCGCCTGCTTTCCTCCGGCCCCCGCGCCGGCTTCGGCGAAATCAACCTGCCGGCAGTGCAGTCCGGCTCCTCCATCATGCCCGGCAAGATCAATCCGGTGATCCCGGAAGTGGTCTCCCAGGTGGCTTACGAAGTCATCGGCAACGACGTCACCATCACCATGGCGGCCGAAGCCGGGCAGCTCCAGCTCAACGCCTTTGAACCGGTGATTGTCCACAGCCTCCACAAGAGCATTTCCCACCTGGAAGCAGCCTGCCGCACCCTCACGGCCCGCTGCATCCGGGGCATCACCGCAAACACCGAACACCTCCGCCTCACCGTGGAACAGTCCATCGGCCTGGTCACCGCCCTGAATCCCCACCTGGGCTACGCCACCGCAACCGCCATCGCCCAGGAGGCACTTGCCACCGGCAAGGGCGTGGCCGAGCTCGTCCTCGAACACGGGCTCCTCACCAACACCCAGCTCCAGGAACTCCTTAGCCCCGAACGCCTTGCCAACCTCAGCAAATAGGACATCCCCCATGACAAATCCCCCCATCACGGACCACACAGTCCCGCCGCAGGCCCATGCTTCCGAGTCGGCGTTGCATGCCGAGGACAAGGGTTACCACAAGAACCTCAAACCGCGGCAGATCCAGATGATCGCGATCGGCGGTGCGATCGGTACCGGCCTGTTCCTGGGCGCCGGCGGGCGGCTGAACGCAGCGGGCCCGTCGCTGGTCATCGCGTACGCGGTCTGCGGATTCTTCGC
>NZ_FVZL01000005.1 GCF_900168295.1 Arthrobacter sp. P2b | reverse complement strand
CGGGAGGGTGTGGGAGAGTAGGTCACCGCCGGACAACCATTAAGGTCGAGGCCCCAACCAGCAATGGTTGGGGCCTCCCGCATTTAAACACCACCCCAACAAAACCGGCACGGCCCAAACCCGGCACGCCCCATCACCTCCTGCACCCAAACCCCCGACGCCCCATCAGATCCTGCACCCAAACCCCCGACGCCCCATCAGATCCTGCACCCAAACCCCCGACGCTCTCTCACGTCCTGCAGCAAAACCCGTGACGCCCTATCAGCTCCTGCAGCAAAACCAGGGATGCTCTATCAGATAACGCACCGAACCGACCCGGATGGCAACCACAACTGATAGAGCAACCACCGCCGGCGCCCCCAAAGGCACGAAAGCCCTCGCCCGCCGTCGAACATGGCTGAGAGAGCGGCGCCGGAAATCCCGCAAGAGGTGATAGGGCGTCGCTCGGGAACCCGCAGCACCTGATGGAGCGTTGAAGGCCGGGGGCGGCTGGTGTGAACATCCCCACGATGTTGCCCCCAGCCCTCGCTCTGTCCCTGCGGATTAGGTGCCTCCTCTAGAATTGATGAAGATGTACGGACTTCGAAGCGCTTGATTTCGGGTTGCGTAGGAAACGAAACACGGATACGAGCGGCTGCAGTTGCGCCAGTGGTCGGCTCACAACAGGAGGAATCCATCATGGCCGAGCACAACGGCGGTAACCGCGGAAACGACCGCGGTTCGTTCCGGGGAAACAACAACTCCGGTGGGGACCCCCGCGGGTTCCGGTCCCGCAGCAACCGCGACAACAACGACTTCCCGAAACGGGCATCCGGCAGCGGGGAGCGGAAGCCCTTCGGTGACCGTGACCGCAAGCCGTTTGGTGACCGTCCCCGCCCTGAGGGTGAAGGCGACCGTCGCGGTTTCGGCAGCGGGGAGCGGAAGCCTTTCGGTGACCGTGACCGCAAGCCTTTTGGTGACCGTCCCCGCCGTGAAGGTGACGGTGAGCGTCGCGGTTTCGGCGGCGGTGGCGGAGAACGCAAGCCTTACGGTGACCGTGACAGCCGTTCCTTTGGTGACCGGCCGCGCCGTGAGGGCGACGGCGACCGCCGTGGTTTCGGCGGCGGCGGCGGTGGAGAACGCAAGCCTTACGGTGACCGGGACAACCGTTCCTTCGGGGACCGGCCGCGCCGTGAAGGTGACCGTGACCGCAAGCCGTTCGGTGATCGTCCCCGCCGCGAGGGCGATGGCGACCGCCGTGGTTTCGGCGGTGGAGAACGCAAGCCCTTCGGCGACCGTGACCGGAAGCCGTACGGCGACCGCGAAAACAAGCCCTATGGAGACCGCCCGCGCCGGGAAGACGGTGAGCGCCGCAGCTTCGGTGACCGTGACAACCGGAAGCCGTTCGGTGACCGGCAGGACCGCGCGCCCCGCAGCTTCGACCGCGGCCCCGGCCGTGGTGATGCGCGCCAGGGCGACTCCGGTCCCCGCAGTTTCGGGCGTGACCGCCAGGAGGACAGGCCGGCACGCGTCCCCAACGCACGTGACCTGCGCAGTGCCAACCGCCCGGACCGGGAACGCTCGCCCGAAATCGATGAGGACGTCACGGGCAAGGAGCTTGACCGCGCCACGCAGCACCAGATCAAGACCCTTGAGCCGAAGAGCGCGGAGTGGGTTGCCCGTCACCTGGTCATGGCCGGCCGCCTCATCGACGACGAACCGGAACTTGCCTTCCAGCACGCACTGGCCGCCAGCCGGCGCGGCGGCAGGCTCGCCGCCGTACGCGAAGCCGTAGGGCTCACCGCGTACGCCGCCGGCCACTATGGCGAGGCGCTGCGCGAATTCCGCACCTACCGCCGGATCAGCGGTTCCAACGTCCACCTGCCGGTGATGGCCGACTGCGAGCGTGGCCTGGGCCGTCCGGACCGCGCACTCGATGTGGCACGGTCTGAGGAAGCACAGGACCTGGACGCCCCCGGCAAGGTGGAGCTGGCCATTGTTGCAGCAGGGGCAAGGACGGACCTCGGGCAGCCGGACGCCGCTGTGGCCGAACTCGAGATACCCCAGCTGGACATCAACCGGGCATTCTCCTACAGCCCCCGCCTTTTCCGGGCCTACGCTGATGCCCTTGCCGCCGTGGGACGGGAAGCCGAAGCCGAGAAGTGGCAGAACCAGGCCGTAGTTGCTGAGAATGCCCTGGGCCAGGGTGTCGACGAAGAGCCTGACATTATCGACCTCGGCTGGGACGAAGAGGAAGAAGCCCGGGAAGAAGCCGAGCGCCGCCGCCTCCTTGACCGCGCTTCCACGGCATCTGACACGGCTAACGCAGCCGCTGGCGCCTCCACGGGAACAACGGCGGCCGCCGGAACGTCCGACGCCGCCACGTCGGCAGCTGCCGACGTCACCACTGAAGCATCCGCCGAAGAGGCGCAGGACCGCAGCATCGACGACCAGGAAGCGGACTACTTCGTCTCCGACGATGCTGAATCGGACGAGGACTCGGTGGAGCACGACGAACTGGATTCCGAGGACACGCAAACTGAGGACATGGAAACTGAAGGCACCGAAACCTGGGGCCAGGAGACCGAAGGGGAAGCCGGCAGCCTCCAGGACCGCCGGGAAGACTAAGAACCAATGACTGAAGTTTCCCTGATCTCCCGTTTCGACGCGCTCCTGGCCGACCTGGACGGGGTGGTGTACGCCGGTCCGCACGCTATTCCCGGAGCGGTTGAGTCCCTGCAGCGACTGTCCGGTCTCGGTGTGGGGTTGGGCTACGTCACCAACAACGCATCCCGCTCCCCGGCACAGGTGGCAGCGCACCTCCGCGAACTTGGGGCGCCTGCTGAGGACGACCAGGTGGTCAGTTCTTCCCAGGCCGCGGCAGAACTGCTGGCTTCGAGGCTCGCGCCGGGGTCCCGCATCCTCGTTACCGGCAGCCCGGCACTGGCCCACGAGATCGAACTCGTGGGCCTCGTGCCGGTCTACAGCCAGGACGAGGAACCGGTGGCTGTGGTCCAGGGCTTCAACCCCGACATCGGCTGGAAGGACCTGGCCGAGGCAGCCTACGTGGTGTCTGCCGGCGCCCTGTGGGTCGCCACCAACACGGATATGTCCATCCCGCAGGCACGGGGGATCGCGCCCGGAAACGGCACCCTCGTGGCTGCCGTGACCGCGGCAACCGGCCAAAAGCCCCTCGTGGCAGGCAAGCCGGAAGCACCGCTCTTCCACTCGGCGGCCAAACGGCTCGGCGCCGAACGCCCCCTGGTGGTTGGTGACCGGCTGGACACGGATATCCTGGGCGGCAACAACGCGGGCTTCGCCACCGTAGCCGTCCTGACCGGCGTCGACACCCGGCAGAGCATCCTGGCCGCCCGCGCCGCGGAGCGTCCGGACTACCTCATCGAAACGCTGCCGGACCTGCACCGGCCCTACCCGGAGGTGACGCACGACGACGGCACCTACTCGTGCGGGAAGGCCTCGGCCCGGGTAGCGAACGGCGCGGTGGGCATCATTGGCAGTCCGGACGACCTGGACGCGTGGCGCGCCGCCTGCGCCGCCTGGTGGGCAGCAACGCCGGACGCCTCCGCACCACAGGCGCCGCAGCTGGCCTGGATGGATCATTAGACTGGACGAATGACTGAGCTGAACCGACCCGACGAAACAGCAGCCCAGCCTTCCCCGGACTGGCCAAGTGCCGCAGATGCCGGAGTCACGGATCCCGTCGTTGCCCAGGCTCTGTCGCGGCTTGATGCCCTGCCGCAAATTCCGGTGGCAGAGCATGAAGCGGCCTACAACGGGCTTCATGACGAGCTCCTCGCCGCCCTGAACGCCGAGCCCGCGGACGGCGGGGCCTGATGCCCGTACGCCTCGACCAGGCCCTCGTTGCCCGCGGCCTGGCCAGGTCGCGCACGCATGCCGCCGCCCTGATCGCCGAGGGCAAAGTGAGCTCCGACGGCAGGATCCTGGAAAAAGCGTCCCTGCAGGTTGACGATGACCGGGACCTCGCCGTCGAACATGACGAGCAGGACACGTACGCCAGCCGCGCCGGCCACAAGCTCGCCGGCGCCCTGGACGCCTTCCCGGACGTCCAGGTGGAAGGAAAACGGTGCCTGGACGCCGGAGCTTCCACCGGCGGCTTCACCGATGTCCTGCTCAGGCGGGGCGCGGCACACGTGGTGGCGGTCGACGTCGGGCACGGCCAGCTGGTGCCCCGGCTCCGCAGCGATCCCCGCGTGGCTGTCCACGAGGGACTCAACGTCCGCTACATGACGCCGGCGGACATCGGCGGCACCGCCGCACTGACCGTGGCCGACCTCTCCTTCATTTCGCTCACCCTGGTGGTCCAGCCGCTGGCGCTGTGCACCGAACCCGGGGGCGACCTGGTGCTGATGGTCAAACCGCAGTTCGAGATCGGCAAGGACCGCCTGGGACGCACCGGAGTGGTGACCTCGGAGCGGGAACGCCGCATGGCGGTGGAAAAAGTGGCCAGGTCAGCGCTAGATGCCGGCCTCGACCTGTGCGGCCTGGCACAAAGCCCGCTCCCGGGTCAGGACGGAAACGTCGAATACTTCCTGTGGATAAAACGCAGGATCAGCCAAGACTTGCCTAAGATCGAAGAGCGAGAGGCAGCTGCCGCTGCCTTGCTCGGACGTATCTGGCCGAACCACTAGAGAGCGGAACCTGATGAGCAGGCGTGTACTGGTCCTCGCCCACACCGGCCGCGAGGAATCACTGAAAGCCGCCTGGGAAGCCTGCGCCCTGCTGCACGCCTCGGGGATCGTCCCGGTGATGCAGGAGTCCGAGCTGGACGATATGGAACGGTTCTTCGGCCACCTGGCCCAGCCCGTGGAAGTGCTCCACGACCACGTCCAGCTCCCGGACGTCGAACTGGTGATGGTCCTCGGCGGTGACGGCACCATCCTGCGTGCCGCCGAACTGGTCCGGGAAGTGGACGTGCCCCTGCTGGGCGTGAACCTGGGCCATGTGGGCTTCCTGGCCGAAAGTGAACGGGCGGACCTGGCCCAGACGGTTGAGTGGATCGCGAGCCGCGACTACACCGTGGAAGAACGGATGACCATCGACGTCCAGGTCTGGATCCGTGGCCAGAAGATCTGGCACACCTGGGCGCTCAACGAGGCTGCGATCGAAAAGGCCAACCGGGAGCGCATGCTCGAGGTGGTCACCGAAGTGGACGAGCGCCCGCTGACATCCTTCGGGTGCGACGGGATCGTGCTGGCCACACCCACAGGTTCCACCGCGTACGCCTTTTCCGCCGGCGGCCCCGTGGTCTGGCCGGAGGTGGAGGCACTGGTCATCGTCCCCATCAGTGCCCACGCGCTCTTTGCCAAGCCCCTGGTGGTGTCGCCGCGCTCACGGCTTGCCGTGGAGGTGCTGAGCCGCACCGACGCGCAGGGCGTCCTGTGGTGTGATGGCCGCCGGTCCGTGGACCTGCCGCCCGGCGCGCGCGTGGAGGTCACGAAGTCCGCCACACCCGTCAGGCTGGCCCGGACGCACCAGACGCCCTTCTCCGCCCGGCTGGTCCGTAAGTTTGAACTGCCCATCCATGGCTGGCGGGGGCCGGTGCCGAAGGCCGAGGCGATCCATACCGGTCCCATCCCCATCGTCAGGACGCCGCGGCCCCAGCCTCCGCTCCAGGTGCCGCAGGCGGGCCAGCCCGAAGCCGATACCGATCCGTCGACTGCAAAGTGAAACCATGCTTGAAGAACTGAGAATCCGCGATCTGGGCGTCATCACCGACGCAACCCTGCCGCTGGGCCCGGGGCTCAGCGTGGTGACCGGTGAGACCGGCGCGGGTAAGACCATGGTGGTTACCGCCGTCGGCCTGCTGCTGGGTGCCCGCTCAGACGCCGGCGCCGTCCGCAGCGGTGCGAAGAGCGCGACGGCGGAGGCGGTCCTTAAGCTCGACGCCGGGCACCCGGCCATTGCGCGTGCGCTGGATGCGGGCGCCGAAGCGGAAGAGTTCGACGGCGGCGCTGAGCTGATCCTGGCACGGCGCCTTGGTTCGGACGGCCGCAGCCGTGCGTTCCTGGGCGGCAGGGCCGCCCCGGTGGGCGTCCTGGCCGAGATCGGCGAAACCCTGGTGGTGGTGCACGGCCAGTCTGACCAGATCCGCCTCAAGGGTGCGGCTGCGCAACGGGGCGCCCTGGACAAGTTCGCCGGCGACTCCCTGGCCGGGCCCCTGGCGGCCTACCAGGACCTGTACAACCACTGGAAAGCCAGCCAGTCCGAGCTGGACACGCTGCGCAGCGCCGCCCGCGACAGGCTGCGCGAAGCCGAATCCCTGCAGACAGCCCTGGCCGAAATTGACGAGGTGGACCCCCAGCCGGGGGAGGACGAGCTGCTGAAGGCCGAGGCCGTCAAGCTGGCCAACGTGGAGGAACTGCGCATCGCCGCCAGCACCGCCCACCAGGCCCTCATCGCCGAGGACTTCGGTGAAGCAGGTGACGCCACCACCCTGGTGGACGCCGCCAAGCGGACCCTGGAACATGTGGCGGAGCACGACGCCGAACTCGGTTCCGCGGCTGCCCGGCTCGCCGAAGTGGGTTTCCTGCTCAATGACATCGCCACGGAGCTCGCCAGCTACCAGGCCGGCCTGGATTCCGAGGGGCCGGAGCGCCTCGCGGAGATCGAGGACCGGCGGGCGGCCCTGGCCAAACTCGTCCGGAAGTACGCCCCCACCATCGACGAAGTCCTGGAATGGGCGGAAAACGCCCGCGTGCGCTACGACGAGCTGCAGGACGATTCCTCCCGGATCGAGGCGCTGGATGCCGAGGTGGTGCGGGCAGAGGCGGACCTGAAGAAGCAGGCAGCATCCATCAGCAAGATCAGGACGAAAGCCGCCAAGGATCTCTCGGCCCGCGTCAGCGCCGAACTGAAGGCCCTGGCCATGGCCGACGCTACCCTGGTGATCACCCTTGAGCCTTCGGGCCAGCTGGGGCCGCACGGTGCGGACGAGATCAATTTCCTGCTGCAGCCGCACTCCGGCGCCCCGGCCCGGCCGCTGGGGAAGGGCGCGTCCGGCGGTGAGCTGTCCCGCGTGATGCTCGCCATCGAGGTGGTGCTGGCGGCGGTGGATCCCGTGCCCACGTTTGTCTTTGACGAAGTGGACGCCGGGGTGGGGGGCCGCGCCGCCGTCGAGATCGGCCGCCGGCTGGCCATGCTGGCCCGCCACGTGCAGGTGTTGGTGGTCACGCACCTGCCCCAGGTTGCGGCGTTCGCGGACCAGCACATCACCGTCACCAAAACATCCGTCAGGGGAGCCGACGGCGGCACCGCCACCGGGTTCACCTCCAGTGATGTGCGACTCCTTGACGGTCCGGAGCGGGTCCGCGAACTGGCCCGCATGCTGGCCGGCCAGGAGGATTCGGAGTCCGCGCAGGCCCACGCCCAGGAGCTGCTGGATGACGCGAAACTGCTGCCGCAGCGGGCCTGACAGCACCGGAACTGGCCCTCAGGCGCAGCCGTAAGTATCCATGGGCAAGCCCCGGACCCTTGATCATCGGGCCTCCGGGCCTGCACACTGGAGCATTTGGGGAAACAGTTTCCAGACCCGTGGAAGGCTCAATTGATGATAGGCTCGAATTCCGTGGTGCAGCGATCAAATTCCCGTGTAAATTCCCGGTTCCCGGGCTCGTCCAAGACGACCAAACACATCTTCGTAACCGGTGGTGTGGCGTCCTCGCTCGGTAAGGGACTGACGGCTTCGAGCCTCGGTCATCTGCTGCGGGCACGCGGCCTGTCTGTAACTATGCAGAAGCTCGATCCCTACCTGAACGTGGATCCGGGCACGATGAACCCCTTCCAGCACGGCGAAGTCTTCGTCACCGACGACGGCGCGGAAACCGACCTGGACATCGGGCACTACGAGCGCTTCCTCGACGAAAACCTCGAGGGTTCGGCGAACGTGACCACCGGCCAGGTCTACTCCACGGTCATCGCCAAGGAACGCCGCGGCGAGTACCTCGGGGACACCGTCCAGGTCATTCCGCACATCACCGATGAAATCAAGCGCCGGATGCGCCTGCCGGCCGAAGGCAAGAACGCCCCGGACGTCATCATCACCGAAATCGGCGGCACCGTTGGTGACATCGAGTCCCAGCCGTTCCTCGAATCCGCCCGCCAGGTACGCCAGGACATCGGCCGGACCAACGTGTTCTTCCTCCACGTGTCGCTGGTCCCGTACATCGGACCGTCCCAGGAGCTGAAGACCAAGCCCACCCAGCATTCCGTTGCTGCACTGCGCTCCATCGGCATCCAGCCCGAGGCCATCGTCATCCGCTCGGACCGCGAAGTGCCGGACGCCATGCGCGAGAAGATCGGCCGCATGTGCGACGTCGACATCGACGCCGTAGTGAACGCAGCCGACGCCCCCAGCATCTACGACATCCCCAAGACCCTGCACAGCCAGGGCCTGGATTCGTACATCGTGCGCGCCCTGGACCTGCCGTTCAAGGACGTGGACTGGACCAGCTGGGACAAGCTGCTCGAAGCCGTCCACAACCCCAAGCACCACGTGGAAATCGCGCTGGTGGGCAAGTACATCGACCTGCCGGACGCCTACCTCTCCGTGACCGAAGCCCTGCGCGCCGGCGGCTTCGCCAACGACACCAAGGTCAAGATCCGCTGGGTCCCGTCCGACGAATGCGAAACGCGTGAGGGTGCCATCAAGGCACTCGAGGGCGTCAACGCCATCTGTGTTCCCGGCGGCTTCGGCATCCGCGGCCTCGAGGGCAAACTGGGTGCGCTGAAGTTCGCCCGCGAAACCAAGCTGCCCGTCCTGGGCCTTTGCCTGGGCCTGCAGTGCATGGTGATCGAGTACGCCCGCAACGTTGTCGGCATGGAAGGCGCCTCCTCCAGCGAATTCGAGCCGGATTCCAAGTACCCCGTGATCGCCACCATGGAAGAGCAGCTGGAATTCGTTGAAGGCCGCGGCGACCTTGGCGGCACCATGCGCCTGGGCCTCTACGAAGCCAAGCTCGACGCAGGCTCCGTGATTGCCGGAACCTACGGCAAGACCACCGTCAGCGAACGCCACCGCCACCGCTACGAGGTCAACAACAAGTACCGTGACCAGATTGCCGCCCAAGGCCTGGTCTTCTCAGGGACCTCCCCGGACGGCAAGCTCGTGGAGTTCGTCGAACTGCCCGCGGATGTCCACCCCTACTATGTGGCCACGCAGGCGCACCCCGAGCTGAGCTCGCGGCCCACCCGCCCGCACCCGCTGTTTGCCGGCCTGGTCAAGGCTGCCCTGGACCACCAGAGCGGTGCCGACACGGTCCCGGCCGCTGCTTCCGAGGCCGCGCAGTCCGGTACGGTAGCCGCTAAGTAGTTCCCACAACAGAAAAAGGACGGCGCGATGCCCGGTACACCTGAAGCCTCCCATGTAGTCAAGGTTTCGGATGCACCGAGCCCGCGCCGTCTTTTGTCTACGGAGAAGGTCTATGAAGGCCGGATCTGGGATGTCGTCAGCGACAGTTTCCAGCTGCAGGAGACGGGCGAGGCCCTGACCCGCGACTACATCGACCACCCCGGTGCCGTGGCTGTCCTGCCCATGAACGGCGACGGCGAGATCCTCCTGCTGAAGCAGTACCGGCACCCGGTGGGCATGGAACTCTGGGAGATCCCGGCCGGCCTGCTGGACATCGAGGGCGAGGATTTTGTGGTCGGTGCGGCCCGGGAACTTGCCGAAGAGGCAGACCTCGCCGCCGGCACCTGGAACGTGCTTGCCGATTTCTTCAACTCGCCCGGGTCCTCCAGTGAAGCGATCAGGATCTACCTGGCCCGCGACCTGACCGAAGTGCCCCATCATGAACGCCACGAGCGGACGGATGAGGAAGCGGAGATCGAGTTCCACTGGATCAGCCTCGATGACGCCGTGGCGTCCGTGCTGGAGGGGCGCCTCCACAACCCGTCCGCCGTCGTCGGAATCCTTGCAGCGGCGGCCGCGCGGGCGGACAACTACACGAACCTCCGTCCTGCCGATGCACCCTGGCCGGCGCATCCCAGCCAGCGCTGATGGTTCCAGCTCCCTCGGCTGAAGCGGTACCCCCGGTTGATGCGGCAGGGGACGTGCCCGCAGCCGCCCCAACCGCCATCGACCGTGGCATCACCGACTACCTGCAGCACATGGGTGTGGAGCGGGGGCTGGCCGCCAACACGCTTGCCGCCTACCGCCGCGACCTTGCCCGGTACTCCCGCTACCTCGATGCTGCGGGATGCCGGCGGCCCGAGGACATCACACGCCACCACGTAACCGGATACGTCCGCGCCCTGTCGGACGGGTCCGACGGTGGCTCCGCCCTCGGCGTCAGGTCCGCGGCGAGGACAGTGGTGGCCGTCCGCGGGCTGCATAAGTTCTGGGCCCTGGAAGGCTTTACGCCCTCGGACCCCGCCAGCGAGGTCCATCCGCCCATGGCCGGCAAGAGGTTGCCCAAAGCCATCACCGTTGACGAGGTAACCAGGATCCTTGAGGCCGCGGGAACGGATACGGCAACCGGGCTGCGGGACCGCGCCCTGCTGGAATTCCTGTACTCCACCGGAGCGCGCATCAGTGAGGCGGTTGGCCTGGACGTTGATGACATTTCTTTGGCCGAACCTGAAGCGGGGCCCGCCATTGTCCGTCTCTTCGGCAAGGGGTCCAAGGAGCGGCTTGTGCCCCTCGGGTCCTATGGTGCCAGGGCCCTGGACGCCTACCTGGTGCGCGGCCGCCCGCTGCTGGCGGCCAAGGGGAAGGGGACACCCGCACTCTTCCTGAACGCCCGCGGCGGCAGGATCAGCCGGCAGAGTGCGTGGACCATCCTGAAGACCGCCGCCGAAAAGGCCAACATCACCAAGGACGTCTCTCCCCACACCCTGCGGCATTCCTTCGCCACGCACCTGCTTGAAGGCGGCGCGGACGTCCGGGTGGTCCAGGAGCTGTTGGGACACGCCTCGGTGACCACCACGCAGGTGTACACCCTGGTCACAGCCGATACGCTGCGCGAGATCTACGCCGCTGCACATCCGCGCGCACTCGGCTGACACGGCCTGGGCCCAGCTGCCCAGATGCAGTGCACCGGGACAGCTAGGGCAGCGCCTCGATGGTCAGTTCCACCGGGCCCAGGAGGAATGCCAGTACCGACGTGCCCATCCCCGCGAGCAGCATCAGTCCCGGATGCGCCAGGCCGATCACCACCCGGTGCAGCCGGGCGCGGCCACGCAGGAATGATTTCGGCACCCGCGAGAACGCAGGGACCTGCCGCCAGCCGCGAAGCCTCCGCAGGAACCAGGCGCACCGGGCAACGAACGCCAGCCACAGGACAGCCACCACAATGGGGAACAGGGCTGCCATCAAGGTGAAACCCAAAGCGGTCACCTCACGCTCTGAATCGCCGGCCAGGGCCTGGATGGTGGTGGAGATGGAGGCGCTCAGCACCACCGATATTGCCCACACAATGAAGGCCGCAACGAGCGCCAGGAAACGGACGAAGAACAGGCCCAAAACCGACTCCCGCGCAGGCCGCACGTGCCGGCGGGGAGTCACGTGCAGGACGGCCAGGGTGCTGAGAAGCGTGGGCAGGGCAGCCGCGGCCACCAGCAGGTACCAGGTCCAGCCTGCCAGGTCCACGAATTCGTCGATGACAATCAGCAGAGTCCAAAAACCGGCCCAGGCCCAGCCCCAGTACAAGGGGTTGCGCACCAGCCACTCCGGCAGGCGGGCATCAAGGGCCGAAATGCGGGCCGGCCGTATCCCGGGTCCGGTTTCAGGAGTCACACGTAGAGCTTGGCATAGTCAGCGCCCCTGCGGCTTCTTCGCAGACAACTCTCCCACCCCATAGGCTTGGGCGCATGACTGCTGCAAGGGTGACTCTCTGTTTCCTGCTCCGCGACGGGGAGTCCGGCCCGGAGGTGCTCCTGGGCCTGAAACGGACAGGCTTCGGCACGGGAAAGATCGTCGGGATCGGCGGGCATGTGGAACCGGGGGAGAGCGACGGCGAAGCGGCCGTCCGTGAAGTCATGGAGGAAACCGGTGTTTCCGTGCGGGTTGAGGACCTCACGGATGCCGGGGCGGTGAACTTTGTCTTCCCCGCGAAGCCGGAATGGAATATGAGCACCAGTCTCTTCACTGCCAGGACGTGGCAGGGTGAACCGGCGGACAGCGACGAAGTCCTGCCGGAGTGGTTCCGGACCGACACCCTGCCCGTTGAACGCATGTGGCAGGACGCCGACCACTGGCTGCCGGTGGTCCTGGAAGGCGGCAAGGTCAACGTGGTGGTCACCCTGAACGACGACAACGAAACGGTCGCTTCCTCGGTGAGCATCCTGCCTTAGGCAGTAAACGCCCGACGGCGGGACGGTCACCTCCGTGGCCGTCCCGCCGTCGTACTCCCGAAAGGCCCTAGGGCAGGTGCCGTTCCTCCGGGCCGACGTATTCGCTCAATGGCCGGATCAGCGAGTTGGAGTCCAGCTGCTCCATGATGTGCGCCGTCCAGCCCGTGATGCGGCTGGCCACGAACAGTGGCGTGAAGGTTGCCGTGTCGAAGCCCATGAGGTGGTAGGTGGGTCCGGCAGGGTAGTCGAGGTTGGGTTTGATGGCTTTGGCCTCGTCCATCGCCTGCTCCAGGCCGTTGTACAGGCCCAGGAGTTCGGGCCGGCCGTAGTGCGCGATCATCTTGTCCAGGGCGGCCTTCATGGTGGGCACGCGGGAGTCGCCGTGCTTGTAGACGCGGTGGCCAAAGCCCATGACCTTCTTCTTCTGCGCCAGTGCATCTTCCATCCACGCCCTGGCGCGGGCGGCTGCCTCCTCCAGCGATTCCTGGGGGCGGATGCCGATTTCGTCGAAGGTGTGCATCACGGCCTCATTGGCTCCGCCGTGCAGGGGGCCTTTCAGGGCGCCGATGGCTGCGGTGACGGCCGAGTGGAGGTCCGAGAGGGTGGAGGTGACAACCCGGGCGGTGAAGGTGGAGGCGTTGAAGGAGTGTTCGGCGTAGAGGATCATCGACACGTTGAAGGCCTCCACAACCTCCGGAACCTGCTCTTCGCCGAAGGCCATCCAGAGGAAGTTGGCGGAGTAGCCCAGGTCGTCGCGTGGTTCGACGGCGTCCTGGCCGTGGCGGCGACGCTGGTCGTAGGAGACGACGGCGGGCATCGCCGAGAAAAGGTCGATCGCCTTGGCCATGTTCGCCTCCCGGGAGGAGTCTTCGGCCAGCGGGTGCCGGGCGCCCAGCACGGACGCCGCGGTCCGGCACACGTCCATGGGGTGGGCGGTGGTGGGAAGCGCGTCGATGACCTGTTTCACCACGGGGTCCAGGGCACGGCACGCGCGTTCCCTGGCCGTGAATTCCGCCAGCTGGTCCGGGGTGGGCAGTTCCCCGTTCCAGAGCAGGTAGGCCACCTCTTCGAAGCTGCAGCGGGCGGCCAGCTCCTGGACCGGGTAGCCGCGGTACAGCAGTGAGTTCGTGTCCGGGTTGACCTTGGAGACGGAGGTGTAGTCCACCACGACGCCGGCGAGACCCTTTTTGATGTCCTGTTCAGCCATGCTGAAACTCCTTTGTTCCTGTCGCCTGTTGAAGCCGGCCGGAGCCGGCGGGTCGTTAGTGCGTTCCGGGGACCTGGAAATTGAAGACCCCTGTGTCGAACCGGTTGTAGCCCTCGTAGTCCACCAGCTCGTACAGCCGTGCACGCGTCAGCATGCTGCCAACCTGTGCTTCCTGCGTTCCCTCTGACCTGATCGAGTCCAGCGTACGCTCGGCGGCGCCCATGGCACTACGGAGGAGGGTGACGGGGTAGATGACCATGTTGACGCCCACGCCCTGGAGCTGCTCTATGGTGAAGAGGTCGCTTTTGCCGAATTCGGTCATGTTGGCCAGGATGGGCACGTCCACGGCGTCGCGGATGGCCTGGAACTCGGTGAGGTCCTTCATGGCTTCGGGAAAGATGGCGTCCGCGCCGGCGTCCACCAGGGCTTTGGCGCGGTCCTGGGCTGCTGCCAGCCCATCCGTGGCGCGGATGTCGGTGCGGGCCATGATGAGGAAGTTCGGGTCGCGGCGGGCGTCGGCGGCGGCGCGGATGCGTTTGGTGGCGGTGTCCAGGTCCACCACGTTTTTGCCGTCGAGGTGGCCGCAGCGTTTGGGGTTGAACTGGTCCTCGATGTGCAGTCCGGCGAGTCCGGCGTTTTCGATTTCCTGGACGGTGCGGGCCACGTTCATGGGTTCGCCGAAGCCGGTGTCGGCGTCGACAATGGCTGGCAGGTCCGTCATCCGGGCAATCTGCCCGGCCCTGGTGGCAACCTCCGTCAGGGTGGTCAGCCCGATGTCCGGCAGGCCGAGGTCGTTAGCCAGGACGGCGCCGGAGATGTAGACCCCCGCGAATCCCTTTTCCTGGATCAGCCTCGCGGAGAGCGGGTTGAACGCCCCTGGAAACTGGGCGATGGTGCCGGAGGCGAGTAGCTCGCGGAACCGGATGCGCTTCTGTTCCGGGGTGGTGGTGGAGTACAGCATCTAGAACAGTCCCTTGGGTGCGGCGTTCAGGTCGATGACGCCGGGGGCTGCGGTGATGTTCAGCTGGTCCAGTTCCCCGGCGGCGAGTTCGGGGAGGCGTTCGACGGCGGCGAGGAACCGATCAATTTCGGCTTCCTCCACGAGCCCTGCGGCGAGGGTGCGGAACTTGGTGATGTACTGCTCCCGGCCGAACGGCCGGGCACCGAGCGGATGGGCGTCAGCCACGGCGATCTCATCAGTGATGATGGTGCCGTCGGTGAGGGTGATTTCCACGGAGCCGCCGAAGGCTTTTTCGTTGATGTCCAGGGAGTGGTAGCGGCGCGTCCATTCCGCATCTTCCTCGGTGGACACCTTTTGCCACAGATCCACCGTGTCCGGGCGCGCGGCGCGTTCAGGGGAATAGGAGTCAACGTGGTGCCAGGCCCCGTCCTGCAGCGCGACAGTGAAGATGTAGGGGATGGAGTGGTCCAGGGTTTCGCGGGATGCTGTGGGCGAGTACTTCTGGGGATCGTTGGCGCCGGAGCCAATGACGTAATGGGTGTGGTGGCTGGTTTTGATCAGCACCGACTTCACGTTGGCCGGGTCCGTGGCTTCGGGGTGCTCTTTGTGGAGTTTCCGGGCGAGGTCGATCCAGGCCTGGGCCTGGTACTCGGCCGAGTGTTCCTTGGTGTAGGTATCCAGGATGGCCCGCTTCGCTTGCCCGGGAGTGGGGAGCGGCACCATGTAGGAGGCGTCGGGCCCATCGAGCAGCCAGGCGATCACACCGTCTTCACCCTCGTAGATCGGCACAGGCGAAGTCTGCCCGCGCATCGCACGGTCCGCGGCTTCGACGGCCATCTTCCCGGCGAAGGCCGGGGCGTGGGCCTTCCAGGTGGATATCTCGCCCTTGCGCGACTGCCGGGTGGCGGTGGTGGTGTGCAGGGCCTGGCCCACGGACTGGAAGATGGTCTCGACGTCGAGGCCCAGCAGTGTGCCGATGCCTGCCGCAGCGGAGGGGCCCAGGTGGGCGACGTGGTCGATCTTGTGCTTGTGCAGGCAGATCGCCTTGACCAGGTTCACCTGGATCTCATACCCGGTGGCGATCCCACGCAGCAGGTCGAGGCCGCTGGAACCCGCGTGCTGCGCGACGGCCAGGATCGGCGGAATGTTGTCGCCCGGGTGCGAGTAGTCGGCGGCGAGGAAGGTGTCGTGGTAGTCCAGTTCCCGAACGGCAACGCCGTTCGCCCACGCGGCCCATTCGGGGGAGACCCGTTCCCCGATGCCAAAGACCTTCGCGCCCTTGCCGCCCGTGCTGGGTGCGTGGGACAGCGCCTGGGCCCGTGCGGCCACGATCGGTGCACGGTTCAGCGATGCGATGGCCACCGAGGCGTTATCGATGATCCGGTTGATCACCATGTCGGTCACCTCGGCGGTGACCTCCACGGGGTCGGCGGCGACCACGGCGATCTTGTGGGCCAGCTGGTCCTCCCGGGGAAGGTTTTCCTCGCTCTTGTACACGCGGACGTGGTGTTCCTGAACCATGGTGCTCCTTTAGGGGGATGTGGACGTGTTGTGCAGGGAAGTGGAGGTGGCTTTGATGTGGGAAAGGCTGCGATGCAGATGCAGTGTGGTGGCGGCCTGCGCGAGCCGGGGGTTGCGGTCGGCGATTGCCTCGGCAATGGCCGCGTGTTCGGCTGCCGCTGCCGTCAGCCGGGCTGCGTTGTCAGCTGCCATCCGTCGAATGCGGACCAGATGCACCCTCAAACTCCGCATTGCCTGCACCAGGTAGGAGTTGGAAATTGCCGAGTCTATGGCCGCATCCAGGTCACTGACCAGGCCGTAGTAGTCCTCGACGGCGGGCGTGTCGCCGGTGACGAGCGCCGGGGCCGCCAGCAGGGCGGCCTGCAGCCGCCGGAATGTTGCAGGTTCGCCGCGCTCTGCGGCAAGCGCCGCCGCCCTCCCTTCCAGTGTCTCCCGGAGTTCGAAGAGTTCATCGATGTCAGCCAGGGAGATGGCGGTGACCATCACGCCGCGCCCGCCCGCCGTCGTCAGGCCTTCTGCCGTGAGGCGGCCCAGCGCTTCCCGGAGCGGCGTGCGTGAAACCCCGAGGCGCCCTGACTGTTCCACTTCGGCCAGCAGCGTGCCGGGCGGAAGCCGCCACTCCACGATGTCGTCGCGCAGTGCCCTGTAGGCGCGTTCGCTTGCCCGCACTGCTGCTCCATTCCTTCGGCTTTCCACCTCAGTGTATACACGCTGTGGAGAAAAGGAAGCCCTGGAAGCGAAAAGGGCACAAGTCCGGCGGTTGGTGTATACAGCTGTTCGGTTACCGCCCGCTCCAGCGGTATTCATTTTCCGGCCTGCCCGGCGTGCCGTACCGCGCAGTCCGCGAGACGGTGCCGGCGTCGGCAAGATACTCAAGGTACCGGCGTGCGGTCACCCGGGACATCCCCAGCGCATCCATCACCTCGGTGGCGGACACGGCGTCGTGCTGCTGCCTCACGAAGTCCTGGACCGAGCCCAGCGTGGAGGCCGAGAGCCCCTTGGGCAGGGGAAGTTCGGAGGGGGCCCGCAGGCTGGCGAACGCCTGGTCCACTTCGCTCTGGGATGTGGCGGACTTGCCCGACGCTGTGCCCGGGCCTGCAAGTTGCTGGCGGAACTGCCGGTAGCTTTCCAGCTTGTCCGCAAAGGTGGCGAACGTGAACGGCTTGATGAGGTACTGCACCACTCCGATAGCCACGGCGCTGCGCACAATGGCCAGCTCCCTGACGGCGGTGATGGCGATGATGTCGGCAAGAATGCCGGCCGAGCGCATCCGCCGGGCAATGTCCAGCCCGTGGAGATCGGGCAGGTTCATGTCCAGCAGGACCAGCTCCACGGGTTTGCCTGCTGCCGAAAACTCGTTGAGCAGCCGAAGCGCGGACTGGCCGTCCGGGGCGGTCCCGGCGAGCTCGAAACCCGGAACACGCCCCACGTAGGCTGCGTGCGCGGCGGACGCGATGGCCTCGTCCTCAACGACGAGGACCCTTATGTCACTCACGCTCCATGCTCCTTCTCTGGGGACAATGGTGCCTCTGGGGGCAATGCTGCGGGCAGGAACACTTCGAACTTGGCGCCGCGCCGTCCGTTGATGGTCAATGTACCTCCCAGCCGCTGTACAGCCTGGCGGACCAGGGCAAGCCCGATGCCCCGCCCGCCCGGCCCGGCGGGCTTTGTACTGTATCCGTGCCGGAGGATGTTCTCCACGGAGCCTGGATCAATCGGTGCGCCGGAGTCGTGGACGGCGATGTCGAGGCCTTCCTCGTCGGATTCCACCGTCAGCTCCACCCGCCGGGGAGGCGTTCCCTCCGCGGCGGCGTCGATGGCGTTGTCCAGCAGGTTTCCGAGGATGGTCACCAGGTCCTGCACGGCGATGCCCTCCACCGTGCCTGATCCCAGGGTGGCGACATCCAGCTGGACTCCCCGCTCATGGGCTTCGGCCACCTTGCCCATGACCAGCGCACCCAATACCGGCTCGTCCACCGAGCTGACCATGTTGTCCGTCAGCTGCTGGCTGAGCTCCAGGTCCTTGGTGGCAAAATCCAGGGCCTCCCGGGTGCGGCCCAACTCCAAAAGCGAAACCATGGTGTGCAGCCGGTTTGCGTGTTCGTGGGTCTGCGCCCGCAGGGCGTCGGAAAGGGTCCGCATCGTTTCCAGCTCGTTGCCCAGGGCCTCGATTTCGGTCCGGTCCCGAAGGGTGGCCACTGTTCCGTACACCGGGGTCCTGCCCCGGCTGCCTGCTGTTTCCGGCCCCTTCGCCGGCCCCTGGTTCACCACCAGGACCCGGGATCCGGAGAGGACAATTTCGTCCTTTGCGCTGCGGCCGGATTCAAACAGGTAGCGGAGCTCCTCGTCGAGGGGCAGTTCTGCGAGCGACGGCGGACGGGTGGGGTCCTTGCTGCCCGTCTCATCCAGGCCCAGCAGCTCGGCGGCCTGGTCGTTGTACATCACCACTTTGCCTTTGGTGTCGATAAGGATCAGCCCTTCGCGGACTGAATGCAGCACGGACTCGTAGTAGGCGAAGAGCTGCGACAGCTGCTCCGGCCCCCAGCCCCGGGTGACCCGGCGAAGGTACCTGCCCAGCAGCCAGGACGCCAGGGACCCGCCCACCAGCAGGGCAAGCCCGATGGCCAGCAGGGCAGGCAGGCGTGCGGCGAAGGCGACGTCCACCGTCCCCACCGTGACGCCCACTGCCACCAGCGCCCTGACTGCACCGCCGGCGTCCTTGACCGGAACGATGGTCCGCACGGACGGGCCGAGGGTGCCCGCGGTGACCTCGGTGAATTCATCGCCGCGCAGTGCGGCGTCAATGGAACCGATATAGGGGCGGCCGAGCTCCTCACTCCGGGGATGGGTCCACCGCGTCCGGTCCGGAGCCATGATGGTGATGAAGTCGACGTCGGCACGTGCCATGACGTCCATGGCATAGGGCTGCAGGAGGGACGAAGGTTCGTCGGAATCCGCCGCCTGCAGCACGAAGGGGCTGGCAGCAATTGCGTCCGCAATTCCTGCCATCCGCAAACCGGCCTCGTCGTAGGTGCGGTCACGGGCGTCGACATAGGTGGCGGATCCGACGATCGCGATAAACACCACCACGATCAGCAGGTTCGCCACGAAGAGCCGTCGGGCGATACTCCAGCGGTGGATCATCTGTACCTTCCCGCGCATCTTCCATGACTGTTATCTGCGCCACGACCAATATGAACGCAACGGTGAGCTGGGTCACGGCGTGCCCAATGATGGTTATCACACCGCAGGACGTGTTGAGCCCAGAGAATGTGCCCGCAGCGTCTACCAGATTATCCATAAGGAGACAACATCATGGCTTCTCAACGAGGAGAGTCGCTCGACACCGTGAAGACGCGGCGCAAGGGCATCGACAAATCGCATTACCTGTACATCGCCGTCATCGCCGCCGTCATCCTGGGCGCCCTGGTGGGGCTGATGTTCCCTGAGGTTGGCAAGTCCCTCAAGCCGCTCGGCGACGGGTTCATCAAGCTCATCAAGATGATGATCGCCCCGGTCATTTTCTGCACCATCGTCCTGGGCATCGGCTCCATCGCCAAGGCGGCAACCGTGGGAAAGGTGGGGGGCCTGGCCCTGGGTTACTTCGTCCTCATGTCCACGTTCGCGCTTGGCATTGGCCTGGTTGTCGGCAACCTGATCCACCCCGGTGAAGGCCTGAAGCTTGCCCCTTACGATCCCAACAAGAAGGCGGAAGTAGACAGCACCGTCGCCTTCCTGCTCGGAATCATCCCGGGCGACATTCCGGTCCTCCCCACGTTGTTTGCTGCCATCCTCGTAGGGTTTGCCCTCCAGAAGATGGGCCCGCAGGGCGCCCCCATCCTCAAGGCCATCGGCCATGGCCAGGTCCTCGTCTTCCGCATCCTGATCATGATCATGTGGCTTGCCCCGGTGGGTGCCTTCGGTGCCATCGCCGCCGTCGTGGGAGCTACCGGCTTCCAGGCCATCGTCAGCATGTTCACGCTGATGGCCGCCTTCTACATCACCTGCGCACTGTTCATCGTGATCATCCTCGGCGGCCTGCTCAAGGTGGTCACCGGCGTCAACATCTTCAAGCTCATGAAGTACCTGGGCCGGGAATACCTCCTCATTTTCTCCACCTCATCCTCCGAAGCCGCCCTGCCCCGCCTGATCGCCAAGATGGAACACCTCGGCGTCTCCAAGCCCGTCGTCGGCGTGACCGTACCCACCGGCTACTCCTTCAACCTTGACGGCACCGCCATCTACCTGACCATGGCGTCCCTCTTCGTGGCCAACGCCATGGGCACACCGCTGGACCTCGGCGCACAGATCTCCCTGCTGATCTTCATGATCATCGCTTCCAAGGGCGCTGCAGGCGTCACCGGCGCCGGCCTGGCCACCCTTGCGGCAGGCCTGCAGGCCCACAAGCCCGAACTGCTGGGCGGCGTGGGCATGATTGTCGGCATCGACCGGTTCATGTCCGAGGCCCGCGCTCTGACCAACTTCACCGGCAACGCAGTGGCCACCATCCTGATCGGCACCTGGGTCAAGGAGATCGACGGCGACCAGGTCAATAGCGTCCTCTCCGGCCAGGAGCCCTTCGACGAAGCAACCATGCTGGCCCACCACCACGGTGAAGCCGCTCCCGAGCAAGCGGAAGCCCGCACCGTTCCGGTCAACGCCTGACCTCTTGGCCCGCCTTCTGGAAACCGCCCCCGCAGCCAACGCTGCGGGGGCGGTTTTCTGTACCCGGACAGGAAACCTTCGACCTCAACTAGAAGGTCAAGGCTCAACATCCGCGAAAAGTCAAGTTCCGTTGAATACCGTGTCGGTCGCTGTAACCTTGGGATCAAGAACGAACGGCGCTGGCCATCCAGCGGCAGGAAATCACCGTCATCGAAAGTGTGGATAGATACGTGAGCAGCGAACAGGGTTCAGCAACTCTGGAGGGCACGGAATTCGACCTGGAAAACGCGGTGATGGGTCCCACGGGGCGCCCATACCGCGAGTTCCCGGAACCCGCGCCGCTGTCCTCCCACGGTCCGGCCCGCGTCATCGCGATGGTGAACCAAAAGGGCGGCGTCGGAAAAACCACCTCCACCATCAACCTTGCCGCGGCGCTGGCCGAATACGGCCGCCGCGTGCTGCTGGTGGACTTCGATCCGCAGGGTGCCCTCTCGGCCGGCCTGGGCGTCAATCCCCACGAGCTCGACCTCACGGTCTACAACGTGCTGATGGACCGCAAGGTGGACATCCGCGATGCCATCCACCAGACCGGCGTGGAGAACGTGGACCTCCTGCCGGCCAACATCGACCTCTCCGCCGCGGAAGTGCAGCTGGTCAATGAAGTAGCCCGCGAACAGGTGCTGGACCGGGCGCTGAAGAAGGTCGAAGACGACTACGACGTTGTCCTCATCGACTGCCAGCCGTCCCTGGGCCTCCTGACCGTCAACGCCCTCACCGCGGCGCACGGCGTGATCATTCCGCTGATTTGCGAATTCTTCGCCCTGCGCGCGGTGGCGTTGCTCGTGGAAACCATCGACAAGGTGCAGGACCGGCTCAACCCGCGGCTGCAGGTGGACGGTGTCCTCGCCACCATGTATGACGCGCGGACGCTCCACAGCCGCGAAGTCATCACCCGCCTGGTGGAGGCTTTCGGGGACAAGGTCTTCGAAACCGTCATCAAACGGTCCATCAAGTTTGCCGACGCCACCGTGGCTGCTGAGCCCATCACCAGCTACGCCGGAAACCACGTGGGCGCCGACGCATACCGCCGGCTGGCCAAAGAGCTGATCTCGCGCGGCGGCGCACCCTAGCCACGCCGTGGCCGAATCCAAGCCCGGCTTCGAGGTGCGGCTGGCCAACTTCACCGGTCCGTTCGACCTCCTGCTAGGGCTGATCGCGAAGCACCAGCTGGACATCACTGAGGTGGCGATCGCCACCGTCACGGACGAATTCATCAAGTACATCCGCAAGCTGCAGAAGCTCGGTGAGGAATGGGCGCTGGACGAGGCCAGCGAGTTCCTGGTCATCGCCGCGACGCTGTTGGACCTCAAGGCCGCCCGCCTGCTTCCGGCCGGCGAAGTGGAGGACGACGAGGATATTGCACTGCTCGAGGCCCGCGACCTCCTGTTCGCGCGGCTTCTCCAGTACAAAGCCTTCAAGCACGTGGCCGGCCTCCTGGGCGAAACCCTCCACCAGGAAGGCCGCCGCTTTCCCCGCCAGGTGGCGCTGGAGGAACACTTCGCCGCGATGCTGCCCGAACTCGTCTGGAAGCACACCCCGAAACAGTTCGCCGCCTTGGCAGAGGCGGCGCTGAGGCCGAAGGCTCCGCAGCCCACCGCGGTGGGGCTGGCCCACCTGCACGGCAGCAACGTGAGCGTCAAGGAACAGGCGGAAATTATGGGACTGCGCCTGCAGCAGGAATCCCCGCTGACTTTCCGGGCGCTGATTTCCGACGCCGATTCCACCCTGGTGGTGGTGGCCCGGTTCCTGGCGCTCCTGGAACTGTTCCGGGACAAGGCGGTCTCCTTCGACCAGCTTTCGCCGCTGGCGGACCTGGCCGTGCATTGGACTGCGGGAACCGGGGACTGGTCGGCGGACAACCTGAGTGAGGAATACGAGGAGCACCTGTGAACGGGCAATTGCCGGACGGCGCAATGGATGTCCACAGCCTGCCGGGCGGGGCGAAGGCTGCCCTTGAGGCGGTGCTGATGGTCCTGGACCAGCCGGCCACGGAGGAGGAGCTGGCTGCGGGGCTTGACCTGACCGTTGATGCGGTCAGGGCACTGCTCGCAGAACTGGAGCGCGAGTATAGCGGCTATACTGTTAAAGCCCCGGATGTGGAAACGGCCAGCGTTGCTGGTTTCGGCTCCACCCCCCGGGGTTTTGAATTGCGGAACATCGCCGGTGGCTGGCGCATCTACTCCCGTGCAGACTTTGCCGACATTGTGGGCAAGTATGTGCTCGAGGGGCAGACGGCCAGGCTCACCCAGGCAGCATTGGAAACGCTCGCGGTCATTGCGTACCGGCAGCCGGTTTCCCGGGCACGGGTGTCTGCGATTCGCGGGGTCAACGTTGACTCTGTCGTACGGACACTTGCCCAACGCGGGCTGATTGAGGACGCGGGAACCGATCCCGAGTCAGGCGCCATCCTTTACCGGACCACGTCATACTTCCTGGAACGGATGGGAATCAGCTCAGTGGCGGACTTGCCGCACCTGTCCCCGCATCTGCCGGGGCTGGAAGGCATCGCAGAGTTCTACGACGCCGACAGAATGTAGGCCGGAACTTCCGGCGTGCACACAAATATTTATCAGGGCAGAGTAATTCTGCACGGCTGGCTAGGGTTGTCTGTGACAACCTTTGACAGCCAAAACATTGAAGGACGGGTCATGACACAGGCGGGACGCCAGGGTTCACCACGTAACAGTTCGGGACGCAACAATTCCCAACGCAACACCTCCCAGGGTGGCAATTCAGCGGGCGGGTTCCGCAGCGGTGCCCCCAAGCGGGCCGGTGGGTTCGGGAGCGGCGGGCCGCAACGCGCACCCAAGCCGCGCGAGGAGCGCTTTATCGATCCGGATTTGGCTTCGGATGGGCCCCAGCAGGGCCGCGGTGCGGATGCCAGGGCGGCCAAGCCCTCATCCCGGAAGCCGGCAGCCCGAAAGCCGGGAGCCAAGAAAGCCCCGGGTACTCCGGGCGCCCTCAAGCCGAAGCCCCGCACCGGCGCTCCCGGAGCGGCCGCTTCCCGTGCCTTCGGCAGCGAACGCTTCGGCCAGAACCTTGGCCCCGTCCGCAGGCCGTCCCGGAAGAAGGGACCCCGTGGCGACGTGCCCCAGTCGGAACTCCATGACGCCGACGGCGTGCGCCTGCAAAAGGTGATGGCCTCGGCCGGAGTTGCGTCCCGCCGCGTCTGCGAAGAGATGATTGCCGAAGGCCGCGTGGAAGTGGACGGACAGGTTGTCACTGAGCTCGGTGTCCGCGTGGACCCCAAGACGGCTGTCATCCACGTTGACGGGCTGCGGATCCAGCTGGACGAGAACCTCGTCTACATGGTGTTCAACAAGCCGAAGGGCGTTGTTTCCACCATGGAGGATCCCGAGGGGCGTCCCTGCATCAGCGACTTCCTGAAGAACAACAAGAACAAGGGCGAACGGCTCTTCCACGTGGGCCGCCTGGACGTCGCCACCGAAGGGCTTTTGCTGCTGACGAACGACGGCGAACTGGCCAACCGCCTGACGCACCCTTCCTACGAAGTCCCCAAGACCTACCTGGTCCAGGTCCGTGGGCCGTTCCCGCAGGGAATCGGGGCGCAGCTCAAGGAGGGTGTGGAGCTGGAGGACGGTTTTGCGTCCGTTGACTCCTTCCGGCTTGTCGACTCCACTCCGGGCCACGTCCTGATCGAGGTAGTGCTGCACTCCGGCAAGAACCGCATCGTCCGCCGCCTGTTCGACGCCGTCGGCTTCCCGGTCCTGCGCCTGGTCCGCGTCAAGGTGGGGCCGATTGGCCTGGGTGACCAGCGCCAGGGCAGCATCCGCAACCTCGGCAAGCAGGAAGTCGGCCACCTGCTGGCATCCGTAGGGCTCTAAGGCATGTCCGCCTTCAAAAGCCAGGGCCGCGGCCACCTGGATGGTCCGGTGGTGGTCATCGGTACCGGGCTCCTCGGGACCAGCATCGGGCTGGGCCTGCGGGGGCGCGGTGTGCCGGTGTTCCTCTCCGACCCTTCGCCCACAAACCAGGCGGTAGCTGTTGACATCGGCGCAGGACGGCCGCTGCCGGAACTGGGCAGCAGCCGGCCGCAGCTGGTGGTCGTCGCCGCGCCGCCGGACGTCACAGCCGACGTCGTCCGGGAGGCACTGGCTGACTATCCGGACTCGGTGGTGGTGGATATTGCCAGCGTCAAGGCAGATATCCTGGCCCGGCTCCGCGGCAGTGGCGTGGACCTCTCGCGCTACGTTGGAACGCATCCGATGGCAGGGCGGGAAAAGTCCGGCCCGGTTGCCGCCCGCGGTGAGCTGTTCACCTCCATGCCATGGGTGGTCTGCCCGTCTGAGGAAACCTCGGCTGCCGCCCTTCAGACGGCCCGGTCGCTGGGCAACGACCTGGGCGCAGTGGTGTCCCAGTTCACGGCCGACGAACACGACGAAGCCGTCGCGCTTGTCTCCCACCTGCCCCAGGTGATGTCCTCGCTGCTGGCCAGCAGGCTGCAGGGAACACCCTTGCATGCGTTGTCCCTCGCGGGCAACGGGCTGCGGGATGTCACACGGATCGCGGCCAGCGACCCCACCTTATGGGTGCAGATCCTCGGCGGGAACGCCTCCAAGGTGGTGGAGATCCTCTACGGCGTGCGCGAGGACCTGAACCGCCTCATCGGAACACTGGAACAGCCCACCGCTCCGGGCGCCAGGCTGGACCTTGCCCAGCTCATCAGCGAGGGCAACGCGGGCCAGGCCCGTATTCCGGGCAAGCACGGCGGTCCGCCGCAGGCGTATTCCTGGCTCACCGTGCTGGTGGACGACAGGCCCGGCCAGATTGCACGGCTGCTGACCGAAATTGGTGAAGTCGGGGTGAACGTTGAAGACCTGCGGCTCGACCATTCATCCGGACAGAACGTGGGCATGGTGGAATTGTCAGTGTTGCCGAACAAGCACGACCACCTGATCGAAGCATTAAACGACCGCGGATGGCGGGTACTTCAGTAATGACACAAGAACTCCTCGACACCATGCCCGCCCTGCGCGTCGGCAGGCCGCTGGTTGTTGCCATCGACGGACCTTCGGGTTCCGGCAAATCCAGCGTCAGCAAGGAAGTGGCCCGGCGGCTCCGGATCGCCTACCTGGACACCGGGGCAATGTACCGGGCCCTTACCTGGTATTGCGTCACCAATGGCATCGACCTGGACGACGCCGCCGCCGTTGAGCAGGCTTCCCGGGACCTGGTGCTGGACCTCAGCACCAGCCCGCGGGAGGAATTTGTCCGCGTGGACGGTGTTGACGTCACCGATGCCATCCGCGAGCCTGCCATCTCCTCGGCGGTCAGCGCCGTCGCCACCACCCTGGGCGCACGGACTGAGCTCATCCGCCGGCAACGGGCGCTGATCGAAAAGCGCCACCGCCGCATGGTGGTGGAAGGCAGGGACATTACCACGGTCGTCGCGCCCGGAGCCGAAGTGCGGATGCTGCTGACCGCCAGTGAAGAAGCCCGGCTGCGCCGGCGCGGCATCCAGCTTGGCGGCACGCAGAATGCGGAGCAGCTGGCTGCCCAGGTGACGCACCGCGACGCCAAGGACTCGACGGTGGTGAACTTCACGCAGGCTGCCGACGGTGTCGTAACGCTGGACTCCTCGGACCTTGACTTCGAGCAGACGGTGGACGCTGCCCTCGTCATTGTCACCAAGGTCCTCAACCGTGACTGACGGCAGGCCCGGCGTGCCCTCCGGCTGGACCATGGCCTGGAGCCGGCCTGTGGGCTGGGCCCTGGACCATCTCGTCTACCGGACATCGGTGACCGGCAAGGCCAACGTCCCCACCGGGGGACCGGTGATCTTCGCCGGCAACCACATCAGCTTCCTGGACGGGCCCGTAATGTTCGGCGCCTCGCCGCGGCCCATGCACATCCTGGTCAAGCAGGAGATGTTCAAGGGATTCCTGGGCAGGGTGCTGACCGCTTCCGGGCAGCTGCCCGTGGACCGGCAGGGTGACCGGGCTGCGCTGCAGCGCAGCAAGGACCTCCTCGCCGCCGGCCGTTGCGTCGGAATCCTCCCTGAAGGAACCCGGGGGAGCGGTGAAGCCTCCGATATCAACGGCGGGGTAGCCTGGCTCGCCCTGAATTCCGGAGCGCCGGTAGTACCCGTGGCCATCCTGGGGACCCGGGCCGGGGACGAGCACCTTGACTTTGTGCCGCGGCCCGGCAGGCGGTTCCATGTCAGCTTCGGAAACGCCCTTACTTTAGGCCGCCGGGCCGGGGAAAGCGGCCGTGCTTCAATGGACAGGGCGGCGCAGGAGATCCGCGCAGCACTGGCCGGGCACGTCCGGGATGCCATCCAACTCAGCGGGCAGCCCCTGCCCTTCGCTGAAACCTCCAAAGACTTAACAGCAGTAGCCGGGACGCCGGCAGATGACCACTAAGGACAGTGCAATGAGCGACACGACTCAAACCCCCGGCCATTCCGGCGCCGGTGAAGACGAATACACGCCCACGGGCACCGACCAGGTTGCCGAACGGCTGGCGGCCATTGACGACGACGAGGCTGAGCTCCGCGCGGCCTCCCTCCGGGCAGGCCTGGAGGACTACGACCTCGACGAGGACGACGCCGCGCTGCTCAGCGGGGAATACGGCGACGAGGACTTCGACGGCCCCGTCAAGCTCGATCCTGTGCTGGCCATCATCGGGCGCCCCAACGTGGGCAAGTCCACCCTGGTCAACCGCATCCTGGGCCGCCGCGAAGCCGTGGTGGAGGACACTCCCGGCGTGACCCGCGACCGCGTCATGTACTCGGCGAGCTGGAACGGCCGCAACTTCACCCTGGTGGATACCGGCGGCTGGGAGCACGATGCCCGCGGTATCCACGCCCGGGTCGCCGAGCAGGCCGAGATGGCCGTTGAACTCGCTGACGCCGTCCTCTTCGTCGTCGACTCGGCCGTCGGTGCCACGGCTACCGATGAAGGCGTGATGAAGATGCTGCGCCGCAGCAAGAAGCCGGTCATCATGGTGGCCAACAAGGTGGACGACTTCGCGCAGGAGGCGGACTCCGCGGCTCTGTGGGGCCTGGGCTTCGGCGAGCCGTACCCGGTCTCGGCGCTCCATGGCCGCGGGGTGGCGGACCTGCTGGACCACGTCATGGACGTGCTGCCCGAATTCTCGACCATTGAGGGGCTGGAACGCTCCGGCGGTCCGCGCCGCATCGCACTCATCGGCCGCCCGAACGTGGGCAAGTCCTCGCTGCTGAACAAGCTGGCCGGGACCGAGCGCGTGGTGGTGGACAACACTGCCGGAACCACCCGCGACCCTGTGGACGAATTCATCGAACTGGGCGGCCGCACCTGGCGCTTCGTGGACACCGCCGGCATCCGCCGGCGCCAGCATATGGCGCAGGGCGCTGACTACTACGCCTCGCTGCGGACGCAGGCCGCGCTCGAAAAGGCGGAGGTCGCCGTCGTCCTTCTCGCCGTTGATGAGGTCCTCAGCGAGCAGGACGTCCGGATCCTCCAGCTGGCCATCGAGTCCGGCCGGGCCATGGTCCTGGCGTTCAACAAGTGGGACCTGCTCGACGACGAACGCCGCCGCTACCTCGAGCGCGAAATTGAGCAGGACCTGGCGCACGTGGAGTGGGCGCCGCGCGTCAACATCTCGGCAAAGACCGGCTGGCACAAGGACCGCCTGGTGCCGGCGCTGGACCTGGCCCTGGAGAACTGGGACAAGCGCATCGCCACCGGCCGCCTCAACGCCTTCCTGGGCGAATTGGTGGCCGCGCACCCGCACCCGGTCCGCGGCGGAAAGCAGCCCCGCATCCTCTTCGGCACGCAGGCCTCGAGCCGTCCGCCCAAGTTCGTGCTGTTCACCACCGGTTTCCTGGACCCCGGCTACCGCCGGTTCATCACCCGCCGGCTCCGGGAAACCTTCGGCTTCGAGGGCACGCCCATCGAAGTCAGCATGCGTGTGCGGGAAAAGCGCGGCAAGAAGCGTTAATTGCGACACACATGGGCCCCGAATCCCGGAAAGTGTCACAGGCACCCTCTTGGATCGTGTAAGCTCTTCTAGGTGGTTCGGCCGGACTGCTGGTGGAAATCCTCGGAGGAATCCTTGGATGAAGCACAGCGGAGAACGGCGGAACTAACGGGCTGTAGCGCAGCTTGGTAGCGCACTTGACTGGGGGTCAAGGGGTCGCAGGTTCAAATCCTGTCAGCCCGACCAAAAAAGCCGCTTTCCGGGAATACCGGAAAGCGGCTTTTGGCATTTCAGCCGTCTTTGAGGGAGTCGCGCGATACACCCCCAACAAGCGGCGATCAGCGGAAGAATACTACGATCACAACGGACTTCCAGTTTCCGTTGTAATCCTTGTAGTACACACGCTCATGCCGGTGGTTGCAGTTGTTGTCGGAGCGTCCATCACGGTGATGCGAGTAATGGTTGTGATGGCGGCCATCGTGCTGGTGACACTTCCGGTCACGGTCGCGGTCGCGGTCGTTGTGGTCCCTGCTGTGAGACGACCCGTGGCGGTCTCCGTTATTGTCGCCGGCATAAGCGACACCGGCTGATCCTCCGAAAATCAGGCCTGTGGCCAGGGTGGCGGAGCCGAGAAGGCGGGATACTTTGTTCATTGCACTTTCCTACTGTGATCGAATGATCGATGACCCGCAGGAACAGGAGGGCATGCAGGGGAAACGTCCGTCTTGGGACGTTGTCCGTTACAGTGGTGACCCGCCTGTCTGCGGCTGAGGCTCAAGCCCATGACGTGCCAATGAAGCACCGTGCTTGAGGATGCCAGCGCAGTCAGGACGTAAACCTAGAAATTCCCCCGGCTTACATCCAGAGGTGCGCTGTGGTGATGACTGAACACATGGAAAAGGCCCAGATAGGCACTCTGTGTGAGGAATGAGCGCCGGTTTCTGGACCCTCACGTAATCAGTTCCGTCCGCCCGTTTGATGTGCTGGGGCGTCGTGTTTTCCACGATAGTGAGGCGTACCCCGGGTGTGAAGACCTGTGACTGTAATAGGGGAGGCTCCGGCAAAAAAGGGGGGGTGCGCTGTTTCTATTTCAGGAACTTCGAGGTCCGCCGGTCCGCGAGGATCTTGCCCTTGGTCTGGCACGTGGGGCAGTACTGCAGCGCCGTGTCGGCAAAGGAGACCTCCCGGACCGTGTCCCCGCATACCGGGCAGGGCTGGCCGGTCCTGGCATGGACGCGCATGTGGCTTCGCTTCACGTCCTTGAGGTCCTTGGGCGGCTTGCCGCTGGCTTCGGCCAGCGCAGTGCCGAGGATGTCATGGATGGCGTCGTACAGGACCTGCACCGTCTCCCGGTCCAGGGACTTGGCCGGGGCGAAGGGCGAAATCCGGGCCGCATGCAGGATCTCGTCGCTGTAGGCGTTGCCGATTCCGGCGATCACGCTCTGGCTCCGCAGGAGCCCCTTGATCTGCTGCGAACTGCCGCCGAGGATCTCCGCCAGCATGCCGACGTCGAACGCTTCAGCGAAGGGGTCCGGCCCCAGCGTGGCGATGCCCGGAACTTCCTGCGGGTCCCGCACCACATAAATGGCCAGGCTCTTTTTTGTCCCGGCTTCCGTAAGGTCAAAACCCCGGTCACCTTCCGCCCCCGCGAAAACGAGCCGGGCCGCGATGTGGCCGCTGCCCATCTTCAAGGGTCCGGCGGTGGGGGAGTCCGTGAAGCGGATCCACCCTGCCTTGGCCAGATGGAACACAAACGAGATGCCACCGGTGTCAATGCTGATGAACTTTCCGAACCGCTGCACGCCGGTCACCGTGCGGCCTTCCAGCGCCGTGAAGGGCGGATCAGCGGTCTTGAGCACGGCGAAGGATGCAATCTGCAGTTTGGCAAGGACAGAGCCCTGCAGCTGTTCGTTCAAAAACCCGGCCAGACCGGCCACTTCGGGAAGTTCCGGCATGGCTTACCTGCCTGGCCCCGGGCATCCGGCATCAACGCGCGCGCTCATGCGACCCATCTTGTCAGAATCCCCGCTGAACGCCCCGGCAGATGTGCCTATACTTTCAGCGGCGGCCTGTTCCGGGCCCCAGTGACCCAGGTGTTTGACCCGATGAAAGGCCCCCGATGAGCAACATTCCCGAAGACCTGTCCTACACTGCCGAACATGAGTGGGTAACTGCCCCCAATGCCGACGGCGTGGTCCGCGTGGGCATTACCGACTTCGCCCAGGACGCGCTTGGAGATGTTGTTTACGCCCAGATGCCGGAAATCGGCACCAAGATTACGGCAAACGAAGTGGTGGGTGAAGTCGAGTCCACCAAGAGCGTCAGCGATATCTACGCCCCGGTTTCCGGCGAAGTAGTGGCCCGCAACGAGTCCCTGGACACTGATTCGGCCCTGATCAACACTGATCCGTACGGCGACGGCTGGTTGATTGAGGTCAAACTCGCCGAAGCAGACGCCGTTGACTCGTTGCTCAGTGCATCCGAGTACGAACAACAGGTAGGCTAAAGCTAACCGGTACATCCGGTCCGGCCCCGCGTCGCAGGCAGGACGTCTTCGCACGTCAGCGGCCGGATGGGGAGCCGGCGCCGGACCTGCTGAGCGGGCCGGAGGGTAAACGTTGGCTGCAGGCCCAGGGGCTGCAGCGGGAAGAGGAGGAATCCATGGCTGGCCACAGACAGAACCCTGCCGATGGGGAATACGGCTCGGGTGCGGCTAAGGCGTCGGAGACCACCTCCATCCATCTCACTCCGGTCACCGATGAACCCACCATCGCCCCCAAGCTTTCCTCCGATGAGCGCAGCTCCGTTGAGGCACTGCCGGCCGGATCTGCCCTTCTCGTTGCGCACAGCGGGCCGAACGCCGGCGCCCGCTTCCTGCTCGACTCCGACGTCACCACGGCCGGCCGCCACCCGGACGCCGATATCTTCCTCGATGACGTCACGGTATCCCGCCGGCATGTGGAGTTCCGCCGGACTGCCCGGAGCTTTGAAGTGGTGGACAAGAACAGCCTGAACGGCACCTACGTCAACCATGATCGCGTTGACAGCGTTGAGCTCAAGAACGGCAGCGAAGTCCAGATCGGCAAGTTCCGCCTCACCTTCTACCTGAGCCCTGCCAGTGCTGCAGGCCGCGGCTGAACCGGGGACCGCTGCCTGTGGCAATGGCACAACCGGAACGCCGGGGACCGCAGGTCCTCAACATCGGCGAAGTCCTCGCGCAGCTCAGCGGCGACTTCCCGGGCATGACTGCGTCCAAGATCCGCTTCCTCGAGGAAAAGGGGCTGATTAACCCGCGGCGTACGCCTGCGGGTTACCGGCAGTATTCCGACGGCGACGTGGAACGGCTGCGTTTCGTGCTGGCCCTGCAGCGGGACCAGTACCTCCCCCTGAAAGTCATCAAGGACTACCTTGACGCCATCGACAGGGGAGAGCGGCCGGAGAACCTTCCGCCCGGCGTCGTGGTGTCCCCGCGCATCGTCTCCGACGAACTGGCGGCCGAGCTGCAGAACCGCGGGCGCAGGCTCACGGAGGAGCAGCTGCGCACGGAGTCCGGCGCCAGTGTGCCCCTGCTGCAGGCGCTCCTGGACTTCGGACTGATCAGCCACAGCAACGGCCAGTTCGACGAACATGCCCTCCAGGTGGCGCGCGCCTGTGTACAGCTTGAGGGCCATGGGCTGGAACCCCGCCACTTGCGCCCCTTCCAGGCCGCGGCGGAACGGGAATTCGGCCTGGTGGAACGCGCGGTGGCTCCGCTTGCTTCCCGCAAGGACTCTGCCTCCCAGGCACGGGCCGCCGAGGCCGCCCGTGAAATCAGCGACCTCTGCCTCACCCTGCACCGGGCTCTGGTGCAGGACCACATCTCACGCATGGACATCTGATGATTGAAGTCGAGATTGTAGGCGTTCGGATCGAACTGCCTTCCAACCAGCCGCTGGTCCTGCTGCGGGAGATGCACGGGGAACGCCATGTCCCCATTTGGATCGGCACTCCGGAAGCCAGCGCCATTGCGCTGGCGCAGCAGGGCGTTGTCCCGCCCCGCCCCATGACCCATGACCTCCTGGTGGATGTGGTGGAATCCTTGGGCCACTCCGTGGTCAGCGTCAACATCGTGGCTGTCGAAGACAACATCTTTTATGGGCAGCTGCAGTTTGAAAACGGCACCACCGTGAGCTCCAGGGCTTCCGATGCGCTGGCGATAGCCCTCCGCGCGAAGTGCCGGATCTGGTGCGCCGATTCAGTGATGGAAGAGGCCGGGGTGCGGATCACCGAGCACGACGAGGGTGAGGACACCGAGCCGGGCCCCACGGTGGACGAAGAGCGCGAGCTGCGCCGCTTCCGCGAGTTCCTGGACGACGTGGAGCCCGAGGACTTCGACGGCTGAGGTCACGTTAAGGTTAAAGTTGAGGATGAAAGTTTCGACACGCCCTGCCAAAGGCCCCGGGGTCTTTGACCTTGGGACCTGCCGGGCCTAACGTCGAAGTATCAAGTTCCCATTGCTTACGGCAGCCGCGCAAGTCACACTGGAAAGTGCGCCCCGCGAAAATTACATGCATGGTCTTCATGCCAAGGCTGCTGCAGGTGTTCCCCGGGAGCGTACGACAAGGAGGATCCAGGTGAGTCCCAAAGGCGAAGCAGGCGGGCTTAAACAGCCCACGGCTGGTGTTGCTGTGCCCGCGAGTGGTGCCCAGGGCCTCCTGTTTACCGAGGACCTCCCGGTACTGGATGAGGACGCCGGCTACCGCGGACCCACTGCCTGCAAGGCGGCAGGCATCACCTACCGGCAGCTGGACTACTGGGCACGTACCGGACTCGTGGAACCCGCTGTGCGCGGCGCCGCCGGTTCCGGATCGCAGCGGCTGTACGGCTTCCGCGACATCCTTGTCCTCAAGGTGGTCAAGCGCCTCCTGGACACCGGCGTTTCCCTTCAGCAGATCCGCACGGCCGTTGAGCACCTGCGCGAACGCGGTGTGGAGGACCTCGCGCAGATCACCCTGATGAGCGACGGCGCAAGTGTCTACGAGTGCACCTCGGCCGATGAGGTCATCGACCTCGTCCAGGGCGGACAAGGAGTCTTCGGCATCGCCGTGGGCCGGGTGTGGCGCGAAGTTGAAGGCAGCCTCGCCTCACTGCCCAGCGAACACGCCGCGGAGCAGTCCTTTCCGGACGACGAATTGAGCAAGCGGCGGGCAGCACGCAAGATCAGCTGACCGTATATATGGCAGAAGCCGCTCTCCCTCCGGAGGGCGGCTTCTGCCGTTAAGTCTGGAATTCCTACCGCGTGCGGCTGCGCAGCCCGCTGCCCACGGACATCATGTTCGCCAGCAGCTCGTCAAAGAGTGCCGCCGCAGACTTGGCGGAGTCGCCCGGCCAATGGTGCACCGGATGGGCAGCGCCCTGGATCTGCTGCCAGTTCGCCTGCTCCGGGATGCGGGGGCTCAGGAGGAGTTCGCCAAACATGGACTCCATCTCGGCGAGCCGGTACGTGTGCTCGGAGGAACCCGTCCGGACCCGGTTGGCCACGATGCCGGCAGGGGAGAGGTTGGGGGCGAACTCCTGGCGGAACAGCTGTATGGCGCGCATGGTGCGTTCCGTTCCGGCCACGGAGAAGAGCCCCGGCTCGGCCACGAGCGCCACTTTGTCGCTGGCGGACCACGCCATCCGGGTCAGCCCGTTGAGCGACGGCGGGCAGTCGATCAGGACAAGGTCGTAATTGTCGGCACCCGCCAGGACGGTGGAGAGGCGCCGCAGGTCACGGCGGCCGAGGTCGGGGCGGTCGTAGATTCCCGTGTAGGCGGAGCCGACGGCGACGTCCAGGACGGCGGGTCCGGAACCGTTGGTGTGGGCCCGCGCTGTCCAGCTGCTGCCTACCACGTTGTCGGCCAGCTTGGCGCGGCGGGGGCTTTTCAGCATCCTGCCGATGTCCAGCTGGTCGCCCGGCTGGACGCCGAGGGCGGTGGTTGCGTCCGCATGGGGGTCGAGGTCCACCACCAGTGTGCGGACGCCCGCGGCCAGCGCCGCAGACGCCAATCCTGTGGTGACGGAAGTCTTGCCGACTCCACCCTTAAGGCTGCTGATGCTGACTACTTGCACTTGAGAGACCAAAACCTAACGCCGGATGCCGTGTTGGGAGTAATGTTTGCTCCGGCAGAGCCGAAGCCGGACGGTCCTGCCGCCCTACTCATCATATGTGGATGCGTCGGCGAATCCTGCTTTACGGGGAGTCGGCATGGCATCGGCTGTGCTGCCGGGGCGCTTTCCGCCGGGCCTGGGGAAAGCGATCGGGACATGACGGGGAAATCTGTGATGGTGGCCACAAAGATTTGTGTTTGTCCTTGGAGGTCCTAGACACTGTGACCACTCACCGATCCACCCGCAATGATGCAGGAGAAGTATGTTTTCCAAAGTTCTGGTGGCCAACCGCGGCGAAATCGCGATCAGGGCCTTCCGCGCCGGCTACGAGCTGGGCGCCAAGACCGTTGCCGTTTTTCCAAATGAGGACAGGAACTCGATCCACCGCCAGAAGGCGGACGAGGCCTACCTGATTGGCGAGGAAGGGCATCCCGTCCGGGCATACCTGGACGTTGCCGAGGTGATCCGCGTGGCCAAGGAGTCCGGCGCGGACGCCATCTACCCCGGCTACGGTTTCCTTTCGGAAAACCCCGATCTGGCACGTGCGGCCAAGGAAGCCGGCATCACCTTCGTCGGCCCGCCTGCTGAGGTGCTGGAGCTTGCCGGCAACAAGGTGGCGGCCCTTAAGGCTGCCCGTGACGCGGGTGTTCCCGTCCTGAAGTCCAGTGCGCCGTCGAAGGACCTCGACGAGCTGCTGGCAGCGGCGGACGAGATCGGTTTCCCCATTTTCGCCAAGGCAGTGGCTGGCGGCGGCGGCCGCGGCATGCGCCGGGTTGATACCCGCGAAGCGCTCCCCGAGGCACTGAAGTCCGCCATGCGTGAAGCGGATGCTGCGTTTGGCGATCCCACCATGTTCCTGGAGCAGGCTGTCCTGCGCCCCCGCCACATCGAGGTGCAGATCCTGGCCGACGCCGAGGGCAACGTCATGCACCTGTTCGAGCGGGACTGCTCCATCCAGCGGCGGCACCAGAAGGTCATCGAGATCGCCCCCGCCCCTAACCTGGACGAGAACATCCGGCAGGCCCTCTACCGGGACGCCGTTAAGTTTGCCCAGGCGCTGAACTACGTTAACGCGGGCACCGTCGAGTTCCTCGTTGATACCGTGGGCGAGCGGGCAGGCCAGCACGTGTTCATCGAAATGAACCCGCGCATCCAGGTGGAGCACACCGTCACCGAAGAAGTTACGGACGTTGACCTGGTGCAGGCACAGATGAGGATCGCCGCCGGTGAAACGCTGGCGGACCTTGGCCTCTCCCAGGACACGGTCAAGCTGCGCGGCGCCGCGCTGCAGAGCCGCATCACCACCGAGGACCCCGCGAACGGCTTCCGCCCCGACGTTGGAAAGATCACCGGGTACCGGTCCGCCGGCGGTGCGGGCGTAAGGCTCGACGGCGGCACGGTTTACTCGGGTGCCGAGATCAGCCCCCACTTCGACTCCATGCTGGTCAAGCTGACCTGCCGCGGCCGGGACTACCCGGCAGCCGTGGCACGGGCACGCCGCGCCCTTGCAGAGTTCCGTATCCGCGGTGTCTCCACCAACATCTCCTTCCTGCAGGCGGTGCTTGACGATGCCGATTTCATCGCAGGCGACGTCGCCACCAACTTCATCGACGAACGCCCGCAGCTGCTGAAGGCGAGGGTTTCCGCGGACCGCGGTACCAAGCTCCTCACCTGGCTGGCCGAGGTCACCGTCAACAAACCCAACGGGGAACTGACGGTCCACTCCAACCCCGCAGACAAGCTTCCGTCCGTCAAGGGCAAGCAGGCCGCCCCCGGCTCCCGGCAGCGGCTCCTGGAGCTGGGGCCCGAAGGCTTCGCCAGGGCTCTTCGTGAGCAGAACGCCGTCGCGGTAACCGACACCACTTTCCGGGACGCGCACCAGTCGCTCCTGGCCACCCGTGTCCGTACCCGCGACCTTGTGGCCGCGGGCCCTGCCGTCACCGCGCTCCTGCCGGAACTCTTGTCCGTCGAGGCATGGGGCGGCGCCACCTACGACGTCGCGCTGCGCTTCCTGGGCGAAGACCCGTGGGACCGCTTGGCGGCGCTGCGCACCGCACTTCCGAACGTGTGCCTGCAAATGCTGCTCCGCGGCCGCAACACCGTGGGCTACACGCCGTACCCGGAAGAGGTCACCGAGGCCTTCGTCAATGAGGCCGCCGCGACCGGCATCGATATCTTCCGCATTTTCGACGCGCTCAACGATGTCAGCCAGATGGCGCCGGCCATCCGCGCCGTCCGGGCAACGGGCACCGCCGTCGCCGAAGTGGCGCTCTGCTACACAGGCGACATGCTGGACCCCAACGAGACGCTCTACACGCTGGACTACTACCTCGAGCTCGCGCAGAAGATCGTCGACGCCGGCGCGCACATCCTTGCCATCAAGGACATGGCAGGCCTGCTGCGGCCCGCTGCCGCAGCCAAGCTCGTTGCCGCCCTTCGGGACCGCTTCGACCTGCCGGTCCACCTGCACACCCACGACACCGCGGGCGGCCAGCTGGCCACCTTGCTGGCTGCCGTGGACGCCGGTGTGGACGCCGTGGATGTTGCCTCCGCTTCCCTGGCCGGAACCACCAGCCAGGTCTCGGCGTCGGCGTTGGTCGCAGCGCTGGAACACACGCCACGGGACACCGGCCTCAGCCTGGCTGCGGTCAGTTCGCTGGAACCGTACTGGGAGGCTGTCCGCCGCGTCTACGCGCCGTTCGAGTCGGGCCTTCCGGGCCCCACCGGCCGGGTCTACCAGCACGAGATCCCGGGCGGCCAGCTGTCCAACCTGCGCCAGCAGGCCATGGCGCTGGGGCTGGGGGAGCGCTTCGAGGCCATCGAGGACATGTACACGGCCGCTGACCGGATCCTTGGGCGCCTGGTGAAGGTGACACCGTCCTCCAAGGTGGTGGGCGACCTTGCCCTGCACCTGGTGGGCCTGAATGCGGACCCGGCGGACTTCAACGAGAACCCGCAGAACTACGACATCCCCGATTCCGTGATCGGGTTCCTGTCCGGCGAGCTGGGCGACCCTCCCGGAGGCTGGCCGGAACCCTTCCGCACCAAGGCCCTGCAGGGCAGGAGCGTGAAGGTCCGCGACGTCGAGCTCAGCGCCGAAGACAGCGCTGCGCTGAAGTCCGACTCCAAGACCCGCCAGCACACGCTGAACCGTCTGCTGTTCGAGGGCCCCACCAAGGACTACCTCAAGAGTGTCGAAACCTACGGCAACATCTCGGTTCTGGATACCCGTGACTACCTGTACGGGCTCCAGCGGGGCCAGGAGCACGAGATCACGCTGGAGCGCGGCGTGCGGCTGATCGCTTCCCTGGAGGCGGTCTCCGAGCCGGACGAAAAGGGCATGCGGACCGTGATGTGTACGCTCAACGGCCAGTCCCGGCCCGTGGTGGTGCGCGACCGTTCCGTCGTGAGCAACGTCAAGGCCGCAGAGAAGGCAGATCCGGCGCAGCCGGGCCACGTGGCTGCACCGTTCGCCGGCGCCGTCACCGTCACCGTCAAGACCGGTGACACCGTCAACGCCGGCGACACGGTGGCCACCATCGAGGCCATGAAGATGGAGGCGTCCATCACGACGCCGGTGGGCGGCAAGGTTTCCCGCCTCGCCATCTCCGCGGTGGAGCAGGTGCAGGGCGGAGACCTGCTGCTGGTCGTGGAGCAATAGCCAAAAGCCAGTCAAAACAATGAACCAGTCAAGACGATGAAAGGGTCCTCCGCCAGGAGGACCCTTTCATTGTTTGGGGATCAGGAGCGGGGTGCCCCGTACATCTCCTCGATGACGGTCTCGAAGTCCTTCATCACCTGGGCGCGCTTCACCTTCATGGAGGGGGTCAGGTGCCCGGATGCTTCGGTGAAGTCGGCCGCCACGATCCGGAACGACTTGATGGCCTCGGCCTGGGAGACGGAGTTGTTGGCGGCAGTGATCAGGTCCTGCACTGCTGCCTTGACCACCGGGTTTGCTGCAGCGTCGGCCAGGGAGGTGTCGGCCGGCAGGTTGTGCCGCTGGAGCCAGCCCGGCAGGGCCTCCTGGTCCAGCGTGACCAGTGCGCCGATGAACGGCCGGTTGTCGCCAACCACCAGGACCTGCGATACGAGCGCATCGGCACGGATCTGGTCCTCCAGCAGCGCCGGGATCACGTTCTTGCCGCCGGCGGTGACGATGATCTCCTTCTTGCGGCCGGTGATCCACAGGAAGCCGTCGTCATCCAGCCGGCCAATATCCCCGGTGCGGAACCAGCCGTCGGAGAATGTCTCCGCCGTCAGGTCCTCACGCTTGTAGTAGCCGCGCATGACGCACGCGCCCTTGGCCAGGATCTCGCCGTCCTCGGCAATCCTGACGGCATTGCCGGGCAGGGGCTTGCCAACCGAACCAATCTTGATCCGGGACGGGGTGTTGACCGAGATGGGAGCGGTGGTTTCGGTCAGGCCGTAGCCTTCCAGCACCTGGAGCCCGATGCCCTGGAAAAAGTGGCCCAGCCGTTCACCAAGGGGACCGCCGCCGGAGACCGCATGGGCAACGTGGCCGCCCATCGCGGCCCGCAGCTTGCCGTAGACCAGCTTGTCGAACAGGGCATGGCGCAGCTTCAGTCCCAGCCCCACGTGGCCGGCCTGCCGCGCCTTGGAGAAGGCGATGGCGGTATCGGCCGCCTTGTGGAAGATGGCGCCCTTGCCGCCGTCCTCGGCTTTGGTCAGGGCCGAGTTGTACACCTTCTCGAACACCCGCGGCACGGCAAGGATGAAGGTGGGCTCGTAGCTCTGCAGGTCGGAGAGCAGGTTCTTGATATCAGGCGTGTGCGCCACGGTGGTTCCGGCTGCCATGGCCAGGACGGAGATGAACCGGGCGAAGACATGTGCCAGGGGCAGGAACATGATGGTCTTGGCGTTCTCATGGACGATTTCGCCGATGATCGCGAGTGCATTGTCCGAAAGCTCCACGAAGTTGCCGTGGGTCAGTTCGCAGCCCTTGGGCCGGCCCGTGGTTCCGGAGGTGTAGATGATGGTGGCGATATCTGCCAGCTTCGCCGAGGTGCGGCGGGTTTCCAGATCGTCATCACTGACGCCGCTCCCGGCTTCCCGGAGGGCGTCAAGTCCGCCGCCCTCCAACTGCCAGACATGCTGGAGTGCCGTGAGTCCTTCGGCCGTCACGGCCTGCCGGATGACATTTTCGTGGTGGGCTGCCTCGCCGAAGGCGGCAACGGCGCCTGAATCGCCAAGATTCCAGGCCACCTGCGAGGGCGAAGAGGTTTCGTAGATGGGAACCGAGACGCCGCCGGCGAACCAGATGGCGAAGTCCACCAACGCCCATTCGTAGCGCGTACGGGACATGATGCCCACGCGGTCGCCGGCACCGACGCCGCTGGCGATGAGGCCTTTTGCCAGGGCTTTGACATCAGCAAGGAATTCGGTGGCAGAAACGTCCTGCCAGGCGCCGTTTGCGTCCAGCCGCGAGAACAGAGCCGGGTTGCTGGCCTTGTCCGCCTGCCGCAGCACCAGGTCGGTGATATTGGTTTCCGGTGGAACGACAACAAGAGGCGGAACACTGAATTCGCGCACTATAGCTCCTTTGATATCCGAAGTCCCGCTCAGGGGGTATGCCTAAAGACTAGTACGCCGCCGCGGGACCGTGCAGTATCTAAAGTTACTGGCGGGTAACTTTGCCGTCAATCGCTCTCCGGCCGCAACCGCCACGGGGGTCCGGGCGCCGGGGCGGCGGAAAACCTAGAATTGGGAACTATGTACGCACAATCCTCCGGCGAGCAGGCCGGCCCCCTCAGCAGGCCCGCAGCGTGGAGGCGGCGGTCTGCCTCCTACCGGGCCGGAAGGAGGCAGGGTGACGGCTTTCGTGAACAGATGCGCCTTGGCCGGAAGGGCCTTGCGATCGGAATCGATATCGGCGGCACCAAAGTGGCGGCCGGAGTGGTGGACGCCGACGGCACGATCCTGAGCGAGGCACGCCGCTCCACGCCGGGCACCGACCCGCGGGCAGTGGAGCGGGTCATCGTGGACCTGGTTGAGGAGCTGGGCAGCGGGCACCGGATCCGCTCGGTGGGCATTGGCGCCGCCGGCTGGATGGACCTCGACGGCGGCACGGTGCTTTTCAGCCCGCACCTGGCCTGGCGCAATGAGCCCCTGAGGGCAAACCTGCAACACCTCCTGCGGCGCCCCGTGCTGCTGGCCAACGACGCCGACGCAGCCGCCTGGGCCGAATGGCGTTTCGGGGCAGGGCAGGGCGAAGACCGGCTGGTCTGCATCACGCTGGGAACGGGAATCGGCGGCGCGATGGTCATGGACGGCAGGGTGGAGCGCGGGCGGTTTGGGGTAGCCGGCGAGTTCGGACACCAGGTCATCATGCCCGGCGGGCACCGCTGCGAGTGCGGCAACCGCGGGTGCTGGGAGCAGTACGCATCGGGCAACGCACTGGGCCGCGAAGCGAGGATCCTGGCCCGCAGCAACTCCCCAATGGCCCAGGACCTGCTGGGAGCAGTGGGCGGGCGCGCCGAGACCATCACCGGTGCCATCGTGACCGAACTGGCGTTGGCTGGTGACGCCGCCTCGCGGGAGCTTATTGAGGAAGTGGGGGAATGGCTTGGCCTCGGACTCGCCAACCTGGCCGCAGCGCTCGACCCGGGGCTGTTCGTCATCGGCGGCGGATTGTGTTCGGCCGGAGACCTGCTGGTGGAACCGGCGCAAAAGGCGTTCGCCCGGAACCTGACCGGACGCGGCTTCCGCCCGGCCGCGGGAATCCAGCTTGCCGCCCTCGGACCGAACGCCGGACTGATTGGTGCCGCCGACCTGTCACGGGTCAGCAGCAGGGTCCGCAGCTGACGCAACGGTCCGCTTGCCGGCGGCGCCGGGCAGAGGAGCATGCCCGGCCCGTTTGGCGACGCTAAACCCTGGCGCCGTCGTCGTCCTCGTCTTTTTCCTGGGGAAGCTTCATGATCAGGTACACCGTTCCCAGCACAAACGCAGCCACGATTCCCACGACGGCCAGCAGCGGCGCGGAACGCCAAAACATAGCCGAGAGCAGCAGTGCCACCGGCCCGCCCACGGCAGCCAGCCAGGCGAGCATGGTCAGCGGATCCGTGCCTGACAGGCTGGGAGGTTCCTCGGGGACGAAGGCGCCCTCGTCGTCGTCCACTCCATAATCCCGCGGACCCGCCGGAGCTTCGGGTGCATCGGCGCCGTCCTCGCCTGTCCCGGCGCGGGACGCCTCACGTTCCGCTGCGGACAGTTCGGCCGGCGCTGCCCCGGCCAGGCCCAGGGGATCGAAGTCCCGGAACGACGCCCTTCCCGGATGGTCGGCGGGGCTGCCCGCTCCGGCCGGCGCGCCGGCGTCCGTTGTTCCGGGGCGGGAATCCGGTGCTGCATGGCGCGGGCCAGGGGGCGGGGAGTCTGCTTCCAGCCGCGCCACCAGGTCCAGCCAGACGGCATCGTCCTGGTTCGCGCCCTGGTCCTGGGAATCGGGGGATCCGGAGTCATGCCTGGTCATGCCGGGCCTCCTGGCCTGCCGCTGCCGGCGTTGTTGTCCCGGAGGGTTCGGCGGCAGGAAGCACACGGCGGATGAAGTCCACCGAGCCCTGGAAAATCTGCTCGGCGTCGTTGTCCATCGTGGCCACGTGGTAGCTGTTGTTGAGCCTCACCAGTTCCAGGGGCGCATGCGTCAACCCGCGCCGCAGCGCGGCGATGCTCGTATCGGAGACAACGTGGTCCACAGCGGACCGGTACACCTGGACGGGAGCGGTAACCCGGGGGAGAAGCCGCACAGTGTCCTTGAACATTTTATTCAGCTCGTGGGCGGCGGCCACCGGCGTGCGCAGGTACGCGCCTTCGTCCATTCCCGCTTTGAGGATGTCGTTTGCGATGGCAGGGGTGGTCTTCATGACCAGCTTCAGGATCCCGGCCAGCGGGGCGCGGGGATCGTCGATGACCAGCCCGGGGTTTACCAGCACCACGCCGCTGACCGGCCTGGTGGCCGCAATCCGCAACGCCAGCGCACCGCCCATGCTCAACCCGGCGGCGAAGACGTGGTCGCATTCAGCCTCGAGTTCGAGGTAGGCGTCGTCCAGGGCGCCGTGCCACTGCTGCCACCGTGTCCGGGAGAGGTCCTGCCAGCTGGTCCCGTGGCCGGGCAGCAGCGGCATCCGGACCGCGAAACCGGCCGCGGCAAAGGCATGGGCCCATGCACGGAGTCCATGCGGGCTTCCGGTGAAACCGTGCGAAAGGACCACGCCCGTCCGCGGCCCTTCACCGCTGGACATGCTGCTGAAGGGACTGTGGTCCGGGCTGGAGGTCATGGCGTCTCCGAAGTGCTGGTCTGGCGGGAATGGGCGCGGATGAATGCGCTGGACCTGGCAAAGATCTCCGGCGCGTCAACGTCCAGCGTAGCCACATGGCCGCTGCTATCAAGGCCAACCACTTCTTCAAGCCCCGCAGGAAGCCGTTGTCGAAGCATCTCAAGGGAGGTTGGCGGAACCACGGCGTCAGTCAGCGATTTGAACACCTGCACCGGTGCCGTGACGCCCGGCAGGCCACGGATGGCCGCCCCGAAGAGCTTCTTGAGCTCATGCACTGCCGAGAGCGGAGTGCGGGTGTAGTCACCATCCTCGGTGGCCGGCGCCGTCGTCTGTTCTTCCTGGAGGGGGATGGTGGTCCGTTGAAAGTATTTGAGGACCCCGATGACCCGGACCCGGCGGTCATAGAAACTCAGGCCGGGGTTGACCACTGAGACCCCTGCCACGCTGTGCCGGGACGCGGTCAACAGGGCCACCGCCCCGCCCATGGACAGCCCCGCCACGAAACACGTGTCGGTCTGCGACTGGAGTTCCAGGAAAGCTGTTTCGTAGCTGCGGTACCACTCGGTCCAGCGCGTGCGGGCGAGCTGGCGCCAGTCGGTTCCGTGCCCGGGCAACAGCGGGACGGTCACGGCGTAACCCTGCCCCGCAAGGTGCTCCGCCCAGGGCATCACGCTGAGTGGACTGCCCGTGAAGCCGTGGCAGATGGCGACGCCAATACGTGCGTTCGCCCCATGGCCCGGATAGCTGAAAGCGGCAGGACGGGGCGGGATGCTGCTTTCAGTCATGACTCCATCGTGTCACTGTTCCGGACAAATCTCACTAGAGTAGGGTTGCATTGGACTGCTGACCAGGCCCGGCGCGGAGCCTGAGGGCCGCCTTCCGGAGAGGTTCACCACGTGTTCTATTGGGTCATGAAAAGGATCTTCCTGGGGCCGGTTCTGAAGCTTCTTTTCCGTCCCTGGGTCAAGGGGCTGGACAACATCCCGGCGCAGGGGGCAGCGATCATCGCTTCCAACCACCTGTCGTTTTCCGACTCGATCTTTATGCCGCTGATGGTCCGCCGTCCCGTGGTCTTCCTGGCCAAGTCCGAGTACTTCACGGGCACCGGGATCAAGGGCAGGCTGACGGCCATGTTCTTCCGCCTGACCAACCAGCTGCCCATGGACCGCTCCGGTGGTGCAGCGTCCGCCGCCTCCCTCAGCGCCGGAATGGACGTCCTGAACCACGGCGGGCTGCTGGGCATCTATCCCGAAGGCACGCGCAGCCCCGATTCCAGGCTGTACCGGGGCAAGGTGGGCGTGGCCCGGCTGGCGCTGCAGGCCGGAGTCCCGGTCATCCCGGTCGCCATGATCGGCACCGACAAGGTCCAGCCCATCGGGAAACGGCTGCCCAACATCCGCCGGATCGGCATGATCTTTGGTGAACCGCTGGACTTCAGCACCTACCGGGACCAGGCCGAGGACCGTGACGTCCAACGGAAAGTCACGGACCAGATCATGTTCGAACTCATGCGGCTCTCCGGGCAGGAATACGTGGACGAGTACGCGGCCGTCGTGAAGCTTCGGTTGGCCGGCAAACCGGTGGAACCGGCGGCAGCCGCCGAACCCCTGGCTTCGCCGGAGCCAGCGGAAGGGGCCGCGGATTCCGGCGCCACCGGTGAACGCGCCAGGAAGGACGACGGCGGCGCTGCCGCTGCCGGATAACCGGAGCAGCCTTCGCCGCGCGGCTGTTGTGACGCCCGCTTCAGTCACCGTGACGGTGTGGTGTCCAGCAAACCTGCGCTGCCGTTAGTCTTAGAGGGTGACTGAGCTATCTGCAAAACCCGCCTTTTCGCTGTCCAGCACCGCCCAGAGCGGCGCGGCCAACTATCCAGGACTTGACGACTGGCGGGACCTTCCCATCTCCCAGCAGCCCAGCTGGCAGGACAGGGAAGTCTTCGACGCCTCGGTGAAGGAACTTTCCGCGCTTCCCCCGCTGGTGTTCGCCGGCGAGGTGGACGTGCTGCGTGAGCGGCTCGCGGCAGCAGCCCAGGGCAAGGCATTCCTCCTGCAGGGCGGCGACTGCGCCGAAACCTTCGAGGCCGCCACGGCGGACAAGATCAGCGCCCGGGTGAAGACCATCCTCCAGATGGCGGTGGTGCTCACGTACGGTGCCGCCATGCCCGTCATCAAGATGGGCCGGATGGCCGGGCAGTTCGCCAAGCCGCGGTCGTCCAATGACGAAACCCGGGACGGCGTCACCCTTCCCGCCTACCGCGGCGACATCGTCAACGGGTACGACTTCACGCCGGAGTCCCGCGGCCACGACGCCGCGCGCATGCTCCGCGCGTACCACACCTCCGCTTCCACCCTGAACCTGATCCGGGCCTTTACCCAGGGCGGGTTCGCCGACCTGCGCTCTGTGCACCAGTGGAACAAGGGCTTCACCGAGAACCCCGCCCACGCCCGCTACGAGTCGCTGGCCCGGGACATCGACCGCGCCATCAAGTTCATGGCTTCCTGTGGCGCAGACTTCGAGGCCCTCAAGCGCGTTGAATTCTTCGCCAGCCATGAAGCCCTGCTGCTGGATTACGAGCGGGCGCTGACGCGGATCGACTCCCGCACCGGCTTCCCGTACGACACCTCCGCCCACTTCCTGTGGATCGGGGAGCGGACCAGGGAACTTGACCACGCCCACGTGGACTTCCTGTCCCGCGTCAGGAACCCCATCGGGGTCAAGCTGGGCCCGTCCACCACCGGTGATGATGCCCTGCGCCTGATCGACCGGCTGGACCCGGAGCGCGAACCCGGCCGCCTGACCTTCATCACCCGCATGGGTGCCGGCAACATTCGCGAGAAGCTGCCCGCCGTCGTCCAGAAAGTCACCGCTTCCGGCGCCCAGGTGCTCTGGGTTACAGACCCCATGCACGGCAACACCGTCACGTCCCCCAACGGCTACAAGACACGGAACTTCGACGACGTCATCGACGAGGTGCGCGGCTTCTTCGAGGTGCACCACGCCCTGGGAACGGTCCCCGGCGGCCTGCACGTCGAAATGACCGGTGACGACGTCGCCGAATGCCTTGGAGGCGCCGATCCAATCGACCAGGACGCCTTCCTTGACCGCTACGAATCAGTCTGCGATCCGAGGCTGAACCACATGCAGTCCCTGGAAATGGCCTTCCTGGTGGCCGGCGCCCTCGCCAAGCACTGATCCTGCTCGGTGGTGTAGGCGGGTTTCCGCCTACACCACCGTCAGGGTGATCACGGAACCTTCGGGAACCTCGGTATCCACCGGATCCTGGTCGCGGACGGTTCCAAAGAACCCGCCCAGCACATCGTTGACCCGCACCTGGAAGCCCAGGGCCTCCAGTGCCCGACGGGCCTCGGTGGCCTGCCGGCCGATGTAGCTGGGCACTTCCACCATCCTCGGGCCCTTCGAGATGGTCAGGGTGACCGTGCCGCCACGGGTCAGCGTGCCGCTGGCCGGTGACTGGCTGACAACCGCGCCCTCGGGAATGTTCCTGTCGAACACCTCTTCGCGTGCCACCTCGGCGCGCAGGCCGGCCGCCTCGATGGCGTCTTCGGCATCCTTCTCGTCCTGGCCCACCACCGAGGGGACGGGAATGGGCTCAGGTCCCTTGGAGACGGCCATGCCCACCGGAGTCCCGCGCCGGGCGGGCGTGCCGGACGCCGGGTCCTGGGAGAGGACGACGCCGGCCGGCGCCTCCTCGTTGAACTCTTCCGTGACCGTGCCCAGTGCCATCCCGGCAGCATTAAGTGCGTTCTTGGCTTCGTCCAGCGTCCCGCCGGTCAGTTGCGGCAGGGGGAACAGCTGGGGTCCCTTCGAGACGAACAGGGATACCGGCTGGAATCTACGGATTTCCGTCCCCGCCCCGGGCTCGCTGCCCACCACCAGGCCGGTGGGGACGTTCTCGTCGAAAACGTCGCTGGTGGTGGACCTGAAGCCGGCATCGCTGAGCACCTGCTGGGCCTGGGCGACGGTCTTGTTTGCCACCTCGGGAATCGTGGCAGCGGCCCCCGGTCCCATGCCAAAGAACCATCCTGCTCCCGTGGCCAGCAAGGCGGCCAGGACCAGGACAACCACCCAGAGCACCCCACGCCGGCGGGGATTGCCTTCGCGCAGCGTCCTGGCCGGGGTGGCCGCAGCGCGGGCGCGGGCCTTCTCCTCTTCCTTCTCCGATTTACGCTGTGCCCGCTTGCTGGGCAACGGCGTCGGGGGAGCCCAGGCCTCTTCGGCATCTTCGCCGGGTGGCGTAAGGATGTGGCTCCCATGGGCTGCATGGCCGGTGTTTCGGTCCGATGATTCCTGCCCCTGCAGCGGAACGTAGGGCGGCGGGGCTGGCCGGCCCGAGGGCAGGATGCTTGTTGGATTGCTGGTCCGCGCGATGAACTCGGTCCGGTGAGGGGAGCCGGCAGGGTCCGGGGCCGCCGGCGGCTGCAGATCCAGCTCGGCGTCTGTCAGGTGGGTCCGGATGTGGCGCAGCTCGTGCAGCAGTGCATTTCCGTCCACCGGCCGGTTCTCCGGATCGTTGGCAGTGCACCATTGCACCAGCTCGTCCACTTCGCCTGCCAAACCCGGCACCAGGGCCGAGGGCGGGCCCACTGTTCCGTTCACATGCTGGTAGGCGACCTGGATGGGGACCTCACCGTCGAACGGCTGTTGTCCGGTGAGCATCTCGAACAGCATGATGCCCACGGAGTAGACGTCGCTCCGGGCGTCCGCCGGTTTTCCCAGGACCAGCTCAGGAGAGACGTAGGCGACCGTTCCCATGAGGGTTCCGGAGCTCGTGGACGTCGTGACCGCCCTCGCCAGTCCAAAGTCGCCGATCTTGATCCTGCCGTCATCCGAAATCAGGACATTTTCGGGCTTGACGTCCCGGTGGATGAAGCCGGCGGCGTGGGCCGCGGCTAGGCCCTCGACAACGGGGTCAATGAGGGCAAGTGCCAGACGCGGCGGCAGGGCACCTTTGCTGTTGATGACGTCACGGAGGGTGTGGCCCTTGATGTATTCCATGACCAGGTAAGCCGTGGTGCCGTCGTTGCCCTGGTCCAGGACGCCCACGACGTGCGGATGGGACAGCCGTGCAGCGGCTTTCGCTTCGCGCCCCAGCCTGGCGATAAAACTTTCATCGGCGGAGAGGTGCGGGTGAAGCACTTTCAGCGCGACGTCCCGTTCCAGCCGCTGGTCCACCGCCAGGTAGACAGTGGACATGCCACCGCGTGCCAGTCGGGAGCGGACGGCGTACCGGTTGTCCACCAGCGTTCCTACAAAAGGGTCAGACACGTGTTCCTGCACCCTTCGATCCTAGTCCCGCAACGAAACGGGTCCGAACCTGTAGCCGGTTCGGACCCGTTCTGACCTGTTACCACAGCCCCGGTCAGCCAGGGCGCAGGGACTAGCCGAAGTTCTTCTGGTGTGCCTTGATGGCCGCAACGTAGGCCTTGGTGTCGTCGTACATGCCGTACTTGCTCACCGAGTATTGGCCCTGGTAGTAGCCGGCGATCGCAGTTTCCTCGTCCTTGCTGGTGGCCAGGAGCTGGCGGATGATAGCGACGCCCGCGGTTGCGTTGTCGTACGGATCCAGCAGGTTCAGCTTGCGGCCCACAAGATCCGAGGCCCACTGTCCCGAGCTCGGGATGACCTGCATGGTGCCGATGGCGTTCGCCGGCGAGACCGCGCGCTGGTCGAAACCGGACTCCTGGTGGGCAAAGGCGAGGGCAAGCGAGGGATCCACTCCCATCCGGCGTGCCGTGTCCGCCACGATATTCCGCATTTCAGCACGGGAGGGAACCGGCGCAGCGTTCAGGAGGGCCTTGTTCTCGTTCGCGGAACTGACTACGGCCGCGGGGTAGCTGAACCCGAGGAATGAACTCGGCACAAGCGGAGTGACGGACGCGGCCGGCTGCGGGGCTGCCGGCTGGCCCGAGCCACCGGGAATAACCAGCTTGTTGCCCGGGAAGATGACCGTGGTCATGCTCATCCGGTTGGCGGAGAGCAGCTCGGAGAGCTTGACCCCGTGGCGCGAGGCAATGCCGGAGAGTGTGTCGCCGGCTTTGACAGTGTAGGAACCGGTAGCCGGTGCGGGGGTGGCAGAGGTGTTGGCCAGTGCAGGGGCTGGTGCGGGGGCCGGTGCCGCAGCCGGTGCGGCCTGTCCTCCGCCCACCTTGATCTTCTGCCCGGGATAAATGATGGAGCGCATGGAGAGGTTGTTCCAGCTGAACACATCGGCAAGGCTCACGTTGTGCCGCGCCGCGATGGCTCCCAGGGTGTCGCCGGCCTTCACGGTGTAGGTTGCACCCTCGGCAGGCGCAGGTGTTGCCGCCGGTGCTGGTGCGGCGGCGGGTGCCGCGGCAGGGGCACCGGAAAGTTTGATCTTCTGCCCGGGATAAATGAGCGTATTTGGCTGGAGGTTGTTCAGCTTGAGGACTTCGGAGGTTTTCAGGCCAAACTTCCCGGCAATGCCGCTGATGGTGTCGCCGCGGGCGATGGTGTACTCCGCGGGAGCAGAAGGCTGGGCAGGCTTGAAGGCAGCAGGAATGGTGGTGGATACCGACGATGCAGGGATGACAGCCGGAGCCGCTTGTGCAGCCTGTGCCTTCATGGCCGCAGCCAGGGTTGCAGGAATGGACCGGGCCGGCTGTTCTGCGGCAGCAGGCTGGGCGAGGGCCAAGGATGACAACACGACCGCCGGCAGCGCGGCGGTTGTGGCGGCAAGCACCGGCAGACTCGGCCTGGGGGGCTGCTTGGGCGAGCGGGACATCGTCATGGAAAGAATCCTCTTCTCAACTGCGGGCGCGGACGGGGATGCCGCTGACATTCCTGATACTACTGTTACTCAAGTTATTATTGTTACGAGCGTGAACAATGTGAATCTCTCACGAATTCGGGATTAGCACAAGAATCCCGGGATTCCCGGCAAAGAAAGATTTACGGAGTGTTTGCAGGTCAACTGCGCACAGTGATTGCATCGACTAGGCGGCGGGGCGCACCCCATGGCAACCTTGATCCGTGAGTAATAACGTAGAAAACCTCGTGGGCGAGTGGTTGCCCCTGCCCGACGTCGCCCGCCTCCTGGATGTTTCCATCACCAAGGTTCATAGCCTTTTGGATGAACGGGCCCTGGCGGCATTGCGGGTAGGGGAGCGGAACATCAGGTCCGTTCCCGCGGAATTCATTCAGGATGGCCAGGTAGTGGACAGCCTTAAGGGCACCATTGTGGTGCTGTCGGACGCAGGGTATTCGGATGAGGACCTTATCGTCTGGCTGTTTACGGCAGACGAATCCTTGCGCGGCCGCCCCATCGACGCGCTGCGCGAGGGCCGCAAAACCGAGATCCGGCGCCGGGCGCAGACCCTGGCCTGGTAGCCGCTTCTAGGAGGCTCGGCTGACGGTGGCTTCAGCCAGCCTCCGCAGGGCGGTTTTTGGCAATTCATCGAGCGGAAGGGCCTCCAGGGCTTCATATGCCGCAGAACCAAATTCGTTAATAAGGACCTCCGTGGCCTGCAGGGCGCCGGACTCCTCAATGATCCGCCGGATCTCAAGGATGTCTTCGTCCGAAAGGTCCGGGCTTCCCAGCCGGGAATCAATAAATGCGGATTCAGGGGCTGAGGCCTGGTCCAGTGCAAGGGCGACCAATACCGTCCTCTTGCCTTCGCGCAAATCGTCCCCTGCAGGCTTGCCCGTGGTGAGCGGGTCGCCGAAAACGCCCAGCACGTCGTCGCGAAGCTGGAAAGCCTCGCCCAACGGGAGCGCGAACGCTGAGTAGCCGCGCAGGAGCTCGTTCGAAGCGCCCGCCAGTGCTCCGCCCAAGGCCAGCGGGTGCTCGGTGGAGTACTTCGCGCTTTTGAACCGGATGATCGACTGGGCGCGGCTGACGGCGCCCGCCCGGTCACGGACCGGGCCCGCGACTTCCTCAAGGATGTCCAGGTATTGACCGGCCATGACCTCGGCCCGCATGAGGTTGAAGATCAGCCGCGCCCTGCTGCCGGATGCTGCACGTTCCCCAATGTCCGTGAACGCCTCCTCGCTGAAGGACAGGCAGAGGTCACCGGCGAGGATTGCTGCCGCCTGGCCGAACCGCTCGCTGTCCAGCGCCCAGCCCTGTGCACCGTGCAGCTGGCTGAAACGGCGATGGACGCTCGGTCCTCCCCGCCTGGTGTCGGAGCGGTCAATGATGTCGTCATGGATCAGGGCTGCCGCCTGGAACAGCTCGAGGGCGGCACCGGCAGTCACCACCTCGGTGGCCGTGGGCTCGCCGCCGGCGCCCCGCCAGCCCCAGTAGCACATGAGTGCCCGGAGGCGCTTGCCTCCGGTCACGAGGTTTGAGATGGAGCCCATGATGGGGTCGATGTCGGGGGAGATGGCAGACATCACGGACTGCCGCGAGGTCAGGAAGCCGGTCAGTTCGCCGGCCACTGCCGCCACAAAGTCTGCCTGTTCGTGCCTCAGTTGCTCGGCGGCGGTCACTTGGCAGACTCAGCTGCCACGTTGGCTCCGATGGTGAACGTGGCCACGCCCGCGGCTTCCACAACGGAGAGGTTGACTGTCTCGTTGTCGCCCCGCACGAAGTCCTTCGACGCCACCGCTCCCACCGCCTCACCGGGAACCGCCTTGAACCCCTGGGCTTCAAGCGAGGTGGTGTAGAAGTCCACAACGGCAGCAGTGGGCGCCGTCACGGTGGCCACCAGGGCGGCCGTTGCCGGTGCCGATGCTTTGTCGAAGCTGCTCGAAACTACGGTGGCTCCGGGCATGAGGGGCAGCAGCTGCTGGGGGAAGCCTTCCACCACGGCACCGACAGTGGCGGACGTATTGGGTGAGGCGGAGGGGCTGGCCGACGCGGTTATAGTGGCCTGCGACGTTGCCGGGGTGGAAGCCGAAGAGCTGGATTGGGGCGCCTGTGACGGGGTGGGGCTGCAGGCAGCCAGGGCCAGGGCTGCACCGGCAGCGAGAGTGGCCAAGCCTGCAGGCTTAAGGTTTCCAAAGACCGTCACAGGGACTTTCCTCCTGGTGTTGATGCCGGATTCAGCCTCCAGTTTAGTCAGTACCAACGGATAGGATTGCAGCCGTGGGGCCCGACGGTACGAACCAGCCAGCCGCAGCGCGCCTTCCGGGCCGCCGGCGCAAGTGCATCATGCATGTGGACATGGATGCCTTTTTCGTTTCAGTGGAGCTGCGGACGCGTCCTGAACTCCACGGCAAACCGGTGATTGTCGGGTTCCCGGCAGAGCGTTCCGTAGTGTTGTCCGCGTCCTACGAAGCCAGGGCTTTTGGAGTCAAATCCGCCATGCCCATGGCGGTTGCCACCCGGATGTGCCCCCAGGCCGTCATTATCGAACCGCGCCATTCACTGTATTACGAGGTGTCCGGCCAGCTGATGGCCATTTTCGAATCGATCACCGAACTCGTCGAACCGCTGAGCGTGGACGAAGCGTTCCTGGACGTCAGCGGCGCCATCCGGAGGCTGGGTCCTCCCAGGGGAATCGGTGAACTGATCCGCCGGCGGGTTGCTTCGGAACTGGGCATCACGGCATCTGTGGGCATCGCTGAGACGAAGTTCGTGGCGAAGATCGCGTCCACCCGCTGCAAGCCCGACGGCCTGCTCATGATCGGGCCCGACCAGACCGTGCCTTACCTTCACAGCCTGCCGGTGGGGGCGCTCTGGGGCGTCGGCGCGAAAACGGCAGAGGCCCTGGCGAAGATGGGCATCAGGACGGTGGCGGACGTAGCGGCAACACCGGTCTCAGCCCTCCGCAAAATGCTTGGCGCTACCGGAGAGCACGTTCACCAGCTCTCCTGGGGCATTGACCCGCGTCCGGTGACCCCCGTGCGGCTGGAGAAGAGCATCGGGGCTGAAGAGACCTTCGCCGTGGATACGGCGGACGACGCCCTGTTGCACCGGGAATTGCTTCGTCTCTCGCACCGGACGGCCACACGGCTGCGCAGTTCGGGAATGGTGGCGCGGACCATTGCCCTGAAGCTGCGCTTTGCCGATTTTTCCACCATCACGCGAAGCCGGACTGTCCAGACTCCGGTGGACAGCGCCCAGCTCATCTATGCGGTGGTCCTCCAGTTGCTGGATTCGGTGGGCGCCCGTGCCATGCCGGTGCGCCTGGTAGGGGTCAGGGCAGAGCAACTCGAGGACGCTGCCCGGACCTCACTCCAATTAAGCATCGACAGGCGCGACGACAACTGGCGTGCGGCAGAGCAGGCGCTTGATGAAGTCACGCGCAAATTCGGTAATAAGTCCGTCCTGCCGGCACGGCTCATGGAACCCGGAAGCGGCGCCGGGTAAGCCCTAAAACATAAGGCCTGGAGGCTTCTTCGAACGTGATTGCCGTCTTTCAGAACGGCCCTGAACAAACTATCCTTAGAGATACATAGTTTCGAGTGACTGGACTTACTGCCGGACCCTCTTGGACATGCTCCCGCTCCGGCGACTGCATGCCAGGTTTCAGCTTTTGCCAATGCTGGCGAAGCGGGAACCTCTTAGGCATAACGGTCGTTAACGGTGCAGAAGTTGTGGCTGGGAATCAGCCCGGACGTTGGCCTACAAAAGGAGGTCGTGATGCCGCTGTCGGAGCACGAACAGAAGCTGCTTGAGCAGCTGGAGAAGCAGCTTCACGAGGACGACCCGAAGTTCGCGAATTCCATGGGGTCCGATCCCGGACGTTCATGGTCCACGCGGCATGTGGTGATCGGTGTCCTCTGCGCCTTGGCGGGTGTCTTCCTGTTATTGGTTGGTGTGACGCTGCAAAACATCTTCGTTGGGGTACTCGGGTTCATCGTGATGGGTGGCGGAGTCTACTTTGCAACGATGCGCAGTTCGGCGGCGTCAAAACCTGGCGCCAAGGGCGGCAACGGCAAGCCCGGCAAGCAGCGAAGCTCATTCATGAGCAGCCTGGAGGAGCGCTGGGACGAGAGGCGTCGGGGCGAGCCGTAACGGCCCGGCGGCATTACCGCCCCTCCACTTTGCACCCCCTGTTGGGGGAGCGCGACGAAAAGACCCGCTTCGGCGGGTCTTTTCGCATTTAATCTCCACTTTCCTCCCCGTCCTGCCGCAATACCCCTTCCGGGAACATGCCGCATTTCGGTTGCGTAGCGATATTCGGATTTCGGGGAGTCCAATCATGGCAAACTCCTCCACTTCCCACCACAAGCGCAATTCCGCGGCTTTTCGGGCATTTCCACCCACAGTCATCCGCTGGAAAGGAGCCTTTTGCGTTGACTGTGGGGGAAAGTGGAGTAATGTGGAGGACATAAGAGGGTGGTTGCAACATTAGGGGATGTGCAGTTCCTGACGGCGGACAGGCGGTGGACCAGTGTTCCTGGGCACTCACTCGCCACGTCTGGATGAAAAGGGACGGATCATTCTCCCCGCGAAGTTCCGTGAGGAGCTTGCCAGCGGGCTGGTACTCACGAGGGGCCAGGAACGTTGCATCTACGTCTTCAGCGAGAAGGAATTTGCACGGGTCCATGAGCAAATGCGGGAGGCACCAATATCCTCCAAGCAGGCACGTGACTACATCCGCGTATTTCTCTCTGGAGCCTCTGATGAGGTACCTGACAAGCAGGGGCGCGTGACCATTCCACCGGCGCTCCGGGAGTACGCAGGCCTCGGCAGGGAGCTGGCCGTGATCGGTGCAGGATCCCGGGCCGAGATCTGGGACTCCCAGGCTTGGACGGAATACCTTGCTGAGAAGGAAACAGCCTTCTCGGAAACTGATGACCCCATTCCGGGCATTCTCTGAATGCCGGAACGGCCAACAGGAAGCTTCTTGGACGAGATCTCCAGCCGGCCCATCGGCTGGCCAACCTGGCTCACTTCCCCGGAGCCAGGCGGGCGGGACGATAGGCGCGGATGGGGATCTGGTCCCAGAAGCATGCACGGTACACCACGACGGCGAGAAAGGACGAGGCGTGAACGAACAACCAAAGCCCACGTCCGAACGCCATGTGCCGGTTCTTAGGGACCGGTGCATTAATTTGTTGGCCCCAGGATTCGAGGCGGCAAGGCTCCGTGGCGAAACTCCGGTGGCAATCGATGCAACCCTGGGAATGGGCGGACATTCTGAAGCGATGCTCCAGCGGTTCCCCGACCTCCATCTCATCGGCATCGACCGGGATGAGGAAGCCCTGGCGCTGGCCGGAGAACGTCTGGCGCCCTTTCATGCCCGCACGGACCTGGTCCACGCCGTCTACGACGAAATCGAGGATGTCCTCGCCGATCTCGGCGTGCCGGAGGTCCACGGAATCCTGATGGACCTTGGTGTCTCCTCGCTCCAGCTGGATGAACGCGGACGCGGCTTCGCCTACTCCTTCGATGCGCCCCTTGACATGCGCATGGACACCAGCCGCGGCCAGACCGCCGCTGACGTGGTGAACAACTACAGCGAAGAGGAACTGGTCAGGATCATCCGCAAGTGGGGCGAGGAAAAGTTCGCCGGACGCATCGCGAACAGGATCGTCGCCACCAGGGCCGTCAAGCCCTTCACCACCACCGGCGAGCTGGTGGAACAGATCCGATCCGTGGTACCGGCCGGAGCAGCCAAGTCCGGCGGGCATCCGGCCAAGAGGACCTTCCAGGCGTTGCGGATCGAGGTCAACGAAGAACTCGACGTGCTGGAACGGGCAGTACCTGCAGCCGTGGACTTCATGGCACTCGGCGGCCGCATCGTGGTGATGTCCTACCACTCGCTGGAGGACAAAATCGTCAAGAGCGTTCTGCAGGCCCGTTCGAAGTCCTCAGCCCCGCTCGGCTTCCCGGTGGAGCTGGAGGAACATAAGGCGGAACTCAAAACGCTGACCAAAGGCACCGAGGTGCCCACCGCCGTCGAAATCGCCGAAAACCCGCGCGCAGCGTCAGCCAGGCTGCGTGCGGCAGAACGAATCAGAGCCAGGAGAGCTGCATGAGCACCGCTGCCGTCAAGACCTTTCCCGTCGCTGCAGGCAGTTCGGCGGCCAGCAGGACTCTCCCTGCCGGTGCACCAGGTGAAGGCCGGAAAAGCCGCACACCGCTCTCGGTGGTACGCAGCGTTCCGCAGAAGCGGCGCGCGCCCTTCGTTGTCCTCTGCTTCGCCATGCTGGCGCTGGCCCTGATCGCTGTGCTCGTCTTGAACATCTCGGTCTCCACCGCGCAGTACCAGCTGGTGGAACTGCGCGCCCGGCAGAGCACCTTGACCAAGCAGAACCAGGACCTTACCCAGCAGGTCCAGAACTTCGAGGCGCCGCAGAACCTGGCCGCGAAGGCCAAGGACCTGGGAATGGTGGCATCGACGGTTAAAGGCCAGATCGACCTGTCCACCCTTTCCGTCACTGGCAAGGCGACGCCGGCGGTTAAGGGCGGCTCCGAGGGCGCGGTCATCCCTGCCCCGGCGGTGGCCGGGCAGCTGATCGTGGTCCCGCCTGCAAGTAAGGGCGAACCGCTCGAAAACCGCAAGCCTGCGCAGGACGCAGCCGCCGCAGCCCCTGCTGCTGGAGCGCCGGCGGCTGGAGCTCCCGCCGCTGACACTCCTGCCGGCGGTACCCCGGCAGCCGCAGCACCCGCCGCTCCTCCAGCAGACGTGCCGGCGGCTGAACTTCACGGCGGCACCGTTCCCGTGCCCCAGCAGAAGGTGCCGGGGCAGTAAGAGGCAGGTCTGGCAGGCAACAGGGTCGAACAGCAAGGAATTCCACGGTGGCGCAAAGGACCGGCAAGGCAGTAAACAGCAGGGTACCCAACGCCACGAAGCGGTTGCGCCTGGGGCTGGGCATTATGCTCACGCTCCTGCTGGTGGTGGGCGGCAAACTGTTCCTTGTCCAGGGCCTGGACGTCGGAGGAATGGCGGCAGCTGCGCTGGACAAGCGTATGACCCAGACAGTCCTGCCGGCCGAACGCGGCAGCATCCTGGACTCCAGCGGCACAGTCCTGGCCAACAGTGTGATCCGCTACAACGTGGTGGTGGACCAGAGGCTCAACACCAAGACGGAAACGTTCAAGCGCCTGGACGAGGCCAAAGAGAAACTGGTGGACGTTTCCCGCGACCAGGGGCTCACGGAGCTGGCAGCGGTTCTGGGCATGGAGAAGGACGCCATCGTTGACGCCGTTACGGGTGACTCGCGCTATTACATCGTGGCCAAGGATGTAAAGCCCGATGTTGAGGACAGGATTTCGAAGCTTCAGATTCCCGGCATCGTCACGGAGGGCGTCAGCAAACGTGTCTACCCGAACGGGTCCGTAGCCGGGGGCATCATCGGCTTCCTGAAGGACGGCACCACCGGCCAGGCAGGCATCGAACAAACACAGGACGAACTCCTGAAGGGCAAGGACGGCGAACGGCTGTTCGAGATCGGCGCCGACGGCCTGAGGATTCCCGTGGGTGTGGACGAGCTGACCCCGCCGGAAGACGGCAAGGACGTCAAACTCACCATCAACTCCGACCTTCAATACTTTGCGCAGCAGGCCATCCAAAGCCAGTCGGACAAGCTGGGTGCCGAGTGGGGCGTGATCATTGTCATGGATGCCAAGACCGGCGACCTCGTGGCCATGGCAGACACCAACTCACCGGACCCCAACGACCCCGGCCGGGTGGCAGCCAAGGACCGCGGCGTCCGTGCCGTTACCGCCGCCTACGAGCCCGGCTCCGTTCAGAAGATGATGACAGTGGCCGCCCTGATCGAAGAGGGCAAAGCAGGTCCCCTCGATACCTTCACGCTCGGGCCTTCCTACACGGTGGACGGCCAGACCTTCAGCGACTCGTTCGCCCACGGGACGGAGGAGCGGACCCTCGCAGGCATCCTGGGATATTCGATGAACACGGGCACGGTGATGGCCGGGCAGCGGCTGAGCAAGGAACAGCGCTACGACTGGCTGAAGAAATTCGGCATCGGCGAGGCCCCTGACATCGGATTGCCGGCCACCGCGTCCGGCATCCTGACGCCCTGGGAGCAGTGGGACGGGCGGCAGGAATACACGGTCCTGTTCGGCCAGGGCGTCTCACAGTCCACCCTCCAGACCGTGCGGGCGTTCCAGTCCATCGCCAACAACGGCGTGATGCTCCAGCCGCGCCTGATCGATTCCTATATTTCCGCTGACGGGACCGAGGAGAAGGTTCCGGCCGCACCATCCCGGCAGGTTGTTTCGGACAGCACAGCCCAACAGGTCCAGGACGTCCTGGAAAGCGCCGTCACCGAAGGCCAGATCAAGGACGCGGCCATTGACGGGTACCGGGTGGGCGCCAAGACGGGCACCTCGGAGTCACCGTGCGACGACGGCGCAGGCTTCTGCGGGTACACCGCCTCCATCGTGGGCATGGCACCGATGGATGATCCGCGGTTTATTGTGGAGGTGGTACTCCAGCGGCCCAAGGGCAGCATCTACGGGATTACCCAGGGGCCGGTCTTCCGGTCGGTCATGAGCCAGGCACTGCGGACCTACAACGTCCAGCCGTCCACCGGCGAACCGGCCAGGCTGCCCCAGTTCGCCAAGTAACACCCCGGCACCAACGGCGTAACAGCTTCTGCTGTTACCGCTTATCCATGCCGGGCACGATTCACTAGCACCATCGGAGATCCCTTGTCAGAATTCAACGCGTCCGAGAGCAGTACCGCGCCCGCGGCTCCTGCCAGCAAGGTCCGGTTCAGGCCCTCTGCCGTAAAGGCGGTCCGCCTGGACAGCATTGGCGACGCAATCGGCGTCGCTGTTCCCGGGGCTGCTGCGGACGCGTTGGTCACCGGGGTGTCCTTGAATTCCCGCACGGTGGAGCCCGGGGATCTGTATGTCGCCCTTCCCGGCGCCGTCCGGCACGGCGCCGATTTTGCTGCGCAGGCGATCGGGGCCGGGGCAGTTGCGGTTTTGACGGACGATGCCGGCGCCCGCCTGCTGGCATTGTCGGCCGACACCTCCGTGCCGGTGCTCGTTGTGGAATCTCCGCGGAACGTGGTGGGTCCGCTGTCAGCCATGGTCTACGGCAGCGGTGCCGGTGCACTGCAAATGTTTGGGGTCACCGGCACCAACGGTAAAACCACCACCACCTACTTCATCAACTCCCTGCTGAGGGCCTTGGGCAAGCCGGCCGGACTGATTGGCACGATAGAAATCCTCGCCGGCGGCGAGCCCATTCCGAGCGTGCTCACCACCCCGGAGTCTCCTGACGTCCACGGACTGCTCGCGCTGATGAAGGAGAGGGGACTGGCTGCGGCGGCCATGGAGGTGTCCTCCCACGCCATCTCGTTCCAGCGCGTGGACGGGGTGATGTTCGACGTCGCCGGCTTCACCAACCTCACCCAGGACCACCTTGACCTGCACCACACCATGGACGAATACTTCGCCACGAAGGCCGAGCTTTTCACGCCAGGCCGCGCGCGCAAGGCAGTGGTAACGGTCGACGACGAGTGGGGCCGCAAGCTTGCCGGCAGCGGCAGCGTGCCGGTCACCACCCTCGGCACGGCTCCGGGAACGTCCGCTGACTGGACAGTGACGGCAACGGCGCCGCGCGGGCTGGGTACGGAGTTTACGCTCACGGGACCGGGCGGCACTGTACTCAACGTCCATACCGGCCTCCCCGGCAGCTTCAACGTGGCCAATGCTGCCCTGGCAGTCATCATGGTGCTCGTTTCCGGCGTGGATGCTGCAACCCTGCAGGAGGCACTCGACGCGGCGGACCCCTTCACGGTTGCCGTGCCGGGACGCATGCAACTGGTATCAGAGCAGCCCGCGGCGGTGGTGGACTTCGCCCACAACACCGACGCCCTCGCCCGGGCGCTGGAGGCTGTCCGTTCCCCCGAGGCCGGCTCCCGGCTGATCGTGGTTTTTGGTGCCACGGGCCAGCGCGACCAGGGCAAACGGCCGGCCATGGGTGCCATCGCAGCCCGCCTTGCCGACACCGTCATCATCACCGACGACGATCCCCACGATGAGGATGCGGCCGCCATCCGTGCCGACGTCCTGGCCGGTGCGCAGGAAGCCCGGGACAAGGATGCCCTTCCCTGCGAGGTGCTGGAGGTGTTCCCCCGGGATGAAGCGATCCGCTGCGCCGTGGAACTGGCGCAGCCCAAGGACACCATCCTCGTGGCAGGCCGGGGGCACGAGGTCTGGCAGGAAGTGAAGGGGGTCAACCTTGCCCTCGATGACAGGGTGGAACTGCGCAGCGCCTTGACAGCCAGGGGATTCAACGTTCTCCAAGCCGACCGGATAGAGTCCTAGACCGAGATGATTGCACTTACTGCGGCGGAAATCGCCGAAATCACCAGCGGGCGCCTGGACGCCGATCCCGGAATCACGCCCCTTTCGGTGGTAACGGATTCACGCGAAGCCACACCGGGCTCGCTCTACGTCGCAAAACCGGGCGAGCACGCGGACGGCCACGACTTCATTGCTGCTGCCTTCGCGGCCGGGGCTGTCCTGGCCCTGGTGGAGCGGCCGGTGGCAGCACCTGACGGAACGCCGTACCCGTCCGTCCTGGTACCTGATGCCGTCCTGGCCATGGGTGCGCTGGCTGCCGAGGCAGTGCGCCGGATCCGTGACGCCCGGGCAGAAGCCGGCGGGGAACTCACCGTGGTAGGCATCACCGGTTCAGCCGGCAAGACCACCACCAAGGACCTGCTGGCAGGAATATTTTCCACCCAGGGCAAGACCGTGGCCCCGCAGGGTTCGTACAACGGCGAAGTCGGGGTGCCCCTCACGGTCTTCCTGGCGGACGCGGAGACGCGTTACCTGGTGATCGAGATGGGTGCCACCGGTGTGGGACACATCAAGTACCTGGCCGACATGGTCAAACCGGACATTGGGGTGGTCCTCGCCGTCGGCACAGCCCATGCAGGCGAATTCGGGGGAGTGGAAAACATCGCCCGGGCCAAGGGTGAACTTGTGGAAGGCCTGGCCGCCACAGGAACAGCCATCATTAACCTCGACGACGACAGGGTGGCTGCCATGCGCGGCCGCACCACAGCAGCGGTCCTCGGATTCTCTGCGGAGGGACGCGGCGACGCGGCGGTGCAGGCGCTCAACGCCGACACCAACGGCGAAGGAAACCCTGAATTCGACCTCCTGCTGCCTGGCGGGGATGGGCCCCACCACGTCCGCAGCCGCCTCATAGGCGCCCACCACACCGGCAACCTGCTCGCGGCGGCAGCAGCCGCCTTCGCTGCCGGGGTTCCCGGCGCCGACATCGCCGCCGCCCTGGGCCGCCAGGCAGCTGCCAGCCGCTGGCGGATGGAGCGGACCGAGCGCGCCGACGGCGTCACCATCATCAACGACGCGTACAACGCCAACCCGGAATCCATGAGGGCCGCACTTCGGACCCTGGCGGACCTGGGCCGCGGCCGGCGCACCTGGGCTGTCCTGGGCGCCATGCTGGAACTCGGCGAAGATTCCATCCGCGAACACACGGTGGTGGGCACGCAGGTGGTCCGCCTCAACATTTCCCGGCTGGTGGTGGTAGGCCGGCAGGCCCGAGCCCTCTACGTCTCGGCCGTCCAGGAAGGGTCCTGGGGAGACGAATGCATCTTCACGGAAACCGCCGATGAGGCTTACGAACTTCTCAATGCCGAACTCCAGCCCGGAGACCTGGTGCTGTTCAAGTCCTCCAACAGCGTGGGACTTCGGCATTTGGGTGATCGGATAGCATTACCCCCACAAACCCCGCAACCCGCCGATGAAAGGAGCACTCTGCTGTGATTGCACTTTTGATCGGCGCCGGGCTGGCACTCCTGTGCGCCCTGGTGGGCACCCCGCTTTTCATCCGGCTCCTGGTCCGCCGCGGCTACGGCCAGTTCATCCGGGACGATGGTCCCACCTCCCACCACACCAAACGCGGCACGCCCACCATGGGCGGGACCGTGGTGGTGGGGGCCGTGCTCCTGAGCTACGGCCTGACGCACCTCATCATGCTGATGATGAACCCGGATTCGCCCGGGCCTTCCGCATCCGCGCTCATCCTGCTGTTCCTGATGGTGGGCATGGGGCTTGTTGGCTTCCTGGACGACTTCATCAAGATTTCACGGCAGCGCAGCCTGGGGCTCGACGCCAAGGCGAAGCTCATCCTGCAGGCGGCCGTGGGCATCATCTTTGCCGTGCTGGCCCTGAACTTCCCCAACGAGGACGGCGTCACGCCTGCCTCCTACAAAATATCCCTGGTCCGCGACCTGCCGTGGCTGGACCTGGCCTTCGGCGGAACCGTCCTTGGCGCCATCCTGTTCGTCATCTGGTCCAACCTCATCGTGACTGCAGCCACCAACGGCGTGAACCTGACGGACGGCCTTGACGGCCTCGCCGCCGGCGCCTCGGTGATGGTTTTCGGCGCATATACCCTCATGGGAATCTGGCAGAGCAACCAAGCCTGCGGGTCACCACGGGAAGCCGGCAGCGGCTGCTATTCCGTCCGGGACCCCCTGGACCTTGCCCTGCTGGCCGCCATCATGAGCGCCGCACTGGTGGGTTTCCTCTGGTGGAACACTTCACCGGCCAAGATCTTCATGGGAGACACCGGATCCCTCGCCATCGGCGGTGCCATCGCCGGTTTCGCCATCCTGTCCAGGACCGAACTGCTGCTTGGAATCATCGGCGGCCTCTTTGTCCTGATCACCCTGTCCGTCATCATCCAGGTGGGCTACTTCAAGGTCACCGGCGGCAAACGCGTCTTCAAGATGGCGCCGCTGCAGCACCACTTTGAACTGAAGGGCTGGGCTGAAGTCACCGTGGTGGTCCGGTTCTGGATCCTGGGCGGACTTTTCGTGGCCGTGGGCCTGGGCATTTTCTACGCTGAATGGGTTGTGCTGCTGTGACCGTTTCCCCCCGCCTCAAGAACCTTGTCTCCTGGGACTCCGACTGGGCAGGGCTGCGTGTGGCAGTCACCGGCATCGGCGTGTCCGGCTTCGCCGCGGCAGACACTCTGATCGAACTGGGTGCGCGCGTGGTGGTCGTCGACGCCGCCACCAGCGACACCGCGAGGGCGCACGCGGACACGCTGAAGATCGTGGGCGCCGCAGACGTCCTGCTGGGGGAGGACGCCGTGGCCCGGATACCCCGGATCGACGGCGAACTGCCGGAATTGATCGTCACGTCCCCCGGCTGGCGCCCCGACCAGGCACTCCTCGCCGCCGCCGCCCGTGCCCACATCCCGGTGTGGGGCGATGTTGAACTGGCGTGGCGGGTGCGCACCAGGGAAGGCCGGAAAACCGCCGATTGGCTGGCCATCACCGGCACTAACGGAAAAACCACTACCGTGGGCCTCACCGAATCCATGCTCCGCGCCGCCGGCCTGAAAGCCATCGCGGTTGGAAACGTGGGCACTCCGATTCTGGATGCGATCCGGGATCCCGTGGAGTACGACGTCTTCGCGGTGGAGCTCTCCAGCTTCCAGCTGCACTGGGCGGAATCCCTGTCACCGGTGGCGAGTGTCTGCCTGAACGTCGCGGAGGACCACGTTGACTGGCACGGCTCCTATGAGTCGTACCTCGCGGACAAGGCCAAGGTCTACGAACGCACCCAAAAGGCCTGCATCTACAATGCGGAGCAGTTTGAAACCGAGCGTATGGTGGAAAACGCCGACGTCGTGGAAGGATGCCGTGCGGTCGGGTTCACCACGGTGACTCCCGCCATCAGCATGCTCGGTGTGGTGGAGGGGCTCCTCGTTGACCGCGCGTTCATCGAAGAGCGCAGGGACAGCGCGGCCGAACTCGCCGCCATGAACGACCTCGGCGCCTTTGCTCCACGCCATATGGTGGCGAACGCCCTCGCTGCTGCCGGACTGGTCCGGGCCTACGGCGTGGAGGCCTCCGCGGTCCGGCAGGGCATCCGGGACTACATTCCCGGCGACCACCGCATCCAGCCCGTGGCGCGCCACAACAGCGTGCTCTGGGTCAACGACTCAAAGGCAACCAACCCGCATGCAGCGGCCGCCTCCCTGGCCGCCTTCACCAATGTGGTCTGGATTGCCGGGGGCCTGTCCAAGGGCGTCACCTACGACGACCTGGTGCGGGAGCATGCCCACCGGCTCAAGGCCGTCGTGCTGATCGGCATTGACCCGGGGGTGCTGGCCGGTGCCCTCCAGCGACACGCGCCGGATGTCCCGGTCATCACGGCGCTGCCGGGTGACACTGAAGGGGTGCAGACTGCTGCAGGTCCTGGCGCCGTCGATGCCGGTTCTTCCATATCCGGAGAACGGGTGATGTCCCTGGCCGTAGCGTCAGCAGCCCAGGTGGCCGAACCCGGCGACACTGTGCTGATGGCTCCGGCAGCTGCGTCCATGGATCAGTTCTCTTCCTATGCTCACCGTGGCGACACTTTCATCGAAGCTGTCCGCGAGCTGGTGGAAGGGCAGGCCCAGACCGGCGAGGAGTAACAATGGTCAGTACGCCCACCCGGCCCCAGCCAGAAAAACAGCAGGCCCGCAAACAAGGCCCCGGGTCCACGGCCACGTCCGTCCGGCCGCCGGCGACGCTTCCCGCAAGGCTGCGGACCATGTACCGCCGGTTCTGGTCCGCCCTCGAGGGCAACGGAACCTCCAGGAACGGCTCCACGTACTACCTGATCCTCGGATCCACCCTTGCCCTGACAGCCATTGGCATCATGATGGTGCTCTCCGCATCCAGCGTGGAATCCATCGCGGCCGGCAAATCGCCTTACGGGGACGCACTGAAGCAGGGGATGTTTGCCGGCATCGGCATCTTCACCATGTTCGCGCTGTCGCGCATCAACGTGGTGTGGCTGAAGCGGCTCGCGTGGCTCGCCATCATTGCCGCCGTGGTCCTCCTGGGCCTGGTGCAGCTTGTGGGCGCGGAGGTCAACGGCAACAAGAACTGGATCGACATCGGCGGCATCACCTTCCAGCCGTCGGAGGCGTCAAAGCTGGCCCTCGCGCTCTGGATGGCCACGGTGCTGGCCAGGAAGGGCAGGCTGCTCAGCCGCTGGCAGCACGTGGCGGTCCCTGCCGTGCCCATGGCGATCATCATCGTTGTGCTGGTCCTGGTCGGAAATGACCTGGGAACGGCCATGATCATCATGATGATTACCGCTGCCGCGCTCTTCTTTGCCGGGGCGCCCCTCTACCTTTTCGGCATTGCCGGCCTCGTGGCAGTGGCCGGGACAGCCGTCATGGCGGTCACCAGTTCCAACCGGATGTGCCGCATCACCTCATGGTGGACCGGGGAATCCTGCGCCGACGGCATCGACGCCAACTACCAGGCAACCAACGGCCTCTATGGGCTGGCATCGGGCGGCTGGTTTGGTGTCGGGCTGGGCCAGAGCCGGCAGAAGTACAGCTGGATCCCGGAAGCGCACAACGACTTCATCTTCGCCATCATCGGCGAGGAGCTCGGCCTGGTGGGGACCGTCGTCGTCCTCATCCTCTTTGCCATTCTCGGCGCTGCGATCTACCGCGTGGTGGTGGCGCAGGAGGACATGTTCCACCGGGTCCTGGCCGGAACCATCATGGTGTGGCTGCTCGGCCAGGCCACGGTCAACATGTCCGTGGTGACGGGCCTGATGCCCGTCATCGGCGTGCCGCTGCCCTTCATTTCCTACGGCGGCTCCGCGCTGCTGATGTCGCTCTGCGCCATCGGCGTTGTGCTGTCGCTCGCCCGGGAACAGATGGCCCCGGCCATCCGGCCGAAGAAGATGCTGAAGTTCAAGGCCAAGGGCCGCGGAACGGCCCCGAAGAAAAAGACTGCAAGAAAGCGTGCCTGACCCGACATGACCCCGAACAACCCCTCCATCGTCCTGGCGGGTGGCGGAACAGCCGGCCACATCAGCCCGCTCCTCGCCATCGCCGCAGCCCTGCGCACAGCATCCCCGGACGCGGCGCTCCTCGCCGTCGGAACACCCAACGGAATGGAAACCCGGCTGGTCCCGGCTGCCGGTGTTGAACTGGCCACGATCGACCGCGTGCCGTTCCCCCGGAAGCCATCCGCTGACCTGGTCCGGCTGCCCGCACGGCTGGCGGGAGCCATCCGGCAGGCCGGCGCCATCCTGGATGAGGCAGGAGCTGACGTGCTGGTAGGCGTTGGCGGCTATGTCTGTACGCCGATGTACCTGGCCGCCCGCAAACGGCGCATCCCCATCGTGATCCACGAGGCCAACGCCCGGCCCGGATTGGCGAACAGGGTGGGGGCCGGGCTGACCAAGCGCGTGGCAGTTGCCTTCGAAGGCACCCCGCTCCGGAATGCGGTGCACGTGGGCATGCCCATGCGTACCGCAATTTCCGGACTTGACCGGGCAGCAGCCCGGACTTCCGCCCGCCAGGCGCTGGGACTGGACCCCGGAAAGCCCACACTGATCGTCACGGGTGGCTCCCTGGGCGCGCAGAGCATTAACCGGGCGGTGGCCGCTGCCGTGGGGCAACTGGCCGCCGCCGGTATCCAGACGCTGCACATCACCGGGCGCGGCAAAACCGTTCTGGACGACGCCGGCCAGCCCCTCGCTGCCGAAGGTTACCGGCAGGTTGAATTCGTCGACGGCATGGAGCTGGCCTACGCGGCGGCGGATGTGCTGCTGGCCCGTGCCGGTGCCGCGACGGTCTGTGAGGTTGCCGCCGTCGGAGTCCCCGCCGTCCTGGTGCCGCTGCCCATCGGCAACGGGGAACAGGCCCTGAACGCTGCCGGACTCGTGGCAGGAGGCGGCGCACTGCTCGTAGCCGACAGGGATTTCACCCCGGGATGGGTGGCAGCGGAACTCATTCCGCTGGTCACCGACAAAGCCCGGCTGGCCACCATGGAAGCCAATTCCTACCGGCTTGGCATTCGAAACGCTGACCAGCGCATGGCTGGTCTTGTCCTGGAAGCGGTATCCGCATGACCCCCCGTAACCCCACCGCCCTGGAATCCCTGGGCAAGGTCCACTTCATCGGCGTCGGGGGTGTCGGGATGTCCGCCGTGGCAAGGATCATGGTGGCCCGGGGGGTCCCTGTGAGCGGTTCCGACGCCAAGGACCTGCCGGTGATGGCGGACCTGGCGGCGGCCGGCGCCCGCATCGCCGTCGGCTACGACGCCGCCAACCTGGGTGATGCCCGGACAGTGGTGGCCGGCTCGGCCATCCGGTCGGACAACCCGGAGCTGGCCGCCGCGAAGCAGGCAGGGCTGCCGGTCCTGCACCGGTCCGAGGCGCTGGCAGCCACCATGGGGGAGGACCTGGTGGTGACCGTGGCGGGAACCCATGGAAAATCCACCACCACCTCGATGGTGACCGTCCTGCTGCAGGGGGCGGGCCTGGACCCCTCATTTGCCATTGGAGCCAACGTTCCATCACTTGGCGTCAATGCCGCGCACGGGAGTTCCGGCGTCTTTGTGGCAGAAGCGGATGAATCGGACGGATCATTCCTCAACTACCGGCCGCAGATAGCCGTGGTCACCAATGTGGAGCCGGACCACCTGGACCACTACGGCACGGCCGAGGCGGTGTATGAGTCCTTCGACCGGTTCACGGCGCTGCTTCCCGCTGACGGGGTGCTGATTGTCTGCGCTGACGACGCCGGGGCCCTGGCACTGGCGGAGCGGACGCGGGCGCGCGGCAACACCCGCGTGGTCCTCTACGGAACCAGTGAGGAGGCAGAGCTGGTTTTGCACGACGACGGCCCGGGCCAGGTGGCGGTGTCCGGACCGGCCGGCCGCTTTGGGCTTTCCCTGCAGGTCCCGGGCCGGCACAACGCCCTGAACGCCGCAGCCGCATTTGCGGTGGCCCTTGAACTGGGCGTCGAACCGGCGGAGGCCGCCGCTGCCCTGGCCCATTTTTCGGGCGCTTCCCGGCGCTTCGAACTGAAGGGCCAGGCCAGGGGAGTGCGGGTTTTCGACGACTATGCCCACCACCCCACCGAAGTGCGGGCAGCCCTTACTGCCGCCCGCTCGGTGGCAGGAGGCCACAAGGTGCACGTGCTCTTCCAGCCACACCTGTTTTCCCGGACACGCGAATTCGCCCAGGATTTCGCGGAGGCGCTGAACCTCGCTGATACGGCCCTGGTGCTGGACATCTATCCGGCCCGTGAGGACCCGATTCCGGGGGTTACCAGCCAGCTCATTGCCGACTACCTGGGTGAAGGCGGACGGTTGATACCGGCGGCCGAGGCCGTGGCAGCCCTGGCGGCTGCCGCGTCCGACGGCGACATCGTGCTGACCGCCGGTGCGGGGGATGTCACGGCCTACGGGCCGCTGATCGTTGAGGCCCTGCATGGCTAGCACCCGCCGTCCCACCTACCGGCCGGCCGGCCGCAGCGGGAGTTCGGCAACCGGTGCGGGCAACGGAACGGCGCCGCCGTCCGGCCGCACCTCCACGGGCAGCGACGACGTTATTTCCGCTTCACGCAGCGTTCCCGATGCAGCACAGGCACAACAGGCCAGGCCGCCGAAGACTGCAAGGTCCACAAAGACTGCAGCCCCGCGGAAACCCCGGTTCGCCGGGCGCAGCAAGGACAAACAGGCGGAGCCGTCAGCCGAGTCCGCCGCGAACGTTCTGACCTTCCCGGAGCCCAAGGGCAAGCGCCGCAAGAGGAACCTGCTGATGGTTCTCGCCGCCGTGGCCGCCGTCGTGGCAGGCCTGTTGACCGGGGCGGTCTATTCACCCGTGCTCGCCGTGGACACCATTTCCGTTTCCGGTACGCGGCTCCTGACTCCTGCCCAGGTGCAGGCCGCGCTGGAACCCCTGCGCGGCAAGCCGCTGCCCCAAATCACGGACGAGGAAGTAGGCCGGCTTCTCCAGCCGCTGGTCCAGGTCAAGGCGGTCTCCGCTGAAGCCCGGCCGCCGTCGGGCCTCGCTGTTGCCGTGCGGGAGCGCGTCCCGGTGGCACTGGTCAAGCAGGGGGAGCAGTACCAGCTGGTGGATGTGGACGGGGTGCAGCTGGCCGCTACGGACGATCCGGCGTCAGTGTCGCTGCCCGTGATCGACGGCGGTGCCGGAGCCATCGGCCAGGACCTGTTCCGCGCCACGGCCGCGGTCCTGGGCGCCCTGCCCGCCGACGTGCTGGCCAAGCTGTCCAACGCGTCCGCGCAGTCCGTGGATGCCGTGGAGCTGAAGCTCGTGGACGGCCAGACCATCATTTGGGGCAATGCCTCGGAGAGGGAACTTAAGGCTAAAGTTCTGGAGGCACTCCTGAAGGTTCCGGCCGATCCGAAGAATCCCGTCAGGGTGTACGACGTGAGCGTGCCCCGGCATCCTGTGACGCGCTGAACCCCAATCTTTACCGGTATTAATCCGACACGCGGACCCGGTTATTGAATGTGGGAAGCAGAGGAAATACCGTCACAGACAAGAGTTACTTGACATAACTATAACCTTCAACCCGAAGGTTAACGTTGCAGGCTTCAAGCTCACCATCAGTTTTCGCAATAAGACACGAACAAGGGACACGTAACGTGGCAGCTCCGCAGAATTACTTGGCCGTCATCAAAGTCGTCGGCATCGGCGGCGGTGGCGTGAACGCAGTCAACCGCATGATCGAGGTCGGCCTCCGGGGCGTTGAATTCATCGCCATCAACACGGATGCCCAGGCGCTTCTGATGAGCGATGCCGACGTCAAGCTCGATGTCGGGCGCGAGCTGACCCGCGGCCTGGGAGCCGGTGCCAACCCCGAGGTGGGCAAGCAGGCGGCCGAAGACCACGCGGACGAGATCGAAGAAGTGCTTCGCGGCGCTGACATGGTGTTCGTGACCGCCGGCGAAGGCGGCGGCACCGGGACCGGCGGCGCCCCCGTCGTCGCCCGTATTGCACGCTCCCTCGGTGCCCTCACCATCGGTGTGGTGACCCGCCCGTTCACCTTCGAAGGCCGCCGCCGCGCCGGCTCCGCAGAGGCCGGCATCGACGCCCTCCGTGACGAAGTCGATACCCTGATCGTGATCCCCAACGACCGCCTGCTGTCCATCAGCGACCGCAACGTCTCGGTCCTGGACGCCTTCCGCTCCGCCGACCAGGTGCTGCTCTCCGGTGTCCAGGGCATCACGGACCTCATCACCACGCCCGGCCTCATTAACCTCGACTTCGCCGACGTGAAGTCGGTCATGCAGGGCGCAGGCTCCGCCCTCATGGGCATCGGCTCCGCCCGTGGCGAGGACCGTGCCGTCAAGGCCGCCGAGCTGGCCATCGCATCCCCTCTGCTGGAGGCCTCCATTGACGGCGCGCACGGCGTGCTGCTGTCCATCCAGGGCGGGTCCGACCTCGGCCTCTTCGAGATCAATGAGGCAGCCCGGCTCGTGCAGGAAGTGGCCCACCCCGAGGCGAACATCATCTTCGGCGCCGTCATCGACGACGCACTCGGCGACGAAGCCCGCGTCACCGTCATCGCCGCCGGGTTCGACGACGTCAAGGCCACTTCGCCCTCCATGGACCAGTCCCAGCCGCAGTCGGCCCCGCAGCGGCCCGCCGCTCCTACGGCCGCCCCCGCTCCGGCGCAGGCGCCTTCTGCAGGGAACCACCAGTCGAACGTCCAGCCGGTCCACGCCGGCGTGGGCGCGGCAGGGCTCAGCAACTGGGGCCAGCAGCGCCCCTCCGCCATTCCCGCTGACTCCGGATTCGACGTGGACCTGCCGTCCGTCGTCGAGCCGGACCTGACCGGCAACCACTCGGATGACCTGGATGTCCCCGACTTCCTGAAGTAGGCACCGGCTTGTTCCACTGGCGCGCCGACATCCTTCCCGGGGTGTCGGCCGCATTCACTGACACCGGCGCCGGAAACCTGGCCCTTCACGTGGGGGACGATCCCGGCCAGGTGAAGCGCCGCCGCGAGGAGCTGGAGCAGCGCCTGGGCATGGCGCCTCACGGCCTGCGCTTCATGAACCAGGTCCACGGCGTCACAGTGGCGGTCATTGACCAGGACAGCGGGGCCCCTGAAGCGGACGCCATGGTGTCCCGCCGGATTCCGCTGGCCGTCATGGTGGCAGACTGCATTCCCGTGCTGCTCGCCGGCGAGTCTGCGGACGGTCCCGTCCTTGCTGCAGTGCATGCAGGACGCCCCGGCATCGCCAACGGCGTGATTCCTGCAGCCGTGGACAGGATGACGTCCCTCGGCGCCTCCGGCATCAAGGCCGTCATGGGACCCTCCATCTGCGGAAACTGCTACGAGGTGCCGGCCGACCTGCAGGACGAGGTGGCACTGCGGGTGCCCGCCACCCGGAGCACCACCTCGTGGGGCACGCCCGGTCTCGATCTCCCCGCCGGTGCGCGGAGCCAGTTGGAGGACGCCGGTGTGGAGGTGGCGTACACCGGGGTCTGCACCCTGGAGACGGAATCCCTCTACTCCTACCGGCGTAACCGGGACACCGGGCGCTTTGCCGGGCTGGTGTGGTGCCATGACTGACGACCGATCAGCCGGGGGAGACCCGCGGGCCGCGGAACTCGCGGCCAGGCTCGCCGCCGTCCACCGGCGGATAGCTTCCGCAGCAGAATCAGCCGGCCGCGCCGACCGGCTGCCCACGCTGATCGTGGTCACCAAGTTCCATCCTGCCGCAGACATACGGCGGCTTGCGGCACTCGGAGTGACGGACGTCGGCGAGAACAGGGACCAGGAAGCTGCCCATAAGGCTGCCGAACTGGCTGACTGCGGGTTGACCTGGCATTTCGTGGGCCAGCTGCAGACCAAGAAGGCCAAGTCGGTGGCCCGCTATGCCGCAGCCGTCCATTCCGTGGACCGGCCGCAGCTGGTGGACGCATTGGCAAAGGCCGCGGCCGCTGAGCGGAAGGACGCGGGGCTGGCGCCCCTGGACTGCTTCATCCAGGTCAGCCTGGAGGACGACGCCGGCACGCACCGCGGCGGGGCCGGTCCCGCCGACGTGCCGCTGCTGGCGGACCGGATAGCATCCGCCGAGGGCCTCCGGCTGGCGGGCGTGATGGCAGTTGCCCCTTTGGGTGCACCGCCGGAGACGGCCTTCGAAAAGCTCGCCGGAGTATCCGCACGCCTGGTTGCCGCCCACCCGGCCGCCACCGCCATTTCCGCGGGCATGAGCCAGGACCTCGAAGCAGCCATCATGTTCGGGGCGACACACCTGCGAATCGGTTCCGATATTCTCGGAACACGTCCCGCCGTGGGGTAGCGTCGGTCCTGTTGGAAGTGATGGGCGGGGGACTCCAGTGCTGTCAAGTCATTGGGCGGCCCGCTTACGGGACACGATTAGGAGTCGACCATGGCCGGCGCTCTGCGCAAGACAATGATCTATCTTGGGCTCGCCGACGGCGATGAGCATTACGAGTCCGAGCAACAGACCACACCCAAGGATGAGGACGAAACGATGGAAGCTGACCGCGAGGAGCGCCGTGCACCTGCACCCGTCCGCGAGGTCAGCCGCGAAGCGTCCTACACCCCCGAAGAGGAATACCGCGCCCCAGTGACCCCCATCAAGCGTGCGGCCTCAAGCCGCGAAGAGACCACCGGACTCCGCCAGATCACCACAATCCATCCGCGGTCCTACAATGATGCCAAGCTTATCGGCGAGAGCTTCCGGGACGGCATTCCGGTCATCATGAATGTCACGGACATGGGCGAGGCCGACGCTAAACGCCTGGTGGACTTTTCCGCCGGGCTGGTTTTCGGGCTGCGGGGCAGCATTGAGCGGGTGACCAACAAGGTATTCCTGCTGTCGCCGTCGTACGTTGAGGTCATCGGCGATGACAAGAAGGCCAGTGACACCCAGGCCAGCTTCTTCAACCAAAGCTGACCATCAGCCAGGATTTGGATGCCAGGCAGGGACACCTGTCTGGCATCTGTGCTGAAATAGACAAGAAACATCGGCAGGACACCGCGGTATCCACAAATGGACATGGAGATATGAGTTAAGTCATGGGAATTGTTTTCGGACTTGTCTATCTCGCGCTCCTGTTCTTTTTCGTAGCACTCATCATTCGCCTGGTGTTCGACTGGGTCCAGATGTTCGCCAGGGAATGGCGTCCGCGGGGCGCCGCACTGGTGGCAGCGCATGCCGTGTACTCCATCACGGATCCGCCCCTGAAAGTGCTGCGCCGCCTGATTCCGCCGCTTCGGCTGGGCGGCATCTCCCTCGATCTGGGATTCCTGATTCTCTTCATCGCCGTCAGCATCGCGATGGGAATCACCCGGGGACTCGCCTGATTCATCAAATAAGACCTAGCAGCGCAGCCTGGACCTCCGGGAACAGTTACTGTGAAGCGAAGAAACTCGCGTTTGACACCGCAGTGTTGAATTAGAGTAAGCAGACCAAATTTAGGTACCGTAGTTTTGACGGCCGGAAGGCCTACTGACTAACCAGACCAGTGAGGTGACCAGATGGCTTTGACGCCAGAAGACGTTGTCAACAAGCGCTTTCAGCCGACCAAGTTCCGCGAGGGCTACGACCAGGACGAAGTTGATGACTTCCTGGACGAAATCGTCGTTGAACTCCGCCGCCTGAACCAGGAGAACGACGAGCTTCGGAAGAAGCTTGCCGAAGCAGGATCCAGCGTTCCCGCCAGCGCCGCTGCCGCCCCCGTGGTGGAGAAGGTCCCCGCGCCGGTCAAGTCCGACAAGGACGAGGCACGCGAGAAGGCAGAGGCTGAAGCCAAGGCTGCCGAAGCGAAGAAGAAGGACGTCCAGCCGTCCGCTCCGGTTGCCGCAGCCCCCGCTGCTCCCAGCCAGGCCGCCGTCCCCACTGCTTCTGCAGAGTCAGCCGCGGGCCTGCTGGCCATGGCACAGCAGATGCACGACCGCCACGTTGCCGACGGCCAGGCGCAGAAGGACAAGATCATCGCCGAGGCGCAGATCGAAGCCAGCAGCCTGGTCAACGACGCCCAGGAGAAGTCCCGCAAGATCCTCGGTGCACTCGAGCAGCAGCGGTCCGTCCTGGAGCGCAAGGTGGAGCAGCTTCGCGGTTTCGAGCGCGATTACCGCTCACGCCTGAAGGCCTACATCGAGGGCCAGCTGCGCGACCTCGATGCCCGCGGTTCGGTTGCTACGCCTGAAGTGAGCGAAGCCAACTAGTCCGTCAAGCACGTATTCTGAAAGCCGGTGGCTGAGGATTCCTCGGCCACCGGCTTTTGGCATTGACACCGGTATAACGAATGAAAGCACCATGACTGACGAATTTGCCGCAGGGGCTGCACGCCCTGTCCCGCCTTCACCGCGCCCCCGCAGGGCCGTGCTGCTGTCCCTTTTTGCCGGTTTTGCGGTTTTTGCCTACGGGCTGGACCAGCTGACCAAATTCTGGGTCACGTCCACCATGGTGGAAGGCGAACGGATCCCGGTATTTCCGCCTTTGCTGCACTGGTACTTCATCCGTAACTCGGGTGCGGCGTTCTCCATCGGCGAGAATGTCACCTGGGTGTTCTCCATCATCATGGCAGCGGTGGCCGTGGCCATCCTCTTCCAGGTCCGCAAGCTGGGCTCCATGTGGTGGTCCCTGTCGCTGGGCCTGCTGCTTGGCGGAGCGCTGGGCAACCTCACCGACAGGCTGTTCCGTCAGCCGTCGTTCGGAATGGGCCACGTTGTGGACTTCATCCAGCTCCCCAACTTTGCCATTTTCAACATCGCCGATTCAGCCGTCGTATCCGCTGTGGCCATCATCTGCATCCTCACGCTGCGCGGCATCGCCCTGGATGGCACCAGGCAGACAGCAGAAGCCAGGGAAAAGTCCGGCGATGCCTGAAAAGTATGTCGTCGCCGACGAGTACGCCGGCGCCCGCGCAGATGCCGGGCTGGCCGGCATACTGGGAATTTCGCGTTCCCTTGCGGCCACCCTGATAGCCGAGGGCAACGTCGTGAGCAGGGGCAAAGCCCTGGGCAAATCAGCCAAACTGGTGGCCGGTGACGTCCTGCAGGTCAGCATGCCGGAGCGGCGGGACCCGCTGGAAGTCGTGGAGGAAGTTGTGGAAGGCCTGAAGATCCTGCTGGACGACGATGATTTCGTCGTCGTCGACAAACCCGTGGGCGTTGCCGCGCACCCCTCCCCGGGCTGGGTGGGACCCACGGTGGTGGGCGGCCTGGCCGGCGCCGGGTACCGCATCTCCACGTCCGGCTCGCCCGAGCGGGCGGGGATCGTCCACCGGCTCGACGTCGGCACGTCGGGTGTGATGGTGGTGGCGAAATCCGAGCGGGCCTACACCGCCCTGAAGCGGGCGTTCAAGGAACGGACCGTGGACAAGGTCTACCATGCAGTGGTCCAGGGGCTGCCCGATCCGCTGACCGGAACCATCGACGCACCCATCGGCCGCCACCCCGGCCACGACTGGCGCTTCGCCGTCATCGAGGACGGCCGGCCTTCGGTCACCCATTACGAAGTCCTCGAGGCATTCGGCAAGGCCAGCCTGGTGGAAGTGCACCTCGAAACCGGGCGGACCCACCAGATCAGGGTCCATTTCTCCGCCCTCCGCCACCCCTGCGCCGGCGACCTGACCTACGGCGCGGATCCCCGCCTGGCCGCCACCCTGGGACTGACCCGGCAGTGGCTGCACGCTCGCGAACTCGGGTTCGACCACCCGGTCACGGGGGAGCGCGTCCGGGTCACCAGCCACTACCCGCAGGACCTGGCGTTCGCGCTGGAAGTGCTGGGATCGGGCCGGGCCTGACGCAGTCCGCCCGTGGCCAGCGCATAGAATAGTGCGGTGACTTCCAGCAATGATTCGTTTGTCCACCTGCACACCCACACCGAATACTCCATGCTGGATGGAGCAGCCCGCCTGGGGGAGCTGTTCGATGAGACCGAGCGCCTGGGCATGCCCGCCCTCGCCACCACCGACCATGGCTACCTGTTCGGCGCCTTCGACTTCTGGCGCAAGGCCACGGACAAGGGCATCAAGCCGATCATCGGCGTCGAAGCCTATGTGACACCCGGCACCGCCCGCACGGACAAGGAACGCGTGCGCTGGGGCGATGAATCCCAGCGCAAGGACGACGTCTCCGGCGGTGGCTCATACACCCACATGACGCTCCTGAGCTACAACAACGTGGGCATGCGGAACCTGTTCCGGGCGTCCTCCATCGCGTCCCTGGACTCGGTCTTCGGCAAGTGGCCGCGGCTGGACCGGGAGCTGCTCAACACCTATTCCGAGGGCCTTATCGCCACCACCGGATGCCCGTCCGGGGAGGTCCAGACCCGCCTGCGGCTGGGCCAGTACCGGGAAGCCCTCGAAGCGGCGGCCGAGTTCCGCGACATTTTCGGCGCCGAGAACTACTTCTGTGAACTGATGGACCACGGCCTGGACATCGAGCGCCGGGTCACCGGCGACCTTCTCCGGCTGGCCAAGGACCTGAACCTTCCGTTGGTGGCCACCAACGACCTGCACTACACCCACGAACACGACGCCAAGGCCCATGAGGCCCTTCTGGCCATCCAGTCCGGTTCCACGCTGCTGGAACCCACCTATGACAACGGCGGCTCGCGCTTTGCGTTCTCCGGCAGCGGCTACTACCTGAAGTCCCCGCGGGAAATGCGGGAACTGTTCCGCGACCACCCGGACGCCTGTGACAACACACTGCTTATCGCCGAGCGCTGCGAGGTGTCCTTCAACACGGACGCCAACTACATGCCGCGCTTCCCCTGCCCGCCGGGTGAGGACGAAACGTCCTGGCTCGTCAAAGAGGTCGACAAGGGGCTCCAGTACCGTTACCCCGCGGGGATCCCGGACGAGGTCCGCAAGCAGGCCGACTATGAGCTGGGCGTCATCACCTCGATGGGTTTCCCGGGCTACTTCCTGGTGGTGGCCGACTTCATCAACTGGGCCAAGAACAACGGCATCCGGGTGGGCCCCGGCCGTGGTTCCGGTGCAGGTTCCATGGTGGCGTACGCGATGCGCATCACCGACCTTGATCCGCTGCGGCACGGCCTGATCTTTGAACGCTTCCTCAACCCTGACCGCGTCTCCATGCCCGACTTCGACGTCGACTTCGATGACCGTCGCCGCTCCGAGGTCATCGACTACGTCACCAAAAAGTACGGTGACGAGCGCGTGGCGATGATCGTCACCTACGGCACCATCAAGACGAAGCAGGCGCTCAAGGACTCCTCCCGCGTGCTCGGGTACCCCTTCAGCATGGGGGAGCAGCTCACCAAGGCGTTGCCCCCCGCGGTCATGGCCAAGGACATTCCGCTGGCGGACATCCAGAACCCGGACGCCAAGCGCTACAGCGAGGCCGGCGACTTCCGGCAGCTGATCAGCACGGATCCGGAAGCTGCCAAGGTATTCGAGACCGCCCTCGGCATCGAGGGGCTGAAGCGCCAGTGGGGCGTGCACGCCGCCGGCGTGATCATGTCCTCGGACCCCATCATCGACGTCATTCCCATCATGCGCCGTTTCCAGGACGGCCAGGTCATTACCCAGTTCGATTACCCGACGTCCGAGGGCCTTGGCCTGATCAAGATGGACTTCCTGGGCCTCCGGAACCTGACGATCATTTCGGATGCCCTCGAGAACATCAAGATGAACCGCGGGATCGACCTCGACCTCGAAAACCTTGAGCTCGACGATGCGGCATCCTATGAGCTGCTGGCACGCGGCGACACACTCGGTGTTTTCCAGCTCGACGGCGGCCCCATGCGGTCGCTGCTCAAGCTGATGAAGCCTGACAACTTTGAAGACATCTCCGCCGTCCTGGCGCTGTACCGGCCGGGGCCCATGGGCGCCAACGCCCATACCGACTACGCCCTTCGCAAGAACGGGATCCAGGAAGTCATCCCCATCCACCCGGAGCTGAAGGAACCACTCGCCGAAATCCTCGGCGGAACGTACGGCCTGATCGTGTACCAGGAACAGGTGATGGCCGTGGCCCAGAAGCTGGCCGGCTACTCGCTGGGCCAGGCAGACATCCTCCGCCGGGCCATGGGCAAGAAGAAGAAGTCGGAGCTGGACAAGCAGTTCGCGGGCTTCTCCCAGGGCATGCAGGACAACGGCTACTCGATGGAAGCCGTCAAGACGCTGTGGGACATCCTGCTCCCGTTCTCCGACTACGCCTTCAACAAGGCCCACTCCGCCGCGTACGGCGTCATTTCCTACTGGACTGCCTACCTCAAGGCGCACTACGCGCCGGAGTACATGGCCGCGCTTCTGACGTCGGTGGGCGACGACAAGGACAAGTCGGCCATCTACCTGAACGAATGCCGGCGCATGGGCATCACCGTGCTCCCGCCGGACGTCAATGAGTCAGCGTTGAACTTCACCCCTGTCGGCAACGACATCCGCTTCGGCATGGGAGCCATCCGCAACGTGGGCGTCAACGCTGTTGAAGCGATGGTGGCAGCGCGCGAAAGCGAGGGCGCCTTCACGTCCTTTAAGGACTACCTGATGAAGGTCCCTGCCGTGGTCTGCAACAAACGGACCATCGAATCGCTCATCAAGTCGGGTGCCTTCGACTCGCTGGGTCACCACCGGCGTGCCCTCGCCATGGTCCACGAAGAGGCCATCGACTCCGTCATCACGCTGAAGCGGAATGAGGCGATTGGCCAGTTCGACCTTTTCGCCGGCTTCGAGGAAGCCGAATCCGAATCGTCGCTGAGCATCGAGATCCCCGACCTGCCGGAGTGGGAGAAGAAGGACAAACTCTCCTTCGAACGGGACATGCTCGGCCTGTATGTTTCCGACCACCCGCTGCAGGGCCTCGAAGGGGTGCTGAGCCAGCACGCCGAAATGAGCATCACGTCCGTGCTGGGCGAGGACGGGCCGCAGGACGGCGCCATCATCACCATCGCCGGAATGATCACGTCCCTGAGCCGGCGCATCGCCAAGGCCAGCGGCAACGCCTACGCCCGGGCCGAGGTGGAGGACCTCGGAGCGTCGATGGAAGTCATGTTCTTTGGCCAGGTCTACGGACCCATTGCCTCGGTCCTCGCCGAGGACCTGATTGTGGTGGTCAAGGGGCGCCTGCAGAAGCGCGACGACGGTGCGATCACCCTCAACTGCATGGAACTGTCCGTTCCGGACCTCAGCGAAGGCCTGGGCGGCCCGCTGGTGATCACCATGCCCACCCACAAGGCCACCGAGGCTGTGGTGACCGAACTTGGTGACGTGCTCCGGACCCACCGCGGGAACTCGGAAGTCCGCCTGCACCTGCAGGGTGATACGCGCACGGAGATCATGGGACTGCCGGTCCACCTTCGCGTGAATCCCAGCCCATCCTTGTTCGGCGACCTGAAGGTCCTGCTTGGCCCGGCCTGCCTGGACGCCTGAACGGGCGCAGGGGAGGGGCACTTAACGGCCGACGACGGCGGGAGCCAGTCCCGCCGTCGTCGGCTGTTTGCCGGGGGTCAGATTTCGTAGTCGAGGGGAACAGGCTGGCTGTAGCCACCGCCGTGGTACAGCAGGGGAGAAGCGTCCCCGCCCACCTGCCCGTCAACCACCTGCACCACCACCACGGCGTTGTTCTCAAAGGACAGCCGCATCTGCACCTCGCCGATGAGCCACCCAGCCACATCCTTCAGGACGGGCACGCCGTGCGGGCCCACCTCCCAGTGGTCCCCCTCGAAGCGGTTGCTGGTGCCGGCAAAACGCTCGGCCAGTTCCTGGTTTTCGAGCCCGAGCATGTGGACGCCCAGGTAGGTGGTGTTCGCCACCGCAGGCCAGGACCTGGAGCTGCGGGCCATGTTGAAGGTGAAGCGTGGAGGTTTGGCGGAGAGTGAGGCCACGGAGGTTGCCGTGAACCCAAAGGGCTTGTCCTCATAGTTCACCGTGATGATGGCAACCCCGGCGGCATGCCGGCGGAACATCTCCCTGAACGTCCGCTCGAAGGGCGCGCTATTGTCGGTCACCGGAACTCCTGACAGCTGGATGGCTTGGTACTTCCTTCAAGCGTATGGTCCCCGGGCCGCGCCGGGTAACTCCTGACACACCACGTCACCGGATGGCCGGGCAGGAACATTTGTTAAGGTTTGTTGCATGATGAAACTCTTCCGCCGTACCCCGTCGCGGCTGCCGTGGGCAATGCTGGCGGTTCCGGCGGTGGCAGGGGTGCCTGCGGGTATCCTCTGGTGGCTCCTTGCCCCGGGCGGCCTGAACCTGGTCACCAGGGATCCGGACCTGGGCAGCGGGGGCAACCCCGTAGTCTGGCTGCCGCGTGACCTGACCCTTGCCGGGCTCATGCTCTTCGCCGGCTGCCTGCTGGCGGTGTTCCTCACCGACAAAAAACGCGCGGATCCGCAGGCTGCACTGCTCATGGGCCTCGCCGGCGCGCTGGTGGGCAACCTCCTCGCCTGGCAGGCGGGCATGCTGTCCGCCCGGCTGTGGGGACCGGCGGTGGACGCGACCGCCAACGCCAGCATCGAATTCTCGCTGCGCGCCCTGCCGGTACTGCTGCTGTGGCCGGCTGCCACGGCGGTGGCGGTCTTCGTGCTGGAACTGCTGAACCTGCTGCGGAAGAAGCCGGACGGCGGTGCCGGTTCGGAAGAGGCACGGTTCAGCCACGTAAAATAGTCCGGTGACCATTACTCCGGAGTTTCCTGCCACGCCCGCCACCGCCGTGAACTTTCGCACTGTCGACGTGCGGGGGCAAAGCCTCACGCTCGCGGGCCTGCGTGCCGCCGTGCCGCGGGCACAGGGCCAGACGGTAGCCAACGCCGAAGAAAAGGTCCTCGACATCATCTCGGAGGTCCGCCAGCGGGGCTTTGAGGCCCTCGCCGAACTGGCACTGCGGTTCGACGGCGTCACCCAGGACCACCCGCTCGTTCCACAGGAAGCCCTCGCCGCTGCACTGGACCAGCTGGACCCGGCGGTCCGGCGGGCGCTGGAGGAGTCGATCAGCCGCGCGCGGAAGTTTGCCGACGGGCAGCGCCCCCGGAACCTCGACGTGGAACTTGGCGACGGCGCGGTGGTCAGCCAGAACTGGGTCCCGGTGGCGCGCGTGGGCCTCTACGTGCCGGGCGGCCTGGCTGTGTACCCGTCCTCGGTGATCATGAATGTGGTTCCGGCACTGGCAGCCGGGGTGGAGTCCATCGCCCTGGCATCGCCTCCGCAAAAGGAATTCGGCGGTCTGCCGCACCCCACCATCCTGGCCGCCGCAGCACTCCTGGGAATCACGGAGGTGTACGCGATCGGCGGCGCACAGGCCATCGCCGCCTTTGCCTACGGCGTGGCCGGAACCCAGGCCGGGCCCGCGCTGGAGCCCGTGGACGTCGTCACAGGCCCCGGCAACATCTTCGTGGCCACCGCCAAACGCCTGGTGAAAGGGGTGGTGGGCATCGACTCCGAGGCCGGCACCACCGAAATCGCCATCCTTGCCGATTCCTCCGCCCAGCCTGCGCTGGTGGCGGCGGACCTGATCAGCCAGGCCGAACACGATCCCCAGGCGGCGTCGGTGCTTATCACCGATTCCGAGGACCTTGCAGCCGCTGTCCGCGTGGAGCTGGACCGGCAGGCGGCGTCCACCAAGCACTCCGCCCGGGTCAAGGAAGCACTGTCCGGGCCGCAGTCCGGCGTGGTGCTTGTGGAGGACCTGGACCAGGGCATCGCCGCCTGTGACGCCTACGCGGCGGAACACCTGGAAATCATGACCCGGGACGCTGCTGCCGTCGCGGCGCGGATCCGGAACGCCGGTGCCATCTTCGTCGGGGACTACAGCCCCGTCAGCCTGGGTGACTACTGCGCCGGGTCAAACCACGTGCTCCCCACCAGCGGCACGGCGGCCTTCTCCTCCGGTCTCAACGTCAACACCTTCCTGCGGGCCATCCAGGTGGTCAACTACAGCAGGGCCGCGCTGAAGGAAGTCAGCAGCCACATCGTGAACCTGTCCCGTGCGGAGGATCTGCCCGCGCACGGCGATGCCGTGACCGCCCGTTTCCCCGGCTCCTAAGCACTACATGTAGTAATTACAGGCTTGTTATTACGCTAGATGTGCCCGTAAACTGGAAGACGCTACGGCGCGGCACCACTGCGCCGCCAATTGGGAAGTCCCGGCACCGGGACCGTGCGAGAGAGGGACGCCATGTACTGTCCGTTCTGCCGCAATCCTGATTCACGCGTCGTTGACAGCCGCATGGCGGACGACGGTTCAGCCATCCGCCGGCGCCGGCAGTGCCCCGAGTGCGGCCGCCGGTTCACCACCGTTGAAACCACCAGCCTGTCCGTCATCAAGCGTTCGGGCGTTGGCGAGCCCTTCAGCCGCAGCAAAGTGATCAACGGTGTGCGGAAGGCCTGCCAGGGCCGCCCCGTCAGCGAGGATGACCTTGCGCTGCTGGCGCAGGAAGTCGAAGAGCAGATCCGCGCCTCAGGCGCAGCGGAAATCGACGCCCACGAGGTAGGGCTCGTTATCCTCGGGCCGCTGCAGAAACTGGACAAGGTGGCGTACCTGCGCTTTGCGAGCGTTTACCAGGCCTTTGAATCCCTTGAAGACTTTGAAACGGCCATCTCCCTGTTGCGCCACGAGGCGGAGGAAGACGCCAAGGGGACAGCGGCCAAGAGCGCCAAGGGTTCAGAGAAAAGCCCCCTTTAATCTCCGGTGGCGGCGGTGGAGGGGAAGCCGCAGCCGCCCCCGGCACCAAAAGACAGGACGCCCCCTTCCGGTACCGGAAGGGGGCGTCCTGTCTTAAGTGACGGCTCCTGGATTACTTTGCGAGCTTGTGCTTCAGGGCAATCTCGATGGCGGCGCCCACGATGCCTGCCTCGTTGCGCAGGACGGCCGGCACGATCGGGGTGCGCAGCTTCAGGTTGGGCAGGTATTCGTCGGCCCGCTTGGAGATTCCGCCGCCCACGATGAACAGCTCGGGGGAAAACAGGAACTCCACGTGGGAGAAGTAGCGCTGCAGCAGCACGCTGTATTCGTCCCAGGTCAGGCCGTCGCGCTCACGGGCCACTGCTGAGGCTTTGGTTTCCGCATCGAAGCCGTCAATCTCCAGGTGCCCCAGTTCGGCGTTGGGCACGAGTTTGCCGTCAAAGATAAAGGCAGAGCCGATGCCGGTTCCCAGGGTGATCACCAGGACTGTGCCGGCAACGCCGGCGCCGGCGCCGTAGCGCGCCTCCGCCAGGCCCGCGGCGTCGGCGTCGTTGATGACCTCAACCGGCCGCCCGAGGCGCTCGGTGAGAAGGGCGTCAATGTTGGTGTCCAGCCAGGCCTTGTCCACGTTGGCTGCGGAGTGCACCACGCCGTGCTGGATAATGCCGGGGAAGGTGACGCCCACGGGTGAACCCGCTTCGGGCGCTTCGGGGCGGGCCGAGAGTTCGGCCACCACCAGTGCCACGGCCTCCGCCACGGACTCGGGCGTGGCAGGCTGCGGGGTGGGCACCCGGAAGCGTTCGCCCAGGAGCTTGCCCTTTTTGAGGTCGACGATGCCGCCCTTGATTCCCGTGCCTCCGATGTCGATGCCGATCAGCGGGGCGTTCTTGTGCGACTTCTCGTCCTTCTTGGCCAATTGGTTTCCGTTCGTGGCAGGGGCGGGCAGGGAAGGGCGGCCGGCGGCCGGCCCGGATGGGTGTCCGGTCAGGAACCGGAAAGCTGGTTAGTGCATCAGGCTAGGGCAGGGTGAGGATCTCGGCGCCGGATTCGGTCACGAGCAGCGTGTGCTCGAACTGCGCGGTGCGCCGGCGGTCCTTGGTGACCACGGTCCAGTCGTCCGCCCACATGTCCCACTCCACGGTGCCCAGGGTGAGCATCGGCTCAATGGTGAACACCATGCCCGCCTCGATGACCGTGTTGTAGGCCGGGGCGGCGTCGTAGTGGGGGATGATCAGGCCTGTGTGGAAGGCTTCGCCCACGCCGTGTCCGGTGAAGTCGCGGACCACGCCGTAGCCGAACCGCTTGGCGTAGGACTGGATGGCGCGGCCGATGACGTTGATCTCCCGGCCAGGGGCCACAGCCTTGATGGCGCGGTTCAGCGACTCCTGCGTCCGTTCCACCAGCAGGCGGGATTCCTCGTCCACGTCGCCCACCAGGAAGGTGTAGTTGGTGTCGCCGTGGACGCCGTTGATGAAGGCAGTGATGTCGATGTTGATGATGTCGCCGTCCTGCACCACCGTGCTGTCCGGGATGCCGTGGCAGATGACCTCGTTCAGGGAGGAGCACAGTGATTTCGGGAAGCCCCGGTAGCCGAGGGTGGACGGGTACGCCTTGTGGTCAAGCAGGAATTCGTGGCCCACCTTGTCCAGCTGGTCCGTGGTGACGCCCGGCTGGATGTGCTTGCCCACCTCCACGATGGCCTGGGCCGCGATCTTTCCCGCGATCCTGATCTTCTCGATGGTCTCGGCGGACTTGACCTCGGACCCCGTGAACTTGGCGGGGGCGGGCTTGCCGACGTACTCCGGGCGTGGGATGGAGGCCGGGACGGGACGCTGCGGGCCGATAGTACCGGGGGTGAGGGTGCCGATGGGTGCAGTCGAGGCAAGGGAAGGCATAGATTGATCATATAAGGCACCACAGAACGCCTAACAACCGGAAGCCGCGGAGGACCTGCGTAGGGCTTTAAGTTACGCGCGTCACGCTGCGGCTTCCCTGCCTGCCGGAACGGGAGCAACGATGACTGAGTACTGGTACAACATCAAAACCCATGAGGTGGAAGAGGACCGGCTCTCGGACTGGAGCCAGCTGATCGGCCCCTACAAAACCAGGGAAGAAGCCGAACACGCCCTCGAGAAGGTCCGGGCCCGCAATGAGGCCTGGGAGAAAAACGACGACGACGACTGAGGTACGCGTCCCGCCCCGCCTCGGGTGCGGGCCGGGGAAGCAGTCCGGCCGGTGGCGGGCCGGGCGTGCGGGCTAGAAAGAGTGCTCGGGCCCGGGGAACTGTCCCGACCGGACGTCGTCGCCGTAGGCTGTGGCAGCATCCAGGAGGGTGCTGCGAAGGTCCGCGTACTGTTTGACGAACTTGGCCATCCGCCCGCCGCGGAGGCCGGCCATGTCCTGCCAGACAAGCACCTGGCCGGTGGTTTCCTTGCCGGCGCCGATGCCCACCGTAGGAACGCTGACGGCCGCGTCCACCGCGGCCGCCGTGTCTGCCGGCACCATTTCCATCAGCACACAGAACGCTCCGGCGTCGGCCAGGGCCACGGCGTCGTCAATCAGGCGCTGGGCGTCATCGCCGCGCCCCTGCACCCGATAACCGCCCAGGGCGTGCTCGCTTTGCGGGGTGAAGCCGATGTGGGCCATGACCGGGATACCGGCCTGCACCATGGCGCGGACTGTGGGTGCGTAGTACGCGCCGCCTTCGATCTTGACAGCGTGGGCCAGCCCTTCCTTGAGGAAGCGGACGCCGGCGGAGACGGCCTGCTCCGCGGAGACCTCGTAGCTGCCGAAGGGCAGGTCGGCCACCACCAGGGCGCGTTTGGCGGACCGGGCGACGGCGCGGCACAGGGGGAGCAGTTCGTCCACGGTTACCGGCAGGCTGGTTTCATTGCCGAACACGTTGTTGGAGGCGGAATCTCCCACCAGGAGCACCTCGATGCCGGCGGCGTCGAAAATCTCGGCCGTGTACTGCTCGTAGGCCGTCAGCATCGCGAACTTCGTGCCGTCCTTCTTGGCCTGCTGCAGGTGGTGGATGCGCACCTTGCCCGGCTTCGGTCCTGAAGCGGGTGCGGCCTGCCCGGGCCCGCTGCCGTAGGGGGCGGGAACGTCGGCGGATACGCTTGAGTCAGAACTGCTGCTTGAGGCCATGGCATGAGCGTAATGCGGTACCCGCCGTCCTAGCTACCGCCGAAAGCCTGACGTGCGGGTGATAAGCGTCATACAGAGGTCTCCGGCGGCCGCTGCGTGAGGCCGGGATCACCGGACGCGCGGCCCTCAAAGCGCGTGTGGGGTGTTAACGCTGTGTTACGCGCGGCCCAGGCTCCAGCATCGGCGTCGAATGCTTAGTACAGTGTTTGTGAACTGCTGCCGGCATCCCCCATCCTGCGGACCCCGGAGCATGCACGTTGACCGGAGAAGAGGCCATCATGGACCGCCAGCAAGAGTTTGTCCTGCGCACAATCGAAGAGCGCGACGTACGTTTCGTGCGCCTGTGGTTCACCGACGTCGTGGGTTCGCTCAAGTCTGTGGCCCTGGCGCCCGCCGAGGTTGAAGGCGCCTTCGAGGAAGGGCTCGGTTTCGACGGATCTGCCATCGAGGGCCTGGCCCGTGTCTTCGAGTCGGACATGCTGGCGCAGCCGGATCCGTCCACTTTCCAGATCCTGCCGTGGCGCGGCGAGACGGAGCAGACGTCGCGCATGTTCTGCGACATCCTGACGCCCGACGGCGAGCCCTCCGCCGCGGACCCGCGGAACGTCCTCAAGCGGACGCTCGCCAAGGCCGCCGACATGGGCTTCACCTGCTACACCCACCCGGAAATCGAGTTCTACCTGCTCAAGTCGCAGGACCTTGGTCCCGATGGCGCACCGGTACCGGTGGACGAGGGCGGCTACTTCGACCACGTCCCGGGCGGCGTTGCCCAGGACTTCCGCCGCACCGCTGTCACCATGCTGGAGTCCGTGGGCATTTCCGTGGAGTTCAGCCACCATGAGGGCGGACCCGGCCAGAACGAGATCGACCTGCGCTACGCCGACGCCCTGCAGACGGCGGACAACATCATGACGTTCCGTACCGTCATCAAGGAAGTGGCGCTGCAGCAGGGCACCTACGCCACCTTTATGCCCAAGCCATTCACCGCGCACCCGGGTTCCGGCATGCACACCCACTTCTCCCTGTTCGAGGGCGACACCAACGCCTTCTACGAGGCCGGCGCAGAGTTCCAGCTGTCCAAGACCGCCCGCCAGTTCATTGCCGGCATCCTCAAGCACGCGCCCGAATTCACGGCCGTCACCAACCAGTTCGTGAACTCCTACAAGCGGCTCTGGGGCGGCGGCGAGGCGCCGAGCTACCTGAGCTGGGGCCACAACAACCGCTCCGCGCTGGTCCGTGTTCCCCTGTACAAGCCGGGGAAGGGCCAGTCCGCCCGGATCGAGTACCGTGGCATCGACTCGGCTGCCAACCCGTACCTCGCCTACGCGGTGCTGCTCGGCGCCGGGCTCAAGGGTATCGAGGAAGGCTACGACCTGCCCGCTGCTGCCGAGGACGACGTCTGGTCGCTGAGCTCGGCTGAGCGCCGCGCCATGGGCCACGACCCGCTTCCGGCCAGCCTGCACGATGCAATCCGTTCCATGGAGGATTCGGAGCTGATGCCGCAGATCCTGGGCGAGCAGGTCTTCGAGCACTTCCTGCGCAACAAGCGCGCAGAGTGGCAGGACTACCGGCTGCAGGTGACGCCCTACGAGCTGCAGCGCAACCTCGGCATTCTCTAGGCGGCGGGCGTGAGCCTGGCACGCCGCCTTATTGCGGCCGGTTTCAGCGACCTGGAGAAGGGCGAGCGGTTCCTCGCTGCCCGGGAACTGGAGGGGCTGGACCAGGACACGCTCTTCACCGGACTGCAGATGGCCGCCAGCCCGGACACCGCCCTGCAGTCCCTGGTCCGGCTGATCGAAAAACATCCGGACCTGCGGACGCTGGCGGCCGCTGACCCGGAAACGAGCGAACCGCTGTACCGGGTGCTGGGTGCGTCCGAAGCGCTGGGCGAGTTCCTCATCCGGCACCCCGAGCACCTTGACGCCTTCAAGGTCCGCGCCAGCCCGGAGCCCCTGCCCGCGGATCCCGCTGGGCTGCGCGCAACCCTTCTGCAGGCAGTAGGGGCCGATCCGCGCGCCGCCCGTCCCGTGGCAGCAGCCACCGGCGCGGAGGCCTACGCCGCGCTGCGCACGGCCTACCGCAGGGGAGTAGTGGACCTCGCGGTCAAAGACCTGTGTGCCGCCGATCCGCTCGACTTCTTGCCCGCGGTGGGCGGGGAACTCGCAGACCTCGCCGGCGCAGCCATCGAGGCCGCCCTCGCGGTCTCGCGGGCCGAAGCGGCGGACCAGTACAGCGCCGCCGAAGTGGCCGACGTCGGGCTGGCCGTCATTGGCATGGGCAAATGCGGGGCGCGCGAGCTGAACTACATTTCCGACGTCGACGTCATCTACGTCGTGGACGGCGGGAGCCTTGACGATGCGCAGGCCAACACCATTGGCACGGCCCTGGCGAGCGGGATTTCCCGCGCCATTTCCTCCGTGGCACGCGAACCCGGCCTGTGGGAGGTGGACGCGAATTTGCGGCCCGAGGGCAAGTCCGGACCCCTGGTGAGGACCCTTGCCTCGCATGAGACGTACTATGCGCGGTGGGCCGAAAGCTGGGAATTCCAGGCCCTGCTCAAAGCCCGCACCATCGCCGGTGACGCTGACCTTGGGCGGCGCTACGAGGATGCCGTGGCGCCGTTGATCTGGAGTTCGGCAAGCCGGGACGGCTTTGTGGAGTCCGTCCAGGCGATGCGGCGCCGGGTGACCGAACACATCCCGCCGGCGGAGGAGCAGCGGCAGATCAAGCTGGGGCGCGGCGGGCTGCGGGATGTTGAGTTCACGGTCCAGCTGCTGCAGCTGGTCCATGGCAGGGCGGATGAGACATTGCGGCGGCGGGACACCACCTCCGCGATCGCTGCCCTGTCCGCGGGCGGCTATATCGGCCGCTCGGACGCCGCCGCATTCGACAACGCCTACCGCTACCTGCGGCTGTTGGAGCACCGGATCCAACTGTTCCAGCTGCGCAGGACGCACCTCATGCCCGTCGCGGAACCCGCACTGCGCTCTTTGGCCAAAGCGGTTTTGGGCCCCTTCTCGAACGAGCGGCCCCACCCTGACGCGCTGATGGCGGCCTGGCAGAAGACCAAGCGGTCCGTCCGCGAACTGCATGAGCGGATCTTCTATCGGCCGCTGCTGAACACGGCCGCCAAGCTCAGCAGCGAGGACGCCAGGCTGTCGCCGGAAGCCGCCCAGGGCCGGCTCGCGGCCCTCGGCTACCGCGACCCCGAGGGCGCCATGCGGCATATCGAAGCACTGACGGCGGGAGTCAGCCGGCGCGCCGCGCTGCAGCGGCAACTGCTGCCCATCCTCCTCGACTGGCTGGCCGAAGGAGTGGACCCGGACGCCGGGCTGCTCGCCTTCCGCCGGGTCAGCGAGGCGCTGGGCACCACCCACTGGTACCTGGGGATGCTCCGGGACTCCAACGCGGCCGCGGAGCGGTTGTGCCACATGCTCTCGAATTCACGGCTCATAGCGGACCTGCTGGAGGTGTCGCCCGAATCGGTAGCCTGGCTGGGCCAGGACAAGGACCTGGTGCCGGTGTCGTTTGAGGCGCAGTGGCAGGAGATCACCTCCAAAATGTCCAGGCACGCCGATCCGGAAAGTGCCATGCGCCTCATCCGGCTGATCCGTCGGCGTGAAACCCTGCGGATTGCGGTCGCGGACTCTGCCGGGCTGCTGGACCAGGACCAGGTGGGTGCCGCCCTTGCCGACACCGACAGGGCAGCAGTCCTGGGTGCCCTCCGGGTGGCGGAAGGCATTGTCTCCGCCAACGGGCCGCTGAAGACCGCTGTTTTGGTGGTAGCGATGGGACGGCAGGGCGGCCGCGAGATCGGCTACGGCTCCGACGCCGATGTGATGTACGTGCACCGGGCGCTGCCCGGCTACTCCGAGGAAGAGGCGCAGGAACAGGCGTCCCGGATTGTCGCCAAGATCTCCAGCCTGCTGACCCAGCCGCTGAAACCGGCCATCATGGCCGAACGGGTCCTGCAAATGGACGCGGACCTGCGCCCGGAGGGAAAGAGCGGGGCCATGGTTCGGTCCCTGGACTCCTTCGCCGAGTACTACCGCCGCTGGTCCCTCATTTGGGAGGCCCAGGCGCTGCTGCGTGCACGCCCCATGGCAGGGGACGACGGACTGGCCCGCGATTTCCTGCAGCTCATCGACCCCATCCGGTACCCGGAATCGGTGTCGGAACAGGACGTCCGCGAAATCCGCAGGATCAAGGCCCGGGTGGAATCCGAACGGCTGCCCCGGGGTGCCGATCCCGCACGGCACCTTAAGCTGGGCCGCGGCGGCCTGAGCGACGTCGAGTGGCTGGTCCAGCTGCTCCAGCTCCAGCACGCCGGCAAACAGCCGGAACTGCGGACCACCTCCACCGTGCCGGCCCTGGAAGCCGCTGCCCGTGCGGGCCTGCTCACGCAGGACGATGCTGACCTCCTGGCCCAGGCATGGCGGCTGGCCAGCAGGATCAGGTCCGCGAACGTCATCTGGAACGGCAAGGCCTCGGACCTCCTGCCGTCCTCCCGCCGCGACCTGGAAGCGGTGGCCAGGTGGTGCGGCTACGAACCAGGCAATGCCGCCGCTCTGGAAGAGGACTACCTGCGTGTCAGTCGGCGCGCCCGTGCGGTCTTCGAACGGGTTTTCTACGGGCAGTGACGGTGCCGGAAGGGCCGGGGCTGTTCCGTGTCGTCGGAGGGGGTGTTACGTTGAGCGGCGTCTGGCTTATTTCGCTGCGGGACCTGGACGCTGACGCCTGTGCCATCCAGCTCGGTGCGGCCGCAAAACTGCAGCTCAGTCAAGGCCAGGAAAGGTTCGTGGGCGACCCCGTGCGTATGGCCCTGGCAGGACTGGCGGAGGATTCGCGGCGGCCCTATGTCATTGAATCCAACGGCCGTGCCGTCGGTGTGCTTACCCTGCAGAGCGGTGCAGCGCGCCTGGCCGGCTGGCCTGACGACCACAGCGCCTGGCTGCTGAGGGGCTTCCTCATCGACCGGCGGCACCAGGGCAGGGGCCTTGGGCAGAAAGCCGCCGCCGCTGCCGTGGCCACTGCCGAAAAGCTGACGGCCCGGCACCAGACCGGGGAAACCGGCGTCGTACTGTCCGTCAACGAAGCGAACCCGGCGGGCCTGGCCGCCTACCGCCGCGCCGGATTCGTGGACCACGGCCAATACAACGGAGGCGCGGCAGGGCCGCAAAGGATCATGTTCCGGGGCTTTGCGGATACCACGATGAGGTAACGGCAGCGGCGCGGCATTGCACTCGGCAGGTGTTTAGTCGAGTATGTGGGTGGCGGTGTTCTTCAACCTTGTTGGGGGGAAGGCTCGAACAGTCTTCGTCTCGGGGGGCATTCGTCAGGAGGTCCGGCTCCCGGTCTCAGCACGTCTGGAGCCGGGCCTCCACCTTCTGTGCACCCGGTGCCGGCGGCGTGTCCGCCCGGGCAGCTTCGTCACTGAACCTTGTCTCCCCGCCGAACTGGTGCCTTGGCTATCCCTGCTGTTGCGCCATTCGGAACGCGGTTGAGCGACTGATGCTGAACAGGTCAGCTACCTCTTGGGTCTTCAGGAACGCTGTGCCCGTAGCCGTGATTGTATAGCTACGGGCACAGCGTCATGCCGTGCGAGCCCCTGTTAAGCAGGGGCGACCTGGGGAACAGTAGGTATGCGAAAGGCCCCGCGGCATTGGGGGTAGCCGCGGAGCCTCTCCTGGCGTCCGCCCAAATGGGGGAAATGGGAAGTCGCCTCGACAAAGCTACTGGCAAGTAGAAGATTCATCAACATGCATTTTCGCAGGGTTGGCCTGCATTCATGCAGATGTGGATGCGTCCGCCGAAGCTACGTTTCGTTATGGCAGTTAGCCGGGTCTCACGTGTGTTGGGGGAGCAGCGTAGGTCGCGGAGTGAGCAGCTGGCCTTGCCATGTCCGGGCAGCAAAAAGGCCGGTCCCAGGGGTTAACCTGGGGGCCGGCCTTTTCTGTCTGCAGATTCTTCCGGACGGTGTGCGGACTATGCCCGCTCAAGCCGCATGATCTGACTAGACGCCGTAGTAGAGCTCGAACTCGTAGGGGTTCGGGCGCAGGGACAGCGGGCGGATCTCGTTCTCGTACTTGTACTCGATCCAGGTGTCGATGAGGTCCTGGGTGAACACGCCACCGGCCTGCAGGAACTCGTTGTCCTCGCGGAGGGCCTCAAGGGCTTCCTCAAGCGTGCCCGGAGCCTTGGGGATGTCCTTGGCTTCCTCGGCGGGGAGCTCGTAGAGGTCCTTGTCGATCGGAGCCGGCGGTTCGATGCGGTTGCGGATGCCGTCGATGCCGGCCATCAGCTGGGCAGCGAATGCCAGGTACGGGTTGGAGGAGGGGTCCGGAGCGCGGAACTCGATGCGCTTGGCCTTCGGGTTGGTACCCGTGATCGGGATACGGATACCGGCGGAGCGGTTGCCCTGCGAGTACACCATGTTGACCGGGGCCTCGAAGCCCTTGACCAGGCGGCGGTAGGAGTTCACAGTGGGGTTCGTGAACGCCAGCACGGCCGAAGCGTGCTTCAGCAGGCCGCCGATGTACCAGCGGGCGGTGTCGGACAGGCCGGCGTAGCCCTTCTCGTCGTAGAACAGCGGCTGGCCGCCGTTCCACAGCGACTGGTGGCAGTGCATGCCCGAGCCGTTGTCACCGAAGACGGGCTTCGGCATGAAGGTTACGGACTTGCCCCAGGCGTCTGCGGTGTTCTTGATGACGTACTTGAACTTCTGCAGGTCATCGGCAGCGTGGGTCAGGGTGGTGAACTTGTAGTTGATCTCAGCCTGGCCGGCGGAGCCGACTTCGTGGTGGCTGCGCTCGACCTCAAGGCCGGCTTCATCCAGCGCCACGCACATGGCGTCGCGCAGGTCAGCCTGCTTGTCCGTGGGGGAGACCGGGAAGTAACCGCCCTTGACGGGGGTCTTGTAGCCGAGGTTTCCACCCTCTTCCTCGCGGCCGGTGTTCCAGTGGGCTTCCTCAGAGTCGATCTTGTAGAAGCTGCCCTGCGGGGAGGACTGGTACTGGACATTGTCGAACACGAAGAACTCGGCCTCGGGAGCGAAGAACGCGGTATCGGCGATGCCGGTGGAGGCCAGGTACGCCTCGGCCTTCTCAGCCACGCCGCGAGGGTCGCGGTGGTACGGGTCACCGGTGCGGGGGTTGACGATGGAGAAGTTCAGCGCGAGGGTCTTCTCCATGCGGAAGGTGTCCAGGAACGCGGTGGTGACGTCCGGGATCAGCTGCATGTCGGATTCGGCGATGCCCTGGAAGCCGCGGATGGAGGAGCCGTCGAAGAGCTGGCCGTTGATGAAGAAGTCGGCGTCAACACTCTTGGCGGGAACGTTAAAGTGCTGCTGGACGCCCGGAAGATCGGTGAAGCGGATATCGACGAATTTAATATCTTCGTCCTTGATGAACTTGAGGACTTCGTCCGCAGTCTTGAACATCTATGCTCCTAACGCATATGTAAATATCTGGCGTGCAAGCCATCTGATCCAGCGCAATCCGAAAGCAGGGAGAACTCAAGGTTTTCCCTGCTTTAGGTATTGCTTGAAACTGCTAACAGCCTATGGACGCGGCATTTCCCGTCCGTGTCCACATTGTTTCGGGCAGGTTACAGAATGCCCTGATAACGCAACGCTATCCGCAGTCCACACTGTGGTCTAACTCCATCCACCATCCGGGCGTGGCGGTGAAGGTGAGGCCGGTAAACTTGGACGGTGGTAGATCGCAAAGACATTGGCTCCTGGCTCAGCGGACCGGATACGTCCGGTATCTCGAAGTATCCCGGTGAGCGGCTGGGCCTGCCGGAATCCGGTCCCGGCTCCATCGCGCGGGCGGGACGGCGGATTGCGGCGATCATGATCGACTGGGGCATCGCGCTGCTGATCAGCAACTTTGCGTTCGGTGGAAATTCCTGGGCAACCCTGGCCGTGTTCGCCGTCGAACAGACCCTCTTGGTGGGGACCCTCGGCTACAGCATCGGCCACCGGGCCATGGGCATTTCGGTGGTTAGGCCAGGCGGCGGGGTTCCCGGGCCGCTGGCTGCGCTGGTGAGGGCGGTGCTGCTCTGCCTCGTGGTCCCCGCCGTGATTTTCGATCCTGACCAGCGCGGACTCCATGACAAGGCGATGAACACGCTGCTCATCCGCCGGTAGCGCGTTCCGCAGCGACGCCGGAAAGCCTGCTAGACGCGGCTCGACTCCCTGGCGGAGACGGCGTCGGTCTCGGAGGCCGGGCCGGGGTTGAGGTGTCCGCGCTTGCCCGCCCAGCGTTCGAACAGGATGGTGGCGAAGGGGAAGACGGCTGATACCCCGGCGAACAGGGCCACCAGGAATGGCCAGCGCTGCAGGCGCCACAGAGCCAGCGCCGCGATGCCGTAGCCCACGAACAGCGCACCGTGGATGGGGCCGGCCACCTGGACACCGATTTCAGTGGTGCCGGCAATCCACTTGAAGTACATGCCGATGAGCAGGGCAGCCCAGCTAAACGCTTCGGCGACCGCGAGGATCCGGAAAGCGCGGATTACTACGTTCTTGAGGGGCATGGGGAAGTCCTGTCCTGGGAGGTGTTAACGTGACGGAGGTCTGGGGGCAAGAAAAACGCCCCGGCGTCCGGCGGGAGGCCGGTACCGGGGCGCTGTCAGGTCTAGCGTCCGCGGTTGGGACGGGCCTTGTAGGGATCGATGCCCTTGGGGATGGGAAGCTTGTTCCCCAGCGATGCGATCCGCTTTGAGACGGCGTTGACCTCAAGCTTGGTCAGTTCCTTCTTCAGCTTGCCCATCTTCTTGGCAACCTGGCTGAGCGGCACCTGGCCTTCACCGCGGCCGCTCTCGATGACGTGGACCGTAACGTTGGGCAGGATCCGGGCGAGGCGCTTGCGCTCCGCATCCAGCAGCGGCTTCACGCGGTGTGTGGGGCCTTCACTGACGAGCACGACGCCGGGACGGCCGATGGCACGGAACACGGCGTCCTGCGTGCGGGGGTTAACGGCTACCGGCTGTTCCTCGGTGATCCAGCCGCGGCGAAGGGTCCCGAGGGCGGCGCCGGAGGCACCCGGCTGGTTTTCGATTTGCGCGAAGGCGGCACGTTCAGCACGCCGCGAGAGGATCAGCGTGGCGCCCAGCAGGCCGAGCGGAATGCCGATGATCAGGCCGGTAATCCAGTTTTCCAGCCAGAAGCCCACCAGGAAGCTCACAGCCACAACGCCAAGGAAGACCAGCAGCATCAGCCACGGCACCATGGGGTCATGCCGGCGGGTCATGTTGAAGACTTCGCCGATCTGCTTGAGCCGACTGGGCTTCTTAACCTTGGCTTCTTTCGGCTTGCGCGAGAAGAGGCCGCGCTTCACCGCGCTGGAGCCCGCCGGAGTGGAGTTGCTGGAGTCAGGGGATTTCGCCATAGTGCCTCAATTCTACGTGACTTAAGCCCAAAGGCCGGACGCCGGAATCTTCCGGTGCCGGCCCTTGGGGACGCTATGTGCAGTGGCGGCAGCCTGGGTCAGGAATGCGCTGCCAGGAGGGTGCTGGCTTCCTGGCGGGTGGTGCCGGAGTCCTGGATGCCGTCGGCGATGTGGGCGAGGGCGGCGGGGATGTCGCGGCCTTTTTTGCGCATTGCGGTGGCCCAGAGCCGGCCGGCGCGGTAGGAGGAGCGGACCAGGGGCCCGGACATGACGCCGAGGAAGCCGATCTCGTCCGCTTCCTGCTGGAGGTCCACGAATTCCTGGGGTTTGACCCAGCGGTCCACGGGCAGGTGGCGTTCGGAGGGGCGCAGGTATTGGGTGATGGTGATCAGGTCGCAGCCGGCGGCGTGCAGGTCGCGGAGGGCTTCGGAGATTTCCTCGCGGGTTTCGCCCATGCCCAGGATCAGGTTGGATTTGGTGACCATGCCCAGGTTCCGGCCCTGGGTGATGACGTCCAGGGACCGGTCGTAGCGGAACGCGGGGCGGATCCGCTTGAAGATCCGGGGCACGGTTTCGACGTTGTGCGCGAACACTTCGGGCTTGGAGTCGCAGATCGCGGCGATGTGCTCGGGTTTGCCGGAGAAGTCCGGGATGAGCAGTTCGACGCCGGTGCCGGGGTTCAGTTCGTGGATTTTGCGGACGGTTTCGGCGTAGAGCCAGACGCCTTCGTCTTCGAGGTCATCGCGGGCCACGCCGGTGACGGTGGCGTAGCGCAGCTGCATGGCCTGGACGGAGCGGGCCACCTTGGTGGGTTCGAACCGGTCCACGGGGGAGGGTTTGCCGGTGTCGATCTGGCAGAAGTCGCAGCGGCGGGTGCATTCGGAGCCGCCGATCAGGAAGGTGGCTTCCTTGTCTTCCCAGCATTCGAAGATGTTGGGGCAGCCGGCTTCTTCACAGACGGTGTGCAGGCCTTCCTTTTTCACCAGGTTCTTCAGCCCGACGAACTCCGGGCCCATCTGGACCTTGGCCTTGATCCAGTCCGGCTTGCGCTCCACCGGGGTGGCCGCATTGCGCTGCTCGATCCGCAGCATCTTCCGGCCTTCAGGTGCCAGTGTCACAGTAAAGCTCCTTCGGGGCTTAAAACGAGTGCTTCTTGGTGCTTGCGGAATTCTTCCACAATGCGGTCAACGATGTGGGCCGGGCGGATGTCCCGCCCGGTCTCTTGCGACATGGTGGTTACACCGGCGTCGGTGATGCCGCAGGCGATGATCTGCGAATACGGTGCGAGGTCATTGCTGCAGTTGATGGCGATGCCATGCATGGTGACCCCGTTGAGGACGCGGATTCCAATGGCGGCGATCTTGCGGTCCGGGCCCTTGGCGTCTGCCTTGACCCACACCCCGGCGCGCCCCTTGATCCGTTCGGCCTTGATGCCGTACTCGTCCATGACGGCGATCATGATGGCTTCCAGCCGCTCCACGTAGTCACGGATTCCGGCGCGGTTCTTCAACTTGAGGATGGGGTAGGCGATCAACTGCCCCGGGCCATGCCAGGTGAGCTTCCCGCCACGGTCCACAGCCACCACGGGCGTTCCGTCGAAGGGCCGCTCGTGGTCTTCGGTGAGCTTGCCTGCCGTATAGACGGCGGCATGTTCCAGCAACAGGACGGTGCTGGGCGTTTCGCCGGCGACAACTTTGTCATGGAGTTCGCGCTGGATGTCCCAGGCTTGCTGGTAATCGACGAAGTCGGGGGCAAGACCCAGCTGTGAAAACTCAAGAGTCATGGCATCCAGCTTAGACCCCGGAACCTGGCGATCCCGGTTTAGTGTCTAACCTCACCATCGCCCCCGGATGTGCCGGGCAAGGGACTGTGCCTGTGGATAACTTCTGCAGGCAACGGCGGATTGGGCTAAACATGGGGGATGGATGATGTGCAGGCTCCAAGTGTTCCTGGCTACGCAGTGGGCCGGCTGCTGGGCCAGGGTGGCAGCGCTTCGGTGTGGTTGGCTACGGAAAAGCTGACGGACCGCGACTATGCCCTGAAGTGCTTCCGCCCGCCTTCGCGCGGGGTGCGGGCCGGGGAAGGCCTGACGGAAGATGCCGTGAAACGCGAAATCCGTATCCTCTCGGTCCTGGATCACCAGCACCTCGTCAAAGCCCACGACGCCGTCCCGGTGGAAGGGGTCCCGGGAGCCGGCACAGCACTGGTGATGGACTATGCCTCCGGCGGTTCGCTTGCCCAATTGGTGGCCAGCCGCGGCAGCCTCAGCGTCGGGGAAACGGTCACGGTGGTGACGCCCATAGCCCAGGCCCTGGGCTACCTGCACGCCAACGGGTTCACGCATTCAGACGTTTCGCCCGGCAACGTGCTGTTCACCGGCCAGGGCAAACCACTGCTGTCTGACGTCGGCATTGCCCGGATGCTTGGTGATCCCGGCCGTGCAGGAAGCCCCGGAACTCCCGGTTTCGTGGACCCCGCGCCCGTCGATGCCGTCCGTGCAGGCCTGCAGCCCGAACGCGACGTCTACTCCGCGGCCGCCCTGGGCTGGTACTGCCTGACCGGGGAGGCACCCGCGCGGACCGCTGACCGTCCGCCGCTGTCCCTCCTCGTCCCGGGAGTGCCCAGGGAACTGGCTGCTGCCCTGGAGTCCGGGCTGAATGAGGACCGCCGGCTTCGCCCCACGGCGTCCGCCCTGGCCACCGCCGTCTACCGCAGTGCCTCACCCCGGCCCCTGGATTTGGCGGCCGCCGTCCATCCCACGGTGATTCCGGAACTGCTGACGCGCAGGCACGTCCCGCCGTCGTCCTCGCCGAACCGGATCAAGGAGCAGTTCGAGGGCGTGCGCCGGCGGGTGGTGACATCTCCATGGACGGGAAAAGGGACAAGGTCCCACAGGCTGCCATTTCCGGATACCCGGCAGCCCGCGGCCGGCAGGGGAAAACACGCCGGCCGCTTGCGTGATGCCCCGCCGATCCGCCGGTGGATGTTGAGGGCAGCCCTGCCTGCCGTCGCCGTCCTGGCCGTCGCGGGCGGTTGGTCGGTGGCTGGTGGCAGTTCCGTCTTTCCACCCGGTGACGCTGCACCCGGAGCCACTGCGGATCCGGGTTCACCCGCGAAGAGCCAACACCTCGGCGACGCCGTCGATCCTGCCGGGGCTGCCAGGCAACAGGCAGCGGCCGCCGACCCCGCGCAGGCCCTGGTTGGCCTGGCGGCGTTGCGGGACCATGCCTTCAGCCGCGGCAACCTGGACCTGTTGGGCGAGGTCAACGCTGACGGTTCCCCCGCGGCGGCGGCAGACAGCCGGACGGCCGGCAGGCTTCGAAGCTCGGGTCTTGTCCTGGCCGGGTTTGCCACTTCGCTGTCCGGTGTGGCCACAGAAAACGGGGCCACGGATGCGCATGCCGTGGTTCGTGCCACGTCCGCTACCTCCGCCTATCAGGAGCAGGATGCCCAAGGCTCGGTCCTTGCAGCAGGCGAAGCCAGCACAGGCGAGCCCCTTCGGCTGGTACTGGTCTCAGTGGACGGCGCATGGCGGATCAGCGAGATCCTGCCGGGATCCTGATGACCTGCTGAGGGAACGGGAGCCGGCTAGCCCCTGGCCCCCGCACCCTCCTTGCCGGCCACCCATTGCGCGGCCTGGGCCAGCGCCGGATGCTGCCACCGGAAGCCGGCGTCCTGCAGGACTGCCGGCTCCATGCGCTGGCTGGACAGCAGCAGCTCTTCCGCGAGGTTGCGCATCACAAGCCGCAGCGCAAAGGAGGGGACCCGCAGCACGGCTGGCCGGTGCAGGGCAGCGGCAAGTGCCGCCACGATGGCGTTGACGTCGGCGTCCTCCGGCGCGCACAGGTTGACAGGCCCGCGGATCTGCGACTCGAGCAGGAAGAGGAAGGCTGCGGACACGTCCGGCAGTGTGACCCACGGCCAGAACTGCCTGCCGTTGCCGAAGGGCCCGCCAATGCCGAGGCGCAGCAATGGAAGCATGCGGCCCAAGGCGCCGCCGGTCCGGCTAAAGACCACGCCGGTCCGTGGAATGACCACGCGGACCCCTGCCGGGGCGGTGGCCGCCGCAGCTTCCCACTCAGCGCAGATCCGTGCCAGGGTGCCCTCTGCAGGCGGCGCGGACTCCCGAAGAACCGTGTTTCCGGCATCGCCGTAGTACCCCGAGCCGGATTGGCTGATGAACGTGGCCGGCGGAACATCCAGTTGGTGCATCGCCTGCGTGAGCGTCCGCGTGGCACCGACCCGGGAACTGAACAGCTCGTCCACGCGCCTGCGGGTCCAGGGCCTGTCCCCGATACCGGCGCCGGAAAGGTTCACCACCGCGTCTGCCCCGGCCAGCGCTGCCGGGTTGAGCTGGCCGGCGGCGGGGTCCCAGCGGATTTCGGACTCTGAGGCGGGTTCCCGCCTGACGAGGGTGATGACGTCATGGCCGGCGTCACGGAAGGTTGCGGACATGGAGGTGCCGAGCAGCCCTGAGGCTCCTGCGATGACGATGCGCATGCTCCATCTCACCACGGCCGCGGGCTTTGGCACGTCCCGCGGGGGCGGCGGAGGGTTGACTATGATCGAACGATGACTTCTTCCAGCTACTTCCGTTTCCCGCATCTCCACGGTGATCTGGTCACTTTCGTGGCCGAGGACGACGTGTGGATCGCGCCCCTGGGCGGTGGGCGTGCCTGGCGTGTCTCCGCGCTTCAGCTGCCCGCCCGCAACCCCCGTTTCACCCCGGATGGGAAGAAGCTGGTGTGGACGGTGGTGCAGGGAACGGCGCCGGAGGTAGTGTCCGCGGACGTCGACGGCGGAGGCTACCGGCAGCTGACCTATTTTGGGCACAGCACCACCAGGGTGAAGGGGTTCACCGCCGGCGGAGCCGTGGTGGTCACCAGTGCTTTCCGCCAGGCCGAAAGCCGGCACACGTACGCCTACAGCCTCCCCCTGGAAGGTGGCTGGGCCGAGGAGCTTCCTTTCGGTCCGGTGGAGTCCGTGGCCTTCGGCCCGGAAGTGGGCGACGAACGTCCAGTGGTGGTGGGCAGCGTACTGTCCCGCGAACCGGCCTGGTGGAAGCGCTACCGGGGCGGCACGGCCGGAAAGCTGTGGATAGACACGGACGGCAACGGCGAGTTTGAGCGGCTTGTGCCGGAACTGAACGGCAACCTCGCCGATCCGATGTGGGTGGGCGGGCGCATCGCGTTCCTGTCCGACCACGAGGGCTACGGCAACCTCTATTCCGTCCTTCCCAGCGGAAAAGACCTGCGCCGGCACACCGACCACGAGGACTTCTACGTCCGGCACGCAGCCACCGACGGACAGCGCGTGATCTTCGAGTCGGCCGGTGAGCTGTGGGTCCTGCCCGATCTTGGCTCGGACGCCGTGCGCCTGGACATCACCCTGGGCTCCGCTTCGCAGTCCAGGCGCCCTGCCCTTCTCAAGACGTCCAAGCACCTGGGCGCCGTGGTGCCGGACACCACCGGCGCGGCAAGCGCCGTGGAGGCCCACGGCACCATCCACTGGCTGCGGCACAAGGATGGCCCGTCACGCATTATCGAAGCCACGCCCGGCGTCCGGGGCCGCCTGCCCAGGCCCCTCGGCGATGGACGGATTGCCTACATCGCTGACCACGACGGCGTGGAGGCACTGCACATCAAGGCAATTGTGGAGGCGGCGCCCCACACTTCCGGGGCCGTACCCCCGCCCGCCCCGGCCGCCGTCGAACCCCAGACCGGCGCCGACGCGGCGGAGGCGGCTCCCGGTGCGGAGGAAGCCACGCCGTTGCCCCGGCCCGTGCCCGCAGCAGGAGCTGCTGTCCTTGCTGAAGGCAGCACCTTCGCCCCTGTCCCCGGCGGCCGGCAGGCCGGCGGCGGGCAGTCCGGCGACAGCCGGCAGGCAGAAGCACTGCAGGCCGACGCGCAGCAGGCAGACGTCGCCCCGGAGGGCGGCGGGACAGGGGCAGAGGCGCAGGCAACGGCCGCCGGTACCGACGCTGCACGTTTCGCGATACCCGTACCGTCCCGCGCCAGTTCGCTGGAGGCCAGCCCCGATGGCCGCTGGATAGCCTTGGGCACCTCCTTTGGCGAGGTGTACGTGGCGGACACCCGGACCGGCGCTATGTCGCTGATGGCCAGCATCGGAGAGGGGACAATAGCGGACCTGGCATGGTCCGCGGACTCGCGGTGGCTGGCCTGGTCAGAGCCCGTCACGTCCTTTGGTGCCCGCAGCCGGCTCCGGCTGGCAGATCCTGAGCATCCCGACGCCGGCCCTGTGGACGTCACTGACGGCCGCTTCGGCGACAAATCGCCCGTCTTCACCCCTGACGGCAAGTACCTTGCGTTCCTGTCCAACCGGAGTTTTGACCCGGTCTACGACGGCCACTCCTTCGACCTGTCATTCCCCAGCCCCATCAAGCCGTACCTGGTGGCACTCGCGGCCGGGACGCCGTCGCCATTCGGGCCGGCCGTCGCCCCGGATGCCGGGACCGTTGTCGAAACGCCAAAGGGAACGTCAGCTGAGCCCTCCGGCGTGCCGGAGGTCCAGGTGGACGCGGAAGGGCTGGCCCACCGGGTAATCGGCGTGCCTGTGCCGCAGGGCAACTACACCTCCCTCGCGGCCACCGACGGCGCGCTGCTGTGGCTGGACTGGGCGCTCTCGGGCGTCACCGGCGACGGCAAAGCCAGCCAGGAAGACAAGGATGCCCGCCCCAGCCTGGTCCGGTTCGACCTGGACCGGAAGAAGCAGTCCACGCTGGTGGAATCGCTGGACAGCTTCCGGATGTCCGGGGACCGGACCAAGGTGGTGCTGGTCTCCGACAAGCAGGTGCAGGTTGTTCCTTCCGATGCCAAGGCCGATGAGGAGTCCGGAAAACTGGTCAAGGTGGACCTCGGCCGGATCCGCGTCATGATGGATCCGCTCAGCGTGTGGGGCCAGGCCTTCGATGAAGCCTGGCGGCTGCAGCGCGACTTCTTCTGGGCGGAAGACATGGCGGGCCAGGACTGGGAAGGCGTCCACCGCCGTTACCGGCCGCTGGTGGACCGGCTGGGCTCGCACGACGACCTGGTGGACCTGCTGTGGGAGCTGCACGGCGAACTGGGTACCTCCCACGCGTACGTCCGGCCGGCCCCGGTCACCGAAAACGGCAGCCAGGGGCAGGGCCGGCTTGGTGCCGACCTCGCGCACACGCCGGCGGGCTGGGAAATCACCCGCATCCTGGCCGGTGAATCCTCCGATCCGCTGGCCACCTCGCCCTTGGCCAGGCCGGGCGTGGACGCAAAGGCCGGCGACATCCTGCTCGCCATCGACGGCGTTCCGCTGACCGCGGCCGTCACGCCTGCCATGCAACTGGTGGGTGCGGCCGGCCGTGCCGTGGAGCTGACCCTCCTCAACGGTGCGGGGCACGGCGGTGCCGCCGGCACCCAGCGGCGCGTCGCCGTCGTTCCCGTCAAGGACGAAGAACGCCTGCGGTACCAGGAATGGGTGGCATCCAACCGCCGGACGGTCCGGGAAGCATCGGACGGCACCTTTGGCTACCTGCACGTTCCCGACATGATGGCCAACGGGTGGGCGCAGCTGCACCGTGACCTGGACACGGAAACCGCGCTGGACGGCCTCATCGTGGACGTCCGGCGGAACCGGGGCGGCCACACGTCCCAGCTCGTAGCTGAACTGATCGGCCGCAAGGTCACCGGCTGGAGCATGCCCCGGGGCGAAAAGCCGCGCACCTACCCACACCACGCACCGCGCGGTCCGGTGATCGTCCTGGCGGATGAATTTGCAGGGTCCGACGGCGACATCATCACCCAGGTGTCCAAGCTGCGGGGAATCGGTCCGGTCATCGGAACCCGCACCTGGGGCGGCGTGGTGGGAATCGACAACAGGTTTGCCCTGGCCGACGGCACGGGTGTCACCCAGCCCCGTTACGCCACCTGGTTCGGCGACGGCGTGGGCTGGAGCGTCGAGAACCATGGAGTGGACCCGGATATTGAGGTGGTCTTCCCGCCGCACGCATATGCGGCCGGCCGCGACCCGCAACTGGAGTACGGCATCGGCGCGCTGAAGGAAATGATCCAGGAACTGCCCACGGATCGGCCGCCGGCACGGGAAGGCTACCGCCGGCTCCGTCCCGCCCCGCTGCCTGCCCGGCGGCAAGGGAGCTAGGAGCCGGGGCTTCAGACACTCAAACGAAAGGCCCTGCCTGCCGGAACATTCCGGACAGGCAGGGCCTTTCTTGTCTGGCCTGCGTCAGATCAGGACTCCAGGGTGGCGTCCAGGGTGATGTCGATGCTGGCAAGGGCACCGGAAACCGGGCAACCCACCTTTGCTTCGGCGGCGATCTTCTGGAATTCATCCTCGGAGATGCCGGGAACCCGCGCTGACATGGTCAGGTGGCTGCCCGTGATGCCCGTGCCGGGAACGAAGGTCACATCCGCCTTCGTGCGGACTTCCTCCGGAGTGTGGCCGGCCTTCGCAAGTTCATTGCTGAAAGCCATGGAGAAGCAGGCGGCGTGGGCCGCCGCGATGAGCTCCTCCGGGCTGGTTTTGCCGTTGGCCGCTTCAGTGCGGGCCTTCCAGGTGACATCGAAGGTGCCAAGGCCTGACGTGGCCAGGCTGGTGGTTCCGGAGCCCTCCGTCAGGTTGCCGTTCCATACTGCGTTTGCTGAACGTGTTGCTGCCATGTTCACTCCTCAAGTTGATTCATACCGGGGCAGGCAGGCGCCTGGACCCCGCCGCTTCCCATCCTAGGGACTTCACCGGGAGGGTGCACCCGGTGTCCGCTGCTGGTGGATTATGACTCCGGGACCAGGAACGGCGCCTGTAAAAGGGTCAGTTCCAGATGGTGGCGATGGCGATGTTGAGCAGCGCGAGTCCACCCACAGCGTGCGCCAGGCCCGGGCTGACCGCTTCGCCCTTCTTGTACTTCCGGCGTCCGATGAAGGCCAGGACACCGACGGCGAGGGCGATAACGAACTTGATGCCCAGCTTGGCGTAGTTCGCGTCCATGTCCAGGGCCGGGATGAGTCCCATCAGGGCGACGCCGGTGAGAAGCTGCAGCATGGCGCCGTCGAACTGGCGGGGGTGGACGGTGGGCTTCTTCATCTGGCCGATCCAGATGCCCACGATCATGGCTGCGCCGACGATATGCAGGAAAACCACAATGTTATAGACGATGTTCATGGGACCAGTGTAACCAGTTGTTCTACAGCCGGTAGTAGGAGCGCCTGCCTCGCGGCGCGGTGGCGCCTGGACGCTTAAACAACGACGGCGGCACGGGCCGTGCGGTGGTTTCCCACCGCTGCCCGCACCGCCGCCGTTCGTCGTTGCTTGTTACAGCCCCAGATCCGCTTCGAAGGCGCCTTTTTCAAGGCGTGCCTTCAGGGTCTGGAGGAAACGGCCTGCGTCCGCGCCGTCCACCAGGCGGTGGTCGTACGTCAGCGAGAGGTACATCATGGAGCGGATGGCGATCGAATCGTCACCGTTTTCGTCCGCAACCACAACGGCGCGCTTGACGATGGCGCCGGTGCCGAGGATGCCCACCTGCGGCTGGTTGATGATCGGGGTGTCGAACAGGGCGCCCACCGAGCCGATGTTGGTGATGCTGAACGTGCCGCCCGACAGCTCGTCCGGACCGATCTTGCCATCGCGGGTACGGGAGGCGACGTCAGCGATCTTGCCGGCCAGGCCGGCGAGGTTCAGGTTGCCGGCGTCGGAGATGACCGGAACCAGCAGGCCCTTGTCAGTGTCGACGGCGATCGCCAGGTGCTCGGCGTTGTGGTACGTGATTTCCTGCTTGTCCTCGTCGTACGCAGCGTTGAGCTTGGGGTGCTGCTTGAGGGCCTCGGCAACCGCCTTGGCGATGAACGGCAGGAAGGTGAGCTTCACGCCGTTCTGGGCCTGGAACGAGTTCTTGGCGCGGGCGCGGAGCTTGGCAACCTTGGTCATGTCCACTTCGTGGACCTGGGTCAGCTGGGTGGAGATCTCCAGCGATTCGCGCATGCGGCGGGCGATGACCTGGCGGATGCGCGGGGCCTTCTGGCTGGTGCCGCGCAGCGAGGAGACAGCGGCGTTGGATGCTGCTGGAGCGGATGCGGCAGGTGCTGCAGCCGGTGCCGCCGCGGGCGCAGCCTTGGCTTCGGCAGCGGCCATGACGTCCTGCTTGCGGATGCGGCCGCCGACGCCGGTGCCGGAGAGGGACGCAATGTCCACGCCGTGCTGGTTGGCCAGCTTGCGGACCAGGGGAGTCACGTAGCCGGACTCGGATCCACCGTTTGCCGGTGCCGCCTCGGCTGCTGCCGGTGCTGCTGCGGGAGCCGGAGCAGGTGCTGCTGCCGGTGCGGGCGCTGCCTGCGGTGCGGCTGCGGGTGCTTCGGCCTTCGGCGCCTCGGCCTTGGGAGCTTCCTGTGCAGGTGCCTCCGGGGCGGGGGCGGCCTTGGGTGCCTCGGCGGGTGCAGCGGCGGCGCCGGATCCGATGACGGCCAGGACGGAGCCAACCTCGGCGGTCTCGTCCTCGCTGACGCGGATTTCCTGGAGCGTACCGGCTACCGGCGACGGGATTTCGGTGTCCACCTTGTCGGTGGAAACTTCCAGCAGGGGCTCGTCAACCTCAACGGTGTCTCCCACGGCCTTGAGCCAACGCGTGACGGTGCCTTCGGTGACGCTCTCACCCAGGGCGGGGAGGGTGACCTCGTGGCCTTCGCCGCCGCCGGCCGCAGGGGCCTCCTGGGCGGGTGCTGCGGGGGCGGGAGCCTCTTCAGCCGGTGCTGCAGGGGCCTCCGGTGCCGCTGCTTCTTCAGCAGGGGCGGCGGCGGGAGCTTCTGCGGCCGGGGCGGCAGAGCCGTTGCCGGACCCGTCGCCGATGCGGACCAGGGGTGCGCCCACCTCGGCCGTCTCGTCTTCAGCGACCAGGATTTCCTCAATCACGCCAGCTACAGGAGAGGGGATTTCAGTGTCTACTTTGTCGGTGGAGACTTCGAGCAGCGGCTCGTCCACCTCTACCCGGTCACCTACCTGCTTGAGCCAGCGGGTGACGGTTCCTTCGGTGACGCTCTCACCGAGGGCGGGCAAGTTAACGGATTCAGACATAACGTCCCCGTTCTCCTTATTGATCTTTAGTGCGATTGAATGCTGCCTGTTGTGAGCCTGTGCACCCGGTTTTTGGTGCCGGGTGCACAGGCTCGATAGTGCTGGGGAAAACTAGCCGTGAAGCGGCTTGCCTGCGAGTGCCAGGTGGGCTTCGCCCAGGGACTCGTTCTGGGTGGGGTGGGCGTGCAGCAGCTGGGCCACATCCTCCGGGTAGGCTTCCCAGTTCACGATCAGCTGGGCTTCGCCCACCTGCTCGCCCATGCGGGCACCGATCATGTGGACGCCCACGACGGGGCCGTCCTTCTGGCGGACCAGCTTCACCAGGCCGGAGGTGCCGAGGATGGAGCTCTTGCCGTTGCCGGCGAGGTTGTATTCCTGGGTCTGCACCTGGTCGTCGCCGAACTTCTCCTTGGCGGCCTTTTCGGTGTAGCCCACGGTGGCGATCTCGGGCTCGGAGTAGGTGACCTTGGGGATGTTGATGTCCTCGACGATCACGGGCTTCAGGCCGGCGATTTCCTCGGCCACGAAGATGCCCTGCTGGTAGCCGCGGTGTGCAAGCTGGACGCCGGGGACGATGTCGCCCACTGCGTAGATGTTGCCAACACCGGTGTGCAGGCGCTCGTTAGTGATGACGAAGCCGCGGTCGATGGTGATGCCGGCTTCCTCGTAGCCCAGGTTGGCGGTGACGGGGCCACGGCCCACGGCGACCAGGAGGAGGTCCGCCTCGAACGTCTTGCCGTCCACCAGGGTGACCTTGACGCCGTCGTTGTTCTGCTCAACGCCCTGGAAGAAGACGCCGGTGGAGAACTTGATGCCGCGCTTCTTGAAGGCGCGCTCGAAGTTCTTGACGATGGTGGTGTCCTCGTTGGGAACCAGTGAGGGCAGGCCCTCCACGATGGTGACGTCCACGCCGAAGGACTTCCAGACCGATGCGAACTCGACGCCGATGACGCCGCCGCCCAGGATGATGGCGCTCTTGGGGATGTAGTCCATGGTCAGGGCCTGGTCAGAGGTGATGACCTTGCCGCCGATTTCCAGGCCCGGAAGGGTGCGGGAGTAGGAACCCGTGGCCAGGATGATGTTCTTGCCCTTGTAGGCGGTGCCGTTTACCACGACGGTGTCGGTGCCCTGGAGCTTGCCTTCACCCTCGATGACGGTGATGCCCTTGGACTTGATGAGTCCCTGCAGGCCCTTGTACTTGCCGGCGATGATGCCGTCCTTGTACGCGTTGACGGCGTTGATGTCGATGCTGTCCAGGGTGACGTTCACGCCGTACTTGGCGGAGTCACGGGCGTGGTCGGCCAGCTCCGCAGAGTGCAGGAGGGCCTTGGTGGGGATGCAGCCGTTGTGGAGGCAGGTGCCGCCCAGCTTTGCCTTCTCCACGAGGCCGACGGTGAGGCCAAGCTGTACGGCCCGCAGCGCGGCGGCGTATCCGCCGCTGCCGCCACCGAGTACCAGGATGTCGAATTCTTGCGCAGTTGCCTGATCGGCCACTTAAACGCTCCCTCGCGTGAACGATGACGCGATCCTGCGCATCATCTGGTCTTGGAACTTGCACTGCCGTGATTATGTCAGCAGGGCAACTCTCTTGCATTTGTGACTACCGTGGTTCACCTTAGCGAACCACTTATCCATGCTCCACCTTGGCACAGTGTTTGTGGAGCGCTTGTGTCGAGTGTCACGCGGCTTTGTGGCGGAGGGATCACCCCCGTGCCACAAAGCCGCGTGGCACGCCGGCCGGGCCCGCGTCAGGCGGCAGCGGCCAGGATGTCCTCCACGTAGGCCACCAGGGTGCGGACGGTGCAGCCGGTTCCCTGCTTGTGCGTGTAGCCGTAGGGGCTTCCGTTGTTAAAGGACGGCCCGGCGATGTCGATGTGCGCCCAGGGGATCTGGCCGCCGTCCTTGTCCTTGCCGACGAACTCCCGGAGGAAGACGGCGGCGGTCATCATGCCGCCGTGGCGTTCGCCGATGTTGGCCAGGTCCGCCACCTGGGAGTCCAGGCTTGGGCGCAGTTCTTCGGGGAGCGGCATCGGCCAGACGAGTTCACCTGCGCGGTCGGCCGCGGCCTTGAGGGCGGCCGTCACGGTGTCGGATCCCATGACGCCTGCGGTCCGGTTGCCGAGGGCGATCAGCTGCGCGCCGGTGAGCGTGGCGACGTCGATGATGGCGTCCGGGTACTCGCGGCTTGCCGCGACGATGCCGTCGGCCATCACCAGGCGGCCTTCGGCGTCTGTGTTCAGGACCTCAACGGTCTTGCCGCCAAACATGGTGAGGACATCGGCGGGCCGCGAGGCGGCGCCCGACGGCATGTTTTCGGCAATGCAGAGCCAGGCGGTCGCCTTGACCGGCAGGCCGAGGCCGGCCAGTGCAAGGACAGTGTTAAGGACGACGGCGGCGCCCGCCATGTCGCTCTTCATGTCGCCCATGCCGAGGGCCGGCTTGATCGAGATTCCGCCGGTATCGAACGTGATTCCCTTGCCGACCAGGGCGATTTTGGACGTCGCCCTGGCGGGGGAGTACTCAACCTTGACCAGGCGGGGCTGCCGGGCGGAGCCCTTGCCCACGCCCATGATGCCGCCGAAGCCCTCCTTTTCCAGCCGCTTCTCGTCCCAGACCGTCACCTTGACGGGCAGGCCCTTCGCCAGTTCCTTCGCCGCCTCGGCAAACGTTTCGGGGTAGAGGTGGCTGGGCGGCTGGTTGACCAGTGTCCGGGTGGCGTTGACGGCCTTGCCAATCAGGCCGGCCCGCTTCAGGGCTGCGGCGAGCTGCTGCTGTTCGGCCACGTCGGTGAAGATCACGGCGTTGCGGACCGGGTCCTTCAGCCCGTCCCTGGACGACCGGAACTCGGTGAACGAATAAGCGCCCAGGGCGGCGCCTTCGGCGACCGCGGCAACATCGGCGACGGACGCCGTCGGGAATGCCAGGGCGACGGTGGGGAGGCCGGCCAGCTGGCGGACGGCGGAACCTGCTGCCCGGCGGAGCGCCTCAGCAGCCAGCGGAGCGCCGGCGGCCACTTTGCCCACGCCGGCAAGGACCAGGATGCCCGCGCCGGTTTCGGGAAGGCCGGGCAGGCGCACCAGCTGGTCTGCTGCGCCGGTCACGCCCAGTGCTTTAAGGGAGTCGGTGAGGGCTTCGGCGGACTTGGCCGTCAGCGGGTTGTCCAGCAGGACCGGCCCGTCGGTTCCCTGCCCTACGCCGATGACCACTGCGTCGCTGGGGCTCTTCTTAAGGTCGCGGGAGAGGGTACTAAGGTTGATTTCAGTATTCTTGACCACAGGGATGAGTCCTCAATTCTCGAAAGATGGTACGGGCAGGGATGCATGTTAGGCGCTCTGCCATTGATGCCCGGATGCAGCCGTTCGGGACGCCATCCGAAGATATGCAGGCCCGTCCGGCAGGCCAGTTCCGATCGTAGTCCTTTGGCGCCCCGGCGGCAGAATCTTCTGAGATGTGCGCCACACCGGACGGCGGAATGCCGGGCTGCCTGCCTGCGTTGTAATTGATGTCCACCCGCACCTATGAAAGGAACATGCCGTGCTTGAACGGATCTCCGGCTCCCTGCTGGACCCTGATGCGCTCTATGCGAGCAACATTGAGCTGTTCCACAGCCCCGATCTCCGCGGGCTGAATCTGGTGATGGGCTTCACCGGATTCGCCGACGCCGGGCAGGTGGTGAAGCAGATCAATGCCGAGCTGCTGGACACTCTCGACGCCCAGCCCGTGGCCGTGTTCGACGCCGACCAGCTGATCGATTACCGGTCACGGCGGCCGCACCTCACCTTTGTCGAGGACCATCTGCAGGATTACCAGGAGCCCCGGCTGGCGCTGTACCGGCTGGTTGACGGCCTGGGCAACCCCTTCCTGCTGCTGGCAGGCTTCGAGCCGGACCTCCAGTGGGAGCGGTTCGCCCGTGCCGTGGTGGGTATCGTGGAGAAACTCGACGTCAACCTGGTCACCTGGATCCATTCCATTCCCATGCCGGTGCCGCACACCCGGCCCGTGGGCGTCACGGTGCACGGCAACAGGCCGGAACTGATCGAAGGAATCTCGGTGTGGAAGCCCACCGTCGAGGTCCCCGCCGCTGTTGGCCACATCCTGGAACTCCGCCTGGTGGAGGCCGGACGGAACGTTGCCGGCTACGTCATCCACGTCCCGCACTACCTTGCGGAAGCGGAATACCCCACTGCCGCCGTTGCCGGCCTGGAGTACCTGGGCGCTGCAACCTCGCTCATGCTGCCCACGGACCGGCTCCGGGAAGCGGGGCGGGAAGTCAGCCGCCAGATCGCCGAGCAGATCGACGCTTCCGAGGATGTCCAGCAGGTGGTGTCCCGGCTGGAGACCCGCTACGACGAAAAGGCCGACGGCATCGTCAGGCGTTCGCTCCTTGCCGACGAGAATGACGAGCTCCCCGACGGCGATGTCCTGGGTGCCGCCGTGGAGGCCTACCTGGCGCGGGAGAACCCCACGCAGTAAGCCTTTGCCGGAGGCGCCGCGCAGCTGCAGGGGCCCCGCGGCAGGCATGCGGGCATAATGAAGACGTGACTGCACCCCGCGCCTGGCTGATCTGGACCATCGGAATCTTCGGGTACCTGGTGGCCGTGTCGCAGCGCACGTCGTTTGGCGTGGTGGGTCTCGAGGCCACGGAGCGGTTCAACGCCAGCGCGTCGGCCATCTCGTTCTTTACGGTCCTGCAGCTCCTGGTCTACGCCGGGCTCCAGATTCCCGTGGGGCTCCTGGTGGACCGGTTCGGCTCACGTGCCATGATCGCCGGCGGCGCCGTCCTGATGGGGCTGGGCCAGCTTCAGCTGGCGTTCGCGGACAGCATTCCCGGCGGCATCCTGGGCCGGGTCCTGGTGGGTGCGGGGGACGCCATGACGTTCATCTCGGTGATCCGCCTGATTCCATTGTGGTTCGCGCCTGCCCGGGTGCCCCTGGTCACCCAGCTGACAGGCATGACCGGCCAGCTGGGCCAACTGGTGAGCGTCATCCCCTTTGCGTTCGTCCTCCATGCCGCCGGCTGGACTCCGGCGTTCCTGATGCTGGCGGGGATGTCGGCAGTGGCCGCCGTGCTGGTGGTGCTCCTCCTGAAGGACGTCCCGCCGGGCACCGAGCGTCCGCAGTCCCACCAGGGACTGAAAGCCACCGGAGTCTCCCTGGCCCGGGCCTGGCGCCAGCCGGGTACGCGGCTGGGCATGTGGAGCCACTTCACCATCCAGTTCAGCGGCACCGTTTTTGCCATGACCTGGGGCTATCCTTTCCTGATCTCCGGCCAGGGCCTGGACGCCGGGACGGTAGCGGCGCTGATGGGGCTGTATGTGGCGGCCGGCATGGCCGTGGGGCCCTTTATCGGGCGCTTTGTCTCGCGGCATCCGCTGCGTCGCTCCACCATGGTGCTGCTGATCGCCGGCGTCACGGCCGCGGCCTGGGCTGCCGTCCTGCTGACTCCCGGGCGGGCACCGCTGTGGCTGCTGGCGGGACTGGTGGTAGCGCTTGCCATCGGCGGGCCGGGTTCCATGATCGGCTTTGATTTCGCCCGGACTTTCAACCCGGCGCACCGCATCGGTACGGCCACCGGCATTGTGAACGTGGGCGGATTCATCGCTGCCCTCATTGCGATCTTCCTCATCGGGCTGGTGCTGGACGTGCTGTACGCCAGCGGATTCTCCAACGGGAACCTCTACGGGCTGGACCCGTTCCGCATCGCCCTGAGCGTCCAGTTCCTGCTGCTCGGTTCCGGTGCCGCAGCCCTGGTGGTGTGCCGGCGTAAGGTACGGCGCCAGATGGCCGCGCAGGGGGTTGTGGTGCCGCCCCTCCGCGCCGCACTTGCCCGGCAGCGCCGCGAAAACCTCGCCCGGCGGCGGCAGACGTCGCCGACGGACCGCGAAAGCGACTAGTCCTCCACCCCGGCCGGATCTTCACATAGCCAAAATTTGTGCGGACCGGTACGGCCGGGAGGGCGAATGCTGGAGCCATGACAGCTCCAGAGCAACTCAAAATTTCACGGCCGGAAGACATCCTCGGGTTCATTCCCCACTCGCTGGGCTACTGGCCGGACGCCAGCCTTGTTGCCATGACTCTGCACGGCAAGAGGCTTGGGGCCACGCTGCGGCTGGACCTGCCGGGTCCGGAGGTCCTGGCCTCACCTGCCAAGTACCTGCGGGCCGTCCGGCGCTACCTTGAGGCGGACAAAGACGCCGACGGTACGTTGCTGGCGGTCTTCACCAGCAACGGCGGTGCGGTGTCACCGTCCCGGTACGACAGTTTGCTCGCTGGCCTGGACTCCGTTCTCGAACGGGCCGGAATGCCCGTCCGGGAAGCGTGGTACGTCGGGAATGACTACTGGCGGGAAGCCTGGTGCATGGATGTTTCGTGCTGCCCGCTGCCGGGCCGGCCGGTGCAGGACATCCGGGACAGCGCGCTGAATGCCGAGATGGTCTACCGGGGCAGCAGCATCGGCCCGGCGCCGGAGCGGCGACCTGCAGCCGTCCGCCCTGTTCCCGGCCTGCACCAGGCCGCCGTCCTGGAGGCGCAGGCAGCATGGGCCCCGGAGCTGGATCTCCGCCGCAGAAGCAGGGCACAGTTCCGTGCCGTCCTTGACGTCTGGGATGCCCTGCTGGCCCGGCGGGATGGGGTGCCGTGGCTCCCCGAGGCGGAGCGCGACGGGTTTTTGCGTGCGTCCCTGATGTTTCCGGCGTGGCGGGACGCCATCCTGGTCATGACCGTTGCGGGGAAAGCTGCTGCCGAGGCCGGTGCAGACCAGTTCGGCATCCTCGATGACGCAGCCCAGCCGGACCCGGTGTCCCCTCCCGTGCAGTGGCCGGACCCGGATCCCGGGTCAACCCGCGGCATTCCGGCGGAGCGGAGTGCCTCCGGCCGCACCAGCGCCGGATATGCCGACGTGCTGATGGGCGTCGTACCCGCGGTGCCGGACTGGGCCCGCCTTGAGGCACTGGACCGGATCCTCGAACAGCTCGTTGTACTGGGCGGGCCGGCGGCGGCGGCGTCACTGACAATCCGCGGCTGGATCGCGTGGTGCCGCGGCCGGGGTTCTTACGCTGCCGCGTACTTGGCGGAGGCGCTGGAAACCGAACCGGGCTACCGGCTCGCCGAACTGCTGCTGGAGTTGGTGGGGCGCGGAGCAATCTGCGGGTGGGCAGCACGGAAGGACGCTGCCTGGCAGAAATTCGGCCCGGATAATGCTTCCGCCGGGACGGACCCCGGCGGTGGGAGGTAGGCCTCTGTTGCACCCGGCTGCGGGCAGGGCGTGTCCTTAACCGTGCCTGAAGGGCGGGAGGTCCGATTCGGCGAAAACATGAGACAATGGATGCCGAGACCCGGTTGGGTCCGTGTATCGAGTGCTTGTGGTTGAGCCCTTCGGGGAACAATACGGCCGCTCCGGCAGTTGTCTTAACAGACTCTGCCGGCCGTGGTGGCGCTTGGTTTCCACCACGGACTTGACAGGGTCATAGTGGTGTTGCCCGTATGGCGATTCCACAGACCACCGCTAGAAAGGTTTTCTGTGACCCCGTCTTCCACGAAGAAGGACCCCGCCGCCCAGGACGACTTGTCCGCAGACGAGAAGCAGGCTGCGACCAACGCCAAGCGGGCAGCTACGCGGGCAGCCAACAAGGCTTCCGCCGGTGACGGTGCGGCTGACGGCAAGCCCGGGCCGAAGAAGCGCGGCCCCAAGCCTGGTGCCAAGGCAGCTGCCGAGGCCGCCAACAAGGCCTCCGGTGACGTTGACGCCGACGAAGCAGACGACGTCGAGGAGGACCTCGACGACATCATCCTCGAAGGACCCGACGTGGTTGACGACGCCGAGGCTGATCCCGCCAAGGCTGTCGCCGGCAGCGGCAAGGGCTTCGTCTACTCCGACGCCGACGACGATGACGCCCCGGTGCAGCAGGTCATGTCCGCCGGCGCCACGGCCGACCCCGTCAAGGACTACCTGAAGCAGATCGGAAAGGTCGCACTGCTCAACGCCGAGCAGGAAGTGGACCTTGCGCTCCGGATCGAAGCCGGCCTGTTTGCCGAAGAGAAGATCGCCGCTGACGACGGCTCCATGGACCCGAAGTACAAGCGCGAGCTTGAATTCATCATCCATGACGGAAAGCGCGCCAAGAACCACCTGCTGGAGGCCAACCTCCGCCTGGTGGTCTCGCTGGCAAAGCGCTACACCGGCCGCGGCATGCTGTTCCTGGACCTCATCCAGGAAGGCAACCTGGGCCTGATCCGCGCTGTGGAGAAGTTCGACTACACCAAGGGCTTCAAGTTCTCCACCTACGCCACCTGGTGGATCCGCCAGGCAATCACCCGTGCCATGGCCGACCAGGCGCGCACCATCCGTATCCCGGTGCACATGGTTGAAGTCATCAACAAGCTGGCCCGTGTCCAGCGCCAGATGCTTCAGGACCTCGGCCGCGAACCCACGCCCGAAGAGCTGGCGCTGGAACTGGACATGACCCCCGAAAAGGTTGTTGAGGTCCAGAAGTACGGCCGCGAACCCATCTCGCTCCACACGCCGCTGGGCGAGGACGGCGACTCCGAGTTCGGCGACCTGATCGAGGACTCCGAGGCCGTGGTTCCGGCAGACGCCGTGAGCTTCACGCTGCTCCAGGAGCAGCTGCACTCGGTCCTGGACACCCTGTCCGAACGTGAGGCCGGCGTCGTGGCCATGCGCTTCGGCCTGACCGATGGCCAGCCGAAGACTTTAGACGAAATCGGCAAGGTCTACGGCGTCACGCGTGAGCGCATCCGCCAGATCGAATCGAAGACCATGTCCAAGCTCCGCCACCCCTCACGGTCGCAGGTGCTGCGGGACTACCTGGACTAAATCGGGTCCAAGCAACGCGGGGTCATTCGCGCCCTGTCATCCACGGATGACGGCGCGAATCACCCCGCGTTGCTGCGTTAAGGGGCCACCGGCTGGACAGGCAGGGGTTAAACGAAGGATGGGATCCCTCCGAGTGGAGGAATCCCATCCTTGTGTTGGTCCTGGTGCACCTAGTCGATTTCGACGGCAGCCTTTTCGTGAAGCTTGCCCGTCTCATCGTGCCAGTCGGAGCTCATCGGCTTGAGCGTCGCCTCGACTGCACGCGCATGGTGGCCGCAGAACAGCAGCTCACCGCCGGAGGACTCGAGTACAACCCGCACATATGCCTGAGCTCCGCAACGATCGCACCGGTCGAGTGCATTGAGTGTGCGGTCTGCCACTGCTGTTGTCATGTCGGCCTCCTTAGTAGATCAGTACATCTATATAACCAGTATTCGTAACAAAACCATCGCAAGGATGGGGCAAGTTCGCTGTGCGCGTATCCGCAAGGTTGGGTCAAGTTTTTCCCGGAGGGCCGCCGGAAAGCACGAGTGGCGGGGTCCACACTGGCCGCCAGGTGTGGCAGGCGGCTGTCCGCGCCGGGGCCGACTACCCTAGAGGGAGCGCTTTCGGCGCCTGTTTCATCCGTCCCTGAAGGAGTTCAACACCAGTGGCACCAAGTTCTGATTACACTGCCCGGCACCTGTCTGTGCTGGAGGGCCTTGAAGCCGTCCGCAAGCGCCCGGGCATGTACATCGGTTCCACCGATTCCCGAGGCCTCATGCACTGCCTCTGGGAAATCATCGACAACTCAGTGGACGAAGCACTGGCCGGGTTCGGCCACGACATCAAGATCATCCTCCACGCGGACAACTCCGTGGAAATCCACGACGACGGCCGCGGCATCCCGATCGACAAGGAACCGAAGACCGGGCTCACCGGCGTTGAGGTGGTCTTCACCAAGCTTCACGCGGGCGGCAAGTTCGGCGGTGGCTCCTATACCGCCTCCGGCGGCCTGCACGGCGTCGGCGCTTCCGTGGTCAACGCCCTGTCCGCCCGCCTTGACGTGGAGGTGGACCGCGGGGGGAAGACCTACAAGATGTCCTTCCGCCGCGGCGAGCCCGGGCGCTTCCAGGACACGGGCTCCCGGACCGATCCTGCTGCACCCTTCACCCCATTCGTGGACGACTCCGTCCTCGACGTCGTGGGAAAGGCCAAGCGCGGCGTCACCGGTACCCGCATCCGCTATTGGGCCGACCGCCAAATCTTCACCCCGGACGCGAAGTTCTCCTATGAAGAACTCGCAGCCCGCGCCCGGCAGACCTCCTTCCTGGTCCCCGGCCTCAAGCTCACCGTCCGGGACGAGCGCAGGATCGCCGGCACGCCCGGCGAGGCCGGCCCGCACGAAGAGGTGTTCCACCACGACGGCGGCATCTCGGAGTTCGTCGACTTCCTGGCCGCCGACCCCGCCGTCACCGACGTGTGGCGGCTGCACGGCTCAGGGAAGTTCAAGGAGACCGTCCCCGTGCTGGACGAGCGCGGCCACAGCCAGCTTGCCGAAGTGGAGCGTGACTGCGAGGTGGACGTGGCACTGCGCTGGGGCATCGGCTATGAGAGCACGGTCCGCAGTTTCGTCAACATCATCTCCACCCCCAAGGGCGGAACCCACCAGTCGGGTTTCGAGCAGGCCCTGGTGAAGACCTTCCGCAAAGCCGTGGAGACCAACGCCCGCAAGCTCAAGGCCGGCAACGACAAAATCGAAAAGGACGACATCTTCGCCGGCCTCACGGCGGTCCTGACCGTCCGCCTCGCGGAGCCCCAGTTCGAGGGCCAGACCAAGGAGATCCTGGGCACCTCCGCTGTGCGGGCCATTGTGGCCAGGGTGGTGGAGCGCGAAATCTCGGCAAAGCTCACCTCCTCCAACAAGAACGACAAGTCACAGTCCGCGCTGCTGCTCGAGAAGATCGTCAACGAGATGAAGTCGCGCATCTCGGCACGCGTGCACAAGGAAACGCAGCGGCGCAAGAACGCGCTGGAAACGTCGTCAATGCCCACCAAGCTGGCTGACTGCCGTACGGACGACGTCGACCGTTCCGAACTCTTCATCGTGGAAGGCGATTCGGCGCTGGGAACCGCCAAACTCGCCAGGTCCTCCGACTTCCAGGCGCTGCTGCCCATCCGCGGCAAGATTCTGAACGTCCAGAAAGCCTCGGTGGGGGACATGCTGTCCAACGCGGAGTGCGCTGCACTCATCCAGGTGGTGGGCGCCGGCTCGGGCCGCAGCTTCGACATCAGCGCCGCCCGCTACGGCAAAGTCATCCTGATGACCGACGCCGACGTGGACGGCGCGCACATCCGTACGCTCCTGCTGACCCTCTTCTTCCGGTACATGCGGCCGATGATCGACGAAGGCCGGGTTTTTGCCGCGGTGCCTCCGCTGCACCGCGTGGAAGTGATCAACGCGGGCCAGAAGGCCAATGAGATGATCTACACCTACTCCGAGGCCGAGCTGCACGTGCTGCTGGCACGGCTGGCCAAGGAGGGCAAGCGGTACAAGGAGCCCATCCAGCGCTATAAGGGGCTGGGGGAGATGGACGCCGAACAGCTGGCCGAGACCACCATGGACCCGCGGCACCGCACGCTCCGCAAGGTGGGCATCGAAAACGCCAAGCAGGCGGAGGAGATTTTCGACCTGCTGATGGGCTCGGACGTGTCGCCGCGCAAAGACTTCATTATCGCCGGCGCCGCCAGCCTCGACCGGGAGCGCATCGACGCCTAAGGGCAGGACGTACGACGGCGGGAGGTTCAGCCCAGCAGGCCGGGAACCACCAGCAGGGCCGTGGGCAGCGCCAGCAGCAGGATGCAGCCGGCCAGGACCAGGTTGCGCACGGCGCCCGGGAGCTGCGGCTGCGGCGACAGCAGGCGGCTGACGCGGGAAGCCGTGGTGCGGGCCGAGTCGGAGCCGCCCATCCCGGCCTCAAGCCCGGACAGGGCGAGGCCGGAGGTGGCCGGTTGGAGCTCGGGGCTGCCGGCGGCCGGGGCGGACCCGCTGGCCACAATGGCGATCGCCTTGATGAGGGTGGCTTTGCTCTCGGTCTTGAGCGCGACGTCGTCCGCCAGCATTTCGATCAGCGAGTTGACGGATTCCTGGGCCAGCCGGGTGGTGGGAAGCCACGGCAGCGCCTGCCGCCACGCCGCGAAGGCCCACAGGAGCAGGTGGTGCCGCTGGCTGAGGTGGGCGTTCTCGTGGATCAGGACGGCGCGCAGTTCCGCCGGTTCAAGGGCCGCCATCAGGCCGTCCGATAAGACCGTCACCGAGCGGGCTCCGCCGGGCAGGCAGTAGGCGACGGGGGAGTCGTGGCTGATCACCAGGGTTGCGGCGTCCTGCCCTGACGGCGATGCCAGCAGGGCCAGCAGCTCGCGGTGGCGCCGCCGCTGGCGTTCAATCTTGTAATAGGTCAGCAGCAGGGTGAAGACAAGGTGCGCGGTGAGCAGCGCTGCTGCAGACAACGCGAAGATATGCCAGAACCCCAGGGCCGTGGTGGGGGCGTTGAACAGCACCATGCCCGCCAGCGCGCGCAGGCCTGCGATCAGGTTGTCCCCGATGGGTTCCAGGCCGTACACCAGCATGGCGCCGATCATGGACAGCCCGCCGGCGAGGGCGATGGCCTGCCACAGGAGCATGGCGGTAAACGGCGAGCGCGCGGGCCACTGGGCGCGCGAGAGGAGGATGGGCACTGGCCACGCCAGTATTATCGCCAGGACCGCCAGCAGGTATGAGGCCCAGAACATGGTTTGCTAGAGGTGGCCAAGCAGTTTGCGCAGCGTTTCGGCTTCACCTTCGGAGACCGATCCAATGAAGCGCGCCAGGACGGCTTCACGGTCCGGTGCTGACCCCAGGACTTCATGCATGAGCTCAGCCGTGTGTTCCTCGCGGCTGGACACGGCCTGGTAGCGGTGCGGCCGCATGCCGCGTTCGCGCTCCACGAGCCCCTTCTTTTCCAGCCGGGACAGCACCGTGAGGACGGTGGTGACGGCGAGTTCCTTGCCTTCGTGGCCGGCTGCTCCGCCCTGTCCTGCTGACGTCTGCGCGAGCCGGTCCCGCAAGGTGTTCGCGGTGGCCGCTTCCTGGCCCGCCCAGAGCAGGTCCATCACTGCCCGTTCCAGTTCACCAAGACTAGCCATTGCACTTTTCCTTTGTTTCCCCGCACCGTGCGCCTGGCGGCGTCGGTGACTTCACGCGAATTCAACTACGGAATCAAATTTACCCCGAATCCGCCGTACTTTCTACGTTGGGTAGAACATGGGGCGCGCCGCACCCCCTGCCGGCCTACTGCAAGGGAAAGGTCGGTTTACACCGTCACGGCAGTTGTTCTACACTTTGTAGAAGTTGAAGTTCTACGAAACGTAGAAAACTGCGTTGGCTAACAGTAGGGAATGCCTTGGACGCCTTGGAAATCGCACGCTGGCAATTCGGTATCACCACCGTCTACCACTTCATGATGGTGCCGCTGACCATAGGCCTTGGCCTGGTGGTGGCCCTCATCCAGACAGCCTGGCACCGCACGGGCAAGCCCGAGTACCTCCGCATGACCAAGTTCTGGGGAAAGCTGTTCCTCATCAACTTCATCATGGGCGTGGCCACCGGCATCGTCCAGGAATTCCAGTTCGGCATGGCCTGGAGCGAATACAGCCGCTTCGTCGGTGATGTCTTCGGCGCTCCGCTGGCCCTTGAAGCCCTCCTGGCGTTCTTCGTGGAGTCCACCTTCCTGGGCCTGTGGATCTTCGGCTGGAAGCAGCTCAAACCCGGCATCCACCTCGCGTGCCTGTGGGTGGCGGTCATCGGCTCGGTCTTCTCTGCCTACTTCATCATCGTGGCCAACAGCTGGATGCAGCACCCCGTGGGCGTCGAAATGGTGGACGGCAGGCCCGTCATGACGGACGCCTGGGCGGTCTTCACGAACAACACCGCGCTGGTTGCCGTGCCGCACACCCTGTTCGGTGCGCTGGCCGTGGCAGGCGGCTTCCTGCTGGGCATCGCCTGGTACCACCTCTGGCGCAGGCGCCGCGACGGCGTGGACACCCTGGGTGCGGACGGCAAGGTGATACCGGGCGAGTCCGCAACCATTCCCGGCCGTGACAAGGCAGACCACACCGTCTGGATCCGGTCCCTGCGGATCGGTGCCGTGGTGGCCATGATCTCCTTCGCCGGCACCGCCCTCACCGGCGACCTCCAGGGCAAGCTGATGTTCGAGCAGCAGCCCATGAAGATGGCAGCGGCGGAAGCAGCCTGCCATGACGGCACCGGCTTCTCCGTCCTCAGCATCGGCAACCTGGGATCGCAGAACTGCGATGACATCGTGGCCCTGATTGAAGTCCCCGGCATCCTCTCCTACCTGGCCAAGGGCGACTTCACCACCGAGGTCAAGGGCGTCAACACCCTGCTGCCCGAGTACCAGGAAAAGTACGGGACCAACCTGCCGGACAACCCCATTTACGGCGAACGCGCCGGCCAGGAAATCGACTACCTGCCCGTCATGGAGGTCACCTACTGGGGCTTCCGCATGATGATCGGTTTCGGCGGGCTCGCCGCCCTTGCCGCCCTCGTGGCGCTGTGGCTTACCCGGAGCGGCACCGTTCCCCGGTCGCCGTGGCTCATGCGCCTGGCCGTCCTGGGCATCATGGCCCCGTTCGGTGCCAACGCCGCCGGCTGGATCTTCACCGAGATGGGCCGCCAGCCGTTCGTGGTGGCACCCAACCCGGACCCCAACGGCATCGACCAGGTGTTCATGTTCACCGCAGCCGCCGTCTCCCCGGGGGTCTCGGCCGGGGAACTGCTGGCATCGCTTATCACCCTGACCGCGGTGTACGCCGTCCTGCTGGTGGTGGAGGTGAAGCTGCTGGTGAAGTACATCCGCGGCGGTGTGGTCTCGGCGATGCCCGAACTCGCCCACGTCCCCGCGGACGAAAACGAGGACGCCACCCCCGGACCGGGAGGACAGGGCGGCGGAAAGCCCGCCGACGACGTCCTCGCCTTCGCCTACTGACCCGCGCACCGGAAGAGCAAGAGGAAACGAAGAATGGAACTGCTGCCAACCATCTGGTTCATCGCCATTGCGGTGCTGTGGACCGGGTACCTCTTCCTTGAGGGCTTCGACCTGGGCGTCGGAATGCTGATGAAGACCTTTGCCCGCAACAACACCGAACGCCGCGTGCTGCTGAACACCATCGGTCCCGTCTGGGACGGCAACGAAGTGTGGCTCCTCACGGCCGGCGGCGCCACGTTCGCTGCCTTCCCGCTTTGGTACGCCTCGTTGTTCTCCGCGCTCTACCTGCCCCTGCTGGTGGTCCTGGTTGCCCTGATCTTCCGTGCCGTGGCCTTCGAGTACCGCGGCAAGGTGGACACAGACCGCTGGCGCGCCCGCTGGGACTGGGCCATCGCCCTGGGATCGTTCTTCGCAGCCTTTGGCATTGGCGCTGCCCTTGCCCTCACCACCACCGGCCTGCCCCTGAATGCCAACGGCGACCGCGAGGGCGGGCCCCTGGCCTGGTTCAGCGGCTACGCAGTGCTGGGTGGGCTCGCCGTCGTGGGCTTCTCGCTGGTCCACGCCCTGGCCTTCCTGGCACTGAAGACCGACGGCGACATCCGGCACCGCGCCCGCCAATGGTTCGTCCGGCTGCTTCCGGTCCTGCTGCTGCCCATCGCCGCCTGGGCGCTCAGCATCCAGTTCATGGAGGGCAAGCCATGGACCTGGGCCGCGGTGGTGCTCGCCGTTGCCGCGGCAGCGGCTGCCTGGGCACAGGCCCGCACCGGCGCCGAAGGCAAAGCGTTCCTGGCGCTGGGCGCCTTCCTGGTGCTCGGCACGGTGTCCATCTTCGGAGCGGTCTACCCCGTGGTGCTGCCGTCCACCCTGGACGGGGCCTTTGACCTCACCATTTCAAACGCTTCCTCCTCGGACTACACTCTGGGCCTTATGAGCATCGTCGCCGCGTTCGGCCTGCCCCTGGTGATCGCCTACCAGGCGTGGACCTACTGGGTGTTCCGCCGTAGGGTGAGCGCCGACTCCATACCGGAAGCCCACAGCTTCCTGCCCGCAGTCGCCGCCAAGGCGTTCACCACAAAGGGCTGACGTGCGGCCAACGTTCCCCTCCGGTCCGGCAACCCGTTCCGCCCTGTACTGGCTCGGCCTGATGGCGGCGCTCAAGGCGCTGTCGCTGGTCCTCATCGGCCAGGCCGTGGCCTCCGTTTTGGCGGGGCTGGCCGGCGGGGAGCCGGACTTGACCGCAGACGTCCTGGCCGGACACATCGTGCCGGGACTGGCCGGCGTCGTCCTCCGGTCGCTCGCCGTCTGGGGGCAGGCCGTCGCCGCCCGCCGGGCTGCCCTGGGCATCAAGGAGGAGCTGCGCTCGGGGCTCCTGGAACGCGCCCTGCGGAACGGCGCCAGGGGAACCGGCCCGGCCGACGGCGGCCTGGCGGTGCTGGCCACCCGGGGCCTGGACGCCCTGGACAGCTACTACACCCAGTTCCTGCCCGCCCTGGTGAACTGCGCCACCATCCCGCTGCTGCTGGGCGCACGGATCCTTTTCGCCGACTGGGTCAGCGCCGTGGTGATCGTCCTGACCGTGCCGCTGGTGCCGCTGTTCATGGTGCTGATCGGCCGGTACACCGAGGACAAGGTGCGCGAGGCACAGGCCTCGCTGGCCCGGCTGTCCGCGCACATGCTGGAACTCGCGAAGGGCCTGCCGGTGCTGGTAGGGCTGGGCCGCGCCACCGCCCAGCGCAAGGCACTGGAAGAGATTTCCGAGGAATACCGCTCCCGCACCATGGGCACCCTCCGCACGGCGTTCATGTCCGCCCTGGCACTGGAACTGATCGCCACCATTTCCGTCGCCGTGGTGGCAGTGTTCATCGGCGTGCGGCTGGTGCACGGCGACATGCCGCTCGAAGCCGGGCTCCTGGCGCTCATCCTCGCCCCGGACTGCTACCTTCCCCTGCGCGAGCTCGGCACCGCCCACCACGCCAGCGACGACGGCCGGGTGGCCCTTGCCGAGGTGACGGCGGTGACCGGCGCGCCCGAACCGCGGCCGCTCGCTGCCGTCCCCGCAGGCCGGCCCGGCGCCCCCATCACTGTCACCGGACTCACGGTCAGCTACAGCGGAAGGTCCCGGGCCGCCGTCGGCCCCCTCAGCTTCGACGCGCCGCAAAGCAGGATCACCGCCCTTGACGGACCCAGCGGAGCGGGAAAGAGCACCGTCCTGGGCGTCCTGGCCGGCACCATCGGGGACGGTGGCGGAACCACCATCACCGGCTCCGTCAAGGGCCTGGACCGCGGCGCCGTTGCGTGGGTGCCGCAGCACCCGGTGATGGTGGCGGAAACGGTCCTCGACGAGGTGGTGCTCTACCTCTCGGCGAATGCCCGCAACTCCCGCGACCGTGCCCGCACGGAGGCCGCTGCCCGGTCCTGCCTTGTGAAGGCCGCTGCCGGGCACCTGGCCGGCAAACACCCGGCCGAGCTGAGCCCCGGCGAGCTGCGCCGGGTGGCCCTCGCCCGGGGGCTCGCCAGGATCGAAGCCGGGGCAAACGTCCTCCTGCTTGATGAGCCCACCGCGCACCTGGACGATGTCTCGGCGATGCTGGTGGAAGACGCCATCCGCAGGCTGCGCGGACAGGTCACGGTGATCCTGGTGGCGCACAGCGAACGCACCCGGAACCTCGCCGACCACCTGGTGCCGGTTTCGCCCGCTGACACGGGCGCCGGCCGCGACCCCGGCACGGACAGGCCTGTGCACGCTGCAGCCCTGCCGGTCCCTGCCGCTCCCGCCCCAGCAGCGCAAGCTGGCGGCGCCGTCCCCGGGACCACCGCTGCTGTTGCAGACGCGGGCGCGGCCGCCGGCGGGGCTTCACAAGCCCGGACTGACCGCCCGGTCCGGCTCCTGGCGGCACTCCTGGCACCCGTGCAGCGCAAGTTCGCCGCAGCGGCCCTCGTGGGCACCCTGGCCGCGGTCTTCGCCGTCGCCCTGTCCGGCCTGTCCGGCTGGCTCATCATCCGTGCCAGCGAACAGCCGCCCATCCTGTACCTGCTGACCGCCATTGTGGGCGTACGCTTCTTTGGCATCGGACGCGCCGTGCTCCGGTATTGGGAACGGCTCCTGCTCCATGACGCCGTCTTCGCCGCCCTTACCCGGCTCCGCGGCCGGCTCTGGGAGTCGCTGAGCCGCCGCGCCCTTGCGCTGCGCCGCCTGCTCCAGGGCGGCAACGTGCTGGGAACGGTGATTGACGACGTCGACACCGTCCGCGACCTCCTGCCCCGCGTGGTCCTGCCGCCCGTCACCGCCGTGGCCGTGTCGGTGCTCGCCGTGGTCACCACGTGGCAGCTGGTGCCGCCTGCGCTGCCCGCCGCCGTTGGCGCCGGCATCGCAAGCCTGGTGCTGGCACCGGCCGCTGCGCTCTGGGGCGACCGGAAATCCGCTACCGCGGAGCAGGTGCTGCGTTCGGGCGTCCTGCGCCAGGTCTCGGCAGCGCTTGACGCGCGCGCCGAACTCCATGCCAACGGTGTGGCGCCCCTGGTCCTTGGCAGGCTGCAGGCCAGGGACCGAAGCGCCACCCGGGCCTCCCAGCGCTCTGCCTGGGCGGACGGGCTGGGCCACGCCATCACCACCGCCTGCTGCGGCGCCGCGGCGCTCGCCGCCGCCTGGCTGGCAGCCCCGGCAGTGCTGGACGGCCGGATTGCCCCGGCCACCGCAGCAGTGGTGGTCCTGCTGCTCCTCGCGCTCGTGGAACCCTACGCAGCCATGACGACGGCGGTGCGCCAGTATCCGGCGCTGCGGACAGTCCTCCGGCGGGTAGGGGGGTCCGGCGCACTGGACGCGGCCGGCACCGCCGGAGACAAGGCCGACGGACTGCAGCCGGTACCCGCGCGCAGCAGCAACCGGCCCGGCGTCGAACTGGAAAGCCTGGCGGCGGCCTGGCCCGGCGGCGCACCCGTGTTCACCGGCCTGGACGCCGTGGCGGAGCCGGGGCGCTGGCTGGCCGTCACGGGGCCGTCCGGTTCCGGCAAATCGACGCTGCTCTCGGTCCTGCTCGGTTTCCTGCCCGCCGCCGCCGGACAGGCGCGGGTCACCGGGCAGGCAGCCTGGTGCCCCCAGGAGGCGCACCTTTTCGACTCGACCATCCGCGGCAACCTTCTGCTGGGCAGCCCCGCCGGAAGCGGCAACGGCCCCAGTGCCGGAACCCGCGGGGACGCGGACATGGAAGCCGTCATCGCTGCCGTGGGGCTCACCGGCCTGATGGAGCGGCTGCCCGACGGCCTGGACACCCGGATCGGCCCCGGCGGAGCCTTCCTCAGCGGTGGGGAGCGCCAGCGCCTGGCCGTCGCCCGCACGCTGATGACGGGGGCGGAGGTCATCCTGCTGGACGAGCCCACAGCGCATCTGGACGCAGAATCAGCCCGGGCCATGCTGGCCGACCTGCGGACCGGGCTGAGCCACCGCACCGTGGTGCTGGTGACGCACAACCCGGCGGACATTGATCCGGAGGATGCCCGGCTGGTCCTGGCCGGTGCGGAACCGAAGGATGAGATGGCCGGGAAAGGCCTGGTGGCCTCCCGGGCGGGGACAACCGTGCGGGACGCTTAGCCGTCCACGTCGTGGAGGTGGTGGACGACGTCGTGCAGGAAGTACTGGGCGAGCGTCAGGACAGTGAACCTGGAGCCGTTGCTGCGCAGCCCCGTGCGTTCCCACTCCGCCTCGCGGACGCCGGCGAAGGACTCCGCCGCCTGCTTCCCCTCAGCCGTGAGCTCGGCGCTGACAACCGCGGGGTCGGCGCTGCCGTAGTCCTTGTCGATGGCCGTCTGGTCCTGGTCCCAGTTCTCGAACCGGGCGTCGTCTGAATCCAGCATCAGGTTGAGCCGCTGGTCGAAGAGGCTGAAGACATCGCGCACATGGCAGGCATACTCCAGCGCTGACCACGTCTGGTCGTCCGGGCGTTCCGCCACATCCGGCCGGCGGAGCACAGCCCGCCACCGGGGAAGCATGTTCTCGATGCTCCCCGGGACGGTGGACGGGGTGACGGTGGAGGCGTCGAACGAGCATTCCGGGCAGGGGCGGGTCAGGACCCAGGTCCAGTCCTTCTCATCAGGAACGATAGGCATGGAAGCAGTCTAAGCGGGATCCGGCCAGGCCATCGCGGGACCCACCGCCTCCACCGGCTGGGACAGCGGGACGCCGGACCCGTCACGCCGGCCGTGCTCCTGCGGCAGGGACCGTGCTACACCGGCGGCCGAGGATGCCTTGGCCGGGCCATGCCCCGCCCAGGCCAGCAGCAGCGTGTCCTCGCCGCGCAGGAACCGGTGCGCCCGGACTCCTGCGGTGGCGCGTCCCTTGGCGGGGTACTCCGAGAAGGCGGTCACTTTTGCCGTACCGGGGGCGGTGCCGGGAAGGGCGCTGGTGGTGCCGGCTATGGTGACCACGACGGCGGCCTCGTCCTTGGGCTGGACGGCACCGAAGAACAGCACGCGGTCGTCTGCGGCGAGTTTGATGCCGGCCATGCCGCCCGCGGTGCGGCCCTGCGGCCGTACGGCGGCCGCCCCGAACTTGAGCAGCTGCGCCTGGCTGGTGAGGAACACCAGCTCCGCGTCATCCGCTCCTGCCGGCGCAACGCCCACGACGTAATCCTTGTCCTTCAGGGCGATGACTTCCCAGTCTTCGCGGTTCAGGGGATAGTCCGGCTGGACGCGCTTCACCACGCCCTGGGCGGTGCCGATGGCCAGCACCTCATCCAGCGGCGCGAACGCCACCAGCGTCTCGCCCTTCAGCAGGGTGATGAATTCCCGGGCCGGGACTCCGCCGGCGAGGTTGGGCAGCCCCGACATCGGCGGGAGGACCGGCATGTCCATGACCTGGAGGCGGAGCATGCGGCCCTGGGAGGTGACCGCGGCGATCTCCCCGCGCGCCGACGTCTTCACCACGGAGGTGAACACGTCGTGCTTGCTGCGGGGGCCGGCCTCGGCCAGCGGCTCCTGGTTGCTGGTGCGGGCCACCTGGCCGGACGCCGTCAGGATCGCCCAGCAGGGGTCATCCGCGATTTCCAGGGCCAGCGGCACGGCTTTGCCCTTCTTGCCCGTCACGGCGGCCATGTCCGCAGCAACGGTGGGGGAGACCGCTTCGGATTCCAGGAGCACTGTCCGGCGCGGGGTGCCGTGCTGCTCCGCGATCTCGCCGAGCTCGTCCGAGACCAGGGTGCGGAGCCGTTCCTCCGAACCCAGGATGGCTTCCAGTTCCGCGATCTCGCGGCGCAGCTCGTCCTGCTCCTTCTCCAGCTCGATGCGGGAGTACTTGGTGAGCTGCCGCAGCCGGAGCTCCAGGATGTAGTTGGCCTGGATCTCCGTGAGGTCGTAGATGGACATCAGGCGGGCACGGGCAGCGGCGGCCTCGTCCGAGGACCGGATGATCTGGATGACCTCGTCGATGTCCACGATGGCAATGAGGAGGCCCTCCACCAGGTGCAGGCGGTCCTTCTTCTTGCCCAGCCGGAAGACGGTGCGGCGGCGCACCACGTCGATCCGGTGGTTGACGTAGACGGTCAGGAGCTGCACCAGGCCCAGCGTCTGGGGCTGGCCGTCCACCAGCGTGACATTGTTGATGCCGAAGGAGTCCTCCATCGGCGAGTAGCGGTACAGCTGCTGGAGCACGGCGTTGGGGTTGAAGCCGTTCTTGAGCTCAATCACCAGGCGCAGGCCGTGCTTGCGGTCCGTCAGGTCAACAATGTCGCTGATGCCGGTCAGTTTCTTGGCGTTGACAGCATCCTTGATCTTTTCGATCACCTTCTCCGGGCCCACCATGTACGGCAGCTCGGTGACCACCAGGCCGGTGCGGCGGGCGGTCAGCTGCTCCACCTCCACCTTGGCCCGGGTCTTGAAGGAGCCCCGGCCGGTGGCATACGCGTCACGGATCCCGTCCAGGCCCACGATCCGCCCCCCGCTGGGCAGGTCCGGGCCCGGCACGAAGCGCATGATGTCATCCAGCGTGGCATCGGGGTTGGCGATCAGGTGCCGGGCGGCCGAGATCACCTCCACCAGGTTGTGCGGGGCCATGTTGGTGGCCATGCCGACGGCGATGCCGGTGGCGCCGTTGACCAGGAGGTTGGGGAACGCGGCGGGCAGGACATCCGGCTGGGTCAGCTGGTTGTCGTAGTTGGGGACGAAGTCCACCACGTCTTCGTCGAGGTGGTCGGTGAGCGTGAGGGCCGCGGCGGCCAGCCTGGCCTCCGTGTACCGCGGAGCCGCGGGGCCGTCGTCGAGCGAGCCGAAGTTGCCGTGGCCGTCGATCAGCGGCAGGCGCAGCGAGAAGTCCTGCGCCATGCGCACCATGGCGTCGTAGATGGCGGTGTCGCCGTGCGGGTGCAGCTTGCCCATGACTTCGCCCACCACGCGCGCGCTTTTGACGTGGCCGCGGTCCGGGCGCAGGCCCATGTCGCTCATCATGTACAGGATGCGGCGCTGCACCGGCTTCAGCCCGTCGCGGGCATCCGGAAGCGCCCGTGAGTAGATCACGGAGTAGGCGTACTCCAGGAATGAGCCCTCCATTTCGGAGGTGACATCGATATCCACGATGTTCTCCGTGTAGGGGGTGTTGTCCACGGGAGGGGCTGAACTTTGGCGGCGGGCCATGGGGCGGGTAAATCCTTCTGGGGGTTACTGTGCAGCGTTCGGGGGTGCTGCGGAAGTTTTTGGCTAGGCTAAGCCTATGGTGGATCAGCCCGGGGACGGCGAATATCCGGAACATTGGGAAGCCGATGTCGTCTTGCGTGACGGCGGGACCGCGCATTTGCGCCCCATCCATCCCTCGGACGCCGATGCGGTCCAGGCCTTCCACATGGGCCAGTCGCAGGATTCAATCTACATGCGGTTCTTCGCCTTCAAGGCCAGGCTGTCCAGCAAGGAGCTCAAGCGCTTCACGGAGGTGGACTACAAGGACCGGGTGGCCTTCGTCATCACCAGCCGGGACGAGATCATCGGGATCGGCCGCTACGACCGGCTGGATGACCCCGCCGAGGCGGAGGTGGCGTTCAACATCGCCGACGCCCACCAGGGGAGGGGACTGGGCTCCATCCTGCTCGAACACCTGGCCGCTGCGGCGCATGAAAACGGGATCCGGCGGTTCAGCGCCGAGGTGCTGCCGGAGAACCGCAAGATGCTGATGGTGTTTTCCGACGCCGGCTATGACGTGAAGCGCCACTTCGACGACGGCGTGGTCAGCCTCGAGTTCAACATCGACCCCACCGAGAAATCCCGGGCTGTAATGGAATCCCGCGAGCACCGTGCGGAGGCGAGGAGTGTCCGCGACCTGCTGACGCCGTCGTCCGTTGCCGTCATCGGGGCCAGCCGCAAGTGGGGGACGGTCGGCTACCAACTCCTCGAACACATCATCGAAGGCGGGTTCCCCGGTCCGGTCTACGCGATCAACCCCGAGGCGCTGGAACTGGCCGGCATGATGTCCTATGGCAGCCTGTCCGAAGTGCCGGACCCGGTGCAGCTGGCCGTGATCGCCGTTCCCTACGAGGAAGTTCCGCGTGTGGTGGCGGAGTGCGCGGCGGCGGGCGTGAAGGGCCTGGTGGTGGCCTCGGCAGGCTTCGCGGACGACGGCGAACGCGGCCTCCTGCGCCAACGGGACCTGGTGCGGCAGGCCAGGGCGAACGGGATGCGCGTCATCGGCCCTGCCTCGCTGGGCATCGTGAACACGCACCCGGACGTCTCGCTCAACGCTTCAATGGCCCCCACCCTGCCCCTGCGCGGAGGCCTGGGCCTGTTCAGCCAGTCCGCAGCGATCGGCGTCTCGCTGTACGCCGCTTCCAGCCGGCGTCGGCTTGGCCTGTCCACGTTCCTCTCGGCGGGAAACAGGGCGGACGTCTCCGGCAACGACATGATGCAGTACTGGGAGGACGACGCCGACACCGCCGCCGTGGGCCTGTACCTGGAGTCGATCGGCAACCCCCGCAAGTTCTCCCGCCTGGCCCGCCGGCTGGCACGCACCAAGCCGGTGATCGTGGCCAAGTCCGACACGATGGGCCTGCGCCTGCCCCCGGGCCATGCAGTCCGCACCACCCAGGCTCCGGCCGGGGCGCTGGACGCCATGCTGCGCCAGTCCGGCGTGATCCGGGTGGAGACCGTTGAGCAGCTGGTGGACGTGGCGCAGGTTGTCTCCGGCCAGCCGCTTCCGGCCGGGCCCGGCCTGGCGATCTTCAGCAACTCCCAGGCGCTGGGCAAGGTGGTGGCTGACAGCGCCGCCGACCACGGGCTCAGTGTCACAGAGCTGGTGACGGGAGTGGACCTCGACGCCGGCCGCTCGATCGCCCTGCCGGCCCTGCGCAGCGCGGTCCTCAAGACCCTGGAATCGGACACCGTGCACGCGGCCGTCGCCGCACTGCTCCCGGCCCGCGGCCTCACCGTGGACAGCATCGCCGAGGTCCTCGCCGAATGCTCCGCGGTGGCCGGAAAGCCGGTGGTGGCGGCGTTCACCGGAATCCTGGACTCCTCGGTCTACGTGGAAGGCATGGTGGGATCCCTGGAACAGACCGTCCCCTGCTTCTCCAACCCCGGCGCCGCAGTGGCAGCACTCGCGGCCGTGGTCAGGTATTCGGAGTGGGCATCCCGCGACCAGGGACATTTCGTGGAGCCCGACGGCTGCGACCCGCGGCGCGCTCAGGCCGAACTTGGGGTCCTGCTCCGGGACGTCAGAGGGGAACAGCTCAAACAGCTTGACCTGGCGGCGGCCGCGTCCCTGCTGGGCCACTACGGCATCACAGTCCTCCCGTCGGTGGGCTTCGACACGCCGGACCAGGCCGTTGAGGCGGCTGAATCCCTAGGTTGGCCGGTGGCGCTGAAGACCACCGATCCCGCCCTCCGGCACCGGCTGGACCTGGGCGGCGTCCGCCTGGATATCCAGGACCCGGAGTCCCTGCGCCAAAACGTCCTGCAGATGCGCCGGGCGCTCGCCGCCTACGGCGACCCGTCCCTGGAAGTACAGTCCATGGCGCCCGTGGGCCAGGCCTGCACCTTCCGGGCCATCGAGGACCCGCTGCTGGGTCCCGTGATTTCGTTCGGGCTGGCCGGGGACGCCACCAGCCTGCTGGATGACTGGTCCCACCGGGTGCCGCCGTTGTCCGCCGCGGACGTGCACGACTTCATCCGCGCGCCGCGGGCTGCCCGGAAACTGTTCGCCTACCAGGGACTGCCGGCCGTTGATGTGCAGGCACTCGAAGACCTTGCCGGCAGGCTCGCCTGGATGAAGGACAACCACCCGGAGATCGCCCTCGTGGAATTCAACCCGGTGCTGTGCGGAACGGCAGGGGCCACCATCCTGGCCGCGGACGTCCGGATCGGTAACGCCGCCCAGCGGACGGACAGCGCCCGGCGGGCCATGCTGGGCTGAGGCGGTTAGCAAAGTGGCGGGGCCATCTGTGAAAATAGGGTAATGAGCTCACAGCCTCCCGCGTCGGCCCCCGAAACGCCCGGCAATGACAACCAGGCCGTCCGCCACCACAGCTCACATAGCCACAGTTCGCAGGGCCAGAGCCTCGATGGCGCCCTGCAGAAGGCAGGTTTCTACCCGCGCCTCGTGGCCGATGTCGTGGACGATGCCCTGGACGGCCGCGACTGCGTTGCCCACCTGGTGCACCTGGAAACGCACTTTGACCGCGCCGAAGTCCGCCGCCACATCACGGTGCTGGTGCTCACCGCGGACATGCTGGTGATCACGCACGTTGACGACCAGCAGCTGGACGAGGCCGGCGAACAGATCGTCGCGCAGATCTCCACCGAATCCGTGCCTGTCTCCCAGATCCGTTCGGTGGTGCTCAGCTACATGTATGCCCAGCCGCAGGACTACAAGCCCTCCGATCCGGTCCGCGAACTGACGCTGTCCATTGCCTGGTCCGGCGGCCAGCGGCTGGATATGGGTCCGGCCAGCTGCGGTGACCCGCAGTGCGAAGCGGACCACGGCTACACGGGCACCATCGCCCAGGAGGACATCGTCCTGCGGATCAGCGCGGAGGCGGACGGCCTGCAGGCGGTCCAGGACGCCAAACTGTTTGCCCGCGCGCTGCGCGCGGTGAACACGGGTTCCAGCAGCCCGGTTCCGCACGTGCAGTCACTGCCGCCAAGGCCCCGCGCCGGTGTCTTCGGTACGCGCCTGAGCCGCGGCCACCAGCAGCGCTGAGATGCCGGAAGAACGCCACTCCGTCCCCAGCGTCCCCTCCGCCCCCGCCGGCCAGGCTTCCGGCCTCCCACCGGCACCGGCCTACGGCCGGCGGTCTGTCGCCGACGTGCTCACCAGCGCGGCGGCAAGCCTCGGCATCGACGGTTTCGCCAACACGCTGGGCCTGCCCGCCGCCTCAAAAGTATGCGTGGTCCTGGCCGATGGCCTTGGCCGGAACCTGCTGAAGCAGAAAACGGCGCACACGCCGTTCCTGCGGTCGGTCATCCAGGGCGGCCAGGGTGACATCCCGGTCTGGCTCGACTCCGCGTTCCCTTCCACCACCGCAGCCGCGCTGGCAAGCTTTGGGACGGGCCTGCCTCCCGGGCAGCACGGCATGGTGGGGTACGACGTACTCGATCCGGAGCAGGACAAGGTGGTCAACCTGCTGGGGAACTGGGATCCGGGTGTGGACCCGGAGCAGTGGCAGCCTTTCCCCACTGTGCTGGAGCGCGCTGCCGGGCAGGTGGACGTCACCACCATCAGCCTGCCCCAGTTCGGCGACTCGCCCATGACCCGGGCCGCCCTCCGCGGCGGCCGGTTCCTGCCGGCCACGACGGCCCACGCCCGGACGGCTGCCGCCGCCGACGCCATGGCCGGTTCCGGCCCGTCGCTGATGTATTTTTACCTGAACGACCTGGACAAGGCCGGACACCGCTACGGCTGCCAGTCGGAGCAATGGGAGCACCAGCTTGAGGAGCTCGATGCCACCATGAAGCGGCTTCACGCCTCGCTTCCGGCCGGCACCAGCATCCTGCTCACTGCCGACCACGGCATGCTGGACGTGCCCGAGCAGCACCGGATTGACTTCTCGGCCGACCCCGCCCTGGTGGACGGCGTCCGGCACACTGCCGGCGAGCCCAGGATGGTGCACCTGTACCTGGAGGAGGGCGGCGACCGGGACCGCCTGCTCGCCGCCTGGCGGGCACGGTTCGGCGGACGGGTCTGGGTTTTCACGCGGGAAGAAGCGCTGGCCGCCGGCCTGTTCGGCGACGTCCGTCCCGCCGTCGAAGGCAGGATCGGTGACATCATGATCGCGGCGCGGGACAGCCTTGCCCTGTACGACACCCGGCGCAGCCGTCCAACCGCCATGGAGGTGGTGGGCCAGCACGGCTCGCTGACGAAAGCCGAGCGGGAGGTTCCGCTGCTGTTTTTCCAGGCCGGCGGCAAGGGCCCACGCCGTGGCTGAACTCGTGTTTTTCTCCGGCACCATGGACTGCGGCAAATCGACGCTGGCACTGCAGATGGACCACAACCACCGCGCGCGGGGACGGAGCGGGGTACGGTTCAGCCGGAACGACCGCGCCGGTGAATCCCGGATCTCCAGCCGGCTTGGCCTGGAAAAGGACGCCGTGGAAGTGGGCGACGGTACTGACTTCTGGGAGGAAGTCATGCGGCGGCGCACCCAGGGACAGCGCGTGGATTACCTCATCTGTGACGAAGCCCAGTTCTACTCGCCCGAGCAGGTGGAACAGCTCGCCAAAGTGGTTGACGAGATTGACGTGGACGTTTTCGCCTTCGGCATCACCGCCGATTTCCGCACCCGGCTGTTTCCGGGATCGCAGCGGCTCATCGAATTGGCGGACCGGGTGCAGGTGCTGCAGGTGGAGGCGCTGTGCTGGTGCGGCCGCCGTGCCACGCACAACGCCAGGACGGTCGACGGCGTGATGGTCACCGAGGGCGCGCAGGTGGTGGTGGGCGACGTGGACATGGCACTGGAAACGACCGCTTCCGCCGGTGCCGGCAGTACTCCGGTAGTGGGCTACGAGACGCTGTGCCGCCGTCACTACATGAGGCGCGTCACGGCGCACGGCGCCAATCTCATGGCTGAGCAGGACCAGTTGCTGCCCTTCGAGGTGGACGCCTGCCTGTGGCGCGGCGCGGGCGGACCCGGCACGGGACAAGGCGCCCCATAGCTCTTAGGGCCTGCCACAGTAACTGACGGGCCGCTGGTGGGCGATGGAACTTCGGTGGCTGGTGGAGCGTGCTAGTCGCCGCGGGTGCCGAAGACGATCTCATCCCAGGACGGCACACTGGAACGCTTGGGCCTGGACGGCTGGCGTTCCGGGGCGTCCGTCTCGGGCAACTGGCCTGTTGCAGGAGAGCCCTCGTCGTGGCGTGATGCCCTGCGCCGGACATTTCCACCCAGCAGTTCGTCGAGTCCGGCACCGGAAGACGGGGATGTGCCCGTTGCTGCGCCAGTACCGAGTGCGGGCCCGCCATCTCCCTCAGCGGATGGCGTGGCCACGGACGGACGCGTGGGGGACGCAACGATGGTGATTTCGCGCGTCTCGGTGCTGACGCCGTCGTGCAGCCGCAAGGCCTCTTCGGTGGGATCATGGTGCGGCGGAATGAGGCTGAGCCTGGACAGCATCGAGGGGCGGGTGTCACGCCGGCGGATGAAGGAATCGCCCTTGGCGGCGGGAGCGTCGTCGTTCTTTTCCTGCGGCTCCGGGTCCTGCTCTTCCGGTTCCGGAATGACTTCCGAGGGCCGCGGATGGGCGGCCGGCACGCCGTGCGTCAGCAGCATTGCGAGGGCGTCGTCGGAATCCTCGTCCACGCCCAGCCGCTGTCCGCGGCGTGACCGGAGCATGTCCAGCAGGCCGTCCGACTCCTTGCCGGGAGACTGGACAGGCGCGGTGTGGCTGGCGGGGCCAGTGCGTGCGGTGTCCGCATCGGTTTCAAAGTCGAAGGGCCGGTCTGACACGGCCGAGAGGCGCCGGGCGGGGACGGGGCCGTCGAGAGGTTCAAGTTCACTGAGCTGCTGCGCCCAGCGGTTGGCATTGTGCAGGGACCTGCGGGCAGGGCTGAAAGTCCAAAGCGCCGGCGGCTCCTCGCCGATGCCCGCCGTGCCGTCGGTTTTCGGCTCAAAACTGGCCGAAACTGTCCAAGTACCGTCCTGCCGGCGCCAGGAATCCCACTCAACTGTTGAGGGGTCGATGCCATGGGCGGACAGCCGATGGGCCACCATCTCGGCGAGGGTTGCCGGGTTGTCACCGAAGGCTGAGCGGTAGGCGTCGTGGCCGGGGGAGGGCGTGGCAACCTCCACCTTGCGTGCCTGCTGCGCCACGTACTCCCGTTCCGCCAGGACCGGGCCCTCATAGCGTTCAACCTTAGCGAGCGGCAGGCCGGACAGTTCAGCAACATCGGCTGCCGTGGCACCGGCACGGATCCGTGCCTGGATATCCCGAGGGGACATGGGAATGGCAGGCCGCTCGGCCGACCGCTTTCCGGTTGTCCGGCTCGCCGTCCTCAGTGCTTCGTCGATCGGCAGCTGGAACATCTCGCCGCCGGCACTGCTCAACAGGAGGTGCGTCCCGTCGTCGTGCACGCCTACAAGCCGTAGATCCTGCATACAAATCCTCCACCCTGGCATTACTATCAACCGAAACTCTGCCACCCGCTGCACCTGTTTTGGCTCAAGGGGCAGGGCGCGCCGCGATTTTCCGCAGGATCCGGGTACGTCCGGGGGAGGTAGGGGCAGGTAACAGGGCGGCAGGTCCCGCTGCAATGGTTGCGAAGGGCCAGGCCCGAAGCCGGGGACGGGCGCTACCTGCGGGTCAGGGCTGCCGTGAGTTGGTCAGGATTCCTGGTGGAGGCCAGCCAGTACGGTGTCCGGTCCGCCGGGTCGGTGATGTCCACCTTCACGACCGGATCGATCCAGCCCCGGATGCAGAGGTATGCCAGACCGTTGAGCCGCGTCCCGCGTTCCGCCGTTGCTTCCTCGCCGCGGAACTGCTGGACCGCTCCCACGAACCTGCGCTCGATGGTTGCCCGCCCCACGGTCAGGGCGTCATCGGTCACCACGATGCTGGGGGTGGACAGAATCAGGAGGACGGCAATGATGGCAAAAAGCACCGCTGCGGCGGTGTAGCCTGCGGCCGCACTGATGGGGGCGAACACCAGGATCCCGGCCCCGGAGACGCCGGCCGCGATGATCCACATCCAGGCATTGGGCCAGAGCTTCTCTTTGTAGATCACCGGCGCTCCCGTGGACGGCTGGTGGGGAACGGGCGCAGGGGAGCTTGATTCGGGCATGCGCCAAGCTTTCCACCTTTGCCTGGCTATTTCATCTTGGCGCCCGGCCGCACAGGACGTGCCGGCAGCGTCCGCAGGAGCGCGTCCTGGAGATGGAGGGCCCGCCCTAGGACGGATACGGGCGCGCGGGTTAGAGTGAGTGACTGTGACTGACCAACCCGCCACACTTGACACTGTTTCCGGCGACGCGCCCGCAGGCCTGGCCGCCGGCGCTCCGGCTCCCACCCTCGAAGTCCAGCTGAAGATGCTGGACCCCGGCCTCGAAGCGCCCTCCTACGCGCATCCGGGCGACGCCGGCGCCGACCTCCGTGCCAGGGAAGACGTTGTCCTGCAGCCGGGGGAGCGCAGGCTTGTCCCTACCGGGGTGGCCATTGCGCTTCCACACGGCTTCGTGGCCCTGATCCACCCCCGGTCCGGCCTGGCCACCAAGCATGGCCTCACCATCGTGAACGCCCCCGGAACAGTGGATGCAGGCTACCGCGGTGAAATTTCCGTCACGCTGTTGAACACCGATGCCAGCCAGGCCATAGAACTCCGGCGCGGCGATAGAATTGCGCAGATGGTCATCCAGCGCGTCGAGCATGCGCAGTTCATCCCCGTCAACGAATTGAGCGATTCCGTGCGCGGCACGGGAGGCTTCGGGTCAACCGGCGGCTTCAACCTGCCCTGAGCCTGATTCATTGCGCCGGCAGCTGGCCGGCCGGGGACAGCACAGAACGACGGCGGGGCCGCCTTGGGCCGGACCGGAACTTTCATAATTAAAGGAGACACCCCTCATGGTCTTTGGGCTCGGCAGGAAAGCCAAGAAGGAACAGGCAGCCGAACCGGACGAGCCGCTGACGGCCGCGGACGCCGCAGAGGCCGTTGCGGACGGCATCGGACGCCGCACCAGCGGGCCGTTCGACGAATCCGAGATCAGCAGCCGCGACGGCTACGTTGACCTTGGCGCGCTCCTGATCACCCCCAGCGAGGGCCTCCAGCTGCGCCTTGAGGTGGAGGAAGCCACCCAGCGCGTTGTCGCGGTCACCCTGGACCTCAACGGGTCCAGCCTCCAGCTGCAGGCGTTCGCCGCCCCGAAGACGGAGGAGCTGTGGGACGAGATCCGCGGCCAGATCGGGCAATCCGTGGGCGCCCAAGGCGGCCAGGTCGAGGAAATCGAAGGCACGTTCGGAACCGAACTCGTGGCCAAGCTTCCCGCAGGCCTCCCCGACGGCAGCCAGGGCTACCGTGTGGCCCGCTTCATCGGCGTCGACGGTCCCCGCTGGTTCCTCCGCGGTGTCCTCGGCGGTGCAGCGGCCCTGGAACGCGAGGCAGCAGAACCGCTCGAAGCCCTGTTCCGGCAGGTGGTGGTGATCCGTGGCGACAGCCCCATGCCGCCCCGTGACCTGCTCCAGCTGCGGCTGCCCAAGGACGCAACCACCACGCCGCCGCCGGCTGCCCCCAACCTGCAGGAACCAGAGCGTGGGCCCGAAACCACAGCAATTGGCTGATCCCGTGCCAGGGGGAACATCACGCGGCGACGCCGGGATCACCCCCCTCAGCCAGCTGCCGCCCAAGGGCCGCGTGCTCTGCCAGGGACGCATCGAATCCATCACCTACGTCCCGGCCGACCGGACGGCCGCCTTCAGCGCCATCGTTTCCGACGCCGAACCCGAACGGGCGGGAGTTGCGCAGGGCCGGCGTGCCAGGCTCCGCGTGGTGTGGCTCGGACGCAGGCGCGTGCCGGGCATTGAAGCGGGAACCGAACTCCGGCTTGAAGGCATGCTGTCCCGCAGTGAGGGCATGCCCACCATGTTCAACCCCCGCTACGAAATACTGTCCCACCAGGAGAACGAATGACCTCGCCCCAGCCCGACCCGTCCCAGTCCGAGGGCAGCGGCCAGGAAAGGGATCCGCGGACGCCCCAGGAGCCCTCGCCCGTTGCCGGCCTCGCCGCCGACTACGCTGCCAAGGCCGGCCTGCACCGTACCCACGACGGCCGGGTCGATGTCCTGCGCAGCGCCGGTGGAGTCCAGGGCATCGCCGAAAGCATCATGCCGGGCCTGGTCTTCCTGGTGACCTTCACCATCACCCAGGAACTTACGCTGTCCCTCATTGCCGCGCTGGCCGCGGCAGCGGTGTTCACAGTGGTCCGGCTCGTCCAGCGGCGGCCCCTCACACAGGCACTTGCCGGTGTTGTCGGCGTCGGAATTTCCGCCTGGCTGGCCAACACCACCGGGAAGGCCGAGGACTTCTACCTCCTCGGCTTCTTCACCAACGCGGGCTACATCCTGGCGATGGCGGTCTCGGTCTTCATCAAGTGGCCCGTGGCCGGCCTGCTCTTTGGCTTCATCCGCAACGAAGGCCTTGACTGGCGCAAGGAACCGGACCGGCTCAGGGCCTATCAGCTGGGGACGTGGATTATCGTGGCTGTCCTGGCACTGCGGCTCATCGTCCAGGTTCCGCTGTACCTGATGGGCCAGGACGGCCTTGCCGCACTCGCCACCACCCGGCTCCTGATGGGCGCGCCGCTGTACATCCTGGGCGTCTGGATCGCCTGGCTGGTCACCCGGCCGGCGCCGGCCGACGACCTTGCAGGCGAGGGGCCGGCCGCGAAGGCCTGACGCCCCTTAGCCGTCGAAGCCGTCGTCCTCGGGCGCCTGCTGCTCGGCGGGCGCGGCAACTGCCGGCTTTTCGGCACCTGGACGCGCCACACCGGCCGTTTCCGCGGCATCGGCGGAAAGCAGGGCGCGCAGATCGTCCTCCGCCGCGATGGTGGTGACGAAAAACAGCTCGTCGCCCCCGTCGATGACGTCATCACGGCTGGGAGTGATGGGGGCGTGGTCCCGCAGGATCGCCACCAGGGTGGAATCCTCCGGCCAGCGGATCTCTCCCACGGTCTGGCCAATCACGTGCGAATCATGGGGGACGGTAAATTCGACCAGCGCGGAAACGCCGGTCTGGAGGGTCAGGAGCCGGACCAGGTCGCCGATTTCCACGGCTTCCTCCACCAGCGCGGTCATCAGCTGCGGGGTGTTCACGGCGACGTCTACGCCCCAGGAATCGTTGAACATCCAGTCGTTCTTGGGGTTGTTCACGCGGCCCACCGTGCGGCCGACGCCAAACTCGGTCTTCGCCAGCAAGGACACCACCAGGTTGACCTTGTCGTCGCCGGTGGCGGACACCACCACATCCGCTTCCTCCACCTTCGCGCCCTGGAGCGTACTCAACTCGCAGGCATCGCCCACCAGCCAGTGCGCGCCCCGAAGCCCGCTGCGCCCGATTACTTCCGGCTTGAGGTCGATCAGCAGGATCTCATGCTTGTGCGCCAGCAGTTCCCTGGCGATGGACGATCCGACGCTGCCTGCGCCGACGATAACGACTTTCACTGCATCTCCTTGGCGGGGGCTTTGGCCAGGATCTGGGCGACCTGCGAGCTGCGGTCAACCTGCAGCATGGCGTGCACGGTATCGCCGTCCTGGTAGGCGGTTCCGGCGTCAGGCAGCAGTCCTTCACCGAAGCGGGTGAGGTAGGCCACGCGGACATCGGCCGCCTTCTCGATGCTGGTGATCCGGTGGCCGATCCAGCCGGCGTCGAGGTCAAGTTCGGCCAGGACCAGGCGTCCCGATGGTTCACGGAAGTCACCTGCGAGGTGCTGCTCGGGAAGGATGCGGCGCAGTACCTGGTCTGCGCTCCAGCGCACCGCCGCGACGGTGGGAATGCCAAGGCGCTGGTAGATTTCGGCGCGGCCGGGATCGTAGATCCGGGCGACGACGTGGGGGACGTGGAAGGTTTCGCGGGCCACCCGGGTGGCCAGGATGTTGGAGTTGTCACCGCTGGACACCGCGGCGAAGGCATAGGCCTCATCCACGCCTGCCTGCTTGAGGGTGTCGCGGTCAAAGCCGACGCCGGTGACCTTGCGGCCGGTGAAACCCTGGCGGAGCCGGCGGAAGGCGCGGTCGTCCTGGTCGATGATGGCTACGGAATGCCCGGCATCCTCCAGCGTGTGCGCCAGCGTCGCCCCCACCCGGCCACATCCCATGATCACGAAATGCGCCACCGTATCTCCTCTGTAATTCCGTCCAGGTTGTGCAGCTAGAACTCTACCGGCAGCCCGGCAGGTTCCTGCCGCCCCGATGCCGTCATGACATCACCCGGGAATCCGACTAGCTTTGTGGAGTGCTGACAATATTGAACGCCGTCAAACGCGTGCTGGTGGGCAGGCCATTCCGGAACGACCGCCTCGCCCATACGCTGCTTCCCAAAAAGATCGCACTGCCGGTTTTCGCGTCCGACGCCCTCTCATCCGTAGCCTACGCGCCGGATGAAATCCTCCTCACCCTGGCCCTTGCCGGTGTCAGCGCGGTGGCGTTCTCGCCCTGGGTGGGGCTGGCCGTGATGGTGGTGCTCCTGACGGTGGTGGCCTCCTATCGGCAGAATGTCCACGCCTACCCGTCCGGCGGCGGCGACTACGAAATCGCCGGCGAGAACCTGGGAAGGTACGCTGGCCTCACCGTGGCGTCGGCGCTGCTCGTGGACTACGTCCTCACCGTGGCCGTGTCCATGTCCTCAGCCGCCGCCTACGTCACCACTGCCATCCCGTCGCTGCACGGGCAGCAGGCAGTCATCGCGACCATCGGCGTCGTCGTCCTTGCCCTCGTGAACCTGCGCGGCGTCAAGGAAGCCGGGAGCGTCTTCGCCGTCCCGACGTACATCTTTATGGCCTCGATCCTCGGCATGACGGCGGTGGGAATCTTCCAGGCGGCCACCGGCCAACTGGGGGAGGCCCCGTCAGCCGCGTTCACCATCGTGCCAGCCCCCGGCTTTGACGAGGGGCTGGTGGGACTGGCCGGCGCCTTCCTCCTGCTGCGCGCCTTCTCCTCGGGTGCCGCCGCACTCACCGGCGTCGAAGCGATCAGCAACGGCGTGCCCAACTTCCGCCCGCCCAAGAGCAAAAACGCCGCCACCACCCTGCTGCTCCTGGGCGTGATCGGCGCCGCGATGCTGGCCGGCATCATCTACCTGGCCAACGCCACCAAGGTCCACATCGTCCTGGACCCCGCCACCGAGTTCCTGCTGAACGGCAGTCCGCTGCCCGAGGGCTACATCCAGAACCCCGCCATCAGCCAGATCGCGCAGACCATTTTCGGGTCCGGGTCCATTCCGTTCTACATCGTGGTGGCGGCCACGGGCGTCATCCTCGTGTTTGCGGCCAACACCGCCTTCAACGGCTTCCCGGTTCTGGGTTCCATCCTGGCCCAGGACGGCTACCTTCCCCGGCAGCTGCGGACCCGCGGCGACCGGCTGGCCTTCAGCAACGGCGTCCTGGCCCTCGCAGCCGGTGCGCTGGTGCTGATCATCGCGTTCAACGCGGACGTGACCAAGCTCATCCAGCTCTACATCGTGGGCGTCTTCATCTCCTTCACCGCCAGCCAGCTGGGCATGATCCGGCACTGGGGGCGGGAGCTGAAACTGGCCAAGGACAAGGCGGTGCGGCGCCGCATGCTCAAGTCCCGCACCATCAACAGCATCGGCTTCGGCATGACGGCGCTGGTCCTGGTGATCGTCCTAATCACCAAATTCGAGCAGGGCGCGTGGATCGCGTTGCTCGCCATGTTCGTGCTTTTCCTGATCATGTGGAGCATCCGGGCGCACTATGACAACGTAGCCAAGGAGCTGGCAGTGGATGAGGACTCATCGCCGCGCGCTTTGCCCACCAGGGTCCATGCGGTCCTGCTGGTATCCCACGTCCGCAAGCCCGTGCTGCGGGCCCTGGCCTACGCCCGCGCGTCCCGGCCGTCGCGGCTGGACGCCATCACCGTGGACATCGACGCGGAGGAGACAGCCCAGACGGTAGCCGACTGGGACAAGCTCGAAATCCCCGTCCCGCTGACAGTGCTGGCAAGCCCCTACCGGGAAACGGTCAACCCCATCATGGAGTACATCAAGCAGATGCGGCTTGATTCACCGCGCGACCTCATCGTGGTGTACATCCCCGAGTATGTCGTGGGCAAGTGGTGGGAGCAGCTGGTGCACAACCAGACCGCGCTCCGCATCAAGACACGGCTGCATTTCGAACCCGGGGTCATGGTGGCCAGTGTCCCGTGGCAGCTCAAATCATCCGAAGAAGCAAAGAACCTCCAGGACGTCCAATGATTGCCAGAACATCCACCACAGCAGCCCTGACGCCGGATGCCGGCGGGCACGCCGGCGAAGAAGCGGTTCTCGACCTTGGGCCGATTGCCCACGGCGGCCACACCGTTGCCCGGCACGAGGGACGCGTCATCTTTGTCCGGCACGGCATCCCCGGCGAAAAGGTCCGGGTGCGGCTGACGGACGCGGAGGACAAAGCCAAGTTCTGGCGCGCCGACGTCGTCGAAGTGCTGGACGCCTCACCGGACCGCGTGGAGCACTTCTGGCGCCCGGCCGATGCCCGCCGCGCGTGGGGGCACGGCCATCCGCCCGTGGGCGGTGCGGAATTCGGGCACATTGCCCTGGCGCGGCAGCGGAGCCTGAAGGCCGAGGTGCTGGCCGAGCAGCTCAGCCGGCTGGCCGGCGTCGAGCACCTGCCGCCGGGGCTGGATGCCAACGCGGTGGAGGCCGTGGGTGAAGCGTCCGACGGCGGCAGCGGGCTGGGGTGGCGGACGCGCGCCAGCTTTTCGGTCACCCCCGGCGGCAAACTTGGCATGCACGCCCACCGGTCCGGGCACATTGTTCCCGTGCGGGAGATGCCGCTGGCCACCGATGCGATCAACAACCTGCGCCTATGGGACATCGACCTGCAGGGCATCGAACGGGTGGAGGTAGCGGCCCCGGGCAACGGTTCCCGGCCGCTGGTGCTGCTCGCTCCGGCCCCCGGGACAAAAGCCAAGCGGCTCAACGCCATCGCGGCCGCTCTGCCGGAGGACGTCTCGGTTGCCTCCTTCGACCCGGCCACGGAAGACGTGCGGCAGGTCCGGGGCCGCATGTGGGTGCAGGAATCGGCGGCGGAGCACGACTACCGGGTCACCGGTGCCGGGTTCTGGCAGATCCACCGCGACGCGCCCGGGGCACTTGTGGGGGCTGTCACAGAATTCCTGCACAGCGGCGGATTCCTGCATGCCGGCGCCGTGGTGGCAGACCTCTATGCCGGTGCCGGCCTTTTCACGGCCGTGCTGGCCGACGCAGTGGGGGAGACGGGCTCCGTGCTGTCGGTGGAAGGTGCTCCCGGAACCAGCCGGGACGCGCGCAAGAACCTGCACGCAGCGCCGCAGGTGGAGATCGTCCAGGGCCGCGTGGAGCGGATCCTCCGCCAAAAACCGCGGAATTTCGACGCCCTGATCCTGGACCCGCCCAGGGCCGGCGCCGGCAAGGCGGTGGTGGGCCAGCTCGTGGCGTCGCAGCCGCGCGCCATTGCCTACGTGTCCTGCGATCCGGCATCGTTCGCCCGTGATGTAGGTTACTTCCGGCAGTCCGGCTGGGACCTGGCGGGGCTCAGGGCCTTCGATCTCTACCCCCATACCCATCACATGGAGACCGTTGCCCTACTGACTCCCGGCGGATGATGCCACTACTATGGGGCGTAGTAGTCCCACGTCGCGCTCCGTAATCACGGCCGGCCGTGTGCAATTTTCGGGCCCGGAACTAATTAGGGCGTCCTAACTAGCAGGCGGTCAACCGCGCGACAAAGATGAAACTGTTGCGAGAGGAGTCCTGCGATGAGCACTGTGGACAGCTTCGGTTCAAAAGGCAAACTTAATGTAGCCGGAACCGAATACGAAATTTTCCGGTTGAACTCCGTTGAAGGTGCAGAAAACCTTCCGTTCAGCCTCAAGGTATTGCTTGAAAACCTGTTGAGGACCGAGGACGGCGCGAACATCACTGCCGATCACGTTCGCGCCTTGGCCGGCTGGGATCCCAACGCCCAGCCCGATACAGAAATCCAGTTCACGCCGGCACGCGTGATCATGCAGGACTTCACCGGCGTCCCCTGCGTGGTGGACCTGGCGACGATGCGTGAAGCCGTCAAGGAACTGGGTGGCGACCCCAAGCGGGTCAACCCGCTGGCACCTGCCGAGATGGTCATTGACCACTCGGTCCAGATCGATGCATTCGGCAACTCCGGCGCGCTGGAGCGCAACATGGAGATCGAATACCAGCGCAATGGCGAGCGTTACCAGTTCCTGCGCTGGGGCCAGACCGCATTCGATGACTTCAAGGTGGTTCCCCCGGGAACCGGCATCGTGCACCAGGTCAACATCGAATACCTGGCACGCACCGTCATGACCCGCGAAGTTGACGGCGCCCTCCGCGCCTACCCGGACACCTGCGTCGGCACCGATTCGCACACCACCATGGTCAACGGCCTGGGCGTGCTCGGCTGGGGCGTCGGCGGCATTGAAGCCGAGGCAGCCATGCTCGGCCAGCCCGTCTCCATGCTCATCCCGCGCGTGGTCGGCTTCAAGCTGAGCGGCAGCATCCCCGCAGGCGCCACCGCCACCGACGTTGTGCTGACCATCACCGAGATGCTCCGCAAGCACGGTGTAGTGGGCAAGTTCGTCGAGTTCTACGGCGAAGGCGTGGCCGCAGTGCCGCTCGCCAACCGCGCCACCATCGGCAACATGAGCCCGGAATTCGGTTCCACCGCCGCCATGTTCCCCATCGACGACGTCACGCTGGACTACCTGCGCCTCACCGGCCGCTCGGACCAGAACGTGGCACTCGTGGAGTCCTATGCCAAGGAACAGGGCCTCTGGCACGATCCGTCCCGCGACATCAAGTTCTCGGAGTACCTGGAACTGGACCTGTCCACGGTTGTGCCGTCCATCGCAGGCCCCAAGCGCCCGCAGGACCGCATCGAGCTGACCGAGGCCAAGGACGAGTTCCGCCACGACCTCAAGAACTACGTCTCCCACGACGCGAACGCCGGCACGCTGGACGAATCGCTCGAAGAGACGTTCCCCGCCTCGGACGCCCCGTCCTTCACCGGGGGCTCCACCCACATCTCCGACACCGACCGCGAACCGCCGAAGTACTCGGCAGCGCACGGCGGCGCCGGACGCATCTCCAGCCCGGTTCCGGTCAAGATGGCCGACGGACGCGAGTTTGAGCTGGACCACGGAGCGGTGACCATCGCCTCCATCACGTCCTGCACCAACACGTCCAACCCGTCGGTCATGCTCGCCGCCGCCGTGCTGGCCCGCAACGCCGTCGAAAAGGGCCTCACCGCCAAGCCGTGGGTCAAGACCTCTGTCGCCCCCGGCTCGAAGGTCGTCACGGACTACTACGAAAAGTCCGGCCTGACCCCCTACCTGGAGAAGCTGGGCTTCTACATCGTGGGCTACGGCTGCGCCACCTGCATCGGCAACTCCGGCCCGCTGGAAGCCGAAGTCTCCGAGGCAATCCAGGCCAACGACCTCGCCGTCGCTGCTGTCCTCTCGGGCAACCGCAACTTCGAAGGCCGCATCAACCCGGACGTCAAGATGAACTACCTGGCCTCCCCGCCGCTGGTCATCGCGTACGCCCTGGCCGGTTCCATGGACTTTGACTTCGAAACCGATGCCCTCGGCAAGGACGAGGCCGGCAACGACGTCTTCCTGAAGGACATCTGGCCCAACCCGGTTGAGGTCCAGCAGGTCATCGACTCCTCGATCGACAAAGAGATGTTCGCCAAGGGCTACGAAGGCGTCTTCGACGGCGACGCGCGCTGGAAGGCGCTCGACACCCCCGCCGGCGACACCTTCGCCTGGGACCCGAACTCCACCTACGTCCGGAAGCCCCCGTACTTCGAGGGCATGAAGGCGCAGCCGGAGCCGGTCAAGGACATCACCGGTGCCCGCGTGCTCCTCAAGCTGGGCGATTCGGTCACCACCGACCACATCTCCCCGGCCGGTTCGTTCAAGTCCGACACCCCTGCCGGCCAGTACCTGCTGGCCAACGGCGTGGAGCGCAAGGACTTCAACTCCTACGGCTCCCGCCGTGGCAACCACGAGGTCATGATCCGCGGAACGTTCGCAAACATCCGCATCAAGAACCAGATCCTGGACGGCGTCGAAGGTGGCTTTACCCGCGACTTCACCCAGGAAGGCGGCCCGCAGGCGTACGTGTACGACGCCGCGCAGAACTACCAGGCAGCCGGCACCCCGCTGGTGGTCCTGGCAGGCAAGGAATATGGTTCCGGCTCGTCCCGTGACTGGGCCGCGAAGGGCACGGCCCTGCTGGGCGTCAAGGCCGTCATCGCCGAGAGCTACGAGCGTATCCACCGCTCCAACCTCATCGGCATGGGCGTCCTGCCGCTGCAGTTCCCGGCCGGCGAGTCCGCCGCGACGCTCGGCCTGGCAGGCACGGAGACGTTCTCCGTTGAGGGCGTCACCGCCCTGAACGAGGGCACCACGCCCAAGACCCTCAAGGTCACCGCAACCGCCGAAGACGGATCCACAAAGTCCTTCGACGCGGTCCTGCGCATCGATACCCCGGGTGAAGCGGATTATTACCGCAACGGCGGCATCCTGCAGTACGTGCTGCGCCAGATCTCCGCGAACTAGCGGTAACTGCCCAGCAGGCACCACCATCCCGAAGCCCCGGCCGGTCACCGACCAGCCGGGGCTTCGGCTTTGCATTTGTACCAAGGCGTTAGAGTTAAACGGCACGTCTACCACCCGAAGGAGGGGTCATTGGGAATCTTGGACACCATCCGGAATCCGCAGGACCTGAACGAGTTAACCGAAGAACAGCTCAAGCAGCTGGCTTCGGAGATCAGGGATTTCCTGATCACGAACGTCTCCCAGACGGGCGGACACCTCGGCCCTAACCTTGGCGTGGTGGAACTGACGCTCGCCGTGCACCGCATCTTCGAATCGCCGCGTGACAGCATCGTCTTCGACACGGGCCACCAGTCGTACGTCCACAAGCTGCTGACCGGCCGCCAGGATTTCAGCACCCTCCGCCAGGAAGGCGGCCTCTCGGGTTACCCGTCCCGCGCGGAGTCAGAGCACGACATCGTGGAAAGCTCGCACGCTTCCTCCTCGCTGTCCTGGGCCGACGGCATCTCGCGTGCCCGGCAGCTGACCGGCGAGGGCGACCGGCACGTCGTCGCCGTCGTCGGTGATGGCGCCCTGACCGGCGGCATGGCCTGGGAAGCCATCAACAACATTGCGGCCGACAGGCGGCGCCGCGTTGTCATCGTAGTCAACGACAACGGCAGGTCCTACGCGCCCACCGTTGGCGGTTTCGCGGACTACCTCGCCTCGCTGCGCCCCACCATCGACTCGTTCCGCGCAGCCCCGGCATACGAGGTTGCCCTGGACTGGTGGAAGAAGAAGCTCCAGAACGGCGGCCCGGCGGGCCAGTTCACCTACAAGAGCCTGCATGCCATGAAGAAGGGCATTAAGGACTGGTGGGCTCCTCAGGGCATGTTCGAGGACCTGGGCATGAAGTACATCGGACCGGTTGACGGGCACAACCTCCAGGCCATGGAGCATGCCCTCGCCACGGCCAAGCACTACAACGGGCCCGTCATTGTGCACGCCATGACCGAGAAAGGTCACGGCTACGCCCCCGCCCGTGCCCACGAGGCCGACCAGTTCCACGCCGTTGGCATCATCGATCCGGAAACGGGCGAACCCACCGGTACCGCGGGTGCGCAGTCCTGGACCTCCGTGTTCGCCAACGAAATCGCGGCCATCGCGGACGAGCGTGACGACGTCGTAGGCATCACCGGCGCCATGCTGATTCCCGTGGGGCTGCACAAGTTCGCTGCCAGGCACCCGGAGCGGGTCATCGACGTCGGCATCGCCGAACAGCATGCCCTCACCGCTGCTGCGGGAATGGCCTTCGGGGGCCTGCACCCGGTGGTGGCGGTCTACGCCACCTTCCTCAACCGCGCCTTCGACCAGCTGCTCATGGACGTCGCCCTGCACAAGGCAGGCGTCACCATCGTCCTGGACCGTGCCGGCGTCACCGGACCCGACGGCGCCAGCCACCACGGCATGTGGGACATGTCCATGGTCCAAATCGTTCCGGGGCTCCACCTTGCCGCGCCCCGCGACGCCACCCGACTCCGCGAGGAACTTCGGGAGGCCGTTGCCATCAGCGACGCGCCCAGCGTGGTCCGCTTCTCCAAGGGGTCCGTCGGCGCCGAAATTGAAGCGCTGGAACGCCTCAGCGACGGCGTGGACGTCCTGGCCCGCCGTCCTTCCGGGTCCACCGAAAACGATGTCCTGATCATCAGCGTCGGTGCCATGTCAGAGCTTGCCCTGGACGTTGCCAACCGGCTGGGCGCGCAGGGCATCAGCACCACCGTCGTGGACCCGCGCTGGGTGCTTCCGGTCCGCCGTTCCATCATTGCGCTGGCTTCGCACCACCGGCTGGTGATCTGCATTGAGGACGGCGTCCGGGCCGGCGGCGTGGGCTCGCGGATCCGGCAGGAAATGCGCGCGGCAGGCGTGGATACCGCCCTGAACGAGGTGGGCCTGCCCGTTGAGTTCCTGGACCACGGCACCCGCAAGCAGGTCCTGGAACGCGTCGGGCTGACCGCCCAGCAGATAGCGCACGACGTCGTCGCGCAGGTTCTGGGAACAAAGGTTCCGTTCGCGCGTCCCCTGCCTGGGCAGCAGCACCCCACCACCGGCAGCCTTCCCATCCTGTGAGGGGGGAAGTCGAGCTGAAGTATCCGGGGGTCCTGCGGGAGCCGGCCGCGGAGGACCACCCCGCGGGGACCCGTGTTCCGGAAGGCCTGGAGCCCGGACAACTGGTGGTGGCGCGCAACCGCAAGTGGAACGGCAAAGCCCACTGGGTGGTGCCGGGCCGCTACCTGGGCGAGGACCGGCACGGCTGGTGGATTTTCCAGGGCACCAACGAATTCTGTTCCCGGCCCGGTGCCGCCTTTTACACCAAGTCCGACGCCGTGCTCCTGGTACCCCGCGACGGCGACTGGGTTGCCACCTTCTACGATGACGCCCACCCCGGCGGGGTGCGGATCTACATCGACCTGGCCGTCGCGCACGAGTGGAACACCATCCGCCCGAAAGTCACAGAGTTCCACGTCATCGACATGGACCTGGACGTGGTCCGGACGGCCACCCGCGGTGTCTTTATTGACGACGAGGACGAATTCGCTGAACACCGGGTGGCGATGGACTACCCCACAGCGCTGGCAGAGTCCCTCCAGGCCTCCGCAGAAAAGCTTTACCAGGCCGTCAAGGCACAGCAGGCACCTTTCGACGGTACCGACGTCGAATGGTTCACAAAGGGACGTGGATGAGCGGAATAGTCAGGGTCTACAAGCGCGACGACGAGGGAACCCTCCACTTCAGGGAGGCCTGGTTCGACGAGGACTACGCCCAGTTCGTGATGAACTTCGGCGTCGTGGGACACCAGAGCACAACGGAAGAGACGGACGTCGCCGACCCCGATGCCGCCGAGGGCCTCCTGGACGCCTTCGCCGTGCAGTGCGCCGAGGACGGCTACGCGGAGATCCCGGAGGGGGAACAGTTCTGGGTGGTGGCCCAGTTCGCCCTGAAGACCAGGGAAGGCACCGACCGGGACCGCTACCTGGAGGAAAAGGCGAAGGACGCCCTCATCAGCCACCTCGCATGGCGGGGGCTCGGTACCGTGGAGCGCTCCGAATTCACCGACTACAAGCTGAACATCTTCTGCCTTTGCCCGGACGTGAACAAGGCCGTCAACGCCATCAAGATCTGCGCCCGCGGCGAGGACCTGGACTTCACCAAGCTCAGCATCGGAGCCGCGCCCTTCAATGAGCCGGCCAACTTCAAACTCAAGCACTCCGCCAAGCCCGCCACCGGCTTCAGCCTCTAGGAGCCGTCCGTGACCACGTACCGCCGCGTTGGAAAATCCGGCCTGACCGTCTCCACGGTGGGCCTGGGCTGCAACAACCTTGGCCGCGCCAACACCGCCACCGAATCCCAGGAGGCCACCAACGCCGTGGTCTCCGCGGCCCTCGATGCCGGGATCACCCTGTTCGACGTCGCCGACACGTACGGCCGCGAACCCGGGCTGAGCGAAACCATGCTGGGAAAGGCCCTGGGCAATAGGCGCGCGGACGTGGTCCTGGCGACCAAATTCGGGATGGACATGAAGGGTGCCAGCGGCATCGACTTCGGTGCCCGCGGATCACGGCGCTACATCCTCCAGGCGGTGGAAGCCTCGCTGCGCCGGCTGGGCACGGACTGGATCGACCTGTACCAGTTCCATACGCCGGACCCGCTGACGCCCATCGAGGAGACCCTCGCCGCGCTCGACGCGCTCGTCAGCAGCGGAAAAGTCCGCTACATCGGCCACTCCAACCGGGCCGGGTGGCAGATCGCCCAGGCTGAGTACGTGGCGCGGCAGCTGGGTGGAGCCCGCTTCATCTCCACCCAAAACCATTACAACCTCCTGGACCGGCGCGCGGAACTCGAGGTGACTCCCGCAGCAGAGGAATTCGGGCTGGGGGTCCTGCCGTACTTCCCGCTGGCCAACGGGCTGCTGACGGGCAAGTACGCGCCGGGCCACGCACCGGAGGGGTCCCGGCTCAGCCATACCCGCACGAACATGGTGCACGACGCCGACTGGGAACAGCTGGGCGCGTTCAGCCGGTTCGCCGAGCAGCGCGGCCTGACCGAAATCGAGGTCGCATTTTCCTGGCTGGCGGCCCAAAAGTCCGTGGCCAGCGTTATTGCCGGTGCCACCAGGCCTGAGCAGGTCCGGCAAAACGCCGCAGCGGCAGACTGGGTGCCGTCGGATGCGGACCTCGCCGAGCTGGACAGCATCTTCCCCGCGGCGCCCAAGATCGCGCTCTTCTAGGCCGCCGTGACCGCCTACCTCCTCGACGTCGACACCGGCATCGACGACGCCCTGGCGCTGGCCTACCTCGCCGCACTTCCGGACACGGAGTTCGTGTCGGTCACGGCAACACCGGGAAACGTCGATGCCGACCAGGTGGCCCGCAACACCCTGGCCCTGCTGGAACTGTGCGGCCGGCCCGGCGTGGAGGTGGCCATCGGCGCCCGCCGTCCGCTGTCCATACCGCTGCTGACAACACCTGAAACGCACGGGCCCCAGGGGATAGGCCACGCCGTCCTGCCGGAACCGTCAGGTCAGGTGTCGGAGCGGGACGCGGTGGACCTCTGGATCGAACATGCCCGGTCCCGGCCGGGGGAGCTCACGGCCTTGATCACGGCGCCGCTGACCAACTTCGCCCTGGCACTCCGCAAGGAGCCGGCACTGCCTGACCTGCTGGCCAACGTCGTGATCATGGGCGGCTGCTTCTATTACCAGGGCAACACCACTCCCACCGCGGAATGGAACACCCACGTTGACCCCCATGCGGCCAAGGAGGTGTACGCCGCCTACCGGGGCCGGCCCTTCGACAAGCTGCCCATCGTTTGTTCGCTGGACACGACGGAGCGGATGGAGATGCACCCGGAGCACGTTCGGCAACTGGCGGAAGCGGCGGGGGCCGTGGTCCCCGAGCTCGTGCTCCCGAATCAGCCTGAGGGGCAGCGCAGTACCTCGGACAATGTGCTGGTCAGGCACCTGTCCGATGCCCTGCGCTTCTATTTCGAGTTCCACCGGCTGTACGACCAGGGCTACCTGGCCCACGTCCACGACTTCTTCGCCGCCGGGGTGGCGGCCGGCACCCTGGAATACAGCGCCCGGCCGGCAACGGTGGACGTCGAAACGGCGTCCCCACTGCTGGTGGGAACCACCGTGGCGGATTTCCGCGGGCTGTGGGGCGTCCCGCCCAACGCCAGGGTGGTGTCCGGCAACAACCCGGCGCAGGCCTTCAGCGAACTGGTGTCCGCGGTGGGGGACCTCGCGGCCCGGGTGGGTTGAGGACCCTACAGCGGGGCATCCTCCGGCAGGTCCACATCCAGCGCCAGCAGGGCGTTCTCCACCACTTCCATCAGCGCAGGGTGGATCCAGAAAGGACCACGCGCCAGCTCGTGCACCGGCACTGACGTGGCCATCGCCTGGACCAGCGGCTGGATGAGCATCGACGCTTCGTGGCCCAGGATGTGCGCTCCAAGGAGGCGGCCCGTACCGCGCTCCGCGATGAGCTTGACCACACCTTCCTCATCCTCCATGGCCCAGCCGTACGCCGTGGACCCGTACTCCTGGATTGCAGTGACAATCTCCGTCCCCGGTGCAGCCTGCGCCCGGGCCTCATCCTCTGTCAGGCCGACCGAGGCTACCTGGGGATTGGAGAAAACAGCAGCCGGCACCGCTGTGTAGTCCATGGGCCGGAGCCGGCCCGGGTGCTCCAGGTTGTGGGCCACCACCCGGGCTTCCCGGTTGGCCACATGCTTGAGCTGGTAGGAATTCGCGACGTCGCCCAGCGCGTACACGCCCGCCAGCGGCTGCCCGCCCGAAAGAATCCGGAGGTTTTCATCGACGGCCAGCGTGCCGTCGTCGTCCAGGTCGAAGCCTGCGGCCTCCACGTCCAGCCGGTCTGTGTTGGGCACCCGGCCGGTCGCCATCAGGACAAGGTCCGCCGCCACGCTCAGGCTGCGGCCGGCGTCGTCCAGGAACACTGCGGTGGCCCGGCCGTCGCCGCTGGCCTCCACGGACTGCAGGTGGTAGCCAAGCTCCAGCTTCCAGCGGCTTGCGGCGGCCGCGGCGAAGCGACGCGAAATTTCGGGGTCGTTGCCGCGCAGCAGGCGCCCGGACCGGTTCACCTGGGTGACGTCCAAGCCGAAACCATGGAAAACGGCAGCGAACTCCGCGGCGATGTATCCGCCGCCAACCACCACCACCTTCTCCGGCGCACCCTCGAGCCGCATGACGGTATCCGACGTGTGGACCTGGGGAAGGTTGGCTCCCGGCACGTCCGGGAGGACCGCCCGTGAGCCCGCCGCCACCACTACTTGGTCCGCCGTGATGTCCACACCGGAGGCGGCGCGGAGCGCCCGGGGTCCCGTAAAGCGGGCGTACTCCTCATACAGGTCCACGTGGTCCAGCTCGTCCGCCCGGTACCGGCGGCCGGCTGCGGATATCGGGTCTATCCGGCCAAAAATCCTGTCCCGGATGCCGTTCCAGTGCACCTTGTCCAGGGTCAGGTCAACGCCCAGGCGGCCGGCCTCGGCGGGCACTGCCGCCAGCGCCGACGGGTACACGAACATCTTCGTTGGGATGCAGCCCACGTTCAGGCATGTGCCGCCGAACACCCCGCCGTCGATCAACGCCACGCGCTTGCCGTCCCAGAACGGGGTGATCAGCGAATTGCCGGAGCCGGAGCCGATAATGGCAAGGTCGTAGTGGGGCATAAGGGGGAGTCTAGGGCACCGTCCGCCCGGCAGCAGCCATGCCGCACAACGTCCCGGTAGAATGGTCCGCGGCCCGCCGGTTGCAGTATGTCGTTGCAGAATCCGGCGGCTGCCACCGAGGTGACATAGGTGGCGTTCCGTTCCGCCCGGGATCTCCGGGCTCCCATGCCAGCACCCAGAAGGAACCCCATGTCATCGCCCTCCCTGACGTTGCCGTCCCCGGCGCCCGCTGCTGCCCGCAGGCGCCGGCTGCTGGAAATCCTTGGCGCCCTGGCCATTGCCGGGACCTACATCTACCTGGTCCTGAACCAGCCCGCGGACATCACCGGCGGACCCGGCAGCGCCTCGGCCCTGATCGCCCTTTCAGGTTTCCTGGTGGGGGCCATCCTGCTCATCGTGGCGGTCCTGCCCACGCTTCCTGCCTCCACCCTCGTGCTGATCCCGGTGGCCCTTGTCCTGAACATCGTGCTGGGCCAGTTCGTGGGCAGCACCCTGGTCCCGTTCTACCTTGACGCGATCGGCACGGTGCTGATCGCCGTGCTGGCAGGACCCGCAGCGGGTGCCGCCACGGGAGCCCTCAGCAGCATCGTCTGGTCCTTCTTCAACCCCACCGTGCTGCCGTTCGCCGCCGGCGCCGCACTGATCGGCTGCCTCGCCGGCCTGGCCGCGCGCTACGGCCTGTTCCGCCGTTTCTATCTCGCCCCCGTAGCAGGGTTTGCCACGGGCATCATTGGCGGTGTGGTGTCCGCCCCGGTGGCAGCCTTCGTCTTCGGCGGCACGTCCGGTGTGGCCACCGGTGCGATCGTCAGCGCCTTCCGCTCCATGGGCGACACCCTCCTGGCAGCCATCACCAAGCAGGCGCTCATCTCCGACCCCATGGACAAGGCCATCGTCTTCACCGTGGTGGCCGTCCTGGTCTATGCGCTGCCGCGGCGGACCCGGCTGCAGTTCCCGTTCGTCCGCAGGCACCGTGTCCTTGCCGGAACCACGAACGAACCGGCAGCAGCGCAGGGCTCCACACAGACTTCCTGAACAGACCTCCTGAACAGGAACCACCAGCCTATGCGCCTCCACCCGCTGACTTCCCTGGCCTTTGCCGGCAGCACGGCGGTTATCACGACGGCGGCAGCGAGTTGGCCCGTTTCCCTCGCCGTGGGCGCGGGTGCACTGGGCCTGTCCGCTGCCGGTGGCACCGCCCGGCGGCTGGTGCCTGCGGCCGCGGCCGTGCTGGTGCCGCTGGGCCTGTCCCTGCTGATCGTGCACGGGCTGTCCTTTCCCGAGGGCCGGACGGTCCTGGCCCAGTTCGGCCCGGCCCGGGTAACCGCCGAAGGCCTGGCCTTCGCCGGGGAACGGGCGGCCCAACTGTCAGCCGCCGTCCTGGCCCTGCTGGTGTTTTCCTTCAGCGTCAACGTTCCGGACCTGGTGGCCGCGTTGGCGTCGCGCGGCGTCCACGGCAGGTTCGGCTTTGTGCTGGCTTCCACCCTGACCCTGCTGCCCGCCATTACTGCGCAGGCGGGACGGATCCGGCAGGCCCAGGAGTCCCGTGGGCTGGTCATCCGGCGCGGTCTGCTGCACAAAGTGGCGGCGTTCCGGCTGCAGGCCATCCCGCTGGTCCTCTCCCTGGTGGAGGACGCCGGAACCCGCGCCGCGGCCCTGGAAGCCCGCGGGTTCAGCAGTCCAGGGCCGCGCACCAGCTACCGGGAGGTCCCCGACTCCGCTATCCAGCGCCTCCTGCGCATGCTCTTGCTCGCGGCGGCTGCGGCTGCCGTTGTCTGGCGGTTATGGCTAGCCGGGACCGGAGGCTAGGCGTGCCGTATTCCGCAGAGCCGGTTATGGCGGCCGGCATCCGGGAGTTCACCTTCCACGACGGGGGTGGGCCGGTCCTTCAGGGGCTGGATGTTGCCGTCGCCCCGGGGTCCCTGATGGCCGTCCTGGGTACCTCCGGAAGCGGCAAAACAACCTTGGGAAGGCTCCTTGCCGGTTGGCTGCCCCCGGGACCCGGCGGGAACCTTATCGGGTTCCTGGAGCTCACCGGCACCCGGCTTCAGTTCAACGGCGACGCCGGGGACCCCCGGATTGACCCCGCGCAGTGGGGCCGGCAGGTGGGCTTTGTTCCCCAGGATGCTGGTGCCGTCCTGTCCACGGTCCGGGCCACCGTGGCGGAGGAACTCGCGTTCGGCCTCGAGAACTCCGCCGTGGGCCGTACCGCCATGGTGGCAGCCGTTGAGCAGACGGCGGGCCTGCTGGGACTTCGCAACCTGCTGGGGCGCCATCCGGCCCGGCTCTCGGGCGGCCAGCTTCGACGCCTGGCCATCGGCTGCGCCATCATTACCCGCCCGCCGGTGCTCATCATGGATGAGCCCTTCGCCTCCCTTGACGCTGCGGGCGCCCGCGAACTGGGTGACCTGGTGCGGGGCCTCGTGAAGGCCGGCACCGCCGTCGTCATCCTTAGCCAGATGGTGGACGGGGTGCTCCGGGAAGCCGACAACTGGATCGTCCTGGCGGACGGCACGGTCAAGGCAAGCGGAACGCCCGCCGCGCTGGAGGCAGGGTCACCGGCGGTGTTGGCGGGTATCCGGCGCATCAAGGACGGGCCCTCGCCGGGCGGCGTCGCGCCGGTTCCCCGCTCTGCCGGACATTCCGCCCCGGCCCTGGAGCTCCGCGGGGTTTCCTTCGGGTACCGGAAGGACGGCCGTCCCGCCAGGCAGGGCTTCACGTGGCAACGCCGTCAGGGCTCCCGTACCACTGACAACCAATCGACGGTGCTGCAGGGAATCGACCTTGCGGTCCATCCCGGCGAGATCGTGGCCGTCACCGGGCCCAATGGGGCGGGAAAATCAACGCTTCTGAGGCACTTCAACGGCCTGCTGAGGCCCACCACCGGAACCGTCCTGGTGCAGGGGGAGGACATTTCCGGAAAACCGGTCGGTTCCACGGCAGCCGCGGTGGGCCTGCTGTTCCAGCACCCGCGCGAGCAGCTGTTCGAACGCACCGCCCTGCGGGAGGTCCGGTTCGGTCTGGACCGGTTGTTTGGGCAGGATGAGGCAGGGGAAAGGGCCTCGGCGGCACTGGCGGCCGTCGGTCTCTCAGCGGCAGCCCACGAACAGCCCGCGGAGCTGCCCGCGTCGCGTCAGCGGCTGCTGGCCCTGGCGACAGTTCTGGCCCGCAAACCCGCCGTCCTCGCGCTGGATGAGCCGACCGTCGCCCTCGACGGCGATGGGCTTGCCGTCCTGGACGCGGCGGTCCGGTCCGCGGCGGCGGAGGGCGCCGCCGTCGTGCTGGTCACCCATGACCTGGGTTACGCACGATCGGCGGCGCACCGCACCATTGCGCTCGACGCCGGCCGGCTAGCGGAAGCCTAAACCGGTCCGGTTATCCCGCGGCCGGGCGGGACGCCCTGCCCGGCGGCAGGAAGGGCTTGCCGTTGACGCGTTCCGAGGCCCCCACCCGGTCCAGGTACGGGGTGATGCCGCCGAGGAACATGGGCCAGCCCGCGCCGAGGATCATGCAGAGGTCGATGTCTTCGGGGCCTGCCACCACGCCTTCGTCCAGCATCAGTCCGATCTCCTGGGCCAGGGCGTCCTGGGTACGGCGCAGGACGTCTTCGCCGGTGGAGGGGCTGGTGCCGAAGGACATCAGCGACAGCGTGGACTGCGGGATTTCCTGCGTGCCGTCCGGGGCGGTTTCCCAGAGGGCCTTCACTCCGTTGTCGATGAGTTTCTGCAGGTTGGCGGACACCGGGAACCGGTCGCCGAACGCGGCGTTGAGTGATTCCTGGACGTGCTGGGCCACCGGCAGCCCCACCATGGCCAGCAGCGTGAAGGGGGTCATCGGCAGGCCCATGGGCCGCAGGGCATTGTCCGCCACGTCTGCCGGAGTGCCTTCGTCGAAGGCGGCGGTGACTTCGCCCATCAGGCGCAGCAGGATGCGGTTGACCACGAACGCGGGGGCGTCCTTGACCAGTACCCCGGTCTTCTTGAGCGCCTTGGCCAGTTCAAAGGCGGTGGCGAGGACGGCGTCATCGGTCCGCGGGGCCCTGACGATTTCCAGCAGCGGCATCACGGCCACGGGGTTGAAGAAGTGGAACCCCACCAGCCGTTCCGGGTGCTGCAGGTCCTCGGCCATGGCGGTCACGGACAGCGAGGAGGTGTTGGTGGCCAGGATGCAGTCAGGGGTGACGATGGCTTCCAGCTCGGCGAACACCTGCTTCTTGACGTTCAGTTCTTCGAAGACGGCTTCGATGACGAAGTCGGCGTCGGTGAACACGTCCTTGGACACGGATCCCGTCACCAGCGCTTTGGTGCGGTTGGCGGCGTCCTGGCTGATCCGCTGTTTGCCCAGGAGCTTGTCCACTTCGGCGTGGACGTAGCCCACTCCCTTGTCCACGCGGCCCTGGTCGATGTCCGTCATCACCACGGGGACCTTGAGCTGGCGGGCGAAGAGCAGCGCCAGCTGGCTTGCCATCAGGCCGGCGCCTACCACGCCTACCTTGGTGACCGGACGGGCCAGGTTGCGGTCGGGGGCGCCGGCGGGGCGCTTGGAGCGTTTCTGGACGAGGTCAAGGAAGGCGTACACGGTGGCGCGGAACTCGTCGGTCTGCATGAGTTCTGCAAGGGTTTCGCATTCCAGCTCTGCAGACTCCGCCTGGGTGATGGTGCGGTTGGCTTCCAGGAGGTCAAGGACCTTTCCCGGGGCGTGTGCGGCGTGTGATGTCTTTGCCTCCACGAACCGGCGTCCTGCTGCCACTGCGGCAGCCCACCTGGCTGCGGTATCGGGCGCGGCGGGGTCGACGGCGTTGCCACGTTCCGGAACAACGTGGCCGGAGATGACTTCCGCGGCCCATGCCAGGGACTGCTCAAGGAAGTCCGCCGGCTCAAAGAGGGCATCGGCGATGCCGAGTTCGAAGGCCTGGGGTCCGGTCAGTGTCCGGTTGTTGCTGAGCGGGTTTTCGATCATCACCTTCACGGCGTTTTCCGGGCCGATCAGGCGCGGCAGGATGTAGACCCCGCCCCAGCCGGGCACCAGGCCAAGGAAGGCTTCCGGCAGTGCCAGGGCGCCCGCGCCGGTGGACATGGTGCGGTAGGTGGACTGCAGGGCGATTTCCAGCCCGCCGCCCAGGGCTGCACCGTTGATGAACGCGAAGCTGGGAACCCCCAGGTTGGCGAGCGTGCGGTAGACGTCGTGCCCCAGCTGCGCCATCCACAGCCCGTGTTCCCGCTTCTCAAGTGCCTTCACCGCTGAAAGGTCTGCGCCCGCCACCAGGTAGTAGGGCTTGCCCGTCACGCCGACGCCGGCGATCTCGCCGCGGGCGGCCCGCTCCCGGAGGCCTTCGAGTACTTTGCCGAGTTCCACGAGGGTCCTGGGTCCCAGCGTGGTGGGCTTGGAGTGGTCCAGGCCGTTGTCGAGGGTGATGAGGGCGAAGGTTCCCGGGCTTGGCTTGCCGGCGGCGGCCGGCAGTTCGATGTCCCGGACGAGCGCGTGGGTGACGGTTTCGTCGGGGAACAGGGCGGCGAACTCGATGAAATCTGCGGCGCTCATGCCGTGGCTCCTTCAGTTGCCGACGCTGCGGATGTGGTTCCGCTGTAGTCGGGATGGTGGGGGTTTTCCCAGATTACGGTGCCGCCCATGCCCAGGCCCACACACATTGCCGTGATGCCGAAGCGGACGGAGGGATCCTCCTCGAACTGGCGGGCGAGCTGGGTCATCAACCGGACGCCTGAGGAAGCAAGGGGATGCCCGACGGCGATCGCGCCGCCGTAGCGGTTGACGCGGGGGTCGTCGTCGGGAATCCCGAAATGGTCCAGGAAGCTGAGGACCTGCACGGCGAAGGCTTCGTTGATTTCGAACAGGCCGATGTCCCCGATGGTGAGCCCGGCATTGTCCAGTGCCTTCTCGGTGGCCGGAACGGGGCCGATGCCCATTACCTCGGGCTCCACCCCGGCGTAGGCATAGCTGACCAGGCGCATCTTCACCGGCAGGCCGAGCTCCGCGGCGGCCTCTGCGGAGGCCAACACCGCAGCGGTGGCGCCGTCATTCAGGCCGGCGGAGTTTCCGGCGGTGACCCGGCCGTGCGGCCGGAAAGGTGTCCGCAGGGCGTCCAGGTCCGCCATGGTGGTGCCGGGCCGCGGCGGTTCGTCAACGCTGTGGACAGTCCACCCCTCACCCGGCTTCCGGGCAGCCACCGGAACCAGGTCCGGCTGGATCAGGCCCTTTCCGTAGGCGGCGGCAAGTTTGGCCTGGGACGCGACGGCGTAGGTATCGGCGCGTTGCTTGGTGATGGCCGGGAAGCGGTCGTGCAGGTTTTCGGCGGTGTTGCCCATGTTCAGTGCCGCCGGGTCCACCAGCCGCTCCGACATGAAACGGGGGTTGGGATCGGCGCCGGAGCCCATCGGGTGGTTGCCCATGTGCTCCACCCCGCCGGCAATGACAACGTCGTAGGCGCCGAAGCCGATGCCTCCGGCAGTCGATGTCACGGCGGTCATGGCGCCCGCGCACATCCGGTCAATGGCGAACCCGGGGACGGTCCGCGGCAGGCCGGCCAGCAGGGCTGCAGTCCTGCCAAGGGTGAGGCCCTGGTCACCGGTCTGGGTGGTGGCTGCGATGGCCACTTCATCCACGCGCTCCGGCGGCAGGGACGGGTTCCGGCGAAGCAGTTCGCGGATGCATTTCACGATCAGGTCGTCGGCGCGCGTTCCGGCGTAGATGCCTTTCTCGCCGGCCCGGCCGAATGGTGTGCGGACGCCGTCAACAAAGACGATGTCGCGGACAGTGCGCTGGGATGCGCCGCTTCCGTGGTGGCTCACGTTTAACTCCTCATCGAGACGTAGGCGCCTGAATGCATGCCGGACTACGGCAGCATCATGACGGCAGTGAACCCGATGTTACTCGCCAGTAACTTAGCCTGCAAGAGGAGAGCCCGTGCCTTCCGGCGGGGGCGGCCGGCGCGGAGCCGAACTACCGGGAGGGGCTACTGTTCCGCCGGTACGGCGGCAGCCGGCTTGGGCTCCTTGGGCGGCAGGGGCTGTGGATTGAGGAAAGCGTGGGTGATCAGGGGTGCCGCCAGTCCGACCTGCCACTCGCGTGCCCCCAGGGTGCGCAGTTCAGCGGCCACCGATGCTTCGCTGATTTCCGCTGGAGGACGCCATGCCACGCGCCGCAGGTAATCCGGAGTCAGCAGGTTTTCCAGCGGCAGGTTCAGCTGGTCGGCTTTCTCCTGCAGCAGGGGCCGGGCAGTGGCCAGCCGTGCGGCCGCTTCGGGGTCGCGGTCTGCCCAGACGCGCGGCGGCGGCGGGGCGTTGGTGGCCAGGTGCAGCGGCGGAAGTTCTTCCAGGTCGCGCGCGGTGGCGATGCAGCGCAGCCAGCGCGGGGCTTCCCGCTGCGCCGCCCGGCCATGGAAGCCCTTGGTGCCCAGCAGTTGCGGCACCGTGGCGGGCATGGCCTTGGCCGCTGCCACCAGGGCGGAATCCGGGATCAGCCGGCCCGGTGCCACATCCCTTTTCTGCGCCAGCGAATCGCGCTCCAGCCACAGTTCCCGGACGGCGGCAAGCTGCCGGCGGTCCCTGATCTGGTGCAGGCCGGAGGTCTTCCGCCAGGGGTCGACCCGGGGCGGGGCCACGCCCGCTGCGAGGATGGCAGCAAATTCCTGCTCGGCGTAGTCGAGTTTTCCGTCCGCCTCGAGAAGTTCCACGAGTTCTTCGCGCAGCTCGGTAAGGACCTCGACGTCGAGGGCCGCGTAGCGCAGCCACGGCTCGGGCAGGGGCCGGGTGGACCAGTCGGCGGCCGAGTGCTCCTTGGCGAGGCCGAACCCCAGCAGCTGTTCGATCACCGCGGCCAGGCCCACCCGGGGCAGTCCGGCCAGGCGGGCGGCCAGTTCGGTGTCGAAGAGTTTGTCCGGCCACATGCCGAGTTCTGAGAGGCAGGGCAGGTCCTGGCTGGCGGCGTGCAGGATCCATTCGACGCCGCGGAGGGCATCGTTGATGATGTCCAGGTTCTCGAAGGGTTCGGGGTCGATGAGCCAGGTCCCGGCCCCTTCGCGGCGGATCTGGACCAGGAAAGCCCGCTGCCCGTACCGGAATCCGGAAGCGCGTTCGGCGTCGACTCCTGCCGGGCCTGTTCCGGCGGCGATGGCGGCGGCGCAGCGCTCCAGGCCGGCCTGCGTTTCGATGACCAGCGGTACGCCGTCCCGGGGCGCGGCAAGTTCGATGATTTCGGGGATTGGGCTGTCGAAGCCTTCCACCGTGATGTGGGGTGCGGTATCAGCAGCCGGAACGCCGGCCGTGGTGTTTTCCGGAATATTAGGGGTCATGATGCCCCCAGTTTACCGGCCGGCAGGCCGCGGACGGGTGGCGGCAGGGCCATGCCTAGTTCCGCCGCCGGTGCGGCAGGGGCGTCACGCCGTCCGGAAGCGGCGGCAGGCCGGCGAAAGTGCAGACCATGTCGGACCAGGCCTCGAGGTGTGCCGTGACGTCCGGGGATGCCGGGGTCCACGAGGCGCGGAGCTCGATGTCGATGGAGCCCGGCCGTTCCGCAAGGGTGCCGAAGCTCTCGGAAAGGACCCGGGTGGCAGTTCCGCCGGCTGCCCGGTACTGCGCCTTGTGGTTCTCCAGCGCCTCCACCAGCCAGGTCCAGGCGACTGTTCCGAGCATCTCGTCATTGCCCATGTCCGGCTCCAGTTCGGCCCGGATGTACGTGACAATCCGGAACTCGCCGTCCCAGACTGCCGAGCCGTCGGGGTCATGGAGCAGGATGAAACGGCCGGTAGCCAGCTCCGTTTCGTCGTCGTCCACTGTCCCCGCCGCGGAGGCGAGGGCCATGGCGGCGGGGCCGTGCAGGGGAGTGGCGGTTCCGGTGCCCGGTGCCATGACTTCCGCACCCAGCGCGACGGCGAAAGGTGCCAGGCGTGCCGGCGCGGGGATCTCCGCGAGGCGGAGTTCCTTGCGGCACTGGGCTTTCCTGAGGGTTCCCAACGCGTGGAGAAAGTCCGGGGGAACCTGGTCAAGTGCGTTCACCTTCGCAGGTTACGCAACGGGAAGGGGCAGGGCGGGAAGGCTCGCCGCCGGCGGCTTAGCCGGACTGCCCGTTCCGGTGATCGCGGAGTTCATGGCGGATCGCTGCGGCGAAGGCATCGATATCCTCCTCGGTGGTGTCGAAGGAACACATCCAGCGCACTTCGCCGGCTGCCTCATTCCAGTCGTAGAAGCGGAAGGAGGTGCGCAGCTTGTCTGCCACGCCCGGGGGCAGGATGGCGAAGACGCCGTTGGATTCGGTTTTCTGCGTTGGCTGGACGCCGTCGATGGTGTCGACGGCGGCGCGGAGCCGGGCCGCCATGGCGTTGGCATGCGACGCGGACCGCAGCCAGAGGTCGCCCTCGAGCAGGGCAATGAACTGGGCCGACATGAACCGCATCTTCGAGGCCAGCTGCATGTTCATTTTCCGCAGGTAGACCAGGCCGTGCGCGGCCTCCGGGTTCAGTGCCACCACCACTTCACCGAACAGCAGGCCGTTCTTGGTGCCGCCGAAGGAAAGGATGTCCACGCCGGCGTCCCGCGTGAAGGCACGCAGCGGTACCTGGAGGTGGGCTGCGGCGTTGGCCAGCCGTGCGCCGTCCATGTGCAGCTTCATGCCCCTGGCGTGGGCGTGGTCGGCGATGGCCCGCACTTCCTCCGGCGTATAGCAGGTGCCAAGCTCGGTGGTCTGCGTAATGGACACGGCCAGCGGCTGGGCGCGGTGCTCGTCGCCCCAGCCCCAGGCCTCCCGGTCGATCAGCTCGGGCGTGAGCTTGCCGTCCGGCGTGGGGACGTGCAGCAGCTTGATGCCGCCGATGCGTTCCGGGGCGCCGTTCTCATCCATGTTGATGTGGGCGGTGGAGGCGCACACCACGGCACCCCAGCGGGGGAGCAGCGACTGAAGGGACAGCACGTTGGCGCCGGTCCCGTTGAATACGGGGAAGCACTCGATGCCCGGCCCGAAATGCTCCACCATCAGCTCGTGCAGCCGCGCGGTGTAGTCGTCCTCCCCGTAGGAGACCTGGTGGCCGTCGTTGGCTGCCGCCAGTGCGGCCAGGACTTCGGGGTGGACGCCGGAGTAGTTGTCCGACGCGAAGCCCCGCACGGTGGGGTCGTGCAGCCGCATGGCCGCGCCTGTTTCTGCTGTTGTTGTCATGCCTTTGCTCACGCTTTCAGTCTATGTATCTTCACTGCACCGTACAGTCAGGCACCGTGACGTCAGGGGCCGTACGGTGCTGGTCCGCCTACGGCGCCAGCCGGAGGCGGGTGCCGTTTACGTCGTCTGCCGGGGAACTGAAGAGTCCCACGACGGCGGTGGCCAGGTCCTTGACGTCCGTCGCGCCGGGGAAGGACCTTTCGGGATGGCTGCGGCGCAGTCCATCGTCCACCAGGGCCTTCACCACCAGCACGACGGCGGCAGCCTGCCCGCCGCCGTCGGCCGCTGCTGCCTTGCGGAAGCCGTCCGCCATGGCCATGGTCCACGCTTCGGCGGCCGCCTTGGCGGCGACGTAGCTGGCCACTGCCGCCCCTGGCTTGTCGAGGGCGGTGGAAGACACCATGGCGAACCTGCCTGCCCGGGACGCGGCGATGTCGTCGAAGAAGACCCGGGAGACGTTGCGCAGCGTGGTGATGGCGGCCTGGTGTAGGAAGTCCCAGTCCTCGTCTGACTGGTCCCGGATGCCCTTCGCTCCCCGCCAGCCGCCCACCAGGTGGATGACGCCGTCCACGGGCCCGGCAACGGCGGAGGCTTCGTTGCGCAGCTGCCGGACGTCGTCGAGCCTGGTGAGGTCGCATACGAGGGGTGTGACGCCGTCGCCCGCCTGGCGTGCAGCAGCCTCAATCCGCGCCTGGTCGGACCCCGCGGTGACCACCCGGTGCCCGGCGTCCCGCAGCGCGCGGGCTACTGCCACCCCGGAGGCTCCGCTGCCGCCCGTGACCAGGACGGTGAGTTTCAGCGGTTCCGCGCCCTGGGGCCCGCTCAAAGGGCGGAACTGCCGGTGATTCCGGCAGTGGATTCGATGACCGGGCGCATTTTCTTCTCCAATGCCTCGTAGAACATGGACAGCGGGAATTCATCATCCAGCACCTGGTCCGTCAGGCCGCGCGGGGCACCGGACAGGGGAAGGGCAGCCGGACCCTTCGCCCAGACGGACGCCGGGTGGGGAGTGACGGTTGCCGAGACCAGTTCGTACGCGGCGAGCCAGTGCGCGGTCTTGGGCCGGTCGATGGAACGCCAGTACAGGTCGTCGATCCTTGCCCCGAGTGCAATGACGGCGTCGGCCACTTCGTCCCAGTCGATGGTGAGCCGGGTGTCGGTCCAGTGCAGGACGTGCTGCTGGTGGAGCCAGGCAAAGAGGAGCTGTCCGCCTAGGCCGTCGTAGTTCCGGACGCGGCTTCCGGTGATGGCGAAGCGGAAGATCCGGTCGAAGATGATGGCGTACTGCACCAGCTTGGCGTGCCGGCGTGCCTCCGGGTCGGCGTCGTCGTCCTTCTCGATGCGGACGGACTCGCGGAAGGCGGTGAGATCGCAGCGCAGTTCCTCCAGGGAGTACAGGAAGAACGGCATGCGCTGCTTGATCATAAAGGGATCAAACGGCAGGTCGCCGCGCATGTGCGTCCGGTCGTGGATGAGGTCCCACATCACGAAGGTGGCTTCCGTGAGGTCCTGGTCGGCCAGCATTTCGGCAGCGCCCTCCGGCAGTTCCAGGCACGTGGTTTCGGCGGCGGCCTTGAGCACGCGGCGGAAGCGGGCCGCCTCGCGGTCGGCGAAGATGGCACCCCACGTGAACGTGGGGGTTTCGCGCACGGCGACGGTCTCGGGGAAGAGCACCGCCGAGTTGGTGTCATAACCGGCAGTGAAGTCCAGGAAGCGGATGGGGACGAACAGCTTGTTCGAGTAGTCGCCGCCTTCCAGGCCGGCAATGAACTCGGGCCAGATCACCTCGATCAGGACAGCCTCCACCAGGCGGCTGCTGCTGCCGTTCTGGGTGTACATGGGAAAAACCACCAGGTGCTGCAGTCCGTCCCGGCGCTGCTCCTGCGGCTGGAAAGCGAGCAGCGAGGAGAGGAAGTCGGGAACACCGAACCCACCGGCCGCCCAGGCGGAAAAGTCTGCGCAGACGGCCTCCAGGTACGCAGAGTCGTGCGGGAAGGCAGGGGAGAGTGCACTGACGGCGTCAATGATCACCTTGGTCTGGGCGGAGGCTTCACTGTGGGCGGCAGTGTCCGGGATGGACCCGTCCTGGACCTGGAGGGCCTGGAGGGCGGTGGCTGCTGCCTTAAGCCGGAGCCAGTCCTGGTTGTTTGCGGAAATCCCGGTGACGGCGGCGGTCAGGGTTTCAGTCATCGTCGGCTGCCTTTCTGGTTGCTTGCTAACTATTGCCGAGCGTAGCAAGCAACCAGCAGAACTAATCTGAAAAGCACCGTAGCCTAAGGAATGCTGTGGCTAGAGGACGGAATCAACTGGGTGAGACATGACCGCCGCTGGGGAATCAGTTTCCCGGGTTACCGTCGCTGACCTGCGGCTTTTCGTTCGAAACCAATTTCAGGGACACGGAGTTGATGCAGTAGCGCTGGTCGGTGGGGGTGCCGTAGCCCTCGCCTTCAAAGACATGGCCCAGGTGGGAATCACAGGTGGCGCAGCGGACCTCCACGCGCTCCATGCCCAGGGTGCGGTCATGGATGTACCGGACGGTGCCTTCAGCCAGGGGAGCCCAGAACGACGGCCAGCCGCAATGCGAATCGAATTTCTCGTTGCTGGTGAACAGTTCCGCCCCGCACGCCCGGCACTGGTAGACCCCCGCGGTGTGGGTATCCCAGTACTCTCCCGTGTAGGGGCGCTCGGTACCGGCCTGGCGCAGGACGTGGTACTCCTCGGGCGTGAGTTCTTTCCGCCACTCGGCGTCGCTTTTCTGGACCGTGGCGTTCCCTGCGGCGGGCTCACCCGGTCCTGCCGTTGGATCTGCCACCGCGTCGGTGGCCTTGTTACCGAAAATGCTGTTTCCGAAGATGCTCATAGGAATGTCAACGCTCAGGAGTCGCCGATAAATCCCGAGCCCGCGTACAGGTGCAGTACGGGAAGGCCCAGCTGGTCCTGGGCCTTGTTGGCCCAGTCGGTATGGAAGGTATCGGCCACAGCGTGCGGCCGGGTAATCACCACTGCCTGTGAGGCACCCGTTTCGCGGACCCTGGATACCAGCCCGTTGACCGCGCCGCCGTCCACAACTTCACCGGTGACGCCGCTGCCCAGTCCTTCCAGCGCAGCCAGCGACACGGCAAGGGTTTCCGATGCCTGCGCCCGCTCGGTGGTGGGGTCCGGGGTGTGGGACGTGAGCTCGCGGAAGGCTTTGGCGATGTCCAGCATGGACAGGTTCTCCAGGAAGTCCACCAGCAGGTGCCGCTCGGTGTTTGCCGGCACCAGCACCAGCAGGCTGGAATCCGATCCGTCCACGAGCCGTTCTATGTTCAGGCGGTCGTCCGCCCCCAGGGGTTCTTCTGTCAGGATGACGATGGGATCACTCATGGCCTTAGCCTAGCCCTGTGCATGGGGCGCCGCACTCAATCTTCGGCTCCGCCCGCGGCCGCCACCGCGGTGCGGAATGTGGGCTTCCGTTTCGAGGCGGTAAGAATAGTGCCATGGCTCTTTTCCAGCGCACCAGCCCTGCCCCTGTTGTCCGCACCCCCGAGGACGGCGGAATGTCCCTGGGGACCAAGTGGGCCATCGGCGGGGCCATCGGTGGGGTTTCCCTGGCCGGGCTCCTCGCCACGGGTTCGTCTGCGCTCGCCGTCTACTTTGCGCGCCGGGTCATCACGCCGTCCCGGCAGAGGACGGCCGACCAGGAAGTGCTGGCCGTCATTCGGGACGGCCGGCAGCAGCAGGTGATCCTGGCAGCCACTGACGACACCACGATGGAGGGGGTGTACGGATTCTTTTTCGACGGCGGCAAGGGGCACGCGCGGATCGGCCGCATCGTCTCCTATTCGCCGGCTGAAAGGACGGTCCTGCGCGAGGTGGAGGCCGTGTATTCCGGTGACCTCTCCACGGCGCGGTGGGGCTGGTGGAGCGGTGCCACCTACCCGGACCCGGCCGCCGTCGGAATTCCTGCGGAGGACGTGATGATCCCGGTGGACCGCGGCGAAGCGCCGGCCTGGCTGGTACGCGCCGGAGGTACCGCCCGGACCTGGGCGGTGATGGTGCACGGGCGCGGCGCCACCCGGCAGGAGGCGCTGCGCGCGGTGGGGCCGGCCCTGGAGCTTGGACTCACCAGCCTGGTGGTGTCCTACCGGAACGACGGGCTGGCGCCGTCGGCGGACGACGGTCGGTATGGCCTGGGTTCCACCGAGTGGCGGGATGTCGAGGCTGCCATCGAGTATGCGCTGGGCAAGGGAGCCGAGGAGATCGTGCTGTTCGGCTGGTCGATGGGCGGCGCCATCTGTCTGCAGGCCGCCGATCTGTCCCGCTACCGCCACCTGATCCGCGCCATGGTGCTCGATGCGCCGGTGATCGACTGGGTGAACGTCCTGGCCCACCACGCACAGCTGAACCGCATCCCGTCGCTGGTGGGCCGCTACGGGCAGCTGATGCTAGGGCACCCGCTCGGCCGCCGGCTCACCGGCCTCGCCGCCCCGGTTGACCTCAAAGCGATGGACTGGGTGTCGCGCGCCGTGGAGCTGCGGACTCCCACGCTGATCCTGCACAGCGTGGACGACGAGTACGTGCCGTACAAACCGTCAGCCCTGCTGGCCGAACGTAACCCGGAGATGGTCACGTTTGAGACCTTCAGCCGTGCACGGCACACGAAAGAGTGGAACGTTGATCCGGAGCGCTGGGAGAGGCTGGTGAAGGCGTGGCTGCGGCAACAGCTGGCCCCGCGGCTGAACCCCGGTGCTGCGACTGCGGCCGGATCCCCCCGTCCTGGCCAGTAGGGGCCACCGTCAGCTGAGGAGCGCGCTCCGCCAAACGTCAATGTGCCGTGCGACGTACTCCGCCGAGGCTTTCCAGTGTTCCCCGTGGCCGTCGTCGTACATGCGCGCCCATGGCTGGCGCCCCGATTCCTTCGCTTCCTGCAAGAGGCCGTACATTGCCTGTACGCGGAGGACGAGCGTCTGCGGAAGCGCACGCCGCTGCCCTTCATCCGCGCGGTAGCCGTCCGTGAATGCGCGAAGGCGGACGCCTGCCTCATGGGGGTCCGCACCTTCCCACAATCCGGCGAAGGACTGTGCAGCGTAGGCAAGATCCCAGAGCCGTGAACTGGGGCCGGCGCCATCCCAGTCAATGAACACCCAGCGGTCACCCGTCACGAGGTTCCACGGGGCGAGGTCGTTGTGGCAGATCAGCTCGGCTTCCGGTGCGGGGATGAGCACCTTCCAGCGGCTGACATCCTCCGGGGTGCACAACGGGCTGTTGTCGTGGATGGCCCGGATCATGCCGCCCACCTTGTGGAGATCGGCCGTTTCCAGCTGCCCCCGGTCGATGGCCAGGGTTCCTTCGACGTACTCGATTACCTGGCGGCCCTCGTTGTCCTGTCCGGCGGCCCGCGGAACGTCCAGCCCCGCAGCGGCCAGGACGGAAAGAAAGTGATGCACATCCGGGGTGGAGGTTTCCCAGGGCTTCCGCACGGTATTGCCGACCAGCACAACAAAATCCGAAGCGTTGCCGCCGGACAGGGCCTGCTCTTCGCTCACTCGTGCCCGTGGCCCTGTGCCAGCGAGCTGATGGGCGCTGTCACGGCGTCGGTCAGCCGTACCAGGTCGGCGGGCGCGAGCTCGATGTCCAGGCCGCGTCTGCCTCCCGAAACCAGTAGGGTATCCAGCGCCAGCGCACTCGAGTCCAGCACGGTAGGGGAGGGGAGCCGCTGGCCCAACGGAGAGATGCCGCCGAGGACATAGCCGGTGCGCCGCTGGGCAGCTGCGGGATCCGCCATGGCAGCCTTCTTGGAACCCAGCGCGGCGGCGAAGGCCTTGAGGTCAAGCGTTCCGCTGACGGGCACGATGCCGACCGCCAGCTTGCCCTCGACCTCCACCATCAGGGTCTTGAAGACCCGGGCCGGGTCGATGCCGAGGACTTCCGCAGCCTCCGCGCCGTAACTGGCAGCGGAAGGATCATGGGTATAGGGGTGCAGCACAAAGGGAACCCCGGCTGCGGTCAATGCCGCTGTGGCCGGAGTTCCCTGTGCGGTGCTTTTGCGTGCCATACGCTCTAGGCGCGGACGCCGGACGTGGCGGCCACCTTGCGTTTGATCCGCCCGAGCATTGCCGTCATGCCCCGCATCCGGAGCGGCGTGATGGCCCGGGTGAGGCCGAGCAGTTCGGGCATGTCGTCCGGCACTGACAGGATCTCACCGGCGGTCAGCCCGTCCAGGCCCTCATGCAGCACGCCGGCGAAACCGCGCGTGGTGGGAGCCTCGGCCGGGGCCTTGAAGAACAGCCGCACGGCGGCAGCTGCCGGGCCGTCGTCGTTCTTCTCCGTCTCGATGGTGAGGAACAGCGGGGACTGGCACTCCACAACCTGCTCCAGCAGCTCAGGGTGGTCCTTGAGCCGGTCCGGAAGCTCGGGCAGTCCCTCCGAGAATTCCAGCAGCAGCTGGAGCCTCTCGGGTTCGGTCAGGGCCTGGAAGTCGTCCACGATCGCCGCCAGGGCGGAAGGCAGGGCTTGAGTAGTCATCAGTCCAATTCTACGCGGGAGGAACTCCCGTCAGACTCCTGCCGGGACGGGAAAGGAACCGCGCTCGGCGCCCTTGACGATGGGGACGCGGACGGCGTTGCCCCACTCGGTCCAGGAACCGTCGTAGTTCCGGACGGACTCGAAGCCCAGGAGGTACTTAAGGGCGAACCAGGTGTGGCTGGAACGCTCGCCGATGCGGCAGTAGGCCACGACGTCGTCACCTTCAGCCAGGCCTGCTTCGCCAAGGTACAGGGCCTCAAGTTCCTCACGGCTGCGGTAGGTGCCGTCAGCGGCGGCGGCGCGTGCCCAGGGGATGGAAGCGGCGGTGGGGATGTGGCCGCCGCGCAGCGCGCCCTCCTCCGGGTAGGCAGGCATGTGGGTGCGCTGGCCGGTGTATTCCTCGGGGGAGCGGACGTCGATGAGGGGCTTGCCCAGGTGCGCCAGGACATCCTCCTTGAACGCGCGGATGGGAGCGTCATTGCGCTCGACCTCCGGGTAGCTGCCGCGTGCGGGGGCCGGCTTCTCCTTGGTCAGCTCACGGCCTTCGGCAATCCACTTGTCGCGGCCGCCGTCCAGCAGGCGGACGTCCTGGTGGCCGAAAAGGGTAAAGACCCACAGGGCGTAGGCGGCCCACCAGTTGGACTTGTCACCGTAGATGACCACGGTGCTGTCGCGGGAGATGCCTTTTGACGCCGCCAGCTCGGCAAAGGCGGCGCCGTCCACGTAGTCCCGGGTCACCTCGTCGTTCAGGTCGGTGTGCCAGTCGATCTTCACGGCACCCGGAATGTGCCCGGTTTCGTAAAGGAGGACGTCCTCATCGGATTCGACGACAACCAGCTCACCGTTGGCTACCGCGCCGCTTTCGATGGCCGCGGCAAGCCATTCGGTGGAGACCAGCCGCTCGGGGTGGGCGTAGGCAGCGAATTTCTCGTTCTGTTCAACGGGGTAGGGCATAGCGTTGGCCTTTCATTGAGAACACGGGAGGACAGCTGAAGATGGAAGGGCGCCGGTGTTGGGACCTGGTCCCACACTAGCCAGCGCCCCACGCGATGTCCGTATTCCGTTAACAGGACGAAATGTTGCCTTCATCACGCATCCGGCTGCCGGGGCCAATGAAGCCCGGGGCTGCAGCCTGTTGCCGGTATCCTTTCTGGGGACCTCCTACCAGCAGAACGGACCACCTTGGTACAGATCGAACAGCTTGCCGCCCGCACTCCGGCAGTTTCGGTGGATGAACTCCTCAAGGGATTCTTTCCATCGCCGCGATTCGGCCAGGTCTCCTTTGCCAGCTACCGTCCGGATCCCAAACAGCCCAGCCAGGCCGCAGCAGTCCGCGCCCTTCAGGGCTTTGCCGAGGGCGTGGGATCGGGTGATGGCGGCGGCCTGTTCAAGAAGCTGTTCGGCAAGAAGGACACCTCCCGTGCCGGAATCTACCTGGATGGCGGCTTCGGCGTGGGCAAGACCCACCTGCTTGCGTCCCTCTGGCATGCGGCGCCGGGGCCGAAGGCTTTCGGCACCTTCGTGGAATACACCAACCTGGTGGGTGCCCTGTCCTTCCGCAAAACCGTGGATGCGTTGAGCAGCTACAAACTTGTCTGCATCGACGAATTTGAACTCGACGATCCGGGCGACACCGTCCTGATGTCGCGGCTCATGCGCGAACTGGCCGACGCCGGCGTCAAGCTTGCCGCCACATCCAACACCCTCCCGGGCTCGCTGGGCGACGGCCGGTTCGCCGCCGTGGACTTCCAGCGCGAAATCCAGGTCCTGGCCGACCAGTTCGACGTGATCCGGATCGACGGCGAGGACTTCCGCCACCGCGGACTGCCCGCCGCCCCGGCACCGCTGAAGAACAGCGAACTCTCGTCCCACATGAAGGCGGAGTTCGACGGCAAGACTGTGGCCCAGGACGAGTTCGCCACGCTGATCCACCACCTCGCGGGCGTGCACCCCAGCCGCTACCGGCAGCTGATCGACGGCATCGACGGAGTGGTGTGGCGCAACGTGGAAACCATCACCGAGCAGGCAGTGGCGCTGCGGTTCGTGGTCCTCGCCGACCGCCTCTATGACAAGGACGTTCCCATCCTTGCCAGCGGCGTCCCGTTCGACAAGCTCTTCACCGAGGAGATGATGACGGGCGGCTACATGAAGAAGTACTTCCGCGCCGTCTCCCGCCTCACCGCACTGGCCCGCGAGGGCCAGAACCACGAACCGTCCTGACGGGCTTCTCGTCCGCCGGGGACCGGTCACCGCGCTGAACGAGCAGTGACCGCACTGCCAGGCCGGCAAGAAGGGCCCAAAAGGCCGAGCCGATCCCCGCGAAGGCGAGCCCGGAAGCCGCCATCAGGAAAGTGACGGACGGGGCGATCCGGTCCTCTGCGTCCGCCAGTGCGGACGAGACGGCCGCGGCCAGGGTTCCCAGCAGCGCCAGTCCCGCCACCGCCTCCAGCATCCCGGCGGGTGCGGCGTTAACCACCGTTACCAGGGCGGCGGAGAAGGCAGCCAGTACCAGGTAGGCAAACCCCGAGGTGAAACCGGCCACCCAGCGCCTGCTCCGGTCGCTGCCGGCCTCTTCGCCGGCGGCAAGGGCCGCGCTGAGGGCAGCAAGATTTATTGCGTGCCCGCCGAACGGTGCACCGAGGACGGTGCCGGCACCCGTCACCAGCATGGAAGGGCGCCAGGGGGTTTCGTATCCGAAGGACCGGAGGACAGCCACGCCGGGGACGTTCTGCGAGGCCATGGTCACCACGAACAGTGGAAGGGCAATTCCCGCCATGGCCTGCAGGCTGAACGTGGGCGTGGTCCAGACGGGAGCCGGCAGGAAGTTTCCGGCGCCCAGCCCGCTCCCACCGGCCGCAATCGATATGCCGATGACGCCAAGTGCCACCAGCAGGGCAGCCGGAACTGCCCAGCGCGGCGCGAATTTCATCATCAGCAGCCAGCAGACGATCACCGGGGCCACAAACAGCGGAACGCTTCCCAGGGCTTTGAACGGGGCCAGGCAGAGCTGCAGGAGGACTCCGGCAAGCATAGCCTGCGCCAGAGTGGTGGGAATCCTGGACATCAGCCGGCCAAGTGAAGGAACCAGGCCCGTCAGGGCTATCAGGATGCCGGTGGCGATGAAGGCCCCGACGGCGGCCGGCCACCCGCCGTCGGCTGTTCCGGATGCGGCAAGGAGCGCTGCGCCGGGCGTGGACCAGGCAAGTGTCACGGGGACTTTGGAGCGCCAGGCCAGCAGGAGCACGCCGACGCCGACAGCCAGGGTCAGGGCCAGCAGGCCGGACGCCGCCTGGGCCGGGTCGGCGCCCACCGCCTTGAGGCCGGCCAGCACCACGGCGAAGGATGAGGTGAAGCCCACCAGGGCGGTGACGATGCCTGCAACAACGGGCCGGGAATCGAATCCGGAGGGCTGGCCGGCCTGGTGGGATCTAAGTGGGGAGGACTTCGCCATACCCGCAGGTTACCGGCGCCCCCGCTCGGACAGGCAATCGGAAGCGGCACCTGCTGTTTTAAACGCCAAAGGCGCGGGTGCCGCCTCCCGGCGGGACCCGCGCCCCCTTGACGTGCTAGGGCAAGGCCCTGGCCAAATCCTTTACGGAGTCCTGTCAGCCGGCGGAACCGGGTTGACGGGAGTGACCGGGGGAACCTGCTCGGCGGCAGGTGCCTGGCCCGGGGTTCCGTTCTTGTCAATGAGCTTGGAAGCGCCATTCTGGATCTTGTCGACGTGGCCGGAGTACTTGCCTCCGGTCTTGGTGTCGACGAAATCGCCAGCCTTGCTGATGCCGTTCTTGATGGCCTGCTCGTTGCCATGGATGAGACCCTGAGCCTTGCCCTTTAGATCGTCAATTAGTCCCACGAGCACCTCCCTTCAATCGCGGAGCCAGGTCGCTCCTCGCGCCTTCGATCCTAGCCCCGCCAGGGAAGGCTGCCAAGGAAATTGAGAGCTTTCGGTGTTCGCCCGGAGCGGATGCCCCACCTTGCCCTATCAGTTGTGGTTCCTATTGCCCGGTTTTGGCATCTGGACCTGATGGGGCATCCGGGGAAACGAAAAAAGCAGCTCCGGAGAGCTGCTTGAAAAGTGTGGGCGATACTGGGATCGAACCAGTGACCTCTTCCGTGTCAGGGAAGCGCGCTACCGCTGCGCCAATCGCCCGGAACCGGAAGCCCGGCCTATGGGTTTGTACAAGAAGTAAGAGAGCGGACGACGAGATTCGAACTCGCGACATCCACCTTGGCAAGGTGGTGCTCTACCAGCTGAGCTACGTCCGCGTGTGCAGTATTTTCCGGCCTGAGCCGGACTGCGTAAGGCAAGTTTCCTTGCCGAGTGGGCGATACTGGGATCGAACCAGTGACCTCTTCCGTGTCAGGGAAGCGCGCTACCGCTGCGCCAATCGCCCATTGCATCCGGATTTTCTCCGGAAACCATGGTTTTCACCGAGGTGGGTACGGGATTCGAACCCGTGTATACGGCTTTGCAGGCCGCTGCCTCGCCTCTCGGCCAACCCACCGTGTAAGCGTGATTCCGGGGAATCCTGCCGTGACAGTGTCCTGCGAGCGGACGACGAGATTCGAACTCGCGACATCCACCTTGGCAAGGTGGTGCTCTACCAGCTGAGCTACGTCCGCATTTTGGAGAGGTGATTCGCTGCCGTTCCCGGCATTTCCTCGCGTTCCAACGAGTAAAAACAATATAGGAGGTTCCGGGATTCTCCAAATCGGGTGCTGCGCCGGGGCCGGCAATGCGCCCGCTTCCCTGTAATGGCGCGGTTCCCGGCAAGTTACAGGCGTGTAATTCCCGACGGCGGGATGTTACGTGGCACTTATAGGGGCAGCTTCGACAGGGCATTCCAGGGATCGTTGACTTGCGGGCGGTTGTCCTCTGGATGCCGATTTTTGAAATGGCCGGATGGTGGGCTAGCATTCAAATGCATCAGGGCGATTGGCGCAGTGGTAGCGCGCTTCGTTCACACCGAAGAGGTCACTGGTTCGAACCCAGTATCGCCCACCAAAGATTGGTCCGTTTCCGCTCATTAGCAGTGGAAACGGACCTTTTTTGTGCCCGGACCTGAGCCCGGAGTTTTTGTCGGCCCCCTGTGAAAGAGTCTTTTGTATGACTGATCCACTTCTCGCCCACGCCACCGAGTACGGCCGGATGTATGCGCGGTCCACATCCGAGCAGTTCTCGGTACCGTCCATCACTACGGTGATCGGCCAGCAGCCGCACGGGCTGGACGGCTGGTTCGGATACATGGGTGCCAGCAGCCTGGCCAAGGATCCCCTGTTGGCAGACTGCCTGGGAAGCCCCGCCAAAATCAAGCAGGCCGTGAACCGTGCCGCCAAGGCTGCCGAGACCTACCGGGACGAGGCAGCCAAAAGGGGGGATCGGGTCCATAACTACTGCGAACAGGTGGCACTCCGCGCGCTCGGCCGGCCGCATGCCATGAAGGAGACCCGGGAGGCCCTGGCGGCCAACGGCGAGGAAGCCTTTGCCGTCCGGTTCGACGAATGGTGGGAGCTGTACCGGGTGGAGCCCATCGCTCCGGAAATTACCGTGTGGAACCACTCTGTCGGCTATGCCGGCACCCTGGACCTGGTGGCGCGCATCAACGGCCGCGTCTGCCTGATCGATTACAAGACCAAGGGCACCACCCGTGACGGCCTGGTCAAGCCGCTGGATGACAAGGTGGTCATGCAGCTGGTGGCCGGAATGAAGGCCGAGGAAAGCCTGGTTGATCCGGTGGCGGGAACCTGGGAACCCTGGAAGTACGGCGAAAACCCCGTGCTGCTGGCGGTCGCCATCGGCGAAACGGAAGTGCGGCCGGTGCGCGCCAACCCTGAGGTCCTGAAGCACCACTGGTGGAAGTTCTGCGCGCTGCGGCGGGTGTGGGAGCTCTCCGCGGACACCATCAGCGCAGGCACTGCGCTGCTGCCCATTGCCCCGCCGCCGCTGGCACAGGTGCGCACCGCATAGGAACGGTCACAGCACCTAAACTGGATTGGTCCCCTTTGCCGCAACCTTAAGGAAAAACAGCGCATGGCTATTCTGAATATCCGCATCATTGGCGATCCTGTGCTGCGCACAGTCGCCGATCCCGTGACGGATTTCGGGCCTGAGCTTGCAAAACTGGTCGCGGACATGACCGAAACCATGGAGGACGTGGAGGGTGCAGGCCTCGCCGCGCCCCAGGTGGGCGTCAGCAAGCGCGTCTTTACCTACCGCATCAACGGCGTCGAGGGACACATCATCAATCCTGTGCTGGACAACAGCGAGGATTACCAGCCCGATGAGGTGGAAGGCTGCCTTTCCATCCCCGGCCTGGGCTTTCCTGTAAAGCGCTTCCGCGCCACCCGCGTCACCGGCGTGGATGTCAACGGGAACCCCGTGTCCGTCGAGGCTGAGGGGATGCTGGCACGCTGCTTCCAGCACGAGAATGACCACCTGGACGGCATCCTCTACACGGACCGCCTGGAAGGGGAGGACCGGAAGGCCGCCCTGCGTTCCATCCGGAACGCCAACTACGAGGCAGTCACGGAACGCACGACGGCGAAACGCGCCAAGACAGTAGGGTCAAGTTTCGGCGGCTCCAGCTTTGGCGGGTCCAGCTTTGGTGCCGGCGCGGCTGGTATCAACGGGTGAGGGTCCTCTTCGCAGGCACGCCAACCGTCGCCGTCCCGTCCCTGAATGCCCTCATCGAGGCAGGCTTTGACGTTGTTGCCGTCCTGACGCGCCCGGACGCCCCCATTGGGCGCAAACGCGTGCTCACGCCGTCGCCCGTTGCCGCCCGTGCCGCCGAACTCGGGATAGAGGTCATCCGTGCAGCCCGCGTTGATGCCGAAGCCACTGCCAGCATCGCAGCGGTCAATCCCGATGTTGCGGCCATCGTGGCTTATGGCGGACTGGTCCCGCCCGCGGCCCTTGCCATACCCCGCCACGGCTGGGTCAACCTGCACTTTTCGCTGCTGCCCGCCTGGCGCGGAGCGGCGCCCGTGCAGCGTTCAGTGATGGCGGGCGACGACGTGACCGGCGCCGTGACGTTCCGGCTGGAGGAAGGCCTGGACACGGGTCCTGTTTATGGCACCCTTACCGAGACGGTGGGTCCGGATGACACCGCCGGTGAGCTGCTCGAACGGCTTTCCCACAGCGGCGCGGTCCTCCTGGCGCAGACGCTCTCGGCAATCGAAGCAGGGAAGGCCTCGCCTCAGCCCCAGTCCGGCGACGTATCACTGGCGCCGAAACTCACGCTTGAGGACGGCCGCCTCAACTGGGGCCATCCCGCCCTGGCCCTGGGACGGCAGGCACGGGGGGTCACTCCTGAGCCGGGTGCCTGGACGATGCTTCACGGGCAACGCGTCAAACTGGAACCACTCCGGCTCCGCCCCGATGTCTCCGGGCTGGCGCCCGGCTCGATGGCAGTAGAAGGCAAAAGCGTCCTGGTGGGCACCGGCTCCCACGCTGTGGAACTGACCCGGATCCAGCCCGCCGGCAAAAAGATGATGTCCGCTGCCGACTGGGCACGCGGTTTAGGTTCACTGGAAAGCGTGGTGTTCGAATGAGCGGGTCCGGCGGCAATTCAGGGGGGCAGGGAAACGCGGGCGGACGTGGCGCCGGTCAAGGCGGCCGCGGCAAGGGCGGCCCGCGGGACGACAGCCGGCGCAACGCCCAGGGCCGCGAACGCAACCGCGGCCCGCAGCGGAACTTCACCGGGAACGCCCCGTCCCAGCGCACCCGTCGGGCGGATCCCGCACGCCTTGTGGCGTTCGAGGTGCTGCGCGCCGTAGCGGCCGAGGACGCTTACGCCAACCTGGTCCTGCCAACCCGGATCCGCCACCACGGACTGGACAAGCGCGATGCCGGCTTCGCCACTGAGCTCAGCTACGGGGCACTCCGTGGCCAGGGCACCTACGACGCCATCCTGGCACGCTGCGTGGACCGGCCGCTGGACCAGCTTGACCCGGCCATCCTGGATGCCCTGCGCATCGGAACCCATCAGCTGCTCGCCATGCGGGTCCCGGCCCATGCTGCCCTGGACCAGACGGTGGGCCTGGCCCGCGCCGTCATTGGTGCGGGGCCGTCAGCGCTGATCAACGCCGTGCTTCGCAAAGTCACAGCCCACAGCCTCGACGAATGGCTCGACCTGCTGGTGGACGGCGAAACCGATGAAACCAGGATCGCTTCCCTCCGCCATGCCCACCCGGAGTGGATTGTCCGCGCCATGCGCCAGTCCCTGGTGGCGCACGGACGTCCGGTGGCGGAGATCAACGAACTCCTGGAAGCAGACAACGCCGCCCCCGTGGTCAACCTGGTGGCCCTCCCGGGGCTGGGGAGCCTGGACGAGGCGCTGGAGAACGGTGCAACCCCGGGGGAACTGGTGGAAGGGTCGGCGCTGTCCAGCGGCGGGGACCTGGGCCGGCTTTCCTCCGTCCGCGAAGGCACCACACGCGTCCAGGATGTCGGTTCACAGCTTGTGGCCCGCGCCATGGCGGCGGTGGACCTCGGCCCTGCCGGCGCCCGTGACGGAAATGCTGAAGCCTGGCTGGACCTGTGCGCCGGCCCCGGCGGGAAGGCGGCGCTGCTCGGCGCCCTTGCCAGGGAACGGGGGGCCACCCTGCTGGCCAATGAACCGGCGCCGCACCGCGCCAAGCTCGTCAGCCAGGCGCTCTCTGCCGTTCCCCGCGACACCTGGCAGGTCCGTACCGGTGACGGCCGCGAGGTCGGCATAGAACAGCCGGAGTCATACCACCGCGTACTGGTAGACGTACCGTGCAGCGGACTGGGAGCCCTCCGCCGCCGTCCGGAGTCCCGCTGGCGCCGTTCGCCAAAGGACCTGACGGACCTTGGTCCCCTGCAGCGGGAGCTCCTTGCTTCGGCGCTGGCCGCCGTCCGACCAGGGGGAGTGGTGGCCTATGTCACCTGCTCGCCGCATCCGGCCGAAACCAAGGCCGTGGTGGCTGATGCCCTCGGCAAGCGCGACGACCTCGAACTCCTCGACGCCGGTGCGGCCCTGGACGCCGTCAGCCTGACGGGGAGCCTGGGTGCCGGGCACGAGTCCACCGCGCAGCTCTGGCCACATGTCCACAGCACCGACGCCATGTTCCTCGCCCTCATCAGGAAGAAGCAGAAACAGTGAAAGGCAACCCCGTGACGCAATGCTGCATCAACCCGAGCATCCTCTCCGCCGACTTCGTCAACCTTGAGGCTGAACTGCAGCGCATCAGCAATGCCGACGCCGTGCACGTGGACGTTATGGACAACCACTTCGTGCCCAACCTGACCATCGGGCTGCCCGTGGTGCAGCGAATCCAGGCCGTCAGCCCCGTCCCGCTTGACGCGCACCTGATGATTTCCGACGCCGACCGCTGGGCACCCGGTTTCGCCGACGCCGGCCTGGCCTCGGTGACGTTCCACGCCGAGGCGTCCATCGCCCCCGTGAAGCTGGCCCGTGAACTGCGGAGCAGGGGCTCCAAGGCCGGGATGGCCCTGCGGCCCGCTACTGCGGTGGAGCCCTACCTGGACATGCTGCAGGAACTGGACATGCTGTTGATCATGACCGTGGAACCGGGCTTCGGCGGCCAGGCTTTCCTGGACGTGACACTGCCCAAGATCCGCCGCGCGAGGGCGGCGATCGACGGCTCGGGAATCGGCGTAGCCATCCAGGTGGACGGCGGAATCACCGAAGAGACAATCACCCGCGCTGCGGAAGCGGGCGCCAACGTCTTTGTCGCCGGCTCTGCTGTCTACGGCGCCGATGATCCTGCCGCTGCAATCGACCGGCTGCGGCAGGAAGGCGCGCGGACGTTACGCGCAGCGTCGGAATAACCGGGAGTAGGTTCTGGTTGTGGCACAATAACAAAACACATACGTGCTCCGGGGTCGGTGTAAGTCCGAACCGGCGGTGACAGTCCGCGACCCGCGAGCCGGTGGTTTTCTTCGGAGAATCCCGGCAGACGGTTGAACCGGTGAAATTCCGGTACCGACAGTTAAAGTCTGGATGAGAGAAGCACGTACAGCTGTATCTGCGGGGCCGTCGGGCTCCGCAGCGTTCTGCTGTCGTATACCCCCGGAGCCATCGCGGTTCGAGAGGGAAGGAACGACACAGGAATGAACCCCAAGCGATGGCTCTTTGATGCCGATAACACCGCTGCTTCGATGGCAGCCACCCCCACTGTGGTGGCAGCCGCATGACGGTCAGCAACCCGCCGGTTACGGCGCAAAGCCAAAACCTCCGTCAGGACGCCACTGGAACCCTGCCATCCGGACACCCGGGACTGAGTTCCGCCGCCGGAATCGTCACAGCCTTCAGCGCCACTGAAACCGCTGCCATGGAGGCTGCCCTCCAAGCAGCCCTGCAGGGGCCGCGCGGAGCGAACCCGCTGGTGGGCGCCGTCGTCGTCGATCCCAAAGGCCGCACCCTCGTCACCGGATTCCACCGCGGCGCGGGAACTGCCCACGCGGAGGCTGACGCGATCGAGCAGGCCAACGCCGCAGGGCTGGACCTGGCCGGATGCACCATGGTGGTGACGCTGGAGCCGTGCAACCACGTGGGCCGTACCGGCCCCTGCGCCGAGGCCATCATCGCCGCCGGTATCACCGACGTGGTGTACGCCGTGGATGATCCCCATGACCCCGCCGCCGGCGGAGCCGCAACGCTCCGTTCCGCGGGGGTCCGGGTCCGCAGCGGACTCGGCGCCGCCGAATCTTTGGACCTGAACCGCCGCTGGTTCGAGGCGGTGGCTGCCCGGCGTCCCTTCGTCACGCTGCATATCGCGCAGACCCTCGACGGCCGCATCGCCGCCGAGGACGGCACCAGCCAGTGGATCTCAAGCCCGGAATCCCTGATCGACAATCACGCCATCCGCACCCGCATCGACGCCATCCTGGTGGGCACGCAGACTGTGCTGGTGGACAATCCGAGGCTGACAGCCCGTGATCCCCAGGGAGCACCCGCTGCAAAGCAGCCGGTGCGTGCCGTCATGGGACTCCGCGATATCCCGGCCGGGGCCGCCATCCGCGGTGACGACGGCCTGGCCGTGCACCTTCCCACCCGGGAACCCCGGGAGGCCCTGTCCACGCTCTACGCATCCGGCGCCCGCCACATCATGGTGGAGGGAGGCTCGCGCATCCTCAGCGCATTCCTCACCGCCGGGCTGGTCGATGAACTCATCGTGTACCTCGCCCCCACCTTGCTGGGGTCCGGAACCCCGGCCCTGAACGGCCTGGGCATCACCAGCCTTCCGGACGCCCAGCAGTGGGAGTGGGACGCGTCCGACGGCGGTGCGGTGCGTACGCTGGGCCGCGACCTGAGACTTCACCTGAGACCGCAACGGACTGTTGCCCTCGATCCACAACCAGCACTCAACCCACAACCGTCCCGCGGCAGCGCGGAGCAAGCCCAGGGAGGCTACTGATGTTTACCGGAATTATTGCCGAACAGGGACACGTCCTGTCCGTGGACCGTGACGGCGACACTAGCGCCACAGTCCGGCTCCAGGCACCAAGCACCACGGAGGGCCTTGCCCTGGGTGGCTCGATCGCAGTCAACGGTGTCTGCCTGACGGCCACGGAAATTGACGGCAAGGAGTTCAGCGTGGACGTCATGGGGGAGACCCTGGTCCGCAGCACCATCGGCGAACTCGCTGCGGGCGACTCCGTGAACCTGGAACGCTGCGTCCCGGCCGGCGGACGGCTGGACGGCCATGTGGTGCAGGGCCATGTGGACGGGGTGGGAGTCCTGCTGGAGCGCGAGCCGCTGGGCAACTGGGAACGGCTCCGCTTCGGTGTGCCCGTCAACCTGGCCCGCTACATCGCCGAAAAAGGGTCCATCGCCATCGACGGCGTATCCCTCACCGTCACGGCCGTCAGTGCCGCCACCGAACCGGAGCCATGGTTCGAAGTGGGTCTGATTCCCACCACCTTGGCGGAGACCGGCCTGGGCGCCAAGCGTACGGGCAGCCGGGTCAACCTCGAGGTGGACGTCCTGGCCAAGTACACCGAACGCCTGCTGGCGTTCAGCACGTCCCGCCCTGCCGCTGCCGAAGGAGGCGCGCGATGAACGCCGCCCTCCGGCTCCAGCCCGAGGTGACCGGCGCCGCCGTCGCCGGTTCCGGGACCGGCAGTGCCCTGGCCGGCAACGCCCAGGCGGAACCTGGCCGCGCACTTGATTCCATCGAGGAAGCAGTACGGGCGATCGCCGCCGGACGGCCCGTGCTGGTGGTGGACAACGAGGACCGGGAAAACGAAGGCGACATCATCTTCGCCGCCCAGCACGCCACCCCGGCGCTGATGGGATGGACCATCCGCTACAGCTCCGGCGTCATCTGCGTCCCGCTCTCCGGCGACCGCGCGGATGCCCTGGCACTGCCGCCCATGGTGGAAGTGAACGAAGATGCCAAGGGAACCGCCTACACTGTCTCCTGCGATGCGGCCGTGGGTGTCAGCACAGGGATCTCGGCCACGGACCGGGCCCTCACGGCCCGGGTGCTGGCGGATCCGCAGTCCGTGCCCGCGTCAGTCACCCGGCCGGGGCATATATTTCCGCTCCGTGCAGTTGACGGAGGTGTGCGGGAACGCCCGGGCCACACCGAGGCCGCGGTGGACCTGTGCCGCCTGGCCGGCCTTGAGCCGGTGGGCGTCATTGCAGAAGTGGTGTACGACGACGGCGAGATGATGCGTTTGGACGGGCTCCGCGCCTTTGCGGCAGAGCATGGCTGCCCCCTGGTCTCCATTGAGGACCTGGCGGCCTACCTCGCAGCAGGGCCGGGGATTCCCCACGACAGCGCCCGGGAGGTTCCGGGCGGGAAGAAGGAGACAAGATGACGGCGTCCGCAGCCAGCGACGGCATGCACCAGGATGGCCACCGGACAGGGCGCACCGGCAGCGGTGTTGTGCCCCATCCGGTCAGCGGCGGCCCCATCGTGCAGCTGCCCACCGCTTTCGGCGATTTCGTGGCGCAGGCATGGACAGACCTTGTGACCGGCGTTGAACACCTGGCCGTGAGTTCCCCCAACCCTCCCCGCGACGGCAAGGCACCCCTGGTCCGCCTGCACTCCGAATGCCTCACGGGTGACGTGTTCGGCTCGTACCGTTGTGACTGCGGCGAGCAGCTGGCCTATGCGCTTGAGGTGATCCACGAGCATGGCGGCACACTGCTGTACCTGCGCGGCCAGGAAGGCCGCGGCATCGGCCTCGCCAACAAGATCAAGGCCTACGCGCTGCAGGAGGCCGGCTTCGACACGGTGGAGGCCAATGAGCAGTTGGGACTCCCGGTGGATGCGCGCTCGTACAACGCCGCAGCCCAGGTGCTTGCCGAGATGGGCCTCCACGAGGTCCGGCTGCTGAGCAACAATCCGGACAAGCAGAACAGGCTGGCACGTGCCGGCGTCAAGGTAGTGGAGATGGTCCCCACCGAAGTACCGTCCCGGGACCAGAACATCCGCTACCTGCAGACCAAGAAGGACCGGATGGAGCACCGCCTGATCCTGGACAACCACGTGGCAGCTGTGCCCGTGACCACCCCCGACACTTTTATCCACGAACAAGACTGAACGGAACAAACGAACTTATGAGCGGACACGGCGCCCCCGACATCGACCTCAGCACCCTCAACCCCGCCGAAACGTCGCAACTGCGGCTGGCGATCGTGGCGGCCAGCTGGCACACCCAGATCATGGACGGACTCCTCGACGGAGCCCTGCGCGCGGCGAAGGATGCCGGCATCGCCGAGCCCACCGTCCTGCGCGTTCCCGGCAGCTTCGAACTGCCGGTCGCTGCCGCGCGGCTGGCACCGCACTTCGACGCCGTCGTGGCCCTCGGCGTCGTCATCCGCGGCGGCACGCCGCACTTCGACTACGTCTGCCAGGCCGCGACGTCGGGACTCACCGACGTCAGCGTGGCCACCGGCGTACCCGTGGGCTTCGGCGTCCTCACCTGCGACACCGAACAGCAGGGCCTGGACCGCGCCGGCCTCCCCGGGTCCAAGGAAGACAAGGGACACGAGGCCGTCACGGCGGCGCTGGCCACCGCCGTCGTCCTCAAGCAGTACTCCTAGCATGCGAGGGGCGCGGTGTGTATTCGCTCACATCGCGCCCGTCATGCAACGGCCCGGGAAGCGCCCTTCGGGCCGCAGCAAGTAGGCTGGAGGGCGTGAAGAATTTCGAGACGCTGTTCGCTGAGCTCAGCGAGAAGGCAGCCACCCGCCCGGAAGGCTCCCGCACCGTCGCTGAATTGGAGTCCGGTGTTCACGGCATCGGCAAAAAAGTCGTTGAGGAAGCAGCCGAGGTTTGGATGGCTGCCGAATATGAATCCGATGAAGCCGCGGCAGAGGAAATCTCCCAGCTGCTGTACCACCTGCAGGTTCTGATGCTCGCCAAAGGCCTGACCCTGGAAGACGTCTACAAGCATCTGTAGCCACCGGTCCGGCGCGCCTCGAGCCGCCGTGCCCGCTGTGGCCTGCACTGCCTGAACACCTAGACCTCCCAATCCAGAAAGATTTCCCATGCTGCGAGTAGCCGTCCCCAACAAGGGATCCCTGTCCGAAGCCGCCTCCGCCATGCTGTCCGAAGCCGGATACCGCCAGCGCCGCGACACCCGCGAACTGGTCATGGTGGACCCGGACAATGACATCGAGTTCTTCTTCCTGCGCCCGCGCGACATCGCCGTGTACGTCGGCCAGGGAACGCTCGACGTCGGCATCACCGGACGCGACCTGCTGCTGGACGCAGAGGTAGAGGCAGAGGAGCTGCTTCCGCTGGGATTCGCCGCCTCCACGTTCCGCTTCGCCGGCCCGGTCGGGGATTTCGGGAAGGTTGAGGAGCTTGAGGGCAAGCGCCTGGCCACCAGCTACGACGGACTCCTCCGCACCTACCTGGCTGAACGCGGCATCAACGCCAAGGTGGTCCGCCTGGACGGCGCCGTGGAATCCTCGGTCCGGCTGGGCGTGGCCGACGCCATCGCCGACGTCGTGGAGACCGGCAACACGCTCAAGGCCGCCGGCATGGAAATCTTCGGCGATCCGATCCTCAAGTCCGAGGCAGTCCTGATCCGCCGTACCGGCGCAGGCGGCGCCGCCAACGGCACCGCCAGGGAAATCGACGTCCTCATCCGGCGCCTGCAGGGCGTCCTGGTGGCGCGGCAGTACGTCCTGATGGACTACGACATCCGCAAGGAACTCGTGGAGAAGGCAGCCGCCCTGACCCCCGGCCTGGAATCGCCCACCGTCTCCCCGCTGCGGGACTCCGACTGGGTTGCCGTCCGGTCAATGGTGCCCAAGAAGGAAACCAACCGGATCATGGACGAGCTCTACGACCTCGGCGCCCGCGCCATCCTGGTCAGCAGCATCCACGCCTGCCGCATCTGAGCCGGCCCGCGCAGCAGCACAACGCGCAGCAGTACCAACCGCAACATTCCAGGAGTTCCCATGGCAGTAGCAGTACGCGTCATTCCCTGCCTTGACGTGGACGCCGGACGCGTCGTCAAGGGCGTTAACTTCGAAGGCCTCCGCGACGCGGGGGATCCCGTTGAGCTGGCGCACCGCTACGACAATGCCGGGGCCGACGAACTGACGTTCCTTGACGTGACGGCGTCATCCGGCAACCGCGAGACCACCTTCGACGTGGTCCGCCGCACCGCAGAGGAAGTGTTCATTCCGCTGTGCGTGGGCGGCGGCGTCCGCGGCGTCGCCGAGGTGGACAAGCTGCTGCGCTTCGGTGCGGACAAGGCGGCCATCAACACTGCCGCCGTCGCCCGCCCGGACGTCATCGACGAAATCACCCGGCACTTCGGTTCCCAGGTCCTCGTCCTGTCCGTCGATGCCCGCCGCACCCGCCCCGGATCCAAGCCCACGCCGTCGGGCTTCGAGGTGACCACCCACGGCGGGCGCACCGGCACCGGAATCGACGCCATCGAATGGGCCAAGGAAGCCGCCGACCGTGGCGTGGGGGAGATCCTGCTCAACTCCATCGACGCCGACGGCACCAAGGACGGCTTCGACCTGGAAATGATCCGCATGGTCCGGGCTGCTGTCAAGGTTCCGCTCATCGCCTCGGGCGGCGCCGGGGAACCGGCCCACTTCCCGCCCGCGGTGGCGGCAGGTGCGGACGCCGTGCTGGCCGCATCGATTTTCCACTGGGGTCCGAACGACATGATGCACCAGGTCAAGGACGCCATCAGGGCAGCAGGCTTCGAAGTCCGCTGACGATTCGGTGGTTGAGCCGTGGGCCCACGCCCGCAGGGTTCCCTGGCCGAGCTTGGGAGGTTAGGGTGCGGGTGGGGACTAGAGCCCTACTTCGGCTGACTGGAGGAGTGCGACGGCGTCCGGCTGGCCTTCGAACGTGACGAGGGCGTGGCGGGTGCGGCCGTGGGCGTGCATCAGCAGTTCACCCGGCTCGCCGACAATGGCCACCGAGACCGGTGCGCGCTTGGCGACGTGGCGGGGACCCGACGGGCGCACGAGCACGATGCCAAGGTCGACGCCGCGGTACAAAATGGCGGCGCGCTTCACGAGTTCGTCCCACAGGGCGTCGGAGTAGGCCTCGTCCAGGGCCCGTGGCGCCCAGCGGTCCACGGCACGGCGGACGTCCTCGGTGTGCACAAAGTACTCAATGAGGTTGGAGCTTTCGTCCAGCGCCTTGATGTTCATTGGGGAAAGGGCCGGCGGCCCGGCGCGGAAGGTGTTCACCAGCCCGGCATAGTCCTCCGCTGTGGTCAGCTTCGCGGCCAGCCTGGCGGTCGCCTGGTCCGATGCTTTGGCCAGGCGTTTGATGATCAGGCCCAGTCCCACGGCAGCCTTGCGCTCACGCAGGTACAGGTGCGCGGCAAGATCCCTGGTACGCCAGCCCTTGCACAGCGTGGGCGCATCGGGACCGGCCGCAAGCAGGGTCTCGGCCAGGACTTCTCGGGACGGTTCGACGTAATGCATCACTTGTGAAACTAGCACGAGAGGCCGGAAGTTGGGCAGCGTACCTGCGGCTGCTGGCGTGCCTTTGTTCACATCCGATCCGGGTCCGCCGAAGGCACTAGACTTGACCTGATGTCTGAGCAGCCCGCCCCCGTCCAAACCCCCGGTTCCGCCGCGCCCGGAGCCCCCTCCGGCGCCCCTGCAGCGGCCCTCACGGAAAGCCCGTTGCCTTCCGCGCTGGCCGCCGCCCTGAAGCGCGACAGCGCAGGCCTGGTGGCCGCCGTCGTGCAGCAGTTCGACACCAACGAGGTCCTCATGCTCGGCTGGATGGACGACGAAGCCCTCCACCGGACCATGACCACCGGCCGCGTGACGTTCTACTCACGCTCCCGGCAGGAGTACTGGCGCAAGGGGGACACCTCCGGCCACGTCCAGTGGGTAAAGTCCGTTGCCATGGACTGCGACGGCGATGCCCTGCTGGTGCGCGTCGACCAGGTCGGTGCCGCCTGCCACACCGGCACCCGGACCTGCTTCGACGGCCGGGAGCTGAACGTCACCACGGCCCAGGCGGGCTGAAACCGGAGCAGTAGCCGCGGGGGCATCCGCTGCCGTCGCAGCAGCAGCCCGGCCTTCTGCAAGAACATTCAAGGCGTCCGGCCAGGCCGGCCCTCACAAGAACAGGCGGAAAGCATAGCCATGCAGGACCTTGGAATCATCAGCCCGAGCCTGGAGGAATTCCGGGAACTGGCCGGCCACAGCCGTGTCATTCCCGTCAGGCTCAAGGTGCTCGCGGACGCCGAAACTCCCATCGGCCTGTACCGGAAGCTGGCGCAGGGCCAGCCCGGGACATTCCTGATGGAGTCTGCAGCAGTGGGCGGTGCCTGGTCCCGTTACTCGTTTATCGGTGCAAAGTCACGGGCTACCTTGACCACCAAGGACGGAAACGCACACTGGCTGGGGGAGCCGCCGGTGGGAGTGCCGCTGGACGGCAGCCCGGTGGACGCCATCCGCGACACCATCGACGCCCTGCGCACCGACCGGTTCGACGGCCTGCCGCCCTTCACCTCCGGCCTGGTGGGTTTCCTTGGCTGGGAAACGGTCCGGCACTGGGAGCGGCTGGTGAGCCCGCCCGAGGACGACCTGCAGCTGCCGGAAATGGCGCTGAACCTGGTGACTGACATGGCGGTCCACGACAATGTGGACGGCACCGTGCTGCTCATCGCCAACGCCATCAACTTCGACAACAGCTCCGAGCGCGTGGACGAGGCCTGGCACGACGCCGTGGCCCGGGTCAAGGCACTCCTGGCCCAGGTCAGCACCCCGGTGGCGCAGCCTGTCTCGGTCCTGGCACCCGCTGCCCTGGACTTCGCCTCCAGTGTCCAGGAACGCTGGGACGAAGCCGAGTACCTTGCCGCCCTGGACCGCGGCAAGGAAGCCATCGTGGACGGCGAAGTGTTCCAGGTGGTCATCTCGCGCCGCTTCGAAATGGAGTGCAGCGCTTCGGCACTGGACGTCTACCGGGTTTTGCGGAACACCAATCCCAGTCCGTACATGTACATCTTCAGCCTCGAGGACGCCGACGGCCGGGAATACTCCATCGTGGGGTCCTCACCCGAGGCACTGGTCACCGTCACCGGTGAAGAGGTCATCACGCACCCCATCGCCGGCTCCCGGCCGCGCGGCAAAACCGTCGAGGCGGACAAAGCCCTCGCCGAGGAGCTCCTGGCCGACCAGAAGGAACGTGCCGAGCACCTCATGCTCGTGGACCTGTCACGCAACGATCTGTCCAAGGTCTGCGTCGCGGGAACCGTGGACGTCACCCAGTTCATGGAAGTGGAGCGCTTCAGCCACATCATGCACCTGGTGTCCACCGTGGTGGGCGAGCTCGCGCCGCACGCGAAGGCATATGACGTCCTGAAAGCCACGTTCCCGGCGGGCACCCTCTCCGGCGCACCCAAGCCGCGGGCGCTGCGGCTGCTGGACGAGCTGGAACCGCACCGCCGCGGCATCTACGGCGGCGTGGTGGGCTACCTCGATTTCGCCGGCGACATGGACATGGCCATTGCCATCCGCTCTGCCCTGATCAGGGACGGACGCGCGTACGTCCAGGCCGGCGGCGGCATCGTGGCAGACTCCGTCAACCCCACCGAAGCACTCGAAACCGTGAACAAGGCCGCCGCGCCGCTGCGGGCTGTCCACACTGCCGGCTCCCTGCAGAACATCTCGGCGGACTCCCTCCCCGGCGGGACGGACGCCTGATGCCCAACGCGGGACAGGCAGCAGGGCAGGCGGCTGCCGCGGCAAAGGCGGCACCCGCCTGGGCCCGCAAGTCGTCACTGGTGCTGCTGATCGCTGTGCTGGCACTGGCCGTCTTCGGGGCCACCACGCAAACCTGGATGTCCGTCACCGTGAACCCCGACCAGGTGGGCCAGGCCGGGGCTGCACAGGAGGCGCTCGAGGTTCAGGGCAGCAAGGCTGCCACCGCCGTGACCGCCCTTGCCCTGGTGGCCCTCGCGGGCGGGCTCGCGGCCGCCATCGCCGGCAGGATCGCGCGCTGGATCATCACCGCCATCATCGTCCTTGCCTCGGCCGGCATCGTCGCCGCGGCGGCCACCGTCCTGGCCGACCCGCTCGCCGCGGCACAGGGACCCATCGCCGCCGCCACCGGCGTCACCGGCGCCCAGGCGCAGGTGGCGGTGACCGCGTTCCCCACGCTGGCCGTCGTCGCCGGCTGCCTGCTCGCCCTTGCCGCCCTGCTCATCATCCCGGCCGGCCGGTACTGGAAAACCAGGACCAAATATGACGCGCCCACAGCGGCGGGCAGCACAGCAACAGCAGGTCCCGTTGACGAAATCGACAGCTGGGACCGGCTGTCACGCGGTGACGATCCCACCTGACCCCCGCACTGGCCTTCACCGGGCAGCGGACGCGGCCGGCCGATGACCGGTCGCGGGCCAAAAAATGGCAGAATGTAAGCAGTATTCATCCTGAGGAGATTTTCCATGAGCAAAGCACCTGCGTCCGTTTCCAAGTCCGGCACCCGCACGGTAGCCCCCGGCGCCATCGACCACAGCCAGGAACTGGGCCACGGCAACAGCCCGGCAGCCTGGACCTGCGTCATTGTCATGCTGGTCGGCGCGCTGATCATGTCGATCGCCTTCGTCATCGCCAACACCCCCATCTTCATCGCCGGCGGCGGCGTGATGGTGGTCGGCCTGATCCTCGGCTACATCATGCGCAAGGCAGGCTACGGCGTCGAAGGCAGCAAGCTGAAGAACTCCGGCCACTGATGGCAACTGTTCTCGACGACATCAATGCCGGTGTCCGGGAGGATATGGAGGCCAGGAAACGGCTCGTTTCCCTGGCTGAACTGAAAGACCTGGCGCAGGGCGCTGCACCTGCCCGCGACGCCTGGGCAGCCCTCGGCGGCCCCTCGGCGTCCCGCGACCAGCTCAAGGTCATCGCGGAAATCAAGCGGCGCAGTCCCTCCAAAGGCGACCTCGCCAGCATCGGCGATCCCGCCTCGCTGGCCAGGCAGTACGCCGACGGCGGGGCTTCCGTCATCAGCGTCCTCACCGAGCAGCGCCGCTTCAACGGGTCCCTGGCGGACCTCGACGCGGTACGCGCCGCCGTCGACGTCCCCCTGCTGCGCAAGGACTTCACGCTTGACGAATACCAGATCTGGGAAGCCCGCGCCCACGGCGCGGACCTGATCCTCCTGATCGTCGCCGCCCTTTCCGACGCGCAGCTTGCCGAATTCAGTGCCCTCAGCGCCGAACTTGGCATGAGCGTCCTGGTGGAGACGCACACCGAAGAGGAAATTGAACGGGCGGCCGCGGCGGAGGCGCGCATCATCGGCGTCAACGTGCGGAACCTGAAGACGCTCGACGTCGACCGTTCCGTGTTCGCGGCACTGGCGGGGCAGATCCCGGCCGGGGCCCTCGTGGTTGCCGAATCGGGCGTACGGGACGTCGACGACGTCACGCACTACGCCGCAAGCGGCGCCAACGCCGTGCTGGTGGGCGAGGCGCTGGTGAGTCACTCCACCCCCCGGGAGCGGATCGCGGAGTTCACTGCCGCCGGCGCCGCCGCCATCGCCGCACGCGGCTGACCGGCCGCCCTGTACGACGCGCGGCAGGGGTGCCGCGCGAAGAGCAATGGTGCCCGGCATAACTCCCGGCTTCGGCCGGGCCATACTTTTGACCGATCAACTTGAACAGGACGGGACTGATGGCCGACGCACCTTCAGGCAACGCTGACCACAACGCCGCGGAAGCATTCCTGCAGGGCGGCTCGCTCCGGCACGCCCCGGGGCCGTACTTCGGAAACTACGGCGGACGCTGGATGCCCGAATCCCTCATCGCCGCCCTGGACGAACTCGAGGAAACGTTCGACAAGGCCAAGGACGATCCCGAGTTCCGGGCCCAGATCGCGGACCTGAACAAGAACTACTCCGGCCGTCCCTCGCTGCTGACCGAAGCCAAGCGGTTTTCCCAGCATGCCGGGGGAGTCCGGGTATTCCTCAAGCGCGAGGACCTTAACCACACCGGCTCGCACAAGATCAACAACGTGCTGGGCCAGGCGCTGCTCGCCAAGCGCATGGGCAAAACCCGGGTCATCGCCGAGACCGGCGCCGGCCAGCACGGCGTTGCCAGTGCCACCGCCGCGGCCCTCATGGGCCTCGAATGCGTGGTCTATATGGGTGCCGAGGACTGCCGCCGCCAGGCGCTGAACGTCGCCCGCATGGAGCTTCTGGGCGCCACCGTCATTCCCGTCACGAGCGGCTCGCAGACCCTCAAGGACGCCATTAATGACGCCCTCCGGGACTGGGTGGCCAACGTGGACAACACCCACTACCTGCTGGGTACGGCCGCCGGCGCTCACCCGTTCCCCGCGATGGTCCGCTACTTCCATGAGGTCATCGGCGAGGAAGCCCGCGCCCAGATCCTGGACCAGGAAGGACGCCTGCCGGACGCCGTCTGTGCCTGCATCGGCGGCGGGTCCAACGCCATCGGCATCTTCCACGGCTTCCTTGATGATCCGTCGGTCAAGATCTACGGCTTCGAAGCCGGCGGCGACGGCGTGGACACCGGACGCCACGCCGCCACCATCACGCTGGGCAAGCCGGGCGTCCTGCACGGCGCCCGTTCCTACCTCATGCAGGACGATGACGGCCAGACCATCGAGTCCCACTCCATCTCGGCAGGGCTCGACTACCCCGGCGTGGGACCGGAACACTCCTACCTCGCGGACATCGGCCGGGTCAGCTACGAACCCATCACGGACAGCGAAGCCATGGATGCCTTCCGGCTCCTGTGCCGCACCGAGGGCATCATCCCCGCCATCGAGTCCTCGCACGCCCTGGCCGGTGCCATCAAGGTGGGCCAGCGGCTTGCCGCCGAAGACGCAGCTGCCGCAGCGGACAAGATCGTGATCGTGAACCTTTCGGGACGCGGCGACAAGGACGTGGCCACGGCGGCCGAATGGTTTGACCTGCTGGACAAGGAATCCGCGGAATCGGAAATCGGCAAAGAGGGGGAGCAGCTGTGAGCAGCGCACAGATGGCCGGCAAGGCACAGATGACCAGCAAATCGGCGGCAGCCATCGACAAGGCACGCGCCGAAGGCCGTGCCGCCCTCATCGGTTACCTGCCCGCGGGCTACCCCAGCGTGGAAGCGACCATCGCCGCCGGCATCGCACTGGCCGAAAACGGTGCCGACCTGATCGAGATCGGCATTCCCTACTCTGACCCCGTCATGGACGGCCAGGTCATCCAGGCAGCCACCACCGAGGCGCTGGCCAACGGCTTCCGCGTCAGCCAGGTGTTCGACGTGGTGGCCGGCATCACCAGCAAGACCGACGCCGCCGTCCTGGTCATGACCTACTGGAACCCCGTGGTCCGGATGGGCGTGGACGAGTTCTCCCGCCGCCTCTCCGAAGCCGGGGGAGCAGGCCTGATCACCCCCGACCTCATCCCCGACGAGGCCGCAGAATGGATGGCAGCCTCCGACAAGTACGGCCTTGACCGGGTGTTCCTGGTGGCGCCGTCGTCCACCGCCGAGCGCATGCAGCGCACCGTGGATGCGACCCGCGGCTTCGTGTATGCCGTGTCCATCATGGGCGTCACCGGAGCCCGTTCCTCCGTCAGCACCGCCGCGAAGGACGTTGTGGCTGCGGCACATGCCGCCGGTGCTGAGCGTGTGTGCGTGGGACTGGGCGTTTCCACCGCAGACCAGGTGCGCGAGATCGCCGCCTATGCGGAAGGTGTCATCGTGGGCACGGCCCTGGTGGCAGCAGTCCGTGACGGCGGCGTTGACGCCGTCGCTGCCCTCACCAAGGACCTGAGCTCCGGCCTGACACGGGAAGAAGCCTAACCCCATGCAGACCATCCTTCAGGCGGCCGCCCTGGTCCCTGCCCTGGTGCCCGCCAGCATTCCGAGCCCGGACTGGTCCGGGTTCGACATTCCCCTGCCGTGGGGAACGCTGCGCATCCACGCCTACGCCCTGTGCATCCTGGCCGGCATCGTGGTGGGCCTCTGGCTGACCTCCGCCCGCTGGGCAAAGCGCGGCGCGCCTGAAGGAAGCGTCTGGGACATCGTGGTCTGGGCCATCCCGTTCGGCATCATCGGCGGCCGGCTGTACCACGTGTTCTCGTCGCCGGACGCCTACTTCGGGCCGGGCTTCGACGGCACCGGCGACCTCTCGCTGATCCCGCAGATCCAGCGCGGCGGCCTCGGAATCTGGGGCGCCGTGGTGCTCGGCGTCGTGGGCGCCTGGATCGGCTGCCGCCGCAGCGGCGTCAAGCTCACCGCTTTCCTGGACGCCGCCGCACCGGGCCTCCTGCTTGCCCAGGCTGTAGGCCGGTGGGGCAACTACTTCAACCAGGAACTCTTCGGCAGCCCCACCACGCTGCCGTGGGGCCTGCAGATCGACGCCGACAACGCCAACTTCCCGGCAGGCGTGCCTGCCGACACCCTGTTCCACCCGACGTTCCTCTACGAGTCCCTGTGGAACGTGGCGGGCGTCCTGATCCTGCTCGCCCTGGACCGGAAATTCAATTTCCGCCGGAGCAGGCTCTTCTGGCTGTACGCCATGTATTACACCCTGGGCCGGGTCTGGATCGAAGCCATGCGCATTGACGATGCCGAACAGATCTCCCTCTTCGGCATCACCACCAGGCTGAACGTCTGGACCAGCATCCTGGTCTTTTCCGTGGCCCTGGTTGCCTTTATCCTGTTGGGCAGGAAGGGCCGTCCGGAACCGGACAGCGTGTACCTTCCCGGCCGCGAACCGGCGAAAACGGTCGCCGGAAATGCTGCCGGAAACACCGGCGATGAGGTCCGTGATCCGGACCCCGTTGTCTCAGATACTGAAGCGCGTGATAATCTCCCTGATAACCAAAGCGGTTCCAGGCCCACTTCCGCCCCCACGGAAGAGGCCACGGCGGTACCGGCGGGCACCAAGCCCGGCACGGACGCAACGGCTTCCGGACACTCCGGCAGCACAGCCACAGGAACCGCACCCGAGGCCGGCACCAGCAAGTAGCCGCCGGCCACGCAGGGCAGCAGAGCCACCGCTCGGAGCTCCCGAAACCACAACGTCGTGGCATGGGGCCCAGTCTGGTCAGCATAGAGCTGCTGCCGGACGAAGCCCTGGGCAGGGGCCTGCGTAACCGTTAGTTCAGCAGGCCGGGCTGACCTACAATTTCCAGTAAGTAACACTTTGTTGTGCCCATGTGAGCGGTGCCCGACGAGTGGGGCCAATGGTGTCCCTTCCATACGCACGATCAGGAGGAAGGACGTCTCCCATGACCCAAACTCTTCACACTCCCAGCTGGTCCGAACCGGATCAGCCTGAGGCTGCCATGTCGCCGTTCAAGCGCTTCGCAGCCCTGCCGGAGGCCGCCGGGCTCTACAACCCCGAGCAGGAGAAGGACGCCTGCGGTCTTGCGATCATCGCAACACTCCGCGGCGAACCCGGGTACGACATCGTCGACGCCGCCCTCACCGCCCTGCGCAACCTCGAGCACCGCGGTGCCGTGGGCGCCGACGAGGGCACCGGTGACGGCGCAGGCCTCCTGATGCAGATCCCGGACGAGTTCTTCCGGGCCGTCACCGAGTTCGAACTGCCCGCGCCCGGCCAGTACGTGGCCGGCACCGCGTTCCTGCCCGCCGAGCAGCGGGAAGCCGACGCCGCGAAGGCAGGCATCGAGGGCCTCGCCGCCGATGAAGGACTCAAGGTCCTCGGCTGGCGCGAGGTGCCCGTCGTCGCCGACCTCGTCGGCGCCATGGCCCGCGCCTGCATGCCATACTTCTCCCAGCCCTTCCTCGCGTCCGCCACGGGCGAGGAGCTGGACCGCAACGAACTCGACTCGCGCGCCTGGCGTATCCGCAAGCGCGCCCAGAACAAGTTCGGCGTGTACTTCCCGTCGCTGTCCTCGCGCACCATCGTGTACAAGGGCATGCTCACCACCGCCCAGCTGGAGCCGTTCTACCCGGACCTCTCAGACAAGCGGTTCAAGACCAAGCTGGCGATTGTCCACTCCCGGTTCTCCACCAACACCTTCCCGTCCTGGCCGCTCGCGCAGCCGTTCCGGACCATCGCGCACAACGGCGAAATCAACACGGTCAAGGGCAACCGCAACTGGATGCGCGCGCGCCAGTCCCAGCTCGCCAACCCGCTGCTGGGCGATTCGCCCGAAGAGCTGTACCCCATCTGCACCCCCGGCGCGTCCGACTCCGCGTCCTTCGACGAGGTGGCCGAACTCCTCTGGCTGTCCGGGCGGCCCATTACGCACTCGATCATGATGATGATCCCCGAGGCGTGGGAAAACCACGCAACGATGGATCCGGCCCGCCGTGCCTTCTACGAGTACCACTCCCTGCTGATGGAGCCCTGGGACGGCCCCGCCGCCGTCTCCTTCACCGACGGCAACCTGGTGGGCGCAACCCTGGACCGCAACGGCCTGCGCCCCGGACGCTTCTGGATCACCGAGGACGGCCTGATCGTCTTCGCCTCCGAAGTGGGCGTCATCGACGTCGAACCCTCCAAGGTAGTCAAGAAGGGCCGCGTGTCCCCGGGCAAGATGTTCCTGGTGGACACCGAGTCCGGCCGCATCATCGACGACGAAGAGGTCAAGGCTGAGGTTGCCGCCGCCAACCCGTGGGCGGAGTGGGTCAAGGACAACCTGATCGACCTTAACGACCTTCCCGAGCGCGAGCACGTGGTGCACACGGCTGCGTCCGTGAACATCCGCCAGCGCACCTTCGGCTACACCACCGAGGAACTGAAGATCCTGCTGGGCCCCATGGCCCGCACCGGCGCCGAGCCGCTGGGCGCCATGGGATCCGATACCCCGGTGGCCGTGCTGTCCAAGCGCCCCCGCCTGCTGTTCGACTACTTCGTGCAGTCCTTCGCGCAGGTCACCAACCCGCCGCTGGATGCCATCCGCGAAGAGCTGGTCACATCGCTGACGTGCGCCATCGGCCCCAACGGCAACCTCCTGGACACCAAGCAGGTCCGCCAGCCCCAGGTCCAGCTGCCCTTCCCGGTGATCAACAACGACCAGCTCGCCAAGATTGCCAACATCGAGGACGCCGACGGCAACCGCGTGGCCATGAAGGTCCGCGGCCTGTACCGCCCCGAAGGCGGCGAGAACGCCCTGCGCGCCCGGCTCACCGAGATCTGCGAACAGGTTTCCGGAGCCATCAACCGCGGTGTCCAGTACATCGTGCTCTCTGACCGTGACTCCAACGCGCAGTGGGCACCCATCCCGTCGCTGCTGCTGGTTTCCGCCGTGCACCACCACCTGCTCCGCAGTGCCAACCGCACCAAGACCGCCCTGGTGGTCGAGGCCGGCGACGTCCGCGAGACGCACCACGTGGCCGTGCTCATCGGCTACGGCGCTTCGGCGGTCAACCCGTACCTGGCCATGGAATCCGTGGAGCAGCTGATCGCTGCCGGCGACGTCACCGGCGTCACCCCGCAGGACGGCGTCTACAACCTCATCAAGGGCCTCGGCAAGGGCGTCCTGAAAATCATGTCCAAGATGGGCATCTCCACGGTCGCTTCCTACACCGGCGCCCAGACGTTCGAGGCCCTGGGCCTGGGCCAGGAACTGGTGGACGAATTCTTCGCCGGAACCCACTCCCAGCTCGGCGGCGTGGGCCTGGACGTTATTGCGGCCGAGGTCTCGGCCCGCCACCAGATGGCGTACCCTGAGGGCGGCATCGAGCAGCCCCACCGCCCGCTGCTGGGCGGCGGCGAGTACCAGTGGCGCCGCGACGGCGAACCGCACCTGTTCAACCCGGAGACTGTCTTCCGGCTGCAGCACGCAACCCGCGAACGCCGCTACGACATCTTCAAGGCGTACACCAAGGGCGTGGACGACCAGTCCACCAACCTGATGACCCTGCGCGGCCTGCTCAAGTTCAAGAATGAGCGCCCGGCTGTTCCCCTCGAGGAAGTGGAGCCCGTCTCCAGCATCGTCAAGCGGTTCTCCACCGGCGCCATGAGCTATGGCTCCATCTCGCAGGAAGCCCACGAGACGCTGGCCATCGCCATGAACCAGCTGGGCGGCAAGTCCAACACGGGCGAAGGCGGCGAGGACGTGGACCGGCTCCTCGATCCGAAGCGCCGTTCCGCGGTCAAGCAGATCGCGTCCGGACGTTTCGGCGTGACCAGCCTCTACCTGACCAACGCCGACGACATCCAGATCAAGATGGCGCAGGGCGCAAAGCCCGGCGAGGGCGGCCAGCTGATGGCGCAGAAGGTCTACCCGTGGGTGGCCCGCACGCGGCACTCGACCCCCGGCGTCGGACTCATTTCCCCGCCCCCGCACCACGACATCTACTCGATCGAGGACCTCGCGCAGCTCATCTACGATGCGAAGCGCGCCAACCCCTCGGCCCGTGTCCACGTCAAGCTGGTGTCCGAAGTGGGGATCGGTACCGTGGCGTCCGGCGTGACCAAGGCGAAGGCCGACGTCGTACTGGTCTCCGGCCATGACGGCGGAACCGGCGCCTCGCCGCTGAACTCGCTCAAGCACGCCGGTGTCCCGTGGGAGCTCGGCCTTGCCGAGACCCAGCAGACCCTTATGCTCAACGGCCTGCGCGACCGCGTGGTGGTCCAGGTAGACGGCCAGCTCAAGACCGGCCGCGACGTTGTGATCGCTGCGCTGCTGGGCGGCGAGGAATTCGGCTTCGCCACCGCTCCGCTGGTGGTGGAAGGCTGCATCATGATGCGCGTCTGCCACCTGGACACCTGCCCCGTGGGCGTCGCCACGCAGAACCCTGAACTGCGTGCCCGCTTCACCGGCAAGCCCGAGTTCGTGGTCAACTTCTTTGAGTTCCTTGCCGAGGAAGTGCGCGAAATCCTGGCCGAGCTCGGCTTCCGCAGCCTGGAAGAGGCCATCGGCCACGCCGAAGTCCTCGACACCCGGGAAGCGTTGGACCACTGGAAGGCCGACGGCCTGGACCTGGACCCCATCCTGCACGGGCTGGAGTTCGACGACGACGCGCCGCTTCGGAACATGACCGGCCAGAACCATGAGCTGGACAAGCACTTCGACCAGCGCCTGATCACCATGGCCACCGAAGCGCTGACGGACCGCAGCCCGGTGAAGATCGCCGTGGACGTCATCAACACGGACCGTTCCGTGGGCACCATGCTGGGCCACGTCGTCACCAAGACGTTCGGCACGGACGTGCTGGCCACGGACACGATCGACGTCACCCTCAACGGCACCGCCGGCCAGTCGCTGGGCGCCTTCCTGCCCGCCGGCATCACCCTGCGGCTGTACGGTGACTCGAACGACTACGTGGGCAAGGGCCTGTCCGGCGGCCGGATCATCGTCCGCCCGGACCGCACCAACGTGTTCAAGGCCGAGACGAACGTCATTGCCGGCAACGTGATCGGCTACGGCGCCACGAGCGGTGAAATATTCCTGCGCGGCCAGGTGGGCGAACGCTTCCTGGTCCGCAACTCCGGTGCCACGGCCGTCGTCGAAGGCATTGGCGACCACGGCTGCGAGTACATGACCGGCGGCCAGACGCTGATCATCGGACGCACCGGCCGCAACTTCGGCGCCGGCATGTCCGGCGGTACCGCCTACGTCCTGGACCTGGATACTGCCAAGGTCAACAAGGATGCCCTGCAGTCCGGCGAACTCCAGCTCCGCGAGCTGGACGCCGAGGACCGCGACATCGTGCACGGCCTGCTGGTCAAGCACGTGGAAGAAACTGACTCCCAGCTGGCTGCGCGCCTCCTCGAGAACTTCGACGACACCGCAGCCCGCATTACCAAGGTGCTGCCGCGCGACTACGCGGCCGTGCTGCAAACCCGCCTCGACGCCATTGAAGAGGGCCTCGACCCCGACGGCGAAGAAGTGTGGTCTCGAATCCTGGAGGTAACCGGTGGCTGATCCACGCGGATTTTTGAAAGTACGCCAGCGGGAAACCCAGCCACGGCGTCCCGTTCCCGTCCGCATCATGGACTGGAAGGAAGTGTACGAAGCTCAGGAAAAAGGCACCCTGAAGGCCCAGGCCGGCCGCTGCATGGACTGCGGCGTGCCGTTCTGCCACCAGGGCTGCCCGCTGGGCAACCTCATTCCCGAGTGGAATGACCTGATGTGGCGGGACAAGGGCGAGGAAGCGATCGAGCGCCTGCACGCCACGAACAACTTCCCCGAGTTCACCGGCCGCCTGTGCCCTGCCCCGTGCGAGGCATCCTGCGTCCTGGGGATCAACCAGCCTGCCGTCACCATCAAGCAGGTGGAAGTTTCCATCATCGACGAGGCCTGGGACAACAACTGGGTCCACCCGCTGCCCCCGACGCGCCTCACCGGCAAGACCGTCGCCGTCGTTGGCTCCGGCCCTGCCGGCCTCGCCGTCGCACAGCAGCTGACCCGCGTGGGCCACACCGTTGCCGTGTACGAGCGCGACGACAAGATCGGCGGCCTGCTGCGCTACGGCATCCCCGACTTCAAGATGGAAAAGGAGCAGGTGGACCGCCGCGTCGAGCAGATGAAGGCCGAAGGCACCCGCTTCCGGACCGGCGTCGCCGTAGGAACCGACGTGACATGGGAGCAGCTGCGCCGCCGCTATGACGCCGTCGTGGTCTGCACCGGCGCCACCGTCCCGCGCGACCTGCCCATTCCGGGCCGCGACCTGGACGGCATCCACTTCGCCATGGACTACCTGGTGCCGGCGAACCGCGTGGTGGCGGGGGAGACGGTGGAGAACCAGATCAATGCGCAGGGCAAGCACGTTGTCATCCTTGGCGGCGGCGATACCGGCGCGGACTGCCTCGGCACCGCGCACCGGCACGGCGCTGCATCCGTGACCACGCTGGCCATCGGCAAGCAGCCGCCGGCCGAGCGCGCCAGCCACCAGCCCTGGCCGACGTTCCCCACCCTCTTCGAGGTGGCCAGCGCCCACGAGGAAGGCGGCGAGCGGACCTACCTCGCGTCCACCGTGGAATTCGTTGGCGAGAACGGCAAGCTGACCGGCGTGAAGGTTGCCGAGACGGAGTTCGTTGACGGCAAGCGCCTGCCCAAGGCCGGCACCGAGCGGATCATCCCCGCGGACCTGGTGTTCCTGTCCCTGGGTTTCACCGGCGCGGAGCCGGCGGGCATCACCGAACAGGTGCACGCCGAATTCGATGGCCGCGGCAACGTGTCCCGCGACGGCTACTACATGACCAACACCGAAGGTGTCTTCGTGGCGGGCGACGCCGGCCGCGGACAGTCCCTCATCGTGTGGGCCATCGCCGAAGGACGCGCCGCCGCCGCAGCCGTGGACAAGTACCTGATGGGAAGCACCATCCTGCCGGCTCCCGTCGCGCCGACGGACCGCGCCATCGCCGTCCTCTAATGCAGCACCGGGGGCTTAAGTTCACCCCCGCGACAACTTAACCAATGCAAGAGACCAATAGGGTAGGTATATGAGACGCGCAAAAATTGTGGCTACTTTCGGCCCGGCAATTGCCAGCTATGAGAACACCCTCGCGGTGCTCCAAGCCGGCGTTGACGTCGCCCGGATGAACATGAGCCACGGCGATTACTCCGTGCATGACAACACCTATGACAACGTCCGCAAGGCAGCGTCCGACCTCGGCAAGCCCGTGGCGATCATGGCCGACCTGCAGGGTCCGAAGATCCGCCTGGGCCGGTTTGTCGACGGTCCCCACGCCCTTGCCGAGGGTGACACCTTCACCATCACCACCGAAGACGTTCCGGGCACCAAGGACATCTGCTCCACCACCCTGAAGAGCCTCACCGAAGACGTCAACGTGGGCGATGCCCTGCTGATCGACGACGGCAAGGTGGCCCTGCGTGCCATCGAGGTGGACGACGTCAAGGTTGTAGCCACCGTAACCGTGGGCGGCATGGTGTCCAACAACAAGGGCATCAACCTGCCCGGTGTTGCCGTCAACGTCCCCGCGCTGAGCGAAAAGGACGAGGACGATCTGCGCTGGGCCATCCGCCGCGGCGTTGACCTGGTTGCCCTGTCCTTCGTGCGTGACGCCACGGACATCAAGCGCGTGCACGAGATCATGGACGAAGAAGGCCGCCGCGTGCCGGTCATCGCCAAGATCGAAAAGCCGCAGGCCGTAGACCAGCTCCACGAGATCATTGACGCGTTCGACGCGATCATGGTGGCCCGTGGCGACCTGGGCGTGGAGCTTCCGTTGGAGGAAGTGCCGATCGTGCAGAAGCGCGCAATCGAGCTGGCCCGCCGCTGGGCCAAGCCGGTCATCGTGGCAACCCAGGTGCTGGAATCCATGATCGACAACCCGCGCCCCACCCGTGCAGAGGCTTCCGACTGCGCCAACGCGGTGCTCGACGGTGCCGACGCCGTGATGCTTTCCGGTGAGACCAGCGTGGGCAAGTACCCGATCGAAACCGTCAAGGTCATGGCCCGGATCATCGAATCCACCGAGGTCCACGGCCTGGAGCGCGTCCCCCCGCTGGGGACCAAGCCCAAGACCCGTGGCGGCGCCATCACGCGTGCCGCCGTCGAAATCGCCGACCAGCTGGACGCCAAGTACATCTGTGCGTTCACGCAGTCCGGCGACTCCGCACGCCGCCTCTCGCGTCTGCGCCCCATCAAGCCGGTCTTCGCCTTCACCCCGGTGGAGCAGGTCTGGAACCAGCTGGCCCTCACCTGGGGCATCCAGCCGGTGCTGGTGCAGATGGTGGACCACACCGATGCCATGACGGCACAGGTTGACCGCAGCCTGATGGAGATGGACCTCGTGCAGGACGGTGACCTGGTGGTCATCGCTGCCGGTTCCCCTCCCGGAAAGGCCGGTTCCACGAACTCGCTGAAGGTGCACAAGGTGGGCGACCTCGCCGACTCCACCCGCGCGGGGGAAGTCACCAGCAACAAGGAAAAGCTCGGCCCCTGGCCGGAAAAGAAGAAGAAGGCCTAGCCTTTCTGACAACGAAAAGGACCCCTGCCGATTGGCGGGGGTCCTTTTTGTTTGGAACGACGGTTAGTTCACCTGATTGATAATGGTCTCGGCCACTTCGCGCATGCTGAGGCGGCGGTCCATGGAGGTCTTCTGGATCCAGCGGAAGGCTTCCGGCTCCGTCAGGCCCATCTTGGTGGTTAGGAGGCTCTTGGCGCGCTCCACGAGCTTGCGGGTGGCGAACTGTTCCTGCAGGTCGGAGACCTCGCTTTCGAGGGCCTTGATCTCCTCGTGGCGGGAGAGTGCGATCTCGAGCGCGGGGATGAGGTCTGCGGGGGTGAAGGGCTTGACCACGTAGGCCATGGCGCCGGCGTCGCGGGCGCGCTCCACGAGTTCCTTTTGGCTGAAGGCGGTCAGCAGCACCACGGGGGCGATGCGGGCCTTGACGATCTTCTCGGCTGCGGAGATGCCGTCCATAACGGGCATCTTGACGTCCATCAGGACCAGGTCCGGCTTTAGTTCCTCGGCGAGCTGGACGGCCTTTTCGCCGTTGTCCGCCTCACCCACTACGTCATAGCCTTCGCCGCGCAGGATCTCGATGATGTCGAGGCGGATGAGGGTTTCATCCTCGGCCACAATGACGCGGCGCGCCGGCTGGGACGTGGGTTTTGACTCCGTCTGTTCAGTCACGGGATCTCCTTGGAAAGGTACGGCGGGGACATCACTATCTTAGGTGCCCCCGGTCCTGTACTTGATCTGCATGGTCGGTTGCGGCGTCGGCGGCGCGATTCTGGAATTCAGCCTATCTGCATGTAGAGTAATTCCGCGTACGTGAAGCAATCGCGTTGCTCACAGTCAGCTGTGGGCGTACTCTTTGGCTCCATGTATTCCGCGCCCGAGTGGCGGAATTGGCAGACGCGCCGCACTCAAAATGCGGTATCGAAAGGTGTGTGGGTTCGAGTCCCACCTCGGGCACAGTGTTTCCGCAGGTCAAGGGCCTGTTTCCTCTTTGGGTGTTGACAAAACCGCCCAAGGTGTTGACAGCGGCGTACCGTTTTTGGTGTGGCAAGCATTCGGAAACGCACCAAAAAGGACGGCTCGTCGTCCTACATGGTCTTGTGGCGGGACCCGAAGAGCCGCGAGCAGCAGGGCCTGACAGTTGCCACGATCGTCGAAGCTGAAACCCTGAAGAGGCTTCTCGACGCCAACGGCCAGTCGTTCGAAATCGCGCAGCATGCCATGCTCTCCAACGAGAAGCGCACACCTACCGTTGCTGAAGTCATTCAGGAGCACATCGACCTGCTGATCCGCCCGTCGAGCGGAACCACGAAGACGTACCAGACGATGCTGGACCTGCATATCCGGAACGTCATCGGCCACGTGCCCGTGGACAAACTCGATTACCGGCTGATCGCGCACTGGGTGAAGTCGATGATGGCGAAGGGCAAGGCCCCGAAGACTATTCACAACGTGCATGGCCTGATCTCGGCAGCCATGAATACGGCGGAGATGCTCGGCTACATCACGCGGAACCCCTGCCGTGGGGTGCAGCTACCGGGCGTTGAGAAGGCCGAGGACGAGGCGATGTTCCTTACCCATGCGGAGTTCAGCCTCATCATGGAGGGGATGGGGGAGCGGTACAAGGCCTTCACCAACTTCCTGGTCATGACCGGTACCCGTTTCGGGGAGGCCACCGCCCTATCTGTCGCTGACGTCGACCTGCTCTCGAAACCGCCTACGGCCCGGATCAACAAGGCCTGGAAACGGGACGGCCAGAACCAGTTTTACATTGGGGCGACGAAGACAGGTGCCGGTAAACGGACCATCGGGCTGAACCCCGCGCTTGTGGAATTGCTGATCCCGTTGGTGGCGAGCAGGCCCGGGAAGGAACTTGTGTTCACGACGCCCAAGGGCGAGCGCATCATCCACAAGCTCTACTGGCACCACTACTGGGTGCCTGCCGTTCGCACCGCCCAAGCAATTGGCCTGACCAAGAACCCCCGCATCCACGACCTCCGCCACACCCACGCGTCCTGGCTGATCCAGGACGGGGTGCCCTTGTTCACTATCTCGCGCCGACTCGGGCATGCCTCCACTCGGACTACAGAGCAGGTGTACGGGCACTTGATGCCGGAGGCCCTGCAGGCTGGTGCTGACGCGACTGAGCGGTCGATAACGGCCTTTCTCCGCTGACTGCGTCTACAGTGCGTCGGCCTGGATGCACGGGCAAAAATGCGAGGGTTTGCTCCAGCACGTCTTCGGTCATGTCGCTAAATCCCCCGGAGTGCATGAATCTGAGAAACATGCACCATTCCTTGGGAGTTGTCGTGGACATCGAATTCTTTGAGCCCGCAGAAGCCGCGGCGCTGATGCGCTGCACAGAGTCCTGGTTGCGTGATGGCGCAACTAGTGGACGCTTCCCTCACGCTTGCTGGGGAAAGGGCAAGATCATCTTCACCTCGGAACACATCCTGGAAATCGCCAAGTTGAGTGAGATCCTCCCCGGCAGCACGGGTTCCTCGCTCTCCGGCACTGGGCCCGTGACGAAGGAAAGGCTCATCGGTACTCGGTCCAGAGTCAGACTGGCTACGGCGCGTTGAGCAAACGTGACGTTTCCCGTGAGGGCGATGGTTCGAACAGTTGAGGCAACCAATGGCACCCGTAGCGGACCCCGGAGAGTACTAATGGCGCGGACGTGTGGCAGGCGCCACGGACCCGGTTACCTGCGGCAGGTGGTGGTCAAAGCTAGCGTGGAACAACGCCCTGTAACCAAAAGGACCATTAAGACCACCTGTTCTCCCGCCGAAGCCCTGGCCGCTGTCATCGCAATGATGCTGGCTGGGTCATTAGTAGGTTGTGACGCCGCAGCCAACGCTTACGAAATCATCGAGGCTGCTCCAGGCGCCGCCGCCGCTGCGCCGGCCGCTGTAAGTGACGCCGTCAAGGCCCTTGTACAACTGGAGAGCATGCGGGTGAAGGGGCGCGCTCCGAAGACCGGCTACACCCGCGATGAGTTTGGGCCGGCGTGGGCTGACGTTGACCGCAACGGCTGCGATACCCGCAATGACATTCTCGCCCGCGACATGACGAACGAGACGTTCAAGTCAGGCACCAACAACTGCGTGGTCGTGACAGGAAGGCTGGCGGACAAGTACACCGGCACCACCATTAACTTCACCCGCGGACAAGACACCAGCTCCGATGTCCAGATCGACCACATCGTCGCTCTCAGCGACGCCTGGCAGAAGGGCGCACAGCAGCTCAATGAGGTCCGGCGCAAGGAACTTGCCAATGATCCGCTGAACCTTATGGCCGTCGACGGTCCAACCAACAGCGCCAAAGGCGACAAAGACGCTGCCACGTGGCTGCCTCCGAACGAGGCTTTCCGGTGCGAGTACGTCACCCGCCAAACTGCTATCAAAGCGAAATACAGTCTTTGGCTCACGCAGGCCGAGTGGGACGCAATCGTGAGGACACTGAAAGGCTGCATTGGATGAGGGCACGAAGCGCCACCTAGTTGATGACTACGTTCATAGGCCGTTAAGGAGATCTACGGCGTACAGCATGAGCTCAGCCGCATTGGTTTCGTTGAAGAGGTGCTCCTCGACACCTTCGTGTCTCGGACGACAGCACATAGGCACACCCGCGTCACATAGGCATGGTCTCCGATCCTGGTTGTAATCTTCGACTAGACATCTAATTGGGGGAATCATGCAGTTCAAACCTGCCGCCGGGATCTTCGTAGGCGGCGTCACAATGTCTATCTGTGCGCCGCTCCTCAGCAGCGCATCGGGTTTCTTCGCGACCATGGCATTCGCTCCGGGCGATCAGTCCCTGGCAAGCATCTTTACCGCCATTGCCGTGCTCGGTGGCATCCTGGCCCTGATCGGGTTCATCATGGTCGTAGTTGCTACCTACCGAGCCTTGGTGAAGATCGACGCACTCCCGATTGCCCCCACAGCACGTCCCCGAGAGCCCTGGCCAACAGATCGTTAGCCCTGGCGAACGGGCTTGAGGTCAGCTCGTATAGTCACGAGCTCCACGAACCATGTGCACGTTGTTCGGCGATAAAGGCTCCGAGGGTCGGTTCGTAGGGCTGCTGCATCGAAGGCCGCACATTCCTTGCTCATACGCTCCTAAACTTCCCCAGCGAGCGTCCCAGCCAGGCAGATAGCCGCTTTGTTCGTGGCTTGATCCCGGCCGGCAATTTCCGGTTCAGGTCCCAGGACTTCACTTCTTCAGCCTCCCAAATTTCGAACTGATCGTCGGCACGGTTGCCGTGCCTGTACTCTGCTTCCTCCCAGAAGACGGGCAGCGCGTCCAGGAACACCACGTGCCGGCCATCGGGCAGGTCCAGTTGAGGAATCAGGTCATCGGGGCGCTCGGTCAGGACCCAGCCGGTGAAGTCCCGGCCCTTGATGACCTTCCAGCCACCGGCAACGAACACGCCATGCCGCGGCACTGTTCCGCTTTTCAAGACGCTGAGGGCCATGTCGGCGAAGCCTTCCAGGACAGCTTCGTCTCCGGCCTCCACACCCACGAAAAGTTCGACGGCGTGGTGGCGGGCGTCCGGGCCGTACGGGCTGGCGCCCGCGGAGGCGTAGAAGTGGACGCCCCGGCGGCTGGTGCCGGCGGGCCATTCGAAGACTCCCAGCTGCTGACGATGAAAGAGTGCAGCAGCCGGTCCGGGTTTTCGTCGAGGAACATACCTTGACATCGGGCTACTAGTTCGTGGATATGGGTCACTTGAACCCTCGCGGACGCAATGACGGAAAGGCTTCACCTTCACCGGCCCGTGTTTCTGACGTTCAGTCTTGACGGAACGTCGACGTCTGCTGGTTCGAGCTCGGGACGGACCCTGCGGAACCTCAGGGAATGCCGGAACGATTGGCCGGACCAAGCCGCGTCGGCAAGGACCTCAACGACGACGGGATCAACGAGCGTCAGCTCGGTCGGTGACGCGTCACGATTGAAGCGGTCCAGGGTTGTGCCCTTCACCACCGATGGCCAGGGGTGGATTCCCGCGGGCGGCCGCAACCAGGGGGCAAGTGCCCTGCTGTCAGCAGGTTTCAACGTGGAGCTGCGGCCGACGATTCGCAGCTCGCCATCGATAGGCAGCCCGGCCACGATCTCGGTCGGTCGCTCCATGGGTCCGATGACGGCAGCGCAAATGACGTCCACCTCTGAGACGTGCTTGGCCTTAAGCCAGATTCGTTTCCCGCCCATGTAGGCCTGACGGCTGCTCTTGGCCATCAGTCCTTCCATGCCAGCCCCGGCAAGACCTTCGAACCACTGGTGTGCGAGGTCCCGTTCAGTCGTTTGAGGGGATAGCGAGAGCGGGGGAGCCCAGACCGTTGCCAGCTCCTCCAGCAGGGTGCGACGATCCGCCAGCGTCAGGTCCCTGGCGTCGTGTCCGGCTACACCGAGAATGTCGAAGCAGACAAAATGGACCGGGCTCTCTGCAGCCATAGATTGCAGTCTCTCCCTTCCTGCGGACAACCTGCGCTGGAGGGCTTCAAAGTTCAACCTCCCCTCTGACCACACCACAGCTTCGCCATCGACTACGCAACCAGGCAGAACCATGGACGCTGCCGCCTCTGCCAGGTCCGGAAAATACCGTGTCAGCTCTTTGCCCTGGCGCGACCATATGCCCACCCGGTCGCGGTCCCGAAAAATTAGGACCCGGTAGCCGTCGAACTTCGGCTCGAAAAGCATCTGACCAGGCAACGCTGCAGGCGGAGGAACGCCCTTCACAGCCTTCGCCAACACCACCTCCAGCGGCGGGTGAAGCGACGGAGGAATTACCTGACCAGGCTCTGCCATGCCCTCAGAATAGGCCTTTCTGTGAGGATGCAATATTTAAAAGGGTGCGCTGATGAATCTGAGCGCTGGTCGATTTGTCGCTACCCGTATTTGCACGACGTGTGAAGGGCGAATGGTCTTCGGAACTCAATATGCCCCTGCGGAGCGTGACATACAACGTGGTGGCTCAAGTGGATGGCGGCCTGCAGAACGCAATCAACTTGATAAGGGACAACAACTGACACTTGGCCGCAGTGAAGGGCCACACCACGTCCACGCTCGCTGGAGCGCGCCGGGCTTTTTCCGCAGAACGAGTGGCAGAACCGGTACAGGGGAACGGATAAGAAGCGACTCAAGAACCGATAGAAAGACCCCCGTGAAGCAGAGTATATTCACCCGCGTGCCCCAGCTCGCCAAGGCCAACCTGAACGCCCTCGTGGACTCCGCGGAAGACCCGCAGAAGATGCTGGACCAGATGGTCCGCGAATACTCGAACAACATCCGCGAGGCCGAGGCCCCCGTCGGCCAGACCATCGGCAACCTCCAGATGGCCGAGGACGACCACGCCCGGGCCGTGAACGACGCCAACACCTGGGGCAACAAGGCGATCGCGCCTCCCGGAAGGCCGACGAGTTCCGCGCCGCCGGGAAAAGTGTCGACGCCCACAAGTTCGATGCCCTCGCCAAGGTCGCCCTCGGCCAGTAGATGACCGCCGAATCCACCGCCAAGGCCCAGGAGCCGAACCTGGCAGCGCAGAATCAGGTCCTCGACAAGCTCAAGGGGGCACGACCAGATGCGGGACAAGCTGCCGAGCTGACCGCAAAGCGCAACCAACTGGTCAACTCGCTCGCTCCCGCGTCGCCGCCCCACAGTCCCAGGTCCACGATGCGCTCAAAGCCCTGGACGCCGGATGCCCGACCTCTGCCGTCGGCCGGTACGAGGAGAACATCCGCCGCCAGAAAGGCACCTCCTGGGCCAGCAGGAACTCGCCACCTCATCCCTGGAGGCGCAGTTGGCCTCCCTGGAAGACCTCGGCGAGCAGACCGAAGTGGAAGCACGGCTCGCAGCTCTCAAGTCCATCGACCGGAAGGCCATCGACTACTAGGACGCACCGCCTTCTTCTGATTTTGTTGTGCTGCTTGGTGCCTTAGGCATCTTCACGTTCCGGATTTTCCAGTCGGAAAAAGTTGGACTGGTTTCCGTCGCTTCGCTGCTCTTGATAGATGAAATTGAGTCGGCGGGCATCAAATGTGTTGAACCATTCCTCCCAGCTGACGCGGCGCAGGTTCTTGTCCTCGCCGCCAAAATCGATGCGCAGAACGCCCAGGTGGTCACCATGCTCCGTGCCCTCAACGGTTGCCGGAGTGCCACCGCGTTCTTCAGCCCACTGCCTGATGACCTCGCGATGAGTGGTCGCTAAGCTGCGGCCTTCGCGTTCAGCCTCATCCTCCGTCGAAGTAATTTCCTGCGAATACTTCAGTGACTTGGAGGAGGCTTCGCCATGCCGGATCTTGCCGCCTTCCGGACCGGCGCCCAAGTCCTCCGGATCAGTATCCTCACCTTTGCCTCTGCTGGCTCCGCCTGCCTTCGATCGGGCGTTGACCACTTCCTTCACCAGGTCTTCCTTGCGCATCCCGGATGCGCCGGCAATGTTTTCCTCCCTGGCCTCCTGGCGGAGTTCGTCCACCTTCATCTTGCGCAGCTCGGTTTCGCTCACATCCGGGGTGTTCGGAGTATCGTTGCCCGGTGTATCAGCGCCATGCTGCTTGCTGCCGCCTTTCCGACCGGTGCTCACGTCGTCCGTATCCGAACCGTCACCTTGGTCTTCGTCCCCATTGCCCTTCGATCGGGCGTTGGCGACTTTCTTCACCAGCTCTTCCTTGCGCATCCCGGATGCGCCGGCAATATTTTCGTCCCTGGCCTCCTGGCGGAGTTCGTCCACCTTCATCTTGCGCAGTTCTGTTTCGCTCACATCCGGGGTGTTGGGCGTCTGATTACCAGGCTTGTCGCTCATAGCATTCCTCCTCTGACGGGACCAGCAAAATAATAAGGCTGCTTACTGTCTAGTCCGTGTCGGGAACGCCGTCAAGCTTGCATCTAGTGTGAAAGCCGTCGACCATACTGATGTAGCTCTGGACATGTCCAGAGCGGAGGCGTTCAATTGAAGCTGGGGCGTCTGCGGTGCTCCGGTGGCAGCTGTCGATGGCAGCCACGCTTGCTGTCCGCTGCGAGGAGGGGGCGGTATGGACCAGCAAAAATCGGATGAACAGGGGCCAGCGCAGGTTGCGGCTGCGGCGTTCGTATCACTGCGGCTACCCAGCCACCTGACGCTGGAGAGGCTCATCGTAATCGTGGCTGTCCGACGACGGCGTCGAATCGAGATCGAAGCCACGACGATCCTCAACGGCACGTCCGTCTGCGGTCTCTGGTTGTCGACGGATACTCGGGAAATCATTTTGCACGCCGTCACGGACTCAGCGCTCCATAGGCAGCAGTTCATCCTTCATGAACTTGGACACATGATCCTGCGCCACGATGAGCTGGGAATTTCCTCCGACTATGCAGCCAGCCTCTTTCCCAATCTTGACGGAGAGATGGTGTCGCGAGCTTTGGCACGGAGCAGCTTCGTCGACGATCTGGAGGCCGCAGCTGAGACTCTCGCTGATCTTCTTGCCGGCGCTATCCGCGACAGCACCATGGAGCCAAGGTCATTTGAACAGGTCTTCGGGTGATCCAGGCAGTCGCGGCCACGGTCATCTGGGGCCTCGTCCTGTGCTTGCTGCCCGGCGCGCGCACGAGGAAAGACCACAGCATCCTCGTTGCCGCCCTCGCGATCGCAACCGCGCTCACCCTGAACGTCGATCCAATCTATCTCGCGGGTGATCGAGCCCTCGGCGGCCACAACCTCCTGGATCTCCTCGCGAACATTTTGATGGTCGTGGGAATCTACTTCCTTTCCCAGGCGATCCTCCGGGCCGCAGAGCTTAATGATGCACCTGTGTGCAGAGACCGTCGCGGCCTCCTAATTTTGGGTTTAGTCTCCGTGGGGCTGGTCCTTGCATTCCTCTGCATTGAAGCACCGGCGTCCTCAACAAAATTCATGTTGGATTACGGGGACCAGCCTGCTGCCGCCCTCTATTCGGCGATCCAGTTTGTCTACATCGGGGTGGTCGTCGGCGTGACCGGATACGTGTGCTTCAGATTCCGACGGCGGATGGCCGCTTCCTACTTTCGCGTCGCCTTCACCCTCATTGGCATTGGCTGCTTCCTCGCTCTCGTCGTAGTGTTCTCAGTCTTGGGAATGGACCTAGCCCATCTTCTCGGAGACCACTCGACCATGCAGCAGTTGGCTGCCATCTACGACACCAGTTTTGTCGGGGCGATGTTGTTCCTGTGTGCTGGACTGGCCCTGCCGCCAGTAGCACGCCGGATCGTCCAGCGAACGCAACAGAGGACTCAAGCTGACTTACTCGAAGACCTCTCATCCACTTGGGAGAAAGCAACAGCTACCCGCAAAGATGGACGCTTGGTGACGCCCGTTGGAGTCATTGAGCGGGGGGACCCAGAGACGCGGCGGCTTCATCGGATGCTCGTCGAGATCGAGGATGCTCTCCTGATGGATCCCGCGGCTGCTAAGTTGCTGGATGAAGCTGATTTTCAAACATTAACTCGCACAGAGAATTACCTCGCTTCCCATAGGGACACGCAGGGTGGTCGATTGGACACGACGCGACGGGGGAGGGGAAAGAACCCAAGTGGCAGATGATGCCGTAGAACCCCTGGAGCCGCCGCAGGCCAGGCTCGCTCGCAAGATCAATCTCTTGCTGGATTTGTATGAGTCCCGAGGAGCAGGGCCCTTGTCCTACAGGGAAGTCAGCGAAGCTATGTCCCAACATGGCACGCCGTTGTCGCGGTCAAGATGGGCCTACATGCGGAGCGGTGACAGCTCCCTGGCTATGGACAAGGGTCTGCTGCAGAACCTTGCGGCATTCTTCGGCGTGGATCGCCGATACCTTCTTGATGACTCAACAGAGATACCGGAACTCGTGGAAGCCCAACTCAACCTCCTTAGGTCGATGCGGGAGGCTCGCGTGAAAAATTTCGCAGCAAGGCAATTGCAGGATTTGTCTCCCGAGACGCTGGCGCGACTTAGGGAGGTCATTGACAAGCATGTCAGGAGCGCAGATGAAGACTCCTAAGATGCTGCGCCTTCTCACCATTGCAGCCGTATGCGCATCTTCAGTGACGTTCTTGGGAGCTGCCTACTTTGCGCGCAGGGTGGTCGTGCCGAGCACTTCACGACGGGAGGATCTTTCCATCAGGAAAGTCTTCTCCGGCGAGGATGGATCCCTGAGGATTGAACTGCCAGCGACCCCATTAACCAGAGCACCAGGCCGCTACAGCTTGTGGTTCGGCAACGGCAAGGGCCATGCCTGCATTGGTGCTGTCGTAGACGAAGGCACGAATGCGGGAACAGTGACTCGGCTCGTGGAGCGAGTCGACTCCGGTGACATACACGCTGCTACCGCCGGCATTTGGAGCGGGTACGCATACTCCAAACCAGAGCAACTGGGCCTGCCTTTTGAGGACGTGGAGATTCCGGTCGACGGCGGTATGGCACCAGCATGGAAATTCGCGCCCACGGTCGCCGGTCCAGTGTCTTCGACGTGGGCCATCCACGCGCATGGAATGGGTGGAAAACGAGCCGGCGCCCTTCGCGGTGTTCCTGTTGCGAGCAGACTCGGCATCACATCGCTGGTCGTGTCGTTCCGGAACGACGGCGAAGCGCCGCCGTCGAAAGATTCCCGGTACTCCTTGGGCCAGAACGAGTGGTTGGATGTCGAAGCGGCTATTAGGTACGCCGTGGACCACGGCGCAGAGCGGCTCGTATTCTTTGGATGGTCTCTTGGCGGTTCCATGGCTCTGCGTGCAGCAAACCTCTCAGCCCATTCTGATCGGATCATCGGCCTGGTGCTGGTGGCTCCCGTCCTGGATTGGACTGAGACCCTAACGTCTAACGGGAGCGCCAGTGGATTGCCGAAAGTTATTGCCAAGGCTGGGCTGAGCATGTTGGGTTCGAAAGCAGGCCGCTGGGTCACGGGCCTCAAGCAATCCATTGACCTCTCCGCGCTGAACTGGGTAACCCGCGCCGGTGACCTCAAGACGCCGACCCTCATATTGCATGGGATCGACGATAAATCGACACCGGTCACAGTCTCTGAGCGATTCGCTGAGCTACGACCCGACCTCGTTCAGTTGGTTCGGTTCAAGGTTCCGGGACATTCACTCGAGTGGAATGCCGACACCGAGAGGTGGGAGTCATCCGTTACGCGGTTCCTGAAGTCGCTGCCCGCGGATTGAAACGAAGCCGCAAGGTCTGCAAGTTCCCTTTCGACCTCATCCGGCCGCGCTGTGTACGTTCCCGACCCGAGGATGACTACGCCTGCTTCGCATAAAAGACTCAGATGCTTGCGTATGGAGGAAACAGACACGTCGAGGGCTGCAGCGACTTCGCGGCAGGTCGCCGGGCCATGGGTGAGCAAATAGCGAATGAGGCGGCTTCGCGTCCGGTTCATCAGGATGTTCGCCATGAAGACCACAATCAAGTGACGAGGGAATCGCTTGTAGCCCGCTGTAGACGGGTCTACAGCAAAACGATACGCTCATGCACATACGGATGGAAGGACGAAGCCCCGCTTATTGCATGTGGGGTTGGCCAAGGCAATACTGGGCACAATTAGTGACTCACTGACGATAGTCATGTCTGGTCTGGGAGGTGAAGCGTGTCTGGAGACGACAAAGGTCTCAAAGGCGCGGAACTGTCTCCCCAAGCCGAACTTGCACGCCGCCTAAACTTGCTGCTCGACGTCGTCGTTGCAGAGCGAGGACAACCCGTCACATTCCGCGAAGTCCAGCAAAAGCTGGCGGAGAAGGGCATCAAGCTTTCCAGGGCCCGCTGGTTCTACATGAAGGACGGCACAGGCAGGCTGGTGAGCGACCCGGCGCTACTGGGCGCCTTGTGCGACATCTTCAATGTGGATCCGGCATATCTGATGGGCAGCGACGCCGCAGATCTTCCCGAGCGCATCGATTCCCAGCTTGAGTTTGTGAAATCTCTCCGCGCTGCGAGAGTGAAGACGTTCGCGGCCCGCACCCTTGGCGACGTATCACCAGAGACACTTCGGGCGATCACGGAGTATCTGAACAAGGACATCAGCCGCCGGCCAGAAGGGGAGAGGGCCGAGGCCGGTCCGCGGTTAGACGCGGACGAGGCGCCGGAGCGCGCCGACTAAACGTCGGGCTCATCTTTCCAGCCCACTGCGGCTACTTTTCCATCAAGTACTTGAGGTGGGCGTCGAGGAGTTCCTTGATCCGGATAGGGTTCGCCGAATACCGCGGTGACCGTCCCTGCCTACGCCCAGGCTCGACGTCGACCATGACCACACCGGCCTCTTCGAGTGCGGTCAGATGCTTGGCCACGCTGGGATCGCCCGCGCTGACAGCAGCGACGATGTCTCCGCGCGTCGCCGGCCCGCTGGCCGTGAGGAATCGAAGAATTTCGTTTCGCGCCCGGTTGCCGAAGGTTGCGACGGCAGCTTCGACGTCGGCCGACCAGGCGGCATCGTGAGGCTGCGTAATTCTCGGCATAAAGTCATTCTTCCCGAAGGCAGCGCAAAAAGTAAGAACAGCACTCTTGACGATACTTTAGCTATCGTCGACAATAATTCTTGTAGCTTCTTCTGATCGTTGTTGGATCTTCGCATCCACTAACTGGGGTGGCCGTTTGCGCGACTCTGCGAACTACTCGATCTGAACAGTCAAAGCGGTGAAGCCATGGAGATTGAGGCCAAGGCGTATCAATCTACAGAAGGACCAGAGACGGTCGCTGACGTTGATGTCTCATTGCGAAGCGCACCTCCGCCGGGAGAACCCGTCATCCAGATCGACCAGATCATGGTCGCGGTCGATGGGGTGCACCGTTACGTCACTTCTCGGCTCGCGCGTATCGGGCGATCCTGCGATGTGGACGATGTCATGCAGGACATCCGGGTCGCCGTTTGGGACGGGGTTGCGCGTGGACGCTACCGGGAGCTGCCCGGTATCCCGTTTGAAGCGTGGGTCCAAGGTGTCTGCAATAAGATCTGCGCTGCCCACATCCGGCGCGAGCTTAGCCATCAAACGTTGCCCTTGCTTGTTGACTTCACGACGACGGAAAGCTCTCCGGAGCTTCTTGCTGTCGTCCATGCCGGTGCAGCAGGAAACGACGTCGAGAACTATGTTGATCAGGCCTGGGCACACGCCATGCTCGGCCTGGTCCAGCGCAGCGTAAGCGAGGAAACCTGGAGGCTTGCCGTATCCAGCCTCACAGGGCCGAGACATTACGGACCTCCGTCTCCCAAGGACCGGCGTCGCTGGCATGCCGTAACCGTCGTTCGTCAGACCGCTAAGACAATCAACACGGCATTGAACTGCCACCCCGAACCCGGACTAGGCGTCGACGATCTCTGCCGGTGCGCTGCCAACTGCCTTCCCACAAACATTCTTCGAAGCGTCGCGGAGACTATCGTCCGTCCGGGCCTGCGGGGACTGGATAGGTCCGTTCAGATGGCCGCTCTGGCTTGTGAACTCGGCGTCACTGAGAGGTACATCGCGGTGAATATCGGATTTGCCCGGCAGCTGTACCAGGCAGCTTGGCGCGTGCTTCAGCACGAAGTTCATAGACCGGCTCTGTAGGTCGTGGGTTTCGGACATCGGTTTGGACGATGAATTGGTTCCGTAGAGTTAGCCGCCGGGAGTGGCTGGCGGCAGGGCTGGTTGCCCTGCTCATGATTAGTGCGGTCTTCCTACTTTGGCCTGCCAATAGCCCCAGCGAACCGGTCCCTCCGACCACGTCCGCAACCGCGCCTTCAGGGGCTAAGCCATCAGGCACTGCCACTGCACCAGGCGATACGTCCGGTGTTCCTAACGAGGCGCTCGCTACGGCGGAGGCAACGCCGGATGCTTTGCCACGTACCCGCGATTACCGGGCGCTCGCTGTAGCGGCAGCAAAGGGAGTCTATAGCTGGGACAGCCGTTCGTCGTCGTACTCGGATATATATGCCAGGGTGCGGTCCTGGTGGGAGTTGCTGCCTGATGGATCCAATCCCTTATCTGTGCTGGTTCGAGAGTTTGAAGGGACAGGCGTGACAGCGGGGACGTTCACCACCCTGGCAGACCGGTCCGCTCGCCGAAGCGGCACCGCTGAATTCCTGCGCTGCGATCTCGAGTTGGCCAAAGTTCAGGAGTATCCGGCCCCGTGGGAGGGCCTTCACGTGTGCACGGTGACGGTGCAAGTTGTGGACGAGTCCAGCAACGGCAAAAGTGCCTATGCGGCACCCGTTACGGTGATGGTCAACTGTCCTCCTGCCACCACCGCTCCATCTGGACGCTGCGCCATGGTTGCCTTCTACGCAACCGCAGAGAGAATCGTTTACTAGTGGCTGGACTGGTGGCCGTCGCAGGCTTCATGCGGCGCCGGGCATTGGTGAAGGCCGTATCGGCTGCCGCTTTCCTCGCTCTGATAGTTGGCGCCATGGCATTTGCCGGAGGCGTGGCGGCGCTAACGGGTATGGCGCGCCAATCCGCAGTCGCCTGTACACCAGTGGGATCCGAGGTGGCCACTGCCCCTAACGTCACTGGTGCCGGTTTGGAAGTTCGGAACGCCGGACGCTTGCTCTACGAGCTGACGCCTCGTCAGGAGAGCGTTGCACGGACATACATCGCGGTCGGCAAGCAGCTTGGAATACCGCGCTCCGGGCAGATCATCGCCATCATGATGGCGCTGCAGGAGTCAAGCCTGCGTATGCTCGCGAACCCCAGCGTGCCAGCTTCCCTACATTTCCCCAATGACGGCCTCGGACGTGACCACGACTCGATCGGTTCGGCCCAACAACGTCCGGCGGCAGGCTGGGGGACCGTTGAGCAACTGATGGATGCCTCCTATAACGCGCGTGCCTTCTTCGGCGGGCCGTCGGGACCGAATCAGGGCAGTCCTCGAGGACTGCTGGATATTCCCGGTTGGCAGACAATGGACAAAGGTCTGGCGGCCCAAGCCGTCCAGGTGTCTGCTTTTCCTGAACTGTATGCACGTTGGGAGCCGGCGGCCACGGCAATCGTGGCTGCGCTTGAGGGCGGCACTGCTCCTGCCTCTTGTGCAGATTCCTCGCCAGCGCCTCGGCCTACGGGATCTTCAGGTAACTTGAGCCAGCTACGGCAGGACATTCTGAAGTTCACCAAAGAAGGTTTGGGCGGAAGATATGTGTGGGGAGGGACTGCCTTCAAAGCCTGGGATTGCTCCGGCTATGTGCAGTGGATATACAGGCAAGCCGGAATCGAGCTGCCCCGAGTAGAACAGTGGCGCGTTGGTGTCCGAACAGAGGATCCCCAACCAGGGGACCTCGTGGTTCAAAACCCGCAGGGGCCGGATAACTGGGGTCACGTCGGCATCTACGCGGGTGACGGCCTGATGTGGAGTGCCCTCAACCCGGCGGTAGGGACACTGCTGCACCCCGTCAATTGGAATCCTGGCGCGGCCTACTTCGACCTGCTAAGGCGCTGAGTACATCTAGCCTGAACGTTCGGCCACAGGTAGCCCTTGTGCTGACCCTCTCACGGGAGTCTTGCTTGCGACCGCCGGAAGGCTAGCTAGCCTTTCGGAGCTACTAATTCACCACCTGCAGCGCATGAACGATGATGGCACTTGCTTCGCCAACTGCTGGAGGGCAACCGGCGCCCGCATCGCTGCAGCGGGTGCACAGGAAGCGTCTCGAGCTCGGGCGGCGGTGCAAGGGCACGACCTGGTGTATCTGCTCGACGCGAATAAGAAGCTCAGTAAGCATGCGGCACGCTAAAGAATCCTCTTGCCGGCCAAGGGCGCCCCAATGCCGTTATTTATGTCTGATAGTCCTGGGCCAGGACAATCCCTAGGAGCACATTCGAGCGGCATGTTGCTACGTTGAATATGAAACCTACAATCGTATTCACCCGCTAGGAGTCTGTTCGCCTGAGTCTTCTTGCGCTTCTTTTCGAAGTGCTTCAATCAGTTCTTCGATTTCGTCCACTGGAATGTCGCCGACCCCCAAGAAGTTGAACAGCAATTGCCCACCGTTGCCCAGTTCGAAGTCCGCTAGATCCATATTGAACAGCCCGAGTCCCAGCCGGGGTGTCTTCTTTGCCGGTGCACCCATGATGCTGAGTCCGAACGGCCCCATTGCCCTAAGCTCCTCGTGGACGGCCCATCCTTTCCACGAATTGATACCTTGACCGACTTCGATGCCGCCGAGGTCGAATTCTTCCTTCCGCCCAATCATGGAAATTAGGCTGTACTGCGTCCACGTAAGTCGCTCAGCGGTGTTGATCATCCAAACGGCCGTTTCCAGAGGGATCTCGTCGTGATAAGCAATCTGCGCGAGAAGACAGCCCAAATACTCAAGTTTCCTCTCCTGCGGCTCACGTTGGGCGGCGATGAGGACTGCCTCCACGACTTCTTCTCCTGGGCTTGGAAACCCCTTGCTACTTGACCAAAAGCCATCGTTTCGCACTCGGCCGCCATCATCTTGAATCTGCTTCATAGATTCCATGGCGAAGATCATCACAGCCCCAAGCCGATGCTCTTCCTTGCGACTCATTATTCGATTCGCGAGATCGTGCGCGACGCCAGCGACTACAGGGCCGGCGGCAGCACCGATATACGCAGCTTCCGGTCCGGCGGCACTAAGCAACATACCGATGCCTACTGCACTGACATCCCCAAGCGAGTCGGTCGCGCGAGCGATTATTTTTTCAAGTCTTCCATCCGGCATATCCAAGATATACATCACGTGTTCGGAAATCGCCGGGAGACGTAGTGGGCAAGTGTCATCTCCACTTCACACACCTGAGAACCCATCGCTACTAGAATCGAGCGACTAAAACTTCTGCGGCAAGAAAGTGAGACGAAAGGTTTAGTCGAACTGTTCTGGCGACGGAATGAAAGTCATGTCGCTCCGCACCGCGGCCTCCATGAACCCGTGAGCTCATCTGCTCACTCCATGGAATACAACGGACGGAGCACCAATGTTTTTCGCAGCGGTGGACCCGGGGATCACCCCGAACGCGAGCTTTCCCTTTCTGGAATCGCTCAAACAGATAGGCGGCGGCATCCTCGTCGGCGCCTTCATCATCATTGCCATCGTGGCGATCATCGGTGCCGCGATGCTGCTGGCCGGCAAGCTTAGCCAGTCGTCGCGCCTTGCCTCCGGTGGGGGAGTGATCCTCCTGTGGACAGGTCCGGTGGCTGCCATTCTCGGCGGCATCAACGGCTACATCCTCTGGTCGCAGACCGCCTTCCCACTCGGGTTCTAAGTCATGCCCGTTGAGTGCGACCTCAATGGATGGTGGCCGCCCGGCTGCGGTTTGGTCTCACAAACGAACGACAACGCCATGGGCGCAGTCACGTCCCTCTTCGCCAACATCCTCCAAAACATGGCCTCCTGGCTTTGGGCCTTTATTACCGGCGCCTTCTCTGTATCGAACGTCGACGACTCCCAGTGGCTCTCCATCGAGGGTCTGACGAGCTGGTGGGTCGTCGTCATGATGACGCCCCTCGTCGTCGTGATGATCCTCCAGGTCCTGTCGGGCCTGATCAGCCAGCAGCCGAGACGGATCGGCCGCGCGATGCTCGGCGGCGCAGCCGCCATTCCACTCGTCGGGGCTGCCGTCTATCTTGTTCGGCAACTCACGCGGGCGAGTGACTTAGCCTCAGCCGCCTTGCTCGAATCGATTGGCTCGGACCCATACCTCGTGTTCATGAGGCTTTTTGGATTCGAACGGGCACCAGAAGGAAGTGGTCGAGAATGGAACTTGGTCTCGCTGGCACCTGGGACGACAGGGGGCCCAGTCGGAGCCGTCGTCGTCACAGTGATGGCAGTTATTGTCGTGTGGATCCTTGCCTTCATCCTGATGTGCTCAATGATCTTCCGTTCCTTTGCGCTCGTCGTGTTAGCGGCCGTCGCGCCGGTGGCCCTGATGCTGCTGCCCTGGGACAAGACAAAATCCTGGGCACGCCGCTGGTGCGAGGTGGTCATTGCCCTGGTGTTGGCGAAACCCTTAGCAGGAACGGTCTTGGCCGTTGCGGTGAAGCTCTTTGCAGAGTCCAAGTCCTTTGCCGGATTGGCAGCCGGAACGGTGGGTATGGCGCTTGCCTGCGGCGCCCCTTTGATGGCCCTGCGCTTGGTTAGCTTCGCGGGCGGGGAACTCGCGGCAGCGGCCCAAACGGCCGGCGGGGGCCATGTTCTGTCCCGCAGCAGTAGTGTGGCGGCTCGGCAGATCAGTAGGCAGACAGGGGGCCGCCTTACACTCGCGAGCCTGGTAAGTCGTTCTGCAATGACTCGCCCCATCAGCTCAAGCCGCAGTATTTTCCCGACTCAAGCGCTGGCACCCGCTGTCCGGTCCGGGATGCCGTCGAACCAAGGCGACGGGGGCCAATTGTCCCTGAGAAGCGGGCCCTCGACAGGAGCTCCGAACACCCTGCACTCACCAGGGTCGCAGCAGGGGTTGGTGCGCGTAGATCCTCACGAAAAAGGCGGGACTGCCCCAGCAAACGCGCGGCAGGCCTCAGTCGGAGGCGCCGAACCGCGAGCGCATCCCAACGAAAGCGCACCGGACCCTTCGAGGGCGCGGCCTCCGAAACCCCAATCACCAAGAATCAACCCTCCGAACGGAGGTACCCCACATGTCTGAGGACGCGCGTGCCCTTGAGGCCGTCAAATTCCCGAGGTACGAGCGCCGCGGCTTCTTCCTTGGCCTCAAGTGGTATCAGTTGCTGATCGTCGCAGGGGGAGGGGCGGTTGCCATCGTGGCTTCTGCGAGCAGTGGGCCGGTCGGTCTGTTCTCCTCCGGGCCCCTATGGCTTGGGCTTATGCTGCTCGGGCTCCTCCAGTATTCCCGAATCCCTTATCCGGTATGGGCGAAACAGCTCGCTTTGTTCTTCTACAGGGCCGCGGTGGGACAAACCCGGTTCCTTGCAAGACCCACGGCTCCACAGCTTGCTGGTCGGCTCGCTCTGCCCGGCGGCCTCGGCAACCTGGAGATCAGAACAACGGCCGGTGGAGAATGCTTCGTGGTCGATCGCCACGGCAGGGAGGCTATCGCGGTGCTGCGCTGCAGCACGCGGTCCTTTGCACTCCTGGATGCGGATGACAAAGCCTGGGCGGTCCAGGCCTGGTCGCGTGTGCAAGCGGGCATGGCCCAGCGGCCAGGCGTAGCAAGAATCGCGGTCCAGGATTACACGTTGCCCTACCCGTCGTCGGCGCTCTGGGAGTTCTACAAAGACAACGCCCCGCCGGCACAAGCCGACGAGAAGGCTGCGTGGGGACAACGCGCGTATGAGGACTTGCTCGGTGCAGCCGGATCAACCATGAGCCACGAACTCCTCGTGGCGGTAGTCCTGGACACAAGCAAGGCTCGACGGCGGATCAAGGAGTCCGGCGGAGGGCTGGTAGGCCTGGAACGCGTCCTGCGGCTGGAAGTCGAGGCGATGAAAACGTCGCTGGGTACCCACAGCGTGAAGGTGGACGAGTGGATTGGCGAACCCGGACTGCTAACCATCATCGGTGCCGCATTCGATCCCGCTGCTTTGCCGGCTGCTAAAGCGCCGGCGGCGGAAGCCCCGCCGTCGGACGAGCCGGCAAGTAAGGCGATGGATACCCTCCACCGCCACGGCCCGATGGCAGTTGAGGAACACTGGACCTACCTGCGGACCGACACCGGGTTCCACCAGACTTTCTGGATCGCTGAATGGCCGCGCCAGAAGGTCTTCCCGGGCTTCCTGCACCCCTTGATCTATGTGGGAGAATTCCGCCACACGTTCACGGAAGTTATACGGGCAGTGCCTACCGCGGAAGCCCTCCGTGACATCCGCTCCGCCCAGGAGGCGCATGAAACCCGTCGCCGTATTAATGCCCGCTTCGATAGGCCTCTCACCCGTGAGCAAAAGGCCGAGGAAGAAGAAGTGATCCAGAGGGAGGAAGAGATCGTCGCCGGCCATGGTGACGTCCGCCCGGCTGCCTACATTACGGTTACCGCGACTTCGCTCGAGGACTTGGCACGGCATCGCCAGGAACTTGAGTCCGCTGCCGCAGGAGCATTCGTTGAGCTTCGGCTTCTCTACGGACAGCAATGGGCCGCGTTTGTCGCCGGCAGCCTGCCGCTTGGGAGGGGACTGCGTTGAAACAAGCATTGAAAAGCTTCGAGTATCTACCGTCGGGAAAGAACCGACCGCAAGGGAAAGCACGACGGCGGCCCGCGCCACCTGCCGCAGGGTGGGCGAGTGCCGGGGAAGGCAAGAAGCAGCGCGACCCCCAGGGGCTTCGCCTCGCGGGTGACTGGGGGAGTAACGAGCCAAACTCGCTGCGGGGTCCGCATCGGTTACGGCCCGCGCCCCACCGTGCATCGACCATGACGTTTGCGGCCGCCTACCCGTTCCTTACAGAGTCGGGGCTTGGACACGAGGGAACCTACATCGGCACCGACGTGTTCGGGTCGGGGGCCTTCTCCTACGATCCATGGATCCTGTACGACAAGGGGGTCATCAGCGGCCCCTCCATTGTTGTGATCGGGACGGTTGGCACCGGCAAGTCAATGTGCGGCAAGTCGTTGGTAACGCGGTCAATCACCCTAGGACGAAAGGCAGCTGTCGCGTCTGACCCCAAGGGCGAGTGGGTTGCGGTAGCGGAGGCTGTTGGCGGCAAAGTCATATCCATTGGCCCGGGCCGCCCTGCAAGGGTGAATCCCCTCGACGCCGGTCCCCGCTCCACTGCCCTTACAGAGGCTCAGTGGCAAGCGGTGGTGAGGCAACGCCGTCGCTATCTCCTGGGGGCCTTGGTTTCACTCATGCGGCAGGGCACGCCCCTTCGGCCTGTGGAGCACACGGCCTTGGACATCGCACTCATGGAAACCATGAGAGAGAACTCAAACCCAACCCTGCCCATGGTGCTGGACCACCTCCTCAAGCCGTCGAAGGAGATGACCGCCCTGGTCGGCTCAGACGGAGCAACCGCCGTCAGCCATTCCCTGCGACGTACAGTGTCCGGTGATCTCGAAGGGATGTTCGACGCACCATCCACGGTGGCCTTCGACGCAGACGCTCCCATGATGGTGATGGATACGTCAGCACTGATCGGCGCATCCGAGCAGGCGCTTTCGCTGGCCGCAGCGTGCGGCGCCACGTGGTTGGAAGCGGCCATCACCAATCCCGACGGCGGGAAGCGGCTTGTGGTGTACGACGAGGGTTGGCGGATGCTCGCAGATCCGTACATGTTGGCAAAGATGAGCGAGCAGTGGCGACTCGCCAGAACCTACGGGATCGCGAACCTGCTCATCATGCACAAGGTCGCGGACCTGAACGAGATCGGTGACAGCACGAGTGGACACAGGCAGAAAGCCCTGGGCCTGCTGACTGAGGCTGACACCAGGGTCATTTACCGGCAGAAGCACGATGCGATGCGCCTGACCAAGGAAGCGCTCGGCCTGACCGAAGCTGAATGCGAGCATGTTGAGAACCTTCCGAAGGGTGTCGGGCTCTGGAAAGTGGGCAACCGCTCCTTCATCGTTGCCAATCGAGTGACCACTGACGAGCTTGCCGTTTTCGGGACAGATGACAGGATGCTGTGAGACGGCCAGCGAGCTCGCGGGCGGCAAGCGACAACCCTTTGGTCACGGCTGGGCTTTTCGCCGCCGCAGCCTACGTAAGTCTCTGCGCAGTGGTGCAGGCAGCAGCGCACGTGGCCGGCTCTTGGCAGTGCGGCACCATGCCGCCGTCGCCCTTCAACCCTGCCGCCGCCGTCGGACTCATCGCCAACAGAGTGGAATGGATCATTGTTCGCCGGGCTGATTGTGTGCTTGGCACAGACAGCGTCTGGTGGGTTCTCACCCCGGCTCTACTGCTGGTTGGTGCGCTCGCCGTCGGTGCGGTGGTCCTTTGGCGGCGATGGAAGCAATCGGGTGGTTGGCTGCGCCAAGACATCTTGAACCGCGACGGCGTTGCCCGCCGTGCGGAGATTCTTCACGATTTTGGCGCGAGGGCCGTGCGGAAAAGAGGAAAGTTCACGCGTCCAGGACTCGCGAATCCTTCAGTGCAGGACGTGTCATGGATGCTGGGCCGCTCCCGCGGTGTCACCGTCCACGTCTCCACGGAAGAGTCGTTGGTGATTCAAGGTGCTCCGCGATCAGGCAAGGGGCTTTATGTCGTCATCAACGCCATCCTTGACGCGCCGGGTGCTGTGGTCACGACGTCAACGCGCGCGGACAACCTCGTGGTGACGATGAAGGCACGGACATCCGGAGGCCGACCCGTCACCGTTTTTGATCCGCAGGGCATGTCAGGACTTCCATCGTCCCTTCGCTGGTCGCCCGTACGTGGGTGCGAGGACCCTGACATTGCTACCCGGCGGGCGCTAGTTATCACGGCGGACACCGAGATGAAGGGCGAGAACGCTGCCTGGCAAAAGCGCTCGCTGATAGTTCTTCAGTGCCTGCTCCATGCTGCGGCGCTGTCTGGCGAGGGAGTGACGGCTTTCCGACGCTGGTCTTCCAGTCCTGTACTGGCGCGGGAAGCACTGGAGGTGCTGAGTCGGCCGGGTGCTGCACTGGGCTGGCAGGCCGACCTGATGGGCATCCTGGAAGATGATCCGCGGAACACGTCCAACTCATGGATTGGGGTTTCGGCGGCGGTGGCACCACTGTCATCGCCCAAAGTGCTCGCCGCACTGAATCCGCAGGACGAGTCGGAAGAGTTCGATCCCAAGGCCTTCATACGGGATCGGGGGACTCTCTATCTCATTGGTACACGAGCCGGTGCAGCTGCTGCAGGACCGTACCTATCCGCACTGATCGATGACATCGACAATGCAGCACGGGAAATGGCCTTCGTATCCCCAGGGGGCCGGCTGGATCCGCCGCTTTCCCTGATCCTCGACGAGATCGCCAACCTTGCCCCGTGGCCTGGGCTCCCGGTTGCACTGTCCGACGGCGGCGGCATTGGGATCTCAACGCTGGTGGTTCTGCAGTCCCTATCCCAGGCCCGTTCGGGCTGGTCCATTGACGAGGCATCGACCATTTGGGATTCGGCCATCATCAAGGTGATCTTTGGGGGTGGATCCGACGAACGGGACCTGCGCTCACTCGCTGCCTTGCTGGGGGAGCGGAGCCTCACACTCACCACCCGGTCCTGGTCCTCGCAGGGGCGGCAGGACGGTGAGCAGATACGCGAAAGTCCAGTAATCGCCCTGGACGAGATTCGACGCCTGCCTGTGGGCACGGCACTCATGCTCGGCAGGCGGACCCGGCCCATCCTGTTGGACCTGCTTGAGTGGCACAAACGAAAGGATGCGGGGGAGCTCCGCCGCCTGAAAGGCGAAATGGAACGTGTATTGGCCGACGGGCACAGGGACCGCCAGCAGAAGAGCGAAGGGGCGCCGGATGCGCAGCCATAACGACACTGACGAGTTCGACGTGCCGTCCTCGGGTTCCTTCGGGGACGACGAGATCACCGCGCAACTGTTCAGATCGGCTTTTGCTCCACCTGGCGGCTCCAAGACCGTAACCCGACGCTGGCGGGAGATGACGCCAGAGCAGTCGCAGGACGCCTGGCGATCTCTGTTCTCTTGGGTGAGATGGCTTGTCGCCACGTACCAACTGACGACGTCGGTCGTTCCAGACTGCTGGTGGCGTCACCCCGAGACGGTGGCCGAGCTATATGCGCTGCAGCGCGCGGAGCTTGCCTCCTACACACCAGATGACCCGGGCTTCGGCCCGCTCGCCTTTCACGAAAGGCTCCCGCACGCCGTCGAACGCCTGAGGACGCATACCAGGACTGCAGGATGCGTCGGGCTGCAGCTGCACAAGGAACCCGCACCGAGGATTCTGGCCAACAACGACCCTGCCTTTCTCGAGTGGTGTAAGGCCGCCCATCAGCTGGTTCCTGACTTCTGAGTCATGTCGCTCGTGCGGCACCCAACCATGAACCGATGTCTGCGCAGCAATGCTGCGGTCCAAGAAGCATGAAGGGTGGCTGTCGTGGCCGCTAGATCTGAAGCACCTTCCACTATCCCCTCTGGCCAGACTCCCGATCAGGACGGACTGGGCGCTCGCCGTATGGCGCCGGAGGAACGCATTACGGCCTTGATGGATGGCCTGCATTCAATTCTGGAGCAGGCCGTTGACTCGCCATCGCATTGGCAGGTTTTGCTCGACGCGTCCGCCACCCTGTGGCGCTACTCCGGCGGCAATGTTGCCTTGCTAATGATGCAGATGGCACAGCGAGGGACCGATGAGCCGACGCTGGTCGCGGGGTACAAGGAATGGGAGCGGCACGGCCGCACTGTCCTGCGGGGTGAGCATGCGTTATGGGTTATCGCACCCAGGACCGCCCGGGTTCAACAGATGCTTCTGCCCGACGGTACGCGTCAGCGCGTCCCCCTGGGCGATAAGCTGCCCAGCGGCGCAGTCGACGAGGGGAAGAAGACCCTCATCACCGGTTGGCGCGGTCAGGCAGTATTCGACGTTTCCCAGACCCAGGGCGCACCGCTGCTGGTTCCGAGACCAGCTAATCATTCGTCTGTGGAGGCGCCTCAGCTGTGGGAAGCATTGGCTGGAGTCGCCCGCGCGCGTGGTTTCTCAATCCACGTCACTGACGCGCAGTACGGACTAACGAGCGGCTTCACCGACTTCGCTCAGCGCCAGGTTCAGGTGGGCGGGTGGCTAAACGCTGAGGAACGAATTGCCGTGCTGGCCCATGAGCTTGGGCATGTTCTGCTGCATGGTCCGAACGACAATGTGGGCAAGCTGTATGGGAGCAGCGTGGACCACCGCGGATTGGCTGAAGTCGAAGCTGAGTCAGTTGCGTACACCGTCCTGAAAGCGCACGGAATTGACCGGGGTCCCCAGTCAGCAAGCTACCTATCCGGCTGGGCTGACGCAGTGATTGAGGCGGAGCATTCAGCCGCGGGTAACGACTCCTCCCGCAGCCAACCTCCTTCCCGCGTGGAGATAGCGAAGTCAGTCCTGGGGCGGGTCACGGCAGCCGCAAAGCAAATCCTTGAAGTAACTGATCCTCCGGGTACCGGTGGAAAAGTTCCGGTGGCTGAAGCCGGTCCTAAGCTCCAGAGCCAGGAAACCTATGCGGGCTTGCAGCAGCCGGACGGGCCCTCGCGAGGGTTGGAGATCTCGGGCCCCTAGCCGACCAAAAGCGTTGGACGGGACCGCCCCGTCCGCGAAGGAAAGGACAGAAGATATGAGCACAAAGATTCCGGTCAACATCGTCGGCAATCTCGTTGCCGACCCCGAGCTCACCTACGGGGAGTCGGGTGTGGCGCACGCCAAACTCCGGGTCGCTGTGAACCAGCGGATTCAAGGAGCAGACGGATCCTGGCAGGACGGAGAGCCTGTTTTCCACAACGTCTCGGCTTTCCGCGCGCTCGCAGAGAATGCTTCGAACTCCTTGAAGAAGGGTGACCCCGTTACGGTGTCCGGCGAACTTGAGTTCCGTGCCTTCGAAAAGGACGGGGAGAAACGTGAAGCCCGGCGCATTGTGGCTGAAACCATCGGTCCTGACCTCCGCTTTGGCACGGCCGCGTACCACCGTTCTCCACGTGCCGCGGCTGGTCCAGAAGCTGCAATGGGAGCTGGTCTGCAGGCAGCCCCAGAAGCAGCCCAACCCGCCTACAGCATCGCTACGAAGGGTCCCGTGGCGGTGCCCCCTTTAGGCGGGCAGGAGCGAGCTGACATAAGCATGTAGCTGATTGCTGCTGGCAGTGTGATGGCCTGATCCTCATTGGACCAGGTCATCACCTTGTCAACGCTCCACGTGACGCTCAGACGCTTTCGGCCGCCGCTCTAAGACAGTCGGCGAAATTGTCCAGGCTTCAGCTGCACCAGGATCGGCAGCGCGAGCTGGACCGGTGCGGCGCCGACCGGTTTGTCGAGAAGATCGTTGATCGACGTCTGTCCTCTCAGCTCCCCTGAGGGATCTCTTTCCATGCCCACGACCCTAGGCACGACCGCGAGCCTTGCGTTTCTTCGACACGCATGGCGCTACTCGATAATTACCTGAGCGTCGCCGGAATGGCTGCCAACTACAGCGCACTACTGCCCTTCCACTCATCAGGCTTTACACGCCTGATGCTCGAGGAATGCGCCCAACCCATGCGGTATTTGCCGGAAGTATCCAGCCACTCGATGAGGCCGTACTTGTGGGTCCACCCGACGGCTTTGCCGTAAATTCCGCTGACGTACACGAGCGGACGCCCATACTTCGGGAAATCTCGGATGGGTGCGGGGTCATCTATTGGCCGGCTTGCTTCGGCGTCCATGCGCATCATCATTCGCTCAACATCTTCAGGGGAGCCGGACTTGATCATGAAGCTATTTTAGAACATACGTTCGAATGTTTGTATCGACCGGAGCGTCGTGACAGTAAATGCGACTAGGGGTTCCGGCCTTCGGCGGGTGCCCAAGCCAAGCAGTCGGCGGCTCGAATGAAATATGTCTCTGGCCAGGGTGTGCTGGGCATTACTTGAGTGGGGTCGGGGGCGATGAGCAGGACGGATCCTGGCCATAGTGGTTCGGGTAGTGCTTCTATCCAGGCACGTTGAACGTGGTTAAAGCGGTTCCACAGGATGGTGACCCACGCGCCGGTGGGTTGCACCGCGTCGACGCTGAGGAGGGTAACCTCTGTCGTGGTCCCGCCGGCCAGCTTAGCGCTGTCGAAGGATCGCCATCTGTTTGCTGCGTTTGCCAGCCAGGTCCGCCGTTGGGCAGATCTTTTCCCCCACAGCAGCGCCAGCACTAGAAGAGTTGCCAGCAACAAGCTGCCAACGATGACCTTCATGACGAAAGGAAGTTCCGTGGCGGCCAAGGCTATGAATGAGAGGGCAAAGACTATGAAGACAACCGAGCTGGCTATCACTAGTCCGGTTGTCGCTACCTTGGGTCTTACCGCCGGATTGACGACCATTCGCATTACCTCCTTACCAGATTAGAGCTGCCAGCCGGCACTTGTAAGGACGACTTGCTGAGAAAGGGCTGAATCCACAGGTGAGTCATCTAGCTGAGCGGTGCCACGGCGATGAGCATTTCTAATTGCTGCGTTGATTCGTTCACGCTGGCCCCCTTGTTCCCATTCGTAATCCGCAGGAGACGGGCCCAGGGGGAGGGGAGAGTCCGGCAGCGCCCACCTGTCGCGAAAGACGGCAACGTCATGGACCAGCTGCCAGGTTTCGCCGCTGGTGCTATCTCCGACGGCCTCGAGCAAAGCACATTTCCACTCAGGATCGGTTGTCAGCGCTGCCATGCTCACGGCCTCCGTTCTTTGGGAGATCCGTTCCCTGACTTGCTGAATCATCGACGCTAAGTCAGGGCGCGGAATGGTGAGCTTTTCAACCAGAGGTTCCTCAACCGCCGTCGTCCTTCCTTTCATGAATCGGCGTAAGCGCACGCTGAGGACAGCGCAGCGATCGTTGGCACTGCTAGTTTCCTGGCAGAACCGGCTCAGTATGCGCTCGGTACCCTGCCGGCTGGTGGCTGTTGCCTTCCGCCACGCCGCGACAGCTGCGCCCCACGATGGAGATTGTTCGAATTCCTGGGAGGCTCCAGGGGCAAGATCGTCTAACTGCTGCCTGAGGTCCAGTTCCGCCGCGATCTGCGCGAGATAGTCATACTCCGCGTAGAGCCGCTCAAGGCTGTCAGCCTTCCTCCGCTCCGCGTCGCGCACCTCGTGGGCGGTACGCTCAGCGCCCTCAGCCGCCAGCACCTCGCCAAGAATGCCCTGCCATGAGAGCTGCATGGATGGATCGACAGCAGGATGGTCGGCGTCGTCACCTTCGCTGACGTAGGCATAGTTACCGGAACGGCCACGAGTCATGCTTACATACAGCAACTCGCGCGTGAGCCGGCCCTGAGTGACCACGGTGTGGCCGGTGTCCACCGTGATGCCTTGGGAACGGTGTGCTGTGGTGGCATAGCCCAGCTCGACGGACGCCCCCAGATAGGCTCCGGGGAGTAGGACACTCGCGCCTGTGTCCCGCCGTCGTGCCAGCAGGGAGCCGTCACGCCGACTGATGCCTTCGACGTCGAACAGCGTTCCATTCCGCACGAAAGCACCGCTGCTGTCCACGAGCTTCCGGTCATTTCCCCGGGCGATGATGGCGTCACCGGAACCCGCACGTAAGCCATCGCTGAGCAACACCGTCTGATCGGGATCAACCTCACCCCGCGCCACTCGATCCGCCTGCGCCCGTTCATTGAGCATGCTGACCGTTTCGTTGTCGGCGGCGATGAGGATGGACGACTTTCCTGCCCGGGTATCGGCCTGCCACGCGAGGTACGCCTTGTCAGCCATATCCAGGTAGCTACCGTGCTGGATCCTTCCATGGTGTGCGTAGTCGGATATAGCTGCGTAGTCACCCTTCCGAAGCTTCAGCGATGCTGTGCGCTCCCACTCCTCATGGAATCTCCAGATCGTGCTCAGCCGTGTTGCCTTCCATTGCCGGTCCAGCCAGCCAAGAACGCCGCCGGCGTCGATGGCGTCCAGCTGCCCGGGGTCGCCGACCAGGAGGATCTTCGCGCCGGCTTCCTGGGCTTGCTGTACGAGAGCTGCGAGTTGGAATGTCGAGACCATTGACGCTTCATCAACGATGATGAGTTGATTCGCATGGAAGCACCAGCGTTGCTGGGTGGCAGCGAGCTGCGCAGCCTCCTGCGCTAATGCGATGCTCCAGTCCTCGCCGACGTGCGCATTGGCCAGTTGCGTCTGGACGCTGAAGAAGCGTCCGGCCCTTGAGTTTGCGCCTTGACCGGCCGATTCATGCAGCCACTTGGTGACATTCTCGGTTGCCATGGCGAGTTCCCGGCCCAGCACTTCGGCGCTGGCAGCTGCCGGGGCGAGGCCAACAACGCTGCCGGCGCCGTACTCCGCTTCCCATACTGCCTTCACTGCACTGAGCGTGGTCGTCTTTCCCGTGCCCGCTGGTCCCACGATGGCGTCGAGCCTGTGGCCGCTCAGGACTACGTCGGCAACGGCGGCACGCTGGTCAAAGTGAAGCACTCGGCTCTCTGGCTGTTGGACTTGGTCAAGGAGATCCATGATGACGTGTGCGCGGACTGCCGGGCCGCCGTCGTCGTTCCTTGCTGCCATGACCGCGTCCTCACAGGCGAGCGTGGACGTATCGGTGTAGAGGCGCGATCCGTGGAAGTCGAAGACGCTTCGTGGTCCATACAGGACATCTGCCTCGGCATGGGCGGGGACGGTGTACCGGTAGTCATTCAGCGGCACGGACTGCTGCTCGGCCGCGGTGGCGACGGCGTGCATGAGCGTGCTCCTGTCCGCCGCCGTCCGGCAACGCACCTGCGCGCAGACGCGTTCCGCTTCAGCAACAAGATTCCAGCGGTTCCAAGTGGAGCGTTTGTGGGCCACCCGCTCACGGGTCAGGGTTGCGACGGCGCATATCCAGTCAGAGGTGAAGTCAGTGAAGCTAAATGGGGCAATTCTGGAGCGGTTGATCGTTGCCGCGATAACGTCGTTCGGTGGGAATCCTTTTGCGGCGGCGCGTGCCTTCCATTCTCTGGATAGCTCGTGTAGGGGCGTGGGGAGCTCGGACTTGGGGACACGTGTCGCCAGGGTCGCTTGCTGCCGCAGCTTGATGACCGTTGCTGTGCTTGGCGTATGGCCGTGTTCCGTTGTCCACTTCGCGACGAGGCGGTCTGTTTCCACATTGATCAGACGCGACCGGTTCGAGAACTCGCGGATGAGGTCCTCATCGACCCCGGTGAGCTGTTGGCTGGGATTGCCCGTATTGACGACAGGGAAGCGGATGTCCGTGACGCTGCCAAGGTGGCAGTGGAGGGCGTCGAACAAGAGACCGTTGTAGTGTTCGCTAGCAGCAACGGCAGCCTTGTAGAGCGTCCGGGAGTCAAGGGTCACCCAGGCGCCATCGGTGATGCGCTGGATGCGGTTGGCGATGACAAGATGTGTATGAAGTTGCGGGTCGCCGGTGCGTGATTCCCAATGGTCGAAGGCGGCGGCGATGGCGCCCATCGTCCCGACGTGGGCGACGCCGTTTCGGCCGGCACGTGTATGGATGACCTGCTCTTCCAACCAGGCAAGGGTTGCTTCCACTGCCTGGTGATGGGTGCGCAGGATTTGCTCTTGCATGCTGTGAGGGCTGAGTGCCCAGAGGACTGACATTGACTTCGGCACGCTGAAGGTGAGGTCGAAACCTACGACGGCGTGCCTTACAGTGGGCGGGCCGGTTTTGTTTTCGACGGCGGTGGGTGGGCTGTGCGGGCGGCCCAGCGGTGTGCTGGTGTCCGGATGTACGGCTAAGTCGAACAGTGCTCTCGCGTCTGTTTCGGTGACGACGTCGCCGGCACTTCTGTTGATGCCTGGTAGTCCGCTGCCGATCCATCGGCCTTCGGGCGTCCCGGCTTTCATGTAGTAAGTGGTGGCGTCTGGGGGAGCGGCGGTGAGGTCATCCATCATCGTGGTCTTGAACAGGTAGCGCAGCCCTGATTGTGCCGAGAGGCGCGCGATGGACATCGTCATGGCCGCGCCGCTCTTGCCTGGCGCTTGGATGGATGCCATCCGCGGCGGTTGAGGATGTCCAGCGTTGCGGGGTCCAGGGCAACGCCTTTTGCGTTCGCAAGCGAGACCAGCCATGCTGCGAGATGCGCGAGGTCCTGCACGTTGGTCCGTTGCGCACGCTTCAGCCTGGCTACTTCGAGCTGGAGGACATTGTTGTTTTGGCGCTGCTCGGAGTTTTCGGCCTCAAGCCGATCAATCTCACAGGACTGGGAGCGGAGCTTGGACTGGAGAATCTCGCCACGGCGCTGGCAGATTTTTGTCCTAGTTGCCAGCTGGCGCTGCAAAGCCTTCAGCTCGTCCTTGGGAACTACGGCTCCGGTGGCAGCCTCTACCGCCACTGCGGGACGGCGCGCTGTTCGACGTATACGATCACGTTTCCTGTTGCCGCAACGGATTGAACAGAAGCGCTGACTTTTGCGGGAAGGCTCGAAGCCGTCCGCACACTCTTCGCAAATCTTGACGGTCACGATGGTTCATCAGTCCGTGGCCCAGTTTCGACATGACCAGACGTGAGTTGTCCTCACGCTGATGACCTTGGATGCCAGAGGTGTGAGGAGTTGATCCGTTATGAGAAGGTGGGGGGCCAGGGACAACTGTGGCATCGGTATCGAGGCTGGGCGTGTGGAGGATGAGGCGGACCGCTGAATAGTGCCACAGCTTGTGGCACTATTGCCGCAGATTCGAAGACAGGCAAAGGCTCGGACAGGTAGAGACCCATGTAGTTCGGATTCTCAATTGTCCAGATGGCATCTGGACAATTGCGCAACACGTTGTTGCACAATTGCCAGGCACCCGCCGACACAAGCTCAACAACAGGGGCGGCAGTCAGGTTTGAATCTAAGACTTTCACTGGGCAGGTGCAGAAACCGCCTTTTGGACCCTGTCCTGACGGTCTTTTCAGCGTTTCCTGACGTCAGGTTGAGGTGTCCCTCTCCCTTGTACAGTCTGATCGCATTCTGGCAGGCACGCGGGAAACGAGTTGATGGCCGCGGAGGCGACAAAGCTGGGCCCCAGTACGGCTGGAAGGAACAGCTCCATGCCTCAGCACAGTGTGTTCTTGTACCGGGGCGCTGACGCCTCTGCAGGCTGGATGCGCCTTCGGCTCAGATTGCCGCAATTTGTCGCGTCGATGGGTAAAATCTCTTCCCCTTGGCGTTTCTGCTGCCTACCGTTCGTGTCGCCAGGGTGTCACTTAGGGACTAACGTCGGCAAGAGCGTGGTGGTAGGACAGTGTCTGGGGCTCCCCGACAGATTTCGAAACCGATGGGTTGAGGCACGTTATCGGCCGCATTGGTATGCCAGGGGGCAGCCCGGCAGCGGATCAATGCGCGACCGGCCGCTTGGCCATTCCTGTCTACCGACCACATAGGCGGGTGTTTAATAGATGCTCCGCTTGCGGAGCAAGAGGAGCACGGCGCCCGGCAACAGCATTGCGAACGGTACTGTGAGGTGTCAACGCTGGTGTTGGCCAGAACGCTGCCATTGCCGGTTGTGATGCTGCGGTAAGAGTCGGTAGCAATCACGCCGCCGACGGTGGTGGATCTCTCGGGGCAGCTGCCGTGGCGAGCACGTAGGACGCAGGTAGTAGACGGCGCTGCCAGTCAGGGTCTCAGCGGTGTGGAAGAATCGGTCCCACCAGTCCCGGGGCCTGGAAGTCCCCACGAGTTCGCTGCCTTCCTTCTGTTGAGAGTCGGAGACTGCCATGGCTCAGTCTTACCGTGCCTGCTGGCTGTCGGCAGGCAGACAACTTTCGTCCGCTTCCCGTTTTGTTTTTGAGCAGCAACAAGTAGCCTCACTGGCCGGCCAAGATACAGCTTGGCACCGGGTTGTTCACGTGGCGGCTGTTTGCTGCGTCATTTACCCGCTGAGGACCAAGTCATCTTCATAGACCAGTGGTGTTGCGGCACCGGCGGTTCCGACGCCGCTTGATACTCGTTCCCAGCAGCGTCTTCAGCCGGCACCGTTGGCCGACATCCACAACGGACTCAGCTCTCGAGAAGTATGCGAGGCTGCTTCGAGCAACCCGGTATGAACATGGTGCAGCATAGGGTTCCCTGTGAGGGTGATGCGGCCCCTCGGAAAGACTCCCTGCCGCGTCTGGCGGACGTTCATTCCACTGACTGCCGCTGGCTGCGGAGCCAAACCCGCTCCCCACTCCCTGTGAAGTCCGAATACCCGCCGTCTTAGCCGGCTGGTATGCAGGGTTGGACTGCGCGAAGGAGGCGACTGGTTACGTCGTCAATTGTGCCGAGCCCGTTTACCCTGGCCACGATTCCCCGTCTCGAGTACTTGGCGACAACCGCCTCCGTCTGCTCGTGATAAAGCTTGAGACGACGCCGGATGACGGCCTCGTTGTCATCGCTGCGCCCAGTCGCCTTGGCGCGGCCCAGCAGGCGTGCTGCGAGTTCCTCGTCGTCAGCGGTTAATTGCAGCACGACGTTCAGTTTGTGGTTGCCCTCGGCCAGGACATCGTCCAAGTAGTCAACCTGCGACACAGTGCGCGGATAGCCATCGAGCAGGAACCCGTCCTCTACGTCCCTCGCACGAAGGCGTCCACGGACCATCAGGTTGGTCACACTGTCCGGCACGAAGTCACCGGCATCCATGTACTTCTCAGCTTCGACGCCCAAGGGCGTCTTATCCTTGACGTTCGCACGGAAGATGTCCCCCGTGGAGATCGCGACAACCCCGAGGCACTCCGAAATGCGTTCAGCTTGCGTGCCCTTTCCCGAACCGGGAGGTCCTATAATCAACATTCTGGCCACTGCGTGATCCTTTCTCTTGCTTAGTTGCAGTTCCGCATTTTCTATTGCAGTTCGAGTCCGCGAGTCACGGTGGCGCCGCATCTGCCCGCCAAAATTGGGGATCGATGTCCGTGGCCGTCGAGGACGCGCTGTCCACTATGCCGTGGGTGTTCGTGGCCGAATGCCTCGGACGGAGAAGGGGCGGTGCATCCCAGGGGAAGCGCGCATAGACTTCGCTACCGTTGGCCCTTCCACCATTTGGCGCCGGTTAACGCCATTGGCCGAAATCCAAAGTATTGAGTTGTCGGGCATCGCGTCCTCAACTGTTCCTGTTCGCAGTCTCGCCGTCACTGCGTACTTCGTCGTGCTGCCCCAACACCCACTGCCAATTCGGTTGTTCATCCGTTGTGAGCGGTGACGATGAGGCGCCGATGCAAAGCACGGACGAGGGCGCGGGAGTCAGGTCAGTCGGAGAAAGCCGCCTGATAAAGGCTGGCTGTGCTGGCCCCCAATTGCAGGCTCAGCATGCGCAGAATCGACGACTTGCCGACATCGTCTGGCCTGTTTTGTAGTCATATCCGACATAGATGATGAGAATGATCATGTCATTTTCCTGGATCAGGTGCCCAGCAGGTCCGTTGATGCCGATTACACCGGTGCCACGGTCGCCGGCGATAGTCGAGGTCTCCAGACGGACATCGTTGGTTACGTCGACGATCGCGACGAACTCGCCCGGCAGGTTGTCGGCTGCCTCCAGCGGGTCCAGATCCACCGTTACCGAACCAACATAGTGCAGGTCTGCATGCGTGACTATGGCCCGTGAATTTTTGATTTGAACATCATGCGAGTCGTCAGATGCATCGAGATTACCCTGAACAGACAGAACGCAGGCCGCGTCGTGTTGCTTGGCGAACAGACGGTGAGGTGCCGTAATCGTTGCGATATTTTGATGATCCGGGTGATCATCGGACACCTCACCGCTGGAATCGAGAGGCAATAAGATTGCCAGCTACATGGATCGCTGCTCTACCCCGTTGTAGGCGCTTAGAGGGCGGATAAGGGAGTTGGATGCGGACTGTTCCATGATGTGTGCCGTCCAGCCGGTGATGCGGCTGGCCACGAAGATGGGCGTGAATGTCGGCGTATCGAAGCCCATGAGGTGGTACGTGGGTCCAGCGGGGTAGTCGAGGTTGGGTTTGATGGCTTTGGCTTCGTCCATGGCCTGTTCCAGGCCGTTGTAAAGTCCGAGGAGTTCAGGCCGACCGTAGTGGGCGATCATCTTGTCCAGTGCGGCTTTCATGGTGGGCACACGGGAGTCGCCGTGTTTGTAGACGCGGTGGCCGAACCCCATGACTTTCTTCTTCTGGGCCAGGGCGTCTTCCATCCAGGCCTTGGCCCTTGCCGCGGCGTCCTCGAGGGACTCGTCGTTGCGGATGCCGATCTCGTCGAAGGTATGCATGACGGCTTCGTTGGCACCGCCGTGTAGAGGGCCCTTGAGAGCGCCGATGGCAGCGGTCACAGCAGAGTGCAGGTCCGAGAGGGTGGAGGTGACAACCCGGGCGGTGAATGTCGAGGCGTTGAAGGAGTGTTCTGCATACAGGATCATCGAGACGTTGAAGGCGTCCACCACCTCCGGGACCTGCTCTTCGCCGAAGGTCATCCAGAGGAAGTTGGCGGAGTAGCCAAGATCGTCGCGTGGTTCGACGATGTGCTGTCCGTGGCGGCGGCGCTGGTCGTAGGCCACGACGGCGGGCATCGCCGAGAAAAGGTCGATGGCCTTGTTCATATTGGCCTCGGGCGACGAATTTTCTGCCAGTTCATGCCGTGCTCCCAGCACCGAGGCTGCCGTACGGCAGATATCCATGGGGTGGGCATTCTTGGGCAAGGCGTCGATAATGGCCTTGAGTGCAGGGTCGAGTGCACGACCGGCCCGTTCCCGGGCTGTGAATTCCGCGAGCTGGTCCGGGGTGGGAAGTTCACCGTTCCAGAGCAGGTAGGCCACCTCTTCGAAGCTGCATTTAGCGGCGAGCTCCTGGACCGGGTACCCGCGGTAGAGCAGTGAGTTGGTGTCGGGGTTGACCTTGGAGACGGCGGTGTAGTCCACGACAACACCGGCGAGGCCCTTTTTGATCTCTGTGTCAGTCACGCTGAACTCCTTCGTTGCAGTTCTTGGTATTAGCGGGTGTGGGGGATCTGGAAGTTGAAGATGCCGGAGTCGAATTTGTTGTAGGCCTCGTAGTCCACGAGGTCATAGAGGCGTGCCCTGGTGAGCATTTCAGGAACACGTACTTCTTGGGTTCCCAGACTCTTGAGCGTGTCCAAAACCCGTTCAGCTGCCCCCATGGCGCTTCGGAGCAGGGTGACGGGGTAGATGACCATGTTGACGCCCACGGCCTGCAGCTCTCTCGTCGAGAAGAGGTCGCTTTTGCCGAACTCGGTCATGTTGGCCAGGATGGGCACGTCCACAGCGTCGCGGATGGCCTGGAATTCGGCGAGGTCGCGCATGGCTTCAGGGAAGATTGCGTCAGCGCCTGCGTCCACCAGTGCTTTGGCGCGGTCTTTGGCAGCTTGCAGTCCGTCGGTGGCGCGGATGTCGGTGCGGGCCATGATGAGGAAGTTCGGGTCGCGGCGGGCGTCCGCGGCGGCGCGGATGCGTTTGGTGGCGGTATCGAGGTCCACGACGTTTTTGCCGTCGAGGTGGCCGCAGCGTTTGGGGTTGAACTGGTCCTCGATGTGCAGGCCGGCCAGGCCGGCGTTTTCGATTTCCTGGACGGTGCGGGCCACGTTCATCGGTTCGCCGAAGCCGGTGTCGGCGTCCACGATGGCGGGCAGGTCGGTCATCCGCGCGATCTGCCCGGCCCGGGTGGCGACTTCAGTGAGCGTGGTCAGCCCGATGTCCGGCAGGCCAAGATCGTTGGCGAGGACCGCGCCGGAGATATAGACACCGGCGAAGCCCTTCTCCTCGATCAGCCGGGCCGAGAGCGGGTTGAACGCGCCCGGGAACTGCGCGATGGTGCCGGCGGCGAGGAGCTCGCGGAACCGGATCCTTTTCTGCTCGGGTGTGACTTTGGAATACAGCATTAGAAGAGTCCCTTGGGTGCGGCGTTGGGGTCGATGATGCCGGGGGCGGCGGTGATGTTCAGCTGGTCCAGTTCCCCGGAGCCGAGTTCGGGGAGGCGTTCGACGGCGGCGAGGAACCGTTCGATTTCGGCTTCCTCCACGAGGCCGGCGGCGAGGGTGCGGAACTTGTGAATGTACTGTTCCCGGCCGAAGGGGCGGGCACCGAGCGGGTGCGCGTCGGCGACGGCGATCTCGTCCTTGATGACGGTGCCGTCGGTGAGGGTGATCTCCACGGACCCGCCGAAGGCCTTCTCGTTGATGTCCAGGGAGTGGTAGCGGCGGGTCCATTCCGGGTCTTCCTCGGTGGACACTTTCTGCCACAGCTCCACCGTGTCCGGTCGGGCTGCACGGGTGGGGGAGTAGGAGTCCACGTGGTGCCAGGCCCCGTCCTGCAGGGCCACCGTGAAGATGTAGGGGATCGAGTGGTCCAGCGTCTCACGGGAGGCGGTGGGGGAGTACTTCTGCGGATCGTTCGCGCCTGAGCCGATGACGTAGTGCGTGTGGTGGCTGGTTTTGATCAGCACGGATTTCACGTTGGCCGGGTCGGCGGCTTCGGGGTGCTCCTTATGCAGCTTGCGGGCGAGGTCGATCCAGGCCTGGGCCTGGTATTCGGCGGAGTGTTCCTTGGTGTAGGTGTCCAGGATGGCGCGCTTGGCTTCCCCGGGAGTGGGGAGCGGGACCTGGTAGGAGGCGTCCGGGCCGTCGAGGAGCCAGGCGATGACACCATCTTCGCCTTCATAGATCGGCACCGGGGATGTCTGGCCGCGCATCGCCCGGTCCGCCGCCTCGACCGCCATCTTCCCGGCAAACGCGGGAGCGTGGGCCTTCCATGTGGAGATCTCACCCTTGCGCGACTGCCGCGTCGCCGTCGTGGTGTGCAGCGCCTGGCCCACGGACTGGAAGATCGTCTCGACGTCGAGCCCCAACAAGGTGCCGATGCCCGCCGCGGCGGACGGGCCCAAGTGGGCCACGTGGTCGATCTTGTGCTTGTGCAGGCAGATCGCCTTGACCAGGTTCACCTGAATCTCATACCCCGTGGCGATACCGCGGATAAGGTCAGCCCCGCTGGAACCCACATGCTGTGCCACGGCCAGAATCGGCGGGATGTTGTCACCAGGGTGGGAATACTCCGCCGCCAGGAAAGTATCGTGGTAATCCAATTCGCGGACAGCTACCCCGTTGGCCCAGGCCGCCCACTCCGGCGAAACGTTGTCGCCGATGCCAAAGACCTTCGACCCCTTGCCATTGGTGGAGGGGCCGTGAGTGAGGGCCTGAGCCCGCGCGGCCACGATCGGGGCACGGTTCAGCGAAGCGATCGCCACCGACGCGTTATCGATGATCCGGTTGATCACCATCTCCGTGACGTCGTCAGTGACCTCTACGGGGTCGGCGGCGACCAAAGCGATCTTGTGCGCCAGCTGTTCCTTGCGGGGAAGGCTTTCTTCGCTCTTATAGACACGGACGTGGTTGTTCTTGACCATGGTGCTCCTTATTGAGGCGTGTGGGTGGCCTTGAGATGGGTAAGACTGCGGTGCAGATGAAGCGTGGTGGCTGCTTCGGCAAGTCGGGCATTGCCGGCGGCAATGGCTTCGGCAATGGCTGCGTGTTCCGCGGCTGCGGCTGTAAGCCGGGTGGCGTCATCGGCGGCCAGCCGCCGGACCCGAACAAGGTGCACCCGAAGGCCGCGCATGGTTTGGGCCAAGTAAGAGTTAGAGATGGCCGCCTCAATGGCCTCATCCAGCCGGCCAACCAGCCCGTAGTAATCATGACGGGCAGGATCGCCATCATTGATGAGCCCAGGCGCGGCCAGCAGCTCTTCCTGCAGCTCCCGGAAAACTGTTGAGTCTCCCCGTTCCGCCGCCAAGGCAGCCGCCTTGCCTTCAAGTGTCTCGCGTAGCTCGAACAGTTCGTCAACGTCCTCCAGCGAGACGTCACTGACGACGACTCCGCGACCCCGGGCAGTCCGGGTCAAACCTTCGGCGCCCAACCTTCCCAGAGCCTCCCGAAGAGGAGTTCGGGACACTCCGAGCCGTTCCGATTGTTCGACTTCGGCCAGAACCGTTCCCGGAAGGAGACTCCAATCCAGGATCTCTTCTCGGAGAGTTTGGTAAGCCCGTTCGCTTGCACGCATGGAGATAATGTATACAAGGAACCCGCCAGATGCAAGAATAGGTCCAGGAAAGGCACTTCATGTATACATTCGAGCGATGGAAAGATACGTGGGCGGTTGGCAGCCAACTACCGAAGGACGCACCACCCATGTCGTCGCCGAAAAAACCTCATACGTGTTGAGTATGGCGGGCATGTAAGTCATCAAGGTTGGGGGCAAGAAGCGCGTAAAGCCAGGTCATAACGTGCGACGAATTTTATGAGTGTTCCCAACAGGCTGAGCAGAGCGCTGTCGTCCAAAGCTGTCGTTAGAACGAAGTACTCGATTGGCATCCCTATGACTAAAGGACCTGTGGCCGATCCCAGTCCGAAACCTGTCTGCTGGACATCTGTTGCCAACGCTGGGTAGTCGGTGTTTTGCCGGACAACCACGAGCTGGGCGAGGCCAGTCCCACTTCAGCCGATTGCGACTGCAAAGAACGCACCGACGAACATCCGTCACCGCCGAACGCGAGGGCAGTGAAACCTGCACCTCCTAGTGATATGAGCACCAAGATCAATGTGGGTGCAGATTTATCGTGAAGGTGGCAGGGCAGACTCACAGAAGGATGCCGGCCAATTGGGTACCACAGAGCAAAGAATTGCGACGCTGCCAGCGGAGGAGAATTGCCCCGGCTGTGGGCGGGCTGACCGGACTTCTCTTCGAAGGCATATCAATCCCGGTTGTTCTGAGGACCAGGCGGGGGACCATGTGTCAGCTTTGGGTGTACTTCAGTGACGGGACGAATGACGTCCTTGAACGGATCCGGCACATACATGGGTAACTCCCGGGGGAGGTGTTAACTCACTGGGCTGCTGGCCAAACCAGCGCGAATTGAATGTAACCGGGTACCACTTCCTACAGGAAGATTCACCGCACGAGATCGGGGAGGCGCTCTCCGTCTTCGTCCGTGAACCAAGGTCCAGGGCTTAGTCGGACAGTCGAACCCTTGTGCTGCTTGCACGTGGATGTTGGTATCGGGCAAGCCCAGGTCAGTGAGGCGGACTATGAGGGTGATCCCAACAGGCCCTTCCTCGACAAGCGTCTGGTCACTCGGCTGCCTACCTCGGTGCCCTAACCTGCTTCGGTGGAGATTCTTGCCAACGCAGCTCTTCAAGTCATCCCGCCGCTCGACCGGGACTACGAGCTGTACCAGTTTGCCGTGGAGTTTTTGTGTGACTGGGGGCTGGGCAGGTGCCAGTCCTCATGGACCATCGTCCCGGCTTCGCCGTTAAAGCCGAGTTGATCCAGGCTCGCGAATTGATCTCAGCCGTTAGAACGAGAGGGCTTGTCACTCTCTTCTTCAAGTGAGCATGCTGGGGCGAAAGCGAGGACGTCCGGAACTGCACTAGCCGCACATCTTTGGGCCGACCCGGCACATCGATGCGCGGTCGGTGAGAGAGTTGAAGGCCGAAAAAACTTGCCAAGAACTGCCGTCAGCAAAGTTTCGAGTCGCGGAAGGCCGGCTGCCTCCTTCGGGGAAGGAGATGGCATTAGCGTAACCCTGCCCATGAGCTGTCCACCGTTCCTTGAATTCCAGGACGGGAGCCGAACTCTTTGCGGCGTCCGAGCCTCACCACTTCCTTGCCCTCGCTCGACGGTTGCCACCACCGGCGCGGCCGGCGACGAGCCCAACGGAAGCGGGAATCGCAACGACCGCGAGAGCCCGTTTTCCACTGCTTGTCAGTTTCCTTCATTATGGCCTCCTTGCCATCTGTCGCCAGCCGTCAGTCGACATCGGTAGTATACCATCGCTCCGCAGAGTGGCAATGGATCACTTCCCGTGACTTTGACACCCGGCACGAGGCTAGAACATCAATGGTCGACAGCATGCAGTCGGCTATAATTTGGTACAGGTCGCCAGGAAGGCAGCAACACATGGACACAGCGAATCGGTTCAGCGTCAAGAAGTTCTCCGACGTCGCAGTTGAGGTGGTTCGAGAGAAGATCCTCTCCGGCGAACTCGCTCCGGGGCAGCGCATCAACGAGATCGCTCTGAGCGAGGAACTGCAGATCAGTCGGTCTCCGCTCCGGGAAGCGCTTCGTGATTTGACCAGCGAAGGCCTGGTCACGATGTCACCCGGCAAGGGATCGTTCGTTGCCAGCTTTGACATAGAGACCGTCACTCAGATCGGCGAAATCCGACTCACGGTCGAATGCGCTGTAGCACGGTTCGCCGCCGAGCGGGCCGATGAAAGCGATCGCGCGGAGCTGAAACAGATGATCGGCGAGATCGAGGAAGCGATCGCGGCACCCGATCGCCCGTACCCGCACCACCTCAACTTCCACCACCTCCTTGGCCGAGCCACCAAGAATCCTCGCCTGAGCCAGCTGAGCGACGAGGTGGAGCGACAGCTGCGACTGGCCCGGATCGCTTCAGGCAACTCGCCCACGCGAGCGCGAGAAGTCCTCGCCGAGCACCGCGCCATCTCGGATGCCGTTCTAGCCGGTGACGTCGAGCGCGCTGACCGCGAGATGCGGTCCCACATCACGGCGAGCAACGACGCGATCATCGCCCTCATCGTCTCCTGACCGCGCACGAAAGGGGGTGGCGGGCGGCCAAGCGCGCGTATCGCCTCTTTTGCCTCGCTGTTGCCCGTCAGCTGCGCGTCAGATCGTCGACGTAGACCACGCCTGCTGCGATCCTGCGCGCTGTGCGTGTCACACCGACCGATGCCACTCCATCCTTATCATCGAGGAGCGACTCGACCTCGACGACGCCCTTCGGGTGCCGGATCCGGATTGATGCGCCTGATACTGCCGCGTGAGAGTGCACGAGCGTGCCGTGAAGCCGCGCTGCGGCCGCGATACACATCGCCGCGGTCATCGGCAGCGCCCGATGAGGGCGACCCATCGAGAACGACCGAGCCAGGAGATCGACATCATCCGCCCCTGGTCCGACCATCGCTATCCGCGGCCATGTAGGTCCAGGGCCGCCATCCGCGTGCAGTCCTGATTCCTCCAATAGATGTGCTGCTGCGTTGCGGATGCGCTCCACCTTTTCGACCAGCGCGATATCGCCGTCGATCTCGTCGACTGCGAGCTTCCCCCCGAGGACTGCCATATCGACCAGCACGTAGGGATGGGTCACCGCTACGATCGAGCACGGGATGTGTTCACCGTCGACGACGAGCGCGTCCATGGCCCGCCCCGTGGGCAGCGCTCGTCCCGAGATCGCCGGATCGAGATAGCGTGTCGTGATGGGCGATCCCGATCCGGGGACGCCGGGGACAATCTGCTCCCCCTTAACCGCCGCGCGCCCGTTGCTCGTGAAGAGTTCGGCCTCGATCGAGACGTCCGTGTTCTCGTTGAAGAGTGGCACCTGCATCCGCCCCCCGGTGATTGGGACGAGACCCTCGTCGATCGCGAATGGCGCAACCGCTGTGGTGAGGTTCCCGCAGTTCCCGCTCCAGTCCACCACGGCGCGCTCCACTCCCACCTGCGCGAAGCGATAGTGGATCTCGTTTCCGACGGCACGGACGATCACGACCTTGGATGTGCTCGAGTACGTTCCCCCAAGCCCGTCGATCTGCATCGGATCGGGGCTCCCCATGATCGAGAGCAGCAGATCGTCCAGGCAGCCCGCGTACGGCGCCACATCCGCGGCATGCAGAAATACGCCTTTGCTCGTCCCTCCCCTCATGAGCACGAATGGAATGCCGAACGAATCCTGAATCACGTTTTCCTCCTGTGGTTTGCATCGTCGCGACGGTGCCTAGCCGTTGCATCTGTGAACTGTCAACATTTGCTGTTACATTTCCGGAATCGCTAGGCACCATCGCGATGAATGCTCGGCAAGGCGCCGTTCATCCCCGACTGACCTTGCCGAACAATCGTGCGATGGGGACGAGCACGACGGGGCGCGCCGCGATCCAGCCTGAGGCGATGACGACGAGGGATGCCGCGAAGATCCAGAACCCGTCCCAGCTCACGGCATCCTGGCCCGCGTACATGTGGTTGAGGTTGCGAAGCATGCCCGTCGCGAACACCAGTGCGACGTGCATGACGATGAACACGACGAAGTAGATCATGACGGGGAAGTGCACCGCGCGCGCCCACTCGATCGGGTAGGCCCTACTGAGGCGTGTGGCCTTCTTCGGCCAGACGTGGCTCATTCGCACGCCGCTCGCGATCGCGAGCGGCGCCGCTAGGAACACGGTAGCGAAGTACGCAAGCTGCTGCAGGCTGTTGTAATTCACCCAGCCGTTCTCAGTGGGCCAGTCCAGCGCCATGTACTGCAGGCCGGCGCTGACAGCGTTCGGGATAACGGTCCACGATGTGGGGACAATCTTCATCCATTGCCCTGTGACGAACAGCAGTACGATGAAGACGATGCCATTGAGGATCCAGAGGATGTCGAGCGCCTGGTGGAACCACAGGCTCATGCTGATCTTGCGGTCGCTGTTGTTGCGCGGCGACCAGAGGAGGGCGGGCCGCTTTTCCGTGCGCACTCCTAGACCCGACCGGATGATCAGCACCATCAGGAACACCGTGAAGAAGTGCTGCCAGCCAAGCCACGTCGGCACCCCGGCTGGCGCGCCAACTGGAAGCTCGTACTCGCCGGGATAGGTGGCGAGGAAGTCCTGCATGAATTTAGCGCTCAGGAACCAGCGCGTGAGCGCCACGACCATTCCTGCGGCCACCATCAGCCCGACACCGCTCATAACGGCGCGTGCCCACCGACCTCGCGAGAACCGGCCGTCTCGATTCGGCGGCGGCGTGGGCTGCGCAGCGATCTCCGGTTGCTCCGTGCGGGTGGACGGGAGAAGCGGGTGGGGAGCGGGATCGACGGAAGTCGCGGCCGGTGTGGTCGGGGCTGCCACGGGAGCGGCTACGGCTTGGCTGGCCGCTGTTGTTGCCGCGCGCGGCAGGCCCATCCGCCGCGCCGGTACAGCGGCTGCCGTCTCCTCCACGTCGCCGTGGATGCCCGCCGCGGCAGGGTGGGCGGCGAAAGCCGCGGGCCAAGGTTCGCCACCGGCGACCCGCGGCAGACCTTGGCGCGGCGACCTGGGTGCGGTTCCGGCGTCGTTCCACGCTTCGGCTCGCACCGAAGCCGGGGCGGATACCGCAGCCGGGGTAGGATCCACAACCACGGCCAGATCAGGGAAGATCGGATCCGCGATCACGGGACCTGCGGCATCTGTTACAGCCGCGACGACGGCAGGCCAGGAATCTCCTCCGGGAATGCGCGGCAGTCCTCGACGAAAGGATCGGGGTTGGGTTGCCACGGCAGTCAGACCTTCTTCGCTTCGAGTGCAGAAATTAGTTGAGGCATGATCTCGAACAGGTCCCCGACCACCCCGAAGTCGGCGATCTCGAAGATCGCGGCATCCGGATCTTTATTGATAGCGACAATTGTCTTGGCAGTCTGCATGCCGGCCCTGTGCTGGATCGCGCCGGAGATACCTACCGCGATGTACAGTTGCGGCGACACCGATACGCCGGTTTGCCCGACCTGGTATGAAGACGGCACGTAGCCCGCGTCCACTGCCGCGCGCGATGCGCCGACGGCCGCGCCGAGCACGTCTGCGAGCTGCTCGACGAGCGTGAATTTCTCGGCCGATCCGAGCCCCAGGCCTCCCGAAACCACTTTCGTGGCACCGCGCAACTCGGGGCGCGAAGAGACGACGACGGTTTCTTCCAGCGATTCTACGGATGCCGCCGGCTTTCCAGAGTCGCGCACCTCGAGCTCATGCACGACAGGAGTGCGGGCCTGCGCGCGATCTTCGACCGCGCCCTGACGGATCGTGATCACGGGTGCGCCCCACGTCACTGCGGAGTCGACGCTGTAAGCACCGCCGTACACGGAGTGATGTGCTACCACGCCCTCCTGGTCCCGCGATACGGCGACGGCATCCGCCGCAAGACCAGATCGCGTCCGCGCGGCGAACCGGGCCGCGACCTCACGTCCCTCGACGGAGTTTGACACGAGCACGGCGTGCGGGCGCACGCGATCCGCCGCAGCCGTGAGCGCGTCCACGTGTGACGCCGCCACGAGGGCTGCGTCACCCGGCGCCGTCAGCACCACGGCTGCGCCCAGATCCGCCGCCTGCGATGCGAGGGATGCGGCATCTGTCGCCACGATCACTGCGACCGGCGTGCCGATCTGCGCCGCGGCCCCCAACAGTCCTGCCGACGACTTAGCAAGACCCCCCGAGGGGTCGACATCCACTAGCACTAGGATCGGGTCTTCCGTAAATTCCGACATTTAGCCCTCTCTTACACGAACCGGTTCTGGATCAGGAATTCCGCGAGACGCTCGCCCGCGTTACCCTCATCAGTGATCTTCAAGCCCGCCGCGCGCGGCGCCGTCTCGCTTAACCCGATGACGATCGACCGAGAGGCGGAATGGTCCTCCGCATCGATAGAGAGATCCGCGAGCGAAAGCGTCTCAAGGGGTTTCCTTTTGGCGGCCATGATGCCCTTGAAGTTCGGGAGCCGCGCATCAGGCAGCGCTTCGGTGATGGAGATGACGGCCGGCAGCGTCGCCGACACCGCCATCGTCGCGCCATCCAGTGAGCGGACGCCGGAAACCTTTCCGGGATTGATCTCGACGTCGCTCAACGCCGTGGCGCTCGGCACGCCCAGCAGCTCCGCGATCATCGCCGGGATCACGCCTCCCGATCCATCGGTCGAGAGGTTGCCCGCGATCACGAGGTCGAACCCGGTCCGTTGCAATGCGGCGGCGAGTACTTCGGCCGTGAGGCCGAGATCCGCGCCCAGGAGCCGCTCGTCGGCGACCTGCACTGCTGATCCCGCACCCATCGCCAACGCCTTGCGTAGGGTCGCCTGCGCGGTCGCTGGAGCCATCGACAGCACGACGACCTCCGCGTCCGGATTCTTGTCAACGTGACTCAGCGCGAGCTCCAAAGCACGCTCACCAATCTCGTCGATCACCGCGTCGCTCGCAGCACGATTCGCGAGACCTGTCTCCAGGCTCAGCTTGCGGTCTCCGTAGGTATCGGGGACCTCTTTAACTAAGACAACGATCTTCATCGGACTCCTCTCTTCCGTCTACGCCTCCCCATGGGCACGGGAGTATGGATCGCCTCCCGTGCCCTGATTCGAGGGGGCCTACAACACCCCGGCTGCTGCAGCGCCGGCACGTCCGCCGAACACGACGTTTCGCGTCATTCCGGTGCACGACGGGTAATTGTGGAAGAAGAGGCCGAGGATGTCGCCGGTGGCGAACAGTCCCTTCATCGGCTGCCCCGACTGATTCAGCACCTGAGAGTCACGGTTGACTGCCAGGCCGCCGAACGTGAAAGTAATGCCTGCGGTGACCCGATAGGCGAGGAAGGGTCCCTCTTCGATGGTCAGACACCAGTTTGACTTGTTGGGCGTGAGACCGTGAGTGCGTCGGCCGTCGTCCTTCGTCGCGTCGAACGGGACGCTCTGGTCGATCGCGGAGTTGAACTCGTCGACCGTCGTCGTGAGTGCGGCAGGGTCGAGGCCGAGCTTCTCAGCGAGTTCGGGGATGCTGTCGGCGACGATCGGCGTCGCCTGCGCGTACTCGACTGGGAAATATTCGACGGACTTTTGGTCGTAGATCTGGAACGCATAGCCGCCGTTCTCCCGGAGCACGGCCCAGCCGGTCTTCGCGTAGGTGTAGGTGCGGTGCGCCTCGGCCTCGTCGAAGAAGCGCTTGGCCTCGGCGTTGACCGTGATGCCGAAGGGGTAGGCGTACCGGTTGACGGAGTCGTCGATTTCCGCCGGGGGCGTGTCAAGATCGACAGGGCTGGCGTGTGCCCCCTGCCACTGACCGGCAGTCTTCGCACCGAGATCGATCGCCATCTGCAGGACCTCGCCAGTGTTGTGGCGGCTGCCCCGAACCTTCATCAGGTCGGCGTTCTGCTCGAGGTATCGACCACGTCGCTCGGCGCTCGCTTGGAACCCGCCGCTCGCCAGGATGACTGAGTCGCACTCGACTTCATAGCGTCCCTGAGGTCCGTCAACCTGCACGCCGTGGACGCCGCGGTAGTCACCAAGCAGACCAGTCACGGAGGACTCGGTTCGGAAATCGATGCCCATGCCTTCGGCGATCTTGATCCAGCGCTCGACAAGGCCGAGGCCGCCGTCGACCGGGCAGACCGCCGTGCCGGGATCGTAGTGGGTGTAGTCACCCATGTCGACCGGGTTGCGGAAGCGCCATTTGTGCCCGAGGCTAGTCATCCAGGCGATTGCATCACGAGAATCGTCCGCTAGGACTTCGGCCAGTTCGCTGTCAATCCGCCCACGCGTGACCCGATTGAGGTCAGCGATGAACTTCTCCTTCGTGTACGGAGCGACTCGCGCCCGTGCGTGCTCCGCCCGCTCGTGTTCCGGGATGAGTTGCATCAACTCGTCGGTTCCGTCGTGAACGAAACGGAATCCCATGAGCGAGTAGCGGCAGTTGCCGCCAACTAGGTCACGAGTCGCCTTTTCGAGGACGAGAACCTTCTCCGCGCCAGCCTCCTTCGCGGCTGCCGCCGCTGCGAAGCCAGCGCTTGCCCCACCCACGACCACTACGTCGTATTTTTCGGTCATTGCTACTCCTAGCCTCTCCTGCGGTGCTACCGCCAATACACGGAGCGCATGCTCTGCCACAGGCTTTCCACCGTGTTGTGCCAACGCCACGTTGTGTGAACGATGGCAAAAGTGTATCGCATTCTGTCGGCTGCCGACAGGCGACAGGCCAAGTTTGCCCCTAGTGTCCGCAATGGCGTCGTTGATTCGTTGCGAACGAGGACATGCCAGTGGACGCCGCGAAAAGGAACGCGTTCCGCCGGATACAAGGAAACTAGCCTTAGAAGTTCACTTCTTCGCGGGTTGTATCTATTCCTGCCCAACTCGGCGATGCCTTCCACAAGGTCGTCATCGACGGGAACATCCGCGGGCCCGCCGACGGCGGGGGAGAGGCCGAGGGGCCCCGAGAATCCAAGCAGAGGACGGGCCGCATCCGTGCCTTCCCTCCAGCGGGTAACTCCGACAGGCTGCAGAGCTGCTATCCGGCGAGCGACTGTGCTCCCGGGACGGTGCGGCCAGCCCCCTTAACTAAACAAGCCTGGACGATGCCACGGTGAAAGGGCCGCCAGGGAAAGCTACTGCCGCTTCAGGTAGCCGGTACGGATCAATTCCTGGACCACGTCCTCGACAAGTTTGACCAGCCGCCCGCTGCCGCGTCCCGCCATCCGACTGTCCTGTAGGAGGTCCGTCACATTGCCGGAACCGTGTCTGAACCGTTCAATAAGAACGTAAAACTGCCAGACGGATACACCCAGCTGCGTTGCAGCATCGGTGGCAGCCCTGCGGCCAACCAGATCTTGCCGGGCCAGAGGAGCAATCAGGGCAGCGTTGCGGACCGCGGGACCCCATCGCGCTGCGGACAAGGCAAGAGACCATGCTCAATGATCGGCACGCCGTTGTCCGTCATGTCGTCACCGCTGGAGAGTTCCCCCGCCAGTGGGTGTGGGAGCGGTAATGTGGAGTCAGCTGACGATCGTCGCAGTCACGGCCGTGTGGTCCGCTCCCGCGGCCATACGTGCTGCACGACTCAGAGATCGCTGTTCGATGGCGGAGAAGAGGACGAGCGATGACCGACCTGACACAATTCCGAACTCGTAAATTCTCGGATATCGCCAGCGACTTGATCCGCGAGGAAATCCTCTCCGGCAAGCTCGCTCCCGGGGATCGCATCAACGAACTGGCACTGAGCGACCGTCTGCAGATCAGCCGCTCGCCGCTCCGTGAGGCCCTGCGCGACCTCAACGGAGAAGGACTCGTACGCATGGTGCCCGGTCGAGGAGCTTTCGTCGCCAGTCCCGACGCGGAGGGCGTCAACCACCTTGGCGAAGTACGGCTCGCCATCGAAATGCAGGTCGCCCGCCTCGCCGCGGAGCGAATCGACGATGCGGGGCGTGACCGGCTGAAGTCGGTCATGGACCAGCTCGAGAACGTCCTCTCCAATCCGGCCCGAAGCTACCCCCACCAGATCGACTTCCATCACGCGCTCGGGCAGCTCACGCAGAACCCGAAGCTGCTCCAGTACAGCGACGAGATCGAACGACAGCTCCGAGTGGCGCGCCTCGCCCGTGGAGCGGCCCCGGACCGTGCCCAGGAGGTGCTCCGAGAGCACCGCGCGGTGTTCGAAGCCGTCGTGACGGGCGACCCCGATGCCGCGGCGGAGCAGATGCGCCTCCACATGATCCAAAGCACGCGGAGCATCGTCGCCATGATCCACGCGCACACTCTGGACTGAGACGTATCCGCCGTCCCCCTGGCCTTCGACGCCGATCCCGTCGCCCTCTTGACCGATGATGTCGATGCGTCTAGCCTTGAAGTCTGTCGACAGACTACACAGAAGGAAGGCATTGTGGCCTACTCCGCATCCATGATTATCGACGGCTCGGC
>NZ_FVZL01000030.1 GCF_900168295.1 Arthrobacter sp. P2b | reverse complement strand
CCGAAAACGCTGTGGAGCCCCACAGCCGCGGCCTAGACACTCGCACTCAGGGACCAAGCGCAAAAGCCTCATCGCTTACGAGCCCACCCAACCCACAACTATCATGTTATGAACGTTACTTTCGCTATTTCAATGAGAGCACGGCTCAAACCCGCTGTCAACGAAACATCGCGACATCCGCGAGGGCTCCATGTGGCCTTCAATCCTGAAGGGAGTAGCAAATCTAGATTCCGCTGCGTACCACTCAGCTTTTGCCTACGATAACGAGTCGGACTCACCGGTCATGTCGAAGGAAAAGAAGCGCCGGCCTGTTGGAGCGACTTCATCTACCTTCGTCACAAAGTATCTCCACCTCTCGTCGTGCAACAAGGAAGCACGAACGGAGTCCCATTTGCATTCCTCAGACAGGTCCCACGTTGACTGCACCGTAACCGTCTCGGCGAACGCCCCGGAGGTGCGCCAACGGGACAGCAGGCGCATCCCGCCTGCCCTCGCGGCTGGATCGTAATACTGGTTTAGAAGGGTCACAAGACGTGCGACGTTTTCGGCCGCAACCTCGTGCTGAATCACGACTCTTGGACGGCTACTGACCAGGTCCATTTCTGACGCGAAGGGCGGTCTGGACTGTTCCATAACCGTGAACTGATAGGTTTCGTGGTGGAGAACTCCCAAAGCGGGGTCGCGCCATTGATCAGTCTCAGCGCGTGCGGCAGGGGTGTTGCCGGATAGATAGCGCGTAACCGCACTTTCAGAGCTGAACCCTTGCTCCCATACATGGGTCCAGGTTTTCCACTGGGGTGTGCGGGCGACGGAATGTTGGGCGACTGATTCGAGGGCAAAAACTGAAGTCAGCATGTCATCGGGGCGGGTGCCGGTGATGGCATGAACGCGATGGGCCGCTTCCTCACCTTCAATGTTTAAGAGAATGAGCCGCCGGATCCCTTCTCGCAACTCAACGAAGGAGCCGGGAATTGAAAGCCCGACGACGGAGGAATCCAAGCCTGCGATGCGTTCCGGGCTCTCCTTATAGATCAAGTTGTCAAGTTGATCGGAGTGGTACCGATGGGTCATGTACAGTCCGCGATAGGTGTCTTCCTCATTAAACGTGTTTTCCCATACCAGGGTCTTTCCGTCGTCAGCCATACCTGCAGGTGATCGAAGCAATCCCGGGATGGCGGATTGAGCAGCACCTAGGGCAGTGACTGCTGCTTGGATCCGCTCAGGATCTGTTGTTCGAACCGGTATCAGGTAGTACCGCTTGAGCACGGCGATCTCCCGTCGTGACGCCATCTCAGTCGGATGGCAGGCAGAAAAAATGTCTACTTCTCATCGCTGTCACGCCATAGCTCGCCGCGACAGTCACTCAAACCGCTGGCGTCGGACCTACGGAATTTTCGACCGTACCGACTCACGCAGTTCGTTGAGGTACCAGTCGAGGTCAGGGTCCTTAAGAGACAGATAGTAGTCCTGTATGGTTTGCCCCTGCTCCGGCAGGTTCCCCAACTCCTTGGTCCTGGTTCGCCAGTCATCGACGCGGGCAACGTAGGTGTCGATGTACGACTGCGGGTCGTCGATCTGGGCCGGCGCGGTTGAGACCATATCTTTAAGGACATCCGAATATCGCTTGTCCAGCACTTTGTTCAGTTCTGCCGGGTCGTGATGAACGATGCCAGATTTCTCGGAAGCTTCGCCGAATTCTGCGGTTTTTTCGAGGTGCCCTACCGAAACGTCGTATGGCATATGCACTGCCTCTTCCTGGATGATGCGCTGAAGCTCAACCGGGAAGGAGTTCCAGACATCGAGGTTGATCGCCCAGGCCATGGCCTGGGTGTGCGGGAAATTTGCTGGAATGTGATGCTTGGCAACATCGAGATAGTTGTAGTCAATGAAGCCAAAAGCTGGTATCAACGTGCAGTCAATGACGCCGCGCTGGAGTGCTTCATACACTTCGCCGAAGGCGACTGTCGTCGGGATCATTCCGAGCGCCTCTAGGCCGACTGTCCAGATTGGCCCGGCGGCGCGAACCCTGGTTCCCTTCGCGTCGTCCAGCGAATCGATCGGCTTAGTGCATATGAGCTCGTATGGCGTGGTCGCGTTGGTGGCAAGGACCTTCAAATTGTGCGAGGCAAACTCTTCAGCGATGGGTTCGCTCTCCATGTAGTCGAAAAAGCTGGCAGCAGATCCGACCACCTGCGACTCCGCAAGAGTGTCGTACCGCACGGCACCAAGGTTGCTGGCCCAGGTTGACACCGGCAACTCTGCCGGCGAGTAGAAGGGGACGATGTCCCCCATGTCGGCGGTCCCGGTGCCGATACCATCGATGCCATCGGCACCTGCCGTGAGTAGGGACGATGCGAAGAAGTTCTCGAACGTTACTTTGCCGTCCGTGCGCTCTGTAACGGCTCGTTGGAACGCCAGCGCAGCCTGGGCACTGGGCGTTTTTTCTGGTGGGTTATGTGACACCGTGAGCTCGATGGGTTCGAGGTCTTCAAGCCAAGTAGTGCTTGTCCCTGATTCATTGCGCTCGGCGGCTCCACTGCCGCCGGTACATGCGCCGAGGAAGAGAGACGTGCTGACTGCGATCGCAGCAACACCCACCATCCGGGCAGACGACTGAATTGATGTCATTGATATTCCTCCTGGCATTGTCTTTACTGGGCTTCGTTTAGGCCCGGCGCCTGACTACCGGGCTGCCGAGGACCAACGGCTTCGTCAACCTGCATCACTCTTCCCCCACTCATCGAGCCACAAGCGCTTCTGGCAGCCAGAGGACAATTTCCGGCCAGAGGATCAGAACAATCGTGATGACGAGCGCTATGGCAACAAACGGCATGATGCCGATAAAAACGTCTGACAGAGTCACCTTGCGGCCTAGATTCACCCGGGGGTCTTGCGCAATGCGGTGCACGATAAATGTAAGTAGTCCGACCGGCGGAAAGACCATTCCGATCTCGCACATGATGATCAGGAACACTCCGAACCAGATCATGTCCACACCAACGGCTTCCAGGGGTACCTGCAGCAAGGGAACAGTCAGCAGGATCATCGGAAGTGACTCTAGGAACATTCCAAGCACGATGTAGACAAGTATGAGAAGCAGGAGCAATTCGACGCGGCCGAGATCCAGGCCCACCAGTGTTTTTGCAAGTCCTTGCGCAACACCACTGACCGTGATTGCGCGACCGATCATGAGCGCGCCGATGAGGAGTACAAATAGGCTCGCTACCGAAACGACGGATTCTTTTGTCGTTGAATTGATGAACGCGAGCGTCGCTTTGAAGCCACGGTTGCCACGGCCCAGGTTGAGCCAACCCAACACGATGGCGATGAGGGCCCCGATGGCGGCCGCTTCTGTGGGTGTAAAAATGCCGGCCAGCATACCGCCGATGATGACCAGAACAATGACCGCGATTGGGATAACGCCGATGAGTGACCGCAGCTTCTGGCTCAGCGGCACCTTCTCGACGCGGCGCGGAGCGTGGGAAGGCTTCACGAGGCCCCATACTGTCGCGACCAGCGCAAACCCCGCCGCGAGGAGGAGCCCAGGGACGATCCCCGCCAGCAACTGCGGACCGACTGGGGTTTGCGCGACGCCTGCATACAGCACGAGAAGAATGCTCGGCGGAATGACTTGGCCGAGGGAGCCGGACATGGCTACCGCCCCTGTTGCAAGGCGCGTGTTATAGCCGAGCCGCATCATCTCCGGAATAGCCATCTTTCCCAGCGCCAGCGAGATGCCTATCGTGCTGCCGCTGGCGGACGCCAGACCCGCACCGGCGAATGTGGTGCCGACGGCGAGACCAGCCGGCATCCTACCGAACCAGTACTGGGCGGCTGTGTATGCGTTCGATGCTAGTCCGCTCCTCCACAGCGCGACCCCCATGACTATGAACATCGGAAGCACGGACAAGGACCAGGACGCGACGCCGGTGTAGGTCATCGTGGCCAGGGATGACTCCACTACTCTGATTCCCCGCAGCGAGTAGAGAGCGACGCCACCCGCGATAATCATCGCGAAGCCGATAGGGAGGGCCGCAGCCATTAGCGCCAGTAGAAGGAGGATTGTCAGTATGCCGATCGTGAAGCGATCGAGGTCCCCGAAAATCATGACCGCTGAGAGAACGACCGTCGCAGCCCACAGCCCGATTACAAGGACGCTGTAAGTCTGCTGAGGGATGCCAGGGCGCTTTGAAGTTTTGGTTGGTACCGCGGCAACCGCGCGGATGACGCGATCAACCACGGTCTAGCTCCAGTTCATTCTCGATGAGCGTCTCCGCGCTCCCTGTGATTACCTGAAAAGTTCGGGCAGCTGTTGCGGCAACGTAGCCGATCAGAGCGACTACGATCATCAGCCGTCCGGGCCAGGCAAGAACCCACGGCTGCGCCACGGAGTGTTCAGATACCTGCACTGAGTGCATGAAGTCCCCGAAGGTGATCACGATCATCCACGCCCCGATTAGGCCAGCTGTCAGATCTGCTATCACAAGCGTCACACGCTGTGTGCCCCGTGAAGCCCCCTCGATTGCCAGACTGACGCGGATCTGTTCATTGCGGAAATGTGCGTAGCCTAAGCCGATCAGCGCCACTATCGGCATCCATACGGTCTCAGTTAGCTCAAGCGTGCCCGGAAGCCCACGATTAAGGCCAAACCGCAGTACAACGTCAACAGCGATGGTGAGAGCCATAATCATGATGATGAACCCGCCCACTGTTGCCGCCGCGCTCGTGGCCTTCCCAATGATTCGCACCCACAAGGGATCTCGTGACGGCGGCTCACTACTGGGCGGGCCTCCCGCCGATGCATTGACATCGCTCATGATGCGAGCCGCAGGGCGCAGGGAAAATACAGATCATGCGTCACGTCGCCCGAACAGTCTGTTAAGTAGTTCATGGACCGGCAAGAAGTCATCGCATCCATTGCTGCACCGTCTTCCTTGACTCACATTCGCGATGTGGTGGCAACTTTCGTTATAGGAAATAGTAGGCCGCTTTGCACCCGGCATCAAGCCCCCGCCTCCCTGCGTGCTGCCGCAGGTTTCGCCGCAAGCAAGGCATGGGAAAGACAGGGAGGAGGGGTAGATCGTTGCGGAGAAAAACGAACTAATGCGCCAGATTCTCTGAACCAGTCAGGTCCAGGATGATGCGTCCGCGCAGGCCGCCTTGCTCGACGAGTTGGTGGGCAAGGCTAACCTCAGCCAGCGGCACGATGCTCGCCACCCTTGGGGTAAGGACATCAAGTCCGCGTTCCCTTACCTTGGCAGTCAGACTTCCAGGAGATTCGTACGCATTCAGCACGTTAACAGACCGCCGAAGTATCCGTGGGTTCTCTGGCAGCTTCCTTGGTAGAACTTGCACCGAGATCCCCCCATCACGCAACAGGTCTTCCGTCTGCTCCCCAAGTAGGGCCGCATCGACGAGCCCGTCAATTCCCCCGGGCGCCAGCTTCTTGACCGATTCGGCGAGATCTTCGTCTCCGGAGACGACGGACGTCGCGCCCAGCTCCTTGAGCAGGGCCAGGTCGGCAGGTCGGCCGTGACCTATCACAGACATCCCCGCTCGCCGTGCCAGTTGAATCACATATCCGCCTAACACTCCCGCGCCGCCCGTCACGAGGACCGTCTTTGACGGCGCAGGCTCAAGCTGATCGATAATCATCGCTGCGGTCAATCCGTTCATCGGGATCATGCTCGCAGCCTCAAGGCCCAACTCCTGCGGCGCGGCAGCGATGGCATCACGCGGAACGATCACATACTCTGCCTGGGAACCGCCCTGAGCCCTGCGGGGGCTCACGATACCCATTACGGCGTCGCCAACATCCAGTCCCTCCTGTGGACTGTCGATTTCGTCAATAACTCCGGCAAACTCCAGGCCAGGGATCCACGGTTGCGGCACTACCTGGAATGCCGCTGCCTGAAGACCGGACCGCAGCATGAGGTCTGTTGGGTTGACTGGCGCGTAGTGGACTCGGACTCGTACTTCACCCTCCCCGGGGACGGGTTTGGGAAGGTTCTCGATTCCGATGCACTCGGGTCCCCCAAATTCGCTTACTACTGCTGCTCTCATAAAAGCTTCTTCCCTCTGCCGCACGTGCGGGCGGCGCTTGATTGTGGTGGCGTTGCTCGGCGAAGCGCGCTCAGTCGGAGACCTGCGACTGGAGCAGGCGGGCGTCATTGATGCGAAGGGGCCGATCATAGGAGGGATCATGTCGATCCCTCATCGGGGGCCTTGCCGATGAGGTAAAGGAACTCTCGGTCGGGTCGAAGTCTTTGCCAACCACGAGTCCGGTGAGGTTCTCCCGCCCGAGACGTTCGTCGGTCGCCATCCAGTCCCGGACTACGACACGCGCCGCAATCGCCCACCGGCCGTCCCGCTTCTCGAAGCGGTCGATATACCGTCCGGCAACCATTGACCATGGAGGTCCCTGTTTGTTGAGAGAGACGAAATGGTAATAGCTCTCCACGTGAGCGGTCGTGCCATCGATCTCACATGTGTGATTCAGGATCGCATGCTGGTGGCTTGCGTGGGCTTCTGCGTGTACCGCGAACGCCCAATCCAGGAATTCCTCGACGCCTCCGACGAACTGACCGTGGTCGTCAATCGCGTCCTCGTGGTATGCGGACTTCGCCAGTTCACGATCCCAACGATCCATGCCCCGCGCGTACCTGTAGACGCAATCCAGGATCTCTTGACGATCGAGCAGGTATTGCAGCGCTTCCGATTCAGATTGTTGCATAGCTTCTCCTTGGTATCCGCGCACCTGCGCGTTGAATGTCATCGGTATTCTCAGGCGCGTGCGGCAGTCGTGTCTGCGTCTGAAGCCCGTTGGTTGCCCTCCACGATGTCAAGCACCGCGCTATAGGAATTGACCATGGCCGCGCCGATCGACGAACCTGCACCGGGATAGGTGTCGCCCATGACCGACCCCGTTGTGTTGCCGCTGGCGTACAAACCAGGTATCGGTCGATTGTCGGCCGTGAGCACACGTGAGCGCTCGTCGATTTTAAGGCCACCCTTCGTGCCCACGTCCCCGGGATAAACAGCAACCGCATAGAACGGCGGCCGATCGATAGGAGCCAGGTTGGGGTTCTTTAGAGTCGGATCGCCGTAGTAGTGACCGTAGACACTCTCACCCTTTCCGAAGTCCTCGTCGACCCCCGTGCGGGCAAATGAGCTGTACCGCTGCAGCGTTTGTTTGAGCTGTTCTGCCGGCACTCCAATCTGGGCGGCCAGGTCCTCCACAGTCTGAGCCACCTTGACGTAACCACCATCCGTCCACGACTTTGGGAAACGCGACATAGGGAATGTCCGCAACAGCATGTACCGCCTCTTGCCCCTCTGGTCAAAAATCATCCAGGAGGGGACGGCAGGAGCAACTCCCTTCGCGTGCTCTGCGTACATGGCGTCCGCGAACTCCGTATACGGCGCTGTTTCGTTGTAATACCGCTTTCCCTCTCCATTGACGACGAGGGTGCTGGGCGAAGCGCGGTCGATATGCAGGAACTGCACTCGCAGATCGTCGGATCCGTCTGCAGGAACCAGGGTGGATGGCTGGCCCCAGATCTTTTCCATCAAATCCACGTCAGCTCCGATTTGAAGGCCAGCGCGGATGCCGTCACCGTCCTGGCCTTCGGGAGACATTGTCCACTCGGCCTTAGACGGCGCGGGATGGTACCGGTCGCGGAGCTCCTGGGAACGCCCGAACCCGCCGCTCGCCAGAATCACCGCACGTCGGGCGATGATCTCCGACTCAACGCCGCCGCGCTCCACCTTGACGCCGCTCACTCTTTCCGTGCCGTCTTGCTCACGGGTGGTCACGAGTTCCGTCATCCTCGTGGACAGATAAAGCGGAATACCGGCATCGCGCATCGCCAGGCGAAGCCGACCTACCAGGGCTCGCCCCGCAGTCAGCCGTGGTGTCGACACTTTGCCCTTCAGCGTCCGGTACAGCACACGGAAAATAGCGCGCTTACCCCGCCATGTCCGTGTCAGCATGTTCAGGTCGTGGAAGTCTGCGGGAGTGATGCTCAGTCCCTTTAGCGCCATTGTCGCGATCGGAGGGTTCATCAGCGGCAGGTCGCCTCCCAATTCGCGGGCGTCCAGGAGTTCTGGCGCGATGGAACGGCCCTCCGTGAGGCCACCGGGGAGCTCGGGGTAGTAATCGGGGTATCCCTTTGCCCAGTGGAAGCGAAACCAGCGGCTCGCTTGTTCAAGTTCGGAGAGCATCCGGGGACCGTCCTGAAGGAAGGAATCCCGACGCGCCTTTGACACGCGTTCACCCACGGTGGCGTCAAAATAAGTGCTGGCCAGTTCAGGCGTATCGGACGAACCCTCGCGCTTCAGAACGTGATTCGCAGGAATCCAGACGATTCCGCCCGATACTGCCGTCGCACCGCCGTATCGGTTTTGCGCTTCAATGACGACGCAGGAGAGGCCGCGATTGTGGGCTGCGAGGGCGGCCGTCATCCCACCTGCTCCGGAACCGACAATGACTACGTCGAACTCACCTTCCACAGTCATTTCGTGTCACCGCCGTTGGAAATCATATCTGTGACGGGGCTGCAGGCCTCCCCCTCAACTGGGAAGTTTTCGACCAGGTCCCCTGGACCGCGATTTGGCATGGTACTCCTCTTCGAGTAGGCGCTACTGCGTTCAGCGGTGCACCGTGTACACAGGAGGATGAGAGGCTCATCGCGTCCGGATACAAGTGAGCGCTAGACAGCTATCAGGATATGAATAAAACTATCATAATACGATCACAAGCGAAAGATGTTGATTACGAAACTCTTCTCGCCGTCGTCGTGTTCTCGCGTTGTACTGCTGGAACAACCCCGCCACGGTTAGGGGCGGAGAAAATCGAGGAGGACCTCATGGAACCGGTCAGGCTGTTCGATCTGGGGACAGTGGCCAGCATCGTCGATCACAACAACCCGGGCATTGGGAATCGGTGCAGCTGCCTCCGCTGCCCAGCCCGCCGGCTTCAGCTTGTCGTACTGGCCCTCGATGATCAGCGTCGGGATCGTTATGCCCTCGTATGACGGCGTGGAAGAAGACGTTCGCGCAGGGGCATTTGGTCGTCGGAACCTTGCGGACGCGACAGCCTCCCAAGCGCCCGGCTCGAGGCTGATCTCGTGACGCCGCGCAAGATAGGCCGGGTCGTCATTCCACTGTTCTCCATGGAATAGAGCAACCAAAAGCTGCCGCATCGAGTCGACGGACCCGTCGTAATCAAAGAGCGCGTTGACATGCTCGTTCTTGTTGATTTTCCCGCCGCCACACACACTGACGATCCTTTTGGCGGGCAATACGGGGCTATCGGAAGCTGCATCCGAGAGCAGCAGTGATCCAGCAATTGAATTACCCACGAACGTGGCATCCGTTATGCCAAGCTCCTCACAGAATCGGCCTAGGTGCAGCAGCATCTTACGAGTTCCGAGCACGAAGTCATGAACTTTGGCGCTCTGGCCGTAGCCGAGCCAATCCGGTGCGATCACCCGAAAATGTTTGGCCAATTCGCCTATATTTCGTTCCCACCCGAGCTCGGCAGATCCTCCGAACTCACCGCCGTGGAGGAGCAGAAGAGGTTCTCCTGATCCCGCTTCCAGGTAATGAGTTGTAAGACTGTCGACGGTGACGAACTGCGACTGAACGGTGGCTTGAGTGCTCACAGGGAATCCTTTCAAGAGCTTAAGTGGTAAGGCTCAATGGCCTGACTTTGGTGATTTACCTGAGTTGCACGCGACTGCAACTTCTTGTACGACAGCAGCGATGGTGGCGTCAGGCGCCGCTGAGGGCGTGGTGGTTTTTGTCGAAGGGAGTAACGCTGTCGAACTGACCTGTACGGACCTTCGAAACCCACATAGGGTCGGCGATGAGAGCCCGCCCAAGTGCAACAATGTCAAATTCACCCGCTGCAAACTGGTTTGCCAAGTAGCTGAGGCGCTCCTCCGGTGATTCGGGAATCACGACGGGTATCTTTTCCGCCGTTGCACCCGCTCCACGGAATTCGGTATGAACTCCAACCGAGCCCACAGTAATGACCGCTTTGTCCGTGAGTCGCTTTGTCCAGGCCGCAAGACTTAGCGTCGGGTCATCATTTGGGAACTCCGGGAGCCAGTGCCGGCGTGTGGATGGATGAAAAACATCGACTCCTGCGTCCACGAGAGGGGTTAGTACGTTTTCGAGTTCTCTGGGCGTAGTAGCAATTCGCTCTTGGTACCGGTTTGCCTTCCACTGCGAGAAGCGGAAAACGATGGCAAAATCGTCACCGACAGCGGAACGCACGGCCCTCACAACCTCTACTGGCATTCTGGTCCTTTGCCCATAGGCGCCGCTTCGCTTATTCGTCCGTTCCCATAGGAATTCATCGAGGAGATAGCCGTGGGCGCCGTGCAACTCAACGCCATCGAAGCCTATTTGTTGTGCGAGTGCGGCGGCTTCGGCGAAACTCGAGATAACAGCGTCGATCTCCCCAGTTGTCATCGGCTGACCCAGAGGTTTACCATCCAGATCTATTCCCGAAGGGGACTGGGGAGCAACTCCGGGATTAAGGGGAGAAGTGGTGCCACGCAGGGCTCCAACATGCCACAACTGGGGAATGATGGCACTCCCTGCAGCGTGCACATCCTGGACCACTTCCCGCCACCCGTCTGCAGACCTAGGGGTGAGGTGTGGAACCGAGACCCGGTGACCAGAGGCCGTACCAGCAATATAAGCGCCTTCTGTGATCAGCAATCCCACTCCCCCTTCAGCTCGAAGTCGGTAGTGCTCTGCATTCTCCGGCGTGGGGACCCCGGTCGGCGACATCTCGCGGGTCATGGGGGCCATGGCAAACCGGTTACGAAGGTGAAGTGATTTGACGTTATAGGGCTCAAACAGCGCAGCGAGCGGTCCGCCTGCGGCGTAGCTGTCGCTCTTCCCGTCGCCTCCAGTCCCGGCTTTTTCACCGGTGATCCCGGAGCCGGGCACAACTCCCTTGCCCTGGATGCTTCGCTCCGTTGGCGGGTTATTACTCATGAAATCCCAAACTCTCTTCAATGAACCAGAAGATGCACACTGCTATTGCTTGCAGCACCACTAACAAGCAGGAGGTACTGGTGAAGTCTTTCCGGCAGCCCCAAGGTGCCTGAACTACTTTCGCAATAATAGTGTCACACGCACATTATGAGGGTCAAGGATTGTGCGGTCGCAAGGAACAAGGCTGGATTCCAAGGATCGGGAGTCGCCCATGAAGAGTAAAAACGCCCCCCTGGGTAGCTGTACGTGAAAAGTCAGCGCTAACGCTGTAACTTTCCACGTATGAGCGCCGACGCTTCAGCTCAGGGTGGCGCCATGCAGCTCCACATCACCTCGCGTGATGCTCGGCCAAGAGTAATGGTGGGTTGGAGAGCGCAGCAACGGCTGGCAGGGCAGGCTAACTGACGCCTGAGCAATCCAACTAAATTGCCTAGGATTCTTTCTCAGAACTGGGATCTCCCTCCGCGTCTATGCGGCGGGCCTCCGTCAGGACATCGACGCACTCCTGGAAGTGTTTCGCATCTTCGAAACGGTGAATGGGTACGGTGATTGACAGCGCGGTGCGCGGCCACTGTCCTCCCTCAAAGAGCGGCACGGCGATGCCGCAAACACCGGCAGCATACTCCTGACGGTCCAGCGAGTAACCACGCGACCTTGTCTCCTCAAGGTCCTCAAGAAGGTCGGGAAATGAAGTGATCGTATGGTCAGTACGTCCTTCAAGTTCGCCACTTACAGGGCGAATACGCTCAAGCTGTGACTCCGGTCCGAAGGCAAGAAGCGCCTTTCCTGATGCGCGCGCATGAATGTAGCCACTAACACCGACCCTTAAATCCGCCACCCTAACGGCATGACTTCCCTCTTCTACCGCAACCACTGTCACGCTGCCGTTCTGCCAGGCAGACAAGTACGCGCTTTCGCCAGTAGCTTCTACCGCCGTCCTCAACAGACGCATCGCAAGGGGTGACGGGCGCCAATCGTCTTCCACTCGCGAACTCAAGTCCAGGATTTTGCCGGCAGCAAGTTTGTACTCGCGCTCGTTCCGTTCGAGATATCCGACATGGACCAAGGTTGCGAGCAGGTGCGAAGTGGTCGCGATGTGCAAATTAACGGCACTGGCAATCGACTGTGCCCGCATAGGTTTTCTCGACTCTGCAACAACATCAATGATGGTGAAGGCGCGGGCGACCGATTGAACCAGATCCTTGGGAGCGTCGGCCTGGGTGGGAGACGTGTCATCAGCGGTGCGTGTAGTTGCCATGCGGTAATTATACTCGCATTACGAAACAAACCACCAGCGCAAACGATCGCTGTAAGGGATGATCGTTGAAGATCCGGACCACTATCCTAACTGATTCAGCTGCTGCACATCTGTGCCAGCGACACGACCCCGACTGCAGTAGTTGTCTCAACACCGAGTTGATTGACAGCACTCAACGTAACCTCGGCGCATGCCCCATGTGCCTTATCAATGAACCGCCGCGTTACTGTGCCGCCGATCCACTGAGTGTCACCGAAGATGTTCGGCTGCTTGATGCTGACCGCGAGCGAGAGGAGGTCAGCGTCGTCCCCCATCCAATTGGTCAGGCAGTGCGCCATCCACGCGACGCGCTGATTCCCGGTGTCGTACGGCCCGGGCATGCCCATCGCACGCGCGACAGTTGCATCCTGATGCCCTAGGCCAGGAAAAGGCTCAGCCAGGAAGTGCTCCGCGGCCAAGTTTGTTGGTGCGGAGGGATGACCTGTCTTGATCCGTTCCTGCTGTCGAACGCGCGTTTCAACTCCTCGGTATGCAGCGGTACCGATGGCTCCCGCGTAGTATGCAGTCATTGTCAGGAGGTCCAGGGGCCCTTTCACCACCTCGGGTACAACGTCGCCGACGGACACGAACTCTGCGAAGCGTGTGCCTTTGCCTCGGATTTCCTCGGCGAGAATCCCCCGACGGATCCTCTCCCTTTCGTCAGCGGTGTAAACGTGGGGCTGACGCGGTTCGTGCAGCTTGCCTCGAAACCAGGCGTCGACACAGACCATCCGGTTCCTAACGGTGCCAACGAGTTCGCCGCCGACTAAGTAGTCAGTGCGACCGACTTGCTCTACCCCCCGCCCCGAGCGGCGGCCCTGGCGTTCGCGAACGTCTTCTACGAAAGTGCGGGCCCATACCCTTTCTCCAAGCCGGATTGGGCGACGGAATTCGAGTGTGGCACCGACCTGGATGGTCTGGATTCCTTCAGGAATTCCCATTGCAACTTCAGCGTCGCATATCGAGTAGAGGAATGTAGGGGGCGCGACGCGGCCGCCGAAGCGTGTCATTCGAGCATACGAGTCGGACAACCACAATGGATTTTCGTCGCCAATGCCCCAAGCATAGTGGCGGATGGAGTCGGAGCTTGCTTCTTCGTTCCATTGCACGACGACGGCCGCCATACCGATTGAGCCCTTTATATGGGCGACGTCCTCATCACTGAGTCCTTTCGTCGGGAACGTCGCAGGCCGCGTCATCCTGCCGTTTGTGATGGAGTGCTGATCGAGACGACGGCGTCGACTGTGGTGACGGTGGCCGTTGCAGGGTCCGCGAGGATGGGGTTGAATTCGAATTCGTGGATGTCGCCGTGTTGCTCCGCCCAGCTGATGATGCCCGTGACCGCGTCAGTGAGGGCTTCGAGGGTTTTGGAGCCGGTGTCTTGGCGGAGGTTGGCGGAGACAATGCGGGCGTTGGTGATGGCCTGACGGATCTCGGGCCTCGAGACAGGGAGCGGGAGGATCGTGATGTCATCGATGGCTTCGGTCATTGCCCCACCGGTGCCAAGAACGAGGACGGGGCCGAATTCCGGGTCACGGCGCAGTCCTACAAGGAGTTCTGTTTTTCCGGGTGCCATGGCCTGAACAGATATTGTTGCAGTGCCTGTCTGGATAGCGGCGAGCTGGTTCGCCGCTGCGCGTGCGGCCTCGGTGTTGTTGATCCCGATGAACACGCCTCCGACATCTGCTTTATGAAGGATCTGGGCGTCATCGATTTTGATTGCGACCGGGAAGCCAATTTCTTCTGCGGCGCGTACGGCGGCGTCTGCATCATTTACGGTGCGACTTGCGGGGACGGGGACACCGGCTTCGGCGAGGGACTGGGCGACCTCATGCCAGGTCAGGTTCTGAATCTGCCCCGCCGGCGTGTTTTTCAAAGCTGCCCCGATGAGGTTGCCGCGGTCAGCGCGCGTGCGTTGAACTTCCGACCAGGAGGAAGCCGCAGCGACGGCGTCCAGTGCCCGCCCTGGGGTGGGCAGGGAGAGCACTCCTGCTTCGCGCAGGATCCCGGCCTGGGCCGCCGTGACCCGGTCATCTTCAGACAGGGGAACCACCAGAACGCGCACAGTCTCAGGAATGGCCATCGCGGCGATGCCTGCGGCCAGTTCATCAAAGTCGTGTGCGAGCCGGGTCGCAGTCACGATGAGCCATCCGTCCTGCGTTGTGCTGATGACCCGCTCCACGATGCGCAGGTAGTCGGCGGTTGTTGACTGGACTCCGACGTCGATGGGGTTGCTGAGGTGATGGCTGCCGACCGCTTCACCGATCGAGCGAAGCGTGTCCGGTTCGATGTCCCGGAAGCCCAGGTTGCGGTCATCGGCCATGTCATTCCAAAGCCCGACCTGAGCGCCGGAGGTGGTGACGACGGTCAAGTCATGGTCTGGGCCCTGGAGTCGTCCGTGGAAGACGTCGAAGGTCTCGGTCAGGTCGAGCAGCTCCTCCGGGGAGGTGCACACCATCCCGAATCGGTGGCGCAGGACGCTTTGGGCGACCCGGCCGCTGCCTGCCAGCTTCCCGGTGTGGGACTGGGCGCTCATCGCCCCACGGGCGGACCGGCCCAGCTTAAGGACGATGATGGGGATGCCACGTTTGCCTGCCGCCTCGGCTGCTGCCTCGACGTCGTCGTTCGGGCCGAAGCTTTCAACGATGCATGCGAGCACGTGCGTGTCCGGTTCAGCGGTCAGCCAGCCAGCCCAGTCAGTAAAGCCCAGGGAAATCTCATTACCGGAACTTGCCCAAGCACTCAACCCACTTGTACCGCGCGCGATCAAAGACTGCATGAGCGCGTTTCCCAGCCCGCCACTCTGACTGAACAACCCCACATGCCCTGCCGGGATGGGGGTGCGCTGCAGGACCGAGGAAAATGTCGCAGTCAGCGACCGGCCAACATGCATAAATCCAATGCAGTTAGGACCTATCAGCCGGGTGGTGCCCTTAGCCAGTTCCGCGCGGAGCAGCTCATCGCGGTCGACCCGGCCGGTTTCGCCGAATCCGGCCGCAAACGCGACCGCGAAGGGCACCCCAAGCGTCACGCACTCGCGCAAATCCTCAATGACCCTGTCGGCCGGCCCCACGAGCACGGCAATGTCCGGCACCTCCGGCAGGTCGGAAAGAGACGCCGCCGTTGGGACACCGAGCACCTCCTTGTGTACGCTGCTGACTGCGTAAAAGCGCCCGCCAAATCCCAACCGGGAGAGGTAATCAAGGGTCCGGCCCGAGGTCTTCCATGGGTCCCGGGAGGGGCCAACAACAGCCACGCTCTCTGCGTTCAAAGGGTTATCAATGCGCACTTTGCGCTGAACAGTCACGTTTTCCAACTTCTATTTTCCTTCGGTCCGTCGTACAGTCCCGGGTCGGCGGATGACCGGAACCTCGATTGCCTCGATCACCAAGCCCAGATCTCTGTCCGTATCAAAATAGGCAAATCCGCCATCGCCGCCCACCCCATAGCCACGGGCGGTCTGCGTGACCTGGTAGCCCCACCCCGCCATCAGGGTGATGGCAGCGTCAAGATCCTCGACGTACACGCCGAGGTGATGCAGGCCCGTCCGCCCCTGGGAGATGAAATCATGGTAAATACTTGGGCCGGCCAGGGGCTGAATCAACTCAATCTGAGGGTTGGAACTGGCCATCGCAATGTCCATCGCGAACACGCCTTCTTCCCCCCCTACCCGGGACCAGGGCATGAACTCCTGGTCATACCGGTAACACTGCCACTCCCCGATCCCGAAAGCGCGGCCATAAAGATTGATTGCCTCCCCCAAATCAGGCACCACGATCCCGACCTGCCCCACAGTTCCCAGGGGAGTTGAACCCCAGGACGGCGCCACAGGCAGGGACGACGCAACATCAGATCCAGCGCGACCAGCGCCAGAAGAAAACTCTCTCGATACGATAGGAACATTCATAATATTATTGTTTCCGCGATCAGTCCCGATGTCAACGAGTCACTCAACCACAGCACGATGATCGATGATTGAACGAGCAGGACTTCGTTCACTGCTCGTTCAATCATCAGTGGGCGTTTGCGACTGGCGATTCGCTCTCCGCCACCGTGTAATCGCTGCTCCGTTTGTTGCGTTTTCCAATGGCCAGGGTGCCGAGCAGCGCTCCGAACGCGATGATTCCTGCTGTGGTGAATGCAGCCTGCCCTGCGGAGACCGTCTGGGCGACACTGAGGGCCCCGGCGTGCATGGAGTTGGATCCGATTGTGTAAGCCGAGACGAGCACGGCTCCGCCGGCCGCACCCGCGAGCTGCTGGGCGGTGGTGAAGGCGGCGCTCCCGTGAGGGTAAAGATCCGCACGCAGGGACGACAGAGCCAAGGTGGTCATCGGGGCCCACATCATTGCCTGCGCGGCTGACATAACGAGGTAGGCGGTCAGGAAGGCCCATACTCCATTGCTTTCGTCCAGGGTGCTGAGCAGCCAGATGCTCGCGGTCCAGACAATGGCGCCGGGAATTGCCAGCGGTCGAGGCCCAAAGCGGTCATAGACCCGCCCCCCCACAGCTGACACCAAGGAAATGACGGCCCCGCCCGGGACCAGGAAGAGTCCGATGGCCATTGTTCCCAATCCAAGGGCATCAGTGAGGACCAATGGGAGGACAAGCAGGACGCCAAAACCGTTCAGTGCAATGAAAATCATCACCAACAAAGGCACGACAAAGGACCTTGTCCGGAAGATCCGCATGTCGAGAAACGCATCACCACGGCGCTGCAGAACGACTTGACGGTAAACAAATGCGGCGACACCCGCCAGACCCAGTGCAATGGGGATGAGCGGTGAAATGGCAGTGTGTCCCGCCACAGATTCGCCGATGGATGCAAGTCCGTAGACCAAAGCGCCGAATCCGACCGCGGACAGTGCGACAGACACCAGATCGAGGGTAACCCGCTCCGGGGTTGTGATGTTTTTGAGCTTAAGGGCTCCCAGCCCGAGCGCAACCAACGCCAGTGGCAGGACGAGGACGAACAGAAAACGCCAGGGCAGATAAGACAACACCAGCCCTGACACAGCTGGGCCGAGGGCCGGTGCAATCGCCGGCACCGCCGTAACCATTGCCATGATCCGACCTCGACGGGACTCCGAGACCAAGCGCATCGTTGTTGTCATGAGCAGCGGGACGAACACGGCAGTACCCGCAGCCTGGATGATGCGGCCGGTGAGCAGGAAGCCGAAACCCGGTGAAGCAGCCGCGATTGCAGTACCGATTATAAAGAGCGACAGAGCACTTAGAAAGATAGTTCGCAGGTGGAAACGCTGCATCACGAACCCTGTTGCCGGGATCAACACGGCCAGGGTTAGGAGGTAGCCCGTTGTAAGCCACTGTCCCAGTGAGGGCGTGATGCCCAAGTCAGATATTAGGGTCGGCAGCGCGACACCCAGCAGCATCTCATTCAAAAGGACAAGGAACGTCGAGCCCATTAACAGCCCTATTACAAGCGCGTTTCCCGGCGCGAGGCGCGGGGAGGGGGCAGGGGTCCGCGGGTGGGCGGCAGCGGGAATCCCTACCGCTTTCAAGTCCGTCATATGTCTTCGTTCTCCGAGATAGGTTGGCAAAAAAATCGAGGGGGGTCTTGTCCTCGCCGTGCTCTCTCCAGCACAGGCGCTGGTGCAGCTTGTGATCGCAACCGAGATGCAACAGCTCCCAGGGAGATCTACGCACGGTTGCAGTGACATGAGCGAAAAAGGGAGATAGTCTCCTCTTACAGGAAAAACCATACGGAGAGCCTCTCCGTTTTGTCAATGTGAAGGTGAACACGATGTCTACCAGTCCCGGGACAAAGGGCCGCCCACGCGCGGATGCTCAGCGCAACAGGGACCATATCCTTGATATCGCGGACCGATACTTCTCCGAGCACGGAGTAAGCGGTTCCCTGGACGCGATCGCCAAGCAGGCCGGCGTCGGCGCGGGGACACTGTACCGGCACTTCCCCAACCGCGAGGTACTTCTTGCCGCTCTTCTCTCCGCTCGGGATAACGAGCTGGAGTCCCGACGAGATGCCATACGAGCAGAATCAACTAATGCCGCCAGCGCGCTTGAGCTGTGGCTCGGCGCCCTGAGCGATTGGGCCAGCGCCTTCGACGGTCTTCCGGAGCCCCTCCGCGCGGCGACCGCCACTGGCTCCTCTCCGCTAGGCATCACCTGCCAGGGCTATATCACCACTACTGACGAGTTCCTTCATGCAGCTCAACGGGAGGGCAGCGCACGCCGGGAGGTGAGAGGGAAGGATCTCTTCCTCGCTGCGCTGGCAACAAGCTGGGTCCGCGGCGCGGCCATGGCGGATGACTTTTCAGCGGCGGCCCTAAGCTCCCTCAGCAGGAACGGATGGTCTACATGCGCCGGTGCTGAGGCGAGCGGCAGCAACGGTCGCACGGCTTAGTAGCATCCATCTTGACGACCCTTCAGGCTGTCCTTACCACCCAAGCTGGCCAGCGGAAACCGGCGGCGTCTATGCCACACCGGAGCCTCTCGGCCAGAATTTGACATTGACACTTATGTCAACGTTGCACCATGGCTTTGTGAGCCAAATCAGTTTCGCTCCTGCCCGCCTGCCCTACGCGGATGGACCCAAGTGACCCGCCTGGTGATGCACCCTCGTCCCGCGGGCGTCGCTGGGCCGCTGAACGGCTGATCCCCTTCACAATCAATCCACTTCGAAGGACCTTATGAGCAAGCGCAAGATGATCCTCGGCATGCAACTCGGCAATGGCTATGGGTCGCAGGTATCCGCCTGGGGCGTGCCCGGCGTCGACCCCTCCAACTACACAAACTATGACGCCCTGGTGCGCTACGCCCAGGCGGCGGAGCGCGGTAAATTCGCTTTTCTTTTCCTGCCAGATACACCAGCGCTAACAGGCAACTTGGAGCACGAAGCTCCCCAGATGACGCTTGACCCCATGATGGCCCTGGCCGCCATAGCGCGGGGAACCCAGCGCATTGGACTGGTAGCTACAGGATCCACCACGTTTAATGAGCCCTACAACATTGCCCGGCAATTCAAAGCACTCGATGTCATGAGCCATGGACGCGCCGGCTGGAATGCGGTGACCACCAGCGACCCAAAGGCTGCCGCCAACTTCGGGCAGGACATCGCCCCCCGGCCGGAGCGATACCAACGCGCCCACGAAAGCATCCAAATTGCTCAGGCCCTCTGGGGCAGCTGGGAAAAGGATGCCTGGATTAGAGACAAGGCGGCCAGACGCTTTGCTGATACCTCCAAGATTCAGCCAATAAACCTTCGCGGTGAACACGTTTCCTCGCGAGGGCCGCTCCCCATCCCGCCATCCGAGCAAGGTCAGCCTGTCATCTTCTCGGCTGGCGGCGGGGAATACGGATTGGGACTCGCCGGGAGGTACGCCAGCGGAGTCATCGGTGCCGCTTTTACCATTGAGGACGCGAAAGCCCAACGACAAGCGGCACGGGATGCAGCAAGTCGGGCAGGTCGCAACCCCGACGAAATCAAGTACTTCGCAGGAGTCATGCCTGCCCTCGCGGCCACCAAGCGTGCAGCGCTGGACCGCCGACTGGCGCTTGGGGAACAATCTTTTCCTGGCAGGGTTGCCTACCTTGGTTCGATGCTTGGCCTGACTCTCGAGCCAAGCCAGCTGGATAAACCGCTGACGCAACAGCAGCTTGCGGCAGCACAAGCCAGTCCCTTCGACCCCCGCTCGCGTCGTGCTCTTGACGTTGCTCGAGAAGGCTGGACACTCCGGGAGATACTGGCACACGGAGTCATCGACTACCACCCCACCCCGGTAGGTGACGCAACCGTCACGGCAGATCATATGCAGGAATGGTTTGAATCGGGAGCAGTCGACGGCTTCTGGGTATCAATCGACGTATACGAAGATGGAATTGACACCTTCGTCGACGAAGTGGTTCCGCTGCTGCAGGAACGGGGCTTGTTCCCGGCCGAATACGAGGGTTCCACCCTTCGCGAGCACTTGGGCGTACCCGAGCAGTACGGGCTGGACACGAGACTTCAGTAGGGCGAGAGGTTCACAGCTCCATTCGGTTATTACTCGAAGCGGGCAGAAGCAAAAAAGGGCGGTGGGGGTTTGCCGCGCCAGCGACAAACCCCACCGCCCTTTCTGGACACTATGCCTATGTTGCGTTAGCCAATTCGGCGCGCCCTGCTAAGCCTGGCTAGCCGTGCCGCCGGTGAGCTGCACCCGTGTTGTGGTCGCTCCACCGAACACTTCCGGTCCCCGCACCACTGCTTCGGCGCCGCCGTCAATGAATACCAACTGGCCCGTAATGTGGGTGTTCTCCTCCCCCGTCAACCACGCCAGCAACCTCGCTACGTCCACCGGCTCCGCCGGACCATGCAAGCGGATCGGCACCCCGGCCAGGAGACTTGCCCTGCCCTCCTCGGTAGCCAGGTACGGCGCCGTCATGGGGGTAACGATGACGCCCGGGGCCACGCCGTTGAGCGGGATGCCCGCCCCTGCCCA
>NZ_FVZL01000042.1 GCF_900168295.1 Arthrobacter sp. P2b | reverse complement strand
CCGGTTTTCCACATAGCGGCTTTGGGCCGGATGTTTTGTCAGTGGTCACTGGCAGAGTTGTCCCATGGAGGCCATTGGGGAGCAGTTTGCGGAGTTCGGCAGTCCCGCCGCCGCGCTCCCGCGGGTTCTCCACCTTGGCGGTGATTCCCGGCATGACGGGTACGACGGCGACGCCCGGTTCAGGCTTCCCGGGCGCCTTCACGCCGTCCCGGCCAAGACGGCCTCTGACATTCCCGTTCCTGGCCCACGCCCCTCCCCAGGCGCCGGCCCCACTGCATCCGAAACCGATCCCGGTAACGCTGCGACTGAATCCAAAACCGCCCCTTTTTCGGCATCCGCTGGCACTGGGACAGACAGGTCACCGAGCGCACCCGATCCCACCCCTGCACCCCTCGTCGAGAATCCGGTTGGCCTGGGTGGGATCGGAGCCCTGCTGGTGGCGGCTGCTGTTGCCGCCCAAGATGAGCTGGCCACGTTCGACTATGTTTCAGCGGCCAATTTCGCCGGGCAAGTCGAGGACCTTTCCCGGACCGTGGAGTACCTGCAACTGCTCGCCGCCTCCACCGTGCACCGCACCCGGACCCAGGCCATCACCGCCGCGGACGCCGCCCGCACCAGCCAGGCCAGGGCGGGCCGACTTGGGCGACCGGGCCGGGGCTGGGTAACCGGCTGGGATGCCAACGGCGTCGAGACCCTTAACGAGACCGACGCGAACTGGCCCGCACCCACCGGCAGCCCCGCACCCACCAGCGACCCCGCACCCACCAGCGGCGCCGCAGTGGCTGATCAGTCCACACCCGCAGCCGGGATTGACCGCCCCGTGCTGACCTCGTCGGTGGTGACAGCGCCTGTGGTGACGTCGCCTGTGGTGACGTCGCCGGCTGATGACGGGTGCAGGAACACCGCCGAGTTCCTCAGGCTCCGGCTCCGGATCCCCCTCCGCGAAGCCCGCCGCCGCCTCACCCTCGCCCACCAGGCCCTGCCCGGCACCAGCCTCACCGGCGAACCCCTCCCGCCGGCACGCGAACACCTCGCCACAGCCCTCACCCCCACCAACACCACCACCGGCGAACCCGCCCACACCACCACTGATCCGGACCTGATCACGGGGCCGGTGCTCTCCTCACACGCCGCGACCATCATCACCGCCACCCTGGACCGGCTCCAGCACCACACCACCCCCGACACCCTCGACCGGATCGAACAGCACCTCACCACCACCGCCATCACCGCCGACCCGGACTTCCTCACCCGCCTGGCCCAACGCTGGAACGACACCATCGACGCCGACGGCACCGAACCCACCGAAGAAGCCCTCCGCCACACCCAAGGCGCGTTCATCCGCAAACCCCGCCACGGCCTGCACCGCGTCGAAATCTTCGCCACCACCGACCAATACGAACACCTCCTCACCGTCATGAACACCGCCACCAACCCCCGCACCGCCACCCCCAACACCAGCACCACAAACCCCGACCCCGACCCTGACCCGGACGAACGCGCCAACCCCGGGCGGGAGGCCAGCGTGGACCTGGGCCGGGAAACCAGCGTGGACCTGGAACGGCGCACCCGGGCCCAGCAACAACTCGACGGGCTCGTCTCCGCCGTCAAAGCAGCCCTCACCACCAACCTGCTGCCCACCACCGGCGGCAACCGCCCCCAAATCATCGCGACCATCAACTACCAAGACCTCCTCCCCCACCTCCCCAACCCCACCAACAACCCCTGGCCAACCACAGACACAGCCACCGGACCCCGCACCACCCCACGCCCCGGAACACCCACAGACACCGGCGCAAGGGCCACCAGCACGACGACAAACACCA
>NZ_FVZL01000002.1 GCF_900168295.1 Arthrobacter sp. P2b | reverse complement strand
ACTCAACCCACTCGGCAGTCTCTTCCGGATCACGATCAGGCAGCTGGTTAGTCAACCCGCTGAGGATATGGGAGGTATCTTCTCCTGCAGCCACGTCCAACCTCTCTTTGCGCGCATGAATCGGCGCACTCAGGCCAGGCAGGGTGACTGCCCGGCGTACATACGCCGTGTGCGACGTATCGGTTACAACAGCCCGGGCATGTGTGCCGGGCAGGGTCCTAGCGCTCCTATGTCTGCACGAAGTTACAAGGTTGTTGTCCCGCAGGCATAGTTGTCATCAGCCACTCTAGCCCTCCCACCAAGGCGATGCGTAGCTGCACCTTTGGCACCTCTGTTGTATTTCGCCGTCATACTGGTTGTGTGACGAAAAGCCACTGCAAGGCGGGCTGACCACACCCGATGTGACGCAGAATATGCCGTTCCACGGGGGCGGCAGCTTGAAGCGCAGGCACAAAGGGTGTTGGCTTGGGAGTAATGGAAATCACTATGCGCACCGCATATATGAGGCATTGGAGGAACACGTGAGCGAGGCCGACGCCGCCACTTCGGTAAATGTGGCGGAAAAATTGGGTTTCAAAAACGGGGATCTGATTCAGGAGTTCGGTTACGACGACGACGTCGATTTCGACTTGCGTGACGATATAGAGGACCTCACCGGTTCAGAGCTGCTGGACGAGGACGACCACGAAGTTGCGGACGCCGTGATCTTTTGGTGGCGCGACGGTGACGGCGACCTTGTTGACAGCCTGATGGATTCGCTGACCACCCTCAGCGAAAACGGCGTTGTCTGGGTCCTTACCCCGAAGTCCGGAAGGGATGGCTACGTCTCCCCGGCGGACATCCAGGAGGCCGCCCCCACCGCCGGCCTGCACGTCACCACGTCAGCCGGCGTATCCAAGGACTGGAGCGCTGCCCGGCTGGTGAGCAGGAAGAACAAGTGACGGCAGCGCTTGCCGCTGCCTCCGCTGCTGTACCCGCGGTCGGCGGGACGGCTCCTGACTTTGAACTCCCCAACCAGTTTGGCGAGCCGGTCCGGCTGTCGTCATTCCGCGGGCAGAACGTGGTCCTGGTGTTCTACCCGTTTGCGTTCTCGGGGATCTGCACCGGAGAACTCTGCGAAATACGGGACAACCTCGCTGTCTTCGAGAATGCCCATGCCACGGTCCTGGCCGTATCGGTGGACAGCAAGTTCAGCCTCCGTGCCTACGCGGCCCAGGAAGGCTACGGCTTCGACCTGCTCTCGGACTTTTGGCCCCACGGCGCCGCAGCCAGCGCGTACGGTGTTTTCGATGGGGAGACCGGAATGGCCAGGCGCGGCACGTTCATCATCGACGCCGCCGGACGCATCCGGTACACAGTGGTGAACCCGCGTGGCCAGGCCCGTGACTTTGGCGAGTACCGCGCAGCACTGGCCGGCCTGGACCAGGGCTGACGGGCCATGGACGCGCGGCGGCATAGGGTAGGCCTGACCGGCTTTGCCAGCATGCCGCCGTCGCCTCCCGCCCGGGCTTCTGCCGCTGACCTTGAGATCCTGGTCCGTATCCGGGACATCCTTGCCGGCACTCGTTTCGCGCTGCTGACAGGCGCAGGACTCAGCACCGATTCGGGCATCCCCGATTACCGCGGCCCTGGTTCGCCACCCAGGACGCCCATGACGTACCAGGAGTTCGTCCGGGATGCCGCAAACCGGCAGCGGTACTGGGCGCGAAACCACATCGGCTGGTCGCACCTCCGCCATGCCGATCCAAATCCGGGACATTACGCAGCGGCGGAGCTTGAACGCCGTGGCTACCTCACCGGGCTGATCACCCAGAACGTGGACCGCCTGCATGAGGATGCCGGAAGCGTGAACGTCATCGATCTCCACGGCCGGTTTGACCAGGTGGTCTGCCTGGACTGCGGCAGGACCTACTCGCGCCGGCTCCTCGCGGGGATGCTGGAGGAGCTGAATCCGGAGTTCCTTGAACGGGCGAAAAAAACGGGGCTGGTGGAAATGGCGCCTGATGCTGACGCCACCGTGGAGGACCAGGCCCTGATCAGCAGCTTTGTTGTGGCCGCCTGTCCGGCCTGCGGCGGCACGCTGAAACCCGACTTTGTGTACTTCGGTGAAAACGTGCCAAAGGACCGGGTGGAGAAGTCCTACGCCATGGTCGATGAAGCCGCCGCTTTGGTGGTGGCCGGTTCTTCGCTGACAGTCATGAGCGGACTACGGTTTGTCCGGCACGCCGCGAAGGACGGCAAGCCGGTAGTCATCATCAACAGGGGAGAGACCCGCGGGGACGACAAAGCCACCATCAAACTTGAGGCCGGGGTCTCAGAATCACTCAGCTGGCTTGCGGCCGAACTGCCGCCGCTGTGATGTGCATGGGGGGCCACCCGGCCGGACTTCCCGTCCGATTCGCGTTTGAGGGCAAGGGTCGGGTAGAGTCTATGTTCGTTGGTTGCGGCGGAAACGCCGGATTCAGCGGCTTGGGTCTTTAGCTCAGCTGGTAGAGCGCCACGTTTACACCGTGGATGTCATCGGTTCGATCCCGGTAGGACCCACCAGCAAAACCCCGTAGTTTTCGCCCGTAACGGTGAAAATTGCGGGGTTTTTTGTGTCTTCCGCCGGCAGCGCCGATTGTCGGACCCCTGCCATATCTTGCCAGGTATGGAACACGTGATAGTCCGCACTGGCCAAAATGGAATGCCGACGGCGGTGGTCAGCCGCGGCAGGGAATGGGCAGTGGGTGCCGAACCTGTCAGATGGTTCGAGCGGATCAACTGGTGGGAGACCCGCCGGAGGATGCCGAAGGGCAACAGCAGGGTGGATGTGGAAGTCCTGCAGGTCCAGGTCAGGCTGGGTAGCAACAAGAGTTCTGCCCTGACCACCATGATCCTTGAGCGCGACGGTCTGGGCGGGGGCTGGCGGCTTAGGGAATCAGTTGCCGACGCGGCGTGATGCGGGCGCCGGGCTGCTGACCCGGCAGTATCCGGGCATTGGAAAACCCTCCACCGCGACTATTGGGGGATGCCGCGGTGGAGGGCCTGGAATGAATATACCGTGAACTCCCGGAAACAAAAAGTAGCCGCGAGTCTGTGACGCGGCCGGGCTACGGGACTCTAACGGCGCACGGGGATAAACACGCGCGGCTGCTCCGTCCAGGTATCCGACATCCGGGACATGGTCCTTCGCATGATCCGGTCCGAGGTTTCCCTGGCGGAGGCTGCGTCGCCCCTGGCGATGGCTTCGGCCAGGTCCACGTGCCACTGCAGGGCAGCCTCATGCGGATGGTCGGGCATCAGGCCGTGCACGGTGCGGCCGGTCAGCGTCTCGGCCACCTGGCCCATAAGGTTGGCGAACATCTCGTTGCCCGAGCCCGAAAGCAGCAGGGAGTGGAACTGGATGTCCAGCTCCAGGAAGCGCGGCACTTCACCGTTGTGCCCGGCGTCGCGCATTGCATAGGCGACGTCCACCAGCTCCAGCCGCAGCGGGGCGGGCGCATTCTGGGCCGCGAGCTCGGCGGCGGCCGGCTCCACGGCTGCACGCAGCTCGGCGAGGGACCGCAGCTGCGCGCCGCGGGCATCGCTGGCGAGCCGCCACCGGATGACCTGTGGGTCGAAGGGGTTCCAGCGGCTGGCCGGCAACACACGGATCCCCACCCGCTTGGTGGTTTCCACCAAACCCAGCGACTGCAGCACCCGGACGGCTTCGCGGATTACCGAACGGGAAACCTTAAGTTCGTCCTCGAGATGTTCGGCGAGCATAACGTGGCCAGCAGGCAGCTCACCGGAGATGATGCGGGTGCCAAGGTTCTCAATGGCACGGTGGTGCAGGCTGCTGGTCATGCAGCTAAGCCTAGTGCGATGAGGTCTGCCGGCCGGCCTGGTCCGGCCAGGAGGCGAAACTTAACGTTCGCTGGATGGGCGGCACTTCCCCCGAGGCCCCCGAATATATATGCTTTATTCCGACCCCTGAAAAATGTCATGGTGTTTCCGGCATGGGAAACGCCCCTGCGCATCCGTCGCACAGAAACGAATTGGAGTTTTGATGTCTGCACACATCGGTGTCACCGGCCTCGCCGTGATGGGCGCCAACCTGGCCCGCAACCTGGCGCGGAACGGCTTCACTGTCGCGCTGCACAACAGGTCCGTCGAGAAGACGGACGCGCTGCTGGAGCGGTACGGCTCGGAAGGCGACTTTGTCCGCACCGAAACCCTGCAGGAGCTGGTGGACTCATTGGAGAAGCCCCGCCGCGTCCTCATCATGGTCAAGGCCGGCAAGCCGGTTGACTCCGTGATCGAGCAGCTCGAGCCGCTCCTGGAAGCCGGCGACATCATCATCGACGCTGGAAACTCCCACTACGAGGACACCCGCCGGCGCGAAGCCGCGCTGGCCAAGAAGGACCTCCACTTTGTGGGCGTCGGCGTATCCGGCGGGGAGGAAGGCGCCCTGAATGGCCCCTCCATCATGCCCGGCGGTTCCAAGGAGTCCTACAAGGCACTTGGCCCGCTGCTGGAAAAGATTTCCGCCAAGGTGGACGGCGAGCCGTGCTGCGCCTGGGTGGGCACCGACGGCGCAGGACACTTCGTCAAGATGGTCCACAACGGCATCGAGTACGCCGACATGCAGGTCATCGGCGAGGCCTTCGACCTGCTCCGCTCAGGCGCCGGCATCGAGCCCGCCGAACAGTCCAAGATCTTCTCCGAGTGGAACAAGGGCGAGCTGTCCTCCTTCCTGATCGAAATCTCCGCAGAGGTCCTGGGCCACGTAGACGGCAAGACCGGCAAGCCGTTCGTCGACGTGGTGGTCGATGCCGCCGGCCAGAAGGGCACCGGACGCTGGACGGTCATCTCGGCCCTGGAACTGGGTTCCCCGGTTTCCGGCATCGCCGAATCCGTCTTCGCTCGTGCCCTGTCCTCGCAGGCCGGGCAGCGCAAGCTGGGCCAGGAACTGCTGCCGGGCAACGAAGCTTCGGTGGAAATCCCCGAGACCTTCGTCGAGGACGTGCGCCAGGCCCTCTACGCCTCCAAGCTCGTCTCCTACGCGCAGGGCCTGGACATGCTGACGTCGGCAGCCAAGGAATACGGCTGGGACCTGAAGCTCGACGAGATCGCATCCCTGTGGCGTGCCGGCTGCATCATCCGCGCCGAGCTGCTCAAGGACATCACCAAGGCTTACGCCGCGGACGAGAAGCCGGCCAACTTGCTGTTCGCACCGGCGTTCACCAAGGCCATCGGCGATGCCCTCCCGGCGTGGCGCCGCGTGGTTGCCACCGCCGTGCAGCTTGGCATCCCGGTACCGGTGTTCTCCTCCTCGCTGGCGTACTACGACGGCCTGCGGCGCAAGCGCGTCGCCGCCGCCCTGATCCAGGGCCAGCGCGATCTCTTCGGTGCCCACACCTACGGCCGCGTCGACGCTGAAGGCACGTTCCACACCCTCTGGGGCGAGGACAAGTCTGAAATCGCAGCCGTTGACACGCACTAACACCCTGTAGAACCCTGCTCCGGCCGGCAGTTCCCGCCTAGTGTGGGAACTGCCGGCCGTTGCTGTTTCCGGCGTCCGGCGCTTTCTTCCAGAGCAGTTTGTTCCAGGGGAGCCCAGCATGGTCCAGCCAGTAGCAATCGTCACCGGCGAATCCGCCGGGATCGGTTATGAGGCGGCAAGGAAGCTGGCCGGCAACGGATCCAGCGTCTACGCCGGTGCCCGGGGGTGGACCGGATGGACCCGCTGAAGCCGCTCGGGGTCACGGTCCTGTCGCTTGACGTGACGGACCACGCATCGATGCGCGCCGCCGTCGGACGCGTCCTGGCGGAAAGGGGACGGATCGAGGTGCTGGTTAGCACGGGAAATGGCGGGGGCGCTGGCGCCCACCAACAGGGCCGGGACACCCACACGGCCTGAAGTCATTGCCGAAGCCGTGCTGCATGCCGCCCGTTCCGGCCGGCCCAGGACCCGCTACCCGGTGGGCAGCGGAGCCAAGGCTATCCTGGGGCTGCGCCGGATCCTGCCGGACCGGCTCTACGACGCGGCAGTAAAGGTGGTGCTGAAACGCGTCGCAGCCGGCTGAGGGTCAGAGATGGTATTCAATCTCGTATTCAGCCGGGTCCACGGCGGGCTTGGTCTCCCGCTGGGCATCGCGGTGGCGCCACTTGGCGGGAACGCCGGTGACGATGGATTCAGGCGGGGCGTCCTTGACCACGACGGCGTTGGCGCCCACGGCACTGTCCTCGCCGATGGTGATCGGACCGAGGATCTTAGCCCCGGCCCCGATGGTCACACGGTCCCCGATGGTGGGGTGGCGTTTGATCCGTGCCAGTGAGCGTCCGCCAAGGGTCACGCCGTGATACATCATGACGTCCTCGCCGATCTCGGCAGTCTCTCCAATGACCACACCCATGCCGTGGTCGATGAAGAAGCGGCGGCCGATCGTGGCACCTGGATGGATCTCGATGCCGGTCACGAACCTGCCCAGCTGGGAGAGCAGCCGCGCCGGGAAGCGCAGGCCGGGATTCTGCCAGAGGCGGTGCGTCAGCCGGTGGATCCAGATGGCATGCAGGCCGGAGTAAGCGAAAAAGTTCTCGAAAGAACCCCGGGCCGCCGGGTCGTGGGACCGGGCGGCCTCGAGGTCTTCCTTTAGTCTTGCGAAAAAGCCCACAAAGTTCTTTCTACAGGAAACGGGGCGACAGACGGCTTAATCAGCCGCGGATGTCGTCATAGAGCACGGTGGAGATGTAACGCTCACCAAAGTCGCAGACGACGGCGACGATCAGCTTGCCCGCATTCTCGGGGCGCTTTGCCAGCTCCAGTGCGCCCCAGACGATGGCGCCCGAGGAGATGCCGCCCAGGATGCCTTCCTTGACGCCGAGCTCGCGTGCCACCCGGACGGAGTCTTCCAGGGTGGCGTCCAGGACTTCGTCGTACACGTTGGTGTCCAGGATCTCCGGCACGAAGTTGGCGCCGATGCCCTGGATCTTGTGCGGGCCGGGGGCGCCGCCGTTGAGGATCGCGGAGTCCTTGGGTTCGATGGCGACGATCTGGACGCCGGGCTTGCGCTCCTTGAGGACCTGTCCGACGCCGGTGACGGTTCCGCCGGTGCCAACGCCGGCTACGAAGATGTCCACCTTGCCGTCGGTGTCAGTCCAGATTTCCTCGGCCGTGGTGTTGCGGTGGATCTCGGGGTTGGCCTCGTTGGCGAACTGCTGCGCCCAGATGGAGTTCTCGGTGTTGGCCACGATCTCCTGGGCCTTCTCCACGGCACCGCGCATGCCCTCGGAGCCCGGCGTCAGGACGATCTCGGCACCGAAAGCGCGCAGCATGACCCGGCGCTCGGTGGACATGGTCTCGGGCATGGTCAGGATGACCTTGTAGCCGCGGGCAGCACCCACCATGGCCAGGGCGATGCCCGTGTTGCCGGAAGTGCCTTCAACGATGGTGCCGCCCGGCTTCAGGGCGCCGGACTTTTCGGCGGCGTCGACGATGGCCACGCCGATGCGGTCCTTGACGCTGTTGGCCGGGTTGTAGAACTCAAGCTTCACGGCAACGGTGGCGTCCAGCCCCTCGCTGAGCCGGTTGAGCTTGACCAGCGGGGTACCGCCGACCAGCTGCGTTACATCGTCATAGATCCGTGCCATGTACATACGCCTATCTCTGAGGGGTGAATACTGAGGTCAGCCTAACGAGGCGGCGTAACCGTGGCTAAGCGTTAAGCCATGCAGAGTAATATTTCCTTGCCTTCGCGAGCTTGGGGTTGATGATCACCTGGCAGTACCCCTGCTCGGGATGCTTGGCGTAGTAGTTCTGGTGGAACTCCTCCGCGACATAAAAGCGCGGCAGCCGGCTGACCTCGGTGACGATCGGATGGGCCCACAGCGCCTGGTTCCGCTCGATGGCTTCCTCGAACAGGATCTTTTCTTCGGTGGTCTCGTAGAACATGGATGAGCGGTACTGGGTGCCCACGTCGTACCCCTGGCGGTTCAGCGTGGTGGGGTCGTGCAGGGCAAAGAACATGTCCAGAATGACGTCCGCCGGAACAATGTCCTCGTCGAAGGTCACCGCCACAACCTCGGCATGCCCGGTGGTGCCGTTGCATACCGAGTAGTAGTCCGGGTTCGGATCGTGCCCGCCGGTGTAGCCGGACACCACGGAGGTGACGCCCCTGGTCTTCTGGTAGACGGCGTCGAGGCACCAGAAGCAGCCTCCGCCAAGAACAAAAGTTTTCATGACCTCTTCAATGGTTGGCGGCCCCGGATGATTCCCTGGCAGCCGTGGCGCCGCCCAGGTATGCCGGCCGGTACCGGGCAATGGGGTAAAACTAAGACTATGGAACCTGTGGACACCGACGTTACCGGCCCTAAGAATCCCGACGGCGACGCTCCCGCCGGCGGGCCGGCCGCGGCCGGCCCCGCGGAGGCCCCCACGCTGGGTGAGTTGCTCCTGGCCGTCGAGGAACTGTGGCCGGAATCCCTGGCGGAGAACTGGGACGAGGTGGGCCTGGTGGTCGGCCACCCCTCCGCTCCGGTGACCAAGGTGATGTTCGCGGTGGATCCCACGCTCGAAGTCATCGAGGAAGCCGTGGAATGGGGGGCTGAACTCCTCATCACGCATCACCCGCTGCTGCTCAAGGGTGTTACGTCCGTCGCTGCCACTACCGCGAAGGGCCGCGCCGTGCACCGCCTCATCGAGTCGGGGACGGCTCTGCTCACCGTGCACACCAACGGTGATTCCGCCGTCGGGGGTGTATCCGACGTCCTGGCGGATGCACTGGGGCTGCAGGACGTCGCCCCGCTCACGGTGGCCGCCAACGGACTGCCGGAAGAGGGCATCGGCCGTGTCGGGGACCTCGCCGATGCCATGAGCCTGGGTGATTTTGCCGCCCGGGTCTTCGGAATCCTGCCGTCTGTTGCCGGGGGAGTGCGCGTTTCCGGTGACAAGGACGGCCTGGTCCGGCGCATCGCGGTCTGCGGCGGCGCGGGGGACTCATTGTTTAACGAGGTCCGGGCCAGCAATGCGGACGTTTACGTCACGGCAGATCTCCGCCACCATCCCGCGTCCGAGGCCAGGGAGGCGGCAGTAAACGGCCGGCCCTACCTGGTGGACGTATCCCACTTTGCCAGCGAATGGCTGTGGCTGCCCGCCGCGGCGGCCGCCCTGGGCAACGTCCTCGCCGACCAGGGCCACGACGTCGAAATCCAGGTCAGTGCCACCAACAGCGATCCGTGGGACTTCATACTCACTCCGGGCTAAGCGCTAGAGTCTAGGAAGCGCCGTTCAGGTGCCCGGTTCCGGCCGGCAGGGATCAAGCGGAGGTAACAGTGGCGAAGGCAGCACCGGCGGAACAGTTGAAGTTGCTCGAACTGCAGGGGCTGGATGCCAAACTGAAGTCGCTCGCCAACCGCCGCCGCTCGCTGGAGAACGATCCCCGGATCAAGGACCTGGAGGCCGCGCTTTCGGTTGCCAGCGGTGAGCTGGGGGCAGCCAAAGTGGCAGTCCACGATGCCGAGGCCGAGCTGAAGCGCGCCGAAGCGGATGTGGAACAGGTTGCCTCGCGCATCGAGCGGGATGAGGCGCGGCTCAACAGCGGCACCGGCCTGTCCAAGGACCTCGTTGCCCTCCAGAAGGACATTGCCTCGCTGAACAAGCGCCGCTCGGACCTCGAAGACGTGGAGCTGGAGGTCCTGGAGCGGCTGGACACCCTCCGTGCCCGGCAGGCGGCCCAGCAGCTGATCGTGGACGATATCCAGGGGTCCTTCGGAAACATCCGCGCGGAACTTGATGAGGCCCTGGCCGCGGTGGACGCCGAAGCCGGCGAGGTCCGGGCGAAACGGACGGAGTTTGCGCAGGGGCTGGACGCCGGGCTGCTTGCTGTGTACGAGAAGACGCTGGCCAAGCGCGGCGTAGGTGCGGCGCGGCTGTTCCACGGGACGTCCGAAGCCTCGGGCATGAAGCTCAGCCCCGGCGACCTCGCCGAGATCAAGTCAGCCTCCGCCGACGACGTCGTCTTCTGCCCGGACTCGGGCGCCATCCTGGTCCGCTCGGAGGAGTGGGCCTGACCCAACTGGGTAGCGCTAAGTGTCGTTCTGAGGGTTCAAAACGCCACTTGGCGCGACTTAGTTGGGCAGGATGATGTTCAGGGCGTGCGGCTTACGGGCTGAACCCTCAACCAACTCCGCCTCCCAATTCTCCCGGGCGGCCTTGAGCAGTTGCTCCGGCGTGCCGGGGGCCTTCCCGCGGCGTACCAGCAGGTGCCGTGCCAGCTCACCCCGGGTGTGCTTGGCGAAGTGGCTGACCACCTTGCGCACCCCGCCGGTTTCCGTGAACACATTGACAGCGACGGTCCGGCCCGACGGCGGGGCCCACGCGGCTGCATAGGTGCTGGACCGGCAGTCCACCAGCAGGTGCCCCTCAGTTACTGCGCCAAGGGCCTCTGCCAGGAGCGGCTTCCAGAACGGGGCGAGGCGTCCGACGTCGGGCAGTGCCGTTCCCATCGACAGGCGGTAGGCGGGCACGCTGTCGCCAAAGCGGATGGCGCCCCAGAGTGCCGAGATCACCAGCACGGACTCCTCCGCCTTCCGGCGCTGGGTAGGGGTGAGGCTCTGGTAGCCCAGCGCGTCATAAAGCACGCCGGAATAGATCCGGTGCGCGGGAGCCGCCGGCTCCGCGTGGAGCCGGGTGTTGCGCTCGACGTCGTCCCGCAGCGACGTGCCCACGCCCAGCAGCGCGAGTGCGTCCTCGTTGGCGCTGACCGTGCCCAGTGATTCCAGGACTTTTGCCCGGTACGGGTTGAGTTCCGGAAAGCCCAAAGAATGCCAGTCGACGGCCGAACCACGGACCGCGGGTGTCTTGCCTTCGGAGGGGGGAAGCAGAATCAACACCGTCCGATACTACCGGCGCCATGATGGTGGGCCCGCGCCGGTAGACTGGAGACGGATGGGACAGCCAGGCGGCCGCGCGTCACGCAAGTGGCTCGAGGAACGTCCGGGCTCCGCAGGGCAGGGTGGTGGGTAACGCCCACTCGGGGTAACCCGCAGGCAAGTGCCACAGAGAACAGACCGCCTGGGTCGCGCCGGTTTGAAAGCGGCACGAAGCAGGTAAGGGTGAAACGGTGGTGTAAGAGACCACCAGCTTTCCGGGTGACCGGGAAGGCTAGGTAAACCCCACCCGGAGCAAGGCCAGACAGGACACGTTTGAGGGCTGCCCGCCCGAGTGTCCGGGTAGGCCGCTGGAGGGTGCCGGCAACGGTACTCGTAGATGGATGGCCGTCGCTCCCTTTCCGGCAACGGAAGGGGAGGCACAGAACCCGGCGTATCGGCTGTCCCATCCATATAAGACGTTTGACCTTGGAAGCTCTGTTGGGGATCCTGAACCGTGCCCGCAAATACTGATCCGCAACCGCCCTCGGGCACTCCGCCTGTGCTGGCTCCCGGCCGCGGCCGGCAGGCACTGGCCCTGCTGGGCTTCCTGGCCCTGTCGCTTGCCGCCTGGGCCCTTGCCTCGATCCCCATCATCCTGAACTCGAACGGCTGGTTTGCAGGCTCGGTCAAGGCGCCGTGGATGCCGCCGGGATGGATGTTCCGGTCCATGTGGATGATGCTTTATGCCGGTGTTGCCGTCGCCGCCTGGCTGGTCTGGCGGAAGGGGGCGCTGCATGGCGGCACCTTGGCCGGCTATGTGGTCCAACTGGTGCTCAACGCAGGGTGGCCGTTGACGTTTTTTGGCCTGTTTCCCGTTTTCGGTACGGCTGCGTTGTGGGGGGCCCTGGCGGTGATCAGCGGACTGGCGTTGTCCCTGGTGTTCCTGATCCTCCGGTTTGGCCCGGTCAGCGCACCGGCGGGCCTGCTGGTGCTGCCGTATTTCTCCTGGGTTGTGTTTTCCTCAAGCCTCAATTTCTACTCAGCCCTCCACAACTGACGTCACGTGTGAGTGATTTCACGCGGCCCGTGCCTGTTCGTGGCAGCCAGCCAACTTAGAATGGATACCGGACGTAGGGGTTCTACCGCCGAAAGTTGCGTTCGCAGCCGGCGGTTTTTCTTTGCACACGATCCACGCGCCTGGGGGCCGAACCCTGCAGGCGTGGGTGCCCCTGGACATCATCAGGTGGCCGACATTCGCGTACGAAGACGTATGCGGCTGAACCGAGGAAGGTATTTCTGTGAGCCAGACGTCAGATTCTTGTCTTGATACGTGGATGGGCCGGGAGGCCCTCGCCGAGGCCATGATTCCGGTGATCGGCCGGCTGTACCGCGAGAACAACGTGGTGACCAGCATCCATGGCCGGAGCCTGATCAACAAGTCCACCATGAACATCCTCAAGGCGCACCGCTTTGCGCGCCGGATGAGCAAGGACGAACTGCTCCTGGAGGAGACCGCCCCGCTGCTGAACACCCTGGCGCAGCTGGAGCTGGGGGCCGCCGCGATCGACATCGCCCGGCTGAACCAGAAGTTCAAGGAAGAGGGCGACGGCCTCACACTGGAGGAATTCCTGCGTGCCGAGCTCGCTGACATCGTGGGCAAGCGCGGCGGCGACGACCGCACCAGCACCGATGTGGTGCTGTACGGCTTCGGCCGGATCGGCCGGCTCCTGGCCCGCCTCCTCATCGAAAAGGCCGGTGGCGGCCACGGCCTGCGCCTGCGCGCCATCGTGGTCCGCCGCGGGTCCGACAACGACCTTTCAAAGCGCGCCAGCCTCCTGCGCCGCGACTCAGTCCACGGCTCGTTCGAAGGCACCATCCGCATCGACGAGGAAGCCAACACCATCACCGCCAACGGCGTCCAGGTGCAGGTCATCTACTCGAACGACCCCGCCACCATCGACTACACCGTCTATGGCATCAACAACGCCCTGGTGGTGGACAACACCGGCCGCTGGCGCGACGCCGAAGGCCTGTCCCAGCACCTGCAGAGCAAAGGTGTTGCACGGGTCCTGCTGACCGCTCCGGGCAAGGGCGAGCTGAAGAACATCGTCCACGGCATCAACCACCGCACCATTGAGGACACCGACCAGATCGTGTCCGCGGCGTCCTGCACCACCAACGCCATCACCCCGGTGCTGAAGGCCATCAATGACAAGTTCGGCGTGATCCACGGCCACGTGGAGACCGTCCACTCGTTCACCAATGACCAGAACCTGATCGACAACTTCCACAAGGGCGACCGCCGCGGCCGGTCCGCCGCGCTGAACATGGTGATCACCGAAACCGGTGCCGCCAAGGCCGTGGCCAAGGCGCTGCCCGAGCTGCTCGGCAAGCTGACCGGCAGCTCCATCCGCGTCCCCACCCCGGATGTTTCGCTGGCCATCCTGAACCTGACCCTGGAAAACGGAACCACCAAGGACGAGGTCAACAACTACCTGCGCGAGATGTCGCTGCACTCGGACCTGCGCAAGCAGATCGACTACATCGACTCGCCCGAAGTGGTTTCCACCGACTTCGTCGGTTCCCGCCGTGCCGGCATCGTGGACGGCCTCGCGACGGTGTCCACGGACAAGAACCTGGTCCTCTACGTCTGGTACGACAACGAATTCGGCTACAGCTGCCAGGTTGTCCGCGTGATGGAAGAGATGGCAGGCGTCAACCCGCCGTCGTTCCCCGCGAAGGAAACCGCGGCGGCCCTGGCGGCAATCGCCGTCTAGTCCCGCCCCGGTCCCACATTTCCCGGCTGGTTCTCTGGAATCAGCCGGGAAACGGGACCACACTTGTGCCATGGATAAAGAATCGACGCTCCAGCACGAGACCACCCTTGAGCACGCCCTCGACGTCGCCAAAGCCAACCACAAGGAAGCCATCCGGTTGCTCGAGGGCGCCCGGGCCGGACACGCGGCGGGAGACGTGGGCGAGGACCGCGTCCGCCAGCTTGAAGGACTCCTGGAGATAGCGGAGGAAGACCTCCGAAGAGTGATGCGGGAGCAGTGACTGCCCCCGGCTGAACCCCCACCTCCCCTCCACACTGTGGAAAACAGGGGGGCGGCCGTGCAGCTGTCCTAGGCTCTTGTGGTGCGTGATGTTGACCCAGGGGCAGGAGCCCCGTGACCGTGAGCTGGTCCGCCTACCGGCGGGCCCGCCGCCGTTCGCGTCAGGCGTGGATGCTGCTGGCACTTGCCGCCGTTTCCACGGTGGCGGGCCTGTTCTGGTTCTTCACGGCCGGCCAGTTTGCGGTTGCAGAACCGGCCGTGGCCGGTCCCGCCGAGGCGCCCGTTTTCGATCCCGCTTGGATGAAGCCCGTGGTGCCTGTCAACCGCATCCCGGAAGGCCGCGCCCTGGACGCCCTGGAGGGCCTGGCCGTTAAGGGCCGGGCAGGCAAGGACAACTATGACCGGGAGGCCTTTGGCCAAGCCTGGCTGGACGTTGACCGGAACGGCTGTGATACCCGCAACGACATCCTGCGCCGCGACCTGGCCGACGTTATATTCGCGAAGGATTCCTCCTGCAGTGTGGCGGCCGGACGTTTCCATGAGCCCTACACGGCCCGGTATGTCGACTTCCGCCGCGGCTCCGAAAGCAGCCGGGCAGTGCAGATCGACCACGTCGTGGCCCTTGCCGACGCCTGGCAGAAGGGCGCCCAGCGTCTTACTCCCGGCCAGCGCCAAAGCCTCGCCAACGATCCCCTGAACCTGGTCGCGGCCGATGGGCCCGCCAACCAGCAAAAAGGCGCCGGCGACGCCGCCACCTGGCTTCCAAAGAACAAGTCGCTCAGGTGCCACTACGTCGCGCGCCAGATTTCCGTCAAAGCCGCCTACAGCCTGTGGGTAACAGAGGCGGAAAAGGACGCCATGAAGCGGGTGCTGGGATCCTGCCCCGGCCAGCAGACCATCACGGCGGACTGACCGGCGCCGGCAGCAGCGGTCAGTGCCCGAAGGGGTCCGGATCCACCCCGGGCATCCAGGTCAGCCCCGGCACGCCCCAGCCGTTCTTCTTGGCCTGCTTCATCGCCTTGCGGGCGTAGCGGTCCATCAGCCGGTTGACGTACAGCTTGCCGTCAAGGTGGTCGAACTCGTGCTGGATGACCCGGGCGAACCAACCCGTGGCCTCGAACTTCACCGGCTGCCCGAACCCGTCAAAGCCTTCCACCCGCGCCCATTCGGCGCGTTTCAGGGGATACACTTCCCCGGGAAAAGACAGGCATCCCTCTTCTTCTTCGTCCGGATCGGGAACCGCACCGGAGATCTTAGAGAGTGTCAGGACAGGGTTGACCAGCACGCCTGTGGGGGGTGCGTCGTCGTCGTTGGCGTACTTGTACACGAAGATCCTCTTGCCCACCCCGACCTGTGGGGCGGCAAGGCCTACGCCGTTGGCGGCGTCGTTGGTTTCGAACATGTCGGCAATCAGGGTGCGCAGTTCGTCGTCGAACACTTCCACTTCGGAAGCCCGGCGGTGCAGTACGGGTTCCCCCCAGATGGTGATCGGCAGAACGGTCATGTCAGCGGTCCTTCGGCGGTATCTCGTGCGGAAGCAATAGGACAAAACAAAGGAGGCCGCACCGGATATCCGGTGCGGCCTCCTTGCTGGACGGCTGCAATACCATCCTGTGAGGGTGAGCTACGGGGGTTGAACCCGCGACCTCCTGGACCACAACCAGGCGCTCTGCCAACTGAGCTAAGCCCACCATGCGCCCTGCAGATTACCGGCTAACCGGCCCTCTGGAAAGGCAACTCAAATAGCTTACCTGCTCTTCGGGAGTGCTTTGTCCACTTTTAGCCTTTTCAGCAAAAAATCCTGGAAACGTGGCGCAGATTACGTTTCCGCCAGCTCTGCATTTCCGCCCGAAGTGATGCGGCGGGCAATTTTCTGGGCGGTGGCGCTGTCCGGTCCGGGGGACGGCACAAAAACCGCTTCCCGGTAGTAGCGGAGTTCGTCGATGGAGTCCTTGATGTCCCCGAGCGCACGGTGGCCGCCCTTCTTCGCCGGGGACTGGAAGTAGGCCCGGGCGTACCAGCGGCGGGAGAGCTCCTTGATGGTGCTGACGTCAATGACCCGGTAGTGCAGGTGCTCCACCACGGCAGGCATGTCCCTGGACAGGAAGACCCGGTCCGTGCCCACCGAATTGCCGCCCAGCGGGGCCTTCCGCGGGTCGGGCACCCATTCGGCGATGTACTCCATGACTGCTGCCTCTGCCTCGGCCATGGTTTTGCCGGCGGGAAGTTCCTTCAGGAGGCCCGACTTGGTGTGCATGTCGCGGACGAAATCGTTCATCTGGGCCACGGCGGCATCGTCGGGTTTGATGACCACGTCCACGCCGTCGCCGAGGATGTTCAGTTCGGAGTCCGTGACCAGGGCTGCCACCTCGATCAGGGCGTCGTTCTTGATGTCCAGGCCGGTCATTTCGCAGTCGATCCAGACGATTCGTTCGTTAGATATAGGCACCGGACCAGCCTACCGTTACACCTCCGGGCAACCGGCCGGTGCTAGGATTTCGGGTACGCGGCGGGTCGCCCTGCCGCTGAGGAAACGCGCCCCGGCCGGCTGTGCGGCCCGCCGGGCAGAAGCCGCGCAAACGCAAGAAGATTGGACGATCCTGAGATGACGGCGCCTGTGCCCGCGACGGGGGAGTTGGCGGCCGCCGCCACTGCCGCAGCAGGCGGTGCAGAGGTGGACAATCCCCGCTCGCCGCTGATCGCCGGTTTTGTGGGCTCCGTGTTCATGCTCATCGGCTCGCTGGGGGTGGGCTGGCTTGCCCCCGTCTCGGAACTTCGCCGGATGCCCCTGTTCATTTGGATGCGCGCCGAAGCGGCGGGTGTTGCCCTCTCAATCGTCCTCCTGGCCGTGGGCGGCATGCTCCTGGTCCGGGCCTGGCTGCGGCTGGGTCAAAAAGTGCGGGTCTGGGGGGACCAGGCGCGGAATGCCACCCTGATGGCCGTGGTGGCCTGGGGCCTGCCCATGATGTTCAGCGTCCCGCTCTTCAGCCGCGACGTCTACGCGTACATAGGCCAGGGCCGCCTCATGGTGGAAGGCTTCAACCCCTACGAAAACGGCATCTCGGCCCTGTCCAACTACTTCCAGCTTGGTGCGGACAAGATGTGGACGGAGGCGCCCGTTCCGTACGGCCAGCTGTTCCTGTGGATCGAACAGTTCGTCGTATGGGTTACCAATGTCCAGCCGGAAGCGAGCGTGATGCTGTTCCGGCTGGTGGCGCTGGCAGGTATTGTCCTTTGCGTCATCTACGTCCCCAAGCTGGCTGAACTGCATGGCGTCAACCCGCACCGCGCCCTCTGGCTCACCGTGGCGAACCCGCTCTTCCTGACGAACTTCATCGCCAGTGTCCACAACGACGCGCTGATGATCGGCCTGGCGCTGGCCGGACTGTACTACTCAGCCACCCGGCGGGTGATCCGGGGCGTGGTCCTGGTGACCCTTTCCATTGCCGTCAAACCCATCACCATCGTCTTCCTGCCCTTCATCGGGCTGCTGTGGGCGGGACGTGACGCTGGCTGGGCACGGAAGTTCGTCTTCTGGGCGATGACAGGCGGGCTGAGCCTGGGCATCCTTGCCCTGATGAGCCTGGTCAACGGCTTCGGCTTTGGCTGGATCAACGGCCTGTCCGCCCCGGGAAGCATCTCCATCTGGTATGCGCCCGTGGGCCTGATCGGCATGGTGGTTGCCTCGCTGGCCAATTCGTTTGGCCTGGACGGAGCGGTCCTGGCTGACGTGGTGTTCGACGCCGGCAAGCTGCTGGCCGTGGGCGTGGTCGCGTCGCAGATATTCCGGGGGGACTATGACCGGCTGATGCGGCGCCTGACGCTGGGGTTTGCCGCGGTGGTCCTGCTGGCTCCGATGATCCAGTCCTGGTACGTGGTGTGGCTGATCCCGCTGTTTGCCGTCACCGGCATCCGGAACGACTGGCAGGTCAAGGCACTCTACTTCGTGGTTTCGTTCTTCATGATCTACGCCATTTCCGACCAGCTGGAAGTCTTTCCCTACCTCCAGACCGAGGATCTCGGTTTTGCGCTGGCGATGGCCCGGGTTGCGGCGGCCCTCACCGGCCTGCTGTTCGGCCTGTACCTGGTGTTCTGGGACCCGGGGACCAGGAGCCTGTTCCGGAAGGTGAACGAAAATGTCGTCGAACGTCCCGTCATCTAACCTTCCTTCCCGTTGATCCGCCGCAGCGCCTCCCGGCGGGAGAGCGGGCTGATGGCGGACGCATGGCCGGCAACGAAGGCGGCCACCCACTCAGGGTTGGTCTTGGCGTATTCCCGCAGGGCCCAGCCGATCGCCTTCCGGACGAAAAACTCCGGGTCCGCCAGGTTGGCCTCAACCACGCGTGCCAGGAGTGCGGTGTCGGTGCTGCCCTTCGCCTTCAGTTGCGCGGTAATGGACGCGCGCCTGACCCAGAAGTCGGCATCGGTGCTCCAGCCAAGAAGTACGTCGGTCATCTCGGGGCGGTGGGCCTGCAGCAGGTTGCACAGGCGGCCCGACACCCCATCGGCGAAGTCCCACCAGGCCCCGCTGCGGATGATTTCCTCATACACGGGCAGCATGTACAGGTCCCTGGCCACCAGCCGGCTGCCCGTCAGGTCAATCGCCGCGTACCGTTCCTCCCGGACAGTGGAGGTCCGCCACAGCTCCAGTACCGTGGCACGGAGCTGGTCTCCCGACTCAAACGGCGCCGCCGAAGCGGCCGACGCGGCGATCCGGCGTACTTCCGGTACCCGCACACCCAGCGAGGGCAGGGTGGACTTCATGTAAGCCTGCGCGCCGGCAGCACGGGCGGGGTCCGCCCGTTCCCGCAGCGCTGCCCGGACGGCGTCGAGGACTTCCCGGTTCACCGGGCCCGGATTGCTCATGGGGCAACTCTAAAGGGGCAACGCTCCCGGGCTCCGTACTACTTCGCGCCTGCTGTCACACGCGCCTGCTGAACGGAAGCGGCGGGGAACGTCCAGCCGGCACGCGCAAGCCAGTCGGCGCAAAGGGCAGGCCACTGCTCCGCCCCTGGCTCTCCGGCCGCCAGGCCCAGGCCGTGGCGGCCCTCCGGGAAAACGTGCAGTTCGGCCGGCACCCCGGCGCCCAGCAGGGCACCGGCATAGCGCAGGCTGTGGCTGACGGGGACGGCGGCGTCGTCCGCGGTGTGCCAGAGGAACGCCGGCGGCGTCTCCGCGGTGACCTGCAGGTCTGCGGACAGGGCCGCCAGGATGTCCGACGACGGCGCCTGGCCCAGGAGGTTGTCCACTGATCCCTGGTGGACGTCCTCCGTGCAGGACACCACGGGGTAGCACAGCACCGAAATGTTCGGGACGGCTTCAGGGACGTCCAGGCGCGGGCTGCCGGTAACGGCGGCTGTGGAAAGGGTAGCCGCGAGGTGCCCGCCGGCTGAAAATCCCAGCACGCCCACGCGTTCGGGGTCTATCGCGAGGCCGTGTGCGCCGCTGCGGATGTGCAGCATGGCTTCCTTGGCATCCTCCAGGGGTGCCGGGTGCCGGTCCGGCGCCACACGGTACCTGAGCACGAAGGCGTGGATGCCCAGCCCCGCAAGCCACTCGGCTACCGGCTCCGCCTCGTGGCCGGCCTGCCTGGCGTAGCCGCCGCCGGGAAGCACCAGGACCGCGGGCCGGGCGCCGCCGGCGTCGGAATGTGCCGGGACCGCCGTCAGGGTGGCAGCCACGGTCAGGCTGCCACTTCTGTGCTGCGGCGGAGCGTGACCTCGCCGGTGATCTGCTGCGGCAGGCCGGCGTCGTGGTCATCCCCGCCGTCCGCCCCCGGTGCGGTGGCCCGGGTGGCGAGCCGTCCGATCTCCTCCAGCGGCAGGCGGACGGTGGAGAGTGCGGGGCGGAAGTCGCGCAGGGTCTCGATGTCGTCAAAACCGGCGATGGTGGCATCCCGGGGAATCCGCAGCCCCTCTGCGCGCAGCGCGGCGGCGGCACCGATGGCCATCACGTCGTTGACAGCGAAGATGCAGAGCCTGGGGCCGGTGGCTTCGCCCGTGTCGGCCTGGCCGCCCTTGATCCGGGCCGCCAGCGTGAGGCCCGCCTCGTAGCCACCGGCACGGTTAAAGGAATTGCGCAGGATTTCCGCCGGTGCCCGTCCCGCCTTGGCGAGCCCCTCCTGGAAGCCCCGGATCCGGTCGTCGGAAGTAAAGAGGCCTTCCGGACCGCCGATGACCACGAAGTCGCCGTTCCAGCCGGCGGCCAGTTCGGTTGCCAGGGCGCGTGCCAGTTCCTCGTTGGGAACGGCGATGACATGGTAGCCCTCGAGTGCCGAAGCGCCCACCACGGGATGACCGACGACGGCCACCCGCCCTCCGTTGCGGCAGTACCTGTCGAGCTCGGCAGCCAGTTCGGCATTGTCGTCCCGGTCCTCGGTCCGCGACGACCGGGACCCGGCGATCACGATGGAGTCGGCGCGGCGGGCGGCAAAGGCTGCCACGGCTTCCTTCTCTTCTGCCGGCGCGCCGCCGGTAGTGGCGAGCAGGACCATCTTGCGCTGCTCCCTGGCCGCGTCCTGCACTCCGCGGGCGATGGCGGCGAAGTAGGGGTCCGCGATGTCATGGACGATCAACCCAATGAGGCCGGAACTCGATTTGGCCAGCCCCTGGGCCTGCGCGTTGGGAATGTAACCAAGCGAATCGGCGGCCTGCCGGACACGGTCCGCGATGTCCTTTCCAGGCTTGCGTGCAGAGCCGTTCAGGACACGGGACGCCGTGGCGGGGGATACCCCGGCCAGCCGGGCCACCTCGGTGAGGGTACTTGCAGCCACAGCAACTCCTGGGCGTCGATAAGCCAATAAAGCGGTTACCACATTATGGCAGTTGGAAGTTCCTTTCGGAAAGCGCTTGCCAACTAAGTTCCTGCGATGCATGATGGATGCAGTGGGAATGCGCTTTCCCAATTCAGCTTGAGTAAAACTGCTCACTCACCGTGGAGGACACATGGGCTTCGAAACAAAGACGATCCGCATCGCCATGAACGGCATCACCGGCCGGATGGGTTACCGCCAGCACCTGCTGCGCTCCATCCTTCCCATCCGCGACGCCGGCGGCTTCACCCTGGAAGACGGCACCAAGGTCCAGGTCGAACCGATCCTGGTGGGCCGCAACGAGGCCAAGATCCGCGAACTCGCCGAAAAGCACAAGGTTGCCGAATGGACCACGGACCTTGAATCCGTGATCAACGACCCCACCGTGGATGTCATCTTCGACGCCTCCATGACCAGCCTCCGCGCTGCCACCCTGAAGAAGGCCATGCTGGCCGGCAAGCACATCTTCACCGAGAAGCCCACGGCTGAAACCCTCGAGGAAGCCATCGAGCTGGCACGCATCGGCAAGGAAGCCGGCGTTACCGCGGGCGTCGTCCACGACAAGCTCTATCTCCCCGGCCTGGTCAAGCTCCGCCGCCTGGTGGACGAAGGCTTCTTCGGCCGCATCCTCTCCATCCGCGGCGAATTCGGCTACTGGGTCTTTGAAGGCGACATCCAGGCCGCCCAGCGCCCGTCCTGGAACTACCGCAAGGAAGACGGCGGCGGAATGACCACGGACATGTTCTGCCACTGGAACTACGTCCTCGAAGGCATTATCGGCAAGGTCAAGAGCGTCAACGCCAAAACCGCCACCCACATCCCCGCCCGCTGGGACGAGGCCGGCAAGGAGTACAAGGCCACGGCAGATGACGCCTCCTACGGCATCTTCGAACTCGAAACCCCCGCCGGCGACGACGTCATCGGCCAGATCAACTCCTCCTGGGCCGTCCGCGTCTACCGCGACGAACTCGTGGAATTCCAGGTGGACGGCACGCACGGCTCCGCCGTCGCCGGCCTGAACAAGTGCGTCGCCCAGCAGCGCGCCCACACCCCCAAGCCGGTCTGGAACCCGGACCTTCCGGTCACCGAATCCTTCCGCGACCAGTGGCAGGAAGTGCCCGCCAACGCAGAACTGGACAACGGCTTCAAGCTGCAGTGGGAAGAATTCCTCCGCGACGTCGTCGCCGGCCGGGAACACCGCTTCGGACTGCTGTCCGCCGCCCGCGGCGTCCAGCTTGCCGAACTGGGCCTGCAATCCAACGACGAACGCCGCACCATCGACATCCCGGAGATCACCCTCTAATGACCTCGCTCATCCTTCCTTCCCACGACGGCGGCACCCGCGAGTACCGCCTCCAGGGCGCCACCACGTGGGCCCGCCCCACCGCTCCGCTGACTGCCCGGCGCGCATACGCCGCCGCGCACGTCATCCCCGAAGTCCTGGCCGACAACACCCCCGGGGCCCCGGCCCGGCTCGACTGGGAGGCCACCATGGCCTACCGCCATGAGCTGTGGTCCTACGGGCTCGGCGTTGCTGACGCCATGGACACGGCCCAGCGCGGCATGGGCCTGGACTGGGCAGCCACCCAGCAGCTCATCAAGCGGACCGGCGTGGAAGCTGAATCGGTGGTTTCCGCCGGGAACGCGGCCACGGCGGGCAAGACCGTCCGTGACCTTGTCTCCTGCGGTGCCGGCACGGACCAGCTGGACATCCTCTCCCTTCCCACTGGCGAAGCCGGCCTGAAGGCGGTCCTTGAGGCCTACCGGGAGCAGATCGCCGTGATCAGCGAAGCCGGACCCAAGGTCATCCTGATGGCATCGCGTGCCCTGGCAAAGGTCGCCAGCGGCCCCGAGGACTACCTGAAGGTGTACTCCACCCTGCTGCAGGAAGTGGACCAGCCGGTCATCCTGCACTGGCTGGGCACCATGTTCGACCCCGCCCTGGCGGGCTACTGGGGCTCAGACGATGTCGCCGCCGCCACCGAAACGTTCCTTGGCCTCATCAGGGACAACGCGGACAAGGTTGACGGCGTCAAGGTCTCGCTGCTCGATGCCAGCCACGAGGTGGCCCTGCGCGCGGCGCTGCCTGAAGGCGTGCGCCTCTACACAGGCGACGACTTCAACTACCCGGAGCTTATCGACGGCGACGGCAGCCACCACTCCGACGCCCTGCTGGGCATCTTCGCGGCGATCTACCCGGCCGCCTCGGTGGCCCTGCAGAACTACGATGCAGGCAACGCCGCCAAGGCCCGTGAAATCCTCGATTCCACCCGCGAACTGGGCAAGCACATCTTCAGCGCCCCCACGTTCTACTACAAGACCGGCATCGCCTTCATGTCCTGGCTGAACGGCAAGCAGCCCGGCTTCCAGATGGTGGGCGGCCTGCACTCCGGCCGCTCCGTCTGCCACCTCGCCAAGACGTTCGAACTGGCGGACCAGGCCGGCCTGCTCAAGGACCCCGCCCTGGCTGCCTTCCGGATGTCCGACTACCTGCGCATCAACGGAGTGGGAGTATGAGCGACTTCTCCCGGCTGTCCATCAACAGCGCCACCACCAAGAAGTGGACACTTGCCCAGGTTGTCGAGGGCTGCGTCAAGGCGGGCATCCCCGCCATCGGCCCCTGGCGGGACCGCGTGGAGGAAGCCGGACTGGACAAGGCTGCACGCCTGATCAAGGACGCAGGCCTGCGCGTCTCCTCCCTCTGCCGGGGCGGCTTCCTCACGGCAGCCGACGCCGAGGGACAGGCCGCGGCGCTCGCTGACAACCGCGCGGCGATCCTTGAGGCCGTAGCACTCGACACCAGGGAACTTTTCCTGGTGGTGGGCGGCCTCGCTCCCGGTGAGAAGGACGTGGTGGCGGCGCGCCGGCGCGTGGCTGACCGCCTTGCGGACCTCGTACCGTTCGCCCGGGAAAACGGCGTCCGGCTGGTGCTGGAACCGCTGCACCCGATGTATGCCGCGGACCGCGCCCTGATCTCCACCCTGGGCCAGGCATTGGACCTCGCAGCACCGTTCGATGCGTCGACAGTGGGCGTGGCCGTCGATACCTTCCACGTCTGGTGGGACCCGGAACTGAAGGCACAGATTGAACGGGCCGGACGGGAAAACCGGATCGCCTCCTACCAGGTCTGCGACTTCAACATGCCCATCGCCGCGGATCCGCTGCTCTCCCGTGGGTACATGGGCGACGGCGTGGTGGACTTCGCCACGATCGGTACCTGGGTCCGGGATGCCGGTTACACCGGTGACATCGAAGTGGAAATTTTCAATCAGGACATCTGGGACACGGACGGCAACACCGTCCTGGCCACAGTGAAGGAGCGTTACGCGGAGTTGGTCCTCCCGTACGCCTGACACGCTCTGGATGTCCTGTCCAGACCGCGGGCTCCTGCTACGTCACGGCAGGAGCCTGCGCCCCACATAAGAACAGACCCGGACCGCTCAGCGGTCCGGGTCTGTTCTTCTTTACGGCCTTACTGCCCGTGCAGGGCAGCCCAGCGCCGGTACCGGGCCAGGACGCCGCCGTCGTCCTTCCCTGCAGGAAGGTCGACGGCGTCCAGCCCCCAGGAGGGGAACTGCCCGGTGAGCGCTGCGGCGGCCTGGCGGGCAGCGCCGTCGGCAACGTATTCGCCCGGCTTCGGGACGGTGACGGCGACGCCGAGGAGCCGGGCGGCCGCATCCTGAACCGCGGGAGACTGTGCGCCACCGCCCACCAGGATGACCCGCCGGGCCACTACCTCCTGGTCCTGGAGTGCCGCCAGGCCGTCCGCCAGCGAGCAGACAACGCCCTCGACGGCGGCCCGGGCCAGGTTGGCGGGCGTGTAGTTGGTGCGGGTGATGCCGTGCAGGGAACCGGTGGCGTCGGGCAGATTGGGGGTCCGCTCGCCGTCAAAGTAGGGCACCAGGGTCAGGCCCCCCGCGCCGGGTCCCGTGGAGAGCGCAAGATCATTGAACTCCCGCAGGTCCACGCCCAGCAGCGCTGCGGTGGCATCAAAAACCCGGGTTGCATTGAGGGTGCATACGAGGGGCAGGTAGTGGCCGGCGGCATCGGCGAAGCCCGCTACCAGCCCTGAGGGATCGGCTGCCGGGATGTCCGACACGGCAAAAACCGTGCCGGACGTGCCCAGCGACATCACAACGTCGCCCAGCCCGGCGCCCGCTCCTAATGCAGCGGCCGCGTTGTCGCCGGCGCCTGCGGCAATCAGACAGCCCTGGGGGGTCCTGCCCGCCGGTTCCAGCGGGCCAAGCACCTTCGGCAGCAACGGCACGTGGCCCAGCGAGGCGGACAGGACCTCGGGGAGGTACTGTTCATCCGCGCTTGAGTAGTAGCCCGTGCCCGAAGCGTCCGAGCGGTCCGTGACCAGCGCCTTCAGGCCGGCCGCGCCGCTTCCAGGGCCGAAGCCCATCAGCCGCCAGGTGAGCCAGTCATGCGGGAGGCAGACGGCAGCCACCTTCGCCGCATTCTCCGGCTCATTCTGTGCGAGCCAGTGCAGCTTGGTGATGGTCAGTGACGCTACCGGGACGGTGCCGGTTGCACCGGCCCAGTAGCGTGCACCGGCAGCGGCGTCACCGTCACCGGCCGTCTTGATCAGGTCCGCGGCGGCGCCGGCACTCCGGGTGTCGTTCCAAAGCAGGGCGGGCCGGACGACGTTGCCGGTTTCATCCAGGCACACCATGCCGTGCTGCTGGCCCCCGACGGAAACCGCGGCCACGTCCTCCAGCCCGCCGGCCTGCCTGATGGCTTCCTGCAGTGCGGTCCACCAGTGGTCGGGGTGGACCTCGCTGCCTTCGGGGTGGGCGGCGCGGCCGTGCCGGACGAGCACTCCGGTGTCCGCGTCGCGGACCACCACCTTGCAGGACTGGGTGGAGCTGTCGATGCCTGCTACAAGGGCCATGGCTTAGCGGGCGTTGAGGAGGTGTTCGATGGCGAGCTGGTTGAGCCGGACGAACGCGAAGGAACGCTCGGCGGCTTTGTCGGCGTCGAAGTCCTCGAAGGAGGCGGCGTCGGCGACCAGATCGGCCGCGGTCTCACCGGCTGCCAGGGTGGGCTGGCCGAGTTCGAAGACGCCGGAGGCCGCGAGGGCTTCCTGGACCTGGGGGTCGGCGCGGAATGCGGTGGCGCGTTCCTTCAGCAGCAGGTACATGGCCATGTTGGCTTTTGCTGATTCCCAGACACCGTCGTAGCCGTCCGTGCGGGAGGGCTTGTAGTCGAAGTGGCGGGGGCCTTCATAGCGGGGGCCGCCGTTGGGGAAGCCGTTTTCGAGCAGGTCCACCGTGAAGAAGGCACTGGTGAGGTCGCCGTGGCCGAAGACCAGGTCCTGGTCGTATTTGATGCCGCGCTGGCCGTTGAGGTCGATGTGGAAGAGCTTGCCGGCCCACAGCGCCTGGGCGATGCCGTGCGTGAAGTTCAGGCCTGCCATCTGCTCGTGCCCGGTTTCCGGGTTCAGGCCCACGATGTCTCCGTGTTCGAGCTGGGCAATGAACGCCAGGCCGTGCCCGACGGTGGGCAGGAAGATGTCACCGCGGGGCTCGTTGGGCTTGGGCTCAAGCGCGATCCGCAGGTTGTAGCCCTTGTCCTTGATGTAGGCCGCGGCGGTATCCACGCCCTCGCGCATCCGGTCCAGGGCGGCCGAGAGGTCTTTCGAACCGTCGTATTCGCTGCCCTCGCGTCCGCCCCACATAACGAAGGTTTCAGCCCCGAATTCGGCGGCGAGGTCGATGTTGCGCAGGACCTTGGACAGGGCAAAGCGGCGGATGGAGCGGTCGTTGGAGGTGAACCCGCCGTCCTTGAACACCGGGTGGCTGAACAGGTTGGTGGTCACCATCGGAACCTTCAGCCCGGTCTCGGCCAGCGCGGTCCGGAAGTTCTTCAGGATCAGCTCACGCTCTGAGACGGTGGCGTCGAAGGGAACCAGGTCGTTGTCGTGGAAGGTGATGCCGTACGCACCGAGTTCGGCCAGGCGGTGGACCGCTTCGACCGGGTCGAGGGCGGCGCGGGTGGCAACACCGAAGGGGTCGGCGCCGGTCCAGCCTACGGTCCACAGGCCGAAGGTGAACTTGTCCGCGGGAGTGGGGGAGAGAGTCATGATGCGTCCTTGCAGTCAGTGCCGCCTTGGTGCGGCTTTTAGTTTATTGCCTGAACTATATGCGGGGACGTAGGCTGGGGTCAACAGCCCCGGCCTCCCGCCGGCAAAATTTTTCTCAAGGAGCGTCCTGATGGTGATGCCGGTGCCGGCCGCAGTCCTTACCGAGTCCGCCGTGCCCGGCAGCATGAATGATGTTCGCCGGAGCAACCTTGCACTCGTTCTGGGAAGGATCGCCCAGGCCTCCGCTGATACCCATCTCACCCGCGCCCAGGTTGCCTCGGCCACGGGCCTGACCAAGGCGTCGGTTTCGAGCCTGGTCCTGGAGCTCCTGGGAGCTGGGCTTGTCTGCGAAATAGGGCTGAACCCGCAGGGGGAGCGCGGGCGGCCGGGTGTGGGTCTGCAGCTCAACCCGGACCGCGCCGTGATGGGCATGGAAATCAATGTCGACTACATCGCGGCCGGAGTCATCGACCTCTCGGGTACCCTGCTGGTGCAGGAAATCCAGGAGCGCGACAACCGGGACAGCGACAGCGGCCCTGTCATGGACGCCCTTGCCTTGCTGGCAGCGACGGTGGCCAGTGCGGCGGGCAAGCGCGGCGTCCGGATCCTCGGGGGCGGGCTGGCTGTACCCGGGCTCGTGGATGCTGCGACGTCAAGGGTCCTCCTCGCCCCGAACCTCGGCTGGACGGGCGTTGACCTCGATCTCACCCGGCTGCTGCCCGGTACTGCTTTGGGTGTTGCCCTGTTCAACGAAGCCAACGCTGCCGCGTTGGCCGAACTCCAGCACCGGCAGGCCAATGGTGGCTCCGGTTTCCTCTTCGTGTCCGGCGAGGTTGGTGTTGGTGGCGGACTGGTCATCGGGGCCGAACTGTTCACCGGGCCTGAAGGGCATGCCGGCGAAGTGGGGCATGTGGTGGTGGCCCCTGAGGGAAGCCTGTGTTCCTGCGGCGGAACCGGATGCCTGGAAACAGTGGCCGGCCAGGACGCCATCTTCACGGCAGCCGGCATCTCAGGCAGCCGGACACGCTCCGAAAACATGTCCGCCCTGGTAGATTCCCTGACGGCGGGGGAGCCCGGTGCCCTGCTCGCCGTCGATCGTGCCGGCAAATACCTGGGCATGGCTCTTGCCTCAACCGCCAGGGTGACGGACATCGGCTCGGTGGTGCTGGGCGGCCACTTCGCGGTCCTCGACCCCTGGCTGCGGGCGCCGCTCGTTGCGAGCCTTGAAAAGTACGCGCCGGGCAGGATCGCCGCGGAGCAGGTGTCCCTCACGGCTGTGGGGCAAGCCGGAGCGCTGCTTGGCGCGGCGGGCAGCGTGGTCCGCTCGCTCGTCGAGGCGCCATACCTGGTTCAGCCCTAGCGCTGGGGGAATTTAAGAAAGAAAACACCCCGGTCCGAAGACCGGGGTGCTACCGATGACCCGACTCATCCGTGAAGGATGTCCCGACTCATCACATCGGTGCCCCAGGAGGGAATCGAACCCCCGACCGGCGGATTAGAAGGCCGCTGCTCTATCCCCTGAGCTACTGAGGCGGGTGCATCCGGGCCTGAAGCCCGGCGCCTCAAAAAGTTTACATTGCCCGGCTGCAGGTCGCGTCACAGGTTTCCAAAGGCCCGACTTCTCCTCCACAAGCACGCCGGGACCGCGATTGTGCACATAGGACGTCCGGGCCCTCGTCCCTGGTGATCAGCGGGATGATGCTGGTTTTGCCTGCTAAGGCACCACCATTGAAGACAGGACGTAAAGATGAGCGACACCACCATCACGATCCGGGGATTCGTTGCCACCGAGATCAAAAGCGGCACAACGCCAGGGGGAGTGGCCACCGCCTCTTTCCGGATTGGTTCCACCTCGCGGCGGCGTGACAAGGAAACAGGCGCCTGGATGGACGGCCACACCAACTGGTTCCTGGTCCAGGGCTACCGCCACCTCGCGGGAAGCATGGGCTGCAGCATCAGAAAGGGACAGCCGGTCATCGTGGTTGGCACGCTGAAGATCCGCAGCTGGGAACGGGACGGCAGGGTCTATTACTCACACACCATCGATGCTGACGCCGTGGGCCACGATCTCACCTGGGGCACTGCCAACTTCATCCGATCCTCCACCAAGCCGCTTCTCTCGCTCGTTGACCAGGACGCCCCCCTCGCCGGCGAACACCGCGCCGGTACCGACGGACCGTTCGACGAACCCGGGGACGGCGACGAGGACCTGGGCGGCGATCCTGCCGCTGCCTACATCGAGGACAGCAACGGCGACCTTGTGCCACTGGATCTGGAAACGGGGGAGCTCGCGGAATCAGGAGTGTAGGAACTGTCATCAACGGCCTCTCAAGTTCCTGGGCGGGCAGGGCTTCGGCACCCCCCGGCCGTGCCCTGTCCGCCCAGGCTGCATCACCGGCTCCGGGACCCGTGGCAGAATGACAGCATGCGGCACAACCTGGACCACCGGCACGATCATGGAGCCGGTGCCTCACCGGCTGCTCCTCGAGAAACGATCAGGGTCCGCACCATGATGCTTCGCTTCGCCGCGGGCGCAGCCCTCGTCGCCGTCATGGCCGGCTGCACCCCGGGTTCCACCGCTTCGCCCGGACCCGCAGACAGTGAAACCCGGGCAACGGAAACCGCGGCCCCTGCGGCGCAGGACAGCGGTACCCAGGACAGCGGTACCGAGGGCAATGCCAATGGAGGCGGGGACGCGCTCGCGGACACCTCAGCCGCACCGTCAGCCAACGCGGAAGCGGCGGCCACCGAAACGGTAAGGCAGACCGTGACAAACACCCTGACCCAGCTGGCAGCGGCGGCGCCAAAACCCGCCACCGCCCAGGTCACCGATGCACTCACCGGCGCGGGCATTGCCCCCGCTGTCCTTCAGGTGTCGCAAAGCCGTACCCCCACCGGCCTTGAAGCCGACGCCATCGAGGCGGCGGTGCTGCAGGGGACCGACTGCGTCATCGGCCAGGTCCGGGAAGGAACAGTCACCGTCACGGTCCTTCCGGTGCTGGCCAGCGGCAAGTGCTTCGTAGGGTCCTGAGTCCACCGTAAATGTGAGTTATGCCCGCCTACCCACTAGATTTGGAACCATGGCGGAATTTATCTACACAATGACCAAGGCCCGTAAGGCCGTTGGCGAAAAACTCATTCTTGATGACGTAAGCATGTCATTCTTCCCCGGTGCCAAGATCGGTGTTGTGGGCCCGAACGGTGCCGGTAAGTCCACCATCCTCAAGATCATGGCCGGACTGGACACCCCCTCAAACGGAGAGGCCCGGCTCAGCCCCGGCTACAGCGTAGGAATCCTGCTGCAGGAACCGCCGCTGAACGAAGAAAAGACCGTCCTGGGCAACGTCCAGGAAGGCGTAGGCGAGATCTACGGCAAGATCCAGCGGTTCAACGAAATTTCCGAGGAAATGGCCAGCCCCGATGCTGACTACGACACCCTCCTCGAGGAAATGGGCAAGCTTCAGGAAGCCATCGACGCTGCCGACGCCTGGGACCTCGACTCCCAGCTGGAACAGGCCATGGACGCGCTCCGCTGCCCGCCCGCTGACGCGGACGTCACCAACCTCTCCGGTGGTGAACGCCGCCGCGTGGCCCTCTGCAAGCTTCTCCTGCAGAAGCCCGACCTGCTCCTCCTTGACGAGCCCACCAACCACCTGGACGCTGAAAGCGTGCTCTGGCTCGAACAGCACCTCTCCAGTTACCCGGGCGCCGTCCTGGCCGTAACCCACGACCGGTACTTCCTCGACCACGTTGCCGAGTGGATTGCCGAGGTGGACCGCGGCCACCTGTACCCCTACGAAGGCAACTACTCCACGTACTTGGAGAAGAAGCGTGCCCGCCTGGAAATCCAGGGCAAGAAGGACGCCAAGCAGGCCAAGCGGCTTGCCGAGGAACTCGAGTGGGTACGTTCCAACGCCAAGGGCCGCCAGACCAAGTCGAAGGCCCGCCTGGCACGCTACGAGGAGATGGCTGCCGAAGCAGACCGGACCCGCAAGCTGGACTTCGAAGAAATCCAGATCCCGCCGGGACCCCGCCTGGGCGGCCTGGTGCTGGAAGCGAAGAACCTCCAGAAGGGCTTTGAAGACCGGACCCTGATCGACGGGCTCTCCTTCACCCTGCCCAGGAACGGCATCGTCGGTGTCATCGGCCCCAACGGTGTCGGCAAGACCACGCTGTTCAAGACCATCGTTGGCCTGGAACCGCTGGACGGCGGCGACCTGAAGATCGGCGACTCGGTCAAGATCTCCTACGCGGACCAGAGCCGCGGCGGCATCGACCCCAACAAGACGCTGTGGGAGGTCGTCTCCGACGGGCTCGACTTCATCCAGGTGGGCAACGTCGAAATGCCGTCCCGCGCCTACGTTGCGGCCTTCGGCTTCAAGGGCCCGGACCAGCAGAAGAAGGCCGGCGTGCTCTCCGGCGGTGAGCGCAACCGCCTGAACCTCGCCCTGACGCTCAAGCAGGGCGGCAACCTCCTGCTCCTTGACGAGCCCACCAACGACCTCGACGTCGAGACCCTCAGCAGCCTGGAGAACGCGCTGCTTGAGTTCCCCGGCTGCGCCGTGGTGGTCTCGCACGACCGTTGGTTCCTGGACCGGGTTGCCACGCACATCCTGGCCTATGAAGGGGACGAGGAGAACCCGTCCAAGTGGTACTGGTTCGAGGGCAACTTCGAATCCTATGAGGAGAACAAGGTGGAGCGCCTGGGTCCGGATGCGGCCAAGCCGCACCGCGTCACCCACCGCCGCCTGACCCGCGACTAGGGATTTCAGCACCGGCGCCCCCGCCGGTCACCGGCGATGGCACAAAGGAGGCCGGCACCCGTTAGGGTGCCGGCCTCCTTTGTGCCCGGTTAGGCCTGCTAGTCCCGCACAGCCTTGCGGATCTGATGCTCCAACACCTTGGACTGGAAGGCGCCCACCACCTTGTTCTTCAGGTCCGTGGGCACGCGGACCATGCCCTCCTGGGCAACGGAGGCAACGTGCTGCCCGGCCCGGTTGAAGATCTTGCCGGTGGCGATTCCCCGTGCGCCCTGCGCGCTCGGGGACTCCTGCACATAGAGGAGCCATTCGTCCACCCGGGCGGGGCGGTGCCACCACATGGCGTGGTCGAGGCTCGCCACATTCATGCCCGGTGTGATCCAGCTCAGCCCGTGCCGCCGCAAAATGGACTCAAGAAGGGTGTAGTCGCTCGCATACGCCAGGGCGGCCCGGTGCAGGTTGGCGTTGTCCGGCATCGGCCCGAACGTCTTCATCCACACAGCGTTCCGGGCTTCCTTGGTGCCCTTGGCCGAAACGTACAGCGGCGGATCGATGTGCCGGATATCGAAGGGCCGCTCATACGCCCAGTGCCTGGCCACCGGGTGGTCGAACTTCCCCAGCAGGTCAGCGGTGCTGGGCAGGGACTCCGGGTCCGGGATACCGGCGGGCATCGTGGATTCGTGCTCGATGCCTTCGTCCTCCCCCTGGAAGGACGCGATCATGGACAGGATCGGCACGCCGTCCTGATAGGCGTGGACCCTCCGCGCGGAAAAGGACCGGCCGTCACGGAGGCGCTGGACACCAAACGTGATGGGCTTGTTGGCATCGCCGGGCCGCAGGAAGTAGCCGTGCATGGAGTGGACAAAACGCTCGTCGTCCACGGTCCGGATGGAGGCGATGAGTGACTGTGCCAGGACCTGGCCGCCGAATACCCGGTGGTGCGGCTGCTGCTGGGACGGTCCAAGGAAAATGTCCTCGTCCGTCCGGGCTCCTTCCAACTGGCCAAGGTCGAGAAGTTTGATCAGCGATGCGGTGGGGTCACCGCTGGGAGGTGCCAGGAGTCCGGCTTCGGCTTCAGTCATGGTTTGACTCTAGACGGCGGCCCGGTGCCGCTCAACCAGCCGGGGCAGTGTCCAATCAGCGTGCACCCGGTAGTGTTCTTGGTGTGTCTGATCTTCTTACCTCGTCCTTCCGTTTCGCCGACCCCAGGGATCTCGCCGACCTGAAGACGTACGTCACACGGGCAAAAGCGATCGACGACGGCGCCATCCGGCTGCAGGCGGCAGGTTCCGTCCTCGCCGCGTACGTGTGCGTGCTGCGTCCCCGGCTGCTGGGCGAATCCACGCCCACCATCCTGGGCCTGCGCACCATGGCGCTGGCGGCACCTTCGGAAACGGACGTGACAGTCCCGCTGTCGGCCGTCCTGGACCGCCTCGCCCGCGCAGGGGAGGACGACGTCGAATTGCCGGTTCCGCCGGCTACGGTCACCGAGTCCTGGACGGGCGTCAGCGCCCCAAGGGGCGGCTGGGAACTTGTGGGGTCGCTCAGCGACTCCGCCCTGCGGCAGGCAGCAGAGGCCGGCATCGCCGAAGTGGCGGGAATTGTTCCGGACAAGCCCGGGGCACTGATCGTGAACAACGCCCGCGCCGCGGTCTGGGGCAGGGACCTGGACTCCTCGGGACTGCCGACGGGAGCGGCCTTCGCGGCCCTTGCCTTAGGCTTCCTCGCAGACGGCGACCAGAAGCTCTACCGCGCGGGCCGCTGGTTCCGGCTCTCGGGCAGCCGCGGGCACGTGCTGGCGCGCACCGGAAGCGGCCTGCTCTAAGGGCGGAGCTGCCGGGTCAGGAGCCGGACGGGCTGTTCACCATGGACAACGCCGCGCGCTCCATGTAATCCCACAGGGTCCCCTCGTACAGGGGCGGCAGTTCAAGGGCGTCCACGGCCTTGCGCATGTGGAACAGCCAGCGGTCCTTGGCCTCCGGCGACACCTTGAACGGCATGTGCCGCATCCGGAGGCGCGGATGGCCGCGCTCTTCACCGTAGGTGGTGGGTCCGCCCCAGTACTGCTCCAGGAACATCAGGAAACGCCGTTTGGCTGGTCCCAGGTCCTCTTCGGGGTACATCGGGCGCAGCAGCGGATCGGTGGCCACGCCGTCGTAGAAAATGTCGATGAGCTTGACGAACGTTTCGTGGCCGCCCACGGCGTCGTAGAAGTTGTCCGTGTAGCCGGGCTGGCTGAAGGGATCGTTCTGCATCAGCTGGCGTGGCTGCTGCGGCCCTACGGGAATGGTCATCGCTATTCTCCGGCTTTCTGCTCGGTCTTCGTGTTCTCGGCGCCGTGATCCGAGCTCTGGTCCGTGGTGCCGTCTTCCGATTCATGCAATGGCACATAATTGCCCTGCGAACGGTTGCCTACCCTCAGGATCTCACCGTTGCGCAGGTACCAGATGGCACCGTCGTCGGACCGGACCCGCGTGATGCGCAGGCCCATGGATTCAACCACGCCCACCACCTCGCTGGTTTCGATCACGTCGCCGATGCCGAACTGGTCTTCAATGGTAATGAAAATGCCGGCCAGGAAGTCGCGGATCAGCTGCTGGGCGCCGAAGCCGATGGCCACACCGAGGATACCGACGCTGGTCAGGAGCGGCGCGATGTTGATGTCAAGGTTCTGCAGTACGTACATGCCGGTGATGACCACCACCAGCACCCCCACGATGCTGTTCAGCAGTGAACCGATGGTTTCCGCCCGCTGCACCCGGCGTTCGTGATCCAAGGCCCGGAAAGCGGGAGCCGCCCACTTGAACGTGGGTTTCTTGAAGAAGTTGCTCCCGGACGCCACCCGCGAGGTGATGCGGGAGATGACGAACGTCGCCGCCAGCCAGACGGCGACGCCGACGCCCAGGCTGATCACGATCCCCGTAATGCTGATGCCGTCCGGGTCGGTGGCGGCGGAAGGGAGGACTGACAACATGCTGACCATAGGTAAGAAGTGCTCCTTGGGGTTTGTGCCGGCAGAACCGGGACGAGTTGCTTCAGCGCCGGTTATGCCCGGCGCGGAAGCCTCTGTTCTGTCTTAACCCTAGCGCCGTAGCGTGGGGCCATGCGCATCCTTGTCCTCGGCGGAACCGCCTTCCTGTCAGCAGAAATCGCCGGCCAGGCAGTGACGGCCGGGCACCAGGTGACGTGCCTGGCCCGCGGATCAGCGGGACAGCCGCCCAGCGGTGCGGCCTGGACCAGGGCCGACCGTTCACTGGGCGCGAACGCCTACGCCGGTGTGTCGGGGGACTGGGACGCCGTCATCGAGGTTGCCCGCGATCCCGACCCCGCACAGGGTGCCCTGGATGCCCTTGCACAGCGGGCGGGCCACTGGACCTTCGTGTCCAGCTGTTCCGTGTATGCCGACCATTCCATGCCGGGCGCGGCGGAGGACGCGGCGCTTTTGCCTGCTCTGCCGTCCGGAAGGCAGTCCACGGCGGAGAACTACGGGGAATCGAAGGTGGCCATTGAGGGAGCCGCCCTGGCGGCAGCGGGCGGCAGGGTCCACGTCTGCCGCGCAGGCCTTATCGGCGGTCCCGGGGACGGTTCCGACCGTTACGGCTACTGGCCGGGCCGCTTCGCCCGGGACAGCGGGCCCGTCATCGTTCCGGACATTGACGCGGATCCCACGCAGGTCATCGACGTCCGCGACCTTGCAGCCTGGATCCTGCTCGCCGCGGAACAGGGAATCAGTGGCGTGCTCAACGCGGTGGGGGACCAGGTTCCGTTCGGCCAGTACGTGGGCACGTCCGGCGACATAGCCGGCTATACCGGCTCTGTAGTGGCTGCACCGGAAGACTGGCTGGTGGCTGAAGGAGTCGGGTACTGGGCGGGACCCGATTCCCTGCCGCTCTGGCTCCCGCCGGACCATGGGGGCTTTATGGCGCGCAGCAACCAGGCCGCGCGGGCGGCCGGCCTGGTGCTGCGGCCGTGGCAGGAAACCCTGGAGGACACGCTCCGGGATGAACGTGCCCGCGGGCTGGCCCGGCCCCGCAAGGCGGGACTGGCGCCGGACACAGAGGCCCGGCTGGTCAGCAGACTGGGAGCCTAAGCCACCACCGTTTCCGGTTCATGGTCCACGGGAAAGTTCACGCTGCGGGCAATGAAACACACCTGGTTGGCCTCGTGGTGGAGCCGGCCGGCGAGCTCCACCTGGCCGGCGTCGGCGACTGTGACACGGGGACGCAGCGTCACCCGCTCGAACTGTCCGCTGCCGTCCCGGTTCAGCCGCATCAGGCCGGAGGCCTCGTCCCGGTAAGCGGTCACCACCACGCCATGCTTGACGGCCACGTGCAGATAGGAGAGCAGGTGGCACTGCGCCAGGGCCGCCAGGAGCAGCTGTTCGGGGTTGTACCGCTCCCGGTCGCCATGGAAGGTGGGGTCAGCCGATCCCTTCAGGACCGGCAACCCGGGAATGACCACGTCATGGTCCCGGGAGTAGCCGCGGTAGGACGACGTCCCGTCACCCTGGTTGCCGGTCCACTCCACGGCCAGGCCGTAGCGGTGCTCAGACAGGCTCATGCGTTCCTCCTCCCATCCCCGTTGCTACACATCTGCGGCCCGTGCGCGCAGTGCCCGGGCAACGCCGTCGCGGTTTTCCAGCATCATGCGCCGCAGCGCGGCACTCTCCGGCGGCAGGGCCGCCAGGAAGCCGTCCGTACGGTCAACGGTGGCCTGGGTGGTCAGCAGCGCGGGGTAGAGTCCGACGACGATCTGCTGGGCGAGTGCGTGCGTGCGGTTTTCGACGATGCCCGGCACCGCCTCGAAGTACTTCTCCGCGTAGGGTTCCAGCAGCGACCGGTCGAGGACCCGCATGAAGCCGGTCACCGCCGACCCCTGCAGCGCGTTGGACAGTTCGCCCTTGACCACGATCGAGTCCCAGGCCGCGGCCTTCGCCTCGGGGGTGGGGATGGCGGCCTTGGCCAGAGCTGCCGCGTTCTGGCCGCTGGAGGTGTTGTCGCGCGCCAGTTCGGCGTCGATCCCGTCCTGTGCCATCCGGCCCCCGGCAACGAGGGAAGCCACGAGCTCCCAGCGCAGGTCCTGGTCAACGGCCAGTCCGTCCAGGACCGCCGATCCGTCCAGCAGCCCTGCCACCTTGTCCAGCTGGGCCGCGCTGCCGGCAAGCAGGGCGAAGGACTTCACGAACTGCAGCTGCGCGTCGGAACCGCCGGGAACCTGGGAGGCGAGGTCCCAGAGCCTGTCCGCTGCGGCGGCTGTGGCAGCCTCGCGGTGCTCTTCGGCCACGTAGAAGGACAGTGTGGTGGCGAGCTGGCGGAGCTGTACCAGGATCACGGAGGAGTCCGTCTCTGCCGCCACGTTGGACAGGATGAGCTCCACGTATTTCCGGGCCGGGGTCTCGCCGTCACGGGCTGCATCCCAGGCGGAATTCCAGACGAGGGTCCGCGGCAGGCTGTCCTGGAAGTCCTTGAGGTGTGCCGTGGCCGTTGCCAGTGACTTCGGGTCCAGCCGGACCTTGGCGAAAGCGAGGTCGTCGTCATTGATCAGGATGAGGTCAGGCTGGGGCAGGCCCACCAGCGCGGGAACGTCGGTGCGTTCGCCGTCGACGTCCAGTTCCTCGCGGTGCACCCGCTCCAGTTTTCCGGCAGCGTTGAGGTTGTAGAACCCCACGGCGAGCCTGTGCGGGCGGATGGTGGGCCATTCCTCCACCGCGGACTGGACGATGGTGAAGGAGCGCAGCAAACCGTCGGCATCAGCCTCCAGCTCGGGTGCGAGGGTGTTCACCCCCGCAGTTTCAAGCCATTGCCGTCCCCAGTCATCCAGGTCCCGCCCGCTGGCCTTCTCCAGTTCCACCACGAGGTCGCCCAGTTCGGTGTTCTGCCAGGAGTGCTTGGCGAAGTACTCACGGACGCCCGCCATGAACTGTTCCGGCCCTACCCACGCCACCAGCTGGCGGAGGACGGATGCCCCCTTGGCGTAGGTGATGCCGTCGAAGTTCACCTCAACGTCCTGCAGGTCGTTGATCTCGGCGAAGATCGGGTGGGTGGTGGGCAGCTGGTCCTGGCGGTATGCCCAGGATTTTTCCAGGGAGGCGAAGGTGGTCCACGCGCTGGTGAAGGAGGTGGCTTCCACCGCCGCAAGGTGGGACATGTACTCCGCGAACGATTCATTGAGCCACAGGTCGTTCCACCAGCGCATGGTGACCAGGTCCCCGAACCACATGTGCGCCAGTTCGTGCAGGACGGTGATGGCACGGCGCTCAATCTGCGCGCCGGTAACCTTTCCGCGGAAAATATAGCCTTCCAGGATGGTTACCGCACCGGCGTTTTCCATCGCCCCGGCATTGAACTCCGGAACGAACAGCTGATCGTACTTTTCAAAGGGGTAGGGGCAGCCGAACTGCGCCTCGAAGAACCGGAAGCCCTGCCGGGTCAGTTCGAAAATGTTCTCCGCATCCAGGTACTGCATCAGCGATTTCCGTGCGAAGACCCCCAGCGGGATAACCCGCCCGTCTGAACTGGCCACCTCGCTGCGCACTGACTGGTACGGGCCCGCAATCAGCGCCGTGACGTAGGAGGACAGCCGCGGCGTGGCAGGGAAGGTCCATGTGGAGCGGGCGCTGCCGTCATCGCCCGGCGCGGCCTGGGCGGGTTCGGGGGTGGAGGAGTTGGAGATGACGTCCCAGTGGGACGGCGCCGTCACGGTGAACGCGAACGTCGCCTTCAGGTCCGGCTGCTCAAAGACGGCGAACATCCGGCGTGCATCGGGAACCTCGAACTGCGTGTACAGGTAGACCTCGTTGTCCACCGGGTCCACGAAGCGGTGCAGCCCCTCGCCGGTATTCATGTACGGCGCATCGGCAACAACGGTGAGTTCGTTGGTTTCCTGCAGGCCGGGCAGCTGGATGCGCACGCCGTCCGCCACCGTGGCCGGGTCGAGGCTGCGGCCGTTGAGTGTCACGCTGTGCACGGTGCGGGTCACGGCGTCGATGAACGTGGAGGAGCCAGGCTTCGCGCTGAACTTTACGGTGGTGGTGCTCCCGAAAACCTCCCCGCCCCTTGTCAGGTCCAGCTGGACGTCATAGGACTCGACGGTGATCAGTTCGGCGCGTTCGCGGGCCTCAGCGCGCGTCAGGTTCATGCCTGGCAAATGGACCTCCAGAAAGTTGCGGTTGCCGGCTGGGGGTACCCAGCTCCGGCACTGATCATTCTTGCATTGGCTGACCCCTTGGCAAGTTGCCCTGGTCACAGCTGTGCCGGGCGGAGCGGAGGGGCCCCGGTCCCGGCGCCAGGGGTAGCGTTAAGTCATGGGAAAGTATCTGGATTCGGTGGATGCGAAGGCCTTGCGCTTTGCCGTCGGGTTTCCGGTCATGCTGGCCGCCGGTTTCGTTGTGTGCGCGTTTTTGCTGCGGCCGGACCTCCCCGAGCCGCTCGCCATCCGCTGGACGGATGACGGCGGCGCCGCCTTCGCGCCGTTCGGCGCCTTCGTGGGCGGCGGCGCGTTGATGATCCTGGTTTTCGGCTGGCTGGGCCTGTACCAGGCGGTTCCGGTGGGCAGGCCGGTCATGATGCGCCGCATCATGATGGGCGCCGGGCTTTTCCTGGCCCTCTTTATCACCACCGCCCTGGCTGCCGGGCTGGTGGGCCAGGCCGGCGTGGCCGATGCCCGCGAGTCACGGGTTGACCTCACCGTCCTTGCGCTCGGCAGCGGCGCCGCAGTGTCCCTTGGCGTGATCGTGGCCTTCGCCTTCAAGGCCGACCAGCAGTGGTCGCCGAATGACGACCGGGCCCTGCAGTTTGCCATCGCGAAAGAACTTGACCCGGACCTGACCCGGGACAGCATCCGGTTGTGGGTGCATGCCAGGAGCTCGGTCTTCGTGATGATCGCCATCGCCTCCGTGTTCCCCGCCGCCCTGATCGCCATTGTGGTGCCGTGGCTGGGTGTCCTGCTCATAGTCCTGGCCTTCTTTGGGGCGGCCTTCCTGTGTGCCCGCGTTAAGGCGGACCGCGGCGGGCTGAAAGTCCTGCTGGCCGGCGTCGTGCCGGTCATGGACATTCCCGCCGGTTCCATCTCGGCCGCCAGCGCGGCGGATGTCCGGGCTGCCGACTACGGCGGGTGGGGCTACCGGAACCACGGGGGAACCGCCGCCATGCTCGTCAGCAGCGGCCCCGCCGTCGTCGTCAGCAAAACGGACGGACAGCGGCTCGCGGTGAGCGGCGGAAGCCAGGCCTCGGCCGCCCGCCTGGCCGAAGTCCTCACCCGGGTGGCTGCCCGGGCACGGCGGGGCGGCGGCCCCTCCCCTGCGGCAGGCCTGCCGGAGTCCTAGTATTCTTGTCCGTGTTGTTCTACGGGCCGGCGCCTTCCGTGCCGGCTGCCAGCGCCGCCAACTGAACGGATTCTGCTCGTGACCTCTTCCCCTGCCTTCCCGCGGGTCCACATCGCCACCGACCACGCAGGCATGGAGCTCAGCGCCCACCTCGTGTCCCACCTGACGGCCAAGGGATACGAAGTGGTGGACCACGGACCCAAGGTCTACGACGCCCAGGACGACTACCCGTCCTTCTGCATCAACGCCGCCCTGGCTGTAGTGGCTGACCAGCAGGCGGGTGTCCACGCGCTGGGCATCGTGTTGGGCGGATCAGGCAACGGTGAGCAGATCGCGGCGAACAAGGTCAAGGGCGTCAGGGCAGCCCTCGCCTGGAACCACTCCACGGCTACCCTCGCCCGTGAGCACAACGACGCGAACGTGGTGGCCGTGGGCGGCCGGCAGCACACGGTGGAGGAAGCAACGGAACTTATCGAAGCCTTCCTGGCCGAGCCATTCAGCAACGACGAGCGGCACGTCCGCAGGATTGGCAAGATCGCCGCCTACGAGGCCACCGGCGAGGTTGTCGAGTAGTGCCGGAAGGGCATTCGGTCCGGCGCCTGGCGCGCCAGTTCGGGGACGTTTTCACCGGGGAAAGCCTCGCCGTGACCAGCCCCCAGGGCAGGTTCAGCGGGGGAGCGGCGCTGCTCGACGGCCATACGCTGCTCGCCGCCGAAGCCCACGGGAAGCACCTTTTCCTGCACTTCGACAACGCGTTGGTGCTGCACGTCCACTTGGGCCTTTACGGTGCCTGGAGCTTCGGCGGCGACAGCACCTTCACGGGGTCTTCCAGCATTGGTGCGCCCCGCCGGGTAGGCGAGCAGGAAGCCTTCGCCGACGGGGAGGACGACGCCGGTGCCCCCTATGAAGGGCCGCCGGCCCCGGTGGGGGCGGTCCGGGTAAGGCTTGCGTCAGCCCACGGCTGGGCCGACCTGCGCGGTGCAACAACCTGCGAAACCATCACCGCCGCCGAAGCTGACGCAGTGCTCGCCCGGCTGGGCCCTGACCCATTGCGTAACCTTCGGGGCGATGCCGGCAGGTTTGCCGCCAACCTGCAGGCCCGGAAAACGCCCGTGGCCGCGCTGCTGATGGACCAGAAGATCATCGCCGGCGTGGGCAACGTGTACCGCGCCGAGGTCCTCTTCCGCCTGCGCCTGGACCCCTGGCTGCCGGGGGCTGCCGTGCCGGATGCCACTGCCCGGAAACTGTGGCGCGACGTTGTATCCCTCATGAACGACGGCGTGGCCGACGGCCGGATCATCACCACCCCGCCCAAGTACTGGACAGGCAACGGGAAAGCAGGCAATCAGAAAGCGGGCACAGGGAAGCCGGCCGCCGTCGTGAAGACCCATACGTTCCCTGCCCGGGAGGACGCGCACTTCGTCTACAAGCGCAACGGACTGCCGTGCAGGGTCTGCCGCACCACCGTGCTGATCGCCGAGTTGGTTGCCCGAAAGCTGTACTGGTGCCCGAACTGCCAGCAGTCAGCCTGAATATCTTTCCTGAAACACGAAGAAGGCCTGAAACACGAAAACGGCCCCAAACACAAAAAAGGCCCCTCGGTGAGGGGCCTTTTTCGTTTGTTCCGCAGAGGGGACGACGGGAATCGAACCCGCGTAATCAGTTTGGAAGACTGAGGCTTTACCATTAAGCTACGTCCCCGAAGGAAGATCCATCTGCAACATTAGCAGCTGGAAACTTCGGGCTGGCTGTTCAAGCCGGATACAACTAAACCTAATCCAGGGGCTACGTGTCAAATGTGCAAAGACGGCGCGTATCACCGTAGACTTGCCTGTGCACTAACGGGGTGTAGCTCAGCTTGGCTAGAGCGCCTGCTTTGGGAGCAGGAAGTCGCAGGTTCAAATCCTGTCACCCCGACTCTGCGGCCCGGACCACTCGGCCTGGACAAAACATTGCGTTTGCAGAAACCCATCCCACAAACCCAGGAGTACTTAGACCGTGAAGAGCGCTGTCGAGAACCTCACCCCCACGCGGGTCAAGCTCAACGTTGAGGTTCCCTTTGAGGAACTGAAGCCCAGCATCGACTCGGCTTACAAGACTGTTGCTTCGCAGATCCAGGTTCCTGGGTTCCGTAAGGGCAAGGTGCCCGCAAAGCTCATCGACCAGCGCGTCGGCCGCGGCTACGTCCTGGAGACGGCCATCAACGACGGCCTCAACGGCTGGTACCAGGCTGCCGTGCAGGAATCCGGCATCCGCCCCCTGAGCCGTCCCGAGGTTGAAATCACCGAGGTTCCGGACCCCTCCGCCACGGACGGCGGCCTGAAGTTCGCCGCCGAGGTTGACGTCCGCCCCGAAATCGAACTGCCGGACTACGCCGGCATCAAGGTTGAGGTTGCAGCCGCACAGTCGTCCGACGAAGACGTGGACAAGGCCCTGGACGAACTGCGGGGCCGCTTCGGCACGCTGAAGTCCGTCGACCGTCCCGCAGCCGACGGTGACTTCCTCACCATCGACATCACCGCCACCATCGACGGCGAGGACGTGGACTCCGCTGCCGGCCTGTCCTACCAGGTTGGCTCCGGCACCATGCTCGAAGGCCTCGACGAAGCCGTGACCGGCCTCAGCACCGACGAGGACGCCATCTTCAACACCACCCTGGTGGGCGGCGACCACGCCGGCGAAGAGGCCCAGGTCAAGGTCGTTGTCAAGGCCGTCAAGGAGCGCGAGCTGCCCGAAGCGAACGACGACTTCGCCCAGCTGGCTTCCGAGTTCGACACCCTCGCCGAACTCCGCGAAGACCTTGCCAAGCAGGCTGCCGATTCAAAGGTTGTCGAGCAGGGCGTCGAGGCCCGCGACAAGGTCCTGGACAAGCTCGTTGAGCTCGTCGAGGTTCCTGTTCCGGACTCGGTGGTCGAAGAGCAGCTCGAAGCCCACTTCAAGGAGGGCAACGGCCACGGTGAGGGCGAGCACGACACCGAGGAGCACCGTGAAGAGGTCCGCGCCAACACCGCCCGCGCCTTCCAGAACGAGATCATCCTCGACGCCATCGCTGAGAAGGAAGAAGTCAACGTCAGCCAGAACGAGCTGATCGACTACATCGTCACCACCGCCAGCCAGTACGGCATGGACCCGAACCAGTTCGCCCAGATCATCGATCAGAGCGGCCAGGTCCCCATGATGGTTTCCGAGGTCCGCCGCCGCAAGGCGCTGGCCGTCGTCCTGGGCCAGGCCACCGTGACCGACACCGAGGGCAACGCTGTTGACCTGAGCGACTTCGTGCGCCCCGGCGGCGAAGAAGAAGCTCCGGCTGCAGAAGCCGAGGCAGCCGACACCGAAGCCGTCGACGCCGAAGCCACCGGCACCGCTGCCGAGGACGACAAGGCCGAGGCAAAGGCCTAGTCCCACGACGCATGGAACGGCCCCCGGATCGCGAGATCCGGGGGCCGTTCGCGTTCCGGCAGGGCTCCGGCGCGTCTGGTCCGCCGATCGTGCGCCGTCAGCGAACAGCCCTCGGGGCACGAACAAAATGTCGGTGAAACCGGTTAGTGTCCAAGTAGTGATTTTCAGTGATGTCACCGTCACCAGCGAGAGGTAAGTAAACATGTCACAGCACCCAGAGGCCCCCCGGATGGCGACCGTCGATCCTGCAGCCCAGGACAACTACATTTACAACCGCCTGCTGAAGGAGCGGATCATCTGGCTGGGTTCGGAGGTGCGGGACGACAATGCGAACGCCATCTGCTCTCAGCTGCTCCTCCTGTCCGCCGAGAACCCGGACAAGGACATCTACCTCTACATCAACTCTCCGGGCGGCTCTGTCACGGCCGGCATGGCCATCTACGACACCATGCAGTTCATCCCCAACGACGTCGTCACCGTGGCAACCGGCCTGGCCGCGTCCATGGGACAGTTCCTGCTGTCCTCCGGCACCAAGGGCAAGCGGTACGCCACCCCCAACGCCCGCGTCCTGATGCACCAGCCTTCCGGCGGCATCGGCGGCACCGCCTCGGACATCAAGATCCAGGCAGAGCTCATCCTGCACATGAAGAAGGTCATGGCGGAGCTGACCGCCGAGCAGACCGGCCAGACTGTCGATACCATCCTCAAGGACAACGACCGCGACAAGTGGTTCACGGCCACCGAGGCCCTGGAGTACGGCTTCTTTGACAAGATTGCCGCGCACGCAGGTTCCGTGTCCGGCGGCGGTGGCACCGCCAACGGCACCTCCGGCGAGACTGCCTCACAGAACTAACCCGGCATCAAGAACACTCAGATCAGGAGCAATGAAATGAACTACAACTTCGGGTGGTCCGCCGGTAATCTTCCGTCCAGCCGCTATGTCCTGCCGCAGTTCGAGGAGCGCACCCCGTACGGCTTCAAGCGCCAGGACCCCTACACCAAGCTCTTCGAGGACCGCATCATCTTCCTCGGTGTGCAGGTGGATGACGCTTCCGCTGACGACATCATGGCCCAGTTGCTGGTCCTCGAGTCCACCGACCCGGACCGCGACATCACCCTCTACATCAACTCCCCGGGCGGGTCCTTCACCGCCATGACGGCCATTTACGACACCATGCAGTACATCCGGCCGGAAATCCAGACCGTCTGTTTGGGACAGGCCGCAAGCGCGGCAGCCGTCCTCCTCGCCGCCGGAACCCCCGGCAAGCGTCTGGCGTTGCCCAACGCCCGTGTCCTGATCCACCAGCCGGCCCTCTCCGGCGGCCAGGGCGGACAGGCCTCCGACCTGGAGATCCAGGCGGCAGAGGTCATGCGCATGCGGTCCTGGCTTGAAGACACCCTGGCCCACCACTCGGGCCGTACGTCGGAGCAGGTCAACAACGATATCGAGCGTGACAAGATCCTCACCGCCGATGAAGCCCAGGCATACGGGCTGATCGACCAGGTCCTCGATTCACGCAAGATCAAACCTCAGGCAATTACGAGGTAGCAGTACGTAAAGCGCCGGTGCGGGCCAGTTCATTTGGCCCCACCGGCCTTTTCCTTCCACCCTTGGGAGCCAATGTGACCTAGAGTGGATGTTGTCACAACCGGCCCTCGCGGTCCGGGATAGATTCCAGCAACGGTGCAAGGCTGCCAGGCAGCAGGATACTAAGGGGTTCACATATGGCTCGGATTGGCGAGAGCACGGATCTGCTGAAGTGCTCTTTCTGTGGAAAGAGCCAGAAGCAGGTGCGCAAGCTCATTGCCGGGCCCGGGGTCTATATCTGCGATGAGTGCATTGAGCTCTGCAACGAAATCATCGAAGAGGAGCTCGCGGAAGTCGCCGACCTGGGGAGCTTTGAACTGCCCAAGCCCCGCGAGATTTTCGATTTCCTGCAGGAATACGTCATCGGCCAGGAACCTGCTAAGCGTTCCCTCGCCGTCGCCGTCTACAACCACTACAAGCGCATCCAGGCCGGCCACGCCCCCAAGTCCGGCAGCCTCGCCGACGGCGGGCACCATGACGACGTCGAAATCGCCAAGTCGAACATCCTGCTGATCGGTCCCACCGGTTGCGGCAAGACCTACCTGGCCCAAACCCTCGCCCGCCGCCTGAATGTACCCTTCGCCGTCGCGGATGCAACGGCACTCACCGAGGCGGGCTACGTCGGAGAGGACGTGGAGAACATCCTCCTCAAGCTCATCCAGGCGGCCGACTACGACGTCAAAAAGGCCGAACAGGGCATCATCTACATCGACGAGATCGACAAGATCTCCCGCAAGAGCGAAAACCCCTCCATCACCCGTGACGTCTCCGGCGAGGGTGTCCAGCAGGCGCTGCTGAAAATACTGGAGGGCACCGTTGCCTCGGTACCGCCGCAGGGCGGCCGGAAGCACCCGCACCAGGAATTCATCCAGATCGACACCACCAACGTCCTCTTCATCGTCGCAGGCGCCTTCGCCGGCCTGGAGGAGATCATCGGATCGCGTTCCGGCCGCAAGGGGATAGGTTTTGGTGCACCGCTCAACGAGGCCAGCAAAAAGGTCGATTCCTACGGCGAAGTGATGCCGGAGGACCTGCTCAAGTTTGGCCTGATCCCCGAATTCATCGGCCGGCTCCCCGTCATTACCACGGTCTCCAACCTGGACCGGGACGCCCTGATCCAGATCCTGTCCACACCCAAGAATGCCTTGGTCAAGCAGTACCAGAAGATGTTCCAGATCGACGGTGTGGAACTGGTCTTCGATGACACGGCACTGGATGCCATCGCCGAGCAGGCCCTGGAGCGGGGCACCGGTGCTCGCGGGCTGCGGGCCATCATGGAGGAAGTGCTCCTTCCCGTGATGTTCGATCTCCCCAGCCGCGAGGACGTGGCGAGTGTGGTCATCACCGAGGATGTCGTCCTGAAGGGCGCCGAGCCCACCATGATCCCGCACGCCGCCAAGCGGCGGAAGTCCGCCTAGCCACTGCACGAATTACCCCCTGCCAGCTGTGGCTGCCACCTGCGCAGCCGCCTCCCCCTGAAGGATCCGCTATGCCTGAATCCGTAAAGAACAAGGCCGACTTCTGGTTTGATCCGCTGTGCCCCTTCGCCTGGATCACTTCGCGCTGGATTGGCGAGGTTGAAGGCGTCCGCGACATCGAAACGCAATGGCACGTCATGAGCCTCGCAGTCCTCAATGAAGGACGCGACCTGGAGCCTTCCTACCGGGAATCCATGGATAACGCCTGGGGCATGGTCCGCGTGATCATCGCCGCCCAGCAGGAGCACGGCCAGGAGACGGTGAAAGCCCTGTACGACGCCATGGGAACCCTGATCCACGACGCCGGCGAGAAGGACCGGGGCCTCGTGATCACCAAGGCCCTTGCGGAATGCGGCCTCCCGTCCTCCCTGGCCGAGGCTGCAACCAGCGACGCCTATGATGCCCAGCTTCGGGCAAGCCACGAGGAAGGCATTTCCCTGGTGGGCCAGGACGTCGGCACCCCGGTGGTGGCCTTCAACGGAACGGCGTTCTTCGGCCCCGTCCTCACCCGCATTCCACGGGGCGAAGAGGCCGGCAAGCTGTGGGACGCCACCACTGCCCTTGCTGCGTACCCGCACTTCTTCGAGCTGAAGCGCAGCCGCACGGAGCGTCCGGAGTTCAGCTGAACCGGCCCCTCTGTGAACATCGAAGGGCCCCGGGAGAACTACCTGCTTGTAGTTCTCCCGGGGCCCTTGCGCTTGGCCCTGCCCGGGACAACAATGGTTCTTACCCACTTCGAAAGAAGCGGGACGCAGGAACCAAAGATTCAGTGATATATATTTGACGCAGCCATCGGCAAAGCCGGATATAAGCTACCAGTGACGAGGTAGGAAGACCTGAAGATCCGAGGATCCTGCCAGACCATTAAAGACGTCACCAAATGGCCGAAAAGTCGAAGCCCCACCAACGGCAAAACGCTGATGGGGCTTCCCCTTTGCCCTCAAACAGGCGGGCTTGGCCGGACGTTATGCCTTGGCGGGCTCATCAGAAGCCGCGAGGGCCACATCGCTGACGGACAGTTCGCCCTCGGCCGCCACCAGGGTGATCTCGCGGGCGTTGGACGCAGCCTTCAGGTCTGAAAGGCCGGCCTGGAGCTGCGCGGTCAGCGCCTCCGGAGCCGTAATGGTGGCCGACAGCACCTCCGTGCGCTGCTTGACCTTTGCCTCGGACTTCGCCTTCCGGACACCGCTGAGTGCAACGCCCACCGTGGCCAGCATCGTGGTGTCGCCGCCCGGAATCTCCAGCGCTGCAGGCCATTCGGCACGGTGGACAGAGCCGTTCCGCCACCAGCTCCAGACCTCTTCGGTGGCGAACGGCAGGAACGGCGCGAACAGCCGCAGCAGCGTGTCAAGGGTGGTGGCAAGTGCTGCCAGCACGGAGGCCTGCTCGGCTTCGCCGGCGGCACCGTAAGCGCGGTCCTTGATGAGCTCCACATAGTCGTCTGTGAACTGCCAGAAGAAGCTCTCCGTAATCTGCAGTGCACGGGCGTAATCGTAGTTCTCGAACGCCTTGGTGGACTGCGCCACAACCTCGGCCAACTGGGCCAGGACCGCCCGGTCCAGCGGGTTGCTGAGCACCGACAGGTCACCGGACAGTACAGATGCCTCCGTGGCACCCAGGTTCAGCACGAACTTGGACGCGTTCAGGAGCTTGATGGCCAGGCGCCGGCCGATCTTCATCTGGGCAATTTCGTAGGCCGTATCAGCACCGAGCTTCGCTGATGTGGCCCAGTACCGGACGGCGTCGGAACCGAACTCGTCCAGCACGTCGGTGGGGACCACCACATTGCCCTTGGACTTGGACATCTTTTTGCGGTCCGGGTCCAGGATCCATCCGGAGATGGCCGCATGCTTCCATGGGGCGGTGTTCTGCAGCGCATCGGCCCGGACCACGGAAGAGAACAGCCAGGTACGGATGATGTCGTGGCCCTGGGGGCGCAAATCGAACGGGAACACCTTGGCGAACAGGTCCTCGTCCCGGCTCCAGCCGCCCACAATCTGCGGGGTCAGGGAGGAGGTTGCCCAGGTGTCAAAGATGTCCGCGTCACCGGTGAAGCCGCCGGGCACGTCGCGCTGGGACTCGTCGTATCCCGGCGCTGCCTCAGCCAGCGGGTCCACCGGCAGCTGCTCGTCGGAGGGCACGATGGGGGCGTCGTAGTCGGGGTTGCCGTCGGCATCGAGCGGATACCAGACGGGGATGGGCACACCGAAGAAGCGCTGGCGCGAGACCAGCCAGTCACCGTTAAGGCCGGCAATCCAGTTCTCGTACCGTGAGCGCATGAAGGCGGGGTGGAAATTGATGTCGTGGCCGCGGGAAATCAGGCGTTCCCGGCGGTCCTCGTCCCGGCCCCCGTTGCGGATGTACCACTGGCGTGAGGTGACAACTTCCAGGGGCTTGTCACCCTTTTCGTAGAAGTTCACCGGGTGCATGATCTTTTTGGGTTCGCCGTCGAGCAGATCGGCAGCTTCCAGGAGCTTCACCACGGCTTCCTTGGCGCTGAAGACGGTCTTGCCCGCAATCGCGGCGAAGCCCTCGCGGCCGATGTCAGTGGTGATCCAGTCCGGGGTCTCGGTGACGATGCGGCCGTCACGGCCCACGATCGCCCGGGTGGGCAGCTGAAGTTCGCGCCACCAGGTAACGTCCGTGAGGTCACCGAAGGTACACACCATGGCGATGCCGGAGCCCTTGTCCGCCTTCGCCAGAGGGTGGGCCTTAACCTCCACCTCGACGCCGAAGACCGGGGAGGTGACCTTTTTGCCGAACAGCGGCTGGTACCGCTCGTCGTCGGGGTTTGCCACCAGGGCGGCGCACGCCGCCAGGAGCTCGGGCCGGGTTGTTTCGATGAAGATCTTTTCGCCGTCTTCGGTAAAGAACGGGTAGCGGTAGTACGCTCCGGCAACCTCACGGTCCTCAAGCTCGGCCTGCGCAACCGCGGTACGGAACGTTACATCCCACAGCGTGGGTGCTTCGGCCATGTAGGCGTCACCGCTGGCCAGGTTGGCCAGGAAGGCGCGCTGGGAGACTTCGCGGGAGGCGTCGTCGATGGTGCGGTAGGTCAGTTCCCAGTCGACCGAGAGGCCCAGCTGCTGGAAGAGGCTCTCGAAGACCTTCTCGTCCTCAACGGCGAGTTCCTCGCAGAGTTCAATGAAGTTCCGGCGCGAGACGACGTCGAAGTCGCGCTGGTTCTTGGCGGGCTGCGCCGGCGGCCGGTAGTCGGCGTTGTACGGAATGGCGGGGTCGCAGCGCACGCCGTAGTAGTTCTGCACCCGGCGTTCGGTGGGCAGGCCGTTGTCGTCCCAGCCCATGGGGTAGAAGACGTTCTTGCCCGTCATGCGCTGGTAGCGCGCCAGGACGTCCGTCTGGGTGAAGGAAAACATGTGCCCCACGTGCAGGGAGCCCGAGGCGGTGGGCGGGGGAGTGTCGATCGAATAGACCTGCTCCCGGGTGGTGTCCGGGTTGAACTTGTAGGTCCCTTCGGTCAGCCAGCGCTGCGTCAGGGCAGCCTCAAGGCCTTCGAGGGCCGGCTTGTCCGGAACGTTGATGGGGGCGGTGGTGGGCGTGTCTGTACCCTGTTTGTCTTCAGCCATTCGGCAATTCTTTCATGTTCTGTTCAATCCCACAGAACGCAGCAGGCAGTAGCGAGCCATAGCGGGGCCGACCATGCGCAGGTCCTGCTGGACTGCCTTCCGGCCCATCCCTCCAGATAACGCTGTTTAACAACTTCGCGGCCTGTCCCGCCAGGCGCGGTTAGGGTGGTGCCATGACTGATGACGTGCAGAACAAGGCAGCTTTGGTGACGGGTGCAAGCAGCGGCATTGGGGAAGCCACCGTCCGCGCCCTGCGGGCCGCCGGATGGACCGTGTTTGCCGTTGCCCGCCGGGAGGACCGCCTGGCGGCACTGGCGGCTGAGACGGGCGCGGTGGCGATCCCTGCCGATATTTCCGAGGACGACGACGTGTCCCGGCTCCTCTCCCAGGTCACCGAAGCCGGCGGCGTCGACACCCTGATCAATATCGCAGGCGGCGCCAGGGGCGCCGACACCATCGGCGGGGCCAGCACCGAGGACTGGGAATGGATGTACCGCGTCAACGTCCTGGGGACCATGAAACTGACCCGGGCTTTCCTTCCCATGCTGCGGGCCACCGGTGAAGGCACGGTGCTCAACCTGACGTCGACGGCGGCGCTGGCGGCCTACGAAGGCGGCGGCGGCTACAACGCGGCGAAGTTCGCCCAGCACGCCATGACGGGAGCGCTGCGGCTGGAGGAAGCCGAACACAACGTCCGCGTGATCGAGGTTGCCCCCGGCCTCGTCTACACGGAGGAATTCGCTCTCAACCGGCTCGGAGACCGGCAGGCCGCGGACAAGGTCTACCAGGGAGTGGAGAAGCCGCTCACGGCCGAAGACGTCGCCGACGTGGTGCGCTACGCCGTCACCGCCCCGCACCACGTCAACCTGGACCAGATCGTCATCCGGCCTGTGGCGCAGGCAGCCAACCACAAGCTGATCAGGAAAAGCTGACGCCCTGGAGATACGGGGAATGGCACTGGAGGCCGCGGCAATAGTAGACTCGAAAGACAGCTATGACCCGGCAATCACCGGTGAGCTTCCGGAAGAACACGCGAAACTGCCAGCACGGCGGCCAGCGCCAGTAGAACCGGACGGGTAAGCCCGTCACAGCAGTCAATGAGAGGCCGGAGCAGAGCCCGTTCCCCAGGGAGCGTGCAGCGCCGGTAAGTGAGGTGGTACCGCGGTGAGCGTGCAGTCCCCGGACAGCACGGCAGCCGTCCTCGCATCCTGAACGGAACTGCCCGGCACCTGCCGGCAGTTCGCCACGCTCAACCCAGGATGTCGAGAATGACGTATTACCCCAAGGCCTCAGCCTCCACCAGCGGCAGTGCAGGCGTTTCCGCCTCCGTGAAGTTCCCGGAGATCGAAGAGCGCATCCTGAAGTACTGGGACCAGGACGGCACATTCCAGGCCAGCATCGACCAGCGCAGCGCCGACGCCCCCGGCGGTGAACCCGGCAGCAACGAGTTCGTGTTCTACGACGGCCCCCCGTTCGCCAACGGCCTGCCCCACTACGGCCACCTGCTCACCGGATACGCCAAGGACCTGGTGGGCCGCTACCAGACCCAGCGCGGCAAGCGTGTAGAGCGCCGCTTTGGCTGGGACACCCATGGGCTTCCCGCGGAACTGGAAGCCATGAAGCAGCTGGGCATGACGGACAAAACCCAGATCGAAGCCATGGGCATCGATAAGTTCAACGACGCCTGCCGTGCGTCGGTGATGAAGTACGCCGACGAATGGCGCAACTACGTCACCCGCCAGGCCCGCTGGGTGGACTTCGACAACGACTACAAGACCCTCAACGTGGAGTACATGGAGTCGGTCCTCTGGGCCTTCAAGCAGCTGCACGAAAAAGGCCTCACCTACAACGGCTACCGCGTGCTGCCCTACTGCTGGAAGGACGAGACGCCGCTGTCCAACCACGAACTGCGCATGGACGACGACGTCTACAAGAACCGCCAGGACCAGACCGTCACCGTCACGTTCCCCATCACGGCGGGGGAGTCCGAGCTCTCGCGGCAGCTGGCCGGCGTCCAGGCCCTCGCCTGGACCACCACCCCCTGGACGCTGCCCACCAACGCCGCGCTCGCCGTCGGGCCGTCCATCACCTATGCCGTCCTCCCGGCAGGCCCCAACGGCATGAAGGCGGCCTCGGCCGATGCCCCCGTCGCCGGCAGCTTCCTGCTGGCGGCTGACCTGGTGGGCGCCTACGCCAAGGACCTGGGCTACGACAACTTCGAGGATGCCCAGGCCGCCGTGGTCTCCACGCACACGGGCGCGGAGCTGGAGGGCCTGGCCTACCAGCCGCTGTGGCAGGACTTCGCAGACAACGAAAAGTACGGCATGGAGAACGCCTGGCGGATCCTGGTGGCCGACTACGTCACCACCACGGACGGCACCGGCATCGTCCACCAGGCTCCCGCCTACGGTGAGGATGACCAGAAGGTCTGCGAAGAGGCCGGCATCCCGGTGATCCTGTCCGTCGACGAGGGCGCCAAGTTCCTGCCGCTGTTCAAGCATGGGGACCTGCACGACATCGTGGGGCTGCAGGTTTTTGAAGCCAACAAGCCCATCACCCAGGTGCTCCGCGCCCAGGGCCGCCTGGTCCGGCAGGCAAGCTACGAGCACAGCTACCCGCACTGCTGGCGGTGCCGCAACCCCCTGATCTACCGCGCGGTGTCCTCCTGGTATGTGGAAGTCACCAAGTTCAAGGACCGGATGTCCGAGCTGAACCAGGAGATCAACTGGATCCCCGGCAACGTCAAGGACGGCCAGTTCGGCAAATGGCTGGAAAACGCCCGCGACTGGTCCATCAGCCGCAACCGCTACTGGGGCAGCCCCATCCCGGTGTGGCAGTCCAGCGACCCCGAATACCCCCGCACGGACGTGTACGGCTCCCTGGCCGAGATCGAGGCGGACTTTGGCCGGCTGCCGCTGAACAACGACGGCCAGGTGGACCTGCACCGCCCGTTCATTGACGAACTCACCCGCCCCAACCCGGACGACCCCCGCACCCCGGAAGAGGGCCAGTCCGTGATGCGCCGCGTGGAGGACGTGCTGGACGTCTGGTTCGACTCCGGCTCCATGCCGTACGGCCAGGTTCATTACCCGTTCCAGAACGAAGCCTGGTTCGACACCCACAATCCGGCCGACTTCATTGTCGAATACATCGGCCAGACCCGCGGCTGGTTCTACATGCTGCACATCCTGTCGACGGCACTGTTCGACCGGCCTGCGTTCCGCAACGTCATCAGCCACGGCATCGTGCTGGGCTCCGACGGGCAAAAAATGTCCAAGAGCCTGCGCAACTACCCCGACGTGTCCGAGGTGCTGGACCGCGACGGTTCCGACGCCATGCGCTGGTTCCTGATGTCCAGCCCCATCCTGCGCGGCGGCAACCTGGTGGTCACCGAGCAGGGGATCCGCGACGGCGTCCGCCAGGTCATCCTGCCGCTCTGGAACGTGTACAGCTTCTTCACGCTGTACACCAACGCGGCCAACGGCGGCGCCGGCTACGACGCCACCCTGCGCTACGACGGGTACAACGACACCCTGGACCAGTACCTGCTGGCCAACACGGGCGACCTGGTCCGGAACATGACCGCGCAACTGGACACCTATGACATCTCCGGGGCCTGCGATGAACTGCGCAGCTACCTGGACATGCTCACCAACTGGTACGTCCGCCGCAGCCGCCAGCGCTTCTTCGACGAAGACCGGGACGCCTTCGACGCGCTGTTCACGGCCCTCGAGACGGTCTCCCGGGCCGCGGCTTCGCTGCTGCCCCTGGTGTCCGAGGAAATCTGGCGCGGGCTTACGGGCGGCCGGTCTGTACACCTGGCCAACTGGCCCGACGCCGGAATGTTCCCTGCGAACCCAGACCTGGTCCAGGCCATGGACCGGGTCCAGCAGATCTGCTCCACCGGTTCGTCACTCCGCAAGGCTGCCAACCTGCGGGTCCGCCTGCCGCTGCAGGAACTCACGGTGGTGGCACCCGGTGCCGACGCGCTGGAGGGCTTCGCCGCCGTCGTCGCGGACGAACTCAACCTCCGTTCCGTGCGGCTGCTTGACGCAGCCACCGCCGCTCCGGAGGAGTTCGGCATCCAGCAGAAGCTGGTGGTCAACGCCCGGGCAGCGGGCCCGCGCCTGGGCAAGAACGTCCAGGCCGCCATCAAGGGCTCCAAGTCCGGCGACTGGTCAGTGGACGACGACGGCGTGGTCACCGCGGGCGGGCTCCAGCTGGAACCCCAGGAGTACACGCTGGAAACCGTTGTGGCCGAATCCGAGGGCGGGTCGGCGTCTGTCGCCGTACTCCCCGGCGGTGGCTTCGTGGTCCTCAATACGGAGGTGACCCCGGAGCTTGAGGCTGAAGGACTGGCACGCGACATGGTCCGCGCCATCCAGCAGGCACGCAAGGATGCCGGGCTTAACGTCAGCGACCGGATCAGGACGTCCGTCACCGCCCGGCAAAATGTTGTGGACGCACTGCTGGCGAACGCCGAACTGGTCAAGGGCGAGACCCTGACCGTGGACCTGGCAGCCGTACCGGCGGACGTCGAAGAACCGGCCGTCGCCGTCGAAAAAGTGGAGGCCTAGGACATGACCGACGAATTTTCCGTGGAAAGCGTCTATGCGGAGCTTCTGGGGCGGGCGCCCGAAAACAAGATGGAGCCCCGGCTCGCGCCGCTGTTCCGGGCCATGGATGTGCTGGGCGAACCCAACAAGGCGTTCCCGATCATCCACGTGACCGGCACGAACGGCAAGACCTCCACCTCCCGCATGATCGAGTCCGTCCTGCGGGCCCACGGGCTCAGCACGGGCCGCTACACCAGCCCGCACCTGTCCAAGGTCACGGAGCGGATCAGCATCGACGGGCATCCCGTCTCAGATGAAACGTTTGTCCGGATCTGGGACGAGATCCGCCCCTACCTGCAGATTGTCGATTCCGAGCTGGAAGCGGACGGGCAGCCCCGGCTGACGTACTTCGAGTGCCTCACCATCCTGGGCTTCGCCATCTTCGCGGACCAGCCCGTCAACGTGGCCATCATCGAGGTGGGGCTGGGCGGCATCACGGATGCCACCAACGTGGGTGACGGCCAGGTTTCAGTCATCACGCCGATCTCGCTGGACCACACCGACCTGCTGGGTGACACCACCGGGGACATTGCCCTGGAAAAGGCCGGCATCATCAAGCCCGGCGGGTACCTCATCAGCGCGGCCCAGCCCCTGGACGCCGCCCAGGTCCTCCTGGAGAAGGCAAAGGACGTGGGGGTGCCGTTCCGCTTCGAGGGCGTGGAGTTTGGCGTGGAGTCCCGCACCGTGGCGGTGGGCGGCCAGGTGGTAACCATCCAGGGCATCGCCGGGCGCTATCCGGAACTGCTGGTGCCGCTGCACGGCGAGCACCAGGCGCAGAACGCCGCCGTTGCGGTGGCCGCCCTGGAAGCCTTCTTCGGCGGCGAAAAGGAACTGGACTTTGAGGTGCTGCAGGAAGGCTTCGCCGCCGTCACCTCGCCCGGCAGGCTTGAGGTGGTACGGACCGCGCCCACCATCATCGTTGATGCCGCCCACAACCCGGACGGGATCAAGGCCTCGGCCGCCGCGCTGCAGGAGGCGTTTACGTTCACGCGGCTCGTCCCGGTGGTGGGTGTGCTGAAGGAAAAGGACGCCGAGGAAATCCTCCGCCAGCTCAAGGAATCGCTGGGCGGCATGGCCGAGGAGTACTGCTTCACGCAGTCGAACTCCCCGCGGGCTGTCCCCGCCGCGGAACTGGCTGAGCTTGCGGTGGATCTGGGATTCGGCGAGGACAACGTCCACATCGCCGAAAAGCTCGACGACGCCCTGGAGTGGGCCGTGGAACGTGCCGAAGCCAACGACGACCTTTCCGGCGGCGTGCTGGTGACCGGCTCCATCACCCTTGTGGCCGAAGCCCGCATCCTGCTCGGAAAGACGGAGGCGTAGGGGATGGCCAAACTGACCAAAGCCCAGCGCGAATGGCGGCCGGGCATGCCCAGGAAGCGCCGCTCCACCAAGGTGATGTTCGCCTCCACGGTCCTGCTGCTGGAAGCCTTCGTGATGTTCTTCGCCACCCTGGCGGTGTTTGGCCTGCGCCGCGGCGAGTTTCCGCCGGCGCTCATCCTGGGCGTGGGCATCGCCCTGAGTGTGGTGATGATCGTGGCCTGCGCGTTCCTCACCAAAGCCTGGGGCGTGGGACTGGGATGGATCCTGCAGATCGTCCTGATCCTGACGGGCATTTTCGAGCCCGCCATGTTCCTGGTGGGGGGCCTGTTCGCCCTTGCCTGGTGGTATGGGATCCGGACCGGCATCAGGCTGGACCGTGAAGCGGCCCAGCGCGCCCGTGAGCAGGCCGAATGGGAAGCCGCACACCCGGACCAGGCTGCCGGGCCCGGGCAACCGCAGACTCCCTGACGCGGGGACTCCGCGCACCGCAGTCCCCGTAGACTTATCCCGAAACCCCACCAACGCATTGGAGCAGTTGTGACCACTGAGCGCACCCTCGTCCTGATCAAGCCCGACGGCGTCGCCCGTAACCTCACCGGATCCATCCTGGCCCGGATCGAAGCCAAGGGGTACACCCTTGCTGAGCTGAAGAAGGTGGACGCCACCCGCGACCTGCTCGAACAGCACTACGAGGAGCACGTGGGCAAGCCCTTCTATGAGCCCCTGGTGGAGTTCATGCTGAGCGGACCCGTTGTTGCCGCCATCTTCGAAGGCCACCGCGTCATCGAGGGCTTCCGTTCGCTGGCCGGCACCACCGATCCGACAACCGCCGCACCGGGCACCATCCGCGGCGACTTTGGCCGCGACTGGGGCCTGAAGGTCCAGCAGAACCTGGTGCACGGCTCCGACTCCACGGATTCCGCCGAGCGTGAGATCAAGATCTGGTTCCAGGGCTAACCCCACCGAGATGACAGATAAGGCCGATGTTCTTCGTGAACATCGGCCTTATCTGTCATTTCGCGGGCTGGTGCGGACCTAGAACCCTGAGGTGCCGGCGAACACCTGGATGAACGCGAAGAAGATGGTGGCGATGACGGCCACGTAAAGAAGCGCGGTAATGATCCAGCCGGAGTCAGCCAGGACGCGGGCAGCACCGGACGGGACGGGAATGACGCCCGCGGTGACGTTCCGGATGGTCACCCAGACGAAGAGCGGAATCATGGCCGCCCAGACGATCATGCAGAACGGGCACAGGATGTGGATGTCGTAGAGGGCCTGGGACCACAGCCACACCACGAAGGCAAAGCCCAGCGTGACGCCTGTCTGCAGTCCCACCCAGAACCAGCGGGCAAAAGTGGCCCCGGACAGCAGGGCCATGCCCACGGTGATAATGACGGCGAACGCCACGATGCCAATGAACATGTTGGGGAAACCGAACAGCGAACTCTGCCAGGTTTTCATGACATCCCCGCAGGAGATCCAGGGATTAACGTCGCACACGGTGGTGTGGTTGGGGTCCTGCAGCACGGCGAGTTTTTCCAGGACCAGGGTCCCGGAGGCGAGCCAGCCGACGACGCCGGTGATCACCAGCAGCCAGCCGAAGGGGCGGTTGCGGGCCATGGTGGGGACGGACGCGGGAGTGCTGTCCGTGGCGAGGGTCCGGTCGGCGGCGTGGGTGTCGCTGGCGGGGGAGATGCTGGGCATTGGTGTGGCGTCCTTTTCGTCCGGTGCTCCTAGCCCGATTGTAACGCCGGAGGCTGGAAGCCATCCCCAGGCAAAAAGGAGAACGGGCCCCGCCTCCGCCGTGATTTAGTCCGGGTATGAGAGAATAAACGTGGCTGGAAGCCGATCCACATTCGGACTCCGGTCCGGTGGCTTGTTCTCAAGACCGCCAATGACGAGCAGGGCAGGCTTCGGAGTGCTTCCGATGCACACTCCCGCGACTCCATTGGGCGGCACCTGGTTGTAGCAACGCAGAACAACGGGTTTCAGGACATCCCACCGGCTCCCACGGGCTGCCGCACCCCACCGCCGGTGCGAACCTGGGAGTATCCACTTGACTTCTGTCAACGCCTGCGGGTTTTGACAATATGTGCCCCAATGGGTGCCGGATGTGGCGGTACGTCAGGGGCAGGAGCGCTGCTGCATATGGAAAATGAACAAGAATTGGCCGTTAACGATGATGCCGCGGCGGCCGAGGAGTCCGCTGTTGCACCCAAGAAGGCTGTCAGGACGCGCCGGAAGGCCGCGCCGAAGGTCGAGGACGCCGTAGGCGGGCCGGTGGCCGGCGGCCCCGCAGAAAACGCCACGGCGGAGAACGTTGAAGCTGCCGCCGCAGAAACCAAGGCGCCGGCCCGGCGTACCCGGGCCCGCAAGAAAGTGGAAGCTGACGAACCGCTTCCCGCCTTCGCCGACGAAGCAACGGGCACCGGGGCTCCCGCCGGAGTTACGGCCTCAGCCGAAGAGGGTGCCCCGTCCGCAACTGCCCCCGAAGCGGAAGCCGAAACCAAACCGGTCCGCCGCCGCCGTGTCGCCACCCGCAAAACCTCCGCACCCGCGGTGGAAACTCAAGTCCCGGCTGAAGCTGCAGCCCCCGAAGCTGCAACCGCTGAAGCTGCAGCCGCCGAAGCGGTTCCCGCCGGTCCGGAAGCCCCGGCCGCAGCCGGCGACGTGGCGGAAACCCCTGACACCGCCGCAGCAGTGGACGCGCCTGCCGGGGCAACCCCGGCAGCGGAGACCCCGGCGGAAGCAGCCGTAACGCCGGAAGCGGCTCAGACGCCGTCGGCCGAAATGCCTGAAGCCGCCGCGCCCCAAGCCCAAACCGAGGAAGAAAGCAACGTAGCCGCCACCGGCGCTGCTCCCAGCCCCTTCGGCTCGCTCTTCCTGGAACCTGCTTCCCCCACGTCCGTGCTGTTCCAGGCCCCGGACCTCAGCACGGTGGTGCGCCCCGCCGCCCCCGCCCCCGCCCCGGCAGCCGCCGAAGAGCCGGAGGAGGACGACGCCGAAGAAGGCGACGCAGAGGATTCCGCGGGCCGCCGCAGGCGCCGCAGCCGTGGCCGCCGGAACCGCGGCCGCCTTGATGACCGCGATGCAGAGGCAGGCGCCGAGGGCGACGACGAAACGGCCGAGGATGCCGACGAAGAGCAGGCCGGGCAGCTGGAAGAGGGCGTCACGTCGCGCCGCCGCCGTCGCCGCCGCCGTGGCGACCAGGACCTCGAACTGACCGGCGGCGGGGATGACGACCCGCCCAACACCGTCACCCGCGTCCGCGCGCCCCGCGTTGCCACCGAACCGGCCGTCAGCAACCGGGTCACCAGCGTCAAGGGTTCCACCCGGCTGGAGGCGAAGAAGCAGCGCCGCCGCGAGTCCCGCGATACCGGCCGCCGCCGCACCGTGATCACCGAGGCCGAGTTCCTGGCCCGCCGCGAATCCGTTGACCGGCAAATGATCGTCCGGCAGCGCGACGACAGAATCCAGATTGCGGTCCTTGAGGACGGCGTCCTGGCGGAACACTTCGTGTCCAAGACCCAGCAGGATTCGCTGATCGGCAACGTCTACCTGGGCAAGGTCCAGAATGTCCTGCCCTCCATGGAGGCTGCCTTCGTTGACATCGGACGCGGCCGCAACGCCGTCCTGTACGCCGGCGAGGTGAACTGGGAGGCCGTCAACCTCGAAGGCAAGCAGCGCCGCATCGAAAACGCCCTCAAGTCCGGCGACACCGTCCTGGTCCAGGTCACCAAGGACCCGGTGGGCCACAAGGGTGCACGCCTGACCAGCCAGATCTCGCTGCCCGGCCGCTACCTCGTGTACGTGCCCGGCGGCTCCATGACAGGCATCTCCCGCAAGCTGCCCGACGTCGAACGCAACCGCCTCAAGCGCATCCTCAAGGACCGCCTTCCGGAGCACGCCGGCGTCATTGTCCGCACAGCCGCCGAGGGAGCGTCCGAGGAAGAGCTGACGCACGACATCAACCGTCTGCGCGCCCAGTGGGAGGGCATCGAAAGCCAGTCCACCTCCACGAAGATCCTCGCCCCGGAACTGCTCTATGGCGAACCGGACCTCACCATCAAGGTGGTCCGCGACGTCTTCAACGAGGACTTCTCCAAGCTGATCGTTTCCGGTGAAGAAGCCTGGGACACCATCGAGGCCTACGTCACCTACGTGGCGCCGGACCTGGTGGGCCGCCTCGAGAAGTGGACCAAGGACCAGGACATCTTCGCGGCCTGGCGGATCGACGAGCAGATCCACAAGGCCCTGGAACGCAAGGTCTTCCTGCCCTCCGGCGGTTCGCTGGTCATCGACCGTACCGAAGCCATGACCGTGGTGGACGTCAACACCGGCAAGTTCACCGGCAGCGGCGGCAACCTCGAAGAAACCGTCACGAAGAACAACCTTGAAGCGGCCGAGGAAGTGGTGCGCCAGCTCCGCCTGCGCGATATCGGCGGCATCATCGTCATCGACTTCATCGACATGGTCCTTGAATCCAACCGGGACCTGGTCCTGCGCCGCCTGGTGGAATGCCTGGGCCGCGACCGCACCAAGCACCAGGTTGCCGAAGTCACCTCCCTTGGCCTGGTCCAAATGACGCGCAAGCGCATGGGCACCGGCCTCCTGGAGGTCTTCGGGGAGCAGTGCGAGGCGTGCGCCGGACGCGGGGTGGTCACCCACGACGATCCCGTGGAGCACCGCCGCGCCAACATCGTTGCCGCCGAGCACCACGTTCAGCGTGCCGACAGCCGCCCGGATGCCCGTCCTGAAGGGCACCGCAACGAGGGCCAGCGGACCGACAGCAGCCAGCCGGGTGTCCGCTCCGACCGGAAGCGCCGGCGCGGACGCGGCGGCCAGCAGCCTGATGCTGCCCCTGCGGCCGCCCCGCTGCACGTGCACACCGTCCACCCGGACCCGGCCGATGCTGAACGCCATGCAAAGGCGGAAGCAACCAGGCTCGCCCTGGCCAACATCGCCGCCGCGGCCCACGCGGCGCACCTGCATGACGACGAAGTGGCGGCTGCCAGGCAGGCGCAGCCGGCCCAGCCCGCAGCGCCGGCTGAAGCGGACAGGCACGACGCCGATGCCTCCTCCCGTCCCGCCGCTGTCCTGACGTTTGGCGGCGAGAAGGTCGCCCTGCCGTTCGTCGAGCACGCGGAAGAACAGCAGGCGCAACCTGCCCTCACCCTGGACCGGCTCGCTGAAGCCTTTGCGCACCTCGGTGAGCCCGCTCCGGCTGCCGAGGCACCGGCAGAACAGCCGGAAGCTGCGGTTTCGGCACCGGCAGCTTCGGCACCGGTAGTTTCGGCACCGGCAGTTTCGGAACCGGCCAAGGCCGGGCGGCCGTCCGCCGCCGCAACCGTTGAGAAGGACTGGTCGGACCACACCGTGGAGCAGTCACGGCAGCGGAGGCCACGGCGCAACCGCAGCGCCAGCCGTGCCCAGGGGGCTGCCAACGAGACGTCCGTCCAGCACCACGAGAGCGTCCCCGCAGCCAGTGCAGGCCACTCGCATGCCGCGAAGGCGCCGGAACCGGCTACCGCCTCCGGTGCGGACACTGCAGGCGCCAAGCAGGCCGAGGCTCCGATCATCCTCGGTGTGGGAGTTCCTGCTTCCGAGCTCTAACCGCAGGCAGCACAAACAAAAACCCGGATGCCCGGAACCGCCCTCAAGGCCGGTTCCGGGCATCCGGCGTTAACAGTGTTTCGGCCCGGACCAGGTTCCGGCAGCAGCGGCACGTCACCTTCGGTGCGGCGGCGGCAAAACGGCTAGGCTGGGGAACCGACACGGGGTGCCGCGCGAAGGGCCGGCTGAGATCCACACCCGTTGAACCTGTCCGGCTAGTACCGGCGAAGGGATGTCTCTTGTCTTCGACTCTTGCAATGCCCGCGGAAGCTCTGCAGTCCACTCCTGTCCTGCCGGATTCCGGCCGGGACCTGCCCCGTGTCCTGTCCATTGCGGGTTCGGACCCCTCCGGTGGAGCGGGTATCCAGGCGGACCTCAAAAGTATTGCCGCGCACGGCGGGTACGGCATGGCTGCCATCACAGCCCTCACCGCACAGAACACCCGCGGCGTGGAAGCCGTCCACGTCCCGCCGGCTTCCTTCCTGGCCAGCCAGCTGGACGCCATCAGTGACGACATCACCATCGACGCCGTGAAAATCGGCATGCTGGGGGACGCCGCCGTCATCGGGGCGGTCCGTGAATGGCTCGAAAAGGTGCGCCCCGCCGTCGTGGTCCTCGACCCGGTGATGGTCGCCACCAGTGGCGACCGGCTGCTGCAGGAATCAGCCGAGGCCGCGCTCCGCGACCTGCTGCCGCTCGCCCATCTCCTCACGCCCAACCTGGCCGAACTCGCCATGCTGGTTGGCGAAAGCCCGCAGGATTCCTGGGAAGGCGCGCTCGATCAGGGGAAGCGCCTGGCGGCAGCCACCGGGACCACCGTGCTGGTTAAGGGAGGACACCTGGCCGGGGCCGAATGCCCGGACGCGCTGGTCAACATGAACGGATTGCTGGGAGCAGAAGTCATCCAGGTGCCGGGGGAGCGGGTGGCCACCCCCAACAGTCACGGCACCGGCTGTTCGCTCTCATCCGCGATGGCGACTGTCCAGGCGCGGCTGGGGGACTGGGAGGCATCGCTGCGGGAAGTGAAGCCCTGGCTGTCAGGCGCCCTGGAAGCCTCCGGCCGCCTGGACGTGGGAACAGGGAACGGGCCGGTCCACCATTTCCACCACCTGCGCCCCGTCCCGCCCGCCGGAGGATTCGCGGCGCGGCTGCGGGCCGAAGCCGACGAGGACCTCAAGGCGATCTACGGGCTGGACTTCATCCGCGGACTGGCCTCCGGAAGCCTCCCCGAAAAGGAGTTTGCCTACTACCTCGCCCAGGACGCCATCTACCTCAACGGCTACTCCCGCGTTCTGGCACGGGCAAGCGCCCTGGCACCCACCGAAACGGAGCAGGTGTTCTGGGCTGCCTCCGCGCGGCAGTGCCTGGAAGTGGAGTCGGAACTGCACAGGTCCTGGCTGAGCACCCGCCCCGTCCAGGCGGAACTGGGTCCGGTCACCAAGTCCTACGTGGACCACCTGACCGCTGCATCGGCGTCGGGCAGCTATGCAGTGCTCGCGGCCGCCGTCCTTCCCTGCTTCTGGCTGTACGCGGAGGTAGGCAAAACACTCCATGCCCGGTTTGTCGCCGCGGGCGAACCGGCAGCGCACCCCTATGCTGACTGGCTCCGCACCTACGCCGACGATGAATTCGCCGAAGCAACCCGCGCGGCCATCGCCATCGTGGACGGGGCCGGGCGGAACGCCTCGGATGCCGAGCGGGCGGCGATGGTCACCGCCTTCCGGCAGTCCTGCCGCCTGGAAGTGGACTTCTTCGACGCGCCGCGCCTCCACTCCTGACTGGCGGGCGGGCGCCCTGCCGGTAGTATGGTTGGGCGCGGTCCCGCCGCCGGGTTGGCCTGTGGTTCCTATCACAGCCAACGCGCCGGAACCAGCCTCATTTGCGGCCGAAGACGAAATTAGCGTAGTCTAGTTCTTCGGTGCTTACGCCAACACTTGGGTTATGACCCCTTCGGGGATAGCTCACGGATTCCCCCGGGGAATCCACGGCGTTGAGGCACAGCGGAAACCCAGCCAATTCAGAGCCGGGCACCGCACGCAAATTTAGTAATAAACGTCGAGAGAAGTGAGTTCCCAAGTGGTGTACGCGATTGTCCGCGCAGGCGGCCGCCAAGAGAAGGTTTCCGTTGGAGACTTCGTTACCCTGAACCGCGTCGCCGGTGGAGCTGGCAGCACCATTGAGCTGCCCGCGCTGCTCCTGGTAGACGGTGACAAGGTCACCTCCGCCGCTGCTGACCTGGCCAAGGTGACCGTCACGGCTGAAATCCTCCAGGACCTCCGCGGTCCTAAGATTGTCATCCAGAAGTTCAAGAACAAGACCGGTTACAAGAAGCGCCAGGGTCACCGTCAGGAACTGACCAAGGTCAAGATCACTGGCATTCAGTAACCACCGGTTACTGTTCAGGTTTTTCAGCAGATTCCCCAGAATTTAGAGGCAGGCATTTCAGATGGCACATAAAAAGGGCGCGAGCTCCACTCGCAACGGTCGTGACTCCAACGCTCAGTACCTCGGCGTCAAGCGCTTCGGCGGCCAGGTAGTTTCCGCAGGCGAGATCATCGTCCGCCAGCGTGGCACCCACTTCCACCCGGGCGCCGGCGTCGGCCGTGGCGGCGACGACACCCTGTTCGCACTGACCCCGGGAGCCGTTGAATTCGGTACCCGCCGCGGTCGTCGCGTCGTCAACATCGTTGCTGCTGCAGCTGCAGAGTAACAACAGATTCCAAAGCGGTGGAGCGGGCCTGATGGCCCGCTCCACTGTTCTTTTAACCGCATTACAATCGATTTGGCGCCTTGGGGCGTCTCGAAAAACAGCACTGAGGAGATCCACGTGGCCAGCTTTGTAGACCGGGTAGTACTGCACGTATCCGGCGGTAGCGGTGGCCACGGGTGCGTCTCCGTCCACCGCGAGAAGTTCAAGCCCCTGGGCGGTCCCGACGGCGGCAACGGCGGCAATGGCGGCGACGTCATCCTGCGCGTGGACCACCAGACCACCACCCTTCTTGATTACCACCATGCCCCCCACCGGCACGCCACCAACGGCGGCCCCGGTATGGGTGACTGGCGCGGCGGGAAGAACGGTGAGACCCTCATCCTGCCCGTGCCCGACGGCACCGTGGTCAAGTCCAAGGACGGAACGGTCCTGGCGGACCTCGTCGGCGAAGGCGCCGAATACGTCGCCGCTGCCGGCGGGATCGGCGGACTCGGCAACGCTGCCCTGTCCTCCCAGAAGCGCCGCGCCCCCGGCTTCGCCCTGCTGGGCATCGAAGGCGAATCCAGCGACATTGTCCTGGAACTGAAGTCCATTGCCGACATCGCCCTGGTGGGCTTCCCGTCCGCCGGCAAGTCAAGCCTCATCGCCGCGATGTCGGCTGCCCGGCCCAAGATCGCGGACTACCCGTTCACCACGCTCATTCCCAACCTGGGCGTTGTCCAGGCGGGCGATGTCCGCTTCACCATCGCCGACGTCCCCGGACTGATCGAGGGTGCCAGCGAGGGCAAGGGCCTGGGCCACCACTTCCTGCGCCACGTGGAGCGCTGCGCCGCGCTGGTCCACGTCCTGGACTGCGGAACCTTGGAATCGGACCGCGACCCGCTTTCGGACCTGGCCATCATTGAGGCCGAGCTGGAAAAGTACGCCGTGGATATGAGCTACGCAGGCCAGGACGGCGAAGTGGTCCCCCTGAACCACCGCCCCCGCCTGGTGGCGCTGAACAAAGTGGACCTGCCTGACGGCAAGGACATGGCCGACTTCGTCCGTCCGGAACTGGAATCCCGCGGCTACCGCGTCTTCGAAGTGTCCGCCACCAGCCACGAAGGCCTGCGCCAGCTGGGCTTCGCCATGGCCGAGATCGTCCAGGCAGCCCGCGACGCCGTGGCGGCCGCCCCGCCCAAGGTGCAGCCGGCCGTTCTGCGGCCCCGCGCCGTCAACGAGTCCGGGTTCCGTATCCGCCGTGAGGAAAAGGGCCTGGAGCCGCTGTTCCGCGTCCTCGGCGAAAAGCCCGTGCGCTGGGTCAAGCAGACTGACTTCACCAATGAGGAAGCCATCGGCTACCTGGCCGACCGGCTGGCCAAGCTCGGTGTGGAGACCGAGCTGTTCAAGCAGGGCGCAAAGCCCGGCGACACCGTGGTGATCGGCGAGGACGACGGCGTCGTCTTCGACTGGGAGCCCACCATGATGGCCGGCGCCGAACTGCTGGCGTCACCCCGCGGCACCGATGTCCGTTTCGCCGATATCGGCGACCGGCCCACCCGCAGCCAGAAGCGCGAAGAGCAGCAGGAGCGCCGGGACGCCAAGGCGGCAGCCCGCGCCGAGCTCGAGGCCGAGCGGAAGGCCGGCATCTGGACCGAGTCCGTCAGCGGACGGCGTGTGGCCAAGCCCCTGAAGGAGAGCGGACTGGAAGCGGACGATGACCACTAGGGCCGTCGTCACGGATCCCACGGTGCGGTCTGTAGACCGGAGCCTGCTGGCCAACGCGCGCCGGATCGTGGTGAAGGTGGGCTCTTCCTCACTGACCAGCATCAAGGGCGGCATCTCGGAGGAATCCCTGACCGCCCTGGCGGACGCCCTGGCGGCCAAGCGCAACACCGGTACGGAGATCATCCTGGTCTCCTCCGGCGCCATCGCCGCGGGCCTGGCACCTTTGGGCCTGGCCAAGCGGCCCCGCGACCTGGCCACCCAGCAGGCGGCGGCCAGTGTGGGGCAGGGCCTGTTGATGGCGCGCTACACCCACGCGTTCGGCGCCCACGGCGTGACGGTCAGTCAGGTGCTGCTCACGGCCGAGGACCTGATGCGGCGCAGCCAGCACACCAACGCCTTCCGTGCCCTGGACCGGCTGCTGAACCTCGGCGTTGTCCCCGTCGTGAACGAAAACGATACGGTGGCCACGCACGAGATCCGTTTTGGCGACAATGACCGGCTCGCGGCACTGGTGGCCCACCTGGTGCGGGCCGATGCGCTGGTGCTGCTGTCCGACGTCGACTCCCTCTACGACGGTCCGCCTTCACAGGGCGCGAAACGGATCCCCCTGGTTGAGGGCGCCCACGACCTCGAGGGCGTGTCCATCGGAAAAACCGGCAAGGCGGGCGTCGGCACCGGCGGAATGCTCACCAAGGTCGAAGCCGCCACCATGGCCGCAGGCTCGGGGATCCATGCCGTCGTCACCTCCACGCCCAATGCGGCAGCTGCACTCAACGGCGAGGACGTGGGCACCTGGTTCGCCATCAACGGGGCCCGGAAGCCCGTCCGCCTCCTCTGGCTGGCACACGTCGCCTCGGTCCAGGGCCGCCTGGTCCTCGACGATGGTGCGGTTAAGGCCGTGCGGCACCACCGAACGTCCTTGCTGCCGGCAGGCATCTCCGCCGTGCATGGCGACTTCGAGGCGGGCGACGCCGTCGAGATCGTCAGTTCCGACGGAACCGTGGTTGCCCGCGGCCTCGTGAACTACTCCTCGGAGGAGCTGCCCCGCATGCTGGGCCGGTCCACCCGGGACCTTGGCGAGGAACTCGGCAGCGGCTATGACCGTGAAGTTGTTCATGTTGATGACCTGGTGCTGGTCTGAGCTCCACCCTCGCCTAAACTTGAAACATGACTGAGGCCCTGATCCACACAACTGCTCACACCTCCGGAGACACTGCTGCCGCGCCCGAGGCGCAGCAGCCAGGCCCCGCAGCAGTGCCGGTATCAGCTGACGTCCCGCTGTCCGATGCCGACGTCGAGGCGGCAGTCCACGCCATCGCCGACCGTTCCCGCCAGGCTGCCCGCCGGATCGCCATGGCCAACCGGTCCTGGAAGGACCGCGCCCTGCGCGCCGTGGGAGATGCCCTGCAGGAGAACACGCAGGCCATCCTTGCTGCCAACGCCACGGACGTAGCTGCCGGAAAAGCCAACGGAACGTCCGCCGCCATGCTGGACAGGCTCACGCTCACGGAAGCCCGCATCGCCGGGCTGGTGGCTGCGCTGGAAAACCTTGCCAACCTGCCCGACCCCGTGGGCAACGTGGTCCGCGGCCAGACCCTCCCCAATGGCCTGCGCCTGCGCCAGGTCAACGTTCCCATGGGCGTGGTGGCCGCCATCTACGAAGCGCGCCCCAACGTCACGGTGGACATCGCCGGGCTGGCACTCAAGAGCGGCAATGCCGTGATCCTGCGCGGCGGCAGCGCGGCTGAGGCCACGAACGAAGTACTTGTCCGGGTGTTGCGCGAAGCGCTGGAGTCCGTGGGACTGCCTGCCGACGCCGTGCAGACCGTGGACCAGTACGGCAGGGCCGGCGCGAACGTGCTCATGCGCGCCCGCGGCAGGGTTGATGTGCTGATTCCCCGCGGCGGCCGCGACCTCATCCAGACAGTGGTCACCAATTCCGCCGTGCCCGTCATCGAGACGGGGGAGGGCAACGTCCATATCTTCATCGACGAATCGGCGAATGAGGAGATGGCCGTCGAGATCCTGCTCAACGCCAAGACCCAGCGGCCCAGTGTCTGCAACACCGTGGAGACCCTTCTGGTCCACTCCGGATCCACTGTCCTGCCGGCCGTTGCCGCAGCCCTGAGCAAGGCCGGCGTCCGGCTGCACGCCGATGACCGCATCCGCGCCGCCCTGCCGGCATCCATCGAGGCAGAACCGGCCACCGACGAGGACTGGGGCACCGAGTACATGAACCTCGACCTGGCCGTGGCCATGGTGGACAGCCTGGATGAAGCGGTTCAGCACATCCGCACCTGGTCCACCGGCCACACCGAGGCCATCCTCACCAACGACCTCTCCAACGCCGAACGGTTCATCGCGGAAGTGGATTCCGCGGCTGTCATCGTCAATGCATCGACCCGTTTTACCGACGGCGGCGAACTGGGCCTGGGTGCCGAGGTGGGCATTTCCACTCAGAAGCTCCACGCCCGCGGCCCCATGGGGCTGACCGAACTCACCACCACCAAGTGGATCGTGCAGGGCGAGGGCCAGGTCCGCGGGTAGCAACGCGGTAACATAGACCGAACGCCAGAAAGCAGCGGGAACTTCCGCTGCCATAAACCTTTGAACCCTAGGGGAGAAAATGCTGTTCCAGCAGATCGCCACGACCATCGCCGAAGGCGAAGAACACGAACTCGCGCCGCTGTGGGCTGAGCCGTGGGTCTTCGGCATCGTCATTTTCGCCATCCTGCTGGTGCTGATGTTCGTCACCCTGTCCTACTCCAACCTGGGCAACCGCCACGCTGCCACTGAGGAGCACGCGGACCCGCACCGCCAGCACCCCAACAAGCACGATCACGGGCAGGGCCACTAACATTTCCCGCGTTCTGCACCACAGTGGTGCCAACGGCAGGCTTCGGCTGGGCGTGATGGGTGGGACGTTTGATCCCATCCATCACGGCCACCTGGTCGCAGCCAGTGAAGTGGCTGCCGAGTTTGATTTGGACGAAGTGGTTTTCGTCCCAACCGGCCAGCCGTGGCAGAAGTCCCACAAACAGGTCAGCGAGCCCGAGCACCGGTACCTCATGACCGTCATCGCCACCGCCTCCAATCCGCGGTTCACCGTGAGCCGGGTGGACATCGAACGGCCCGGCCCCACGTACACCATTGACACATTGCGTGACCTGCGGGCGCAGCGCCCGGACGCCGACCTGTTCTTTATCACGGGGGCCGACGCGCTGGCGCAGATCCTGTCGTGGAAGGACATCGATGAACTGTGGTCGCTGGCCCATTTCGTGGGTGTGACGCGGCCCGGCCATGTCCTGGACGGCATGGGACGGGACGATGTCAGCCTCCTCGAGGTTCCGGCCATGGCGATCTCGTCAACGGATTGCCGGTCCCGCGTTGCAGCGAACAACCCCGTCTGGTACCTGGTGCCGGACGGCGTGGTCCAGTACATCGCCAAGTACGGTCTCTATGCCCATGCGCCGGCGAGCGGGAATGAGTTTACTTCCGAAGCACGTGAACCAGCCAGTACTGAATGAGTTCTCAATGAGTCAGGAACAGCCCCCCATCCGCAGCCGCCGGGAACTCCGGAAGGCCAGGGATGCCCAGCAGGCGTCCGTGTCCACAGGCACGGACCAGCTTCCCCCTGCCCATAAACCGCAGGCCCCACAACCGCAGGCCCCACAACCGCAGGCCCCACAACCGCAGGCCCCACAACCGCAGGCGGCCGCACCGCAGCCGGCCGCGAAGCAGCCTGCCACCCCGGGCGCGGCAGGCCAACCGGCCGCCGGGCAGCCGGGCCGCGGCTCCAGTTCCGCCCCCGACCAGACCCACACTCAACGGTCGTCACAGATCCGCGCGCGGGACCGTGCAGCCCTGCGCACCATCAAGGAGCTGGAAGAAAAAGAAGGCCAGCTCGCCACCGGCGGCGCGCCTACCCGGCGCCAGCTCAGGCTGCAGCAGCTCAAGCAACAGGCGCTGACCGCGGCCAACCCCATCGTGCCGCCCGCAGGCGGTCCCTCAGTCCAGGATGGTAGGTCGGCGCAGGCCGGTGCGTCGGCGCAGGCCGGAACGGCACAAAACGGTCCGGCTGCCGGACCCTTGGCCACCGGATCCCCGCAGTCCACTCCCGCGGCAGCGGAAAAGAAGCCGGCCGCGAAAACTGCCGGTCCCACCCCCAAGAGCACCGCCGCTACAGCCAATGCCACATCCGGGTCCCGTTCCGGGGTCCCCGACGGGATGACTGTTGAACAGGCATTGCAGGCGCGGGCACTCATCGCCGAGCAGGCAAAGAACCAGATCGCCAAGATGGAGCACATCGCTTCCCTGGATCCGGAAGCGGTCGATCCGGACATCCTCGCGGAACAGATTGCCTTGGCCGAACGTGCCGCCGTCATGAACCGCCGGGCCCTGGCCAAGCAGAAGCTGGCCGAACAGGCAGGATCACCCGCGGCACCCGGCAGGGAACCCGGAGCCAAGGACCGGCCCGCGCCTTCAACGGCCAACAACCTGGCAATGGTGACCCCGTTGGAGTTTGTGCAGGTGCCGGGCGTCGATCGTCCGGTCATGAAACCGCCGGCAACTTCCCATGTCCCCGTCACCACACGGCCGGGTTCAAAGGTCCAGCCCGATACAAAAGCCCAGCCGGGAATTAAGGCCCAGCCGGGAGGTGCCGGCAAGCGGCGCCCCGCCAGCCGCCCGAACGCTGCCGCGGCAGACGCCGCATCGGGCCGTTCGCAGGTTATCGCCCGGGCGGAAGCTGCTGCCAGGGCAGCCACCCGCCCCAAACCGGTGGTCTTTCCCGAGAACCCGGCAGAGGGCCTGGTGGAGGATCTGCCCAGGGTTCCGGCCAGCTCGGCCTACGGACTCGATCCTTTGGATGCGGCCACCGCCGGGCTTGCCCGGGCCAAGCGGAACCGGATCCTGCAGCTCTGCATCCTGCTGTTCGGCCTCGTGGCGCTCATCTCAGGCATTTTCCTGATCGTCAGCGGCATGTCCAGCTGACCGGTCAGCACCAATACTTTTTAAACCAACAAGGAGTCCCGTGACTGCATCAGATTCATCCATCACCATAGCCCGCACTGCCGCCAAGGCCGCCGCGGACAAGATCGCCCAGGACATCGTTGCCTTGGACGTCAGTGAGCGCCTGGCGCTGGCCGACGTCTTCCTCATCGCATCCGCGCCGAGCGAACGCCAGGTCAATGCAATTGTGGACGGCATTGAGGAGGAGCTGGCCAAGCAGGACCTGCGTCCGGTGCGCCGCGAAGGCCGCTCCGGTGGCCGCTGGGTCCTGCTGGACTACTCGGACCTGGTCATCCACGTCCAGCATGAAGAAGACCGCGTGTTTTACGCCCTGGAACGCCTCTGGAAGGACTGCCCCGTGGTGGACCTCCAGCTGGGTGACGACGCCTCGGCCAAGGCCACGGCCGCCTCCGAGACCGAGTAGATCCGCGGAAACACGCCGAATATTCCCGATTTGGAATTTTCGGAATTGCTGTTCTAAGATATTTGAGTTGCTTCGGGGAAGCCCGGAAGAAAGCTCTTGGGAGCAGCAATAATTCGGGGCTGTGGCGCAGCTGGTAGCGCACCTGCATGGCATGCAGGGGGTCAGGGGTTCGAGTCCCCTCAGCTCCACCGGATAATCCGCCGGAATCATTTGATTCCGGCGGATTTTTTGTTTGCCCCGCTGGCGCCGGTGGGACCCCGCTGACGCCGCTGGGACCCAGCCCGCCGGAGGCGTACGCTTCAAAGATCCGCCAAAAGCCTTCACATTCCCCCGATTGGCGCATCGGGCTAAAGTGCATTAAGCTGATCAGGTTGCTCCGGGGGAATCGCCTGGAACAGCGAAAGTTCGGGGCTGTGGCGCAGCTGGTAGCGCACCTGCATGGCATGCAGGGGGTCAGGGGTTCGAGTCCCCTCAGCTCCACCGGACATCTCCGTCAGGAGAACAGAAGAGGAATCATCCACCACAGGATGGTTCCTCTTCTGTTTAAGCCAGCGGGGCTCCCGTCAGAGCCAGGCGGTACGTCGCAGAGGAGGTTCTTCCCCGCCCGGGCGCTGGACCAGAACCTGGTTGACACCCGTCAGGCCGTTTTCAAAACCGATGGCACTGGATGCCATGTACAGCCGCCACACACGTGCACGGCCCAGCCCGGACAGCCTGGCGGCCTGCTCCCAGCTGTCCTCCAGCCGTTTGACCCAAGCACGCAGGGTCAGCGCATAGTGCCGCCTCAGCGCCTCGACGTCAAGGATCTCGAAGCCGGCCCCCTCGAGCGCCGTGACCATCTCACCCAGGCTGATCATCTCGCCGTCCGGAAAGACATACCGTGGGAGGAACGAATCCGGGTCAGGGCTGGTGGGCCCGGCATTCCAGGAGATGGCATGGTTGAGCAGGCGGCCGCCCGGGCGGAGCAGCGCGAACAAGGCCGAAGCGTATCCTGGGGTCTGCTCCCGCCCCACATGCTCGGACATCCCGATGGAACTGATGGCATCGAAGGGCCCATCCGTGACGTCCCGGTAATCCTGCACCCGGATGTCCACCTTTTCGGTGAGCCCCGCTTCGGCTGCCCGCTTGCGTGCAAGGTTGGCCTGCTCGGAGGAGAGCGTCACACCCACCACCGTGGCCCCGTACTTTCCTGCCGCGTGGAGGGCGAAGCTGCCCCAGCCGCAGCCCACGTCCAGCACACGCATCCCCGGCTTGAGCCCGAGCTTGCGGCAAACCAGGTCCAGCTTGGCTTCCTGCGCGGCATCGAGCCCCTCCACCAACCTGGCGCCCGAACCCGCGCCCTGCCCTTCGTCGGCGTCTTCGGGCCACACCGCGCAGGAGTAAACCATCGACGGCCCCAGGACGAGGCCATAAAAGTCATTGCCGACGTCGTAATGGTGTGAGATCGCAGCCGAGTCCCGGCGGCGCGAGTGCAGCCTCCCCTTCCTGGCGATCCGCGACTCCTCCGGCGGAGGCGCGGGATTGGGTCCCACGGCTCCCAGGCGAATGGCGGTGCGAACCAAGGTCCACAGCTCAGCCGCAGTGGGGGGACGGAAGGGACCCGGCTCCGCGAATTTGCCGGCCGAGCTCAGAGCAGAAAACGCCTCGAAGATATCGCCGGGCGCATCAATCTCGCCGGCAACATACGCCCTGCTCAGTCCCAGTTGGCCCGGAGACCACAGAATCCGCCGCAGCGCGCGGCGGGAGCGGAATTCCAGGACCGGCGCTTCCTGCGGGCCGGCTTCCGAGCCGTCCCAGGCACGCAGGCGCAGCGGTATCTGTTCGGTTCCCAGGACTATCCCCAGGGCTGTGGCTAGCCGGGCGGCTGCGCCGCGGTCTGTGGTCATGGTGGTGCCTTTCTTCCGCTGAGGCCGCCCGCGGGGAGGGCCTGCTTCCGATGCCCTCCCGGGCCGGTTCCATGGGCCTACCCTAAAGCCGGCGCGCCGCGCTGTCAGGGAGCGGCCTGTAAATTTTTGCCAAAGGTTCCGTCCAGGTCCCCGTGCCTTGTCCGGCAGGTACGCCCGTATGGGGCGCGGCTATCATGGGGGAGTGACCGCCGCCCAAACCGATGTTGCCGTCATTGGTGCGGGCCAGGCAGGCCTGTCGGCCGCCTACCACCTTCAGCGCCGCGGCGTCAGCCATGTAATGTTCGACGCCGAAGAAGGACCGGGGGGTGCGTGGCGGCACCGCTGGAAGAGCCTGCGCATGGCCACTGTGAACGGCATCAGCGATCTTCCCGGCATTGCGAAGCCCGCCGTCGATCCCAGGGAGCCCAGTTCGGAGTTCCTCACCCGCTATTTCCGGGAGTACGAGGAGGAACTGGGCCTGTCCGTCCAGCGCCCGGTCAAAGTGCGGGCGGTGAGCCGGGAAGACGATGATCCGGCCGGCAGGCTGCAGCTCGACACATCACGCGGGGATTGGACAGCCAGGGCAGTCATCAACGCCACCGGGACCTGGACGCGGCCGTTCTGGCCCATTTACCCGGGCCAGTCCACCTTCCGGGGCAGGCAACTGCACGTGGCCGACTATGTTGCAGCCGAAGAGTTCACCGGCAAGCACGTCATCGTGGTGGGCGGTGGGATCTCCGCTGTCGGGCTGCTGGACGAAATCTCCCAGGTCACCTCCACCAGCTGGTTCACCCGCCGGGCACCGGTGTGGCGCGACGCGGAGTTCGACTCCCGCGCAGGCCACGATGCCGTTGCACTCGTGGAAGAGCGGGTACGCAAGGGACTGCCGCCGCAGAGCGTGGTGTCGGTAACAGGGCTGATCTGGACGCCGGCACTCCGCGCGGCGGCGGCCCGAGGTGCCCTGGACCGGCAGCCCATGTTCGCCGCCATTGAGCCGGACGGCGTCCGGCTCGCGGACGGGAACCTCCTGAAGGCGGATGTCATCCTGTGGGCCACAGGTTTCCGGGCCGAGCTGGAACATCTTGCCCCGCTCCACCTGCGGGGGCCCGGAGGAGGCATCGTGATGGACGGGACGCAGGTGGCAGCCGAACCGCGCGTGCACCTGGTAGGTTACGGCCCGTCGTCGTCCACCATCGGGGCCAACCGGGCCGGCCGGGCGGCCGTTGCCGCAATCCTGAAGCTGCCCGGACTGGCTCCCGCCGTGGAAACGGTAACGTGGGGCTGACCCGTCGCGGGAACGCGCCAGGCAGCGCGGGAGCATCAGGGACAGAAGAAAGCGGCAGGCATTACGTGGCACCAGACAGGCTTGAGGACGTCTTTGGGATCCTTCGGCGGCGGCCCGACGTGGAAGCGCCCAACCTCCAGGCGTGGGATGCTACCGACCGACTGCTGCTGGAAACGGCGGCGGACCATGTGAAGGAGGGCAGCACGGTGGCTGTCGTAGGTGACCGCTACGGTGCCCTGACCCTGGGCGCGCTGGCTGTGCTCAACACCGCCGGCGTCCTCGTGCACCAGGACCTGATCACCGGCGAACGGGCCCTGCGCCTCAACGCGGAAGAACTGCGGGCTGCCGGCACGGGGCCCGTGCCAGGGGCTGGGAACGGCACGACTGAGCCGGCCGGCTTCCGGCACGTGCCGCTCGGTCCAGACCTTTTGGCAGGTGCCCAGACTGTGCTCCTGCAGCTGCCCAAGACCCTGGCCGAGCTGGAGCAGATTGCGGGGGCCGTCGCCCGGTATGCGCCCGCCGGCGTGGTGCTGCTGGCGGGCGGCCGGGTGAAACACATGTCCCTGGGCATGAATGCCGTCCTTGAACGGTACTTCCATACCGTCCAGCCCCAGCTCGCCCGGCAGAAGTCCCGCGTTATCCTGGCCACGGGCCCCAAGGCGACACCCGCTCCGGACCGGTTTCCCGTCGTCGAACACCTCGCTGAGCTGGACCTTGACGTGGCGGCCCACGGAGCGGTCTTCGCCGGCCCAAAGCTGGACATCGGCACCAGGTTCCTGCTGACGTTCCTGCCGTCGATGAAGCCCGCCCGCCACGCCATCGACCTGGGCTGCGGCACCGGAATCCTCGCAGCGATGTATGCCAGGCACTATCCGGAATCGCGGGTGACGGCCACGGACCAGTCGGCTGCGGCAGTGGCCTCCGCGCTGGCAACGGCCCGCGCCAACGGACTGGAAAGCCGGATCGGCGGCCTCCAGGATGACGCGCTGAGCACCATGGAGGCAGGCAGTGCGGATCTCGTGCTGCTCAATCCGCCCTTCCACGTGGGTGCCGGCGTGCATGCGGGCGCGGGGCTGAAAATGATCGAAGCCGCAGGCCGGGTGTTGACGCCGGGCGGGGAATTGTGGACGGTCTATAACCGCCACTTGCCTTACCTGCCGGCACTGGAGCGGTACGTGGGCCCCACCGCCATCAAGGGCCAAAACCCCAAGTTCACGGTGACCCGGAGCGTCCGGCGCAGTGTTCGGTAAAGGTATCCACAAGGTATGCCACGCCACGGTCCCGCCTATGGGTCTGTGCCCACGCTTAACGTACGATTCAAGCAGCACCACAACCACGTGGCCGAAGATCTTTAGGGGACACTGTGACTGAGATCCGCCAATCCTCACCGAGGCGCGGAACCAACCTGCCCAGGATGGGGGACTTCAACCTCACAGTCATCCTCGACGCCATCCGCCGGTCCTCGGGCGGCCTGAGCCGGGTGGAGCTCGCACAGATCGTGGGCCTGTCGCCCCAGACTATCTCGAACATATCCCGCCGGCTCCTCGACCAGAACCTCATCGTCGAGGCAGGCAAGGAGGGCAGCGGCCCCGGAAAACCCCGCACCATCCTGCGCCTGAACCCCGGCGGCATGTACGCCGTGGGCGTCCACCTCGACCCAGCCGTGAGCACCTTCGTGGTCCTGGACCTCGTGGGAGCGGTGGTCCGGCATTCCCGGATCAAGACTCCAGGCGGCAACGATCCTTCCGTCATCATCAGCACCATCGCCGCCGGGATCTCACAGATCGTCGCCGACTCGGACGTGGACCGGGACAGGATTGCGGGCGTGGGTGTTGCAGCCCCGGGCCCCATCGACCTGGACAACGGCACGGTGGTGGATCCGCCGCTGCTTCCCGGCTGGGACCGCGTGGAACTGCGCAACGCGCTGTCCGAGGCAACGGGCTATTCGGTGCTGATGGACAAGGACGTCACCAGCGCCGCCGTCGCTGAAACCTGGGCCGGCGGCCCCAGCGGCGCCGGCAGCTTCGTGTTTATGTACATGGGGACCGGCATCGGCTGCGGCATTGTCCTCAATGACGAGGTGGTGCGCGGAACGTCCGGCAACGCGGGCGAAATCGGGCATATTGTGGTGGACCCGGACGGACCCCTGTGCGACTGCGGGCAGCGGGGCTGCGTGAAATCCTCCTGCATTCCCAAGGTGCTGGTGGCCGAAGCGGAGGCGGCAGGCATCCTGGACGGCTCGCGTTCGGGCAACAGCGGCGCCGAGATCCAGCAAAGCTTCGCCAGGCTGTGCGAACTGGCGGACGGCGGAGACGAACGTGCTGCCGCCATCATTGACAAGTCCGCCGTGCTGGTTGCCCGGGCGGTATCGGTGGTCACTAATACGCTCGACGTCGAGCGGGTGGTTTTCGGCGGGCCGTTCTGGAGCGGCATGGCAGAGCGTTTCCTCGAGAAGGTGCCTCCGCTGCTGGATGCCAACAGTGCGGCGCGGTTGATCCACCCCATCCAGGTTGTTGGCACGGGTGTAGGGGAGGACGTGGGCGCCATTGGTGCGGCGTCGCTGGTCCTGGAGCACACGCTTGCGCCCCGCGCCCAGCGGCTCCTGCTGGAGAGCTGACAGGACGCATTTCGCGGGCGCCTTGCTTGCGGCACCCCGCCCATCTAGCATGTGCATATTGCCGCGGCTGGGGCCCGCTGACAAAGGGGTCCGCAGCTTTAGACCGAATGGAGCACCATGCGTCGCCGGGCCCTGAAGACAATGTCCCTGATCGCCTCCGCGCTGGTTGCCCTGACGGCCTGCACTCCGGGCAGTCCGGCCGCCGAAGAGTCCAGGACGTTGAAGGTGGTCTACCAGAAGACGGATTCCTTCACGGCCCTGGACACCATGTTCCAGGCCGCGAAGCAGGAGTTCGAAGCGGCGAACCAAGGGGTCACCGTCGAGCTGCAGCCCATCCAGGGCAACGACGACGACTACGGCACCAAACTGGCCCTCGCCCTGCGCTCGCCGTCCACCGCGCCGGACGTGTTCTACGAGGACACCTTCAAGGTCCGCTCCGACGTCGACGCCGGCTACGTGTTGAAGCTGGACACCCACCTTGACGGCTGGGCGGATTGGGACACGTTCAACGACGCCGCCAAGGCCGCAGGAAAGGCGGACGACGGCGGCACCTACGCGGTGCCGCTGGGTACCGACACGCGGGCCATCTGGTACAACAAAAAAGTCCTGGCAGCCGCCGGCATCAGCGACCCCTGGCAGCCGCGCAGCTGGCAGGACATCCTGGACGCCGCGCGGAAGATCAAAGCCAACGACCCCTCCGTGATCCCGTTCAACATGTACGCCGGCAAGGGCACCGGCGAGGGGACCGTTATGCAGGGTTTCTACGAACTGCTCTACGGTACCGGCTCCAGCCTCTACGACGAGGAATCGAAGAAGTGGGTTGTGGGCTCGGCTGGCTTCACTGACTCCCTGGCCTTCCTCAAAACCCTGTACGACGAGAAACTCGCAGTGTCGCCGGCTGAGGCCCTGGACGCCAACGTCTGGAAAAAGGTGTTCGGCGAGTGGTTCCCCAACGGGAAGCTGGGCGCCACCGTGGAAGGCTCCTACGCGCCGTCGTTCTGGCAAGAGGGCGGAAGCTACGAATGGCCCGGGTACGAACAGGACATGGGCGTGGCCCCGTTCCCCACCCGGGACGGCCAGGCGCCCGGCGCCGTCAGCATGTCCGGCGGCTGGACCCTGGCAGTGGGTGCCGGAACCAAAGAACCTGACCTGGCGTTTAAATTCCTCACCACTGCGCTCAACGAGAAGAACTCCCTCGCGTTCACCGTGGAAAGTTCGCAGATCGCTGTCCGGTCGGATGTGGCGGCGGATTCGAGCTACCAGGATGCCAACCCGTTCGTGAAGGACGTCTCTGACCTTGTTTCCGTAACCCGCTACCGTCCGGCAACGTCCGACTATCCCCGGATCTCGGCGGCTGTCCAGGAGGCAACCGAAGCCGTGATCACCGGCAGCAGGACCCCGGAGCAGGCGGCCGCGGACTACGACGCAGCGGTAACGGACATTGTGGGCGGCGACAAGACCGTCCGGAAGTAGCCTGTGCCCGTTAGCCACCGGACACGGCAGTCGCTCCGCTACCTGCCGGTCCTCCCTGCCATCCTGCTCCTGCTGGTGTTCCTCGCCGGCCCCGTGCTCTGGGCTTTCCAGGCTTCGCTCACCAACGCCGGGCTGACCGGCCGCAGCGCCCGGAATCCCGAGTGGGTGGGGCTGGAGAATTATCAGCGGCTGCTGGCGGACCCCGCCTTCCCGCTCTCGCTGGCGCTCACGGTCCTGTTCGTGGGAGGTTCCGCGGTGCTGGGCCAGAACCTGCTGGGCCTCGCCATCGCCGTGCTGATGCGGCGGGCCCGCCCTGCAGTATCCTCCCTGGTTGGGACCGCCGTGGTGGCCGCCTGGGTCCTTCCGGAAATCGTGGCCGCCTTCGCCGCCTACGCCTACTTCAGCAGGGACGGAACACTGAACCAGCTGATGGGCGGACTGGGCCTTGCCCAGGCGGACTGGCTGTACGCGTATCCAATGGTGGCCATCATGTTGGCCAACGTGTGGCGCGGCACCGCCTTTTCCATGCTGGTGTACCGGGCGGCCCTGAACGACGTTCCCGCTGAGGTGACCGAAGCCGCCCAGATGGACGGTGCCAGGGGCTGGCAGCGGCTGGTTTTCATCACGCTTCCCATGATCCGGGGCAGCATCGCCACCAACCTGATGCTCATCACGCTGCAGACGCTGGCCGTGTTCACGCTGATCTGGGTGATGACGGCCGGCGGACCCGCCAATGCCAGCACCACCTTGCCCGTTCTCGCCTACCAGGAAGCGTTCAAATTCGGCGACATCGGCTACGGCACCGCGGTGGCCTCCGTCCTCATCATCATCGGCGGCGTGTTTGGGGCAGCCTATATCCGTCTGCTCCGGGAGCCCCGGCCATGACCGCCCCTGCCAGAACACAACAGCCTGACCCTGTCCCGGTACTCAGGGCACGCCTCCGCCGCGGCTCCGCCCCGGCCGACCTGGCCCTGCTGCTGGTGGGCGCCTGCTTCCTGCTGCCGCTGCTGTGGCTTGTCCTGGGTTCCCTGGACCCGGAGGCCGGCCACGAAACCAAAGTGCCGCGGCAGCCCGGGCTGGACAACTTCGCCGCGGTCCTGACCCCGCAGCTGCTGCTTCAGCCGTTGTGGAACAGCATGGTGCTGTCTGCCGGAACCGGAGCGGTAACGCTGGTGGCCGCCGTGCTGGCTGCCTATCCGCTGTCCCGCTACCGGTCGCGGTTCAACGCACCGTTCCTGTACGCCGTCCTCTTCGGGACGTGCCTTCCCATCACCGCCATCATGGTGCCCGTCTACGGCCTGTTCGTGCAGTTGGAACTGCTGGATTCGATGCCGGCAACCATATTCTTCATGGCCACCACCACCCTCCCCATGGCGATCTGGATGACGAAGAACTTCATGGACGGCGTTCCGTTGTCCCTGGAAGAAGCTGCCTGGGTGGACGGAGCGTCGCGGATGACAGCCTTGCGGACCATTGTTCTGCCGCTCATGCGCCAAGGCCTGGGCGTGGTGTTCATCTTCGTCTTCATCCAGGCCTGGGGGAACTTCTTCGTGCCGTTCGTGCTGCTCCTGTCAGAGGCACGGCAGCCGGCAGCCGTATCCATCTACAGCTTCTTCGGACAGCATGGTGCAGTGGCCTACGGCCAGCTGGCCGCGTTCTCCATCCTTTATTCACTGCCGGTGCTGGCCCTGTACGTCATCGTGGCCAGGGGCGCCGGCGGCTCCTTTGCACTGTCCGGAGCGGTCAGGGGCTAGTCGATGTCCTCAACCACCACGCCGAAGGGAATGCTGTCGTCGAGGTGTGCCTGGTGGCCCGTGGCGCCGGGGTTGTAAACAACCCGGACTCCGTGAAGCCGGTCTGCCGCGGACTGCTGCAGGACAGGCTTGACGGTGCTGATGAACATCTCGCTTTTGTCGGCGAGAAACTCCTTGTAGCTGGCTGGAAGCTCACTCATGGCAAAAGGATAGACCTGCATTCCCCGGATGGGGAGGGGTCCCCATTGCCGCACCCGGGGGCGGGGACTTGGATAGGATGGCGGGCGGAGTGCAGCCGTCCGGCCGGCACAGCCATCAACAGTTCACCAGGGGGAATGACAGTGCTCCAGACCAGCGCGTCCGCGAGAATCGAACCGGCGGAGCTGGCCCGGGCACAACAGGTGGTGGCCAGCATCTCCAGGAGTTTCGAGGCTAAAGTGGTGGGCCAGGCCCGGCTTCGGGAATCGCTGCTGGTGGGACTGCTGACCGGGGGTCACATCCTGCTGGAAAGCGTTCCGGGCCTGGCCAAAACCACGGCGGCGCAAACCGTGGCTGAAGCGGTCAGCGCGGAGTTCCGCCGGATCCAGTGCACCCCGGACCTGTTGCCCAGCGACATCGTGGGCACCCAAATCTATGACGCTGCCAAGGGAACCTTCGTCACGCAGCTGGGCCCGGTCCACGCCAACATCGTGCTCCTGGACGAGATCAACCGCTCCAGCGCCAAGACCCAGAGCGCCATGCTGGAGGCGATGCAGGAGCGGCAGACGTCCATCGGCGGCCAGGACTACCATCTCCCCTCACCGTTCCTGGTGCTGGCCACCCAGAACCCCATCGAGCAGGAGGGCACCTACCAGCTCCCGGAAGCCCAGATGGACCGCTTTATGCTCAAGGACGTGCTGGACTACCCGTCGCCGGCCGAGGAAGCAGAAATCATCCGCCGCATCGACGCGGGGGTCTTCACCGCTGAACAGACGCCCCCGGCAGCGGCCTCGCTGGATGCCGTCACCGGGGTCCAGGAACTGGTCCGCCGCATCTACATTGACCCGTCCATCATCAACTACATCGTGGGACTGGTCTTCGTCACCCGCAACGCCCACCAATACATCGATCAACGGCTGGCCGGCTTCATCGAATTCGGTGCCAGCCCGCGCGCCAGCATCGCCTTCAGCCAGGCCGCCCGCGCGGTGGCTCTGCTGAACGGCCGGGACCATGTCCTCCCCGAGGACGTCAAGGCACTGGCCCACCGGGTCCTGCGCCACCGGCTGATCCTCAACTTTGATGCGGTGGCCGAACAGGTGCCGGTGGAATCGGTGATTGACGCCGTCGTCGCCGCCGTCCAGACCCCCTGAGGCCGGCGTGCCCAGCCTCCTCCTGCGTGTGAAGTCGAAGATGACCATCTTCGCGCACCGCAAAGCCCGCGGCATGCTCGACGGTGAGTACGGTTCCGTCTTCCGCGGCCGCAGCCTGGACTTCGACGACCTCCGCGCGTACGTCCCCGGAGATGAAGTGCGGGACATTGACTGGAAGGCCTCGGCACGTCACGGATCCCCGCTGATCAGGCGGTATGTGGCGGTCCGCCGGCAGACGCTGTTCCTCCTCACGGACACCGGGCGGAACATGTCGGCCCTGTCCAGGGCGGGGGAGACCAAGAAGGACATCGCCGTCATGGCACTGGGGGTGATGGGGTACCTGGCCCACCGGCACGGCGACGTTGTGGGACTGGTCAGCGGCGACTCCGCCGGCACCAGGACAATCCCCGCCAAGGCGGGGGAAGCGCATCTGGAACGGCTCCTGCGGCATGTCAGTGAGCATGCCACGCTGAACGCAGCCGCCAGCAGGATCGAGGACCAGCTGGACCATGTGGCACGGACGGTCAAGGGACGCAATCTCCTCTTTGTCGTCGCTGACGAGGTGCAGGCGAGCCCGGCACTGGGCCAGCTGCTTCGCCGGCTCCGGGCGCAGCACGAAATCCTGTGGCTCACCGTCCGCGACGCCGAGCTGGTACCAGGTCCTGGCAGTGCGGGCGGCCACTCCGCTGACTTCTACAGCGTGACCGATTCCGCGGTCCTTCCAGGACACCTGGCACAGTCCGTCCCGATAGCGGCCGCCTACGCGAAGGCCGCTGCTGAACGGGATAACGCGCGCACCTCAATGCTCCGCCAGGCAGGCATCACCCACGGCGAGGTGGACGGCAGCCAGGACGTGGTCACCGCCCTGTTCGCCCTCCTGGAAAGGCACCGCCGTGCCGGCTGATCCAGGTTTTTACGGTCCGCTCCAGTACAGCCCGGTATGGATGTGGGCAGGCGTTGCACTCGTCGCCCTGGTGGCCGGCTGGTACGTCGTCGTCTTTGCTTCCACCCGCCGCCCGCGGATGGCGGAAGGGGTCCGGCGTTCCGCTGCCCTGACTGATCTGTCAGTGCTCAAGGCGGCCTACCTGCAGCGCATTGACGACGTCGAACGGGAGGCAGCTGCCGGGAACCTCAGTCTCCGTGCCGCACACCACGAGATCAGCCACCTGCTCCGCAGCTTTGTCCGTGACGCCACGGGTGTGGACGCGCTCCGGATGACCCGCCAGGACCTGGAACGCCACCCGCTTCCTGCACCCGCCGCCGTCGTGAGGATTCTGTACCCGGCACAGTTCGGCGTGGAGCCGCTGCCGTCTGTCGCCGTGTCCGCCGCCAGCGCCCGGAACGCGGTGAGCACATGGAGCTGATGTTCTGGTGGGTTGTTCCGCTGGCTCTCCTGGCCGCGGCGGCCTTCGGGTGGGCCGTTGTCCGGTCCGGTCGAAAGGACAAAGCACGACGACGGCCGGCGGCGCACGTTGACCGGCTCACCACCCTGCCGGAGTACCAGGCGGCACTGCGGCGGCACCGCCGGTGGCTGGCAGTTGCCGCGCTCGCCTGCGCGTCGCTGCTGGTGTCTACCGCGGTGGCGGCGGCGCGGCCGGTGGAGCTCACCACCACGCGCCCCGAGCAGCATAACCGGGACATCATGCTGTGCCTGGACGCCTCGGGGTCCATGAGCAGCGCCGACGCGGCGGTCGTTGACGTTTTTGCAGGCCTCGCCAAGGAGTTTGATGGCGAACGGATCGGCCTGACCATTTTTGACAGCACGGCCATCCAGGTCTTTCCACTCACCGACGACTACGGCTATGCCCAGGAGCAGCTGAACTTGGCACGGGACGCCTTCGACGGGAAACCCGGCAGTTCCGGATTCCTGGACGGGACCTGGAGCGGCCGCGGCTCATCCCTGATCGGTGACGGCCTGGCCTCCTGCCTGAACAGCTTCGCGCCTGTGCGCACTGAAGCAGGCAGCGCCCCGGACGGGGATGCGGCACAGCGCTCGCGGTCCCTGGTGCTGGCCACCGACAATTTCCTCTCGGGTGAACCCATCATGACGCTCGCGGAGGCGGCGGCCTTGGCGAAGGACAGGGCAGTCCGCGTTTATGCCCTCAACCCGGGCGACTTTGACTACGGCTCCGGTGCCGACCAGCCAGGGGCGCAGCTGAAGGCTGCTGCAGAATCGACCGGCGGCGCTTACTACGCGCTGGACAACCCGGACGCCATCCCGGGCATTGTTGCGGCGGTGGAGGAAACGGAAACAGCAGCGCTGAAGGGTGCGCCGCGCGCCGTCGTCTCTGACGAGCCCGGGCTTCCCTTGACCGCTGCCCTCCTGTCCGGCCTTGCCCTCTGCACGGCCTTGTGGCGGTTGCGGCTATGACCCGGCGCCGATCCATTCTCCCAATCGCCAAAAGCCCCTGGCTACGCCGTGGCCTGCTGGTGACGCTGCTGTGCGGTGCCATCCTGCGCCCGGGACTCCCGGGAGGCTCGGCGGAGGCGGCCACCGCGGACCTCAACGTCTTCTTCGTCGTGGATACCACCACCAGCATGGTGGCGGAGGACCATGGAAACGGGGCGCCCCGGATGGACGGCGTGCGGCAGGACATCATGGCCATCGCCGAAGGGTTGCCGGGAGCACGGTTTTCCGTGATCACCTTCGACACCAAAGGGCATGTCCGGATGCCGCTGACCACCGACACCCTGGCCCTGGAAACCATCACGTCCGTCCTTGAGCCGCAGGTGACCTCCTACGCCAAAGGAAGCAGCATCACAGCCGCCCGCCAGGTGCTGGGCGAGCGATTGGCAGCAGCGCGGGACAGCCATCCCGAACGTCCGCACCTTGTTTTCTACCTTGGCGACGGCGAGCAGACCAGCGGCGATGAACCGGAACCGCTGGTGCCGGACAACGGGCCGGTGGCCGGGGGAGCCGTGCTGGGCTACGGCACTGAGGCCGGCGGGCGGATGAAGGAGAACACCGGGAGGGATTACGACGGCGCCGCGCAGGGCGTCCCGTACGTCCAGGACCGCAGCGGCGGGACTCCCAGGGACGCCGTGTCCAGCATCGACGAGGGAAGGCTGCGTGAGATCGCAGGGCAGCTGGATGTGCCGTACGTCCACCGGGCGGCCGGTGACCCGCCTGCCGCCATGCTGCAGCAGGCCCGGCCCGGCGCACTGGAGCACACTCAGGACGCCGAATCCCTTCAGGGCCGAACAGAGCTTTACTGGGTCTTCGCGGCCGGCGCCTTTGTCCTGGGCCTGGTGGAGGCGGGTACCCTCTTTCGGCGTGTCCGTGAACTGCGGCCCCTTCCTGACGCGGTAGCCACCGAACCTCGGATGGCCACTCGTTCTGCGCACCGCTCCCGTATGGCGGGGGAGAAAGTTCAATGATGGCCAGACCCGGGTCAACCGAAGACAACGCGAACCGCGATTTAATGGTGCAGCGGCGGCGGCATCTCCTGCTGTGGTCGGCATTACCGGTACTGCTCCTGCTCTGCGTGGCGGGGAAGCTGCTCAGCCTCAACCTCCTTGCGTGGCAGGCTGCCGGCGCCTTTGCTGCCCGGGACGCAGCGGCGGTTGGAACGGCAGCCCAAGCACTGGGCCTGGCGAACGTCATCGAACCCCACAAGGCGCCGTTTGCGGCAGGCGATGCCCGTGCTTTGGCCGGGGACTTCGCTGCGGCCCGGCGCATGTTTGAGGACGCTTTGGCCAGGGTGCCCCGGGGATCTTCTGACGAGTGCATTGTCCGCGTCAACCTCAGCCTGGCGATTGAACAGATCGGTGACGCCCAACTCCGGGAGGAGGGCCCGGCGTCGGCCGCTGTTTTGTACGGGGAAGCCCTGGCGGTGGCGGAGGCCGCACCTGCGGGATGCTTCGCCGCAGGCGCGGCGGGGGAGCCCGGGGAGCAGCTGGCCGAGGCGGAAGGGCGCCTGAAGGAAAAGCTCGCGGCCGGGCAGGCAGCGGAGTCACCCGAAGGAGCACAGCAGGACGGCCCGGAGGAACAGGAATCCCCGGAGGAAAGCCAGCTGGAGCAACTCGGGGACAGCGCACGGCAGGCCGAGCGCGAACGCAACAGTGCACGCGAACGGGATGAGTACCTGCGCGACAATGACTACGCCCCAGGGCCGGACCGCCCCTGGTAGTGCACGATGTGAGGTGACTACCCGGTTTTCCACATAGGAACTTGGGCTCCCGGCGATTGTCACACCCTGCTGGAAGACTTAGTCTATGGAAGCGGCTGGGGCCTTGGCAGGGGTAAGCGGGGCGGGCATTCTCGGTGTGCGGCCTGTTCCTGCGGCGCCCTCGGTGGCCACCGCCCGGAAAGCTATGGCGGATATCCCGATGGATGCCCACGCCCCGGCGGCCCCTGCTGCTGTGCCCCGCGTTGCCGCTGTCCGGGGTGCCCTTGCGGGTGTCCCGTCTGTCGCCGGAGCCTTGGAGGACCATTCGGGTATCCCGTCGATCGCTGATGTCCGGGTTGCCCTGGATGCCGTTCCTTTGTGTGCTGATGGTGCAGGCATGATTGATCAGCTGCGGGAGCTTGAGGATTTGAAGTCGGCTGCGGCTGCGAAGCAGGCTGACATTGCTGTTGCTTTTGACTTGTTCCAGCGCCGGGTCCAGGCTGCGGCCGGGGTTCCTGTAGATGAGCTGGGTGCCGGGGTTGGTGCCCAGATCGCGTTGGCGCGGCGCGAGTCGCCGTCCCGCGGAGGGAGGCTGCTGGGCCTGGCTAAGGCCATGCGGGACATGCCCCGCACGTTTGAGGCGTTTCGGTCCGGTCGGCTGAATGAGTGGCGGACCACGCTGCTGGTGAAGGAAACCGTGTGCTTGTCCGTGGACGACCGGTGCGCGGTGGACGAGGAGCTCGCCGCGGACACCGGCACCCTTGACGGGTTCGGGGACCGCGCCATCGTTTCCACGGTCCGTGCCGCGGCGTACCGGCGGGACCCGAAGTCTGTGGCGCGGCGGGCCAGCCGTGCCGTGACCGAACGCAATGTGAGTCTTCGTCCGGCGCCGGACACCATGACCTACCTGACAGCCCTCCTGCCCGTCGCCGAGGGTGTGGCCGCGTACGCGTCCCTCACCCGGCACGCCGATTCTTTGCGGTCCGCAGGGGATGAACGCTCCAAGGGCCAGATCATGGCCGATTCCCTGGTCGAACGCGTCACCGGCACCCCGGGCGGGATCGCCGGGATCGACATCCAGCTGGTCGTGACAGACCGCACCCTCTTCCAGGGCGACAGCGAACCCGCCCGACTCACCGGCTACGGCACCGTCCCCGCACACTGGGCACGCGAAACCATCCTGAACAGGACAACCCGCCCCGGCTTTTATGCTGGTGCCGTTGCTGGCCTTGCTTCTGGCTCCGATGCCGTTGCTGGTTCTGTCGCCGGCGGGGACTCTGGCGCTGACACTGCTGTTGGTGCTGAGGCTGTTGTTGGTTCTGGTTCGAGTTCTCCCGACCAGCATGAACTGTCCGTTTGGCTCCGCAGGCTCTACACAGCCCCCGGCAGCGGCGAGCTGGTCGCGATGGACTCAAAAGCCAGGTTCTTCCCGCCCGGGCTCCGCCGCTTGCTGCAAGTCCGGGACGACATGTGCCGGACCCCGTACTGTGACGCGCCGATCCGGCATGATGACCACGTCATCCCCTGGCACAACGACGGCCCAACCAGCAGCACCAACGGCCAGGGGCTCTGCGAAGCCTGCAATCACACCAAGGAAAACCCCGGCTGGTCCGCCAAACCCGTCCCCGGAACCCGCCACACCGTCGAAACCCGGACACCAACAGGCCACACCTACCACTCCACAGCACCCCCACTGCCCGGGACTTCACGGGATATGGCCCCTCTGCCCGAGGCTCCTCACCATCAGGCGACGCTGCCCCCATCGCCGCTCGACCGAAAAGCGGTGCCCGGCACGCAGGTGACAGCTGGAACTGAGCCAGCCATCCGTTGTCGTACCGTGCACAATCCGCTTCCGGAACCGGTTCGGTGCCAGGAAGCGATGAAGCCCGCCGTCCAGATACTGGGCAGGGCGGGACCCGCCGGCTAACGGTCTCGGCATCAGCGCGCCTGCTGGACTTCGCGCCGGCGCAGGGCAGGTAGAAAAGAGGTTGAGCCGGCGAAGATAATTCTGTCCCGTTCCGAAATAAGGCGTAAAGCTGCGTCTTAATTCGAAGGCCGACTTGAATGCTCTCCCGGCCGCTCCTAGAGTCGTATACAAGTTACCGCGGTAACGTGTCAGCGATCCTCCTTATGGAGGGTGTGGGTGCCCCCATGTGGGCCTGACATTTGCTCACGGATAACTCCATTACAGGCGTAACAGTCGCGGCTGCGTTCCTGTGGAGTTTTTTCGTGTTCCCCAAACTCAATTCATTGCCGACCCGCCGTCACATCTGCTGACAGCTGGCCCTCAATGGCCCAAAGCCAAGGACGCAAATGTCACCACCAAGCCTTATTGACGCACACCCGAATCTTACCGACGCCGCTCCCGTGGCGCTTTCCTACGAGCTGTTCCCGCCGCGTTCAGCGGCTGCCGCTGAAACGCTCTGGACCACTATCCGGGAACTGGAGACCACCGCACCGGACTACGTCTCCGTCACGTACGGGGCCAGCGGCTCCAATCGGGACACCGCCGTGGAACTGATCCACCGGCTCCTGCTGGAAACAACCCTCCGCCCGATCGCCCACCTGACCTGCGTGGGCAACACGCCGCAGGAACTGGCGGGGATCATCGGCGAACTGCTGGACATCGGTGCGCGCGGCATCCTTGCCCTTCGCGGTGACCAGCCCAAGGACGGCGGCCAGCCGGCAGAAGGGTCACTCCGTTACGCCCAGGACCTGATCGAGCTTATTCGCCGGGTTGAACAGCGGAGGTCGGCCCTGCTGTGCGCCGGAAAAATCGCCGTGGGCGTAGCAGCCTACCCCTCACGGCACCCGGAGTCGCCGAGCGAGGAACACGACATCGAAGTGCTGCTTGCCAAGCAGCGTTCCGGTGCTGACTTCGCCATCACCCAGGTCTTCTTCGACGCTGAGCAGTACGTAAGCCTTCTGACCCGGGCCCGCCGGGCCGGGGTCACCATCCCCATCATCCCGGGCGTTATGCCGTTGACCAGCCTCCGCCGGGTCACCCGGCTGGGCGAACTGGCGGGCGTGGAGCCGTCTCCGGATCTGCTGGAGCGGCTTGCTGCTGCCGATAACGACATCGAACGCCTCCGGATCGGCGTCCGCGCCACTGTCGACCTTGCTAATGCGGCACTGGATGCGGGAGCCCCCGGCATCCACCTCTACACCTTCAATGAGCACCAGAGCGCGCTCGAGGTGCTGGACAAGCTAGCCCTTCCGCGGCACCAGCGGGCAGCCAGCCGCCACAGCGTTGCGGCGCGCCCGCAGCTCGCCAGCTGATTATCCCTCAGCACAGCACAGCACAGCCTTCAGACATCACAGCTCCCACCTTTAGGAATCTGCCATGACTTCACAGAACACTCCCTTCCCCTCCGCCTCACTCCTGGGCTACCCCCGGATCGGCCGCCGCCGCGAACTCAAGAAGGCCGTCGAGGCCTACTGGGCCGGCAAGATCGACGCCGCCGCACTGGATGCAGCCGCGAAGGACATCCAGCTGACCATCGCCAAGCGCCTGCAGGAACTCGGCCTGACCGAAGCCGCAGCCGTCCCGGGCACCTTCTCCTACTATGACCAGGTTCTGGACACCACCGCCCACCTCGGCGCCGTGCCGGCCCGCTTCGGCAAGCTCCTCAATGAAGAGGGACAGCTGGACATCGACGGCTACTTCAACCTGGCCCGCGGCAACAAGGAACAGCAGCCGCTGGAGATGACCAAGTGGTTTGACACCAACTACCACTACCTGGTGCCCGAGATCGGCCCGGAAACCAGCTTCACCCTCGCCTCCACTGCCAAGGTTGACGAGTTCGCCTTCGCCCTGGCCAACGGCATCGAAACCCGCCCGTACATCGTGGGCCCGGTCACCTACCTGCTGCTCTCCAAGGCCTCCGACGACGCCCCGGCCGGTTTCGCTCCGCTGTCCCGCCTCGAGGACATCCTGCCCGTCTACGTCCAGCTGCTCGAAAAGCTGGCCGCTGCCGGTGCCAGCTGGGTCCAGCTCGACGAGCCCGCCCTCGTGGTGGACCAGGACACCCCCGCCGCCGAAATCGAAGCAGCCGTCGCCCGTGCCTACGAGGTCCTCACCGCCGCTGCCAACCGCCCGCAGATCCTCGTCTCCACCCCGTACGGCGCCCTCGACGGCCAGCTCGGCACCCTCGCCGCCACCAACATCGACGCCCTGCACATCGATGTCTTCAAGGGCGCGGTTCCGTCCGCGGCCGCCCTTGCTGGCCTGGGCAACAAGACCCTGGTTGCCGGTGTGGTTGACGGCCACAACATCTGGCGCAACGACCTCGCCGTATCAGCTGCGAAGCTGGACGCCCTGAAGGCCGCCGCGGGGAAGCTCACCGTCAGCACCTCCACCTCCACCCAGCACGTCCCGCACGATGTTGCCGAGGAAACCCAGCTCTCAGAGCAGCTCCGCAGCTGGCTGGCCTTCTCGGATCAGAAGGCCGTCGAGGTCAAGACCCTCGCGTCCTACCTGGCTGACCCGGCATCCGCCAAGGCAGCCATCGACGAAGCCTCCGCTGTGATCGCATCCCGCGCCACCGCCGACGGCGTCCGCCGCGAGGACGTCCGCGCCCGCACCGAAGCCCTCACCGCCGCCGACTTCAGCCGCTCTGAGTACTCGGTCCGTGAAGCCGCCCAGGAAGAAGCGCTGCACCTGCCGCCGCTGCCCACAACCACCATCGGCTCCTTCCCGCAGACCTCCGAAATCCGCTCGGCCCGTGCCCGCAACAACAAGGGTGACCTGACCGACGAGCAGTACGAAAAGCTCATGAAGGACGAGATCAAGCGCGTCGTCGACCTGCAGGAGGAGCTCGGCTACGACGTCCTGGTCCACGGCGAGCCCGAGCGCAACGACATGGTCCAGTACTTCGCCGAGAACCTGGAAGGCTTCGACGTCACGGTCCACGGCTGGGTCCAGTCCTACGGCTCCCGCTGCACCCGCCCCTCCATCCTGTGGGGCGACGTCACCCGCAGCGCCCCCATCACTGTTGCGTGGGCCGAGTACGCACAGTCGCTGACCAGCAAGCCGATGAAGGGCATGCTCACCGGTCCGGTCACCATCCTGGCCTGGTCCTTTGTCCGCGACGACCAGCCGCTGGGCGAGACCGCCAACCAGGTTGGCCTTGCGCTGCGCGACGAGATTGCCGACCTCGAGGCCGCCGGCATCAAGGTCATCCAGGTGGACGAGCCCGCCCTGCGCGAACTCCTCCCGCTGCGCGAGGCAGACCACGCGGACTACCTGAAGTGGTCCGTGGACTCCTTCCGCCTGGCAACCGCCGGTGCCGCCGACGCCACCCAGATCCACACCCACCTCTGCTACTCCGAGTTCGGCGTGATCATCGACGCGATCGACGGCCTGGACGCCGACGTGACCTCCATCGAAGCTGCACGCTCGCGCATGGAGGTTGTCCACGACCTCGAGTCCCACGGCTTCGGCCGCGGTGTTGGTCCCGGTGTTTACGACATCCACTCGCCGCGTGTTCCCGGCGAAGCCGAGGTCACTGAACTCCTGGCCACCGCCGTCAAGCACGTCCCGTCCCGCCAGCTCTGGGTCAACCCGGACTGTGGCCTGAAGACCCGCGGCTACGTCGAGACCGAAGAGTCCCTGCGCAACCTGGTCAAGGCAACCCAGGCGGTCCGCGCGGAGCTGCTGGAAGCAGCAGCGCAGTAAGACAACAGTAAGGGTTTCGACAAGCTCAACCACCGACGACGGCGGCCGGTCACTGAGAGGTGACCGGCCGCCGTCGCTTTGTGCTCGGTGGTTGAGCCTGTCGAAACCCCGTCAGGTTTCGACAGGCTCAACCACCGTTTGCAAATTCAGGATTCCCAGACAATCTCGTCGTCCACCACGCCGTCCTCGTCCGCGGAGGCCACCAGGACTTCATCGGTGAAGTGCTGGCCGAGCGTAAAATCCATCACGAAGTAACGTTCCGGCTGGCCCGGGTAGATCCCCACGTGTCCCAGCTTCAGTGCCTTGAGGAACACATCCTTGGTCAGCTGGCTGCGGTTCTCCACGCCGAAGACCTTGTGCAGGTGCTCATCCTTGAGGGCGTTGCAATGGAACTGCAGGTATTCCTGCGGGCTGGTGCCTTCCTGGTCCAGCTCCTCGGCGATCATGTCCCGGACCTCGTCCACCAGTTCGGGCAGGAACCGCAGGCGGTAGTCCACCTTGCGCAGTGCGGCTTCGTCAAAGTGGTCGTGGGCGGTGATGTTCAGGTCGAGTTCCAGTGGATGGCCGCGCAGCTCATGTTTGGCGGCGATCAGGTGATCCCTGCCGTGATTGAGCTCAATCTCGCCAAAGTGCTGGCTCGCTACCTTGTTCATATTCTCAACATAGACCCGAACAGCGGTGCATTCCAGCGTTCAGGCCTAATTCACTGAGGTGCGCATTCCGGCGAGCGTCTCTGCCAGCAGGTCGACAAACAGCTGCACCCGCGCGGTTTTCCGGTCATTGATCAGCAGCGCGAAAACGTTCCGGGCCAGCCGGATTTCGGGAACGTCCAGCACCACCACACCCGCCGGCTTGTTCCGCAGTGCCAGCTCGGGAACCAGCGCCGCCCCCAGTCCTGCGGCTGCCATCTCCAGGCTGGCGTGGAAGTCGTCGCTGTGCGCCACCACGCGTGGATGAAGGTTGCAGCCAGCGAAGAGCCGTTCAATGACCATGGCGTCGCTTGTGCCTGGGTGGTGCATGATCCAGGGCATCTCGGAGAGATGGTCTGCCGCCACCTTCGCGTCCGGACGGAAGCCCCAGCCGGCGGGCAGCACCACCCGGAAATCGTCGTCGCCGATCCATTGCCTGTTGATGGTGGCGGGCCAGGCCACACCGGTCTGCCCCACCTGGAAGACCACGGCGAGGTCCAGTTCACCGCCGGCGCGCAGCCCCTGGATGGTCTGGCCCGGCTCGGCCACGGACACCTTGAGGTCGATGCCCAGGTTCTTCCATGCGGGTTTCTTCAGGATCCGCGGCAGGACGTACGTGGCCAGGCTGGGGAAGATGCCGAGCCGGAGTTCCTGGCTGGCGCTGTCCTGGGTTTTGGCGGCGGCAGCCATCAGCGCCTCGATGTCCGTCAGCACCTTGGCTGCGTGCCGGGTCATCACGACGGCGGCCTCCGTGGGGACCACGCTCCGCGCCGAGCGCTGGAACAGGACGACGCCGGTGTCGCGTTCCAGGGCGGACATCTGTTGGGAGACGGCAGAGGCCGTATAGCCCAACGTTGACGCGGCGGCCGCGAAGGAGCCCAGCCGCGTGACCTCCATCAGGGTCTTCAGGTGTACCGGATTTACCACCAGCCCACAGTACTGCACCCATCCGCGCCATCCCCGGCTTCGAATTGCCCTCTGTATATCCAACCATTGGCAAATGTTCAGCAGAGGAGCATGAATTGTCACCAGACCCAGCAGCAGGTGGAGGCGGAAGGCGGCGCGTGGCCGTCATCGGCAGCGGCGTGGCCGGACTGACCGCCGCCTACGTCCTTAACAGGCAGGACGACGTCACGCTCTTCGAAGCGGATTCCCGGCTGGGCGGCCATGCCCACACCCACGACATGCCACAACCTGACGGCACGATCCTTGGCGTGGACACCGGGTTCATTGTGCACAACGAGCGGACCTACCCCACACTGCTGCGGCTGTTCGCCGAGCTCGGCGTCGAAACCCAGGACTCGGAGATGAGCATGTCCATCCGCTGCGACGGCTGCGGGCTGGAGTATGCCGGCGCGCGTGACGGTGCCCGCGGAATCTTCGCCCGCCCGTCCAGCCTGCTGCGGGGCCGGTACCTGCTGATGCTGCTGGAGATCACGCGCTTTTACCGCAAGGCACGCATGCTGCTGAACACCGCTCCTGCCGCCGCCGTCAGCGGCGAAGCCGACATTCCGGAACTGACCCTCGGCGAGTTCCTGGCCCGCGAAAACTTCAGCCCGTACTTCGTCTCCCACTTCATGACCCCGGTGGTCAGCGCCGTCTGGTCCTGCGACCCCACTACGGCGCTGGCCTACCCGGCACGGTATCTCTTCACGTTCCTCCGCCACCACGGAATGCTTGGCGTCAAGGGCTCTCCGCAATGGCGTACCGTCACCGGCGGTTCCGGCCGGTACGTGGAAAAGCTGGCCGCCACCCTGACTGACGTCCGGCTCAACACCCCTGTCACCGCCATCCGGCGCCTGCCCGACGGCGTGGAACTCGCAACGGACCGTGGGCTGGAAGACTTCGACGCCGTCGTGGTTGCCACGCACCCGGCCCAGGCACTCGGCTTCCTGGCCGACGCCACGCCTGGCGAAAAAGTGGCATTGGGCGGGATGCCCTACTCCGTCAACCACACCGTGTTCCACCAGGATCCTGCTGTGTTGCCCTCCGCCGACAACGCGAGGGCGTCCTGGAACTACCGGCTCCCGTCCTGCGGGGCCAGGCCGGACAAGGTCCTGGTCACTTACGACCTCACCCGCCTGCAGCGGCTTGAACCCGGGGACGGCCGCCCCTACCTGGTGAGCCTGGGGGAGTCGGAACTGATTGCCGGGGACGCCGTGCTGGAACGCATGGTCTACGAGCACCCGCAGTACACCCCGGAATCACTGCAGGCGCAGCAGGCAATTACGGCGCTCAGTGACAGCCGCATTGCCTATGCCGGCGCATACCTGGGCTGGGGCTTCCACGAGGACGGTGCGCTCTCCGGCGTCCGGGCCGCCGAAAAGCTGGGCCGGCACTGGGTTCCCGTGCTGCCCGCTTCCGTTACGGCCGCCGGGCCTGCAGCGTCGGATGACGGCGGCCGGAAACTTGCTGCAGCGGGCGAACCTGCATGACCACCGGCTCAGCCATCTACCGCACCTCCATTTCCCACGTGCGGCACAGCCCGCTGAAGAATGCTTTCACCTACCGCAGCTACAGTTGGCTGGTTGACGTTGACCGGCTTCCCCGGTTGCCGTTCCTGCTCCGGCCGCTGGCCGTGTTCCGCGCGGGAGACCACCTGGGGAATCCGGACGCCACCATCCGCTCGAACGTGGAGCGGTACCTGCGGACGCAGGGGATAGAGCCCGACGGCGGCGCCATCCACATGCTGGCCAGCGCCAGGGTGTTCGGCCACGTCTTCAACCCGCTGACCCTGTTCTGGTGCTACCGGTCCAGCGGCGAGCTGGAATGCGTGGTGGCGGAAGTCCACAACACCTACGGCGAACGCCACTGCTACCTGCTGCGGACTGATCCTGCGGGCCGGGCCTCCGTCCCCAAGGCCTTCTACGTCTCACCCTTCAATGACGTGGACGGCCAGTACCGCATGAAGCTGCCCGCTCCGGATGACCGCCTGGCTGTGTCGATTGTGCTTGAGCGGGAAGGCCACCGGCCATTCGTCGCCACCATGGACGGCCGCCGGCACCCGGCCAGCGTTCGCAACATTCTCGCCGCGGCGGTCGCCGTACCGGCCGCGCCGCTTCTCGTATCCGCACTCATCCGGGTGCAAGGCATCAGACTCTGGGCACGCCGGCTGCCCGTCGTCGCCCGACCACTTCACCCCTCACAGGAGGCAGTTCAATGACACTGATAGACGATAACGGGGCTGCAGCTGCGCTCGGGGACAAACCCGTGCGGCACACTCCCGCAGCGTGGACCGCTGCAGGTGTGCCGGCGTCGCCCGCCACCATCGACGGCGAGGTGTGGCCCGGTGTGGCCCAGCCGCCGTCGGGCGCCAAAGCGGCCGTGGCCGGAAAGGCCGCCGGACTCCTCTTCAAAGGCGCCGTTAAGCGCCTGCCCCTGCGCGTCGCATATCCGGATGGATCCGTCCTGGGCATCGGCGGGGAGGACGCGCCGGTGATGACCATGCATCGTCCGGAGGCGTTCGAAGCCCGGATCGGCGCCTACGGCCTGATCGGCCTGGGTGAGTCCTTTATGGCAGGGGACTGGGAAGCCGATGACCTGGCGGGTGTCCTGGAGGTGTTCGCCGCTTCCGTTGGCACCCTGATTCCGGCGCCGCTGCAGACGCTGCGGTCCCTCTACCTGCCGCGCACGCCCCGGCAGGAGCGCAACGCGGAGCAGAACACCCGGAGCAACATCTCGCGGCACTACGACCTCTCCAACGATCTGTTCTCCAGCTTCCTGGATGAAACCATGAGCTATTCATCAGCGCTGTTCCCGCTCCAGGCGGGTCCGCTGTCCTCGGTGGGATGGGACGCGCTGGCGGGAGCACAGGCGGCCAAGATTGACAGGCTGCTGGACAAAGCGGGGGTGGGCGCCGGAACGCGGCTGCTGGAAATCGGCACCGGATGGGGTGAGCTGGCCCTGCGGGCAGCGGCCCGCGGGGCCACCGTTTACAGCGTCACCCTGTCCAGCGAGCAACAGGCGCTGGCCCAGGACCGGATTGCGGCCGCCGGTTACTCGGACCGGGTCACGGTTGCCCTGCAGGACTACCGGGCTGTGGAAGGGGAGTTCGACGCTGTCGTCTCGGTGGAAATGATTGAGGCGGTGGGCTACGAATACTGGCCCATTTACTTCCAGACCATCGACCGCGTCCTCGCGCCGGGCGGCAGGGTGGCCATCCAGGCGATCACCATGCCGCACGGCCGGATGCTCGCCACGCGCAACGCCTACACCTGGGTGCACAAATACATCTTCCCGGGCGGATTCCTGCCGTCCGTCCGCGCCATCGAAGGCGTGACGCAGCAGCACACCACGCTGAGGGTGCGGGAGCGGATGGGCATGGGGGACCACTATGCCGCCACCCTCCGGCTGTGGGAGGAACGGTTCCTGGAGGCTTCCCGCGACGTGGGCGAACTGGGCTTCGACGCCGTCTTCCAGCGGATGTGGCTGTTCTATCTCTGCTACTCCAGGGCAGGATTCCAGTCCGGTTACCTGGACGTGCAGCAGATCGTGCTGGACCGCCGGGAGGCGCAGCTCTAACTTCCGTGCGTTTGGTCACCAGGAGGGGTTCCGAAGGTTACTTCGGGGCCCCTTTGTGGTGTGTTTACGCAGGTCACCACCAGGACCGACACGCCGTCTTTTCCACGACACGCTGGGCGTTAAATGTGGCTAAGTACTCCACAGCATGTGGATTCCGTCCGCGAAATCGCCGGGATTCCGGACATTTTGACGGCCCCTGCCTGTGGATTAAAGGTGCATTAAATGACATACTTGTAATACATCATCTTGGGGTTCCTAAGAGGCGTCTGCACTAGATGTAGTATCTAGATACAGCTTGGGCGGGAACACCGGACGAGCAAGTTTTCCAGAAAAGGGGACAGGAACCATGACCGTAACGGTTTACACGAAGCCTGCTTGTGTTCAGTGCAACGCCACCTACCGCGCGCTCGACAAGAAGGGCATCACCTACCAGAGCGTTGACATCTCCCAGGACGCCGAGGCCCTCGAGCGCCTGAAGTCGCTGGGCTACATGCAGGCGCCCGTTGTGGTCACCGACCAGGACCACTGGTCAGGTTTCCGTCCGGACAAGATCGAAGAACTGGCGCTTTCCGCCGTTTCCTCCGTGGCCTAAGGGGCACGTTTTTCCTGCCGGCAACCAGCAACCAGCAACCAGCTGAGGTGACTCCCATGGCAGCACCAACAGCACAGCAGAACCACACGGCTCGACAAATTCACGCGGCTCAGCGCGTGGAGGTGTCCCCGCCGGCACCGCAGCAAGATGCCGCAGGACAAGTCACCACCGGCAGCCAGCTCATCTACTTTTCCTCGGCATCCGAGAATACCAGCCGCTTCGTGTCGAAGCTTGGCCGCGATTCTGCCCGGATTCCGTTGTACTCCAGGGATGCACCCCTCCTCGCCACCCGGCCTTTTGTGCTGGTGTTGCCCACCTACGGCGGCACCGGGGGAGAGGGCTCCGTTCCCAAGCAGGTCATCCGGTTCCTGAACAACCCGCAGAACAGGCAGCTGCTCCGCGGGGTCATCGGCGGCGGCAACACAAACTTCGGGGACAACTACTGCCTGGCGGGGGACATCATCGCCGCCAAGTGCGGAGTGCCGCACCTCTACCGCTTCGAATTAATGGGCACGCCAGACGACGTGTCCCGTGTAAACAATGGATTGGACACGTTTTGGACACGACTGTCGCAGACACGGAAGTAACCAGGGCCCAAAAGCCTGAGATGCCGGCCGCCTACAAGGGCCTGGGCTATCACGAGCTGAACGCAATGCTGAACCTGTACGGCCCCAACGGCGAGATCCAGTTTGAGGCTGACCGCGAGGCTGCGCACCAGTACTTCCTGCAGCACGTTAACAACAACACCGTGTTCTTCCATGACCTGGAAGAGAAGCTCGAGTACCTGGTCAAGAACGACTACTACGAGCGCGAAACGCTGGACCAGTACACGATGAACTTCATCCGTGACCTGTTCAACCGTGCGTACAAAAAGAAGTTCCGCTTCGAGACCTTCCTGGGCGCGTTCAAGTTCTACACCTCCTACACGCTGAAGACCTTCGACGGCAAGCGTTTCCTGGAGCGCTACGAGGACCGCGTCTGCATGGTTGCCCTGCACCTGGCGCGCGGCAACGAGCAGCTCGCCCTGCAGATGGTGGACGAGATCATCGAGGGCCGTTTCCAGCCGGCCACACCCACGTTCCTCAACGCGGGCAAGAAGCAGCGCGGTGAGCTGGTCTCCTGCTTCCTGCTGCGCATCGAAGACAACATGGAGTCGATCGGCCGTTCCATCAACTCCGCGCTGCAGCTGTCCAAGCGCGGCGGCGGCGTGGCTTTCGCCCTGACGAACATCCGTGAGGTGGGCGCGCCCATCAAGCAGATCGAGAACCAGTCCTCCGGCGTCATCCCCGTGATGAAGCTGCTCGAAGACAGCTTCTCCTACGCCAACCAGCTCGGCGCCCGCCAGGGTGCCGGCGCGGTGTACCTGCACGCGCACCACCCGGACATCTACCGCTTCCTGGACACCAAGCGCGAGAACGCTGACGAGAAGATCCGCATCAAGACCCTCTCGCTGGGTGTTGTCATCCCGGACATCACGTTCGAGCTGGCCAAGAAGGACGAGGACATGTACCTGTTCTCGCCGTACGACGTCGAACGCGTCTACGGCATGCCCTTCTCGGACGTCTCGGTCACCGAGAAGTACTACGAGATGGTGGACGATTCCCGGATCAAGAAGACCAAGATCAAGGCGCGCGAGTTCTTCCAGACCCTCGCCGAGATCCAGTTCGAATCCGGCTACCCGTACATCATGTTCGAGGACACGGTGAACCGGGCCAACCCGATCGACGGCAAGATCATCATGTCCAACCTGTGCTCCGAGATCCTCCAGGTCTCCCAGCCCACCACGTACAACGATGATCTGTCCTACGACGAGACCGGCAAGGACATCTCCTGCAACCTGGGCTCGCTGAACATTGCGAAGACCATGGATTCGCCGGACTTCGGCCTGACCATCGAGACGGCTATCCGTTCCCTCTCGGCAGTGTCCGACATGTCCAACATCACCTCGGTGCCGTCCATCGCCAAGGGCAACGACCAGAGCCACGCCATCGGCCTGGGTCAGATGAACCTGCACGGCTACCTTGCCCGCGAGCGGGTCCACTACGGCTCCGAAGAGGGCCTGGACTTCACCAACATGTACTTCTACTCGGTGGTGTACCACGCCATCCGGGCCTCCAACCTGCTGTCCATCGAGACGGGCCAGACCTTCGGCGGCTTCGAGAAGTCCAAGTACGCCTCGGGTGAGTTCTTCGACAAGTACACGGAGCAGGAGTGGGTGCCGCAGACCGAGAAGGTCCGCGAGCTGTTCAAGAACGTGCACATCCCCACGCAGGAGGACTGGCGCGCGCTGAAGGCTTCCGTCATGGAGCACGGCATCTACAACCAGAACCTGCAGGCGGTACCGCCGACGGGCTCGATCTCCTACATCAACAACTCCACCTCCTCGATCCACCCGGTGGCGTCCAAGATTGAAATCCGCAAGGAAGGCAAGATCGGCCGCGTCTACTACCCGGCGCCGTACCTCACCAACGACAACCTGGAGTACTACCAGGACGCGTACGAGATCGGCTACGAGAAGGTCATCGACACCTACGCCGCTGCCACCCAGCACGTGGACCAGGGCCTGTCCCTGACGCTGTTCTTCAAGGACACCGCCACCACGCGCGACATCAACAAGGCCCAGATCTACGCCTGGAAGAAGGGCATCAAGACCATCTACTACATCCGTCTCCGCCAGCTCGCGCTGGAAGGGACTGAGGTGGAGGGCTGCGTCAGCTGCATGCTTTAGTTGCACCTTCAATAACTTGTGAAGTACGACGGCGGGCGCCCGCCCGCCGTCGTACGCTTTAACTTAGAGAAACCCACCCAACGTTTAGGGGATGACATGACCGAGAAGGTCAAGCTGCTGAGCCACGTCGAGGCCATTAACTGGAACCGCATCCAGGACGACAAGGACGTGGAGGTCTGGAACCGGCTCGTCAACAACTTCTGGCTGCCGGAGAAGGTGCCGCTGTCCAACGACGTCCAGTCATGGAACACCCTGACGCCCGCTGAGCAGCAGCTCACCATGCGCGTATTCACCGGCCTGACCCTGCTGGACACCATCCAGGGCACCGTCGGCGCAGTTTCGCTCATCCCGGATGCGCTGACCCCTCACGAAGAGGCCGTGTACACGAACATCGCGTTTATGGAGTCGGTGCACGCAAAGAGCTACTCCTCCATCTTCTCCACGCTGGCCTCTACCAAGGAGATCGACGAGGCGTTCCGCTGGTCCACTGAGAACTCGAACCTTCAGAAGAAGGCGCAGATTGTCATGGACTACTACCAGGGCGACGACCCCCTGAAGCGCAAGGTCGCTTCCACCCTGCTGGAAAGCTTCCTGTTCTACTCCGGCTTCTACCTGCCCATGTACTGGTCCTCACGCGCCAAGCTTACGAACACTGCTGACCTGATCCGCCTGATCATCCGCGATGAGGCTGTACACGGCTACTACATCGGCTACAAGTTCCAGAAGGGCCTGGAAGGGCTCTCCGAGGAACGCAAGCAGGAAATCAAGGACTACACGTTCGAACTGCTCTTCGAGCTGTACGAAAACGAAGTCCAGTACACGCACGATCTTTACGACGGCGTCGGCCTGGCCGAGGACGTCAAGAAGTTCCTGCATTACAACGCCAACAAGGCGCTGATGAACCTCGGCTACGAGGCAATGTTCCCGTCCTCCGTTACTGACGTGAACCCTGCCATCCTCTCGGCGCTGTCCCCGAACGCTGACGAGAACCACGACTTCTTCTCCGGGTCCGGTTCCTCTTACGTCATCGGCAAGGCAGTCAACACGGAAGATGAGGACTGGGACTTCTAAGTCACTACTCGTCGAGAAGAAGTGTCCCGACGGGGTCTCGTCGGGACACTTCCTTTTAACGTCCGTGTGAGATTCCACGCTGCTTGGGCCGGGTCCCGTTCAGTTGACCGAGTGTTCAAGTTAGTTGAGCCAGCTTGATTGTGAGATCGCAACCTAGTTCGCGGTTACGTGCTGATTGATGGCGAAGACTGACCTAGCTGGCGATCGGGAGCGCCATTCCAACCCAGATATACATTTTTAAACTTCGTTGACCACGCTTTACGGTGGATGACCCGGTAATCAGACACCGTTCCATCCCGTCAGGCTCGATGCGAGAACTTTTTCCTCCCTTAGTTCCACCTCAAGAACCAGGAGCTGAATGACATGGCCGACTACAGCGTGACTAAGGGTGATAGCGGAAAGTGGCAGGCAAAGCGCGATGGGGCTTCAAGGGCCTCGTCTGATCACTCAACACAGGCTGGGGCCGCGCAGGTGGCCGAGAGCTACTCGGGTAACAGCGGGGGTGGCGAGGTAAGGACCAGTGGAACCGACGGAAAGATGCAAGCCAAGGACACTGTGAAGCCCGGAAAAGATCCCCGAAATATCAAAGGCTGACCCCGGTTGGCGTGAGATACCGCGGAGTTTGGGCATTTTCTAAATTAGTGTCGGGTAGTTCGCTGGGGTGCATCTTCCCCCACATCACCGCCGTGAACCAGCTGGTCGAGACACTCCGGGAGCCGCAGCCTCCAGCCCGTCGGGGGGCCATACGCCGCGCCTCTTCATGCGGCTCGGAGGCCCCGATCCTGAGCATTTTGCCTGCTCCCTGGTTGATGAACCCACGAGACCAAGGGCTCGGGGATGCTGTGGGTGGAATACGACGACGATTCGGCCGCTTTGCAGTGCGAACCGCTCGCCTCGGTGGGACTGACGCCTTCTGATCCACCACCCGGGAAGGACAGCCCTCAGGGCCCCCAGCCCGGCAGTCCGGGGAAGTTCGGGCCAATCGTCGTTTCGAAGCTTTTCGCGACGTCCGCGAGGTCCTCACCCGCGGGCAGGACGACGCCTAACTCGTTGCTACAAAGCCGCTAGGTTCAGCGTTGAAGGCCGGAACCCTCACTTCTTTGACCACCTTGGATACTCGCCGGGCCAGATGCCGGAGATAGGCAGACACCATGTCATTGGGGGACGCGGCGGAGCCGCTTGGACGCATTCAGGACTTCCGGGTGAACTCCCGGTACTAGACCGGGGCTGAGAACCAGCGTTCCGAGCCGTCCAACAGCCTGTGAAGCGACAGGAAACCTGGGGGACCGCCCTCATCCTCGCAGCGGCTCTGTGTTCCTGCGCGAAGGCGGTGAGCGCAAGCCCGCGATGTCCACCGGAAGACTGCGTCGCTGCTGGACGAAGAGAATACAGCCGCGGGCGGAGCCAATTGCCCAGAGGGCTCTGGACAATTGGCTTCGTGGCACAATCGCGGAGCACGTGCTGCGCAAGCTCCTGCGGCGGGGTCAGCTGTCAGATTGGCATTCAAGATTGCTCAACCCGCATGTACTGAAACTGCCTTCCATACCTTATTCTGACGCTCTCGCCAGTGCTGATTGACGCCAGGTTGGGGTGTAGTTCAACCCAGCCGATGTGCACGACTTTCAGGCGAAATCGTCACCGGAAATGCGAATCCCATCCGAATCACCACCTCATTCACTACATGTAGTGATGTCGTGTCACCACACGCATCCGTAGCTTGGGAAGTGTCCCCGGCACCCAGAAAGCTTCGCTGGCTTCTCTGGAAGCTTGGGATTGGAATCACACTTAGTGGTTCCAATTATTCGATCCCGAGGTGAAAGATCATGACTCGTGAAGAGGCTTACGCAAGGTGCTCCTCAGACTCATACGTTGAGTTCTACAGCGGCCAATGGCTTATCGTGCCATTCGCACCCGTCCAGCAACCATACTTCTTCATTTGCTTACCGGGGGTGCCCCGAGTCTTAACGGGCGCTTGGGATCGAAATAGCCGCTGAAATCAACCAATGTCGGGTATTGGCCCGGCTCTTGTACAAGGAGCAGCAAAATGAGTTCTCTAACAGACCATACAAGACGTCGTTGGCCATTCCGTCGCACGCGCAAAATTCTTGGTGTTGTCGCTATCACTGCGCTTGGCCTAACTTTCGCATCCACAGGGGCTAACGCGTTCCTGGAACAGCAGGAGAGGTCGAGCACTGCCCAGTACGGTGAACTAGTGGAGGTCGCGGGAGGCTCACTGAACGTCGTTCGCGCTGGCACTGAAGGTGGACAACCTCTGGTCCTGCTCAGCGGCCTGGGGACGATAGCTCCCGGGCTGGACTTCGCCCCTCTGATTAGGGAACTCGCGGCTTACGACGTCATCGTCGTCGAGCGCTTCGGGTACGGCTACAGCGACATGAGTGCACCAGATCGGACCGTGGAGAATATCAGCGCTGAGCTCCACGAGGCCCTTTCCTCACTCGACATCGGAAAGCCATACGTTCTGGCTGGACATTCGATCGCCGGCTTCTACACACTCGACTATGCCAACCGGTACCCGGGCGAAGTATCCGCCGTTATCGGTATCGACCCTAGCGTGCCCGCCACCCAATCCGCGGCTGGCGGCGGAATCAACATCATCGGGATACTGTCCACAGTTGGCCTTGTCAGAACCGTGGTCTCGCTCGCTCCCGACGAGGTGGTCCCGAAAAGCGACGACTTCACCACAACCGAATTGGAACGCATGCGCCAAATGACAATGTGGGACTACGGCAACGCGGCAGTCGCCGACGAAAGCAACCGAGTCGCCAGCAATGCAGCAGCACTCCAAGGAGTGACCTACCCGGAGAACATACCCGTACTTCACTTCCTTGCCAGTGACAGCATTGCCAAGTTTCCCGACTGGCTCGAGTCGCACAAGAACCAGCTTACGAACGTCAACCGCCACGAAATCGTCGAACTCCAGGGCCCGCATAACCTGCAATGGACACAGTCAACGGCCATGGCCAAGAAGATCACACACTTCCTTCGGGACATTGATGGAAACGGCCAGCCGGAGGACAAGGAACAGTCCTTTTAGCCGGAGTTAGTGATAGTCAAGGCAGAGAACATTACAACAGGCGGACCTCGCACTGCTCGGACCGCCCTAACCATGAGGACGAATATGAGTGCAGAGCTTGCCCAGGGCATCGACCGTTTCACCGTGACACAGAAACTCACCCTGATGGTGAACCGTTACGAAATCCGCTCCGTGTCCGGAGACGGGCAACCTGGGCACTTGCTCGCCGTCGCCCAGCAGAAGCGGGCGGCTTTCAAGGAACAGGTGACCTTCTATCAGGACGAGTCAAGGAGCCTACCGCTTTTTCCTTCAAGGCCCGGCAACGCCTCGACCTCGGCGCCACATACGACGTGCTGGACGCCAACGGACAATTGCTCGGCAGCTTCCGGAAAGACTTTGGCAAGTCCCTGCTGCGGTCGACCTGGCACCTCGAGGCATCCGGACTCAAAGTCACCGGGCGTGAACGTAGCCTCGGGGTCGCCATCGGCCGGCGCATATGGGAAGCGACACCCCTTGGAGATGCGATCCCTTCGCCCTTCCGCTTCCACTTCGACTTTGTCGACTCGAACGGAGAAGTGGTCATGACATCAGAACGGGGACGGTCCCTGCGCGACCGCTACCTCATCGGGCTTCCAGGCGCACGACTCGACGGTCGGGTTGCGGCGGCGATGGCAGTCGCGCTGGATGCTCTCCAGTCCCGATAGAGCCGTCAAAACGATGGGAAGACGCTATGCCGCCCCCAGCGGGCATGTGGTTTCACCGGGCCGGGAGATTTGGTCGGCTGAAGCTTCGAGGGGGAGGTTGTCGCCTTACGGAGGCCAATTGGTCTTAGCATGCCGGTCATTTCGGCGCTGATATTCCATAGCTGTGCCGCAGTTGCCTGGTCGTAGCTGGCGTTGGAGGATCGGCGGGGCCCGCGCCGGGCGAAGAACCGCCCGCTGACGTCCGTGAGGCCAGGAGCGGAGGCCAGATGGATTGTGGTTCTAGCGCCTTGGTCTGCTGTGAGCATGAAGGGCCGCAGTAGCGGGACGAGCAGCCGCTGGGCACGTCCGGGGTCCTCAGCACCAAACCCCGTGCTCACCAATCCCGGGTGGAGGGCATTGACTGTCACTGGGGTGCCTTGCAGCCTTCTGGCCAGTTCGTAGGTGAACAGCAGGTTCGCGAGTTTGGACTGGTTGTAAGCCGTGGCCCCGGAATAGGAGTGCGCGCCCTGAAGGTCATCAAAGTTGATGCGCCCCATGGCCTCCGCATTGGAGGACACGGTGATCACCCGTGCTTTCCCACTGAGGTGCAGCCGCTCCAGGAGCAGGTTGGTGAGGAGGAACGGTGCGAGATGGTTCAGGGCCAGGGTGTGCTCGATTCCGTCTGCTGTCGTGTGGCGGGTGTTCCAGTACCCTCCGGCGTTGTTGATCAGGACATCGATGCGGGGGAGGACGGTAAGTAGCTCATCTGCAAGTCGGCGTACCTGGGCTTGGGAGGACAGGTCGGCGGTGAAGGCGTCCACTTTTCCGCCGGCTGCTTCACGGATCGCTTCGGCGGCCTCTTTAGTACGTTGTGGGTCTCGGCCGACGATTACGACGTGGGCTCCCATCAGGGCCAGTCCATGGGCGGTGGCCTTACCGATGCCTCCGGTGGCGCCTGTGACGACCACTGTTGTGCCCTCCATTGACCTGATGCTGTTGCGTTTCATGATCGTGCTCTTTCCGGATGGGGATGGCTGGGGTCGGTGTAGCTGAGGAGTGTTTCTGCGATGGCCTGGTCCAGGGGAGTGGCTGCGGCACCGAGCCTTGTGGTGATTTTGCTGCTGTCGACGATGAAGGGTTCTTCGAACTGGTACTGCATTTCGAGCAGTTCCCGAACGACCTGGTTGGTAATGGCCAGGGCGTGCAGGAGGAGCGGCGGGACGGTGCGGATCCTGGTGCGTGGCTGTCCGGCCTGACGGTAGATGGTATCGACCAGTTCCTGGGTGCTGCGGGTTTGGGGGTCGTTGGGCAGGTGCCAGATTTCGCCGGGTGCGTCCGGGTGTTCGCCCAGGACGGCGAGGCCTTCACCGATGTCCGGAGTGTAGGTATACGTGTGGGGTTGGTGCCGGTCACCCAGGACGGTGCTGGTTTTCCCGGCCAGGGCTGCGGGGAAGACCCGGTCACCGAGGTTCGATTGTGCCCGCTGCGCGGACCGAAGTAATCCGAAGCGCGGCCGATCGTAACTTCTACACGCCCTGCCTGGTGGGCGCCCAGGAGTTCGTCAGCCATGTCGGCGCGTAGGCGTCCCTTCTTGGTGTGGGCATTGTTGGGTCTGTCCTCGGTCAGGGGGCGTCCCGCGGGACGCCCGTACATGTAGACGTTTTCCATGCTGACCAGCCGGGCGCCTGTGGCTTCAGCGGCCGCCAGCACCCCGGCCTGCAGAGCGGGGAAACGCGCGTTCCACTGGTGGTAGGGCGGGTTCATCGTCTGATAGACGATCGCGGCACCCCGGGCTGCGCGGGCAGCGAAGACCGGGTCGGCGGCGTCACCGGCCACAACTTCGACGTCGTTGGGTACCTGGGCTATGCCGGAGCGGTTGATCATGCGGACGGTGCGGCCGCGGCGGCGGAGGGCATCGAGGGTGGCCAGTCCGATGGCGCCGGTGCCGAAGATGACGTGCAGGCCGGTATTCATGAGTGAACCTTTGCCGTGCTCGGGATAATCGTGGGCTGCTTGGACGCTGCGACCGGCAGCAGCCGGTTCAGGAGGAGGCCGGTGATGGCGGTGACGAGGACGGCGCCACTGGCGCCGAACACGATGAACTGCTGATCAACGGCGATTCCGGCCAGGGTTGTTAAGGTCCAGCCGAGGCTCCACAGTGCAGGCATGGCAGCTGCCCAGACCCAGCGGCGCCGGCCCAATCGCCGGGGCAGGGCAAGTGCCTGGGCGACGCCTAGGACCAGCCCGTTGAGCGCTCCCATCAGGACGAGGTCAGGAAGTGCGGTGCGGTAGCCTACGGCCGCGGAGCCCAAGGCCACCCCGGTGCTCATGCCCAGGATGGTCGCCAGGATCCAGGTGACTGGCCGGACCCTGTGGCTGCTGGTCAGTGCCTGCCCGGTGCCGATGACGAGTCCGGCGATGGCCCCGCCGATGGCCGCGGAGAGCGGGTCGTCGATGCGGCCGGTGATGATGGTGCCGGCATATCCTCCCACCGGCAGGGCCAGGAAACTCGTCGTCCATAACAGCCAGGCCCGGATAGTGATTGCCCGCGGAGTCTTCGTGTGGGTCATGGTGTCAGTTCCTTAGGCAATGCTGTGAGGGCAGTGTGGATGTGCGAGGTAGGAGCGGGACTTGAAGCCCGTGATCGCTTGAGCAGGATGCTGATGCCGAGCACGGCGATCCAGAGGCCCCAGCCGGTGCTCCCGATCAGACCGGCGAGGTCCCAGACAGGGAATCCGGGCACAGCGGTGGCAAGGATGTCGCCCTGATTGAGCAGGTAGATGCTGCTGGTGGCGAGGCCGGCGGCGCCGACCCAGCGGGGAAGAATGCCACTGCGCAGGATCACGATGCTGACAGCGGCGGACCAGCCGATCACCAGCAGTTGGCCCAGGTGCTCGCCCAGCAGCGCGCCGCCGAACTGGTGCTGTGCTGTCCAGGCGGCGGACACCGCAGCCCGCGTTTGCCCGTCACCTGTCGCGTAGCTGCTTGCCAGTGCCGGGACAACGAACACCCAGCGCAGGAACCCGATGAGGGACAGGAGCACAGAGGCAGCACCGGCATAAGTGGCAACCTTTACAACGGGATTCCCCTGCAGGCCGAGTGCAGCCGGCAAAAGCAGGACCGGGATGGTCAGGAGCCCGTAGGTCCACGCCGCGGCGAACCAGGCCCAAATGAGGGCGGGTCCGCTGGCGGTAAAGGCAGGCAGCACCACCTCGGCCGGCTCCCGGAGCACGTCCGGCCAATCGAACATCGCCGACAGGGCCGTGGCCGCTGCCGCGAACGCCAGGGCACTGAGGGCAAAGAGCCCTCCCGTGACAATCCGGATCTTTAAACCTGGGGTGGCGCTCATGCCGTGCCTGCCATTTCTGTACAGCGTACAAAATTGTACGGTGTACAAATAGTGTACGCTGTACAGAAGAAAGTCAAGAGAGGAATTAATGACCACGCAGGTACGCAGTTCCCGGCCAGGTCCCCGCCGCACCTTGACGGAGGACGAGATCATGGGCGCCGCTCTCGAGCTCCTGGATGAAGGGGGTGTAAGCGCGGCATCCGTGCGGGGGATCGCGGCCCGGGTCGGGGTCGCGCCGAACGCCGTCTATACGTATTTCCCCGACAAGGCGGCCGTGGTGAAGGCCATTGTTGAGCACCTCCTGGGCCAGGTGGACCTGGCGGTATTTTCGGACCGCAACGTGCCGTGGCGCCAGCGGATTGAATCCCTGGCGTTGGAACTCAGGGAGCGGCTCACCGCCCATCCGGGAGCGGTGAATCTGATGATCGGCGGACCCATGGACGGGCCGCGGGCCCTTGCCCTGAACGAGCACCTGATGGAAACGCTTCGGGATTCCGGGCTGGACGCTGAGGAGGCCGCGAAAGCCTCGTATCTGCTGATCGTCTACGTCTTTGGCTCGATAGCACTGGAGACGGCAGAGCTTGGTGGCAGGCCCGGGGGAAGTTCGGAAGGCGAAAGGATTGCCTCCCGCCTGGAGGGGTTTTCGGCGATACCGGCCGGCACTTTCCCGCTGTCCGCCGCAGCAGCAAGGATCATGGCCGGGTACGTCTCGACCCAGCAATACGCGTGGGGACTGCACAAAGTGCTCGACGGAATCACCAGAACCTAAGCGCCAGGGCTGCGTAAAGAGGGAGGGCTGTCCATGCAGGTCCGCCGGCAGCGATGCCACCATCGGATACAAAGGAACTTACCTAGGCGGTTCGTCCCCAGCTTTCCCCGGGAATCTTTACGTAGCGCTTCCACACGTAGTCCCACGGGGTCACAGCCAGGATGGCGACAACGAAGAGGATCGTGAAGAGCATGTCGGCGGTGGCGGTGTCCATGTCATTGGCTATGAGGTGGGGCAGGGCCACGACCCCCAGCCAAAACACTTTCCAGATCACCTCGAACAAGAGGATCGGCAGCATCCCGATGGGGTACCTGAGGCCCAGAAGTGCCAGCAGAGACATCGCCGTCAGGATGCAGACGATGGCCCCGTCCATCACGGGCATGGAAGCGGCCTGCAGCAAAAGCGGCCATTTGACGATGATGAGTCCTGCCGCCATCAGCAGGTAGCCGCCCCGCATCAGGTTCAAGCGGACGGCAGGCAACCCAGCATCATGGGGCGGGTCCCTTTGCGCCTTCCTGTCTCCGGTGGTATCGGCGGTCAGCACTGACGGGACGCTCGTGGAGGGGCTGTGGTCCTGTTGCATGATGGGCTTCCTTGGAGGATGGGTTGGTCGTCCTGCAGGTTGCTCCAGCAGGGCGATTGTTCACCTGGGAGTGCTGAGCATTGGGGAAGGGATGGTGGGGACCCGGACCTGCCGGCCCCTGATGATCAGCCAGAAGCTGAGTGCGACCTCGCCGCCGGAGACGAACAGGGCGAAGCTGAATGGGAAATCAGGCACGAGGATGGCGGCGAAGGCGTCGGCGAGGTAACCAAGTCCGGCGACCATGAGCAGAACGCCGAAGATTTTCGCCATGAACCCGGAGGTGTAGGCCAGGTAACCGATCAACAGCAGGTGTAAGGCGAAGAGGCTGAGTCCGACTTAAGGAGCCGGCAGATCCCGACGAGGAAGACAGCCGAGTAGGCAAGCCTGAACCAGGCAGCGGTCATCGAGATGCTCCGGTTCACCGACGCGAACACGTCAAACAGCGCCGCGGCGACGATAACATCCAGAACGACGACGGCGGCCAGGCCGGCGATACCCGCCCTAAACAACGGCTCGGCAGCGGAAATGTCCGCAACTGTCTTTGCCGGGTCGCCGTCCGTGATGAGGCTTTCCAGGGCGCCGAAGTTGGCCAGGGCGGACAGGACTGCCATGAGCAGCAGGCCGGCTCCGGCGATCAGGCTCGGTGCGCGCAGGGATCGGGTGGGGTGGTTTCCGGTGGTATGCAAGGGGCTGTGCGGCACTGAAACGGTCATGGTGTGTTTCTCTCTTAGCTTTGTGGGGCGTGGATGGTGATGGCGATTTTTCCGCGGGCTTTGCCGGCGTCGAAGTAGCGCATGGCGTCCGGGACCTGCTCCAGGGTGTAGGTGCGGTCGATGACCGGTACAAGGGTGTCGGCTTCGATGAGTCCGCAAAGGTGCTCAAGGTCCGGTGCGTTTTCCTTGCCCATCACCATGGTCAGCCGCTGGCTGATGAAGGGGGACAGGATCAGGGCCCGGAGTTGCCGGTCCATGTGCCGGTCCAAGATCCTCCTTCCTCCCCGCCGGTGAGGACCGCCGTTCCCGTGGGAGTGAGGGCGTTGCGGAGCCGGGTGAGGGTTGGGTTTCCGGCAATGTCCAGGATCAGGTCGTAGTGTTCGCGGCCGTCGGCGAAATCCTGGCGCGTGTAGTCGATGACGTGGTCGGCGCCGAGAGAGCGGACGACGTCCATTTTGGCGGTGCTGCTCACGCCGGTGACGACGGCCCCGGCAGCCTTGGCCAGCTGCACGGCGTAGCTGCCGACCCCACCTGAGGCGCCAAGGACCAGGACCTTCTGCCCCGGCGTGATGGGGCCGGCGGCGCGAAGCGCCTGCAGGGCCGTGCTGGCCGAGACCGGGACGACCGACGCCTGTTCGAAGGTCAGATTGGCAGGTTTACGGGCGAGCTTGTTTTCGGGCGCGGCGGCGAACTCGGCAAAGGGACCTTTCCCGAAACCAAACCTCATCCCCGACGGAGAACCTGGTTACTGCCGCCCCGACTGCGGTAACGGTGCCCGCCAGGTCCAGTCCTGGGACGGGGTTTTTCGGCGCGCGCATGCCGTAGACCAGCCGCAACGCGTAAGGCAGGCCCATCGTCACGTGCCAGGTGCCCCGGTCCAGTCCCGCCGCGTGAACCCGGACCAGAACCTCCTTCCCCCCAATCGAGGGGCTGGGGACGTATGCGAGGTGCAGGACATCTGCTGACCCGTAGGCCTCCTGAACGATGGCCCGCATAGGAGTTTCTACTGGCGACGTTGCGCGTCCGGACGGACTTTCTGTGACGTTCTGACCGTGTGCGGTCATGGCCGCTCTCCTGGGACTGGTGGATTTAGAGCGCCATTTCGTACGCTGTACGGTCATGGTAGCGTACGTAGTACTAAACCGATACGGCTGGGAGCCATCATGTCAGTCAGCACGCAAAACCTGCCCCCGAAACGCATTCCACTGAGCCGGGAAAGGGTACTCAGATGCGCGCTTGACCTCGCCGATGAGTCGGGAATCGCGTCTTTGACCATCCGTTCCCTGGCGACCAGCATGGGAACCAGGCCGATGTCTCTCTATCACTACGTGGCGAACAAGGATGAGATCCTGGACGGCATCGTGGATATGGTCTTCGACGAAATCGAGCCGCCATCGCCAGCGGGGGAGTGGCGTGACCAGATGCACCGCCGGGCGCACGCGGTACGGAATGCGCTTAAGCGCCACCCCTGGGCGGTCGGGCTCCTGGAGACCCGGGCCTCCCCGGGGGCTGCGACTTTGCGCCATCACGAGGCGACCCTTGCCACCCTGCGGTCCGCTGGATTCTCCGTGCAGATGACGGCGCACGCGTATGCGCTGCTGGACAGCTATATCTATGGGGCCGCCCTGCAGGAAGCGGCACTGCCCTTCCACGGTCCGGACGCAGCATCCGAGGTCACTTCCTCGATCGTGAAGCTCTTTTCCGACGGGCAGTACCCCCGCCTGGTTGAGATGGCCACCGAACACGTCCTCAAACCCGGGTACGACTTCGGGGACGAGTTCGACTTCGGTCTTAACCTCATCCTCGAAGGGCTCGCGCGGTCGATTACCGCGCCGGAAGACGGGGCCTAGCAGCCGTCCGGCTGTCAGGGGGTAGCTCCTGGCCGATCACAAGAATGGCCAGCGCCGGAAATGTCTATCGTTTTCCGGACTAATGGGGACGGGAGCTATCGCCAATTCGTACTATGTACGGTATGGTGGGCGTACGCCGTACGAAACGTGCTGCCGACAACTGGGAGTCCGGGCGTCGGCTCCTGGCACGCCAGCCGTCGGCCCCAGGAAAGAAGATCGCCATGTCAACGTCAATGCCCGGCAATTCTCCCCGCGCGCCAGACTCACCAGTAGCAAAAATGCCCGCGCTGCCCATGGCCGTGCTCGTGGTGGGAGTCCTGCTCGGGCTCGCCGCGGTCGCTATGCTGTCGGCCTACCGGTCGCTTCCGCCGGAAGTGAACGGTCTCACGACGGCGCTGCTTGCCATCGGCGTCGCGCTGGTCTTGATCATCCTCGGGGCTGCAGGCCTGGGACGGGGGATCGCCCCCGGTGCCTCGCAGGAAGCCGACCGGATCGGAAACGAGCCGGCACAACTTACCGGGCATCTTGATCCCGGACTGTCACGATGGCTCTGGCTGGTCAAATGGGTCCTCGTTATTCCCCACTACATCATCCTGGCCCTGCTGTGGGTCGCATTCCTGGTTGTCACAGTGGCAGCAGGCTTTGCCATCCTGTTCACCGGCCGCTATCCGGCCTCGCTCTTCCAATTCACCGTCGGAGTCCTCCGCTGGAACTGGCGCGTGACGTTTTACGCCTACGGTGTCCTTGGCACCGACCGCTATCCGCCCTTCACCCTCGCCCGCAGCGATTACCCGGCGGAACTGGACGTTGCTTATCCCGCCAAGCTCTCCCACTGGAAGGTACTGTTCAAGTCCTGGCTGTTCGCCTTGCCGCAACTGCTCATCGTCGCCGCCCTCACCGGCAGCGCAGCCTCCTCCTCAACGGCGAGCCTCTCTCTGCTCAGCCTGCTGGTATGCATCGCCGCAGTCATCCTGCTCTTCACCGGTGTCTACCGTCTTGGGATCTTCGACCTGCTGATGGGCATCAACCGGTGGACCGTGCGGACCATCTCGTATGCGGCCTTGATGAGTGACAAGTACCCGCCCTTCCGGCTCGACCAAGGCCCGCTCGATCCTCCAACGAACCGTGCGGCGTCACCCACGCCTGCATAACGCAACCGCGGACGTGACGGTCACGCCTGTTTCCAGCATCTTCGCAAGGAACTCTGGGGGTTCCTGGACAGACCTCAGCCCGACGGGTGCGTGAGCGTACCCGCCAGAGAGTGACACCATGACAGCCCAGACCCTTCCCCGCTCCCGGCCCAAGCCATCCCGGACCCGATGGCTCGTACCCGCGGCCCTGATACTCCTCAGCCTCGTCCCGATCATGGCCGGCGCAACGCGCCTTACCGAACTCTCGGGAGGCCAGATCACCCCGGATAACGCACGGTTCTTCGACTCGCCCATCCCCGTGCTGATCCACATCCCCACCGTCACCGTGTACCTGGTCCTCGGGGCTTTCCAGTTCGTTCCCTCGCTCCGCCGCGGCAAACGCGGCAGGCCCAGCTGGCACAAAATCGCCGGACGCACCCTCGCGCCCACAGGCCTGCTCGCCGCCCTGTCCGGTCTGTGGATGGCGGTCTTCTACGACCTCCCACCCCTGGACGGGCCGCTCCTTCTCGCCCTTCGCCTGGTCTTCGGCTCCGCCATGGTGGCCTTCATCGTCCTGGGCTTCATCGCCGTACGGCGCCACAACTACGTCCGGCACAGTGAATGGATGTCCCGGGCCTACGCCATCGGCATCTCCCAGGGAACCATCGTCGTCGTCACCATCCCCTGGATCCTGCTCGTAGGACCGGTTGACGAGCTGACCAGGGCACTGCTGATCGGGGCATCCTGGGTACTGAGCCTGGCCGTGGCCGAATACTTCATATATCGCCGCGCCCAAGGACCCGCGCGAACCCCACACCCTGCAGTCCAGCCCGCTTAAGCACACTCTTCATTTCAAGATACTTGTGCTGAACCCGGCCTGGCCGGCTGGCGATCTGCGGGACCACATAGCTCTGGAAAACGCCGCATGCTACTCGCAGCAGTGAAAGTGCTTCACACGCTGGCGTAGTCCACCATCGAGTCCGTGCATGCTCTACGTTCTATACGCCGGCATCCGGAGGCATTCCACCGACGCGACGGGCTCGCAGCCACCGTAGTGAACCTCGAGCCTAATCTTCGCTGCCAACGGATCCGCCTGCCCTGACCGCGGTCGCAAGCAACCTCGGAATCAAAACCGGATCCGTCACTGACATCTACCTGCCACCCTGGCCTTGAGTGTCGTAATGCTATACCGGGGTTAGCATGTGGCGGCAATCCCGCTGGAAAGTTTTCCAGGGGACTGCCGAGTCATCTTTGATGCCTTACCTCGTGGCGCTTGATGGATTCTTGGCAGGCAGTACTGGGCGGGTGGCGGCCGGCCGGCGGTGAATTAAAGTCCGGGCGTAGGGGATCGCTACGGCGATCGTAGCGGCGATGAATACCAGCTGTATCAGAGTCCGAGGCAGGAGCGCCGTGGCGAGAGCACCGTTGACAATGAGTCCGGCCTGTGCCGCGTAGACGTTAGCCGGGAATATGGCCACCAGCAGCAGGGCCAGCCCGACGGCCGCCCACGGCGCCGTTCGACGGTAGAGGAGGCCCGCGGCACCAAGCAGTTCCAGCACGCCCGTAGCTGTGACCAGCAGTTCGGGATTGGGCAGGGCCGGCGGCACCATGGCCACGAGTTCTCCCCGCATACCGTTGAAGTGAGCCACCCCGGTGAAGGTGAACATGGCCGCCAAGCCACCACGCAGGCTGGTATGCCACGACCGGAGGGGTTTGATGCCTATAGCCCCAGCGATACGAAGCAGGAGGGTTACGGCCAGGAGTGTGATTAGTGGTGCCATGGTGCGTTCCTTCCAGAGGCATCTATCTTGACACTGACTAGATTACTCTTCGACCTCAACTTGTCAATGACTAGATTGGGATTAGTCTTGGGGCATGAGCACGTCGTCGTACCATCACAAGAACCTTCCGCACACGATCATCAATGCCGCTCTCGATGCCATTGCAGAGTCGGGTCCGTCAGCGCTGAGTTTGCGGGATCTCGCCAGGCGGGCCGGCGTTTCCCATGCTGCGCCCGCCCATCACTTCGGGGACAAAGCGGGCCTCCTGACTGCCGTCGCCGTGCAGGGCTTCTGTCTCCTCGCGGACGCGCTGGTGGAGGCGCAGCGGCGGACCGGTGACTTCTTGGAGGTGGGAGTGGCTTATGTCGGCTTCGCCGTCGAGCACCCAGCCCATTTTGCCGTGATGTTCCGGCCGGAGCTGTACCGGACAAATGATCCGGAACTGGTCGCGGCGAAGGCCCGGGCGGGCGAGTCTCTCTACCGGGGGGTTGCGCCGTTCACATCCTCAGAATCAGGCCCGGTGCCACAGGACGCGGCGTTGGCGGCTTGGTCCCTGGTCCACGGGTTTTCCGCCCTTTGGCTCAGCGGTAGTCTGCCTCCGGGACTGCCGGCAGATCCGCGGCAAGCTGCTCGTGGGGTTGCCTCCGTTCTGTTTCCTGGGACGCAGTAGCGAACGCCGCAAGCCGACGTGTGCTCAACGGCGGCTTCTTTCATGCCGGGCAATCTGCAGACAAGTGCAGGAGAGTCACAACGGCTTGCGGGTAACCACACGCCTATACTGGGGGCATGCCAACGCCAGTGCTGGCTACGAAGCTCTTTTTCCCCGCACCGCGCCCGCAGATCACTTCCCGGCCCCGGCTTTTCAAGCGTCTTAATGACGAACTGGGCCCGAGCCGGAAGCTGTCTCTCGTGTGTGCTCCGGCAGGCTTCGGCAAAACCACCCTGGTCAGCGAATGGATCACCCAGCGCAGACAGCAGCACCCGGGCGTATGCATCGCCTGGCTGTCCCTTGACGCGCACGATAACGACCCCTCACGCTTTCTGGCCTACATTGTTGCTGCACTGCAAGGCGTTGACGCGGAAATCGGCAATGAGATCACGGGCCGGAGGCACAGCGGCCAGGTCCTGGCGGTGGAACCTGCGCTGACGTCCCTGATCAATGACATAGCGCGGTCCGGGAAAGAGTTCATCCTCGTGCTCGATGACTACCACCTCATTGAAAAACGACCCGTTCATGACGCCCTCGCGTTCCTTCTTGACCATCTGCCGCCACAGCTGCACCTGGTCATCGCCACCAGATCGGATCCTCCGCTGTCACTGGCCCGCTTACGGAGCCGCGGCGAGCTAACCGAGCTCCGGGCTGCCGACCTGCGCTTCACACCGGACGAAGCGGCTGATTTCCTCAACCAGGTCATGAATCTGGGTCTTTCAACGGACGACATCGCTGCCCTTGCGACCCGGACCGAGGGGTGGATCGCGGGGCTTCAGCTGGCCGGGGTGTCGCTACGGGAGCACGGGGACGTCTCCGGGTTCATCAAGGCTTTCACAGGAAGCAATCGCTTCGTCATCGACTACCTGCTGGAGGAGGTGTTGCAGCATCAGCCGGCAGAAGTCCGAAACTTCCTGCTGGCCACAGCTCCCCTGGAGCACATGACAGGTGGTCTTTGTGAGGCACTTACAGGCGTGGGTGGAGGCCAGGGCATGCTTGAGGGGCTGGAGCGGGACAACCTGTTCGTTATTCCACTGGATGATCGGCGGCAGTGGTATCGCTATCATCCTTTGTTCGCCGAAGTCCTGCGTGCACGTGTGTTGCAGGAACTGCCTGGCCGCATGCCTGAACTGCATCGGCTGGCAAGCGAATGGTACGAACAGAATGACCTGATAGAGGACGCGGTTCACCACGCATTGGCGGCCGAGGACTTTGGACGGGCCGCCGACCTGATCGAAGCGGTTCTGCCAACGATGCGCCGGACCCGACAGGATGGAATGATGCTGGCCTGGCTGACGGCACTACCTGAGGAGGTGGTCCGTGTCCGCCCCCTGCTCAGTGTCTTCTATGCCTGGCGCACGCTCGTCTCCGGCGACCTCGACGCTGTCGAGCCTTGGCTTGGGGCCGCTGAACAGGGAGTGAAGGCCGCAGCAGCAGAAGGGAAGGGTCCGGGAAATTCGGACCTGAAATCAATCCGCGGGCAAGAGCTCCGAATGCTGCCATCAACCATCGCAATGTACCGGGCCTCATTGGCGCAGGCCCGGGGCGACGTTTACACCACTGCACAACATGCACGGGAGGCTTTCGAACTTGCCGGGCCGGAAGACCATTTCGCCCGTGGTGCTGCCGCAGGGTTTCTGGGGTTGGCTTCCTGGGCACAAGGCGACGTTGAAACGGCTGTTGACACCTTCTCAGATGCAGTCGCGAGCCTCCATGAAGCGGGCAACCTCACTGATGAGCTCAGCAGCACCATCCTGCTGGCAGACATGCAGATCGCGAGGGGACAGCTTCAGGAAGCGCGAAAGCTTTACGAAAGGGCCCTTGACTATGCGGCCGCCCAAGGGGAATCGGCGCCCCGTGCCACTGCTGAGCTCCATGTGGGCTACAGCGAACTCAGCCGTGAATTTGGTGACCTGGAGAGCGCAGCCCGGCATCTTCAAACCAGTAAAGAGCTGGGCCGGCAAGTCGCTCCCCTGACGGAGCACTCTTACCGGTGGTTCGTTGCGATGGCAGGCGTAAGAGAAGCCGAGGGGGACATGGCCGGGGCCACTGAGTCCCTTGACCAGGCTCAGCTCCTGTATCTGCGGGGCTTTTTTCCGGAGATCCGCCCAATCCCGGCATTGAAGGCGCGCATTACGATCCGGCAGGGGCGGCTGTCAGAGGGCTGGGAGTGGGCACGCAGCCGCGGCCTGCTGCCGGTGGGGGAGCTGAGCTACCTGCGGGAATTTGAGCATCTCACGCTGGCACGTCTCCTCATTTCCCAATTTAGGGTCCTGCCGGCAGAGAAGACGATTCAGGAGGCGCAGGACCTGCTCATGCGGCTGCTCGAAGCTGCGGAGGCAGCCGGACGCAAAGGAAGCACATACGAGGTCCTCGTGCTGCAGGCCCTCGCGCTGGAGGCCCAGGGCCAACGCGCACTGGCGCTGGTCCCCCTGGAACGTGCCCTGGCGGAAGCCGGGCCGGAGGGTTACGTCCGCCTCTTTCTTGATGAAGGCCCGCCCCTGGCGCCGCTGCTTGCTGAGGCAGCAGCCAGGGGCACCGCCCCGCCCCACACCGCTCTGCTTCAGCAATCCAAGAAAACCGTAGTATCTCAAACGGCCATCAGCAGGACTCCCACACCTCAGCGGGAGGACCTCAGCAAGCGCGAACTGGAAGTACTGAGGTTACTTGGCACCTCATTGAGCGGACCGGAGATCGCCCGCCAGCTCTTTGTCTCCCTCAACACCCTGCGCACCCACACCAAACGTATCTTCATCAAGCTCGAGGTCAACAACCGCCGGGAAGCGGTGCGCCATGGCAAGGAGCAGGGCCTGATTTGAGGGACCAGCCCTCGGAGAGTCACCACATCTATCACCACGGTTGGTGACGCGGGATCACCACACGCCCCGGTAGCTTCAGGTTGTCGGGGCATCCGTTCCGGGCCAACTCAAACCGGAGAGCGTGGACCATGAGCATCACACCGAGCAAACTCACTCAGGCCGCCGGTATATCCGCGCTGCTGGCCGGGCTCCTGTACATTCTCAGGCAACCACTGCATCCAACAGATGAGGTGTCCGAAGTTTATGGCCTCGCCTGGCTGATCGTGGGATACATGACCCTGTGCATGTCAGTTCTGGGACTGGCCGGCGTGACAGGCATCTACCTCCGGCAGGTCAAGGAAACTGGGCTGCTCGGACTGATCGGGTACCTCATGTTCGGTGCATAGTTCGTGCTGTTGACCGCTTTCACCTTCGCCCAGACCCTCATCCTGCCGCCACTGGTTCCTGAAGCACCCAGGTTCGTGGACAGCTTCCTGGGAATCTTCAGCGGCTCCGGTGGCGAGGTGAGCCTGGGCGCTTTGGAATCACTGCCCCTGGTCTCAGCGGTGCTCTACATTCCAGGCGGCCTCATATTCGGCGTCGCCATCTACCGTGCCAGGATCCTCTCCCGCTGGGGCGCCGGCGTCCTGATCCTTGGAACGGCCCTGACACCTCTTGCCTCGATCTTCCCGCACACCGCCGGCAGTTCCTTCGCCGTACCGGTGGGCCTGGCGATGATGTGGCTCGGCTATTCCCTCTGGTCTGAAGAAGGTAAAAGCGCAGGCCACCAACTGGGCCGGGGAAACCTTAAGCCCTCCCACGCCCCGGCCAACTGAAATCAACACAGACCCCGTGGTGGATTACCAGGACAACGCCATCGGGCATTTGATGCGCAACAAGCCACTTCGCCCAGACCACCTGGCTCCCGCAGGACCTCAACATATCAACGGTCCCGCCTGCATGGCTGGGACGGTAGCCGCCTTCGAAAAGGGAGAACGACATGCCAGCAGAACACCACGGGCCCGGACAGTACCAACTCCGCATCCGGGGACACCTCGACAGCTCCTGGACCGATTGGTTCGAAGGCATGGTCCTCACACAAGAAAACGATGGAACAACCAGCCTGTGCGGGCCCGTCGTCGATCAGGCAGCGCTGCACGGCCTGCTCGCAAAAGTTAGGAACATCGGCGCAACGTTGATAGCCGTGAATCTCCTGGAGGATCAAGACCCAGGACAAAACCACTAAGATCCGGCGCTGGCACAGCAGCAGCCAAACCTCCGATTTCACCCAACGACCCACGACCCGCAGCAGAAGGCAGGGCGGAATTCGCCCCTCACCCGAACCCCACATCCCCGCGTGTAATCAGGAGGAAAAATTGAGAACCATCTCAGTGACCACCCACATACCGTCACCGCCGGACGTCGCGTGGAAGATCCTCACCGACTTCCCTGCCTACACCGACTGGAACCCGTTCATCACCCGGGCCAGCGGGGACCCTAAGGTTGGCCACAAACTGAGCATCAGGATAGTCCCACCTGGTGGGCGGGGAATGACCTTCCGTCCACGCGTGACCGCAGTGGAACCCGAGCACTTGTTCGAGTGGTTCGGAACACTCGGAATACAGGGGCTCTTCGATGGCCGCCACGCCTTCGTCCTCAAACCCACGGCCGGCGGCACCACTCTTACTCAAACGGAAACCTTTTCTGGCCTATTGGTGCCACTCATGACCGGGGTACTTCAACGGACAAAAAAGGGATTCGAGAACATGAACAATGCCCTGCTCAGCCGGGCTGGCTCATGGCCCCCGGCATCAACACAACCTGAGACGTCGGAATAATCACCTGTCGCGAGCGAGGGTTGGAAGTCCCACCAGAACGTGGGGCGCAGAGGCCTCCCTCATCCACTGCCGAGTCGGTTGGGCGGCAAGCCCCATAAAGAAAAAGGCACCGACGCCGGTTAATCGAGAGATATAGGGTCAACCACCCCATCAATCACCACACGTGGTGACGCCAGGTCACTAAGCGCCCGCGTAGCTTCAAGTTATCCGCCATCCCAGGGCAAGACGCCTCCTTCACCACTCGTAATTCGTGCAGAACCCTCTAGATAAGAGCTTCAGATGTCATCAAAAATCGAAGTAGTCCTACCTGCAGCACTCATCAGGATCTTTGCCTTCGCCGGATTTGTCTCAGCAGCAATTTTGCTGCTCAACGCGGCAAAGAGAGCAGGGATCATTCCCCCATCAGCTTTCACCCAGCTCGTTGCACCGGTTGCCCAAATCGCCGCCATCGGACTGGTGATCGGGATGTATCTGTTGGTTTCCCGCAAGGCCGGGGCCCTCGCAGCCGCAGGTGCCGTTATCTCCGGAACGTCGCTGGCCGGCCTCGTTGGGGTTGAGTTCGTGCTCAACCTCGTCTTTCCCTACATTGGCCAAGATGTAGTTGCCGTCCTTCGATCAGGTCCCTTGGGTATCGCCCTGACAGTGGTGTCGATGCTCTTCCTCCTCGGTACCGTGGTTTTCATGCTCACGCTGTGGCGCACTTCTAGCGTTCCCAAAGGCGCCATATTCCTCTATACGGCCAGTTCACTTCCCATCGCCCTGCGAACGGTGTTTCCGGAAACCGTGCTGCAGTTGGGGCTGGTTGGTTTGGCCGTAGCCGCCGCTTTCCTTGCAACCTGGATGCTTCGCAACATTCCTCGTACAACAGCAGCCGACGAGGTCGCGGCTATGGTGCCGCCAGCATCAGTGACTGCGCCCTAACGTCCAGTACCCCACCCAAGTCTGTCGCCTGCCCTACTCCTATACGGCCGGCACGTCAGATAGCTGTGGGCTGAAAGCAACGTGTTTCCCATAGCTAGCACGTGGGCGTTGTCCCGCCGTCATCTCGTGGCAGGAATCTGCAGGGGTGCTGAAGAAATCGAGACAGGTGAGCGCTTGGGCGTCGCCGGCCCGGCTGGCGCCATCCATTAAGGGGCCGCCAGGGTCCTGTGGCCGCAACGGTTCCTCCCTTCCGCGCGGTTTGTTCAGAGCCTAGAGCGTACGAGCCAAAGCGAAAGCGTAAAGCGTGCCGGTGGAAACCGTACAAGCGGTATGAATTTCCCGCAGCTTTCACTCATGCAAACCAGTTAAAACTCCCGGCCCAATTTGTGACCTTCCCGTCCGCGGGGGCGGGCTCCCCAACCCTAGGAGTATGAAATGTCTGCTATTCCCCAGCTATCGTCTTCACGGAGACGACTCGCTCTTGCTCTCATAGCGACAGCGCAATTCATGGTCATCATGGATACGTCGATCATCGGCGTCGCTCTGCCTCGCATCCAGGAAGATCTGGGATTCTCACAGGAAGATCTTTCCTGGGTCTTCAACGCCTACGTGGTCGCCTTTGGCGGCCTGCTGCTCCTCGGTGGGCGTTTGTCGGACCTGTTCGGTGCACGCCGCATTTTCGGAGCCGGCTGGGTGATCCTGCTCATTGGGTCCCTTATCGCCGGCGCTGCCGGAGATGTAGCCATCGAGCTCACGGGACGTGCTGTGCAGGGCCTGGGATCAGCCCTTATCGCACCTTCGGCCTTGACCCTGTTGATGATGCTCTTCGGGGCGGAGCCGAAGCAGCTGACCAAGGCTCTGGCAATCTACGGTGCTGCCGCACCTGCCGGTGGAACCGCTGGTGTCTTCCTTGGTGGAATCATCACCGAGTATGTTTCATGGCCCTGGGTCTTCTACATCAACATCCCCATCGCCATCATCGCCCTACTCGCAATACCCGTCCTCATGCCGGCTGGGATCGCCCGCAAAGGCTCGATTGATCTGCTCGGCGCCGCTACCGCCACCGCCGGAACCGGTGCGCTCGTCTTCGCGATCGTGCGCGCCCCAGAGGTCGGGTGGGGATCTCCGGAGACCTGGCTGGTGTTGATAGCAGCCTTCGCCCTTTTGGGAATCTTCCTTCGGCTTCAAGCACGCCTGCGTAACCCTCTGATGCGGTTGGGGATCTTCCGCACTTCAAACCTGGGCGCAGCCAACATTGCCCAGCTGCTGCTGGGTGGAGCCTGGATTCCCATGTGGTTCTTCCTAAACCTCTACCTGCAACAGGTCCTTGGATACAGCGCCTTCCCCAGCGGGGCCGCACTCCTCCCCATGACCGTGCTCATCATGATCGGGATGATCGTCCTCGCACCCCGGATGATCAACCGCTTTGGTCCGAAAGCCATGACTGTTGCAGGCCTCACCGTACTGGCCGTCGGAATGGGATGGCTCTCCCTCATCCGTCCCGGCGGAAACTTCTGGATTGACGTGCTCCCCGCCTCGCTCGTTGCGGCGTTGGGTATGTCATTGGCCTTCATTCCCTCGCTCGGTACCGCGATCTCCAGTGCGGGTCCGGAAGAAGGAGGGCTCGCCGCCGGCATCGTTAACACCAGTTATCAGATCGGTTCGGCGATCGGTCTGGCTGGCATGACCGCAGTCGCGACAGCCTTCGGAGCTGACCAGATTGGTGACACTGAAGCCCTGACCAGCGGATTCTCCTCAGCATTCGTTGGGGCCGGATTGATCGCACTCATCGGGGCAGTACTGGCAGCTCTCATGCTGCGACGCCCAAACAATGGCACCAAACAGCAAGAGGTCCCTGAGGCCAGCAGGACCGGCTCCTAGCGTGAAGTGGATGGATACCACCAGGGGTATCCGCTCAACACACCGCTCCTACGGTGTATCGCGCATGCGGTTTGCCACGGATGGCGGCCTTCAAGGATGACCACGACTCGAGCGGACGCTCGTGATACAGACTCCACCGACGATAGGAATGATGATGATCGAGCTACAGCAGCTCAGTAAGCAATACAGTGACAAGGTGGCGGTTGACGGCATCAGTGCTGTCATCCGGCCGGGGGTGGTGACGGGTTTCTTAGGTCCCAATGGTGCCGGTAAGTCCACGACCATGCGCATGATCCTTGGCTTGGACCGGCCCACCTCAGGGACGGCACTTGTCAACGGGCGCCCCTACGCTAAGACGTCGGCTCCACTGGCCGAGGTGGGGGCGCTTCTTGACGCAAAGGGAGTAGACGGTGGCCGCAGTGCCCGCAATCATCTGCTCTGGCTCGGTGCGACAGTCGGCGTGGGCGCGCGTCGAGTGGAGGAGGTGCTTGGGACCGTCGGGTTGACCGAGGTCGCCGGGAAACCGGCGGGCAAATTCTCTCTGGGCATGGGCCAGCGCCTCGGTATCGCCGCGGCGCTCCTCGCCGACCCAGGTGTGCTGATCCTCGACGAGCCGGTGAATGGCCTCGATCTTGACGGGATTCAGTGGATTCGCGCCCTGCTTACCGAGCTAGCGGAGGGCGGACGCACCGTCTTGCTGTCTTCGCACCTGATGAGCGAGATGCAGCTTGTCGCCGACCATCTACTGGTCATTGGTCAGGGACGCATCCTCGCCGATACCTCAATGGACGACTTCATCGCCGACTCTTCCGACGGGCTCGTCATTGTCGTCTCGCCTGACACTAACACCCTCGCTCCACTGCTTACCGGCACCGGCGCCACCGTAACGTCCCCGGAAATCGGGCGCCTCGAGGTCCGGGGACTCACCGCTGACGCGATCGGTGACGCCGCCGCCCTGCATAAGCTGCGGCTGCACTCCCTGATCCCGGTGGAGGCGTCACTGGAGACGGCTTACCTGAACCTGACGCGCGACAGCGTCGAGTACACCGGCGCAAATCCACACAACACCCACTCCACCACGACCACTGACGCCCGGAGGGCCGCCTGATGACCAACCCCACCACCACAGTCACGGCGCCCACGAGCCGTACCGCTGACATCGCGGCGAGCCGGCGGCGCACCGCTTCCGCCACTACTGCCCGTCGTCAAGGCCTCGGCCGGGCGATCGCATCCGAGTGGATAAAAATACGGACCCTGCGCAGTACGTGGATCGGCATGGCATTGGTGGTACTGGTCCTGGTCGGTTTCGGAGGTCTCGCCGCCGCAACGTCGACCGGCTCTGTCGCCGGGCCCAGCGACGGCGGCGGCGGCACTGACCCGCTGTCCGTCGTGTTGTCCGGCGCGAATTTCGCCGTCCTGGTGATCAGCGTCCTCGGCTGCCTCGCCGGCGCCCGTGAATACTCTTCCCGCATGATTGCCGCCACAGTCGCCGCGGTTCCCCGGCGCTGGCAAGTTGTCGTGTCGAAGTCCATCGTATTTGGCGCAGTAACCGCGGTCACCGCCGTTACTGGCGTTCTGGGCGCATTCTGGCTTGGCATGGCAATCCTGGCTGGCGGCGATGCCGCCACCGTCGCGTTGACCGATGACGACACCCTGCGTGAGCTGGCTGGGATGGCGGGATACATCACGGCCATCGGCACGTTCGGTCTGGGGCTGGGCATCCTCCTGCGCAGCATCGCTGGCAGCATCGGGGCCGTCGTGGCCGGCGTCATGATTCTCCCCCCTCTTGCCGGAGCCCTCCTGCCCGCCAGCTGGGACGAAATCCTGCAATACCTACCAAGCTCGGCAGGTGCCGCATTCACGACCGTGCAGGGGGCCGGCAGGGAGGTTCTGAGTCCCGGCGCCGGCGCAGCTGTCCTCATCACCTGGGTCATCGCCGCACTCGGCGGCGCGATCATCTCCATCAGTCACCGCGACGCCTAACCCCGATATTGCCCTTCTGTCCCGCCCTTGCGCCCGTCTGCTGTTCTCATCTGGCACGCGAAATCCGACGCGATGATCTTCTGTGGGGTCAGAATAGCGCCGAGTTCCGTTTTGTTGACAGTGGATCATGATGTTCTTTGATTCCATCCTGACAGTCGGAGGGCAGGAAATCCGGGTTCGGTAACCCGAGAATCACGAAATAGTCCAAAGACTCGGGACTTACTAGCAATCGCTTCGGGCAAAGGATGGCGAATGGAACTTTTTGCCCTGGCTTCCAGCTCAAAGACGGGCACTTTCATGAACCGGTGCTGCGGCTGTTTGACCAAGCGATGGGTTCGAAGGTCCCGCACAACGTGTTCGCCGCCTGGATGGTCAGCCGGCTGGCTGCTCAGCCCGGCTCCAGACCCGTAGACATGCTTGGGCGAGGGCCGGAGGCCTCTTCATCGACGCCGGCTGTCTGCTGTCGCTCGCGGCCGCCATGTGGTCCTACCTTCGCGCTAACCACATCTGCGTGACCGTCTGCTTGGGACTGCCGCCGGGGATTCTCGTGGGCTGGGCGGCGCTGGCTGATCCCTACAACCTGATGCGTCATTTGGCTACAACAAGTAGGAAACTGTCCAATTCCCGGGGTCGCTACAGGTCAACGGGTTTCCTGAAGATCGCCAAGAGCCTGCCTCGGCGTCCTTAGAACAGCGGCCAGGGCACCGCGGGCATGTCACCGCTCGGAGCCGGAAACCGCCCCGTCAACCGTAACCGGGTGCAGCGCGCGCCGAGTGAGGCAATTTCTTCGGCGCTGAGCAACTTCGCGAGGTTTCGGCCCAGCTCACCGTGCAGTCCTTCGATGACGCGATCGACGCCGTCGCATTCCTGGTCGGTCAGAGTCTCTCCCAGCCACCCCCACAGCACCGTGCGCAGCTTGTGGTCACGGTGAAAGGTGAGTCCATGGTCCACGCCGTGCCGGTGTCGGTCTGGCATGGCAAGGATGTGATCGCCTTTGCGGTCGGCGTTGTTGACAACCACGTCGAATACCGCCATGCGTCTGAGCTCCGGTGTGTCCTCGTGGACGAGGGCGACCATCCGTCCCGTCTCATCCTGGCCCTTGAGGACATGCTTCCACCCGGTCTCCGGTACGTCGCCGGCAGCAACGAGATCCACCGCGTTCTGGTCGGGGTCGGCGTCCTGCCACAGCTGCACCATTCCCTCGCCCAAAGGACCATCGCGGAGCCAGGTGCGTGGCACGACGTTCCAGCCGAGGACCTCAGAGACCAGGTAGGCGGCGACCTCCCGGTGGGCAAGGAAGCCGTCGGGAAAATCCCACAGCGGTTTCTCCCCGGCTATCGGCTTATAGACAACCGTGGTGTCGCCGATGGTGCCCACAAAGGTGGCATTCGACGCCGTCCTGATCCGCCCCGTGAGCGTCAGCTCGGCAGTCAGCAGGTCGGGCGCGGGCATCAGACCTCGGGCAGGGTGCAGACGTGCCCGTCGGCGTCCACGGGATAACCGCAGAGCGGGCATGCGGGACGCCCGGCGCCCACCACCTCACGGGTCCGCTTAGCGAATGCGCGGGCGGCGCCAACCGGCATCCGCACCAGCAACATTTCGGGCACCTCAGCATCAAGCGGTTCGTCGTCGTCATCTACATCGATGATCGGGTATGCCTCTATGACCACCTGGGCCGTCGTGGGGTCCCAACCCAAGGTCATGGCACCGGTTCGGAACTGCTCCTCGACCGCCTCGAGCTGGTCATTGTCGACGAGTTCGATGGGAGTACCGGTGGGAACGCTGAAGGGGTTGCCCTCGAGGGTGAGGAGCTGATCGAGGATTTCGTCAATCTTCTCTGCAAGCTGGGCCGACTGCTGCTTCTCCAGCGCAATGCTCACAATTTGCTTGCCCGTGCGTACCTGCAGGTAGAACGTGCGTGACCCTGGAACGCCGACGGTACCGATGACGACGCGGTCAGGCCAGGCAAACTCGTGAACAAGTGTGGGCATGTCAGTATTTTAGGCACATAAGGTTACTGGGCCGTCTGTCCGGCACCGCCACCCACCGGCGCATCGCCGGAGTTGACGCCTTTCGACAGCCATGACAGATCCCCCGCGTCGGTGTTTGTCGCATAGACGCTCGGCCGAACAGCACCATAGTGCACGATCGATACGGAGGCCGGGCCCACGTTGATGCGCTGGAACAGGTCGAGGTGCATACCCAACGCGTCGGCAAGGATTGATTTGATGATGTCACCGTGACTCACTGCCACCCACACGGCTCCTGGCCCGTACTCTGACTCGAAGGCTGCATCGTGCCGTCGGATTGCTGCTACCGACCGGGCCTGCATCGCCGCCATGGATTCACCGCCGGGAAACACGACGGCGGACGGCTGCGACTGCACGGCCGCCCACAGGTCTTCGGTGGCGAGATCGGTGAGCATGCGGCCCTGCCACTGGCCATAATCGCACTCGGTGAGATCGGGATCGGTGGGCGCAGAAGGACTACCAGCCTGGCGATCGAGGATGAGCTGGGCGGTTTGCCGGCAACGCTCGAGGGGGCTCGATACCACCCCGGCCAAGGGCACGGCTGCGAGTCTGTCCCCGGTCAAGGCCGCCTGCTCGCGCCCGAACGGGTCCAAACTGACGCCGGCCGCCCTGCCCGCCAGCAGTCCAGCGGCGTTGGCTGTGGTGCGGCCATGCCGCACGAGAATAACTGTCGCCATCCCTACAGCCTAACCAGCGTTCTTCGCTGAAAGTGGCAGAGCACCGCAGAACTCAGTAGCGTCGTTCCCGCAAAGCATTCTCCGGCAGTTAGGTACTCCTTGGGCAAGAACAGTAAAAACCGTCGCTCCGGCAAGGGTTCGGCGGGACAACGCCGCCCGGGGCCGGTCTCCCTCAGTTCCTTCCGTGCCGCCCGCGCCCTGGACGCATTGGCGCCGGCCTATGTCCAATGGTTCGACGACGGCACGCCCGGAGCGGGCGCCGCTGCCCTGCAATACCTGAAGCTGATGGAACCCACCATCAGCCGCTATCTGGAGACCACTGCTGCGCCCGACGTGACAAGCTTCGACCCGGCTGCCCTGGCCAACGCCGTCGCGGAGGAAGTCACCACCGCCGGCCGTGCGCAGGATCCCGAAACCGCTGACCCGGAACAGGCTGCCCTGATCGTTGATTCTGTCCGCAGTTACCTCGAGTTCCTGTCTGAAACCGGCCGGTGGACCGGGCCGGCGGAGCGGTTGGCCGAAGCCCTGGACTTCTTCGACAGCCTCGCCGACGGCGACGACGGACAGGAGTCCATCGAGGTTCCGGACATTCCCCAGGAGCAGGCACTGGCAGCCTTCACCGCCCTGCCTCTGATCCAGAAAGCAACAGCCCTGCTTCGATGGATTGGCGACGGGAAGCCCGTGACCGGAACGGGCGCCCTTCGCCTGAAGGACATCGAGGAGGCCGCCGCCTGCGTCGGCGTGTCGGCCAGGGGCGGCACCAAGCGGGCAGATGAGCCCGGCGATGTCCCCACCGTGCGCAGCATGTACGAGGTGCCCCTGCTTGCCGAAATCTGGGCCACGCTTCAGACCGCCGAGCTAATAAGGGTCAAGCCGACGAAAGTGGTGCCCTTCGAGGATCCCGCGCACTTCCTGGACGGCAGCGCCGCGGAGCAGCTGGACGACTTCACCATGTTCACGTCATGTTTCCTGGAGCAGGCCGTGCTGCGGCTTGATCCCGAGGAGCCCTGGGAGCATCCACTCTCCGCAGTGCAGGTGTCCATCCTGCTGGCGGCAGCCACGGCGGAACCACCGTCAGTGGAACGCATGAAGGCAGCCCCAGATCGTGCGCAGGAAGCCGAGAAGGCTGCCGTCACCGACTTGACCAGGGTGGCCATGGCCCGGTTGGAGGAACTTTCAGAACTCGGGCTGCTGACCATTGACACCCATTTCCGGGTGCCCCCGGTGCTTATCGGCTGCGTCGCAGACACTTTCGACCATCCATCGCTACTGGCAGAGCTTGGTCTGGGAGCGGCTCCGGACGATGAAGCGGAAGCGGGCTGACAGCCGGGTTCAGCCGCCGACGACGTCGAGCGCCAGGAGTTGCGCGCCCTCACCCTCAGCGATGATCGCCAAAGCCGTGCCCGCCTCAGCAGGGAACACGAGGTCCGTGATGGTGGCCAGCCCGTCCTGGGCGAAGACCTCCACTGAGCAACGGTCAAGGTAGGCGCGAAGGCGGAGGCGGCCGTCCTGCAACGGGACGGCCACCGTCTCAATGGAGGCGAAGGTTGCGTGGAAATCCACGTGCCCTGACGCGCTCCGGTCCAGGCGCAGCATTCCTTCCGCCACGTCGTAGGTGAGCAGCGTGGCCTGGGCGCCGCCCGCGCGGAGCATCAGTCCCACCCGCGTCGCGGTGCCCGGCTCGAACTCAACATCGATGCGCGCCACTGTCCCGGTGACCGGAAGTTCCAGCGTCCCCGGCACCAAGCGCTGCGGTCCCAGGTGGAAGGTTCCAGACTCCGATCCCTCGAAGGGATCGACAGCCTCCTGCCGGAGCACCACCTTGCCGTCCACCCGGGTCAGCGTAACTTCCCGCGGCAACGACATTGCACTCCGCCAGCCGCCGGTGGGGATGGAGCCCGCGTAGTCCCAGTTGTTCATCCATCCGATCATGATGCGCCGGCCGTCGGGCACATTGCTGAAGGAGACGGCGGCGTAGTAGTCACGTCCCCAATCCAGCCAGCCGTACTCGCGCATCCGGCTGCCGTCCTTCTGGAGGCCCTCGGTGACGGTCGATTCGGACCTGAACGTCACGCCGTCGAACCCGCCCTGGAAGTACTGCCCGGCTGAGCCGCCGGCAATTCCTCCCGGGTTGATGTTCACGATGAGGACCCACTTCCTGTCCTCCGGGTTCCCGTCCACGGGCAGCTCGAACAGGTCCGGGCATTCCCACACACCGCCGGTGGCGTTCGCAGGCCCGAACGTGCTCAGGTACTCCCAGGCCTTCAGGTCCGCGGACTTGTAGAGCACCACCTGCCGCTCCACCGCCTCGACGGCGGCCATGACCCAGTAACCTCCGGCGGCGCCGTCGTACCAGAAAACCTTGGGGTCCCGGAAATCGGCCGAGGCGCGGTCCAGGACCGGGTTGCCCTGGTGCTTGGTCCAGGTCCTGCCCTCGTCCACGCTGTAGGCGAGGGACTGGGCCTGCCGGCCGGCCAACCGCGAGTCACCACCGTAGGCGCTGGTATAGACAGCCACGAGCGGCGGGTTCCAGGCAGTGCCGAATCCGCTGCTGTTGTTCCGGTCGAATACCACTGAGCCGGAGAAGATGGCCTCCTGCGCGTCGCAGGGAATGGCCACCGGCTGCTCCTCCCAGTGCAGCAGATCCCGGGAGGTGGCGTGGCCCCAGGACATGTTGCCCCAGTCCGTGCCGAAGGGGTTGTGCTGGTAGAAGAGGTGGTAGGTCTCGTTGAGGTAGACCAGCCCGTTGGGATCGTTGAGCCAGTTGCGTTCGGCGGTGTAGTGCCATGCGGGGCGGAACCGGTCCCTCGACGGAACTGTCGGGGCGGCGGCGGACGCGGGAGCCGCCGTCGTCGTCAATGGATTCATTGTGGCCTAGCCCTTCACGCCGCTGGAGGCGATGCTGTTGACGAAGGAACGCTGGAAGGCGATGAACAGCACCACCACGGGAACGGTGATGAGGGATGCGTACGCCATGACCTCGCCCCAGGAGACGTTCAGCTGGAAGAAGTACTGGATGCCGATCATCACCGGGCGCAGTTCCTCGGACTGGACCACCATGAGCGGCCAGAGGTAGGAGTTCCAGGCCGGCAGGAAGGTCAGGATCGCCACGGTGGCGGTGGCTGGGCCGGACAGCGGCATGACCACCTGGCGGTAGATCTTGAACCAGCCGGCGCCGTCGATCCGCGCGGCCTCGTCCAGTTCCTTGGGAATGGACTCGAAGTACTGGTGGAACAGGTAGATCGAGAAGGCGTTGGCGATGAAGGGGATAATCTGGACCTGGTACGTGTCCAGCCAGCCCTTGGAGAATTCGAGGCTGAAGCCGTTCAGCTCGAAGTAGGGGAGCTGGTTGACCCACCACACCAACGGCAGGGCAAGGGTCTGGAAGGGCACGATCAGCGTGGCGAGGATGGCGGTGAACACGATTTTCTTGCCGCGGACCTGCATCCGGGAGAGGGCGAAGGCGCACAGGCTGTTGACGAAGATCCCGAGGATCACGGTGACGGCGGAGACGCCCACCGAGTTCAGCAGGAAGCGGGCGGCCGGGACGCGGTCGAAGACGGCGGTGTAGTTGTCGAAGGAGATGTTGCCCACCGGCAGGAATGCGGCCAGGGAGGACATGTCGCCGAAGATCTGCTGGTCCGGCTTCAGGGAGGACACGAGCATAAAAACGATGGGGAACGCGGCGACGACGGCGAAGAGGATCCGCACCAGCATGGTGCCGGCGTTTTTCAGGAGCAGTTGGTTTTTCATGTCAGTCTTTCTCCCGCGTAAGGTAGCGCTGCACCGCGGAGACGATCAGCACGAGGACGAAGAACACCAGCGAGATGGCGGAGGCGTAGGAAGTTTCCTGCTGCCGGTAGCCGGACTGGACAGCCTCGTAAATGATGGTGGTGGTCGAGTCCATGGGACCGCCCTGGGTCATAACGCTGATCTGGTCGAAGAGCCCAAGGGCCTGGATGGTGATGGTGACAAGGACCAGGCTGCGCGTGTGGAAGAGGCCGGGCCAGGTCACGTAGCGGAACTGCTGCCACCGGCTGGTGCCGTCCAGCTGCGAGGCCTCGTACAGTTCACCGGAGATGCCCTGGAGCCCGGCGAGCCAGATGATCATGTGGAATCCGGCCGCCTGCCAGATGGACAGGATGATGATGGCCGGCATTGCGGTGTTGGGGTCGCCGAGCCAGTCCGGGCCGTCGATCAGGCCGAAGCTGACGGCGGCGAGGATCTCGTTGATCAGGCCGTCCTTGCGGTACATGAACAGCCACAGCAGCGAGACCACCACCATGGAGGTGACCACGGGCAGGAAGTACACGGTGCGGAAGAAGTTCACGCCGCGGAATTTCTTGTTGATCAGCAGCGCCATCACCAGGGCCAGGCCGGACTGCACCGGAACGATGACGACGGTGAAGTAGGCGACGTTGAGCAGGGCACGGTAGAACGTGGGGTCCGAGAAGAGCCGGGCGAAGTTCTCCACGCCCACAAATTCGACCGGACGCGGCGAGATGAGCCGCGCGTTGGTGAAGGCCAGACCGAAGCCAAGGACGGCCGGGATGAAGATGAAGGCGAGCAGCAGCAGTGCCGCCGGGGCGATCATGCCCCAGCCGCTGAGCTGTTCCCGGCGGAAGCCAGGGCGGCTGTGGGTCTTGGGGGCCTTACCTTTCGCGTTCGACGGCGGCAGGGCAGTTTCAGGGGTGGCTGGACTTGGGCGTGTGGGAAGGGAAGCAGTTGCCATGAGGGTCTCCGTAGGTCGGGCTGCCGGATGGCTGCGGGGAGCAGCCATCCGGGGCTCCGGCTAGTTCTTGTAGCCGCCGTTGGACTTGATGTTGGCGTCGATCGCCTTCACGGCGTTATCAAGGGTGGACTTCGCGTCCGCCCCGTTCAGGATGTCCTGCACGGCCTTCCCGTATTCGGTGGCGATGAAGGGGTAGGCGGGCGTCTCGGGCCGCATGACCGCGTATTCGCGGGAGAAGTCCATGAAGATCCGGTTGGCGCCGCCCTGGGCGAAGGCCGGAATCTGGGCCGCCGCCTCTTCGCTGGCAGGAATCGCGCCGGTGGCCTTGGCCACTGCGGCAATGTTTTCCGGCTTCAGGGAGTAGGAGAGGTAGTCCATGGCTGCCTCGGCGTTGCTGCAGCCGCTGGTGACGCCCCACTGCCAGGAGGCGCCGCCGATCTTCGGGCCCTCGCCGAGGTCCACCGGCGGCATGACGACGAGGTCGTCGCCAAGGGCCGCCCTGGCCTTGTCCCCGGCCCACGAGCCCGTGTAGACGATCGCTGACTTGTTGTTCAGGAAGTCCTGGGTGGAGTCCTTGCCGCTCTTCTTGGCCATGAAGCCCTGGTCCGCGAGGCCGCGGAACCACTCGGCCCACTCCACCGCCTTGTCGCCGTTCAGTGCGCCCTCTGCACTTTGGAAGCCGTCCCTGTTCACCAGGTCGCCGCCGAACGACTGCAGGAGGGGGGAGTAGCCGTACGGAAGCCATTCGCCAGTGCCGGCGGTGCCCAGGTCCAGCGGGTGCTCCCACGTGCCCAGAGCCTTGAGCTTGCTGAGGGCATCCTGGAACTCTTCCTTGGTCCACGGCTTCTCCATGGTGGCGGGGCGTACGCCGGCGGCCTTCAGGTCAGAGGCGCGGGCCATCATGGCCAGGGCGACATCATAGTAGCCAACGGCGTAGGGCTTTCCATCCCATTCAGCCACAGTGCTGGGGAGATGCTTGGAAAGGTCCGCATCCAGTTCGAGGGGCTTCAGGTACCCGGCCCAGGCCCAGTTAGGCACGTTGGGGCCGTCAATGTCCACGATGCAGGGCAGGTTGCCCGCGGCTGCTGCCGAGACCACGGAGTCGTTGTAGGAGTCCTGGGGGAAGGCCTGGATCCTGATCTTCACGTTGTCCTGGCTGCCGTTGTAGGAGTCAACGATCTTCTGGACGGCAGCCAGTTCCTCCGGGTTGCCGGCGTTGTGGGTCCAGAGCGCGATCTCACCGGAACCTTCAGTGGAAGACGATGCACTGCCCTTGCCGCAGCCGGCGAGGGTGGCTGTGAGGGCGGCTGCGGCTATGCTGGTCGCCAGGATCTTGGTGAACTTCTTGTTCATGGGTCGGTCTTTCTGCTTGGACAGCGGGGGATTGATGTAGGTCCTGCAGGGAACGCGGCCGCTGCAACGGCTGCGTTCCCGTTTTTAACGGGGGTTTTCTTGCGCCTGGGTGTCAGTTCCGGGGCGGAGCGACGGACTCCCGCTCAATGACGGGGCAGGAAATCTTTTCCTGCCTCCGCGGCGCCCCGGGGTCCTCAAGCTCCTCCAGGAGTTTCAGGACAGCCCACCGGCCCATCTCATAGTGGGGGAGGGCCATGGTGGACAGGCCCGGCCAGAGGCCGTCGGCGATGAGCTCAAGGTTGTCAACGCCCACAATTGAAACGTCAGCCGGAACCTTCAGGCCAAGGTGCCCTGCCGCCTGGTAGGCGCCCATGGCCATCTGGTCATTGAAGCAGAACAGCGCGGTGGGTGGTTCCGCCCGGGACAACAGCTGAAGCGCCGCTTCCCGGCCTCCCGCAGTGCTTGGATGTCCGGCCATCAGGCAGTCCGCGGGTAGTTCCAGTCCATGGCGGACAAGCGCTGCGCGGAACCCTGCGAGCCGCCCGTGGGCGGCCGGAATATCGTCCTCGTTGTTGACCATGGCAATCCGGCGATGACCGGCCGTAACCAGAAGTTCGGCCGCGGACTCGCCGGCGCCGAACTCGTCCGGCACCACAGAGGACAGTGCGGGGTTGTCCGGGGTGGCGTCGAGGACAACAGTTGGGGCTGCACCCAGTTCGCCCGGGACGGACACCTGCTGGTTGAACATGCGGGCGTAGACGATGCCGTCCACCTGGTGCTGCTGCAGGGCCCGGATTTCCTGGCGCTCCAGCTCATTGTCCAAGCCGGAGTTGACCACCATCAGCAAGTACCCGTGCTCCGAGGCGGCGTCCTGGGCGCCCTGGATCATGGCACCGGCAAAGGGCGTGGTGGTGATCTCGTCACTGACAAGGCCGAGGATCTGTGAACGCTGGTTGCGCAGTCCGCTTGCCAGGCGGTTCGGTGCGTAGCCGAGGTCACCGGCTACGGCTTTGATGTGTTCCACAGTCCGGGCGTTGACCCGGGAGCTGTGCGCTTCGCTCAGGGCATGCGACACGGTGGTTACGGAGACGCCGGCAGCTTTCGCCACGTCCCGGATGTTGACCTTTGTCGCCATTGACTTCGTTCCTTTGCAAAACGTTTTGTATGTTGCTTGCATCACTATATGCAAAACGTTTTGCAACCGTCAAGGCCTAGAAGCTGGTCACCAGTTCGCCGAGTACCTCCTCGAGCCTGTTCGGGTCGGTGGCGTCGTAGTAGTGCGCCCCGCTCGCCCTGGCGATTTCAAGCAAAGTGGGGACGTCGGCGTCGGGCCCGTATGCGAGTGTAAAGACGAGCACCGGTGTCGCGTGGTTCTGATGGCTGAGCTGTTCGGTGAGCCCGGGCAGGTCTCCGGGGTGGGTGGAATCATTCTTGCCGTCGCTCAAAAGCACAATGGTGTTGATGAAGCTGTCTTTGTAGTCCTTGGCCTGATCGCCGGCGAAGCGGCCAACCGCTTCAAAAAGCGGCGTAGCGTCCACGGCCTGGAGCCCGTTGAGCTTGGCGATGATGTCTTCTTTATTGGTCTTCAGCGGGGCTACCGGGCTAACGATGCCCGGCTGCAGGGGGCCGTCATCCACATGGGAGAACGCGGCCAGCCCAATCTCGTCCTCACCCACGAAGTGGTCCAGTGCCTTGACAACGGCATCCTTGGCCCGCTGCAACTTGGTCACTCCGGTCTCCTGCACCATGGACTCGGAAACATCCAGCAGGAACAAGGCCCTGGCCCGCTTGCGGACCTCGTGGAAGCTGTCCTGCATGGCAACAAGCGCCTCCGCCTTGGGGAGTGGCAGCGGTTGGAGCGTCTCAGCGTACCGGCCGGTTGCCGCCACGGTGGCGTCCAGCTTTCCCTGGATGCTGCGGTAGCCGGACGCCTTGACGACGTCCTGGCCCTGCTCCGTCACCGCGAACGCGAGGAAGTCCTGCGCGGCCAGACGCTGCTGGCTCTGTACCCATTCGCCGTCAAGGATTACTGCCGGGTTGTCAGCCACGTGCACGCCGTCATTGGGGTAGATGGCCCGGAGGGGCTCCCTGGGCACGGGGCCGGACTGCTTTTTCGTACCGTCCTCGCTGACCACTCCCCGGTTATAGTCCCAGACCGCCTTTTCATCCACGATCACCGCGGAGAGGAACTCCGCGACGTTCCCGGCGTCGTCAGCCTCCCTGGCGTGCCACAGGAAATGCTCGGGAGTGGCCATGTAGTGGCTGGTGCCCAGTTCCACGGCACGCACCTTCTCCACCAGGGACGGTGCATCCAGGTCCATGTCGTCCAAGCCCCCAAGGCTGCCGCCGGCGGCACCGTAGGAAGCGGCAAGGGCCATCAAGCCCGACGTTGAAACGAGCGGACTGGCCTTGCCGAACTTGAATTTCCCCCAGTCGCCATGGCCGAGGCGCTCCCAGACGTCCTGCTCTTCGGACATTTTGAAGACCTCAGACCACGACGGCGGTTTGCTGTCCCAGCCGAGGGCGCGCACCATCGTCTCCGGCATGGCGACAACGATCGCACTCCGGGCGATGCTGGTTCCTTCCTGGCTGGCAGGGCTTCCGATGGCATCTTCCCCTGCGATCCGTAACCACGCGGAGGAATCCGGCAGCCAGATGGAGGGCCTGTCGGCGGCCGGAACGCCTGGGAACTGCGCCCCCACCTTGCCGGCAGCGACTCCCGATTTTTCCTGGGTGACTGCCGGCGTCACGCATTTACCGTCCACGCTGCGGGGTTTCGCGGTGTACGCGGCCGCCAGGGCGCGGACCATCTCGGCGTTCTCGAGCGAAGTGAGGATGTTCAGGGAGATGCAGGGCGAGGCCCCGGCAACGGCGGCAGGATTGTCCTGTGTCAAGGGCTCGGTTGCTGAAGGTGTGTTGCCATTCCCCCCGGACGTGCCCCCGTCCCCTGGATCGGGAAAGAGCATGGTGCGCAGCACGAATGCGCCGCCAACGATGAGAAGTGCCACTGTGGCCGCCGCTGCGATCCAGATCCATCGCGGATAGATCGGGTCAGTTGCTGCGCGTCGACGGCCCATGCTCGTTTCCTTTGAAATCCGCCGGGTCTCCCCGGTGTGAATGCAAATTATGAAACTGACCCGCGGCAGTCACACCGCGGGTGCGCCTAGCCCCCCGCCCGGATGCCCCCGCAACTGGATACGCATTTTGAGGATAACCCCGGCGGGCGCAAAGATTTAGGTTGTTGACGGAATTTTGTGGGTTCCTGAGCCTGGCTTACGTGCTCTGGATCACGACGGGTGCCAGGTCTACATTGGTATTGGCTTATGCAAAGGGCCTACCCGCCGCCAATCCAGGAGGGGACCATGAGCCCCACACCAAAACAACCAATCACCGATGACAGCATCCAGGTCCGACAGGTTAACCACTACCAGTTCAGCTGGGTGGCCGGGGACGCCGGAAAGCCGGGCACCTGGACCCTCCAGCTGGTCCTTGACCAAGGGGCGTGGGAGGAGGTCCTTACCCTTGACGCAGAGGACGCCGAGGTACTCCAGGGCCTCCTGAAACGCTCGGCGACCGTGTACTACGACGTCCGCCGGCGCACACTGATGTTCGGGACAACGCCGGCAGGGCAGTAATTGCCTGCCCGCACCGTCAGTCAATCCAGGCCCGCATTAAGGATCCGCAGGGCGTTCTCCTGCGCCTCGAGTGTTTGCTCAGCGACCATCTCGCCGCGAAGGTGGCCTGCGCTGGCAATGATGTTTCGGAGTTCCGTGACACTGCGTGCTGTGCTGGCGTCCCGGTGCGCCATGTCGTGGCAATTGGCGCACAGGGGCACAAGGTCCGCGACGGGGTCCAGTTGGTATCCGTTGCCCAGCAGGGATGCCGGCACAGTGTGGTGGACGTGGATGGATCCTTCTCCGAGTTCGCCGTAGCGCGCCTCGAAGGAGAAACCGCAGGCAGCGCATGACGTGCCATGGAACGCCAGGCATATTCGCCGCGCGTCCGGGTCGCGTTCGTAGCGGTTCACTTCAATACTGCTGACCGCCTCCACCGGGTAGGTTCCTGGAACCAGTTCGCTGACGGTGGCGGCGGCAGGTCCCAGCTCCCGCCACAGCCGGCGAAGCCCAGGCTCCGCTGGCAACGGGACCGTCGTCGGTTGGCGGATCGCGTTGCCCCACCGGACGCCGGGCACTGCTGTGGCCAACACGTCCGGCCTTATCTGCTCGCCAAGGGGCAGCAAGGCGTCGAAGACGACGCCGACATACTGCCCGTCTGCCTGCGGATCGTGGAGATGCCCCGCTTCGCAGATCCCGGTGAGCACAGCACCGTGGCCGATCAGGCCGCTGCCCGCGTCACTGCTGCCGTGGAGGAAAAGCCAAACTTCCGTTCCGGGCCCAATGTTCCAGCGTCGATTAATACCCCAGCGGACAAAAAACCGGCCGGCTTCCCTGACCTGCTCGACGGCGTCCCGGTAGTTCCAAGGGTTCCGCCCGTCCGTATTCCATCCCAGAATTACTGCTGCCACTGCTTTAGCCAGGCAGCCGGACTAGATGGGTTCCTTGGCCAGTGCCTTGGTTTTGGCGGGCGTTTCACGTCCGAGACGCTCATCGAGCGTCACCCGTAGCCTGGCCGCTGCAACCTGGACACGGTGCTCGGCAGGCGTGGCCTTCTTCTTCGCCGGTTTGGCGGTGGTGCTCCGGGGAGTATGGACATACCGGTGTTCAGATGATGCAGCGCTCATTGTCCAACCTCCTCAGTCTTGTGCTTACCAGTCATTTCATTGTCACCCATGTCTCCATCGGAGTCCACGGACGGGACATCCTGGGCGGAGTCGTAGTCCTCCCCGTTCTCATCGCCCGAGACGTTCTTCCAAGCGATATCGAACAACTCAAGTTCCTCCTCGCGCGCCAGTTCGCTCCGCGCCAGAACTTCCAGCGTTGCGAGCCCCAGGGCCTTGGTCCCTTCATCGTCGTCCAATGCGCGGTCCAGCGCCCACTGGGTCCGCCGCCACCATTCGGCGCGGCTGTCAGCTTCGGTCTTCTGCCTCAGCGCCTGCACGTCCGCTTCCCGCTTTTGATCCAGTGCCGTCTTGTCTGCAGCCGTACGCTGTTTGAGCGTGCGCCAGTTGATGTAAAAAGCCAGAAGGGCCGCAATGAGAACGGCCAGGGGTCCCAGGCCGGCAAGTATTACCCACCAGTCGGCCGGCCCTGAATGGACTACGACGTCGAGCGGGCTGGGGGAGGGGGCGGGAGTCACCCGACCAGCATAAGTGGCCCGATGAAAGCACCCTAAGCGTGTTCTTCTTCCGGCAACGAGTACGAGGAGCCTGACGGCGTACGTGACAGCAGCCCGAAGTCCACCAGGTAGCGGCGCAGCAGCACCACGTCATCGGTATAGCTGAGGAGCCGTTCATTGACCTGTCTCTCCGTCAGGGTTTCACCCGGCTTGATGGCCTGACTGACAATCCAGCCCAGGAGCTCCCGCCGCTCTGCCTTATTAGCGGGATACCTCTCGATCCTGCCCAGGCGCATGAACCGGTCCAAACCTGTCTGCGCCTGCCGTCGCGGTTGCTGCCCCAGAAGGTCACGGAATATCGATCCGGGTGCCTCCAAATGACCGGAAGCATTCCGTTCCACAAGACCGGAATCAAGCAGGGCAGCGACGGCCCGCTTTCGCCGTTGATCGTTGGCATCACCAGGGACCTCGGCGCCGAGCACTATGTGCGCGTACGCGGCTCGTGCGTCATCGTTGGCGAGAGCTGCCATCACACGCCGCCAGTGCGGTCCGCTCATCCTCTTGCTTCCAGCCACTCCGTTGTCCTTACTCCACATCCGCCCCGGCCGTATTGCGAGTGAACGAAACGAGGCGGCCCGGAGAGACGGCGCCTCTCCGTTCAGACGGCTGTGTATCCTCCATCTACGAGGTAGTAGCCACCGGTCATGAACGATGCGTCCTCGGACAGGAGGAAGGCAACGAGGTGGGCGACTTCCTCGGACCTGCCAAGCCGGCCGAGGGCGTGCTTTCCTTCGAGCACCTGCAGGACTTCGGGGCTGAGGCTGCTCTCAACCAGCGGCGTCCGGATGTAACCCGGGCCAACCGAGTTGATGCGCAGGCCCTGGGGTCCGTATTCGGCGGCGGCGTTCTTGGTAATCCCTACCACCCCGTGTTTTGCGGCGGTGTAAGCGCCGTTCCCCAGGGCTGCGACACTTCCGTGAATGGAGGCCATATTCACGATGGCGCACTTGTCCGCGCCGGCAGCGAGCATCTGCGGTATCTGGTAACGCATGCCGTACAGCACCCCGTTGAGGTTGATGTCGATGACCTTGTCCCACTCGTCCAGGTCGGTTTCGCCTGCGGGCGCCTGCTTGCCGCCGATGCCCGCATTGTTGACGGCTAAATGGAGGGCCCCGTAGGTGTCAACGGCGTGGCGGACAACCTTCTCGGCGTCCTCCTTGTTCGCCGTGTCCTGGCGGACGGCCGAGGCGGTCCCGCCGTCGCCAACGATTTCTTGGACAACGCGCTCCGCCGCCTCCACATTGATGTCGGTTACCACCACGCTGGCACCCTTGGCGGCGAGTTCCTTACAGATTGCCTCTCCGATGCCGGAGCCGCCTCCGGTGACCAGCGCAACTTTGCCCGTGAACTGTGCCATGGCTTTCCCCTCTCTATGGGCTACTGGAAGTCGGCGAGCCAGAGATCCGGCCCGAAGACTTCGTACTGGATGTCCTTCGCCGGAATTCCCGTAGCGATCAGGTCGCTCCGGACAGCTTGGAGGAACGGCAGTGGGCCGCAGAGGTAGTATTCGGCGTCGATCGGAAACTCCACGGCGTTGATATCCATGAACCCCTGGAATGAGGTGCCGCCTGGACCTTCATCCGGATTCAGGAACCAGGTGTACAGGGATCCGTCAGCCAGCAGGCTGAGGTCTTCGATGACCTGCCGGCGGAGCGGAAACGAGGCCGGACTGTCATCTGCATGCAGGAACATCACCTGGCGCTGCGAGCCGGCCTTCACCAGGTGGGACAGCATTCCAGCCATCGGAGTGATGCCGATCCCTGCGCTCGCCAGAACCACCGGCCTGTCCGTGTACCCCAGCACCACGTCGCCGAAAGGCGCTGACAGCACCACTTCGTCGCCCACCTTGACGTCGTTGTGCAGCAGGTTGGACACCTCGCCGTCGGGAGTGCCCAGCCCGTGCACCCTTTTGACCGCGAAATGCCGGTGTTTCCCGTCGTCCGCGCGGGTGAGGCTGTATTGGCGCGGCTGATGCACGCCGTCGTTCATCAACATTTTGATGGTCACGTACTGTCCGGGCAGGGACGGCTTGACCTCGCGTTCGTCGGTCCTTTCCACCACGAAGGTGACCACATCCTCGGTCTCCTGGATGCGCTCGGCCACCCGCCACGTCCGCCAGATGGTGCCCGGTGAAAGGTGCACCGCGTTGTAGAGGCCACGTTCCTTGTTGATCAGCATGTTCGCCATCAGCCAGTAGACCTCGTCCCAGGCTTCGGCAACCGGCGGGGTAACGGCGTCGCCCAGCACATCGACGATTGCCCACATCAGGTGGTCATGGACGGTCTGGTACTGGTCCGGGCTCAGGCCGAGCGAGACGTGTTTATGGGCAACGCGTGACAGCAGGTGGTCAGGCAGCTGGTCCGGTTTCTCCACTAAATACCTGGCGAACGCAGCGATTGATCCGGCCAGCGCCTGCTGCTGGCGGCCGTCCGCCTGGTTGCCCCGGTTGAAGAGACCGTCCAGCAGGTCCGGCCGCGCTTCGAACATGTGCTTGTAGAAGCGTTTGGCGATCTCCCCGATATGCTCTCCCACCACGGGCAGGGTCGCCTCGATGACGGGACGTGACGTGTCAGAGAGCATCATCGGTCCTTCCGGAATGTCCTGGCAGCGGCCAGCCTTCAGGGGTGCAAATCTAACAGCATTGGCACCCCGGGAGAAGAGGCAACCGACCGGTCCAGGCAGCCGAAAACCCCTTGTCCTCGGCCTGGAGTTAGGCAACGATGGTGATCTACTCCAGGAGGCGGCCATGGTCCAGCTGGGCAAATTCGAAAAGTACCTGATCGAGGAATTCTTCGACGACTACCGGGCCGGCGACATGACCCACCGGACCTTCACCCGCCGGGTGGCATTCATCACCGGGAGTATGACTGCCGCTTCCGCCGCCATGCTTCTCGTGGGCTGCACGCCCGAGGAGGTCCCGCGCAGTACGGACCCCATGCCCACGCCCAGCCCGTCATCCTCGACGGCGGGCAACGGCACTTCGACGTCGGGCGCCGTCCCGGGAGCCAAGAGCCCCCTGTCCGTTCCGGAGGGCACGCAGGGGATAACGACGTCGACCGTCACCTTCCCCTCCGGCGGCACGGACATCAGCGGCTACCTCGCCCGGCAGGACGGGGCCGCGGCTGGTCCTGCCGTAATGATCTGCCACGAAAACCGCGGGCTGACGCCCCACATCCAGGACGTGGCCCGCCGTTTTGCCAAGGCAGGTTACAGCGCCCTGGCGCTTGACCTGCTCAGCAGGGAAGGAGGAACGGCGGACATGGACCCGGACGCCGTGCCGGGTGCGCTGACCAGGGCCGGTACACCGCGCCATGTGGGCGACTTTGCCGCGGCCTTCGACTACCTGGCGGCACAGGACTTCATTGACCATGCCCGCATCGGCATGAACGGCTACTGCTTCGGCGGCGGCATTACCTGGCAGGCGGCCACAGAACTGAGCGGCCTCAAAGCCACTGCCGCGTTTTACGGACCGGCCCCGGACCTCAACAAGGTTCCCGCCATCAAGGCGGCCGTCTTCGGCGTCTACGCGGAGCTGGACCAGCGCATCACCGGGGCCATGCCGGCACTCGGCGACGCTTTGGCCGCAACGTCGGTAACCCATCAGCTCACCGTCTATCCCGGCGTCGACCATGCCTTCCACAACGACACCGGCGAGCGCTACAACGAAGCGCAAGCAACGGCCGCGTGGAACGACACGCTGGCCTGGTTCGGGCAGCACCTTTAGTCCCGCGGACGGCTGGTTTCCACCCCTGCCGTTCATCAGTATGCTTACTATTGTTGGGTAAGCCGATCACGAGGAAGGCATCATCATGACTGAACAGAACCTCCCTGACGACGAGCTGGAAGTTGTCGAGGAAAACGACGTGCTTCTCGACGAGACTCCCGGCGCCGCCGCATCCTTCGAACTCGACCCCGTCTCCGGCGAACCGGACAACTACCCCGGTGCCGCCGAAAACAATCCGGACCGCTGGCAGGAAGATCCCCTGCTCCAGGACGAGGCCGTATCCGGCGAAGAAGAGGACTTTCTCAGCGATCAGACACTGCGGGACGAGACGGCCGAAGCCCGGTATGAGGCCGGCGACGAGCAGGTGCCCCCTGGCACGCCGACCCTCGGCCAAGCCGTTGCAGACGTTGACTTTGGCGAAAACCCGGGCGGCGCGGAAGCCGAGGGCAGCGACGACACGGAAAACTTCGGCGGTTCCCCGCTGAGCGAATTCGATCCCGACGATCTGGAACGCTAAAGCCAACAGCATCTGGCCTTCAGCCCAAAGTGGGCTAAAATACTAAGCAGACTGATGAATATCGGTTGGCAAGATCAAGACTGAAGGAGTTTCACATGAACTTGGGAAGCATGATCAAGAACGCCGCTGGACGATTCGCAGGCAGGACCGAGACCGGCGGAACAGTGCGCCGGCGCGGCATCGGCGCACCAGGTCGCACCCCGCACACAACCGGTGCGGTGGGCGGCAGGCAAAGTGGCATCGCCGGCAAGATTATGGGAATGCTCAGGCGGCACTGACCCCCACACGACACACCACAAGGCAGGTTCCTCCGGAGCCTGCTTTTTGGTTTCCACCTATAACCATGCGTGAACTCATTGTCCTTGGAACTGCATCGCAGGTCCCTACCCGCAGCAGGAACCATAACGGGTACCTGCTGCGCTGGGACCGCGAAGGCCTGCTCTTCGACCCCGGCGAGGGCACCCAGCGCCAGATGATCCATGCCGGTGTATCGGCAACCCAAATCACCAGGATCTGCCTCACCCACGTCCACGGCGACCACTGTTTCGGCCTGCCCGGCGTTCTGTCCCGCATGGCTTTGGACGGGGTCACGCATCCCGTACACCTCCACTATCCCGCGTCCGGGGAGGATGTGGTCCGGGCCCTCGTTTCCATCAGTTCGCCCGGGATCGACCTGAGGCTCCACCCCCACGGCGCGTCCGGGGCCGTTGCTGAAGGACTGGACGTCCGGCCATTGAAGCACCGCATCGAAACCTACGGCTACCGGCTCACGGAACCTGACGGCCGCACCCTGTTGCCCCACCTGCTCGCGGCTGCGGGCATTGAAGGGCCTGACGTGGGGCGCCTGCAGCGCGAAGGCTCCCTCGCCGGCGTCGGACTGGAAGACGTCAGCGTGCCCCGGCCCGGGCAGCGCTTCGCGTTCGTCATGGACACCGCGCCCTGCACGGGCGCCGAAGAGCTGGCCGACGGCGTGGACCTCCTGGTCGCCGAATGCACCTTCAGCGACGACGACGCCGGGCTGGCGCACCAGTACCGCCACCTCACCGCCGGGCAGGCAGGAGAGTTGGCGGCAGGCGGCGCTGCCGGCACCCTGGTCCTCACGCATTTCTCGTCCAGGTACGGCGACGACCTCACCATGCTTGCCGGGCAGGCCGCTGCGCGGGCGGGCAGCACCCGTGTCATTGCCGCGCACGACCTGCAACGGATCGCCTTCCCCCGGCGCGAGCGCTGGCAGGAGGGCGGCCTCCCGGCGGGGCCGGCCGTGGGGCGCGGGAGCATTGCCAAAGCGCACAAGGAGGATCACAGTGAAATACGTGGCAGCAGTCCGGAAGCTGGCCACCCGACCCGGCGTGGAGGCCGACAATGAGCGCAACTTCCGAAGAAGTGTTTGACGTTACTCCCGAAGACAAGGAACCCGCCCTCAAACGGGTGCTCGGCCCCAAACTCCTCCTGCTGTTCATCGTGGGGGACATCCTCGGAGCCGGCGTCTATGCCGTGACCGGAACCATGGCAGGGACAGTGGGCGGCATCGTCTGGTTGCCCTTCCTGCTGGCGTTCGTGGTGGCCACGCTGACAGCCTTTTCCTACCTTGAGCTGGTCACCCAGTATCCGCAGGCCGCGGGGGCCGCGCTCTATACGCACAAAGCATTCGGGATCCACTTCGTCACCTTCCTCGTGGCCTTCGCCGTGGTCTGCTCCGGCATTACCAGCGCGTCGACATCGGCGAACGTCCTGGCCCAAAACTTTTTCGGCGGGCTGGAGATCAACGGGGTGATGGGTGATCCGGGGCAGGGCGTGATCACTGCGGTGGCCCTCGCGTTTATGCTCCTGCTGGCGGTCATCAATCTGCGCGGCGTGGGGGAGAGCGTCAAATTCAACGTGGTGCTGACCCTGGTGGAGATGATCGCGCTGTGCATCGTGATCGGCGTCGGCTTCTACGTGATGGCCCAGGGGACAGGCAATCCGGGCGAAATCTTCGTGTTCAACGACTACCAGGACAAGGGACTGTTCCTGGCCGTCACCGCCGCCACCTCCATCGCCTTCTTTGCCATGGTGGGCTTCGAGGACTCGGTGAACATGGTGGAAGAAACCAGGAACCCGGAAAAGATCTTCCCCCGGACCATGCTTACCGGCCTCGGCATCGCCGTGCTCCTCTACATGCTGGTGGCGGTCTCCGTGGTCAGCGTCCTGACACCCACCGAGCTCGAAGGCATCAGGGAAGCTGAGGGAGCCGCACTCCTGGAAGTGGTCCACAAAGGCTCACCCGACTTCCCGATTGACCGGGTCTTCCCGTTCCTGGCCGTCTTCGCCGTCGCCAACACAGCCCTGATCAACATGCTGATGGCCAGCCGCCTCATCTACGGCATGGCCCGGCAACACGTCCTGCCGCGGGCATTGGGGAAGGTGCTGCCAGTTCGCCGCACCCCCTGGGCCGGCATCGCCTTCTCCACCATCCTCGCACTGGGCCTGATCCTCTACGTGACCAGCGATCCCGAGAGCAACATTGTGGCCAACCTGTCCGGCACCACGGCGTTCCTGCTGCTGTGCGTCTTTACCGTGGTGAACGTGGCCTGCCTGGTGCTGCGGCGGAAGCGGGACCCCGACCGGAAGGTGTTCTTCACCTCGCCCGGCCAACTGCCCCTCGTGGCGGCACTGCTCTGCGCGTTCCTTGCCGGCCCGTGGGTGGGCCGCAATGTGATCCAATACCAGATTGCCGGCGGACTGATGGTGATCGGGGTTGTCCTGTGGCTGGTTACCTGGCTGGTCAACCGGCGGACAAACGTCAGGGATGCCAACGACACGGATAGGGTTAATCCATGACTGCCTCTGCAGAATCAACAGTTACTTTCGACGGCCGCTTCGCCAGGGAACTGGCGGAATTGGCGGTTCCCTGGCAGGCGGAGGAAGCCCCCGACCCGCAGCTCCTGGTCTTCAATGAGGCGCTCGCACATGAGCTGGGACTCGACCCGGACTACCTGCGCACGCCCGAGGGCGTCCGGCTCCTGCTCGGCAACCACCTGCCGGAAGGGGCAACCCCAGTGGCCCAGGCCTACGCCGGACACCAGTTCGGTGGCTACTCACCCCTGCTCGGCGACGGCCGGGCCCTGCTCCTCGGCGAGATCGTGGACGCCAACGGCCGCCTGCGGGACATCCACCTCAAGGGCTCTGGCCGCACACCCTTTGCGCGGGCAGGCGACGGACGTGCCGTCGTCGGGCCGATGCTGCGGGAGTACCTGGTGAGCGAGGCGATGCATGCACTGCGCATCCCCACCACCCGCTCACTGGCCGTGGTGGGCACCGGACGGCAGGTGCGCCGGGACGATATGCTGCCCGGCGCGGTCCTGGCCCGCGTGGCCAGCAGCCACCTGCGCGTGGGAAGTTTCCAGTACGCGCGGGCTACGGACAATATTGAGCTGCTGCGCCGGCTGGCGGACCACGCCATCGACAGGCACTACCCGGCCGCTGCCGAAGCAGAAAACGCGTACCTGGCGCTCTTTAGGGGCGTAGTGTCCGCCCAGGCCTCGCTGGTGGCGCAATGGATGCTGGTGGGGTTTGTCCACGGCGTGATGAACACGGACAACATGACCATCTCCGGTGAAACCATCGACTACGGACCCTGCGCCTTTATGGACGCCTTCAATCCCGCCGCGGTCTACAGCTCCATCGACGTCGGCGGACGCTATGCGTACGCCAACCAGCCCGTCGTGGCCGAATGGAACCTCGCCCGCCTCGCCGAAGCGATGCTGCCGCTTATCAACGAGGACCAGGAACAGGCGGTCGCCCCCGCCGTGGAAGCCCTGGGCGAATTCCGGAAGCAGTACAGCGATGCCTGGTTCAGCGGCATGAAAACCAAGCTGGGCCTCCCGGAAGCCCCGGCCGGAAGCCCCGGGGACGCCGCAGCATCGGAGCTGGTGGACGGGGTTGTTGCGCTGCTCAAGGACGGCCCCGTCGATTACACCCAGTTCTTCCGGAACCTCGGCCAGGCAGCGCGCGGGAACGTCCGGCCGGCCCGCGGCATGGTCCTGGACCTCGCCGCGTTCGACGCCTGGGCCGGGCAGTGGCTGGCACTGGATCCCGACGCTGACCTGATGGATTCGGTGAACCCGGTGTACATACCGCGCAACCACCTCGTGGAGGAAGCGCTCGCGGCGGCCACCGAGGGGGACCTTGATCCGTTGCACCGGCTGCTGCAGGCCGTCAGTGCTCCCTACGACGAACGCCGGGGCCTTGAACGCTACACGGAAGGCCCGCCGGAAGACTTCGGCACCTACATGACCTTCTGCGGTACGTAACCCGGAAGGGCCGGGAACGAGACAAGGGCGGCAGCCGGGATATCCCGGCTGCCGCCCTTGTCTGCGCTGCTTCGGTACGCTGGCGAAATTACGCTACGCGGACGAAGGAAGCTCCACTGAGCCAGCTAATGGAGTGGACCTCGGTCTTGAAGCCGTCAACGCCACCGCTGACAACCTGGCCGTTGCCCGCGAAGACGCCCACGTGGCCGGCAGTGATCACCAGGTCACCCGGGGCAGGGGTGCCCACCACGGAGCCGTACTGGTAGAACTGGCCCGGGGCCAGGTCGCCCACGGACTTGCCAACGGCGCGGAGAGCCTTCTCCACCATGGCGGTGCAATCCTGCTGGACGCCGAGCTGGCCGTAGGCGTTGGCCAGGATGGCTGCGCCGGTGCCCGTTCCGGTGGCAACGGGAGCAGCCGGTGCCGGTGCCGGGGCCGGTGCCGGAGCGGGGGCGGTGGAGGCGTAGGAGATGTTCATGCCGGTGTTCGCGGGAGCGGATGCGGCCTGGACCGGAGCGGCGGCGGGTGCTGCGTATCCGGCGCCCGGGATGGTGATCTGGTCGCCCGGGTAGATGATGGTGGAGATGTCCAGCCCGTTGGCGGCGAGGACATCGTTGAGGCTGACGCCGTTGGCTGCCGAGATGGCGCCCAGGGTGTCACCGGAAACAACGGTGTGGACGTTGGAGGCTGCTGCTGCGGGGGCGGCAACTGCGGCGGCGGGCGCCGAGTAGGCCTGGACGTTAGTGGCTTCGGTGCTGTCCGGGCCGGTCACGCCTGCATGGGCCGGAGCTCCGACGCCGAACGCAATGCCGGATGCAGCGGCAACTGCGAGGGCCGGGCGGCCGAGCGTCCGGGCCTGGGACTTGGCGGAAACAGCCAAACCCTGAAGCACGATCGAGCGGGCCGGAGTCGCGCGGTGACGGGCGGTGATGGAATTTTTTGACACGGTTGATCGCCTCTCCCATGCCTGCGGGGTGAGCTGTCGGGTTCGGGTTGGAGATACCCGGCCGAAAGCAACCCCGAACGGAACGAGGCGCTATCGACTTAACCCCAAGGCTTTGAAAAAGCCGCGGAAACTTGGTTCCCCCGTCCCTGCCAACAGGAAAGCGATTGAATCCCGTATCAGCGGCAGGGCTCGGCATGCTGAGGGGAATGTCCCGCTTGGGAGGGACACGTGAAAGACCATAACCCGCCCAGCCGCTGATTGTCACATTTGGATAACATACGAGGTCCTCCTCTCGGATTAAGCAATCGTCTTGATTGCACCGAAGTATCCCGTCTTGACCTCGCCTGATAGTCCGCTGCTAACCCTGCATGCAGGACCGCGTAACAAAGTCATAAAGTTGCGCACGTAACACCGCTCCTGCGGGAACGCGGATCGCTCCCTGCCGGGCGTCGACAGTGACCTGCAGAGGCAGCACAGTGCCCACCTTGTCCTCCGCAATGGCATGCGGGTCACAGCGGGCGGGGCGGATATGCAAGGGGAACTGACGGGGGACGTCACCCGCCGTGAGGGTGAGGTTTGCCGGCCAGGGATTCCGGGGCGCTTCGGCCAGCAGGGGAGTGCCGCCAATGCTCCGTATGGTCAGGGACCGGGCCGCCTGGTCCGGGTTTTTCCTATCTGCTGCCGGGTGCGGGGCCACCACAAGGTGGACGACGGCGGTGCGCGCGTCCGGCGCCACCTCCAGCTGCGTGCCCAGGCGGATGTCCGCCACGGCGGCTACTGCGGTGGCGAGGCAGAGTTCATCATTGTTGCGCCGGAGGACCCCGAATGGATCAGAGGCGCTGAAGGTCAGTTGCCGCGGCCGGGACTGTCCGGGTGAGGTCACGAGGACGGTGGCCTTCGCCGTTTCCCCGTCCGGGGAGGGGCGCCCTTCGCATGTTGCAGCGGGAAGCGCCGCCGGCAGGCTTTTCGGCTGGCCGGGCGGCAGTTCGAGGTCATCCCCGGCGGGCATCCAGCTGATCGCTTCTTGAAAGAAGGGAGAGATGACTTCGGCCTGGATCAGCGTCACCGCAGCGTCTGACGTATTGGTGAGCTGCAGCTGGACCTCAGGCTTGCCATATTGGTCCCGCGACTGGTTTAGCTCGACAGCTATGGGTCCTTGCCCTGCTGTGGCAGTCGGTGTCTCCCCGGTAGTCTCCGGCGCCGGGGAGGATGTGCAGGCCGACGCTGCCTGTACCGTCGCCAGTGCTGCCGCCGCGGCCAGGACCCGCAGGCGGCGAGGGTGTGGACGGAGCACTCCAGTTCCTGCCGGTGCGCCATTCCCGCCCATGCCACAAGTCTAGGATCGGCACGCACGGACGGCGGAATCCTGTGCATGGCGACGAACGCTGGCATCAGCGTCGCCATCGCAAGAAAATGTAACGATGTGGCTACTGTGACTGATGGGGTCAGTCGGCCGCCGGTAGGCTTCGGAACTATGTCCCCGTTTGTGACCAAGGCGAAATCCCCCTTGCTGGGAGGCCTGCTGGGCGTTGCCCTCGCCACCTCGGCCGCGCTGCTCCCCGCATCAGCCGTTGAGATGCCGCCCGGCGGGTATCCGTCCTGGGAGGATGTGCAGAAGGCGCAGCAGACGGAGACCGGCAAGGCCGCCGAAATCTCCAGGATCAATGACCTGCTCAACGGCCTGCAGCGCCAGTCCGAGTCGGTGGGGAGCGCCGCAGTGACATCGGCTGCGGACTATGCCGTGGCCGACGCCGCCCTCCAGTCCGCCACCGCCAGGGTGGACGCCTTGGCCGCGCAGGCTGCCCAGGCAAGCGGTGAACTGCTGCAGCACAGGAGGGAGATCGGCGCGCTGGCCGCCCAGTCCTACCGCACCGGCGGGACAGCCATGGGTTTCTTCGTGGCCCTGGACGCCCTGGAGGCCAACAGCGTCCATCGGCTCAACGTTGTTCACATTGTGGGTGGCAAGACCGCAGCCCTCGTCAACAAGGCGGCGGCCGCCGGGAAAATCACCTCCTCGCTGGCCGACCAGGAGAAGGCTGCCAGGGCAGAGCGCGAGCGCCTTTCCGAGGAGGCAAAGAGCAAACTGGACGCAGCGCGTTCCGCACAGGATGCTGTGGCGCGACAGATCGCGGAGGAGCAGCGGCGCAGCGGGGAACTGACCGCACAGCTTGCCTCCCTCAAGGGGACGACGGCGGCAGTGGAGGGGGAGTACCGGCAGGGCCAGGCGGCGCTCGCGGCCTATGAGGCAACCCAGGCGGCAAAGCGGGCAGCCGCCGAGGAACAGGCCCGCCGACCGGCGGCAGCCGGCGCCAGTGTTGCCGGTGCCGGAGCCCGGAATCCGCCGGCCGCGAATCCCGGGCTCCTGAATCCCGGCCCTCCCAATCCGGCCCCTCCCAATCCGGCCCGTCCCAATCCGGCACAGGCGAATCCTGTCCCGGCGGCTCCCGCCGCTCCAGCACCTCCGCCGGTGCCTGCTGTCCCGCCCGGCCCGCCCGCCGTCGTCGTACCTTCCGTGCCCGGCGGCGCCGTCAACGATCCGGCGGGGGCAAAGACCTATGCCTCCGGCCGCCTGGGCGCCTATGGCTGGGGCCAGGACCAGTTCCTGTGCCTCGCCCAGCTCTGGACCAAGGAATCCAACTGGCTGACCACCGCCACCAACCCCTATTCGGGCGCCTATGGAATCCCGCAGGCGCTGCCGCCGGGCAAATACGCCAGCGCCGGCGGCGACTGGCTCACCAGCTACCGCACGCAGATCGAATGGGGCCTTGGCTACATCCGTGAACGGTATGGCTCGCCGTGCGTGGCCTGGAACCACTCCGTGGCTAAAAACTGGTACTGACCCGCACTGGATGCACGGGCGGTTACGCTTTTCACATGCCTGATTTCGAACGGTTCCGGATCATGCTCGAGGAGGAGCGGCAACGGAAGGTGGCCCTGCTCCCCTCCCTCCGCGCGGATATCGCCTCGGCCAACTCGGCCCGCCAGGACTCGAACGTGGACGACGAACACGATCCGGAGGGCGCCACCATCGCCTTCGAACTCTCGCAGGCTTCGGCGCTGCTGAAGCAGAGCAGCGCAGGCCTGGACCAGGTGGAGGCCGCCCTCGCACGCCTTGCAGCCGGGACCTACGGCAGCTGCGCCGTCTGCGGTGAAGCCATAGCCGAAGGGCGGCTGGAGGCCCGGCCCTGGACGCCGTATTGCATCAACCACGCTGCGGCGGGCCGGCAGTGAGCAGCACCGCGGACGCTGTCACGGCTGCGGCAGGATTCGTTGACCGCACGCTGCAGAATGAGGGTGCCTGGTACCGGGCGGACGACGTCGGGAGCAGGCTGGGCGGGGCCCTCGCCTCCTACGGTTCCTCGGTGGGCGCAGTCCGGGGAACCGTCCGCGATGCACTCCGGAAGTACAAGGACCTGGACCACGACGGGGTGGTGCTGCTCGCCTCCGCCCTGTGGGGCCGGCCGAAGCCGGGTGCCCGGCCCGTGTTCGAACGGCGGCTGGCGGCCGTGGTGCTGCTCCAGTCCAGGGTGGGTGTCCTCCGGCACTCCGACCTGACCCGGATGGAGGGCTTCCTCCGCTCCGCGCAGACCCGGGAACTCGCCGATCCGCTGGTGGCCGATGTGGTGGTGCCGCTGCTTGCCGGGCTGCCCGACCGGGACCGGCAGCGGGCGGACGTCGTCCTGGCCCGGTGGCGGAAGGACCCGGACACCCGGCTGCGCCAGGCAGCGGCCTTGATTCACCAGCAAGCCAGACCGGAAGCCCCACCACAAGGAGACACCCATGAACGAGCCCTTTGACCTGGAACGCTTCGTCTCGGCGCAGGACAGCGGCGGAACCTATGATCAGGCGCTGGCAGAGCTGCAGCTGGGCCGAAAATCCGGCCACTGGATGTGGTTCATCTTTCCGCAGATTGCGGGCCTGGGGCACAGTGCAACGTCCCGGACATACGCCATCAGTTCGCTGGCCGAAGCCCGCGGATACCTTGAGCACGACGTGCTGGGACCGCGCCTGCTCGAATGCGCCCAGGTACTCACCAATCACGCCGGGCGCGCCGCAGAGGACATCCTGGGCGGCATCGACGCCCGCAAACTGCAGTCGTCCATGACGCTTTTCCTCCGCGCCGCGCCCGGCGAAACGGTGTTCAAAACCGTCCTGGCCCAGTTTTTCGACGGCCAGCCGGACGAAGCCACTGACGCCCTGCTGGCTGAACAGGACGGCGCATAGCCGCTACGGCGTGGGGCTGCCGCCGTTGACGTTCAGCGTTTCACCAATGACGAAGCTGGACTCCGGAGAGGCGAGGAACACGTACGCGGGCGCAAGTTCCGCCGGCTGCCCGGCGCGGCCCAGGGGAGTGGACTGCCCGAACTCCGGCAGGTCCTCCTTCGGCTGGCCGCTGCTGACCTGCAGCGGGGTCCAGATGGGCCCCGGCGCAACGGCGTTCACCCGGATGCCCTTTGGCGCCAGCTGCTGCGCCAGGCCCTTGGTGAAATTGTTGATGCTGGCTTTGGTGGTGGCATAGTCCACCAGCGTCGGCGACGGGTTGTAGGCCTGCACGGACGTGGTGTTGATGATGGTGGAGCCGGCAGGCATATGCGGCAGCGCGGCCTTGGTCAGCCAGAACATCGCATACACATTGGTCTTGAGCGTGTGGTCGAACTGCTCGTCGGTGATGTTGGCCAGCTCCTCCTGCGCCACCTGCTTGCCCGCGTTGTTGACCAGGATGTCCACGCCGCCCAGGACAGCCACCGCAGTGTCCACGACCTCGCGGCAGACCACCGGGTCCTTGAGGTCCCCGGGAACCTTGACGGCCTTGCGGCCCGCGGCTTCGATGATGCCGGCAATCCGGGCCGCGTCCTCCTCCTCCTGGGGCAGGTACGACAGGACAACGTCGGCCCCTTCCCGCGCGAAGGCGATGGCCGCCGCCGCGCCGATCCCGGAGTCCGCCCCCGTGACGATCGCCTTCCGGCCCTCCAGCCGTCCGGTGCCGCGGTAGGTGTCCTCCCCGAGGTCCGCCTTGGGCGTCAGCTCCGCATCCAGGCCGGGCTCGGGTTGGTGCTGCTCCGGCGGGGAGATCTGCTCGTATGCGGTGACCGGGTTACGGAAGGTGTACTGGTCTGTCATGGTGGTCCTCCTGTGGTTGGTGGATTCCAAAAGCTAAGTATGCTTACCGTTCAAGCCTAGGCATCGAGCGGCCACCTGCCAACCCGTGATTACACCCGCTGGACTTCCACCAGGCGCACTTGCGCGAGCTTGCCGCCGTCGACGGTCGCCGTCATGAAAGTGCAGGCGGGCTGCCGGCGGCGGTCCGTGGGGGAGCCCGGGTTCAGCAGCCGCAGGCCTCTTGGGGAGGTTGTGTCCCAGGGGATGTGGCTGTGCCCGAAAACCAGGACATCGGCATCCGGGAAAAGGGCCTCGCACCGCAACTCCCGCCCCTTGGCCTGCCCGGTTTCATGCACCATGGCAAAACGGACGCCTTCCAGGGTGATGTGCGCCGTTTCGGGGAGGCGGCTGCGCAGGTCCGGGCCGTCGTTGTTCCCGTACACGCCCACCAGCGAACGGCTCCGCTGTTCCAACCGGTCCAGCAATGCCGCCTCCACCCAGTCCCCCGCATGGAACACCACGTCGGCGTGCTCGACGGCGGACCACACCTGGGCGGGAAGGTCCCTGGCCCGTTTGGGGACATGGGTATCGGCAATCAGGAGGAGGCTGAGCGGCATAGGGAAATCCTGCCATGCGGGGCCTGTTCCGGCCCGCCGCGTGGACGTAATCTGGGGGCTGGAGGTGATTGCCATGGAGGCAGCGCAGGGTGACCGGATCATCGTCCACGGAAGGACTGTGGGATCCACGGACCGTCACGGGGTGATCGTTGAAGTGCGTGGCCAGGGCGGAACACCGCCCTACCTGGTCCGCTTTGACGACGGACACGAAACCATCATGTATCCCGGCGGCGATTTCGCCGTCGACCGCGGGCACGGCACCTGAGGCCGGGCGGTGTGCTGGGCCCAGGATGAATGAGCTGGCAGACTGGCGTGATGGATCATTCACCGGCCTCCGCAGCATCCTCCACTCCGCCCGTCCGGACCGGTCCCCGGGATCCCGGTGACGCCTGGGTGGAGGGGGAGCGCGGCCGCTACTGGGGCCGGTTCGGGGCTGCGGGAGTGCTTGCCTATGACCCGTCCAAAGGCGTTCTGCTCCAGCATCGGGCTGTCTGGAGCCATAACGGCGGTACCTGGGGGCTGCCGGGCGGGGCCCTCCACGAAAACGAAGAACCCGTTGACGGGGCCCTCCGCGAAGCCTTTGAGGAAGCGGCGGTGCCGCCTGCGGGCGTGGACGTGCTCTTCACCTCGGTGCTGGATCTCGGCTACTGGTCCTACACCACCGTGGTGGTGCTGGTGCGGGAGCCTTTCGATCCGGTGATCAGCGATCCCGAGAGCATTGAACTGCTCTGGGTTCCGCTGGGCGAGGTGGAATCGAAGGAACTGCACCCCGGATTCGCTGCGGCATGGCCTGCCTTGCGGGAGCGGCTGGCGTCCCGGTAAGGCGCGCTGCCTAGTAGTCCGGGCCGTATTCGGCGGTGACCAGGATGGGAAGGTGGTCCGAGTTGCCGCGCGGAAGTGTCTCCACGCTCTGGATGTCCAGGCCCAGGGACGTCGCGAAGTCGAAGTGGCCCTTGAAAACCTTGTACCGGGTGTAGGTGCGGCGGTTGCTCAGGGACAGCGCATAACCCGAATTCTTCATGTGGATATCAAGGTTCTTGGTGAAGAACGGGTAGTTGAAGTCGCCCACCATCAGGGTCATCAGGCCCTTGCCCATGCTCAGCAGCTCGGCATGGGCGGCATGGATCTGCTTGCGGCGAAGCGAATTGGACGCGGTGAGCGGGGCGGCGTGGAACGATCCGATCACCAGTTCATGCTGGGTGTCATTGTCCATCACCCGCGTTCCGATCAGCCTCTCATGGGCCGGTGCCAACACCCTGTCATGCATCGACTTCTTCAGCGCGAAGGACTGGGTGTCCAGCGCGGTGAAGCGGCTGGTGCGGTAGTAGATGGCCAAACCCAGCCGGTTGCCCTTGGTGGTGTCCGCCAGGTGCAGGGGACCCAGGGTTTCCGGCAGGTCGCTGGAATCCACCTCCTGGAGGCACAGCGCATCGATGTCATGATTCCGGGCCAGGGCGAGGAGCTCGCCGCTGGCCTTGTGCTTGCGGAGGTTGTAGCTGATGACGCGCATGGAACACCTCTTCCGAGGGATGCTGACAGGACCAGTTCCTGAGTCTAGTCCGCTGCCTTCCTCCACGTTCAAACATTTCAATCCGACCCGCTGGCCGGTCCTCCGGCCCCAGCAGATAGAGTTAGTGCCAATTCACTGAGATCCGCCGAAAGGTCACCGTTGACTGAAGAGCTTCCCGAACTGGCGCACGGCAATGCCTACTACCAAAACCTGGGCGGCGGCCGCTTCCGCTCCACCATCCACGCGCAGGGCGCCTGGAACGTCCACGAGCAGCACATGGCACCCGCGTCCGGCCTGATGGCTGATGCCCTGGAACGGCACCAGCCGCGGGCGGACATGCGGATGGCACGCCTGAGCTACGAGATCCTGGGGCTGATCCCCGGCGGCGGGTTCCACATCGAAACCTCCACCCTCCGGCCCGGGCGGACCATCGAGCTGTTGCAGGCCGAACTCGTTGCCGACGGCCGGACCGCCATCCGCGCCACGGCGTGGCGGATGATCACCAGCGATACCGCCGCGGTGGCAGCCATCGAGGACACGGCCATTCCCGGGCCCGACGACTGCAAACCCTATGACGGTTCCGCCGTTTGGCCCGGCGGCTACATCAGGTCCCTGGAGATGCGCGTGGCCGAAGGGCACCGGCCGGGGGCCGGCAAAGTCTGGCTCCGCACCGACCATCCGTTGACGGACCGGAACGACAGCAGCGACCTGGCCCGGCTGATGGGGCTGGTGGACACAGCCAACGGCATCGCCGCCCGGGTTCCGCCCGGCAAGGACAGCTACGCCTTTCCCAACCTGGACCTGCAGATCCACATGTACCGCCGCCCGGAGGGGGAGTGGCTGGGCCTGGACAACGCCGTGTCCTTCGGCCGGGACGGGATTGGACTGACGTCAACGGTCCTGCACGACCGGCAGGGCCCGTTCGGCCGCGCCGAGCAGATCCTGACGCTCCGCAGGACCTGACTCCTCTGACGGCCGCCCCGCCGGGCCTCCCCGGTTGTATCGTTAAGTATCGTTGTATATCGTTCGCGATTCACAGAGGAGGCCATCATGCGTGGCTCGTACCCGGCATATGGATTCGGCGGCACCAATATCGACGGCCTGTGGCAGGCTGTGGACGAACTGCGTTCCCGGTTCGAGAAGCGCGCGGGCACCCGCGCCGGCAAGGGCGAAGTGCGGGCGGCGGTGCTGGCCCTGCTGGCAGAGCGCCCCATGCACGGCTACCAGATCATCCGCGAAATTGAGGACCGGAGCGGCGGCAGCTGGAAGCCGAGCGCGGGCTCCGTCTACCCCACGCTTCAACTGCTGGCCGACGAGGGCGTCATCAGTGCCGAGGAATCCAACAGCCGCAAGATCTACAGCCTCACCGAAGCCGGCCGGGAGGAAGTTGCCCGCGACCACCCATCGGCTCCATGGGACACAGCAGGCCCCCACGGCGGAGCCGAGTTCATGTCCTTGCCCAAGGCAGGCGTTGAGCTCGCCCAGGCAGCAGCGCAGGTGAACCGCACGGGATCACCCGAACAGGTGAGGCAGGCCGTGGCGGTCCTCGAGGAGGCACGCCGCCGGATGTACTCGATTCTCGCCCAGGACTGACGCGGGTGCCGTCCATCCGCCGGGGCCGGTCCGCTCCGGCACCGGGCGCGGGAAACACCCGTGCCCGCTACCGCCGCATCCTCCGGTTCGCTGCCTGGCACCTGGCAGTCACCTGGTGGTTCGAACTGTTCCTCCCCAGGATCGGGCTGGCCAGGGTTGCCGCACGGACGCGTTCGCCGAGGATGCAGCGCTTCGCCCGGCGTTTCCATGTCCTGGCCGTGGACCTGGGCGGCCTGATGATCAAGGTGGGCCAGTTCCTGTCATCCCGGCTTGACGTTTTGCCACCCGAAATCACCGAGGAGCTCGAGGGCCTTCAGGACGAGGTTCCGCCGGTCCCTTTCCCCGCCATCCGCGCCCTTGCCGAGTCCGAGCTGGGATTCCCGCTTGAGCGGGCGTTCGCCATGTTCGAGGAAACTCCGCTCGCCGCCGCATCCCTGGGCCAGGCGCACCGTGCACGGCTCCTTCCTGACGACGCCGACGAGTTCGGGATCAAGGACGTCGTGGTCAAGGTGCAGCGTCCGGGGATTGGCGCGATCGTCGACGTCGACCTGGCCGCGCTGCGCAGGGTGGCCGGATGGCTCAGCCACTTCCGGTTTGTCTCCGAGCGTGCCGACATGCCCGCCCTGCTGGAGGAATTCGCGCAGACCAGCTTTGAGGAGATCGACTACCTTCACGAGGCTGCCGGCTCCGAGCGTTTCGCCGCCGATTTTGCCGGCGACGTCCGCGTGCAGGTGCCCCTGCCCGTCTGGGAGCGGTGCACCCGCCGCGTCCTCACCCTCGAGGATGTCACGGCCATCAAGATCACCGACGTGGCTGCGCTTCGTGCGGCCGGCATCGACCCCGCGGCGGTGGCTCGCGTCTTCGCCGCGGTCATGTTCGACCAGCTGTTCACCAACGGCTTCTTCCATGCCGACCCCCACCCCGGCAACATCTTCGTCACCCCCGCACCTGCCGGCGCCGGGGAACACCCGTGGAAACTGACGTTCATCGATTTCGGCATGATGGGCGAGGTCACAGCCTCAGCCCGCACCGGCCTGCGCAGGCTCCTGATCGCTGCCGCAGCCCGTGACGGCAAAGGACTCGTTGCCGCCATCCGTGACGTGGGCGTCCTGGTACCGGCGGCCGACACCGTGGAGCTGGAGCGGGCCATGACGCATCTCTTCGCCCGGTTCGGTGGGATGGGTTTCGCGGAACTCCGCGAGGTGGATCCACGCGAGTTCCGCGACTTCGCGGTGGAATTCGGCGACGTGGTCCGTTCACTGCCATTCCAGCTGCCGGAGAACTTCCTGCTCATCATCCGCGCAGTATCGCTGACCTCGGGGGTGTGCAGCTCCCTGGACGCCCGCTACAACCTCTGGGACTCGGTGGAACCGTATGCGGCCCGGTTGCTGCGCGACGAGCGCGGCAACATCGTGCAGGACGCCGCCCGGCAGGCGATTGATGCCGGGGGACTCGCCCTTCGGCTGCCCGGGCGGCTGGACGGGCTCATCACCCGGGCTGAGGAGGGGAACCTCCCTGTTGCCAACCCGCGCCTTGAGCGGCAGGTTGCCCGGCTGGACCGCACGGCCCGCCGTTCGGCGTCGGCCGTGGTCTTCGCTGCCCTTCTCATTGCGGGGGCCCTGATACGGGCGGATGACTCCGCATTGGGCAACCTGCTGATGGCAGCATCCGTGGTCCCGCTGTTCCACGGCCTGTGGGTGGGGCGCCGCGGCCTGTGATGCGGGAGGCTGAACCGTGGCGAACACGATGCCGCGGTGTAAATGACCTGGAAGGCTACGGCGTAACCTAGGTGGGGCTTGTCCGCCGGCAGCTCCCCGAAATGGCTGCGGTAGAACGGGGCCGAGTTTGAGCCAGACGGCGTCAATCCACGGCGAACGCCGCGGCAACAACAAGGAACAGCAAGACCACAAGGGAGCCTAGCAACATGCATGACGCCGGACCGGGACCCCGCACACTGACAGTGGTGCGGCAGGAAGCCTCGCTGGGAGCAGGCCGTGACCTGGAATTCGGGCTGGAGCTCCTGGCCAGGGCCAAGTCCGGGGAGATCGGGCCAACCCTGCGGCTCTACCGGCCCGCCCCCACCGTCGCCTTCGGCCAGCGCGACACCCGCCTGCCGGGATTCGAAGCAGCCGCGCAGGCATGCAGGGACAACGGCTTCGAGCCGCTGGTGCGCAGGGCCGGGGGACGCGCCGCCGCCTACCACCAGGGGACCCTGGTGGTGGACCACATCGAGCCGGACCCGGATGCCATTGCCGGCTCCAAGACCCGGTTCGGGCACTTCGGGGAGTTGTTTGCCCAGGCGTTGCGCAGGGCAGGGGTGCAGGCGGCTGTCGGGGAAATACCCGGCGAATACTGCCCCGGAGAGTTCAGCGTGCACGGCACTGATTCCGCCCGCCCGGCGCACCGCGTGAAACTCGTGGGCACGGCCCAGCGGGTGGTTGCCGGCGGGTGGCTTTTCAGTTCGGTGATCGTGGTGGAAAACTCCGCACCGATACGGAGAGTCCTGACCGACAGCTACGCAGCCTTGGGGCTGGAGTGGGACCCTGCCACGGCCGGGGCGGTGGACGACCTGGTTCCCGGCGTGAATGTGGAGGCCGTGGTGGATGCAGTCCTGCAGACGTATGCGGGCCATGCCACCCTGGAAACTGCTTCCTTCAGCAGCCTGGGGGCATGACCCGCAACGGTTCGAACGGCCGGGCGGCCGCGGTGGTTATGCTGCCAGGCGCGTCTTGACCTCGGCGGCGGAGGGGTTGGTGGCGGCTGTGCCGTCCGGGAACAGGACCGTGGGAACGGTGCGGTTGCCGCCGTTCAGCTGCTCCACGAGTTCGGCCGTGCCCTCCACTTCCTCGATGTTGATCTCGGTGTAGCCGATGCCCTGCGCGTCCAGCTGCTTCTTGAGCCGGTTGCAGTAACCGCACCAGGTGGTGGAAAACATGGTGATGGTGCCGGATTCGGGAGTGAAGTCCACAGAATTCTCCTCTGCGTCGATGTAGGTTTCGTTCCTGTCAACGGTAGCGCGCCGCCCGGTATTCCCCCTGCCCGCAGGTCCCGGTGCCGCCTGGATGACAGTATGTGGCGCCGATGGCATGCTGGAGCCATGTGTGGACGCTATGTGATGGCACGTGCCGTGGGGGACCTCCTGGCAGAGTTCGACGCCGAGCTGGAGGACGAGGTGAGCATCCCGCCCTCGTGGAACGTGGCGCCCACCGATGATGTCCCGATCGTCCTGGAACGGCTGATCGACGACGGCCCGGCCCCTAAGCAGGTACGCCAGCTGCATGTTGCAAAGTGGGGCCTGGTCCCTTCCTGGGCGAAGGATCCCGGCATCGGGTCACGGATGATCAACGCCAGAAGCGAGTCGGTGCTGGAGAAGCCGGCCTTCCGCAAGGCGGTGCAGTCCCGGCGCTGCGCCGTACCGGCAGACGGGTACTACGAATGGAAGCAGGGCCCCGGGAAATCGAAGCAGCCCTACTACGTGCATCCCGGAGAGAGCCGGGGCCTGGTCTTTGCCGGGCTCTACGAGTGGTGGAAGGACCCGTCCGTCCCGGCCGGGGAACCGGGGCAATGGCTGCTGTCCACGTCGATCCTCACGACCGATACGCCGCCTCCGGGCAGTGAATCGACGGTCTTCGGAAAGTTGACCGCACTGCATGACCGGGTCCCCCTGCCCATGGACAAGGCGACCATGCAGGCCTGGCTCGATCCCGACGTGGACGACGCCGCCGGGCTGGTGGACCTTGTGCGGTCGGGGGTCAAGGACGTGGCAGCGGACTGGCGGGTGGAGTCCGTGGGCAAGGAGGTAGGCAACGTGCGCAACAACGGGCCGGAACTGATCCAGCCGGTGGAGGCCCTGTTCTAGCAGCCCCAGCAACGCTGGCGCCGGCCTATACGGTGACCGCGCCGCCGTCGTCCACTGCCCAAGTGGGGTTGTACGCAACTTCCCAGCGGAAACCGTCGGGGTCGGCGAAGTAGCCGCTGTAGCCGCCCCAGGGCTGCGTCACCGGCTCGGCGATGATGGCGGCCCCCGCCGCTGCTGCCTCCGCCATGACCCGGTCCACCTCTTCCGTGCTGGCAAGGTTGTGGCTCAAGGTGATGCACGGCGCCGGACCCGGGGCGCTGACGCCCGCCTCGGCCTGCATTTGCCGGGCGTCCCAAAGGGAGAGCACCAGGCCGTGGTTTACCTGGATGAAGACGACGTCGCCGGGGACCTCCTGGTGGACCGGCCAGCCGAGGCCCTCAACATAGAAGGCACGGGACGCCGGGACGCTGCGGACACCTAATGAGATGAAGTCGACTCGGGGCTGCATGCTTCGATACTGTCAGACGATGGCAACAATTCAAGGAAACGATAGAGACGCTTTGGCCGACAAGGAACAGCTCGCTGCCGTCCGGGTTGCTGTTGACGAAGTGGATGAGCAGATTGTCACCCTCATCGCCCGCCGCGAACGGCTGATCCGCATCGCCGGAACCCTGAAGGGCGACGACGCTGAAGTCCGCGCCCCGGGGCGGGTGGAACGGATCATCGAGCATGTCCGGTCCGCGGCCGAAAAGAAGGACATCGATCCGGACATCGTCGAATCGACCTACCGCGCCATGATCTCCGGCTTTATCGAGCTCGAGATGCGGGTCCACAAACAAAACAGCTGACCCTTTACAGGTCAGCTCACGCCTTCTTACAGTGCTTCATCCACCGGAACTCCGGACTGGAATTCCCGGCCGTCCGCCTCGCTGAAGCCTGTCATGACGTGTGACTTTCCGAGCCCATTAATGGCCGCGAGGGGAAAATGGCCGGTGATGGAGTTCTCTGAGTGGGTTACGCCCGAGAGGTCGTAGTTCTCTTCCGTGCTTTGCTCGTGGCTGAACGAGTAGAAGGCGATGGGTTCGCCGTTCATGAATTCAATGCCGAGCCGCCGCTGGGAGGAGTAGTCCGGGCTGGCCGCGACAAGCCCCACCACGTAGGCGCCGGAGCCTGGAATAGTGCCGTCCAGATCGAAGGTGGCCACCAGGGTTGAGTCCTGGGCTTTGATGCTGACCTGCTTGAGGAGTGCGTCTTTGGTGTCCATGGCACAATCCTGCTCCCTGGCGTACGGTCCGTCCACCCCTGTGCTGAGGAAACGGAGGAAGCCGGCGAGGCTTCCTTGCCTACCTGTGGATGCGTTGGACGGGAACCGGGCGTAGACTGTATATGTTCGAATACATATTCGAATAGTTTCAGTTTCACCGGGAGGCGCCCATGGGCATGTTCAGCGAATCCGTTGATGTTGCCTGCGCTCCTGACGGCCAACCGGTAAGCCTTACCTGGTCAGGACGTTCCTACGCTGTCTGTGCTGAATCCGTCCGCTGGTATGAACGCCGGCAGTGGTGGGATGAAGTCAGCCGGGCACCGCTTGGAAGCGGGCAGGGAGTGGTTGACCACGAGATCTGGCGTGTCCAGGTACTGCCGGTTGACGGCCGCGAACGCAACGGCCGGGAGCAGGACGAACCGCTCACCCTCGACCTCACCCGGCACATTGGCAGCGGCCGCTGGCGGCTGCTGCGGATCCATGACGGCCTCCGACCCACAACAGCATGAGCTTTACGCATCTTCACGTCTCCACGGCATTCAGTGCCCACTACGGCGTCTCTTGGCCGGAAGAACTTGCCCAAAGCGCGGCAGCTGACGGTGCCACAGCGCTCGCCTGCACTGACCGCGACGGCCTGTACGGGACCATCAAGCACCTCAAGGCATGCATGGCGGCCGGAATCGATCCCATTGTGGGGGTGGACCTTGCAGTCTTTGACGACGACGGCGATCACCGCACCCAGGTGGCGGGCAGGGTGGTGGTGCTTGCACGCGGCCATAACAACGGGGCAGGGTACCGTGCCTTATGCCGGCTGATCTCTGATGCCCATGCCCGGACCTCCGGGAAGTCCGGGGGAGCCGTCCCGGTGGCTGTCACACGCGCCGAGCTTGCCTCCCGGACCCTTGACCCCCACACACTCAAGCCGGTATTGACCGTCCTGCTCGGACCGGATTCGGACGTCGGCCTGGCCATGGGAGGGCGGAGATACCTCAGGCCCCGGACACTGTTCAAGCAGTGGCTGGACGTCATGCCCGGCGGGACAGTGGTTGCCGAGATTGTCTCGCAGCTAAGTCCCCCAGGTTCCCCGCTGAGTACCTCCCACGCTGTGCGTATGCTCCGGCTCGCCGAGGAACACCACATCCCGGCGATCCTGACTAACGCCGTAAGATACTGCGCCGCGGATGGAGCGCCCACTGCCGATGTGCTTGACTCTGCCCGAACCCTGAAGTCCCTGCCGGAACTTGCCAGGGAGCCCCTGCTGCAGCCCACCGGCCAGGGATGGCTGAAAACATCGGCCCAGATGCTCCAGCTTGGCAAGGAGATCATTTCCGCAGCAGGATTTGGCGCCGCAGACCTCAAACAACTGATGACCCAAACCGAGGCGCTCGCCGATCTGTGCCGGATCGATCCCACTACGGACATGGGGTGGAAACAACCGGTGGTTCCGGAGGCTTCGGTGATCGGGATCAACCAGGACCCCCATGATGAACTGGTCCAGCGTTGCCACGCCGGAATCGGCAGGAGGTTCCCCGGGCTAAGCGGAGCCGGGGAGAGGGCCATGCTTACCCGGCTGGAGCATGAACTGGGCATCATCCGGAATCTTGGCTTTTCCTCCTACTTCCTCACCGTCGCTGAAGTGTCACGGATGATCCAGGAGATGGGCGTCCGTGCTGCTGCCCGGGGATCGGGGGCTTCCAGCCTGGTGAATTACCTGATTGATGTCAGCCAGGTGAACCCCCTCCAGCATGACCTGATCTTTGAACGCTTCCTTTCCCAGGACCGTGCCACTCTTCCGGACATAGACATCGACGTCGAAAGCGCGGAGCGCCACAACGTGTACCGGCGGATTTTCGAGAGGTTCGGTTCCGAACGGGTCACGCTGATGAGCATGCAGAACGGCTACCGCGCCAGGGGTGCCGTGCGCGACGCCGGAATGGCGCTGGGCATGGACGATGGCGAGGTAGGGGAGATCGCCAAGCAGTTGTGGCGGTTCTCGGCCGGCAAATTCCGGGAGGCGCTGCAGGAAAAACCTGAACTGCGGGAGTTTGCCGGAAGGGTTGAGCGGCGCGATGCTGCCGGAAACCAGCAATTGGACCTGCTGGTTGACCTGACTGAACGCCTTGACCGGCTGCCCCGCCACATTTCCATGCATCCCTGCGGAGTGATCCTGGGTGATGCCACCCTGCTGGACCGCACCCCGGTCCAGCCCAGCGGTCTCGGGCTGCCCATGAGCCAGTTCGATAAGCACGACATGGATCCCATGGGCATGCTCAAGCTCGATGTCCTGGGTGTCCGGATGCAAAGTGCCATGGCTTTTGCAGTCCGGGAGATCATCCGCATCCATCCCTCGAAGGAGGACGTGGTGGCGGCCGGGAACCATTCTCCCGGGCAGGACGGGTCGGGACCTGACTACATCGCGGACAACGGCCACATCGACCTCAATGCAGTGCCCCTCGATGATGAAGCCACGTTCGAGCTGATCAGGAGCACGCACACCCTTGGCTGCTTCCAGATCGAATCCCCGGGCCAGCGTGAACTGATCGGCAAGATGGCGCCGCGGGAGTTCAACGACCTCATCATCGATATTTCGCTGTTCCGTCCCGGGCCCATGAAATCTGACATGGTTCGGCCCTTCCTTGAACACCGGCACGGATTCGCCCCCGAGGTCTACCCGCACCCTCTCCTGAAGCCTGTTCTTCAGGAAACCCACGGGGTGACGGTTTTCCACGAACAGATCCTCAGGACATTCGACGTGATGACCGGCTGCGGGCTTGCTAAGGCCGATGAGTTCCGCCGGGCCCTCAGCAGCGAGGATGGCGAATCCCAGGTTGAGGAGTATTTCCGCAAGCACGCAAAGGCCAAGGGCTTTTCCCCCGACGTCATCGACAAAGTATGGGAAACCCTGAAGTCCTTTGCCAGCTTTGGGTTCTGCAAAGCGCATGGAGCTGCCTTCGCTGTCCCCACCTACCAGTCAGCATGGTTGAAAGCGCACCATCCTGAGGCGTTCCTTGCCGGGTTGTGGGAGCACGATCCCGGGATGTACCCCAAGCGGCTGCTGGTGGCGGAAGCGCGAAGGCTTGGCATCCCGATCCTTCCCCTGGACATTAACCTGAGCAAAGCCGAATACCGGGTGGAACGGGTCAGGTCAGGGCAGGATGCCGGCAAGCTGGGGATCCGGCTGAGCCTTAATGGGATTTACGGGCTCTCTGCAACTGAGTTGAAAAGAATCGTCGCAGGCCAGCCCTACGACTCCCTGGCAGACCTTCGGGCACGGTCAAGAATCAGTAAGCCGAGCATCAAGCGGCTGGCGCAGCTTGGCGCCTTCGATTCCCTGCACCGGGAGGCGGGAGGCACGGCCAACCGGGCCGACCTGGTGCACCATCTGCAGAAGCTCCAGGCAACCAGCAGCAGCAAAAAGGGGGTTGAAGTCCTTGAGGGGCAACTGTCCCTCCCGCTGGGCGATGTTGAACTGCGCAATGTCAGCCCGGGGCTGCCGGCACCCACGCTGGTGGACAATGTCAGGGCGGAGCTTGACCTGATGGCGGTTGATGTCAGCTCGCATCTGATGGACAGCCACCGGCCCATGCTGGACAGGCTGGGCGTCATCACTGCAGACAAACTCCTTGGCCTGCGCAACGGCACGGAAGTGCTGGTGGCCGGCGTCCGGGTTGCCACCCAGACGCCTCCCATGAGGGGCGGCAGGAGGGTTGTCTTCATCAGCATCGACGACGGCACCGGATGCATCGATTCGGTGTTTTTCCACGAAGCGCAGGAAAACGCCGGGATGCTCCTGTTTGGCACCCGGCTGCTGTTGATCCGGGGCACCACACGCCGGACGGGCCCGCGTGGGATCAGCCTGAGCGCCAGCATGGCCTGGGACCTGAGCAGGACCGAAACCCTGCCGTTTCCGGACCCCTCCACGCCCGGGCAGGATGTGCCCCACCCCCTGGACGGGATCAGCAGGAGCCTCGCCATCACGGGATTTAACGGCTGAGCATGCCGTGCGCCGCGTTGGTCGGCCCTCAGTTGAACCGATAGCATTGACGATGGCTGGCTGTGGTCCCCGTACGCCACAAGCTATGAAGCCTTAACTTTGAATAGGAGACACCCGTGTCAGATGCCCAGCAGATCACCCTTCTCGTCGATGGCGAAGAGACCAAGGTGACTACCGGGACAACCGGTGCGGAACTCTTCTTTGAGCGCCGCGACGTTGTTGTGGCCCGCGTCAATGGCGAGCTGAAGGACCTGGACCAGGAACTTCCGGAGGGCGCCGACGTCGAAGGCGTCACCATCGATTCCCCCGACGGGCTGAACGTGCTCCGCCACTCCACCGCCCACGTCATGGCCCAGGCCGTCCAGCAGCTGCGCCCGGACGCCAAGCTCGGAATCGGCCCTTACATCACGGACGGCTTCTACTTCGACTTTGACGTCGCGGAGCCCTTCACCCCCGAGGACCTCAAGACCCTCGAAAAGATGATGCAGAAAATCATCAACCAGAACCAGAAGTTCGTCCGCCGCGTGGTCAACGAGGACGAAGCCCGCGAGGCCATGAAGAACGAGCCCTACAAGCTCGAGCTGCTGGGCAAGAAGAACGAGGCCGCCGAAGCCGGCGAAGGCGTCAACGTCGAGGTCGGCGCAGGCGACATCACCATTTACGACAATGTGGAACGCAAGGAAGGCACCACCGTCTGGTGCGACCTCTGCCGCGGCCCCCACCTGCCCAACACCAAGCTCATCTCGAACGCCTTCGCCCTGACCCGTTCATCCTCCGCCTACTGGCTGGGCAACCAGAAGAACCAGCAGCTGCAGCGGATCTACGGCACGGCGTGGCCCACCAAGGATGCCCTCAAGGCCTACCAGGAGCGGATCGCCGAGGCCGAACGCCGCGACCACCGCAAGCTCGGCTCTGAACTGGACCTGTTCTCGTTCCCGGACGAGCTGGGTTCCGGCCTGCCCGTGTTCCACCCCAAGGGCGGCATCATCCGCAAGGAGATGGAGGACTACTCGCGCCAGCGCCACGTCGAAGCCGGCTACGAGTTCGTCTACACCCCCCACATCACCAAGGGCCACCTGTACGAGGTTTCCGGCCACCTTGACTGGTACAAGGAGGGCATGTTCCCCGCGATGCGCGTCGACGAGGAACTCAATGCCGACGGCACCATCCGAAAACCGGCGCAGGACTACTACCTGAAGCCGATGAACTGCCCCATGCACAACCTGATCTTCAGGTCCCGCGGGCGCTCCTACCGCGAGCTTCCGCTGCGCCTGTTCGAGTTCGGGTCCGTCTACCGGTACGAAAAGTCCGGCGTGGTGCACGGCCTCACCCGGGTGCGCGGCATGACACAGGACGACGCCCACATCTACTGCACCCGCGAACAGATGAAGGACGAGCTCACCAAGACGCTGAACTTCGTCCTGGGCCTGCTCAAGGACTACGGGCTGAACGACTTCTACCTCGAACTCTCCACCAAGGACCCCGAAAAGTACGTCGGCGACGACGCCACCTGGGAGGAAGCCACCAGGACCCTCGCCGAGGTGGCCCAGGAGTCAGGGCTGGAACTTGTCCCCGATCCGGGCGGAGCAGCTTTCTACGGTCCCAAGATCTCCGTGCAGGCAAAGGACGCGCTCGGCCGCACCTGGCAGATGTCCACCATCCAGCTGGACTTCAACCTGCCGGAACGCTTCGAACTCGAATTCCAGGCGGCCGACGGCACGCGGCAGCGGCCCGTCATGATCCACCGCGCCCTGTTCGGCTCCATCGAGCGGTTCATGGGCGTGCTCACCGAGCACTACGCCGGTGCCTTCCCCGCCTGGCTGGCGCCCGTCCAGGTGGTGGGCATCCCCGTGGCGGAGACGTTCAACGAGTACATGTTCGACGTCGTCGACCAGCTTAAGGCGGTTGGCATCCGCGCCGAGGTGGACACGTCCTCGGACCGCTTCCCGAAGAAGATCCGTACTGCCAGCAAGGACAAAATCCCCTTTGTCCTGATCGCCGGCGGCGACGACGCCGAAGCCGGTGCCGTGTCCTTCCGCTTCCGTGATGGAAGCCAGGACAACGGCGTGCCGGTTGCAGAGGCAGTCAAGCGGATCACGGAAGCCGTCCGTAACCGGACCAGCTAGGGAACGGAACAGCACCGTGCAGGAGAACACAGGCGCCGGGTATCCAGGTGATGCCGGCGTTACCGACGACTTTGACCTCGCCGGTGTCCCGGACGCCTTCCAGCGACTGTGGACTCCGCACCGCATGGCCTACATCAAGGGCGGGCAGCACCAGTTCAAGAATGAAGATGACTGCCCCTTCTGCGTGGGGCCCGGCCGGACCGATGAGGACGCACTCATCGTTTACCGCGGGAAGACCTGCTACGTGGTCCTGAACCTCTTTCCCTACAACCCCGGGCACCTGCTGGTGTGCCCCTACCGGCACATCCCGGACTACACGGACCTGACGCTGGAGGAGACGGCGGAGTTCGCCGAGCTGACGCAAACGGCCATGCGGGTCCTGCGGAAGGTGGCGAATCCGGGCGGCTTCAACCTCGGCATGAACCAGGGCGTGGTGGGCGGCGCCGGGATCGCCGCCCACCTGCACCAGCACATCGTTCCGCGCTGGGGCGGGGACGGGAACTTCTTCCCCATCATTGCCCAGACCAAGGCCATCACCCAGACCCTCGACGAGGTCCGCCAGCAGGTGGCCGACGCCTGGCCCGGGGAGACGGATGCTGAATAGGCACGCCCGCGGTTTTTTCACCGCCCTGTTCACTCCGCTTGCCCGCTGGCTCCTGAAGATTGGTGTTTCGCCCGATGCTGTGACCATCATCGGTACGGCCGGTGTGGTGGTCGGGGCCCTGGTGTTCTACCCGCTGGGGCAACTCTGGTGGGGAACACTCTTCATCACGGCTTTTATCTTTTCCGACGTCCTGGACGGCATCATGGCCAGGATGCAGGACGTCAAGAGCCGCTGGGGAAACTTCCTCGACTCCACCCTCGACCGGATTGCCGACGGCGCGCTCTTCGCGGGGCTGGCCGTGTGGTTCTTCACCGGCGGCGCTGATACCCCCATCGCCGTGGCCGCCATGGTCTGCCTTGTCCTGGGCATGGTGGTTTCCTACGCCAGGGCCAAGGCGGAGTCGCTCGGGTTCACGGCCAATGTGGGGATAGCCGAGCGCGCCGAACGCCTGGTTTCGGTCCTGGTGGTGACCGGGTTCACCGGACTGGGCCTTCCATCGGTGGTGCTGCTGGTGACCCTGGTGCTGCTCGCGCTGGCAAGCTTCGTCACCGTGGTGCAGCGCGTGGTTTCCGTCCGCAGGCAGGCCCAGGCGGAACCGTCACCGGCTGATTAAGCATGATTAAGCCGGCCGGCCGCGGGGGGACTAGTATTAGGACTGCCCGGTCAATGGATCCGGCAAATCCGTGTGTGCACAGTCCGGCACTTGCCGCCTGCACGCCCGGCGAAGGTCATCTATCTACCCATAGGGGTTTTTGTGTCTACACCTGATGTAAGCAGCGAAGCCGGTTCGTCCGCGAACAGCGTCACGGGCAGCAGCCGCGTGAAGCGGGGCATGGCTGAGATGCTCAAGGGCGGCGTCATCATGGACGTCGTCAACGTCGAACAGGCCCGCATCGCCGAAGACGCCGGTGCTGTTGCTGTGATGGCGCTGGAACGCGTTCCGGCCGATATCCGTGCCCAGGGCGGCGTGTCCCGCATGTCCGATCCGGACATGATCGACCAGATCATCGACGCGGTCTCCATTCCGGTCATGGCCAAGGCCAGGATCGGCCACTTCGTCGAGGCCCAGATCCTGCAGTCCCTGGGCGTGGACTACATTGACGAGTCCGAGGTCCTGACCCCGGCTGACTACGTCAACCACATCGACAAGTGGAACTTCAAGGTCCCGTTCGTCTGCGGTGCCACCAACCTCGGTGAGGCACTGCGCCGCATCAACGAGGGCGCGGCAATGATCCGCTCCAAGGGCGAGGCCGGCACCGGCGACGTCTCCAACGCCACCGGTCACATGCGCCAGATCCGCTCCGAGATCGCCAAGCTCGCCGCCCTGCCCGAGGACGAACTCTACGTTGCGGCCAAGGAACTGCAGGCACCGTACGAACTGGTCAAGGAAGTCGCCGCTGCCGGCAAGCTTCCCGTGGTCCTGTTCACCGCCGGCGGCATCGCCACCCCGGCCGACGCCGCCATGATGATGCAGCTCGGCGCCGACGGCGTGTTCGTCGGCTCCGGTATCTTCAAGTCCGGCAACCCCGCCCAGCGCGCGGCCGCCGTCGTGAAGGCCACCACCTTCTACGATGACCCGGACGTCATCGCCAAGGCCTCCCGCGGCCTCGGCGAAGCCATGGTGGGCATCAACGTCGACGAAATCCCCCAGCCGCACCGCCTCGCCGAGCGCGGCTGGTAATTTCTCTTCCTTACGGCAGGTCCTGATCCTCTGCTTGCTATTCCCCACGTCCCGCTAAGGCCGCTTCGCGGCGAGCGGGGACGCAGGGCCCCTTTTACGCAAGCTGCCGGACCAGTACCTGCCTTCGAGCAACAAACCGCGACGGCGGCGAGTCACCTTTGCCTGGTGACTCGCCGCCGTCGTTCGTTTAACCCAAGTAGGTAGCGCTAAGTGTCGTTTTGAGGGTTCAGAACGACACTTAGCGCTACTCAGTTGGGAAGGGGCGCTCGTCTACTCGAGGCCGCGGCGCTTTAGCAGCGGTTCCAGTCTTGCTTCGCGGCCGCGGAGGGTTCGGAAGGACTCCAGCGGGTCGCGGCTGTTGCCTTGGGCCAGCAGCTCCCGGCGGAAGCGTTCGCCGTTGGCGCGGGTGAGGCCACCGTTCTCGGTGAACCAGTCCACCGTTTCGGCGTCCAGCACTTCGCTCCAAATATAGGAGTAATAGCCAGCGGCGTAACCGGCGCCGGCAAAGATGTGCTGGAAGTAGCCCGTCCGGTACCGCGGCGGGATCAGGGGATGGGCAATTCCCGCCGCGGCGAGGGCCTTCGCCTCAAACTCCAGCGCGTCCTCCGGCACATTGCCGGGCTCCAGCACATGCCACGCCAGGTCCAGCAATGCGGCGCCCAGGTATTCGGTGGTGGCGAAGCCTTCACCCCACAGCCGGGATTCATTGAGCCGCTCCACAACATCCCGGGGAAGCGGCTCGCCCGTGGCGTGGTGCCGGGCATAGTTTGAGAGCACTTCCGGCCACATGATCCACATTTCATTCACCTGCGAGGGGTACTCCACGAAGTCGCGGGGCACGGACGTGCCGGAAAACCGCGGATACGTGACGTTGGAGAAGAGACCGTGCAGGGCATGCCCAAATTCGTGGAACGCCGTGCGGAGCTCGTCCAGGGTCAGCAGTGTGGGTTCGCCGGCCGTCGGCTTGGAGATGTTCAGGTTGTTGATGACCACGGGCCGGGTCCCGAGCAGGGCCGACTGGTCCACCAGGGAATTCATCCATGCTCCGCCACGCTTGGACTCCCGGCTGTAGTAGTCGCCCAGGAAGAGGCCCAGCCCGCTGCCGTCCTCGTTGCGGACCTCCCAGACCCGGACGTCCGGGTGGTAGCCGGCCAGGTCCGTCCGCTCATGGAACGTAATGCCGTACAGGGACGTCGCGGCAAAGAACACCCCATCGGTCAGGACCCGGTCCAGCTCAAAGTACGGGCGGAGCGCCTGCTCATCGACGTCGTACTTTTTCCGGCGGACCCTGGCCGAATAGTAGGCCCAGTCCCAGGCCTCCAGTGGATGGCCGGCAACGTCTGCCAGCGCAGCGGCCTCGGTGTCCGCGTTACGGACAGCTGCCGGTGCCAGCCGGTTCAGCATCGACTGGACGGACCCGAAGTCCGGTGCGGTCTGGCGGTCCACCACCAGCTCGGCGTAGTTGGCAAAGCCCAGGAGGGAAGCCTTCTCCGCCCGCAGGCCGGCCATGGACCGTGCCAGATCAAGCACGTCAAGGCTTCCCCCGCTGCTGCCGCGGGCCACCGAAGCCTCAAAAAGACGACGGCGGACGTCCCGGTCCTCGAGCGCTGCCAGGGCCGGCTGGTTACCGGGCTGGATGAGTGTGAGCAGGAATTTGCCCTCATGGCCCGCAGCCCGGGCCGCTTCGGCTGCGGCGGCAACATCATCCGCCGGCAGGCCCGCGAGTTCCCCGGCGCTGTCCAGGAGCAAAGCCGCGGACTTCATGCCTTCCTTGACCCGCTGGCCGAATTCGGTACCGAGGCGGGCAAGTTCGGCATTGATCGCCATCAGCCGTTCCCGTCCGGGACCGTCAAGCTGGATGCCGGACTGCCGGAACTCCTTCAGATACTCCTCGACCAGGCGGGCGGACTCGGGGTCACACGCGGAGGCATCAACCGCCGAAAACCTCTCGAACAGGGCCCGGTTCAGGAAGATCTCGTCCTGGTGCGCCGAGATCCGGGGTGAATATTCGGTCTCGAGGGTGCGGATCTGCTCCGAAGCATCGGCGGACACCAGCGTGAAGAATGCCGCGGCTGCACGCTCCAGGAGCCGCCCGGACCGTTCCATCGCCACCACTGTGTTGTCGAAGTCTGCCGGTGCCGGATCGTCAACGATCGCCCGGATTTCGGCCAGATGTTTGGCAAGCCCGGCCTCGAGGGCTTCCGAGTAATGCGAGGCATCAATCGTGTCAAAAGGCGGAAGTCCGTACGGCAGGGGACTGGGGACCAGAAGGGGGTTCGTCGTCATGGGGTAAACCTTTCACAGCAAGGCACGCTTCTCAATGTGGGGAAATATCACCCCCCCGGGGCGCTGACCTCTTTAGAATGGCGGCTATGGGGACCGTAGCCGTCAAGGCGCCGGGGCGCATCAGCGCCCGCGCCTTGGCGATGTCATTGGCCGGAGCACTGTGGCTGACCGGTGCGCTGGCAGGCTGCGGGCTGCTCGCAGAGCAGAACGGGACTCCGTCCGCACCGGCGGGTTCCGCCTCCGCCGTAACAGCGCCGGTGGCAGGGGCAGCGTCCGGTACCACCCCGCCAGTCACGCCCACACCCACACCCACTCCCACGCCCGGAAAGGGCCCGGACTGCCCGGTCCTCCGCTGTACGTCCGTGCTGGTCACGGGCGACATGCTGGTCCACGCCGAGCTCTGGCAGCAGGCACAGCAGGACGCCGCAGCCGCCGGCAAGCCAGGCCTGGACTTCGTGCCCCTGCTGGAGGGCCAACGCCGCTACATCAACAACAGCGACCTTGCCATCTGCCACCAGGAGACACCCGTGGCGGTCCCGGAGGGGCCCTTCTCCGCCTACCCATCCTTCAACGTCCCGCCCCACATCATCACAGCCTCCAAAGCGGTGGGCTACCAGGCGTGCACCACGGCGAGCAACCACACCATCGACCGCGGCACGGACGGGCTGCTGCGGACCCTCGACGCGCTGGACGCCGCGGGCCTCAAGCACACAGGCTCGTACCGTACGGAAACGGAATCCCAGCGGATTTTGATCCTGCAGACACCAGTCGCAAAAGTGGCTGTCATCCAGGCCACCTATGGGCTCAACGGACTCGTTGCGGAGCACCCCTGGCAGGTGGACATGCTGGACGCGCCGGCCATGGTTGCCAAGGCCGAAAAAGCCCGGGCACTGGGTGCGGATATCGTCCTGGGAGCCATGCACGCGGGCGACGAGTACGCCAGCCAACCGAACATGCAGCAGCAGGACGTGGCGCACGCCCTTGTTGACAGCGGGCAGTTCAACCTGATCTACGGGCACCACACCCACTCGGTACTGCCGATCGAAAACTACAAGGGCACCTGGATCGTGTACGGGCTGGGCAACGGCGTCACTGAGCTCTCACCCTGGCATGTGGTCAACAACGAAGGCCTGCTGGTCCGCGCCCAGTTCGGCCAGGATGCTTCCGGCAGGTGGACTGCCATGGACCTCGCCTGGGCGCCCTCAGTGATGGTCCGCGACCCTTACCGGTGGTGCTCGGTGGCCGCGGACGCGCCGCAAGGACCGTGCGCGGGACCGGAAGCCGACGCCGCAACCCGGCAGCGGACGGTGGCCGTGGTGGAGTCGATGGGCGCACCCGCCGCCGGCGCGCACGAACTCCTCATCACCCGCGGGCCGTAACAGCTCAGCGCGGCCTGCGCGCCGCGTGCTCCCTCGCCAGTTCAGCGAACCGGTCATCCGGCTGGCCGGGCTCAAACGTTCCGAACTTCCGTTCAGCTGCGGTGCGGATCAGGAAATCGGCAATGGCAGGGTTTTTCGGCAGCAGCGAACCGTGCAGGTAACTGGCCACGATGTTGCGGTAGCGGGCTCCTTCGTGACCGTCGTTGCTGTTGTTGCCGGTCCCCTTGGCCACGGTGCCGAGCGGACGGACCCCGCTGCCCAGCGTCGTCTGGCCGCTGTGGTTTTCGTAGCCGAGGACTTCACCGAATTCGGGTGTCGATACCTTGACGTTTCCAATCAGGCGTTCGTCGGTGCCGTGGGTTTCCACGTCAAGGATGCCGATTCCGGGGATCACGGCCCCGGTGCGGGTCTTGAAAAACCGGCCGAACAGCTGGTACAGCCCGCAGATAACCAGCATGGGAGTGCCGTCCTCCGCCAGGTCCTTGAGAGCGGCCGCCCTTGACTGCAGGTCGTCCTGGATGACCAACTGGCCGCTGTCCTGGCCGCCGCCGCCCACGATGATGTCCACGTCATCGGGAAAAGGATCACCGACGTTGTATTCAAGCAGTTCGGACGTGTAACCGTGCCAGCCGATGCGCCGCTGCAGGACCAGGGCGTTGCCCCAGTCGCCGTAGATGTTCATGTCGCGCGGGTATAGCTGCACCACCCGGAGGGTGCCCTTGCCCTCAGCCGCGGCGGGTGTTCCAGTGCTCAAGAGACAACCTCCACGGTGGTGATTTTGGACAGTTCACGGCGGATGGCCAACATGGCGGTGTAGGTGCAGAAGATGCGCTTGGGCTTGCCCTGGGCCTCCCGGATGAACGCAGCCAGTGCCGGCGCGATCTCCGGCTGCACCGCGCCGGTAGGGACGTCGTCGTATTGCAGCCGGAGCGCCATGTCATAGGCCCGGGATCCGGTCAGCTGGTCCACGCCCTCCTCGCGGAGAGAGTCGAACTCCACGTCCCACAGCCATGACATGTCGCGGCCGTCGGCGTAATTGTCATTGATGGCGATCATCGTGGCGTAGCCGCCGGCGGGGAAAGACTTGAGGCCCAGCCGGAAACCGCTGGGGTTTTTGACCAGCACCAGGTCCAGGGGCTGGCCGTCCACCGTGAGGCTTTCGCCGCGGCCGAAGGCAGGCGCAACCTGGGACAATGCCTCCAGCAGGGATTCGTGGTCCGCAGTGGCCGCTCCGCTTCCGCAGATGCTCCGCGCCAGGGCCAGGGCAGCGGCCGCGTTAAAGATGTTGTACACCCCCCGGAGCTTCATCCCGGTGGTGACCGTGACGCCGTCGTACTCAAAGTCGGCGCTGTCCGCGCCAACCTTTCGGAGTACGACGTCGGCAGCGGGCTTTTCCGGAAGCCCCGCCGTGGCGGGGCTTCCGGGGGCAGCGCGCATGTCGTCGTCGTTGGGGAACGTACCCAGCAGCGAATCGTCCAGGCCGAAGTACCTGACTTCCTGCCCGGTGAGGGTCTCGGCGATCCTGGCCACCCGGGGGTCTTCACGGTTGAGAACAACCGTCCCGGTGGTCTTGGCGGCGATGTGCTGGAGCAGCTGCGCCGTCTTATCGATTTCACCAAACCGGTCCAGCTGGTCGCGAAGGACGTTAAGCAGGAGGCAGTAGCGCGGGGGCACGCTGTTGACGAAGTGGACGGCGTGCGCCTCATCCAGTTCCAGGACCGCGATATCGGCTTTAAGCCTGCCCCGCCAGTCCACCTCGCCCAACAGGGCAGCGGCGACGCCGCGCGTGAAGTTGCTGCCGGTGCGGTTGGTGAAGACCTTGAGGCCCTGGCTCTCCAGCAGTTCCACCACCATTTTGGTTGTGGTGGTTTTGCCGTTGGTACCGCTGACGACGGCGACACCGTGGGGGAGGGTGCTGAGCGTCCGCCGCATGAAGCCGGGGTCAATTTTTTCGACCACCAGGCCCGGCAGGGCGGAACCGCCGCCCCGGAGCCGGGACGCCCGGCGGACCAGCTTGCCGAGCGGAACACTGAAGGAAAACATGATTCGAATATATCCCAGCAGCGGCATGCAACCGCCGCCGGGTGCTTCCCCGACGGGCAGAAGTGCGCGGTCCCCGTATGCTGGATGGATGACAAATTCCCTTTCAGCTGCTTCGGCGCGCCTTGGCGCAGGCCTGCGGATCGGCGTGCTGGCGCTCCAGGGTGATTTCCGCGAGCACCTTCGGGCAGCGGAGGCATCCGGCGCCGAGGGCGTCAGCGTCCGCCGTCCCAAGGAACTGGACGGACTGGACGGACTGATCATTCCCGGCGGCGAATCAACGGCGATCGACAAACTGGCCCGTGCCTTCGACCTGGCGGAACCGCTGCGGGAGCGCATTGCCGAGGGACTGCCCGTCTACGGATCCTGTGCAGGCATGATCCTGCTGGCCTCTGACATCGCCGACCCCGCCACTGACCTCGCCGGCAATCCGCAGCAGACATTCGGCGGCCTGGATATCACTGTCCGGCGCAACGCCTTCGGCCGCCAGCGTGAGTCCTTCGAGGCGGACCTTGAGTTCAAGGGCCTGGATTTCAGCGCCACGGATACGGGCGTCGCCCCGGTCCACGCCGTCTTCATCCGCGGGCCGTGGGTGGAACGGGTTGGCCCGGACGTGGAAGTCCTGGCACAGGTGGAACCGGCCGACCCCGAGCACGCGTCCCACGCTGTCCCGCTGCCCGGGACGGCTAGAATTGTTGCAGTGCGTTCCGGCCACCTGCTGGCCACCTCCTTCCACCCGGAAGTGACTGGCGAAAAACGCGTACACGAACTTTTTATCCGCATGATCAGAGGAGAAGCGTAAAGCATGTCAGGCCACTCCAAATGGGCGACGACCAAGCACAAGAAGGCGATCATTGACAGCCGCCGCGCAAAGTCGTTCGCCAAGCTGATCAAGAACATCGAAGTTGCAGCCCGGATGGGCGGCCCGGACCTCGCGGGCAACCCGGGCCTGGAACTGGCGGTCACCAAGGCGAAGAAGACGTCCGTCCCCAATGACAACATCGACCGCGCCATCAAGCGCGGGGCCGGCCTCACCGGCGAAGTGGTGGACTACACCGAGATCATGTACGAAGCCCGCGGCCCGCAGGGCTCTGCCCTGCTGATCGAGTGCCTGACGGACAACAAGAACCGCGCCGCCTCCGAGGTCCGCCTCGCTATCTCGCGCAACGGCGGCACCATCGCCGATCCCGGCTCCGTCAGCTACCTCTTCACCCGCAAGGGCGTGGTGAACCTGCCGAAGAACGGACTCAGCGAGGACGACGTCCTGATGGCGGTCCTGGATGCCGGCGCCGAGGAAGTCAAGGACAACGGCGACACCTTCGAAATCCACTCCGAGCCCGGCGACCTGCCTGCCATCCGAGAGGCGCTGAAGGAAGCCGGCATCGAATACGACACCGACGAGGTGGAGTTCGTGCCGTCCATGCAGGTGGAGCTGGACGTCGACGGTGCCCGCAAGTTCCTCAAGCTCGCCGATGCCCTTGAGGACCTCGACGACGTGCAGAACGTCTACAGCAACGCCGACCTCACTGACGAAGTCCAGGCCGCCCTGGAATCCGAGTGACGTTTGGCCTTGCCTGCTGAAGTCCTGCGCCCGTGACGCTGCGCGTACTGGGCGTGGACCCCGGCCTCACCCGCTGCGGAATCGGTGTGGTGGATGTCGAACGCAACAGGCGGGCCACCATGGTTGCGGTCGGTGTGGTGGGAACCTCCCCGGAAGAGACTCTTGACCAGCGCCTCCTCGTGATCGCCCTGGCCATCGATGAGTGGCTGGACCGCTACGAGCCGCAGGTGCTCGCCGTCGAACGCGTCTTTTCCCAACTCAATGTCAGCACCGTAATGGGCGTGGCCCAGGCGTCCGGGGTGGTGATCGCCGCCGCCGCCCGCCGCGGGATTCCCGTGGCCCTGCACACACCGTCCGAGGTCAAGGCGGCAGTGACGGGCAGCGGTTCGTCCAACAAGGACGCGGTCACCAAGCTGGTCACCAAGATCCTCCGCCTGGACGCCCCGCCACGCCCCGCCGACGCCGCGGACGCCCTCGCCCTTGCCATCACCCACGCCTGGCGTGCTGGCAGTGGCGCATCCGTGGCCACCACGGGCCCCGGGAGTTCATCGCTCACTCCGGCGCAGCGGGCATGGGCAGAGGCTGAAGCCAAGGCGCGGCGCGCACGCTGAATGTCCCTGCCCCTTGCTAGGGTATTCGTAAATATGTTCGGATAGCCGGCTCGTTACCAGAAGCCCGGCAGACACCAGGAGCCCGGCTTTGATCAGTTTCCTCCGCGGAACCGTAGCGCACGTAGGCCTGTCCACGGCCGTGATTGACCTCAACGGTGCCGGGATGAGCGTCTACGCCACCCCGCAGACCCTCAGCGGCCTGCGCACCGGTGAGGAAGGAAAGCTGTTCACCTCCCTCATCGTCCGGGAGGATTCCCTCACCCTTTTTGGTTTCGCCTCCGACGATGAACGCGAAGTGTTCGACGTGCTGCTCAGCGTCAGCGGAGTGGGTCCCAGGCTGGCATTGGCTGTCCTGGCAGTCCATGATCCCGAGGCCATCCGGGTTGCAGCCCACACCGGCGACAGCAAGACCTTCACCAAAGTTCCCGGCATCGGTCCCAAGGTGGCAGGCCGGATCGTGCTGGAACTGGCCGGAAAGCTCGTCCCGCACGGCACCGCCGGTTCAGCAGCGGCGCCCACCGCCGCCGAAGCCGCCTGGAAGCCGCAGGTGGTTGCAGCCATGACCAGCCTCGGCTGGTCTGAAAAGGACGCGTCAACCAGCATCGACAAAGCATTGGCGGACGATCCCGAGGTCTCCTTCCGCGGCAACGTCCCGGAGATTCTGCGGACCACCCTGCGCTGGCTCGGCCAGGACGGGGCGCGCGCCGGCAACCGTGTAGGCAGCCGTGGCTGAACCGTCGCTGGTGGCGGCGGGGGAGGAGCCGGAGGAACGTGCCATCGAAGCCGCCCTCCGGCCCAAGAATCTGCACGACTTCGTGGGCCAGCACCGGGTGCGGAAACAGCTCTCGCTGGTTCTGCAGGCATCACGCATGCGGGGCCGCAGCGCAGACCATGTGCTGTTCTCCGGGCCGCCCGGCCTGGGCAAGACCACCCTTGCCATGATTGTCGCGTCCGAGATGAACGCCCCCCTGCGCATCAGCAGCGGTCCCGCCATCCAGCACGCCGGCGACCTCGCGGCCATCCTCTCCTCGCTGTCCGAAGGCGAGGTCCTGTTCCTCGACGAAATCCACCGTATGTCCCGCCCGGCCGAAGAGATGCTCTACATGGCCATGGAGGACTTCCGGGTGGACATCGTGGTGGGCAAGGGCGCCGGCGCCACGGCCATCCCGCTGGAACTGCCCCCGTTCACGCTGGTGGGTGCAACAACCCGTGCCGGGCTGCTTCCCGGGCCGCTGCGCGACAGGTTCGGCTTCACCGGACACCTGGAGTTCTACTCCGTGTCCGAACTGGAGCTCGTCCTGCGCCGCTCGGCCGGGCTGCTGGACCTGAAGGTGAACTCCGCCGGCTTCACCGAAATCGCCGGCCGTTCACGCGGAACGCCCCGTATCGCCAACAGGCTGCTGCGCCGCGTCCGGGACTGGGCGCTGGTCCATGGCATCGAACAAATCGACGCGCGGGCAGCCTCCGCTGCCCTGGACATGTACGAGGTGGACAAGAAGGGGCTGGACCGCCTGGACCGTTCGGTGCTTGAGGCGCTCATCACGAAATTCGGCGGGGGACCGGTGGGGCTTTCCACCCTGGCCATCGCCGTCGGCGAAGAAACCGAAACCGTGGAAACGGTGGCCGAGCCCTTCCTGGTCCGTGAAGGGCTTCTTGGCCGCACCCCGCGGGGCCGGATCGCCATGGCCCCGGCCTGGACGCACCTCGGCTATGCCATCCCGTCCGGTGTCTTTGCACAGGAGCAGCTGGACCTGTTCGACCCCGGGACGGGCAGCGACGAAGCGGCAGGGGATTGGGCTCCGGAAAGCCAATAGCAGGCTCCCTTCAGCTTTTCCCTTTAGACTGGTATGACGCCCGGCACGTTCGGGTCTCTGTTTCGTGGGTGGCACCGGCCCCCTGCGTCGCTGGGGAAGGAACCGGTCAGGCCTCTGCCTGCCTGAGGGTCCTGCCCCGGCCGGAGCGAAGCCGATGTTGCTGGAAATTCAGCTAGCTAAAAATAAAAGGACGGAATTCCCCTTGGATCTAATGTCAATTCTCCTGTTCGTCATGCTCGGCGTGTTCATCTTCATGATGTTCCGCCGCAACAAGAAGACGCAGCAGCAGCAGGCGGAGCTCCAGTCGAAGTTCGCCCCGGGCGTCGACGTTATGACCAGCTTCGGCCTCTTTGGCCGGATCGTGAGCATTGACGAGGCCGAGAACAAGGTCACCCTTGAGCTTTCCCCCGGCAACCTGGCCACCGTGCACCGTCAGGCCGTCACCAAGATCGTGGAGCCGGCCGCAGTACCGGTGCCGGAAGCCGAATCGCCCGCCGTGCCCGACGATGCCTCTTCCCTCACCGTCCAGGACAGCGGAAGCACCGCTGTGCCGGCGGAGACGCCGGACGAAACCCTGAAGCGCCTCAACGACGAGGGCAAAAAGGACATCTAGTCCCGCACCGCTTTTCACCTCTACCGCAGCGGATCACCGCCGGTGCACGCAACAGCAGGCACCGGCGGTTCCTCCGTGAATAAGAGAAAGATCGACAATGGCACGAACTGGCCCCAAGAAACCAGGCCTCAGGGTCCTGGTCTGGCTCGGTGTACTCATCGCCGCGCTGACCGCCGTCCTGGCCGGCGGCGCCCTGGCCGGGCAGGCAAGCTGGGCGCCCAAGCTGGCTCTGGACCTCGAAGGTGGAACCCAGATGATCCTGGCGCCGAAGGTCGAGGGCGGTTCGGACATCAACGAAGAGCAGCTCAACCAGGCGGTGGCCATCATCCGCCAAAGGGTTGACGGCTCAGGCGTCGCCGAAGCCGAGATCAGCACCCAGTCCGGGCGCAACGTGGTGGTCAGCCTTCCCGGAACCCCCTCCAGCCAGACCCGCGACCTGATCCAGGCGTCCGCTGACATGAACTTCCGCCCCGTGCTCCTCAACGGAGCCGGTGCGCCGGTCCCCGAGGAGTCCCGGGCGCCCGAAGACCAGCTGCCCAAGCCAACGGCCGAGCCCGCCAACAGCAGCGACATCAACTGGATCACGCCCGAGATCTACCGCCAGTTCGAGACCCTGGACTGCGACAATCCGTCGCAGGACGAGCAGGAACGCTCCGACCCGGCCAAGCCGCTGGTCACTTGCGAACCCGCCACTGACACCACGCCTGCCATCAAGTACATCCTGGGTCCGGTTGAGGTCAAGGGCAGCAACATCGTCACCTCGTCCTTCCAGCTGCAGCAGGGCGCACAGGGAGCCGTCACCAACGACTGGGCAGTCAACATCCAGTTCGACGACGAGGGAACGGCCAAGTTCAAGGAAGTCACCGAGCGGCTGAACCAGTTCTACGTGGCCGCCGGCGGGGAATCGGGCACCGACCCCAAGGCCCAGTTCGCCATTGTCCTGGACGACCAGGTCATCTCCGCACCCCGTTCGCTGGCTGTCATCACCGACGGCCGTCCTCAGATCACGGGCGGTTTTACGGAGCAGACCGCCAAAGCACTCTCTGACCAGCTCCGGTTCGGCGCCCTTCCGATCAGCTTCGAAATCCAGAGCGAGCAGCAGATTTCCGCCACCCTGGGTGGCGAACAGCTGCGCATGGGCCTTCTGGCCGGCCTGATCGGGCTCCTGCTGGTGGTGGTCTACTCGCTCTTCCAATACCGGGCGCTGGGCTTCGTCACCATCGCCTCCCTGGTGGTGGCCGGTGTCCTCACCTACCTGGCCATCGCCATCCTCGGCTGGACGGAAAACTACCGCCTGTCCCTGGCCGGCGTCGCCGGCATCATCGTTGCCATCGGCCAGACAGCGGACTCCTTCATCGTCTACTTCGAACGCATCCGCGATGAGCTGCGCGAAGGCCGCGGCCTGGTGTCCGCCGTCGAGAACGGCTGGAAGCGGGCCAAACGCACCGTCCTTGCCTCCAAGGCAGTCAACCTGCTGGCCGCGCTCGTCCTGTACTTCGTAGCAGTGGGCAACGTCCGCGGGTTCGCCTTCACCCTGGGCCTGACCGCCATCGCCGACCTCATCGTGGTGTTCATGTTTACGCACCCCACGCTGCAGCTGCTGGCCCGCACCAGGTTCTTCGGCGAGGGCCACCCGCTGTCCGGCCTTGACCCCAAGCGCCTCGGAGCCGTGCCGCTGTACCGCGGTGCCGGACGCCTGCGCACCCCCGAGGACAAGCCGTCCGTGGTCCGGGCCAAGAACGCCGGCGCGGCGGCGGAAGCTGAACGCAGGATGACCATCGCGGAACGCCGCCTGGCGGAGAAGCAGGAGCAGCTTGCCGGCTCCTCGAAGACCGCAGCGAAGGAGAACAAGTAATGTCCGGCTTCGCCAACTTCGGTAACGAGCTCTACACCGGAAAGCGTTCCTACAACTTTGTGGGTTCCAAGAAAATCTGGTTCATCATCGCCACCGTCGCGGTGGCCCTGTCCATCATCATCCCGGTGGCCAAGGGCGGCTTCAACCTCGGCATTGAATTCCGGGGCGGATCCGAGTTCACGGTCTCCAACGTGAAGACCACGGACGCAGCCCTGGGCGAGAAAGCCGTCACGGACGTGGTGGAGGGCAGCGTTCCCCGCGTGGCCAACGTGGCCGGAACCACCATGCGGATCCAGACGGATAAGCTCACCGATGATGAGACACTCCGGATCAAGGAGGGCCTGACCACGGCGTACGGCGTCACCGACAACGAGGTGACCTCGACCTTCGTGGGACCCACCTGGGGCGCCGACGTCACCAAGCAGGCACTGATCGGCCTGGTGATCTTCGTGCTGCTGGCCGCCGTACTGATGGCACTCTACTTCCGGACCTGGAAGATGTCGCTTTCGGCGATCGCGGGCATGGTGGTGACCATGTTCATCACGGCCGGCGTCTATGCCCTCAGTGACTTCGAAGTGACGCCGTCGGCCATCATCGGCTTCCTCACCGTCCTGAGCTACTCGCTCTACGACACCGTGGTGGTGTTCGATAAGATCCGCGAAAATACGGCAGAACTGGACGCCTCAACGCGCCGCACGTTCGCGGAGGAAGTCAACCTCGCCGTGAACCAGACCCTGGTCCGCTCGATCAACACCATGATGGTGGCCATCCTCCCGGTGGGTGCCATTTTGTTCATCGGTGCAGGCCTGCTGGGTGCGGGTACTCTCCGCGACCTTTCGCTGGCGCTGTTTGTCGGCATCCTCATCGGCACGGCCGCCACGATCTTCGTCGCTGCCCCGATGTACGCCTGGCTGCGGCAGAACGAACCGGACCTCGTCAGGCAGGCCAAGCGCGTGGAGCACCGCCGGGCCAGCACCACGGAGCGGCCCGCTTCGGCTGAACCTGCCCAGGCCTGAGCAGGCGCAATCCCACGAACGGGCGCAACACCCCAGGCTGATTGCGTGAAAGCCGGCAAGGGCCGGACACCACAGGTGTCCGGCCCTTGCCTGTTCCTTCGGCGGACATTTAGGGGCCGGTTATAAAAGTCGCCGCCGCGGGGAATAGACTGAGGTAATTAAGACGGTGGTGAGGGGTGCTTCATTGGAAGAACGTTCGGCGTCGGCGCCAACGGCACAGGGAGACAAGAATCCTGCCGGTGTACAAACCGGGGTTGCGGCATCAGCGCGCCCAGGCTCATTGGTGCCCGTTGACAACTCGGGGTCCCGCCCCACATTCCCCGGACGCAGGGAGCGCACCCGCTCCAGGCTGGCCCGCCTGACCGGGCGCGGCACCGCCACCTATTCGCCCATCCTCGAGCCGCTGCTGAGGACCGTACGGGCCAACAACCCCAAAGAGGACTTCGACCTCATCCAGCGCGCGTTCGACGTCGCGGAGCAGAGCCACCGGGGCCAGAAACGGAAAAGCGGCGATCCGTACATCACCCACCCCGTGGCAGTGGCCACCATCCTCGCCGAGCTGGGGCTCAGCGGAACCACCCTGGCAGCTGCCCTCCTGCACGACACCGTAGAGGACACCCCCTACACCCTCGCTGACCTGAAGCGGGACTTCGGCCCCGAAGTAGCCATGCTGGTTGACGGCGTCACCAAGCTGGACAAGGTCAGCTTCGGCGAGGCAGCCCAGTCCGAAACGGTCCGCAAGATGGTTGTTGCGATGGCCAAGGACATCCGCGTCCTGATGATCAAACTGGCCGACCGGCTGCACAACGCCCGCACCTGGCGCTTCGTCTCCGCCGAATCGTCGGCACGCAAGGCCCGGGAAACCCTGGAGATCTTCGCTCCGCTGGCGCACCGCCTGGGCATGAACACCATCAAGTGGGAGCTGGAGGACCTCTCCTTCGCCGCACTGTACCCCAAGGTATACGAAGAGATCGTGCGGATGGTGGGGGACAGGACGCCCGAGCGCGAGAAAAGCCTGAGCGTCATCCGCGACCAGATCACCGAGGACCTGCGCACCGCCCGGATCAAGGCCACCATCACGGGACGGCCCAAGCACTACTACTCGATCTACCAAAAGATGATCGTCCGCGACAAGGACTTCGACGACATCAACGACCTCATGGGCGTCCGCGTCCTGGTGGACTCCGTCCGGGACTGCTATGCAGCCCTGGGCACGATGCATTCGCGCTGGAACCCGCTGCCCGGCAGGTTCAAGGACTATATTGCGATGCCCAAGTTCAACATGTACCAGTCGCTGCACACCACGGTGATCGGCCCCGGCGGCAAGCCCGTGGAAATCCAGATCCGGACCCACGAAATGCACCGCCGGGCGGAGTACGGTGTGGCAGCACACTGGAAGTACAAGGACCAGCCCAACCGCACCGCCGTGGGCCCCGGCAGCCCCCGTGACGGCGACATGGGCTGGCTCCGCTCCCTGGTGGACTGGCAGCAGGAGACCTCGGATCCGGGCGAGTTCCTGGACTCCCTGCGCTTCGAGATCAACGCCCGCGAGGTGTTCGTCTTCACTCCCAAGGGTGAGGTCATGGCACTTCCGGCCGGCTCCACCCCTGTCGATTTCGCCTATGCGGTCCATACGGAAGTTGGACACCGCACCATCGGCGCCCGCGTCAACGGGAAGCTGGTTCCGCTCAACAGCGAACTGAACCACGGCGACTGGGTGGAAATTTTCACGTCCAAGGCCGAAGGCGCCGGGCCCAGCCAGGACTGGCAGCACTTCGTCAAGAGCGCACGTGCCCGGAACAAGATCCGGCAGTGGTTCAGCAAGGAACGCCGCGAAGAGGCGATCGACCGCGGCAAGGAACTCCTGACCCGGGCCATGCGGAAGCAGAACCTTCCGCTGCAGCGCCTGATGACGCACGAGGCCCTGGCAGCGGTTGCCGAAGAATTCAAGTACGTGGACATCTCCGGCCTCTATGCCGGCGTGGGTGACGGCCACACCTCCGCCCAGTCGGTGATGGAGAAGCTCGTTGAAAGCCTCGGCGGCAACGAGAGCGCCGACGACGACATCTCCGAAGTCAGCATCCCCACCCAGGTCACCAAGGCGCGGTTCTCGGATTCCGGTGTGGTGGTCCGCGGCGTCGGCGACGTCTGGGTCAAACTGGCGCGCTGCTGCACCCCGGTACCGCCCGACCCCATCCTGGGCTTCGTGACCCGCGGTTCGGGCGTATCCGTGCACCGGACGGACTGCACCAACATTTCGGACCTGAAGGACCAGCCGGACCGGATTGTTGACGTGGACTGGGCACCCACCCAGTCAAGCGTGTTCCTCGTTGAGATCCAGGTGGAAGCCCTGGACCGCAAGTCCCTGCTGTCCGACGTGACCCGGGTGCTTTCGGAAAACCATGTGAACATCCTTGCCGCCAGCGTCCACACATCCACCGACCGTGTGGCCATCTCAAAATTCGCCTTCGAGATGGGCGACCCCAAGTACCTGAGCCACGTCCTCAGCGCCGTCCGCCGGATCGACGGGGTCTTTGACGTCTACCGCACCACTGGAAACAAGCGCCGGAGCTAGCCGGGCCAGCTTCTCCAGTGCCGCCCTTTTGTGCGGCACCCGCGGCGACGCCTCGATTGCGAGGACCAGCAGCCGCAGCCGCACGTCCTTCTGCGGACGCGCCAGTAAACGCTCAAGCGTGGGCACGGCGCGCTCGGCATCGACGTGCAGCGCGACGTCCAGCGCCGTCCGCAACGGACTGGACACCATCAGGCCGCCCAGGCTGACGACGTCGAACGGCCCCAGCCTGACCTCGTGAAGGGTGCAGCCCCTGGTATTGCGCAGGCTCGAGACCCGCCGCTTGGCATCCACCAGCAGTGCAAGACGGTCCGGCTCGGCTGCGCAGCCGTAGATCCAGGCCGCGGTCATGCGGCCCGCCACCACCCGTTGCCTCACTGATGCAGGAACGGCGGACGCGGCAGCCCTTGCCCGCAGCTGCGGGGAGGCCGGCACTTCCGGCAGGGTGTAGCCATGCTGATGGAAGCGGGCAAGCAGTCCGTCCGACGCAAGCGACTGCAGTTCCGGTAAGGCAAAGGGCATGCCCGGCGCATACAGCTCGGGAAAGCGGGGCGCCGCTGTGGAACCGCCCGGCGGCGGGTCAATGCCTGCTGCGGCAGTGGAAGGAACCGATGGTGTCGCCATCTGTTCATCCTGCCGCGAACCCCGTTAACGGGAACAGGCCCGGTTCCGGTTATGTGGAAAACCGGGACCGGGCCTGTCCGCTAAAGGAACAGCCGGAAGGTCAGGAGAGCTCGCTGGCCGAACGCTGGATCTGGTCAAGCCACGCCTGGCGGGCCTCGAGGGCTTCCTGCGCAGCCTTGATCTTGCGCTGGTCACCGCTCTTTTCCGCCTTGGCCAGGTCATCCTGCAGGCCGGCGATGGCGGACTCGAGCTGGGACAGGGCGCTGTTGGTGCGTGCCTTACGCTCCGGGTTGGACCGCTGCCACTGCTCTTCCTCGGCGTGGCGCACGGCGTCCTCAACCTTGCGGAGCCCGGCCTCGATGCGGCCCATATCGGCGCGCGGCACCTTGCCGGCTTCTTCCCAACGGTCGCGGACGGACTGCAGTGCCTTCTTGGCCGCTGCAAGGTCCTTGACCGGAAGGATTGCGTTGGCTTCCGTCAGGAGGGCTTCCTTGACGGTGAGGTTGGCGGCGTACTCCTGGTCGATCTCGTCGTTGGCGGCCTGCCGGTTCGTGAAGAACACATCCTGCGCGGCACGGAAACGGGCCCACAGGGCGTCGTCGTCTTTGCGGCTAGCCCGCGGGGAAGCCTTCCACTGGTCCATCAGGCGGCGGTACTCACCGGCAGCGAATCCCCAGTCGGTGGACGTGGACAACGCCTCAGCTTCGGCAATCAGCTTTTCCTTCGCAGCCTTGGCCGAGGAGTTGTTGCTGTCCAGCTGGGAGAAGTAGGCCCTGCGGTGGCGGTCGAAAACGGTGCGGGCGGCGCGGAACCGCTTCCACAGGGCGTCTTCGTTGCTGCGGCCCAGGCGGACGCCGCTCTTCTGCGCAGCCTTCCAGCTCTCAAACAGCTCGTTCATGCGCGCGCTGGATGTCTTCCACTGTGTCTGTGCCGGGTCCTGGCCGGAGATCTGCTCTGCTTCAGCCACGATGGCTTCGCGGGCAGCAAGCTCGGACGCCCGGACGGCGTCGTGCTCGGCCTTCTCCGCCTTTTCGAGTTCGGAGATCTGCGTGGAAAGGCTGTCCAGCCGCGCCTCGGCAGCGCGCAGGTCACCCACCATATTGCGTTCGGCGAGCTGCTCCCGCAGGTGCGTCACCGTTTTCTGCATGTCGGTGCTGGGGGCCTTGGAGCTGACGCGCTGTTCAAGCAGCACAATCTGGGCCACCACGTCGTCGTATTTCCGCGCAAAGTACGCCAGGGCCTCGTCGTCGCTCACGCCGGGGTACTGGCCCACGGGGTGCTCGCCGCCGTCGATGGTCAGGAAGACGTGCCCGTCACCTTCCACGCGTCCCCACTTCGAGGCCTCTGCCAGCGATGTGGCCGGCGGTGCCTGGACCGCGGCTACGGCCGGGGCTGCTGCTGCCGGCTTGGGACGGGAGGCGAAGGCTGCGGGGGACGGGGCGGACGGCCGGGGGCCGGGGGCCGGTGCAGGTGCGGGCGCGGCGGCGGTTCCGGGAACCTCGGCGGAGGGGCTTTCCTCGGCCGGGGCCTCCTGGGCCGGAGCTTCATCGGCCGGAAGCTCGTCGGCCGGAGCCTCATCGGCCGGCGCTTCGACGGCTTCCGCCGCGGGGGTACCGTCTTCCGCGGAGACCTCGGCGGGTACTTCCGTTTCCGGTGTGCTGGCTGCTTCAGTTCCTGCGAGGTCCGTGGCGTTGGCCGCCGCTTCGGTCAGGTCTGTTGCTGTTTCGTCGGATTTCTGACTGTCTGTCACCGCTAAAAGTCTTTCGCTTGGAGGGAAATACTCACGTTCTGCACCGCGGCCACGTTGGCCCGGCTTCCTACTTCAGAGAAAACGAGTCTATCGTGACTGGTTCAACAGGCGCGCCGTCTGTGTCGCTGCTGCCCGGCGTGATCCCTGCGGCAGCAATATTCGACACCACGTCCAGTCCCGACGTCACCCTTCCGACCACCGTGTAGCCCCCTGCCGAGTCAGCCGGGATGGCAGTGTCCTTGTAGACGATGAAGAACTGCGTGCCATTGCCGTAGGCGTTGTTGCCTGTCCTGGCCACGGCGATGGTGCCCGCAGGATAGGTATTGTCGGCCGGCGTGTTTTCCAGGGGCCCCCAAGTGTAATTGGGATCGCCCTGCCCGTCGCCCGTGGGCGAGCCGCACTGCAGGACGCCGAACGCATCCGCGGTGGTGAGCCGGTGACAGGTCTTTCCGTTGTAGAAGCCCTCATCGCTGAGGGACTTGAAGACCGCCGCAGCCTGCGGGGCGCTGGTGCCGTCCAGCTCCACACCCAGCGGGCTTCCGTTCAGGACCAGGTCACCGGTGAAGGTCTTGCCGGCGGCGGTATCGGCGGCCGGGATGTTGGGGCCATTGGTGGGTGGGGCTGACGTGCTGGCAGAGGGGTCAGCCGAGGCTGACGGATCGGTCAGGCCGGCCTCGGCTGCAGCGAATTCGTCCTCCGTCGGGTTGCCGGCGAAGGCAGTGAGCTGGAGGACGACGGCGAGCACCACGGCGGCGGTTCCGGCACCGGCGGCCACGAGGTTGTCGCGCTTGCGCCGCTTCTCCTGGTCCCGCCTCAGCTCGCGCTTGGCTTCCATCTGCTGGATACGCCGTTTGGCTTCGCGGGCACTGCGTGAACTGGCCGCCAAGGGTCCTCCTCATTGTCGGGCTGCTGCGCCATCTGGTTGTCGGGCTGCTGCGCAGGGGCATGTTGGCCGCAGGCACAGTTTTCTGACGGCCGAGCCCTGCCGGTCCGGCGTATTAGAGATGCACACGGATGACGCATAAACTGACTGCCGCACATAGTTTATGCATGACTGGCTGGACTGCCGCGGTTCCGCGCCCACAGCGGGCGAAATGCGGCTGCATCCGGCGCACCAAGAGGAGAACTTCCATGGCACGCACCGCCTCCCTGTCCGGATTCCCCGAGTGGCTTCCCGAGGAGCGGCTGGTGGAACTCCATGTCCTGGACACCCTGCGCCGGGTCTTCGAACTGCACGGGTTCGGCTCCATCGAGACCCGCGCCGTGGAGACGGTGGGCCAGCTGCTGCGCAAGGGTGAAATCGACAAGGAAGTGTACGGGCTCAGCCGGCTCCAGGAGGACGAAGGCGCCAACCCCGTCAAGGGAGGCAAAGCCGATCCGCACGCGCTTGCACTGCACTTCGACCTGACCGTCCCCTTCGCCCGGTACGTTGTGGAGAATGCCGGCTACCTGGCGTTCCCGTTCCGCCGCTACCAGATCCAGAAGGTGTGGCGGGGTGAGCGTCCGCAGGAAGGCCGTGCCCGCGAGTTCACGCAGGCGGACATCGATGTGGTGGGCGACGGTGAACTGCCCTTCCGCTACGACGTTGAGATCGCCCTGGTGATCGCGGAGGCGCTCAGCGCGCTGCCCATCCCGGACTTCAGGCTGCGGATCAACAACCGCAAACTCGCCGAAGGTTTCTACCGGGGCATCGGCCTTGAGGACACCGCCGGCGTGCTGCGCAGCATCGACAAGCTCGAAAAGGTGGGCCCGGCCAAGGTGGCGGAACTGCTGCAGGAAGAACTGGGTGCCACCGATGAGCAGGCCCAGAAGGCGCTGCAGCTGGCCGGTATCCGCACTGAGGACACCTCTTTCGTGGCCCAGGTCCGGACGCTGGGCGTCAGCAATGACCTGTTGGACGAAGGCCTGAACGAGCTGGAACAGGTGATCGACGCCGCTGTCCAGCGGGCTCCCGGCAAGGTGGTGGCAGACCTCAGCATCGCCCGCGGCCTTGACTACTACACGGGAACAGTGGTGGAAACCGTCCTGGTGGGCCACGAGCAGCTGGGCTCCATCTGCTCCGGCGGCCGTTACGACGCCCTGGCATCCAAAGGCAACCGGAAGTTCCCGGGCGTCGGGTTGTCCATCGGCGTTACCCGGCTGGTCTCCCGCATCCTGAGCCAGGACCTGGCCAAGGCTTCCCGTTCGGTGCCTACCGCGGTGCTGGTGGCTTTGGCGAGCGATGACAGCTGGGACGCAGCCCAGGACGTGGCAGCGCAGTTGCGCAGCCGCGGCATCCCCACCGAGGTGGCCGCCAAGGCGGAGAAGTTCGGCAAGCAGATCAAGTTCGCTGACCGGCGCGGCATCCCGTTCGTCTGGTTCACGGACGACGACGGCACTCACCAGGTCAAGGACATCCGGTCGGGGGAGCAGGTGGCAGCCGCGCCCGAAACCTGGGCGCCGCCGTCGGAGGACCTCACCGTCCAGGTGGCCACGGCAGCCCAGGTGGCAACCGCGGTCTAAGACGGTTCGTCCGCCCCGGGTCCGCCGTGCGGTGACAGCGGCCGTCCAGCGGGTAAACTCGGACGGGACTGTTCCTGGAGTGGTTCCTTTTAAATTCCCACTGCTTTCCTTCTGTTCTCTCTAGAAAGGTGTGCTGTGCTGCGCACACATGACCTCGGATCCCTTCGTTCCGAGCACATTGGACAAACCGTAACCCTGGCCGGCTGGGTGGGCCGCCGCCGTGATCACGGTGGTGTGGCATTCGTTGACCTGCGCGATGCTTCGGGCGTGGCCCAGGTTGTGGTCCGCGAGGAAGAGGTCTTCCACGGCCTGCGCAACGAGTACGTCCTGCAGATCAAGGGCACCGTTTCCAAGCGGCCGGAAGGCAATGAGAACCCGGCGCTTGCCACCGGTGAGATCGAGGTCATCGCCGAGGACGTTACGGTCCTGAACACCTCGGACCCACTGCCGTTCCAGATCGACGAGCACGTGGAAGTGGGCGAGGAAGCCCGCCTCAAGCACCGCTACCTGGACCTCCGCCGCCCCGGCCCCAGCCGCAACCTGCGGCTGCGCTCCGAAGCCAACCGGGTGGCCCGCGAACTGCTCCACCGGGACGGGTTCGTGGAAATTGAGACCCCTACGCTGACGCGTTCGACGCCGGAAGGCGCCCGTGACTTCCTGGTTCCGGCACGCCTGGCCCCGGGCTCGTGGTACGCGCTTCCGCAGTCGCCGCAGCTTTTCAAGCAGCTCCTGCAGGTTGGCGGCTTCGAGAAGTACTACCAGATCGCCCGCTGCTACCGTGACGAGGACTTCCGCGCGGACCGCCAGCCGGAGTTCACCCAGCTGGACATCGAGGCCAGCTTCGTGGACCAGGACGACATCATCACGCTGGGCGAAAACATCGTCCAGGCAGTGTGGAAGCTCATCGATGTGGAGATCCCCACGCCCATCCAGCGGATCACCTATGCCGATGCGATGGCCCGCTTCGGTTCGGACAAGCCGGACCTTCGCTTCGGCCAGGAGCTGACCGAGCTCACCGAATTCTTCAAGGACACCAACTTCGGCGTCTTCAAGGCCCCGTACGTGGGTGCCGTCGTGATGCCCGGCGGGGCGTCCCAGGCACGCCGTGCCCTGGACGCCTGGCAGGAATGGGCCAAGCAGCGCGGAGCCAAGGGCCTGGCCTACGTCCTGTACAAGGAGGACGGCGAGCTTGCGGGCCCGGTGGCCAAGAACCTCACCGACACCGAGCGGGCCGGCCTGGCAGACGCCGTCGGCGCCAAGCCGGGCGACTGCATTTTCTTCGCTGCCGGCGAGAAGACGCCGTCGCGTGCACTCCTGGGTGCCGCCCGCGTGGAAATCGGACACCGCACCGGTTTGATCGACCCCAGCGCCTGGGCGTTCTGCTGGGTAGTGGACGCGCCCATGTTCGAGCCTGCCGCCGCAGCCGTGGCCTCCGGCGACGTGGCGGTGGGTGCCGGCCAGTGGACTGCCGTCCACCACGCCTTCACCTCGCCCAAGCCCGAGTTCCTGGACACCTTCGACAAGGACCCCGAGTCCGCGCTGTCCTACGCCTACGACATCGTCTGCAACGGCAACGAAATCGGCGGCGGCTCCATCCGTATCCACCAGCGCGACGTGCAGGAGCGCGTCTTTGAGCTGATGGGCCTGGACAAGGAGGATGCCCAGACCAAGTTCGGCTTCCTGCTTGAAGGGTTCAAGTACGGCGCGCCCCCGCACGGCGGCATCGCCTTCGGCTGGGACCGCGTGGTTTCCCTGCTGGCGGGAGTGGACTCCATCCGCGACGTCATCGCCTTCCCGAAGTCCGGCGGCGGCCACGACCCCCTGACGGACGCTCCGGCCCCCATCACGCCGCAGCAGCGCAAGGAAGCCGGCGTCGACTTCAAGCCTGAGGCCACCAGGCCCGTTGAGGTGAAGAAGGCAGAAGCGGTCGCCAAGTAACGGCTGACGGCCATACGGCAGGAGGCTCCCCGGCACGTCCGGGGAGCCTTCTGCCATTTATGAAGGAGATGAATGTGCCGGGCGTCCACACAACACGTTTTGCGGTCGAGACGGCCATGGATGCTGCCTGGCCGGCTGTGGAACGGCACGAATCGGGCGGCTGGGTTTTCCGGGCCGCGGATGGAGTAACGCAGCGCGCCAACTCCATCTGGCCGCGCCGGATTCCCGACGACGGTTCCCCTCACTTTCCGGTTCTGCTCCGGGACGCCAGGTCCTGGTACCGCAGCCGGCGGCTGCCGGTGATCTTCCAGGTTTTTGACGATGCCCGCACGGCGCCCCTCAACACTTTCCTGGATGCGGAGGGCTTTACGCGGCAGTCGGAGACGCTGATCATGGCAAGCTGGCCTTTGGCGGCTGCGGCGGCGCCTGACCGCACCGTTGAACTTTCAGCCCAGCCATCGGATGAATGGCTGCGGGTGTGGTGGGACGTGGACGGCCGCGGTGGTGCGGAGGCACTGGCAACCGCCCGCGGAATCCTGGAAGGCTGCCCAGCCCTGTACGCCCTCGTGCGGGACGACGGCGGCCGGCCCGCCGCCGTCGGACGCCTTGCCCTTCCGGACAAGACGCTGGGGTGGGGTGGGATCTACTGCATGGCCACGCATCCGGACGCCCGCCGCCGCGGCCACGGCACGCGGATCCTCGACGCGTTGCTGCAGGCCGCGGCCGAACGGGGGCTGGAAGGCTGCTGGCTGCTGGTCACCGCCGCGAACCGGGCCGCCCAGGAGCTTTATGCAAAGGCGGGGTTCCAGGAAACGGGACGTTACCTCTACCGGCAGGAACGGCCCAGGCGGCACCTTACCGGCTGCTGACTATCCGGGCTGCGCGTCGGTCACCTGCACCCGAACGGAACAGGCATCTGCTGCCGCTTTTTTCACGACCGCTGCCTTGGGCTCGGCTACGTCAAGGTAGGCCAGCCGCGGCAGGCGGGCGTACTCCTGCAGAGCCGGGTGCGCCAGGACCTGGTCCGCCAGCGCCCGGTCGCCGCCGGGAAGCAGATATTCGAAGGATCCCCGGCCAAACACTTCAGCGGCCTGCACCGCCACCGCCTCCACCAGCGCATCGGCCTGGTTGGACCGGCGCCGGGCGAAGCGCTGCTGGGACTGGCCGCCCGCCGCCGTCCGGGACTGGACGTACCGTGTGCCCGCCTTTGAAGCCAGCAGCTGCCCTTCGGCGGCGATACCCAGGCCATAACCGCCACGGCGAACCAGCAAGAGACCAAGCCGGCGGGGCTGCGATGAGAGCGACGCCAGGCGTTCCACGGCATCCGACCCGCGTCCTGGCCTCCCATCCACGGGCCACGGCGCCTGCAGGAGCGCTTCGGCGCCGTCGGCAGCCACGACCCGCAGCCCGTCGTCGTCATCGTGCAGCACGCAGCCGCCATGCGCGGCGCCGAACCGCTCCACCCAGCCGGCCAGCCGGCTGCCGGGAACGAAAGCGGTCCGGACGGAAGGCGGGCGGTTTCCGGCGGCAGCTCGGGCGGGCATGGCGGGATCCTTTGGTAGGCAGCTGGGTGCCGGCACGAAAGCCGAACGACTGGAAGTAGCCTATCTATGTGGATGATCTCTTCGGGCACGGGCCCGGTAATGACGACGACGGCGACGACGATGCGCCTGCCGCCGCCCGGACTGCCGGGGGAGGGGGTAACACTTCCCCCCGCGGTCCGCTCGCCGTCCGGATGCGTCCCCGCACCCTCGACGAGGTAGTTGGCCAGCAGCACCTCCTCGGCCAGGGCTCGCCCCTGCGCCAGCTTGCTGCAGGGGCGGGAGCAGACACCTCGGGCCCCGCCGGTCCCACCTCACTCATTCTCTGGGGCCCGCCGGGAACCGGCAAAACAACCTTGGCGCACGTGATTGCCCGCGGACCGGGCCGGAAGTTCGTGGAGCTCTCCGCGATTACTGCCGGCGTCAAGGACGTGCGGCGCGTCATGGACGACGCACTCACCGCCCGGGACCTCTACAAAACCACTACGGTCCTGTTCCTGGACGAGATCCACCGTTTCAACAAGGCCCAGCAGGATGCCCTGCTTCCGGGGGTGGAAAACCGCTGGGTGGTGCTGGTGGCCGCCACCACGGAAAACCCGTCGTTCTCCGTGGTCTCCCCGCTGCTGTCCCGTTCCCTGCTGCTGACGCTCCGCCCGCTGACCGACGGGGATATCGAAGGGCTGATCCAGCGCGCCGTCGCCGATCCGCGCGGACTGAACGGAAAGGTGGACCTCACCGGGGAAGCACTGGACCATTTGGTCAGGCTCTCAGGTGGTGATGCCCGTCGTGCCCTGACGGCCCTGGAAGCTGCGGCAGGTGTGGCCTTCGGTGACGCGGACGATGCGGGGGAGGGGCCGGTCGCCGTCGACCTGAAGCACACGGAACGCGCACTGGACGTCGCCGCGGTAAGGTACGACCGTGCGGGCGACCAGCACTATGACGTCATCAGTGCTTTCATCAAGTCCATCCGCGGCTCCGACGTTGACGCAGCCCTGCACTACCTCGCGCGCATGCTCGAAGCCGGCGAGGACCCCCGCTTCATTGCGCGCCGGATCGTGATTTCGGCCTCCGAGGATGTGGGTATGGCTGATCCCACTGCACTGCAGACTGCGGTGGCGGCGGCGCAGGCCGTCCAGCTGATCGGCATGCCCGAGGGCAGGATCATCCTCGCCGAGGCCGTGGTCCACCTGGCCACGGCCCCCAAGTCCAATGCCGCCTACATGGGGATCAACCAGGCCGTCGCCGACGTCCGCGCAGGCCTTGGCAATGGAATTCCCGCGCACCTGCGCGACGCGCACTATCCCGGTTCGAAGCAGCTGGGCCATGGCGTGGGTTACAAGTACGCCCACGACGCCCCGCATTCCGTGGCTACCCAGCAATACCCGCCGGACGACCTGGTGGGAAGGGACTACTACAAGCCCACCGGGAACGGCGCCGAACGGGACATCGCCGTCCGGCTGGAGCGCCTGCGGAAGCTTGTCCGGGGGAAGTAACCGCCGTGGTAGGATAGATGTTTGTCTGGCAAGGCACGGACGCACAATCCCCCGAATTTCTTCGAGTTGGTTATGCCCTGTGCCCAGTAGCAAAAGGCAGCGGTTGGCCGATGCTCTCCATCGTGGAGGCCAGTAACACTGACACACCGCAGATATTGGAAGGACACAAGTGGCTAACAACACTCGTGCTCGCCGTCAGGCCCGCCTCTCGCGGTCCCTCGGCATCGCTCTGACCCCCAAGGCCGCCAAGTACATGGAGCGCCGCCCGTACGGCCCCGGTGAGCATGGCCGCGCCCGCAAGAAGCAGGACTCCGACTACGCCGTACGTCTGCGCGAAAAGCAGCGCCTGCGCGCCCAGTACGGCATCCGCGAAGCACAGATGACCCGTGCCTTCGAAGAAGCACGCCGCACCAAGGGCCTGACTGGTGAGAACCTCATCGAACTGCTCGAAATGCGCCTTGACGCCCTGGTCCTGCGTGCCGGTTTCGCCCGCACCATCGCCCAGGCCCGCCAGCTCGTTGTGCACCGCCACATCATGGTTGACGGCATCCGCGTTGACCGTCCGTCGTTCCGCGTCGGCGAGGGCCAGCTGGTCCACGTTCACAGCCGCAGCGAAACCATGGTTCCGCTCCAGGTTGCAGCAGCCGGCGCCCACCGCGACGTCCTGCCCGCCGTTCCGGCCTACCTGGACGTCAAGCTCGAGGCACTGCAGGCCCGCCTGGTCCGCCGCCCCAAGCGCTCCGAAATCCCGGTGACCTGCGAAGAGCAGCTCGTCGTCGAATTCTACGCACGCTAATCCCAGCAGCGTATCCAAAGAAGCCCGTGGCAAGCGCCACGGGCTTCTTTGTATGTAAGGTACTTGGGGGACATCCGCGGAATGCGCTTTTCGGCGCCGCGTGCAGGATGTTGCGAACCACAGAATTTCGAGGAGATGAACGTCTATGTCTGGTGGCGATATTGCCGGCCTGATCGCTGCCGGGGTGTTTGCGCTGCTGGTGCTGCTGCTCGCCGTGCCCATCCTGAAGCTCGGCAAGGTCTTCGACGAGGTACGGACTGCCATCCGGTCCATCAGCGACGGCGCCACGCCCCTGATGGATGAGGTTACCGCCACGGTCTCTACCACCAACCAGCAGCTGAAGAAGGTGGACGGCATTTCGTCCAACGTCTCGGACGCCTCCGCCAACCTCTCGGCTTTGTCCTCCCTGGTTGCCGCCACCGTCGGCTCGCCGCTCATCAAAGTGGCTGCGTTCAGCTACGGTGTCCGCACCGCGCTGGCCAACCGCAAGAAGCCCGCTGCCGGCCGCCGCAGCCGCTAAGTCCTGAAAGATCTAAAATGAAACGACTTGTTTGGATGGGAATCGGCGTGGCCATCGGAGTCATCGCCTTCCGCAAGGTGAGCGAAGCGCAGTCCAACCTGGGGCCCGAAGGCCTCAACCGGGCAGTGGGGTGGCTGGCGGACGGTGTCTACGACTTCGCCGACGCCGTCCGGAGCGGAATGCGGGAACGGGAAACGGACCTGCGGACCGCGCTCGGCGTCGAATCCGGGGAAGTGGCCCGCCGCTGACCCGCAGGCAGCCGCCGGCCAACCGCCTGAACCACCGGCAGGAACCGCACACCTGGGGTCCTGCCACCTGAACGAATATTTCCGCGCCGTCCAATGCGCGGACCAAGAAGGGTATGAAACAGCTCATGAAGTCGCAGGAGATCACAAAGCGCTGGGTTGACTTTTTTGTCAGCAAGGGCCACACAGCGGTTCCCTCCGCGTCGCTGGTCTCCAGCGACCCCTCGCTGCTGTTCACGGTGGCCGGCATGGTGCCGTTCATCCCCTACCTCACGGCCCGCGAAGAAGCCCCCTACTCCCGCGCCACCAGCGTGCAGAAGTGCATCCGCACCGGCGACATTGAGGAAGTGGGCAAGACTGCCCGGCACGGCACGTTCTTCCAGATGTGCGGAAACTTCTCCTTTGGCGACTACTTCAAGGAAGACGCCATCAAATTCGCCTGGGAGCTGCTCACCAAGAGCGTTGACGACGGCGGCTACGGACTTGCGCCCGAACTGCTGTGGGTGACGGTCTACGAAGAGGACGACGAAGCCAAGGAACTCTGGCTGAAGAACACCGGTGTTCCCGCCGAGCGGATCCAGAAGATGGGCAAGTCGGACAACTACTGGCACACCGGCCAGCCCGGCCCGGCCGGCCCCTGCTCGGAAATCTACTACGACCGCGGCCCTGCCTACGGTGTTGAAGGCGGTCCGCTGGCGGATGAAACCCGCTACATCGAGATCTGGAACCTCGTGTTCATGCAGTACCAGATCGAAAATGTGCGTTCCAAGGAAGACTTCGATGTTGTGGGCGAGTTGCCCAAGCGCAACATTGACACCGGCCTTGGCATGGAGCGCCTGGCCATGATCCTGCAGGGCGTCGAAAACATGTACGAGACGGACCAGGTCCGGCCCGTCATCGACAAGGCCGCCGAGCTGTCCGGCAAGGAATACACCTCCGCCGAAACCGACGAGGATCCGCACCACACGGACGACGTCCGGATGCGCGTCGTCGCCGACCACATCCGCTCCGCCCTGATGCTGATTTCCGACGGCGTCACCCCCTCCAACGAAGGCCGCGGCTATGTCCTGCGTCGCCTCATCCGCCGTGCCGTCCGTTCCATGCGGCTCCTGGGTGTGGAGCAGGCCTGCCTGCCCGAGCTGCTGCCCGCCTCACGCGACGCCATGAAGGGCGTTTACCCGGTAGTCGAAACCGACTTCGCACGGATCAGCCGCATCGCATACGCGGAAGAGAAAGCCTTCCTGCGCACCATCGCCTCCGGCACCGCACGCCTGGAAGACGCCGTCAAGGAGTCCAAGGCCGCGAACAGGCCGCTGTCCGGCGCAGACGCATTCACCCTGCATGACACCTACGGGTTCCCCATCGACCTCACCCTCGAAATGGCTGAGGAAGCCGGGCTCAAGGTTGACGAAGCCGCGTTCCGCAGCCTGATGCAGGAGCAGCGCCAGCGCGCCCAGGCCGACGCGAAGGGCAAGAAGGGCGGCCACGCCGACCTCTCTGCCTTCCAGGAGATCCTTGGCCAGGGCGAGACGGTCTTCACCGGCTACACCGAGCTCGACGGCGAATCCCGCGTCCGCGGACTGCTCGCCGCTGGACGTCCGGTCCAGCAGGCCGCAACGGGCGACGAAATCGAACTGGTGCTCGCGGAAACCCCGTTCTACGCCGAAGCGGGCGGACAGGCAGCCGATACCGGCCTCATCACCGGCGATGGGTTCGTCGTCGAGGTCCTCGACGTCCAGCGCCCGCTCAAGGGCCTGAGCGTGCACAAGGCGATCGTCCGGGAAGGCGAAATCGGCGCCGACTCCCTGGTCCGCGCCGCGGTGGACCGCGACCGCCGGCACGCCGCGGAGCAGGCCCACACCGGCACGCACATTGTGCACGCTGCGCTGCACCAGATCCTTGGCCCCGAAGCCACCCAGCGCGGCTCCTACAACAAGGCCGGCTACCTGCGCTTCGACTTCGCCTGGGGCGAGGGCCTGAGCACTGCCACCCGCTCGGAAATCGAGGAAGTCTCCAACCTCGCCATCCGCAACAACTACTCCGTGGAGACCAAGGTGATGGGACTGGCCGAGGCCAAGGCCCTGGGTGCCATGGCACTCTTCGGCGAAAACTACGGCAGCGAAGTCCGCGTGGTGGAGATCGACGGCGCCTGGTCCCGCGAGCTCTGCGGCGGAACCCACGTCGCCAACACCTCGCTGATCGGCAGCCTCTCCCTGCTGGGGGAGCAGTCCGTCGGTTCAGGAAACCGCCGGGTGGAGGCCTTCGTGGGCATGGACGCCTTCCGCCACCTGGCCGCCGAGCGCGCGCTGGTGACGGAGCTGACCGACATGCTGAAGGTTCCCTCCGGGCAGCTCGCCGACAGGATCGCCGCCACCCTCGCCAAGCTCAAGGCCACCGAGAAAGAACTGGACCGCCTCCGCAAGGAGCAGCTCGCAGCCTCCGCCGCACAGCTGGTGAACAGCGCCAGGGACGCCGCAGGCGTCAGCGTTATCGCCCATGACGCCGGCACGGTCAGCGGCGCCGACGACCTCCGCGGCCTCGCCCTTGACCTGCGGAACCGGCTCGGCTCCGCAGCAGCCACCGTAGCCGTCGCAGGTGTGGCGAACGACCGGCCCATGATCCTGGTGGCAACCAACGAGGCAGCACGTGCCGCCGGCGTCAAAGCCGGCGTCCTGGTCCGGCTCGCTGCCGGCATCCTTGGCGGCGGCGGGGGCGGCAAGGACGACGTCGCCCAGGGCGGCGGCACGGACGCCGGCAAAGTGGGCGCTGCCCTGGCAGCGGTCGTCGACGCCGTCGAACGGCGCTAACCCTGCCATGACCAATCCTGCAGCTGCCGGCGGCTACCCCCAGGGCGTGAAACTGGGGGTGGACGTGGGCACCGTCCGGGTGGGCGTGGCCATCTGTGACCGCGACTCCATCCTGGCAACGCCCTACAAAACGCTGGACCGCAACGCCAAAAAGAACTCGGACGTCCGCGTCATCGCCAAGCTTGCCGAGGAACTGGAAGCCGTGCAGGTCATCGTCGGTTTGCCCCGCACCATGAAGGGCGAAGAGCACTCGTCCGCACGGATGGCCACGGAGTACGCCCTGCTGGTGGCCACCGAACTGGCGGCCCGCGGTCTGACGGTGCCCGTGAACCTCGTGGATGAACGCCTGAGCAGCGTCACCGCCCACCGCAGCCTGCACGAAGCTGGCATGAGCAGCAGGAATCACCGTAAAGTAGTTGATCAGGTCGCGGCGGCAGGTATCCTTCAGCACGCCATCGACATGCAGAAAGCCAGGGGAGCGGATGTCGGCTCACGCGTGACACCGCCTTCCCCGTCCGTGGGCCTGGGGGTCGGCGAGATGGACGAGTCCGTCCGCGCTACCCCGGGGGACACGGCCCCATCTTCAGATAATGGAAGGCAACAGTGAGCCCTGCCAACATTGACGACGCTTCCGGCCCCTTGGACGCCGGGGCAGCGAGGCCGCTGACCCGCAAGGAAATACGGGCACGCGAAAAGAGCCTCAACACCGGCGGCCAGGGAACTGTTCCCGAGCAGGCGTACGAGACCGGACACGATGTTCCGCCACTGCCCGATGAACCGCCGGCCGTGCCCGCACCGACTGTTCCCGAGGCTCCCGTTGCTGAGCCTGTGACAGCGGCCCAGCCGGTACCGGCCGCTCCCCAGGCACCCCCGTCCATCCAGGAGGCGCTTCCGGACGAGGCGGACCACCAGGATGATGCGCATGACGCCTACGCCGAACCTGCCCTGGTGGGCCACCAGTATGCCGCAGACACGCAGTATGCCGACCATGCCCACCACACGGGCGGGTACGACTACCCGGACCATGGCCAGGAATATGGTGAGGCCGCCCATCATGACGTCCACCACCCGACCCACTACGAGGCGCATCACGACGGCGGTACGCACCATGAGTTCCTTCCCGGGTCGTCGGCGGCGCAGGTAGCGGCCAAGCCGTCAAAGAAGGTGCGGCGCCGCCGCAGGCTGCTGGCGCTGTTCCTGACGCTCGCCGTCTTCGTTACCGCTGTAGCGGTGGGAGCGCAGTTCCTGAAGCCCCTCCTTGGCACCGACAAGCCCAGCGACTTCCCGGGCCCGGGTTCAGGCGAAGTGCAGGTGACCGTCGACAATGGCGAGGGCACCCGGTCGGTTGCCGCCGACCTCGAAAGCAAGGGAGTGGTGGCCAACGCCGACACGTTCCTGCAGGCGTTCGCCGCTTCCGGGGGAATATTGTCGCCGGGCGACTACACCTTCAAGGCCGAGATGAAGAATTCGGACGCCGTCAACGTCCTGCTTGGCAAGGACAAGACAAAGGTCATCTACTTTGCCCTGAGTGCAGGACTGCGTGTTGGCGAATCACTGCAGGCCATCTCCGAGGGATCCGGCGTTTCCGTGCAGGACCTGCAGGCATTGAGTGACCAGCCGCAGCAGTTCGGCCTGCCCGCGAACGCGAAGAACCTCGAAGGGTACCTGGCCCCGGGTGAGCACCGGTTCCCGCTTGGCACACCGGCGAAGGACATCCTGCAGGCACTGGTCAAAATAACCGTCGACGAACTCGTATCGCAGGGGATCTCGGATCCTGCCAAGCAGTACGAGGCCGTCATCGTCGCCAGCATTGTGCAGGCAGAGGGTGGCCAGGCCGAATACGGTGACGTGGCAGGGGCCATCTACAACAGGCTCAAGCCCAACGACCAGACCAACGGCTTCCTGCAGGTGGACTCGGCCGTCACCTACGGCCTGGGAACCAAGAGCTACAACTTCACGGACGAGCAGCGCCAGGACAGCTCCAACCCCTACAACACGTACGCAAACCCCGGCCTTCCGCCGGGCCCCATCGGTTCGCCGGGCAAGACCGCCATCGATGCGGCCGCCAGGCCCAAAACCAATGATTACCTGTACTGGGTGACCATCAACCTGGATACCAAGGAGACCAAGTTCTCCCGCACGCTGGCGGAACACAACACCTACGTGGAGCAGTACAACGCCTGGTGCATGGCAAACGTGGGCCGCTGCGCATGAGCCTGCGGGCTGCCGTCCTGGGCCACCCGATCAGCCACTCGAAATCACCGGCACTGCATCTTGCCGCGTACGCGCAGCTGGGGATCGGGATCAGCTACACGGCCATCGACGTCACCGAAGGCCTGCTGCCTTCGCTGATGGGACAGATCCGTGACCAGCAGGGCTGGCGCGGGCTCTCGGTGACCATGCCGTTGAAGACCGCCATGCTCAGCCAGGTGGATGAGGTACGGGGCGTCGCCAGGACGCTGGGCGTGGTGAACACGGTTTCCTTCGAAGACCATAATGGGACGCGGAAATCCATCGGCTCCAACACCGATGTGGCCGGCATCGTCAACGCGGTCCGCCACGCCGGCAGCGCAGCAGCACCTTCAGCCGTCGTCCTCGGGGGCGGGGGGACTGCTGCATCAGCCGTCGCTGCCCTCAAGGAACTCGGGACGGCCCACGCCCAGGTCTTTGTCCGGGACACGTCCCGCACCGCAGACGTACGCGCGGCAGCGGAATCCCTCGGCGTGGACCTGGAGATCCGCAGCCTCACTGACGCTGCCCGCCCCACGGCAAGTGCCGACGTCGTCATCTCCACCCTGCCGCCGCGTGCGGCGGACGGACTTGCGGCTGAAGTGGCGGCGCTGAAGACTCCTACCCCTGGCGTGCTGCTGGACGTGGCGTATGATCCCTGGCCCAGCCTGATAGCCACGGTGTGGCAGTCAGGCGGCGGCGCCGTGGTGCCCGGCCTGGAAATGCTGCTGTACCAGGCCGTGGAACAGGTGCGCCTTTTCACGCGCCGTGGAGATGACGTTAATGCAGCTGTCATAGATGTGATGTGTGACGCAGTCGGCCTTCCCCGACGGGCGTTGTGACCGCCCTAGTGGCAGGATGGAAATTATGTTGCGTTGGTTGACTGCCGGGGAATCCCATGGTCCGGCTCTGATGGGAATTATTGAAGGCGTCCCCGCCGGTGTGGAAATCACCAGCGGGCACATCGCCGACTCCTTGGCACGCCGCCGCCTGGGCTACGGCCGCGGCGCACGCATGAAGTTCGAACAGGACGTTGTGACCATCCTGGGCGGTGTCCGCCACGGACTGACCCAGGGCGGTCCCGTCGCGATCCAGGTGGGCAACACCGAGTGGCCCAAGTGGGAGCAGATCATGTCCGCGGATCCGGTGGATCCCGAACTGTTGGCCGACCAGGCCCGTAACGCGCCCCTGACCCGGCCCCGGCCGGGCCACGCCGACTTCACCGGCATGCAGAAGTACGGGTTCGACGAAGCCCGCCCCGTCCTGGAACGGGCCAGCGCCCGGGAAACCGCAACCAGGGTTGCCATGGGCACGGTGGCTGCGCAGTTCCTCAAGCACCTCGGAATCGAGCTGGTCAGCCACACCGTCTCCATCGCCAGCGTGACGGTCCCCGAGGGCCGTCCGCTGCCCGTTCCCGCCAACGTCATCGCGCTTGACGCCGATCCGCTGCGCTGCTTCGACCGGGAAACCTCGGACGCCATGGTGGCTGAGGTGGACGCCGCGCACAAGGAAGGCGAAACCCTTGGCGGCGTCGTGGAGGTCCTCGCCTACGGCCTTCCCCCGGGACTGGGCAGCTACGTGCACTGGGACCGCCGGCTTGACTCCAGGCTCGCCGCCGCCCTGATGGGCATCCAGGCCATCAAGGGAGTGGAAGTAGGCGACGGTTTCCGCACCGCAGCACGCCGCGGTTCCGCCGCGCACGACGAAATCGTCCGGGACGCCGACGGCAGGATCGTCCGCACCACCAACCGCGCAGGCGGCATTGAAGGCGGCATGAGCATTGGTGACGTCCTCCGCGTCCGGGCCGCCATGAAGCCCATCGCCACCGTGCCCCGGGCACTGAAGACCATTGACATCAGCACCGGCGAGCCCGCCAAGGCCCACCACCAGCGTTCCGACGTCTGTGCCGTCCCGGCCGCCGGCGTGGTGGCCGAAGCCATGGTGGCGCTGGTCCTGGCCGAGGCCGTGACCGAGAAGTTCGGCGGAGACTCCGTGGCGGAAACCGCCCGGAACATCAAGGGTTACCTGGACGGGATTCCGGCCTCCCTGGACTCGATCGGACAGTAGTGCCGCACCGCAGCAATACCGGTCCTGTCGGCGACCGGCCGATTGTCCTGATCGGTCCCATGGCAGTCGGCAAATCCGCCATCGGGCAGCAGCTGGCCCAGCAGTTGGGTGCCCCGTTCGTGGATACCGACGCCGTCATCGTGGCGGGGCACGGGTCCATTGCCGATATCTTTGCCGGGCGGGGGGAACATGCTTTCCGCGAGATTGAGGCCCGAACCGTGGCCAACGCCGTCGAAGCTGCCGAAGGGACCACCAGCGTGATCTCGCTCGGGGGCGGCGCCGTCCTCGACTCCGGGACCCAGCAGCTGATTGGCCGCTGTACGGTGGTCTACCTCGAATGCGACGCCTCCACGGTGGCCAGCCGCATCGCCCGCAATTCCGGGCGGCCGCTGCTGGCCGGTGACGCCATGGGCCGCTGGACAGCAATGTTCGCCACCCGCAAGCCGGTCTATGAACGGCTGGCAGACATCACCCTGGACGTGCGCCAGGGCTCGGTTACCGAGCTTGGCGCCCGGCTCGAAGCAGCACTGCGGACCTACGCAGCTGCCCAACAGGAAGTTGAAAAGTGAGCACCGAATCAACAGTGATCAAGGTCACCGGCGAATCCGCCGCCAATAACTACGACGTCGTCGTTGGACGCGGGCTGCTGGGTGAACTTCCCGGGCTGCTGGGTGAGCGCGTCCGGCGGGTCCTGGTGATCCACCCCCGGGCGCTGCGGCTTACCGGCGACACCGTCCGCGACGAACTGGCGGAAGCCGGCTTCACCTCACTGACGGCCGAAATACCGGACGCCGAGGAAGGCAAGCACATCCAGGTCGCCGCTTTTTGCTGGCAGGTGCTGGGGCAGAACGATTTCACCCGCTCCGACGCCATCGTTGCCGTCGGCGGCGGCGCGGTCACGGACCTTGCCGGTTTCGTGGCCGCCACGTGGCTGCGCGGCGTCAAGGTCATCCACATGCCCACCAGCCTGCTCGGCATGGTGGACGCCTCCGTTGGCGGAAAGACCGGCATCAACACCGCCGAGGGCAAGAACCTTGTGGGCGCCTTCCACCCGCCCGCGGCGGTCCTCGCCGACTTGGACACACTGAACACGCTGCCCAAAAATGAGCTGATTTCCGGCATGGCCGAGGTCATCAAATGCGGTTTCATCGCCGACCCGGCCATCCTGGACCTGGTGGAAAAAGACACCGCCGCCGTCGTGGACCCGCAATCGGACACGCTCCGGGAACTCATCGAGCGGGCCATTGCCGTTAAGGCGAATGTGGTCTCCCAGGACCTGAAAGAGTCGGGACTGCGTGAGATCCTCAACTATGGCCACACCCTCGGCCACGCCATCGAACTCGTGGAACGCTATTCCTGGCGGCACGGGGCCGCGGTATCCGTGGGCATGATGTTCGCTGCCGAACTGGCGCGCAGCGTGGGGCGCCTCAGTGACGCGGATGCCGACCGGCACCGCAGCATCCTGGACGGCATGGGGCTTCCCGTCACCTACCGCCGGGACCGTTGGCAGGGCCTCCTGGACGGCATGCGCCGCGACAAGAAATCCCGCGGCGACCTGCTGCGCTTCGTTGTGCTGGACGGCGTGGCCAAACCGGGGATACTTGACGTCCCGGACACGTCCCTCCTTTTCGCCGCCTACCAGGAGATTGCTTCCTGATGCAGGGCGACATAACAGGAACGGCTGACTGGCCGGAAGCCGGCTTCCCCGGGATCCGGATCAACCCGGAGACCCTGCTGCCGGAAATCGTCAACGAGGACGCATGCCGTGCCGCTTTGGCGGACTCCACCGATCCGGCCGACCGGATCTTTGTCCTGATCGTCGAGGGACATGCTTCGGAAGCGGCGGAACTCCTGGCAGAGGCCCGCTTCAACGATCCCGAGTCATTCCGCCTGCGGACTTTCGAGGCCGAGGTGCTGCGGGTTACCCACCGGACGGACCGCGCCCTGGAGCTCTTCCGCCAGTTGCTCGGTGAGTTCCAGGGGACCGACCGTGAAGCCCTGGTCCTGCATTACCTGGGCAAGACGCAGTACACGGCCGGCCACATGTCCGCGGCCGTTGAGGCATTCACCCGCGCACTGGACCTCCGGGTTGCCCAGTCGGCCGACGCAGCCCTGATTTACTCGTCAACGGTGGCCCTGCAGCGGGCGCGGGACGCTTTGGACCTGGCCTGCTGAATCCGGTTTCCCGGGCCGCCGGCAAGCTGCCGCGTATTTACCGGTAGAATAGTTTTTGGATTTTTTCGAACCACGCGATTTTTGACAAACACGCGCCGGCAAGCCGTATGGCCTGCCTGGCCGGCATAGAACGTCTGACCACGTAACCAGACACAGAAACCAGAGGAAACCAGTGGCAACCACTAACGACATCAAGAACGGAACGGTCCTGAAGCTTGAGGGCCAGCTCTGGAACATCATTGAATTCCAGCACGTCAAGCCGGGCAAGGGCGGAGCCTTTGTGCGGACCAAGATGCGCAACGTGATGTCCGGGAAGGTTGTGGACAAGACGTTCAACGCCGGCCTCAAGATCGAGACCGCCACGGTGGACCGCCGCGACTACCAGTACCTGTACCAGGACGGCGCAGACTTCGTCTTCATGGACACCTCCGACTACGACCAGATCACGGTCTCGGGCGCCACGGTTGGCGACGCCACCAATTTCATGCTCGAAAACCAGATGGTCAACATCGCCATCCACGAGGGCACCCCGCTCTACATCGAACTGCCGCCCAGCGTTGTGCTGGAGATCACCTACACCGAGCCGGGCCTGCAGGGCGACCGCTCCTCCGCAGGCACCAAGCCGGCCACGCTCGAAACGGGCTACGAGATCCAGGTCCCGCTGTTCATCGAGAACAACACCAAGGTCAAGGTGGACACCCGCGACGGCAGCTACCTCGGCCGGGTCACCGAGTAGTGAGCGCACGCGGTAAAGCCCGCAACAGGGCGCTGGACGTTCTTTTCGAGGCCGAGCAGCGCTCGGTGTCAGCTTTCGACGTCCTCCGGGCGCGCAGGGAAAAGACCGACCAAATCATCAATCCCTACACACTGGAAATCGTCGAGGGCGTGCTGTCCCAGCAGGCCGCCATCGATGAGTTCCTGGAAACCTACTCGCAGGGCTGGAGCCTGGAACGGATGCCGTCCGTGGACCGCATCATTTTGCGGATCGGCACCTGGGAACTGCTCTACAACGACGACGTCCCGGACGGCGTGGCGGTCAGCGAAGCCGTGGCACTCGCCAAGACGCTTTCCACCGACGAGTCGCCCCAGTTCATCAACGGACTCCTGGGCCGGCTGCAGCAGCTGAAGCCTTCGCTGCTCGCCTAGCCAGGCGCGGCCACCCGGCACACCGGCACAAGGGCCGGCTTCCACCACCGTGGAGGCCGGCCCTTTCGCTATTAACTAAGGATTCCGCCGTCGGGGCCTCAGGCGGCGACTGCCGCCCGCAGGGCAACGATACGCTGCAGCTGCTGCCGTTCCTCAGCCTGGTGCAGCTGGACGTCGCGTCCGCTCAGGATGCGCTGCCTGGTGTTCGCCAGGTGCGTCGCGGCCTTCAGGAATTCCTTCATCTGCCGCTTCCTGCCATAACCGCCCGCCCAGCTCAGGGCCGAGCGCCGGCCGCCCAGCGTAGCGAGGAGCTCCACCTCGGCCGGGGTGAACCAGCCGGCGGCGGAGTATTCCAGCAGCCGCTGGCGCGTCAGGCGCTTCTCGGCCACCCGCAGCAGGACGATGCTACCCACCGCGAGGAAAAGGATTGGCACCTGGACCAGGATGTAGTCCACCAGGAAGCCCTGGCCCATGCTGTTCCAGCGGTTGTGCAGGAACATGGCCGGCAGCAGCCCCACAACGAAGGCGGCCACCGAGGCGCCCGTATGCCAGCGCCTGGCGGCGAAACCCATGATGAGCCCCGTGCTGCCCGTGAAGATCGCATGGGCGAACGGGGACATCACGCCGCGGAGGAAAAAGACCTGGGCAAAGTCGCTTGCCGGGCTCGCCGATTCCGCAATCGCCCGCCCGAAGTACAGGATGTTTTCGGTGAAGGCAAAGCCGCCCGCGATGGTGAACGCGAACACCACACCGTCCACGGGCCCGTCAAAATGCCTCCTCGCGAAAAGGAGAAGCAGGAGCAGGCCGAGGGACTTGGCAAACTCCTCGACGATGGGCGCCTGCACGGTCGCCATGTACGTCTGCAGGTCAGGGACGTCCGAAAACTGGAAGGTGAGCACAAAAAACGGCTGAATGAGGAGCGTGACGGCGATGGACACAGCGGCGCCCCAGGTAAAGGCAAAGAACAGCAGGCGCTTCGGCTCGGGTTCCCACTTGTCGATGACGTAGACCGCAAGGAGCACCGCCGACAGCGGGAGCAGCGAGGCCAGGAATCCAATCAGGAAACCCGCCGTGCCGGTGTTGGACAGCAGGAACGGCATCACCAGGAACAGGCTGAGGAACGCCAGCGCGCTGCCGGCCACGGTGAGGCCCAGCAAGCCGCCGCGGGTCCGGGCCGCACGTACTGCCGCGCCCTGGAACTCCGGCGGAACCACCGCATTCACGGGCCTGCCCTGATGGCCCGGCGCAGGGCGGTAGTTTTCCGGCTCAACGTGCCCCATCCAGCTGGGATTCGCCTCGCGGGGGAGCGGCCCGGACCTTCCGAAGTGTGGATCTTCCGGCGGGCCCTGGTATGGCTGGCGTGGATACATCGACATATCCGAAAGCCTAGGGGGGAGGCGTCGCCGCACCAAGGACCCGGCTGCGGTGGCGCCGCGGATGTGACCAGCACCGCGTCCCGCCGGCACCGGCCGGCCGGAGCCCATGTGGTAATTTTGGTACGCACATGATCCTTTTTTAATTCCGTCCTGTGAGGCGGGGAAAGGGGAGACGAGCGTTGACTTCTGTCACCAGCGCACCGGTTCCAGCCAGGGTAGTCCTTAGCCAGGCGGACATTGACCGGGCCCTCACTCGTATCGCCCATGAGATCCTCGAGGCCAACAAGGGTTCCCAGGACCTCGTCCTGCTGGGCATTCCACGCCGCGGCTATCCGCTGGCAGTCCGGCTCGCCGAAAAAATCGCCGCCGCGGACAACACTGTTGACGCCGCGGCCATCGTGGGCCAGCTCGACGTCACCATGTTCCGGGACGACCTCTCGCACCAGGGGACACGCCCGCCCTACCCCACCAAGCTGCCGCGTACGGGCATCGACAACAAGGTGGTGGTCCTGATCGATGACGTCCTCTACTCCGGCCGCACCATCCGCGCAGCCCTGGACGCCCTCATCGACCTCGGACGCCCCCGCATCGTCCGGCTCGCCGTGCTGATCGACCGGGGCCACCGCGAACTCCCCATCCGCGCAGACCACGTGGGCAAGAACCTCCCCACCTCCTCCGCCGAAAAAGTCCGGGTCCGGCTGGAAGAAACGGACACGCCCGCCGGCGGCACCCCTGTCAACGAAGTAGTGATCGAAGGCGGCTCGTGAAGCACCTGCTCTCCACCCAGGACCTCAGCCGGTCGAACGCCATCCGGATCCTGGACACCGCCGAGGAAATGGCGGCCGTCGGCGACCGTGAAGTCAAAAAGCTCCCCGCCCTGCGCGGCCGCACGGTGGTGAACCTCTTCTTCGAGGACTCCACCCGCACCCGCATCTCCTTCGAAGCGGCCGCCAAGCGCCTCTCCGCGGACGTCATCAACTTCGCCGCGAAGGGATCCTCGGTGTCCAAGGGCGAGTCCCTCAAGGACACGGCCCAGACGCTCTCCGCGATGGGTGCGGACGCCGTCGTCATCCGCCACTGGGCCTCCGGAGCACCGCACCGGCTGGCCGCGACGGACTGGATCGACGCCGGCGTCATCAACGCCGGCGACGGCACCCATGAACACCCCACCCAGGCACTGCTGGACGCCTTCACCATGCGCCGGCACTGGTCGCGCCTGGCCGGCACCGGGTCCGAAGGCGCCGATCTCTCAGGAATGCGCGTCGCTATCGCCGGCGACGTCCTGCACTCCCGGGTTGCCCGCTCCAACGTCTGGCTCCTGCGCACCCTCGGCGCGGATGTCACCCTGGTGGCGCCGCCCACGCTGCTGCCCATCGGCGTCGAAAAATGGCCCTGCAAGGTCAGCTACAACCTGGACGAAACCCTCGAAGGCGGAGTCGACGCCGTCATGATGCTCCGCGTCCAGGGCGAACGGATGAACGCGTCATTCTTCCCCACCACCCGCGAATACTCCCGCCGCTGGGGCTTCGACGACACCCGCCTCCGGTCCCTCGACAAGCTCGGCATGAAGGACACCATCATCATGCACCCCGGCCCCATGAACCGCGGCCTGGAAATCTCGGCAGCCGCCGCTGACTCACCCCGCTCCACCGTGCTGGACCAGGTCCGCAACGGAGTGTCGGTGCGGATGGCCGCCCTCTACCTGCTGCTCTCCGGGGACACCCGCGAACCAGCCGCCACTCCCGCCCTGGCCTACGCCGGCACCCATTCCACCAAGGAGACCAACTGATGGCAGGCAACACCGGAACCTATCTGATCCAAGGCGCCTCCATCCTGGGCGGTGAACCGGCGGACCTGCTGATCCGTGACGGCATCATCGCCGAAACCGGCAACGGCCTTTCAGCCGACGGGGCCACGGTGATCGACGCCGCCGGCCTGGTGGCACTCCCCGGCATGGTGGACGTGCACACGCACCTCCGCGAGCCTGGCCGCGAGGACGCCGAGACGGTGGAAACAGGAACCCGCGCAGCAGCGCTGGGCGGCTACACGGCCGTCCACGCCATGGCCAACAGCACCCCCGTGGCGGACACCGCAGGCGTGGTGGAGCAGGTCTACTCGCTGGGCCGGACGGCCGGCTGGGTGGATGTGCGGCCTGTCGGCGCAGTCACCGTGGGCCTCGCGGGGGAGCAGCTGGCCGAACTTGGCGCCATGGCCGATTCCCGCGCCCGGGTCCGCATGTTCTCCGACGACGGCATCTGCGTCCACGATCCCGTCCTCATGCGCCGCGCCCTGGAGTACGTCAAAGCGTTCGACGGCGTGGTGGCCCAGCACGCGCAGGAGCCGCGGCTGACGGCCGGTGCCCAGATGAACGAAGGCGAGGTGTCCGCCGTACTGGGCCTCACCGGATGGCCCGCGGTGGCAGAGGAAAGCATCATCGCCCGCGATGTCCTGCTGGCCCAGCACGTGGGCTCCCGCCTGCACGTGTGCCACGTCTCCACAGCCGGCTCGGTGGAAATCATCCGCTGGGCCAAGGAACGCGGCATCAACGTCACCGCCGAGGTGACGCCGCACCACCTGCTGCTGACCGATGACCTGGTCCGCAGCTACGATCCCGTCTACAAGGTCAACCCCCCGCTGCGCACGGACGCGGACGTCCAGGCATTGCGCGCAGGGCTGGCAGACGGCACCATCGACGTTGTGGGTACCGACCATGCGCCGCACCCCAGCGAGCACAAGGAGTGCGAGTGGGCGCAGGCCGCCATGGGCATGACCGGCCTGGAAACCGCCCTGTCCGTGGTGCAGCACACCATGATTGAAACCGGCCTGATGGGCTGGGCGGACTTCGCGCGCGTCACCTCCACCGCGGCGGCACGCATCGGCCGGCTCGAGGACCAGGGCCGTCCCCTGGAAGCAGGGGAACCCGCCAACGTCATCCTGGTGGATCCCGCGGCGCGCTGGACCGTGGACCCGTTCCGCATGGCCACCATGGGCCGCAACTCGCCCTTCAAGGGCCGGGAGCTGCCGGGCAAGGTGGTGGCCACCTTCTTCAAGGGACACCCCACCGTCCTGGACGGCGAACTCAACACCCCGTTCCCGCATGCGGCGTCCGCAGGCGCCGCCTGATGGATACCCAGCTGCTCTCGCTGGCCATCACGCTGGCACTCATCGCCGTCGCGTTCGGCCTCATTTGGATGGGGTGGCGGAACCGCCTGAAGCGCCAGTCCGACGTCGAACAGCTGCCCCCCGTGCTCACGGAACCCGGCGAGCCCCTCGCCGTCGCGGAGGGCCAGTATATTGCGACCACCACCGGCGGCGACTGGCTGGACCGGATCGCCGTGCACGGCCTCGGCATCCGCACCACGTCCACCCTCGCGGTGTACCCGCACGGAGTCCTCTTCGACCGCTCCGGGGCCCCGGCGCTCTACATCCCGGCCACCTCCCTGCACGGCGTACGGCAGGACAGCGGCATGGCCGGCAAGTTCGTCGAGAAGGACGGCCTCCTGGTGGTGACATGGGTGCTCGGCCCCCATGAGCTGGACACCGGGTTCCGCACCCGCCGTGCCGCGGACAAGGACGTGCTGTTCACGGCACTCCAGCAATTGATCTCCTCAGCCCCGGCGGCCGACGCCAACAGTGGAAAGTAAGACAGTGACGGACCACGCAGCGACCACACCAGCAGCGAACCAGACAGCAGCCACAGACCCAGCAGTGAAAGCGAATACAGTGACAGCAACCACCTCCGCTCCGGCAGTCCTCGTCCTCGAGGACGGCCGCATCTTCCGCGGGACCAGCTACGGAGCCACCGGAACCGCGTTGGGCGAAGCCGTCTTCGCCACCGGCATGACCGGGTACCAGGAAACGATCACGGACCCCTCCTACGCCCGCCAGCTGGTGGTCCAGACCGCCCCTCACATCGGCAACACCGGCGTCAACAGCGAGGACGCCGAATCCCGCCGCATCTGGGTTGCCGGCTACATCGTCCGCGACGCCGCCCGCCGGCCCTCCAACTGGCGCTCCGAGCGTTCCCTCGATGAGGAACTGACCGAGCAGGGGATCGTGGGCATCCAGGGCGTTGACACCCGCGCCATCACCCGCCACCTGCGCGAGCACAAGACCATGCGCGCCGGCATCTTCTCGGGCGACGCCGCGCAGGCAACGGACAAGGAACTCCTCGACGCCGTCCTGGCCAGCGCCCCCATGGAGGGCGCCCGCCTGGCGGAGGAAGTCAGCGTGGACGAGGCCTACGTCGTTGATCCCAAGGACCACGGCTGGGACGGCGACGCGCGGTTCAGCATCGCCGCGATCGACCTCGGCATCAAGGCCATGACGCCCATCCGGTTTGCCGAGCGCGGCGTGCGCGTCCACGTCCTCCCGGCCACCGCCACCCTGGAAGACGTCAAGGCCGTCAACCCGGACGGTGTCTTTATGTCCAACGGCCCCGGCGACCCCGCCACCGCCGACGTCCAGGTGAAGCTGCTCCGCTCCGTCCTGGACGAGAAGCTGCCGTACTTCGGCATCTGCTTCGGAAACCAGATCCTGGGCCGCGCCCTGGGGTTCGGCACCTACAAGCTCCGCTACGGCCACCGCGGCATCAACCAGCCCGTGATGGACCGCCGCACGGGCAAGGTGGAGATCACCTCGCAGAACCACGGCTTCGCCGTGGACGCACCGCTCGACGGCGCCACGCAGGCTCCGGAGGAACGTTACGGGCGCGTCGAGGTCAGCCACGTCAGCTTGAACGACGACGTCGTTGAAGGCCTCGCCTGCCTGGACATCCCGGCCTTCTCCGTGCAGTACCACCCGGAGGCAGCCGCCGGCCCGCACGACGCCGCCTACCTCTTCGACCGCTTCATCGAGCTGATGGAGGGAACCCGGGACGGCAGGACCGCCAACCTGTCCAAGGAGCCTGTGGACTCCGTGCATAATCCGATCGAACGCAACGCCGCTGACAACAAGACTGAGGACAAGAAGTAATGCCCAAGAGAACTGACCTTAAAAGCGTTCTGGTCATCGGATCCGGACCCATCGTGATCGGCCAGGCGGCCGAATTCGACTACTCCGGCACCCAGGCGCTGCGCGTCCTCAAAGAGGAGGGCCTCCGGGTCATCCTGGTGAACTCCAACCCGGCCACCATCATGACCGACCCCGAGTTCGCCGATGCCACCTACGTCGAGCCCATCACCCCCGAGGTGGTGGAGAAGATCATCGCCAAGGAACGCCCGGACGCCGTGCTGCCCACCCTGGGCGGACAGACCGCGTTGAACACCGCCATTGCGCTGGACAAGAACGGCGTCCTCGAGAAGTACAACGTGGAGCTCATCGGCGCCAACATCGCCGCCATCGAACTGGGCGAGGACCGCGAGAAGTTCAAGGGCGTGGTGGAGCGCTGCGGCGCAGAATCGGCCCGCAGCCACATCATCCACACCATGGACGAGGCCCTCAAAGCCGCCGAGGACCTGGGCTACCCCATGGTGGTCCGCCCCTCCTTCACCATGGGCGGCCTGGGCTCCGGCCTGGCCTACAACGAGGATGACCTCCGCCGCATCGTGGGCCAGGGCCTGCAGTACAGCCCCACCAGCGAGGTGCTGCTCGAAGAGAGCATCCTCGGCTGGAAGGAATACGAGCTCGAAATGATGCGCGACAAGAACGACAACGTCGTTGTTGTCTGCTCCATCGAGAACTTCGACCCCGTGGGCGTCCACACCGGCGACTCCATCACCGTCGCCCCCGCGCTGACCCTCACCGACCGTGAATACCAGCGGCTGCGCGACATCTCCATCGCCGTGATCCGGGAAGTGGGCGTGGACACCGGCGGCTGCAACATCCAGTTCGCCATCGACCCCGCCACCGGCCGCGTGGTGGTCATCGAGATGAACCCCCGCGTTTCCCGCTCCTCGGCACTGGCGTCCAAGGCCACCGGCTTCGCCATCGCCAAGATCGCCACCAAGCTGTCGCTGGGTTACACGCTGGATGAAATCCCCAACGACATCACCCAGAAAACGCCGGCATCCTTCGAACCCACCCTCGACTACGTCGTCGTCAAGGTTCCGCGCTTCGCGTTCGAGAAGTTCCCGGCCGCGGACAACACCCTCACCACCACCATGAAGTCGGTGGGCGAAGCCATGGCCATGGGCCGCAACTTCACCGAAGCCCTGCAGAAGGCCCTGCGCTCACTCGAGCAGAAGGGCTCTCAGCTGAACTTCAGCAGCGTCCCGGAATGGGAAGTGGCAGAGCTGATCGAAAAGGCCAAGCGCCCCACCACCGAGCGCCTGCACCAGGTCCAGCGCGCCCTCCTGGGCGGCGCCACCGTAGAGCAGCTCTTCGAGGCGACCAAGATCGACCCCTGGTTCCTCGACCAGCTCCAGCTGCTGAACGAGATCTCCCACGAGATCCGCCAGGCCGGCGCCCTCACCAAGGAGATGCTCCAGCGCGCCAAGCGCCACGGCTTCTCCGACGAGCAGATCGGTGCGCTCACCCACAACCCGGAGGCCGTGGTCCGCGGCGTCCGCCAGGCACTGGGCATCCGTCCCGTCTACAAGACCGTGGACACCTGCGCCGCCGAGTTCGCCGCGTACACCCCGTACCACTACTCGGCCTATGACGAGGAGGACGAGGTGGCGCTGCACTCCAAGCCGTCCATCCTCATCCTGGGTTCCGGCCCCAACCGCATCGGCCAGGGTATTGAGTTCGACTACTCCTGCGTCCATGCCTCCATGGCACTGCGCAAGGCCGGCTACGAGACCGTGATGGTCAACTGCAACCCGGAAACCGTCTCCACCGACTACGACATCTCCACCCGCCTGTACTTCGAGCCGCTCACGCTCGAGGACGTGCTGGAGGTCATCGCTGCGGAGGAACGCACCGGCGGCGTCATGGGCGTGTTCGTGCAGCTCGGCGGCCAGACACCCCTGAAGCTCGCGCAGCAGCTGGCTGACGCCGGTGTTCCCATCCTTGGCACGTCACCGGAGGCCATCGACCTCGCCGAGCACCGCGGAATGTTCTCCCGCGTGCTGGACAAGGCCGGACTCATCTCTCCGAAGAACGGCACCGCCGTTTCCTTCGAGGACGCCAAGAAGATCGCGGATGAGATCGGCTATCCCGTGCTGGTGCGCCCGTCCTACGTCCTGGGCGGCCGCGGCATGGAAATCGTCTACGACGAGCCCAACCTCTCCCGCTACATCGCCAACGCCACGGAAATCACCCCGGACCACCCGGTGCTGATCGACCGGTTCCTTGAGGACGCCGTCGAAATCGACGTCGACGCGCTCTTTGACGGCACGGACATGTACCTGGGCGGCATCATGGAGCACATCGAGGAAGCCGGCATCCACTCCGGCGACTCCGCCTGCGTCCTGCCGCCCATCACCCTTGGCAGCAACGTCCTGGAGCGGGTCCGCACCGCAACCCGCGCCATCGCCGAAGGCGTGGGCGTGCGCGGCCTGATCAACATCCAGTTCGCGCTGGCATCCGACGTCCTGTACGTCCTGGAAGCCAACCCGCGCGCGTCCCGCACCGTGCCCTTCGTGTCCAAGGCCACCGGCGTCCAGATGGCCAAGGCCGCAGCCCTGATCGGCACCGGCGTGACCATCAACCAGCTGCGCACTGCCTACAAGATGCTGCCGGAAACCGGCGACGGCTCCACCCTGCCCCTGGACGCCCCCGTCTCGGTCAAGGAAGCAGTCCTGCCGTTCAGCCGCTTCCGTACCCTGGAAGGCAAGGTCGTCGACTCCCTGCTCGGCCCGGAAATGCGCTCCACCGGCGAGGTCATGGGCATCGACAAGCACTTCGACACCGCCTTCGCCAAGAGCCAGGCCGGCGCCAACAACGCCCTCCCCACCGAAGGCAAGATCTTTGTCTCCGTGGCCAACCGGGACAAGCGCTCGGTGATCATGGGCGTCAAGCGCCTCTCGGACCTCGGCTTCGAGATCGTCTCCACCGGGGGCACGGCGGACGTCCTGCGCCGCAACGGCATCCAGGCGACACCCGTCCGCAAGGTGGCAGAGGGCAGCAGCGCCGAAGGCGAAGGCACCATTGCCGATCTCGTCATCGCCGGCGAGATCGACATGGTCTTCAACACCCCGTCCGGCGGCGAAGCCCGCAGCGACGGCTATGAGCTCCGTGCCGCCGCAACGTCCATCGGCATCCCCTGCATCACCACGGTGGCCGAGTTCAACGCCGCGGTCCAGGCCATTGAAGCCATGCGTACCTACGAGTGGTCCGTCACCAGCCTGCAGGAGCACGCCGCGGCGTTGGCGGCCTCGCAGAAGGCGGCCCTCCAGCATGCCTGAGCAGGTATCCGCAGCCGGCCGGGAGTCTTTCGGCTCCCGGCTGGGCGCGGCCATGGCCGCCCGCGGCCCGCTGTGCGTGGGCATCGATCCGCACCCTGCGCTGTTGAAGAGCTGGGGGCTGGACGACGACGCCGCCGGGCTGCGGCGCTTTTCGCTGACAGTCCTGGAGGCGGTGGCTTCGCTCGCTGCCGCGGTCAAGCCGCAGGTGGCCCTGTACGAACGCCACGGCTCGGCCGGGATGGCTGTGCTGGAAGAGCTTCTTGCTGCCGCCAGGGATGAAGCGGTGCTCACCATCGCCGATGCCAAGCGCGGCGACATCGGGTCCACCATGGCCGCCTACGCCGACGCCTGGCTCCGCGACGGATCCCCGCTGGCCGCGGATTCTGTCACCCTCAGCCCCTACCTGGGGTTCGAGTCGTTGCGTCCCGCCCTGGACCTGGCAGCGGAGACCGGACGGGGAGTGTTCGTCCTCGCCCTGACCTCCAACCCCGAGGGTGCCTCGGTCCAGCACGTTGGGGGAGCTGACTCCGTGGCGCGCCGGATCACGGAGGCAGCAGCCGCGGAAAACGCCCGCTATCAGGGGAGCCTCGGCTCCGTCGGGCTGGTGGTCGGCGCAACCGTCGGGTCCGCCCTGACCGAACTGGACCTGGACCTGGCGGCCGTGCGCGGCCCCATCCTGGCCCCGGGACTGGGAGCCCAAGGGGCAACGCCGGCGGACCTTCGGGCCACATTCGGGGCTGCTTACCGGTACGTTCTGGGCACCTCCAGCCGGGACATCCTCTCGGCCGGGCCTGACCTGCACGGACTTCGTGAAGCTGCCCTGCGGACGCTGGACGGGCTGCGCGCCGAATAGCGCTCCGTTTCGCGTTTTGCATTGATTCAGGCAGCACCAAAGGGTAGTTTCAGGACAGGTCCAAGGGCGGCCGCCCTTGGACATAATCCGCCGAATCCGGGGGTGTCCTTCATGGTGCTGAGACCGCTATCCGCGACGGAACGGGCTGACGCCCTGAACAAGGCAGCCGCGGCCAGGGCTACCCGGGCCGCTGCCAAGGAAAGCCTCAAAAACGGCGAGAGGTCCGCGGCGGACATCATCAACTCCGCCATGGAGGATGACGCCCTGGCGCGGATGCGGGTTTCAGAGCTCCTTGAGGCACTGCCGGGGATCGGCAAGGTCCGGGCTGCGGCAATTATGGACCAGTTGGGCATTGCGACGTCCCGCAGGGTCCGCGGCCTGGGCGTGCACCAGCGCCGGGCGCTGGTAGATTTTATAGACGAGCATTAGGGCGGCCTGCGGCCGGCCATCCCCGAACTCCGGCAAAGGAATACGTGAGCAAGAATCCTGGACTGACAGTCCTCGCAGGTCCGACGGCTGTTGGCAAAGGCACCGTGTCCACCTACATCCGCGACAACTACCCCGAGGTCTGGCTGTCCGTCTCGGCCACCACCAGGGCTCCCCGGCCCGGCGAAGTGGACGGCGTCCACTACTTCTTCAAAACCAAGGAGGAGTTCGAGCAGCTCATTGTTGCCGGGGAACTCCTGGAATGGGCCGTGGTGCATGGCCAGAACACCTACGGCACCCTGAAGAGCACGGTGAACCAGGCCATCTCCGAGGGCCGGTCGGTGCTCCTGGAGATCGACCTGCAGGGCGCCCGGCAGGTCAAGGCGGCCGTCCCTGACGCACAGTTCGTGTTCCTGGCCCCGCCCACCTGGGACGAAATGGTGCGCCGCCTGGTGGGCCGCGGCACCGAAACACCCGAGGAACAGCAGCGGCGGCTGGAAACCGCTAAACTGGAACTTGCTGCTGAACCGGAGTTCGACCACACCGTCATCAATGACGACGTCCGCCGGGCAGCGGACGAGCTTGTTTCACTCATGGGGCTGACGCCGCACCCACACCTGCCGGAACCGTCAGCCCGCTAGAAATTTGGAGAATTCGTGTCCACGAACCTTGAAGGCATCATCAACCCGCCGATCGACTCGCTGCTTGAAGCAGCCGACTCCAAGTACGGTCTGGTGATCTTCGGTGCCAAGCGTGCTCGTCAGATCAACGCCTACTACGCGCAGCTGCACGAGGGCCTCTTCGAGTACGTCGGCCCGCTGGTAGACACCAAGCTGAACGAAAAGTCGCTCTCGATCGCACTGCGCGAGATCAACGAAGGCAAGCTGGTTTCCACGCCGATCGAAGCCGCAGAGTAATCCTGCCGCTTATCTGACTTGCTGTTGACGGAGGTCACGTGCGCATAGTCCTCGGAGTCGGGGGAGGGATTGCCGCCTACAAGGTGGCATCGCTCCTCCGGCTTTTTACTGAAGCCGGCCATAACGTCACGGTGATTCCCACGGAGGTGTCCACGCGCTTTGTCGGCACCGCCACCTGGGAGGCGCTGTCCGGGAACCCGGTCAGCAACAGCGTTTTCGACGACGTCCACCAGGTCAACCACGTCAGGCTCGGCCACGAGGCCGACCTCGTGGTCATCGCACCGGCCACGGCGGACCTGCTCGCCAAGGCTGCCACCGGACAAGCCGGAGACCTCCTCACCAATACCCTCCTCATGGCCCGCGGGCCGGTGCTGTTCGCGCCCGCCATGCATACGGAGATGTGGCAGCACGCCGCCACCCGCGCCAACGTGGAGATGCTGCGTACCCGCGGTGCCGCAGTCCTCGAGCCCGCCACCGGCAGGCTCACCGGCGCCGACTCCGGTCCCGGGCGGCTGCCCGAGCCGCAGGTCATTTTTGACGCCGCCATGGCCCTGGTGCAGGGACAGACCGACTACCAGCTGCCGCTGGCCGGCCGCACCGTCACCATCAGCGCCGGCGGAACCCGCGAACCCCTCGACCCCGTGCGGTTCCTCGGCAACCGTTCCTCCGGGAAACAGGGGGTAGCGCTGGCCGTCGCCGCGCGCAACGCCGGGGCCACGGTCCGGCTGCTCGCCGCCCACATGGAAGTTCCTGTGCCCGCCGGCGTGGACGTGGTGCCCGTGGAAACAGCCCTGCAGCTTCGCGAGGCGGCACTGGCAGCCGCCGCTGACTCCGACGTCATCATCATGTCCGCTGCCGTGGCAGATTTCCGTCCCGCTGAGGTGTCGGACACCAAAATCAAGAAACGCGATGACAGCGCCGACCCCGTCATCACCCTGGTCCGCAACCCGGACATCCTCCATGAACTGGTGGAACTGCGTAACAGTGCACTTCCAAACGCTGCCGGCCCGGCAGGCGATCACCAGCTGATCGTCGGATTCGCCGCCGAAACCGGAGACAGCCACGGCGATGTCCTGGCCTACGCGCAGGCGAAGCTCCAGCGCAAGGGATGCGACCTGCTGGTGGTCAACCACGTCGGCTCCGACAAAGTGTTTGGCCAGGACACCAATTCCGTGGTCATCCTGGCGCGGTCAGGCTCCGAACCACAGGAGGCGGCCGGAACCAAGACAGAGGTTGCCGCTGCCATCATCAGCCGGATCGGCTTTGAACTGAACCACGTTTCACCCCGGGCCTGAGTGTTCCCCGCCACGTTCGCTTAGCACGGGGACATCTCCAGCGGGGCGTACGGACTCCAACCAGTAAGGTAGTTGAGTGACTTTACCCCTGCACCTTCCCCAGACCTCCGGCGCCGCGCCCACCGCGCTCCGGCTGTTCACCTCCGAGTCGGTCACCGAAGGCCACCCGGACAAGATCTGCGACCAGATCAGTGACGCTATCCTGGACGCCCTGCTGGCGGCAGATCCGGAATCCAGGGTAGCCGTGGAAACCATGGCCACCACCGGGCTGGTGCACGTGGCAGGTGAGGTCACCACCGACGCCTACGTTGAAATCCCGCAGATCGTCCGCGAGACCATCCTGGGGATCGGCTACGACTCCTCGGCCAACGGGTTCGACGGCGCCCGGTGCGGCGTCTCGGTTTCCATCGGCCAGCAGTCCAACGACATCGCCGGCGGCGTCTTCAATTCGCTGGAAGCCCGCGAGGGACGCCAGGAGGACGACTACGACCTGCAGGGCGCCGGCGACCAGGGCCTGATGTTCGGCTACGCCAGCGACGAAACACCCTCCTACATGCCCACGCCCATCTGGCTGGCTCACCGCTTGTCGGAACGGCTCACCGAGGTCCGGAAATCCGGTGAACTGGCCTACCTCCGCCCGGACGGCAAGACCCAGGTGACCGTGGGCTACGACCGGGACGTCCCCGTCTCCGTGGAAACCGTGGTCATCTCCAGCCAGCACGCGGAAGGCGCAAGCCTGGAGCAGCTCCGGGCAGACCTGGCCGCCATCGTGATCGACCCGGTCCTGGCAGGCGCCAACCTGGACATTTCGCGGACCAAGAACATCCTCAACCCTGCCGGCGAATTCGTCATTGGCGGCCCCGTTGGCGATGCCGGCCTGACCGGCCGCAAGATCATCGTTGACACCTACGGCGGCATGGCCCGCCACGGCGGCGGAGCCTTCTCCGGCAAGGACCCGTCCAAGGTGGACCGGTCCGCGGCCTATGCCATGCGCTGGGTTGCCAAGAACGTGGTGGCGGCCGGGCTGGCCAAGCGGGCGGAAATCCAGATTGCCTACGCCATCGGCCAGGCCCGTCCGGTGGGCACCTACGTGGAAACCTTCGGCACCGAAACCGTCGATCCTGCCCGGATCAGCGCTGCCATCGCCGAAATCTTCGACCTTCGCCCCCGTGCCATCATCGATGCACTGGACCTGAAGCGCCCCATCTACGCCAAGACCGCAGCGCATGGCCACTTCGGCCGCGACGAACCCGACTTCACCTGGGAGCGCCTGGACCGCGTAGACGAGCTGAAGGCTTTCTTCAACGCCTAGGAACATTGCATCCGGGCCCCTGGCGTAAATGTCAGTGCCCGGTGCTTGGCTTGGCATGTCCACCCGGGAGCTGAATGGAGGTAGCCGCAATGGTTGCTGACAACCCAGTCCAGCCCGGGCTGGACTTTCCCGCCGGGTCCGGGCATGCTGTTCAGCCCTCCCTGCTGCAGGGCTTTCCGTCGCGGAAGCTGCCTGCGGGTATCGCCCTGGCCAGCCATCTCCCCGTGGCCCGGGTACTGGTTGAGTCGTCCCTGCCGCACCTGGACCGCCCCTTCGACTATGCAGTTCCTGCCGCCCTCGATCATGCCGCCCAGCCGGGCGTCCGGGTCAAGGTCAGCTTCAACGGCCAGGACCTCAGCGGTTTTGTCCTGGAGCGGGTTGCCGAATCGGATGCCGGGCACACCCTGGTGCCGTTGTCGAAGGTGGTGTCCCCGGTCCCGGTCCTGACGCCGGCCGTACGTGACCTGGCCACCGCCGTTGCCGCCCGTTATGCGGGGACCGTGAGTGATGTCCTTCGCGTTGCCGTACCGCCCAGGGTGGCCCGGCTGGAAAAGGAGTTTCCCGGCGCAGGCGCGGAGGCCGGAACGGTTGCGCAGCCGGAGGGCACAGGCCAGGACGACGACGGCCTGCCGCCTGCCCCTGCCTCCGCCTGGGCCGCTTACCGGAACGGCCCCGCTTTCCTCAGGCATCTTGCCGACGGCGGTGCCCCCCGTGCCGTTCTCAACCCGCTGCAGGGATACGGCCCGGCCGGCTGGCCCCGCCTGTTGGCCGAGGCGGCCGCCGCTGCGTACGCTGCAGGACGCGGTGCCGTGCTTGTGGTGCCGGACTACCGCGACCTGGACCGGCTCGAAGGCGCGCTCAAGGAAGTGCTGCCGGAGGAAGCCGTGGCCAGGCTCGCCGCAGATGATGGCCCCACCCCCCGGTACCGGAACTTCCTGCGCCTGCTGGCAGGGACCGCCCGGGTGGCCATCGGCACCAGGTCCGCCGCTTTCGCCCCCGTCAAAGAGCTTGGCCTGGTGGCGTGCTGGGACGACGGCGACGACCTCCATATCGAGCAGCGCGCACCTTATGCCCATGCCCGGGAGGTCCTGCTCCTGCGCGCCGGGCAGGAAGGCGCCGCGTGCCTGCTGGCAGGGCATGCCCGGAGCACCGAGGTCCAGCGGCTTGTGGATGCAGGCTGGGCACTGCCCGTTGAGTCGGAGCGTGCAGCCACCCGCCGGACTGTGCCGCGGGTCGTCAACACGGCGGACAGCTTCGAGCAGGAACGGGATCCGCTGGCCACCATTGCCCGCCTTCCCGGTGCCGCCTGGCGTGCTGCCAAGGAGGGCCTCGAACGCGGCCCGGTCCTGGTCCAGGTGGCCCGCGCCGGCTACGCGCCGTCCCTCGCCTGCGAGACCTGCCGCGAGCCCGCCCGGTGCGGAGCCTGCCAGGGGCCGCTCGCGCTTGCCGGTACGTCCGCCATGCCCCAGTGCCGTTGGTGTTCCACGCCGGCCCCGGACTGGCAGTGCCCGCATTGCGGTGGCCGCCGGCTCCGCAAGGGTGCCACCGGGGTCCTGCGAACGGCAGAAGAACTCGGCCGTGCGTTCCCCGGAAAAACCGTCATCACCTCCTCCGGCGACCAGGTGAAGGCCTCGGTGGGCGGGGGCAAGGCCCTGGTGGTGGCCACGGTGGGCGCCGAACCGGTGGCCGACGGCGGTTACGCGGCCGCCCTGCTGCTGGACGGTGATTCGCTGCTGCGCCGCGAAACGCTCCGTGCCGGCGAAGACACCGTCCGCCGCTGGTTCAACGCCGCAGCCCTGGTCCGCCCGGCACCCGAGGGCGGCCTGGTGGTGGTGACCGCCACAGAGACCGCCGCTGTGGGAGCCCTGCTGCGTTGGGACCCGGCCGGCTATGCACAGCGGGAACTGTCCCTGCGGACCGAACTGCAGCTTCCGCCGGCGGTGCGCATTGCGTCCGTCACCGGGCCCCGCTCCGCCGTCGAACACTACACCGGAGCCGTGGAAGCAGAACTCGGGACGGCGGGCATCACCCTGCGGACCGCAGGCCCGGCACCCGTGCTGCTCAACAGCCAGCCCCCACCCCGGCGCCCGGCCGAGGACGTCCGCACCCTGCTGTTCTTCCCGTACAGCCAGGCGGCCGCCGTCGTCCGCGTGCTGCGGGTGACACGGGCAGCGGCGGCGGCCAAGCGCACCATGGAACCCGTCCAGGTCCGGCTGGACGGGGTCGATGTCCTTTAGCGGCGCCGCTTCACAATTTCTGCCGCGACGTCCACCAGTTGGCGGGCGGACTCCTCCCAGCTGAACTCACGTGCGCGGCTTACGGCCCGGCGGGACGCCTCCTGCCACCGTTCGCCGTCCTGAAGCTTTGCCACCGCTTCGGCGAACTGCTGCGGGGATGCCGGATCCACGTATGTTGCCGCGTCACCGCCCACTTCACGGAAGATGGGAATGTCACTGGCGATGACGGGCGTGCCGATCGCCATGGCCTCCACCAGCGGAAGGCCGTACCCTTCGGCCCGCGAAAGGCTCACCAGCGCGGTTGCAGTCCTCAGCAATGCGGCATACTCCTCGTCCGTCACGCCGTTGTGGAAGACCACCGAGGCGCCCGGTGGAACCAGGGCCTCCAGCTCTGCCCGCCGCTGCGGCGTGATCCTGCTGAGCAGGTGGAGGGTGTAGCCGGGAAGCTCTGCCATGCCGGCCACCATGGTTTCCACGTTCTTGTAGGGCATGAAAGACCCCATGTAGACAATGGACTGCCCGGCACCTGCTTCCGCCGGGCGCGGGTCCTGCTCCGGCTGCGGGGCGTTGCTGATGATCCGCACCGGGCGGCGGGTGAGGCGGTACTTGGCAATCAGTGCCTCAGTGGTACGGCTGATGGTGGCCACCGTGTCGGCCCGGTCAAGGAGCAGCCGTTGCGGCCAGAACGCCTTGTGGTAGAGCCGCCACAGCAGCCGGACCGGGGCGGGCAGGAACCCGGGCGGTTCCGGGTGCTCGTAGTAGATCAGGTCGTGCAGGGTCAGGACGAGCCCGTACCTGCGCCCCCAAGTGCCCATTGTCTGCATGGGACACACCACAACATCGGCCCCCAGGGCGTTGACCTTCCTAGCCACGAACAGTTCCAGCGGTGAGAGCGGGCTGCTGATCAGGGTGTAGGGAACGTCCGGGAGCAGTGCCAGCTGCCGGACGTCGGAGATGAGCATGGACACGTCAGCGATTTTTGCGGTCGCGGCGATCAGGCTTGCCCCGTAGCGGCTGATGCCGTCATGGTGGTCCGTCCTGGTAAAGCGGGCATCGATGACGATCTTCATGCGGGATGGTCCTTCAGGAAGCTGCGGATGTAGGTGGCGGCCGGCCCGGGAGTCTCGTAATGGATCAGATGTCCCACCCCGGGAATCACCCGGAGTTCCGCGTCCGGGAGCAGGGCCAGCAGCCGGTGCTGGTCGGGGAGGGTGGCGATCTCGTCCTTCTCGCCGGCGATCAGCAGGACGGGAAGGGCCAGGCGTGCGGCCACCTCCGCAACATGGCTGCTGACCGATGCGGTGAAGGACTCGAGCAGGCTGTCCCGGTTGGCGAAGGCGCTGAAGTAGGCATGGTGCTGGCCGTGGATGAAACGGCGGAGGTTGCGGTCGCCGGTTTTCGCCATCGCTTCGCTCATCACCCGGACGATGAGCGGGCTGCGGAGCAGCGCCAGTCCCAGGGAACGGGGGAGCCGCGCGGCCAGCCGGTAGTACAGCACGGCCAGCCGGGTCATGATTCCCTTGGGCCCCTCGAGGGCCGGAGCGGCAATGGGATTGATGAGGATCAGCGGGGTTACGGCCGTTGGATGCTCTGCCACAAAGTGTGCCGCGATGATGGACCCGAAGGAGTGCCCCAGCAGGACCGTGTCCGGTCCCAGATCCAGGGCCGCCATGAAGTCTGTGATGAATTGGCCGTAGCGCTGCACGGAGTGGGGGCCGGAGTCGAAAGGCCCGGAACTGCCGAACCCGGGAAGGTCGGGCATGATGATGCGCATGTCCGGAAGCTGGTCCGCAACGCGCAGGAGGCCATGATGGTCGCCGCGGAACCCGTGGATCACCAGGATGGTCCGGGTGTCCGGGCCGGTTTCCACGGGGTCATAAGTCCAGAAGGCGACTTTGGTTCCGTCAAGCTCCACGGTGGAGGCGGTGGTGCGTGCCGCCAGGTCCGGGCTGATGTAGGCAGGCGCGGCTGATGGCCCCGGGTTTGTTGTTTTCATGGATCGTGGCCTTAGTTGACGTTGTCCGGATGGGAGCCGGTGCGCTGTCCCCGCTCAAGTCCTGCGAGTGCAGCCATGTCCCTCTCGGAAAGTTCGAAGCGGAACACGTCCAGGTTCTCCCGGATGCGCGCCTCGGAGCTGGCTTTGGGCACGGCGGCGTGCCCCAGCTGCACATGCCAGCGGAGGATGATCTGGGCGGGGGTCCTGCGGTGTTCCGCCGCGCACGCCTGGACAACAGGGTCAGCCAGGACCTGGCCGCGGCCCAGCGGGCTCCACGCTTCGGTCATGATGCCCAGCTCGCGGTGCTTGCCACGCAGTTCCTCCTGCTGCAGCCACGGGTGCAGTTCCACCTGGTTGACGGCCGGAACCACTTCGGCCGTCTGCAGCAGGCGGTCCAGGTGGGCAGGCTGGAAATTGCTGACGCCGATGGCACGCACCCTGCCTTCCCGGTAGAGCGTCTCGAGCGCCCGGTAGGTCTCCGGAAAGAGCCCCTTCCGCGGGCAGGGCCAATGGATGAGGTACATGTCCACGTAGTCCAGCCCCAGGTTCACCATGGACGTATCGAAGGCCCGCAGCGTGGCGTCATAGCCGTGGTGGTCGTTCCACACCTTGGTAGTGATGAACACGTCCTCCCTGGACAATGCCGGAAAAGACTCGCCCGACCCGCCGCTGCCCGGTTGCGTGCTGAGCTGCGGGCCGACGCCGCGGGCCACGCCAAGTTCATTGCCGTACATCGCCGCGGTGTCGAAACGCCGGTAGCCGGCACCTAGTGCGACGGCGACCAGCCCTTCCGCGTCCCGGGCAGGCACCTTGTACAGCCCGAAACCGAGCTGGTCGATCAGCACGCCGTTGTTCAGGCTGAGCTTGGGTGAGGTTCTCATACCATCGACTCTACCCAGTCAGTGTGGCCTGGCCTTCGAAATGCGCCAGCCTCCGCGCGGTGGCTTCCAGGGCTTGTCTCGAGTCCGGTGCGATCATTGCAGGGACGGGCGCTTGCCAACAGCCGCCACCAAGACAAGGACGTCACATGAACCAGTACATACTCGCCCTCGACCAGGGCACCACCAGCACCCGCGCGATCATCTTTGACCACGGCGGGGCGATCGTCTCATCGGGCCAGATGGAACACGAACAGATCTTCCCCCAGGCGGGGTGGGTTGAGCACAGCCCGGCCGAGATCTGGAACAACACCCGGGAGGTCATCGCCTCCGCCCTGGCTAAGGCAAACCTGACACGGCACGATATTGCCGCCGTCGGAATCACCAACCAGCGCGAAACAGCTGTGGTGTGGGACAAAACCACCGGTGAGGCCGTGTACAACGCCATCGTGTGGCAGGACACGCGCACCCAGGGCATCGTGGATGAGCTGGCCAGGGACGGGGGAGCAGACCGCTTCAAACAGAAGGTGGGCCTGCCGCTGGCAACCTACTTCTCCGGCACCAAGATCATGTGGATCCTGAACAACGTGGAAGGGGCCCGGGAAAAAGCCGAGGCCGGTGACCTGGTGTTCGGCAACACCGACGCCTGGGTCCTCTGGAACCTGACCGGCGGCGTGGACGGCGGAGTCCACGTCACGGACGTCACCAACGCCTCCCGCACGCTGTTCATGGACCTGGAGACCCTGCAGTGGGACGACGAAATCCTCGGCATCTTCGGGGTCCCGCGGAGCATGATGCCGGACATCAAATCCTCCTCGGAGGTGTACGGCCGCGTGCATACGTCCCAGTTGCTCAGGGAAACTCCGGTGGCCGGTATCCTGGGCGACCAGCAGGCGGCGACCTTCGGCCAGGCAGCCTTCCGGACCGGCGAGGCCAAGAACACCTATGGCACCGGCTGCTTCCTGATCTTCAACACGGGCGAAGAGATCGTCCATTCCAGGAACGGCCTCCTCACCACGGTGGGCTACAAACTGGGCGACGCCGCACCCCACTACGCCCTGGAAGGTTCGATCGCCGTCACCGGCTCCCTCATCCAGTGGCTGCGGGACAACCTGGGAATGATCAGCAGCGCCCCCGAGGTGGAAACCCTGGCCGCATCGGTCAAGGACAACGGCGGTGTGTACATCGTCCCGGCGTTCTCCGGCCTGTTCGCCCCCTATTGGCGGTCCGACGCGCGCGGCGCCATCGTGGGCCTTACCCGCTTCGTCAACAAGAACCACATCGCCCGTGCCGCACTGGAAGCCACCGCATTCCAGACCCGCGAGGTGCTGGACGCGGTCAACGCGGACTCCGGCGTGCCGCTCACCGAACTGAAGGTTGACGGCGGTATGGTCGCCAACGACGCGCTGATGCAGTTCCAGGCGGACATCCTGGGCGTACCGGTCATCCGTCCCATGGTGGTGGAAACCACTGCCCTCGGCGCAGCCTACGCCGCCGGCCTCGCCGTCGGCTTCTGGAAGGACCTCGGCGAACTCTCGGCCAACTGGTCCGAGGACAAGCGCTGGGAACCCCAACTGGACCAGGCCGAACAGGACAGGCAGCTGCGGCTGTGGAGGAAGGCCGTCACCAAGTCCATGGATTGGGTGGACGAGGACGTGAAGTAACCCAATCCTGGCTTCTTTCAGCCCTCGTGGGTTTCGATGGTGCCGGCGTTGCCGTCGACTGTTACTAACTGTCCCGTTCTCAGGACGTGGGTGGCGTTGCCGGTGCCCACAACTGCGGGGATGCCGTATTCGCGTGCAATCAGGGAGGCGTGCGCTGCCAGATTGCCGCCGTCGGTGACTACTGCCGCGGAACCGGTGAAAAGCGGGGTCCAGGCCGGCGTCGTGACCCTCGCTACCAGGACTTCGCCCGGCATGAATTGGGCGAAGTCTCCGGGGCCGTCAACCACGCGCACCCGGCCCATGGCCCGGCCGGGACTGGCCGGATGCCCCACAATGGCACCGCCCGGCAGGTTCCTGGTGCTCCGGGCCGAATTGGCGATGCGGTCAAAGGCGTTGCCCAGCAGCGGCGGCATCTTACCCAGGGTCAGCGGGGCTGCCAGCTTCCGCTGCCGGAGCCAGCCAGCCCGGCGCCGGGACACGGCGTCCTGCTGGGGCGGCGCGTCCGTACGCAGGGCATCCAGCGTCACGAAGTAGACGTCGTCAGGGGCCGCGATGATTCCGCGGTCATGGAGACGGGCGCCCAGCTCCGCGGCACAGCGGCGAAGCAGTGGCCAGCCCATGGTGAAGTCCCGGACCTGCTCTTCGCGGAGGATTGCGTAGTGCTGTGCCACGCTCAGGAGGACTTCGAACTTTTCCAGCCGAGGGGTTCCCCTGAGTACCGCGCGGCACGCCGCCTCAGTTATTGTTCGCCGCTCAGCTGCCACCGTGGCGGGAAGCGTCCCTGATGTGCCACCCGACTCCGCGTGGGAGGGGAAGCGTTCACCCGCCGTCGGGTGGTACCAGTCGATGCTGTATACGGCATGGGGAACAACGGCAGGCAGGGGCGACAGGCCGCCCAGAAGGACCTGGTACCCCATGGCGTTCTCCGAACCCGGTGCTGCTGCTGCGAGCGCGCCGGCGAGGTGCCGGCGCCAGTACCTGCCCAAAGCAACTTCCATTTTCCATGCGGCGCCGCCTGTGGCCGAAATAAACCAGAGGTATTCCCCAGCCTGCCGGGCCACCGCATCCACAACGGCAATCAGTTCCGGCATTGTTGCAGCAGGCACTGCCGGCCGCGATGAGTCGATAAGGGCCTTGTAAGCAGGCAGGCAGTCTTGGCGCCATGTTTCCTCAAGGCCGCGAAGGACCTTCCTGTCCGCGCCTGCCGGGTCGAACGTGGGCCGCAGGACCGCGTTGATGAAGAACGACAAGGACTGTCTGGCCGCCCCACCAAAGAGCATCCGGGGGATGGACGTGGGACTGGGCGGGGAAAGGTAATACCAGCCGTTGACCACCCCGCTGCGCACGGGCGCGGCGACTCCCAGGGTCTCTCCCAACGTCCCGTTGAAGGCATCATCAATCCGCGGGACCAGCCAGTCCATGAATAAGGGCGTCACAGGTTCGGGCAGCCACTCGCCCAGCCGGAAATTCCTCACCCAGAAGCCTGTGCCTGGCGGTTCCCACACCACGGGATCAGGCAGTGCGGTCATGGGGCGGGCCTGGAGGATCTGGACGTGGCCGGCGCGGTCCACCGCCCATTCAATGTCCTGCGGGCAGCCGAAATGCCGGGCGATCCTGCCCGCGATGGCGGCCACCGCCGTCGCGGCTTCACCCGAGATGACTGCGCCCCCACCGCGCTCCGGCACAGGCAGTCCCGCCCGGACGATCCATTCCTCTCCTGCCTGCAGGCCCGAGACGAGGCTTTCACCCAGCCCCGGGACAGCGGAGATGACAGTTTCGCTGCGGTCCCCGGTCAGGGGGTTGGCGGTGAAGGCGACGCCTGCGGCCGCGGCATCCACCATCTGCTGCACCAGGACGGCCATGCCCCCGCCTGCCTGAGCCGGACCAAGGTCATCGCGATGCTGCTGGAGGCTGGACTCGTAGGCGCGGATGCGGTCCGCCGTGGCAGCGTCACAACAGCGTTCGACGGCGGCGGCCAGGCCAGCGGCGGACACGTTGAGGTAGCTCTCATACATGCCCGCGAACGACGCCCCGGGCAGGTCCTCGGCGGCGGCAGAGGACCTGACTGCATAGGGGCCGGACCCGGCCCTGCGGGCGGCGGCCTGGAGTGCGCCATCCAGCCCGGCGCCGGCGTCCTGCGCCCTGGCTGCTGCGAGGGCAGTGCCGGTTACAACGAAACCGGCCGGGACCGGGAACCCGGCTGCGGTCAGCCCTGACAGCGCCGCGGCCTTGCTGCCTACGGTTTCCCTTGCCAGCGCCGCGGGATGGCCCAGAGGGGGAAACAGGATGTCTTCGCTCACGGGAGTCACCGGTCCGGATCAGTTGTTGCCTCGCGGACCCCAGTGTATTCCTGCGCTGCCGCGCCGGACAGGGCCGCGCATGCGGCGGCACCGCGATGCTTCGGTGCGCTAAAGTAGTTCCATGCGTGCGATCCTTCTGCTTAGTTAGCCGCCAGGTGTCCGGGACACGGACAGCTGAGCGGCAGCCCCTCCATGGTGAGGGGCTTTTGTGTGTCCGGGAGTTTTTCCGGTCCGGCAGCAGGAGGATCAGGCCGTTATGGCAGCACAGATGCCGTAACAGAACAGAAGAGGGCAGCAGTGGGCGTTCAGCCGGAGACAGAGACCGGAACAGCAGCAACAGTGGCGGCGGATGGGCCCGAGGAGGGCACCTACAGCTTCACGGCCATGGAGGCCAAATGGCCCCAGGTGTGGGAAGACCTGAAGGTCTTTACCCCTGTCGACGACGGATCACGGGAACGCCGGTACGTACTGGACATGTTCCCCTACCCGTCGGGTGACCTGCACATGGGCCACGCCGAAGCGTTCGCCATGGGGGACGTGGTGGCACGCTACCTGCGCCAGCAGGGCTACGACGTGCTCCACCCGATCGGCTGGGACTCCTTCGGGCTGCCTGCTGAGAACGCCGCCATCAAGCGCAACGCCCACCCGAGCGAGTGGACCTACGCGAACATCGACACCCAGGCGGCGTCCTTCAAGCGCTACGCCATCTCGGCTGACTGGTCGCGCCGGCTGCACACCTCGGACCCCGAGTACTACCGCTGGACGCAGTGGCTCTTCAAACGGTTCTACGAGCGCGGTTTGGCGTACCGGAAGGACTCGCCAGTCAACTGGTGCCCGAAGGACCAGACTGTCCTTGCGAACGAGCAGGTTGTCAACGGAGCCTGCGAGCGCTGCGGCACCACGGTCACCAAGAAGTCGCTGAACCAGTGGTACTTCAAGATCACCGATTACGCCGACCGGCTGCTGGATGACATGGAAGAGCTGCGGGGTCACTGGCCCGAGCGGGTCCTGGCCATGCAGAAGAACTGGATCGGCCGCTCCGAAGGTGCCCACGTCAACTTTGTGATCGAGGCCGACGGCGGCAAGCCCGCCAAGGACGTCACGGTCTTCACCACCCGCCCGGACACGCTGTACGGCGCCACGTTCTTCGTGGTGGCGGCCGACGCGCCACTCGCCGTCGAGCTCGTTACGGAGGAGCACGCCGCTGCCCTGGACGAATACCGCGAGAAGGTCAAGGCCCTCACCGAAATCGAGCGCCAGTCCACAGAACGGGAAAAGACCGGCGTCTTCACCGGCCGGTATGCCGTGAACCCGCTGAACGGGGAGAAGCTTCCCGTCTGGGCCGCCGATTACGTCCTGGCTGACTACGGCACGGGCGCCATCATGGCCGTCCCCGCCCATGACCAGCGCGACCTCGACTTCGCCCGCAAGTTCGACCTTCCCGTGCGCGCCGTCCTGGACACCGGCGAGGAGGACCCTGCAGTATCCGGCACCGCCACTACAGGGGAGGGGACACTGATCAACTCCGGCGATCTGGACGGCCTGCCCAAGTCCGAAGCCATCCCCGCCGCCATCGCCATCCTGGAAAAGCAGGGCACGGGCGAGAAGTTCGTCAACTTCCGCCTGCGCGACTGGCTGCTGAGCCGCCAGCGCTTCTGGGGCACCCCCATCCCGATCATCCACTGCCCCGCCTGCGGCGAGGTAGCAGTTCCGGACGAGCAGCTGCCCGTCACGCTCCCGGCTGACCTCCGCGGCGAGGACCTGTCGCCGAAGGGGACATCCCCGCTGGCTGCCGCCGAGGCCTGGGTCAACGTTGAATGCCCCAACTGCCACGGACCTGCCAAGCGGGACACCGACACCATGGACACGTTCGTGGACTCGTCCTGGTACTTCCTGCGTTTTGTGTCGCCGCAGTACACGGAGGGTCCCTTCGATCCGGAGAAGATCAACGACTGGATGCCGGTGGGACAGTACGTGGGCGGCGTGGAGCACGCCATCCTGCACCTGCTGTACGCGCGGTTCTTCACCAAGGTCATCCACGACCTCGGCATGATCGACGCCGACGAGCCGTTCAGCGCCCTGCTGAACCAGGGCCAGGTGCTCAACGGCGGCAAGGCCATGAGCAAGTCACTGGGCAACGGTGTTGACCTCGGCGAGCAGCTGGACAAGTACGGCGTGGACGCCGTCCGCCTGACCATGATCTTCGCCTCCCCGCCGGAGGACGACGTCGACTGGGCGGACGTGTCGCCGTCGGGCTCCGCGAAGTTCCTGGCCCGGGCCTGGCGGCTTGCGCAGGACGTCACCAGCCAGCCCGGTGTTGACCCCGCGGCCGGTGACCGGGCGCTGCGCTCCGTCACGCACCGCACCATTGCCGATGCCGCGGCGCTGCTGGACAACAACAAGTTCAACGTGGTGGTGGCCAAGCTGATGGAGCTGGTCAACGCGACCCGCAAGACCATCGACGCCGGCGCAGGCGGGGCCGATCCTGCTGTCCGCGAGGCTGCCGAGGCCGTTGCCGTCATCCTCAGCCTCTTCGCGCCGTACACGGCCGAGGACATGTGGAACGTCCTGGGCCACCCGGCTTCCGTCGCGAACGCCGGCTGGCCTGCCCACGATGAGGCGCTGCTGGTCCAGGCGACCGTCACCGCCGTCGTCCAGGTTCAGGGCAAGGTCCGCGACAGGCTCGAAGTCTCCCCGGACATCAGCGAGGACGCACTGCGTGAACAGGCCCTGGCCAGTGAAAACGTCCAGCGCGCCCTCGACGGCCGCGGCATCCGCACCGTTATTGTCCGCGCACCTAAACTGGTGAACATCGTCCCGGCCTAGCATCCAGCAAGCCGGCTCCGGCCACCGGAACAATTCCGGTGGCCGGTCACCGACACCAGGAGGCCACTTGCCCGAGAGAAACACCGCCGCCTGGACCTGGTTCCGTGCGCGCCTGGCGGGCCTCCGCCCCCCACCCAGGCCGGGAGCCGCCGTCGTACGCACCGCGGTGGTGACCGACTCCGCTGCTGCACTGCCGGCGGAGTGGGTGAACGGGCTCGGAGCAGAGGGACTGCTGACGGTCATTCCGATGCCCGTGATGGTGGGCGCGGAAATTTACGGCGAGGGCGAAGACGACATCCTCGAGACCATCGCGCTGGCCCTGGCCGCAGGAAAGGCGGTGAAGACGTCGAGGCCTTCCCCGGGCCAGTTCGAAAATGCCTACCGTGCCGCCCGGCGGTTGGGATACGAGGCCGTCGTGTCCATCCACATCTCCGGGGAACTTTCCGGCACGGCTGACGCCGCGCGGCTCGCTGCTGCGCGGGTGGACATTCCCGTGGAAGTGGTTGACTCACGCACCGTCGGCATGGCCCTGGGTATGGCGGTACAGGCCGGAGTGGCCGCCGCGGCAACAGGTGCGGACGCAGCCGGGACCGCTGCTGCCGCAGCAAGCCAGGCTGCCCGCACCAAAGTGTATTTTTACGTGCCCAGCCTTGAGCAGCTCCGCCGCGGCGGACGGATCGGCGCCGCGGCCTCCCTGGTGGGAACCATGCTCGCCATCAAGCCGATTCTCGCGGTCGATGACGGCAAGATCGTTCCGCTGGAAAAAGTGCGTTCAGCGGCCAAGGCAGTGGCGCGCCTGGAGGAAATCGTTGCTGCCGAGGCGGAAGCACGGATTGGGGCCGTGCGGCTGGCCGTCCACCACTTCGGAAACCCTGAGGAAGCCGAAAGCCTGGCCGTCCGGCTGTCAGCGGCGCTGCCCCACTGCCCGCCAGCCCAGATCAGTTCCCTGCCGGCCGTGCTGGCCGCGCATGCGGGGCTGGGGGTCCTGGCCGTCATCGTGGGCCAGGAACCTGCCGGGGCTGATGCGGCGCAACTGTCCACATAGCCGCCGCCGGTCCTGTTGCCGCGTGGCCGGGTGTACCTAGCGTGAAGGCATGTCACGCCGGGATGCTGGAGCAGCAGGTCATCAGGCGCGCCATGCCAGGGACAGGCTGCAGGCCACCCTTGGGCCCGGCCCCGGGGGCCTCCTGCTGGAAGGGCGCGGGGAGCAGGCGTTTGAATACCTGGGCCCGGAGCAGGGGGACTCGGACGGCCACGAGGGGCACGGGAACGGTGAAGGCCCCGAATCTCTTGGCTCCTCGAAGGTGGGGCCCGCGCTGCGGTGGCGGGTGGGCATGCGCGTCGCCATCCTCCTGGGAATCCTTGCCGTAGCTGCGGGGGCGCTGTTCTGGTGGCAGACCGCATCCGGGCGGCCGGAAATCCTGCCCCTGAGCGGAATCAGTCCGGGCGGAACCGAAGCGACAGGCGGGGACGCAGCGGAAGAAGGTGCCGGGGAGCCGGAGGCCGACGCGCAGCCTGGCGGTGGCGTGGAGCCTGGGGGAGGGGATCCCTCGGCCCGTGCTCCGGTCTCCGGCACGGTGGTGGTCCATGTCGCCGGTGCCGTGGCCAGCCCGGGCGTGGTCCACCTGCCCGCCGGAAGCCGTGTCCACGAGGCCATCGCGGCCGCCGGGGGCGGAACCCCGGATGCCGACCTGAACCGCCTCAACCTTGCCCTTGTTGTCGAGGACGCCCAGAAGATCCACGTCCCGCGGCACGGGGAAGCAGCTCCGGCGGGACCGGAGAGTGCAGGGACCCCTGATCCCGGTGCCGGCACCGGTGGGGCTGCGGGCGCACCGGCAGGAGCGAAGATCAATATCAACACGGCGGAGGCCGCCGAATTAGATGCCCTGCCCAAGGTGGGTCCGGTGCTGGCCCAGCGGATCGTTGACTGGCGCAAGGAACACGGAGCGTTCAAGAACATCGAGGAACTGGATGCCGTTGACGGCGTGGGGCCCAAGATGCTTGAGGCGTTGCTGCCCCTGGTGACCGTATGAAGCGGGACAGGCCATGAACGGCAGCCGGATGCGCAGCGGCGGAGGGCAGCGGAGGCCCAGCCCCTGGAGCCGCTACGTGGAGTCAGCCGTCCGGGGCGGGGCGGCTGATGCTCCCTCCGTCGAAGTGGGCGCGGGAGGGGACCGGGCCCCTTTGCCTGCCCGGGATGCCCCGGCCGGCCATTCGGGGCAGCGCCCTTCGGGACGGTGGGCGGCCCGCCCCGCAGGGCCACATCGCGGGGATTTCCGTGAATACGGCGGAAGGCTTTCTGAATTCGCCCGGGAGCGGGCCGGCGCCAAGGGGGCGGGACAGGGGAACGACGCCGGCAGTGAGGCCCCGCGGCGCCGCACCGACGTGCGCCTTGCGTTGCCGACTGCCATGGTCTGGGGTGCATCCATCGCGGGGCTGTGGCTGACGCCGTCTGTCCTGGCTGTGCTGTGTATCGGGTTGCTTGCCCTGGCGGCACTTCTGCTGGTTCGGCTTTCACGGCTCGCCGGCCGCACACCTGCCAGGCGAAGCTTCCTCGCCACCACTGCTGTGGCCTGCGTGCTGGCCGCTGCCGCCGCAGCACACTCGTCCACAGCATCAAGCCAGCGGTTCGAGGGTCCCTTGGCCGCGGCCATAGCCTCGGGCAAGTCCGTTGTGGCCGTCGTCGAGGTGGCCGGGGCGCCGCGTGCCTTGGACGCGCCCGGGCAGGCAGGGCCGCCGGCGCGCTGGTCGGTTCCGGTCTGGACCCGGGAGGTGACCACGGGCGGAATGTTGCTCCGGACCCGCGCGCAGTTGGTGGTGATGGGCGGCGACACTTGGGCAACGCTGGTCCCCGGGCAATCCGTGCGCGCCACCGGAAAGCTCCGGCCCGCAGACCCCGGGCGGCAGGAGGCAGGCACCCTTACCGCGTCATCCGCGCCGGGCATGCCCACCGGCGGGGAGGGGCTGGAGGGCGCGGCCAAGGATTTGCGGACGCGTTTTGTTGCGGCCTCGGCCTTCCTGTCGCCTGATGCCGCAGGCCTGCTCCCGGGAATGGTCACAGGGGATACCAGCGCCCTGGATGAGGGGCTGGAGAACTCCATGAAAGCGGTGGGCATGACGCACCTGACAGCGGTCAGCGGGGCCAACTGCAGCCTGGTTCTCGGTGCCGTCCTGCTCGCCTGCCGGCGGTTCCGCCTGCCGCGCATTCCTGCGGCGGCGGTTGCCCTCACGGTATTGGGGCTGTTCGTGGTGCTGGTGGGCCCGGATGCGAGTGTCCTGCGGGCAGCCTTGATGGGGGCTGTGGGGGTGGCCGCGTTGGCGGGAGGCCGCTCCGGCCGGGGACTGAGCTTCCTCTGCCTGGCCGTTATGGGATTACTCCTCCTGGACCCGGGGCTTGGCGGCAGTTTCGGCTTCCTGCTGTCGGTTCTCGCGACACTCGGGATTATTGTCCTGGGCCGGCGCATCATCGAATGGACGCCTGCTGCAGTTCCCCGCTGGGCAGCTGCAGCCGTGGCGGTCCCGTTGTCGGCCCAGCTGCTGTGCGGGCCGGTGATTGTGCTGCTGCAGCCCCAGTTCTCCACGTATTCGCTCCTGGCCAACGTGGTCGCTTCGCCGCTGGTGGCGCCCGTGACGCTGCTGGGGACAGCGGCCGTTCCCCTCGTTGTCCTGGCACCCTGGCTGGCCACCGTGCTGATCGCGGTGGCGGGGACGTTCAGCGCCGGGGTTGCCGGCACGGCCCGGATCGCCGCCCGGCTTCCCGGCTCGGCCCTGGCCTGGCCCGAGGGCGTGCCCGGGCTGCTGTCCATGGTGCTTTTTTCAGTCCTGACTGTGGCCGCCGTGTGGGCGGTGGCCCGGCCCCGGCAGGCCATGGACCTGGTTCTCGCTTCGCACCGGCACACGGTGGTGCTCCTTGCACTGCTGGAGCGGCACATCGCTGCCGTCCGCGCCCGCTGCGGCTTTGACCGCGGGCCGGGACGTGGCAGGCTGGGATACTCCACAAAACTTTCCGGAAGGAACCCCCGATGGCCGCTGCGCAAAAGCGAGCAACCCGTTCCCCGGCGTCGAATGCCGCCACCTGGCGTGACGTAACCCCTGCCGCCGTCGTCCTGGTCAGCGGGCCTGAGGAATACCTGGGCATCAGGGCCATGGACACCATCCGTTCGCAGGTCCGGGCAGCGGCTCCGGACGTGGAAGTGAGCCGCATCAACGCGGCAGGCTACGAGGCCGGGACGCTGCTGATGCAGGTCAGCCCGTCACTGTTCGGTGAAAGCAAACTGATCGAGGTGGAAGGCGTCGAAGCCATGAACGACGCCTTCCTCGCTGACGCCCTTCGGTACCTGGACCATACGGAACCGGACGCCGTGCTGGTCCTTCGGCACGCCGGGGGAACGCGCGGCAAAAAGCTCCTGGACGCCATCAAGAAGGCCGGCTGGCCCGTGGTTGACTGCCAGCCCCTGAAAAAGGACGCCGACAAGATGGCGTTCGTTTCCGCCGAATTCAAAGCCGCGGGGCGCCGCATTGAACAGGAAGCCGTCCTTGCCCTCGTCAACGCGGTCGGAGCCAACCTTTCCGAGCTCGCGGCCGCATGCAGCCAACTGGTGGCAGACGCCGGCACCACAGTGACGTCGGAAGTGGTGGACCGCTACTACGGAGGGCGGATCGAGGCCACCGCATTCAAGGTGGCAGATGCCGCGATGGCAGGCAACGGCCCCTTGGCGCTGTCCACGCTCCGCCACGCACTCGCTACCGGCGCCGACCCCGTTCCGCTCGTGGCAGCCCTCGCCGCCAAACTGCGCACCGTAGCCCGGGTGGCGGGAGCCTCCGGTTCCTCAGCCCAGATCGCATCCGAACTGGGAATGCAGCCCTGGCTGGTGGAACAGGCCCAACGCGACGTCCGCCGCTGGACACCGGAGGGGCTGGTCCGCTCCATCCAGGCAACTGCCGAAGCCGACGCCCAGGTCAAGGGATTGTCCCGCGACCCGGTGTATGCGGTAGAGCATGCCGTGACGGTGATAGCGATGTCCGTCCAGGGCAGGTAACGCGTCCCCGCGCCCGTGCACGCGGGGGCCGCTGACCCGTTGCGGCCCCGCTTCACGGTGCTGCCTATTGATGCTTAAAGATGTGTGGCCGGTACCCGAGGGTACCGGCCACAACCATCAGTTCAGACGAACTGGAAACCTTAGAGTGCGTTGACCTTCTTGGAGATCGCCGACTTGCGGTTCGCTGCGTTGTTCTTGTGCAGAACACCCTTGCTGACAGCCTTGTCCAGCTTGCGGCTGGCAGTAACCAGGGCAGCAGCAGCTGCATCCTTGTCCGTGGACTCAACGGCGGTGTTGACGGCGCGGATGGCCGTCTTCAGCTCGGACTTGACTGCGTTGTTGCGCAGGCGTGCCTTCTCGTTGGTGAGGATGCGCTTCTTCTGGGACTTGATATTCGCCACGTGTGAACTCTCTTTTTAATGCGGAAATGGTCTAGAGGGCTTTCAGATTGGCCATTGACTGAGCGGCGTGGGGATACCTATGGCGGCCAACCATCAGTGGCCGTCGACCTGCACGGACACACAGCTATAAAGAATAGCAGGTCAGGCGCCGGACTGGCCATTTTGCCGTTAAGACCAGCCGTGTCGCCGCCGCAGCCCGGCTGCCACGCTGTCGAAGCGCGTCCGGTCCAGGACCGCGCCTTCTCGCCGGATGCTGTCCGGCCTGATCTGCAGGATGCGGTCAAGCCTGGCCTCACTCGGCCGGCCCTGCCGGTCCCAGCCTCCCTTGCCCAGGTCCACATAGTCGCTGGAGGCCGACGCGGCGGGAATGCGGTCGCGGCTGGTGAGCATCAGCCCCAGCAGGTAGGGCCCGCTGCGCCCCACCAGGAGGACCGGGCGGTCCTTCCCGCGGGTGTGGTCTTCTTCGTACGGAACCCACGCCCACACCACCTCGCCCGGATCCGGCGCACCATCGGGCTGCGGCGCATACGAGACTTTTGACCGCCCCTGGAAATCGCCGGGGTAGGTGTCTCCGGGACGGCCCGCGGCAACGGCACCGGCGGAAGCTGCATTCCGGGAACCGGACTTCTTGGACATGGAACCCCGGGTAGCGCGGTTCGGTGCGGGGCGGGGGCCGGCGGGTGGTGTTGCCCGTCCTGCCTTCCGCAGCAGCCGGAGGCCGCTTCCGACGGCGTTTCCCAGGGAACGGAGGAGGTTGATAGCCATGCCGCCACCCTATAGCCGGCGGTGCGCCGGGGAATGACGGCAGATCCGGCATGGAATGCAGTGCCACAGGTCCGGACGTGGGACACTGGATGTTCCAGATGTGCGGCTCAACCGCAGGGGCCTTGTGCAGTGCCCCGGCGGTGCCGCGTGAATGCCAACAGTAAGGACCCTGCGTGTCTCCCATGGCCCGCACCGCCCCGGTGCCCGCCGCGACAGATCCGGCCCTCATTCGGAACTTCTGCATCATCGCGCACATTGACCACGGTAAGTCCACCCTGGCAGACCGCATGCTGCAGTTCACCGGCGTCGTTCAGTCCCGCGACATGAAGGCCCAGTACCTGGACCGGATGGACATCGAACGCGAGCGCGGCATCACCATCAAGTCCCAGGCAGTCCGCATGCCCTGGGAACTCGACGGCACCAGTTACGCGCTGAACATGATCGACACCCCCGGCCACGTGGACTTCACCTACGAGGTTTCCCGCTCGCTCGCCGCCTGCGAAGGAGCGATCCTTCTGGTGGACGCAGCCCAGGGTATTGAGGCCCAGACCCTCGCCAACCTGTACCTGGCAATGGAAAACAACCTCACGATCATTCCGGTCCTGAACAAGATTGACCTCCCGGCAGCCCAGCCCGAGAAGTACGCGGCCGAACTTGCCAGCCTGATCGGTGGGGATCCGGAGGACGTCCTTCGCGTCTCGGGAAAGACCGGCATGGGCGTTGAAGCCCTGCTGGACAAGATTGTCCGCGACCTGCCGGCCCCCGAAGGCGACGCAGACGCCCCCGCCCGTGCCATGATCTTCGACTCCGTCTATGACACCTACCGCGGCGTGGTGACCTATGTCCGCGTGGTGGACGGCATGCTCCACCCCCGCGAACGCATCCAGATGATGTCCACGCGGGCCACGCACGAACTCCTTGAGATCGGCGTCAGCTCACCGGAGCCCACACCCTCCAAGGGCCTGGGCGTCGGCGAAGTGGGTTACCTCATCACCGGGGTGAAGGACGTCCGCCTGTCCAAGGTGGGCGACACCGTCACCAACCTCGCCAAACCCGCGGCTGATTCCCTGCCCGGCTACGCCGATGCCAAGCCGATGGTGTTCTCCGGCCTGTACCCGCTGGACGGCACGGACTATCCGGTGCTCCGCGATGCGCTGGAGAAGCTGATGCTCAACGACGCCGCCCTCGTGTACGAACCTGAAACGTCCGCTGCCCTGGGCTTCGGTTTCCGCGTGGGCTTCCTCGGCCTGCTCCACCTGGAAATCACCCGGGAGCGGCTGGAACGCGAATACAACCTGGACCTCATCTCCACCGCCCCGAACGTGGAATACGAGGTGACGCTGGAGGACAAGAAGGTGGTCCATGTGACCAACCCCAGCGAATACCCCTCCGGCAAAATCTCGGAGGTCCGCGAGCCCATGGTCTCCGCAACCATCCTGGCCCCCAATGAGTTTGTCGGCGCCATTATGGAGCTGTGCCAGAGCCGCCGCGGCGTGATGGGCGGCATGGACTACCTGTCCGAGGACCGGGTGGAAATCCGGTACCGCCTGCCGCTCGCCGAGATCGTGTTCGACTTCTTTGACATCCTCAAGTCCAAGACCCGCGGTTACGGCTCCCTGGACTGGAAGGCCGACGGCGACCAGGTGGCCGACCTTGTGAAGGTGGACATCATGCTCCAGGGTGAGCAGGTGGATGCGTTCTCCGCCATCACCCACCGCGACAAGGCCTACTCCTACGGGGTCATGATGACCACCAAGCTGCGCGAACTCATTCCCCGCCAGCAGTTCGAGGTGCCCATCCAGGCAGCCATCGGCTCCCGGATCATTGCCCGCGAAAGCATCCGCGCCATCCGCAAGGACGTCCTGGCCAAGTGCTACGGCGGTGACATCTCCCGTAAGCGCAAACTGCTGGAGAAGCAAAAGGAAGGCAAGAAGCGCATGAAAATGGTGGGCCGCGTCGAGGTCCCGCAGGAGGCCTTCATCGCCGCACTCACCACCGACGAATCCAAGGACAAGGCCAAGAAGTAGTGATGATGGTGGCCGGACATAACCAGGGCCGCAACGATGCCTAGCGTTCTTCCACTCGGCGACCCGGCGCCGTCGGACGGACTGCTGCCTGCCCAGGCGGCAGAAGGTGCGGCGGACCGGGCGTTCGGGTTGTACGTACACATTCCGTTCTGCGCCGTCCGTTGTGGTTACTGCGACTTCAATACCTACACCGCCACTGAACTGGGCGGCGGTGCGTCGCAGGATGCCTACGCCCAAACCGCGGCGTCCGAGGTGGCGCTGGCGGCCAAGGTGCTGGCCGGGTCGGGGATCCCCGACCGGAAGCTCAGCACCGTCTTCTTCGGCGGCGGCACTCCCACGCTGCTTCCCGCGGACGACCTTGCCCTGATTCTTCGGACGGCCATCGACCAGTGGGGGATCGAGGACGGCGCCGAAGTCACCACGGAGGCCAATCCCGACTCCGTCACGCCCGAATCCCTCGCCATTTTGAAGGAGGCCGGATTCACCCGGATCTCGTTCGGCATGCAGTCGGCTGTTCCGCATGTGCTCAAGGTCCTGGACCGGACGCACACGCCCAGCCGGGTGCCGGAGGTTGTGCAGTGGGCGCGCGAGGCGGGTCTCGCCGTCAGCCTGGACCTGATCTATGGAACGCCGGGGGAGTCCCTGGCCGACTGGCGCCACACCCTGGAAACGGCATTGTCGTACGGTCCGGACCACATCAGCGCTTACGCGCTGATCATCGAGGACGGCACCAAGCTGGCTGCCCAGATCCGCCGTGGGGAGGTACCCGGAATCGACGACGACGACCATGCGGACAAGTACGAGCTCGCCGATGAGCTGATCACCAAAGCCGGGCTGGGCTGGTACGAAGTCAGCAACTGGGCCCGTACCCCGGACCATGCCTGCCGCCACAACCTCGCCTACTGGCGCGGGGACGACTGGTGGGGGATCGGCCCCGGCGCGCACTCCCACATGGGCGGTGTCCGCTGGTGGAACGTCAAGCACCCCACTGCCTACGCCGGCCGCCTGGCGCAGGGCCTGTCCCCGGCCGCAGGCAGGGAGACCCTGGACCTGGAAACCCGGAACATCGAGCGCGTCATGCTGGAAGCCCGCCTTCAGGCCGGGCTTGAGGTGGCCGCCTTGAGCGCCGTGGGTCGCCATGAGATTGCCGGGCTGATTGCCGACGGCCTGGTGGACCCGGCCGCGGCATTCCGGGGGAAGCTGGTCCTCACCCTCAAGGGACGCCTGCTGGCTGACGCGGTGGTCCGCCGCATCCTTCCCGAGTAATCCGCTAAACCAACACGGGGTCACTCCCGGCCCAATAACGCGTGGTTGTTGGGCAGGGCGTGGCCCCCGTATTGCTGGAACGCTACTTGATCCAGCGAAGGTTGTACGGGTAGCGGTGCGGCTGGCCGCGGTTGACGTGGATGCCGGCGGCCACGGAGAAGCAGGTCAGGGCGATCCAGATGAGGGTCGCGATCACGGCAAAAATGTTGCCGATCACGGGGATGAACACCAGGATATTGGCCACCACGGCCGCGATGGTGGGCGGGAGGCTGAAGTTGAGGGCTTCCTTGGACTCCTGGGCGGTGAACGGGCCACGGTCCCTGAAAATGAGGAAGATCAGCAGGGCAGGAACGCAGCCGAGGATCCCGCCAAAGTGCGCCAGCGTGGCCCACTGCCGGTCCTCGCCCGCCGTCAGGGGCAGCGCATTCGCCGGGACGCCGTGGTATTCCGAGCGGCCCGCGCCGCCCTGGCTGTCCCTGTGATCACGTGCGTTTTCTGACACAGTCTGTTCCTTCGAGAGTGCAAATGGTGCGAATGCCGGTGGTTGGATGCGGGCCTGCCCCTTTTTCACAGGCACCGCAGTACCAAGAATACTGGCTATCCGGGTGTTGGCTGCCCAATCAGGGAACAGTGAGGAAGTCGATCACTTCCTCAACCCGCCCCAGCAGGGATGCTTCCAGGTCTGCATAGCTGCGGACGGCCCCCAACAGCTTCTGCCATCCCAGCCCGATGTCTTCCTTCGTGTCGTGGGGCCAGCCGAAAGCGGCCAGGATCCCGGTCTTCCAGTCCTGCCCGCGCGGCACAACGGGCCACTTCTCGATGCCGAGGACAGCGGGCCGGATGGCCTGCCACACGTCCACGTAGGGATGGCCCACGATGAGCACATTCCCGGCCGCGCCGGGAGACGCCATGACGGCATCGGCAATGCGCGACTCCTTGGAGTCCGGCACCAGGTGGTCCACGAGCACGCCCAGGCGCCGTCCCGGTCCGGGCCGGAAGTCGGCCACCGCGCCGGCCAGGTCGTCAATGCCGTGCAGGGGTTCGACGACGATGCCCTCCACCCGGAGGTCGTCTCCCCACACTTTTTCCACCAGTTCGGCGTCGTGCTTTCCCTCCACCCAGATGCGGCTGGCCTTGGCTACCTGTGCGCGCTGGCCGGCAACCCGCACGGAGCCGGAGGCAGTCCTTCCTGCGGCGGGGCCGGCCTTCGCCGGACGGGGTGCCGGGGGCATCAGGCGGATGGCGCGGCCTTCGAGGAGGAAACCGAAACCCAGCCGGAAGGTCCGTGACTTCCCGCGGCGGTCCTCGAGGACCACCACGTGCATCCCGCCGGACTTTTCCACCCGGGTGACGGCGCCGACCCAACCGGACTGGACGTCCTCCAGCACCATTCCGCGCTCAACGGGCACTTCGGGCAATTGGGTCCGGACGGGCGCGGACATGTCCCGGGGGCCCCAGTTCTGGTAATCCATGGATCGACTCCGCCTAGCGCTAGATCAGTGCCACCGGAATTTCGCCCGGAGCGGTACCAATGCTAACAACGGCCCGAGGCATAATAGACTGTTAGCACTTAGGCATGTCGAGTGCTAACCCTGGTGGTGGCACGGTGCGGGCGGCACGGCCGCCCTGACCCTGGATGGAGGTGGAGTGTGAGCGAGCCACGCAAGCTGGAAGTACTGCGGGCCATCGTGGAGGACTACGTCCACTCCCGCGAGCCGGTGGGATCCAAGGCCCTGGTCGAGAGGCATCATCTCGGCGTCTCCAGTGCGACAATCCGCAACGATATGGCGGCGCTGGAGGACGAGGGCCTGATCACCGCCCCGCACACCAGCGCGGGCCGGATTCCCACGGACAAGGGCTACCGTCTGTTCGTCGACCAGATTTCGGCCGTCAAACCCCTGTCGCAGGCCGAGCGCCGGGCCATCCAGTCGTTGCTGGAGGGCTCAGACGACCTTGACGACGTCCTGGACCGGACGGTCCGCCTGCTGTCGCAGCTGACCAACCAGGTGGCGGTTGTCCAGTATCCGCACCTGAGCCGTGCCCTGATCCGGCACATCGAATTCGTCCTGCTTGCTCCCCGCAAGGTGCTGGTGGTGCTCATCGCGAACAGCGGCAAGGTGGAACAGCGGGTCATCGACGTCGGGCAGGACCTGGGGGACGACGCCCTGGCCGCCTTGCGGACCCGGTTCCTGGGTTCCCTTTCAGGAACGCCGCTGGGCCAGCTGGCCCAGTCACTTCCGGCCGTGGTGTCGGCGGTTAGTCCCGGCCAGAGGCCGGCCGCGCAGGCGCTGGCCCACGGGCTGGAGGTGCTGGCGCACAGCAGCCGTGAGGACCGGATGGTGATGGCGGGAACGGCGAACCTTGCACGGTCCAACGTCGATTTCCCGCTCAGCATCGGCCCCGTCCTGGAAGCCCTGGAGGAGCAGGTGGTCATGCTGCGGCTCTTGAGCGAGATGGCGCAGGACCACCGCGGCGTGGCCGTCAGCATCGGCCGCGAGAACCCCTACGACGGCCTTTCCGAGGCGTCCGTCGTGGCCACGGGATACGGCCCGGACAGCACGGCCAAGATTGGCGTGCTGGGGCCGACGCGCATGGACTATCCCACCACCATGGCCGCCGTCAGGGCTGTTGCCCGTTACCTTTCCCGGATCCTGGGACCCTGACCGGCGGTCCCGGCGCTCAGGCAGCCGGAACCACGGGCAGGGCACCCCGCATGCAGGCAGTACAACAAGGAAGAGATACAAACTTTGAGCAGCCACTATGACGTCCTTGGAGTCTCACCGGAGGCCACCGGCGAAGAAATCAAGAAGGCCTACCGCAAGCTGGCCCGGACCCTGCACCCGGACGTTAACCCGGGTGAGGACGCCGCAGACCGCTTCAAGGCAGTAACCCACGCGTACGAGGTCCTTTCCGACCCCCAAAAGCGGCGCGTCTATGACACCACCGGCAACGAAAACGGTACGGACAACGGATTCGGCGGCGGCAGCTACGCCGGCCAGGGCTTCGCGTTCCAGGACATCTTTGACACGTTCTTTGGCGCCGGCGGCTCCACCGGGCCTGCCTCCCGTGTCCGCCGCGGCCAGGACGCCCTCATCAGTGTCCGGATCGACCTCCGCGATGCGGTGTTCGGCGTCAACAAGAAACTCGAAGTGGACACCGCTGTCACCTGCCCCACCTGCGAGGGATCATGCTGCCGGCCCGGCACCCACCCCGAACGGTGTGACATCTGCGGAGGCAGCGGCCAGGTCCAGCGGGCCGTTCGCTCCATCCTGGGCCAGGTCATGACGGCTGCGCCCTGCGGCAGCTGCGAAGGCTTCGGCACCGTCATCAAGGACCCCTGCAACGAATGCAGCGGCCAGGGACGGATCCGGAGCCGCCGGTCCCTGACCATCAAGGTTCCCGCCGGCGTGGCCACCGGCACCCGGATCCAGCTCTCCGGCCAGGGCGAGGCCGGGCCCGCCGGCGGACCCTCCGGTGACCTTTACGTGGAAATCCGCGTCAACAATGACGCCACCTACGTCCGCGACGGAGACGACCTCCACGCCACGCTGAACATCCCCATGACGGCCGCAGCGCTGGGTACCGAGGTAAGCCTTGAGACCTTCGACGGGACCCAGGAAATCGACGTCAAGCCCGGAACGCAGTCCGGTGAGATCATCACCCTCCGCGGCCTCGGCGTTACCCACCTGCGCGGCTACGGCCGCGGCGACCTGAAGGTGCACCTGCAGGTTGAGACCCCCGCAAAGCTGGATGCCGCCCAGGAGGACCTGCTGCGGCAGCTCGCCAAGATGCGCGGCGAGCAGATCACCGAGGGCAAACTTGCTGCCAGCGGCGGCATGTTCGCCAAACTCCGGGACCGCCTCGGTAACCTGTAGCGGTGAGCAACCCCGTCTTCTTCACTCCCGCCGGGTCCCTGGACGGCGTCGCGCCCGCAACGCGGTTCATCCTGGAAGGACCCGAAGCCAGGCACGCTGTTGCGGTTAAACGGCTGTCACCCGGTGAAGCTGTGGACATCGTGGACGGTGCCGGCACACGGATGAGCGGACGCGTCACCGCGGCTTCTTCCTCGGCTCTGGAAGTCGAGTGCACGTCGGTGGCTGTCGAAGACCGCCCCGATGTCCGGCTGGTCCTGGTCCAGGCGCTTGCGAAGGGCGACCGGGACGAGCTGGCCATCGAAACGGCGACAGAGCTCGGAATCGACGCCGTCATTCCGTGGCAGTCCGAGCGTTCCATCGTGCGCTGGAAAGGTGACCGGGCCGCCAAGGCCCATGCCAAATGGCAGTCCGTTGTGACTGCGGCGGCCAAGCAGGCACGCCGGGCCTGGGTTCCCGAGGTCCGGCCCGCCGTCGACACAGCCGCCCTGTCCGCGGCCGTCGAAGCCGCCGGCCTGGCTGTCATCCTTCATGAGGACGCCGTGCGGCCACTGCGAAACGTCCTCGAAGCATGGGATGGAGCGGGGGGAGCGGCGCCCCGGGAAGTGCTCCTGATCGTGGGACCGGAAGGCGGCATCAGCCCCCGGGAAGTCACGAAACTCTGCGACAAGGGCGCCGTGACAGCACTCCTGGGCCACCACGTCCTGCGCTCATCAACGGCCGGGCCTGCCGCCGTCGTCCTTGCCAGCGACATCCTGGGCCGCTGGAAGGCTACCACACCTTAAAGGCCCGTGTGTCCTCGTACTGGTCCGGCTGGTCGCCAGTGCCCGCCTGGGAGACCCGCAGCTCGTAGTCACCTGGCGGCAGGTTGAGCGCCAGGGTGAACACCCCGGCCTGTCCCTGTTCAGCAGACGCGGTGGTCTCGCCCGTGAGGAACGGCTCCTTGGCGCCGTTGTCCCTGGACTGGAGGATCTGCCAGCGGAGCTTGCCGCCTGCCGTTGTGTTGCGCCCGGTGATCTTGACGCTGCCGCCGCCCACTTCCACGTTTTCCTGGGGGTCGATAATCCAGACGGGTGCAACAAGGCCTGCGGTGCGCGTCATCAGGGCGCCCAGCTGGATGTGGTCAAAGGCCACGTAGTCCGTATGTCCGTCCACCAGGATGCGCACCCGGATCTGCTGGCCCGAGTCGATCAGTCCTGAGCTGGCAGCCGCGGCCGTTGCCGTATACACCAGCTGCTGGATGGCCCGGGCAGCCATGTCGGCGTCGAGATTGCTGTTGAATGCATCCTCGGACACATCAACAGTGATGACGTCCTTGCCCGAAATCGACGTGGCGAGCTGGCTCGGGTTCTGCCAGGGGGTAAAAAAATCAGGGTCGAGGGGTTTGTCGGACATCATGGCCCGCAGTGCCCGGGTCACCGGATTTTCCTGGTCCGGGACATCCCGGAATTCCCGGTAAAGGAAAACCCCGCTGTCGCTGCGGCCGATCCAGTACACAGGCGCCTTGTTGGAGGACTGGGTGGTTTCCAGCGGCGCGCTGGTGGACGGAGGCTGTGCGGTGCCCGAGGCGGCCGGACCTGTGAGCGGCGTGGCTGTGGGTGACGGTCCCGCTTCGGCAATGCAGCCCGTCAAGGCGGGAACGGCAACAAGGACACCGGCAAGCACAAGAGCGCGCGCGCGGCCCAGGGCACGGGCGGCGCCCTTGGGCGCAGCGGTTTCCGGCACTTTTGTTGCCTGTCCTTTCCTTGCATGGAGGGCCGATCCCCGGGCGGCCTGGTGTTCCAGCTGCAGCTGGATTTCCAGCATGGCACAACGCGCGGGGCCCAAGAGCCGCGGAGCGGCACTGGCGGCCAACTGCAACGGGAACGATATGAGGCCGATATGAAGTTGATACCTTATGACGCAACCGCCGCCGCGTCGGGCCCTTTTGTGCCCTGCAGGGCAGCCTCCCTATATCCGGCCGTGGGACGCTCTGGCGTAAGATGGAAGGATCGCTGGACGGGGAGAACGGGCAACGGCCTCCGCGCAACAGCCCAACAACTGAACCGACCTCGAGGGGACCACAGGCCTGCGGGCCAGCACCATGACTGAATCAGCTAACGGAAAGCGCCGGCTCACCACCGGAGAGGGCACGCCCGGGGAGTTCCCCCATTCCCTTCCCGGCATCCGGACCGAGGTAGTCCTTTTTGACAACTCCGATCAGATGGTCCAGTCACTCGGCAGCCATGATGAGGCGTTGCGGTACATCGAGGAACAGTTCCCGGACGTTAATTTCCACGTCCGCGGCAACGAACTCTCCATCAGCGGTCCCACCAGTGACGTACCGCGGATCATGCGGCTCCTCCATGAAGTCCGCGGCCTCGTTGCCCGCGGCACGGTGATCAATCCCACGGTGCTCCAGCAGCTGGTGGCCCTCTTGCGCACCCAGTCCCTGCAGAACCCCGTGGACGTGCTGACCCATGACATCCTCTCCAGCCGCGGCCGCACCATCCGCCCGAAAACCCTGAACCAGAAGAATTACGTTGACGCCATTGACGACAACACCGTGATCTTTGGTATCGGGCCGGCCGGAACCGGCAAGACGTACCTTGCCATGGCCAAAGCAGTACAGGCGCTGCAGCAAAAAGAGGTCAGTCGGATCATCCTGACCCGTCCGGCGGTTGAAGCCGGGGAACGCCTGGGCTTCCTCCCCGGAACCCTGAGCGACAAAATCGATCCGTACCTCCGTCCGCTCTATGACGCACTGCACGACATGATGGATCCCGAATCCATTCCGCGGCTCATGGCAGCCGGCACCATCGAGGTGGCACCCCTTGCCTACATGCGCGGCCGCACGCTCAACGATGCCTTCATCATTCTCGACGAGGCGCAGAACACCACGCCTGAGCAAATGAAGATGTTCCTGACGCGGCTCGGCTTCGGCTCGAAGATGGTGGTCACCGGTGACGTAACCCAGGTTGACCTGCCCTTCGGCACCCGGTCCGGACTGCGGATCGTGGAGGAAATCCTGACCGGCATCGAAGGCGTGAACTTTTCGGTCCTGGACGCGGCCGACGTCGTCCGGCACCGCCTGGTGGGCGACATCGTCAATGCCTACAGCATCTGGGACGATGCCCAGCGCCGCCGCGTCAAACATTCAGCAACCAAGGAAAAACGGGGGGAACACGCTTGAGCATCGAGGTGAACAACGAGTCCGGCGTCCAGGTTGACGAAGCGGAACTCGTTGCGCTGTCCCGGTACATCTTCGAACAGCTCTATATCCATCCCCAAGCAGAACTGTCGATCCTCCTCGTGGACGAGCCCGCGATGGAGAAGCTGCACATCGAACTGATGGATGAGCCGGGATCCACCGATGTCCTGTCCGTACCCATGGACGAGCTCACACCCGGGACGCCGGACCGGCCCACTCCGCAGGGAATGCTTGGCGACATTGCCATTTGCCCCCAGGTGGCCGTGGTCCAGGCCCGGAACGCGGGCCATCAGCTCCAGGATGAAATGCTGCTGCTGACAACACACGGCATTCTGCACCTGTTGGGCTACGACCATGCAGAACCCGAGGAGAAGGCCGAGATGTTCGGGCTCCAGCGGGAGCTCCTGTCCGGCTTCACCGGCAAAGAAGCACCCGCCGAGACCACCCAGTGACGCCTTTGCTCCTTGTCGCGATGGCCCTGGTCTTCCTGGGTATCGCGGCGGTGTTGACCGCGGCCGAGGCCGCCTTCAATTTCCTCCCGCGCCACGACGCCGAGGAGGCACTCCTCAAGAGCCGCAATATCGCCATGCGCCGGATCCTCGCCCAGCCCGTGGCGCATATCCGGGCCCTCCGGTTCTGGCGCATCTGGTTCGAGATGGCTTCCGCGGTGGCTGTGGCCGTCCTGCTTTACAGCCTGCTGGACAACATCTGGCTTGCCGGCCTGGCAGCAACCGGCATCATGGCCCTGCTGGGATTCGTGATCGTGGGTGTCTCACCCCGGCAGCTGGGCAGGCTGCATTCTGCTGCCGTGGTCCGTTTCACGGCCCCCTTGATCCGCTTCCTCACCTGGGTCCTGGGGCCCATCCCCGGCTGGCTCGTGGCGTTGGGAAGCGCGGCAGCGCCCGGCGCGCCGGGCGGCGACGAAGCGTTTTTCAGCGAGCAGGAATTCCGTGAGCTTGTGGAGCGGGCCAGCGAATCCGACATGATCGAGGACACCGAGGCTGAGATGATCCAGTCCGTGTTCGACTTCGGCGACACGTTGGTGCGCGCGGTCATGGTGCCCAGGACGGACATCCTCAGCATCGAAGCGGGCTCCAGCCTCCGCCAGGCCATGACGCTGTTCCTTCGCTCCGGCTATTCCAGGATCCCTGTGATCGCCGAGGACACCGACCACATCCTCGGCATCATTTACCTTAAGGACGTTGCCGCCGTCCTGCATGAGCTGGCCCCGGACGAGGAACCGCCGCTGGTGGAGTCACTGGCCCGGGAGGTCCGGTATGTGCCGGAATCCAAGCCGGTGAGCGACCTGCTGCGTGAACTGCAGAAGGAATCCACGCACGTTGCCATCGTCATCGACGAATACGGCGGCACGGCCGGTCTTGTCACCCTCGAGGACCTGATCGAAGAGATCGTGGGCGAAATTGTTGACGAGTACGACACCGAAAGCGCGGAAGCCGTGGAGCTGGGCGATGGCTCCTATCGGGTCAGCGCGCGCATGAGCATCGACGACCTGGGCGAGCTCTTCGACATGGAGCTCGACGACGACGAAGTGGACACCGTGGGCGGCCTGCTCGCCAAGGCGCTCGGCAGGGTTCCGATCGTTGGAAGCCACGTGGAAGTCCACGGAGTCTCGCTCCGGGCGGACCGGTTGGAAGGCCGGCGGAACCGCGTCAGCCACATAATTGCGGCAGCGGTGCCAAGAGTAGACACTGACCTTGAAGACCTCCTCGAAGAGGCGGAAACAACCCAGCAGGGAGTTCCACGTGAGCAAGAAAAATAAAGCAGCAGCAGAGGAAGACTTCGGCGGCTTCCGCGCAGGCTTTTCAGTCCTGGTGGGGCGTCCCAACGCCGGAAAGTCCACCTTGACCAACGCCTTGGTGGGGAAAAAGGTGGCCATTACGTCCGCCAAGCCGCAGACCACCCGCCACACCATCCGTGGCATCGTGCACCGGGAGGACGCCCAGCTGATCCTGGTGGACACTCCGGGGCTGCACCGCCCGCGCACCCTTTTGGGTAAGCGCCTGAACGACCTCGTGGCGGACACCCTCGCCGAGGTGGACGCCATCGGCTTCTGCCTGCCGGCCAACGAAAAGATCGGTCCGGGGGATAAATTCATCGCCGCCCAGCTGGCCGCGGTGGGACGCAAGCCTGTCATCGCCATCGTCACCAAGGCGGACCTGGTGGACCGCCAGGCCCTGACCGAACAGCTCCTGGCAGTCGCGGCGCTTGGCCGTGAAGTGATGGGGGAGGACGGCTGGAAGGACATCGTGCCCGTGTCCGCGACGGATGGCTTCCAGGTGGAAACCGTGGCGGATGTCCTGATCAGCCACATGCCGCCGTCGCCTCCGCTGTATCCCGACGGCGAACTGACGGACGAGCCCGAGGCCGTCATGGTTGCCGAGCTGATCCGCGAAGCGGCACTCGAAGGCGTCCGCGACGAACTGCCGCACTCCCTCGCAGTGGTGGTCGAAGAGATCGTTCCCCGCCCGGACCGGCCGGAGGACAACCCGCTCCTGGACGTGCGCGTGAACCTGTACGTGGAACGCCCGTCGCAGAAGGCCATCATCATCGGCAAGGGCGGCAGCCGGCTTCGCGAGGTGGGAACCAACGCGCGCAAGGGGATTGAAGCCCTGCTGGGTACACGCATCTACCTGGACCTCCACGTCAAGGTGGCCAAGGACTGGCAGCGCGACCCGAAGCAGTTGGTCAAGCTGGGTTTCTGACCTGCTTCACCGGTGCCGCTGCAGCGCTGCCGGGCAATTCCCAGACTGGGCCACTAAAATGGACCGGATTTTGATTTTAGAGGAAGGTTCACCACGTGGGGCGAGGCCGCGACATGCGCGACAACAGGGCTGACGTGTCACCCGGAACAGGACCTGCGTCCCGCCATGCGGACGATGGCACTGCCGGGGCAGCGCGCCACCTTGGCTCCCTGCGGGGGATGCCCGTGTGGCTGAAGGTTGTCACCGCCGTCCTTTCCCTGGCCATCGTGGGAGGCATCGCGTTCGCCGGGTTTTGGTACCTGCGCCTGCAGGGCAATATTTCCAAGGCCCCGCTGAACGCGGGCGGGGGAAACAGCGAGACGGTCAGCGACGCCACCGGCAGGATGCAGATCCTCATCCTGGGCTCGGACACCCGCGACGGGAAGAACGCTGAGTACGGGGAAGCCGACCTTTCCGCAGGCTACGGCAAGTCGGACGTCATGATGCTCATGGACATCTCCGAGGACAACAAGCGCGTCAGCGTCATCAGCTTCCCGCGTGACCTCCTGGTGGACATTCCCGAGTGCAAAGACGGGGAAACCGGTACGGAATACCCTGCCCGCAGCGACGTCATGATCAACGAGGCAATGACGGAAGCCGGCATCGGCTGCGCCGTGGATACCGTCAACAGGATCACCGGGCTGGAGGTGGACCACTTCATGATGGCCGACTTCAACGCCGTGAAGGAACTCTCCAATGCCGTGGGCGGCGTGGAAGTCTGCATCAGCGACGCCGTGTATGACCCTGACTCCCGGCTTCGGCTGCCGGCGGGCACCTCCATGGTCCAGGGAGAGCAGGCGCTTGCGTTCCTGCGCACCCGCCACGCATTTGCCGACGGCGGCGACCTGGGCCGCATCAAGGCCCAGCAGGGCTTCCTCTCCTCGCTGACGCGGAAGATCAAGGACGACGGCACCTTGGCCGATCCCGGCAAGATGCTGAAGATCGCCGACGTCGTTACCCAGAATCTGACCGTGGATGAAGGGCTGGCCTCGGTTCCCACCCTGCTGACCATCGGCAACCGGCTCAAGGACATCGACATCAGCAAGGTGGCGTTCGTCGCCGTCCCCACCGCCCCGGCAGACCTTGACCCCAACAGGCTCCAGATTGCCGAGCCGGCCGGCTCCCAGCTCTTTGCTGCACTCCGCAAGGACATCGACCTGACCGACCCCACCGCTCCCGCAACGCCCTCGCCGAGCGAAACCGCCCCGCCGTCGGCCGCCCCGACCGAAACTGCCCCGGCCCAGCCGCCCTATGACAAGGCAATTCAGCCTGTCACGGTGGCGAACGGCACCGGCGTCCCCGGGCGTTCCCAGGAAATTGTCCAGGCGCTCATCTCCGGGGGCTTCACACAGGCTGCCCAGTTTGAGGCAACAGCGGTGGCGCAGTCGATGGTCTACTACGGTCCCGGCTTTGCCGACGTCGCGGCCGACGTTGCCGCGGTACTCGGAATCCCGGCCGGGCAGACCGTTGCCCTCCCCGCAGTTTCAGGAGTCCAGGTCTACCTGGGCACCGATTTCACGACGGGCACCACGTACGGCGCGGCGGCCGCGCTGCCGGAGGACATCGTGAACCAGACGGCCGGCGACGAGACCTGCCAGCAGGCGAACCCGTACCTCATCGTTTCTGAATAAAGCCAGGCTGCTTAACTGAATCGGGGCCCGCCGGAAGGCGGGCCCCGATTCAGTTGTTCTGCTTGACTGTCACCAGATGCTGACGCGCTCCGCCGGCGGCATCCACATGGCGTCCTCTCCGGTGACCTCAAAGGCCTCGTGGAAGGCGTCCAGGTTCTTCACGATGGCGTTCGTCCGGAACTCGTTGGGGGAGTGGGGGTCCGTGGCAAGCCTGCGGATTGCCTCTTCCTGCCGGATCACCTGGCGCCAGCCGGCGGCCCACGAAGCAAAGAAGCGCTGCTGCCCGGTGAGCCCGTCCAGGACCTCGGGTTCCTGGCCGTCCAGGCTGATCTGGTAGGCCTTGTACGCGATGGCCAGCCCGGCCAGGTCGCCGATGTTCTCGCCGAGCGTGAGCCGGCCGTTGACGTGGTGGTCCGGCGCCGCGGTGGGTGCCAGTGCATCGAACTGGGCCACCAGTTTCGCGGTGAGCTGCTCGAACGCCTGGCGGTCCTCCTCCGTCCACCAGTTCCGCAGCGTGCCCCCGCCGTCGAACTGGGAGCCCTGGTCGTCGAAGCCGTGGCCGATCTCGTGGCCAATCACGGCGCCGATGCCGCCGTAATTGACGGCGTCATCGGCGTCCGCCGTGAAGAACGGGGGCTGCAGGATGGCCGCCGGGAACACAATCTCGTTCATCATCGGGTGGTAGTAGGCGTTGACCGTTTGCGGGGTCATGAGCCACTTGTTGCGGTCCACCGGCTTGCCCACCTCGTCAAGGTGCCGGTCGACGTCGGCATTATGGGCCCGCTCCACGTTGCCCAGCAGGTCGTCTGGATCAATCTCCACCGCGGAGTAGTCAATCCATTTATCGGGGAAACCGATCTTCGCCCGGAACCCCTCCAGCTTCCGGAGGGCCTCCGCCTTGGTGTCCTCACCCATCCAGCCCACGTCCGTGATGCTGCGGCGGTAGGCTTCGATGAGGTTGGCCACCAGCGTCTGCATCCGGGCCTTGTGGGTCTCCGGGAAATGCCGGGCGACGTAGATCTGGCCAACGGCTTCGCCCAGGGCTGCCTCCACAACGGCCACCCCGCGCTTCCAGCGGTCCTTGTTCCGGGGCGTCCCGCTGATGGTGGTGCCGTAGAACGCGAAATTCGCGTCCACGAAAGCGGAGGACAGGTAAGGTGCCGCTGCGCTGATGACCCGCATGGCCAGCCACTCCTGCCACGTGGACAACGGCTCGGACTCGACGAGCCCCGCCGCGCCGGCAAAGAAGTCCGGCGTGCTCACCACAATTTCCTGCCGCTTGTCCGGTTCGATGCCGGCGGCGTCGAACCAGGTGGCCAGGTGCGGGAACAGTGCAAATGCTTCCTCAGCCGTTTTCAGGTTGTAGGTCTTCTGCGGATCCCGGAGGGTGACGTTGTCCCAATGGTGCGACGCCAGCTTTGTTTCGAGCCCAACCACCCGTCCCGCCGCGCCTTCCGCATCCGCCACGTCCGCCAACGCGAGCATGGTCTGCACATGCGCCGTGTACGCGGAGACCATGGGGGCGAACTTCTCTTCCCGGTAGTACGACTCGTCAGGAAGTCCCAGGCCGCCCTGTCCCGTGTACAGCAGGACGCGGTCCGGATTCCCGGCATCCGGGGCAGGGTAGATATAAAAAAGACCGCCCACGTCGGAGCGGAACAGCCGGCCGGCCAGTGCTATGAGATCAGCGGTGGACGTGGTGGCGAAAACCTCGGCGAGCCGCTGGCGGATAGGCTCCATGCCTTTGGCCTCCACGGCAGCCTCATCCATGAAGCTGTTGTACAGTCCGCCGATCTTCCGCTCGATTCCGCTGGCAGCATCAGCCTTGGCGGCTGCTTCCTCAATAATGTCGCGGACGGCGATTTCGGAACCGTCCCGCAATGCGGTGAACGTGCCTTCCAATGGCCGGTCGTCGGGAATTTCCGTGGCCTTAAGCCATGCACCGTTTACGTGCTGGTACAGGTCATCCTGCGGCCGGACCGTGTGATCAATGGTGGACAGGTCGATCCCCGAAATGGGCACTGAAACTCCTTTTTGCTGAAGGCCGCGGCCGGTTGGAACACCGGAAGGGTCTGCATGGTGGACTTTACGGACGGTAGTGCCCTTTCATCTTACGCACGCGTGTTACCCTCAAATGGTGCGTGCAGAGCTCCTTCTCCTTAGCTGCCGCGGCGAGGCCTCAGACGCGATCTAGCGCAAGGCCCACCCTCGCTGCGGAGTTTGTGTTGCCCGGCCACCCTTTCAATGAAGATCTCCAGAAAAGGCCCCCAGTAATGCGAAACGCACAAAAGCCCTCAGGAATGCCTGCCCACCGGTACACGCCGTTCCAGGACCAGATCAAAGTCGAACTGCCGGACCGCACCTGGCCGGACAAGATCATTACCAAAGCTCCCCGCTGGTGTGCTGTGGACCTGCGGGACGGCAACCAGGCACTGATCGACCCCATGAGCCCGGCCCGCAAGATGAAGATGTTCGATCTGCTGGTCCGCATGGGCTACAAGGAGATCGAGGTCGGATTCCCGTCCGCGTCCCAGACCGACTTCGACTTCGTCCGCCAGCTCATCGAGGGCAACCACATCCCGGATGACGTCACCATCCAGGTCCTCACGCAGGCCCGCGAACACCTGATCGAGCGGACCTACGAATCCCTGGTCGGGGCCAAGCAGGCCATTGTCCACCTCTACAACTCCACCTCCGTCCTGCAGCGCCGCGTGGTCTTTAACCAGGACGAGGACGGAATCCTGGACATCGCCCTGCAGGGCGCGCGGCTGTGCAAGAAGTACGAGGAAACCCTCGCGGACACGCACGTCACCTACGAATACTCCCCGGAGTCCTTCACCGGAACGGAACTGGAGTATGCCGTCCGCGTGTGCAACGCCGTCGCCGACGTGTTTGAGGCTTCCGCCGACCGGCAGGTCATCATCAACCTGCCCGCCACTGTTGAGATGGCCACTCCCAATGTTTACGCCGATTCCATCGAGTGGATGAGCCGGCACCTGCACCCGCGCGAAGGAATCATCCTCTCCCTGCACCCGCACAATGACCGCGGCACGGGCGTGGCTGCCGCCGAACTCGGCTACATGGCCGGTGCCGACAGGATCGAAGGCTGCCTCTTCGGCAACGGTGAGCGGACCGGCAACGTGGACCTGGTCACCCTGGGCCTGAACCTCTTCGTGCAGGGCATCGACCCCATGATCGACTTCTCGAACATCGACGATGTCCGCCGGACCGTCGAATACTGCAACCAGCTGCCCGTCCCCGAGCGTTCCCCGTACGGCGGCGACCTGGTGTTCACCGCCTTCTCCGGTTCCCACCAGGACGCCATCAAGAAGGGTTTCGAGGCCCTGGAGCGTGACGCCGCCGCGGCCGGCAAGGACGTGGCGGACTTCACCTGGCAGGTCCCGTACCTGCCGGTGGACCCCAAGGACCTGGGTCGCAGCTACGAGGCAGTCATCCGGGTCAACTCCCAGTCCGGCAAGGGCGGTGTGGCCTACCTGCTCAAGAACGAACACAGCCTGGACCTGCCGCGCCGTGCCCAGATCGAGTTCTCCGGCGTCATCCAGAAGCGCACGGACACCGTGGGCGGCGAAGTCAGCGGGGCCCAGCTGTGGCAGGTCTTCCAGGACGAATACCTGCCGTCCGGCAAAGCTGACGGGCAGTGGGGCCGCTACTCCCTGGGTGCCGTCAAAACCGAAACGGACGACGACGGCGGAATGACGCTTCACGCGTCCCTCACCGTTGACGGTGCGCAGGTCAGCCGGACGGGCACCGGCAACGGACCCATCGCCGCGCTGCTGAGCATCCTGCGGGAGGACGGCGTGGACGTCCGGGTGCTCGACTACAGCGAGCACGCACTCTCCGAAGGCGGCAACGCGATGGCCGCCGCCTACGTGGAATGTGCCGTGGGGGAGCGGGTTCTGTGGGGTGTGGGCATCGATGCCAACACCAGCATGTCGTCCCTGAAGGCCGTCATCTCCGCCGTGAACCGCGCCATCCGCGACGCACAGTCCTGATGCCCTTCCTGCCGTGCCGCCGGGTCATCCCGGCGGCACGGCAGTGTCCGGCAGCCGCACGCCCGGAGGGGATGGGAAGATAAAAGCGTGGCCCAACAGTCTTTCGCCTCCCGCGCGTACCGGGACGACGCCGTCGTGCTCCGCACCCATAAGCTGGGCGAGGCCGACCGCATCATCACGCTGCTGACCAAGCACCACGGCCAGGTCCGGGCGGTCGCCAAAGGCGTCCGCCGCACGAGCAGCCGGTTCGGTGCGCGGCTGGAACCCTTTATGGTCGCTGACCTTCAGCTGGTGTCCGGCCGCACCCTGGACATTGTCACCCAGGCCGTCGCCAAGGGGGCCTACGGCGGAAGCATCGCCGCTGACTACGGCCGGTACACCGTGGCCGCGGCCATGACCGAGACCGCCGAGAAGCTCACAGACGCGGACGGCGAATCCGGCACTGCGCAGTACAACCTGCTGGTAGGGGCCCTGGCCGCCCTGAGCAGGAATGAGCACGCCGCCGGCCTCATCCTCGATTCCTACCTGCTGCGGGCGCTGGCCACCGGCGGCTGGGCGCCCAGTTTCACCGACTGTGCCCGCTGCGGGCAGCCGGGCCCGCATACCGCGTTCGCCGCCCCGCTCGGCGGCATGGTCTGCAGCGGATGCCGGCCTCCGGGATCGCCCGCGCCCGCACCTGAAACAGTGGTACTGCTGGCAGCCCTGCTCACGGGCGACTGGCCCACCGCGGACGGATCGCTGCCGGTCCACCGCAAGGAGGCGGCAGGCCTGGTGGCGGCCTACCTGCAATGGCACCTCGAACGAGTTCTCAAATCCCTCAAGCATGTGGAGCGTAGCTGACAGTGGCCCTGGGCAAAAAGACCAACACATCCCGCCGGCGCACCCACCCGGTGGTGGCCCCGTACCCGCATCCGTCCGGCGCCGTGGCGCCAACCATTCCTGCAGAGTTCATCCCGCGGCACGTGGCCATCGTTATGGACGGCAACGGCCGGTGGGCCAACCAGCGCGGACTGCCGCGGATCGAAGGACACAAAGCCGGCGAACCCGCGCTGCTGGACGTCATGGCAGGGGCCATCGAGCTCGGGATTGAGTACGTCAGCGTCTACGCCTTCTCCACCGAGAACTGGCGGCGGTCGCCCGAGGAAGTCCGCTTCCTCATGGGATTTAACAAGGATGTGCTGCGCCGCCAGCGGAACCAGCTCGACGAATGGGGAGTGCGCGTCCGCTGGTCCGGCCGCCGGCCCAAGCTCTGGGGATCAGTCATCCGCGAGCTGGAGGAGGCGGAGGAATTCACCGCCGGAAACAGCACCTGCACGTTGACCATGTGTGTTAATTACGGCGGCCGCGCGGAGATCACGGACGCAGTGTCCGCAATCGCAGCCGAGGTCGCAGCGGGAAGGATCAAGCCCGGTGCCATCACCGAGCGGACCATCCAGAAATATCTTGACGAGCCGGACCTTCCCGACGTGGACCTCTTCCTGCGCAGCTCGGGGGAACAGCGGCTGTCCAACTTCCTGCTGTGGCAGTCCGCGTATGCAGAGTTCGTGTTCATGGATACCCTGTGGCCTGACGTCGACCGGCGGACCCTGTGGGCTGCCGTTGAAGAGTACGCCCGGCGGGATCGCAGGTACGGCGGCGCCGTGGACGCTGCGAAGCCCGTTGGTGCCGCCGCGGAAAGCCCGGCCACGCCCTAGCTGCCCCTCGTGCGTACGGACGGTATTCCTTATCGCCCGTCGGCCGGGTCCTGGTCCCCGTAGGCTTTGAGCCAGCGGGCCAGGCGGGCATACGCGTCGGCACGGACTGCGGCGGGGGAGAGGAACACGTCGTGCAGGGCGCCGTCGATCCGCTCTACGGTAACGGTGCGGCCAAGGGTAAGCGCCCGTGCGCCAATGACATGCACATCAAGCACGGCGTCGGTCCGCCGCATCTCCTCAGACCAGAAAAGTCCGTTCGCACTTCCGCGGGACAGCAGGACGAGGATGGGCACCCCTATATCCAGGCCGCGGGCCACGCGGGCATGGCCGGCCAGCACCGCGTTCAGCCACCCGGCCCGCACGGGAAAGGCCATGGGCGGGCGGTACCGTTCATCCAGGGCCCATTCCCCGTCAGCGGCGCTGCTGATGGTGCGCCAGTAAAAGCCCCGCTCCGGCAGCCGGAGCACAGCCTCGGGACGGAACCGGGCTACGGGTCCCACCATGCCGGAAGCCGCCAGCCGCACCAGGGTGCTCCCGTGCATCTCCAGCCATGGGCTGTTGAGGATCAGCTGTGACACCGCGTCCGGGTGTTTGCTGGCCCACAGGACCGCCACCAGTCCGCCGGTGGAATGCCCCATCAGTGTCAATGGCCCCGGTCCGCCCTCTCCGCTGATAAGCCGGCACACCACGTCAATTTCCGCGTCGTAGTCCGCGAGGTTTGCAACGTACCCGCCCGGGTCTTCAGGGCGCAGGCTCCGGCCGTGGTTGTGCATATCCAGCGCATAGAAGTCATAGCCTGCGCCGGACCAGAAGCGCGCCAGGTCCACATTGAAGAAGTAGTCGCTCCAACCGTGCAGGAAAAGGACTGCCCTGCGGGCCTGCCGGGCCGAACCTGAGTGGTTCGCAGGGCGGAACCGGACCAGCGTCGCCGTCCGCTCCACGCCGTCGTCCCCGGCGGCCACAAAGGCGCGGGACTCGAACTCCTCACCCAGGATGTCCGGCTGCCACTCCATGGCTTCATGCTAATCCGGCAAAGCATTTGGTCTGTACCATTTTGGTCTGGGACGCCGGAGACGGAAGACTGGTGGCATGCGCGTTTATCCCACTTTCTTCAGGCTGGCCTTTTCATGGATGGACGCCGAGCGCGCCCACACAATCGGGTTCAAAGGCATCCGGTTTGCGCATGCCTCCGGCGCCGGCAAGGTCCTGCAGAAGCTGACGGCACCTGCGCCGTTCCTGCAGACCACCGCCTTCGGTGTCACCTTCCCGTCGCCGTTTGGCCTGGCTGCCGGCTTTGACAAGGAAGGGCACGGCATCGAAGCCCTCACCGAGCTGGGCTTCGGCCATGTGGAGGTAGGAACGATCACCGGCCAGGCCCAGCCGGGAAACGAAAAGCCGCGGCTCTTCCGCCTGGTCCAGGACCGTGCCGTCATCAACCGGATGGGATTCAACAACGACGGCGCCTACACGGTGGCACCCCGCCTGAAGGCTGCCCGGGCGGCGCTGCAGCGCAGGCACTGCGGGGTTCGGCCCGTGATCGGGGTCAATATCGGCAAGACCAAAGTGGTGGAGCTCGCCGACGCGGTGGACGACTACCTCGTCAGTGCCCGCAGCCTCGCCCCTGCCGCCGACTACCTGGTGGTCAACGTCAGTTCCCCGAACACTCCCGGCCTGCGGTTGCTGCAGGATGTGGAGACCCTGCGGCCCCTGCTCACCGCAGTAGGTGAAGAGGCTGACCGCGCAGCGGGGCGCCATGTGCCGCTGCTGGTGAAGATCGCGCCGGACCTGAGCGACGAGGATATCGACGACGTCGCGCGCCTCGCCCTGGACCTGAAGCTGGACGGCATCATCGCAACCAATACAACAATCGCCAGGGACGGCCTCACATCCCCGGCCGAGCAGGTGGAAAAGTGCGGCGCCGGCGGACTCTCCGGAGCGCCCCTCAAGCAGCGCTCCCTGGAGGTCCTGCGGCGCCTCAAGGAAGCAACCCGCGGCGAACTGACCCTCGTGGCCGTGGGCGGTGTGGAAACAGCACAGGATGTCCAGGAACGGCTCGACGCCGGGGCAACACTCGTCCAGGGTTACACGGCATTCCTCTATGAGGGACCATTCTGGGCAGCCCGGATCAACCGCCAGCTTGCGAAAAACCGCCGGTCCTGACCTCGCAGGAGCAGCGGGGTCCCGCGGCTCCTTAAACGACTAACCCCGGCGGTTCATACCGCCGGGGTTTGCTCATTGTTGTTGGTGTGGATGGACTCGACGAATCAGGCCGGGTACTGTCCGCGCTTGACCTGGGGCTTGGGCAGACGGAGCTTGCGGAACTGCAGCGAGCGCATGGAGCCGTACCACACAGTGCCGCGCTCCACTTCGCCGAACTTTTCAGTCAGCCGCCTGCGGAGTTTGCGGGACAGGATGAAGACGTCGATGAAGACGGCCAGGAACATCACCCAGAATCCGCCCAGGACATAAATCATGAGGTCGCTGGACGCCGGCACCACCAGCGACACCAGGACAAAAACGAGCGCGCCGAACATGAGGTACTCGCCCAGGCTGAAGCGGGCGTCCACGAAATCACGGGCGAAGCGCTTCTGCGGGCCCTTGTCACGCAGGGGGAGGAATTTCTCATCACCCGTATCCAGTGCCTGGCGCATCTTTTGCCGCTGGTCCTGGATAGCCTGGCGCTCAGCCGCCTTGGACGCCTTGCGGTCCTCCGGCACCAGTGGACGCCTGCGGGCCGCCTCCTGCGCCCGGCGGGTGGGAGTCGGGGCGCCCTTGCCCGTCACGCCGCCTTGCCGCGCTGCCGCTTCCGCCGCCTGCTGGTCTACTGATTCCTGCGCCGAAGGCGCTTCCTTTTTACGTCCGAACACCACAACAGAATACCTTGCGGGCGAGCAGGAAATGCCTGTTGGGCGGCGCTTCCGCTGGAGGCGGATGTGACGGGAGTAATGTTTCCGCCATGACTTCATCGCCGACGGCCACCCCGCACAACTCCAGCGGCCCCACAATCCCGGGCCTTGACGAAAGCTCCTGGACGGCAGACCTCAGGAACTCCATTGACCGCTCCTTCGACAGCACGCTGAGCCGGCTCAAGGAGCTTGTTGCCATCCCGGGCATCGCCTGGCCCAGCTTCGACAGGGCGCCGCTGGAAAGGAGCGCGGAAGCCACTGCGGAACTGCTCCGCAGTGCAGGCCTGGACGGGGTGCAGATCCTGGCGTGCAACAAAGCGGACGGCACCCCGGGCGGTCCCGCCGTCGTCGCCCGCCGCGCCGCCGCGGCGGGCAAACCCACCATCCTTTTGTACGCCCACCATGACGTCCAGCCCGCAGGGGACGAAACGCTTTGGGAATCGAAGCCCTTTACTGCCGTGGAAAAGGACGGCAGGCTGTACGGCCGCGGCGCAGCGGACGACAAAGCTGGCATCATGGCACACGTGGCAGCCTACGCGGCTGTTTCCGAAGTCCTCGGGGATGCGCTTGGCCTGGGCGTCACCTTCTTCTTCGAAGGGGAGGAGGAAGCCGGTTCTCCCACTTTCCGCCCGTTCCTCGAAGCCAACCGCGAGCTGCTCCGCGCCGATGTTATTGTCGTTGCCGATTCCAGCAACTGGAAAGTGGGCATACCCGCACTTACCACCAGCCTGCGCGGGCTTGTTGACGGGGTCATTGAGGTCCAGGTGCTGGAGCATGCCGTCCACTCCGGTATGTACGGCGGCCCCGTGCTGGACGCCCCCACCCTGCTTTCCCGCCTGATTGCCACCCTGCACGACCACGAGGGCAACGTCGCCATCGAAGGACTCGTGGCAACGGACAATGCCACAGTGGACCTGCCGGAGGCGGACTACCGCGCCGATGCGTCAGTGCTCGACGGCGTACGCCTGGCAGGGTCAGGCAGCATCGCCTCGCGCCTTTGGACCAAACCGGCGCTGTCCATCATCGGGTTCGACGCCCCGGGCGTCGACGTCGCATCCAACACCCTCCTGCCCCGTGCGCGCGCCAAGTTCAGCCTGCGGCTGGCTCCGGGACAGGTCCCGTCGGAGGCCATGGAGGCGGTGCGCCGGCACGTGGAGGCCAACGCGCCCTTCGGCGCGAAGGTCATATTCACGCCGGGGGAGAGCGGCAACCCGTTCCAGACTGACACGTCCTCGGCGGCTGCCACTGTGGCCATGTGGGCGCTGGGTGAAGCGTGGGGCGTGCCCGCCGTGGAGACGGGGATCGGCGGTTCCATTCCCTTCATCGCCGACCTGCTGGAGCTCTATCCGCACGCACAGATCCTGGTCACGGGCGTGGAGGATCCGGATTCGCGCGCACACAGTGCCAATGAGTCCCTGCACCTTGGCGACTTCCGGAAGGCAATCCTGGCCGAAGCCCTGATGCTGGCCCGCCTTAACAGGGACGGGCTTCAGGGTTCCGGGGCCTGAAAAAACCGTCTGCGGGAACAACCGGTGGCCTTCCATGGTTACGTGAGGAGTTAGAGCTACACGGCTGTCCGACGTAGCATGTAGCTATAGCCCATACCCAATCCGTAGGGGCTGGCACCGCCAAGGCGGAGCCGCCAGGACCCGTCCTAAGAAGGTAGGCCAATGAGCACCGCAACCAATGAGAACAGCACCGAAACCACCAGCGCTGCCGGCGAACTGCCGGTCCACGAGGTCAAGCTGACCGACGTCGCCGCAGGCAAGGTCCGCAGTCTTCTCGAGCAGGAGGGCCGGACGGATCTGCGCCTTCGGGTTGCCGTGCAGCCCGGCGGCTGCTCCGGACTGATCTACCAGCTCTACTTTGACGAGCGGCTCCTCGACGGGGACGCCGTCCGCGATTACGACGGCGTCGAAGTCGTGGTGGACAAGATGAGCGTCCCGTACCTCAGCGGCGCCAGCATCGACTTCGAAGACACCATCTCGAAGCAGGGTTTCACCATCGACAACCCGAACGCCGGCGGCTCCTGCGCCTGTGGAGATTCCTTCCACTAGGCCGGTTATTTCGCCCGATGCCGGCGCCGTGTCTCCTGCCATCAACATTGGCTTGGGGGCACGGCGCCGACATGTGGGCGAAACGCCCGGCGGAGCGGTAAGCTCTACACCGAGTAGTAAAACTTTTAGTGTGCCCGGGGCGCCGATGGCTGCCCGGACAACAGCAACAAGTAGGAAGGGCCGTCTGTGAGTTCGCAGAACCGAACCGGCAGCCGACGCAAAACGATCACAACGATCACAGGCTTGGCTATTGCCGGCGCGTTGGTTTTGACCGGATGTTCGCCAGAGGTAGAGAAAGGGTGGCTGCCCACTGAGCGTGGCACCACCAGCAACACCGACCGCATCATGGACCTCTGGGTCAACTCATGGATTGCCGCCCTGGTCGTGGGCATCATTACCTGGGGCCTGATCGTCTGGTGCCTGGTGGCCTACCGTCGCCGCAAGGGCACCGTCGGGTTCCCGCGGCAGACCAGCTTCAACCTGCCCCTGGAAGTCTTTTACCTGACCATCCCGCTGTTCATGGTCCTGGTGTTCTTCTACTTCACCGACCGCGACCAGCAGGCCATTGATGACCGCTCCCAGCCCGCCGACGTCGTTGTTGACGTCCGCGGCAAGCAGTGGGCCTGGGACTTCAACTACAAGGCCGGCGACGTCATCGAAGAAGACGTCCACGAGGCCGGCGTCCAGGCGCACCTCACCGGAAACACCATTGACAAGGAACAGCTCCCCACCCTGTACCTGCCGGTGAACAAGTCCGTTGACCTGGAACTGAACGCACGCGACGTCATCCACTCCTTCTGGGTTCCCGCCTTCCTTCAGAAGCGCGACATGATCCCGGGCAAGACCAACTACATCCGGTTTACCCCCACTAAAGAGGGCACCTACGACGGCAAGTGCGCCGAACTCTGCGGCGAGTACCACTCCGAAATGCTGTTCCGCGTCAAGGTAGTGTCGGAATCTGAATTCCAGGCCCACATGGACGGGCTGAAGGCAGCCGGCAACACGGGCCTCCTCGGTGTGGAGTACGACCGCAACCCGAACCTGAACGAAATTAAGTAAGGGGAGCGACGTGGCTACGTACACTCAATCCGCACCCACCGGAGTCCTGACGGCTCCCGTGGTTCCTAAATCCAAGGGACGCATCGTCGTCAACTGGATCACCTCCACTGACCACAAAACCATCGGGTACATGTACCTGATCGCATCCTTTGTGTTCTTCTGCCTCGGCGGCGTCATGGCGCTGCTGATCCGTGCCGAACTTTTTGAGCCCGGCATGCAGATCCTGCAGACCAAAGAGCAGTACAACCAGCTGTTCACCATGCACGGCACCGTTATGCTGCTCATGTTCGCAACCCCGCTGTTCGCAGGGTTCGCGAACGTGATCATGCCGCTGCAGATCGGCGCCCCGGACGTTGCCTTCCCGCGCCTGAACGCCCTGGCGTTCTGGTTCTTCCTGTTCGGCTCCAGCATCGCCGTCTCCGGCTTCATAACCCCGCAGGGTGCTGCCTCGTTCGGCTGGTTCGCCTATGCGCCGCTGTCCAACACCACGTTCAGCCCCGGCATCGGTGGCGACCTGTGGGTGTTCGGCCTGGCACTGTCCGGCTTCGGCACCATCCTCGGTGCGGTCAACTTCATCACCACCATCATCTGCATGCGCGCCCCCGGCATGACCATGTGGCGGATGCCGATCTTCACCTGGAACACCCTGGTCACGGCCATCCTGGTCCTCATGGCGTTCCCGCCGCTGGCCGCAGCCCTGTTCGCCCTTGGCGCGGACCGGCGCTTCGGTGCTCACATCTTCGACCCCGAGAACGGCGGCGCTGTCCTGTGGCAGCACCTGTTCTGGTTCTTCGGCCACCCCGAGGTGTACATCATCGCGCTGCCGTTCTTCGGCATTGTGTCCGAGATCTTCCCGGTCTTCAGCCGCAAGCCGATCTTCGGCTACAAGGGCCTGGTCTACGCGACCATCGCCATTGCAGCCCTGTCCGTGACGGTGTGGGCCCACCACATGTACGTCACCGGCTCCGTGCTGCTCCCGTTCTTCGCGTTCATGACGATGCTCATCGCGGTACCCACCGGCGTGAAGTTCTTCAACTGGATCGGCACCATGTGGCGCGGATCGCTGACCTTCGAGACTCCCATGCTGTGGAGCATCGGCTTCCTCATCACGTTCCTCTTCGGCGGCCTGACCGGCATCATCCTGGCCTCCCCGCCGCTGGACTTCCACGTGTCCGACTCCTACTTCGTGGTGGCGCACTTCCACTACGTGGTGTTCGGCACAGTGGTGTTCGCGATGTTCGCCGGGTTCTACTTCTGGTGGCCCAAGTGGACCGGCAAGATGCTCAACGAGCGTCTCGGCAAGATCCACTTCTGGCTCCTCTTCCTCGGCTTCCACGGCACGTTCCTCATCCAGCACTGGCTGGGTGTCGAAGGCATGCCCCGCCGGTACGCCGACTACCTCGTGGAGGACAACTTCACCTGGATGAACCAGTTCTCCACCGTGGCGTCCTTCGTCCTGGGTGCTTCACTGATCCCGTTTTTCTGGAACGTGTACATCACCTGGCGCAGCGCCGAAAAGGTGCAGGTGGACGATCCCTGGGGCTTCGGTGCCTCACTCGAGTGGGCCACGTCCTGCCCGCCGCCGCGCCACAACTTCACCTCCCTGCCCCGGATCCGTTCCGAGCGTCCCGCCCTGGACCTGCACCATCCTGAACTCCGCCAGGTCCACACCGTTGAATCCCCGGCTCCTGCAGCCCAGGCGCTGGGTAACGCCGACCAGAAGGACACCTCACAGTGAAAATCGAATCTTGGATCTTTGGAGCCGGAGTCTTCTTCTTTGTCCCGGTAGCACTGGTTTACGGTTTCCTGACCAACTGGGGCGAATGGGTAGGCATCCTGGGCATCCTGCTGGTGGGCGGCCTCGCCGGCATGATCGGCGGATACCTCGGCTTCACCGGCAAGCGCGTCGGCTTGCGTCCCGAGGACCGCAGCGACGCTGAAATCCACGAAGGCGCCGGCGAACAGGGTCACTTCAGCCCCTGGAGCTGGTGGCCGCTGGTACTTGGCCTCGCCTGCGCAGGCGGGTTCCTTGGCCTGGCTGTCGGCTTCTGGATCGTCTACATCGCGGCCGGTCTGGCTGTTGTAGCCCTCGTAGGCTGGGTCTACGAGTACAGCCGCGGAGACCACGCCCACTAGGCAGCAGATAGCAAACAACGACGTCGGGCCCCCACCTAAGGTGGGGGCCCGACGTCGTTGTTGTTTATGCCCGCTCTGTTTTTATCTGAAGCCCAGTTCCGTCTACAGCGCGCCCTGCGACTCCAGGAGAACGGCAAGGCCCCGGAGGGCATCTTCCGCCTTTTCGCGGCTTACAGCCCCGTTCAGGGCGTTCTCGCTGATGCCCAGTTCCACCTCGCACCCGTGCTGGAAGTCAGCAGTCATCACGTGAAGCAACGACCGGGCGTCCACGCCGTTGATACCGGCTTTGGCGATCGTCACAGGAAGCCCGGTGTCGGTGACGGCCCGGACAAAGATGGCTGCCGGCCGTGCGTGCAGGCCGACGGAGGCCGTGACCACGGCCTTGTGTGTTGGCAAAGGGGACTCCTTCGTCGTGACGGCCCCATCCGTCGGTAACAGAATTTCCTGACCAAATATAGCGGGCCTGCATCGTCCATTACCAAAGAAGGTATCGGCTGCACGGAGCTGGTCTAGACCTGCCCTACGATTGAAGGGGAAAATCGACGGCAGGGAGACAGACCATGGCGGTTGGCGCTAAGGGAATCAGGGGCGAGATTGACCGTGCCAGCGGCACGGCGATCTATGTCCAGCTGCGGGAGATCCTGCGGAGCTACATCGCTGAGTCCTGCCCGCCGGGTTCTGCGCTGCCCTCCGAGCGGGATCTTGCGGAGCGGTTCGGACTTGCCCGGATGACCGTCCGCCAGGCGATCGACGCACTGGTGGGTGAAGAGGTCATTGAACGGGTGGTGGGGCTGGGCACGTTTGTCCGCCGGCCAAAACTCGACCTTCAGGTAAAGCTGACCTCCTACAGTGAGGAGATGCAGCGCCGCGGCATGGTCCCGGCAGCCAAAGTCCTCAGCTTCGAACAAATCGGCGCCAGCGCCTTCCTCGCGCGTGAACTGCAGCTGGACGAGGGGACGCCGCTGGTGCGCTTCCGCCGGCTGCTGCTCGCTGACGGTGAGCCCATGAGCGTTGATGAAAACTTCATTCCTGCCCACCGGGTGCCCGGGCTCCTGGACGGTGAACCCCCGACGTCGCTGTATAACGTCCTCAGCGAGCAATTCGGGCTGGTGATGGAGTGGGGCGAGGACATGATCGAGGCCACCGCTGCTTCGCCGTCCACCGCCCGGCTGCTTAATGTCGAGGTCGGTTCGCCGTTGCTGAAAATCCAGCGGCACGCCTTCGTTGCCCGCGCGATGGTGGACTATTCGGTGTCCTACTACCGGGCGGACAGGTACAAGCTGTGGGTTCCCCTGCAGCGTCCCGGAGCACGCCGGGCGCGGAACCACTAGACCTGGCAGGAATCCTGGCGGCCCGCCTGCGTCCGGCTGCCTGAAGCCTGCGAACAGGAAAACACAAGAGGCCCGGTCCATCTGGACCGGGCCTCTTGCTGTCTGAACGTGGAGCTTAGTGGGACAGGCTCTTTGCTTCTTCGGGGGCTTCAACCGCTGCATGGCCGTGGCCGTGGGCGGCTTCCAGCTCTGCAGGAGTGGCGGGAGCAACGCGGTCCTCGAAGAACCACTTGGAGAGGAACGCGCGGCGCTTCTCCTTGCTGGTCACCACACCGTGCTCGTTCGGCACGGCCGGAAGCACCTCAGGCGACTCGAATCCCACCAGCTTGTAGCGCTTGTACTCATCAAGAGGTGCGTGGACCTCGATGAATTCGCCGTGGGGGAGACGGACGATGCGGCCGGTTTCGCGGCCGTGGAGTGCAATCTCGCGGTCCTTGCGCTGGAGGGCCAGGGCAACGCGCTTGGTGACGATGAACGCAATGATCGGGCCGATGAAGAACAGGGCGCGCAGCCAGTACGTGACATCGTTCAGGGAGACACCGAAGTGCGTGGCGATGAGGTCGGAACCCGCAGCTGCCCACATCACGCAGTACCAGACGAACCCTGCCATGCCAATCGCCGTACGGGTCGGGGCGTTGCGGGGACGGTCCAGGACGTGGTGCTCGCGGTCGTCCTTGGTGATCCACCGCTCGATCCAGGGGTACATGAACATCACGGTGAAGAGGATGCCGGCAGGCACGAGGGCCGGAAGCAGGACGTTGAAGCTGAAGACGAAGCCGAACCAGTCCTGTTCCACCTGCCAGTTGCCCAAGGTGCCGGGCATCAGGCGCAGGGCGCCGTCAACGAAACCGATGTACCAGTCGGGCTGGGTACCGGCTGACACGGGAGAGGGATCGTACGGGCCGTAGTTCCAGATCGGGTTGATGGTGAAGAAACCGGCCATCAGGGCCAGGACACCGAACACGATGAAGAAGAAGCCACCGGCCTTGGCGGCGTAGACAGGTCCCAGAGGGTAGCCGACAACGTTGTTGTCGTTGCGGCCCGGGCCGGGGTACTGGGTGTGCTTGTGGACGACCACCATGAAGAGGTGCAGCACGATCATCAGCAGGATCAGTGCCGGTACAAGCAGGATGTGCAGCATGTACAGGCGGCCGATGATGGCCGTTCCCGGGAACTCCCCGCCGAACAGGAAGAATGAGATGTACGTTCCGATGACCGGGATGGACTTGATCACGCCGTCGATGATGCGCAGGCCGTTGCCGGAAAGCAGGTCATCGGGGAGGGAGTAGCCGGTGAAGCCGGCAGCCATCGCGAGGATGAGGAGCACGCCACCCACAACCCAGTTCATTTCACGGGGCTTGCGGAACGCTCCGGTGAAGAAGACCCTCAGCATGTGCACGGCGATGGAAGCCACGAACAGCAGCGCCGCCCAGTGGTGGACCTGGCGCATGAAGAGGCCGCCACGGACGTCAAAGGAGATGTCCAGCGACGAGTTGTACGCCACCGACATTTCGACGCCCTTGAGGGGAACGTAGGAGCCGTCGTAATGCGTCTCCGCCATGGACGGATCGAAGAAGAACGTCAGGAACGTGCCCGAAAGGAGCAGGATGACGAAGGAGTACAGTGCCACTTCGCCGAACATGAAGGACCAGTGGTCCGGGAATACCTTGCGGCCGAATTCCCGGAGGATTCCGGAACCGCCAACACGTGCATCGACGAAGTCGGTGAACCGGCCTGTCTTGGTTTTGGCGACGAAAGCGGGCTCAGCTGTTGATGCTGCGCTCATGCATATCACGCTCCCAGTAACTTGGTCCTACGGGTTCTTTGAAGTCGCTGGTGGCGACCAGGTATCCCTCGTCATCAACTGCGATGGGCAGCTGGGGGAGAGGACGGCTGGCGGGGCCGAAGATCACCTTGCACTCCTGCGTGAGGTCAAAGGTGGACTGGTGGCACGGGCACAGCAGGTGGTGCGTCTGCTGCTCGTAAAGAGCGACAGGGCACCCGACGTGGGTGCAGATCTTGGAGTAAGCAACGATTCCGTTGTATCCCCAGTCCTCGCGTCCCGCGGAAGGGTTCAGCGATGCGGGATCAAGGCGCATCAGCAGCACAACTGCCTTGGCCTTCTCGTTGAGCTTGCCCTCGTGGAGTTCGTTCAGGCCTTCGGGAATGACATGGAATGCCGAGCCGATGGTGACGTCCGATGCCTTGATGGGCGTACCGTCGGGGTCACGGGCGAGACGCTTGAGCTGCCCGTCCTGGGGAGCCCACATGGTGTGGGCAAGCTTGTTGTCCGGACGCGGGCCGAGGTCGCCGAAGATGGCGACCGCCGGAAGCGGTGCGAGTGCAACGGCACCCAGCAGGGTGTTCCGGATCAGCGGACGGCGCTTGATGCCCGTCTCTTCCACGATGTCGTCAACGATGCGGACGGCAGCCTGCCGGTCCTCTTCGTAGCGGATGGCGTGGCGTTCCTCTGAGACTTCGTGGTCCGGCATCAGGGCCTTGGCCCAGTGCACGATGCCGGTGCCGATGCCGAGCATCGCGAAAGCCGTTCCAAGACCCAGGAGCATGTTCTGGATCCGGATGGTGTCAATGGTTGAGTCTCCAGGCCCCAGATCGATGGCAAAGTACGCCACCAGGAAGATCAGGGTTCCAACAACAGAGATGCCAAATAGTAAGGCGACCTGCCGTTCTGCCCGCTTTGCGGCCTTCGGGTCCGTGTCAGCCAGGCGCAAACGGTGCGGGGGAATTCCAGGGTCCTGGAACTTCTCCACCTCATTCTGACCAGCCGTAGCTACGGTGCCCGAGTGGTTCGGACTGCCGTCACTATGGTTGCCCATAATTCGCCTCATCCTTCTCTCGTCCCGGCGGTTGCCGGGTTAGTTTCTAATATCAACCTGCTGACAGGGCAGCAGAAGTTTGTGGTGCGTTGCCGGACGTCAGGACGTACGGGAGGTCAGCCAGATGGTGAAGGCGATGATGACACCCAGGCCGGCAACCCAGACAAACAGGCCTTCTGCGACGGGACCAAGGGAGCCAAGGTCAGCGCCGCCGGGGGAGCCGCTGGTCTCGATCTGCTTCAGGAAGGTGATGATGTCGCGCTTGCCTTCGGGAGTGATGTTGGAATCACTGAAGACGGGCATGTTCTGCGGGCCGGTGACCATGGCCTCGTAGATGTGCTTTCCGGAAGTGTCCGACAGTGCAGGGGCGAACTTGCCGCGGGTCAGTGCACCGCCGGCGGCAGCAGCGTTGTGGCACATGGCGCAGTTGGTGCGGAACAGTTCGCCACCCTCAGCGGCGTTGCCGCCCTCATCCAGCAGGTGTTCCTCAGGGATTGCCGGGCCGGCTCCCAGGGAAGCGACGTAGGCTGCAAGCTGGTGGGTCTGTTCATCGTTGAACTGGACTGGCTTCTCCAGGGCCTGCGGGCCGTTCATCTGCATCGGCATGCGCCCGGTGCCCACCTGGAAGTCAACGGCAGCGGCACCCACGCCCACCAGTGAAGGACCGTCCTGGCTTCCGCTGGCGCCCATACCGTGGCACGTGGCGCAGTTGGCGGCGAAGAGCTTGCCGCCTTCCTCAACGTCGTTTGCGCTGTAGGTAGTGGTGGAAGCCTTGGCCTCGTTGACGGTGGTGGCGACGGCATAGAGCCCACCCGTGAGGAGGAGACCCATCAGGAGCAGCGCTATGGCTGCAAGTGGGTGACGCCGCTTTTGTGAGAGTGCCTTCACGTGGTGGTTCCTTTATTCGTTCCTGCGCCGGCTCCGGGAGCCGCTACCTGAAATTCTGCCTCTTGTAGAAAAAGAATCAAAGCTGGCTACTTGAGTACGTAGATGACCAGGAAGAGGCCGATCCACACAACGTCCACGAAGTGCCAGTAGTACGAGGTGACGATCGCGGACGTTGCCTCGAAGTGACCGAACTTCTTCGCGGCAAATGACCGGCCCATGATGAGCAGGAAGGCGATCAGGCCGCCGATGACGTGGAGGCCGTGGAAGCCCGTTGTCATGTAGAAGGCCGAGCCGTAGGCGTTGGACGACAGCGATACGTGCTCGGAGACGAGCATTGCGTATTCGGTGGCCTGGCCGGCGACGAAGAACGCGCCCATGAGGAACGTCAGGGTGAACCATTCGTTCATTCCCCAGCGGGAGAACTGCAAGGCACCCCCGGTCCGGCGCGGCTGGAGCCGCTCAGCGGCGAAGACGCCCATCTGGCAAGTGAAGGAACTGGCCACGAGGACGATCGTGTTAACGAGCGCAAAGGGGAAGTTGAGCTTGGCTGTCTCGTCCGCCCACATCTGCGCGCTTGTGGAGCGCAGGGTGAAGTACATGGCGAAGAGACCGGCGAAGAACATCAACTCGCTGGACAGCCACACAACGGTTCCAACGGAAACCATATTGGGGCGGTTCAGCGTGGGGTGCGCCGGGGTACTGGGGGCATGGGTCGCAGATGTCACATAGACATTATGTCTGTAAAAGTCCGTGCTGCCCAACGCAAACCGCCTTTTCGGGGGACTTTTTCTACAAAGACGCGAAATCGCCGGGAAAAGTTCCCGCGGCCGTTCATATTGGTCAGTCCCCGCTATCCCTCGATAGCATCAGGAGGTGACTTCACAGGCATCTGCAGCGTCCGGCAACACCTGGCCCCGGTTGATCTCGGCATTGATCAGCGGCAGGGACCTCACGGCAGACAACACCTCCTGGGCGATGGACACCATCATGTCGGGGGAGGCCACGGCTGCACAGATCGCCGGCTTCCTGGTTGCCCTCAGCGCCAAGGGTGAAACGGTGGAGGAACTGTCCGGCCTGGTGGACGCCATGCTTGCTCACGCCAACCCGGTGGCCATTTCCGGTGAGAAGCTCGACATTGTCGGTACGGGCGGCGACCAGCTCAACACGGTGAACATATCCACCATGGCGGCCCTTGTAGCCGCTGGCGCCGGCGCCAAGGTGGTGAAGCACGGCAACCGGGCTGCATCGTCGTCGTCCGGGTCTGCGGACGTGCTGGAGGCGCTGGGCGTCCGCCTCGACCTGTCCATTCCACAGGTTGCACGCAATGCGGAAGAGGCGGGCATCACCTTCTGCTTCGCGCAGGTTTTCCACCCGTCGTTCCGTCACACGGCCGTTCCGAGGCGCGAACTCGCCATTCCCACTGCCTTCAATTTTCTTGGGCCCCTCACCAACCCCGCCAACGTGCAGGCTTCGGCAGTGGGAGTCGCAAATGCGAGGATGGCGCCGCTGGTGGCGGGCGTCCTGGCCCGGCGCGGAAGCCGCGGCCTGGTGTTCCGGGGGAATGACGGCCTCGATGAGCTGACCACCACTGGCCCTTCCACCGTATGGGAAATCCGCAATGGTTCTGTGGGCGAACTGACATTCGATCCCCGGGACCTGGGGATCAGCCTGGCTACGGTGGAACAGCTCCGGGGCGGCGACGCCCAGGCCAACGCGGCTGTGGTCCGCGAAGTGCTTGCGGGCAAGGAAGGACCCGCGAGGGATGCGGTGCTGCTCAATGCCGCGGCCGGCCTGGTGGCTTTTGACCCTGCGGCCGAAGGGCCGTTCCTTGACCGGATGAAGGACGCCTACGGCCGCGCCTCGGCGTCGGTCGACTCCGGAGCTGCCGCAGCCGTGCTGGAGAAGTGGGTCTCGCTCACCAGCTCCTAGGGGTGCCTACTGCTCGAACCCCAGTGAGAATGCTGCGTCCAGGTCGTGCTGCGAGTAGGCCCGGAAGGCGATGTGGGTAGTGGTGTGGACCACGGCGGGGACCTTGGACAGCCTGTCGGCAATGACGTCGGCCAGGTCTTCGTGCCGGGGTACGCGGGCAACGGCGATCAGGTCCCATTCGCCAGTCACTGAATACACCTCGCTGATGCCCTCGATCGCGGAGATCTCCTCTGCTGTCTCGGGAATACGGGCAGCGTCAGTTTTGATCAGAACGAATGCGGTGATCACGATGAACCCTTCCGGATCTGTTGCGCCGCGGCATTGCCCGGCAAGCGTTTCGGTACTGTCAGCCTATTACACCAACCATGGCCGCCAGGGCCGCGCCCTCCCAGTGCCCGGCCGGGAAGTCACACGGTCCGTCTGCGCCCGATGGCGGCCAGCAACAAACGGTAGCCAAGCAGCAGCACACCCAGGCTGAGCAGCGCCACGATGATGAAGGGGAGCACAACCGTTTGGCCGGTGGCGGCCCGCAGGAGCATCCCGCCCACCAGGCTGCCAAGCCAGACCCCCAGACCTGACCGGCGCACCGAGAACGGGTCCCGCCACGCCCTGGTGGCAAGCCACCCGGCCGCCGCCCCGGCAAGGAACGGCCAGGCAGTGAGCAGGACGCCCGCCACAACATCCCCGCGCTGGTGGGCATCGCGTCCGATGGCGGCAAACAGCAGAATCAGCACGATGTCTGAAACGGCCGCAGCGGTCACCAGGCGGGCGGAGGGCGGCTTCACGGGCAACAGGTTCCGGGAACTCATGCATTCGAGCCTAGCCGCCCGTTCCCGGCCGACGCGATCCGCACTAGGCTCAAGCCGAAAGGAGCAACCATGCCACGGAAGATCGGGACCTGCCTCTGGTTCGAGAACCAGGCGGAAGAGGCCGCAATGTTCTACACCAGCGTCTTTGACGATTCAAGAATCCTCGACATCTCCCGGTTCGGGGAGGAAGCGCCGGGGCCGGCAGGTGAGGCCATCGCCGTCGACTTCGAACTGGAAGGCCGCAGTTTCACCGCGCTGAACGGAGCACGGACGTCCGGTTTCACCGAAGCGGTATCCTTCGTGGTGGACTGCGAGGACCAGGCCGCCGTGGACCGGTACTGGGCTGCTTTGACCGACGGCGGCACGGAAAGCCAGTGCGGATGGCTTCGGGACCGGTATGGGGTGTCGTGGCAGATTGTTCCCGCCATCCTCCCCTCGCTGATTGCCGGACCGGATCCCCAGGGTTCGCAGCGGGCGATGCAGGCAATGCTGGGCATGCGGAAACTGGACATCGCCGAACTGCAGAAGGCCTACGACGGTTGAGGCTAACGGGATACCAGCCCGTTCCCGTAGCCGGAATCGCACTTGCCGTCGTGGATCACCCCGTTGCCGGGTGCCACGGCGTAGTTGCTGCCCGGGTTGAATACCGCTGTCCGCACGCCGGTAACCTGGACGGCGCACGTCTGGGCGAAGGACATACTCTCCCCTTCGCCGCCGATCCACATGTCGATCCACAGTGAAGCGTCACCGTGCTCTTCAGCTCCGGTATGGCAGGGCCCAAGTTCCGGAGCCGGACCGTCGCCGCACGCGTCCTCCACGATGAAGTACCGGCGTACGTCCGGCAGGTAGATGCGGGTGCCCGCGGGGACATCCAGCACGCTGGTGCCCGTCTCCTTGGAATGCCCGACGGCGATGGTCACCGGATCTTCGTACGTTCCGGTTCCGCCGGCCACCTTGTGCAGGACAGGGTGGCTGATGATGGCGGAGCCCGCTGGAGTGTTGTCGTACCAGGAATAGGCCGTGATGAAGACGTCGGAGACCACCGTTTCACCCGAGGCCCGAGGTGCGCCTCCACAGCCGGCGGCGGCCAGGAGCACAAGGCAGAACCCTGACAACGAATAGGTACCTCGTCCCATCCGCCCCCTCCAGAACTGCCGGCCGCTCCGCATCCCTCATTAAAGCGCAACTGCCCGTCATCAAGGGGCTTCCGTGAACCCATTTCCCAGCAGCCTGCCGAACTGGCGGGCTTCCTGCTCCACCCCGCTGCAGCTGTGGGACACGCCCTGGTGCTCCGGCACGCAGGCGGTATCCCTGCTGAGGGACCACATTGACATCCTGCCGATGCCGCGGTCCCTCGCAAAGGCATTGAGGCGCTCAGCATCATCGAGCGTGAACACGTTTTCCTCCAGATCGTTCACGCCAATCATGGGCGTCAGCCCGATCCTGCTCCAGGCCTGTTCGTCCCCGTTCAGCTTGCCTGCTTTCCGAAAAAGATCCACGAGTGTGCGATGGGTTGCTTCTGCGGCCGCTGCCGACGCATCGAACATGCTGAGGCCGGCAGGGAGCGGACCGAAGTTCATGGTCATGATGTTGATTCCCGCCACCTCGACGCCCGCATCGAGCATGGTTTCAACTGAAATTGCGGCGGCGGGCGTCAGCCCGTCCCGCGAAACGGGCAGCGTGAGCCAGACCCGCAGCGGCTTGCCGGATGGCCGTTCGGCCTGCAGGCGTGCCATGGCGGTGGCCCGCCTGGCGGCGGCAGCGGGGTCCGAGGCTCCTTGCCCTTCAATGTCCAGGTCCACGACGTCGAGGCCATACCTGGCAATGACCGTGGCGTATGCCCTGGCAAGGGATTCCTCGTCGGAACAGGCAACGGCCAGTTCCGTGCCTTTCTGGCCGCCGAAAGATACCGCAACGTTGTTCCCCGCGCTTCGGTAGGCTTCCAGCTGCGCGTCAAGGTCAAGCTTGTCGCCTGCCAGTTCCAGATCGTAGGACCCGCCCCACGAGGGTTCGCAGGGCCGGGCGGGGTCGGAACTAATGAAGGAAAGGACAGTGGTGGACGGTCCCCCCGCGGGGGCATCCTCGAGGCGGAGTGCCGGAAGGAGCGTGACGTCGAGATAACCCCCGAACCACGGGGAGACCTGTTCGCCAGGATTCACTCCGGCCTCCCCGCTGGTGTCGTCCCTTGGCGCAGATCCACAGGCAGCCATCGCGGCAACTGCCGCGATGGCCGCCAGAACGCTGATGCTGCCCCTGGCATCGCGCCTCACGTGGTGCTGGGGGAGAGGGGGCCGGGGGAAACAGGGGTGGTGGTTTGGCCCGGAAGGTCCGCCAGGATGACACTGTTGGTGCGTTCGGGCCTGTACCACCCCACCGCTGAACCGCGCAGGGCGCGGAGCGCCGAACCAAAGACGACGTAGGCGCGCAGCGGTTCGTAGATCAGCCGGTAGATGGGCACCATGAGCAGGTGGAGGGGGTTTTCCCGCACCATGATCACGGCCACGATCGAAATCAGCAGGTGGGTTGCTGCCACGAACGCCGAGAAGATGGCGATGGCCTGCCATTCCCCGCGGCTCAGGCTGATGAAGGCCACCGCGACTGTCAGCGGCATAAACAGCAGCGGGACAAGGACGGAAATGAGGGCATAGGGCATGGTGAGCATTCCCAGCGCCCCGAACTTCGGGTTGAACAGCATGCGTCGGTGCTTGTACAGGGTCTGGAAGTTGCCGTATGTCCAGCGCAGCCGTTGCTTGAACAACCCGCGGAATGTCAGGGGCGCTTCAGTCCACGCCACGGCCTCATTTTCCTGGACGATGCTGTACCCCAGGCGCTGCAGGGAAAGCGTCAGGTCGGCGTCTTCAGCCAGTGTGTCATGGGAGTAGCCGCCGGCTTTCAGCAGTGCCTCACGGCGCCATGCAGCGCACGCTCCGGGAACGATGGAGATCGCGCCCATGAGGCCCTCTGCCATGCGGGTGACACAAATGCCGGAGAGATACTCCAGGCTTTGCCAGGCGGTGACGATGTTCCGGCGGTTCCCCACCTTAACATGCCCGGCAACGGCTCCAACCTCCTTGCCGTTCCGGGGGGCCAGGAAGTGGCGGGCGAACATTTTTATCGTCTGGGGCTCGAAAAGTGTGTCGCCGTCCAGAGTCACCACAATCTCTCCGCGCGCCTCTTCGATTCCATAGTTGCTGGCTGCGGATTTGCCGCCGTTGGCCTGGTCGAGGACCCGGAGGCCGGGCCATGATTCGGCATACTCCCTCAGGACAGCAAGGGTACTGTCCGTAGAGCCGTCGTTGATGGCGATGACTTCCAGCCGGGGGTAGTCACTGGCCTGAAGGGCATCGAGGGTTTTCGCCACCACGAGTTCTTCATTGAAGACCGGCAGGATCACGCTGACCAATGGCCACTCTGATTCGGCGATCTCCTCCCACCGGCGCTTCTTCTGGCGCCTGTTGTTGACGATGGCCAGGACCACGAAGAGGAACGTGAGGATGGTGAGGGATCCGATGCCGAACCAGAACAGCCAGTTCAGCAGCAGGTTGGGGGTCACCAGGTAGGTTGTCAGCGCCGCGAGGGTTACGTTGTCTTCAACGCTTGCCGGCACACTGTGCTGGGGCACGTAGTCGGCCGGCAGCAAGGGTTGCAGGGTGGCGAAAGTGTAGCCCTGCGCCTTCGCCTGGGGAATGAATTTCTTCAGCATCTCGATGGTTCCCCTGCGGTCCCCGCCTCCGTCGTGGAGGAGGACGATGTGTCCTTCGCCGTTCAGCTCCGGAATGGGGATTTCGGCTTCCGGGAGGTATTCCCAGTCCCTGGTATCCAGGTCCATGCTGACGTGCAGATAACCGAGTTGCTGTGACTGCAGCAGTGCCAGCGTGTTGTTCTCCGGGTCGCCGGTGGGGATGCGGAACAACCGGGACTCGTAGTTGTCGGCGGCACGCATGACCCGGTCGGTTCCGATGATTTGCTGGCGGTTGAAGGCATCATCGTGGGCCCAGAAGTCGATATGCGACATGGTGTGGTTGCCCACCATGTGGCCTTCCCGGACCATGCGCCGGAAGATGTCAGGATATTTGACGATGTTGTCCCCGACAGTGAAGAACGTGGCCGGTACGCCCTCGCGGGACAGCAGGTCCAGGATTTCCGGCGTGAACCTGGGATCCGGGCCGTCATCGAATGTCAGCATGAGCGTGCGCTCTTTGGTCTTGCCGTAGGCCTCCACAACATAGGGACTGGCGCCGATCAGCTTTGACTCTTCCGGTGTGGCTTCCCGCCAGACGGTGTCACTGAAGGGATCCTTCAGCAGAACTTTGCCGTCCTTATTTTCTACCGTTGCGATCCTGTGGAACGTGGCCTCGCCAAGGTCCACTCCGATCCTGGGGATGTTTTCCAGGTCCTGCAGGTCCAGCAATTGCCTGGGGTACGTCGCGACCTGATTCTGCTGCCCGGAGTGGACCGGGGCCGTGGCGGCGGGGAGGACCATCACAACTGACAGGACCATCAACAGCATGAGCGCAAGCAGGCAGCTGAGAATCCGGCGCCAGCGCTTGCCGCTTGCGTCGAAGAAGACAGGTGCCGCAGGGGATGAAGGAGATGGCGATGGAAGTGTCATGGAACCCTCGCATAGGAGCTGGACAATGGAGCGGGGATACACCCCGGTCGTGGGTAGTGAGTCCTGTTCCTCGAGCTTCAGCAAGGATCCGGCCGGCAATCAATCCTCAGGAGAAGAGATCACCGTGATCTGCCCACCTGGAGCGTTGGCAGAAGCCCTGAAAGCTGCTGCCCTGAATTCGAGACTACGGGGGCCGGTTGACGTCAACATGCGTAAGTGGTACTCGAATTCGAGTACCCCCATACTTGGTTACCTACAGGCGGCGCACCAGCCAACTTGCCTCCCAGCTTGCCTGGTATCCGGCGTCGTCGTCCCGTTCCACCAGGACATGCGTGACGGTGTAGGCGATGGCGTGGCAGGTGATGGCACGGACCTTGACGGGCGCCGGGCGGAGCATCAGCACCGGCCTGCCCGGGGCCTGCCGGAGCGCGTCCTCGCGGGCGGTGTCACGCGTTCCGGATGCCTGGGGGAGTGGGGACAACACCGCGCTTTTTTCTGCGGGTTCAGGGGAAAGCGGCATGATGATTCCTGGCTGTTGTGCACCGAAGCCGTCTGCATAAGCCGGCGAAGGAATGTGGCGATGACTGCCGGCAGAAGCCGAAGATGGCATGTGCGAACGACGATAGAAGACCGGCCGGCGTTTGGCACCCGTGGTGAGGTACCCGAATCTTCCCGGCGGGCTACCTGTGAACGGTCCATTGTGGCCAGCTGCTACTGCATGATGAAGTAACTACTGGTTTAGGCGTTCCGAGTACTTTTGCCCACCCTGGAGGTCCTGTGAACAAGCCACTGTGGATCTGCTGCCTTTTGGGCGCCGCTGTTGGAATCACCCTCGGCCTGGCAGTCTTCGACAGTCCGGTGGTGGGTTTCGCGCTTGGCCTGGGTGTCGGCGCCTTAGTGGGCGCTGGGATGGGGTCCCGGCGTTAGCCCGGGGAGGGTCCGGATTAGCGCTACTTTACATAATGTAGATTATCGGCGTTTCGGAGAGGGGCCCGGACGGGGGTCGGGAAGGCCTGGAACGCCTGCAAGAGTTACCAGGACAAATGCGCAGGTCAAAAGCCTGAACCATTGTCTTAATCCGGGGCCTCGCTAAGAATGTGTCAATGACGGTCTACGTGCGATCACTTGAAACTGCAGTCCCGAAGACGATGCTGATCCAGTCAGAAGCCCGTGACGTATTTGCGGCCCAGTCCGGATTAACGCGGCTGGGCTCCAGGCTGGTGAATACGTGCTTTGATTCCGCGGCCATCGACACACGGTTCACCGCCGTCGACGAACTCACCAACGACTTCCGCTCCGATGACCCCCAGTTCTACGACCCTGCCACCGGCCTCCTGCTGAATCCCAGCACCAAGGTACGCAACGACATCTTCGCCCGGGAAGCTACCAAACTCTTTGTCGAGGCCGCCCGTGCCGCCGTGGACGCCTGCCCGGAACTCGATTTACTTGACATAACTCATCTCGTTACCGTCTCCTGCACAGGTTTCTTCAACCCCGGCCCGGACTACAAGATCGTGCGGGAGCTGGGCCTGGATCCGGCAGTCCAGCGATACCACCTGGGCTTTATGGGTTGCTATGCAGCTTTCCCCGCGCTGCGCGCCGCCAAGCTCTTCTGCGAGGCCGACCCCAACGCCGTCGTCCTGGTGGTGTGCGCCGAACTGTGCTCCCTGCACGTGCGGACATCCAACGACCCCGACACCATCATGGGCTCGGCACTCTTCGCCGACGGTGCCGCTGCCGCCGTCGTCACCGCCAGGCCGGGCGCGGAAGAAGCCTCGCTGCTGCAGCTGGACCACTTCGAAACGGTACTGACCCCCGTGGGCGAGGACTCCATGGCGTGGAACATCGGTGACCACGGCTTCGAAATGGTGCTGGGCAACTACGTTCCGCACATCATCGACGACCACATTGTGGGCGCGCTACAGCCACTCCTGGCCCGGGAACCTGAACTGCAGGCACTCCCCTACACGTCCATCCGGCACTGGGCCATCCACCCGGGCGGGCGGAGCATCCTGGACAAGGTCCAGTCCCGGCTCGGCCTCACAGACCAGCAGCTGGTTCCTGCCCGCGAGGTCCTGCGGAACTACGGCAACATGAGCAGTGCCACCGTGCTGTTCGTCCTGAAGCACATCCTCGACCAGGACAACGAAATCAGAGACACCCAAGCCGGCGATCACCAACCCGCCGGCAGCGGACCTGGCGACGACCGGATCTGCTCCATGGCCTTCGGCCCGGGACTCACGGTGGAGACGGCCATGTTCACCAAGCTGCCCCAAGCGCCGCGCGTCAGCAACGCGATGCCCGAACGGGACGCCCGTTACGAACCGGCAGAAGCGCCGGTGTCCTGACCGGGTGGGATTCCTGATGCGGGAGCGCGCCGCCGGAGTCGTGGAACTGATGGACCTGCCGGACTGCGATCCGTGGCGCCTGGACAACACCTACCGCCAGTTTGCCGTGGTCAACAGGGTCCTGGGCGGCTGGCGCCGGCTGTACCGGCGTGAACTCCTCCCCATGATGACCGCCGGCTCAGGTACCGCCACGCTGCTGGACATCGGCTCCGGCGGCGGCGACCTTGCCGTCATGCTTGCCCGCTGGGCGGAACGTGACGGACTGACGCTCCGGATCACGGGCATCGACCCCGATCCGCGGGCCGCCGCCTTCGCGTCGAAGCGGCAGCCGGTCCGGGGCGTCGAATTCCGGCAGGCCCACAGCGGAGACCTGGTCCAGGAGGGCAGGACGTACGACGCCGTGATCTCCAACCATGTCCTTCATCACTTGAGTGCAGACGAGCTGCAGCAGCTGCTGGCGCATTCGCAGATCCTGGCGGCACAGAAGGCCCTGCACAATGACCTCCGCCGGAGTCCCATCGCCTATGCACTGTTCGGGGTGGCCGCCCTGCCCTTCCCCCGCTCCTACATCCGGGCGGACGGCCTGACCTCGATACGGCGGAGCTACACGCCCCCGGAGTTGGCGGCAATCGCTCCTCCGGGCTGGACGGTTGAGCGCAGCACTACCTTCCACCAGGTCCTCGCCTGGCGCAGGAACTGACTGTGTCCACCGACGTTGTGATCGTGGGCGCCGGACCGGTTGGCCTGTACCTTGCCGCGGCGCTCCTGCAGGAAGGCATTTCCGTGCGGGTGCTCGAACGGAGACCGGCGCGGGATGCCCACTCCCGCGCCATCGGCATCCACCCGCCCGCCCTTGCAGCCCTGGACGGGGTCAACGTGGCATACGAGATGGTCCGGGAGGGTGTGCCCATCCGCACCGGAATGGCTGTCAGCGGCGGAAAAACTGTAGGCACCATGCGCTTCGACACGGTGTCGGAGGACTTTCCCTTCGTTCTGGCCCTCCCCCAGTTCCGGACGGAGCAGCTACTGGAGGACCGCGTCCGCGCCCTGGACAGCGGAGCGCTGCTGAGGGGTGTGCAGGCCACGGCTGTAACGGACGACGGCGGCCGGCCCAGCGTTTCGGTCCAGGCTCAGCCGGGTGCCACGCCGGGAAGCAGGAACTTCACGGCGTCCCTGGTGGTCGCCGCCGACGGTGCCCGGTCACACTTCCGCGATGTCCTGGGCGTGCCGGTGCAGAGAAGGACCTACCCGGACCATTACCTGATGGGCGACTTCGCTGACCCCGGCATCCATGGGGACATGGCCGTCCTGTTCCTCGAGCCCGGGGGGATTGTCGAGTCATTCCCCCTTCCGGGCGGAGTCCGGCGTTGGGTGGTCCGCCTCACCCGGCCCGCGGAAACCGCAGGGGCAGGCGACCTGGCAGAACTCGTACAGCAGCGCACCGGAATTCGGCCCGATCCCGGCACCAACAGCATGCTCTCGGCGTTCAGCGTCCGCTCCACCCTGGTCCGCCGAATGGTCGTGGGGCGGACCATCCTGATCGGGGATGCAGCCCATGAAATCAGCCCCATTGGCGGCCAGGGCATGAACCTCGGCTGGCTCGACGTCCAGGCGCTGGTGCCGCTCATCCGCGAAGCCGTGGCCGGCCGCCCCATGGACCACGGATTCCGGAAATTCGACGAAACCCGGCGGCGCGCGGCAATCCTGGCCAGGCGACAGTCGGAGATCAATATGATGCTGGGCCGCCCCCTGCCGCCCGCCCTGCTCCGCCTGCGTATTGCAGGCGTTGGAGCCGCCGCCGCCACCCCGGCACTTAACCGGTGGGTGGCCAGGCGCTTCACCATGCAACAACGGCCGCTGGTTTCCCGGATACAGCAGGTTTAGTTACCGGAAGTAGCAGTCGTAGCTGTCCTGGCTGACAATCAGGCCGTTGCTGACTTCAAAGACAGACGAGGTCCTTGCCCGGATCGTGTCTCCCCGGTCCCAGTACGGGAGGTCCATCAGCACCGTTGCCGACCAATCCGCTTCTACAGCCACCCGACCGCCCTCGCACGTGGTGCGCCGGATGGCGAACTTCTGGTCCGCGACCACCTGCGCCGCCTGGTCTGCGCCGGCCAGCACGTCATGCAAGGTCCGCCTGGAGCCCTCCGGAGCCAGCAGGTGCGGGGCTTCCTCCAGTACGAATGAGTCGGCCAGGAAGGGCTTGATCCCGGCCGCTCCCCCGCCGGCTTCGAGTACCCGGATGAACCCGAGAACGCGGTCCAGGGGCGAGTCAGGGTGGGAGGGGAAGTCAGCCATGGGATAGACACTAGCCCAGCCGCGGAAGCGCCCCGGTGTTCAGTAGGCTTTCGTCATGACCCACGCCGCGCCCGGGACCACCCTCACCGCAGAACAGATACGCGAACTTGTGGAACACATCCTCTCCGCCGGGACGTTGCCGCCCATCGTCCAAGCGGGCCATCCCGCACTCCGACAGCGGGCTGCCGCTTTTGACGGTCAACTGCCTGCTGACCAGCTTGCCCGGCTCATCGACCTCATGCGCCAGGTCATGCACGAGGCACCGGGAGTGGGCCTGGCGGCGCCCCAGCTTGGCATACCGCTGCAGCTCGCGGTGGTCGAGGACCAGTTCGACGTCGACCCGGAGGCGGCCGCGCTGCGTCAACGGAACCCGCTGGAGTTCCTCGCTGTCCTCAACCCCAGGTACACCGCCCAGGGGTCCGGGGTCGCTTCCTTCTACGAAGGATGCCTCTCACTGAACGGACTCCAGGCTGTGGTGGCCCGACCGGAGAGCGTGCTGCTTGAGTTTGAAACGCCCGACGGCGTGGCGGTCCAGCGGGAGTTCTCCGGCTGGCAGGCCCGGATCGTGCAGCACGAGACGGACCACCTCAACGGCATCCTCTACCTGGACCGTGCCCAGCTGAGGTCCTTGAGCACCAACACCGAGTACGCCGCGCACTGGGCCGAGGCCGGAATCAGCAGGGCACGCCAGGGCCTCGGGTTCGACGACGGACCTGCAGGTATCAGCGCCGGCTAAGCCTTTCCCCGTGCCTGGCCATCCCCGCCTCGGCCCATTGCGGCCACCCTAAGATGGTTCAATGCCCTCTTCCGACCATCTCCCCCTGCTGTGCCCGGTGTGCTCGCTTCCGCTGGTTTTTGCCGGTGCGGATACCGCCGGTGCCACTACGGGCGGTCCCACTGCGGCCGCAGCCGGCGCGGCGCCCTCCCGCATGCCGGGGCAACGCCGGCTGGCCTGCGCGTCAGGCCACAGCTTCGACGCAGCCCGGCAGGGCTACTTCAATCTGCTGGTGGGCAAGGGCACGGCCTTCGAAGCTGACACCGCGGCGATGGTGGAGGCCCGCGTCAACTTCCTTGGCCACGGGCACTACCGTCCGTTGGCCGAAGCGGTGGCGGCCGCCGTCGTGCCTTGTTTGTCCGATCACAATGGAGCCATCCTCGACTCGGGAACCGGAACCGGGCATTACCTGCGGCAGGTGCTGGATACTGCCGCGGCCCAGGGCCGTGAGGTCACAGCGGTAGGCCTGGACATTTCCAAGTTCGCGCTGCGCCGCGCCGCCCGGCTGAACCCGGAGGCAGTCAACCTGGTGTGGGATGTGTGGCAGCCACTCCCACTGGCGGACAGGTCTGTCGATGCCGTCACGGTGGTGTTTGCGCCGCGCAATCCCGCTGAATTTGCACGGATCCTGCGGCCGGCGGGCCGCTTGGTTGTTATCACTCCCCGTACCGGGCACCTGGGGAACCTCGTGGCAACAGCAGGAATGCTCTCGATCGAGGAGAGCAAGGATGCGCGGCTGGCAACGGCGATGGCCCGTTATTTTGACATTGACGCCACGTCCGACATCGATGTTCCCCTTGCCCTCACGCGCCACGAAGCAGCAGACCTGGCCTTCATGGGTCCCGCGGGGCACCACGCGGACCGGGATGCCATTGGTGAACGGTTTGACGACCTCCCGGAACCCGTGCGGACCGAAGCGAAGTTCCGGCTCCTGCTTTTCCGCCCCAAGGAGACGGCAACCGCGTAACGACTTGGCCACTATCCCTGGCCGCCCGGCATGAGCCAGCCCACACCTCATGCGCCCGGACTAGGATGGAAGGACAGTTACCGGAGGGTCCGCGCACGCGGTTCCCCGTAACGAAGGGGGAACCGGTGTTCGAATGGTTGGGGGAAAACTGGTGGGCCCTGTGGCTCACGGCTTTCCTGGCATTTGCAGTGATCGAGATGATCACCCTTGACCTGTTTTTCATCATGCTCGGCGGCGGAGCCCTCGCCGCCCTGGTGGCCGACTTTGCCGGCGCTGACGGATGGCTCCAGATCGTTGTTTTCTGCGTCGTCTCCCTGTTGATGATCGCCTTCGTCCGCCCGGTGGCACTGTCCCACCTGAAGAAGGGCCCGGCCGAGCAGCGGACCAATGTGGACCGGCTCATCGGTGAGCAGGCCGTGGTGATGGAAGCCGTAACCTCTGACGGCGGCCTCGTGAAAATCGGCGGCGACATCTGGAGCGCACGCTCGGCAGCGGGGGTCCTTCCCGCGGGCCAGAAGGTGGTCGTGGCTGCCATCGACGGCGCCACGGCTGTGGTCTCGGCTCCGCCGGCCACCACCGGCCAGTCCTGACACAGCTTTACTAATTGGGGAAGAAGGAAACGTATGGAAAACGCAGGAGGAGCCGCATTGGCCATCGTGCTGGTAGTCCTGATCGTGTTCGTGATTATCGTTCTGGTCCGCTCCGTCCGGATCATTCCGCAGGCACGGGCCGGCGTCGTCGAACGGCTTGGAAAGTACCAGCGCACGCTCAACCCGGGCCTCACAATCCTGATTCCCTTTGTGGACCGGCTCCTGCCGCTGCTGGATCTCCGCGAACAGGTGGTTTCGTTCCCGCCGCAGCCGGTGATCACCGAGGACAACCTGGTGGTGTCCATCGACACCGTGGTCTACTTCCAGGTCACTGACCCGCGCGCGGCAACCTACGAGATTGCCAACTACATCCAGGCCGTGGAACAGCTCACCACCACGACGCTGCGTAACGTCGTGGGCGGGTTGAACCTTGAAGAAGCGCTGACGTCGCGTGACCAGATCAACGGCCAGCTCCGCGGTGTCCTGGATGAGGCCACCGGACGCTGGGGTATCCGGGTTTCCCGTGTTGAGCTGAAGGCCATTGATCCGCCCCACTCCATCCAGGACTCGATGGAAAAGCAGATGCGCGCCGAGCGGGACCGCCGCGCCGCCATCCTCACGGCCGAGGGAACCAAGCAGTCAGCCATCCTCACCGCAGAAGGACAGCGGCAGGCTTCCATCCTCGCGGCCGAGGGCGACGCCAAGGCTGCCATCCTCCGTGCTGACGGTGAGGCGCAGGCCATCCAAAAGGTCTTTGATGCCATCCACCGCGGCAACCCTGACCAGAAGCTGCTGGCCTACCAGTACCTGCAGACCCTGCCCAAGCTGGCCGAAGGATCATCCAACAAGCTGTGGATCATCCCCAGCGAAGTCGGCGAAGCCCTGAAGGGGATCGGCAACGCCCTGGGCGGTACCAACCCCGATCCGGGCGCAACCGGTGGCCTGTTCGACGAGGTGGGAGCCAAGCCCTCCGAGCCGTAGGCAGTGCCGTAAAACTGGAAGGGATCTGCGCCGGTGACCAGTTCACCAGCCCGGATCCCTTCCTTTATTTTGCTCCCTGCGGCATGGCACCCGTACAATTGGGTATTTGTCCGGCAGGAGCAATCCGCTGGAACAACAAAGCTTCGCAATGCGTTGAATCTTATGATGCAGCACAGAGCACACAGTAGCCCGGCGGTGCTTCGTCACCACCGGCTGGCGCGGGGTTCTACTCCGCGAACCGATAAGAGGGAGAAATCATGAGCGATCGCAGCCTGCGGGGTATGCGCCTTGGTGCGCAGAGCATGGAGACCGAGTCCGGAGTCGAGCCGGCACCGCGTCAGCGTGTCGAGTACCGTTGCGAGGACGGCGAGCAGGTCTTTGTTACTTTCTCCTCCGAAGCGGAGATTCCCCCCGTGTGGGTTTCCAAGACCGGCAAGGAAGCGCTTCTGGTCGACGGCGAACGCCCCGATACCAGCAACGACAAAGCTGTCCGCACGCACTGGGACATGCTGCTGGAACGCCGCTCCCTGCCCGAACTGGAGCAGATCCTCGAGGACCGGCTGACCATCCTGCGCGAACGCCGCGGGGAACGCCGCTCGGCCTAGGTCTTTTCAACGAAAGAGGGGCCGTTCCTGCACGTGAGTGCAGGAACGGCCCCTCTTTTCGCGTTCCGCGTCCGGACCGGTGATGATCCGGTCCGGAACGGCGGCCAGCCTAGGGCTGGGCGGAGGGCTTCTTGCCCCTCAGGGTGTTCCAGCGGGCCTGCAGGCCCCACTTGGTGACGTTGATCATGGCTTCGACCACGATGTTGCCGCTCATCTTCGAGGCGCCGAGTTCGCGCTCCACGAACGTGATGGGGCGTTCCTCGATGCGCAGGCCCATCCGTGCCACCCGCCACGCCAGGTCAACCTGGAAGCCGTAACCGACGGAGTCCACCTGGTCCAGGTTGAGTTTTTCCAGGGTTGTCCGGCGGAAGGCGCGGTATCCGCCGGTGACGTCCTTGATTTTCAGGCCGAGCATCAGGCGGGCGTAGGTGCTGCCCACCCGGGAAATGGCCTGGCGGTAGAGGGGCCAGTTCACCACGCGTCCGCCGGGCACCCAACGGGAACCCATGGCAAGGTCTGCGCCCTGCTCGATGGCCTCCAGGAGCTGGGGCAGTTGCTCGGGCTGGTGGGAGCCGTCCGCGTCCATTTCCACGAGAACGTCGTAGCCGGCGTCCAGGCCCCACTTGAACCCTGCGATGTAGGCGGCGCCCAGTCCCTCCTTGCCCTTGCGGTGCAGGACGTGGACCTGGGAGTCCCCGGCCGCGATGGTGTCGGCGAGTTTGCCGGTGCCGTCGGGGCTGTTGTCATCCACTACCAGCACGTCCGAGGCCGGGACAGCAGACCGGAGCCGCTGGAGCGTCTTGGGCAGCGATTCCAGTTCGTTGTACGTGGGAATGATCGTAAGGACGCGCACAGAGGGCCTTTCCTGGAGGGAGCGGTCGGTGCACCTGGCGGTCAGCTAGCCGCCGGCAGGCGCAACTATCAATTATAGGGCGGCGGGCGGCAGGGTCAGGAACGCAGTGCCGGGCTGGAGAACAATTCGGCACCGTTCCGCACGGTCTGCAGGCACACAGGGTCCGTGCCGGTGTCCAGCGCAGGCAACAGCGGTGTGCGGGCACGGGGATCCGTACTCCAGGACTGGACGCGCCCATCGGCCACCTGGACCATCAGTTCCTCCACCTCCCACACGGCGAAACTTGCAGGGGCGCCGGGCACGAGTTGCCCCGCCATCGGGTTGGGATATTTGGCCGCACGCCAGCCCGCGCGGGTGTGGCCGAGGAAGGCGGCGCGGGCGGAAATACGTTCACCTTCGGTGTGATGCTCCAGGCACGCCCGCACGCTGGACCAGGGTTTCAGCGGGGTGACCGGGCTGTCGCTGCCGAAGCACACGGGAACACCGGCCGCGTACAGGGAGGCAAAGGGGTTCATGGAGGCGCTCCGTTCCCCCAACCGCTTCCCGTACAGGCCACCGGGTCCGCCCCACGCGGCATCGAACGCAGGCTGGGCGCTGACGGTGACCGAGTATCGGGCCAGCTTTTCAATGGCCGGCGCATCCACCATCTCCACATGTTCAAACCGGTGGCCGGCTGCGCGGACGCGCTGCTCCCCCACCTGCTCAGCCGCGAGGTCCAGAGCTGATAACGCCGCGTCCAGCCCGGCATCGCCGATCACGTGGAAGCCGGCCTGGATCCCCACGAGTGAACACGCGGCAAGATGCGCGGCCGCCTGTTCTGCCGTCAGATAGAGGTTCCCGCGCTCCCCGGGGGCGTCGCTGTAGCCGGACCGGAGCGCAGCAGTGCGCGACCCCACCGAGCCATCAATGTTCAGGTCTCCGGCAAGGCCGCGCAGCGGGAAGCCGAATTGATCCATCAGGCTGCGCGCGTGCTCTTCTGAGGTCGCCAATTCCCCCCAGTACAGCAGGACCTCGGGAAGGGCCGGCCCATCACCGCCGGGAGAATTCCACGCTGCGGCCAGGCGCAGGTCCTCTTGGCCCCCGATGTGCGGCGCCCCCATCTCGGCCAGGGCGACATACCCGTTGGCGGCCGCCTCGGACAGGGCGCGCGCCTGGTGCCGGCGGAGTGCCTCTTCCGGCAGCTGCCGGGTGGACTGCCGTGCGGCCGTGTGGGCCGCGCGCGTAACGCGTGCGCCGCCGTCGAACCCGTCCTGGCTGCGAAGGTCCGCGGCGTGAGCCAGTGACGTTGAGACCAGTGCCGAGTGCACGTCCACCCGGGAAAGGTAGACGGGCCGGCCTGCTGATGCACGTTCCAGTTCGTCCGGAGTGGGCAGTGTGGGGTCCGCCCACGTGGTTTCATCCCAGCCGTGGCCCAGGACCGGGCCGTTGCCGGTTGCGGACGACACGGCGTCCAGGAGCTCCCGGGCTGAGGTGACTCCGCCCAGCCGCAGCGAATCCAGGGCGATGCCGGTCTCGGTCAGGTGCATGTGCGAATCGACGAATCCGGGTGCGACGAGTGCTCCCCGCAGGTCGATGACGTCCATGGAACTGTCCGCAATGGAAGACGCCGCCTGCTCGGACCCCACCCACGCCACCGTGTCACCGTCCACGAGCATGGCGGTGGCGAAGGGGTCGGCAGCCGTGTAGACGGACCCGTTGCGGTAGAGGACGACGTTGCGGGGTGATTCGGGACCAGGCTGGGTCATGCGGGGCAGGGCTCCTGAGGGTTGAAACGGGCCGGCTGGACGCCGGGTACTGGCTAAAGGACGGAGGAATATGCCACGACGCCGCGGCGGACCAAGGAGATGGCCTCGCCGCACAGCCGGGCCAGCCGGGGATCAAGACCCGGAATCTTGGCGAGCTGGTCCAGCAGGTCCACCACCTGCTTCACCCAACGGACAAAGTCGCCGGCGGCGAGGTCGGTGCCGCTCAGTACATCCTGCAGGTGGCGGCCGCGTGCCCACTTGTAGATGGGCCACACCAGCCCGAGTTCGGGTTCACCGGTCAGCGGAAGCTTGTTCTCCTCTTCAACGTCCTCCAGGGCCGACCATTCCCTCACCACGATATCCACTGCTGTTTCCAGGGAGACACTGGGCATGCGCGGCCGGAGACCGCGGTCCTCTCGCTTGGCCTGGTAGACCAGCACGCTGGCCAGGGCTGCCACTTCGGCAGCGTCCAGGTCATCGAACGCGCCCAGCCGCAGGGACTGGGAGATCAGCAGGTCCTTCTCACCGTAAATCCGCCGCAGCCGCTGGCCATCGGAACTGATGACCAGGCCGCCATCGCCGCTGGCTTCCAGGTAGCCGTAAGCGGACAGGACGTCGCAGACGCGGTCGAAGGTCTTGGCGATGGTGTTGGTGCGGCCTTGGATCTGCCGGACCAGGCCGTCGGTCTCCCGCCTCAGCTTCCACCACCGCTCGGACCAGCGCGCATGGTCTTCGCGTTCGCTGCAGCCGTGGCAGGGGTGGGCGCGAAGGGCACGGCGGAGATCGGCAATACGCTTCTCCTGGTTGGGCAGCGCAGCCGCCCGGCCGAAATCATTGTTGCGGTTATGGCCCGGGGCGGGTGGCCGGTTTTCCCGGAGCGCGTTCCGGGCGGAGGACGCCAGGTCCCGCCGTGACTTCGGCACCTTGGCGTTGAATGACTTCGGAATGCGGATGCGTGTCAGCGGTGCAATGGGGCCCTCGAGGTCATCCGTTCCGATCCTGCGCAGCTGGTTGTCCAGGGTCAGGACGGCGGGCCGCGGCTCACGGCTGCTGTGGTCGGAACTGAGCACGATGGCCGGGCCCGGTGCCCTCCCGCCGGGAACATCCACCACGTCACCGGGCAGCAACCTGGCCAGCGAGTCGTCGCTGAGCGACTTCCGGGCCCGGGACTTTGTCCGCGACGTCGCGTTTTCGGCATCGGAGAGCTCGCGCCGGAGCCTTGCGTACTCGGTGAAGTCGCCGAGGTGGCATGTCATGGACTTGGCGTACCCCGCGAGGGATTCCTCCCTGCTCCGCACCTGTCGCGCCAGGCCCACCACCGAGCGGTCGGCCTGGAACTGCGCGAAGGAGGATTCCAGGATCTCGCGGGCCCTTGCCCGGCCAAACTGTGCCAGGAGGTTGATGCTCATGTTGTAGGTGGGCCGGAAGCTCGAGTTCAGAGGGTAGGTGCGGCGGGAGGCGAGGCCGGCCACCGCCGTCGGGTCCGTCCCGGGCTGCCACAGAACCACTGCGTGGCCTTCGATGTCGATGCCGCGGCGGCCGGCACGGCCGGTCAGCTGGGTGTACTCCCCCGCGGTGATGTCCACATGGGCCTCGCCGTTGAACTTGTCCAGTTTCTCCAGCACCACGGAGCGTGCGGGCATGTTGACGCCGAGGGCAAGGGTCTCCGTGGCGAACACGGCCTTGACCAGGCCATCGGCGAAGAGCTTTTCCACCACTTCCTTGAACGTGGGCAGCATGCCGGCGTGGTGTGCGGCAAAACCTCGGAGCAACCCGTCACGCCAGGTCCAGAAGCCGAGGACGTCCAGGTCGTCCGGCGGGATGTCGTGCCCCGCTTCGTCAACGCGCTGGGCAATGATGCGCTGCTCTTTTTCGGTGGTGAGCCACAACCCGGAGCTGACGCACTGGGCCACGGCCGCGTCGCAGCCGGCACGGGAAAAGATGAAGGTGATGGCGGGCAGCAGGTCCATCCGGTCAAGGCTCGCAATCACCTGGGGGCGGCTGGCCCTGCGAACGCCGGTTTCTTCTGGGCCCCGGGCGGGACGGTCATTGCCGCCGCGGCGGCCGCGCTGGCCGCGTCCGCCGGGGCCGGGCCTGCTGCGGAAACTGTGCTGGCTTTCGCTGCGGGCAACCGTCAGGAGGTCCGGATTGACGTCAAAGCCGCGGCCTGAGGCAGTGGTTTCCTTCGCGGGCGCCTGCTGCGGCCCGTCGGCGTCCACGGGCGGTGCGATTTCGTCGAAGGTGGTTTCCCCGGCGAACAGGTCCATGATCTGCCGGCCCACCATGACGTGCTGCCAGAGGGGAACCGGGCGGTGTTCGGAGACGATGATGTCCGTGTCCCCGCGGACGGTGTCCAGCCAGGCGCCGAACTCTTCGGCGTTGGAGACCGTGGCGCTGAGGGAGACCACCTGCACCTCACTGGGCAGATGGATGATCACTTCCTCCCAGACAGCTCCGCGGAACCGGTCGGCGAGGTAGTGCACCTCATCCATGACCACGTAGCCCAGGTCGTCCAGGGTGGCTGAGTCCGCATAGAGCATGTTCCGCAGGACTTCGGTGGTCATGACCACCACGGGGGCGTCGCCGTTGATGCTGGTGTCGCCGGTGAGCAGTCCCACGTTTCCGGCACCGTACTTTTCGCCGAGTTCCGTGAATTTCTGGTTGCTCAGCGCCTTAATGGGGGTGGTGTAGAAAGCCTTGAGGCCGCGCTGGAGGGCCAGGTAGATGGCGAACTCGCCCACGATCGTTTTTCCCGCGCCGGTGGGCGCTGCCACCAGCACTCCCCGGCCGTCCTGCAGGGACAGGCAGGCCTTCCGCTGGAAGTCGTCCAGCTCAAAGTCCAACGTGCGGATGAACGCACCCAAATCGGTAGCCGCCTCGGCCCTGCGTTCGGCGCTGGCCCGGTACCTTTCTGCCGGGGAGAGCTCCTCAGGATCGCTGGGCGCCGTGGAAAAAGGTCCGCTGGAAGTTGGACCTTTAGGAAACGGCCCGGTGTTGGAGGACATGTACTAAGCCTACTGGGAGCTTAGAGGTTCTTCAGCTCACTGCCCGGGGTGGCGATGTCAGCCGTTGCCTCGGTTTCCGCTGCCCTCCTGGCCTGGCGGCGGGCGCGCCGCTTGTCATTCATGAGGCAAATGCCGATCGCAGCGAAGAACAGGACAAGCAGCGGACCGGCCAGCATGAACATGGAAATGGCATCGGCGCCGGGGGCCGCGATGGCGGCGAGGACAAAGACCAGGAAGACGGTAATGCGCCAGGCTTTGAGGATGGTCTGGCCGGAGATGACACCGGCCATGTTGACGCCCACCAGCACCACGGGAACCAGGAACGCGATACCCAGGACCAGGACCATCCGTGTGACGAATTCGATATAGGTCCGGGCATCGATGACACTGGACGATCCGTCCGGCGTGAACTGGGTCAGCGCCCGCACCACCTGGGGCACCACGAGCCATCCGGCCCAGATCCCGGCGAGGAACAGGGGTACCGCTGCCGCCATGTATCCCAGGGTGTACCGGCGTTCCTTTGATGTAAGGCCGGGTGTGATAAACGCCCAGAGCTGGTAGATCCAGATGGGGCTGGATATCACCGCCCCGATGAGGAGCGACATCTGCAGCTTGAAGTCAAACGGGGAAGCAATGGTCCCGAAGTTGATTGCGGACAGTCCCCCGGTTTGCTGCGAGATGCGGTTGACCGGATCGGCCAGCGCCTTCAGCAGCGGATCGTAAAGTATCCAGCCCCCGATGCCGCCGATGACGACGCCAATGGCCGACTTGATCAGCCGGTTCTTGAGCTCCTTGAGGTGGTCCCACAGGGACATGCGCCCCTCAGGGTTGGCTTTACGGGCCCGCGACAGTGCCACTGGGGGTCAGGCGCGGTTCGACGGCGGAACGTCAGTGCCGTCTGTCGGCTCGCCGGGCTTCGCCTTGGGGTGGTTCACGACCGTGCCTTCCACCGGGCCGGAGGCGTCGGTGGTGTCGGTTTTGCCGTCGTTCTTCATTTCCTTGACTTCGGACTTGATGATCCGCATGGACTGGCCGAGGCTGCGTGCCATGGCCGGAAGCTTGGGTGCGGCAAAGAGCAGCAGTGCAACAACGATAATAATGACGATGGGCCAGGGGCCATCAAAGAGTCTTCCCATGGGAAATCCTTTCCTCTCAATACATCCTACTTCTATGTGAAGTCGAGATCCCCGAGCGCCTGCGGCTGGCCCCGGTCCGTCTTGCGCTGAACCCTCCGGCGGCGGCGTTCTTCCCGCCGTGCTGACGTGGATGCCTCGTAATCATGTCGCATGACGGTGGGTGAGGCAAAAACAGCAGAACCCGGCGGTGCCTGTCCGGGCTTTTCCGGCTCCGCGTGCTCCTGCAGCGGGGCCAGGTGTCCAAGTTTTTCACCTGCTGCCCCGAGGTCCTTGACGGTCGCCATGAACTGGCGGAAAAGACGGATGCCCAGCAGGACATAGAACAGCAGCGACAGCGCAACAAGCGCTACCCATAAAAGGATCCAGGACCACCAAGGCATGCTGAGAAGTCTAGCCCCCGTACCTGGCCAGCGACGCCTCCAGCCACACCCGTGCGGACGTGGCCAGGTCCTCGGGGGCAATAATGCGGACGGCACCGCCATGCTGGGCGACGAACATGGGCAGCCACGCGGTGTTGCCGAACCGTATCTCGGCGACCAGTCCGCCGTCGGGAAGCTCTGCCGTGCGCTCCGCGTAGTAGTCGTCCGCAAGCCCCCTCCCCTGCCGGGTGAGCTGGACCGTGACGGTGGTGTCGTCGTCGTTCGGTGTAAAAAGCTTGGCGGGGACCGCGCCGGACGCAGTGAGCCCGTCAGCCGCGTGCTGCCCGTTCGGGTAAACGTCCTGCACGCGGTCCAGGCGGAAGTTCCGCAGCCCGTCCACCAGGTGGCAATACGCTTCGAAGTACCACGTGTTGTCGAGGGAGTAGAGCCGCAAGGGGTCCACGTCCCGTTCGGACACTTTGTCCCGTTGCGGCGACAGGTAGGTCAGGTGGAGCCGGGAGCGGGAGCCGATCGCCTGCCGCACCGTGTCATGGATGGCGGCATCGGCCGGCCCCATTTCCGGTCCGGCGAGGGACGCTGCCCGCAGCCCTTCCTCACCGGCGGCCGCAAGCAGCTTGAGCGTCAACGACTCCAGCGCCCCGCCTTCGGCAATGCCCGGCAGCCCGTTCAGGGTTTCGAGGCCCGTCAGGAGCGCGCAGGCTTCGTCCACGGTGAACCGGACTGGCCTGTTGAGGTCCAGGTCCTGGGTGATGAAGACGTGGTCGTTCTCCCACTGGATGTCCAGCAGGTCATCCGGGTAGCCCTCCGGCAGTCCGGAGCAGATGAGGATCCGCAGGTCGTCCTCCAGCTCGTCCCGGCTCACTCCGAAATGGTCCGCTACCTCCTGAATGTGCAGGCCTTGGTTGTGCACCAGGAACGGCACCAGCTGGAGCATCCGCTTGAGCTGGTCCTCCGAGGTCCTGGACCGGGACGGCCGGGAACGGGCCGGTGAAAACGAGTAGTCGGGGGTCGGAGATGCGCTGAAATCGGCAGCGGCCCGGAGCCGCCGCCGGACGGCGACAACAAGCTCCTCCGGGGCTACGGCCCGGGCATCAGGCCCGTAGGATGCCAGTTCTTCGGCGAGGATCTCCGGGTCCCGGAAGTGCAGGGCGATCCGCTCGAAGCCGGCGTCGGGGCGGCCCTGCGCGGCAGCGTCCGCCGGCGTTTCCGCGGCGGCGAGTGCCCGGCGCCGGAGGGCGAGCAGGCGGCCCTCCCGGACATCCACGACGGCGGCGCGGAGCGGGAGTTCGGGGAGCCGGTCGAGTTCCTGCCGGATGTTGAAGTCCGCCGGCGGCGAGTAGTGCTCCTTGTCCAGGATGGCCACTGCACTGGTGAATCGGGACAGCCGGAAGTGCCGGGCGGCCTGGCGTGCTCTGTCGTGGCCCACCAGGTACCACTGCCCGAACCTGCTGCCGAGGCCCCATGGCTCCACTGTGCGCACCTCGTCCTTGCCTGTGCTGCCGGCGAGGTAGCTGAACGTGACGGGGTGCCGGGAATGCATGGCGGCCACAACGTCGTCGAAGGCCTGCCCTGCGGGTTTGATGCGTGGCTGGAGGCCCGCAGGCAGTTCGACGTCGGCCAGCTGGCCTGACGCCTTGAGCTTCCGGAGGGCGCTCTGTGCTGCCGTGCCCAGGGCCGCGCGCTCCCAGAGCTGTGAGGCCAGGAGGAGTACCGTCCACTCCTCGGGCTCAAGCTGGACGTCCGGGAGGCGGTTGGATTCCTTGCCGATGCGGTAGCGGGTGGTGGCGGGATCGTCTTCGCTCCACCCCAGGTCGGTGAGGGTTTCCACGTCGAAGCCGAACTGGCGCAGATCGTTTTTGTCACGCTCAAACATCCGGCCGAACGCAACGTCGTTGCCCGAAGTGTCGTGGTAGACCTTCTCCCGCAATTCACTGCGGCGCAGGCCATACCGGGTGTTGAGGAGCGCGATCAGCAGGTTGAGGAGTCGTTCAGTGCGGGATACGGACACTCTGGTTACGTTACTAAACTCCGGGCGGAACGCAGAAAGCGCGGCAACGCCCGGGACTGTTTCTCCCGGGGGTTGCCGCGCTTTTCCATGGCGGTGCAGTCAGTGGTGCCGGATCAGCGGACGCCCACGAGGTCCACCACGAAGATCAGGGCTTCGTTGGGCTTGATCGCTCCACCGGCGCCACGGGAACCGTAGGCCAGTTCGGAGGGAATTTCCAGGCGGCGGCGGCCGCCAACCTTCATGCCCAGCAGTCCCTGGTCCCAGCCCTGGATGACCTGGCCTACGCCCACGCGGAAGTCCAAGGGGGCTCCGCGGCCCCAGGAAGCGTCGAATTCTTCGCCGGTTGACCAGGCCACGCCGACGTAGTGGGTGGAGACGGTGTCCCCTGCCTTGGCTTCGCGGCCGTCGCCCTCGATGAGGTCGGTGATGACCAGTTCGGTGGGAACGTCGCCTTCCGGGAAATCAATCTCGGGCTTCTGGCGGTCAAAGTCCCGCTGTCCAAATGACATGTTGCTCCTTTGTGTCAGTGCTGGTGTTGAATACCGCGTGGTGGGTACCGCGGAAAAGAAACCGCGGACTGCTTGTAAGTGTTGCTACTTGGCGCCGAGGATGTCCACTACGAACACCAGGTCGCCCTTGGCTTCACCCTGGCCGGCCTCGCCGTATGCCAGGTCCTTGGGGATGACCAGCAGGACGCGGGAGCCCACGGTCTTGCCCGTAAGTCCTTGGGTCCAACCCTTGATGACCTGGTTCAGCGCGAAGGTTGCCGGTTCGCCGCGGTCGAAGCTCGAATCGAACTTGGTGCCGCCCACGAGGTTGACGCCCACGTAGTTGACGGTGAGGGTATCGGTTTCCTTGACGGTGGCACCGTTGCCCTTGATGAGGTCCTGGGAGACCAGCTCGGTGGGAGCTGCCACGCCGTCGACGGAGATTTCGGGGATGCCGTCTTTTTCCGTAACCGTGGGTAGTCCGGCGGGCGGGGTAACGGTCTCGCCTTCGGGCTTTTCAAGGGCCGGGGTTACGTCCGTGGTGGACAGGACCTTGATAACAAGCAACTGGGTGGGCTGGGCTTCGGCTCCGGCGGCAGCTGCCTGTCCGGGGACGGCCAGCGCGAGGCTGGAGCCCACCTTTGCACCGACGAAGGCGTTGTAGATCACGGGGCTGCCGGTCTTAAGCTCCTCATTGAGTTCGAGGGGCTCCGGATCGTTCGGGAATGTGTCCTCGAGGGTGGCGCCGTCGGTGCCGTTGAGGGCGAGGATGGAAATGTTGGCGATCTGGTTCGCCTTGACGGTATCCCCGCTGCCCTCGGTGATCACCTTGACGGTGGGTTCCGCCACTTCGAGCGGCTTGGCGAATTCCACACCGGGAGCTTTTTTGTCCCCGTTGTCAGTCAGTTTGAGGGAGTCGAACTTTGCAGTCTCGCCAGCGGACTGGCTGGTGGGTTCCGGCTCTGCGGTTGAACCACCGCAGGCGGTAAGCAGCAGCAGACCGGGAAGAAGGATTGCTAGTAGTCGGCGCACGTAAGAGAACTTTCGTCGGGGCAGGGTGGATGCGATGGTCCCGCGTGGCAGCGGACAGAATCGCGGCAGGCCCTGATAAAGGGCCCTATCCAGAATAGCCCCTGAAGCTGGGTGTCAGCCCATAGAGTCCAGAAGCGCATCCACGCGATCGTCCACGCTGCGGAACGGATCCTTGCACAGGATGGTCTGGTGGGCGCGGTCGTTGAGCTTCAGGTGGACCCAGTCCACCGTGTAGTCGCGGCCCAGCTCCTGTGCGCGCCGGACAAAGTCACCGCGCAGTTTGGCCCGCGTGGTCTGCGGCGGCGCGTCAACGGCGTCCTTGATGACGGTGTCGTCCACGATCCGCCGTACCGCACCCCGGGACTGGAGCAGGTAGTAGAGGCCGCGGCCGCGGGAAATGTCGTGGTACGTCAGGTCAAGCTGGGCGATCCGCGGGGCGTCCAGGCCCAGCCCGTGGCGTTCGCGGTATTTGTCCATCAGCTTTTTCTTGATGGCCCAGTCGATTTCGGTGTCGATGCTGCGGGAGTCGCCGCTTTCGATGGCCCTGAGCGTCCGCTCCCACAGGTCGAGGATCAGCGGAACATGCGGGTTGTGGGCGCCGTGCTCCTTCACGAAGGCCGTGACCTTCGTCAGGTACTCCTGCTGGATTTCCAGGGCGGTGAGCTGGCGGCCGTTGGCCAGCCGGACGAGGGCCCGGCCGCCGAGGTCGTGCGATATCTCGCGGATGCTGCGGATTGGGTTTTCCATCCGCATGTCCCGCATGATCACACCCGCCTCGATCATGCGCAGTACCAGGTCGACGGTACCCACCTTCATGAGGGCGGTGGCCTCCGACATGTTCGAGTCGCCCACGATGACGTGCAGCCGCCGGTAGAACTCGGCGTCGGCGTGCGGCTCATCCCGGGTGTTGATGATGGGCCGCGACCGTGTGGTGGCGGAGGAAACGCCCTCCCAGATGTGGTCGGCCCGCTGGGAAAAAGCGTACGTTGCCCCATGCGGGGTCTTGAGGATCTTTCCAGCCCCGGCAATGAGCTGGCGGGTCACCAGGAACGGAATCAGGATCTCCGCCAGCCGGGAAAACTCGCCGCGGCGGGGAATGAGGTAGTTCTCGTGGCTGCCGTACGAGTTTCCGGCGGAATCGGTGTTGTTCTTGAACAGGTAGACCGTGCCGTTGAAACCTTCAGCGGCGAGCCGCGCCTGGGCCTCGTCCACGAGGTCGTCCAGGATCAGTTCCCCGGCCCGGTCATGGGCTATCAGCTGCGCGAGATCGTCACATTCGGCGGTGGCGTATTCGGGGTGGGAACCCACGTCCAGGTACAGCCGGGAGCCGTTGGTCAGGAACACGTTGGAAGAGCGTCCCCAGCTGACGACCTTGCGGAAGAGATACCGGGCAACTTCCTCCGGGGCAAGAGGCCTCGAGTCGGGGCTCGAATAGGAAATCCCGAATTCGGTTTCGATACCGAAGATTCTCTTGTCCATGTGTCCTCCTAGGCCAGCAGTGCAGTGATATCCGCGTCATTGAGCCGGCGGAAGGCGCGGCGGGACCCACGTGAGCGCTCGGACATCCTGTCCAGAACCGCAACCTCCAGCGCCCGTGCCGGCAATGCCTTGGCCTGGTCATCTGCTTCAGCTGCGGGGGCCAGGCCGGACATGGCCAGCCGCACGGCTTCCGAAAAGCTGAGCGAGCTGCGCCAGCCGCCCTCGATGGCAGACGACACCTTGTCCGCCTGGCCGCCCATCACCACAAAACTGTGCTCATCGGCGATGGAACCGTCGAAGGTCAGCCGGTAGAGATGGTCCTCCTCCTGGGTGGGGCCGACTTCGGCCACCGCCAGTTCCACTTCGAAGGGTTTCTGTTCGGCGGTGAACACGGCACCCAGGCTTTGGGCGTAGACGCTGGCCAGGCCCCGGGCGGTGACGTCCTCACGGTCGTACGAGTACCCGCGGACGTCCGCGTACCTGACGCCGGCTTGCCGGAGGCTTTCGAACTCGTTGTATTTCCCGACGGCGGCGAACGCGATTTTGTCGTAGATCTCACCGATTTTGTGCAGGGACGGGGAAGGGTTTTCCGCCACAAGCGCGATCCCCTCCGCGCAGCTGATGACCACCACGGACCTGCCGCGGGCAATGCCTTTCCGTGCGAAATCGGCACGGTCCTTCATCAGCTGTTCGGGCGAGACATAGAACTGCTGTGTCATCTCAGGCCTCCCGTCCGGCGATGGTGCGGGCTTCGATGACGTTCCTTGCCGCGGCTGCGAGTTCCGGCTCGGGAACCCGGCGGGCGCCCGAGCTGTCCACCGTATAGACCACAGGCCACAGCTGGCGGACGGTGTCCGGGCCGCCCGTTGCCGAATCGTCGTCCGCGGCGTCGTACAGGGATTCCACTGCAACGGCGAGGGCCTCGGCGGCAGTGAGGTTGGGCCGCCACAGTTTTTTCAGGGCGCCGCGGGCGAAGACGGACCCGGACCCTACCGTATGGTGTTCGTGTTCCTCGTACCTTCCACCGGTGACATCGTAGGAGAACAGCCGGCCCACACCGGCGCTGGTGTCGAAACCGGCGAAGAGCGGCACCACGGCCAGGCCCTGGAGCGCCAGCGGGAGGTTGCCGCGGATCATGGCCCCAAGCCTGTTGGCCTTGCCTTCGAGGCTGAGGAGCGTGCCTTCGATCTTTTCGTAGTGCTCAAGTTCCACCTGGAACAGCCGCGTCAGGTCAATTGCTATGCCGGCCGTTCCAGCGATGCCCAGCACCGAGAACCGGTCTGCGGGGAACACCTTCTCGATATGCCGGCTGGCGATGACGTTGCCCATGGTGGCCCGCCGGTCCCCTGCCATCAGCACGCCGCCGTCGTAGCTCAAGGCAACGATGGTGGTGGCGTGCGGAACCTGCAGCGGAGCGGCCGCGGACGCGCCGCCCTGGGGGGACCGGCTAAAGGGCAGAAGCTCCGGCCGGTCCCGCTGCAGGTGTTCGGTAAAGGACGAGGTGGCGTTGGCGGCTACCTGGTTGGCGGTTGATTCCTGCACTCATGCACTCCTTGAACGTGGTACTTCAACGTCTGTACAGATTCCGGCCGTCCGGGGCTTCCGCCACCCTCCGGTCCGGGTTACTGGCCGCCTTTTTGGACGAAGGCCCGAACGAACTCTTCGGCGTTGGATTCCAGGACGCCGTCGATCTCATCAAGGAGATCGTCCACGCCTTCGGTTGATGCCGAAGCCTGGGCTTCCGGTGGTGCGGGCGGCGCCTCAGGAATGTCCTCGTCGACCTGGCTGTCGCGTGATTGCGGCTGCTGCTGCTCCTGACCTGCCATTGTTATCCCTCCCTTTAATCAGTCATCGGATCCGGCGGATCCTCCGATATGCCCATCCTGCCACGGCAGCGGCCGTCCGGCGCGGTTTACGCCGCAGGCGGAGCGTTGTTGTGTCCCAGGAGTTCCGCGAGGAACGGACCCGCTTCCCGGTAGCGCTGGAACAACGCTCCCGTCAGTGCTTTGGTTCCGCGCAGCGGCTCCCGTGTGGGGACGCGCTGCAGGCGCCCGTAGCCGGGTACGTCGAAGATGACCGAGTCCCAGCTCGCGCCCACCACATCCTTGCCGAAGCTGCTGATGCACTTGCCGCGGAAGAACGCGCGGGTGTCCGGCGGCGGTTCCCCGACGGCGGCAGCGATGGCGGCGTCGTCGACGATCCTTTGCATCCGGTTCCGGGCCAGGAAGCGGTAATACAGGCCTTTTTCCGGCCGGATGTCAGCCCACTGCAGGTCAACGAGGCCCAGCCTGGCGTCGTTCCATTCCAGGCCGTCCCGCTGGCGGTACCCGTCCAGGAGGGAGAGCTTGGCGAGCCATTCCACCGAACTGGACGCCGCGGCCCTGTCGCTGTCCAGCTGGGTAAGGACGGTTGCCCACCGGTCCAGGACATCGTGCGTGTGTCCGTCGCCGTCCACGGCGTCACCCACTCCGGAGTCCTGTGCGAGCTTGGCTGCGGCCTCGTGGTACATCCATTGCAGGTCAAGGGCCGTGACCCGCCGGCCGTCGAGCAGCCGCAGTGTGGCCGTCAGGGATGTGTCGTGGCTGACTGCCTGGAGCGCCTGGACAGGTTCGTACACCTCGACCTTCGGCGCCAGTCCCGCCTCGATGAGGCTGAGGACCATGGCCGTGGTCCCGAACTTCAGGTAGTTGGACACCTGGCTGAGGTTGGCGTCACCGATGATGACGTGCAGGCGCCGGTACTTGTCCGCGGTGGCGTGCGGCTCGTCCCTGGTATTGATGATGGGCCGGCGGATGGTTGTTTCCAGCCCCACTTCGGCTTCGAAAAAGTCTGCCCGCTGGCTGATCTGGTACCCGGGCCCCGAGCTGTCCTGTCCGATCCCCAGCCGTCCCGCGCCGCAGATGATCTGGCGGGTCACGAAGAACGGCGTCAGGCCGCGCACAATGTCGCCGAACGGGACCGAGCGCGGCATGAGGTAGTTCTCGTGGGAGCCGTAGGACACGGACTTGTTGTCCGTGTTGTTTTTGTAGAGGTTGACGGGCGGAAGGTCGGGGTCCGACGCCAGCCGCCGTACCGCTGCCAGGCCCACAAGGTCGCCGGCGGCGTCCCAGATGACAGCATCACGCGGGTTGGTGACTTCCGGGCTGGAGTACTCGGGATGGGCGTGGTCCACATACAGCCGCGCCCCGTTGCCGAGGACCATGTTCATCAGGAGTGTGCCGGATTCGTCCTGCCCGTCGAGCTCGAGTTCCTCCCGGCCGTACGCCAGGGCAACGGCTTCCGCGTCCAGTACCGGCGGCTGGTCTGTCAGCTGGCTCGGATGTGCCGAGCCCCGGTCCACCGTCCATCCACGGGCGTCGTGCAGCGGCTCTTCGTCCGTGTAGTCCCAGCGGGTTTCAGCTCCTCCGGCGGCGCGCTGCCGGGTGACCTGGGCATAGGCCTGGACCACCCGGGCACTCATCATGGTCGCGTTGGCCGAGGGGGCGGAGGGGGCGTGGATGCCGTACTCGGTTTCGGCGCCCATCACCCGCATGGCCCCGCCGGCCGGAAGTGATCCCCCGGCGGCGGGCTCCGGTGCAGCGGTCATAGATACTGTCCCGTGGTGGGCATGGTTTCGATGGACTTGCCGGGCTCCTGGCCGGCCTTGCCCTGGACGATGGTACGGATGTAGGTGATCCGTTCGCCCTTCTTGCCGGAGATACGGGCCCAGTCATCGGGATTGGTGGTGTTGGGCATGTCTTCGTGTTCGCGGAACTCATCCACCACGGCCCGCAGCAGGTGCTCGATCCGGAGCCCCTTCTGCTGCGTGGTCAGGAGGTCCTTGATGGCGTACTTCTTGGCCCGGTCCACCACGTTCTGGACCACGGCGCCGGAGTTGAAGTCCTTGAAGTACAGCATCTCGGTGTCACCGTTGGCGTAGGTGACTTCCAGGAACTCGTTCGACTTGTCCGTGGAATACATCGCTTCCACAGTGCGCTGGACCATGGCGTCCACGGTGGCCTGGACATCGCCGTCGTGCTCTGCGAGGTCGGACTCGTGGAACGGAAGGTCCGGAGTGATGTATTTGTTGAAGATGTCCGCTGCCGCTTCGGCATCCGGACGGTGGATCTTGACTTTGACGTCCAGCCGGCCGGGGCGGAGGATCGCGGGGTCGATCATGTCCTCGCGGTTGGAGGCACCGATAACGATCACGTTGTCGAGGCGCTCCACGCCGTCAATCTCGCTGAGCAGCTGGGGCACGATGGTTGTCTCGACGTCGGAGGAGATGCCGGTGCCGCGGGTGCGGAACAGGGAATCCATTTCGTCGAAGAACACCACCACGGGGCTGCCGTCGGATGCCTTTTCCCTGGCACGGGAGAAGATCAGCCGGATGTGGCGCTCTGTCTCACCCACATACTTGTCGAGGAGTTCGGGGCCCTTGATGTTCAGGAAATAGCTCTTGAGGTCCACGTTGCCGGAACGTTCGGCGGCGCGGGCCGCGAGCGAATTGGCCACTGCCTTGGCGATGAGGGTCTTGCCGCAGCCGGGAGGGCCGTACAACAGGATGCCCTTGGGCGCCTTGAGACCGTGTTCCCGGTAAAGGTCAGGATGGAGGAACGGCAATTCGACGGCGTCGCGGATCTGCTCGATCTGCGGCCCCAGGCCTCCGATGTCCTCGTAGGTGATGTCCGGGACTTCTTCCAGGACCAGGTTCTCCACCTCGGAGCGGGGGACCTTTTCCAGGGCGTAGCCCGTCCGCGAATCGATGGACAGGGCGTCCCCTACGCGGAGCTTTTCAGTGAGGAGGGCTCCGGAGAGCCGGACCACGCGCTCTTCGTCGGCCCGTCCAACAACCAGTGCGCGGTCGGCGCCGAGCATCTCCTTCAGCGTGGCAAGCTCGCCGGCCCGCTCGTAGCCGAGCCCGGCCACGATGAGCAACGCCTCGTTGAGCAGGACTTCCTGGCCCACGGCCAGCTGGTTGATGTTGACCAGCGGGCTGATGCCCACGCGCATTTTCCGGCCCGCGTTAAAGATGTCCACGGATTCCTCCGTGGCCGCCTGCCCGCTACTGCCCGGAGAGGGCGGCCGTTTGGGGTTCAGCTGGAGGATGGTGCCGAAGCTGTACGGCGGCTGTCCTTCCTGGTCCAACGCGTTCTTGAGCCTGAGAATCTCGGCTTTCGCGGTCTCCAGCATGCTGACCAGCTTGGTGTTGTTCTGCGTTGCCGCAGCCAACTGGCGGTCGATATGCCTGAGCTTGTCCCGGAGGATGTTGACCTGGCGGTCGGCAACCGAGAGGTCATTGGCGGCAGAGTGCTCTGCCGGTGTACGTCCGGAGTCCTGGTTTGGAGTCTCCATGTGTATCAGCCCCTTCCTGCGCTTCTATTAAGACATTAGCCCCAAGATGGCAGGTAGGGATGGAGACTCCCGAAATCTGGACTAGTTCGTGATCTCCGGCGCGTCCTTGACGTTGGTGCCGGCGATGGCGTCGCGTGCGGCGCGCCGCAGCTTCTTGTCGGACACAAGCCGCTCCCCCACGGCCCCCGGGGTCCAGGCGTTGACGTCCTCTTCGTTGAATTCCGTCTTGGAGGGGCGGCGCTTTACCGAAATTCCGGTGACACCGTCAGCCAGCCTGCGTGTCACAAGGAGGAATCCGGTGTGGGCCACCATCCGGTGGTCCGGACGGACCGCGAGTCCTTCAAGGTGCCAGCCGCGGACCATGGACTCCCAGGCGTCGGGTTCGGTGAACCGGCCGTCGGCCCGGATGGCTTCCGCCGTCCGTGAGAGCTGGGTGACGGTGGCGACGTAGTTGATCCAGACGCCGCCCGGCGCCAGGACGGTGGCCACGGCGTCGAGGCATTCCCACGGTGCCAGCATGTCCAGGACCACGCGGTCCACCGAGCCGGGTGCCTCGCTGCGGACAACCTCTTCCTGGAAATCGCCCAGGGAGATCTGCCAGGCCGGGTGCGGGCCGCCGAAAATCGTTTCCACGTTTCCGCGCGCGATGTCCGCGAACTCTTCTCGCCGTTCAAAGGAGTGCAGGTAGCCCTGGTCGCCGACGGCGCGGAGCAGGGAGATGGAGAGGGCGCCGGAACCCACACCGGCTTCCACGACGCGTGCGCCCGGGAAAATGTCAGCCATCGTCACGATCTGGCCGGCATCCTTGGGGTAGACGACGGCGGCGCCACGCGGCATGGAGAGGACGAAGTCTGAAAGCAGGGGGCGCAGGGTCTGGTATTGCTGGCCTACGTTGTTGACCACCACGGACCCATCTACCTTGCCGATGATTTCATCGTGGTTCAGGAAGCCGCGGTGGGTATGGAAGGCTCCGCCCCGCTCGAGGGTGATGGTGTTCATGCGCCCGCGTTCGTCGGTCAGCTGGACGCGCTCACCCTCCCGGAAGGGTCCCCGGCGCCGGGCAGCTCCCACCGGCTGCGAGCTGCCGGGGGCAGCACCGGCCTGGGCTGCTGCCGTTGCTTCATTGACGGCAGTTTCGCTGCTCATGATGTTCCTCGCTCCTGTAAACCTGGGGTGCCAACGCATGGATGTCCTGGTACAGACATTGTGGCTTCTGCGGCGGCAATGCACACCGGCACGTAACTCTACCGGTTCTGGCCCTGGGGGCGCTTATCGGTCCGCTGCCGCTTTCCGGTGATGGCAGCAACTACCGCGTCCTGGGAGAGCAGCCCGGTCACCCTGCCGTTGTGGTCCACCACAGCGTAGTGGCGCCCCTCGAGCTGGGACAGGAAGGTGATCAGCTCCTGTCCCTTCGACCATTCGGGGACGTAGGCGCCCGGAGCCAGGGCAAAGGAGACTGCCGTGACGGGGGTGGACTCTGCTGCGGTGGGCGGCACGGAGGCCAGCGCTGCGGGATCCACCACGCCCTGGGGCCGCCCATCAGGCCCGTAGACGACGAGGGAGGTGGTTCCGGCTGCACCGTGGCGGAGGGCTTCCTGCACTGAAGCAGTGGACGGAAGTCCGACGGCGGGCGTCGCCAACCCCGCCGCAGTCACCAGGGGCAGCCGGCCGCGCAGCGTTCCCTGCTGGATGGACGCGGAGGCCCCCATCCAGAGGAATCCGCTGACGAGGACGGTGATGATGACCAGGCTGAAATCAGGCTCGTCCCCGGCGAGGAGTGGCCTGAGGATGAACCAGGCGCATATTGCGACAACGATGATCCGGCCGCCCCAGCCGGCCGCGACTGTTCCCTTTGCCTGGCTCCCGGTGGCCTTCCACACGGCCGACTCAACCAGCCGTCCGCCGTCGAGCGGCAGGCCGGGAAGCACGTTGAAGACCGCGATCAGGAAGTTGGCCCACATAAAGATGTTCGTGAGGATTTCGGCCACGCTGCCCATGCTGTCAGTGCTGAGGGCAAGCCAGGCGCCTCCGGCCAGGACAAAGTTTGCTGCCGGACCCGCCAGCGCCACCAGGACGGATCGTCCCGGTGAAGCGGTGAAGCTTTCGAACTGGGTGTGGCCGCCCCAGAGGTTGAGCACGATTTTTTGGGTGGGCCACCCGTAGATCTTGGCGGTCAGCGCATGGGCGAGTTCGTGGACCAGGACGGAAATCAGCAGCAGGACCGCGTAGGCGAACGCCACCACGTACGCCGTAGCGCCGAGGGCGGGGTTGCTCCGGTCAAGCACCGGTCCGTAAACGATCACGGTGAAAGCGGCAATGATGAACCACGAATAGGCGAGCACCACCGGAACCCCGGCGATCCTGCCGAGGGGAATGCCTTCGCGGCGGGCCGGAGCGCGGGTTTCAGTCACGTGAAGTCCCGACGGCGGAAGCGGCTTCTGCCTGCTGTGAACCGGACGCCGGGCGGTCCGCGAGCAGGGATTCAAGGTCGGCCACGGTGCGGCCGGCCAGCGAGTCCCACAGGGTGTAGCGGCCATTCTGGGGCAGCGGAACAATGTGGGGTATTGCGACGGTGGCCACGCCGGAGGCGACGGCGGCTGCCACGCCTGGCGCGGAGTCTTCCAGTGCGACGCAGTGCTCGATGTCCAGGTCCGGATCAGTCTCCCTCAGCCGCTCCACGGCTGCCAGGTATGCCTCCGGGTGCGGTTTGCCCTGGGAGACAGTGTCGCCGGTGACCAGGATTTCGAAGTGCGGGCGGGGAAGGCTGGCAACCACCTGCCGTGCGAGCGGACCCTCGGACATGGTGACCAGGGCGCAGCGCACCCCGGCGAGGTGAAGATCTTCGAGCAGTTCGCGGGCACCGGGCCGCCATGGCACCTGCTGCTGGACGCTGTTGATGACCGCTGCTGTGAGGGTGTCGATGATCTGGCGTATTTCCAGGCCGACGCCTGCCTGCTGGAGGAGCCCCGCGGAAAATGTCAGGGACTGGCCTACCAGCTGCATGGCCTGCTCGTGGGACCACGTTCCTCCGTAGGCTTCCACCAGCGCACGTTCGGCGGCGATCCAGTAGGGCTCGGTGTCCACGATGGTGCCGTCCATATCCCAGAGGACGGCTTTGAGCGGGGTACTGGAAGCTGGCGATTGCATGCTCCCAAGTCTACGGGGACATGCTGGACGCCTCCTGTGGGCTACGCCCTTGGCGAATCCGGGCCCAATTCCTGCTGCCGGCCCCGGCTTCCGCGCATTTTGCGGCGCTTCATTCCATGCACTGGGAACGTCCTTGGACGTAGGGTGAAGAAATGAATAGCTTCGAGGGAGACACCACCGAACCGGGTGCCGGACCCGAGCGGGAACGGTTCCTGCAGCCAGTGGCTGACGGACAGCGGGTAACTGTGATGCTTGCCGCCTTTGAAGGCTGGAACGACGCCGGCGAAGCGGCGAGCGATTCGCTGCGGTACCTGAACAAGCTGTGGGGCGGCAAGAAAGTAGCGTCTATAGACGCCGACGAGTACTACGACTTTCAGTTCACCCGGCCCACTGTCCGCAGGAATGCCGCCGGCGAACGGAAGATCAAGTGGCCCTCCACGAGGATTTACAAGGCCAGCGCGCCGGACTCCAACGTGGACGTGATCTTTGTCCAGGGCACCGAGCCGTCCTATAAATGGCGTGCTTACACCGCCGAGTTGTTGGTGCACGCGGAAGCCCTGAACGTGGATTACGTGGTGCTGGTGGGGGCGCTGCTCGCTGATGTTCCGCACAGCAGGCCGATTCCGGTGAGCACGTCGTCCGATGACGCCCCGCTGCGGGAGCGCATGAACCTGGAAGCTTCGCAGTATGAAGGCCCGGTGGGCATCGTGGGTGTCCTGTCCGAAGTTGCCCTGCTGGCCGGGCTCCCCACGGTCTCGCTGTGGGCCGCCGTTCCGCACTATGTGGCGCAGGCGCCGTCACCCAAGGCCCAGCTGGCCCTTCTGCACCGGATAGAGGAGCTGCTGCAGGTCCCGCTGGACACCCACGAACTGGCGGAGGAAGCGGACGCCTGGGAGCGCGGCGTGGACGAGTTGGCCACCGAGGACCCGGAGATCGCGGCGTATGTCCGGCAACTGGAGGAAGCCAAGGACACCGCCGACCTGCCGGAAGCCACGGGCGAGTCCATTGCGCGTGAGTTTGAACGCTATCTGAAGCGGCGGGGCCAGGACAGGCCCTGAGCCGGGCTGGGCCACACCCGTTCCCGGCCGGTAAGGCCGGGAACGGAAAGGTCAGAGGCGGATGCCCAGGAGCGCGTCCACCGCGTCCTTGACCAAGGCCTGGTCCTCGGCGCTGGCGGCAGCGCCGCCGTCGTTCGCCTGCCGTGCCCAGCGGGAGACAGCCGCAACCGCCCCGGGAGCGTCGAGGTCCGCGGCAAGCGCCGCCCGCATCTCTGCGATCAGCGGCCCGGCGGAGCCTGCAGGGGTGTGGTCAAGTGCCCGCCGCCATGCCGTGAGGTCAGCCTTGGCGGCCGCGAAACCTTCATCCGTCCAGGACCAGTCGGAGCGGTAATGGTGGGTAAGGATGGCAAGCCGGATAGCGGCGGGATCCTCCCCTGCCGCCCGCAGCTTGGAGACGAGCACCAGGTTGCCCTTGGACTTGCTCATCTTTTCGCCGTCCAGCCCCACCATGCCCGCGTGGGCGTAGTGCCTGGCAAGCGGCACCCCTGCCAGTGAAAACGCGTGCCCGGCGCCCATCTCGTGGTGCGGGAAGATCAGGTCGGAGCCGCCGCCCTGGACGGTGAACGGCGAGGGCAGGTACTTCTGCGCGATGACGGTACATTCGATGTGCCAGCCGGGCCTGCCGGGCCCCAGGCTTCCGCCGGGCCAGCTCGGCTCGCCTTCGCGCTCCACCCGCCACAGCAGCGGATCCAGCGCCTGGCGCTTTCCGGCCCGCCCGGGGTCGCCGCCGCGTTCTGCGAAAAGCTCCAGCATGTCACTTTCGCCCAGCCCGGAAATGCTGCCCAGGGTCCACGCTTCCGGAGAGACGGACTGCTTGCCTGCGGCCTCGACGTCGTAATAGACATCCCCGTCCGGATCACCGTTGCTGCCCTGCACCTTGTAAGCCAACCCGAGGCTGACCAGGCGTTCCACCTCGGGAACGATCAGCCCGATGGATTCAACGGCACCCACGTAACGGTCCGGGGAAAGGACATTCAGCGCCTCCATGTCCGTGTGGAAGAGCTCAATCTGGCTGGCGGCCAGGTCCTGCCAGTCGACGCCGGTGGCGGAAGCGCGTTCCAGGAGCGGGTCGTCCACGTCTGTCACATTTTGGACGTAGGAGACGTCCTGGCCGGCGTCCCGCCACGCCCTGTTCAGGAGGTCAAATGCCACATAGCTGGCCGCATGGCCCATGTGTGTTGCGTCGTACGGGGTGATCCCGCAGACGTACATGGAGGGCGCCGTTTCGGCCTCCAGCTCCACCACACGGCCTGCCGCGGTGTCGAACAACCGGATGGCAGGCATGTTTCCGGGCAGGGCAGGAACGGGGCGGGAAGTCCAGGATTTCACAGACCAAGCCTAGTGCTAGGCGCTGATGACACCGAAACCGAGAAGCAGGTACAGGGCGAGGCCCAGGAAGATCCGGTACCAGACGAACAGCCGGTAGCTGCGGGTGGACACGAACTTCAGGAACCAGCCGATGATGACGTAGCCCACCACCAGCGCGATGGCGGTGGCCAATGCGGTTTCCGCCAGGCCGTACGGGCCCGTGATGCCGTCCTTGGACACCACCTTGTACAGCTGGAACAGCCCGCTGCCGAACACCGCGGGGATGGCGAGCAGGAAGGAGTAGCGTGCCGCAGCCTCGCGGGTGTAGCCCATGAGGAGGCCGGCTGTGATGGTGCCGCCGGAGCGGGAGACGCCGGGAATCAGGGCCATGGCCTGGGCGAAGCCGTACAGGATGCCGTGCTTGTACGTCAGCATGTTGAGGTCGCGTTTCTGCTTGCCGACGGCATCGGCGACGGCGAGGAACAGGCCGAAGACGATCAGCATGGTGGCCACGATCCACATGCTGCGGAGGACGGACTCGATCTGGTCCTGGAACAGCAGTCCCAGGACGATGATCGGCAGGCTTCCCATGATGACCAGCCAGCCCATCCGGGCGTCAGGATCCTGGCGCGGCACTTTTCCGCTGAGTGAACCGGCCCAGGCCTTGACGATCCGGACGATGTCCCGCCAGAAATAGATCAGCACGGCAGTCTCGGTGCCCAGTTGGGTGATGGCGGTAAAAGCGGCCCCCGGGTCGGCGGCGTTGGGCAGGAATTGCCCCACGATCCGCAGATGCGCACTTGATGAAATCGGAAGAAATTCGGTCAGTCCCTGCACTAGGCCCAGCAGGGCCGCCTCAAACCAGTTCACGCTAAGACCCTACGTCATGGGCAGCAGGGGTTCTGCCCGTAAGCTTGCTGCTATGCAGCAGCGTTACGTCGGCAACAGTGGATTGCGAGTTTCATCCCTCTCACTTGGGACCATGGACTGGGCCGGCGAAACCGATGAACAGGACGCATCGGAACTGCTGCGCACCTTCCTCACCGCGGGCGGCCGGCACGTGGACACCGCTGCCTCATACTCGGACGGGCGTGCCGAGGCGGTGTTGGGTTCCCTGTTGGGAGACGTGGTGGCGCGGACAGAGGTGACCATCTCCACCAAGGCGGGAATGACGACGCCGGATGGCCGGCGCGCCGTCGACACCTCGCGTAACGCGATGCTCACCGGCCTGGATGCGAGCCTTGCCAGGCTCGGGACGGACTACGTGGACATCTGGTTCGCGCAGGCCTGGGACGGCAATGTTCCGCTGGAGGAAACTTTGTCCGCCCTGGAATTCGCCGTCCGGACGGGACGGGCCCGATACGCCGGCGTGTCCAACTTCAACGGCTGGCAAACGGCCAAGGCAGCGGCGATCGCCGGGTTCCCGCTGGTGGCGGCGCAGGCCGAATACTCATTTCTGCAGCGCAAGCCGGAAGCCGAGCTGATCCCGGCGGTGGAGGATGCCGGCCTGGGCCTGATGGCGTGGGGGCCCTTGGGCCGCGGGGTGCTCACCGGAAAGTACCGCGGCAGCATCCCGGCGGGGTCCCGTGGGGCATCCGCGTCCGGGTCCGCCTACGTGTCGCCCTACCTTGACGAGAAGCCTTCGCGGACGGTCGAAGCAGTCTGCATGGCAGCGAAAGGGCTCGGCCGGACCCCGCAGGACGTCTCGCTCAGCTGGCTGCTGTCCCAGCACGGGGTGGCCACCGTGATTGTGGGTCCGCGGACGCCGGTGCAGCTGAAGGAGATACTCGAAGCCCAGCTGACGCCGTTGCCGCCCGAGATTGCCCGAGCGCTGGAGGATGTGTCAGCACCGCAATAGATTCGCGGTCCTATTCCTGGACGATTTCCAGGTCCTCGTCGTCGTCCACTCCGCTTTCTTCGTCCTCTTCATCCTCGTCATCAAAGACCTGAAGCGGCGTCACCTCGTTGTAGGCCTCATAGAGCGCGTCCTCGTACACTTCGAACGCGTCTGCGACGGCAAAAAACGCTGCCTCCACGGAGGGGTCACCATCTCCGCGGCGGTTGGATGCTGCTATAAGGTGTTCTTCCAAAGCGGTGGTCAGGGACTGAAGCGCGACACGCGGATCGATGCTCATGACTTCACGTTAGCCGGAAAAGGACGAAAATGGAGAGCAATGAAGGAACAATTTCTCACCAGCTCGGTCCAGCGGGAACGGGATTATTTGAGGCAGTACGAGTACCTCGTACTGACGGTAAGCCCTGACGATTCACTGCACGAGGCGCGGCGCCGGCTGGTGGAACACTCCGAGTACGGCAAGTGGGAGCTGGAGCGCAGCAAGCTGTATGTGGGCGGCGGACGGCGTTTCTGGCTCCGCCGACGGGTGATGCAGGTCCAGCGGACCGTCTAGGGATTGGCGGTCCAGCGGACCGTCTAGTGGATTGCCTGTCCAGCGGACCGTCTAGGGATTGGCGGTCCAGCGGATCGACTAAGGCTCTAGTGGACCCAGCCAGGCGTTCGCCACGGTGTTGTGGGCCGATTCGTCGTCGGACGGGTGGAACATCCCCGCCAGGACGTCCCGGTAGAGCCTTTCCAGTTCGGATCCCCGGAAGTAGCTCGATCCGCCGCTGACCCGAATGGCCAGGTCCACTACCCGCCGCGCCGTTTCGGTGGCGTTGACTTTCAGTCCCACGAGTTTGGGGAACCACTGCGGGCCGTGGTCCGCCAGTGCGTCGACGTCGGAGGCTACGGTTTTGAGCTGTGGGTACAGGTTGTCCATGGCCATGGCAGCCTCGGCAACCTTCCAGCGGATGTCCGGGTCCTGCGCGTAGCTGCGTCCGTCGTTCTTGAACGAGGTGCGGCGCTTGACGGTTTCGACGCCTACGGCGAGGGCGCGCTCCCCCAGGCCGGTATAGACGGCGGCGAGGAGCGTTTCGAAGCAGGCGAAGATGGCGAAAATCAGGGGATCAGGGTTCGGTCCGACGGGGAGCTGGCGGAAGATCCGTTCCGCCGGGACCCGAACGCCTTCGAGGACCGTTGTGGAGGACTGGCTGGCGCGCATGCCCAGGGTGTCCCAGTCATCGAGGATGCGGCAGCCGGCCGTGTCCCGGGTGATGAACCCGTGAACCAGTTCCCCGTCACCGTCCCTGGCCTCGGGATCCTTCCCGAAGATCCCGAGACGGGTCCAGGCCGGAGACAGGCTTGTGAAGATTTTGGTGCCGGTGAAGGAGTACCCGCCGTCGGGTGAGGGCGTTGCGGTGGTACGGGAGTCGAAGAGCACAGAGTCGTTGCCCGCTTCGGAGTTGCCGAAGGCGAAGATCTCCCCGTTGGCCGCTTCCTCCAGGACGAAGTCCAAGGACTGGTCCCCGCGGGCGCCGAGAACCTGTGCGACGCCGGTCCACACCAGGTGCATGTTGACGGCGAGGGCGGTGGCCGGGGCGGCCGTTGCCAGCCTCCGCTGGCACTGCGCCGCCGCTTCGAGCCCACAGCCCATGCCGCCGTCGGACGTGGGAACAAATAACTTCAGGTAGCCGGCGGCAGCCAACTCCCGAAGGTCCTCATGGAAGAAGGTGTTGTCCCTGTCGTAGCCGGCAGCTCGGCTGCGGATCCGCTCCAGGAGGGAATCCGGGAGCAGCTCTTCGGGGGTCATGCCCGCCCCTGTCAGTAGTTGGTAAGCAGGGTGTTCAGCACCCTGGCGCCGAATTTGAGCGAGTCGGCAGGGACGCGCTCATCGACGCCGTGGAACATTCCGGTGAAGTCCAGTTCGTCCGGCAGCATCAGCGGCGCGAATCCGTAGCCTGTGATCCCGAGCCGGCTGAGTGACTTGTTGTCCGTCCCGCCGGAGAGGGTGTAGGGCAGGACTTTGGCGCCCGGGTCCTCGGAATGGAGTGCGTCGATCATGGAGTCCACCAGGTTGCCGGCGAACGGCACCTCGAGGGAGACATCCTGGTGGACGTAGCTGACGTCCACGCCGGTGCCGGCGAGTTCCCTCACGATCTCGAGGACGTGTTCCTGCTGCCCGGGAAGGGTGCGGCAGTCGATGAGGGCCTCCGCCGATTCGGGGATGACGTTGTGCTTGTAGCCGCCCTTGAGCAGCGTGGGGTTGGTGGTGTTCTGCAGGGTGGCGCCAACGAAACGCGACACCGTGCCCAGCTGGTCCAGCAGGCGGTCCGGATTGTCGGCGTCGAACTCCACTCCCGTGAGTTCCGTCACGCCGTCCAGGAACTGCCGGGTGGTGGGCGTGAGTTCGATGGGCCACTTGTATTCGCCGATGCGGGTCACCGCGGCTGCGAGGCGGGTGACGGCGTTGTCCGTGCTGATCTGGGAGCCGTGGCCCGCCCGGCCGTGGGCCACGAGGCGGAGCCAGGAGATCCCCTTTTCGGCGGTTTGCAGCAGATACGTGCGCTGGCCGCCGATGGTGGCCGAGAAGCCTCCCACCTCCGAGATGGCTTCGGTGGCGCCTTCGAACAGTTCGGGGCGCTTGTCGACGGCGTAGCGGGCTCCGTAGGCGCCGCCGGCTTCCTCGTCAGCGAAGAAAGCGAAGATGATGTCCCGCTTGGGCTTCCTGCCCGAGCGGGCGAAGCTCCGCAGGACGGAGAGGATCATGGCGTCCATGTCCTTCATGTCGACGGCGCCGCGGCCCCAAATGAGGCCGTCCTTCAGTTCAGCGCCGAAGGGGTCCACCGACCACTGGTCGCGGAGGGCGGGCACGACGTCCAGGTGGCCGTGCACCACCAGGGCACTGGCGGAGGGATCCTCGCCGGCCATCCGGGTCACAACATTTGCCCGGCCGGGGGCGGATTCGAAGATTTCCGCCTCCATGCCGACTTCCTCAATCAGTCCGGCAGCGTATTCCGCAGCAGCCCGCTCCCCCGGCCCGGAGCCGTCGCCGTAGTTCGAGGTATCGATCCGGATGAGTTCCTGGCAGATCCGGACAACTTCATCCTCGGGCAGGACGTCAGGCATTGGGAGCTCCTCATTAGGGAATGACTGGTTGGCAGGCGCGAATTCGCTGCCCTCAGCCTACCCACTTGGCCCGATTCGTTGTTCCCGGAAAGTCGTGTTAGAGTTTTTCTCGCTGCTTCGGAGAGGCGCGAAACACTGAAAGGTGTGAACGGTTCCCCGAATTACCACCTGCGCGGGTGGCGGAATGGCAGACGCGCTAGCTTGAGGTGCTAGTCCTCGAAAGGGGGTGGGGGTTCAAGTCCCCCTCCGCGCACAAACGGAAGCCCCGGAAAATCAGTGATTTTCCGGGGCTTTTTTGTGTTTGTCGGCAACCTCCATTGAGGCGTTGCTCACAGTGCGCGTCCCCGGCTGCGGGCTACCCGAACTAAAAGCGCTGCAGTGCCTGGCCGAGCATTTTGTGTCCTTGCGCCTCGAATGCCTCATCCCCTATCCGGTGTGCCCACACGGATGTAGCAATCGCTTCCCGCAGCAGGTCAATTCGCCACACGGGGGCGGAACGGGGATCGTCACCATACCCGTTCAGGAACTCCTCCTCGAGCGCCGGCTTTTTCTGCCACTGCTGCACCGCCAACCGGCAAAGGTCCGTAGCTGCGGGTCGGAAATCGAAGCGGCCGAAGTCTATAGCCCGAAGATTGCCGTTGTTGCTGATCCAGTTCCGCGGCTGCCAGTCTCCGTGGGTGGGAACAACGCGAATGGGCATCGGCTGATACTTCCGCAGGCGTTCACGGGCCTGCTGTTCCACTGCTGGAGAGATCCGATGCTTGCGCTCCAGCCAGCCCGCGGCCTTCGCTGTTGCCCGCGCCTCATAGTGCTCGTCAACCCGGGTCTCCTGGCTGTGAATCAGCCTCAGCAATTCACCTGCTTGAGCATGAATGCCTGGGGACAGTTCATCCTCCGTACCCTCGACAAGTTCCCCCCTTCGAGGTACTGGAGCACCAAGAGGTTGGAGCTTCGGCTTGCGTGCAGCATTTCACCCACCCGGCTCCGGGTGAGGAGCGGACCCGTGTAGGAGCTGTGAGCCGTGATCTCCCTGCCGATGTGATGGTTTCCCGGCCCGGCAGCTTTGATAATCACAGTGGTGCCGGCGGCCTTGACGTGAAGCACGGTTGTGTCGAGTTGCCCCCAGGACATGTCGGCAATAAGCGCCGGGGCGCCGAGCCATCCTTCTGCGAGCCTGGCCTGTTGCTCCGACAACCGCCCGCCATCCCACCGCGCCATCCCCGGAGTTTATCGCGGACCTCACCAACCGGGACCGGCATCGCGACGGGATCGGGCAAGCCGACGAGCGGCGCCGGAAGAACAACCAGGCTTAGGGCACACCTGCGCCCAGCAGGTCGAAATCCAGGTCAAGGTCCTCCGGCGATGCCAGCAGGCGCCAGGTGGAACCGACGCGGACCTCGCCGAGGGTGGCGGCGATCGGCATACGGTCCGCTTCCACGAGTTGCTCCAGCTCCAGGCCGGTGAGTTCTGCGATATCCCGGATCGGCACTTGAAAGGTCCGGAAAGGGCCCAATGGCGGAACGTCGTCTACGGCTCCAGGCCGCGGCACGTCCGGCAGGTCCGCAAGCTCGGGAGACTGGTCCACAACGTACCCGGTGGCTGCGGGATTCCCCTGATGGACGAATACGGCGACCTTGAAGAAGCGCAGGGGAATCTCAACGCCCCGGTAGACCGGATCGATGTCGCTGAAGATCGGTCCCGTAAACACCACCAGTCGCCGGCGGTGGTCAGCCGCGTGCTCCAAAAGATAGGATTCCATGCCCAGCCACAGCTCCAGCCCCTGGTTGAATTTGGCTGCCTGGGGTGCCGCATTGGTGTACTGGAATGTGTCATGGTTCGCCCGGGCAGCCTCAGCCTGGGTATCCCCCCACACCGCGGACGCGCGACGAACCAGGTGCCCGCGGTCAATATCGTTCCGGGCATACACTCTCTCCCCCGTCTGCTGGTCCTCACTCAGCCTGGGATCCATGCGCCACGGGATCCCGGACCTGCCAAGGTCCCTGAGTTTGCCTCCGTCGATCCCGAGTCCTGTGACGGCGGCCAGGCGTTTGTCCGGGCGCATCAGCACCGAGAAGTGCGTGTATGGCAGCAGGACCGACTCCACATTTTTCAACCCCGGCATTGGAATGGTCACGCCTAAGAAGTCCACATCAAAGCCCCGTCGGTCCGAGTAGTCGTTGGCGGTCGCAGACTGGGCTGCCAGAAGTTCATCCATGGCCCGGACCATACCAGCACCATGTGACAGCCAACCGAACAGAGGGCTGCGGTCGATGGAGACGTCCAGCTGTGCAACGAACACGGGTGTTCACAACCGGAACCGACGGCAGGCCAACCCGTTCCCATGCTCGCTCAGCAGGACAACGAGTTGATCTGGACAAGGGTCGGCGGCACTCCGCCTTGCCCGGGGCCGATCACCACCCCTCCCATCAAGCTCCTGATGGATGGCAGCTGAGCGGGCAATCACGGGCGCGGATGCGCGGTGGTCAATAGATCACCTACGTTACAGTCCAGCACCTCACAGATGGCCGTGAGGGTTGAGAACCGGATGGCTTTAGCCCGGTCATTCTTCAGGACGGACAAATTCACCAGGCTGACGCCAACCCGCTTACTCAGCTCAGTCAGGGTCATTCCGCGGTCCGCCAGCAGTTCATCGAGCCGGCAGTGGATGTTCGAGGATTCCTCTGCCGGCATCAGACCAGGCCCTCGATGTCCTTCTGCAGCCGGCCGCCGAACTGGAACACGCCGCCCACAAGCAGCATGGCGGTGCCCAGCATAAACGGGACCGCGCTGAACTCCATCGAGAAATGGGCAGACTCCCCCGGAATCCGCCCATTGGCTCCCGCCAGGTCCGCAAGCAAGCTCCGGCCCAACCCATCGAGGAACTGGGCAATGGCCCCGACGACGATGAGGACAAAACCGCCGGAACCAATGATCCAGCCCGAACGCGGGGTAAACAGGACCTGGCTGCGCAGCCGGTACGCCAGCAGGAACACGATGGCCAGAATTACCAAGACAACCACCTGGTTTAACGCCCCCGCCCACGCCAGCAGCCCTGCCGGGCCGGAGGGAAGCACGGGGAAGGTTACCTCGAGGGCAGTAGCATGCCCGGTTGCCCCCAGGGACAAGCCATCCGCTACCCGGTTATCGGTCGTAACGGGAAGAGTGACAGTGGCCGCTCCGGTAAAGGATCCCAGAATGCTCACTACCGTCCATGTTGTGGTGATGACCGCGGCAGCGGCCACAGAAATCATGACCAGCAGCGCGTCAGTCCCGGACACAATCATCTTCCACCTGGCATCTGTCGCCGCAGGCCTGACCAGTTTCATTTTTCCCCCAGAATTATCGACTACCGTTATTACCGGTAGTCGATAACCTAGTGCCCGGCATGGGCGGAATCAAGCTTCCCGCAACGCCGGCAAACGAGAGGGAGCCCGCCTTGAAAGGCGAGCTCCCTCCTGTAATGCCGGCGTCAGTAGCCGGTGGGCTGATCGAACCGTTGTCCCGCCGGGTTCGACGGCAGGATGGCCATCACCAGAAGAGCCAGGGCGCCAAGGATCGGCACCAGGATCACGAGAACGAGCCAGCCGCTCAGGTTGGCGTCGTGCAGCCGGCGGACCAGCAGCGCGATGGACGGAACAATGACCGCCAGGCCCCACACGATCATCAGGATGCTGCCCACGATTGCACCGGGCCCGGGGACGGCCGTGCCGTTTGCGGCGACCGTAGCGCCGGGGGCTCCGGCCACCGAGGTGATGATGTTGAGGACCACGCCGACAAGGAAAGCGACGAGCGCCCACCACCAGTATTCGCTCCGGCTGGCGCGGCCCGAGAACGTGGCGTACTTCTTGAAGAAGCGGCGCACCGCAACGGGCAGGCTGGCTCCGTAATGCGGAGCCCATAACGGCGGCTCGCCGGCTGCAGGCTGGAAGGACTGTTGCTGCGGACTGGGGTATTGCGGATAGCTCAAGGATTCCCCCCGGAATGTCAAAGTGATGAGACCAGCCCATCCTAGAGCCAGCAGCCCTGAAAAGTCCTTTCGATGGATAAACTTCATCTGAAATTCTTCCCCACGCGCCACCAGTGGCACCGGATCGAGTGCCCGGGCAGTATGGGTACATGGAGGCACCTTTGGCAGTCGAGTCCGGTTCCGGTCACGTTGTGCTGCTCGGCGATTCCATCTTTGACAACGCCGCCTACGTGGGCGCCGATCCCGACGTCGTCACGCAGCTACGCCAGGAACTGCCAGGGTGGCGGTGCAGCTTGGTGGCGGTCGACGGCGACGTCATGACGGGCGTGGAGCGGCAGCTGGCTGCCGTGCCCCGGGATGCAACGCATCTGGTGGTCAGCGTTGGCGGAAACGACGCACTCGGGTACGCGCCATTGCTGCAGGAGCCGGCACCATCGGTGGCAGTGGCCCTCGCCATCCTGGCCAACGCCCAAAAGAGGTTCGGCTCAGAATACGACGCCGTAACTGACGCGCTGATGAATACGGGGCTGCCGGTTGCCGTCTGTACGATCTACGACACTCCCCCGTCAGGGCCGGACCAGGCCATCATCAAGGCGGCCCTGTGCCTCTTCAACGATTCCATCACCAGGGCGGCCTTTTCGCGGGGAGCGGGCCTGATCGATCTCCGGCTCGTCTGCACCGAGGATGGTGACTACGCCAACGCGATAGAGCCGTCGTCCCGGGGAGGGCTGAAGATTGCGCGGGCCATCGCTGCATTCGCAGCAGCGGATCACGGCACCCGTCCACCCATCGTGGTGACAGGCGGCCTGCCGCATTAGCGGCGGAATCGGCATCAGTGCGGCCGCAGCCTCCGTCGGGGACGCCTGCCATGTCCCTCGGGGTGTGAGCCGGCCGCGACAGGCCGGTACTCGACCCTTCGCATCCCGGTGCGGTCCTCCCGCTTCTGCTGCCGACGGGCCTTCCTCTCGGAGCGATCAATGGCAGACAGAATGCTCAGCGTTACCGCTACCCACAGCACCGCAGCCAACAACACCAAGGCAATCTCCATATCAGTGCCCATGCCTCTATTTTAGGCTTTGGGCGCCGCGATGCACCGTGCTGCTAGAACAATCCCAGCTCCCGGACTGCTGCCAGGACGTCCGGCACTTGCACCGCCAGCAACGCAGGATCCGGTTGTCCGGAGAACGTATCCCCCAGCCGCAGTTCGGCCTTCGTCAGGACAACATGGGGTCCCGGCGGTGGTCCCCAAATCTCGGGCGGCGCGGGTCCGAACAGCACCACCGACGGCGTACCGTACGCCGAAGCCAGGTGCGCCGCGCCGGTATCAGCCGAGATCACCAGGCGGGCGGCGGCGATGGTGGCCGCGAACTCCCCCAGTGAAAGGTGACCGGCCAGTACCGCTTCCGGCGGCAGCCCGGCACGGCTGCAGACTTCCACCGCACGCTCCTTTTCCGAATTGCCCCCCGTGAAGACAATGTTGTGGCCGGCGTCAGCCAGCGCGGCGGCAACGGCAGCAAACCGCTCCGCCGGCCAAAGCCGGCTGCCGTACGCCGCCCCCACATGGAGGACCGTGGCGCCCGGAACAGGGCTGGGAACGTGCGGCAGGTTCAGCTGCACATCCAGCGGGTCCGCTTCAATGCCGTGCCACTCCAGGAGCCGGACCCACCGTTCCCGTTCATGGAGTTCACCACGCCAGGGCGGTCCGTCCCGGAACTGGCTCCGATGCCCTATGGTGTGCCGCGCCTGGAGGGCTTCAATCCGCCCCTGGCTCTCGGGACCGCTGCCGTGGAGGTTGACGGCAACGTCCACCACGCCTGGTTCCATGGCGAGCGGCTCGTCGAGGCCGTGGGTGGGCAGCAGTTCATAGCCGCCCACCAGTCCCAGGGCCTCCGATAGCCAACCCTGGGCCGCATACCGGAGCCGGTGCTCCGGGAATGCCCGGCGCAGTGCCTTCAGCGCGGGCACCGCAACCAGCAGATCACCCAGCTTCAGGGCGCGCAGAACCAGGAGCTCGGGCTTCCCGTCGATCACGCTGTTGGTGCCGGCACGCTCCAACGCTTCCCCGCCGCTCATGCATCCTGCTTTGCTGCTCCGGTGGCCACGAGGCTTCGGACGTCCTCGTAAACATCACGCACCTCGATCCCTGCCACAACGGAGTCATCGTGGGGGCAGCGGGGCGCCGTCCAGCCAACCTGGGTGACGTCTATTCCACAGGTTGGGCAGGCAGTCACCCAGGACGCATGGATGCGGTGCAGGCTCCGGCCCAGTGCCCCGGCGTTGATAACATTTCCTGCCCAGAAAATTCCGACCGTGGGCACCCCGAGTGCCTGCGCAAGATGGCGGGGGCCGCTGTCATTGCCCACCACCACGGCCGCATCAGCCAAAAGCGCCACGAGCCCGGACATCTCCAATTTCCCGGCCACGGATTGGACGGCCCCTGATGCCGCAAGTCCGGCAATCCGTTCCGCCAACTCCTGCTCGCTCGTGTCTCCGACAACCATCACCCGGTAGCCGTCCGCCGCGCAGGCGGCGGCAAGTTCAGCGAACCGCTCAGCCGGCCAACGACGGCGGGGATCAGTTGCGCCCGGATGGATCACCACGAGGGGCTGGCTGGCGTCGTTGTCCTTCCCTGCAGGACTGGGCGCCAGTCCCTCAACAGGCTCAAGCCGCGCTTCAAGGTCAACGGGGAAAGCCCCCGCAAATCCCGCCACCTCCACCGCCCGCAGGGGCTCGTGCTGGTAGTAGAGGTAGGGAACGGTCCGTTCCAGGCTGGCGGCGTCCGCTGTCCTGGTGCCCACGGTGTGGCGCGCGCCCAACCGCAGCAGGAACGGGTTTGAATACCGGCCGCCGCCATGAACCTGGACGGCGAGGTCAAACCTGCGTGCGCGCATGTCCTCGAAGAACGTGTCCAGTTCCGCAGGGTCTTCGCTTCCGGGTCGGACACCCTCGGAAAACGGCAGGACGCACACTTCGTCCACCGGGCTCCTAACGGCCGCGAGCAGTGCCCTATGTATAGGAGTACCCAGGAGTGTTATGTCCGCTCCGGGATAGGCAGCCTTGAGGGCGGCCATCGCCGGGATGGCGAAAATCAGGTCACCGAGCCCGCCGCCGCGCAGCACAACGATCCTGGACACGTCATCGAACTTTTCCAGCACCGGCCCCACACCTGTGCCAACCTGCCCGGCACCGCCGAACTCCGCAGTGAGCTGCTCCACAAACGCCCCTTCGATTCGGGCGGAGACCGCGTCGCTGTGCCGCGCCCTCCGCTGCTCGTGCGGCCACAATAGGGTTATTCCCCTGAAGGCCGCCTCCTTTGAACCTTTACCCAGACGGCGGCAAATATACTCCGTCTATTGGGGAATACCCGCTTGATGCTGTACGTTTCATACGCGACAGGCGAACCAAAGAAAAGAGAAGCACCCAAAGTGGCAACCGATTACGATGAACTGCGCTCCGACGTCAAGGAATCGCAGGACAACTCACTCGAGCAGCTCCAGTCAGCAAATGCTCCCGACGCGCGCAGCGTTGTCCTTGAGCTGGATGAGGCTGACGGGCTCGACGGCGCGGGCGTTCCCGGAGGCGAATTTGTCGCCGAGGAGCTCGTGGTGCAGGTCATTCCGCAGGCCGAGGACGAGTTTACCTGCTACTCCTGCTTCCTGGTCCGTCACCGGTCCCAGATTGCCCGCCAGAAAGATGGCCACAGCTACTGCACCGAGTGCGAGGGCTAGTAAGCACAGCCGCCAATGTGCTGCGGACACGTCCGCGGCACTGCCGGATCGAAAGGCACGCTGCACGCCGGCGTGCCTTTCGGCTTTAAGCCTGCACACAGCCTGCTCCAGTAACGTGGACGTTTATGGCTGAGAGTGGCAACGCGTCTTTCCGGAGGCCCGGATGAACATCCCCGGCGGTCTTTGGCAGGCGTTGGCTGAATCATTCCGCCGCACGGACCTTCCTGCCATTTCCTTCACTGAGCTTTTGCTGGCGTTCGTGCTGGCAACCGCTTTGTCCATTCCCAGCCGCTCCTGGAAGTACTTTGGCCTGTTGGCCACGGCTGTCCATGAGCTGGGCCATGCTGTTGCCGCCCTCACGAGCGGGCAGCGGTTGTCCGGAATACGGCTGCGGCTGGACCACTCGGGAACCACCACCTCCTACAGCCGGAGCCGGCTTGCCGCCGCCTGGTCATGTTTCTGGGGGTATCCGGTTCCGGCGATCGTCGGTGCGGCGTTTGTGATGTGCGGCTTCAGCGGCTGGGGGCCAGCGTCCATCGCGGGCAGCGCCGTCGCCCTGGCTGCCTCGCTTCTTTTCATCCGCAACCTGGCAGGCTTCCTCATCACTGCCGTCGCGATTGTTGGCGGGCTGACGATGATCCTCGTGGTGCCGGATGCCTTTGTGGGGCATGTGGCGGTCATCCTGGGCCTGGCACTGCTGGTGGGCGCCGTACGGGACCTGATCAAACTGGCAAACGTCCACGTCCGCAGAAGGGAGCGGCTTTCCACGTCTGATGCATACCTGCTCTACCGGGCTACTGCCGTGCCTTCCGCCATCTGGATCACCCTTTTTGCTGCCCTGGTGGGCGGCTCCTGGTTCGTGGCGTGGCAGCCGATCTCCACGGTCCTGCTCCGGGGCGCATAGGCTTATGCCATGAGCCAGGAAACGGACAGCATCCAGCAGGCCGCCGATGGTAAGACGGCCGAACACAGCACCCGCGGCGCGTATGTGACCGGCGGCGCAGAATTCACCCGGGACACAAACTACATAGAGGACCGCATCACCCGGGACGGCAGGCCGGGCGACAATGGCGAACCGGGCTGGCCGGTTGAAGCGGGGCGTTACCGCCTCATCGCAGCGCGGGCATGCCCGTGGGCCAACAGGGCTGTGATCGTCAGACGGCTGCTGGGCCTGGAGAACGCCATTTCCCTCGGCCAGCCAGGCCCCACCCATGATTCACGTTCGTGGACCTTCGACCTTGATCCCGGCGGCGTGGACCCGGTCCTGGGCATCGAACGCCTGCAGGAGGCCTACTTTAAACGCTTCCCCGGCTATCCCCGGGGGATTACCGTCCCGGCGATAGTGGACGTCCCAACGGGCGCCGTAGTAACCAACAACTTCCCTCAGATCACCCTCGACTTCTCCACCGAGTGGACCGAATTCCACCGGCCCGGCGCGCCGCAGCTGTACCCCGTGCACCTGCGGGAAGAGATCGACCAGGTGAACAAGCGGGTTTTCACCGAGGTAAATAACGGGGTGTACCGCTGCGGTTTCGCAGGTTCACAGGAGGCTTACGACTCCGCGTACGAACGCCTCTGGGCAGCCCTTGACTGGCTGGAAGAACGACTCACCCGCCAGCGCTACCTGGTGGGTGACACCATTACGGAAGCCGATGTGCGGCTTTTCACCACGCTGGCCAGGTTCGATGCGGTCTACCACGGGCACTTCAAATGCAACCGGCAGAAACTGAGCGAGATGCCCGCGTTATGGGCTTACGCGAGGGACCTCTTCCAGACACCCGGCTTTGGTGACACCACGGATTTCGTCCAGATCAAGCAGCACTATTACATCGTCCACGAGGACATTAACCCCACGGGCATTGTTCCAGCCGGACCAGACCTGCGCGGATGGCTGGAGGATCACGGCAGGGAATCCCTGGGCGGCCGGCCGTTTGGGGACGGGACGCCTCCGGGCCCCGTCAGGCAAGGAGAAGAAGTAGCAGCGGGACACGGTCCGCAGACGTAGCGGAAAGCGCTTTCTAGCTAAACTGTCCGGGTGCAGACTTTTCAAGGCTTCGTAGCGCCCGGATTCGACAACGTGCTTGAACTGTTCGAGTCCCTCCTTCTAGACGATCCGAATTACAGCGCACAGCTTGCCGCCTACCATCGTGGAGCGCCCGTGGTTAACCTCACCGGCGGTCCGGATATGACACCGGAGACGGTGACCGGCGCCTATTCCTGCTCCAAGGGTGTCGCGGCGATGGTGATCGCACTGCTGGTCCAGGACGGCCTGCTGGACCTCGACACCACGGTGGCCCACTACTGGCCCGAGTTTGCCGTGCATGGCAAGGACCGGCTCCTGGTGCGCGAGGCACTCTCCCACCAGGCCGGCCTTATGGGACTGGAGGGCGGCTTTGACCTGGACGAATTCACAACTCCTGCCGCAGCGGCGCGGCTGGCGGCGGCCCGCCCCTCATGGCAGCCGGGCCGGCAGTTTGGCTATCACGCCCTGACAATCGGCATCATCATGGAAGAGCTCTGCCGCCGCACAGCAGGGGAATCGCTCCAGAGTGTCTACGAGCGGAGGATCCGCACACCGGAGGGCGTTGATTTTTTCCTGGGCCTGCCCGCGGACCTGGAACCGCGCTACCGGGACGTGATCTACCAGGACGCCGTGGACCAAGACACCGCGGAGGAGCCATGGCTGGATCCGCTCAGCCTCGAGGGCCTGAACAGCAATGCGCCCATCAGCGGCATCATGGAGCTTCCCAACTTCCGGTCCGTCCGTGCTGCGGGAATGTCCGCGGCCGGAGGTGTGGGATCGGCCGAAGGGTTGGCCAGGCTGTATGCCGCCGCAACCACCGGCGTCGGAAACCGGCGTGCGTTCCTCACTGCCGAAACCGTCGAGGCCATGTCCCGCGAACAGGTCTGGGGCCTGGACCGGTCCTCAGGGCTGGACAATGCCTTCGCCGTCGTCTTCATGAAGCCGCACCCCTCGCGGAACTTCGGCAGCCACCGCGCGTTCGGCCATGAGGGAGCCAACGCGGCCTTGGGCTTCGCCGATCCCGCCTATGCGCTGGCCTTTGGCTACATTCCGCGGCGCCAGGAGGACGGGCGAACGCCCGGAAAGGCCCACCGGCTGGCTGCTGAGGTCCGCCGCTCGGCAGCAAGACTTCCCTAGTTCCCCCGTTCCCCAGGGTTTCTTGACGCCCTGACCAGCCGTGTTGTTATGCAGGAAGCTGCCCCCTAAGGTTGGGCGGATGGTCAAGTCTCAAGCACGCCCCGATATGAGGTGGGCCAGGGGAACCCAAATCCTGAAACAGGCGGTGGCCGGGCTGTCGGCGGCTTTCGCCGCCCAGCGCCTGCAGCTCGCGGCGAAAGCGGCCCTGGCGGCCGGGCTGGCGTTCATGATCGCTCCACTGATGCCGGGGGCTGCGGCCAACTATCCCTACTACGCGCCCCTGGGCGCACTGGTGGTGATGTACCACAACGTGGCTGGCTCCGTGCGGCAGGGGCTTCAGGCACTTACCGGGCTGGCCCTGGGTATCGGGCTCGCCTTTGTGCTCGTCAACTTCACCGATCCATCCCCGCTCACGGTTGCCGTCTTTATGGGCGTAGGCGTCCTGCTGGGCGGGCTCCCGCGCATTGGCTCGGGCAGTGATTGGATCCCGACGGCGGCCCTGCTGGTTCTGCTGGTAGGCGGCAGCAACCCGGACGACTTTTCGTTCGGGTACCTGGTGCAGATGGGCGTCGGCGTAGCGGTGGGAATTGCGGTGAACTTCCTGGTCTTTCCCCCGCTGCACCTGAACGCAGCCGCCGAAAGCCTGGATGAACTGCGGCGTGCGCTCGGGACCCAGCTGACGGACATGGGGGCGGCCCTCAAGGAGAAGTGGCCCCCTGAGCACGAAGAATGGTCACGCCGTTCAGATGAACTGGCCTCAGCTGCCCGGTCGGTGCGGCACCTGGTCAAGGAGGCCGACGCGAGCCGACGGGCAAACCCGCGCCGAAAGCTCCACCCCCGCGACGTCGATCTCGACTACCGCAACCTGCGCGAGCTCGAACGGGTGACGTTCCACATCCAGGACATGACGGACGTCCTGTCGGACGTGATCTGGGAAAGCGACGTTCCCTACCAGGTGCCCGTGCAGGACAGCGGGCCTCTGGCGGACGCCATGACGGCCACCGGGGAACTGCTGCATTCCTACCGCGACACGGATGGGCCTGCACAGCGGGAGCGCTTCGAAACGGCGCGGGCAGCGGTGGAAGCCTGCATGGCCGCCACCGCCGGCAGGGAAGCCGAGCAGGGAACTGTTCCGGCGTCCGAATCGATCCTGCTCAGCCTCCACCGCATCCTGCGCGCCCTTCGGCCCGCCACCTAAAGCGCGGCGACGGAACCACTGAAATGACGGCGGCCTGATCTGGGGTTCCAGGCCACAAAGTCCGAACGCTTCCATGTCCCGGACCCACCCTGGTCGCTGCTGATTTCCAGGGCCACACGGCAGGGAAGAAACACCGGGGCGTCGAAGTCAACGTCCCATGTGAAGGAATCCCCACGGACCGAGCCAACGTCCGCCAGCGCCCGCGACGCCAGATACATGCCGTGGGCGATGGACCGGCGCATGCCCAAGGCCTTGGCTGAGAGCACGCTGAGGTGGATCGGATTGAAGTCGCCGGACACAGCTGCGTAAGCCCGTCCCGCGTCGACGCCCAGCTGCCACACACCGGTGGGGTCCGGTGCCTTGAAGTCTCTTCGGACCGGTGCCGAGGAGGGCTTATCCACCCCGGGCAGGAAGACGCCCTTGGCAAGGTAGGTGGAAATTCCCCGCCAATAGACGTCCTGCGTGCCGGCCACCCGCACCTCGGCCACCACGTCCACCTGAGTACCCGCGCGGTGCCCACGGAGATTCTCCACCCTCGCAGTGATGTCCAGCGCGTCGGTGAAGAGCAATGGGGCGCGTTGCTCAACGCTGTTATGCAGGTGCAGCATGCCCAGCAAGGGGAGCGGGAAGTCGTCCCTGTTCATCACGCTGATGGCAAGCGGAAAAGCCAGGGCATGGATGAAACCGGCAGGCAGCACATCACTGGCCGTCTCGCCCAGCAGGTGCTGATACGCGGTCAGGTTGGCAACGTCCACCGTGACACCCCTGACCTCGTGGCTCTCGACCGGCAGAACCGACCAATCATGCGTTCCCAGCAGCCTGCGCCTGGCCGCCTGCGCAGCGGCATTGACGTACAGCTTGGACAGCGACGGCATATCCCCGAGGATGACCGGCTGCAGGGGCGTCATGCCCCCACCATGTTCTGCCCGCATACCCGCAGCACCTCGCCATTGATTCCGCCGGCGGCACCGCTGGCCAAGAAGGAAATGGCTTCTGCGACGTCGGACGCTTTACCGCCCTGCTGGAGGGAATTCGCACGGCGGGCAATCTCCCGCAGCGCGAACGGAATCCGTTCGGTCATCTCAGTTTCGATGAAGCCCGGCGCCACGGCGTTGATGGTGCCGCCGGATGCGGCCAGCAGCGGGGCTGTTGCCCGGACCATTCCCATCACTCCCCCCTTTGACGCCGCGTAGTTGGTCTGCCCCCTGTTGCCGGCGATGCCGCTGGTGGAAGCAACAGAAACAATACGGGGTGCGGGCCCAAAGTGTTCGGACGCCAGCAGTGCCTCGTTGATCCGCAGCTGTGCCGCGATATTGATGTTGATCACGGAACTCCACCGTGCGTGGTCCATGTTGGCGAGCAGCTTGTCCCGGGTAATTCCCGCGTTATGGATCATGATGTCAAGCCGCCGGTGCCGCTGAACGGCGTGCTCGATGATCCTTTGGCCGGCATCGTCCCGGCTGATGTCCAACTGGAGTGCGGTGCCTTTTACCTCATTGGCCACTGCCGCCAGATGGTCTCCCGCCGCAGGCAGGTCCACCAGGACCAGGGTGGCGCCGTCACGGTGCAGGGTGCGGGCGATCTCCGCGCCAATCCCCCGGGCGGCGCCGGTCACGACGGCAACCTTGCCCGCCAGCGGCCTGTCGAAATCGTCCGGAAGTTGGCCGTCCGTGCTGGACACAGTCAGGAACTGGCCGTCCACGAAGGCCGAGCGGCCGGACAGGAAGAAACGGACAGCCGCGAGGGCTGACGGGCTGGTCGGCTCCACGTCCCCGGAGAGGAGGATTCCGTTCCCGGTGGCGCCGGCCCGGAGTTCCTTGGCCAACGAGCGCAGGAACCCGTCCACACCTTGCCGGGCGGCAGCGGCGGCGGGAGAATCCGCCTCGGAAGCCGGCCGTGAGACTGTCAGGACCCGGGCGCCGGGCGCAAGGTCGCGCAGCGAGGCCCCTGCGGCAAGGACCGGCTTTTCGAGGTCCTCCGGCCGTGCAACGTCGTCCAGGACCAGGATGATGGCACCAAGCTTTTCCCGGGGAACCGCGTGCCGCCGGACATCCAGGTCCCACGCCAGCAGCTCTGCAGCGAGTTTGTCGGCGGCCGCCGAGTCTCCCTGGACCACAATGGGTCCGGTGATCAGCGGCTGGCCGGGCTTGTACCTGCGCAGCACCGCCGGCTGGGGCAACCCCAGTTTCCTGGCCACGTTCCTGCCCAGGCCCTGGTTCACCAGCTGTGCATATTTGTCCGTCATCGGTGACCCCTTACAGAGATTCGAGAATCGCGACGACGCCCTGGCCGCCGGCCGCACAGACCGAGACCAGTCCCCGTGCCGGCCGGCCGTCGCTGGTGCCCTTGGCATGGAGGAGCTTGGCCAGGGTGGCCACAATCCTGCCCCCGGTGGCGGCGAAGGGGTGGCCGGCCGCCAGTGACGATCCGTTGACATTGAGGCGTGCGCGGTCAACCTTGCCGAAGGCACCGTCCAGGCCAAGGCGCGTACGGCCGAACTCCTCGTCCTCCCACGCCGCCAGCGTGCTGAGTACGGTCGCTGCGAATGCTTCGTGGATCTCGAAGAAGTCGATGTCCGCCAAGGTGAGGTTGTGCCGTGCCAGCAGCCTGGGCACTGCGAAGACGGGTGCCATCAGCAGCCCGTCCTTGCCGTGTACGAAGTCCACCGCTGCAGCCTCGGCGTCCACTACCGCTGCCAGTTTGGGAAGGTCCCGGGCGTCGGCCCACTCGTCGGACGCCAGCAGAACGGTTGAGGCGCCGTCCGTCAAAGGGGTGGAATTGCCGGCAGTCATGGTCGCGTCCGCACCGAGGTTCCTGCCGAAGACAGGCTTCAGGGCGGCCAGCTTTTCGATGGACGTATCGGCCCGAAGATTTCCGTCGCGTGCCAGGCCGCGGTAGGGGGTGACGAGATCGTCGAAGAACCCGGACTCGTAGGCGGCGGCGAGATTGCGGTGGCTGTTGAGTGCCACTTCGTCCTGGGCCTCACGGGAAACTTTCCACTGCGCAGTTGTCAGCGCCTGGTGCTCCCCCATGGAAAGACCGGTCCGGGGCTCGGCGGTGCCGGGCGCCAGCGGAGCCAGGTCTTTGGGCCGCAGGCGGCTGAGGATCTGCAGCCGCTGGGGAATGGTCTTGGCGCGGTTCAGGTCGAGAATGACTTCCCTGAGTCCTTCGCTCACCACCACCGGGGCGTCCGAAGCGGAATCCACTCCGCCGGCAATTGCGGAGTCGATCTGGCCCAGCTTGATCTTGTTCGCCAGCCCCACCACGGTCTCAAGTCCCGTGGCGCATGCCTGCTGGAGATCGTAGGCAGGAGTCTCGGCGGACAGGGCCGAGCCAAGCACCGCCTCACGGGTGAGGTTGAAATCCCTTGAATGCTTGAGGACTGCACCCGCGGCTACCTCCCCCACCCGCTCGTCCTGCAGGCCGAAGCGCGCAATAAGGCCGTCCAGGGCAGCTGTCAGCATGTCCTGGTTCGAGGACTTGGCGTAGGAACCGCCGGCGCGGGCGAAGGGAATCCTGTTGCCTCCGACGACCACGGCCCTCCGAAGGGCAGGGCCGGAAGCGCTGGTTACGCCTGATTCTCCGGGGCCGGTAATGGACTGTCCGTCAATGGACATGGCTGTCTCCTCTGGTCACATGCGGTTACCGATACCCAGCGTACCTGATACGCTGGGTATCGTGAACATTTCGGAAACGGGAATTGCTGCGCCCTCCATCGGTTCGGAGCCTGACGGCCGCTCCTCCCGCTGGCAGAGCCACCGGGAGGAGCGGCGCCGGGAACTGATCAAGCAGGCGCGGCGTGCCGTGCACGTGCTGGGCAGCGACGCGTCCATGGAGGACATCGCCGCAGCAGCGGGAACGTCCAAGTCAGTCTTCTACCGCTACTTCGGCGACAAGGCCGGCCTCCAGCAGGCTGTGGGTGAAGTGGTCCTCAGCCAGATGCAGCGGCGCATCCAGGAAGCGGCACAGAACGCCCTGACCCCACGCGAAGGGCTGCTGGCCATGGTGTCGGCGTACCTGCAGATGGCTGACACCAGCCCCAACGTGTACACCTTCGTCACCCGCTCCACCTCCGGGGAATCCGGAGATTCCCCCAACTCCGGCGCGTTGGGCCACTTCTTTGATGCGATTGCGGACATGATTGCCACCCCCATGCGTTCCCACCTGGGCGACGGCAAGGAAGCCGTCATCGGCTATTGGCCCAAGGCCGCCATCGGACTGGTCAGGAACGCGGGCGAACAATGGCTCAGCACTCCGGACTCCCCCGCCAAACCCGGCCAGGAAGCCATGGCACTGCAGATCACCGCATGGCTGTGCGTCGGGATCGCCCCCGAACTGTCGCCTGCCCCCCGAACCTGAACACTCCCGCACCACAAGCCCCTGTCAGCACCAACGAAGGACATTGACATGACTGAAGTAGTGGACCGCTCCGCCGCAAAGGGGCATGCCCCCGTGACCGCACCAAGCCTGGTTCCCGGCTCCGCCCAGCCTGCCGTCGACGTCCATGCCCTCGGCGAACAGCTGCTGGGCAAATGGGCCGCAGTCCGGCTCCAGGCACGCGACCTGGCCGCACGTCCTGAACTTCACAAGACCGAGGGACTGACCCACACGGACCACCGGGCAAGGGTATCCGGGCAGCTGCAGTACCTGGTGGACAACGGCGCCGTACACCGCGCTTTCCCCTCCGCCCTCGGCGGCAGTGACGACCACGGCGGCAACATCGCCGGCTTCGAAGAGCTCGTGGTCGCCGATCCGTCGCTGCAGATCAAGGCCGGCGTCCAGTGGGGCCTCTTCGGCTCGGCGGTAATGCACCTCGGAACGGGGGAACACCATGCCAAGTGGCTTCCGGGCATCATGAGCCTGGAAATTCCCGGCTGCTTTGCCATGACCGAAACGGGGCACGGCTCCGACGTTGCCAGCATCGCCACCACGGCCACCTACGATCCCGCCACCGCGGAATTCGTGGTCCACACCCCCTTCCGCGCAGCCTGGAAGGACTACATCGGAAACGCCGCCATCGACGGCCTGGGCGCCGTGGTGTTCGCGCAGCTCATCACACGGGGCGTCAACCACGGGGTCCACGCCTTCTACGTGGACCTCCGCGACCCCGAAACCAGGGATTTCCTCCCCGGCATCGGCGGTGAAGATGACGGCATCAAGGGCGGCCTCAACGGCATCGACAACGGCAGGCTCCACTTCACCCACGTTCGGATCCCCCGGACCAACCTCCTGAACCGCTACGGGGACGTGGCCGCGGACGGTACCTACTCCTCACCCATCGCCAGCCCCGGCCGCCGTTTTTTCACCATGCTGGGGACCCTGGTCCAGGGACGGGTCTCACTGGATGGCGCCGCCGTCGCCGCGTCCAAGGTTGCCCTGAAGGCGGCCATCCACTACGCCACCGAGCGAAGGCAATTCAATGCCTCCTCACACACCGACGAGGAAGTCCTGCTCGACTACCAGCGCCACCAGCGCCGGCTCTTCACACGCCTCGCCACCACCTACGCGGCCGGCTTCGCCCACGAACAGCTCCTGCAGAAGTTCGACGACGTCTTCTCCGGAGCACACGACACCGATGAGGACCGCCAGGACCTGGAAACCCTGGCCGCGGCCCTGAAACCGCTGAGCACCTGGCACGCCCTGGATACCCTGCAGGAGTGCCGGGAGGCCTGCGGCGGGGCCGGCTTCCTGATCGAGAACCGCTTCGCCTCGCTCCGCGCGGACCTGGACGTCTACGCCACCTTCGAAGGCGACAACACCGTCCTGCTGCAGCTCGTGGCTAAACGCCTCCTGGCCGACTACGCCAGGGAATTCCGGAGCGTCGACTTCGGCGTGCTGGCCCGCTATGTGGTGGGCCAGGCAACCGGAGCTGCCATCCACCGGACCGGCCTGCGCCAGGTGGCGCAGTTTGTTGCTGACAACGGCTCGGTCCAGAAAGCCGCCATTGCCCTGCGTGACGAGGAAAGCCAGCGCGCCCTGCTGACCGACAGGGTGCAGACCATGGTGGCCGAGGCCGGCGCCGCATTGAAGGGCAGCAACCGGCTTTCCCACGAAAAGGGAGCCGCCCTGTTCAACCGGCACCAGAATGAACTCATCGACGCCGCCCAGGCGCACGCCGAACTGCTGCAGTGGGAGGCCTTCACGGACGCGCTCCGCGACGTGACCGACCCCGGAACCAGGGCTGTCCTGACCTGGCTGCGCGACCTCTTCGGCCTTTCCCTCATTGAGACAAACCTTTCCTGGTACCTGATGAACGGCCGCCTTTCCATGCAGCGGGGCCGCACCGTGGGCGAATACATCAACAGGCTGCTGGTGAAGATCCGCCCGCACGCCCTGGACCTGGTGGACGCCTTCGGGTACGGCGAGGACCACGTCCGCGCCGCCATCGCCACCGGCGCCGAGAAGACACGCCAGGACGAGGCAAGGGCCCACTTCCGGAGCCAGCGGGCAAGTGGACAGTCTCCGGTGGACGAAAAGGTGCTGATCGCCAGGACAGCGGCCGGCCGGACCAAGTGACCGGGCCTGGCCGGCAGGTGCAGGACTTCGTCTGCTGACTGCTGAACGTACGACGGCGCCGCTCCCCACGCAGGGGAACGGCGCCGTCGTCGTTCTTGCCTTAGCGGCGGTCAGCCCTGTGCCGGCAGCACCGAGCGGTACACCTCGAGCGTTGTTTCCGTGATGGATTCCCAGGAGAAGTGCTCCTCGGCGCGCCGCCGGCCCGCCTGCCCCATGGCACGGGCACGCTCGGGGTCCGACACCACTTCGGTGAGTGCCGCGGCGAATTCGCTGACGAACTTTTCCGGGTCCAGCGGGGTGCCGGTGCCGTCCGTCACCTGCTCCAGGTCCACGAGCAGGCCCGTCTTTCCGTGGTCCACCACCTCTGGAATACCGCCCGTGGCACTGGCAACGACCGCAGCCCCGCAGGCCATGGCCTCAAGGTTGACGATGCCGAGCGGCTCGTAGATGGAGGGGCAGGCGAAGGCGGTGGCGTGGCTCAGCACCTGGATCAGCTCATTGCGGGGCAGCATGCGTTCAATGAGCACGACGCCGGTCCGCTGGCTTTGCAGTTCCTCGATCAGGCGGGCGGTCTCCGCAGCAAGTTCCGGCGTGTCCGCCGCGCCGAGGCACAGGACCAGCTGGACGTCGTCGGGCAGCTTGGCGGCGGCGCGAAGGAGGTAGGGAACGCCCTTCTGGCGCGTGTTCCTGCCCACAAAGACGACGCTCGGCTTGGCTGGATCAATGCCCAGGGCGCGGATGGCGTCGTCATTCTCGTCACGGTTCCATAGTTCGACGTCAATGCCGTTGTGGACCACGCGGACCTTGGCCGGGTCAACGTTCGGGTAACTGCGCAGGATGTCCTGCCTCATGCCCTCGGAGACCGCGATGATGGCCGCGGCGGCCTCATAGGCAGTTTTCTCAACCCAGGATGAGAGCGCGTATCCGCCGCCGAGCTGCTCTGCCTTCCACGGGCGCAGCGGTTCCAGGCTGTGGGCGCTCAGCACGTGCGGGATGCCGTGCAGGAGCGAGGCGAGGTGCCCGGCCATATTGGCGTACCAAGTGTGCGAATGGACCAGGTCCGCGCCTTCGACGTCCGGTACGATCCGCAGGTCCACCCCAAGCGTCTGCACGGCAGCGTTGGCTGAGCCAAGATCCTCCGGCACGGAGTAGGACGTCACCGCCGCGCCATGATAGTCGGCGTCGCGGGGAGCCCCAAATGCACGAACCTGCAGGTCAACGTGCTTACTAAGCACCCTGCTCAATTCGGCCACGTGGACCCCGGCGCCACCATAGATCTCCGGCGGAAACTCTTTAGTCACAATGTCTATTCGCACAAGACCCAAGGTAGTCCTTCACGCATAACTGTTCTAGTGTGAAGGAGTCCGGGCATGCCGGACTGTCTTGGGGAGTTACGAAGGCGTACAGGAGCGACCATTATGCCGTTGAACAAAAGAGTCCTGGCCATTGTCCTCGCAGGCGGCGAGGGAAACAGACTGATGCCACTGACGGCAGACCGCGCGAAACCGGCGGTGCCCTTCGCGGGAAGCTACCGCCTGATCGACTTCGCCCTGTCCAACCTGGTGAATTCCCGCTACCTGCAGATCGTGGTCCTGACCCAGTACAAGTCCCACAGCCTGGACCGGCACATCTCCGAAACCTGGCGTATGTCCACCCAGCTCGGCAACTACGTTGCCTCGGTTCCCGCGCAGCAGCGCGTGGGCAAGAGCTGGTTCCTCGGCAGCGCCAACGCCATCTACCAGTCCCTGAATCTGATCCATGACGCCAACCCGGACATTGTGGTGGTGGTCGGCGCCGACCACGTCTACCGCATGGACTTCGCCCAGATGGTGGCCCAGCACGTGCACAGCGGCGCCAAGGCAACGGTTGCTGCCGTGCGCCAGCCCCTGAACATGGCCAACCAGTTCGGCGTCATCGAGGTGGACCAGAACGATCCGCAGAAAATCGCGGCGTTCGTGGAAAAGCCGGCCAGCACCCCCGGCCTGGCAGCGGACCCCACCCAGTTCCTGGCCTCCATGGGCAACTACGTGTTCGACGCCGACGCGCTGGTTGCAGCACTGCATGTGGACGCTGAACGGCTGGACACCAAGCACGACATGGGCGGGGACATCATCCCCTACTTCGTTAACCAGGGCGAGGCCGGTGTCTACGACTTCACGCTCAACGAGATCCCCGGCTCCACCGAGCGCGACCGCACGTACTGGCGCGATGTGGGCACCATCGACTCCTTCTACGACGCGCACATGGACCTCATCTCCCCGCTGCCGGTCTTCAATTTGTACAACTCCGAATGGCCCATTTACACCCGGCAGAGCATTTCCCCGCCGGCCAAGTTCGTCCGCGGACAGAACAACACCGTGGGCACCGCCCTGGATTCCATCGTCTCCAGCGGCGTGGTCATCTCCGGCGGTGTGGTGGAAGGCTCCGTCCTCTCCAACGACGTCTTTGTTGCAACCAGCAGCCGGGTCATCGACTCCGTCCTGATGGACAAGGTGCAGATCGGTGAAGGGGCCGTGGTCAACCGCGCCATCATCGACAAGAACGTCAAGGTTCCGGCGGGCGCAGCGATCGGCCTGGATCCCGAGCTGGACCGGGCTCGCGGGTTCAAAGTCACCGAGTCCGGCATCACCGTGCTCGCCAAGGGCCAGGAAGTCCCGGAACCAGGCGAGGAAGAGCGGCAGCTCGCCGCGAAGAACCTCCACCTGGTTCCCAACGCCGTCAAGGCTGCGGCGGCCCAGTACCCGGACGTCCGCGAATCGGTTAACAAGGTGGCCCAGACGCATGCCGCGGCCGCCGCGGACGCCGTTCCCGGCGCGCGTCCCGGGGCGCGGATCTCCTAAGCCCTCCAAGACTCTTAAGCGACGGCCGGCTGCACCATTTTCGGTGCAGCCGGCCGTCGCTTAAAGCGGGAGCTCCAGGCTGTAAAATTGGTCTAATGAGCTCCCCCGATCTGACGCCTGAGGAAATCCAGGCCTGCCTCAAGGTCCTGAATACGATCCACGCCTACGACGAGGAGCACCCGGACTACGTCTCGGTCCGGCGGGCCACCGGAAAAATGTTCAAGGCCGTCAAACGGCACCGGAGGGTCACCAAGCGCGACCTCATCGCCGAAGCCGACCGCTCCGTCCTGGCCCAGACCGCTACGGCCGCCCCGGACCGCATCGATGACGAAACGCGCGGCAACAAGCTGGCCCCCTCCGCCACCGGCAAGGTGGCCGGCCACCTTATCCGGTCCCGCCCCTGCTACATCTGCAAGCAGCACTACACCCAGGTGGACGCCTTCTACCACCAGCTCTGCCCGGAGTGCGCCGCCTTCAGCCACAGCAAACGCGACGCACGCACCGACCTCACCGGCCGCCGCGCCCTGCTCACGGGCGGCCGCGCCAAGATCGGCATGTACATTGCACTCCGGCTGCTCCGGGACGGCGCCCACACCACCATCACCACCCGGTTCCCGAAGGACGCTGCCCGCCGGTTCGCGGCCATGGAGGACAGCGGGGAATGGCTGCACCGGCTCCGCATTGTGGGCATCGACCTGCGCGATCCCGCCCAGGTCATGGCGCTGACGGATTCGCTCAACGAGGCCGGCCCGCTGGACATCATCATCAACAACGCAGCTCAGACGGTCCGCCGCTCCGGCAACGCCTACAAGCCCCTGGTTGATGCCGAGGACGAACCGCTTCCCGCCGCCCTTGAGCATGCCAATGGCGGTCCGGAGCTCCTGACGTTCGGCCACGCGCACGACAAGCACCCCCTGGCACTTGCGGGCAGCGTCACCGAACATCCGGTGCTCGCCGGTGACGCCATCACGTCGCTGGCCCTGTCCACCGGCTCCGCATCACTTGAGCGGATCGCGTCCGGGACGGCAATCGACGCCGGTGGCCTGGTCCCGGACCTGGCCACCATCAACAGCTGGACCCAGGTGGTGGACGAGGTGGATCCGCTGGAAATGCTTGAAGTCCAGCTCTGCAACGTCACGGCCCCGTTCCTGCTGGTAAGCCGCCTCCGGGAAGCCATGAAGCGTTCCACGGCACGCCGGAAGTACATCGTGAACGTCTCAGCCATGGAGGGCCAGTTCTCCCGTGCCTACAAGGGGCCGGGCCACCCGCACACCAACATGGCCAAAGCGGCGCTGAACATGATGACGCGGACCAGCGCCCAGGAGATGCTGGAGACCGACGGCATCCTGATGACCGCGGTGGACACGGGCTGGATCACCGACGAACGCCCGCACTTCACCAAGGTCCGGCTTATGGAGGAGGGCTTCCACGCGCCCCTCGACCTGGTGGACGGTGCCGCCCGCGTCTACGATCCCATCGTGATGGGTGAGAACGGCGAGGACCAGTACGGAGTGTTCCTCAAGGACTACAAGCCGAGCCCCTGGTAGGCGTAAGCTCGGCGCCATGAACGCCGAGCGAGCCTCCACTGACGAACCCTCATCCCCTGTCCAGAACCTCGAACACCACGAATGCTGGGCGATGCTCCGGACCGTGTCCGTGGGACGGCTCGCCGTCCTGGTGGACGGGCGCCCGGACATCTTCCCCATCAACTACGCCGTGGACGGCGGCACCCTGGTGTTCCGCACCGGTGAAGGCACCAAGCTCTCCGGTGCATCCGGCGATGCGGCTGTGGCACTTGAAGCCGACGGCGTCGATTCCGCCACCGGCCTGGCCTGGAGCGTGGTGGTCAAGGGCACGGGCCGGGTGGTCACCGGGACGGATGAAGTCCTGGACACCTCGCAGCTGTACTTGTTTCCCTGGCAGGCCGGCCGGAAGGACGCCTTCGTGCGGATCACCCCGGACTCCGTGACCGGGCGCCGCTTCAAGGTAACCGAGCCGCTGACCTGGTGGACCCAGCTCAGCGGCTCGGTGAAGACCGCGCCGGAATAGGCGGGCCGGAACCAAGGGTTCAGGCGAGCTGGGTGATCTCCACGCTGACGCTCAGGGCGGACCCGCCGCCACCGGACAGGATGCCCTTCAGCGGCGGCACGTCGCGGTAGTCACGGCCCCTGGCCACGGTGACGTGGAAGTCGCCCGCGGGCTTGTGGTTGGTGGGGTCCCAGCTCCGCCAGTCACCGTCCCACCACTCGAGCCAGGCGTGGGACTGCCCCGCCACGGTCTCGCCGATCCCGGCGCTGGAGCGCGGGTGCAGGTAACCGGAGACATAACGGGCAGGAATGCCGCAGCTGCGCAGCGCTCCGATGGCCAGGTGGGCCAGGTCCTGGCACACGCCCTGGCGCTGGCCCCACGCCTCTTCGGCATTGGTGGTGACGGCAGTTGAACCGGACATGTAGGTCATCTCGCCGCGCATCCACGAGAACACGGCCAGCGCGGCCTCGTGCGGGTTCTTGCCGGCCACCACCTTGGGAATGATGCCCAGGACTTCGTCCCCGGGGCCGCTGAGCCGGGACTGGGGCAACCAGTCGCTGAACGTGTTCAGGGTCTCCGGCGAGGCGAGGACGTCCCAGCCCACAATGTCGGATTCGGACGGAATCTTCTCTGCCCGGTGCACCTCCACGGTGATGTTGGACACCACCTCGAGGTGCTCGTGCGGCATCTGCATGTCGAACGCCGTGACCCTGGTGCCCCAGTAGTCACGGTAGGTGCTCACCGCCGCCTGCGACGGCGAGACCTTCACGACGGACTCGAGGACCACCTGCTGGGAATCGGTCAGCGGGGTCATCCGGGCCTCGTTGTAGGACAGGGTGACACGCTTGTTGTACTTGTACGCCGTCTTGTGCACGATGCTCAGCCGGGTCATGAAACTTCTCCCACCCAGGCCAGTTCGTCCGCCTGATTGAAGTACTTACGGGAAATGGCGTCCGAGGCCTGGGATACGGCCTTCTGGACCCGTTCCATGTGTTCGGGCAGCTCGGACATGAGGTCGTCCGTGCGGTGGAACTCAAGGAAGGTCCTGGCCTGGCCCACGATCCGGCGCGCGTCGTTGATGAAGCCCACCCGCTGGGCGGAGGGGTCCAGCTTGGCGAGGCATTCGTCGGCATCGCGCAGGGCGTAGACGATGGACCGCGGAAAGAGGCGGTCCAGCAGCAGGAACTCCGCGGCGTGCTGGTCGCCGAAGGCGGCCCGTCGGGTGCGCAGGAAGGACTCGTAGGCGCCGGCGCAGCGGAGCATGTTGACCCAGGACATGCCTGCGGACAGGACGTCCCGGGTGGAGAGCATGCGTGCGGTCATGTCTGCCCGTTCCAGGGAGCGGCCCAGCACCAGGAACAGCCAGCTCTCGTCATGGCTGACCGTGGTGTCCGCAAGCCCGCTGACCATGGCGGTCCGTTCGAGCGTCCAGTTGCAGAAGCGGTAGGTTCCCACCACGTCCTTGCGGTGCTGGCTCAGCCCGTAGTAGGTGGTGTTGAGGCTCTCCCACAGGCCCGAGGAAACCGTCTCGCGGGCACGCCGGGCGTTCTCGCGGGCCGCCCCGAGGGAACCGGCGATCGACGTGGCACTGGTCTTGTCATAAGCCAGGGCGTGCAGCAGTTCCGGCAGGCCGAAGTCCTCGCTCTGCGGCCGGGCGCCCATGACGGCGAGGAGCTCCTTGGCCACGCTCTTGCGTTCGTCCATGGGCAGGTGGTTCAGCCGCTCCAGGTGCACATCAAGGATGCGGGCGGTGCCATCGGCCCGCTCCACATAACGGCCGATCCAGAAAAGGGATTCGGCTATACGGCTAAGCATTCTCGGCTACCTCCTGCGGGCCCGAAACAACGGGAAAAGACATCTGCCGGATCACGGTCCGGGTCACTGCTGCTGCTCCGACTGGCGGTCCCGCCAGTTGCTTTCCACAGGCCAGACAGACACGCGCTCACGCACGGAAATTGAGGGCCGGGGAACGGTTTCCACCGGCACCTGCGGCGAGTCGGCGAGCACCCAGGTGTCCTTGGACCCGCCGCCCTGGCTGGAGTTCACAATCAGGGAGCCTTCCTTCAGCGCCACCCGCGTCAGTCCGCCGGGCAGCACCCAGACGTTGTCGCCGTCGTTCACTGCGAAGGGACGCAGGTCAACGTGGCGGGGGCCGAACTTGTCACCGCTCAGGGTGGGAACCGTGGAAAGCTGCAGGACGGGCTGGGCGATCCAGCCGCGCGGGTCACCGATGATCCGCTGCCGGAGCGCGTCCAGTTCGTCGTTGGAGGCGTCGGGCCCGATGACCAGTCCCTTGCCGCCGGAACCGTCCACCGGCTTGACCACGAGTTCGGCGAGGTTGTCCAGGGTGTACTCCCGGGCTTCCTTCTCTTCGAGGCGGAACGTGTCAACGTTCGCGATGATGGGCTCCTCGCTGAGGTAGTAGCGGATCAGGTCAGGAACGTAACTGTAAACCAGTTTGTCATCCGCGACGCCGTTGCCCACGGCGTTCGCGATGGTGACGCCGCCGGCGCGTGCGGCGTTGACCAGCCCGGGGCAGCCCAGCATGGAGTCGGCCCGGAACTGCAGCGGATCGAGGAAGTCGTCGTCGATCCGCTTGTAGATGACGTCCACGCGCTGCTCACCGGCCGTGGTGCGCATGTACACCCGGTTTCCGCGGCAGATGAGGTCCCTGCCCTCCACCAGTTCAACGCCCATCAGGCCTGCCAGCAGCGTGTGCTCGAAGTAGGCGCTGTTGAAGACGCCGGGGGTCAGGACGACGACGGTGGGATCGTCCACGCCGGCAGGCGCGGTCTTCCGCAGGGCCGAGAGCAGCCGGCGGGGGTATTCCTCCACGGGCCGGATGAGCTGCTGTCCGAAGGCTTCGGGAAGGCCCTTGGCCATGGCCCGCCGGTTCTCCAGCACGTAGCTGACGCCCGAAGGAACGCGGACGTTGTCCTCCAGGACACGGAACGTTCCCGCAGCATCCCGCACCACGTCGATGCCGGAGATGTGCACGCGGACGCCGCCGGCGGGTTCAAAACCGTGGACCTGCCTGTGAAAGTGTGCGCTGGTGGTTACCAGCTGCCGGGGAATCACGCCGTCGGACACCACGGTCATCTTGTCGTACACGTCGTTCAGGAACGCTTCCAGCGCCCGCACCCGCTGGGCGACGCCCCGTTCCAGGACATCCCATTCCGCCGCAGGAATAACACGGGGGACGATATCCAGCGGGAAGGGCCGCTCCTCGCCGGCAAAGTCGAAGGTCACACCGCGGTCCAGGAACGTGCGCGCCATTGAATCGGCCCGGGCACTGACATCGGCCAGGGAAAGCTTGCGAAGGGCGTCCGCCACCTGCCCGTAGGAGTCCCTGGCTTGCTGCCCGGGGGCGAACATCTCATCGTAGGCTCCGGTCCGGCCGGCGGCCTCGGAGTATTCCTGAAAAAGGTCTGACATGCCCAATAGCCAACCATCTTTTTGTTTCGAATTCATTACTGCCGTCCCTTCTGGCGTGTTGGCGCAGCGGCACGGGTTCGTGCATTCCGGGCCTTTTCCGGCACAGTAGGTGAGTGCCAGTCAGCAGAAGCCTCCCAGTGCCGGGTCCGGGCAACCCCCGCCGCGCTGACCGGCTGCTTCCCGGACTGGCCACGGCAGCCGCCGCACTGGTGGCCGCCTTCCTTGTGCATTGGCTGGTGCCGGTCCTGCCCGCCATGACGTTGGCCGTGGTGCTCGGGGTCCTGGCGGCCAACCTGCCGGCAGCCGGCGTGTGGACCGCGGGCCGGGCACGGCCCGGCCTGGATTTTGCCGGTAAGCACCTGATGCGCGGCGGGATTGTCCTGCTCGGCCTGAAGGTCAGCATCATGGACGTCCTCGGGCTGGGCTGGCTGGCCCTGGCACTGATTGTAGGGGTTGTGGCTGCCAGCTTTGGCGGGACCTACCTGATTTCCAGGCTCTTCCGGCTTCCCCCGGTCACGTCGCTCCTGGTGGCTACCGGATTCTCGATCTGCGGTGCATCAGCCATCGGCGCCATGGCGGCCGTGCGGCGGATCCGGCACGTGGACACCGTCCTGCCCGTGGCGCTGGTGACGCTCTGCGGAACCCTTGCCATTGGCGTCCTGCCGCTGTTCGTCCACCCTCTGCAGCTCACAGCCCCGGTCTTCGGCGCCTGGATCGGCGCCTCCGTGCACGACGTCGGCCAGGTGGTGGCCACCGCGCAAACCGCGGGGACGGCGGCACTGGGCATCGCCGTCGTGGTCAAGCTCACCCGGGTGCTCCTGCTGGCACCCGTGGCAGCCCTGGCCGGAACGCACCAGCGCCTCACCGTCCGGACTGACGCGGACACGGACGGCGGGCATACGAAACTTCCGCCGGTGGTGCCCCTGTTCGTCCTGGGATTCGTGGCCATGGTGGGGCTCCGGTCCACGGGCTGGCTGGCGGAGGACTGGCTCGCGGCAGGGGCCGCGTTGCAGGACGTTCTGCTCGGCGCCGCGCTGTTCGGGCTGGGTTCCGCGGTGCGCATCCGGACGCTCCTGCTGACCGGCGGGCGTGCACTGCTGGCCGCGCTGGCGTCCTGGCTGCTGATCGCCGTGCTGGGCCTGGCGGCGGCCCTGCTGATCGCTGCCTGACATCCGGGCACCCAGCCCGTGATTAGATAGCCCGGTGTCAAATGAGAATCTGCGCCGCGATGAAGCCGCTGAACGTTCTGCCGTGATCAGCACCGCCAGCTACGACGTGTCGCTGGACGTGCGGCAGGCGGCTGACCCGGACGTTGCCGGCTACACCAGCCGCAGCGTCATCACCTTCACCGCGTCGGAGCCCGGTTCTTCTACCTTCCTGGACTTTATTGGCAGCAGCGTCTACAGCGTGGTCCTCAACGGCAGGGCGCTGCCCGTGGAGGACGTGGTGGACGGCGCCCGCATCCGGCTGGACAACCTGCAGTCCCGGAACCAGGTCACCGTCACCGGAACCGCCCTGTACAGCCGGTCCGGAGAGGGCATGCACCGGTTCGTGGACCCGGCAGACGGGCAGTGCTACCTGTACACCCAGTACGAGCCGGCTGACGCCCGCCGCGTATTTGCCAACTTCGAGCAGCCGGACCTCAAGGCAACCTTCACCTTCCACGTCATGGCGCCCGCCGGGTGGCAGGTCGCCTCCAACGGGATGGAAACCGCCCGGACGCTCCTCACCAGCGACCCTGCCACCGCACGCTGGGACTTTGCCGCGACTGAGCCGATGTCCACGTACATCACCACAGTGCTGGCCGGCCCGTACTTCAAGGCCGAGGACCGCTGGCAGGCAACGCTCGACGACGGGACCTCCCTCGACATCCCGCTGGCCCTCTACTGCCGGGCGTCCCTGGCGGAATCCTTCGACGCGGAACAGCTGTTCACGCTGACCAAAAACGGCCTGGACTTCTTCAACCGGCTGTTCGCCTACCCCTACCCCTGGGGCAAGTACGACCAGGCCTTCGTCCCCGAATACAACCTCGGCGCCATGGAGAACCCCGGCCTGGTGACGTTCACGGACAGCTACGTCTTCACGTCCCGTGCCACCGACGCCCAGTACCAGGGCCGCGCCAACACACTCATGCACGAGATGGCACACATGTGGTTCGGGGACCTGGTGACCATGCAGTGGTGGGATGACCTCTGGCTCAAGGAGTCCTTCGCCGACTATATGGGCACGCTGGGCGTGGACCAGGCCACTGACTGGGATTCCGCCTGGGTCAGCTTCGCCAACAAGCGCAAAGCCTGGGCCTACCTCCAGGATCAGCTGCCCACCACGCATCCCATCGTCGCGGACATCCCCGACCTCGAAGCCGCCAAGCAGAACTTCGACGGCATCACCTACGCCAAGGGCGCCTCGGTACTGAAGCAACTGGTAGCCTACGTCGGCTTTGACGCGTTCATCGCCGGCTCCCGCGACTACTTCCGCAAGCACGCCTACTCCAACACCACCCTGGCGGACCTCCTGGAATCCCTCAGTGCCTCCTCCGGGCGGGACCTCACCGGCTGGGCGCAGCAATGGCTGCAGACCTCAGGGATTTCCACCCTCTCGCTGGACATCGCCGCCGGCCAGGGGAACGACGACGGCGTCCTGGGCGACGTGCGCATCGTCCAGGACGCCACGGATCCGGTCACGGGACGTAACGAGCCGCGGCCGCACCGGCTCCGGGTGGGGCTGTACGACGTCGACGGCGAAGGAGCGCTGGTCCGCACGGGCAGCGTGGAAACCGATGTCAGCGGTGCCTTCACCGCTGTGCCGGAGCTGTCAGGAAAGCCACGGCCCGCATTGCTGCTCCTCAATGACGACGACCTGACGTACGCGAAGGTCCGGCTGGACCCGGTGTCCCTGGCAACCGTCCTGGCATCGCTGGACAGGATCTCCGACCCGATGGCCCGCGCCCTCTGCTGGACTGCGCTCTGGAACTCCGCAAGGGACGGCGAAAGCCCTGCGGCACGGTATGTGGACGCAGTGGCTGCGTTTGGGCCGGCGGAAACCGGCATCGGCGTCCTGCTGAACATCCTCGAAAACGCCTGTACCGCCGTCGAACGCTACACACCGGCCCCCGGACGGGAAGCCGTCCGGACATCCTTCCTGGCAACCGTGGCGGCGGAACTGGACCGGGCCGTCCCGGGTTCCGACCACCAGCTCGCCTGGGCCCGGACCCTCGGCACACTCAGCAGGCACGACGGAACCCTGGTGCCCCGGCTTAAAGGCCTCCTGGACGGCTCAGCCCCGGTGAAGGGGTTGGCGGTGGACGCCGAACTGCGCTGGCACTTCTGGCACGCACTCGCGGCCAACGGCCAAGCGACCGTAGCGGAACTCGACGCCGAGCTGGCACGGGACACCACGGCGTCAGGTAGGGCGGGGCATGCCACAGCGCTCGCTGCCCGCCCGGAGCCCAGGGTCAAGGCCGCGGCGTGGAAGGAGGCTGTCCACGGTGACACGCTCTCCAACCAGCTGCTCAGCGCGACGATCAGCGGTTTCACCACGGCACCGGCTGCGCTGCTGGAGCCGTATGTGGAACCGTACTTTGAGCGCCTGCTGGATGTGTGGGAGGGCCGCAGTATCGAAATCGCCAGCCGGATTGTCCGCGGCCTGTTTCCTCTGGACCAGGACCTGGCGGAAGGGATGGAGCCTGCGGAGCATCCGGTGCTGCGCAGGACCGACGAGTGGCTGGCGGCCCATACCGATGCTCCGCGGGCCCTGCGCCGCATCATCGTGGAGCAGCGCAGCCACCTGCTGCGGGCACTCACGGCGCAGGCCGCCGTCGTTGGTTCACCTGCTCCCTGACCTCGGCACTCAGGGGACCCGGTGCAGCCACTCCTCCGTGCCGAACTTGGCGGCCACCCTGTCACGGGCTGCGGCCAGCTCCGCCTCGGACAGCTCTGACGGGGTGGCGCCGTACCGTTCGGCAAACACGTCCATCATTGCCGCGATGATGGCAGTCCGCGCCAGGCCGGTCTGCCGGCGCAGCGGATCCACCCGCTTCTTGGCACTGCGGGTCCCCTTGTCGGACAGCTTCTCCTTGCCGATGCGCAGGACTTCCACCATCTTGTCCGCGTCGATGTCATAGCTCATGGTGACATGGTGCAGCATCCCGCCGTTGGCAAGGCGCTTCTGGGCGGCGCCCCCGATCTTTCCCTGGTCCGTGGCGATGTCATTCAGCGGTACATAGAAGGCCGTAATGCCGAGCTTCTCCAGGGCGGCCATGACCCAGGCGTCCAGGAACGGGTAGGAATCCGCGAAGCTGATGCCGTCCACCAGGGTCTGGGGCAGGTACAGCGAGTAGGTGATGCAGTTGCCGGCCTCCATGAACATCGCTCCCCCGCCGCTGATGCGGCGGACAACCTTGATGCCGTGCTTCGCCACGCCGTCGGGATCCACCTCGTTGCGGAAGGACTGGAAGCTGCCGATCACCACGGAGGGTTCCTCCCAGTCCCAGAACCTCAGGGTGGGATTGCGCCGGCCTGCGCCCACTTCCTCGGTCAGGACCTCGTCAAGGGCGACATTGATCTCGGTGGGCAGAACGGTGGGGCCAATGATGTTCCAGTCATGGTCCGCCCACGACGTGGCCTTGGCCAGGGCACGCCGGACGGTGATCGCCACGGCGTCTGCCGAAAAGCCGAACAGGGCGGCATCAGCCGGAAGCGCGGCAGTCACGGCCTCGGCAAGCTCGGCGGCGGGCGTTGCTTCCGGCAGGCCGGTGAGGGCCCGGTTGATGTCCAGGAGGGCCTCGTCGGGTTCCAGGAAGAAGTCACCGCTGATGGAGACGTCCGCCAGTGATCCATCGGCGACGGCGAGGTCTGCCACCACCAGTTTCCCGCCCGGCACCTTGTATTCGCCGTGCAGGCGTTCGGTTGCGGCAGGGTGGGTTTCAGGAAGCGGAGGGTGCGTCATGCCATCCATCCTGCCGCAGAAGCGGCGTGGCCGTTAACGCGGAAAGCCCGCACCGTTGCCGGTGCGGGCTTTCGTCATGAAGCTTGGGCGAAGTGGATTACTTCTTGCCGCCGAAGCCCTTGAAGCGAGCGTTGAAGCGCTCGACGCGGCCTGCGGAGTCCATGATGCGCTGCTTGCCCGTGTAGAACGGGTGGGACTCGGAGGAGATTTCGACGTCGATGACCGGGTAGGTGTTGCCGTCTTCCCACTCGATGGTCTTCGAGGAAGACACGGTGGAGCGGGTCAGGAACTTCGTGCCGGAGGCCAGGTCGTTGAAAACAACAGCTTCGTACTTCGGGTGGATATCAGACTTCATAATGGGACCTTTGTTCAACGCAACTGGATTTTGCCAGTTGCCAGGTATGAATGGGATGGCTGCGGCTGCTGCAGCCGAGGCTGAAAAAGCAGGACAACCAGCTATCAATGATAGCGGATGCCGGCGGGCCTGACGAACCGCGCCGCTACTCCCCGGGCGGGAGGGAGCGCGGGGACGTCCAGCCTTGGGCGTGAAGCTGCTCAATGCCGTCCAGCAGCAGGTCAAGGGCGAATTCGAACTCAAACTGGTCGTCGCAGCCGTAAGCAACCACGGTGCCTCCATCATGGGCTCCGGGCGCCGCGACAGCGGCAATATTCGGGTACAGCCTGGCCATCTGCCGGATCATGGCCAGCTGCATGTGGGGCGGGACGTCGGCGGCTTGTTCCGCTGCCGCGGGTTTGTCAAACAATTCCTGCGTGAAGCCCCACATGCGCCCGCCCAGTGCGTGCAACGCGTGGTGGGTCAGGTCCGCAGACAACCCGCCGGCCAGGAATATCCTGGTGAACGAGTCCATGTAATCGAGAACGGCGGGGGTCTTCGATGTCCTGGTTTCGATGACGCGGCGGGCCCAGGGGTGCTGGCGGAGCGTCGTCCTGGCTGAGAGCACGCGCACCCGGACGGCCTCCTTCCATGGAAGGCCCGGCGGAGGAGGTGCGATCTCTTGAATGATGGCGTCCACCATGCCGTCCAGCAGTTCTTCCTTGTTCGCCACGTGCTTGTAAAGGGCCATAGGCACCACACCCAGCTCCCCGGCGAGCCTGCGCATGCTCAATGAATCCACCCCGGCCTGGTCCGCCAGCAGGAGCGCAGCGCGAAGCACCCGTTGCCTGCTAAGCGGACCCCTGGGTGCCCGTGCAGGCCGTTCGTTGAGGTCTGTCATATCTTCCCGCCCGTAATAGCCATTGACAGGTGTACAGCGTACACCTAGATTTGGTCGCAGAACGGGTGTACGCCGTACACCTCGACGCGGCAGCTGCGGAAAGAAGACGAGACATGGCGACTCAATCGATAGCGACTCAGGCGCCGGCCCGGCGCAGGCAGGCAGGTTGGCTGGTACCGGCAGGCCTCATCTTTGTCAGCCTCATCCCCGTCATTTTCGGTTCCCTGCGCATGGCCGAGTTGACCGGGGGCGCTCCTGTTACGCCTGCCAATGCACGGTTCTTCGCCTCGCCCATACCCGTGATGGTGCACATACCCGCTGCCATTCTCTACAGCTTGCTGGGGGCGTTCCAGTTTGTCCCCGGCCTGCGCAGGGGACGCTCCGGCCGTACCGCCTGGCACCGGGCAGCCGGCGTTGTCCTGATACCCGCCGGCCTCCTGGTGGCCCTGTCCGGCCTGTGGATGGCCGCCTTCTACGACCTTCCACAGGGGGACGGCCCCGCACTTTTCATCCTGCGCCTGATCTTCGGAACCGCCATGCTTGCCAGCATCATCCTGGGGGTGAGGGCCCTCGCCAGGCGCAGGTATCAGCACCACGGGGCGTGGATGACCCGCGCCTACGCCATCGGGATCGCAGCCGGGACCCAGGCTCTCGTATCGATCCCGTGGATGGTGCTCGCAGGCCAGCCCGGCGAGGCAGGGCGGGCACTGCTCATGGGTGCCGGGTGGGTCATCAACGTGGCTGTGGCAGAGTATGCAATTCGGCGGCGGAGGCTTGGGGCCGCGCCCGCAGCTCCCAGAAGGCCACAGCAGATGCGGCAGCAACGTTGAGCGAATCCACGCCATTGCGCATGGGGATCTTGACGGCGAGGTCGACGGCGGCAAGTGTTTCGGCGCTCATGCCGGCACCTTCCGTGCCGAGCACCAGCGCCAGCTTGTCCGGGTTCCGGGCGGCAACCACATCCACGTCCTGGGCGTCCGCCGTCAGCTCCAGGGCGGCAACGGTGAAGCCGTGGTCCTTGAGTACCTGGAGGTCTGCCGGCCAGCTTTCGAGGCGTGCCCAGGGGACCTGGAAGACGGTGCCCATGCTGACCCGGACGCTGCGGCGGTACAGGGGGTCCCCGCAGCGGGGTGAGACCAGGACGGCGTCGATGTCCAGGGCGGCGGCGGACCGGAAGATGGCGCCCACGTTGGTGTGGTCCACGATGTCCTCCAGGACTGCCACCCGGCGCGCGCCCGCCAGCAGTTCGGGCAGCGGCACGGGGGCGGGGCGGTGCATGGCGGCCATGGCGCCGCGGTGCAGGTGGAAGCCGGTGATTTCCTCGAGCAGGGCTGCCTTCCCGATGAAAACCGGAACGTCGGGGTATGCCTGGAAGACGTCGTCGAGGTCTGCAAGCCATTTCTCGGCCAGGAAGAACGACCGCGGCTGGTGCCCGGCCGCCAGGGCACGGCGCAGGACCCGGGAGGATTCAGCGATGTACATGCCTTCGCGTGGTTCCCGGAGCTTCCGCAGGTGCACATCGGTCAGTGTGGTGTAGTCGCCCACCCGGGGATCATCGGCGGACTCTAGATAGTGGAACGTCACCGGGTGATTATTTCAGCAGGTTGGCGACCATCACGCCCAGGGCCACGATGCCAAGGGTGAAGATGACGGCCCGCAGGACCTTCGGGGAGAGCTTGCGCCCCACCTTGGAACCAACCAGGCCACCGATCGTGGAACTGACGGCGATCAGCAGGACCACCAGCCAGTTGATCCGGTCGAAGGCGAAGATCAGGTACGACACGGCCGCCACCATGTTGACGCCGAGCACCAGGATGTTCTTCATGGCGTTGGCATTCTGCATGGTCCCGGTCAGGAACACGCCCAGGATGCCCACCAGCAGGATGCCCTGGGCTGCCACGAAGTAGCCCCCGTACACGCCTGCGAGGTACACCAGCACCACAAGGAGCACGCCGTGGCTGCGGTCCCGGATGGCATGTTCCGGGTTCTCCTCGCGGCTGCGCACCCATGCCTGAAGCCTGGGCTGGAAGACCACCATCAGCAGGGCAAGCACCAGCAGGACGGGTGCCACATAGTGGAAGACCTGCTCGGGCAGGTGCAGCAGCAAGTAGGCGCCGGTGATTCCGCCGAGCAGTGAGGCCGGCAGCAGCTTCATCAGCTGGCGGCCCCGGCCTGCCAGCTCGCGCCGGTAACCCCACGCCCCGGCCGCCGTGCCGGCCACCAGCCCCATGGCGTTGCTCATGGAGGCCACCACCGGCGCGACGCCGAGGGCAATGAGTACGGGAAAGGTCACCAGCGTGCCGGAGCCGACCACTGCGTTGATGGTGCCGGCCCACAGGCCCGCGAAAAAGACCAGGATGCTGCTAAGGATCTCCACTGCTGGCGGTGAACCCTGCCTTAGCGGCGGGCGGTGGCGGAGTAACGGCCGGAGTTTTCCGTCACATCCAGGGCGAGGCCGAAAGTGGCGCTGAGGTGCTCATCGGTGAGGACTTCGGTGATGGGTCCGGCGGCCACCACGCCGCCGTCGCGCAACAGCATGGCGTGGGTGAAGCCCGGCGGAACTTCCTCAAGGTGATGGGTCACCAGGACCATGGCCGGCGCTGCCTCGTCGCTGGCCAGTTCGCCCAGCTTGTGGACCAGTTCTTCGCGGCCGCCCAGGTCAAGGCCGGCAGCGGGCTCATCCAGCAGCAGCAGTTCGGGGTCCGTCATGAGGGCACGGGCGATCTGGACACGCTTCCGCTCCCCCTCGGACAGGGTGGCAAAGGTCCTGTTCAGCAGGGGACCCATCCCCCAGTCGTTCAGCAGGCGGAAGGCGCGGCGCTCGTCGTCGCGCTCGTAACCTTCCCGCCAGCGGCCGGTGACGCCGTAGGCCGCGGTGACAACGACGTTGAGGACATTCTCATGCTCAGGGATTTGGGTGGCGAGGGCTGCCGATGACAGGCCGATGCGGGGGCGGAGTTCAAAGACGTCCACGCGGCCCAAGGTTTCGTCGAGGATGCCGGCCGTGCCGCTGCTCGGGTGGAGGCGTGCTGCTGCGATCTGGAGGAGGGTGGTTTTGCCGGCTCCGTTGGGGCCCAGGATGACCCAGCGTTCGCCTTCATTGACCTGCCAGTCAACCTTGTCCAACAGGGTCTTTTTGCCGCGGACAACGCTGACGGCATCCAATTCCAGAACATCACTCATAGGAGTAGACACTAGGACAAAAAACATGGCGACTGATAACTGATGTGACCAGCCCGACTACGCACATTCAAGCCCACAAAACTGTAGGTGGTCCCGGAGGCCGCACCTGGAGTGTTGGCTATGGCTATCGCACGCTTCCCTGTCGTTGTCCTTGACTGCCCGGACCCCAAAATCCTGGCCGAGTTCTACGGCACCCTGCTCGACTGGAGTTCACGAATACCAGCCGGGCACCACGTTCCGTGTGTTCCTTGATCCGGCCGGCCACCCGTTCTGCCTCTGCCTGAGCTGATGTAGCGGACATCGGTTCCCTGCCGGCGGGACGCAATTCAAGGGGCCCGGGCCCCACTGGATAAGATTGAAGGCATGACTTCGAACGTGACTGCGGTCAGCTATGGCCAAAATATGACTCCAAACGGGCTGGAGCAGCTGCGTTCCGTCCTCGCCGCCCACGGCGCGGTTGTGCAGTCAGAGGACTCCCTGGGCGATGACCGCTACGGGGTGCACGTCGCCGGACTGGACCTTCCGGATGCCACCGCCGCCGGCCTCGCCGTACTGCGGCGGGCCATTGCGGACAGGGCCATCGATGGCCTGGACACCGCGCTGGTTCCGGCCGGGCTCCGTGCCGCGGAGCGCAAACTGCTCATCATGGACGTCGACTCCACCCTCATCCAGCAGGAGGTCATCGAGCTCCTTGCGGCATACGCCGGCAAGCGCGAGGAGGTGGCAGCCGTCACGGAAGCCGCCATGCGCGGGGAACTGGATTTCACCCAGAGCCTGCACGCCCGGGCGGCGGTGCTCGCTGGGCTGCCCGCCGACGTCGTCAATAACGTCCGCGCTGAAGTGAAACTGAGCCTGGGGGCCGCGGAGCTGGTTGCGGCATTCAAGAAGGCCGGCCATGTGGTGGCCGTCGTCTCCGGCGGATTCAACCAGATCCTCGAGCCCATTGCCGCTGACCTTGGCCTGGACTACTGGCAGGCCAATGAGCTGGAAATCGTTGACGGCGCACTGACCGGCAAGGTGCTGGGCGCCGTGGTGGACCGTGCAGCCAAAGAGAAGTTCCTGCGGGAATGGGCCGCCGCGGAAGGCATTGCCCTGGAGCACACCATTGCCGTTGGCGACGGGGCCAACGACCTGGACATGCTCGGCGCCGCAGGCATCGGCATCGCCTTCAATGCCAAGCCTGCCGTACGGGCCGTGGCGGATGCCGCCGTCAACATGCCCTACCTCGACGCCGTCAAGTACGTCGCCGGCGTCTAACGTCTAGCGACTTAACCGCGAAATGACAGTTCGCGGCAGTGTCCCGAAGGAACATTGCCGCGAACTGTCATTTCGTTGTGCGAAGAGTCTAGCTGGCGGGCTGGCCGGAGCCCTTGCCGAAGTAGTCGGCTCCACCGGCGTACTCGGTGTGGCCGGATTCCACGTCGGCGGTCACCATGCCGGCCACCACCTGGGCGAATTCCTCCACTGAGTACAGTTTCCCGGCCTCGGCACGGCGGGCCTCGATGGCTCCGGGGGTGGAGCGGTCCAGCAGCGTGGCGGTGACGGTGCCCTCGATCATGTCGCCGGACACAACCACCAGGGAGATGCCCTTCTCGGCCAGTGCGGGAATGAGATCGCGGAGTGCGTCCTCACCGGCGCGCTTGCTGCGGGCCACCGGCTCGTAGGCAGGCATGGTGGGGACGGTGTTGATGAAGTGCGCCTGGTGGCTGGTGACGAAGACCACCCGTGAGCCCTCCTTCATCAGGGGCACCGCGGCGTTGAGCATGTTGACCTGGGCGTCGCGGTTCAGCTTGAGTGCGTAGTCCTCGCCCATGCCGGTTTCCATGCCGCCGGAGGCGTTCAGGACCAGGATGTCCAGGGAACCGAAGTTTTCCATCGCGGCGGAGGCCAGGGCCTGCACGCCTTCCTGGGTGGTGAGGTCTGCGCCCACGGCGACGGCGCGGCCGCCGTCGGCCTCGATGCCCTGCACTACCTTGTTGGCGCGCGGCGCCTTCTGGCGGTAGTTGACCACGACGGCGGCGCCCTGGCCGGCGAGGATTTTGGCCACGTCAGCGCCGATGCCGCGCGATGATCCAGTGACGATGGCGGTCTTGTTGTCCAGCAGTCCCATAGGGGCTCCTTTTGTTCGAAACGTCTAAGTCGGAGTTGGTCTGCAGTCCATCATGCCAGCGGCCGGTGCTGATTCCGTTGTCTGACCTCCACAAAGAAGGCGATGCCAGCTAGTTTGACGGTGCTGCACACCTTGACCCGGCGTAGGCTCCCCGTATGGCACAGCAGCGGCCGGCCAGTGCGGAGTCCACGCCGGAACAGGTCTTCAGCAATTCACCTGAGAGACTGCGCATCTATGAGGCGGTAGGGCGGGCTCTAAGCGGCGCCGTCCCGGCCACGGTGCATACCACCATTAGCCAGGTGGCTTTCCGGAACCGGCGCGGATTCGCCTATGTCTGGAATCCGCGCCGACATCTTAAAACCGATGTTCCGGCCGTGCTGTCCATTGTCCTCCCCCGCCGTCTGGAGTCTTCCCGGTTTAAGGAAATAGTCCATCCATCCCCAGGCGTCTGGATGCATCACCTGGAACTGCGCACCGTCGAGGACATTGACGACGAAGTGGCAGGCTGGCTGGAAGAGGCGTTCGCGGCGGCGGGGTGAGCATGTGCCGTCCGCGTGCGTCCGCCGGTGCAGGTTGTGCCTTAGTGCCCCATGCCCAGGCCGCCGTCCACCGGGATGACGGCGCCGGAAATGTAGGCGGCTTCGTCGCTGGAGATCCAGCGGACCACGTTGGCAACTTCCGAGGCCTCGGCAAAGCGGCCGGCCGGGATGCTGGTGAGGTAGTCCTTCTGCGTGGCTTCGGGGAGTTCTGCGGTCATGTCCGTGTTGATGAAGCCCGGTGCCACCACGTTGGCGGTGATGCCGCGGGAACCGAGTTCGCGTGTCAGGGAACGGGCGATGCCCACCAGGCCCGCCTTCGAGGCGGAGTAGTTGATCTGTCCGGGCGCACCGTACAGGCCGGAGACCGAGGAAATGAGGACAACACGGCCCTTGCGGAGCCGGATCATGCCCTTGGAGGCCCGCTTGATGACCCTGAAGGCACCGGTCAGGTTCGTGTCGATGACGGAGGTGAAGTCGTCTTCGCTCATGCGCAGCAGCAGTGTGTCCTTGGTGATGCCGGCGTTCGCCACCAGGACCTCGACCGGGCCGTGGGCAGCCTCAACCTCTTTGAAGGCCGCGTCCACGGAGGCCTCGTCGGTGACGTCGGCCTTGACGCCCAGGATTCCTTCGGGCAGTTTCGACTCGCTGCGGTAAGTCACCGCCACCTTGTCCCCATTGGCCAGGAAAGCCTCAGCGATGGCCAGGCCGATGCCGCGGTTGCCGCCCGTGATCAGGACGCTGCGGGGGGCGGAAACTGCTTCAGTCATTTAGAGGCTCCGGAATTCTGCGGCATGCTGCGCCGCGGTAGCAAAGGGTGTGATTTGACTGCCTCCGATCTTAGCGCCCGCTTTGGCCCGGGTTTGGGTGCCACTGCCGATGGTGAGAGAATTGATGCAAGCCTTTGGAGCGTGATAAACCACCGTGACCCTTGAAAACCATGCGGGACAATCCGCGCCTAAAGAACCCGGGCGGTTCTCCGGCGATTCGGAGGTTCACAGCATTACGGATGCCGCGGGAGCCCATTCTGAGGACATGCGTAAGCGCATGATCAAGTACGCGCTGGCGATGGGCATCCGCATGGTCTGCCTGATCCTCATCTTCGTGGTGGACGGCTGGTTCAAGATCCTCATGGTTGCCGGAGCGGTCTTCCTCCCATGGATTGCGGTGGTCATCGCCAACGGCAACGATAAGGCGGAGGCACACAGCGACCTGTTGCTGGATTCCGCGCCGCTGGCCGAGATAGAGAGCCCGCCCCAACCCTCGGCTGCCGAGAGGCCCGGCGACGAGGTCCTGCAGGGCGAGTTGATTAACGACGACGACGAGACCGGCCCCGGGGAGGAGCGGAAGGCATCATGAGCATCTTTGATTTCGCTGCAGGGTCTGAGTTGTCCTTTGCGGAGGCCGCCGCCGTCTGTTCACGCAAGGCCTGCCGGTCCGGCGCCTCCTGGCAGCTCCTCTGGAACAATCCCAAGATCCACACCCCCGAGCGCCGCAAGATCTGGCTTGCCTGCGCAGAGCACCGGGACTGGCTGGAGGATTACCTGCAGACCCGCGGGCTTTGGAAGGAAACCCTCCCGCTGGATGCCGGCTCCCCGGCTGGCCTTTTGGAGCAGGACCGCTGAATGTACCGTTTCCTCTTTTCCAGCAAGTGGCTGGGTTACCTCCTGCTGGCTGCCATCTTTGCCACCGCCTGCGTCTTCCTGGGCCGCTGGCAGATGGACCGCCGCGCTGAAACGCTCGCGGAGATCAACCGCGTGGTGACCAACTACTCCGCAGCCCCCGTTCCCTTTGCTGAAGTCCGGGACCAGTTCATGGAGCTGGACCCTGCGAAGGAGTGGACCCAGGTGGAACTGAGGGGCACCTACGACGTGGCGGGCCAGCGGATTGTCCGCAACCGTCCGCTGAACGGCCAGCCCGGCTATGAGGTGGTTGTCCCCTTCCGCCTGGCGTCCGGTGAAACGGTAGTGATTGACCGCGGGTGGCTGCCCATCGGCAACAAGAACCCGGGAAGCCCGGATTCGGTGCCGGAACCGCCGGCAGGTGAGGTGACCGCCGTCGTGCGCCTGAAGCACCCGGAACCTGAACTGCAGCGCGGCGCGCCCGAAGGCCAGCTGGCGTCCATCGACCTCACTGCGTACTCGGCACAGCTCGGGTATCCCCTGCTCACCGGCGCCTACGGCCAGCTCGCGTCGGAGACACCGCCGGCAGCCCAGATGCCGGCGGCCTTCCCGAAGCCGTCCACCGAGGAGGGCACGCACCTGTCCTACTCCCTGCAGTGGTTCGCCTTCGGTGTCCTGATGTTCGTCGGCTTCGGCTACGCGGCCCGCCAGCAGGCCCGCAACGCGGCGATCGACGCCGAAGATGAGGCTGAAGGCATGGACGGGTCGCTGGATTCGGGCAGCCCCGTTCACTCCGCTGCCGCGGCAGCCCGCCGTCGTGCACCGCTCCCGCGCAAGCGAAAGCATCCGACCGCCGAAGAAGAGGAAGACGCCCTCCTCGACGCCCAGGGCTACTGACGGTCTCCCGCTCCGCCGTTAGGTGCGTCCGCGTACGTGGTTCCGTTCGCTCCGCAACGCGAGTGATTTCCCGCGTGCTGGCTCGTTCCTCGCCTTTGACGCACGCTACATAAATCACCCACGCTGCTGCGCTTGTGCCTAAGTGCGCAATGCGCCAGGGCCGACGGGAGGGGCGCCGACAGGCAGCAGGCTGTCCGGTCGCGGAGGATTGAGAACAAGAGATCCGACGGGCCTCCCCAGACTTCGTCCTGAAGCACACCGGCCAGCATGTAGGCGGAGTGGCCCCGGTTGGCCACCCCGAAAAGATCAGGACGCTCCTGGACGAGTCGCTCCAGAAGCACAACCTCCTCTGGGCAGGAGCAGGCGACCACAACTCAATGTTCAGCATCACCTACAAAGAGCTGCAAAGAATCACCGAAGCAAAGGAACTGCCCGTCCGCTGACAACTGAACCACGCTGACCGGTGACGAACCCACAAGCGAGGTAGTGCGGGTGATTTATGTAGCGTGCGTCAAAGGCGAGGGACGAGCCAGCACGCGGGAAATCGCGCGCGCTGCGGAGCGAAGGCGACCACGGCGCACCAACAGGGAAGAAGGCTTAAGCCAGGGTTATCAGGTCTAGGTAGTCTTCGTTCCAGTGGTCTTCGACGCCGTCGGGCAGCAGGACAACGCGCTCGGGGTTGAGTGCTTCGACCGCCCCTTCGTCGTGGCTGACCAGGACGACGGCGCCGCTGTAGTTCTTGAGGGCGCCAAGGATTTCGGCGCGGCTGGCGGGGTCGAGGTTGTTGGTGGGCTCGTCGAGGAGGAGCACATTCGCGCTGGACGCGACGATGGTGGCCAGGGCAAGGCGGGTTTTTTCGCCGCCGGAGAGGACGCCGGCGGGCTTGTCCACGTCGTCGCCGGAAAACAGGAATGAACCGAGGATGCCGCGGACTTCGGCGTCCTTCATGTCGGGGGCAGCGGAACGCATGTTTTCCAACACGGTGCGGTCGACGTCGAGCGTTTCGTGTTCCTGGGCGTAGTAGCCCACCTTGAGGCCGTGGCCGGCAATAACGTCACCGGTGTCCGGCTGGTCCACGCCCGCGAGCATCCGCAGGAGGGTGGTTTTGCCGGCGCCGTTGAGGCCGAGGATGACCACCTTGGAGCCGCGGTCGATGGCCAGGTCCACATCGGTGAAGATCTCGAGCGAACCGTAGGACTTGCTGAGGCCTTCCGCGGTGAGCGGGGTTTTGCCGCAGGGTGACGGGTCCGGGAACCTCAGGGCGGCCACGCGGTCCTGCTCGCGCACGGCTTCAAGTCCGCTGAGCAGGCGTTCTGCACGCTTGGCCATGTTCTGCGCTGCGACGGCCTTGGTGGCTTTGGCACGCATCTTGTTGGCCTGGTCAAACAGGACCTGGGCCTTCTTTTCGGCGTTCGCGCGTTCCCGCTTGCGGGCACGTTCGTCGGTTTCGCGCTGGGTGAGGTAGCGCTTCCAGTCCATGTTGTAGAAGTCGATCTGCGCACGGTTGGCGTCGAGCAGGAAGACCTTGTTCACGGTGGCTTCGAGAAGCTCAGTATCGTGGCTGATCACGATCAGGCCGCCCTGGTGGTTCTTCAGGAAGTCCCGCAGCCAGGCGATGGAATCGGCGTCGAGGTGGTTGGTGGGCTCGTCGAGGAGCATGGTCTCTGCATCCGAATACAGGATGCGCGCCAGCTCCACACGGCGGCGCTGGCCACCGGAGAGGGTCTTGAGCGGCTGGTTCAGCAACCGGTCCGGCAGTGCAAGGTTGGAGCAGATGGCTGCAGCCTCGGCCTCGGCAGCGTATCCGCCCGCTGCCAAGAACTCGGACTCGAGCCGGTCATAGCGGTTCATCGCCTTGCGCTGGACGGCGGGATCGTCGCTCGCCATTTCGTCGTGCGCGGTCCGGAGTTTGCCGACGGCGATGTCCAGGCCCCGGACGGACAGGATGCGGTCCCGTGCGAGCTGCTCCATGTCAGGGGTGCGGGGATCCTGCGGCAGGTAGCCGATTTCGCCGGTGCGGGTCACTTTGCCGGCGGCCGGCAGGCCTTCCCCGGCAAGGACGCGCGTAAGGGTAGTCTTGCCCGCGCCGTTACGGCCGACGAGCCCGATCTTGTCTCCCTTGTCGATGCGGAAGCTCACCTGGTCCATCAGGAGCCGGGCGCCGGCACGCAGTTCAAGATCCTGAACAGTAATCACAGCAGGTAAAGCCTTTCACAGCAGGGATAAGCCGCGGCCCGGATCGTCTGCGGTGGGCGTGGGCGGCAATGGCCGGAGAACGGCCCATCCAAGTCTACCGTCCAGGCCAAGCATGGAGAACCGCGGGTGGGATGCCAAGGAATTCCCAAGTGGCGCACGCGAAGCTGGCACAACATCAGGCGGCGTTGCTGCGCCACCAGGATAAGGGCCGGAGGGCCGCGGAAGGGGCGCGATGTCGCTGAAGATGCAGGCAGTGGCCGGGACAGCGCTGCTGGTGGCAGGGATGCTGTCGCTGGCGTGGGCCTACAATTACGGCGGCGGCGCGGACCCGGGGCCCTTGGACAGGGCAGGATTGGCCGTGACCTGGGGACTGCCCGCCGCGAAGCTTCTGTGCAACCTCGCCAGTGCCGGCACTATCGGTGCCCTCGTGCTCGCGGCGTGTGCCCTCCCCCGCGGCGGAGCCGCCTACTTAAAGGCTCTTCGATGGGCAGGATGGTCGGCGGCTGTCTGGGCCGCGGGAGCCTGCATCCATACCTCGGCGAGTTTCCTGTTCATGGCCAACAGGAGCCCTGCAGCCGGGTTTGATGAGGCATTCCTGACGTTCCTGACCGGGATCGATGCCGGCCGGTCCGGCACTCTGACCATCCTCATAGCAACAGCTGTGGCTATCTCTTGCTCCCGGCTGCGGGGCCCCCGCATGCTTGCACTCACCACCGTTACAGCCTTCGCTGGCCTGTTGCCCCTGGTCATGACATCCCACGCCGCCGGCAGCACCGACCATGCGGACAGTACCACCGCGCTGTTCGTGCATTCGGCCACAGCGGCCGTCTGGCTCGGCGGCCTGCTGGCCCTGATGGTGCTGCGGCCTGTGCTGCCGCCCGGCCAGCTGGGCGCGACGGTACGCCGGTACTCGACGTTGGCGTTGGTGTGCTTCATAGCCCTTGCGGTCTCGGGATATATGGGCGCCCTGGCAACAATCAGCACGATCGAAGCCGTGTTCAGCCCCTATGGCGCAATCGTCCTTGCAAAGGCCGCTGTGCTCATCATCCTCGGGGTATTCGGGGCGTTCCACCGCCGTTGGTCGATCAACCGGCTGGAGATTGCACCGGAACGGGGCGGCCGCCTCTTCGCCGCCCTCGCCGTTGCCGAGCTCGCCGTAATGGGGATCGCTTCCGGGATGGCCGCGGCGCTTGCCCGGACGGAACCGCCGCCAGCCGCCACATCCGGGGAGCCGGGCCCCGTGCTTCCCGAGCCCGGGCTGTGGGAATATCTGTCCGGCTGGGCCCCCGATCCGTTGTGGAGCCTGGTCTGCGGGTTCGCCGTCGTGATCTATCTGGCGGGCATACGGCGGCTCCACACAACCGGCCGGTCCTGGCCCGTACATCGCACCCTGCTGTGGTTGGCGGGAGTGGCGGTCCTGTTCATCGTCACCAACGGCGGCGTGCATGCCTATCAGGGCTACCTGTTCAACGCCCACGTGCTGACACAGATGTTGCTCACTGCCATCGTGCCGCTGCTGCTCGTCCCGGCCGCCCCGCTGACCCTGGCCACCCTGACCGTCCTCGCCAGAACTGACGGCAGCGCCGGGGCTAAGGAGTTCCTGGAACGGACCGTGCAGCCGGTCCTCGCAGCACTGACGAGGGATCCATTTCTCGCAGTTCCCCTTCTCGCGGCGTCCCTCTTCGCCATCTACTACACCCCCTTACTCGACTGGGCGGCCACCGGACAAATCGGCTACAGCGCCATGAGCCTGCTTGCCCTGGTGACCGGCTGCCTGGCCACCGCCGCACTCACAGGGAACCAGGATCCGGGCACCGGCGGCGCCCCGGGCAGGCGGCTGCCTGTCCTGGCGGGAATAGTCGGACTCTACGCATTCTGCGGATGGAGGTTGATGGAGCAGGCTCCGTCCATGGAATTGCCCTGGTCCACCTCTGCAGGCCGGCCGTGGGGGCAGTCGCCCGCGGCTGCCGCAGAATTGGCGGGCCCCGCAATGTGGTCCATCGCAGCCCTGATGCTGGGCATTCTCACCGTGATGATCATCTTCCGCCGTGAACCGGGCCCCGGGGATCCGCGCGCCGGAACTGCGAACAGTCATGCCCGTAGCCTGCGTGAGGATGTGGCAGCGTAGCGCTCCCGATGGCGGAGCGGACAGCGGTTCAACCCGGGCGTCCGCACTTGCTATTCACAAGGTATTTCCGGGGTCATCCCCGCATGCTGTGTTTTGTCGCCCACCTGTAAAAGGACTCTCCATGACAACCAGACCCCCTCGTTCGTTGCGAGCAGCCACCATCGGGGCAGCCACGGCAGCCTTTCTGACGGTTGGCCTCGATGCCGCGTCCGCCCACGTGTCGGTGACCCCGGAAGGTACCGACGAAGGCGGGTACACCCAGTTGACCTTCAAGGTTCCCAGCGAATCCAAGACCGCCACAACCACCACCGTCAAGGTGGATCTGCCCACGGCAACACCGTTCACGTCGGTCCGCGTGAAGCCCGTCCCGGGTTGGACCGCCCACATCGCCAAAGGCACGTTGCCGCAGCCGGTAACCGTGGACGGGGCCACCGTCACCGAAGCGCCCCTGTCCGTAACCTGGACGGCCAACGACGTGCAGAGCCAGCTGACCGAGGACCAGTACCAGACCTTCTCGTTGTCTGTGGGGCGGCTTCCGAAGGCCGGTACTGCTGTGTTGCTGCCCGCGGCGCAGACCTACTCTGACGGCAGCGTCCGGAACTGGGACGATCCGGTGGTCGAAGGCCAAGGCGAGCCCCAGGACCCCGCCCCGGTCTTCACCACCACCGCTGCCTCGACCACCCAGCATGGCCACGCCTCAGCACCCGCGGCGGAAACCGCCGTCGTGCCCGCTGCCTCGGTAACCACCGGCGCATCTGTCCCGGCGCTTACCTGGGTGGCCTTCGCGGCAGGACTGTTCGGGCTGGCCGCGGGAGTTGCTGCCCTCCTCCGCGCCGGCAGGATCAGGAAGGGCTAAGCGGCGGCAGGACCTCCAAGGTTTCCGCAGGTGGCTGCCAGCACGATGAGCCTAATCCGCAACAACATGGGAGGCGAGATGAATTCTCATGCAAGCCAATTTTCCAATCGATGCCTCAACCGCCGCCAGTTCGGACTGGTGCTCGGTGGCGGCGCTTTCCTGCTGCTGGCCGGGGGCAGCTACGGCGTTGTGGGACGAAGCCCGCAGACCACAACCACGAGTGTGGCCACGGTTTTTGGTTCCCTCACCATCGTTCGGGCCGGACGCCTCGCCCGCCTGGATGCCCAGGGCCAACCGGCTTTCCGGACCCTGGCGGCGGCTGCTTCACACATGAACGCCGGCAGGGGCACCGGAGGCAGCACGCAGGTCCGGCGGGCCAGCACTAGAGAAGAGCTCCGCCTCGATAGACACGGCCACGATGACTGGACGCCGGCCGCCCCGGCGGGGCCGGAACCAGTAAACCTCACCTGGTCCGACGTCGTCCTGGTCGAAGTGCAGCTCCGGAATGCCGGGCCGGTACCAGTGCTATTCAGCCCGGGGCAGCTGCGGCTGAAGCTGCGTCCCTCAGGGACAACAGTCACTCCACGCGACTCTGACCGCAACCCCGGCCCCATAGCACCGCACGCATCGGAGCACATTCTGATCAGCTACCTTGCCCCACGCGATGCCTTCGAGCTGGAGCTGGACTACTCGGACGAGCAACGGGACGTAACTTACCAGCTGGCCCTGCCGCCGATGGCCGCCGAAGAGGTGCGGTCATGAACATCCTGGACGTCCACATCAATGAAGGCTATGTCCCGATGGTGGACGGCTCCCTGGTCTACCACCGGGGCTTCGGCGAGCGCCCCACCACGGTGACCGACACCAGCCCGTCGCTGTGGATGAGCCCACGGGTCTTCACCGCGGACGGACAACTGGTGGCCAGCCGGACGTATCCTCTGGACGCCCCGACGCCGCCGCACGGCAGGCCCGCGGCCCTGCAGACCGACCCGGACAATCCCGGAGAGTACCTGGCCAGGAAGGAATACTGGGCCAGCTATTTTCCGGACCGTACCCTCATCGCCGAGACAGGCAGCACCGTCCGGATAAGAGTGCATAACCACCTTCCACAACCGCACGAACTCCGGTTCCATACCGCCGGTCCCGCCGAACAGGACGAAACGACGGGCCCTGTTGCTCCGGGGACATCGGCTCTCCTTGAGTTCGAAGCACCACCGCCCGGGACCTATGTGTTCACGGACCCGGGAAACGCATCCGTGGAACGGACCCTCGGCCTCTACGGTGCGCTTGTGGTGATAAACCCGTCCAGCGCCTGGCAGCTTTTCCCGGGCGGGACCGAGTTCGAACGGCAATGGCTGTGGTTGTGCCACGACGTGGATCCGAACTGGGCCCGCATCGCTTCCCGCGGCGAAACGGTCAATCCCGCTTCAACCCCGGCCGTACCCCGCTACTTCACCCTCAACGGTTACGCAGGCTTCCAGTCGCTGGCGGTCACCACAGATGAGGAATTCAATGAGCGCCGGGAGCAGGACACGCTCCCCTCCGGCCACCCGCGCGAAACGGATGTTCGGAACTTCAGCGCCTCGCCAAGCCCCGGCGCCGTGCGGACCGGCCAGTTGATGAGGATGGTCAACGCCGGCATCGTGGACCACCAGCTGCACTACCACGGCAATCACGTCTGGACAGTGCGCGCCAATGGCGAAGACTTCCCCCGCAGTGGCGGGCGGGTCAGTCCGGACGGGGACGTGCTCCTGCAACACTGGGAGGACACAGTACAGCTCGAACCGATGGACCGAAAGGAGTCGCTGCTTCCCGTCCGGCGTCCACCCGAGGTGGTGGACCAGGTGTGGAACGCCCGCAGTGGCGACTGGAAGTATCCGATGCACTGCCACGCGGAGCCCTCGCAGACGGCGGCCGGCGGGCTGTACCCCGGCGGCCTCGTGGCGGACTGGGTCCTGGCAGCGGGCACGATTCCTGAGCCAGGGCTTCCGGGCACCGTGGCAGGCGGTCATCACCTGTACCGGAGCCAGGTGGAGTTCGCCTCGGACCAGCCTCATGAAGGAAGCCCGGAAACTCAGTTCCGCCAGCGCCCGGACGTCAGCATGGTGTTCGATTTCTTCAACAGGAAACTGAAGGTGCCCAACGGCCCTGAAATCGAGTTTTGGAGTTTCGAGGACGAGAGGTCCGGCCGCGGGCTTCCCGGGCCGCTGTTGCGGCTGACGGAGGGGCAACTGTTCCACGGCACGGTGGAACCCAGCAAGAGGGTCCACACCATCCACTGGCACGGCATCGAACCCGACCCCCGGAACGACGGCGTAGGCCACACCTCATTCGAAGTCACCGGGGAGTACACCTACCAGTGGAGGCCTGAGGTCGGCGTCCCCGGCAACCCCAACCGCGGTTCTGCTGGAACCTACTTCTACCACTGCCACGTCAACACCCCCATGCACGTACAAATGGGTATGTTCGGGCCCATCATCGTCGATCCGCAGGTCAGTTCCACTGCCCCGCCCCCCAAGGGAACCCGCCGCCACTCAACTGACGGCCCGCTGTACGACATCGCCACCGAGACATTGATCGCCCCCTATTCGATTGACCCGCGCTGGCACGAACTGAACCACGCGGCCGGTCTGTCCGGGGACGACGCAGGCCTCAACCGCTTCGAGCCAAAACACTTCGTTCTCCTGGGCGGCACGGTACCCACCCGGCCCAGGGGGGACAGGATATGGGCCATCAGCGCGATGCGCGCCAATGTGGTCAGGGACGGCATCGCTCCCACGCTGGTCCGCATGGTGAATGTCGACTACTTCCCCACCCGTACCCGGTTCCTCGATGCGGCCGGCCAACCGGCCGAGATTGCCGAACTGATCTCGCACGATGGCCGTCCCTTCTGGAATACCCCCGACCCGGACGGACCGGCCGTTCAGCCCTCCCAGGTCGGCCAGCCGCTGGTCACCAGCATCCTCAAATCCGGCGCAGCCGAAAAGTTCGATTTCCTGCTGCGCCCACCGGCGGCGGGCCGGTACACCATCGCGGTCGACTTCCTGCACTGGATCACAGGCCAGGTCCTGGCGACACGCACGGTGGCCGTCACCGCGTATTAGGGGTCCGCATGGAACGGCGGGCCCCCGAACGGCGCAACGGTTGCGGCGTGCTCAGGCAGCGGCGCGCGGCAGGACGAGCATGTAGCCGGTGGGCAGGTCGCTGCTCCAGCGCCGTGGCTCGCGGACCACGAACTGCATGGCCAACTGCTCGGGCGTGAGCAGGCTGTTGGGCTCGGGCGACGGACCCCACCGCTCGCTGCCGTGCGGGTAAAGCGGATCCAGGACGCGGATGCCGGTGACCGGGAACTCCGGGAACCGGGCGGGATCGCCAAGGGACTCGAACCCGCTCATCACCCATGCGTGGCGGCCGCTCCACATGACCAGCCCCACCGGCCGTCCGGTCTCCGTGATGGCGCGCGCCGCCGTCTGCAGCGCATCCTCATAGTCAGGAACGCTGACGACCGTGTATGGCCCCATTCCAGCCTCGGTCAGCACCTGCGCCCAGCCGAGCGGGTTGGCGCCGTTGAACGAGTTGTTCGACCGTGCCCGCGCCATCTCCCACAGGACTCCCTGCTGGGTGGAATCGGTCCAGGTGCCGCCCCCGGTGTCATCGATGAGGTTGTGCGCCATCTGGATGCTCGCCGCTACACACCAGTCGAAGGTGTACTGCGGCACGAAGTCCCCCTCCTGGTACAGGTTGAGGGCGAATGGCTGGGGTACGGGGGCGGGCGCCGGGACCTCGGGCGGGGCAGAAGCCGGGGCGGGGGTGGGAGTAGACGAGGGGGCCGGCTGAGGGGCGACGACGTCTCCCGCGGCCTGCGGGGCCGAAGAGGCCGGGACGGGTTGTTCAGTGACGGCGTCGAGATGGCCGACGGCGGGTGTGCAGCCCGCGAGGAAGGCCGCCAGGGCCATAACCCAGGCAAGAAGACGGAGACGGGCGCCGTTCATGATCGCTCCAGTCTAGCGCGGCGGGAATGACCCGGGCAGGGGATGATGGCCGCCACAGCACATGCCGTGGGCTTAACTGCCCGCGCCATCCTTGCCGCCTTGGGAGAATGGAACCGTGGAATTCAACCGGCTGCTGCAAATCCGCCGCATCTACGCGCAGCCCGCTGCCCTGGAGCTGCCCCGCGGCAAGGAGGTCGTGGAACGCTGGCCGGACGCCGACGTCGTGCTTGTCGACAACCACTGGAACATCCCCGAGCTGCACGGGGATGAAACGAACGTGCCGCGCTGGTCCCGCATCAAGACCGAGGCGCTGGTCCTCGGCGTCAAGAAGGCGCTGACCGTCAAGCCGAACGGCCGGTCCGCGGACTTCATTGCCCCCTCCACCGCAAACGGCTGCGCCATGGCCTGCGCCTACTGCTACGTGCCCCGGCACAAGGGGTACAGCAACCCGGTAACCGTGTTTGCCAACATCGGCCAGATTGCCGGCGCCCTTGAACGGCACGCGACCCGCCAGGGCATGAAGCTGGAGCCCAACCAGTGCGACCCGGAACTCTGGGTCTACGACATCGGCGAAAACAGCGACTGCTCCGTCGACGCGCTGATCAGCGACAACGTGGAGGACCTCGTTACGCTTTTCCGCGACCTGCCCACCGCCAAGCTGTCCTTTGCCACCAAGTACGTGAACCCGGCGATGCTCGGCTGGGACCACGGCGGCCACACCAGGATCCGCTTTTCGCTCATGCCCGCGGCTTTAGCCAAATCGATTGACGTCCGGACCTCGCCGGTGGCTGAACGCATGGCTGCGATCAACGACTTTGTGGATGCCGGGTACGAGGTGCACGTCAACTTCTCCCCCGTCATCATCACCGACACCTGGCTGCGCGACTGGGAGGAGTTGCTACGCCAGCTTGATGCCACCCTGACAGCCGCAGCCAAGGCCCAACTCGCGGCAGAAGTCATCTTCCTGACGCACAACGAGCGGCTCCATGAGGTCAACCTGGGGTGGCATCCGCAGGCCGAGAACGTGCTGTGGCGCCCGGACCTGCAGGAATCGAAGGTCTCGTCCAACGGCTTCAGCAACGTCCGCTACCGTTCAGGAACCAAGGGCCGCTACGTGCGTCAACTGACCGCGCTGATTGAGGACATCGCGCCCTACTGCCGCATCCGTTACGCGTTCTGAGGCACGCGGAGACGCTCCTGCACGCGACGTGCAGGAGCGTCCGTCCGGTGATTACAGGGTGCGCGTTGGCGTTGAGCAGTGCACAGGCCCGACCACCACCAGGGGATTACTTCGGGCAGCGCAAGTCCGGGTTGTAGGCTGCGAACATGCCGCTCGGGTTGTCCCTCCAAATCCATGCGTGGAGCGCCCAGGACCCCTCGAACGGTCCGGTTTCGAATTTGACGCCGGCAATCGAAGGTTGATGGGCCGCCGTCGATATGAACTCAACGGCTACCAGCTTGTACCGCCCGTACTTATTGGGCATGTACACGAGAACCTCAGGCTTTCGGGCCTGGGTCTTGTCATCGATCAGGTCATTCTTCGCGTAGTGGAAGCCCATGGCTCCCACACCACGATCTTCGATGCATTTGGTTATTTCCTCATAACCGTCCGCCTTGGCGTTCTCCAGCCAGCGATATTCGTCGGTGACGTGGCGCAGGACATTGACCAGCCGGCGCTGATCGTCATTGTTCCGCCAGTCGTCGCTGTGGTCCGAGCCTCCGTGCCCTGACCCTCCATGGGCGAGCGCGGTCCCGGGAGCCAGTCCCATGGCAAGCGCTGCTGCGGCCACCATCGACAGGAGTCCCGTCCTGGTGCGTTTCATTCTTGATCTTCTACCCCTCTGAGACCGATATCGTTTCTACAAGGGATGCGAAGCGTGAAAAGGCATATTCCACCTTCGCCAGGATGCCGGCAGATTTCCCCGGGAACTGCCGGCGAATGAGCCACTCGGGCGCGTTTATCGTCCATCGAGGTGAGCGGCGTAACCAGTATGCTCCTGCTCAAAAACGCGGCGCTACGCTACGGGCGGGTAGTAGGGGGGAACAGTTTCTGGACCGCCCCTTTAGAGGAGGCTCTTGGAAAACGGGGTGTTCCCTTGCGAGGGGCGGGTCTATCCTTCACACATGAACGAGCACACGGCTCCGACTGAGACCGGCGGGTTTTTCTTTGAGTTCAGAGGGAAGCACCCCCTCCGTGAGACAGCAGGATGGGTATCCGGTGTCGGATTGGCTGGTGCCGGGATGGCAATAGCGGTCATCGGAACCGCCTCACATTCCCACATATCCATGCCCCTGGGAATTGCGGTGGCAGTTCTCGGTGCAATCCTGCTCGTTTTGTACGCGGTGACCAGGAGCACGACAAAGCCAGCGCCCGTTTCTTCCGTCGCAGGAAAGCATCGTGTGAAGAACGCAGGCAGAGCAGCCGCGAAGGAATCCTTAGCAGCTGATCTTGTCGTCATAGCGAACCTCTATTCCCAGGGTGCTCTCACCGCGGAAGAATTTGCAGCGGCCAAGCGCCGAATACTTGGTATCTGACCCGCCCCTCGTTCCTCCGCCTCTGGAGCTGGCCGGTCCGCCTTGGTAGCTTTCAACGCATGGCCATCAAACTGGAGAACGTCGGTATCGCCGTTCGCGACCTCGAAGCAGCAATCGCCTTTTTCACCGATCTCGGTCTTACCGTGGTGGGCCGTGACACGGTCAGCGGGGAGTGGACCGACACTGCTGTGGGACTTGACGGGAACCATGCCAAGATTGCGATGCTCCAGACCCCGGACGGCCACGGCCGGCTTGAGCTCTTCGAATACATCCACCCCGAAGCGATCGAGTCGAACCCGACCCGGCCCAACGACATCGGCATGCACCGCGTGGCCTTCTCGGTCGACGATATCGACGAGGCACTTAAGGTAGCAGCGAAGCACGGATGCCATCCGCTGCGCGGGGTGGCGACCTACAAAGACATCTACAAGCTCACGTACCTCCGCGGCCCCAGCGGAATCCTCGTGATGCTCGCCGAGGAACTGAACAAAGACTCCGGTACATGAAGCTCGCTGACGGATATTCCGCGCTGCTGCTTGGTGTTGTTCTGGTAGTCACCGCAGGTGCCTGCAACTCGTCGCCGCGTGAGGAACCACCCAGCGGTCAGCAGCCGCCTTGCTTCCCGCCTGCCTATTCGGTGAGTCCAACAATTGCTAAACCAGGGGCGGCAGTGACAGTCGCAGCACCCGCGGCGGACTGTAACCCCCAATATGGCTCCAATGCCCAGGTCCAAGTAAGCGTCACCGACCACAGTGGCGTTGAAGTCATCAGTGCAAGGGCGCCAATGACTGAAGCCGGGGAGTTCACGTTTACCTTCACTGTGCCTGAAGAGTCAGCGGTTGGAGAAGCGATCGTCACCGCAATGCCGCACCATATCGACTGGTGCGATGACACCGGCAAAAACAACCGTGCAACAGGAATTCCACAACTTGAGCTTGTCTCCTGCGCAACGCCAATGGAGACATTCACCATCACGCGCTAGGAGGGATGCATGGAGTTCGTGAAACTCAGTTAGTACCCAGCCATCAAAGCCACGGACCGGCCTTAGTAGGCCCCCTACAAAATGGCCCCACAGCGGCGCCGGTAACGTCGGCAGTACACTAGATTCCGCTTGTACAACCCCGACAGGACCGCCATGAGCAACACTGACACAGCCGTCAAAAGCACCTCAAACAAAAAGCGCCGCTGGAACGCCACAGACCTCGGGCTCATCGCCGTCTTCGCGGCCCTGGTGGCGGGATCGGCGCTGGTGCCCGGACTCGCCGTCAACGGCTTCGGCGTCCCCATCACCTTCCAGACCCTGGCCGTGATGCTCACCGGCCTGGTGCTCGGCCCTGGAAGGGGCTTCGCCGCCGTCGGCCTCTACGTCCTCCTCGGCCTCGCCGGGCTGCCCATCTTCAGCCAGGGCCGCAGCGGCCTGGGCATCCTGGCCGGACCCTCGGCCGGTTACATCCTCGCGTTCCCCATCGCCGCCCTTGTTGTGGGCTGGCTGGCCACCGTGGTCATCCGCCGGACCACCAAAGCCCGTGCGCTGTGGCTGTTCCTTTCGGCCACCGTTACCAGCGTGGTGGTGGTGCACTCGCTGGGCATCGCCGGCATCGCGCTCAACACCAAGGCGACACTCGGCCAGGCATTCCTGAGCGACGTGGTCTTCTACCCCGGCGACATCATCAAAAACATCCTCGCGGCCGTCATCGCCGTTGCCCTGCACCGCGCATTCCCGGACATCCTGGTGCGCCGGGTCAAGCGCAGCGTTCCCCAGCCTGCCAACGCCTAGGATCCACCATGCCCGACGTGACGTTTGACCAGGTAGCGGTAGCTGTTCCGCTGGACCACCGGCCGGAACCCAAGGTCCTCCTGGAAGATGTGACCCTGCAGCTCACGGAGCAGCGCGTGGGAGTCATTGGCGCCAACGGATCCGGGAAGTCCACGCTGCTGCGCCTGGTCAACGGCCTCATCCAGCCCACGGCGGGCACGGTAGCGGTCGACGGCGACGATACAGTCCGTGCCGTCCGCAAAGTCCGCCGGAGCGTCGGCTTTGTCTTCACCGATCCCCTCTCCCAGCTGGTCATGCCCACCGGGCGGGAGGACGTGGAGCTGTCGCTCCGCCGCTCCGTCAAAAATGGAACCGAGCGGCGCAGGCTCGCCGAAGCGGCCCTGGACCGGCTCGGGCTGCTGCACCTGGCCGACCAAAGCATCTACGAACTGTCCGGCGGCGAACGCCAGCTGATGGCGCTCGCCGCCGTACTGGCGGTGGATCCCGCGGTGCTGGTCCTGGACGAACCGTCCACCCTGCTGGACCTGCGCAACCGCGAACTCCTGCGCAGGACCCTGGCCGGCCTTGACCAGCAGATCATCATGTCCACCCACGACCTCGAACTCGCCCTGGAAATGGACCGCGTGCTGGTCATCGAACAAGGGAAAGTAGCCTTTGACGGCGCCGCCGCAGATGCCGTGAACGCCTACCGCGCGCTCTGCTCGGAAAGCCTGGACAACCTGCAAGCGCGGGGACCACAACGATGAGGGGCCACGGCTTCCTGCTGGCCAACTACGTCCCGGGAGATTCCCTGGTCCACCGGTCGCCGCTGGCAGTGAAATTCCTGCTGGTCTTCGCCTGCGGCCTTGCGTCCTTCGCCATCGTGGACTGGCGCATTTCGCTGCTGGTGCTCGCCGGCCTCTGCGGCCTGTTCCTGCTGACGGGGGCCGGCCTGAAGAGGCTGTGGGGCGCCGTCCGCCCGCTCGCCGCGGTCCTGCTGGTGATCGGGCTGTTCCAGTGGTGGCAGCTGGGTGCACCCACCGCGGCCCGGATCGTCCTGAACATCCTCGTCTGCGTCGTTGCCGCGTCCCTGCTCACCGCGACCACCCCCGTGCAGCAGCTCCTGGACGGCGTGGTCAAGGCGGCAGGCCCTTTCACGAGGTTCGGCGCGGATCCGGAACGCTTCGCGTTGACCATCGGGATCATGCTCCGCAGCATCCCTTACATCGCCGGGACCTTCGCGGACGTCCGGGATTCCGCCCGGGCCCGCGGCCTCGAACGCAATCCGCGTGCACTGGTCCTGCCGGTGTTTATCACCTCGGTGGCCTTTGCCCGCCAGACCGGCGAGGCGCTCGCCGCCCGCGGCCTGGGCGAAGCGGAGGACTGAACCTCCGCCTGCAGGGAATCAGCCGTTGTTGAGGTGCTGGTACCGGAACAATGCCGCCGTACCCATCCCGCCGGCACTGCTGATCATGGCCAGCGCCAGGGCGCCCGGAGCGTCCGCCCGGCGCGCCTGGGCCAGCAGCCGGGTGACCAGGACGGCGCCGGAAGCACCGTAGGCATGGCCCAGGGCCAGCGCCCCGCCGTCGAGGTTCGCCCGTTCCCCGTCGATGCCCAGCTCGTCAAGGCAGGCAAGCGTCTGGGACGCGAACGCCTCATTGAACTCCACCAGGTCCAGCTGGTCCGCGGTCACACCTGCGCGGTCAAGAACGTCGCGCGCCGCGCTGGCGGCACCCACCCCGAGGACCTCCGGGTGCACGCCGGCCGTCCCGGTGCCCAGCACCAGCAGCCCGTCGTCTGCCCCCAGTTCCTGCGCACGCTGGACAGACGTAATAACGACGGCGGATGCGGCGTCCGCGTCGAAGCATGAGTTTCCGGCGGTGACAGTCCCCCCGTCGACGAAGACGGGCGGGAAACGCGCCATCACGGCGGCGGTCAGGCCGCGCCGGGGCCCGTCGTCCGCTGCAACGGTCCCGGTACCGGTGCCCAGCGGCACAATTTCGCCGTCGAAATACCCGGCCTGGGCCGCTGCAAGTGCCCTTCGATGGCTCGCCAGCGCGAAGGCGTCCTGGCGCTCCCGGCCCACGCCAAACTTCTGCGCAACTGTTTCCGCGGCCTCCCCCATGTCCGGATCACCGAAGCTGGCCGGCACGAACTGGGCGCGCCGGTAGAACTCCGGCCCGCCGTCGCCGTTCCGGTGGGCGCGCAGCGGCGCGGTACTCGTACTCTCCACTCCCCCGGCCAGATACAGGGGATTCCCGCCGGCTGCGACGAGCCGGGCCGCCAGGACCACCGCGTCCAGGCCTGAGCCGCACTGGCGGTCCACCGTCATTCCGGGCACGCTGACCGGCAGGCCCGCCTCCAGCAGCGCCAGCCGGGCCACGTTGCCGCCGCCGCCCACTGCGTTCCCCATCACCACGTCAGCGACAGCGCCGGGTTCAACCCCGGAGGAAGTCACCAGTTCCCGCAACACCGGAGCCAGAAGCTCGTGGGCGCGCAGCGTTCCCAGAGGGCCGTTGATCCGGCACACGGGGGTCCGCCGGGCCGCGATGATGACGGGCTGCCGCTCCGGGGGCAGGATCTCAGGCGCCAAGGTTCCGGACTCTGGGGTCGCGGGTATCAATCCATTCCAGCAGCAGGTTCCGGCTGACCTTGCCCCGGTCCGTGATGGGCAGTTCGGTGAGGACGTAGTACTGCAGCGGGCGCTTGTCCCTGGCCAGGATGTCCTCAAGCCCCGCCCGCAGCTGCATTGCCGTGATCCCCCCGTGGGCAGGGACAACGCCGGCCACCACCCGCTGGCCGCGGAGGTCGTCCGGCATGCCCGCGGCGACGGCGGCCGCCACCCCGGGCACCGCCGCGAGGGCAAGCTCAACCTCGTGCGGATAGACGTTCTTGCCGGAGGTGAGGATCATGTCGGCGCGCCGCCCCAGGATATGCAGCTCCCCCGCGTCGAGGTAACCCTGGTCCCCCACGGTGAACCAGCCGTTGAAGGACCTCAGGGCCTGGCCGTCGTCGCCCCACAGGTAGCCGTTGCTGACCAGGGCGCTGCGTACGCAGATGTTGCCCGATTCCCCGTCCGGAAGGGGCGTCCCGGCGTCGTCGAGGATCCGCACGTCCACGCCGGGAAAGGGACGGCCAATGCCGGTCCCGCCCACAGCCGGTACGTGGCCGGCTGGCAGCCCGGCACCGGAGACGAAGCTCAGCTCGGAGGCGCCGTAATACTCGAAGATGGTGGCGTTGGGGGCCCAGCGGCGGGCGGCTTCGAGGGTCCGCGCATCCAGTTTGGAGCCGGCGCTGATGATGGTCCGCACGCCGGACGCGTCAACGCAGCCGGTCAGGCCGCGCTCGCTGAGCATCCGCAACATGGTGGGAACCAGCACCAGCCGGGTGACGCGGTCGTGGGTGATCGCGGCGTGGACATCTCCCACGTCGAAACTTTGCAGGGTCTGGAACTCGGACCCGGCGTAGAGGCACTCGGCCAGCGCGTAGAGGTTCAGGCTGGCCGCCAGCGGGCCGGGGGCCAGGGTGACGTCATCCTGGCGCAGGCCGAAGAATTCGATCGACGCCTCGAAGGACTGCTGCCAGGAACGGCGGGACCGGGTGAAGGCCTTGGGCACCGACGTGGTGCCCGAGGTCAGGCCGATGAGGAACGTGCTCTCCGGCGGCCCGTCGGCAAGGGCGTCATCCGGGGCCACTGCGGCGGGAAGCGCCGACCCTTCCACGCGGCGGATGATGTTTTCCCGCAACTGGCGGGGCCAGGCCGGATCAAGGACTGCGCATTGGCGCCCTCCGGCAACCGCGGCAGCGAGCTTCACGGCGAAACCTGTGGAGTTGGCCTCGCAGAGGGGCGTAATCGACTTCGTGTCCGCAACCAGATCAGCAGCTGAATCGCGGAGCTCTGCCCAGGAAAGGCGGCGGCCAGCGACCACCACGGCGGTGTGGTGCGGCCGTTCGTCCGCCCAGCGCTGGATTCTGTTGAGGAAAGGCATCGGATCAACTTTACCGGCCGGGACGGATTGAGTTCCGGGCCCGAGGGTAATGTGACTTTATGAGTTTCAACGACAATGTGCAGTTGGATCCTTCACAGGTCCAGGACCGGCGCGGCATGGGCCGCGGCGCCAAGGTGGGAGGTGGCATCGGTGGCGGACTCCTGCTGCTGATCGCTGCGCTCTTCGGCGTAAATCCGCAGCTCCTCGAGGGCCTGGCGGGTGGTGCGGCCCCGGCTCCCCAGGCGCAGGGCACCGCGCCTGCGTGCGAGACTGGCGCCGACGCCGACGCCCGCGTGGACTGCCGGATCACCGGCACCGTGAACAGCCTGAACGCCTTCTGGCCTGCCTACCTGGAGCAGTACAACGTCCAGTACCCCCAGCCGGAGACGGTGATCTTTGAGGAGGCCGTGAGCACGGGGTGCGGCACGGCATCCAGCGCTGTGGGCCCCTTCTACTGCCCCACGGACACCACCGCCTACTTCGATCCCGGGTTCTTCACGGAACTTGTCAACCGCTTCGGTTCTTCCGGCGGCCCGCTGGCCCAGGAGTATGTAGTGGCCCATGAGTTCGGCCACCACATCCAGAACGTCCTGGGATACCTGGACCGCGCCCAGCAGGATCCGCAGGGCCCTGAGTCCGGCGCCGTGCGCGTGGAACTGCAGGCGGACTGCTATGCGGGTCTCTGGGCCAAGCACGCGTCAACCCAGCCGGGTCCTGACGGCCAGCCGTTCCTGGAGGCCCTCACGCAGCAGGACCTGAACGACGCACTGTCCGCCGCGTCAGCGGTGGGCGATGACCGCATCCAGGAGGCAGCCACCGGGCGCGTCACTCCCGAGGCGTGGACCCACGGTTCCAGCGAGCAACGCCAGCGGTGGTTCTACAAGGGCTACGAGACCGGAGACATCAACCAGTGCGACACGTTCTCCGCCCCCTCGCTGTAACCCCATCGAGCATGCTCCCCTCCGTTTAGCCCCATCGGTTGCTCCGCAGGTGTCGTTTAGAGCGGTGAAAACGACAGATACGGAGCAACGGATGGTGGGAAATGAGGGACGACGACGGCCGGTTACCTTCGCAGCGAAGGTAACCGGCCGTCGTCGTAAGCAGGGGGATGTCAGATGTTGAAGCCGAGGGCCCGCATCTGGTCCTTGCCGTCGTCGGTGATCCGCTCGGGACCCCATGGCGGCATCCACACCCAGTTCAGGCGCCAGTCGTCCACGACGCCGTCCAGCGCCTTGCCAACCTGCTCCTCGAGCACGTCGGTGAGCGGGCATGCGGCGGTGGTCAGCGTCATGTCGATCAGCAGCGCACCGTCGTCGTCGGAGTACTTCAGGCCGTACAGCAGGCCGAGGTCCACCACGTTGACGCCGAGCTCAGGATCGATGACGTCCTTGAGGGCCTCTTCGACGTCCTCAAGGCTCGTGCGGGCTGCGTTGATTTCGGTCATGGCAGGTCCTGACTAGGCCTGTACCGCGACGGGTGCGGCAGCAGTGCCGGCGCCCTTGGCGTAGCGGTCGTAGCCTTCTTCTTCGAGGCGGTCGGCCAGTTCCGGGCCGCCCTCTTCGACAACCTGGCCGTCCACGAACACGTGGACGAAGTCAGGCTTGATGTAGCGCAGGATGCGGGTGTAGTGCGTGATGAGCAGCGTGCCCATCTTGCCTTCCGCGTGGGCGCGGTTGACGCCCTCGGAGACGACCTTCAGCGCGTCGACGTCCAGGCCGGAGTCGGTCTCGTCCAGGACGGCGAACTTGGGCTTGAAGAGCTCCAGCTGGAGGATCTCCACGCGCTTCTTCTCGCCGCCGGAGAAGCCTTCGTTGACGTTGCGCTGGGCGAAGTCGGCGTCGATGCGCAGCTGCTCCATGGCAGCCTTGACGTCCTTGGTCCAGGTGCGCAGCTTGGGTGCTTCGCCGTCGATGGCGGTCTTGGCGGTGCGCAGGAAGTTGGTCATGCTGACGCCGGGGACCTCTACGGGGTACTGCATGGCCAGGAAGACGCCGGCGCGGGCGCGCTCGTCCACGCTCATCTCCAGGACGTCTTCGCCGTCCAGGGTGATGGAGCCGCTGGTGACGTTGTACCGCGGGTGGCCGGCGATGGTGGAGGCCAGCGTGGACTTGCCGGAGCCGTTGGGGCCCATGATGGCGTGGGTTTCGCCGGTCCGGATGGTCAGGCTGACGCCCTTCAGGATTTCCTTGGTGCCCTGCTCCGTGTCAATGCTGACGTGCAGGTCCTTGATCTCAAGAGTAGACATGTGTCTTGTTCTCCTCTGCACCGTGCCTGGCGGCGGCGGTGCGGTCTCTGTCTGGAAGTTGGTTCGTAAATCTGTGGTGCTAGCTGAAGTTCGGAGCTTCGGCGCCGTTGAGGACATTGGTGAAGTCCACGTAGACCTCGTCCCCGCTGATCTCGACGGCGAACACCGGGACGGGATCGTAGGCGGGCAACTGCAGCGGCTCGCCGCTGCGCAGGTCGAACTGTGAGCCGTGGCCCCAGCATTCGATGGCGCAGCCCTCCACGTCACCCTCGGACAGGGAAATGTCCGCGTGTGAGCAGGTGTCGCCGATCGCATGGATCTCCCCCATGGAGTCCTTGACGATCGCCACAGGGTAGTCGTCGATCAGGATCCGCAGCGCCTGCTTCAACTGGATGTCATCCACCTTGCAGACAAGCTCGCCCTTTGGCTGGTCAGTCATCTGTAAACCCGTGCTCCGTACCTTCTAGTTGTCCGTCAGTGCGAGTTCGTGCTCAACAGCTTCGGTCAGCCGCTCCTCGATGGAGGGGACCTTGATCTGCTGGATGATCTCGTTCAGGAAGCCACGCACCACCAGGCGGCGGGCCACGGACTCGGGGATGCCGCGCGCCATCAGGTAGAAGAGGTGCTCGTCGTCCATCCGGCCGGTGGCGCTGGCGTGGCCTGCACCCTCGATCAGCCCGGTCTCGATCTCGAGGTTGGGCACGGAGTCGGCGCGGGCGCCGTCGGTCAGCAGCAGGTTGCGGTTGGCCTCGTACGTGTCGGTGCCTTCGGCTTCCTTGCGGATGAGGACGTCGCCAACCCAGACGGCGTGGGCGTTGCGGCCCTGCAGCGCGCCCTTGTACAGGACGTTGGACTTGCAGTTGGGCACGGCGTGGTCCACGAACAGGCGCTGCTCAAGGTGCTGGCCGGCGTCGGCGAAGTACAGGCCGAACAGTTCAGCCTCGCCGCCGGGGGCGGTGAAACGGGCCGACGGCGTGACGCGGACAAGGTCGCCGCCGAGGCTTACCATGACGTGCTTGAGCTTGGCGTCGCGGCCGATCTTAGCCTGCTGGGAGGAGGCGTGGACGGCGTCGTCGTTCCATTCCTGGAGCGAGACAACCGTGAGGCTGGCACCGTCTTCCACGATGATCTCAACGTTTTCCGAGACCACGGCGGAGCCGCGGTGGTTCAGGACCACAACAGCCTTGGAGAACTTCTTGGCAACGATCACCAGGTGCTGGGCGGCAGCCTCAAGGGACGTGCCTTCGATGTCGATGGTGATTTCGGTCAGCGCCTCGAACTCCGACGGAATGGTGACCACCGTTGCCTGGGCGAAGTTCTCCCAGGCGTTGGCGGACACGCGGTCCTCAGGAATGCCGGCAGTACCGATACGCTGGTCGTCGCGGCCGACGCCCTCTACGGTGACGTCTTCCGGGCCCTTGACGATCACGGTGGGCGCAGCGCCGGACAGGACCTCGGTGTGCAGGCCGCGCAGGCGCTTCAGCGGGGTGAAGCGCCAGTCTTCCTCCAGGCCGGTGAGCGGTTTGAAGTCGGCCAGCTTGTAGGACGTCAGGCGGCCGGCCCGTGAGCTGTCCGGAACGCCTTCGCCGCCGCCGTGCGAGTGGCTCTTGGCAGAGGCACCGGCAAGCGGAGCCTTGGAGCCTGCCGCGTTGATGGGCGACAGGCTTTCGCCTTCTTCGGTGAAGCCGTCGATGAACGGCTGGGCTGAGGGCGCGCCGATGCGGGCCTTTTCAGTAGTGATTTCAGTCATCGTTATCCGACGGACCCTTCCATCTGCAGTTCAATCAGGCGGTTCAGCTCAAGTGCGTACTCCATGGGGAGCTCGCGGGCAATCGGCTCGATGAAGCCGCGGACGATCATCGCCATGGCTTCGTCTTCGCGCATGCCGCGGGACATCAGGTAGAAGAGCTGTTCTTCGCTGACCCGGGAAACAGTTGCTTCGTGGCCCATCACAACGTCGTCCTCGCGGATGTCGATGTAGGGGTAGGTGTCCGACCGGCTGATCGTGTCAACGAGCAGGGCGTCGCAGCGGACGGTGTTGGCGGAGTGCTTGGCGCCTTCGCGGACCTGGACCAGGCCGCGGTATGCCGCACGGCCGCCGCCGCGGGCCACCGACTTGGAGATGATGGAGCTCTTGGTGTTCGGCGCGATGTGGACCATCTTGGAGCCGGTGTCCTGGTGCTGGCCCTCTCCTGCGAACGCGATGGAGAGAGTCTCACCCTTGGCGTGCTCGCCCACGAGGTAGACGGCCGGGTACTTCATGGTGACCTTGGAACCGATGTTGCCATCGACCCATTCCATGGTGGCGCCCTCTTCGCAGATGGCGCGCTTGGTCACCAGGTTGTACACGTTGTTCGACCAGTTCTGGATGGTGGTGTACCGGACGCGGGCGCCCTTCTTCACGATGATTTCCACCACGGCGGAGTGCAGCGAGTCCGAGGTGTAGATCGGCGCGGTGCAGCCCTCGATGTAGTGGACGTAGGAGTCCTCATCGGCGATGATCAGGGTCCGCTCGAACTGGCCCATGTTTTCCGTGTTGATGCGGAAGTATGCCTGCAGCGGGATGTCCACGTGGACGCCCTTGGGGACGTACACGAAGGAACCGCCGGACCAGACGGCCGTGTTCAGGGAAGCGAACTTGTTGTCGCCCACCGGAATGACGGTGCCGAAGTACTCCTGGAAGATCTCCGGGTGCTCCCGCAGCGCGGTATCGGTGTCCAGGAAGATGACGCCCTGGGCCTCGAGGTCCTCGCGGATCTGGTGGTAGACAACCTCGGACTCGTACTGTGCGGCCACGCCGGAGACCAGGCGGCTGCGCTCAGCTTCCGGGATGCCCAGCTTCTCGTACGTGTTCCGGATGTCCTCGGGCAGGTCTTCCCAGGTGGCAGCCTGCTTCTCCGTGGACCGGACGAAGTACTTGATGTTGTCGAAGTCGATGCCGGAGAGGTCTGCACCCCAGGTGGGCATGGGCTTGCGGTCGAAGTACTTCAGGCCCTTGAGGCGAAGGTCGAGCATCCACTCGGGTTCGCTCTTTTTGTCCGAGATATCACGGACCACTTCGTCATTGATGCCGCGGCGGGCGTTGGCACCGACGTCGTTCTTGTCAGCCCAGCCGTACTCGTAGTTACCGATGCCGTGGAGCTCGGGATTCTTCTCCAGAATCTCTGAGATCACAGTGTTTTCGGCTACCGCTTTCTCTGATAGTTGGTCCGTCATCACGGCCTTTCTTGCTGATGGTTGGTTACTTCATTCAGGCTGGCGGGGGCTGCCGAAGGCCTTGTGGGCCCCTGGGCAGACAGCCTGCCTGTAGGAATATGGGTGGTGCAGACATGTCCGCCGCGGGCAAGCGTGGAGAGCCGGCGGACGTCCACGCCAACGAGCCTCGAGAAGACCTCGGTCTCCACGTCGCAGAACACGGGGAACCGGGCGGCGAGCTGTTGGATGGGGCAGTGGCCCTGGCAGAGCTGGACGCTGGACAGCGCGGCCGGAAGCGGGGCCTTGGCCTCGATGGACGCCGCGGACGAAACAAAGTTATCGCGGGTCAGCGCGTCGGACAACGCTTTGGCCCGGTCGCTGATGTCCGGACCGGCCTTTTCGATTTCCGGCGCGTACCGCCGTTCCATGTCAGCAAAACGCTCGACGGCGAATGCCCGGACGGCGTCGGGTCCGGCAACTTTCTGCAGCTGCTGGAGTGCAAGGGCGGCGATGTCCAGATAATCGTTGCCGAGGCTCGACTGGCCCTCGGAACTCAGGACATAGCGGCGGGCAGGGCGGCCAGCCCCGGCGCCGGAACGCGCAACACGCTTGACTTCGATGACGCCCGCGCGGGATAAATGGTCCAGGTGCCGGCGCACGGCAGCCGGCGTGAATCCGAGCAGGTCGCCGAGTTCGGCGGCACTGACAGGCCCGTGCTCCAGGACCGCCGCAAGGACGCGGTCCCGGGTGCGCTCATCCGCATCGGCCACCGGACCGGAGGCCGCGGGGCCCCGGTCTGCGGGAGCCTGGGAGGCTCCGTGCCCGGCAAAAGGCACAGCAGTAGCATTGCTCATGGAATACACAACACAATCATGTCGTAATTTACTCCCCCACTCCAGTAAGGACAGGCTGACCTCAGCAGGCTGCGCGGCGGACGGCGAAAAATACTACATCCCGTAGAATACTGGGGTGCGTTCCCCCCAATCCCCCGTTCTGTCCATCAGCGGGCTCATTAAGGATGTCGGCCCGCTTACCAGCCTTGACGGCAAAATGCTTCGGGTGGTCAGCGGCATTTCACTCGTTGCCGAACGCGGACAGGTAACGGCCCTGCTGGGGGCCAACGGGGCAGGCAAAACCACCACCCTCGAGTGTGCGCAGGGCCTGCAAAAAAGGACCGGCGGCAGCATCTCGCTGCTGGGACACGATCCCGCCGCGGCAGGGGCAGGGCTGCGCTCCCGAGTAGGTGTGATGCTCCAGGACGGCGGGCTGCCGCCGTCGGCCCGTCCCATTCCGCTGCTCCGGCACATTGCCGGACTGTATGCCCGGCCCTGGCCGGTGGATGAGCTGATCGAGCGGCTGGGGATCGATACCTTCGGCAGGACCACCGTCCGCCGGCTCTCCGGCGGGCAGAAGCAGCGCCTGGCCCTCGCCGCCGCGCTGATCGGCAGGCCCGAAGTTCTGTTCCTGGATGAACCCAGCGCGGGCCTGGACCCCCAGTCGCGGCAGCTGGTGTTCGACCTGATTTCCGAGCTGCGCGACGCGGGGATGGGCATCATCCTCACCACGCACCTGATGGACGACGCCCAGCGCCTGGCTGACTATGTCTACATCATCGACGGCGGCCGCAACGTTGCCGAGGGAACCGTCCGGGAGCTGCTGCAGCGCGACCCGTCCGTCGAGGCAGGTGCGGAGCATGTCCGGACACTGGTGTTCGAGGCTCCGCCGGGGCTGGATCCTGCTGCCGTACTTCCGGCGCATATCGATGTCACCGAAGCCCGGGCCGGCAGCTACTGCATCACGGGCACTTTGACGCCCGCACACCTCGCCGCGTTGGCGGCCTGGTGGGAGGCCCACAACATCATGCCCGCCTCGATGAGCCTGCAGGCGCGTAGCCTTGAAGACGTCTTTTTGGACATCTCGGGAAAGGACATCCGATGAAGCCGACCCAATCCGGTGCCGCCACCGGAGCCGCGGAGGCATCGGACCGGCAAGAGGCCGCAACCCTGCTCCGCCGCGTGCTGCTTCAGGGCAAATACGAAGCCCTGACCATGCTGCGCAACGGTGAGCAGCTGATCCTGGCTGTGGTGCTGCCGCTACTTGCGCTCGTTGGCCTGACCGTGACGCCGTTCCTCGACGGGATGGGCGCGAGCCGCATCGACGTGGCCGTACCGGGCATCCTGGCGCTGTGCGCCATGTCCACGGCGTTCACCGGCCAGGGCATCGCCACCGGCTTCGACCGCCGCTACGGGGTGCTCCGGTTCCTGTCCACTACTCCCCTGGGCCGCGGCGGGCTGATCGCCGGCAAGGCTCTCTCGGTTCTGGCTGTGTTGTGCCTGCAGGTGGCAGTGGTCAGTGCCGTCGCCTTTGCCCTGGGCTGGCAGCCGCCGGTGGCCGGTTGGGTTCCCGGGCTGGCACTCCTTGCACTGGGCGCTGCCGCGTTCACGGCCCTCGGCCTGCTGGTGGCGGGGACGGTCCGGCCGGAAGCCACCCTGGCCATCACCAACCTGCTGTGGATCCTCCTGGGCGCATTGGGGGGAATCGTGATCCCCGCAGAAAGGCTCCCGGCCGCAGCCCAGGGCCTGGTGGGGTTCCTGCCTTCAGGGGCACTGGGCGAAGCCCTGCGCGACGCATTCCTCGCCGGCGCCGTGAACGGCGGCGCCGCCCTCATACTACTGCTCTGGACCCTGGTTGCCGGGGCAGCTGCCATCCGTTGGTTCAAGTGGAATTGAGTACATCGTGAGCACGGCTTCACGCCTTCCCCAAATGGCCGGCCGCCTGGTATCCCGGCTGCCCCGCACCGTGGACGCCCGCGTCCGCCGCCTCGCTGTTGCGTCCCTGATCGGGCAGACGCTGCTTGTGGTGACGGGCGGGGCCGTACGGCTGACTGCCTCCGGGCTCGGCTGCCCCACCTGGCCACGCTGCACGGACACATCCCTGGTCAACACGCCGGAGATGGGCATCCACGGATTCATCGAATTCGGCAACAGGCTCCTTACCTTTGCCCTGGCCGCCGTCGCAGCCCTGATGCTCGTGTACCTGTGGAATCTCCGGAAGGAGCGCAGGGACCTGTTCCTCCTGGCGCTTGGCTTGCTGGCCAGCATCCCGGCCCAGGCCGTGATCGGCGGGATTACCGTACTGACCAACCTCAACCCCTGGGTGGTGGGTTTGCACTTCCTGGTGTCCATGGCACTGGTGGTGTTCGCCACCCTGCTGGTGAACCGTGCCTTCGGCAGGACCGGCCGGTTCATGGCGGCCCGGCACCGCGCCCTGCCGGGGATCATGCGGCCGGTGACTGCCGCCGTCGCGCTTTTTTCCGCCCTCGCCGTGATGCTGGGCGTGGTGGTGACCGGGGCCGGGCCGCACGCCGGGGACGCCGACGCTCCCCGCAACGGGCTGGACTGGGACCTGTTCTCCCACATCCACGCCGTGCCGGCCTACCTGATCACGGCCGGGACCGCCGTCGCGCTGGCGCTCGTGGTCATGCGCCGGATTAACGGGCCCTTCCGCACCGCGGTCCTTGGACTCCTGGGAGTCACCGTGCTGCAGGCCGTCATCGGCTTCACCCAGTACTACAACGGCATTCCGGCCCTGCTGGTGGCCGCGCACATGCTCGGGGCCGCGCTGCTGATGGCCGCGGCAACCAACGCCTGGGACATTGCCCGGTCCAGCCCCGTGGAGTAGTCCGCCCTGCACGGCAAGGGCCCCCGGTTCCATGGAACCGGGGCCCTTGCCGTATCGGCTGGGCGCCTTGCCGCTTAGCCCGTAGGCGCCTTCGCCGAACCCGCTGCCCCGGCCTTGGCCGCGGCCTGCGCCGGATCCAGGAACTCGATGCCGGACGTCGTCACAAGAAGTACCCGCGCCGTCGCAATGTCGTAGAAGAGGCCGGTGGTTTCGACGGCTCCCCTGGCCAGCGCCGGACCAACCACCGGGTGCGTTTCCAGCTTGCTGAGCTGCACGGCAACGTTGACCATGCCCAGCTGGTCTACCCGGCTGTACCCGGCATCCGCCGCAGCGACAGCAACCGGATGGTCCGCCAGCAGTTCCAGGTAGCTCGGCCGGGCGTGGTTGAGCCAGGCATCGAATCCCGCGCCCAGGGCCTTGTTCCCGTTGCCGGCGGCGTCCTCGATCAGGGCCTTCATGGCTCCGCAATTCGAATGTCCGCAGATGACGATGGAGTCCACGGCCAGGCCTTTCACGGCAAACGAGAGCGCAGAGTCGATGGACGCATCCTGGCCGTCATGGCACACCACGTTGCCGATGTTCCGCAGGGTGAGCAGGTCACCGGGCCCGCTGCTGGTCAGCAGGTTCGGGTTCACCCGGGAGTCAACGCAGGCCACGAACAGCGTGTCCGGGTTCTGGCCTTCCGCCAAATCCTGCACCAGCGGACGCACCTTGTCCGCGAAGCGCCGGTGGTATTTGTTGATCCCGCCAAGGATGGAGCGCCGGGGCTGCGGGTCCTCCCCCGTTTCCCCTGCGGACTGCCACGATGTGCGGGGCGGCAGCGGCAGCTCATGGGCTTCCTGGCGTTTGGGCACCTGGTGGGCCGCATCCTGGAAGAGCGTGTTTCCGTGTTCCTCCAGCGCGACGGTCCCGCCGGTGGCCTGGTACTGCTTCCGCCAGGCGACAACGGCCTCACGGAAGGCATGGTCCAGGTAGTCGGCGTTCAGCTCCACCACAACGTCCTTGCCGTCCGGGACGGAGTGCAGCACGCGGTTCAGCCTCGGCAGGGCGAAGAAGCTGCACGATCCGGTGATGGTGACCCGCCACAGGTCCGACGGCGGGACGGGCGGGTATGCCTGAACCGAGGCCCGCAGCACGCGCCACAGCACGCTGGCCGCGGCCAGTGCCAGGCCGATGAGGACGCCTTCGAGCAGGTTGAGGAAGACGACGCAGAGCAGCGTCACGGTGTAGATCAGGAGGTCCCCGGTGCGGCGGCTGGTCCTGATGTCGGCCACCTTGATCAGGCGGGCACCGATCACCACGAGCAGCCCTGCCAGGACGGCGAGCGGGATCAACTGAATGAGTCCGGCGAAGAGGGCGGAGAAGGCCAGGACCCAGACACCGTGCAGGACGGCGGAGGCGCGGGTGGCAGCGCCCGCCTCCACGTTGGTGGCGCTGCGCACGATGACGCCCGTGACGGGCAGTCCGCCGAGGGAGCCGGACACGATGTTGGCGGCTCCCTGGCCCATCAGTTCCCGGTTCAGGTTGGTCCGTGCGCCGTTGTGCATCTTGTCGACGGCGACGGCTGACAGCAGCGATTCGATGCTGGCGATCAGGGCCATGGAAAGAACGGCGAAGGCTATTGCACGCCAGTTGCCTTCCGGTAGCTGGGGCAGCGCCACGGCGTCGAGGATTGATCCGTTGAAGGAGATGCGTTCCACGACGGGCGCGAACGCCACGGACAGGGCTGTCCCGGCCACGACGGCGGCCAGGGGTCCCGGGACCCGGCGCACGGCAGCCGGAAGGTGCTTCCAGCCCAGCAGGATCGCCACCACGGCGAGCCCGAGCAGTGCTGCGTGCAGTTCCAGGTTGATGATGGCGGCGGGAAGGCCCGTGAGGTTCTCCAGCGCGGAGCCTGCCGGCTGGGAGCCGAGCAGGACGTGGATCTGCTGCAGCATGATGGTGATGCCGATGCCGGCCAGCATCGCCTTCACCACCACGGGTGAGACGGCCAGGGCGGCCCTGCCCACGCGGCTGATGCCGAGCAGGAGCTGTACGACGCCGGCAGCCGCGGTGATCGCGCAGGTCACCTGCCAGCCGAATTGCTGCACCAGCCCGGCCACGATGACGGTCAATCCGGCAGCGGGTCCGCTCACTTGGAGCGGGGATCCGCCCAGGCTGCCGGCGATGATGCCGCCGACGGCGGCGGCGATCAGTCCGGCCATGATCGGGGCGCCGGATGCCGCGGCGATGCCGAGCGAAAGCGGCAGCGCGACGAGGAACACAACGAGCGACGCCGGGACGTCAGCCGCCAGGTGCGTGAGGAACCGGGGACGCCGGGACCTGGGGCGCTCCCCTGGGTCCTGTGGTTTCTCTTGCGGCGGGGCGTCGTTCCTTGAAGCGGTTCCGGTGGTGGGATCGTGTGCCTGTGCCATGGGTTTCCTTTTGCTCGCGAGCAGGATCCACCCCAGAGTAAGCAGACAGTCACGGCAGGTGACACGAAACGTGATCAATATGACAAGTTAGTCATGCGCTTGATGAGTGTCGGTTATCGCCGGGGCATCCCGCTCTCACTCGCCTTTGACAGCGTAAATATTCCATAGCGCATCGCACCGGTGCGGTAGGCCAGGATCAGGCGCGGGATGCTGAGGACGAAGATGCGGTTGCGTGCGCGCAGGGCGAGGCGCCGGGTCTCGGAATCGACGAGCAAGGCCTTCAAAAGCCGGAGGGCGCAGATCGTCCAAGTGCGCGCGACGCGGCGGCTGACATCCTCATAGCCGGCGATCGTAAACCCCGCCGCCGTTGCCATTGCCTCATACTCCTCGCGCGTGCCCATTGAGGGCAGGCGCCCTTCGCGGCAGATCGGTTCGAGCAGGTGGCGAACCTTCCAGCCGCTGGCATCAGTCTCGGCGAGCCACGCACAGATCACGAAGCGGCCGCCGGGCGACAGCACGCGATGCGCCTCGGCGAAAAACCGGGGCTTGTCCACCATGTGCTCGCTGGACTCGATGGCCCACGCGGCATTGGCCGAGGCGTCGTTCAGCCCGTTGGTGAGCCAGTCGCGGAGTTGGATGTCCACGTCCGGTACGGGATGCGCGGCGGCGTAGTGTGCCTGCTCAGCAGAAAGCGTGAAGCCGGTAACGCGAACGCTGCGTGAACTTGCGAGCTGCCTTGCGGTAGAGCCATAGCCGCAGCCGATGTCGACGCAGGCCTCGCCGGGCACAAGGCGCAGCCGGTCGGCGACCGTGTCAACCAGGGCCTCGACGGCCTCGGCGGGCGTCTCGTGACCTGTCACCCATAGACCGTGATGGACATGCTCACCCCACACCCGGCGATATATCGGATCGAGTTCGTCGTAGTGATCCGCGACCGCCACTGCGGTTTGGGAAATATTGGGGACGATCACGCCGTCACATTACAACGCGGGCCCATGCCTACGTAAGGTGTCGGCTCACGGCTGCTCGGTCCTTCTTGTGGCCCGAAGCCCGCTCTGATCCAATGCCGGGCAGTCAGCGCCTGGTCTCGTACCTGGTCAGGACCACACCATCGGGAAACGTCCGGGTCTCTACCAGGCTCAGGTTCACCCAGTTGTCCAGGGCGGTGAAGAACGGTGTGCCGCCGCCTACCAGAACCGGGTGGGTGACGATCAAATATTGGTCGATCAGCCCGGCCCGCATGGCCGCTGCGGCGAGTGTGGCACCGGCGATGTCCATTGTGCCGCCGTCATCGGCCTTGAGCCGTGTAATCTCGGTGACCGCGTCACTGGTGACCAGCCGGGTGTTCCAGTCGACCGTGCGGGTCGTCGAGGAGAACACTATTTTCGGCATGTCCCGCCAGCGGCGGGCATACTCGATGTGCGCCGGTGTGGCGCCGGGTTGCTGGTCCGCGGTCGGCCAGTGGGAACTCATCGTCTCCCATAGTTTACGCCCGTACAGCGCCAGGCCCGTCGCCCCCACCCGGTCGGACCACCATTGGAACAGCTCATCGCTCGGCACGCTCCAACCGAGGTCGTCGCCGGGCGCGGCGATGTAGCCGTCCACGCTCACGTTCATGCCATAGGTCAGGTTACGCATGGCGTCAGTCTCCCGTGAGGCGGTCTTCGTTGTACAGACCAGACTCAAGGACCACCATGCCCAATTACCTCAGCCCCAATGATCTCCTTGATGCCCTCAGCATCCGGGACCTCTCAGATCCCCGCAGCGGTCCCCATGCCCTGCAGCAGATGGGCAGTGCCGGAACGGATCGTTCGCCACAGCCCCCTGGTCAGCGTGGTCGACAACTACGACCACCTCGGCTTCAAGGCATCAGACGTGACTCGGGATCAAAGGTACTCCCACTACATCAGTCCGACGGTCATGCTGCGCAGTCACACCTCCGCCTCCATCCCGTCGTTGCTCCGAGCCCTGGACCCCGCGGAATCGATGGACGAACTCTGGGTAATCCCGGGCCTGGTCTATCGGCGCGATTCCATCGACCGCACCCTTGTGGGAACGCCGCACCAGGTAGACCTGTGGCGCGTCAGTTCGCGGGCAAACCTGGGCGCCGTTGACCTTCAAGAGATGATCGCGTCCCTGGTTCAAGCGGTTCTTCCCGGTGCCCAGTGGCGCGCAGTCCCTGCCGTCCACCCCTATACGGAGCAGGGCTTACAGGTCGATGTTCTCATGGACGGGGAATGGCTCGAACTCGCGGTATGCGGTCTTATGGCCGGGCACTTGTTCTCACAAGCTGGTCTGGATCCCACCAAGTGGTCCGGGCTCGCCCTTGGCATGGGCTTGGACCGCGCCCTGATGCTGCGTAAGGGAATCCCCGACATCAGGCTTCTCCGGTCTACGGATAAGCGCGTTAAACACCAAATGTTGGACCTGGCGCCATGGCAGCCGGTCTCCCAAATGCCACCCATCCGGCGGGACATCTCAATCGTCGTTCCCGCTGACATGGACGTGGAAGTTTTAGGGGACCGGGTCCGAACAGCATTGAACGGACAGGCTGACGATCTAGAAAGCGTGGAACTGCTGGCCCTCACTCCCCAGGCGGAACTTCCGGTGCCAGCCCAGGAGCGGCTCAAAATCTGTGAAGGACAGGCCAACGCGCTGATACGGCTCGTGCTGCGCCCTCTTACCAGGACGATGACAGATCCACAGGCCAACCAGATCCGCGACGATGTCTACCTTGCCCTGCACGAAGGGCCGATAAAGGAGCTCATCGACGGGTTAAGCTGCTACATCGGGGTGCCGGCAGCAGATGCTTGGGCTGCCGGCACCCACCACCTCCCAGGCTGCCGAACACATTCCACTGGACAACGCGTTGGCAGAGGGACACTCTTGGAGTAACCGCACCGACTGCGCATTGCGCTGACTTCGGGCGGTCGCCTGCCGCCGGTGTCGGGCACCGCTGAGATGTCGACTCCGTCGGGTTCGCTTGAACATGGCTCCGATGATTGAAGGACCGACGACATGACGAACAGCAACGCTTACGGTCATCACGGGCGACCATCGCGGACTTCGAGGAATGGTCCGCGCCGACGGTGGGTACTCTGCTTGATCCCGGCACTGACCGCCGCACTCGTTCTAACGGGAGTGTCGAGCGCCGGCGCCTCGAACGCTCGGAACGCGGCGCCGCCGAACACGGACGTCCTCATCGAGTGGAGCAGCATCGCGCAAGACCACGTCATCCCATTGCGTCCCACGGCTCACGGCCAGCTCCGCGGCATGGCGATGGTTCAGGGCGCGGTGTACGACGCCGTGAACGCCATTGACCGCGGGTACCAGCCGTATCTGCTCGACGGCGGCTCGATCGGCGTCGGGCCGGAGGCATCGTTTGATGCGGCGATCTCGACAGCCGCACACCACGTGCTCGTCACTCTTGTCCCGTCGGACAAAGTAGCTGGCCTCGATGCTGCGTACGCAGCAACGCTCGCGGGCGTCGCCGACGGCCCGAACAAGGACGAAGGCGTCGCCGCCGGTGAGGCCGCCGCGGCAGCGATGATCCTCGCCCGCACCGATGACGGGTTCATGGTCCCGTTCGAGTTCAACATCGGACCCGAACCCGGCGACTGGCGGCCCGTCACACCCGATGCCCGCGATCCGGACGCCTGGGTGGCCAATCTCAAACCGTTCATGATCGAGAATCCCGACGCGTTCCGCTCGGAGGGTCCCAACCCGCTGAGGAGTGCCGAGTACACAGCGGACTTCAACGAGGTCAAGGAGATCGGTGCGCTCGCGAGTAGCACTCGAACCGACGACCAGACCACTGCGGCCATCTTCTGGCAAGCCGCGCCGGTAGCACTCTGGAACGGCGTGTTCCGCAGTCTCGCCGTAAAGCACGGACTTGACCTGCCCGACGCGGCTCGACTCTTCGCAATGACCAACCTCGCCGCCGCTGATGGCGCGGTGGCTTGCTGGAACGACAGGTACTACTGGAACTTCTGGCGTCCGATGGCGGCGATTCGCGAAGCCGACACCGACGGCAATCCGGAGACGGCAGCCGATCCGACATGGAAACCGCTCTTCGATGCATCGACAGTGACCGTCCCGCAGCTCGGCACACCGCCGTTCCCGGAGCACCCGTCTGGTCACGGCTGCGTCAGCGGCGCGACTCTCTCCGCGGCGCAGGAGTTCTTCGGCACGGACGAGGTCGCCTTCGACGTGAACTCCGGTCGCTTCCCGGGCGAGCCACGGCACTTCGACGGGTTCTCCGCGGCGATACAGGAGGTCATTGATTCTCGCGTCTGGGGCGGCATCCACTTCCGCACCGCCGCTGTACAGGGCGCCGAGCTCGGCAACGAGGTTGCGTCGTGGCTCAGCGATCACTACTTCCAGCCCGCGACATGTCGGTAGCGTCCTGCAACGAGGCCCAATGGTGGAACCCTGCGCCGGAGGGAAGCTCGATGGGTTGGAAGGAGAGCAGCGCAGTGACATGAGAAATGGCGGGCAGTTTCTCCCGAGGAAACAAGGCCCGCCATCCCTTAGAGGACCATCCTAAGTTTCTCGGCTTCCCAGCGAAGACGGTGGGCTGCTCGTCACATCGACCTCGGGTCTGACGGGCCAGCGGCCTTTCACCTTGCGGAAATCAATCGCCCCCGGCAATGGAGTCATGTCGTAAGCACTCATGTTCAGGCTGAGCTTGACACCATGAACGGATTTCACTGTCAGGAACTGCTGACCTCTCAACGTCCCTACGCTGTAGTGCACGATGTCGTCATAGGCAATCAAGTGTTCCTTGCCGAGCACGCTGCGAAAGGCAACTTCATAGGCGCGCGGAGCGACGTAAAAGTTGCGGTACATCGTGATGAATGCCATCCCGCCCAAGAGAATCGCCACCGAAGCAATACGGGCACCTAGAGGTGCCCGGGCTGTAGTAAAGGCGAACAGGCCCATGAGGAATCCCACGGACACGCAGAGCCAGCCAAAGATCAACAGCACCTTTGGCATACGGACCTGCTCCGGATACTCCTTGGACCGGTTGGGGTGCTTGCGTGCCCACCAGGCAATGGCGGCAATGGACAAAGTCGTGAATACGGTGATGGAGATGTTTATGATCTGCGCTGTCGACATTCTTTGGCTACATCCCTTGGGCGAGGAATGCCAACGTGGCTGTGAGTATGAGCAAAGAGGCGCGGATGGTACGACGAAGCAAATTTCCCCCAGAATCTGATCGGCTGTCCGGCAAAGTCTAAACCTAAATTCGTCCTCGGATTTGCAGCAGATTCCAGGCGCAGGATACAGGGCGACGGCCGCAACGCCACGCGAGAGACGCCCCTGCTCCCGGTGGCCGGCTCTGAAGAGGACTGCCCGCACGTCGCCCGATAGCTGGTCGATGGAAGGGGTGCAGTGCCTCGGGTTCTCGCCTACGTGCGGCCCTGGCCACCGAAAGCTCGTATGACCTGTCCGATTAGCCTCCCGGTGAGGGTCTTTCAACTGGCACCTAGGCGTCTCGTAACTCCAGCGTTTCGAGACACTGAGGCTATAAGACGCCCCCGTGAGTTCAGAGGAGGAGGAGGCGGAGCCCGGGGGGCGGGATCGCCTATTGGATTAGCTGGTCACTTGTAGGACCTGAACGCGATCGAGTCGAAGACGGCGCGTGCCTCTCTCATCAGCACCGGATTGATCAATTCGTCGATATAGCCCACCGAGACCACAGCTCGCTGGCCCTCCAAGTCGACCACCCGGTAGGTTTCGTGTTCATTCTGAGTTAAGTACCAGCGTGAGCAGGTGACGTTAGATTCTGAGTGGATACATAACCTGCGGGCGCCGCAGGTTATGAAGTCCACGTCGCCCTCCACGGAATGGTCGAACTCGACGCCGGAGTAATCGCCCACCATGACCTCGACGGGAGGGGTGCTTACCGTCCATGACTGCGCCGCCATCGCTTTGACAAAGGCCTCGGCCGACGGACCGACATCGGCAAGGGCGCCCGGCCAGGTGCATGCGTCCATCGACACATAGTCCGCGGGCGAAAGAGTCAGGTAGACGGCCCATTCAGCCGGGTGATCCCGGTCGTCCTTGCCCAGGCTTTGGCCGTCGAGAGTAAACCAGCCGTCTGGGACGGTGATCTCGAAAGGCTCCTTGTAGCCGGCGACGGGGACTAGGTATGTGCCGGCGTCGATGTCGCCACTCTCCGGCAGCGGTGGGACCGTGCGAGTGTCGCGACTCTCCGGCAGCGGTGAGACCGTGCGAGCCTCCGTAACCGGAGAACTGGCAGACGGGAGGGAGGCGTCGTTAAATTCATACTCGCACCCGCCGAGACATCCAATCAGGGCGACAGTCACCAGAGTCAAGAGATGGCGCGACCGCTGAGCGGCCTTTTCGAGGGGTGTCACCGAACTCATTGATCCACCAGGCCGCTACAAGGTGCTGTGAGGCCCCGCAGCCGGGTGGCCCCGCGGGGCCCGAAATTTGATGCCGTCGCCTCAAGTCTCCTCCGGCAGAAAATCCGTGACAATGAAGAGTTGGATGGAGATCAGTTTCGACTCATACAATTTCCCGCAATGACAGGAGCGCCCTGAAGCAGCGGCGAGGAAACGCCAAATTTGCGGCAGCTTTCACCGCCCGGGTCTAACTAGCCAATGAGATCTGGTGATTTACGGCCACGCCTACGGCGTTCCGTGCCGTGCCGTGCACCTGTTCAGCGTCCCGCCAGCGTGAGGAGATCATCCTCGATCAGATACCCCAGCCTGTCCTGTACATCCAACAGCAGGCGGTAAAGCTCATCAGCGGTAGCGGTATCGATATTCACTGGTCATCTCCTACTTTCAGGTAACGGTACAGGGTGGCGCCTGACGGGCCGACCAACTTATGGATCTCGGCGAGGTGCCCATCGCTCCTCAGACGGAGCGCCGCTGGAGCTCGCGATACACCGTGGTCCGGGACACCCCGAACAGCTCCGCTAATTCAGCCTGGGTGTGTTCCCCGGCGTCGTGCAGCGTCAGAAGGTGCTTTCGCTGCGTCTTGGATAATTTTGGTTGCTTGCCTTTCAGCCGTCCCTTCGCCTTGGCGACCGCCATTCCCTCACGGGTGCGCATCCGGATCAGGTTCGCCTCAAACTCGGCCACCATGCCCAAGACGTTGAACAGCAGCCGGCCGACCGGGTCAGTTGGATCGTGGGTGCTTCCGCCGAGACTGAGCACTACCCCTTTGGCAGTCAGTTCGTCGGCTATACCCCTGGCATCGGAAAGGGAACGTGCCAAACGGTCGAGTTTGGTGACCACGAGCGTATCGCCGGCTCGGCACGCTGCCATCGCTTCACGGAGACCAGGGCGCACCCGGTTCGCTCCCGTGAGCCCATGGTCGACGAAGATCTGCTTCTCTGCAACACCCAGGGCTAGGAGAGCGTTTCGTTGGGCGGTCAGGTCCTGATCGCTCGTCGAGACGCGGGCATAGCCGATCTTCATTCCACTCATCAGGAACATGGTTGCAGTAATGCCCCCGTCACCACGCATTTGATCGTGCGGGTCTTACGTACATGGCTTCGACCAGGAACGGGGCGGAATATGGCGGCGGGGCTCCGCAGCACGGTGACCGACCGGCTTACGGGTACCGCTTCGAGGGTTTGATCGCCTGGTGATTGAATAACTGAATGGTCGCTTCGTCATTCGTAGATCCGCTGTTGCTGGACACGATACCTGAATCGGGGCGGGCAGATGCGAAAGTTGCGATGGGCGCACTCGGCCCGCCACGGTTTTCGACGCGCGCTGTATTGATCCAGGACACTAACAAACACGTTGGTTTTTACCCAAGCATCCACGTTCAGGGGGAAGTAATACGAGTTCCTTACCGGGTCAACTATGACTGGCCTAGTAGGGAGCGGAAAAGCCCCTTCACCACAATGCAGCTGCTCATCATCGCCTGCTGGATGTCTCGGCACCACAATGGGAAACTGCGGCAAAAGGGACTGCGCCATATTTTGCGGTCGGATCTAGATGTGCCTTGGACAATCCCGTTCGTTATCCAGCTCTGCGGAGAGTACGTCATCGAGATCGGTTCCGATGTCCTGACTTTCGTAACGAATTCCCTGCCCACGCGGCCCAACCTGCGGAGGGATTATGCACAGTTCGTCCATGACAATCCGGAGTTCATGAGCATTACCCGCCAGAGAGCCGAGAGCTACTGGCTGGCATATCACCGCCACCAGCTCCCCAAAAAACAGTATCCGCAGTTCCAGGCGGTAGAAGCTGTGACTGCACTGGCAGCTGAACCGTTGCTCGTCTGATAGTAGAAAGTCGAGGAGCGGTAGGCCGCCCGGAGTGGGATCTTTAGCGGGCGCTGTGCACTCGGCTAACTAATCCCTTTGGTTGACGTTTAATTCGTCCAGTTCGCGGATTGTGACTCGGGCAGGTTCTGGACCCAACACCTGTTGCGCCCGACCGTAGCTACGCCAGCAGGAAACGCTGAGGATGCTGAAAGCGATAGCACCGACACCGCCCAGGGCAATAGACATATCGAGCAGGGAGTGCGCTTCGTCGTAGCCTGGATCGTCGAACCCGACTTCGCCAAGGGCGGCCCATGCTTCGTAGGCCTGCACCCCGGAAGCAACCTTGGTCACCGTCAGGACCAATATCCACAGGAGTGCTGCCCCGCCCGCGAGGTAGGTGACTTTAATGATTCGCCTCTGCCGGTTCCAGGCCTTAAAGGTCTTCGGACGCAGCTCCGCCGGCATTGGACCCAGGGCTGCCGTGGAGCGTTTCCACCAGCGGTGCAGCAGGACCGAGGAGAGGGCCAGTGTCGCGGTCAGCACTCCAAAGGCTGCGACAAGCAGGTCTTTCGAGCTCTGCAGATATTCGTAGGCAGGATTGCCGAATGCGACGTCCCCTCGCAAAAGTGGCCCGGCAACGTTCAAGAGCCAGAAGCTGAGTAGGACGAGACCCACCATCAAAGGCAGCTGGAAGACGAAAACTGCGACGCAGTAGATCAGCGTCATGCGCCGACAGCGCCGCGACCACGTCGTTGTGGTTTCAGATGTCTCGGCGTGCTGAAGATCTGTCATTGAGGTCCCCCACCTGAATGGCTACGTGGCTCCAGCTTAGCCGGGGAAGGACACGGCGACGCCGCCGGGGCGCTGTACAGGCGCGTTCCGGCAAGAGACCTTGACCGATCGAAATGCAGGCAAGCCGTTGCGAAGAATTTTTTCGAAACAGCTGAACCTCCGGGTCTCATAACGTCGGTGCCTCGAATCCCTAGGGTTATGCGGCGGAGGCCTCCGGCCTGTCGTCGGCACTTTGCAGGATCTGTGCCGTGGAGGGTTTGTCCCTAGGGCAACCCTCCCTCATTTCGAGACTTAGGATCGGGTCATGATCGTGTCTACAACTGGAGTTGTATACGCCGCAGAAGGCTCTGTGGTTCTTGATGTTGTTCCGCCGCCCAGAACGTTGGCCGAGGCCATGGCAGCCCGTGGCCGTGATGAGGCACGGGAATTTAACGAGATTCTCTTTGAGACGGGCATCAACAGGGGGCCCGTCGAATTACAGGTTGAGGTCTTGCCGGCTGAGCCTGCAGAGGACACAACGGATAGTTGGGAAGATGCATGGGAAGACTTTGATTTTGAGTTGCCCCGGGCACAGTGAATCTTTATGGTCCAACAATGGGCGATGTGCTCAACATTGGCACCATCGAGGAACTCTCGGTCTACAGGTTTCGGATCCAGGCGAATGGTCGGAGCCGCATGAGGGATTTGGTGGCCACGGAAGTTGTCGAGAGCTATTTTGTCCAAACATGGATAGTCGAGCAGCAAACTAGGAAGACTGTTTCGTAGAAGGTTCCCGAAAGTAGATTCGGATAGACCGGGCTACCTTGCGCTACCTCGCCTGGCCCCGCGACGTAGACTCGCCTGGGCAACTACAAATTGGGGGACGTGATGTTCGGTAAGAAGCACGCGTGCGGGATGTGCGGGCAAGCTTTGGCGGCCCATAGTAGAGATGTTCGGTTCCGTCTCCCGGATCCAGTGCTGGAGAGCCCTGAACAGCACCGGGTCGAGGACAGTTGGCTGAGCGACCCGGACCCCAACAAGGCGACACTCATGCAGATTCCGAATATCAGTCCTTTCGTCCGTGCTTTGCTTCCGATAAAGCTGCAGGGCGGGCACGAGTTCCGGTTTGGGGTCTGGATCGCCATTCACCCCGATGACCTCCAGCACGCCTGCAGGGTCTGGAACGCGCCCCAGTACGTCGACCTGAAACTAACTGGGTACCTGGCTAACAGGATTCAGCCCTGGGGTCTCTTCGCCGTGCCAGTAGATTTGGCTGTTCTGAACGTGGACCAGACGCCTTACTGCGTGTCCAGCTCGAATGAGGACCTGAACGAGGTGCTAACCCGGGAGTGGCCACATGGCATCCTGGCGTCACTGCCGTGATTCAGCAACGGCGAGTCCGCAACCCATGGCCGTTCGCCGCGGTCTGCATGATGGTGCCCTCGCTGACGCTTCTGGTGTTCGGCCTGACACAGGCGTCAGTGATCGATCTGTTGCCCGGGTACGTGGCCGCCTACCTGCTGATCGGGGTGTGCATCTTCGGCCCGCCCGGCAAACTCCCGTCACCGGGGCAGGCCGTGGCGTTCCTGCTTCCCGGTGCCCTGCTCGTGGTCCTGGCGCTGCTGGACCTGGGTTTTTGGTGTGGCGGCTGGTTGCTCGGACTCCCGGCCTGGGGGCTGCTGCTGAGCCGATCGACGACGGCAAACCCGCTCCGGGCCGTGGACGTGTTGAAATTCCTTGGGCTGCTGGTGCTGGGCCTGGCGGTCTTCACGTTCAGCATCATCTGGGTGATTTTCAGCCTCGGCCTGTTCCTGCTCCCAATCATCCCTCTGGTCCGGCTGGCCTACCCTGAGTACTGGGCCACGCCTCTACAGGCGACCGTGGAGGTCGTTCCGGCCGTGGCCGCCGTCATAGTTGCCTTTGCTATTCCCACCCCCGAAGGGTCATGGTCATCGCCTTGGGTGTATGCGGGTGGGGCCGCGACGGCTGGACTCATGATCACATATTGGGCCTGGAGGCTCCCCCGCCGTTCCCGGCGCCGGCAGCTCAATAACGGAGCCATCGTCTAGCCCCCGTCTTCTAGTAGGGAATGGTCTGAGGCTCTGTCTCATAACCCCTGCGTCTCGAATCCCTAGGGATTCGAGGCGCTGAGGTTAGAAACACAGGAATTCAGCTGACCCGTAAGGGGATCCTTCACCGGACTGATCGTGCCAAATGTCTTTGGCCCCGGCCGGGATGGCATTTGAAACTGCTCCCATCTCGGCAAATGCGGGTGGTTTCGTCGTCCCGAGTAAGCAAGGCTTCGCGGGAGATTTTTCTTCGGCCCGTGAGTTGATACGTTATGGGACTCTCGTTATTGGTTCTGGAGAGGCACTTCTCATTCGTTCCGGGGTCCACGGGCGCTGCTCCCCCTCTTCAATCAACTTGATCTGAGAATCGGCCGAGTTCCCTTCCGGCAGCGCACTCGGTTGAAGGGGCATGGGCGCAGGAGTGGCTTGGCGCATCTGTTCTTCAGTTAGCGGGACGGATCTTGTGCCGCAACTGGAAGGTGCGATTGGTGCCGTTGAATCGGTCGGAAGCAAAATTGTTTCGGGGCACTCGCTTATATCGACTATTTCTGCACCTCTTGTAGCCTCGACTGAAGGCTCTACTGATGGGAGCGGTGGCTCCTCACTTTCTTCTCGCTGACTGCTGGGCCCGGCGCTTCCACAAGAGCTAGCGGAGAAAATAAGGACGCATACAGCAGCAAACCCACGGGTTTTTCCCAAAAGTCCCATTTCTTGATTGTCCACAAATGCGAATCACCAAAATAGGGGTTTGGCCGAATTCCGTGTTTCGATCTGGTCACCAGTCTGGCTCCTGCGTCAGATGGAAAAGCCAAACTGATGCTTGTCTACTCGTCGGACCGAGTGAACGGTTGCTCGGAGTGCGGAGGTTCCCGATTTATGAGCGTTGATTGTCCTGTCAGGGATTGCCCCCACATCGTCGCGTTAGCCGGTCGTGAAGCGCGCAGCTAGGCATAAATTCTTCCCTCGGCGTTGTTACTAGCCTCTGTACGCACGTTTACCCCGCACGATGATGCACGGTGAAGGTGCCCTAACCGCTACGCTCCAGACTGTCTCTAAACCCTTGTGTTCTGAGACGAGAGGGTTTTGAGACCCGTTTGGATGGGGCCCTTACCAGGCACCGCACCGGCAGCGAGGATACTCGATCCGATGAAGTACGGAACGCCCAATTCACTCGGGATGTGCACCTTTGCAGGACAGCTCACAAACAGCCCGGAGAGCGCCTTTTCAGGCACACGGGGGCTGAGGCTTTGGCGAACCAGCGGTGATGGCCACAGTCGCCCGGCGGCGGGACTCACCATCCGTTCCCGTTGTCCAAAATGGGGGGCATTTGCTTCTGGCGTGCCCTTGCGGTCAGTGTTGGCTGGGCGTAACGTCCGCAGCATAAGGGTTGCCTTTGGAGGCCTCCATGCGTGTGCTGCTACGCCATTTCATCGCCATGACATTAGTCTTGTCCGTCTGGCTTCTCGGGCTGTGGACTTCTAACCGGCGCTCCCGCCCCACTCATGCCGGGAGCGCACACCCGATCGGCATCGCCATCGCAATGCTGGCGTGCGTAAGCCTCTCGGCGTGCACCCCCGCCGAAGCGCCATCCTCCGCAGCAACTACGGAAGCCCGCACGGCCCCACCGGCGCCCACGGTCCCGCCGGTCCCACCGCTGCCGGAAGGCGACATCGACCCCGGTACATACCTCGTCACCAGCTTCCAAGAGAATTTCGAGATCACCGTCCCAGACGGCTGGAGGAGTGACGATGGCCTGTTTAAGGACGACCCGGATCACCCGGATGATTATGGGGTCTTCGTGGGTTGGTGGCCCGCGCTCTATGTGCCGAGGGACGCATGCGCGTGGGAGGGCGCGCTCGTCAAGCTCGATCCGTCGGCTAATGCGTTCGTCGACGCGATGACGGCGCAGACGTCAACGGCCAGTACCCCTCCCGTCGAGGTTATGGTGGGCGATTACTCCGGCGTCGAGTTCGACCACTCCGTGGAGGGTGACGTGGACTTCAAAGCCTGCGACCGCGACAAGTTTTGCATCCACTCATCAATCTCAAACGAATGCGGACGCTGGTACTCGAGCACCGCTGAGCGCGAAACCTATCGGGTAGTCCACCTGAACGGCGAACGCGCGATGTTCTGGGTGGTCCAATTCCACGAATCGATCAATCCGGAGCTGACAAGAGAGGCACGCACCGTCTTCGACTCGATCGTGTTCAAGCTCCCACAAATGACCAGCTGATGCGATACGCGATACCGCCCGCGGGCGCCGACTCCTTCTCTGACCCCACCTTGGGTGTCTCATAGCGTCAGTGCCTCGAAACGCAGGAGGCACGAGGAGTTTGGACGAGGACACGAACGCCAATCATCCATTAGTTATGTGACACATCGGAGCAGCCCATGAAAAAGCTGATTGGCTGCGCACGTGTTTTGACGCGACCGGCAACAGGCAGACCTTCTGACCGCAGGCGTCCTCCGCGATGACCTTACATTGACCACGCCGTGTCCGGAGCGCGGGCTTCACGGCCCCAATTCGATCAGGCCTTGGACGCACTAATTGGGGGTGGCACCCTCGTCATCGCAACGCTGGACGGGCTTAGGCGATTCACACAGAACATGCTCTCCTCAGCACTGCAAAAGGCCGCCAATACCGCTGGGATTCACACTCAAAGTTACTGACGGGCTGCTACCGCGGCGACTCCATAGACCTCTTGCTCTACTCCGCGTCGACGAAGGCAGATTGAGGTTTACCCGGAAAGATAGGCCGAAAGCTCAAATGACCTACCCCCGGGCAGCTGGGCAACCAGGCATGTCCCGTTCACCGCCCCGGAATCAGGGCTGTGGTGAGAGAGCGTCCGCGGAAAACCTGCGGAAGGTGAAAGAGCGTTGCGGGTGGAGTGGCGGAACGGAAGCTAGCCAGCCATGACGGCCGGGCCGATGAACGGGTCAACAGCCAGGGCGATGAACAGCAAGGTGAGGTAGCTGATGGAGCCGTGGAACACCTTCATGGCCCGCTTGTCGGAGATGTCCTCGCGCTGTGCCCGGTTGTACAGGGAATGCGACTCGTAGAGGAACCAGGCGCCGGCCACCACAGCCGTGGCGGTGTACACCCAGCCCGCCCCGCCGGCCGGGACCATCAGCAGCGAGCACACCACCATGGCCCAGGCGTACAGGACCACCTGTACCGACACCACCTTGGCGCCGGCGATGGCACCGAGCATGGGCACGTTGGCGTTGCGGTAGTCCTCGCCGTAGCGCATGGACAGCGGCCAGTAGTGCGGCGGGGTCCACAGGAAGATCACCATAAAGAGGATGACCGCGGGCCATTCCACGGTGTTGGTGACGGCTGCCCAGGCGATCAGCACCGGGAAGCAGCCGGCCGCGCCGCCCCACACAATGTTCTGTGCCGTGCGGCGCTTAAGGATGATCGTGTAGATCACCACGTAGAAGAAGATGGCGCCCAGCCCCAGCCAGGCGGACAAAGGGTTAGCGCCGAACCACAGGATGGCGATGGCGGCAGCACCCAGGAGCCAGGAAAAGACCAGCGCCTCACGGGGGGTGACCTCCCCCGTGACCAGGGGACGGTTCTCCGTCCGGTGCATCAGTTTGTCGATGTCGCGGTCAATGTAGCAGTTGAACGCCCCGGCACTGCCGGCCGCAAACGCGCCGCCAACCAGGGTGGCGAGGATCAGCCCGATCGAAGGAAAGCCACGCTCCGCATAAATCATGGTGGGCAGCGTGCTGACCAGCAGCAGCTCGATAACGCGCGGTTTGGTGAGGGCGAGATACGCCTTGGCCTTACGGGCAAACCCGGCACCTGATGCCCGGGATGCGTTCAGCGGCGTATCTGTTGTGCTCACGGTGGCAGTCACCCGTTCTGTGTGGCAGTTGTGTCTGGCGGTGCAGCTACGGACGGCTGGAAAGGTCCGCTGCCCGGCATTGGCCTCCGAATATCATACCGCGCCGCCACCCCCCTTCCGGCCGCCCGATATGCGCACATGATCGCTCGAACGCCGATTCGAGCAGATTAACTCAACCTCACTTCAGGCTGATTCATAAAAGGGGAAATTGCGTCCAAAACGTGAGATTTGCGCCGCCCGGAGAATGGAATGGAGCTAAGCTGTCACCAGATCAGCACGCAGCCAGGAAGCGGTGGAAAACGCATTCCCGGACTGCCAGTGGCTGAGTGAAAGATCAACGTTTCGATGGTGAACGGCTGGTACACACCGCAGCGGGCGCCACACAGCGTGCCTTTAAACGGATCCGGTGTGCCGCCTGCCATCAGCACAGAGAGGGGCCCGGTTTTCGTGCCACATTTGGAAGAGCAAGAACTGTCATGGACCAGCTTGGACCAGCGCGCCGTGGATACTATCCGCGTGCTGGCTGCGGACGCCGTGGAGAAGGTGGGCAACGGCCACCCCGGAACGGCCATGAGCCTGGCTCCGGCTGCGTACCTTCTTTTCCAGAAGCTGATGCGCCATGATCCCCGCAACCCGGAGTGGCTGGGCCGTGACCGGTTCATCCTGTCCCCCGGCCACACGTCACTGACGCTGTACATCCAGCTGTTCCTTTCCGGTTACGGCCTGGAGCTGAAGGACCTGCAGGCGCTGCGGACCTGGGGTTCGCTGACCCCGGGCCACCCCGAGTACAAGCACACCGCGGGTGTGGAGATCACCACCGGCCCGCTGGGCCAGGGCCTTGCCTCCTCGGTAGGTTTCGCGTATTCCCAGCGCCGGATGCGCGGCCTGTTCGACGCCGATGCTGCCGCCGGCGAGAGCCCGTTTGACCACACCATCTGGGTCATCGCGTCCGACGGCGACCTGCAGGAAGGCGTCACGGCCGAGGCTTCCTCGCTGGCCGGCCACCAGGAACTGGGCAACCTGGTTGTTGTGTACGACGAGAACCACATCTCCATCGAGGACGACACCGACATCGCGTTCACCGAGGATGTCCTGAAGCGCTACGAGGCCTACGGCTGGCACGTCCAGCGCGTGGACTGGACCAAGACCGGCGAATACAAGGAAGACGTGCAGGAGCTTTACTCGGCACTGCTTGCTGCCAAGGCCGAGACGTCCAAGCCGTCCATCGTGTCGCTGCGCACCATCATCGGCTACCCTGCCCCGAAGAAGCAGAACACCGGCAAGATCCACGGTTCCGCACTTGGTGCCGAGGAAGTTGCAGCGTTGAAGGAAGTCCTGGGCTTCGATCCGGCCAAGTCCTTCGAGGTTGACCAGGAAGTCCTGGCCCACGCCCGCTCCGTGGTGGACCGGGGAGCTGCTGCCCGCAAGGAATGGGAAGAGTCCTTCAACGCCTGGCAGGCTGCCAACCCCGAGGGCGCGGCACTGCTGCAGCGCATCGAGGCCAAGGAACTGCCCACCGATGTTGACGCGGCCCTTCCGGTCTTCCCGGCCGGTAAGGACGTCTCCACCCGCGCCGCATCGGGCAAGGTCCTGAACGCCCTGGGCCCGGTCCTGCCCGAACTGTGGGGCGGTTCTGCCGACCTTGCAGAGTCGAACAACACCACCATCGAGGGCTCGCCGTCGTTCGTTCCCGCGTCCAAGCAGACCGACGCGTGGAAGGGCAACCCCTACGGCCGCGTCCTGCACTTCGGCATCCGCGAACACGCCGCAGCGTCGATCGTGAACGGCATCAGCCTGCACGGCCGGACCCGCGCGTTCTCCGGAACGTTCCTGATCTTCAGCGACTACCAGCGTCCCGCCATCCGCCTCGGTGCACTGATGGGTGTCCCGTCCCTGTACGTCTGGACGCACGACTCCATCGGCCTGGGCGAAGACGGACCCACCCACCAGCCCGTGGAGCAGCTCGCCTCGCTGCGCGCCATCGTGGGCCTGGACGTTGTCCGCCCCGGTGACGCCAACGAAGTTGCCGTTGCCTGGAAGACCATGCTCGAAAACCACGCAAACCCGGCCGGCATCGTCCTGACCCGCCAGAACATCCCCACCTGGGAACGCGGCGAGGGAGCGGCCGACGGCGACACGTTCGGTTCCGTCGCGGGCGTCGCCAAGGGCGGGTACGTCCTCGCAGAGGCCTCCAAGGACGGCGCGACCGTTCCGGCCGACGTGATCCTGATCGGCACCGGCTCCGAGGTCCAGCTGGCCGTCAAGGCCCGTGAAGCACTGCAGGCCGAAGGCATCGCCACCCGGGTTGTGTCCATGCCGTGCGTCGAGTGGTTCAACAAGCAGGATGCTGCCTACCGCGAATCGGTCCTCCCGTCCGCGGTCAAGGCCCGCGTCTCCGTCGAAGCAGGACTTGCCCTGGGCTGGAAGGAATTCGTCGGCGACGCCGGCCGCTCCATCAGCCTCGAGCACTACGGCGCTTCCGCTGACTACAAGCGCCTCTTCCAGGAGTTCGGCATCACGGCAGAAGCAGTAGCTGCCGCTGCCAAGGACTCCCTCGCCCGCCTGCAGGCCTAACAAACGATTTAGGAGAAAAAGACAATGACTACTCCCACCCAGCAGCTCTCCGACGCCGGAGTTTCCATCTGGCTTGATGACCTTTCCCGCGGACGCCTGGAAACCGGCACCCTGCGCAAGCTCATCGAAGAGAAGAACGTGGTTGGTGTGACCACCAACCCCTCCATCTTCCACGCCGCCATCACCACCGGTGCCGACTACGACGCCACCATCGCCGCGCAGGCAGCAGCAGGCGCGTCCATCGAAGACACCATCTTCGAAATCACCACCACCGACGTCGCCGACGCCTGCGACCTCTTCGCACCGGTGGCAGCAGCCACCAACGGTGTCGACGGCCGCGTCTCCATCGAAGTTGACCCGCGCCTCGCCTGGGACACCGCCGGCACAATCGCCGAAGCCAAGCACCTGTACAAGAAGGTCAACAAGGACAACGTCCTGATCAAAATCCCGGCCACGCTCGAAGGCCTCGAGGCGATCACCGCCACCCTGGCCGAGGGCATCAGCGTCAACGTGACCCTGATCTTCTCCCTGGAGCGCTACCGCGCCGTCATCAACGCCTTCCAGACCGGCCTGGAACAGGCCAAGGAAAACGGCCACGACCTCTCCAAGATCCACTCCGTGGCATCATTCTTCGTCTCCCGCGTGGACACCGAGATCGACAAGCGCCTTGACGCCATCGGCACCGACGAAGCCAAGGCCCTCAAGGGCAAGGCAGGCGTCGCGAACGCCCGCCTCGCCTACCAGGTCTACGAAGAGCTCTTCGCCACCGAACGCTGGGCCCTGCTCGCCGAAGCCGGCGCCCGCCCCCAGCGCCCGCTCTGGGCCTCCACCGGCGTGAAGGACCCGGCCTACCCCGACACCCTTTACGTCACCGAGCTCGTCGCCCCCGGCGTCGTCAACACCATGCCCGAAAAGACCCTGGACGCCACCTTCGACCACGGCGAGGTCAAGGGCGACACCATCACGGGCACCTACGCCGAGGCCAACAACACCCTTGACGCACTGGAAAAGCTCGGCGTCTCCTACAACGACGTCGTCGCCATCCTCGAATCCGAAGGCCTGGACAAGTTCGTGGCCAGCTGGAAGGAACTCCTGGCCGACGTCGAAGGCGCCCTCGCCTCTGCACGGAAGGCTTCCTAGTCCCCTATGAGCACTCTCAGCTACGACGCCACCGGCGCTGCCCAGAAGGCACTTGAACAGCACCTTCCTGCTCTGGTCGAGGACCGGATCGCCACCCGGATCTTTGCCAAGGACCACACCCTGTGGGGTCCGGATGCAGAATCCGAGTCGGCCATCCGGCTTGGCTGGGTGGAGGCGGCCACCGTCTCCCAGCCGCTGGTGAAGGACATCCTGGAACTCCGTGACGCCCTCCGGGCTGAAGGCGTCACCCGCATTGTGCTGTGCGGCATGGGTGGTTCTTCCCTCGCCCCAGAGGTCATCGCCGGCACCGCCGGCGTCGAGCTGACTGTGCTGGACAGCACGGACCCGGACCAGGTCCGTGCTGCCCTGGCTGACCGGCTGGCCGAGACCGCGATCGTGGTCTCGTCCAAGTCCGGCTCCACGGTGGAGACCGATTCCCAGCGGCGGATTTTCGAGAAGGCGTTCACCGACGCCGGCATCGACGCCGCCAGCCGCATCATCATTGTCACGGACCCCGGCTCCCCGCTGGACAAGGCTTCCCGCGAGGCCGGCTACCGCGCCGTCTTCAACGCCGACCCCAACGTCGGCGGCCGCTTCTCCGCCCTCACGGCCTTCGGCCTGGTCCCCTCCGGCCTGGCCGGCGTGGACATCCAGGCCTTCCTGGACGAGGCCGAGGAAGCAGCGGAAATCCTCAATGACGATGCCCCCGAGAACATCGGGCTCGCACTCGGCACCGCCCTGGGCGGAACCACGCCGCTGCGGAACAAAATCGTCATTGCCGAGGACGGCTCTGGCATTGTGGGCTTCGCCGACTGGGCCGAGCAGCTCATCGCCGAATCCACCGGCAAGCTGGGCACGGGCGTCCTGCCGGTCGTGGCCGGCCCCGCCGCACCCGAGGTAACGTCCGGCGCGCCGGATGTCCTGGTGGTACGGCTGGTGGCCGCTGATGCCGACGTCGAACTCGGCGACGACGAAGTGGCCATCGCCGGTGGCCTGGCCACACAGATGATGGTGTGGGAGTTCGCCACGGCCGTGGCGGGACGTTTACTGGGCATCAACCCCTTCGACCAGCCCGACGTCGAAGCCGCCAAGGTGGCAGCGCGCGGCCTGCTGGACGCGCAGCCGGAGCCCACTGCCGCAGCATTCGTTGATGGCGCCATCGAGGTCCGCGGCGGTGACTGGCTCGGTGATGCCGGCACCGCGGAGTCCGCCGTCAAGGCACTGCTGGGCACCCTCGAGGCAGACAGCTACCTGAGCGTCCAGGCGTACTTCGACCGCCTCGCCTTCGCTGAACTGGAAGGGATCCGCGACGAACTGGCTGCTGCCAGCGGCCGTCCCGTCACATTCGGCTGGGGCCCCCGGTTCCTGCACTCCACGGGCCAGTTCCACAAGGGCGGACCCGCCATCGGCGTGTTCCTCCAGGTCACGGCTGCGCCTGCAGAAGACCTTGAAATCCCGGAGCGTCCCTTCACGTTCGGGGAACTGATTTCCGCGCAGGCTGCCGGCGACGCCCAGGTCCTGGAAGGGCACGGCCGGCCCGTCCTGCGCCTGCACCTGACCAACCGTGCTGCCGGCGTGAAGCAGCTGCAGGACATCGTCGCTGCACTTTCCGCCCGCGCATCCGCTACCGAAAGCTAAGGCACAAAAGCAACATGCCAGAAACTGAATACGGCAAAAGGTCCGGGACCCGGGGGCGTAATCCGCTCCGGGATCCGCGTGACCGTCGTTTGAACCGGATTGCGGGTCCGTCGTCGTTGGTGCTCTTTGGGGTTACCGGTGATTTGGCGCGCAAGAAGTTGATGCCGGCTGTGTATGACCTGGCGAACCGGGGGTTGTTGCCGCCGAGTTTCGCGTTGGTGGGTTTTGGGCGCCGGGAGTGGAGTGACGCTGATTTCGCCGGTCAGGTGAAGGCCTCGGTCCAGTCCTACGCGCGGACGCCGTTTGATGAGGCGGTGTGGAACCAGCTGGCTGAGGGCATCCGTTTTGTCCAGGGCGAGTTCGACGACGACGGCGCGTTTGAGCGGCTCGGTGAGACGATCAAGGAGCTTGACGATGTCCGCGGGACCCGCGGGAACCACGCGTTTTATTTGTCGATCCCGCCGAAGGCGTTTGAGCAGGTCTGCCGGCAGTTGTCCAAGCATGGGCTGGCGCAGGCCGAGGGTGAGAAGTGGCGGCGGGTGGTGATCGAGAAGCCGTTCGGGCATGACCTGGAATCGGCCCGGCAGCTGAACGACATTGTCGAGTCGGTGTTCCCCCCGGACGCGGTGTTCCGGATCGATCATTACCTGGGTAAGGAAACGGTGCAGAACATCCTGGCGTTGCGGTTCGCGAACCAGTTGTTCGAGCCGTTGTGGAACGCGAATTATGTGGACCATGTCCAGATCACGATGGCCGAGGACATCGGCACCGGCGGCCGGGCCGGGTATTACGACGGCGTGGGCGCGGCCCGCGACGTGATCCAGAACCACCTGCTCCAGCTTTTGGCCCTGACCGCGATGGAGGAGCCGATTTCCTTCAATGCCGATGATTTGCGGGCGGAGAAGGAAAAGGTCCTCGCCGCGGTCAAGCTCCCGGAGGACCTGTCCACGCACTCGGCGCGGGGGCAGTTCACCGGCGGCTGGCAGGGCGGGGAACAGGTCCAGGGCTACCTGGAGGAAGAGGGCATCCCGGCCGATTCCACCACGGAGACGTTCGCGGCGATCCGGGTGGACATCCACACCCGCCGCTGGGCGGGGGTGCCGTTCTACCTGCGCGCCGGCAAGCGGCTGGGGAGGCGGGTGACGGAGATCGCTGTGGTGTTCAAGCGGGCACCGAACCTGTTGTTCCGTGACCATGGGGAGGATGACTTCGGGCAGAACGCCGTGGTGATCCGGGTCCAGCCCGACGAGGGTGTGACGATCCGGTTCGGGTCCAAGGTCCCGGGCACGCAGATGGAAGTCCGTGACGTGACGATGGACTTCGGCTACGGGCACTCGTTCACCGAGTCCTCCCCGGAGGCGTATGAGCGGTTGATCCTGGATGTGCTGCTCGGTGAGCCGCCGCTGTTCCCGCGGCATGAGGAAGTGGAGTTGTCCTGGAAGATCCTTGACCCGTTCGAGGACTACTGGGCCACCCTGGATGAACAGCCCGAACCCTACGCCCCGGGCTCCTGGGGCCCGGCCAGCGCTGATGAGCTGCTGGCCCGTGACGGACGAACCTGGAGAAGGCCATGATTGTTGACCTGCCCAATACCACCACCTCGAACGTGTCCAAAAAGATCATGGCCCTGCGCGAGCAGGGCGGCGTGATCGCCCTCGGCCGGGTCCTGACCCTGGTGGTGGTCACGAAGTCCGGGCTTGAGGAAGAAGCGATCGAAGCGGCGAACGAAGCCAGCCGGGAACACCCCTGCCGGATCATCGTCCTGGCCGACGCCGGCAAAAACGCACCGGACCGGCTCGACGCGCAGATCCGGGTGGGCGGGGACGCCGGCGCCTCGGAAGTGATCGTGCTGCGCGGCTACGGCCAGCTCGCCCACGAATCCGAGTCCCTGGTCGCCGCGCTGCTGCTCCCGGACGCACCGATCGTGGCCTGGTGGCCGCACGGCGCCCCGGAAAGCGCCTGCGACACCTCCATCGGCCGGATTGCGCACCGACGGATCACCGACTCCGCGAACGAACCGGACCCGCAGGCTGCCCTGGAGAACATCCGGTCCACCTACAAAGCCGGCGACACCGACCTCGCCTGGACCCGCCTGACCAACTGGCGCATCCAACTCGCAGCCGTCCTGGACCAGGTGGACTCCTCCCCAGTGACCGCCGTCGCCGTCGAAGGAGCCTCGGACTCCCCGTCCACCATCCTGCTGGCGGCCTGGCTCACCCTGACCCTGGACGCACCCGTGACCATCGTCGCGGATCCCGCCGGCACCGGCATCCGCCGCGTCCGGCTCACCCGCCCCGGCGGGGACGTCCAGCTCTTCCGGCCGGGACTGTCCGTCGCTGAACTGACCCAGCCGGGTCAGCCCGCCCAACGGATCTCCCTTCCCCGCCGCAGCCTCCGGGACTGCCTCGCCGAAGAACTCCGCCGTTTGGACCCCGACGAAGTTTTCGGCGAAGTGATTACTATTGGACTGCCACGTACCAATCTAAGGAGCGTCCGTCCCAGTGAGCGTTGAGCCAAGAGTAAGCATCCATCCTGATTCGTCTGTTCTCATGGCAGCCATCGCGGCCAGGCTCATCACCAAACTGGTGGATGTGCAGGACAAGTACGGCGAGGCCACTGTGGTGCTGACCGGAGGCTCGGTGGGCATTGGGACGCTGAAGGCTGTTGCAGACTCTCCGGCCGCTCCCGCCGTCGACTGGTCCAAGGTCAACTTCTGGTGGGGTGACGAACGCTTTGTGGGTTCGCAGGACCCTGACCGGAACACAAAGCAGGCGTTTGACGCACTGCTGTCCCGCATCCCGGTAGATCCGGAGCGGGTCTTCCAGCCGGGCTCCTCGGACGAGTTCGGCAGCCCGGAAGAAGCTGCGGACGATTACGCCCGGCGCCTCCGGGAGGCTGCCGCCGCTGAGCATGCTGCGGACATGTCCGATGACCGGCCCGAGGAACCTTCCGCGTTGCCGCGGCTGGACGTTGTCCTGCTCGGTGTGGGTCCCGACGCGCATGTGGCGTCGCTCTTTCCGGAGCAGGGGGGAATCAGGGAGAAGGAACGGACGGTGGTGGGGGTCCGCAACTCCCCCAAACCGCCTCCGCTGCGGGTCTCGCTCACCCTCCCGGCCATCAATACGGCCTCCGAGGTCTGGATGGTGGTTGCGGGCGAGGACAAAGCCGGCGCCGTGGGCCTTGCCCTCGCGGGTGCCAACCCCGTCCAGGTACCGGCTGCAGGTCCGCGGGGAACCTCCCGGACCCTGTGGCTCATCGACGAAAACGCAGCCTCACGTGTCCCGCAGCAACTCGTCCGGAAGGACGCCGCGGGCGCGTAGCCTCTCGAGCGCTCCGGCCAGGACGTCTTCCGCGTCCTGGCCGGAGCGCCGTTCTTTAACGTACTCAAGGTGGCTCTTGAAACCGTCGTCCATGTCGTCGGCCGCTGCTGCCGCCGACTGGCCGTCCCTGGAGGCCGGCCCGCCGCACCGCCGGCAGTCCCACATGACCGGGATCTGGTCCTCGGGAAGTTTGAGGAAGACGGGCTGGGTTTCGTGCCCCTTCGCGCACCAGTAGGACACGCGGATCCGCGGCAGGGCGCTCCCGTGGTCCTCGGTGGATTGAAGGCTTGAACCTGTTCCTGCCGTTACCCCCGCGCGGGTACCTCGGAAGCCTGACGCTGGATGGACCACCGCAACTCCTGCCTTGACGCCATTGTTAAAGCAAAACTGTGGCTGTCGAAATAGCCGACAGCCACAGTTTAGTTGGCGGATCCGTACCGTGGGAGTACCCGCGGGAATCGCTGCCTCAAACGTTGGGGATCAGGAGTCCCCGCCGCTGAACCGCATGATCAGGCCCAGTGCGATGATCACCACACCCCAGGTGACACCGAGGATCACGGTGAACCTGTTCAGGTTGCGCTCGGCCACGCCGGAGGAGCTCAGGCCCGAACTCATGCCGCCGCCGAACATGTCCGACAGTCCTCCGCCCCGTCCCTTGTGGAGGAGGATAAGCAGCGTCAGCAGGAGGCTGGTGATGCCCAGGAGGATCTGCAGAATGACATGAAGAACGTCCACGACGGCCTTTCAGAAAGTTGGAATTGCGGGAGTATGCGCAGCGGGACGGATCAGTCCGTCACCAGGTGACTCTCGAACCTGACAATATTAGCAAACTCGGCAGGATCGAGGCTCGCGCCACCCACCAGCAGGCCGTCCACGTCCCGCTCCTGCAGGATGGCGGCGGCGTTGTTGGCCTTGACCGAGCCGCCGTAGAGCAGGCGCGTCTTGGCCGCTACGTCGGCGCCAAAAAGCGTTTCCAGCTCGGCGCGGATGGCGGCGCACATTTCCTGTGCATCCCCCGGGCCCGCAACTTCTCCGGTTCCGATGGCCCAGACCGGCTCGTAGGCGACCACGAGCTCGGCTGCCTGCTCGTTGGTCAGGCCCGCAACTCCGGCGCGCAGCTGTTCCAGGGTGTGGTTCACGTGCGTGGCGGCCTGCCGGATTTCCAGCCCTTCGCCAACGCAGAGGACAGGAGTGACACCGTGCTTGAACGCGGCCTTGACCTTCGCGTTGAGGACGTCGTCGGACTCGTTATGGATGGTGCGGCGTTCGCTGTGTCCCACCAGCACGTACGTGCACCCCAGCTTGTTCAGGAACTGGCCGGAGATGTCACCGGTGTAGGCGCCCGAGTCGAACTGCGAGAGGTCCTGGCCGCCGTAGGCGATATCAAGGTCGTCGCCCTGGACGAGCGTCTGGACGCCGCGGAGATCGGTGAACGGGGGGAAGACAGCAACTTCGACGCGGCTGTAGTCATGCTTTGCGTCTGAAAGGGTCCAGGCCAGTTTCTGCAGGAGGGTGATGCCCTGCACGTGGTCCATGTTCATCTTCCAGTTGCCCGCGATGAAGGGCTTGCGGTCGAAAGCACCGTTCGTTGACGTAGTCACGTATTCTCCAAAAAGTTTGTGATAAGTGTTCGGCCGGCAGGCTGCCGCGGGCAACCTGCCGGCCGGAGGATTGACAGACCGGTAGTACTACCGGAAGGCCTTACCGGAAGGCTCTACCGGTCCAGGACGCTGAGTCCCGGGAGTTCCTTGCCCTCGAGGTATTCCAGGCTCGCTCCGCCGCCGGTGGAGATGTGCCCGAACTGCTCATCGGCGAAACCCAGCGTTCGCACGGCTGCCGCGGAGTCCCCGCCGCCAACCACAGTGAACGCTTCGGTTTCGGTCAGGGCCTGGGCAATCGCGCGGGTTCCGGCCGAGAAGGCTTCGAACTCGAAGACCCCCATGGGACCGTTCCAGAAGACTGTCCGGGCACCCTTGATACGGTCGGCGAAGGCAGCGGCAGAGTCCGGGCCGATGTCGAGCCCGATGCCCTGCGCGCCAAAGCTGCTGTCCTCAATGGCATCCGCAGCAACAGTTTCGTGCGCAGCGTCGGCCGCGAACTTCTCCGCCACCACGACGTCGGTGGGCACCACGAATTCGGTGCCGGCATCGGCCGCGCGCTTAAGGTAGTCCTGGACCACGGGGATCTGGTCTTCCTCGAGCAGGCTTCCAGCCACCTTGTGGCCGGCAGCGGCGAGGAAGGTGAACAGCATGCCGCCGCCCACCAGGATGGTGTCCGCCTTGCCGAGCAGGTTGTCGATGACCGCGAGCTTGTCAGAGACCTTGGAACCGCCGAGCACCACGACGTAGGGACGCTGCGTATCGGCGGTGAGCTTGCGCAGGACCTCCACCTCGGTGTGCACCAGGTCGCCCTGGTACGACGGAAGCCGGGTGGCGACGTCGTACACGCTGGCGTGCTTGCGGTGCACGGCACCGAAGGCGTCATCCACGTAGGCACCGTTGCCGCCGGTCAGCGCAACCAGCTCGTCAGCGAAGGCGCCGCGCTGTGCGTCGTCCTTGCTGGTCTCGCGGGCGTCGAAGCGGACGTTCTCAAGGACGAGTACCTCGCCGTCCTGCAGCGCGGCTGCTGCCTCTTTGGCGGAGGCTCCCACGGTGTCGTCTGCGAGGGTGACCTTGAAGTCCGCCAGTTCCGCCAGCCGGGTGGCTGCGGGGCGAAGGGAGTACTTGTCTTCGGGTGCGCCCTTGGGGCGTCCGAGGTGGGCTGTTACCAGCACGCGGGCACCGGCGTCCGTGAGCTTTGACAGCACTGGAAGTGAGGCCTTGATGCGGCCGTCGTCAGTGACTGTAGAGCCGTCGAGCGGCACATTCAGGTCACTTCGAACCAGAATGTACCGCCCGCGGACACCTTCAGCGATGAGTTCGTTGAGGGTGTGAGATGTCATGTGTCTAACCCTAGCCCAGCTTGGATGCGACAAGCTCCGTAAGGTCAACGAGGCGGTTTGAGTAGCCCCATTCGTTGTCATACCAGGAAACAACCTTGACCTGGTTGCCAATCACCTTGGTCAGGCCGGAGTCAAAGATGGACGACGCCGGGTCCCCGACGATGTCCGAGGAGACGATCGGCTCATCGGTGTAGGTCAGGAAGCCCTGCAGTTCCTCGGACTCCGCAGCGCGCTTGAGGGCGGCGTTGACTTCCTCGACGGTGGTCTCGCGGGAGACCGTGACGGTGAGGTCGGTGGCCGAACCGGTGGGCACGGGAACGCGGATGGCGTAGCCGTCCAGCTTGCCCTTCAGCTCGGGCAGGACGAGTCCGATGGCCTTGGCTGCACCGGTGGAGGTGGGAACCATGTTGATGGCGGCGGCGCGTGCACGGCGGAGGTCGTTGTGCGGGCCGTCCTGCAGGTTCTGGTCTGCGGTGTAGGCGTGGACGGTGGTCATGAGGCCGCGTTCGATGCCGAACTCGTCGTTGACCACCTTGGCCAGCGGGCCGAGGCAGTTAGTGGTGCAGGATGCGTTGGAAATGATGTGGTGCGTGGCGTTGTCGTACAGCTTGTGGTTCACGCCCATCACGATAGTGATGTCTTCATCGGACGCCGGGGCGGAGATGAGGACCTTCTTGGCGCCGGCGTCGATGTGCTTCTGCGCAGCGGCGGCCTTGGTGAAGAAGCCGGTGGATTCGATGACGATGTCCACGCCCAGCTCGCCCCAGGGCAGGTTGGCGGGATCGCGCTCAGCCAGGACCTTGATGACGTTGCCGTTGACGACGATGTTGCCGTCCTTGACCTCGATGGTTTCCTTCAGCCGGCCGCCGACGGAGTCGTACTTGAACAGGTGCGCCAGGGCCTCGGGGCTGGTGAGGTCGTTGACGGCAACGATCTCCAGGTCCGCGCCTTGTGCAAGCGCTGCGCGGAAGTAGTTGCGGCCAATACGGCCAAAGCCGTTAATACCAATACGGGTCGTCACTTTTTCAGTCTCCTTGGTGCTTTATGAAGCACTACTAGTTGAGCGGGCGTTCAAGCCAACTAACAGATCCCGCACGCCATTGGGCAGAGATGATTTACATACGGAGGGCGACCAGCCTCATTGCTGAAGGCTAACCGCCTTCCGTGACCTATCTTACGTTTAACTGGGTCCGCCCCCGCAAGTGCGGGGGCGGACGGTCCACATCGCGGCCTCTTTAAGTCCGAATGTGAAGTTTGTTACACACGCGTGTGGCGGTGCTCACTACCGTACGGTGATGAGTCCCGTGGCGTTGCTGCGTGCTGCCTCGAACCGCTTGGTGACGTCGGCCCAGTTGACGATGTTCCAGAACGCCTTGACGTAGTCAGCCTTGACGTTGACGTAGTCCAGGTAGAAGGCGTGCTCCCACATGTCGAGCATCAGCAGAGGGGTGGTGCCCAGCGCCACGTTGCCCTGCTGGTCGTACAGCTGCTCGATGACCAGGTTGCCACCGATGGGCTCGTAGGCCAGGAAGCCCCAGCCCGAACCCTGCAGGCCGAGGGCAGCTGCGGAGAACTGTGCACGGAACGCGTCGAAGGAGCCGAAGGCGTCATCGATGGCTGCAGCCAGCTCACCTTCGGGCTTGTCGCCGCCGTCCGGGGAGAGGTTGTTCCAGAACACGGAGTGGTTGACGTGGCCGCCGGTGTGGAACGCGAGGTCCTTGGAGAGCCGGTTGATGTTGGCGAAGTCGCCCTTTTCGCGGGCTTCAGCCAGCTGTGCCAGGGCGTTGTTGGCGCCTGCCACGTAGGCTGCGTGGTGCTTGCTGTGGTGCAGCTCCATGATCCGCGCGGAAATGTGCGGTTCGAGGGCGGCGTAGTCGTAGCTGAGTTCCGGCAAAACGTACTCGGTCACAAAATCCTCCAATATCGTGGACACTCGGTCCGGGTGGTAACTCTCGGATTGTGCATCCGGACGGCGGGCGCCCGGAATTATTTTTGATTCTATGGGGCGCTCACTCGTCGAGCATTTCGGGCGTCACATTGGCATCGGTTCCGGGTATGCCAAGGTCAAGGGCCCGCTTGTCCGCCATCGCCAGGAGACGGCGGATCCGTCCTGCGATGGCGTCCTTGGTCATGACGGGATCGGCCAGCCGCCCCAGTTCGTCCAGGCTGGCCTGTTTGTGGGCAACGCGCAGTTCGCCCGCGTATTTCAGGTGCTCGGGAACGTCGTCGCCGAGGATCTCAAGGGCCCGGTCCACGCGCGCGCCCGCCGCGACGGCCGCCTGTGCCGAGCGGCGCAGGTTGGCGTCATCGAAGTTGGCGAGGCGGTTGGCGGTGGCCCGGACTTCCTTGCGCATCCGCCGTTCCTCCCAGACCATCAGTGCGTCGTGGGCACCCATGCGGGTGAGGAGGGCGGCGATGGTGTCGCCGTCGCGGATGACAACGCGGTCCACTCCCCTGACTTCGCGCGCCTTGGCCTGGATGTCCAGCCGGCGGGCGGCGCCCACAAGTGCCAAAGCTGATTCGGGGCCGGGGCAGGTGACCTCCAGGGAGGAGGAGCGGCCGGGTTCGGTGAGTGAGCCGTGCGCCAGGAAGGCGCCGCGCCAGACGGCCTCCGCATCCGCTGCCGAACCGTTGACGACGGCGGACGGCAACCCGCGCACGGGGCGGCCGCGGCCGTCGAGGAGGCCGGTCTGCCGGGCCAGCGCCTCGCCGTCGCGCACTACCCGGACCACATACCTGCTGGCGCGCCGCAGCCCGCCCGCCGAGACTACGATGATCTCGCTCTGGTGTCCGTAGACCTCGGCAATGGCCGACCGCAGCCGTCGCGCGGTGGACGCGAGGTCCACTTCGGCCTCGATGACGATCCGGCCGGAAATGATGTGGAGTCCGCCTGCGAAGCGGAGCATCGCGGAAACTTCCGCCTTGCGCACTGATGACTTCTTGATGTCCAGACGGGACAGTTCTTCCTTGACCGATGCTGTCAGTGCCATGGCACCTTCCTAACTGTTCCCAAAAATGTCCTGGTACGCCGTCGCCAGACGCAGGGGGTCATGGACGGGCCGGCGAACCGACGCCCCTACTTTACCCAAGACCACCTCGGCGCCGATCATCGCGGCTGCCTTCTCGAACTCCTGCCGGTCCGGAACGGAGGCGGGATCCGCCAGGACGACGTCCACGCTGAATTCCGGAGCGTAACGGCGCAGCACGTGGAGGTGGTCGGCGGCCGTCATGCCCGACGTTTCCTTGGTGTCCGTGGCGAGGTTCATGGTGAGGCAGCGTTTGGCTGGGGTGTGGCACAGCGCCTGCCGCATTTCGGGCAGGAGCAGGTGCGGGAGCACGGAGGTGTACCAGGAGCCCGGGCCCAGGATGACCCAGTCCGCGAGTTCGATGGCCGTGAGTGCTTCGGTGCAGGCCGGGGCGGCTTCCGGCAGGAGCCTCACCTGCTCCAGGGAACCTGCAACGGCGCACCGTGCCTGCCCGTGGATTGTCTGCAGCACGGATTCGCCGTCGGGTGCGGTGACCCGGACATCCCCTTCGATGGTCAGGGGCACGGTGGACATGGGCAGCACCTGGCCGCGCGCGCCGAGCAGCGCACCGGCCCACTTGAGGCCGGCGACGGCGTCGCCGAGCAGTTCCCAGAGGGTGACGATGAGCAGGTTCCCCATGGCGTGCTCGTCCAGGGAGCCGCCGGGGCCATTGCCGGGACGGAAGCGGTGCTGCATGACGTCGCGCCAGGTGCGTCCCCAGTCGGTATCGTCGCAAAGGGCTGACAGTGCCATGCGCAGGTCGCCGGGCGGGAGGACGCCGTACTCCTCGCGCAGGCGCCCGGAAGAGCCGCCGTCGTCCGCTACCGTCACGATGGCGGTGAGCTGGGAGGTGAGCAGGCGCAGCGCCGAAAGGGAGGCGGCCAGGCCGTGCCCGCCGCCGAGGGCAACCACGTTGGGGCCTTTGTCCTGCTGCGCCGCCGCTGTCCCGGAGGCAGGCGGGACCAACGGCAGTGCGCCGGTGAACAACGCCATTATTCGCGGCCCAGATCCCGGTGCGTGGTGGTCACCGTGACCCGCGGGTATTGCGCCAGCTTCTTGGAAAGTTCGACGGCGACGGCCACGGAACGGTGCTTCCCGCCCGTGCAGCCCACGGCAATGGTGGCGTAGTGCTTGTTTTCCCGGCGGTAGCCGTCCAGGACGGGCTCGAGGGCCATGACGTAGCGGTCCACGAAGTTCTTGACGCCCTCGGCCTCGAGGACGTAGTCACTGACGTCCTTGTCCAGCCCGGTGTGCGGGCGCAGCTGCGGCACCCAGTGCGGGTTGGGGATGAACCGGACGTCCGCCACGTAGTTGGAATCGACGGGCAGGCCGTACTTGAAGCCGAAGCTCATGATGTTCAGGCGGAGGGCGACCGGGCCGGTTTCGCTGAACAGTTCCGTGATTGCCGTGGCCAGGCCATGGACGTTGTAGCCGGAGGTGTCGAGCACGACGTCGGAGCTGTCGCGCAGTTCCTGGAGCAGCTCGCGTTCCGCCGCGATGCCGTCGAGGATGCGCCCGCCGCCCTGCAGCGGGTGGGGCCGGCGCCCCTGCTCGAAGCGGCGGACCAGGACGTTGTCGCTGGCGTCGAGGAACAGCACGCGGAAGGTGACCCCGCTGGCGGCGAGGGCTCCCAGGGCGGCGCGGATGTCCGCGAAGAGGCCCTTGCTGCGGACGTCGATCACCACGGCCAGGCGCGGGATGGACTGCGGGGCGTGCGAGACGAGTTCGGCCAGCGTCCCCAGCATCTGCGGCGGCAGGTTCTCCACGACGTACCAGCCGTGGTCCTCGAGGGCGTCAGCGGCTGTACTCCGTCCGGCGCCGGACATCCCGGTGACCACCAGCAGCTCCGCTTCGAGCGGCTTTACGGGCTGCATCCCGTCAAGCCCGGCTCCGGATTCCGCCGTCGTGTCTGCCATTAAGTACGCCCCGTTTCTGTTGTTGTCACGCGGGGCGGCCGCACTGGCGGAAACCCCGCTCTTTACCCTAGCTAAGTTTCGATGATTTCGCCGGTGGTCATGTTGATGGCCGGTACCGTGGCTGCGGCCGGACCCTCGGCAGAAAAATGGGTCACGATGGCGCCGGCCAGTGCCGGTCCGATGCCCTTCGCCTGGGAAAGTTCCTCCGCGGTGGCGGCCTTGACGCCCTTGACGGACCCGAAATGCGCCAGCAGGGCCTTCCGCTTGGACGCGCCCAGCCCCGGCACACCGTCCAGCGCGGAGACCGTCATGGCCTTTCCACGCTTCTGCCGGTGGAACGTGATCGCGAAGCGGTGGGCTTCGTCGCGGATGCGCTGCAGCAGGTAGAGGCCCTGCGAGGTGCGGGGAAGGATGACCGGGAAGTCGCTGTCCGGAAGCCAGACCTCTTCGAGGCGCTTGGCCAGGCCCACAACGTAGACGTCATCGATGCCAAGGTCCGCGAGGGCGCGCGCTGCCGCGTTGACCTGCGGCTTGCCGCCGTCCACCACCACCAGGTTGGGCGGGTAGGCGAACTTTGCACGCGGCGCCGGGGTGGTGCTGTCCAGTACGGTGGCTTCGGGTGCCGGTGCCGGTGCGGGTGCCGTGGTTGGTTCGGTGCCCAGCGGTTCCGGGCTCAGCGGTTCAGGGCTCAGGGGCTCCGGGTTGAGCGCGGACTCGTCCACCTGCGCGGACTTGTCCTGCAGGTAGTGGCGGAACCGCCGCGTCAGGACGTCGTGCATGGCGGCGGTATCGTCCGCGGCCGCGGGTCCGGTGACGGAGAACTTGCGGTAGTCGGACTTCTTGGGCAGACCGTCCTCCACCACCACCATGGAGGCCACCACGTTGGTTCCCTGGACGTGCGAAACGTCGAAGCATTCGATGCGCAGCAGCGGCACAGGCAGGTCCAGCGCCTCCTGAAGTTCCTGGAGCGCCTGCGACCTGACGGTCAGGTCTCCTGCCCGGCGGGTCTTGTGGAGTTTCAGCGCATGCTCTGCGTTTTCACGCACCGTGGACATCAGCGCTGCCTTGTCGCCGCGCTGCGGAACCCTGATGTCCACTTTGGCGCCCCGGATGCCGGCAAGCCACTCCGCCAGCTCCCCGGTGTTGCTGGGCTCCACCGGAACGAGCACTTCGCGGGGCAGCCGGCCGTGACTGTCGCCGTCGCCGCCATAGACCTGCTGCAGGAGGTGCTCCACGAGGTCCGGGGTGGTGGAATCCTCCACTTTTTCCACGACCCAGCCGCGCTGGCCGCGGATCCTGCCGCCGCGGACGTGGAACACCTGCACGGCGGCTTCCAATTCGTCCTCGTGCAGGGCGAAGATGTCGGCGTCGGTGTCCTCCGCGAGCACCACGGCGTTGCGTTCGAAGACCTTGCGCAGGGCGGTGATGTCATCGCGGATCCTGGCTGCATGCTCGTAGTCGAGTTCAGCCACCGCTTCTGCCATCCGCTTTTCCAGCTTGGCGATGAAGCGCTTGGCCTCCCCGCCCATGAAGGCGCAGAAGTCCTCCGCCAGGGCCCGGTGGTCCTCCGGCGAGATGCGGCCCACGCAGGGTGCGGCGCATTTGTCGATGTAGCCCAGCAGGCACGGGCGCCCGCTGGCCTGGGCCCGTTTGAAGACTCCGGCGCTGCAGCTGCGCACCGGGAAGACGCGCAACAGGGTGTCCATGGTTTCCCGGATGGCGCCCGCGGTGTAGGGGCCGAAGTAGCGGGTGCCCTTTTTCTTGTCACCGCGCATCACCTGGACGCGCGGGTACTTCTCCCCCATGGTCATTGCGAGGTAGGGGTAGGTTTTGTCGTCCCTGAACACCACGTTGAACCGCGGTTTGAATTCCTTGATCCAGGTGTATTCCAGCTGCAGCGACTCCAGCTCGCTGCCCACCACGGTCCATTCCACGCTGCTTGCGGCATGGACCATGGCGTAGGTTTTCGGAAGCAGCCCGGCAGGGTTGGCGAAGTAGGAGTTCAGCCGCGATCTGAGGCTCTTCGCCTTGCCCACGTAAATGACCCGGCCGTGGGGATCACGGAACCGGTAAACCCCGGGGTTGGTGGGAATCTCACCCGTCCTGGGCCTGTAACTTGCTGGATTTGCCACCTATATAGTCTACTGATCCGCGGCCGGTGGCTTTGCCGTGCCGCTGACCGGCACCCCGTTGGCAGGGCCTACTCGATGACCTTGCTCTGGTTGTAGCTGGTGGACCGTTCCTGCCCGCTGAGTTCGGCGATGGCATCCATGATCCGGTCCGTCACTTCGCGCCGCGCAGGCAGCGAGTGGTCCGGCCCGGTCTTATCGAAGTAGAGCGGCTCGCCCACCTTCATGGTGAAGTGCTGCGGCCGCACGCCCTTCTCGCCTGCCCGCTGCAGGTTTTCCGTCCCAATCAGGCCTACCGGGATCACAGGCGCCCCGGTGGTCAGCGCCAGCCAGCCCACCCCCGTGCGTCCGCGGTACAGGATGCCGTCGCGGGAGCGGGTGCCTTCCGGGTAGATGCCGATTCCCCGGCCGGATTCCAGGATGTCCATCAGGGTTTTGAGCGCCTGGACACTGGCGGCCTGCTCGCCGCGTTCCACGGGAATGGACCCCACCGATTCGAAGAAGGCCTTCATGGCCTTGCCCTTGACGCCGCCGGTGGTGAAATATTCGGCCTTCGCGAAGAAAGCCACCGGGCGGGGCATCAGTGCCTGCACGATGACACTGTCAAAAAAGGACAGGTGGTTGGGAGCGACGATGAACGGCCCGTCGGTGGGGACGTTTTCAATGCCGACGACGGATGGCCGGCAGGTGCCGGCGATCAGGGTGCGGGTGGTCCAGCGGACGGCTTCAAACATTTCCATCGTTGGTCACCTCGCTCATGGCCGCGCTGTGGATGCCCTGCAGCCGGTCGATGGCCTGTGCCAGTTCTTCCGCAGTGCTGACGACCGCAACTGAACCGGCGGCCTCCAGTTCGCCGTCGGGCGCAAACCCCCACGCCACGCCGATGCAGTCGAGCCCGTTGGCGATGGCCCCGGAGACGTCCTGCGCCCGGTCCCCCACCATTATGGCGTGCTGGGTCTCGAGGTCCCGCAGTGCTGCGGCAATGATCTCGGTCTTCCCCAGGGGAACGCCGTCCACGGCCGTTTCGTCATCCGCCGAGCCGCGGATGCTGAGGAACAGTCCGTCGATGCCGTGGTGGGCCAGGACCGTCCGGGCCAGGTTCTGCGGCTTTTGGGTTGCGACAGCCACCGGCCGGCCAGCGGCGGCGTAGGCCTCCAGCAGTTCCAGGATGCCCGGGTAAAGCCGGCTCTGGGCGATGCCGGTGGCCACGTAGTACTCCCGGTAGCGCCGAATGACCTCGTCCAGGAGGCCGGCCGGCACCTTGGCGACGTTGAGGAGCGAATCGCTCAGCTTCGGGCCGATCATCGCCTCGAGCAGGTCCTGGCCGGGGACGGGAAGCCCCAGCCCGCGGAGGGCTGAGGCGATTCCGTCTGTTATCCCACCGGCCGGATCGACAAGAGTGCCGTCCAGGTCAAAGATCACGGGCACTGTTGTTGAAGTCACCGGGTTAGTTTCTCACGACAGAAGCAGTGCCTGAAACTCGCATGCCTGCAGCGGAATACTTCTCCTGCTCTAGCCCAGGATTTCGGCCAGGAAGGTGGCGGTGTGGCTGGTGGTGGAGGTTGCTACCTGCTCCGGCGTGCCGGTGGCAACGACCTGGCCGCCGCCGGAGCCGCCGTCGGGCCCAAGATCCACGATCCAGTCCGCGCTCTTGATGACATCCAGGTTGTGCTCGATGGTGATGACCGTGTTGCCTTTGTCCACCAGCCCCTGCAGGACCATCAGCAGCTTGCGGATGTCCTCGAAGTGCAGGCCGGTGGTGGGCTCGTCCAGGACGTACACGCTGCGGCCGTTGGACCGCTTCTGCAGTTCTGCCGCCAGCTTGACGCGCTGCGCCTCACCGCCGGAAAGCGTGGTGGCGGGCTGGCCGAGCCGGACGTACCCCAGGCCCACGTCCACGAGCGTGTTCAGGTGCCGTGCAATGGGCGAGAACGCCGCGAAGAACTCGGCGCCCTCCTCGATGGGCATGTTGAGGACATCCGCGATGGTTTTGCCCTTGTAGTGCACTTCCAGGGTTTCCCTGTTGTAGCGCGCGCCGTGGCATACCTCGCACGGGACGTAGACGTCCGGCAGGAAGTTCATCTCGATCTTCAGTGTGCCGTCACCGGAGCAGGCTTCGCACCGGCCGCCCTTGACGTTGAAGGAGAAGCGGCCGGGAAGGTAGCCCCGGACCTTGGCTTCGGTGGTTTCCGCGAAGAGCTTGCGGATGTTGTCGAACACGCCGGTGTAGGTGGCGGGGTTGGAGCGGGGCGTCCGCCCGATGGGGCTCTGGTCCACGTGGACCACCTTGTCCAGGTGCTCCAGCCCGTGGATGGTCTTGTGCCGCCCGGCTACCTGCTTGGCACCGTTGAGCTTGTTGGCGAGCACCTTGTACAGGATCTCGTTGACAAGGGTGGACTTGCCCGAGCCGCTCACGCCCGTCACCGCGGTGAAGAGGCCAAGCGGGAACGCGGCGTCCACGTTGACCAGGTTGTTTTCCCGCGCACCCACCACCTTGAGTTCGCGCTTCTTGTCGTACTTGCGGCGCTTCTTGGGCACTTCGATGCTCTTGCGGCCCGACAGGTAGTCGCCGGTCAGCGATGCGGTGTTCTCGAGGAGTTCCTTGTAGGAGCCGGAGTGGACCACCTGGCCGCCGTGTTCACCGGCGCCCGGTCCGATGTCCACGATCCAGTCGGCAACATGGATGGTGTCCTCGTCGTGTTCCACGACGATGAGGGTGTTGCCCATGTCCCGGAGCCGGGTAAGGGTGTCAATAAGGCGCCGGTTGTCGCGCTGGTGCAGCCCGATGGAGGGCTCGTCCAGCACGTAAAGCACGCCCACCAGGCCCGAGCCGATCTGGGTGGCGAGCCGGATGCGCTGCGCCTCGCCGCCGGAGAGGGTGGCGGATGGGCGTTCCAGGTTCAGGTATTCCAGCCCCACGTCCAGGAGGAACGTCAGGCGTGCCTGGATCTCCTTGAGCACCTGGTGTGCGATCTGTGCTTCGCGGCCGGTCAGGACCAGGTTGTTCAGGAACTCCGCGCAGTCGCGCATGGGAAGGGCCGCGACGTCGGCGATGGACTTGCCGTTGATAAGCACCGACAGGGACGCAGGATTGAGGCGCGCGCCGTTGCAGGCGGGGCAGGGAATCTGCCGCATGTACTCTTCGTAGCGGTCGCGGGCCCAGTCGGAATCGGTCTCGCCGTGCTTGCGGTGGACGTACTGGATGGCCCCTTCAAAGCCGGTGCTGTACTTGCGTTCCCGGCCGAAGCGGTTGCGGTACTGCACCACCACTTTGTGGTCCTTGCCGTGCAGGACGGTCTGGCGGACGTCCTTGCCCAGCTTTTCCCAGGGGGTGTCCATCGAGAACCCGAGTTCCTTGGCGAGGCCCTCCAGGAGCCGGTTCCAGTACTCGGTGGTGGCTGTTCCCAGCGACCAGGGGGCGATGGCGCCCTCGGACAAGGACAGCTCGGGGTTGGGGACGATGAGTTCCTCGTCCACCTCGAGCCGGGTGCCGATGCCGCTGCAGGCGGCGCAGGCGCCGAAAGGGTTGTTGAAGGAGAAGGACCGTGGCTCGATCTCGTCGATGGCAAGGGGATGCTCGTTGGGGCAGGCCAGGTTTTCGGAGAAGGCGCGGATCCGCGCGGGGTCATCCGCCTCAAGGTCCACGAACTCTGCCAGGACGCGGCCCTCGGCCAGGCCAAGGGCGGTTTCGATGGAGTCGGTGAGGCGCTGGCTGATGCCTTCCTTGACCACGAGGCGGTCCACCACCACTTCGATGGTGTGCTTGAACTGCTTGCCCAGCTTTGGCGGATCGCTCAGCTGGACAAGGTCGCCGTCCACCCTGGCCCGGGAATATCCCTTTGCAGTGAGCTCCTTGAAGAGATCGACGAATTCACCCTTGCGTCCACGCACCACGGGAGCGAGGACCTGGAAACGGGTGCCTTCGTCGAGTTCCAGGAGCTGGTCGACGATCTGCTGCGGAGTTTGCTTGGCCACCGGCTCACCGCAGACCGGGCAGTGCGGCCGTCCCACGCGTGCCCAGAGGAGCCGCATGTAGTCGTAGATCTCGGTGATGGTGCCCACCGTTGAGCGCGGGTTCTTGCTGGTGGACTTCTGGTCGATGGAGACTGCCGGCGAGAGTCCTTCGATGAAGTCGACGTCGGGCTTGTCCACCTGGCCGAGGAATTGCCGGGCGTAGGCGGACAGGGACTCCACGTAGCGGCGCTGGCCTTCGGCGAAGATCGTGTCGAACGCGAGGGAGGACTTGCCGGAGCCGGAGAGTCCGGTGAAGACGATCATCGCGTCGCGCGGCAGGTCGAGGTCCACGTTGCGCAGGTTGTGCTCCCGGGCACCCTTCACCACAAGGCGGGAGAGGTCCGGCCGCTGAAGTGTGGCAGCGGAGGGCACGGCGACGGAAGCGGATTGGATGGCGGATTCTTCAGCTACGGCTTTAGGCACCCCATAATGCTAATCGAAAACTTCTTCGAACATCCACGCGGCGGCGCGCTCAGCCGGCGTCGTAGGCTGCCGCGAGCAGCTTCACCGCTTCCGCGAACGTGGCGCCCTGCGACTTTGCGGCGTCGGCATAGGCCGCGGCAGCTGCGGAGAGCCCGCTGAGGCGTTCGTCACGTGCACATACCACTGTCCCGTTCCTCCCCCGTGTGGCAACAATACCGGCCGCTTCCAGTTCCTTATATGCCCGGGCGACAGTGTGCGGCGCCACGTCCAGGCGCTCCGCAAGGCCCCTGACGGCGGGAAGCCGGGTGCCCGGGGGCAGCGCGCCGCTGTCCGCAAGGTGGATGATCCTGAGCCGCAGCTGTTCAAACAAAGCCACGGTGCTGCCGGCGTTGGGTTTCCAGTCCCCCGGGAAGTCGGGAGTGGTTTTCACAGTCCCGCCTCAAGGACCCCGGTACGCCTGGGACTGGCGGAGAACTGGGCGTTGTAGAGCCGCGCGTAGTAGCTGTTTGCCGCCAGGAGGCTCTGGTGCGTGCCCTGCTCAACGATGCGTCCGTGGTCCATGACCAAGATTAGATCAGCGTTCCGCACCGTGGACAAACGGTGGGCAATCACGAAGCTCGTCCTGCCATGGCGGAGCCGCCGCATTGCCTGCCGGATCAGCAGTTCGGTCCTGGAGTCCACCGAACTTGTCGCCTCGTCCAGGATCAGGACCGGCCGCCCTGCCAGTTCGGCCCGGGCAATGGTGATGAGTTGCCGCTGGCCCTGGCTGAGGGGTTCGCCGCCGTTCTCCAGCACGGTGTCGTACCCGCCGGGGAGGGAACGGACGAAGCGGTCCACGTAGCTGGCCTCCGCCGCGGCCAGGATCCCGGCCTCGGTGGCACCGGGCAGCCCGTAGGCGATGTTCTCCCTGATGGTGCCCGCGAAGAGCCACGCATCCTGGAGCACCACCCCGAACTGCCCCCGCAGGCGGTCTGTCGAGATGGTGGCAGTATCAATGCCTCCCAGGGTGATTCGGCCCGAACCCGGTTCGCAGAAGCGCAACAGGAGATTCACCACAGTGGTTTTTCCGGCTCCGGTGTGGCCGACGATGGCCACCGTTTGTCCCGGCTCCGCGGTGAACGAAAGGTTGCGCACGGCCGGCGGCGAGCCGGGGTAGCCGAAGGTCACGTCCTCGAAGACGATGGTTCCATCCGCGGGGACGGGCGTATCCCCGCCCCTTTGCGCGGGGTCCTCCTCCGCATCCAGCAGGGCGAACACGCGGGCCGCGGACGCGGCGCATGACTGGATGAGGTTGAGCAGGCCGCCAATCTGCCCGACGGGCTGGCTGAAGAGCCTGCTGAACTGGATAAACGCCTGGATGCCGCCGATGGTCATCGCTCCCGCAATGACCTGCAAAGCGCCGACAACTGCAACGGCGATGTAATTCAGGTTGGCCATCAGCACCATCAGGGGCTGGACCACCCCGGCCGAGTACTGGGCTTTGGTGGCCGCGCGTGCCAGCCGCCGGTTGCTTTGGGCGAAAATGTCGGCGGCCCGGGACTGCTGCCCGAAGGCCTTGATGACTTCGTGGCCGGTGATGAACTCCTCAACGTGCGCGTTGAGCTCCCCGGTTTCCTTCCACTGCCGTTCAAAGTGCGCCTGTGACCGGCGCGCAACGAGAACGGTGATGCAGGTGGAGAGGGGCACGCTGGCGAGGGCTATGGCCGCCAGCATGGGCGAGATCCACAACATCATGGCCAGCGATCCGCACAGCATCAGCACGGACATGATCAGTTGCGTGAGGAGCTGGTTCATGGCCTGTGAGATGTTGTCGATGTCGTTGGTTGCCCGGCTCAGGACATCGCCCCTGGACCGCTCACTGAAATATGTGGACGGCAGGCGGTGCAGCTTGTCCTCCACCGCAGCCCGCAGCCCGTACATCAGCCCTTGCACGGAGCGGGCCGTCAGGGCGCCCTGGATCCAGTTGAAGACGGACGCGAAGACGTACATCACCGCCACAGCGGACAGCAGGATGACCAGGCGTTCCTGGTCGGTGGTGCCCAGGAAGATACCGTTCACGACGACGTCGGTGGCGTCGCCGAGATACTTCGGAGCTGCCACGTTGAGGCCCGCAAAAGCGCAGGTGGCTGCCACTGCGCCAAGCATGAGGTGCCGGAACGGGCGCAGCAGCCCAAGCAGCCTGCCCGATGTGCGCCAGAACCCGTCCGTGGATGTCCCGACGGCGGCCGTCGTCACAGCGGTCCGTCCAGTGCCAGCTGCGATTCGGCGATCTCGCGGTACGTGGGGGATGTTTCCAGCAGCCCGTGGTGGGTCCCCTGTGCCACGATGCGCCCGCCGTCGAGCACCAGGATCAGGTGTGCGCCCTCCACAGCCGAAACACGCTCTGCCACAACAATCACCGTGGCTGACGCAAGTTCCGCGTCCAACGCCTGCCGCAGCCTGGTGTCCGTGTCGTAGTCCAGCGCGGAAAAGCTGTCATCAAAGAGATAAAGGGGCGCTGTGCGCAGCAGGGCACGCGCCATGCACAGGCGCTGCCGCTGCCCTCCGGACAGCGTGGTTCCGCCCTGGCCCACAGGCGTCGCCAGCCCCAAGGGCAGGTCGCGCATGAAGCGCATGGTCTGCGCCTTCTCCAGGACTGCCCAGAGTTCCTCGTCCGATGCGTCGGGGGCAGCCATGCGGAGGTTGTCGGCAATAGTGCCCGAAAACAGATGGGAGTGCTGGGGGACGATCGACATGGCCCCGCGAAGCGTGTCCAGCGGCAGCTCCTTGATGTTCACGCCATCCAGCCGGATCTCCCCCTCGGTGGAATCAAGGAAACGCGGGATCAGGTTCAGGAGCGTTGATTTTCCACTGCCCGTGGATCCCACGATGGCAGTGGTGGTGCCCGGCATGGCCGTAAAGCTGATTCCGGAGAGGACCGGTGCTTCTGCCCCTGGGTAGGAAAATCCGACCCCCCTGAACTCAAGGGTTCCCGGCTGCGCGGACGCGGCCGGCCAGCCGGCCGGAGCGGCGTGAAGGGTATGCGCAGGGGGGCCCGCGGACTCACGCACCGAGGGTTCGGTGTCCAGGACGGCGGTGATCCGCTCCGCGCACGCGGCGGCGCGGGGTGCCGTCATCAGGACGTACATGGCCATCATGATGGCCAGCAGGATCTGCATGATGTAGCTGATGAAGGCCGTGAGCGCACCAATGTTCATCTGGCCCGACTGGATGCGCTGGCCGCCGAACCACACAACTGCCACCGACGACAGGTTCACCACCAGCATGATCAGCGGCAGCATGGCCGCCACCAGCAGAGCTGACTGCAGATTGTTGGCAGTAAGGCTGCTGTTCGCACGCGCGAAGCGCCCAATCTCATGCTCCTGGCGCACAAAGGAACGGATCACCCCGGCACCGATAATCTGCTCACGCAGGATGCCGCCCGCCTTGTCCAGCAGGTCCTGCCCTTGACGGTAGAGCGGGATCAGGCGCCGGACGATCAGGGACATGATCAGCAGGAGCAACGGCACAACGACGATGACCACTGCGGACAGCCCCACGTCCTGCTGCAGGGCAAGGACAATGCCGCCCAGCCCCATCGCGGGCCCGGCGATCAGCATGGTGAACACCAGCACCGCGAATGCCTGGATCTGCTGGGTGTCGTTGGTTACCCGCGTGGCCAGGCTCTGCGCCCCGAAGCGTGCCACCTCCTGGGAGGACAGCGACTGGATGCTCGAAAAAATCTCCGCCCGGAGCCGGCGCCCCATCCCCATGGCCGTTACAGCCCCAAGGTAGCCGGCCCCGATGGCCGCGCCGGCCTGGACCGCAGCGATGCCCGCCATCAGGACCCCGAGGCGGGAAATCACCCCGGTGTTGCCGGCCACAATGCCGTCGTCGATGATCGCGGCGTTCACGGTGGGCAGCAGGAGGTTCGCGGCGGCCTGGACCAGCTGCAGGAGCACGATGGCAGCGAGGTGCCATCCATGACCCTTGAGGAGCCGCCCCATCAATCCGATCAGCAACGCACCTCCCGTAAGGTCAGGAAAGCCGACAACGATGGTCGCCTCCCCCAATTGGCCACGTTCGTCATTGTAGGCCAGATCACATTCAGCCGCCGTCAACAACATGACCAGTCCAGTAGAGATCATCCAGCGACTGGACGCCGGTCACTCGTTCTTGCGGCCTACCGCGAAGATCCTGCGGAAAGGATAGATTGTGCCGCGCCTGCCCTGCGGATATGCCCCGCGCAGGGACGCAGCATACTCGGCTTCAAACTGGGCCCCGTCCTCCGGTGAGAGCACATTCAGCACGGGACGCAACGCGGTACCCCGGACCCACTCCAGGACCGGGTCCTGGCCCGGCAGAACCTGTTGGTATGTGGTTTCCCAGGCGTCTGCCGAGTACCCGGCGTCGAGCAGGATGTCCAGGTAATCCGCCGGCTCCCCCACCGATTCGCCGCCGCGCAGCACCCCGCCGAGTTTCGGTGCCCACCGCTCCGAGGCGGCGAGGTCCCGCATCAGCGCATGGGACGGTGCGTTAAAGTTCCCCGGTACCTGCAGCGCGAACCAGGCGCCGGGGCGCAGTGCGGCCAGCCATGACCGCATCAACTCCTGGTGCCCGGGCACCCATTGAAGGGCCGCGTTGCTGACCACCACATCCGTCCCTGCCGGGGGCGTCCAATGGGTGATATCCGCCTGTTCAAAATGCAGCGACGGATGCCGTGCAGCGTGGTCCGCCGCCTTGGCCAGCATGTCCGCCGAGGCGTCCAGGCCCACTACTTCCGCGTCCGGCCAGCGTTCGGCGAGCGTTGCGGTGAGGTTCCCCGGGCCGCAGCCCAGGTCAACCACCCGGGCCGGCCTGTCGGCGTGGACCCTTCCGGTGAGGTCGAAAAACGGCCGGTCCCGGTGATCGCCGAACTGAACGTACTTGGCCGGATCCCATTCCATAGGCTTCTCCACTGTCTGGTGCTGTCACTGCTACCGCGAAGCCTAGCCCGGCCGGGACGGATTTCCCGGCGCGCCCTGGCACTAAGCTGGAAATCAATGAAACTCGTTGACCAGCTGACCCATCTGCCCGCCGGGAACCTCCAGGCCGCCGTCGATCCCGATGACCTGTACACCCGCTTCGTCGAGTGGACGGAAAGCCGTGGCCTGGCGCTGTATCCGGCCCAGGACGAAGCCATCATGGAACTGGCGACCGGGGCCAACGTCATCCTGGCCACCCCTACCGGCTCCGGCAAATCCCTGGTGGCCATCGCCGCGCATTTCCAGGCCATGGCGCAGGGCAGGCGCAGCTACTACACGGCGCCCATCAAGGCGCTGGTGTCAGAGAAGTTCTTTGCCCTGTGCGAGATCTTCGGCGCGGAGAACGTGGGAATGATCACCGGGGACTCCGGGGTCAACCAGGACGCGCCGATCATTTGCTGCACGGCTGAAATCCTGGCGAACACTGCTTTGCGCGAAGGTGCGGCAGCCGAGCTGGGCGCAGTCATCATGGACGAGTTCCACTTCTACTCGGACCCGCAGCGCGGCTGGGCCTGGCAAGTGCCGCTGCTGGAACTCCCGCAGGCCCAGTTCCTGCTGATGTCCGCGACGCTGGGCGACGTGGCGAGGTTCGAAAAGGGACTGACCGATCTGACCGGCCGCCCCACCACCACCGTGAGCTCGGCCGAACGGCCCATTCCGCTGCATTACTACTACCACGAGACCCCGGTCCACGAGACGCTGGAGGAGCTGCTCGCCACCAAGCAGGTCCCTGTTTATGTGGTGCACTTCAGCCAGATCGAGGCAATCGACCGGGCCCAGAACCTGATGAGCATCAATGTCTGCACCCGCGAGGAGAAGGACAAAATTGCCGAACTGATCGCGAACTTCCGGTTCGCCGCCGGCTTTGGCAAGACCCTCAACCGGCTGGTGCGCCACGGCATCGGCGTGCACCATGCGGGCATGCTGCCCAAGTACCGGCGGCTGGTGGAGCAGCTGGCCCAGGCGGGGCTGCTCAAAGTCATCTGCGGCACGGACACCCTCGGCGTGGGCATCAACGTCCCCATCCGCACGGTGCTGCTCACCGCCCTCAGCAAGTACGACGGCGTCCGCACCCGGCTGCTGAACTCGCGTGAGTTCCACCAAATTGCAGGCCGTGCCGGGCGCGCGGGTTACGACACCGCCGGCACGGTGGTGGTCCAGGCCCCCGAGCACGTCACCGAAAACGTCAAAGCGATGGCCAAGGCCGTTGCCAAGTTCGGCGACGACCAGAAAAAGCTGCGCCAGGTGGTCAAGAAGAAGCCGCCGGAAGGTTTTGTGTCCTGGGGTGAGCCAACGTTCAAGCGGCTGGTCGAGTCGGTGCCGGATCCGCTGAGTTCAAGCTTCACGGTGACGCACGCCATGCTCATGAACCTGATGGAGCGGCCCGGGGATCCTTTTGCCGCCGCCCGCCGGCTGCTGACGGAAAACCACGAGCCGCGGTCCTCCCAGCTGCGGCTGATGAAGAAGGCGCTGGGCATCTACCGGGAGCTGCTCGCTGCCGAAGTGGTGGAGCGGATACCCGAAGAGCAGCAGGGAGCGGACGGGCGCACGGTCCGGCTCACCGTGCACCTGCAGCCGAACTTCGCGCTCAACCAGCCGCTCTCCCCCTTCGCACTTGCCGCACTGGAGCTCCTTGACCCGGAGTCGCCGTCGTACGCCCTGGACGTGGTGTCCGTGATCGAGGCGACGCTGGAGAAGCCGCGCCAAATCCTTTCCGCCCAGCAGAAGAAGGCCCGCGGCGAAGCGGTGGCCGCCATGAAGGCGGACGGCATCGAGTACGACCAGCGGATGGCGATGCTGGACGAGGTCACGTACCCGCAGCCCCTCGCCGAAATCCTCGGTGAGGCATTCGAGGTATACCGGAAGGCTGCCCCGTGGGTGGGCGACTTTGAGCTGGCGCCCAAGTCAGTGGTGCGGGACATGTTCGAGCGTGCCATGAACTTCGGCGAGTTCGTGCAGTTTTATGGTCTGGCCCGTTCGGAGGGCATCGTGCTGCGGTACCTCGCGGACGCATTCAAGGCGCTCCGGCAGACGGTTCCCCAGGACATGCTCCGGGATGACCTCGAAGACCTGATCGCCTGGCTGGGCGAACTGGTGCGCCAGGTTGACTCCAGCCTCCTGGACGAATGGGAGGAACTGGCCTCCGGTGCCGCTCCCACCCCGCACGACGCGCCGCCGCCTCCTCCGCCGTCGCTTACCTCGAACATCCGGGCCTTCCGGGTGATGGTCCGCAACGAGATGTTCCGCCGCGTGGAACTGTTCGCGGACGAGGACGCTGCGGCTCTCGGCGAGCTGGACGGCGCCTCCGGCTGGGACCGGGACCGGTGGGAAGACGTTCTCGACGACTACTTCGATGAGCATGACGACATTGGAACCGGGCCGGACGCCCGCGGCCCAAACCTGCTGATCATTACTGAGGAACCCGGGGTGTTGAAGGTACGGCAGATCTTCGATGATCCCGCAGGAAACCACGACTGGGGCATTTCCGCGGAGGTGGACCTTGCGGCGTCGGATGAGAGCGGAACTGCCGTGGTGCGGGTGACCGACGTCAACCGGCTCTGACGCTGCCGCGGCCCTGCGGCAGCGGCGACAACCACGGCGGTAAGCTCGAACAATGAGCTTAATCCGCCCCGCAACAGAGCAAGACGTGCCCGCGATCCTGAGGATGATTCACGAACTGGCGCACTACGAGAAAGAACCGGACGCCGTCCGCAACACCCCGGAAATGCTGCGGCAGGTCCTCTTTGGGGAGAACCCGCGCGTCTTCGCCGCCATGGCTGAAAACGAAGCCGGCGACGTTCAGGGCTTCGCGCTGTGGTTCCTCAACTACTCCACGTGGGAGGGTGTGCACGGCATCTACCTGGAAGACCTGTACGTAAGCCCGGAGGCCCGCGGCGAAGGCCACGGCAAGGCCCTCCTGCAGCACCTCGCCGGGATTGCGGTGGAGAACGGCTATGCCCGGGTGGAATGGAGTGTCCTTGACTGGAACGAGCCGTCCATCAACTTCTACCGCAGCCTCGGCGCCAGGCCGATGGACGGGTGGTCCACCTTCCGCCTGACCGGAGATGCCCTGGAACGGTTCGGCAGCGCTGTCCCCGCCGCAGCCAATGGCTGACGTACGGCCGCCGGCCGCCGTCAAGGCCCTCACGCGCCTGTTCCGGGCCGGGCAGGGAGCGACGGCGGGCCACGAGGTCAGGGCACGGCATACGTTCCGCGGCATGCGCACAGTGGAGCATTACTTCACCGTGCCTTTGGACCACACGGCGTCCGCTGCCACTCCCGAGACCATCACCGTCTTCGCCCGCGAGTATGTATCGGCGGCGCACAGCGAGGAGGAAGCGCAAAACCTTCCCTGGCTGCTGTTCCTGCAGGGCGGACCGGGCGGCCGCGGCAACAGGTTCGGTTCCCTGGGCGGCTGGAGCAAGGCCGCGACGAAGGACTTCCGTATCCTGATGCTTGACCAGCGGGGAACCGGGCTGTCCACACCGGTGGACCGGAACACCCTGCCGCTGCGCGGGTCAGCCGACGAGCAGGCCGCATACCTGGAACACTTCCGGGCTGATTCGATCGTGGCCGACGCCGAGCTGATCCGGAAAACGCTGGGCTCACCGCCCTGGAGCATCTACGGCCAGAGTTACGGCGGCTTCTGCGCGCTGACCTACCTGTCCTTCGCCCCGGAGGGACTGCGGGAAGTGCTCATCACCGGCGGCCTGGCGCCGCTGACGGGGCCGGCCGATGACGTCTACCGGGCCACGTTCCAGCGCGTGGCGGCGCGGAATGCAGAGTACTTCAGCTGGTACCCGGAGGACCGTGCCATGGTGGAACGGATTGCCCGCCACCTGCGGAGCACGCCGGAGTTCCTGCCCGACGGCGGACCGCTCACCGTGGAGCGCTTCCAAATGGTGGGGGCGTTCCTGGGCGGCAACACACGGGTGGACAGCCTGCACTACCTGCTGGAGGACGCCTTCACGGAGACCGCGGCGGGCCCGCGGCTCTCGGACCCCTTCCTGGAACAGATGCAGGGCATCGTCTCGCGGCGTTCCAACCCGCTGTACGCCCTGATGCACGAATCCATCTACGGCCAGGGCCAGGCGACGGACTGGTCCGCCTGGCGGGTGCTGGACGAGTACCCGGAGTTCCGGCCGGACGCAGAACCGCTGTTGCTGACCGGCGAAATGGTCTACCCCTGGTACTTCGACCAGGATCCTGCGCTGCGGCCCCTCCGGGAGGTGGCCGGGCTGCTGGCCGCGAAGCAGGACTGGACGCCGCTCTATGACGTCCGGCAGCTCGCCGCGAACCGGGTTCCGGTGGCGGCGGCCGTCTACTCGGACGATATCTACGTGGACCGGAAGCTGTCCCTTGAAACGGCTGCTGCCGTCCGCGGGCTCCAGGTCTGGGAAACGGACGACTTCCACCACGATGGCATCGCCGACGACGGTGAAGGGATCTTTTCCCGGCTGCTGGGGATGGCCAGGTCAGGCCGCCGCTGACGCCCGCCGCCGCGTGACGAGTGTCAGGAAGGCTGCCGCCAGGACGCAGGCGCCCACCACGCCACCGAGCATGTTGAGCCCCAGGTAACCGGTCCAGCTGAGGACCAGGCCGGAGACGGCCCCGCCCACGGCCCCGGCTGCCCCCATCAGCATGTCGGACACGCCCTGCACCACAACGCGGGCTTCCTGCCCGACGCTCTCTGCCAGCAGGGTGGACCCGGACACGGTGGCGGCCGACCAGCCCATGCCCAGCAGCACCAGGCCGACGGCCACCGCTGTAGCGGAGCCCTGGCCGAAGCCCGCCACGATGACCGCTGTAATCAGCAGGGCGAAGCCAATCATGATGGTCTCCGTCCTGCCCGCCTTGTCCGTCAACCAGCCCATGACCGGTGACAGGGCGAACATGCCGGCAATGTGCAGCGAGATGGTAAAGCCGATGATCACCAGCACGTCGCCGGAGGCGGTGTGCCCGGCGTGCGATGCGCCGGGGCCTTCCACCAGGTGCTGCAGGTGCAGGGGCGTCATGGACATGACGCCCACCATGACGGCATGGGCAGCGACGACGGCTGCCACGGCCAGGAGCGCCATCCGTGAGGCGCGGATGGCGCGCATGCCACGGGCCAGGGAACCGGGCGGCCTGCTGCCCTGGTTGGCCGCGGCGGCGACGCTCCCTGCCTGGGGCACTCCGGGTGCAGCCGGGCCTTCAGCCCGTGCGGCCAGTTCACGGGAGAGGAGGAGCGGGTCCGGCCGGAGTCCGACCCAAACGAGGACGGTTGCCACCAACAGTCCGGCGCCGGAGATGACGAACGGTCCGGCGACCGGCGGCAGCCCCAGGGCCGCGCCCACCACCGTGCCGGGCTGGATCAGGTTGGGGCCGGCGACGGCTCCGACAGTGACGGCCCAGACGACGGTTGACAGTGCCCTGCCGCGGTGCTCGCCGTCGGCAAGGTCGACGGCGGCAAAACGCGCCTGCAGGCTTGCGGCGGTCCCCACTCCAATGCCGGCCGCACCCAGCACCAGCAGGCCGAAGATTCCGGTCACGACGGCCAGGACCATCAGCACGGTGCCCGCCAAGGCCGCGGACAAGCCCGCCAGCTGGCCCACCCGGCGGCCCCTGCGCTCCGCCAGTGAGGCCAGCGGCAGCGCCGCCAGGGCGGCGCCGAGGGTCATGACTGTTGCCACTGCACCGGCCCACGCGCTGGAGCCCGAGAGCTCAACGGCGAGGATGGAGCCGATGGAAACCGTGGCGCCCGTGCCAATTCCACCGAAGACCTGGGCCGCGGCCAGCAGCGCCACGGTACGCCGCTGTACCCGGCGCACGTCCTGTTCGCTCATCACTGTGGGGGCCATGGACAGAGCATAGTCCTCGGCGCCGGGCTCCCACAGGGGCAAATTTAAGCAACAATCCCGGCCGCTGGGAGCGGCCGGGATTGTGGTCAAGCAGGGGCGGTCAGCGGCTAGTCGACGTCGCTGTGGCTCCGGCGTACGTCTTCTTCGAGGCGCGGATCCAGGTGGGTTTCCTTCGCCTTGGAGCTGAGCAGGCTGGCAACCACCGCGATGATGATGGTGCCGACAATCACGGCCAGCGAGACGAACGTGGGGATCTCCGGGGCCCACTCGATGTGCTGGCCGCCGTTGATGAACGGCAGTTCGTTCACGTGCATGGCGTGCAGGACCAGCTTGACGCCGATGAACGCGAGGATGAAGGACAGTGCGTGCTTCAGGTAGATCAGGCGGTTCATGAGGCCGCCCAGCAGGAAGTACAGCTGGCGCAGGCCCATGAGGGCGAACAGGTTGGCGGTGAACACGATGAACGGGCTCTGGGTGAGTCCGAAGATGGCGGGGATGGAGTCCACGGCGAACAGCAGGTCGGTGAGGCCGATGGTGATGAACACGATCAGCATCGGGGTGAAGACCTTCTTGCCGTTCACGGTGGTGCGCAGCTTGCCGCCGTCGAACTTCTCCGACATGGGAATGACCTTGCGGATCTTCGCGATGAGCGGGTTTTCCCGGTCTTCTTCGTCTTCGCCTTCGTCCTGGGCCTGCTTCCAGGCGGTCCACAGCAGGAACGCTCCGAAGATGTAGAACACCCAGCTGAACTGCTCGATGACGATGGCGCCGAGGAGGATGAAGATGCCGCGCAGGATCAGGGCGATGATGATGCCCACCATCAGCACTTCCTGCTGGTATTTCCGGGGTACGGAGAACCTGGCCATGATGATAATGAAGACAAACAGGTTGTCGATGCTGAGGCTGTATTCCGTGACCCAGCCGGCGACGAACTGACCGCCGTATTCAGGCCCGGTGAAGGCGAACATGGCGCCGGCAAACACGAGCGCGAGCGAGACGTAGAACGCCACCCACAGTCCGGCTTCCTTCATGGAGGGTTCGTGGGGACGGCGCACCACGAGCAGGAGGTCGATCAGGAGGATCAGGCCGAGGACGACAAAAGAGCCGACCTCGAACCACACGGGCAATTCGAGCACAGGGTAGCCTTTCGCAGGGTACAGAGATGCGGTGTAAGTCTCTCCGGCCTGCCTGCGCACTCGGTGCTGATGCGGCGGCCCGCTACGCCCGGCGGAGCAACTATGCCCTGCGTGTTGACGATCGTAGCGCTTGGGATACTCCCCTACGTGACGTTAACTGTACCTTAGCCTGCAGTGTTGCCACTGCCCGGCCGCTCCCGGGCCCCGCCGGATGTCTGCCGGGGCGTGCCAGGGAGTTGCCCGTGGTACCCAGGAGGTGCTCAGGCGTGGCCTGCCGCCTGCATCTGGCGCAGTTCCTTTTTGAGTTCGCTGACCTCGTCCCTGATCCGGGCGGCCACTTCGAACTGCAGCTCGGCGGCTGCGCCGTGCATCTGCTCGGTGAGCTGTTCGATGAGGCCCACCAGGTCCTCGGCGGGAGCGGCCGCGAGGCCGTCGGCGCGGACCTGGGCTGCGCCCTTGGCCCCGGACTTGGTCCGCTTGGCTCCCTTGGCCAGGCGGTTGTTGTTGAGCAGCTCCTGGGTGTCGGCGTCTTCCCGTGCCAGCTGGTCGGTGATGTCGGCGATTTTCTTCCGCAGCGGCTGCGGGTCCACGCCGTGCTCTTTGTTGTAGGCCACCTGGATGGCGCGGCGCCGGTTGGTCTCGTCAATGGCGTGGGCCATGGAATCCGTGATGCGGTCCGCGTACATGTGCACCTGGCCGGAGACGTTGCGGGCGGCGCGGCCGATGGTCTGGATCAGGGACGTGGAAGAACGCAGGAAGCCTTCCTTGTCCGCATCCAGGATGCTCACCAGGGACACCTCGGGAAGGTCGAGGCCTTCCCGGAGGAGGTTGATGCCCACCAGCACGTCGAAACTGCCCAGCCGCAGTTCCCGCAGCAGTTCGACGCGCCGCAGCGTGTCCACGTCCGAGTGCAGGTACTCCACCTTGATGCCGTGGCCCAGCAGGTAGTCCGTGAGGTCCTCGGCCATGCGCTTGGTCAGCGTGGTGACCAGGACACGCTCGTCCTTCTCCACCCGGGTCCGGATCTCGCCCAGGAGGTCGTCGATCTGGCCCTTGGTGGGTTTGACGATGACTTCCGGGTCCACCAGTCCGGTGGGGCGGATGATCTGCTGGACGAAGCCGTCCGCCTTGCCGAGCTCGTATTTGCCGGGCGTTGCGGAAAGGTAGACGGTCTGGCCGATCCGTTCCAGGAACTCGTCCCATTTGAGCGGCCGGTTGTCCATGGCGGACGGGAGCCGGAAGCCGTGGTCCACCAGGGTCCGCTTCCGGGACATGTCGCCTTCGTACATGGCGCCGATCTGCGGAATGGTCACGTGGGATTCGTCCACCACCAGCAGGAAGTCGTCAGGGAAGTAGTCGATGAGGCAGTGCGGGGCGGTGCCGCCGGCCCGGCCGTCGATGTGGCGGGAGTAGTTTTCGATGCCGTTGCAGAAGCCCATCTGCTGCATCATTTCGAGGTCGTAGGTGGTGCGCATCCGCAGCCGCTGCGCCTCCACCAGCTTGTTCTGCCCCTCCAGGGCGGCAAGCCGCGCGGCGAGTTCATCCTCGATGGATTTGATGGCGCGGGTCATGCGCTCCGGCCCGGCAACGTAGTGGGATGCGGGGAAGACGTACATCTCCGTCTCCTCGCGGAGGACCTCGCCGGTGACGGGGTGCAGGGTGTAGATGTTTTCCACCTCGTCGCCGAAGAACTCGATGCGGAGCGCCAGTTCCTCGTACATGGGGATGATTTCGACTGTATCGCCGCGCACACGGAAGGTGCCCCGGTGGAAGTCCATGTCATTGCGGGCGTACTGCATGGAGACGAATTTCCGCAGCAGCACGTCCCGGTTCATCTCCTGGCCCTTGCGGAGGGTGACCATGCCGGCGATGTATTCTTCCGGGGTACCCAGGCCGTAGATGCAGGACACCGTAGCCACCACCACAACGTCGCGGCGGGTCAGCAACGCGTTGGTGGCGGAGTGGCGCAGCCGTTCCACTTCCTCGTTGATGGAGGAGTCCTTCTCGATGAAGGTGTCCGTCTGCGGCACGTAGGCTTCGGGCTGGTAGTAGTCGTAGTAGGACACGAAGTACTCCACCGCGTTGTTGGGCAGGAGCTCCCGGAACTCGTTGGCCAGCTGCGCCGCGAGGGTCTTGTTCTGCACCATCACCAAGGTGGGGCGCTGGACCTGCTCGATGAGCCACGCGGTGGTGGCACTCTTACCGGTACCCGTGGCACCGAGGAGCACCACGTCCTTCTCACCGTTCTTGATGCGCTCCGTCAGCTCGGCGATGGCGGCCGGCTGGTCTCCCGCGGGCTTGAATTCGCTGATGACCTCGAAGGGCGCTACAACACGGTTGATCTCCTGCGCAAGGCTCATGGATCTAATCTACAACCGGGCACCGACACTGGCGGGGCGAGTCCGTTACGGGCGAACAGGCGCTGGTCCGCTGGGCGGTTTCAGGACGCGGACGACGGCGGCTCCCACCGCGTGCGTTCGGCCCAGGCGCACATTCCCGGCCACGCAACATCCGTAAACCACGGTTCCTTGGCCTCCGCATACGCCCTGGTGCTCCCCGAACCGGCAAAGCGCCCGGCGAGATCTTCCTTGTGCGCCGCGTAGAGCCGGAGGGCAGCGGGGTCGTCCCGCAGCCAGTCCCGGAACATCAGGGCGAAACGCCATCCGGGCGAGCCGGCAACGCGGACGTGAAGGTTGACCGGACGGCCGGGGTCGGCGTTGGCGTGGAAGCGTTTCTGCCACAGCCGGGGGTCCGGCTCCGCCGGTTTAGGTGTATCGGATCCGGCGCCGGGAACCAGGGGGAAGCCGGCTTCCGCCAGCAGCGGCGCAGCACTGTCGGCGTCGTCCAGGCTGGATACCGCAATCTGCAGGTCGATGACGTCCTTCGCGGCGAGCCCGGGGACGGAGGTGGACCCAATGTGATCCACCTCCAGGAAGCGCCCGGGGGCCACGGTCATGAGCCGCGCCATGATCCTCGCCGCCTGCTGTGCCCATTCCTCCCGGTACGGGACCAGGACAGGCCCGACGGTCCTCGCCGCGCGGGTCCCTGCGGCGAGGTTGTGGGCGAACGGCGCCAGCCGCCCGTCCCACAGCCCGTCCACCTGCTTGGTCAGCTGTTCCAACGTGCCGGAGTTGTCGAGGACCACGTCCGCCGCAGCCAGCCGCTCTTCCCGCGATGCCTGGGCTGCCATCCGCGAACGGGCAGCTTCTGCCGTCATGCCGCGGTGTTCCAGCATCCGCTGCACGCGGACATCGTCGGGTGCATCCACCACCAGCACGAGGTGGAAGGCGCTCCCCTGGCCCGTTTCCACGAGCAGCGGGATGTCCTGGACCACCACGGCATCGCTGGCGGCGTCATCCACGATGGCTGCGGCACGCGAGCGGACCAGCGGGTGGACGATCCCGTTGAGGACGGCGAGCCGTTCGGCATTTCCGAACACCACCTCGCCCAGGCGGGCACGGTCCAGCCGTCCGCCCTCGTCGAGCATCTCCGCACCGAACTCCGCCACGATGCGCCGCAGCCCCTCCGTACCGGGCTCCACCACCTCCCGGGCCAAGGCGTCAGCGTCCACCAGCACCGCGCCACGCTCCTTGAGCCGCGTGGCTACCACTGACTTTCCGGACGCGATTCCGCCCGTCAACCCGATCTTCAGCACCCTCCCACCCTATCCCTCGCCACCACCGCCCTATCCCAGGTGGCGTGGGCGTCGCACCTCGCTAGACTTGGGCGGATGCAGGAGCAAGACAGCAGGACCACCGCCTACACCACCCTTGCTGCCGGGCCCGATGTCCGCCACGAACTCGAGATCAAGCGTTCCCGGTTCATCACCGTCCTGCGGCGCGCCGGGACGGAGGACGACGCGCGGGACCTTGTGGCGTCCCTCCGCCGCGAATTCCACGACGCCCGGCACCACTGCTCCGCCTTCATCATCGGACCGGACCGGGATGTGCAGCGTTCCAGTGACGACGGCGAGCCGTCCGGCACGGCGGGGATCCCCATGCTCGAAGCCCTCGCCAAAAGGGAGACGATGCCCGGGGTGGCCGACCTCAGCGACGTCAGTGCCGTCGTCGTCCGCTACTTCGGCGGGGTGCTGCTCGGGACGGGCGGCCTGGTCCGCGCCTACTCCGAATCCGTCTCATCGGCCCTTGCCGCGGTTTCCATGGTGCGCCGCAGCCGGCTGCGCATCTGTTCCACGGCAGTGCCGCCCGGTTCGGCGGGCCGGCTGGAAAACGATCTGCGCGCGGCGGGCTTCGTCATGGGCGAGACGAGCTACGGCGGCCGGGACACCGTTCTGCGCGTCGCGCTGCCGGACGAGCCGGCCTCCATCGAGGCCGCCGCCGAACGCCTGCGGTCCCTGACTGCCGGCACTGCCATGCTCACCCCCGAAGGGACGGAGTGGGTTGATGTCCTGCTCCCCTGACGTTTCCCTGGTGGATGTGGACGACGCCGTCATGGAAGCCCTCCTGGCCCTGGCGAAACGCGACGCGTCCCCGGATGAGGTTGCACCGCCGCTGGGCGGGCCGGGATGGAACCCGGAACGCACCGCCTGGTTCCGCAGCTACCACCGCGCCGCCGCGGACGGCCTGGACGGGGAGGCGGGTGAGAAAACGTGGGGCGTTGTGTCCGGCGGCACCCTCGCCGGGTCTGTACGGCTCCGCCGGCTCGACGACGGCGGCTGCGGCACTGCAGCCGAAACGGGCATCTGGCTCGGCAGGAGTTTCCGGTCCCAGGGGATCGGAAGTGCTGCGCTGCGGCTGGTCCTGGAGGAGGCCCGCCGCGCCGGCCTGGCGCGGGTGGTTGCGCGCACCCTGTCCGGCAACATGGGCGCGCAGCGCCTCCTGGCCGGGCTTGGCTGCGACCTGACGCACGACGACGATGGGACGGTGGGCGCCGTTGTCGAACTTTAAGAAGCGCCTGCCGCCGGAGCACGCCGACCGGCCGGCTTAAGCGCAACAGGCCCCCTGCTTCCGCAGGGGGCCTGTTGCGTTGACGCCGGGAGACCCCGGCGCCGGTGGCAATTAGTTGCCGGTCAGCTTCTCGCGCAGGGCGGCAAGAGCCTCGTCCGAAGCCAGGGTGCCGGCGCCGGTGTCGGCGGCAGCAGGCTCGGAGGAGTAGCTGGTGGCGCCGGAGTCGCCGTCACCGGACGTTGCAGCAGCAGCGTCGTCGGCAGCGTGCTGGGCAACCTGCTTCTTGTGGGCTTCCCAACGGGTCTGGGCGTCAGCGTACTGCTGCTCCCAGGCGGCGCGCTGGTTCTCGTAGCCTTCAAGCCACTCGTTGGACTCGGGATCGAAGCCCTCGGGGTACTTGTAGTTGCCCTCTTCGTCGTACTCTGCGGCCATGCCGTACAGAGCGGGATCGAATTCGGTGCTGTCGGCGTCGACGCCCTCGTTGGCCTGCTTGAGGGACAGCGAGATGCGGCGGCGCTCGAGGTCGATGTCGATGACCTTGACGAACAGTTCGTCGCCGACGGAGACAACCTGCTCGGCCAGCTCCACGTGGCGGACAGCCAGCTCGGAGATGTGCACGAGGCCTTCGATGCCGTCTTCGACGCGGACGAACGCACCGAACGGAACGAGCTTGGTGACCTTACCCGGAACAACCTGGCCGAGGGCGTGGGTGCGGGCGAAGGTCTGCCACGGATCTTCCTGCGTAGCCTTGAGCGACAGGGAGACGCGCTCGCGGTCCAGGTCCACCTCGAGAACCTCGACGGTGACTTCCTGGCCAACTTCGACAACCTCGGACGGGTGGTCGATGTGCTTCCAGGACAGCTCGGAAACGTGAACCAGGCCGTCTACGCCGCCCAGGTCCACGAAGGCACCGAAGTTGACGATGGAGGAAACGACGCCGGGACGGACCTGGCCCTTTTCCAGCTTGTTGAGGAACGTGGAGCGGACCTCGGACTGGGTCTGCTCGAGCCATGCACGGCGGGACAGCACAACGTTGTTGCGGTTCTTGTCCAGCTCGATGATCTTGGCTTCGATCTGCTGACCGATGTACGGAGCAAGGTCGCGCACACGGCGCATCTCGACGAGGGATGCGGGCAGGAAGCCGCGCAGGCCGATGTCGAGGATAAGACCACCCTTGACAACCTCGATGACGGTACCGGTGACAACACCGTCTTCTTCCTTGACCTTCTCGATGTCGCCCCAGGCACGCTCGTACTGAGCACGCTTCTTGGAGAGGATCAGACGGCCTTCTTTGTCTTCCTTGGTGAGCACCAGGGCTTCGACCTGATCGCCAACGGAGACGACGTCTCCGGGATCAACGTCGTGCTTGATGGACAGCTCGCGGGAGGGGATGACACCTTCGGTCTTGTAACCGATGTCGAGCAGGACTTCATCGCGGTCGACCTTGACGACGGTACCTTCGACGAGGTCTCCGTCGTTGAAGTACTTGATGGTGGCGTCGACAGCTGCGAGGAAGTCCTCAGCGGTACCGATGTCGTTGATCGCGACTACGGGGGTACCGGGCTTCTCGGTGGAGGTGATGGTCATGTAGTAGGGGCTCCGTTGTGGATAGTTAGTCGGTCAGGCAAACCGGCGCGCCCGCGGTATGGAACGCAGGCGCGATTCGCGGTGAATCCGACGGATCCTCCGGGTCATCCTGATTTTGTGGATTGTAGAAAACGTGCACGTGGTACACGCCCGTTTATTCTAGTCGCAGGCTGCAACAAGGGTCAAAGCGGCCCCGTTGACACATCCCTGTCAGAAGTGCGTCATGCAGTGCGTGGCCCGCTCCACGGCGAACATCTGCCGGGCTTTGAGCGCCGCTCCGGCGGTGTTTTCGCGGATCTTTCCTGCTGCCGCCAGCGTGACGGGGCAGACGCCGCCCAGGTAGATCGAGGACAGCGCGGAAACGTCGAGCGCCAGGTCTCCGGCGGCGCCGTCGGACAGGCGTTCGACGGCGGCCTGGCCGCCCTCCACTGCCAGCGCGTAGGTTCCCGCCGTGAGGCCCAGCGGGTCACGGAGGTCCAGGACGAGCTTCCCGTCAGCCGGGTAGTGCCGGGCTGCCAGGGCTTTGGGAGCGTCGAGGATCCGGAGCCAGAGCATGTCCCTGCTGTCCGAGGATTCGACGCAGCGCGGATCGGTGAGGGCCCAGGCCAGGGGGTCGTCCAGCGGGGCTACACCCCAGGAGACGCACTCCACGAGGTCGATGGCCGCCAAGTATTGCCACAGCTCGAGGTAGGCGTCATTGGTGGCTGCCAGCAGGTCCACCACCTCCACGGTGTACGGCTTGGTGTCCCAGCCCAGGAACTTGTACGAGACGTAGCCGTCAACGTCACCGCCAGGGCCGTAGTGGAGGGCCACCTTGACGGCGGGATCCTCCTTGCCTTCGTGGCCCATTGACCCGGAGGCAAGTTGGCGGTACCACTCCTGCCGGCCGATGGATCCCGGAGTCAGCCTGTGCACGCGCTCAAAGACCGCGGGAGCCAGGTCCAGCAGGGCTTTGGGGTCTGCAACCTCCACGCTGCCCGTGGCTTGGTGCTGGAGGCTGAACCGGGAGGTGGTGTCCACCTTAACGGCCCTTTCGAAGCTGGCCACTCCGTAGCCGAAGCGCCCGTAGATGGTCCCTTCGGAGGCGGTGAGCGCTGCCATGGCGATGCCGTCCTCCCGGGCAAGCCGCAGGTCCTCGCCCATCATGCGGCGGAGCAGGCCACGGCGGCGGTGCGAGGTCCGCACCGTCACCGAGGTGACCAGCTGGGTGTCCAGGGTCCGGCCGAACCCGATGTTGAGGGTCTTGCGGAACGTCGCGAAGGTGGCCACGGGCACTTCCGCGGGCATCGACGACGGCGCTACAGTTCCGGTCTGGTACGCCCCGGTGAGGACACGTCCGTCAGCCTCGTAGGTGGCCAGCGCCTTTTCCACATGCTCGGGCGTCCGGGTGGCCTCGTGGAACCCGAAGGACACGGCCCGGCTCCAGGTGTCCGCTTCGGTGTAGCCGGTCTGTCCCTTGGATACCGCGCCGAAGCGCCGGATTTCATAGTTTCCGCTCAGATCAGCCATTTGTCCGAGCCTAGTCAATGATTCCGGCGCCTGGCCAGCATAAACACGCCGGTCACGCGGAGCGCACGAGTTAGTGGCCGGCGTCGTACCAGCTGGGTCCGACGCCGATCTGGACCTCCAGGGGCACGCTGAGGTCCGCTGCGGCGCCCATCTGCTCGGTGACGAGCTTCTCCACGGCCGCGCGCTCCCCCGTGGCCACTTCGAGGACCAGTTCGTCGTGGACCTGCAGCAGCATCCGGGACTTCAGGCCCTGGGCCTGCAGTCCGGCGTGGACTCCCAGCATGGCGCGCTTGATGATGTCCGCGGCGGAGCCCTGGATGGGGCTGTTGAGGGCGATGCGTTCAGCGTTTTCCCGCAGTTGCCGGTCGGTGCTGGTGAGGTCCGGCAGGTACCGGCGGCGCCCTTCGATCGTGGCGGTGTAGCCATCCACGCGGGCTTGGTCAACAACGCCGCGGAGGTAGTCGCGGACCGCGCCGAACCGGTCGAAGTAGTCCTTCATGAGGGTGCGGGCCTCGTCGACCGAGATCTCCAGCTGCTTGGACAGGCCGAAGGAGGTCAGCCCGTACGCGAGCCCGTAGGACATGGCCTTAACCTTTGAGCGCATGGCGCTGGTGACTTCGCTGGTGGGCACGTGGAAGATGTTGGAGCCCACGAACCGGTGCAGGTCCTCGCCGTCGCGGTATGCCTGGATCAGGCCCTCGTCGCCGGACAGGTGCGCCATGATCCGCATTTCGATCTGCGAGTAGTCGGCGGACAGCAGGCATTCGTAGCCCTCGCTCACCACGAAGATTCCGCGGACCCGGCGGCCTTCCTCACTGCGGATGGGGATGTTCTGCAGGTTGGGGTTGTTCGAGGAGATCCGGCCGGTGGCCGCTACGTTCTGGGCGTAGGTGGTGTGGATGCGGCCGTCTTCCGCCACGGACTTCTTCAGCGACTCGAGCATCTGCCGCAGCTTGGATGCCTCACGGTGCGCCATGAGCTGGACCAGGAATTCGTGCCCGGTTTTCTCCAGGAGGTTCTTCAGCGAGGCGGCGTCTGTGGTGTAGCCGGATTTGATCTTCTTGGTCTTGGGCAGCTGGAGCTCGTCGAACAGGACGGTCTGCAGCTGTTTGGGCGATCCCAGGTTCACTTCGTGGCCGATGGCCGCGAACGCCTGCTCCTGCGCGTGGTCGATGACCCTGGCAAGATCGGCGAGCTGCTCATCCATGCGGTCCATGTCGATGGCGATGCCGGCAAGTTCCATGTCGGCCAGCACCCGGCTGACCGGCAGTTCGAGGGTGGACAGCAGCTCCTCCGCCTTGCGCTCATTGAGCTCGGTCTCGAAGTATCGGCTGAGGGACTGCACGACGGCGGCTGCCTGGACCAGTGCGTCCGCGGCGGCGGTATCGTCCCCGTCGAACGACAGTTCCAGCTGTCCGGCCTTGGCCGTGGCGGCAGGAATTCCGACATTCAGGTGGTGCTGGGCGAGCTCGTCGAGTTCGTAGGAGCGGCGGTCAGGCTGGATGAGGTACCCGGAAATCGAGGTGTCATCCACCACGCCCTCCAGCTCCAGCCCGCGTGCCGTCAGTGCCTTCAGGGCGGCCTTGAAGCCGTGCATCACCTTGGGCGCTTCCGGGTCCCGCAGCCAGCCGGCCAGCACGTTCTCGGTCTCTGCATCCTGGCCGGACAGGTCGACGTAAACAGCGGCATCGTCCCGGACGATGGCCAGCGCTGCGGCGTCCTCGCCGATCCGTCCGGGAATGAGGTCCACCGCCAGGGCCGAGCGCTGCCCGGCCCCCGCGGCCAGGAATGCCTCCAGTTCGGCGGCGCTGGCAGGTGTGGTGTATTCGGGGGCGTCGATGCTCTCCCGCTCAGCGGCCGGTGTTTCCTGGTCACTGTAGAGGGCGAAGAGCCGGCTGCGGATGGTCTTGAACTCGAGCTGGTCGAACAGATCCTCCAGCGCTGCCTGGTCCGGGCGCGGCTGGTACAGGTCATCAAGCGTGACGGGAAGCTCCAGGTCCGTGTGGAGCTGATTGAGCATCCGGTTCCGCTTCACGTTTTCGACGTTCTCCCGCAGGGCGTCGCCCACCTTCCCGCCGATGGAGTCCAGGTGCTCAAGGACACCTTCGAGCCCGCCGTAAAGGTTGATCCACTTGGCCGCGGTCTTCGGGCCGACGCCGGGCACACCGGGAAGGTTGTCCGCGGTCTCCCCCACCAGCGCGGCAAGGTCGGAGTACCGGGACGGGCTGACGAAGTACTTGGCTTCGATGGCAGCGGCGTCCATCCGCGGGATGTCGCTCACGCCCTTCTTGGGATAGAGCACGAAGACGTTGTCCGTGATGAGCTGGAACGCGTCCCGGTCACCCGAAACCAGCAGCACCTCAAATCCTGCCTTCTCACCCATTGCGGCAAGGGTGGCAAGGATGTCATCCGCCTCGTAGCCCGGCAGCTTGATGGTCTTGATGCCCCAGGCCTCCATGACCTGCGCGATGAGGTCGATCTGGCCGCTCATCTCCCGGGGCGTCTCATTCCGGCCGCCCTTGTACTCGCTGTACTGGGACTTGCGGTGCGTGGTTTCGTCCGAAACGTCGAAGGCCACAGCGATGTGGGTGGGCTGCTGTTCCTTGATCAGGTTGATCAGCATGGACGTGAAGCCGTGGATGGCGTTCGTGTGCTGCCCGTTCATCGTGGAGAACTTGTCCGCTGGCAGGGCAAAGAATGCACGGAAAGCCATGGAGTGGCCGTCCAGCACCAGAAGCCGCGGCTGGCCCGTCATGGGCACCACGGGGGCTGCGGTAGCTGAAACGGATTCACCGGCGGTGGCAGGAACTTTCTCCTTGACGGCGGTGCCGCCCTGGGCGCTTCCGCCTTCCAGGGCGGGGTCCTGCGGAAGAACTTGGGACGGAAAAGGGGCCGGTTTGGTTGTTTCACTCACAGGTGCCAGCCTAGTTGGCATGATGGACAATTTCACGCCCGGACCATTCGCTGACGAGCTGACGGCCGCGGGCGTCCCGGATCACCTGCACGGCTGGCTGGGCCGGTTTGGGATCGGGGCCCTGGTGGTGAAAATGGGGATCCATTTCCTCGAGATGAGCCCGGAACGGACCGTCGCCACCATGCCTGTAGAGGGAAACACGCAGGTGGCAGGAATCCTGCACGGCGGCGCGCATGTTGTGCTCGCCGAAACGCTGGGCTCGTTTTCGGCGGGCATGCACGCCGGGCAGGGCCGCCACGCGGTAGGCATCGAGGTCAGCGCCACCCATCACCGGTCCATCTCCAAAGGGCTTGTCACGGGGACGTGCACGGCCATCCACCTGGGCCGGACACTGGCCACGCACGAGATCGTGATGACGGATGAGCACGGCAGGCGGCTTTCCACGGCAAGGATCACCAACATGATCCGGGACAACGCCGAGCCGCCCCAGGGATAGCGGGACTCTCCCCCACGTCGTTTTCGCAGCGGACCCGGCACGGGACACGGCGCCCCATAGCTCGTAGCGTTGACCGGCCCGGAACGGACTGATTGTCGTACCCTCCTGGGATGCTTTCGGTATGCAAACGAACCCGGTGGTGGTGCAGGCAGAGGAAGCGGTTGACGCCTCTGTTGCTGCGTTTACTGCTGTGCTGGCTGGCAGCGGTTTCGCCGTTTCCGGTGCTGTCTCCCTCGCCCCCGGCAGGGCTGAGGCTCCGGCTGGAGTTGATGATGACCCGTTGCGGCGGGCTGCTGACGGAGCCTTGGATGTCCTTGCCGGGGTAGCCCGGTGCGAAGCGAAGCTGGCCGCGTTGAAGGTGCAGGCCGTGGCGGTGTTGACCGCGGCCCTGAAGGCCTTGGACGCTCCGGCCGCCTCAGCATACGCGGCTATGGCGCAGGACAGGAGCTTGGTCGCTGAGGTCGGGTGTGCGCTGGCTATTGGGGACCGGGCCGCTGGTGCCCTGCTGGCTGAGTCCCATGCCCTGACCACCTCCCTGCCCCGTACGCTGGCGGCCCTGCAGTCAGGGATGGTCTCCTGGGCCCACGCCCGGACAATGGTGGAACAAACGGTGACCCTTGACCCCGCGGCGGCCAGCGCGCTGGAGGCGCACTTCCTTGACCCGGGCGCACCCAACCCGGCCAGGGGCTGTCCGGTCGGGGAGATGCCCGCGTACCGGTTCAGAGCCAAAGCCCGGATGTGGCGGGAACGGCACCACCCGGAAAGCCTGGAGAAGCGCCACGCCAGGTCCGTCGCGGACCGGCGCGTCGAGCACTGCCCGGACAACGACGCGATGGCCTGGATCTCCGCCTACCTGCCCGCGGTAACCGCCACTGCGATCTGGAACCACTGCACCGCCGCGGCGCGCCGGCTGGAGGGCCCGAACGAGCGGCGCACCCTTTCCCAGCGGCGCGCCGACGAATTCACCGCAGCACTCCTCGACGGGAACAGCGCCGTCCGCTACGGCCGCGACGGTGCTGATGGGGCAGACGCAGCCCGCGGGGAAGAAGGGGTTTCCGGGCCGTCGTCGTGGATCAGGCCGCAAGTGCTGGTCACGGTGCCCGTGTTCTCGCTGATAGGACTGACCGACGAGCCGGCGATGCTGGACGGGCACGGCCCAATTCCGGCGTCGATGGCCCGGGACCTCGTCGCCAACGGGGCCGGGTCGTTTTATCGGGTGCTGGTGGATCCCCGTGACGGGGCGCCGTTGGAGATCGGCCGCACGAGCTACCGGGTGGGCACCGCGATGCGGAACTGGCTGCGGATGCGGGACGGCAAGTGCCCCTTCCCGGGCTGCAGCAACCACTCCCTCGACAACGAAGCCGACCACATCCTCGCCTGGCATCACGGCGGCACCACCGGCATCAGCAACCTGGGACAGCCCTGCCCGAAACACCACAAGCTCCGACACACCAGCGCCTGGAAACCAACCCCGGCCACGAAGAATGATCCACCCGGCTGGATCTCACCGTCCGGCCGAAGATACAAAAGCGAAGAGCAGGACTGGGAACCACCACACTGGCCTGAACAACGGAGACCGGAGGTGGAAGCTGAACCACAAGGCAACGGGCGCCTCTACCCGACACTGTCTGATGCTGTCCGCGGCCATGTGGACTTCGTCCCCAGCGGGCTGTCCCCGGGTGAAGACGGTCTGGCGAGGTTCCTCCACGCCCGCACGTGAACGGCCAGGCGCATCGGGTTCGGGTTTCGACAGGCTCAACCACCGCACGTTACGTCAGGCGCTGTTGTCCGCGGTCCCCTTCAGCAGGTACCGCGACTCCACGATGCCCCTGCCCAGGGCGCGTGAGGCAGTCAGCTCAAGGGGCGGCGTCGGGCCTGACAATGGCAGCAGCCGCTTGCCCTCGCCCAGGATCACGGGGATGACCGAAAGGATGATCTCGTCCAGCAGGCCCGCGTCGGCGAACTGGGCGGCGAGGTTGCCGCCGCCCACCAGCCAGATGTTGTTATCGCCCGCGTCATGCCGGAAGTCCTCAACGAATTCAGTGACGTCGCCCCGGACAAAAGTGATGTCAGCGCCGGCAGGGGCTGTGTACTCATGCCGGGTGAACACGTAGCTGGGCGTGCCTGCGTAGGCCCACTTGTCCGGCTCGTGTTCCATCAGCCAGGCGTACGTCCCACCTCCCATCACAATGCAGCCCACGCCGGCCATGAACGACTCATAACTTTCGTTGCCGCCGTCGAAGCCGTCAAACTGCAGGAGCCAGCCGAGGTCGTCCGTGGGTGTGGCGATGAAGCCGTCCAGGGAAGCAGCTACGAAGTATTGGATCCGTGACATGGAGCCAGCCTAGCCAACCGTCGCGGCAGTGCCCAGAGGGCTCCGGGCTAGCCCGAGAAGTACGGGATGATCAGGTAGAGCCCGAAAAGGACCGCGAGGCTGCACAGCCCGAAGCACACGTAGGCAAAGGACTTCTTGATCCCGGGGGACGTCTGCTGGGCATCGGCGGCGATGGCCGTCAGCCGGACACCCAGCGAGTACAGGACCACTACGGTGACCGCCGCAATCAGGGTGGCACCGGCAACGGTCAGGAGTTCCAACCACTTCATCGCTGAGTCTCCTTGGAGGTGTTGGCGCCGGCCTCGGCGTTGGCATCAGTGTCAGCCTCGGCAATGACCGGGGTATCGGTCTTTGTCTTTGCCTTGGCCTTGGCATTCGCGCGGGCACGTGCCATGGCCTTCTTCTTGGCGAACCGGACAGCCTGCCCGGCTTCCTCGACCTCGATGGCGTTGTGGTGGCCCACGGCGGACTTACGTGAGTAGAAGAACATAAAGAGTACGGCTGCGGTGCCGGCCACCGCGGCGATCAGCACACCTACCACACCCGTCTTGACCAGCAGGGCGGTCAGTGCGCCCACGATGCCTGCCGCGGGAAGCGTGAAGAGCCAGCCGAGGGCGATTTTGCCCACCATGCTCCAGCGGACGCTGGTTCCCTTGCGGCCCATTCCCGAACCGATCACCGAACCGGAGGCCACCTGCGTAGTGGACAGGGCGAAGCCCAGGTGGGAGGAAGCCAGGATCGCGGAGGCGGTGCTGGTTTCGGCGGCGAAGCCCTGGGCCGGCTTGACCTCGGTAAGCCCGGCGCCCATGGTGCGGATGATGCGCCAGCCGCCGGCATACGTGCCGATGGCGATGGCGAAGGCGCAGGCAGCAATGACCCAGAACTGCGGACCGGAACCGGGATCCTGGGTACCTGCGGCAATCAGGACCAGCGTGATGATGCCCATGGTCTTTTGTGCGTCGTTGGTGCCGTGGGCCAGCGCCACAAGGCTTGACGTGAAGATCTGGCCGGTGCGGAATCCACCGCGCTTCTGGGTGAGCTTGCTGCCGGTTTCCGGATCATGCCGCGAGGTCAGGGCGTAGGCAAGGCGGGTACAGACGTACGCGACAATGCCCGCAATGAGCGGGGCGAAGATCGCCGGGAGGATGACCTTCTGCATGAGGCCTTCGAGGTTGATCGAGTTGAAGCCGATACCCGCGATGGCAGCACCGATCAGGCCGCCGAACAGGGCGTGGGAGGAACTCGACGGCAGGCCCTTGAGCCAGGTGATCATGTTCCACAGGATGGCGCCCATGAGGCCGGCGAAAATGATGTCCGGCGTAATTTGGACGCCGTCCGAACCTTCACGGATGATGCCGCCGGAAACCGTCTTGGCCACCTCGGTGGACAGGAACGCGCCCACCAGGTTGAGGATGGCAGCGAGGGTCACCGCGGTCTTCGGTTTGATGGCACCTGTTGCGATGGGCGTGGCCATGGCATTCGCGGTGTCGTGGAAACCGTTCGTGAAGTCGAAAAATAGTGCCAGTGCGATGACCAGCGCCACCATAAAGGTGATATCCACCTGTTGCCCAATCTGCAGAGTCGACGTTCAGCAGTTTCTGTCCCCCGGTTGCTGTGCTGCACAGCATAATTCACCAGCTGTTCGCTTGGAATGACCTGTGGCGTTAACACAACCGGCGTGAAACCCTATCGATCGTACGCGTCCATGGCATCAGGTCAAAACAACGGCCGGCTGAGGAAAGAGCGGACAGCTGCAAGTTCATCAGGTGCTATTCCCCGCCGCGGATTCGGGGAGACCGCCAGCATCCTCCGTCCCAGGAGCCGGGCCCAGGACTGCGCCTCCGCTTCGAAGGCCAGCTGGTCATCGATCCACACGGCAGCCTCCGGACCCGTGGTTTCCACATCCTCCTGAATGGCGCGAAGCTTCCACCAGCTGTTCCCGCTGCCTTCGCCCGCCGCCGTCAGGTATGGCCAGCCCCCGCCTTCCACGCCGATGGCGGGGCACAGGTACTGCGGGGCGAGGTCCTCCCAGCTGGTGAGCCAGACGCACCGCACGCCGTCCGTCCGCGCCAGGGCATTGAGTCCCGCCACGAGTTCCGTTGCATAGGCAACGGGAAGGAGACCGGCGTCGGCACGGTGCCAGGCGGAACCCCACGGTGTAGTTCCTTCCGGGCCAAACGGACAGATGACGCCGTCGACGTCGATGTAGAGCGTGCGTGCCACGCTGCCCCTTCCAGCCGCTCAGGCGGGCCCGGACTCCGACGGCTGCCGTCCAGCATCCAGTCCCGGCGCCACCCGTTCCTCCAAGGCGGCGATGGTCACGTCCGGCAGGACGATCAGTCCGTCCAGCTCCCGGCGGGCCCGCTTGTAGGCTGCCTGGCGTTCGGCCGGCGTGGCAGCATGGTTCTCCGCGATCATCAGCAGCTTCCGGGCGGTGGCCAGCCGCTCACGCTCGGGACCGGAGAATTTGCTGTCCCGGATCCGCCGGGCCTCCCGTTCGGCAACATCGAGCGCCACGGCAAAGCTGTTGACGGCCTGGCGGTACGCCTCGAGCCGTGCGGGAGACGTGATGTCAGCGGCCGAGGCCGGCCGCTGGCCGTCCGCCTCGCGTTTTGCACGGAGGAAGGCAACCGTGAGGGGTTCCCTGACGTCCGTCATGAGCGGAAAGTCGATGAGTTTTCCGACGTCGAGTTCGTAGTCCAGCCAGCGGCGGTTGGTGGCGTCATGGGCGGCTATCAGGGCTTCCACTTCAGCCGCCGAGGCCTTCTCGGCCTCACGGGCCTGGTTCTTCAGTGTGTACAGTTCCACCTTCCGTTGGTGGCGGCGCTCACTGGCTTTGCGCCAGCTGTTGGCATAGTGGCCGGCAAACGCGCTGAGCGGAAAGACCAGCCACCATTTGTCGGAGAGGAACTCAAGAAGTGACTCCACCCGTCCATCCTCGTAGTCGCCGGCTGCGGCCTCAAGGAGTTCGGCATCCTGCTGTTCCGTCCGGGCGCGCGGCAGTACGCTAAAGGCGTCATCCGGGAGGCGGGCATGCCAGAACTGGACCAGCTGCTGACGTCCGGGCGCGAAGCATTCGCCCGGCGGGACTGGCCCGCGGCCGCCAACAACCTTGCGGCAGCAGCCCGCCAGGCGCCGCTTTCCACCCGGGACCTGGAAGCCCTGGCAAGCTCGGCCTGGTGGCTGGGCAACGTGCCCGGGGCGCTGGCCGGGGCTGAGGAACTCTACCGGCGGCTCAACGACGCCGGCGACCGCCCCGGTGCTGCCATGACGGCCATCAACCTCTCCCTGCGCTGGGGCACCCGCGGGGACCTGGCGCTCGCCTCCGGGTGGCTGAACCGGGCCCGGCGGAACCTCGACGGCCTCGAGAACATTCCCGCCTACGGCTACCTCCTGTACGTGGAAGCGTCCATGTCCCTGGACTTCGACGGCGACGCGGCACCCGTGGCCGGCGCGTCCGCCGCCCTGGTGGAACTGTGGCGGACCCACCGGGACCCGGCACTGCTCTGCTTCGCCCGGATATTGTCCGGCCTGGCCCTGGTGCGCAGCGGACAGACGGCGGCGGGCTTCAGCGACATCGACGAAGCCATGCTTCCCGTCCTTGCCGGCGAAGTGCCGGCCGAGTGGAGCGGCGACATCTACTGCACGGTGACCCACCTCTGCCATGCGCTGGGCGACTACGCCCGAATGCGCGCATGGACGCAGGCGCTGGAGCATTGGACGTCCGGCCTGTCCCGCACCTTCGTCTACGCCCGGGTGACGCGCGTCCACGAACTCCAGCTGCTCAGCACCGAGGGGTCGTGGGAGGACGTCATCCGGGAAATCGGGCCACTGAGCGAAGAACTGGCCGCCGCCCACGGCTGGATGGCCGGCACCGGCTTCTACGAACTGGGTGACATCCTCCGCCTCCGCGGTGACAGCTCCGGTGCTGCCCGGGCATTTTCCCGGGTCCGCGGGACGGGGCTGGACCCGCAGCCGGGTGAGGCGCTGCTGCTCCATGCCGCCGGCCACCACGGCCAGGCGCTGGAGCAGCTCAGCCGTTCCCTCGGCGAAGGCAATCCCCTTGACCGCGCCCGGCTCCTCCTTCCCGCGACCGAAATCGCACTCGCCTGCCGGCAGCCGGACCTCGCTGCAGCCTATTGCGGCGAGCTGGAACAGATCGCGGAGCGGTTCGCATCGCCGGGCTTCCTCGCCTGGGCAAGCCATGCCCGGGCGCACCTGCTGCTGTCCTCCGGCATGCCGGCAGAAGCAGCGGCAGCACTGGAATCCGCGGCCCGCATCTACCGCAGCCAGCGTGCCCGCTACAGCATCGCCCAAGTACATGAACTGCTCGCTGCCTGCAGGACATCCATGCACCAACAGGCCGCCGCGGAGGCAGACATGGCCACTGCCCTGGCCATCTACCGGCAGCTTGGCGCACTGCCGGACGTCCGGCGGCTCGAGCCAGGGCTGCCGGGCGGGCTCACCGCGCGGGAGGCGGAGGTGCTCGCCCTTGTCAGCCGCGGAGCCAGCAACCGGGATGTGGCAGGCGCCCTGGTCCTCAGCGAAAAGACGGTGGGGCGCCATCTGGCCAACATCTTCCAAAAGATCGGCGTGACATCGCGGACGGGCGCAGCCGGCTGGGCCCGGGAACACCGCCTGCTGTAGGGCCGTACGCTTCGGTGCCCCTTGCTGGAACGCGCGACGGCGTCCGGCGCCCGTGTGGATGCCGCACCTTGGCACGCGGCCGCCTCCCGCCGTCGTACCTTCCCGGGGCCTGGCCCGAAGCAGTGCCTTCCAGCGGCCTCCTTTTGCCAGGCTGCAACATCTGCCCCATCCCTGCGCGGAAAGATGCACATTCCACCCGACGCGGACGTCCGCTCCCCCGCCATAGCGTCGGAGTATCCGAACAGCCAAAGGTCCGGGCAACGGGCCCGGTGACACACAAGGAAAGGGCGGATCATGACCACGTACCAGGCGGAGCCAGCCACGGAATCAGCCGAAGCAGCAGCGGAGGCTGCCGCGGAACGGCTCGTGGGCATCCTTAATGACGGTTCCGTGGCCGTGCTCGCGAGCATCGGCCACCAGACGGGACTGTTCGAAACGCTGGCTGGCCTGCCTCCCGCCAGCAGCGTCCAGATCGCCGACGCGGCGGGGCTGAACGAGCGCTACGTCCGCGAGTGGCTGGGCGGAATGGTGACTGCACGCTTCATCGATTACGAGCCCGGTGCGAAGACGTACTTCCTGCGGCGGGACATCGCCCCATCCGTCAGCGGACCGGGAGTGGCCAACCTTGCGCGGACGCTCACGTACGTGACGTTGATGGGCGAGGTGGCCGGCAAGGTGGTGGAGAAATTCCGTACGGGCGGCGGCCTGGACTACTCCGACTACCCGGGCTTCGTCCAGATCCAGGCGGCAGACAGCGCGTCGGTCCATGACGCCTCGCTGGTGGACACCATCCTTCCGCTGTCCGGCAGGATTGACCACCTGCGCTCCGGCATCCGGGTGGCCGATATCGGCTGCGGTGCGGGCCACGCCGTGAACCTGATGGCGCAGGCCTTTCCCGCCAGCAGCTTCGTGGGCTACGACTTTTTCGCGGAAGCCCTTGACGCCGGGCGGGCCGAGGCGGAGCGGCTGGGCCTGCCCAACGTCCGGTTCGAGCTGCGCGACGCCGCCGCCCTGGACCTCCGGGAAGATCTGGACCTCGTCACGGTTTTCGACGCCGTCCACGACCAGGCCCACCCGGCAGCCGTGCTCCGCAACATCTGGGAGGCACTGAAGCCGGGCGGGACCTTCCTGATGGTGGACATGAAGGCCTCCAGCAACCTCGAGGACAACGTCGACCTGCCCTGGGCTGCCTTCCTCTACGCCATCTCCACCACCCACTGCATGTCCGTTTCACTGTCCCAGGGCGGCGACGGACTGGGGACCGTGTGGGGCGTCCAGCAGGCCGAACGGCTGGTCAGGGACGCCGGATTCCAGGACGTCCGGGCGGTGGACCTGGACGAAGACCCGTTCAACGCCTACTTCGTGGCGTCAAAACAGGGCTAGCCCCGTCATCAATCGGGCGCGTCCGGCAGGATCAGGGCGCGCCCGTGGTGCCCTGCGCAGCGTTGACGTTGACCAGCCAGGCAACGCCATAGCGGTCCGTGCACATTCCGAAGATGTCACCCCAGGGGGACTTTTCCAACGGAACCGTGACCGACCCGCCGTCGCCGCTCAGCTTGTCGTAATAGCCGCGGAGTTCTGCCTCGTCCTCGCCGCTGAGGGAGATGGAGATGGCCGAACCCTGGCTGTACTCCATGCCATTGGGGGTGTCGGCCCCCATCAGGACCAGGCCCTGCGGGGTGGTCAGCATGCCGTGCATGATCTTGTCCGCTTCCGCAGGATCCTCGCTGGCCTGGTACTCCCCGAAGGTGCTGACCCGCAGTTCCCCGCCGAACACTGACTGGTAGAAGTTCATCGCCTCGCGGGCGTTGTCCCGGAAGCTGAGGTAGGGATTGAGGACAGTTGGCATGGCTTGTTCTCCTTGCTGTGGGGACTGACATGGACCAGACAACATCCTGCCCCAAAGAAGGGCGCGCTGGTAGGGGGTTTTGACGTGCGGGTTGGCACCTTCGGAACGTAGGCTCGGGGGCATGGCCAGATATTTCGACGTTCATCCCCAGGACCCCCAGCCCCGGGCAATTGCCCAGGCGGTCCGCATCCTGCTCGACGGCGGGCTGATCGCCTACCCCACGGACTCCTGCTATGCGCTGGGCGCGCAGCTGGGGAACAAGGATGCCCTGGACCGGATCAGGAGCATCCGCCGGCTGGATGACAAGCACCACTTCACCCTGGTGTGCCGGGACTTCGCCCAGCTGGGCCAGTTCGTGAACATCGGCAATGAAGTATTCCGCAGCATCAAGTCGGTCACGCCCGGAAGTTACACATTCATTCTTCCGGCCACCCGGGAAGTCCCCAAGCGCCTGCTGCATCCGAAGAAAAAGACCGTTGGCGTCAGGATCCCGGACAACCGGGTGGTTTCGGCATTGCTGGCCGAGCTCGGCGAACCCCTGTTGTCCAGCACCCTGCTGCTGCCCGACGAGGAAGACCCGCTGACCCAGGGGTGGGACATCAAGGAACGGCTGGACCACCAGGTGGACGCCGTGATCGATGCCGGCGACTGCGGCGCGGAGCCCACCACGGTGGTGGACTTTTCCAGCGGCGTGGCCGAGGTGGTCCGGCAGGGCGCCGGCGACCCCTCCCGCTTCGAATAGGTTTCGGCGGGGCCCCGGCGTCCGGTCAGTCCTGCTTCTTTGCCCGGCTGGGCTGGACCCGCGGCGGTTCCCCCGGCATTTTGGGGTAGTCCGGCGGAAACGGCAGCTCACCCAGGCCTGCTTTGCTGTCCCGCTCCCACCACTCGAGCAGGGTGTCAATGCTGCCCGGATTCTTGTGGAAGCCGGCCCAGGGGTCCCCGGTGGTCCGGAGCCTTTCGGGGACGGTCAGGATGGTGAAGTTCTTGGGATCGGCGTTCTCCAGCTCATCCCACGTGATGGGGCAGGACACCGGGGCGTGCGGCAAAGCCCGGGGACTGTAGGCGCCGGCGATGGTGCGGTCCCGGTTGGCCTGGTTGAAGTCGAGGAAAATCCGCTGGCCACGCTCTTCCTTCCACCAGGCGGTGGTCACCTTCTCCGGCATCCGCCGCTCCACCTCCCGGGCGGCGGCAATCACGGCGTGCCGGACATCCAGGAATTCCCGGGTGGGCTCGATGGGCGCGTAGACGTGGAGGCCGCGGTTTCCCGAGGTCTTGATGAAGCACTCGAGTCCGGCCTCGGCCAGGACCTCCTTCAGCACCAGGGCCGCGGGAACCGCATCATCAAAATCCGTCCCGGGCTGCGGGTCCAGGTCGATCCGCAGCTGGTCCGGATTATCCGGGTTTCCGGCCCGGGACGGCCACGGATGGAACACCACGGTGTTCATCTGTGCGGCCCACACGGCGGCTGCCGGTTCATCCAGGACGAGCATGGGATGCGAACGGGCGCTCGGGAAGACCACTTTCACTGAGCGCATGAATTCAGGGGTCCCCTTGGGCGGGTTCTTTGAGAAGAACTGCTCGCCGTCCACGTTGTCCGAGTACCTCTGCAGCGCCACGGGCCGGTCACCGTTCGCGGCAATGAACGCCTCGCCCACATCGCAAAGGTACTGGACCAGATCCAGCTTGGTGAGGCCGAGGTCCGGCCACAGGACCCTGCTGGGGCTGGAAATGCGCATCTCGCGCTCGCCGTGGGGGCCCGGAACCGTGATTTTTGTCTGTTCGCTCGCCATGGGGACAACGTACACCCCGCCGTCCGGATGCCGGCACATTTCCGGACGTCCCTGCGGCATGATGGAGACATGCCCGCCGAAGAAACAGACTTTCCGCTTGCCGTTGGCGAGGTCACCGTCTCCGCCGCTTATGCCCGCCCGGACGATCCCTGGGCCACGGTGGTGGTCGCCCACGGTGCCGGCGCTGGAATGGAGCACCCCTTCCTGCGCGGGTTCACGGACGCACTGAACTCCTTGGGCTTGGCAACGCTGCGCTTCAACTTCCCCTACCGTGAAGCCGGGCGGCGGTTCCCGGACCGCCCGCCGGCCGCAATTGCCACCTGGAATGCGGCGATGGCAGCTGCTGCGGAACGCGCAGCAACCCACGGGGACTCCGGCCCCCTGTGGGCGGCAGGCAAATCATTCGGCGGCCGGATGGCGTCCATGGCAGTCTCCGAAGGGATGGCTGCTGCGGGTCTGATCTACCTCGGGTACCCGCTGCACCCGCCCGGAAAGCCGGAGAAACTGCGGGACGAACACCTCTACGGGATGACCACGCCGATGTTGTTCCTGCAGGGCACCCGCGACACGTTTGCCACGCCGGAAATCCTGCAGGACGTTGTGTCACGCATAGGGCCGTCCGCGGTACTGCAGTGGATGGACGGCGGCGACCATTCCTTCGCCGTCGCAGGTGCGAAACGGCCGGCGGGTGAGATCGGGGCCTCGCTGGCCGCTCCGGTGGCCGACTTTATCCGGTTCGCCCGCTAGGCACGCCCGCCCGGCTCCATCCGGTTACGCTGCTTCCTCGTGCCACCAGCCCTCCCACGCTGCGGAGGTGAGCCGGCCTTCGGGAAAGTCGTTCTTCCCGCTGCCGCCGTTGTAGGACCGGTTGTCGTCACTGCGCCGGCCGTCGAGCAAAAGGTTAAAGAGAAACATCGGTATGTCCTTCCATGTGGGGTATGGACCACGCTGTCCACGTACCACCGAGCGTAGCCAAGGCATGTTTCAGCACGTCGACGCGACGTTTCAGCTGTGTATCGGAGTTCTCACGCAGCCGCCGGAGACCGGTGGCATGCGCCCGGAAGGACCCTAGCTGCGCTGCTTGGCCCGTGCTGTGGCCGGGGCAGTCCAGGGATCCTCCGGCCACGGGTGCTTGGGATAACGGCCGCGCATCTCTGCCCGGACCTGCGCATAGGGACCGGACCAAAAGGACGTGAGGTCACCGGTCACGGCCAGCGGGCGCCGGGCCGGGGACAGCAGGTGGAACAGGACCGGAACCGTGCCGTTCACCAGCCGGGGCGAATCGGCCAGGCCGAAGCATTCCTGCAGCTTGACGGCTACCACAGGCGGCGCGGTGTCGTCGTCGTGATGAGGGTAGTCGATCCTGATCCGTGAGCCGCTGGGAACCTCCAGCCATTCCGGGGCCAGCTCATCCAGCCGTCCGGCCTCCGGCCAGGGCAGCAGGCGCCGCAGCGGCTGGGTGAGGTCCAACGCCGCGACCGCGCCTCCCGCCGCAAGGCTTTCAAGTTCCGGACCCAGCCAGTCGTCCAGGCGCAGCAGGAGGGCGGCGTCCGAGACGTCGGGCCACGGTCCGCCCAGCTCCCGGTGCAGGAAGGCAAGACGGCGGCGCAAGGCGTCGGCCGCCGTCGACCATTCCAGGACGGCAAGGCCCTCCTTGTGCAGGGCTCCGGCCACGGCCGCCTTGCCTTCGGCCGGTGAGGGACGGACAGGGGTGTCCGCGAGCACGATCGCACCCAGGCGCCGGACTTTCCGTGCCGTAACACGTCCCTGGACGAACTGCGCCTCGACCGTTTCCGCCAGGAGGTGCGAGGCGGCTGCCTGGGCGAGCTCGGCGTTGAGCGGCGCAGCCGTCCGGATGACGGCGCCGGTGCCGGCCGAGTCCCTGCCCTCCGCCCGCGACACTTCGGCCACGGCCAGCCATTCGTACCCGGACAGGCTGCTTCCCGCCGGCAGGCCGGCACGCGTCCCGGACGACAGCAGGTACCGTGCAGGCCCGTCACCGGGCACGAGCCGGGCCACCCGGTCCGGAAAGGCCAGGGCGACGACGGCACCCACCGCCTCGGTGCCGGCCGCGCCGAGGGTGGCAACTGCAGAGGTGGGAACTCCAGGGGATGCGGGGTTGCCCGCTTCCCGGGCCAGGGCCCGCAACCGCTTTGACTCGTCCGCCCAGCGCCGGCCCGCCGGCCCGGAATCGCCACGAAGCTGGGACAACAGCCGCGGAAGGTCAGCGCCGGGAGCACGGTGGTCTCCGGCAACTGCGGCCACCACCTCTGCCGCCGCCCGGGCACCGATGGTTGCCGCGCCGTCCAGCAGGGCGCGGGCAAGCCTCGGATCGGCAGGAATTCCGCCGAGGGTGCGCCCCGTAGCGGTGGCGTGGCCGTCTGCTGACACGGCACCCAGTTCCCTGAGGATCTCGACGGCGTCATCCAAGGTTTGCCGCGGCGGCATGTCCGGCAGGGCAAGCCCTTCGCCACCCGGCGATCCCCAGCATGCCAGCGTCAATGCTGCGCCGGTCAGGTCCGCCACCTTGATTTCGGGCGTGACATGGGCCGGCGCTGCCCCATACGCCTGCTGCGTGTAGCAGCGGACCACGGTGCCCGGACCTTGGCGGGCCGCCCGGCCTGCGCGTTGATCCGCCGATGCCCGGGAGCAGGAGACCGTTACCAGGCCGCTCATGCCACGGCCGGCATCCCGCCGCGGCTCCCGGGTTAGCCCGGAATCGATGACCAGCCGGACGCCCGGGACGGTCAGCGAGGACTCCGCCAGATCGGTTGAAACGATAATCCGGGCATTGTCCCCCGGCCGCCGTCCGGACACTGCGCGGTCCTGCTCCGCGGCACCTACCTGGCCATGCAGCTCGAGCACATCGATGCCTTCCTCCAACCGGCCGCGGAGGCCTGCTGCCACCTGCGAGACTTCGCGGGCGCCGGGGACAAAAACCAGGGCATCCACGGAGCCGTCCCCGGCCAGGGCGCGGGCGTAGGCGCGTGCCGCTGTTTCCACGAGGTGGTCCAGGAAGCTGCGGGCCACTCCCCTGGTGTCCAGCCGCGGGCCCGGGGCAGGTTCCCACTGGACATCCAACGGATGGAGCACGGACGGGCAGTCGACGACGGGAGCCGCGGGACCGCCGTCGGGGTCCCCCAGCAGGGCGGCGAAGCGGGGAGCATCGAGGGTTGCCGACATGGCCACGACGGTGAGGTCGCTGCGCAGCTGGCGGACTTCGGCGAGCATGCCGATCAGCAGGTCCGTCTCCAGGCCGCGCTCGTGGACTTCGTCCAGGACGACGGCGGCAACGCCGTCAAGGCCGGGATCGGCCAGCAGGCGGCGCAGGAGGATGCCGGGCGTCACGAACTCGACGAGGGTATCGGAACCCGCCTGCCGTTCGCCGCGCACGGTGTAGCCCACGCGGCCGCCAAGCCGGCTGGCGTCCAGGGCGGAGAGCCGCCGGGCAGCGGAACGTGCCGCCACCCGCCGCGGCTGGGTGACCACAACCCTGCCCGTGCCGGAGACGAGGTTCGCGAGCAGCGGCGGGACGAGTGTTGTTTTCCCGGTGCCGGGCGGCGCCTGCACCACCGCCGAGCCCGCGGCCGGCCCGGTGTCCAGGGCCTCCTCCAGGTCCGGAAGGGAACCTGCGAAGGCCAGGCCGGCACCGATGGCACCGAGGTCGAAGGCTTTCGCGGTGTAGCGCCGGCCGCGCAGGTTTGATGAAGTCACCCGTCCATTCTGCCCGGCCCCCTTCCCCTTGCGCGGGTTCCGCGCCCCTTCCCTCACTGAGGGCGGCCGGGCAGCGGAGTGACTGCCCGCCTGGTCAGGGCTTGCCTTGGCCCTTGCCTTTCCCCTTGGCATCCTTGGCTGCTTCCGGAAGCGCCGCCTCCTGGCCCGCCGGAACAGGCACCGGTTGGGGCGCCACGGCCTGCTCTCCGGGCACCGGCTGGACCGGCTGCGTCTGGGGCACAGTGGGGCTGGCCGGTGCTGCCGCGGAAGGTCCAGCCAGCCCGGCCGTGCCGGATGCAGGGGCCGGTGACGGGGCCGCCAACTGGCTGGCTATTTCCGTGCGGACTGCCGCCAGGGCTGTTTCAATTCCGAGCAGGCGCGGAGCCGAAATCCGGCCATCGCGTGCGGCGGCGTCCAGGTCCTTCTCCAGCGCCTGGAGTGCCGCCAGGGCTCCGTCCATCCTGTTTTCCGCTGCTGCCTGGCTGATACTCAGAACCCGGATCTGGAAGCCGCGGAGGGTGGCTTCGTCAGAGTCGGACAGCCGGAAACCCATCACCCCGGCAACCACAATCGCCGCCACGGCACCCGCAACTGCCAGTGCCGCGATGGCTGTCAGGACCCGCCGCGCCGCCGTTGGCCGGACCGCCGTTTGCCGGGCAGGGCCGGATCCCGTGGATCCCGGCGCCTCAGGCGGCATGCCGGCCACGGAGCGGCGGGACGGAGGCAGGCCTGGCAGGCAGGACTGTCACGCTGGCCATGCGGGCTTCCGGTGCCTGGACCGCAACGGGGCGGGTGCGGGCACCTTTCATGATCCGGCGGACGGCAAACCGCACCACCATCGCCAGCAGGTGGCCGATGCCCACCCCAAGGAGGACATGGCCGGCCAGGTACTGACCGCCCAGTCCGGCAGCGCCGAAGGGCGCGCCTGCAGCCACGGCGGCTCCGCCGGCCGTCAGCATCAGCGACCAGGCAACACCGAATACTGTGCCCATTACCCCTGCTTCCCTCATCCGGTTAATCAGCATGCTTACCAGTAATGCTCAGCAAGCTTACTACTTGGTCCCGCGGATGCAACAAGGTAAGAGCGGCCAGCCGGACACCACCAGGGGTGCGGAGCCACCGCTCTGGACATCAATAGTCAGTAGGCTTAGCATTTTTTTATCGGCCAGCTCTCCGGAGCCGTCATGTACCGGCAGGGTTCCGAAGAGCCATCTGAGCAGGCAAAAGAGACACGGCACGGCATTCATGAAGGAGGCCATCATGACAACGGCACGGGAAATCATGACCGGTGGCGCGGAGTGCATCGGTGAAAACGAAACCCTGGAAGCAGCCGCCCGGAAAATGAAGGAACTTGACGTCGGTTCGCTTCCCATCTGCGGTGAAGACAACCGGCTCAAGGGCATGGTGACGGACCGCGACATCGTGGTTAAGTGCCTGGCCGAAGGCGGCGACCCGCGGAGCGTCAAGGCGGGTGAACTGGGTGAAGGCAAGCCGGTAACCATTGGGGCCGACGATTCCATTGAAGAAGCCATCCGCACCATGCAGGACCATCAGGTGCGCCGACTTCCTGTCATTGACGGGCACAACCTGGTGGGTGTCCTGAGCCAGGCCGATATCGCCAAGAACTACCCCGAGGATCGCGTGGGCGAACTCGTCGCCTTCATTTCCTACTGAATTTCCGGGTCGCAGACAAAAGGAGGCTGCCATATCCCCCGCGGATATGGCAGCCTCCTTTTGTCTGCGACTTTTCAGCTTTTGCGGCTGGCGTCAGCCGGCAGCCTCGAGGAGGCTTTTCGCCGGCGTCAATGCTGCATAGCGGCCTTTGAAAAACAGGAGCGGTTCTGCGTCCTGGCGGGCACTCAGGTGCCGGACTGCCCCCACCACGATGGTATGGTCGCCGCCGTCGTATTCCGCATGGAGTTCGCAGTCAATCCAGGCGAGGGCGTCGTCCAGGATTGGATTGCCCAGTGGAGAAGGCGTGTAGCCCACCCCCGCGAATTTATCCGAGCCTGAACGGGCGAACTGACCGGCCAGGTGCTGGTGCTCTGCCGGAAGAATATTGACCGTAAAGGAACCTGCTTTCCGCAGCGCGGGCCAGGTGCTCGACGTCCGGGCCGGGCTGAAGGTCACCAGGGCCGGATCCAGGGAAAGGGATGCGAAGGACTGGCACGTGAACCCGGCCGGCCCGTCCTTCGTGGCGCTGGTAATCACGGTCAGTCCGGTGGCAAAACTTCCAAAGACGTCCCGGAGCCGCCGGTGAGCAAGATCTGATGTGGCTGTCATGGGAATGGCCTCTCCTGTGGATCGTTACCTCACCAAACCATCCGCCATACGCCCTGGCAACCGGCTTCGCAATGCACCGACTCGCGCCGAAACGCACGGTAATTCCGATACACAGAACGTCATGCGTCCCGTCCGAATCAGGCCAGATGTCGCCGTTTTACGCCTGTCCCCTGAAGTCGAGCGCTGCAAGGAGCCTGGTAACCGAGCCGCCCAGGTTCCATTCGACGGCAAGCCGCTCAAGTTCGGCGCGGGCATCACCGGTGACGGGGCGCAGCTGCGCGCCGGCTTCCTCCAGGGTGGGCAGCTCCAGGTTCCGCACCAAACGGACGACGGCGGGGGCTACTTTCAGGTAGTCGGCGGCGGCGGCGAGTTTGGCCCGCACCGGGCCGGCCAATCCGCTGCCGTCGTCGTCGGCCGCTTCCAGCAGCCCTTCCAGGGTGCCGTACTTCAGGAGCAGGGACGCCGCCGTCTTCTCCCCGATCCCGGCGACGCCCGGAAGCCCGTCCGAAGCGTCGCCGCGCAGGGTGGCGTAATCGGCATACTGCTGGGGCAGCACCCGGTACTTCCGCACCACGGTCTCTTCGGTCATCACTTCGAGGTTGCGCATGCCGCGGGCGGTGTAGATCACCCGGACCTGGCGGCCGTCGTCGCACACCTGGAAGAGGTCCCGGTCACCGGTGACAACGTCGACGGGCAAGTCCGCCTGGCTCGCGTAGGTGCCCACGACGTCGTCGGCCTCGTGCTCGGCGGCGCCCACCACGGCGATGCCCGCGAGCTCCAGCGTTCGGCGGATCATGGGGAGCTGCGCCTCCAGCGCGTCCGGAACCACTTCGACGTCCGGCGCGTCCGTGACTGCCTCGGCCACGCGGTGCGACTTGTAGGTGGGGAGGAGGTCCACCCGCCACTGCGGACGCCAGTCATCATCCCAGCACGCCACCAGATGGGTGGCATGGTAGTCAGTGGTGAGCCTGGCGATCATATCCAGCAGGCCCCGCACTGCATTGACAGGAATCCCGTCCGGGCGGCGGATGGTGTCGGGCATGCCGTAGAAGGCGCGGAAGTACAAGGACGCAGTGTCGAGCAGCATCAGGCGGTGGGGCATACCTGATCCTGACATGCCGTTGCGCAGTCCGGCTACGCGTGGTCCGGTTTCGGCGGGCTAACCGCCGGGCGGGGACGGCTCGGGCGTGGGGACGAAGCCGAGGCTTTTGTCCACGATGTTGTGGAGGGGGTCGCCGTTCCGGTACCTGACCAGGTTGTCCACGAAGAGTTTGCCGAGGTCATCGAGGTAGTCCTCGGTGTCGCCGCTCATGTGCGGGGTGATGATGACGTTGTCCATCCCCCACAGCGGGTGTCCTTCCGGCAAGGGTTCGGGGTGCACGACGTCCAGGGCGGCTCCGGCGATGGACCCGGACGCCAGGGCTTCCGTGAGTGCTTGGGTGTGGACCAGCTCGCCGCGCCCGACGTTGATCAACCTGGCGTCGGGTTTCATCGCGGCCAGGACGTCGTGGTTGACCATGCCCCGCGTCCGGTCGGTCAGTGGCGCTGCGAGGACCACATAGTCGTACCCCTGTACCGTGCGAGCCAGTTCTGCAGAGGAATGGATGCGGCCGAAGTCACCGTCCCCGGGCCGTTCCGCACGGCCGGCCCCGTCCACAGCCATGCCGACGGCACCGAAAAGCCGGGCAATTTCCCGGCCGATGGATCCGGTGCCCACCACGAGGGCGGACTGGCCCTGGATCTTGCGGCTGGTCCGGTGCTGCCAGCGTTGCTGCTGCTGGAGCCGGAATGAACCGGGGGCGTCCTTGGCCATGTCCAGCACGAAGCCGAGGGCGAATTCGGCGATCGCGCGGCTGAGCACGCCCCGGGAATTCGTGTACGTGATGCCGCTGCGGATGAGTTCGTCGAAGAGCAACTGGCTGACGCCGGCGGCGGAGACGTGAACCCACTTCAGCGATGCCGCGGCGGCCCAGTTTTCCTTCAGGGCGGGTGAGAAGGAGTGCCACTGGTAGAGCACGTCCGCGCCATCCAGTGCCTTGGCCAGTCCGTCGGCTTTAGCCAGCCGGACCTCGGCAAGGTCCTCAATCTCGGCAAGGAAGGGCGGAGGCCCTTCCCGATAGAGGGCAGCAACGACAGGGCGCCGCTCGCGAAGCAGCCTCTTCACAGTGCCGGTTCCGCCTGGGCGAGGGCGTCGATGGCGGCCAGGACAGCGGCGGTGAATTCGGCGGTGGAGGAGGTGCCCCCGACGTCCCGGGTGCCGTGCCCGTCGCGCAGGGCGGATTCGAACGCGGACTGCAGGTGGGCGGCCGCCTCCGGGTGGCCCAGGTGTTCGAGCATCATGGCCCCGGACCATATCTGGCCCACCGGATTGGCGAGGCCCTTCCCGGCAATGTCCGGGGCCGACCCGTGGACCGGTTCGAACAGGGACGGAAAGTCACCCTCGGGGTTGAGGTTCGCGCTGGGTGCCAGGCCGATGGACCCCGTCACGGAACTGCCCAGGTCGGAGAGGATGTCGCCCAGCAGGTTCGAGGCCACAATGACATCCAGCGTCCACGGCTTGAGGACCAGATGCGCGGCCAGCGCATCCACCAGCTCATGCGTCACGCTCACGCCTGGATAGTCCCGGACCGTTTCGGCCACCACCTCGTCCCAGAACGGCATGGTGTGGATGATCCCGTTGCTCTTGGTTGCCGAGGTCAGCCTGCCCGTGCGCGAAGCCGCAAGCCCCGCGGCGAAGTGGGCAGCACGGGAAACTCCCAGGCGGGTGAAGATGGTTTCCTGGACAGCGGTCTCGTGCGGCAGGCCACGATACATGCGGCCGCCCACCTCGGAGTACTCCCCCTCGTTGTTCTCCCGCACGATCAGGATGTCGATCGGCTTGTCAGAAGCAAGCGGTGACGCCACGCCGTCGAGCGTTTTGACCGGACGGAGGTTGATGTACTGCTGGAACTCCCGGCGGATCGGGATCAGCAGTCCCCACAATGATTCCGTGTCCGGAACACCCGGGGAGCCCACCGCTCCCAGGAATACCGCGTCATGCGAGGCCAACTGTTCGAGCCCGTGCTGCGGCATCATCCTGCCGTGCCGCAGGTAGTAGTCCGATCCCCAGTCGAAGTGGGTGAACTCCAGGTGCAGCCCGTGGATCGCGGCGATCTGCTCGAGGCAGGTGATGGCTGCCGGAACCACTTCTTTGCCGATGCCGTCACCGGCAATGACGGCGATGCTGTGCGTGCTCATGCTGTCCGTTCTGTCGGCCCGCCAAGCTGTTGCCAGCCCGGTCCCGGCTCTGTGAGGTTGATGATGGTGTTCTTGGGCTCGGTCATCTCATGCACGGCGTGGCGCACGCCTTCACGGCCAACGCCGGACTTCTTGAACCCGCCAAACGGCATGGAATCAATACGGACGTCGCTGGTCTCGTTGATGACCACCGCTCCCACGTGCAGCCGATCGGCGATGGCCAGGGCAAGGTCGATGGATTGGGTAAACACCCCTGCCTGCAGGCCGTATTCGGTGTCGTTGGCCGCGTAGATGGCGTCCGAAACCTCGATGAACGGCAGGAGGGTCACCACCGGCCCGAACACTTCGTCGCTGATGACCCTGCACCGGGACGGCACGTCAGTCAGCACGGTGGGCTCGAAAAAGGTGCCGCGGCGGCGGCCGCCCACATGCACGGTGGCGCCGGCGTTCCTGGCTTCTTCCACCCATTCCTCCACCCGGCGGGCCTCCGCCTTGGATATCAGCGGGCCGACGTCGGTGGTCCGGTCAAGCTTTGGCCCTGTCCTCAGTGCCCTGGTGCGCGCCGTGACCTGCTCCAGGACCTGGTCAAACAGGGAGGTGTGCACATAGACACGCTGCACGGACAGGCAGTTCTGCCCCGCCACTCCGAACGCCCCTGCGACCACCGCCGCGGCGGCCTTTTCAAGGTTGGCATCTGCGCAAACAATGGTGGCGTTGTTCCCGCCCAGCTCGGACAGGATCTTTTTCGCTCCCGCCGCCGCTGCAATGCGCTCAGCGGTTTCCGGGCCGCCGGTGAAGGAAATCAGGTCCACCCGCGGGTCGGTGATCAGGGCTTCGGACACTCCCGGACCGGTAACGATCACCGCAACCCGGCCCGGCGGGACGCCCGCTTCGAGCAGCAAGCGGACCAGGGCAAGCCCCGTCAAGGGAGTCCGCGTGGAAGGTTTAAGCACGACGCCGTTGCCTCCAATCAGTGCCGGGCCCAGCTTGTGTGCCACCAGGTTCAGCGGATCATTGAACGGGGTGATTGCTGCGACAATGCCAACCGGCTTGCGGCTGAACCAGCCGATCCTGTTGCCGCCGGAGGTGCTGTCATCAAACCCCAGGGTTTCCCCGGCAAGGGTGCTGGACGCTGCTGCGGAGAGCCGCAGCGTTTCGATGCAGCGGCGCACCTCACGCTCGGCCTCGGTGATGGTCTTGCTGCTCTCTGCCGCGATGATGTTGGCAAACCGCTCGGCCTGCTCTCCCAGCAGCTGCACCGCCCTTTCCAGCGCCTCCCGCCGGGCGTGCAGCGGCCACTCTCCGGCGTGCAGATGATGGTGGATGTATCCGATTGCACGCCGGACGTCCTGGGGCGTGGAGGTGCACACCCGCCCCAGCAGGAGGCCGTCCTGGGGGTCGCGCACCTCCAGTTCCAGGCCGGAGGTTTGCCACTGGCCCTCGAGGAAGGCGCCGCCGGGAAGGTTGGCAAATTCTGACCGGCCGTCCCCTGTTTCCGGGCGCGCTTCATCGAGGATTGTTGATGGCGACATGTGATCCCTTGTCTGTTACTTGACGCGGTCGATGATTTTGGCGGCTGCGCCGATGAAGGGCAGGAACCAGGGTGGGCCGAAGTGGCCCGGCACTGGCGGATTCTTCAGGTCTTCCCAGACGTTCGCGGACTTGTCTCCGGCCATGTAATGGGCCATCCGCTTCCCCATGTGGGCGGCCATCTGTACTCCGTGTCCGCTGTAGCAGAGGGAATAGAAGAGGCCGTCATGCTGGCCCGCGTGCACCATCTGGTCCATGGAGAGGTCCACCAGGCCGCCCCAAATGTAGTCCACTTTCGCGTTCGAGAGGTACGGGAAGAGTTCGAGCATGGCCTTGCGCAGGATTTCGGCGCTCTTGACATCCGAGTCAGGGCTGGAAAGTGCAAAGCGGGCCCGGCCGCCGAAGAGCAGCCGGTTGTCCGGGGTGATCCGGAAGTAGTAGGTCAGCATCTTGCTGTCCGAGGCCTGCCGCCGGTTCGGCAGGATCCGGTTGACCACGTCTTCGGGCAGCGGGTCGGTGACGATGATGAAGCTGCCTACCGGGATCACGCGGCGCTGCAGCCATGGCGTGATGTTGCCCGTGTAGCCGCTGGTGGCGACCAGGACCTGCTTCGCCCTGGTGATGCCCCGGGTGGTATGAACGTCGTGCACGGTGCCGGAGACCTTCTTCAGCTCGGTCACGGCGGAGTTCTCGCAGATGTCCGCCCCGGCGGTCGCGGCCGCCCCCGCGAGACCGTGGACGAACTTTCCCACATGCAGACCTGCTCCGAGGGGGTCAAGCATGGCTCCCTGGTAGAAGTCGGTGCCGATTTCGCTGTGGATTTCGGATTTAGGGATGACCGTGACATGGTGGTCCGCCAGGCCCGCCAGCAGTTCCTGAGACTTGAGCATCCCCTCGTAGTGGGACTTATGGAACGCCAGCGAGAGCTTTCCAAACCGCTTGTAGTCGCAGTCAATGCCATTGTCGTGCACCAGCTTCTCGATGCTGTCGATGGCGTCGTTGTATTCATGGAACATCTCGACTGCCCGGGCACCCCCATAGCGCTTGACTGCGGTGCTGAAACCGATGGCCAACCCGGTGGTCGCCATTCCCCCGTTGCGTCCGGATGCGCCCCATCCCACGGTGTGCCGTTCGAAAACGGCGACGCTTGCGCCTTGCTTGGCAAATTCCAGGGCCGCGGACAGCCCCGTAAATCCTGCGCCGATGATGGCCACATCGACATTTTCGGGTACCGGGGTCTGCCGGTAGTCTCCGGATGCTTTGGCTGTGTCCAGCCAGTAAGGAATGAGTTTCACGGTGTAGCCTTTCGCCTCGACGTCGGTCTAGAGACCGAGGTGCTTGTTGATCTCGTCCAGGGACTTGGCGGTGTTGAGGCCGTAGCCCGGGCCGATGGGGTCATAGCCACGGTCCAGCATCCAGAGGTTACGGAAGCCCATGTCGTGCATCGGGTGCATGTCGTAGCGGGTGTGCGAGGAGATGTGCAGGAAGTCCTCCGGCGTGGCGTTCAGGGTATCGAGCATGTACTCGAAAGCCTGGTAGCGCGGCTTGTAGGCCTGGGCCTGCTCAGCGGTCAGCACGGCGTGGAAGTCAGCGCCGAGCTTGGGAATGCTGATGTCCAGGAAGCTGTCGTCGGCGTTGGACAGAGCCACAAGCTTGTAGTTGTCGCCCATAAGCTTCAGCGGGGCCGGCACGTCTTCGTGGGCAACCCAGCCCCGTACAGCCTCGGCGAATTCTGCGCCGGCACCTTCAGTGGGCCCAATGCCCCAGCGCCTGCACACGCGGTCAAAGGAATCCTGGAGGATCTGCTCGTAGGGCTTGAAGTCGCCAAGGACCTCGTCGAACCGGTACCCGCGGAACTGCTTCTTGAAGGCAGGCCACTGCTCTTCAGAAATGCGACCATCGAGCAGCCGACGGGTGGTGGGATCAATGTCGAAGTTGATGAGCGTGCCGTACACATCAAAAGAGATGTACTTCGGCCGGAGGTTCGTGTCTGCCATGATTCGTCCGTTCCTTGGGGTCTTGCACGTGAACCGCGCTGTTCCTGGCCCGATTCGTGATGTGTGCGGGCTGCGGGATGTCTTCCGGTGCCGGAAACCTCTTCTGCCCGCTTGGCTTCGACTCTAGGCTGCGGGATTGTAGATTGTCAACAGTTCAGGCAGTCCGAGCGCCTTTCGCCTGAACCAGTGGGGTACATCAACTTTATTATCGTCAATTGTTGACAATCGGCGATTTCAGGAGTTGCATTGCTCTTGGATGCGGAACGAGATCAGGATCACATTCCGCATAAAGCAGGAAGCACAACCGAACCTCCCATTGCCGCATTGGCGCGACAAAGGGCATGCGGGACGGTCCTGGAAACCAGAATTGCACCCGTTTCAGCAGAAGACTCCAGCTGAAACCATTCGAAGGGAAGCACCATGAAGACCATCAACAAAGTTCAGACTGCAGCCGCAGGGCTTGCCGTGCTGCTGACGCTCAGTGCATGTGGCGGCGCGGCCAGCAGCACGTCGGCCCCCGGAGAAACAAAGTCCAAGACCTCCGACACGGCTGACATCTCAGAAGGCGTTCAGCCGGATGCCTCCGCGGTGGCGCTGTTGCCGGAGTCCTTCAAGTCCAAGGGCGAACTGACCGTCGCGATGGACCTGCATTACCCGCCCACGACGTTCCTGGCCGATGACAACACCACCCCGATCGGCGTGAATCCGGACATCGCCCGTCTCGTGGCGAAGAAGCTCGACCTCAAGCTGAAGTTCGAGAACACCCAGTTCGACACGATCATTCCCGGCATCGACGGCGGCCGCTACGACTTCACTGTGACCACCATGTCCCCCACGGAGGAACGGTTGAAGGTGCTGGACATGGTGACCTACCTCAACAGCGGCATATCGGTTGCGGTAGTCCATGGGAATCCGCTGAACATCAGCAACGACGAAATGTGCGGCAAGAATATTGCAGTGACCAAGGGGTCGAACGCGCAACTGAAGCACATGCCGAACGTTTCGAAGTGGACCTGCGAGGAAAAGGGCAAGCCGGCAATTAACATCATCACGCTGCCCAACGTCCAGGAATCCCTGACGCAACTGGTGTCCAAGCGTGTTGACGGGGTCGTCGACGCCACCCCGTCCCTGGCCTGGGCCAGCGAGCAGCAGCCGAACACCTTCGAGGTCCTTGCTCCCCAGCTGGACACCCGCACGGACCACATCAATGCCATGGGGCTTAAGAAGGGCTCTGCATTGACGCCGGCCCTGCAGGCAGCCACGCAGTCTGTCCTTGACAGCCCTGAATACAAGGAGTCGCTGGACAAGTGGGGCCTCGGCGGCGCGGGCATCACCACGGCGAACCTTAAGTAAAGGGGCTTCCATGCAGCAACTAACCATCGAAAGAAGTGAACCCGGCATGAATGGGAAGGATTCAGCGCTCAAGCCCCGGCTCAAGCGGCGCAGTACCTTTGAGTATGTTGCCTGGGTGGTGTGCAGCCTGATTGGCATCGGTGTCCTGTTTTCGGTGTCAACGAACCCGAACTTCAAGTGGGACGTGGTCGCAAAGTACTTCACGCATGAATCGATCCTGCGCGGGTTGATGCTCACGATCTTCCTCACGGTGGCCAGCATGGCCCTGGGAACGCTCCTGGGCCTGGCCCTGGCCATCATGCGGGGTTCGAAGATCAAGCCGATCGCTGCCACGGCCGGGGTCTACATCACCTTGTTCCGCGGTACCCCGGTGCTGGTGCAGCTGATCTTCTGGTTCAACGTCGCGGCGCTGTACCCGAACCTGTCCATCGGCATCCCGTTCACCGATATCAGCACCGCGATCGACATGAACGCCCTGATGGCACCCATCACCGCGGCCCTGGTCGGGCTGACGCTGAACGAGGCGGCCTACATGGCAGAGATCATCCGCGGCGGGTTCTCCTCCGTGGGCAAGGGCCAGATCGAAGCCGCCGATTCGCTGGGCATGAGCGGGGCGATGAAGATGCGCAAAGTCATCATCCCCCAGGCGATGCCCTCGATCATCCCCGCCACCGGCAACCAGGTGATCGGCATGTTCAAGGGAACCTCGCTGGTCAGCGTCCTGGGCGTGGCCGAACTGCTCCAAAGCGCCCAGTTGATCTACGCCCGCACATACGAGACCATCCCGCTGCTGATCGTCGCCAGCCTCTGGTACCTCGTGATGACCCTGCTGCTGAGCTACCCGCAGTCCAAGCTCGAACAGAAATACTCCCGCGCAACCTCCCGCCTGCCCCGCAAGGCCAAACCCGTTGTGCTCACCGACCCGGAAGGCGCTGCACGATGAGCAACGACGGAACCATCCTCGCCCAGAAGATCCGCAAGTCCTTCGGACCCAAAACAGTCCTCAAAGACATCAACCTGGACATCGCCAGCGGCGAGATCTGCTGCATCATCGGCCCCAGCGGCTCCGGCAAATCCACCATCCTGCGCTGCATCAACGGCCTGGAAACCGTCGACTCCGGGGTCCTGAAAGTCAACGGCGAAGACTTCGGCTACTACGAAACCGAGAACGCCTACCACGCCCTGCCGCCCAAAAAACTCGCCGAACAGCGCACCCGGGTGGGCATGGTCTTCCAGTCCTTCAACCTCTTCCCCAACATGACCGCACACGAAAACATCATGTCCGGCCCCGTCCTGGTCAAACGAGCTGACAAGAAAGAGGCAGCCAAACGGGCCCACGAACTGCTCGCCAGCGTCGGCCTGGCCGGCTTCGGCGACTACTACCCCGCCCAACTCTCCGGCGGACAACAGCAACGCGTCGCGATCGCCCGGTCCCTGGCCATGGACCCCGAGATCATGCTCTTCGACGAACCCACCTCCGCGCTGGACCCCGAAAAAGTCGGCGAAGTCCTCGCCGTCATGAAGGACCTCGCCAAAAAAGGCATGACCATGGTGGTGGTCACCCACGAAATGGGCTTCGCCCGCGAAGTGGCCGACTCCCTGATCTTCATGGACGACGGCTACATCGTCGAACGCGGCGATGCCCGCGAAATCCTCACCAACCCCAAAGAAACCCGCACCCAGGCCTTCCTGAAACAGGTCCTCTAAACCATGGACGGAAAACTCGCCGTCATCGGCCTGGGCAGCATCGGATCCATGGCCCTCTGGCAAGCCTCCCGCCTGTCGGATGCCGTGGTCGGATTTGAGGCTGCCACCCCCGGGCACGGTCGGAGCGCCGTCGGCGGTGACACCCGGTTGTTCCGCATGCTGTACCGGGGAATCCCCGATTACTACCCCATCCTGGATCGCTCACGCCGTCTTTGGGCCGAACTGGAAGCCGAAACGGGCCAGGACATCCTGACCCGCTGCGGCGGCCTCTCCATCGGAACAACTGACGGGCCGTACCTGCGGAGCCTATTGGAAACCACACGGCAGACCGGGGCCGAGCACGAGCTCCTCAGCCGGGACGCGATGGAGGAACGCTACCCGCAGCACAACCTCCGGGCGGACGACTCCGCAGTGTTCGATCCCCATGCGGGCGCCTTGCGCACCGACCGTGCCGTGACGGCAGCAGTCGCAGCGGCAGAGGCAAACGGGGCATCTGTCGTGGCGAACAGGCCCATTGACGGCATCCGGGAGACCAGCGACGGTGTGGTGGTCACCTCCGGGGAAGGATCCTGGACCTTCGAAAACGTCATTGTCGCCTCCGGGGGCTGGTCGCAGAGACTGATGCCCGGTCACCTAAGGGCTGCCACCGAAGTCCGCAGGAATTTCCTCTCCTGGTTTGTCGCACGGGATCCGGCGGAGTTTTCGCCGGCAAGGTTTCCTGTCTTCATCCGTATTTCCGGGGACCGCTCGATGTACGGGGCGCCCGCCGTCGATGGCGTGACGGTCAAGGCAACCCTTGATGGCCGCAGCCAGCCCGCCGCCCGTGCCGATGCGGTAGCCAGGGAGCTGACCCCGGCCGAAATCCTGGAAACCACGGAGACGGTGGCCGAATTCTTTCCCGGCCTGGTCCCCAGCATTGTCCGCTCCGACGCCTTCCCCGATCTTTACACACCCGATCGGCATCCGCTGTTGGGCCGGCTGACGGATGCGAGCCGGATCTACTGCGCCACCGGTTTCTCCGGCGCCGGGTTCAAAATGGCTTCCGGGTACGGCGCAATTGCGGCCCATGAGGCCCTGGGCAAGCAGCTGTTTTCCGGCCTGGACTTCGTACGGCCACAGCGTTTTACCAAGGCCTGACCTGTCCCACCTACACAGGTCATCACTTCGCAGTTTTTGCTAATTGTTGACAATCTACAGTTCTTCAGAAAGTATGAGCCATGGCAACTCTCAGTCCCATCCTCAAGCAGGCCACGCCCGTCGTCGTCGACCACGCCCTTGGCAGCTGGATCCACGCCACCGACGGCAAGAAATACCTCGACTTCACGACGGGAATCGGCGTGACCAGCACCGGACACTGCCACCCGGACGTCGTCGCAGCGGCCCGTGACCAGGTGGGAAAGATCATCCATGCCCAATACACCACCGTGATGCACAAGCCCCTGCTTGCGCTGACCGACAAGCTCGGCCAATACCTGCCTCCGGGGCTGGACAGCGTCTTCTACGCCACCTCCGGCTCAGAGGCAGTGGAGGCATCGGTCCGGTTGGCCCGGATGGCCACCGGCCGGCCCAACATCATCTCGTTCCAGGGCGGGTTCCATGGACGGACAGTCGGGGCGGCGTCCCTCACCACCGCCGGGACAAAGTTCCGCTCAGGCTTCTCACCCCTGATGGGAGGGGTCCACATTTCACCGTTCCCGCACGCCTACCGGTACGGCTGGGATGAAGAAACAGCAGTGGCCTTTGCCCTTAGAGAGCTCGACCACCTCCTGGTCAGCATCAGCAGCCCAGCCGATACGGCCGGATTCATCATCGAGCCCGTACTCGGCGACGGCGGCTACATTCCGACCCCTGTGGCCTTCCTCCAGGGCCTCAGGGAGCGCGCAGACCGGCACGGCATCGTCTTCATCGTCGACGAGGTCCAGGCGGGGGTGGGCCGTACAGGAAAGTTCTGGGGGCATGACTGGGCGGGCATCAGGCCGGACGTGGTCATCACCGCCAAGGGCCTCGCCAGCGGCTTCCCGATCTCGGCCATTGCAGCCTCGGCCGAACTGATGGGCAAAGCCTGGCCCGGATCCCAAGGGGGGACCTATGGCGGGAACGCCGTGGCAGCGGCGGCCGGTGTCGCCACCCTTGATGTCATTGAGCGCGAAAACCTGGTCACGAATGCTCTGGACCGCGGTGACCAGCTGCGCACTGGACTCGATGTCCTCAAAACCGAATTCGACGTAATTGGAGATGTACGCGGGCGTGGCCTGATGCAGTCCATCGAGTTCACGGGTCCCGCGGCCGCTCCGGACGCTGCCACCGCACTTGCTGTCCAGCAGGCGGCCATCAAGGAGGAGCTGCTGCTTCTGACCTGCGGCCCGCACGGCAACGTCATCCGTATCATTCCGCCGCTGAATGTGAGCAGTGACGAAATCCTGCAGGGCCTTTCGCGGTTCACCCAGGCCCTCAAAGCCGCCACCTCCTGACTCCTTCCCGACCATCCTGAAAGCCTGATATGAGCACTTCATTCGACCCTGCAGACCTTCGTACCGACCTCTTCATCGACGGTGCCTGGCGAAAGGCCACCGGCTCCGCCACGTTCCCGGTGGAAAACCCGGCAACCCACGAAATCATTGCCCACGTCGCTGACGGCAGCCCCGCAGATGCCGAGCTTGCCATCCAGGCGGCCGGCCGCGCGCAGGCAGAGTGGGGCAAGTCCACCCCCCGCGAGCGGGCCGACATCCTGCGGCGGGCTTTTGACCTGGTCCTGGCCAACGCAGACCGCCTTGCGGCGATCATGACCGCGGAGATGGGCAAGCCGCTGGCCGAAGCCAAGGGCGAGGTGGCCTACGGCGCAGAATTCCTCAGGTGGTTTTCGGAAGAAGCCGTCCGGATCGGCGGCGACAGCACCACGTCCGTCGACCGCAGCACCCGTATCCTGATCACGCAGGAACCGGTGGGTCCCTGCGTGCTGGTGACTCCGTGGAACTTCCCGCTGGCCATGGGCGCACGCAAGATCGCTCCCGCCGTCGCGGCTGGCTGCACCATGGTCTTCAAGCCTGCAGAACTGACCCCGCTGACGTCCCTGGCGCTGGCCGACATCTTCCGGCAGGCCGGCCTGCCGGACGGTGTCCTGAACGTCGTCCCCACAACAAAGGCCTCAACCGTCGTAGGACCCTGGATGAGCAGCGGCATCGCCCGCAAGGTCAGCTTTACCGGCTCCACCGAAGTGGGGAAGCTGCTGTTGCGCCAGGCGTCGGACAACGTCATGCGCTCCTCCATGGAACTGGGCGGCAACGCGCCTTTCATCGTCCTCGCGGACGCGGACATTGAAAAGGCTGTAGACGGGGCATTGAAGGCAAAAATGCGGAACATGGGCGAGGCCTGCACCGCCGCGAACCGTTTCTTCGTGCACCGCTCGGTGGTTGAGGAGTTCAGCGAAAAACTTGCCAAGAAGTTGTCTGAACTCAAGGTCGGCGACGGGGCCGCATCCGGCAACGACGTGGGCCCGCTGATTGAGCAGAAGGGGCTGGACAAGGTTGAAAGTCTGGTCGCGGACGCGGTCGCAAAGGGCGCACGCATCCTCACCGGTGGGAACCGCCCCGACGGCCCCGGCTACTTCTACAACCCCACCGTCCTGGTGGACGTCCCGAAGGATGCCCTGCTGATGTCCACCGAGATTTTTGGGCCGGTGGCAGCGATCACCGCCTTCGACAGCGAAGACGAAGTCATCAAGCTGGCTAATGACACCGACTGGGGACTGGTGGGCTACGTGTTCACCGAAGCCATGGACAAGGCCCTCCGGTTCTCGACAGAACTTGAAGTCGGCATGGTTGGCGTGAACACCGGCCTCGTCTCCAACCCCACGGCGCCGTTCGGCGGGGTCAAGCAGTCCGGGCTGGGCCGCGAGGGCGGGAAAACCGGCATCGAGGAGTTCCTCGAGACCAAGTACACAGCAATAGCCGTTTAGGCATCGGCGCTAACCCGACAACGGGAGGAGGGGTATCAATGGCGGCAATGGAAGGGCTGTTTGTCCTGGAGGGAAGGCCCACTGCGCAACTGATCGCTGACCAGCTGCGGGAACAGATAGTTCAGGGGGTCTTCCGCCCGGGGGAACAGATCAACGAATCTGTACTCGCGGTCCAGCTTCATTCATCCAGGGGTCCAGTCCGGGAGGCGCTGCAACGCCTGTGCCAGGAAGGAATCCTGGTCAGCCGGAGAAACCGCGGCGTCTTCGTCCTTGAACTGTCCCATGACGACGTCAGGGAGATCTACGCAGTTCGTGAAGCTGTGGAGTCGGTCGCCGCGGATACCCTTCTCGACGCCGACGCCGCCCGGTTAGAGGAGACCTGCCAGGCATTGCAGGCAACCGTACGCAACATGGCGAAACAGGTTGCCGCTTCTGACTGGCATGCCATCGCCCGCTTGGATATGGAGTTCCACGCGACGTTCGTGGCAGGTGCAGCCAACACCCGCCTTATCCGTATCTATGACACCCTGGCCGCCGAATCCAGAATGTGTATCCATAACCTTGAGCTGGCGTATCCCCGGATCGATGCCCTGGTCCATGAGCATCAGACCATTCTGGACCTGCTCGAGGCGGGCGAACGCTCCGGCCTTCACCACGCCATAGAGCAACACATGCGCAAAGCTGTGGAGGATCTCACAGCCCCGGATCAACCGGATGCGGTAACCGTCTAACCAAGGCGGTCCGACAACCAACGCAATTCGATAATAAAAGAAGTTCGACGGCGGGAGGCCACGTCCCACAAGGACGTGGCCTTTCGCATGGGCCGGGTACCGTCAGCGTCCACTGCAAGCCAGTACACTTTTACCTAGGATCTGTAAATTGTCGACGATTCGGCAGCGCCAGTTTCCACGCGTCCTGGCCGGAACAAGGAAAGTTGAGTTGATAACAATGGCGGCACCGGAGGGCCTCTTCGTCATCGAAGGCAGACCAACTGCGCAGCTGATCGCGGACCAGTTGCGGGAACAGATCGTCCAGGGAACCTTTCGGCCCGGAGAGCAGATCAACGAATCCGTCCTGGCCGGCCAGCTGCGGTCTTCCCGCGGCCCTGTCCGCGAGGCGTTGCAGCGGCTCGCCCAGGAAGGCCTCCTCGTCAGCCACCGGAACCGGGGCGTGTTTGTCCTGGAGCTCACCGTCGACGACATCAGGGAGATCTACGCCGTCCGCGAGGCCGTGGAATCCACCGCTGCGCAGACCCTGCTGGATGCCGGGCCTGAACGAGTCGATGAGACGGTGGACAACCTAAAATCCATCGTCACCGACATGGCGAAGCAGGTGGCCGCGTCCGATTGGCAGGCAATCGCCCGGCTGGACATGCAGTTCCACATATCGTTCGTGGAGGGTGCAGGCAACTCCCGCCTCAACAGGATTTACCGGACACTCGCTGCCGAATCCAGGATGTGCATCCTGAACCTGAAAGTGTCCTACCCCCGCCTTGACACCCTTGTCCAGGAACACCAGAACCTCCTGGATCTCCTGGCCGCCGGTGACAGAAAGGGTCTGCTCAAGGGCATCCACCAGCACATGCAAAAAGCGGTTGAAGACCTGACGGCCACATGGCACGAGGGTGAAAAACCCTGAGCTAGCAGCGCGAACCAAGCTGTCCCGGCCCCCTCACTAGTGCCCCGCAAGCAAGTTCTGGCGGGGAGGGGCAGGCAGGAGTAGCGTGATTGCACAAGGGGGCGGCCGGTCAAAGGGATGCGCCTGCAGCTTCGCCTCCCCGGCTTCACTGCTCCTGGAGGGGCCATGGCTGGATGGAATGCTGACACCGCCGCGGGCCCTCTCGGCCCCGGGACCGTGACCCTCGTGGAAGGCACATCGTTCTGCATTTCGTCTCCCAACGGAGACATTGTCCCCGAGCACCCGCACGGCGTCTTCTTCCAGGACAGCCGCATTCTGTCCGGCTGGCAGCTCACGGTCAACGCCCAGCCGCTGGAACCCCTCGCCGCCGAAACAAAGGAGCCGTACCGGGCCCTTCTCGTCAGCCGGGTCGCCCGCTCCGAAAGTTACGCGGACAGCCCCCTCATCGTTGAGCGGCTCCGCGAAGTAGGCGCCGGCATCCAGGAGCAGATCACGCTGCGCAACTACTCCATGGAGCCCCTTGAGTGCACCGTCACCATGGCGGCGGCGGCGGATTTTGCCGATCTCTTCGAGGTCAAGGAAGCAAGGATCCGGCGGCTGTGGCAGCAGAACCATGAAACAGCACCCGGCATGCTGACCATTGCGGGAACCTGGGAAGACATGCGTAAAAGCGTTTCAATCCAGGCCCCCGGCTCGGATGCCATGCAGGGCGCTTTGACCTACAAGGTGACCATTGCCCCGCACAGTCTGTGGACTACGGTGCTGAGCGTCATCCCCGGCGGCGGGGCAGCCAGCCCTCCCCCGCCGTCGTTCATTCACGCCCAAGGCGGGGAAGCCTCTCCACGGGACCGCCGGCGGCAGGAATGGGTGGCCAAGATTCCCGCCCTGCAGATGGGCAACCACTCCATTGAGCGGACCCTGCGGCGCAGCTATGACGACCTGGGTGCCCTGCGCATCGAGGATCCAAACCATCCGGAGCGCGTGGTGGTTGCCGCAGGCGCGCCCTGGTTCATGACCCTGTTCGGCCGGGACTCGCTGTGGGCCTCGGAAATGTCCATGCCCGTTGACCCTTCCCTGGCCCTGGGCACCCTGCAGACGCTGGCCGAACGGCAGGGCACGGTGGTGGACCCCATCACCGAAGAGGAGCCCGGCAAGATCCTGCACGAGGTCAGGCTGGATGTGTCCAGCGGGTTGTCCCTGGGCGGAAAGCACGTCTACTACGGCAGCGTGGATGCCACGCCGCTGTTCGTTGCCGTCCTAGGATCCGTCAGCCGGTGGGGCTTTGCCGCCGACACCATCGCAGCCCTGCTTCCGCACGCGGACCGGGCCCTGGACTGGATCAGGGACTACGGCGACAAGGACGGCGACGGGTTTGTCGAGTACGAACGGCTCAACCCGCAAGGACTGATCAACCAGGGCTGGAAGGACTCCTGGGACGGCATCAACTTCGCCGATGGGACACTCGCCGAGCCACCGATTGCGCTGTGCGAAGTCCAGGCCTACGTGTACGACGCGTACATGGCGCGGGCATGGATAGCCCATGACGCCGGGGACGAGGCCCTGGCCGCCCGGCTCGCCGCCCAGGCGGCGGACCTGAAGAAGCGCTTCAATGAGCAGTTCTGGCTGCCTGAGCGCGGCTACTACGCCGTGGCACTGGACGGCAGGAAACGGCCGGTCGACGCGTGCACGTCCAACATGGGCCACTGCCTGTGGGTGGGCCTCGTGGACGAGGACAAGGCGCCGCTGGTCGCGGAGCGGCTGATGTCCCCGGAGATGTTCAGCGGCTGGGGCGTCCGGACCCTGGCCAGTGACATGGGCGCCTACAACCCCGCGAGCTACCACAACGGCTCGGTCTGGCCGCATGACAACGCGGTCATCGTTGCCGGGCTGATGCGCTACGGCTTTGTGGAACAGGCCCAACGGATTTCCACGGCCCTGCTGGAAGCCGCCGAATATTCCGGCGGACGGCTTCCCGAACTTTTCTGCGGCTTCAGCCGCGAGCAGCTGGCGGCACCGGTGCCTTACCCGACGGCCTGCTCACCCCAGGCCTGGGCAGCGACCACTCCCATCCAGCTGATCACAAGCCTGATGCGGTACGACGCGCACGTCTCGCGCGGCGGCTTCTGGATGGATCCGGCCCTCCCGGAATCATACGGTGACCTGCACATCAGCAACGCCCCGATGGCCGGCGGCAGGATCACGATCGATATTGCCCACTCCGTACCCTCGGTTCAGGGGCTGCCGGAGGGAATGGTCTACTACCGTGGCCACCGCCCGTGGCTGACGGAGCTGGTGGAGCAGGCAGGGCTGAACCGGCACAGCTGACTGCCGCCCGCCCCGGCGTGGGCGGTGGCACGTCGCGCGAGGGCTTTTTCACTCTTCGCCCTTTGGATAGGCGCCCATCAGCGCTGCCGAGGCAATCCAGACGATGCCGACCGCAGCGACCGTCAGGGCGCCACCCCATCCGGTTGCCGACCCGGCCAGCGCCGCACCGGCAGCCGAGGCGCTGGCGCGGAAGCCTGCGCTCACGGTGAAGATCTGGGATTTGAGGTGGGACGGGCTGTGCAGGTTGCGGAGGAACAGCATGGCGGCCGAGGTGGACGCCGTAAAAAGGCCCGAGAGGCCGATGGCCACCACGGTCCAGGCCGTCCCGATGACGAAAGCGGCTGCCACTGTCAGCAGTCCCGTCGCCAGGAAGCCGGTCATCATGACCATGTTGGGGCGGCCTCGCGCAGGCCGGGCTGTCTCCAGGAGGGCCCCGAGCAGGCTGCCGACGGCGAACGCGGTCACCACCATGGCGCCCTCGCTGGGCGAACCGACCCTTTCGATCGAGAGCGCGACGGCTGCGATGGCCAGGCCGCCCTGGCCGAGCTGGGTGAAGGTGGAGGAAGCTGTAACAACTGCCAGCGGCCGGTGGCTGACAATCCTGTACAGGCCGGCTTTGACCGCCTGCCACAGCGAACCGCGGGCGCGGGCATGGGGATGCAGGCGGAGTCCCCGCAACGCCAGGGGGCCTAATGCCGCAGCGGCGGCCAGGACCGCCAGCGCCGACTGGGCCGGCAGGAACACCGCGATCAGCGCCACGATGGCGGGGCCGGCCACCGCCGCCACGTTGTAGGAAAGGGCGTCATAGGCAAACGCCCGCCGAACGTCCGGAATGGCACCGGCAACGAAACTCGAGAGCCCGCCCATGTAGAACGGGGAGGCCGCGCCGGCCAGGACCAGGACCGCGAAGATGGCGGGCAGCGGAATACTGCCGATGAACGCCGTCATTGCGAAGGCAGCCGCCGTGACCATCCCCGACGCGGCAACCCACCTTCCCGGGCGGGAGGAACTGTCCAGGACGGCACCCACCAGCGGAGCCGCAAGAACGCTGGGACCCAGCGAGGCGGCCACGAGGAGGCCCCCGACGGCGACGTCACCCAGCCGCTCCACGGCGAGGATGGGGAGCGCCACCACCGAACCCGCGCTGGCCAGCCGCAGGGGGACGGAAGCAGCCAGGTATCCGATCGCGCCCATTGTGGAAAACTACCCTTTCGCCGATGACATACTTCCTGCAGTCTGCCAAATTTCTGCGAAGCACAAAGCAGGGGTCAGCCAACCGGACGGGACATCCTGGTGCCGATCGGAGTTCCAGGAGGCCGCGATGATGAAGAAACGCTGGCGGATACGGCTCAGGAGGCAGTGCCCGGCGGGCCGGCGAGCACTGTGGGCACGTATTCGAGCAGCTGGAGCCGGCCGTCGAAAGTCCTGCTGTCCACCATCTCGAGCCCGACGTCGGGATACCCGTCGTAGATCCGCTCCCGCCCCGTCTTCCCGGTGATCACCGGGAAGACAACCAGCCGGAAACGGTCCACGAGGCCCGCGGCCAGCAACGAGCGGCAGAGGCTGAGGCTGCCCAGGGTGCTCAGCGGGCGGTCGCCGCTCCGTTTCATCTCCGACACGGCCTCCACGGCGTCACCCCTGACCAGCTGCGAGTTGGGCCAGTCCAGGGGTTCCTGCAGGGTGGAGGAGAAAATGACTTTGGGCACTGCAGCAAGTCCGGTCAGGCTGGCCCCCTCATTGTCCCGGAATCCCGAGCCGTCCGCGGAGGCGGCCGCCGACATGCCGGACATGAGCCGGTAGGTGTTCGCCCCCATCAGGACGGTGTAGTTCTTTTCCGCCTCCTGGTCGAGCCAGGCCAGGTACTCCGGCCCCTCCAGCCCCCACCAGCCCGGCCACCCCTCGGCTGACGCATACCCGTCCAGGGAGATGATCAGGTCAACCATCAGGCTTCCGCCGGGCCCCTCTGCTGCCGGCTCATCCATGGCCGCTCCCCGCTCTGGTCGATGTCGGTGTGCGGGCAATGCTATTCCCGCAGCACTCCGGCGATCAAGGGCGCCGGTGCCAGGCGGCAGAACCGGCGGAGGCGCACCTTTTATCGCGGTGGCGTTAGGCGTAACCTCGATTCCGCGGGCGGCGCCACGGGTCGTTCGAGCCGGATTGCCGGGAGCCGTCTCCGCCCTGACCCTTGAAGGAGCGGACGTGGCCGGATGGAACGCTGACACAGCTGCCGGACCTGTGGGAGCCGGAACCAACACCCTCGTGGAAGGCTCGTCCTTCTGCATTTCGCTGGCCAATGGAGACATGCACCCGGAACATCCGCACGGGGTGTTCCACGAGGACACGCGCATTGTGTCCCGCTGGAACCTGGCGGTGAACGGCCAGCCCCTGGAACCGCTGACGGCGGAAACAAAGGAACCGTACCGCGCCTTGTTCATCGGCCGCGTTCCCCGCTCCGACGGGTATGCGGACAGCCCGCTGATCGTGGAGCGCCTGCGCGAAGTGGCCGCCGGGCTCTTCGAGGAGATCACCATCCGGAACTACTCGTCCGAGCCGGCCGAATGCAGTGTTTCCGTCAGCGTTGAAGCGGATTTCGCGGATCTGTTCGAAGTTAAGGAGGCGCGGGTCCAGCGGCACTGGGAGGAATCCCGGCGCTCCGACGGCGAGTCGCTCACCATCGAGGCCGTCTGGCACGACGTCCTGAAGCGGGTGGTCATCAAAGGCAGCGGCGCCGTGGCCACCCCGGATGCACTCACCTATCAGACGCTTGTCCCGCCGCGGGGGCAGTGGAGCACCCGGCTGAGCGCGACGCCTGCCGGTGCCGGCACCGGGGCTCCTTCCGCGCCGCCCGTCCATCAGGCTGGACTCCAGGAATCTCCGAGCGACCGCCGGCGGCGGGAGTGGGTGGCGAAGATCCCCAGGCTGCACATGGGCAACCGTTCCATTGAACGGACCCTGCGGCGCAGCTATGACGACTTGGGTGCGCTGCGGATCGAGGATCCCGCCCATCCGGAGCGGATCGTGGTGGCAGCGGGTGCGCCGTGGTTCATGACGCTCTTCGGGCGGGACTCCCTGTGGGCGTCGGAAATGGCCCTCCCCGTGGACCCCTCGCTGGCCCTGGGTACGTTGCAGACGTTGGCTGACCGCCAGGGCAAGGTGGTGGATCCGATGAGCGAGGAGGAACCCGGGAAGATCCTGCACGAGGTCCGGCTGGGTGTTTCCAGCGGGCTGGCGCTGGGCGGCAAGTCCGTCTACTACGGCAGCGTCGACGCCACGCCCCAGTTCGTTATGACGCTGGGGTCGGTCAGCCGCTGGGGGTTCGCCAAGGACATCATTGCCGCCCTGCTGCCCCATGCGGACAGGGCGCTCGACTGGGTCCGGGACTACGGCGACAAGGACGGCGACGGCTTCGTCGAATACGCCCGGCTCAACGACCAGGGCCTCCTGAACCAGGGCTGGAAGGACTCCTGGGACGGCATCAACTTCGCCGACGGAACGCTGGCCGAGCCGCCGATTGCGCTGTGCGAGGTGCAGGCTTTGGTGTACAGCGCGTTGCTGTCCCGTGCATGGATGGCGTACGACGGCGGGGACGCACCGATGGCCGCGCGGCTCACCGAAGAGGCGGCCCGGCTGAAGAAGAGGTTCAACGAAGACTTCTGGCTGCCCGAGCGGGGCTGGTTCGCCGTCGCCCTGGACGGCAGGAAGAGGCCGGTGGACGCGTGCGCGTCGAATATGGGGCAATGCCTGTGGCACGGCATCGTGGACGACGACAAAGTCCCGCTGGTGGCCGAACGGCTGATGTCGCCCGAGATGTTCAGCGGCTGGGGTGTCCGCACCCTGGCCACCGATATGGGCGCCTACAACCCCGCCAGCTACCACAACGGTTCGGTCTGGCCCCACGACAACGCCATTATCGCAGCGGGCCTGATGCGCTACGGCTACGTGGAGGAGGCACAGCGGATCGCTACGGCGCTGCTGGAAGCGGCGGATTACTCCAATGGCCGGCTTCCTGAACTCTTTTGCGGTTTCAGCCGGGAACAGGTGGCCGAACCGGTGCCGTATCCCACCGCCTGTTCGCCGCAGGCGTGGGCGGCCACCACCCCGATCATGCTGATTACCAGCCTGATGCGGTACGACGCCCACGTGTCACGGGGCGGGTTCTGGATGGACCCGGCTCTGCCGGAGTCGTTCGGGGACCTGCATATCAGCAACGCGCCCATGGCCGGCGGCCGCATGACCATCAACATCAGCGGTTCGGAACCATCTGTGGAAGGGCTGCCGGAGGGCATCCGTTTCCATCGTGAACACCGGCCGTGGCTGACCGAACTGGTGGCGCAGGCGGGACTGGACACTCCGCAGGGGAACGGTGCCGTGTCCAACGACTGAATGTTCCGGCCACTCCAGTGCCTCCGGCGTCTGTCACATCCAGTCATCGGTGTCGTAGGGGCGGCGGAAGTGTGCTCGGAGGTACTCCCCCACCACCGCAGCGCCAAGGTCCCCCACCTCAGGCGCCGACACCCGGCCGTCGATGCGGCGTGCCAGGCGCTGCACGAACCGCTCAAGGCTAGGGTCCGAACCGAGGCGGAAAAACGTGGCCTGCGTGCCGGCACGCGCAAGGCGGTCAAGTTCGGCAACCGTGACGCGGATGGTCTCCGGATCCGGTGGCCAGCAGAACCATGACTCACCGTCAGCCAGCAGGTGCGCGGTGGGTTCGCCGTCGGTCACCACCAGGAGGACGGGCTGCATGGACGGATGCCGGCGGAAGAACCGGCCGGCCAGCAGCAGGCCGTGATGCAGGTTGGTGCCCTGCTCCCGTAGGGCGGGCAGTGCCGTGAGTTCGCCGATGTCCATTGACTGCGCATAGAGGCCGAACGTGACAAGCTGCAGCCGGTCGCCACGGAACCGGGTCGAGACCAGGTGGTGCAAGGCGAGCGCGGTCCGCTTCATTGGTACCCAGCGGCCCTCAGCCGCCATCGAGAAGGAGACGTCGACCAAAAGGACGACGGCGGCCTGCGTGCGCGCCTCCGTTTCCGTCACCTCAATGTCGCCCACCCCAAGGCGGAAGCCGCGGCCGGGATCACCGCCGTCTGCCACGGTGCGGCGGATGGCGTTGGTCATGGTCCGTGTGACGTCCCACGGCTCGGCGTCCCCGAACTCCCATTGGCGGCTGGAGCCGGTCTGTTCGCCGGCGGCGCCCGCCGTCCGGGTCTCCCGGCGCCCCTGCCGGCCGGAGAGTTGCCTGGCCGTGTCCCGCAGAAGTGACTTCCCGAGCCGCCGCATGGCCTGCGGGGACAGCCGGAGGTCACCGTCGGCGCCGCGCCGCAGGTAGCCCCCGTCCTGCATGGCCCGTTCGATTCCGGCAAGGGTGCGGGCGCTGACGGCGGCGTCCTGCCCCAGCTGGCGGGCGAGGGCATCGAGGTCAAGATCGTCCAGGCGTGACCCGTTGTAGGACTGGGACAGCTGTTCGCCCAGCTCGTCCAGTTCGGCGATGTCCTGCAACACACCGGTACCGTCACCCAGCCCGAGCCCCTCCTGGCCCTCGAAGCGTTCCGAGCCGGTCCAGTCCTCCCCGGGCCGCAGGGACCGCAGGCTTGAGTCGAGCTGATCGAGCTGGGCCATGAGTTCGGGCGAGCCGAAGGCCTGGGCGGAGAGCCGCATGAGCTCCTCCCGCTGCTCCGCGGACATGGACTGCAGGAGCCGCTGCGCCGCCGCGGCGCGTTTGGCGAGCGCGTCGATCAGCTCTTCGACGGACCGCGGGTTCTCCGGAAAGTAATCGCCGTGCCTGGCCATGAAGTCCTGGAAGTCGGCGTCGGTGTCTTCGCCGCGCCGGTGTTTGTCCAGCAGCTCGTTGAGGTCCCGCAGCATCTCCGCCACGGCGGCCCGGTCCTCCTCGGTGGCGTTCTCGAGTGCCTGCTTCATGCCGGCGAAGCGCTGGTCCAGGACCTCCCGGCCCAGCAGGTCCTTGATCTTCTCGTACGCTTCCCGTGCGGCGCTCGACTGCCAGTCGTAGGAGGCGAGTTCGTTGACCGCCGCCGCGGTGGAGGCGGGAAGGTTCTGCAGCTGCATCTCCCGGAACGCACGGTCGGCGTTGTCCATCATGGCGTCGCGGGCAAGCTGCTTGCGTTCCTCCAGCACAGCCGTCTCCAGCAGTTTCTGAACCTCATTGAGGGTGCCGTCCAGCCGGTGCCGTCCCAGCAGTTCACTGCGGCGCTCCCGGACGCGCCGGGCGAGGTCGTCCAGCCCTTCCCGGTTCCGGCCGCCCCGCCGCAGGAACTCCTGCAGGGCGTGCCGGGGCGAGTATCCCGCCATGACATCCTCGGCGACGGCGTCCAGCGCCTCCGCAAGGTCCACCGGCGGGGCGAGGGGATCCGGCCCTCCGGCGTACCGGCCGTACCTGGCGGACCGGTTGTAAGCCGCCATGCTGTCTCCTGTACCTAGCCGTAGACCGTCGCCTCGTCGTCGGACTCCTTGGAGATCCGCCGGGCAAGGTAGAGGCCTTCCAACGCAAGTTCGACGGCGGCGGCACGCTGCCCGTCGTTTTCCGCACCCAGGCGTGCACTGATTTCGTCATAGAGGCCTGAACCGTTCAGGGACGGGAGGTTCTGCAGGAACTCCCGGGCGGTGACGTGCTCACCGGTGGTCACGGTCGTGTGGCCATCCAGCGCGGCCACGAGGGGTCCCAGGTCGATGCCCTGGAAATGCGCACGCGCGGCTTCGGCAGTGGCCGTTCGCAGGAGGTGGTCAAGGACACCCTGCTCACGCCCTTCCTCACCCGATTCAAACTCGATCTTCCCGGTGAGGACCTCGGCCGCGGGCGCGAGGTCGATGATCCGGGCAACAGCCTGGTCCTCGCCACGCACGCTTGCCCGCCGCAGGGCCGCCGCGGCAACGGTCTCGGCGCCGGCGATGGCGAACCGTGCGGACACTCCGGAGGTCTGGTTGATGGCCGGGGACTGCCGCAGCGCTCGCGTGTAACGGGCCAGGATCTCAAGGATCACGGGCGGGACGTCGGCCAGGAGCCGGCCCTCCTGCCGGATCACGGCTACCTCGTCATCGAGCTCGATGGGGTAATGCGTGCGGATTTCGGCGCCGAAGCGGTCCTTCAGGGGTGTGATGATCCGGCCGCGGTTGGTGTAGTCCTCAGGGTTGGCGGACGCCACCACCAGCACGTCCAGCGGCAGCCGGAGGACATAGCCGCGGATCTGGATATCCCGCTCCTCCATCACGTTGAGCATCGCCACCTGGATCCGCTCGGCAAGGTCGGGCAGCTCATTGATGGCGATGATTCCGCGGTTGGAGCGCGGAATCAGGCCATAATGGATGGTCTCCGGGTCGCCGAGGCGGCGGCCCTCGGCCACGCGCATCGGGTCGACGTCGCCGATGAGGTCGGCCACCGAGGTGTCCGGCGTCGCAAGCTTTTCGACGTAACGCTCCGAACGGTGGCGCCATGCCACCCGCAGCCGGTCCCCTTCGGTGAGGGCCCGGGCCCGGGACTGCTCGGTGATGGGCTGGTAAGGGTGTTCGTTCAGCTCCGAGTCCTCGATCACCGGTGACCACTCGTCCAGCAGCCCGGCGAGGGTGCGGAGCAGGCGGGTCTTGCCCTGGCCGCGCTCACCGAGCAGGACAACATCGTGGCCGGCGATCAGGGCCCGCTCCAGCTGGGGAAGGACGGTGCGGCCGAACCCGTACATCCCGGGCCACGGATCCCGGCCGGTGGCCAGCGCGGCGAGCAGGTTGTCCCGGATTTCACGCCTTAGGTCTTTATGGACGTGGCCGGCGGCACGCAGTTCGCCAACGGTGAAGATATCTGGACGGTCAGTCACCCCACTACGGTAGCCCTCCGGCCACCGGGAATCTACGCTTAGGCTGATGACTGCTGAAAGCACTCTTCTCCTCCTGGTGCGCCACGGGGAGACGCCCACCACCGGCCGGGTGCTGCCCGGACGCACCCCGGGACTTTACCTGTCCGAGCGGGGCCGGGTGCAGGCGGAACGGGTGGCGGAGCGCCTCGCCGGGCTCCCGGTTGACGCCATCCACAGCTCGCCTTTGGAGCGCGCCTGCCAGACCGCGGAGCCCTCTGCAGTCAGCGCCGGGCTCGCTGTGCACGAGGACGCAGGCCTCATCGAGTGCGACTTTGGTGAGTGGACCGGCGCCGCGCTCGCCGACCTGACTGGTTTGCCGCAGTGGCAGGCCGTCCAGCACAGTCCCTCAACCTTCCGTTTTCCCGGCGGGGAGAGCTTCACGGAGATGCAGGCACGGATGGTCGCCGCACTCGAGGTGCTGCGCTCCGCACACCCCGGAGGCGTCGTCGTATGTTTCTCCCACGCCGACCCCATCAAGGCCGCGGTGGCCCATGCGATGGGGACGCACCTGGACCTCTTCCAGCGGATCGTCATCAGCCCCGGTGCGGTGTCGGCCATCTCCTATGTGGAGGGTCAGGCACCCGCCGTGCTGATGGTGAATTCTACGTCGGAGCCCCTGAGCGGGCTGCGGCTGCAGTGACCACTGGTTTGAGGGACCGGCTGGGGCAGCAGATAGTCTGGAACCTGTGCAGCATCCAACCCGCTGGGAGCCGGCGGACCACGTTTCAGAGCAGGCACCCGGCGTGTACTTCGTCGAAGGCCCCGCTGCCAACTGGGTTGTGGTCCGTGACCAGGCCGGCTTTATCCTCATCGACAGCGGTTATCCCGCAGACCGGCCCCTCGTCCTAGAGTCCATCCGCTATCTGGGGCTGGAGCCGGCCGACACCAAGGCCATGCTGATCACCCACGGCCATGTGGACCATACCGGCTCCGCGGCGTTTTTCTCCACGTCATTCGGGACACCCATCCTGTGCGCCCCCGAGGAGCTGCCCCACGTCCAGGGGAAGGAGAAGCACCAGGTCACGTTCGGCCAGGTACTGGTCCGGGCCTGGCGCCCGCGCGTCTTCCGCTGGTTGCTGCACGTCATTCAAGCTGGGGCCCTGAAAGCGAAGCCGGCAACGCAAGCACGGGCGTGGAACCCGGCGGGGCTGCGAAGCCTGCCGGGCTCCCCGGAAGCAATCCTGCTGCCGGGCCACACCCCGGGCAACGCCTCAGTCCTGTTACCGCATGCAGGCGCGATCGCCGTCGGGGACTCATTCGTCGGCGGCCACCCACTCAGCCGGACTACCGGCCCCCAGATGCTCCACCCCATGTACCACACGAATCCGGCAGCGGCCGTGGCTGCAACCCGCCGCCTGGCCGGCGTCAACGCTTCGGTCATCCTGCCCGGCCACGGTCCGGCACTGCGCATGCCGCTGGCGGAAGCCCTGGCACAGTTGCACCAATAGGCGGGCCGAGCACGCCCCGCCCGGTATCCCGGCGGGCGCCGTAACGCATGGATAACGCCGCCGGTACTAGGTTGCGGCCATGGTCCAGAACCAAAAACTTCACATCAGCGGCTACGCGTCCGGGTTCCTCGGAAACGAGCTGGAACCGCCCGCTCTTGATGCTGTGTTGTCGGACGACGCCGTGCAGCTCGACGGGTCCACCGCGATTCCCTACACGCACTTCTCCCTCGCCCTCAGCAAGTCGCGGGGGTTTGCGCGGTGGGTAGCGTGGAATATAGACGGCGGGAGCATCAGGAAGGTGAGCCGGAACGGCATCCCATTCGTCAAGGACTCCCGCATTCCGGCCCAGTTCCAGAACGGCGATGAACTGTACAGCGGCAACCGCCTGGACCGCGGGCACCTCGCCCGCCGTGCGGATCTTGTGTGGGGTTCAGAGACGGAGGCCAGGAGCGCAAACAAGGACTCGTTCTTTTTCACCAACATCGCGCCGCAGATGGACGACTTCAACCAGAGCAGCAAGGACGGGGTCTGGGGGCGGCTGGAGGACGCAGTCTTCGCCGATGTCGACGTCCAGGACTTGAAGGTGACCGCTTTTGGGGGACCCATCTTCCAGGACAATGACCGCGAGTACCGGGGCGTCAGGCTGCCGCGGGAATACTGGAAGATCCTCGCCTATGTGTCGGGCGGCGAGTTCAAGAGCAGGGCCTTCCTGCTGACCCAGAACCTGAACCCCTTCGAAGCCCTCGACCTGGACGAGTTCCGGGCCTTCCAGGTGAGCACGGAGGAACTCGAAGAACGTACCGGGCTGCGCTTCGCCGACGCGATTCAGGACGCGGACGCCCGTACATTGCTGCGGGCCGCCGGTGAGCGGGAAACGCTGAGCGGCCTGGCGGACATCCAGTGGTGATGGGCCGGAGATGGAACGCCGCGCTGTGAAACTCGTCCTGTTCGATCTCGGGGACACGCTGGAAAGCGCGGGTGTCCTGCGGCCGGGGGCACTCGAGACGCTTGAGGCCATCGCTTCCCCGCGCAGGGACGGGCAAGCCGCGCCGCTCCTGGGCCTCGTGTCAGACTTCCACATGCCTCACCAGCCATCGGACGTCGGCACCATCCAGCAGCAGTACTACAGCCTGCTTGATGACCTCGGCATCCGGGCGTTCTTCGAGCCCGTCGCGGAGCGCGTCACGCTTTCCACGGAGGTGGGCGTGTTCAAGCCGGACGAGGCTGTCTTCCGGACGGCAGCCTCGAAGATCAGTCCGGCCCTTGAGTTCAAGGACGTATTCTTCGTCACCGAAAACATCGACCACGTGCGCGCCGCCGGCCTGCTGGGACTTGCGGCAGTCCATGTGCGCGGTCCCGGGCAGCCGGACGGCGGGTTGGAAACGTTGGCTGAACTCATTCCGCTGGTGCAGGCGTTCCTTGGGAATGGGGAACCGGTGGAGACGACCGTGCTGCATGTTTCGCCGGCAACGCGGAGCGCGGTCATGGACCGCGTTGCAGCAACCGGGGGTACCTGGACGAGGCTCGGTGATGTGCTGGTGGTGCGGTCACCCGCCGCAGCGGGAGAGCGCGGCCGGCACGGCGATGTGGCTGGTGATGGCCGCCTGTTCGTTCCGGAGGAGCGGCTGCACGTCGTCACCCAGATCGGCCGCTCTTTCCAGGAGGACCACCCCGACGCCCGGATCATCGTGGACAAGGGACGCTACCTGGTGGTCGACGCCGATCCGGGTTCCCCGCCGGGAGGCCCGCACGCGTCCTGCTACTCGGTCCGGCCGCTTCCGGCCGGCACAGTGGTGTTCGATGAACTGCCGGCCCGGCCCGGGGCCGTTCCCGCTGATGACACGGGCACGGCGGTCGCTGTGCTGTCGCCGGAGTCGTTCACGGACGACGTCGACCGGCTGGCTTTCCTGCGGACCAGGCACTCCAGAAGCGCAGAGTTCCTGGGTGCACTTGAGTGGGCAAAGGACCGCCTGCAGGACCTCGGGTTTGCCACATCCGTCCAGACCGTGCCGGTGCCCGGCGGAACAAGCCGCAACCTCATCGCGGACCGCACCGGCGACGGCGGGGAGCGGAAGGTAGTGCTCGTCACCGCCCACCTGGATTCCGTGAACACCCAAGGCATGGCGGCAGCGGCACCCGGGGCGGACGACAATGCGTCGGGCGCAGCGGGCGTGCTCGCCGTCGCGCGGGCCCTCGCCGGCCGTACAGGAAGGCATGACCTCCGGCTCATCCTGTTCGGCGGCGAAGAGCAGGGACTGTTCGGAAGCCGCCATTACGTGGCCGGACTCGATGGGGCCGAGCGCACCCGCATCAGCGCCGTGCTCAACATGGACATGATTGCCTGCCGGAACTCCAGCCTTCCCGCCGTGCTGCTCGAAGGTGCACCGGTGTCGCAGCCGGTCATGGACGCGTTGGCCGGCATCGCTAGGGAACACACGTCCCTGGCCGTCCAGACCAGCCTTAACCCTTTCAACAGCGACCACGTGCCCTTCATCGATCTCGGGATCCCGGCCGTCCTGACCATCGAGGGCACCGACTCGGCCAACGACCGGGTCCACACCGAGCGGGACACGCTCGAGACACTCGACATCAGCCTCGCCATGGAGATTCTGCGGATGAACGCCACCTTCGTTACGCAGGCCCTCGGCTTGGACATGTAGTGCCGGACCCATCACGTGAAGGAGAAGAAACGATGTTTGAGACAAACCAATTGAACGCTACGGAGCCGAGGAGCCGTGAACTGTGCGGCACCATGGAAGTACACCGGCGGCTGCTGAACCAGAGCGTCACTTACCAGGAACGCCGCGCCCTGATCGACAACCGGGCGCTGGCCTACGAGGAACAGACCCGCCGCGTTGGACGGCACGGCGTCCTCGTCATCCCGATCGTGGTCCATGTGGTGCACAATCCTGCTGACCCTGCCCAGAACATCAGCGAAGCCCAGATCCAGAGCCAGGTGGACGTCCTTAACGAGGACTTCCGCGCCGGCAACCCTGACGTCGCGGGCGTTCCGGCGGTGTGGGCGGACAGGGTGGCGGACTGCAACATAGAATTCCGGCTCGCGTCGCAGGACCCGGACGGCAACCCGACCGACGGAATCACCCGGACGCCGACAACCATGCAGTTCTTCACCACCGAATTCGACGACGTGAAGTCCAGCAACACTGGCGGGGCCGATGGCTGGCCCAGCGATGAGTACCTCAACATCTGGGTGTGCAACGACCTCAAGGACACTATCGGCCGGACAATCCTTGGATATGCGCAGTTTCCCGGCGGCCCGCCCACTACCGACGGCGTTGTCATCGCAAGCTTCTGCTTCGGCAAGGGCGGGACGGCGCAGGCCCCCTTCGACCTTGGGCGGACCGCAACGCACGAGATCGGGCACTGGCTGGATCTGCGGCACATCTGGGGCGATGACCGCGGGTCATGCAGTGGAACCGACTTCGTCGACGACACGCCGAACCAGGCGGACGCCACCTTCAACAGCCCGACGTTCCCGCAGATCAGCTGCAACAACGGACCGGACGGCAACATGTTCATGAACTACATGGACTACACCGACGACGCCGCCATGTTTATGTTCACGAAAGGCCAGTCGCGGCGCATGGACGCTTGCCTTGAAGGGGCCCGGGCTTCCTTCCTGGCCACTCCCGCTTTCGCCCTGCCTGGCGCGGCGGCAACGGCAGCCCCGGCGCAGTCCGGCCCGGAACAGAAGCAGGAGGACGGCGACGTGCTGCAGCTGCGGCAGGAAATCGAACGGCTCCGCAAGGACAACGAACGGATCCAGTCGATTCTGGATGGCATCCGCGGGGCGCTCAACAGTGCGGCTACGGCCTCAACAGGTGGATGATGGGACGATGACCACAGCGCCAGGACGGGCGAACCCGTGAGCGGGGTCCCGCCGGAAGTTACTGGGATCTGGCTGCACGCGCACGAGGAGGATACGTCCTCCGCCATGGTGTTTCGTCCGCGCGACTACCCTTTGCGTCCCGCCCGTTGGCGGGACGCCATCGAGGTACGGGCGGACGGTACCTGCATCTGGCACGGCAGCAGCCCGGATGACCGCGGCCAGGCCACGCCGGGGCGCTGGGAAGACCTCGGAAACGGGGAGGCCCAAGTGACCGTCGCTGCTGATGCCGGCGGTCAGCTCCCCCGCCGGATCCAGTCGTGGGCCCCTGACAAACTCGTGATCGACAAGGGGCAACATTAGCGGCGCATTGCCTCAGGCGATTCCGACCAGCTGGTAGGCGGCGCGGATGGAGTCGACCTTCTCCTGCTTCTGCGCGTCACCGCCGAAGTAGGTCTGCCCGACGTCAACCAGCGCCTGAAGGGCTTCCGGGAACGTCGCAAGGGGTGTCAGCCGTGCCATTCCCAAGTGCGTCAGCACCGCGACATCCTCGACGGTGAACACCCGGGCTCCGTTGTTTTCCATCGTCAGCAGGTTGTGGACAGCCTTGTTGTGGATGTTGCTGTTGAAGTGGACCCACCCCTGGTCGTTGGCTCCGCTGGGCAGTTCACCGGGCCGCAGGTGCCGGAAGTTGTCCATGTGTTTGGGGTGGCCGGTGCGTGAGGGGTCGGCGAAGTTCCGCAGCGGCCGCCCGTCCGGCCGCAGTCCGGGGCCGATTTCCCAGTCCCACGTGGAAACGTCCGCCCGGTCCGGCGCTTCGTACCAGTTCTTGATGATGACACCGGCAATGTCAGCGAAGGATTCGTTCAGCGCACCCGACTGCGTTGCATAGACCAGGTTCGACGTAGTTTCGATGACGCCATGCGTGAGTTCATGTGCGATGACATCCAGGAAGCGCGAGAGGCTGACCAGGCGACCGTTCTTCTGGATCTGGCCGTACCACATCCGGTGCCTGAACCAGAAGGCGTTCAGGAGGGCGGGCGGAGCCTGCATGCTCGATGCCGTGACGTTGACCAGCGAGATGAGGTCCATCCCCTGGTCATCGATGCCGTTCCGTTGCAGCACCACGTTGTAGAAGTCCAACACGCGGGACGCGTTGGCGTGGGCCGAAACTGCCGCCCGGTTGGTCGTCCCGTAGTCGCTGCTGGCCGCCTCTACGGGAAAGTCGGGATCGCGCGGGTTGTTGTCGATGTCAGCGAACTTCAGGTCGTACGTGCGGACCATGCGGCGGGGGTCGTTGAGCCGGCATGTGGTTTCGTTCGGAGCAACCAGTTCACCGAAAAACGTCTGCTCCTCTTCGTCCTCGTCGATGCCCTTGCAGCGGGCGGGAACCGCCAGGGCAGTCGGGGCGGCGCTATAGCAGAACAGGATCTCGCCGTTGTGGGCGTCCACCAGGTAGTTGTAGCTGGGCGGAACCGGCCGCCGTCCCAGGCCGTGGCCCAGCAGTCCTTCATCGGGGGCAGTTCCAGGGTCACCTGCGCCAGGCGGCTCTGCGGGAAGCTCGGTGAAAAACCACGCGAGGTGCCACGACCCGTCGTCGTCCTTCTTGTAGAAGTTCAGCCGCGCGCCAACGCCGGCGTCGGCAGGAAGCTCCGCACCGGTGAAGACCGCCACCCGTTCGAGTGCCTCGGGCCGGCTCAGGGACTCGACAGGGCTGGCCTCCGGAGCTTCACCCAGTTGTCCGTTCACGCTCACCAGTTCCCGGGATGCGGTGAGCTCCACCAGCGCGCTTGCCCCGAAGATGGGGATGTCCCGGTAGGTCTGCGAAAAACGCAAGGTCCGGGTCCCCAGCGCGGGCACTTCCCGCTCACTTTCCACCACCAGCCCGGGAACGCGCTCCGGGAGTTCCGGCTCCACCAGGGACCTCATGGCCGGACGTTCGTCCTGCTGGAGCAGTTGGTCGAGGTAATACCTGGCGGCGGCCTCGTTGCTGTTGAAGGAGAGGGCAGGCGCGTCCGGTGCCCCGGCGGGTGGTTGGCTCCTGAACGACTCGGCGGACCGCGCCTGCGCACCTTCCGCCCCGGCGTGGTAGTGAAACCCCTGCAACTGGGACATCATTGGCTTCTTCCGACTGGCTCAACCGGCGTAGTGGACTGGTAGGCAGCGAGTCTAGGCAGCCGCGCGTTACGTCACCGTTACGGCTACTCCGTGGCCCGATGCTACACCGGCAGCACCCGCGGCGTCACGGTGATCTGCAAGCCGGCGTTGTCTCCGAGCAGGGGCTTCATCAGGTCCGGAACATCGATCCGGCCGCGCCACCTGTTGGCCGTTTTGTCCTGGTCCACCAGCCGGTCCTTGTCCTCCGGGTCCCAGTCCCGCAACGCTGTGGGGATGGTGCTGTTCCAGGCGGCCCAGCCCCGTGGCAGCGGTTGTCCGGGGGACGGCGGCTGGATGTCCACCACCAGCGTGTCCTGCCAGTCTTCCGTCTGTTCCATGTGGTCGTCGAAGAAGAAGCGGCCTTGCTTTTCGACCATGGACAACAGCCGCAGCCGCAGTGCGTGCCGGAGCCTGGGCACCGCCTTTCCGCCCACCAGGGGCCGGGGAGCGTGGGAGGAGAGGAACGTGGTGAGGAGGGGTTGCGGCGAATCGATGGGGTTACCTTCTTTCCAGCGCTCAATCTGGATGGGGCAAAAGTGGGCGGCAGTCTGTTCATGGACCAGGACGGGCAGCCCGCGGATGGCCAAGGCAACATCCAGCTGGAATTCCACTTCGTCCGGGGCGCTCCTTCCGACAGTGAAGCCCACAAGCTCAATCTGGACTTTCAGGTCCCCGAAGAGGAAGCGCTGAAGGTTCTGGTACCCCTCTTCGGAGTTGACGATCCCGTACCGGCCGCTGTGGGCCCGGTGGACAATGGCGAGCGGAGCGCCACGTACCGCGGCGTTGTCGATCTGGACCAATCCGTCGCTGCGTGCACCCACAGCCTTGGAGGACAACCCCAGCGCAACGTCATAGTCTTCCGGATTCGAGCCCACGAGGCAGAAGAGCTCATCAACAGGGAAACTGCCCGCCGGAATCTCCGTTCCCTTGAAGCCGTCGCGCTTCAGGTCGGACCGCCGGGCTGCAGGAGTGAGGTAGTCATACATGCGGTCGGGGCCGAAGATGTCGGCACCGTGGATTCCTGTTGCGTCCCGGATGCGCTCCAGCAGGCCGAATCCGATGGCGAAGCTGATTCCGCCGTGCGGTGTGGCGTAGGTGAAGACCCTGGCCACGTACCTGGTTCCGGCGGCAGGATCGACGTTTCCGTCCGCGTCGGCTGAGTCTTCCGGGATCACGCGCTGCAGCAGGGAGCGGCAGATCAGCCCGCCCATCGAGTGCGCCACCAGGAAGACCTTCGGAGCCCCCGTCCTGTCAAGCACCAGCTTGATGAGCTTGAACAGGTCACGTGCGGCTGTTTCAAACGAAAAGCTGTCCGGTTCCTCCGCAAAGGTGTCGGCGGAGTTGTCGTAGAAGCGGTAGATCCAGATGGAGGCAGGATTGACCGTGCCGGTTGCCACGCCTTCCAGGAATGCCCATTGGTCCCCATGCACCGGGACCTCGTACTTGTGGTCCGTGATGAGGCGCAGCATGGGCGATTCGAACTGGTGGAACTGCGCCCGGCCGCGGCTGTCCGAGCGGACATGGACCGATCCCTGGCTGAAGCCGTAGAACGGGTCATCCACCGCACTGTTGATGGCGCTGCCGTTTCCGGCGAAGCCGCGGACGTAGATGATGGGCAGCCTGCCGTCGTCTCCTTGATTGCCCATTGCGCGTGCCCCTCTTCCGGAAACCTGGGTCCCTCCCCCGCGGGCATGTACCTTGTGGAGACAGCTGATCAGACACTCCGTTACGACGGCGTTACCGCACCCGCGCACGCCGTCCGGCAGTGCGCGGGATTGGTCATGCAGCAGTAACGGGCGGTGGGGTCTACTTGGATGACGCTGGGCTGGCTGAAAGCGGGTAGACGATGCGGATGAACGACGTCGGGCCAACGCCTGGCAAGGGCTACAACGGGACGCCTGCGGTTCCCGACGCCAGCACGCTGGTGATCCGGGCATGGCATGAAGACGGCGCACAGCCCCCCGGATTCCGCGCCAGGATCACCTACGGCCCAGGCCACGGCGAGGAGCGCACCACGGTTTCCGCTGCCGACCGGGATAAAGTGCTACACGTTGTGCAGCAGTGGCTGCTGACCCAGTCCGATGTCCAGGGCAGGAACTAGCGGCACGTCCGCGTGGGTGGCTTGCGGCTTTGCTGTCTGGCCGATCAGCTGCCTCAAACCGTCCGAGGGTGGAACACCCATGTCACTGAGGAGTTGTTCCTGGTATTTGTCATAGACGAGCAGGGCGGAGGCCAGGTTTCCCTGCGCCAGCTCCGAGGCAACAAGGACCCGTACGGCACTCTCGTAGAGGGGTTCGATTTCCAGTGCGGCCAACGCCGCTTCCGCAGCGCCCCCGTGGTCCCCGCGGCCAGAGAACTCCCGTGCCGCCAGCGTAAACGCCCGGAGCTGGTCGTGCCGCAGCCGGCTCTGCTCGAAGATCACCCAGTCCTCGTACCAGCCGGGCAGGAATTCCGCGTCCCGCAGGTCCCGCAGCAGCGTCCACGTGCTGCCGCTACTTGAAAGGGCGGCCTCTTTCAGCAGGGCGCGAACCCTGTACAGGTCAACGGCAACCCGGCTGTCGAGGGTCAGCAGGGCCCCATCCTTGACCAGCAGGCCCGGCACCTGCCTCGTCATCAGATGTACCGCCACCCGGAGGCTTTCCAGTGCCTTGGCGTCCGGATACTCCGGCCACAGCATGCCGGCAAGGTAGTTCCGGAGACTGGGACCGCGGACCGCCAGTGCTGCTATAAGCCGCTGCTGCCGGGCAGCAACATGGACAACTGCCCCGTCCCGGCGCAGCTGCCAGGACCGCATGAGGTCAAGTTCCAAAATTCCATAGTCATCATTGCCCATGGCGGCCTGATTTCAGCAGGGATTACTACACCAAATATGTAAGTCTGAGGATCCTCATGTTGCACTTGAAAGTCAACGAGCAAATCCCCCTTCTTCTTTAGGGAGAGGCGTCTATCAGACAGCCGCACGGCAAACTGCCTGGCAGCTGCGCGGGACAAGGAACGACGGCGGGTGGCTGCCGTCGTTCCTTGTTTAACTACGCGTAGGTGGCGAAGTTCTGCGTGGCCACCAGCTGCGCCCCGTACGGCGAACCGGCGGAGAGCCGGGCAGAGCCGAACCCGAAGTCGGTCAGGGCAGCGTTGAGCATATTGGCGTTGTGCCCGGGTGAAGCCTTCCAGGCAGCGAAGAGTGCATCGGCGTCGGCGTTCACGGCAATGTTTTCTGCAGTGCGGCTCCAGCCGGACGGGATCTGGGCGGCCGCGTCGGGGTTGTGCCGGAAGCCGGCGCTGCCCTGGGCGTTGATGTCATTCATCATGGTGTTCGACCAGTTTTGGGCAACCGCTTCGAGCCCGCTGTTGTAGCGCAACGGGGCAAGGCCGTTGGCCGCCCGGTATTCGTTGATGAGCTGGAAGGATCGCTGGGCGACGGCGTTGGACGGCGTGCCGGTAGCGGACGGCGCCACCGGAGGAGCAGGTGCGGGAGCCGGTGCGGGCGCTGGGGCGGGAGCCGGTGCCGGTGCTGCGGCAACCGGAACCTCGGCAGGAGCCGGTGCCGGAGCTGCGGCAACCGGAACGTCGGCAGGAGCCGGTGCCGGAGCTGCGGGGGCCGGAGCCTCAGCAGGAGCTGCGGGAGCCTCAGCCGGCGGTATCGTCGCCGGCTCCGCAGCGGGGCTGGATGTGGCCGGAACCGGTGCGGCCGTCCGGGTTGCGGGAGCTGAGGCAGGCGTCGAAGGAGCCGGCGATTGGGCACCGGCGGTGATCCAGTTCCACCAACCAAAGGGCCACGAAGCGGCGCCTGCAGGAGCGGAACCGGCGGTCAGCAGGCCGCCGGCCAGGACGAGGGTGATCAGGAGGGCAGCGAGGTGTTTCTTGTCTTTTCGCATCCGAAGAACAGTACCCAGTGCCCATTGTCCACCGCACATCGGGTTACGCCCCTCGGCACGGCAAGGATTCCTTTCCTGTCCGGGAGTCTCTTGACAGGCAACGATCACAGGACTCTCATTCGAGGACCGACGTATACAGGAAAGGGGTCCTGACCATGCCTGACATCCAGGTTCCCCCGGGAAAGCAGTCCCGGGTCCGGACGGGAGCGGCCCTCATGACACTGGCCGGGCTGGCCTTCGTGGGGTACGCCGTGGTCTTTTTTGTGCTCAATTTCACAGGCGCTTTCCTTGAGCTGGGCATAGGACCAGACGAAGTCAACAAGGGAAAAACGGAGATTGAGGCGTTCAGCCCCCAGCTCTACCACTACATCAGCCATCTGCACATCACGATCAGCGGCTTCATCGCTGCCGCCGGGCTCGCCGTCGCGGGTCTGTCCTGGTACGGCGTACGCCGTGGAGAATGGTGGGCCTTCACCACAGCCGTTATCGTCCCGTTTGTCGGACTCGCCGTGGCCCTCCCCGCCCACTACCCCTGGGGACTGGCAACGCTTGGCCACCTCGGACCGGTCTACGTGGCCGCGCTCATTTTCCTGGCTGGGGCGGTAGCGGCGTACAGCGGACTGCGAAACCCCTCGATGCCACGCTGACATCAGGTCTACTTTGCCCGTTGCTGTGGCAGCCGCGGCGGCCGGACCCCCGCACAACCCCACGCGCCTTCCAGCCGCCAGCGGGTCCCGCTAGCATTGGCGGTGCCCGGCGTTCCTAATGTCCCTTGCATTCGAGAAGGCAGCCATGAACAGCGTGACGTGTGACCTCACCGTTTCCCTTGACGGATTCGTCGCCGGTCCGAATCAAAGCCTGGCCGAGCCATTGGGCGAGGGCGGCGAGGACCTGCACCGCTGGATGTTTGAAGAACCGGAGGCGAATGCGGCGGCGATCGAGGGCATCCTCCAGGCAGGTGCCTTCATCATGGGCCGGAACATGTTCGCCGGCCCCGGCCCGGGGCCCTGGCCGGAAGACTGGCGCGGCTGGTGGGGAGAGGAACCGCCCTACCACGCACCGGTGTTTGTCCTCACGCATCACCCGCGCCCTCCCCTGGAGATGCAGGGCGGCACGACATTCAACTTCGTGGCCGATGGGATCGAGGCAGCACTGGCCCGGGCGCGGGAGGCTGCGGCCGGGAAGGACGTCGCGATTGCCGGGGGCGCCAGAACCGTGCAGCAATTTCTATCGGCGGGACTGATCGACGAACTGCGGCTCCACACCTCACCGCTCATCCTCGGAGGGGGCGAGCGTCTGATGGACGGCATCCGGAATGTCAGGCTTGAACCGACGGAGGTCAGCGGCACCAGCCTGGTGACGCATGTCCGCTACCGGCTGGTCCGGTAGGCGGCCCCTACTCTTGGGATTGTCCGGTAGGGACGCGGAGGCTGCCGTACCTCTCCATCCGGTGCCACCGCAGGTGCACGCCGGCCACGGCGGTGACAACGGCCTGAATGACGACGAGATACATGAGCTGCCGGTAAACGAACTGCTGAAGCGGAAGGGTCCACAGCGGGCGGAGGCGCTCATTGTCGAGCCGGAAGGCGTAGGCGGCCATGAGGAATTGGACGGCCAGGAAGACGAACCAGAGCGCCACGATCCGGAGTGGATCGAGGAAGATCAGGCCGTAGACAGCGAAGATATCGACGACCGGCGCGAACAGCGGAAGCAGCACCTGGAGGACGAGCAGGTAGCCGAGGCCGCGCCGCCCCAGCTTGCCCCGGCTGCCCCTCCCTGCACCACCGCGCCGCGGTGCTTCCACATTGCCTGCAGCGTTCCATAGCACCAGCGGTACCGCTGTTTCCAAAGCGCCGAGAGGCTCGCCGGCGCTTCGGTCCAAGCCCTTGCGTCGTCCTTGTACACAACGCGCCAGCCGTCCCGGCACAGTGACATGGTCAGGTCCGTGTCTTCGGCGAGTGTGTCATCGCTGACTCCACCGACGCGGAGGAGGGCATCGCGGCGGAAGGCCCCGATGGCGCCGGGGACAGTGGGCATGCATTCCGCGACGTCGAACAGCCTGCGGTCCAGGTTGAAGCCCACGACATACTCGATGTGCTGCCAGGCGCCGAGGATGCCACCGCGGTTGGCGACCTTGGTGTTGCCCGAGATGGCACCCACCCGCGGGTCGGCGAAGGGCTGGATGAGGGCATGGACTGTGTCCGGTTCGAAGACGGTGTCGCCGTCCACCATCACCACAAGGTTGTGGGTGGCGGCCTGCAGCCCGGCGTTAAGCGCGGACGGTTTGCCTCCGTTCTCCTTCCGGATCACCGTGACGCCGGGCAGTCCGAGCGCGTCCACGATGTCGGCGGTCCCGTCGGTGGATCCGTCATCGACGACGATGATCTCAACCGGGTGGGTGGAGGCCACGATGGACCGGACTGCGGCTTCGATGCCGGCCGACTCGTTGTACGCCGGCACGATCACCGTGACCGGGCCGGTAACCTCCGGCCGGACCAGCACGTCCACCCGGCGGCGGCCGCGGCCGGCCGTTGAGATGCGGCGTGCGGCACGGCTGTGCCGCGCGGCGAAGAAGACCACGAGGACGGCACGGATGAACGTCACGGCACCGGCTGCAACGAGCGCCCACGAGATGGCCGTGACGACGAAGCCGCTGAGGCGGATGCCCCACGCCAGGGCCGTCCCGCTGGCCTGTTCCATTGCGGTTGCCGGCCGCATGGTGTCGACGCCGATCGCATCACCGACGGTGGTGACCTGGAAACCTTTGTCCGCGAAGTGTGCAAGGGCGGAGTCCAGGGCGGCAACCGTCTGCTCCCGGTCTCCTCCGCCGTCGTGCATCAGGATCACCTGCCCCTGCGGCCCGGAAGGAGCCAGATTGCGTTCAATTTCCCCGACGCCCGGCAGCCGCCAGTCCCCGCTGTCCAGGCTGCTCAACACGGTGAGGTACCCCTCGTCCGCCGATGCCTGCATAGCGGACCAGGTACCGCCGGCCACGGCACCGTTTCCGGAGCTGTACGGGGGACGCAGCAGGGACGCCGCGTGGCCAGTGATGCCCATGATCGCGTCCTGGGCCCCCTGGACTTCAAGCTGGCGGCGCCACTCGTCGGCGGTGCCAAGGTCGGCATGGGTGAGCGTATGGACGCCGATTTCGTGGCCTTCGGCCATGATGCGCCGCACAAGATCGGGGTTCTCGATCGCGGCCGAGCCGACGACGAAGAACGTCGCGTGTACCTGGTGCTTGCGAAGGACATCGAGGATTTGTGGCGTCCAGACGGGGTCCGGGCCATCGTCGAAGGTCAGGGCGACCGTTCGGTCCGGTGGCGTCACGGTGCGGACAGCTCCGTTCCGGGCGTCGATCACGGGACCACCCTGGGATACGGCCTTCGGGACGCTGCCGGAGGGTCCATTCACCGGCGCGGAGTCGTAGCCGACTGTGGCGAGGTGGTGCATGTATCCCTGCACCACGAGGGCAATACCGAGGGCAAACAGGACCGCCATGAGGACGAACCAATGAGCCCTTACGTTGACAGGAACAGCGCCCTTGCTCCGGCGGCGCACGCTCACGGGCGCGGCGGGGCGGATGGCCTTGTTGCCTGGCCCGGGGCCGACCCGCTCATGCCGGGCGCCGCCGGCTCCGCAGCAGGCGCCGGAGCTTCAACACGCGGCACAGCCTGAACCGGCGGGCTGTTGACCGGCGGTGCCACGGGCGCGGCCGGGGGTGCAGCCACCGCGGCCTGGGCGGTGGGCAGGGCGGGCGGCCCTGCCGCCGGGGCTTCCACGGCCGGGAGGCCAGCCGCACTGGAAGCGGGCGCCGACGGCACGGGCTGCGGAGCAGGGGCCTCGGCGGCGGCCGGAAGGGGCAGGTAGGGAGCGGAAACATTGGATCCGCTGATGAACGCCACTAAAAGGAGCAGGACGTACGCCGCCACAAGCCCCAGGGCCCCGAGGCCGATCAGCTTGACCCGCCTCAGCCGGCGACCGGACGCGTCGACGAATACGGGTCCACGCGGCGACGCGGCATGGGGCTGGCTGGACGTTTCGTCAAGGGCTATCATCGGGGATCAACCTTAGAGGATCCCCAAAGCGAACCCCAAACACCGTTACTGGCATACGCAGGAATCGCGGATCCGGCAGCCCGGCCCGCGTGCTCGCCCTGGTTGACGCCTGACCCTCAGCCCTCCGCCACCCGCATTAAGAACTAGCCTCCTGCGAACTGAACTTCGGGTACCGGCACCGGCAACGACGAAGCCGCCCCCAACGTGACGCTGCGGTCCGTCACAGCGGCGGCAAGGCCGTCGTCGTGCGTTACCAGAACCAGCGTGCAGTCCAGCCGGTCCACCTGCTCCATAAGGCACCGCATGGTTTCTTCCTGCGTGATGAGGTCCAGGCGGGATGTCGGCTCATCGGCGAAGACCAGGGCGGGCTCAAGGAGCATCGACCGGATGATGGCGATCCGCTGCAGTTCCCCGCCGGAAATCTGCCCCGGCCTGCGGTGGAGAAGTTCGGGGGCAAGCCGCAGCGAGCCCATGAGCTCCTCAATGCGGGATAGGTCCAGGCCGTGGCGGCGGACCACGTCCCCCAGCGCGTCCTTCAGCTGCACACGCGGGGGAAACGCCAGGGCAGGGTCCTGGTACAGCTTTTGGAGCCGGCCCCGTTTGAGGACGTCCGCATGCTGCACCGTCCCTGTGTCGGGCGGAAGGAGGCGCAGCAGAACATTCCCAAGGGTGGTCTTCCCGCTACCGCTCGGACCGCTTAACGCAATCCGCTCCCCTGCCCTGACCTCCAGGGAGAGGTCGCTGAACAGTTGCTCGCTGCCGAAGGACTTGCTGAGGCCCTCTCCCGAGACCAGAACGGCGCCTGTCCGCTCCGCCACATCCAACGGGTTCCTCATCCACGGGTGCCTCCAGTGGGAGGGTTCGGCAGCCAGGAGCCGCCGGGTGTACGGATGTTCCGGCTGTGCCAGGACCCGCCCGGCCGGCCCATGCTCCACAACATGGGCATCCTTCATCACCAGGACCTTCCCGCCGAGCCCTCGGGCCAGGTCGAGATCATGGGTGATGGTCAGCAGGACGCCGCCGCCGTCGAGGTGGCTCCGGAGCAGTTCCGCCAGTTCCGTCCTGGCGCGCTGGTCCAGGCCCTTGGAAGGCTCGTCCGCGATGAGAACAGGAGCGCCGCCGATAGTCGCCGCCGCGAACGCCACCCGCTGCGCCATGCCGCCGGACAGCGTGTGTGGAAAAGCCCGTGAAGCCTTCCCCAGGCCCAGCGCGGACAGGAGGGTATCCGCAGCCCGCCGCGCGCCGCGTTTGTCCGTACTGAAGGTAAGGGCTCCTTCAGCCACCTGCTCGCCGGCCCGCATGGTGGGGTCCAGGGCCAGCACGGGTTCCTGGGGCAGAAGGGACATGGTCCGGCCCCACAGGCCGCGCCGGTTCGACTGGTCGCCGACGTCGTAGGAGCGGCCGTCCACGGTCAGGGTGCCGCGGGCTGTGAGGTTCGGCGGGAGCGTCCCCATGATGGCGTGGGCCAGCAGGGATTTGCCCGAGCCGCTCTCACCAACGATCGTCACGGGTTGCCCGCGCTCGAAGTCCAGCTGGTCGGCCTCGACCAGGACTTTGCCGCCGTGGGTTACGACGAGGTTGTTCAGGCGCAGGCTCATGCTCGGGACTCCTTGCTCCGCAGGCCCAGGAGCCCGATCAGGATGGTGGTGAGAACCAGGACCGGCGCCAGCGCCATCCAGGGTGCCTCGTGGTAATACGGGAAGGCTTCGGTGATCATCAGTCCCAGCTCGGGTGTGGGCGGCCGGACGCCGATCCCCACGAAGCCGAGCGTGGACAGCGCAAGGATGGAGGAGCCGACGCCGAAGGTCGCCATGGTGCTCAGCAGCGGCCGCAGTTCGGGGAAGAGGTGCCGGCGCATGATGTGTGCGGGTCCGAGCCGGAGCAGGCCTGCGGCCTCCACCGCCGGGCCGGCCAGGAGAAGGCCGCTGCGGGCGCGGACCATGCGGAAATACTCCACCCACTGCGCCAAGGCGAGTCCCAGGCAGAGGGTCCAAAGGTCACCGTTGGCGATGGCTGAGACGACGAGAACCACCAGCAGGGCAGGCAGCGCGATGAAGACTTCGGACAGCCCGTGGAGTACCGAATCGACCCAGCCGCCGCGCCATGCTGCCGCTATGCCGGCCAGGGTGCCGAAGAGCAGGGCGGCGCTGACGCACAGCACCGCCATCACGAGGGAGAGCTGGGTGGCGTGGGCCAGCCGCGCGATGACGCTGCGGCCCAGGTGGTCACGGCCCAGCGGCTCTGCGGCGCTTGGTGCCTCCAGGAACCTGGACAGGTCCTGGAGCGCGTGGTCCGGCCAAGCCAGGGGCCCGGCTATGGCGAACACGGCCAGGGCGGCCAGCAGGGCTGCGGAAATGAGTTGTGTTTTTGTCCGGCCAGCCACCCAGTGCGGCCGGTTGGCGCTTTGGGCTGGCGCCGGGGAAAGCTCGTGCATGGCGACGGCGTTGGTCACAGTACTGCCTCCTTGTGGCGGGGCCGGGGATCAACAGCCGCTGTTGCGAGGTCAACGAGCGTATTCATGGCGACCACCATGAGCGCCAGCGCCAGTGCCGCGGCCTGGATCATGGGGATGTCCCGCCAGAAGATTGCATGGACCAGGGCATGCCCCAGGCCGGGCCAGGCGAAGAGGCTTTCCACCACCACAACGCCTTCGATGAGAACCAGGACCTGCACGCCGACGTAGGCGATCAGTGTCACGCCGGTGTTCCTGCAGATATGCCGGAGGAACACGAGCCAGTTGCCCAGGCCCTTGGTGGCAGCGAAGCGGACGTAGTCTGATTGGCGGATCTGCGCCATCGCGTCCCGGGTTACCCGGGCGAACAGCCCGGAGAGGCCGACGGCGAGTGTCGCCGCCGGGAGCACGATGTTGTTCGCTTCTCCATGGCCGGCGGCGGGCAGCACGCCCAGGTGGACGGAAAACAGCAGGATCAGGAGCAGCCCGAGCAGGAAGGGCGGCAGTGCCCGCGCTGCGGACACCCAGACTGTGGTGAGCCGGTCCAGGAGGCCGCCGGGCCGGGCCGCTGCCAGGGCTCCCACGGTAGTCCCGACAATCAAGGCAAGAACCAGTGCGGCAGCCGCCAGCTGCAGGCTGCTCGCGAGGTGAAGGCCAAGTTCCCCGGCCACGCTTGCCCCCGTGACCAGCGAATTGCCCAGGTCAAAGGACACCAGGCCGGCCAGCCAGTCCATGAGCTGGAGCCAGACCGGCTGGTCAAGCCCCAGTTCAGCACGGACGCTGTCGGCGGACGCAGCGGTGACCTGGTCATAGCCGTAGCGGCCGGCGGCAATCCGAAAAGCGATATCCCCTGGAAGGTTTTGGACAATGGCGAAGCAGGCGGTGGAGACGACGAGGACTACCCCGGCCGCCTGGAGGGCGCGGCGGCCCAGGACCCTTGCCGTGGTGGCCACGGCGGAAGGAACAGCGGGCCTGGATGAGGTACGGGGCTCTGCGGTGGATATGGTCATGACGGCCCCCTCCTACTTTTTCCAGGCCAGGTCGCTCAGGCGCCATGAACGCTCCAGCGGGTCCAGCGTCACGCCGTCGACGCGGGGGCTGACCACCGCGCTCTGCCGGTACCAGGCCACCGGGATGACGGGCAACTGGGCCTGCAGGATGTCCGTGACTTTTCCGCGGGACTCCGCTGCCTTCCCGGCGTCGTTGCCGCTGGCCAGGTCGTGCAAAGCCGAGGTGAGGGCGGGGTCGTTCCAGCCCATGGAACCGTAGTCTCCGCCTTCGGGGGCGAAATCGTCGGTCAGGGTTACCAGTGCGTCGGGTACCAGTGCGTAGTTGCGGGAGTACAGCGCCAGCTCGAGGGATCCGTCCTTATGCCCGGCCGGGATTTCGCTGGAGTTGCCCACCTTCACGTCCACGGCGATTCCCAGTTCCTTCAGCTTGGCCTGGATCGCCGTGGCGAGGATGGGAAGTTCCGGGCGGTCAGGGAAGGTCCGCAGGGTGACGGTGAATTTCCTGCCGTCTCGTTCCAGGATGCCGTCGCTACCCGGGGCCCAGCCGGCGTCGGCCAGCAGTTTCCGGGCGGCGGCGGGATCGTGCTCCAGGGGCTTGGCCGATGCCTGGTGCCAGTCCGGCAGGGATGGCGGGAAGAGCTGGGTGGCCGCCATCTCCGGATCACGCAACAATGCCGTTGCCATCGATTCGCGGTCCAGTGCCAAGCTGAGGGCGCGGCGCACCTGGACGTCGCCGAGGATTTCGTGGCCGGAGTTGGCCTTCAGCAGGATGCTCCTGGGCAGGGTCACGGCGGCGATATCCAGCTTGCCTGCCTGCCTGATCTTCTGGAGGCTGCTGGGGTCCATGCCGAAGGTAACGTCCGCCTGGCCGCTTTCGGCCATCAAAGCCCGGCTTTCGGCCCTCCCGACGGCCTGATAAGTAACCTCGGAGATGTCCGGCTTCTCGCCATGCCACTGCTCGAAGGCCGCAAGTTCAACCTTGGCCGGCGGCTCGATGTGCGACACCTGGTATGGCCCTGAGCCCACCACTTTGGTGACTGCCTGATCAGGACCGTAGGAACTGGGGGCGAGGATTTGGGTGCTCGTGTGGGCCAGCACCGCCGGCAAGGGTGCAAACGGCTCCGCCAGTTCCACGCGGACAGCATTGCCCTCTGCAGAGATCGCCTTGAGGGGAACCGTTGCCAGCGGGGTGCCGGCCTTGCCCTGTGCCGTGGTCAGCGCGGCCGCTGCCACCTCGGCAGTGACAGCCGTGCCGTCATGGAAGAGGGCATCCGGACGGAGCGCGAAGGTCCAGGACAGCCCGTCTGCGGAGGCGCTCCAGCTTTCGGCCAGTCCGGGCTGGAGGACGCCCTGGACGTCCGCGTCCACCAGGGTTTCTGCCACCTGCAGCCGGGTGAAGAAGCCGCCGGCCGTGGAGGGGTCAAGGCTGTGGAACTCAAACTGCCCCACCACCCTCAGCGGCTGCGTAACTGCCGGGGCGTCGTTGCCGCCCGCGGCGCACCCCGCGATCATCAACAGTGCGACGGCGGACGCGCCAGCCACCCTCATCTTTTGCCAACCCATTTGTTCTTTCCTTCTGATCGCCAAGCGTTAGTAGTCCGACCCAACACCCTAGATGCAAATCATTATCATTAGCAATTTACCTGCGCACTTCTACAGGTCATGCTTGTGGTTGTTTTGGACGGCGGGCTTGCCCACCATTGAAGGGTGGAAATGAAGCACAGGCGGCACCGGCTCGCGTTTGCCCTGTGCCTGCTGATCCCGCTCAGCGGAACAGCGGGATGCGCCTATGAATACTCCGAGCCTGTGCACACACCGGTACCCGCCTACGAACAGGGGCGTATGCCAACAGCCGGCCCAACGCCAACGGCAGGGGCCCCGAAACCTTACAACGATCGGCGGATTCTCGAACTGGAGGCCAGGAACTACGCTCAGCTGGACCGGCTCCTGGGGGAATTGCCGGAGCCAGTCCTCCTTTCCGAGGTTGGGCCACTGGACGGACCGGTCAGGGGGTTCGGCAAAACTGAGAGGGTACCGGCGGCCGGGCGGTACACCGTCACCGCAGCCTGTGTTGGTGCTTCCGGAGCGGAAATATCCGTCGGACAGGAGCACCCCGGTGCGCCTTTCCGGCCATTAGTGCTCGCACTGGACTGTGCCGGGAGCACGTCGCACGTCCTTGAACTTCAGCAGGGGTACGTTTTCGCGCATCTCACCCTGCCCAGCCCGGGCGATACGCCGTGGACTGGAGCGGTTGGCGGTGTTCGCGTGAGCCGCATGGGCTGATCCCCGGCACCTACCGGTCGTTCTTCGCTAGGGTGAAGACTATGTGAGCAACAGGGGCCGGTGGTTCACCGGTACCTGGGATTGCATCGTGCTGGGGGCGCGCCGCCTCCGCGCGCCCTTCGGCCCATTGGACAACCTTGAACAAGCCCCTTCACCACCCTCACCGCAGTTATCGTGCTTCTCCACTGTTCCTTCGCTTCACCGTTATCAGCCCCACGGGAATCCCTCAACCATGAGAAGCAAAGCCGAGAGGCAGTTGCGCAAGGCTGAGAGGCAGAGGCGCATGGAGGAGTACGTCAGGAAGCATGTGCCGAAGTACCGGTACGGGACTGGAGGGTGGAACAAGGAGTACGTGGTCTACGCCTACACGCAGGAAGAATGGGGCCTCGGAGGTCACAGTGCCACAGAATCCTCCAACATGGCCAACAGCGTTATCGGCCAAAGTTTGGTCGCCCTGATCATGACGGTCCCTGCCGTCGTGGCCCCATTCGGAATTCCCTTCGGGATCCTCACGGTCATCATGTCCTTCCCCGATCTGGGTGACATGGGCATGGGCGTGGTCCTGACCCTGCTCTTCGCATTCCTCACCCTCATATGTACCGGCGGCTGGTTGGCCAGCACCGCAATACTCCGCAAGGAATGGCGGGCCCGCAAGCTCCGTAAACCCAAGGGGCTGCCAAAGCCCATGTACGAGGTCACCGATGACAAGGCACGTCGGTGGTTTGAAAAGAATCCAGGGATCCTTGACATCACCAGGGAGAACTTCCCCTACAGCACCTACCCTTTCCCGGGAGAGCCGGGATTCGTTGCACCGAAAGAGGACTGACAGCGGGGATGAGTTCGGAATTGACCTCAGTCAGTGCCTCCGCGCAGCACGTCTACGTGTACGTGGTCGAGGTGGCGCAGGATCTCGTTGCCGGGTTCGGGTGCGTCGTAGGAGTGCCATTGCCCGCTTGAGCTGTGCACGCTCCAGAACCGGTCGTCGAAGATCACGTACTGGATGTCCAGGTCCTCGGCATGGGCGATGAGCCAGTGGGCGAGTATCCATCCCTGACGCCGGTTCTCCTCGGTCACCGGGCGGAAGAAGATGTCGATCGCCCGGCCGTCGTAGTGTGTGGAGTCCGCTCCGTGACCCTGGCCGACGCCGCCGGGAGCAAAGCCGCCCAGGCTCTGGTCGCCGAACACTCCGGTCATGGCCTCGCGCAGCTGTTCGGCGCGGGGTGTCAGGCCGGCGGCACCCAGCTGCTGTTCCTGCAGGTCCCCGGCGGCCGAGCCCCGGCAGGCCAGGGAAGGGCCGGCGTCGTCGGCGGGCCCCTCGGCCAACCCCTGCAACACCGCAACATCGATGCCGGAGGTGTCCGGTGCCTCCATCCCGCGGGCCAGGAGAGCGACGGCGGTCGTGGCCAGTTGCGCCTCGTCACGGTCGAGCCCGACCTCCCCCTCCGGGGTTTCGACCGTACATTCCGGGGGCAACAGCACCGGGGCGATCTCGGCGCGCAAACCACTGAGTAAGCCGGGTCCGAAGAACGCCAGCGGTACCGCGAGCAACCCGAGCAGCAGCAGGCCCAAGAGCAACCGAAGCGGGCGGCGCCGGGTCCCCTGCCTCTCGTCGTTGTTCATCATGAGAGTAAATGTTTGTGCCGCAGAGGCACGCTGTGGGTGCCGCCAGTGGCCAGCTCACGAGCCAGCGCTGATGTGCAGTCGCCGGGGCCGATCACCCCAGTTCCGTTTCCGATGATGTGTCCTTCTCGTTAGTTTGTTCAGGTCCGGCGGCGGGCAGGCACATCGCTCGCTTTTTGACCGGCCTCGCTGCGGACGGTTGCGGCCCAGGTGGCGAGCAGGTTGAGTGCGTCGTGTCCGGGGGTGCCGGGTTCGGCGCTGTAGGCGATGAGTGTGAGTCCTTCGTCACCGGGTAGTTGCAGGGCTTGGAAGGTTAGCTCGAAGTCGCCGACCACGGGGTGGTGGAAGGGTTTGGTCCCGGAGCGGTGCAGGCGGACGTTCTGGGCGGCCCACATGGTCCTGAAGTCCTTGCTCTGGGTGGAGAGTTCTCCGATGAGGTCGGTGAGGTCGCGGTTGTGGGGGTCGCGTGCGGCTTCCTGCCGGAGGATGGCGACGACGTCCTGGGCCATTGATTCCCAGTCCGTCAGTTGTTCCTGGGAGTTGGTGTCGAGGAAGACAAAGCGTGCGAAGTTCTGCGGCTGGCCCGGCGCGTCACCGTTGGGGTGGTAGAGCGCCCGGGCCAGGTCGTTCATGCCGAGGACATCGAGCCTGCCGTTTTGGACAAAGGCCGGGATGCCGGTCATGCCGTCCAGGAGGTGCTGGATGCTGGGGCTGAGTTTCTGCGGGCTGCGCCGGCGCTGCCTGGGCCGTTTCTGGTTCGCCGCCCGGGCGAGATCGAAGAGGTAGGTGCGTTCTGCGTCGTCGAGCTTGAGGGCACGGGCGAGGGACTCGAGGATGCTGTCGGAAACGCCGGTGAGGTTCCCGCGCTCGAGCCGGTTGTAGTAGTCGATGCTCATCCCGGCGAGCATGGCGAGTTCCTCGCGGCGCAGGCCGGGCACGCGGCGCAGGCCGCCATAGATCTGCAGCCCTGCCATGTCCGGGGTGATCCGGGCACGGCGTGATTTGAGGAATTCGCGTACTTCGCTGTTGTTCGTCACGGTTTCCACGGTACGCGCGGACACAGGGCCGGTGGGAGGTACTGGCGTTACATGGAACAGCAGCCACTACCTCGGCTTCAGGGGCGACGGTTGACTTGTAGATGAAGAGAGGCGAAGCGCCTCGACAGCCAAGACTTCTACGGAGAATCCCTGAATGACAGACTCACTGACCGCACACCCAGCGGACGTGACCGCCAGACGGCGCTGGATCGCGTTGATCTTCATCTCGATCGCCCAGCTGATGGTGATCTTTGACGCCTCGATCATGAACATCGCCCTCCCGCAGGCCCAGCTGAATCTGGCGTTCAGCGACGCCGACCGGCAGTGGGTGATCACCGCTTACAGCCTGGCTTTCGGGGCGCTGCTCCTGCTCGGCGGGCGGGTGTCTGACCAGTGGGGCCGCAGGCGTTCGTTCATCGTTGGGCTCGTTGGTTTCAGTGTCGCTTCGGTGCTGGGCGGGTTCGCAGCGAATATTGAGATGCTGTTGGTTGCGCGGGTTCTGCAGGGTGTGTTCGCCGCGCTCCTCGCCCCGGCTGCCATGTCCCTGCTGTCGGTGACCTTTCCTGCCGGCCGGGAGCGTGCAACGGCGTTCGGTGTTTTCAGCGCCGTCGCTGGTGCCGGCGGTGCCATCGGCCTGCTGCTTGGCGGGGTTCTTACTGAGTTCGCTTCATGGCGGTGGACTTTGCTCGTCAACATCGTTTTCGGTGCGGTCGCCGTCGCAGGGGCCCTCGCTTATGTCCGTGATGCCGGCGCTGAACGCCAGGGTCAGCGGCACGATGTCCTCGGCACCGTGCTGGCTTCGGTAGGGCTCGCCGCTCTGGTCTTCGGACTCAACCGGGCCGAGACCGAAGGCTGGGGCGCAGCAACCACAATCGCATCATTCGTGACGGCCGTGGTCCTGCTGGCCGTGTTCGTCGCCGTCGAAAACCGGGCCGCGGCTCCGCTGCTGCCGATGCGCATGATCCTGGACCGGGACCGGGGCGGGGCCTACCTCAGTGTTTCCCTTGCCATGGCCGGAAACTTCACGCAGTTCCTCTTCCTCACCTATTACATGCAGTCCATCCTCGGGTTCTCCCCGCTGCTGACCGGTGTTGCCTTCCTTCCCCTCGTGGCCTGCCTGATTTTCGGCTCCACCCAGCTCGGGACACGGCTCATCGGCAGGCTTCAGGTCCGGTGGCTGATCAGCGGCGGCTACCTGGTGGGCGCCGCCGGAATGTTCTGGTTGACACGGCTGTCCGTCGAGAACAACTACTGGCAAGTAGTCTTCCCCGCCAGCGTCGTCATGGGCCTGGGCCTGGGGACCGCGTTCATGTGCTCCATGGTCCTCGCCACGTCGAATGCCGACCCGGCGGACACCGGTGTCGCCTCGGCCATGGTCAATACCTCCCAGCAGATCGGCGGAGCCGTCGGAACCGCGCTCATGAGTGCTATCGCAGCAGGCGCCACCGCCAGTTGGCTCGCAACAAACGGAACCGCCGTAAACGCCGCAGTGGATCAGGCCGACGTTCACGGATACGTCACAGCCTTCTGGTGGGCTGCGGGTGCCCTCATTCTTGCCGCAGTTACTTCATTCGCCCTCGTCCGTTCCACTCGGCCCTCCGATGCAGCCGCCGATGGATCGTCCGCCGATTCCGCTGCCTCACTAGCCCACTACTAAAAGTGCTTCACACGAGGCAGCGTACAGAAAGGACCACCATGCCGTTCCTTATCAGAAAGCCGGGCAGTGCCCTGGTGGCAGTCTCCCTGGCCGCGGTCATTGCCGGCTGCTCACCAGCCACCGCTCCCCCAGGTACAGAAGCCAACCAACCAAACCTGTCCCAGGCAACAACCTCAGAAAGTCCCATCCCCATGAATGAGACGTTGAACATCACGCCCACGAACTCCGATGAAACCGCAGTCCTGGAGGCGACCAGGGAGCGGAGCCGGTTGCTCGTGGAGCAGCAGACCGATGAACTCGATGAACTCCTCGCCCCGGACTTCGTGGCCGTGCACATCAGCGGCTACGAGCAGACCAAAGCCGAGTGGCTGGACCAGATCCGGTCCGGGCAGATGCGCTACCACGGGTTCGAGGAAGTCACCGCTACCGTCACCATCGACGGCGACTCGGCCGTCGCGGTCACCCGGAACCTGGTTGACGCCACCATCTACGGCTCCCGCGCCACCTGGCCGCTGGAGTCCACCACCACCTACGTCCGCGACGGCGGTACCTGGAAAGCCCAGCACTCCCGGGCGACCACCTACTAACCGTCGCACCCATTCAGCACAGCCACCCAGCACAGACAATCACGCCCAGTAGAGGAAACATCCATGGCACAAGAAGTAGCAGTCATCATCGGCTCAGGCAGCATCGGAGCAGCGATCGGCCGCATCGCCGGCATCGGCCGGCGCGTCCTGCTCGCCGACTACAACCAAGACATCCTGAACGCTGTAGCCGGCCAGCTCCGCGGTGAAGGCTACGACGTCACCACCCACCCGGTCGACATTTCAGACCACGACGCCGTCGCCGCTTTGGCCGACACAGCCGCAGCCGCCGGTGACGTCACCCGCGTGGTCGTCGCAGCCGGTGTATCCCCGGTCCAGGCGACCACCGAACGGGTCCTGCACGTTGACCTTCTCGGCACCGCCTACGTCCTGGAAGAATTCGGCCGCGTCATCGCCCAAGGTGGTTCCGGCGTCGTTATTTCCAGCATGGCCGGCCACATGGGCGACGGCTACCTGCGCGAGATCGAACACGCTCTGGCCTACACCCCCACGGCCGAGCTTCTTGGCCTGCCGTTCCTCGCTGCGGACAAGGTGGGCGATTCCGGCGCTGCCTACACATTGGCTAAACGCGGCAACGCCCTGCGCGTGCAGGCAGCAGCAACCACCTGGGGCTCGCGCGGGGCACGCATCAACTCCCTGAGCCCGGGCATCATTTCCACTCCCCTGGCCCAGGACGAAATGTCCGGCCCGTTCGCCGAAGGCTACCGGAACATGATCCGCACCTCAGCCGCGGGGCGCATGGGCACCCCGGCGGAAGTGGCAGCCATCGCCGGGTACCTCCTCGGACCCGAAGGTGCATTCATCACCGGCTCAGACCTCCTCATCGACGGCGGAGTCATCGCAGCAATGCGTGCCGGACAGCTCTGACAACACCGCCCAATATTAAGGAGAAACGCGCTGTGGTTGAACTCATCACCCTGAATAACGGCATCGCCATGCCCTCGGTGGGGCTCGGCGTCTACCAAACCCCTCCCGAAGAAACCGTCGCCGCCGTGGAGGCCGCCCTCGAAGTTGGCTACCGCCACATCGATACAGCTGCGGCTTACGGCAACGAACGCGAGGTCGGGGAAGGCCTCCGCCGGTCCGGTGTCCCCCGTGAAGACGTCTTCGTGGAGACGAAGGTCTGGGTCAGCGACTACGGCTTCGACACCACGCTCCACGCCTTCGAGAAGAGCGCCAAGAAGCTCGGAGTGGACCAGCTCGACCTCCTGATCCTGCACCAGGCCCAGCCCAACACATTCGACAAAAGAATCCTGGCTTACAAGGCACTTGAGCGGCTCCTTTCTGACGGCGCGGTCCGGGCCATTGGCGTCAGCAACTTCAACCCCATCCGGCTCAAGGCGCTCCTGCGCGAAACAGACGTCATGCCGGCGGTGAACCAGATCGAGCTGCACCCCTACAACAACCGGCCGGACCTTCAGGCGGCCAACCAGGCCCACGGCATCCTCACGCAGGCATGGTCACCCATCGGCGGAATCCGGCACTACAGGGGTGACACCACCACACCTCTGACCGACTTAACAATCCAGGCCATCGCAGACAGTTACGGCAAAACGACGGCGCAGGTCATGATCCGCTGGCACATCCAGCAGGGCCGCTCCGCCATCCCCAAGTCAGTGCGCCCGGACCGGATCGCGGAAAACTTCAACGTGTTCGACTTCGAACTCACCGCCGACGAACTGGCCCGCATCGACGCCCTGCACATCGGGGACACCATGGATCCCGATCAGATCGACTTCAACAGCTTCGGGCTCACCATCCCCGAAGCCTGAAAGACAAAGGACCAAAAGCCGGCAGACCCGACGCCGGCGGCGCCGCTGAACTCACCGGGCGGTGCAGCCGGCACCAGAACAGGAACTGATCATGACCAACGAACCACTCACCATCCTCTTCGTAGGAGCCACCGGCAGCATCGGCCGCCTCGCCGTCACCGAAGCCCTCCGGCAAGGCCACACAGCCAGGGCCCTGGTGCGTAATGAGAGGCGGGCCCGCTCCCTTGATGACCGTGCACACGTGGTCATCGGTGACCTCACGCGGCCAGAAACACTCACCGCCGCGGTAGACGGCGTAGACGCCATCGTCTTCACCCACGGCGCACCCTACGGAAGCAGCGACCTTGAAGCCGTCGATTACGCCGGCGTCCGCAATATCCTCACCGCCCTGGACGGCCGGCGGGCGCGTATCGCGCTGATGACCGCCATCGGGGTCACCGCGCGGGCCGAGTACTACGACTGGAAACGCCGCAGCGAACGCCTCGTCCGCGCAAGCGGCAACCCCTACACCATCGTGCGCCCGGGATGGTTCGACTACAACGACAACAACCAACTCCAGATCACCCTGCTTCAAGGCGACACCCGCCACGCCGGAAACTCCTCCGACGGGGTCATCGCCCGGCACCAAATAGCCCGCGTCCTCATCGACAGCCTGACCTCTGACAACGCTGCCAACACCACATTGGAACTCGTCGCCGAACACGGCCCCGAACAGCCATGCCTCGATCCCCTCTTCGCACGCCTGGACCGAGATCCCAACGGCAGCATCGACGGGGTCCGGGACCAACAAAACTTGCCGTTGGACGCCGAACTCGAATCCGTCGTCGCAGACCTCGAGGACGCTGCCGACCGCACCTAATCCTCGTGCTGTCCCGGCGAGAGTCGGCCGCGTCATGGCGATAACCGTCCTTCCTCGATGGTGAAGACAGCGCGGACCGAGCCGCTGACAGCCGGACACCCTATATAAGCCCTGCCTATGGAGCCTTAGTGGAGGTCGCCGTCGGAGTCGGTCTGCTCGGTCCGCCAAGGCGGTGGATGCGGAGCCGGACGTGGCAGTGCCTACCCCGCTTCAGTAAACACGCGCAGCCCTCTGTAGTGGTGGAACCGCGCCGGGACCCGACGGGTGTTTCCGCGGTCAAGCCCCGGCAAGCCTTCACCCGCCAGTTTGAGAAAGCAAACAACGCCACCCACCGCCACGAGTTCCTGCGCCACCGCCCGCAACCTTCGTACCTGGGATGACCCGGCGGATCTCGAGGAGGGCCAGGGGTTGCGGTATCCGGCGATGACTGCAATTCTGCTGCCAACATCCACCGGGCTTCAGGGAAGGATCCGTCATGCCGAGGGAGATCGTCAGGTCGGACAAGGCGCCTGGTTCACAGTTTTTCAGCCAGGGCGTCAAAGCGGGACCATTCGTTTTTGTCTCCGGGACGGTTGGCACCGATCCGGTCAGCGGTCAGCTTGCGGGCAACAGCATCCAGGACCAGACGCGCCAGGCTCTTGCAAACTGCGAGGCCATCCTTGAGGCAGCGGGGGCAGGGCTGGGAGACGTCGTTGAGGTCGGCGTGCTGCTCAGTGCTCCTTCGGACTTCGCGGGATTGAATGAGGAGTATGCGAGGTGGTTCCCGCACGACCCTCCGACACGCTACGTCGCCAAGCTCGGCGTCGACCTTCCGCGAATACTCGTTTCGATCCGGATGACTGCCTTCACCGGCTGAGAACCCCCGGCTGAATCCCATGGCCACCTCGACACCCGGACCTCACACGAGTTAGCTATGCTGAACTCAAAGCGAGGAGATCGGCATGGTGAAACGAAAAGCTACCGCACTGGATGTGGCACGACGGGCAGGCGTGTCCCGCAGTGCCGTATCACTGGTGCTCAACGGCAGGGCAAACGGCAACGTCACTGCAGAGCGCCAGGAGCGCGTCCTCCGCGCCGCGGCGGAGCTTGACTACACGCCCAACTCCGTTGCCCTCAGCCTGCGCAACCAGCAGACATCAACGATCGGCATCATTACGGATGACATCGTCACCAGCCCCTTCGCCGGCCGGCTGATCAGCGGCGCTTCACGCACGGCCCTGGCCCGCGGGTACATGGTCCTGGTGGTCGATTCAGAACACGACACGTCCCGCGAGAGCGCCGCGGCACAGCAACTCGTGCACCGGCAGGTAGACGGGATCATGTACGCCACCGGCAGCCTGCGCGAAATTACCGCCCCGCCGGCAATGCTCACCTTGCCCGCCATTTTGGCCAATTGCACCGATGCCGGCTCCCGGCTCCAGTCGGTCATACCCGCAGAGGTCGACGGCGGGCGTGCCGCGGCACAGCTGCTGATCGACCTGGGCCACCGCCGCATCACCCTGTTGACCGGAACCCTCAGCTCACCTGCCGCCCCGCAACGCGAACAGGGATACCGCGAGGCCATGGAAGAGGCGGGGCTGGGCCGTGAACAGCAGCACGTCCATGCGACCGGATGGGACATCGATGAAGGATACCGGGCCGCTTCCGCTGTGCTGGGCGGAAGAGACCGGCCGACGGCGATCATCTGCTCCAACGACAGGGTTGCCACCGGTGTTTTGCTGTATGCGGCCAGCGCGGGACTGCGCGTACCGCAGGATCTCTCCGTGGTGGGCTACGACGACCAGCAGAACCTTGCCGCCAACCTTGTCCCCGCCCTGACCACCGTGGCACTTCCGCACGCCGACATCGGAGCATCGGCCATGTCCATGCTGCTGGATGCGGTGGAAGGACAAACCCCGGCAGCGGGGAACCCGGAAGCAGGAACCCTCTACATGCCCTGCCGGATCATCCCGCGGGCTTCAACCGCAGCGCTTCCAGCCCGCTGACCAGAGGACCTTCAGCCGCTGCGGTTTCTAAACCTCAGAGCATGGCCTGACGAACAATCGCACCATCTACTTGACACGTGTTAGGTCGGGTATCTACTCTGCTTAACACGTGTTAGGAGGAGCCGACAATGACGTCTGAAAAGACACCGGGGCAACCAGCCCCCTCGCATGCCCCGCAGTCCGGCAGCGGAGTATCACAACTCACGCGGCGTTCCATGCTCGGCCTTACGGGACTTGCTGTAGCGGGAGCCACCGTGGGAGCCTGGCCTCGACTGACAGGCACAGACATTCCGGGCCGTGGCAGCAAGGCCCTGAGCATCGCCATCCTTGGAACGGCAGCCGATGCGGCCGCCCGGCAGGGCCTGGTTCACGCCTTCACCGCCGCCCACCCTGATATTCCAGTCCAGGTGCAGGCCATCCAGGGCGCCGACTGGAAGGACTTCTTTTCCAAAATCCTCACCATGGTGGCCGCCGGAACACCGCCGGACGTCGTCTACGTGGCTACCGAGGGCGCCCAGCTGTTCGCCGACAAGCTCGCCGAGCCGCTGGATGACTATGTCCGCCGGGACGCCGCCGACATGAGCGACTACTTCGATGATGTTCATCCGAGCCTGCTGGAAGCCTTCATGTACCAAGGCAGCCTGTACCAGCTTCCGCTGGACTGGAACGCGGCGAACATGTATCTGAATACCACCACCTTCGCCCAGGCCGGGCTTGACCGGCCCAAGGACGACTGGACGCAGGACGACTTCAGCGCCACCCTCCGCGCCCTTCGGAAGGCCCGCCCGGCCGACTTCACCCCGTATTACTGGACCAACCGGCTTTTCGGCGGGGTTGTGCCCTGGCTGTACGCCAACGACACCAGCTTTCTCACCGAAACCAAGGCTTCCGGCGGGGATTGGATGTGGGACCGTTTTTACCGGAACGACCCCGCCCGCGCCACGCGTGGCGGCGGCTATCAATGGCTGGCCCCCAACGCGGAAGACGGGCGGGTTATCGAGACCTTCGACTACCTGCGCGAGCTCGTTGCCGAAGGACTTGGTGTCCGTCCTGAATCAGGCGGCGGCAACGCCCTGGTCGGCTTATTCGGCAACAACCGCATCGGCACCACGCCCGCCGGCGGTTACTGGGCGCAGGGCCTGCACGACGCCGGAATGACCGCCGACCAGTTCGATGTGCAGTTCTTCCCCCGCTGGCGGACGCAGCGGCACCAGTTCGGCGCAGCCGGCTACGCCATCATGCGCACGGCGAAGGACAAGGACGCAGCCTGGGAATGGGTGAAGTTCTGCTCCAGCCGGGAAGCGATGCAGTTGGCCATTCCCAAGCCGAACACCACTCCGACCCGCCGTTCGATGGTCAACGAGTCCTTTTACGCGGCCACCGGGCCCCGGCATTGGAAAGTGTTCTACGACACCCTCGACCGGTTCCCCACCTCCGGCCCCATCCCCGCACCGCCCCAGCAGGCCGCCGTCGAAACTGCCCTGATGAAAAATGTTTCCACCGCTGTCAGCGGCAGCTCCGCTGATGTACGGACCGCGATGGGCACCCTGCAGCGTGATCTCGAACTGGCTCTGAGGAGGAACCCATGACCACCACTTCCACCGCCCCGCGCCAGACCGCAAAACCGCCGGCCGCGCGCCGCTCGTTCGTCGAGCGATGGCTGGCCATGATTTTCCTGGCCCCCACGCTGCTGGGGATGGCCCTGTTCACCTTCCTGCCGATCATCGGCTCGCTGGTCCTGGCCTTCTTCCGCTGGGACATCATTTCCGCACCACAGTTTGTCGGTTTCGCCAACTTCGCCTCACTGGCAGAGGACCCCACCGTCCGCGTGTCCTTCCTGAACACCATCATGTTCGTTATCGTCGCGGTGATCCTCCAACTGGGCATCGCCCTGGGCCTGGCTTCCATGCTGCAGGGCAGGATGCCGTCCTGGCTGAGGGTGTTCCTCCGTTCCACCTTCTTCTTTCCCCTGGTCCTCTCCGCCGCGTCAGTGTCCATCTTCATGCGGTACATGTTCAACGAACAGTTCGGCGTGGTGAACTGGCTCCTGTCCCTGATCGGCATTCCCGCTGTGCCATGGCTGACCAGTCCCGTGGCATCGGCAACCGTGGTGGTTCTGGTCTATGTGTGGCAGAACTTCGGGTTCTCGTTTCTGCTCTTCCTCGGCGCCCTGACGAACATTCCCAAGGAACTGCACGAGGCAGCGAACCTGGACGGCGCCACGGGCTGGAAACAGTTCAGCAATGTCACCCTTCCGCTGATCAGTCCCACGGTGCTCGTCGCCTCCGTCATGGCCATCATCAGTGCCCTGCAGGTCTTCGACCAGCCCTACGTCCTGACCAACGGCGGCCCCGGGGATTCCACCCGCACTGCCGTCTTGGTGATCTTTGAATCCGCCTTCCAGCAACTGGAGTTCGGCGAAGCCTCGGCCATCGGCCTGGTCCTCACCGTGCTGATCCTTGCCGTCACCGCCCTGCAGTTCCGCCTCAGCCGCCGCTTCGTCTTCTACCAGTGAGGTCCCTCATGTCCAGCCAGACCCTGCACACCGGGACAGACAAGGATTCCGGTTCCACTACCGGCACGCCGGCCACCCACAGGCGCTCCCGCAGGCGCGGCCGGCCCGCTGCCGGAACCGTGGGCCGGTACACCGCTTTGGCCGTGGCGGCCGCGCTGACCCTCGGCCCGGTCCTGTGGACCCTGTCCACGTCGCTGCGGGCGCCGTCGGAATCATTCAACCTGCCGCCGTCCTTCCTGCCCATCAATCCTGACTTCACCGCCTATCAGGAGGTGTTCAGGCAGATCAACGTTGGCCTCCTGGTCCTGAACAGCGCCCTGGTGACCGGGCTGATCGCGCTTGGCCAGATGGCCTCGGCCACCCTGGCCGGCTACGCGTTCGCACGCCTGGACTTCCGCGGCAAGAAGGCCATCTTTTCGTTGGTGCTGGCCACCATGATGGTCCCGGTGCAGGTCACCATCGTCCCGGTGTTCATGCTCATCCGTGGGATGGGCCTGTCCGATACGCTGCTGGCCCTGATCCTGCCGGCCATTCCCACCGCCTTCGGCACTTTCCTGATGCGCCAATACTTCCTGGGCCTGCCCAATGATTTCGCGGAAGCGGCCGCCCTGGATGGTGCCGGGCCGTGGCGGATCTTCCGTTCCGTTTACGCTCCGTTGGCGGTCCCGGGCATGGCCATCGTCGGGATCCTTGCCTTCAACTTCCACTGGAACGAGTTCTTCCGGCCCCTGATCCTCACCATCAGCGAGCAGAACTTCACGCTTCCCCTCGGCCTGGTCACGCTCCAGGGCAACCTTGGCACCGGGAGCATTTCGGTGGTCCTCGCCGGCGTGATCCTGTCCATGCTGCCCGCACTGGTCGTCTTTATCTTCGGCCAACGCACCCTGCGCGAAGGCCTCACGGCCGGCGCGAGCAAATAGCACACACTTTCGAAAGGAACCCCCATGGATACACTCACCCCGATCAGCACGGCCACTACAGACTCCTACCGCCCGGCCCTGCACTACACCGCAAAAGACACCTGGCTCAATGACCCCAACGGCCTGATTTTTCACGACGGCGTCTATCACCTCTACTACCAAAACAACCCGGTGGGAAACGTGTGGGGCAACATGTCCTGGGGCCACGCCACCTCTACCGACCTGCTGGCCTGGACCGAACACCCCGTAGCCATCGCCTGCGACGAGAACGAAGACATCTTTTCCGGCAGCATCGTCTATGACCGTCAGAACACCAGCGGATTCGGCAACGGGTCCGTTGCCCCCCTCGTCGCGATCTACACCAGCGCCTACAAACCGGGCTCCATGCATGAGGGCGTCCAGGCCCAGTCCCTGGCCTACAGCCTGGACGGGGGCTACACCTGGACAAAACACACAGACAACCCCGTCCTGAACCGCGGGTCCGCCGAGTTCCGTGATCCCAAAGTCATCCGGTACGACGGCGACGCAGGCAGCTACTGGGTGATGGTCGCCGTCGAAGCCAAAGACTTCCAGGTGGTCCTCTACAAATCCGACGACTTGCAAAACTGGTCACTGCTGAGCACTTTCGGCCCCGCAAACGCCACCGGCGGCGTCTGGGAATGCCCGGACCTGTTCCCCCTCCCCGTGAACGGTGACCCGGCCAACCTCAAGTGGGTCCTTACCGTCAACCTCAACCCCGGCGGGCCCAACAACGGCTCAGCCGGCCAATACTTCATCGGAGACTTCGACGGAACCACCTTCACCTCCACCAGCACCATCACCGAAGGCCTCCAGGACGCTGACCGGCTTGGCGAATACCGGTGGCTGGACTGGGGCCGGGACTACTACGCCGCCGTCTCCTTCAGCGACGCCCCGGACAACCGCCGCCTCATGATCGCCTGGATGAACAACTGGGACTACGCCAACCACATCCCCACCACACCCTGGCGCAGCCCGATGAGCCTCGCCCGCGAAATCTCACTCGTGACCAGCGATGGAAAACTGTGCCTGGTCCAGCACCCCGCGGGTGACCTGGCTGCCCTGGCCCAGCCGGAGTCTTTCCGCCTTTCCGAAACCACCATCCACGACGGCGTGCAGGTTCTGGCCGGCGCGGCCGGCACCGTCCAGCGCATTGACGCCAGCTTCACGCCGGGAAGTGCAGAGGAATTCGGGCTCATCCTGCGCGGGGACGGCACGAAGGGAACCCGTGTGGGCATCCGGCCCGGCCAAGCCCAATTGTTCGTGGACCGGCGGGAATCCGGAAAGACAGACTTCCACGCATCCTTCCTCTCCATCGACACCGCTCCTGTCCTGCCGAAGCACGGGTCCTACGACCTCACCATCTACGTTGACCGCTGCTCCGTTGAAGTCTTTGCCCAAGGCGGCCAGGTCACCATGACCGAACTGATCTTCCCGGCCGAGACCAGCACCGACCTCGCCGTTTACGCCGTCGGCGGCGGGGCAACCATCAACAGCCTTCAGGTCACGCAGCTCGCGTAGGGCGGCACCCACAGCAAGGAAAAACAAACATGCACAACAACGGCAAGCCGCTCTCTCCGCGGCAGGTGCTGGACGTCGTCGTTATCGGGGAAGCCCTCATCGACGTCGTCACCACGCCAGGGGGCACCAACGAACACCCCGGCGGGTCGCCGGCGAATGTCGCCTACGGCCTGGCCCGGCTGGGAGTCAGTACCGGGCTGCTCACCTCCATGGGCGCTGACCGCCGCGGTGATGCTCTCGAGGAGCACCTCACCGGCGCCGGGGTGGCGCTCTTGCCCGGCTCCCGCTCCCAGGAGAGAACGTCGACGGCAACTGCCACCATCGCCGGCGACGGCTCGGCGGGCTACGCCTTCGACATCACCTGGGATGTGAAAGCGCCGGACCTTGCTCTCACCCCACCCAAGGTCCTCCACACCGGTTCGATCGCAAGTTTCCTGCCACCGGGCGCAGGTGGAGTCAAGGCCATCCTCCAGGAGCTCCGCAGCCAGTGCATCATCACCTACGACCCCAACATCAGGCCAGCCCTGCTCGGAACCCATGCCGAAGCACGGCGCACGTTCGAGGAACTGGTGCACCTCACCGGCGTCGTCAAACTCAGCGATGAGGACGCCGGATGGCTGTACCCGGAAAAGGGCCTCGAGGAAACCGCGACGCACATCCTGGGCCTGGGGGCGGACCTGGCCGTCATCACCGCGGGTCCATCAGGTTCATTGCTCGCCACACCCGCCGCGTCCCTTACCGTCCCTGCAGTGAAGACGTCCGTTGTTGACACCATCGGCGCCGGTGACTCATACATGGCGGCCCTGATCCTGGGACTCGTCACCCGCGGTGCCGGGGGCCTGGCGCCTGCAGTCCTTGACCAGCTGGGATGCATGGCGGCCGCTGCGGCCGCGATCACCGTATCCCGGGCCGGCGCCCGGCTTCCAACTGAAGATGAACTTCGCGCCAGCCTCCAGCATCAGCCCCAGCTGCAGTCCCACCCGTAGCACCCACCCTCCCCGCGGCGCCATGGGACAGGCGCGCGGCACTGACCCCACAGCCAAGAAAAATACCCCTTGACAGTGCGAGAGTAACGCGCGTAACCTCTATCACACGCACTAGTAACGCGCGTTACTCGCAGGCAACATCACCACGATCTCCGGAGCATTCAATGGCGAAGACCACCACCTCAAATCATGCTGCGGCTGCGCGGCAGCGGGGTGTCACCATGAATGATGTGGCCAAGCACGCCGGCGTTTCCCGGACTGCCGTCTCGTTCGTGTTGAGCAACCGCGAAAATGCCAGCATCTCCGAGGAAACCCGCTCCCGGATCATCGAAGCTGTTCAGGCGCTGGGCTACCGCCCGAATGCCGGAGCACGGGCACTGGCATCGCAGCGAAGTGATTGGTACGGGATTGTCACCGAGATCGTGACGGCCCCATTCGCCGTCGACATCATCAAGGGTGCACAAGACCAAGCCTGGCTCGACCGCAAGTTCCTGCTCATCGCGCCCTCCGACCAGGCCGATGCCGTGGGACCCAACCAGGGCCTGGAAGATGCCGCAACCGAAAAGCTGCTGGAGCAGCGGGTGGAAGGACTTCTGTACGCAGCAACTTTTCACCGCGGCGTCCACGTTCCGGAGAGCGCCAATGAAGTACCCACCGTCTTGATCAACTGCTTCGACGCGGATGGAAAGCTGCCCTCGATCGTCCCCGACGAGCGTGCGGGCGGACGCGTCGCCGTCGAACGTTTGCTCCAGGCGGGCCACACCCGGATCGGAGTCATCAACCTTGACCCGGTCATTCCAGCTGCAGTCGGGCGTTTGGCGGGTGCACGCGAAGCACTCGCCGAAGCCGGACTCGAGCTGGATCCCGAGCTCGTGGTGCCCGGATACGCAACGGCGGACGGCGGGTATGAGGCCGCGTGCCGCATCCTGGACCGCTACCCACAGGAGGACAGGCCAAGCGCGCTGTTCTGCCTCAACGACCGCATGGCGATGGGCGCTTACGACGCCATCAAGGAACGGGGCCTGACCATCCCCGGAGACATCGCCGTGATCGGCTTCGACAACCAGGAACTGATTGCGGCCTACCTCAGGCCCAAGCTGACCACGGTTGCGTTGCCGTTCGAAAAAATGGGCGCCCTGGGAGTCCAGACGCTCGCAGCCCTTACAGCAGGACAGCCGATAATTGCCGACCAGCAATTAGTCGGCTGTCCGCTGCTAGAACGCTCTTCGGTCTGACCGCGAAATCACTTTCGAAGAGCAACCCCTCCCCCACCCCTTCACCTTGCAGATGAAGATAGGAAAGAGACAACCATCATGACACAACCCCGATTCCTGAGGGCTGCCCGCATCACGGCGGCCGGCCTGGCGGCAGGCGCACTGCTGCTGACCGGCTGTGCAGCCAGCGGCAACAAGTCTGCCGGCACCGATGCCGCGGCGAACGCCAGCGCCTTCCTCACCATTCCGCGTGAGGACATGGGCACGTTCGTGCAGAACTTCAACCCGTTCGCTCCCACCGTCAACCCAATGGTCCAGCAGTCCATCTACGAATCGCTGCTGATCTTCAACCCGGCCAAGGGTGACACTGTGCCGTGGCTGGCCACTGAATGGAAGGCCGCCGACGACGGCAAGTCGATCACCTTCACCCTGCGCGACGGCGTTAAGTGGTCCGACGGCCAGCCCTTCGTGGCCGAGGACGTCGCTTACACCTTCGAGCTCCAGAAAAAGATCAAGGGCGGCTTCGAGTACCTTGACACCGTGAGCGCCGAAGGCAATAAGGTCACGTTCACCTTCAACAAGCCCTGGTCGCCGGCCCTCTACGACGTCGGGCACCTCACCATCCTGCCCAAGCACGTATGGTCCGCCCTTGCCGATCCGGAGAAGGACGCCAATGCCAAGCCCGTCGGCACAGGCCCTTACACCGAGGTTGACAGTTTCCAGGCCCAGTCGTTTGTGCTCAAGAAGAACCCCAACTACTGGCAGCCGGACAAGCAGAAGATTGCCGGTATCAAGATGCTCGCTTTTGCAGGGAACGACGGCGCCAACCTCGCCGCCGCGAACGGCGACGTGGACTGGGCCCCGCAGTACATCCCGAACATCGAAAAGACGTTCGTTTCCAAGGACAAGGAACACCGCCACTACTGGTTCCCGGCCACAGGCGCCATGATCAACTGGCAGCTCAACACCACCAAGGCCCCCTTCAACGATGTTGATGTCCGTAAGGCCCTGAGCATGGCCGTGGACCGGGAGCAGGTCACCACGATCGGGATGGGCGGTTACGCCGAGCCTGCAGACTGCACCGGATTGTCCGGTAACTACGAGACCTGGAAGAACAACGAGGTCAAGGAGAACTGCACCTGGACCAAGCTGGACGTCCAGAAGGCCAATGAGCTGCTGGACAAGGCGGGCTACCCGAAGGGTGCCGACGGCAAGCGGACGCTCAAGGACGGCAAGCCGTTCGAATTCAAGATCTCTGTGGGAGCGTCTTCTTCCGACTGGCTGTCCGTGGCCAATGTGATCGCGCAGAACCTGGCAGAAGTCGGCGTCACGGCAAAGGTGGAGTCACCGGACTGGGCTGCCGTGGTTGCCGGCTACGAGACGGGCGACTTCGACTCCGGCATCGTCTGGAGCGCCAACGATCCCAGCCCGTACAAGTACTTCAACGCCGCCATGGGCACTGCGACGGTCAAGCCCGTGGGCACCAAGACGTTCGACAACTACCACCGCTTCGGCGACACCACAGCCGACGCCCTGCTGGCGGAGTTCGCTGCCGAGGCCGACGAGTCCAAACAGAAGGACATCGCCAACAAGCTGCAGGAAGAATACGACGACGCCGCACCGCTGGTGCCGCTGTTCTCCGGTCCGGAGTGGGGCGCGTTCAATGACACCCGCTTCACCGGCTGGCCCACCGAGGACAACCCTTACGCAACCCTTTCAGTCCGCTCACCTTCTACTGTGCTGGTGCTGACCACGCTGGAACCGCGCAAATAACACCCCACCGCCTCCCTGGCCTCGCTTCGCTTCGGCCAGGGAACCCGGGCGGTGTGGGCCCATGCCGCCCGCATTAGCTGGCCGCCGGATCATCCGGCGGCCAGCCCCCAAACTTTCCGTAATTCCCGAATGGAGGGAAACCGTGCGCTTCATCCTGCGCCGCCTGGGTTTCTACCTGATTGCCTTCTGGGCATCCATCACCCTGAATTTCCTGCTCCCCCGCTTCATGCCGGGAGACCCCGTCTCCCGTATGTTCGCCCGCTCCCAGGACAGAATGCAGCCCGAACAGATTGAGGCCCTGCGAAAGCTGCTGGGTGTCGATGACCGGCCCCTCTGGGAGCAGTACATCGGCTACATGACCAACATCTTCACAGGGCAAATGGGCGTTTCCATCTCCCGGTTCCCCACCCCGGTCACCGAGGTCATCTCGTCCCAGATCGGGTGGACCCTCCTGCTCGGCGGAACCGCCCTGGTGATTGCCGCCGTCGTGGGTAACCTGCTGGGTGTCCTTGCAGCCTGGCGCCGCGGCGGCGCGGTCGACTCCGCGCTTCCGCCGCTGCTCGTGTTCATCGGCTCGTTCCCCTACTTCTGGCTCGCGATGGGTGCACTGTACCTGTTCGGGGTGGTCCTGAACTGGTTCCCCATCCGGCACGCCTTCACTGCCGGTTTGGAGCCAGGGTTCACGTGGGAGTTCATTGGCGACGTCGGCGCCCACCTGGTGCTTCCGGCATTGACCATCGTGCTGGTCTCCATCGGGGGCTGGATGCTGGGCATGCGGAACACCATGATCGCCACCAACTCCGAGGACTACATCACCATGGCCGAGGCCAAGGGACTCCGCCCGGGCCGCATCATGCTCCGCTACGCAGCCCGCAACGCCATGCTCCCGTCCGTCACAAGCTTCGGCATGGGGCTGGGATTCGTGGTGGGCGGCGCGCTGCTCACCGAGGTGGTGTTCGCCTACCCCGGCGTCGGCTACCAGCTCCTCAACGCCGTCCAGGGCCTCGACTACCCGCTCATGCAGGGCCTGTTCCTGACAATCACCGCCGCCGTGCTGCTGGCCAACTTCCTGGTGGACATCCTCTACGTCCGCCTCGACCCGCGCGTGCGCAGTAACTAGAGGGAGCGATCATGACAACCGCAATCCTGAAGCAACCCGGCACAACGGCCGCCAAAACCCCGGCGGCCCGCAAGCCCAACCGCAGCTTCGTTCACGGCATCCTCACCAACAAAAAAGCCCTCACAGGCATGGCCGTGATGCTCGTCTTCATCGCACTGGCCCTGCTGGCACCGGTACTCTTCCCCGGCGACCCGTCGCGGATCACCGCCATGGCATCCATGGAACCATCAGCCGAGCACTGGCTGGGAACTACAGCCAAGGGTCAGGACGTGCTCGCGCTGACGGTCCACGGCTCCCGGAGTTCGCTGTTCGTGGGACTCACCGTGGGCTTCGCGTCCACCTTCGTCGGCATCCTGGTGGGACTTGCCTCGGCGTACTTCGGCAAGTTCATCGACGAAGCGCTGTCCCTGGTAACCAACGTCTTCCTGCTCCTTCCCGGCCTGCCGCTGCTGGTCATCCTGGCCGCGTTCCTCCCTCCGGGACTGGGCACAGTGATTCTTGTCCTGGTGGTCACCGGCTGGGCAGGCTCAGCGCGCGTCCTGCGCTCGCAGGCCCTGTCCATCCGCTCGAAGGACTTTGTGGCCGCGGCCGTGGTGTCCGGTGAACGGGCCGGCCGGATCATGTTCCGCGAAATCCTGCCCAACATGGCCTCGATCGTGATGGGCACGCTGCTGGCCTGCGTCATCTACGGCATCGGTGCCCAAGCAGGCCTGGAGTTCCTGGGCCTGGGCGATGCCAGCACGGTCTCGTGGGGCAACAACCTCTTCTGGGCAGGCAACGAAGGCGCCCTGCTGACCGGCAGCTGGTGGGTGTTCGTTCCCTCGGGCGTCTGCATCGCGCTGGTCGCCTTCGCCCTTGCCCTCATCAACTATGCCGTGGACGAGGTCACCAACCCGCGGCTGCGGAAGATCAAAACCCCGAAAGACACCGAAAGGAGCGCGGCCAAATGACCATCTCCCAAGTTTCCTTCGGCTCCCACGAACCTGTCCTGGACGTCAAGGACCTCACCGTCAAGTACATCGGCGACACCCGCTCCACCACCGCCGTGGACCGTGTTTCCTTCAGCATCGGCACCGGTGAGGTCTTCGGGCTGGCGGGCGAATCCGGCTGCGGGAAGTCAACCATCGCCAATTCGATCATGCGGCTCCTGAAGGATCCTGCGAAGATCGCAGGCGGCAGCATTTCCTTCGGCGGCAAGGACGTCCTGGCCATGAGCCCGGAGGAGCTGCGGCGCTTCCGCTGGCAGGACGTGGCCATGGTCTTCCAGTCGGCCATGAACTCGCTCAACCCGGTGCTGACCATCGGCGAACAGATCGTGGACATCTTTACTACCCACGCCGGTTACTCCCGCAAGGAATCCCTGCGGCGCGCCGCTGAACTGCTGGAACTCGTGAGGATAGACCCGGCGCGCCTCAAGTCTTACCCACATCAGCTCTCGGGCGGCATGCGTCAACGCGCTGTCATAGCGATGGCGGTGGCACTCAAGCCGTCGCTGTTGATCCTCGACGAACCCACCACCGCGCTGGACGTGGTGGTGCAGCAGGAGATCATGGCGCAGATCAAGGACCTCCAGCGCGAGCTCGGCTTCTCTGTCCTCTTTATCACGCACGACATGTCGCTCATGGTGGAACTCTCGCACCGCATGGCCGTGATGTACGGCGGCAGGATCGTGGAGACCGCGAAAGCACAGGACGTTTACGCCAACCCCCTTCACCCCTACACGCAGGCGCTGATGGGCGCGTTCCCGCCGCTCACCGGCCCGCGGGTTCCGCTGACGGGACTGCCCGACGGCGTGAAGTTCCGGAACATTCCGGACCTGGGCGAGGCTGCGCCGGGCCATTTGGTGGCCCCGTTTGGTGCCGACGCTTCAGTCATTGATTCCGCAAACCTGGAAGGAGCCGCACGATGAGCCACTCCCTGACGTTGCCGGCGGCTGGGTCCACCACCAGCACACCCGCCCTTGAAATTCGTGGCCTGGGTAAGTCGTTCCCCATTGGAGGACTGTTCACCCGCTCGTCGGTCCGCGCCCTGCACGGCGTGGACCTGACCATCGGCCGCGGCGAAATCGTGGCGCTTGTCGGCGAGTCCGGTTCTGGCAAGAGCACCCTGGCCCGCTGTGTGGCCCGGCTCGAGAAGCCGAACTCCGGCGCGATCCTGATCGACGGCGTCGACATCCTCAAACGCGATCGTTTCCAGGCGTCGCGTGCGTTTCGGTCCCAGCTGCAGATGGTCTTCCAGGACCCCTTCGGTTCGTTGAACCCTGCCCACAGAATCGAGCATTTCCTGCGGCGTTCGCTGGCGATCCACGGGAAAAGTGGCGGCACCGAGGAGGAGACCCGGCGGCGTCTCGAAGACCTCATGACCACTGTTGGCCTGCAGGCTGACATGCTGAACTCGTATCCGCACGAGCTCTCCGGCGGCCAGCGCCAACGCGTTGCGATTGCCCGGGCCCTCGCCGTCGAACCACAAGTCATCCTGGCTGACGAGCCCACCTCGATGCTGGATGTGTCCGTCCGCATCGGCGTGCTGAACCTGATGCGCAAGCTCCGCGACGAGCAGGGAATCTCGATGCTCTACATCACCCACGACCTCGCGTCCGCCCGCTACCTGGCGGACCGGACGGCCGTGATGTTCGCGGGTGAAGTTGTTGAGGAGGGCGAGTCCCTGGACCTGCTGGCAAACCCCGCGCACCCCTACACGCAACTCCTGGTGTCGGCTGTCCCGGACCCCGCGCGGGCAGGCTCATACGATCCCGTCCGCCGGGCCGAACTGCGGCAAGCGGTCATGGCTTCAACGACGTGCGCTTACGACGGCGACACGAACCAGGCCTGTTCGGCCGAGGAACCCGTGCGCCATCAGGTTGGTGACCCTGCAAACCGCCACTGGGTGCGCTGCCACCTCTACCGGCCCTGGGCTGGTGCCGGCGGCCACGCCCTGGCGGGCGAACCGGCCCAACCCAACGTCCCGCCGTCGAACGTTCAAGAAAAGGCATCCGCATGACTGAACTGCCACCCCCGGTCTCCCGCCGTGCAATCCTTAGGGGAAGCGGGGTGGCTGCACTCAGCGGATCGCTTGCACTTTCAGCCTCCTTCGCCGAACCCGCTGCAGCCGCGCCGGCGAAGACGCCTGACCCCGGATCAAAGGGCTCACTGTCAAAAGGATCACGCCGGATGCGCCCGACCTATCACTTCAGCGTCCCCGACAACTGGAAGAACGACCCCCAGCGCCCCATCTACCTGGACGGGGAATACCACTACTACTACCTGTACAACGCCGACTACCTGCAGGGCGGCGGAGGCACGTCGTGGCGCCGCGCCACCACCACGGATCACGTGGCATTCACCGACCGCGGCGTCGCGATCCCCAAATTCAGCGACGGCAACGGCGACTGCTGGTCAGGATCCCTTGTGGTCGACGAGCGGAATACCGCCGGGTATGGCGAGGGTGCGGTAATAGCCCTCGTCACGCAGGCGCCGAATGGCCGCCAGGCTCAGTACCTGTGGTACTCAACCGACCGGGGACGCTCGTTCCAGCCCGGGGGTACAGCCCCCGTGTTGCCGAACCCCGGAGTGCATGACTTCCGTGATCCCAAGGTGATCTGGGACGCTGACCGCGGGCGATGGTTCATGATGAACGCCGAGGGGCAAAAGCTCGGCTTCTACACATCGGCCGACCTGCGGTCCTGGAAGCGCGTCGGCGAATTCGTGCGTACCGATCTTGGGCTGCTGGAATGCCCTGATATCTTCCGGATGACCGCCGACGACGGCAGCACGCACTGGATCCTCGGCACGAGCGCCAACGGCAAAGGCCGCGGCCTGCCCGCCACCTACGCGTACTGGACCGGCACCTTCGACGGCACGTCTTTCACGCCTGATCATGCCGAGCCCGAATGGCTCGACTATGGCTACGACTTTTATGGAGCAGTCACCTATCCGCATCACGACGCCTCGGGTGCGGAAGATCAGACCCTCCGCCGGGCGATCGGGTGGGCGAACTTCTGGGACTACCCCCACAACACACCCACCCTCGAGACCGACGGCTACAACGGCGATGACATGATCGTGCGCGACGTCCGCCTCAAACACACGAACGGTGTGTACCACCTCGTTTCCGCCCCCACGTCGGCGCTGCAAAACCATGTGAAGCGCACGCATCTCCTGGGCGACGTCGTTGTACGGGGCACCCGGGACCTCGACGTTCGCACAGCCGCTTACGACCTTACCTGCGAGCTAATGTGGGACCCCGCTTCCCCGCCTGCCAACGTGGGTCTGGAAGTATGCCGTGCACCGGGCGGCGGCCGGCATGTCGCCGCCGGCGCATTCCTGCGGGGTCCCTTCGTTTACGTGAACAGGCGCCCAACTATCAACCCAACCGGCGGTGAAACCCGGACGCCGATTGACCCCTCGACGGGAAGGCTCACCATCCGCATCCTCGTCGACCGCACGAGCGTGGAGATGTTCGTCGGAGACGGACGGGTGGTGCACTCGCACCGGGTCTTCCCTCTTGAAGGCGACAGCGGGATCCGCCTGTACGCCCACGAAGGAGCCGCCACTTTCCGTGACCTGACCATCCACGAAATCAAGGCGACGCATTAGTCCGGGCACGGTCCCGGCAGGCTCGGGCAAGTAAGGCTTCCACGGGAATCGGGTACCCGTTACCCGGGTAACCCTCGGGTCGCATCCGTACTGTTGACAGCGGAGCCGGCGGCGAAGGTGTACGGCTGAGACCACGTGCACCTCCCCCAGCCGCCGCCGGCCCCGCTACTTAACGGGTACGAGCCCTGTCCCTCCGGGACGGGGCTCGTACTCGTTTTTGTTGCATCGCTCGGGCAGCCAGTTGCTCCTAAGTGTGACCTGTCAGGTCACCAACGCCCACCGGCCACTGGATGCTGGTGCTCCAAAAGCTCGTGCTTGTAATGGAGCAAAAACTCGTGTCTGTGGTGGAGTCCTACCCACGCTGATGCATGGAATTCGTCGATGAAACTGACAAGCTGCGCTGGTGCTTGTGCTTGTTCGGTGATTGGCTCCGGTTCACGGAGCCGCGTCGCCATGCTGGGAGTGCTGTTACGAAATATTCGGGACAGGGTCATGGTCTCTCGTCTCGTAATCAGAACGCTTTGAGGATGTCTTCGACGCGGGTTTTGGCGTCGCCGAAGAGCATTTGGGAGTTGTCCCTGAAAAAGAGCGGATTTTGGACTCCTGCGTAGCCGGCGGCCATGGAGCGTTTGAACACCACAACATTTTCGGCTTCCCAGACTTTGAGGACGGGCATGCCCGCGATGGGGCTTCCGGGGTCTTCGGCGGCGGCGGGGTTGACGGTGTCGTTCGCGCCGATGACCAGGACCACGGAGGTGTCGCCGAGGTCGTCGTTGATTTCGTCCATTTCCAGGACGATGTCGTAGGGGACTTTGGCTTCGGCAAGCAGGACGTTCATATGCCCCGGAAGGCGCCCGGCGACGGGGTGGATCCCGAACCGGACGTTTACGCCCTTTTCACGGAGCTGGTGGGCGAGTTCGGCCACGGGGTACTGGGCTTGGGCGACGGCCATGCCGTAGCCGGGGGTGATGACAACGGACGAGGCGTTGGTGAGCATTTCCGCTGTGGCCTCGGCGGTGATTTCGCGGTGTTCGCCGTGGTCCGTGTCTCCTTTGCTGGCGGGGGCGGCGATGCCGAACCCGCCGGCGATCACGGAGATGAAGGACCGGTTCATGGCCTTGCACATGATGTAGGAGAGGTACGCGCCGGATGAGCCGACCAGGGCACCGGTGATGATGAGCAGGTCGTTGTTGAGCAGGAAGCCCGCCGCGGCGGCGGCCCAGCCGGAGTAGCTGTTGAGCATGGACACGACGACGGGCATGTCGCCGCCGCCGATGGAGGCGACCAGGTGCCAGCCCAGCCCCAGGGCCAGGACGGTGACGACGATGAGGAGCCAGAGCTGGGAGTCGTTGACGTACCAGACGGTCAGGGCGATGAACGCGGCCAGCGCCCCGAGGTTGATCCCGTTTTTGCCCGGCAGCATCAGGGGTGAGGATTTCATCCGTGCCGAGAGTTTCAGGAACGCCACGATCGAGCCGGTGAAGGTCACGGCACCGATGAACACGCCGATGAAGACCTCGGCGTGGTGGATCGCCATCAGGTCCGAAGACAGGGCGGGGGCTTCGAGGTGTCCGTTCCAGCCCACGAGGACCGCGGCGAGGCCCACGAAGCTGTGCAGCAGGGCGATGAGCTCGGGCATGCCGGTCATTTCGACCACCCGGGCGCGCCAGAGTCCGATGGCACCGCCGACGGCGACCGCGGCGACCAGCAGGCCCAGGCCGGTGAGGGCGTGGCCGGTGCCCCAGGCGTCCTGGAGTGTCAGCCAGATGGTGGCGGCGAGGGCGATTATCATGCCGGTGATGCCGTAGGCGACCCCGGCGCGGGCTTTTTCGTGCTTGCTGAGCCCGGCGAGGGACAGGATGAACAGCAGGGCCGCGACGATGTAGGCCGCCCCCGCGATGGAGTCGGCGGTCAATGGACCGGAGACGGCGTCGGTCACGGTAGAGCTCCTTGTAAGTGTTGCTGCTGCATCGGTGATGGCGCTCATGAACGGACCTTTCCGGCGGAGAACATGGCGAGCATGCGTCGGGTGACAGCGAAGCCGCCGAAAATGTTGATGCTGGCCAGCAGGACCGCGACGGCGGCGAGGACCTGCATCACGATGTTCTCGGAGGTGACCTGCAGCAGGGCCCCGACGACGATGATTCCAGAGATCGCGTTGGTGACGGACATCAGCGGCGTGTGCAGGGCGTGGTGGACTTTCCCGATGACGTAGAAGCCGACCACGATGGAGAGCATCAGGACCGTGAAGTGCTGCGGCAGCGGCGCCGGAGCCACCGCGTTGATCCCGAACAGCACCGCGATGCCCGCGGCGAAGAGTCCTGCCTTGCCGGCTGTGCTGAGGCCCTGTTTCTTCTCCGGTGCCTGACTTTCGGCGGCCGTTCCGGCGTCGGTCTTCACCGCAGGTGCGGCGGAGACCTGGACCGGGGGCGGCGGCCACGTCTTCTCACCCTCACGCACCACCGTCACCGAACGCTGCACCACGTCGTCGAAATCGATCCGAAGCTGACCGTCCTTGTCCGGGGTCAGGAGCTTGAGCAGATTCACCATGTTCGTCCCGTACAGCTGGGACGCCTGGGCCGGCAAACGGGCCGGCAGATCCGTGTAGCCGAGGATCACCACCCCGTTGTCCGTCACGATCCGTTCCCCGGCGACGGAGCCTTCGACGTTTCCGCCCTGGCCCGCTGCCATGTCCACGATCACGCTGCCGGCCTTCATGCTTGCCACGTCCTCGGCGGTGAGGAGCTTCGGCGCCGGGCGTCCCGGGATCAGGGCAGTGGTGATGATGATGTCCACATCCGCTGCCTGCTCGGAGTAAATTTCCGCAGCCCTGGCGTTATACGCCTCGGATGTGGCCTTGGCGTACCCGTCCGTGGACTTCATCTCTTCGGCGACCTCGACCTTTAGATAGGTTCCGCCGATGGATTTCACCTGATCGGCAACCTCCGGCCGCGGATCCGTCGCCCGGACAATAGCGCCCAGGCTGCTCGCAGCGCCGATCGCCGCCAACCCGGCGACACCGGCCCCGGCAACCAGCACCTTCGCGGGCGGGACCTTGCCCGCCGCCGTCACCTGACCGGTGAAAAACCGGCCGAACTCATGCGCCGCCTCGATCACGGCACGGTACCCGGCAATGTTTGCCATGGAGCTGAGCACGTCCATTGACTGGGCGCGGGAGATCCGCGGCACCGCATCCAACGCCAGCGCCGTGATCGGGCGCGCCGCCAACGCTTCCACCAACTCCGGCCGCAATCCGGGGCTCAACGACCCGATCAGCGTGGCACCCACGGTGAGACGGGCGATCTCATCCTCAGTAGGCGGATTAATCCGCAACACCACCTCGCTGCCCCACGCCTCATCAGCACCCACAACCAGGGCACCCGCTTCGGCATAAGCCTCATCACGGAAGGATGCTGACTCCCCCGCACCCTTCTCGACCACAACCTCGTAGCCCAACCCCAACAACTGCTTCACGGTGACAGGCGTCGCCGCCACCCGTGTTTCGCGGCCCAACTCGGCCACAATGCCAATACGTGTCACTATTTCTTCTCTCTAAGATGTGATGCCCGGTCATTGCTGCCGCCGTCCAATGGACAGGGGCCTTACTTGGCCGCGTTGTTGTGTCGCTCGGGGCAGCTGGTTTGTCCTAGGCGATAGGTGCAGGCGGCCGTTCACCTGAGAGCACGGCGAGGGCATTGTCGGCGGCAAGCATGGCCATTGCGGTTCGCGTCTCCACAGTGGCGGAGCCCAGGTGCGGCACGAGCACCACATTGTCGAGCTCGAGCAATCCTGGGTGCACGCTGGGCTCTTTTTCGAAAACGTCGAGCCCGGCGCCTGCAATCTGCCCGTCGCGAAGGGCAGCGACGAGTGCTGCTTCATCGACAATCGGGCCCCGCGCAGTATTGATGAGGTATGCCGAATCCTTCATCGCCGCAAATTGCCCCGCGCCGATCAGGTGATGGGTGGCAGGCCCGTAGGGGCAGTGCAGCGAGACGATGTCCGAGGTGGCCAGCAACTCATCGAGCTCGAGCCGCCGGGCGCCCAGCTCGGCTGCCACCCTTGGATCGATCTCACTGCGCGACTGGTAGACGATCTCCATGCCGAAGGCCTTGGCACGGCGTGCGGTGGCCTGGCCGATGCCGCCCATCCCGACGATGCCGAGGGTCTTGCCTTGCAGGCTGCTGCCGAGCAGGAAGAACATGCCCCACTTCCAGGCCTGGCCGGAGCGGATGAGCCGTTCCCCCTCGCCCAGCCGACGCGTTGCCGAGAGGATGAGGCCAAACGCGATGTCGGCGGTGGCCTCCGTGAGCACGCCCGGCGTGTTGGTGGCCACGATGCCCCGTGCGGTGCAGGCCGGCACGTCGATGTTGTCATAACCGACGGCGACGTTCGCCACCACTTTGAGCTGCGGGCCCGCAGCGTCCAGCAGCTCGGCGTCGATGCGTTCGGTGAGCAGGCTCACCACGGCATCGGCCCCGGCTACCCGGCGCAGGAGCTCCTCGCGGCCAATGGACTCCGGACCGGACCAGTCATCGACGTCGTGCTCTGCGCGCAGTTTCTCGAGTGCGGTTTCGGGTACACGTCCCGTAACGACCACCCGGCTCATGCGGTCTCGATCCACTTGCGGAGGCGTCCGAGGCCGTCGCGGATATCGGCGACGTCAATGCCCGAGTAGGCGAGCCGGATGTACTGCCGCTCTTCACCGGGCTGGCGGCGGCCGAAGTGCTCCCGGGTGCAGAAGGAGACGCCGGTCTCGTACAGGGCTGCTGAGGCGAAATCGCCCACTGCTGTGTAACCCATGCGCTGCATGGCGTCGGTGACGTCAGGGAACAGGTAGAACGTGGACTGCGGGACAGCGACATGCACGCCGGAAATGTCGTTCACGAGTTCGCAGGCGGCGTCCCTGCGCCCTCGCAGGATGTCGAGCATCTCCCGTACAGGCTCCTGGGTGCCCCGGAGCGCTTCGATGCCGGCCCATTGCACGTAGTGCGTGGTGCACGACTCGTCATTGGTGTTGAGTGTGCTGAGGATTTTGGCAACCTGGACCGGGGCGACGGCGCAGCCCAGTCGGGATCCGGTCATGGCGAACTTCTTGCTGAAGGTGTAGAGGATCACGGTGCGCTCGGCCATGCCGGGAAGCGACGCGATGGAGCTCGAGACACCCTCATAGCGCGTCTCGAAGTACGCCTCATCGGAGAGGACCCAGAGGTCGTGCTCCTGCGCGAGCTGTGCGATTGCCTCCCGCTCCGCACTCGTCGACTCGGCCGAGATGGGGTTCTGCAGGTCGTTGTAGATGATTGCGACAGTGTTCGGGGTGATCGATGCACGCACCTGGTCGAGGTCGATGGCGAAGCCCTGGCTTGTGGGCACGTAGCGGTACGGCACGGCCGTGCCGCCGAGGTATTCGATTTGCGATTCGTAGATCGGGAAGCCGGGGTTGGGATAGAGCACTTCCTGGCCGGGGTTCATGACCGCCTGCAGGAACTTGGTGATGACGGGTTTGCCGCCCGTCATCACCACGACGTTGTCGGGCGAGAACTGGATTCCCCGGCGGGCGCCGATATCCTCGGCGAGGGCTTCGCGAAGCTGCGGGATGCCGGGGCCGGGGCAGTAACCCGTATGGCCGTCGGCGATGGCCCGGTTCATTGCTTCAACGATATGCGGGGCCGTGGGGATGTTGATGTCCCCAAGATGGAAGGGGAACACGGGATTACCCTTCGCCTTCCAGGCGGCCGCGGCTTGGGCGACGCTGAAGGCAGTTTCGGTGCCCAGACGTTCGAGCCGGTGCGCGAGTTGCTGCATGCTGTTCCACTCCTCATTGAGTTGACGATCCATCTTTCGCAGATGCAGCCCTAGTATAGGACTCATATATCAATAGCCGAAAAAAGATATAAGAGCAACGCTTTCCGTAAAGGCGGCAGGTCGTCGTCGAGCACCCCTGGGTGGTCTGTATTTCTCGATGCGCGGGGTTTAGCCTCTGTCCTATGGACGAAGCCCGTTCGCTGGCGGTGGTGGTTGCGCATCCCGACGATGATGCCTATGGTTGCGCGGGCTCCATCGCCCTGCACGAGAACGACCCCGGGTTCCGGTTCTGCCTGGTCCTTGCGACCGACGGCGGGGCCGGGCAGATCGCGGAGGGCGTCCCCACTACGCCGCAGGAGCTAGGGACGTGGCGGCGAAAGGAAAGCGTCAATGCCTGGCGGGCCCACGGCACCATTCCGGACCGGCACGAATGGCTGGACTACCACGACGGGCACGTCCCGGAAGTGGACTTCGAGGAGCTGGTCAGGAGGATCCTGGCCATCCTGCTCCAGGAGCGCCCGCAGGTAGTGGCGACTTTCGGGCCCGACGGGATCACAGGGCACCGCGACCATATCGCAATAGGCAGGGCCACGGACGAGGCCTTCACACGGGCACGCCAGGTTCCGGGCCCTGGATTGAAACGGCTCGTTCACGGCGCCCTGCGCGCGTCCACCTTTGAACGCTGGAACCAGAGGCGCCAACAACAGGGCCTGGACCCTTGGGACCCTGCCCGTGAATACCATCTGCGCCCGGTTCCGGACGAGTGGATCGATATTGACGTGGACACGAGTACGCTGGCGCACCGGATCGTCGCGGGCCTTTTGGAGCACAAATCCCAGCGACATGTCATTGTCGACCCCGGCGTGAACGAGCGCCGGTGGGCCAGAATCGTTTCCCGGGAGTCTTCGATCATCGCGTGGCCGGCCAGGCTGCCGGACAGTCCGCTGCTGACCGACCTGTTTGAGGGACTCTGAGCTGCCCCTCAACGTCCCGCCTCAATGCGGGTGGACCTGCCTGCCCGTCAGCAACTAACCGTGACCGTGCTGCTTCAGTGATCGTCTTCGGGCCGTGCCGTGAGGATCCGATGGGCCCTGTCCTGAAGAATGCCGAGCGATTCCTGGATCAGGGGCGATGCGATGCTGCCGCTGCGCACCGCAGCGACAATCCGGCGCGCGGGCTTCCCCTGGCCCGTAATGCGCAGTCGAACCACGTTTTCGGCGCTGCGCAGGGGCGCCAGCCGCGGCAGCAGGCCTACGCCCAGCCCGGCACCAACGAAGGCGATCTGGGTTTCCCATTCAACGGCCTCATGGGCAATACGGGGTGTCACCCCGACTGCCGTGAACGCCGCGGTGAACAGGGAATGGTAGGTGGATCCGGCTGCCTCGGTGATCCAGGGTTCCGACGCCAGCTCTTCGAGCGTCACCGTTTCCCGCGATGCCAGCGGATGGTCGGAGGGAATGATCACGTCCAGGGGATCATCAAGCAGAACGGTCTGCTCGAAGCGGGGATCGTCCTCGACATAGGTGTGGGACTGCATGGCAACGATGACCGCGAGGTCGATTCGCTCGGCAACCAACAAGTCGAAGCAGCGGTCCGGGTCGGCTTCCAGAACCTGCACCTCCAGCAGGGGGCGTGTTGAGCGCAAGGCAGCGGCCAAGGGCGCGAGTAACTGGGCGGCCGCCGTCGAGAATCCGCCGAGGCCAAAACGGGACTGCACCTGGTCGCCTGCCTCCATAGCCGCAGCCCGCAGGCTCTCCCATTCAGCAACAAGGGCGTCCGAGCCCTCCACCAGAAAGCGGCCCGTGGCGGTCAGCCGCACACCCCGGCCGTCCTTCGTCAGCAGCTGCATTCCAAGGACGCGCTGGAGCTCCCGCAGTTGTGCGGAGACGGCGGAGGGAGAGTAACCCAAGAGCTCTGCGGTTGCGCCGACGGTGCCGCATCGGGCAAACACCCGAAGTGTTGTGAGGCGTTGATCAATCATGCACCTATTGTGCACTGTTATCTCCGGAATCTTGCGCTTTTATTGCAGCCCGCGCCGCCCTAATCTCGTGGAACAACGACTTTTGGCAACGGTTGCACCACGCATCCGCGGTCTCGACAGATCTCACAAGTACCCACGCCTCCCGGGAGGAAACCCATGACTGCTCCAGTGCACCTGCCCCTCAATTCACGCGGAAAACTCGCCTCATCATTGCCTGCTGAGCAGCTGGCGGAAATCACCGAGTTGTTCGCTTTCCGGCGCGCAGGGTATTCCCTCGATGCACCCTTCTACACCGATTCCACGATTTTCAAAATCGACATGGAAGCCATTTTTGGCCAGCACTGGATTTTTGCCGCCAGCATTGCCGAACTCCCGGAGCCGGGCGACTACGTCACCGTCGACTATGGTCCCTACTCCCTGATCGTGCTGCGCAACGACGACGGCGGCGTGAACGTCCTGCACAACGTATGCCGCCACCGCGGCGCCCGCGTCCTGACCGAGACTGCGGGGTCAACAGGAAACCTGGTCTGCGGCTACCACTCCTGGACGTACTCCCCCGAGGGCAATCTGATCCACGCCTCGGCACCCGGGGAAACGAAATTCGACAAGAGCTGCTTCGGCCTCAAGCGCGCCCACAGCCGCGAGGTTGCCGGACTCATCTTCGTCTGCATTGCGGACGAGCCGCCGGCCGACTTTGACGAAACCTCTAAGATCTTCGAGCCTTACCTTGCACCCCACGATCTGTCGAAGACGAAAATCGCCTACCAGCAGAACATCGTTGAGGAAGGCAACTGGAAGCTCGTCATGGAGAACAACCGTGAGTGCTACCACTGCGACGGCCACCCGGAGCTCGCCTGTTCCCTCTTTCCCACCTGGGGCCTGACGGAGGGCCTGATCCCGGCCCATCTCGAGGAAGTGTGGGACCGCAACAAGGAAGCACAGTCCTCGCTCGAGGAGCGTTGCCGCCGCTATGGCCTCCCCTACGAGGTGGTCGAGGAGCTTGACACGCGTATCGCGGGAATCCGCATCTCACGGGAATCGCTCGACGGCGAAGGCGAATCGTTCTCGCCCGACGGGCGCCGGCTTTCCAAGAAACTGCTCGGTGACTTGCGGGACTTCCGCCTTGGCCGCTGCTCGATGCACCTGCAGCCCAACAGCTGGTTCCACTTCCTGGGAGACCACGTCATCACCTTCGGCGTCTTCCCCATCAACGAACACCAGACCCTCGTGCGCACCACTTGGCTGGTAGCTGACGACGCCGAGGAAGGCGTCGACTACGACCTGGACAAACTCACCTACACCTGGAAGCAGACCAATCTGCAGGACAAGGCGTTCGTGGAGCTGTGCCAGACGGGCGCCGGCAGCCCCGCCTACGAGCCCGGCCCGTACATGAAGAGCGAGTACCAGGTGGAGGCCTTCATCAACTGGTACGTGCAGCGCGTGCAGGAGCACTTGGCATGATTGAACTCCTCACTGAGACGGCAACCCAGGAACCACAGCGCATCCGCGGTCTTGAGATGCCGTGGAACAGGGTCATGGGCAGCACCGAAGGACCCGCCAGTGCCGCCCGCGCCTTGGGCCCCTGGCATCCGCAGGAGTTCATGGCCGAATGTGTCGAGACCGTGCCCGAGGCCGGCGGCATGATGACCTTCGTATTCCGCCGCTGCGACGGTGCGCCGCTGGCGTTCCGTCCGGGCCAGTACGTGAACGTCGCATTTCCCGTAAACGGCGAGGGCCAGGACCCGGCGGACCGCAGCTACTCGCTGTCCAGTTCACCCACCCAACCGTGGACTTTCGACATCACCGTCAAATGTGATCCCACTGGTCTGGTCTCGCCATGGGTGCACGAGAACGTCAAACCCGGCACCGTCCTCGAGATGCTGGGCCCGGTCGGGGCATTCCACCTGCCCGACGCCGACCGGCGGGCACGGTACCTCCTGCTGGCAGCCGGCGCAGGCATCACTCCCATCATGTCGATGGTGCGGACCATTCACTCCCTGCCCGGACAGGCCGACGTCGTGGTCCTCTACCATGGAGCGGAGGCCGGAGGCTTCGCCTTCCACAAGGAGCTGGCCTACATCGCCTCCGTGGACTCGCGGATCAAGGTCTTCTACTCCCTGGGTGACCGCAGCAAACCCGAGGGCTGGGAAGGGCTCAGTGGAAGGCTGACGGCGGCCATGCTCGACGAGGTGGCCCCCGATGCCAACGGCCGCCAGGTCTATGCCTGCGGCCCGGAAGGCTACTTGAATACCGCCACTGAACTCCTGCAAAAGGTGGGCGTCGACGACACCTCCATCTACATGGAATTCTTCTCCGGAGACCGCCAGACGCTGCTCGAATACCAGGCGGAGCTCGCGCTTGCAGTGGACATTGCGGAGGAAATCGCCGAGGAAATCGCCGATTCCGCCGAGGACTACTATGAAAGCCAGCCCGCCGCGTTCGGGCTCTACGAGCCCGGCTACGACGCCGAGGGAACCCTGAAGGCCACGGGGCTGCCGCTGGAAACCGTGGACCCGGACGCGCCTTCTCCCGACGCGCGGCCCGAGGCCGCGACCCCAGATGCCTCCAGCTTCGACACAGTCGGAACGGGAAGCCTCACCCTGTCCTTCATGCGCACCGGCATTAACGTACGCATCGACCCCGCCGAGCACATCCTCGAGGCGGCACAACGGGCCGGTGTCAGAATCGGCGCGAACTGCAAGGAAGGCATGTGCGGCTCCTGCAAGGTCGTCAAGCTTTCCGGGGACGTTGAGATGAACCACCAGGGCGGCATCCGGGCACGGGAAATCGCTGCAGGCAAGTTCCTACCCTGCTGCTCCACCGCGAAGACCGACATGGTAATCGACGCCTAGCCGGTTCCAGCTTCGCTAGGAACTTCCTTCACCAAAACCGACAACAAACTACCTCACGTGATTCTGCTGCAAGCAGAATCACGTGAGGGTTCGATATACAACCCATAGGAGCCATCCATTGTCAGGTAACAAAGCCGTTGCGTACAAGGAACCGGGGATCGTGGAAATCATCGACACTCCGTATCCCACCTTCGAACTGCAGGCCGGCCCTGGCGTTAATCCCGTCAATGTCGGCCGGAAGGTCCCCCACGGGGTCATACTGCGCACCGTGAGCACCAACATCTGTGGCTCCGACCAGCACATGGTTCGTGGCCGCACCACAGCCCCGGCCGGCCTCGTCCTGGGGCACGAGATCACCGGGGAAGTCATCGAGACCGGGCCCGACGTCGAGTTCATCAAGGTCGGGGACATCGTCTCTGTCCCCTTCAACATCTCCTGCGGGCGCTGCCGGAACTGCAAGGAGCGCAAGACCGGGATCTGCCTGAACGTGAACCCGGACCGTCCCGGGTCCGCCTACGGCTACGTTGACATGGGCGGATGGGTCGGCGGCCAGGCCGAGTACGTCCTGGTCCCCTACGCAGACTGGAACCTTCTGAAGTTCCCGGACCGCGATCAGGCCCTGGAGAAGATCATGGACCTGACCATGCTCTCGGACATCCTCCCCACCGGTTTCCACGGAGCTGTCACGGCAGGTGTCGGCGTCGGGTCCACCGTTTACGTTGCCGGCGCCGGTCCAGTGGGGCTTGCAGCGGCGGCAAGTGCCCAACTGCTGGGGGCCGCGGTGGTAATCGTGGGGGATCTCAATGAGGATCGCCTGGCCCAGGCACGTTCTTTTGGCTGCGAAACCGTCAACGTGGCCAACGGTGACCCGGCTGACCAGATTGAGCAGCTGCTCGGCGTCCGGGAAGTCGATGCCGGCATCGATGCGGTAGGTTTCGAGGCCCGCGGTCACGGACACGGCGCCGGGGCCCAGGAGGCACCGGCCACCGTGCTCAATTCGCTGATGGACCTCACCGCCGCCGGCGGCTCGGTCGGCATTCCCGGCCTGTACGTCACCGGGGATCCGGGTGCCGTGGACGAGGCGGCCCAGAAGGGCAGCCTGTCCCTGTCCCTTGGCACCGGCTGGGCAAAATCCCTCTCCTTCGCGACCGGCCAGTGCCCGGTCATGAAGTACAACCGGCAGCTGATGATGGCGATCCTGCATGACAGGATCCAGATCGCCAAGGCGGTCAACGCCACGGCCATCAAGCTCGAGGATGCTCCGCAGGGGTATGCGGAATTCGATGCCGGAGCCGCTACAAAGTATGTCCTGGACCCGAACGGCTACCTCAGCAACTAAGTCCCAGGCAAGGCAGGGTTCCCTGCAGGCAGGCCAGAGCGGTTGGTGCACCACCAAGATGAATGCAGGTGGTGTACCAACCGCGTTGTCTTTAAACCTGTCCCGTTGTCTCGTCGGAGTGGAGTGCGGAGGTAGTAAGTTCGTGCGTTAGATGACTTCCGCGCGTGCTGGTGCCGGCTGCGCGGTTACTACCTGCGTATTCGGATCGTGCTCCAGCAACGGCCTTCCGGCCACGATCGCTGTGGCCCGCTCCCATGGCCGGTCTTGAAGCAGGAAGGGAATTTCCTGTTCTTCCCACTCCCTGTGCAGCTCTTCTTCTTCCTGCCCATCTCGAGCCCTGAGGCGGCGTCGGGCTTCAAGGTTGTCACACTGCACCCAGATCGAAGCGTCGATGAGGTCCGTCAGCGCCTGGCGGGATGATCCGCTCCCCTCCACCCACACCACGGAACGCCCGGCGGGTAAAGCGATGGCCCCCCGACGCTCTCGGGCCACCCAGCCCGGCGGACGATAGTGGACGGCCTCGCCTCTAAGCAGGGGTTCGAGGACACCGTTACGGAGCTCATCGGCCCAGTCAAAAAACGAGAGATGCCACGCTACATCGTCCGTGTGAACGACATCCGAGTCCGGCACTTGAGCCAGTAAACGATCAACCAAGCGGGTCTTCCCTGCCCCGCTCCTTCCATCTACCGCTACAATCCAGGGGCGGTTCGGACGTAGTCCCGCCGCCGGCAGCAGCCGCCGCACCAAGCCTTCCAGCGCTTCGGCTCGCCAAGGTCCCGCAGCGGGTTCGCCAACTTCCGGTTTCATATCCACTGATTACTTCGCCCCCCCCAATATCGGTCCCGTCCGAAGCTGCCTGATCTTGAGTTTCGATAATCGCCTCGTTTAGCGCAAGCTCTTTTCGAGGTCTGAGGACTGCCCGGTGCACTTCGATACGCCCAGGAAAGGGAACTTGTGCATGGGAGTACCGGCCGGCCAGGAGCCGTCCAGCCATTTCGGTGAATGAAGGCACTGCCGTTCCAGCGCGTCATGTAGGGTGCCTAGGACAAGAATCAGGGGGGATGATGAAACGGATCGCAGTTGCGGTGCTGGCTGGAATTCTTGCCGCGGGACTCACTGGCTGTACGTATGCCGACCCCGGGCAAGAGCAAGAACTCCGGCAAGCCGAGTCCCCCGCGACTCCTAGCACTCCCTCAGCTAGGTCCAAGACGTTGGTGGGGACATTTCAGTCACAGGCTGTCGCTACCACTGGTACAGCCACCATCGAGGTAAACGAGTCCGGCGCAATCCTGCAGCTCGAGAATATGGCGCCGGGCCCCGGCGATGATCTCCGCGTCATGCTAAGTCCCGGTACTCTGACTCCCGGTGCCGGCGGGGTGTCTGTGTTGTCATCGACCAAAATGCTGGAGGTCGGCCCGTTCCGAGCTGGCGCCACCCAGCGCTTTGTGATGGACCCCCAGGCGTGGGACACCATGCCGGAGCCGGTCTTGAGCGTCGTGATTTACAACTATGCCACCAAGACCGCGTACGGCACTGCCGACCTCAGCGCCCCTTTGAGTTCCCCGCGTGCGACATCTGTAAACAAGGGCTAAGTTCAATTTGAACCATGCCCACTGAGCCTGTAGATGCCGGCCGCTTCTCCCCCTCCCGTGCTGATTGTCGTGATTGTCCAGCCAGATACGTCGACTTCATGCGCTGCCTTCGTCGCCTTTTGGACGAGGCGGCTAATCGTTTGTTGTTCGAGAGCCGGAGTCTTCATGACTGCCCTCCGCCGTATTGATTGAGGCGTCAGTTCGGCAACATACGTACCTAAATCCTTCTACGTGATGTTGCCGAGTCCAGGCACTTTCAGCGGGAACAGGGGGGTCAGTAGTGCACTCTTCAGCTCTTCGCTCATCTCCCTTGGAACGTCGAGGTCAACTGCCATGGCCAGAACCGATCGGCTGATGAAGTTCCGTGCTGCGGCCGCCATGGTGATGTCCACAATTTCACGGTCGCTGTAGCCCAAGTCCCGGAGCCGCTGCGTGTCCGCGTCCGTCATGGCGGCCGCGTCCGTGCAGAGTTTCACTGCATAGTCCATCATTGCTACTTCCGCCTCGGACAGACCGGCATCGTGAAAGTCTCTTGCGATGGCAAGCAGTTCCTCTTCACTCATGATGCTGAGCGTCTTTTTCCCGTGGGCCAACCTGCAGTGTGATGAGCCGATGGCTTGAGCGGCGGCCAAGGTCACCAGTTCGTACCTACGTAGCCCTAATGAGCTGCTGATGGCCTTGGTGAGCGACTCCCATGCCAAAAAGGCCTCCGGGTTCAAGCTCATGGCCTTTGTGTGGCTCGGAACGTAGCCGAGTGACCGGCGATCGTCGTCGTAAATTTGAGCGGTGAGACCTGTTGCTTCAGCTTCAGTGGTCATTTTTAAGATGGTCATGGGATCTCCTCCATTTTGAAGGCCGCGCCGAGCAGCCGGTGCCACCTTTTCCCAGAACGGAGGCCCTGATTCTGACTCATTGTGATCTCCGGCTCAGGCGGATGTAAACAGTGTCAGTCCCCCTCTTTACATACCTCCAGCAGCTCGTGATGGAACGCGACCGGCGCCGACGTCCACGGGCCAAGGTAGTTGGGCTCCGTGACAGGAAGCCTCATGGAGGCGCACTCTGTAGGTTGGCTGAGTGGCGTTACCCTCCCGCTGTCGGACCTATCCACGCGCTGTAGTTGCCTCCTGTTCCTCCCCCGCCGCTGTCGTCGTCATTGCCACATCTGCGACAGCGTTTATATACGCCCCCGTCTTCGGCATGCTCAATGTGCCAATCGTGCCGAATGTTCAGCTTGCACAACAGGGCCTGGATCATGGCATCCTCCTCGCATCGCAGCTCTCTGTACCTGGAATGAGGGACCCACATGGGGCTTGCGGAGCCTACGCTCAGCGAGATAGCGCCTAGTAGTAGTCGCGAGTGTGTGGATGTTCAGGGTGGTCCCCATTAGCGAGCCTCCCCGACCACCGGGCACTGTGGGAATCTTCCTTCCCGCAGTAGCTGCATTGGCGGCGATACTCGCCGTCGTTCATTCGGGCCAGCCAGTGATGGCCGATTCCCCATCTGCAAAGCAGTTTCCGGATCATGGTGATGTCTTTTCCGGGGGCTTGCCCAGCTGTGATTTGGCTGGCCGCACAACGTGGCCATAAGGCTAATCATGGCCTTACGGAAGCACCAGGTGAAGAGGCGATCAGTAAGACTCTGACCAGCCTGCGCCTACCCGGGAAGGCTGAAAAGGCGGCGGGCGCGTCCTCAAGCTGGTAACCAGCCAGAGTTAGACTGAGCCGGGTAAGGACGGATTGGGGGATCCACGGCGGCTCACGCCGTCGTCCCGCTGGTCGGTCGCCGCCAGCGAACCAAGGATGTCCATGACCTTCTTCAATGACCTGCCCATACCCGAAGAACCACGCCGCGGCAGGACCGTCAGGTACGTTCCCCCGGCTTGGGCTGGTGCACCAGCCCATGAGCTGCCGGCAGTTGTTCATATCGGGCAGTTCCTGCATCGCAGCCGCAGCTTTGTACTCGCCGTCGAGCTCGCAAAGGTCTATTCGACCGGCTGCTCCCTCGATCTGACATGGACGCTCCGACGGGCTGAGGAAGACGATGAAGCCTGGGCCCAGCTGAATGGGGCATTCTTCGGTCACCCTCACAGCATGCAGGCCATAGAACGACGTCCCTTCGCAGCCCTGCTCTTCGGTGTCCAACTGGCCGACGGGACCAAGGCCCGGGCTGATTCAATGCTGCACTCCCGCTATCCTCCGGGAACTGCGAAGCAGCCCGACCCGCCGATCCTCATCCTGCGAGGCAACGGTGGCAACGGAGGCGACGACGAAATGGCCGGCAAGGGCACCTTGTGGCTTTGGCCGTTGCCGCCGGATGGGGACCTCCGGCTGGTGGCCCAATGGGCAGAGCTCGGAATTCCTGAAACTTCGATCACGATCGATGGCGGCCAGCTCCGGGCGCCCGCATCAGGCGCCCAAAAATACTGGCCGGCGGAGGGCGAACAAGGATGACGGCCCTTGACAGCTTTGTCCTGACCGTGGTCTTCTCGGGGGTCTTCTTCTACGTCCTCTACGGCGTCATCCGCGCCGCCGTCCGCGACGGCATCCTGCAGGCCGATGAGCGGCGGCTCACGCACGAGGAGGAGGCCAAGGCTGAACCATGACTCCCAGGCTACTGGTGAGGCCAACCCCACGTGGGTCGGGAATCTAGTACTACAGTTGATGCATGGCTCCCAGCCGCCATCCGCTTGACGACCTGCGCGAAACCATCGGCCATCTGGCCGATCAGCTCAAGCTGCCCAGTTCGGAGCGCGTCGACGACCTGGTCGGCGATCTCATCGGCGCGAGGCCCGGGCCGGCCCGGCCGCTGTCCGAAGTGCAGGCCGAGCTCGACGCGCTGGTCGGACTGGAAACCGTGAAGGAACAGGTGCGCGCCCTCGTGGCACTGCTCCAGGTCCAGGCCCGCCGTAAGGCGCACGGCCTGCCGGAGGTGGCCACATCACAGCATCTGGTGTTCCTCGGAAACCCGGGCACGGGCAAAACCACAGTGGCGCGGCTCCTGGCCGAGATGTACCGCGCGGTCGGACTGCTGCAGAAAGGCCACCTGGTCGAAGTCGACCGTTCCGGGCTGGTGGGGCAGTACGTCGGCGCGACCGCCATCAAGACGGACAGGGTGATCCGGCGTGCGCTGGACGGCGTCCTGTTCATCGACGAGGCCTACGCGCTGGCCCCGGAGGACGGCCGGATGGACTTCGGCCCCGAGGCGATAGAGGTCCTGCTGAAGCGGATGGAGGATCACCGCCACCGCCTGGTCGTGATCGTGGCCGGGTACCCGCGGCTGATGGAGTCCTTCTTACTCTCGAACCCCGGGCTGCGCTCCCGGTTCGCCCGCGAGATCACGTTCCCCGACTATTCCGTCGACGCACTTCAGACGATCTTCCACCAGATGCTGGCCCAGCACGAGTACATGCTGGAGCCGGGCGCGGACCAAATGCTGCGCCGCATCCTCACCGGGCTCCACGCGGGCGAGGACTCCGGCAACGCACGGTTCGCCCGCACACTGTTCGAGCAGGCGCTCAACCGCCAGGCGCTGCGGCTGTCGCTCGATGAGGAACAAAGTCTCGACGCGCTCGATCGTGAGGCCGTCATGACGCTTACCGCGGACGACATCGTCCAGGCCGCGCTGGCCTTGGGCGAGGAACCGGAGCCGGAGCCGGAACCGACGCCGGAACCGGGCCAGTCTCGTTGGTGGCGCTGGCTGGCCTGACCCTTCCGCTGCACCGGTTCCGGAGGCGCTGAACACCATGTCCAAGGGCGCCGGACCCTCGAAGTATCCCTGGCGTCACAGAGTGGACCGGGAAGGAAAGCGTTGTCAGCGAAGTCTAGTCAGCTATCCTCCCCTACGGGTCCCGAGAGTGCATCGATGAGTTTGAGTCCCCGTTTGCCCCACTCGATCTCCGTCTCCGCCCGGGCAATCAGGCCTTCATAGGTGAAGACCTTGTATTCAACAGTCCGCTGGCGGTCAGCCTCAGCAGTGGCAGCCAGGCGTTTGCTCAACATCTCGTTTGTTCCTGCCCGCAACTGGTCGATCATCTCCGCCCATTGATCGCGGCGCATCGTGTGATAGTCAATGTGGGCCTGCATATGCTCCCGTGCCGCCTTGGGTTCAGCCCACTCCAGGTAGGCAGCCTTCAGGTGCACGGGATCGCGCTCACGGGAATACTCCACCGGCTCACGCATCCATGCACGGAACGCGGCCCGCCCTTCTTCAGTGATGCGGTACTGCGTCTTCTTTCCCCGGGGGCCCCACGAAACCTCCTCCCCTTGCAGCAGACCTTCCTTGGCCATCTTCCGCAGCTCAGGATAGATCTGCGAATCAGGCGCATGCCAGACGAAGGCAACCGAGGACTCGAATCGTTTTGCCAGGTCGTAACCGGTCATTGGCTCAACGGAAAGCAAAGCCAAAAGCGCGTAACGCAGACTCACAGTGGGTTCCCTTCAAGGTCTTGCTAATAACTATATCGATAGATAGTCTGTGACCCAAGCCACCAACTATGGACATAGATAGTTGCGGGCGTTCCCCAAAGAATCTTCATTCGCCCGGCGGGCACAACAAATGTCCCCCAGGTACGGAAAGAGGTCAAAGATGACTGTGCTGCAGTCCAGTAGTTCCACCACCGCTAAAGTCCTCGGCCACCCGCTGAATGCGTGGTACGTCGCTGCTTGGGACCACGAGGTCACCCGCAAACCCATGGCCCGCACGATTGCTGACCGGCCGCTGGCGCTTTACCGCACAGAGGACGGCAAGGCCGTTGCTCTCGCGGACGCGTGCTGGCACCGTCTGGCGCCATTGTCCATGGGGAAAACAGTCGGCAAGGACGGCATCCAGTGTCCGTACCACGGCATCGTCTACAACTCTGCCGGCCGCTGCGCGTCCATGCCGGCGCAGGAGACCATCAACCCCTCAGCCACTGTCCCCTCCTTCCCCGTAGTGGAACGCCATCGGTTTGTGTGGGTGTGGCTGGGGGACCCGACCCAGGCCGACCCCGATCTTGTCCCCGACATGCATCAGATGGACAGCCAGGAATGGGCCGGCGACGGGGAGACCATTTTCGCTCCCTGCAATTACCAGTTGGTCTTGGACAACCTGATGGACCTTACGCATGAAGAATTCGTTCACGCCTCCAGCATCGGCCAAGACGAGCTCAGTGAATCCGACTTCGTGGTCTCGCACGATGACCGAACAGTCACCGTGTCCCGGTGGATGCTCAACATCGACGCCCCTCCGTTCTGGCTCAAGAACATGCGGGACAAGTTCCCCGGGTTCGAAGGCAAAGTGGACCGCTGGCAGATTATCCGCTTCGAGGCGCCCTCTACTATCCGCATTGACGTCGGCGTCGCCAAAGCCGGCACCGGCGCGCCCGACGGCGACCGCAGCCAAGGTGTCAACGGCTACGTCATGAACACGATCAGCCCGGAAACCGCCAAGACCTGCCACTACTTCTGGGCCTTCATGCGCAACTATCGGCTGGACAGCCAGCTCATCACCACCCAACTTCGCAACGGCGTGCACGGCGTGTTCGGGGAGGACGAGGCGATGTTGAAGGCCCAGCAGGAAGCCATCGACGCCAACCCCGATTACGAGTTTTACAACCTGAACATCGACGCCGGCGGCATGTGGGTCCGCCGGCTGATCGAGCGCATGCTCCAGGCAGAGGGCCGCCTGGCAGCGGCCCTCTGAACAGCCAAGGACTCAAGGAAAAAGACTATGGCAGCAACCAACAACGAAGTCTGGCAGTCCGCAACGGTGGTGGCCATCTCGGATGTGGCCGCGGGAATCCGGCGCATTGAACTGGAACCTTCAGCACCGAAGCATGCAGAGCCCGGATCCCACATCGACCTCCGTGCCACTATCGACGGCGGGCAGGAGAAACGCTCCTACTCAATAGTGGAATCCAAGGACCTCGGGAAGACCCTGGTCATCAGCGTCTTCAAGGCACCCGTTTCGCGGGGCGGATCGGTCTACATGCACACGCTCAAGCCGGGTGACACACTCCGCATCACGCAGCCCCTGCAAAACTTCCCGCTGCGGGTCGGGGCAGAGCGGTACGTTCTGCTGGCCGGCGGCATCGGCATCACCGCGATCATGAACATGGCGGCGGTGCTTCGCAACGTCAAGGCGGACTACACCCTGGTCTACGCGGGGCGGACCCGAGCTGCCATGGCCTATCTGCAGGACCTGCAGGAGATCCACGGGGCCCGGCTGCAGGTCCACGTCGACGACGAGGGAAGCAGCTTGGACGTGAACGCCTTGGTGGGGGGAATCGACCCGGGCACCGAACTCTACATGTGCGGACCTATCCGGCTGATGGATGCAGTCCGACGCAGCTGGACCGAGCGCGAACTGGCGTTGCCCGACTTGCGCTACGAGACGTTCGGAAACTCCGGCTGGTACGACCCGGAGGAGTTCGTCGTCCGTATTCCACGGCTTGGCATCGAGGCAAAAGTCGGGCAGGGCCGCTCCATGCTCGAAGCACTCGAGGACGCCGGCGTGGACATGATGTTCGACTGCCGCAAGGGCGAGTGCGGCCTGTGCGAGGTCCGCATCCTGAACTTGGACGGCGGCGCCGTCGACCACCGCGACGTTTTCTACAGCGAACGGCAGCAACACGCTGCAGAGAAGATGTGCTGCTGCGTTTCACGGGCCGTCAGCTCCCCCAGAGGTTCCCGTACAGACGCCAATTCTTCTGCCACCCCTGCCGTTGTCACCATCGACGTGTCCTAGACACACTCTGATCTCCCCAACAGGGCTGCGCACCTCGTGCAGCCATAACAGCTACAGCTCCCGAGGGAGCCTCCTAGGTTTCAAGGAAGACGCCATGGATCTGCGTGAACGCATCAACAACTCAAAAATGTCGCCATACCAGTGGGCCATCATCGGCATGTGTGTCCTGCTCAATGCTCTCGATGGCTTTGACGTACTCGCAATGGCCTTCACCGCGAACGGCGTCACCAAAGAGTTTGGTCTTACCGGCTCCGAACTAGGCGTCCTGCTCAGCGCGGGGCTCGTGGGTATGGCCATTGGTTCCCTTTGCCTCGCACCACTGGCTGACATCGTCGGACGGCGCCCGATGATCATCGCCTCAGTGGGCGCAGCAGGTGCCGGCATGCTGCTGGCAGCAACGGCGAACAACATGGCGCAGCTGGGCATCTGGCGTTTCCTGACAGGACTGGGTGTTGGTTGCATCCTTGCCTGCACCAACGTCATTGCCAGCGAATACTCCTCCAAAAAACGCCGCGGATTGACCATCAGCATCTACACGGCCGGATACGGCATCGGAGCGACGCTTGGAGGCGCCGCAGCAGTTTCCCTCCAAAGCCAATACGGCTGGCGCTCCGTCTTTGTTTTCGGCGGCATCTGCACGCTCAGCATCCTGACTCTCCTGCTGTTCCTCCTGCCCGAATCCGTTGACTTCCTCGTAACGAAGCGGCCCCGCAACGTCCTGGACCGCCTCAACCGGATCGCACGCAAGACCGGTCATCCCGAAGTCGACGCCCTCCAAAACGCCCGAACCGTCGTCAAGGCAAAAACCAACCCCATTTCCGACCTGCTGACCCCCGCCAACCGGCGTTCCACCCTTCTGCTCTGGGTAGCGTTTTTCACCACCATGTTTGGTTTCTACTTCGTCAACAGCTGGACCCCGCGTCTCCTGGTCACCGCAGGCATGACGGAAAGCCAAGGCATTACCGGAGGCCTGATGCTGACCCTGGGCGGCATCTTTGGCTCGGTCCTCTACGGCGTCCTCGCCACCAAGTGGAACAGCAAGATGGTCCTCGTGGCCTTCACGGTGCTCTCCGCCGTCATGATCGTCGTCTTCATCTCTTCCGCGTCAGTGATCCTGCTCGCCCTGGGTGCAGGGGTCCTCGTCGGGATGCTGATCAACGGCTGCATCGCCGGGCTCTACACGCTTGCTCCTGCCCTCTACCCCGCATCGGTCCGCAGCACAGGCGTCGGATGGGGTATCGGCATCGGACGAATCGGAGCCATCATTGCCCCGCTGATCACCGGCGCCCTCCTCGATGCATCCTGGTCCGCCGTACAGCTCTACCTCGCCGTCGGTGTCGTCGTACTCATCAGCGCCGTCGCCGTAGGAATGATCAGGTCCAAAAAACCCGTCACGAGCGCACCCGTTGAGGAGCTCACGGAAGTCTGAGCATGGTCGACTGCCGTGCCCTCACTTCAGGGGGCGCGGCAGTTCTTCGTCGTGCCGAACGCGCTTTTCGCTCGGCGCTACCAGCCGTTGTGGCTTCGCAGCGCACCACGAGCGAGGCCTGGGTCGCCGCGACGAGCGCAGCCATCGTCGACTTCCCCAGCAACGAAACCGCCTTCGGTAAACCCGGCCTTTAGACTGCGCGGATCGAAATGAGCTCGTAGACCGTGGCCGAGCTCATCGCCGGCCCGCGGCAGGTCAGTTGGCGCGGCGGGGCGGGCTGGGCCTGCAGTTCGACGTCGACACGCGCCGGGTGAGGCGATCGGCCGGTGATGCGGATCCGCCAGCGATCGCCGTCGCGGGAGGTCTCGACAACCCTGTAGTCATTCCGGCCGGCCGGGCCGAAACGTCCGAGCGTGGCCGCGACAGCGGCCTGCTGTGCTGGAAAGAGATCAGTATAACCGCGCAAATATTCGGCGTGGATACGGCCGGCGAGGTGTTCTTCGATCGTGGCGACGGACGACTCAGCGTCCAGATTCCCGTAGTACACACCGTCGGGCGCGACAACGACATTGCCTGCGAACCTGTCACCGCCTACATGCGAGCATTCCCACACCAGCTCCGGCCACCGCTCACTCAGCGCACGTCCCACGGGCCGTCCCCATACGGCACAGCATTGGTCATGTTGACTGTGGGTGCAGACCAGGATGACGGGCGGATGGCCGAGCGTTCCGGGGAGGCTGAGGGCTGTGGCAATCTCCGCGAGATCCTCATCCTTGTCCCACGTTCCCCATCGCTGACGATACTCGCCCGATTCCTGATGGTGCAGTACTGCCCAATGGCTCAGCCCCTCACGGCGGCGGGGGCCGGGCCGTCTCACCAGCAGCACCCGCGCCCGCGCCGCTTTCGCGGCGGAGAGCACAATAGCTTTGGTCCCAGGCTCGAGATCAAGCCCTTCGAAGCCATTCAGAGGCCACCCGCCCCGGTACTCGATGAGGACCCAGACGACGCCATGCGACGCTGTGCCTGCAATCGGATCGCTGCGCAACCGGGCGCTATCAGAGCAGAAAAAGCGCTCCGTGGCCGCCACTGCGGCGAACTCACTGTCTGGGTCACTGTTCAACGGGAACGAGGACCCCCGCGCGCAACAGCCTTTCAACAAGTCCGACGCCGAGATCACCCGCGCTGTGGACCTCGCCGTCCAGCGCGCACATCACAGACGGCAAATCGGCTTCCGGGAAGTCGAGCCAACCCACGCGCGTGCTCAGGCGCAATCCCTCCAGCCGTGCTTCCAGTGCATCGCGAAGCCGCACCGCAGACTTGGGGCTTAAGCCTTCGACGGCCGCGAGCTGGGCCAGCGGTCCCAGCGGCGCGGGGCGTCCCTGTCCTCGCCGGGTGCGGTGGAACAGCGCAGTGGTATCAGCCTCAGCGAGGGCAGCCGCCAGTCGCCCACGGACGACGTCGATCTCCCCGTTTGGCCCGTCCACGCCCAGGGGCAATGTACCGCGCATCTCGGGATCGTCGCACAGCGCTGCGAGCGCGGCCTGTGCGAGCTGTTCGGCCAATGCGTAGCGGGTCCAGCTGTGGATTCCAAGCGTGAGGTGGATGGAGACCTCACCCTGCGCCTGGGCAGCATGCAACCAGCCACGCGGCAGGTAGAGGACATCCCCGGGCTCCAGCACCGTATCGATATAGGCCTCCCGTTTCGCGGCGTCGGCCACGGCGGACCGGCGATCAGTCCAGGGTTGGTCACGCAACGGGTCCGTGTGAACCGGCTCGTGAATGATCCAGCGCTTTGTACCCTCGATCTGCAGAACGAAGACGTCGTGCACGTCATAGTGATCGTCAAACCCACGGTTTTGAGGCGGCGTGATGTAGGCATTGGCCTGCACCGGATGTCCGAGCTCGGTGCTCAGCCTGCTGCTGAAGTCCGATACAGGCTCCCAGGTGCGGTGCAGTGCCTGCAGCACGAGCGTGGCACCGTCCGAGAATTTGCGCCACAGCGCTGTGTCGTCCAGCTGGTCAGAGATAGTGGCGCCGACACCGGCGGGTGAGGTGAATGATGAGTCGGGAAATGTCGTGCCGCCCTTGGCGACGCGGAGAAAGGGTGTGCGCAGTCCACGGCGCGAGACCAGTTCGTCGACGGCCGCGGCAGAGAACAGATCGGCGAAGTCGCTTGCGCCACGGGTGAGCAGGGCTGTGCGCCCCCAAACGTCGTCGGCGAACCTTTTACGGCCAATCTCAATCAGCCGTGTCTCCAGGACCCCGCCGCTTTCCAAGGCGTCGGGGTCCTGAAAGTCCGTACGGGTGGTGCTCAAGATTCAGATGCCCCGTTCTGCGGCTCCCCCATCGGCTCCGCCGTCGGCACCGCTGTCAGCTCCACCATCGGCACCGCTGTCAGCCCCACCATCGGCACCGCTGTCAGCCCCGCCGTCGGCACCGCTGTCAGCCCCACCATCGGCACCGCTGTCAGCCCCGCCGTCGGCTCCGCTGTCAGCTCCCCCGTCGGCACCCCCGTCGGCACCGCTGTCAGCTCCTCCGTCGGCACCCCCATCATGCATGCCGGGGACGCCGGCCGCGCCAGCGTCCGCGGGCCCTTCCTGCTGGTTTGGATCCTGCTCTGGACTGGTCATGCTTCCTCCCGAGAATCGAATCGCTAGAATCAGCTCCGTTACTGGCACCTGATTACCCAACCGGGCGATCCTTCATGGGCACCGCCCGTGATCACCCTAACGGCATGGGCCCGCCCTGGGGAACACCTTCTTATACAACTCAGGTGGCTTCAGAAGTGGGCCAGTCCTCCTCGGTCGGCCGGCCAACTCCTGGTGGGCTGATAACTCACCCCGCAGAAGTGATGCTGCCTGATCTCAGTACGGCAATGAACAAGCAAAAGCTAATGGCTGCCTGTCATTCTGATATATCCCATGAGAGCCGCCGCGGCTGCCTGCGGGGGCAGGTGCCCCTTCCGCACGGGTGAACACCGACACCATCATGGAGATCTGCCGCAGCACGGACATCTGGTCCCCGGCATCGGGAACGAACGGTCATAAGCGTGGAATTCGGCACCCGCGGACTCTATCGCGCCGGCCTGCTGCGGCTCCCCTGGGAAGCGGACGCGGTGACCAACCCGGATCAATTCACGGGCGATGCCGAGGGCCGGCGGCACGTTCCCGCCGTCGGGGCAGCAACGGCAGGATTGATTATGGTGCAGTGGGCTCGGAGCACCTCTCGCCACCGGTCCAGAATCAAGCTCAATGACGGGGCAGCCGTCCAAGTTCTGCTGCACCTCGGGGTCGGAGTGACCTCCGACCAGCTCATCCCGAGTCTCGAGTTTCAATTCGATCTGGACTCTAACGCTCAGCATACTTACCTTTAATCCGTGACCTTGATGCGCTTGTTGGCCCATCTGGAATGGGGCAGGACTGGCGCTGGCCCGAGGACCGGAACAACCAATATAGGAGAGCGTCATGCCCAAAGTACGTGAAATCATGACCGGCGGCGTTGAATGCATCGGTGAAAACGAAACGCTGGAGGCGGCCGCGCGGAAGATGAAGGATCTGGATGTTGGGGCACTGCCCATCTGCGGTGAGGACAACCGGCTCAAGGGCATGGTCACGGACCGCGACATTGTCATCAAGTGCTTCGCCGAGGGCGGTGACCCACGCACAGCCAAGGCGGGCGATTTTGGTCAAGGCAAGCCGGTGACCGTTGGAGCAGATGACTCCATCGAAGAAGCCATCAGGACGATGCAGGACCACCAGGTCCGCAGGCTGCCGGTCATCGACGGCCACGATTTAGTCGGAATCCTCACCCAGGCAGACATCGCCAGGAACTACCCGGAAGACCGGGTCGGGGAGCTCGTGGAGCTCATCTCGTTCTACTAGGGCTTGCCAGCCGGATCCTAAGCATGCTTATTATGGGTCCGGTCGAATGGGGATTTGGCTGGGGAGTCGAAGAGGGTGCGCTCAGCGAGAAGGGCGCACCTTTTTCGTGCCCTCACGCGTGTCCGCCGGCTTCGGATCCCTGCTTGTGAAAATTCCTGCTTTGATACTGCGGAGTTGCGTCCGAGAATCAAAGCCACAGGGTCCTAGACTTTCAGCATGCACCCCTTAGTGGCAATCGGCCTGGTGTTCCTCGCCGCGATTGCCTGGACGGTCACCGTCCTGACCATGCTGGTTGTTCTGGTCAAAGCCCGGCGCCGGCCGCCCGGCGAAGTCGCCCGCGCAGTCCATACTGTGGAGGTCCGAAACGTCGATGAAAGGGCGGCTTAGACGTAACGGGTGCGCCGGCGCTGCGCCCTACCGCAAGGCCGCGCGCAGCCTTTCGGAGAGGTCTTCGAGGGATTCGCGCCATTCCGGTTCGTCGGCGTCGTCCCACAGCTCGGCCAGCTCGGATTCCTCCCCTGCCACCCGGCCCACGGCCTCCAGTGCCAGCTCCACGTCCTCGGCGGTGAGCGCGGCCCCGTGGGCGGTTACCCAGTCGGCAACGTTTTCCGGCAGGTCCCCTGACGCGTTGCCCTGGCAGGCTGCAATGATGTCGGCGGCGGCGATGGCAATGTTGCCCTCCTGAGCCTCAACGTAGCCGTCATCCACTTTGGCGAGCGCTGCGCGCACGACTTTCGCACCGCCAGCTTCGAGTTCGTCCAGCCAGCCCAGCGCGTCGTCGTTTTCGAACGGCATGTAGCCCCATGCACCCATCGCTTCGCCCTTTCGGTTGCCGGTTACGTGATGGCACTAATATGGCAGACACTGCTGGGATTTTTGCGTACCCACACAGAGGCCGCGGTCCTATCATGGCCGTATGGACACACCAACTGGTCCTCACGTTGTCCGCGCAGGTGAGGGCGACGTGACCGGAGAACCCGGATTTTTAGACCGGTACCTTCTTGAGAGTGCGGCTTCCTCGGGCCGAATTGCGCTGGTCGAACACGTTCTCGGCCCGAAGATGCTGGCAGCGCCAATGCACCGGCACAGCCGCGAAGACGAATATTCTTATGTGCTGACCGGCACGCTCGCGGTGATCGAGGAGGGAATCGAGATTACTGCCACGGCAGGAGATTTGGTTTCGAAACCACGGGGACGTTGGCACACCTTCTGGAATGCCGGCGACGACGAACTCCGCGTGCTGGAGATCATCGTTCCGGGCGGAGTCGAGGCAATGTTCCGCCGGCTTGCCGAGCCGGGCGGCGAATACTCCCCCGACACGCTTCCAGCTCTCGCGGCGGAGTACGGCGCCGAGGTGGACTTCGAGGCGACAATGCCGCTTGTCGAGCGGCACGGACTTTTGTTCTAAGTCCGGCGATTTTCCATGAGTCAGCTGGGAGATGGAATGAGCGATCAAAGCGATTTTCTGGATTGGGTGAGGACCTCGCTGTACGAGGCGGAACTGGCAATCCATAACGGCGACGCCGGCCCACGTCGGGCAATCTGGTCCCGCGAGGAATCTGTGAGCGTTTTGGGCGCCTGGCGCAACGCCTTTGGGCAGCAGGAGCTCGCTGATTTGTTCAGCGGTCTCGCCAAGCAGTTCTCCGACTGCACGTCATACAGGTTCGAGCTACTCGCCTACGGCGTCATGGGAGACATGGCTTACACGGCGGGCCTGGAGCATACTTCAGCTTCGGTAGACGGTGAGCCCCGCAGCTACATCCTGCGGGCAACGCAGATATACCGCCGTGAAGGCGGCGAATGGAAGGTGGCCCACCGCCATGGCGACACAGTTGCCGCCTGATTGCCAGGGAAGGGGCGTGGGGTTGGCCACCACCTCGTCATCGCTTACTTCGAGGCTTTGGTGAAGTAGCTCTTCGGGCCGTCGGCGCCCAGCAGATCGTGGCGGAAGGCGATGGCGTCCACCGGCCGGGTGTCCAGGAACAGGACCGCGACCTCCCGGGAGTGGACACGGTCAGCGACCACATTCCAGGCAAGATCCATCAGTTCATGGATTCCGCAATAGCGTTGTCCCAGAGCCGGGCGGATGTGGACACTTGGAAAGTGAAAACTCGTGATTGCCGGCGCGTGCCCACCATGAGAAAAGAAGCCTCGTGAGAAGCTCCAGTTGGAAACGATCACTGAGCTACAGGCTCCGGCTTCAAAGTTCTTCGACTTCGTCGCAGACCACACGAACGCGCCCCAGCGGCAAAGCGGCATTGACGAGATACGGCGCATCACTCCAAGTCCTATCGGCCTTGGCACGGAGCATGAACTAGCGCGGCGATTCGCAGGGATGAAAGTCGTCACCCGTAACCGCTTTATTGATTACGAGCCAGGCCGCTTCGTCGCCTTCGAGCTACCCTCGAGCAAGATGACCGGAGCCGCCTCCTAGCTCGTCGAGCCTACGGGTGCTAATACCTGTCGACTAATCAGCAAAGTGGATTTCCAAGTGGCTGGGCTGGCGCGGTTCGCAGTACCCCTCCTGAAGCTGATCTTCAAGCGGGACGACGAGAAGGCGCTAGCCAACCTCAAGGTCTTGATGGAGCAATTGGACCCCTGATTGTTCGAAGCAGCCAATGAGAGGACCGCAGAGCGCACCGGGCAGGTTTTGTCCTGTCCTGGTGCCGTTACCAGCATTACGGCCGGGTGCGCGAAACGGCACCGAAACGGTTAAGACGGCCGACAAATAGCCCCGGGATTTACTGGCGCGTGACCCGGAGGCGGCCTTCCTTACAGTTGCACCCCGAAGCGGCAACAACCCTCGTTTCGGGCCTTGACGCTCCATAGTCTTGAGCTATCCAGCCCCACCACCTCTCTGAATGGCACCCCAATGAAAAAACTCCTACTCTGGCTCACGGCGCTTCTGGCGGCCGTTGGGCTGGGCATCCTGGCTCCGGGGCCCGCTTCGGCAGCCTCCTATTGCGGGCTCGCATGGGGATCTAGGGCTAAGACCACGCCCGAGATGAGCTCAGCATCCGTCACCAACGTCCGGACCGGGCAGCAACCCTGCTTCGACCGCATGGTGGTCGACCTCAACGGCCCCGCCAAGGGCTACACAGTCCGGTACGTCCCCGAGATCATCCAGGACGGCACCGGCTTCACGATCCCGGTCTACGGCAACGCACGCCTGCAGGTCGTCGTAAACGCACCCTCCTACGACCAGAACGGCAACGTCACCTACAACCCGGCCGCCAAGGCTGAGCTGTCCAACGTCGCCGGCTACCAGACCTTCCGGCAAGTCGTCTACGCGAACAGCTTCGAAGGTTCCACCAGCATCGGTCTGGGCGTCCGTGCCCGGCTGCCCTTCCGGGTCTTCACCCTCGACGGGCCAGGGTCCGGTTCCCGGCTGATCGTGGACGTAGCCCATTTCTGGTGATGGAGCCAGAAACGGTGCCGCACCCCGCTGATTCGGGGTGCGGCACCGTTTTTCCTTCACGGACATGGTTCTACCGCATTCTTCGCTAGGGTGAGGGCTAAGTGTGCGGCAGCGCCGCGGCGTTTTAAGGGGAGAGCCTGCGTCAGGAGTTCACTGACCCATACACATACAGTCCGGACGGGAAGGGACCGCATGATTTTCTACAGCGAGCAGGAGCGGCGCAATGACGCGGTGTACGCCGAGCACAAGAAGGCCGTCGCTGTCGGTGAGAATCGAGTCTTGCGGACGACCAGCACAGGAGAGCTGCACAGCTACCCCGGCGATGAAATCGGGTTTACGCCCGGCCGCGGCCAGGCCCAAGTCAGCACCTGGTGGGGCATGGCCATCATCTGCGCCGTCCTGGGACTGCTGTTTCTCGGGTCATTGGTCATGTTGACCGTGACCCTGATGCAGGGCCGGGGAGAATGGGGTGCGCTGTTTACTATCGTTCTGGGAGCTTTCGGCACCCTGTATACCTTTGGATTGTCCCGTGACGAGTACCGGGCCAGCCAGCTGCGCAAGCTGCGGGACTCCCCGAAACCGGGCACTTCCGCCCGCGTTGACGTCAACCTTCTGGAATTGGGCCAGAAACGCCCGGGCCAGCACGGAACGTCCCGATAGGATTCGACCCATGTTCAACCAGGACAAGCAGTTCCGTCGGCCCGACGGAACCCACTACGACTCAAGCAGCTTCAACGTACGCCAGTTCGAGGAGCAGTACGGGCCCGGCGGGGTACCTGAGGGGTATTCGATGGGCGCCACCACGCCTCTCCAGGACCCGACCACAATCAGGGTGGCGGCCTGCTTCCTTGCCCTCATGGGCGCTGGCATGCTCACCATGGGCTTTTACTGCTTCACCCTTCCAGGCGAAGTATGGACGGGTGTCTGGAGCAGCATACTTGGGCTCGCGACCTTCGTCATGGTCTGGTGGGCCTTTGTTATCGCCGGGCGCCGTCAGCGCTGGCTGCAGGCACAGAAGGCTACGGACGGTCGGGGGGCCTGATGGAGTATCTCGTTTTCCTAGGCTGCTTTGTGGCCTTCATGGTGGTCCTGCGGCTGCTAAACGGCTACTGGCAACGCAAGCACCGTCGTACCAGGCCACCACGGCACCAGGGTGAACCCCAGTCCCAGCGCGGCCGGGTCTACAAGAACCCGCCGCCCACCAACCACAGCGCGGATCCGTACAGCGGTTGGCACTGAACTCCGGCCGGCTGCCTGGCGCCCGGATGAGCTTATCGGCATGACGGGAACCACGAGCATGACGGAAGCAGCGGCGGCGCGGGCGGCTGCCGCATCCAGGCCGCTGTACAAGCAGGTGGCTTCATTCAAATCTGGTCGCGATCAGCGCTGACGGACTTCGGGAACTGATGAGTGCAACGGTGGTGCTGGGAAAGGCGGCTATGAAGGAGGGCTGGGCTCCGGTGACTGCTCTATCATCACCCTGACAGGCAAAGTCCGTCGGCCCACGTGCGACAGTATGCGCCGCTTCGTGGACCTTGACTCTGTCTGGTTCACGAACTTCCGATTCCCGGAACGGCTCCTGGGGGACTCGCCCGATGATGGCCCCATTCCTCTCTGGCCGATCACGAGGACGTGCCCAGATTGAAGCACTGCCCTCGTACCAGGCTTGCGGTTAGGCGTCGCTGGCCGCTCCCCTGACACTGTACACACCCACTTTGGCATCCAGTTCCCTTGTCGAATCCACTGACAGCCGTGATAAAAGCTGATGTTCCACTTATTGTCGGGCCACCGCCGGTAAAGCCGCTGCTGACATGTCCCTTACTCTCTCGGAGGGCGGTGCTGCGAGTGCAAGAACTGGCCGTCGGACGCGCGATTTCACCCACGTCTTGTCATGGCCCCATGGATAAGTCTCCTTGGAATGCTTCCACACTTATACGGCCCCGGCGATGGGCACAACTACCCTGCCGCGGAGTTCCTTGGTCGTCGCCTGCAAATGATTTACTTGCCTGACGGTTGCATACGCGCATTTGGGGGATACATTGAAGGGCTTTACCGCGTCGATTCTGCTCGTCCCGTTGCTGCTCACTGGCTGCGTCGTTCCCTATGGAGGCGCTGACGCTGTCACCACAGCGACGGCGTCCGTCGACGGCTATGCCCGACTGGATGAGGCCGGAATCGCACAAATCAGGGCGTCCAAATCCGCGCGGCTGGACATGACCTCCGGACAGCTCACCAAAGAAAGCGTTGGCCTGGAGAACGGTACAAGCCAGGCGCCGGACGTAAAGATCAACGACGGCACCATGATCTTGGACATCGAAGGGCCCCATGGGAGCATCAGCGCCACCACCGACCGCCTGCGGCTCAACGGCATGAACAACAGATCCGAGTTCAGTGAGGTCACGTACTTCCTCACGGCAGGGTCGTTGGAGGACTTCACCGCCCTGATTCGTGGGGGCGTTGACCGCTACGGCATCCCGCGTGATTCCGCTGAAGACTGGATTGAATCAACGTCAAGCCAGCCGGAGGACAAGAGCGACTTCGCCCTGGCACCAGGCACATCAACGGGGCTCCAAGTACAGTACGACCTCCGCTATGACGGTGAAAAGGACGTCCAGGTCATCGTCGTGCATGTAAGCCCGGCCTGACCGGGAGTGGCCCGAAACATCACCTGAACGACGTGCTGCACGAAAGAATGGCTGCACGATTCTCTCCCCACCGCCCGGGTGACGGCAGCCTGCCAAGTTTCTTGCCGGCATGAGGCGCAAGTAATTCAAACCAGAAAGGCTACGGAATGGACCCGTACCAACAGAACCAACCACCGTATCCACCTCAACCGCCGTACTCTCCCCCGGGTCAGGATCCCCCACACCCCTACTATGGACCACCTCTGCCTGAGTGGCAGGGGACTCCGCCGCGGAAGAAGAGCAGGCTTGGCTGGGTACTCGGTGGAATCGCACTGGCGGTGGTCTTGCTCAGCATTCTTGGTTTTGTCGGATGCTCCGCCCTCGCCCGGGAGATCAATGGCGGCGGAGGCACCCAGGCGGAGAAAGCCAGTGAAATGATGGCCCGGGCCGACAACCTACCGGAGGATGACTGGGTTGAGGTCTTCCGCTTCGACCCCAAGGTCGATCCCGGATGTCTCTCCATCGATACATCATGCCTGCGTTTGTCCGCCCGGTGGTCCGTGGATCACAAGGTCAGCCTGGATGAGGCAGCAGACCGGTTCAGCATGAAATCCAATTCGGGCGGCCCTGTTTCAGGACGGTATGTGGGCTGCATCAGGACCGAGTTTGACGGAGTGAGCGGAGAGTCGCTCTGCATCGAAGAGTCTTCAGAAGGCTCAGATTTCTATGAGGTCACCATCCAGATGGAGCGTGATTAGGCGCTGAAGTGGATTACAACAACTTCGCGTTTGCCGCGTTCTGGGTGCCGCGGTGAAAAGTGGCTCGAGGCGAACTTCATGGGCGACTGGCTGCTCCCCGACCCGTCAATCATCTTCCATCAGGAAGGCTGAGTTATCCGTCTCGCCGATACTGGCAAGGTGCTGAATGACACCACCGGCGCTCCTGTCAAGTTCGTCTATAACCACCCGGATCTGCAGCCGCTGACACTCACGTTCGAGGTTCCCGCCGCGGCCATCTTCTCCTAATACGAAACGACATAATTCTTTGATGAATCACAACGATTTCCAGCCCGTGCCTACACCACTTCCGGTTACCAGGAACAGCCTTATCTGGTCTTGGACTTCCTTTGGTATCAGCGTTATTACTTTTCTCGGTGCCTACATCAGCAACCTGGCCGGCAATACCGATCTGATGATCGTATTCGCGGTCCTCTGTACTGCAACGATGACTTTCGGCGCAGTATTACATGTGATCCGCTATGCACTTCATTCTGCACCGCAAAGTCAGGCTGTCGCTGACGGTAACAGCGTGCGCTCTGTCGTTATATGGAAGACACTATGGCTGATTCCAGCCCTACTTGAGTTCTTCGGACTGCTTCGCTGCATTAGGGGCGTAACCCCTGACGGTATCGCTATCGGCGCGGTGGGTTTGCTGACTCTCATTCCGATCATTCCGACTTACATCGTTCTGGGCATCATGCGACTGGTTCGAAAGAAACGCTAGCTAAATCTCCTGCTCTTCCGGGCGGTGCTCATGTTGGGCATTTGCAACGCTTCCTAACCCCGCTGCCGGCGGCCCCGCGCGCTGATGACCTCTGCGACCCCTGCCAGGACCAGCGGGAACACCACCACGGCGGCCGCGAGCGACAGCAGACAGCCAGCGTCGATGAAGAGGCCACCGACCCTCGCTCTCTCAAGCATCGCCAGTTCCGGCGCCCACACGAAGTACATCGTCCGCGCCAGGCCGATACTGATCAGGACCATCGAGGCGAAGACGAGGAGGACCCAGGCGATGGCTCCAGTCCACCAGCGGCCCGCTACTGCACCATCGCCGCGCTTACAGGCGTCCTCGCTGAACAAGGCATCACCATTCGGGACGGACTCTTCGTCGGAGACGAACCTTCTCCCCCTACGACGGCGAACCCGGCACCACCATCGCCCTGCCAGTCAACTCCACTCAGACCAGCGCCATCAACGCCGAATTCATCTACCGCGGCAGCTTCATCGAACCCACCGACCAAATCACCCTCCCAACCACCGGCCAGGAAGCAGCTAAAGCGGCCGCCGTCGAACACCATATGGACACCATCGCCTCCCAACCAACCGACATCGCGCTCCAGCAAGGCCGGAAGCTCTGGGCAGGCATGCTCGACGCCAAAATCCTCCCCAGCGATGACAACTGCCACGCCCTCGTGGCGAACCTGCAGTTTCCGGCGATCCGGGACCGGCTCAGCGCAGACATCCCCGGAGTGGACGAACCAATGCGACAGATCCTGTTCGACCAAACCGACCAAGCCCCGAGATGGTCACGCATTGAATGGGCACAACAACTGCGCCTGCACGCCTACACCCGCACCAGCCCGAACACACAGCACCGGTCCTGAACGCCATCGTCTACATCAACTGGTGGGAAGGCAGAGGAAGCAAAGCGCACCAATTCCTCCAACTCGCACTCGAGACCGACCCCGCCTACCGCCTCGCCCGGCTCAGCGACCAAGTGATCGGTTCCGGCCTCGTCGCCGGCTGGAACATGAACAAAAGCACCGCCCACAAAACACTGCCCCTGGACTGATCAATCTCCGTATTTGGCACGGACACCGCTTTCACAGGCGCACACGGGAGTATCCGGCTTCCGGTGGATCCATGGATAGCAATGAGTTGATTCTCCGTGGAAGCTGGCGGAGAAGGCATTGATTGCCGGCTTCCATCTTCAGAGAAGCGGCCCTGTACACCTCACTGCTACCATCAAGGGCTTGACCGTGCGGTCGCCTGGTATGGGAACGAGTTTCAAAAGCTACGTGCAGCAACCCGCACCGGTACAGCCCGCTTCAGCGCCTCACTTAGCCGCCGAGAGGGCACAGGCGCTGCGGGAGCGTGAAGCAGGCGTGCATCCGGGGTTAAGGGGTCCGCCACGTAAAGCCTGGTGTAGGCGGTTGTTTCCGGCTCGAAACGCCAAGTGTCAGCCAACGTACCGGCGTCTACGGCATCGAAGCCCAATTGCTCGACGAGGTTCATCACCGTGGCCTTGGCGCCGACGTCATCGCCCGCGACGGGCAGAGCGGTGCGATCAAGTGCACCAGCGGGACGCGACAGCTGGGGAATGTGGTGCGCCAAGATATTACTAAAAGCCTTCGTCAGGCTCGCTCCTTGGAAGTGCTGCAGGACGAGCTCGCTTGTGGTCAGTCGTTCCTCATCGAGCTCGGCGACTCTTCCGTCCCGGAACGGGTAGTAGTTGGTGGTGTCGAGCACCGCCTTCCCTTTTAGAAGGGCTGCAGGAATGGCCGTGTGCGCCGCTAGCGGTACGGACAGCACGACAACTTCTCCAGCCTCTGCCGCCTGTTGGATAGAGCCGGCGGAAGCCAAGGGGCCCAGCTCCGAGACAAGGCCGGTAAGGGTCTGCGGGCCCCGGGAATTGGACAGTACTACAGGGATGCCGGCACTCACGGCCAGTCGCGCGATGGCAGCACCAATGTTTCCGCTGCCAATGATTCCGAGGGTAGACATATTTGTTCCTCATTTGAGAGTTGTGGATGGGACGGGACCCCGAACGGTCGGTGGGGTTTGGAGGAACGGACTGCACTAGCGAGCCCTAATCCTTATTTGTTTCCAGGAAGTGGGCACAGCAGCGCTTCTTGTCATCTTAAAAGATGCACCAGGTGGTGGCAGGACTTGCTTGGAGGGACTGAACCCCGCCCGAACGAATAACAGCGTAAAGCAAATTACCGGGCGATCACCGGGAGGATGAGCCGACTGGGGTGCTCTGGTCCGTGGAGTATTTTGTTGATTGCGATAACGGCGTCTTCCAGGGACTCCTGGTTGATGTTTCCTCCAGTGTTGGTGTTGCGGTCGTAGCGGGGGAAGCTGCTGCTGGAGATCTCCAGGCGTATGCGGTGACCAGGAAGGAAAACGTTTGAGGTCACGGCAAGGTCCAGCGTGACTTCATAGACCTCACCCGGCTCCAGGAGCTCAGGATGTGCAAGGGAATGCCGGTAGCGGGCTCGCAGGATGCCGTCGGTGAGGTAAGTTGCCCGCCCGTCAGGGGCAACGTCGACCAGTTTGCCTGTGAAGTCCGTGTCCCTGGCTGACGAAAGCACATGCAGGACCAACGACACGTGCCCGGTCACCTCTATGGACTCATCTAGTGCGGGAGTGGTGAAGCACAGAACGTCGTCGCGAGCCTCAACGGATTCCTGGTTAACCGGCCCCACGGCATTGAGGGCGGCGGGCAGCATGATCCGGCCGCCGAGGCTGGGGACGGGGCGGTTCGGGTCATAGGTGTAGGTATCTACGGCCGCCTCGGAGGGGGGGTCGGTTCGGAGAACGCCGTCCCCCTCGGAGGTGTTGGCCCGGCCGGCTCCATGCAGGAAGTAGTCCACGTAATTGGTGTCCGGCAGCGGCCAGTCGGGCTCATCCCGCCACTGATCGATACCCATAACGAAGATTCGGACGGGGGCTGCCCCGTCAAGAGCATCGATCTGCCCGCGTAACCACCGGTCAAAGAAGCTCACGTAGGCGCCCGTAATGTTCATGACGACAGCATCGGATGTAAGACCAAACTGCCGGTCGTGGTACAGGCCCGACTGGTCAAGGTGATTCCACGGCCCCATGATCAGGCGCTGGCCCGATCGTGCCTCGGCGGTGCCGGCCTCTGCCTTCATGCGGGTATAGCTGCGCGCAGTCTCCCCGGCCCACAGGTCGAACCAACCGCCAATATGCAGCGCGGGTACAGTTACTGCGCCCAGCTGGTCGGCGGGCGAGAGCTGTGCCCAGAAGTCGTCTTGGTGTGGGTGCTGGAGCCACTCTGACCACCATGGCACGTACTTAGCCAAAAGCTTTTGCTCGGCCGGCATTGCATCAAGACTCCGGTCCAGATGGACAATTGCTTCAGATAATTCCGTGACTGCCTGAGGATCCCCCGTGCCGGCGTCAATCGCTCGCTGGGCCTCGGTGAGTGCCATATAGGTGTTCCAGAAAATGAAGTTGTGCCACGAGACCGCCCCTCCGGGGCTATGCCAGGCCTGGTAGAGATCGGGCGTGGTCATCGCTGGAGCCATTGCTTTCAGCCCATCGGGCGATTGGGAGCCAGAGGCCCACTGCGTCCAGCCGAGGTAAGAGGGACCGTAGCTTCCGACGGTCCCGTTGCACCAGGCTTGCTCGCGAACCCAGCCAATAGTGTCTACACCGTCTTTAGGCTCATCAGCAAGGGGCGTAAATGTCCCGCCCGACGCGAAAGTGCCACGGCAATCCTGCCGCACGACCGCGTACCCAGCCTCGAGGAGGGTGTGAATGTCGGGATTCACCGCGATCCCCAAAGCGCTCGTGTTGTTCTTGCCATAGGGCAACCGGACGACCAGAGCCGGCACAGGGCCGCCATCCGGTATGTACACATCCGCGGCAAGCGTCTCCCCGTCACGCATGGGAACCCTGACATTCGTCTCGACACGAAAACTCACTTGTACCTCCGGTTGGCTTGGGTTGCTTCCGCTGAACCTGCCCAGAGCAACGAGAATTCGGCACAGGTCTCGCCCTTACGGGAGCGCGTGTGAAACCAGCAGCGTATGGACCGGCCCGGATGTTGCCATGTACCTCCAAAGTACATGCGACGTCAGACTGCGTCCCGAACTTCTAGTGCTCCCGGCCCCTCCGGAAGCAGTCATCTCGCCAGGGCCATTCGTGGCGATCAGGTCGTCGTCTGAGTCGGGAGGCTAGCAGGATCCACTTCGATAAAGACGTGCCGCTTGTCACGTGCCCTCACATATGCCAATGCTAAGAGTTATAGGTTTGAGTCGCCATGGCAATGCACGTCAACCATGCAACAATATGCGTCAGCTGCCGCCCCAGTGGGAGTCGCTACAGAACCGGGAGATTCAGGCTGTCGCCATCCCGCAAGGCGTCAGCGGCCCGGACTAACGCCAGTGGGAGAACACCGGCGGAAAATTCCCCGCCATCAACTTCTGGTCCTCTTCGTACTCTTCAGTCAGTGCTCTCAACTCGTTGGCTAGCCCAAACAACCAGGCCATAAGCTGCGAAGCGCACCATCCGGGGCCGGGCGAGCGGGTTTATGCGATTGACGGCAGCGTGGCGCAGTTTCCCATCCTGTTGGCGTCCTTTGTCCTGTCGTTCCGAATGATCCGGCTTCTAGGGTTGGCCGTAACGGGACTATCCGACAAGTCCCCTTACTAGATCAGAGGAGCCAAAAATGTCACGGGAAGAAGCGTTCGCCACTTGCCCGCAGGATTCGTACGTTGAATTCTACGGTGGCCAATGGCTAGTCATACCTTTTGCTCCAGTAGAACAACCCGCGTTCTTCGTCTGCACCCCTCCGCGACTGGGCGCCTGACCCCGCTATCCAGCCCCAACCCCCGCAAGTCCCGCGGTTGCGATCCCGATGCGGTGAGACGGGGACTGCCCTAGTGCCGGGTCCGTTCCATGGCGAGCATTGCATGCCGCACGCAGGTCATTGCAAAGAAGTTCTAGTACCGCACTGCCCGTAGGACTACCCCACCCCCGCCAATGCAAGCCGCGATAAACCTGATCGTAACGCCGGATACTGTCGCACTGGTTTCGTCGGCCTGTCGGTAAGGGCTTGAGTTCACCCTTGGCGGGACCAAGCAAGCAAGCCAAGATCCATCGAAGGACGAGTTGCTTGCAGAACATCAGCAAACACCATTGCTAAAACTCGCATATTACGAATACAGTGTTCGTCACACGCTAAAAGCTTCCGGTCGATGGCTTCGAACCATATGGTCTTGGTCGAAGGTTTTCGAATCGGGTGGACTGGGCGACGTCGCTCATTTCATCCCCCATGCGGTGACCGAGTCGTGTGTAACCGGACGCGGGACGCACTCTCCCGTGACAACGAAGTCTTGAGAGGACAGGCACATGAACCCTATAAAGAGATACATCGCGAGGAAATCCGCCAGGCCCCTGCCATGGACAGAGACTCTCACCGGAGGCGTTGCTGTAATGGCGATGTTTGTGTTGGCCGCGTGCGGTTCGTCAGGTGCCGGCTCAAACGCCGCCGGTGCCTCAGGGAGCCCCGCCACATCCTCTGCCTCAACCGTCGCGCTGGAGGAGGTGCTTAACCAGGAATTCGAGTTGCCTTACCCTGACGCGCCGACCACACTCAAGGGAGATCGCGAGATCTCCTACATCATTGGCGGATTTGCGGCCGGTGGTGCATCCGAGGTCGCGCAGGAGCGCAAACTGATCCTGGAGAAGTCGGGGTGGAAGGTGGAAGGCCCGCTCGATGGTGAGTTCACCCCCAGCGCACAGGCAACGTTGATCCAGCAGGCTGTCCTTAAGGGTGTGGACGGTATTGTGCTGGACTTCATCTTCCCTTCGCAGGTTTCGGCTGCTGTTGACTCCGCACGGAAAGCGGGCATCCCGATCGTGTGCAATCTGTGCGCGCCCGAGGAGTCCTCGGAAGGTGTGCACATGGTCGGGACTGATGTCCAAACGGTGGCGAAGCAGCAGATCCCATTGGTGCTGGCCGCTGTGGACAAGCCGGACGCGACCATCGCCGTCGTCACTGACTCAGGAAACGCGATTGTCGATGCTGCGAACAAGGTTCAGATTCCGATGCTTAAGGAAATGTGTTCCGGCTGCAAGGTCGTGGAGGTTACTTACACTCTTGCGGACTTGGCTAACCCTGTCGCTGCATCCTACGCAAACATGCTGCGCCAGTACCCGAAGGGATCGCTCGATGCGGTCATCACCCCGTTTACTGCTGCTGCTACGCCGCTGATAAGGCTTGCTGAGCAGTCCGGCCGTGATGATTTCAAGATCATCAACACGTATGGTGATGCACCCGCTTCAACACAGATCAAGGAGGGGCAGCACTTCCCGCTGCTGTTCGGCGACGTCATGCTCTCCCAGGCGTTTATTTCCTACGCGGACGTTGACATCTTGGGGCGCGTCTTCAACGGTGATGCAGTCGTTGAATACGACGCCCTCCCGGTCGCGCCGATCACCCGGCAGAACGCTGAGAAGTTCGTGAACGAGAGCGGTCGATGGGTACCCGAAGGGCTTGAGGAGAAGTTCTTCAAGGTGTGGGGGATGAACAGCTGATGACCGATCAAGCGCTGACTGTAGAGTGCCGTGGTCTCACCAAACGATACGGACTACACACTGCGCTGGACGGCGTCGACCTGGCCATGCGTGAAGGCGAGTTCATCGCGCTCCTGGGTCCCAATGGCGCCGGGAAGTCCACACTAATTAAGCTGCTCGATGGCGTCCTCACGCCCGACGGCGGCTCGGTTCGATTCGCAGACGGGGTCTCGGCTGGCGTAATCCACCAGGACCTCGGCTTGTTCGACGACATGACCGTGGCGGAGAACCTCTTCATGGGAAGGGACGTATCCAAGCACCTGATCTCCCCCACTCATGAGTACCGCGCCTCGGCCGAGTTGCTCGAATTCGTTGGATTGACCAGGGTCAATCCCCAGACTCTGCTGCGTGACCTCTCCCTAGGTGAGCGTGCGCTTGTAGCGACGGCGAAGCTGTGGTCCCAAGGTGCCGGGGTCATCATCGTTGACGAGGTAACCGCCAGCCTCCCACGGGCTGAGGCATCCTGGCTGGTGGAGCACTTAAAGATTGCGGCACGAAGCGGTGCCACCGTGGTCATGGTGTCGCATCGTCTGGAAGATCTGCTGGGCAATGTGGATCGGTACATGGTTTTCGTGGATGGCCAAATCGCTATGGACGCTCCCGCAGAGGGCGTCAAGCGAGACGAGCTTGTCCGAGTTATGTCCAGCGGCCGTGACCAGGTGGAGGTCGAGAAGCGCGACGTGTCCGCCCGTCCGAGGGGCGAGATCGTGGTCGAACTCAACGGGGCGAGCGTGAACAAGATCCGCCCGCTGAGCCTCGAGCTGCGCGAAGGATGGATCACCGGCGTGTCCGGATCGTCGGTGTCAGGGTTCCACGACGCAGGATATTTGGTCGCAGGTGTGGCCCGCGCCCAGCAAGGGACCGTGAAGGTGCGTCCGGGGACGAAGGTCACATGTTTGCCGGCTCACCGTGACGTGGACGGGACGTTTCCAGACCAATCGGTCGAATTCAACATGTCCGTAGGCAACACGAACCGGTGGCGCAAGTTCGGTCTGATCAACCTTGCGAGGATGCGTAGTGCCATCGCGACGGCTGCCAAAGACCTGAACGTGATTCCCAGCGACACCGAGGCCGTAATTACCACGCTCTCCGGAGGGAACCAGCAGAAGGCCCTGCTGGGGCGCGTCGTCGCAGATGACCCCGACTGTGTCGTCCTGTGTGAACCCACCCGCGGCGTGGACGTGGCCACACGCCGTGAGATCTATTCATTTGTCAAGAAACTCGCTAACCAGGGCTGTGCAGTGATGGTGGTGTCCTCAGACATGGAAGATCTCGCATCCTTGGCCGACCGGATCGTGGTCATTGACGACGACGGCCGGGTAGAGAGATGGGTTGAGTCCGACGACGTCGCAGAGTACTGCACCGCTCGCTCGGCGCTCGGCTGACTAAACACATCGACAACGAAAGAACCAAATGTCCGATAACACGATCGTAGCGACCTCACCTCCCGGTGAAAGCGCCAGCTCACCAAATGGGCCTGACCGAAAACGCCCAAGGTTCCAGGTGGCCGGGGCCACCCCAACGGAGCTGGTGAGCCTGTTCGGGAGTCCAGCTCTCTTCCTGTTGATCTTCCTCGTGTTCGCTTTCTGGTTGGGCGACACGTTCTATAACTCAGATCAGCGGATGCTGGAGTTCAGCCAGGCGCTCCCTGCTCTCGTCATCACTCTAGGCGTCGTCATCTGTCTCTCGGTCGGCCAGTTCGACCTGAGCGTGGCCTACAACGCGTCGTTGTGCGCATACCTGGTCATTGGGCTTAACTACCGAAACGACGTTCCGATGTGGGCAAGCATTCTGATCACGCTGGGGATTGCCAGCTTGATTGGCTTTATCAACGGCATACTTATTACCAAGCTCCGCATCAATGCCTTTATCACGACCCTGGGAACCGGTGGCGTACTCCTGGGTCTGGCGAAGGCGTACTCCAACGGTGGACAAGGCATCAATCCCACGCCCACTGACCATCCTTTGCCGGACTGGTTCCGGGACTACCTGGGAAACTTCCAGAACACCGCACCGGTGCCTGTCGTGATAGCTCTCGTTCTGATTCTGACCGTGGCGCTGCTCTTTACAATTAATGGTCGAGCCATCCCTGGGACTGTGTCCAAGCCCGTAAGATTTGGCATCCTCGCCGCGGTGGCGGTGGTGGCGCTGCTGGCCTTCGCGGGTTCCGGCCTCGCCGCCAAAGTCAGCGTGAACGTTGTGATCTTCTTGTTGCTCGCTGTCGTGTTGTGGATTGTCATGTCGTACACGACTTTCGGACGCAACCTCTACGCGGTCGGCTCCAACCCGCGGGCAGCTGGCTACGCGGGGGTAAGTGTCACGAGGCAGACCATTTCAGCCTTTGTCCTCGCGGGATTGCTGGCAGGATTGGCCGGCGTCATTCTCGCGGCGACGCAGGGTTCGGCTATCCAGGGAGCCGCAGACGGCTATCTGCTGCCGGCATACTCTGGGGCTTTCCTCTCGACTGTCCTTATCTCTCGCGGGCGCTTTCACATTTGGGGCGCGGTCCTCGGCGCTCTCTGCCTGACATACGTTGCATCCGGCCTGGTCGTGGGCGGCGTGCCCTACACCTGGGCGGACGTCTTCAACGGCGCCGTACTTATCGCCGCCGTCGCTCTCAGCAGCGTAGTGCGCAGGGCGAGCCGCTGAGACGGGGCACATGACCCTGTACCGCATCACCTACCGCGGATAGGGCCAACTGTACCGATTTGACGTTGTGATCAAGTCGGCCCTTTCTACCGAACTTCCCGCCTTACCGTTTGGGCGCCGGGACGATGACCTTACCCGCCGCAGTTCACAACTGCAGCACCGACTTACGAATATAGGAGATGAACATGCCTGCAACACGCTTCGAGGATTACAAAGACAAATACGAGCACATCAAGCTCGAGCGGGACGCGGATGGGATCCTGCTCGTCACTCTCCATACCGATGGCAGTGACGTCCACTTCGGCCTGCCCGTCCA
>NZ_FVZL01000011.1 GCF_900168295.1 Arthrobacter sp. P2b | reverse complement strand
ATCCGGTGCCGCTCCCGAGAACCACGCCGCTACGCGGAGGTTTTCAAATGAGGCAACGAATCGGTCTACGCGGAGGTTTTCAACGAGTCAACGCGAGGGGTCGATCCCAGGCGCTCCAGAGCCTAGCATGGCCTTATGTGCCGGAATATCCGAACCCTCCACAACTTCGAGCCGCACGCCACTTCCGAGGAAGTGCACGCCGCAGCGCTGCAGTATGTGCGGAAAGTCAGCGGCAGCACCAAGCCTTCCAAGGCCAACCAGGAAGCCTTCGAGGAGGCGGTGCACGAGATCGCCCACATCACCCAGCACCTCCTGGATTCCCTGGTCTCCCAGGCGCCTCCCAAGGACCGGGAAACCGAGGCAGCCAAAGCCAAGGCCCGCGCCGCAGTGCGGTACGGCGCGGCCTGACTAGTTTTTTGCCGCGCCCTGTTGTTGCTTTCCGAAGCTGCGCAGCCTCAGTGAGTTGGCCACCACCAGGACGGAACTGGCTGCCATCGCGCCGCCGGCGATCATGGGGTTAAGCAGCCCCAGTGCGGCTACCGGGATGCCCACGGCGTTGTAGAAGAACGCCCAGAAGAGGTTGGTCTTGATGGTGGCCAGGGTCCTCCGGGACAGCTCGATGGCCTGGGCCACCTGCGCGAGGTCGTTGCCCATCACCGTCAGGTCGGCGGCCTCGATGGCCACGTCCGTTCCGGAACCCATGGCAATGCCGAGGTCCGCCTGGGCCAGGGCGGCAGCGTCATTCACGCCGTCACCGGCCATGGCCACGGTGGCGCCTTGGGCCTGCAGTGTGCGGACCGCCTCGACTTTCCCTTCCGGCAGGACACCGGCATGGACGTCCTTTGAATCGATGCCGACGGCGGCCGCCACCTGGGCGGCCACTGCGGCGTTGTCACCCGTCAGCAGGATGGGGCGCAGCCCCAGTTGCTTTAGCCTGGCCACCGCTGCGGCCGAGCCTTCCTTGATGGTGTCCCGCAGGCTGATGATGCCGGCAGGAGTCCCATCCACGGCAACCCAGACGGCGGTGGCACCGGCGGCTTCCGCTGCCGCCAGTACCGCCTGCTGACTACTGGCGGGCGTTATGCCGTTGTGCTGCAGCCACCCGGTCCTGCCGGCGGTCACCAGCTTCCCGCCCACGATCCCCGACACTCCGCCGCCCGGGGCGGAACGGAAGTTCTGCACCGGAGGCAGGAAACCGCCGTCGTCCGCTGCCTGTGCGGCCCTGGCCGCTGCCGCAATGGCGTGGGCCACCGGGTGCTCCGATGCCGATTCCACGGCTCCGGCCAGCCGGAGGACCTCATCTTCCCGGAAGCCCTCGAATGCCACTGTGGCATCAACGGCGAGGATGCCCGTGGTCACGGTCCCGGTCTTGTCCAGCAGGATGGTGTCCACGGACCGGGTGTCCTCGAGGACCTGCGGTCCCTTGATGAGGATGCCCAGCTGCGCACCCCGTCCCGTGCCCGTCAGCAGGCCCACGGGAGTGGCGAGCCCCAGGGCGCAGGGGCAGGCGATGACCAGGACGGCGACGGCGGCGGTGAACGCGGGCCGCAGCCCGTCCGCAAGGTCCGGGCCGGCCAGCAGGAGCCACAGCAGGAAGGTGGCCGCGGCGACGGCCAGGACCACCGGAACGAAGACGGCGCTGATGCGGTCGGCGAGGCGTGCGATGGGTGCCTTGCCGGTCTGCGCCTGGGACACGAGGCGTGCCATCTGCGCCAGGGTGGTTTCTGAGCCGACCCGTGTTGCCTTGACCAGCAGCCTGCCGGAGGTATTGATGGTTGCGCCGGTCACGGGGCTGTCCGGTCCCACTTCCACCGGTACTGACTCACCTGTCACCAGGGACGCGTCCACCGCCGAATGCCCATCGACCACCAGGCCGTCGGTCGCAATTTTTTCGCCGGGCCGCACCACCAGGACGTCACCCACCTGGAGCTGGTCCGCCGGGATTCGGTGTTCCATGCCGCCGCGCAGCACGGCGGCATCCTTGGCGCCCAGGTTGAGGAGGGCCTGCAGGGCGTCGCCTGCCTTCTGCTTGGCGGTGGCCTCCAGGTACCGGCCCAGCAGCAGGAAGGTGGTGACCACCGCCGCTACCTCGAAGTACAGGCCACCGGTCTCCATCCCCTCCATGCCCGGGTGTTCGGTCATGCGCGGATCCAGGAACAGCTGCCAGGCGGAGAACAGGTATGCCGCGGCAACACCGATGGATACCAGCGTGTCCATGGTCGAGGCCAGGTGCCGCGCGTTGATGGCGGCTGCCCGGTGGAAGGGCCAGGCCGCCCACGTCACCACCGGCAGCGCCAGGGCAGCCGCCACCCAGCCCCAGTGCGGAAACTGGAATGCCGGGAACATGGAGACCAGGAACACGGGCACCGTCAGGACGGCAGCCAAAATCAGGCGGGGCTGGAGCCGTGATGCAGCGGCGTGGGCCATGTGGTCCTCGGCGGCAGGTACTACTTCTGGGGCATCGGTGGCCTGGCCGGCACTTTGGCTTGGACGGTGCGGCTGGCGGACTTTTGCCTTGTAGCCCGCGGCTTCAACGGTGGCTGTGAGTTGCTCGTCGGTGATTCCTGGGGGCACCGTTACGTGGGCGGATTCCAGCGGGAGGTTGACTGAGGCCTGCACGCCGTCGAGTTTGCCGAGCTTCTTTTCCACGCGGTTGACGCAGGAGGCGCAGGTCATGCCCTCGATATCCAGCTCCACCACCCGGTTGCCCGGCGGGTGGAGCAGTTCCTGGGAACTCATGTCCGTTGTCCCGGGACCTTTCTAGGCTTCGTTGGCGATGACCAGGTAGCCGGCCTCTGCCACCGCCTCGCCGATTTCGGAGGGCGAAAGCTCTTGCGCGGACGTGATGGTGACGGTGGAGATGCCGCCGGCATTGAGTTCGACGTCCACGGCTTCCACCCCCGCGAGGGCTTCGAGTTCTTCACTGACCGCCGAGATGCAGTGGCCGCAGGTCATTCCGGAGACGCTGACGGTTGTGGTGGTGGGGGAGGTGGTGCTCATGGCTGGCTCCTTTGGGTCTGGCCGGCGGTAGCCGGCGATGGCGTTGGGGGTAGCTTCAGCGAAGCAGCCGGCCGATGGCGTCGGCAGCTTCCTTGACTTTGGCATCAATGGCTTCGGCGCGGGCGGCCGGGTCCGGTTCGGAGGCGGCACCCACCACGCAATGGCCGATGTGCTCTTCCACCAGGCCCAGGCTGACGGCGTGCAGGGCCTTGGTGACGGCGGAGACCTGGGTGAGGATGTCGATGCAGTATTTGTCCTCATCCACCATCCGGGCGATTCCCCGCACCTGGCCTTCAATGCGCTTCAGGCGCCGGAGGTAGGCTTCCTTATTGCCGGTGTACCCGTGGTCCGGTGCGGAGTCCGCCTCGGGCGCGGCGACTGCTTCTTCCGTAGGGTTCATACGTCCACGTTATACCCCTTGGGGGTATAAGGGCAAGTACCCCCTGGGGGTATGCGGGGGGTCACCGGCTCTGGGCACAAAAAAGCTCCGGAGTGCGTTATTGGGGGATACGCACTCCGGAGCAGCTTTTGGGCAAACGCGGGATCCACCTCAGGTGGATCCGGCCTGCTTGAATCAGCTTACTGGCTGGTAGCGCCCTCCGCCAGCACTGCGAATAACTACTTTCGCTTTATTATTCGAGGGCCTGAAAAGCGGTCCCGGCAGTGCTTAAGCCCGGTCCTCGTGGGCGGGCATTTTGTACGGGACCACCAGTACCGGCCTGCTTTGGTGATGGCTCAGCCAGGCCCCCACCGATCCGTTCAGCGCTTCCGAGAGGCGATGGGAGAAGCCGCGCTCCGAAGTACCGACAATAATCATCGGCGCGTTGGTTTCCGCCGCCAACCGGCCCAATGCCCGGGCCGGATCGCCGGAAAGCGTGCGGAGCGTCCACTCCACGCTGCCGCTCCCGGAGGGCACCTTTTCCACCGCGGACTGGACGTCCGCCTTCAGTCCGGTTGTCAGGGCGCGGATGTCATCATCGTCAGCATCCGGGTGCAGGGAAAGCCGGTGTGCTGAGCGCGCCGGGTCCCATTCCACCAGGTAGCTGGCTTCATCCACGTAGGCGCACACCAGCGGTGTGCCCAACCGGGCGGCGAGGACCGCCGCGGTCTGCAGGACCTCCGGGTGCTGCTGGGGCATGATCCCCACCAGCAGCGGGGCCGTGCCGCTGAATCGTTCGGATGTCATAGCCCATTGTCCGCCCGGTGACAGACCGCTGAACAGGTACGGAACCTCGATTCCTTAAGAAACCGCAGGTGAGGCCGTCACCACCACGTTCTTTCCCCACGGGTCCTCGGTGTAGCAGCTGATGAGGACCAGGCGGTTGGGCACGATGTCCCAGACAGGACTGTCCTTCAGGCTGGACTTCAGGTACGTCGTGACGTTCTCCACCTGGTAGGTCATGGTTCCGGCCGTGGTGTCGACGTCGAAGCGGTGGCCCACTGCGGCGGCGGAACTGAGGTGGTTGAAGGGCGCCTCGGCGCCATCCCAGCTATGGCCGATCACATAGGTTGTGTTGGCCGACCCGGCTCCGGGCATCCCGAACGGTGTAAGCCAGTAACCGTCCTTCGTCTCGGGCGGCACAATCGTTTGGCTCGCCTGTGCGGCACTGTCAGGTTGCAAAGGGTGCACCGGCACATCGAAGCCCGCAGACGGATAGCGGATGCGTACCGGGGCTGCCGCCGCTGGAAGGGCCGGCTCCTGCACAGGCGGTGCCGCCGTCGTGCCTTCCGCCGGCGTCGCGGGAGCAACCGGGGCAGCAACCGTTCCTTCCGGCGGGTCGGTTACCGCGATGGGCGCCGGCTCCAAAGACTGCGCTTCGGCGGCAGTGGGCGCTGAGCTGCCGACGGCGGCCGGTTGGGTCAGCTGGAGCAGCGGCCCGCCGAATGTGATGGACAGGAAGGCAAGGACGCCGCACAGCAGGATGGCGAGGTCGCCGCGGTTCCAGCGGCGCCAGCGGGTCCGGACCTGGGCGGAGTGCCGGCTGCGTTCCCGGGACATTGTGCTCCTCATCTTTGTCATCGGAATGAAAAGGAAGGAAGGCGTCCCGCCGGGCACTGGCGGAACGCCTTCCTTGTCAGGTGGCCGCTGGCTGCGGCACGGCCGGAGTCAGTTCGCCATGGAGGAGCCGGAACGGCGGCGCAATGCCACAGCCGCGCCCGCAGCCATCAGCGCACCGAGCCCGCCAAGCCACGCAGGGGAGCTTTCAGCGCCGCCGACCGCAGTCTGGGCGTTGTACCCCTGGTTGGTTCCGAGGCTGTTGGTTGCGGTTGCCGCAGCACGCGGAGCTGCCTGCGGCGCGGCGGCGGCCGGCTGCGCGGGAACCACCACGGCACCGGACGCAGGCGCGGCAGCAGCCGGAGGATTGGCAATCGGAGCGCCTGCGGGCGGTTCAACGACGACGGCCGGCACCTCAACAGGCGGATCCACCACCGGCGTGACGGCGGGAGGTTCGACGACGGGCGGCTGCTCGTCGACGATTGGCGGCACCACCACAGGAGGCATAACCGGCGGCACGACGACCGGAGGCACTACGACGGCGGCGGCAACGCAACCGCCGGCATGGATTGCGATCCCGGCAGCGTCCCAGTTCTGTCCGCCCCATAAGTGCTCATTGGGCGGGATGATGTCATCGCCGTGATGATCGTGGCCATGGAGCCCGGAATCGTCAATGTTGTTGGAGGTGTAACCGCCCCCTGCTTTCGCGTGACAGAGGCTGAGGTTGTCGGATGCTGCCATGGCGGGGGCGGTCAGGCCGACCAGTCCCAGCCCCAACACCCCCGCAGTGATGATGGTGCGTTTCATAATTCTTCTCCCCAGTGTGACGTGAAACGGACCATGTTGAGGAGGGCCAGCGGTGACGCCGATGCCCCAGCACACGGTCAGCTTGCTTGAGGTTTCAGGCTAGGAGCGACGGCGGGGGCCGGTCGCCAGTAGGAAGTACTCGTCTTTTGCCTGCGTCCGGAGGCCCGGCTACTTGTGCGTACCCGAACATTGGCCCGGGCTACTTGCCGGGCAGGATGAGCCTTGTCCACGAAAAGCGCCGCGCCTAACGTTGAAGCAAACGAAAGGGTGCGTGGACGTCATGGAAATCTACATGTGGTGGCTGGACCTGGATCTTGAGACCAAGGAATGGCTGCGGGAGAACCTTCGTGCGGAGGAACTGCCGCTTCCGGTGCTGCAGGGTATCGCCGAAGCGGGCGGGCCCCACCCGGACAATCCGGCAGCGGTGCTGACGGAGGACGACTGGGACTTTATCGAGACGCAGTCGGAGTTCGTGGACTAGCCAAAAGTCGTTGCGGGCAGCCCACCGCGGTGGTTGCATGGTGGGCATGGCAACCGCAGAGAGTTTTGTCTTAGCGATCGGCACCAAAAAAGGGCTGTGGCTGGCCACCAGCCAGGACCGGCGCGACTGGTCGTTTACCGGCCCGCATTTCCTCATGAGCGAGGTTCCCAGCATCGGGATTGACACCAGGGACGGCCGCACCCGGATCATGGTGGGCGTCCGGAACGAGCATTGGGGTCCCACCGTTGCACACTCCGATGATCTCGGTGCCACCTGGTCCGAGCCGGAACAGGGCGCCATCAAATTTCCGGAGGACACCGGCGCCGCGCTGGAGCGCATCTGGCAGATCTATCCCGATGCCGATTCCCGTCCGGGAGTGGTGTGGGCAGGAGCGGAACCCATCTCGGTGTGGAAGTCCACGGACGGCGGCGAACACTTCGAACTGAACCGGGGCCTGTGGGACCATCCGCACCGCAGCGAATGGGGTGCAGGCTACGGCGGCGCGGCCGCCCATTCCATTGTGGTCCACCCGGCCGGGGAAACGGTCCACGTAGCCATGAGCACCGGCGGCGTGTACCGCTCGCTCGACGGCGGCACCTCCTGGGAGGCCCGCAACAAGGGGATCTCCGCCTACTTCATGCCGGACCCCAACCCCGAGTTCGGCCAATGCGTCCACAAAATCGCGGCGGACCACGCGGTGGACGGACGCTTGTACGCGCAGAACCACCACGGCGTGTACCGCACCGACGACAATGCGGACACCTGGACCTCGATAGCCGACGGGCTGCCGGCCGACTTCGGTTTTGTGATGCTGACCCATCCGCGCCGCGAGGGAACGGCCTGGGTTGTGCCGCTGAAAGCAGACGGGGAACGCATTCCCCCCGACGGCGAACTCGCCGTCCACCGCACGGACGACGCCGGATCCACCTGGACTCGGCTGTCCTCCGGGCTGCCCACGGCGGAGTACAACAGCGTGTTGCGCGACGCTGCCTCGGTAGACACGGCGGAGCCTGCCGGCGTGTACTTCGGCACGCGCGGCGGCAGCGTCTACGCAAGTGCTGACGAGGGCGAAAAGTTCAGGGAAGTGGCAGCCCACCTGCCGGACGTTCTCTGCGTGCGGGCCGCAGCGGTGGCCGGTGCCTGACATCACGGTGGTGCTTCCCGGCGTCCTGCAGCCACTGGCCGGCGGGCAGTCCGTACTGACTGCGCCCGCCGACGGGCCGATGACGGTGGAAAAGCTGCTGGATTCCGTGACCTCCGGCTACGCGGTGCTTGCCAGGCGGCTGCGCGACGAAACGGGCGCGCTGCGCCGCTTCGTCAATGTTTACGTGGACGGCGATGAGGTGCGGCGGTTGCGGGGGCTGGACACCGAGGTAGTGCCGGGCCAGGAGGTGCTGATCATCCAGTCGGTGGCCGGCGGCTGAGCGCCACTCCGCCGCGGTTGCGGGCAGTCCTTACTGACTGCGCCCGCCTCCGCGGTGTGTAGTGCCCCGGAAAGGTTTAAAGGCGGCCGGCCTCAGGCGACCCGCCACACGCTGCATTCGTCCGTATTGATCGCTTTCCGCAGGCCCGTGACCCGGTCCATGATCCAGACGACGCCGATGCCCGGCGCCGTTTCCTGGACGCTGCCGCGGCGGATCACCACATCGTCGTAGGAAGGCCCAACGGAAAGGCGGGCTTCGATTTCATCACCGCGGTGGAGCTGGTCCAGGGCGCGGACTCTGGTTACATGCGTGGTCGCTTTCTTCATCATGGCGGGGCCTCCTGGCTGGGGCTGGTGCCGGCTCTTGCCTGCACTACCAGTGTGGCCGGGCAATGTTGCGTGCTGGTTTCCCCGCGGTTAGGTACCGGTTAGTTCTTCGAACCGGCGGTGTTTCTCCGGCACGGCAGTTGTCCGCGGGGCCGGCGCGGGCGGCCCCTAAGGTAGTCCCATGGAGATCGTGCAGGGGATCTGGACGTCGGTGCTGGCTGCGGCGGCGCTGGCGCCGCTGGCAACGTTCGGTGTGGTGCTGGTCGCCTTCCTGGCGTACCGGCAGCGGGACCGGGCAGACCGGCGGGACCAGTGGTGGAAACGCGCGCAGTGGGCCATTGATTCCGCCCTCAACGACGCTGATCCGCAGCGCCGGCTGGCCGGGCTGAAGGTGCTGGTCCAGCTCATCGGCAGTGACCTTGCCACTGCGGAGGATGCGGACCTGATGAGCGCCATCGCCGTCGGCATCCGGAACCAGGAGCAGGACAGCAGGCGCAGCGTCACCGTTTCCGCCTCCACCCAGGACCTGATCGTGGCGGAAGCCGGGACCCTGCTTCGGCTGGCCGACGCCCGCAGGCAGCGCTCCGGCTAGGCCGCCGCGCGGTTGCGGTAGCCGGACAGGAACGTGGAGATCCGGCCCACTGCCTCCTCGATGTCCAGCACCGACGGCAGGATCACGAACCGGAAGTGGTCCGGCGCCGGCCAGTTGAACGCCGAGCCGTGGGAGACCAGGATCTTCTGTTCCTGCAGGAGGTCCAGGACGAACTGTTCGTCGCTGGCGATCGGGTACAGGTCCCGGTCCAGGCGGGGGAAGAGGTACATGGCCCCCGACGCCGGGACGCAGGTAACGCCGGGAATGGCCGTGAGGAGCTTGAACGCCAGGTCCCGCTGTTCCCGCAGCCGCCCGCCCGGCTGGACCAGCGCCTCGATGCTTTGATAACCGCCAAGGCACGTCTGGATGGCGTGCTGGGCGGGAACGTTCGGGCACAGCCGCAGGGACGCCAGCAGCTCCAGGCCCTCCCGGTAGGCGGCGGTGGCGGCCAGCGGCCCGGTGACCGCCACCCAGCCCGCCCGGTAGCCGGGCATGCGGTAGGCCTTGGACAGGCCGCTGAACGTCAGGCAGCACACGTCCTCGGCCACGGATGCGGTGTGGATGTGCTGGGCGTCTTCGTACAGCACCTTTTCGTAGATCTCGTCCGAGAACAGGACCAGGTTGTGCTTCCGGGCCAGCGCCGCGAACTGCTCCAGCACGTGCCGGGGGTACACGGCACCGGTTGGGTTGTTGGGGTTGATGATCACGATCCCCTTGGTGCGGCTGGTGATCTTGGCCTCGACGTCGGCCATATCAGGCCACCAGTTTTCGGCCTCGTCGCAGAGATAGTGCACGGGCACGCCCCCTGTCAGGGTGACGGCGGCCGTCCAGAGGGGATAGTCCGGTGCGGGGACCAGGATTTCGTCCCCGTTCTCCATGAACGCCTGCAGGCACATGGAGATGAGCTCGCTGACGCCGTTGCCGATGAAGATGTCCTCCACGCCAATCTGCATCAGGCCCCGGGTCTGGTAATACTGCGAGATGGCCGTCCGGGCCGAGAAGATGCCCTTGGAATCGCTGTAGCCCTGCGCGCCCCGCAGGTGGTGGATCATGTCCACCACCACGGACTCCGGCGTCTCCAGTCCGAACGGGGCGGTGTCCCCGAGGTTCATCTTGAGGATCCGGTGCCCCTCGGCCTCCATGTTCTTGGCAGCCTGGAGGATGGGCCCGCGGAGTTCGTACCGGACGTTCTGGAGTTTGCTGGAGTGTTGCATGGCGCGCATGGTTGATCTTTTCATAAAGGCCGACGTCGGGCGTCCCCGTTAAGTGCCGGAGCGTTAGGGAGCCAGCCGGTCGCCTTTCCGGTGCAGGCGGTACCAGCGGTAGCCGTAGCGTTCCAGCTTGACGCTGAAGCTGCCGTCGGGCTCCAGGGGAATATTGTCGCCGTCGAACAGGTCCAGCAGGACAGCGTCCCTGTACCCCCGCCCGGAGCCGTCCGGCGGGCTGAGGCAGGCATGGATGTTTTCCGCGCCTTCGCCCAGGTTGTGCAAAAGGACCAGCATGCCGCCGTCGGAACTGCACGTATGCGCAAACACGGCGGGTTCGGGCTGGTCGAGGACGGCGAACTCCCCCCACCCCAGTTCCGGGGATTCGCGGTACCGGTGGATCAGGGTGGACATGAAGTTGAACAGCGAGTTCGGATCCCGCTTCGCGGCTGCGGCGTTGACGAGCTCCGGCCCGTACTCGTCCCTGGCCAGGGGTGCCACCAGGTCGGAGGCCTTTGCGGTGGAGAATCCGCCGTTCTTTTCGCTGGTCCATTGCATGGGCGTACGTACCGCAGCACGACTCTTCTGCCGAAGGTCCTCGCCCATGCCGATCTCTTCGCCGTAAAACAGCACGGGGGTGCCGGGCAGGGAGAACATCAGGGAATACACCATCCGGAGGCGCTCCTGGTCGCCGCCGAGCATCGGGGGGAGCCGCCGCCGCAGGCCACGGCCGTAGATCTGCATGTTCTTCTCCGGCCCGAAGGCGGCAAAAACCTCTTCCCGCTCGCCGTCGCTGAGCTTGTCCAGCGTCAGTTCATCGTGGTTGCGCACGAACATGGCCCACTGGTTGTCCGGGTGGAGCGGCGGGCGGCTCTTGAGCGTTTCCGCGAGCGGACGGGCGTCCTGCCGGGCCAGCGACAGGTAGATGTGCTGCATGGACATAAAGTCGAACTGCATGTTCAACTCATTGCCCTCCGGCCCGCCGAAGTACTCCACCTGTTCCCTGTACGGCAGGTTCACTTCGCCCAGGAGCACCGCACTGCCGTTGCGCCGGCTGACGAAGCTGCGCAGCGCGGCGAGGTATTCGTGCGGATCCAGGTTGGCCGCCTCGTCCTTGGGCTGGCCCCGGGTCTCCAGGAAGAACGGCACGGCGTCCAGCCGGAAACCGTCCAGCCCCAGTTCCAGCCAGAGCCCCATGGCCTTCGCGATCTGGTCACGGACCCCGGGGTGCGTGACGTTGAGGTCCGGCTGGTGCTTGGCGAACATGTGCAGGTACCACTCTCCGGTGGCCTCATCCTGCGTCCAGAGGGAGTCCTCCTCCCCGGGAAACACCACCTCTGAGGACGTGTCCGGGGGAGTGTCCTTCCGCCACACATAGAAGTCCCGGTACGGGTTGTCGGTTGATTTCCGTGCCTCGACAAACCATGGGTGCTGGTCCGAGGTGTGGTTGACCACGAAGTCGGCAATTACGCGCATGCCGCGGTCCTTGGCGGCCCGGATGAACTCCACCACGTCTCCCAGCGTGCCAAGCCGGGGATCCACGCCAAAGAAGTCGGTCACGTCGTAGCCGTCGTCCCGGTCGGGGGACGGGTAGAACGGCATGAGCCAGATGCACGTCACGCCCAGGGCGGCCAGGTAGTCCACGCGCTGGGTGAGGCCCGCGAAGTCACCCAGGCCGTCGCCGTCGTCGTCAAAGAATGTCTCCACGTCCAGACAGTAGATGACAGCGTTTTTCCACCAGAGGTCGGAAGTCTCGGCGATCCTCATGCGGACGCCCCGGCGGCCGGTTCGCTGGAGGCACCGGCAAGCTGCGGGACACCGGCTGCGCGCAGCCGGGGCAGGACCTCCGCCGCAAACGCGTCGATGAAGGGAGCCTGCTCCTGCCCCACGAAGTGCAGGTACAGCTCGTCGAAGCCCAGCCCGGCGTACTCCGCCAGCCACTCAACGTGCTGGTCCAGGCTCGATGACACGTTCACGGTCTTGCGGACCTGATCCTCTGTGACGTGTTCGCCCACCAGGTCGAAGTGCCCGGCCGTGGGCAGGTCCCAGGGGATGGGCGGATCGTAGGTATTGGTCCGCCACTGGTCCAGGGCGATGGCGGCGGCGTCAGCTTCACGCGGCGCCCAGGACAGGTGGACCTGCAGCACCGCCTTTCCCCGCCCGCCGTTGTCCCGGTACGCGGCCAGCACCTCCCGTAGTTTCGCGGCCGGCTGATTGACGGTGACCAGGCCGTCGGCCCAGGCGGCGGCACGGCGGGCGGTGTCCACGCTGACAGCGGGAGCAATCAGCGGCGGCGGATTCTCCGGAACGTCCCAGATCCGTGCCTGCTCCACGGTCACCAGCCCGCGGTGGGTGACCTCCTCGCCGCGGTGGAGGCGGCGGATCACGTCCACGCACTCCTCCAGGCGCCGCTGGCGGACATCCTTTGCGGGCCATCCGTCACCGGTGATGTGCTCGTTCATGTTCTCCCCGCTGCCGGGCGCGAACCAAAACCGGTCCGGGAACATGCTGGACAGCGTGGCGGAGGCGTGGGCGATGATGGCCGGGTGGTAGCGCTGGCCCGGTGCCGTCACCACCCCGAACCTCAAATTGGTGGTGGCCAAGGCGGCGCCCAGCCAGGACCAGGCGAAGCCCGAATGCCCCTGGCGTGCGGACCAGGGCTCAATGTGGTCCGAACACATGGCGGCATCGAAGCCGGCGCGCTCCGCGTGCTGGACGTCCTTGAGCAACTGGCCGGGACTGATCTGTTCATGCGATGCGTGAAAACCGAGGGTAACCATCGTTAACCTCTACCGTCCGTAGTGGTGCCGTGTCGAGGGCCCGGGTCCAGCGGTGCCGGCGCGAGCCTGCTTGTCGGATAAGTTTGTAACTTGTAGTACTGCCTTTCCGCCTTCCCGGCGGGAGGCGGAAAGACGGGAAGGAAGTGCCTCGGATGGGCGGCGTGCTGATCGGGCTGGCGGTGATCGGCGTCGTTATTGCCGTGGGATATCTTGCCGCGCGCTGCGGGCTGGGCGGCGAGGCGACGGTGTCGGCGCTGACGCGGACCGCCTTCTTCATCACCAATCCCGTCCTGCTCTTCACGGTGGTGCTGGAATCGGACATCTCGGTGGTCTTTTCCGCCTACGTGCCGCTCGCGCTGATCACGGCCGCGGCCACCGCCCTGCTGTACGTCATCGTCAGCCGCCTGTGGTTCCGCCGTTCGTTGGCGGAAACGGCCATTGGCGCCATGGCGAGTTCCTATGTCAACGCCAACAACATCGGCATTCCCATCACGCTTTACGCCCTGGGCGACGCAACCCCGGTGGCACCGGTGCTGCTGGTCCAGCTGCTCCTGCTGGCCCCGCTGGTCCTGACGCTGCTGGATCTTTCTGCCGCGGGCCGCTTCTCGCCGCGGCTGTTGCTCACCCAGCCGTTCCGGAACCCCATGATCATCGCCTCCCTCCTGGGTGTGGTCCTCGCTGCCTTCAACGTGGAGCTTCCCGAGCCGGTGATGGCACCGCTGACCCTCCTGGGCGGAGCCGCCGTGCCGGTGGTGCTGCTGGCATTCGGAATGTCGCTGCGCGGCACGCGCATGCTGAAAAGCGGCGGGCATACGGCGGAGATCCTTACAGCCACGGCACTCAAGTCCTTGGTGATGCCGGCGGTGGCGTTCGTCGTCGGGCGCTTCCTGTTCAACCTGGACCAGCAGATGCTCCTGGGCGTGGTGCTCATGGCCGCGCTGCCCACCGCCCAGAACGCGTTCCTCTTCGCCAGCAAGTACGGCCGGGGAGGGGCGGTGGCACGGGAGACCATCCTCCTCTCGACGGCGGCCGCCGCGCCGGCGCTGGTCCTGATCGTCTGGCTGCTGGCCGGCTGAGCCGCTGACACGGCCACCTGCGGGGTTCCGTGAAGGGCGGTCGCCGGGCAAGAATGGGCAGCATGGAACTTCCCGTGATGCCGCCCGTCCCGCCCATGCTCGCCAAGTCCGTCAGCGGCATCCCGGAGGGCGACCTCAGCTACGAGCCCAAATGGGACGGCTTCCGGTCCATCATTTTCCGTGACGGTGACGACCTGGAGATCGGCAGCCGCAACGAAAAGCCCATGACCCGCTACTTTCCCGAGCTGGTGGCGGCGCTGAAGGAGAACCTCCCGCCACGGTGCGTGATCGACGGCGAGATCGTGCTGGTGGGCGCCTCAGGGGACCGGCTGGATTTCGACGCCCTGCAGCAGCGCATCCATCCCGCGGCCAGCCGGGTCAAGCTCCTGGCCGGGCAGACACCGGCCTCCTTCGTGGCGTTCGACCTCCTGGCGCTGGGGGACGACGACTACACGGGCAGGCCATTCGCTGAACGGCGGGCGGCGCTGGAGAAGGCGCTCGCGGGCAGCAAGGCCCCGGTCCACCTCACCGCCGCGACGACTGACAAGGACATCGCGGGGCAATGGTTCAGCCAGTTCGAGGGGGCAGGCCTGGACGGCATTGTGGCCAAGCCCCTGGGCGGCACCTACCAGCCGGACAAGCGCGTGATGTTCAAGATCAAGCACGAGCGCACCGCGGACTGCGTGGTGGCAGGCTACCGGGTGCACAAGAGTGGCCCGGACAGCATCGGTTCGCTGCTGCTGGGCCTGTACAAGGACGACGGCGGCCTGGCCAGTGTGGGCGTCATCGGCGCCTTCCCCATGAAGCGGCGCAAGGAACTGTACGAACAGCTCCAGCCGCTGGTCACGGATTTCGAGGGCCACCCCTGGGCGTGGGGCAAGCAGGAAGAGGGTGAGCGGACGCCGCGCAACGCCGAGGGCAGCCGTTGGAGCGCCGGCAAGGACCTGTCCTTTGTGCCGCTGCGTCCCGAGCTCGTGGTGGAGGTCCGGTACGACCACATGGAGGGTGACCGGTTCCGCCACACGGCGCAGTTCAACCGCTGGCGGCCGGACCGGGACCCGGAGTCCTGCACATACGCGCAGCTGGAGGAGCCCGTCAACTTTGACCTGGCGTCGGTGCTGGCGACCGGCCGGTCCTAGCCTTCCGCGGCCTGCCGCTCCAGCCCCGCCCGTGCGGCATGGTTCCGGGCGTCCAGCATGGTCCACAGGCCGTCCGCACGGCAGGGGATGGAGGCTGCCACCAGGGACCGGCTGTGCGGGTGCCGGGGTGCCGCGAAGAAGTCACGCGTTTCGGCCACCTCCACCACCCGGCCTTCGAGCAGGACGGCAACCCTGTCGCACATGTACCGCACCACATCCATGTCGTGGGAGATCACGATCAGGGACAGGTTGCGCTCCCGCTGCAGCCGCAGCAGCAGGTTCAGGATGGTCCGCTGCGTGAGTGCGTCCAGTGCCGAGGTGGCTTCGTCGCAGATCAGGACCTGCGGCTCCAGCAGCAGGGCGCGCGCAATGGTGGCCCGTTGAAGCTGTCCGCCGGAACATTGGCCGGGGCGTTTGTCCAGCAGCCCGGCGTCCAGCTCCACCTCGGCCAGGGCGGCGGCGATCCGCTCCTCCCGCTGGGCGGGTGTCAGCCCGCGGCGCGGCAGCAGTGGCGCCCGCAGGCTGGCCCGCAGCGTCATCCTGGGGTCAAAGGCACTGTGCGGTTCCTGGAACACCAGCTGGACGGCCGTGGGCCGCTGGGCTTCGGCGCCGTCCAGCTGCCGGGTAATGGTCCCGGCGCTGGCAGCGTCGAGGCCGACAATGGCTTTCGCCAGCGTGCTTTTTCCCGAACCTGACTGGCCCAGCACGCCCAGGATTTCGCCGTGGCGGAGGGACAGGGAGACGTCGTCCAGCGCGGCGCCGCCCGGCTTCCGCCGCGGACCAAAGCGCTTGCCCACGCCGTCCAGGACCAGGACATCACGCTCCGCCGAGGACGGACGGCGCCGGGACTCCGGGGCAAGCTGCGCTGCCGCCAGGAGATCCCGGGCGTACGCGGTTTTCGGCCGGATGAGCAGCTCGTGGGCCGGGCCTGCCTCCACAATGCTGCCCGCATTCATGACCAGGACCCTGTCCGCGTAGGCGGCCACCGAGGCGAGGTTGTGGGTGATGTACAGGATTCCCAGCCCGCGTTCCCGGCGTTCGCGGTCCAGCAGCTGCAGGACCTGGCGTTCCAGCACCTTGTCCAGGGCGGACGTCGGCTCATCGGCCAGCAGCATCTCCGGCTGCCCGGCCAGTGCCAGGGCCGTCATGGCGCGCTGTGCCATGCCGCCGGAGAGCTGGTGGGGGTAGGCGCGGAACCCCCTGACGGGATCGGAAAAGCCCACCTCCTCGAGCAGCTCCACTGCCTTGGCCCTGGCCTTCGGCCCGCGGAGCCCGCCATGAAGGCGCAGGGGCTCCCGAAGGTGGTGGCCGATGGTCCGGTTCGGGTTGAACATCCGCTTGGGCTGCTGGAACAGCATTCCCAGCCGGCCCCCGCGGACCGTATTGAGCTCCGGTTCCGTGGCCCGTACCAGGTCAAGGCCGTCAAGCCGGATGGAACCGACCGTGATCTCCAGCTGCGGCGGGAGCAGGCGGAGGCAGGACATGGCGGTCAGGGTCTTGCCCGATCCTGAACTGCCCACCAGCGCCACGAACTCGCCCGGATCCACGGACAGCGAGACGCTGGACAGCAGCGGCCTTCCCTGCCGCCCGCCGTCGTCCCTTGTCAGGCTGACTTCCAGGTCCTCGAGGACCAGCGGCGTGCTCATGCGTCTGCCGCCGCCGGAATCAGCAGGGGAGCGGCTGCCATGCGCGCCGCGCGCTGGCCCAGCAGCGTGACGCAGAGGGCCACGGTGAAGATGACAAGGCCCGGGGCAAGGATGCCGAGCGGCGCGCGGTCGGCGAAGGGCTGGGCGGCGGCCAGCATGGAGCCCCAGTCGGACTGCGGCGGCTGGACACCGAGCCCCAGGTAGGAGAGGGCGCCCACGCTGATCAGCAGGTGCCCGAACCGCAGCGTCGCCTGGCCCAGGACGGGGGCGGCGAGGTGGGGCAGGACATGGCGGAAAATGATGAACGACGGCGTGCAGCCCACCACGCGTGCGGCGTCCACGAAGCCGCGGGCGGAGATGTCATAGGCCAGGGTCCTGGCCAGCCGGGCGAAGGGCGTCCAGCCTGTGACCGTGAGCGCCAGCAGCAGGGGACCGAACCCGGTGCCGAGCGCAGCCACGATGAACAGCGCCACCACCATTTCCGGCAGTGCGAGCAGGACGTCATTGGTGCGGGTCAGGAATTCATCCACCCAGCCGCGCCGCCGCGCACTGACGATTCCGACCGCCACCCCCAGCAGGCAGGTCAGCACGGTGGCCAGTGCGGCCACCGACATGGAGAACCGGCCGCCCTCCAGGATCCGGCTCAGGGTGTCCCGTCCCAGGTTGTCCGTGCCCAGCCAGTGCGCGGCCGAGGGCGCAGCCAGGCGCTGCGCCAGGTTCTGCTGCGCCGGCGGGTAGGGCGAGATCCACGGCGCCAGCAGCACCGCCAGGACGATCAGGGCAAGGACTGCCGCGGCGAGGGTGGTGACTATGCTCCGGCTACGCAAGGGAGTCTCCCACTGTGGGGCTGAGGAAGCGGTGGACGAAGTCCGCCAGGGTGGTCACGCCGACGGCGAGGGCCACAACCACTACCACCCCGCCCTGGGCGAGCGGGATATCGCTGTTGATCACGGAGTCAAAGAGCAGCCTTCCCATGCCCGGCACGGCGAAGATCACCTCCACGATCACCGAACCGCCCAACAGCCCGGCGAACCACACGGCGAAGAGGGTGGACAGGGGCACCAGTCCGTTCGGAATGACGTGCCGCAGGATGGATTGTGCATGGCTCAGGCCGCGCGCCCGGGCCGCCGCGACGTGGTCGGCACCGGCGGCGTCGATGATTCCGGCACGGACCGCGGAGGTGAAGAAGCTGATGGGCCGCAGGGCCAGGGTCAGGGCCGGAAGCACAGCCGATGAGAGGTCGTTCCAGCCGGCGGTGGGCAGCACGGACAGCTTGAGGGCGAACACCAGGACCAGGACGGGCGCCACCCAGTATTCCGGCATCGCAATGAAGGCCTGCGTGACGGCGGTAATTGCCTTGTCCGCCATGCTGCCCGGCCGGAGCCCGGAGATGATGCCGAGCGGAAGGGCCACCGCCGCGGCCAGCGCCAGCGACATGGCCACCAGGCTCAACGTGACGGTCAGTGCCGGCAGCACCTGCTCCGCCACGGGAGTCCGGCTGACAAAGGACAGCCCCATGTCGCCGGTGAAGAAATCGCCCAGCCAGCGGAGGTACTGCGCGGCCAGGGGGTCGTTCAGGCCCAGGCTCTCGGCGAGGCCCCGGACAGCCGACTCATCCACCGCATCCCCCGCCACCCGCGAGCGGATGATCTTCCGGACAGGATCGCCCGGGGTGACGTAGGGGATCAGGAACACCGCAAAGGAGGACACGGCAACGGCGGCCAGCAGGGTGGCGGTCCGTTTGGTGATGAACTGCAGCATGCGGTGTATCCCGGAGGACTAGGAGGCGGACTTTGCCGTGTTCGCCGTCAGGACGTAGCGGGACAGCGGGTCCTGGACGTAGGAGAGGACGTTGGTGCGGACCGCGTCGGTGGCCTGTTCGTTCACGAGCCAGGCGTTGACCGCCTTGTCCTTGAGGATCCGGCCTGCTTCCGCGTACAGCTTGTAGCGTTCGTTGGCATCAATGGTTGTGGCAGCTTCGGCGATGATCCTGTCGTACTCCCCATCGCAGAAGTGGCTCAGGTTGTAGGTGCCCTTGCAGGTGTAGTCCGCGGTGAGGAAACCGATGGGGTCCGCGATGTCGATCAGCCGGTTCCGCTGGCTGAGAAGCATGTCGTAGTTGCCGGCCATGACGTCCGGTTCCGCCGAGGCGTATTCCTTGGCCTGGATGGACAACGGGATGCCAATGTTCTTCAGGTTCTCCTGGATGACTGCGGCAACGTCGGCGAATTCCGCGCGCTCCACGATGGCGATGATTTCCAATGGACGATCCGCGGTGTAGCCGGCGGACGCCAGCAGCTTGCGGGCTTCGTCGAGATCCTGCTTGTGCTTCTCCTGGCCTTCGCCGGCCCAGGGCTCGGACGGCGCGAACGGACCGGTGGCGGGAAGGGCAGCGCCTTCGTAGACGCTTGCAGCCAGGGCATCCAGGTCCAGGGAGTCCCGGATCGCCTTGCGGACATCGACGTTGTCCAGCGGTGCGCGGCCGTTGTTCATGTACAGCGTGGCGGTGCGCGGCGAATCGGCACCCAGCACGGTGACGCCCGGAGCGCTCTTCAGGGCGGCGAGGCTGGCCACGGGAATGGACAGGGAGATGTCCGCTTCACCCGTCTGCACCTGCGCGGCGCGGGTGGCACCGTTGGTGATGAACCTGATTTCTGCGCCGGCCAGCTGGACGTCGCCGCCCCAGTAGTTTTCATTGCGGTCCAGCGTCAGCGACTGCTTGGCCTTTTCCGACACCGGGGTGAAGGGGCCGGTGCAGTGGCCGAACGGGTTCACTTCGGCGTCCTTGTAGGCAGCGGGGGCCAGGATGCCGGTGTTGACGCTGGCCAGGCGGTACGGGACCAGGGGGTTCTCGGCGGGGGTGCTCACCCGGACGGTGGTGGCGTCCAGCGCGGTGACGCTGCTGATCATGGTGCGGTTGAAGGCGCGGGCGGGCACCTTGGCGTCCAGGACGTGGTTCAGTGCGGCCACTACGGACTCCGCTGTGAGTGCGGTGCCGTCCTGGAAGGAAACGTCCTGCCGGATGCTGAAGTCCCAGTCCAGCGGGGAGCTCTGCTTCCATTCTGTGGCCAGGAAGGGAACTACTTTGCCCTCGGCCTGGTCGTATTTGGTAAGGGTTTCGAGGCAGCCGGAGAGGGAAAGGATGTAGGCGGCGTCGGATTCGACGGCCCAGTTGGCTACCGGTGCCCGGAAGTTGTCCACCACAATCCGCTGGCTGGTGTCCGCGGCTGCAGTGCTCTGCGCAGGCTGGGCCTGGTTGCCGCTGAAGCCGCAGCCGGCCAGCGTAAGGGTGGCCAGGGCTGCCACGAGGACGCGGGGACGAAGGAAGGAACGCACAGAAACCGCCTAGCAGGGCCGCCCCGGGGAAGGGCAGGAAAAAGAGGGGACTACTTAGGGTAGCCTTCCCTGCCTCTAATTGGAGAATCTGATGACGTGCCTGTTCAGCGGCGGGAAGGTGAGGCCGCGGCTCCGCCTGCCACCCGTCGTCGTACCTTCCTGCCCGGTTGGTACCCACCCGGCCGGCGGCCCGGACACGCGAAAGCCCGCCGTTCCTGGGCCAGTGCAGGCGGAACGGCGGGCTTTCGGAAAGCAACCGGGCGGGAAGGTACGCGCCGGCGGCCTACTTCAGGCCGAGCTGCTGGGTGGGAACCTTGAAGGTTTCCTTGGCAGTAAGGGCCGAGATGGCCGCGATGGAGCAGATGACGGCGGTGAAGACGCTGATCTGGACCCAGCCGCCGGGCTTGATGCCGCCCATGGCTGCAACGATGGCCGGTGCGAAGCCTGCCATCAGGAAGCCCAGCTGGGTGCCGATGGCCAGGCCGGAGAAGCGGACCTTGGTGCTGAACATCTCGGCGTAGAAGGACGGCCAGACGGCGTTGGAGGCGGCGTAACCGCAGGAGAAGAAGCCGATGGCGGCGAGGAACATCAGGGGGACGCTGCCGGATTCGAGGCTGAGCAGGAATAGCGGGGTGAGGGCGGCGCTGGAGAGCGCGCCGTAGATGAACACCGGCTTGCGTCCGATCTTGTCCGCCAGCATGCCGAACAGTGGCTGGGTGCCCAGGGCCACCAGGTTGGCGCCCACCACGAGCCAGAGGGTGGTGGTGCCGTCAACGCCGGCAACGGTCTTGGCGTAGCTGATGGCGAGGGTGCCGAACACGGTGGAAACGGCGGCGATGAAGGCGCAGCAGATAACGCGCAGGACGTCGCGCCAGTGGGCCTTGAGGAGGTCGGCCACGGGGAGCTTTGAGATCTGGGCGGACTTCTGGGCTTCCTCGAACGCGGGGGGCTCGTGCAGGGTGCGGCGGATGAAGAAGGCAACAACCACCACGACGGCGCTGAGCCAGAACGGGATGCGCCAGCCGATGCCGTACTTGATCTCGTCCGGGAGGGCGAGGACGGGGATGAAGACCAGGGCTGCGAGGATCTGGCCGCCCTGGGTGCCGGTGAGGGTCCAGGAGGTGAAGAAGGAGCGGCGGTTGTCCGGGGCGTGCTCAAGGGTCATGGAGGACGCGCCGGCCTGCTCGCCGGCGGCGGAAAGGCCCTGGCAGAGCCGCGCCAGCACCAGCAGTGCCGGAGCCCACCAGCCCACGGTGTTGAAGTCGGGCAGGCAGCCGATGAGGAACGTGGAGGCACCCATGAGCAGCAGGGTGAACATCAGGACTTTCCGCCGGCCCACCCGGTCGCCGAAGTGGCCCAGGATCACGGCGCCCACGGGGCGCGCCACGTAGGCGAAACCAAAGGTTGCAAAGGACATGATGGCGGCGTTGGCATCAGCGTCCGGGAAGAAGACGGTGGGGAAGATCAGCGCGGCTGCGGAGCCGAAGATGAAGAAGTCGTAGTATTCGACGGCGCTGCCCAGGAAGCTGGCGAGGGCCGCCTTCTTGGGCGTCCCGCCATGGGTGGCGGTGCCCGCTCCGGCGGACGGAAGTGTCTGGCTCATGGAGTTCCTTTGTGTGACGACATTGTCGCGAATTTAAAACTTGGTCGCAGCCGCCTGGGTGCGGGCGGGGGGCGCTATGCGCTGGATCGAACAGTAGATCCGGGACAAGTAGCCGCATGGTGAGAGCTGCTTGTGCGATACAGCAATGATGGCTGTGAGGACTGTCACCTGTCAAGAAAATAATCACGATCTAGAAATAGCTCTCACATTGTGGCAACATCGAGTTATGAGTGTGAACCAAACCACAGTGGCCGATGATGTTCCCGCTGAAGCCGGCGAGTCCGGGGCGGCAGGGAAAAAGGCCGACCGTACTGACATGGTGGGCAAGGCGCTGAGCCTCCTGGTCCTCCTGGGGGATGAGCCCCGGGGCGCCAGCGCGGCGGAGATCTCACGCCGCGCGGAGCTGCCTTTCAGCACCACCTACCGGCTCCTTGGCTCGCTGGCCCGGGACGGGTTCGTGGATTATGAACCCGATGGCCGCCGCTACCATCTTGGGCTGCGGATCTTCCAGCTGGGCCAGCGGGTTTCAAACCACCACGGCTTTGCCGGCACGGCCATGCCCGTGCTGCGGCGCGTGACCGAGCAGACGGGCGAGGCGACCATTCTGAGCGTCCGCGACGGGAACCATCACCTCACCGTCAACAAGGTGGACGGCCCGCAGATCTTCCGCGTCACCTCCGACCCCGGGCATCTGGGCTCCCTCTCCACCACCGCCGTGGGCAAGGCCCTGGTGGCTTTCGCGGAGGATGCGGAGCGCGAGCGGCTGCTGGCGGAGCTGCCGCTCGAGGCACTGACCGACAAATCCATCACCGACAGGCAGCTGTTCCGCGACGAGATTGAACGCACGCGCCGCCGGGGCTACGCGGTGATGGACGAGGAGAACGAGGCCGGCATGCGCGCCGTTGCCGTGCCCCTGCTGAATGGCCAGGGCCATGCTTTTGCCTCCCTGGCCACTGCGGTTCCGGTCTTCCGCCTGAGCCTGGAGGCACTGGAAGCGCACGTGCCGCTGCTGCAGGACGCTGCCGCGGAGCTGGCCGCACGGCTGCCGCAACGCTAACTGTTCGCATTACGAACGCTAGTGCGATAGATGAACAATTGTTGTACTGTTATTTCCAACACCGGAACCGCACCTTCCGCCACGCGCGGACGTCCGCTTCCGGTGCCGTTATCAAAGGAGCTGCACGGATGAGTAATCGAACTGAGTCCTACCTCGTGGGACTGGTCGGCGATGGCGTGACGCCGTCACTCACCCCCTACATGCACGAACGCGAAGGTGATGTGCAGGGCCTGCGCTACCTTTACCGCCCCATCGACCTCCTGGAACTCCGCCTGCCGGGCGAATCCGTCGGCCAGCTGCTCCAGAACGCCCGCACCCTCGGCTTCAACGGACTGAACATCACCCACCCCTGCAAGCAGCTGGTCCTGCAGTACCTGGATGTCATCTCCCCGGACGCCCTGAAACTTGGCGCCGTCAACACCGTGGTGATCGAGGACGGCCGCTTCATCGGCCACAACACCGACTTCTCCGGCTTCGGAGCCGCCCTCGCCTCCGGCCTGCCCGGCGCGAAGCTGGACCGCGTGGTCCAGCTCGGTGCCGGCGGTGCCGGTTCAGCCGTCGCCTACGCCCTGCTCTCCGCCGGCGTCAAGGCACTCGACCTGGTGGACGTGGCTCCTGAGCGCGCCGCCGAGCGCGCCGCCGAACTCGCCGGTTTCTTCCCGGACAGCACCGTCACAGCCCATACGACGGCGGAGCTGCCGCAGCTGATGCCGCTCACCGACGGCCTGGTGCACTGCACCCCCGTGGGCATGGCCGCGCACCCCGGCGTCCCGCTGGACCTTGGCCTGCTGGAAGCAAGGCACTGGGTTGCGGACATCGTCTACCGCCCCATCGACACCGAACTGGTCCGGGGCGCCCGGGCCAAGGGCTGCGCCGTGCTGGACGGAGGCCGGATGGCAGTGGGCCAGGCCGCCGACGCCTTCCGGATCTTCACCGGACTGGAACCGGATCCGGAACGCATGCGCTCGCATTTCCTGGAACTCGTGGCCGCCGAGGAGGTGGCAGCCTGATGCGCACCGGAATCGCCACCGTCTGCCTCTCCGGCACGCTGAAGGAAAAGATGCAGGCCTGCGCCATTGCAGGGTTCGACGGCATCGAGATCTTTGAGCAGGACCTGGTCACCTCCACCCTCAGCCCCGAGGACGTCCGCAAGATGGCCGCGGACCTGGGCCTTGGCCTTGACCTCTACCAGCCGTTCCGCGATTTCGACGGCGTCACCCCGGACCTGCTCAAGGCCAACCTCCGGCGGGCCGAGGCAAAATTCGGGCTGATGTCCCGCCTTGGCATGGACACCATCCTGGTCTGCTCCAACGTTGCCACGGCAACCATTGACGACGACGGACTCAGGGCCTCACAGTTGGCGCAGCTTGCCGAGCTGGCCGGCGACCACGGCATCAAGGTGGCCTACGAAGCATTGGCCTGGGGCAAGTACGTCAACGACTACGAGCACGCCTACCGCCTGGTGGAGATGGTGGACCATCCCAACCTTGGGACCTGCCTGGACTCCTTCCACATCCTGTCCCGCGACTGGGATACGGCGCCCATCGAGGACATCAACGCGGACAAGATCTTCTTCGTCCAGGTGGCAGATGCCCCGAAACTCACCATGGACGTTCTCTCCTGGAGCCGCCACTACCGCGTGTTTCCGGGCGAGGGCCAGTTCGAGCTCGCCAAATTCATGGGCCACGTGGTCCGCGCCGGCTACACCGGCCCGGTCTCCCTGGAGGTCTTCAACGACGTCTTCCGCCAGTCCGATGTCGAACGTACCGCCGTGGACGCCATGCGCTCGCTGATCTGGCTGGAGGAACAAAGCGCCAAATGGCTCGCCGCCGCGGCGGAAGCCGAAGGGGGCGGCAGTGCCGCCATCCGCCGTCGGTATCCCATGGAACTGGCCACCCTGCCCAAGGTGAACGAACCGGCCGGCTTCAACTTCGCCGAGGTGAAGGCGGACGATACCGCGCAGCTCGAAAAGCTCCTGGGCCAGCTCGGCTTCGCATTCGAGGGCCGGCACCGCACCAAGGACGTCCAGCTCTGGACCATGGGCCAGGCCCGCGTGATCATCAACGAGCAGGCGGCCTCGCATGCCGAACCCGCCATCGCCGCGCTGGGCTTCGACGTCGATTCGCCGGTCATTGCCTCCGCCCGGGCCCAGCAGCTCAAGGCGCCGGTGGTGGCCCGCAAGGTCCAGGCCGACGAGGAAGTGTTCCAGGGCATCTCGGCCCCGGACTCCACCGAAATCTTCCTGTGCCAGGGCAGCCCGGACGGCACCGCCGCCTGGACTGCGGAATTCGGGCAGGCCGGTGAGCTCGGCGAGGGTCTGGAGCGCTCCTCGAGCGGAGCCGGCGCCGTCATCGACCACGTAAACCTGGCGCAGCCGTGGCAGCACTTTGACGAAGCCGTGCTCTTCTACACCAGCGCCCTGGCCCTGGAGCCGCAGCCCTTCGCCGAGGTTCCCAGCCCCAGCGGGCTGGTCCGCTCACAGGTCATGCAGACCACCGACGGCGCCGTGCGGCTGGTGCTGAACCTGGCACCGGCGCAGCAGGCGCAGAGCGAAGTCCGGAAAACCTACCAGGAACACATCGCCTTCGCCGTGGACAACCTCGTCGCCACCGCCCGTGCCGCCCGGGAGCGGGGCCTGGAGTTCCTGCAGATCCCGGCCAACTATTACGAGGACCTCGATGCCCGGTTCGACCTGGAACCCGGGTTCCTGGCCACCCTGCAGGAACTCAACCTCCTGTACGACCGCGATGCCAGCGGGGAATTCCTGCACTTCTACACCGCCACCGTGGGCAGCGTGTTCTTCGAGATGGTGGAACGCCGCGGCAACTACGACGGGTACGGGGCCCCCAACGCCCCGGTCCGGCATGCCGTCCAGTACGACCACCGCCAGCACGCGTCCCTCCAGCGGCACTGACCACCAGACCCGCACACCTTCCCCAACGAGACAGAACACCAGAAAGGAGCCAGCCATGCCGCACGAAACAACCGCGCAGACGGACGAGCTTGTACCGGCTGCCGAACCCAAGGCAGGACACGCGCAGCTGGACCGCGCCGTGGAAACACAGCAGGACCTCAGCGACGAGATCAACGGCCTGGCCGACGCCTACAAGCGGGCACTCAAAGACGGTGCCCCGGCCGAGACCCAGCCCCGCTTGGACTACCCGCCGTACCGCAGCAGCATCCTGCGCCACCCCACCAAGAGCCTGCACCACGCGGACCCGGAAACCATCGAGCTGTACTCGCCGGCCTTTGGGCACCAGGACGTGCACGCGCTGGAATCGGACCTCACCATCCAGCACAACGGCGAACCCCAGGGCGAGCGGATCATCGTCGCCGGCAAGGTCCTGGACGGCGACGGCCGCCCGGTAGCCGGGCAACTGGTGGAGATATGGCAGGCCAACGCCTCCGGCCGCTACATCCACAAGCGCGACCAGCACCCCGCGCCGATCGACCCCAACTTCACCGGCATCGGGCGCTGCATCACCGGCCCGGACGGCTCCTACCGGTTCACCACCATCAAGCCCGGCGCCTACCCGTGGAAGAACCACCTGAACGCCTGGCGTCCCGCGCACATCCACTTCTCGCTGTTCGGCACCGAGTTCACCCAGCGCATCATCACCCAGATGTACTTCCCCGGGGACCAGCTGTTCCCGCTGGACCCCATCTACCAGACCATCGTGGACCAGGACGCCCGCGACCGGCTGGTGGCCAACTATGACCACAGCCTCACCGAGCCCGAATGGGCGCTGGGCTACAACTGGGACATCGTCCTGACCGGGCCCAAGCGGACCTGGACCGAGAACGAAGCGCTGGGCGCAGAGGGTGACGAGGAATAGGAACATGAGCAACCAGACCACGCAGCTTGTCCCCACGCCCGGCCAGACCGTGGGCCCGTTCTATGGGTACGCCCTGCCGTTCGAAAAGGACAACGAACTCCTCGCCCCCGGCTCGCCCGGCTCCATCCGCCTCCAGGGCACCGTTTACGACGGCGCCGGGGAGACAGTGCCGGACGCCATCCTGGAGATCTGGCAGCCCGACGCTCAGGGCAACATCGTCCAGAAGACCGGTTCGTTCCACCGTGACGGCTACTCCTTCACGGGCTGGGGCCGCGGCGCCGTAGGTTACTCCGGCGTGTACACGTTCACCACGGTCAACCCCGGCCCCACCTCGCCGGGCGCCGCGCCGTTCATCTCGGTGGCCATCTTTGCCCGCGGCCTCACCAACCGGCTCTTCACCCGCATCTACTTGCCGGAGGAGCAGGAAGCGCTGGCCAAGGACCCGCTGCTGGCCTCGCTTGAGCCGGAGCGCCGGGAGACGCTGATCGCCCGGCGGGATCCCGACGGCGGACTGACCTTTGACATCCGCCTCCAGGGTGAGGGCGAAACAGTCTTCCTGGACTTCCAGTGACCAGCGGCGTCCCTGCCAGCTTCGGAAGCGGCGCCGGTGGCGACGCCGGACTGCTGAGCCCTGTCTCGGCGTCGCCCCTGGTGGCTGCGCTGACCGGGGACCGCGCGGTGCTGGCGGCGATTCTCGCCGTCGAGTCCGGCTGGGCCGCGGTGCTGGAGAAGGCGGGACTGGCGCCCGCCGGATCCGCCGCCGTCGTGGCCTCCGCTGCTGAGGCGGGACGCTACGACCTGGCCGATGTGGCGCTCCGCGCCCAGGGCGGCGGGAACCCCGTGATCCCCCTGCTGTCCGACCTCCGCAAGCACGTAACGGCGCTGGACACGGAGGGCATCGGTGCGGGGAAGGCTGTGCACACCTCGCTGACCAGCCAGGACGTGCTGGACACCGCGCTGATGCTGATGGCCCACACCACCGTGGGGGCGGTGCTCGCCGACGTGAAGCGGACGACGGCGGCGCTCGCCGCCCTGGCGGAACAGCATGCGGACACGCTGTGCGTGGGCAGGAGCCTGACGCAGCACTCGCTGCCGTTCACGTTCGGGCTCCGGGCCGCCCAATGGTTCCAGGGCGTGGCCGCGGCCGGCCGCCAGCTGGAAAACCTGGAGCTGCCGGTCCAATTCGGCGGCGCGGCGGGAACGCTGGCCGCCGGCACCGTCCTGACCGCCGATTCCCCCGCCACACCGTTCACCCTCGCCGAATCGCTTGCCTCCCAGCTGGGCCTCGCCGCCGCTCCCGCGCCGTGGCACACCAACCGGCTGGCCGTCACCTCACTGGGACATGCCCTGGCGTCGGTGCTGGACGCCTTCGGCAAGATCGCGGCGGACGTGCTGTTCCTGAGCAGGCCGGAGGTGGCCGAGCTGGCCGAGCCGCGGGCTGCGGGCCGCGGCGTCTCCTCCGCCATGCCGCAGAAGCAGAACCCCGTGCTGTCCGTGCTGGTTCGCAGCGCGGCGCTGCAGGGACCGCAGCTGGTGGCACAGCTGCACCTCGCCGCCGCAAACTTCAACGACGAACGCCCCGACGGTGCGTGGCACACCGAATGGCCCGCACTCCGGCAGCTCCTCGCCCTCACCCTCGGCGCTGCCGGCCACCTCCGGGAGCTCACCGAAGGGCTGCAGGTCTTCCCGGAAGCCATGCGCCGCAATCTGGACCTCGCCGGTCCGCTGCTGCTGGCCGAGGGCGTCAGCGCCGCGGTCTCACCCCTGCTCGAGGAGAAGGACGGCCGCACCGGCAAGCAGCAGCTCCAGGACGTGGTGGACCGGACCCTCCAGGCACCCTCGGCGGAACAGGGCGCCACCTACCGCAAACTGCTCCGCGAGGCCGTGCCCGCCGGGCTGCTTCCCGACCTCCGGCTGGACGAACTCCTGGATCCCGCCAGCTACCTGGGCGAGGCCGGCGGGATTTCACGCCGCATCCTGGCCGCCTACGCCGATTTTGCAACCGCTACCCCGAACGGAGCCAACCGTGGCTAAACCCACCCTGAAGGCAGTGCTGCTGTCCCCGCAACGCGCGCTGGGCGAGAGGCCGCTGCTGGTCGCGGGACCATCCCTCGGCACCTCCACCCTCCTGTGGACCGAGGCGGCCACCCTGCTCGGTACCGATTACGACGTGGTGGCCTGGGACCTTCCCGGCCACGGCGTCTCGCCGGCCGCAACCGAAACCTTCACCGTAGCCGACCTCGCGGACGCTGTGGTGGACCTCGTGGACTCCATCGCCCCCGGCGCCGCCTTCCACTACGCCGGGGTTTCCCTGGGCGGTGCCACCGGGCTGCAGCTCGGCATCAAGCACGGCGAGCGTCTCAAGAGCCTCTCCGTGCAGTGCTCCGGAGCCAAGCTCGGCACTCCCGAAGGCTGGCTGGAACGCGCCGAAACGGTCCGCACCCAGGGTACCCCCGTGATGATCCAGGGCTCGGCCGAGCGCTGGTTCGCGAAGGGGTTCATGGACCGCGAACCGGCCCGGAGCAGCCGCCTCCTGCACGCCCTGCGCGACGCCGACCGCTTCAGCTACGCGTTCTGCTGCGAAGCCCTGGCCGCCTTTGATGTCCGCGCAGACCTCGGCAGCATCCGCGTCCCCACGCAGGCCCTGGCCGGTGCGGACGATACTGTTGCGCCGCCGTCGTTCGCGGAGGAAATTGCCGCGGGCATCACCGCCGGCGGGGGCACCGCCAACGCCGCGACCCTGAGCGGCGTGGCCCACCTGGCCCCGTTCGAGGCCCCCGGGCACGTGGCCGACCTGCTCCGCAACCTCATCTCCTGGACCGAGTCCCGGGCGGCAGCGAAATGAGCGGCATGGAGCGGCATGGTGTTGTCCAGCCGGATGCTACCGGCCAGGAGATCTACGACGGCGGCATGGTGGTCCGCCGCGAAGTCCTGGGCGATGCGCACGTGGACCGCGCCAACGCCAACAAGGACGAATTCACCGACGACTTCCAGGACATGATCACCCGGATCGCGTGGGGCGGCATCTGGACCCGGCCCGGCCTTTCCCGGCAGATGCGGTCCGCCGTCACCATCACCGCCATGGTGGCGCACGGGCACTGGGAAGAGCTCGCCATGCACATCCGCGCTGCCCTCACCAACGGCCTGAGCCGGGATGAGATCAAGGAAATCCTGCTCCAGACCGCCATTTACTGCGGGGTCCCCTCCGCCAACACCGCCTTCAAAACGGCCCAGCAGGTGTTCCGCGACATGGACACCGCACCCGCGGCCACAGACACCCACACCCCACCCAACTAGGTAGCACTAAGTGTCGTTTTGAGCCCTCATAACGACGCTTACTGCGACCTGGTTGGGGAACCGGACAGAATCAGAGGAACAGTCATGAACCAGGCTTTTGTGTACGACGCCGTGCGCACCCCTTTCGGCAAGTTCGGCTCCGGCCTCGCCGCCGTCCGCCCTGATGACCTTGCAGCGCACGTGATCCGGGAGTCCGTGAAGCGGGCTCCGGGACTGGATCCGGAGCGGATTGACGAGGTGGTGTTTGGCAATGCCAACGGCGCCGGCGAGGAAAACCGCAACATCGCCCGGATGGGCACTTTGCTGGCCGGGCTGCCCGTTTCGATCCCGGGCACCACGGTGAACCGGCTCTGCGGCTCGTCCCTGGATGCTGCGATTATCGCCTCGTGCCAGATCAATGCCGGTGATGCGGATCTGGTGCTGGTGGGCGGCGCCGAGTCGATGTCCCGTGCGCCGTGGGTGCTGCCGAAGACGGAGAAGCCTTACCCGGCCGGGGACATGACGCTGGCTTCCACCACGCTGGGCTGGCGCCTGGTGAACAAGGCGATGCCCAAGGAGTGGACCATTTCCCTGGGTGAGGCCACCGAGCGGCTCCGTGAAAAGTACGGGGTGACCCGGCAGGCGCAGGATGAGTTCGCCGCGGACTCGCACAACCTGTCCGCCGCCGCGTGGGACGAGGGTTTCTACGACAACCTGGTGGCCCCGGTTCCGGGCACGGACCTGGTGCGGGACGAGGGCATCCGCCCCGGTTCCACCGCCGAGAAGCTGGCGGCCCTGAAGACGGTGTTCCGTTCAGAGCCCGAGGGCGCAGAGGTGGGCGGCACCGTCACCGCGGGCAACGCGTCCCCGCTGTCCGACGGCGCCTCCGCGGCCTGGGTGGGAAGTGAAAGTGCCGCGGGGCTGCTGGGGCTGGAGCCTTTGGCCCGCATCGCCGGGCGCGGCGCGCACGGCAACGATCCGCAGTACTTCGGGTTCGCCCCGGTGGAGGCGGCGAACAAGGCCCTGGCGAAGGCGGGCATCGGCTGGGAGCAGGTGGGCGCCGTCGAACTTAACGAAGCATTCGCCGCGCAGTCCCTGGCCTGCATTAACGCCTGGGGCATCGACCCCTCGATTGTGAACAGGCATGGCGGCGCCATCGCCATGGGCCACCCGCTGGGTGCTTCGGGAACCCGGATCCTGGGCACCCTTGCCCGGTCGCTGCAGGCCTCCGGGGAGCGCTGGGGCGTCGCGGCGATCTGCATCGGCGTCGGGCAGGGCCTGGCCGTGGTGCTCGAAAACGTAACTACTGGCGTGAAGGGCTAGGCAATGCTGACATTTGTTGACTCCGTAAACGAGGCCGTGGCCGGCATCAAGGACGGCTCCACGGTGATGATCGGCGGCTTCGGCAACGCCGGGCAGCCGTTCGAACTGATCGATGCGCTGATGGACTGCGGCGCCACGGACCTGACCGTGGTGAACAACAACGCCGGCCAGGGCGACCAGGGCCTGGCCCTGCTGATCAAGGAAGGCCGGGTGCGGAAAATGATCTGTTCCTTCCCGCGGCAGTCCGACTCCTGGCACTTCGACGCCAAGTACAAGGCCGGCGAAATCGAGCTGGAGCTCGTCCCGCAGGGGAACCTGGCCGAGCGGATACGAGCCGCCGGGGCCGGGATCGGCGGGTTCTTCACCCCCACCGGGTACGGCACCATGCTGGCCGAAGGCAAGGAAACCCGCATTATCGACGGCCGCGGCCAGGTCTTCGAAACACCAATCCACGCCGACGTCGCCCTGATCAAAGCACTCAAGGCGGACGGCAAGGGCAACCTCGTCTACCGCAAGACCGCCCGCAATTTCGGCCCCATCATGGCCGCCGCGGCGAAGCAGACCATCGTGCAGGTGTCCGAGATCGTCCCCACCGGGGCGTTGGACCCGGAGACCGTGGTCACCCCCGGCATCTACGTCAACACCATTGTCCGCATCCCGGCGGGCACCACCGAGAAGGCGGCCTGACATGAGCATCGCAACGTCCCTCCAGACCTCCGCCACCCCGTTGGGCCGCGACGACCTGGCCCGCCTGGTGGCCCGCGACATTGCCCCCGGGTCCTTCGTGAACCTCGGGATCGGCCAGCCCACCCTGGTGTCCAACTACCTCACCGCTGAACAGGACATCACCCTCCACACGGAGAACGGGATGCTCGGCATGGGACCCGAAGCGCAGGGCGACGAAATCGACGGCGACCTGATCAACGCCGGCAAGATCCCCGTCACCGAACTCCCCGGAGCGTCGTACTTCCACCACGCCGACTCCTTCGCGATGATGCGTGGCGGGCACCTGGACATCTGCGTCCTGGGCGCATTCCAGGTCTCCGTCACCGGTGACCTCGCCAACTGGCACACCGGCGCCCCTGGCGCGATCCCCGCTGTCGGCGGTGCCATGGACCTGGCGACCGGGGCCAAGGATGTGTTCGTCATGATGACCTTGCTGACCCGCGAGGGCGCGTCCAAGATCGTGGACTCCTGCACCTACCCGCTCACCGGCGTGGGCTGCGTGACCCGGGTCTACACGGACAAGGCAGTGTTCCTCACCGGACCCGAGGGCGTCAGCGTCCGCGAAACCTTCGGCTGCACCCTCGAGGAACTCCAGGAACTCGTCCCCGTCCCGCTCAAGGCCGCTCCAGCCGGTGGTTGAGCCCGTCGAAACCCGGCGGCCCTAGGATTGGTAACCATGACCGAAGCAGCAGTAGCGGGCGCCCCGCAAGCCAGCGACCAGTACGTACAGTCGCTGGCGCGGGGGCTGGCCGTGATCCGCGCGTTCGACACCGACCATCCGGTGATGACCCTGACGGAAGTGGCCGGCAGGACTGACCTGACCCGGGCCACGGCGCGGCGGTTCCTGCACACCCTGGTGGAGCTGGGCTACGTGCGGACCGACGGCAAGACGTTCGCGCTCACCGCCAAGGTCCTGCAGCTCGGTTACGCATACCTCTCCGGGCTCTCGCTGCCCCAGCTCGCACAGCCGCACCTGGAGGAGCTCTCGCTGAAGCTCGGCGAATCCACCTCCGCGGCCGTGCTGGACGGCACCGACATCGCCTACGTCGCCCGGGTGACCACCCGCCGGATCATGACCATCGGCATCACCGTGGGCACCCGCTTCCCGGCCTACGCCACCTCGATGGGCAGGGTCCTGCTCGCACATCTTCCGCCGGCAGAACTGGACGCCTACCTGGCCGCGGCTGACATCAAACCCCTGACCCCGCGGGGCCTGGGAACCGTTCCGGAACTGCTGGCAGAGCTGGAGACGGTCCGGGCCCAGGGCTGGTGCCTGCTGGACCAGGAGCTGGAACTGGGGCTGATGTCCGTTGCGGCCCCGGTCTACGACGGACCCACGAAGGTAGTGGCCGCCGTCAACGTCTCCCTGCAGGCGCAGTCCGTCGCCGCCCAGCCGGACAGGGATGCCTACCTGGCCTCGATTGCCCGCGAGATCGTGGCCACGGCCAAACTTGTGTCCGCAGATCTCAGCGCCCGGGGGTAAAGGGTGGTCACGGAAGATGATGTCCGGGAAGCCGCGCTCGCGCTGCCGGGTGTCACCGAACGGCTGAGCTGGGGCCAGCCGGCGTGGTTTGCGAGGACCCTGATGGCCCGGATCTGGGAACCCGGTGTCCTCACGGTCAAGACGGAGGAGCGCGAAGCCTTGGCCGGGACCGAGCCGGACACCTACTTCTGGACACCCCACCACGAGCGTTCACCCCAATTAGTGCTGGTGCGGCTTGACCGCATCGACGCCCGGCTCCTCGGGGAACTGCTCCAGGATTCCTACCGGCTGGCTGGCGGCGGGCCGTCCCGCCCGCATCAGCGGCGAAGCGCCTAATGTAACTGTTTCCCATCCAAGCCCGCTGACCTACTCCCGCCGCAGCAGTGCGGGCCATAGACTCTAGCCAACTACGTGCAGCAGCGCCGCTCCGCGAAGGTCCCGTCTCCGGACAAATTCCGGGACCCGGCTTCGCAGGCCGCCGCCGCACTTGTCTGCGAGGGGAGTCAGCGGGTGAAACTGGGCATTCCGCGGGAACGCCGGGACGGTGAATGGCGTGTTGCAGCCACGCCGGAAACCGTGAAGCAACTGACCGCCCTGGGCGCGGAAGTCCTGCTGGAGGAAGGCGCCGGTTCCGCCGCCGGGCATCCTGACCACGACTACCGCCAGGCCGGGGCGCAGGTGGTCCCGGAGCTGGACCTTGCCCGGATGGACGCCCTGGCCCACGTCCGCCCCCTCGACCCGGACACAGCCAAGTCCCTGAAACGGGGAGCGGTGACTGTGGGGCTCGCATCGCCGTCGTCCGAACTGCCCACGGTGGAGGCGCTCGCCGAGGCAGGCGTCACGGCGTTCGCCCTCGAACTCGTGCCCCGCATCTCCCGCGCCCAGTCCATGGACGCGCTCAGCTCGCAGGCCCTGGTGGCCGGCTACCGCTGCGTCCTGGAAGCAGCCATCCGGCTGCCCAGGTTCTTTCCCCTGTACATGACCGCCGCCGGCACTGTTCCGCCGGCCCGCGTCCTGGTGCTCGGTGCCGGCGTGGCCGGCCTGCAGGCCATCGGCACCGCCAAACGCCTGGGCGCCCGCGTCTTCGCCAACGACATCCGCCCCGCCTCCGCGGACGAGGTGGCCTCCATGGGCGGCACTTTCATCCGGCTGGACCTCGAAACAGCGGAGGCTGCGGGCGGGTACGCCCGCCAGCTCAGCTCCGATGCCGGCACGCGACAGCGGCAACTGCTGGCACCGCACGTCGCACAGTCGGACGTGCTGATTACGACGGCGGCAGTCCCCGGCAGGCGCGCCCCGCTCCTGGTGACCCGCGAGATGGTGCAGGGCATGCGCCCCGGTTCGGTCGTCGTCGACCTCGCCGCGGAGTCAGGCGGCAACGTGGAGGGCGTGGTACCAGGCCAGGACATCGCCGTCCCCACCGCCGACGGCGCCGGGCACGTCACGCTGGTGGGCCTGAAGGACCCCGCCTCGGCGATGGCTTCGGACGCTTCCCGCCTCTACGCAAAGAACGTGGCCAACCTCCTGGCACTCATGATCCGTGAGGGCGTGGTGACCCCGGACTTCGATGATGAGGTGGTGGCCGGGGCCTGCCTCACCCACGACGGCGCTGTCCGGCACTTGCCCACGGCGGAACTCCTCGGCGCCAGAACCCGGGCTGGGCAGGAAGGGGTGCTCTGATGGACGGAATGAGCCTGCTGACCATTACGGTCCTGGCCGTGTTCGTTGGCTTCGAGGTGGTGTCCAAGGTGTCCAGCACCCTGCACACACCGCTGATGTCCGGCGCCAACGCGATCCACGGCATCATCCTGGTGGGGGCCATCATCGTGGCCGGGCAGGCCGCCGATCCCCTGGTCCTGGCCGTGGCCCTCCTCGCGGTGGTGCTGGCCACCGCCAACCTGGTGGGCGGGTTCGTGGTCACCGACCGGATGCTCCACATGTTCCACGCCAAGAAAGAGGTTGCCCGGAGCGCGGCGAAGGCGGACAGCAAGTGAGCATCCTCGATCCCGTCTGGACCTCGCTGCTGTACCTCGTCGCAGCGGTCTTCTTCATCCTGGCGCTGCGTGGCCTCAGTTCCCCGCGGACAGCCCGGCGGGGAAACCTCATCGGCGCGCTCGGCGCGCTGATCGGCGTCATCACGGTGTTCCTGTCCATGCGCCTGGACAACATCCCATGGATCCTCGGTTCCATTGCGGTGGGTACTGTGGTGGCTGCGCCCGTGGCCCGGGGCGTGAAAATGACGCAGATGCCGCAGTTGGTGGCGGCCTTCAACGGCGTGGGCGGCGGGGCCGCTGCCTTGGTGGCGCTTCTGGAACTCAGCCACACGGCCGATCCCTGGGTTCGGCTGGCCATCGTGTTCACCCTCCTCGTGGGTGCCGTCTCCTTTGCCGGTTCCGCGGTGACCTTCGCCAAACTGCAGGAACTGATGACCACCCGCCCGGTGGTGTTCCCCGGGCTCCCCGTGGTGATGGCTGCCGTGCTGCTCGCCGCCGTGGGCACCGCCGTCGGCGTCATCCTGACCGGTTCGGCGGCGCTCGCGGTGGTGCTGCTGCTCCTGGGCCTGGCGGCCGGCGTCCTGCTGGTGCTGCCCGTGGGCGGGGCCGACGTTCCCATCGTCATCTCGCTCCTGAACGCGTTCACCGGGCTGGCCGTCGCCGCGTCCGGCGTGGTCCTGGGCAACGTCCTCCTGGTGGTCGCCGGCACCCTGGTAGGCGCTTCGGGCACCATCCTCACCCGGGCCATGGCAGCGGCCATGGGCCGGAGCGTGGCAGGCATCCTCTTCGGCGCCTTCCGGGGAGGTTCGACGGCGGGGTCCACCGCCGTGAGCGAGCGTCCTGTCCGGTCGTCCAGCGCCGAGGACGTGGCCGTGCTGCTGGGCTATGCGCAGCGCGTGATCATTGTCCCGGGATACGGCCTGGCCGTGGCGCAGGGGCAGCACACCGCGGCGGAACTGGCGCAGGCCCTGGAGGCCCGCGGCATCGACGTCGATTTTGCCATCCACCCGGTGGCAGGGCGGATGCCGGGGCACATGAACGTGCTCCTGGCCGAGGCGAATGTGCCGTACGAGTCGCTCAAGGAGATGGGTGAGATCAACCCGGAGTTCAAGACCGCGGACGTGGCGCTGGTGGTGGGCGCCAACGATGTTGTGAACCCGGCGGCGAAGACCTCCACCGGCTCGCCGATTTACGGCATGCCCATCCTGGAGGTGGCGGATGCCCGGCAGGTGGTGTTCCTGAAGCGTTCTATGCGTCCGGGATTTGCCGGGATCGAAAACGACCTGCTGTACGAACCCCAGACGTCACTGCTGTTCGGAGACGCAAAGGACTCGCTGGCCCAGGTGCTGGGGGCGGTCAAGGCGCTGTAGCCTGCAAGGAACAGGATTCACCGGAAACAGCCCAAGGAGCCGTACCGCATGAGCGACCCCCAGACCATCTCCGACGCGCCTCCCGCGGGCCGTTCGTCCCGGCCCGCCTGGCTGCTGCCGGTCATCGTGAGCATTGCCACCAGCCTGCTCGGCATGGTTCTGGTGGCGGCACAGGGTTTGTACTGGATGATTGCTGTCATCGCCGCGGTTGAGGCCCTGGGGATCTTCACCATCATCCGCTCCGCCCGGATCAACGCCCGAAGGACACCATGACCGCCCACAGCTCCAACGCGCTTCAGCGCGCCGCCATCATCGTGAACCCCGCCAAGCCGGTGGACATCGACGTGCGGGGCCTGGTGGCCAAGCACTGCGTCGAAAACGGCTGGGGCGAGACGCTCTGGTACGAGACCACCAAGGAAGACCCGGGCGTCGGCCAGGCGAAGGACGCCCTAGCCGCGGGAGCGGACATCGTCATCGCCGCGGGCGGCGACGGGACCGTGCGGTGCGTCGCCGAGGTCCTTGCCGGCGGCGACGTCCCGATGGGCCTGCTGCCGCTGGGTACCGGCAACCTGCTGGCCCGCAATCTTGGCATGGACGTCACGGATTACGACGGCGCCATGGCCGGTGCGCTGATCGGTACGGAGCGGAAGATCGACGTGGTCCGCGCCCGCCGCAGCGACCCCGACGAGGAGCAGCTGTTCCTTGTCATGGCCGGGGTGGGGTACGACGCCACCATCATGGCGGACACCAACGAGGACCTCAAGGACAAGGTGGGCTGGCTCGCCTACGTTGACGCGGGTATCCGCAACCTTCCCGGCAAACCCGTGAAGGCCACCGTGGTGATCGACGGCCAAACCGTGGTGCGCCGGGGCGTCCGCAGCGTCATGGTGGGCAACTGCGGCAAGGTCCAGGGCGGCCTGGAGATCTTCCCGGACGCCAAGATGGATGACGGGCTGCTGGACATCGCGGTCCTCGCGCCGCACCACGGCCGGCTGGGCTGGCTCTCCGTACTTGCAGGCATCATCGGCAAGGGACGGGGCAAGGACACCGCGGTGGAGTACTTCCAGGGCAAGTCAGTAGAGATCAGCCTGGAGCACAACGACGACTACCAGCTGGACGGCGACCATGAGGGCCAGGGCAAGCACGTCCTGATGACCATGGTCCCCTCCGCCCTCACCCTGCGGATGTAGCACTCGACTGGGTAGCGCGAACTGCCGTTTTGGAGCCTCAAAACGGCAGTTGGCGCTACTTAGTTGGGACGGGAGGCAGCGGGGCGGTGCGCCAGGATCTCGGCGAGCTCTGCGAGCCGGTGGGCGCGGGCGGACTCCGCGGGCGTGAACGGTTCGCCGGGCCGGACGAAGATGATGGGCCCGTGCCAGGCGGTGGGGATCTTCAGGCGTGTGCCGGCGTCGTGCTTTTCCAGGACGGCCTCTGCCGGGCTGAGGATCCGGGCCCGCAGCAGTTCCGCCACGGCCAGGGGAAGCTCCTCCGGGGCGTCGGCAATCCGGGCGGCCAGGCTCAGCGCCCTGGTCTGGCCGTCGGCCATTGCCAGCGCGGTGGTGGGCCAGACGTGCGCCCGGGTGCCGCCGGATTCGTGCAGGGCCTCCAGCAACTCGCGCTCGCTGACGGAGCCGGGAGCAGCAAGGACAAACTCGTCCAGCACCCCGCCCGGCACCGGATGGACGTGGATGCTCAGGATGTTCGTGTCCAGGCGGGCCAGTGCCTTGGTGACTTTCTGCAGCGACCCCGGCTCGTCGCGCAGGACTGTCCGTGCCCGCCACAGAGCCGGTGCCGTACCAAGCTTCCGGCGGTGGCGGAGTGCGGGGGCGTGCAGCCAGCCGCGCAGGATCCGGGCAGCGGACGGCTCCGCCACCCAGATCACCAGGACCGTGGCGGTGACGGCCAGTACGAGGACTTTGGCCACGTAGGGGAGCTGGGTATCCACCACCAGGGCGTGGACCAGGAGTTCGATGGGCAGCATCACGGCCACGTTGGCCAGGGTCAGGCGGGTTTTGGGAGGCTCGGGCATCAGGCCGCAGACTTCACAGCTCAGTTCGGCGGCTGGGGAATGCTGTGCGCGTGGCGTCATGGCATAAGCATCGCCGGGTGCTGTTTCGGCAGCGTTGCCTCCTGATTCCATTCAAGGGAACGCGGCGGGCAGTTTCCGGAGCCGGCGCCGTAAGATCGTGAAGGAACGTCAGCGCGGCCGCCCGTCCAACCAGGTATCGCAGGAAAGGCGCTATTGCCACGTGAAGATGCTCGCTGAGATGTTCAGCATTGCTCCCGCCAACAAGGACCACCACCCTGCCCTGAGATGCGCCGTGGGAGTTTTCGTTCCGCTCTTCATCCTGGTCCTCCTGGGGAGGCTGGACCTCGCCATCTTCGCGTCCTTCGGCGCGTTCACCGGAATCTACGGCCGCGGCGAGCCGCACGGCATCCGCTTCGCGCTGCAGCTGCGCGCCGGGCTGCTGATGTTGCTGGTGATCCTCCTGGCTGCCCTCGCGGCGAGGATGGAGGCGGCCTGGGGCCTGGACGTCCCCACCACCACCTGGCTCCTGGTCCTCGCCACCACCGTGGTTGCCGGGGCCTGCTCGGTTGCCATCTCGTGGCTGCGGCTGCGCCCGGCGGGTTCGCTGTTCCACATCTTTGCCTTCGCCGCCATTGCCTCCATCCCCAATCAGCCGGCCTTGTGGCAGGGCATGCTGGTTTCGGTCCTCACCACCGGCTTCTGCCTGCTGATCGGGTTCTCCTCGCGGGTGCTCCCCAGCCACCGCACGCCGTGGGCCAGGCCCCGGCCCATCCGGCGCACCCCGGACGAGAAACGGGCGGCATGGCTGGAAGGCTTTGGCTACCTGGTGGCCGCCGGGCTCGCCGGGGCACTGGCCACCTGGGCAGGGGAACGGCTTGGATTCGGCCACAACTACTGGGCCATGGTGGCTGCCGTGGTTCCGCTCGTGGGGCACACCACCCGCCACCGGGTGCGCCGCGGAATCCAAAGGATCATCGGCACGGTGCTGGGCCTGGTGATCCTGGCCGGCATCGTGCTGCTGGGGCTGCAACCATGGCAGACGGTGCTCGTGATGGCGCTGTGCCAGTTCGGCGCGGAGATGTTCATCATCCGGCAGTACCTGCTGGCCCAGGTGTTCGTCACCCCGCTGGCACTGATCTCCACGCTGCTGGTGGTGCCTTCGGCGCCCGGCATCCTGCTCCGGGACCGCATCATCGAAACGGTGATCGGGGCCGCCGTCGGGATTGCCGTGGTGCTTGCCCCGGGAGCGTGGCGCCGGGTGCGTCAACGCACGACGACGGCCTAGCCGCCTGCAGCGGCGGGCGGTACCCTGAGGCTTCTACCATTCATCGGAAGCTGGTGCTGCGTGGCGAATTCGAGGTCCGGCGATTCGGTGGTGGACCGGATCGTCCGGCTCATCTCTGCCTTTCCGCCGGAAGTCAGCACGCTCCAGCTGTCCGACCTTGCGGTCCGGGCGGACCTGCCGCTCACCACCACGCACCGGCTGGTCCGGCAGCTGGCGGGGCATGGACTCCTGGAGACGGGGCCTGAGGGCATGGTGCGTCCGGGGCTGCGGCTGTGGGAGCTGGTGAACCGCACGTCCCCAACCCTTGCCCTGCGCCAGGCGGCCATGCCGTTCATGGAGGACATCCAGCAGGTGCTCAACCAGAACGTGAACCTCGCCGTGCTGGACGGCTGGGAGGCGCTCTTCGTGGAGCGGCTGTCCCGGCGGGGCTCCGTGGCCAACCGTGCCCAGGTGGCCGGGCGGATGCCCGTCCACATCTCTTCTGCGGGGCTGGCGCTGATGGCGCACCAGGACAAGGCACTCCAGGCGCAATACCTGGAGCAGTTCGTCGATCCCGACGGAAAGGTCACCAGGGACGCCATCCGCGCGCTGCTCAGCGAAACGTCCCATCAGGGCTTCGCCCAGCTGGCCGGCGTCGTGGACCCGGACACGTGGGGCATCGCCGTCCCCGTGCTGAACCGCAAGCAACGCGCGGTGGCATCCCTCGGCGTCGTGGTTCCCCTGCGCGAGATGCGTCTGCAGGCGTTGGTGCCCGCCCTGCAGACAGCCGCCCGCGGCATTGCCCGGAACCTTGCCGACTCCTGACCAGGAACCATTCAACGGAATTGATGTAACGACAGTCACCCCTGGCGGCGCACACTGTTAGCCAGACGCACCGAACCGGCCCCAGCGGCCCCGCAACGAAGCGAGAGAATCATGGCAGCACGCAAGATCATCACCACCCAGGTGGCCATCATGGGCGCCGGCCCCGCCGGGCTGATGCTGTCCCACCTGCTGGCCAAGGCCGGCATCGAGTCCACCGTCATTGAAGTCCGCAGCCACAAGGAGATCTCCGAGACGGTCCGGGCCGGAATCCTGGAGCACGGGACGGTCAACCTGCTGGTGGACAGCGGCGTCTCGGACCGGGTGCTGCGTGACGGGGACCGGCACGACGGCATTGAGTTGCGCTTCAACGGTGAAAGCCACCGCGTCGACTTCAAGGACCTGGTGGGGGAGTCCGTCTGGCTGTACCCGCAGACGGACGTTTTCCTGGACCTCGCCGCGCGCAGGACGGCCGACGGCGGCGACGTCCGGTACAGCGTCACGGACACCACCGTCCACGACCTCGAAGGCAAGCCGAAGGTCTGGTTCACCGACTCCGACGGCGTGGAATACGAAATCCAGGCAGACTTCCTGGTGGGCGCCGACGGATCCCGCAGCCACTGCCGGTTCCAGATCCCCGAGGCGCACCGCAAGTGGTACTTCCACGAATACCCCTTCGCCTGGTTCGGCATCCTGGCCGAGGCTCCGCGCAGCTCCGACGAACTGATCTACGCCAACTCGTCCAACGGCTTCGCACTGATCAGCCAGCGCACCGAGACCGTGCAGCGGATGTACTTCCAGTGCGACCCCAAGGAAAACGTCGCCAACTGGGACGACGACCGCATCTGGGCCGAGTTCCGCAGCCGCGTGAACGGCAACGGCTTCGAGCTCAAGGAAGGGCCGGTCATCGAGAAAATGGTCCTGCCGTTCCGCAGCTTCGTCCACACCCCGATGCGCCACGGCAACCTCTTCCTCGTGGGCGACGCCGCCCACACGGTCCCGCCCACCGGCGCCAAGGGCCTGAACCTTGCCATCCATGACGTCAAGGTCCTCTTCGAAGGACTTGACACCCATTACAACTCCGGATCGGACCGCCTGCTTGAGGCGTACAGCGACCGCGCCCTGGAACGGGTCTGGAAGGCGCAGCAGTTCTCCTACTGGATGACCACCATGCTCCACACCCCCGCCGACGCCGACGATTTCTCCCGTGCACGCCAGCTCGGCGAACTCAACTCCGTCGTCTCCTCACGGCACGGACTGGCCTACCTCGCCGAGGCCTACACCGGCTGGCCCGGCGCCCGCTAAGCCAGCAGCCGCCGGACTGCTGCGGCGATGGCTCCCGCGTCCGGTCGCTCACCGCGCCTGACTGTGAGCAGGTGCAGCAGCACGCCGTCGCCGTAGTCCGCCAGGTCCCGTGCCCGGGCCGGCGCATCCGCCACTCCCAGCGCTGCGAGGGCCTGCTCCAGGCCGCCCACCAGCCGGAAATGTCCCGCTGTCACTGACTCGGGCCTGTCGAGGGAGATGGCCAGGCGGGCGCGGCTGAGCCCCGCGTGCCGCCCGGCCAGCGCCAGCATCAGGGTGGCCAGCTGGTCTGCCAGTTCCTCAATGTCCTGCGGCGGACCGGCGGGGCCCTGGTCCTGCAGGAGTGCGGCGTCCAGCTCCAGCATGCGGTCAAGCACCGCTTCCACGAGGGCCGCGCGGTTCCGGTAGTAGTTGGAGGTGGTGCCCTCGGGCAGGTGTGCGGCGGCATCCACTGCCCGGTGGGTGAGGCCCTTCATGCCCTTCTCCGCCACCACGGCGAGGGCGGCGTCCATCAATTCGGTGCGTCTGTCGGGCATGGCCACAGTCTAATTGCCCCCTAGCAATCCACTACAAAAGTAGTAGAATCACGGGCATGGAAACCATCTCGATCATTGGCGGCGGAATCGCCGGACTGGCACTGGCCGCCTGCCTGGACCCGGCCCGGTTCCAGGTGACGGTGTATGAGAAGCGCCCCGAACTGCCCGCTGTCGGAAACGCGCTGGGCATGTGGCCGAACGCCCAGCGTGCGCTGGAGCGGCTGGGAATCCTTGAAGAGGCGCGGGCGGTCAGCCCGGTGATCGGCAGCGGATCCGTCCGTGACGCCCAGGGTGAGCCGTGGGTCACCGTCAGCGTGGGGGATATGTTCGGCATATCCCGGGTTGACCTTCTCCGGTTGCTGGACGGCGCCGTCCCGGGAACCGTCCAGCGGATCACCAGCAACGTCCGGTCACTTCCCGCCGACGGCAGCCTTGTGGTCGGTGCCGACGGCGTGCACAGCGCAGTTCGCCGGGAGGCCTGGGGCGCCGCAACGGATGCCCGCCTCACCCCGTACCTCGCCCTCCGCGGGACTCTCCCTGCCCCGGTCAGTCCGGACGAGGTGGGAGAGTACTGGGGCCGCGGCGACCTGTTCGGGATGGCTGCCGCCCGGGGAGGATCCTTCTGGTACGCCAGCTACCGGTCCGGGCTGGGCCCGTACGGGATTGACACAGCATCGGCATTGGAACAGGCCCGGGAACGCTATGCCACCCACGCGCCCGCCATCCGCCGTACGCTGGCCGCAGCCACTCCCGAAGCATGCCTGGTCCAGCGGATCTGGACAGTTCCGCGCCTGGGCTCTTATGTCCGCGGGCGGACCGCGCTCGTCGGCGATGCCGCCCACGCCATGCTCCCCACCCTGGGTCGCGGCGCCTGCGAGTCGCTTGTGGACGCGGTGACACTGGCTGACCTTCTCAACACGCTGCCCGAAGACCAGGCACTGCGTGCCTACGACCGGCAGCGGCGGCTGCGGACCCGCGTCCTGAGCCTGGCATCCTCGGCGCTGGGGCGCGTCGCCCTCGCCGACGGTGGCCAGCCCCTGCGTGACCGCCTCCTCAGCCTCGCCCGACGGCGGAACCGACGTTCCGCCGTCGTCACCGGTTCCGCGGACTGATCACCGGACGGGAGCTGCCGGCTGTGCGGCATCCTCTGTGGATACCGGGGTTCCGGGAAGACCCGGACCGGGGACCGGGGAGGCGGGCGGAACGGCCGGCAGCCGCTTCTTCCGTGACTTGCCCCTGCTCGAGCGGCCGTAGACGAGATACATGGTGACGCCGGTGATCACCATCAGGAGCACTGTGTAGACGAAGGTGTTGGCAACCCCCGCCACGCCTTCGGCGCCGTCGGTGTTGGCTTTGATGACCAGGCCCAGCGGCTGGACCAGGGGGTGGGCCAGGAAGATGGCGGTGTCGTAGTCGTCCAGCAGGCTGTTGAAGTTCAGGGCGGTGATGGCGGCGGCCGCCGGAAGCACCAACGGCAGCAGGATCCGCCGGAACACATACAGCGTCCTGGCACCCATGATGGCCGCCGCTTCCTCCAACGAGGAGTTCACCGAGGCGAAGGAAGCCTTGAGCATGCGGAGCGTGAACGGGATCTTGACGGTGACAAAGGCGATCAGCAGGATCACCGTGGTGCCGGTGAGCACCGCACCGCCTACCAGCGGATTGGGGTGGTCGTAGCTGATGATCAGGCCAAGGGCCAGCAGTGCCGAAGGCAGGATCCAGGGAATGTGCAGCAGGTATTCGAAAGCTGTTGCCACCCAGTTTTTGTATTTCTGCAGCAGCCGGGCCACGAACAGCAGCCCGCCCACGGCGATGAGCGCGGCCAGTGCGCTGTACACCACGCTGACGATGAACGGCCGCAGCCCGGACTGCTGGGTCAGGACCCGCACGTAGTTGTCCAGGGTCAGGTTGCCCAGGGCGAGCTGGCCGGTCTGGATCGCGGCGCCGTCCGCGAATGAATACAGCACGATCAGCACCACGGGCAGCGTGTACACCGCGAACAGCAGGTATGCCAGCACATGGACGGCAATGTTGGCTGCGGGGTTGGTGATCTCCTGCTTCTGCAGCTCGGAGGACACCTTGGACACCGAGAAGTAGGTACCGCCCTTCTCCAGCCGGGACATCACCGCGAGCATCAGGATGGTGGCCAGGCCAAGGATCACGGCCAGCAGCGCAGCGAGGTCCCGTGAGGTGGGGCTGTTGGTGAACGTCAGGATCATCGGGGTGATGGTCTGGAAATCGCGCCCGCCCAGCACCTGCGGGGCGCTCAGTGCCCCCAGCCCAGTAAGGAAGGACAGGATGGTCACGGCGAACAGCGTGGGCTTGAGCATGGGAAGCACAATCCGGCGCAGGATGGTCCAGGTGGAGGCGCCCAGGTTCCGGGCGGCCTCGATGGTCTGGTAATCAATGCCCTTGAGCGCGTTCGCCACGAAGAGCATGTGGTTGGTGGTGGTGGCAAAGGTCATCACCACCAGGACCGCGAAAAATCCGGAGAACCAGCCCGGATCCATGCCGGGAAACACCTTCACCAACAGCGAGGTGACAATTCCCTTGTCCCCATAGATGAACTTGTACCCCGCGGCCAGCACGATGCCGCCGTAGATGAAGGTGGAGGCGTAGCCGAGGAACAGGATCCGCGAGCCCCGGATCCGGAAGTAATGCGTCACCAGGACGATGAAGATGCCCACCAGGTTGACCGTGATGGACAGGGCCACTGCCAGCAGGAAGCTGTTGCCCAGCGCCTTCATGGCCCGCTGGGACGAGAAGAGCTTTTCGGCCGCCCGCCCGGAAAAGCTGCCGTCCGGAAAGAACGTGGCCATCAGGACGTTGACGTTGGGCCATACCAGGAACGCGGCGATGAACCAGGTGAGCACCACACCCACCACCAGGACGAACGGGGAGCGGACCATCCCGCGGACGGACGCGCTGCTCATGGCAGGACGACCGCCCGTTCCTGCTGCCTCAGGGCGACGCCCGTTTCCCGGTGGTACTGCAGGATATGGGCAGGCTGGAGGTAGACAGTGGTTTCCGTTCCCGGTTCCGGGTGGGCTCCGCCATCCTCCTTGACCAGCAGCCGGATCTCCGCGCCGTGGCTGCGCACCACATACCGGCTGTGCAGGCCGTGGTAGGTGCGGGATACCACGGTACCGGGAAGTCCGACGGCGGGGCTGCCGCCGGCAGGTGCGGCAAGTGACGCCTTCTCCACCCGCAGGTACGAGGTGGCTTCCGTGCTGAGCTGCGCGCCGGAAAGACGGTTCACTTCGGCCACGAACTCCGGTGTCAGGGTGGAGCTGTCACCGATGAAGTTGCAGACGAACTCCGTCCCGGCATGGTCGTAGATTTCCTGCGGGGTGCCCACCTGCTCCACCACTCCCTTGTTGAACACGGCCACCCGGTCGCTCATGGCCAGGGCTTCGTCCTGGTCATGGGTGACGTACACGGTGGTAATGCCGAACTCGCTCTGCAGGTCCTTGAGCTGCTGCCGGAGCTGGTGGCGGAGCTTGGCGTCCAGGTTGGACAGCGGCTCGTCCAGCAGCAGGATCTTGGGCCGCAGCACCAGTGCCCGCGCCACGGCCACCCGCTGCTGCTGCCCGCCGGACAGCTCGGCCACGTTCTTGGCCAGCTGCTCATCACTGAGTTCCACCCGGCGGGCAATGTCCCGGACAAGCCGGTCACTGTCGGCCTGCTTCTCCTTCCGGACCCGCAGGCCGAAGGCTATGTTCTCCCACACGCTCATGCTCGGAAACAGGGCATAGTTCTGGAACACCATGCCCACCTGCCGCTTATCGCTCGGCAGCCGGGTGACGTCCTTGCCGTCCACGTGGACAGTGCCCGCGGACGGCTGGATGAAACCGGCCAGGGTGCGCAGCGCCGTCGTCTTTCCGCAGCCTGACGGGCCCAGCAGGGTGAAGAATTCGCCCGGCCGGACGTGCAGGTCCAGGTGCGGTATGGCGGTGAAGTCACCAAAGGAAACTTCAATGTTGTCCAAGCGGATCATGGCAAAACCTGTCTGGTGGAGCGGGAAAGCTGGCGGCGGGAAACCGGACTACGTCATGTACTCGAGCTCGATCTTCTCCACCCAGGCGCCCATGTTCTCCTGCACGAACTCCCAGTCGATGTCCTGCTGCTTGAGGTCCGCGAAGAAGTCCACCACCTCGGGGTTGGCCTTCGCTTCGGCGGACTTGTTCACCGGCATGGAGTTGAACTGCTGGGCAAACGCACCCTGGACATCCGCACTGCCGAACCAGTCGATGAACTTCTGCGCCTGCTCCTTCTTCCCGGTCCCCTTCACCAGGGCGATCTGCTCCACCGCGAGCGGGACGCCCACGGAGGGAATGACCGTGTCAACGTTCACCTTGAAGGACTTTTCCCGTTCGGCGATGATCGAGGACGGCATCTGTCCCATGTCCACCTCGCCGGAAGCGATGCGTGCGAAAAGGTCGGTCTTGGCAACGGCCGGGCTGCCGTTCTGGAAGTACTGCTCGACCTGCTGCCAGCCCTCATCGGAAATGCCCAGGTCGCCGGAGTCGTCCCGGTAGCGGCTGAGGATGCCGGCGAACACGAGCTGGGCGGTGGCGGTGCCCAGTCCGGTCACGCGCTCGTAGCGGTCCTTGAATTCATCCTTGGTCCACAGGTCCGTCCAGTCCTGCGGGGCGGAGTCCTTGGAGATCTTGTCTGAGTTGTAGCCCAAGAGGATGGCCTGTTTCACCAGGGGCCAGTAGGTTTCGCCGTCGCCCAGTTCCTTGTCCACCTCGCCTGCCCAGGAGGGGGTGTACGGTTCCAGGGCGTCTTCGGCCTTGATCTGCGAGAAGTACATGTTGTTCAACCCGAAGGCCACGTCCGCGATCGGGTTGTTCTTCTCGGCAATCAGCTTGTTGGTGGCATCCGCACCGCCGGCGCCCACGATCTCGATGGTGAAGCCGGCTTCTGCTGCCTTGGCGGTCAGCCATTCGCCGCGGCCTTCGCCGTTGGAGTTGGTGTACACCACCAGCGTTTCGCCGGAACCCCCGGCGGGAGCGGAGGACGCGTCTGCGGAGGAAGCGGGCGGAGATGCGGCACCGCCGCATCCGGCAAGAAGGGCGGCGGCGACGGCGGCGGCAACCAAGGACTGCAATTTACGCACGATCAGGACTCATTTCTGCACTGGAACCGGAGCATGTCCGCACAGCCTATAGCCGGGCAGGCGGAATGTGGGGCCGTTTTGCTATCGATTCGATAAACAGCCCGGCTGTTCACTGTGGTCCAGTGGAGGGAATGATGGGCGGCGTCCGGGTGAACGCCGGGTGAAACGTCAGTCCTGGGTCACTGTTTCGGTCAGGTGGTGGGTGGGAATGCGGTCGCGGTCATAGGTGATCTCCGTGTAGCCATGCGGTTCGGGCTTTCCGGAGGGATTCAGGTTAACGAAGACGATCTCCTCGATGGTGAGGATGCTCTGCCGGGTGATCATGTTGCGGACTTCGGCGCGCATGGTCAGCGATGTCCTGCCGAACCGCGTGGCCGTCAGGCCCATCTCGATCAGGTCGCCCTGGACGGCCGAGCTGACGAAGTTGATTTCCGAGATGTACTTTGTCACCGCCCTGCCGTTGCCCAGCTGGAGGATGGCGTAGATCGCGGCTTCCTCGTCAATCCACTTCAGCAGGCTTCCACCGAACAGGGTCCCGTTGGCGTTGAGGTCCTCAGGACGTACCCACTTGCGGGTGCGGAAGGTGATGTCTGCTGTTTCCATAGGCCGAGATTAGCCGAGGCGCGGAATCCCTACGCACTTGTGACGCCGGCCCTTATGCCATGGCCGTGTGGGCAGCGCTTCGTGCATCAATGCTCTTGGCGTAGCAGTAGGAGTGTTCCACCCCGATATAGGGACCATAATTCGGGACCGGCTCAAACCCGGAGTTCTGGTAGAAATTGCGGCCGTCCGGCTGTGCGGAACCGGCTTCGGCCTTGATCCTGGTGATCCCCTGTTTGTGTGCCTCTGCCTCCAGTGCGGCCAGGATGGAGCTGGCCACGCCCGAGCCTCGGGTGTAGGGAAGGACGTACAGGCGCTTGATCTCGGCGGTGGTGGAATCCAGGAGCCGGAGGCCGCCGCAGCCCACGGGCTGGCCCGATCCCTTGTCATACGCCACCAGGAACACGGCGCAGTCAGCGCCCGACGGCGGTGTGCCGGGTTCGTGGTCAGGGGTACCAAAGCGCGCATCGAGTTCAGCCTGCTGCGCTCGGCGCAGGTCGGCGCCCACAGGGTTGGACCAGGATACCTGCCGGATGTTCAGCCGCGGATTGGTCTGCATGTCTGCCTCGATTCGCCGAAGGGATATGCATTAAAAGGCTAGAAGCCGGCGGTTACGCGGGTGTTTCTTCTGCGTAAGCGGTTGGATAACGTGGACGGGCCGCTTAGCCTGTATTGCTAGCTTGCCTACTTATCAGTTGGTCTAAGATCAATCCATGGGTTCCACGGGTAACGAAGGCTCCGGCTACTGGTACGGTCCGGACGGGCGGTTGGATTACGGTGCTGCCGTGCTGAAGTCACTGCGCGATTACCGGGCCGCGGAGACTGCCGTCCGCCGTTCCACCAGGGACTCCATGGGCATGGGCGAAACGGACATCCTGGCGCTACGCTTCCTCCTCCGCGCGCAGGCTTCCGGGAAGGCGGTTGTTCCCAAGGATTTGAGCCAATTCCTCGGCATCACCAGCGCGTCCACCACCTCGCTGATCGACAGGCTGGTCGCCAGCGGGCACGTCCGCCGCGAGGCCCACCCCTCCGACCGCCGCTCCATCGTCGTCATTCCCACCGTGGAATCCGACACGGAGGTGCGCGAAACGCTGGGTGCGATGCACCGCCGGATGATGACTGTTGCCGAAGGTCTGACGGCGGACCAGGCCCACGTCGTGGTCGACTTCCTGCAGCAGATGACGGATGCCCTCTCCGTCAGGGACGGGCACCAAAAAAGTAACTAGTCGGACTAGCTAGTCTAGCTAGTAATATGTAAGCTTACGATCAACCTTGAAGTTTCTTCCTTAGGGAGTCGTGAGCGCGTTGACCACTTTTACCGAAGTCCATTGCGGGACGCCCATGGAACTTGCCACTCCTGCCATCGGGCGGGTGGGCGCTGGTTACAGCTTTCCGCCGGACGATGCCGTCCTCATCGAACTGCCGCCGGTATGGCGTTGCCGCTGCGGATTCCAGCTCGATGCCTGGCTGCCCGCTGACTCCGCCGATGAAGCGGCAGTCCTGGCCGAAGCCTGCGCCCCGCCACGGCACCCATGACCGCGCCCGCCCTGGCTCCCGCAAAACACGCACCCAGCGAACAGGGACACCCGGAACGGGGACGTGCGCACCGGCCTCGCCGCGCCGAGAACCCTGACGGAAGCGTCGTCGTCGCGGGGCGCTTTTACCTCAAGGAACGCCTTGGGCGCGGTTCCGCAGCAGAAGTCTTCCGGGCCGTGGACCTCGCAGGCGGACCGGATGTGGCCGTCAAGATGGCTTCGGTGCACTCAGCCAAGCAGCACGAGCGGATCCGCAACGAAGCCGGCATCCTGGCGGCGCTGGATCATCCCTCCATCATCAGGTTCATTGCCCACGGTTCCCTGCCGGACCACGGACCGCACGGCGGGCGGCCGTTCCTGGTGCAGGAGCTGGCGCTGGGATCCAGCATGTCCGAGGCAGTCCGGATCAACAGCCACAACCCCGGCGACGTGGCAGTCTGGGCCCACGGGCTGTTCAGTGCGCTCGCCCACCTTCACTCCAAGGGCCTGGTCCACCGCGACATCAAGCCTGCCAACCTGATGCTGAGCGGCCTGCGGAGAAGTCCTGTCCGGATCATCGACTTCGGAATCACAGCGGCAGCCGCCTCAGCACCCGAGCCGGGCATCTCCTCCGGAACAGTGCACTACATGAGCCCGGAACAGGCAGCAGGAGGGGCCGCCCGGCCATCGTGGGATGTCTACTCCCTGGGGCTGGTCCTCCTGGAACTGCTGACCGGGACCAAGGCGTTTCCCGGGACTGCCATCGAATCCCTGGTGGCCAGGACGCTTCGCAGCCCTGATGTTCCTGATGTCGTGGCGCCCCGCTGGAGGCCGTTCCTGCGGTCCCTGACGGCCATGGACAGCCGGGAACGTCCGACGGCGGAAGAGGCTGCGGCGTTTGCCGCACGGCTTGTCCCGCAGCACTGAGCCGTGACGGCTAAGGGCCCGCTACGTTCCCACCGGTAGGATCTTCTGCCGTGGGATCTGCGAGGGCCAGCCCGCCGACAGGGCTGCCGTCCCAATGGAGCAGTTTCCAGCCCGCGTCGGGGTCGCCTTCCAGGGCGACGATTCCGGTGTTCGCCAGTACGTGGCGTGCGGCGAACTCGTGGTCAGCGTCCTCCGCCCGGCGCCCGGCCCAGGTGCGGATCGCGGCACCATGGCTGACTACCGCTGCAGTTTCATGCTTTCCTTGAGCCGCCTGGTCCACCACCCGGGTGATGGCAGCGTCGAAGCGGTCGAAGAACGCGTGGCCGTCCGGCCCCGCCGGCATGCGGACATCAAGATCCCCGGCCGCCCAGGCGAACACCGTCCCCATGTACCGCTTGTGGGACTCGTGGTCTGTCAGTTTTTCCAAGGCGCCGGCCTCGATCTCATGAAGGCCATCCAGCACGGTCACGTCCAGGCTGTGCAGCTTGCCCAGCGGCGCCGCGGTGATCTGTGTGCGGATCAGGGTGGAGGCATACAGCGCGCCGATCGGCTCGTTGGCCAGCGACCTGGCCATGGCCTCGGCCTGCCGTTCGCCAAGTTCGGTGAGCCCGGGCCCCGGATGGGCGGTATCCAGCTGGCCAAGGACGTTGCCGGGGGTTTGTCCATGACGGATGAGCAGCAGCTTCATGCTCTCCAGTTTCGCACCCCGGCAACAGGACCGTGGACCGGCGCCGTGCAGGGCCTGGCAACGCGAAGGCGCCGGGCCCGCCAGAGCCCGGCGCCGCCGTCGTACTTCCTTTGATGTTTGCCGGCCGGCCTACTTGAGGTGGTCCACCAGCTGGTCGGCGATGCCCGTGTACTTCCCGGGCGTCAGAGCGAGCAGGCGGGCCTCAGCGTCGGCTGAAAGGCCCAGGCTCTGCACGAATTCCTGCATGCGGGCGGCGTCCACGCGCTGGCCCCGGGTGAGGTCCTTGAGCCGCTCGTACGGGTTTTCCATGCCTTCGACGCCGGCAATCGCCTCCGCGCGCATGACCATTTGGATGGCCTCGCCCAGGACTTCCCAGTTGGTGTCGAGATCCCCGGCCAGCACGTCCTCAGCTACGTCCAGGCGTTCCAGGCCTTTGGCGACGTTGGAGATGGCGAGCAGTGAGTGGCCAAAGGCCACGCCGATGTTGCGCTGGCTGGAGGAGTCCGTGAGGTCGCGCTGCCAGCGGGAGGTCACCAGGGTGGCGGCCAGGGTGTCCAGCAGGCCGTTGGAGATTTCGAGGTTGGCCTCGGCGTTCTCGAAGCGGATCGGGTTGACCTTGTGCGGCATGGTGGAGGAACCGGTGGCTCCGGCCACGGGGATCTGGGCGAAGTAGCCGATGGAGATGTAGCTCCAGATGTCCGTGCAGACGTTGTGCAGGATGCGGTTGAAACGCGCGACGTCGGCGTACAGTTCTGCCTGCCAGTCGTGGCTTTCAATCTGCGTGGTGAGGGGGTTCCAGGTCAGCCCCAGCCCTTCCACGAAGGACTTTGCGACGTGCTGCCAGTCTGCGCCGGGAACCGACGCAACGTGGGCGGCGTAGGTGCCGGTGGCACCGTTGATCTTGCCGAGGTACTCCGTCCGGGCGATCCGCTCCAGCTGGCGTGTGAGGCGGTGTGCGATGACCGCCAGTTCCTTGCCCAGGGTAGTGGGCGTGGCCGGCTGCCCGTGGGTCCGGGACAGCATGGGAACGGCGCGATTGTCCTCAGCCATCCTGCTGATCTGGTCCACGAGCGCGCGGGCGGCGGGCAGCCACACGTCCTCCACAGCGCCCTTGACTCCCAGGGCGTAGGAGAGGTTGTTGATGTCCTCGGATGTGCAGCCGAAGTGGACCATGGCCGTCAGGTTTTCAATGCCGATGCCGGGGAGGCGGCGTCCGATGTAGTACTCCACGGCTTTGACGTCGTGAACCGTGACGGCTTCGATTTCGGCCAGTTCAGCGACGGACGCGGCGTCGAATTCGGTGACGATGGCGCGGAGCTGCTCCTCCTGTTCCGGGGTGAGCCGCCCGGCGCCCGGGAGGACGTTGTTGCTGGTCAGGTGGATGAGCCATTCCACTTCCACAGCCACACGGTCACGGTTCAGCGCAGCTTCGGACAGGTAATCAACCAGCGGCGCGACGGCGGACTGGTACCGGCCGTCCAGGGGACCGAGCGCGATTTTTTCCGGTGACGCGGCAAGGGCCAGGCGTCCTGAGGGCGTACGTGTATCAGCTGTGGCGGCAGTTTCAGGCATGTGCTGATTCTTTCACGAACTCCGGCGGCTCCTTAAGCGTGCCTTTGCACGTTACTTGTCCACATAGCCGCCGGCGGTGCTGGGGTTGCTGCCGGGTCTTCCTTAGCGTTGTCGCATCAGTAAAGCAATGCGAGGGCAGCAACCCGTGGGCTGCCCAGGGTGGGGGAGTGCGGATGTGGAATGTACTGGGGGACGGCATGCCCGGAGCGGCAGACCATGTCGCCGCCGACCTCATGCCACTGGCGGGACGGCTCGGGTCCTGCATGGCAAGGGTTGAGGAAGTCATCGCTGGCCTGAGGGCTATCCAGCTGCTCGACTGGCAGTCACCGGCGGGGCAGGCCTACCGGAACACCGTCGCCCGCCAGGACGCTGCCCTGCGCCAGGCTTCGGAATGCCTGGCGGAAGCCAAGGCCGCCGTTGCACGGCATGCCCAGGAGAGCGTCGCGGCTGCACTCGCCAATAGCCAGCACTGATGCAAGGCGAACAACCCATGGACACTGACCGCATTCGCCTGTTCGGCCCCTCCAGGGAGGGACATCTGAGCATCAGGGGCGGCCCCACTGGCATCAGCGTCCAGCTCGAAGAGCTGACGGCAGGCGCGGAGAAGCTGGATACCCTGGCCAGTGACCTCGTTGCCGTTGAGCAGGAGACCGGGCAGATCCTGGACCACCTTTGCTGGGTTGACCGGCAGCCGGCATGGTCCACGTCCGCCCATCTGGCCGCAGTGCGGAACGGCCAGTGGCGCGTCCAGGCTGCCAGGGCAGAGCTACAGCGCATCAGCAGCCAGATTCGTGCCTGCCTCCGGGACTATGAGGACGCGGAGTGGCGTGCCAACGCCGGGAGGTTCCTCGGAATCACGAGTGTGGAGGAGTTCAACACCTCGTGGGCCATCATGGCCGCAGCAGGAGTCCCGGACCGGCGGACCGCAGAATCCATCATCACCATGCTGGGGCTGGCGGCTCCGGATGTCCGGGCAAGGATCGATCAGGAACCCTTCGTCCGGGACGCCCTGATGTTCCTGGTCGCGAACTTCATACCCAGGCCGCTCGCCGCGCGGCAGGAAGAGTCCGCCCAGGTGGAACTGGATGCATCACCGGCCGGCCTCCTGGAGCGCATCCGGAACGTCGATGCCCGCGGTCCCGGACACATTGAGGTCCTTGAGGTCCATAACGGCGGTGCTGCAACGTACGTGGTGGTCCTTCCCGGCACCCAGGCGGCAGGAATGTACGCGGGCGGTGACAACCCCTTCGACGAAGCCGGCATCGCGGAGGCGATGCTGTACGGCTCGGAGGAGATCAACCGGGCCGTCCTTGCTGCTCTGGAAACCGCCGGGGCGGAACGTGGTGCGGCCGTGGTGGCGGTGGGCTACAGCCAGGGCGGGATCCATGCCATGAACCTGGCTTCCGATCCCCGCGTCCTGGAACAGTACGACGTCAAGTATGTGCTGACAGCCGGCTCGCCGGTGGCCGGGACCAGGCCGGGAGCGGGAGTAAGCTCACTGCACCTTGAACACGAGGCCGACTGGGTGCCCGGAAGCGATGGTCTGGCGAACCCCGAAACCCGCAACCGGGTCACCGTATCCATGGCCTCCCCCGTTTCCGCTCAGGAGGATAAGGGGCTGGGCCCTGGCCACAGCTTCGAGGGGTACCAGGATGCCGCGCGGATAATCGCGGACAGCAGCGACCCGTCGCTGCTACAGTCCACCGCAGTGCTGACAGGCGTCCTTGGAGCGGGCGGGACCGCCACAGCCACCCGTTTTTCCCTGTCGAGGGCTAAGGGCCCCATGCCCACGCTCACCCCGCAAGACCCCCGCGCCCACGAGCGGGGACATGGCGGCCGGTAGCACGGCGGGTGGAATCCGGCAGGCTAACGCTTCCGTCCCCCGGGCAGCACACCAGCCACCAGAGATACCAGGGAAATGATGATGGCCGCCAGTACGGCGGTCCAGAAGAAGGAGTCGATGGTGAACTCCACCGGTGTGTAACTGCTGATCCAGGACGTCAGGTACAGCATCGCGGCATTGATGACGATGGTGAAGAGTCCCAGGGTGAGGATGGTGATGGGGAGTGCGAGGAACCGCACCAGGGGCCGGACAAACGCGTTCACCACGCCAAAGATGGCACCGATAAAGAGGTAGGCCAGGACCAGGCCGATGGTGTCCGTGCCTTCCGTAACACCGGTCCTGGCCACAGCCTCGGAGGCCGCCTGGCTGGAGATTTCCAGGCCGGGCAGGACCCAGCTCGCTGCCCAGATGGCAGCGGCGTTGATGATGACCCGAAGAATGAAGGAACCCATGGCCCCATGCTCGCACAGCGCGCTGGACGGGGGCTGGGTACGGTAGGGCCTTCTTCCCACGCCGGAAGAAGCCAATGCACCACCCGGAACGGTTATCGCACGAGAAGTAGGCTAGTGCGCATGACCTCATCAGAGACCCTGGCCGGTGGAATCCCGCCGCGTCCGGTGGTAGGCCGGTTGCCCCGCTACGCGGCCGGAAAGCCGCCCGCCGCCGTCGACGGACTCACCAGTTACAAGTTGTCCTCGAACGAGAACCCGCTCCCGCCGCTCCCCGCAGTTATCGAGGCGATCGCGCAGCAGACCGATTTCAACCGCTATCCGGACCCGGTCAGCACCAAGCTTCGGGCGGCGCTCGCGGATTTCCTCAATGTCCCCGCCGAGGACATCGTCACCGGAGCGGGCAGCCTGGGTGCCCTCAACCAGATCCTCGCCGCGTTCGCTGGCCAGAACGACGACGGCAAGGCCGATGAAGTCATCTATGCCTGGCGCTCCTTTGAGGCTTATCCCATCAGCGTGGGCCTGGCCGGGGCGGAGAGTGTCCGGATTCCCGTGACCTCCGACGGCCGGCACAACCTGGACGCCATGGCGGCAGCCGTTACGGCCCGCACCAGGGTGATACTCCTGTGCACGCCCAACAATCCCACCGGACCGGCCCTTACCGCCGCCGAGACCGAAGCCTTCATCCGCTCGATGCCTTCCAACGTCGTGGTGGTCATTGATGAGGCGTACCAGGAGTTCGTCCGGGCACCCGGTGCGGTGGACGGGATCGCCCTTTACCGGAAATACCCCAACGTGGTGGTACTCCGGACCTTCTCCAAAGCGCACGGCCTGGCTGGCCTGCGCGTCGGCTACAGCGTCTCCAATCCAGCGCTGACCCAGCACCTGCGGGTGGCTGCGACGCCGTTCGCGGTGTCGCAGATTGCCGAAAAGGCGGCCATTGTTTCCCTCCAGAATTTCCCTCAGGTTGTAGAAAGGGTACAAACGCTGGTGGACGAGCGGGCCCGCGTTACTGCAGGTCTGCGGGACCTTGGCTGGGCTGTTCCGGATGCACAGGGAAACTTCGTCTGGCTGGATCTGGGGTCCGACAGTAGCGAATTTGCAGAGCTGGCGGGAGCCCAGGGGCTCTCGGTGCGCGCTTTTCCCGGCGAGGGGGTCAGGGTTAGCGTCGGCGAGCAAGAGGCCAACACGCGCTTCCTTCGGTTATGTGTCGACTATACAAAGGCTCCGCGGGGTTCCTAGCGCTTAACAAGTAGTCCTGCGGCTACCTACTGAAGATAAAGTTAGGATCAGTAAGCCAATGTATATGCCGCACCGGGAATGTATTCCTTTTGAGGCATATATCCCAGCGACATTGCATTGCATCCGGATGCGGCAAGCAAGGAGACGGTATGGGCACACATCTGCCTTCCACCGAGTTCGACGGAACAGCGGTTGACGACCAGCGGGAAGCTGATGCGGAAGCCGTTATGGGCGAGCCCCCGGCGCAGATGGTGCAGCTGCTGGGTCCCGACGGAAAGCTGGGTTCCGATCCGGTGTACAGCGAGTACGCCGACAAGCTCACGCCCGATGCCCTGCGCGGACTTTACGGCGATATGGCTGCCATCCGCCGGTTCGACGTGGAGGCCACCGCGCTGCAGCGCCAGGGCCAGCTGGCGCTGTGGGTGCCCCTGACCGGGCAGGAAGCTGCCCAGATCGGTTCGGGCAGGGCCAGCCAGCCGCAGGACTACATTTTTCCCACCTACCGTGAACACGGGGTGGCGCTGACGAGGAACGTGGACCTGGCTGAGCTCCTCCGCCAGTTCCGGGGCGTCTCTAATGGCGGCTGGAACCCCAAGGACACCAACTTCCACCTCTACACACTGGTCCTGGCCGCCCAGACCCTCCATGCCGTGGGCTACGCCATGGGAATCCAGCGGGACCAGAAGCTTGCCGCAGCCGCCGGCTCCAAGGCGGAGGTGCCGGACGCCGCGGTCATCGCCTACTTCGGGGATGGCGCCAGTTCCGAGGGTGACGTCCACGAATCCATGGTCTTCGCCTCCTCCTACAACGCTCCCGTGGTGTTCTTCTGCCAGAACAACCACTGGGCCATCTCGGTACCCACCAACGTGCAGACCCGCGTTCCGCTGTCCAACCGTGCCAAGGGCTACGGCTTCCCCGGCATCCGGGTGGACGGCAACGACGTCATCGCCGTCCACGCCGTCACCGAGTGGGCCCTGGAGCACGCACGCCAAGGCAAGGGCCCGGTCCTGATCGAGGCCTTCACCTACCGCGTCGGCGCCCACACCACCGCCGATGACCCCACCAAATACCGCCCGTCCTCCGAAGAGGACGCCTGGCGGGCTAAGGATCCCCTGCTGCGGCTGGAGAAATACCTGCGCGCCCAAGGCCTCGCGGACGACGCCTTCTTCGCCCAGGTCAAGGCCGACGGCGACGAACTCGCCTCCTACGTCCGGCGCACTACCCATGACCTTGAGACCCCGAACATCCGCTCCGCCTTCGCCAACACCTACGCAGAGGCGCACCCGCTGGTGGCCGAAGAGCTGGCGTGGTTCGAGGAATACTCCGCAGGGTTTGCCGGTGAGGAACCCCCGGCGGTACCGGCCGGACAGGCAGCAGCAAAGGCAGGCCACTGATGACCACCATGACCATTGCCAAGGCCATCAACGAAGGCCTCCGCGCCACCCTGGCCAGCAACCCGAAATCACTCCTGATGGGCGAAGACATCGGCCCGCTGGGCGGCGTCTACCGCGTAACAGACGGGCTCATCGGTGAATTCGGCCCCGACCGCGTGGTGGACACCCCCCTGGCGGAATCCGGCATCATCGGCACTGCCATTGGCCTGGCGCTGCGGGGATACAGCCCCGTGTGCGAGATCCAGTTCGACGGCTTCGTCTTCCCGGGTTTCAACCAGATCACCACCCAGCTCGCCAAGATGCATGCCCGCAGCAACGGCAACCTCACGGTTCCCGTGGTTATCCGGATCCCCTACGGCGGCGGCATCGGCTCCGTGGAGCACCACTCCGAATCCCCCGAGGCGCTGTTCGCCCACACCGCGGGCCTGCGCATCATCACCCCGTCCAACGCGCACGACGCCTACTGGATGATCCAGCAGGCCGTGGAATGCCTGGATCCCGTGATCATTTTTGAGCCGAAGCGGCGCTACTGGCTTAAGGGCGACGTGGATGTGGAGAACCCGGGGCCGTCAGCGGATCCGTTCAAGGCCCACGTCCTCCGGGAAGGTACCGACGCCACCATCGTGGCCTACGGCCCCCTGGTTCCCGTTGCCCTCGCGGCCGCCAATGCCGCGGAGGAGGACGGCCGCAGCGTCGAAGTCATCGACCTTCGCTCCATCTCGCCCCTGGACTTCGATACCGTGACGGCCTCCGTACAGAAGACCGGCCGGCTGATCGTCGCCCACGAGGCCCCGACGTTCGGCGGGATCGGCGGCGAAATTGCCGCGCGGATCAGCGAACGTGCCTTCCACTCACTCGAGGCCCCCGTGATCCGCGTGGGCGGCTTCCACATGCCCTATCCCGTTGCCAAGGTGGAGGAAGACTACCTTCCGGACATCGACCGCATCCTCGAGGCGCTGGACCGCGCCCTCTCCTACTGAGGACACCATGACTCTCAACAAGTTCAACCTGCCGGACGTCGGCGAGGGCCTCACCGAGGCGGAAATTGTCTCCTGGAAGGTCAAGCCCGGTGACGCCGTCGCCATCAACGATGTCCTGTGCGAAATCGAAACCGCAAAGTCCATCGTGGAACTGCCCTCCCCGTTTGCCGGGACCGTCACCGAACTGCTGGTCCCCGAAGGGGTGACCATCGACGTCGGGACGGCCATCATCAGCGTCAGCGATGACGTGGCAGGCGACCCCACGCCCGCAGACGTGCGCGCCCCGGAAACGCCCGTCCAGCCCCTCTACGGCACGCTGCCCGCCGATGATGGAGCAAGGGCCGACGGCGGCGCGCAGGAAAGTGCCCTGGCCGGCGGTCCGCTGGTGGGTTCCGGACCGAAGGCCGACGCCGTCAAGCGCCGCCCGCGGAAAGCCCAGCCCTCCGCTGCCGTGACACTCAACGCCCCGGAAGTGGAGCCCGTCCAGCCACACACGCCGGCCGCCGTGACGGCAGCACCCGAGGTTTCGGCCGGCCCGGCCGCAGGCGACTTGGACAACCGCCCCACCCTGGGCGGCACCATCACGGGCCTGGTCAACCGGGTCCTGGCCAAGCCTCCCGTACGCAAGATTGCCCGGGACCTCGGCATCGACCTTGCGGACGTGGTGGCCACCGGTTCACGGGGCGAGGTGACCCGCGAGGACCTGGTCAGCTACCAGGCCCAGCGCGACGCAGAGCTGGACAAGGCGGACGGCTTCTGGGGCAAAGCGGGCAAGCCGCAGGACCAGCGGATTGAACGGATTCCGGTCAAGGGCGTCCGCAAGGCCACGGCCAAGGCGATGGTGGAATCCGCGTTCTCCGCGCCGCACGTCAGCATCTTTGTGGACGTGGACGCCAGCCGCACCATGGAGTTCGTCAAGCGGCTCAAGGCATCCAGGGATTTCGAGGGCATCAGGGTCTCCCCGCTGCTCATCCTGGCCAAGGCCGTTATCTGGGCCGCGGCGCGCAACCCGAGTGTCAACGCCACCTGGGTGGACAACGCGGACGGGGCTGACGCCGCGGAAATCCACGTCAAGCACTACATGAACCTGGGCATCGCGGCTGCCACGCCGCGGGGCCTGATGGTGCCAAACATCAAGAACGCACAGGACCTGTCCCTGAAGGAGCTGGCGCTGGCGCTGAATAACCTGGCCACCACCGCCAGGGCCGGAAAAACCCAGCCCGCCGAGATGCAGGGCGGCACGCTGACCATCACGAACATCGGCGCCCTGGGCATCGACACGGGAACGCCCATCATCAACCCGGGCGAGGTGGCCATCGTTGCCTTTGGCACCATCAAGCAGAAACCCTGGGTCCTTGACGGTGAAGTGATTCCGCGCTGGATCACCACGCTTGGCGGCTCGTTCGACCACCGCGTTGTGGACGGTGACCTCTCCGCCCGCTTCATGGCGGACGTCGCCGCCATCCTGGAAGAGCCTGCGCTCCTCCTTGACTGACGGCGTGGGCATCAGCGCCGGCACCATCCGGGCGAAGAACAGGACCGCCCGGTGGCTGACGGAGACGTTTCAGCCTCCCGTGGTGGTGAGCATCCAGCTGCTGGTCAGTCCGCTGACCGAGGGCGGTTTTCCGGCCACCATGGCGTACGGCGCGTTGGCGGCCCTGTTTGTCTGCGTGCTTCCGCTGCTTCTGCTGCTGGTCCTGGTCCGGCTGGGGAAGGTTACCGACCATCATGTCAGTGACCGGAAGCAGCGGGCTCCTGTCCTGCTGATGGCCCTGGCATCGATCCTTGCAGGGCTGGTGGTCCTGGAGGCTGTCGGCGCGCCCCGGAGCGTTGTTGCCATGGTCCTTGCGGTGGTTGGCGGAGTCGTGGTGCTGGCCGGAGTGAGCCCGTTCTGGAAGATCAGCGGGCATGCTGCCGCCATCTCCTGCTCGACCGTCATCGCCGTGCTGATGCTCGGGGCGGCCTGGAGTCCGTTGCTTCTCCTGATCCCGGCCGTCGGCTGGTCCCGTGTGGTACTGCGGGCCCATTCGGTGGCACAGGTGGTGACGGGGTCACTCTTCGGCGGAGTGGTGATGGCAGGCATCTGGTGGATCCTGCAGGGCCTGATGGTGACCTAGGCAGTACAAGTCCCGGCCGGGCAGGCCCTAGAACGAGGAATACGGGTACGCCGAAAACATCTCGATGGTGGCCGGATCTGCGGTAGTTCCCAGGACCACGGCCGCGGCCGTCATGAGGACGCCCATAGCAGCGGCCATGCCGGCCCACGCCGTGAAGAGCTTCCAGTCTTCGCGCAGCACGCTTCCCACGGTTTCGGGAAGCTGCAGCCCGGGCGTGATGAGGTTCGGCGCGGAGTCCACACTGCCGTCATCCAGCAGTGCCACGACGGTGCCATTGCTGCGGTCAACCCGCATGGAGCAGATGTGGTTGCCGTGGCGGGCCAGGAGGATGTCGTGGCCTACGAGCTGCCGGCGCTGGAGAGTGATCAAGATATGCCCCTCGATAGTGGTTGCTGGGTGCCGCACCATTGGGGGCCTATTCAATTTTATCGTTGCGCTAACGGCTGAACCCGGGTATCGGGCGTGAAACCAGACACCCCCCGCAGCGACTTTCGCCACCCGGGGGAGTGTCCGGGGTTACTGCTAGTCGGCGTCGTACGTGTTCGCGATGTAGACGTCGCAGGGCGCGTTGTGCGCCACGCTGTTGGCCACGCTGCCCAGGACGCGGCCTATGCCCTGCATCCTGCGGTTGCCCACTACGATGATGCGGGCTTCCATCCGGACCGCTTCCTTGATGAGGGCATCCGCCGGCCGGCCGCGGGCTGCGGAATACGTGACCTTGACGCCGCCACCGAGGGACTCCGCCACGGTACGGGCCACGTGTTCGGCCGCGTCGGCGTCTGAGACGATCCACTGGTCGCTGCCGCTGCCGAAGATCTCGGTGCGGTCGCTGTCGAAGGCCGACACCACGTGGAGTGATGCGTCCAAGGCAGCGGCGAGGTCGCGTGCGGACTCGGCTGCCTTCTTCGCGGTTCCGCTGCCGTCAACCCCTACAACGATGATTCCGCTCATGTGATGCTCCTTTGCTTCGTTTATGCGGCACTGGTCAGGCCAACGCTACAGCGCAGCTATGGCTTCCCGAAGCACAGGCGCCAGGCGGCGGACACCCTCGGCGATGGCTTCGGGAGGCACGGCGCTGAAGGCGAGTCGCAGTTTGTTGGACGGTTCGTCCGACGGCGTGAAGGCGGCGCCGGGGATAAACACCACGCCCGCGTCGATGGCCTTGTGCAGCAGCGGGTAGGTGTCCACGCCTTCCGGCAGCGTCACCCAGACAAAAAAGCCGCCCTCCGGGCTGGTCCACGTGGCCCCTGCGGGCATGTGTTCCTGCAACGCAGCCAGCATCGCCGTGCACCGCTCGGCGTACAGGCCGCGGTAGGTCTCGATCTGGCCCCTCCAGTCGTACTCACGAAGGTAGGCGGAGACCAGCATCTGGTTCAGGGCGGGCGGGCACAGCGTCACAGACTCGGCCGCGAGGTAGTAGCGCCGCTGCAGGTGTTCCGGCACCAGCGCCCACCCGATGCGCAGGCCGGGCGCGAAGATCTTCGAGAACGAACCCATGTAGATGACGTCCCCGGGATTGTCGGCCCGGAGCGGGACCAAGTGCTCGCCGGAGTAGCGCAGCAGACCGTAGGGGTTGTCTTCGAGGATCAGAATATTCGCAGTGCGGCATATATCCACCACCTGCTGCCGGCGCTCTTTGGCGAGGGTGATCCCTGACGGGTTGTTGAAGTTCGGGATGGTGTAAAGGAACTTGATGTTCTTGCCGGCCAGTTGAAGCGCCGCGATCCGCGCCTCCAGGAGCTCGGGGACCAGGCCGGATTCATCCATGTCCACCGTTTCCACCTGCACCTGGTATGCCTCGAACGTGTTGAGGGCACCCACGTAGGTAGGGTCTTCCACGAGCACCACGTCGCCGGGATTGCAGAACAATTTGGTGGCAACATCCTGGGCCGACTGTGAACCGGCGGTGATCACCACGTTCTGCGGCCGGGCGTCGAGGATACCTTCAGCGGCCATCACCTCGCAGATCTGGGTGCGCAGTTCTTCGGTCCCCTGTCCGGCGCCATACTGCAGCGCCGTGAGGCCGTCCTCGGCAATGATTTTGGCGGCGGTGGCCGAAAGCCGGTCCAGCGGAAGCGACTGCAGATACGGACTGCCGCCCGCAAGGGAGACCAGGCCGGGCCGCATGGAAATATCGAAAACGTCCCGCACCGCCGACTGCCGGATGTTCGCGGCACGCTCCGAGAACAGGTCCTCATGCCGGTGCGCTGACGTTGCAGCCCGTTCAATCGCATCGATGGCTTCCGCTGGCAGCGTCCCTGCTGCATCAAGTGTTTCGTGGCTCACACCCACAGGATACAGCCGGATGTTGCTCCAAAAGCAACACTTGTTGTCAACCCGCGTACGACAGGTTGCTGGGCGGGTGGCTAGTCCTGCCTCAGTGCTTCTTTCAGCGGCTGCCCGTTGACGTAGATTTCAGCCCGGATTGCGCCCACTGCCGCAACTGCTGTCTGCGTCAGCTGCGCCTCTACCCGCGGGATGTCGCACACCCCGCCAAGGCTCAACGCGCCGGCCAGGTACACCGTGACCGTCGTTCCATCGAAAGAGCCGGAGAGGAACTTCAGCCCGGAGTCCGCCAAGGCGTTGTACATCTCCCGGGCCGGTCCCGCCCCGGGGCCCGGCATTCCCGCTCCACCTGTTCCCTGCAGAAGCGCACCTATGGCGGCCGGAAGCGGATCGGAATCGGGGGCTGCGCTGTCCATGCCCACCAGGCTGTCATTGCAGCCGAACCGCACGCCGTTGCTGCCGCCGTCGTCCAGGAGCACGTAGTAGGCCGTCACGGTGCGCGGCACGGCCGGAATGGTGGCCGGGGCCGGCGCCGGTGGTGCGGGGGCCTGCGTTGCGGGCGCCCGTCCGGCCTCGGGAACGGGCAAGCCCTCCGCGGCTTCCGGCGTTGTGGAAGGGCCTGCCGGCGGTACGCCCTCGGCAGGAGGGAGCGTTTCCGGCTCCGGTCCTGCCGGCGGCTGGTCCTGGGGCTGTGGCGCTGGAGCCGCCGGGGGTGCCGCAGCCGGGGCGCTGCTGCCAGGGGCGGATGGAGGGAAGGTCCCCGCGCCTGGACCTGCAGGCGGTGCGCCAATGCAGGCGCCGAGCAGCAGCGGCAGTGCCAGGCAGGCTTTTGCCGTTAGGCGCAAGCCCGTCCGTCGCCTCCCGGCGCTCCACTCTGCTGCCATGACTGCACCGCGATCCCGTTCCGGTACGTTCCGTGGATTAACGTTACGGCTGGCCTTTCCGGCGGAGTGTGTCCGTGAGGTACCGGTTGGGACAAGAGTTGGTCACGGCAGTACCCGGATGCAGCAGCGCCCGGTACGCGTAGCTGCGTACCGGGCGCCGGCGGGTGTGCCTAGGCTGCGGGAGCGGCGGCGGCAAGGGCATCGAACACGCCCTTGATCTGCTCCACAACCTCGGCGTCATCCTTGGGGTGGATTTCGGCGAACCGGACCATGGACCCGGGAACGGCGAGCTTGACGTCCTCGAGGACCTGGGCACCGGCGATGCCGGCGGCCTTGCGCGCCTCATCCTGCGCCCAGACGCCACCGAACTGGCCAAAGGCAGTGCCGACGACGGCCGTGGGCTTGCCGGCGAGGGCTCCGGCGCCGAAGGGGCGGGACAGCCAGTCGATGGCGTTCTTCAGGGCTGCGGGAACGGTGCCGTTGTGCTCGGGGGTCACCAGGAGGACGGTGTCGGCTTCGCTGGCAGCCGCACGCAGGGCGGCGGCGGCGGCAGGAACCTGGCCTTCGACGTCGATGTCCTCGTTGTAGAAGGGGATGTTGCCCAGGCTGTCGTGGATGACAACCTCCACCTGCTCGGGGGCGTTCAGCTGGATGGCCTCGGCCAGCTTCTGGTTCGTGGACCCGGCGCGCAGGCTGCCGACGAGGGTGAGGACGGTGCTCTTAGTCATGAATACTCCTGGGGTAGGGGCAGCGGGAGGGGCCGCGTGCCGGTTGAAGCTGAGGCTTGTCATGCCTTCACCAGACTAAACGGACCACGGTCCGCTTATTATTCCCGGGGGCTAGAATGTGGCTGTGAGCTCCATCCCACTACGGCCGGGAATGACGCCGGCAACGCCCGCCGAGCGCAGTGATGCCGTCCGGAACCGGGAACGCCTGCTGGCGGCTGCCCGTGAACTGATATCGGAATGCGGGGCCGAAGGCCTGACCATGGACCGCCTCGCGGAACGTGCGGGCGTAGGCAAGGGCACAGTGTTCCGCCGCTTCGGCAGCAGGGCCGGGCTCATGCTGACGCTGCTCGACGATTCCGAATCCGCGTTCCAGGCCCGGTTCCTGTTTGGACCTCCTCCGCTGGGTCCCGGCGCGCCCGGACGTGAGCGGCTGATCGCGTTCGGTTCTGAACGGATCGCCTACGTGGTGGAGTTCGGCGACCTGGTGCTTGCCGCTGAGAACGCCTCGCGGGGCCGGTTTGACGTGCCGGCCGCGGCGCTGTGGCACCGGCACATCGAGGTGCTCCTGCGCGAGGCGGGTTTCGACTCGGACCCCTGGCTCATGGCAGGGTCCCTGAGCGCAACGCTGGATCCGGAGCGGCTCCTCCACCTGGTACGGGACCGCGGCGTGGCCCCGGAAAGGCTGGCCGCCTCTTGGGCCGACCTTGTCACAAGGGTGGTCAAAGACGCGTAGATTACGCCGGACGGAGCCGCGGCGTCCAGTCATATGGACTTCACAGAATTCTTCATAACAATCTGATACGCGCGGGTAGCTTTCCTGCGGTTACCCACGTTTTGGCTCAAGGCTTGTGATAGTTTCCTCAAGAAATGTGACCCGCGACATAGTCCGTCAGGACGGCCCTGCCAAGGCTGCGGGACAGCCAGCTACCCGCTGGCACAACACCCGGTGAGGCGGCACAACCCCCGCCAATCCCGGGAAGACGGAAGGATCCTGCGCGTGATTGTTGAACTGTCCCGCACTCCGGCACGCCGGCGGAAGCAAGCGTGCCACTTCAGTCAGCGCGCGGCGGCGAATCCGAAGTAGCGCACACCATGCTCAAGTACCTCGCCAGGCGCGGCATCACCTATTTGGTCATGATCTTCCTGACCACGTCGGCCGGATATTTCCTTGCCGTCAGTACACTCAAGCCGGCATTGCTGGAACAGGAGCGCATTCCGCGTCCGACGCCGGAGCAGGTGGCCACTTCCATGCGCCTGAAGGGTCTGGACCCGGAGCTCAGCCCCTGGGAGCGGTACGTTGAGTGGTTGACCGCCATCGTGACAAGGTGGGACTGGGGCAGGAGCCCCAATGGGGCGTTCATCAATGCCGAATTCGGTGACCGGGTATGGATCTCCACGCGGCTGTTCCTCGCGTCCATCATTCTGACCCTGATCATCGGCGTGGCCCTGGGCGTTTATTCGGCCGCCCGGCAGTACAAGTTCCAGGACCGCGTGATCACGTCCTACAGCTACCTCGCCTACATTGTGCCCGCCCCCATCGCATACTTCCTCGTACAGCTGGGCGCCATCAACATCAACGAAACAGTAGGCCAGCGGATCTTCTTCGTCACCGGCATTTCCACTCCCGGCATGGAACCGGGGTGGGAGCAGTTCGTGGACATGCTGGCGCACTACGCGGTTCCGACCATAGCGATCACGCTGGTCGGCTGGGGTTCCTACCAAATAGCGCAGCGCCAGTACCTTTTGGACAACGTCAACGCCGACTTTGTCCGCACCGCGCGCGCCAAGGGGCTCACCCGCAACCAGGCCATCACCCGGCATGCGCTCCGCGTCTCGTTCATTCCCGTTGCCCAAAGCATCGCCTTCACCATCCCGGCCATCTTTGCCGGCGGCTTCTTCGCGGAGAAAATCTTCGCCTGGCCCGGTGTCGGCTCGTGGAGCATCGATGCCATCTCGCTGCAGGACGTCAACGCGGCCACTGCCACGCTCGCCTACGGTTCCGTCATTTTCGCCCTGGGGGCCATCCTGGCTGATTTTGCCACAACCCTCGTTGACCCCAGAGTGCGGGTGCAGTAGCCATGACCAACCTCAATGCCGTCGACCCCGCTGCCGCTGCGCAGGACGCGCACCTGGAAAACGCCGATGTGGTGATCGGCAAGAACACGATCATCTTCCGCCGCTTCATGCGCAACAAAACCGCCGTGGCGGGCCTCGCCATCTTCCTTGCCCTGACGCTCTTCTCCTTTGTGGGCGGCTACTTCACGCAGTGGGACAAGGAAACCATCGATCCCTTCAACATTGGGATGCCGCCGTCGGCGGAGCATTACCTGGGCACCTCCCAGGCTGGCATCGACCTCTATGCGATGACTGTGGAAGGAACCCGGATCTCCATCCTGATCGGCCTGATCGTGGGCCTGGTGTCGGTCCTCATCGCCGCCGTGTACGGGTGCACCATGGCGTACTTTGGCGGCAAGGTGGACAAGGTGATGCTTTTTGTCCTTGAAGCGCTCATCATGATGCCCGCTCTGCTGGTGGTGGCGGTTGCCACCAGCGGGGGAGGGGAAGGCCTGAAACGGGACCTGCCCTCCTGGCTGCTGCTGATCATCGTCCTGCTGGTCTTCAGCTGGATGGGAACGGCCAGGCTGATCCGTTCGCTGTCCATGTCGCTCATGCAGCGGGACTTCGTCAAGGCAGCCCAGTACATGGGCGTCCCGCCGCGCCGGATCGTGTGGCGGCACCTGGTCCCCAACATCGGCTCCCTGCTGGTTCTGGACATCACCCGCGGTGTCACCGGAGCCATCCTTGCGGAAGTCGCCTTTTCCTTCATCGGCATCGGCATCAAGGTTCCGGACGTCAGCCTCGGCGTGCTGATCGGCGGTGCGACCTCCCAGGTCCAGACGTTCCCCTGGATGTTCTGGGTACCCCTGACGGTGATGTTCCTCCTCACCGGTTCCCTGGCGATGATGAACGACGGCCTGCGGGATGCCTTCGACCCCAGTTCCAGTTCCTCGGGCAAAGCCAGGAAAACCAAAGCCCGGAGAATCAGCGCAGAGACGGCAACCATGAAGAAGAAGGCGTCATGAGCAGCGAAACCACTGCCGGGCCGGCAGAGTCCACCGGGCCGGTTGAGCGGCTGCACATCGCCGGGCTCCACGCGGCAACGGATGCCGTGCTGTCCGTCCGGGACCTCAACGTCCGCTTCAACACCGAAAACGGCGTGGTGCATGCCGTCCGCGGTGTTGACTTTGACCTCCTGCCCGGCAAGACGCTGGGCATCGTGGGGGAGTCCGGCTCGGGAAAATCCGTGACGTCCCTGGCCATCATGGGGCTGCTGCCCGCCACGGCCGAGATTTCCGGCTCCGTGAGGCTTAAGGGCCGCGAACTGCTGGGCCTCAGTGACAAGGCCATGTGCGAATACCGCGGCAACGAGCTGGCCATGGTCTTCCAGGACCCCCTCTCGTCCCTGACGCCCGTCTACACCGTGGGCACCCAGATCACCGAAGCGCTCACCATCCACAACCCCACCATGAGCAGGCAGGCCAAAGAAGCCCGCGCCGTCGAACTCCTGGCCATGGTGGGAATCCCCAGCCCCAAGGACAGGCTGCGAGCCTTCCCGCACGAATTCTCCGGCGGCATGCGCCAGCGCGTGATGATTGCCATTGCCATTGCCAACAATCCGCGGGTCCTCATTGCGGACGAGCCGACGACGGCCCTGGACGTCACCATCCAGGCGCAGGTCCTGGAGGTTCTCCACAGGGCGCAGGAGGAAACGGGCGCCGCCGTCGTCATGATCACGCACGACCTGGGCGTCGTGGCTGGCATGGCCGACGAGATCATGGTGATGTACGCCGGCAAGCCGGTGGAGACCGGCGAGGTTGACGAGATCTACTACAACCCGCGGATGCCGTACACGATGGGGCTGCTGGGCGCGGTTCCCAGGGTGGATGTGGCGGAAAAGACGTCCCTGGTGCCCATTGAGGGTATGCCGCCCAACCTGCTCCACCAGCCCACCGGCTGCTCCTTCGCTCCGCGTTGCCCGCTGGTCTCGGACGCCTGCCTGGCCGGGGAACCGGCTTTGGCCCCGGTGGCGGGAGGGGTCCAGCACCGGGCCGCGTGCATCAAGGCGGAATCGCTCGGGGGCGCAGACGTAGACGTGCAGGACGTGTTTGCCGCCCCGCCGGTTCCGGTGTCGCGCTTCGACTCCATCCCCCGGACCGAACGCTCAACCGTGCTGCAGCTCAAGGATGTCCGCAAGCACTTCCCGCTGACCAGGGGTGCTTTGTTCAAGCGCCGCATCGGCACCGTCAAGGCCGTGGACGGCCTGAGCTTTGATATCCGCGAGGGTGAATGCTTTTCCATCGTGGGGGAGTCCGGCTCGGGAAAGACCACCACCCTCCTGGAAATCATGGAGTTCCACAAGGACCAGGACGGCGAGGTGGTGATCGGCGGGATCAGCAACAAGCAGGCCGTCGATGCCAAAACCAAGAGCGCCATGCGGCGGGAACTGCAAATGGTGTTCCAGGACCCCACCGGGGCGCTGGACCCCCGGTTCACGGTCTACGAGGTGCTCGCCGAGCCGCTCCAGAACGTGGGCATGGACAGGCCGGCCATCAGGAAACGCATCATGGAACTGATGAAGCTCGTGGGACTGCAGCCGGACCACGTCAACCGCTTCCCCAACCAGTTCTCCGGCGGGCAGCGGCAACGGATCGGGATAGCCCGGGCGCTTGCCGTCAACCCCAAGCTGGTGGTGCTGGACGAGCCCGTCTCCGCCCTCGACGTTTCCGTCCAGGCAGGCGTCATCAACCTCCTGGACAAGCTCCGAGCCGAGCTGGGCCTGAGCTACCTCCTGGTGGCCCACGATCTTTCGGTGGTCCGGCACATCTCCAACCGGGTAGCCGTCATGTACCTGGGCAAGATCGTGGAAATCGGCGAGGTGGACCGGGTTTTCGACAACCCGCGCCACCCCTACACCCGGGCCCTCCTCTCCGCCATCCCGGTACCCGATCCCCAGCTGGAGCGCACCCGCGAACGCATCATCCTCCAGGGCGACCTGCCCTCGCCCCTGGATGCGCCGAAAGGCTGCAACTTCGCCACGCGGTGTCCCGTCTTCGCTGCACTTCCGCCGGCGAAGCAGGAAAAGTGCCTCACGTTGGAGCCGCCGCTGGAACCCGTCGCACCATCGGCGGCCACGCAGGCCCTGGAAGCGGCTCCTGTACCCTCTCCGGACCAGCGCTTTGCCTGCTTTTTCCCGGACGGGGAACTGGACGAAGACATGCTGGTGGTCCACGAGCCGGCGGACCACCATGCGCCCTAGGATTATCCGACCCATCACAAGCACCACCACTAGCAACAACGAAGGGAAAACCATGAGGAATCTGACCAGGATCGGCGGAGCTGCGGCCATTGCTGCAACTCTGGCGCTGACGGCCTGTGGCGGTGGTGGCGGTGCCACCGGGCCCGAGACGGCCAAAGGCCAGGAGGCAGGCAGCGACCTGTCCAAGCTCATCAGCATCAACGAGAAGCCGGCAGCCGATCTTGAGCAGGGCGGAAAGGTCACCCTTCCGCTGGGAAGCATCGGCCCGGACTTCAACGGTTTTTCCAACAACGGCAACAGCTCGGATAACTCCGCCCTGATGGCGCCGATCAACCCGGTGGCTGTGAGCGGTGGCGGCATCGGCGGCTGCTGGAAGGTGGACTTCCTCGGCAAGGCGACGCCGAACCCGGACTTCTGTGAGTCCGTGGACAGCGAGGTGGTGGACGGCAAGCAGACCATCACCATCAAGGTCAACGAGAAGGCCACGTACAACGACGGCACGCCCATCGACATCAAGGCCTTCCAGAACACCTGGAACATCCTGAAGAGCCCCGATGCGGGCTACGACATCGTTAGCTCCGGCGCCTACGAATTCGTGGAGTCCGTGGAAGCCGGCAGCAGCGACAAGGAAGTCATCGTCAAGATGACCCAGCCGGTGTATCCGGTGGAAGACCTCTTCTTCGGCCTGATCCACCCTGCCGTGAACTCGCCCCAGATCTTCAACGAAGGCTTTGTGGGCAACATGCATCCTGAATGGATGGCCGGCCCGTTCAAGGTGGACCAGTACGATGCCGCCGCCAAGACCGTGACGCTGGTCCCCAACGAGAAGTGGTGGGGCAACAAGCCGGTGCTGGAGAGTGTGACCTTCCGCCAGCTGGAAACCAGCGCCCAGATCGCGGCCTTCAAAAACGGTGAGATCGACGCCATGTCCGCCAACACCATCGCGCTCTACAAGCAGCTTGAGGGCACCAGCAACTCCGAGGTCCGCCGCGGTCAGCGCCTCTTCGCCGGCGGCATGAACATCAATGCGCAGCGGGTCACCGACGTTGCCGTCCGCAAGGCCATCTTCGCCGCCGTGGACCGTGAAGCCCTCCGCAAGGTCCGCTTCAACGGCCTGAACTGGGAAGAGCCCAGCTCCGGCTCCATGATGCTCCTGCCCTTCTCGGAGTACTACCAGGACAACTACCCGGTCAAGGAAACGGGCCCGGAAGCCGCCAAGAAGGTCCTGACCGACGCCGGCTACACCGAGAACGCCAACGGCATCATGGAGAAGGACGGCAAGCCCGCAGCCTTCAAGATCAGCAACTTCGGTGACGATCCCACCACTCTCGCCTTCACCCAGACCCTGCAGAAGCAGCTTCAGGCCGGCGGCATGGACGTGGGCATTGACCAGCGCGCCTCCGCCGACTTCGGAAAGGTCATCGGCGCCCGCGAATTCGACATGAGCGTCTCCGGCTACACGGTTGGCGCGGACGCCACGTCGGCGGTCAAGCAGTACTACGACTCCAAGACCAACGAAAACGGCCTCGGTGACGCAGAACTGGACAAGAAGATCGCCGACCTCGCCTCCATCGAGGACAACGCGGAGCGCAACAAGGCGGCCATGGAGGTTGAGAAGGAGCACATGGCCAAGTACTTCTCCATGGGCGTGGTCATGAACGGCCCGCAGATCTCCTTCGTCCGCACCGGCCTGGCCAACTACGGCCCGTCCCTGTTCCAGAGCCTGTCCCAGGTTCCGGACTGGACCACGCTGGGCTGGGAAAAGAAGTAGGCTTCCAGCCGCATTGACGCAAAGGCCGGCATCCCTGAAGCCAGGGGTGCCGGCCTTCGCATGCCGGATATGCTTCCGGTGATGATTTTGTTGATGGCCACCTATTCGAGAATGTTCGCCCCAGCCTTGGTGCTGTTGGCAGTGGTCCTCTTGGGAGCGCTCGAAGCGCGGCTCGGGGTGATCGGCTCGATGATCCTTGCGGCAGCAATCGTCGGCCTCCCTGGTGTGACGTACAAAAAGTTTCCCCTTTTCGCTGGCGCTTTGGGTCTGCCGCTTGAGTGGCGAACCAAAGTGGTAGTCGTCCAGACGCTGATGGGTGCCGCCGCCTGCGTCTTGTTGCAGGTACCGGCGCCTGTTTCTGCAACGGTCGTTGGCTTGGCCGCCGGCAATTCAGCGTTGGCGGTTGCCAGATTCAAACTGAACGCATCAGCGCACGTCTCGGTTCTTACTTTTGCTGCCCTTTGGGGAATTGCTGTATTCGGACCCCTTTGTGCTTATCTTCTGGTGCTTGTCCCGATAATGCTGGTGAGCCGAACAACCCTGCGTGAGCACAGTTGGGGCGAAGGCTTTGCCGGCTTGTTGGTGGGAGGTGCCGCCTTTGCCTGTTTCGTTGGGGCGGACAATGTGGATCTCCTGCTCTGAAGGACTCCTGCAGGGGGGATCACTAGAAGCCAGCAGTATCTGCAGGGCACTGAGGGGAGCTGCGGAGTAGCGTAGTCCCATGACCGGGACTGAAGCTGCACCGCGAACCATCCGTACCGCCGTCGTCGGATATGGCCTGGCAGGGAGCGTCTTCCATGCGCCGCTGATCGCGTCGGACGGCAGTTACTCCCTGGACATTATCGCCACGTCCGACGGCGGCAGGCAGGCGGCTGCCACGGCCCGCTTTCCGCGGGTGAAGACGGTGCCGGACGGTCCGGCCGTGCTGAAGCGCGCCGATGACTTGGACCTCGTAGTGCTGGCAACACCTCCGGCCACCCATTACCCGTTGGCCAAAGCCGCCCTGGAGGCGGGGCTGGACGTGGTGGTGGACAAGCCGTTCGCGGTCACCAGCGCCGAGGGCCGGGAACTGGTTGAGCTCGCCGGGGAACTTGGCAGGGTGTTGACGGTCTTCCAGAACCGCAGGTGGGACGGCGATTATCTGACCCTGCGCAAGCTGCTGGCGGTGGAGGCTGTGGGTACCGTGACGAGGTTCGAGTCGCGTTTTGAGCGCTGGTCCCCGATTATCGCGAAAGCCTGGAAGGCACGCGCCACGGCGACCGAGGGGGGCGGTGCGCTGTACGACCTGGGCAGCCACCTGATCGACCAGGCCCTCCAGCTTTTCGGCCCGGCATCAGTGGTCCACGCGGAATTGCGGGCGCGAAGGTCGGACGAGCGCGCTGAGGACGACGTGTTCCTGGTGCTGCGGCACGAGACCGGGGTGCTGAGCCACCTCACGATGAACATGCTGTGCGCCCAGCAGGCCCCGCGGTTCCGCGTCCTCGGCTCCGTCGGGGGCTATACCAAGCACGGAGTGGACCCCCAGGAACCCTATATCGTGGCCGGCGGCAGCCCGCTGGACGAGGAGTACGGCGTGGAAGCGCCGGAATGGGCAGGGCTCCTGGGCCGTGATGGCCACCTGGACGCCCTGCCCACCGAGCGCGGCGCCTATCCCGAGTTCTACCGGCTCCTCGCGGACAAAATCCTCGACGGCGGCGCGGCCTCCAGCCTGCCCCTCCCCGTAGACCCTCAGGATGCCATTGAGTCCTTAAGAATCATTGAACAAGCACGCGAACTGGCGTAGGACTGCTACGCAGAGACCAGTTCGTGCCAGTCCGCTACGAGCGGCAGGTTGTGGGCCTCGGACACGGAGTGGTGCGCCACGTGGCCGGCGGCGATGTTGAGGCCTGCGGCCAGGGCGGGATCCCGGTCGAAGGCGGCCTTGACGCCCAGGTTTGCCAGGGCAACGGCGTAGCGCAGGGTGACGTTGGTCAGCGCATAGGTGGAGGTGTTGGGCACGGCGCCGGGCATGTTGGCCACGCAGTAGAAGATGGTGTTGTGGACCTTGTACGTGGGTTCCTGGTGCGTGGTGGGGTGGGTGTCCTCGAAGCAGCCGCCCTGGTCCACGGCGATGTCCACCAGGACCGAGCCGGGCTTCATGCGGGCCACGAGGTCGTTGGTGACCAGTTTGGGCGCCTTGGCACCGGGGATCAGGACGGAGCCGATCACCAGGTCGGCATCCACCACGGACTTTTCGATCTCGTACTTGTTCGAGGCCACGGTCTTGAGCCGGCCCTGGTACTGGGCGTCCAGTTCGCGGAGGCGGTGGATGTTGATGTCCATGATGGTGACGTCGGCGCCGAGGCCCAGGGCCATGGCTGCCGCGTTGGTGCCGGCAACGCCTGCACCGAGGACCACTACCTTGGCGGGGCGGACGCCGGGAACGCCGCCCAGCAGGATGCCCTTGCCGCCGGCGGGGGCCATCAGCGAGGAGGCGCCCACCTGGACGGAGAGGCGGCCGGCAACCTCGGACATGGGGGCGAGGAGCGGCAGGCTCCGGCCTTCCTGGACGGTTTCGTACGCGATGGCCGTGACGCCGGAGTTGATGAGCTCCCGGGTCAGTTCGGGCTCGGCCGCGAGGTGGAGGTAGGTGAAGAGGATCAGGCCCTTGCGGAACCGGTGGTACTCCGCCTTGATGGGCTCCTTGACCTTCATCACCATGTCCGCGCGGGCCCAGACGTCGTCCGCCTCGTTCACGATTTCGGCGCCGGCAATCGAGTATTCCTCGTCGGTGATGCCTGAACCGAGGCCCGCGCCACGCTCCACCAGGACGGTGTGGCCGTGGGTGCGGAACTCGTGAACACCGGCGGCGGTGATGGCCACCCGGAATTCGTTGTTCTTGATTTCTTTGGGGACGCCGATGATCATCGTGGGCTCCAGGTTCTCGGCCGGATCAGCCGGAAAGTGCGGAAGGATTCTGTATTTCCACGATAAATGCGGTTGTGAGCCAGCTGACATGGCTGCAGTGCGGGAACCGGAGGGGAACCGCGTGATTCCGCGGTTTTTGCTGGGGCGGGATCGACATTTGTCGAGTCCCGGAGCGTCAGGTGTCGCCTCCTGTCCGTTCGGCTCGGCAGCTTCAGAGGCAGTACTGTTGGCCCATGCAGCAGCAGGGTGTGGAGCAACTCGTGGAGCAGGTGGCGCAGAAGCTGGGCCGCGGGCTTTCGCTGGAGGACCTGGACGGTGTGCTGCTCGCCTACAGCTCCAACCAGTCGCACGCTGACCGCGTGCGTGTGAACTTTCTGCTGAGCAAGAAGGTGCCGGCGGACGTGAGCGCGTGGCAGCTCTCGCACGGCATCGCAACGGCCGTCCGGCCTGTGGTGGTTCCCGCCAACGAGGACCTGGGCATGCTGGGCCGGGTGTGCGTTCCATTGATGGTGCGCGGCTTCCGCGTGGGGTACCTGTGGGTGCAGCAGGACAGCGTGGAGGAAAGCCCGACGGCGATCCTCACCCAGCTGCCGGGCGTTAACCATGAACTGGAGATGCTGTCCGGGCTGCTGCTCGATTCCAACACCGCTGAGTCCGAGTACCGGCGCGCTCGCGAGCGTGAGTTCCTGGCAGCGTGCGCCGGCGAACCCAACGCGGTGGCCGCCGTGGCGGGGTGGAAGGAAGTCCAGGGCCGGGGGCCGTGGCAGGTGGTCACGGTGCTGGACGCGGACGGCTGGGCGGCCGGGCCGGATCCGATTGCTTCCACGCTGATTCACCGCTCAACTGCCCTGCAGGCCACGGTGGGGGTGGACGCCGTACTGTTCAGTGCCGGCACCGAAACGCATTCGGTGGTGTTGTTCCGCGAATCGACGGGGCGGGCAAACCACGCCCAGGTCCTGGTGCACTACCAGCTGGAGCTGGCCAAACGGTCAGGCCGACCGGTCCACCGCATCATTCTGGGCATCAGTGAAGGCTTCGGGCGCACCCGCCAGCTGGCCGAGGCGTACCGGCAGTCAAAGATGGCGGCGCAGGCTGCGGCGGTGGACCCGCAGCTGGGAGAACTGGTGGATTGCCGGGCCACGGGGGTTTACCAGTTGCTGGCCTCGGCGGGGGGAGGGGTTGGTGCCTGGGCAGACTCAGGCTCCGTCTACTTCCGGATGCTGGAGGACCACGACCGCAACGGCGAACTGATTCCGGTCCTGGAGCTCCTGTATGACAACGACGGGTCAGTCCAGGATGTGGCCGCCAAGCTCCACCTGCACCGCAGCAGCATCTACAACCGGCTGGGCAGGATCCGCCAGCTCCTGGGTGTGGACCCGCTCAAGGGGCTGCCCCGCCTGGAGCTCCATGCCGCGTTGAAGATGCGCCGCTGGTCGGCCCGCCCCAGGATCTAGCCTTCCCGAACCTCTAGGTCCGGGGCTTCCTGGCCGCCGGCCTTCTTCCGGGCATCCTTCTTCTGCTGCTCCACTTTCTGCCGCTCCAGCCAGGCCAGGATGGCGGCCAGGGGAATGCGCCGGTGGCTGCCCCGGTACTCCACCGGGATTTCGCCGCGGTCCGTCATGTTCCGCAGGTAGGTGTGCGAAATTCCGGCGAGCTCTGCGGCTTTGGACGTGGTCAGCATTTCCTCAACGCTGCTGACGGTCACCGCTTCGCCGCGGCTGAACCGGTGGAGGAGATCGACGACGGCGTCCCTCGCCAGGGGCGGCAGCCGGTGGACGGTGCCATCCACAAAAACGGTGATGTCATCGCTGCCCGCGAGTGCCTGGTTTAGCTTCTGGGCGTCTTCCGGGGGAAGGGCGCCTGTCATCCGGGGAGCTATCAGTGCCATCATTTCAGCCTACCCGGGCCCTGCCGCCGCGGGAGGTATGCTCGGCTGATGGTATTGAGTGGCGGCCGCGACGTGGAATACAACGGCCTGCAGGGCCGGCTGTACGCTTCCGCCGAGCCTGCGGGCGCTGCGCCGCGGACCGGTGCGAGGCCCGCCTACGTGCTGCTGCATGGCATCGGGGTCTCCCACCGCTACCTTGCCCGGCTGCACCTGGAACTGGCCAAGGGCGCGGACGTCTACTCCTTCGACCTGCCGGGATTTGGTGCGTCGACGCGTCCCCGGCGGCAGCTGCAGGTGGCTGACTTCGCCGCGTTCGTGACCGGCGTCCTCACTGAAGCAGGGGTCCGGAGCGTTGTGCCGGTGGGCCATTCCATGGGCGCCCAGTTCGCGGTGGAGATGGCACTGCAGGCACCGGACCTGGTGGCCGGGGCAGTCCTGATGGGCCCCGTGGTGGACACGGCCCGGAAGTCGGTGGCTGCGCAGGCGCTGGCGCTCACCCGCGACGCACTGTTCAGTGAATCGCTGATTTCCAACATCATCGTGTTCGGTGACTATTTCCGTGCAGGCCCGCGGTGGTACCTGACGGAGCTGCCGGTGATGATGGAGTACCCGCTGGAGGAGAAACTGGCCGCGGTCCACCAGCCGGTGCTGGTGCTGCGCGGCGGCAAGGACCCCATTGCCCGCCGCCCGTGGTGTGACACGCTGGCGGCGGCCGCTCCACAGGGAACGGTGGCGGAGATTCCGGGGCAGGGCCACGTCGTCCAGTACACCGCGCCGGAGACCGCCGCCGAAACAATCAGCGGCTGGGTCCGGGCGGTGGACGGGTTCGGCGTCACGGCCTGATGGCCGCGCTGGCGGTTTAGAGACCGAGTTCTTCCAGGACCGGCAGTTTCTCCCGGACCCAGGCCCGGGCCTCGGTGGCGCTCGGTGCGGACAGCGCCAGCTTGGCCAGCTGCTGAGCCTCCGACAGCGTCACCGTCTTCAGGACCGCGGCGACGGCCGCGAGGGAACGCGCGGTCATGGACAGGGTGGCCACGCCCAGCCCGGTAAGGACGACGGCGAGGGCGGGGTCGGCCGCGGCCTCACCACAGACGCCCACGGGTTTGTTGTTGCCTTCCGCACGGGACCCTTCAACGGTCAGCCCCACCAGGCGCAGGACGGCAGGCTGCCACGGCGTGTTCAGGTTGGCGAGGGGGCCAAGCTGGCGGTCCGCCGCCATGGCGTACTGCGTGAGGTCGTTGGTGCCCAGGCTGGCGAAGCCCACTTCCCGGAGGATCGCTTCCGCGGTCAGGGCTGCCGAGGGAACCTCAACCATCACCCCGGGAGTCTTGATGCCGGCGTCCGCACACATCGAGGCGAAGCGCGCGGCTTCCTCGGCGGTGGAGATCATGGGTGCCATCACCCACACGTCCGCCTCGGACTGCTTCTCCGCCAATGCGATCGCTTCCAGCTGGCGGTCCAGCACGCCGGGCGTGGTGAAGTCCGTGCGGTAGCCGCGGACACCCAGGGCAGGGTTGGGCTCCGTGGAGTCTGTCAGGAACGGCAGCGGCTTGTCGGCGCCGGCGTCGAGCGTGCGCAGGACCACTTTCTTGCCCGGGAAGGCATCAAAGACCTTCTTGTAGGCGAGGGCCTGCTCTTCAACGCTGGGTTCGGTGTCCCGTTCCAGGAAGCAGAACTCGGTGCGGAACAGCCCCACGCCCTGGGCGCCAAGTTTGGCGGCCGCCTCGGCATCCTTGCCGCCGCCCACGTTGGCGAGCAGCGGGACCAGGTGGCCGTCCGCCGTCGCTCCCGTGCCGCTGAACTCGGCCAGCAGGGAAGCCGTGGCCGCCCAGGCCTCTGCTGCAGCGCGAAGGGGCTCGTCAGGCTCGGAAGTCACAGCCCCGGCTGCGCCGTCCAAGTACACTTCCGTGCCGTCCGGGAGTTCATCCACGCCGACTGCGGCCACAACGGCGGGCAGGCCGAGGGACCGGGCGATGATGGCGGTGTGAGACTGCGGGCCGCCGCCTGCGGTGACAAGGGCCAGGACCTTGTTCGGGTCCAGCGTGGCGGTGTCGGCGGGCGCCAGGTCCTCGGCCACCAGGATGAAGGGGGTGTTCGAGGCCGGGATGCCCGGCGCGGGCACACCGCGCAGCTCGGCGACAATCCGGGCGCGGACGTCCAGGACGTCGGTGGCGCGCTCGGCCATGTAGCCGCCGAGGTTGTGAAGCATTTCGGAAACGGAGGAACCGGACTCCCAGATGGCACGCTCTGCGGAGGTTCCGCGGGCAACCAGTTTGGCCGCACCCTTGATCAGCATGGTGTCCTTGGCCATCAGGGCCGTGGCTTCCAGGACGGCCTTGCCGTCACCCGTGGCGTGGGCCGCGCGGGCCTTGAGTTCGTCGTGCACGGCCTGGGAGGCCGCTTTCAGTGCGGCAGTGGCTTCCTCTGGCGTGGTGCCTGCCGGGAGCTGTTCGCCGGCGGGAGGTTCGCTGATCGGTTTGGGCATCTGGCGGATGGTGCCGATGACGCGGCCTGGGCTGACGCCTACTCCTGGGAAGTTCTGCACTGAAGGTCCTCATTCTCTGCCGGTAGCCAGGCGCGTCAGGATAACCGGCGCCGTGCCGGGTCCACCAGGGACTGCTACGTCCGGAGGCGGGAAACGTGCCTGAAAAAATTGTATGTGATTCAGTTCATATAGCAATGCTATAGGTGCTAGGGTAGCGGTTATGAGTTTGGATGGCCAGCTTCCCCCCAAGATGCGGCTGCTGCGTGCTGCCGCGGAGCTGCTTGCCAACTCCGGGGGAGCAGCCGTCTCCACCCGCCAGATCACGCAGCTGGCGGGGGTTACAGCTCCCACTCTGTACCACCACTTCGGTGACAAGGAAGGTCTTTTCGACGCCGTCGTCGCCGCGGGATTCGAAGAATATGTCGCGGGCGAAAGGGATTTCGCCCCCTCCGGACAGCCGCTCGAGGATATCCGGAGAATGTGGGACAACCACGTCCAGTTCGGGCTCAACCAGCCGGAGCTGTACCTGGTGATGTTCGGCAACATCCGCCCGGAAAGCCGCCCCGCCATCGTTGCCGATGCCGAGGCACTGATGGAGGAGATGCTGAACAAGGCAGCGGCGGCGGGCCAGCTGAACGTCCAGCCACGGGAAGCGGCCAGGTCCATCCTGGCGGCCAACGTGGGCGTGACGCTGATGCTGATTGCGGAGCCCGCCTCCGAACGGAACCTCGAACTGTCCACCATGACCCGGGACGCCATGATTTTCGCGGTGTCCGCCGAGCCCGCCAGCGGCACGGCCCCGGGTGACACCGGGAAGTCCTCGGTGGTGGTGGCTGCGATCGCCCTGAACGCCGCACTTCAGGCCTCGCACTCAGACCAGCTCTCCAGCTCGGAACTCAAACTCTTCCTCGAATGGCTGCACCGGATCTCCACCAGCCCGGCGTGAGCCAGCACCACTTTGGCGGTACCCCCGTTCCACCAGCAGTACGTCGTCGTAATCAACGGACCATCCTGCGGAGCAGCAGGAATGACGGTTAGGAAATCACATGGCAACAGAGACAGTTGCAAAACCCCGCACCAGCATGCGGGTTGGCGTCCAGAAATTCGGGACGTTCCTGTCCGGAATGATCATGCCCAACATCGGTGCCTTCATCGCCTGGGGCATTATCACGGCCCTCTTCATCGAAAAGGGTTGGCTGCCGGTTCCCCAGCTGGGTGGCTTCGGCGAGACGGACGGTGTGAAGAACATCGGCCTTGTGGGGCCGATGATCACGTACCTGCTGCCGCTCCTGATCGGCTACACCGGCGGCAAGATGGTCTATGACGTCCGTGGCGGCGTGGTGGGTGCCATCGGCACCATGGGCGTGATTGTTGGCGCCGGCATCCCGATGTTCATCGGCGCCATGATCATGGGCCCGTTGGGCGGCTGGACCATGAAGAAGATCGACTCGATCTGGGACGGCAAGATCCGCCCCGGCTTCGAGATGCTGGTCAACAACTTCTCCGCCGGTATCTGGGGCGCGCTGCTGGCCATGCTTGGCTTCTACGCAATTGCGCCGGTGGTGTCCGCCTTCAGCGCCGGGGCCGGGAACGTGGTGCAGTTCCTGGTGAACAACGGCCTGCTCCCGCTGACCAGCATCTTTATCGAACCGGCCAAAGTGCTGTTCCTCAACAACGCCATCAACCATGGCGTGCTGACGCCGCTTGGAGTGCAGCAGTCCCTGGAGCAGGGCAAGTCCATCCTGTTCCTGCTGGAGGCCAACCCCGGTCCGGGCCTGGGCATCCTGCTTGCGTACATGTTCTTCGGCCGCGGCGCCGCCAAGGCCTCCGCTCCGGGTGCCGCGATCATCCATTTCTTCGGCGGCATCCACGAAATCTACTTCCCGTACGTGCTGATGCGTCCGTTGCTCATCCTGGCGGCCATCGCCGGCGGCATGACGGGCATCGCCACGCTCGCCATCACCAACTCCGGCCTGGTGGCGCCTGCCGCGCCGGGTTCCATTTTCGCGGTGCTCGCCCAGACCTCCCGGGACAGCTACGTGGGCGTGATCCTGGCGGTCCTGCTTGCCACGGCGGCGTCTTTCCTGGTGGCCTCGGTCATCATGAAGACCACCAAGCACAGCGATGAGGTTGACCTGAACGATGCCACCTCGCGCATGGAGCAGATGAAGGGCAAGAAGAGCTCCGTTGCTTCCACCCTCACGGGTGCCGGCGCAGGTGCTGCCGCCGGCGGCGGCGTGGGCGTGCTCGCCGGACCGGTGCGGAACATCGTGTTCGCGTGCGACGCCGGCATGGGCTCCAGTGCCATGGGCGCCTCCGTACTGCGGAACAAGATCAAGGCGGCCGGCTTCCCCGACGTCAAGGTCACCAACGCCTCCATCGCCAACCTCAACGACAGCTACGACGTGGTGGTCACGCACCAGGACCTGACCGAACGCGCCAAGCCCGCCACTTCAAGTGCCGTGCACTACTCCGTTGACAACTTCATGAACAGCCCCCGCTACGACGAAATCGTGGAGCTGGTCAGGGGGAGCAACACCGGCGGCGCCGCGGCAACCGAAGGGCAGGACGCCGGTGCGGGAACGCCCGGCGGAGCCTCCGCATCCGGCCCCGCAACGGCGGTAGCGGCAGGAACGGTAGCCGGCGGAACCGCTGCCGGCACCGCTGAAACCCAGGCAGCAGGCAACTCCGAAATCCTCGCCCGCGAGAGCGTGATCCTCACCGGCTCAGCCACCACCCGGGACGCCGCCATTGACGAAGCCGGCCGGCTCCTGCTGGCCCGCGGCGCAGTGGATGAAGGCTACATCGCGGCCATGCACGAACGCGAGGAATCGGTGTCCACCTACATGGGCAGCTACCTCGCTATCCCGCACGGGACCAACGCAGCGAAGGACCACATCCGCAAGTCCGCGGTGTCGGTGATCCGCTACCCCGAAGGCATCGACTGGAACGGCAAGCAGGTCAAATTCGTGGTGGGTGTCGCCGGCATCAACAACGAACACCTGCACATCCTGTCCTCCATCGCGAAGGTCTTCACCAACAAGGAACAGGTGGCCCGGCTGGAGGCTGCCACGTCCGAGGACGAAGTCCTGGAGCTCTTCGGAAAGGTCAACGCATAGTGAAGGCAGTACATTTTGGTGCCGGAAACATCGGCCGCGGCTTCGTGGGCCTGCTCCTGCATGACGCCGGCTACGAGGTGGTGTTCGCGGACGTCGCGGACGCCCTGATCGGGCAACTGGCGGCGGCGGACAGCTACGCGGTCCACGAAGTGGGGGAGAATCCCGCGGTGCGGACGGTCAACAACTTCCGGGCACTGAACTCCAACACCCAGGAAGCGGAGCTCGTCAAAGAGATCGCGACGGCGGACATCGTCACCACCGCGGTGGGCCCGCACGTCCTGAAGTTCGTGGCGCCCGTGATCGCCCGGGGCATCGTTGCAAGGGGCGCGGAACTCGCTCCGCTGCAGGTCATGGCCTGCGAGAACGCGATCAACGCCACGGACATCCTGGCCAAGGAAGTGGCTTCCCAGCCGGGGGCCGCCGCCGGGGCGCTGGACGGCAAGGCAGTGTTCGCCAACACCGCGGTGGACCGGATCGTCCCCAACCAGGAAGCCGGCCAGGGCCTGGATGTCACGGTTGAGACGTTCTACGAGTGGGTCATCGACCGGACAGCGTTCCAGGGGGCGGCCCCGGTGATTCCGGGTGCCACCTTCGTGGACGAGCTCTCGCCGTACATTGAGCGGAAGCTGTTCACGGTGAACACCGGGCACGCCTCTGCCGCCTACTTCGGGTTCGAGGCCGGACTGGAAAAGATCTCCGATGCCATGGCGGACCAGGATGTTGCCGAGGACGTCCGCGCGGTGCTGGAGGAGACCAAGCAGCTGCTGGTGTCCAAGCATGGTTTCAGCAACGACGAGCAGGAAGCCTACGTCCAGAAGATCCTGGTCCGGTTCTCCAACCCTTACCTGCCGGACACAGTGAATCGGGTGGGCCGGGCACCCCTGAGGAAACTCAGCAGGCACGAGCGGTTTATCGGGCCCGCGGCCGAGCTCGCCGAACGCGGCGTGGTACCCGAGGCACTCCTCGGTGCGATCGCCGCGGCGCTGCGCTTCAACGACCCCGCGGACGTCGAGGTGACGGAGCTGGCTGCCATCCTCGCCTCGGCCGGCCCGGCGGACGCAACCGCCAGGATCACGGGCCTGGAGCCCGGCCACCCGCTGTTCAACGCCGTCTCCACCCTGGTGGAGGAGCGGCAGGCAGAGGTGGCGCGCACCCCCGTCTGACCCAAGGTCCCACTCCACGACGCACTGCACAAGGACGACGCCGGCACTTTCCCAGGTGCCGGCGTCGTCCTGTGTGATGTCCCCCACTTTGGCCCCAATCCGCCCTTCTCATTTTGAAGTTAGCCTTTCCTTACTTATAGGCTCAGCCCTATTAGGCAACAGAGTTGTGACGTATTACCTGAGTGGAGAAAAAACGTGAAGAAGAAGCTGTCGAGCTACCTGGGGGCACTGGCTGCGGGAGCAGCTCTTTTGACCGTGACCGCGTGCGGCGGAAGCGCGACCGCCACGCCCGCTGAGGAAGCCGCCACCATCACCGTGGAGCACGCGCAGGGCAGCACCGCCGACGTGCCGGTCAACCCAAAGAAGGTCTTCACCTTCGACCTTGGTGTGCTGGACACCCTCGACGCGCTGGGCGTGGAGCCTGCAGGCGTTCCTGAAGCGCAGTACCCGGAGGCCCTGTCCAAGTACTCGGACGCGAAGTACACCAAGATCGGCTCGGTCAAGGAACCGGACTTCGAAGCCGTCAGCGCCGGCGACCCGGACCTCATCATCATCTCCGGCCGCACCGCCGGGGCATATGAGGAACTGAGCAAGATCGCCCCCACCATCGACCTGTCCATCGATGCGGCCAACCCGATGGAAAGCTTCAAGACGCAGGCCCAAAAGCTGGGAACCATCTTCGACAAGTCCGCGGAAGTGGAAGAGCAGCTCGCGGCCGTGGACGCCACCGTGTCCGAGACCAAGGCCAAGGCAGCGACTGCCGGCAAGGGCCTCATCGTCCTGACCTCGGGCGGCGAAGTGACGGCCTACGGCGCAGGCTCCCGGTTCGGCATCATCCACGACGTCCTGGGCGTACCGACGGCCGCTGACGTGAAGGTGGACGGCAGCCACGGTGAAGCCATCTCCTTCGAGTACATCAAGCAGGCCAACCCGGACATCCTCTACGTCATCAACCGCGACAGCGCCGTCGGTGCCGAGGCGTCTGCCGCCAACCCCATCCTCGACAACGAACTGGTGCAGTCCACCAACGCCGTCAGGAACAACAAGGTCATCAACCTGGACCCCATGGGCTGGTACGTCATCGGTTACGGGCTGAACAACGTCAAGGCAATGGTTGACGCCGTCGCCGAATCCGTGGCCTAAAGCCCCGCTCCTGAGCTAACACGCCATGACCGCCACCGCCGTGCGCCCCGCCGCGCCGGCAACCCGCAGCCAGGCCCGCCACCATGCGGGCCTGGCTGCGGCCGCAGTTTCCGTTCTTTCCCTCGCCGCCGCCAGCATGTTCGTGGGCGTCAGCGACGTGTCACTTCCGGCACTGCTGGCCGCGGACCCGGCCACGGTGGAGATCTTCTGGGTTTCGCGGGTGCCTCGGACCCTCGCCGTGCTCCTGGCCGGGATGGCCGTTGCCGTTGCCGGGCTGATCATGCAGCTCATGGCCCGCAACCGCTTCGTGGAGCCGTCCACGGTGGGAACGGTCGAGTCCGCCACCCTCGGGATCCTGGTGGTAACAGTTTTTGCGCCTTCCGCTCCCGTGCTGGCCAAAATGCTGGTTGCCAGTGCCTTCGCCATGCTGGGCACGGCGCTGTTCCTGGCCATCCTGCGCCGGCTGCCGGCCCGCAACACCCTGCTTATCCCGCTGGTGGGCATCATGCTGGGCGGCGTCATCGCCGCCGTCACCACATTCTTCGCCTACCGCTACGACCTGCTGCAGACCCTGAGCAACTGGATGATCGGAGATTTCTCCGGCGTCCTCCGCGGACGGTACGAGCTGCTCTGGATCGTCGCCGTGCTGATGCTGGTGGGGCTGCTGGCAGCCGACCGGTTCACGGTGGCCGGCATGGGCCAGGACTTCACCACCAATCTGGGCCTGAACTATGCCCGCACCATGCGCCTGGGACTCGTCATCGTCTCGTTGATCTCCGCCGTCGTGGTCACCACGGTGGGCGCCGTGCCGTTCCTCGGCCTGGTGGTGCCCAACATCGTGTCCCTCATCTTCGGCGACAACCTCCGCCGCGCGGTTCCCTGGACCGCCCTGTTCGGCGCCGCCTTCGTGCTGGTCTGCGACATCATCGGCCGCACCATCCGCTACCCCTACGAGGTCCCCGTGGGAATGGTCATGTCCGTGCTGGGCGCCATCCTCTTCCTCGTCCTGATCCTGAGGAAGCGCAATGCCTGAAGCGCTCGCCACCAAACCCCGTACGGCTCACAGCCTTGTCCCCAAGCCCACGCTCCGAAGCCGCATCAGGAACGCCTCGCCGCGCCTGGTCCTGGGGATCCTGCTGGCGCTGACCGCCGTCGTCGTCTGCTTCTTCCTGTTCTTCGAACTCAAAGGCAACGTGGGCTACATCCTCCCGCGCCGGGCCATCAAGGTGGCCGCCATGCTGCTGGTGGCCGTGGCTGTGGGCGTGTCCACGCTGCTGTTCCAGACGGTCACCGCCAACCGGATCCTCACGCCGTCCATCATGGGCTTCGATTCCCTGTACATCCTGATCCAGACGGTGCTGGCCTTCACCCTCGGGGCCGCGTCCGTGGTGGCAGCCCCGCCCACCCTCCAGTTCGCCGTCGAAGTGATCCTGATGGTGGTGTTCAGCGCGCTGCTGTACCGCTGGATGTTCACCGGAGCAACACGTTCCCTGCACCTGCTCCTGCTGGTGGGCGTCATCCTGGGCAGCCTGTTCCGCGGCTTTTCCTCGCTGCTGCAGCGGCTCATGGAGCCCAGCGAATTCATCATCCTCCAGGACCTGTTTTTCGCATCCTTCAACAACGTGGACCCGGCGCTGCTGGGCGTCTCCGCGGGGATCATCGCCGCCGTCTGCGCAGCAGTATGGCGCGGACGGCACACGCTGGACGTCCTGGCGCTCGGCCGGGAGGTGGCCATCAACGTGGGCGTGGACCACCGCCGGACGGTCATGCTGGTCCTGCTGGGCTGTTCGCTGCTGGTGGCCGTGTCCACCGCGCTGGTGGGGCCGGTGACCTTCTTCGGCCTCCTGGTGGTGAGCCTGGGCTACCAGCTGTGCCGCGGGTTCAGCCACACCTGGCTGCTGCCCATCGTTGTGCTCATCGGCGCCATTGCCCTGGTGGGCGGGCAACTGGTCCTGGAGAAGGTGTTCGGCTTCGGCACCGCCCTGAGCGTGGTCATCGAGTTCACCGGCGGCATCCTGTTTCTCTACCTCCTGCTGAAAGGCTCCCTGAAATGACCATCGCGGTCCGCAACGTCTCCAAGAGCTACGGCGGCCAGGCGGTCCTCGAGGACGTCAGCTGCACCATTCCGCAGGGCGGCATCACGTCGATCATCGGACCCAACGGCGCCGGGAAATCCACACTCCTCTCGCTGATCAGCCGGCTGCAGCCGCTGGAGGAGGGCGCCGTGTCCGTGGCTGGGCTGGACATCGCCTCCACGGACAGCCGGGAGCTGGCCCGGACCATGGCCATCCTGCGGCAGGAGAACCACCTCACCATGCGCCTCACCGTGCGCGACCTGGTGGCCTTCGGCCGGTTCCCGCACTCAGGCGGCCGGCCCACCGTTGAGGACCTGGCCAAGGTGGAGGAGGCCATCGCCCACCTGGACCTGACACCCATGGCGGACAAGTTCGTGGACGAGCTCTCCGGCGGGCAGCGGCAACGGGCGTTCATCGCCATGGTGCTGGCCCAGGACACGCAGTACCTGCTCCTGGACGAACCGCTGAACAACCTGGACATGAAGCACTCGGTGGAGATGATGCGGCTCCTGCGCCGGCTGGCCGACGACCTGGGCAAGACCATCGTCCTGGTGGTCCACGACATCAACTTCGCGTCCTGCTACTCGGACACCATCCTGGCCATGAAGGACGGCCGGCTGGTCCACCAGGGCAGCCCGCGGCAGATCATGCAGCAGGCCATGCTCCGCGACGTCTACGACATCGACATCCGGATCGAGGAGATCGACGGCAACCGGATTGGCGTCTACTTCGCCTGACGCTCTCCGGCGTCGCTAGGCCTTGGCGGAACCCTTGGCTACGAACAGCGTCTCGGCCTGTTCCAGGGACATGCCGTTGGTCTCCGGCACCTTGAACATCACGAAGAAGAAGGACGCCGCGGCGAACAGGGCGTACATGGCGTAGGTCAGGGGCAGCGAACCGGCGGCCATCACCGGGAAGCTGAGCGTAATCGCGAAGTTGGCCACCCACTGAGCAGCCGCGGCCAGGCCCAGGGCGCGGGCACGGATCCGGGACGGGAAGATCTCGCCCAGGAGGACCCACACCAGCGGGCCCCACGAGGCGCCGAAGCTGACCACGAACACGTTTGCAGCAACCAGGGCAACGGGTCCCCACGGGCCCGGCAAAGAGATATCGGAGCCGCTGCCGGTGGCCGATGCGAAGGCCAGGGCCATGGCGCCCAGCGACACAGCCATGCCCACGGAACCTGCCAGCAGGATGGGCCGGCGCCCGATCCGGTCCACGAGGGCGATGGCGACAAGGGTGACCAGGATGTTGGTGACGGACGTGGCCACCGAGATGGTGAGCGAGTCCTGCTCCTGGAAGCCAACGGCCTTCCACAGGGTGGTGGAGTAGTAGAAGATCACGTTGATGCCCACGAACTGCTGCAGCACCGAGAGGATGATGCCCACCCAGACCACTGCCTGCAGGCCGAACGTCCTGCCGCGCAGCGAGCCCTTCTGGCCGGCGAGCTTGTCCTCTTCGATGGCCTCCCGGATTTCGCGGATGTGCCGGTCCGTGTCCTCAGCGGGAGCAATCGAGTCAAAGACCTTGCGCGCTTCGTCCTCCTTGCCCAGGAACACCAGGAAGCGCGGCGATTCGGGGAGCGTGAACGCCACCCAGCCATAGACCAGGGCTGGCAGGGCGGCGGCCAGGAACATCCAGCGCCAGGCCTCGATGCCCAGCCAGAACGCCTGGCCGGCACCGCCGGCGCTGGTGGCGAACAGGGCGTCGGACAGGAGCGCGGCGAAGATACCGGTGGTGATGGCCAGCTGCTGCAGCGATGCCAGCCGGCCGCGGACCTTGCGCGGCGAAATTTCGGAGATGTAGGCCGGAGCGATCACGGAGGCCAGGCCGATGCCCAGCCCGCCCACCAGGCGCCAGAAGATCAGGTCCCAGACGCTGAAGGCGAACCCGGTCCCCAGGGCGCTGACCAGGAAAAGCAGCGCGCCGAGCTTCATGGCGGGGATGCGCCCGTAGCGGTCGGCCACCTTGCCGGCGAGGTAGGCGCCGGCGGCGCAGCCCAGCAGGGCGATGGCGACGGCGAAGCCTGTGACAGCCTCGGACAGTGCGAATTCATCCTTCATGGCGTCCACAGCACCGTTGACCACGGACGAATCGAAGCCGAAGAGGAATCCGCCCACCGCCCCCGCGAGGGCCAGCCAGATCACCCGCTGCGGTATCCGGGCGGTCGTCTGCTCCTGTGCAGTGGGCATGGTTCTCCCTGGGTCTGGGGGTCTGATGGATGCGGTGCGGACGTCGTCGGCTGCGGTACCGGCCAGAAGGGCCGGCGCACACGCGCTAAACAGTGTGGCACGTCACCGGCCAGGGTTCCACTTGGGACCCTCCAGCCCCACAAGGCAAAACGACGACGGCGGATGGGCCGCCGTCGTCGTCTGTCCTTGGTTGCCGCCCCGGTAAGGGGTGGCGGGCGTCAGTGGGCTGCCACCGGTTCCTTGGCCGCGTTCTGGTCCGTCAGCTTCTTGTTGGGCAGCGCGAAGCTGATGAGGAAGGCGATGCCGGTCAGCGCGGCGGCCGTGAACATGACCACGTCGATGGAATAGGCAAAGCCTTCGGTGATGGGCCGCGTCAGGACGCTGTTGGCGGTGTGCAGCCAGCTGGTGTCGTTGAGGGATTCGTTCGAGGCGCCGTTCTGGAAGAACTCGTAGAGCTTGGCGTTGGCCGGGTCTGCAGCGACGGCGGGGTCCTGGAGGACTGCCAGGTAGGCGGGATCGGTCATGGCGGATTTCATGCTGTCGGCGATCCGGCTGGCCGCCAGGCTGAACAGCAGCGAGATGAACACGGCCGTCCCCACGGCGCCGCCCATGGAGCGGAAGAACGCCGCGGAGGACGTTCCCACGCCCATGTCACGCGGCGGGACCGAGGTCTGCATCGCAAGGGTAAGCGGCTGCATGCAGAAACCCAGGCCCATGCCGAAGAAGACCGCGATGACGCCTGGAACCCACAGTCCGGTATCCACGTGCAGCGACAGTCCCATGACCAGCGCTGCCGCCGTGAGGATGCCGGTCCCCATGATGGGGAAGATCCGGTAGGTGCCCGATGCCGAGATGGTGCGGCCGGCCGTGATGGATCCGGTGAGGATGCCCACGGTGAAGGTGATCATCATGAGGCCGGCCTCGGTGGGCGTGAGACCTTTCACGAGCTGCAGGTAGAGCGGAAGCATGGCGATGGCGCCGAACATGCCGATGCCGATGATGAAGTTCAGCAGCGAGGACAGGCCGAAGGTGACGTTGCGGAAGAGCCGCAGGGGGATCAGGGCATAGTCGCCGGCGTGCTTCTCGGCCAGCAGGAACCAGACGATGCCTGCCACGCCCAGCCCGTAGCAGAGGAAAGAGTTCAGGGATGTCCAGCCCCAGTTGCGGCCCTGCTCGGCCACCAGCAGGAGCGGAACGATCGCCAGGGTGATGGCGGCAGCGCCCCAGTAATCGATCTTCTGCTTGACGTGCTTCGCGGGCAGGTGGAGGAACAGGAAGACGACGGCCAGTGCGGCCAGGCCGATGGGCAGGTTGATGAAGAACACCCAGCGCCAGCCGTCGAAGCCCAGGATGTTGGCGGATCCGGCGAACGCACCGCCCACCACCGGGCCCAGCACCGAGGAGATGCCGAACACGCTCATGAAGTAGCCCTGGTATTTCGCCCGGTCCTTGAGCGAGACGATGTCGCCGATGATGGTCAGCGCCAGTGCCAGCAGGCCGCCGGCGCCCAAGCCTTGGACGCCGCGGGCGAACGCCAGTTCGGTCATGGAGTTGACCGAGCCGGCATAGAGCGAGCCCACCAGGAAGATGGCGATCGCGGTGAGGTACAGGGGCCGGCGGCCGAAGATGTCACTCAACTTGCCGTACAGCGGCGTGCTGACGGTTGAGGTGATGAGGTACGCGGTGGTGGCCCAGGCCTGGAGTGACAGCCCGTCCAGGTCGTTGGCAATGGTGTAGATGGACGTGGACACGATGGTCTGGTCCAGCGACGCCAGGAACATGCCCAGCATCAGTCCCACCATCACGGTGACAATCTGGCGCTGCGTCAGCGCTTCTCCGGCGGCGCGCGCCGTGGGGGTTTTGGACATGCAGGACTCCAGGGGAAGGAAGTAGGAAAAGCGTAGGATAGTTGCTTTCAGTAACTATCCTACGCCCGCTTCTTATTCCCCGTCCCGACGAACTTTTTTGGCGGCGCCCCGTCAGCGCTCCACGAGGATGCCGTCCGGGTCGCACCAGATCATGGCTCCGCTCCGGATGGTCACGCCGTCGATCACCACGTCAACGTCCACTTCACCGGCGCTCGCCTTGGCACTCTTCTTCGGGTTGCTGCCCAGGGCTTTCACGCCGAGGTCCAGTCCCGCGATCGCTTCACGGTCCCGGATGGCTCCGTTGATAACGACGCCGGCCCAGCCGTTGGCCACTGCGCTTTCGGCAATCATGTCCCCCATTAGGGCTGTCCCCAGCGAGCCGCCGCCGTCCACGACCAGCACGTTGCCGTTGCCCGGTGTGGCCAGGGTGGACTTTACGAGGCCGTTGTCCTGGAAGCAGCGGATGGTCCGGACGGGCCCGCTGAAGTGGGAACGCCCGCCGAGGGACTGGAACTGCAGTGAGACTGATGCCAGTTCGTCGCCGCGCTCGTCGTAGAGGTCGGCGGTATTGACGGCGGTGCTTTCCGCTGGAGTGGACGCTGCGCTCATGGTTCTCCTCAGTGCTTGGGCTGACGTTGCAGAGTGCTGTTCCGCCATCGGACACGGCGGAGTGGTACCGCCCACGATAGTCTGATCCCGTCGCCTATCAGCCGTCCCCCGGGGAGCACGTCATGAGCCTGTCAGATACTCCCGCACCGCTGGATCAGGGAGCCGGGGCGCAGGGTACGACGGCGGCGCTCGCCGAGCCGACGCAAAAGGTCACCGCGCGCTGGGTCGCCGGGCTGGTGCTGGTCAACGTGGGCATCAACGCCGCCTTCTTCGGGCCGCTTAACATCTTTATCGGCCAGCACGCCATCGGCATCGACGAGGCCAACAAGGAAGCCATCCTGTCCCTGGTGACCACCTGCGGTGCTGCCGTCTCGCTGGTTGCCAACCCGTTGTTCGGCGCCCTTTCCGACCGGACAGTCTCGGGCTTCGGCCGGCGTGCACCGTGGATCCTAGCGGGCGCCATCCTGGGTGCCGCTGCCTTGCTGGCGATGTCCGGTGCTACTGCTGTTGCCATGCTGGTTCTGTTTTGGTGCCTGGTCCAACTGGGTGCCAACGCTGCGTACGCTGCCATCACCGCCGCCGTCCCGGACCGCGTGCCGGTGCTGCAGCGCGGTGGCGTAGGCGGCCTGGCGGCGCTGGGTTCAACAGGTGGCATCCTCCTCGGTGCAGTCTTCGGGGCCGTGGTGTCGGGAAACTACATGGTGGGCTACGCCCTGTGTGCTGCCGCCCTGCTGTTCTCGGTGCTGCCGTACTTGTTCCACCGGAATGACCCGCCACTGCCCAGGGAGCTCCGGCCGCCGTTCTCATGGGGCAGTTTCCTGCGCGGCTTCTGGATCAGCCCTGCCCGTCATCCGGACTTCGCGTGGGCATGGCTCACCCGCTTCCTGGTTAACGTCTGCAACCAGATGACCATCGTGTACCTGCTCTTTTTCCTCCGGGATGTCCTCAACCACGAGGATCCGGCAGTAGGGGTGCTTACCCTGACCGGAATCTATGCCGTGATGGTGATGATCACCGCGGTCATTGCCGGGCCCTGGAGCGACCGGCTGGGCCGGCGCAAGCCGTTCGTGATCGGGTCTTCGGCCATCATTGCCGCAGCAGGACTGACCATGGCCTTCTTCCCCGTATGGGCCGGTGCACTGGTGGGCGCCGGCATCCTGGGAGTGGGGTTCGGCACCTACCTCGCCGTCGACTTCGCGCTGCTGACGCAGGTCCTTCCCGTGGCCGCAAACAGGGGCAAGGACATGGGCATTATCAACATCGCGAACTCCCTTCCGCAAGTGGTCGCGCCGGTCCTGGCATTCCTCGCCGTGACGTACTTCGGCGGGTACCTGACGCTGTTCGTCACGGCCGCAGTCATCGGCCTGCTCGGCGCCGTCTTCGTGGTCAAAATCAAGGGTGTCCGCTGACCGAGGTTTGCCCCGGAAGCTAAGCCCGCTGACTAATTACGGCACGCTACTGTGCCGTATAGTTGAACCGGACTGCAGGCGGTTCGGGATGGGGACGCTCCTGGCTGCTGCACCATAGGAACACAACCCCGGAATGCTGATGCCCGAGACCATTTCAGACCATCCGCCCATGGCCGCAAGGCCGTCCGCTCCGCGCCAGCGGCTCCGCTATACCCGCATCCTGGAGTCGGCTGCAGGGTTCGCCCGCAAGGGACTGGACTCGGTGGAACTCTCGGAAGTGGCGGCGAAAGCTGATGTGCCGCTGGGCACCCTTTACCGGTATTTTCCTTCCCCCACCCACCTCATGCTTGCCCTCTACCGCCAGCAGCTCGACGAACTGCAGGCCGGTTCGCGGGGCGCCTCGGCCCGCTTCCGCGGCCGGGCCCTGGCGGGGCTGGTGATGGAAATTTTCCACATGCGCGTCATGCAGCCGGCAGTGGAGCAGTGCCTGAGCCGCGGCGTCTATGTTCAGGACCGCGACACCACTGCGCTGCTGCGCGAGATCGACGCCCTCAGCGAGAAAGTAGTGGCCACCGCATCCGGGGACGCTGTTGCAGCGCGTGTTCTGCTTCTGACCGTCACTGGTCTGGTCCAGTCCGTCCGGAACCGCCGGCTGTCCCTCTTCGAAGCCGAAGAAGACCTCAAAAAGGCCTGCGCACGGCTTTCCCCCGGTACCCAGGCAGGGTTCACACTCCATCAGACTGCGTAACCGGTCTAGTCCAATTCGGCAATAAGTACGCCATAATTGCGTGGCGTACGTCACAGTACTGCCTGGATAAACGTTTAGGCGCAGCTGCTGACCGTCAAATCGGCCGATTACAGGCCGAGCGCCTGCCTACCATGGGTCCACCGGAGCAACAGGGAGTGAACATCCCCGACGTTCCCACGGACCCGCCACCCCTGGGTTTCCTGTCGCACCATTTCCATTGCCTTGAGTCCGCCCGGGCTTGGGTCCCCATGTGCCGTGCGCGCACGGCGAGCACCAGGAGACAAAGACGTGTCCATTGACGCAGCCACAGTTACTGACAATTCAGCAGCCACCGCCCTGACAGAAGCCGAGATTTTCGACGCCCACAAGGGCGGCAAGCTGTCCATCACCAGCACGGTCCCGCTGTCCAACAAGCGCGACCTCTCCATCGCCTACACCCCGGGCGTGGCCGAAGTCAGCCGTGCCATCCACAAGCAGCCCGAACTTGCCCGCACCCTGACCTGGGCCGAGCGCCTGGTGGTCGTGGTCAGCGACGGCACCGCCGTCCTGGGCCTGGGCAACATCGGCGCCAGCGCCTCCCTGCCCGTCATGGAGGGCAAGTCCGCCCTCTTCAAGACCTTCGGTGACCTCGACTCCATCCCCCTGGTCCTGAACACCAGCGACGTGGACGAGATCGTGGAAACCCTGGTCCGCCTGCGCCCCAGCTTCGGCGCCGTCAACCTCGAGGACATCGCCGCACCCCGCTGCTTCGAGCTTGAGGAAAAGCTCATCGAAGCCCTGGACTGCCCCGTCATGCACGATGACCAGCACGGCACCGCAGTCGTGGCCCTGGCAGCACTGACCAACGCCGCCAAGGTCACCGGACGCCCCCTCGAAGGCCTCCGCGTGGTGGTCTCCGGTGCGGGTGCCGCCGGCATCGCCGTCGCCGAAATCCTGCTGGCCGCCGGCATCACCGACGTTGTCCTGCTGGACTCCCGCGGAGTCATCAACAGCAGCCGCGCGGACCTTGCCGCGGACACCACCAGCAAAAAGGCCGACATCGCCCTGCGCAGCAACCCCCGCGGCATCACCGGCGGGCCGGCCGAGGCGCTCACGGGCGCCGACGTCTTCATCGGCGTCTCCTCCTCCAAACTGGACGAGGCGCACCTGGCCCTGATGAACCAGGACTCGATCGTGTTCGCCCTCTCCAACCCGGACCCCGAAGTGCTGCCCGAGGTGGCTGTGAAGTACGCCGCCGTCGTGGCCACAGGGCGCAGCGACTTCCCGAACCAGATCAACAACGTCCTGGCCTTCCCCGGTATCTTCCGGGGTGCGCTGGATGCCGGCGCCCGCCGCATCACCCCGGCCATGAAGCTCGCGGCAGCGCGGGCCATCGCCGACCTTGCGGCGGAGGACCTGTCGGCGGACTACATCGTCCCCAGCCCGCTGGATCCGCGCGTCGCGCCCGCCGTCACCGCCGCTGTTGCAGCCGCGGTGGAAGCGGAGTAAGCACCCCTTCCAGTCAGGATATGACGACGGCGGCGCCTCCTCGCACAGGAGGCGCCGCCGTCGGGCGTTAAGAGGCTTCCCCCTAAACTGGGGACCATGAATTCCGAGACGGCGGTGACCATCCTGTGCGGCCTGGCCATCTTGGTGGGGGTGGCGGGGACGGTTATCCCGGTCCTGCCGGGCAGCATCCTGATCGGCGCCAGCCTGCTGGCGTGGGCCATCTGGGGCGGGGCAGGGACGGCCGGCTGGGTGGTCTTCGCGGTCGCCATGCTGTTCGTGGCAGCAGGCATGGCCGCCAGCGCCGTGCTCACGGGCAGGAAGCTGAAGCAACACGCCATTCCCAGCCGCAGCATCGTTGTTGCCCTGGTGGCCGGCGTGGCGGGCATGTTCATCATCCCCGTGGTGGGACTCTTCGTCGGCTTTGCCGCCGGCCTGCTGCTCAGCGAAGTCCTCCGCACCCGGAACATCGGCACCGCCGCCACATCCAGCTGGGCGGCCCTTAAAGCCACCGGGCTGGGGATGCTCGCCGAATTCGGCCTGGCCTGTCTGGCAGCCAGCACCTGGGTCATCGGGGTGTGGATCGCGGCCGTCAGCGGCTGAGCGCTTGCAGCCCGCCCGGCATCGGCGTAGAACGGGGGCATGACCGAGCCAGCTTCAGCGCGCGACTACGTTCCGGAGTGGATGGAAAGGTACCGGGCCGCCTGGACGAGCAACGAGCCTGACGATATCCGCGCCTTGTTCACGCCGGACGCGCGCTATGAGACCCGGCCCGGCGACCCGCACCCCTGGCTGGGGCACGACGGGATTGTCGAGGGCTGGCTGGCCGCCCGGGACCAGCCCGCGGACTGGACATTCAGCTGGGAATTGCTGGGGAGCGACGGCGATACGGCCTTCGTCCAGGGCGTCACCATCTATTCGGGGGACAATCCTTCATACGACAACCTCTGGGTGGTGCGGTTCGACGGCTCGGGCCGTGCCAGCTCCTTCACCGAATGGTTCATGGAACGGGCCTGACCCCGCCCTCCTCCTTGCGCCGTGTGGGCAGTGCCCCTAGCATTCCTGCATGAGCCAGCCCCGACGGGAGCCCCGGGCGACAAAGCCGTCGCCGCCCGCCGTGGAAACGCGCCCGGCCCCGCCTGAGCCGGCTGCCGGGGCCAGGGAACTGGGCTGGCGCCGGCTCAACATCCTGCTGGCCCTGGCCATCGTGGCTCTACTGGGGTTCGCCGTCCGTTCCCTGGCCCCGGGCGCATTTGCCGGCCTCGAGGGTGCGGCGAGGGACTTCTTCACCCTCTCCATCAGCGTGGTGATCGAGTCCCTGCCGTTCGTCTTCCTGGGCATCCTGGTCTCGGTGCTGGTGCAGGTCTGGCTGCCGCCCGACGTCCTGTACCGCAGGCTTCCCGCGAATCCGGTGCTGCGCCGCCTGGTCCTGTCCTTCCTGGGCATGCTGATGCCGGTGTGCGAATGCGGGAACGTTCCGATGGCCCGCGGGCTCATGATGAAGGGCCTGAGCGTCGGCGAGTCGATGACGTTCCTGTTCGCGGCGCCCATCCTGAACCCCGTCACCATCATCACCACCCACCAGGCCTTCGGCTGGGACAACGGAATCCTCGCCGGGCGGCTTGCCGGCGGTTTGCTGATCGCCAACCTGGTGGGCTGGCTTTACAGCCGACGCGGGCCGGCCGGGGTCCTGAAGCCCAGCTTCGAGGAAGCGTGCGCCGTGGAGGTCAGCCGGCACGAGTCCGGGGGCAAGGTGCGGCGCAGCCTGCAGCTGTTCTCGCGGGAAAGCAACGCCATGATGCCGGCCCTGTTCGCCGGTTCCGCCTTGGCGGGGCTGATCCAGGTGGCGGTGCCCAGGGAGGTCCTGGTCAGGCTCGGGAGTGATCCCGTGTGGTCAGTGCTGGCACTGATGGCACTGGCGTTCATCATCTCCATCTGCTCCACTGTCGATGCCTTCTTCATCCTGTCCTTTGGGGCCACGTTCCTGCCGGGGTCCATCGTGGCGTTCCTGGTCCTCGGGCCCATGCTGGACGTCAAGATGCTGGCACTGCTCCGCACCACGTTCACGGCCGGAACCCTGCTGCGCCTGGTGCTGCTGATCGGCACCTGTTCGGCCGTCCTGGGGGTGGTGATGAATCTTGCTGGCTAAGGGCTTTGCGGGCAGGCAGGGCGTCATGCTCAGCCTGACCGGGATCGCCGCCACCTTGGGGCTTGCGCTCACCGGAAAACTCGAGCTGTACATCCATCCCCGCTACGTTCCCTTCACCGTGGGCATGGCAGTGCTGGCCGCCGCGGCATCGGTTGCTGCCTTCATCCTTGTCCCGCCGGAGGCCGCGGAGGGCGCCGCAGACGGACACAGCCACACCGACGGCGGTGGCCACGGCCACACTCACGGTCGCCCTGGTGCGGGGACCGGAAGTCCCGGCCGCCTCCGTGCCGCGGGCAGCCTCCTGGCCGTCCTCGCTGCCGTGGTGGGGCTGCTGGTCCTGCCACCGGCCGCCCTGTCCTCCGAGGCCGCCCGGCAACGGGACCTCAACCTCTCAGGCACGCTGGGGCCGGCCATGACCAGCAGGCTCGTGGAGGAGGACCCGTCGTCGTTCGGCGTCAGGGAATGGGCGTCCCTGCTCCGGCGCAGCCCCGGGGACGACTATTTCACCGGCAAGACCGCAACCGTCACCGGGTTCGTCACCGCGGCAAAGGACGATCCGCAGAACGTCTTCTACGTCACCCGGTTCGTGGTCACCTGCTGCACCGTGGATGCCCAGCCAGTGGGCGTCCCCGTGTACCGTCCCGGCTGGCAGGAACAGCACGCAGTCGACAGCTGGGTCACCGCAACCGGGGAGTTCACCTCCAACCCGGACGGTGACAGCAAGGTTGAGCTGCTGCTGTCACCGTCCGCGGTCACGGCAACCACGGAACCCGACCGGCCGTACGTCCACTGATGCTCTTCCTAGAATCCCAGGCCGCCGAGCTTGTCGCCCAGCCCGCCGGGTAGCTTGCCGAGCAGGTCCGCGGGATTGATGCCCAGCTTGGACAGGAGCCCCGCGTGCTGGTCGGTGTCCACCTGGTCCGGCAGTTCTGTCTCGGCCTGTGCGGCCTTATCCGTGTCGCCCTGGGACCTGAGGAGCTCGAGGATCTGGGCCTTATCGATCTGCATGGCATTCTCCTTGGATAGCCTGAAACTGCTAAGGGTGCTTACTACCTTCGCCGATAGCGGGCTGTTGAACAAGGCCCAACGGAAGTTTCCGGCCGTTCTTCTACAGACAGCTGCAGCCGCCACTGTCCGGCCTCCCGGTTAGCATGGAAAGATGACCGCCGGGGATACTGCACCGATCTACTGGGACAGGCGCGACCTTACCCCCTTTGGCCATGCCCAGCTGCGCACGCCGGTCCATGACCTGGCCGGGGGAGTGGGAGGCCTGCTCACGGGCGTGCTGGGCGGACGGAACCCGGCACTGCTGTCCGTGGACGGGGACGTCCCGCGCCTGAAGATGCTCCTGCCCAAGCCGGCCAAGGCAGTCCATGAAGCAGTGTTCACCAGCCGGGAACCCGAGCGGCTGATCACGCTGGCCCGCGCCTATCCCGGGTGGGCGGGGCTGTGCTACCTGATGGCCGGGCTGCTGGTCTACAAGCACGGCGGGTACCTGCGTGCCTCAGAGCTCCTGCAGCGCGGACTGACCACCAGGAACGAGGACGAAGCGAACCGCTACTCGTCCACGTACCTCACCAGGATCGTCACTCAGATCGAGCTGGCCGAACGGGTGGAGATCCCCGTCCTCTTCAGTGAGGAGTCGGTGTTCCTGGCGCTGTCCCACTCGTTCCGGGAAACCGGCCGCACGGAGGCGGCGCTGGACGCCCTCACCGGCCTGCCGCCGTCGCTCCCCATGGCGCTTGCCCGCTGCTCCATTGCCTTGACGCTGGGCCGCAGCCGCACGGTGATCGACTGGACCGAAGGCCTGCTGAACGCTGATGACCTGTCCGCCGCGCTGCTGCTGGTCCGGGCGCGAGCCCTCCGCAGGGAAGGCCGCTATGAGGCAGCGCACCAGGCCATCGCCGAGGTCCTGCGGCGGCGCAAGACGCACCTCGCGCTGCGGAACGACGCCTTGACTGACCGGGCTCTGCTGCTCCTGGAGTCCAGCCGGCGCTCGCTGAATCCCCGTGACTGGGGCCGCCGCCGCCCCGACCCCGAGCCGCAGCGGGAGATCGCGGCGCCCGTTCCCATTCGAAAGGACGAAGAGATGCGCCGGATCTGGGAACAGGACTGGAAGAAGCTCAGCGAGGATTAAACCGCGGATGCAAGCAGTGGCAGGAGCTGCTCGCTGACCAGGACCACCCCCAGGACCACCATGATGATGCCGCTGGCCAGGGTAACAGCCCGGGCCGCACCCGGCCGGCTCTGCAGCAGGGTGCGTGAAAGCAGTGCCACGGCCGTGTAGACGGCGCCTGCCAGCGCAACGAAAGTCATGCCGAGGAGGCCGGACTGGACAGGGACCGGCAGGGAGGCCTCCGCGCTGACGAACTGCGGGATCAGCGCCACGTAGAACAGCAGGCCCTTGGGGTTGATCCCGCTGGTGCCCATGCCCTGCAGGAACGTTCGAAGCTGGGTGGCGGCAGGGCGGCCGACGGCGTCTGCCGCGCTGAAGGAGGCGCCGCGCCAGGAGCGGAGCGTGCTGATGCCAAGCCACATGAGGTACGCGGCGCCGGCCAAGGTGATCCAGCCCAGGACGCCCGGCATACCGGTCAGGACGGCGGCCAGCCCGGCCACCAGCAGGACGGTGTGCAGGACGTACCCGCCGCAAAGCCCGGCAACGGCGGGGACGAAACTGCGTTGACGGAGGCCTGCGGTGATGGAGTACGCCCAGTCCACGCCGGGCGTGCAGGCCAGGGCGGCGGCCACCAGCACAAAGGCCAGGAACAGCTCCGGATTCATGGGTTTCTCCTGTCAGCGGATGTCTCAGGAGAAACCTTAGGGACTTTCGGCGCAGAAGTGCTGTCCCTTTTTCGCCCGCCCCACTATTCAGGCAGTAGTATTCTTGCGTGCTGGACCATATTGATAGAAATATTTTGCGCCACCTCAAGGAGGACGGCCGCATGACCGCCACGGCGCTTGCCGCCAAGGTGGGACTGACCGTGGCGCCGTGCCACCGGCGGCTGCGGGACCTGGAGCAATCGGGGGTGATCCGCGGATACAAGGCGGACATCGACCCCGCGGCCGTGGGGCTGGGCTTTGAGGCAATTGTGTTCGTCACGCTGCGGCAGGTGGACCGTCCCACCATGGAGATCTTCGAGACCAGGGTGGCGGACAATCCCAACATCGTGGAGGCGCAGCGGCTGTTCGGGTCGCCGGACTACCTGCTGAAGGTCATCGCGGAGGACCTGCCGTCCTACCAGCGCTTCTACGACGCCGAACTGACGTCCTTGCCGGGTGTGGAGCGCCTGACGTCCACGCTGGTGATGAAGAACCTGAAATCCAACGCGGGACCACCGGTGTAGTGGACCTGCGCCCGGAGCCGGGCGTGGCCGTTTCCGTCAGTCTGCCGCGAGCAGCCCCGTGGTGCGGTAGGGGATGACCTCCCGCAGGAACATGCTGGTGGACGTGCGCACGATGCCCGGGCACAGCCGGATCTCCTCGGATACCCGGTAAAGGTCGTCCGGGCTGGTGGCCACCACGCGGATCAGCAGGTCCGTGTCTCCGGCAGGTGCGTGGCATTCGAGGACTTCCGGGATCTCCCGAAGCGCGGCGATGGCCTCGTTGAGGTGGCTCTGGTCCAGTTCCGCGCTCACGGCGGCCGCCACTCCACGCCCCAGCGCCGAGGGGAGCACCCTGCTGCTGTTGGGCCGCAGCGCACCCGACGCCGCCATCCGCTCCAGTCGCGACTGCACCGTTCCGCGGGCCAGGCCGAGCCGCTGGGCCAGGACCATGATGGGAACGCGAGGATCCTCGTCGAGTGCCCGAAGGATCCGTTTATCGCTCGCGTCCAGTTGCTGCAATCTGATCATTTCCCGTCTGGTTAGCGCCCAGGGGTTAGTCAGAGTGATCAACAAAATCCCGGGCAGTTGCACCAACTGTAGGTCTGCTGCTCAAATGATGGCAACAGGGCAAAGGCTACCGCCGGATCCCGCAGGCTACAGGCTTTCCGGCACACCACCCGGGCGCTGCACCCCGCTTCCCGCAAGGAAGCCGCCGCTGATTGACTCTTGTTCACGCATCGTCATTCCGCACCCCACGGCAAGAGCCCCTGAGCCACCGATCGTCGGATTTTCCGAAGGCATCGGTAGCTGAGGGGCTCTTGTGCTGTTCCCCTTAGGCTGGATCCATGACCTCCGCCGGCCGATTCGCCCCCAGTCCGTCCGGCGAGCTGCATGTGGGCAACCTGCGGACGGCCATCCTGGCATGGCTCTTCGCCCGTTCCACAGGCCGCACCTTCCTGCTGCGGGTTGAGGACCTGGACCGGGCACGGGCGGGGGCGGAAGCGGAACAGTTGCGGGACCTGGAAGCCATCGGCGTGGCCTGGGACGGTGAGGTGGTCCGGCAAACCGGCCGCGGCCGGCTCTACGTTGACGCCATCACACGCCTGCACAACGCCGGTCTCACATACGAGTGTTTTTGCACGCGCCGGGAGATCCAGGAGGCGCCGTCCGCTCCGCACGCACCCCAGGGGGCGTATCCGGGGACCTGCCGGAACCTTGATGCTGCGGAGCTGGAGTTCAAGCGTGCCACCCGGCCGGCCGCCGTCCGGCTGCGGTCTGCCGTGCAGGAGTACTCCGTGCAGGACCGCCTTCATGGCACATTCACCGGGGTTGTGGATGACTTCGTGCTGCGGCGCAACGACGGTGTCACCGCCTATAACCTGGCGGTGGTGGTGGACGATGCCGAGCAGGGCATCGACCAGGTGGTCCGCGGCGACGACCTCCTCCCATCCACGCCGCGGCAGGCATATCTCGCATCGCTCCTGAATATTCCCGTCCCGGAATACGCGCATGTCCCCCTGGTGGTGAATGCCGACGGCGTGCGCCTGGCGAAGCGCGATGGCGCGGTGACGCTGGGCGACCTTTCCCGCGCCGGCACCCCTGTTGCCGCCGTCCGGGACCGGCTGCTGGAATCGCTCGGACTGCCGCCCGGAACGCTGGAGCATGCCTTAAATTCGTTCGATCCCGACGTGCTCCCCCGGAACCCGTGGATCTGGTCCGCCTAAAGCGGACCGCACATAAACCAGGATCCGGCGTCAACCTTTGTTGACGCCAAGACCGTTCGTCAACTAATGTTGACGGCATGGAGGTGGACCGGATGAAGACACTGGTCGGATCGATGGATGGAATGGGGCCCGCGGAAGCGCTGCAGGCAATCGCCGAGCTGCAGAAGGAAGTCCACCGGACGGAATCCTCGCTGGTACGGAGCGCCCGGCAGGCCGGCCTCTCGTGGGAGGCCATCGCACTCTGCCTGGGAGTCAGCAAGCAGGCCGTCCATCGCAAGTACGGCAAGAAGTAGCATCGCGCGGAACCGTTGGTGCTGTGTGAGCCTCGGCGGCCGGTTCAGCCTAGGCTTAGGACATGTCAGACCAGCATGCCGCGGAGCAGAGCCCGGCGCCCAGATTCACGGTTGAGACCGCGAAGGTCCTCGCCGAGGTGGCCCACAACCGGCAAAAGGACAAGCTCAAGCGCCCGTACAAGGACCACGTCCTCGCCGTCGGTGACGCGCTTGCCGATTTCGACGACGACATCCGGATTGCCGGATATCTGCACGACATTGCCGAGGACACCCCGATAACACGGCAGGCCCTGTTGGACATGGGCGTGTCCGAGCGGGCCGTGGAGATTATCGAACGCGTCACCAACCGGCTGCACGAAAACCCGGACGACTACCAGGCCGGAATCCGCGAGATCGCAGAGCACCACGACGCCGCCCTGGTCAAGATCGCGGACAACGCCCACAACTCACTGCCCGAACGGGTTCAGGCACTGGCCGAAAAATGGCCGGACAAGCCACCGGTCACGAAGTACCGGGATGCCCGTCCCGTGCTGTACGCGGCCGTGGAGGTGGAGGAGGTCCGGAAGATCCTGGCGCGCGTGAACCCGTGGCTGCTCGAGGAGCTGGACGACCAGTTGGATGAGGAAGACACCACGGACTACGAGAACCTGTCCTACGGGGAGCAGGATGCCACCGGCGGGGCGGCGCTGGACGCTAGGACGGGCGGGGAGCAGTAGTCTCCAGCTTCTCCAGCGCGTGATGCAGCCGGTCGGAACCGCGGCGCTCATCGATGACGACCGACATGCCGAGCGCCAGCACAATCACCAGCAGGCAGACCGGGACGGAAACTCCTGCCGCCGCCATGCCAACTGAAGCGGCCAGCGCCGCCAGCACACCTGCTGCCACGGTGATGACCGTCCGGTCCGGGCCCACCATCACGCTGTACAGCCAGGTCAGTGAACCTTTGAACAGTGCCACGGGAACTGCGATGCTGGCCACCGCCACGGCGCCGCTGATGTGTGCCTCGTGGTCGATGAAGTACGCTGCCACGTGCAGCCCGGCGCCGGTGGCGGCAATCGCGGCGAAGATTGGGATGTGGCCGTAACCGAACAGGAATGACCGGTGGCGCCGCAGGTGCAGCGCACGTCCGGCGGGAAGCATGAAGTAGATCCACCACATGCCGAAAGCCAGGGCTGTGCCGCCAAAGCCAACCAGCGCGGCGTCCACGCTCCAGCCGTGGTTGGCCACAATGGCGCGGAGCGTCTCGATCGCACCGATGAGGCATTCACCCAAAGCGATGATGGCCAGCAGCCCGTACCGCTCGGCAATATGGTGGGCGTGCCACGGCGTCCGCGCTTTGCGTTCGGCGGCGTACGGGGTGGACATCTCCAGGACGATCAGGGGCACAATCATGAAGAACGTGGTGGGAACGTCCGCCTCGATGATCAGCACCGCGATCCAGCCGAGCTGCACCAGCGCAAGGTATTTCGCGTAGCGCAGGCATGTTTCGCGGCGGGCCGGATCCTGCCTGGCTGCGCGCAGCCATTGGGCAACCAGTGCCAGCCGCATGATCACGTAGCCGCCCACGATCACCGCGTTGTCTACATGCTTGCCCTCCACCAAGGAATGGAACATGGGCTCGATCCCCATGGCAAGGATCAGGACGCCAACGATCTGGACCATCGTGACCACGCGGAAGATCCAGTCGTCCGTGTCATAGGCGCTGGCGAACCACGTGAAGTTAATCCACGCCCAGATGACGGCGAACATGGCGAAGGAGAACCCCATCAGGCCGGCAACGAAATGCGCTTCGGCGATTTCGTGGGCGAACTGGCTGCCGGCAACGCCGAAGGCGATCACGAAGGTCAGGTCGAAAAAGAGTTCAAGCGGTGTGGCCGCGCGGTGCTTTTCATGCGGATCGCGGCCGCCCATGCGCGCCATGGCATGCCGGAGGGGGTTGGAGGACATGCTTCACACGTTACTGCCTTACACGCGGCCCAGGGCGTCGATGTCTTCGAGGAAGTCCTGGTGGACTTCCTCGCTGACGGTGGTGCGGGTTTCGGCGATGGCGTCGAGGTAATCCTGGGTGGCGGGGCCCTTCCGGACCGCCTCCCGGACGGAAAGCTGCCCTCCGGAGGCCAGCCCGCCGTCGTCGTACACTGCTTTCTCCAGGGCGCGCTGGGAAGCGCTGCGGGCGGCGTACTCGATGTCGGCGGGGGAGAAGCCCTGGGTGCGCTCCACCAGCAGGTCAACATCAACGGCGTCCACCACGGGGGCGGGGATGAACCGCTGCCACATCGCTTCGCGGGCCTGCCGGTCCGGCAGGCCGATGGGGATGACGTAGTCGAACCGGCCGTGGCGCAGGAAGGCGGTGTCCAGGGCGCGGATGAAGTTGGTGGCGCAGACCAGCAGGCGGCCGGGCTGTTCGCGGAAGGCCGGGATGATCTTGAGCAGTTCGTTGGTGACGCCCTGCAGCGGGGACGGCGGCTCACCCGAGCGCTGTGACGCAATTTCCTCCACCTCGTCGATGAACACCACGGCATGTTCCAGCTCCGCGATCTCCAGGAAGGTCTCGCGGAGGGCGCCGGCCAAGCCTTGCGGATCGGCGGCGAGCCGGGAGGGGAAGACTTCCACGAAGGGCCACTCTAGGCGGGAGGCGATGGCCTTGGCGAAGGTGGTCTTGCCGGTGCCGGGCGGGCCGAAAAGTACGACGGCGCGGGGCGGAACCACACCGAATTCGTCGGCGAGGTCGGCCTCGGCCAGGGGGAGCACCAGGCGGCGTTCGAGCAGTTCCTTCTCCTTGCGCATGCCGGCCACGTTTTCCCAGAGGTCGCGGGCCAGGACGCGACCGCCCAGCTGGCCCAGGGCGCCGAGTTCCTGGCGCTGGACAGGAATGGTCCGTTCGAAGTAGCGCAGGTTCTTCTTCAGGGCGAAGCCGCGGCCCAGGAATGCCTCCACCCGGGTTTCCGATTCCGGCATGAGTGCAGAGAGCTTGTTGAGCCCGTGCGGTGCCATGCGGTTTTCGACGGCGGCCAGCAGCGAGGTGCCGATCCCACGTCCGCGGTATTCGGGCAGGGTGGCGAGGAAAACGATCCAGCCCTGGTCGTGCGCGGCGCGTCCGACGGCGGCCCCCACCACCTGGTCGCCCTGCACCGCCACCACGGCGTGGTCCTTCTCGCAGGATGCCAGGACCTCGGAAAGGGCGTAGACGGGTTCCACGTTGCTCGCCTTCAAGGTCTCCCAGAGGTGCAGGATCCCGTCCAGGTCCGAGGAGTGGAAATCCCTGATCCGCCAGTTGGTCATGCTGTTTCTCCCGAATGGTTCGACGTTGAACTGCCCAGTTAGTGCCACTCCTGCGGGCGCCTGCGCAGAGGGGCACTCTGCTGAGCATAGGGGATCGGCTCCAGCCGGGAGTTGCAGGGGCGTTGCATTACGCCAGGAAGGTTCGGGGGCTAGAGCTTCGCGGCGCCCTTGCCCTTGGAGCCTCTCCAGAGATGGTGGGGCCGGTGATTGCTGTCGGCATGCACCACCAGGACAGGGCAGGCGGCGTGCGAAACGCATGCTGAACTCACCGACCCCAGGTGCATGCCGATGAAGCCGCCGTGCCCGCGGCGCCCCACCACCAGGAGTGCGGCGTCCGCGCCGGCTTCGACCAGTTTGGCCGGCGCCGGGCCGCGGACTATAGCCTGGGTAATCTCTACGGAGGCATCCGGCCCGAACGCCTTGCCGAGAGCCTCGGCCAAGGTCTGTCGCGCGGCTGCTTCAAATGCGTCGAAGTCGGGCGGAACGTAGCCAGCGTAGATTTGCGGGAAATCCCAGCAAGCCACAGCATGGACTTGCGCGTTGAGGGCGGGCGCCAGCCGGGCTGCCAATCGCAGGGCCTGGACCGAGGAATCGGAGCCGTCCACACCTACGACAATTTTTGCTTCCGGATTGCTCATCGCGGTCCTCCTTGACCGGTGCCCCTGGACACGTCCTGTGGCAACTGACGGAGCCCAGGACGAACAGTAAACGTGCCCTGCTGGTGCTCCCCCGTGAACGTTGAACGGCAGGATGGGGCCGAGAATAGACCCGCACCCCACGCACGTCAAGAGGACAGACCTGTGCGACAGCGGAGCGTCAGGAAGGCATGCAGCAGGGGTAGGCGCAGCCGTTGAGAGTACAGGGGGCGAGGAGTAGCGTGTGACGCACCTCACCCGAACCCAATCAGGAGCAACCATGCCACATCTGGGACGCCGGCTCGGTGCCGTCACGGCGGCGCTGGCGATGAGCGTGACCACTGGAGCACTGGCGAGCCCGGCCTCTGCCCATCCGCGGCAGGCCGACAACGTCGAAAAAAGGCCTACAGCAACCGGCTACGGAGGCGCCGTCAGCACCGTTGACGCGGACGCCTCCGCCGCGGCCATCGAAATCCTCCGCAAGGGTGGCAACGCCGTCGACGCCGCTGTCGCCGCAGCCGCCACCCTGGGCGTCACCGAACCCTACAGCGCCGGCATCGGCGGTGGCGGCTACTTTGTGTTCTACGACGCGAAGAGGGGCAAGGTCAGCACCATCGACGGCCGCGAGACCGCACCGGCCGCGATGCCCAGAAATGCGTTCATCGATCCGGCCAGTCCCGCGGATAAACCCGTTGCCTACCCGTTCCGCAAGCAGGCTACAAGTGGCATGTCTGTTGGTGTGCCGGGGACTCCAGCAACCTGGGAACGCGCGCTGGACCGCTGGGGCAGCATGGACCTGGCAGATGCACTGGAACCTGCCATTGACGTTGCCCAAGACGGTTTTGTGGTGGACGAGACCTTCCGCCTGCAGACCGCCGAAAACCAGGACCGTTTTGCTCCGTTTGCCGCTACGAGGGAGCTGTTCCTGCCCGGAGGTGCTCCTCCCGCTGTTGGAACTGTCTTTACAAATGCGGATCTTGCCGAGACGTACCGGATTCTGGGACACAAGGGCGTGGACGAGTTCTATGAAGGCCCGATCGCCGAGGAAATCGTCTCCACTGTCCGGAATGCACCCTCATCCGTGGACGCCAAAGTCCCGGTTCCCGGCCCCGCAGGCGTCATGACCACTGAAGACCTGGATGACTACGAGGCCCTCGACCAGGACCCCACCCACGTGAACTACCGCGGCTATGACGTTTACGGCATGGCACCTTCCAGCAGTGGCGGCACGACCGTCGGGGAGGCCTTGAACATCCTGGAGGTGTTCGACCTTCCCGCTCTTGCCAACGACAAGCCAAAGGTCCTGCACCACTACCTTGAAGCCAGCGCCCTCGCCTTCGCCGACCGCGGCAAGTATGTTGGCGATCCTGCCTTCGTGGACGTTCCTACGGAAGAACTCCTCGACCCGGTCTTCGGCAAGGAACGGGCCTGCGAGATCAATCCCAACCGCGCGGCAACCAAGCCTGTGGCCGCGGGCGACGTGGCGTACGACGGCGTGTGCCCGGCAAAACCGGCGGCGCTTAGTGACGCCTCGGATACGGAGAACATCAATACCACCAACCTCACCGTTTCCGACAAGTGGGGCAACGTGGTGGAGTACACCCTCACCATCGAGCAGACCGGCGGGTCCGGCATCGTGGTTCCCGGCCGCGGCTTCATCCTGAACAACGAGCTCACGGACTTCTCACCGGTGTACAGCGAAACCGACCCCAACCGCATCCAGCCGGGCAAGCGGCCGCGCTCGTCCATGTCGCCCACCATCGTGCTCAAGGACGGCGAACCCTTCGTAGCGCTTGGTTCCCCGGGCGGTTCCACCATCATCACCACGGTCCTGCAGACGCTCATTAACCGCATCGACCTGGGTATGAACATCCAGGACGCCCTTGCCGCCCCGCGCGCCTCGCAGCGCAATACGGCCAATGTAAGCGCTGAACAGGCCTTCATCGACGCGCCGTACGGCAAGGACCTTGCCACACGGTACGGCCACACGTTTACTGCTGCGGGTGCGCCAGGCACCTCTGCGGCGGAAATCGGCGCCGCCACGGCCATCGAGTTCCTGCCGGACGGGCGTACTGTCGCTGCAGCCGAACCAACAAGGCGCGGCGGCGGTTCGGCGATGGTGGTGGAGCCCTCATGGCATAAGTAGCGATAACAGCGATTCCCGTTAAAACCCCGACGGCGGCACCTGAGGTTCTGTAGCTCCAGAACCAAAGGTGCCGCCGTCGGGCGTTGCGGCGTGTTAGCCGGCGTGCACTACTTCTTGAACGTCTCCGCCGGCGGGTTGGCGACCACCGGGGAGATGCCGGTGAAGCCGTCGCGGGTTTCGGCGATGTCGCGGATGCGTTTGCGGCAGGCGTACCAGCCGAAGACCATCAGGATGGAGGCGATGGCGGTGACGAGCATGGTCAGGGGGGATTCGATGAAGACCATGATCAGCACGCCGAGGAGGAAGAGCAGGGAGAGGTAGCCGGTGTAGGGGGCGCCGAACATGCGGAATGTGGGGCGTTTGAGCCAGCCTTTGTTTGACCAGCGGTGGAGTTGGATTTGGCACAGGACGATGGTGGCCCAGGTCATGATGATGCCGACGGAGGCGACGTTGAGGACGATTTCGAAGGCGTCGG
>NZ_FVZL01000015.1 GCF_900168295.1 Arthrobacter sp. P2b | reverse complement strand
GTGTGCAGGGCGATGTTGACGTTGTAGTTCTTCGCCACCTCGCGGGCGAACGCGGCGAAGCCCAGCGAACCGGCCACCATGTCCTTGGTGGAAGCGCCGGACCAGTACGCGGCGCCGCCGGTGGAGACCTGGACGATGCCGTCGGACTCAGCCTCCGCGAAACCGCGCAGCGCGGCGTTCAGCGTCTGGGAGGACGTCACGTTCACGGCCGGGAACGCGAAGCCGCCTGCCTTCGCGCGGTCGATCATCTCGGAGTAGATCTCTGGGGTTGCAATGGGCATGCTGACTCCTATGCTGAGTTTTGTCTGTGGGGCTGGTAACCCGTAGACCGCTGTACGGCTAGGCACCATCCTAGTCATTACCGCACTGGGTGTGCTCCTGGTTACGCCCCGCCCGCACCCTCGCCTCGCAAGCTCGGCCAGGGAACCCTGCGGGCGTGGGCCCACCGCCCGCACCCTCGCCTCGCAAGGCCGTACCCGCACCCTCGCCTCGCAGGCTCGGGCCCGCGCCGGCCTGGGCTTACTCGAGATGGCAGTTCACGGCAATGACGGCGCCCGCCTCTGCCCTTATCTGTCATCTCGCCTCCAGCCCCGGCTTTGCAGTGCCCGCCGGACCCTGGGTACGACGGCGGGACGGTCACCTTCGAGATGATGTTTGCCGATCCTGACCTCCAGCCAGCCGTGGATCTCGGTCCGGTCCTGCCGATCGATATCCCTCAAATGCTGTTCCGTGCCGGCATGATGTCCGCCGTCGTACTGCAACGCGATACCCCAGCGCGGATAGGCCGCATCCGGCCACAGCACCGGGACGCCCCGGCTCTCAAACAACACATGGTTCAGGACGGGTTCGGGCAGGCCTGCATCAACGAGCGCGAGGCGCATCCTGGTCTCAGGGACCGAGTCGCTGCCCACGCGGACCAGCTCAACTGCCTCCCGTGCTGTCCGGACACCCCGCATGCCACGGTGCCGCCCGATAACGTCCCGCAAGTCATCGATACTGCATATAGCGGCCCTGGGCATCGGAAATGCAGGCCGTGGCAGCAGACCAGATAGTCGCCAACGGCTACCAACTCCTCCACGGTCAGCAAACCAGCAAGGTCCAGCCACGTCCGCGCAGGCGACGTGAGCCGGACGCCGTCGTACTCCAGCACCTCGTCCGGGAAGAATGTCAGCACGTGTCCAACCACGTTGGCGCGGCGCGGGAAGCTGAAGCCCCGCCGCCGGGCAAGGTGGATCCGCCAATCGCCTCTGTGCCTGGCGGGCAGCGGCGCGCCCCAGACCCGGGCGGCCGATAACGACGTGAGGATGGAGGTGTCGTCAAGGTCCGTGTAGGCACGCAAAGCTGCTGATCCCGTGGCGCCCGACTGCACCGGCACCCGGATACCCCGTGAAACCGTCACCAGGTCCTTTGCCGCCGTGCGGGTACGTGTGACTCCGGCCTTGTCCGAGGCCCGAAGGGAGAATGAACCATTGTTCAAATGGTCGGGAAGGATGGCCTTGCGCATCCCTCATTCTGGCTCGTTCACGGAGCCCGGATAGGGGTTATCCACAGCCTGGGTGCCCTCCCCCGCGCGAGATGGCACTTAACGGCAGTTCCGGGCGCTTGGACTGCCGTTAAGTGCCATCTCGCGGGAAGGGGCAGTACTAAGTGAGCTGGTTGAAGACGTGCCGCCGCACCCAGGCGTGCATGGCGATCGCGGCGGCGGACGCTGCATTGATGGACCGGGTGGAGCCGAACTGTTCGATCGACAGGGTGGCGACGGCCGCCTCGTGGACCTCCGGCGTGAGCCCGGGACCTTCCTGGCCGAACACCAGCACACAGTCCTTCGGCAGCTCGTACGTTTCCAGCGGGACGGAGTCCGGGAAGATGTCGATCCCGATGATGGCCAGCCCTTCCCCCTGCGCCCACTCGACAAAGTCGGCAACGGTGGGGTGGTGCCGGACGTGCTGGTAGCGGTCGGTGACCATGGCCCCGCGACGGTTCCACCGCCGTCGGCCGATGATGTGGACCTCCTTGGCGAGGAACGCGTTGGCGGTGCGCACCACCGTGCCGATATTGAGGTCGTGCTGCCAGTTCTCGATGGCCACGTGGAAGTTGTGGCGCCGGGAGTCCAGCTCCGCCACGATCGCCTCGTGCTTCCAGTACCGGTACTTGTCCAGGACGTTGCGCCGGTCGCCGTCGGCCAGGAGGTCGGGATCCCAGTGGTCGCCTTCCGGCAGTTTCCCTTCCCAGGGCCCGACGCCGACCTCCGCCTTGGGCACGGAGTCCTCCTCCGGCGCTGCCTCGCCGGACGGCGGATCGGACGGCGGCGGAGTCTGGGGCTGGTCAGTCACGCTTCAACTTTAGCCGCGGGTCAGCCGTCCAGTTTCCAGCGGTTGGCACGGTAGGAGTTGGAGATCTGCTCCAGCAGGTCCGGGTGTTCGTTCCAGTACGTCTCGTGGCCGCTGACGCCCACCATCTGCGGAGTTCCCCACGGGGTGACGCTGAACAGGTTCACGGCCCGGATGGTTTCGCCGCGGGCGTTGGTGCAGGTAAAACCGATGACGACGGCGGCCGTCCGGCGGAATTCGCGGGTCTCGGGAGTGGTGGTTTTGAAGTTGCCCGTGCATTTGTGGCCCACCAGGTGCTGCGGCAGGTCGGCTGCGGGCATGGCGGCGAACTTCGCCTGGATCTCCGCTATGGCCGCCTGCACCTTCCCGGGTTCCTTGCCGTATTTGCCTTCCTCGGCTTCGGCGAAGAACGCGTAGGCCAAGGCGATGCCGTCGCCGTCGCGCTCCTCCGTGCCCTGGGCTTTCTGCTGCATGGGCGTACCGGTGGTGGGATCCGCGGTAATTCCGAAGGTGTCATCGGCGGTCCAGGATGTGAGGTACTGGAAGGAGGACTCTCCTGTGACAAAGCGGCTGAACAGGGGATCGCCCTCGGCGGGGATGTTGGCCGGCCCCTGCAGGTCCGCCCAGCCCGGGGGAAGGGGAATGGCGCCGGCCGGCACATCGTCCGCAGCCTGGCCGGATGGTGCAGCCGATTCTTCACCCGCTGGGCTTTCCTCCGGCGCCGGGGACGATGCCCCCGCGGACGGGGAATCTGCGGCGCGCGGCGCGGTGAACACCGGGACCACCCACACAAAAACGGCGACGAGCGCGGCTATAACGGCTGCCGCAACTGCCCCCAGGACGATGAACAGCGTCTTGTTGTTACGGGGCGGCTCGTGCTGCGGCTGCTGCGGGGCACCAGGTTGCGGGTACTGCTGCCCGGGGTATTGCTGGCCGGAATACTGCTGGTTGGGGTGCTGGCCGGGAAGCGGCGGCGGCGCGTAGGCCCCGGCGGCATCCCTGGACGGTGGCGGGGCACTGTAGTTGCTGTTGCTCATGGCAGTCCCTTTCAGGTGCTGGTGGCAGCCTGCGGTTCCCGCACGGTGCCAGATGGTCTCTGTTCAAAGGGACGTGCTGGCGCGTGCCGGCGCAACAAACACTGCGGGCATCCCCGGATCCGCAGCCGCTGGCACCTTGGTGCCAGCTAAGAGCCTAGTGGACCGGGCAGCCAGGCTGGCCGCCGGGCCCTTCCCTCCAGGGGTCCAGGTTGTTCGGGCAGAAGGATGAAAGACTGGGAGCCGCAACCGGCAGATGAACCTGGAGGAGAAAACATGGCAGAAGCGGACACGGTCAAGGGAAACCCGGCGGTCTACCGCAGCGGCCAGGACATCGAGTGCTGGCTGACGGACATGGACGGTGTGCTGGTCCACGAGAACCAGGCGGTGCCCGGGGCCGCGGAGCTCATCCAGCGGTGGGTTGACACGTCCAAGCGGTTCCTGGTGCTGACCAACAACTCCATCTTCACTCCGCGTGACCTTGCCGCCCGGCTCCGCGCTTCCGGACTGGAAGTACCGGAGGAGAACATCTGGACCTCCGCCCTGGCCACCGCCCAGTTCCTGAAGGACCAGGTGCAGGGTTCAGGATCGGGCAACCGCGCCTACACAATCGGCGAGGCAGGACTGACGACGGCGCTGCATGAGGCAGGCTTCATCCTCACCGACCAGGACCCGGACTTCGTGGTGCTCGGCGAAACACGCACGTATTCCTTCGAGGCCATCACCACCGCCATCCGCCTCATCCTGGCCGGCGCCCGCTTCATTGCCACCAACCCGGATGCCACCGGCCCGTCGAAGGACGGCCCCCTGCCCGCCACCGGTGCCATCGCCGCGCTGATCACCAAGGCCACGGACCGGGAGCCCTATGTGGTGGGCAAGCCCAACCCCATGATGTTCCGCTCCGCCATGAACCAGATTGATGCGCATTCCGAGACCACCGCCATGATCGGTGACCGGATGGACACAGACATCATCGCCGGCATGGAGGCCGGGCTGCATACGGTCCTGGTCCTGACCGGCATCACTCGGCGCGAGGACATCGGTGCCTACCCGTTCCGGCCCAACCAGGTCTTGAATTCCGTGGCGGACCTGAAGAACCAGATCTAGAAAACGGTCACCCTGGAGCCGCCGCGGGGCAGGGGGAAGAACCCGTCCAGCAGTTCGTCCAGTATTGGCCGGTAGATGTTGGGGTTCCAGCCCGGGCTCGCATGCGCCGGGGCGGCACCTGTGGTCTGCAGGTCCGTCGACACGATGTTGTCCTTGAACGCCACGGCCCAGGCTTCGGCTGCCGTCTGGTAGCGGACGGTCCGGTCCCGGGGATTGCCGACGTAGGCCATCTTGGCCGTACCGATCTTGCCCGCGAACCGGGCACCTTCGAAGTGGTAGATGTACGCGGACTCCGTCTGGACGAGCACGCTGGACGGAGCGATCGGGGACAGCTGTTCCATCGTCTGGTCCAGGATCTGGCGCCAGCTGCGTTCATCCTTGTGGATGACCCGTTCGCCCAGCTCGTAGCCGCCGCGGAGGGTGGACGGGAACCGGAATCCGCGCTCGTAAAGGAACACGACGCCGTCGAACCAGCTCTGGTCCAGGACATCGTGCTTGCTGTAGGGGCTGGAGTCGAGCACGATGAACTTCACCTCCACACCGTGGATCTCCAGCAGCCGGGCGGCCACCTGGGTTGCGACCATCCCGCCGAAACTGTGCCCGTAGAAGAACAGCTTGGTGATCTTCTGGGCGCGGACGTGCTCGATCAGGGCGATCACTATGCTGTCGATGTCCAGGCCCTGGTTGGAGTAGCCGACGGCGGCCAGCCTGGCCCGCTTGTTCAGGGACCCGCGCAGTGAGTTGAGGATCCATTGCGCCTCTTCCCAGCTGGTCTTGTAGCCGGGGAACAGGAACCAGCTGGCGTCCGGGTAGTAGAGGTCCGCGAAACCGTCCGAAATGGTAAGGATCCTGTCCGTCCGGCGCTGCGACTGGACCTGCCGGGTGAGCAGCATGTCTGCGGCCAGCAGCCCGGAGGCGCCGGCTCCGGTGAGGAAACCGCGCCGCGAGAACTGTTTCAGGGCAGCAGCTTCCGCCAGCAGCCGGGCAGCGGAACTCCCGCGCCGGTTCTGCGGATTTACGTCCCCCTCATACGGCACACCTCTACCGTAGGCACAACTGAAGACACCGCCGCAAGAAGCGGGGTGTAACCATTCAGTGACGCCGCGTCAGCTGGCTGCCTGATCCTCCGCTGCCGGGAATGGTGTTTCCGGTTCCTGCCGGCGCCTCGAGAGTTCCTGGCCGATGTCGTTGTAGCGGCCCAGCAAATCGGCGCCGGCGAAGGCTTTCGGATTGTCCAGCATGGCAAACAGCGAGTCGCTGGCCGCCAGGAGTTCCTCGTCGGCGTACTCCGCCAGCGGCCGGCCGAAAATTTCCTCCAACGGTTCAGCCGGCGCGGCGGGGAACGCATCATGCCCGGCCCCCAGGAGGGCAACGTCGTCGTCAACGATGACAAGGGGCTGCACGCGGGATTCGCCCGTGTCTGAGGGGGACGTCCAGCTGTCAGTGGCGGGGGTGAGGTGAAGCGACACGCCGGCACCGTGCAGGGCCGGCAGCGTGGAATCCATGGCGTTGAGGTCTGTCCGGAGCCCGGCCAGGGCAGAGGACTCCACCAGCACGGCGTTGGAGAGGTCCACTCTGACATGGGAACGGATACCCATGCGCCTGACCCGCCGGATGATGTGCATGAGGTCGGGGCGCGATTCGTGGTTCAGGCTCCCCCGGACGTCGATCCAGACGGTATCGGCGGGGACATCGAGGTTAACGATGGCATTCAGTGCGCGGTCCATAGGTACTCCAAAAAAGGGTGTCTATGGCCGACGGCTCAACCTCGGCAAGCGTATCCTCCAGCGGGAGCGGGCACAACCCGTATGTCAGGCCGTCTGGTCCGATTGCCTCTGGCCGGGTTCCTGGTAGTGGGTCCGGGTGCCCGTGCCGCCCACGGAATCCACCAGCGATTTGGCGATGTCCCGCAGCTTGGTGTTGCTGTTGCTGGACGCCTCGGTGAGGATGTTCACCGCGGACTCCTGGCTGCACCGGTTCTGGGCCATCACGATGCCTACGGCAATATCGATGATGGTCCGGGACTCGAGGGTTGCGCGCAGGTTCGCGGCACTGTCCGTGTGCAGCGAGAACCGCACCGCCAGCCGCAGGGCCTGCGAAATTTCCCGGGTGTAGCCACGGGCCCTCGCGGTAGCACGCTCGTCGAATTTGCGCGGGACGTCCGAGTACAGGTTCAGTGCCGCTTTGGCGTCGCCCTGGAGGTTGAAGGGCAGGGAAAGCACCGACCGGAGGCCGTGCGAGGCCACCGCGTTCGCGTAATCCGGGCCCCAGCGGTTCTCCTCGAAAAGGTCCGGAACGTGGACTTCGCGTTCCTCCTTGGCCGCCGTCAGGCACGGCCCCTGGGACAGGGAGTACTGGATCTCGTCCACTTCCCGGGCGGAGTCGCTGCTCCAGCCGATGGTGGCGGCCTTGCGGTCGCGGAGCAGGGTGATGCCGCAGAGGGCGTCCTCTCCGTCGCCTGCCATCTGGTGTGCCGAGAAGCGCGCCAGCTCGTTGAGGAAGTCCTCGAAATCGGCGCTGTCCAGGATGAGGTTCTGGACCTGGTCCGTGGTGCTCAGAGGTTTTTCGGGGGTGAGCATGGGCAGGTTCTCCAACGGGTACTAAAGGGGGTTAACGCAAATAATAGGCCACCCTCAAGTTTGGATCCAACAAAGTCCGGCCCCTGGCCCCCGCAACCGGACCGGCAAGGATCCGGCTGCGGCGGAGAAATAAGACTACGAAAGGCCCAGTTCGTCCTTGCCAAAGGCGAACAGGTAGGGCACGCCGGTTTCAGCTTCGATCTTTTCCTTGGCTCCCGTATCGCGGTCCACGATCACGGCAACAGCCACCACATTGCCGCCGGCTTTGCGGACGCCTTCCACGGCGGTGAGGGCAGAGCCTCCGGTAGTGGAGGTGTCCTCCAGGACCAGTACCTTGCGGCCCTCCACGGAGGGGCCTTCCACCTGGCGCCCCATGCCATAGGACTTCTGGGCCTTCCGGACCACGAAGGCGTCAACGGCACGGCCCGAATCTGCGGCGGCGTTCATGACGGCAGTTCCAACGGGATCCGCGCCCATGGTAAGGCCTCCGGCGCACTCAAAATCGATCCCGGCCTTGTCCGCGAGCGCCAGCATTACCTGTCCCACCAGCTTTGATGCTTCGTGGTGCAGCGTGATCCTGCGGAGGTCGATGTAGTAGTCCGCCTCTGCTCCGCTGGAGAGGATCACCTTGCCGCGGACCACGGCGAGTTCCTTGATCAGTTCGAGCAGGCGGGCGCGGGCGGCTGCAAAGTCTACTGCAGTCTCACTGTGGGAAGTCATGCGCTCCAGTTTAGTAGCGGCCGGACAGTGTGGATGCTTGAGCCCCGTTGACACGGCTGGCTAGTGTGGACCTCATGCGCGAACTCCAGGCCACCATCATCGAAGAAATGGGCGTGCAGCCCCGGATCGATCCCGCAGGGGAGGTGCGCAAACGTGTCGGATTCCTCAAGGACTACCTCAAGGCCACACAGACCAAGGGCTTCGTCCTGGGCATCTCCGGCGGATTGGATTCGTCCCTCGCCGGAAAGCTTGCCCAGCTGGCGGTCGAGGAGCTTGAAGCCGAGGGCGTTGAGGCCAACTTCGTAGCCGTCCGCCTGCCGTACGGGGTGCAGCATGACGAGGAAGACGCCCAGGCCGCGCTCGACTTCATCCAGCCCAAGACCGAGTGGACGTTCAACATCTCCGCCGCCGTGGACGGTTTCGAGGATGAGTTCGAGAAAACCGTGGGAAGCGAAATTTCGGACTTCCACAAGGGCAACACCAAGGCCCGCACCCGGATGATTGCCCAGTATGCCCTTGCCGGCGAGCATAACTACCTGGTGATCGGCACGGACCATGGAGCGGAATCCGTCACCGGCTTCTTCACCAAGTACGGCGACGGCGGCGCGGACATCCTTCCGTTGTTCGGCCTCAACAAACGGCAGAACCGGGCACTGCTGGCAGAACTCGGCGCCCCTGCACGCGTCTGGGAAAAGGTGCCCACCGCGGACCTGCTCGATGACCGGCCCGGCCGGACGGACGAGGACGAGCTCGGGCTGACGTACGACCAGATCGACGACTACCTGGAGGGCCGCGAGGTTCCGGATGACGTTGCCGAACTGATCGAACAGAAGTACCTGCGCACCCGGCACAAGCGCACCGTTCCCGTCAGCATTTTCGACACCTGGTGGAAGCACGAGGGCCCGGAGGAACCGCGGGCCGGACTGTAGGAACCCAGCTGGAAAGTCGCTGAAATTCCCACCTTTGGGGACGAACGACGGCGCGCCCCGCCGGGAAGGTGGGCGCGCCGTCGTCGTTCCCTGGCAAAGGCGGGGAGACTCAACGGGGCCGCGTCCCCTTTCCCTCCCCACCCAGCTGCTGGGTAATCCGGTGGGCCTCCGCCATCAGGAGGCCGCCCAGTTCTTCCTGGCGGTCGGGCCGGAAGCGCGGCTCAATCCCGGTCAGGGACAGCGCCCACGCGGGCCGGCCGGACGGGTCGAACACCGCAGCGCCCATGCCCCAGCTTCCCTCCAGCACCAGCCCGGGATTCACCGAGTAGCCGTGCAGGCGTGTCCGCGCGAGGTTCTCCCGGACCAGCTCGCGCGGGTGGCCGGCAGCGAAGGCTCCGGCGTGGGCCGTCCACCCGTCCAGCAACTCCTCCTGCTCAGCCTCCGGCAGGAAAGCCATGATGGCCGTTCCGGCGGAGGCGACGCCCAGGGGGAACCGGACCCCCTCGTGCAGCACGAAGGAACGGACCGGGAAGCTTCCCTCCTCCCGCAGCAGGCAGACCGTTTCCCCGCCGCGGCGGATCGAGAAGAAGGCGCTCTCACCGGTGGCTTCGGCCAACCGGCGAAGGCTGGGGCGGGCGATGTCCTCCAGGGGAAACCGCGCGGACGCCACGGAACCCATCAGGAGGATTTCCGGTCCCAGCACCCAGTTGCCGCTCGACGCGTCATGGTCCAACAGCCCTTCCGATGCCAGGGAGGACAGCAGCCTGTGGACGGTGGGCCGGGTGAGGCCCGATTCCCGCACCAGGCCCGCCAGGGACATGCCCTCAGCGCTCCGTCCCACCAGCCGTAACAATCCGGCGATGCGGCTGACCACCTGCGCGCCCTGCACGGGAAGATTGCTCATTTCCCACCTCTCATGTCCACAATATGGATAGCTGTCAGCATATCGTCCACAGTGTAAAAAGCGGTAAAGAGCACGCGAGTTGCCCCCTTGACACCCATCAAGCGACGCCCGTAGCCTCAGTTTCCAGATCACCCATCCACAAAGTGGACAAACGAAATTCTCGATGAGGAGACGCCATGACCAAGCTCCAACCATCCGCCGCTGATGCCCTCCGGGACGCACTGCAGGACGGTATGACCCTCGCAGTGGGAGGCTTCGGATTGAGCGGCATTCCGGCCGACCTCATCGAAGCCGTCCGCGATTCCGGCGTCAAGGACCTGACCGTGGTGTCCAACAACATGGGGGTGGACGGGAAGGGCCTGGGCGTCCTGATCGAAGCCGGCCAGGTCCGGAAGGTCATTGCCTCGTACGTTGGGGAAAACAAGCTGTTCGCTGAGCAGTACATTGCCGGCCGCCTCGAAGTGGAGTTCACGCCGCAGGGCACCCTGGCGGAGCGCCTCCGCGCCGGCGGCGCCGGCATTCCCGCCTTCTACACCAAAACGGGCGTGGGCACCCTGGTTGCAGAGGGCAAGCCGCACGAGGTGTTCGACGGCGAAACGTACGTCCGGGAGCGCGCCATCACTGCCGACGTCGCACTGGTCCACGCCCACACTGCCGACACGGACGGCAACCTGATCTACCGCTACACCGCACGGAACTTCAACCCGGTGGTCGCCACGGCAGGCAGGCTCACCATCGCGGAGGCCGAGGTGATTGTGGAGCCCGGCGGACTGGACCCGAACCACGTGGTGACGCCGGGCGTCTTCGTCCAGCGCCTGGTGCAGGCCACAGCCCGGACCAAGGACATCGAGCAGCGCACCGTCCGGCAGCGCCCTGTTGCCGTTGAAACCGAAGCACTGTCCGTCTAAGCGCCCAACATACTGAAGGAGAAACCCATGGCCTGGACCAGGGATGAAATGGCTGCAATCGCAGCCGAGGAACTGAACGACGGCGACTACGTGAACCTGGGCATCGGCATCCCCACGCTCGTGGCCAACAATCTCCCCGAGGGCGTGCGCGTGGTCCTGCAAAGCGAAAACGGCCTGCTGGGCATGGGCCCGTTCCCGTACGAGGGCGAGGAGGACGCTGACCTCATCAACGCCGGCAAGCAGACCGTGACCGTGCTGCCCGGCGGGAGCATCTTCGACTCAGCCACCTCCTTCGGCATGATCCGCGGCGGGCACGTCAAGGTGGCCATCCTGGGGGCCATGCAGGTTTCCGGCAACGGGGACCTGGCCAACTGGACCATCCCCGGAAAGATGGTCAAGGGCATGGGCGGTGCCATGGACCTGGTGGCCGGGACGCCCCGGGTAGTGGTCCTCACCGAACACAACGCCAAGGACGGCACCGCGAAGATCGTGCGCGAATGCACGCTTCCGCTGACCGGGCTGAGCTGCGTGGACCGGATCATCAGCGACCTTGCCGTCTTCGACCTCGTCAAGAAGGACGACGGCGGGCGGCGGCTCACGCTCACCCGCCTGGCGCCGGGCGTAACGCTGGGCGAGATCCATGACAAAACCGACGCGGAATTCGACATCGCCCTTGAGCGCGAAGGAGCCATCGCATGAGCCTGCAGGAACAGTTCGGCAAGGACGTCCTGATCACCGGTTGGGGACACAGCCGATTCGGCAAGCTCACCGAGGAGACCCTCGAATCGCTGATTGTCCAGGTGGCAACTGACGCCATCACCACCGCAGGCGTTGAGCCCGGGCAGATCGACGAGATCTATATCGGCCAGTTCAACTCCGGCATGATGCCCCTGGCTTTCCCGTCTTCCCTGGCGCTGCAGGTTTCCCCGGAGCTGGCAAACGTGCCCGCCACCCGGGTGGAGAACGCCTGTGCCTCAGGATCTGCAGCGTTCCAGCAGGGCACCAAGTCCCTGCTGGCGGGCACCGCGAAGACGGTCCTGGTCATCGGGGCAGAGAAGATGACCCACGCCGGAGCAGACGTGGTGGGTGCCGGGCTGCTGGGCGCAGACTACGACATGGCCGGCAAGGCCTCCACCACCGGATTCACCGGCCTCTTTGCCGAGGTGGCCAAGCACTACGCAAAGCGCTACGACGCCGACGGGAAACTGGGGGACGTGCTGGGAACCATCGCCGCGAAAAACCACCGCAACGGCGTGGACAACCCCTACGCCCAACTCCGCAAGGACCTCGGCGAGGAGTTCTGCCGCACTGTCTCGGACAAGAACCCCATGGTGGCCGACCCGCTGCGCCGCACCGACTGCTCCCCCGTCTCCGACGGCGCCGCCGCCGTCGTGCTGTCCAGCTCACCCACGGGCGGAGCAACTGCGCCCGTGCGGCTTGCCGGATTCGGCCAGGCCAACGACTTCTTCCCCGCCGCGCGCAGGGACCCCACCGCGTTCCAAGCCACCCGCGTATCCTGGCAGCGCGCCCTGGCGATGGCCGGCGTCGGACTCGAGGACCTGGACTTCGCCGAAGTCCACGACTGCTTCACCATCGCCGAACTGCTCATGTATGAGGCCATGGGGCTCACCGAACCCGGCCAAGGCACCCGCGCCCTCGAGGAAGGCTGGGTGTACAAGGACGGAAAACTGCCCATCAACCTCTCCGGCGGCCTCAAGTCCAAGGGCCACCCGGTCGGCGCCACCGGCGTATCCCAGCATGTCCTGGCCGCGATGCAGCTGACAGGCACCGCCGGCGACATGCAACTGGGAAACCCGCGCCGCGCCGCCGTCCAGAACATGGGCGGCGTGGGCATCGCCAACTACGTCAGCATCCTCGAAGCCGTCTGAAAGCAACGCGGGGTCAGATCCGGCCCTTAAACCTCGGATTATCGGGCCATATCCGACACGCGTTGCTGTTACCGGCAGGAGCTACCGGCCGCGGATCAGCGCAGCGATCTCCCCAAAACCGAGACGCTCGGCGTTCTGCAGGGCCGTCCGCCCTTCGGGATCGCGGATGTCCGGGTTTGCGCCGGCCTTGAGGAGCAGGCCCACCACCTCCTGCTGCCGCGGGCCGCCGTCATTCAGGAGGATGGCCTCCTGCATGGCGGTCCAGCCGAGGTTGTTGACGTGGTTGACCGGGACTCCCGCGGCGATCAGGAAGCGGACTGTTTCCACATGGCCGTGTTCGCTGGCCGGAATCAGGGCAGTGCCGCCGTAACGGTTGATGCTGGCCACGTCCGCACCCGCGGCCAGGGTCAGCTGCAGCACCTCGTTGAATCCTTCAGCGCCGGCATAGAGGAACGCGGAATCCTGGATTGAGTCCTTCGCATTGACGTTGCCGCCGCGGCTGATCAGCTCCTTCACAAGAGGTGTGTTGTTGGCCTTCGCGGCGGAAATCAACTCCTGGTCCAGCTGTGCCTGTTCTGCTGCGGACAGGACCGGCGGGGACGCCGTGGCGGGAGCCGGCGCTGAAGATGGCGTGGGGTCCGGGGCGGGTGTCCGGCTGGGAGGGGCCTGGCTGGTGGATGTTGGGTTTGGTGCAACTGCAGTGGACGGCACATCCTGCGGACCGCCCTGCGGTGTCTGGCACGCGGCAAGGAACACCGCCAGCCCGCCGGCGACCACCACAGCCGGACCCCTCAAGCGCCTCATACGGGAAGCCTACTTGGCAGTCCCGGCGCCGGGGATCGCGTTCGCCCCGGCCGTGGCGCAGGCTTCGTCGAGGGCGCCGTCGGGAGCCCCGCCAACGCCGATGCCAGCCACGGACACGCCATTGACCTTCAGCGGAACGCCGCCGGCCAGGAAGAGGGTGCCCGGGAGGTCGGCGATGGAGGGGCCGGTTCCGTTGATCCGCTTGGCGAGTTCGCTGGTGGGGGCACCAAAGGCGGCGGCCGTGTACGCCTTCTGCTTGGCGGCCTCGATGGTGTGTTCTGCTGCGTTGTCACCCCGGAGCAGAGCCTGGACGGTTCCGAACCGGTCCACCAGGGCCACCGTGACAAAGGGAAGCTTGTCCGCCTGGCACTTGGCCAGTGCGGCACTCACGGCAGTGGCCGAGGCCCCCACGCTGATCCGATTCTGCTGGACGACGGTCTCCGGCGCAGGCGCGATGTCCACGGCAGGGACAGCCACGGGGGCAGAGCCGGTTCCGGCATTGGCAGCCGCCGTGGCCCCGGCGGTGAGGACGAGTGCGCCGGCGGCTGCTGCGGCAAATGCTTTATGGGACTTCTTCATGGTGTCTCCTCGGATCGGCAAACTTTCAGGGTGGATACGGATCCATCCTTCCGGCCGCGCCGGCGCCTGCCATCGGGCCTTCGTCTGGACACTGCTCCGACCAAAGGCCAGCCGTATCAGCCAAATGGCTGAGAGCCCTGCAACGGCGGGGGCAATAGCATGGGAGGGAGCGTTCCCCACCACAGAACGGGACATCCCATGCCTACCCGAGTTCACGGCGCTGCGCCGGCCGCTGCTGCCGCGTCTGCAGACCCGGTCCCCCGGAACCCAGGCCGCCCCGGGCTGGGCAGCATCGACACCGCGGTGCATCTCGGTTTCGCGGTGCTCCTGGTGGCATCCGTGGTCCGTTACGTCATGCGGCACAGCCCCGCGGACAATCTCCTGATCCTGGGCCTGGCTGCGGCAGCCTCCCTGTTGTACGCCGCGGTGGCCGTGCTCGCCGGCCGCGGCAGGCCCGGGATGGCGTGGATGTTCGCGCTGGTGGCTGTGTGGGCCGTCCTGGTGATCGCGGCGCCCAGCTTTGCCTGGTGCTCGTTCGCACTCTTTTTCCTTTGCCGCAGCGCGCTGTCCGGCACCGCTGCGTACGTCGCGGCAGGAACCACGGCGGCCGCCACTGCCGCCGGGCTGTTCAAGATGAGCAGCGGCACCGACCTTGCCATGCTTCTGGGGCCGCTGGCCGTTGGCCTCATGCTGACCCTGGTCTATGACCGCATCCAGCACGACGCCGAGGCACAGCGCCGCCTGCACGCGGAGGTTTCGCGCGCCCAGGGGCAGCTGGCCGCCAGCGAGCGCCGGGCCGGCACCATCGCCGAACGCGAACGGGTTTCCCGGGAAATCCACGACACCGTCACGCAGGGACTGGCGAGCAGCCTGCTCCTGCTCGAGGCTGCAGGACGGGCCTGGCCAAGCGCCGCCGCCCAGGCTGACCTCCGGCAGGCCACCACATTGTTGCGGGGGAACCTGTCCGAAACCCGCAGCCTGGTCCACGAGCTTGCCTCCCCCGGCCTGGACTCCTCACCCCTGCCGGAGGCGCTTCTCCTCGCCGCCAGGCAGTATGTTCCGGAGGCCCGGCTCCTGGTCACCGGCGAGCCGCGGCCCGTTTCTGCCGACGTCCGCCACGCGCTGCTGCGGGTGGTCCAAAGTGCGGCCTCCAATGTCAGGCTGCACGCCTCCGCCAGTGCCGCCACCGTGACCCTCGGCTTCCTCCCGGAGGCCGTCACGCTGGACATTTACGACGACGGCGCCGGCTTTGATCCGGCGGCGGCAGCACCGCCGTCGGACGCCGGAGGCTACGGCCTGCGGGCGATGCGGCAGCGGGTGGAGCAACTGGGCGGCGTCTTCTCGGTGGAAAGCGCCCCGGGCGAAGGCACCATCGTGGCGGCCCAGCTCCCCGCGCCGGCCGCCCGGCAGGATACGGAGGACAGCGCATGAACGCCATCACTGTACTGCTGGTGGATGACCACCTGGTGGTGCGCAGCGGCCTCCGTGCCCTGCTGGGGACCCAGCCGGACATCGACGTGGTGGCGGAGGCCTCCTCCGGGGAGGAAGCCCTCGAACGGGTCCAGGAGCATTCCCCGGCCGTTGTGGTCATGGACCTGGCTATGGGCCCGGGAATGGACGGCATCGAGGCGATCCGCCGCATCCGCGAACGCAACGGCCGGCAGGCGATCCTGGTCTTCACCACCTACGACTCGGACGCGGACATTGTGCGGGCAGTGGATGCCGGCGCCATGGGGTACCTGCTGAAGGATGCCGCTCCGGAAGAAATTTTCGCGGCCATCCGCGGCGCCGTCCAGGGCAAAAGCGTGATGAGCCCGCCTGTGGCGTCCCGGCTGTTCCAGCAGTTGCGCAACCCGGACGAGATCCTGACTCCCCGGGAAGCCGAACTGCTCAGCCTCCTCACCGAAGGCCTCAGCAACCGCGAACTGGGCCAGCGCCTTTTCATCTCCGAAGCCACCGTCAAAACCCATCTCGCGCACATCTACGCCAAGCTCGGAGTGGAGACCAGGGCGGCCGCAATTGCCACGGCAATACGCCGCGAAGGCATGCGCTGACCAGGTGAAACCGTGTTTACCCTTGCAAGCAGGCCGCCAGCCCCGTACGTTGGGGACAGCGGGGGACGTTCTCCGCACACTCCGGGGTGAAAACCCGGAGAGAGAATCAGAGTCACATGAAGGAATGCAGCCATGGCAACAGGCACAGTTAAATGGTTCAACGCCGAAAAGGGTTTTGGCTTCATTGCCCCCGATGACGGGTCCGCTGACGTTTTCGCCCACTACTCGGCAATCGCCAGCAGCGGCTACCGCTCACTGGACGAAAACCAGAAGGTCGAATTCGATGTGACCCAGGGCCCCAAGGGCCCGCAGGCAGAGAATATCCGCCCGCTCTAAGACTTGGAAAACTCCGGCGGCTGCCGGAGCTACCATCCAGCGGCTTCTCCAGCACTTGTTGGAGGGGCCGCTGTTTTGCGTCCCGGGCTTTCGTTGCCGCCCGCGCCGGACGCCTTTTTGGGATAATTGAGGCATGACCGGACAAGGCCAGGACAAGGATCCGTGGGAAGAATTCGATTCCCTTGGGCCCGCCGCGCCGGACCGGGTTCCCGGGCACCCCGGTGGTGAGCCCCTGGGTTTTGGCTTCCGCACGGGGGTACGCAGCGCCCGGGTTGCTGTGGGTTTCGCCACCTACACCCTTGCGCTGGGCACAGTCCTGGCGCTCACCGGCTGCATTGTCTTCATCTCCCAGGAACAGTGGCTGCTGGTGGGCCTGATGCTCCTGATCGAAGCGGTCTTCATCCTGGCGTTCAGCCGGCTCGTGGCCCAAGCCCGTAACCGCCGGCCCCGGAAGGGCACGCCGCGGAACCGCCCGGCCGGCTGACAGGGCCCATCGCCCCTCCCCGCCGGCACCCCTTGACCTTGACGCTGCGTCAACCCGTACGCTCGGATCATGGAAGAAACCGGGACCGGAACAGGGAAAGACTGGTCCATCCAGGACGTGGCCAGGATGGCCGGCACCACCAGCCGGACCCTCCGCCACTACCACGACATCGGGTTGCTGAAGCCGAGCCGGGTGGGCAGCAACGGCTACCGCTACTACGACGGCACTGCCCTTGTGCAGCTGCAGCGGATCCTGCTCCTCCGTGAGCTGGGCCTGGGGCTGCCCGCCATCGCGGAGGTCTTCCACCAGCAGACGGATGCCGTGAAGGCGCTGACCCGCCACCTGGAATGGTTGCGGCAGGAGCAGGACAGGCTGTCCCGGCAAATCCTGTCCGTTCGGCAAACGATCGAAACAGCAGAAGGAGGAGGCGAACTCATGGCCGAAAAAATGTTCGACGGCTTCGACCACACGCAGTACAAGGACGAGGTGGAGGAACGCTGGGGCAAGGAAGCCTATGCGAAGAGCGATTCCTGGTGGCGGGGAATGGGCGAGGCGGAGAAGCGGGAGTGGAAGGCCCGCTCCGAACAGCTGGGGAAGGACTGGCTGGCCGCCGCCGGTTCGGGCGCAGCCCCCGAGAGCCCTGAAGCGCAGGACCTCGCCCGGCGCCACGTCGCATGGTTGGAATCCATCCCCGGTACGCCTGCCGCGGAGAACGGCGGGGACACCAAGGGCTACGTCACCGGACTCGCGGACATGTACGTTGCCGACCCCCGTTTTGCCGCCAATTACGGAGGTGAGGAGGGTGCCGGCTTTGTGCGGGATGCCCTGCGCATCTTCGCTGAGAGGAACCTGTAGGAGCGGGCTGAAGGCTACGGTTCAGGCCAATGTTTCCTACCGCAACGGCCTGGCCAGCCGGTTGCCGGCAACCGCGACGGTGCCGGCAAGAGCTACCGCGACCATGGCCCTGCGCCCGGCAGTCCGCCATCCGCCGCCCCAGCCTCCACGGACGGTTCCCTTCCGAAGTGCCTCCGACGCCTGGTGCAGGTTTCCGGCAGTGACCGGGGTGGACCGCCGCCGGGAAAGCTGGCTCGTGTCCACCTGGCGGGCGGTGGCGGCCTCGACGGCACCGGGGGTAACACGATGCTGCAGGACGAGCAGCCGTCCGGTCAGTCCTCCCACGACGGTTTCGCGGCGCGGGTGGGCTACCACCTTGACCACGGCCTTCGCCACCCGCTCCGGGGTATACACGGGAGGCATCGCCACCGCCCGGCGGCCGGAGTAGTTTGCTGCATGCTGATAGAAGGGGGTGTCAATGGTGGCCGGAAGGACGCTGCACACTTTCACCCCGGACACTCCGTCGCGCGCCAGTTCCGAACGCAGGCTGACGCTGAGGGCACGGTTTGCGGCTTTGGAGATGGAATAGGCGGCGGAGTAAGGCAACGGAATTTCCCCCACGATCGAGGCGACATTGACCAGGACGCCCGAGTTCTGGGCTGCCTGGCGGGCCAGTGCCGCCCGTGCACCGTTGACATAGCCGGAAATATTGACGTCCAGGACGCGCTGAAACTCCTTTGGCGGCACCTCGGACAGCCGGCCAAAAGCACCCACGGCGGCGTTGTTGACCCAAACATCCAGCCGGCCGAACTCCCGGACGGCCCGCGCCGCCAGCTCCTCCACCGCGTCAGGATCAGTGACATCGGTGGGAACCGCAATGGCCTTGGCACCGCGCTTCCTGCACTCCCTGGCCACCGTTTCGAGGGCTTTCGCCCCGCGGGCAGCCAACACCAGCCGCGCACCCTTGCCCGCGAAGCGAAGCGCGGCGGCCCGGCCGATGCCGCTTGAAGCGCCGGTAATAACCACCACAGAATCCTTGACCCGCATCATGATTCCTTCCCGCACCCCCACCGAACGTGGAGCCAGAAAACTAAGTAGGCTTACCTCTTCGATGCTAGCGAGGCACGGCCCGCGGGACAACGTTCCGCCGGCGGCCAGGCGCTGTCAGGTCAGGCAGCGTTGCCACGGTAAGGCACCCCTGTCAGGTGAACGCAGAGATGCCGGTGACCGCCCGCCCTACCAGAAGCGAGTTGATCTCGTAGCTGCCTTCGTAGGTGTAGAGGATTTCGGCGTCTCCGAACAGCTTGGCCATTTCGTAGTCGCTGCTGATGCCGTTGCCACCCAGCAGCGAGCGGCCCATCGCCACCGAGGAACGGGCGAGGCGGGTGGTGGTGGCTTTTGCCATGGCGGCCTGCGCCATCTCCAGCGTGCCATCCGCCTGGATCCGCGCCAGCTGCACCATAAGCGAGAGCGACGCCGAGGCGTTGCCCAGGATGTCCGCGAGCTGTTGCTGGACCAGCTGGAATCCCGCCAGTGGCCTGCCGAACTGCCGGCGCTCCAGCGCATACCCCCGGGCAACATCGAAGGCCGCCAGCTGGATCCCCGCCGCCTGCCACCCCACCCAGGCACGCGAATCCCGCAGCAGCCCATTGGCTGAAGCAAAGTGGGCGGCCCCCGGGAGGATGTTGGCAGCCGGAATCCGGACGTCCTCCAGCACGATGTCGGCGTTTTGCATGATGCGCAGCCCGATTTTGTTGGAGATCTTGGTGGCCGAGTAGCCGGGACGGTCGGTCTCCACGATGAAGCCCTTGATGGCCTGGTCCGCCTCGTCCCGGGCCCACACCAGCGCGAAGTCGGCGATGGTTCCGGCACCGATCCAGCGTTTTTCCCCGTTCAGGATCCATTCGGAGCCTGCCCGCCGGGCGGAAGCCTCCAGCCCCCTGGAGATGTCCGAGCCGTGGCCGGGCTCCGTCAGGGCGAAGGCCCCCAGCTGGGCGAAGCTCCTGAGGCCGGGCAGCCAGCGGCGCCTCTGCTCGTCGGATCCCAGCTGGCCGACCATGCCGACAATCAGCTCGTTATGGATGCCGGCCAGGGCAGAGAGGGATACATCGGCGCGGGCCATCTCCACGTACATCAGCCCTTTGAACAGGGCCGAGCTGCCGTCCACCTGCAGGGCGCCCAGCCCATGCCTTCCCATGTCCGCCAGCAGGCCGAAGGGAAATTCCTCGCGGTTCCAGTATTCGACGGATGCCTGGCGGACGGACGCCTGGAGGAACTCCCGGATGCGGGCATACCGTTCCCGCTCCGGAGGCGGCAGGAGCTCCACGACGTGCATCAGGTCCGCGTCGGGAAACGGCGGCTCGCCGCCGCCACGTCTTTGGGGCTGCACGGGCTACGATCCCTTCCCTCGCCAAACCGTTGGATGTCCTAGTATATTCACAGGCTTTTCGGAAAGGGGCTGGCATGGGTACTCCGTTGTCCCGCGATCCCATTGCTGACGCCCGGCGCAACTGGGAAGAGCATGGCTGGCCGGACGTTGCCGCGCCCATGGCCGCCATAACTGCGGTGATGCGCACCCAGCAGATCCTCCTGGCCAGGATCGAAGCAACACTTAAACCTTTCGGCCTCACGTTTGCCCGCTACGAACTCCTGGCGCTGCTGAGCTTCGCGCGGAAGGGCTCGCTGCCCATGAAGAAGGCCAGCGCCCTGCTCCAGGTCCACCCCACCTCCATCACCAACGCCGTGGACCGGCTTGAACGGGCCGGCCTGGTGGCCCGCTCACCACATCCCACGGACGGCCGCACAACTCTCATCGAGCTCACCGGCGAGGGGCGCAGCCTGGCGAAGCGTTCGACGGCGGCCCTGAACAGTGAGGTGTTCAGCGATCCAGGGTTCAGTCCCGGCGACGTTGACCAGTTGATCCGGATCCTCGGGGATTTCCGGCGGAATGCCGGCGACTTCGCCGATTGACGGGAGCCTTCACAGGGTCAGCGCCATGGTCAAGCAGAGGTCAGCGCCGGGCCTTCGCCCGCTTGACCCGCCTGGCAACGAGCAGGACCACGGTGACCACCAGGGCGGCGTACACCGCGTAGTTGAGGAACCGGGAGTACTGCTCGATCAGCCGGTACTGGGTGCCCAGCAGGTACCCCAGGCCAATCAGGGCGCCGTTCCACAGCCCGCTGCCGGCCAGGGTGTACAGGCTGAAAGTTCCCAGCGGCATCGACGCGGCCCCGGCGGGGAGGGAGATCAGGCTGCGCACCCCCGGAAGGAGCCGGCCGAAGAAAATGGAGGACCTGCCGTGGCGGCGGAACCACCCGGCCGCATGCTCGAAGTCCTCACGGTCCACCAGGGGCAGTTTGGACAGGCCGCGGATGGACCGCTCCAGCCCCAGCTTCGCTCCGAGCCAGTAGAGCAAGAGCGCTCCCAGATAGGCGCCAAGGGTACTCGTGACAAAAACGAGGACCAGGTTCAGGGACCCCTGCTTGGCCAGGTACCCGGCGAGCGGCAGGATCACCTCGCTGGGGATGGGCGGCACCACGGTTTCAGCAAGGGTGAATGCGCCTACGCCCCATTCGCCAAGGCTGTCGATGGCCCGCGCCGCAACGCCCACCAGTCCGCCCAGCCCGTCAGTCGGGCTTGCGGCCCCCGTCGCTGTCACCAACATCAACTCTCCCCCGATTCCCGCTGCATCGCCTCTGCGGCTCCTGCCGGTCTTTTCTACCTTACGGTCCTGAGCGCAAGCTGGCAGCCGGGAAAACCCCCTACTGTTTCCCTGCCGGTTTGGCCCGCACGTGCATCCGCTCCCCCTGCGTCCCGAACAGGCTCAGGAACTCCACGGCCTTTCCGTCGGCCCTGCCGAACCAATGCGGTATCCGCGTGTCGAACTCGGCGGCTTCCCCCGAGCGGAGGACAAGATCCTGGGTTCCCAGCACCATGCGCAGCTTTCCATTGAGCACATACAGCCACTCGTAGCCCTCGTGCACCTGGGGGTTGGGCTCCTCCAGCGGGCCGGCCGGCAGGATGTGCTTGTAGGCCTGGATGCCGCCCGGCTTCCGGGTCAGCGGAACGATGGTCATGCCCCTCGCCACGATGGGCCGCAGGTGCACGCGGGGGTCGCCCGTGTCCGGCGCGCCCACCAGCTCGTCCAGGGGGACCTGGTGTGCCTTTGCCAGCGGCAGGAGCAATTCCAGGTTTGGCCGGCGCTGGCCGGCTTCGAGCCGGGACAGCGTGCTCACCGAAATTCCGGTTTCCTGTGCCAGCGCGGTCAGCGTGACATCGCGGCTGAGGCGGAGGGCCCGCAGTCGCGGGCCAACAGCCGCCAGCACGTCGTCGAGGTTTTCATCCATCCTCGAATTTTGCCATACCAGCAAATTACTTTGCCAACAGTTCCATAAGGGGCACACGATGAATCCATGACTGAAAAGGGAAATACTAAGAGTGCCGATTCCATGTATGACGTCGTGATAGTGGGCGGCGGTGCTGCCGGCTTGAGCGCAGCCCAGATGCTGGGCCGCACCCGGCGTTCAGTGGCGGTGGTGGACGGCGGCCAGCCACGGAACGCTCCGGCAGAGGGTGTGCATGGCTTTTTGTCCCGTGACGGCATCGACCCGGCAGAGCTGTTGGCCATCGGGCGTGCCGAGGCGGAGCACTACGGTGCCGTGGTTGTGCGGGGTGAGGTAATGGCCACCAGCGGCGACGTGCGCCGGGGCTTCGAGGTGACGCTCGACGACGGGAGGCAGCTTCGCGGCCGGCGACTCCTGGTCACCACCGGACTGGTGGATGAGCTGCCGGACATTCCGGGGCTTCAGGAGCGGTGGGGCAAGGACGTGCTGCACTGCCCCTTCTGCCATGGCTGGGAGGTGCAGGACCAGGCCATCGGCATCCTCGGCAACGGCCCGTGGTCGGTGCACCAGGCCCTGCTGTTCCGGCAGTGGAGCAGCAACATCACCCTGTTCCTCAATGACAGGACGGATCCCTCGGACGGGGAGCACGAACAGTTGGCCGCCCGCGGGGTCAAGGTGGTTGCAGGCGCCGTGGAAGCGCTGAGGGTGGAAAACGATGCCCTGCGCGGGGTGGCGTTGGCGGGCGGACCGGAGGTGGCGGTGGAGGCCGTGGTTGTGGGAGCACGGGTCCATTCCCGCCTCGCGGCGTTTTCCGGCCTCGGCCTGTCCGCCACGGCGCACCCGATGGGCATCGGTGACTACCTCGAAACCGACGCCGATGGCGCCACCGCCGTGCCCGGCGTCTGGGCAGCGGGCAACGTCACGGACCTGAGGGCGCAGGTGTTGGCGTCCGCCGCGGCCGCGGCGTGGACCGCCGTCATGATCAACAACCACATGATGGCTGAAGAACTGGACCGCGACGTCAATGCCTATCGGGAGTCCCTGGCGCTTACCGGTGCCTAAAGTCCGGCTGGCGCTTTTCGGTGAACGCCGCCATGCCTTCTTTCTGGTCCTCCGTGGCAAAGAGGGAATGGAAGAGCCGGCGCTCGAACAGGACCCCCTGGGCGAGCCCGGTTTCGAAGGCGGCGTTCACTGCTTCCTTGGCCGCCATGGCCACGGGCTTGGATTTTCCCGCAATGACTTCGGCGGCTTTGAGCGCCTCGGCTACAACGTCCTCGGCAGGAACAATCCGCGACACCAGGCCGCACCTGTCGGCCTCCTCCGCCCCGATGAATCGGCCGGTCAGGATCAGGTCCATCGCCTTGGCCTTGCCCACGGCCCGGGTCAGCCGCTGGGACCCGCCCATGCCGGGGAGGACGCCCAAGTTGATTTCCGGCTGCCCGAACTTGGCGTTGTCCCCGGCGATGATGAGGTCGCACATCATGGCCAGTTCGCACCCTCCGCCGAGGGCAAACCCGGACACCGCGGCGACAGTGGGGATGCGCAGCCGCGTGAAATCCTCCCACCCCCGGAACCAGTCAGCCGCGTACATGTCCATATAGCCCTGGGACGCCATCTCCTTGATGTCGGCGCCGGCGGCGAACGCCTTGCCTGATCCGGTGATCACCACCGCTCCCACCCCGGGATCAGCATCCATGGCGGTCACGGCCGAAACCAGCTCCTCCATGGTGGCCTTGTTCAGCGCATTCAGCGCCTGCGGCCGGTTGAGTGTCACAAGGCCCACCCGGCCCCGCTGCTCCACCAGGATGTTGGCGTACTCCGTCATTCAGGGCTCCCGTCGTCGTGTGCTGTCGTGGCCGGCGCTGCAGGCGTTGCCTGCGCCTTCCCCGGGGCATCCGCGCCCTGGTTTCCGGATTTCTCCCGGATATCGGTGATGATCGCGGAGAAGTCCCGGCCGGCGCCGCCTTCCGCGGCAAACGTATCGTAGATTTCGGCGGCGAGGGGGCCCATCCGACCCGCCACCCCGGTGCTGCGGAGTGCGTTGACCGCGAGGTTGAGGTCCTTGGCCATGAGCGCGCCGGCAAACCCCGGCTGGTAGTCCCGGTTGGCCGGACTGCCGGGAACAGGGCCGGGCACCGGGCAGTTGGTGGTCAGGGCCCAGCACTGCCCGGAAGCGGCCGAGGCAACATCGAAGAGGGCCTGGTGGGTCAGGCCCAGCTTTTCGCCGAGCACGAAGGCCTCGCTGACGGCGATCATGGACACACCCAGTATGAGGTTGTTGCAGACTTTGGCCGCCTGGCCTGCCCCGTGCGCCCCGCAGTGCACCACGCGTTTGCCCATCACCTCCAGCAGCGGGCGGACGGTCTCGAAGTCTTCCGCGTCCGCGCCCACCATGAAGGTGAGGGTTCCGGCTTCGGCGCCCACTACGCCGCCGGAGACCGGGGCGTCCACGGAGCGGTGGCCTGCCTCGATAGCCAGACGCGCCGCCTCGCGTGCCTCGTCAACGTTGATGGTGGAGCAGTCCAGGAACAGGGTCCCGGGAGCGGCTGTTGCCAGCAGGCCCGGCTCCCCGGAGGTTCCGCGGTAGGCGTCGAGCACCTGCTGGCCGCTCTGGAACATGGTCAGCACCACGTCAGCACCCCTCAGTGTCTCCGTGGCGCTGCCCGCAACCGGAATTCCCTGGGCCCTGGCCGCTTCGAGGGCAGCCGGGACCACGTCGAACCCGGACACCCCATAGCCTGCCCTGACCAGGTTCGCGGCCATGGGCCCGCCCATGTGCCCCAGGCCCAGGAAGGCCACGGTGTACTTTTCAGACATGGTCCGTCTCCTCTAGTTGCAGTCCCCCGCCTGCACGGAGGTCCAGTTCCCTGCCGTCCAGCGGTTCGAAAAAGCGGGCAACGTGTTCCGGACGCACCTCCCCGAGCGTTGGCGGCGTCCAGCGGGGCGTGCGGTCCTTGTCCACCACCTGCGCGCGGATGCCCTCGCGGAAGTCGGGGCCGGACAGGAACCGCAGGCCAACCCTGTACTCCTGGGCCAATGCCTCGTCCAGCGCCAGTGTCCTGGCCCGCCGCAGGGATTCCAGCGTGACCTTGACCGACGTGGGAGACTTCCCTTCGATGGTGTCAGCGGCGTGTGCCGCGTCCGCCGTGCCTTGTCCGTTCCAGCTGCGGAGCCGCCGGACGATGTCCTCGGCGTCGGCGAAGGCGTAACAGGCGTCGATCCACTCGCGCTGGCCGGCCAGCACCGAGGGCGGAGGTACGGCAGTAAAGCGTCCGACGGCGTCTTCCGCGCTTTCCTTCTCCAGCGCGGCCACGAGTCCGGGCAGCCGCTCAGACGGGACGTAGTGGTCCGCCAGTCCCAGGTGCAGCGCGTCCGGACCGGTCAGGTGCGCCCCGGTCAGGGCAGCGTGGGTTCCCGCTTCCCCCGGTGCGCGGGCCAGCAGGAATGTCCCGCCGACGTCGGGGGCGAAGCCGATGGTGGTTTCTGGCATGCCCGTCCGGGTGCGTTCGGTGACCACGCGGACGGACCCGTGGGCGGAAATTCCCACCCCGCCGCCCAGTACCAGCCCGTCCATGAGCGCTACGTACGGCTTGGGGTACCGCGCAATCAGGGAATTGACCCGGTACTCCGTCTGCCAGAAAGCTGCGGTCCGGGCGCCGCCCTGCGGGATGTCCTCGTAGATCGCCACGATGTCCCCGCCCGCGCAGAGGCCCCGCTCTCCGGCGCCCTGCACCAGGACGGTGGCTACGCCGTCGTCATCGGCCCAGGCGGTCAGCTGCTCCAGGAGCAAGCCCACCATGCCGGCGGTCAGTGCGTTGACTGCCCTGGGCCTGTTGAGGGTGGCCACCGCGAGCCGGCCGCGGCGCTCGAACAGCACTTGGGAACTGCCCGTATCCCCCTGCGCCGCGTCCGCACGGCCGGAGGTGCCGGCCATCAGCTTCCCTCCGGCATCACGAAGCTGGCCCCGTGGCGTATTCCGGACGGCCAGCGCGTGGTGACGGTCTTGGTCTTGGTGTAGAAGCGGAAGGCGTCCGCGCCGTGCTGATTCAGGTCGCCGAAGCCGGAGGCTTTCCAGCCGCCAAAGGTGTAATAGGCGAGGGGCACGGGGATGGGAACGTTGATCCCCACCATGCCCACGTCCACCCGGGTGGCGAAATCGCGGGCGGCATCGCCGTCGCGGGTAAAAATGGCTACGCCGTTGCCGTATGGGTTGTCGGTGCACAGCCGGAGGGCTTCATCGTAACCGGCTGCCCGGACAACACTGAGGACCGGGCCGAAGATCTCCTCGCGGTAGAGGGCCATGTCCGGGGTGACGTGGTCGAAGAGGGTGGGGCCCACCCAAAAGCCGTCATCATAGCCCGCTACGCGAAGCCCGCGGCCGTCAGCAAGGAGGGTGGCGCCGTCGTCCACACCTGCCCGGATGCAGCCTTCGATCCGTTCCCTGGCGGCGGCCGTCACCACGGGACCGAAGTCCGTGTCCGCCTCCAGGCTGTGGCCCACCTTGAGGGCCTTCACCCGTTCCTGGAGCCTGGCCACCAGCCGGTCAGCGGTGCCCTCGCCCACCGGCACGGCAACGGAGATCGCCATGCAGCGCTCACCCGCGGAGCCGTAGCCGGAACCAATCAGGGCGTCCGCGGCCTGGTCAAGATCCGCGTCCGGCATGACCACCATGTGGTTCTTGGCCCCGCCGAAACACTGGGCCCGTTTGCCGTGCGCGGCAGCTGTGGCGTAGATGTACTGGGCAATGGGTGTGGACCCCACAAAGCCCACCGCCTTGACCCGGGGGTCCTCAAGCAGCGCGTCCACGGCTTCCTTGTCGCCGTTGACCACGTTGAACACCCCGTCCGGCACGCCCGCCTCGCTGTAGAGTTCCGCCAGCCGGAGCGGCACCGAGGGGTCACGCTCCGAGGGTTTCAGGATGAACGCGTTGCCCGCGGCCAGGGCCGGACCCGACTTCCACAGCGGAATCATGGCGGGAAAGTTGAAGGGGGTTATGCCTGCCACCACGCCCAGCGGCTGGCGGAGCGAATGGATATCAATTCCCGCGCCTGCGTCGCTGGAGAACTCACCTTTGAGCAGGTGCGGTGCTCCGGCCGCGAACTCCACCACTTCCAGGCCCCGCTGGATGTCTCCCCTGGAATCGGCGAGGGTCTTTCCGTGTTCGGAGGACAAGAGCCGGGCCAGCTCGTCCATGTTGCGGTTGACCAGGTCCACGAAGGCGAGCAGGATCCTTGCCCGCCGTTGCGGGTTCATGGCTGCCCATTCCGCCTGCGCTTTTCCGGCGGTGGATACCGCATTCTGCACCTCATCCCGGTCCGCCAGCGGAACCCGGGCCTGGAGGCGTCCGGTGCAGGGATCGAAGACGTCGCCGAAGCGGCCTGAAGTTCCGGGGGTCTGCTGACCGCCGACGTAATGGGAGAGCTCGCGCACCATGGCTGATGCTCCTTCGCATGTGGTCCAGGTCATCTCTGGTTGCGAATATACTCGGACTTCCTACTAAGTTCCATCCGCCGTTTCCGGCCCTGGAAGCGCCCGCGCAGGCTTCAGCCACGCTTTACCAGCGGTGGTGCCGCCACGGTAAGTTAGGAACTGTGAAGATAGCTACCTGGAATGTGAACTCGCTCCGTGCCCGCGCCGACCGCGTTGAAGCCTGGCTTCAGCGCAGCGATTGCGACGTCCTGGCCATCCAGGAGACCAAGTGCAAGGACGACAACTTTCCGTGGGAACTCTTTGAACGGATGGGCTACGAAGTGGCCCACTTCGGCGTGAACCAGTGGAACGGCGTAGCCATCGCTTCCCGCGTGGGGCTCGAAGACGTGGAGCGGACGTTCCTTGACCAGCCCTCCTTCGGCAAGGCCGGCAAGGACCCCGTGCAGGAAGCCCGGGCCATGGCAGCAACGTGCGCAGGCATCCGGATCTGGAGCCTCTACGTTCCCAACGGACGCTCGCTGGACGACGAACACATGCCCTACAAGCTCAAGTGGCTGGAGAGCCTCAAGACGCACGCGCAGGGACTCGTCACCGAGAACCCCCAGGCCCAGGTTGCGCTGATGGGCGACTGGAACATTGCGCCCTTCGACGACGACGTCTGGGACATCGACCTGTTCGTGAACAACCGGTCCACCCACGTCAGCCCTCCGGAGCGTGCCGCATTCCACGCCTTCGAATCCGCCGGCTTCACGGACGTTGTCCGCCCCTACACCCCGGGCCCCGGCGTCTACACCTACTGGGACTACACCCAGCTGCGCTTCCCCAAGCGCGAAGGCATGCGGATCGACTTCGTCCTGGCGTCCCCCGCCCTGGCCGGCCGGGTCACCGGCGCCTCGATCGACCGCGAGGAACGCAAGGGCAAGGGCGCCTCGGACCACGCCCCCGTGCTGGTGGAACTGGCGGACTGATGGCAGCCCCCTGGACCCTTCCAAGGAGACCGTGATGACCGGAAACCTCTACCGGGGCCAGGCCGGCCTGCCATTCTCCTCGACCCTGCGCGTCTACGAACCCCTCGACGCGTTCCCGGAAGAGCAACGCCCGGCCATCCAGGCCGCCGGCGCACGCACCGCCTCGCGTGCCGCCGTCGAAAACGCTGAACTGCTGGCATCCCTGGGCCGCATCACGCGCTCCGGCGGTGATCCGTTCCCCACGGGCCGCACCGACCTGGTCCGCGTCACCACGGCGCCGGCTTCCCAGGGCGGAACGTCCGACGACGACGCCGACTCCGAACCGGTGCTCCTGTACTGTCCCAGCCAGCTGGTCCTGCGGGCGGGGCTGGCGGCCAACGCCCTGATGGAAGGGATTCACGGTCCGCTGGCCGAACTGTTGATCCCCGAGGAGCAGCGGGACCGGCACCAGGAACGGATCGACCTGGTCAAGGCCCGCGACGGTTCCATCCGGGTGCACACGCGGGCGTCCACGTGGGGAATCCCGTTCAGCTGGTTCTCGCTGTTCATGGAGTCGGACCACAAAGACGTGGTGGAGGCCGCCGGGCGGATCCTGACCGTGCGGGTGTGGGCGCCCATCACCGAAGCGCTGGAACGCGCCCGCTACGCAGTGGCGAATCTGGCGCTGGCGGCACCTGACCTGGACATGCTGGACGATCTGGCCCAGCTCACGGAGTGGCTGGAACAGTTCCACGTGGAGTCCATGGTGGAACTGGATTATGGCGCCGTGGCGGACAAGGTGTATCCGGACGATTCCCCCATGGACATCCGGCTGGGCATCGAGTGCCTTGCGGAGGGCGACATGACCGGAGCGGCCGCCGCGTACCGCCGGCTGGCGTCCCGGTGGATCCCCATCCGGCAACTGGCCCGCGCGTCCTGACGGCCGCGCGCCTTCGGACGTAGCAGGACTGTTAGCCCTGCGGCGGGGCCGTGGTGCGCCGCACGATAAGTTCGTGGGGCGCGACGGCGGACTGGACTGATCCCAGCTGGCCGTCCAGTTCGTCAAGGAGCATCTTGGTGGCCAGCTCCGCCTGCTCATCCGGCCGCTGCCCTACTGTGGTCAGGCCCATGGGATCGGCAAAATCGTGGTTATCGATGCCCACCACCGAGAGGTCCTCCGGCACCCGGACACCAAGCCTGGATGCTTCGAAGATGACCCCCATGGCCATTTCGTCCGAGGCGCAGAAAATAGCGGTTGGTTTGTCGCCCGGCCTGGACCACAGCCTGCGAAGGGCCTCCTGCCCGCTTCGTACAGTGAAGTCGCCCCATTCGTCCCACTCCGGCCGGGTGGGAAGTCCGGCCGCCGTCATCACGTCCTTGAACGCCAGGATACGCACGCGGGGAACATCGAAGTTGAGGTCAGTCTCGTCGTCGCCATGCAACAGGGCGATGTCCCGGTGGCCCAGGTCGATGAGGTGCCGGACGGCTGTTGAGGCGGCGGCGTAGTCATCGATGCCGATGTAGGCGCACTCTTCCACATGGCCGCCCACCACAACCAGCGGGATATCGATCTTCTGCAGGTGGTCCAGCTCTTCGTGCGTCAACGCCATACACAGGACCAGGAGGGCGTCAATCTGCTTGTAGACCATGGTCTTGCTGAACAGCCGTTCGCGGTTGCTGCCGTGCCCGCCCAGGTTGAAGAGGGAGAGGTTGTAGTGCCGGGCATGGAGTTCCCGGTCAGCCCCCTCAATGGCCTTGGAAAAGAACCACCGGCTGACGAACGGAGCCAGAACACCGATGGTCTTGGTGCGGCCGGTGGCAAGGCCGGAGGCGGACGACGACGCCACGTAGCCCAGGTTCGCGGCAACCTCGAGGATCTTTTCCCGGGTTGCCGGCGAAACCCGGGGCAGTCCCCGGACCGCCCGCGACACTGTGGCAGTTGAGACACCTGCCGCCGCAGCAACGTCCTCGATACTGACGCCGTTGTGGCCGCCCCGTTGGGACCTCTCAGTTGTGCGTGCCACGGTGTCCCCTCAATAACTCCTTGCAGCGTAAGGCGCTCCGCCCTGCGTTACCCCAAACCTTCGTATTTTTGCATCCCGTCCAGGCGCGGCGTTAAACGCAGCGGGATGTGACCTGTTACCTGCGTGCCGGGAGCTTGCGGCGCAGCCGCACCATGCCGTACAGCGCCAGGAGCGTTGCCAGCAGGCCAAGGGCCCAGCCGAGGGCGGGCTGGGCGGTCACCTCCATCCAGACGGTGACGACCAGCAGAACCAGGGCCCAAAAACCGAGGAATCCGATGATGATGTCGAAGTCCTCGCCGGACCTGGCACGCCGGCGGCTGCTTCCCGCCCCCGTGGAGCGGGAACGGGAAGCATCGCCCGTCACTTGACTGCACCTGCCGTCAGGCCGGCCACAATCTTGCGCTGGAAGACCAGCACCAGGATCACCAGCGGAATGGTGACGATGGTGCCCGCAGCCATGATGGCCGTGTACGGGATCTGGTTCGGCTGCGCGCCGGCAAAGCTGGCAATGGCAACCGTGACCGGTTTCGTGGCCTCATTCGACAGCTGGCTGGCGATCAGGAACTCGTTCCAGGAGGAGATGAACGCCAGGATCGCGGTGGTGAAGATGGCCGGTGCTGCCAGTGGCATGATCACCTTCCGGAACGCCTGGCCCTGCGTGCAGCCGTCAACACGGGCTGATTCCTCGAGCTCCCACGGCATCTCGCGGAAGAAGGAGGTCAGGGTGTAGACGGTGAGCGGCAGGACGAAGGAGATGTTCGGGATGATCAGGGCCTGGTAGCTGCCCATCCAGCCGATGTTGGTGAACAGCTGGAACAGCGGGGTGATCAGGGCAACGCCGGGGAACATGGAAGCGCCGAGGATGAAGCCCAGCACCAGGTACTTGAACCGGAAGTTCAGGCGTGCGAGTGCGTACGCGGCGAACACACCGATTACCAGCGAGATCACCGTGACAGTGACGCCAATAAAAATACTGTTCAGCAGGGCCTGGCCGAACCGGTTTCCGAACGAGGTATCGAAGGCCGTGATGAAGTTGTCCAGCGTCACATGGGTGGGCCAGGGCGTCGTGTCGTAGGTGAAGCCCACTTCACGGAAGGCCGTCACCACCATCCAGTACGCGGGTGCAAGGCACCAGACCAGGATGACGGCGGCGCTGATGTACGTCCTGGCGCTCGCCCACTTTTCACGGGTCTGCGAAGCCTTACGCCCCTTGTCCTGCTCCGCCCGCAATGCCGTTGAGGCAGCTGTGGTTGTCATTTCTTCCCCTTGCCGGTGGCTCCGCTTTGCTCCACAACATTCGCACCAAGGAACCGGACGAAGATAAAGGCGACCAGGAAGATGATGATGAACGTAATAGTGGACAACGCGGCTGCTGAATTAAACCCTTGCCTAATCTGGTTAATCACCAGGATGGACAGCGTAGTGGTGTTGTTGGCACCGCCGGTGAGGATGTACGGAAGGTCAAACATACGCAGCGCGTCCAGGGTACGGAACAGGATGGCGACCATCAGTGCAGGCTTCACAAGCGGCAGGGTGATCAGCCGGAAACGCTGCCAGGCGGTGGTGCCGTCAACCTTTGCGGCTTCATACACTTCGGCAGGGATCATCTGCAGGCCGGCAAGAATGAGCAGCGCCATAAACGGCGTGGTCTTCCAGGTGTCAGCAATGATCACCGCCCATTTTGCGGGCCACTCACTGCCGGTCCACAGGATGGAGACATTGAACAGCTTATTGATGATGCCGTTGAAATCGAACATAAAGAGCCACAGCTGGGCGGTAACGGCGGTGGGGATAGCCCATGGGACGAGCACAGCCGCGCGGACCAGCCCACGGCCCTTGAACGTCCGGGACATGATCATGGCCATCCAGAAACCGAGGACGGTTTCGAAGGCCACAGTAACCACCGTGAACAGGAACGTGGTGCCTGTCGCCGTCCAGAACTGGCCTCCGAGGGTGCCGGGCGGACAAGCGACCGTGCCGCCCCCTTGGGCCGCACACTGCTGCCCCAGCCAGTTCACATAGTTCTGGATGCCCGCCGGGCCGCCGGCCGTAAACAGACCTGTAACCGGATCGAGTCCCGCGTCCTTCTGGAAGGACATGACGATGGCACTGATGATCGGGTAAACGATCACAATACCCAGGGCAATGATGGTCGGGGCAAGAAGCCAGGTGGCCCACTTGCCCTGGCTGAGGATCTTGTTGTCTTCGCCTACACCCTTAGGTCCGTGGTGGACCGGGGCGGCGCCCGACGCCGGCTTGACCGGCGTCGGGCCCAATTCGGTAGCCATGGTTTGCTACGATCCCGCGCCGGCGGTCTCGATCGACTTCTGCATGTCGGACAGCGCATCCTTGGCAGGCTTTTCACCCTTCAGTGCCGCGTAGGCATTTTCCTGGATTGCCTGGGTGACAGCGGGGTAGAACGGCGTCACCGGACGGGGAACAGCGTTCTCGATGGAGGTCTTCAGGACCGGCAGGTACGGCAGCTTGGCAACCAGTTCCTGGTCCTCATAGAGGGCACCGAAGACCGGAGCCAGGGACCCCTGGGTTGCGAAGAACTTCTGCTGTTCCTCTTCGATCAGGAATTTGACGAAGTCCAGGGCGGTCGCCTTGTGGTCGGAGTAGACGCTGATGGCTGCGCTGTGGCCGCCGAGGGACGAGGCACCGGGGCCATCCGCGCCGGGCAGGGCAGCCATGCCCAGAACGTCCTTCACCTGCGAGGAACCTTCAGTGGTGGCCAGGTTGTACACGTAAGGCCAGTTGCGGAGGAACAGCAGCTTGCCTTCCTGGAAGGCACGGCGGCTTTCCTCTTCCTGGTAAGTGATCGCCTCAGCGGGAATGTTCCCGTTCTTGAAGGCTTCCACCAGGTTGTTCAGGCCTTCTTCAGCTTCCGGGGTGTTCAGGTTCGGCTTGCCCTCGTCATCCAGGACAGAACCGCCGGCAGAGTTGATGGCCTCGGAAGCATTAACGGTGAGGCCTTCATACTGCTTGAACTGGCCTGAGTAGCACCCGATGTTGTTGGCCTTGGCAATGGAGCACATCTCCATCATCTCGGCCCAGGTCTTGGGCGCTTCGGGCACCAGGTCCTTGCGGTAGTAGAGGATGCCGCCATCGGAGGAGACCGGAGCCGCGTAGAGGGTGCCCTTATAGGAACCGGCCTCAACGGTGGGTTCGAGCATGCCCTCGGTTTCCACAGCCATCTTGTCCTTGAGCGGCTGCAGCCACCCCTTGGCTGCGAATTCAGCAGTCCACACAACATCCACGCTGGCAACGTCGTAATCCGCGTTCTTGGCCTGGAAGTTCTGCACGAGGTCATCGTGCTGCTGGTCGGCCTGGTCGGTCTGTTCCTTGAACGTGACCTTCTCGTCAGGGTGGGCAGCGTTCCACTTTTCGATCAGCGGACGCACCACGTTGCTGTTGTCCTTGCCCTGTACGTAGGTGATGGGGCCCCGGCTGTCCAGGTTTGCTTCGGCGTCGGTCCCGCCGCCGCCCGTGGTCCCGCCGCCGCCTCCGCCGCCACAGGCAGACAAGGTCAGGGCAAGGACACCGGCAGTGGCAGCCGGAAGAAGGAATCTAGGGGTTTTCATTAGCTTGAAGCTCCTCGCTGAGTGACAAGTAAGTCGACAGTGCGCTTGTTTGGTGAGGTTGTTGTGGTGACCATCACACTAGTAATGTGACTGCGGGTAATGCAAGCGTTTACATCAAAAAGTTATCTGAGAGGAACCAAATGTCCAACCTGAGCGTTCCTGCCGCCGCCCCGGCCCGTTCCGAATGGTGGGCGGACGCTGTTGTCTACCAGATTTACCCCCGCTCCTTCGCCGATGGAAACGGCGACGGCATGGGCGATCTGCGCGGCATAGTGGCCCGCCTTCCCTACCTGGAGCGCCTGGGGGTAGACGCGATCTGGCTGTCCCCGTTCTACAAGTCGCCGCAGGCCGACGGCGGGTATGACGTCGCGGACTACCGCCAGGTGGACCCGCTGTTCGGCTCGCTGGCCGACTTCGACGCTATGTTGCAGGATGCTCACAGCAGGGGCATGAAAGTCATTGTGGACCTGGTTCCCAACCACACCTCAGACGAACACGTATGGTTCCAGGCCGCGCTGGCCTCGCCTCCGGGGTCACCGGAACGGGAGCGCTACATCTTCCGCCCCGGCAGGGACGAGATTCCCGGGTCAGGGGACGGCAACCGGGCACCGAACAACTGGCGGTCGATCTTCGGCGGGCCTGCCTGGAGCAGGATCCCCGCCGCTGACGGCTCCCCCGGCGACTGGTACCTGCACCTGTTTGATACCAAGCAGCCGGACCTGAACTGGGAAAACCCGGAGGTACAGGAAGAGATGCGGTCGGTTCTCCGTTTCTGGCTGGACCGGGGCGTTGACGGCTTCAGGGTGGATGTAGCCCATGGCATGGTCAAGGAAAAAGGCCTGCCCGACTGGGACGGCGTGGCTGCCATGGTGGAAGGCACCGCCGGCACGCGCCCTGGTCCAACACCACCCGGCGACGCGCCCGGCGCCCATACCGACGCCGAAGAACCGCACCGTGCTGTGTCTCCGGTGTACCCGCCGTCGCCGTTTTTCGACCAGGACGGCGTGCACGAAATCTACCGTGACTGGCACCGGGTCCTGGCAGAGTACGGCAGCGACCGGATGATGGTGGCGGAAGCCTGGGTGGAGCCGGCGGAACGGCTGGCACTCTACGTCCGACCCGACGAGATGCAGCAGGCATTCAATTTCGATTTCCTGCTGGCCGGCTGGGACGCTGAACGCCTGGCTGAGGCTGTGGAAGCCTCCCTTGCGGCCGCAGCGTCCGTTGGCGCGCCCTGCACCTGGGTCCTGAGCAACCATGACACCGTCCGCCATCCCACCCGTTTCGGGCTGTCCGATCCCACAGCCTTCCCCAAGGGCATCGCCGCGGATGACGAGCAGCCGGATGCCGCCCTGGGACTGGCCCGTGCCCGCGCTGCCACGCTGGTTTCGCTGGCCTTGCCCGGCTCCGCCTACCTGTACCAGGGCGAGGAACTGGGCCTGCCGGAACACACCACGCTGCCGGCCGCCGCCCGGCAGGACCCCACTTTTTTCCGGACACGCGGTGCTGAAACCGGGCGGGACGGCTGCCGGGTGCCGCTCCCCTGGTCCGGCGACCTGCCGGGCTACGGGTTCTCGGATCGGCTCAATGGCCAGGCGGCGCAGCCCTGGCTCCCCCAGCCGGAGAGCTTCGGGCCCCTGGCTGCCGACCGGCAGGACGGCGTGGAGGGCTCCACGCTTGAGCTTTACCGGGCCGCCCTTGCCTTCCGTTTCGCACACAAACTTGGCCGGGGCGCCGTGTCATGGGCTGACGTCCATGCGCCGGACAGCGGCCTGCTGGCCTTCCATAATGGGGACGTCCTGGTCCTCGCCAACATGGGATTCGCCTCCGCACCAGTTCCTGAGGGGTACGCCGTAGCCCTCTCCAGCGGGCCTGAACCCGCCGAAGAGTGGACAGCAATGCGGGAGGTCCCCGTGGACTACGCCGTCTACCTTCTCAGGAAGTGACCTGTCAGCGGACCCGCTCGGCCCGGCCGAAGCGGGTCCGCGCACCGGCGCCGATATGAATGAGCACGGGCGTTTCCCTGCCTACGACGGTTTCGAGTGCAGCCAGCAGCTCGGAGATTTCGGCGGCCAGCAGATGCGGCGCCACCCCCTGGCGCGGCAGGAGCCGTACCTTCAGGGCAGGGGTTCCTTTGACGTCATAGGTGGTTACGGTGGCCCCGGCCAGGTCCGGGCGTCCGGCAAGGGCGTGTTTGAGGGCCTGCTCGGCCACTCCCCCGCCAATCCGCACGTCACCGGGAACCTCACCGGGATCGTACTCGGAGGCCAGAACGTTGGACCGTCCCTTTCCCTGCTGGGCGATCCAGGCCACCATGAGCCCGATCAGCAGCAGCAGGACCAGCGCCACTATGATCCACAGCCAGCTTTGGGTCCGGCCCGGGAACCTGGTGGCGTTGAACATCTGGTTGATCCCGTTCCACACGCCCGGGGACCAGGAGTGCCACCACGCCGCGACTGCGGGCACGGTGGCCAGCAGCATCAGCAGGAGACCGATCGCCAGGAGCTTCAGGCCCAGGATGGTGAGCAGGATCCGGTTGAGGAGGGTTGGAGTGCTGTTCATGCGCCCACCACCCCTGACGGTGCCACGTTGACACGGGCTGCAGGTGACGGATCCAGCGCCATCTGGTCCAGCTCGTCCTGGATGGCGGCGAGGACTGTTCCCTCGTCGACGGGTACGCCGGACGTGGGCCTCACGTTCACCAGGACCTGGCGCTGCGAGACCACCACCATGACCTGTTCGGGGGTGACGTTTGCCGCCAGCCTGGCGCGGCGGGCCAGCGACGAGGCGATGACTTCGTCGTCAACCACGACGGCGGGCCTTCCGGGGGCGTGGCCGGAGAGAAGGTGCCGGGCACGCCGTCCGGGAAGTATCCCGTTGAGGAGAAAGACCAGGCCAACCATGGCAACCACGGCCCCGATGGCGCCAAGCAGAAGCGGGGTTATGCCGGCGGGCAACGCGACGATACGCTGCGCTGCCACCTGCGGTTCGATGAGCCAGGCCGGTTGGCCGATGGCGTGTACGGCGGCTTCCAGGAGGCCGTAGGCGGCAAACACCGTGACCAGGACTGCAGCGGCGATCGCAACAGCCGCCCGTGTTGAGTGGGTTTCGCGGTACACCACGCGGCGCATATCAGGACGCCGTCCGTTGTCACGGCCCTCCGGATTCCGGGACCTGCGGTCCCCGGCCTCCACCCTGCTGCTCACTGGACGCGCCCTCCTTCACTGATCCTGGCGCCGCTGATCCTGATATCCACCCGGCTCAGTCGTGCGCCGCTGAGGTCGGTGACAGTTTCCAGGATGCGGGCTTTGGCCCGGACGGTGCGGTCCCAGATGGAGCCGCCAATAACCTCCACCCGTGCCGGGTCCAGGGACACATCCTTTAAAGGCGGAATGCTGATGGGCGTGACGAGGGACAAAGCCAGCAGGCCGTCGTCGTCCGTCCAATCTGCCCGGACATCCTGGGCATCGACGCCCAGGGCATGGGCGGCCGTCGCTTTGGCGAGGCTTGTCAGTGCCTGCGTGCTGATCCGGTTGTGGCCGCTGCGCGCCTGCCCCCGCACAGCCGGCGCAGGCGTGCTCATGAGGATGAGCGCCGGCCGGTGATGGCGTCCAGGACGCCGCGCAGGTCCAGCTTCCCCTCGGCGGCGCGGCCCAGGAATGCCCCGATGGCCATAAAGAGCAGGGAGATCAGGAAGCCCCACAGCCCGAACTGGAGGGACATGAATGCAACAAAGGCCCCCATCGCGATTCCTGCAACAGTGAGATTCACAGCAGCGCCTCCCTGTCGGCAGTGCCCGGTGTTGTCGGTTTAACAGGAGGCGGAACGAAGACGTCGGTGACTTCGACGTTCACCTCGATGACCTGCAGTCCCACCAGTTCCTCGACGGCCCGGTAAACGGCCGCGCGCACCTGATTTGCGAGGGCGTGCAGGGGCGTGCCGTAGCTGGCCACCAGGCTGATATCCACAGCTACCTGCGTTTCGCCCACCTCTGCATGGACCCCCGCAGCATGGTCCGTGCTGCTGCCTACGGCATCGCGGATGGCCCCCAGCGCGCGGGACCCCGACCCCAGGGAGTGGACACCGGGGACGGCGCGGGCGGCGATTCCGGCAACCTTGGCCACCGCCGTTTCGGAAATCACTGTCCGGCCCAGTCCCGGGACCGGGACGGGAACCGGCGCGGCGGCACTGTGGCTACCCTGGCCGGGTTGTGGGTTCTGGTATTCCATCAGGCACTCCCCCTTCTGTTGTTCCAACCCTATCCCCAGCCGGCGCTGATGTGCTGTTATGCCTGTCAGCCGGCCTTTTTGCCGCGCTCCCTGGCCGGCTGCCAGAGCGCCAAGAGCCCACGTTAAAAGAACCCAGGCGGGGAGGCCCCCAAGGACATCCCCGCCTGAGCGGTGCCGCTGGCTCAGCAGCGGCGGTTGCGGCTGGCGCCGCAGTCTATTTGTAGTGTCCTTCGCCGCCGACGCGGACGTTGGTGGGCAGGTAGCCGAACGGCCCAAGGCCGTTCTGGCCAAAGCTGCGGTCCACCTGGGACACACCATTACGGAAGTTGATCTTCACCGTGGGCGAGAGCGAGCCGCCCCGGACGCCGTTGACGTTGTCGATGAAGGACTGCACCAGGCCGCCGGGCTGCACGTAGTGCGAGTAGGCCTGGAACTGGCGACCGTTCTGGTTGGGCGTGGGTGCCTCCGGTGATTCGGACGGCAGGTTCAGGTCCGTCGGCGAGCCGAGCGCCAGGCCGCTGTTGTTCATCGGCTGGTAATCGGAACGGACGCCGTCGCCCACGAAGCCGTAGACGCCGTCGGGGCCGCGCATGCCCGCTGCATAGGTGAACTGGTGGCTGATGGTGAACAGGTAGTACTTGTTCTTGCCGCCTTCGTTCTGGATGAAGATCTGGGGACGCTCAGTCTGGTCGTTGACGCAGTTCGCCGAAAGGATGGGCGGCAGGAAGGACCACTTGGTGAGGTCCTTGTTGTCCGCCACTGCCAGGCCGACGTTGGCGGTCTGGTAGTAGGCCCCGCTGCTGTTGACCTCATCCACGGACTCGGCATTGGCGTCGCCGGGACGGTACCCAAGGTCTTCGGGCTTGCACTCGTATTCCCCGCGGGTTCCGCCGGTGTTGCCTTCGAAGACCATGAAGGTCTTGCCGGGGTGGGCCGGGTCGGCGAACGTGTAGGGGTCGCGGAAGGCGAAGCCCGGGTTCTGTTCCTTGGTCTGGTACATCGTGCCGTCCGGTTCCAGCAGCTTGGTGTGCTGGAAGCCGTCGAACGTCACGCCGTTCTCGTCGGCGTGGATCTTTCCCAGGGCCTTGGCGATGGCAGCATCGGGGGCAATGCCGCCGCCACCCGCGTTCCGCTCGGCCACGTCGTAGAAGGTAGTGGCGGTGTAGAACACGTTGACCTGGTTGCCCTGCATGAGGCGGGTGGAACCGGACCATTCGGTGTTTCCAATGGACGCGCCGTCAGCGAAGACGTGTCCGCCGTAGTTCCACTTGTCCTTGGCCGGGTCGGCGTTGGTCTTGCGGAAGAAGTAGCCGATGCGGGCGTTCCAGTGCCGCTGGTCGAAGCCGTAGCCGGCGTGGCGGTCGGCGACCAGGGAGAAGACGACGTCCCAGCCCTTGTAGCTGATCTGGTTCGCGTTCTCGTCCGTCAGGGACCAGGTGTCCCACACCCAGACGTCGTCATTCATGGCGGGGAAGTCCTCGGGGATCTCCGGCATGGTGACGTCGGGGCTCATGGAGTTTTCGCCGGCAGCCACGGTGGAGTCGCTCTGGGCCATGATCTGCTTGGCATCCGCGCGGGTCCACTTGGAGGTGAAGTCCGACGCCGGGTCGTGGGCCTGCTGGGTGTGTTCCGTGGGGAGGGGGAAGCCAGGGGTGGGCGCGGGCATCTGCTCAACGGCCGGCGGATCTGCAGGCTCGTTCGCCTGCGCCGACGGCACGGCCAGGAAGGCCGAGGCCGCTACGGCCGTCGCCAGTGCTGCGGCGGCGGGACGCCACCGCAGCGGCCGGCGGGCTTGGGGGTGCTTGTGCATTGTTGCTCTTCTCGCGGAGTTGTAACTGTTCGTGGAAGACGGGCGGGTGCCCTGTTCCCCACACTCCGGAGTCCTCGATAACCCTGTTGGCGTCATCGAGGACGCCGTTGTATCGAGGGGAGGGACCTGGGTGCGGTCCCGATGCGGGCCCGGTATCTGGGGAGATCCCGGGCCGCTGTCCACGCTAGGCACGGTGCCGGGCCCGCTCCAAACCGTGTTGCAAGCCCCGGATTCCGCGCCTGCCGGGTCGGGTGCAAGCGCTTACGCATTCCAAGGCGCGCGCGTGCCACAACGGTTTTGCAGGAGTCAAATGTTTCAAAGGTCAGTCGAATCTTTTTTGGCTGGTCTGGACCGTGTGGTTCATGCCACGCGGGTTCTGTGGGGCACTTCACAGGAGTATGTCCCATGCGATTCCGGCTTAGGCAGCGAAATGCCCCCACATATGGACATCTCCCTTGGAAACGCCAGGGGGATTTGTCTGTGTAGGGGGGATTTAGCTGCTGTGCCTGGGCCAGGGGTCCGGTTGCCAGCACCGGAAGGATGCAGCACCAGGCTCCTGCCCCTGCTTCGTTAGGAAGGCCGCTACATGACACACCCGGGATTTACACACGTTTTGTCCTATAACCCTCGTTAGGAGGGCCGCTCATCCGATAAAGAGAGGTGTGTTAAATGAAGAAAAGCACCAGTTCCGAAGAACTGGTGCTTCCCAGTGGTGGCTCCGACCGGCGTCGATCCGGTGACCTTTCGATTTTCAGTCGAACGCTCTACCAACTGAGCTACAGAGCCTAGGTGACTAGTCACCATGACAGCCGGAATTACTTCCAACAATCAGAGCGACCCTGACGGGACTTGAACCCGCGACCTCCGCCGTGACAGGGCGGCGCGCTAACCAACTGCGCTACAGGGCCTTGCGTTTCTTGCATTTGCAGTATCTCTACCGCTTTTTTCAAGGCTTCCAGCCTACCAGACTTTTTTAGTCTGTTTGACCAGTTCCTTGCGTACCCCCAACGGGATTCGAACCCGTGCCGCCGCCGTGAAAGGGCGGTGTCCTAGGCCGCTAGACGATGGGGGCCAGAACCCGTTCGGAACAAAATAAAAGGCGTAAAGCGAGGCTTTCCGTCTTTGTCCTTTGCGTTTCTCCGAACTGGACTCTAAAACTATAGGGCCTAGTCCGGGATATTCCAAAATCGGCCTAAAACACCGTGCCTGAACAGGGAGAACAGGTGAAGATGGACTGATGGATGCCGTTGCAGCACTCAACGAGATTGCTTTCTGGCTGGAGCGCGGACGCGCCGCCACCTTCAAGGTCCAGGCCTTCCGCAAGGCCGCCGCGGCCATCAGCCCGCTGCCGCCGGAGGAGGTGGCGGAGCGTGCCAGAACCGGGCGGCTGAAATCCATGAAGGGCATCGGTGACCGGACCTACCAGGTCATTCAGCAGGCAGTGGGCGGAGGGGTCCCGGACTACCTGGCCGACCTTCGGGAGAAGGGCGCCCAGCCCCTGGCAACCGGCGGCGCCGCCATCCGGAACGAACTGCGCGGGGACCTGCACAGCCACAGCGACTGGTCCGACGGCGGCTCCCCCATTGAGCTGATGGTGGCGGCCGCCGGGGTGCTGGGGCGGGAATACCTGGCGCTCACGGACCACTCACCGAACCTCACCATCGCCAACGGGCTCTCGCCGGAACGGCTCACCCGGCAGCTGGACGTGGTGGCGGAGATCAATGCCGACGGGCAGTCCGGCCGCGGGAACCCGGACAGCAGGGTGCGGCTGTTGACCGGCATCGAAGTGGACATCCTCGAGTCGGGCGAGCTGGACCAGGAACCCGGCCTGCTGGACCGCCTCGACATCGTGGTGGCCAGCGTCCATTCCAAGCTCCGGGCGGACCGGAAGACCATGACCCGGCGGATGCTCGGAGGCATCCAGGCACGGCACACCAACGTCCTGGGCCACTGCACGGGACGCCTGGTTGAGGGTTCGCGGGGAACCCGCCCGCCGTCCGAATTCGACGCCAAGGAGGTCTTTGCCGCCTGCGCCGAATACAACGTGGCGGTGGAAATCAATTCCCGGCCGGAACGGCAGGACCCGCCGGATGCACTGATCCAGCTCGCGCTGGAAGCCGGGTGCCTGTTCTCGATCGACAGCGACGCCCACGCGCCGGGACAGCTGGACTTCCTGCAGTACGGCGCGGAGCGGGCCGCACGGAACGAGGTCCCGGCGGAGCGCATCATCACCACCTGGCCGGTGGACCGCCTGTTGGACTGGGCAGCCGCAACGTAACCTGCTTCCCGGATGACCGGCGCTGAACAGGAAGCTACTTCGCCGCGTCAGCCAGCTTCTGCCGGAAGTCCGCCTGCGTGGACAGCGTCAGCTTTTCCCCATTCAGGAAAAAGGTGGGGGTACCGCTCACGCCCAGCGCCTTGCCGTCGGCGATGTCGGCCAGGATCCGGTCCTCGGTCTTCTGGTCGGCCACCGCGGTATCGAACAGGGCAAGATCCAGCCCCAGCTCCTCGGCATAAGTGCGGAACAACGGCGCCTGCGACTGCTGGCTCCCCGCCCACTGGGACTGCGTTTCAAACAGCCGGTTGGCCATCTGCTGGTACTGGCCCTGCTGCCCCGCGGCCTCGGCGGCCAGGGCAGCCTGCCCGGAATTCGGATGCATCGACAACGGAAAATGCCGGTGGACGAACGTAATCCGGTCTCCGAACTCCGCCTTGAGCTGCTCCACCACAGGATGGATGGAGCCGCAGGACGGGCACTCGAAGTCGAGGAACTCCACCAGCTGGGCCTTCTCCACCGACGGCGTGGTGAGCCGGTGGCTGTCCGCCCGGACCAGCTGCTCCGAGCCGGGGACCGGCGGGGCGGCCTGTTGCGGCTTCCCGGCTCCGAAGAAGGCATACCAGGCGACGCCGCCTGCCACGACGAGGGCCAGGACGATCCAGATGATTGTCCTGACGAGGCGTGCGGCATCACGGGGAGGAGCAGGGTTTGAGACCATAACCCGCATCCTAACCGAGGCCGGCAGCTGCCCCTGCGCAAGCGCCGTGGAACTTTGGCAGGAAGTTGACCAGACGTGGCCGATTTCCGCCAGCCTGCAGCTCCTGCGCCCGGATACATTGGCACCATGCCGTCAACCACCCCCGCCAGCACATCCGTTCCCGCACCTGCCAGCCAAGCCGCCCCGCTGAAGGCGCTGGGCGTGGCAGCGATGGTGGTTACCGTGGTGCTGTGGGCATCCGCCTTCGTGGGAATCCGGGCCATCGGCCCGCACTTCTCCCCAGGCTCCCTGACGCTTGGCAGGCTGGCGATTGCCGCCGTCGTACTGTCCCTGCTGGTCCTGCCGCAACTCCTGAAGAGCCGGCACCTGCCCAGGGGCCGCGAGTGGTGGCCCATCCTTGCCTATGGCGTGATGTGGTTCGGCGGGTACAACGTGGCGCTGAACGCCGCCGAACATGTCCTGGACGCGGGCACCAGCGCTTTGCTGATCAACGTCAACCCCATCCTGGTGGCCATCATGGCCGGCATCTTCCTGAAGGAGGGCTTCCCCAGGTGGCTGCTGATCGGAAGCACCGTGGCGTTCGCCGGGGTTGCGCTGATCGCCGTGGGGTCCGGGCAGGGGACGGCGCCCGGGCTGGGATCCGTGCCGGCGTCCGGCGGAGGGGAAAGCACGACGGCGGAAATGGCGGGTGTGGCGCTTTGCCTCCTGGCCGCCGTACTCGCCGCGGTCAGCGTCATCATCCAGAAGCCAGTCCTGCGGAAGTTCCCCGCGGCGCAGGCCACCTGGTTCGGGATCCTGGTGGGTGCGGTCTGCTGCCTGCCCTTCGCAGGGCAACTGGCGGCCGAGGTGCAGGCCGCCCCGCCCGGGGCGACGGCCGGGCTGGTGTATCTGGGGATTTTCCCCACCGCCATCGCCTTTACCACCTGGGCCTACGCCCTCTCGCTCATTGACGCGGGCAAGCTCGCCGCCACCACCTACCTGGTGCCCGGCACCACGGTCCTGATTTCGTGGCTCCTGCTGGGAGAAATCCCCACCGCCCTGGGCCTGGTGGGCGGCCTCATCTGCTTAGCGGGAGTCAGCCTCACCCGGCGCCGTTCACGCCCGGGCGGCGGGCACAAGGCGCGGATCCGGCAGGGGCACATTCGGGACTAAAGTCGAGGTATGCCTGCCCGCCTCCCGCCCGGCCTCCCCATCATTCCGGAGGGTCCCCACGAACCGCTCGGCTTCAGGATGTCCGCCGACGAGTTCGAAGCCGCGGTGTCAGATGCCCTGGACAGCATCCCGGACAAGCTGGCCCGTGCCATGGACAACGTGGCCGTGTTCATCGAGGACGACTACGTGCCGGGGCCGGGTGAGGACCCGGACACAGTCCTGCTGGGAGTCTATGAAGGCGTGCCCCTCACCGAACGGGACTCCTGGTGGGACGCCGGCTCACTGCCGGACCGGATCACCATCTTCCGCGAACCCATCCTGGAGATCTGTGCGTCCCGGGAGGACGTCATCCACGAAGTGGCTGTGACAGTGGTCCACGAGATCGCCCACCACTTCGGCATTTCGGATGACCGGCTGCATGAGCTGGGCTGGGGCTAGCCTTGTAGGCATGGGACACGACCACAGCCACACACACGGCATCACCGCCACCGGGCGGCACCGCAGACGGCTCGTGGCCGTCCTTGTGATCACGCTGTCCGTGGTGGTGGTCCAGGTTGCCGGTGCCATCCTGTCCGGTTCACTGTCCCTGCTGGCTGACGCCGGGCACATGCTGTCGGACGCGGCCGGGGTGACCATTGCCCTGCTGGCATCCTGGATTGCCGGCCGGCCCGCCAGCGACCAGCGCACCTACGGGTACCAGCGGGCCGAAGTCCTCGCTGCGCTGGCCAACGCGCTGATCCTGATCGTGATCTCCGTGGTCATCTTTTCGGAGGCAATCCGGCGGATCGGGTCCGCGCCGGAAGTGCAGACCGACATCATGCTGTTCGCGGCCATCCTCGGCGCCATCGCGAACATCGTGTCACTGCTGATCCTGCATGGCGCCCACCATGAAAGCCTGAACGTGCGCGGCGCCTACCTGGAGGTCCTGGGCGACCTGCTGGGTTCCTTCGCCGTCATCGCCGCTGCCGTGGTGATCATGCTGACCGGGTTCAACGCCGCGGATACCATCGCGTCCGTGGTGATCGCCCTGCTGATCCTGCCCCGGGCCTGGAGCCTGCTGCGCGACGTGGTGGATGTGCTGCTGGAAGCCAGCCCCAAGGGCGTGGAGGTGCAGATGATCCGCGAGCACATCCTGTCCGTGGACGGGGTCACCGACGTGCACGATATCCATATCTGGACCATTACGTCCGGCGTGCCGGTCTTTTCCGCCCATGTGGTGGTGGAGGACGGGGTGCTCAATGCCCGTGGCGCCGACCAGCTGCTGGACAAGCTCATCACCTGCCTGGGCTCGCATTTCGACACCGACCATTGCACCTTCCAGCTGGAACCTGCCAGCCATTCCGAGCACGAAGCGCACCAGCACGCTTAGTTCTTCAAAACTGCCAGTTCGGCAACACGGCTGGTGCGGCTCAGCTCAGGACGTCCTTGGTGACCATCCGACCGTACGCGAGCGCCCCGAACGCGGTGATGTAACCGGCCTGCAGCAGCGCGTTGCTGGCGAACGTGTCCCACAGGACGGGCTGGCGGAGCATATCGCCAAAGCCGAACCAGTAATGGCTGAACAGCCATGGGTGCAGCCACTCCAGCTGGGGCAGCTGGTCCAGGACCTGGGACACCACCGAGACCACCACGGTGGCGGCCATCGCGCCCACCGGGACGACGGTCAGGGTTGAGAGGAACAGCCCGATGGCGGACAGGCCTGCCAGGGACACGGCAAGGTAGGCGGCAATCAGGAGAATGCGGACGGCAGCTTCCGGCGGCTGGATCACGTCGCCGGACAGCAGTGTCACCGGACCTACCGGAAAAAGCGCCGCGCCGATGGCCGCACCGGCAACGCCCACGGTGAGGGGTGCCACCAGGCAGAATGCGAGCGCCCCCGCGTACTTGACCAGCAGCAGCCGCACCCGCCCGGCAGGTGCGACCAGCAGGTACCTCAGCGTTCCCAGGTTCGCCTCGCCCGCAATCGTGTCCCCGGCAACCACCCCCACCGTGAGCGGCAGGAACAACGGGACCGAAACCAGCATCGCGGTAAAGGCGACGAACAGGCCGTTCTGGCTGATCCGGTCGAGGAAAGCAGGGCCGCGGCCCGGCGGGACGGAGGAGGACACCCGCACCGCGACGGCCACCAGCACAGGTATGGCCGCGAGCGCCAGCAATAGCGCCCAGGTGCGGCGGCGCGCAAACAACACCCTCAGTTCAGACAGCATCAGCGAAAAGCCGGACCCGCGGGGCACCCTTGCCGGTCGCAAGGCCACTCCCGGGACGTCCGCCGGGACACTACTGGGCAACGTCGAACCCCTCCCCCGTCAAGGCAACAAAGCGGTCTTCCAGGCTTTCGCGTTCGACGGCGAATCCCCTGACCCGGATTCCCGCCGCCACCAGGTGCCCCACAATGTCCTCCGGAAGGCGGCCGTCCGTACCTCCAGGGGAGGCCAGGTCAGACAGGAGGATCTCGCCGTCGGCCTGGACGCCCCCTGCCTCCACTTCCAGGCCAAGCCGGGCCAGGACCGGACGGGCCGCCCCGGCGTCCGGCGTCAGCAGCCGGATCCGGGCGCTGCCCGCCCTCCGCAGGTCGGCCAGCGGCCCCTGCGCCACCAACCTGCCGGCACTCATGACGGCGGCATGCGTGCACATCTGCTCCACCTCCGCCAACAGGTGGCTGGAGACAAAGACAGTGGCGCCGTCGTGGGCCAGTGACCGGACCAGGTTGCGTACTTCGCGCGTACCCTGCGGGTCCAGCCCGTTGGTCGGCTCGTCGAGGACCAGCAGGTCCCGGTGGGACAGCAGGGCATTGGCAATGCCCAGCCGCTGCTTCATGCCCAGCGAGTAGGCGTGGACCTTTTTTCCTGCGGCGTGCGACAACCCCACGCGTTCCAGCGCCCCGTCCACCCTGGCCTTGCGGGTGGACGGCACGGTGTGGCGGCCGGCGGCGTCCAGGCGGTGGAGGTTGGCCGCGCCGGACAGAAAGGGGTAGAACGCCGGCCCCTCCACCAGCGCGCCCACCCGGGGCAGCACGTCCTGGAACCGGCGCGGCATGTCCATCCCCAGCAGGTTGACCGTTCCCGCCGACGCCGCCGCCAGGCCCAGCAGCATCCGGATAGTGGTGGTCTTGCCGGACCCGTTGGGGCCCAGGAAGCCGAACACGGAGCCGGGCGGCACGGCAAGATCCACGGCGTCCACCGCAACCTGCTGGCCGAAACGCTTCGTCAGGCCCTGCGTCTCAATGGCCAATCCGTCAGTCCCGGGGCGGGAGCTTCCGCCCGCAGGGTTCACGGAACCGCCGACGCGGCTGCCTGCAGCCTGTCCGGCGGCACCATGCCCGCAAAGATGCGGCCGTCGTCGGTGATGAGAACGTTGAAGAGCGTGGTGGACAGCAGCCGCCCGCCCGGTACGACGACGGCGGCCTGGGACAGGAGTGGATCCTTCAACAGGGAGCCGGCGAGAGTGCCGCCCGCTGCCGCGGCAGGGATTTCCACCACAGTTTCCCAGCCCTTCCCCGTCACTGTGGACGGGGCCGGATCCTGGTGGATGCCGTCCGGATGCTGGTGGATGCCGTCCGGGCGCTGGTGGATGGCATCGAGTTGGTCGGGGGTGATCATCATGCCAGGGTTGTGGATGCCGGGCGGCCACCCGGTGGCCGGAACCTGCAGTTCCTCCACGGTGCTGCCCGGTGGCGGAACGAAGGTGAAGAGCGAATCGTCCGGTGCTTCAAGGGAAAGGCTGGTGAACCCGGCATGGAAGGACGGCGAGTCCGCACCGCGTGCGGTGACCTGGACGGACAGCGGCATTCCGGTTTCCCCGTCCACCGCGATGGCCACGTTGCCCACCAGGGTGGCGTCCGTGCGCGGCTCAAGTACCAGGTTGTAGGCCGCGCGTCCGGCCACTTCCACGTCGTCCCCGACCCGCACGGCGGTGGTGGAGTCCACCTTGGCCAGCAGGTGCTCGGCGAGTTCTTGGGGCGTGGCCGGCATGGCGCCGTCCGGTACAGACTGGTCCGGGGGCGGACTTCCCGGAAGTCCGGGATCAACAAGCGGCAGGTCGCGGGCGAATGCCGGCAGGGTCAGGTGCGCTGCGGAGTTGTCCCTGGAGGAGTAGAACCACAGGTCGCTGTCCCGGCGGATGATGTCGCGTTCAGCCAGCCGGTCCATGACCTGGATGCGGACCTTGGTTTTACCGTCCATGTAGACCCGTGCGGTGTGCTGTCCGGAGAGCAACTCGAACACCGAGGCTGCGCCGCCGGCAGATGCGGGTCCTGAGCTGGGCCCGGCAGCGGGCAGCTCCGGCAGGCCAAGGTCGGAGGACTGCTCGATGGTGCCCGAGAACGAGTGCGGTTTGTGCCCTCCGTCGTGCCCGCCCACCAGCGCCAGGACTTCAGCGGGAGTCTTGGCGGGCAGGGGATCACCGGCCCGCGCCGGAATGGTCCCCGCCAGGACGCCGGCGGCGATTACTGCAGGTGCTGCCACGGCAGGCACCCACCGCAGCCAGGCACGCCTGGTGCCGGGCGTACTCCGCCGGTTGAACCTGCCGCCGGAGCCCATGATGTCGGAGCCCATAGCTCAAGGGTACGCCTGCAACGGCGGGTAAACACGCGGGCCAATCCCCTACCTTCAGGGCTTCCGGAAGGTCACTCAGGCGCTACTGTGCCCGCCCCGCCGTCGACCGTTATTCTCTCCCCGGTAGTGATCCTGGCCGTGGCATCCGGCACCCCCACCACGGCAGGAATGCCGTATTCCCGCGCCACCACGGCACCATGGGAATTCGGACCGCCCATTTCCATCACCAGCCCGCCCGCCGTCAGGAACAGCGGCGTCCAGCCGGGGTCCGTGGACGGGGCAACCAGGATTTCGCCGGGTTCCAGGCGGGCGCCCACCGGGTCCAGGATGACCCGGGCGGCAGCGGTAACGGACCCGGCCGACGCAGGGCTTCCCGCCAGCGCGCCGGCAACAGTGTTTCCGGCCGCAGGCCGCAGCGCCTCGGGTTCCGTGCCGTCCGAAAGCAGCACCCGGGGAATGTGCCGCCGCCCGAGTTCCCGGGCGTACGCCTCGCGCCGTTCCGCCACAAGGTCCAGGATGTTTCCGGCTTCGGCTGTTGCGCCCGTGCCGCCAGTTTCGCCCGTGCCCGCCTGCCGGGTGACTGCCGTCCGGACTTCCTCGAAGTCGAGGAAGAAGATGTCGTCCGGCTGCCCGAGGACGCCGGCCGCGGTGAGCGCGCTGCCCACGTGCAGGAGTTGCCGGCGGACCTCGGCGAGGCCCAGCACCAGCTGGTACTTGGGCAGTTCCCTTAGCCCGGCGAACAGCCGCGCCCTGCGCAGGGCTCCGCGGACCAGCACGGCGTGGACGGCGCTGCGGGCCCTGGCCTGGGCGACGAGGCGTTCCACCTGCGCATCGGCAGCCTCTGCGGCCTTGCTGAACTGGACGTCGGGGGCAAGCCCGGGATCCTCCAGCCGGAGATAGTTGGCCAGGGACCCAAGGATGTGGGCAGGGTCATCGGACCAGCGGGGCATCCCGACGTCGATCTCGGCAACGGCGCGGTGCCCGTAACGGTCCAGGAACCTGGTGAGGCCGGCCTCCAGGCGTGGCGGCACGCGTCCGGCCAGGAACTCCCGGGCAAGGCGGGACGGGTCCTGGGTCAGCAGGGCCGCGCTGGATTCGGCGTCGTCCCTGATGGCCGCGGCAAGGTGCCACAGCTCAAGGTCCATTTCGGTGGTCACGTTGTTGGGCAGGCCGCGGAGCACCGGCTGGAGTTCGTCCCACCGTCTCCCGCCCAGCAGTTTGCCCGCCACTGCCAGCATGGCGAATCCCAGCGCCGGCAACGGCAGGATGGCGGGAACGATCGCGAACAAGCGCGTCTGCAGGAGCCTTTCGGCATGGTCGAGGCGTTCCCCGGGTCCGGCATCACCCGGCAGCGCCAGCGCGGCGTCGAATTCGGCCGTGAACCTCTCCATCCGCCGGAGGGCAGCAGCAGGCCGGACCAGTCCGCGGAGGACCGATTCCGGAGCTTTGGCACGGGCCGCTGCGGGCACGACGTGGCGGAGCAGCCCCCAGGGGGTCCTGCGCGTCACGGAAAAGGCCGGATCGTCGAAAAGTTGCCGCAGGACGATGGCGGAGCGGGCCTCCATGATGTCGAAGACGCGGGGCAGGATCTGCCGGCCCACCGTGCTCCGCAGTGGAGTGGTGGCGTCGATGTAGATGCGCTGCCCGGCTTCGGCATACGGGGACGGTCCGCGCCTCGGGTCGGGAACCCGGAAGCCTGCCGCTCCGGCGATCGAGGAAGCGATGAGCCGCAGGGCGGCGCGTCCCATCGGCGTCAGGGGACGGGTCAGGCCCTGGGCAAGGCTGAAGCAGAGGTACGCCCTGGTGCCGCCGGCGTTGCCGTTGCCGTTGGCCCGGGTGGTTCCGTTGCGTGCAGGCACCGGATACAGCGTGGTGATGGGCCTTGACTGCGTTAGCCACAGGGTGCCGTTATGGTCGATGGCCCACTCGATGTCCTGCGGCGCACCGAAATGCTGCTCTGCCTGCTGTCCCAGGCGGGCCAGTCCGGTCGCCTGGGCGTCGGAAAGGCAGGAAGAATCCGGCGCGGGTGGCAGGTCAACGCTCTCGGTCCCGCCGCCGGGAAGGGCCAGGACAGCCACCCGTTTGTCACCCAGTTTCCGCTCGACAACCCGGCCGGCAGCGGCGTCCACGACGTAATGGTCCGGATTGACCGCCCCCGAAACCACCGCTTCGCCCAGGCCCGGGCTGGCATCGATGACGGCGTGCCCCCTGCGTCCGGTCACAGGATTGGCAGTGAACAGGACGCCTGCCGCTTCCACGTCCACCATCTGCTGGACAACCACTGCCAGGGCGACGTCGTCAGGATCAATCCCGAGGCTGGCCCGGTAGGCGGTGGCCCGGTCCGTCCACAGCGAAGCCCAGCACTTCCGGACTGCTTCCAGGACGGGACCCGCGCCCACCACGTTGAGGTAGGTGTCCTGCTGCCCGGCAAAGCTCGCGAAGGGAAGGTCTTCCGCCGTGGCCGAGGACCTTACGGCCACGGGCACCTCCGGCCCAAGGCTGTTGTAGGCCTGTTCCACGGCGGCGGCTATGCCGGACGGAATGGGTGCCTCCTGGATGGCGCTGCGCGCAGCAGCCGCCAGGCCGGCAAGCGCATGCGGCTCAGGAGCACCACTTCCGGAGGCCGGCTTCAGGGCGGCATGGATCCCGGCGAGCGCCGGGAGCAGGTTGTGCGGGGCCCCGGTGATGTGCCGGTAGGCATCAGTGGTGAGGCAAAAGCCGTCCGGCACCGGCAGCCCGGCTGCCATCAGCTCGCCCAGGTTGGCGGCCTTGCCTCCCACCAGGGCGAGCATTCCGGCATCAAGGGAGCGCAGGTTCCGGACCAGGCCGTCACCGGCGCTCTCCTCAGCCTCCTCCGGCCGTTGCATGTGCGTGCCTTCCCTGGTGGCCGGGTGCTTGCCGTCTTAGGCGGCGTCGCCGAGGATCGGCCCGAAGCGGGCGCGGTCGGCGAGGCGGGGGTCTTCGCGGTCCGGAACCACCATCACCGGGCCCTTGGCATGGTGGAGCACGCCGTCGGACGTTGACCCCAGGAGCATCCCGGTGAACCCGCCGCGGCCGCGGGTGCCCACCACCACAAGCTCAACGTGCCTGCTTTCCCCAACCAGCACGTCCACGGGCGAGCCGTCCCGCAATTCCGACTCCGCCGGAAGGCCGGGGTAATGGCTCCGCAGCCAGGACATGCCGGCGTCCAGCGTTACCTGGATGTCCGCGAAGAGGGCCTTGCGGTCCATCGGAGCGGGAACCCAGGCGAGCGATCCGCTGTACTGGGGCACCGCGCACACCACACGCAAGGCCGCGCCCAGCCGTTCAGCCTGGTCTGCAGCTTCCAGCACGGCAACCCGTGCCTGTTCCGAGCCGTCAACGCCGACCACCACCACGTTCTCCACGCGCTGGTGCCCTGCTTTGGCCTGTTCAGCCTTGATGCGCCGGTCCTCGGTTGTTTCGCCCAACCGGTCCGAACAGATCAGCGGCACCGTCACCGTCGGGCATTTGGCGTGCGCGGGCAGGGCACTGCTCACCGAGCCAAGGAGCCGGCCCACGAAGCCGCCCCGGCCCCTGGTGCCGAACACCAGCAGTTCCGCGGTTTCGGACATTTCCAGCAATACTCCGGAGGCATCGCCGTTCTCCACGGAGGAGCTCACCTGGATGTCGTACCCGGCAACTTTTGCAAGTGCTTGCTTGACGATGGCCTCTGCACCCTCGCGGATCACGGAGTCATCCACGGTGGCGTAGCCGCCGTCAAGGCCGGACGCAGCGAAGATGGGCACGGAATATGCCGTGACGATGTGCAACGGACGACGCCGGCGCTGGGCCTCGCGTGCTGCCCACACCAGGGCGCACTGGCCATGGTCCGAACCATCAACGCCCACAACGATTCCATCGGGCGCGGCAGAAGTGCCACCACCGTCCCGTGCCGGGTCCGGATGCAACTCTCGTGCGCCCATGGGGCCGCCTCCTTGCGCTACTGCCTGATATTGCGGCTATTCTGCCAGAAGCCTGGCGTTCCCCAAGCACCCGGCCGGCAGCCGCAGCCACCCGGGAAACAACCCGCCTCCACTTCTCACTATTCTCCGTCCGCTGTGCCATAGCAAGCCTGTTCAGGCCACGGAAGCGCAGGTTATCCACAAGATTTCCACAGGCTCACGGCGGTGCCGCGGAAAGCGCGTTCACCAGCAGAAGAATGTTTGCGATTTGGGCTATGCCTGACCCGGATTGTTCTGTAGTCTTCAGGACATTGTTGGTCCGGGACGCCTACTGCCACTTCTTGTCAGGGGTGCCCGCCAACGTGCTGCGGCCGGACTTTGGGGGATACGGAACGCGCGCCGGCGAGGACGCCGGCACCTGCCGAAACTTTCGAAGGAGGGAAACTGTAGTGTCAAGCATGCCTGGGAGTGCCGGGACCGAACAGACCACCACCGTGATCATTGGCACGGGCCTCTCCGGCCTGGCCGTTGCCGCCGAACTGCGCCGCCGCGGCATTGACTCCATCGTGGTGGACGGGCTCGACATACTGGGCGCGGCCCAGCCTGCCAACACAGCTTCACTGCAGCGCTGCGATGCAGCGGACTCCGCCACCCTCCGGGAACGGAACGAGATCCTCCGGCACCTGCGCAACTACGCCGCCAGCCACCACGTGGACGTGCGGAACACCACCCGCGCCGTCCAGCTGACCATGGTGGAGCCCGCCCCGGCTGACGCTGCCGGCCCACAGTGGGAAGTCCACACCCCTACCGGCATCCTGGTGGCAGACCACATCGTCCTCACCCGCTGCGCCCACAGCCAGCTCCGGCGGATGATCAATGACTTCGGGATCGCCGTCGGCCGCAACCTTGCCGCCGCCATGCGGGCCATCGGCATCTACCTGGTGGGCGTTGGCGAGCTCATCACGCCGTCACCCAAGGAAGTCCTCCGCCAGGCAAAGACCGTTGGCCAGGCCATCTCCGCCAAGGTCCACCCGGACAGCACCGCCTTCCCGCCGACGGGGAGCTTTGCAATCCTGCCCTGCTAGTGATCCTGCCCTGCCGGTACGGCTATTTCCCGTCCGGCTGCTCTTCGCCGCCGGCGGACAGGCGGCGCTTCGCCAGGATGGCCAGCACCGCGAGCAGGCCCACGGCCACCGCGGCGAAAATGACGATGCTCCATTGGAACGGCTCCCCGGAGTTTGCCGGTACGGACGGTTCCGCCGTGACGCCAGGCTCAGCCGTGCCCATCCCCGGAACTGTTGCGGCCGCCGTCGAACCCGTTGCCGGGGCCGTTGCCTGGCCCGTTCCCTCCGCGGCGCCGGCCGCGGTGAAGCCGAAGGTGCCTTCGATGGGATGTGAATCGGAGCTGACCACCCGCCAGGACACCGTGTATTCACCGGCCGGGCCGCCCGCCCGGAGTTTCTGCGACGCCACGTTGTCCACGATCTCAACCGGCCCGTCGGCCCATTCGGCACCGGAGGCGTCCTTGACCGAGAAGGAGGCGCCGATGCCGAGCGGTTTGTTGCCGAAGGTGACCGACACCTGCGCGGGCGGGCTGGGCACGGACGCGCCCTGGGCGGGGCTGCTGGACTCGGCGGCGTCGTGGGCAGCGGCCGGGGCGGCAAAGCCCAGCAGGGCTGCGGCAAAAACGAGGGACCCGAGCACGAGGCTCAGCATTTGGCGGCGGATGGAACGCATGCGGGACTGCTCCTTGTGTTGGCTTCCTTACAGACTAGGGGAATTTGCCGGCCCTTCCGCCGTCACACCCATAGGATGCAGGTATCCCCACAGACTTCCCCGGAGGACTAATGCTTAAGCAAGGCTCTGCCCTGGACCGGTACTTCAAGATCACCGAGCGCGGCTCCAACCTCTCCCGCGAGATCCGGGGCGGCTTCGCCACGTTCTTCGCCATGAGCTACATCGTGGTGCTGAACCCCCTGATCCTTTCCGGCCCGGACTCGAGCGGCAACACCCTCGGCTTTCCCGCGGTTGCAGCGGTCACGGCGTTCGTGGCGGGCATCCTCACCATCCTGATGGGCGCGTGGGCAAAGCATCCTTTCGCGCTGGCCACCGGTCTTGGCGTTAACGCCTTCGTTGCCGTCACCGTGGCCACCAACCCGGGACTGACGTGGCCGGACATGATGGGCCTGGTGGTCCTCTCCGGCGTCACCATGCTGATCCTGGTCCTCACCGGGTTCCGAACGGCTGTCTTCAAGGCCGTGCCGGACGGGATCAAGACTGCCATCGTGGTGGGCATCGGCCTGTTCATCGCGTTGATCGGGCTCGTGAACGCCGGGTTTGTGAGGCGCATCCCCGACGTTGCCGGCACCACCGTTCCCGTGGGCCTGGGTTTCGACGGCAAGCTCCTGGGCTGGCCCACCGCCGTCTTTGTGTTCGGCCTGGTCCTGACCATCGCCCTGGTGGTGCGCAAGGTCAAAGGCGCCATCCTGATCGGCATCATCACCTCCACGGTCATCTCGGTGATCCTCGAACTCACCCTGCACATCGGACCCAGCGTGGTTCCCGGCAAGGAATTCAACCCCCAGGGCTGGTCCCTGGTGGCCCCCGCGTTCTCGGAATGGGCCGCCCCTGACCTGTCCCTGATCGGCAAGGCAAACCCGTTCGGCGCCTTCGACAACCTGGGCTTCGTGGCCGCCACCCTGCTGGCCTTCGTCATCCTCCTCAGCATCTTCTTTGACGCGATGGGCACCATGGTGGGCCTGGCGAACGAGGCAGGCACCGTGGACGAGCACGGCAACATTCCCAACGTGGACCGGGTCCTCCAGGTGGACGCGCTGGGCGCGATCGTGGGCGGCGGCGCCTCCGTGTCCTCCAACCAGATTTACGTGGAAGCCGGCGCCGGCATCGGCGAAGGTGCACGCACCGGCATCGCCTCGATCGTGACCGGGCTGCTGTTCCTGGTGGCCATGTTCTTCACCCCGCTCATCAACCTGGTCCCGTTCGAAGCCGTCGCCCCCGCCCTTGTGGTGGTGGGCTTCATGATGGTGTCCCAGGTGGGCAAGATCGACTGGCAGGACTGGGGCATCGCCATCCCGGCCTTCCTCACCTTCACCCTCATGCCTTTTACCTACTCCATCGCCAACGGCCTGGGCGCCGGGTTCATCGCGTACGTGCTGATCCGCACTGTCCAGGGCAGGGTCAGGGACATCCATCCGCTGATGTGGGCCGTGGCAGGAGCCTTCCTGCTGTTCTTCGCGGTGGGTCCCATCGAGGCTGCCCTGGGGATGTAGCCCGCTCCCGGCCTATACCGGGGTGTTGGGGGCGAGCCCTTCGTCCCCCGAAACGGCACGGGCCTTCTTCTCGCGAAGCCGGTCCAGCCGGTTCATCAGGGGCGAGGTGGTGGCGCCGTGGATCACGATGGACAGTGCCACCACCAGTCCCACGAAGGCCCACAGCCACTCTGCCTGGCCGCCGAACTGCCCTTTTCCGAGGGCGTAGGCGAGGTAGTACAGGGACCCGATCCCGCGGATGCCGAAGAAGGACAGGGCGATCCGCTCACGCGGGCCGGTTTTCCCGCCCAGCAGCCCCACCCACCCGGCCAGCGGGCGCACCACCAGCAGGAATGCCAACGCCACGAGCACCTCGGCCAGTCCGATGCCGGCCAGCAGTCCGCGGGCAATGGCGCCGCCGAGCAGGACCAGGATCACCACGGTCAGGAGCCGCTCCAGCTGCTCCACGTAGGAATGGAGCACGCGGTGGTAGCCGTGCGTATGCTCTGCGGCCCGGATGGTGACGGCGCAGACGAACACCGCGATGAAGCCGTAGCCCTCCACCATCTCCGTCAGCCCGTACGCCAGGAACGTCGCGGCGAGGGCCACGAAGCCCTCCGAGTGGTTGGACAGCCGGAGGCTTTCTTTCCGGGCCGAGAAGAAGAGCCGGCCCAGCAGTTTGCCCATCAGGAAGCCCAACAGCAGGCCAATGGCCAGCCGCCACAGGACGTCCACCCCGAACCATTCCAGAAACCACGAGGACGGGGACGATCCAGCAATGCTGATGGCGATGGCCAGGTAGACGAAGGGGAACGCCAGTCCGTCATTGAGGCCGGCCTCCGAGGTGAGGCCGAACCGCACCTCATCCTCCTTGTTGGCGCCGTCGTCGTGGTCTGCCGGCTCCCCCACCTGCACCTCCGACGCCAGGACGGGGTCCGTGGGAGCCAGGCTGGAGGCCACCAGCAGTGCAGCGCCGAGGCCCAGGCCCAGGAACCACAGCCCCAGCAAGGTCAAGGCGACAATGCACAGCGGCATGGCGATCCCCAGGAGCCGCCACGTGGTGGACCACTCCTTGCGCCCCACCGGCCGGTCCAGTGCCAGCCCCGCGCCCATCAGGGAGATGATGACGCAGATTTCGGCGAGGTGCAGGACGAAGTCGCCGTGCGCCACCGGGTCCGGATCGGGAAGCGTGGGGATCAGGGCGAACACTCCCATTCCGGCTCCGAGGAAGACCATGGGCATCGAAAACGGCATGTTGCGCAACAGCTTGGGCAGCACCGCGGCGATGAACACCGCCACGCCGGCGGCGGCAAACAGGAGGTTGGGGGCTTCAAACATGCGTGCTCTCCGGACTGTTCATTGCGCCCGTCCGGCGCAGGCAAACGTTCTGCGGTCCCAAACGGGATTGCTCCACCATAGCCCCTGCCGTTTTGGACGGGGTTCTTGGATTCCAGACACGACGACGGCGGCGCTGCTGGTTTTCGCCGCCTGCATGCGGTGAGCTTGAGGCATGCCTGCCGTGAGCCCCGCCGTCGATGTCCCGCCCCAGCCCTGGACGGGAAGGTTCGACGGGGACGGGCCGGAGCACCGCCGCTGGTGGCAGGCCGTGGCAGAGTACGGCCAGGCAGGACCGGCAGTCCCCGGGAATGCCGGCGGCGACGGCCAAGGCGCCGGTGACGCTTCCAAGCCCGTGGCCCTGCTCGGCTTTGCCAGCGACGAAGGGGTGCGCCGGAACAAGGGCCGCACCGGCGCGTCCGCGGCACCCGCCGCCCTGCGGAAGGCCCTGGGTCCCCTGGCGTTCCACCTGGACCGCAGCATCGCGGACGCAGGTGACGTTGTGGTGTCCGGCGGCGACCTGGAAGACGGCCAGGAACGCGCAGGCCATGCCGTAACGGAGCTGCTCGACGCCGGGCACTTGACCGTGGTGCTGGGCGGCGGCCACGAAACGGCCTACGCAAGCTACCTCGGCGTCAGCGCTTCCCAGGCAGTCCAGGGCGGCCAGCGGCTGGGCGTGCTGAACCTCGATGCCCACTTTGACCTTCGGGACGAACCGGTTCCCAGCTCCGGGACACCATTCCTCCAGATGGCAGAGGCAGAAGCTGACGCCGGGCGGGACTTCCGGTACGCCGTGGTGGGTATCTCCGAAGCCAACAACACCAGGGCGCTTTTCGACACCGCAGGGCGGCTGGGCGTGCGCTACCTGCTGGACGAGGACTGCGAGGCGGAGCGGGTCCGGGCTTTCGTGGCCTCCTTCCTCGGGGACATCGACGTCCTGTACCTGACCATCGACCTGGACGTGCTTCCCGCGGCGGTGGCTCCGGGGGTCAGTGCCCCCGCCGCATATGGCGTGCCGCTGCCCGTCATCAGTGCCGTCTGCCGGCAGGTGGCCTGGAGCGGCAAACTGCTCCACCTGGACGTTGCGGAGCTCAACCCCGCGTTCGACGTCGACGGCCGGACAGCGAAGGTTGCGGCGCGGCTGCTGGACACTTTGCTGCGCTGAATTCATTTCTGCCGCGCTGTTCGTTTCTGCCCGGCCGGGTTCATTCCTGCTGCGCCGGTCCATTTCTGCTGGGCTGAATGCGGCCGAGGTATCCACAGATTTCATCGAATGGTAAGCATGCTGTCTATCATGAAGATGAAAAGTACCTGCTGGAAGGAGAGTGCCGATGCGGCGTCACACGTTAGTGGCCGTCCTGCTGGCCGGGGTGATGCTTGTTGCCGGTTGCGGGACGTACCCGGTGGACCCGCAGGGCACCCTGGAGAAAGTCCGCGGCGGTACCCTTCGCGTGGGTGCCAGCCCCAACGGTGACTGGGTGCGGATTTCCGGGCAGGACACCCTTGGAACAGATGCTGTCCAGGGCTCGGAGGCGGAACTGGTGCGGCAATTCGCGCAGACGCTGGGGGCGGACGTCGAGTGGACCATCGGGACTGAGCAGGTCCTGGCTGAGGAGCTCAAGCATGGCGGGCTGGACCTGGTGATCGGCGGCCTGGATGACAAGACGCCGTGGTCCACCCACGCGGGCCTGACGCGCCCCTACGCGGAATCCAGGGACGGGCGGGGATCACTGCACAAGCACATCATGCTGGTTCCGATGGGCGAAAACGCGTTCCTGCTGGAACTGGACGCCTTCCTGAAGAGTGCGGCGGCCCAGGCATGAGCGCGCCCGGCAGCGGGACTGACGTGCGGTTCGGCCACACGCAACTGCCGCAGGAACAGCAGGACGCCCTGCGCAAAGCCAAAAAGTACGAGTGGATCACCATCGGATTCCTGGCGGCCTCCACGGCCCTCGTGTTTGGGGTGCTCGGCAACTCCCAGGCGATGAAGGCCGCATGGGTGGAGGACGTCCTGTCCTTCCTGCCGCCCATTGCCTTCCTTTTCGCCACACGCGTCATCCGCAGACACCCCAGCGAGGACCACCCCTACGGCTACCACCGGGCGGTGGGCATTGCGCACGTCGTGGCGGCGGTGGCCCTCACCGTCATGGGCGCCTATCTCATCGTGGATTCCGCCATTGGGCTGTTGAGCGCGGAACATCCCACGATCGGCGGCTTCAACTTTTTTGGCCAGACCATCTGGCTTGGTTGGCTGATGATCACGGCAATGGTCCTCACGGCAGGGCCTCCCATCTGGCTGGGCCGGGTCAAGATGAAGCTTGCAGAGAAGCTGCACGACAAAGTGCTGTACGCCGACGCTGACATGAACAAGGCGGACTGGATGACCGCCCTTGCTGCTGCCGTCGGAGTGGCAGGCATTGGGATTGGCTGGTGGTGGGCGGACTATGCCGCCGCCCTGGTCATTTCCGGGAGCATCCTGCACGACGGCGTCCGGAACACCCGCGCAGCAGTCTCGGCCCTCATGGACAAACGCGCCATGACCTACGACGACGACGCGCCCCACCCCCTGGGGCGGCAGCTGGACACCTACCTCTGCGGCCTCCCGTGGGCAGAGACGGCCAAGTCACGCATCCGGGACGAGGGGCACGTGTTCCACGTGGAATCGTTCGTGGTTCCGGCGCGAGGCACCATGCCCACCCTGGACCAAATTGAGGCGGCACGCGAAGCCTGCGTAGCCATGGACTGGAAGGTCCAGGACATGGTGATTGTCCCGGTGGCTGAACTGCCCTCGGAATTCCTTCCGGGCCCCACGCCTGGCGGCGAACACTAGGACTGGCTCCGGGTTCCCGGCGTGCCGGCTACTTGCCCTTCATGACGTAGCGGCGCTCGGGGCGTCCCACACCGTACTTGAGCCGGACGTCCAGGGTGCCTTCATCGTGCAGGTACTCCAGGTAGCGGCGGGCACTGACGCGTGACGTGCCGAGTTCCTCTGCCAGCTCGGCGGCCGAAAGGTCACCGGGGGCTGCGCCCAGGGCCGCCTCCACCAGCTTCAGTGTCTCCACGCTGCAGCCCTTGGGCAGCGGCCGCTCGCTGCGGTCCAGGCCGAAGACCCGGTTGACGTCCGACTGCTCGGCAATGTCCTTGGACGCATCGAGGCTCTGGTAGGCGCTCCGGTAATGCTCCAGCCGCTCCTGCAGGTCCGATTGCGAAAAGGGCTTGATGAGGTAGTGGACGATGCCTCCCCGGAGCGCCTTCCGGACTGTCTCCACTTCGCGGGCAGCGCTGATCACCAGCACATCCAGTTCCGGGGCCACCTCACGCAGTTGCTGCATCAGGTCCAGGCCGTTAATGTCCGGCAGGTGAATGTCCAGCAGCACCAGATCCGGCTGCAGCCGTTCGGTTTCGATCACCGCCTGGGCGCCGGTATGGGCAGCACCAACCACCTTGAAGCCGGGCGTCCGCTGGATGAACCCGGCGTGGACCTTGGCCACCATGAAGTCGTCATCGACTATCAGGACGTTGATCATGCTTCTGCACCTCTTTTGAATCGGGCGGTAAAAACCGCCCCGTTGCTGTTGGCCACCGTCAGGTCGCCGCCCGACCGGCGGCAGACCACGCGGGAGAGTGCCAGGCCAAACCCGCGCCCGCCCTCCCGCCTGGAATCCTTGGTGGTGAATCCCTGCCGGAAAATGTCCTGCACCTTGTCCGCCGGGACGCCGGGCCCGTTGTCACGGACGGTGACGGTAACCTGGCCCCCACTGTCCTCCACAAGCACCCGGACGGAGGCCTGCCCAACCCCGGCAACGGCGTCGAACGCGTTGTCCACCAGGTTCCCTGCCACGGTGGCAAGGTCGCGCGAAAGCTCATCATTGACCGGACGCAGCGATGATTCGGGATCCAGCTGGAGGGCCACGCCGCGTTCCGCCGCCAGGCTGGACTTGGCGATGAGCAGTGCGGCCAGCGCAGGGTCCTGGATCCTTGCCGTGACCTCGTCACTGAGCCGGGTCCGGTCCACCGTTGCCCCGTTCACGAACTGCACCACCGAATCGTAGTCGCCGATCTGGATCAGGCCGGAGATGACATGCAGCTGGTTGGCGAACTCGTGTGCCTGTGCGCGGAGGGTGTCCGTGGCAGTGCGGGTGGCGCCGAGTTCCTTTTCCAGGGAGGACAGCTCGGTCCTGTCACGCAGGGTGGTGACGGAGCCAATCCCGCGGCCGCGGGAACGGATGGGAACCCGGTTCAGCACCACCAGCCGCTCGCCCACCAGGACCAGCTGGTCAGGCTCCGGCTGGTCGCGGGTCAGCACCACTTTCAGTGCGGGATCCACGGGAAGTGATGCAAGCTTCTTGCCCACGCAGTCCGCGGGCAGTCCCAGGAGTTCCCGGGCGCTGTCATTGGCCACGGTGATGCGCTCGTTCGGATCGAGGGCCACCACGCCTTCCTTGAGCCCGTGCAGCATGGCCTCACGGTTTTCAACCAAGTTGGTAATCTCGCTGGGTTCCATGCCCAGGGTCTGCCGCTTGACGCGGCGGGACAACAGGAGGGAGCCCGCGACACCCAGCACGCTGGCCACCCCCACATACGTGAGCAGGTTGGGGACGGCATCGCCAAGCCGCTCCAGCGTGGTGGGATAGTTCCGGCTGACCGAGGCGATGCCGATCATTTTCCCGGCGTCGTCCAGCACCGGGACGTGGGCGGACAGGAGGGCTGCGCCGCTCCCGGCCACCACTCCGGTCCAGGCGCGGCCGTCCATCACCCGGCTCTCCCCCAGTTCCAGGTGCTGGCCCAGGAGCCCGGGGTCGGACGAGGCCACCACCGTCCGGTCCAGCTTCGCCAGCGCCACCTGGGACGCCCCGGAGACTGTCCGGACGGACTCGGCCACTGCCGGGAGTGCTGCGCCCACACGGGGTTCGGCGGCGGGAAGCAATTCACGGACCGCAGGGTTGTTACCGAGCGCTTCGGCGGCGGACAGCGCACGGCGGCCTTCGACGCGCTCGAAGGCGGCCGCAGACTGGGCCAGGGAGATGGCCACCACGGCCACCAGGACTGCCAACACAATCAGCAACTGCAGCACGAGGTACTGCCCCGCGAGGGACATCCCTCTTCGTCGAGTCACGGTGGTTGGTCCTTAAGGTTCAGCAAATAAGTCCGGCCGGGCCACTGGTCCTGCGGCCACCGGCGGAGGTACGGGAACTATACCGCAGGCGGAGCAGGTGCACGGCTGGCAGGGCTTTCCACCCCGGAGGCGCCCGGCGATGAGGGATTCCCGAAACGTGAACGCAATGAACTTAACTTTCTCTGCGTACATAAGAGTGACCGGTATCACGGCGGAACCTAGCATCGAAGCACAAGTCAGTCTTGCTGATCATTTTTCATGAGAAGAGGAACACCATGCGCCAGATCCGCGCATTGCGAATCGCCGCCGTCGCCGCCGGCATCGCCCTGATGGCCACCGGCTGCGGTGCCACCGGCAAAAGCTCCACGGGCACGGAAAGCTCCGGCGCTGCCGCCGGGCCCATCTCCGGCCTGCAGATCATGGTCCCCAACACTCCGGGCGGTGGCTACGACACCACCGCCCGCGTGGCCGCCAAGGTCCTCGACGACGAGAAGGTTGCCACCAACACCGAAGTCTTCAACCTCGCCGGTGCCGGCGGGACCGTGGGCCTGGCCCGCATCGTGAACGAAAAGGGCAACGGCGACCTCACCATGCTCATGGGCCTGGGCGTGGTGGGCGCAAGCTACACCAACAAGTCCGAGTCCAAGCTCACGGCCACCACTCCCCTGGCCCGGCTCATCGAAGAGCCCGGCGCCATCATGGTCAGCAAGGATTCGCCCTACAAGACCATCGATGACCTGGTTGCCGCCTGGAAGGCTGATCCAAGTTCCATCAGCGTCGGCGGCGGCTCCTCCCCGGGCGGCCCGGACCACCTGCTGCCCATGCAGCTCGCCGGCGCCCTGGGCATTGACGCCACCAAGGTGAACTTCGTTTCCTACGACGGCGGCGGGGACCTCCTCCCGGCCATCCTCGGCAACAAGGTGGGCTTCGCGGCCTCCGGTGCCGGTGAGTACCTCAAGCAGATCGAATCCGGTGAAGTCCGCGTCCTGGCCACCAGCGGCGAAGAGCGGCTTGAAGGCGTGGACGCACCCACGCTGAAGGAATCCAACATCGACCTGGTCTTCACCAACTGGCGCGGCATCGTCGCCCCTCCGGGCATCAGCGACGAGGACAAGGCATCCCTGATCGCCGCCCTTGAGAAGATGCACGCCACCGAAGGGTGGAAGGAAGCACTGAAGACCAACAGCTGGACCGACGCCTTCATCACCGGCGACGAGTTCGAGACCTTCCTCGCCGAGCAGGACAAGCGGGTGGCGGACGTCCTCACGAAGCTTGGCTTGGCGTGAGCTCCTCCCCAACACTTGCCTCACGGCTGAAAGGCCGCGCCGAGCTGGGGGTTGCCCTCCTGCTCGGCGCGGCCGGCGCCCTGGTCATCTGGGACGCGGCCCGCATCTCCACCCCGTACTCCCAGTCTGATCCAGTAGGACCAAAGACCCTCCCGTTCATCGTGGGCGCCATGCTGCTGGTCTGCGCCGTCCTCCTGGCCGTCAACGTCCTCCGCGGCGGCCAGGGCGAGGCGGAAGGCGGCGAGGACGTGGACCTTACCCACCCCGCCGACTGGAAGACGGTCCTGCCCCTGGCAGGCGCCTTCATCCTTAACATCCTGCTCATCGACTGGGCCGGCTGGGTCATCTCCGGAACGGTACTGTTCTGGGGCAGCGTCCTCGCCCTGGGCAGCCGCCACTACATCCGAGACGGGATCATTTCCCTGGCCCTGGCCCTGCTCACCTTCTACGGCTTCTACCTCGGCCTCGGCATCGCACTGCCGGCCGGACTCCTGGAAGGAATCCTCTGATGGACGTCTGGTCCTCACTGATGGACGGTTTCGCGACCGCCCTGACCCCCATGAACTTCCTCTACGCCGTGATCGGCGTACTCCTGGGCACCGCCGTCGGCGTCCTTCCGGGCCTGGGCCCGGCCATGACCGTTGCCCTGCTGCTCCCGGTCACCTACGCCCTGGAACCTACCAGCGCCTTCATTATGTTCGCCGGCATCTATTACGGCGGCATGTACGGCGGCTCCACCACCTCGATCCTGCTGAACACACCTGGCGAGTCGTCGTCGGTGGTGACGGCGATCGAAGGCAACAAAATGGCCAAGGCGGGGCGTGCGGCACAGGCGCTTGCGACGGCGGCCATCGGCTCCTTCGTTGCCGGCACCATCGGTACCGCCCTCCTGGCAGTCTGCGCCCCGGTCGTGGTGGAATTCGCCGTCAGCCTGGGCGCGCCGAGCTACTTCTCGATCATGGTGCTGGCCCTGCTGGCCGTCACCGCGGTCCTCGGTTCCTCCCGCCTTCGCGGCTTCGCATCGCTGGGCCTTGGCCTCGCCATCGGTCTGGTAGGCCTGGACGTGGTCACGGGCCAGGCCCGGCTCACGTTCGGCGTGCCGCTCCTGGCTGACGGCCTGGACATTGTGGTGGTGGCGGTGGCGATCTTCGCCGTCGGTGAAGCCCTCTGGGTGGCCGCCCACCTGCGCCGCAACCCCCTGCAGATCATTCCCGTGGGCCGCCCGTGGATGGGTAAGCAGGACTGGAAGCGGTCCTGGAAGCCCTGGCTCCGCGGGACCGCCTACGGCTTCCCCTTCGGTGCACTGCCCGCCGGCGGCGCCGAGATCCCCACGTTCCTCTCCTACGTCACCGAGAAGCGCCTCAGCAAGCACCCCGAGGAGTTCGGCAAGGGCGCCATCGAAGGCGTGGCCGGTCCGGAAGCTGCCAACAACGCTGCAGCTGCCGGCACCCTGACCCCCATGCTTGCCCTGGGCCTGCCCACCAACGCCACCGCCGCGGTGATGCTCGCAGCGTTCACCAGCTACGGCATCCAGCCCGGTCCCCAGCTCTTCTCGAGCCAGGGCCCCCTGGTGTGGGCACTGATCGCCAGCCTCTTCATCGGCAACCTGCTGTTGCTGCTGATCAACCTGCCGCTGGCACCGATGTGGGCGAAGCTCCTGCAGATCCCGCGCCCGTACCTGTACGCCGGCATCCTGTTCTTCGCCACCCTGGGCGCCTACTCGGTGAACCTGCAGGCGTTTGACCTGGTGCTCCTGCTGGCGCTCGGCGCGCTGGGCTTCATGATGCGGCGTTTCGGCCTTCCGGTCCTGCCGCTGATCCTCGGCGTCATCCTGGGCCCGCGCATCGAGAAGCAACTGCGGCAGACGCTGCAGCTCAGCGCCGGTGACCCGGCCGGCCTGTTCAGCGAGCCGATCGCCGTCGTCATCTACATCATCGTGGCCATCATCCTGGTGTGGCCGTTCATCTTCAAACTCATCCGGCGCAACCGTCCGGCGCTTGCCACGGGCGGCGTGGCCACACCGTCCGCTCCGGAGGCTCCTTCAGGCAGCTCCGCCCACCCGGATCTGCCCGTCCATTCAGAAAGCTCCGCCCGCCCCGAAAAGAAGGAGACACCATGACCATCGTGGTGGGATACGTCCCGACACCCGAGGGCGAAGCAGCCCTGACCCAGGCCATCCACGAAGCCCGGAAGAGCAACACCCGACTGCTGGTCATCAACTCGTCCAAGGGCGACGCTTTGGTGGACAACCGCTACGCCCAGGATTCGGACATCCAGAGCATCGAGGACCGGCTGGCCACCCAGGGCATCGACCATGTGATCAAGCAGCCGGTCCGTGGCCACGATGCCGCCGCCGAGGTCCTGGACGCCGCGGAGGAGAACAACGCCGAGCTGATCGTGATCGGCCTGCGGCGCCGCACCCCGGTGGGCAAGCTCATCATGGGCAGTGTGTCACAGCGCATCCTGCTGGAGGCCGACTGCCCGGTCCTGGCGGTGAAGGCCGGCTAGTACGCCGGATCCTGCGCGGTACAGTTCCTGGCGCTGGCGGCCCAGGCCTTCCACCTCTACCTCCACCACATCGCCCGGCTGGAGGTAGGGGAAGCGGCCGCTGAGGGCCACCCCTTCCGGAGTCCCGGTGATGATGACATCACCGGGCTCCAGCCGCATGTACTGGCTGCAGTGGTGGACCAGGGTGGCAGCGTCGAAAATGAGCTCTGATGTGGTGGAGTCCTGCCGCGGTTCCCCATTGACCCAGCTGCGCAGCCGGAGGTTCCCGCCGTCGACGTCTTCCGCAGGGACAAGCCACGGGCCCAGGGGTGTTGACCCTGGCAGCGTTTTGCCCTTTGTCCACTGCCCGGCGGCCCCGGGCAGCTGGTACTCACGCTCCGAGAGGTCGTTCGCCGCGACGTACCCTGCGATGCAGGCGGCCGCTTCATCTGTGGTTGCGAGGTAGCTGGCTTCCCGGCCGATGACGATGCCCAATTCCACCTCCCAGTCATACTTGCTGGAGAGGGGCGGAACGGGGGCGGCGTCGTAGGGACCGGCCACTGTGTTGCTGGGCTTGAGGAACACGACAGGGATCTCCAGCGGCGCAGAACCGGACTCCGCTGCATGGGCCGCATAATTCATGCCGATGCCCACCACTGTTCCCGGCCGGGCCACGGGAGCTCCCACGCGCAAGGTTTCTGCGTTCTCAAGGACGGGAAGGGTTCCGGCTGCCAGTGCCTCCCGCGCCCGGTCGAGGCCTCCTGATGCCAGGAAGGCGCCGTCCACATCCCGCGTCAGGGGCAGCAGGCTGAAGTACCGGGAGGAACCATCGCCGGCAGGAACCATCACGGCCGGCTGTTCCTTCCCGGCCTCGCCCAGGCGCATGATTTTCATGGTGAATCTCCTTTGATCCGGGATGAGTGGGAGGACTGTTTCCTATCGTGGCGCGGCGGCGCCTCCGGCCGCAAAACGCACCGATTGTGACTGGAGCCAGGCTGCCGTGGAGTCTTCTGTGCTTGCTCGTCCGGCGGCCGTAGAGTGCTTGGGATTCAGCAGTCATCTGACATCTCCGGTAGCGGCCGGTAGGCTGGGTGGGCCCTCAGGCAGGAAACACAGAAAGTTCAGCACATGACTACAGCCACGTTGGAGCGCCGCCCCGACGCCGCGGACTCCGCAGAAGCACATGCGAGCCGGTCCATCGACCTGGAATTTTCCAGCGCCCGCGAAGTACACGCCGGCCTGGAAGAGGCCGTTGCAGAGCTGATCGAGGTGGCCGCAAAGGATGCTGTCTGCGGCATCCTGGTGACGAGGCTCCACCCGGGACGCTACACCGTAGCCCTGGACGAATCAGTACCGTTCGGGGAAACCTACGAGGTGTTCGCAGCCTGATTTTCCCATCGCGGAAAGCCAAAACGCACAAATCCCCGCCCTGCCTTTCGGCAGTGCGGGGATTTGCTGTATCTGCTGGGGCTCCTAGCCGCGGCGGACCTGTACGCCGTCGGACTTCAGGAAGAGCTGCTTTTCTGCCGGGCCCGCCGGCACAAGCCACAGGACGTTTCCGCTCTGCGACACCTCTTCCACCTCCCCGGCCGCTACCACATGCGCATGCTTGATGATCTCGACATGGTCACCAACCGAAAGGCTCTTCCAGTTGGATACCACGGCGGAATGGGCATTGCGCCTCGATAAGACTGCCCCACGTGCTTTCATTTGAACTTCTACCCCTTTGTATACGTTCTGCGCCACAGCCTCGTTGATGTGACTTTCACTACACCTTCAGTTCTACTACACTCTTCCGCCCACGGTTGACCGTGTCGCCGAAAATTCCGCCCCTTGGACAGGAGCTGTCCGCATACTGAAGATTCTTCGATGTCAGGCAAGCGGGCCTACTGCTGATTCGGCCGCCCTCCACACCTCCCCGGACGCCACCAGCCGGTCCGCCGCTTCCAGCTCTGGTGAGAGGAAGCGGTCCGTTCCCGGCCCCTCGACGACCTCACGAAGGGCAGCGACGACGGCGGAGCCTGCCGGGCCAGGCGTGAGGACGCCGCCGGAAAGCTGGCTCCGGATGTCCAGGGCCCGGGCCGAGGTAACCAGTTCGATGGCCAGGACGCGGCGAAGGTTTTCGACGGCCTTGCGCAGCTTCCGGGCTGCATGCCAGCCCATGGACACGTGGTCTTCCTGCATCGCGGAGCTGGGGATGGAGTCCACGGATGCGGGGACCGCCAGCCGCTTGTTGTCGGACACCAGGCCCGCCTGGGTGTACTGGGCGATCATGAGGCCTGAATCCACACCGGGATCAGCCGCGAGGAAAGCGGGGAGGCCGTGCGATCGGGCAGGATCCAGCATCCGGTCCGTCCGGCGCTCCGCGATGGAACTCAGGTCCGCGACGGCGATGGCCAGGAAGTCCAGCACGTATGCCACCGGGGCGCCATGGAAGTTCCCGTTGGAGCTGACCCGGCCATCCGGCAGCACCACGGGGTTGTCGATGGCAGCGGCCAGCTCGCGCGACGCCACCAGTTCAGCATGGTCGATGGTGTCCCTGACGGCGCCGGCCACCTGCGGTGCACAGCGGAGGGAGTAGGCGTCCTGGACGCGTGAATCGCCCACCCGGTGGGAGGCAACGATGGGCGAGTTGGACAGGACGCGGAGCATGTTGTCCGCGCTGGCAGCCTGGCCGGGGTGCGGGCGCAGCGCGGCATGGAGCTCCGGCAGGAACACCTGGTCGGTACCCAGCAGCGCCTCGACGCTGAGCGCCGCGGTAATGTCCGCCGTCGTCAGCAGCCGGCGAAGGTCAGCGATGGCCATCAGGAGCATGCCCAGCATGCCCTCGGTGCCGTTGACGAGGGCCAGGCCTTCCTTTTCGGCGAGGGTGACGGGCTCGATGCCGTGATCGGCGAGCAGCTCCGCAACGGTGCGCTGCCCGGCGGCGCCAACCAGTTCGCCGTCAGGCCCTTCCGCCTCGCCCTCACCCATGAGCACCAGCGCGCAGTGCGACAGCGGGGCGAGATCGCCGGAGCAGCCGAGCGAGCCGAATTCGCGCACCACCGGCGTGATGCCGGCGTTGAGGACGTCCACCATGGTCTGCAGGACCACGGGCCGGACCCCGGTGCGGCCCGACGCCAGGGTCTTGGCGCGCAGGAACATAATGCCGCGCACCACCTCGCGCTCCACCGCGGGCCCCATGCCCGCGGCGTGGCTGCGGATCAGGCTCTTCTGGAGCTGGGTGCGCAGCTCGGTGGGGATGTGGCGGTTGGCGAGGGCCCCGAAGCCGGTGGAGATGCCGTAGGCCGGGACGTCGCTGGAGGCGAGGCCGTCGATGTGGGCGCGGACCTTGGCGACTGTTTCGAGGGCTTCCGGGGCGATGGCCACCTTGGCGTCGTGGCGCGCGACGGCGACAACATCCTCGGGCGTGACCCCGCTGGAGCCAAGGGTGATGGTCAGCGGTTCGTGGGTTATCAATGTCATGATTCCTACTTTTTGTGGTGTGCGGGGATCGATTGCTCCGTAACTGTCGTTTTCGGGGCTCTAAACGACAGTTACGGAGCAGTCGATGGACTAGTTGGTCCCTGAAGACTCGTTCATTGGGATGCGGACGCCGCGCTCCTGGGCGACGTCGAGGGCGCGTTCGTAGCCGGCGTCGGCGTGGCGGATGACGCCCATGCCGGGGTCGTTGGTGAGGAGGCGTTCGAGCTTTTCGGCGGCGAGGTCGGTGCCGTCGGCGACGGAGACCTGGCCGGCGTGGATGGAGCGGCCGATACCCACGCCGCCGCCGTGGTGCAGTGACACCCAGGTGGCACCGGAAGCGGTGTTGAGCAGGGCGTTGAGCATGGGCCAGTCGGCGATCGCGTCCGAGCCGTCGGCCATGGCCTCGGTTTCGCGGTAGGGGGAGGCGACGGAGCCGGAGTCCAGGTGGTCGCGGCCGATCACGATGGGCGCCTTGACCTTGCCTTCCTTGACGAGCTGGTTGAACAGCAGCCCGGCTTTGGCGCGCTCGCCGTAGCCCAGCCAGCAGATCCGTGCCGGCAGTCCTTCGAATTCGACGCGTTCCTGCGCCGCGTCGATCCAGCGGTGCAGGTGCTTGTTCTCGGGGAAGAGTTCCTTGATGGCCTCGTCAGTGACGCGGATGTCTTCGGGGTCTCCGGAGAGTGCCACCCAGCGGAACGGGCCCAGGCCCTCGCAGAACAGCGGCCGGATGTAGGCGGGGACGAAGCCCGGGAACTCGAACGCGCGGGTGTAGCCGCCCTTGCGGGCCTCATCGCGGATGGAGTTGCCGTAGTCGAACACCTCGGCGCCGGCGTCCTGGAATTCGACCATCGCCTGGACGTGGCGTGCCATCGAGGCCTGCGCCTTCTTGGTGAAGCCTTCCGGGTCGGCTTCGGCTTCGCGGTGCCATTCGCTGACCGAGATGCCCTCGGGGAGGTAGCTCAGCGGATCGTGGGCGGAGGTCTGGTCGGTGACGATGTCCACGGTGAGCTCGCCGGCTTTGTGGCGGCGCAGGATCTCTGGGAAGACCTCGGCGGCGTTGCCCACGTAGCCCACGGACCAGCCGCGCCGCTCTTCCTTGGCCTTGAGCACCTTGGCGATGGCGGCGTCGAGGTCCGTTTCCACCTCGTCCAGGTACCGCTTGCCGGCACGGCGGCGCAGGCGGGTCTCGTCGACGTCGACGATCAGGCACGCGCCCTCGTTCAGAGTGACCGCGAGCGGCTGCGCGCCGCCCATGCCGCCGCAGCCGCCGGTCAGGGTGAGTGTCCCGGCGAGGGTGCCGTTCTCGTCTTTGGTGAGCTTGCGGGCGATCGCCGCGAACGTCTCGAAAGTGCCCTGCAGGATGCCCTGGGTGCCGATGTAGATCCAGGACCCCGCCGTCATCTGGCCGTACATCATCAGGCCCTCGGCCTCGAGCCGGCGGAACTCGGGCCAGTTGGCCCAGTCGCCCACCAGATTGGAGTTGGCCAGGAGCACCCGGGGTGCCCATTCGTTGGTGCGGAAGACGCCCACGGGCTTGCCGGACTGGACCAGGAGGGTCTCGTCCTTCTCCATGGTTTCGAGGGTGCGGGTGATGGCGTCGAACGCTGCCCAGGAGCGCACGGCCCGGCCGGTGCCGCCGTAGACCACCAGGTCATCCGGACGCTCGGCCACCTCGGGGTCCAGGTTGTTCATGAGCATGCGCAGCGGCGCTTCGGTCTGCCAGCTCTTGGCGGTGAGCTCGGTGCCGCGGGCTGCTTTGACCGGGCGGGCACCGGTGGTGAAATCGGCGGGTGCCATGGTGGCTCCTTTTCGTTGTGCGTCTGTGCGTGGAAGAAGTTCTGTATCAACTAAAGCCCGTTAGGAAGAGGCTTTATAGGGGTTTTGCGGGGGTGCTGTCCGGCATTCCAGACAAGCCCGGCTGGCCGAGTTGCTCTGTCACTCAAGGCTCCCATTCCGGGGTTTTAGCAGCCGTAGGTGATGGAGCAACGAGCTTTATTTGACTGGTCGGCCGTGGATTCGGACCGAGAGCTCGTCTGCGACCTTTTGGACACGCGCCGCCAGGACGGGCCACTCTTCCGGCTGCAATTTGTCCTCAAGGAATGTGACCGCCACGGCCGCGGTGGGCCAGCCAAGGTGGTCGGTCACGGCGGCGGCGATGGAGCCGAAGCCGGGGGTCACCTCGCCGTGTTCAGTGGCGTAACCCCTTTGCCGGACCCGGTCCAGGTGTGAGGACAAGGCGGAGTACTTCATGATGGGCGACTCGGTCTCGTGCCGGGCCGTAAATGCGGCTGCATTCGGGTACAGCGCGCGGACCTGGGATTTGGGCAGGGCGGCAAGGATGGCCCGCCCGCTGGCGGTGAGGTGGCTGGGGAGCCGGACGCCGACGTCGGTCACCAGCGACGGGCGGTTCTTGGCCCGCTCCTCGACAATGTAGAGGACATCCCGCCCATGCAGCACGGCCAGGTGCGCGCTCTCCCCCAGTGCATCCACGAGGGAAGCAAGAAGAGGGCGGCCCAGCCGCGACAACGGTTCCTGCCTCGAATACGCGGAACTGAGCTCAAAGGCGCTGATCCCCAGACCGTACCGCTGTTCTTCATGGAGGTGGAGCACAAACCCGTTGGCTTCCATCACTCCCAGCAGGTGGTAGACGCTGGATCGGGGCAAGCCCAGGGAAGAAGCAATTTGCGAGGCTGCCATGGGACCGCGGCGGGAGGCCAGCAGTTTGAGGATGCGCAGGGTGTTTTCGGCGGCGGGAACCTTGGACGCCGCCTTTGATGTGCTGCCGGCCAGCGGCCTCGCTTCCGTAACTAACACCGGAACTCCTCCATTTCTCATGTGCGGCCCCGACGCTATCCGGGATCCCGTACTTAACCTTGCGCCCTTCGTTCCCCCGGAAGCACTACGTGAGACTAGGCACTGTCCGGGATACCAGATAGTGCCGCAACGTCTGACCGCACAATGCAGTCTCCTGGACGGCCAGGACCAGCCCCGGTGCCTTGACGGGGTCGGAGCGCGGGATTTCTGGCGTTATGAAACCCCGACCACCACCTTGCCCCGGCTCCGCCCCTCGTGCAGGTAGGCGATGGCGGCCGGAGCTTCCTCAAGGGGGAAGACCGTGTCGACGGCAGGCTTCACGCTGCCGGCTTCAATGAGCGATGAGAGTGCTTCCAGGTCCAGGTGTGTCTCCTTTGAGACAAGCCCCTTGAATTTCTGGCGCGAGAAAAGTGAAGCAAAGGGCGCCCCAATCGACCGCTCAAAGCCGCCGGTCAGCTTGCCGCCGCCTTCGCCTCCGACGATCACCAGCGTTCCCTGTGGCCCGAGCACCCGCCGGAGGACGGACAGCGGCCGGTTGCCGGCGGTATCCAGGATGACGTCGTACAGCTTTCCGCCACTGATGATCTCAGAGTTCTTGTAGTCAATAACTGCATCGGCCCCGAGGGACCGGACGAGGTCCATTTTGCCGGTACTGCAGACCCCGGTGACCTCCGCCCCGAAGGCCTTCGCCAGTTGCACGGCGAAGGAGCCCACTCCCCCGCCCGCCCCAATGACCAGCACCTTTTGCCCAACGGTGACCTCGCCGGCGTCGCGGACAGCCTGAAGGGCCGTAACACCGGAAATGGGAGCTGCCGCCGCCTCCTCGAATGAGAGGTTCACGGGCTTCCGCGCCAGCTTGTCCTCCCTCGCGCAGACGTATTCCGCAAAGGACCCCTCGCAGGTTCCATAAACTTCGTCGCCCACCCGGAAGCGGTCAACATCGGCTCCCACAGCCTCCACAACGCCGGCCACCTCCCGGCCCCGCACCGGCGTCTTGGGCTTCCTCATTCCGTAACCGAAAAGCCTGATCAGATAGGGCAGCCCCGTCATCAGGTGCCAGACCCCCTGGTCGACGCCGGCGGCCCGCACCCGGATAAGGACCTCACCATCACCCGGCACAGGCCGCGCGATCTCACGCAACTGAAGCACGTCCGCCGCTCCATAAACGTCCTGCACGATAGCTTTCATGGCTGATCTCCTTCTGGCTGCGGGTACTGGAACACGTCCTCAAGCGAAACGCCGAGCACATGGGCGATCTGGAAGGCCATCTCCAGCGACGGTGAATACCGGCCCTGTTCGATGGCGATGAAATTCTGGCGGGTGACCCCCACCCGCGTGGCGTCACCAACGTAAAGAGAACCCGACACCGCGTCAATAGTTCTGTACCAGCGAGCAGAAAGCCCGCAGGGAAGAACCAGCCAGTCTGCGATGAAAGACACCAACCTCCCGTGAGGCTCATCACCCCGCACTCGAAAGTGGTCTGCTGGTTACCGGTTCCCCTCCCAATGACGAGAAGGTATTTGCATGCAAGCAGCACCAAACCCCACCAGGAACGACAGTCCGGCCGGACAGCGAACCCCAGCAGCCGCCGTCGGGAGCGTCCTTAACCGGGGGCTGAACGTCCGCCACATCCGGTTCATGGCCCTGGGCTCGGCCATCGGCACCGGCCTCTTCTACGGGTCCGCCTCCGCCATCCAAAAAGCCGGACCGGCCGTCCTGCTGGCCTACATCATCGGCGGCGCCGCCGTGTTCATGGTGATGCGGGCCCTGGGCGAGATGGCGGTGAGGCACCCCGTCTCCGGCTCCTTCGGACAGTATGCAAGCCGTTACCTTGGCCCCCTGGCCGGCTTTGTCAGTGGCTGGACCTATGTCTTTGAGATGGCAATTGTCGCCATCGCGGACGTGACAGCCTTCAGTATCTACATGGGCTTCTGGTTCCCCCAGGTGGACCGGTGGATCTGGATCCTGGCCATCATCTGCTTCCTGGCTGCCCTGAACCTCCTCAGCGTCAAGGTCTTCGGGGAGCTGGAGTTCTGGTTTTCACTGATCAAGGTGGCCGCCATTATCGCCATGATCGCCGGCGGTGCCGCGATCATGGCCTTCGGCTTCCAGGCGGGCGGTTCCAGCGTCGCCCCGGGACTGGGAAACCTCGTTGAGCACGGCGGCATGTTCCCGCATGGCTTCGAAGGGATCCTGGCATCCTTCGCCGTGGTCATGTTCGCCTTCGGCGGGATCGAGACCCTGGGCATTACCGCCGGCGAGGCCGCAGACCCGAAGAAGGTCATCCCCAAGGCCGTCAACACCGTGCCGGTGCGCGTCCTGTTGTTCTACGTCCTGACCCTGGGTGTCCTTATGAGCCTCTTCCCCTGGAACGAGATCGGCAGCAACGGCAGCCCGTTCGTGCAGATCTTCAGCGGACTCGGCATCCCTGCGGCGCCGCACATCCTCAACGCCGTCGTCATAACAGCCGCCCTTTCCGCCATCAACAGCGACATCTTCGGTGCCGGGCGGATCCTCTTCGGGCTGTCCAGGCAGGGCCACGCCCCGGCCGCCTTCGGCAAGGTGTCCCGGCATGGGGTCCCCTGGATGACAGTGGTCATGATGACGGCCATCCTTCTGGTGGGCGTGGTCCTGAATGCGGTCATTCCCAAGGATGTCTTCATCCTCATCGCCTCCATCGCCACCTTCGCCACCGTGTGGGTGTGGATCATGATCCTCGCGTCCCACGTGGCAATGAAGCGGGAGATCGCACGGACCGGCCTGCCGGCGTCGGAATTCCCCTCGCCCTGGTGGCCGGCGGCCTCTGTCCTCACCATTGCCTTTATGGCACTGGTCATCGCCGTCCTGGGCGCGTTTGAGGACACGAGGATCGCGCTCTACGTGGGCGGCGCGTGGCTGGCTCTCCTGGTCCTTGCCTACCGGCTGTGGATCAAGGGTGACGGACGACGGCGGGCCGAACTTGTGGACGAGACCTCACCGCTGCCGGTGGTCACGGCGGTCCGCGGCGGCGATTAGGTCCCGATCCGACGGCTGCGGCCAGACCTGTGCCCGCCCGGTCCTTCCGGAGCTAAGATCAGGCATGGTTCCCCTCTCCAACCTGCTGGCGTTTTCGTTGGCTTCAGTGGTGCTGATCGCCGTGCCGGGGCCGAGCGTCCTGTTCGTGATCGGCCGCTCGCTGGCTCTCGGTTGGAAGGGCGGAGTCCTCACTGTCCTGGGTAATGCGACCGGCCAACTGGTCCAGGTGGCAGCAGTGGCCCTGGGCCTGGGCATTGTGGTGGCACAATCCGTGATCCTCTTCACCGTGGTGAAGTTTGCCGGTGCCGCTTACCTCGTTTACCTCGGGATCCAAGCCATCAGGCACCGCCACAGCCGCATCGAGGCCGAACATCAACCAGCCCATTCCACGCCCTGGCGGCGGCTGGTGGGAGAGGGCGCAGTGGTTGGAGCCACCAACCCGAAATCCGTCGTTTTCTTTGTTGCCGTGCTGCCGCAGTTCGTGGACTACGCGTCGGGTGCCATCCCGTTCCAGCTGGGACTGCTCGGTTCGGTGTTCCTGGTGATCGCCCTGGTCTCGGACAGCATGTGGGCCATCGCGGCAGGGACGGCCAGGCGATGGTTCGCCCGCTCGCCCGGGCGGGGTTCAGCCGTGGAGGTGACCGGCGGTGCCTTAATGATCGGGCTCGGCGGCACCCTCGCCCTCACCGGCAGCAAGTCCTGAGAACCAGCCCTCAGGGCCGAGCCCGCCGCAGTGCCGGCGATCCCAGAGACAGAAAGTGCCCGGTCCCACCAGGGAACCGGGCACTTTCCATGAAAACTAGGCAGAAGCCGCGGCGGAGCGTACCGCTTGGGCGAGCGACATGGCCGGGCGGCCGATCAGCGTCCGCAGGTCACCTGTGCTGACCAGGAGATCACCCCTGGCAATACCGAGGTCCGAATCAGCCAGGATCTCGGCAAAGGCCTCGGGAACACCAACACCCTTCAGCAGTCCGGCGTAGTCCTCGGCAGGCAGGTTGTTGTAGCTGATGTCCTTGCCGGTCGCTGCGGTGATTTCGGCCGCGAGGTCCGCCATGGTGAATGCCTCGTCGCCACCCAACTCGTAGACCTTGCCGGCCTGGCCCTCAGCTACCAGCACCGCCGCGGCCGCGTGCGCGTAGTCGACCCGCGCCGCGCCGCTGACCTTGCCGTCTCCGGCGCTGCCCGCGATCGCACCCTGCGCCAGGGTCCCGGGCAGCTGCTCGGTGTAGTTTTCCAGGTACCAGCCGTTGCGCAGCAGGACGAAGGGGACGCCGGATTCGCGGAGGATGGCTTCGGTCTCCTTGTGCTCCGCCGCCAGCTTCATGCCGGTGGTGTCGGCGTTGGCAATGCTGGTGTAGGCCAGCAGCTCCACGCCTTCAGCCTTGGCGACCTCGATGACAGTACGGTGCTGCTCCACCCGCTGGCCCACCTCGCTGCCGGAGATCAGCAGCACGCGGCGGGCACCCTGGAGGGCAGCAGCCACCGAGGCGGCGTCGGCATAGTCGATGGCGCGGACATCGACGCCCTGCGCGGCGAAGTCCGCCAGTTTCTCGATGGAACGTCCGGTGGCCACAATGTCCCCTGCAGGAACGTTGCGCTCCAGCAGGGCCTCGACGACGTGGCGGCCGAGCTGTCCGGTGGCTCCTGTTACAACGATGCTCACGATGAATCCTTTCGGGAAGTACTGGGTTGTCGAAAGGCACAACCAGCGCCCTGACGGATTACTTCCCAAAAGAGAGTACGCACTTTGAAGTAAGGTACTGACCTAGCGGTAAGGTGGAAGCATGGAAGCAATCACGCGTCCGCTCCCCCTGCCCATGAGCTTTGCCGACGGCGTCTTCCCGGCCGGGTGCCCCAGCCGGACCCTGCTGGACCACATCACCAGCAAGTGGGGCGTACTGATCCTGCTGTCCCTGTCCGAAGGTGAGCAGCGGTGGAGCGAATTACGACGGCGGGCCGAGGGCATCAGCGAAAAGATGCTCGCCCAGACGCTGAAGACGCTTGAACGGGACGGCCTGGTCAGCAGGAAGGCCCAGCCGGTCATACCGCCGCGGGTGGATTACAGCCTGACCGACAAGGGCTATGAGCTGAGCGGCCTGCTTGTTCCGCTGGTGGGCTGGGCGTTCGACAACGCTGACGAAATCATCAACGGCAAGCGCTCACCGCTCGCCTGAATCGACCGCCGGCGGTCCCGCACCAAAAGCAAGTAGTGCCCATTTTTAATCTGAGTACTTGTTACTGGTGTGACTGGTGTGAATAGCGAATAGCTTTGGCGTACGGTGCCAGCCGGAATTGGAGGGCCGTCCTCGCGCTGGGAGCGTTCCGGTTACCTGCACCGACAGCGTGCGGCTGATTGCCGCCGCAAGGAGGTGGTACGCATGGTCAAAGCATATGTCCAGGACCTGTCGAGCATGGGTAAACCGGTGAGCCTGGCCTCGGTCGCGGCGCAGACGTGGAGCCGCATTGCGAGGCCCTTCGCCCCGCGGTCCCCGTACAGGATCGGCGACGCCGTGGTGGCCGACGATCCCTTCAAGGGCCGCCGCGAGGGAGTGGTGGTGTTCCTGCAGGGCTTGTCCGCGGGCGTGGATACCGCCGAGGGCGTTTTCTTCTACGACCACCGGCAACTCAAGAAGCTGGACTAGCCGCTGAAGGCGGCCAGTCCAGCTGTGCGGATTACCAAAGAGTGCCTAGCGGGCAGACCAGCCGCCATCCATGGTGTAGCTGGCGCCGGTGACCATGCCGGCATGGCCGGATGCGAGCCATCCCACCAGGGAGGCCACCTCTTCAGGCTCCACCAGGCGCTTGATGGCGGACTCGGTGAGCATCACTTTGGCCAGGACTTCGGACTCGGGGATGCCGTGCACCTGGGCCTGGTCCGCAAGCTGCTTCTCCACCAGTGGGGTGCGGACATAGCCGGGGTTGATGCAGTTGGACGTCACGCCGTGCTCACCGCCCTCCAAGGCCGTCACCTTGCTCAGCCCCTCAAGGCCGTGCTTCGCGGAAACATAGGCGCTCTTGAATGGCGAGGCCCGTATGCCGTGCACGGATGACACGTTGATGATGCGGCCGAAATTGTTGGCGTACATGTGCGGCAGCGCTGCCCGGATCAGCAGGAACGGGGCTTCCAGCATCAGGGTGAGGATCCGCCGGAATTGGAGGGGATCGAATTCCTCGATGGGGCTGACGCGCTGGATCCCGGCGTTGTTCACCAAAATGTCGCAATCCAGGCTCAGGGTGGCGAGCGAGTCCACGTCCAGCAGATCCACCACCCAGGCCGTGCCGCCCACCTCATCGGCGAGGGCCGCGGCCCCGGCGGAGTCGACGTCGGCCACCGCTACCTTTGCCCCGCGGGAGGCGAGTTCCCGCACGCAGGCGGCACCGATGCCGCTGGCCCCGCCAGTGACAAGTGCCTTCCGGCCGTTCAAATCGTGTTCCATCACTTTTCCCATCGTATGCATAGTCAACTGGCTGTCCAACGGCTCAAGCAGCTCAGCGCCGGGCCGCCGGGAGCAGTCCCTCGCGGGCGGCGTCGGCCTTGTCCACGTCCTCCAGGGCAATGCCCTTGGTCTCCCGCAGGCTCAGCACGGCAATGGAGGTGACGATGCAGGCGACCACCAGGTACAGGGCCGTGGGTACCCAGGAACCGGTGTCCTTCAGCCACTGCGTGGCCAGCAGCGGGGCGAGCGAACCGGCGAAAATGGACGTCACCTGGGAACCGAGCGACACACCGGAGTACCGCATCCGGGTGGGGAACAGTTCCGCCATGATGGCGGGCTGGCCGGCGTACATAAAGGCATGCAGGCACAAGCCGATGGTGACGGCGGCGACGATGATCACGGCGTTGCGGGTATCGAACATGGGGAACGCGAAGAACGGCCAGGCTGCCCCGGAGATGGCACCGATCAGGTACACCGGCTTGCGTCCCAGCGTGTCCACGAGCCGCCCCACCTGCGGGATGACCAGGAAGTGGATGACGTGGGCGATCAGCAGGGCCAGCAGGAGCGAGGATGTGTCGTACTGGTGAACGCTCTTGAGGTAGACGATGGAGAAGCTCACCACGAGGTAGTACATGATGTTCTCGGCGAAGCGCAGGCCCATGGCCTGAAGGATGCCCCTGGGGTACTTGCGGACCACTTCAAACACGCCGTAGCTGACGGCCTGCTCCTTCTCCACCAGGGCCTTGGCCTCGAGGAAGATGGGGGCCTCCGTGACGTGGGTGCGGATGTAGTAACCAACAAACACGATCACCGCGGACAGCCAGAACGCCACGCGCCAGCCCCAGCCCAGGAACGCCTCGGGGCTCAGGGTGGAGGACATGATAAAGAGCACCAGCGTGGCCAGCAGGTTGCCGACGGGTACTGCCGCCTGCGGCCAGCTGGACCAGAAGCCGCGGGACTTGTTGGGGCTGTGTTCGGCAACCAGCAGCACGGCACCGCCCCATTCGCCGCCCAGTGCGAAGCCCTGGATGAAGCGCAGCGCCACCAGCAGGGTGGGTGCCAGGTAGCCGATATCGGCGAATCCGGGCAGGCAGCCCATCAGGAACGTTGCCACGCCCACAATGACGATGGTCAGCTGCAGCGTGGGCTTGCGGCCCAGCTTGTCGCCGATCTGGCCGAACACGATGCCACCGAGCGGACGTGCCACGAAGCCGACGGCGTAGGTGATGAAGGCCTGGATGATGCCGTCCAGCTCGTTGCCGGTAGCCGGGAAGAAGTACTTTCCGAAAACCAGGGTGGCTGCGGTGGCGTAGAGGAAGAATTCGTACCACTCCACCACCGTGCCCACCATGGAGGCGGCGACGATCTTCTTCAGCCCCGACCCTTTGGCTGCGGACCCGGCATTGTTGCCTGCCGGGCGTTGCTCTACGCTCACTGTTTCTCCTTGGTGTCCACATTGACACGTGCTGTGATCCACAGCACTGACGACTACCCTGAGTATTGCTGCACAAACCTGCGGCTTCAATGACCAAACCGGCACCAAACGTGTGCAGAATTGCAGATATGAACACCAACCCGGATGACCTGCTGGTGCTGCTCGCAGTCTCCCGCTCCGCCAAATTTACGACGGCGGCCCAGGCTTTGGGCCTGAACCACACCACCGTTTCCCGCCGGATCGCCGCGCTGGAGAAGGCGCTGGGCGGTCGGGTCCTGGCCCGGGCAACGGGCGGCTGGGAACTGACGGAACTGGGCGAACAGGCCGTGCGTGTTGCCGAGCAGGTGGAGGAGGTGCTGGGCACGCTGGGACCGGCGGGCAAGGCACCCGACCCCATTGCCGGCGTCGTGCGCATGACGGCGACGGACGGCTTCAGCGCCTACATCGCCGCCCCGGCGGTGGCCCGGCTGCGGCGTGAGCACCCGGGACTGAGCGTGGAAGTGGTGACCATGACCCGGCGGGCACTGCAGCAGCGTTCCGGACTGGACATCGAGGTGGTGGTGGGCGAACCGCAGGTGCACCGCGCCGAGGCCGTCCGGCTGGGCGACTACATGCTGGGCATGTACGCGTCGCGGTCCTACCTGGCCGAGCACGGTACCCCGGCAACGGTGGCCGAACTCAATGAGCACCCGCTGGTGTACTTCGTGGACTCGATGCTGCAGGTGGACGACCTCGATGCGCCCCGGCGGCTGGTGCCTGCAATGCGGGACGGGCTGACGTCCACCAACGTCTTTGTCCACGTGGAGGCAACCCGGGCCGGTGCGGGTATCGGCTTCCTGCCCTGCTTCATGGGCGACCTCCACGATGACCTGGTCCGGCTGCTGCCCACCGAGATCGCCGAACTGCTTCCCTACTGGATGGTGCTCCGGCCGGATTCACTGCGGCGCCCGGCCGTCGCGGCGGTGGTGGGGGCGCTGCGGGAACAGATGGCAGCCCACCACGAAGCGCTTATGGGGAGGGGCAAAACCTCATCGAGTGCTCCATAACGGCCTTTTTGGGGCTCGAAAACGGCGTTTATGGAGCAATCGATGGTGCTGCGGGATCGTGGCGGACCGGGGATCCGGCGGCGAAGGCGCGGACCTGGGCGTCGTTCCACAGGTGCGCGGGAACGGCGCCGCCGAGGAGCCGGCGGGCAAGCTGGGGGTCGTCCCCGAAGGGAACGTCGCTGCCGGCCATCACCATGTTTCCGTAGCGCCGGCCCTTCAGCATGGCGGGGTCCGCGATGATCACGGTGTGTTCGAACGCGGCCGCGATGGTGGCGGCGTCCTCCCGGGCGTTCTTCAGGTCCGGCGCATCGCCGGAGTTCACCACATAGAGCCCGCCCGGAGCCAGGACCCGCCGCACATGCTGGTTGAATTCCGCGGTGGTCAGGGAGCGCGGGGTCAGGGCGCCGGCAAAGACGTCCCGGATGATGAAGTCCCGGGTGTCCGCCGTAAGGGACTCCGTCACCTCACGCGCCTCCCCCACCCGCAGCCGCAGCAGGGGCGCTTTGGGCAGGTCGAACCAGCCGCGCACGTATTCCGCGAGCTTCCCGTCGAGCTCCACCACCACCTGCCGCGCGTCCGGGTAGACGGCGGCAAAGTAGCGCGCCAGGGAGCAGGCGCCGCCGCCCAGGTGGAGGCCGCGCAGCCGCGGGGGCCCGGCAGGAGAAGCGGACGACGGCGGCCAGCGCGACTCGATGAGCGCCGCCATCCAGCGCATGTACTCGAAGTCCAGGAACAGCGGGTCCGCGAGGTCGATGTGCGAGCTCATGACGCCGTTGATCTTCAGGAGCCAGCCGGTGGAGTTGTCCTGGTCCGCGATCAGCTCGCAGTCACCGGTGTCGATGTAATACACGCCCTCCACGGGACCGTCCGGCCTGGTTCCCTTCGGCACGTCCACGACTCCCGCCGTCGAACGGCCGCCCCGGCCTCCTGACCTTCCGCGTTTCGCCATTACCCGTGCCCCGCTTCAGTCATGCTTCAACCCTAGTTGGTAGGCACCGCTCCTTCGCCTTCGCGGATGCGCTTCACTACGGCGGTGGTGGAGCGCTCCGCCACGTAGTCCAGGATTGCCACCCGGCCGCCGTACTCCTCCACCGCCGGGGTCTCGGCCAGCATCTCGGGGGTGTAGTCCCCGCCCTTGGCGTAGACCTCGGGCCGGAGCTGCTTGATCAGCGGCGCAGCGGTGGGGGTATCGAAGACCGTCACGTAGTCCACGCAGCTGAGGGCGGCCACCACGGCTGCCCGGTCGGCGACGCCGTTGATGGGTCGGCCCGCGCCCTTGAGCCGGCGGACGGAATCGTCGCTGTTGAGGGCCACCACCAGGATGTCGCCCAGCTGCTTGGCCTGGTTGAGGTAGCGGGTGTGGCCGCTGTGCAGTACGTCGAAGCAGCCGTTGGTGAGGACGATCTGCTGGCCCTGTGCCCTGTGCACCGTGAGCTGGCGTTCCAGTTCGTCCGCGCCCAGCGCCGTGTCCGCGAATGCCCGCAAATAGCGGCTGAGCTGTTCCGTGCTGCAAACCGATGTGCCCGGCTGGTGCACCACCACGTCCGCTGCGGACTGCGCCAGGTCCAGGCTGGCCGTGAGCGGCAGGCCGGCCGAGCGGGCCAGCGTGAGTGCCGCCACGAACGTGTCCCCCGCGCCGGATGCCTGCTTCTCGGCAGCAGGCCGCGCCCACGTCCGGTGCCGCACGCCGTCGGGGGTCAGGAGCACTGTACCGTCGCGATCCAGCGTGACCACCACAGCGCGGGCGCCGGTGGCCGCCAGCAGCGCGTCCGCTTGCCCGCCCACGGCGTCCACCCGTTCCTGGCCGTCAGGGAGCCGGCGGTCCAGCAGCCGCGCGGTTTCCTGCGCGTTGGGCGTGACCAGGTCCGGATGCAGCGGCGCCCAGGGGCGGGGGTCGTGCGCATCGACCACCACCATCTGCCGGCGCGTTTCCCGGTCCCCCTGTTCCGCGGCGGCGAGCGCCTCGACCAGTCCGGCACGCACCGGGTCTGCCAGCACTCCGGTGCCGTAGTCGCACACGAGCACGGCGTCCTGGCGTTCGACGGCGGCACGCACCGAGGCGGCGAGCGCGGCAAGTGCGTCGGCCGGGACGGTCTTGGCTGAGTCGTCGAGGCGGAGCATCACCTGTCCGCCGCTGCTGATCCGGGTCTTGGTGGTGGTCACCATGTCCGGGTGGGAGTGCAGGTGCCGGACGTCGATGCCGGCGGCCACCAGCTGGTTCTTCAGGTCCACCCCGGCGTCGTCCGTTCCGATGATCCCGGCCACGGAAACCCGGGCTCCCAGAGCGGCCAGGTTCATGGCGGTGTTGGCGGCGCCGCCGGGCGCGGAGTCGCGCGCCTGGAGGTCCACCACCGGGGCCGGGGCCTCCCGGCACAGCCGCTCGATGCTGCCGCTCCACCAGCCGTCCAGCATCACGTCGCCGATCACCAGGATGCGCGGTTCTTCAGCCGCGAGCCGTCCGGGCAGCCACTCGGACAGGGCCCGCTGGGTGGAGAGGTCCACGGCGTCGGGAGAGATGCTCATGGCTGGTCCTGCCCTTCAATCGCCCGTTCTTCAGCGGCCCGTTCTTCCGTAGCCGGTCCGGCGGGACGTCTGGCACCGGCGGGCGGCGCGGCGATGTGCACCACCTTGACCTGGCTGAACTCATCCAGCAGTTCGGGACCGTAACCGAACCCGTGGCCGCTCTCGCCGCGCGGCTGGGCAGCGCCGCCGGGGGCGCCGCCGAACACTTCGTTGACCTTGACCGTTCCTACGGGCAGGGACGCCACAGCCTGCTGGATATGGGCAATGTTGCCGCTCAGGACTGTGGCGGCGAGGCCGTACTTTCCGCTGCACGCCAGGCGCAGGCCGTCGTCGAACGTTTCGACCACCTGCACCGGGGCGACGGGACCGAACGTCTCCTCCGTCATCACCTGCATCCCCTCCGTGCAGCCGAGCAGCACCGTGGCCGGGTAAAAGGAGCCCGGCCCGTCCGGCAGGACACCACCCTCCACCGCCCGCGCGCCCTGGTTGATAGCGGCCGTGACGTGGGCGTGCACCTCGTCCCGCATGCGCAGGTCCACCAGCGGTGCCACCGATCCGTTGCTGTTCCGCGCTGCCGCTTCGGCTTCAAGGGCGGCGCAGAATTCGGCGGCGATGTCCTCGTGGACGTAGATCCGTTCCACGGAGGTGCAGATCTGCCCGCTGTTGCTGAAGGCGCCGATGGCAGCCTGTTCAGCTGCCCAGGCGGGATCCACGTCGCGGTCCACCAGCAGGGGATCGTTGCCGCCGTTTTCGCGGATGACGTGGGCACCCGTCAGCGCACCCGCCCTGGCAATCCTGGCACCGGAGGCACTGGAACCGACGTGCGCCAGCACATCCACGTCCGCCTCGGACAGAAGGGCACCAACGTCCGCTCCGCCCGAAATGGTCAGGAAAACGCCCGGCGGGAAGGCCGGCGCCAGGACTTCACCCAGCGCTTCACCAAGGCGCGGGCACCGCTCGCTGGGTTTGTGGATGACGGTGTTGCCCGTGACCAGTGCCGCGCCTATCAGGCCGCAGGCCACCGCAACCGGATCATTCCACGGAGTCAGGAGGACTGCCACGCCCCGCGGTTCGGCCACCGTGTAGTCAGAGGCAAGCCGGTTGCCGCGGAGGCTGTGGCCGCGGTGGACGGGGCCCAGTTCAGCGTACTGCTCAAGAGTGGACACAGCGGCGGCGATCCCCGCCAGCGCTTCCCCTACCGGACGGCCCGTCTCACTGGCGTTGAGCCCCGCCAGTTCCTGCGCTGCTGCCTCGAGCGCCTTGGCCGCTGTGCGGAGCGCGGCGCCCCGCTCGGCCGGTGCCGTGGCGGCCCATTCGCCAGCGGCGCGGCGGGCCACCTCCACAGCATGGTGCACCGCACCGGGTTCTGCTTCCGGTACGGTCCACAGCACCTCGCCGGTGCGCGGGTCGCGGATGGTGATGCCGGAGCCTTCTGCTGGGTCCCGTCTTGTGGTCACTTCGGTGGCGGTTGTAGGCATGGTTTTCCTCCCGACGATTCCGTTCTAGTCCGTTTGCGGGCTTAGGGCCAGGAGCCCTCTTCCTCGTGGCAGATCAGCATCTCGCGGACCTCGCACCCGGTGGGCTGCCGCAGCGCGAACAGGATGGCCTGGGCCACGTTGCCGGGGTCGTTGAGGCGGGAATCGTCCTGCGGCTTGTACTGCTCGGTGCGATCGTCAAAGAAGCGCGTCTTCATGCCGCCGGGGATCATGGTGGTGACGCCGATTTCGCCGCCGGTCTCCGCGGCGAGCGCGTGGCTGAAGCCCACCACACCGAACTTCGAGGCGCAGTACGCCGTTGCGTCGGCCACCGCCCGTTTGCCCAGCGTGGAGGCTACGGTGACAACCCGGCCGTGGCTGGTCTTGAGGTAGGGCAGGGCGGCGCGCACCACGGACACGGTGCCCATGAGGTTCACCCCGATGACCTTTTCCCATTCCGTGGCTTCGACGTCGGCGAGCTTGCCGCACCGGTCGATGCCGGCCGCGGTCACCACCGCGTCCAGGCCACCCATGGTTTCGGCCGCTTCCCGCACCGCCTTTTCCACGGCCAGGCGGTCGGCAACGTCCACTTCAAAAGCCTTCACGGCAGACACGCTGCTGATGTCGCGGTCCAGCACCACCGGAGTGCCGCCCGCCTGGAGGACGGCGTCGACGACGGCGGCGCCCAGTCCCGAGGCACCTCCCGTCACGAGGACGCGGCCAAGTGTTGTGGAATCTGAAGTCATGGTGTTCCTTTCGATGGGAAATACAAGTCGATCGGGATGGGAAAAAGGTCAGCTCACCTTGGCGAGCGCGTCGGCCAGTCCGGTGGTGGAACGTGCCGGGTGGTAGGGGACGGTGAGGCAGCGGCCGCCCCAGCTTTCCACGAGTTCCGTTTCGGGCAGCCGGGCACCTTTGTAGTCGCCGCCCTTGACCCAGATGTCCGGGCGCAGCCGCTCCAGGGCGGCTTCCGGGGTGTCTTCGTCGAAAACCAGCACCGCGTCCACGCATTCCATGGCGAGCAGCAGTTCGGCCCTGTCGTGCTGGCCGATGATGGGACGTTCGGGGCCCTTGAGCCGCCTCACCGAATCATCCGAGTTGAGGCAGACGATCAGGCAGTCCCCCAGCTCGCGGGCCGCGGTCAGGGACCGGACGTGCCCGGCGTGCAGCAGGTCGAAGCAGCCGCCGGTGGCCACCACCGTGCCGCCGCCCTGCCGGACCGAACGGGCAAGCAGCAGCGGTTCGGTGGAGCGGCGCCGGGCTGCCGCCGGGGATTCGTTGTTCCGGCCGGCAGGCTCTTTGGTGCGGTCCGGGAGTGCTGAGACGCCGCCCGCGGCCAGGAAATCCGCTGCCTCGTGGACTGCCAGTTCCGCGGCTTCCTCGAGGGACCGGCCGGCCAGGAGGTGCACGGCCAGCCCAGCCGCCAGGCGGTCGCCGGCACCGCACGGATCGCCCGCCTCCACCCGCGGGGCAGGAACAGGGTGTGGTGTTGCATTGTTGTCCCGCAGCAGGACTGCGCCCTGTTCGCCCTTGGTGACCAGGACTGCCTTGCTGCGCCAGTGGTCCAACAGGATCCGGCCGGCTTCGACGGCCTGGTCCTGCGGCGCCTGGTCCTTGTGCGCCTGGTCCTTTTGTGCTTCGGGCTTGTTCGTTACGGTCCGAGCATCTTTCGGCGCCCGGGACTGGGCGGCCCTAACGGCTTCGGACAGGTTCGGCGTGACCACGGCGACGCCGGGGACGGGATCCGGTCCGGCGGGGTGCGGGTCCCAGATGATGGGAACCTCATCGGCAAGCCGGGCCAGGAGATCCCGCAGCCGGGGGTTGGCCGCCACTCCCCTGCCGTAGTCGGCGACGATAATCACTCCAGCCTCTTCCACGGCACGGAGCATGGCGGGGCTGACCTCGGGAACAGGCGTCTTTTCGCATCCTTGGTCAAAGCGGACCACGGGATGGGATCCGGCCCTGACCCTGGTCTTGACCGGCGACGGGTAGCCACTGGGCCCTGCCACCAGGCGCACTCCGGCGAGATGCTCCTGGAGCTGCCGCCCGGCGTCGTCGTCGCCCAGCACCGTCACCAGCGTGACGGGCCAGCCGTCCTCAGCCAGCATCCGGGCCACCAGCCCGGCGCCCCCTGCGCGACGCCGGACGTCCGAGACATCCACTACCGGCACCGGGGCGTCCGGGCTGAGCCGTGTGGCCTCCCCGGAGAGGTCCACATCCAGCATGACGTCGCCTACCACCACGATCCTCATGGCCGGCCACCTCCCTGGGGCAGTCCGGTTGCCGGCAGCCCGGCTTTGGGCATTCCCGATGCCGGAACTCCGGCGGGAACGCCGGGGCTGCGGCGGCCTACCTCCATGTCAAAGGCACGGCACAGTGCGTGCAGCGCGATCAGGTGCCCCTCCTGAGCATTGGCGTTGAGGGCGTCGATCATCACGGCCTCATCGCAGGCGTCGGCCAGCGGGTTGGGCCCCGCGCCGGTCAGTGCCCAGGTGGTCACGTTGAGGCGGGACGCCACCTCGGCAGCGCGCAGCAGGTTGGGGCTCTTGCCGCTGGTAGACAACAGCATCAGCACGTCCCCGGAGCGGGCATGAGCCCGCACCTGCCGGGCAAAGACGTCGTCGTAGCCGTAATCGTTGGCGATTGCGGTAACGGCCGAGGACTCGGCGTGCAGGGAGATCGCGGAGAACGGGACGCGCTCGCCGTCGAACCGGCCCACCAGTTCGGCGGTGAGGTGCTGCGCCTCGGCAGCCGAACCGCCGTTGCCGGCGGCGAGGAGCCGCTGGCCCCGGAGCAGGCGCTGGGCCAGCTCCACGCCCCAGGCGGCGAGCCTGCCGGACTGGCTGCGCAGGGAATCCAGCGCCGGAAGCACGTTTTCCAGGTGGATGCGGACGGCGTCGGCGCTGGCCGGGTCCACAAAGGCGGCGCCAGGCATCGCAGCGGGCAGGGCAGGCGGGGTGGCCAGGGCCCGCAGGTCGGCTTCCTTCAGGGACCATTCAGCAGTCACAGCACTGCTCCTTCCATGGGAACCACGCCGGCCGGGGCCTCCGCCACTGCCAGCTGGTAGGCCTTTTCGGTTTCGGCGGCCACCCGGTCCCAGGAATACCGGGTCCGGGCACGTTGCTGGCCGGCTTTGCCGAGCTCCGCGCGCAGGGACGGGTTCCCGAGCAGCAAGGTGAGCGCCGACGCGATGGCTTCCGGGTCCCGCGGCGGCACATGCAGCCCGGTGGTGTGGTCCACCACCGTGTCCCGCAGGCCACCCACGGCGGCGGCCACCACGGGAACGCCGCAGGCCATGGCCTCCAGGGGGACGATGCCGAAGGGCTCGTACCAGGGCGCGCACACCACGGCATCGGCGCTGCGGAAGATCCCCGGCATCTCGCCCCGGGAAACCTGGCCCTGGAGGGACACCTGGTCCGAGACTCCCAGCTCGGCGGCCAGGTCCAGCAGGCGCCGGACCTCCGGGTCGGCGTGCAGTGCCCCCGAGTCCCCGCCGCCGCCCACAATCAGCAGCTCGACGTCGTCGAACCCTGCCTCGCGCAGGTACGGCAGGGCGCGGATCACCAGGTCAACGCCTTTCCGCGGCACCAGCCGGCCCACGGAAAGGATGCGGTGGCGGCGATTCCTGGCGGCGATGGGGCCGTCCGCGGAGAAAAAGCCGAGGTCCACGCCGCAGGGCGCGATGGAAACCTTGCCGGTGGTGATGCCCATGGCTTTGAGCTCAAAGACCTCGTCCGAGCAGGTGGCAATGATCCTGTCCGCGGAGCGGCCCACACCCGGTTCCAGCCAGCGGCGTTCCTGCGGGCTGGTGTCCTCGGCGCCCTGGTGCCGCCGCTTGACGGTGCCCAGGGCGTGGAAGGTCTGGATGACCGGGACGCGGTAGCCGGCGTCGGGCCGCCTTGCTGCGTCCAGTGCGGCCAGCCCGGACATCCAGAAGTGGCCGTGCACCACATCCGGTGGCCGCTGGCCCCAGTCCCGGGCCACGCCGTCCGCGAGCTCGCCCATGTACGGCAGCAGCTCGTCCTTGGGAACATGGCAGGCAGGGCCTGCATCGACGTGGACCACGTCGAACCGGCGCCCCACCCGGACCCTGGAGGGAAGCCCCGTCGCGTCCCTGCGGGTATAAACGGTGACGTGATGACCCCGCTTGGCAAGCGCCTCGGAGAGCGCGGCAACATGGACGTTCTGCCCCCCGGCATCCACCCCGCCCAGCGCCGCCAGAGGACTGGCGTGCTCGGAAATCATGGCGATCTTCATGGTGTCTTCCTCTCTCGCGCCGGGACAAGGATCCGCTCGTCCGGGTGCTCGTTGACGGAGTGCCGGGGCAGGCCGCGCAGGTCCGCCAGGAGCTCATCCCAGCGGTCCTGGAACTTGCCCAGGCCGTAACGTTCCAGTGCCGCCTCACGCGCGGCAACGCCCCGCCGTCGGGCTTCATCCGGATTGGCGACCAGCCGCCGCGCACAGCGGAGCAGCTCATCAACATCGGCGGAAACGGCGCCGGCCTCCGGCGGCACCGCCCGCGGCGCTTCAGTGGTGGCCAGGGCCACCACCGGCATTCCCAGGTGCATGGCTTCCAGGAGGGACAGGCCCAGGGAAGTCCAGCGCATCGGGTGTACGTAGACGCGGCAGCGCGCCAGTTCGCGGTGGAGTTCCTGCGTCCGCAGGTCTCCCCGCGCCCTCAGGCGGGTCTCCGCGATCCCGGTGGCCGCGGCAAGCCCGTCCGTCTTCATGCCGAAGACCTGCAGCGGGGCCACCGAGGCGAATGCCGGCAGCAGGTCGGTGCCTGTGACGCGGCCGCGGCGGACCGGTTCGTTGACCACAACCCCCAGCTCCGCCAGCTCACCGGTGTAAAGCTGCCCGGGGTCCGGGATGCCATGTTCGATGACCGTGCTGGACGCGGAACCGTTGTCCCAGGCCAGCCTGTTGAAGTGGGTCACGTGGACGATCGGGATGTTGTGCTGGTCCGCGAGCGGGTGGGTGGTGAACGGGAAGTCGCCCTTCGGCGTGTTGTGCTCCACGTAAACCGCCGGGAGGTCCAGCCCGGGGGTGCGGCCGAGTATCCGGGTGACCTCCCCTATCTCCTCGGGGCGTTGGAGGACGACGGCGTCAACAGCGTCCGCGTCGAGCGTCGCCAGGTCCACCTCCCGGACGGATGGCGGCCAGTCCCTGCCGGCACGGCCAAGTCCCCAGGCACCGCCTTCCGGCAAGACTGGAAGCAGGTACTCATGACGGCCGCGGACGAAGGCGTCCGTCCAGGAACCGTGGACATGCCAGAGCAGGATTTTCATCTGTTGCGGGCCTTTCTACGGGTGCTGACGTGGGTGCTGAAGGAGCTCACTCCGCCCATCAGCCGTTCCACGGCTGCCACCACTTCCTCAGGGGATACGGAGTCAAGGCAGGGGTGGCCCGGGACGGGGCAGACGCGGGCGCGGGTCATCCGGCAGGGCGCGTTCTGGTCGCCGAGGAGTTCCAGGGGCACCCCGTACGGTGCCCAGCGGATGGCCGGCACCACGGGTGAAAAGAGGCAGACGACGGGGGTCCCCACGGCGGCGGCAAGGTGCGCCGGGCCGGTGTTCCCGGTGACCACCGCCTCAGCCCCCGCCATAACACCCGCCATCGTCTGAAGGTCAGTGCGCCCGCCAAGGTCCAGGGCCGAAGGGCCGGCAACGGTTGCGGTGAGGGAGGTTTCATTCGGTCCGCCGGTCACCACCACCCGGTGGCCCGAACCCTGGAGGAGTTCGACGGCGGCCGCGTGGTGCAGGGGCGGCCAGGCCCTGGCCGGGACGGCAGCCCCGGGATGGACCACCACGTAGGGTTCGTGTCCCACGAGGTCCCGGACGTCGGGGACGGTTGCCACCCGGAGCTTGCCGTCGTCGCCCGCCGGCAGCCGGAACCCTGCGGCCTCGGCGATGCCCAGGGCACGTTCCGCCTCGGGCTGGTCTTCCGGAAAGTCTTCCCCGGGCTTGAGCCGGACGTCCAGCAGGGATCCGGCGTAGTCGGTGGACGCCCCGGTGATCCGTTGAACGCCGGCCAGCCGGAGCAGCAGTGCCAGCGGCAGCGGGGACTGGTGGAAGGAGGTCAGGATGACGGCTTCGGTGATCCTGGAATTGCGGACGTATTCGATGAGCCTGTCGGCGTGCGGGCCGGTCATCTTCGGCGCGGGATTCATGATCCAGGGGCTGTCCCAGCTGTAGACCTCCGCCACCCCGGGCAGCAATCCCGCGGCGGCCTCGCCTTGCCTGCCGCACAGCATCACCACGTGGTTGGCACCGCTGCCGTCAGGGATCCGGCCGTTCGCCACGGCCCGGACAGCAGGCCCCGCCAGGAGGACATCGCCCATGCTGTCCAGGCGCGCCACCAGGACCCGGCCCATCAGGGCGTCCCCCGCAACAGGCCGACGGCGGCCGCCAGGTCCGGTGCGACCAGCCGCGCTGCGGCCACCTCCTCAGCCCGGGTCACCGGGGTGGGAACCAGCACGCCTGTGGCTCCGGCGGCTTCCGCAGCGCCGACGTCCGCCCCGATGTCTCCGATCAGCGCTGCCTCCGATTCCCGGATTCCGAGTTTCCTGCAGGCACTGTGGACCATGCCGGGCGCCGGCTTGCGGCAGGTACAGCCGTCCTGCTCGGAGTGCGGGCACACTTCCCACACATCAAAGGGTCCCAGGAGTTCTTCAACCCTGGCGTTGACCCCTGCCACGTCGGCTTCCGTGATCAGGCCACGCGCAATACCCGACTGGTTGCTGATGACGCCGGTTGCTATGCCTTCTGCGCGGAGGCCGTCCAGCACGGCTTTGGCGCCCGGCATCGGCCTGACCAACGCGGGGTCCCCGTTATAGGGCACATCGACCACCAGGGTCCCGTCCCGGTCGAACAGGACAGCCCGGAGCTTGGAGGTTACGGAGCTTCCCATATCCACACTGTTCCCCACTGCTCCTGCTCCTAAACAGGGCCGGACGCTTTTCTCGGCTTTCGGACAGAGAAGTTCCGAGCCGTTGAACAGGCAAGATAGGAATTACGGGACTGCTGCTGCTCCTTCGGGGCCGCTCTGGCGGTGTCACGAGGGGTGGTTTCGGGGGGGGTGGTTTGGCGAGCGGGGATGCGGCTGGCCGGCCGCTACCTGGTCCTTGCCCTGGCACCGATCCGGCGGACCGGAACGTCATCTGCTGCGCGGGCATTCACACTCCGGACGGACCTGCAGGAACCCGTGGAGCCGGCCGCACGGCCAGCGCCGGCACTGAGCCGCGCTTCTCCGCCACCATTGTGGTCATCGCCAGTTCCACCAAGCCGCGAGCTGCTCTCGAGCCGGCGCTGGAGTTCCACCAGCACACGGGCCAGCCTTCGTGAAACCTGCATCTGCGACATGCCCAGCCGCTTTCCCAGTTGCACCTGGGTCTCCTCGCAGAAGTAGCGGCGATAGAGCAGTTCCCTGTCCTCCGCGTCCAGGTCCTGCATGGCGTCGCGCAGGCAGGCCAGTTCTTCCAGCCGTTCGAGCGGAGTATCCGGACACGCCAGCAATTCCCCGATGGTCGGCGCGTCCGAGTGCGGATTGACGGCGTCCAGCGAATCCGGGTGCATGCTGCTGGAGGCCGAGATTGCCTCCTGCACTTCCGCCGGGTCCGTCCCGAGCTCCCCGGCCAACTCCTCCACGCTGGGGTTCCTTCCCAGCGCCTGGGTCAGCTCCGGCTCTGCGCGGAACATGCGGGTTCTCAGGTCCTGGATGTGGCGTGGAGGACGGACCACCCACGTGCGGTCGCGCAGGTACCTCTTCAGCTCACCGGTGATGGTGGGGGCTGCATAGGCAGGAAAGCTTTCACCCTTGGACTGGTCAAAGCCGCGGGCTGCCTTCACCAGCCCCAGGTAGGCCACCTGGTTCAGGTCTGCGCGTTCGCGGCCGCGGGCTTCGAACCGCCCAGCAAGGGCCTCCGCGAGGTCCAGGTAGCCCAGGACAAGGTCGTTCTCGAAGGCCTGCCGCAACCGGCCCGAAGAGGCGGTCGAAGCATTCCTGTGCGTAAGTTCTGGTTGTTGTTGGCGGACTGGCGTAACATCCACGGCAAGTGCGGCAAGAGAGTCGGGCATTGTCGTTGGTACCTCCGGTCTGGTTCCGAAAGCCTGCGGCAAGACTTAGCAGTAGGAAATCATAAGCCTGCTTATAAAACAATCCTTCCTGGCTATAGGCTCGGCATGTCAGCGGAAATACCCACCCCGCCAAGGAGTATTTTTCATGCGCATCGCCATTACCGGAGCCAGTGGAAATGCAGGAACTGCACTTCTCCGCAACCTTCAGGGCCAGCTGGCCAAAAAGCCCGGAAGCCTGCAGCTGACCGGGATCAGCCGCAGGCTCCCCGACACCTCGCGGGAACCCTACGCGGGCGTTGAGTGGCACACCCTGGATATCGGCGTGGATAGCGACAGGCCACTGTTGGAGTCGGCACTGGCCGGAGTGGATGCCGTAGTGCACCTGGCCTGGCAGATCCAGCCCAACCGGGACCTGGAGCAGCTGTACCGGACCAACGTCAACGGCACCAGGCGCGTATTGGAAGCGGCAAGGACCGCGGGCGTCAAGCAGATCGTCTGCGCTTCCTCCGTGGGCGCCTACAGCAAAGCCCCCAAGGACCGGCGCGTCGACGAGTCGTGGCCGGCAGGGGGCATGGCCGGCTCGCATTACAGCCGGCACAAGGCAGAGCAGGAAGAGATCCTGGACCGTTTTGCGGAAGCAGAGCCGGGCATTGCAGTGGCAAGGCTTCGCCCGGGCCTCATCTTCCAAAGCGAGGCTGGGAGTGAGATCGGCAGGTACTTCCTGGGCCGGGTCATACCCCGGCTCTTGCCCGGCAAACTTAGGGTTCCGCTGCTGCCGGCCCCGGACAACCTGATCTTCCAGGCGGTCCATGCCGACGACGTGGCGGAGGCCTATTGGCGGGCCATCGACCAGCGCGCGTCAGGAGCCTTCAACATTGCTGCCGAGCCTGTACTGACACCCCACGAACTCGCCCGGATCGTGGGGGCACGGAGGATTCTCCCCGTCCCCATGGGACTGCTCCATGCGGTTGTGGACATCGCGTGGAGGTTGCGGCTGCAGCCTACAGACTCCGGATGGGTGGACATGGCGGCGGGGGCTCCCATCATGGACACCAGCCGGGCCCGCCGCATCCTGGGATGGGAAGCGAAAACCTCATCCGTCGATGCGGTCAAGGAAGTCCTCGAGGGCATGGGAAAGGGGAAGGGTGTCAGCCCCTCCCCCCTCCTCAAGCCGCGCCGGCCCTGACGGCCTCAGCGGCGCCAGGCCGGCCCTACGAAAGCCTGATATCGGCGACTAGATACCATTTCGCGGGTTTTCCCTGTCCCTGCGGGCGGCTTCCTCCCGCGCAGCCTCGGCACGGGCAGCGTCGCTGCGGATCGGATTGCGCCCGTCAGCCTCGCCCGGAATCCCGTCCCGATAATTCGCGTCGCCGCGGCGGGCATTGTCGTCATCCATCCGGCCACGGTCCGCGTGCAAGCCCTCGCCCCGAGCGCCGCCCACTCCACCACCCGGGCCGGTTCCTGCATCCCTGTCCGTTGCGGCGTCCCTGACAGCGTCGTCACGGGTGGCGGCACTCCTCCTGCTGCCGTCCTTCTGGACATCGGGATCCACTTCGTCCGCCTTGCGGGTATGGCTGGCCACGTCAGCGCGAAGGGACTGGGCTTCCCTGGCGGTCGACTCAGCTTCCTGCCGGAGCCGCGCAGCGTCCACCTGGGCCTGTTCCGCATCAGCACGCGCACGGGTGGCCTTGGCCTCGCGCTCCCGGGCGTCCAGTTCCATCTTTTCCGCCTCGCGGCGAATTTCTGCTGCCTTTTCCCGGTGCGCTTCATCGCGCTTTTGCTGCAACGCCTTCCGGCGCCTTCCGGTTAACAGCAGCAGCACAATCAGCACCACTACAACAATGGCGACGACCACCCAAACCCATGGAGCTGTTTCCAAATTACCCACCACTTTCCACTCGATGTGACCGTGCAGGCCTGCGCCATTCCGGCTGACTTCTGGAACCGTTATAACTCGCTTAGCAAGGGTACTTACCTTTTATTAGTAATCATGCTTATTATTTTACGGCCAGTATTGCTGGTTCTTGATCAACAACCGGCCTTCTTGGAAAGAGAGAGCGAAGATGACAGAGAACCAATGGCCCGAGGATCCCGCTTACACGGCTCCCCCGGCCTCTACGGGAATTCCGGGCGAGCGGACTGCCTCCACCTTTCCACCCGCCGCTACTCCTCAGACAGGAGTTACACAGACCGGGGTTACACAGACCGGTGACACCTCCGGGGCGTCCCGAAAGGATGCGGCGAAGGAAGAAGCAGCAGACGTAGCCCGCACGGCAAAAGGCTCCGCCCAGAATGTGGCGCAAACGGCCAAGGAAGAGGCGGCCAACGTTGCATACGAAGCGAAGAACAGCGCAAAGGATCTCCTCAACCAGGCGAAGTCGGGGCTGAGCAGCCAGGCCGGCACCCAGCAGCAGAAGGCGGCCGAGGGCATCCGCACGATTTCCAGCCAGCTGCAGAGCATGGCTAACGCTCCTGAGCAGCAGGGCGTGGCCAGTGACCTCATCCGGCAGGCCGCGGAGCGCAGCGAGTCCATGGCTTCCTGGCTTGAGAACAGGCAGCCGGGCGACCTGCTGGGCGAGGTCCAGCGCTTCGCACGGAACCGCCCCGGCACCTTCCTGCTCCTTGCAGCAGGAGCCGGCATCCTGGCCGGCCGCCTTACCCGCGGACTCGCCGCAGGCGCCCAGGAGAGCTCCACCACCACGCCCCGCACAGCCGGGCTGGCAGGACAGTACTCCGGCACCCCCTACGGCGACCAGTACAGCGAATCCTACGTACCGGCCGGTGGCACCGTCCCGCCCCCGCCGGTGCAGCTCCCTGGCCCGGCTACCACCACGGCAGGGTACGACGGCGGCGCTCCCGGCAGCGGCTACGGTGAGCCCGCGCGTCCGGCCAGTGCGCTGGACAGCCCGCAGCTGGTCGAGGAACCGTGGTCGGGAAACCAGGTTGCCAATGACCCCTTGGGTGACCGCGATCTCGCCGACGAGCCGATGACCAACGATCCCCTGACCCGCGACCGTCGCGCAGGCGGCCAGTCAGGCGGGCTCTGATGAGCAGTCAGATTCCGGAGCCTCCTCCGACTGAGGCGCATCAGAAGGCGGAAAACGCGTCGCTGGGTGAGTTGCTGGGTGATGTGACCCGGGATCTGTCCACCCTGATGCGCCAGGAGGTGGAGCTTGCCAAGGCCGAAGCCAAGCAGTCCGCCACCAAGGCCGGGAAGGGCGCCGGGATGCTCGGCGGCGCCGGCGTGGCCGGACACTTCGTCCTGGTCTTCCTGTCCCTGGCGCTGATGTTCGCCCTGGGCGCCCTGATGCCGCT
>NZ_FVZL01000013.1 GCF_900168295.1 Arthrobacter sp. P2b | reverse complement strand
AGAACAGGTGCTGCGTAGCCGATCGTCGCGAATGAAGGGGTGAGGCCGATGATCAGAGAGCCGAGCGCCATCCCGGAGATGGACAGCGTCAGGATAAGCCGGCGGCCGTAGCGGTCGGCCAGCGGCGAAATGATGATTCCGCTGAGCGGGCGTATAACAAAACCGACTGCGTAGGTGAGCAGCGCTGCGACAAGGGACGCGAACGGGTTCTCGCTTGGGAATATCTGTCCCGCGAACACCGCTGCCAGCAGCCCGTAGATGTACCAGTCGTACCACTCCACAAAGTGGCCGATCGTGCCTGCCACCATGTTGACGGAGCGCCGGGGCGGCTCGGGCACTTCCGGAAGGCCCGAGCTGTCGAGCGCATCTTTTGAGGTCTTCATTGAACTCTCCATACTTTCACGTTTGCTGAGGAGCGGTTAGGGGTTGAACCGGAGGCGATCGGTCCTCCGGCTTTTCACCGGAGTCAATAAGATCGATTGCTGAGATCGGTTGCAGAGATCGGTTGCAACAACACTAAGGGCGACAAAAGCGAGTTGTCAACGTTTTTTGTGAGCCGTGTCGCAGGTTCTGGCATTGCAGCCTCTGGGGGAGGGCAACCGCTTTGTGCACTGGGGGCAGACGTGCTGCCTCGGCCGGTTTAGGGGTGGTGTGGCCCATTCATGCTGCGGGCTGCAAGAGCGGCCCGCGTGGAACTGACCGAAATGAGCGGCTCTGGCGGTTGGGCCGTCACCCCTCTGCCGGAAGGGGTGTCTCGTTGTTGAAGTCCAGGTACTGCACGCCGGACCACGCGCATTCCAAACTCCCGTAGACGGACCAGTACTCATCCCAATGGGAAAGTTTCCACTGGTCCCGTTCCAGGCCGCGGCGGATAAGCCGGTCCCGCAGAAGGTCCTGGGGGACCCTCACCCGCACCACCGTGGCCGCAGAGGGTGGCCAATGGAACTTTTCTGCCGCGCGCGTCAGGAAATCCGGTTCGTCGAAGTAGGCTCCGAAGGGGGCATCGAGCACGACGGAGCGGCCCAGGCGAAGGTTCGCCCCGGCGACGTCCAGAAGTGTCTCGTATTCGAGGGGCAGCAGGTTGTCGCGGTAGTAGTCGTTGGATTCCCGGTCGGTGGGGTCGTGTCCGGCTGCCTTCAGCGCGAACTCGACGAAGCGTCCGCATACGCGGTCCTTGTCCAGGTATGCCGCGCTGTGTTCCTTTGCCGTTTTCTGCGCGACCGTCGTTTTTCCGGACCCGGCCGGGCCAATAACAATAAAGACGCTGGGGACTGTCATCGGCGTGCCTCTGCCACTGCTGCCAGGAACTCCTCGGCAGCTTTGGTGACGCGGCTAAAGTCGCCGTCCGGCTGCCATGCTTTTGTCACGTAGCTGCCGACGCCGACACCTGCAACGCCCGCCGCGAACCATTCGCCGACGTTCTGCACGGTCACGCCGCCTGCCGGCATGATCGGCAAATGAGCGAGCGGAGCGAGTACGGACTTGGCGTAGGGGATGCCGCCGGCCTCGGTGGGGAAGAGCTTGAGGATGTCAGCGCCCGCCTCGGCGGAGTTAACCAGCTCAGTGGGTGTGTAGGCCCCGCTAATGGTGGGTATCTGGTACCGGTTTGCTGTCCGGATCATCGCCGGATTCAGCTGGGGACTGACCAGGAATTCAGCCCCGGCGCGGATGCACTCGTAGGCCGAGTGCTCGTCCAGCACCGTTCCGGCGCCGATCGCTACTCCATTGGCCCCATGCCTGGCGGAGAGCCGGCGGATTACATCGACGGCGCCTGGGATCGACAGGGTGATTTCAAGGGCGCGGAAGCCTCCGGCGATGGCAGCTTCCGCAACGCGTTCTGCCACGTCGGCGTTCTCGAGGCGGACGATGAGGACGGCGCCGGATTCATCGATGGTCTGCAGGGTGCGGAGTTTCTTGTACATGTGTGCCTTTCTTGGGGCCCGGGCATGTTGATGCTCAAAGTTGCCTGGGCCACTGTTGAAGTGTCGTTGACAAACTTTCCCACCATCCATACTGTTATTGCAACCGATCTCAGCAACCGATCTCATAGATGCGCTGAGAGCAAGACCCGTACTTAGCAAAGGAGCTGGCAGGGTGAGCAAAACACGCACAATCATTCTTGGTGCTTCACACTGGCACACTCCGCTCTATGCAAACGCCATCGCTGAAGTGCACGACGTCGTTGGCGTCAGTGACGACGACGTATCCCTAGTCAAAGGGCTTGCCGATGCCTGGGAAGCTCCGGTGGAAGCTGACTGGCGCAAGCTGGTTGACCTTCCCAATATTGGGCTCGCCTACGTTTTTGGCCCTCACGATGGCATGGCAGAGAAGTGTCATGCCCTGATCGATCGCGGTATTCCATTCGTGGTGGAAAAGCCACTGGGAACGTCCCTTGCCGAACTTACTGCCGTGCGCAAAGCCGCCGAGGCAGCCGGTGTGCCCGCCACCGTCCCACTGATCCAGCGGGACGGCCCCACCGACCGATGGCTCGCCAAGGCAGGCCGGCCAACATATCAACGGACCTCATTTATTGCCGGCCCGCCCTCCCGCTACCTCAATAACGGCAATAAGTGGATGCTGAACCCGGCCAAGGCCGGCGGAGGGTGCCTGGCGAACCTGGGCCCACACTTCGTGGACCTGTTCCTGCAGGGCTGTAACGCAACCACAGTTCGTGTGCAGTCCCGGCTTTCATCAACGCTGCACGGCGGAGACGTGGAGGACCACGCTAGCCTCATCATCACTACACCGGAGGGACGCGAAGCCATCGTGGAGGTCGGGTACGCCTTCCCGGGCTCGCAGTTGAAGCGTTACTGCAGCTACACCTCGGTCGGTGAGGCAGGATACGCCTCCGTCAACTCCGATGGTTCTGCCACATTCACCGCGTTGGACGGGACAAGCGAGTCCGCCACAATCAACGTGGACAGCGACCCTCTCTACGATCCGTTCGTGCGGCGGGTCGCCCAGACGCTGGAAGATGGATTCCAGGGCTTGCCGACGCTGGCCCAGCTCGAAAACGTCATGCGCCCCATTTGGCAGGCCTATGACGACCAGCACGGAGGAAGAGAACATGCCTGATCTGAGTATCGACGTCGTCGCCAAAGCCGCCGGTGTCCACCGGTCCACGGTCTCCCGGGCATTCTCCCGCCCGGAAGCGGTAAAAACTGAAACCCGCGAGCACATCCTCCGTGTCGCCGAGGGGCTGGGCTACACGATGAGTCCACTCGCCCAGGCACTTCGGACAAAGACCAGCACCTTCATCCCGCTGATCGTCCCTGACATCACCAACCCGTTCTTTGCAGAACTGGCCAAGACGATGACACAGGCCGCCGATGAGCGCGGCTACCAGCTGCTGCTCTGCGTCACCAACGGGGACCCTGCCAAGACCGAGGGATACTTCATCGCCATGCAGGCTATGTATGCCCCCTTCGGGATCGTCGCACCCTCTACAAAGGTCGACACCGCGGCGCTGAAACGCTTCGACTTCGGCCACAAAGTCGTCGTGATCGACCGGGTGGAAGGCGACGATGCGGTCCCAACGGTCACCGTCGACAGCCGCCGCGGAATCATGCTCGCACTGGACCACCTGCATGCACTGGGGCACACGTCGATCGGCTACGTGTCCGGCATCGCCGGAACGCACACCGCCCAGGACCGGATGGACGCGTACCTGGAACTGTCCGCCGAGAGCGGCAGCGCACCAGTCGTGCTGGACAGCGGGTCGGATCTGGATGCGGGCACGCGCGGGGCAGAGCATTTCCTCGAGATGGAGAAACCCCCAACGGCCATCATCGCGGCAAATGACATGGTCGCCTTTGCGGTCATCTCGGCCCTGGGCCGAAGCGGAGTGCGCGTACCCGAGGACGTGTCGGTCATCGGTTTCGACGGCCTGGCCCTGGGCGCCCGGTTCAACCCTCCCCTGACGACCATCCGGCAACCCATCGCCGACATGGGACACATCGCCATCGAACTGGCCGAGAAGCAGAACATCGACGGCTCCGTGGACCACATCGTCCTCGAACCTGAACTTCTGGTCCGTGCCTCCACTTCAGGACCACGCAAATGACCGCGCAGACTAACGGCGCCCCCGCAGAAACACTCCGGCGGTTGCCGGGACTCCAGCACACGGACCACGTCGGCCTGACCGTCCCCAACCTCGAGGAAGGTATCCGGTTCTTCGTCGACGTGCTCGGGGCCGAGGAACTGTACCGCTCCGAACGCGGGCCGGACGAAGAATTCATGCCCACAAACTTCAACGTACCGGCAGATGCGAAACTAACGCTCGCCATGCTCCGCCTGCCCCCGAACCTCAATATTGAACTCTTCGAGTGGAGCAGCGCTGAGCGGCGCGACACCCCGCCACGGCACTGCGATGCCGGCGGACACCACCTGTGCTTCGTCGTGGACGACGTAGACGAAGCGATCACCGTGCTCCAGGAAACACCTGGAGTCCGGGTGCTCGGTGAGCGCAAAGAAGTCGCAGGCGACAGCCCGCGCGTAGCCGGCAACCGCTGGACCTACTTCCTTACCCCCTGGGGCCTGCTGATGGAGATCGTCGACCGGTCCCGCGTCGCAGCCCCACCCCGGCTGGTCGGTCCTGCGGACTGGGCAACGGCTCCAAACACTTCCCGAAAGGACAACCAATGATGCGGCTTGCAGGTCACACACTCGGAACCCCGGACCACACCGTTCCCCAGGCACTGGCGCTCTTCAAAGCCGCCGGCCTCGACGCCGCGGAAGTCATCTACCAGGACGACTACACCTCAGGACTCCCTCTGGGGGACCGGCGCGCCGCGATGGAGGCATTGAAGGCTGCCGACGGCGAAGGCGTGCCGATCGTAGGCCTTACGCCATACACGACAGCCATCAACTCCCTCGATGACGTGGAGTGGCGCGGCGCTGTCGATGAATTCCGGGGCGCCATTGAAACCGCGCACATGGTCGGGGCTGACCGGGTCCGTGTCTACGCCGGGTCCTGGCACGCCGGAGACTCCGACCATCCCCGGCGGTGGGCAAGACTCGTGGATGCGCTGCAAACCCTTGCACCTGAAGCTGAACAAGCAGGCGTACGGCTGTGCGTTGAGAACCACTTCGGCACAATGACCCAGTCCGCGGCCGAGACCGCAGCCCTGGTCCGCGAAGTCGCGCACCCGGCCATCCGCGTTCTGTACGATCAGGCGAACCTGACATTCACCCACGACGAAAAGTTCGAACAGGCCCTCGCTGTCCAAGGCGACCTGATCGGACACGTGCACGTGAAGGACCTTGTCTTCACCGATCCCAACGCCGCGTTCCGCGCAACCGAAACAGCCCGGGTTAACGCTTCCGAGCGGGCCGTACGGTCCCGCGTCGTAGGAAGCGGCGTCGTTCCCTGGCCCCAAATTCTCGCCGGGCTGGTGCAGCACGGCTACGACGACGTGCTCAGCATCGAGCTTGAATACCGCTGGCACCGGCAAGACCTTCCCAAGCCCGAGGACGGATTCAGGGAATCAGCCCACGTCCTGCGCGCCATGCTCTCTGACCCCGCCCAAGTAAGGAACGCCCGATGAACACCAACCGCCTCCGCGTCGGCGTCATCGGCGCCGGAAACATCGCCACCATCGCCCAGCTGCCCACACTCGTCCAGCGCGAAGACGTTGAGCTGGCCGCCCTGGTGTCCCGCCGTGAGGATCCGGGCAGCCTGGTCCGACGCTGGGGCTTCGGCTCCGCATACAAGTCCGCCGAGGACATGCTGGATTCACAGGACCTGGACGCAGTCTTCGTCCTCACACCCCGCTCCGAACACGCCCACGCGGTCCAACTATGCCTCAGCCGCGACGTCGACGTCTTCTGCGAAAAACCCCTCGCTCCGGCAACCGAGGAGGCAGAACGCCTCGCCGACCTCGCCGATGAGCGCGGCCGCATCCTGATGGTCGACTTCAACCGCCGCTACGCCCCCGTTTACACCGCCGGCCGTGAGCTGTTTGGCACGAAAGGTGCTACTTTCTGCGTCGCACAAAAGAACCGCCCAGGATCCGAATACCGCGCAACGTTCGAGAACGCCATCCACATGGTCGACCTGCTCCGCTGGTACTGCGGCGGCGAACCAGTGGACGTGGCCGCACACGCAGCCGGTGACGACCCGTGGGAAGAAGACGGCGTCGCAGCCATGATCCGCTTCAGCACCGGCAACACCGGAGTGCTCATGGCAGCCCGGACAGCAGGAGCCTGGAATGAAAAACTCGACGCCTACGGCGACGGCAAGACCGTGGAAGTCAGGGCACCGGAAACCGTCTCGACCACCGTCCGGGGAGTCACCACCTCACGGGAGCTCAGCGCCGAGGCCTACGGCTGGGCAACAGCAACCGACACGCTCGGCTTCTCCGCCGCCGTCCACCATTTCCTGGACCGGGTCGCCGACAGGGCGCAGCCACTGACCTCCGGCCGCGACGCCGTCCATACCCAGCGGCTGCTCGACCGGATCCTCGCCGCCTCCGGACTGCCCACAGAAGAACAACAAGGCCGGCAATGGGCCAGCCACGCCGTTAGCGGCAACAGCTAGTCAGCACCGGCACGTACGCCACCCTGGACCGGGGGATTGCAGACAACAGGCTTCAACAGTGCAGCAGAAGGTCAGGGCGCGGAGCGACGCCCACTAAAAGCAGCCGCGCCCGGAGCCATGGCACACCCTTTGGGAAACACCTCAAGTAAGGACCTAGAAAGATGAAACGAGCAGACCAAGTCGTTCTGGTGACCGGATCAAGTGGCGGAATCGGCGATGCAGTCGTCAGCGCACTCACAGCCGAAAGGGCCCTCGTCATAGGTGCCGACCGTGGCCCGAAAGAGGGCCAGGAACTCACCGGCTTCTTGTCATCGAAGTCGTCCAGGTCCGCGTGGCTCCCGATATCTTGCAGGACAGGCTGCGCAAGCTCGCACAGTGGGACGAGTACGGGGCTGAGCACGGCGACCAACTCTGCTCCTGGACAGATGTTCCAGTGACGGAGCTGGGTGCACCGCGCGAACGGGCGAACCCGATGATCAGCGGAACGACGACGCTCATCGCGCACCTGGGATATCCCACGCACACGTTCAAGTCGTCTCTGATCTGCAACCCATGGTTTGAAACGCACGCGATCGATGCAGTCGTCGTCCCCATGGGGATCAAACCGGAGGACTACCCCGACTTCTTCCGCTCCGTCTTCACGCTAACCAACATCCGAGGTGCGCTTGTCACCATGCCGCACAAGGTGGTCACCATGAACCTCGTCGACGAGGTCAGCCCAACCGCCCAGATCGCCGGTGCCACCAATGCCGTCCTCAGGCGAGATGACGGATCACTGTTAGCCGAGCAGTTCGACGGAGCAGGTTTCGTCCGCGGCGCGCTGCGCAAAGGATTCGACCCTCACGGCAAGCGGGCCCTGGTCGTCGGCAACGGAGGCGTGGGCTCGCCGATCGCCGCCTCACTGGCGGGCCTCGGACTTGCCGGCATCGGTTTGTTCGACCCCGATACAGGCGCCTCCGACACGCTCGCCCAGCGCATCAGCGCCCACTACCCTGACGTGCAGATCGCCATGGGGTCCAAAGATCCCGAGGGCTACGATCTGATCGTCAACGCCACCCCGCTCGGCATGAGGGACGGTGACCCCATGCCTGTCGACATCGACCGGATCACCCCCGGCTCCTATGTCGGGGACGTCGTGCTGAAGGCCGAAATGACCCCATTCCTGCAGGCCGCCAAGCAGAAGGGATGCACAGTTCAGGTCGGCAGCGACATGCTGTTCGAGATGATCCCCGCTTACCTCGAGTTCTTCGGATTCGGCACTGCGACAGCCGAAGAACTCCGCACAACAGCGCAAGCGCCCTTATGAAGAAAGGCCTCCGTGACGATGAGGTAGGTGTGAGTCGACCCAAGGCATCCCTCAACCGATAAAGATCCCTTGCGGATGACCGCCCGAAGCCGGCCTCGAGTGGCCACCCCGATAGTGGTGGCTTACTCGGTTCGGGCGATCGTCCTAATTTGCATTTCTCGGAGAGGGCACGCGCAGCTCTTACGCTGGTATCAGAATAGAGCGAAATTCCGCTTCCCTGACAGTGGCTCCATGATGTTCTCAGAATCCACCCTGACAGTCGCCGGAAGCTCGAAAACACCGAAAGTCCATGGAATTGCCACCTACGAAGTCCATTTCGGGCAATGGGCGGCCATGTCACCTGATGTAACTGGTCGGACGTCGCAGAACAACCCAGAGCCCACCCCACACGCCGAGTCCTCCCACGTCAGCCCGCTCCGACGTCAGGTTGGGGTGTAGCTCAATCGGGATGTGAGGTTCCACCGGACTGCGCCTGTTTCCGGGAAGCGTGAACTTAAAGGTGTCCCCGACTCTCTTGTGTTGTCGTCAACCGGCTCGTTGCTGGCCTTGGCCAGGCATCCCCGAAGTACCGGTGTCATTACATGCTCACGAGGGCAGGAGAAGGACGCCCACGGCTTGGAACGATTCCCCCGGATCCCGCTGTGTGCAGTCCAGGATCGCGTCACCGCAATCCGGGGGGGAGGCTGAACCGATCGCTGCGTTCAACGCGGCGTTGGGCGTGTGCTGAATGGCTGAAAGTGCCGCCGATTCGTTGCCGGACGGCCACCGAGGAAACAGGGAGGCTATGGGTTGACGGAGACGCCTCCGTCAACGTAGAGATCCGCGCCGACGATGAAGCTGGCGGCGTCCGAGAGCAGGAACGCGGCGGCTTCGGCGATCTCGCCGGGTTGCCCGAGCCGCCCAATGGGCTGCGCCTTCTTCACCACCTCCGCCGCCGCCGGGTTCTTTAGTCCCCCGGCGGCGAGGGGCGTTTCCGTCGAGCCGGGGAGGATGGCGTTGATACGGATGCCCTTGGCGGCGTAGTCCCAGGCGGTCTGTCGGGTGAGACCGAGCGCACCGTGCTTGCTGGCGACGTACGCGGGAAGTCCCGGGTACGCGAAGCGGCCGGCCGTGGAGATCGTATTGACGATGGACCCGCCCCCGTGTGCGAGGAAGTACTGGATCTCGTGCTTGAGGGAAAGGAACACCGCATTGAGGTTCACTGCGATGACCTTCTGCCACGTCTCGAAGCTGGTCTCGGCGATGGACCCGTGGGGACCGATGATGCCGGCGTTGTTGAATGCGCCGTCGAGACCACCGAAGCGTTCCGCCGCGGTTGCGACGAGGTTCTTCACGTCTGCCTCGTTGGTCAGGTCCGTCTTGACGAACACAGCCTCGCCGCCAGCGTCCGCGATGAGGTCCGCGACGTCGTTACCGCCCGTCTCGTTGACGTCCGCGATCGTGACCTTGGCTCCGCGTGCGGCGAACAGCAGCGCAGCTTCCCTGCCCATGCCGGAGCCGCCGCCAGTGACGATGATTCTCTTCCCGGTGAGGTTGAGTCTGCTGTATGCGGAAGAAGGATCAGTCATTATTGTTTTTCCTTAGAGTTTGACCTGGGAGCCTGACGAGCAATAGGTGCTAAAGCAGCCTGAACATCGCATGCGTTGATTAGGGGAATCGGAGGCATAGCCGCTTGTGACGGGTCGGGTGTAGTGCCGTGAAAATATCGAGCAGTAAGGGACGTAGGAGACGTTGAGGAGTCGCAGCGATTGTCGGGAAAAATCATCCTGGACCCCGCTGTAAAAAATATTAATGAACGCGCTTACACGGAGTTTCGAGCTTTAGGTATGCGCTGCGAAGGATTTCTATGGCTCTCTATCGGAAGGAAAATGGTCAAGTGAGCCTCCTTGTAGGAGTTCAGTCCCTGTATCCAAGCGAGTCCTAGGTTGCGGGCATAAAGTAGTCTCGTTGCATCGTAATCTTGCCCGTCTCATCGAACTGCCACACCCACACGAGAATCGCGTGGATGTCGCCAGCCCCGTTTCGCCGTGTGGCTCGCCACTTACATTCAAAGATGCCGGTATCACTGGAAAAATGCGTTCCGATGGTTTCGGTGATTTCTACTCGCTCCATGACGTCCCGGACACCATCTGATGCGGCAAAGTACTCATCCTGCCCACCGCTGCGCCCACCCGGAATCTCCACCCAAATCATCTTGTTCGCATAGAATTGCTTGATGTTGTGTGGCGGGGTGTTATACACGTCAAGGAATTCTTTAACGAATCCTTCGAAATCGCTTGCTGATTGCACTGCTGCCATTTTCTTGGCCTCCTCTGAGGAACTGTTTATTTCCTTTTCGCTTACGTTTTTGCCGTAGCGATATTTGGCGTTCTATACCGAGACGACACCCAGCCGCTGGTATTGAGCGGTCAAGCAACACCAGTAACTTCAGCATTGACAACGCGGATTGTCAATGCTCTATTCTTTTTCCTGGCGAAGAGACCGGGGCGGCGAGGCGAGAGGATCGAATGTGACAATCTAGGTGGCCGGTTCCATGTGGCGGGGCAGGACGGCGGACGAGTGTCGAGCCGCCCGCAGAGGCCAGTCAATGGAAGCGGCCCACCTCGTCACGTCCGGTGGAATAGGCACCCTGGGGGTTCGGGCCACCTGCCGGGAAGCGGACCTCACCGAGCATTACTTTTACGGGAACTCCGAAAACTGTCAACGACCGCATCAGCTACATAGATGACTGCGTCCGGGCCGAGGCTCTTCAGGCCATGCAAGAGGCCATGATAGAGGCCGAGCCGGGACTTCCTGCAGCGGAGGCGGCGATCAGGGCCTTTGTGGACTATCTAACCGGGGGTCCGAGACGTGCGAAGATCTTCCTGATGGAGGCCGGGGTACTCCTGGTCGAGGCGGAGATAATTCGAGACCTGGATACGAGCAGACAGATCAAACCGTTGACGCTCGACTCTAGACACCGGCACCAGCTGAACACGTCGTCATGCGGTAACCAATCCGCTAATATCAGCTGACCTGCCAGGGCCGAAAGGACGGCTCACCACCACTCACACCACGACCGGCCTCCCTAGGATGAGCGGCCCCCGGAACCAAAGCCAGGAGCCGCTTGTCCATTCCTCTTGACAACCGTATCTAAATGTCGGCGGCGATCTCTTCGAGTGAACGATTCTTCGTTTTGACGCCCATCAGGAGGATGGCCGCAGAGACTACCAGGCAAACTATGATCGCCCAGCACGCGGCGACCGCGCCGTACGACGCGAGGACCGGAATGACGACGAGCGGGGCCACGGCGCCCCCTAGGTGTCCGATTCCGTCACAGATTGACGCTGCGGTGCCCCGCACGCTCGTGGGAAACACCTCGGCCGTATACGTATAGGCGGGCGTGACCATTATGGCGATGCCGAGAGTGGTGCCCAGCGAACCAACGGTTGCTGTCCATTCACCCCAGCCAAGGACCATCAGCAGGACGGAGAGGGCAAAAATCATCACACCGGTGATGACGATGTTGCGGCGCTCGAACCTCTCGATTATCGCGAAGACCCCGATCGCGCTGACGATCGGCATGATTCGGCCCAAAACAGTGATGAAGAGCGCATTACTCGTCGTGATTCCCAGACCTTCCAGAATGAGCGTCTGGTAGCTATAGAAGCCGTACATGCCGATATAGAAGATGAACCAGAACGAGAGTACGAGCCACAATCGGGGGAGTAATCCGGAGTTGATTAGGGTTCGGAGCGGGCCCGTCAGAGACTTCTCCTTGGTTTCCTGGAGGTATTCAGCGTCAGGGGAGAGTTCTTCGCCGCCAGCGCCCACATACAAGTGGGAGGCCGCGCTGCGGGCTTCACTGTGGCGTCCCTTTTCTTCTAGCCAGCGAGGGGACTCGATGAGATGGTTTTTGTTGATCAAGGGGACGACCAAAAGGACCAATCCGCCGAAGGCCAGAAGATAGCGCCATGCGGACCCTGGCATGGCGGCCAATATAGGCAACGACACGAGCCCGGCGACGAGCAGCAACGGAGCCTGGAAGAGGAAGATCCGGGCCAGATAGCGTCCTCGTTGATTCGCCGGTGCCACTTCTCCGATGTAGGCCGAACAGATTGCTAGGACTGCGCCCATTCCGCAGCCGGCGAGGAAGCGGAAGAAGGAGAACGACTCAACATTCCACGAGAAGCCGCTGAGCAAGCCTCCGATGCCAAGCGTGATGAAGGTAAGGCGCAATCCCAACTGGCGCCCAAACTTGTCGGCGAGGTATCCGAAGGCATAGGCGCCTACCGCGTAGCCCACAAGGTTCCACACCACAGGCCAGGCGAAGTCTGCAGCAACCATGCCCAGACCGGAACGAAGGCCCGGAATGACGAGGGAAAAGACGGTGACCTCATAATTCGAGAAGAAGTACGCGCAGAATAGCGCGAGCCCCGCCCCTTTGGAAAGGCCGACCCGTGGCATGGAGTCGATAACTTGGCTGATAGTCCGTCTGCCGACGAGTTCGCTGGCAACGGTAAAGTTTTGAGGATTCGACATAAGTTCTCTTCTGCAGGGCCGACGAGTAGTCGGCGGGATGCGGGATGAACGGGAGCGGCAAACTTGTGCCCACCTAAAGCCGAGCAGCGAAGCCGACGCCGTAATGTTTGGCAGCTACGTATTCTCATGAACTCTGTAGAGGCCTGAAACTACGAAGCTTTGGGGAAGAACATCGTCGAGCTTCCTTTAGCCGGCTCGTCTTACGCGACTTTGGTGTTGCGTGGATCACGTGCACGGCTATTCCAACACTGACAATGCGGGTTGTCAAGGCTCTCGTATAGGCGAAAGTTCGGCCGGCAGATATCTCGCTGGCGGCCAGTTCCTCGTGCTGCAGCTGCGGGAGTGTTACAAACTGTAGGACATTGACAACGGACGTTTTCCATGTTGTATTTGTTAGCCAAGGCAGCAACAGGCGGAAGCGTTCGGCTGTATCCCAGCTGACGCCATCCGTGTGGCACTACGCGTCAGGCGGGACGAAGTTCGGCGTCTCGTTCGCTGGCGGTAGCCGTCTACAGCAGAGAGGCTGGAGAAATGGCGAAACCATCTTGGCCCCTTTTCGGGATACATTTGAAGATTTTCAAGTACAAGGCGAAATCGGACGCCGTCTATTTGGATATGCGATGGCAGTGATTGCTGCCAGAACGTGTAATCCTGGCATCACCAACGCCACGCGGCGAAAGTGCGAGACGGTTTGCCGGGATCAAGTAAACAGCAAGAGGTTGACGTGCACGCCGCACCCAATCAGTAGCGGCGGGGAGCATCCGCATGCCGAGAACAGCAGGCAGGGCGCCAGGCCGCTGGATCAGGGAGTCTGTCCTGAGTCGAGTCTCAAGCCTACGGGGCCTATAGCCCACCATCAACACAATCGACAAGGAGTGACCTATGTCTAGGAACAATCAGCGGAACGTTTCCGAGCGATATTGTGTCGTCGGCGCCGGCCCGTCAGGCCTCATCGCGGCTCGGGCGCTCTTGCGCCGTGGCATCGAAGTGGACATCGTGGATCGGAATCCTACAATCGGCGGCGTATGGGAAATTAGTCACGCCGACAGTCCCGTTTACGAATCGTGCAATTTTATTTCGGACAAGAAGCATAGCGGTTTCATCGGTTTTCCCTTGCCCGACACTTACCCCGACTATCCGCGGTGGGATCAAATTCGTGATTACGTAAGGATGTTCGCAGACGCCTATGATCTCACTGGCCGCGTTGAATGCGGGCTTGAAGTGACTTCTGCTGCACCGATCTCGCCATCGGGCCGAGATGGCTGGCGGGTCCGGTTTGCCACGGGGGAGGAGCGTGAGTATCGGGGTGTGATTTGGGCCTGCGGACAGCAGCACACAGCCTACATGCCTACGCTTCCGGGCGCCGAGACATTCACCGGGGAAATCATCCACAGCAGTGAGTACAAGAGCCACGGAACGTTCTCTGGTCGGCGAGTTGTCGTTGTCGGAGGCGGTAACAGTGGTGTGGACATCGCTTGCGACGCAGCCTCCGTCGGAGCCAGTGCAGCGCTCTCTCTGCGCCGTGGCTACTGGATCCTGCCGAAGCGCGTCTTCGGACTCCCATTTCAAAGCGTACTTGATGGGACGATACAGGTGCCGGCTGAGCTCGGCGTCCAAGTGCCCGAGGACCTGGCCGAACGGCGTGCATGGATTGTCAGGACTTTCGGTGACTACGAGAGGATGGGACTTCCCATTCCTGACGAGCCGTTCGGGGCGAGCCATTCCACAGTTAATGACCAGATCGCCCACTACCTTGCGCACGGATGGCTTTCGATCCGGCCGGACATCGAACGCCTCGACGGTAATGATGTCGTGTTTGTCGACGGCACGCGAGAGGCGGTGGACATCATTGTCATGGCGACAGGTTTCACGCTGTCGATCCCGTGGCTGACTCCCGAGCTCGTGGATTGGGTCGAAGACCAGCCATACTTCCACGTTGGTTCCATGTCACGAGTGGTGCATGGGCTATACGCCTGTGGGCTCGTACATTTCGGGGCCAACACATACGTAACCTGGGACCAATTGTTTCAGGTCGCGGTCGCCGACATTGTCGCGGAACTTACCGGAGAAGGCGCGGAGCGTGCGGCTAAGATTCGCGAGGAATACCGACCGAACCTCAAGGGTGACCTCCCTTTGCGGAAGGTACATCGCAATATAAATCATTACGACATCCAGGCTCTGCGGAAAACATTCGCGGAGCTTCGGGACGAGTTTGATATCGAGGTCCCGGAGCAGGGCGATCTCGATTTCTACCCAATGCATCCCGCCCTTGCGGACGTTCATTAGCACCCTGCGTTGCATAAGGTTGCGTCAACCATCAAGCGCCGAGCGCGTAGGTTTACGTTGGTGTGGTCTCATCAAGTCGAGGGCCACTTCCGAAGACGGCGCCAAAATATGAGGACGACGGCAACATCTGGTTGCTCGACACCGGGGTCGACGACGTCTTGAACGTTATTTGGCAGGCTCTCCACGGCAGAAATTGCTTGGCATGCCATCCTCGGCAGCTGAAGCCTCCATCGGCAGTGCCGCTAACTCGACGACTGGTGAAGCCGTCAGCGCGTTCGTGGTGCTGCTGCACGCTAATACCATCAACGACCCAGGGCCGTCGTCATCCTGCGCAACCAGGTGGGCAAGGAGGACGGTCCACTTGCGAAACCGGGCCAAATCCTGGTTGTTCCCGAGTTGCCTAAGACCCGCTCTGGCAGGATCATGCGGCCCATCACTCGAGGACATCACCGAAGAGCGTGAAGTCGGCGAGGCGACACCTTGGCAGACAGCGCAGTCCTAGTCTAGATGGCCAGCTCCTAAGGGGCATAGATACACCTGCAAGGTCTGAATCTGAAATGACAAAATGCTGGATTGCTTGCTGACTGGCTTGAGGAACTGGATTGATGTGTGCCGCTCGGGCGGGGGGTTTTCTCGGCGAGTGATTCGGTTGGATGAAAGAGAGAGTGAACGTGACACGTATTGGCGTCGTGGCCGAGTTGGGTCGCGAGAGCCGGGTGGCGGCGACGCCCACCACGGTGAAGCAGTTGTTGGGGTTGGGCTACGAGGTTGTGGTTGAGAAGGGCGCGGGTGAGTCCGCGTCGTTCCGTGATGAGGCTTATGCCGAAGCGGGTGCCCTGATTGTGGGTGCCGATGAGGCTTGGGGCAGCGAGGTGGTGCTGCGGGTTAATCCGCCCACTGAGGATGAGCTCGGCCGGCTGGCCGTGGGGGCGACGCTGATCGGGTCGTTGAGTCCGGGCTTGCGGCCGGAGCTGGTGGAAGCGTTGGCCGCGCGTCCGATCACGGCGCTGGCGTTGGATGCGGTGCCGCGGATCTCGCGGGCCCAGTCGATGGATGTGCTCAGTTCCATGGCGAACATCGCCGGGTACCGTGCGGTGATCGAGGCAGCGCACGAGTTCGGCCGGTTCTTCACCGGACAGGTCACCGCGGCGGGCAAGGTCCCGCCGGCCAAGGTCCTGGTCGCGGGCGCGGGCGTCGCCGGATTGGCTGCGATCGGTGCCGCGTCCAGCCTGGGCGCGATTGTCCGCGCGACGGACCCACGACCAGAGGTCGCCGACCAGGTGAAATCCATTGGCGGGACCTATCTTAAGGTCGAGGTCGCCGAAGAGATGAAGTCCTCCGACGGATACGCAAAGGCGACGTCCGAGGCGTATAACGCTCGGGCCGCGGAAATCTACTCCGAGCAGGCAGCGGATGTGGACATCATCATCACCACAGCCCTGATCCCGGGCCGTCCCGCTCCGAAGCTCCTCACCGCCGAGGACGTGGCGTCCATGAAGCCGGGCAGCGTGATTGTTGACATGGCCGCTGGGCAGGGCGGCAACGTCGAAGGCTCCGTCGCCGGGGAACGGATCGTGACCGATAACGGGGTGGTGATCCTGGGTTACACGGATCTTCCGGCGCGCCTCCCGGCCCAGGCCTCCCAGCTGTACGGGACGAACCTGGTGAACCTGCTCAAGCTCCTGACCCCGGACAAGGACGGTCAGCTTCGGATCGACTTTGATGACGTGGTGCAGCGTTCGGTGACGGTGGTGCGCGAGGGTGAGAAGACCTGGCCGCCGCCACCGGTCCAGGTTTCGGCCGCACCCGCGGCCAAGACCCAGCCTGAGGTTGCGGAAAGTCCTGCGCCGAAGAAGAAACAGGGCCTCAGCGCCGCCGGTAAGGCCGGGCTGTTCGCCGCGGGCATCGCCGCGCTGTTCCTGGTCAACGCGGTTGCCCCGGCGCCGCTGCCGCAGCACTTCACGGTCCTGATGCTCTCGGTCGTGGTCGGCTTCTACGTGATCGGGAAAGTCCACCACGCCCTGCACACCCCGTTGATGTCCGTCACGAACGCGATCTCCGGAATCATCGTCGTCGGGGCCCTGCTCCAGGTGACCTCCGAGAACATCGTCATGCAGGTGCTCGCCGCCGTCGCGGTGCTGCTGGCCAGCATCAATATTTTCGGCGGCTTCGCTGTCACCCGTCGCATGCTCGCGATGTTCTCGGCCGGGAAGGCACGTTCATGAGCGCCGCCATGCACGCAGCAGCAGCAACGATTACGAGGAGCTCTACCGTGACTGACACCGTCTCCGGTCCGTTGACCGCCGACTCCATTGCGGGGGCGGCCTATATCGTCGCGGCCCTGTTGTTTATCCTCAGCCTCGCCGGGCTGAGCAAGCACGAGAAAGCCCGAGCAGGGGTCATCTACGGCATCACCGGCATGGTCATCGCCCTCGCCGCCACGATCTGGCTCACTCTGCAGGGCGCCTGGGGTGCCGGCGCCGGCCTGACCGGCCTGGTCCTGCTCGTGGCGGCGGTAGTGGTCGGGGGTGCGATCGGGCTCTGGCGCGCCCGGGTGGTCGAAATGACAGGCATGCCCGAGCTGATTGCCCTGCTGCACAGCTTCGTGGGTCTCGCCGCCGTGCTCGTGGGGTGGAACGGACACCTCGAAGCTCCCTCGTTGTCTTCGGAGCTGATGGCGATCCACCACGCTGAGGTGTTCATCGGCGTGTTCATCGGCGCGGTGACCTTCACCGGCTCGATCGTGGCGTTCCTTAAACTCTCGGCACGGATGAAGTCCTCACCCCTGATGCTGCCGGGCAAGAACGGGATCAACCTCGGGGCGCTGGCCGCGTTCATTGCCCTGACCGTCTGGTACGTCAACGACTCCCAGCTTTGGCTCCTGGTCGTCGTCACCGTCCTGGCCCTGGGTCTGGGCTGGCACCTGGTGGCCTCTATCGGCGGCGGCGACATGCCCGTGGTGGTGTCCATGCTCAACAGCTACTCCGGTTGGGCCGCCGCCGCGGCGGGCTTCCTGCTCAACAACGAGCTGCTCATCATCACCGGTGCCCTGGTGGGTTCCTCCGGCGCGTACCTGTCGTACATCATGTGCAAGGCCATGAACCGGTCCTTTATCTCCGTGATCGCCGGCGGCTTCGGCATCGCCGCCCCCGCCAGCAAAGGGGACACGGATCAGGGCGAGCACCGCGAAATCACCGCCGAAGCCACCGCGGAAATGCTGACCAATGCCTCGTCCGTTGTGATCACCCCCGGCTACGGCATGGCCGTCGCGCAGGCCCAGTACCCCGTCGCTGAACTGGCCCACCAGCTCCGTGAGAAGGGTGTGAACGTCCGGTTCGGCATCCACCCGGTCGCAGGGCGCCTTCCCGGGCACATGAACGTCCTCCTCGCCGAAGCCAAAGTCCCGTACGACATTGTCCTGGAAATGGACGAAATCAACGACGACCTCGGCGACACCTCAGTGGTCCTGGTCATCGGCGCGAACGACACCGTCAACCCCGCCGCCGCCGAAGACCCCGGCAGCCCCATCGCGGGCATGCCAGTCCTCAAAGTCTGGGAAGCCGAAAACGTCATCGTCTTCAAACGCTCCATGGCCGCCGGCTACGCAGGCGTCCAAAACCCCCTGTTCTACCGCGACAACTCACAAATGCTCTTTGGCGACGCCAAACAACGCGTCGAAGACATCCTCCGCGCCTTCTAACCGAGACCACCCGACGGAACCGGAACGCTAAAACCACTCAATCCTCCTGGTCGGCAATCAGCCAGCCCCAACGTCTGCTAAGAGGTAAGGCAATGCCCAGACGAACAGATTCTCCGGACAGCCGGGACCAAGACGAGAACCGAATCGACGCAGAAAACCAGATCATACTCCCAGAAAAGACACCACGTAGCAGACTGAGCCTCCACATCGATGACATCTGTTCATCTCCGTGGGTCGGACTCCATTACCGGCACGAGTTTCTCCTCCACCACCGGCACGAGTTGTTGTAGGGGCCATCTGGAGAGGGAATGTCTCTAGCTCCTTTAACGGCGAGGATAAGCGTGCTGGCTGCGGAGGTCTTGGGGTCGTCGATCATGACCCGGTATACAACGTCGGATAGTCGGCGTTGAGGATCGCAGTGCTTCCATGCCGCCGTCCCGCCTGCTTACGGCGGGCTAGGAGTTCCCGCGCGCCGGGCGTGCATGGGTCAGCGCGATCCGGTGCAGCGCCGCGTTCAGCTGTCTATTCCCGGTTCGGGAGAGTCGGTGCCGGGCCTTGTTCGAAGACCACGCTGGCAGCGGGGCAGTGCCGTTATGGCGTGCGCATGCGTCCTCGAGCGGAACCGCGTAACGCCGGCGGTGTCTCCCAGGATCTTCGCCGCCGTCCAGGACCCACAAGACGATCCCCAGCAGTGCCGGAGCGATGACTGGGATCCGGCAGCTGATGTTGGGCAGGTCCGGTGCTTGATCGCCCAGACGAAGAAGGTTCAGATGGCGTGCCTGGTGGTCGGGCCGTCGGCCAGCCATGCTTCGACGTCGCCCTGGAGACAGCGGCGACGGTCCGTTCGTGGTGAGCCGTAGCCAAGTCAGGAATTTGATGGCTTCGGTGATTTCTTGCTTGGCGCTGTGCACGTGCCCCCGGTAGGTTTCCCGTCTGTGGAGAGGGTCCGGATGCCGAAGGCGGTGCCAGCGGTCGAAGGACTCACAGGTCGTCGAATGTCTGGGTCTTCGATGTCGTTCATCTTGCTGGTGAGCCGCCGCTGAAAGAGAGCGAGGTAGTAACCGCGGTCTGGGAGTAGCTTGTGGCGGAGAGCAGGCTGGGGATGTGTTCAACCTCGGGCTGTTTGGATCCCTGTCCAGTGCCGTGTGGTTGAGGGGATCTCGCCGGCAGCCAGCCGCGCTAGCAGATCGCGGACCCCGTCCTTGCGCAACCAGGCCAGGATGCTTTCGGGGCGTTGGGCTCCACAGAGGGCCGTAAGGAGTTTCACCGCTACCGTTTCAGAACTGGCGGCTGCTTCATTCACGCGCAGCAGCACGGTTAGGTCGTCCCGAAGTGAGCAGCCGGGCAGGTGTCCTGGCCGTAGTGTTAAGTTTCCGTGCCGCAGCAGGTGCAGTGGTAGCCCTGCATGATGCCCGCTCATTCAAGCGGACCGGTTCGTTGCCGTGGGCGCTGGGAGTTGCCGAGGAGGGGTCGGGCAACCGATTCCTGCCCAAAGCGGATCGGTAGGCGAACAACAGTCCATGCTGACCAAGCGCTTCCAGAGTTTCAGCCGAAGACCACAACGTCCGGATGACATCGTGGGCCGGTCATGGTCACCGACTGCCCCGGGCAATTGGAGTAACGAAACTACTGCTGAGCCAGTTTGTTTACCCATCTGAAAGGCAAAGAATCTGGTGCGACCAAGATGTCGAGCGCCCGAGTCAATTAACTAGCGTGACCGCTATCGCGCAACGTGTGGCGCATTGTCCTGCTGCGCGTCGAACTGTTGGACCTGGCCGTATTTGAGGGTGAACCGGTAAGGGCCCATGAACAGTAGGCAGACGATGCTTATAGCGATCATCCCCAGGAGGGGAATCAGAGCTGCCGCAGAGGTACCGAAGGCCTGATGAAGCTGACCGAGGATGAAGATCCGGACAGCAGATCCCTGGGCGTATCGGAAATAGATGAATCCAAGAACCCGTCCATACGAGTGCTGGGGGAAGTAGCGACTGGCCATGTAGGCGGCGACATCACCTTCAGCACCGAGCCCTAGCCCGATCAGGACGGCACTCACCATGAGCGTGCCGACATTGATGGAAGTGATCATGAGAAAAGCGCCCACCCCAGCAACGCGAAGATGACGATACCCACAGCCGGGGCGTACAAGCGGTCAAGAAAGTAACCAACAAGCAGGCGGGCACCAATGGAGGACAAGCTCAACGTAGACAGGATGGTGACGGCCGTTGCCTGGTCAATCCCCTTATCTGTGGACATGGCCACAACCTGTGACAGGAGCCCGAACGCGGAAGACGACACCAAGAGAATGGCGATGGAAAGCAACCAGAATTGGCTGTATTTGCGGGCGATCACTCAGAGGCTTTCAGCAGCGGTCCGGCCTTCCTGCCGTGCCTTCACTCGCTCTGCGTCGTGCGCGGCAGGCATTCGCGTAACGAACGCGTAGACGGAACCAGGAATGATGACACACAGCAACCCGATGATGATGAAGGACAGGCGCCATCCACCAATGCTGAGGAGGGAGTTGGCCAGAAACGGCATGACGAATCCACAGGTGCCCAAGCCCGCCATCAGGATTCCCAGTGCAATTCCCCGCTTGTCCGAGAACCAGGCGCTGAGGACTCCAGCGTGGACGACTGGATTCGCCGATCCTGAAGCGAATCCGATCAGGGCACAGATGAGGTAGAAAGCGACTTCCGTGTCTTGTAGTGTGCCGAGCGCGAGGATGCCGAGTCCGAAGATCAGGGCCATAAGAGCGGCCGGAATCCTAGGGCCCCATCTATCCGTCAGGAAACCTAGGATGATGACGCTGATTCCGGCCAGGCCAATCTGGATCGACAGTCCATTGGAAAGGATGCTCCTCTCCCAGCCGAGTTCTTTGACCATGGCCGCGCCGAGAACGTTGAACAGTACGTTCACTGTGGTGGTGCCGAAGACAAGCGTTATAAACCGGTGGCGACGTAGAGCCATCGGCTGCGTGAGGAGTTTTGAAGGCCAGGGCCAGGATGTGCTGGAAACTTCATCGTTTCTTCTTGAAAAATATGCGGTCGGCAGTCTTGGGGTTAGTAAGCGTCGTTGTTTCCCAGCAACCGCGCCGGATTTTTCACCATCATGGTGTCGATCTGCTCATTCGTGAGGCCGTTGGCTTGGAAGGCCGGAATGATGGTGTCGGAGATGTGGGTTGGAACCCATTCAGCAGGCAAATCCTCCCATGTGGGGGGGAAGAGTTCCCACCAGTCGGCGTAGACGACAGAGTCGTGCGCCAGAAGAATTTGATCGGCGTAGCCTTCACGGCAGAGTTCGACCACTGTCTTGACCTTGGCGTCAATGCCGGGCTGGCCCGGGCGGTAATAACCGAAGCGGTCGGCCCCGATGAAGGCCCCGGTGTCAAGGATTCGCCGCAGGTAGTCGAAATCGCTGCTATCGCCTGAATGGCCGATAACCACGCGCTGCGGATCGACCCCCTCCGAACGGAAAATCTCCAACTGGGCCAGGCCGGTCTCATAAGCTGCGTTTGTGTGCGTGGTGATCGGCACTCCCGTCTCGCGGTGTGCCCGGGCTGCTGAACGAAGAATGCGCTCGATGTTGGGCGTGGCGCCCTCGGCGTCAGTGGTGACCTTTATAATGCCGGCTTTGGCCCCGGTGCCCTGAATTCCTTCGGTAATGTCCTGAAGGAACATCTCGAGGATGACATCCTTGCGCGGAACGCCCCCGGCGGTGCGCTCCGGCCTGAATTTGTAGAAAAACGGTAGCTTGTCGTGCGTGTAGAGCCCCGTTGCAGCCACGATGTTGATCGGCACCTGCCTGTTGACCTCGATAAGGGCGGGGAGGTCACGGCCGTGGTCGATGGTCGTGCAGTCGATGATGGTCCCGATGCCGCGACGGGCCACTTCTGCAAGTTTCTCTGCAGCGTATCTGATCGCGTCTTCTCTAGTCCCCTGCCAGCTGAGGGCGGGGAAATCCCGTTGAATCTCAGGAGTCACGCTGAAGACATGCTCATGGGCGAGAGTCGCTCCGAGCTTGTCGGGGCTGACCGGGCCTAGGACCGTCTGGACGTCTCCCATGGTGTATGTGCCTTTCTGTGGGTGGCCGGAAATCCGGTATGCAGATGCAAGCTCGCGCTAAAGAAGCGGCATGCAACGATTAGCCGACTAAATGTGTGCGGGTATGTTTGAAGGCAGCGAGTCTCTAGTATCTCTACTGTTGTGCCCATCACACATAAGCATTCTCCGCAATGACAACGACTGTTGTCAACCATGCGGACAAAGATGCTGCGCGCAGGGCGGAAGCGGGGGGTACTCCGTCAAAGATGAGAGGATCGTATTGTGACGACCCAACAGACGGTAGGTTCAAATTGGCGGGGCAAGACGGCCGGGGAGCGCCAAGCTGCCCGAAGGGTACTCCTGCTGGAGGCGGCACTAAACCTGCTTGGCGCCAACGGCGTCAGCTCCTTGGGTGTCAGGGCCATCTGTCGGGAGGCAGGCCTTACCGAACGCTATTTTTACGAGAGTTTCAAGTCCCTCGACGAGCTGGTGGGGGAAACCTATGATGCGGTAATCGATGGTGCCTACCAGGCCATGCAGGCAGCCATGGTGGAGGCCGGGTCGGGTTATCAGGCTGCCGAGGCCGCAATCCGCTCATTTACCGACTACCTCACCAGCGACCCCAGACGGGCCCGGGTCTTCCTTATGGAAACTGAGGTGGCGGGCACTCTCGCGTCCCAACTGCGGCGGAAGCTCGACCGTAACCGGGGTCTCTTTATCAGCCTGCTGAAGGGCCTCAGCGACGAGCCCATAGATGCCCTCGGCCTGGAGCTGAACGCCAGGGCCCTGATGGGGTCTCAGACAAGGCTCTTCCTGGCATGGATCTCCGGCTCCCTGGATATCTCCAGGGAGCGATTCATCCAACATACCCTCGAGGTCTTTAAGGCTGTCGCCGCCGTCCGTTCCTAAGACGCCCCTCGCCCCCAGCGTCACCCAGTTTTTGTGCTGCCTGCCTACTTTCCTAAGAGTCGTTGGCTAACCGCCGCCTTAGGAATGTGCACGCACTATTGACAATGGCCGTTGTCAATGCTGAGATTACTTGCAAATATGATCTGCATCTCACACCGAGTGATCTGACTCCGATTCCGGATCACCAGGAAGGCCTCTGCTATGAACCCATTTCTTGACAGGCTAAGTGCCAGCCCCGCGTTCGGTGGCTGGATCATGCTGGAATCCGCCCTTGGCGCCGAGCACATGGGCCGGTCCGGCTACGACTTCCTCGTAGTGGACTCCCAGCACGGGGAGGTGTCCTCCTCAAGAATGCTGCAGCTGTTCCAGGCTGCCGGCGCTGCCGGCACTCCCGTCATCTCGCGGGTTATCTCGCCGGAACCGTATCTGATCATGAGGTCTCTGGACATGGGGGCGGACGGAGTGATTGTGCCAATGATCAGCACCATGCAGCAGACTGCAGAGGCCGCGGCGGCCTGCCGCTACGCCCCGGATGGGACGAGGTCCTACGGCCCGGTCCGGCCCGGCGCCGGTGGTGTGGAACAAGCAAATAGGCGCGTGATGTTCATGCCGATGATCGAGACTCTGGAGGCTCTGGATAACCTCGAGGAGATCACGGCAGTTGACGGTGTCGACGCCCTCTTCATAGGGCCGTTTGACCTCGGCCTTCTAATGGGTATTTCTCCCGGGGAAGTGCCACGCGATTCGCAGGTTCTAGCGGCGGTTGAGCGGATCGTTGCCGTAGCAAGCAAGCGAAATATTCCAGTGGGCTCGGTCGCCGCCGGTGAGGAGCATGCCCGGGCCTTGCTCGAGCGGGGAGTCAGCTTTCTGAGTCTCGGTTCAGACTCCACTTTCGTCCAGCAGGGGGCAACAGCGCGCCTTGCATTGGCGGGCCGGCTCCGCTCTCAGCAGTCCGCACTCATGGAAGGACAGGTCGCGTGAACTCGAAGCGGCAAGTACTCATCCCCACGACATCGAACAGCCCTGCGGCGGATCAGCTTTTCACTAACGCGGGGTTTGAGCTGAATTACGGGCTGACGGCAGCCCAAGCCGTCCAAATTCAAGAAGCCCCCGACCGGGATAGCCAGATAGCGGCGGCAATCGAGGCTGCCTTTGGCAGGCATCTGGAAACGGCTTCCGCCCTTCAGGCATTGGGTATCGGCGGCCATATTCCGGTGACGGCCGCAGTCCTGGACCGGGCGCCCAACCTCGAGGTCGTCTATATCGGCGCGGCAGGATTCGACCTGATCGATGTTCCGGCAGCAACCCAGCGGGGCATTCTCGTGGTCAACGCTCCCGGTGGTAACGCAACCGGGGTGGCTGAACATGCGATCGGCCTCATGCTGTCGCTGAGCCATAAGATAGCTGTGGCGGATCGCCAGGCCCACCTGACAGGACAGTGGTCATCCCGTCAGGAACTGAAAGCTGCACACCCACCGCTGAGCGTGCTCGGGGGAAAAACCCTTGGGCTCATAGGATGCGGGCACATCGGCCGCGAAGTAGCACGCCTCGCCCAAGCCTTCGGGATGCGCGTGCGAGCATACGACCCGTTCATGGATGAGTCCGTCGCTGCGGAACTCGGTATTGCCCGCTCGGTAACCCTTGACGCTCTGCTGGGCAGCTCCGACCACATTTCACTGCACACACCACTAAATGACGAGACAAAGAATCTCATCGGCCCGAAGCAGCTGGAACTGATGCTGCCCCACGCGTGCCTCATCAATACCGCACGCGGCGGAACAGTCGACGCCGATGCCCTTGCCGTTGCCGTGGCAGAGGGGCAAATCGGCGGAGCCGGACTCGACGTGACAGAACCCGAGCCGTTGCCGGATGGCCATCCACTGTTCAGCTTGCCCAATGTCATCCTCACCCCGCATATCGGGGGCGCGTCCCCGGAAATGCTCGAGCAATCCGCAGTGACTGCCGCGACTCTCGCCGTCCAGATATTGCAGGGAACGCCTCCTGGCAGTGTTGTAAACCCGGAAGCGCTCGAAGCATATTTCATCAACCGGAGCACAAAGGTCTCGGCCGGAGCTGTCTAGGACCTGCCTTCACCGCGTGTTCGAACCGCCACTCCATGCCAGATAAGAGGTCAGCCATGACTGCAACAACCGAAACCGAATTCGAGTTTGATCCCTTCGATGCAAGCGTCATCGAGAACCCTCTGCCGTACTACCAGACACTCCGCGACAAGCATCCTGTTCACTACATGCCCAAGTACGACACATGGGTCGTCTCCAGGTTTGAGGACGTCTACGACGTCCTCGCGGATCCTGACGGCAACTTTATCAGCACCGAAGGAACCGTTGTCGGACTTGAGGTCCTGACCGCCCACAACCCCCCCGGAACCGTAAAACAGCCCCAGCTGGAGCCTCTGGACAAGTTTCCCCGCCTGAACGACCCGCTATATAGCTCTATCCGCCAGGCCGTGGGTAACCAGCTTCGGCCTCGTGCGGCCCTGCGTCTTGAACCGTTCATCCGGGAACAGGCGCGGCAGCTGCTCGACGAGTTGGTTCCAAAAGGTGGATTTGACCTCACCATCGATTACGGCGGCCAGGTCGCTGCCCGCACCATGTGCCTGATCCTCGGCCTGCCCCTCAGCGACGCTTCCGAGCTGCTGGATGCCGTGAATTCCTATACAAAAAAGGATCCGGTAACAGGTGCGTTCAAGCCCGAAGGCATGGAACGCATTAATCGTCTGGCGTTGAAGACCGTTTTGACCCGGCGTGCGGCCGGTGCCGATGGTGCCGTTCCCGGGGTGGATTCCCTGATCAACTACGACTACAACGGCCGCTTTCTCTCTGACGAAGAAATCGCCAGCCAGCTGGTCATCATGCTCATCGGCGGAAGCGAAACTGTTCCCAAAGTCGTTGCCCATGGGCTCCTGGAGCTGCAGCGCCATCCCGAGCAGCGGCTCGCAGTCGGAAATGACCCGGAGAATCTGAAAACTGCTTTCGAAGAGATGCTCCGGTACTGTGCCCCGGCACAGTGGTTCCTTCGGACGGCAGCCAAACCCGTGACCATCGGCGGCCACAGAATTCAGGTGGGCCAGCGTGTCATGCCGCTAAACATGTCGGCCAACCTGGACGAGCGCGAATTCGACAACGCGTCTGAGTTCATCTGGGACCGGAATGCCAGTCGCCATATCGCTTTCGGGCAGGGCATGAAATTCTGCATCGGCTCCCACGTAGCCCGGCTGGAAGGACGCGTCCTGCTGGAGGAATTCATCACGCGCTGCCCTGACTACATCATCGACGAGGAATCTGCAGTGCGCCCCCCGTCGAGTTTTCAGTGGGGCTATTCACACCTGACCGTGCGCGTCTAGCAATAACTCCGGCCGGCAACCGGCCGGAACTCCCGCTTGTAGAAAGGAAAATCACATGGAAATTCACGTTAATTGGGGGATGTGCGAAGGCAACGGAGTGTGCGCCATTGAAGCGCCCGCCGTGTTCGACCTGGACGATGACGACAACCTCATCGTGCTCGACGAAACCCCGCCGGAATCCCAAAGGAAACCCCTGGAAGCAGCTATCCGGGCATGCCCCAAACGGGCGCTCAAGATCGTCTAACTAGGTCGCCTCCGCAGTTTTGGGGCACCGCAGGCATGCACAAGATAGGTAAAGCAGAAAATGGCAATGGAAAATATTGTTGTTGTGGGAGCATCACTCGCTGGCCTGAGCGCCGTGCGGGAGCTCAGGGCGGAAGGGTTTTCCGGGAGTATCACCGTCATCGGCGACGAGCAAATCAGGCCCTATGACCGTCCTCCCCTGTCCAAGCAGATCATCACCGGTAAGTTGACGGCCAGCGAGATCTCTCTTGAGTCACCAGACGAAGAGCTCTCGGCTGAGTGGAGGCTTGGTGTAACCGCAACGGCATTAGACCTTGCAGGCAAAAGGGTTGCACTGGACTCAGGCGAGTCTTTGACCTTCGATGGTCTCGTAATTGCAACCGGTGCCCGTCCACGGCAAATGCCCGGTTCCAAGCTGCGCGGGGTGTTTACGCTTCGGACGCTGGCTGAAGCAGAGGAACTCCGTCATACACTGACGGAGGGTACCCCGAGGGTCGTCATCGTAGGCGGCGGATTTATCGGCGCAGAACTCGCCGCATCCTGCCGGTCGCTGGGCCTTGAGGTAAGCGTAATTGAGGCGGGGCCCACCCCCATGGGCGCCGTTCTTGGTGACGTGATCGGCTCAGGCCTCGCTGCCCTGCACCGCAACAACGGCGTCAACTTGCTCCTAGGCTTGGGTGTGGAGGAGCTGATCGGTGAAACCGAAGTCCGTGGTATTCGTATGCTCGACGGCTCCACGATTGAAGCTGACATAGTCGTCCTGGCCATCGGAGTGGTGCCCTCAACAGATTGGCTCGTAGGGTCAGGGCTGAAAATGGACAACGGTGTTGTCTGTGACGCTTCCTGTCTTGCCGCCCCCGACGTGGTCGCAGCCGGAGACGTCGCCAGATGGCCGAATCAGCTCTCGGGAGAATTTCGGCGAGTGGAGCACTGGGACAACGCCATCCGGCAAGGCGAGCACGCAGCCCGGCGCCTGCTCGCCGGGAGTGACGACGAGAAGATTTTGGCCTATGAACCAGTCCCGTGGGTGTGGTCGGACCAATACGACCGAAAGTTCCAAATCGTGGGATCACCAGCTGGTCACGACGAAGTCCGACTGGTTCAGGGCACAGAACACGATGAGCGCTTCATAGCGCTGTACCGCAAGGACCGCCACGTCAGCGCCGTCTTCGGATCAAACCAGACGCGGAAGGTGCTGGCCTACCGCAAGCGGATACAGGATCGCTTGTTGTGGGCAGACGCTTTAGCCGAGTTGGATCAAGCCCCGCAGCCGGCGTCGGTATGACTACTGTCCGCGCAAAAGACCTGGCGAAAGAAGCTGAAATGACGTTGGCAGGAAAAACCGTTGTGGTGACGGGAGGCGCATCTGGAATCGGTGCCGCCGTTGCCCGACTACTCGCCAGAGACGGGGCTGCGGTCGTCATTGGAGACTTGTCATCGGACGGTGCATCCGTCGTGGAGTCCTTCGCCCAGGACGGTGCAGTTGTGGATTTCATTCGCACTGACGTTACAGACGAGCAATCGGTCGCCCGGTTGATGGATGACACCATGGAAAAGTTCGGAAGACTGGACGTGCTGGTCGCCAACGCAGGAGTCCCGGAACAGAAGGGGCCAGTACACGAACTGGATCTCACCACTTGGCAGCGCGTCCTCGACATAAACCTGACAGGCGTCGTCCTCTGCAACAAGCACGCCGTTGCAAAAATGCTTCAAAGCGGCGGTGGTTCGATCATCAACATGGCGTCGATTCTGGCGCACGTCGGGCAGGCCAATAGCACTGCCTACTCCGCTGCCAAAGCCGCGGTCGTTAACTTCACACGGTCTGCAGCGCTGACCTACGCCCAACAAAACATCCGCTTCAACTGCGTCTCGCCGGGATACGTCAGTACTCCGCTGCTTGCTGAGCTACCGGCAACAACTCGGGCCCAGATGCTGGGAAAAATGCCCATTGGCCGGCTCCTCCAACCAGATGAAATTGCGGAGGTTGTCCGGTTTCTCGCCAGTGACCGTTCGTCCAGTCTCACAGGCTCTGTCATAAACGCAGACGGCGGATACACCGCCGCGTAGGTCCAGAAGGGCAACGCCCGGGTCGGTGCTGCCGGCAGCCCTTCGCCCTGCATCAAAAAATCTCAACGAGGAGCTAACGTGCAAAATTTTGAAATCGAAACATCAAGGGGCTACGACGCTGTGGTAGTCGGAGCCGGCCTAGCGGGAATATACGCGCTCTACAAACTGCGCCAGCAAGGACTAAAAGTCAAAGTTTTGGAGGCAGGAAGCGGAATAGGCGGAACCTGGTTCCATAACCGCTATCCAGGGGCGCGTTGTGACATCGAGTCCCTGGACTACTCGTACTCCTTCGATAATGACCTGCAGCAGGAGTGGAAGTGGACCGAACGGTACGCATCCCAGCCCGAGATCCTGCGGTACGTAAACCATGTAGCAGACCGGTTTGAATTGCGTGAGCACATCCAACTGGATACAAAGGTTGTCTCCGCCGTCTTCGCAGAGGACGACAATGCCTGGACCCTTACGACGGATTCAGGCCAGGTTTATCAGGCGAAGTATGCGGTAATGGCTACCGGGGTGCTCTCGGTTCCCCAGGTGCCGTCAACCACCGGGCTGGAAGACTTCACGGGGGAGTGGTACCACTCCGGCGACTGGCCCAACGATGGGGTAGACGTGCGTGGCAAGAGGGTGGGCGTCATAGGAACCGGGTCCTCCGGCACCCAGATGATTCCACTTCTTGCGGAACAAGCAGATGAGTTGATTGTTTTTCAGCGGACCGCTAACTTCTGCATGCCAGCCCAGAACCGTCCGATGGATCCGGATGTCGAACAGGAATGGAAAGCGACCTACCCAGAGCGTCGGCAGTTCGCGCGCCAGTCCGGTTTCGGTCACAACCAGGTGGCCAATCCAAAGTCCGGCAAGGACGTCACAGCCGAAGAGCGCCAAGCCGAATTTGAGAACCGGTGGCAACTGGGCGGGCTGTACATGATGAGGGCATTCAAGGACATCCTGACTGATAAGGATGTGAACAACGAGGCCTCGGAGTACGTACGCAGCAAAATCCGCAGCATCGTTGCCGATCCCAAAACAGCAGAAGAACTTTCACCTCGCGAGATGCCCCTCGGCACCAAGCGACTCTGCTCAGGCACTGGCTACTACGAAACATTCAACAGGGAGAACGTCACCCTGGTGGACGTGAAGGAATCCCCAATTGAACGCGTCATACCGACGGGAGTGCGAACCTCCACCGCCGATTATGACCTCGATGTGTTGTGCTTTGCCACTGGTTTTGACGCGATGACCGGGGCACTCAACCGGCTTAACCCGGTAGGCCGCGACGGACGCGAGCTGAGGGATTACTGGGCGGCAGGACCCCGCACTTACCTCGGCCTGACGGTCAATGGGTTCCCGAACATGTTCATCATTGCTGGCCCGGGCAGCCCGTCAGTCTTCAGCAACATGGTCACCTCAATCGAGCAGCATGTGGAATGGATCGCAGACGCTATCGAGTATCTCGAATCGAACGGGCTGACCAGCATCGAAGCAGACTTCGAAGCAGAGGCAGGCTGGATCGAACACGTCAACGAAGTCGCAAACGGAACTCTCTATAGGGACTTCAAGGCCACATGGTTCTACGGGGCAAACGTTCCTGGGAAGCCCGTTGTGTTCATGCCATATCTTGGCGGCGTTGGTAACTACTGGAACCGAATTACCCGCATAGCCCAGGAAGGCTACGAAGGATTCCTGCTCGGAGGGCGCCGTCCAGCGGAGTCAATCTCGAACTCCTCATCGGCAGGAATCTAACTGCTGTCGACTCCGCCAGAAACTTAGAGAGATTTTCATGGACGAAGAACTATATGATCTGCTCGCTTCGATGGCGGCTGCAGGCAGACGCCCGGTCAGCGATGGCACCCCCCAGCAGGCGCGCGACCAGCTAGCGGCCCGCCGCCAGGGTCCATCGCGTGGTTTGCACGGCATCTACGACTGCACGGCAACTGCCGGAGGCTGCAGTGTGCCGGTCCGCATCTATAACCCCGAGCCAAATCCTGTTGGTGTCATCGTTTACGTTCACGGCGGCGGATGGGTGATTGGGAACATCGAGAGCTTCGATAACGTCGCGAGGGACCTCGCCTATCACGGCGGGGCTCGAGTAGTGAGTGTGGACTATGGCCTAGCTCCAGAAAATCCCTTTCCTTCTGCTCTGAATGAGGTACAGGCGGCCATCCAATGGGCAGCTGCCGAGTTTCCTGGAGAGCCCTTGGTGGTGGCCGGCGACAGTGCCGGGGGCAACCTCGCCACTGTCGCCGTGCGCAAGCTTCGTCAGCAAGGAGTGGTCAATGTAGCCGGGCAAGCGCTGATTTATCCGGTCACGGACAGCGATTTTTCGCGGTCTTCTTATCAGGAGATTCCCCCGGTTCCGACACTTCTGTCGAGGCAGGAAATGGAGTGGTTCTGGAACCACTACCTGCCAGACAGCACATTGAGGACGCACCCCGACGTGGCCCCATTACATGCAGAATCACTGAATGATCTCCCCTTCACAATCCTGGTGCTAGCGGGCTACGACCCGCTTCGGGACGAAGGCCTGGCCTACGCCAAGGAACTGCGGAGCCACGGCGTACCAGTGGACTTAAGGATGTACGAAGGGTTATGCCACGGGTTTTTCGGCTTGGCCCAGTTCGTTAGCCAAGCCCAAGACGCATTGCGTGACACTGCTGTGGCGATAGGCAACCTCCTCCGCACCGGGCGGGTACATCATGCTCAAAATGGGCTGACCTCATTTGAGAATTCTGTGAAGTAGGGCCGAACGTTCCTGTTCATGCCCCAATAAATTCCCCCCCCCACGTGGTAGAGGAGCAAAAGGTAGATGAGTGATGAAAATATGAATAATTCGGTTGCTTGTGACGTTCTGGTAGTTGGCTCGGGTGTTGCGGGACTAGCGGCTGCCATCAGGGCAGCAAACCAAGGACTGAATGTCATTGTGTGCGAAAAGGAAAAGTACTTCGGAGGTACAACGGCGATCTCCGCCGGTTGGGCCTGGGTCCCTGGCAACAAGGAGGGACTGGCGCAGGGCGACACTCGGGAAGAGGCTGAAACATATCTCCGCAGTCTGGCCCCGGAGACATATAACGAAAATGGTGTGCGCACCTTTTTGGACACAGTGCCGGAGGCGCTGAAATTCTTCGAGAACGAAACAGAAGTTAAGTTTGTTTACCCGGAGAAGGCTCCCGACTACCAGATGGACCTGCCGGGTGCCCGGATGTCCGGGCGAGCGATAATCCCCCAAGACGTTGATGCGAGAATCCTGGGCGATAAACGCCTGCTCATGCAGCCTTACATGAGTTCTTACACCGTCTTCGGCTACATGCCCCAAGTCGGCCCGGACATCAACGAATTTTTCCACGTGAACCAGTCCGTGAAGTCCTTCGTGTATGTGGCGAAAAAGTTGCTGCGAACGTGGTTTGACGCCGCCCGCTACAAGCGGCCGGTGTTGCGCAGCAACGGTAACTCCATGATGACCCGGATGGTCAAGAGTGCAGACAACCTGGGTGTGCGGATGTGGGTGAACACCCCAGCGCTGTCACTGCACCAGAACGAGGATGGGGTGATCGATGGGGCAACACTTGGAGGCGAACATGCTGTAACTGTGCACGCCAGACTCGGTGTGATCCTGGCCGCCGGGGGCTTCTCAGGCAACGAAAAGCTGCGTCAGGAATACTTCCCGCACGATCCCAGCGGCAAAAACCACTTCACCCCCACAGTAGGTCATGGTGGGGATGCGGTGATGTTGGCACGGAAGGTGGGAGGTTACGTCGACGACTCTGTTTACTCGGTCGGGTCCTGGGCCCCCGTCACAGTGTTCAAGTACCTGAACGGCGGCCAGAGGCTCTTTCCCCACCTTCGAGCGATCGGTCTTCCCGGCCTGATTGCGGTGGACCAGGACGGAAAGCGCTTCGGCAATGAAGCGTTAAGCTACCACGACTTCGGTGGGCAGATGCTCGCCCATATGGCGGGGCAACCGGAGACTTTTGGCTGGGTGATCGCAGATGCAAAGACCATGCACAAGTACGGCATCGGGTACGCAAAACCGTGGCCCATGCCGCGCGGATACTTTTTCAAGACCGGCTACTTGGTCAAGGGTAATTCCCTGGCCGACTTGGCCAATAAGATAGGCGTCGATCCGCAGAACCTGGCCGCTACGGTGCGGGACTTCAACAAAGGCGCAGAGAAAGGGGAGGACCCTCAGTTCGGTCGCGGATCCACCTTGTACAACAACTTCCGCGGCGATATGGAACACAAGCCAAACCCGAACTTGGCGCCCTTGGACCCGGGGCATTTCTATGCTGCAAAGATACACATGGGCGACTTGGGTACTTTCGCCGGCCTGGCTGTCAACGACCGCTCGGAAGTTGTCACCCGTGAAGGTAAGGCCATACCTGGCCTGTACGCCGTCGGCGCAGCAGCCGTAAGCGTTTTTGGGGGCGGCTACCCAGGATACGGTTCACACATCGGACCAGCCTTGGTCTTCGGATACCGCGCAGGGCGTGACATTTCCCGACACGCTGCCGAGCGCGGTGCCAGTCGACCACAACCTACTACGGAGCCGCGGCGATCGTCGCCGATCAACGTGTTGGCTGAGAAATAAGGAGAAACGGTGAGCTCGATGAATGGGAGTAGCCTGGCGGAGGTCCAAACATTTGCGCCGCCGCCGAGGTTCGCCGCTGACGCTGTGGTCAAGGCGGGGGAATACGAGGAGGCCGCCGCCGACCGGCCGGCTTTTTGGGCGAAGCAGGCGCGCGAGCTGCTGACCTGGAGCAAGGACTTTGACCAGGCGCTGGACTGGTCCAACCCGCCGTTCGCCAAGTGGTTCGTTGGCGGGGAAGTCAATGCGGCCTACAACGCGCTGGACCGGCACGTGGAAGCCGGCCGGGGCGACCGGGTGGCCATCTATTTCGAAGGCGAGCCCGGCGACACCCGCACCTACACCTATGCCCAGCTGACCGAAGAGGTGAAGAAGGCGGCAAATGCTTTCGAGTCCCTCGGCGTGGCGAAGGGTGACAGGGTTGCGGTGTACCTGCCGATGATCCCCGAAGCGGTGATTACGCTGCTGGCGTGTGCCCGGATCGGCGCGGTGCACTCGGTGGTCTTCGGCGGGTTCTCCGCCGATGCCCTGCGGTCCCGCATCGAGGATGCCGAGGCCAAGCTCGTGGTCACAGCCGATGGCACCTACCGGCGTGGCAAGCCCAGCGCCCTGAAGCCGGCGGTGGATGAGGCCCTGGCCAAGGATGGGCATACGGTGCAGAACGTGGTGGTGGTCAAGCGCAACGGCCAGGACGTGGACTGGACCGAGGGCCGGGACCACTGGTGGGCCGACACCGTGGAGGCCGCCTCCGCCGAGCACACCGCCATCGGGCATGATTCCGAGCACCCGTTGTTCATTCTCTACACCTCCGGGACCACGGGTAAGCCCAAGGGCATCCTGCACACCACTGGCGGCTACCTCACCCAGACCGCTTACACGCACAAGGCCGTGTTCGACCTGCACCCGGACACAGACGTGTACTGGTGCACGGCCGACGTCGGCTGGGTCACCGGCCACTCCTACGTCACCTACGCCCCGCTGATCAACGGCGCCACCCAGGTGATGTACGAAGGCACCCCGGATTCCCCGCACCAGGGCCGCTGGTGGGAGATCGTCGAAAAGTACAAGGTCTCCATCCTCTACACCGCGCCCACCGCGATCAGGACGTTCATGAAGTGGGGCCGGGAGATCCCGGACAAGTACGACCTGTCCTCCCTCCGCGTGCTCGGTTCCGTGGGCGAGCCCATCAACCCCGAGGCCTGGATGTGGTACCGGAACGTCATCGGCGGGGACAGGACCCCCATCGTGGACACCTGGTGGCAGACCGAGACCGGCGCCCAGATGATCGCCCCGCTGCCCGGCGTCACCGCCGCCAAGCCCGGCTCGGCGCAGGTCCCGCTGCCGGGCATCGCCGTGGACGTGGTGGACGAGATGGGCGAATCGGTGCCCAACGGCCACGGCGGGTTCCTGGTGATCCGCGAACCCTGGCCGGCGATGCTCCGCGGGATCTGGGGCGACCCGGAGAGGTTCAAGGACACCTACTGGTCGCGCTTTGAAACCATGTACTTCGCCGGTGACGGTGCCAAGAAGGACGAGGACGGCGACGTCTGGCTGCTGGGCCGGGTGGATGACGTCATGAACGTCTCAGGGCACCGGCTCTCCACCACCGAGATCGAATCCGCCCTGGTCTCCCACCCTGCCGTGGCCGAGGCCGCCGTCGTGGGAGCCGCGGACGAAACCACCGGCCAGGCCGTCGTCGCGTTCGTCATCCTGCGCGGGGACGCGGTGGATTCCGGGGATGAGATTGTCCAGGAACTCCGGAACCACGTGGGCAAGGAAATCGGCCCGATCGCCAAGCCCAAGGCCATCCTGGTGGTCCCCGAACTGCCCAAGACCAGGTCCGGCAAGATCATGCGCCGCCTCCTCAAGGACGTCGCAGAAGGCCGCGACCCCGGCGACGCCACCACCCTCTCCGACCCCACGATCATGGCCGAGATCACCGCCTCACTACGCAAGGGAGCGGAGCGTCTGTCGAGGGACCACCGCGGCTGATAGGAGGCCCTCATTCATACCCAAAGGGAAGGTATATCGTTCCAAATGACGCTCCACCTCCAACCGGACTGGCATGGGGCCATCGGCCAATTTGTTGAGATACGCCAACACGGAAAAGTCCTCAGAACCGGTGTAGTCGAAGCAGTCATGGCCGATGAGTCGATACTGTGGATTTCAGCCGACGGAATTTACCCACGGGAGATGGTTGAGCGGGCAGACGGGAAAGAGGTGTTTACCCGCTTTGCTTGGAATCAACCGCCCGGAGAAAAAGACGAAACCATGAGAAAGCCAATTATGGTGGCTCTTCGTAAGGGAGGGTAAAACGGGTTCCCTGTCTTGAAAGCCGAAGGGCTCGTAGCCCTGCTGTGATGGATGTTCTCAACGCATTCATCAGATCAGGAGCCACCGAGCCTTGATCGCGCTTACTTCTCCGCGCCCCCCATGCTGCCACCGCGATTTTTTACCAGAACGAGAACTTCGCTGAGGATCCGGACGCGGCATTGACGCTTACCGAGCGGGCCCGGCCTAAGCAACTCGAGCGGATAACCAGGAACTGCGTGCCGAGGCAGTATTCTTTAAAAGCGGCCGCGTACTTCACGGCTGCCTAGCCTCTCCCATAGCCACCGTAAATTGCGACCGCTACCAACCCAAAGCGACGGAGACGCCCAAATCGACGCATCGCTCCTAGTCCTTCGCAGGCGAAATTTATGGCGTAGGACGACGACATGCTGGGAACCGCTCGCAGATTGAAAGCGAGCTGCTGACCAGTGAGGGTTTGCTGCGGCAACAGGCGCATACTGGCGTTAACGGACTTGAACCCGGCGAGCGTCCATTCCTGGCTTGTTCCTTCTGGCTGGCGGAGCAATATCCACGCAGCGGTGATGAAGCGCAAAGCTCGAGAACTGGCGCGTAGTGCTGGCTACCGAATTGCGCCTTCGCAGTTTTGATGTTGAACAAAAATATATGATTGGCAAATACCTGCAAGAACCAAGCCCTTATCGAAGTACACTCCCATCGAGAAAGGCCTTGATTGTGAGACGGCTTGACCATCAATGTTGGGACACCCGTATGGCTCCTGCGCCTTTTACATCTGGGAAACCCGCTGGAGATACTGCAGATGGGCGATGGAGGGGAGGCCTGTCCGCGCCATGACAGGGGCAAGGGGACCGGGCAACTTAAGGCTGCAGCTGACAAGCTTCGTCGGCCGACGGAGGGAAATAGCCAACGTGCGCGAAGCCATGACGGAGTCACGGCTTGTCACCCTCATCGGTCCTGGAGGAGTTGGAAAAACGCGGCTTGCCGTTCACCTCGGGGCGATGGTCAGACAGTCCTTCGAAGATGGCGTCTGGCTCGTGGATCTTGCGCCGTTGAGCAATAGCGCAATGGTACCTGAAGCTCTTTTATCAGCACTAGAGATTCGTACGACGTCGGCACAAAGTGCTGCAGCTCAATTGAGTGCATACCTCTCGGAGCGGAATTTGCTGGTGATTCTCGACAACTGCGAACATGTGTTGCCTGGTTGTCGGTTTCTGGTTGAGGCGCTGCTTGAAAACAGCCCTCGGCTAAGCATTCTTGCTACAAGCAGGGAACGGTTAGGGGTCAAAGGCGAAAGGCTATTGCCTGTCCTACCCTTTGAACTTCCTCAAGCAAATGACGTGTTGGATGAAACAGCCGTCCGTCGGTTCGACTCGTTGGCGTTTTTCAATGACCGGGCCAAGGCCAGCTCTCCGGAGTTCCGGATCACCAATGAGAACGTTGCCGCAGCTGCCGAACTCTGTATCCAACTCGACGGGATACCTCTGGCGCTTGAACTTGCTGCATCGCGCCTTAGATCACTGAGTGTCACGCAACTTCTGAAGCGACTCAAGAGCCGCTTCGCGATTCTGTCCTCCGGGAGTCCGACAGCTCCGCCCCGACAGCAGACCCTGCGTGCACTTATCGACTGGAGTTATGATCTTTGCACTTCAGAGCAGAAGGTTCTTTGGCGGCGGCTGTCCGTATTTGCTGGAAGCACCGATCTCGATGCCATAGAACGCATCTGCTCCGACGAAAACCTTTCCCAGAGCTCGGTTCTCGAGGTGGTCGACTCTCTTGTTGCCAAGTCGATCCTGATTGCGATCGTGACCCCTAATAGTGTCAGGTATCAGGTTCTAGAGACCATCCGCCAGTACGCTCTTGAACGCGCGCAAGACGTCGGTGAGGAGGCAACTCTGCGGCGAAGGCACTGCCAGTACTACTTGGAACTTTCCCAGTCCAGTGCTGAGCAATTTTGGTCGCATAAACAAAACGAGTGGATCAGCCGACTACGTTCGGAGCACGAGAACCTGCGGGCAGCTCTCACATACTGCGTTGCCGGGACGGAGTCGTCAGAAGTCTCGGCTTTGAAGCTCGTAACAGCCCTTCGCTTTCACTGGATGCTCGGAGGCTTCGTCAGCGAGGGGCGTCGATGGTTGGACCTGATCCTGGCGGCATCGACGGATTACGGAACTGAGATGTGCCGCGCCCTCTGCGTCGCCGCTTGGGCGGCAGCGGTCCAAGGTGACTTTGCCGGAAGCCATCAGCGTCTCAGAGAATGCACACTTCTTCTCGAAGAACTGAAGACCGCCGGGAATATCTCGGAAACAGACGTTGACGACATCGAGACCCAGATACAGACCTGGTCCGGCGCCCTCCTTCTCTTTGGCGGAAATCCCTCCTCCGCCGCCTCAATGTTCGAAAAAGCATTGGCGCGGGATCGCGCTGCCAATCGCATCGAAGGCACCATGTTAGTACTGTGTCAGTTGAGCATCACGTATGCGTTAATGGCCGACTTCTCAAGAGCTGAAGAAGTTTCCGCAGAGTCAATAACACTCAGCGACAAGGTCAGAGAGACCTATGTAAAGTCCGTGGCATTGTGGTCCAAGGCTTGCTGTGCCTGGTCGCAGGGAAATCTGAAGCGCGCCCTTGAATACGCACATGAAAGCCTGGGCCGTGCCTTGGTTTTCGACGACAAAGTGATGACGGCACTCAACCTTGAAGTCATTTCCAGTGCACTTGTTGAGCAAACAAAATATGAAGATGCAGCGGTCATCCGAGGCGTCGCGTCCCGCGTCTGGGAGGTTTTGGAAAGCAGCATTGCGTCGTTCGGTCCGCATCTGGCGGGGGCTCATGAAAAATGGGCCAAACGGGCCGACAAGGCGCTCGGTTCTCGTGCCTATCGTGAAGCGCTCACGCGAGGCTACCGGATGAGCCCAGATGAAGTGAGAGCCCGGGTACTGGGCTTGGAGGTTTCCGAGCGAGATGCAGCCTCCGACAGGGATGTCGGCGCGTTGACCAAGAGACAACACCAAGTTGCAGCACTTATCGCGGACGGCCAGAGCAACCGTGAGATCGCAGACAACTTGGTCCTGTCAACTAGGACCGTCGAAGGACATGTCGAGAGCATTCTGGCCAAACTCGGGATGACTTCCCGTACCCAAATTGCTTCGTGGATGAACCGACGATCGATCCCGGATTGCTAGTGTGGCTTGCCAGCTTAATTGGCGGAACTGAAAACCCGTTTGGTGAATCGAGGAGGGTAGCCGAACCAGCAGTCCATATGGATTGCGAGCGTTGTTGGCCAGCGGAGCGGGCAGTTGACCAATGAGCTAAGTTCCTGGCTAACGCCTCGTTCCATTATCTCTGAGCGCAATCGGTCACGAAAGCTGCTCCGGTTCAAAGGCTGCTTCCTTCGGCATGGCCGCCTTGGCATCCTCTTCGCGCCCGTTACAGGCTGAAGCTTTGCGCCTTTGACGGACTGGCGCACTACGACGTTACTCCGACGCGCCGGTTCCCGACGGGAGCACGGCGCACCCAGTCGGAGCGAGATCGGGTAGCCAATCGCGTAGTTTCCCCCCTCCTGAACAAAGCACTGCACGACATCCTGAAGTCCTATGAAACATTCGTAACCTACTAAACGCAGGAAGGGAGTGCTAGGCGATGACACAAGAAGAAGCCTCTGTTCGTTGCCGGCCGACTCGTATCTGGAGTTCTACGGTGGGAAATGGCAGATCGTCGCATACGAGCCAGCACAGTAGCCTCGATTCTTTTCTCATTTTGGCGGTCAAACACACAGAACCGCCCAGGCTCTGTCCGCCAAGGTTTAGTTACCGCTGTACCAATGTCCGTGGCTGCTCCCACCGGACCGGATAGACGGCCAAGAGCGGGCCGCGGCCGAACTGGCGGAGAAGATCTAGATAGACGCGGGGCCCAGATCGTCATGGAGTACAACAATCGCCGACCGGGGCGGAACCGCGCGTTTGGCCGCGGCTCGACCCTATACAGCAACTTCCGCGGAGACATGGACCACCAGCCCAGCCCGAACCTGGTCGCGCTGGGGACGGGACCGTTCTACCGTGCGCAGATTGGCAGGGGTGACTTTGGTAACTTCCCTGGCCTGCACGGGGTCGGCGCCGCCGTCCATGTCTTCGGCGGCTACCCCGGCTCCCACATCGGCCCGGCCCTGATTTTCGGCTACGGCGTGGGATGCGACTTCTCAAACGCGCCACCGAACGCGGCGTCACCAGAATTTGAACCAACGGCGGACATGGAAATCGGACTGGGTTGCTGAGGGACCGTCTCTCTCGGCAGATGGGCCGGATGGTAGAAGGTTTCCTGCACGAGGACCGTCGGCCCCTCCCGTTCCAGGGCGGCGAACGCCTTCGCCATAGCGGCCACCTATCAGGAAGCCGCTGCAGGCCCGCTGGTCTTCTGGGCGAAGCAGGCGCGCGAGTGACGTGGGACGAGGATTTCACCCAGACCCTGGACTGGCGTGAAGGTCCCTCACGAAGTGGTTCGTCGGCGGCACGGGAGTAGCTAGGGATCCAATACACAAACCAATCAATACGCCAGCAAGCGTTTGCGTCGATGCATTCGACGGCTTCGAACAACTTCATCTCAAAGGAGAGAACATGACCACTCTAACGGAGTCGCCGCTGCGGCAGCTTTCCACGGCCGCCGACAGGGAGCCTAACGCACCTGTCTGGATGCTCTCGGATGGGGAAATCATTGAGCACGTTCGGTTTCGACTGTCCGAAGGACGGCACCATGATCTCGTGAGTGGCACGGAAGCTTATTTGGAAAGTGAAGCTTTGATAACCGCTCTTGTAAAGGGGAACCTTGAGTCGAGCCGAGTCGCCGAGGCCGCAGACTTGCTTCTGAGACTCGTGACACAAGGTCGTGAAGTCGCGAAGACCCGTGGTGGCGTTAACCCTGCGACACTCCGTCATCTCCACGCAGTGAGTAGCGCCCTGGGAACCATGGGGAACGAGGATGCCATGACCAAGGCGGCCGGGCTGTGCCACAAGGTCGGTTTTGCGAAGGTACTTATATCAGCTGTATCAGGTTCCGATTGGGTACCTATCGCCTATTCCATTTCGCCTGAGTTACTGGAGGACTTCAGAAACTTGGGCGAGTTCCTTCAAGGAGCTAAGTTTTCCCTCCTTGCTGCAGATCGTGAGGCTGAAATGGTTCGCCTCCAAAGGCCATTCATGGTCAACGGCGCCGACTTGTCTCACCGCACCTTTCCACCGCTCCTCGAGCTCTCTCGACCCGCAGGATATGTGGCAGCCCCACTTGTCTCCCAGGGGCGGGTAATTGGCATGCTGCATGCAGACCGACACGATGATCCGGTCCGTGAATCTGATATGAAAATTCTCGCTTTGCTTTCTGAACAAATCATGGTGGCCCGTGAAAAAATGGAGCTGGCGAAACGCGGACGGGACTGCTCGAGACGCTCTATCCAGCTGCTCAATTCGTTGACCGCGATACTGGAAAACACACCAGGGAAGTCACAGGAGGCGGCAGGAACTTATTCGGCTCACCGTGTCCCGGCCCCCCACTTCGGACCCGTTTGGGGCGGGAGGTCCAGGGATCATTGGGGCCTCACACGCCGGGAGCGCGAGGTCCTTCAAGAGCTGACCACCGGGGCCACCAACTCCACCATTGCACGGCACCTTTCAGTATCTGAGGAGACTGTAAAGTCACATGTCAAGAGCGTCCTGGATAAGCTCGGGGCGACCACGCGGGCGGAGGCCAGCGCGCGCTTCTTGCAGAATCATCCTTCGCCGGAGTCACCGCGATCATGAACATACTTCTGCCAGAGAGGCTCTCTGACCAGGTCGTTGCAGCTCTCACCGCCTACACCAGGCTTCTCGGCGGAGGGGGCGAGCCACCCTTCACGAAAGACCCGCGGGTAGCTCTGGATCTCCTCCACAACGCCTGCAGAGTAGCGTCCGCCCACATTTCGCAGCAGATTGGCAGCGATGAGATCCTTTTCGGCTGGGGGAAAATGATTGCGAGATTGGTCCAGGCAATTTATGAGGTTCAGGCATGGGAGGAACAAGTTAGTCACTGGATCGTGGCGGAAATTTCCGATTCAATAAAGGACCTAAGGTCAGTACGCTCAGTCTCAGAACTCCTGCGGCGCGGCTGCAGTGAAATGGCGCGAATAATATCAGTAGAATCTGTCATGTTATCAAAGTCCGGGTCGAACAGAATCGAACCTGCTGCCTTGCACGGGGAAGGTCTGGACCCGCTGATGTCTTTTCATGCTACCAAGTCTTCCGCCGAACGCCTGGTGATGTCGTCGGGTCTCTCGGTCTCCACATATCAATGTGGAGTTGCTGCATCGGTAGAGGCCACGCGCATTCTCCGAAGCAGCCGACAATTGATCGTCCCGGTATCAGTTGGACGTAAAGTAATTGGCATATTCCATATCGCAGATGAGGATGCGCCTTTGGTCGATTTGCAAAAAGACGGTGCCAATCTCTTTGCCTCCTGCTTTGCCGCAGTAATGGACCGGCTGCTTGTGGAGGATGCGCAGAATCATCGCCTACAGGCTCTGCATGCCGTTGCCAACGATTATTTGAAAACGACGACCTCTGTATCTGCTTTAAATGCTGGGATATTTGCAGAGACAGACATTGCACCTTCAGGGGTCACAGCATTAGAGGATCCTGACCGATACTTACATGCTCCGCCTACTGGGAGGGAGCGTGAGGTCTTGAAGCTCATCCTCGAAGGGGCATCTAATCAGCACATTGCGTCGGAACTGGTCATCAGCATCCACACAGTTAAATCACATGTAAAGAAAATTTTGCGGAAACTGGGGGCTTCCAACCGAACCGAGATCATTTCCCGCTACGCGCACCTCGCGGGTAGGCTCTGAGCTCATCTGATTTGAGAATGGCCGAGATACCTCAGCCAGCGGGCCCCTCCCAAGGCGTGTTTGGGGCCCGCTGAGCATGAGTGGCGGACTATGTATTAGGAACCAGGGGCTGCGGTTGCGGGGAGGGCGTTCCTATCCAGATAGATACTCTTGAATTGCTGGTAAGCGCCCAGTCCCTCCGCTCCTAATTCACGACCGATGCCGCTGGTTTTGATGCCGCCAAATGGTGCCGTCAGGTCGGCCAAATAGGCGTTTATCCCCACCGTACCTGAATGAATTTTCCGCGCGAACGTGTTCCCGCGCTCCGTATCCGTAGTCCAGACCGTCCCGCCAAGCCCGTATGAGCTGTCATTGGCGATGGCAATGGCGTCTGCTTCATCGTGGTAGGGGATTATCGAGAGGACAGGCCCGAAGATCTCCTCCTGTGCGATGACGAAGGAGTTGTCTACGTCCGCAAATACTGTTGGAGTGACGAACCAGCCTGGTCCATCGGGGCGCTTACTGCCGGTTGTCAGGCGCGCACCCTCTTCCTTCCCCTTCTGAATGTAGCCCTCAACGCGCGCACGTTGCTTCGCGGAGACCAGGGGACCAACTTGAGTATCCGCAACGAGAGGATCGCCCACAACCAGGGACCCGGCAAGGTCAGTCACAAAGTCAACCAATTCCTTGTAACGCGACCGGGGAACTAGGATCCGCGTTCCCAAATGGCATATCTGACCATTGTTGAGAAGAGTCGCGGCGAAGAAGTTGTCGACGTTGGCAGCCAAATCTGCGTCGTCGAGGACGACTGCCGCCGACTTTCCGCCGAGCTCCAGGGTAACGGGCCTTAGAAGCTGCCCGCAGGCTTGTCCGATGGACCTGCCTGCTGCCGTGGAACCGGTAAAGGAGACCTTATTAACTCCGGGATGCTCTACAAGATAGGCCCCGATGTCTGGACCACCTGGCACCACATTCAGAACGCCCCCGGGGAGCCCAGCCGCGACGGCGGCTTCTGCCATCAGAAAAGCATCAAGAACGGTCTCGGTTGCCGGCTTCAGCACCACAGTGCAACCTGCGGCCAAGGCGGGAGCAAGTTTCATGAACGTAATGCTCTGCGGAACGTTCCAGGGAACAATTGCGGCAACCACGCCGATTGGCTCCCTGGTCACTAGCGTGGAACCTCCGAAGAAGCCTGACCGGACTTCCTCAGCTTCATTCTTGGAGACCAAATCAGCGTAGAACCGTAGGATTACCGCAGGAAACTGCGCCTCAGCCTGCATTGCAAAGGACGTCGGCATACCGTTCTGTATGCTCACCCTACGGGCCGTCTCGGGTCCCCTGCTCTCAAGTTCGTCGGCGAAGCGGCGCAGCACCGCGGCGCGCTCTGCCGGCGCCCAGCTTGACCATCCAGCAGGGTCATCAAACGCGCCCCGCGCGGCCGCGACGGCACTGTCCACGTCTGCTTTCGCAGCCAACGGCACTTGCCCGACAGGGAGCTCCGTAGTGGGAGATACGACATCAATCAGTCCCTTTGTGCTGGGAATGCTCCATGCCCCGCCAATGTAAAGAGAATCATAATCGGTGTGTGACGTGAGAGTTTCTTTCATTGCTAAATCTTTCCTTCATCAGTCAGGAGCACTACCTTAACCGCTTCACCGCTATGTTGAGCCGAGACGGCCTCATTTATCTTCGAGAGCGGGAAGGTTGTAATGAGTTTGTCGAACGGAAACTTTCCCTCCCGGTGGAGATCAAGCAGATATGGAATGAAAACATCAGGGTCAGAGTCACCCTCAACAATCCCAACTACACTTCCACCAATCAGCTGGATGTATCCAAGGTTGAGCGCCAGCGCGGCCGCGGGATCAGAAGGAACACCCAAAATACCCAGTTTCCCGAGCCTGGCGAGTGAAAGAACGGACTCTTCCAGCACGGGAAGCAAGCCGGTCGTATCGATGATGTAGTCAGCCCCCTCCGGAACGATTTCCCGGACGCTTGCGGACACGGGACCTGCAGCAGGGTCAATGACGTTCGTTGCGCCGAGAGCACGGGCTAGATCACGCCTCCCTTCCTGCGGTTCCACGACAATAATGTGTTCCAGCCCGCGAACAACCCCAGCCATGATTGCTGCCATGCCCACCGAGCCTGCCCCTGTAATCACCAGCGAGGATCCAGGTGCGCAGTCCAGGGAATTGAGCACCGCTCCTGCGCCGGTTTGAAACCCGCACCCCAAAGGACCGATGAGTTCAAGCGGAATATCATCAGCCACTTTTACGACGTTTCGCTCATTTGCCACAGCATGTAGGGCAAATGAGGACTGGCCGAAGAAGTTCCCTCCCAGAGTCTCGGTCCCCCTTGAGAGCACGCCGGTCCCGTCAGGCCGCGTGCCACCAAAATTCAGTGGAGCAAAATCCAGGCAGTATGACGGCTTGCCCAACCGGCACGTCCTACACTCGCCGCAACTATTGAAGCTAATGGCGACGCTGTCCCCAACCGCCACCCTTGTGACCTTGTCGCCGACCCGAAGCACCCTTCCGCTGCCTTCGTGACCGAGTACTGATGGAAAGGGGAAGGGAATATGGCCGTCCCTGACGGCCAGGTCAGTGTGGCAGAGACCCACACCTGCAATTTCCACTAATACTTCCCGGCTCGCTGGATCCGAAACCTCGATAGCTTCGAAGCTGAAATCTTCACCTACGGCTCTAACAACTGCGGCTGCGCTCTGCATTCTTGCCTCTCAACTGCTGCGATATGAATGTGATGCAGGTCATCACGTGATCATAGTGATCACATCTACTGCCGTTTCAGCTCCTTAGGGCATAAAGATCCCTCGAAGATCACCCGATGAGTCCCTCATAGGGAGCAATTTCGTGACAGATCGGAGCAAAATTTCTCAGGCGGTAGGTTGCCGAAATATATAGCCCTGCCGAGTGATGTATATCCCCCCGCTACTCGTGGAGACTCAAATCACACCGCATTGGTTGGGTGGCCTGTTGTGTATGCCGCAATTGGTCACCCCAACAGACAAACAAGGAGTTACATTGTCCCCCCAAGACACCTCACTGATATCGACCGTGCCCTCCTCGATCGCAGAGCAGATTATTCTCCCTCAAGGACACCTTGATGAGGAATCTCTCTTCGGAGCTTACGAATGGTTGCGAAATAACGCCCCGCTCGCGCGAGTCGAAGTTGACGGATACGATCCTGTTTGGCTCGTCGCGAAGCATGCCGACATCATGGAGATTGAGCGTCAACCCGCGATTTTCTCTAGCGGGGGCGGTGAAGTCCCGGATCATAATCACAATGTCATCTTCTTTGATAAAGCAACAGACGAGTTTTTCAAGTTGCTTACGGGAGGCAGTGTGCGGATGCTTGAAGGCGGCGTCCCTAATCTGGATGGGGATGAGCACGCTGCTATCAGAGCTATGGCTGGCGACTGGTTCCGCCCGGCAAACATCTCGAAATGGGACGAAAGAATCCGAGTTCTTGCGCGTGAATCAATAGATCAATTACTTTCCGGACCGCAGGAAATTGACCTGGTCAAGGACTTCAGCATTCATTACCCTCTTCGGGTAATCATGGCTCTCTTCGGGATCCCCCGTGAGGATGAAGCGAGGATGATGCATCTTACCCAGGAAATGTTCGGTGTTGCGGATCCGGACGAACAGCGGACGGACATTGACGCGGCATCACCGGAAGCTATTGGTCGGCAATGGGCCGCCACCATGAAGGACTTTTACGCGTACTTCGATGCGCTCATCGCAGAACGTCGTGCGCATCCACAGGACGACCTTGCAACCATCATTAGTGTTGCCAAGCAGTCCAACGGAGAGTACTTCGAAGACAAATATGCATACGGATGGTTCATCGCCATTGCCACAGCCGGCCACGATACTACTTCCAGTACGCTGGCGAGCATCATCGAACAGCTGGCACTTCAACCAGATCTGCTGGCCCGCGTCCAGGAAAATCCGGCGCTGATACCTGACCTCATCAACGAAGGGTTGCGATGGGCTTCGCCCGTGAAACACTTTGTCCGCCGAGCTGAAACCACTTATTCGCTGAGGGGGCAGGAAATCAAATTCGGCGAGAAGCTTATGCTCCTGTATCAGTCTGCAAATCGCGACTCGGATGTTTTCGAATCACCGAATACCTTTGACATCACACGTCGACCCAACCGCCAGATCGCATTCGGGTACGGCCCCCACATGTGCGTCGGACAGCACCTAGCCAAGCTTGAACTAAAGGTCATGTTGGAGGAGCTTCTTCCCAAACTCCAAAAAATCGAGCTTCTGTCAGGTCGAAAAGTGATGCAGGCAAACTTTGTTGGCGGGCCCAAAAATCTGCCCGTAAGGTTGGAACTGAACTGATGGGCCAATCTCGTGTAGTTATTGTCGGTGGGGGTCACGGCGCCAGCTCCCTGGCTGGTTTCCTCCGCCAGGGGGGGTTCACCGATGAAATCGTCATCATCAGCGAAGAAGATGAACTGCCTTACCACCGCCCCCCGTTGTCAAAGGACTTCCTTGGCGCCCATAACGCTAATCTGCTTCGCCCTGCCCAGTTCTACACTGACCAGAACATTCAGGTACTTCTAAACCAGAAGGTCACCTCGATCAACCGGTTCGCAAAGGAAGTTCAGATTACGAACGGTGAAATCCTTGCCTACGGTACTTTGGTCCTTGCCACCGGTGCTCAACCTCGACAACTTCCAGTTGAGGGACATCACCTCGATGGGGTCCTGACATTAAGGAGCTTGCGGAATTCCCGGAAGTTGGGCCAAGCCTTAAAAGCCGGCGGTAATCTAGCCATCGTGGGGGGAGGCTATATCGGCATGGAAGTAGCAGCCGCAGCTCGGGCTCAGGGAATTGGGGTCACGATCCTCGAACGCGAGCACCGGGTTTTGGCGAGGGTGGCCAGCCCGGAGCTTTCAGCTATCTTGGCATCACACCACCGTGCAAACGGAGTTGACATCCGGACCTCAATTGGGGACTTACGCTTCGTTGGAGACCCTGGCGGTCACGTGCGCGCTGTAGCTCTCGAATCGGGTGCAGAAATCGTCTGTGACACTGTACTTGTGGCCGCAGGAGCCGTACCTCGCGATGAGCTTGCCCAGCGAGCCGGAATCGCCTGTGACGGCGGGATCATCGTAGATGCCTATGCCATGACGAATGATCCCGATGTGCTCGCCATTGGAGACGCCACCACTCGTCCTATCTTCCGCCAGGGCCGGTTAGGCAGAGTGGAGAGCATTCCAAGCGTGACAGAGCAGGCCAAGCAAGCCAGCTCCACGATACTAGGATCGCTCCCGCCCCCTTCCGAACTTCCGTGGTTCTGGTCCGATCAGTTCGATCTGAAGCTGAAGATGGCAGGTGCTGTCAGGCCCGACGCCCAAGTTGTAGTCCGCGATGAAAAAGTAAAAAATCGCTTCGCGCTCTTCCATCACGAAAAGGGGCGCGTCATCGCGGTCGAGACCGCTAACTACCCCGCTGCATTCGTAGCGGCCAGGCATCTAATCGCGCACGAGACCCCCGTCGACATCGAAAATCTAGGGAATCCCAGTGTAGATTTTCGCGATCTCGTCGGAACCTAGAAAGGAGAATTCAGTTGGCTATCGTGGAATATCGGCAATTTGACGGAAGGACTCAAGCCGTAGACGTCCCTCCAGGTCAGTCCATCATGGATGCAGCAGTTCGCAATAATGTGCCCGGGATCATCGCTGAATGTGGCGGGTCGTGTGCGTGCGGGACATGCCATGTGTATTTGATCGAAGAAACATCCAGCACCTTTGGGCCGCCGACAGATGCTGAGGCGGAACTGCTTGAGTTCGCTGAGGGCAGGGAGTCCAATTCTAGATTGTCCTGCCAGTTGGTCATAGGACGTGAATGCACAAAAGTCTGCGTAAGTGTTCCTGAACCCTGACTCAGGCTTCCCCTGGACGTCGTCACACCAGCGCTGAATCGAAATGGCGGTTCTGGATTCGACGCAAGTCGAAGGGACCAAGCCAGTATTTCACTGGGCTTGGTCCCTTCGACTGTCTTAATACTTTCGTGGCTGTACCAGTGAATGTAGTCGTCCAGTCGACCAGTGAAGCTGTTATTGACCTGAATGGTTGACCGGGGAAGCGAAGATCATACCGCCGTGGTGCCAAAACAGGTGGTCCTGCGGGACGGCGGATGGCTCACTTTTCGACCATCGCTGACACGGACATCTTCAATCTCGTATCAGCTCCAGTCTTGTTGCCATGCCATCGTCCAGCGTTGCCCACATGACCAGGAAGCTTTCGGATCCAGGAAGTCTCGATCATGCCCGTCAGCCGTTCGGTACAACCCTTGTACGTGGGGAGGCGCAGCGGAGGCGATGACGCTGACCCCGAGGAAGCGGCACTCCGAGATAAAGTCTCAGACAGGTAGTCCTTGCCGCTGTCGGTCGTGTTCGCTCCGGGACAGCACCGATGGCGTTTGATTCAGGGCGCAGCTCCGGCTGGCCTCGTCGCACGAACGCACACTGCATGCTCCGCCACGAGGACTGTCGGCCTGACGATGAGGCTAGGACTTTCCGCGTCGTCTGGCCTGTTCTACGAGGTCGGCCGCCCAAGGCCGGGATCCGTGCTGGAACACCATGCCCTCGGGCAGCCCCCGGACGGTCGCGGTGGAACCGGAGATATCGAGGGTGATTCGGCCCTCGGCCATGGGTGCGTTGGTGATGTGCAGGTCGCCGTACGATTCCGGTAGCACAGGATCCATCCAGAGGCCGCCGAGGGCAACGTCCGGATAGTAGCCCATCAGGCTCGTCACCAACTGGATTGGCGTGGTGGCTGCCCAGGCCTGGGGCGAGCATGCACTGGGGTAGGGGATAGGTTCGTCGAAGTGCTCGCGGCTGAAACCGCAGAACGACTCAGGCAGCCGCCCGTCCGAGTACTCCGCAGCCTCAAACAGGGCTGCGGAGATCCGCTGCGCTTCCTCGACGAAGCCGTAGCGCAGTAGCCCGCCTGCGATGATTGCATTGTCGTGGGGCCAGACCGACCCGTTGTGGTAACTCGCGGGGTTAAAGGCGCCCATGTCGCTCGCCAACGTCCGCACGCCCCATCCGCTGAACATTTCGCGGGACATCAGCCGTTCCGCTACCAGCGGAGCCTTGTCCTCATCAATGAGTCCGAACAACAGGCAGTGGCCCATATTGAAGGCGCAGGCATCAACCGGCCGCTTGTTGCGGTCCAGCGCGATGGCGTAGTAGCCGTGCTCAGGCAGCCAGAACTGTTCGTTGAACTGCTTTTTCAGCCGCGCGGCGCGCTCCGGTACTTGACGGCCAAGTCCACTCTGGCAGGTTCACACTCTTCGTTCGGATCCTCCGAGAATGTGCTGGTCCAGGCTCCTTCGACTGCTGTTACCCTGGGGCAGATCGAAGCTGTTGGCTGGCGTCTTGAGCACACTGGTTACGTTTTCGTAGAAACGGGGTCAACGTCCACTAACCGTGTGCTGGCAACCGGACAGGGCGTCGTCACCAAGGGGCACGTCGCCGGGATCTATCTATTCAGACGTAGGGAACAACAGAAGCTCCGAGTCGCCGCAACGGCAGATACTGGTTCGAGCTTCTAACGACGGTTACGTCCCAGCATTCGCGCGTTGAAACGGATTAAGCGCAACCGGCGGTACTTGGCGGAGGCCAAAAGTGGCGAAACTCCGGCCAAATAGCGGTTGGCCGAAGTTCCATTACCAACCTGCCGGGTGAACCTTGAGGTTGGCGGGGAACCCCGGGGGAGGGGAGAGGGCCTACTTCACGTGGCTTGACGGAGGTACTGGTAGACCGTTTCCCGGCTGATTCCGTAGTCGCGGGCGAGTACGACTTTCGGGATGCCTGTGCCGGCGCGCTGGACCAGCTCTGCTGCCCGTTCTGGGGTCAGGGTTTTCTTTCGTCCTTTGTAGGCGCCGCGCTGCTTGGCCAAGGCGATGCCCTCACGTTGGCGTTCCCGGATCAGGGACCTCTCGAATTCGGCGAAGGCTCCCATGACCGAAAGCATGAGGTTGGCAATCGGGGAGTCCTCTCCGGTGAAGACGAGCTGTTCCTTGAGGAACTCCACCCGCACGCCCCGTCTGGTGAGGCCCTGCACCAGGGCGCGGAGGTCATCAAGGTTGCGGGCGAGCCGGTCCATGCTGTGCACGACCACGCTGTCGCCGTCGCGGACGAACCGCAGCAGCTCCGTGAGCTGTGGCCGCGCGGTGTCCCGGCCCGAAGCCTTGCCGGTGAAGACCCGGTCCAGGACCTGGCCCTCGAGCTGGCGCAGCTCATTCTGGTCCACCGTACTCACCCGAACGTAACCGATACGCTGTCCCGTCACCGCTGCCTCCAATCCTTGACTTGTGAGAACGAGTGTCAGCGCCCTGACCGAACACGTCAAGACACCGCATTCGGAGCCTGCCCCGGGGCCGAAGCCAATGCGTCACGCCGAGACAACACCAACTGGTTCGGGAACAACGCTGTACTTGGGTACGTTGCACTCTGGTCAGAAGGAAGCCAGCCAACTACAGAAATGAGAAGCGCCTACCGTGGCTACCGATTACGACGAAGTCCGCTCCGACGTCAAAGAATCCCAAGACAACTCCTTGGAAGCACTGAAGTCAGCCAGCGCCCCGGACGCCCGCAGCGTCGTCACCGAACTGGACGAAGCCGACGCCCTCGACGAAGGACTGACGCCCGGCGGGGAAATCGTCTCCGAGGAGCTCATCGTTCAGGTCATCCCGCAGGGCAAGGACGAATTCACCTGCTCATCCTGCTTCTTGGTCCGGCACCGGTCGCAGCTCGCGCGCGAAAACAACGGCCAGTCGTCCTGCATCGAGTGCGAAGGCTGACTTCAGCAGCGCAGCGGCAGGTAACCCGGCGTCGTCGATTGGCTGAAAATGATGCATCGGATGCAATACGCAGGGGTTTACTGGCAACGGTGCATATTCGTTTTGGTACTAATCCGCTGACAAGACCTACCGAGACGCCGCAGTGCCGTGGTTCACGGGGCTTTGCGACATACTCGGGTCATGGTTGCTCAACAAAGTTCCGCTCAATCTGCTGCCAAATGGCGCTCGGAGCATGACGTCTGGATCGACCATGCCTCGCTCAAGTTATCGGATGCCCAGTGGCTCGCCGGTGTCCGGCGCCTGACGCTCTGGGCGGTTAAGATCCCCGAGGGCTTTTTGTCATCGCTGTCGCAGCTGGAGTGGTTAGACATCCGAGGGGGCTCCGGAACATCGATCGACGTGGTCAATGGCTGCCAGAACTTGACCTACCTCGCAGTCAACCAGGTCCGCGGTCTGTATGATCTGTCTGCTCTAAGTGCTCAAACAAACCTCCGGCTGCTGAGCCTCTATGGATTGCCGCAAGTGCGGATTCTTCCTTCACTCGCTAACCTTCTGCATCTCAAGCGACTGGAGATCGGATCGATGAAGGGGCTCGCTGGGTTGGGTCCGCTTCTAGAGGCGCCGTATCTGGAGGAATTATTGCTTTCCAAAGCGCTGGCTTTGACTAGTATCGATCCGGAGGCAATCGCTGCCCACCCTTCAATCCGGGCCTTTGATTGGTTTGCGGAGGATGTTCCGGTTAAGACGTGGGCTCCGATCGTTGATCGAATAGGGCGGCCAAAAGCAAGAGCTTTGAGTCCGTCGGATTGGTTCGATCAGAATCGCTGATCCGGCCCGATCCAGCTAGTTTGCTTCGGTAGATGCCTGGTGATCAATATTCAGTAGTGGCTGGCATGTAGCGGGACCAGGGTTCTGCCGCGGCTGCAGCGTGCTTTTGCGTGACCTGGTAGCTGTAGCCGAGCATTTCTGCGACGAGCGGTGCCGGGACTTCTTTGACGAGGTTGCGGAGGGATGCGTTGCGTGCGCCGCGGAGGTTGATTCCGATATCCCGCAACTGTTCCATGAGGGTGTTGGGGTGCAGGTGCTGCCCTGCGCGGTAGCCAGGGAAAAGCCAGGGGCTGCCGGAACTGCTGCCGGTGCGTAGGTTGGGCCGTGAGGCCAAGTGTTCGGTGATGAGTGCGGCGAAGGGCTCGGGTACTGGCGCTGGATCTCCGTGGCCAAGCGATAGGCGCAAACCGTCAGGAGTGATGATGACATCGGTGCTTTTCATCGCGGCGATCTTCACAACTGGCTGGGCGTAAAGCAGCAGGAGAGTGGCAGCGACCCGGTAGGACAGGGTGTCGACATTGTCGGTGAGGCAGGCCTTGAGCATCGCGAGTCGTTCTCCCTGGGTGAGCAGGGGAACGGTTCTGGCCTGGCGATGACCGATGGTGATGTTGGTGCAGGTCCGGTTTTTAGTTGCCCAGACGAAGAAGGTTCGGATGCGGTGTCTGGTGGTTGGTCCGTCGGCCAGCCAGGCATCGACGTCGGCTTGCACACACGAGATGATGGTCCGTCCGTGGGTGAGTTTGAGCCAGGTGAGGAATTTGATGGTTTCGGTGATTTCCTGCTTTGCGCTGTGCACGGGGCCGCGGCTAGGTTTCCCGTCTGTTGACAGGCTTCGGATTCGGCGCAGGTGATGCCATCGGCTGAAAGACTCAACGGGGCGGCGCACCTCGGGATCATCAACCCCATCGAGCTTGCTGGATAGCCACCGCTCAAAGAGGGCGAGGTAGTGGTCCCGGACCGGGAGTAGCTTGTGGTGGGTAAACAGGCTGCGCATGTGCTCCACCCGCAGGCTGTTGGCTTCCTTGTCCAGCGCCTCGTGGCTGAGCGGGACGTCTCCGATAGCGACTCGTTCGAGCAGTTCGCGGACACCGGTGCTGCGGAGCCAGGTAAGGATGCTTTCGGGGCGGTCGGCTCCGCAAAGCGCGGCGAGCAGCTTCGCTGCCGTCGTTTCCGTTCCCTTGGAGTCATCGACGCGCAACAGCGCCGTGAGGTCGTTCCGGAGTGAGCAGCGGGCGCAGGTGTTCTGGCGGTAATGCTCAGTCTCGGTGCCGCAGCCGGAGCAGTGGTAGTCCTGGGTGATGCCCGCGCAATCGGCGCAGACTGGCTGGCCATCGTGGGTAGCTGACCTGCCGGGGAGCATGCGCTCTGTTCCGCAGCCGGGGCAGGTGCCGTGGGTGCGCATGGCGACCGTGAAGCAGGTCCCGCAGATCCTTCCTTCTGGCCAGCTGGCACGGTGCTTGCCGGCTGCCCGTGAGCACCTGTCGCAGGTGAACGCCCCGGTGGTGCGGGGCCGGCCACGCACGGTAAGCCGAGAGCTGATCTCAGCCGTCATCGCGGATTACCCGGGCACGTTTGGGCCGGATGGTCTTGTTCAGGTCCACGACGTTGGCATCGGAGGCGACTTTGCGGGCCTTGGCATCTGTCGCTGTAACGGTAACCAGGTCCTCAGGCCCGCACGAGAAAATGTCGCAGAGCGCGGCGATCATCATGAGTGAGACCCGTTCTGGGCGTTGGGTGACGAGCCGGTAAACCTGGGAGGCCGAGAGTTCGATGCCACGTTCCTTCAGCAACGGGCTGAGGTCGGTGCTGTTGTGCATTCCCCGGGCTGCCATGAGTTCTGCAAGCCGCCAGCGGTAGTCGATCTCTCGTTTCATGCGTTCAGTCTTCCATTCCGGCCAGCGCGTCCCGGGCCGTGGAGTCTAGAGCGCGGCGCAGTGTTTTGACCCTGTAGTCGCTGGAGACGGAGGTGTAGAGGGCGGTCGTTGAGGCGTGCTCGTGCCCGGCCTGGTGCTGGACGAACAAAGCGTCCATACCTGATTCGATCAGGTGGGTGACGTAGGAGCGGCGCAGCGAGTGGATGTCGAGGCCGGGGGAGAGGCCCAGGTCCTCGCAGTACCGGTTGAACCTTCGGTTCAGCGCCGTCTCCGAAACAAGGGTGCCCCGTTCGGAAGGGAACAGGTCCAGGCCGTCGGTCATGTGCGGGTGGCCGTGTTCCAGCCAGTCGGCAACGATTTCCGCGGACCAGTCGAACACGGTGAGCACGCTGCGGCGCTTGGGTGGTGAACCCTTCATGGCCTTCCCGTAGCGGACCTGCAAGACCCCGTACTTGCCGAATTCCCGGGCGTGTGGGTTCCGGGCAAAATCGACAGTCTGCAGGTGCCTGACCTCGTTGCGGCGGAGGCCCCAGCAGTAGGCCACTTTGAACAGGACAGCGTCGCGGTAGGCCGGCAGCCAGCCCTTGCGGCCCAGCGTTGCGATCCTGTCCACCTCGTCATCGGCCCGGTCAAAGAAGGCCTGCAGCTCCTGCCGGGTGAACGGCCGCCGCTTAGGATCCGATTCGTTGGTCTGGGCGTGGACGGCGGTGTTCCAGTCGAAACAGACCTGCGAAGGGTGCGTTCCGAAATACTGCTTGCAGACCCGGTCCCAGCCATAATCAGGCGAGGCTACGTACGAGCAGAACGCCCGGAGCGCCGCTTGATAACTCCGGATCGTGGACTGGGCCGCGTGCTTCACGCTGCGCAGATCACCGAAGAACTCATCCACATGTGCTGGCGTCCACTGCCACGGATACTCATTCGTGGACTCCTGGAACCGCGTCACGAGCCGCTCCCGGCCTTCGATTGTGCCAAACGACAGATTCCTGCTCAGCTGCTGATTCCGCCAACCCGTGAGCATCTGGTTGAAAACGACATCCTCCGGATGAAGGAAACGCACTGCGCCGAAATCCAGCACCCGTCCCGCTGAATCGACCGACACGAACCCTCCTGAAGCATTGCATTGGATGCAAGAATCATGCAATTAATGCACAACGCCTGCAAATCCACTGCGAAACCGGGCATCCAAGATCAAGGTCATGTGGCTTTGCGCGGCCCATCGATGCTTTTAGGAATGCCCTGCGCCGAATCTGTGCGACGTGTTTCCGCAGGTCAGGGCGCTTTGCGACGCTGAATGACTACGTGGCGGCGAGTCGCGGGCGGAAGAGGGGTGATCATGCATCAGATGCAATAATCATTATTCAGCCTTACATAATCACGGTTATCGGCGATTCAAATTAGGCGGGGAGTGCCGTCGTCTTGGCACATCTAGGGTTTTGCCAGGCGCGTTCAGGAGAGGCGTGCGATGCTTCGGCGTGATGCCTTGGGTGTTTTGCCCATCGTCGCCTGGCTCAGGCATCGCCGTACAAGACGCTCGCTTAACCCTGCGCGCCGGGCTAGTGCCGTATTCGTTGGGCGACGGCCCGCGGCATACTCCGCGGCAAGAACTGTATTGACCCGCTGGATAGCCCAAATCGGCACCGCTTGATTGGACATAGCTTGGGTTCACTTTCGTTCAGGCTGATCTAAGGTGTCTGTCGCAGTTACGGGCCGCCGAGGTCCCGCCAAATCAGAATCGGGGGGGGGTAGGGACGTCACGAAGAGCCCGGCCGGGCAGTCCCGGCCGAGCGTCTTCTGCCCTATTGATCTGAGCGCTACGGGCTCGGCTATGTTGCAGTCAGCCAGCTGGCACTAGCGCGCGGCGGTGGCGGGCTGTTCCTGGAAGGCGGGCACGACGTGCTCGATGAACAGCTCAAGTGAGCGCTTCTTCTCTTCATGGGTGAGGCTGTTGTCGGCCCAGAAGCTGAATTCGTCTACGCCGAGTGCCTCGTAGCGGCGGAGACGCTCGATAACCTCATTGGGCGTTCCGATCATCGCCGTCTTGTGGAACGATTCCGGCGTGAACTCCGGACGCTCGGCGAACTTCTCTTCAGGGCTGGGCTCGAGGAAGCCGTTCTTCGGGGTGGTCTTGTTGCCGAACCAGGCATCGAAGGTCCGGTAGAACTTTTGGATGGCCTCGGCCGGGCGCCGCCATCCCTCGGGCTCGTCTTCGGAGTGGACGTGCGTGTGGCGGAGCACCATGAGGTCCGGACGGGGGACGCCGGGGTTGTTCTCCACAGCGGTGTCGAACTTGTTGGCGAGGTCCTCGACTTCCTCGTCGCCCTTCATCAGCGGGGTCACCATGACGTTGCAGCCGTTGGCGACGGCGAACTCGTGCGAGGAGATGTCGCGGGCCGCGATCCACATGGGCGGGGTGGGCTTCTGAATGGGCTTCGGGACACTGGTGGACGTCGGGAACTGCCAGACCTCGCCGTCGTGTGCGTAGTCACCTTCCCAGAGCTTGCGCACTGCCGGGACGAGCTCGCGCAGGTGCTTGCCGCCGTCGACCGCGGACATGCCGCCCATCAGGCGGTCGAACTCGAACTGGTATGCGCCGCGGGCGAGTCCCACTTCCATGCGCCCGTTGCTGATGACGTCCAGGAGCGCGGTTTCGCCGGCAACGCGGAGCGGGTTCCAGAACGGCGCGATGATGGTGCCCGCGCCGAGCCGGATCCTGGACGTGCGGGCGGCCAGGTAGGCGAGCTGGGGCATGGGGCTGGGAGAGATGGTGTACTCCATGGAGTGGTGTTCACCGATCCAGACGGTGCTGAATCCTCCGGCTTCCGCCATGAGCGTCAGTTCCGTCAGGTTCTCGAACAATTCCTGGTGCGAGACGGACTCGTCCCAGCGTTCCATGTGGACGAAGAGTGAAAAGCGCATCATTAAATCCTTTGTTCTGCCGCGGCGTTCTGCGGTGCCTCGTTGACCACAGCTCCGGAGGCTGCTGCATTGCGTTCGGCGATGGTCTGGTTGCCGCGGGACCAGTGTTCATGCTCGATCTCGCGGATGATGACGGTGGTGTTGTCCGGAACTGCACCCACAGCGGTTTCTGCCGCCCGGTGCAGTTCGGCGATGAGTGCGCGGAGCTGCTCCGGGGTCCGGCCCCGGGCGATGGAGACTTCGATGAGTGGCATGGGTGGCTCCTTCAGCTGCGCAGGACGAAGGGGTCGGACACGGGACCTTCGTCGGTATTGATCCAGATGCTCTTGAGCCGGGTGTATTCGTGCATGGATTCGAGTCCGTGCTCGATGCCCACGCCCGAGTTCTTGAAGCCCTGCCGCGGCGACATCGGGGACATGGCGCGGTAGGTGTTGACCCACACTGTGCCTGCTTCAAGCCGGCGCGCCATGCGGTGGGCGCGTGCCAGGTTCTGGGTCCAGACGCCGGCGGCCAGTCCGTACTCGGTGTCGTTGGCCAGGCCCACCACCTCGTCCTCGGAGTCGAAGGGCATGATCGCGGCGACGGGGCCGAAGATTTCCTCCCTTACTACGCGCATGGAGTTGTCGACGTCGGTAAGGACAGTCGGCGAGAAGAAGTATCCCGGAAGGTCGATCTCGGGCCTGCGGCCACCGGTCCGGACGGTTGCACCCTCGCTGACGCCGAGGTCGACGTAGGAGCTCACCTTGTCCAGCTGGGCGCCGAAGGCGAGGGGCCCGAGCTCGGTGTTGGCGAGGAGCGGGTCACCGATGATGATGGAGGCGGCCCGTTCCGCGACCCGCTCAACGAGTTCGTCATAGACGCTGCGATGGGCAAAGACCCGGCTGCCCGCGATGCAGGTCTGGCCTGCCGCGGCGAAGATGCCGGCGATGACACCCATGGCGGCGTTCGAGACATCTGCGTCGCCGAACACGATGTTGGGGCTCTTGCCGCCCAGTTCAAGGGTGGAGCCGATGAAGCGTGACGCGGTCTCCGCGGCGATGCGGGCTCCGGTCTGCGTGGAGCCCGTGAAGGAAATCTTTGCCAGGTCCGGATGGCTGACCAGGGCAGCGCCGGCTTCCTGGCCGAAGCCGGTGACGACGTTCACCACGCCGTCGGGGAACCCGGCCTGTGAGGCTAGTTCGGCGACGCGCAGTATGGTCCGCGAGGTGTACTCGCTGGGCTTGATGACCACGGTGTTGCCTGCAGCCAGGGCAGGGGCGAGCTTGGAGGTGGTCAGCGTCAGCGGGGAGTTCCACGGCGTGATGGCCCCGACGACGCCGAGCGGCTCCCGCTGGGTGTAGTTGAGCATCGCGAGTGAATTCGTGGGGATCTGGCTGCCCTGGACCTTGTCCGCGAGCCCGGCGTAGTAGTACAGGTACTCCGGCAGGCCGGCGAGCTGGCCGCGCATCTCGCGCAGCAGCTTGCCATTGTCCAGGGTCTCAAGCTCGGCGAGCTCCTCGGCATGCTCGCCAATGAGATCACCGAGGCGGCGCAGGAGGTGGCCCCGCTTGGTGGCCGTGAGGTCACGCCAGAGCGGCGACTGGAACGCGGTCTTCGCCGCTGCCACGGCCCGGCGCACGTCCTCCTCGGTTCCCCGGGCCGCCTCGTAGAGGACCTCGAGTGTTGCGGGGTTGGTGCTGGCGAAGTATTCCCCGCCGGCGGGAGCAGACCAGGTGCCCCCGATAAAGTGCTCGAGTCGAACAGTCATGCGCGTTCTCCTTCGGAATCTTTGATGAACTCGTTGATGGCCCGGGCCAGGACGTCAGCGTCCTGGACGGGGAGCATGTGCCGGGCACCCGGCACGACGACGGCCTTCGCACCGGGGATGGCTGCGGCCAGCCGCCTCGTCATCTCCGGCGTCGACCCCGGGTCATGCTCGCCGGTGATGGCCAGCGCCGGCACCTCGATGCGGCTGAGCTCGTTGCCGATCACCCCGTCCCCTAAGGCGAAGACACGGTAGGCGTGGATAAAGGACTGGACGTCATTTGCCTCAAGGGTCCGGCGGGTCGCGTCCACGACGCTTTGGGGCACGGCCGTCCCTGAGTACCAGCGGTCAATCGAAGCCTCAACCGTTGCCGGGAAGTCGGCTTCGGCCGATGCCAGCCGGGCGCCGACCGCACTGCGCTCGGCATCAGTGCGTTGGCACACCGAACTCACGCAGGTGAGGGTCTTGACCCGGCCGGGATGGAACCTCGCGATGTACTGCGCAACCAGCGCCCCCAGTGAGAAGCCCACGAGATGGGACCGCTCGGGGAGGCGCGTCAGCACGTCGTCGGCCAGGTCTTTAAGGGTGACCGGTTGCGTCAGCGGCGGCTGCTGGCCGTGCCCGGGCAGGTCGACGGCGATCGACTCACACCCGAGCGCTTCCTGGACGGGCGCCCACATGGCCGCATCGAGGCCCACCCCGTGAAGGAGGGCAACGGGAGTTTCCTGCGTGTGTGTCATTGCTCTGTGGAGAGGGGCGCCAGGCGTTCCTGCGGCCGGCCCTGTGCGGAGGCCGCGAGGGCAATGAGGATCTCACCGGGGTGGGGAGCGTCGGCGATCCTGACCTCGACGGTCTGGTGGTGGGAGCGGATGGTCGCATCCGTGATGTGCTTCATCGGGATGTCGAACACGGTGCCGGCCGGCGCGCGTTTCTCGACGGCGGGCAGCAGGGTGGTTGCGGAAGCGGCCTTGCGGTAGTGGTCACCGAACTTGAGTGTGTGGATCAGTGCCGAGCCGTGCTCCACCTCCCCTTCGATGCCCACAATGGCTGCTTTGCCGTAGGCCTCCACCGGGGCGCCAAGCGCCTCGATGACCTTGGGAGTAAGGAGTGCGCCAAGGTCGGAGGCTGTTGCATCGATGCCCTGGCTAAGGTCCTCGACGAAGCCCTGGCCTGCCCAGGGGTTTTCCACGACGGCGACGGCGACGGCGACACGGGCTCCGGGCGTGACGGGACGGCCGCCCTCGGTCAGGATTTCTTCGGACAAAGTAACGATCTTGCGGATGTTCACGGCAGGATTCCCTCCAGTATTTCAGCGGTAACGGGTCGGTCAGTTGTTCGGTCGCCAATGCGGGGATGCGGACGCGAGCCTGTGGAGGCGGCGGCGATCACGACGATCTCATCCGGGTGGGGCGCATCGCTCAGGCTCAGCGTCAGGGTTTGGTAGTGGCTGCGGGTGGAGGCGGCCTCTTTGTGCCACATGGGCACGCCAATGGAGGTCCCCGGTTCGGCGCGGTCGTCAGAGAAGGACAGGATGGACGTGCCTTCGAGGAACTCCCGGACAAGGTTGCCGAAGAACGGGGTGTGGATCAGCGCCGCAGCGTGCTCGACCTCACCGTTCAGCCCTACTACGGCCGACTTGCCGAACGCCTCGATTTCGCCGGCACCGCCCAGTGCTGCGGTGAGGCGGTCGGTGAGGACTTTCGCGAGCACCGGAGCGATCCGTTCGGTCTCGGGTGCCAGATCGTTCGAGACCGGTGAGCCGGCCCAGGGGTTGCGGACGATGGCGGCTGCGGCGGCCCTGGTCACGCTGGTGGGCAGGGAACCCTGGCCGTCGCGGAGGAGCTCTTCCGTGAGCACGGTGATCTTCCGAACACCAACCTGCCGGGCAAGCTCTTCCATGAGCTGCGCCTGCTGAAGATCGGTTCCGTCATCGGAACGGGAAGTCAGTGCTGTATCAGACATGGTTCAGGTCCTTCCATCGGAAGGAAAGGGAAGTCAGGGAGCACACAGTGCACGTCCTTTCGGTTTCTCCGCCTCAAAGGCTGGCGGTTCGCTGGTATGCGGCAAGGCCACGCTGGCCATCCCTTTCACAAGGGATGGATCCAGCCAAAATTTCAATTCCCGGCAACGTCTGGCGATTCGGGGGCGATACGGGCTGCGGCAAGGCTAGAGGCATTGACGTGGCCGCGCATTGCAAGTTCGGCACCGGTGGGATCTTTTTCCAGGATCGCTTCGAGAACCGACTGATGCTCACGGATGGAGGCCCGCATCCGGGCCGGACGCTCAACGGTCTCCAGGACAATCCGGTGGTAGGCAAGCTGGTTCATGAGGCGCCCGTAGTGCTCGCGGAGCTTTGAGTTATCGGAGCCGTTCACGATGGTCCAGTGGAACTCATGGACCAGTTCGGCATACTTGGCGCTGTCCCCCCGGCGCTCGGCGCCCTCTGACGCCTCAATGTTGCGTTTGAGACGGTCCAGCTCCGGCACGGGACCGCGCCGGGCGAGCAGGCTGGCCGCCAGGCCCTCCAGGCTTTCCTTCAGCTGGAACAGTTCCACAATTTCGCGCCGGGTGGGTATCCGGACGAAGGTGCCGACCTTTGGGCGTATTTCAACCAAGCCCTCATTTTCCAGCTGCTTGAGCGCTTCCCGCACCGGCGTTCTGCTCACATCGAACTCTTCAGCCAGGAACAACTCAGGCAGGGGAGCACCTGGCGGGTACTCGCCGCTGAGAACGAGCTTGCGCAGCTTATCCAGGAGGCTTCCCTGGTTCCCGTTCGCTTGCTCTTGTGTTTTGGCCTGAAGCATCTCTTGCATGCATCAAACGTACGTTGCATACAAGCAGGGCGTCAAGGGATTGGTTCTATTCCGCGTTGTAACGCTATTTTCCGCGGAGGGTGTTGACGCAGATCACACTTAGATTTACGGTTGTGGCATGCAACAGACAATCAACCACACCTTGACCGCAGCTTGGACCGCAGCCTGGGACGAGGGTGACGTCAGTGCTTTCGACGCAATCGTCACCGCCGACTACCAGCGTGAAAGCGCCGGCACGAAAAAGATCACCGGTCTGAAGGAACTTCAGCAGGAAATCCTCGAAGTCCGGGCGGCATTCCCGGACCTCACCACCCGCATCGACAAGGTCATCGCGGACGGCGACGATGTAGCCATTTTCTGGACAACTACCGGCACCTTCACGCACCCGCTGGGTGGAGTCCCGCCCACAGGACGTGTCGTGGAGACCCGCGGATCAAACGCCCTCACGCTGCGCGATGGCCGTATTGCGTACGAGCGGGTTACCTGGGACGCCGCAGAACTCCTGGCCGACCTGGGTGTTCCGTCCCTCCACTCGGCATTCGAGGACGAAACCACGGACGTCGTGGTGGATGAACTGACCGGCAACCTTCCGCTGGACGTCATGAAGGGCTTCAACCGGCAGTTCATTACCGGTGTCACCGTGGTGACCACCGTCGACGAAGACGGCAAACCCCGGGGCCTTGCGGCAAACTCCTATGCTTCGATTTCGCTGGACCCGCCGCTCGTTCTCGTCTGTGTCCAGAAGACGTCGTCCACCTACCCGGCCCTGTTCCGGTCGGAACACTTCGGGATCAATATCCTCAGCAACGAACAGCACGACACTGTACGGACGTTTGCTTCCAAGGCTCCGGACAAATTCGCCAACCTGGAATGGCACGCAGGCCCCCACGGTGTGCCACTGATCGACGGCTCGGCCGCCTCACTCGAGGCCGAGATCAAGGAACGCTTCCAGGCAAAGACCCACACCATCTTCGTCGGCCGGGTACGGCACGCTGAAGTCGCAGACGTAGACCCCATGATCTACAAGGCAGGCCACTTCTTTGACGGCGCACGCCTCCAAGAACTCTGAGCGCACCACCGCACAGCCGTCCCACACCAGCCGGCCTCCAGCTGACTGACAAGGGCACGCAACGTCCCTCCTTCGTGAAGGCATCCCCAACCAAACCTATGCAGCCCACTGCAACCTGGAGCACCCATGACCCACATCAAAACTGCCGAGGATCTGATGGATGAAACATCCCCCGGCATGGGCGACAACAGCAAGGCATCGCACTCCCCGGCTGCCCCCGAGGAGGCAACCGAAACCCCGATGGCCAAAGCCGACCGCCTCCGGCACCGGCCAGGGGCAGTCTTCTGGACATCCGTTGGCCTCATCGGCGCGTTCACCGCCTGGGCTTCCTTGGCCCCCGAAAACCTGAGCGCCGTCATGACCGCGGCAATGAACTGGGTCGCCGAAAGCGTCGGCTGGAGCTACCTGCTTGTGACCCTCGGCTGCATCGGTCTGCTCATCTACATCGGCATCAGCAGGTTCGGAACCATCCGACTCGGCGCCGACGACGCAAAGCCCGACTTCAGCACCTGGTCCTGGCTTGCGATGATCCTCTCCGCGGTCATGGGGATTGGCCTCATCAGCTATGGCGTCGCGGAACCCATTTCGCACTTCGCTTCCCCGCCCCACGGCCTCGCCGAGGCCGGCACCATGGAAGCCGCCGTCCGGGCCATGCAGTTCTCCTACTTCGACTGGGGTCCGCACGCCTGGGCCGTGTTCGGGGTCTTCGGCCTCGCCATCGCCTACTCCACACACCGCCGCAACAACGCCGGACTGGTCTCGCCCATGCTGCGTCCGGTCTTCGGCAAACTGGTGGACGGCTGGTTCGGCAAGATGATCGACATCTTCGCCATCATCGCCACCCTCTTCGGAACAACCACGTCCCTTGGACTCGGCGCCTCACAGATCGGCGAAGGGGTGGACCGGGTCTTCGGCATTCCCTCCAGCCTTGTGGGCCAGATCCTGATCATCGCCGTCATCACGGTGATCTTCACGCTCTCCGCGCTCTCCGGCGTGCACCGCGGCATCAAGTACCTGAGCCAGGGCACCATGGTCCTCTCTGCCGGGCTGGCCCTCTTCGTCTTGTTCACGGGACCCACCAACTTCATCTCAAACCTGTTCTTCCGTTCCCTCGGCGAATACCTCAGCGGCTTCTTCGCCGTCAGCCTGCTGACGCCAAGCACCCCCGACGACGTCCAGTGGATGCAGTGGTGGACCTACTTCATGATGGCCTGGTGGCTGAGCTGGGGCGCCTTCGTGGGGGTCTTCCTCGCCAAGATCTCCAGGGGACGCACGGTGCGCCAGTTCATCGCGGGCGTCATGATCGTTCCGAGCGTTGTGTTCTTCGCCTGGTTCACCATCTTCGGCGGTTCGGCAATCAAGTTCGACATGGATAACGGCGGCCAGATCGGTGCCGCTGCGCTGGAGGACGTCAACTCGGCCTTCTTCGCCACCCTCGCTGAGCTCCCGTTGTCCGGCATCACCTCCGTGGTGGCGATCTTCCTGGTGGTGATGTACTTCGTCTCCGGCGCCGACGCGAACACCTTCGTGCTCAGCATGATGTCCTCCCGCGGAACACTCAAGCCCACCAAGCCGGTTCTGACAACCTGGGGCCTGCTCACCGGGCTGTGCGCCGTCGTTCTCCTCATCGTCGGAGGCCTGGGGGCGCTCCAGCAGGCGGCCATGCTGTCGGCACTCCCGTTCACCGTGATTGTCGCCCTCCTCGGCTATGGCCTGGTGGTGGAGCTGAGGAAGGACCCCCAGTTCGAGGGGACCCGCGCGCTGACCCAGCGCGATCTCAGCCGCATCCTCAAGCGCGAGGCTGACTGAGCATGACGAAACCCCGCCTCAGCTCCTAACCCTGGTGGTTGAGCCTGTCGAAACCCGCGTGTTGTAACCCGGTTTCGACAGGCTCAACCACTGATTTTCGAACTTCTCCAAGGAACACCATGACCACTTCCCCCGCACTATCCCCTGCCACCTTGTCCGAGCATGAGGCCTCCCTCCTTGCCTCTGTCCCAACCGGCCTATTGATCGATGGCGAGTGGCGGGAGGCGTCCGACGGCGGCACGTTTGACGTCCATGACCCCGCCACCGGCGAGGTGCTCGCCGTCCTCGCCTCCGCCACCAGCGATGACGCGATTGCGGCGTTGGATGCAGCCGACGCCGCCCAGGCGTCGTGGGCGCGGACTGCGCCCCGGGTGCGGGCGGAGATCCTCCGGCGCGCCTTTGACCTGGTCACCGAGCGTGCCGAGGACTTTGCCCTGCTGATGACCCTGGAGATGGGCAAACCGCTGGCTGAAGCCCGCGGCGAGGTCACCTACGGCGCCGAATTCCTGCGCTGGTTCTCGGAAGAAACCGTCCGCGACTACGGCCGCTACCTGACGTCGCCGGAGGGGAAGAACAAGATCCTCGTCCAGCACAAACCCGTCGGCCCCTGCCTGCTCATCACCCCCTGGAACTTCCCCCTGGCGATGGCCACCCGCAAAGTAGCCCCCGCCGTCGCGGCCGGGTGCACCATGGTCCTCAAACCCGCCAAACTCACCCCGCTGACGGCCCAGTACTTCGCCCAGACCATGCTCGACGCCGGCTTGCCGCCCGGCGTCCTGAACGTCGTTTCCTCCTCATCAGCATCCGGGATCTCCGGGCCGCTGCTGAAGGACTCCCGCCTCCGGAAGGTCTCCTTCACCGGCTCCACCCAGGTCGGCAAGCGCCTCATGGCAGACGCCGCGCAGAACGTGCTGCGGACTTCGATGGAGCTCGGCGGGAACGCCCCCTTCATCGTCTTCGAAGACGCCGACCTGGACGCCGCCGTCGAAGGGGCGATGGCTGCCAAGATGCGGAACATGGGCGAAGCCTGCACCGCCGCGAACCGGTTCCTCGTGCACGAATCCGTCGCCCAGGAATTCACCCGCAAGTTCGCCGCCGCGATGAGCGCTCTCACAACCGGGCGAGGCACCGACCCCGCCACCCAGGTGGGTCCGCTGATCGACGCCGGCGCCCGCGACGACGTCCACGCCCTGGTGGCTGCCGCCGTCGACGCCGGAGCGGTGGCGGTCACCGGCGGCGGACCCGTGGACGGGCCCGGCTACTTCTACCAGCCCACCGTCCTCGCCGATGTGCCCAACGGTGCGGCTATTCTGGGCCAGGAAATCTTCGGGCCCGTCGCCCCCGTCACCACCTTCACCACCGAAGAGGACGCCATCCGGCTGGCCAACGCCTCCGAGTACGGCCTCGCCTCTTACCTCTACAGCCGCGACTACAACAAGCTCCTGCGGGTGGCCGAACAGATCGAGTTCGGCATGGTCGGCTTCAACGCCGGCGTCATCTCCAACGCCGCAGCACCCTTCGGCGGCGTCAAACAATCCGGCCTCGGCCGCGAAGGCGGCACCGAAGGCATCGCCGAATACACCACCACCCAATACATCGGCATCGCCGACCCCTACGCCGGCTAACTGTCCCCTTCCTGCCTCGGAAGGATGTATCACACCACCAGGACCTCCCATCCTCGCAACTGGGAGGTCCTGGTTCCAATGGACACACGCGACGCCAGGCGTAGACGGCCTCCACGTCACAGAGCACTGTAAAAGTAGGAGAGTCCAGGTCAATTGGGCTGGCTCATCTACAGCATTCGACCCGGAAGCGGCGCCTGTTGAATGTGAACTCATCTCGTTTTATGCCGCATCAATCCAGGATGGCCAATGAACACTGACAGTGAAGTCGTACATGCTGCTGATGCCCTCACTGCATGGATAAGCGGCGTTTCCGCCGAGACCAAGGAACTTGCGAGGAACGTTACCTCGCTCCTGGAGGAGAAAAATCCCGTCGGCAAGTCCAGGATCAGTAAGACTGGACTGGTAGGACTGGACGAAGTCGCGCGGGAGTTCCTGGCGAAGAAACCTTATGCTGTCGGCGCTTGGATATTTCTCTCCGCAGCATCCGTTGAAGAGGGCGGCCGATCTTTCGAATGGTGGGTCCGCACCAACTCCGGCGGCATGGAGAGAGTTGATGCTGATCGGACCCCCGGCAGTACCCGGTATTACGACTACGAGAAGCTGCCGTTCTTCTCGACTGCCGCTTCCACGCGTGAGCAGGCTCTATCCGGCCCGTATGTGGACTTTCTCGGCTTCGAGGAGTACATCCTCTCATTCACGGCCCCGTTTTCCGTCCATGGAAGTTTTATGGGGGTAGCGGGCTGTGACATTCGGATTAAGGATCTGGAGCCCCTCATCATGCCAAATCTGCTTGCCGTCCCAAGCGACGCCGCCCTCATAAACGCCAGCAACCGCGTCGTTCTTGGCAACTCAGGCAGATACTTGGTTGGCGAGCGGATCAAGCCCGAAGCTCCAGGCCAGCATCGGATAGCTTTGGATGTTCCACACTTGGGTCTATCTCTGATCTACGGCGAGTAGTCTCAGCTTCCAGCGGAAGCCGCCCGTCTCAGCCCAGCGGCGCCGGGCCCAGCTCATCCAGCAGTTTCTGCATGGCCACGTAGGCCTTGTTGCGGTAGGCGATCAGCTCGGGGATCCGATCGGCCGGGACGTTGAGGAACCCGGCGCCGGTCTTGGTGCCGAGCTTCCCGGCCTCCACCAGACCGGAAAGAATCGCAGGCGTGGCGAACCGCTCCGGGAAATCCTTCTGCAGCGACTGGTAGCAGAAGTTGTACACGTCCAGCCCGGCCATGTCGGCGATGGCGAACGGACCGAAGAACGGCAGCCGGAAACCGAAGGTGGTGCGGACCAGGGTGTCCACGTCGTCCGCCGTCGCGATGCCCTGCTCCACCAGCTGCGCCGCCTCGTGGAACAGCGCGTACTGCAACCGGTTCAGCACAAAACCGGTGACGTCCTTGACCACCGCGGTCTGCTTGCCGGCGGCGTGGACCAGCTCGCGGACCGCCCCCACGGTGGAGGCAGACGTGCCAGCGTGCGGAATGATCTCGACCCCCGGAATGAACGGCGAGGGGTTCGAGAAGTGCACGCCCAGGAACCGCTCCGGATTGCTGACCGGCCGGGACAACTCAGCAATGGAGATGGTGGAAGTGTTGGAGCCGATGATGGCATCCGCCCGGGCAGCGGCACTGATCCGCGAAAGCGTCTGGTGCTTGATCTCCATAACCTCGGGGACGGCTTCCTCAATGAAGTCGGCGTCGGCCACGGCCTCCTCGATGTCCTTTGCGGCCCAGAGGTTCTGCTTCAGGATTTCGGTGGAGCCGGCGGGGAACAGCCCGTCGGCCACGAACTGGTCAGACTCCACCAGGAGTCGGTCGTAATTGTTTTGGGCCACCTCTGCGGACACGTCGGAGAGGGCCACACGCGCCCCTCCCAGCGCCAGGACCTGTGCGATCCCGCCGCCCATGTAGCCCGAGCCGACGATGGCGATTTTCCGGGCGCTCGCAGATGCTGGGGTGGTTGCTGTTTCGGTCATGATCAGACTGCCTTCGTGGATTCGGGCTCGTAGGAGCAGATGGCCTCCACCTTCGCGGCGGAGGCTGACTTTTCGTCGAAGCGGTAGTCGAGCCATTCGCCCACCAGCTTCTTGGCCAGTTCCAGGCCGATAACGCGCTGGCCCATGGTGAGGACCTGCGCGTTGTTGCTCAGCACCGACCGTTCGACGGAGTAGCCGTCGTGGGCGGTAACGGCGCGGATCCCCGGCACCTTGTTCGCCGCGATGGCCACGCCCAGTCCGGTACCGCAAATCAGCAGTGCACGGTCCGCCTCGCCCTGCGCCACTTTGCGCGCGGCGTCGACGGCGACATGCGGGTAGGCGGTCGTGTCACCGGCGCCGACCCCCACATCCACGACGGACGCAACACGGCTGTCCGCTGAAAGCAGCGCCTTCAGCGCCTCCTTGTATTCGACGCCGGCCTCGTCGTTGCCAATTACGATGCGCCAGCCTGCAGCGCCCTCCGCACTCACGCCCGGGCTCCATTTCCGGCCACCGAAGCGGCCATCCGGGAATCGGACAGGGGCTGCGAAAAATCGAGGTAATCAGAAACCCGCGTCGCGATCAGGGCAAAGGAAACCGCGCCGGGGTCCGGGTGCCCCAGGCTTTTCTCGGCCAGCGGCCGGGCCCTCCCCTTCAGCGGGCGCAGGGATGCGGTGGCGTCGGCTGCCTGCCGTGCGGCGGTTACCGCGGAGGCCAGCGCCCCGGTCACTGGTGCCCCATCGCCGAGCGCGGCCCGGAAGGCGTCCCGGAAGGGAAGCAGCGCGTCCACCATGGTCTTATCGCCCGGTCCCGCTTTGCCCAGGGTGGTGACGGCGTCCACGAATGCTGCCACGGCGGCCGCCGCGTCTTCGCTGCGGTACGAGTCCTTGGTGCCGAGAGTCCTTCCGGCAGCCGCCACCGCGGATCCCCACAGCGCCCCGGACGTTCCACCCGCGCGTTCGCTCCAGGCTTCCCCCGCAGCCGAGAGGACCCGCTGCACGGAAGCTCCGGCTGCCGCGGCGTCCCGCGCGGCAGTTGCCGCCGCTACCGCGCCCCGCCGCATGCCGATCCCATGGTCGCCGTCGCCGGCAATGGCGTCCAGCCTGCCCAGTTCCTCAACATGTTCGACGACGGCGTCCCGCGCCTGCGCCAGCACGGCGGCTGCCAGCCGGCCCAGCCCAGCCGCTGCCGCCGTCGTGCCTTCCATCTCAGCGGCCACGGCCTCTTCCGGTGCGGCCATCACTCGCCGTGCCCGCGGTGCCATGCTGCCCTTGCGGAACCCCGGGGTGTCAGCGGGGGCGGCCCAATAGTGCTCCAGTTCCTCGTCAAGCCACAGCAGGGTCAGGGACAGGCCGGACATGTCCAGGCTGGTGACCAGTTCACCGCATTCGGGCTCCACGACGGTAAGGCCGGCGGCGGTGAGGAGCTTCTCGATCTTGCCGAACAGCACGAACAATTCCTCGTACTTCACCCGGCCCAGACCGTTGAGGATGGCCACCACACGGTTCCCGGCGTCATCGGGTTTGTCGGCAAGCAGCCGGGAGACGAGCAGTTCGGCCAGCTCGGAGGCCGTGGGCAGGGGCTGTTCGGAGATCCCCGGTTCGCCGTGGATGCCCAGGCCCAGAGCCATCTTGCCGGCCGGCACGTGGAACAGCGGTTCCGCAGCGCCCGGCAGCGTACAGCCGTCGAAGGCCACGCCCAGGGAGCGGGTGCGGTAGTTGGCGCGGACAGCAAGCCGTTCGACGGCGTCGAGGTGCAGTCCCGCTTCGGCCGCCGCGCCCGCGATTTTGAAGACCGTCAGGTCACCGGCAATGCCGCGGCGCTTGTCGAGCTGGTCCAGGGGAGCGCTGGCTATGTCGTCCGTGACCAGCACCGTGCGGGTCTCGATGCCCTCGGCGTTCAGCCGCTGCTGCGCCTCGCCGAAATGGATCACGTCACCGGCGTAATTGCCGTAGCTGAACAGCACTCCGCCACCGGCGTTCGCCGCCTTGGCTACGCGGTAGGCCTGCCCGGCAGAGGGCGACGTGAAGATGTTGCCGCACACCGCTCCTGCTGCCAGGCCGGGCCCCACCAGCCCGGCGAAGGCGGGATAGTGGCCGGAACCGCCGCCCACCACCACGGCCACCTGGCCGGCAGCAACGTCCGTGGAACGGACCACGCCGCCGTCCACGCGGGCCACGTAGCCGCGGTTGGCTGCGACAAAACCGTCCAGCGCCTCCTGCTCAAATTCGGCAGGGTTGTCGAAGATCAGGGTCATGGTTTCCTCGTTGAATCCTTGGTATGAAGCCGTGAAGGCCTGCACCGGTTACACGCGGGCGGGTTCCGCCGCCGGCTGTTGCCGGCCCTGGGCCACCTGGCTGTTGCCGAGCACATAGCCGTCCTTCTTGGGGAGGACATGGCGCCGCAGGTAGTCCTGGTTGCTGGCCGCCACGCTCAGGCCATCCCCGCCGTAATGCTCGGCACAGAGGATGCCCTGGAACCCGACGGACAAGGCCAGCTTGAAGGCCTCGCGGTAATTGATCAGGCCGCTCTCCATGGGAGCGGGCATGGTGACGTACATGTCCCGCGCCACGTCCTCGTCGCGGAAGTAGTTCTTCATGTGCCAATAGTTGGAGTAGGGAAGGGTCTTGGCCACCAGCTCCCGCCAGTCCTCCACCGGCCGGTGAAGGCGAATCAGGTTGCCGAGATCCGGGTTCAGGCCCACGTTCGGGAGGCCAATGTCCTGGACAAGGCGCACCGCTGAATCCGCGGTTCCCAGGTACGTATCCTCGTACATTTCAAGCGAGAGCAGGACTCTCACCTCGGCCGCATGCCGGCCCAGTTCCCGGAGGCGGACCACGGCGTTGGCCCAGGTTTCCTCGTCTCCCACCGGGTCTTTGTGGCCGTCCACCGTCCAGAACCACAGCTGTTTCTGCTGCTCCGGCCTGATGGCCTGGTGGAATCCGACGGAGACAACCTCGCAGCCCAGCTCGGCCGCCGCGTCAATGGTGCGGTGGCTGTACGCCAGGTTGGCTTCCCAGTTGGCTTCGTCAATGACGCTGCGGCGGATGGCGGAGATGGCCGGGATGCCGAGGCCGGCGTTCTCCGCCGCCTGCCTGAACTCCGCGAGGCGGTCCTGGCTGAGGTCACCGGGACGGACCCAGCTGTCCGTGAGGTCTGCGTTGGCGAACCCGGCGTCCTTGACCTCGGTGAACACTTCCGCCCAGGCCGAGGGATCGGCGTCGTTGATGTGCATTCCCTGGGCGTTCGTGCCCGGGAACGGCAGCATGGCCGCGGCGATGGGCCAGGTGTCGGCTGTATAGGCCATGCCCTAGGAAGCTTCCTGGGGCTGGAGGGCATCCACATCGTCGGCCAGGACAGTCAGTTCCACGCTCTCCGGCCGTCCAACCGTGCTGGTGATGGGCACTGTCGAGCCGGTGTGGGCTGATTCGAGGACCGACTCCATCACTTCCAGGACGTGGTAGGCAAGGGTTCCGCCGGCCCGGGGCTCGGTGCCCTGCGGCGTGGAGGCCAGGTCGGCGATGCCGAAACCGCGTCCGGCGTCAACGTATCCGGCGGAGACGGGAAGGGTTTCCCAGGCGTCAGCGCCGAGGGCGAACAGCTGGACGTCGCCGTCAAAGTGGTTCGGGTCCGGCACCACCAGGGATCCGCGCTCGCCGTGGATCTCGATGTTCGGCGACTTGGACTTCACGGCATCGAAGCTCATCACAAGGGTGGAGAGCGCGCCGGAGGCGTGGACCAGTACGCCGGTCACGTGGGAATCGATATTAACGGGGACCTTTTCGCCCTGGCGCGGCCCGGAGCCGATGGTCCGCTCATCGCGGGTGTGGCTTGCGGCGCCGATGACTGAGACGACGGGGCCCAGCAGGGTGACCAGGGCGGTCACGTAATAGGGGCCCATGTCCAGGAGGGGTCCGCCGCCGGGCTGGTAGTAGAAGTCCGGATTGGGGTGCCAGCGTTCGTGGCCGGGGGTCACCATGGTGGCGCTCGCGGAGATGGGGGCGCCGATCAGTCCGTCATCGATCGCCTTGCGGGCGGTCTGGATGCCGGTGCCAAGAACCGTGTCAGGAGCGCAGCCGACGACGACGCCCGCCTCGCGCGCTGCGTCCAGCACCTTGCGCGCCTGGCCGGTTGTGGCGGCGAGGGGTTTCTCGCCGTACACGCTTTTGCCTGCGGCGATGGCCTTCAGTGCCACCTCGGCGTGCGCCGCCGGGATGGTCAGGTTCAGGACGAGTTCGACGTCGTCCGCCGCGAGGAGCGATTCAACGGAAACGGCCCGGACGCCCTCGTACTGCTCCGCGACGGCCTGGGCGCGTGCGGGGTCGAGGTCCGCCACCGCCACCAGCTGGATGTCCCCGAGTTTCCGGAAACTGGCCAGATACTGCGCGATGATGGCTCCGCAGCCAATGATTCCTACTTTCAACGGCTTGCCCACAGCAGGCCCCTTTCGATGATGGTGCGGACGTTCTGGTCCTGGAGGATTTCGACACGGTGGCCGGGAGTTGCGACGAAGATGCGGCCCTTGCCCCACTGGCGCGTCCAGATGGCCGGTGAGGTGACTTCGCGGTTCCACGGGTCCCACTCCCGGACCTTCTGGGTAGTGGTGGCCAGGACGTCGATGTAGTCATCCGAGAGAACCCAGTACTGCTCGGTGACCAGGTCGAAGTCCGGGATGCCCTTGGTGATGGGGTGTTCCGCGGCCGCCGGCAGCATGTTCACCGTGTAGGGCACATAGTTGTCGGACTGCTCCCCAACGCACTCGTCCGGATGCTTGCCCGGATGGCAGGCGAACTGGCCCCCGATCAGGTGCAGGTAGTCCGAGGTGTTCCGGTAGGAATCGGCGATCCCGCCGTGCCAGCCGGCCAGGCCGGTGCCGTTTTCCACGGCGGTCCGCAGCCCGGCGAACTCGTCCTTTTCGATGGTGCTCATGGTCATGCACTGCATGATCAGGTCCACGCCTGCCATGTAGCCTGCATCGGCGTAGACCTTGGGCGATTCCTCCACGCGGACGTCGTAGCCGTTGTCCTCGAGGTAGGGAATGAAGAGCTCGGTGGCCTCGTAGGGCTGATGGCCGTCCCAGCCGCCGCGGACCACCAGGGCATTCTTGCGATCTGTCATTGAGGAGTTCCTTTGTTTATCCACCGGCACGTTGAGGGCCGGCAGGAGGTTCGGGTCAGCGGCTGGCGAACGCGGCGTCGAAGGCCGCTGCGGGCGGGGCAATCCGGGCGAGTTCCTGGACCATGGCCAGCGCCTGCGGTGCACCGATGAGCCTGTCCATTCCGGCGTCCTCCCATTCGATGCTGGTGGGGCCGTCGTAGCCGATGGCGTTCAAGGTCCTGAAGATCCGGTTCCACTGGACGTCGCCGTGGCCGGCCGTGACAAAGTCCCAGCCGCGCCGCGGGTCCGCCCATGCCAGGTGGGAGCCCAGGCGGCCGTTGCGGCCATCAAGCTGCCGGACCGATTCCTTCACATGGACGTGCAGGATGTGTTCGGCGAAGTCCTGCAGGAACATCACCGGGTCCAGGTCCTGCCAGATGAAGTGGGACGGATCGAAGTTCAGTCCGAAGCTCTTGCGGTGCCCGATGGCTTCCAGGGTGCGCTTGGCGGTCCAGTAGTCGTAGGCGATTTCGGAGGGGTGGACCTCCAGTGCGAAGCGGACACCCTCCTCCTCGAAGACGTCCAGGATGGGGTTCCAGCGGTCGGCGAAGTCCTGGTAGCCGGCGTCGATCATTGCCTCGGAGGCGGGCGGGAACATGGCGACGGCCTTCCAGATGGAGGAACCGGTAAAACCTGTAACGGTCCTGACGCCGAGGCGCGCGGCTGCGCGGGCTGTGTCCTTCATCGACTCGGCGGCGCGGCGGCGCACTCCTTCAGGATCGCCGTCGCCCCAGATCCCAGCGGACAGGATGCCCTGGTGGCGTTCGTCGATGGGGTCGTCGCACACGGCCTGGCCGGTGAGGTGGTTGGCGATGGCGAAGACTTTCAGGTGGTTCTTCTCCAGGATGTCCAGCCGGCCCTGGAGGTAGTTGTCGTCCTCGGCGGCACGGCGCGGGTCCAGATGGTCGCCCCAGCAGGCGATCTCGAGCCCGTCGAAGCCCCACTCGCCGGCGAGCCGGGCCACCTCCTCAAAGGGCAGGTCGGCCCACTGGCCGGTAAAAAGAGTGATGGGTCGTGTCATGGCCGTTCCTTGTCCTGTCGTCATATGCCTAGACCTTTTGCCATTGGCTGGAGTTGGCGGCGCTGGCTTCCACGGCCGCGAGCACCCGCTGGACCTGCAGGGCGTCGGCAAACGATGGTTCGGGCTGGCGGCGCTCGCCGATCGCCGTCACCAGGTCCACTACCTGGTGGGTGAAGCCGTGTTCGTAGCCCAGGCCGTGGCCTGTGGGCCACCAGTTGCCGACGTACGGGTGCTCGGGCTCCGTGACGAAGATCTTGCGGAAGCCGGCGTCCGGGGATTCGGCCGCGTCGTAGAAGGACAGGACGTTCATGTCCTCGAAGTCGAAGGCCAGGGAACCTTTGGTGCCGTTGACTTCCAGGCGCATGGCGTTCTTCCGGCCCAGCGCGTAACGCGTGGCTTCGAAGACGCCGATCGTGCCCGTGGCGCCAGCGCCGCCGTCGAACCTTGCGCTGAAAATCGCTGCGTCATCCACGGTGACCGCTCCCCGGGGCGCATCGCTGCCGGCGTCCCCGTGGCCGCCGAGGCCCACCAGGTCACCGGCCAGCGGCCGCTCGGTGACAAACGTTTCGAGCAGGGCGGACACACCGCTGATGGTGTGGCCAGTGACCCACTGGGCCGCATCGATGCTGTGTGCCCCAATGTCGCCCAGGGAGCCGGACCCGGACTTGCTCTTGTCCAGCCGCCACGTCATGGGGGCGTTGGCATCGGAGAGCCAGTCCTGCAGATACTGTGCCCGGACGTGCCGGATGTCGCCCAGCCGGCCTTGTTCCACGAACCGCTTGGCCAGGGCCAGGGCGGGCGTACGGCGGTAGCTGAAGCCGCACATTGACATGATGCCCTGCTTGGCGGCGGTCTCCGCCGCAAGGGTCATCCGCTCGGCCTCCTCCACTGAGTTCGTCAGCGGCTTTTCACACAGCACATGCTTGCCGGCTTCAAGGGCGGCGATGGCAATTTCGGCGTGGGTGTTGCCGGGCGTGCAGATGTCGATGAGGTCGATGTCGTCCCGCTCGATCAGGCGGCGCCAATCCGTTTCGACGGATTCCCAGCCCAGCTTGTCCGCGGCGGCGCGGACGCCCTCGGCGTTCCGGCCGGCAACCGCGGTGAGCTCCGGCTGCAGCGGCAGGTCGAAGAACCGTGGGGCCGTTCGCCAGGCGTGGGAGTGCGCTGCACCCATAAAGGCGTAGCCCACCATGCCGACCCGCAGGGGTTTTGCGGTGGTCATGTGCATTTCCTTTCGTGAGAATCGTGGTCCTACTTGCTGAAGCCGGCGGTGAGGCCGCTGAGCAGCTGGCGGCGGCCCACGACGTAGAGCACGAGGATGGGCAGCGTGCTGAGCACCACCGAAGCCAGAACAGCCGGAATGTTGACGCTGTACTCGCCCTGGAACGTCCACAGCCCGAGGGGCAGGACGCGCAGCACCGGGCTCTGGGTCAGGACCAGCGGAAGCAGGAATCCGTTCCAAACGTGCAGGCCGTTGTAGATTGCGACGGTCACGATGGCGGGACGGGTCAGCGGGAGGGCCAGCCGCCACATGATCTGCCACTCGCTGCAGCCGTCCAGGCGCATTGACTCGAACAACTCGTTCGGCACGTCGCGGATGAAGTTGGACAGGATCAGCACCGTCAGCGGGATGGCAAAGGCTACGGACGGCAGCATCAGCGCCAGCAGGCTGTCGTACAGGTTGAGGCGGATGATCATCAGGTAGATCGGGATGATCGTGGCCTGGAGCGGGATGGCCAGTCCCATAAGGAACAAGCCGTTGACCAGTTTGAGGAACCTGCCGCTGCCCCTGACGATGGCGAACGAGGCCATAAATGAAACCAGCACCGCCGGAACCACCGAACCGATCGTAACGATGGAGCTGTTCATGAAGTACGTGGCGAAGTCGGCTTCCAGGACCAGCTGGTAGTTTTCCAAAGTCGGTGATGTGGGAAGTGCCAGCGGATTCTGCCCGAAGTAGCCTTCCTGCGTCTTCAGGCTGGTGATGACCACGTAGTACACCGGGATGATGATGATGGCGAGCCAGATCCAGCCGCCGAGGCCGGCCGGGACGTTGAACTGCCTCAGCCGGGAACCGACCCCCCGCTTCGCGGCGGCGATATTGGCGGGGGAGCCGACCCGGGCCTCCTCCGTGCTGTTACTCAGGACGGTACTCACGCTACAGGCCTTCCAATTGGCTGCCCTGCTTGTCCTTGCCTCCGAGGCGTTGGAGGAACAAGGCAAGTGCAAGGCCGATGAGGACGAGAATGACGGCGATGACGCTTGCCGGGCCCATCAGGTTGGCCCGGAAGCCCCGCAGGTACATGTCCAGCGCCAGGATCCGGGTGGAGTTACCGGGGCCGCCGCCGGTGAGGACGAAGATCAGGTCGAAGTACGTCAGCGACCCCACCACCATCAGGGTGGACGAGGTGATGATGGTGTACTTCAGCTGGGGGAGCGTGATGTGGAAGAACTGCTTGATGGTTCCGGCCCCGTCGATCTCGGCCGCTTCGTAGAGTGATTTGGGGATCTGCCGCACGCCGCCCTGGTAGATGAGCGTATGGAACGGCACGAACTGCCAGGCGATCACAAAGATGGCCAGGCCCAGGGCCAGATGCGGGACACCCAGCCAGTCCTGGGCAAGGAAGGGCAGTCCCAGGCCGGTTGCCAGGCCGAAGTTCGGATCCAGCAGGGCCTTGAAGGCGATGGCCACTGCAGCCGACGAGAGCAGCAGGGGCAGGAAGTACAGCACTGCCAGGGCGGCCCGGTAGCGCTGGCTTCCTGCAGTGAAGACACCCAGGAGGAGGCTGATCGGGGTCTGGACGAGCCAGGAGGCGGCCATGATCAGGAAGGTCAGCCCCAGGGCGTTGTACAGCCCGGGGTCGGCAAGTACCGAGAACCAGTTGCCCAGGCCCGCCGCCCCGATGGCGCCGATGCCGTCCCAGCTGGTGAAGCTCAGAATGAAGACGCCGGCCAGCGGCACGACGGCGAAGACCAGGAAGAAGAACAACGCAGGCAGCGTCAGCCACGCGAGGGCGGCGCGGCGCTTCCCGGTCTGCTCCGACTCGGTCCTGGCCGCGGCAGTGGTGGGAGCGGTGGAGACGGCGTTACTCATTTTCCGAGGGTGGCATTCATGTTCTCGGCGAACTGCTGCGGCGTGATCGACTTCAGGAACAGCTGGTCGATGTTGTTCAGCAGGGCCTCGGCGGCGGTGGGGCTCAGGGCCTGGTCCCAGGACTGCTGGAAGCTGGGAGCGTTCTTGGCCATGTCGTACACGAAGTTCAGGAAGTCCTTGTCCGGAGAGGTGTTGAGCTTGTCCTCGATGCCGTTGACGATGGGAACGGATCCGGAGTTGATGTAGGTGTCGATGACCGTCTCGGTCAGGATGCCGTCCTTGAAGAACTTCTTCGCCGACTCCTTTTCCTCCTCTGTCGCCTTCGAGGAGATCGACATGTACTGGGCAGGGTTCCCGACGCCGTTCTTGGGGTCGCCCTTGCCGCCGGCAACGGTGGGGAACTGGACGAAGCCCAGCTTTCCGTCCTGGACGAAATTCTGGCCGCCCTTCTTCATGGCGCCGTAGGTCCACGACCCATGCAGCATCATGGCTGCCTTGCCCGTAAACAGCAGTGCCTGGTCCGCGTTGGAGTCTGCAGTGATCGATGAGAAGCCCTTGATGAAGCCTTCCGCAGTCACGAGTTCCTGGATTTTGGTGCCCGTTTCGATTACCGCGGGGTCCAGCCAGGCGTTGGGCTTGCCTTCGAAGATCGCGGTGAAGACGCCGGGGCCGCCGATGCGGTCCAGCAGGTATTCCAGCCACATCATGGAGGTCCAGCGCGACTGTCCGCCCAGTGAGAAGGGTGCCACACCCATGCCGTTGAAGGTCTTGACCAGCGACATGATGTCATCCCAGGTCTTTGGCGGCTGCACGCCGGCCTTTTCGAACAGTTCCTTGTTGTAGAACAGGACGATCGGGGCCACGTACTGGTTGGGAAGCGCGTAGATCTTGCCGTTGACGGTGGCTGCACCGAAGGACGCGGGGAAGAACTTCTCTTTCAGGTCCTTGTTCTCGTCAAACCAGCCGGTCAGGTCGTCCACCTGGTTGGCCTCGGCGTACGTCTTCAGGGTGCCGCCACCCCAGCCGTAGATGATGGTGGGGGCCTGGCCGGCGCCGATGGCGGTCTTGATCTTGGTCTTGTAGGCGTCGTTCTGGAAGTAGGTTACTTCGATCTTGTTGTCGGGGTTCGCCGAATTGAAGGCGTCCACGGCCTTCTGCATGGTGGTTTGGTTCGGCTCGCCGGAGAGGTACCACATGCTGGCGCCCCCGCCGGCGCTGGAGGCGCCCGGTCCGGAAGTGCCGCAGGCAGTGGTCGCTGCGACAGCGAAGGGAGTGAGGGCGGCAAGGGCGAGGAAAGAGCGGCGGGACGTCTGGGGCTGCTTCATTGCTTCTCCATCTGGGGTTTGCTTCTTTGCAAGGTGCGGGTCTCTGCCTGACCAGTTCGAAACATTTCGAAAGGGTGATTTAGGTCACGCTCTAAACTAAAGTGGCTGTCTGGTGGAGGTCAAGAGGTCGGGGCCGAAATTTTTGGCACAAGGACACGGCTTCCCTTGACCGTTCCGTTGCTGCTTCTGCAGAATGAAGCTCACGAAAATTTCGAAAGGTTGCGAACCGTGAGATCGATGAAGATTCCAGAGCAGGCCAAGCCGACGCTTGCCATGGTCGCGCTGCAGGCCGGCGTCTCGGCGCCAACCGTTTCGAAGGTGGTGAACGGCCGCGACGACGTAGCGCCGGAGACCCGTGCCCGCGTCCTGGCGGCTCTCGAGCAGGCAGGGTACCAGTCCCCGGTGCAGCGCCGCGCGGCCGGGGAGGCCAGCATTGTTGTCGAGGTGGTCATCGACGTCCTGGACTCCGCCTACATGATCGAGGTCCTCAACGGAATCCTGCAGTTTGCCGCCGCTGCCGACGTCGAGATCATGGTCAGCGTCACCGGCCCGTCACCCTCGAACCTGCGCACCCCTGAGCGCCGCGCGCAGCGCATGCTGGATGAAGGCCGGGCGGGAATGATCGTGGTGACGTCCGCTTTCAGCGAGGCGCAACTGCAGGCGTTCCGCCGACGCAAGATTCCCGTTGTTGTCATTGACCCGCTCAACCCGCCCTCAGCGGATGTGGTGAGCGTCGGGGCAACCAACTGGGCCGGCGGCAAGGCCGCGACGGAACATCTGCTTGACCTGGGGCACCGGCGGATCGCGTACATCGGCGGGATAGAAAAGGCCGAATGCAACCAGGCCCGGCTGCACGGCTATATGGCCGCCCTGATGGCCCGTGGCGTCACGGTGGATCCCCAGTACATCGTGCCCGGTGGCAGGTTCCGCCGCGAGAGTGGCGTTGCCGGACTCCAGGCACTGCTCCAGCTGGACCAGCGGCCCACGGCCATCTTCGCCGGAAGCGACGCCATCGCACTGGGTGTCCTCAGCGAAGCGGGCCGACGAGGGGTCAGGGTTCCCGAGGACATCAGCCTCATCGGTTTCGACGGGACAAGGCAGGGTGAGGAATCGGTTCCGTCACTCAGCTCCGTGGCCCAGCCGTTGGAGGAGATGGGCCGCGCGGCACTTCGGTCACTGCTGCGCCAGGCGCGCGGGGAAGTCCTGGACTCCCACCGCGTCGAACTTGCCACGCACCTGATTGTCCGGGACTCCACCGCCCCTCCCGCGGGCACTGCAAAGGGATGAGTTTCCGCCGATGCTGCTTCTTTCGCTGAGGGGCTTCAACTTTGGAAGAAGGTAGCGGGGGTTTCTCCGGAGAGGTGGGTGACGATTTCTTTTGCGAGGTCCTGCCGCGTTTTATCGCTGGCCTTCGACGCGTTTGTCAGGATGGTCATGGCCTCGTCCTGGCTGCAACGATTCTGCGCCATGAGTATCCCGCAAGCGATGCTCACGGGTGTCTGGCTTTCCAGGGCTGACCTTAGCTCGCTTACGGTGTTTTGGGCGTCCTTGATTTTCAGCACGAGGCGGATAGCTTGTGAGGCTGCGCCTGCGAAGGCAGCGGTTTCTTTGATCGTCTGGTCATCGAAGACCCGGCCGGAGGCAAAGAAATTGAGTGCGGCAGTGGAGTCTCTGCCGATGTGCAGGGGCATGCCGAGAACGCTTCGGCAGTTCTGGGAAGCGAGTTCCTGCTGGTAGGACGGCCAGCGAGGGTCACTCGCGACATCTTCCAGGAGCACCGGGGCAAGGGTTCGCAGGGCTTCTACGCAGGGTCCTTGGCCCAGGCGCTGCTCAATTTGGTCCAGACGGACAGCACGCGGGCTGCTGCCGGCGACGGTAACGCGGCGGCTTCCCTCCTGGAATGTGATGCCGCAGTCAATGGTGCTCCGGGTACGTCCACTCAACGTGGCGGCGGCGACACCCGACAGGCCACAGAAAAAGTCCTCAACGCTTTCAGCACTGATCAGGAGGTTCTGAAGCTCCATCATGGGCGGCCGTTGTTCAGGGGTCATGGGCATGCCTTAACGTAAACGGGAGCTGTGTCATGGACAATCCCCGGCGCCGTCCCGGGTACGACATCGTCACCGCAACGTCCGTGCGTCAATGTCGTTCTGGGCGATGGCTGCGAGGGACCGAAGTACCAGCTCGTCAGATGCAGTGAACGTCCTGGGTTTCTGGTCGATGACGCACAAAGTCCCAATGTTCCACCCACGCGGACCGTGCAGGGGATAGCCGGCATAGAAACGGATGTAAGGGTCCCCGACGACGAGTGGATTCGAAGCGAATTGCTCATCAGTCAGCGTGTCGTTTATGACCAGCATTGAGTCCCGCTTAACTGTCTCTGTGCACAGTGCGATTTGACGTGGGGTCTCCTCCCGGAGAGGGCCGACAGCGGACTTGAAGAACTGGGCGTCCTTCGCGATCAGTGACAGTGAGGCAGCACCTACGCCGAAGTACTCTCGGGCAGCATTTACTACCCGATCAAAAGTTTCCTCCGCACCTGTGTGGAGGAGGTCAGTTTCCCGCAACGATGCCAACCGTTCCTCCTCTGCCCGTTCAGGGGTAAGAAGGAACCTGCCCGCCGCTCCCAACGCAGCCAAGAGATCTTCATCAGACCTTTTCACCACGCCATCCGGTTGACCGGATCCGCGCGGAATGGACTGTGGGGGAGGCCGCCTTGCCGTGACCTCCTTCCCCTTCGGGTCAGTGCCGTGGCCGTGTTCAAAGTCGGGAAGGGCAAGGACGCCATGAAGGTAGGCGCGCAGCTCGAACTCAGAACACGGGGCTTGGCCGAAATAGGAGGGCCAAAGAACCTGCGGTTGCAAACCGTCGACGACCAGTGCTGCAAGTTCCAGCCGCCGCTTCGCCGCTTCATCCATCCCTTCCACCTCCAATCTGGCATTGCTTCTGGCTACCCCAGCGTTTCGTAGTGCAAGAAGCCATAGTGATAAGTGTACTTATTACCTTAAGGAAGCAGAGCGCCGCTCGGTGACGTCTTGGGTGAGGGCCAGTATGCCTTCGGCGGTCACGATGGCGCGCGCCGTGTCGGACGAGGGGACGTTGCAGCTTGTCGGTTTCGACCGGCACCATCGTCCTTTCAGTTCGAACAGTCAGACCGCTTCACGTCCATGCCACGAAAGCGGGGGCGGCGGGACGCCTTGGCGAGTGTCACTCCCAGTACGACGGATGCCATCCCACCAACAAGTAGAAAGGCTACTTACTATTTAATAGTAATCATGCTTACTATTACGTCAGTGCTGATGCATCAACAGCAGCTGACCTGACGGAAAGAGAGCATGATGACAGAAAATCAGTGGACCAACGTTTCGGGGTCGTCCTCGCAGGACACCGAGATTATGACCGTCGGAACTACCCCTTCCGTTACCCCGGCGTCCGAAGGCGCCCCCGGATCCAAAAAACAGGTCGCGAAGGAAGAAGCTTCCAATGTCGCCGGGCATGCCACCAGCGCCGCGCAGGGTGTTGCCCAGACGGCTAAGGAAGAGGCCGCCCATGTCGCCTCTGAGGCAAAATCCAACGCCAAGGATCTCCTGTCCCAGGCGAAATCGGGTCTGTCCGGCCAGGCAGGCACCCAGCAGCAAAAGGCTGCGGAAGGTATCCGCACCCTTTCCAGCCAGCTGCAGACCATGAGTGAGGCACCCGAGCAGCAGGGCATCGCCAGTGACCTGATCCGGCAGGCTGCCCATCGCAGTGAAGTGGTGGCTTCGTGGATCGAGAACAAGGAGCCTGGCGACCTGCTCGGCGAGGTCCAGAGGTTCGCGCGCAACCGTCCCGGCACCTTCTTGCTGCTGGCAGCAGGGGCAGGGATCCTCGTGGGCCGGCTCGGCCGCGGCCTGCAGGCAGGAGCCCCGGGATCCCAGGATTCCGCTGGCCAGCGACCCCTTACATCAGGGCAAACCCTTCGGACGGTTGAAGCTCCGGCCCGGCAGGAGAGCGCGTTTGCCTCCGGCAGCGCCCCTGAATTTTACGAAGAGCCCATTGTGGCCGGCGGAGCTCCGGTATCCACCTCGGCCCTGCCCTCAGGCACAGCGGAAGATACGCCCCTGCGCTTTGAGGATGACCCCTACGAGTCAAAGGAAGGACGTCACCTGTGAGCAGCCAGATACCGGAGATGCCGCCGAGTGAGGCGCATCAGAAGGCGGATAACGCGTCGCTGGGTGAGCTGCTGGGTGATGTGACCCGGGACCTGTCCACCCTGATGCGCCAGGAAGTGGAGCTTGCCAAGGCTGAAGCCAAGCAGTCCGCCACCAAGGCCGGGAAGGGCGCCGGGATGTTCGGCGGCGCCGGCGTGGCCGGACACTTCGTCCTGTTGTTCCTGTCCCTGGCGCTGATGTTCGCCCTGGGCGCCCTGATGCCGCTGGGCTGGGCCGCCGTGATCGTCGCCGTGATCTGGGGCATCATCGCCGCGGTCCTGGCCTCGATGGGGCGCAAGGAACTCAAGCAGATCAAGGGCATGCCCCAGACCGGCGAGACACTGTCTGAAATTCCCCCAACCCTAAAACCAGGTGAGGTAAACCGATGAGCGATAACCCGGATGCAATTCGTCAGGAAATAGAAGAGACCCGCGCACGCCTGGGCACCAACGTGGACGCGGTCGCGGACAAGGTCACACCGTCCAACATCGTCCAGCGCCAGACCGAGAAGGTGAAGGGCAGCGTCAAGGACGCAGTTACGGGGGTGAAGGACAAGGTCATGGGAGTCGCCGATTCCGCCACGACCACTGTTGGAGACAAGGTGTCCACTGTTCAGGACAAGGTCTCCTCCGGGACTGGCCATGCCGGTAACGCCCTGCACTCCACCGGCGACACCCTGCACGGGGCAAAGGACACCGTTGCCAGCAAATTCTCCGATGCCGGTTCCGCGATCAGCGCCGCCCCGTCACGGGTCAAGGCCCAAACCCAGGGCAATCCCCTGGCAGCAGGTTTGATCGCGTTCGGGGCCGGGATGCTCGTCTCGTCCCTGATCCCGGCCAGCCAGAAGGAACGCGAAGCGGCCGAACAGCTGAAGACCGCCGCGGAGCCACTGGCCACCCAGGTTACCGACGCGGCCAAGGATATGGTCCAGGACTTGAAGGCACCCGCCCAGGAAGCCATGGAAAGCGTCAAAGCCACCGCCGCTGACGGAATGCAGAACGTCAAAGCCGAGGGCCAAAGCGCCGCGAGTGACGTCAAAGACCGCGCAGCAGATGCCAAGGATAACGTCCAGAACACATGAGCGGCCGGGACCAGGTCCCCAAGCCTCCCCCCGACCCAGCGGGGAGGCCGACGGACCCCGACCAGCAACAATCCGCTGCCGGCGGGCCGCGGCACATGAAGGCACAGCCGGGGACCGTTCCGGAGCAATGGGCCACTCACAGGCTGGTCAGCATTGCGGCCCGACTTGATGAGCGCCGGCTCAACCGACGGTTGGCCAGGCTCGGACTGACCACAGGATCGCTGGACGCACTCGAGACAGCGGCGCAACTTGAACCAACCACGGCGACGGATCTTGCCGAAATGCTCTGCGTGAGCCGGCAAAGCCTGGGCAAGGTGCTGCGGCGGCTTCAAAGCCTCGGATTCCTGACCAAGGAACCAGGCAGGGACGGCCGGAGCGCCGACATCTACCTCACCCCGGAAGGCCGGGCCGTCCTTTCCGCTGCCGGAAATCTCATTCGTGAGGGCACCGAAGCGGAAGCACCTGATGAGGTGTTGTTCCGCCGACAGCTGGAACAACACATCCTTCGCCTCCGGAACTCTGAGCGGAACACCGCCGCCCGGCACAAAAACAGCGATCGGCAAAACAAAAATCTCTCTACGACAGGAGCAACAAGATGGCGACAACAAACCGGACTACCGGACCCAAAACCACCCTTCAAAGAGCAGCCCAGGCAGTAGGCGCGGTCTTCCTGCTCGTCGGAGTCCTCGGCTTCATCCCGGGCATCACCAGCAACTACGAAGCGCTCTCCTTCGCCGGACACGGCTCAGAAGCACTCCTGTTGGGCATCTTCCAGGTCTCGATCCTGCACAACATCGTCCATCTGCTCTTCGGCGTCGCCGGGATCCTGATGTCCCGCACCAACACACAGGCCCGCAGCTACCTGCTTTACGGCGGGGTCATCTACCTCATCCTGTGGCTTTACGGCCTCATCATCGGCCACGACACCCCCGCCAACTTCGTCCCGGTCAACACCGCGGATAACTGGCTGCACTTCGTCCTCGGCATCGCCATGATCGCCCTGGCCATCCTGCTCTCCCGCAACACCACGCGCACCGCCGGCTCCACCCACCGCTAACCAGCGCCCCACGCCGGATTCATCAACAGCATTAGAAGGAGAACATCGTGCTTAACACTGAAAACCTTTCTGCACTGACCACCGCCGGCGGCAATGTCATCGGTTCCGACGGAACCAAAATCGGATCCATAGGGCAAATCTACGTTGATGACCAGACCTCAGAACCCACCTGGGTCACGGTCAAGACCGGGCTCTTCGGAACCCATGAGTCCTTCGCCCCGCTGGGCTCCGCTTCGCAGGACGGCAACGACATCGTCGTCGCCCACACCAAGGACAAGGTCAAGGACGCGCCCCGTGTCGCCCCTGACGGGCATCTGGAACCCGCCGAGGAAGACGAGCTCTACACCTACTACGGTCTCTCCAACGGCTTTAGCCGTCACGGTGACGCCAACACTGCTGACGCCGCAGCCGTAGGCCGCGGCACGGTGGGTCACGACACTTCAGGACCCACCACGGACGAGGCGATGACCCGGTCTGAGGAGCAACTGCACGTCGGCACCCGGAAGGAAGAAGCTGGCCGTGTGCGGCTGCGCAAGTATGTAGTCACCGAGAACGTCACCACCACCGTCCCGGTCCAGCGCGAAGAGGTCCGCCTGGAACGCGAGCCCATCACCGACGCCAACAGGGGCGCCGCTCTGGACGGCCCTGCCATCAGCGAAGAAGAACACGAGGTCATCCTCCATGAGGAACGCCCCGTGGTGGAAAAGGAAGCCGTCCCCGTCGAACGCGTCCGCCTGGACAAGGAAACGGTGACCGACGAGCACACCGTCACCGAAGAGGTCCACAAGGAAAACATCGACCTCGACGACGACGCCCGCACCAACCGCTAACGGCCGGCAACCACCCGGAGAACATCCGGGACCGTCGATGAGACCGCCATGGTCCGCTTTCCGTTGGGGGGCGGGCCATGGTCTTTTTCAGGGTCCTCCGCACCACTTCGTATGTGAAAATGGGGCGGGTTGAGCATGCAACCCGCGGACCTACGCCGAGGAGCTCAGTGGCTTACGTTATCCGGAAGAACGGCGGTGTCCGAGCAGCTGAGTGGGTGCACGCGGGGGATCTTCACGTCCTGGGCGGGTTGCGATGACGCGCAGGATGGGTGTTGAGGAGGAGTTCCTGATTGTCGACGGCGAGAGCGGGAAGCCCCTGCCGCTGGGCGAAGTCCTGGAACAGCTCAGCGATTTTCCCCGCCTAACCAGCGAAATGAAGCAGGAACAGATTGAAACCTGCACCTTGCCGCGGGTCACCCTCGCCGAAATCGCCGATGACATTACCGCCGGGCGGAAGAGCGCCGACTCTGCGGCCAGGCGGGCAGGAGCGCGGGCGGTTGCGTTGGCAACTTCGGCGCTGCCGGTCGAGTCCACCATCGCCCCGGGTGAACGATGTGCCCAGCTGATGGAAAGGTTCGGGCTTACCGCTGTTGAACAGCTAACCGGAGGCTGCCACGTGCACGTGGAGATCGAGTCCGAAGAAGAAGGCGTCGCCATCTTGGACCGCATCCGGATTTGGCTGCCCGTCCTGCTGGCCATCAGCGCCAACTCACCGTATTGGAATGGGGTGGACTCAAGCTATGCGAGTTACCGCTGGCAGGCTTGGAGCCGCTGGCCCACCACCGGAGCGGCTGGCATTTACGGTTCCGCTGCTGCGTACCACCGTGAAATCGGGCAGATCCTCAGCTCCGGCGTGCCCTTGGACAAAGCCAACCTGTACTTGGACGCACGACTCAGCCACAAGCACCCGACCGTAGAGGTCCGGGTCGCCGACGTGTGCCTGTTTGCCGACGACACCGTCCTGCTGGCGGCCTTGGTCCGCGGGTTGGCGGAAACCGCGGCACGGCAGTGGCGCGACGGCGTCAGTCCATTCCCCACTTCGGCTACCCAACTGCAACTCGCGTCCTGGCAGGCCAGCCGCTACGGACTGCAGGGTGAGCTGGGAGACCCGATAACAGGAAAGCCCCGGGGCGCCTTTGAGGTGGTAACGGCGCTGATGGACCACCTCCGGCCGGTGCTCGAGGAACAGGGAGAGTTCAACACCGTCGAGTTCCTGCTGTTCCAAGTCCTGAGCCGGGGGACCGGTGCGGCGGTGCAGCGGGGCTCCTACGCGCGTGGCGCAAGCACACGAGATGTGGTCACCGATGCCGTTCACTTCACCTGCCTTCCGGTGACCCCACTGCGGGCGGCAACAAACAGCAGTAGGTTGACCCTCTGACGCGGTCGCAGGTAGCGCGACCGATCAGGGGATGAGGGTCTCCGCACGGTACCGGTTGAAGAGTGTGGTGAAGGAATCCAGTGTTCGGCGATAGCCGGTGAACCCGGCGTCCCGGCTTTTGCCCATATCCGTCACTACCTCGATGTTGCGGCCCAGGTCGCCGTCGGTGTGCCACCAGGAGGCGACGCGGTCCAGGTCCGGCTCGCTGAGGTTATGGCGCCGGGCAAGTTCCCTCCACTGGTCTTCGCGCCCTGCCATGGACTGCTCGAGAGGCCGGGGCTCACCCTGGTACCCCTCCCATTCCAGGCCGAAGTAGGCTGCGAGTTTCGGCCACATCCATCGCCAGCGGAACACATCACCGTTGACGATGTTGAAGGCCTCGTTTGCGGCTTGAGGCGTCGTGGATGCCCAGAGCATGTGCTCTGCGAGTAAACCTGCGTCGGTCATGTCAGTCAGGCCGTTCCACTGCGTTTCGGACCCGGGAAAGACAAACGGCTCCCCGCTCTCCCTGCAAAGGGTGGCCTGGGCGGCGAGCGTAAGTCCCATGTTCATGGCGTTGCCCACCGCATGCCCGATGACCGTGTGCGCGCGGTGCACGGACCAGGTGAACCCCTGCTCGGCCGATGCGGCCCAGAGCTCATCCTCCTGCGCGTAGTAAAAGTTCGCCACCGGCAGGCGCGGCTCCTCCTCGTGGAAAGGTGTGTCGGCCATTTCTCCTGCCGCGTAGGCCTCAAAGGGTCCGAGATAATGCTTTAGGCCGGTCATCAGGGCAACGTGGCTCACGTCTTTGCCGCGGAGTGCGGCGAGCAGGTCACGCACCATGCCGGCGTTGACCCTGATGTTCTCCTCCTCGGTGGCACGGCGCGACCATGCTGTGAAAAAAACGTGCGATGGATTCTCCGGCTCAAGCACATTGGCCAAGGCTGCGGCCGAGGTCAGATCCGCCGAAAGCCACCGAACCCCGGCGCGCTCCGCTCCGGGCCGGCGGGACAAGGCAAGGACGTCCCAGCCCTCGCCCGTCAAGGTGTCCACCAACGCGGATCCCGCGATGCCCGTGGCTCCTACCACCAAAGCTGTACGCCGGGCGCCTGATGTTGACTCTGTACCGGTAATCATGGTCCTCCTCAGATGTGCTGCTCCTGCCACTTGGGACAAGCCCGGACCCTGAGAAGATATTCCTGCAGCCCGGCTAGGCGCTCGGAGGCGTGGGGCGGAAATTTATCTTCCGTTCTGATCGGTACCGGCGGGTACTGCGGGATGCACTTGGGGCAGATTCGCCAGAATTTCCTCGGTGAGTGCTTCTATGCCGCCTTCGGATGTCACGGTCATTCCGGCTTCGGCTGTTCCAAGGGTCTCAAGTGTCTCCAGCTGTGAGGTGAGGAGGGATTGAGGCATGAAGTGTCCTGGGCGCTGGACCAGCCGCTCCTTCAGTACCGAAGGGTCGACCTTTAAGAGGATGAACCGGGTGGAAGGAGCGGCTGCGCGGATAGCGTCACGGTAGGCGCGTTTGAGGGCCGAACAGGCAACCACGATCCCGTCGGGGTGTTCGGCCGCGAGTTCTTCGCCGACCAGGCGAAGCCATGGCCATCTGTCTTCATCGGTGAGCGGTATGCCAGCCGTCATTTTTTCGACGTTCGGCAAGGGGTGCAGGTCGTCAGCGTCCTTGAAGGTTGCCCCGAGCCGGGCTGCCAGGGCAGCGCCGACCGCAGTCTTGCCTGCACCACACACGCCCATAATGACAAGAGGGCTGTGCACTACAGTGCTCCCTGTTGTGCTGTTCCCGCGGGGATCGGAACCATCCGGGTCACTACGACAGGCTTTTCCAGCAGGCCTTCGAGGGAGGCGTTCAGGCGTTTGACCGGTTCACCTTCGCCGTGGGCGTCCAGCAGCGCAGCTGATTCCCATTTCTCAATCATGAGGATCTGGTTGTTGGGGGCTTCGTGGATCGCGTAGAGCAGGCAGCCGGGTTCCTGGTGGACTTCGCTGATTGCGGGGGAGAGGGCGGCGACGACCTGGTCGAAGGCGCCTTCCTTCGGGCTAAAAGCTGCAGTGACGACGATGGTCATGCTGGGGTTCTCCTTGCTTTAAGGGTGCCCTTGAGGGGCGTGGGAGGGTCCTTGGGGGGCGCGGCGCGGACCGACGGGTAGAGTCCGTCGGTCCGCGCCGAACATCCGCAGGGTGTTCGTCAGACTTAGCTGAGAGCGGCGAGGTTTCCAGGGGCCGAACTTTCAGTGGATGCCAGGTTCAGCCCATTGTGGAATCCCCGCTTGCCAGCTACTTCGACACTGCCTCAAGGGCAAGGGCAAGGGCTTCGGTTTCCCGGCGCAGTTCGAGGGCCTGGGCCAGGGAGTCGTCCATGATGACGTCATCCCAGCGGACGATCCCGCCCTTGGCGACGTCATTGCGCAGTTCCACGTGGTGGGCCAGTGCGACCGGCAGTGCACCGGTAGTTACGGAGTGCTTCGCCGAAACGAGCTGGCCCCAGACGGTGTATCCGCCTTCGCCGTCGAGGAATTCGCCGGCTTTGAGGTCTTTCTTGGCGGTGGCAACGACGTCGCCGAAGAACCCGATAGGTGAACCCGTGGAAATTCCGCGGAGCACGGCGTTGGCGATGGATACATTCAGTTCCAGGCCGACGTAGTGGTAGGGGCGGTACAGGGCGGCGTACTGGCCGGTGGGGTCCGGGTGCCAGGGGTATTCGTTGAAGCAGCCGGAGACGTACGCGTTCGTGGCCTTCACGACGACGAAGACGCCTTCCTGGGTGTTGTGGGGGATCCAGGTGCCGTCGCGGTTGACGCTGGACATGACGTCGACGGTCCCTTCGTGTGCGAGGGCTCCTCCGACATCGGCGGGGCGGCAGATTGAGGCAATTTCCTCAACGTCTCCGGGCGTGAACGTCAGCCCGGTGTCGGAGGGGACCAGTCCTGCGCCGTTGGCGACGGCGGCCATTTCGATGGCGGCCTTGGTGCCGTCGCGGAAGGAGGTGTGCATGTTCGGGTTCAGCTGCCCGGAGTCGGTGAGTTCCTTGGAGAATTCCCAGTTTTCCCAGACGTTGTCGGGGTTCATCTCGTGGTAGTGCTCGAGGAATTTGGCACCCTTGCCGGCGCAGACGACGTCGAAGCCGCTGGTGCGGGCCCAGTCGACGAGTTCCATGATGAGGGCCGGCTGGTCGCCGTATGCCATTGAGTAGACAACGCCGGCTGCTTCTGCCCGCTTGGCAAGAGCGGGCCCTGCCAAGGCGTCGGCTTCAACCGTGACCATGATGATGTGCTTTTTCGTTTCGATGGCGCGCAGTGCGTGCTTGACGCCAACGATGGGGTTGCCGGTGGCTTCCACGATGATGTCGATGTCGACGTCGAAAAGCTCGTCGGCGTTGGCCACGATCGCGGTTGAGCGGTCCCTCAGGGCGGTTGCGATGTCGGGGGCGATCTGGTCTTTGGGCCATCCAACGAGTTCGAAAGCACCTTCAGCGCGTTTGACGTTGATGTCTGCGATGGCGACGACGTGGATGCCCGGGATGTTGTTTGCTTGGGCCAGGTACATCGTCCCGTAGCGTCCGGCGCCGATCAGGCCGACCCGGATGGGCTTTCCGTCGGCCTCGCGCTGGGTCAGGAGATGGTGCAGATTCATGAGTTGCCTTTCAAGGGATACGGCGCTGTTCCGGAAGGGATGCGGGCTGGTCTGGGATCAACCGCAGATTGTGGGGCTCTACTTATCACCGTGCGGCTCGCCGCCATTGGTAGTGGGGCTCTGCAGTCCAAGCGGGATCGAACTAAGGTAAAATAAGTGGAACCGGTACACTTTTATGTCACAGGCGTAGGCCTGAGGTCAAGCCCTAGGCTAAAAAAGGTTCCCGGATGTCCAGGAAGTGCCAGACAAAGGAGTAGGCGTGCAGAAACAACCGACCATCCGCGATGTTGCCCAGGCGGCCGGGGTGTCCGTTGCAGTTGTCTCGCGGGTGCTGAATCCGGGCTCAGGTCCAGTCGCTGCAGCTACCCGCGCCAGGGTCAACGGCGTGATGAAGGACTTGGGCTACCATCCCCGCACGGCGGCCAGGGAGCTAAAGTATGGCCCGCCTACCACGCTGGGGCTGCTCCTCGCCGACGTCTCCAACCCATTTTTCGCCCGACTGGCCGACCAGGTGGTGCAGGAGGCGCACGCCCGCGGAATCCAGGTGCTGCTGATGACCACGCAGGAGGATGACCAGCTGGAATCAGAGCGTCTGGCGACACTGATCGAACGCAGGGTCAGCGGGATTATCGCGACCCCGACCGGCAACAACCTGGCAATCTGGAAGCAGCTTCAGGACCTTGGGACTGATGTGGTGTTTGTCGATAGATCAATACCTTCGCTCCCTGAAGTAGACGTGGTGAGCATCGACAACTTCGAATCCGCCCGGGCTGCTACGGCACTGCTCGCCGCGCACGGCCACCGCCGAATCGGGATTATCTCCGGGCCGGCTGCCTCCACCACCGGAAGGGACCGGATCGCCGGCTATCGGCACGCCCTGGAAACAGCCGGCCTGGAGCAGGATGAGCTCCTCATCCGGCACGCCGCGTTCCGCGGGCCGGCGGGAGGAGATGCCGCGTCGGCGCTCCTCGGCATCGAGGAGCCGCCCACCGCATTGGTGGTGGCAAACACCGCCCAGGTAACCGAAGTTCTGCGGCGCCTATCCCACGCCGGAATCGACATTCCCCGCACCCTATCCGTTATCGTTTTCGAAGATTCACCCTGGACCGAACTCATGACCCCGGCCCTGACAATCGTCCGGCAGCCCATAGATCTGCTCGCCCGGCACTCCGTGCAGCTCGCTTTGTCCAACACGCAGGGCAGGACGTCCGGAAAACCCAATGTCATACGCGTAGCCGCCGAACTGGTCGAACGGTCCAGCGTTGCCCGGCTGCAGTTTTCCAAGTAACAAGTAGCATCCGCTTCTCAACGGTTTACAGCCCCACCCGCGCTGTGGTAAAAAAGTGTACCGGTTCCACTTATACCGCAATCTTCCACCCTGTTCCGTAGGCCGCGACTGCAAGGCACCGGGCAAGCGAGACGAGAAAGCAGCAAGAGCAGCCCTTCTCGACCATATCCGCACAGCCCAAGACGCCTTAACCACCGCCATCGAAGCATCAGTACCCCTGTCCGTACCGGCCAGGAACCAGCAAGTATTCAAAGGAGAATCAGATGCCAAAGCGCATCCTGGCCGCCGCAGCTGTGGCCGTTGCACTCACCGTTAGTACTGTCCTCAGCGGTTGCGGCGGGGGCGGCGCCGGCGGTGCCGGCGCCAGCACCACCGTGCGCCTCGGCCTCGGTGACCCGGCAACCTCTTCCATGGGCGTCTCCGCAAAGCACTTCGCCGACAAGGTTGCCGAGCTGAGCGACGGCAAGGTCAAGGTCGAAACGTTCCCCGACGGCACCCTTTTTGGCGGGGACCAGAACGCCGCCGTCAACCTGCTTGGAAATGGCACGCTGGACTCGACCATCATGTCCACCTCGGTGTACGCGTCCTTCGAGCCGAAGATGAATGCCGTCAGCCTTCCCTACCTTTTCAAGGACTCGGAGGAGGTCACCAAGTACTTTGAAGGCGAGCCAGGCAAGGAACTGCTGGGCTCACTGGACAAGCTGGGCATCAAGGGCGTGTCCATGCTGACCCGTACTCCCCGGCACACCACCAACTCGGTGCGTCCCATCACCCAGCCCGAGGACTTCAAGGACCTGAAGCTCCGCGTACCGCAGAATGACCTCTGGGTGAAGTTCTTTGGTTCAGTCGGCGCCAACCCGACGCCCATGGACTTCAAAGAGGTTTACACCGCCCTGCAGCTCGGCACTATCGACGGCCAGGAAAACCCCCTGGAAGTTCCAGTCAACAACAAGTTCTTCGAAGTCCAGGACTACCTCTCCCTGACCGGCCACATCTCGGACGGCCTCGTCCTCGGGTTCAGCAAGAAGAAGTGGGACTCGTTCGATGAGGACACCCGGAAGGTCCTGCAGGAAGCTGCAGACGACACCGCTGACTTCAAGACGAAGTACGACACCGACGAAGCCGCCAAAACCCTTGAGAAGCTGAAAGGCGAAGGCGTGAAGATCAACGAACTGACGCCTGAAGCCCGGGAAAAGTTCCAGGCGGCAGCGCAGAAGGTCTACCCCGAGCTTGAAGGCAAGGTGGGCAAGGAATTCGTACAGTCAAGCCTTGAATTCCTTGGACGGTAAGGTGACGGGTCCAGTGCAGGAGACGAGTGCAATGCATGATGAAGGAACCACCCCAACCCGTGGGGCCGAACACCAGGCGGCCGAAGATGGCATCACGGTGGTTCCGGCAGGCGAAGTCCCGGAACCTCATGGCCTGATCTGGAAGGCCGTGGATGCTCTCCTCTTCGTCGGAATCTGCGCGATGCTGCTTAGCCTTGCGGCCCAGATGGTCAGCCGGCAGATGGGAGCCTCGCTGCCATGGACCGAGGAACTGACCCGTTTCCTGTTCATGGACACCACCTTCCTGGGGATGGCAGCCGGCTTCCGGGCCGCCGTGCACCCGCGCGTGAACTTCGCGGTGGCGTGGGGACCAGCCTGGCTTAAGCAAGTCAGCATGCATCTCTACGCCATCTGCGGGACCGTGTTCTTCAGTGTCCTGCTTTACAAGACGTGGGAACTGATGCTGCAGCAGTACGCCGCCGGAGAGTCCAGTCCTGCCCTGGGACTCAAGATGTTCCTGGTAACACTTCCCCTTGTAATTGGCGCGGCACTCGCAATCGTCGCCCATATCACCACCGTCTACTTCTCCCCCTATATGCGTAAGCGGATCCTCAAAGGAGAGATGATCGCATGAGCCTGACCCTGCTGGGCATTTTCCTCCTCCTGCTGCTGCTGGGCGTTCCGCTCTCAGTCTCACTCGGCATCGGCGTCATCGCCACGCTGCTGATCTTCGACATCCCCCTCGACCTGTTGCCCCAGTCAATGATGAGCTCCATGAACAGCTTCCTGCTGGTTGCTGTCCCCTTGTTCGTCCTGGCCGGCAACCTCATGGCCGGAGGTGGTATTTCAGACCGCATCTTCCGTGGCGCCGAAGTCATCTTCGGCCGCTTCCGTGGCGGCCTTGGCCAAGTGAACATCGCATCGAGCGCAATTTTCGGCGGCATCTCCGGTTCCTCGGTTGCCGACATTGTCAGCCTTGGCAAGATCGAGATCAAGGCCATGACTGACCATAAGTACCCGCGGCCCTATGCGGCCGCGATGACCATGGTCACCGCTACCCTGTCCTCACTGATACCGCCGAGCATCCTCATGATCATCGCCGCCTCGACCGCGAACGTGTCGGTAGGCGCGGCACTCGCGGGAGGATTTGGACCGTCCATTGTCCTGATCCTCGTCCTGATGCTTGTGAATTTCTTCCTGTCGGCACGCCACGGTTACGGCGAGGTCTCAAGGACGCCTTTCAAGAAGGGCCTGAGGATCGTCCTCGGGGGAATCCCGGCCATGGGCGGCCCGGTGATCATCCTGGTGGGCATGTTCAGCGGGCTCGTCACGCCCACGGAGGCTGCCGCCGTCGCCGTCTTCTACAGCCTGTTGGTGGGCATCTATGTCTACCGGGACATGAAGTGGCGCCAGATGCCCAAAATGATCGTGGACGCTGGCCTCACCACCGGCACCATCCTGCTCATCGCCATGATCGCCGGCGTCGCCTCTTACATCTTCACCATTGACGGACTGCCGGCAAAGGTCAGCAGCTGGCTGCTGAGCGTCAGCACCGACCCCACCATCGTCATGCTGCTGATCGGGCTGATCCTGATCATCATCGGAACGGTGATGGACAAAGTCGCCGCCATCCTTCTTTGCACACCGGTGCTCATGCCCGCGGCTGTGTCTTCCGGCGTGGATCCCATCCACTTCGTCGTCTTCCTCGTTGCTGCCCTTGCCGTTGGCCTGGTCACGCCGCCTGTCGGCGTCTGCCTGTTCGCGGCGTCCTATGTCAGCGGGCTGCCGATGGAGAAGATCGTGAAGGCCGCGGTGCCGCTCTACGTGGTCATGGTGGTTGCCATCGTCATGCTGGCCGTCTTCCCGCAGCTCATCCTGTGGCCGTCCGATCTCCTGACCAACCAGTAACGTCTGCCCTAATCTCTAAAGGATTCCAATGCCTGAACATGACCACCCAGCGCTTGCCCTGATGGGATTAGGGCCGATGGGGGAACCGATGGCCCGCCGGCTGCTGAAGGGCTACGGCGAGCTGACAGTCTGGAACCGGACTGCTTCGAAGGCCGAAACCTTGGTGGGCCTGGGCGCCCGCGTTGCGACTTCACCTTTTGAGGCGGCCGCCGACATCGTCCTCACCGTGTTGCCGGACCTAAGCCACGTCGAATCGTTGCTTCCGGGAGAAGAGGGCCTGATAGCCGGATGGACAGCCCGGGGCATTGCCCGGCCCATACTCGTCGTGCACGGGACCGTCTCGCCGGGGGCAGTGGCGGCCTTTGGCGAACGAATGCTTAGCGAACACGGGGTCCGGGTCCTGGACGCCCCCGTCAGTGGCGGCACCGTCGGTGCCGAAAACGGCACCTTGAGCATCATGGTGGGCGGGGACGAGGACGCACTTCGCTCGGTCGCCCCGGCGTTCGAGTTCATGGGCAGCACCATCCGGCACATGGGGTCCGGAGGTTCGGGCGCCCTCGCCAAGGCCTGCAACCAAATCGTGGTCGCCGGCACGGTCACGGCAGTTTCCGAAGCCATGCTTCTCGCGCGCGGCGGGGGACTCGATCCATCGGTGATGCTCGAACTGCTCCGGGGCGGGCTGGCCGACTCCAAGGTGCTGCGCCAAAAGGGGCACAGATGGATTGACGGCGACTTCACAGGGGGCGGCAGCGCCCAAAACCAGCTGAAGGACCTCAACTTCGTGCTGGGGGCGGCTGGAACGGCACAGCTGGAGCTACCCCTGAGCACGGTAATCAAGGATCTTTTCGAGGATATGGTCGCGCGGGGCGACGGCGGCCTTGACCACACAGGGATCTTCCTGACCCTTGCTCAACGCAACAGCGCTCTCACTGAGACCTGAGAATCCCCACGGAGGGCGCGAAAGCACTCTTTCTGCGGCCGCTCTCAAGCTGGCTAAACCAATACGTCCGCGGTCATCAGTAGAAGGTCGTGCTGAATTTGGTAATGGGTTCGCAGGGACCCGTCCAGTTCTTTGAGCCAGGCGACGGAGGGGGAGCGAATATCCAGGACTTCAGTTGACTGCAGCAGTTGCTGCGCGGCGAAGGCTGCCCGGGGCAACACCAGCTCCTGGGGCTCGATGGTTTGGCCCGAGATGCGTTGGTAGCCCTGGAGGAAGGCCGTTAGGAGCTCGGGATGTTCCGGGGAACCTGGGCGCGGCCCCAGAAGGTCCCGTGCTGCTGAGGCCACATCCGCTGCCGCCGGCATAGCCCCGGATTCGTCCAGGTCGAAGCAGGCAGGCCATCCGTCAGTCCAGCGCAGGTTGTCGAGTTCAAAGTCGCCGTGACCGAGAACGAGCGGCGTGGCAGGGCTGGCCGTTAGTACTGTGCTCAGGGTCTTCGCAGCTTCCGCCAGTTCCGGATCTTCCAGTGCAGCAGGGGCAGCTGCCAAGGCGGCGAACGGATCCGGCGGCTTTGTCTGGGCTCGCATGGCCGGCTGGCCCGCGGCCTGGTGAAAGGCAGCCAGCGCTGCTCCCCAGGCGGCGGCAGCACCGCCGTCGAGCTCCTCAACATCCAGCTCGTCCCCGTCCACCTTGCCCAGGACCGAGGCGTACATGTCGCCGAGCGGCGTACCGATCCGCTCGACCATCGTGTTTATTCGGGAGGGGACAACCCGCGCAACAGAAGCGCCAGCGGCTGCCAAACGGGCATGGAACCGCGCGCCTTCGGCAAGGCGGTACCCCGCGGGGTCCTCCGCGGGCGCGAACCGCGCGTACAGCACACCTCGGGAGTCAGCTCCTGGCGGGGCAACAAACACGTGGGCCGCGGACGAACGCCAGAAACGGAGAGCCCCCGCCGGCAAGCCCCAGCACTCGCCCACAGCGTCGGCAACTGGGGAGCACCACTCTTGGTCCACCGTTTCCCTCAACGCGAAGATCTGGCTCAAAGGCAACATACCTACCATCTTGACGGACCTCGTAGTGGTTGAGCACTCACTTTCGCGGCCATAGAACCTTCACCAACGACAGAAGTCCTCCGTCCCTCAGGGGACGGAGGACTTCTTCGAAGAGCCGTTCTCTGGCCGTCAACAGTGGATGTGGCTACCTCGTACTGACGGATACAGTGATGGATCCGCCTGCGGAGGACGTTACCTTGACGGTTGGCGTCACAGGGGCGGCCGAGTTACGGGCACGGAGTGTCCAGGTACCGTCAGCGGCCACCACCGCGGTGCCGATCCGCACATTGTTGGCGTTCGTGACCGTAATCGTGTTGGCGGTGGTGATGCTGGCGCTTCCACCGATGCGCCATTCCTGCTTGTCAGCGCGGTACTCGGCCGTGGCCGTGAGCTGGTCCGCGGGAGTCACGGTTGACGAAGCGCCGGTACCAAAGGTTGCCGGAGCGCTATCGCCTGCTGCGCTCTTAGCGACCAGCTTGAGGGTGTAGGTGGTGCCGTTGGTCAACCCGCTCAGCACGGCGGTACGCGCTGCCGCGTCCGTCTCCACCGTGACCGCTGTTCCTGTCGCCGGCGTAGCCGTCAGGACGTAACCGGTAACCGGCGTATTGCCCGCGGCTGCACCCTGCCATTCGACAGTCGCGCTGCCGTTGCCGGTGGTGACCCGGACGACGTTGGGAGCGGACGGTGCAGTCAGGTCCCCTGCCTTCACGGAGTAGATAACCGGTTCGGCTGCGGTGTTGCCGGCACTGCTCTTGGCCGTGACGACGAAGCTGTACTCTGTGCCAGGTGTCAGCCCTTCGAGCTTGGCTGAAGTGGCGCCGCTTCCTGCGTCAGCCGTTGCGACTACCGCATCGCCCGACCGCGCCTCCACGGTGTACCCGGTGACAGCCGAGCCATTGGCGGCGGCCGCGGTCCACGTGACATCCGCTGAACCGAGCAGGGAACCGTCGTTCACCGCCACGTTGCCGGGGGCTGTGGGTGCGGAGGCCTCTGGAGGCAGCTCGGCAGACGTCGCGGTAACCGTGCCGGCCGCCGCAGGGGTGCTTGCCTGTCCGTTCAGTGCCACGATCTTGACCGGGTACACCTGACCGTCCACCAAGCCGCGGATGGTTGCTTTTGTTTCTTCGGCTCCGACCTTGATGCTCACTTCCTGGCCCAGAACAGTGTCCTCGGCGATCACTTCGTAGCCGGTGATGGCCGGAGCGTCCGCGGGGACGGTGGCGGGTGCCCAGGTGGCGGTAATGCTGCCGTTGCCTGCCGCGCTGGCGAAGGCCTCAGTGGGTGAGTTGGGTGCTTGCCCGGAGGGCCCCGCGGGGCATCCGCCGAAGCCTGGGCCGTCGATCTCCTTGAACTCGGAGATGGTCAGGCCGAGCTGTGCTTCAACCCCCACCGGTTCTGCCTGCCAGCTCGCTACGGACGGGTCGCCGGCCATAGCAGCGTCCCGCTCGGCTTCAGAGAAGAAACCGTACGTCACGGTGAACTCGCCGTTCTCAGCGACGCCATCGACCCTGTAGCCGGCAGGTACCTCATCGTCGGGCCAGCCGATTGCCCGCTCGCCGATGCCCATGTCCCTCATGTCGGGGTTGACGATTTCCACCGCCATGCGGGCGGTGTCGACGTCGGCGCCGTACTTGCCCTTGACCACAACCTGGCCCTCGACGTCGCCGGCGACGTCCGGAGTGGGCGTCCCGTTAACAGCGTCGACTGAGGTGATGACCGCCGTGCCTGCCAGGGCTCCGTCGCCGCTGCCGTCCTCAAACTCCACCGTGACTTCGTCGCCTCCTGTGATGTTGGGAGTAACCACATCCCAGCAAACACCTCCCGGGTGATTGACCTCGAGGAAGCCTGTGGCGTCGACCACCCCGCGTGCGACACCGATGAGGTTACCGCCGCGGGACACGCGGATGGTCGCGTCCTGTCCCGCCTGCGCGGCGTATCCCTCGATGGCGACCATGTCGCGCTTGGTGAAGATTTCAATGTTGCCGGGGCCGACCGGGGGGTTCGCCGCCATCACAGCGGACGCACCGGCTCCCACAAGTGCCAGCGTGGTGGTTCCCGCGAGCAAGCCGGTGATGCGTCTGCGTGAGGACGGGTTACCTGGCGTACCGGGAGGAACGTGCCTTCGAAAGCTCATTACGAGTCCTTTCCTTATCGGAGCTCTCAGGCCCCGGAATAGCTCAACTGCAGGACGGATGATGCCTACGAGGAAAGGATCGGTGGAGGGGCTTGCGAATAGCTTGGCTTTTCACAGTGGTTGCCCCGCTCAACTGGGACCGTCATTCTGCAGCACCGCGCCGGCAACACGCTCCTGGGGGCACCGCGACGAAGCGCGTGGTGAGCAAAGGGCGTAGCTTCGCCAACTAAGCGGTAGTGAGTCTCCCAAATCGAGTGATTTTGGGCAGCGCCTTAAAACCGGCAAGATTCGATGAGCCGTCAAATACCGGTACACCGCTTGAACGAGTGGCAACAACTACTCTCATGAACCGGAGTTGGAGAAACGCTGGAAACCCAGGTTGCAAAAACCTTGGCGAAAGCGTCGTTTCCGGGAAAAATTGCTGCTAAGTCCTTGCCTTATCCGAACAGGGCTGCGGCTTCGTCGTAGCGCTTCTGCGGGACGGTTTTGAGCTGGCCGAGGGCTTCCTGGAAGCCGACGTGTTCGATGTCCGTTCCCTTCAGGGCCACCATGGTGCCCCAGAAGCCTTCCACCACGGAGTCGATGGCGGCCATGCCGAGCCGGGTGGCCAGGACGCGGTCGAAGGCGGACGGTACGCCGCCGCGCTGGATGTGGCCCAGGATGGTGGCGCGGGTTTCGATGCCGGTGCGGGCTTCCAGTTCCGGGGCGAGCTGGTCGGCGATGCCGCCCAGGCGGGGCCGGCCGAACGTGTCCAGGCCGCGTTCGGAGTGCGGGGCTTCCATGTGCTCGGGCACGAACCCTTCGGCCACGACCACCAGGGGTGCGCGGCCGCGGGCGTGGGCTTCCTTCACCCACTGGGTGATCTGGTCGATGCTGACCTTCTGCTCCGGGATGAGGATGGCGTGGGCGCCGGCGGCCATGCCGGCGTGCAGCGCGATCCAGCCCACGTGGCGGCCCATGACTTCGGCGATCATGCAGCGGTGGTGGGATTCGCCGGTGGTGCGGAGCCGGTCGATCGCTTCGGTAGCGATCTGGACGGCGGTGTCGAAACCGAAGGTGTAGTCGGTGGCGTCGAGGTCGTTGTCCACGGTCTTGGGCACGCCGACGATTTTCAGTCCGGCGTCGGTGAGGCGCTTGGCGGCGGCCAGGGTTCCCTCACCGCCGATGGCGATGATCGCGTCGATGCCCAGGCGTTCCATGTGGGCTTTGATGACCTCGGGGCCGCCGCCGTTGTCGAACGGGTTGGTGCGGGAGGTGCCAAGGATGGTGCCGCCCTGCTTGGCGATGCCGCGGACCATGGTGCGGGGGATGTCGATGATGTCGCCCTCCACCACGCCGCGCCAGCCGTCGAGGAACCCGACGAACTCGTGGCCGTGGATGGCAATGCCTTTGAGGACGGCTCCGCGGATCACCGCATTCAGTCCGGGGCAGTCGCCACCGCTGGTGAGGATTCCAATCTTCATGTTTCGGCTCAAATCTGCGTTATGTGCTCCTGCTTGGGCTGTGCCTACTTGGCCTGCCGGCCGGGGTTTGCTGCGAGAACGGCGAGGTTGTGGATGAGTTGCCGCAGATCCAGCGGAGACGACCTGAACCGTGTACTGCCCGCTGTGGTGGTTTTGTGCGGGCAGTACACGGTTTGGGGGTGGGTTATGCGATGGCTGCGCGGAGTTCTTTTGCTGCCAGGGCGGGGTCGGCTGCGCCGTAGATTGCTCCGCCGGCGACGGCGACGTCGGCGCCTGCTTTCTGGACGTCTGCGATGGTGGCGACTTTCACGCCGCCTGCGACGGAGAACGGTACGCGGGCTTCTGCTCCGGCGCGGAGCAGTCCGTTCAGGTCGAA
>NZ_FVZL01000041.1 GCF_900168295.1 Arthrobacter sp. P2b | reverse complement strand
CACGTCTGCTTCGATGCGGAAGCCGCTCATGCCGTCGCTTATTGCTTCTTCTGCGTACTTCCGGTAGGCCGGGAAGCCGCCGGCGAAGGCTACCGGGCGCCGTGGCTTACCCGGGATGTTCGCGCCCATCCACCAGCTGTCAGTTTCGGGGATGAGGGTGCTGGCGTAGATGTCGCCTACTATCTTGGTCCAGCGCTCTTCGCTCTCGGGCGTAACGTCGATGGCCGGATGCCGATAGGGTTCCAGTTCGGTCAGGATGTGCTGAATGTAGTCCACTTGAAAGGCACCCAGCAGCGGCGGCGAGAAGTGCACGCCAGGGCTTTGCGCCCCGCTGAGAAAGAACATATTCGGGAACCCGCTTGTCATAAGACCGAGGTGTGTCCGTGCTCCGTCCGCCCAGTGGTCCCGGAGCAAGACTCCTCCGCGGCCCCGAATGTCGATCGCAAGCGCAGCACCACTTCCGGCATCAAAGCCCGTTGCAAGGATCAGGACGTCAAGGTCGTGCTTCGCTCCGCTCTCCAGCACAACCCCGTCCTCAACCACACGGGCGATGGGATCAGCCTTGACGTCCACCAGTTCCACATTCGGACGATTGAACGTCTGGTAGTAGTTCGTGTCGCCAGGAGGACGCCGGGTGAGCGGCGGATGCGTTGGAATCAGTTTGCGGGCGGTCTCGGGGTCATCCACGAGCTCCATGATCTTCTCCGCAAGGAAATCCCGGAGGTGGGCGTTCACTTCCCGGTCCCGGATGACATCTGAGTAGCTTCGTCCCAGGTGGGGCCCGCCGGCCCGCCACCGCGACTCCCACTCTGCATACAGTTCCTCACGGGTAAGACCTGCACCCAGCCTGTCACGCGGCGGGTTGAGCACGCCACCGACGAGCACGGCGCCAGAGCCTGGAGACCCGTATTCGAGCTCCCGGATCATCTCGTAGTTCTCGTGGACCCACTCCTGGTACTCCGGACGCATGGCCTCGTTCCGCAACGGAGAGCACCAGTTGGCGGTGCGCTGGAACACCGTAAGGTGCTCCACGGTTGGCGCGAGGGTCTGGATGATCTGCACCCCGCTGGCGGCAGTACCAAGGACGCCTACGCGTTTCCCGGCCAGATCCACCCCGCCCTCCGGCCAGGCCGTTGAATGCAAGTACTCACCCGCGAAGTCTTTCAGCCCCGGAATGTCCGGAACGTTCGGCACGGAGAGGAAGCCGGTCGCCAGAATGAGGTACTGAGCCCGAATCTCAACAGCACTGCCGTCCCGCTGGAGAGTGAGATTCCAGCCATTAGTGTCGCTCTGGAACTCAGCCGAGGTCAGCCGTGTATTAAGTTGAATACCGTCACGGATCCCCACCCGATCAACCACCCAGTTCATGTAAGTGAGGAGTTCGGGCTGTCCCGCGTACTTCTCGCTCCACTTCCACTCACGCTGAAGCTCAGGAAAAGGCAGCGAGTACTCAAGACTCTCGATGTCAACACGGGCCCCTGGATAGCGGTTCCAGTACCACGTTCCACCCACACTGGGGGCCGCGTCGAACACCCGCACCCGCAGGCCACGCTTCCGCAGCCTGTGCAGAGCAGTTATCCCGCCGAACCCCGCGCCGATGACAACGACGTCATAGTCGAAATCTTCCAGCTGGTCACCCATCGACATACCTTTCATAAAAGTTCTCGCCACCCCCCGGCATCAGACGCCGGGACCGGACTAATTAAGCGCGCTCCGTGGGCTGGCTTCGCCGGGAACCCCACAGCCCGAAAACGCTGTGGAGCCCCACAGCCGCGGCCTAGACACTCGCACTCAGGGACCAAGCGCAAAAGCCTCATCGCTTACGAGCCCACCCAACCCA
>NZ_FVZL01000014.1 GCF_900168295.1 Arthrobacter sp. P2b | reverse complement strand
GCGAAGAATCCGCAGACCGCGTACGCGATGACCAGCGACGGGCCCGCTGCGTTCAGCCGCCCGCCGGCGCCCAGGAACAGGCCGGTACCGATCGCGCCGCCGATCGCGATCATCTGGACCTGCCGGGGTTTGAGGTTCTTGTGGTAACCCTTGTCCTCGGCATGCAACGCCGACTCGGAAGCATGGGCGTGGCCGCCGTCAAGCTGGGAAATCTCAACCTCGTCATTGGGGTTGTTGGGCATGGGTGATCCTTTCGATACGGAGAAGATCCTGCTGGTTGGGGAAAGAAGCTGTGGGGAGTGCAGCCGGGGGGGGAAACCTAGAAGACGGACCAGCCGGTGCGGTCCGAAAGATCAGCCAGGGCCGCGGTGCCGGCCAGGGAATTGCCCTTGGCGTCCAGGCGCGGGCTCCAGACGCAGATGGCGCACTGGCCCGGGACGATGACCAGGACGCCGCCGCCCACGCCGCTTTTGCCGGGCAGGCCCACACGGTAGGCGAACTCGCCCGCGGCGTCATACATGCCGCAGGTGAGCATGATGGACCCGATCCGTTTCGCCTCGCTCCTGGACAGGACGGTTCCTTGCGTGCCCTGGCCGTTGTTGGCAAGGAACAGTCCAGCCCTGGCCAGTTCAACGCAGGTCATCATGATGGAGCACTGCCGGACATAGTTGTGGACCACGGCTTCGGCCGGCCGCCGAAGGTTGCCGAAGTCCTTCAGGAAGTGGGCCAGGGCAAGGTTGCGGCTGCTGCGGGCCAGCTCGCTGGCCGCGGCAGCCTCGTCGATAAAGGGTCCCGCTGCCCCGGACCCTGCCATTCCGGAAACTGACTGACGGTTCCCCGCCTGTCCGGTGACGAACCGCAGAAGCTGCGTGGCGGCGTCGGACGTTTCTTCCATCAGGTGGTCGGTAACCACCAGCGCGCCCGCGTTGATGAAGGGATTGCGCGGGATGCCGTGCTCAACCTCCAGCTGCACCAGGGAGTTGAAGGATGTTCCGGACGGTTCGCGCAGGACCCGGGTCCAGAGGCTTCCCGGGCTGCTCCCCTGGAGCGCCATGGCGAGCGTAAAAACCTTGGAGATGCTCTGGATGGAGAAGGGGACGTACGCGTCGCCGGAGCTGAAGACTTCGCCGCCGGTGGTGGCAACGGCTATCCCGAAGCTGTCGAAAGGCACGTTCGCCAGGAACGGGATGTTGGTGGGGACGGTGCCGGACTCCTGCCGGGGGCGGTGGCTGCGGACGATGTCATCGAGCAGCGGGCCCAGGGGCGGCGCTTCGAGAAGTGTGGTCATTTCCTGCCTGAACGATCGTTGTGCGCAGCGGCCCATTCCTGGAGGTGGAGCATGGCCACCAGCGCGTCGCGCGGGTTGCCGAAGTCCAGGCCTGTGGAGCGGGCGGCCTTGCTGACGCGGTAGTAGACGGTGTTTTTGTGAAGGGCCAGGCGCCGTGCGCACTCGGCAACGTCGAATGACGCGTCGAAGTACACCCGCAGGGTTTCGGCGAGTTCGGCGTCCCCCTGGAGCAGCGCCGCCAGGCTGCGGTGGCGGAAGGGCGAGGAGGTGAAGTTCGTGACGGCTTCGCGGAACAGGATTTCGCCTTCGAAGTCGTCCACGGTTGCCACGGCGGCGTCCGGTGACGTGGCAACGCAGGCCAGCAGGGCCTCGGTGATGCGGGTGGCCGAGTGGATGGTGAGCAGGTTCGGCACCACGGGGCTGATGGCCGCGAACGGACTGATGCCCAGATGCTTGCGGGCGTCGCGGACGATGGCCTCGGCAAGCGTGCGCAGCCCCGGTTCCACGGCTGCAGACTGCAGGCCCGGGACGATGACGGCAGTGTCCCCGTTGAACTGCCCGACGACGGCGGACGCCTTGTAGGCAGCGGCATGGATGGAGGCGAGGTTGGCAAGTTCGCCGTGCTTGAGTGCGGCGTCGTCGGCCTGGGACTGCGCGTCGGACATGCCAATCAGGATCAGCGCGGCCGGGTGCTCCGCCGGGATCTTTTCGCTGTGGGCGCTGGCTGCCGCCTCTGCCGGACCGGACAGGATCCGGACAATGCGGTCTTCGCGCATGTGCACCGACTGCTGGTTGCGGTAGCGGATCAGTTCGGCCGAAACGCGGGCGGCGGACCCGGTGAGGACATAGTCGACGTCCGGCCCGAAGCCGTCCCCGGTTTCCTGCAGCCAGATGTAGCCCATGATCCGCTCACCGGCGAAGAGCGTGATGGCAACCCGTTCCCGCAGCCCGTCCTGCGGGCGTGCCGGAACACGGACCGGCAGCCGGGTGCGGTGAAGTTCGCGGTAGGCGCCAAGGTCCTTGAGCAGCAGCTCGTATTTCCGCGGCCCGCGCCGGGCCAGGATGGAGGCTTTCCGCAGCTCGTCGATGTCGTTCGAGACGGTGGAGTAGGCCAGGACCTTGTTGGCGGCATCCTCGATGACAACGTGGCTTGAGGTCAGCCGGGCCGTGGTCTGGGCGATGGCAAAAAGGTCCTCTTCCAGCAGCGTGAGGACTTCGCTCTGGTAGCTGGGCGGCTGGATGCGGTCCTTGGCGATGGACAGCAGCCGGTCCCAGTCGGCGCCCGGATCCACCACGAGCAGCCCGGTACCCGCGGCGTGGAGCAGTTCCTCGGCTTCGGCGAGGTCTTCGCGGCTGCCTTTGACGGCAACCACCGGCGGCGGGTTCCGCAGGAGCCTGCGGAGCGCGGGCAACGCTGACCGGCCCCGCACGCCGATCAGGAGGACAAAGGCCCCACCGGCGTCGGCGGCTTCATCGTCGGCGTCCAGGATCAGGAACCGTTCGATGGCAGCGCCGGCCGGGCCGGGCCGCAGGATGAGGCTGGCGAAACCCAGGGGGAGATCCGAGAGGATGTCGTCCACCGTAACCGCGGCCATGGGGTTCCTTTTGCGCTCGATCCGTCCGGACGGCTCTGTCCGGTCACATCATGGTATCCAGCGCACAGGGCCTTAAATATGGAACCTGGTCCAACTCGGGCGGCCGTTCTTTGGGCAGCGTTCCGAGGAACCAGGTTCCGTACCTGGGGTTGAAAAAGCGCAGGTCAGAGCACGCAGCTCAGATCCAAGCAGGCGCCGCGGGCACCGGTGTGACCGGTCCGCCGTTGTGCCAAGCGGAGGTCCTGGCTGTGCCGCGGCCGGTGGCCCACTGCGCGATGGCGGCGAGGGGGCCGGAGACCACCAGGGGTGAGGCGGACACGGCATCCCCGAACAACAGTGCGGCGGGCTGTCCGGTGACTTCCACCCTCAGGCCCTGGTCGGTGCCGCGGGTGGCCCAGGCTCCGGTGACGTCCTTGAGGAGCCGTGCCAGGACGGGTTCCGGGATCTCGGCGAAGGAGGCGCCGTTGTCCAGGTCGACTGCGTGGAGCCAGACTTCGCGGGTTCGCATCCAGACGGTTTCCTCGGCAGCAACAATCCTTCCCTGGGCGGTTTTGACCTTGTGATGCCAGGCGTCGGCGGGCAGGTCGCGCCATTCGACGTTCAGGTGGATGGCGGAGTGGTCGAAGAGGTTCCGCAGCGCGATGGGGCTGAGTGTGGAGCCAAAAGCGATCTCGTGGTTCCGGGCCTCCGGGGAGGCATACATTGGAGTCTCCACCCCGGTGGCCGCCCACTCAGTCAGCCTGGCGATGGCGCGCGCGTTGTAGCCGACATGTGCCACGACGTGCCGGCGGGTCCAGCCCGGCAGCAGCGATGCGCCGTCCAGGTCCGCGTCGGAAAGCTCGTTGAGCTTGCGGGCGAAGAACGCGGTGCCCCGGCGCACCTGGAGCAGTGCGTCCAGGAGCGCCGGGTCCTTCGTCTGGTCGTGGCGGGCTGCCATCAGGCTTCCTTGACCACGCGGTTGGTCAGCTGTCCCAGTCCATCGATCGTGGTGACCAGGACCTGGCCTTCCTGCAGGTAGCGCTTGGGGTCCTGTGCGTGCCCCACGCCGCCGGGGGTGCCGGTGGCGATGACGTCGCCGGGGTTCAGCGTGATGATGGTGGAGATGTAGGACACCAGGAATTCGGGGGTGAACACCAGGTCCGAGGTGGGGGTGGACTGCTGGACGTCGCCGTCCACCGCGGAGGTCATGAGCGGGCCGGGGGTGAATTCGTCCTTGGTGACCAGGGCGGGGCCGAACGGGGTGGACTTCTCCCAGGTCTTTCCCTGCAGCCACTGGATGGTGCGGAACTGGTAGTCCCGCATGCTGATGTCGTTCAGGACGCCGTAGCCGGCGATGTGGTCCGCGGCGTCGGCTTCGCTGATGCGGCGGCCCTGCTTGCCGATGACGAGGGCGAGTTCGGCTTCCCAGTCCACGGTGTCTGATTCCTGCGGGAGGGCCAGGTCGTCGTTGGGCCCGATCAGGGATTCGGCGTACTTGGCGAACAGGGTGGGGTATTCGGGGACTTCGCGGCCCATTTCCTTGATGTGGTTGCGGTAGTTGTGGCCCACGCAGATGATCTTCCCGGGGGAGGGCACGACGGCGGCGAGGTCGGCGCCGTCGAGGGCGTGTGTTGCGCCGTTGGCTGCCTTCGCCGTGGTTTCCCAGGCGGGGTCCTGCAGCAGGGCGCCGACGTCGCCGAACCCGGAAATTTCGGTGAGGGTGTCGCCGTCCTGGCGGACCGCCGTCGTGCCTTCGGAAGTGCGGAGGGTGAGGAGTCTCATTACTTGGTGCGTCCTTCGATGTAGGTGCGGTTGAAGTTCAGGCGTTCAAAGATGGGGGCGTCGCTGAAGCGGAAGAGGTCGAATTCGGTGCCGGCCTGCAGGGACCATTCCTGCCAGGAGGGGACGACGAACAGGTCGCCCTTGGCCAGGTTTTTGGGTTCGCCGTTGAGCACCACGGTGCCCGTGCCTTCGAAGACCTGCCAGACGCTGGACCCCACCTCGCGGAGGGGTTCGGTGGCGGCGCCGGCGCGCAGGCGGTGGAACTCGGCGCGGATGGTGGGCATCACGTCCCCGCCGGTGGTCGGGTTGGTGAACCGGACGGCGGCGTGGCCCTGGGACACCGTGGCGGGGTGGCTCTCGTCCTCCAGCAGGAGCTGTTCACGGAGCGCGGCGTCCGTGTGCTCCCACCGGTAGGCGGCGATGGGGGAGTTGGTGGTGTCCTCCAGGCCGGAGAGCGGGCGCAGGCCGGGGTGGGCCCAGAGGCGTTCGGAGCGGGAGATGTCCGGGGTGGCTTCGTCGGTGACGCGTTCGGTGCCGAACTCGAAGAACCCGGCATCCGTGTAGTGGACGAACGGGATGTCCAGGCCGTCGATCCAGGCCATGGGCTGGTCTGTGTCGTTGTGGTGGCCGTGGAAGTTCCAGCCCGGCGTCAGCAGGAAGTCCCCGCGGCGCATGGCCACCGGGTCCCCGTTCACCACGGTCCACACGCCTTCGCCCTCGACGACGAAGCGGAAGGCGTTCTGCGAGTGTCGGTGCTCGGGGGCGGTCTCATGGGCGCCGAGGTACTGGATGGCGGCCCACAGCGTGGGGGTTGCGTAGGGGGTGTTGCCCAGGCCGGGGTTGGCGAGGGCAATGGCCCGGCGTTCCCCGCCCCGGCCCACGGGCACCAGGTCACCGGCGCGGGCGGCCAACGGGTAGAGGTCGCTCCACCGCCACACATGGGGCACAGCCTTTGGCGACGGGACCATCGGCATCAGGTCCGCGATTTCCGTCCACAAGGGGATCAGGTTTTCCCTGTCGAAGTCCTTGTAGAGCTGCTCAAGCTGGGCAGCCTCTTCGGGAGTGGGGTCCGGAAGGGACATTCCCTGGGCTACGGACTCGTGCGTGTGGTTTTCAGCGCTGATGGACACGGTGGCCTTCTCCTTGCATGCGGACTGGTTGCGGCGTGCATTCGACACTAAGGAGAGCGGAGTGTGATCCCCATCTAATTCTGGTGTGCAGAAATTATTGTGGGGACGGGACCTGCTTAGGTCCGGGCGGCGGGGTCCACCGGATTGGCTGCGATGTCGATCTCCAGCTGCCTCCGGGTTTCCATCATCACCGCAACGAGGCCGGCATCGAACAGGCGGCGGAACCTGGCCACCGGGGTTGCGACGCTGATGGCGCCCACCACATTGCCCCGGCCGTTATGGAGGGCTACACCGAATGCGCTGATCCCTTCCTCGGTGCCTTCGAAGTTCGCCGCGAACCCGTTGCTGCGGATGGTTTCCAGTTCGCGCAGGAAGCCGGGGTATTCGTCATCCGGAATGTTGTCGCCGCCGATCTCCGCGTTGGGGCTGCGGAACAGCTGTTCGAGCATTGCCGGATCCAGTTCGGCCAGCATTGCCTTCCCGCCCGAGGCCTTGTTGGCCGGCATAACTGTTCCCTGGCGGTCGCCCACCCGCAGCGCGTTGGTGCCTTCCACGGTGTCCAGGAAACGCACCTTGGTTCCCACCCTGATCATCAGGTTCACGGTTTCGCTGGTCCGGGAGCTGAGCAGCTCCATGTGCGGCCGGGCCAGTTCACGCAGCGGCCGGGTCCAGTTGACGCCCGCCGGGCCTGCGCCCATCGCCGGACCGGGAACGTAACGCCGCGTTTCGTCCTGCACCGCAAACCCCCGGTACACCAGCATGGCCAGCAGCCGGTGGGCGGTGGACGGCGCCACTTTCAGTTCTTCGGCGGCGTCCTTGAGCCGGAGGCTGCCGACGTCGCGCAGGAGCTGGAGGAGCTGCAGGGCGTTGTCCACGGCCTCGATGGGGTACGTGGGCATCCGGCGGGCCGGAAGATTCTGCATGCCAGAATCTTATAGGCGGTGCAGGGGAGCGGCCAGCACAGTAGTGGGATGAATCACACACCTTCCGCTGCAGTGCCGCAGCGCCCATCTGCGGGCACCATACCCGCCGGCACGGGTCCCGGGACTGCAGGCTCCGGGCCGGCCGCGTTTCCCAGGCGTTCTGTCATGGCCGTCCTGGTCTGCTGGCTGTTGGTCGTCTTCGACGGCTACGACCTCATCGTCTACGGGACAGTGCAGGGATCCCTGATCAACGACACCGACTGGGGCCTGACCAAAGCCACGGCGGGGACCGTCGGGTCCATGGCCTTCATCGGCATGATGATCGGGGCAATCTTCGCCGGCCGGATGTCCGACAGCTGGGGCCGGCGGCGGACCATCATCGGGTGCGCGGTGGTTTTCTCCGTGTTCACCATCCTGTGCGCCTTCGCCCCGAACGCTCCGGTGTTCGGCGGCCTGCGGCTGCTCGCCGGAATAGGACTGGGCGGCCTGGTGCCTTCCGCCAACGCGCTGGTGGCTGAACTGGTGCCGGCAAAGTGGCGGTCCACCATTGCCACCCTCATGATGTCCGGTGTCCCCATCGGCGGGTCCATCGCGGCCCTGGTGGGCATCCCGCTCATTCCCGCCTTCGGCTGGCCCATCATGTTCCTGGTGGCCGTCCTCGCGCTGGTGGTGGTCATTCCGCTGGGCCTGCGCTACCTGCCGGAGACACTGCCGCCGGCGGTAACTGGCGTAGCCGGGGAAACCGGAACCGCCGGGAACGACGCAGGCAAGGAGCCCGTCGGCTTCGGATCCCTGCTCCGTGCACCGTTCATCGGCATGAGCGTGCTGTATGCCATCGCGACGCTGGTGACGCTGTTCGCCTGGTACGGGCTGGGGACGTGGCTGCCGAACCTCATGCAGCTTGCGGGCTACAACCTGGGCTCCGCCCTGACGTTCGCGCTGGCGCTGAACCTCGGAGCTGTGGCCGGTTCGGTGATCACCGCCTGGGCGGGCACCCGCTTCGGACCCATACCCACGGCCATCGCGGCAGCCGCCGTCGCCGCCGCCGGACTGCTGGTCCTGGTCACAGGGCCACCGGTCGCCGTCGTCTATCTCATGCTGGTGCTCGCCGGGGTGGGAACGCACGGCACCCAATGCCTCATCATCGCCGCGGTGGCCAGCCACTATCCGGCGCACCTGCGGGGCACCGCACTTGGCTGGGCACTCGGCGTCGGCCGGGTCGGCGCCGTCGCCGCCCCGCAGGTGGGCGGGCTGCTGCTCGCAGCAGGCCTGGGCGTCAACTCAAACTTCCTGGCATTTGCCGGGGCAGCCGCCGCAGCAGCCGTGCTGCTCGGAATCATCGGCACCAAAATCGCATCGACCACCAAAGCAGTAGGAGTTTCACAATGACCAACATCAAAGCGTCCACCGATGTCCTGGTAGTGGGCGGCGGCATGGCCGGGCTTGCCGGGGCGCTCGCCCTGAAGGAGAACGGCGCCGACGTCACCCTGGTGGAGGTGGCCCCCGCCTTCGGCGAAGTGGGCGCCGGACTCCAGATGGCACCCAACGCCTCGCGGGTGCTCAAGCGCTGGGGCCTGCTGGAGAAGGCCCTGGAGATCGGCGTGCAGCCCAAGCACCTGGTGTTCCGCGACGCCGTCACCGGCGAGGAACTGACCCGCCAGACCCTCGGCGGTGAATTCGAGGAGCGCTACGGAGCCCCCTACGTGGTGATCCACCGCAGCGACCTGCACCGGATCCTGCTCGAAGCCTGCCAGGCAGCCGGCGTCACCCTGGTCAACGACGTCCTGGTCCAGAAGGTGGAGACCGACGGCGGCAAGGCCCGGGCCTACACCGCCGCCGGCGCAGTGTACGAGGCAGACGCAGTCCTGGCAGCAGACGGCCTGAAGTCCACCCTCCGTGGCACCGTGGCCAATGACGGTCCCGTCTCGTCGGCCTACGTTGCCTACCGCGGAACCGTGCCCATCACGTCCGAGACCCCCGCCGCGGACCTCGAGGACGTCATTGTCTACCTCGGGCCGAACTGCCACCTTGTCCAGTACCCGCTGCGCAAAGGCGAGCTGCTGAACACCGTGGCGGTCTTCAAGTCCGCCTCGTTCGAGCGCGGTGAAGAGCAGTACGGGGGCGTTGACGAGCTTGAGGCCGCCTATGCCGGCTGCGTCCCCGCCGTGCAGGAAGCCCTGAAGAACCTGGCCACCGGCATCCGCTGGCCGATGTATGACCGGGATCCGATCGAAAACTGGGTTGCCGGCCGGATGGCACTCATCGGGGACGCGGCGCACCCGATGCTCCAGTACCTGGCGCAGGGTGCATGCCAGGCCCTCGAGGATGCAGCGGTCCTGCAGGACACCACCCGCGGCAGCGTCTTCACCGCCGACGGCATTGATGCAAGTGCGTGGGAGACTGCCTTCCGCGATTTCAACGAGGCCCGCGCAGCCAGGACTGCCCGGGTCCAGCGGACCGCGCGGATCTGGGGCGAGTCCTGGCACGTGGACGGTGTGGCCCGGGTGCTGCGGAACATGCTGTTCAAGAGCCGCGGCGACAACAACTTCCAGTACAACGACTGGCTGTACGGCCGCGGCGAGCCGGGCACCCCGGCTGAGGTTCCCGGCCAGGCACCGGCCCACGCGGTCCTGGCAAAAGCCTAAGCAGCAGGTCAGGAAGGCCAGCGGCCGACGGCGGGTGCTTCCCGCCGTCGGCCGCTCTGCCGTGCGCGGGGCTGGTAAGCCGTCCTGGAAAGGTTCGCGCCGGGCTCTCCTATGCTTGGAGGATGCGCCAGTCCACGCCCCCTCACGAAGAAGCAGCGCCGCCGGACCACCGGCCACTGGCGGTGGCGGTCCTGGACATCTCCTTTGAGGTACGGCGGAAATCCCATGAGGGGACCGGGGTGCTGCCCTTGTCCAGTGGGGTGCTTGACGTCATCCGCGTCATCGAGCGGCACCCCGGAATCACGGTGGCGGACGTCGCCGCCCGCCTGGGCCGGCAGTTGAGCAACGTCAGCGCGCAACTGCGCGAACTGGTGGCACTCGGGCTGGTCACCCGGACGCGCGATGCCTCGGACAAGAGGTACGTTGCCCTGCATCCCACGCCCGAAGCTGTCCGGATCAAGGCTCTCCTGGAGGGGGCCTGGGCCAATACCCTCGCCGCGGCCAGCAGCAGGCTGCTGCCCGCGGAGCGTGAGCAGCTCATGGCCGCAGCCCCCGTACTGGAGCGCCTGGCGTCCCTGCTGGCCGAGCCGGAGTAACCGGAATAACACCCAATCCGCGTAGGACTCGACCGTCCAGACACTTATACTTATGTAAGTATTAGTGAAAATAGAAAATGGAGACGCGCGTGGCTACACAGTTAGCAGCGGCTGAGGTTCAGCCTCGGAGCAAAGAAAAAGGGAAGTGGTGGGCGCTGGTTTTCCTGGCGCTTGCCCAGTTCATGGTGGTCCTGGACGGCACGATCGTTAACCTGGCGTTGCCCCGCCTGCAGGTGGAAATGGGCATCAGCGACTCCACCCGCTCGTGGGTGGTGACTGCATACGCACTCGCGCTGGGAGCGTTCCTGCTGCTGGGCGGACGGATCGCAGACTTTTGGGGGCGGAAGCGCACCTTCATCCTGGCAGCGGCCGGGTTCGCCGCAGCGTCCCTCCTGGGCGGAATTGCCCAGCAGTCGTGGGAGCTCATCGGAGCGCGGGCCCTGCAAGGGCTGTTCGCGGCACTTTTGGCACCCGCGGCCCTGGCGCTGTTGACCGTTTCCTTCCCGGGCGGGAAGGAGCGCGGGACTGCCTTTGCTATCTTCGGCTCCATCAGTGGTGTGGGGGCAGCCGTGGGCGTCCTGCTGGGCGGCTTCCTGACGGACTATGTCTCCTGGCGCTGGTGCTTCTTTATCAACGTCCCCATCGCAGTGGTTGCCCTGCTGGGCGTTGGGCGGCGGGTCAGCGAGAGCAGGGCAGGGGGCTCCACCAGGTACGACTGGCCGGGCGTCGTCCTGGCCGCGCTTGGCCTGGGCTCCCTCGTGTTTGGTTTCACCAACGCCGAGCATGGCTGGGGTGCGCCGGAGGCGTGGGGCTTCATCCTGGCCGGTGTGGTGCTGATGGTGCTGTTCGTCGTCGTCGAAAAGAAGGTGCAGCACCCCTTGCTGCCCCTCCGCGTGGCAACGGAACGCAACCGGGCCGCGGCGTTCTGTGCCTCTTTCCTGGCGGGCGCCGTCCTCATCGGCGGCATCCTGTTCATCAACTACTACATCCAGATTGTGCTGGGGTTCGCCCCGTTCATCGCGGGCATCGCATCGCTGCCCATGACGGTGGTGCTGATCGTCACTGCAGGCATCGTCGCCCGGAACCTTCCGGTTCTGGGAGCGAAAATCCCCTCTGCCGTGGGCCCGGTGTTCATGGCCGCAGCCATGCTGTGGCTGACGCAGGTCACAGCAGACGGCAACTATGCGGTCGCCATGCTGCCCGCACTGATCCTCCTGGGTATCGGCCTGGGCATGGTCTTCGTTCCCATGCAGAACCTTGCCCTCTTTGGCGTGGACAAGGACGACGCCGGCGTGGCCAGTGCCCTTGTCAACGCGTCCCAGCAAATCGGCGGCTCCCTGGGGATTGCCCTTTTCAGCACTATTGCCGCGGCGGTAACGGCCGCGGCAGGGGGCACGCAGCTGGCGGCCCTGTCGGCCGGCTACTCCGCCGTGTTCCTTTGGGCGGCAGGCCTGGCCATCCTGGCCGCACCGATCGCCCTGCTGCTGATCGACATCAACCGGAAGACGTTCAGCGGCGCTGCTTCCTCCGACGCGCCGGCGGTCCACCTTTAGGCAAGCCCACTCCGGCAACCCCTTGCCCAACCCAGACGCAGCAAGTGTCGTTGTGAGCCCTCGAAACGACACGTGCTGCGATCCGGTTGGGACGTTCGTCGTTAGGATGGGGCGGTGACTGAACCCTTCGATGCTCGTCTCTAGGCCAGCCGCTTCCTGGGTGAGCTATTCGTTCATCGCCCGCATTCCGTATACCAGCTCGACCAACCCCTGGTCATACGTTGTTGCGCTCTGAAGCTTCAGCACGTTCGGGTCCTGCCCGGACGGAAACACACTCCGGCCCGCGCCGATCGCAATCGGCATCACTACGAGCCTCACCGAGTCCACGACGCCCGCGGCCAGGAAAGTTTCTGCCAGGGTGAGGCTGCCCCAGACGACAATATCGCCGTCGGTCTCGCCCTTGATCCGCTTGATCGCTTCGATGGCGTCGCCGGATTCGACGGCGGCCTCCGCCATATCTCCCCATGGCGCCTTTGCCAGGTGGCGGGAGAAGACGACGCGCCGGAGTCCGTTCAGCAAGGGGGCGATGATCTCGTCCTTGGAGGCCAGGGTGGGCCAGTACTCGGCGAACTCCCGGTAGGTGTTTGCCCCGAGGACCATCGTGTCCACCGTCTTAAGCCACTCCAGCTGGCTGCGGTCGAACTCAGCGGTGCCCCCGTCCAGATATTCGTAGAAGGTGAACTCATTGTTGGCGTCTGCGGCGAAACCGTCGGCGCTGACGAAGTCCTGAATGATCAGTTGCCCCATGGCCTGCTCCTCGCTCCCGTGACGTCGTGGACTTTACGCCGGGGCTTGGAACCCATCAACCCCTCCGGGACAAAGCAAAAGGCCCGTTTCCCTTGGTTTCAGGGAAACGGGCCTTCTCATTGGCGGTGACGGTGGGATTTGAACCCACGTTGGCTTTTACACCAAACAACATTTCGAGTGTTGCACCTTCGGCCGCTCGGACACGTCACCAACCTCAATAGGGTACCGGAGCGAGGCGCACATCCCCAAAACGGGCGGTCAGGCGGCTGAGGCCCTGTGGCCGCCCGCATTGTCAGACCCTCGCGGGATGATGTTTTTATGGGAAGCGCGGCGGTGGTGAGGGCATTTGCGGATATCGATGCCGCTCTTGCTGTGCTGGCTGCGGAGGTGGCTGGGGCGGGTTTGGAGCCGTTTTCGGTGGCTGATCCGCTGCGTGGTTTGGCGGATGGGTGCCTGGACATCCTTGCCGGTGTTGCGGGGTGTGAGGCGCGGCTGGCCGGGTTGAAGGTCCAGGCTGTGGCGGCCTATGCGGAGAGCGACCGGGCGGTGACGCCTGCCGCTGTATCGGCGCAGGCGCAGGAGATGGCGGTGGTCGCCGAGGTCGCGGGTGTGTTGACTATTGGTGCGAGGGCTGCCGGTGTGCTGCTGAACGAGTCCCAGGTGCTGGCCAATGTTTTGCCGTTGACCTTGGCGGGGTTGCAGGACGGGAGCTTGTCGTGGGCTCACGCGAAGGTGGTGGTGGAGGAAACCGCCACCCTGGATCGGGCCGGGGCCGCGGCGCTGGAGGCGCATTTCCTGGGCCCGGACGCACCGAACCCGGCCCGCGGGTGTGCGGGGCCGGGGGAGTTGGTGCCGCACCGGTTCCGGCACAAGGCCCGGACCTGGCGCGAACGCCACCACCCCGAATCCCTTGAAAAACGCCATGCCAGGAGTGTCGCGGAGCGGCGGGTGGAGCACCGTCCGGACCTGGACGGGATGGCCTGGTTCCACGCCTACCTGCCGGCGGACACCGCGTCGGCGATGTGGAACCGCACCACCGCCCTCGCCCGGGGACTGCAGGGCCCGGACGAGTCCCGCACCCTGCCCCAGCTCTGCGCCGACATCTTCGCCGACGCCGTCCTCAGCAACGGACAGAACAGGCGCAACGGGCAGAACGGGCAGCACGGGCAGACCGTGCAGGATTCGGGCGGTACTGTTGCGGACGTCCGCACTCCGCACGCGGAGGTTCTGGTTACGGTGCCCGTGTTCTCCCTCATGGGGCTGACGGATGAACCGGCGATGCTCGATGGCCACGGACCGATCCCGGCGTCGATGGCCCGGAAGCTCGTCGCGGACGGTGCCGGCTCGTTTTACCGGGTGCTGGTGGACCCGCGGGACGGGGCGCCGCTGGAAATCGGGCGCACCAGCTACCGGGTCACCAAAGCGATCCGCCGCTGGCTGCGGATGCGGGACGGGAAGTGCCCGTTCCCTGGTTGCAGCAACAACTCGTTGGACAACGAAGCAGACCATTTGTTGGCGTGGCATCACGGTGGGACCACCGGAATATCCAACCTGGGTCAGCCCTGCCGCAAACACCACCGCCTCAGGCACACCAGCGGCTGGACACCCACCCCGGCCACCAAACACGAACCACCCGGCTGGATTTCACCCTCAGGCCGTCGCTATAAGAGCGAACACCAGGACTGGGAGCCACCACACTGGCCTCGAGGATGCCTGCCCGGGGAAAGAAGCCTTTTCGAAGAGGCGATACTGAAGCGACTGTCTGCCTAGCGGCCGGTTCTGCCTAGCGGCTCTGCCTAACGGTTATGCGGGGGGCTAACGGTTCGGCGCTGGCGGACGTTTCTAAGCTGCACCGGACACAACTTCTGAGAAGACGCACGCCCTCGGTGTCAGACTTTCCCCGCGCCCATCGGTCCAGCTAGATTCATCAGCACAATGACTAACGCGCAGAATCCCGTCCACGCCACCGCTTACTGGACCACCGAACGTGAACACGGCGAGCTCCGGTCCGAGGAACTGCCGGCCCCCGGCCCCGGCGAGGCCCTCGTCCGCGCCCTCTACTCCGGCATCAGCAAGGGCACCGAAATGGTGGTCCACCACGGTGCTGTCCCGCCACGGGTCGCCAACGAAATGCGGGCTCCGCACCAGGAGGGGCAGTTCCCCGGGCCGGTGAAATTCGGATACCTGTCGGTAGGGGTAGTTGAGGACGGGCCGGAGGACTGGAAGGGCCAGCGCGTGTTCTGCCTGAACCCGCACCAGGACCGCTACATCGTCCCGGTTGCCGACCTGACGAGGATTCCTGAAAGCGTCCCCGCCCGCCGGGCCGTCCTCACGGGAACGGTGGAAACCGCAGTCAACGCGCTCTGGGAAGCCGGACCTCGGCTGGGGGACCGGGTTGCAGTGGTAGGGGCAGGCCTGGTGGGCGGCATGGTGGCCACGCTCCTGCGCACCTTCCCCCTGGACCGCCTGCAACTCGTGGACCTGGACCCCGGCAGGAAACAGCTGGCAGATGCGTTGGAGGTTGATTTCGCCCACCCCGATGACGCCTTAGCCGACTGCGACATTGTGTTCCACTGCTCCGCCTCACAGGAGGGCCTGGAACGCAGCCTGCAGCTGGCGGGCGACGAAGGGGACGTAATCGAGATGTCCTGGTACGCGAACCGTGAGGTCACCCTGCCGCTGGGGGAGGACTTCCACGCCCGCCGCCTGTCCATCAGGGCCAGCCAGGTAGGGGTGGTGGCACGTGCCCGCCGCCACCGCCGGACCAACGCAGACCGCCTGGACCTGGCCGTCTCCCTGCTGGCCGACCCGGTGTTCGACGCCTTCCTCACCGGTTCGTCGCCGTTCGACGAGCTGCCCGAGGTGGTGCAGGGCCTGGCCGACGGAACCCTGGAGGCGCTCTGCCACGTCATCGAGTACCCGCAGGACAGCAGCCAGGCCGCCAGCGAGGGCACCAGCCAGGACGCCTGAAACAGCCAGGACGCCAATAAGCCCACCCCGCCCACCGACTCCCAAGCCACGAGGTAATCCATGTTCAGCCTGACCGTCCGCCGCCACTTCATGATCGCCCACAGCCTGCCCCGGGAGGCCTTCGGCCCCGCCCAGGCCCTGCACGGCGCAACCTTCGTCGCGGAAGTGGCGTTCCGCCGTCGTGCCCTCAATGATGACGCCATCGTCCTGGACATCGGCGCCGCAGGCACGGTCATCGAGGAGGTGCTGGCAGGGCTGAACTACCGCAACCTGGACGAACATCCCGACTTCGCCGGCAAGCTCAGCACCACGGAAGCGCTCGCCCGGTACATCGCCCAGTCGGTCGCCGAAAAGATCAAAGATCACGACGACGGCCGCCACCTTGAAGGCATCGACGTCACCCTCCGCGAGAACCCGGACGCGTGGGCCACTTTCTCGCTGGACCTTTCCGCCTGATCCATGCCACCCATCCGCCTGCTGGTTCCCGGCAACATCCACCATCATTCCGGCGGGAACGCCTACAACGCCCGGATGGTGCAAGGGCTGCAGGGATTGGGAGCCGACGTCGAGGTGCTGGCGGTGGAAGGATCCTGGCCCGAGGCCTCGGCGAAGGATCGACGCCGGCTGGGCACGCTTCTCGGGGCGTGGGAACCGGAGGCGGGACGGGGGCCGGCGGTGGTCATCGTGGACGGGTTGGTGGCCGTGGGTGCCCCGGACGAGATGGAGTTTGCAGCCAAGGCAGGGCGCGAGACTTGGGTGCTGCTCCACATGACAGTGCCCGATGGCCCTGGCGGGCCCGCATGGAAGCGGGAGGCGCGCGCTCTTCGCGCCGCTTCGGGCCTCATCAGCACCAGCAGCAGCACAGCGGCCACGTTGACGCAGCGGCACGGGCTTCACGGCATCAGGGTCGCACTGCCCGGCGTGGATCCCGCACCTGTTGCTTCCGGTTCCCGGCCACCCCACATGATTGCCGTGGCCGCCCTCCTGCCCAACAAGGACCAGCTGCTGACGGTTGATGCGTTATCCCGGATCCAGGACCTTGAGTGGACGGCGGCGCTGGTTGGATCCGACCAGGCCGACCCCGCATACGCGGGGAAGGTGCGGGCCGCGATCGCTGCCTACGGATTGGAGGAGCGGGTGCGGCTGACCGGCGAGCTGGTGGGCGAAGAATTGGACCGGGAGTGGGACGCTGCCAACCTGAGCCTCCTGCCGTCCCGGGCTGAGGCGTTCGGAATGGTGGTTACAGAGTCGCTTGCCCGGGGCCTTCCGGTGGTGGTGCGCCAGGGGACGGGAGCGGTGGAAGCGTTGGAGCTTGCCGGACTGGCGGATGACGACGGCGGCCCCCGGCTTCCCGGAGTGGCAGTGCCCCTTGTGCCGGGGGACCGGGAGGGCCCGGCCAGGCTGGCTGAGGTGCTGCGCGGCTGGCTCGGGGACCCGGACATCCGTCAGGCATGGCGGCGGGCCGCCATGGAAGCCCGGACCCGTCTGCCGGACTGGAACCGGACCGCGGAGACTGTCCTGGAGGCCCTCGCCACACCCGGCCCAAAAGGCACGTCCGCCCGTTAGGCGCCCCGCTGAATCGGGGAACACAACCTAGCTTTTTGGTGTTAACGCTGGTGGAGACAAACATGGTGGACACCACGAAGTACACGGCACTGATCATCCCGGACGACGACGCCGAGGCTGTCCGCGTTGAGCGCCTGGAATACAACCCGGAGGTCCTTGAAGGCCTGGTGTGCGGGGTCCTGGAGGACGTCATCCGCGGCGACTGGTGCGTCTACCTGAACGCCGAAGGCCACTCCGCGAACCATCCCGTCAATGCCCGGGCCGCCCGACTGATGCAGGAGTGCGGCGTGGATGACGTGGTGGTGCCGCGCGGTACCGCCGTCTTCCTGGGCCGTGGCAGGAACTGGGGCTCCGCCGCAGACGTCCCGGAACACCTCATCCGCCGGGCGGAACAACTCTTTGGTGGATCTGGCATGGCCGCCTGACCTTACCGGCCGTCTGACAGATGCTAAAGCCGGCTCCGGTGCCCGGCAAAGAAATCGCGGAGCAGCACCGCGCACTCCGCTTCCCGTACGCCTGGATAGACCTCCACCCAATGGTTAAGGCGGCGCTCGCGCAGGACGTCGAACACGGAGCCCGCCGCTCCCGCCTTCTCATCCCACGCCCCGAAAACCACCCGGGGAATCCGGGCCAGGACAATGGCGCCGGCACACATGGCGCACGGCTCGAGGGTGACCACCAGCGTGCAGTCGGACAACCGCCAGCCGTCCGCCTGGCCGCCGTCGACCAGCGCACGCTCCCGCAGCCGCTCCGCAGCCTGGCGGATGGCAACCACCTCGGCATGGGCGGTGGGGTCTCCAAGCTCCTCCCGCTGGTTCCGTCCGGAACCCAGCACGGCGCCGTCGGGCCCCAACACCACGGCGCCGATCGGCACATCCTCGGTAGCAAGGGCACGGCGGGCTTCGTTGAGGGCAAGCCCCATCCACGTGTCGTGTTTTTCAGCGGAGACCATGGCTCAATGATAGTTTCGAAGGATACCCAGAGCCCGTGACGAACATCCGCCGGGAGGCACACATGAGCACCGTCCGAGACCGCGTGGACCAGTGGATCAAGCCGTATGCGGCCCTGTGGCTGACGCTGATCATTGGCGGAGCCCTGGTGGTCAGCCTTGCCGCGCTGGGCACCGAGGTGTATTCCGACGTGGTGGACGAGGAAGGGCTGGCGGGGCTGGATATTCCCGCCCTCGAATACTTCCAGACGCTGCGGAACCCGGAAACGGATGCCTTTGTCACCGCCTTCACGAATGTGGGCGGCGGGGTCGGCATGCCCATCCTGGCAAGCGTCCTCACGGCCTGGCTGACCTTCCTGAGCCGGACGTGGCGGCCCATCATTTTGGTCGGGGGTGCGGCACTGGTGTCCACAACGGCCACCACGGTGGGCAAGCGGCTCGTGGGCAGGACCCGCCCGGACCACACAGAAGCGGTACCGCCCTACGAGTCCTCGCCGTCCTTCCCCAGCGGCCACACCCTGAACACCACGGTGGTGATCGGTGTGCTGCTCTACATCATGTGCCTGCAGTTCCAGATGCTCTGGGCGCGGATCACCGCCATCACGGCAGGGGTCATCTTCATCATCGCCATGGGCCTGAGCAGGGTGTTCCTGGGCCACCACTGGCTGACGGACGTTATGGCCGGCTGGCTGCTGGGCCTCGCCTGGGTGGGAATGGTGATTCTGGCCCACCGGCTGTTCCACCTGATCCGGCGGCGGGAGCACGCAGGCCCGGCACCCACCTTCGAGCACCCGGTGGTGCGGGACGTCGTGGCCGATGCCATGCACCATGAGGGCCACGGCGGACGCGGCAAGGATAACGCCGGATGATAGTTTTGACGCATGCGCACTCTCGTTGTGGACCACCCGCTGGTCGCCCATAAGCTCACCGTTCTCCGGGACAAAAACACTCCGTCCCCGGTTTTCCGGCAGTTGACGGAAGAACTGGTGACGCTCCTGGCGTACGAGGCCACCCGCGAGGTCCGCACGGAACCGGTCACCATCGAGACGCCCGTCAGCACCACCGTGGGTACCGCGTTCACCAAGCCCACCCCGCTGGTGGTCCCCATCCTGCGCGCAGGCCTGGGCATGCTCGAGGGCATGACCAAGCTGGTGCCCACCGCCGAGGTGGGATTCCTGGGTATGGCCCGGGACGAGGAAACGCTGGACATCATCACCTATGCAGAGCGGCTCCCGGAGAACCTCACGGACCGCCAGATCTTCGTGCTGGATCCCATGCTGGCCACCGGGGGAACGCTGCGCGAGGCCATCAAGTTCCTGTTCAAGCGCGGCGCATCCGACGTAACGTGCATCTGCCTGCTGGCGGCGCCCGAGGGCCTGGCCAAGCTGGAGGAGGAACTGTCCGGCGCCAACGTCACCATCGTCCTGGCCTCCATCGACGAGAAGCTGAACGAGAAGTCCTACATCGTTCCCGGGCTTGGGGACGCGGGCGACCGCCTGTACGGCATCGCAGGCTAGCGGCGCCCGCTAGAGGCTCCGGCGAAGGTCCCCCGCCAAGCCGGGCAAGGGCGAAGCCTTCCGCATTCCCGGGCCCGGCCGTAGCCTGTGCCCATGGACTGGAAACTTGAACTTGTATATGTCCCTGTGTCCGATGTGGACCGCGCCAAGGATTTCTACGTCAACAAGGTGGGGTTCAACGCCGATTTCGACGAGCGGCCCACAGACTCCATCCGCTTTGTCCAGCTGACGCCGCCCGGCTCCGCCTGTTCGATCTGCATCGGCGACGGGCTCACGGACGCCGCTCCCGGCACGGGCTCCAACCTGCAGCTGGTGGTCAGCGACATCGAGGCAGCGCACCGTCACCTGAAAGACAACGGGGTGGATGTCAGCGACGTTGATGTGCAGGACTGGGGCCACTTTGTCTACTTCGCAGACCCCGACGGCAACAGATGGGCGGTGCAGTACATCCCCGGCCGGTAGGGCACGATGGGAAGCATGAGCCATTCCGCTTCCGCCAGCCAACGAACCCTGACCTGCCGCGCCGTCCTGTTCGACATGGACGGCACGCTGGTGGACTCCACCGCTGTGGTGGAAGAGGTCTGGGGTGAATTCGCCGTGCGCTACGACCTGGACTTCGAGGAGATCCTGCGGACGTCCCACGGTGTGCAGGCCATCGATACGGTCCGGCGTTTTGCCCCCGCCGGTGCTGATGTTCACGCCCTGGCTGCGGAGCTCGGCGCCATGGAGCGGGTCCGGACGGACGGCATCCTGGCGTTGGCCGGAGCGGCGCGGCTGCTGGCAGCCTTGCCCGCCGACGCCGTCGCGCTGGTCACCTCCGCCGACCGTGTGCTGGCTGACATCCGCATGGCCGCTGCGGGGCTGCCCATGCCGGCCATTGCAGTCACGGCCGAACAGGTAAGCCGCGGCAAGCCGGACCCGGAAGGCTACCTCAAGGCCGCAGCCCTCCTGGGAGCGGAGCCGGCGGAGGCGCTGGTGTTCGAGGACGCCCCCGCCGGCATTGCCGCGGGCGTTGCTGCGGGCATCCGCACCGTGGCTGTGGGCCCGAACACCGGACCGCTGCCGGACGGCGTGCTGCACATCGCGGACTACAGCAGTGTCACCGCCGTCGTGGATGCGGAAGGCAACGGCCAGCCGGTCATTTCTTTCCGGCTTTGAGGTCCGCCACAACCTTGGCGATCCGCCGCGCCCGGGTTTCCGGTGTCTTGGCGTCATCCAGCGGCTCTACATACCGCCGCTGGGCACTGTAGCTGAGGGTGGCGTAGAACTCCTGTGCGGCCGGCTCCGCAGCCATCGCTGCCGCAAGGTCCCCGGGAACCTCCACGATCCGCGGCTGCGTGTCCAGTTCCAGCTCCACGTCCACCGTTTCTCCTGCGGAGACCCCCGTGAACTCCCGGTTATGGGCGCTGAGGGAGATCATGTTCCGCCCGCCCATCGCCGCAATGCTGCTGCGGTAGCTCTTGCCGTTGATGGTCACCACCACCGGAGGCCGCCTGCCGGCCCCAAGCCCCTCCACAACATGCTCGGGAACCTCAATGCCGGTCTTATTGCCGCTGCCCTGGATGGTGGTGGTGAACTTCATGGTTCAAAATAAACCAGGCCCCGGACCGGCTTCAACAGAAGCGGCCCCCTTCAACGGAAGAGGGCCGCTACAACAGAAGCGGCCCCCTTCAACGGAAGAGGGCCGCTTCAACAGACTGGTGCCGCTTCGAGGCGGCAGCGCAGGCTTAGTACCAGTTGTTGGCGTAGTGGAAGTTCAGCGCGCCGCACGGGGACTGGTAACGCTCCTGGATGTAGTTCAGGCCCCAGTTGATCTGCGTGCGGTAGTTGGTGAGGTAGTCGGCCCCGGCGCTCGCCATCTTCTCGGCGGGCAGGGACTGCACGATGCCGTAGGCGCCGCTGCTGGGGTTGGTGGCCGTAGTGGTCCAGTCCGATTCCTTGTCCCACAGAGTCACCAGGCACTGCATCTGGTCCGCGGCCCAGCCGTAGGATGCCAGTTGGCCGGCTGCATAAGCCTGGGCACCTGCGGGGTCATTAACCGCGACGACGGGAGCCGGCTCGGGTGCCGGTGCCGGTGCGGGCGCGGGTTCAGGGGCGGGTGCCGGAGCAGGTTCTGCCGGAGCAGGCTCGGGTGCGGGGGCCGGTGCCGGCTCCGCGGCCTGGGGCACAACGTTGATCGCAGGGGGCGCGGGTGACTCGGCCGGGTTGGACCGGATCTCGCTCTTCTCGATGCTCATCTGCGCGTCCGAATCCGCTGTGGACTGGGCGCTTGATGAGACCGTGGTCATGGCATCGGTGGCCTGGCCTGCGGCGCCTACTCCGACCAGCAGCGCACAGGACGCTGCCAGGACTGCGGCACGCTGGCCAAGGGTGAAGTTCTTGCCTTCAGGGCGCTCCGCATTGCTGTCAGAGCCGTTTTTCGGGCGCGGTTTTACCGGGAATTTGAACATGATTGATCGCCTCTCACACCTGCGGAGTTAGCTGTCGGGTTCGGATGAGGGCATCCGGCCACACGGAAAGATCACGTGCTGGCTTAACCCCAAGGGCGGTACATGCCCGGGACGGTGGGTCCCCCGCCTCTGCCTTGGTCAATCGGGGAGATCCGGGAAGTGGCAGAGCTTGGCGTCATCCGGATATGCGGTCCGAACGGGAACCGCACCCAATCGACGGTACAGGAGTGGAGCGCTTAAGTCACATTTAGGTAACGGAGATCACGACGACGGCGCGTCGCCTTGCCCCTTTTGCTGCAGGAGTGGCATCTGCAGGGCGAACTCCGTCCGGCCCGGCCGTGACGTCACCGTTACCCGGCCGCCGTGGGCTTCCACGATTGACTGCACGATGGACAGGCCCAGGCCGCTGGTGCCTTCGGCCGCGGAGGCTCCCGCCTGGTCTCCCGAGCCTTTCCGGGCCGCGTCTGCGCGGGCAAAGCGTGAAAAGACATGGTCCACGAATGCGGCAGGGATGCCCCCGCCGTCGTCCCTTACCGTTACGATCGCCGCACCCTCGGGCGAGGTGCCAACGCCGGTCACCACTGTGGTGCCGGACGGTGTGTGCTTGCGGGCGTTGGAGAGCAGGTTCACCAGCACCTGGCGCAGCTGGGAGGCATCGCCGTTGACCACCACCGGCTCATCGGGCAGCTCAAGGCGCCAGGTGTGTCCGGGGGCCATCACCTTTTCGTCACTGACGCTCTCCACCACGAGCTGCGTGAGGTCCACCTCGGTAAGTTTCAGGGGCTGCCCCTCGTCCAGGCGGGCGAGCAGCAGCAGGTCCTCCACCAGTGCCGTCATCCGTTCGGACTGGCTCTGCACCCTGGCCAGGGACTTCTGGCCGTCCGGAGTGAAGTCCTCCGTCATCCGCATCAGCTCTGTGTAGCCGCGGATGGCGGTCAGCGGGGTCCGCAGCTCGTGCGATGCGTCCGCCACGAACTGGCGCACCCTGGTCTCGCTCTTCTGCCGTGCCTGCAGCGCACTGGCCACGTTGTCCAGCATGAGGTTCAGTGCATGGCCAACGCTGCCCACTTCCGTTCCAGGGTTGGAGTTCGACGGCGGCACCCGCACCGCCAGTGCCACCTCACCGGCGTCGAGCGGCAGCTGCGACACCCGGGTGGCCACCTCGGAGAGCTGTTCCAGCGGCTTCATGGTGCGCCGGATCAGGATGGTTCCGGCCAGCCCCACCAGCAGCAGGCCCCCCAGCGAGACGAAGACGAAGGTCCACACCAGCGACGTGAGGGTGCTTTCCTTGCCGGCGAGGGGGAGCCCGGTCACCAGGACATCGCCGAAATTTGTTTTCACCGCAACGAGCCGGTAGCTGCCGTTGGAGAGGGCGCGGTCCACCGGCTGGGCGTTGGCGGCCAGCGCCAGCAGGGTTTCCTTGTCTTCGGTGGACAGCGCGGAACGGGTGGCGTCTGACGCCAGGAAGCCGCCGCTGTTGACCTGGCCGTTGAGGATCCTGGCGTTGACCGTGCCAACGCTCTGCCCGCGCGCGTCCAGCGGGTCGCGTCCGTTGAAGCCGCCCATCGGGGGACGGCCGGGATCATTGGCCCTTTCTGCAGCCTGGCTCAGCTGCTCATCAAGCTGCCGTGTCAGGAAGGCATCCATGGACGCGTAGCTGGCCACTCCCACAGCGCCGCAGATCGCGATCAGCAAGGCCATGGCCAGGAGGATCAGCCGGGTGCGAAGGTGCCAGGTGGCGGGTCTGAGCCAGCTCCGCCGATGGGACTGCGGAGCTGCGGGGGAGGCCATGGCGCCTACTCCGCCGGCTTGATGACGTAGCCGGCCCCGCGCACGGTGTGGATCATGGGCGGGTGGACGGCATCGATTTTCTTGCGCAGGTAGGAGATGTAGAGCTCCACGATGTTGGCCTGGCCGCCGAAGTCGTAGTCCCACACCCTGTCCAGAATTTGCGCCTTGCTGATCACCCTCTTGGGGTTCTCCATCAGATAGCGGAGGAGCTCGAACTGGGTGGCCGTGAGCTGGACATCGTCACCCGCCCTGGTGACCTCCCGGGTTTCGACGTTGAGGACAAGGTCGCCCACCACCAGCTCGGCGGTGTCCATGGCGGCAACCCCCGAACGCTGCACCAGGCGGTGGAGCCTGAGCAGGACTTCCTCCATGCTGAACGGCTTGGTGACGTAGTCGTCGCCGCCTGCGGCCAGGCCCACGATCCGGTCCTGGATGGCGTCCTTGGCGGTGAGGAAGAGCGCTGGCACCTCCGGTGCGAAGGCACGGATCCTGCCCAGCAGCTCGACGCCGTCGAACCCGGGAAGCATCACGTCCAGCACCAGCACGTCGGGCCGAAAGTCCTTGGCGAGTTTCACCGCTTCCGGGCCGTCGGCGGCGACGGCGACGGACCACCCGGCCATCCGCAGGCCCATGCTCATCAGTTCGGAGAGGCTGGGCTCATCGTCCACCACCAGGGCACGGATGGGGGAGCCGTCCGGGTGCGAGAGCGTGGGGAGGTTGTTGGTCATGGAGTGCGAAGTGGCCATGGGACAACTCTCCGATCATTCGTTTAAGCCGGGCTATGCGCTTCCTGTGCCCAAGCTGTGAATCCCAGCCTAGCCAGCTGAATACTGCCCGGCTTCTGCTGCAGGACTTTCACCAGCTCGTGAGGGTCTCCTTACGGTCCTGCTGCTGGAGCCGTGGAGCCCTTTCGGTGCCCAACGCGTGAAAATTTTTCTTGCCCCGTCCGCGCGCCGCTGGACACGTCGGGAAGGTAAGGAGACTGATTTTGGGATTCGTCCCTCAGTTGAATAAGAAAGTAGGAAAGTAGTGTTTGGGCGAAGAATGTTCCGATTTCGCGCCTTTTATGGCCTTTTGTCGGATAACGAACGTTATTCTTTAGCCACTTCCAGAATCGTGATCTGCGCCACAATGGAGCATTTTGTCTCACTATGCGGACGATCGCGTCCATTGTTACTTGCAAGTTGCCATTGTTACGCTGCACACTTCCAATGTGAACAAGAACTCAACAGCACCTGCAGCCGCAGAATATTGGCCCAGCACACCAGCTGCTGCCGACATGCGCTGTTGTCGAATGCACGCCTGACCTTCCCACCCGCCGAAGTTCCTAGGCATTCGCCCCCCAGCCCAGCGTCGGGCGCCCCTCTCCAATTCGCATTGCGGGGAAACCCAGCATTCGAGCCGCTACTGCGGCCATTCACATTGAGGTAAGCATTCCATGTCAGTTGCATCCGGATACGTCCACATTTCCGTCCGTAACGCCGCCAAGGCCGGCCAGCCCTCCGGTCTGCGCCCCGGCTTCGGGCCCCGCCCGTCGCTCTCGCCGTCATCCGGAAGCAGCTTCCCGGCACAGGGCTACGCCCCGCAGGGATACAACCCCAACTCCTACGGCCAGCTGCGCGCTGTTCCGCCGGCCGAGTCTGCGCCCGTGACCGCACCCACCCCTGTAGTAGCAGGACCCAACGCCGTACGTCCCGTCGCAAACGACACCGTGGCCCGCGGGTTCGTCCTCTACATGGGCATCGACGAGGAAACCGCGGCCGCTGCAGGCACCTCCATTGCCAAGCTCGCCCAGGAAATCCGCGCCTACGCCCAGTCCCTGGTGACCGGGGCCGAGAGCTACGCGGCCGTGGCCGTTGCCCCCGCCGGCACCCCCGGTTCCGCGCTCGACGTCGTCCGTTCCACCTTCGGCGACCCCACCGTCAACTCCCGCCAGCGCACGGAGACGCCCCGTCCGCAGCAGCCGCAGGAGCCGCGCCCGTCCGGTGTCCTCATCGACCTCGCCCGCCGCGAAGTGCACCTCGACGGCGAGTCACTCAACCTCACGTTCAAGGAGTTCGAGCTCCTGAACTACCTCGTGGAGAACGGTACCCGCACCGTGGGCCGCGACGAACTCCTCGAAGGCCTGTGGCGCAACGCCGAGGAAGTGCCCAACGAGCGCACCATCGACGTCCACATCCGCCGGCTCCGCTCCAAGCTGGGCCGCCTCGCCAACACCGTCCGCACCGTCCGCGGCCAGGGCTACCGGTTCTACGAGCACCCCGAAGTTGTGGTCTGGGCCGCTCCGGAATACTCGATCTAGTACTCACTCGAAAGCGCCTGTCCCCGGGGGCGGGCGCTTCCGCTTTCGCGGCCCATCCTTCGGCGCCTGCGCTCGTTCCTCACGCAACAACGGCGCTTTCAGGATGGCCCGCTGCGCTGCACCGCCCTCACTCACCTACCCGCCCGCTTTCGCGCGTCCGGCCTCTCCGGGCATGTGCCTCCGCGGCTGTGGGAGGGCGGGGCGCACCTCGTTTGGTCCCCGACTAGGCTTGGGGCATGAGTGAGCACCATCTTCGACGGCTTGTGATCATGCGGCATGCCAAGGCCGACTGGCCCGGGGGCGTGGCTGACCATGAGCGGCCGCTCGAGGAGCGCGGGCACCGGGAAGCCCCGCTGGCCGGGCGCTGGCTGCTCAAGCACAACATCGTTCCGGATTTCATCCTGTGCTCCAGCGCGCTGCGGACCCGGCAGACCTGCACCTGGGTGTGCTCGGAACTCGGTGACAAGGCCCCCACCCCCAAGCTGGAGGACGGACTCTACGCTGCCTCGGCCCTGCGGATGCTCAGCGTCATCAACCACGTGCCGGACACCGTCACCACGCTCATGCTGATCTCCCACCTGCCGGGCGTCCAGGACCTGGCCATGCACCTGGCCTCACGGGATTCGGACCACGACGCCTACATGGATGCCGCCACCCGCTTTCCCACCAGCGCACTGACCGTTCTGGAGACCGAAAAATCGTGGGCGGAGCTGGACGGACAGGACGCCCGCATCACGAAATTCAAGGTTCCGCGCGCCCATTGACCCATGTAGGTCGCACCAAGTGTCGTTATGGGCACTCTAAACGGCAGATAGCGCTACCCAGTTGGGGCCGCGATTTCCCGCAGCAGCCCCGCAATGTGCCCGTGCTCTGACAGAGTGGGAGCGTGAACCTCCGAGATTCCCTCCTCGCCGCCCTGGTTGCCGTCCTGTGGGGCCTGAACTTCGTTGCCATCGACGTCGGGCTCCACCCCGAAGGCCACGAAGTGCCCCCGCTCCTGTTTGTGGCAATGCGCTTTGTGCTCGTGGTCTTCCCATGGATCTTCTTCATCAGGAAACCGGACGTCAGCTGGAAGGCGATCGTCGGCGTCGGGCTGTTCATGAGCGCGGGCCAGTTCGGCCTCCTGTACCTGTCCATGGCCCTGGGCATGCCGGCGGGCCTCGCGTCGCTGGTGCTGCAGGCCCAGGTGCTGCTGACGGTCCTCCTCGCCGCCGCCTTCCTGGGGGAGCGGCCGAACCGCAGGCAGCTGGCAGGTGTTGTCCTGGGCGTGGCGGGCCTGGCGGTGGTTGCAGTGGGGCGCAGCGCCGTGGCACCGCTGTTGCCCCTGCTTATTGTGCTGGCCGCGGCCCTCTCCTGGGCTGCCGGAAATGTTATTGCCCGCAAGGCCAAGGCTGCCTCCGGACTTGGCCTGGTGGTCTGGTCCGGTGCGGTGGTGCCGTTGCCCCTGGCCGCGCTTTCCCTGCTCGTCGACAGCCCGGACGAGGTCATCGCCACGCTCACCACCCTGCAACCGCCCACAATCCTCAGCGCCCTCTACACCGCGGTGTTTGCCTCGCTCGTGGGCTACGGAATCTGGAACCGGCTCCTGGCCAGCCACCCGTCGTCGGCCGTTGTCCCATTCACTTTGCTGGTCCCCGTGGTGGGGATGACGGCTGCCTGGCTGGCACTGGGGGAGGTTCCGACGCCCACCGAACTGGCCGGCGGGCTGCTGCTCCTGGGCGGGGTGGCGACGGCGGTGCTCACCGTTGGCGGCCGGCGGCATCAGCGCCGGGGTGCCGAACCGGCACCCGGCTTGGGTGCCGGCGTGCGGACCGGCGGGACGGACGACGACGGCCGCTTGGCTGCCGCGGGCACCCTCCCCGGAACGCGTGAACCGGAGGCCCGCTGAGCTGTTGCTGTGCTCCTTGCGCCAGGGCGCCCCGTTGTGGCGGCCGGACGCCGCTGTGCCGGGGACTGCCTGCCGCTCGGGGTGCCGGGCCGCCGTCCGGCGGGCCAGGCGGCGCCGAGGAACAGGACCAGCAGGGTGGCGACGGACGAGGCAGCGGCACCAATGAAGTAGTTGTCCGGGTCGCTGGTGGGCAGGGGAGTACCCAGGAATGAGGACTGTCCGTCGTATGCCAGTTCCCACGTGCCCATGAACGCCAGGGCGAAGCCGACCGTGAGGCTGGTGCCGGCGCCGGCGGCCAGCAGCATGAACCGCCGCCCCCGGGCAAGGATTTCGGCCACAGCGGCAACGTAGGCCAGGCCCAGGACGCCCAGGAACGCGACGAACACCGGTTCCGCGAGCGTGATTCCCGTGAGTACAAGCAACCCGGCAGCGACGATGCCGCAGATGACCGCAAACTTTCCGCTGTTCCCCATATGCCGCATGTGCACCATCATTCCTGAGGAGCAGCCGGCTTCAGCACGTAGCCGCGCATGATGGCCATGATTGCTGCAACGCTTTGGTCACGGGTGCGCTCGGGATTGTAGGTCTGGCGGTCCAGGCCCACCACGAAGCAGGCACCAAAAATGGCCGTCTCCAGGCTGCCCCGGGACACCGATTCGTCCACGGGGTAGGCCTTCGCCACGCTCTCCACCGCTTGCCCGATCACGGCGAGCAGCTCACCGCGCAGTACCGTGAACGTACCCTGCCATTCACTGGGCGTCCGCCAGTTTTCGCTGACCCAGAGGCGTGCAAAGGACGGATACTCGGCCATAAAATCCATGGCCTGCCCGATCATTGCCTCCATGGCCAGCAACGGGTCTCTGGTTGTCCCTGGACCGGTTGTCTTTGGACCGGCTGTCCCGTCCTCTGCCGTTCCCAGCAGGCGGGCCTTGAGGATGTCCACGCCGTGTCGCAGCAACTGGGCAATGAGCTCTGACTTGCTGCCGAAGTTGTAATAGACCGTGCCCTTGGACACTCCGGCGGCGGCGGCGATCTCGTCCACGGTGACGTTGGCGGCACCGCGTTCACCGATGAGTGCCATGGAGGCGTCGAAAAGCTTCTGCCGGGTGGCGGTGGTCCGTGCCGGGCGCTGTCCCTTCGGCGCCGACCCCTTTGGTGCCGGTGCCCCGGGGGTCATAGGGGTCATACCGCGATCTCCGGTTTAAGCGTCTTCAGGGTCCAGTACTTGTTCTTGCGGACGGCCAGCGTGGACAGGACCGTGCCCAGCAGGGTGTAGCCCAGGAGCCCGGCCACCGTGGGAACAATCATGGAAAGGTCGGCGCCGTAAATCAGGTGCCTCATGCCCGTGACCACGTAGCCCATGGGCAGGATTTCGTGGATCACGTGGAGGGGCTGCGGAGTGGTCTGCCAGGGGAATGTTCCGCCGGAGGACACCAGTTGGAGCACCAGCAGGATCAGCACCACCAGTTTGCCGGGTGAGCCCAGCAGCGCCACCACGCCCTGGATGATGGCGCTGAAGGCCATGGCTGCAGCCAGCATAAAGAGCCACGTCAGGACCGGGTGGGCCGGGTTCAGGCCGAGGGCCAGGTTCACCACCAGGGTCAGGAGGGTGGCCTGCACCACGGAAACGGCAAGGAAGGGGAGCCAGCCGCCCAGTGCGATCTTCCAGGACGGGGCGTTGGAGGCGAGCGCCCGCCGGGTGATGGGGCGCATTGCCTGCACCAGCATAAAGATGCCGATCCACAAGGCGAGGGTGAGGAAGAACGGCGCCAGCCCCGCCCCATACGAATCGGCTTTTGCCTGCGAGACGTTGCTGACGGCAACCGGGTCCGCCATGACGCGGGACAGGTTGCTCTTTTGCGCGTCATCCGGGTTGGGCACCTGCCCCGCTCCCTTGCCGATCTCGTCGGCGAGGGTCCGTGAGCCGTCCGCGGCCGTGCCGGCGCCTTCCTCCAGCTGGGCTGCACCCGCGTCCAGCTTCCGCGCTCCGTCCACCAGGGCGGCGGTGCCGTCCAGGGCTGCCTGCCCACCGGTGGCGAGCGTGGCTGCACCGGTGTGCAGCTGGTCGGCTCCACCGGACGCCTGCTGAATCGCGTCCCGGAGCGCCGGCGTACTGGCGGCCAGCTGGGCGGCACCCACACTGACGGCTTCGGCGCCGTCGGCCAGCTGCTGGATCTGGGCCGCGTCGGTCTCGATTTTGGTTTTTGCCGCTGCAACAGGGCTGGATGCTGCCACCGCATCAAAATCGGCCAGGATGCTGTCAGCCTGTTCCTGGGTCAGGACGCCCGAGGCGATTAGCCGGGTATTGGATTCGATGACCCGTGTACGGAGGCCCTGGTCGGCGGCGTCCAGCTGGGCTGCCACGTCCTGGACCTTGGTATTCAGCAGGGCGTTCCCCGCGGCCACCCGTGCGGCGCCGTTGGCAAGGGTCTGCGAATCGGTGGGCAACGAGGCGGTCTTGTCCTTGAGGGTGGACAGTCCGCTGCTCAGCTGCCCGGCGCCGTCGGTCAGCTGGTTGGCGCCGTCCCGCAGCTTCAGCTGTCCGGCATACAGCTCGGATGCTCCGCTGCTGAGCCCGGCGGTCCCCTCATGAAGGGTGACCGTGCCGTCGCGAAGGCCTGCTACGCCGCCGGCCAGCTGTCCGGCGCCTTCGGCTGCCTTGACCATCCGGGTGTGGATGGTGCCAAAGCCGGTGAGCAGCTGGTTGGCCGTTTCCTCGCCCACCTCGGTGGCCACCGTGGAGTGGACCGACGTTGTCAGCTTGTCCACGATGGTGCTCAGGAGGTAGTTGTTGGCGTCGTTGGTGGTGACGTTGAGCATTGCTTTGCTGGCCGAATCGAAGCTGCCCGGCGATACCAGGTTGGCGGAAAAGTCCTTCGGAATCTTCAGGGCAAAGGCGTACTTGCCGTCGCTGACGCCCTGGTCGGCTTCGGCCGTGCTGTCCACGGGCACCCAGTGGAAGACGTTCCCTTCCACCAGGCTGTCCGCCACCTTGGTGCCGGCCGAAAGGTGGCTGCCGTCGCTGGCTGTGGCGCCCGAATCCTCCACCACCAGGGCGGCATCCAGGTGGTCCAGGTTGCCGTACGGATCCCAGTTGGCGTACAGGTACACGGCGCCGTACAAGAGCGGCACCATGGTCAGGGCAAGGATTGTCAGCTTGGGCAGCAGGCCGCCGGTCATGCGCTTGAGTTCTGAGCGGGCCAGCCGCAGTACGGTCACTTGGCAACCTCTGTTTCGAGTTCGGTGTCCTGGTTGTCCGGCTGGACCGTGGCGCCCCGCTGCTGTTCTGCCTGCCGTGCGGGCTGGTGCTGGACGGCATTGCCGATCGCGGCGGTGGGCCCCGTCCACGACGGCGGGAGGGCACTGACCGCAGCGACGACGGCAAGTTGCCTGCCGCCGTCGGACGCCAAACGCTGCAGCCGCGGCAGCCAGTCGCCGTCGTCCGCGCTGTGCCGGTCTGGGGAGTCGACAACCAGCAGGTCCGTGCGGGGGTTGGCCAGCGCCAGCGCCGTCAAAAGTTCCAGGCGCCTGCCGGGCGCCAGCTGCTCCGTCCAAAGGTCCGCGATGTCCTCGAAGCTGTTCACTTTGAGCCACGGCTTGCTGAGGAGGGCTCCCCGGTAGCGGCGCGGCACCAGGGCAAGGTCCTCCGTCACCAGGTCACGGACACTCAGGTGCTGCTCGGGTTCATTGACCCCGGGGGAGTCCACCAGCGCACTGGCCAGCCGAAGGGGCCTGACGCGCTGCTGGTTGTCCCAGCTGATGAGGCCGCTGCTGGCCTTCATCCTGCCGCTGAGAACGAGGGAGAGGGATGTCCGCTGGTCCTGCCGGCCCCCGGTCACAAGCAGCAGTTCGCCACGGCTGACCTGGAGTGAGGTGGGGGGAAGCAGGGGATCGCGGCGGCCTTTGACGTGAAGCTGGTGTGCTGAGAGCAAGGTTGCCTTTCACAGAATGCATCTGCTTCCAGCCTAGCTAAACTGACCAGTCAGTACAAATAGGTCCTAGAGGCCGTACTTCTCCAAAAGACGCAGCCATACCTCGCTGATGGTGGGGTAGGAGGGGACGGCGTGCCACAGACGGTCGAGCGGAACCTCACCCACCACGGCGATCGTGGCGGCGTGCAGCAGTTCGGCCACGTCGGGTCCGGCGAAGGTAGCACCGAGGAGCACCCTCCGTTCCTCGTCCACCACCAGCTGGGCCCAGCCTTCGTAGTTCTCTGAGTGCAGTGACGATCCGGCAACCTGGATGGGAAGCTCCACGGAGGAGGCGTTGTACCCGTCGTTCCGCGCCTTCTCCAGGGTCCTGCCCACGGAGGCCAGTTCGGGGTCGGTGAAAACGACGCTCGGCACGGCGTGCTGGTTGGCCGTCTGCGCGTACCGGCTCCAGGCGCCCGGCGTGCCTTCAAGTTCTCCCTTTGCCCGCGCGGCGATGGCATCGCCGGTGGCGCGGGCCTCGTACTTCCCCTGGTGGGTGAAGAGGTTCTTTCCGGCGGCGTCCCCCACCGCGTAGAGCCAGGGTTCATCTCCGGGAGTTCCGCGCACCAGGCCGGACTCGTCCGTAGCCAGGACAAGTCGGCCGTGCCCGTCCGGTTCGAAGCCGACGCTCTCCAGGCCAAGGCCTTCCAGGGCAGGATGCCGGCCGGTGGATACCAGGACCTTGTCCACGGTGAGGGTGGTTCCGTCGCCCAGCTCGAGGCTGAACGTGCCGTCGTCGTTCCCGCTGATGCGCTCCGTGGCTGTATCGAGGCGCAGCTCCACGCCGTCCGCACGCAGGCCGGCCGCCACCAGGCCGGCAGCCTCCCGGGGGAAGTTTCCGAGCAGTCCGCTGCGCGCGACGAGGGTCACGGCTGATCCCAGCCGGGCGAAGGCCTGGGCCAGCTCGGTGCCTGCCACGCCGCCGCCCAGTACGGCAAGCCGTTCCGGGACCTCACTGGCCGACGTGGCTTCGCGGGTGCCCCACACCTGCACGTCCTGCAGTCCCTCGATGGGAGGCATGGTGGGCATGGCACCGGTGGCCAGGACTACTGCATGACGTGCCTGCAGTTGGTGCGACGTGCCGTCCAGCCCCGCCACCTCGACCATTTTCGGCGCCGTGAGCCAGCCGTGGCCGCGCACCAGTTCGATCCCGGTCTCCTTGACCCACGAAACCTGGCTGTCGTCCTGCCAGTTGGCGGTGAAGTAATCCCTGCGCTTCAGGACGGCGGCGGCGTCCAGTGTACGGGTGACCGCTTCCTTGGCTCCGGGCGTGGTCTGTGCTCCGTGCAGGGCGGTGCCGGGCCGGAGCATTGCCTTCGACGGCATGCATGCCCAGTAGGAGCATTCGCCGCCCACCAGCTCCGCCTCCACCAGCACAGCGGTCAGTCCGCCCTGCACAACCCGGTCGGCGACGTTTTCCCCCACGGCGCCTGCGCCGATCACCACAACATCAAATTCGCGTTCAACAGGCTGGGGCGTCATGGGGAAAGCCTACGCCCGGAGGTGGGGCGGGAAGCGCGGGTTGGCGGCCAGCCCGGGAGGCGGTAACAAAACTTAAAACAAAAGGTCCGCACCGGCGAACCGGTGCGGACCTTGTCTGTGCGCCCAAAGGGATTCGAACCCCTGACCTTCTGTTCCGTAGACAGACGCTCTATCCAGCTGAGCTATGGGCGCATCTCGTGTTCCTGGAGAAGAACCGCTCTCCCTGAACCTCGAATTACTTTACGCGAGGGTTGGCCGTAGTGCCAAATCGAAAGGCATGTAATCTGCACGACTAGACCGGTATAGGTGACCTTCGTCACTTAATCGACCTATTTCCAGCAAGTATTCCTTGGATTTACGCGGATTCCCGTCTGAAGCTGCAGATTCCCTAAGCATGCTCCCAAAAAACGGCAGTGGTCCGGACCATAGCATTTAGGACACACCGATGAACCCGAGGAAGGGAACCGCAATGGGCGATCTGGCGCAGAAGCCGCTGCTTGAGAATGCACCCACCACACATGCCGGTCTGCTGGCATGGGTCGAAGAGGTTGCTGAGCTTACGCAGCCGGACCGCATCTACTGGGTTGACGGGTCCGAAGAGGAAAACACCCGTCTCACCGATGAGCTTGTTGCAGCCGGCACCCTGACCCGGCTGAACCAGGAGTTGTTCCCGAACTCCTTCGCCGCCTTCTCGGACCCCGCTGACGTCGCCCGGGTTGAGGAGCAGACCTTCATCTGCTCCGAAAACAGGCACGACGCCGGCTTCACCAACAACTGGATGCCCCCGGCCGAGATGAAGGACAAGCTTCGCGGGCTGTTCGCCGGCTGCATGCGCGGCCGCACCATGTACGTCATCCCGTTCGTCATGGGCCACCTCGACGCAGAAGACCCGAAGTTCGGCGTCGAAATCACGGACAGCGCCTACGTTGTTGCCTCCATGCGCATCATGGCCCGCATCGGCACCGATGTCCTGAACCGGATCACCGAAACGAACGCCTTCTACGTGCCCGCGCTGCACTCCCTGGGTGCTCCGCTGGAAGCGGGCCAGGCGGACGTGCCGTGGCCGTGCAACCCGGACAAGTGGATTGTCCACTTCCCGGAGGAGCGCTCCATCTGGTCCTTCGGCTCCGGCTACGGCGGAAACGCGCTGCTGGGCAAAAAGTGCTACGCACTGCGCATCGCCTCCGTCATGGCGCACGATGAGGGCTGGCTCGCTGAGCACATGCTCATCCTCAAGCTCACCTCCCCGGAGCAGAAGACCTACTACCTGTCCGCGGCGTTCCCCTCCGCCTGTGGCAAGACCAACCTCGCCCTGCTCGATCCCACCATCAAGGGCTGGAAGGTGGAGACCCTCGGCGACGACATCACCTGGATGCGGTTCGGCAAGGAAGGCGAGCTGCGCGCCGTTAACCCCGAGGCCGGTCTCTTTGGCGTTGCCCCGGGCACCGGCTGGGGCACAAACCCCAACGCCATGCGCGCCATCGCCAAGGGCAACAGCATCTTCACCAACGTGGCGCTGACCGACGACGGCGGCGTCTGGTGGGAGGGCATGACCGAGGACGTCCCCGCACACCTGACCGACTGGCAGGGCAACTCCTGGACTCCGGACTCGGACAAGCCCGCCGCCCACCCCAACTCGCGATTCTGCACCCCGATCGACCAGATCGACATGCTGGCCGAGGAATACCACAGCCCCAACGGCGTGGAGCTGTCCGCCATCCTGTTCGGCGGCCGCCGCAAGACCACTATCCCGCTGGTCACCGAGGCCCGCAGCTGGACCAACGGCATCTTCATGGGATCCACCCTGTCCTCCGAAACCACTGCCGCGGCAGCCGGTGCGGTGGGCGTGGTCCGCCGCGACCCGATGGCCATGCTCCCCTTCATCGGCTACGACGCAGGCGACTACCTGAACCACTGGGTCAACCTGTCCGCCAAGGCCAACCCGGAGCGCCTGCCCAAGATCTTCCTGGTCAACTGGTTCCGCCGGAACTCCGAGGGCGGCTTCGCCTGGCCCGGCTTCGGCGACAACGCCCGCGTCCTGAAGTGGGCCATCGAGCGCCTCGAAGGAAAGGCCGACGCCGTGGAGACCCCCATCGGGTTCGTCCCCACCGGTGACGCCATCGACCTCGAAGGCCTGGACATGACCCCGGCGCAGGTTGAGGAAGCCGTCAAGGTTGACCCCACCGAGTGGGCCGCCGAGCTTGCCTCCATCGAGGAATGGTTCGCCAACTTCGGCGACTCCCTGCCCGAGGCACTCCAGTCCGAGCTCGCCGGGCTGAAGAAGCGCCTGGGCCAGTAGCCAAAAAAGTACGACGACGGTCCCGCACCTTTGCGAAAAGGTGCGGGACCGTCGTCGTTCCTCAATCGATTGCTCCGTAATTGCCCTTTTCGCTTGTCAAAACGGCGCTTTCGGAGCAATCGATGCGGACGTCAGCTGGCCAGCCAGATGTCCGGTCCGAAGACTTCGTAGTGGATCCGGGTGGCCGGGATGCCGGCGTTGATGGCCTCGTTGCGGATGCTCTTCATGAAGGGCAGCGGCCCGCAGAGATAGAGGGATGCGTCGGCCGGCAGGTCCACTTCCCGCAGTGACATGAAGCCCTCCCGGGCGCCCGCCTCAGGCTTTTCCAGCCACAGCTGGAGTTGGGCACTGTCCAGGCGCTGCACGTCAGCCGTCATCTGGCCGCGCAGGGCCCAGCTGTCCAGAGTACTTTCGGCGTGCAGCACCAGGACCTGCCGGTCCGTTCCGGCCTCGGCGAGCGAACGCAGGATGGATGCCGTGGGGGTGCAGCCGATTCCGGCGGAGGCCAGGACCACCGGCCCGTCGCCGTCCTTGAGGGTGATCTCCCCGTACGGGTTGGAGATCTCGAGGATGTCGCCCACCTGTACATTGTTGTGAAGCACGGGGGAGACCTCGCCGCCGTCGTCCAGCTTGGTGGTGAAGGTGCGGCTGCTGCCGGCGTCCGCGGACAGGGAATACTGGCGGACCTGCCGCAGGCCTTCGGGCAGGACTACCTTGACGCTGATGTACTGGCCCGGGAGCGCCGCGGTGACCGGCGTATCGTCCGCCGGCTCCAGCGTGAAGGTCATGGCACCCGTGCCGGCCGGCGTCTTGGCCGCAACCCGCCAAGGCGTCCACATCCGGTCATTGGCCTGGCTGGCGTACAGCCCCTTTTCGATCTTGACCAGGGCATCGGCCATCAGCCAGTAAACCTCGGTCCAGGCTTCGGCGATCTCCGGTGTGATGACCTCGGCGAGGTCCTCGGCGATGGCGGCGAACAGGTGCTCGTAGACCACCTGGTACTGCGGCTCGGTGATGCCCAGGGAAGCGTGCTTGTGCGCGATGCGGGACAGGACGGCCTCAGGGAGCGTGCCCGGGTTGCTGAGCAGGTGGCCCGCGAACGCCGCAATGCTGCCTGCCAGTGCCTGCTGCTGGTTGCCTGACCGCTGGTTGGAGCGGCTGAAAAGTCCGTCCAGCAATTCGGTGTGGGCCGCAAAAAGGCGGGAGTAGAACTTGGGCGTGATCGCGCCGATCCGCGACCCGACCAGCGGAAGGGTGGCTTCAATGACGGGGCGGGACTTTTCCGAGAGCATACGGACTCCTGAGATAGCGGCCGGGGCCTTCGTCCGGCCAGTCACGAATACAAGCATTTGAAATGCGTGTATTCACACCTCAAGTTCTACAGCCTGTAGAAGATGAAATCAACTTACGTGGACGGACGTTGCCGCGGTGTTCCGGGCCATGGTGCGGGAGGCTAAAGGCCTGGCCGGAGGCCGATCATGGTGAAGACGGGAGCCATCTGGCGGGAGCCCGGCAGGTCTGCGATCACCACGGAATCGAGCTCCCGGTAGAACGCCTCCCGGGCCCGTGCCAGGGCGCCGCGCAGATGGCACTCGTTGATGAGCGGGCAGTTGCCGCTGGGTGCGACGCACTCCGCCGGGTCGCTGCGGGTGTCGAGTTCGCGCAGGATTTGCCCCACGGTTGCCGTGCGTCCCGCGTGGCTCAGACGGGATCCGCCCGCCCTGCCCCGGACTACCTCGATCAGGCCCATGATCCGGAGCTTGGCCATGGCCTTGCTGACGTGGTTGTAGGGCGTTCCCACCGCATCGGCGATGTTCTGGGTGGTGAGCAGCTCACCGCCGGGAACGGCAGCAAGCACCATCAATGCCCGCAGGCTGACGTCGGCGAAGGCGTTGATCTTCATGGCCGGACCGCGGTCTAGTCCACCCAGATTGAGGGTTCGTTGGTGTCCGCGCCCAATTCGCCGAACTCCCAGGTCCTGGTGGCCGGGTTGGCTGCATAGGGCAGCACGGCAGCAAAAACCGATCCGTCCCGGTGTTCCGCGGCCACGTGGATGGCGTCCGAATCCTCTTCCACCAGCAGGATGTCGCAGACCACGGCGGCCGCCCGGAAGTCGTCCCGGTTCTGCCGCAGCAGGGCCTGCAAATCGCTGATCATGGCGTCGGCGTCGAAGTCCGCGTCCGTTCCCTCCGCCGCGTCGGCCGGGGAGACAGCCACGAGCCGCACCTCGCCGTCGTTCTGCACCGTCAGGGCGAAAGGCATGAACCCGCCGTTGCGCTGGAGTTGCTCCTGGGCGGCGCTGACGCCCGTTCCCAGGAGGTTCTCCAGGTCAGTGGCCGTGCCTTCCGGAACAGAATCACGCCAGCCGGCCTGTTCTTCTGCTGCTGGCCCCGTATGGTCCGCCATCCCGGATTAGGCCCGGACGATCGACAGGACGCGGTCGCGGATCCGTTCCATGGTGCCGCGGTCCGTTGCTTCGGCATTGAGCCGCAGGAACGGTTCCGTGTTGGACGGGCGCAGGTTAAACCAGTAGCTGCCGTCGTTCGCCGTGAACGTGCTGCCGTCCATGGTGTCGATGGTGATGTCTTCGCCGGCAAAGGCTGCACGCACACGCTCGACGGCGACGGGCTTGTCGTCTACCTCCGAGTTGATTTCCCCAGAGCTGACGTAGGGCTCGTATTCACGGCCGAGCTCTGACAGGGGGCCGTCCTGCTCACCCAGGGCGGCGAGGACATGCATAGCAGCCAGCATGCCGGTATCAGCGTTCCAGAAGTCGCGGAAGTAGAAGTGCGCTGAGTGCTCGCCGCCGAACACTGCGCCTTCCTCTGCCATGACCGCCTTGATGAACGAGTGGCCCACACGGGTGCGGACGGCGCGGCCGCCGTCGCGCTCCACCAATTCGGATACGGCGCGGGAGGTGAGGAGGTTGTGGATGATCGTGGGAGTGGTCTCGCCCAGGGCCTTGGCCCGGGCGATTTCCCGGCGGGCCACCATGCCGGTGATGGCCGACGGCGAGACGGGCTCGCCCTTCTCGTCCACCACGAAGCAGCGGTCGGCATCGCCGTCGAACGCCAGGCCGATGTCCGCCCCGTGCTCGACCACGGCGGCCTGCAGGTCGCGAAGGTTCTCCGGCTCCAGCGGGTTGGCGGGGTGGTTGGGGAAGGAGCCGTCCAGCTCGAAGTACAGGGGAATGATGTCAAAGGGCAGCTTGGGGAGCAGGGCGTCACCCAGGACCGCGGGGGTGGTGAGGCCGGCCATGCCGTTTCCGGCATCCACCACAACCTTCAGGGGCCGGGAGCCGGAAAGGTCCACCAGCTTGCGGAGGTACTCGGAGTAGTCCTTGAGGACGTCGCGGACGCCGATCAGGCCCCGGGCGCCGGCGGCGGGGATGGAGCCGGTGTTGAGGTAATGCTCGGCGAGGGTCTGGATGTCCTTGAGGCCGGTTTCGGAGGAGATGGGGACGGCGCCGGCCTTGGACATCTTGATGCCGTTGTAACCGGCGGGGTTGTGACTGGCGGTGAAGGTGGCACCGGCGCGGTTGAGGAAACCGCAGGCGAAATACAGCTCATCGGTGGAAATCAGGTCCAGCAGCTCGACGTTGGCGCCGCGCGTGGCTGCCCCGTTGGCGAAGGCCTTGCTGAATTCGGGGGAGGACGGACGCATGTCCCCGCCCACCAGGATGGTCTGGCCTTCGAGCTGCAGGACGTCCACGAAAGCGGCCCCCACGGCTTCGACGATTTCGGCGGTGATGGACTCGCCCACAATGCCACGGACGTCGTAGGCCTTGAAGGATGCCGAGAGATCAAAAGTCGTTGTCTGTTCGCTAGTCACGGGCTTTATCTTACGTGGACGCGGAAGGTGCCTGTGGAGGAGGGGTGGGGGCTGCAGAATATGACGGTTGGGACTGCTCCCGGCTGTCCACATGCGTGCTGCCGAGGTGCCGGGTGTCGGAGCCGGCTGGGATACTGAATCAATGGTCGATAACCAGCACGCCACGCTCTCTGACACGCCCCCTTCAACAGTTGCCGTTGCCGATGCCGCCCTTTCCGGCTCCGCTTCTTCCGCTTCCGGAACGCACCACCAGGCGCTGGAGGTCCTCCGGGAGCTGGTGGGACACCCCGAAGCCGGTTTCCACGAGGGGCAGTATGAAGCCATTGAGGCGCTGGTGGACGGCGGCCGGCGGGCTTTGGTGGTCCAGCGCACCGGCTGGGGAAAGTCGGCCGTGTACTTCGTCGCGTCCCTGCTCCTGCGGCGCCGGGGTGCCGGTCCCACCCTGATCGTCTCGCCCCTGCTTGCCCTGATGCGCGACCAGGTGGCCGCCGCAGCCAGGGCCGGGGTGCGCGCGGTGGCCATCAACTCCGCCAACCAGCTCGAATGGGACACCGTCCGGGAGCAGCTGGCCGCAGACGAGGTGGACGTCCTGCTGGTCTCCCCTGAGCGGCTCACCAATCCCTCCTTCCGTGAAAACCAGCTGCCCGAACTGATCCGGCGGACCGGCCTGCTGGTCATCGACGAAGCCCACTGCATCTCCGACTGGGGCCATGACTTCCGCCCGGACTACCGCAGGATCGCTGATCTCATCACCCGGCTGCCGGAGTCGGTCCCGGTGCTGGCCACCACGGCAACCGCGAATTCGCGGGTGGTGCACGACATCGAGGAACAGCTCGGAGCGGGGGTCCTCACCATCCGCGGCGCCCTGGGCCGCGATTCGCTGCGGCTGGGCGTCCTGACGCTGCCCGACTCCAAGCAGCGCCTGGGCTGGCTCCTGACGCACCTGTCCGACCTCCCCGGCAGCGGCATCATCTACACCCTGACGGTTTCCGCGGCGGAAGATACTGCCAGGCTCCTGGCCGAAGCGGGCCACGAAGTCCTTGCCTACACCGGCCGCACCGACCCCGCGGACAGGGAACGCGCCGAACAGCTGCTGAAGGACAACCAGGTCAAAGCACTGGTTGCCACCTCTGCCCTCGGGATGGGATTCGATAAACCGGACCTTGGTTTCGTGGTGCACCTCGGCGCACCGTCCTCGCCGGTGGCCTACTACCAGCAGGTGGGCCGCGCCGGACGTGGCGCCGCCAACGCCGACGTCCTGCTGCTGCCCGGCTCCGAGGACCGCGAAATCTGGCAGTACTTCGCCACCGCCTCCATGCCCTCGGAGGACAAGGCGGCGGCTGTCCTGACTGCACTGGCCGAGGCCGGTACGGCGCTCTCCACGGTGGCGCTGGAAGCGCGGGTGGACCTCCGCCGCACCCCCCTCGAGCTGCTGCTGAAGGCCCTGTCGGTGGACGGTGCCGTGGAACGCGTCGGCGGCGGCTGGCGGTCCACCGGGCAGCCGTGGGTCTACGACGCGGAGCGGTACCAGAGGATTGCCGAGGCCCGCGTAGACGAGCAGGACTCCATGATCATCTACCAGGACACGGCCGGCTGCCGGATGGAGTACATCACCTCGGTCCTGGACGACGAAACGGCACACCCCTGCGGGCGGTGCGACAACTGCGCCGGGCGATGGTTCCCGGCAGAGGTGGCGGCCGATGCCACGGCCGCGGCGAACCAGACCCTCAGCAGGGCGGGTGGTGTGCTGGAAGTACGGCTGCAGTGGCCCAGCGGGATGGACCGCCTGGGTGTCCCGGTCAAGGGCAAGCTCAAACCCGGTGAAGGCCTTGCAGAAGGGCGTGTCCTCGCCAGGCTCACCGATCTGGGGTGGGGCGGTGCCTTGCGTGAGCTTTTTGCTGCCGGCGCCGAGGACCGGCCCGTGGACCCGGGCATGCTGCAGGCATGTGTTCAGGTCCTGCGGGAATGGGGTGCCGGTGATTCACGCACGCCGGGCTGGAGCGGGGCCGGGAGGCCCGCTGCCATTATCAGCGTCCCGTCCCGGAGCAAGCCGCAGCTGGTCGGATCCCTTGCCAGGGGGATCTCTGAGATCGGCCGTATTCCCTACCTTGGCGAGCTGCAGCGTGCGCACGGCGGCCCCACCGGAGGCCGGGGCGGCAACAGCGCCTACCGGCTGGCCGGGGTCTGGGACCGCCTGGTGGTTGGGCCGGAGCTTGCAGCGGCGATGGGCGGTATCCAGGGGCAAAGCGTGATGCTTATTGATGACCTGGCGGACAGCCGGTGGACACTTACGGTCGCGGGCCGCGCTCTTCGGCAGGCCGGGGCGGGAGCTGTTCTTCCGCTGGTCCTGGCCCAGGCCGGCTGACCTCTGGACCGATGGGCACAGGATTGTTCACTCCAGGCCGGCTGACCTCAGCGCCCGCATGCCGCGGCAGGAACAGGCTGTCGACGGTGCTGGCGAGCATCAGGGCGGCCATCACCAGGAACGCCCCGCGGAATGGCCCCGCAGGGTCCTGCGGAAATGCGGCCAGCCCGTCGAAGATCCGGATCAGCAGGGCACCCACCGCTATGCCCGCCCCCGTGGCCAGTTGAACGAGCGTGGCGGAGACGGTGTTCGCGGACGTCAGCTGGGCCGGCACGATGTCCGCGTACTGCACGGAGGCGTAGGCCGAGAAGCCGATGGACCGGAAGGCTCCGCTGCAGACGAGCAGGGCGAACATCACGGCCTGGGGAGTCTCAGGCGTCAGCAGGGCACAGGCGGCGAAGGTTGCGGCCGACGCCAGCGACGCGAACACCAGCATGGCCTTGAAGCCGAAGCGCCGGATCAGCGGCGTGGTGGCCGGCTTGATGCCGATGTTGCCGATGAAGACTGCCGCCACCATGATGCCGGCGTGGATGGGGGACCAGCCGAATCCTGCCTGGAACATCAGCGGAAGCAGGAATGGGACCGAACTGATGGTGAGCCGGTAGACGAACCCGCCCGTCGCCATGGCCCGGAAGGTCCGGGTGCGGAACACGTCCAGGTTGAACAACGGATTCCGGGTACGGCGCATCCACAGCACGGCGGCGGCAAGCGACGCGGCACCGGATGCTGCGCTGATCCCGGCCCAGGGCGTGTTCGGGTGGGCGCTCGCCAGTTCCAGGCCTACCACCAGGGCGCCGACGCCCACGGTGGTGAGGAACAGGCCGGGCCAGTCGAGCCGGCGGCCCGGGTCCCCTGCTGACCTGGGCACCAGCCTCAACGCGGCAAGGAAGGCGGCAAGGCCAAGGGGAAGGTTGATCAGGAAGATCCAGTGCCAGGACAGGTAAGTGGTCAGTGCGCCGCCCACCAAGGGTGCCAGGACCGGTGCCAGGAGCCCCGGCCACACCAGGAAGGCAGTGGCGCGGAGCAGTTCGGATTTAGGTGTGCCGCGGAGGACCAGCAGCGTTCCCACCGGAACCATCATTGCGCCGCCTGCCCCCTGGGCTATGCGGCTCAGGGTCAGCGTGGCCAGGTCCTGGCTCAGCGAGCAGGCCAGCGAGGCCACGGTAAAGACGGCGATGGCCAGGCAGAAGATCCGCCGGGCTCCGAACCGTTCCGCCAGCCAGCCGCTGATCGGAATGCCCACGGCCACGGTCAGCAGGTAGGCCGTCATGGTGATGTTCACGTCGGCCGCGGGGACCCGGAAATCGGCGGAAATGTTGGGGATGGCGGTGGTGAGGACCGTGCCGTCCAGGAACTCCATAAAGAACGTTGCCGCCACCAGGAGGGCCAGGCGGGGGCTCCACGCATGGCGGATACCGTCGGGTCCGTTGTCCGGTGCGCTTGCTGCCATCCGATTATCGTGCCACCCGAGGGGCATCTATCAGAAACACCGCTGGATCAGAAGCGTGTTCGCGAATCCGAATTCAGACGGCTCTGATCTGCGAACAAGCCCAGGAAATGAGGCCGCGCAAGTCCACCGGGAACGCAAAAGGCCCCGGTCCGGGGACCGGGGCCAAACGCGGAGACGGGGGGATTTGAACCCCCGGTCGAGTTTAACCCCGACCCTTCATTAGCAGTGAAGTCCATTCGGCCGCTCTGGCACGTCTCCAATTGCTATTCCTAGCCCACCAAGGATACGCAGATCGGGGCATGCAGTGCAAAACGGCTGTCCGCCGGTGGCAGGAGATGGCGGCAGGACGCGGGCAACATCAGGAGGCGGGCTGTGCCGGGCGGACCATCCGGATCTCCCGGAGGTTCTCCCAGCTGGGAATCACGTCCTCCGCCCCGTCAGGTTCAAAGCCGAACCTGCGGTAGAAAGCGATGGCGTTGCCGTTGTCCGCGGCCACCCAGAGTGACGCGGCCGCGGTGCCCAGGCCGGCCTCCAGCAGCCGCCGCCCCAGGCCGAGGCCCTGGTGCGAGGCCAACAGGTACAGCCCCCACAACTCAAGGTCCCCGGAAGACGGGGGCGGCGACTCGTGCCAGGGATCGTCAGCCGGCATATGCCGGACGCCGGAGAACCCGACGATCGTGCCGCCGTCGCACGCCACCCATGCCTGGACCGGTTCCGGCCGGTCCAGCAACGCCCGCCACATAGCCGCTCTGTCGGCAGGGTCCGCTGCTGCGAGGTGCGCGTCGGACAGCATGCCCCAGTAGGTTTCCTGCCAGCAGCGCAGGTGCACCTCCGCCAGTCGTTCCACGTCACCTGCCACGGCCTGCCGTACCGACAACTCCGGGGTCACGAGGTCCCGCCCGCCAGCGCCTTCCACAGGAAATGCTGGCTGCGGGCCTGGAGCGCGGCGGCCTGCCGGTTGTCGGACGCACCGGCGTGGCCACCCTCCAGGGCTTCGTGGAACCACACGTTGGGAATGCCCATGGCCAGCATCCGGGCAGCCATCTTGCGGGCCTGGACGGGGCCCACCCTGTCATCCGACGTCGCCGTCCAGATGAACGTTTCCGGATACTCCACCCCGTCCTTGAGCAGGTGGTAGGGAGAGAACGTCTTGATGTACTCCCACTGCTCCGGCACGTCGGGGTCACCGTATTCCGCGATCCAGGAGTGGCCGGCAGATAGCTTGGTGTAGCGGCGCATATCCAGCAGGGGAACGCCGCACGAAACGGCGCCGAAGAGTTCCGGGTACTGGGTGAGCATGTTTCCCACCAGCAGTCCGCCGTTGGAGCCGCCCACGCAGCCGAGCCGTTCCCGTGACGTGACGCCGCGCGAGATGAGATCGCGGGCCACGGCGGCAAAGTCCTGGAACGCCTTGTGCCTGTTCTCCTGCAGGGCTGCCCGGTGCCAGGCCGGGCCGTATTCGCCGCCGCCGCGGATGTTGGCCACCACGTAAACGCCGCCGCGGGAGTGCGGGGTCTGGCCGTCGTCGCCCGGCAGGCCGGTGGTCCTGCGCTCCAGCCAGGCCCTGCCCACGGTGCCGCTGTAGGAGGGCGTACGGGAGATCTCAAACCCACCGTATCCGGAAAGCTGTGTGGGGTTCTGGCCGTCGAGCGGCAGGTTCCGCGCGGCGACCTGGAAATACGGGACGCGTGTGCCGTCGTCGGAGACGGCGAAGTGCTGCTGTACTTCGTAGTCGCCGTCGGTGAAGAACGACGGCGACGTCTTCACGGTCGCATGACGGCTCACCACGCCGGGCGTTCCGGCGTCGCCGTGGTTGCGTTCCAGCGTGCCCCGCATCAGCGTGCTGGGGGTGGTGAACCCGGTGGCGACGAGCCAGAAGTCGTCGCCCGCACCGCCGTCGGCCGCAGCCTCGTCCTCGTCGTCCACGGCGTAGGCGTTGACGTCGTGCAGCGGCGGGCAGGCGTCCAGGGGAGTGGATGCCCAGGCGCCTTCGGTTCCGCTCTGGCTGCCGGTCCGCTCAGCCGGGCGGGACGGATCAAGGACCCTGATCTGCGACGAGACGTCCTGGAGGAGGTTGAGCAGCAGGAAGTTCCGGGTCCAGCTCCAGGACTGCAGCGAGGTGCTGGCATCCGGGGTGAACAGGACCAGGACGTCCCGGGCGCCGGCCAGGTAGTCCTGGAAGTTGGCGGCCAGCAGCGATCCGGCGGGGTAGGTGGTTCCGTCCAGGACCCAGTCCTGCTGCGGGCGGAACAGCAGCCATTCCCGGTGGGCGCTGACATTGACATCGGTGGGGACATCAATCGCCACCCACTCCCCGTCCCGCAGCACCAGGTTGGTGCGGTTGAAGAAGTCGATGTAGTCCACGGCAAAGGTGCGTTCGAAGCCGGGGGTGGAATCGTGCGCCACCACCGCCATCATGTGGTCCTCGGGGACCTCGAAGAGCCGGGGCGCGGCGGGCAGTCCGGCGCCGCGCTTGAGGGTCACCGCGGTACGGGCGTAGGAAGAGGCAGTCTTGGGGAGCCCGTCGGCGGTGGAGGCGACCAGCAGCGTATCCGCGTCGAGCCAGGACACGTTGCCCTTCGCCGTCGGCAGGTCAAAGCCGCCGCGGGCCGGGTCCACGAAGCTACGTGCCTCGACGTCGTATTCGCGGTAGCGGTTGGCGTCGCCGCCGTCGGGGGAGAGCGCCAGCAGGGCCAGCCGGTATGGCTCGCCGGGAGCGGGCCGGAGGAACGTTGCGCCGTGGAACACCCACTCCTCGCCTTCGGCGGCGGCCAGGGCGTCCACGTCCAGCAGGATGTCCCACTCGGGTGAGTCCGTGCAGTAGCTCTCCCACGTGGTGCGGCGCCACAGGCCCTTGGGGTTCTGCTGGTCCTTCCAGAAGTTGTAGTACCAGTCCCCGCGCTTGCCCACCATGGCGATGCGGTCCGTGGAGTCCAGGACCTCGAGGATCCTGCCCTCCAGTTCCACGTAGTCGGCGTCCTCGAGCAGGTCCTCGGTGCGGGAGTTCTGCTCCTTGACCCAGGCAAGCTGCTCTTCGCCGTAGATGTCTTCGAGCCAGACATTCTCATCCGTAGGCTCGGGTGCGATGGCCGCAGGCGTGCTGCCGGGGGTGGCCTGGCCGGAACCTGGGACGGACGCTGAATCAGCTGCAGTGGTGGTCATGCGCCCCATCCAAACAACATCCCCGGGGGCTGGCAAGTCAAGCGTTCGGCGCAGACTTGGTTCACAGCCCGTACTCTGGATGCCGTGGAAATAACGCAGAGCATCCGGACAGCCATCATTGGTGCCGGACCGCGCGGCACCAGCGTACTGGAACGCCTGCTCGCCCACGCCGCCGCACACAACACCGCCGCGTTGAACGCACCCGGGACAACGGGCGGGGCCATCCGGCTCCACATCGACGTCATCGACCCCTACCCGGCCGGCTCCGGGCACGTCTGGCAGCCGGAGCAGTCGCGGCTGTTCCTGATGAACACCCAGTCTTTCTACCCCACGCTGATTCCGGAGGACCCGTCACTTCCGGCGCCGGTGGCCGGCACCACCTTTGAGCAGTGGCGTGCCCGGCAGCAGCACCACCCGCTCCCGTTCCTGACAGCGGACGAGCGGGCCGAACTTGCCGTGCTGGGTGCCAACGATTTTCCCAGCCGCGCCCTGTATGGCAGGTACCTTCGCTGCACCCTGGCGGATCTGCTGGACAAGGCGCCCGACGGCGTCACTATCGACTTCCACGAAGCGACCGCCCTGTCGGTGCGCCCCTCAGGGGACGGCACGTTCGACGTCGGCCTGGCCACCGGCGCTACCCTCTTCGCCCATTCAGTGGTCCTGGCGCTTGGCCACATCCCGTCCCGGCTGAACCCGGAACAGCGGGAACTCCAGGCCTCCGCCGGGCAACTGGGCCTGCGGTATCTGCCGCCGGCCGTGCCGGCCGACGTGGACTGGTCACAGATCCCGGCGGGCGAACCGGTCCTGGTCCGCGGCATGGGCCTGAACTTCTTCGACACCATGGTGCAGCTCACCGAGGGCCGCGGCGGAAAGTTCGTCACCAGCGGCGGACGGCTGGAGTATGAACCGTCCGGCCAGGAGCCGCTCATCATCGCCGCGTCCCGGCGCGGAACCCCGTACCGTGCCAAGGCAGCGCTGAAAGGCTACTACCCGCGCTCAGTGACCCTCCGGTACTTCACGGAAGCGGCGCTGGAGCGCTTCCGCAAGGCCGGCATCCGGCCCGGGTTCGACCACGATCTGTGGCCCCTGCTGCACCGCGACACCCTCTGGGCCTACTACTCCACCCTGGTGCGCTCGCAGCCCGGCGCCGTCCCGGATACCGCCGCCTTCCTTGCTGCCCTGGACGAGGCGCTGCATCCCCACGCCCACAGTGCGGCCAACTGGGAGGACAGCGTGGAGAGCGTGCTCGCCATCCACGTGGGGCCCCGGCACCGGCTGGACCTCCCCGGACTCGCGGCGCCGCTGGCAGGGCGTACTTTTGCCTCGCGTACAGAACTTGATGCCGCGGTGGTGGAGTACCTGCTGGACGATGCCCGCCGTTCCGCCCTGGGGGAGGACGATCCCGTCAAGATGGCCATCGGCGCTCTCCATCACGGACGGGCTGTCCTCAAAACGGCAGTGGCCGACGGCGGCATCACCGATGAATCGTGGGTGGCCGGCCTGCGTGGCTGGTTCGAGTCCTTCGTGGAAGGCCTGGCCAGCGGGCCGCCGGCCCTGCGCTCGGAGCAGTTGGCGGCCCTGGCCCGTGCCGGAGTTGTCAGCTTTGTGGGCCCGGACCCAAAGTTCGGTGTCGACCGCCGGAACCGTATGTTCACCGCGTCCTCGCCGTGGGTGGGTGGGGCCCCTGTGTCGGCCGCCACGATGGTGGAGGCGCTCGCGCCCGGCAACAGGGTCTCGGCCAACGATTCTCCGCTGCTGGAGCAGCTCCTGGCCGACGGCGCGGTCCGGCCCCGGCTAATGATGACGGCGGAAGGCGCGCCGGTGCAGTCCACGGGCCTGGACGTGGTGCCGCACCCGTACCGCCCGGTCGCGGCGAACGGGTCCGTCACCGAGGGCCTGTACGTGCTGGGTTTGCAGCTGTCCTCCACCCAGTGGGGGACTGCCATTGCCGCCGAAGCGGTCCAGCCCGGCGGCCCGGTGTACCGCAGCGGCCAGCGGACACTCCGGGACGCCGACGAGATCGCCGCCGCCATCCTGGGTTCCTGACGTACCACCCGGACGCTCTCTCACGTCCTGCAGCCAAACCCCCAACGCTCTATCAGCGTTGGCGCCTTAACGGCCAACGCTCTCTCACCGGAGTGAAAGAGCGTTGGGCGAAAACCTGCAATATGTGAGAGAGGGTCGGTTTACGGGGTGGCTGATGCCGGGCGGAAGCCCGGCATCAGCCGTCAGCCATTAGCCGCGGAGGCAGGCCTGGTACTGCAGCCAGGCGATTCCGTAGCGGATCCAGCCCAGGACGTCGTACCACCTGGTGGGCTTTTCGGGCGCCGTGCAGACTGGCGGGACGCTGGCGCCTGCAGCCACCTGCACGTCCACGGTAACCGCCGTGCCGGATTCGGCTGCCGTAAGCACAAGCGTGGCAGGGCCGGCGGCCGCTCCTGCGGGAACCGCGAGGCTGACGTCGGCAGTACCCCCAGTGACGGGCACCGTGCCCAGCTGCGTGACAGTACCTGCCGAGTCGGTGAACACGGCCGACAACGCGGTGTTGACCGGGCTGCCGAGCGACGTCAGGTCCAGCTTGGAGACCGTGAGCGTCACAGCCTCACCGGGCTTGACCTCGCCGGGGGTCGTGTTGGTGACGGCCACTGAACGCCGGGCGAAGTCCGGTGAAACGGGACTGGTCTTTTGCAGGTAGCCGATCCAGGCGTCCCGGTCCACCAGTCCTGAGTCACGGGTGTTGGTGCCCTCCGTAAAGATCCGGAAGTTGTCACCGCCGGTTGCAAGGAAGCTGAACGTGCCCACCCGGTAGGACTTCGCCGGATCCAGCAGCTCTCCGTTGACACGAACCGACGTGATGCGGTCACCCGCCGCGCGGGCCGCGTCGTAGGTGTAGTTCACGTTCTTGGACAAGCCCAACTGGAGGTAGGCGCGGCTGGGAACCGTGCCGTCCGCGTTGGTCTGCCATTGCTGCTCCAGCAACGTCTTGAGCTGGGCTCCCGTCAACGACGTGGTCCACAGGTTATTGACGAACGGAAGCACCGCGTTGGCTTCGGCGTAGGTGATGGTGCCGTCAGGTGCGTAATAGAGCTCGTTTCGCAGCCCGCCCGGGTTGACCACGCCGATTTCCGCACCACCCAGCTCGGTTGGCTTCAGCGAATCCAGCAGGGAGTCGGCCACCAGGTTGCCCAGCGTGGATTCGCTGGCGCGGTCGTCGCGCTTGGCTGCGCCGGTGGCGTCCGTGGTGAAAGCGGTGGTGATGTCCGCAGTGACGGTGCCTACGGGCTGGTTGCCGATGACCGCGGCGTCAGCCAGGGCCTTTTGGACGATCGTGTCCACGGCGGCAACCCGCGGGTAGGCGGCAATGAGGTCGGCAGCGGCGTCGCTGGTGCGCTTGACGTTGCCGGCCTTGTACGCGGTGACCTGCTTGGTGGCGGTGTCGACGGTGAGCTGGATCTGCCCCACGTTCTCGCCGTAGTTGCCGGTCTGCACGATGGGGCGTGTCTTGCCTTCAGTGCCCGGAACAGGGGCATCCCACGCGTATTCCTTGTGCGTGTGGCCGGTGAAGATGGCGTCCACGTCGGCGGATGTTTCGGTGACCAGTTTGGCGAAGGGGCCGCCGGCAGCGACTTCCTCCTCCAGTGTGGCACCTTCCACAACTCCCGAGCCGGCGCCGTCGTGGTTTTCCACAATGATCACGTCGGCAAGGTTTTCCGCCGTGATCCTGGCGGCCGCGCGGTTGATGGCGTCCACGGGGTCACCGAACTCGAGGTCGGCGACGCCGGCGGGGGTCACCAGCGTGGGGACCTCCTGGGTGACGGTGCCGATTACCGCCACTTTGATGCCGTTCAGTTCCAGCACCGTGAACTCCGGCAGCACGGGCTCCGTGGTGCCCTTTCGGTACACGTTGGCTCCCAGATAGGGGAACTTCGCGTTGCTGCCACCGGCGATGACGCGGTCCCGCAGGTCCGCCCAGCCGCCGTCGAACTCGTGGTTGCCCACGGCGGATGCCCGCAGCTCCAGGGCGTTGAGCACGTCGATGGTGGGCTGGTCCTTGGCGACAGCGGAGGCAAACAGCGAGGCACCGATGTTGTCACCGGCCGAAAGGAACGCTGTGGCACCCGGGGCTGCAGCCGCGCGGAGCTTTTCGATGGTTCCTGCGAACTGGACCGTATTGATATCGATCCGGCCGTGGAAGTCGTTGATGCCCAGGAAATTCAGATCCACCGCGGCAGGCGCAGAAGTCAGGTTCAGGCCCACCACCACCGGATCATGGTCGCTGGCCCGGAACTGGTCCGGCGCGTAGTAGTTGGTGACGTTGTTGTTGTGGCGGCTGTACTCCAGCGCCACGGACTCCACGGAGTTGATGTTCCAGATGTCCGCACCCGTGACCACGGCATTGGCGGCAGGGGAGGCCAGGATGTGGTCGAGGGAGCCGACCATCCCGCCGAAAAGGTAGGAATGCTTGGCAGAACCGTCGGCGTTGCGCGCCTTGTCGTCCTGGTTGACGTATCCCGCGGATGTGAAGACGTTGATGGGGTCTTCCTTGCCATACGCGTTGAAGTCGCCGATCAGGAACACCTTGTCCGTGCCCTTGGCGGACTGCAGGGAGGTGGCGAAATCCAGCAGTGACCTGGCCTGGGCGGTACGGGCCAGGTTTGAGGCGCCCTGCCCCTTGTCCGTGTCGTCCGGGGTTGCAGCCGATCCCTTGGACTTGAAGTGGTTGGCGATGGCGATGAATTGGGTGCCGGCGCCGCCGCCCACGGGCTTGAACACCTGGGCCAACGGTTTGCGGGCACTTGCGAAGGCAACCGTGTCATTGTGGATGATCGATTCGCCCACCGGTTCGGCCACGGCCTTCTTGTAGATGAAGGCGGTACGGATCATGTCCTCGTCGCTGAGCGGGGGTGCGTTGGCGGGGGAGCGAACGTAGTCCCAGATGCCGGGGGTAGCGGTGTTCAGGGCGTCCACGAGCTTGGACAGGGCATCGTCGCGGTTCTTGCCGAACTGTGCTGAGTTTTCGATTTCCATCAGGGTGACGACAACTGCGCCCGCCTTGGTAATGGCGGACACAATCTTGTCCTGCTGCCGCTGGAAGTTCTCGGCGTTGGCTGCCCCGCGGGCGTCGCAGCCGCCACTGACCGTGATCGGGTTGCCGTCACGGTCCTCGTAGAACGTGCATCCGGCCAGGACGTCGCCCGTGGTGGGGAAAAAGTTGAGCACGTTGAAGGAAGCAATCTTCACATTGCCGCCCACCGCAGCCGGGGCGTCCGTCCGGGTGGCACCGAAGCCCGCCGGCTGGACGGTGGCCTTGTTGGTGCCGGTCAGGTGCGTCAGCGGCTGGAGCTTCCAGGCGTTGTTGGCGTAGCCCAGGACCACGTTGGTGGTGAACGTCGCGGGGGAACCCACGCGGACGGGGTCTTCCGTGGTCAGATACGGCAGGACCGTTGCCTTGGTAGCTGCGTCCCGCAGGAAGTTGGTGCTGGAGCCGTCATCGAGCTTGATGCCGCGGGCGGCGTTTTCGGCCACGACGGCGGCATGCTCCGGCGTGCCGATCGGCGCCACCGCGGTGGGCTGGACCAGGGGAGTGGTGCCTCCTGCCAGGCCGATCTCGCCGTACTGGTTGAGGCTGTAGTTGTCGGTGACGGTCAATGGCCCCTGGGGTGCCAGGAGCATTCCTTCGAGGGATTCCCGGAACGTCTCGTTGGCCGGCAACGTGAAAATGGTCGGCTTCACTTCAGGGGCAGCTTCGGTCAGCATGGCCAGCCCTGCGGCGGCGGTGACATTGAGCTGCGTCATCCCGTAGTACTCGGCCACCGTGCCGGTCACCTGCACGTAGTCACCAATCCGGACGGAGGCCACGGTGGCGGGGGAGTAGACGAAGATGCCGTCCGATGCGGCATGGGTGGTGGCCGGAAGGTCTCCGCCGGTGCCGGCCGTCTGGATGTAGTAGCCGTTCAGCCCGCCGGTGGGGAACGCCGCAGTAACTTTGCCGGTGGTGGTGACAGTGGCGCCCACCAGCGGGCTTCCGGCACCGGTTCCCTGGATGTCGGCGATGGCCTTGATGACCGGATCGGGGGTCGGTTGGGGCGTGGGACCGGGGTCGGGGGCAGTTCCGCCGGAGGGAGTGGGGGTGATGGCGGCGCTGAGTGTGAAGTCTGCAGTGTTGCTGTTGGTGTCCGCTCCGCCGGTCCTGTTGAGGCTCTTGACGTCACTGTTGCCCGCGGGGGCGGCGGCTGCCAGGGTCTCGTAGGTGTTGGACGTGCCATAGCCGAGGAGGTCGGCCACACCGGCGGGCTCCACCTGCGAACCGGTGGAAAGTCCGACGGCGGTTGGCTGCTTTGCGAGGACGAGGGTACCTCCGCTGCCGCTGACGTTGAGGGCGCCCGTCACGAGGTCGGCGGCCGGCAAGTCGGCGCCGGTGGTCCCGTTGCTTCCGCCCTGCACCAGGTAGTGGCCCTTGGCGGGGATGGATCCGGACAGCGGGGCCACACTGGTTGGTGCGGCAGTTCCGGTGGCTGAGCGGTACTGCAACGACCAGCCGTCCAGGGGTACCGCAACGTCAGAAGTGTTGTAGAGCTCCACGAATTTGTTCTTGTACGCGGCGCCGCTGCTGCCGCCGCTGAGGTAGGCCTCGTTGATCACAACAGGCGAGCTGCCTGCCGCGGCTGAGACCTCCGCGGCCGCCGGGACAACTGCCAGGGGAGCTGCGATGAGCCCCGCGGACAGGGCTGTTCCCAGCGCTAGTTTCCAAGGTGTTTGATGCATCCGCTCTTACTTTCATAAGGGTGTCCCGGTGGGGGACCCGATGGAGTGTGTCCGGGTTGTACCGACGGACAAGTGGCCCCGGACCCTGCTCCTGGTCAAGTGGTTTCCGGCACATCACAACAGCGCTGAATGAACGCAGGGTGGATAGAGCGTGCATTCGGTGGGACGTTCCCCAGCGGAACGTGCCGCCCACCGGCCTGGAGCCCCCGTAGCCCGGTTCCGGTGATGCTGCTGGTTTTGGTTTTATGGCCGGCGCCTTCCCCCAAATGTGCCGGTCATCACAAAGAATACCGGCCGGTAGCTTCCAGAAAAGAGGTGCGCCGCGGATAAGTCCAAAGAATTTACGGGGCGGCAACAAGCGGTCTGAAAAGGTGTGGCCGGCCCGGCGGAATCGATGCGCCTCACCCGAGGGGCAAGGCCGGGCTTAAAACAAAGGACCCCTGCCGGCCAGCATGCTGGCGGACAGGGGCCTTCTTTGCGGAAGGTAAGAGATTCGAACTCTTGGTACGGGGTTACCGCACACTAGTTTTCAAGACTAGCTCCTTCGGCCGCTCGGACAACCTTCCTCAACTAGTAGTGTTTCATAGGCACTTGCCTGCAACAAAACAGAGCCCGGAAGGCTGCCGGTGCACACTGGTTGCAGCCAGTATTCAGTCAGGAACGGAAGTGGTCTATGAAAGCCGTCTACATATCGGAACCGGGCGGCCCGGAAGCCCTCGAGGTCCGCGAGGTGGAGGCGCCGGTGCCGGGTCACGGCGAGGTGCTGATCGATGTGGTTGCCGCCGGCCTGAACCGCGCGGATGTGCAGCAGCGGCGGGGCTTTTACCCGCCGCCTCCCGGCGCGTCGGACATACCGGGCCTGGAGGTTTCCGGCCGGATCGCGGGCTTTGGCACGGGGGTTACCAAGGCGTTCTCGCTGGGCGACAAGGTGGTGGCGCTGCTGGCCGGCGGCGGCTATGCGCAGCAGGTGGCGGTCCCGGCAGAGCAGGTGCTGCGTGTGCCCGACGGCGTTGACCTGGTGACGGCCGCTTCGCTGCCGGAGGTTTCCGCCACGGTTTATTCCAACCTGATCATGACGGCCCAGCTGCAGCCGGGTGAGACGGTCCTTATCCACGGTGCAACCGGTGGAATCGGCACCATGGCCATCCAGCTCGCCAAGGCTTTCGGCGCCAAGGTGGCCACCACGGCAGGAACTGATGAAAAAGTCAGCACCGCGAAAGCCTTCCTGGGCGCGGACATTGCCATCAACTACGCCGAGGAGGATTTTCCGGAAAGCCTCCGCCGGCAGAACGGCGGAAAAGGCGCGGACGTGATCCTCGACGTCGTCGGAGCCAAGTACCTCCAGCAGAATGTGGATGCCCTGGCAGACTACGGCCGCCTGGTGGTCATCGGCCTGCAGGGCGGCACCAAGGGGGAACTGGACCTGGGGCAACTCCTGAAGAAGCGCGCCGCAGTGGTGGCCACGGCGCTCCGGCCCCGGCCCGTTGAGGAAAAGGGCGCCATCATGAACGCGGTCAGGGACGCCGTATGGCCGCTGGTCACGGACGGACGGATCCGCCCGCTGGTGGCGAAGACGTTCCCGCTGGACCAGGTGCAGGCCGCGCACCGTTACTTTGACAGCGGGGACCACGTAGGCAAGATCCTCCTCCTGATGTAGGCAGTAGATACTCAGTATTGTGCTGCGGCGCCGGCTGGGCTAGGCTTCGAGGCATACGCGGTATGCACGGGTCTTGGGGGTCCGTGCATACCGGCGGTAACCAGCCCGAAGGAGCAGCATGTCCATCCGTCACAGCCTCCTCGCCCTGTTGCAGGACCAGCCGCGTTACGGCTACCAGCTGCGGGTCGAGTTCGAAAACCGGACCGGAGCCACCTGGCCGCTCAACATCGGCCAGGTCTACACCACGTTGGACCGGCTCGAGCGGGACGGCCTCGTTGCCAAGGAGGGCGACGACGGCGAGGGCCACGTGGTGTACAGCATCACGGCTGCGGGCAAGGCGGAGGTGCAGAGCTGGTTCGCCGCGCCGGTGGAGCGCACCAACCCGCCGCGGAACGAGCTCGCCATCAAGCTGGCGCTCGCCGTCACCCTCCCGGGGGTGGACGTCCAGGCGATCATCCAGGCCCAGCGGGTGGCGTCCATCAGGTCGCTGCAGGACTACACCAAGGCCCGCAGGGACACGGCGGCCAGCCAGCGCAGCGGTGATACAGCATGGCTGCTGGTCCTTGACTCCCTCATCTTCCAAACGGAAGCGGAGGTCCGCTGGCTGGACCTCTGCGAGGCCCGGATGGTCCAGCAGGCGCAGTCAGCCGGCTCGGGTGGGGCACGCAAAACGTCCAACGGGGTCACGGAAGACGCCACCCCGCTCAACGCGGACAGCCGCCGGTGAGCGTCCGGGGGCCGCAGCAGGTCCTGGAGCTCGCGAAGGTCAGCAGGACGTTCGGGGAAGGCGCGACGGCGGTGGCCGCGCTTCGGGACGTGGACCTTGCCATCAGCGCTGGCGAGTTTGTTGCGGTCATGGGACCGTCGGGCTCGGGAAAGTCCTCGCTCCTTGCCCTGGCCGGGGGACTGGACCGGCCGACGTCGGGCGCGGTCTTTGTGGAGTCAACCCCCCTGGCCGCGTTGGGTCTCAACGAGCTGGCCCGGCTGCGCCGGCGTGCGGTGGGATACGTTTTCCAGGACTTCAACCTGGTTCCCACGCTGACCGCCGCCGAAAACGTAGCGCTGCCCCTGGAACTGGACGGCACCGCTTCGAAGAAGGCCCAGAGGCAGGCGGCAGATGCCCTCCGCCAGGTGGGGATTCCGGAACTCGCGGACCGCTTCATGGACCAGATGTCCGGTGGCCAGCAGCAGCGGGTGGCCATCGCGCGGGCCGTGGTGGGGAAGCGGCGCCTGATCCTCGCCGACGAGCCAACGGGCGCCCTGGATTCGACCACGGGCCAGGGAGTCATGGAAGTGCTGCGTTCGCGGGCTGATGCGGGCGCGGCCGTCATGCTGGTCACCCACGAAGCGAGGCACGCGGCCTGGGCCGACCGGGTGGTGTTCCTCCGCGACGGGAGGATCGTGGACCAGGCGACCGCCATGCATGATCCTGCACTGCTGCTCTCGCAGGCCGGCCACTGATGCCCCTGGACCTCACTCCGGCGCCGGGAGGGCGCCGGAGCAGTTTCCGGGTTGCCCTGCGGATGGCCCGGCGGGACATCCGGCGGCACCGGGGACGGTCGTTCCTGATCGTGCTGCTGATCATGCTGCCGGTGGCCGGAATGACCGGGGCTGCGACGTTGTACCAGAGCTCGCAGCGCACACCGGAGGAGATCGTCCGGTACGAACTGGGCAACGCGCAGGCGCGGTTCAGTGCCTTGGCGTCGGTCAACGCCGAATCAATCCAGGACCCGCTGAACGACGCCGTGGTGGCGTCCAGCACAGGGAATGCGGACCCCGACTTCATCGCCACGCCGCCTGAAGAATTGCTTCCCGAAGGCTACGATGTGCTGCCGATGCGCCAACTGCAGCTCACCACCACCGTTGGGGAAGCGTTGGTGTCGCTGAACGGCGTGCAGGTGGACGCGCTGAATCCCGCGTTCACAGGCAAGTTCACCCTCCTCGATGGCCGCGCTCCCGAATCCAGCCGGGAAGTCCTGGTATCGCGCGGGCTGCTGGAACGCTTCCACTTGCAGCTCGGCGAGGAATTTACGACGTCGGCAGGAACGTATGTGCCGGTGGGCACCCTTCGTGACGCGGACGCCTCCGACAACAACAGCTTCCTGTACGTTCAGCCCGGGCAAGTGGCGCCTGCTGTCCTGGGCCGGGAGCGTGAGCTGCCCCAGTCGGTGTCCTACTACCTCGTGGGACCGGAGCCCGTCAGCTGGCAGCAGGTCCGGGCGGCCAACCGCCAGGGTGTCGCGGTGCTTTCCCGCAGCGTGGTGCTTGATCCACCGCCCCTGGACCAGCGGGTGGTCAGTGGTGCACAGCCCAGGTACGAGTCGACGGAAACGCTGACCCTCTACGCCTCCTTCGGCCTGCTCGGAGCCCTTGCCCTCCTTGAGGTTGGCCTGCTTGCCGGTGCGGCCTTCGCGGTGGGCGCCAAGAGGCAAGTGCGGGAACTCGCGCTGTTGGCTGCATCGGGGGCTGAGACGCCCACTGTCCGTGCCGTCGTAACGGCGGCCGGCTTGTGGCTCGGTGCCATTGCCGTCATGGCAGGCGCAGGCCTGGGACTCGGGGCGGCAGCCGTCGTCGTACTCTGGGTCCGGTCCACCGGCTCGGCCCGGCTGGCAGGACTGCACCCGGACATACTGCTGACGTCGCTTGCAATGTTCATGGGGCTGGCCGCCTGCATCCTCGCCGCGGTGGCTCCTGCCGGCCAGGTAGCCCGCCAGGCAGTGCTCGGTGCCCTCAAGTCCGGGCGCGCTCCCGCCGGGAACGGAAAGCGGACGAGTATCACGGGGGCGGTGCTGCTGGTGGCGGCCGTTGGGCTGCTGGCAGCCGGCTGGCTGCTGGGCCAGTCAGCGAAGGACCCGGACCGGCAGGCAGAACAGCTTCCACTGGTGGCCACGCTGCTGATCGGCGGGGCAGGGCTGGCCGTGGCTGCGCTGGTGCTGCTGACGGGCTGGCTGATCGTCCGCCTGACATCCCGGACGCAATGGTTGTCCCTGCCCCTCAGGATGGCGGCCCGGGACTCGGCCCGAAACCGCGGACGGACCGTCCCGGCAGTGGCCGCGGTGCTGGCCGCGGCCACGCTGGCCAGCGCCGGCCTGGTGCTGTCGGCTACCCAGCAAACCTGGATGCGGGACAACCATTGGTGGAGTGCCCTGGAAAACCAGGCGCGCCTTCCGTTGGTGATGGACGCCCCGCTCCCCGCGGACGGCAGCCGCCAGCCGCCGATGAAAGTGGACCCGGCTGAGCTCTCGTCCCGCGTCGGGAAGGCGGTCGGCGCAGTTGCCTGGACCAGGGTCATCACGGCGCCGGCACCGATTGACTGCGAATTTGGCCCCGAGGTGGACATGACGGTCCCCGTGCGGACAGAAAATTCGAACTGCATCCTCTATTCCCTGGCTGTCCCGGAGGAGCATGAATGTCCGATGACGCCGCAGCGGAGGGTTGTGGACCCCGAAGACTGGCGCTGCCGCGGCTCCATGATCCGTGAGTCCGGTTCGCCGAGGGGAATCGTGGTGGGAGGTGCCGAGGACATCCGGATGATGCTCGGCACGGAAGCAGGCGCCGAAGCCCTTCGGGTGCTGGATGCCGGTGGCATGGTGGTGACCAATCCGGTCTTTGTCCAGGACGGAAAAGTTGTGCTGCGGGGACAGGACGTCCGCACCCAGCTGCAGTCGCCGTCGGACGGCTCGATGGTCCACCGGACGGTCAGCAGCACCTCCTTGCCCGCGATGGCAGTGGAACCACGGGAAGCGGTGCCTTACTACGGCTTTGTTTCGCCGGAGACGGCGGAACGGCTGGACCTGCGGGCTGAACCGGCCGAGCTGCTGGTCCAGCTGGACCGGCGGCCGTCAGCCGCCGAAGCTGACGCGGCGGCCGCGGCAGTGGCAGCTGTTTACAAGCAGCCAGGTGCCGGGTTCTGGGCGGAGCCGGGAGTCTCACAGGACAACTAGTGGATGTTCTGGTTGATCGTGGCTGCCAGCGCAGTGATAACTCTCAGCGCCGCCGGCATCACCACCGGCCTGGCACTGGCTGACGCCCGGAACGACCATGTGACCCTTGCCGGAGTGGGGGCCTCACCCCGTCTTCGGAAGGGGCTCGCTGCGGCGCAGGCACTGCTCACCTCCGGTCTTGGGGCCGCTCTCGGTACCATCGCCGGGGCGGTGCCCGCGGTGCTTATTGTGGCCTCGACGGATATGAGGACAGCCGTGGAGATCCCCTGGCTGCACCTGCTGGCGCTCGTGCTGGCCGTCCCGCTCACGGGATCGGCGCTCGCGTGGATCTGTACGCGGGCTGTGCTCCCGATGTCCCGCAGAGGGCTGGTTGGTTAGGGCAGAACCACACACCTGCGGGGTCGTTCGGCGCCCCGTGGCTGCCGTTCGCCGCACCGGCCGGCGGCGGGCGGCGCAACCCATCCCCATCTGCAACCGGCATTGGTAAGGTGCCTTAGTAAGGGGAGACCTGCACCCACTCAAGGAGGAGACATGGCCGGAACGCCTGATGATCGGAACGGTTCATTCCGGAGGGAGGGTGCTGTGGCCACAGATCAGGCCCTTCCCCCTGCCGCCGTGGATGAGAATGCCCGGGAGGCAGAGGAGAGGAAGTGGACGCCCGGCAAAATCGCCTTGTGGGCCGCCATCGCCCTGCTCGGCGGCGTGGCGTGGTTCATGCTCGCCATCATCCGCGGGGAGACCGTCAATGCGATCTGGTTCGTGTTCGCATCGGTGTGCACCTACCTGATCGGCTACCGTTTCTATTCCAAGGTGATCGAGCGGTACATCACCCGGCCGGATGACCGCCGGGCCACCCCCGCCGAGTACAAGGCCGACGGCAAGGATTATGTCCGGACGGACCGCAACGTCCTGTTCGGCCACCACTTTGCCGCCATCGCCGGCGCCGGGCCCCTGGTTGGCCCCGTGCTTGCAGCACAGATGGGCTACCTTCCCGGCACCATCTGGATCATCATCGGCGTCGTTCTCGCCGGCGCCGTGCAGGACTACCTGGTGATGTTCTTCTCGATGCGCCGCGGCGGACGTTCCCTGGGCCAGATGGCCCGTGAGGAACTCGGCGTCATCGGCGGCACTGCGGCCCTCATCGCCACCCTGCTCATCATGGTGATCATCGTCGCCATCCTCGCGCTCGTCGTCGTCAATGCCCTGGGTGAAAGCCCGTGGGGCGTGTTCTCCGTCAGCCTGACCATCCCCATCGCCCTGTTCATGGGCATCTACCTTCGCTACCTCCGGCCCGGCAAGGTGATGGAGGTTTCACTGATCGGTTTCGTGCTGCTGATGGCGGCCATTATCGGCGGCGGCATCGTGGCAGAAACCCCGTGGGGCGCGGACATCTTCAGCCTGGACAAGGTGACCATCGCCTGGGGCCTGATCGTGTACGGCTTCATCGCCGCGATCCTGCCCGTGTGGCTGCTCCTGGCACCCCGGGACTACCTCTCCACATTCATGAAAATCGGCGTGATCGTGATGCTCGCGCTGGCCATCATCGTTGTCCGCCCGGAAATCACCGTGCCGGCCTTCAGTGAATTCGCCAGCAGGGACAACGGGCCGGTGTTCCCCGGATCCCTCTTCCCCTTCCTCTTCGTCACCATTGCCTGTGGCGCGCTGTCCGGCTTCCACGCCCTCATCTCCTCCGGCACCACGCCAAAACTCGTGGAGAAGGAACGCCAGACGCGCTTCATCGGCTACGGCGGAATGCTGATGGAATCGTTCGTGGCCATCATGGCCCTGGTTGCCGCCATCTCGATTGACCGTGGCCTGTACTTCGCCATGAACTCGCCCACCGCACTGACGGGCGGAACAGTGGAAACGGCCGCCACGTGGGTCAACAGCCTGGGTCTGAGCGGCGTGAACCTCACTCCGGAATTCCTGTCCCAGACGGCAGCCAACGTGGGCGAGGAAAGCATCGTCTCGCGCACCGGCGGCGCTCCCACCCTCGCTGTGGGCCTCGCACACATCATGCAGCAGTTCATTGGCGGCACCGCCATGATGGCGTTCTGGTACCACTTCGCCATCATGTTCGAAGCCCTGTTCATCCTGACGGCAGTTGACGCCGGCACGCGCGTGGCACGGTTCATGCTGCAGGACTCCATCGGCAACTTCGTCCCCAAGTTCAAGGAAGCCTCCTGGCGGCCCGGGGCGTGGCTCTGCACCGCGATCATGGTGGGTGCCTGGGGTGCGGTGCTGTTGATGGGCGTGACCGATCCGCTGGGCGGCATCAATACACTGTTCCCGCTGTTCGGCATCGCCAACCAGCTGCTGGCGGCCATCGCCCTGTCCGTGTGCCTGGCCATCGCAGCCAAGCGCGGATCCTTCAAATACCTGTGGATCGTCGCGCTGCCGCTGGCCTTCGCCGCGGTGGTCACCATCACCGCGAGCTACCAGAAGATCTTCTCCCCGACCCCCGCCGTAGGCTACTTCGCCAACAACGCCGCCTTCAGCAAGGCCCTTGCCGAGGGGAAGACCGAGTTCGGCAGCGCCAAGACCGTAGTGGCCATGGAGGCCGTGGTTCGCAATACCGCCATCCAGGGCTGGCTCTCGGTGATCTTCGTGGTCCTGAGCATCATTGTCATTGCGACGGCGTTGCTCGCCACCGTCCGGGCGTTCCGGAACAGGGCGGCCGGCGTTCCCACCAAGGACAACGAAGACCCGGCCCTCCCGTCGCGCGTCTTCGCTCCCGCCGGGCTCATTCCCACCCGTGCCGAGCGTGAGCTGCTGGCGGAATGGGAAAAGGTTCCCGCCAACCTGCGCTTCGAGCGGGCAGGACACCACTGATGAGCACCGGAGTTGCAGCGCTCTCCAACGGGTTCAAGGGGTTCGCACGATATATGGGGGGTGTCATGGGTGCCGACGCCTACACCAAATACCTCGAACACCACAGGGAGGCCGGCCACAAGGAACCGCCACTCAGTGAGCGGGAGTTCTGGCGCGACCGGACGGACCGCCAGGACGCCAACCCGCAGGGCAGGTGCTGCTGATTGAGCCCGCAGCGGACAACCGTCAGGCGGCTTCATCGAGTGGCGTTCGGACGGATTCCACGTGAGAGTATGAACGCATGAGCGATCCGAAAGACACTCAGGCACCTGAGGACCTCCCGGTAGAAGGCACCACCATCGACGACAGCCAGCCGCCGGTGCCGGCGGCCCAGCCGGACGGCACCAAGCCCAAGGGCAGCAGCCTGCAGGACCTGGTGGACGAACCAGCCAAGGTAATGCGGATCGGCACCATGATCCGGCAGCTCCTGGAGGAAGTGAAGTCCGCCCCGCTGGATGACGCAGCCCGGGGCAGGCTGGCCGAAATCCATGAGCGCTCCATCAAGGAGCTGGAAGACGGGCTGGCGCCCGAGCTGGTGGAGGAACTGGACCGGATCAGCCTTCCCTTCTCGGACGAGGCCACACCCTCCGACGCAGAGCTCCGCATTGCCCAGGCGCAGCTGGTGGGCTGGCTGGAAGGCCTGTTCCACGGCATCCAGACAGCCATCGCAGCCCAGCACGCAGCCCGCGAGCACGCAGCCGCGCAGATGCAGTTGCGCCAGCTTCCGCCTGGCACAATGATCGCCCCGGGCGTGGTGATCGGCGAGAACGGCGAGCCCCAGCGCGCGCCCGCCGGTCCCCGCCCAGGCGCTCCGGGACGCCCGGGGCAGCAGAACGACCCGGACCACGGTCCCGGACAGTATCTGTAGGTTGCGCTTGGGCTTTTTCAGCGCTGCCAGGCAGGGGCGCAAGGACGACGCGGAACTGGGGAAGGGGTTGTGGCGCCGGGCGCACGACCGCTTCCATCGGGGACTGGACCGCTTCCACCAGGTGCTCGAAGGCGTGGAGGACGACCAGCTGTACGAGGAGCTGGTGGAGATCGCCAACGAACTGGCCGCGCTCCTGGACCGGGTGAGGGCTGTCTGCGTGGAAGCGCAGCGCCGCTCACCCAGCGAGGGGCTGGACATCCCGGCTGCCCTTTCCGGCGTTCACCGGGCCTTGTCCAAGGCGGGCAATTCGCTGGCCACCACCGCTGAAGCGGCGGCAATGCTGCGGCTCGCCGTCGGGCCCGTGCCGGTAGGGGCCGCGTCCGTGCGCCGCCGTGCGGAGGCCGTTTACCAGCAGGTGTCCGACGCCGAGAGGCACCTCCATGAGGAGGCCTCCTAGCTGCACGGCCGGAATATTCCCCGTTAAGCCGGGAAATTCCCCGTTAAGCGTGTGGCTTAGCGGGGCCCGAATGCCCCGGTGCAGGGTGGATTATTTGGCAGGATAAATCCATGACTTCTTCACCTACACTGACTTTCAATGACGGAAACACGATTCCCCAGCTCGGCTACGGCGTGTGGCAGGTTGACGACGGAGTGGCTGAAAAGGTAGTCCGCCAGGCGTTCGAAGCCGGCTTCCGCCACATCGACACCGCAAAGATCTACGGCAACGAAGCGGGAGTGGGCCGTGCCATCGCCAGCTCCGGCCTGTCCCCGGAGCAGATCTTCATCACCACCAAACTGTGGAACTCGGACCAGGGCTACGAGTCAACCCTGGCTGCCTTCGAGGAATCGATGGACAGGCTTGGCCTGGAGACCCTGGACCTGTACCTCATCCACTGGATGCAGCCCAAGCAGGACAAGTACGTGGACACCTGGAAGGCGCTGATCGAACTCCAGAAGCGCGGCCGGGTCAAGTCCATCGGCGTTTCCAACTTCACCGCGGAAGGCCTGCAGCGTTTGATCGATGAAACAGGTGTAGTCCCGGCCATCCACCAGATCGAGCTGCACCCGTACTTCAGCCAGCGTGAGCTGCGCGAATTCGGGGCCTCGAAGGGCATCCTGACGCAGGCGTGGTCGCCGCTGGGGCAGGGCGGTGAGCTGCTCGAGGACGCAACGGTGGCGCGAATCGCCGCCAAGCACCAGGCCACCCCCGCCCAGGTGGTCATCGCCTGGCACCTCGCCATCGGCAACGTGGTGATCCCCAAGTCAGTCACCGAGTCACGGATCCGTGAAAACTTCGCGGCGCTGGAGGTCTCCCTGGACGCCGAGGACGTTGAGGCCATCAACGCCCTGGACCGCACCGGTAACGGTGAAGGCCGCATCGGCCCGGACCCGGCGGTTTCCGACTTCGCGTAGGCGACGTCCCTGCAATAGGGCACCGTTGCAATAAGCGGTATGGACCCGCACTGCCTGATTCGGGCAGTGCGGGTTCCTGCTTTAAGCCGTAACCTCCCGGGGACGGTCAGGCAGCGATCTTGATGTGCTCCACGCTGACAGTATCGATGACAGCCCAGCTGTCCTCGCCGGAGCAGTGCCTGTTGGCGAACCGCTGCGCCTCTGCCAGGGTGTCGAAAATTTCAGCCCTGGACCGGCCGCAGTCGGCATCGAAGTAGGTGACGTGAAATTCCTGTACGGGTTGGTTTTCCATAAATCCAGTGTGCAAGAGGGGTCTGACAATTCCCGGAATCAGCCCCGCGTGTTGCCCAGCCGGAGGACGCGCTCCTGCGCCAGCATGGCCGTCCGCCCGGCTTTGTCCGCTGCCCGTGCAGCCTGCTTTGCCTCGGCAGCCGTGGTGGTGAGCCGCCTGCGGGAGCGCTCCAGCTCTTCCTCCGCGGCCTTCAACCGGTCACGGAGTTCCGCTGTTTCCCGCTGCAGGGCGGCAATGTCCGTCCTGGTTTGTTCCGCCTGCTCCTGCAGTTCCCGGGCCAGTTCGTTCGTCCTGGCCTCCTCCTCCCGGGCTTCCGCCAGGGCTGCCTGGGCCTTTTCCAGCGCTGGCGGGGACGCCGGCCGGGGCGTCTGCCGGACTGCCTCAAGCCGCGGTTTGGTTGGCTTGGGCTGGGAGGGGCGCTCCGCCGTCGTGCGTTGCTTCTTGTCGGCTGTCGGTGCCGGTTTCCGGGCCGGGGTCGCGGCGGGGGGAGCGTCCGGCGGGGCAGCAGGAAGCGCCCCGGGAACCGCCACCGCCCCTTCGAGGTCGGCGGCGCCCACGCCATCCGCCGACAGAGTCTTCACAAGGCGCCCGCTTCGGACGGCAGCCGCGGCCCCTGCGTCGGCCGTCAGGGCCCGAAGGGTTTCTTCGACATCCCCGGCAATGGTTTCGCTGATGGCGCGTCCCTGCTGCTGGACCACCGATTTGGCGGTGTCGACGGCGGCGGCCAGCATGGTGCGGCGCTCCCGGCCCAGTTCGCGGAGCGACGGTGCGTCGAGTGCGGCCTGCGCGGCGCGCATCCGGGAGCCGAGGTCAGCCAGTCCGTCGAGGACCTCGGGCTGGTGCAGGGCGAGCATGTTCACGGCCCAGGCCGCAACCGACGGCTTGGGAAGCCCTTTGACGGCGGCGCCCAGCTCTTTGTCCTTCCCGGCGGCTTCCTTTGCTGCAGCTGTCCGGGCCGCCACAAAGTCCTCCAAAGGCGCGGCGTACAGCCCGTTCGCGATGTCTGCCAGGGCCTGCTCTTCCATGTTCGCCATCTTAGGCGGCACCTTCATCAGTTGCCGTTTCGCCAGGCCCTGCCGGCCCGCCAGGCAGTCCTCCGGCCCGGCCTTCTGCCCCTTGCTGCGCTGAAGGCCCATCCAAATGGTGTTGGACGGGCCTTCGCCTGGTCACAGCCAATCAGCTGGTGGTGCAGGAGCCGGTGCTGTGGTTGTAGCCGCCGGAGACGTTCGCCTCCACGAAGTTGGTATCCAGGACGCAGGTCAACCCATCCGAGTAGGACAGAACGTCTGAACCATCAACCCGCGTCACCTGGGGGTCGAGGTAGTAGATGCCATCCGGCACCTCCACCGACGACGTGTAAACGACAAGGTACCTGCGCGTCCCCTCAGACGTGTGCGACCCGCCCGGGTACGTGGTGGCATCTGAATACTCGCGGTAGCCCTGGAATATCGTGATCCCCGACGGTGTATGGACTTCGATGCGGCGTTCGGTCATGGCGCTGCATGTTGTTACCTCAGGTGCCAGCTCGGTGCACGTATCACGGATTGTGAATGTGGTGCCCTCGGTGCTGGCGGCCGTGGCCGGCGCGGCCACGGCGCCCATCAATGCAGCTGCTGCTGCCCCGCAGGCCGAGAGCCGGAGCATGGTTTTTGCAGGCATGAGAATCCCCCAGTTTTTTCAGCGCGGCCCCTGCGGCCGCCCGCGTAGCCTAGCAGCCACTAGAACCGGGTGGTGCCGCGCAGCCGGCGGGGGCGCCCGTCCGGGTCCACGAAGAAGCGGTTTGCAGGCTCCGCCCAGAGACGCTGAAGTCGCGGCACGGGTTTGGTGGTGTGGTGCCGCACATGCCCGTTGGGACGGGGCTGGCGGCGGCCGGCTTCGTGCCAACCGTCAAGGGCGTCCGCGGCGGCGTTCCACAGTTCGAGCCCATCCTCCGGGGCGTGGAGCTGCGGGTCGTTCTGGTCCAGGCCAAGGTGTTCAGCCCAGAGCTGGCGCCGGAGCGCGTAGGCCAGCGGCCGGGAAGCGCCGGGGTCCGCGCCTGTGGCGGGCGCATCCCGGCCAGGGGCAGAGGTGTCGATGACGGCGCAGGTGAGCTCACTGTCGGTGGTCCAGGACCGGCGGTTGAAGTTGTCCGATCCGCAAGTGAACCAGGTGTCGTCGATGATGCAGATTTTGGCATGGATATAGATTGCGGTTCCGGCTCTGTTTTCCAGATTGAACACGCCGAATCGGTCCGGCGCAGCGCGGCTTATCGTTTCGATCGCGTGCAGTTGCCCCAGCCGCTTGGGAGGCCCTCCGAGCGGACCGTCGGAGTCCGGGTAGCGGGGCACGACGGCGATCACCGTCAACCCGGGGTTCCGTTCCAGGGCCGAGGCGATGCCGGCTGCCACCTCTGCCGACCACAGGTACTGGTCCTCGATGTAGATCAGGGAGCGGGCCAGGGAGAAAGCCTTTGTGTAGGCCAGGGCAACGCTTCGCTCGCCACCAGGTGCGAACGGGAAAGGCGGATGCTTCACGCCGTAGGTGCGCAGCAACTGCACGGCGTGGGGGCCGGCCGGCGGTGGCGGCGGGGCAGTCTCCGGCAGGGGTTCGGGGTGCCGGGGCATATCGGCCAGGCGCTGCAGCAGCATCCTGTAGGGTGTGCGCCGGTCCAGGGGATGGGGGTCATCCCACCGTTCCGCGAACAGCTGCAGCACATCTGCCACAACCGGGCCGTGCAGTTCGAGGGCGGCATCGTGCCACGGAGGCTGTTTCCCGTACCGGGGATCCATGTCTACCGCCTGTGGGTCTCCGCCGTGGTCGGCGTCGTCCCGGCGGCTGTGGGAAAGGTCGATTCCGCCCACGAACGCGACGTCCCGCGAAGGGTCGTTGCGGTTGCGGATGACGAAGAGTTTCTGGTGGTGGCAGCCGAAGAGGCGCACCCGCTGATCCAGCAGCACCTCGCCGCCGGCGTCATTGATCTGGCGGCTGAGGTGCTCGTTGGACAGGTTGCTCATGGGGGCGGACACACGCTCCCCGTGGGACCTCCAGACCAAGCCCCGCACCTCCACCCCCGCCCGCGCTAATCCCGCCAGCAACTCACCGATCGCCGGCCCGTCCGGCGTCAGCCGCTCGTCGCCATCGCCGCGCCAGTCGGTGAACCACACACGGTCTCCCGCTTGAAGGGCCGACAACTCCTCATGCAGTCGGGCGAAGTAGGTGGCGCCGTGAATCAGGGGCCCAACGAGGTTTCCCTCCGACCAGGCCGGTGAGCCGGACCCGCCGGCGTGCACGTTAGTGGCTGCATGTTCCCGCTCAGCGCCACTCAAGAACCAGGTACCAGCAGTACTGTCCACTCGTCGTTCCCTTCGGGACCCGAGGCCGGCCAGGAGGTATTCGGCCTACTCAGTAGCCTACGACTGTGCAGGGCAAAGGGTGAGGACGGTACCGGTAGGGATTCTGATGGCTTTGGGAACCGGCGGCACACCTGAAGCCCTGCCCTCGGCCAATGACCGCCGCTTAACCAGCGAAAAACCCCCCAAAGCCCTAAAACTAGGGGCAATAGGGGGTTTATCCCGAGCTTCCTATCAGAATCGAACTGATGACCTTTTCATTACGAGTGAAACGCTCTACCGACTGAGCTAAGGAAGCGCCGCATAAAATCCCCGGGAAAACCGGGCGCTTCATGCAAGAGTCAACTGTAATAGAGTCCCGGCGCCCGGGTCAAAATGGGACGCCCTCCAGCAGCTGAGGCGTTCAGCACACCGTGTTGTCGGCCGGCACTTCGCCGCTCACCAGGTACCTGTCCACCGGATCCTCGATGCAGCTGTTGGACCGTCCGTAGGCGGTATGGCCTTCACCTTCCCACGTCATCAGCGTGGCATTTCCGAGCTGCTTCCGCAGCGACGCGGCCCATTCGACGGGGGTGGCGGGATCGCCGGTGGTGCCGATGACCACGATCGGGGAATCGCCGGTGTACTCCACCGGTGCCGGGGTCCGGACGTTCTTGTAGGGCCAGTCGGAGCAGCTGGTGCCGCCGTACGCGAAAAAGTACCCCAGTGTGGGCGATTCCTGCATCAGGCGCTGCTGCTCCGCCCGCATCGCGGCGGGGTCGGACTCCATGGGGTAGTCCAGGCAGTTGATCGCGTTAAAGGCGAAGGTCGAATTGGACGAGTAAGTGCCGTTGGACGACCGGTCGGCACCGAGGTCGGCCAGGCGCAGCATCAGGCTGACGTCCCCGGTCATTGCCGCGTCCAGGGCCTGGGTCAGGGCCGGCCAGCTCTGGTCGTTGTAGAGCGGGGTGATGAGTCCGCTGACGAACATCGTGGCGTTGACGGTCCTGCCGTCCTTGGCCGTGCGCGGCGTCTGCTGCACAGCGGCGATAAGGTCGCGGATCTGCTGCACGCCGGAGTCGACGTCCCCGCTCAACGGGCACCCCTCCTGCTGCTGGCAGCTCGCAACATACGCGCGGATGGCCTTCTCAAAGGCCCGGGCCTGGCCGCTGGTCAGCTCCTCGTTGCTGATGGAAGGATCCAGGGCACCATCGAGCACCATGCGTCCCACGTTGTCCGGGAAAAGGGAAGCATACGTGGAACCCAGGAACGTCCCGTAGGAGTAGCCCAGGTAGTTCAGCTTCTTGTCGTTGACCACTGCCCGGAGGATATCCAGGTCCTTCGCGGCACTCTGCGTATCGATATGCGCCAGCACCTCGCCGGTCTGCGCGACGCACTGGTCCGCGATCGCCTTGTTGTCCGCGCGGGCAACCGCCAGGCCGGCATCCGTTTCAAGATCGTAGATCTTTGCCCGTGCCGCGTCCCGTTCGGCATCGGTCAGGCAGGTCACCGGAGAAGAGCGCTTAACACCGCGGGGGTCGAAGCCCACCAGGTCGTAGGCGTCCCGGACCGTCTGCGAGAAGTGGGTGCCGGCCGCGTCCTTGACGAAGTCGTAACCGGAGGCGCCGGGGCCGCCGGGATTCACCAGCAGACTCCCGGTTTTCCGGCCGGTGCTGGGAGCCCTCAAGGCGGCAATCTGGATCGAGGCGCCCTCGGGATCCTCGTAATCCATGGGCACGGTCACCTTGGCGCACTGGAACTCATTCTCGCAGGGCTCCCACACCACTTCCTGCGAGTAAAACTGCTCCAGCCCGGACGGGGCAGAGGCCACGATGGAAGGATCAGCCTTGGCGGTGGCCGTCTCCTGGTTGCGGTCGCCGCCGTTGAGGAGGCTGCACGAGGCCAGCACCACGGCAAGAACCAGGGCGCCGGCGGCACGGAGTCCGACCACGAGGGATCGGTGGCGTGCGGGCAGGGGGCGGGCAGTCATCGGGTCTCCTTGGAAGGGGGCTAGATCAGGCTGGCTGCCATGGACTCAATGGTCAACAGCGGGGCAACGTTGGTGGTGGTGATGCGTTCGCGGGCTTTGTTGATGGCGTCCATCCGGGCAAGAGTGGCTTCTGGAGTGGAACGGCTGGCAAACTCCTCCAATTCACTCCTCAACTCAACGTTTACCAGCTCCACAGCATTCCCAAGCTGGATAATCAGCACGTCGCGGTAAAAGGACAGCAGGTCCGTCAGGGTGCGGTCCAGGGAATCCGTGATGGAACGCTTCGCCCGGCGCTTCTGGTCGTCCTCCAGCTGCTTCAGCTGGCTTCGCATGGCCGGCGGGAGGGTGCCGGACTCGGGGGCGCCGAGCGTGGCCAGCAGCGCGGCTTTTTCGGCGGCGTCGCGCTCTTCATTGGAGCTGTTCGCTTCGGCGGTGGCGATCTTCACCAGCTTGTCCGCCATCATGACGGCAGCGGTGACGCCCCGGAGCCCGAGCGGGAACCTCACAGTCTCCAGCCGGCGTTCCCTCGCTGCCGCATCCCTGGCCAGCCGGCGTGCGATCCCCACGTGGCTTTGCGCAGCGCGGGCGGCCCGTTCCGCGAGCTCAGGGTCCACGCCGTCGCGCTTCACCAGGAGCGCGGCAACATCAGCGGCCGGCGGCAGCCGCAACGCCACGCTGCGGCAGCGTGAGCGGATGGTGACCAGCACATCCGCGGGGGAGGGCGCGCACAGCATCCATACCGTCCGCGGGGTGGGCTCCTCGATTGCCTTGAGCAGAACGTTGGTGGTGCGCTCAGCCATCCGGTCCGCGTCTTCCACCACAATGATGCGCCAGCGTCCTGCGGAGGGCCGGTTCCCCGCAGTGGCCACCAGCTCACGTGCCTCGTCGATGGTGATGGTGACCTTTTCGGTCCGGACAAAGGTCACGTCCGAGTGGGTTTCGCCCAGGATTGTCAGGCAGGCCGGGCATTCGCCGCAGCCGCGCAGGCGCACATCCTCCTGGTCACAGTTCAAAGCCGCAGCAAAGGCCTTGGCGGCATTCGAGCGCCCGGAGCCCGGCGGGCCGGTGAACAGCCAGGCGTGCGTCAGGGCTTCGCCGCTGGAAGCCTGGCGCAGCTGCTCGACGACGGCGGACTGGCCCTGGAGGTCATCCCACACGGTCATGGGGTGCCGCCGCCGTGGTCGCTTGCGGAGGGGCCGGCGCCAACGGGGGCCACCTCGGTGTTGGCTAGCAGGGCATCCACGCGCGCGAGGATCGCCGCGGCCAGCTCGCCGACGGGCAGATGCGCGGGCAGCACGAGGTAGGAACTGGGGCGGCTGCCGGCCAGCTCGAGGAAGGCTTCCCTGATCCGGCCGTGGAAGTCGTCCGCCTCGGATTCCAGCCGGTCCTCGGCGGCGTCACCGGCAGTCCGGCGCTGCCGTCCCACTGCCGGGTCAACATCCAGCAGGACGGTGAGGTGGGGCTGCAGGCCGGAGGTGGCCCACTCGTTCAGGGCCCTGACGGCGTCCTTCCCCAGATCGCGTCCGGCGCCCTGGTAGGCCACAGAGGAATCAATGTAGCGGTCCGTCAGCACAATCTCGCCGCGCTCCAGCGCCGGCCGGATCACCTGGGTGGCATGGGCAGCCCGGGACGCCGCAAAGATCAGTGCCTCAGTGTGGGCGTCAATTTCGCCATGGCCATGGTCAAGGACCAGGGAACGCAGCTTCTCGCCGATGGGCGTCCCGCCCGGCTCGCGGGTACGCCGCACTGTCAGTCCCCGGGATTCAAGGGCGTCTGCAAGCCGGGCAGCCTGCGTCGACTTGCCGGCACCATCGCCGCCTTCAAACGCGATGAAAAGTCCGGCCCCTTGTTTGTTCACCCCACAAGCCTACCGACCCCCATGGACTTTCTCCGATCGGGCGGGGCGCCTGTGGACAGCCCGGGTGGCCCCGTTAACGCCTTTCCGGGGCATGTCCGCCGGACAAGTACGCTTTCACCATGAGTCTTTCCGAACAACAGGCGGCTGCCCTGTCTTCAGAGACAGTTGTGGTTGCGGCAGGACGTCCGCCGCGGGAAAGGGACCAGCCGGTCAACCCGCCTCTCGTCCTCTCCTCCACCTACTTCGGTACCGGCCCCCTGGGCCCGGGGGACCGCGGCTACGGGCGGTACTCCAACCCCACCTGGGACCCTTTCGAAGAGGCGCTTGGCCAGCTGGAGGGCGCCGAACTGCCGGGCCTCCTCTACGCCTCGGGCCTTGCAGCTGTCAGTTCGGCCCTGTCGTTGATCCCCGCCGGGGGAGTGCTGGTCATGCCGACGCACAGCTACTCGGGAACCCTGGTGATGGCTGCTGAACTGGCGCAAAAGGGATTCATCGAACTCCGGACGGTTGACATCACGGACACCGACGCGGTCAAGGAAGCCCTTGCACCCGCCGGACCCGGGGCCCGGCCTGCCGCCATGCTGTGGCTGGAAAGCCCCACCAACCCCATGCTGGGCATCGCCGATGTCAAGGCACTGACGGCCGCGGCCCATGCCGCCGGAGCCATCGTGGTCACGGACAACACCTTTTCCACCCCGTTGGTGCAGCAGCCGCTGGCGCTGGGGTCCGACGTCGTCCTCCACTCGGTGACCAAATACCTTGCCGGCCACTCCGACGTAGTCCTCGGGGCCCTGGTGACCTCCAACCCCGACATGCGCTCCGCGCTGCTCCACAACCGGACCATCCATGGCGCCATTGCCGGTCCCTTCGAAGCATGGCTGGCACTGCGGGGCCTGCGGACGCTCGCACTCCGGGTGGAACGGTCGCAGCAGTCCGCAATGATCCTGGCGGAACGGCTCAGCACGCATCCGCGCATCGACTTCATCCGGTTCCCGGGGCTTCCCGCCGATCCGGGACACGAACGGGCCAAAGCACAGATGACCGGATTCGGGTCAATTATCTGCGTCCACATTGCACCGGTCGCGGGCCTGGACGGTGCCGACGCCGCGGACAAGCTTGTGCGTGCCCTGGAGCTGTGGCTCCCGGCAACTTCCCTCGGCGGAGTCGAGTCCCTCATCGAACGCAGGCGCCGGCATGCCGCGGAACCCGTCAGCGTGCCGGAGAACCTGGTCCGCATGAGCGTGGGCATCGAAAATGTCGAAGACCTCTGGGCGGACCTGAAGCAGGCGCTGGACACGCTGGGAGGCTAGGCTTGGCTTGTGGACGGTGAACTGATTATTCGGCCTGTTGAGCAGGCAGTGTTCTTTATCCTTGCCCTGGTGGCACTGGGCCTTGAGCTGTGGGCCGTGGCCGACTGCGCCCGGCACCGGGCCAATGCCTTCGAGGCAACCGGCAAGAGGACCAAGACATTCTGGCTCGCCTTGACCGGCGGAGCCGCCCTGGTCGGTGTCATCTCAATGTTCGGCAGCGGCGGCGGTTTCTTCGGCACGCTGGGGCTCTTTGGACTGGCCGCGGTAGTCGCCGCGTCCGTGTACCTCGCCGACGTACGGCCCGCCGTGAAGGACGCCGGACGCGGCGGCACCCGCAACATGGGCCCCTACGGCCCCTGGTAATCCCCACCGGCTCCCTCGGCTCGCAAGCTCGCCCAGGGAACCCTGCCGGCGTGGGCCCCCCACCGGCTCCCTCGGCTCGCAAGCTCGCCCAGGGAACCCTGCCGGCGTGGGCCCCCACCGGCCCACTTAGGCCAGCGGCGCCACTGCTTCCCAGCCCACCGTCAGCTCCCCGAGCCGCCACCGCGCCGGTCCGTCCTGGACCGGCCAGCCGGCGTCGCGCAACGCCTGGCACATAGCCTGCCAGCGCTGCCTGTTACCAAACGACGCCAGGGGTGCTGATTCCAGCCACGCCCGGTCCATCGCCTGCATCAGGGCGTGGACCGGCTCGCCGGGAACGTTGCGGTGGATCAGCGCCTTCGGCAGCCGTTCGGCCACCTCGGACGGCAGCTCGAAGCTCCCGAACCGGACGGACACGCTGAGCGACAAGGGCCGGCTGCGGTCGAGCGCCACCCACGTCACCCGCCGCCCGATTTCATCGCAGGTGCCATCGATAAACAGCCCGTCAGCGGACAGGCGGTCCTGCACCAGCCGCCAGATCCCCGCCACGTCCGCCTCCTCATACTGCCGCAGCACGTTGAACGCGCGCACCAGGACCGGATGGCCCGGCACGGGAAGTTCAAAGCCGCCCACGAGGAAGTTCAGTCCAGGCCGCTGGAGGGGCAGGGCAGCACGTACACGTTCCGGTTCGATCTCGATGCCGCAGACCCGGACATCGGAGCGGACGGCGGACAGCCGCTCATAAAGTTCGACGGCGGTGGCCGGGGTGGCGCCGTACCCCAGGTCCACTACCAGCGGGTCGGCAGCGGAGCGGAGGCGCCAGGCCTGCGGCCCGGTGAGCCAGCGGTCAAGACGGCGCATGCGGTTGGGATTGGTGGTGCCGCGGGTCACGTTGCCCACCGGCCTGCCCTGCCTGCCGGCCGCGTTCCGGCCGGTGATCTGCGGGGCGGTCACCCGTTCAGCCTTTTGCACCACCGCCCCACCTTATCCTGCAGGGCGGGGTCACTCCCGGCCCTGTAATCCGCCTGGAAGCGGCATTAAGTGACTCCGCGTTGCTTTTCCGCGGAGCCACCGGGCCTCGCTTTGTAACGCTGGGCGGGCGGCAACGGCGCTCGGCTAGGATGAAAATCATGACTTACAAGCTGATTCTGCTGCGCCACGGCCACAGCGAATGGAACGCCAAGAACCTGTTCACCGGCTGGGTGGACGTTGACCTGAACGACCAGGGCCGCGAGGAAGCAGCACGCGGCGGCGAGCTCCTGGTGGAGAACAACATCCTTCCGGACGTGCTCTACACCTCCCTCCTGAAGCGGGCCATCAACACGGCCAACATCTCGCTGGACAAGGCCGACCGCGGCTGGATCCCGGTCAAGCGTGACTGGCGCCTGAACGAACGCCACTACGGCGCCCTCCAGGGCAAGGACAAGGCACAGACGCTCGCGGAGTACGGCGAGGAGCAGTTCATGGAATGGCGCCGTTCCTACGACACCCCGCCGCCGCCCCTGGATGACAACTCCGAGTTTTCCCAGGCCCACGATCCCCGTTACGCCGGGCTCGGGGATGCCCTTCCCCGGACCGAGTGCCTGAAGGACGTGCTGGTCCGCCTGCTGCCGTATTGGGAATCGGACATCAAGGAAGACCTCAAGGCCGGCAAGACCGTCCTGGTCACCGCCCACGGCAACTCGCTGCGCGCGCTGGTCAAGCACCTCGATGGCATCAGCGACGAAGCCATCGCCGGCCTGAACATCCCAACCGGCATCCCGCTGGTGTACGACCTGGACGAAAACTTCGGGCCCATCAAGCGGGGCGGCACCTACCTTGACCCCGAAGCTGCCGAACAGGCCATCCTGGCCGTCGCGAACCAGGGCAAGAAGTAAGACTTCGCGTTATGACGACGGCGGGCCGGCCACCTAAGGTGGCCGGCCCGCCGTCGTTTGCGCTGTTTGCTGCTAGCTGTGTTCGTTGGCGTTCGGCTGCCAGGCGCCGGTTACCAGGTAGGTGACCTTCTGGGCCACGGAAACGCCGTGGTCGGCGAAGCGCTCGAAGTAGCGGCTGGCCAGGGCCACATCCACGGTGGTGGCAGGCGATTCGGCCCATTCGGGAGCGGCGATGGCCTTGAAGACGCTCAGGTGCAGATCGTTAATGTCGCTGTTCGCTTTCAGGATGTCCCTCGCCACTTCAAGGTCGCGGGTTTCCAGCAGGACGGTCAGCTTGTCAGCGATCATCTGGTCCAGCTCGGCCATCCGCTTGAACGTGCCGGTCATGGAGGCGGGAATGACCGTGGACGGGAACCGGAGGCGGGCCAGCTGCGCGATGTGCCGGGCGAGGTCGCCCATCCGCTCCAGCGACGCACTCATGCGCAGGGAGCCCACGATCATGCGCAGGTCGCTGGCAACGGGGCCCTGCAGCGCCAGGATGTCGATGGCCCGCTCGTCCAGGCTGTTCTGCAGGAAGTCGATCCGCGCGTCCGCGGCAATAACGTCCTGGGCGAGGTCCACGTCCGCCACTTCAAAGGAAGTGGTCGCTTTGTCCATCGCTTCGCTGACCAGGCGGGAGATCTCCACCAACTGGTCACCCACATGGGTGAGCTCTTCCTGAAAAACCTTACGCACGTAGGCGTCCTTTCCTTGGAACTCCTGCGGCCCGTGTCTGGGCAGCAGGAATCGTGTCGCCGTTCGGCACTCCAACCCGCTACTCTGCCACCGCCCGGTGAACGGTTAAGCCCTTGCAGGTGAACGTTAGTTGAACCGTCGCCGCAGGCGGTCCTGACGCGCCGGAAGGCCTCCTGTAAGAGCATAAGGTGGATCTGTGGATCCTATGCTCATCGGTCTGGTCGCAGGCCTCGTCGGCCTGGCGCTTGGCACGTTCGGCGTGCTCGCCTACCGGGTCAGCGAGAAGCAGCGCCGGCTGCTGGACGTGGACGCTGAGGAGCCGGCCCTGCCGGCCGGCGCCGCGGAGGTGCTTGCCGTCGTTGGGCGTGCCTTTGTTGTGGTGGACGCCGTGGACGGTGTGGTCCGCGCGAGTCCTGCCGCCTACGCGTACGGCCTGGTCCGAGGCCATACGGTGGTCCATAAGGAACTGCTGGACATGACGGCCGGGGTCCGCCGTGACGGCGTCATCCTTGAGAAGCAGCTTGAACTGCCCCGTGGTCCGCTGGGGCAGGGGACCATCATTGTGCAGGTGCGGGCAGCGATGCTCGGGGAGGAATACATCCTCCTGCTCGCGGACGACCGCACCGAGATCACGCGCACCGAGGAAATCCGCAACGACTTCGTTGCCAACGTTTCACACGAACTGAAGACCCCCGTGGGTGCCATCTCGCTGCTCGCCGAAGCCCTGGAGTCTTCGGCGGACGACGAACTGGCCGTCCGCCGCTTTGCCAAGCGCATGCACAAGGAATCCGGCCGCCTCGCCGCGCTGGTGCAGGACATCATCGAACTCTCCCGGCTGCAGGGCGCCAGCGTCACGCAGGAGGGCCGCCCGGTGGACATCAACGCCGTCATTGCCGAGGCCGTTGACCGGTCGCAGCTGCCCGCGGAAAGCAAGAACATCACCATCGTTGTGGGTGGCCGGACCGACGGCAAGGTCTTCGGAGACCAGGACCTGCTGGTGACGGCCCTTCGCAACCTGATCGACAACGCCATCAGGTATTCCCCGGCCAACACGCGCGTGGGCATCGGGGTCCGTGCCAAGGAGGGCCTGGTGTCGATTTCCGTGACCGACCAGGGCGAGGGCCTCAGCGCCGAGGACCAGGAACGCGTCTTCGAGCGCTTCTACCGGGTGGATTCCGCGCGTTCCCGCCACACCGGCGGCACGGGCCTGGGCCTGAGCATCGTCAAGCACGTTGCCTCGAACCACGGCGGCGAGGTGACCCTGTGGTCCCAGCCGGGCCAGGGATCCACTTTCACCCTCCGTCTTCCCGAGATGGAGGGGCACGACGGCGACGAGGAACTTCCGCCTGCTGCCGCCCCTGTGCGCGGGCCCTCAGGGCAGCACACCGACCAGCCAACTGTCACCCAAGTACCCCGCGCCGCAGGCGCAAAAGAACGAGGAGCTAGCGCTTGAGCAGGATTCTGATTGTCGAGGACGAGGAGTCGTTCAGCGATCCGTTGTCCTATTTGCTGGGCAAGGAGGGGTTCGAGGTGGAGGTCGTGGACAACGGCCTGGACGCCATCACCGAATTCGACCGGAACGGCGCGGACCTGGTGCTGCTGGACCTGCAGCTGCCCGGACTTTCCGGTACCGAGGTCTGCCGGCAGCTCCGCCAGCGTTCCAGCGTGCCGGTGATCATGCTGACGGCCAAAGACTCCGAAATCGACAAGGTGGTGGGCCTGGAGCTCGGGGCCGACGACTACGTCACGAAGCCTTATTCCTCCCGCGAACTGGTGGCCCGGGTGCGGGCGGTGCTGCGGCGCCAGGGTGAGCCGGAGGAACTGATTTCCTCCACGGTCCAGGCCGGGCCGGTCCGCATGGATATCGAACGGCACGTGGTGAGCGTGGACGGGGAGCAGGTGCTGCTTCCGCTCAAGGAATTCGAGCTCCTCGAAATGCTGCTGCGCAACTCGGGCCGGGTGCTGACCCGCGGCCAGCTCATCGACCGGGTCTGGGGCTCGGATTATGTGGGGGACACCAAGACGCTGGATGTCCACGTGAAGCGGCTCCGGGGCAAGATTGAACCCGATCCCTCGGCGCCGCGGTACCTGGTGACGGTGCGCGGGCTGGGGTACAAGTTCGAGCCGTAGGCGGAGCGGCCGCAACGGCATAACAAAAGGGAGGGGCCGCCGGCCCCTCCCTTTTGTCTGCGGCTTGCTGTGCCGGCCTAGTGGCCGGTGCCGCCGCCAAGTTCGGAAGCCGTCGGCGAGGGGGTCGGCGACGGGGACTGCGTGCTGCCGGCCGGCAGGTACTCCTTGTACTCCGGAAGCGTGGCATCCAGGACGGGAACCTTGACGGTGTTGCTGACGTTGGTGCCGTCCTCGGTGATCTTCACGTCCACGAGGGAGCCCGGGATGCCGCCGGTGGTGCTCAGCATGGCTTCGTCCGAGCTCGCGTTGAGCAGGGTGTAGTCGTTGGCCTTGACCGGAACCTCGGTCTGCGAGCCTTCAGCGCCGTTGACCGTCAGCTTCACGTCCTGGGAGGAGGAGTTGTAGACGGCGCCGATCACACGTCCCGGCTGGTCCTCGCCCGCCGAGACGATGAGCATGTTGCGCAGCTCAAGCGGGCCGAGGTCTGCGTTGATGCCATCGGACTGCTGGTACTCCGCAGTTGTCTGCTGGGAATTCGATGCCGAACAACCTGACGCCAGCAGCCCGACGCCGAGAGCGCCTGCCGTCAGTGCCAGTTTGGCGCGCTGGGCCCGGGTCATCGCAGTGAAACGCACGTCACGTACTCCTCGAGAGTCTTGAAACATTATTCAGCCCATAGCCTATCCGCAAAGCCGCTTAAACGAGGATTCGGCGCCGTCATATCACCCTTGGCAGCGCACCGGCGATGCACTATTATCCGCATCCGTCAAGGGGTCCAAGGGGGTTGATTTGCCCCATTTTCCGCGTATTTCCGCGGTTCCGGGCCCTTTCCGCGGCCGGTCATATGCCTGAATCGTGATAAACTGGTCTGCGGGAAAGGGGAAATGTCCACATGGTATTTGAGGTCGGCGAGACAGTAGTTTACCCTCACCACGGTGCTGCGAAGATTGAAGAAATCAAGATGCGCACCATCAAGGGCGAAGAGAAAATGTATCTCAAGCTCAAGGTGGCTCAGGGTGATCTGACCATTGAAGTTCCAGCAGAAAACGTTGACCTTGTTGGGGTCCGGGACGTAGTGGGCAAGGAAGGCCTGGAGCACGTGTTTGATGTGCTCCGTGCCGAGTTCACCGAAGAGCCCACCAACTGGTCACGCAGGTACAAGGCAAATCTGGAGAAGCTTGCTTCCGGTGACGTCATCAAGGTGGCTGAGGTCGTTCGCGACCTGTGGCGCCGGGATCACGACCGGGGCCTTTCCGCAGGCGAGAAGCGAATGCTGGCCAAAGCCCGGCAGATTCTGATTTCAGAATTGGCGCTGGCTGAAAAGACCGACGAAGAGAAGGCAGCAAGCGTTCTCGACGAGGTCCTGGCTTCCTAAGAATTGAACCCCGGCGGCACGCAAGTGCGGCCGGGGCTTCTTTTTGCCCTGAAACAGCCGTCCTGAAAATGGCTCAGGGCCTGAGTGCCAGTCCTCCCGGTTTCCGGCCTGGGTTGGTTCGGCACGGCAGCCCACCGGGACGTTAGGCTGGTCCGCATGAGCGAAACAGCTAAGCGCCTGGTCACCGCGGTGATCCTGGTGGCCGCAGGTTCGGGGCAAAGGCTGGGTTACGGCATGCCCAAAGCTGCAGTGCCGCTGGGTGGCGAACCCATCCTGATGCATGCCCTGCGCGGCATCGTTGCGGCCGGAATCAGCAGCCAGGTCTGCATTGCCCTGCCGGCAGGCGATGATGGCCTGCGCCGGCTGTGCGAGGACTTCCGGGAAGAACTCGCCGACGGCGGTCCGCTGCTGACCATCGTCGACGGCGGTGCCACCCGGGCGGACTCCGTCCGGGCGGGCCTGGAGGCCCTGATGGAAGGCACCGAAGCGGTCATGGTGCATGACGCCGCCCGCGCCCTGACGCCGGAGTCGGTGTTCCACCGCGTGGTGGACGCACTCGCTGCGGGTGCTGAAGCCGTCATTCCCGCCATCCCTGTGGTGGACACGGTCAAGACCGTCGCAGCCACCACGGGTGAGGGCAGCGTGCTGGCACCCGAAGTCGTCACCGGGACCGCACCCCGCGAGGACCTGCGCGCGGTGCAGACGCCGCAAGGCTTCCGCTTCCGCACGCTGCAGCGGGCCCACCAGGCAGCCCGGACCCTGGAACCCCGGCAGGCGGCCGCCGTCACCGATGACGCCATGCTGGTTGAAATGACCGGCACGGCCGTCCACGTAGTGCGCGGCTCCACCCAGTCCCTCAAAATCACCACTCCCCTCGACCTGATCCTGGCGGAGGGGCTGCTCGAAGGCCCGCTTGGCGCCCGGTGGGTGGAGGGATAGGCATGCAAAACAACACGATGATCATTCCCCGTACCGGAATCGGTGTGGACGTCCATGCGTATGCCCCGGAAGATGCCCCGCGCCCCCTCTGGCTGGGCGGACTCCTCTGGCCGGGCGAGCGGGGCCTCGCCGGGCATTCGGACGGTGACCCGGTGGCCCACGCCGCCGCCGATGCCCTGTTCTCGGCCGCCGGAATCGGCGACCTGGGCACCCACTTCGGAACCGACAGGCCCGAATTCGCCGGCGCCTCCGGGGTGGCACTGCTGGCCGAGGCTGCACGGATCGTCCGCGCCGCCGGCTTTGAAATCGGCAACGTGGCTGTCCAGTTCGTCGGCAACCGGCCCAAGTTCGGTCCCCGCCGCGAGGAATCGTCGCAGGTGCTCAGCGACGCCGCAGACGCTCCAGTCAGCGTCACGGCCACCACCAGCGACCGGCTGGGATTCACGGGCCGCGGCGAGGGAATCTCTGCCGTGGCCACCGCCCTGGTGTATCCGCGGCCGTCCGGCGCCATCGGCTAATCTGGAGCGGTGACCCTGCGCTTCTATGACACTGCCTCCGCCGAAGTCCGCGACTTCGTCCCCCTCGTCGCCGGAAGGGCCAGCCTCTACTACTGCGGGGCAACGGTGCAGGGCATGCCCCACGTGGGCCACATCCGCTCCGCCATCGCCTTCGACCAGCTGACCCGCTGGCTGGAGTACCGCGGCCACCGGGTCACGGTGGTCCGCAACGTCACCGACATCGACGACAAGATCCTGGCGAAGTCGGCCGAGTCCTTCAGCCCGGATTTCAGCGGCGGCCCCGGTGACGTGGCAGCCGAGGAATGGTGGGCGCTGGCGTACCGCTTTGAGCAGGAGTTCCTCAAGGCCTACGACACCCTGGGCGTCTCACGCCCCACATACGAACCGCGCGCCACCGGGCACATCCCGGAAATGCACACCCTGATCCGGCAGCTGATCGACCGGGGCCATGCCTACCCCGCCCTCGATGACTCAGGCGACGTCTACTTCGACGTGCGCTCCTGGAGCAAGTACGGAGCCCTGACCCGGCAGAACATCGACGACATGCAGGCAGCCCCCGACGCCGATCCCCGCGGGAAGAAGGACCCCCGCGACTTCGCCCTGTGGAAGGGTTCCAAGGAGGGCGAGCCGGCTACCGCCAGCTGGGCTTCCCCGTGGGGTGCCGGGCGTCCGGGGTGGCACCTTGAGTGCTCGGCCATGGTCACCAAATACCTCGGCACGGAGTTCGACATCCATGGCGGCGGGCTGGACCTGCGGTTCCCGCACCACGAAAACGAAATGGCGCAGTCCCAGGCGGCAGGCCACCCGTTCGCCAACTTCTGGATGCACAACGGCATGGTGACCTACGAGGGCGAGAAGATGTCCAAGTCCATCGGCAACACCATCAGCCCTGCCGAGATGCTCGAACTGGCCTCCCCGCGGGTGGTCCGCTACTACCTCGGCCAGGCACACTACCGCTCAGTGCTGGACTACCGGCCAACGTCGCTGCAGGAGGCCGCCGCCGCCGTCGAACGCGTTGAAGGGTTCATCAACCGCGCCGTCCGTGCCCTGGCCGCCGGCGAAACGTACGGCCTTGTCACCGACGGGAAAGTGCCGGGCCCGTTCGAGCGCGCGATGGACGATGACCTGAACGTGCCGCAGGCCCTGGCCGTGCTCCACGAAACCGTCCGGTCCGGCAATACAGCGCTGACCGAGGGACGGCTGGAGGACGCCAGGGAGGCCCTGCACCAGGTGCACGACATGCTCACGGTGCTCGGCCTGAATGACGTGGCATCCGGTCCGGCGGGTGACGCCCGCGAGGCAGCCGCCCTGGAAGTCCTGGTCCAGGCGCAACTGGCGGCCCGGGCCGAAGCGCGGGCCAACAAGGACTGGGCGGCGTCGGACGCCATCCGCGACACCCTGAAGGAGGCCGGCGTCGTGGTCGAGGACGGTCCGGACGGTGCCACCTGGAGCCTGAAGCGCGACTGAGCCCTGGTGACTGACTGCGCACCGTTGACCCGACTGGCGGCCACCACCGCGGGTGCTTTGCGACGCGGGAAGGCCGATTTTTCTTCGGTCAGTAGACTGGTAAGCAGACTCAGTCAACACAATTAAGGGTGGAACAACATGGCCAACAATGGTCGCCGATCGGTTAAAGCGAAGAAGGGCCCAACCATCGGAACCGGTGGCCATGGCCGCAAGGCCCTCGAAGGCAAGGGCCCGACGCCCAAGGCTGAGGACCGCCCCTACCACAAGGCACACAAAGCCAAGCAGCTGTCCGAGCGGTCCGCCGCCAAGCGCGGCACGGGTGCCCGCAGCGCCGGCGCAGCAAAATCCGGGCCCAAGGGACGCGCCACCGAGGAAGTCGTCACCGGCCGTAACTCCGTGGTGGAGGCGCTCCGCGCCGGCATCCCCGCCAAGGCACTGCACATCGCCATCCGGATCGAGATGGACGACCGTGTCAAGGAATCCCTGAAGCTCGCGGCTGAGCGCGGCATCCCGCTGCTGGAAACCGGCAAGCCAGAGCTTGACCGCATGACCGATGACGCCGTGCACCAGGGCCTGGTCCTGCAGATCCCGCCGTACGACTACGCCGACGCCTATGACCTGGCCGAAGAGACTGTGGACAAGTGGAAGAAGGGGCACATCGGCAACGCGCCGCTCTTCGTCGCCCTGGACGGCATCACCGATCCCCGCAACCTCGGCGCCATCATCCGCTCAGTGTCCGCCTTCAGCGGCCACGGCGTCATCGTCCCCGAGCGCCGCTCAGTAGGCGTCACCGCATCGGCCTGGAAGACCAGTGCCGGCGCAGCTGTCCGCGTCCCCGTGGCACGCGCCTCCAACCTCAACAGCGCCCTCAAGCAGTTCAAGAACATGGGCATCTTCGTCCTGGGCCTGGACGGCGACGGCGACGTCTCGCTGCCGGACCTCACGCTCGCCACGGAACCTGTGTGCATCGTGGTGGGTTCCGAAGGGAAGGGCCTGAGCCGCCTGGTCCGTGAAAACTGCGACCAGATCGTCTCCATTCCCATCGACTCCGCCATGGAATCCCTTAATGCCTCCATGGCCGTTGGCATCTCGCTCTACGAGGTCTCCCGCCAGCGCGCCACCAAGTAGTTCCCACCACCGCCACCCGCGGGCCTGCCCCGGCGCCATCGTGACGCCGGGGCTGCCCACGTGCTGCTGGCGGCTACTATTTAGGTGATGGTCATGCCGCTTTTCGACACCGCTTCCACCATGGACGCCTCAACGGCCGTTCCCCTCGGTGTCAGCGTTCCGCGCGCGGATTCCGGCGGGACCCGCCACCGGGCAGGGGGACGCGCCAACGTTGCCTGCTATGCGCCCGGTGTTCCCAGCCTGGAAATCGTCTATATCGCCCCCGGCGGGGACTGGCGCGTCCAGGCGCTGCCGAACGTCACCCATGGCGTCCACCACGGCATCGTGGAGGACCTGCCGTACGGCTCGCGGTACGGGTTCCGCCCCGCGGCCCCGGAGCAGTCGCAGTCCCTGCCCCTTGCGGTGCCCACGAAGGATGTTGACGAGGACGACGCCGGCCAGCCGCTGCTGCTTGACCCTTACGGGCGCGCCGTGGACCAGCGGGACGGCTTCCTGACCAGCGTCCGGATGGCCAGCGACTTTGACTGGGGCAGTGACGAGCGCCTGCGGCTGCAGTGGCGCAACACCATCATCTACGAGGCCCATGTGCGCGGGCAGACCATGCTCCACCCGGACGTGCCCGAGGAGCTCCGCGGCACCTACGCCGGCATGGCCCATCCTGCCATCATTGAACACCTCAAGGGCCTGGGCGTCACGTCCGTACAGCTGCTGCCGGTGCACTTCCACCTCGATGAGCCGCACCTGCAGGACCTGGGGCTGACCAACTACTGGGGGTACAACACCGCCGCCTTCTTCGCGCCCCACCCGGCCTACGCCACCCGTGCCTCGCAGCACGCGGGTCCGCAGGCCGTGCAGGACGAGTTCAAAAGCATGGTCAAGCTGCTCCACGCAGCCGGGCTGGAAGTCATCCTCGACGTCGTCTACAACCACACCGCCGAGGGCGGGCCCGACGGCAAGACCGTCAGCTTCCGCGGGCTGGGCGAGGACACCTACTACCGGACCGACGGCCACGGCAAGTATGTGGACACCACAGGCTGCGGAAACAGCCTCAACTTCGGCGAACCCCGGGTGGTCCAGATGGTCCTGGACTCCCTGCGGTACTGGGTGGACGAATTCCATATCGACGGCTTCCGCTTCGACCTGGCCGTAACACTGTGCCGGAACGGGGCCAACGAGTTCGACCCCCGGCACCCGTTCCTGGTTGCCATTGCCGCGGATCCGGTCCTGTCGGACGTAAAACTCATTGCCGAGCCGTGGGACGTGGGCTACGGCGGCTGGCAGACCGGACGCTTCCCGACCGGCTGGGTGGACTGGAACGACCACTTCCGCGACACCGTCCGCTCATTCTGGCTGGCGGACCGAGCGGCCCTCGAAGCCGGTGGCCACGGCGGGTCGGTGGCAAAACTGGCCGACGCGCTGTCCGGCTCCGCCGCACTTTTCCAGCCCTCCGGCCGCTCGCGCCTGGCTTCGGTCAACTACATCACGTCCCATGACGGTTTCACCCTGAACGACCTCGTCTCCTTTGACCGGAAACACAACGAGGACAACGGCGAGCAAAACCGGGACGGCCACGGCGACAACCGCAGTTACAACCACGGCGTGGAGGGCCCCACCGAGGACGGCGACATCCTGGCCAAGCGCGCCCAGTCCCGCCGCAACATGATGGCGTCGCTGCTGATTTCCCTCGGCGTCCCCATGATCACGGCCGGCGACGAACTGGCCCGTACCCAGCAGGGGAACAACAACGCCTACTGCCAGGACAACACCACCACCTGGGTGGACTGGACCCGGACCCCGGAATCCCACGAGATGCTGCGCAGCACCAAGCGGTACATCCGGCTGCGCAAGGAGTTCCTGGCTGCCCAGCCCCACGACTTCCCGGTGCGCGACGAACAGTCCTACCTGTACTGGTACGACCAGCACGGCCGGCCCATGTCCATGGAGCGCTGGAATGACCCGCGGCACCGCGTGATGCAGCTCCTGCTCGGCACCGACGACGGCTCCCTGGCCGGCCTGGTGGTGGTGAACGGAAGCACCTCCGACGTCCAGATCACCCTGCCCCGCGTCACTGCCGAAGGCACCGCCCCGCGCATGTTCGAACTGCGGCTGACCACCTCGCCGCTGCACGAGCTGCGGCAGGGCGGCATAGTGGCTTCGGGGGAGAAGGACCTCGTCGAGGCCAACTCCATCAGCATCTACCGCACCTAGGCAGGAACAACAGAATGCGCAACCGCCCCCTGCTGCCCCTGCTGCTGGCTGCCCTCGTGGTGCTGGCGTTGGTGGCTTTCGGCGGCTCGGGCGTGCTGGGCCAGCTGACGGAAAGTACGACGCCGGACGCCACGTCCAGCGCGACGGCAGCACCGGGGGCCGCCTCGCCGTCCGGGCCGGGCGTGCCGGCCCCGGCACCCGCGGCAAACAACCCGTCCGGTCTGCCCGCCATCCCGGAATCGGAACTTCCGGCCGAAGGGCGCAGGATCCTTGAGCTCATCCGCGCCGGCGGCCCGTACCAGTACAGCCAGGACGACCAGGTCTTCGGCAACTTCGAGCGCATCCTGCCGCGGCGCGACCGGGGGTACTACCGGGAGTACACCGTGCCCACGCCCGGAGAATCGGACCGCGGCGCCCGACGGATCGTCGCCGGCGATAACGGCGAAAAATACTACACCGATGACCATTACGAGTCGTTCACGTTCATAGCGGAAGGCAGCTAAGCACAACCATGAAGATCTACTCCGGTGATACCTGGACCCTGGAAGAACTGCAGGAGCAGGTAGCCGATGCCGGACGGCGAAGCCTGGTTGTCCCCCCGGCCGACAGCAAGAGGGCAGTCCTGGAAACCTTTGGCGAGGTCCTCAGCTTTCCCGAACATTACGGCGTGAACCTCGATGCCCTGAACGACTCACTCCACGACTTCGCGGACGCGATTACTGACAACGGCAACGCTCCGGTCACCCTCCTGTGGCAGGTTGCCGCTCCGTTCCGGGGCGACCGGACGTTCGGCGTCATCTGCGAAATCCTCCAGGACGCCGAGCAGTATGCCGGCAAGGACCTTGCTGTCACTGCCGTGCTGCTGTAAGGCTCAGGCGTCCGGACGCTCCTCCTGCGAAACGTACGTGTCGAGCAACTCCGCGGCCCTGCCGCCGTCGTCCTCTGCCGCGAGGCCCTTGCGCATGCTCTCCGCCTTCTCCTTGCCGGCCGGGAACGGCGGCAGGAGCGGAACCTCGGGATCGGTCAGCACCTCGATCACTACAGGCCGGTCCGCGGCGAACGCCTGCTCCCAGGCATCGCCGAGCTGGTCCGGGTCCTCCACCCGGATACCCTGCAGGCCCAGCAGCTCGGCGTAGCCGGCGAACGGGAAATCAGGCAGTTCCTGGCTGTCCGCGAACCGCGGCTCGCCCTCGGACTCGCGCTGCTCCCAAGTAACCTCCGTCAGCTCGCGGTTATTGAAGACGCACACCACGAACCGGGGGTCCTGCCATTGCCGCCAGCGGTGGGCCACCGTCACCAGTTCGGCAATACCCGCCATCTGCATGGCGCCGTCCCCGGCCAGTGCCACCAGCGGCCGGTCCGGATGCGCGAGCTTCGCCGCGATCCCGTAGGGGATGGAACACCCCATGCTGGCGAGGGTCCCGGAAAGGTGCGCAGGTACGCCGCGGGGCAGCACCAGCTGCCGGGCGTACCAGTAGACGCAGCTTCCGACGTCGATGCTCAGCTGGGCGTCCGCCGGGAGCCTGCCGTTGAGCTCCCGGACCACGCGTTCCGGGTTGACGGGAGTGGCGGGCACCGCGGCGCGGTCCGCGGCGAGGATGCGCCAGCGGCTGACTTCCTGCTCCACGTCTGAGCGCCACTGGCCCCGCGGGCGGTGCTCGAGCTTCCGGTCCAACGCGGCAAGGGCGGAGGCTGCATCGCCGGCCAGGCCAACCTCCACCGGGTAGCGGTTGCCGATCTTCTTCTCATCAATGTCGATCTGGACGGCGCGGGCAGCCCCGGGCGGCGGGTAGAACTCGGTCCAGGGGTCGTTCGAGCCCACAATCAGCAGGGCATCGCAGTTGCCCAGGAGGTGCGCGCTGGCGGTGGTACCCAGATGCCCCATGGTTCCCACGGCGAAGGGCAGGGTTTCGTCCACGTACGGTTTGCCCAGCAGGCTGGTGGCGATTCCGGCGCCAAGCTTTTCCGCCACGGCCACCACCTCGGCGGCGGCATGGCGGGCGCCCTGGCCAACCAGCAGCGCCACCTTCTGGGCGGAATTGAGGAGCGCAGCCGCAGCATCCAGATCCTCCTCGCGGGGAGTCCTGGCCGCCGAACTCCACGAGGGGGCGGTGACCACGATGCCGTGTTTCTGCTCAAGCTCCGGGGCCGGCGCCGACTGGATGTCATGCGGGACGATGACCACGCACGGCGATGACGTCGCCTTCGCGGTGCGGAAGGCCCGGTCCAGGACCATGGGCACCTGCTCCGGCGTGCTGACCAGCTGCACGAACTGTGAAGCGACGTCCTTGAACAGGGCGCTGAGGTCTATCTCCTGCATGTAGGCCGAGCCCAGCACGGTCCGGCTTTGCTGCCCCACGATGGCCACCACCGGGACGCCGTCCAGCTTGGCATCGTAGAGCCCGTTAAGGAGGTGGACCGCCCCGGGCCCCTGGGTGGAGGTCACCACCCCCACCCCGCCCGTGTACTTAGCGTGGCCCACGGCCATGAACGCCGCAGTCTCCTCGTGCCGGGCCTGCACGAACTCGATGCGGTCCCTGGCCCGGCGGAGCGCCCCCATGAAGCCGTTGATGCCGTCGCCGCTGTAGCCGAAGACCCGGTCGACACCCCAGCTCCCAAGCCGCTCCACAATGACATCGGCCACTGTACGTTCGGTCATACGTCCTCCTGTGTCCGTTCAGGGGAGCGGGCCGAGGCCCGCCGTGCTACGCGTTGACGATCAGCCCCAGCTCTGCCTTGGAAGCCAGCGCCGCATGCCGGGGCAGGACCCGGACGGTGTAACCGAACGTGCCCGAGCGGTCGATGACCAGTGAGCCGCTGAACAGGTGGCGTCCGCTGCCCAGGTCCTCCTTCACCTGCAGTTCCATCAGGGTAATGTCCGCCAGGGTGTCGCTTTCCTCCGCCCGGCCGTAGGCCACCTCCACGCAGACGTCCTCGGGCGAGAGGCTGTTCAGGGCCACGTAGGCGTTGACCTGCAGGATGTCACCGATCTGCGGGTCCTCGGAGACGCCCACCGAGTCCACGTGCTCCACGTGGACCTGCGGCCAGGCGGCGCGCACCTTGGCGGTCCAGGACGCCAGCGAGCGGGCCTGCGAAAAGGCGTTGGCGCTGGCGCTGCGGCCCGCTTCCGCCGCGGGGCGGTACAGGATGTTCACGTAGTCCCGGAGCATGCGCTCGGCCGAAACCGCCGGGCCCAGGTGGGACAGGGTGTGCTTGATCATGGATACCCAGTGCGTGGGCACCTTCTCGGCCTCCGACGTCGACGGCCCGGCCGCTCCGGCAGCCTCCGAGACCGTGCTGCCGTAGAACCGCGGCGCAACCTGGGTTTCGAGCAGCTCGTACAGGGCAGCCGCCTCGATGTCGTCGCGTTCCTCCGGGGAGGCGTCGTTGTTGGCGGTGGGGATCGCCCAGCCGTTCTCGCCGTCGTACATCTCATCCCACCAGCCGTCCAGGACGGACAGGTTCAGCGAGCCGTTCAGCGCCGCCTTCATGCCGGACGTGCCGCACGCCTCCAAAGGACGCAGCGGGTTGTTCAGCCAGACGTCGCAACCGGGGAACAGGGTCCTGGCCATCGCGATGTCGTAGTTGGGCAGGAACGCGATCCGGTGCCGCACCTCGGGGTCGTCGGTGAAACGGACCAGGTCCTGGATCATCTTCTTGCCCGCGTCATCGGCAGGGTGGGACTTGCCGGCGATGACCAGCTGGATGGGGTGCTCCTTGTGCAGGAGCAGTGCCTTGAGCCGCTCCGGCTCGCGCAGCATCAGGGTCAGGCGCTTGTAGGTGGGAACGCGGCGGGCGAACCCGATGGTCAGGACGTCCGGGTCAAGGACGGTGTCCGTCCAGCGCAGCTCGGCATCTGCAGCGCCGCGTTTCTTCCACGCGGCGCGCAGCCGCCTGCGGACATCCTCCACCAGTGCAGACCGCATCTCGCGGCGCAGCGCCCAGACGTCGGCGTCGCTGACGTTGTACGCCAGGTCCCAGCGGCCGTTCGCCTCCGCCTCGCTGCCGAACTGGTCGCGTGCCAGCTTGGAGATGCGGCTGTCCACCCAGGTGGGGACGTGCACGCCGTTGGTCACCGAGGTGATGGGCACCTCGGAGTGGTCGAAGCCCGGCCACAGGGCGGAGAACATGCCCCGGGACACTTCGCCGTGCAGCTTGGCCACGCCGTTGGCGCGCTGCGCGAGGCGCAGGCCCATCACGGCCATGTTGAACACGGCAGGATTCCCGTCCGCGTAGTTCTCGCGGCCCAGTTCCAGGATCCGGTCCACCGGCACGTCCGGTGCCAGCCCGGCCTGGAAGAAGTGGCTGATCTGGGAAATCTCAAAGCGGTCGATGCCGGCCGGCACAGGGGTGTGCGTGGTGAAGACGGTGGAAGCGCGGCCGGCCGCCAGGGCTTCGTCGAAGGTGAGGGCCTGGTCCCCGGACATGAGTTCCTGGATGCGCTCGATGCCAAGGAAGCCGGCGTGGCCCTCGTTGGTGTGGAACACTTCCGGTGCAGGCGAGCCTGTGAGCTGCTGGTAGGCGCGCAGGGCCTTGACCCCGCCCATGCCCAGCAGCAGTTCCTGCTGGAGCCGGTGGTCCCCGCCGCCGCCGTACAGCCGGTCGGTGACGCTGCGGGCGGCGTCGTCGTTGCCCGGAACGTTGGAGTCAAGGAGCAGCAGGGGAACGCGTCCGACGTCGGCACGCCAGATGTGTGCCAGCAGCCGGCGGCCGTTGGGCAGCGGGAGGGTGATCTGCAGGGGCCGGCCGTTGCCGTCGGGGGAGGGCTCGCGGAGCAGGGTCAGCGGCAGGCCGTCCGGGTCCAGGACGGGGTAGGTCTCCTGCTGCCAGGCGTCCCGGGACAGCGACTGCTTGAAATAGCCGGCCTGGTACAGCAGGCCGACGCCGATCAGCGGCACGCCGAGGTCCGAGGCGGCTTTCAGGTGGTCACCGGCCAGGATGCCCAGGCCGCCCGAGTACTGCGGGAGCACCTCGGTGATGCCGAACTCGGGGGAGAAGTAGGCGATGGCGGCCGGCGCGTCCGGGCCCAGGCTTTGGTACCAGCGCGGTTCCTCCAGGTACCGGTCAAGGTCATCCTCGGCAGCCCGTACCCGCTCCACCACGGACTGGTTTGCGGCGAGCCGCTGGAGTTCTTCCCGGCTGACCAGGCCCAGGAAACCGACCGGGTCCTGGCCGCTTTCTTCCCACAGGCGGGGATTGAGCCCGGCGAAGAGTTCGCGCGTGGGCCGGTGCCAGGACCAGCGCAAATTGCTCGCCAGCCGTGCCAGGGGCCGGATGGGTTCGGGGAGGACTGTACGGACCGTAAACCTGCGGATTGCCTTCACCTGCGTCACACTAACCGACAACATGGGCAGCCGGAACCAGCTTTGGGTTTCTTTTGGGTAAATGACAGGGGCATGAAGGAAATGAGGCGCGGCACAACGAATTTAGTGAGCAGGCTTAGCAATCTTCGTCATTTCTCGCTAACGTCGAGCCTGTGACGACTAACTCAGTAACCAGTGCCGCATCAACGAAAATGCCAACGGGACGCATCACCGACGGACTGCGGTTCGGACGTTTTCCGATCACTGCCGTGCAGCCCGTCGTCGAGGGTGGAAAGTTCCCCGCAAAGGCCCTGCCGGGCGAAGGAATCGTGGTAGGTGCCACCGCATTCCGGGAGGGGCACGACCAGCTGGGCGTCAGCGCCGTGCTCCTGGACCCGTCCGGCGCGGAGCGCCAGCGCGTCCGCCTCGCACCGCCCCGCGGGGAACGCGGCATGGGGACGGACCGATGGGAAGGCATCCTCACGCCGTCGGAAACGGGCAACTGGTCCTTCGTCATCGAGGCCTGGCATGACCGCTACGGCACGTGGCACCACAATGCCGAGGTGAAGGTCGCCGCCGGCATCGACGTCGAGCTGATGCTCGCCGAAGGTGCGGCGCTGCTGTCCGAAGCGGCCGACGACGACTCCCGCAGCGAGGCGGACAGGGCCACGCTGCGCTGGGTCGCCGACAGGCTGGCGGACCGGGCGCTCAGCCCGGAGGAGCGCCTCGCCGCCGGGTTCAGCAACGGGGTGACGGACATCGTGGCCCGCCAGCCCATCCGCGAACTGGTGACTGTTTCCGAAAAGTACCCCCTCCTCGTGGAGCGCGACCGCGCCGGGCGCGGCGCCTGGTACGAGTTCTTCCCCCGTTCCGAAGGCGCCGTCAAGGACCACTCCACCGGTGCCTGGACGTCCGGCAACTTCCGCACCGCGGCCCGGCGGTTGGACGCCGTGGCCGCCATGGGCTTCGACGTGATCTACATGCCGCCCATCCATCCCATCGGCGTGCAGCACCGCAAGGGACCGAACAACACCCTGGTCGCCGGCCCCAACGATCCCGGTTCACCCTGGGCCATCGGTGCCGCGGAGGGTGGCCACGACGCCATCCATCCGGACCTCGGTAGCTTCGAGGACTTTGATGCGTTCGTGGCCCGGGCCAACGAACTGGGCCTGGAAGTGGCACTGGACCTCGCGCTGCAGGCCGCCCCGGACCACCCGTGGGTGACGTCACATCCGGAATGGTTCACGACCCGGGTGGACGGCAGTATTGCCTACGCCGAAAATCCCCCGAAGAAGTACCAGGACATTTATCCGCTCAATTTCGATAATGACCCCGAAGGGCTTTCCAACGAAATTCTGCGGATTGTCCTGCTGTGGGTGAGCCATGGCGTAAAGATTTTCCGCGTGGATAACCCGCATACCAAACCGGTGTGGTTCTGGGAATGGCTGATTGCCGAAGTGAATAAAACGGAGCCAGGCGTGGTGTTCCTCGCTGAGGCGTTCACGCGCCCGGCCATGATGCACGCCCTGGGCCGCGCAGGCTTCCAGCAGTCCTACACCTACTTCACGTGGCGCAACACGAAGAAGGAGATCGAAGCCTACTTCCACGAGGTCAGCCACGAATCCCCGGCCTTCTTCCGGCCGAACTTCTTCGTCAACACCCCGGACATCCTCACCGAGTACCTCCAGTACGGCGGGCCCGCAGCCTTCAGGATCAGGGCAGTCCTGGCGTCCACCGCCAGCCCGCTGTGGGGCGTGTACGCCGGCTACGAACTCTATGAGCACGTGGCCCGGCCGGGCGCCGAGGAGTACATCGACAACGAAAAGTTTGAGTACAAGGCACGGGACTGGGACGCCGCGGCAGCATCCGGGCGCACCCTCGCACCGTTTATCACCCGGCTAAACCACCTTCGCCGCGACCACCCGGCCCTGCAGGACCTGCAGAACCTGACGGTCCACCAGAGCACGGACGACTCCACGGTGGTGTACTCCAAGCACAAGACTCTTCCTGACGGCTCGAAGGACACGCTCATCGTGGTGGTGAATGTGGATCCCCATGTCACCAAGGAATGCAGTGTTTCGCTCGACCTGGCGGCTCTTGAGCTCGACCCGCAGGACCTGACGGCCAACGGGACCTTCTACGTGGACGACCTGATTTCCGGCGAAAGTTGGGAATGGGGTGAATTCAACTACGTCCGCCTCGATCCGCATGTAGAGCCTGCACATATCCTGAGCGTGAGGAGAATGCATCAGTGAGTTTTAATCCGCAAAGTTCCGGCCAGCACTTCACTCCCAAGAGCACGTTCGAGCTCAATGCGCCAGGTCTCCAGCACGATCCGCTGTGGTACCGGAAGGCTGTGTTCTACGAGGTACTCGTACGGGCTTTCGCGGATGCCAACGGCGATGGGTCCGGAGATTTCTCCGGACTCATCGACCGGCTGGACTACCTGCAGTGGCTGGGGGTGGACTGCCTCTGGCTGCCCCCCTTCTTCCAGTCGCCGCTGCGTGACGGCGGCTACGACATCTCGGACTACAACTCCGTGCTGGACGAGTTCGGCACCATCAGCGACTTCAAGCGGCTGGTCGCGGAGGCCCACGCGCGCGGTGTGCGCGTGATCATCGACCTGCCGCTGAACCACACCTCGGACCAGCACCCGTGGTTCCAGGAGTCCCGCAAGGACCCCGACGGCCCGTTCGGCGACTTCTACGTGTGGAGCGATACGGACGAAAAGTACCAGGACGCCCGCATCATCTTCGTGGATACCGAGGAATCGAACTGGACGTTCGACCCCATCCGCCGGCAGTTCTTCTGGCACCGGTTCTTCAGCCACCAGCCGGACCTGAACTTCGAAAACCCCAAGGTGATCGAGGCGCTTTTCGATGTGGTGCGGTTCTGGCTGGACCAGGGCATCGACGGCTTCCGCGCGGACGCCATCCCCTACCTCTTCGAGGAGGAGGGGACCAACTGCGAGAACCTCCCCGCCACCCACGAGTTCCTCCGGAAGCTCCGCACCATGGTGGACGAAAACTACCCCGGCCGCGTCATCATCGCCGAGGCGAACCAGCCACCGAACGAAGTGGTGGAGTACTTCGGAACCGAGGCGGAACCGGAATGCCATATGGCGTTCCACTTCCCGATCATGCCGCGGCTGTACTACGCGCTCCGGGACCAGAAGGCCGCCCCCATCATCGAGACCATGCAGGACACTCCGGACATTCCGGAGGGCGCACAGTGGGGCACCTTCCTGCGCAACCACGATGAACTGACCCTGGAAATGGTCACGGCCGATGAGCGCGCGGCCATGCTGGGCTGGTACGCGCCCGATCCCCGGATGCGGGCCAACATCGGGATCCGCCGCCGGCTGGCGCCACTGCTGGACAACTCGCGGGCGGAAATCGAGCTGATCAACGCGCTGCTCCTGTCCCTGCCCGGCAGCCCGTTCCTGTACTACGGGGACGAGATCGGCATGGGGGACAACATCTGGCTTGAGGACCGCGACGCGGTCCGCACCCCCATGCAGTGGAACCCGGACCGGAACGCCGGCTTCTCCCATGCTGATCCGGGCAAGCTCTACCTGCCCCCGATCCAGTCGCTGGTGTACAACTACAGCATGGCGAACGTGGAGGCCGAGGCCGCCCATTCCGGTTCCCTGTTGAGGTGGACCCGGCAGATCCTTAGCGTCCGCAAAAACCACCCGGCATTCGGGCTGGGCGGGTTCAAGCATGTGGAAGCCGACCACGACGCCGTCCTTGCCTACCTTCGCGAACTGCCGGAGGGCAATGCCGCCGGTGCAGACGCCGAGACCATCCTGTGCGCCTTCAACCTCTCGCAGCACCCGGTGGCCGCCAGGCTCCGGGTTCCGGAGTATGCCGGCCGCGGACTGCGCGACGTCTTTGGCGGCCAGACGTTCCCCGGAATCAACGACGACGGCACGTTGACGCTGACCCTGGGCAGCCACGATTTCTTCTGGTTGCGCCTCCGGTCTGCGGCTTCCAATCCGTCGTCGCCCTATACCCAGGCCATGCCCATCCTGTCGATAGAGAACTGAGATGAACCAGCCCATCCTCACCCCCGCCCTGACCGCGCTCCTCAAGGAATGGCTTCCGAGGCAACGCTGGTTCCCAGTCAAGACACCGGATTTCGACATGTCCCAGGCAGGCAGCCTGGGACTGGACGATCCCTCCCGGCACGCCGCCCTGGCCGTCTTCCTGCTCAATGTCACCACCCGTGGTGCCGACGGCGGCCGGCGCACCGCCGTAGTCCAGGTCCCGCTGAGCTTCCGCCCGGCGCCCGCGGCCGGGATGGAGCGGGCCCTTGTTGGCAAGGCCGCAGGGACGGACCCGTCCCGGCCCTGGGTCTATGATGCGGTCCACGATCCCGACTTTGTCGGCGGCTGGCTGGAACTGATCCGGCAGGAGTCCAAGGCTCCCAGCGGCACGGCGATGGGCTACAAGGTGCCCGGAAGCTACCGACTGCCCACCGCACGCGGCGTGGTGAAGGTCCTGTCCGGTGAGCAGTCCAACAGTTCCGTCATCGTGGACGACGGCGAGTCGGCCGCCATCGTGAAGTTCTTCCGGGTCCTCTCCGAAGGGACAAACCCCGAAGTCGAAGTGGGTGCCGCGCTGACGTCCGCCGGGACCTCCGAAGTGCCGGCCACCCTTGGCTGGGTCCGCGGGGAATGGATGGCGCAGGGCAGGACGGCCTCCGGCGATACGGGCACCCGCCACGTCCAGGGCGAACTCGCGGTGGCCCATGAGTTCCTGGCCGGTGGCCGGGATGCCTGGCGCCTTGCCGTAGATGCCGCCCGGTCAGGGACGGACTTCACCGCCGAGGCCCGCGCCCTGGGTGCGGCCACCGCCACCGTCCACCGGCGCCTGGCCGAAGCACTCGGGCAGTCAGCCGAAAGCGAAGCCGGGAAGGTGATCGGGCCCGGAGTAGCCCAGCGCGTCCGCCAGGCATGGACGGAAGCCGGTCCCGCCGTCGGGCCCTACGACGAACCATTGAATGCACTGCTGGACGGCCTCGACGGAGTACCCGCCGGCTCGCTGCAGCGCATCCATGGCGACCTGCACCTCGGCCAGATCCTTCAGGTCCCGCAGGCCGCCGGCACGGCTGGCGGGGGCGCCCGGTGGGCCATCCTCGACTTCGAGGGCGAGCCCATGCGGCCCATCGCCGAACGGAACGTCCCCGATGTTCCCCTGCGCGACGTCGTCGGCATGCTCAGGTCCTTTGACTACGCAGCAGGGGCGGCCCAGCGCGAGCAGGAAGGTGCCCACGTGCCCGCGTCCTGGGTTGATGACTGCGCCGACGCGTTCCTCGAAGGGTACGCAGGGGTCACGCCCGGCACCGTGGACAGGAACTCGCCGCTCTTTGTGGCATTGTGGCTGGACAAGGCGCTCTACGAAGTAGTTTATGAAATGCGTAACAGGCCCGACTGGCTGGCAATACCAGTGAATGCCTCCAGGCGGCTCCTTAGCGGTAACAGCTCCGGCCACCAGGCCGGGGCAGCATCGGAAGGTAACGAAATGACAGGCTCAGCACGAACTGACCGGCCGGGAGTGCCGCTGCACGTAGATGACGGCATCCTGGGCAGGATCGCGAACGGTGAACACCACGCCCCCCACTCCGTCCTTGGTGCACACCTGGACGACTACGGCCACGTCACCATCCGCACCGTAAAGCACCTCGCGGAAGCAGTCACCGTCATCACCGCGGCTGGCGAGGTTCCCATGGAGCATGAGGCGCACGGGGTGTGGGCGGCCGTCCTGGAACCGCTCCAGCAAGGCCACGTTCCGGACTACCGCTTGTCCGTCACCTATCCCGGCGCTGAACCCGTAACGGTTGATGAACCCTACCGGTACCTGCCCACCGTGGGTGAAGTGGACCTGCACCTGATTAACGAGGGCCGGCACGAGAAGCTGTGGGAGGTCCTGGGCGCGCACGTCCAGCACTACAAATCGTCGCTGGGTGATGTGGACGGTGTTTCGTTCGCCGTGTGGGCGCCCAACGCGCAGGCCGTCCGGCTCAAGGGTGACTTCAACGGCTGGGACGGACGCGAGCACTCGCTCCGCTCCTTGGGTTCCTCGGGCGTCTGGGAAATCTTCGTCCCCGGCGTTTTGGCAGGGGCGTGCTACAAATTCGAAATCAGGACCAGGTCCGGTTACTGGGTGGAGAAAGCCGATCCCCTTGCCTTCGGCACCGAGGTTCCCCCGCTGACCGCATCCAAGGTGGTGGAACCCTCCTACGCCTTCAAGGACGACGAATGGATGGAGGCCCGCGCCCAGCGGGACCCGCACAACTCGGCCATGAGCGTGTACGAAGTGCACCTCGGATCATGGCGCCTGGGACTGGGTTACCGCGAACTGGCCAAGGAACTGGTGGACTACGTCAAGTGGCTGGGATTCACGCACGTGGAGTTCATGCCGGTCGCCGAACACCCGTTCGGCGGTTCCTGGGGCTACCAGGTCACGTCCTACTTCGCGCCGACCTCCCGGTTCGGGCACCCGGACGAATTCCGCTACCTTGTGGACACCCTGCACCAGGCGGGCATCGGCGTGCTCCTGGACTGGGTCCCCGCACACTTCCCCAAGGACTCCTGGGCTCTTGCGCAGTTCGACGGCGAAGCCCTGTACGAGCATGCCGACCCCAACCTCGGCGAGCACCCCGACTGGGGCACGCTGATCTTCGACTTCGGCCGCACCGAAGTGCGCAACTTCCTCGTGGCCAACGCGCTGTACTGGCTGGATGAGTTTCACATCGACGGACTGCGCGTGGATGCCGTCGCCTCCATGCTGTACCTCGACTACTCCCGCCAGGACGGGCAGTGGCAACCCAACCGGTTCGGCGGCCGGGAGAACCTGGAAGCCATCTCCTTCCTGCAGGAAGTCAACGCGACGGTGTACAAGACGCACCCCGGCGCGGTCATGATCGCCGAGGAATCCACGGCGTTCCCGGGCGTGACGGCACCCACCAGCCACGGCGGGCTGGGCTTCGGCCTCAAGTGGAACATGGGCTGGATGCACGACTCCCTCAAGTACGCTTCCGAGGATCCTGTAAACCGCAAGTGGCACCACGGCACCGTGACGTTCTCCATGGTCTACGCGTTCACCGAAAACTTCCTGCTGCCCATCAGCCACGATGAGGTTGTGCACGGCAAGGGCTCGATGCTCCGCAAGATGCCGGGTGACCGCTGGCAGCAGCTCGCCAACCTGCGGGCCTTCCTCGCGTACCAGTGGGCGCACCCGGGCAAGCAGCTCATCTTCATGGGCACCGAATTTGGCCAGGAAGCCGAATGGTCCGAGCAGCACGGCCTGGACTGGTGGCTTGCGGACATTCCGGCGCACAAGGGCCTGCAGCTCCTGACCAAGGACCTCAATGAGCTGTACAAGTCCACCCCGGCCCTCTACACCCGGGACAACGAGCCCGGCGGTTTCCAGTGGATCAACGGGGGAGACGCGGACCGCAACGTCCTGTCCTTCATCCGCTGGGACACCGACGGCAACCCGCTCGTGTGCGCCATCAACTTCTCGGGAGCGCCGCACGTGGGCTACACGCTGGGAGTCCCGACGGCTGGCGCCTGGACCGAAGTGCTGAACACGGACCACACCACCTACGGCGGCTCCGGCGTCCTCAATGACGGTGAGCTCAAGGCCTCGGGTGAGGGCCAGGACGGGCAGCCGGCCACGTTGACCGTCACATTGCCGCCGCTGGGTGCTTCCTACTTCAAGCCGGGGGCAGCCAAGCCGTCGGCAGCCAAGCCAGGAGCAGCCGGAACGGCCTAGATTGTTTGGACCCTTTGGAGGAGCCCGGGATCCGCGTGATTCCGGGCTTTTTCATGCCCAGCCGCTGGCGGCGGGGGAGGGCCTGCCGGGTGGAGTTGGCCTTCCCGGGCAAGTGGTGGTAGAGTTTATTTCCGCGCTGCTCCACGGAGTCAGGCGGAAAAACCGACCACAACGCCTCAGGGTGAAGATGGTTGCGGGACGCCGGTTTGACAAGTTGGAAGCCAGCCGGTAACTTTGGAAAGTTGCTCCGGAGCGAGCCGCGACTGAGGTTGTGGTGGTGCCGGGTGTGTCTGTTGTTTGAGAACTCAATAGTGTGCCAAGTTTGTTGATACCGATTTGTTTTTATGGATTGGTTGAATTTGCCGGGCCTGCCGCCCCTG
>NZ_FVZL01000016.1 GCF_900168295.1 Arthrobacter sp. P2b | reverse complement strand
CCACACCCGGCTGCCCGAAAACAGAAAACAACCGCAGAGCAACCCGGCGCCACACACCAGCGCCCCTCACCGGCCATCATGAAAAATCGAGGCTAAGCAGAAGGCCCGGCAAATTGCCGGGCCTTTTTGTGGCCCTCTTAATTGGGGAAAGAATGTCCGAATACGAGGCCCTTTTGGGTCCAGCACCATCCGTTCCGTCGCCGAAGCCGCCGCGTAAACCGGGCGCCTCCACGTTTATCGTCGCCGGCATCACGGCTCTGTTTATGCTGTTGGGCGCGCTGAGCAGCGGGATTGGGCTCGCACTGGTCTTCGCGGCCATCTCGGCGGCCCTCACCGGTCTTTATGTCCTGCTCACCGGACGCCGGTCCTGGGCTTGGCTCCCCGCCAAGCGGAAGGCGGGCGCCGTTGCCCTCGCCACCGCTTTCGTGCTTTTCATCGCCGGTGGACTCACCCTCCCTCGTGTGTCGACGCAGGACCTCGAGGCAGCCGCATCTGACACCGCCGCGACCACCGCATCGTCAAAGGCGAGCCCATCAGCCACAGCCAGCGCAACGGCGTCGTCCGCTCCTACCGCACAGGAAACGGGCGCCCCGCTGGATCCCGAGACGCCCTCCCTGGTGGCGCAGGGTGTCTCCGTGACATCGCCCAACCCGCAGCCCGCCTACGCAACCAAGGCGCTGGATCTGCTGGCCACACTTCCCATCAAGGGACGCGCGCCGAAGACGGGATATGACCGCGCGCTGTTCGGCCAGGCGTGGGCGGATGTTGACCGCAACGGCTGCGACACCCGGAACGACACCCTCAAACGCGACCTGACGGGAATCACGTTCACCAACAGCGTCCCGTGCAAAGTGCAGTCCGGTACGCTGGCGGACCCCTACACGGGAACGAACATCAGCTTCCTGCGGGGAACCGCAACCAGCTCGGCCGTCCAGATCGACCATGTAGTCGCCCTGAGCGACGCCTGGCAGAAGGGCGCACAGCAGCTAACCACTGACCAGCGGACAGCGTTCGCCAACGATCCGCTGAACCTTCAGGCGACCGACGGGCCGACCAACATGAAAAAGGGCGACGGCGACGCCGCCACCTGGCTGCCGCCGAACAAGGGCTTCCGGTGCGAATACGTCGCCCGGCAGATATCGGTGAAGGCGACCTACGGGTTGTGGGTGACCCAGGCAGAGCACGACGCCATGGCACGCATCCTCGCTGACTGCAGCGGTCAGCTCGCGCCGACGACTTCCCAGGCTCCTGTGGCCTCACCGGCACCTGTGGCACCTGAGCCGGCACCCGCCGCTGTTGCACCTGCTCCTGCTGTCCAGGCTCCGGCCCCGGTTGCTCCTGCACCCGCAGCACCCGCCGCGGCACCTGCAGCCCCTGCTCCCGCCCCCGTGGCGCCTGCCCCGGCGCCTGCAGCCCCGGCGCCCGCACCGGCGGCTGCCTACTACGCGAACTGTGCCGCGGCGAAGGCTGCCGGCGCCGCTCCGCTGTATGCCGGACAGGGTGGCTACCGGCCCGCGCTTGACAGGGACTCGGACGGCGTGGCCTGCGAATAGGCGCTCTCTTTACCCGGGTTTCGCACCCATCCGCATCACCCACACAAACATTCCCAGGGGGAAAATTGACACTCAATCCGCAGGCTCCGGGAGGAGCCCTGAAGAAGACGCTGGCAGTTGTTGTGCTCGCTGGCTTGATGCTCACAGGCTGCAGCAGCAAGCAGGAGGCAACGGAACCGGCGTCGGCGGCAACTGCTGTGGCCACCACTGCTGCGGCAAAGGTTGGCGTTCCCGGAGTCGTGGGCCTGACCCTCGATAAGGCGACGGAGCAGCTGGAAGACCTCGGGTTTGAGGTCGAGGCGAAAGACATAGTGGACGGCAAGTCGATCGTCAAGAAGAGCAACTGGCAGGTAATCTCCCAGGACCCGGCTGAAAATACCCAGGCGGAAGAGGGCTCCACCGTGAAACTCGGGGTCAAGTCCCTCGAGCTGATCGAGGCCGAGAAGGTTGCCGCCGAAAAGGCGGCTGCAGAAAAGGCTGCCGCCGAGCTGGCCGCGGCTCAAAACGCAGCAGCCGAAAAGGCTGCTGCGGAAGCGGCCGCTGCCGCACAGGCCGCGGCGGAGCAGGCTGCACGGGATGCCGCAGCCCGCAAGGCCGTACCGGCACCGGCCGCTCCTGCTGCACCCGCCCCGGCACCGGCTCCCGCGGTTCCCGCGGCTCCGGCTGCCCCCGCTCCGGCCGCCGCCTACTACGCGAACTGCACTGCTGCGCGCGCTGCGGGCGCGGCACCTGTCTACGCAGGTTCACCCGGCTACGGGAAGCACCTGGACCGCGATGGGGACGGCATCGGCTGCGACAAGTAAGCCAAACCAGGAATGCCGCGGACACCAGCAAAGGTGTCCGCGGCATTTCGTCGTTAAAGCCCGTTCCGGACAACCGCTCCCTGCGCCACAACAACCCGGACCTGCTCAAGTGCGGACGCACTGGACAGAGGATCCGCGTCCACCACAATCGCGTCGGCGAAGCCGCCACGGACCAGCCGGCCCGCGTCGTTGCCCAGCCCGAGCAGCCGCGCCGCGTGGACGGTGGCTGACTGCAGCGCCTCCAGCGGGGACAGGCCGGCTTCGGCGAGCAGGCGGGCTTCGGTGCCGATCGGGGTGACGTCCGTTCCGAAGGAGTCGGTGCCGGCCACGATGGTCACACCGGCCTCCTTTGCTGCCCGCACCGCGGCCTGCAGGATGGGGGCGTATTCCTTGCCGCGCGCTGCGAGGACGGGGTTCGGGGAAGCCGCCATGCTGGTGATCGCGTCCATGGTGGGCGTGAAATAGGTCCCCCGGCGCACCATCTCCGCGATGGTGCCCTCGGAGACGAAGACGCCGTGTTCGATGCTGCGCACCCCGGCGCGGACGGCGCCGTCGATCCCCTCCGCACTGTAGGCGTGGCAGAGCACACCCGCGCCCCTGGCCGCCTTCACCACTGCGGACAGCTGCTCCTGGTTGTAGACCAGTTCGCGCGGGTCCTGCTCCGGGATGCCCGCACGCGGGTTGGCGCGGGTCTTGATGACCTGGGCGCCGCGCGAAAGGTTCACGCGGGTGAGGTACGCCAGGTCGGCGGTTTCCCGGACGCCGGTGGGAAGGGTGGCCAGCGGGGCGAGGTCCGGATCGGCAAGGAGCGAGTCGCCGAGGTCCGGGGAGATAAACAGCCCGGCAGGCGTCATGCGCGGGGAGACACCGGGTGCCCAGGCCGGCAGCGCTGCCAGCGCTACGTCCTGGTAGAAGCTGCTGGATCCGCTCCGGACGCTGGTGGCGCCGCCCTGAAGGATGGCCCGCGCGTCGGCAAGTGCGTTCGCGTGGACGTGGACGTCCACTAGACCGGGCAGCACCCACCTGCCGGACGCGTTCAGGACACGGGCGCGGCCGGCGACGGCGGCAACGGCTTCACGCGTCTCGTCGCGCGTTCCGACGGCGGCCACCTTGCCGCCGTCGAGCACCAGGACGCCGTCCTCAATGGCGCCGCCGGTCTGGGGATCCACGATGGTTCCGCCTTCGATGATGAGCGGCGGATGGGTCAGCGGGCTGCCGTGGTAGTTCGGGCCTGAGGGCTTTTCGCCGGCCTGCGCCGCGGATGCGCCGCCGAGCTGCGCGGCGATGCTGGCCACGGAAATTCCGGCGAGCGCTGCGGCGCCGGCGAGGATGCCACGGCGCGGGAGGCTGGCCGCCGGTGTAGGGGCAGACGTGTGGTCATGAAGGCACATCATTGTCTCCTTGGGAATGGCGCCCGGCGGGGAAACGGGCTCCGTTGATGGTACTTGGTATTCCAAGGGTGGAACAACCCCTACTCCACGGTATTCCTTTGTCCATCTGGTATTCCAGATGGACAAACGACGACAGACGCAGGAGCTGGTGCCATGCTGAAGGTGCTGCGCATCCGCACCCAGGAAAGGGACCCGCAATGGCTGCTGAGCTGGAGGCCGTGCTTCACGATGGATCCACCATTCCCGTCACGGTCCATGGTCGCGGTCCGGCACTGCTGCTGCCCGTCCGGCTGCAGCCGCATCCGTCCGCCGAGGCCGAGATCATCAGCAAGTGGGGCGGCGACCCGGACCTCGGACCAGCCCTCGTGAACGGTCTGTCGCCGACAAACCGGGTGATCACGGCCGACTATGAAGGCCACCGGATGGCATACCCCGCCCCGGACACCCTCACGCCGGACAACCTCGCCGCCGACCTCCTGGCCATCGCGGACGCCTTTGGCTACTACGGCTACTCCTGGCTGGCGCTGGCCGGCCTCCAGCTGTCCCTGCGCACCGACCGTCTCCGGGCCCTTGCCATGGGCGGGTTCCCGCCGGTGGACGGTCCGTACCGGAGCATGCTGGCCGTGACCCGGGCCGCGCACGCCGCGTCCACCCAAGCCCCGGATCCGGCGTCCGTGCCGGCGGCCGAGGCCGAGCCGGGGGACTGGGATTCTGCTGCCGTCCAGACCACGGAGGCCCAGACCCGGCAGTTCGTCACCCTCTACGAGGCGCTCCGGGACTTCAACAATTCGACGACGGCGGCCCCGGCTGCGTTGCCGCGCCTCGCCTTCGCCGGCGGAAACGACCAGATCGACTACAGCCCGCAGTGGGGCGGGGTGCAGGTGCGGATCGGCGCGCCGTTGGCTGAGCACCGGGATGAACTCGTGGCAGCCGGCTGGGAGGTGCACGTCCTCCCCGGCCTCAACCATTTGAGCGCGATGCACAGTGCTGTGGTGCTGCCCATCCTGGCCGGCTGGCTCGGGAGGATCGAATGGGTTGGGCAGGCCGCCACTGGTTAGGCTGGGTCATGGACTACGTTCTTCGCCAGGCTGTTCCTGGCGACGCCGAGGCGCTGGTGGAGATGCACACGCTGGCCCACGAGGAGTGCTACCCGCACCTGTTGTCGGCTGACTTTTTCCGTGCCCGCCGGGCAGCCGTCCCGGAACGCGTGGAACGCCGTCGTCGTTTTCTTGCTGATGCCGCGCCCCGGATCGTCGCCGAGGATGCTACAGGCGCGGTGGTGGGATTTGCCGACGCCGGTCCGGGCCGTGACGAGGACGGTCCCGTGCCGCTGGAGCTGTACTCGATCTACACGCTGCGGCGGACGCACGGCACGGGGCTTGGGGCAGCGCTGCTGGCAGCCGCCGTGGGGGAGCAACCGGCGTACCTGTGGGTGCTGGAGAACAACCCCCGCGCGCACGCTTTCTACCGCAAGAACGGCTTCCAGCCTGACGGAAGGAGCGCGCTGTTGCCGCCGGAATGGGAAAGCCTGCCCGAGATCCGCATGGTTCGCGCGCGACCGGCTACTGGCCCGAAGTGACCTTCCGCCAGCCGCCGGCACGGTTGGTGGCGATGATCGCCCTGAAAATGTCGCCCAAAGCCTGCCCGTTGATGGGCTCCCCTTCCCTGATGGCTACGGTGCGGCCGGTCTTGTTGCCGTGCCCGCCGGTGATGATTCCCTGCGGGTCCGGGGAGAGCCCGCCGTCGTACAGGAAAACGTTCACGTGGTCCTTCGCCGCGAGGAGCGCGCAAACGTTGCCTTCCAGGACGAAGTAGGGCTGGACGGTCCGCTTGATGGTCTCCTCGACGTCGGGGTCGGCCGCGTGGACGAGGTCCCGCACCTGGTGGCAGATGTCCTGCTGCCACGGCGGAAGGGCATTAATGTACTGGTCCACCCGGGGATCCTTCCGGTAGCTCATGAGATCATTGTTCACCTTCCGCAGCCCCGCCGTCCCTCAACGAAAAACAGCGCGCATAGGATGGCGCCATGGTTCCCGCTCGGATGTGAACCAAAAGATGGCCCTAAGGAGCTCATGATGAAGTCGAATGATCTGCTGCTGGACGCCTTCGGCAGGATCCGGGAAACGGTGGAAGCGGTCCTTGACGGGCTCGACGACGGATCCCTCACCGACAGGCCGGCGGGCACCGGCAACTCGATTGCATGGCTGATCTGGCACCTGGGCCGGGTGGAGGACGCGCAGGTGGCGGACGCGGCCGGCCTCGAACAGGTCTGGACCGCGCAGGATTTCGTGGGCCGCTTCGGTCTCCCGTTGTCCCGGAAGGATACCGGCTACGGCCATTCGAGCGACCAGGTGGACGCGGTGCAGGCGCCGGCGGGCCTGCTGCTGGAGTACTACGACGCGGTCCACCGGCAGACCGTGCAGTTCCTGAAAACACTCGAAGGCGGAGACCTCGACCGTGTGGTGGACACCCGCTGGGACCCGCCCGTCACCCTCGGCGTACGCCTGGTCAGCATCCTCGCGGACTGCCTCCAGCACGTGGGCCAGGCTGCCTACGCCAAGGGCTTGAACCGGTCGCACAGCCACTAAGAATCGCCTGTTTCCGTAGCTGCAATTCGGTTCCATAATGGGCCCATAAGCTTCGGGGACTCTCTCGCGCCGATGAAGGCTGGCGTTGCGCAGCAGGGTCCCAGGTGGCCAACCCGGCTTATGGCGGAAAGGGTTGCCACGCGGCCCCGGAGTAGGGATATTCCGGGAACGTCAAGGGGAGAGCACCGCCGCCGACGCGAACAATGCACAAAGGAATTCATCATGCTCAAGGATTCTGCAGTCATGGCCGTCCTCGCTGCGAAGGACATCAACAGGGCGAAGGAATTTTATCGGGACAAGCTCGGCCTTGAATCTTCAGAGGCCATGGAGGAGTACAGCCTCCTGTACCGCTGCGGCAACGGAACGAGTTTCCTCATCTACCAGACCGATAATGCGGGTTCGGCGAAGAACACGCAGATGGGCTGGGAATCGGACAACATCGAACGCGACATGGAGGAACTGAGGGGCAGGGGAGTGGTCTTCGAGGACTACGACATGCCCGGGCTGAAGACGGAGAACGGCCTGGCCACGGATGACTGGGGCAAATCGGCCTGGTTCCTGGACAGCGAGGGCAACATCCTCAACCTCTCCCAGCGCACACAGTAGCCAGTTGACGGGATAGCCACCGACCACGGGCCGCCCTGCGCTGAAGCAGCAGCGGCCCGCGTGGGTGTGCGGAAGGAACGTGTCAATGAACCTCGACGAACTGGTCTTCCACCCGTGGGCTGTCCAGGGGCCGCGCGATGTGCCCACCCTGGTGGGCGGATCCGGGAGCCATGTCACCGACGTCAGCGGAAAGCGCTACCTGGACTTCAGCTCCCAGCTGGTGTTCACCAACCTCGGCCACCAGCATCCGAAGATTGTCGCCGCCATCAAGGAGCAGGCCGACCGGCTGTGCACGCTCGCACCCGGGAACGCGTCCGACATCCGGGGCGAGGCGGCGCGTCTGATTGTGGAGGTCGCGCCCGAGGGGCTCGGGCACGTCCTGTTCACCACCGGCGGCACGGAGGCCGTCGAGCACGCCGTCCGGATGGCGCGCCTCTTCACCGGCCGGCCGAAAGTCCTTTCCGCGTACCGCTCGTACCATGGCTCCACCACCACATCCATCCATCTCACCGGAGATCCCCGCCGCTGGGCCTCGGACACCGGCACAGCGGGTGCCGTCCACTTCTTTGGACCCTTCCTGTACCGGACGGCATTCGGATCAAGCACCGCAGAGGAAGAGTGTGAGCGGGCCCTCGCGCACCTGGAGCAGGTGATCCTCCTGGAAGGCCCGTCCACCATCGCCGGGCTGGTCCTGGAATCAGTGACCGGCAGCTCGGGCGTCATCGTGCCGCCGGCCGGCTACCTGCGCGGGGTCCGCGAACTGTGCAGCCGGCACGGCATCGTCTACATCGCCGACGAGGTGATGGTGGGCTTCGGCCGCACGGGAGCCTGGTTCGGCGTCGACCACGACGGCGTGGCACCGGACCTGCTGGTGTTCGCCAAGGGTGTGAACTCGGGCTACGTGCCGCTGGGCGGAGTCCTGATAGGTGATGCGATCTGTGAGATGTTCACCCAGCGCCCCTACCCGGCCGGCCTGACGTACAGCGGCCACCCGCTCGCCTGCGCGGCAGCCGTCGGCGCCATCACCGCCATGCATGAAGAGGCAACCGTGGAAGCAGCTGCCCGCCTCGGCACTGAGATACTCGGCCCAGGACTGAAGGAGCTGGCAGGGAAGCACGAGGTGATCGGGGACGTCCGCGGCATCGGCGGCCTGTGGAGCATGGAACTGGTCCGCGACCGAACCACCAAGGAACCGCTCGTGCCGCCGGGAGCCGTCGGTGCGTCGAACGCGCCGATGGCCTCTTTCGCCAAGGCATGCCTGGAGCGTGGCCTGTTGCCGCTGATCATGGGCAACCGGATCCATGTGGCCCCGCCCCTCAACGTGAGCGACGCTGACGCCGCCTCGGGACTGGCGATCCTGGACGACGCGCTTGCGGCGGCAAACTTCTGAGGGACCTGCCCGGTCCCTGCCCGGACAACGGTCAGTGTTCGGACATTTGGCGCATCAGCCCGAGCTGCGCCAGGAACTCCATCTGGTCGAAGTAGAAGTGGTGGGAGGTAATCCCGGCGCCCTCCACCGTGGCCACGTCGCAGCTCCTGATCCGAAGCTGCCGGCCGGTGGCGGGCATGGTCTCGCCGGAGGGCATGCGCAGGGGCCCGGTGTTGGTGCCCACCACAAACCCCTCGTCGATGGCCACGTTGCCTGCCTCGTGCTTTTCCGCATGCTCGTACCGGACATCCGGCATGGCCTCCCAGAAGCCGAAAAGGTATCCGGCGATGGCGTCACGCCCGCGGAGTTCCCCCTGGTCAGGGGTGTAGGCCACAGCGCCGGGGGCGTAACAGCGTGCCAGCGCTTCCTTGTTTTTTGATCCCATGGCCGCCATCAGGCGGTCCATGACGTCGCGAGCCTGTCCCATTGTTGACCTCCGATATTCCTTCAAAACGGCAGCGCGATCAGCGCTATCAGGGCCGGCACCGTGGCGCCAAGGGTTCCCGGGATGCTGTCGCCCTTCTTCGGGTAGTGGCCCAGCATGTCCGCCAGGAGCATGGCGGGCGCGGTGAGCACCATGTTGGCGCAGCAGTAGATGACCAGGGTGTAGCCCGCCACCAGGTAGCCCATGTTCACCGCCACCACTCCGGCCAGGACTCCCAGGCCGATCACCAGGTTGCGGAACCCGGTGGGGATGGCCCACATCATCACGGCCGGCACGTTCTGCGGCGGGGTGCTCAGGAACTTCTGCGCCGCCGGGCGGTGCATCAGGAAACTTTCCAGCGGGAACACCACGATGTAGATCAGGGCGGCAAGTACCGCGAAAACCTGGGATACGGCGTTCATGAGGGAAGAGTACGACGGCGGTGCGCGCCTGCCCCATCCCCCGCAAGGGGGTTCCGGGGTGCTTGAAGAACCCCCACTTTGGGGGATTGCGGCGCCGCCCCCTGGGCGGATACTGGAGCTATGTGGGAGGAGCGCGCCGAGCGTGCCCGGCGGGAGATCGCCGCCTTCGCCGCCGGCGGGATGAGCCTGGCCGACCTTTACCCGTCGGCGCTCGCCGTGGTGCAGCGGGAGGTGCCGTTCGAGCAGGGCTGCTGGGCCGCCGTCGACCCCGACTCCATGGTGATGACGTCCATCACCAACTACCGGCCGTGGCCGGTCGGCAAGGACGAATATGAGGAGTACAGCCTCCGCTTCGCCGAATGCGAATACACGGGCCAGGAACCGAACACGTTCGCTGATCTGCTGCGGCGGCCGCGTCCGATTGCGAGGATCTCGGACGCGGCGCACCGTGACGTGGTCCGCAGCGTCCGGATCAACGAACTGCTCAAGCCGCAGGGGCTGGACCACGAACTGCGCGCCGCCTTCCGGATCGACGAGGCGTGCTGGGGAGTGGGCAGCATCTTCCGGGCCGGCGGCAAGGATTTCACCGACCGGGAGGTGGAATTCCTGGAGGCCGTGACGGCCACCCTGGCCGCGGCGACCAGGATCGCCGTCCGTGCGGGGCACCCGGCCCGCCCGGCCGCCGTCGGGCCCGTAATTGTGATCGCCGGACTGCACGGTGAGCTGCGGGCTGCCACGCCCGCCGCGGCTGCCTGGCTGACCGAAGTGGAGGACGCGGCACCGGGCCGCTTCACCATGACGCTGCACTCGGTGGTGGCTCAGGCCCACGCTTCCGTTTCCGGCACGGCGCGGGCGAGGATGCATGACGCCGGGGAGAACTGGGTGGTGCTGCAGGCCAGCCGCCTGATTACCGGCGACGACCCCGAACAGATGGTGGTCACCGTGGAGCCGGCCACCACGCAGGACCTGGCCACCCTGCTGCTGGCGGCCTACGGGGTGACGGCCCGCGAGCGGGACGTGTGCCTGGAGGTACTGTCCGGAAACGCGACGGCGGACATCGCCCGCCACCTGTTCATCTCCCCGCACACGGTGCACGACCATCTGAAGTCACTCTTCGGGAAGGTGGGCGTGGGCAGCCGCGGCGAGCTCGTGGCCAGGCTGGTGGCGTGACCGGTTGACGCTAGGCAGCCCTGCGCGCGCTGGCCGGAAGATGCCGGACCGGGTCAAACCGGTCGTAGGATGACGCGCCGATCAGGAAGATGCCGCGCTGCGGGATCCAGAAATCGCGCAGCCCCGTCTGGATGCGCAGGGGCTGCGGGCTGCCGAAATCCTCGCCGTCTAGGGACGCCGAACTGCCGGACACAAACCACATCCGGCGTGGTTTGGCACGGAAGCCCTGCCGGTTGGGCACGGTGCCCGTCAGCCCAAGCCGACCCGCCCGCAGCGCAGGTCCTGCTGCGGCACCCATGACCCGCAGGAAAGGATGGCTTTCCAGGAACGGTGCGGGCAGTGCGCTCATCACCGCTGTCATGGCGCGGGTCACGGGAGTGGGCATCAGCTCGAGGTCCCATGCCAGGTCCACATCCCCGCCTACAGTGACGCTGAAGGCGGCATCGCCCGTCCAGGTGACATCAACCGGGCATTGGACTGCCTCATCCAGGGCCGCGCCAAAGTAGCGGGCGCAGGAGAGCTCGGGCGGGGCGTCGGCGTAAATGGTCCAGGCGCCGGTGGGGCGCCGCAGCCACAGCGAGGTGTAGCCGGGCCCAACGCTGGTCACGGGGAACCGCCGCATGGCCAGGACGTGGCCGGAGCTGAAGGGCAGGCCCATCAAGCCATAACCGGAAAACCGTTCGTCCTCACCGGGCCCAAGTTCAGCGCTTTGTTCTGCTTCAAGGACCTGCGCCCGGATGCTCTTCATGGCTTCCCGCCTCTGCCGTCAGTGGTGCGCTGAGTCTACGCCCGGCGGCCCTTCCGCGGGAGCCGCGCGGACCCGCAATGCGGAGCCACCCATACAACACCGCCCCGGCTCCGAAGACTATGTGAACCAGGCGGACTGCATGAAAGGACCACCCGCATGACCGAAAAACGCCGCAAGGCCCTCATCAGCATTCCCATCGCGGTGGTGGCCGCGGTCCTCATTGCCCTCGCGGGGAGCCAGGGCGGCTCCACCGTGGGCGATTTCCCCGTGTTCGCCCTGGGTGTGGCTGCCGCCTTCGTGATCCAGTGGCTCGTGTTCATTCCGTCCTACAAGGCGCAGACAGAGAAGTTCTACGACCTCACCGGCGCCCTGACGTACATCACCATTACGGTGCTCCTGGTGCTGGCTTCGCCCGGCGTGGACGCGCGCGGCATGCTGCTGGCGGCGATGGTGGTGCTGTGGGCTGCCCGGCTGGGCGGCTACCTTTTCCAGCGCGTGATGAAGCACGGCAAGGACGACCGGTTTGATGAGCTCAAAAAGGACTTTGCCCGGTTCCTGAACACCTGGACCCTGCAGGGCCTGTGGGTGGTGCTCACCGCGGCGCTGGCATGGGTGGCCATCACCTCGGACCGGAAGGTGGGCCTGGACGGGTTCTTCTGGGCGGGCCTGCTGGTCTGGGCACTGGGCATCGCGATTGAGACCGTGGCGGACGTCCAGAAAACCCGTTTCAAGGCCGACCCCGGCAACAAGGGCCGCTTCATCAGCACCGGCCTCTGGTCCAGGTCCCGGCATCCCAACTACTTCGGCGAGATCACGCTGTGGGTGGGCGTGGCCATCATTGCCCTGCCGGTGCTGCAGGGCTGGCAGTGGGCTGCCCTGGTGTCCCCGGTGTTTGTGGCGCTGCTGCTGATCAAGGGCAGCGGTGTGCCCCCGCTGGAGGAGAAAGCGGACAGGAAGTGGGGCGGCCAGTCCGACTATGAGGCCTACAAGCGGAACACTCCGGTGCTGGTCCCGAAGCTTACGTAGCGGGCCCTGGACCAGGCGTACGACGGCGGCACCCGGCTTGTGTGCCGCCGTTTGTGTTCCAGCTGTCTGCCCCGGGCGGGTTGACCTGCTGAACTCGACCGGCCACGTTTGGCAGGGCATGGCAGTAGTGTCTAGTCCAGCACTCACAGTGTTGGTTACCGAGACATCACCGGGAAGGAACGGCATGCGCAGGGCAGCAGAAGCGGTCTGGCAGGCCGTTCATTCTGAGAGGCGACGGCTCGCCGCGGATCTCTCCGACCTGCGCGACGAACAATGGCGCTTCCCCTCCCTCTGCCGAGGGTGGGATGTCCACGATGTCCTTGCGCACCTGGTGGACACGGCGCGAACCGGCCGGTTCGCCTTCGTCCGTGACCTGCTGGCAGCCCGCATGGACTTCGATCGCGCCAACGAAAACGGTATTGCTAGAGAGAAGCGGCAGGATCCGCAGGACACGATTAACGCGTTCGGGGAAGCTGCAAACCTCACGCGGACGCCGCCGGCGAACCTGACAACCCGCTTGGTTGAGGCCATCGTGCATGGCGAGGACATCCGCCGGCCCTTGGACATCGCCGGAAGTTACCCGGAACCTGCGGTCGTTCAAGCGCTCACGTAGCAGCTGCGCACCCCCGTCTCCTTCGGCGGAGGACGCGAGCGTGTCGCAGGACTTCGGCTGATCGACCGGAAGACCGGGGCGGCCTGGGGCCAGGGAGACGATGTCGAGGCCGATCCGCTTGATCTGCTGCTCGCGGTTTCCGGGCGTCGCGTGGACCGGGGGAGCTTCAAAGGCAGCGGAGCCTCCCGCTTCGTGGCCAGCTCGGCAACCGATGAATCGCGTATACGAGGAGAGGCGCCCGAAGCGCTATGACGAGATGGCAGAATGACGACCTGTGGGCGCTGGCACACGCCGAGCGCACCGCTCTGGCGCAGGACCTGGCGAACCTCAGCGCGGAGCAATGGCAGCACCCCACTCTGTGCGGGCAGTGGAATGTCGAGCAGGTCATCGCTCACCTGACCGCCGCGGCCAGCCTGAACCAGTGGCAGTGGCTGCGCAGCATGCTCGGCGCGCGTTTCCGTCCGGACGTGCACAACCAGCGCCGGCTAGCCGAGCACCGCGGTAGGAATCCCAAAGAGACACTCGACCGTTTCCGTGCCGTCATCAGGAGTACCACGGCACCCTCAGGGCACATCCCGGCCTACCTTGGCGAGGTCGTCGTGCACGCCCAAGACATCCGCCAGCCGCTTGGGCTTCCCCGCACACCGAGCATCGAGGCGCTGACACCTGTCGCCGAATTCTTCGCCCGGCAGGACTTCGCCGTTGCCAGCCGCACCCACGTGGCCGGCCTGCGGTTGCGGGCCGACGACGGGCCGTTCGCTGCGGGCACCGGCCCCCTGGTCACCGGATCGACCCTCGCTCTGGTGATGGGCATGGCTGGCCGCGAAACCTACCTTGACCAGCTCAACGGCCCAGGCGTCCCGACACTTCGGTCGCGCCTCCAAGGCACCGCAGCCTGAACGGCCTTCCGGCAAAAAAGCGAGTGTTCATCGTAGTTACGAGACACCGTCGGCGCAGCGGAGCTGCTCCGTACGGTAGCGATGACGATCGGCAGCATCCTGGGGCGCCAGGTGCGTACGGTGTCCTCATGCAGAAGATGTCGATTGATGCCCTGGCCCGTCAGCAACTCCAGGCAGCAGTGTCCGGATCCAGCGGCCGCGCCTCGGACACCGTGTTCGGCGGCCACGAAAAGCGGCTGCGCCAGACTGTGATGGCTTTCCGCGCCGGCACCCAGCTCAGCGAGCACCTGAATCCCGGCGAGGCCACGGTCTTCGTCATCAAGGGCTCCGTCTGGCTGAAGGCGGGCGCCGAAGCCTGGCAGGGCAAGGCAGGCGACCTGCTGATCGTCCCGGACGGCATGCACAGCCTGGAGGCCGAGGAGGACTCAGCAATATTGTTCACCGCGGTGAAGCTGGACCGGTAGGTGGTGGACCCATAAACGGGGAAGGCCCGGCACCAGCCCAAGGGAGCTGGCGCCGGGCCCCGCCCGGGTCAGTGCAGGGCTTAGCCCTTCACCCCGTACGCCTTCGGCAGCTTCAGGCCGCGCTCCTCCATGAGGGTGCGCAGGCGGGTGGGGTAGTCGGTGATGATGCCGTCCACGCCCAGGTCCATCAGGCGTTCCATGTCGGCGGTGGTGTTCACGGTCCATGGAATGACCGGCAGGCCCAGGTCGTGCGCTTCGGCGATCATCTCTGCGGTGACGGAGCGGAACGTGGGGGAGACGACGTCGTAACCCTGGGCAGCCGCCGCTTTGGGAAGGGAACCGTCGTAGTTGTCGATGTCGATGCCGCCCAGGTTGGGGCTGGCGCCGGGCTGGCCCACGCCCATCCAGGTGTCGCCGCTGGAGAGCGCCACCAGCGGCAGCTCCGGGGCGAGCTCCTTGGTGAGGTTCAGCGAGGACCAGTCGAAGGACTGCAGGGTGGTGCGGTCCGCCATGCCCGAGGCCTGGATGTCGGCCACCACGGCGCGGGTGAGGGACTCCATGCCGGCGCCGCCGATCTGGCTGCTTTCCACCTTGGTCTCGACATTGAAACGGACCTTGGCGGCGTTCGTGTCGCGGACCAGCTGGTAGACGTCCTTCAGCTCGGCGATCCGGTTGCCTTCGATGACCTCCTGCTCCGGGTAGCCGGCCAGCTGCACGTAGCCGCAGTTCAGGGTCTGCACCTGGGCCAGGGACAGCTCGGCCACGCGGTCGCCGACGTACGGGAACTCGGGGTCGCCGGCGGTGGCGGGTGCGGTGTCGATGCACTTGGCGGCCTGGATGGTGTCGTCGTGCCACACGATCACCTTGCCGTCCTGGGTCAGGTGGGTGTCCAGCTCCAGGGTGGTCACGCCCAGTGCCAGGGAGTTCGTGAACGCGGCCAGGGATTCCTCGGTCCATTCGCCGCGGCCGCCGCGGTGGCTCTGCAGGTCGAAGGAGCCGTTGCGCTCGTTCACCGTGAGTGCGGAGGTGGCGGTTCCGGCAGCGTTCGACGACGGCGTGCCGGCCTGCGTCTCCGGGGCGGCGACGGCGGGGCTCGTCATGGCGGCGATCAGGGCAGCGGCTGCCGCGGCAGTCAGGACTGTGCGCATGGGTGTTTTCCTCCAGTGATGACGGGGCCGGCTGGTGGCCGGCGACCCGTCCACGCTAGGGAGGACAGGTGGCGCGTTTGGTGCCAAAAGTTGGAGCGGAGGTTAACATCAAAGGGCCGGTGCACCTGGCGGTCTCCCCGGAGTCCAGCTGCGGCCGGCGTCTCCTAAGGGGATGAGATGCAGGCAGGCCGTTTGACCCTGTTGCGCAGCGTTGCCGCGGCCGTTGCCGCCCTGGTGATTCCCGCCGTCGCAGGCTGCACCGGTGCGCCGGAGCCACCGGACGCGCAAAGTCCGACGGCGGCCGTCACCGCTACTGCCACCGCCCCGCCTGTTCCGGCCTACGCCGCGGCCCTGGAGAAGTACAGCGAGGACATGCGCGCCGGGGGAGCCACCGCCGTCGTGATTGAGGTGAAGTCCCGCGTGGGCGGCTGGTCCTCGGCAGAGGGCGTCCGGAGCCTCGACACCAACGAACCCGTGCAGCTGACGGACCAGACGCACGCCGGGGACATCACCATGACCATGGTGGCGGTGTCCGTCATGAAGCTCGTGGAGGAAAGGAAAATCCAGCTGGATGACCCCGTCCAGAAGCACCTCCCGGACTTCGAAAGCATCATCAAGCCGCCCGGTCCCATCACCATCGGCAGCCTGCTCAGCCACCGCTCCGGGATGCCGGACTACCGGGTGAGCCTTGCGGAGGTAGGGAATAGGCGCTCCACCCACGAGGAGCGGATTTCCTACGCCGCAGCCATGCCGTGGACCGGCGGCTCAGGCAGCCTGTTCAGTTTCTCCACCACCAACTATTCGGTGCTGGCCCTGCTCCTCGAGAAGCTGCGGGGACAGAGCCTTTCCGCGGTAATCCGCGCCGACAACGTGGATCCGCTCGGGCTGCACGACACCCTGGTAGCCGGTGACGAGCCGGGGCCGCGGCAGATGATCCGTGGCTACACCAAGACGGCAAGCGGCGAACTGGAGGACAACGCCCTGGCCCCGATCCACAGTGGTTCACCCGATAGCGGAGTGATCTCCACCGTTCCTGAACTCAACACCTACTTCGCCGCCCTGCAGAAAGGGGCGTTGCTGACCGCTCAAAGCGTGGCGGAGATGCACCACCCCAAGTTCCAGACCTATGGCCTCGGTGTGGTGCGGCATTACGATGCCTGCTCCAACAACGACTATTACGGGCACGTGGGAGTGGTGCGGGGCTACGCGGCGCTGGCGCTGATCAGCGCCGACGGCTCGCGGCAGATTGCCATGGCCGTGGCCCGCGCCCCGAAATCCGATCCGTTTGGTCTCGGCGAATGGGACTCGTACGAGATGGAGGAAGCGGCGGTGGCGGCACTCAACCAGGCGTGTTGAGGACAGACTTTTCAGGGTTCCTCGGGCTCGGCCTGCACGCGTGTCACGCGGATCCGGGCGATGCGCAGCCGGTCCATCGCGGTGACCGTCAGCGCATGCCCATCTATTTCAACCCGGTCCCCAGCCCGGGGCAGCCGGCCCAGCCGGTCGATGACGAACCCTGCCACCGTCTCGTAATGCCCCTCGGGCAAAGCCAGCCCGGACGCTGACGTGAACTCCTGGAGGATGAGCCCGCCGTCGACGTCCACCTCACCGTTGGCGACGGTGACGCGGTCCTCGGGGTCGGCGCCGGCGTCGTACTCGTCGTATATTTCGCCCACCAGTTCCTCCACGAGGTCCTCCAGCGTGACGACGCCGTCCGTGCCGCCGTACTCGTCCACCACCAGGGCAATCTGCTGGCCCAGACGGCGCATGCGGGACAGCGAGGGCAGCACCTTGTTGGTGCCCGGCAGCGCGAGGATTTCGCGGACGATGTCCCGCACCGGCCGTTCGTCGGACACATCGTCGACGGGCATGAGGTCGCGGATGTGGATGAAGCCCAGGACGTCATCCGGGCTGCCGCCGGTCACGGGGAAGCGGGAGTAGGGGCCGTTCTGGACGATGCTGCGGGCCTCGCCGACGGTGAGGCCGCCGCTGATGAAGGCCACGTCGGGGCGTGGGCGCATCACCTCCTGCAAGGTGCGGTCCGCGGCCCCGAAGACGTCCGTGAGGATGTTCCGGTGGCTTTCTTCCAGCGCGTCGCTCCCCGACACCATGTCATGCAATTCCTCCGCCGTGACGCTTTCCTGCGTGGCCTTCGGGTCGCCGCCGAACAGCCGGACCACGGCATCGGTGGAGACGGACAGCAGCCAGACGGCGGGGCGCATCAGTTCCGAGAGGAACAGCAGGGGCGGGGCCAGGACCTTTGCGAAGCCGACGGCGCTCTGCATGGCCAGGCGCTTGGGTACCAGTTCGCCCAGCACCAGGGAGAGGTAGGCCACCAGCAGTGTCATGCCGATGAAGGCCACGGATTGGGCCGCGGCGCCGAGGCCAAGGCCCTCGAGGAGGGGTTCGACGTCGGGGGCGATGGTGGAGGCGCCGTACGCGGCGGAGAAGAATCCGGAGAGCGTCACGCCGATCTGGATGGTGGAGAGGAAGCGGTTGGGATTCCCGGCGAGGGCGGCCACCTGGGCGCCGCGTTTGCCGGCCTTTTCCATCCGGCGGACCTGGCTCTCCCGGAGGGAAACCAGCGCCATTTCCGTGCCGGCGAAGATCCCGCCGAGCAGCACGAAGAAGAGGACCAACAGGAAGTTGACCACGGTGTCGCTGTCCATGGACTGACACTACCGAACTGCGGTGGCCGGTGAACGGGGCGTGGACAGGCGGCCGCGCCCGCTAAGGTCGTGCCATGGTTAATGACGATCTCCGGCCTGTCTATTTCCTCTCGGACAGCACCGGCATCACGGCGGAAACGCTCGGCAACACGCTGCTGACCCAATTCCCCGGGAACAACTTCGACCGGATCACCATCCCCTTCATCACCACCGTTGAGCAGGCCCGGTCCGTGGTCAGGACCATCGACGGCATCGCCGAGGCCGGGCCGGCCCCCATCGTCTTCTCGACGGCGGTCAGCAGTGACATCCGGCAGACCCTGTCCGGGTGCAAGGGCATCGTGGTGGACCTGATCGGGACGCACGTGGGGCAGCTGGAGCACGCCCTGGGCAGCCACGCCAGCGGCGAACCCGGGCGGGCGCACGGCCTGGGGAACGCAGCGCGGTACCAGTCCCGGATGGCCGCCGTCGAATATGCCATGGAGCACGACGACGGCCAGAGCCTGCGCGCGCTGGAGAAGGCCCAGGTCATCCTGGTGGCCCCGTCGCGGTGCGGCAAGACGCCCACCACCATGTATCTGGCGCTGCAGCACGGAATCTTCGCGGCGAACTTTCCGCTGGTGGACGAGGACTTTGAACGGGAAGGGCTCCCCGGGTCCCTGAAGCCCTTCGTGTCGAAATGTTTCGGCCTGACCACCAACGCCCTGCGCCTCAGCCAGGTCCGCACCGAACGGCGCCGCGGCTCGCCCTACGCCTCACTGCGGCAGTGCGGTTTTGAGCTGCGCAGTGCGGAGCGATTGTACGAATTCCACGGAATTCCGTACCTCAACTCGGCCAGCGTTTCGGTGGAGGAGATGGCGGCCACCATCCTGCAGAAGATGAACCTGAAGCATTAGGGAAGAGTTTCACAAGCAAAGTGTGGCGTACATCATGTGGCGCACCTCTTCAAGGCCTGCCACTGTGGAGGAGATTTGTGCCCAAGCCGGTTACCGCCCCGGGCACGCCCCTGCACGCCACACTCTGCGAAGGAGCAGTAAATAATGACAACGGACATCCTGTGGTTCTCGGAACTTGGGCTCAAAGACCTGGACCGGGTGGGCGGCAAGAACGCCTCCCTGGGGGAGATGGTGCAGAACCTGACCTCCGCCGGCGTGCAGGTCCCGGACGGCTTCGCCACCACTGCCGATGCCTACCGCCGGTTCCTGGCGGATTCCGGCCTGGACCAGCAGATTGCCGACCGGCTGGTGGGCCTGGACACCGACGACGTGACCGCCCTGGCCGCTGCCGGGCAGGAGATCCGGTCCCTGGTGCGCCAGACGCCGTTCCTGCCGGACTTCGAACAGCAGCTGCGCAGCGCCTACCGGGAGCTGGTGGAAAAGCACGGCGGCTCCGATGACCTTTCCTGGGCTGTGCGGTCCAGCGCGACGGCGGAAGACCTCCCCGACGCGTCCTTCGCCGGACAGCAGGAAACCTTCCTGAACGTCCGCGGCATCGAGAACATCCTCGCCGCCATCAAGGACGTCTTTGCGTCGCTTTACAACGACCGCGCCATCGCCTACCGCGTGCACCACAAGTTCGAGCATGCCGACGTGGCACTCTCGGCAGGCATCCAGCGGATGGTGCGCTCCGACGTCGGGGCCTCCGGCGTCATGTTTACCATGGACACCGAGTCCGGCTTCCAGGACGCCGTGTTCGTCACCTCCTCCTACGGCCTCGGCGAGGCCGTGGTCCAGGGCGCCGTGAACCCGGATGAGTTCTACGTCTACAAGCCGGCGCTGCAGGCCGGCCGGCCCGCTATCCTCAAGCGCGGACTGGGCGAGAAGGCCCTGCAGATGACCTACACGGCAAGCCAGGAAATCGGCCGCACCATCGACTTCGTGCCGGTAGAGGCGTCCCTGCGGAACCGCTTCAGCCTCAGCGACGAGGACGTCGAGCAGCTCGCACGGCACGCCGTGGCCATCGAAAAGCACTACGGCCGTCCCATGGACATTGAATGGGGCAAGGACGGGATCGACGGCGGCCTGTACATCCTGCAGGCGCGCCCGGAAACCGTGCAGTCCCGCCGCGCCCCCGGCAGCCAGAGCCGCTTCCGCCTCAACGAAACCGGCCCCGTGCTGGCCGAGGGCCGCGCGATCGGCCAGCGGATCGGTGCCGGCAGCGTCCGCATCCTCACCGCCATCGACCAGATGGCCGCGTTCCAGACCGGCGACGTGCTGGTGGCCGACATGACCGATCCGGACTGGGAACCGATCATGAAGCGCGCGTCCGCGATCGTCACCAACCGCGGCGGACGGACCTGCCATGCGGCCATCATCGCCCGCGAACTGGGGATCCCCGCCGTCGTGGGAACCGGCCACGCCACCGACTCCCTCTCCGACGGGCAGGAAGTCACCGTCTCCTGCGCCGACGGCGAGACCGGCGTCATCTACGCAGGCCTGCTGGACTTCACCGTGGAGGAAACCGGGATCACCAAGATGCCCGAGGCCCCGGTGAAGGTCATGATGAACGTGGGCACCCCCGAGCAGGCATTCACGTTCGCCCAGCTGCCCAACCATGGCGTGGGCCTGGCCCGGCTTGAGTTCATCATCAACCGCCAGATCGGCATCCACCCCAAGGCCCTGCTGAACCTGGACAGCCAGCTGGCGGAGGTGGCGGCAGAAATCCGGGAGCGGATCGCCGCGTACAGCAGCCCGCGGGAGTACTACGTCAAGCGCCTGGCCGAAGGGGTGTCCACCATCGCCGCGGCGTTCGCGCCCGAGCCGGTGATTGTGCGCATGTCCGACTTCAAGTCCAACGAGTACGCCAACCTCCTGGGCGGACCGGCATATGAGCCGCACGAAGAGAACCCGATGCTCGGTTTCCGCGGCGCCTCGCGCTACCTGGAGCCGTCCTTCCGGGACTGCTTCGACCTCGAGTGCGAGGCCCTGTCCTTCGTCCGCAACGAGATGGGCCTGACCAACGTCAAGCTGATGATCCCGTTCGTGCGCACCCTGGAGGAGGCCCGCGGCGTCATCGAGCTGCTGGCCGAGAACGGGCTGCGCCGGGGCGAGAACGGCCTGGAGGTGATCATGATGTGCGAGCTGCCCTCCAACGCGCTGCTCGCCGACGAGTTCCTCGAGTTCTTTGACGGCTTCTCCATCGGCTCCAACGACATGACGCAGCTGGCCCTCGGACTGGACCGGGACTCCGCCATCGTGTCCGGCGGCTTCGATGAACGCGATCCTGCCGTCAAGAAGCTCCTCCGGATGGCCATCAGGGCCTGCCGGGAGCGCGGCAAGTACGTGGGCATCTGCGGTCAGGGCCCCAGCGACCACCCGGACCTCGCCGAGTGGCTGGTCCAGGAGGGCATCGAGTCCGTCTCGCTGAACCCGGACACCGTGGTGGACACCTGGCTCCGGCTGGCGGACGTCGCGGCGGGCGCTTCTGCCGCCCCGGACACCACTGACCTGGCGGCCGCCGGGGTCCGCTGACTCCAGCGGGAGGCCAGCGCCTCAGCCTGCCGCCCAACGCACCAAGCCGCGCGCCGCCGTCGTAATGTACGACGGCGGCACGCGGCTTTGGTGCGTTACGGCACCGCGTCAGCGGGGCAACAGCAGGCTGACCTGGGTCCTGATGTCCTGCACGATCGCCTCGATGCCCGCGCCCGCGTTCACGCTGGCGGCCATGCTGATAAACATGATCGCCGAGACGATGCGTGCCGCGGTTGCTGCCGCATCGGTTGCCATTAGCCCACTCCGGCTTAGGACGGCCGCGATGGCCTCCTCGGTCTGCGCGACGATGGACAGCGCTTCACCGTGGTGCGGCTCCGTCGGGTCGCCGAAGACCATCTCCCGCAGGTAGGTGCGGCCGTTGTCCACCTGGCTGCGGTTGCATTCCACGATGGGCCGCACGATGGCCATCACCGCATCCAGGACATCCGCGGTTTTTTCGGCGTCGGCCCGGCCCCGCTCCAGTGCTTCGGCGTAGTTCGCATTCTGCACGAGCAGGAGGAGCTCGCCCTTGGTCTTGGCGTAGAGGAACAGGGTTCCGGTGCCGATGTCCGCCTTCTGGGCGATCTGCTGCGTGGTGACATCCTCCACCCCGTTCTCGGCGAACAGCTCGCTGGCGGCGGCAATGATGCGCTCGAGCTTCTGCTGCTTGTTCCGCTCACGGCGTCCGAGCGGCTGGGAAGCAACGGGCATGGCGTTCCTCTCGGTGTAACTGACTGGGCTCAGTAAGGAGTATAGGTCCGGCGCGTCAGCCGGCGAGGAAGTCGACGGCGGCGGGGGCGAAGGCGGCGTGGTGCTGGAAGATGCCGCCGTGCCCTGAGTCGGGGTAGATGACCAGCTCGGATCCCTTGATGCGGCGGTGCAGGTCCTCGGACAGGACGGAGGGAACCATCCGGTCGTTGTCGCCGTTGGCGATGAGCGTGGGCTGGGTGAGCTTGGACAGGTCCGCCGGGGCCGAGCGGCCGAACTTCCGGATCGCCTTCAGCTGCGTCTGGAACGCGGCGGTGCTGATCGGCTTGTCCCGGTCAATGACGCGCTCCTGGAGGCGCCTAATGAACGCCTTTGCGGCGGGCTTGCCGGTGGGGTTGCGGTTGAAGAACAGGAACTCTTTGGGGTCGGACCGGGTCAGTGCCGCACGGAGGATGTCGAAGTACGTAATGCCCACCACCTTGTCCATGTCCTTGCCGCCCCGCGGGCCGGTTCCGGTCAGCACGAGCCTGCGGACAAGGCGAGGGTGCTTGAGGGCCAGGTCCTGGGCGATCATGCCACCCAGCGAGAAGGAGAAGACGTCGACCGTGTCGAACCCGAGGGCCCGGATGAAGGTGTAGGCGTCGTCGGCCATTTCCTCGATGCTGCCCGGAACCTGTCCGGTTGAAGCGCCCACGCCCGGCTGGTCGAAGGTGATGACGCGGCGGTTCCGGGCGACGGGGTCGATGATGCGCGGATCCCAGTTGTCCAGGGTGGCGGCGAGGTGCACAAAGAACACGACCGGAATGCCGCCCTCGGGTCCCAGCTCGCGGTAGGCGTAGGTGGTGCCACCGGCGGCGACGGTCTTGGTTGGCGCATCGGCATATGAAGTGATGATGGAATCATTCCCGGGATTGCTCATGACGGTTGTTCTCCTGGCTGGTCTGTTGGCTGAAGGGGATGCGGGCGGTTCACAGCGTGACCACGGCTTTGCCGCGGATTCCGCCGTCGGCGAGGGACTGCAGTGCCTCCGGGGTGTCGTCGAAGTCGAAGACCTTGCCCACCACCGGGCGCAGCACGCCGTCGTCCACCAGTTCGGTGATCCGGCGCAACTGCTCGCCGCTGGCGCGCATAAACAGGAACTCGTAGCTGACGCCGAGCTTCTTCGCCTGCCGCCGGATCTTGCTGCTGAGTCCGGCGATTGCCAGGCGCAGCACGGTATTGAGGCCTGCCTCGCGGGCGAATGCCGGGTCCGGCGGGCCGGAGATCCCAATCGCCTTGCCGCCGGGCTTTAGAATGCGTAGCGACTTTTCGAGGTTCTCCCCGCCCAGGCTGTCCAGCACCAGGTCGTAGCCGGTGAGCAGCTCCTCGAAGTCCTGCGTGCGATAGTCGATCACTGTGTCCGCGCCGAGGTTGCGGACGAAGTCGGCGTTAGCCGCGCTCGCGGTGGTGGCCACGTGGGCACCGAGGTGCTTGGCGAGCTGGATCGCGATGGAGCCCACGCCGCCGGCGCCGGCATGGATGAGGACCTTCTGTCCGGGCTTCACGTTGCCCTGCTCCACGAGGGCCTGCCATGCGGTCAGCGCCACCAGCGGCAGTGATCCGGCTTCCGCCATGCTGGCCGACGCGGGTTTCAGTGCCAGGTCTTCCTCGGCGACGGCGATGCGCTCAGCGAAGGTGCCGATGCGGTCCTGGGCCGGGCGGGCGTAGACCTCGTCGCCGGGCTTGAACTGGCTTACCTTTGCTCCGACGCGCAGGACCGTGCCCGCCACATCGTTGCCGAGGACCAGCTGGAGCTTGTAGGGAAGGATCTGCTTGAACTCACCCAGGCGGATCTTCTCGTCCAGCTGGTTAAGGCCCGCTGCGTGGATCTGGACCAGCACGTCGCGCTCGCCGACCGTGGGCTCGGGCACGTCCGCTTCCCGCAGTGGCTCCTTGTACTGGGTGACGACGAACGCTCGCATGTGTGGTGTTCCTTCTGGAATAGGTAGAAACGAATAACTGATTACACTCAATTATGACTTTGCTCAGAAAAAAGTCAAGGGGGCGCCGCAGGAGCCCAGCCATTAAGTACGACGGCGGGCAGGCGGCTTAGGCGCTTCAGGGGAGGACCAGCAGACAGCGCCGCCGGCGTGAGCGGCTTTTGCATTGACGCGGACATCGCCGTGGAGAAGACTGCATCCCTAGGCTTTGCAAGCGAAGCAGTTACCTCGTGGAGGCGGCCATGCTCCTGGACAGCTCGTCGACCGTGGTTGAGACGAACCTTGGTCCCATCCAGGTCCGCCGGTCCGGCGCGGGAAAGCCGGCCCTGCTGTGGCACAGCCTGTTTGTGGACTCCAGCACCTTCCAGGGCATAGTGAAGGACCTGTTCAAGGAGCGCGAGCTTTTCCTGCTGGACGGGCCTGGCCACGGCGGGAGTCCGGGGCCGCGAAAGCTCTATTCACTCGGGGACTGCGCGAAGGCCGCCGCGGAGGTCCTTGATGCGTTGGACGTTTCGGCCCCCGTGGACTGGGTGGGGAACGCGTGGGGCGGGCACGTGGGCATTGTCTTCGCGGACAGCTTCCCGTCGCGCTGCCGGACGCTGACCACCATCGGCACACCCCCGTACCCGCTTTCCAAGGCCGAGCGCCACCGGTCGGCCCTGCTGGTGTACCTCTTCCGCGTTCTGGGACCCGGGCCGTTCAGTTCGATGGTCGTGGACGCCCTGGCTGGCAAGGGTTCGGCCAAAACCGAACCGGCGGCTGCGGCGGCCATCACGGAGTCGTTCCGCCGCGGCGACAAGATGGGCAAATACTGGGCCATGCAGTCCGCCATGCTGCACCGTCCGGACCTCCGGCCGGTCCTGCTGCGGCTGCAGGTGCCCGCCCTGGTGCTGGCCAGCAGGAACGACGCCTTGCTCGATATAGCGGAGGCGGAGCGGGCGGCGCGTACCGTTCCGGACGGCCGGTTCACGTTGGTGGCAGGAGGCGGCCACGTGGCGCCGCTCCTCGTGGCACCTACCGAAATTACCCGGCACATCCTGGCCTTCTGGCTGGAAACGGCGAGTGGGGACGCCACGGCCTAATCCCGCCGGACCCGCCCGCGTAAGGTACTTATGCCGTCGAACCGGCAGAAGAGCAGCAACCCGGACAGGGCGGCATGCCCGCGGCGGGTAGGATCGGAAGACCGCCGCAGGCCGGCCACAGTTTTGGGGGAAACTTTTGTGAACATCATGCCGTTCCGGCGCGCGCTGGCGCCGTTCCTTGTTGCCGCTGCCCTCCTGGCCGCGCCCGCCGTCGTAGCCGTTCCTGCGTCTGCCGATAACTCGTCCGCTGATAGCTCCACGGAAATTGACGTGCCGGGCCAGCCGCTGGGCGTGGCCGCCGGGCCGGACGGTGAGCTGTACGTCAGCGACTACAACTGGGCGGGCGGCGTCAGCGTTTACCGGCCGGGGGAGGCCAAGGCCTCCCGGCAGATCAAGGTGGGCCGCTGGCCGACGTCCCTGGCCATGACCGCGGACGGGACGCTGTACGTGCTCCAGGTTACGGAGTCCATGGAAACCGAGCTGGGGATCGTGGCACCCGGAGCCAGTGAAGTATCCGCCACCATCCCGCTGACGCAGGGTTCACAGTGGCTGGCGGCGGCGCCGGACGGGTCGCTGTATGTAACTAGCCCGTCGGAGGGGACCGTTTCGGTGGTCCTGCCGGGCAGCGCGCACATTGGCCGTGTGATCGAGGCCGGGCCCTCTCCGGTGGAGGTCACCGTGGCAGCGGACGGCACCGCCTATGCTGCCAACCAGTACGCGGGAACAGTTACGGTGATCCCGGCCGGCGCCACGGGCCCTTCGCACACCGTTGATGTGGGCCGGACGTCGAGTCCGCATGGGATTGCGGCGGCGCCTGACGGGACGGTCTACGTGGCAAACGTCCTGTCCAACGACGTCGCCGTCATCGAGCCCGGCGGCACAACCGTTGCGCGGCGGATCCGGGTGGGGCGCGAACCGCAGGAGGTGGTGATGGCCCCGGACGGAACGGTTTACGTGACGAACGCGGGGGACAACACCGTTTCGGTCATCCCTCCCGGGGCTGACCATGCGAGTCACGCCATTGCCACCGGGGAAGACCCGGGCCGCCTCGCAGTCACCGCGGACGGCTCGGTGGCGGTGGTCAGCAGGGGCGATAAGAACCTCACAGTGATCAGCGCCGGACCGGCTGGGCCCGCTCCGGCCCCCGTCCCGTCGTCGGAGCCGCTGGAGGCAGCGGCCGACGACGGCTCCCGGGCGGGTGCCGGGGATGGCGGGAGCGCTTTCGGTACAGGACTTCCGGTCATCGCGGCAGGGGCGGGCGCCTTGCTGCTGGCCGGTGCGGCTACCCTCGTCGTAATGCTGCGCAGTCAAAGGAAGGTCCGCAGGGTGGAGCCGGCGGCAGTTTGGACTGCGGAGTAGGGCTTCGAATTAGCGTGCGGCCGGGGACCTGTCCCACACGGCCGCCGCTACCGTGGGAGGATGGGCGCCATGGCTGATGACCCCGCACCTGCCGGCCCGTTCGACAGGGTTGTCCTGATTTTCAATCCGTCCAGGGCCGGAATGGAAAACCGGATCGATGCCCTGCAGCGGGATATCACCGCTGATGTGCCGGGTCTCCATGTTGAACTCCTGCCGACGGACTTCGCGGGTCATGCCCGTGACCTGGCGCGTTCCGCGGCCACGGAAGGAGCCCCGCTCATCGTTTCGGTCAGCGGTGACGGTGGGTACAACGAGGTTGTCAACGGGGTGCTGGACGTCTCCGGCAGCAGGGCGGTGTGCACCGTCCTTCCTGCTGGCAACGCAAACGATCATCACCGGAGCATGCCGGAAAAGTCACTGACCGGGGCCATCCGCGCGAACCGGGTCCGCCGCATCGACCTGCTGCGCATCACCTTCCGCGGTCCGCTCCGGGAGCAGGTTCACTACGCCCACTCCTACATAGGGTTCGGGCTCACGCCGTTGATGGCCATCGGCATCGAGAAGGGCGGCAAGGGGAAAATCCTCGAACTCATCTCGGTTGCCCGGACGCTCTCCGGCCTGAGGCCGTTCGAGCTCGTGCGGGACGACGGGGCCACCGCGCGCTTCGACAGCCTGATCCTGGCCAACATTTCCCGGATGGCCAAGTATGGAACGGTCAGCGAGTCCCACCACCCGGACGACGGCCGGTTCGAGGTGGTGACCTTGCCCCACGCCGGGCGCTGGAAGATGGCGCTGATGACCCTTCGGGCCGTCACGCTGGGACTGGGGCATCAACCCAGCGTCAGCAGTTATGCCTTTACAACGCGGAACGCTGTTCCTTGCCAGATCGACGGCGAAGTGGTCCATGTCCAGGCCGGCACCCACGTTCTGGTGGAAAGCGCCCAGGGAGCCCTCGCCACAATCTGACTGAACATCACAGGGGCTGCGTTGCCGGTGCGGCGTCCGGGGACTAGGGCTGGACGGAGTCGAAGAACGTGTAGTTTGTGTCCGGGTGCCCGGTTTCGGCCTCGCGCGATTTCATCCGGATGAAATCCACGTCCTGCTGCCCGAGCGCGGTTTCGCCGTGAAGGTCCTGGTGGAGGGGCTGGCCCGTTGCCGCAATGATTTCCGCGGACAAGGTCCGGGGAAGGATCACGCAGCCTGGGTTATCAATCAGCCACTGGGTAACGGTGGAAGGAAGCCGGTGCCACTGGTCGCGGATGCTGCTCTCGGTCATTGAGGGTGCCTTTCAGGGCTTTCGTGCACGGGCTTACATGGCGTCCGACGTACCCGGAGTCTACGCCCTATTGGCGCGCTAAAGGGCGGAGAAGCCAATCCAATCCAGGCAGCTATGCCCACCCGAGGGCTGCCGGCCCCGGTACCGGGTGCAGGACCGGGACGTCTGCCGGGATCTCCGGGGCTGCGGCGGGTGTGGACGGGGCCGAATCACCGAAAAGGGGACGCCGGCCGGAGCGGTAAGCGGAGTCGATGACGGGTTCGAGTTCGTCGAACACAGTGCGGTTCCCCGGGAGAACCACGTGGGCCAGGAACTCCGCTTCCAGAGTGGAAATGCCGGCCGCCACCGCCGCGAGTTTGGCATCTATTGCCAGGGCAAGGGCATGCCAAGACCTGCGGTTGGCCCGTTCGATCACTTTTGACTTCGCTTCGCGGACAGGGCCCTCCGCTGTGTCCCCTCGGCCGAGGGGAATCTCGTCGGATTGCGACAGCGAAAGAACGATGCGGAATTGCCTCCCGCCGCCCCTGAAGGCGATGGCGCTCCGGTGCCCGCGTTGACTGAAAAGCACATCGGTGGCCCCGTAGCCCACGAGCGCCCGTTTTATATGTTCCCGGGAATCTCCGCCACTGAAGGAGTCACCCCGGGTGTAAGGGATTGTCATGGTCCAACTATGCGCCTTTCCCGGCGCGTGGTCACTGCGCCCGGACTCTCGACATAGCCAAGCGCCGCCGTCGTAATACACGACGGCGGCGCTTGGCTGGGTGCCGGCATGTTGGCCGGGCAGGAAAAGCGCTTACTCCGCAACAGCCGCCGGAACCGGCTGACCGTCGCGCAGGACAGGAGTGCTGCGGCGGCGCCAGTAAGCCGCCAGGACCGCCCCTGACACGTTGTGCCAGACAGAGAAAATGGCGCCGGGCAGGGCCGCTTCGGGAGTCAGGTACTGCCGTGCAAGCCCCGCTGCCAGGCCTGAGTTCTGCATGCCAACTTCGATGGCAGTGGTGCGCCTGGAAGGAATCGGCAGCTTGCAGATGCGGGCGGCAGCGTAGCCGAGGGCGTACCCCAGGCCGTTGTGCAGGATAACGGCCACAAGAACCAGCAGTCCGGCGGCGAAAATGGCTTTGGCGCTTCCGGAAACAACGGCAACCACCACTAACGTGATGGCAAGCACCGAAATCCAGGGAAGGGCCGGCAGCGCCTTGTTGACGAGGCGCGGCAGGAAGAGCCGGATCACCAGTCCCAGCAGCACGGGGAACAGCACAACCTGGACGATGGACCACGCCATGGAACCGGCGTCCACCGGCATGTACTGGCCCGCCAGCCACAATGCCAGCACCGGGGTCAGCAGGGGAGCGAGCAGCGTTGACACGGTGGTCATCGCCACGGACAGGGCGACGTCACCCTTGGCCAGGTAGGACACCACGTTCGAAGCCGTTCCACCGGGGCAGCAGCCCACCAGGATGACGCCCGCGGCCAGTGCCGGCGGCAGCCCCAGCGCCGCTGCCACCAGCCAGCCCAGGAACGGCATGATGGCGTACTGCGCCACGACTCCGATCACCACCGGGACCGGGCGTTTGGCAATGACAGCGAAGTCGGGCGGCGTCAGCGTCAGCCCCATGCCGAACATGATGACGCCGAGCAGGGGGTTGATCCAGGGAGCAAGCCCCGTGAAGGCTGAGGGGGCGGCAAGCGCTACGCCGCCTCCGGCCAGGATGAGCAAGGGAAAGAGGGTAACGGCGATGCGGGCGCTGCGTTCCTCGGCGGCTGATGCCGTCGTGGACGATTGGGATAAGGAAGACATACCTACCGGATTATCACAGCGGGAGTTCGGTTCCGGAATCAGCTCCTGATGATGACACGTGCGAAGCGCCGGCCGAAGGCTGCCTGGCCACCCATACTGTCCTAGTGAAGTGGACGCGTGCGAAGGATTGGCTGATCGGTGCCGGTGGGATGGTCTTCCTCCTGGCGGCCGCGGTGGTGATCATGTGGTGGGTGGCGAGCAGCCCGGCCGGCGGGGGAGAAACCCGCCCCGTACCGCTGCCGACGGAGGGTGCCGGGTACCGGCCAGGCGCCGAGCCTCCCGCGGACCTGGACGGGGACGAGGTGTGGCTTGCCGACATCGAGCTGGACTCCGGGACAGTGGTGGCTGCGGGCTCGATGCTGCGTGACGTCCGGGCGGTCGGGCAGGACGTCGTGACAGGGCCGGACGGGCTGGTGGCTGCACGCCTGGCCGTGGACGCGACGGTCCCGTTCGAGGTTGTCGCAGACGAGCTTGGCGGCGGGTCCGTGGTCCGTCCCGCCGACGGTGGCCAGGCCACGGTGGTCCGCACCGTCGAGGCCCTGGGCCGCGAACTGCTTGTCACCGCCACCGGAGCGGTGGAGGTAGAGGGCGGCAAACTCGTTGTCGAGCCCAGCTCGATCGACGTCGGCGGGCCGGACTTCCTCTCCGGGGCCACCGCCGCCGTCGTGCGCACATTCGTCACCATCGAACACAGCATCGAGGGCCTGCCCGAAGGCCTCGTGCTTGAGGACGTCACCGTCCAGGATGACGGCTTCCGTACCAGCCTCCGGGGCGGGAACGTCAGGCTTGTCCCATAAAGTCGCCCGCGCAGCTTGTCCACTTTTGGTTGGCGGCCCGCCGATGCGCCTGTAACATATCCTAAGCATGCTTACCATCGCGTTTCTGGTCAGTCGGCTAACGTACTGTCAGCGCATGGCTGCAGGACGGAAACGAACAGGGGCTTGAATTGGCAGGAAATGCAACCTTCCGGCACAGCAACACCGCGTTGCTTTCGGTGAGCAGTGTCGAAGCTCCACGGATTGTGAGTTCCACGGATTTCGACCGCAGGTTGGCGTCCACCCTGCACCGGCTCAAGTTCCCGCCCCGGCTTCTTGAGCGGGTTGCCGGTGTCACGCACCGGCGCTGGTGGGCGGCCGGGACGTCGTTCGATGATGCTGCCACGGAAGCGGGCGCGAAGGCCCTGGCCGAGGCCGGCGTGGAACCGTCCGACGTCGGCCTGCTGATCAACACCTCGGTCACGCGGCGGAACCTTGAGCCGTCCGTTGCGGTGAAGATCCACCACGGGCTGGGCTTGCCGTCGTCGGCCATGAACTTCGACCTTGCCAACGCCTGTTTGGGCTTCGTGAACGGCCTGACGTTGGCGGCCAACATGATCGACTCCGGCCAGATCAAGTACGCCATGATCGTCAACGCCGAGGATGCCGAGGCCACGCAGGAGGCCACGCTGGCCCGTCTCCAGCGGCCCGAGACCACGCGCGAGGACTTCAACCGCGAGTTCGCCACGCTGACCCTGGGCTCCGGAGCTGCCGCCGCCGTCCTGGGCCCGGCGGACCAGCACCCGGGTGCGCACCGGATCGTCGGCGGCGTGATGCGCGCCGGCACCGAACACCATGAGTTGTGCGTGGGCGGCATTGACGGCATGGCCACCGACACGAAAGGCCTGCTCGACGGCGGCCTGCAGCTTGTGGTCGACGCCTGGCACGAAGCGCGTCCGGAGTGGGACTGGGCAGACATGGACCGTTACGTCACGCACCAGGTGAGCAACGCCTACACGCAGGCCATCATCGACGCCATCGACCTGGATCCTGCCAAGGTGCCCATCACGTTCCCGCACTGGGGCAACGTGGGCCCGGCGTCGCTCCCCATGACCCTCGCCGCTGAGGCGCAATCCCTCGAAGCAGGGGACCGGGTGCTCTGCATGGGCGTCGGGTCCGGGCTGAACACCGCCATGATGGAAATCGTTTGGTAGCCGCAGACTGGCCTGGCGTCGATCCGGAGTGGTCGCGCGAAATTGATGTCCAGTCCACGTCCGGGGCCGATGAACCGGGGACGGTTCGCCGCTGGCACGTGCTGGACAACGGCGCGCAGCTCGCCAGGCTCGGCCTGGCTCCCGCCGGTACTCTGCTGTGCGTGCACGGCAACCCCACGTGGTCATACCTGTGGCGGACGCTGCTGGCAGCTGGATCGGATCCGGTACACCCATGGCGGGTGGTGGCAGTGGACCAGCTGGATATGGGCTACTCGGAGCGCACCGGCACCTTCCGCCGGCTGGCCGACCGGATCAGCGACCTCGGTGACCTGACGGACGCGCTCGGCCTGGACGGGCCCGTGGTGACGGTGGGCCACGACTGGGGCGGCGTGATCAGCCTGGGCTGGGCCCTGGCCCACCCGCAGCACCTCGCCGGGGTGGTGCTGACCAACACGGCCGTCCACCAACCATCCGGGTCGGACATCCCGCCGGCCCTGCGGCTTGCGCTGCACCCTGCGGTGCACCAGTGGGGAACAACGACGTCGGACGCCTTCCTGCGGGTGACCCACTCGCTGGCGCACCCGCCGCTGCCCGCCGACGTGCGCGAGGCCTATATGGCCCCCTACTGCCGAGCCGACAGGCGGGCCGGAGTGGGAAAATTTGTGGCGGACATTCCCGTGGACGCCTCCCACCCCAGCTTCCCGGCGCTCAGCGGCGTGGCGGAAGGGCTCCACGGGTTGAAAGTCCCGGCGCTCATGCTCTGGGGCCCCAAGGATCCCATCTTTTCGGACCGGTACCTCAAGGACCTCATCACCCGGCTTCCGCACGCGGACGTGCACCGCTTCGAAGGCGCCGGCCACCTTGTGGCGGAAGACCGGAATATTGCCGCGCCGATCTTCCAGTGGCTCGCCGGAAACATCAGTGCAGACGGCAGTGGATCCCTTGAAACCGAAGCCATTACGGCCGGGAGCCAGGGTCCGAAGGAAACAGCCGAGCCGGCGCCGTCGGAATTCCGGCCTCTGTGGGACCTGCTTGGCGAGCAGGCGGCGGGTCCGTCTGGAGGGGACACCGCCGTCGCGGAAATGGCGTCGGACGGCACGGTGGCCCGCTCCCTCAGCTGGCGGCAGCTGGACCGGAACATCCTGGATCTCGCCGCGGGGCTGCGGGACGTCGGAGTGGGAAGCGGCAGCCGGGTCAGCCTGATGGTTCCGCCCGGCGTGGACCTGACCGTAGCCCTGTACGCGTGCCTGCGTCTGGGCGCGGTGGTGGTGGTGGCCGACGCCGGGCTGGGAACCAAAGGCCTCAGCCGCGCCGTGAAAGGCGCCACCCCCGACTTCCTCATCGGCATCGACAAGGCACTGGCGGCTGCCTCGGTGCTCGGCTGGCCGGGACGGCGGATCAGCGTGCGGGACCTCCCGGCCGCCCGCCGTCGGATGCTAGGGGTCGAAAACTCCCTTGAGGCCCTGGCACGCTCCGGTGCCGGCCGCAGCCCTGGGCAGCTGGCGGACAGCGTGGATCCGGATGCCCCGGCCGCCGTCCTCTTCACGTCCGGCTCCACCGGCCCCGCCAAAGGCGTGCTCTACACGCACCGGAAGCTGGCTGCGATGCGGGACACGGTGGCCGAAACGTTCGGCATCCGCTCCGGTGCCCGGCTGGTGGCAGGCTTCGCCCCGTTCGCCCTGCTGGGACCGGCGCTTGGAGCGGTGTCGGTGACGCCGGCCATGGACGTCACCGCACCCCGCACCCTGACGGCCAGCGCGCTCGCCGACGCCGCCGCGGCCATCGACGCCACGGTGGTCTTCGCCTCGCCGGCGGCTTTGCGGAATGTCCTTGCCACTCAGGATGGTTTGAACGAGGCCGGGCATAAAGCGCTGGAAGGTATCGGGTTGCTCCTGTCCGCCGGCGCGCCCGTCCCGGAACCGCTCCTTGCCGAGGTGCAGCGGCTGCTGCCGGCGGCCTCGCTGCATACCCCGTACGGGATGACCGAGGCGCTGCCGGTCACAGACATCAGCCTGGAACAGATCCAGGCCGCCGACGCCGATGCTGCCGCCGGCACTGAGACTTCTGCCGGCGCCGTAGCGGGAGCAGGCAACGGCGTGTGCGTAGGGTGGCCGGTGCACGGCGCCCGCGTGGCCGTCGTCCCGCTGGCAGCGGACGGCACCGCATCCGGGTCCCAACCCGTGACGGAGCCCGGGGTCACCGGCGAGATCCTGGTCAGCGCCCCGCACGTGAAGGAAGCGTACGACAGGCTTTGGCTGACGCAGCAGGAGAGCAACAGCCTGCCCGGGTGGCACCGCACCGGCGACGTTGGGCACTTCGACGCCGCCGGCCGGCTCTGGGTGGAGGGACGCCTCGCCCACGTGGTCACGGCGCCCGGTGGAGTGGTGACGCCGGTGGGCGCCGAACAGGCCATCGAACGGCTCGACGGCGTCCGGCTGGCGGCGATCGCCGGGGTGGGACCGGCGGGCACCCAGGCTGTGGTCGCCGTCGTCGAGACCGTCCCGCCCGCGCGGAAAGCCGGCCCTGCCGGGACGCAGCTGGCCGGGGATGTGCGGAAGGCAGCCCTTAAGTCCGGCGTCCAGGTCTCGGCCGTGCTCGCAGTCCCCGCGCAGCCCACCGACGTCCGGCACAACGCCAAGATCGACAGGACCCGGCTGTCCCGCTGGGCGTCGAGGGTGCTGGCCGGCGGCCGTCCGGGAAAGCCGTGAGGGTCCTCGTCACGGGCGCAAGCGGGCTGCTTGGGGGAGAAGTTGCCCGGCTGCTGGTGCGCCAGGGCCATGATGTCGCCACCTTCCAGCGCCGTCCGTCAGGGGTCGACGGCGCCACGGACTTTCGCGGGTCCGTCACGGATGATGATGCGCTCCGGGAAGCAGTCCAGGGCGCCGAAGGGGTCGTCCACCTCGCCGCGAAGGTGTCCTTCACGGGCCGCGCCGAGGAGTTCGACGAGGTCAACGTCGAAGGGACCCGCCGCCTCCTCGAAGCCGCCCGGGCAGCCAAGGTACGGGACGTGGTGTTCGTGTCCTCCCCGTCCGTGGCCAACTCCGGCGCCGCCATCGCGGGGCTGGGCGCGGAGCCGGCCGACCCGGAGCACGCCCACGGGGACTACTCCCGCACCAAGGCTGAGGCGGAGCTGCTGGCGCTGGCAGCGGACGCACCTGATTTCCGGGTCGCTGCGGTGCGGCCCCACATCGTCTGGGGCCCGGGTGACACGCAGCTGGTGGAACGGGTCCTGGCCCGCGCCAGCCGTAAGCGCCTGCCGCTGCTCGATGCCGGCGGGGCCCTGATCGACACCACGTACGTGGACAACGCCGCCGCGGCCATCGCCGCCGCGCTGCACCGGATGGACCACGTTCACGGCAGGGCGTTAGTGGTGAGCAACGGCGAGCCCCGCCCGGTGGGCGAGCTGCTGGCGGGCATCTGCGCCGCGGGAGGCGTCCCCGCGCCGTCGTGGTCCGTGCCCGGTGCGGTGGCACGGGTGGCGGGAGCGGTGGTGGAGAAGCTGTGGACCTGGTCCGGGAGGCACGAGGAGCCACCGATGACCCGGTTCCTCGCCGAGCAGCTCTCCACAGCCCACTGGTTCGATCAGCGCGAGACCCGCGAACTCCTTAACTGGACCCCCTCCGTCTCCATCGATGAGGGACTGGCGAGGCTGGCGGAGCACTACCGTTCCCGGCCGGCCGCTCGGGGGTGACCGTTCCGGCGTCGCCGTCCACCGTGATCTGCTGGCCGGTGGCAAGCCGCTGCGTGGCAACGCCGGTGCCGAGGACGGCGGGGATTCCGTACTCGCGGGCCACGATGGAGCTGTGGCTCAGCGGTCCGCCAACGTCGGTCACCACGGCGGAGGCCATCGCGAAGAGCGACGTCCACGCGGGAGTGGTGATGCGGGCCACCAGGACGTCCCCGGGCTTCATCTGGCCGAAGTCCTGCGGTCCGGCCAGGACGCGCGCGGGAGCGGTGACCCGGCCCGCGCTGGCCCCGGCGCCCTTGATGACGTCGCCGTGCTGGTGCTGCGATCCGGCCGGCATCATGGACCCGAAGGCCCGTTCCATCCACCGGCTCTCGGGCAGCATCTGCGGGGCGGCGGCCTTCGCCTGGCCCCGCCAGAGCATCCTGCGTTCCTCGACGGCGGCGGCGCGGACGGGCCGGACGGCTCCGGAAATGGCCACGCCGGCCCCGGCCGCGGCGTCGGCGAGGCCGAATTCGACGGCGCTGCGCAGCTCCTGGAAGCGCAGCCAGAACACGTCGCCCGGCGACGCGATGACGCCGGAACCCACCAGCCGCGTCCCGAGTTCCAGCAGCATCCGCCGCAGCAGCGGCCAAGCTAGCCCGACGTCGGCCAGCGCGTCTTCGCGGATCGGCGCCGTCTCCTGTGCCCAGCGGAGCAGCCGGAGGAACGCGGTCCGCCGGCGGGGTCCCAGGCGCTCGGTCATCTGGCGGGTGAGCTCCTCCCGGCGTTCGGTGGAGAGCCGCTGCCGCTCGTGGGGGTCGATGCCCTGCCCGCGCAGGTAGAACTTCACCGTCTCCAGCAGGGCGGACGGATCGTCGGCCGCCACGGGGCTGGCGAAATCCAGGTTGTAGACCGCGTGGCCGTAGAGGCCCAGATGCTCCTGGAAGGCGATACACCATTCCTGCCACAGGACCCCGTCCACCCCTTCGGGTGCGGAACCGGTGCGCTGGCTCTCGGTGAGCACCGCCGTCGGACGTTCCAGCAAAGCAGCCGTCAGCCCGGGATCGCTGCGGGCCCAGCCGGCGAGGTCGTACAGTGACTTCTCCGCGCGGATGGGTTCGCTGTCGTAGCCGAGCAGGAACGTCTGGGCCGCGGGATCGCCGTCGCGGCGGACGAACTTCTCGTAGAACGCCCGGAAGGAGAGCTCGCTGGTGGCGGCGAGCGGAATGATGGACTGCACGGCCGTGTAGTAGACGGTGCCGGCATCCAGCAGCGCCTGCACGCCCGCCAGCAGTTCCCCGCCGGTGAGCTGCGCCGGGGGCTTCGCGGACCAGTCCTTGATCACCCGTTCGTACCGGGGGTGGGAGAACTCGCGCCAGCCGGCCACTCCCATGTGCGCCTTGCCGCGGGCCAGCGCCCCGACGGCGGCCGGCGCCTTACCCATCATCCGCCACATGCCCGAGGTGCGGTAATAGTAGTAGGCGTAGCCGTTGATGGTGGGCAGCCCGACGTCGCCGTCGCGGATCACGTTCTTGCCCAGGGCCTCAGCCAGCAGTGCCTGCAGCGACCGCGCCACGGACCCGTCAACCATGTCGGCGAACAGCGGTGAGAGCGGATCGGGCAGCTGTTCCACGATGCTCGCGCGGAAGTAGAGCCCCTTGGGATAGGGGAGGGGCCAGGTGTCTGGGGTGTCGGCCGCCGGGTCCGGCAGCGCCGTGATGGGGCGGGACTGCAGGATGAAAAAACCGTCTGCGGTGCGCGCCCACTCGACGTCCTGCGGCGTCCCGAAATGCTCCGTGATCCGCTGTCCGTACCCGGCCAGCTCGGCCGCCGCGCTGTCATCAAGGACGGGCTCACGGCGGCGGTCTGCCGCCACCGGTTGCTCCCGGGTCCCGTTCTCCGCGTAGACGGTCATGACGTCCTTGTCCGCCGTCTGCCGCGAGACCACGGTGCCGGTCCCGGCGTCGACCACCACGTCATCGGTGGTGACCGTCCCGCTGACCACCGATTCGCCCAGGCCCCACGCGGCACTGATCACCGTCTGGTCCCGCCGCCCGTTGGCGGGGTTGGCGGTGAACATGACCCCGGCGGCCTCGGCCTCCACCATCAGCTGGATCACGACGGCGAGGCGCACCTCGTCCGGTCCCACGCCTTCGCGCGCACGGTAGGCCATGGCGCGCGCCGTCCAGAGGGAGGCCCAGCAGCGGATCACCGCTTCTGTCAGCGCCTCCGCGCCGCGGACGTTCAGGTAGGTTTCCTGCTGCCCGGCGAAACTTGCCGAGGCGAGGTCCTCGGCGGTGGCGGAGGACCGCACGGCCACTGCTGCGCCTTCGCCGCCGAGCAGCCCGTAGGCTGCGTTTAGTTCGGCTGTGATCCCGGCGGGCATGGCGTCGCTGCTGAACAGGGCGCGGAGCCGCTCCGAGGCGTCCTCGTAGTCCTGCGGCGACGCCTGCGGTGGCAGCGCGGCAACGTCTTGGATCGCCGTCGCAAGGTTGTTTTCGGCGATGAAATCGGAGTAGGCGGCGGTGGTCAGGACGAACCCCGGCGGGACCGGCAGTCCCGCTTGGATGAGGCCGCCCAATCCGACGGCCTTGCCGCCGGCCAGGGCAACGTCGTGCGGTCCCACGTCGGCCAAACCCGTTACATACGTCATGAGTCGCGCGTCCTTGCTGCCCGATCGGCGCCTGGAGTGAACCTGATCCTCCACATACTGGCACTGCCGGAGGCGGCAGGCCATAGACTCGGACCCATGTCAGCTCATGGGGGAGCGCCGGCACGGCGCGGGGGACTTTTGTTCGGTGTGGCCGTTCTGGCCGTTGCCCTTGCCGGCTGTGAGTATGCCGGGCCGGAGGATCAGCCGGCCCCGGCGTCCCCGCCGGCGGCAACACCGCCGTCCCGGTCCTTCGAGGAAAACGTCGATGAAGTGGCGCGTTTGCTTGAGGCTTCCCCGGCGGACCCCGGCATGCCGTCCGAGGCGGAGCCGGCCGGAAAACTGTTGCTGGATCTGGCGCCCGGAGACTACATGGTGACAGGCGCCTGCGCCGGGGCGTACGGGGCTAAACTCACCATCCTGGGGGCTGACGGTGTGCCGGAGGCAACGGACTTCACATGCGACTCCGCGCTGGACCGGTTCCTCAGGCACGACGGCGGGCCCATCACCATCAGTGCGGTCCCGCCCGTGGGCAAGCCGTCCGCAACGGGGGTCAAGGTGAAGACCAACCCGGACCCCACGGCCTCGGAGCTGGAGGACTTGTCGGAGTGGTCAGCGGAGCAGTTGCAGCCACGCATCCCGGGGGAGTTGCGCGGTACCAGCGGCGGCAACACGACCACCACGGGAACGCTTATGGCCGAACCGGGCGAGTACGAACTGCATTTTGTCTGCATAGGGCCGACCTTTGCTGAGCTGTCCGCGTCGACGACGGCGGGTGCTGAAGTCCTTGCCCCCGTGCGGGTTCCGTGCGACGGGCAGGCGGTCAAGACGCCCATGCTGCTGCCGACGCAGGGAGCAGATTTCACGATAAGCCCGGACGATGGTGTGGACGGCCGCTTCGCCTACCGGCTCGTGCCATCCGCCGAACCTACGGGTGCCGGATAAAAGCGGGGGCCAGGAGTCCTACTTGATAAGCACACCTTTGTGAAGACGGACAGCATGGGTAGCGGTGCCTCAACCGCAGGGTGGAAACTGGTCGGGCTGACACAATCCCGCCTCATCCCGCACCTGTACCTATCGCCGGAGAAAGTGAGCAGGACATGGAATTGAAAGTCACCATGAACGTCACCGTCGATGGCGTCATGCAAGGCCTCGGTAGTCCCGATGAGGATCGTCGGGGCGGCTTCGAACGCGGGGGCTGGGCCGGGCCCCTGCTGGACCCCGAGTCCCGCAACTACCTTAACGAGGTATACGGCAACGCCGCCGCATTCCTCTTCGGCAGGTGGACGTACGAGGTGTTCGCCGGTTCCTGGGGTTCGGGGATGGCAGACGCGGCGGATGATCCGGTCGCTGCGGCGCTGAACAACCGCCCGAAGTACGTCGTGTCAACCACCCTTTCCCAGCCGGCGTGGGAACCGACGACTGTCCTGACCGGTGACATTGCATCACACGTTCGGAAGCTGAAAGAGGAGGGGGAGGGCGACCTGGTTGTGCCCGGCAGCCTCTCCCTCGTCCGCTGGTTGCTCGCCAATGACTTCGTGGACCAACTCGACCTGACTGTCTATCCCGTGGTCATCGGTCAGGGCAACAGGCTGTTCCCGGAGTCCGGGCCGGACTACAAGCTAGAGCTCCTCGAGTCGTCCACTACATCCCGCGGTCTCGTCATCCAGAAGTACCGGCCCGCCGGACGGCCGGAGTACGGGGTAGCTGCAGAAACGTGGACCGGGACGTAGCAGCCCGGACCGTCGTCTGGGCAGCGTTGCCAGGCTTGGCCGCCGGATGCCAAGCTACGTAGATGGGCGCAGTTACCGTGTCCGGCCTCAAAATCAACTACCGGGTTGTGGGATCGGGCGAACCCCTCATCCTTCTTCATGGGGGCTTTGGTTTTGACAGCCGATCCTGGAGCCCGCAGTTCGACGCTCTCGGTGACGAGTTCAACCTGGTCGCCTGGGACGCTCCGGGCAGCGGGGGATCCGACGATCCGCCCGAGTCCTTCTCCATGGACGACTACGCCGACACCCTGGCCGGGTTTGTGAAAGCAATTGGCCTGCCCCGCCCGCACGTCCTTGGCCTGTCGTTCGGCGGAGCACTTGCCTTGGCGCTCTATGGGCGACACTCGAGCCTGCCCAGAAGCCTGATTCTGGCGGGGGCGTATGCCGGCTGGGCCGGCTCCCTGCCAGCCGACGAGGTGCAGCGGCGCGTTCAGATGATCAGTGAGGACATCACTCAGCCTCCTGAGGACTGGCTGCCCAAGTACCTGCCCGGCATGCTCACCGAGTCTGCACCGCGGGAAATGGCCGAACAAACACTCGCGCTGATGTCCGGTATTCACCCGCGAGCCAGTTTGACGATGCTCCGGGCGATGGCGAATGCCGATCTGCGCGGCATCCTCCCTGACATCGACATCCCGACGCTGGTGCTGCATGGCGACCTCGACGCGCGGTCGCCGTTGGCGGTCGGGAAGGAGCTGCACAGGAGAATTCCCGCATCGCAGCTCGTCGTACTCCCCGGCGTCGGGCACCTGAGCAACATGGAGGCCGCCGACGCCTTCAATGCCGAGGTGAGGACGTTCCTTCGTGCGCTCGATTAACCGCCACAAACCTTGGGTAGGTACGCCGGCTTTACGAAACGCGTATCAATTACTCGGGCTCCCCGAAGGTAGGGGCCATATGGTGATGACTGGAGCCGGCGACGTGGGCGTTCGCCTGAGACCACGAACGCCTCCCCCAGCCGTCGCCGGCTCCGCACCCGGTGCTTGATGGCCCGCAGGTGCCCCTTTGGCGCAGCGAAGGCTCAAGATCGGCACAATAAATCCCGACGGTGGACATATGCGCTTCCGCCCGGTCCTCTGGCTTCCTAAGGTGTTTTTACAGGGCAGCAGAACAACTACGTCGAGGGGGACGTAAGGGCATGAATAATCCGCTCGGGGCAAAGGAATCGCGGCCGTCAATGGAGCCGCGAACGTCCGCTCCTGTTCCAGCTCCGCCTAAGAGCCGCCTGGTAAGGCCGTGCGCGGTGCAACTGACCCCGCCCCGAAGAGGCCGGGAACATGAAGTCCAGCGGCTGATCCGGGACCTCGCCGCACTTGCAGCCAAAAATCGTCCATCAGTCTCTTAGAAGCCAAGAAGCTGCACTTTCCGTCATCAGCTGCTGTTCCGGGCTTTGCGGCGGCGGAGCCTTCCTGGGGGGTTCCCGGCGCGCATCCCTTATATCCGGCCAGCGGCGAGCTCGGGGTCATCATCAGAACTCTTGCTGCCGGTCTCCTGCACTGTTAGCGAGGGCGCAGACTCTTCCCCTGATGCCTGCAAGGAGCGCCACACGCCCACTCCGGCCCCCGCCGCGAGCAGCATCGCGCCGAGCCACCACAATGTCCTGGCTGCCGACCGACCCGCTTCCACCGGGACCTCAGCAGTGGCTTTCGGCCCAACACGCTTCAACTGTTCCCGCACCCGGGGAGTCAGCGTCTCCACACCGCCTGCAAGCTCGTCCGCCAGCGCGCGCAGAAGCATTTGCAGGCGCGGGGACGCAGTTTCGATGCCGGTATCCAGGCCGGCCACCGCTCTTTGCAGAGCAGCCTGCACACCGGGCGTGGCCCATTCCTTGCCCCTGGCCAGACGGGTGGTGAGGTTTTCCAGAAGATGGTGGAGCTGCTCGGTTTCAGTCATGGGTTCTGCCGTACGCATGGGTGCCTCCTGTGTGGGATGGATGCCCATAGCCTACGGCCGGCGGCGTGACAGAAGAAAGGGTATTTGGCTCGGACTGGAAGACCTCCGCAGCAGGTACCAGCGCTGGTGTCACGAGTAGTCAGCACTCAGAAAACAGGTAAGGACTGCAGCCTGTTCCGGGCCTACACTCAGGCATGGGTACGATCCCGTCAGTAGTCCTAATCTTCGGTGCAGCTTTCGCTTGGATGGGATTAACGGTCTTCGTACTCCTACGCTTGCGGCGCCGCCGGAAAGGGTCGTCGCTGGTGGCTTCGGCTGCCCCTCCCACCGCTCCTAACAGTGAGCTCCCGTACAGGCCTTGGCACCGGGTACGCCCCATAACCGGGCATCATCCAGCCCGGCACCGCAGGCCGGGCGTCAGGAAAGTCCGCACATGAAGGGCCGTGCGAGGCGTCGAACCGCCGACAACAACACACAAGCTTCATCCGGTTCACGGTAAATAGTTCTTGGGGGTAGACATGGATACCGGGACAATTCTCGGATTTACTTTCGGGTACTTTGCCACCCTTGCCGGCGTGTTCATGCTGTACTTACCGATCGTCGTCCTCGTCGTTGTGCTGTTGATTGCAGCAGGTGTCCTCCAATTACTGCTCCTGCCGTTCATCGTCCTGCTGCGCAAGGTTCGCCGGTCAAAGCCCACGCCGGACATGGACGCAGCATGGCTCTTGACACAGGCTGAGCCGTAGCCCGCCCGTCTCCTTCGTCTCCGCAGGATTGGCCACTGTGGAGGTGCCAGGCATTAGGTATGCCCAGCATATTGACTGCCCTTAACCCGAGGAATAGCGTCTGCGCTAGCGGGGCATTCACCCCGTTATCACCGAGTGAGGCGCCGCATCCGTGCCACTTCGGCCCTGCTACAACGGTGTCCTCAGGGCCGGTATGAAGTTCCTGCGGCGACAACCGGGATGAAGATGCAGGGAAGGGAAAAGACCATGCCAAAGTATCTGTTTGAAGCGACGTACGTGGGCCAGGGCATCAAAGGGCTGATGAAGGAAGGCGGCACCGCGCGGCGGGACGCACTGGTGGAGGCCCTCGGCTCGGTGGGAGGCTCACTGGAGAGCTTCTACTACGCCTTTGGTTACTACGACGTCCTGGGTGTTTTTGAGGCGCCGGATGATGCAAGTGCCGCAGCGCTGTCGCTGCTGATCAACTCGACGGGGAACGTCAACGTCCGCCTGAAGCCGCTCCTGACCGTGGAAGACCTCGACAACGCCGCCAAGAAGACGCCGTCCTACCGGGCGCCGGGGCAGTAGGGGAGCCAGGCACCAAAGCCAGCGGGCCGGCGTCGTGAAGTACGACGGCGGCCCGCTGGCTTTGGAGGCGAAGGCGCCTACGCGCGGGGGAGCCCCAGATAGCGTGGAACCCTTTCCGCGTAGCCGGGGTAGGACTGCGGAAAGAGCTCCGCGAGGGCAGCTTCTTCGGCGACGACAAAGCGGTGCTCCACCAGCAGTTCGGCCGGCAGCAGCGCGAGGACCCAGGACGAACCGGCCAGGACTCCCGCGCCGAGCTGGATGAGCCACCAGCCCACGTACATGGGATGACGGGTCACCGCGTAGGGGCCGGTGACCACCAGATCGTCCGGCCGCTCCAGCTCGAAGCGGCCCGTCGAGCGGCGCCGTCGTTCAGCCAGCGCCCAGACGTTGAATCCGACGCCGGCGACCACCAGTCCCGCTCCAGCCGCCTTATGGACGGCGCGGGAGCCGGGAAGCGGCAGGGGATGGAGCCTGGCAAGGAGGAGATCGAGGGCCATCGCGGCCACGACGGGCGCCGGCAGGGGAAGGTTCTCGTAGGCAGCCTTTAGCCGCGCCGCCAGGGTATGCGCAGAACTGATGTCCGCCGCCATGGTTTCAGGGTACGCCGCGTGGGCCATGACGCAGTGCCTGACTGAGCACCCAGACGGTCCGCGGAACAGTCCACACGATGGCCAGCCCGAGCACAAGCACCAACGAGACGCCCACGTCCGGGAACTGGCGGATGATGACCAGCAGGTTGGTGTCGAACCGGGCCGGTGCATAGATAAAGCACAGCCACAGGGCGAACACGTCCAGGGCGAGCGCCGCCAAACCCACCGCCAACAGCGGAAGCCGCCCGCCGCCGTCGTACGTTCTCCGGAGCAGCACCCGAAGTGCCAGCCACAGACTGAGCAGCTCAGCCACCAGCAGTCCCAGCGCGACCGCCCAGCTGTAGCGCTGCAGCCAGTCCTCCTGGATGACTGCGGGAATGGGCTGCTGGCCGTGGAGGATCCGCAGGATGTTCGTGTCGATGGCCTGGAGCCGGGAGGGAGCCGAGGTGTCGTTCGCGTTGATGACCAGTGCGACGCCCAGCCTGGTGGAGGGAACCATCGCCAGGTACGTATGGCTGTTGCCCCACTCGCCCTGGTGCTCGGCGAGCAAGGGCAAGGAGGCATCGTCGGCGGCCTCCGCGGCAGGGACGGATTCAACCAGCGGGCGGGTGAACCACCCCATCGCGTACATCTTTGACCCGTCAACCCGGACCCCGGGCTCGAGCATGGCCCGGACGCTGTCGGGCTGAAGGATGCGCGCGTCCCGGAATTGCCCCTCATCCAGCAGCATGTTGAGCTCCCGGCCCAGGTCATTCGCCGAGGCGTACATGGTGCTCGACGGCATCCCGGTGGCGGGCGCGGGCACCTCCGTCTGCTGCCAGGAAGTGCCGAACCACAGCGAGTGGCCGGTGGCGGCACCATCCGCAAGGGCAGCAGCGCGGGTCGCATGGCTATGGCTCATGTCCAGGGGTTCGAAAACATGCTGGCGCATGTAGTCCCCGAACGGCTGCCCGGAGACCGTCTGAACCAGGAGGCCCAGGACGTTGAAGTTGGCGTTGGCGTAGCCGAAGGCAGCACCCGGGACTCCCGCCAGCGGGGAACCGGCGAGGTCCCGAACGCCTTGTTCGAGGGCCTCCGGGTCCTGCAAGAAGGAGCCTTCGAAGGCAGTGTCCTTGGACGCCATGCCGCTGGCCTGGTGCAGCAGGTGGCGGACGGTGATGGCGGACGCGCGGCTGTCCTGCAAAGTGAACCACGGCAGGTAGGTCCGGACGGGTTCATCCAGGCGGAGCCGGCCGGCCTCCACCTGCTGCATCACGGCGATGGCCGTGAGGGACTTGCTGGTGGATGCCAGCAGCACCGGGGTGTCGGCGGTCATCGGACGGCCCGAGTTGTCGGCGCTGCCATAGGCGGCGGCATGCACCGGGACCCCGTCCTGGACGACGACGACGGCGGCGCCCGGGAGCCCGATGGCGGCCATTTGTTCCTGCAGGAAGGCATCTACTGCTTCATAAGTACGTTGGTCAGGGACGACGGCGGGCGGGGCCTGGGGTACGACGGCGGCGGCGTGTTCGAAAGGACGTAAGAGAACGGCAACAGCCAGGAGGCACAACAGGAAAGAACGCGAAAACCGGGAGCTTCTTCGCACGCCCGCACCTGCCTCGGCTGACGGCGTCACCGGTCCGGTTCCCCCTCCCGCCGGTGGCGGTGGTGCAGCTCGTAGCTGTCGAACACGTCGGAGGAGGTGGTTCCGGCATGGCCGAATTTGCCGCGCAGGACGTCCGCGAGCCCATCCAGTGCCGCGTGCAGCATCCGTCCGGCGAACTGGAGTTCCCGGCTTTCGCTCCGTTCGGCGTCCGATGCCAGCTGCTGGGCGTAGGCAAGTGTGGCAGGCAGGGAACTCCGCTGGTCCACTTCGCGGAAATAGTAGGTTTCGTGGAAGGCCAACAGGTCTATGCCCACGGTGGCTACGTTCCGGGCCAGCGACTCCAGCAGTCCGGCTGCATGGGCGGGTTCCAGTGCCGCTACACCCTCAGGGCCGGCCGCCTCCCGGAACAGGTTCAGCTGGTGGGCCAGAGCCCGTCGCCGGTTCAAGGCAGGGTAGGTCTGCAGGATCCAGGAAACTGTGGCGGTCAGCAGCCCGAAGCCGGTCACGGCCTGCAGGGCGGAGACCAGCCGGAGCAGCGGACTGGCAGCCACGATTTCGCCGAACCCCACAGTGGAAAGAGTGACGAGCGAGATGTAGAGGGCTTCGGCAAAATCGGCCCGCTGCGGAACACCGGTCCCGTACACAAAGCCGTCCGGCAGGTGGGGCAGGTACAGGAGGGCCCAGCCGACGGCGGCCAGGCTCGCCCAGGTTGCGATCACGGCGGCCATGGCCAGGGGCGCCGCAACGGAGGATGCCCGGCCCCGGACTTTTTTCGTCAGCAGCCAGATTCCCCGCATGATCGCGCGCCCGGTGGGACCGGAGTCGTGCGGATACAGGAGGGTGTGGAAGACGTCCGCGAGCATCAAGAGAATCAGCCCGGCCCCCAGCACCGTCCAGAGCATATCCGCGATATCCATGCCTTATTTTAGTGGCGGCGGTTGGCCCTTATCCCCTGATGGTTGCCGCTGGCCGCCCCGAAGAACCAGCGCAACCCCGGTGGCCAATTCAATGCAGTAAATGGACAGGGGCGGAAGGTCGCCGGTGCTGGCCAGCACGCCGGCGAAGGTTCCCGCGCCGCCGAGATTCAGCCATCCGGGCCAGCGCGGAAAACCCGCGTGCGTGCGGGACCGCTGGAGCAGGGCGCCTCCAAGGGCCGCCATCCCCGCCAGGCTCACCCACACATACCCATAAAATGGCCACTCGGGCTGCCGCCCCAGCGCGAAGCCCTCGGGGTCGGTGAACCGGGCTGCCAGGTCCACAGGGAAGACGGCAGCTCCACCGGCCAGGAGGACTGCGCCGGCTTGGGCGAGCCGCCGCCCGGCCAGCCGTTCCTGTTCGCCACCCGCGCGTCCCTGGTCCCACTCTCCGGCGAGCGCCGCCACACCGGCAGGCAGCACAATTGTGCCCGCGCCGAGCAACACAGTCTGCGCCCTCCACTGCACGGGGTGCGCCAGCAAAATGTCCAGTTTGCGTTGCCGTTCCCGTTCCACGTAAACACGCGAGACAGGCATGAAGGCCCCGGCAAGAAAAGACGCGGACCCTGCAGCCATGACAGCACCCGCAGTTCGGGTCCCTCCACGAAGCAGCCGGCTCATGTAACGACGGTAGGCCTGAGCACCAGCAGGTACAAGGGCCCCACCGGGAAGCCAAATGGACTGGAGTAACTCTTTGTGAGAGGCTTCACAGGTTTTGGTGTGGTGCGCCACATCGCGTCGACCGACGCCGCGCAGCACCAAACGCATCACCCACGCTCTTCATGGAGGGAACCCACACTTATGAGCGATGCCTTATCAGCCATCAATAACGTGATCTGGAGCGACTGGCTCGTCTATCTCTGCCTCGCCACCGGAGTCTACTTCTCCATCCGGACACGCTTCCTGCAGGTCCGGCACGTCAAGGGGATGTTCCAGCAGCTCGTCCACGGCGAGAAGTCCGCCTCCGGCGTCTCCTCGTTCCAGGCCCTGGCCATGTCCCTGTCCGGCCGCGTCGGCACCGGTAACGTCGCCGGTGTCGCCACCGCCATCGCCTTCGGCGGACCGGGCGCCCTGTTCTGGATGTGGGCGGTCGCTTTCCTGGGCGCGTCCACATCCTTCATCGAGTCCACCCTCGGCCAGATCTACAAGACCCGTGACCCGCTGACCGGCGAGTACCGCGGCGGCCCGGCCTACTACTTCTCCCGCGGGTTCGCCCACACCAAGGGCGCCGGCTTCTTCAAGGTCTACGGCTATGTCTTCGCGGCCGTGACCGTCCTTGCCTGCGGCGTTCTGATGCCGGGTGTCCAGACCAACTCCATGGCCACCGCGATCAGCGGCGCCTGGGCCCTCGAGCCGTGGATTGTGGCCGTCGGCTCGGTCATCCTCCTGGCACTTGTGGTCATGGGCGGTGTGAAGCGCATCGCCAGCGTTGCCGCCTTCGTGGTGCCGTTCATGGCCGCCGGCTACATCATCCTCGCCCTGATCGTCGTGGTCATCAACGCCGCCCAGCTGCCGGAGATCCTCTCGCTGGTGTTCCGCAGCGCCTTCGGCATGGATTCGGCCCTCGGTGCGATCATCGGCCTGGCCGTGATGTGGGGCGTCAAGCGCGGCGTCTACTCCAACGAGGCCGGCCAGGGAACGGGCCCGCACGCAGCGGCCGCCGCCGAAGTCTCGCACCCGGCCAAGCAGGGCCTCGTCCAGGCCTTCGCGGTGTACATCGACACGCTGTTCGTCTGCTCGGCCACCGGCTTCCTGATCCTCTCCACCGGCGCCTACCGCGTCTTCTCCGGCGGCAGCGAAGACGGTGAAATCCTCGCCGAAGGCGGCCTCCTGTCCGCCTCGGCCGTCGTCGGACCCCAGTATGTGCAGGCCGGATTCGACTCCGTCTTCCCCGGCGTCGGCGCCGCGTTCATTGCTGTCACGCTGATCTTCTTCTGCCTGACCACCGTCATCGCGTACTACTACATGGCCGAGACCAACCTGCGCTTCCTCCTGGGCAACTCGTCGGCCACGGTGATCCCCGGCCTCCGGACCAGCCTCGGCCGCGCCACCACCATCGCCCTGCAGGTGGCCATCCTCGTCGCCGCTGCCTACGGTTGCGTGAACACGGCCGCGGATGCGTGGGTGATGGGTGATATCGGCGTCGGGCTTATGGCCTGGCTGAACATCGTGGGCATCCTGATTCTGCAGAAGCCTGCGCTCAAGGCCCTCAAGGACTTCGAGCGGCAACAGAAGCTCGGCCTCGACCCCGTCTTCGACCCGCAGACCCTCAGCATCACGGGGGCCACCTTCTGGGAGTCCTACAAGAAGGCCGGCCGCGAGAAGGAAACCGCGCGGATTTAGCGCACAGCGCGCCTGCCGCATCAGGCGGACGGTGACAAAGCGCGGAACGCCAAGCGCCGCCGTCGTACCCAACAGGGGTACGACGGCGGCGCTTGGCTTTGGCCCCGTTCCTCCCGCAGGGGAGGGGTGCTACAGCCGGTTTAAGTCTTTGCGGGCGGGCCTGCGCCTACTCGGTAACAGCCGCCGGAACAGGCTGATTCTCATTAAGGGCAGGGTGACGGCCACGCGGGCGCTGCGTTCTTCGGCGGTGGACGCCGTTGTGGACGGTTGGGATAAAGAAGACATGCCTACCGGATCATCACGAGGAGAGTCGGGTTTCGGAATCAGCGGGTGTTGATGACGCAGGCATATTTGGGCTTCCAAAGGCGAGCTCCGGCGCTCCATTGACAGCCCCAGAGGCCGGTGGGACGCTCGACTCATGTCCCGCGGGAGAACGGCACGTTTCCTGAACATCCAGCCATTCGGCATCGAAAAGGCCGCCGCTGCTGCAGGCCATGACCCCGATGTCCTGCGGATGGAAAACCTCGACACGGACATCGCCCCGCCGCCTTCCGCCGTGGCCGTGACCCGGGAGGCTGTCGGCCGCAGGGATGCAAACAGCTGGCTGCCGTTCACCGGGCTCGGGAAGCTGCGCGAAGCGGTTGCCGATCAGCTGAGCGAGCAAACAGGCCGCGCCTATAACCCCGCCACGGAGGTGGTGATCACGGGCGGTGCGCTCTCCGGCCTGCTCAGCACCCTGTTGGCCACGGTCGATCACGGCGACGAAGTGATCGTCACTGATCCCACGTACGCCGGGTTCATCAACCGCATCAGGCTCGTCGGCGCGGCTCCCGTCTTCGTGCCCCTCACGGTGGTCGGCAGCCATTGGCGGCTGGACCTGGACAGGCTGGCTTCGGCCGTGACCAAAAAGACGCGCGCCCTGCTGCTGATGAGTCCGTCCATGCCGTCCGGGCATGTGTTCACGGATGCAGAATGGGATGCCGTCGCGGAAGCATGTTCGGCAGCTGACTGCTGGCTGCTGTACGACGCGGCCATGGACAGGATTCTCTTCAACGGCCTGCGGTCCCGCCACCCGGCGTCGTTGGAGGCGTTGGCGGAGCGCACCATCACGCTGGGCGGGGTGTCCAAGAACTACAGGATGATCGGCTGGCGCGTCGGCTGGGCTGTTGGGCCGGCAGAGGTGATGCGGGACGTGGCGCTCGCCGCAACGTACAACACCACCGTGGCCAGCGGCTTCGGACAACTTGGCGCGGCCGCCGCGCTCCTGGCTTCCCGGGACGGCGGCGACGACGGCGTGGCCGCTGCGGTGGCGGAGTGGCAGGCACGCCGGGACCTGGTTCTGCGGGAACTGGACGGGCTCCCGGTGGTCGAGCCCGACGGCGGGTGGTCCCTCCTGGTCAATGCGGTCGCGCTCGGATTGAAAGCGCCCGAACTCGCGCAGCGGCTGCTCCAGCACGGACGCATTGCCGCGACACCGATGACGGAGTGGGGCCAGCACGTCGCACGGGAGTACGTCCGCCTGGTCTTCGCCACCGAGCCGGTGGAGCGACTGACGGGCATCAGGGAACGGTTCCGCGCGGCGCTGCGATGAGCCTCGCCTGGCACGCCGGATGTCTCTCCCTGCCCGCGGCGTGGTCTAGCTACACGGCCGCCTTCTTTCAAAGGGATGGCCAGTCCGCCGCGCCCGGTCCGTCGAACAACGCGCTGGTGCTGCTCTGGGGGCCACCACATGGACGGCGTTGCGCTGGACGGTGAAGTCGGTGAGCGTGGTGGTGGCGATCTCGCCGTCGAGGGTGCGGTCGTCGATCCCCGCAGTCGGGGAGACCGTATTGCCGCGGCCTTCCGCCCGCCGATTTTCGACAAAGGCTGAGATAATGGGAACCGAACTGCCCCACTATCTGATCATCACCAACCCCGAAGACCTGGCGGGGGTGCCCGCTCCGGCCGATAGGAGCACAGCGTGTTCAGATCCGGACTGCGAGCGGCGGCTGCGGTGGTCCTCGCACTCGTCGCTTCGTCTTGCGCAAGCAGCACCTCGAGCGAGGCCCCGGACATTACCCCGCCTCCGAGTGCGAGCACTACGACACCGGAGAGCCCGCAACCCCCGCCGAGTCAGCCATCCAGCGCGCGAGGGCCGGGCACCACGATCACCACAGCCGCGAGCGACTTCGGCCAGATGCTCTTCGATGCCAAAGAGCAGGCCATCTATATCTGGGAGAGTGAGGAGAGCATCAGTCCTGAGTGTTACGACGACTGCGCTGTAGCGTGGCCACCCGTGCTGACCGATGGAGCGCCGACCGCTAGCGGCGAGGTCGACTCAGCGCTGCTGGGGACGACGAAGCGGCGCGACGGCACGACCCAGGTTACCTACAACGGGCATCCGCTCTACTTCTACGCGCACGAGGCGCCTGGCGAGGTGAAGTGCCACAACGTCTCGACTCACGGGGGCCTATGGTGGGTCGTAGATCCGGATGGGATCCGGGCCCCGTAGCTGCAGTGCATCGTAAGGCTCCTTAGCCCGTCTTCGACGTGGAGGTGGCCACGAGATTGGAAAAGCCAACCAACAAGCTTGCCCTGATTTGTGGCGGTCGTCGTTGGTCTTCTCGATCATTTTTCGTCGTTGTGGTCGATCACCTCTCGATCTTCCAGTCGTGGGGGTTCAGCCACTGGATTCGTCTGATGGGTGGCATATTTGGGGGATCCGCGAGCGGGTTTGAAGTACCGCCAACAAACAGAGACCCAGACAGCGCCGAATATCAAGCCGACAGCTGTGTCCGTTGGATAATGAACCCCCCAGTACAGTCGGGAAAGGGCTATGCCCAGCACGATGAGCGGTGCGAGGATGAGGCCGAGGTCGCGGAGGCGGGATTCTGCCCAGGCCCGGAGCAGCAGTGCTAGCCCCCCGTATGTGACGACGGCGGCCGCTACATGTCCTGATGGGAAGGAAGAGGTGGGTGGAAGCCCTTCCGACAGGTGGTCGACATCCGGCCTGGGCCGGCGGACGATCATTCCTGAGATCAGATATAAGGCGGTCTCACCGACCGCAGCCACGAGCAGGAACACCGCCGGAGCAGCTCGCCTCGTGATCGCAACGGCAAGAGGTGCGGCAACAAGCAGAACTCCCACAATTCCGGGCGTATTGCCAAAGGATCCGGCCACATCCGCTAGGGCGTTCCACGTCTCATTGCGGTGCTCGGCCAGCCATTCGACCGTTGCCTGGTCCAAGCGCCGAACAGAGTCAACCCCGGTGACAAGGAAGCCCGCGCCGGTCACACCACTTGCAATGAGCACCCAGATGCCGGCGAGTTTAAGAGCGCTGCTTCTCCCGCCCGGTAGTGGCGGGTTCCCTGCGGACGCCGGGACCAGCACGGTCCGATCCTGTACAGGCAGTCCATACCACCAGCGTGTCCGTTGGCCGGCATGCTGCTGCCACCGACGAAAGGCCGCCAAGGTAGCGCCAAGCCAGGCGATGCCGATCAACCAGCCGAGGAGTTGCGGCCCGAATGAGACGGCTCCGGCGAGCATCCGCATGATTTCGAACATGATCACTGGCGGCACTGTTCCGACAACCGTCCACGTCCTGCCTCTCGCCGGGACGGCAGGAAGGAAGACCAGGAGCAGCACTCCCAACGAAACAGCGAGTTGTATCGACCCGCTGGAGAACACGCTCCCGCCCTGGGAGCTCGTACCGGTCAAGAAGGACTTCAGGACGATCCCGCCTCCAGCGAGGACGAACATCCCCACCGCAACGGCGGCCACATATACCGCAGATGCGGAAAGTCCGCGTATCGCCAGCCACAGCACCACCACCGGCAGGATCAGCCACCCAACCTGCGCAGCGATCTCGGCCACGAAATCGGCGCCACCCCACAGCACTTCTACGAGCCCGCCACCAGACGGGACGGCAGTTGACGGCAACGGCGTTACTGACTCGAACACGAGGCCCAGAACAGTCAGCGTGAGAAGAATCCCGGCACAACGTACGATGAATCCGCTCATTTCCTAGCATCCTCTCAAGACACAGCGTATAGCCGTGATCCGTTGCTGCCCAGACGGTACTGCGGGGTTATCCAGTGGCGATACCAGTTCAGAGGTTCGGACAAAGCCGCTACCCGGGGCGAGCTCCTTTAGATACTGAACTGAAGCTATTTGTAAGACTGGATCGGTGTCCCGTCCGCGCGTATGGACTGCCTGTAGACCGAGGAATAACGTCTGCCTTAGCGGAATCATCCACCCCGTTTCCACGGGACAAGGGGCCGGATCTGGGCCGGATGGCTCCGTTCCGATCCTTGCATTCCATGGGGGCCTTACAGACCGATCATCGACCTGGTTTCGGCCGGAGTGGGTCAGCGCTGCAGGCCTGCCCTGATCTGGATGAGGGTGAGGTCCAGCAGTGGCGTACGGACGTTGAGGCTGCGGGCCCTGCGGGCGAGGTCGCCGAGGATGTGCTCGGCTTCGGAGGGCAGCCCTGCGGTGAGGTCCCGATAGAGGGAGGAAGTGAAGGCCGAGCCCGGCTCGGTGAGTATTCCGACCGCTTGTGTATGAGCGGCGTCGGACACGGGATGCCCTGCCGCGGCCGCCACCGCTTCGGTTTCGCCGATGGCCTCCAGGATCCTGGACTGCCCGCCGGCGTCGAGGATCCGTCCCACCGGGGCACGGAACAGGCAGTTGACGATTCCCGCGGCCGCGATGAAGGCCCACTTATCCCACAGTGCGCCCATCACGTCGTCCACTACCGAGAAGTCGACGCCGGGCACGTCCAGAGCTTCAGAAACCTCTGGGGGGACAGGGTTTCCGTTCAGCCCGCCCACCATGAGGGAGGTCAGGGGCACCTGCTGGCGGACCACGTCGCCGTCGAGCGTGGCGACGATCCGGGCCAGGCCGCCGAGCACCTGCCCCGGGTACTGCTGCTCCAGCTGGTCCACATGCGCCATGCCGTTGAGGATGGGCATGATCATGGTTCCGGGTCCGACGAAAGCGCCGATTTCGCCGAGGACGCCCTCGAACGCTGTGGCTTTGACCGTGACGAGGATCAGGTCGAAGGCCTCTGAGCCGTCCGGGGCTGTGATGGTTTTCACCGGGTTTGTCCGGTCGGCGGTGGGGGAGACGAAACGCAGCCCGTCGCGGCGGAGGACCTCCTGCTTGCGCGGCCGCACCAAGTACGTGACATCCCGTCCCGCTTCCTGCAGGAGCGTACCGAACGCCCCGCCTGTTGCTCCGGCTCCGACGACGAGGATCCGCATGGGTGGGCACCTTCCGGTTGGTTCGACATTAGTGACCGAATTCAGAAGCCCAGGACGGCCGAGGCTTTGTTTCCGCTGCTCCAAGGCTAGGCCGTTTCAGCAGAGCCACCCACCGAGCGGGCCGGGCGTAGGGTGGGAGTCGGACGAAAGGAGCACTTCATGAAGAAAATCCTCATGGTACTGACCAGCGTTTCCGAGATCGGCAATACGGGAGAGAAGACGGGCTACAACGTGGCCGAGGCTGCACATCCCTGGAAAGTGTTCAAGGATTCAGGCCATTTCGTCGACTTTGCGTCCATCCAGGGCGGCCAGCCCCCGCGCGACGAGGTGGACTCGAAAGATCCCATCCAGGTTGCCTTCACGGAGGATGAGACCACGCGCGCCGGCCTCTACAACACCGCCCGCGTCGACGTCGTTGATCCGGACCAGTACGACGCCGTCTACCTCGTGGGCGGCCACGGCACCATGTGGGACTTCCCGGACAGCGAAGGCCTGCAAAGCCTGGTGGCCAGGGTCTACAACAACGGCGGCTTGGTGGGCGCGGTCTGCCACGGACCGGCGGGCCTGCTGAACGTGGAACTGGAGAATGGGCTTCGCCTCGTGGAAGGCCGGAGGGTAGCTGCCTTCACCAACGACGAGGAGGTTGCTGCAGGCAAGGACAAGGTCATTCCGTTCTTCCTGGCAGACCGGCTTGAGGAACAGGGCGCCACCCACGTCTCCTCCGGTGTTTTCGAGGAAAGGGTGGTGGTTGACGACCGGCTTGTGACCGGCCAGAACCCGGCGTCAGCTGCCGGTGTGGCCAAGGAGATGGAGAAGCTCTTCGCAGCGGTCATCCATCAGGAAAAGGCCGAGGAACAGCATGACGCCGAGGCCTTGCGTGCCCAGAAGGACGCGATCAAGGCGGCTGCTGCTGCTGAAGGGGAGCAATAACCCAACGGTCACTGAGTCTGGCGGACACGCTGCAAGGACAGGAGCTGCTGTGAGGCCTTGAGCGGTTGGGACCGATCGCCATACAGTGACTGCCAACGACACTTCAGGAGCGACGACATGTCCCTTGTCCGCGTGCATAACTTCTCGGTCTCCCTCGACGGTTTCGGCACCGGTGAGGGCCAGCAACTGGACGCTCCATTCGGCCACGCCGGCACGCGGCTGCTGGAGTGGGCCTTCGAGACGCGGACCTTCCGCGCCATGGGCCTCCACGGGGAATCGGAAGGATCCTTTGGCATTGACGAGGCGTTCGCCAGCCAGTGGGGACCCGGGGTCGGCGTCGAAATCATGGGGCGCAACAAGTTCGGCCCTCAGCGCGGTCCTTGGGAGAACGAGGATTGGAAGGGGTGGTGGGGCGAGAACCCTGTGTTCCACACCCCCGTGGTTGTCCTGACACACCATCCCCGGCCGGTCCTCGAGATGGAAGGCGGAACAACCTTTCATTTCGTTGATGCCGACCCCGTCTCCGCGCTTGAGAAGGCCCGCGCCCTGGCCGGGGGACTGGACGTCAGGATCGGCGGCGGCGCCAGCACGGTGCGGCAGTTCCTGGAGGCAGACCTGATCGACCACATGCATGTCGTCCTCGTGCCGATTCTCCTGGGCCGTGGCGAACGGCTCTGGGACGGGCTCGAAGGACTCGAAGAACGCTTTGACATTGAAGCGAGCCCTTCCCCGTGCGGGGTGGTGCATCTGGTCTTCACCCGTCGCGCGGCTGACTAGGGCTCCGCTCCAAGGAACGGAACCTTAGTCAGCAAGCTGCCGGGATCAGGAATCCTGGTCTATGGCGATCACGATCTTGCCGCGGGTATGCCCTTCCATGTTGGACCGGAAGGCATCAGCGACTTTTTCCAGCGGAAAGACCTCGGCAACTTCCACGCGCATTTTCCGGCTGTACGCCAGGTCGGCGAGTTCCTGCAGGTCGTCTCCCACCGGATTGACCCACATCCAGTCGCCGCCGTGCTCTTCCACTTCGCTGTCGGCGATCGAGGCATGCCGGCCTCCTTCGGCCAGCACGGCCAGTGTCGCCTCGAGGTTTCCGCCTACGAAATCGGCAACGACGTCCACGCCGTTGGGACGCAGCGAGCGAACGCGCTCCGCGAGCCCGTCCCCGTAGGCAACGGGCTCGGCTCCCAGGGAGCGGAGGAACTCGTGATTCTTCTCTGAGGCAGTGGCGATGACACTGGCGCCGCGGGCCACAGCGATCTGGATGCCAAGGGAGCCCACGCCTCCGGAGCCCCCGTGGATCAGGACAGTTTCGCCGGACTTCAGCCCCAGCCGGTTAAGAACCTGGTAGGCGGTCAGGCCGGCCAGCGGCAGGCCCGCCGATTCATTCCACCCGAGCGAGGCAGGCTTCCGCGCCAGGAGCCGCTCCGGCAGCGCGATGTACTCGGCAAAGCTTCCACCGTGGACGTAGTCCTTGCGGCCGTAGGCGATAATCTCGTCGCCGGGCTGGAACTGCCGGGCGTCAATTCCCACCGACTCCACAACCCCTGCTACATCCCAGCCGGGGATGGCCGGAAACTGCAGATCCATGACGGCGTCCAGAGACCCGGCCATGATTTTCCAATCCACCGGGTTCACGGCGGCGGCCTTGACTTTGACCAGGACCATTCCCGGCCCGACTTTCGGCATTGGCTGATCACCAAATTCGAGGACGTCTGGGTTTCCGTATGTGTTGTAAGCAATTGCCTTCATGATCTCCACAACAGCGCAGCGGCGCTTCACTATTCCGAATCCCGGCGCTAAGTGGTGTGTCGCACGGCCAGGTCAGGCCCGGCAACGGATGCAGGCCATGAGAATGTGGCGTTGTCTTGGGGCTCCGCAGGCCGAAACATTCGGGCGGGACAGACGCGGGACGCGCTGCTGTGGAGGCGCGGCACGCATGTGAGACAGGTAGTTCTGTTTTCCCGACCCCCTATTCCTATACCTTGGCAATTTGTAGACTAAGTGGGAAAAACGTCTTGGCGGGGGCAGATGGAACTATATGTAGATCGAAATATCGCTCGACGATGGCAGAAGGAGCTTGGAACTAACGCGACCGGCGTCAAAATTTTTTCACCGTTCATCACTTCCAGCACTGCGCACTCTGTTACTCGACAACTACGCGACGGTTCATTAGAGGTTCATACTGACTTCAGGGCAGAACTGTTCGCAAATGGTGCGTCCTCTCTAACCACTCTTAGTAAGCTCATGGACGAGGGGCACGCTCTCTTCCATGTTGATCAACTTCACGCCAAGGTGATCATAGTTTCCAGGCAATTTGCCAGCGTCGGTAGCCAAAACCTCACAAACGGCGGAACGCGGAACAAAGAGGCCAGCGTTGTTTTTACCGAAGCCAGCGTTGTCAGCGACATTGAGAAGTTCATCCAGCCCTGGTTGGAGCAGCGCTCGCCGATAACGCCGGAAATGGTCGCTGACATGAAGGCCCTGTTGCCCGAGATTGCCGAGAATTACCGTAAAGCCCAAACTGCTGCCGCGGAGGCAGATAAGAGGGTCGCGGAACTTCACGCCCTCCGGGAGGCGAAGGAGCGCTTTGAGCGGCAACAAGAGGAAGTGCGACGCCTTGAGCTCCTTCGGTCGGCCTTGCATAGAGCGCCAACATCCAATTCTGTTGCCTTTGGAAAGGTCAGGGATGTTACTAATACTTACAGCATTCGGCCGACGACCAGCCTCGTAGTTGATCGAGGGTATGACTTGACGTCTTGGCATATAAATGGAAGCAATATCAAACTGAATGAGCGAACTCGTTATCTCTGCATAAATGAGGACAACGGAAAAATAGGTTGGGCGCGGGTGGTGCGCACGAGGATTACCTTCATCGCACCAAAGCTTGTACTCGGGACAGTCCAGATCAACGGACGGCACTGCAAATTGCATTTGGAAGCGGACTGGTCGCGAAGGCCTTGGCTTGGACGACGCGCCAAAGTTGAGATCCGTACGCTGACTGACCAGAAAATATGTACTGTCAGCATCGGTTTCAGTACGCAGGGAATTGCCGTATTGAAGATCAGTGCAGCGTCAAAAGTTGCAAAATCTCGAGATGCAGTTAACCAATGGATGGAATGGGTAAATGATAACAATGCTATTTTTGCTGAAAGCGTCTTGAGGCATTTCACTTCACCCTTTCTTTATAAAGGCCGGTTGTATGGAAACAAGGCCGATGTCTTCTTTGGGCCGATCGGTCGTCAATTCGTCCTGCGAGCAGTCACCATCAAAGGGCAGCCAGTGATTGCTGCAAGATCACTAAAATAAGTTGATGCCCTCCGGTTGGAGGCCCACGTCGCGCGTCAGTTGCTCATAGTAATCTTCAGCTTTTAAGCAAGATGGGCGACCTCATCGTTTGTTGCTCTAACGTGTTGTCACTCAGCCTAGGACTTCTTTGATTCACCCGTTAGCCCTGGATATGCCGACAGGATGTGTGCGAGCGCGGGTCAACTACCCCGCCACCGCCGCCTTCGCGGCCTGGGACGCTTTCATCCACTCGCTCAGCCATGGAGCCCGGACGCTCGACGTGATCCGGCAGTCGGCCACGAACGTTCCCTTGGCCCCGGCGTCGATCCAGTCCGTGAGCGCGGAAAGGTCCGCCAGTGAGCGGATGATCGCCGACTCGGCGCCGAGCGCGCGGGCGACGCCTCTGAAGTCCACCTCGGGGATCAGCATCGGCTTTTCGGTCAGGCCCTGGGAGCCGTACTGGTGGATTTCGGCTCCATAGGCGGCGTCGTTGTAGATCACCACAACCGCGCTGCGGGCTGTGCCGATGAGCGATTCGAGGTCGGACAGGCCCATCAGGAAACCGCCGTCGCCCGACGCCAGCACCAGGGTCCGGCCGTCCTCCACTGCACGGGCCGCCCCGACGGCACTCGCGAGTCCCAGCCCGATGGACTGGAAGGCGGTCCCCACCATCACCAGGTCCTGCGGCCGGGGGATGTTCCAGTACATGGGTGCCCAGCCGATGAAGTGCCCGCCGTCCTGGACCACCGTTCGACGTTCAGGCAGCACCGCATCCAGCGCCGTGGCAAGGGAGCGCGGGTCCAGCCGGCCGTCCGGGGTCTCGTCGGAGCCTGGGTGGTGCCCCGGCCCGGAAGCCAGACGCCGGAGGGCTTCCGCCCGCCAGCCCTCCGCCGCAGCCTCACCATCCAGCAATGACAGGAGGCGTGACGCCGCGGTCTTCGCATCAGCGCTGACGAACAGGTCCACCCGCGGGTTGGTCGCTTCCAGGCCGGCGTCGATCTGGATGACGGTGCTGTCCGGGCCGAGCAGGTGCCCGAACCGCATGGTGAAAGGGCTCAGGCTCGCCCCGGCCACCAGGACCACATCCGCCTCACCCATGAGTCCGGCCGCGGTGTCCGTGCCGAACCCGCCCGCAACGCCGAGGTACCCCTCGCCCTGCAGGAGGTTGAGCGCCAGAGCCGTTCCGGCGGTCAAGGCGCCCAGGCGGTCGGCGAGCTCCCGGAGCACCGGGCCGGCGCCGGCGAGGTGCGCACCGCGGCCGGCCAGGATCAGCGGCCGCTTCGCCCCGGCGAGCAGGCGAGCCACCTGCCCAAGGCTGCCGTCGACGTCGTCCGTCACCTTTGCTGCCAGCGGCGCGGGGAGGTCCTCTTCCGGTGCGTCGAGGGCCGCGAGGTCGTAGGGGATGGCAAGGACGACGGCGGTCCGCTTGGTGAGCGCGTACTCCACCGCCTGCCGGGTGATGGCGCCCGCGGCGTCGCGGGTGACGGTGAAGGTGGCCGCGCCGATGCCCGTGGCGATGGCCGCTTGGTCCACATCCCAGGGCCGGGCACCGCTGCTCGGTGCGTCGCCGGTGACCAGCACGACGGGGATCTGCGCCTGCACCGCCTCGGCGAGGGCCGTGAGTGCGTTGGTGTAGCCGGGGCCGTAGGTGGTGGTGCCCGCTGCAAGGCGGCCGGAGGTCCGGTAGTAGGCGTCGCCCGCGGCGATGGCGGCGCCCTCATGCCGGACGGGGGAGAACCGGATGCCCTGCTTCTCCGCGGCGTCCAGGAAGTAGACGTTCCCGTTGCCCATGACGCCGAAGACATCGCTGACATAACTGCTGAGAACCTGGGCCACGCGGCCTGAGACGGTAAGTGAAGTCATGCAGGAAGCCTGTGCGCCAGGCCTCAGATAAGCAATAGCGATGAATTTCGCTGGGATTATTGGCAGCAAGGGGAAGAGTGAACTGAAAATCTGCCTATCTGTGGCGTGCATCACCCCTAGTCCGCAGTGCGTGACTCCTGCTCGGACAGCCTGCTGATGAGGCCGTCGTAGCGGGGCGGCATGAGTTCCAGGATGGAGATGGCCGTGCTGGTCCGTTCGATTCCGTCGATTTCCAGGATCTCGTTGGTGATGCGGTAGAGGTCGGCGGTGCCGCGGGCCACCACCTTGGCCATGAGGTCCGCGTCGCCGGTGGTGGCGTGCACCTCGATGACCTCCGGGATCGCCGCGAGCCCGTCCTCCACGGTACCGGTGCGTGTCTGGCTGATGGACAGCGAGAGGAAGGCCATGAGTTCGTAGCCAAGTGCGGCGGGGTCCAGTCTCCGGCTGAAGGAGCGGAGGGCGCCGCTGTGCTCCAGCCGTGCCAGCCGGGCGTGGACGGTATTCCGCGCGACGCCGAGCGTCCGCGAGAGTGCCAGGGCGCTGGCTTCGGGGTCCTTGTCGAGGGCCAGGATGATCCGGCCGTCCAGGGAATCGAGGGTGCGAGAGTTCGCGATGGTCATATTTTCACCACATACAGTAGAAGTTGAGCAGTTGTCCCAATGACTAGAGCGTATCTTGCAATGTGGGCCGGATCACAACATGATCGGTCCTCATGACCCCTGATCAGCTCCTGACCAGACCGGGCACCGCGCGTCCCACCCTTAGAAGCGCAGTCACCGGACTTCCGTCCTACGTCCCGGGCCGGCGCAGCGCCGGCATGGACGTCGCAGCCCTCGCCAGCAACGAAAGCCACTACGAACCGCTGCCCGCAGCCGTTACTGCGGTGGCCGCCGCGGCCGGTGCGATGAACCGCTACCCGGACAGTGCCGCCGTCGAACTCCGCAAGCGGATTGCCCGCCACCTCGGCGTCACGGCCGCGGAGGTCGCCGTGGGACCGGGAAGCGTTGGCGTCCTCCAGCAGATCATCACCGGACTGTGCGACGCCGGGGATGAGGTGATCTTTGCGTGGCGCTCCTTCGAGGCGTATCCCATTCTGGTGGAGCTGGCGGGCGCCCGGCCGGTCCGCATCCCGCTGGACCACCTTGAGTGCCACGACCTCGATGCCATGGCCGCGGCCGTCACTGCGCGCACGAAGGTGATCCTGCTGTGCACGCCCAACAATCCCACCGGCGTGTCGATCACCCACGAACGCATCGAGGCCTTCCTGCAATTCGTCCGCTCCGACATCCTCGTGGTGATCGACGAGGCCTACGTGGAATACGCCGAAGCAGGCAGCGGCCCCGATTCCCTGGCGCTCTACCGCGAGTACCCCAACGTCTGCATCCTGCGCACCTTCTCGAAGGCCTACGGGCTTGCGGGCCTGCGCGTGGGGTACGCGATGGCCTCGCCGGCCATTGCTGAAGGACTGCGCCGGACCGCCCTTCCCTTCTCGGTGAGCGCGCTAGCCCAGACGGCGGCTACCGCGTCACTGGACGCGGGGGAGGAGATGGAAGCACGTGTGGCCGCCGTGAAGCAGGAGCGTGCACGGATGGCCGCGCTGCTGGAAGCCCGGGGCTGGAAACTGCAGCCGAGCCAGGGCAACTTCCTGTGGATCCGTGCCGATGACGATCTTCGGGCGAGACTCATCGAGGCGTTCGACCGCGCGGACATCCTGGTCCGGGCGTACCAGGGCGACGGCGTGCGGATTACCGTTGCCGACCCCGCCTCGAACGACCGCGTGCTCCGGATCCTGGAAGCCCACGCAGGCTGAAACTCTTTGACACACAACCACAACCCGTTCCACCTACTATCTAGAGGAATCCCCATGGAACAACAGACAAAGACGTCTGCGCGCCCACTCGGCGCCGCCCTCAAACCCCGGCAGCTCACCATGATGGGGCTCGGCAGCGCGATCGGCGCGGGCCTGTTCATCGGGTCCGGCGCCGGCATCCAAGCGGCCGGCCCGGCTGTGCTGATCTCCTACCTCGTGGCCGGCACGCTCATCATCCTCGTGATGTGGGCCCTCGGTGAGATGGCCGCCGCCAACCCGGACAGCGGTGCCTTCTCCGTCTACACCGCCAAGGCCTACGGGCCGGTGGCCGGTGCCACGGTGGGCTGGCTGTGGTGGCTGCAGCTCGTGGTGGTCATTGCAGCTGAAGCGCTTGGTGCGGCGGGCCTGCTGGCCACCATCTTCCCGGCGCTGCCCGTGTGGCTGATGGCCTTTGTGTTCATCGTGGTGCTCACCGCCGTGAACTTGACGAGCGTGAAGAACTTCGGCGAGTTCGAGTTCTGGTTCGCGCTGCTGAAGGTGGCGGCAATCGTGGCCTTCCTGGCTGTGGGCGCTGCCCTTCTCTTCGGCTGGCTGCCGGGCGTCCAGTCGCCGGGCCTGTCCAACTTCATGGGCGACGGCTTTGCCCCGAGCGGTTTTGCCGGGATTGCCACGGCGCTGTTTGTGGTGGCTTTCGCGTTCGGCGGCACCGAGATTGTTTCCGTGGCGGCAGCCGAGACCGCCGAGCCGGCCCGGAGCGTCAAGAAGGCAGTCCGGACGGTGCTGTGGCGCATCCTGGTGTTCTACATCGGTGCCATCTTCATCATTGCTGCCGTGGTTCCCATAGGTTCTGAGGGGCTGAAGAGCCCGTTTGCCGCGGTGCTGGAGGCCGCCGGCATGCCCGGGGCAGCCACCGCCATCACGCTGGTAGCCGTGGCAGCACTGCTATCCGCGCTCAACGCCAACCTCTACGGTGCTTCCCGGATGGCGTACTCCCTCGCGGAGCGGGGCGAAGCGCCCCGCTTCCTTGCCTCAGTGTCCAAGGCGCGGGTCCCGGTTGCCGCAGTCCTGGCCAGCGTTGCTTTCGGTGTTGTCACGGTTGTGCTGGAGCTGGCGTTCCCCGAGATGGTCCTTGGCGTCCTGCTGAACATTGTGGGCTCGACGTGCCTGCTGGTGTGGACGTCCGCGCTGCTCGCCCAGCTCGCGCTGCGCCTCCGTGCCGACCGGGAGGGGACGGAACTTCCCCTGCGGATGCCCGGCTTCCCGTGGCTCACGGGCTTTGGCCTGCTCATCCTCGCGGCGATCTTCACGGTGGGCTTCATCGGCGAGGATTCCCGTCCCCAGCTTCTGAGCACCTTCGGACTCGTGGCGCTGCTGGCGGTGGCGAACTGGCTGAACCACCGGAAGCGCGACGTCCGGCCGCGTGTCGAATCTTCCGAGAGTGACAAGCAGCCGGTGCTCATCGACTGAAATCAACCGCCTTGAATCGCTGCGAGTGGTTCAGTGCACACGAATGGCGCGTCCGGCTTTGGCCGGGCGCGCCTTTGGCAACTCATACCGAGCTGGCCACACTGATTGCCTTGAACTTGGGCCTAGCTGCCTTGCCAGCAGTGCGCTAGAAACCCTCTTGCTTGAGTCGTGCGGCCCGACGCCGTTCCATGTTCCTTCGCCCAAAGCGGTCGGATGGCGTGCGCAAACCGGCAAGCCTAAGCGCACCCCTCTGTCCCCGACGACTTCCGTAGCAGAAGTCACTGTGGATAACCAGACCTGTAATCTGAGAATTACTGAAGCCGGTTGTACAGCAAGGGGAGATTGTGGCGTTTGATGTGAGTTTCCTCTGGAGCCAAGCATGGCTTGAAGGAAGCCTTGGAGGATTCTGCTTGGCGGTAGGAAGACTCCTGTTGACCATCATCAACATGGATACCACCAGCGACCACAAGTACGGCAGGCTCATCGCCGCCCACCTCGTTGCAGGCATTGCCTTCGCACTCTTGGGTGGGGCTGTCTCCTGGGCAATGGAAGGTCGCAGTGGAAACTTCATGTCCGGAGTTGGAGCCATGCTCCTTCTGGGACTGCTTGCAGGCAAGATGATGGAAGACCCACAGCCGGCACCCTCCAATACAGGAGTATCCGAATGAAGGAACGACCGCTCAAGCAACGGGACTCCTTCTGGGGTGACCTCGCCAATGCCATAGCACTCAGACCTGCATACCGTCCTCCTGCTGACATCCCGCAGGCAACCAAAACAGTCACCCTCCGGCCCACCGCGGAATCTTCTGCCAGCACTGCTCAGCAGAAGGCAGAGGAGAAAGCCCAGACTGCTGTTCAGCATGAGGCACAGGAAGAATCCACTACGTCGGAAACAACTGCTCCGCTCTACCGCTACCTGAAAGAAGAACAGCGAAAGGCTTTCGCACCCACCGCCGAATCGGAACGCATGGTTGACGCTGCTTCCCTTATTCAAGACCTGACAGAGCAAGAACTCCGTACCATCACCACGGATGCCATCAACCGCTACCAACTGCAACAAGCAGAACAACGGGCTTTGAAGGCACTTGATGGCACGGAATTCGTATCAGCGTTTCCGCAGGAATTCTTGGACAGGCTGAGGAGAAAGAACACTGCTGACAAGGGCACTGTTCAGGGGAGTCCACCAACCGATGATCAGTCCGAAAGCACTGGCGTTGTGGTGAAGGAATCAGGGTTCCAGTGGAACCAGGTAGACGACACTTATTCCATCCGCTCAGGCTCACCACTTACTGGTTGGTCGAATTACAAGTACCCAGCAGACCATGTGGAAGTCACTATCATCGGAGGGAAACACTCTGATGACCCGGATGAAAAGCAAACAGGTCAGCCGCTTCCTCCGTCATCCAGCGGCGGAAAGTACACCGTCGTTGATGGCAAGCAGGTGTCCGTATCCACCCATGAAGCAGTGGAGGCTTCACCAGAATCTGCCGGCTCCTCATCACCAGCGAAGTCTTCTGGATTCACGAGGAAGCGTACGATACCCAATCTGCCCTCGGGTACGGGCAGGGTTCAACGGATACTAAAACCAAAACTGAAAGCATCCCAGTTGAAGGGGATGGGCTTCTCACAGCAGGAGGCTACTGTCCTTGAAGGGTTGTTCCGGGGTAGGAGGATCAACAGTATCGCTGCCCGCCTATCAACCAAGCCGGCGACCGTCCTTCATGTCGTGAAGCAGCTGATGGCGAAGTTTGAAGCCCCCACCATGAACAGCCTTCTGAAAAAGGTATGGAGCCTGCACAGGGATAGTAAGCAAATGACCCTGATACAGGCAGCAGGATTGAGGGCTGTACTCAGCGATGAACCACCACGGAGCGAAACCCAAGTATTGGGTGGGCTGGTGGTAGTGAATTCAGGAACAGTGATTGAGCGTCCCAAGGGGATCAACATTCCAGCGGGTCACCCGGACCACCCTGCCAACGATGAGGGTGCCAAGAAGCGTGGGAACCAAGAGGGTAAGCGAACTCCTGCCCACAGCAAGGCAACACCCTCGCCCAGGAAAAACACCGACTCCTAACCTCGCGCTCTTCTCTCTCCCCTGTGCAGGATAATGGGGAAGTACATGAGAAGAGTGCAACAGCAGCGAATACTCCCACGCAGCCAAGAAGTAAGAGGCAATCTCCTCGGCATCATCGTGGATGAAAAACACATCGGAGTCATAGGTTGCCCCGTCCGGGCAGGTGCATGCATTCCAGTGCGTGGAGCACTTCTGACAGGTGGTTCCCGGTTCCGGCAGTTCATGGAACGAAGCCTCTGCTGCCTCTTCCCACAGCCCCATCGCTTCATCAACCGTAAAGTCCTCGGCTGACCCGTAATCAGCAGGTTCATAAATATCCGGGTCCAGGTACTTGAACTCGCTGGTGGTGGTCATAGGGAAGCACTCTCTCATCACAGGAACAGGAAGCCGCACACAAGAGAGAAGCACCCCCCGCATACCTGCTGTCATCCTGCCACAGGTCGCAACCACGAATTCGCCCGCCAACACCGTCCGGGTAGTCTCTCTCGGTGAAGCAAATTCGGAACCGGGTAGAACGATGGCTGGAACGCATAGGCATACACCTGATTGCCCTGGCTTCTCTTGCCACCTTCATATACACAACGGTTGTCAGTCACTTCCCGCAGGAAGTACCTCAACCCGGCACCCAGCAGGCTGACCCTGAGCCATGGCTGTATGACCTTAGCCTTGGTCTCCTCGCCGCCTATGCCTTCAACTATCTCGTTGTGGAACTACCCGCCAAGAAGAAGCAGGAGTCCCGCTTCATCACGCTCAGGACTCCGTTGAGGATCATTGCCAATAACGGGATGGATATCATCCGGGATCTGGAACGCCTCGCCAAGTGCCCTCCCCACAGGATTACCGAGGAACACCTGAAAAAGGTTCTGATGGCTAGCAACGACAACCCTCACATCAAAGCCCATATTGCCGAACGCCTCAGTCAGGCAGAGTCCGCATACGCTGACATCATCCCCTATGCAGCAGACCTGCCGCTGGACTTACAGGAATGCCTCCAGCACGAGAACCAGGACTTCCTGCACATGGCATTCGCGCCGTACAAGAAGACTGGCTATTCCTCAAGCGTCTCGGTGGATGAACTCAGGCAGACGAGTGGACAACCAACCCGTGCATACACCGGCGGTACTGAATACACACTGAAACGGCAACACCTCGCAGGGTGGACTGGAGCCTTCCTCACGTACTACAAGGCAACTGAAAGTGTCAGGGAACTGGTTGATAAGTACACGATGCCCACCCATCGGGAACGAATGAGTAAGGATCGCCCAAGAGCCAGCCCCATCATGTATTGGTTCGGCATGGAAGAGAACGACCCGGAGTATCCGTATAAGGAATACCCTCCAACGGCTACGAATGATGACTATGTGGAAGAGAACAGCAAGTAGTCATTCCTTCTGTTCGTGCAGGTTTACCGCTTCATACTCCCGCAGTCGTAGCGAGTCCTTCAGAACCGTACAGGTATTGGATCTTCTGACAGGTAGGGTTTCGCCATGAGGAAGGTTATCGTCAGGTGGTGGAACATCATCCGGGAGTTGTTGCCGGACATCGGGGACTACGCCCGGGAACTGGGACGAACCATTTTTATGGTATTTCTCAAATGGGTGGAAAGCACAGGCATCCATGTTGTCGCCGCCCTTGCTGCACTGACCCTTGTAGTCACTACCGTCATAGGCAGCAACCAGTTCGGCTTCAAGATTGAATCTGATGACCGTCCGATCCTGTACGACTTGAGTTTGGCTATCCTGACCGCATACTTTTTCAACCTACTGGTCATCACAATTCCTCGGCATCGTAAGCAGCGCGAGATCTATTCACTGGTGTTCATGGACCTGGATGAGGTGCAGCGTCGCATCAACGACCTCATCATCATGCTGCATGTCATCGCTCGATACCCAGTCAAAAAAAATCCTGACCACCTGGACTTCTCGGGGGTTCTAATCCGCACCCCGAACAATGACACTGTTCTTGCAACGATCAGGTATGAACTGGATGCCATCAACAAGGCACTATATCGGATAGGACCCTACTCAGAAGCACTTGGCTCGGATATGCAAGTAGCCCTCGGCAGGCTTAGGGATTCGGGCTTGAACGATCTGGTCAAGAATGTGGAGCCAGAAAGGATTAGAAGCCACCAACTCGACGCAGCAAGAACTCCTCGCACCCAAGGACCGACCTGCCAATCCACCAGCGAGACCTATCGCCCCTCGACCTGTCTGGCAACGTGCTTGAATTTTATTGGCTTTGGAAATCAGCGGATGTCATTGAAAGGGACCTACACAAGAGAAAGCACTGGTTGCCATACCTGCACGAGTACAGGGTCATGATGAATGTACTCAAGAGGCATGGTCATCCTCAACGTCCTATGTGGGATTTGATAGACCCAGAGTATCCCTACGAGAAGGTGCCTCCATCACCCAAGATGTCTTAGGCGATGAATGCTTGTTCTTTCTGTTCGTGCAGGTTTGTGTCCCCTGACCTAACAAGCAAGCCATCGCCATCCGTTGCGTTCCTTACTGCTGTGCGATGACTTTCTAACCCCAACAGCTAAACGTCGCCACCTGCTGAATGTGCACTGTGCTTCATCCATTTCCGGGCTCCGCGACACAAACGCAGTGCGAAGGGTCGCGTTAGGGATGTTTACATTGGGCCGTGCAAAACTTGATCCCCTATACGTCGTCATCTAAACGGAAGGGTAACAATGACAGAATTGGAAGTAGACACAGGAGTCGTCGACGTTAGCGACAACGTTCTGAAAATGACGCTTGAGCCCGTTCAACTTGCTCTTTTGAGCGCGATTTGGAAGCCCGTTTACAACGCTGAAAACTTCAATATTGAGCCCGCGTGGCCGACCTGGGATTTCGTCTCTAGAAAAGTGTACGAAACTCACCCCGAGGTGACAGATGCTTTCGAGGTTCTGCAGTCTCTTCCCAAGGTAGCAACCGGACGCTCCAACATGGCGAGCTACGGTCTCGTTTGGTGGGGAGGGTCGGTGGAAGGTTTGCCACCGCAACTGAATGTGCACGTGGGTTTGACTATTGCGGGCCTGCACGCTTTAGGGCGCGAAACCTCTGGTCGAGCAACGGCCGATGACTTAGTCAATGTAGTCCAACAGATCGCCCTGGCGGATGCGGAACTAGAGCCAAAACCCATGGAGGTAATTGAAGGCAAGCACCCGCTGAAGAACTTTACGAAGCATCTTCGGAGTACGCATATGGCAAAGCCCTTCGAATTCTCCGACAGGCTTACAACGTCTGTCCTTCGACAGGAGTTCACTCCAATCCAAGTCGAGGGGGACGATCTTATTGCCAAGAGTGGTGCCTGGCTCAGGTCGTATATCGAGGTTGCTGATAGCGCACAGTACTTGGATGTAGTCAACGGGAAAGCTCTTGCGTTCCACAAGCCGGAGGAGCTTGTTTCCCCACTAACACTTGTACAAACCTTGGACTACTTAACTCACGTTTTATTGACGCATCCCAAATGGACCAATGGCACTCGCCTGGTGACCGCGCCGGATCTTGAGTCAGCTAGTTTGCTCGGGCTTCCTGCTGTCAGTCGATCAGATTACGACACGCGCATGACGGCCCTTTTCACTGTGGTTGATCAGTTTAAAATTCCAAAAGTCGAACTCGTCGATGGTAAAGAGGTGGTCGGAACGCTAAATCGCCTTACGGCATGGTTCAATCAGTCTCTTGACGAACCTGCGAGGAGTGAGGCGATTGCGGCACTCAAGGTGATTCGGGATGCGCGAGTCCTGCGGAACGAGCGGCAGCACAGTGGCTTGGATTCTCGGGCTGCGGCGATCGCAGCGCGTGGGCGGTTTGGCCTCCCTCCGGTGACGACTGATTGGGCTGGGGCATGGAATCAAGTGCGAGTGCGAGTGGCGACGGCCCTGGATGACATTCGAAGGTCAGTGCAATCCAGTATCGAACACTGAGGCGGTTATGGATTCTTCGACAAGGAATGTAGACAACTTCTCGGCGCGATATTGAGGAATGATCCTTCGTCCATTGCCGGGGTGGCAGGGCACCGCTATTGCATCCGGCGGTGCCCTGCTTGTTCGAGAGACACACTCGGAGCCAACTGAAATGTGCATTAGAGGAGTCCGAACGAACCAACGATGGTGTGGCTTGGCCTGCTAGTGCCTACGGACTCATCTGTTGTTGGCGCAGAGTAGTCAGCAACAGCGCCAGTTGCGTCAGAGGACAATCAAACTGCGGCACCGTAGTCTTACCCAGAGACATGAGAAGGAAGTTATCGTGGCCGACCGATTTAGCCGAGATATTGAGATTCGGCCCCGCGAGGGGACGGATGTTGGTGACCTTTGGGACTTGCTGGAGACAGTGTGGGGGACCACCCTGAAGGTGTCCCGTGAGGGTCGTCGCCTGGATACATCGTGGAGGGTCCAGGGGGATACTTCCGATAACCGGTCGTTTGAGCGAGATTCTTTATCCGAGCTTCGGGAAGCCTTCAAGTTGAATCATGCGGTACCGCTGGTTGTTGATCTCTTCGCTTTTTGTCGAGACGGTGGCATTGAGTTGCTGGCGCTCAGAGGTTGGTTCGGCAAAGAGGGCCGCCCGGACTTCAGGGTAGGGGTTAGTGGGAGCAACCGAATCGAAGTTGAGAAGTTGAGCCATGACTTGATGGAGAGTCTGACGACATCCAAAGACATTCGCCGGATAGCGCCTGAGGCGGAGATTGTTCATGAGCCGCTGAGTCTGCAGTCCAACGACGTGGGCGCCTCGAAAGCATCCAACCCCAGCCCGAAGGGTTCGATAACTAAAACGGGAACCAAGGATTCTAAGAGCAACAAGTCGTGGCTCAGCAGGAGGTGGGGGGACCACGCCATCACACTCCTGATCACAGTAGTTGGAGGTGTTGTAGTACTCGTAGTCGGCGCCGTCTTGGAGCTTAGTTCCGGGGGCTGAAACGCAGAAAGTCGAAGGCAAGTCCACGGCACAGTATTTCTTAGACCCTTCACTGACTGTGCTTCAGAAGGTTCCGGCCTGCCTGGGATGTGTGCTGTGCATGAAGAGGAAGCCCACGTTCAGTATCATCGGCAGCGCGATCGCCTTTACACAGAGCGACGCCCCCGGTGCCGGTTGTTTCGGACGCAGGATCAGGAAAGTAATGGGTAGCAAGTATGTAGTCAGCTACTGTGGTCTAGACTCCGCTCTGCGCCAGCCCCATAAACATCGTCCGGTGCAGAATGTCCACGTGCTTTCTCGAAACCTCCACCGCTTCTTGGATGTCCCCGGCACGCAGTGCCGCCACGAGCGCGATGTGGTCGTGGTTCGACTTGAGCAGCTTCTCGATGGGGTAGGGGATGAAGTAGTCGTAGAGCTCGGCGAGGGTCTCGTGATAGACCTCTACGGCGGTGCCCATCCCTGACGCCGTTCCCACCAACTGATGGAACCGCTCATCGGCCTGGTGATACACGGACCAGTCCGTGGCCTCAGCCATGTCCCGGGTCAGCCGCTCCAGCTCATCCAGCTGTGAAGGAGTGGCGTTAAGGGCGGCGTAGTGCGTCACTGCGCATTCGAACAGCAGCCGCCGGTCCACCAAACGATTCACAGCCTGGGACTCGGCGGGAGAGGCCGAAAGTTCCGCCAAAACATCCGAAGGCGGCGAATCCGCCACAAACGTTCCCCCGGCCCGGCCGCGCCGGCGCACCACCACGCCCTGCTCCGCCAAGCTGGCCAGCGCGCGGCGGGCCGTGATCGGGCTGACGGAAAGACCCAGCGCCACGTCCTCCTGGTCGGGCAACCGCTCGCCCGGCTTCAACAGCCCCAGCGAAATGGCCATGCCGATCCGGAGCCGGACGGCATCGATCGCGGTGCGCCGGTCCGTTCCGGGCATCCGATCTGCACCGATGGGTGAGGGCTCGGCGGTTTCCTCCAGCTGACGGGTCATATCCGCTACCTTACGGCGCACACCGCCCCCCTTTCCTTTATTGGTTCATTCTGATCTAATATAACCCGGATCACACCCCAACGCGGAGATAACCCATGCAACGCATCCTTCCCCTCATCGCTGCCCAGGCCCGGCCGCGGCTCATCGGCGAACCCGTCTCGGCCTTCGCCGACGAGGTCAAAGAAGCCCTCCAAGCCCAGCCGCACAGCAAACTGGTCGTCTTCCCGGAGCTCCATCTCTTCGGCGATGAAGACCCGGACCAGCAGCGCACCGAAATGCTCCAGGGAAGTGCCGAGCCACTGGACGGGCCAAGAGTCAAAGAGCTCCAACAGCTCGCGAAAGACCTCAACATCTGGCTGGTCCCGGGCAGCATCTGCGAACGCGGCCCGGAAGGCCAGCTGTTCAACACCCAGCTGGTCCTGTCCCCGGACGGGGAGCTCGCCGGCTACTACCGGAAGATTTTCCCCTGGCGCCCGTTCGAGCCGTACGACCCCGGTGACCGGTTCACCACCGTGGACCTGCCCGGCATCGGCAGGGTGGGCCTGAACATCTGCTACGACGCCTGGTACCCGGAGGTGTCCCGCCAGCTCGCCTGGATGGGGGCGGACGTGATCCTCAACGTCGTCAAAACCACCACCCCGGACCGCAAACAGGAACTGATCCTCGCCAAGGCAAACGCCATCGTGAACCAGGTCTTTATGGTCAGCGTCAACTGCGCCGGCCCCACCGGCCAGGGCAAGAGCATCATCGTGGACCCGGAGGGCAACACCCTCACCGAAGCACCAGACGACGCACCGCAGCTGCTCACCGCGGAACTGGACCTTGCCGCCGTCGACCGCGTCCGCACGCACGGCACGGAGAACCTCAACCGCCCCTGGTCGCAGTTCCGCGAGGGGGAGCCCGCCGTCGAACTTTCCGTCTACCAAGGCCGGATCAACCCGGCCACCTGGACACCGCCGTCCTACAAGCCCTAAGGAAACACCGTGACAACCACCCTCACCCGCACGCTGAAGCTGCCCTCGCTGGTCCTGTTCGGGCTGGCGTACCTGACCCCGATCATCGTCTTGGGGATCTTCGGCATCATCGCCGAAACCACCGGCGGCGCCGCGTCCGCCGCGTACCTCGTGGCGCTTGTGGCCATGCTGTTCACCGCGCACAGCTACGGCCGGATGGCCATCGCCTACCCCGTGGCCGGCTCCGCCTACACCTACGTCCGCCGCTCCATCGATCCCCGCGTCGGGTTCCTGGTGGGCTGGGCCGTGCTGCTCGACTACCTCTTCCTGCCCATGGTCATCTGGCTGATCGGCGGCTCCTACCTGAGCGCCCAGTTCCCCGGCATCCCCGTCGGCGTCTGGATCGTGGGCTTCATCGTCATCACCACGCTGCTGAACATCCTGGGCATCAAGGTGGCGGACAAGGCCAACTACGTGCTGATGGCGTTCCAGCTGCTGGTTCTCGTGTTCTTCGTGGCGCTGGCCATCGGCAGCGTGGTGTCCGCCAACGGCGCCGGGGGACTGGCCAGCGGGCAGCCGTTCTTCAACGACACCGCCAGCTTCGCCACCATCTCCGCCGGCGCGGCCATCGCCGCATACTCGTTCCTGGGGTTCGACGCCGTCACCACCCTCACCGAGGAAACCATCAACCCGCGCCGCACGGTGCCGCGCGCCATCATGCTCGTGGCCCTGATCGGCGGCAGCATCTTCGTGGCGGTGTCCTACGTGACGCAACTGGTCCACCCCGGCGGCGTGTTCGAGGACTCGGCCTCCGCGGCCAGCTCCATCGCCCTGCAGATCGGCGGGCAGCTTTTCGGCGCCGTGTTCCTGGCCGGTCTGGTGGTGGCGCAGTTCGCCTCCGGCCTCGCCGCGCAGGCCAGCGCCTCCCGCCTGCTGTACGCGATGGGCCGCGACTCCGTCCTGCCCAAGGCCGTGTTCGGCCGGCTGAGCGAGAAGTTCCACACCCCGGTGGCGAACCTGGTGGTCACCGGCATTGTGGGCCTGATCGCGATCTTCCTGGACGTGGCCACGTCGACCTCGTTCATCAACTTCGGTGCCTTCACCGCCTTCACGCTGGTGAACGCCGCGGTGGTGTTCCACTATGTGCGCCAGCGCCGGGCCGGGCAGCAGCTGAACCCGGTGTCCTACGTGGTGGTCCCGGTGATCGGCGCCGTCATCTGTGCCTACCTGCTCTCCCGGCTGGACAGCAACGCCATTACGCTGGGTGTGTCCTGGCTGGTGCTGGGCGTGGTGGTTCTGGCCCTGATTACGCGCGGCTTCAAGGCCTCGCCGCCGGAGATGACGGCCACGGAGAAGGCGACGGTCGAGGCAGCCGCCTGACACTTGTCAGTTTGTAGCGTGGCCGTTCGGCCGAGGGAGGGAGCAGCCGTGAGGATAGCGCTGGGGCAGCTGGAGTCGGGCGCCGACATCCGGGCTAACCTCGCCGGGATCGACCGCTTCGCCGCCAAGGCAGCGCGCGACGGGTCCGCGCTGGTCGCCTTTCCTGAGTACGCCACCTACGAGAAGAAGAAGGTGGACGCAACGTTCCCCGCGGTGGCCGAGCCGCTGGACGGGCCCGTCTGCCAGGAGCTCGCCGATATTGCCCGCCGCCACCGCATCGCGCTGGTGGCGGGCGTGGTGGAAACCTCGGACGAGCCGGGCAGAGCGTACAACACGCTGGTGGCGTTCGGGCCCGACGGCGGTCTGCTGGCGTTCTACCGGAAGATCCACCTGTTCGACGCGCAGGGCTTCGGGGAGTCGACGTTTATCAAGCCCGGCCCGTCCACCGCCCCGGTGGTGTTTGAGTGCGGGGGAGTTCGGTTCGGGCTGATGACCTGCTACGACCTGCGGTTCCCGGAGCTGGCCAGGTCACTGGCCGACGCCGACGCGCAGGTCCTGCTGGTTTGCTCGTCCTGGGTGCCAGGCGAGCAGAAGACGGAGCAGTGGCTGGCGCTGAACGCTGCCCGGGCGATCGAGAACAGCGTGTACGTGGCGGGGGTGTGCCAGGCACCGCCGGTCTCCGTGGGGAGAAGTGTGTTGGTGGACCCGATGGGGGTTGTGGAGGCTGACCTTGGTCTGGTGCCCGGTGTGCGGGCGGCGGAGGTGTCGCTGGAGACCGTGGACCGGGCGCGGGAGTCGTTCCCGATGTTCCGGCAAAGAAGGTTGTAGTACCTCATTAAGGGCAGCCGGACATCACCTTCGCGTGGCGCGCTTCTGCAAGTACCTGCTAAGACACTCGTCGTCTACCTGCCAAGAGAAATCCAAATTGGCCTCCAGCGCGGACGACGTCGGCAGCCAGTACTTATCGCGGCCGCGGTCAGTCCGTATAATCGCGTAGGATTGCTGTCCTCGACGGGTCACGTAACTTGTCCAAGGTTAACTTTTCAACTTGTCGTATACGTTCTCGTGTTACGCCGTAGAGTTTGCCGATTTCGTCTAAAGTCTTAGGCTGTCCGTCGGTTAGACCGAACCGCATGGCAATCACGCCCGCCTCGCGCTCTGAGAGGGTATCGAGCACATCGTGCAGTTGCTCCTGCAGCAGGATGAAGCTCACAGCGTCAACAGGAACGACCGCATCAGGATCTTCAATAATGTCTCCCAACTCGGTTTCCTGCTCGTCGATGATGATGTTTAGCGAGAACGGCTCATGGCCGTATTTCTGGACTTCGACCACCTTTTCGGGTGTCATGTCCAGTTCCAGTGCCAGCTCTTTGGGCGTTGGTTCGCGGCCCAGATCCTGCAGCATCTGCCGCTGTAGACGGGTCAGCTTGTTAATGACCTCAACCATATGAACAGGTATGCGGATGGTGCGTGCTTGGTCAGCGATCGCGCGTGTGATGGATTGGCGGATCCACCATGTTGCATAGGTGGAGAACTTGAAACCCTTAGTGCAGTCGAACTTCTCCACCGCACGGATTAGGCCTAGGTTGCCTTCTTGAATCAGGTCTAAAAACAGCATCCCGCGGCCGGTGTAGTGTTTGGCCACCGAAACGACGAGACGGAGGTTGGCCTCGAGGAGGCGAGTTTTGGCACGCTTTCCGTCGTGAATGATGAATTCAAGCTCACGCTTGTATCTCCGGTTCATCGAGCCTTCATCGGCCTTGATCTTCTCTTCGGCAAACAGTCCGGCTTCGATCCGGAGGGCAAGGTCCACTTCCTGCTCGGCATCCAGTAGTGCGACCTTGCCGATCTGCTTGAGGTAAGCCTTGACCGGGTCGGCCGAGGCGCCTGTCGACACTACGGATTGAACTTTTACGTCGCCATCGTCTCCATCATGGTTCGAGAGACCTGGGGCTGGGGATGAAACGGCGAGAGGCACGGTACTTTGCCGTCTGGCGGCACTACGCCCGCCGTCGAGCGTTCCACTCAGGGTGACAACTAAACTTTCAATCCATTCTGGATTGCTGGCTCGCGCCTCAACATTTCCTATTGCGTCATCCGAAGCCAAGTCTGATGGCTCCTCTGCCCACTTCACGCTGCCCCCTATGATTCCGTTGGTGAAATCCTAATGTCGGGCTCAGACACTATGCCTACACACTGCTGAAAGTGCTTTTGTGTCGAAGCCGAATGCATCCGCGCTTCTGAAAGCTCTTGAGGCGTGTAAGGCGGCCAGCGTCTGTGCGCCATGCGATGGCAGTTGGCGCAGAGTGGTACTAACTCCGTAATCGGGTCTACAGGACGGGCCCCACCCATCGAACTTACTGGCACCAAATGATGCACCTCAACGTAGCCGCGAGCAAGGTCGCCGTAGCTCTCGTCAAAACTGAATTGACAGACAACGCAGGAGTTACCGTGCACTGCTATCGCAGCAGCACGGTTGGCTCTGCTGCGCTCATACTTAGTAGCTAATACGGAATACTTCTGACCCTCAGAAGCAAAGGTAAAATCGACGTTCCCAAGTTCCGGTGGTGTCTCTTGATCGGCATCAAGAGGGAGGAGACAGATTATGAAGCTAAAGAGCGCCTCGGAAACCATGAAAACATCGGAGTTGGATTCATCAACCGATGTCCTCATCAAGCTGCCCGTGCACGCAAAGGTACGGACGTTACCAGTCAGTTCCTTTGAAGTTAGGGCATCAACGCTGGATCCGTTGACGAGTATTTGAAACTGCGCTCCTAGGGACTCGTACGCGCGAGCTATCTCAGCCACTTGGAGCCATCTTTCAGGTGCGGCCTCTCCGATCACTCGAAGAAGATCCGCAGCAAGTCGGTCCAGTTGCAGTTCAGCTTTGACCCGGCTCAGCAATTGCGTCACTACGATACTGAAACCGTGGGGACGAGACATTCCTTCAAGACGGAATTCAGTTGTCCCCGTACGGGCATCAGACTTTGCAGTAATCGGAAGGCTAAGGGCACTGCTCAGTGCTCGAGCGAGTGCGTTCGCGTTCATGGAGGAGGCCTACTCAGAATCCGGGGAGGGAAGATCCTCCACGAGCTTCTTCAGGGCTCGTGACACGTCGTACCGGATGTCTTCGAAGATTTCCCTCGTTGAGTCTTGGGCAGACCGGAACTCGGCGGACGCCAGGGCCCAAAGAAGTGAATCCAGTGCCTGAATAGTGTTGCCTGAGGCCTGATTCGGAAGGTAGACCTTCTCATAGTAAGGGTGGGATTTGCTGATTCTGACTCCTGGGTTGTCCCCAATGTAGGCAGGCTGGTAGAGGATACCATCGCGAAGCTCATCAACGGCTTCGACGAAGACTCCGGAAGTCGATTGCACGAAATCGACTTTCACGACACCATGGTCATTCCGGATTTCTGCGGTTCCCGAACTTTCGTCCGTTGACTGCAGCGTCGCATTGGGTATGGACTTAGATTTGTCCTTGATAGCAGCATTTGAAGGTGCATGCAGCTCCGGATCGGACATATCTCTAGCGCGTGAGCGCTGACCATCGCGGTAGCGGGCCTCGGCAGCACGTCGAGGCGGCGTGAGGGCTCTAAAGACTACGTCTGCAAGGGCGGTGTCCAAGATGATGGTTGATTTCTTGATATCAACTTGGAACGCGAGATCAAGCTCATGATCAAATGAAAGCTCGGCACGACACAAGGTGAAGTGGGGTTCCTGTGCCCACATGTTGAGCCAGTCAGGCCCATGAATTAGTCGATTTTCACGGTAAACGTATATGCCTTGTGTTTTATTTCCCAACCGCGCCAAGGCTGGCGCACCGTCCCCGTCGGCTGCTTGGAGCTCGGTTTTGCGGGGAAGGACGAAGGCTTTGAGGTGCATTGTCGTGGTCTTGTCGCCAAGATCAACGGGAATAGACGCGTCGAGTAGTTTGTCAGAGCCGAAGCCGAAAGGATTCCAGGCATCAACCGGCGTTTCGTTTACGGAGATTTTGACGTTGGCCGCACGTGTGTCTTCAGGATCGAGGAACCGTTGGAATACCATCGCTAGATGGTCACGCAGGGAGTTGACATGTCTCTTTATGGCACCATGAGCGCGATCGCCCGAAGGGTTTTTATAGTCACGTATCAATCGGTCGATCTTTTCCCAGCGCACGACCGTACCTGTGCCCGCAGTGTGCTTTTCCAACAGACCAGCATCAATGGGGTCCGCTTGCGAATCGACTGATACTTGCCATCCTTGGACTGGAACCAGGTCCAAATCCCAGATTGCTGTCGCAGCGGGCATACCGTTTTCGGACTTTGAGGTCAGCTTAAGTCGCCGTGCAAAGGACGTGGAAGCAGTCTTGAGCCCCAATCCGAACTTGCCAAGGCTGGACGGATCGGGACGGCGAGCGGAACCATACTTGAGAGCATTAACAAGTCCGTTCCGATCCATCCCTATTCCGTTATCGGTGACGCTGAAGCGCACATTCCCGCGAGGATCCAGCTTCAGTTCCACAAAAACAGAGTCAGCGCCGGCAGCGATTGAGTTATCGATAATGTCAGCAACGGCTGTGTTTAGTACGTAGCCGGTGTCACGCAACGATTCAGTAATGCGTTCCGGATCAGGGGTTACTTCGAATAATTCAGCGGACACTATTCTTCCTTCTCGAGACCGCACTCCAAGTGCCGGAGAGCTTGATTGTTTCATAATTTAGAGATGCATCGCCGTTTATCTCGAAGGAGTAAGGTGGCAGAACCTCAACTGCGGCGGTACGTTCCTGGGAGTGAACTATTTCGATCGTCCATCGTCCAGTTTGCGTCTTGCCAAGCTGCAAGATATCTCCGACCGCGGCTTTGTGTTTTTTGAAAAATGGCGTCAGGCCCGTCAGCCGATATTCATTCCTAGTGGAGCGACCATGCAGCCTACCGTTGTAGTAGATAAAGTTAAGGGGCCACTCATCAATGCCGCTTACTTCGCGAAATAGCAGCGACTGTCTTGGGTTGTACTCGGTGGCATCCAGCGCGGGGAAGAAAGCCAACATTTCATCTTGTCTAGGAACTGCGATTCCGGCTTGATGAGAACCTGTCGACCCTACGTCATTAGGAGTGAGTACTTTGCTCACGGATGTGGTTACCGTGGCGGTCATACCGAACTCTCCTTGGGACTCCGCATTAGCATCTCGTCAATCTCTCTATTGCTCGGTAATTCCTCGGCCGCCTTCAGCCCATGCGCTGACAAAACTCGCTTGGCTTGGACTCGCTCCAGCATCAGCTCTTCTACGGTGTCTTTATAGTAAAGCGAATAGACGAAGACGGGTTTGCTTTGTCCTCGCCGATAGGAGCGCGCCGAAGCTTGGTCAATAGTTGCGGGGTTCCATTCCGGAGTGTAATGAATAACGTAGTTGGCCGCTTGGATGTTGATCCCGACTCCAGCTGCCTTAGGGTTGAGCACCAGGATTGCCGGGCCCGAGAAGTCGGTGAATGCATCGATGGTCGATTGCCGTTCCCCAATTGGTACCTGGCCGTCGAGGCGAGATACCAGCGCAGAAGCAAAGCGGCTGCCAAGATCTTGTTGGATCTCATCGATGGTCGGAGTATAGGAAGCGAAGAGGAGGACTTTGCAGTCGCGACTGAAGGCCTCGGCGATAATCTGTAAGGCCTGTTCGTACTTGGGGTTTCCGGACGTGATAGGAGGGTTGCTGTTGTCCAAGCACCGTAAGCTTGAGCAGATTTGCCGAAGATAGCCGATCTTAGCTAGCGGAGCCAGCGATTCGTCCAGCCGTACTCGCTCGTATTCCAGTGCGAGCAGGTTACTCGTGTGAACAGGTACCAGAGCATCGGTGCGTGCCGGAAGGTCCCCGGCAACTTCATTGACTCTCCGCCTAATTATCAGAGGTGCTACTCTGCGGCCCAGCTCAAGCGCGGCATGAGTTTCGTCTGGGTAGCGGACTTTGAAGTCGTCGAGAGATGACAAATGATCTGGTGCAAGGAGCGACATGATAGACCAGAGATCAGTGAGCGAGTTCTCTATCGGTGTACCGGTGATTGCCATTTTTGTCCGCGACCGCAGACGCTTTAAGACCTGTGCTCGTTGTGCTTGCGGGTTCTTGATGTTTTGCGCTTCGTCAACAGATATAGTCTTCCATTCGATCTCCCGCATCAGGAATTCATCGCGAATGAGAAGGTCAAAGGACGTCACGACGACGTCCGCGTTCCTAAGAACTGATGGATCGCCGGTTCGCTGGGACCCTGTGTGCTCGTAAACGCTCAAATGGGGCGCGAACCGACCAAGTTCTCGGCACCAGTTCGCCGTTGTCGAGGAGGGAGCTACGACCAGTGATGGCGATCCAACGTTCCTGCTCATCCACGACATCACAGCTATTGCTTGGATGGTTTTGCCAAGGCCCATCTCGTCAGCGAGAAGGCAACCCAGTCCTTGGCTCGCCATAGATGTCAGTTTTGATATGCCCGTCGTTTGGTACGGGTACAAAGTTGCTTTCACTAGTTCGCTTGGTAGGCTCGGCGCCTCGTCAACTCGTGGCCCCACAACTATGTCCGGGAACTCACCACTGAGATGTTCAACATCGAGGTTGCTATGCCAAAGCAACCAAAGTTCCTGCGCTTCAGTAAGTTCTTGCAATAAAGAAATTCCACGAGAAGCAAGTTCTTCGGATCTGCGAGTAACGTCATCCTGGTCTACCGCGAACCATTGAGTCCCGATGATGTCCTGGTCCGTACTAGGCCAAGACTCCACCAGAGGTTGATTGACGGCGTTGATCGCTTGCAGCGCCAAGGAGGTCCGTCCTGTGTTGGTGGCCACGATTACCGGCTGGAGCTGCAGCAGGTCGGCCGAAAACTCCAAGTCCGGTAAGTCGGTTGACGGCCTGCTGCACGCGTGGCCTTCAATCTCCTTGAGTCCCTCGTATTCCGCCGACCAAACATCGATACCCTTCACGGGTAAGATGCCAAACTCTGTCTGGAAGACGAGTCCCTTGGCAGAGTCGGACTTCCATGTCCCCCCAACAGCCATTACCTATGATGCCTCCGCTAGCCGATCTTTATCCGTGAGTTTATCTAAATGGTCAATCATTTGACTTGCCAGTGCTTCTATTACGGGTACGACGACCGAATTGCCGAACTGACGGTAGGCCTGCGTATCACTCACAGGGATGCGGAATGTATCTGGGAAACCCATCAACCGAGCACACTCGCGGGGAGTTAGACGCCTAGGGTTTCCTCGGGGCCCGCGGGAGACCAATATCTCGGAGCCATCCTTGTGGTAGCGAGCTGATAAGGTTCGCGTCGTGTGCTCGGGTTCAACAAGACCGTAGCCAAAACCGTTGCCGGCAAGACGATGCTTCTCGGCGTAGGCCTGGAGGTACGCCCAAAGCTTGTCGCTGAGTACGTAGCGATCGTCAACTTGCCCGAATTTGTCCAAATATGGAAGGTCCGCCTCTACGGGTTCGATCTCGGAATGCAGGATGCGTCCGAGCTTATCGACTCGATGGTTGGGTGTCACCAAATTCCAGTCCCATGCCACTTTTGACTCAAAACCGACAATATATATTCTTTCGCGGTGCTGGGGCACGAATCCTTTGGCATCAACTACTTTGTACTGGATAGAATAACCCAGATCCTTCTCGAGAACTTCTTTAATGACGGCAAAGGTACGGCCCTTGTCATGGCTAATAAGGTTCTTAACGTTCTCGAGTAAGAATGCTTTGGGTCGCTTCTTCTCTATAAGCTCTGCAACATTGAAGAATAGCGTGCCTTGGGTCTTGTCCAAAAACCCGTGGTCACGTCCAAGAGAATTCTTTTTGGATACACCAGCCAGAGAGAAGGGCTGGCAGGGGAAACCTGCCGCAAGGATATCGTGGTCGGGTACGTCAGCTGCGTCGACCGAGTTAATGTCACCCAAGACTTGGTGACGGGAATCGTGATTGGCCATGTACGTCTTGACAGCGAACTTGTCCCACTCACTTGTGAAGACGCATTCGGCACCGGCGGCTTCTAGGCCGAGGCGGATACCGCCTATGCCAGCAAAGAGGTCGACGAATCTGTAGCTTCCCGATGTACCGACGACATCTGTCGGCAAGAGGCCATAAAAGCTGTCCAGGGCTGGCGCCAGCAGAGCAGGAACAGGCGTCACATCCGAAATCCAACGCTCCACCGTCCTCGTGGAATGTCCGAGTACTTGGGCTACCTCACGGGTGCCGTGCAGTTTCGCAAGAGTGGTCAGTCTCCGGCGCGTCGCTGCTGCAGATAGTTCAGTCTTCATAGTCATCCATTCTGGGCCAGTGCCCCGACATAATGTCGCAAGACGCTCCCAGCGAGCCTGCCAAGTTGGGTGATGCTTGTCTCCTCGCAAACCCTGGGTCGGAATGCATGTTAGGCAGGACGCTATATCCGCCAAGCGCCGTAGCACAGAATCCATTGACGGCAGGGTATAGAGAGCTCCTTCATGACCGTTGCCATTGGCATAGCCGATGTCGAGGTCGCCGTCACAGTGTAGGCTCGATCGGCTTCCAGCACGGGCCCCTCATTGCCCAATTGCAATGTTCCCTCACTTGGAGCGAGTACGGAGATGACGAGCCGCGGTAACTTCTCACTGGACTGTCTTATGCTCGCCTACTAGTGGTAATTCGGCTAAGACGTGGAAATCACGGCATATTGGGGACGCCGATGGTCCTGCTCCGCCAGTAGTTCTCGCGGGGAAAGAGCTAAGCGTGCCAAAGCCGGTGCATCTCATCACCTTGCCACTAAACTTGCCGGCGAGTCGGGAAGTCTTGGCGTGGCAGAGATCAAAGAACGGCCGGCCATAGTTTCTATGCCACCGACAGAACCGAAGACCAGCATCTACCCCTGAGCTTGGCAGTAGGCTGCATACTTTCAACATCACCGCCACTGCCGCTAGGCGTCAGCCGGTTCGTCGATAGCAAGCTCAGGCGTCTCCGTAGGAGATGCACCGGACGTAGTCGAAGCCAAGACCGGCCAAATGCGTTGGACAATTTCGCCCAACAGCTCGTGACGTTCCGCCAGTTCTTGGGGGCCGAAAGATTCGAGAGACCGTAGATTGAGGCTTTCTTCTCGAATGAAGTCTGCAAAGTCCTTTTTGCTCTTATATGTGTCGGAACGCAGCGTTTCGTTCCAATACAGACTGTTGGCATAGGAACGAAGTTTGTTGGCGTAAGACTCATTATTGCTCGAGATGTTGTCTCGGCCGCGCAGGAGGAGGATTCCGCCTAGGCGGCCTCGTTCCGCTTCGAATCGTTCGTCATCCTCACCATAGAGGGAACGATTTTCGTCGTTGTATGACAGGATGTGCTCGATATGGAAACCTGTCTTATAGCCCGTCTTGGTCACCAAGTCCTCGAAGGGATGTTTCATTTCTTTCTTCATGCCCTGCGCGATGTACTTTTCCACCCGGGCGAAGAGGTATCTCGTGAATCGACTGCCCAACCGATCGACAGTCATTGTGTTGAAAAGCTGGCGGTTGAAGGCTCCCGGGTGCTCAATGCCGCGGCGTATAGCGATTTCCGCCCGCAGATGGCGTTCGAAAATATCGGGAATTTCAGCGGAATTCTGACCATGGAGATCGGCGGCAACAAGGAACAGGCGGTCGAGGAACTCATTTGAGCTGTATGCACCCTGGAGTCGCAGTAACGTTGACATTTTATCTATGCCGGCACCAACGGCTGCGATCTTCGCATCTTCTTCAGGGTCGTCAATCGAGCATGCTGCCAAGATTAAGGATGCTTGGGAATCAAGCTTATTGATGACTGCGCCATTGAAGTAAATGCCCTCATACTCTGCGGTCTCTTTTCTCGTAAGGAATTGAACCCTAAGAAACAGCCGCGAATAGTAAGCAAAGTCTTCAAGCAGGAATTTCTTGACCGCGACTGCATCGTGCTCAAGCTTCAGTAGCTGATTCATCTCGTACGTGAACATTTCGCGGTGGTAGTCGCCATCGAAGCGGCGACCGGCAGCACGTGTCGCGGCGAAGCGGCCTTTAAGCCAGGTGCGGAAGAAATCGTCAGGAACGTCATCTCCGTAGAACGAAAGTTCCTCTATGCGCGAGTCCCACAATTCATTCAGATTCAGTTGCGAAATCTCCAATTTGTCGACCTGTCCTAGGAGCTTGCCCTTGAGGATCTCATGGGGCTTAAGACGAACGCCGCGATCGTTGATGACTTCAAAGACCATTGGGACGTCCGTCGAACCTACTTCGAGGTTCACAAGGACAAGACGCTTCAAGAAATAGACTGCGAACGTCTCAAACCGACGCGAATCGGAAAGTTTGTTGTCGAGATAGCCCGCGATCAGGCTGTAGTTATCCACCATGTTGAGGGCCGTGACGCCAGAACTGGTGTCGATGTCGTCAGCCGGTGTCCCTGCATATAGGGCGCGCAGTACATGGAGATGATCTTCATGATTCATCCAGAAGTTCAGCCCGTCGCCGGAGTGACCTACGATTTTGCTTTCGATCCAGCTGCGACGTTCGGAGCTGAATGCGATAGCGAGGTGATAGAGCTTGATGAGAATCAGCGTCACGGTGGTGAGTCGTTGTTGCCCGTCCACGACAAATACGCGTCCGTCGATTGTGTTAGTGACGTAGGTATTTAGGTAGTACCACGGATAGCGCTCGGTTATGTTCGAGACAGAAGGCTCAAGAGCCTCGTACTTCTTCCACAACTCGTCAAAGGGAAAAAATATGTCATCGAGAAGTCGTCGGACAGGCTCCTCGCTCCATTTGTAACTGCGCTGGTAGAAATCGATATGGAAAACCGTTTGAGAGAACGTACGGTCCAGATTCTCTTTTTCAGGCTGCAATTCCACAGCTACCGCCCCCACTAATACGAACGACACGATGATGTTGCCGTCTACTGACTCTTAATTCCTAAGAGTACTTGCCCGCCCACGGATCAGACCCGTTTCGGCCGAGTCGCAGCGTGAATTACAGCGGTCAGACTTCCGGCGAACTGATGTAGGTCAAGGCGCAGCAGAACGAGCTCGACCGCGTCGCGAAGGGCGCGATGTCGAGGCTGGCGGATACCAACAGCAGTTCTTCAAGTGAGGGCACAACCTGCACAGTTCGTAGGGGCGTCGGAAGGGTGGATGGTGGGACCACTCCCGCGGCCTCTGGGACGAGACTCTGCACCTTCGCTTGGATCCGCGCCCATCTCCTCGTCCTCGGCGGTTCCGGTGTCGGCGCCCAGGAACACTCGGGCGAAACTTATCCGCTCCAGCACCACCTCAACCAGCGCCCGCACCAAACTCTGTCGAAAGCTCCGCGGGCCGGCCGTCTAGGCAGTCCGCCTCGATGCCCTCAGAGTCGACAAGATCCCTCCTGACGTCTTCAAGTTGCGGGTCAGATGACTGGCCGCGGTCGTAACCAATCGACCGTCGTGGCGGAACTCTGATGGCCTTAGCCTTTCAGCTGCGAGGTCAACTCGACTATTGACCGCTGTAGGATGGCGACCCTACAGGAAGCGTCTGGCATGACCTGCTATATGGGACCCATCTGCTGCCCTACGCGCCCTGCTGCTTGAGGTCGCTAATTCCGGGACTTTCACCGACCTGCAGGGTCACCAAGGAGGATGTCCGCATCGACCAACCAAGCTCTCAGCTCGGCGTTGCTGCAGGGGCCGGAAAGAAGAGCGGTCCCTTGCGCAACCCAATCACGAAATTCCGCACTACCGTCTGTACTTAAGTCGCGGCGGCTCATTAGCGTCTTCAGCTTTTCATTAGCTTTCGCCTTGAGATGGTCCCGTTCCTGTTGGTCGTTGACGTATGGAGCTGCTGGAATCGAGCTGACTCGAGGCCGAGGTGATATTGCTCGTTCAACTTTTTGCTCTAACCGTTCAACGATACGGAGGAGCGCCTGTTCTGAGGAGCTACTCGCACTTTCGGCCCGTTTCTGGTCGGTCCACTTTCGGAAGGCCACGGCAACTGGATTCATCATGTCTCGAAAAGTGCTGTGACTGGGTTCATGCTCAGCCTTCTGGCGCAACTGCCGCACCGCAGCCTCAACCTCGTCAGGCATCAGGCCGTAGGGAACGGCACGCATGTCTTGAATATCAAAGGGTGAACTTTCAGGATCGCTATCCATGATCACCACGTGTTTGTTCATAGCGTGAGCGATGGCGAGTTCATACATGACGTTTGGGTTACGACCCGTGATGTCGGCAACGCAGATCTCTGCCTCCAGGAGCGAACTGAGCATGGCGGCTGTGATAGCTAGGGGAGAGTCATTTTCGTCCGCCCGTTCCACCGCATAAGCAGGCTCGGGAAGTGCTGCACGGACGATATATTTGAGAAAGAGGTCCGCATGTTTTCGCACGGGGCTGCCGGCTGCACCTATGGGCGATATCACGAAGACCTTTCTTGGTTTGATCTTGGTTTGGTTGTTCACGGATGTTGCCAACGGGACTCCTTCAAAGTGGATGGACCAGCCCTTATTTTAGATGTTGAGCAGGGCCATGAGTCGTCCGCAAGTACAGGTGGCAGCCGTTCCGGAAAATGCTTTGGCCTTACTCGGCGAGAGATCTTTAGAGACAAGATCGGGTGTTGAGCGACGTCCAATAGCTAGGTTCTAGAGCCGTGAGTAAGGGTTCCGGAGGCTCGAACGCCCATCTCAACCTGCAGCCCGGAAGCCGCAGGCTTCTGCACCTGCTCGGGGTCGGCGCCGTCGTCGGTCACCAAGATCCATAGGAGCGCCAACCGGGCCCAGACGTGGAACGGCCGCAGGCTGAGCTTGGATGAATCCGCAAGCACATACACTTCCCGGCCACGGCCGGCCAGGAGCTCCTTGAGACGGGCCGGCGAGCGGGCGGCCGCCACCGGACACTACAAGCCGTGTAAGAACTGAAGTTCGGACCCGAGGAACAGGTAGTTCGAGCCCAAAAGACAGGTAGCGGCCAACAGCGACCGTGGGTTTGCCTGCTATTGACGCCGGCTCAAGCCGTTATTTCGGCCAGCCGTTGGAGGGTTGTCTGCCGGCACCCGTTGGTTTCGGGGGCAGGGCTGCGCCGAAACGTATTCCGGCCGTCAGCGGCGGCAGGTGATCTTCCGAAGGGCGAACCGATGAACCACAAGAGAATTCGCTCACTAAACACGGGAAACGTGACGCAGCTACTCAGTACAGGGTCCCGTGCGATACTAAGGTCCACCTTCGGGTCAAGGCATCAAAGCACCGGGCTCGGACGCGTACTCGTCGCCGTCGGCCAACGCCCCTACCGGATCAAACAGACAAACCGCGCCTAAATACGAAGAGCCGCTCAACCTCAACCCCAGCGTCCCGAACTTCTGCACCTGCTAGGGCTCGGCGCCCTCGTCCGTTACGAGGGTCTAGGCGACGCCAGTCGCGCCCAGGCGTGGAAGGCCCCAGGCCCAGCTTGGACGAGTCGGCCAGGACCTAGACTTCCCGGTCGCGGCGGGCGGTGAGCTCTTTGAAGCGGGTCTGGGCACGATCGGTTTCGCAGATACCGTCCTCGGCGGTGACGGCGTCGGCGCCCAGGGACACGCGGTCAAGCCTTCATTGGCCCGTGCTTTTGGTCGTGGTAAGCGGCGGCCACTAGGTCGCAGTTCTTCCCCGGCCAGCCCGGAAAGAACTGGGCCATGGGCGCGCTATGTGTTCAGACCGTTACCAGCTTTCGTTTCACGGCTAGTGCCCTTGCTGACGATTCCGTTGAGATTTTGTTGTTCGGTGTGAAAATATATTGCCGTATATGTTTGCTCCTACTGCGAGAACCTTAATATTCCAGTCGGCATCGGGAAGCTTTTCTACGGCCAGTTGTACAAGTTCTAGATCGGCCTTAACGGCCGCGTGCGCCTGGTCGCCGGAAATCGTTTCAAATAGGAGACCATGTGTCAGACGGTTTCTGAGATCTCTCGCATTTTTTGTCCAAAGACTGATCTTGTGACTTCCGGTGAACTTGAGTTCTCGAGCGATGTGATTTAGCAGCCCAGGCCTTGCATTCTTTCCCCGAGTGAAGAGGTTTTGGTTGTCCACGGTCTCCTCTGGCTTGAGAGAGGAGATACGACTGGCCACAAGCCGTAGGGCAAGTTCAGCGAACCTTCCGCTGTCCAAGACTGCACCATCATAATCCTGCAGGCATAACTTAGTAATGCAGGTCCTCATTAAATTCGCGAGATAGCGTTCTGCAGGACGAAGCGGGAGCTCCTCGGAATACCTTCTAAAACGTTGTAGCTCATCATCATCTATCAGAACTCGCTTGGAAATTCGATCCGCTACATCCTGTCCATTGGGCCTTACCGCTCCTGTGAATTTGATGGTCCTAACATTCCCCGCATCTACTTCAAATGCTCGAATATAGCTCGGAAGAGTGCCCAATGTGAGAGTGTAAATGCCATGGTCATGGCGTGCGAGACTGTAAGCTCCAAGGATATCGTTAGCATACTCAACGCCGCGGTTGAGCGCACCGATAGCGTTAAGAGGTGTCGGCCGTAAACCGAATACACACACAATGGCGAAACAATGCCCTATTCGTGCGGCCAAGCTTCCTGCGTGGATAGTTGTTGAAAAGTTCAAAAATTGCACGATCCGGACCTCCTGTTCTTGAACAGAAATCCGGTTACTGCTGTAGCCTGGAGGCAAAGGAACTAGTGTCTCATATGGAAATACAAAGGCGACGCCGTTTTCCAGGCTATAGCCTGTGGCCATGTCGTCGAACTGACGGAGCATGCTCTCGATTTGGCTCTCAATGTCGAAGCTATCAATTAGCGCAGCCAGTCCGTCAGTGACTTTAGCGTGGATAATCTCGTCGCCTACCTGCAAGTAGGTGCCATAGCGGGCCATCCACTGCTGATTAGACAGCAGGTTGATCCCTGGATGCGGGGAGGTCATGAAGAAACCTCCGGTTCATGGGGGTGCTTCTCTCCTGCTGTTGGTCCAAGAGGTTGGCTCATAACCGCCTCGATTCCTGCCATCCAAGCTTCCTCGTAGGTCCTACCTTGCGCATCTGTCCAAAGTCGTGCTGCCTGCTGCCGTTTCCCAACCAAGAGCAGAGCTGAGTCGTCTGGCACGGAGAATAGGTAGTCGGTCAAAAATATATTCTCATCTTCATCTTCAGCTAGGACCTCAGCTTCAATAAGTTGTCGTCGGAGAGCTTCTCCACCTGCCGCATCCGTGTCATACGTAGGCACAGGCAGCCGCGAACCCTTGAAAACGACCAAGCCCTCTGGGCCGAAGACTCCATGGGCTCTAGAACCAAGGCCGTTAACGAAGTATCCCCATGGCGTAGTACTCCCGGTATGGGATGGAAAGGGGCCGAAAATCGGTTCGAGTACAGGCTGGCCGAGCGTAGCGAGGAGGACCGCCACCGTATCAAAATGCTGGTCACAAACAGCCGTTATCGTATCTGGAACATTTCGTCTGGAGCCGTTGTCGGAATTTTCAATCGAGTAGCGCTTTATCTTCCTGGCCTCCTGAATGGCCTCATGCTCCAAGTAGGTCACATGGGTAGATGCCCAAGTGGCATCGGTTGCCATCGCTACAAGCGCCCGACTCCAGAAATCCCTGCTAGCTTCATGCTCACCTAGACGACGGCGGGCGTTGTCCGTCTGTCCTATATAGCAGCTAGGGAGCGGCCCGGACTTGTCAGCAATAAGAAAATACAGGGCCGGGCATGGGGAGCTTGGGTCTGCTAGAAAGAGCCCTAAGTCGCTTCGCGGAATGTCATAGACCACGATGTTCTGTGTTGGGAATTTTGCACGTCGTATCGACTTTGGATCGCCATAGGGCAGAAAAATCTCAATCACCTGCGGTTGGAAGCGGCTTGAGGTATCACGCATCTCCGGTCGCTCCCAAGCTCCTACTAGTCAAAGAATCACTCATTCCGCGGCTTTTCCGTGGGCAGTCTGCACTTTACGGCAAGGATACTTTTTCTGGCTGGTTCCGTTACACCGCACTTGGACACTGACCGATTTTGCAGGTCGGTAATAACCTCCTCGGCTCTCCTCAGAACGGTTTTGAACGGCCACATCGATGCCTGCCCCAAAATTCGGGATAGCTTGTGCGATCGTGGGGTGCGCGCGAGACGGCTAGCCCCTACTCCCGACAACAGCGGCCACCTCAACCTGTACTACCGCATCCGGTCAAACGCGTCATGACCGACAACGCCTTCGCCTACCGGCTCTCCGGCGATTTCCAGGACGCACTCGCTGCGCTGGGCGCCAAACACATCCTGATAAAACCCCGCCATCCCTGGCAAAACGGCAAAGCAGAACGCTTCAACCGCACCCTGCAGGAAGGCTGGGCATACCGCCAACCATTCACATCCAACCAAGCACGCACCGAAGCCCTGCAGCCATGGCTAAACTTCTACAACAACCACCGGCCCCACGGCAGCCTCGGAGGCAAACCAGCCATCAGCAGGTGCAACCAACCTACTGGCTGAGTACAACTAGGGGCCCGACAAACTCTGGGAAACACTCCACAGCCGGCCGCCCAGGCAGTCCACCACGATGCCCTCGGAATCTGCGAGTTTCTGCATGGTGTTGACGCCCGGTGTCGTCACCTACAGCTTGTCGAACCCGCGCAGTTCGTGGGCCAGGGCACCCGCCGTGGAGCCGGCGTCGAGCAGGAGTTCTTCCCCGGCACTAGCACGGACGCCGCCCTGCCGGCGACGGCGTGTTTTGCTTGAAGGCCTCGCGGTGCGCTGCGTGAGCGACGCTTTGGGTGCGCGCCCAAGGCCATCGCCCCCGCCGTAGGTGCGGGCCACCGGCACTGCCCGTTCAGCAGAGCCAGGACACGTCGGATGGTGGAGGCCGTCACCTCGAACCGTGCGGAGAGTTCGATGGCCCTGATGCGGGCCCGCTCCACCCGCATTTCCATTGACGGCAATGCCCACTTCTGCCGCGGCCTGCTGCATACCCGCTACGGCGGCTCGGGCGCGGACCAGACAGACCGGCGCGATGGCGCCGAGCCTGCCGACCACCACCATCTGCTTCCGTTCACAGTCAAGGAGATCCACCCATGAACACCAACAGCATCGACCGCACCCGGAACATCTCCGTCCGGACGGCCTACGGCGTGCCTGCATCCCCGTGGAGTTCATAGGCCAGCTCCTCCGCGCTCCATCCCTGGGTCCGTGAGTCCAGCAGCGCCAGGATCTCCGCCCGGCGCAGCGTCAGCGGCACGCTGCTCCCGTCAGCAAACATCGGCAGCCCTGTCGTCAAGCAGCTCCAGCGAGGCCACCTTAACAGCGGGCCTGCGGACAACTTGCCGGGTCGTACGCAAGGAAGACGAGGCACCCGAGGAGGCCCGCCGTCGGACGTTACCAGCATTGACTCCGCCACCCGGACCGTGTACCGAACCATCCGCAGCGTGTCCGCGCTGATGATGTTGAGCGGTCCGCAGACATCTGGATCCGCCAACTGGACGGAGATGGATAAGCGGCACAGAGGCCGGGTCAAGCACGTCTTCAACACCTCCGGGCTGACACGCGACCAAGCGCAGGTTGCTCTGCCGGTGGCGGCACTGACGGAAAGCCGTCGCTGGCATCACCAAATCAGTCTGCTCCGTTTACTGTTGTTTTAGTAGTACCACCGACCACTTCTCACAATCGTCTTCCGAGTCCGGTTGAGAAGGAGAGCAGTTTTATACAGGAGAAAGACCTCATGGATCAACAAGGAGTGCTCACGATCGTCGCCCTGCTTACAGGACTTCTAGGGTTATTTGTTGCTTTCTATGCAAGCGCCGAAAACAGGCGTTCGCGCTCCAATCTCCAGCGGTTGACTAGTAAGTGGCAGCAGGAGCAGGACTACCGTTTCAGCTACGGTGAGAGCAACGATCGGCAGCCGGACAGGCTGATGCTGGAAGTGTTGCGCCGTATCGGAGAGATTACCCCGGTCGTAAACGTCAATGTTAGCAATCCCGATTCAGACAGGGCCGCCGGTGATCATCCTAATAGTCGTCGTCCCACAACCTCTGAAGACTCCCAGTCTGTGGTAGGAGAAATAGCCCACAGCCTAAATACTCCGCTCAGCCAAATTGAGGCCGCTACCCTAGTTTTAGTTGACTCATCGAGGGTGGAAGGTGTCAGCGACATTGAATCTATTCAGTCGTTGAACCGAATCTTGTCCAGCATTGAGATATGCAAAGTCTTCATCGGTGCCTACAGTGAACTCTCGAAAGTTGCGGCCCGGTCCAAAGAGTGGACTTCCCAGTTCCTGTCCGAGGCGGTCAGTAAATCGGGGATCGTGTACCAAGCGCGGGATGGCCAACTGACGTATGAGGGGCCCGACGAAGTACCAGGCTACTCAAATACTTTCATACTGGCCACTATGCTGCCGCTCATCGAAAATGCCGTAGAAGCATCGCGCGACTTGCCCCCTGACGAAAGCGCGATATCGGTTAGATGTCGCGAATCCCTAGGGTGGCTCCATTTGACAGTTACGAATTCTCTTGGTGGTAATGATTTAGACGACTCCATATACAATGCTGGCCACAGTACAAAACCAGACCACCAAGGGTTGGGGTTGAGTGCAGTCCGGCGTTTGGTTACGGCTCATTCAGGCACTATTAGTCATGAGGTCAGGGGCGACCAAGTCACATTTCAGATCAAGTTGCCGGAGAAAAAATAATGAGCATAGAAATTCTAATCGTCGAAAACGAAGCGACTGCGGCCATCGAGTATGCAAACCTGATTCGCAAAAGGACCGGATTCCGTGTTGAGCATGTTGCAACTTCCCGCGAGGCCCTGGAAATTATCGAGAATCATCAAATCAAGGTGGTTGTTCTGGATCAAAAGCTAGGATCAGAAACTGGCACCTCTGTGTTCAGAGCAATCAGGGCCAAAGATGCTCGCGTTAAGGCGATTATGTTCACTGGTCAGGCGGAGAAGGATGAAGTGGCAAAAGCTCTTCATAGCGGTTACAACGACTATTTGGATAAGGCGCGCGTCGCTGACCTGCCTTCAGTTGTCAGTAAATGGTTCCACGCTTATCAGCTTGAAGCAGCCCTATTGGATCATAGTCAAGCTCCTGCTTCCGTGTATCGTAAGCGCCAGTGGCGAGCTCCCTGGAAGCACGCGGTCGAGTACTATGTTTCCGGCGTTGAAGTCGTCGATTCTCGATACATTGATGAGGACTCTTGGCGCATGATACTTGAGATAAACGCTGGGGAGCAACGAGAGTTTACACGAACGACAAGGACTAAAACGGTTTTGCAATTTGAAGAGGAAAGCACTTCTACGTTGAAGGCAGGCCTAGGTTTGAAATCTGGAGATATCGCGGCCTTGACGAGTTCCCTCGAAAGCGTGCTAACCAACAGGTTCAAAAGTGTTTCTACTGAAGAGCAGGAAGAAACAGACGTTGAAAAGCGAACTTACTCGCTTCCGGCTGAACCAGTCAACCCCGCGGAGTTCTATATTGTTAAGCGGCGATTAGAGGAAACTCCGGAATGGCGCAGGTTGAAGCTATACATTCGGTCCGACTGTACTTGTTGCGGAAACTCACACCGCACTGAGCTGCGCGTTAACCAGGCAACGGGAAAAGTTGCATCGAGGGTAGTGAACGTAATGAGTGATGGGACGACGAATATAATACCTGCCGGAACATTTTCATAAGTCTCCCTCGACGGGTGAAGAGCGAGGTTGGTGGGAGCTTCAGCCGTGGCTATGGGCGCCAGAATCCCGTCACGTAGGCCTTGAGTACCGGGTGCAGCCGGTACTTAGGCCGCAGCTGCAGTACCTCGGACACGACTCCACGCCCGCAAGGACATCCGCATCGACATCCCGGAGCCGGAACTCCGCGCCGGGGCGGTGAAGATCGACGTCGCGTGGTGCGGCATCTGCGGCACAGACCTGCACGAATACCTGGAAGGGCCCATCTTCTGCCCGGCTCCCGGCCATCCGCACCCGCTGTCGCACGAGGGCTCCCGGCGACGCTTGGGCACTAGTTCTCCGGGACCGTCTCGGAAGTGGGCGATGGCCTGGAGGGGCTGGAAGTTGGTGACAACGTCGTCGTCGAACCCTATTTTGTGGACGGCGACTGCGACATGTGCCAGGCGGGAAGCTACCACCTGTGCCGGCAAATGGGGTTCATCGGGCTGTCCGGTGGCAGGGGAGGGCTGAGCGAGAAGATCGTGGTGGATGCGCGGTGGGTGCATCCCATCGGGGACATTCCGCTGGACGAGGCGGCGCTGATCGAGCCGCTGTCCGTGGCGCATCACGCGGTGGCGCAGCGGCGTGAAGCCGGCGACACGGCGCTGGTGGACCGGGCCGGGCCCATCGGGCTGCTCACCGCCGCCGTCCTCAAGGGCATGGTCGTGGCCACCATCATCAGCGAGCTCAGCCAGGCGCGCAAGGAGAAGGCCACCTCCAGCCGGGTGGCCGACCACGTGCTGGACCCCAGCCAGGAGGATGTTCCGGCGCGGGTGCTGGAACTGACCGGCGGGTCGGGGGCCGACGTCGCGTTCGAATGCGCCGGCGTCAACGCCGTTCTGGACACCATGCTCGACGCCGTCCGGCCCGGGGGAGTGGTGGTTAACGTGGCCATCTGGGGTGCGCCGGCCACCGTGGACATGCAGAAGCTGGTGCTCAAGGAGATCGACCTGCGCGGCACCATCGCCTACGTCCGTGACCACCCGCGGTGATCAGGATGGTGCAGGAGGGCAAGGTGGACCTCAAGCCGTTCATCACTGGCCGGATCGCGCTGGAGGACCTGGTGGAGCAGGGCTTCGACACCCTGATCAACCACAAGGACACGGCGGTGAAGGTGCTGGTGCACCCGTAGGTTCCGGTGGACAGGCGCCCGTCGGGGGAGCGGCTGCCGTTCGCTGGCACTGATGGAGGACGAGTGCGGAACGTAGTCCCGCCGTCGTCCTCCAAATGTTGCTACTGGCCCGGCTACGGAATGCCGGGGGAACTCCTAGCCCGGGGTTTTCATGGCGGGTCTGTGGGGCTGGCGTGTTAATCAGGGAAAGGGTGCTCTGAACTGGGAAAATAGTGGTTGTCGAGACCGTTATTT
>NZ_FVZL01000029.1 GCF_900168295.1 Arthrobacter sp. P2b | reverse complement strand
TGGGCAGGGGCGGGCATCCCGCTCAACGGCGTGGCCCCGGGCGTCATCGTTACCCCCATGACGGCGCCGTACCTGGCTACCGAGGAGGGCAGGGCCGGTCTCCTGGCCGGGGTGCCGATCCGTTTGCATGGTCCGGCGGAGCCGGTGGACGTAGCGAGGTTGTTGGCGTGGTTGACGGGGGAGGAGAACACCCACATCACGGGGCAGTTGGTATTCATTGACGGCGGCGCCGAAGCAGTGGTGCGGGGGCCGGAAGTGTTCGGTGGAGCAACCACAACAAGAGTGCACCTCACCGGCGCCCAGGGCCGTTTATAGCAGTTCTGCACCTCCAGACGAATGACAGGCGGGGAGGGCGGCGGTCTCGATACGGCCCCCTGGGTCCCTGCCGTGAACCCGCCTTCTCTTGTTCGGTTCTGAGGGCAGGCTATCTTTCGAACAGCCGCCGGAACCAGTTCATTTGCGCCATGCGAGCCGATCTCGATACGGCAGCATTGGGAGCCATGGTATCGAAGCCGTGGAAGCCGCCTGGCCAAACGTGGAGTTCAGCAATTCCTCCCGCAAGCCATATCGCGCTGGCATATGCCACTGCTTCATCGCGGAATGTCTCTGCTGAGCCCACGTCGATGAATGTCGGAGGTAGGGACGACAAATCAGTTGCCCGGGCCGGCGCCGCGTAAGGTGGCACATCACGGCAGCCCTTGGATTCCCCAAGAACGGCCGTCCAGCCGGTCTCATTCGAACTCTGATCCCAGAATCCTTTACCGGCCATTTGATGCGCCGAAGGAGTGTCGTTGCGATCATCGAGCATCGGACACCGCAAAAACTGCCCTATCAGCTTGGGCCCGGAGTGGTCACGTGCCATGAGGGTAACCCCGGCCGCCAGCCCGGCGCCAGCACTTCCGCCGGCAATGACGATGCGTTCGGGCGCGACGTTGAGCTCGTGGGCATGTTCTGCAGTCCAAACCAGGCCTGCATAGCAGTCGGCTAAAGGACCGGGGTGGGGATGCTCCGGCGCCAGCCGATACCCCGCAGAGATAACAGCCAGCTGTAACTGTTCAGCGATGTCCAGCATGAGCGTGATTCCCGTCCTGTTGTTGCCGAGTATCATTCCGCCGCCGTGCAGATAATAGATTGCACCCGTTGGCGCTACCGTTCCATTGGGCCTGCAGATCAGTAATGGTATGTCCGGAGCTCCTTCGGGGCCGGGCGCGAACCGCTCCTCAACATGGAAAGCACCTTCGCGGCTGAGGGCTTCGTTAGACAGCCCACCCTCGTTCGCCAACTCGCGGGCCCTGGCTTCACTGATGTTGTCGGAGCGGAATGCATTCGGAGGGACGGACTGGTGGATTACGGCCAGCACTGCGGCAAGCTCCGGGTCAAACGGCGGCGGTGGACCAACTTCCGTCGCACGAGACGTGTCCTGGGACGCCATCAGAAACTCCTCAGATAGACAGAACTTGTGTAGCAGTGAAGACGCGGGGCCGTTAAGGGGTTAGGGGAGCCACCGTCGACGGTTAGAGGGACAGCAGTAGCGCCTCCCCTTGGCCGCCGCCCCCGCAGAGTGCTACACCAGCCTTGCCGGCTCCGCGGCGCCCCAGTTCGTGTATGGCCGATACGACAAGACGTGCACCGGAAGCACCAATGGGGTGACCCAGAGCGATGGCTCCGCCGTTGACATTGACCCTGTCCATTCCGATTGCCAGCCTTGCGGCGGAGTGAAGAGACACCGATGCGAAAGCCTCGTTGATTTCCAGGAAGTCCAGATCCTTCACACTCCACCCGGCCTTATTCAACGCCTCTTCGATGGCGTCGGCGGGCCTGTCAGGCAGAGAAGTGTCGGGCCCGGCAGTCTGGCCATGAGCTCCCAAAACCGCAAGGATATCCAGCGAGTGCTTCTCGGCGTAGCTTCGCGTTGTCAGGACGACAGCTGCCGCACCGTCGGTAAGAGGTGATGCATTGCCGGCAGTGACGGTCCCAGAAACGGAGAAAGCGGGTTTGAGCTTGCCAAGTGCCTCTTCATTGCTGTCCGGGCGAATCCCCTCATCGCGCCTAACCAGGTGCGTCGTTCCACGGCGATCCGGCACTTTGATTGACGTTACCTCCTTGTCAAAAATCCCGGCGTCCTGGGCAGCGGCCGCTCGCCGGTGCGAGTCCGCAGCGACTTTGTCCTGCCCTGCGCGGGCAATGCCCAACTTTTCGTTGGCATGGTCCGTGTTCAGTCCCATGGTTTGATGGTCAAAGGCGTCAATCAGGCCGTCGTGTGCGGCCGCATCGGTAAGAACTGCTTTCCCGTAGACAAAGCCTGAGCGCGAACCCGCCAACAAGTGTGGTGCGTTACTCATGGATTCTTGCCCACCTGCGACCACCACGGTTGCTTCCCCCAATTTGAGCAACCGGCTGCCTTCGATGATGGCGCTTAGCCCGGAAAGGCAAACCTTGTTGACAGTTACGGCGTGGGCGCGGAGGGATATCCCCCCGGTTACGGCCGCCTGTCGGGCTGGGTTTTGGCCCGCCCCCGCCTGGAGCACTTGCCCCATGATGACTGCATCGATCCTACCGCCGTCGATGCCTGCCCGTTCGAGCGCAGCTGCAATTGCTGCACCACCGAGCTCCGGCGCGGAGAGCGGAGCGAGCTGACCCATCAGCCGTCCCTGCGGGGTACGGGCGGCGCCAACAACAACTACGTCTTCTGTGCGGTTCATTTCTCTCCTCAGAATGCTGGCGGCGGTGGGCCTTAAGTTGGAAAATTCAATACCGGGATGTCGAACACTCATGACATGAGCCGGGGATGTGCCGGCGTCGATTCTCGTCGGCGACAGACCTTGCTGAACATAGCTAAAGATCGCGTAGGTAACTATCGAGTGGTGAATGCTACTATCGTACTACGCGATTCTTGTAGGGCTAAAGGAATGCAAAGGAGCATATTCGGTGAGTAGTGCTGGAATTCATGAGAGCGCGCACGTTCTCGATAGTGACGGTGGACGCGGGTTTCGCGTCGTTTTTCCTGGGAACTCCAGGTATGTCGGGGTGAATCGGTGAGCGCGGGGAGCGATGCATCCATGCGTAGCGTGGATGTGTTGATTGTCGGGGCCGGTCCGGTCGGGCTATCAGCTGCAATTCTTTTGGGGCGGTTTGGTGTTAACACGCTCGTTGTCGAGCGACGCAGGGGGCGGTCGCGCCACCCGAGGTCCCGGGCGGTCACCTGCCGGACAATGGAAGTGTTTCGCGGTCTTGGCCTAACGGAAAGCGTGCGTGCCGGTGCTCTTCCCAGTGGACCACGGCGTCTTCTGGGGAAGGATGCTGTATCGCCTTGGCGCTCCGAGGTCACAAGCGGAGGGGGCGAGGATTCGCCGGCGGACACCAGTCTCGGCCCTGAGTCTCTGCAGGTTGTGCTCTGCTCACAGGACGTGCTCGAGCCGATCCTTGTTGAGGCAGCCGAAGCTGAAGACACGGTCGCAATTGAGCTTGGCAAATCCGTGTCGTCCGTTCAGGACGTCGGGAAAGAAGTAGTCGTGTCGATCACTAACGACGAAGGCCAGGAGGAGGTTCGTGCGAAGTACGTGATTGCGGCTGACGGTGCCTCGAGTCAAGTGCGTGAGGCTCTGGGTATCAGGACGACTGGCGAACAAAACCTTCAGACCGCCGTCAGCGTATTATTCCGTTCACCTGTTATCAGGAAGCGCACGGGCGACCCGGCGAGCTTCCTGTACATCGACAATCCGGACACAGTCGGAGCGGTAGTTATCGCTCCCGTTGACGCGGAGGACAGGGTGGCCATGTTGGGGCGGCCGTTGGTTATGGACAGGCTGCCGTTCGAGGACATCGATTGGACGGCCCAGGTGCGTAGCGCCATCGGTGATCCCGATGAATCCGTTGAGCTGATCGATGCCCGGACCTGGACGGTGGGTGCATGGGTCGCCGACCACTACAGCCGCGGTCGAATCCTCCTCGCAGGAGATGCGGTTCACGTAATGCCGCCCTACGGTGGGTTCAACCAAAACACCGGTATCCAAGATGTTCACAATCTCGCATGGAAGCTGTCGGCTGTCCTTGAGGGGTGGGCTGATCCCGCTCTTCTGGCCACCTACGACGCGGAGCGGCGCCCTGTTGCAGAGTTCAATAATGCAGAAGCCGTCCGCAATTTTCGCTCGATTGTGGGAAATTCCGGCACAGGTCCACGTTCATTCCGGCAGGAGAACTTCGTACACCCAGGACTGGACATAGGGTTCCGCTACGACCATGGAGCGGTAGCCGGAGTCTCATCAGTGGATTCGAGCTGGCCTGTGGGCGAGTTCGTTCCTACGGCTGCGGTCGGGGAGCGCGCCCCGCACGTATGGCTTGACGCTGAAGGCACGAGGTCCACCCTTGATCTTTTTGGGCGAGAGCTCGTTATTCTGGCGCGTCACGGTTCGCCAGCGGCAAAGCAGGCCGCCCAGTCTGCCAGCGATCTCCACATTCCCTACCAATCGATCTCGTTCGGGCCGGCGGGAGACTATATTGACGCGGAAGCTGCATGGGCTGACGCCTACAGTGTGAACGATGATGAGGCAGTACTTGTGCGACCAGATGGGCACGTTCTCGCCCGCCTTACTAACAGTGACCCTAGCGCTGCCGATCAGGCCTTGCTCGCTTACACGGGCCGCGCCGTGACGATTTGATTGACAGCTCCATACTGGACGCCCCCACTATGCAATCCGCATAGTGGGGGCGTTGGTCCATGCGGGGGAGTGCTTCTCTTCGTCGCCTGGACTCAGGTCAGGCGCGGAACCAGGCGCTCCTTGTGCCGCACTCAGTCGAGCATTGCGAATCGTCTGATAGGCGTATTCCCCGTCGAACGCGTCCTGAGCGGCTGTCCGTTCGCCCGCAGGACCCCGGATGGCGGGCCGAACCGGCCCAGAGCCGGCAAACCACAGCCCCTCAGGCAAAAACGCGGGCATTGACTACGTCCACGTTGCAAACAGAACCCTTAAACCGCACCATCCATGAGGGCTGGTGCGGTTACTGGCAACCACTCCACAGGCGGAGCTCAGGCTCCTGCTTCCCGTCAAAAATAAGCCATGCCCGAGTCGAGGGTCATCGACGACTGTGGCATGGCGGGGAAGGGAGAATCAGGCGTTTCTGCATGGAGCTGCGGACGCGCAGCCCCATGCAGAAAGTCTAGAGAAACGTTGGGTATGCGCTTCTCGGGCGAACCAACTCTGGTCGGGGACGAAACGAGCCTGGAACGGTGGAGCGGAGGCTGTCAGGAGTATCCGTAGTGACGGGCCCTGCGTGCCCATTCTGCGGCATCGATTGCCTCCATGATGGGTGTGTATGCACCGCCTGTTGCCTCACCCTCGAGCAATTCTCCTCGCGTCAGGCGGGACAGGTTGTCGCGGAATCCTGCCACTGCTCCGTTGATGGTGTTGATGACAAGCAGTATCTTCACCCCCGCCGCTTCAAGTTCCTGTCGCTCTTCAAGGGTCGGGTTCTTAACCGTAACCATCATGTACTGTCCCGCGACGACTTCAGTGAGTTTAGGGAGCTCGAGGAGCGGAAAACCGCACGGGTAGAGCATGTCAGCGCCAGCTGCTGAGTATGCAGCCATGCGTTCAGCCAGATCGTCGAAGCCGAAACGAGCGGCGTCGGAGCGGGCGACGATCACAGTGTCGGGAGAGGTCCGTGCTTCGGCGCACGCGCGTATGATATTGCTCATTTCCTCGACGCTGCGGAGCTTCAGCTGGGGTTTCCATCGGTCGCCGCCGTCTTTAGGAGTCCAAAAATGTTTGGTCGCCGGGATCATGTCTTCGACCAGCAGGGCAGCGACGCCTGCTTGCTCTGCCAGTTGGACTCCCCGAAAAGCCTGCAGCGGTGACCCTCCTGCGTCATCGAAGTCGAGGATGAGGGGGAGGTCCGTCACTGCCGTAATACGTCTACCAGCCTCGATTAACTCATCTTGGGTGATGAATCCATTATCCGGAATTCCGAAGTGAAAGTTGGAGTACGTGCCGCCAGCTATCAAGACGACGTCGAAACCAGCCTGTTCCACCAACTTCGCTGATAGGGCGTCGTATGCCCCGGGCGCGATGACCATTCCAGGGCTGGCAAGGAGTTCTCGGAGTCGTTGTGCGGGTTTCAAGAGGCGTTTCCCTTCAATGGGTAATAAGTGCTCCCTACGGTCACGGGTTGACCGCGTGAAGACCTGAAGTCATAATGGGTGATCATATCACGATAGCAACATTCACCATTTGAAATCCGTTGCCGCGAAGATGATTTAGTTCGTGCAACCCCTTTAGACATACCAGAAGGTTGAACTCATGCAACAGACGCAGCCCGGTGTAGAGGCTGGTAACAGCACAGATGAGCCAAGTGTGCGGGTTAGTGACTCCGGAGGGATCCGAGTGGTGACTATCGTACGTCCGCAAAAACGGAACGCGATTGATCGTCCTACAGCTCTCGCTCTCGCAGCGGCATTTGATGCCTTTGATGCCGACGACTCCTTGAGTGTTGCAGTTTTGACCGGGGCCGGCGGGTACTTCTCGGCCGGAGCTGATCTCGGCTCTGTTTCCAGAGGTGAATTTCCGGTATTGGAAGGACGGGGCTTCGGAGGCATCACCCGCCGACCACCGGTAAAGCCGGTAATTGCTGCCGTGGAGGGCTATGCCTACGCTGGCGGCTTTGAGCTTGCCCTCGCGTGTGACCTCATCGTCGCAGGTTCTAATGCCTTGTTTGCATTGCCCGAGGCAAAGCGGGGGCTTATCGCAGCAGGCGGTGGACTTCTCCGGTTGCCGGATCGCATTCCCTACCACCTGGCCATGGAGTTGGCTCTGCTGGGGGAACCGATTACAGCGACGCGCCTGGCTGAGCTCGGTTTGGTCAATCGTTTGGCAGAGCCTGGCGGGGCGCTTGATGCTGCGCTCGAGCTCGCGGGAAAAATCCAGCTCAGCGGCCCGGTCGCAACGCGAACTGCCAAGCGAATCATCGCTGAGTCCCGTTACGCAATGACCGAGCTTCGCTTCGCTGACCAGGAAAACATCGTCGCCCCACTGCGCAGCGGCGCCGAAGCCCGGGAGGGAGCTCTTGCTTTCGTGGAGCGCCGGGACCCCGCCTGGGTGACAGCCGCAAGGGAAGCCCGTTCGTGACGGTCATTGCTCTGACGGGACTTCAGAATTGACGCGCATTCTTGTGTGAATGGCGCAAGTCACCATGTCGGGCGGACACCTCCCGCTCATAGCGTTATATCTAAACCAAGGTGTTGGCAGGGAGCCCTGCGATTGTGTTGAAGAAGCCGGCGACCGTCCCAACGCCGTGGGTCGCCGGCAGGGGTCGCGAAATAGCTTTGTCCGCGGCTTCCGATCAACGCATGCCAACCCTGCGAATTCATTTATGAAAGGCAAGCGATGCATCCTGCAAACCACCAAAAACTGCACTTCGGCCCAACGCGTACTGAGCTTCACGTCGGCGTGGACATCGATCGAATGCGCCGGGAACGAGCCGAACGAATGCGGGAACTTATGCGCGAGAAGGGGATCGCGGCACTCCTTCTCACTGGAGCAGACAATGTTCGCTACCTGACAGGCTTTTGGTGGGGAGAGTTCAGCCTCCAGGTTGGCTATGCACTCTTCTTCGCCGACGACGAAACTGTCGTTTTTGCGCCTGCCGGTTCGCTACAGCAGATGCCCGACCAGGCTCCTTGGATCTCCCAATGGCGCCCAGCGATTTCATGGCTTGGCGGCGTAGCACCGAAGTCGGCCACCGCGGAACTTTCCGCTGCGTTCGCGGCACAGATTCGGGATGAACTCGCTGCTCATTCACTTGCCGGCGAGCAGTTGGCCGTGAGCGAGATTGATGAACCAGGAATGGTCGCACTGGCGAATGCTGGCATTAAAACTGTGCCTGGCCTGCCGCTGCTCCTTGAGTGCTCAACCATCAAAACTGCTGACGAAGTGGCGTGCATTTCGATGGCCGCGAGCCTCAGCACTGCAGCGTTCGAGGCTACGCGGACGGCATTGCGTCCCGGGGTGAAGCAGGTCCAGATCGCCACCCTTGCCCGCCGCGCGATTGAAGATGCGGGCGCGGAGGTCGGTGCTGCCAGATTGCTCTCCGGACCGTTGTCGTTCCCGCGCGGCATCAGCGGCGGAGACCGCATCGTTGAACACGGTGACCTTGCCTACCTGCTCACCTGCGGCACTTCCTATATGGGGTACACAGCGTGCCTATACCGCCAGTACATCGTTGGCAGGCCTCCGACTCCTGCTGAGCGTTCTTCCTATACAAAATTGACGGACCGCCTGGACCTGGCGATGTCGCTTATGAAGCCGGGAGCGAGCACTGCAGACGTAGCTTCTGTACTGGCGCCGGCTGAAGACCTGGGCTTTCCCAACGAGACAGAATGTTTCAGCATCGAACTCGGACACGGAATCGGCTTGGTCAATGCTGGCTCCCGAGCCATTCACTACAACCCACCCACAATCACACGAGCTTGGTCCCTCGATCACCCTGAGGAAATCAAGGAAGGCATGGTGATTGCGATCGAAGGAATCGAAGGAGAGCACCGCGTCGGAGGCGTTCGTCTCGAAAACCTCGTAGTCATCACTGCCAACGGCGCAGAACTGCTCGACCACTATCCTCGTGAGGAAATGGTCCAGACGGCTGGCTAACGGTCAAGGGTGCGGCATCGAAGTACGAAGCCAGCGCAGCCCGCGAGGACGTGAAGCAGGCTAAGGACCTTATCCGAAGAGGGCCTGAGATCCGGATTACCGGATCTCAGGCCCTCTTTTTGCTTGTTGGGTTGTGGGTTGCAGCGCCGTTATAACTTTGACCTTGGGATTTCTTGTGCAGGTTCTCGGGCGGAAGCGGCCGGTCGTCTGCGGACTCGTCTTTCCCAATCGGATGGACCACGAGTGCGATGTCTGACCCTTGGGTTTCGAATCAAGCTTTGGCATGCTGCCAGAATACTGCGGCGGTTCCTTAGTCTCATCGGTGAGGATCGCTATGGAGGCCAATCGCGAATGGTCATCGACGGCGCTGTGGAGATAGTGATAACCGAGCCAGGTCACTTTTGCCGCCCGCTCACGCGGCTTGCGACGATTCGCCGTTCCGTACCCGTTGCTGTGCAACGGGGAGGAGTCAGATCGTCAGGGGCACGTGAAGACCTCCGTGCGTGGAATTGGACTCTTGACAAGCCCCACTCCGCACGGAGGTCTTCTTCATGTCACCACAACGCCGAGCGCCATCAATGTCCATGGGCGGCGAGCGGTCGTTTCCCTGGCGTGTCAGGACTGCTTGGGAAGATCGACAGAACAGCCTCCTTTCGATGGCAACAGTGCTGGTAAGGCTCCCATGTCACCGACTGTCGTGCTTACGACATAAAACACAAAACCTGGGGTGAAACAGGCCAGCAGGCGAGCCCACCGTCATTTCACCCCAGATTCGCCCTACGCCTCCTATCAAGCGCGATAACGCCTGATCGGATGTCTGTTAGTCGGCGTAAGGGTCGGCGATGCCGATGTATTGGGTGGTGGTGTATTCGGCGATGCCCTCTGATCCGCCTTCGCGTCCCAGGCCGGATTGCTTGACGCCGCCGAAGGGTGCTGCGGCGTTGGAGATGACGCCGGCGTTGAAGCCGACCATGCCAAACTCGATCTGCTCGGCCACCCGCAGGAGCCGGTTGAAGTCGCGGCTGTACAGGTAGGACGCGAGCCCGTATTCGGAGGCGTTGGCCAAGCGGATAGCGTCTTCCTCGGTGGCGAAGGTGGTGACGGGGGCGACGGGTCCGAAGATTTCCTGGCCCAGGATCGCGGCATCATTGGGAACGCCGCCGAGGACGGTGGGTTGGTAGAAGTAGCCGGGGCCGTCCACGGGTGCGCCGCCGGTGACGGCCACCGCTCCGGCGTCGACGGCGGCGCTGACCAGGGCGTGGACGTCGTCGCGGGCGCCGGAATCGATGAGCGGGCCCACTTGGGTGGCGGGCTCGGTACCGCGGCCCGTGGACAGGGCGCCCATGGCCGCGGCAAACTTCTGCGTGAACTCGGCGGCGACGGTTTCGTGGACGAGGAAGCGGTTGGCGGCGGTGCAGGCCTCGCCCATGTTCCGCATCTTGGCCGCCATGGCCCCTTCAACAGCCTTGTCCAGGTCGGCGTCTTCGAACACGATGAACGGTGCGTTCCCGCCGAGTTCCATGGAAGTCCGCAGCACGTTCTGCGCGGCGTCGGCCATCAGGCGTTTGCCGACCGGCGTGGAGCCGGTGAAGGAGACCTTCCGCAGCCGGGAGTCCTTCAACAGCGGCCCGGAGATCCCGGATGCGGAGGAGGAGGCGACGACGTTCAGGACGCCGGCGGGCAGGCCGGCGTCGAGCATGGTCTGCGCGAAGTACTGCGCCGTCAAAGGGGTGAGTTTGGCGGGCTTGAGGACCATGGTGCACCCGGCCGCGACGGCGGGAGCAACCTTGCGGGTGGCCATCGCCAGCGGGAAGTTCCAGGGGGTGATGAGCAGGCACGGCCCGACAGGCTTGTGCTGGACGAGGATCTTGTTCTTCCCCTCCGGCGACGTCAGGTAGCGGCCGTAGTCGCGGACGGTTTCTTCGGAGAACCAGCGCAGGAATTCGGCGCCGTAGGTGACTTCGCCTCGGGCTTCGGCCAGGGGTTTGCCCATTTCCAGGGTCATGAGGAGGGCGAAGTCCTCGGCACGCTCGGTGACCAGGTCAAAGGCGCGGCGCAGGATCTCGGCCCGCATCCGGGGTGCGGTCCGTGCCCAGGACGCCTGCACGGCGTCCGAGGCGTCCAACGCGGCGACCGCGTCCTCGCTGGTCGCTGAGGCGAGGGTGGCGAGCACCTCCCCGGTGGCGGGGTCGTGCACGTCGAACGTGCCGCCGTCGGACGCCTCCCGCCACTGCCCGCCAATCAACAGGCCGGTCGGGACGGAAGCAAGAAGGGAAGCCTCCTGCTCGGGAGAAACGGCAGGGGACATTGTGGAGACAGTCATAAAGGGAAGTCCTTAAGGGTTATAGGGGTTTCGACAGGCTCAAATAAGAGGCCGAGGCTGGCTGTGGGGGAGGGTTAGTAGGCCTTGACCCTCTGCTCAACCACTAAGTGGATGAGTGCAAACGTTCGGTCTTCATCGATCGCGTGAAGCGCTGCTGCGACGGCGGCAGGAATGTCGGCGTCGCGTTCCACCTTGATCCCGAAACCCCCAAAGGCCTGTGCCATGAGCGCGAATTCCGGGTTCTTCAATTGGGTGCCCGAAACCCGTTCGGGGTAATGCCGCTCTTGATGCGTGCGGATGGTCCCGTACTCCTGGTTGTCCATCACGATGACCAGGGGAGTGGCGCCATACTGGGCCGCGGTGGCCAGTTCCTGCCCATTCATGAGGAACTCGCCGTCGCCGGCGATCGTCACTACGCGCCTGCCGGGGTATTCCAGGGATGCGGCGATAGCGGACGGTATGGAGTAGCCCATGGAGCCGTTGCGGGCGCTGATCATGGAGGCGTAGCGCTGGGTGGGGAAGTAGCGGTGCGCCCAGTTGGTGTGTTCGCCGGCGCCCAGGGTGACCATGGCGTCATGGGGGAGGGCTGGGACGAGGTTGGCCATCAGGGTGTCCATCCGTGCCGGACCGGCCGACGGCGTCGCCGGGGGGAGAGCGGCGAAGGCAACCTGCTCGGCGCGCATTTTCGATGTCCAGTCCACCCATTCGTCTTTGACTGGAAGGTCGATTTTGGCCAAGTCGCGGATAAAGACGTCCGGTTTGGCCAGGATCTGGTAGGAGACGGGTCCGGAGCGGCCGCGGAGGGACGGGTCGATCGTGACGAGGAAGTTCTTCTTTGTCCAGTCCTGGCGGCAGAGGAATCCGTCGGTAATAACATCTCCAGGGACCGTGCCCACAAAGACCAGCAGGTCGGTTTCTTCCAGCAGATCGTAGGTGGGGCGGGGCCGACCGTAGCCGATCGGGCCTACGTAGGAGGGCGAATCAAAGGGGATGGTGCCTTCGGTGCGCCATTCGGCGGCGGCCGGGATGTGGTGCTTTTCCAGCCAGTGCGTGAGTTGGTCGGCGCCTTCCTGCGTCCAGTCGTTTCCGCCGGTGACGAACAATGGCTTGCTGGATGCGGCCAAAGCATCGGCCAGGGCGGCCGCGTCCACGGTGGTCATGCCACCGGTGGCGACCGGGATGGGTGGATGGAGTTCGGCAGGGATCTGTTGGCGGATAACGTCTTCTGGCAGGCCAACGACGACGGGACCTGGCCGTCCGCTCATGGCCGCGAAGAGGGCTTCAGCGACAATTTCGGAGGCACGTTCTGCGTGATCCAGGACCATGACCCGTTTGGCGCCTGTATCGAACCAGGCTTTGATGTCGAACTCCTGGAAGGCCTCACGATCCCGGTGGGCGAAGGGGATCAGACCCACAAACAGCACCATGGGGGTGGAGTCCTGCCAAGCGGTGTGCAGGCCAACATGGGCATTGGCGGCGCCGGGTCCACGGGTAACCATGGCAATGCCGGGCAGCTGGTTCATCTTGCCGTCAGCCTCGGCCATGTAGGTGGCGCCACCTTCATGACGGCACACGATGGTTTCGATGGACGAGTCGTGGAGTCCGTCAAGAACGTCCAGGAAGCTCTCACCCGGCACCACATGGGCCCGTTTGATGCCGTGGGAGGCGAGCGTATCAACAATAACGTGCCCGGCGGACTTACGGGATGCCTGCAGCAGGTCCCCTGGCAACTCGCCTTGCTCGGCTGTTAATTGAGTCATGGATAAAGCCTTTTCGCTGGATGCCGCGTCTTTACGCAACAGGATTCGGTGGGGGATGCGACTACAGGAGGATGCTGAGCGGGTTCTCAATGCGCGCTTTGAAGGCGGCCAGCAATTGGGCTGCCACCGCGCCGTCGATAACACGGTGGTCCGCGGAGAGGGTGCAACTCATCACTGTGGCAACTGCCAGTTGGCCGTCGCGCACCACCGGGCGTTGCTCGGCCGCCCCCACGGCCAGGATCCCGGCTTGGGGCGGGTTGAGAATCGCGGAGAACTCGCGCGTCCCGTACATCCCCAAGTTGGTCAGGCTGAAGGATCCGCCCTCGAGTTCCTGTTGCCGGATCCGCCCGGTGCCCGCGCGTTCTTTGTAGTCGCCCATGGTTCTGCCCAGGGAGCTGAGGGAGAGGCTTTCCAGGCCGCGAACTACCGGTGTCAACAGCCCGTCAGCGGTGGCGATGGCCACGGAGACATCCACCGTGGAATAGCGGCGGATGGCGCCACCTTGCCATGACGCGTTCGCGGCTGGCACGTCCACGAGCGCACCTCCCAGGGCTTTGAGGACAAGATCGTTGACGGTTGCCTTGTGCCCCGCAGGGAGCGAGCCCTCGTTAATTTGCTTGCGCAAAGCCAGGAGCGCGTCCATTTCGACGTCGATGGAGACGTAGAAATGGGGAACTGTCGTCTTGGACTCGGTAAGCCGCCGTGCGATGGCTTTGCGCATGCCCGAGAGAGGTTCGTCCTGGAAGTTCTGCACGCCTGGCGCCTGCTGCGTTTCCGCTGGGGGCAGCACGACAGTTTCTTCCGGCGTGGGAGTTGTTTCGGGGATGGCTGCCTGCTGCCGGCGGGCAGCTTCAACATCTCCGCGCAAAATCCTGCCGTTGGGTCCGGAGCCTGCCAAGGCTGCGAGGTCGACGCCCAGTTCTTTTGCAAGCTTTCGAGCCAGGGGTGACCCGAATATGCGCGAGTCACGTCCCTGAGCATTGCGGGACGGCTCCTGGGTCGCGTCCGGAGCCGTAGGCCGCGTATCCCGCCGGGTTGTTGGTGCTTCAGTGTCCTCGGGCACCGGATGCTCGGCAAGGCTGTGGGAGGTGCCGCCCGCGGAGGCGATCTGCTTGTCTACGGACGCTTCGTCTTCCCCCGCTTCTACGAGCACAGCAATGGGCTCACCGACACCCACGGAAGTTCCCGGCTGTATTAACAGCCTTCCGATAGTGCCGGGAAACTCAGCCTGCAGTTCAACAGTGGCCTTTTCAGTCTCAATTTCGGCGATAGGCTGTCCGGCGGCGATGGTGTCACCTATTTTTACGAGCCAATCCTGGAGTGCTGCCTCGGTGGCGTCTGCGACGACGGCCGGCATGGTGATGATGGTTGCCATGATGAAAGTCCTTCGATGGATCGGGTTCAGGAACGGCCGAGGTTGCGGGCTACTTCGTCGAAGCCGGCAAGGACGTCGTTGAGATCGGCGTTGGCGGCGGCCTCAAGGACTTTCGAGATGCTCGGCGCGGCTTCCTTGCCCGTAACGCGTTGGATGGGCTGGTCGAGGTAGTCGAAGAATCTGCGCTGGATCTCGTCAGAGAGCCAGCCGCCATATGAGGTGCCGCGGGCACCCTGCTCGACGATCAGGACGTTGTTGGTTTTCTGGATTGAGGCGCCGATGGTGTCCCAGTCCAGGGAGGCGCGGTCAAGCCAGCGCAGATCAATAACTTCCGGGTCCAGATCCGGGCGTTGCTCAGCCGCCTGCAGTGAAACGTCCACCATGTTCAGGTAGCTCAGTACGGTGACGCCTTCGCCTGTCCGCCGCACGGCAGCTTTGCCGACAGGCAACTGGTAATCAAGATTCCCTTCGGGAATGCCTCCCTTGGTCCCGTAGAGGTCGACGTGTTCAAGGACGAGCACGGGGTCCTGGAGTTCCAAAGCTGTGTTCATCAGCCCGATGTAGTCGTGGGGCGTTGACGGCGCTACAATGCGCCAGCCCGGGTTGTTGGCAAAGATCCCTGCCGGATCCATGGAATGCTGGGAGCCATAGCCGGCTCCCATTGCCACCTTGGACCGAAGCACCACAGGCATTGAGGACTGGCCACCGAACATATGCCGGGCCTTGCCGATCTGGTTGAAAATCTGGTCAGCGGCTACCCACAGGAAGTCCGAGTACATGAACTCGACGACGGGCTTGTAGCGGCCTGTCATGGACAGGCCGCCTGCCAGGCCGGCGAAGGCGTTTTCGCTGATTGGTGTGCCCAGGACCCGCTCGGGATAAGCATCTTTCAGCCCGCGGGTAGCGCCGTTGGTGCCGCCTTTGAGCCGGTGCACATCTTCGCCGAGGACCAGCACGCCCGGGTCCATGTCCATTCGGCGGCCGAGTACATCTGCAATGGCATCCACGAAGCGGCGCTGCACGGTGCCGTCTTCGTTTTCTTCGCCGAGCGCTGTGCCGGTCAATGCCGGTTCACTCCTGATGTCGGTATCCACTGCAGCAGGATCCGGCCAAAGGATGGGGCGGATCCGGCGGGCGCCTTTAGCGCTTTCCGGGTCCTTTTCCGTGATTTCGTCCACAATCCGGGTGATTTGCTCGGTGATGTGCGAGGTGAGATCACTCAATTGTTCGTCCGTGAGCAGTCCGCGACGGGTCATCTCCGCGGCCAGTTTGGCCAAGGGGTCGCGATCACGCCACTGCTTTTCCTCCTCCTTGGTTCGATAGCCGAAGGCGCTGCCGGGGAAGGGGCCGTTCTGGTGGAAAAAGCGGTAGGTTTCCGCTTCGATGAGGGTTGCACCCTTGCCGGCGCGCATGTGGTCCACGGCTGCCTTTTGGGCAAGGTAGACAGCGAGGGGATCCATGCCGTCCACACGCCAGGACCTGATTCCGAAGCCGGGGCCACGAGCCGCCAGCCGAGGTTCGCCGGTTACGTCGGCAACATGGGTCGAGACGGCGTAGAGATTGTTTTCGATGTAAAAGCACAGCGGCAGGCGCCATGCAGCAGCCAAATTGAGCGTCTCCAGCGTGGACCCGATATTTGAGGCGCCATCGCCGAAATAGGTCACCGTGACCCCCATGCCGCCTGCCTGCCCGCCGTCGTCGTGGACTTCCGCGTCATGCCGCTGGGCCCAGGCATTGCCAGCGGCAAGCGGAACTCCGCCACCCACGATGGCGTTGGTGCCCAGCGCTCCGGCCTCAAGCCACTGCAGGTGCATTGACCCGCCCCGGCCGCCGCTGAAGCCGGCCTTGAGACCCAAAATTTCGGACATCGTCCGTCGGATGAATTCCGTCACCTGGTCGTTCTTTATCCCGTCGATGATGGACATGCCGTTCGGGAACAGATAGGCAAGACCTTTTGCCAGGAACTGGTGATGGCCGCGGTGGGTGCCGTTGACGCCGTCGGCTCCCCGCAGCGCCAGAATGGATCCCACCGCTGCTCCCTCCTGGCCGATGCTGGAGTGGGCGGGGCCGTGTACCAGGCCCTCTGCCGCCAGCTGCAGGATAACTTCCTCAAAAATCCGGATGGTGTGCATCTGCACCAGCATGGATTCGAGCAACTCGGGAGCTGCTGCGTCCCAGTCTTCGCGGGTTGTGCGCAGCTCTGTGCACTCGGTCGAGTAGGTCAAGGGCGTTGTGGTTGACATCTATGGCTCCCATTGGGCGAACGTGCGTGGGTTAGGCGTTCGTCCAACCATAAGTGAGTGATTGGATCCAATGCAAGAACTTTTAGCGTTTAGTCGCCGCATTTGGCACACGAATGGATCCATTCAGCGTGTGTCCGTATGCTGTATGTATGTCCACCCAAGCTGTTCTGCTGAAAAAATCGGGCGCTGCAAGCCAGCGCATCGCAGACGAACTAAGTCAAAGGATTCTCGACGGCGACCTCGCGCCCGGCACGAGGATCCGCCAGGAGCAGATCGCGGAAGAGTTCGGCGTCAGCAGGCTGCCCATCCGCGAAGCCTTGCGAATTCTTGAGTCGCACGGGTTGGTGACTCTGGTTGCGTCATCCGGGGCCTGGGTCAGTTCCATGAACCTGGCGGAGTGCCAGGAGACCTATCTGATCCGTGAACGGATTGAGCCGCTCGCACTGGGGCAGGCCATCGACAGCCTCAGCACGGAAACCCTGGATCGGCTCACTCGGCTGGCCAGGGACATGGAGAACTGCCAGGTGGTGGAGGACTTTGTCGAACTGGACCGTGAATTCCACCTGTTGAGCTTTCAGGACGCGGGCATGCCAACGTTGCTGGAGATGGTCGAAAGGCTCTGGAACACCACTCAGCATTATCGGCGCGCGTACGTGCAGCTAATCGGTCCCGCGGGACTCGAAGATACACACTTGGAGCATCGGCTCCTTTTGGCGGCCATCCGCCGTCGTGACATCCGCTCTGCGGAGGAATTGCTGGCCATGCATGTCCGCAAGACCCGCATTGCCCTGCTTGATCATCCTGAAATATTCGATCGCTAGATAGTTGCTGGAGAAGTACATGAACCAGGACGCCGAACAGCAAGACATAGCCCTCAAGGAACGGCGTGGGCTGCCGGGGATTCGTGGCACGGACCATATCGGGTTCACAGTGCCCGATATGGAACAAGCTCACGAATTCTTCGTCAATGTCATCGGGTGCCAGCATGTCTACTCGCTGGGGCCTTACCCGCAGGATCCCGAGTTGATGAGAACCAAGCTCAATGTCCACCCGGAGTCGACGCTGGCGGAGATTCGCTTCTACCGCTGCTTCAACGGGGCGAATTTTGAGGTCTTTAATTACTCCTCCCCGGATCAACGGCGGGAACAGCCCCGCAACAGCGACATCGGGGGCCATCACCTCGCCTTCTACGTCGAGGATCTCGATGTAGCTGTCGACTACCTGAAAGGCCAGGGGATCCAGGTACTTGGGGAACCGACGTCAAGTTCTGGAGCCAGCAAAGGCCAGCGTTGGGTCTATTTCCTGGCGCCGTGGGGAATGCAATTCGAACTCGTGTCCTTTCCTCAGGGTAAAGCCTACGAATCCGACTCTGCCGTCCGGCTCTGGGCACCATAAGAAGGTGTGGCAGTAATTGAAGGGCTACCCCGTGCGTCTTGCTCCGCTAGAGCTGATCGGGAGCCATACGGTACCGTAGGTCGCCGGACAGCTCTTGGGGAGTAACCCAGACCTGGTAGCCTACCCATGCCTCGAACATCTGGCGCGAATTAATGCCATCTGCTTTTATCCAAAGTGCAGAGGAGTCCGGCATGGCATCATCGACTATGCCATGCCTGACAACGCGGCCTTTGTAGCGGATTTCCACCAGTGTGTTGGTGAGGAGGCCCCATTCGAAGTGTTCGCGGGGAGTTGCCTGGTCGAGGGTCAATTCGTCTCCCAAGTTTGTGTTCGTGCAGAAGCGAACGCCCGTTTTAGACGAGCAACCGCTTAGCGGGATGAGCATGGATTCGTTGTGCGTGCAAAACTTTCCGGAAGAGGCGTCGGGCAGGTCCTTCTGCTTACCGGCCTTGCGGAGGTTCTGCGGGCTGGGACTGGGGTAAGCCGATCCGGTGTCAACAGTCAGCCTATTTTTTCGAACTGGTCGCTTCCGGAGTCTCTTGTGCCGTTCGGGGTAGAGGATTTACCACGCTTGGTGTTCGCGGGTCAGGCCGAACGGGACATCGTCGCTCAAAGCCACAGTGAACTTGTCCACGCCGTTGCGTGTCACCAGGATGCCGTGGCTCTTCTCTGCCAGCGCTCGAACTTTTGCGGTAGCGACAGCGGCATCAAGTTGGCCGTCCATGCTCTCGCGGTCGGCGACGGTCAGGGTCAGGGAGAACTTCGTGGTGGTCATGATAAAGCCTTATGGGACTCGGGTGTCGATAATGTAATTTCGACCGTATTCTTGTGGATTCAACCGCACCGTCCTAAGCAGGCGCGGTGGGAGTCGCCCGGATGTTCAGACGGCCAGTCGGCTACTTGACGTCGAAGGACTGGGCGCTGACGAGCTCGCGGAATTTGGCACCATGCCAGATGAGAGGCTCGTTCTCACCGACACCGAGTTTCCCGACCTCGAGCAGCACCATCCAGTGGTCACCTGCGTCAGAGACCTTGTGAATGGAGCACTCAAGCCACAGTGCTGCGTCTTCTATGAAAACGGCACCCTCGCGGTCAACCTCGATTGCGACCTGCTCGAAGCGGGCTGCGCGGTCCTTACTTGCCAGCTTGCGGGTGAGGTCTCCCTGTCCCTTGCCAAAGATGGAAACTCCGAGCCGGTTAGCATCCTTGATCAGTTCCCACGTCTCGGACGACTTCTGCACGGCGACCGCAACGAGACATGGTTCAAGCGATACGCCGACCATGAATGATGACGCTACGAGCGCGTGCTTTTCCTTGCAGATCTCGGCTGCCAGCACTGCGACGCCGGACGGGAACTGCGCGAAGGCGCTACGGACGGTCATCGGATCGTCTCCGAATGCCCTTACCTTGGGGCGGGTCAATACGTCTTGAGTCATCGGACTCTTCCTTTCAATAATGGATGCACGGCTTCGTCGTCCGGCAAATGTTTGCTTGCCCCTCGAGGTAAATTGGAGGAGCGCAGGAGATGTTGACAGCTACTGGGTCGGGGTCTTCACGAGCCCAGTAGCAGGACTTATGGTTTGTCGCTCTTAGCGTGGGGCCGGCTTGCTTAGGCCTTGGTGTTTCGGACGGTCTCGAACGTAGCGGGTGCTCACCGTATCTCCTTTGATGTCAGTGCGCCGGCTTCTGTGCCGGCCTTTGGTTCGTGATTAACGTTACGAGCGGGGGGTGGACGCGCGGCAGTGCAAACCACGTCAGTACAGTAGGAAAACGCGCCAATTTGGGGAAGCGTAATATCAGGTCCGGCCGGTGCGGGGACTGCCGTCGTATTTTTTGATTCTGCTAGGCCTAACTAGCCTCAAGCCAAGCTTGTAGGCGGGACGCAAAGAAACGGATCATAGCGCCCCCGGGACGGAGGCATCCGATAGGGCCCCGAGCGATTTCGAGCCGCCGCTGTGCTTGCTTAACCCCGTCCAGAGTGTGGGAGCCGTGGGGCGGAGCTTCACGAGGTGCATCGCTTAACGGAAAAGGCCAACCGATACAAGGTATCGGTTGGCCTTTTCTAGAGTTGGCTCGGTAGGTGGAGTAAGCAGGGTGCCCGCGCGAGGAGACGTTTCGTGGGTTTCCGGGGTTCGCTTCCGCCGGGCCGCGAAAACATCGCCAGGCTTTCGAGGGAACGGGTCACCAGAGCCCTGGTAGGCCGGGCAGCCGTGGATTCGGCGCGAGCTCCCCCGAGGCCTTTACTTGCCAGCTCGCCCGGGTAATAGAGCGTACAACCTTAAGTTGAAAGCCGAGGCACGAGGCAGTGCTGGGTGCAAGGATCGGCCTACGCTGTTGGCGGTCAAGCCATTTCCGCGACCGCGGCGCGTACCTGTTGCGCATCATCCCGGGTACTCCCTTTTACGGCCGTATTGCGGAAGGTTGCCCTTAGTTCGTCGACGAACTCTTGCGGCCGTTCCCAAGACGCGAAATGCCCGCCCTTTTGCAACTCGTTGAAGTGGACAAGCTCGGCGAAGCGGGGCTCGGCCCAGCGACGGGAAAAACGCGCCTTCTCGCCCGGGAACATGCTGATTCCTGTCGGCGTGGGCATCGGGTTATCCGGTGTCACCATCCACGGCGACTCCCGCTCGACCTCCCAGTAGAGTCGAGCAGAGCTGGGCCCCGTGTTAGGTAGCCAATAGAGCATTATGTCGTCGATCATCGCGTCGAGCGAGAACACGCGTTCCGGGTTGCCGTCACTGTCCGAGACGTCCTGGAACATCGCGTACATCCAGGCCGCCAGACCGACGGGCGAATCTGCAAGACTGAAACCGATTGATCCCGGCCGTGTGCAGTGCACCTTGTTATAACCCGAAATGTGATCCATGTAGTACTGCAGGTCCGCCAGCATCGCCTTTTCCTCGCCCGAGGCAGCGGATAGTTCTTCGTCCGTGGGAGCGAACATCGCGAGATTGAGGTGAATCCCGACGAGAGGGTCCGGATTCATGTAGCCGAGAGCCAAGGTAACCTGTGCCCCACGGTCCCCACCCTGGGCCGCCCATCGACTGTATCCGAGCCGCTCCATCAAAACTACCCAAGCATCGGCGATGCGCTGGATACCCCACCCGGTGGTCGTCGGCTTGTCGGAGAACCCATGCCCGGGAAGAGATGGGATCACTAAGTGGAAGGCGTCTGAAGCCTTCCCGCCATGCGCCACCGGATCCGTCAGCGGGCCGATGACGTCCCGAAACTCTAAGACAGAGCCCGGCCACCCGTGGGTAATCAGAAGGGGGAGTGCATCCGGCTCGGGTGAGCGCACGTGCAGGAAGTGGATGTCGAGCCCGTCGATCTCGGTTTTATACTGCCCGAGTCCATTCAGCATTTTTTCGCAGGCTCGCCAGTCGTAATGGTCGCGCCAGTGCTCCACCAGCGAACGGATCTTGGCCAGCTGGGGTCCTTGGCTGCTGTCGAGGACGGTTTCCGGGTCGGGCCACCGAATCCGATCCAGGCGCGACTGAAGATCCTCGAGCTCACTTTGGGGGATCGATAGGTGAAAGGGACGGACGAGGTCAGTACTGTTTTTCACCGTGCTGTCCCTGCTGGTGCGGAGGCGTATGCTTTGCGCGGGTCGTCCCCGTTGGTGCCGGTCAAGCGGGGATTGGAGCCGGTTTCGGGGAGGGGGGTGGGTTTCCAGCCGGCGCCGATTGCGACGAGGCCTTCGGTCATCATGCCGTGGCTGACGCCTTGGATCATGAGTTTTTTG
>NZ_FVZL01000035.1 GCF_900168295.1 Arthrobacter sp. P2b | reverse complement strand
CCATGCATGGCCCTCTGAGGGGCCCACACGCCAGTATCCACAGGGCTTCACGCCCCTGGAATGCGGGGATTGCCAGTGCGGATCAGTAGGCTTGTTTTATCCCAACTTCCGGGAACGGTTTCAACCAGAAGGAAGGAGGGTCGATTTGGGTAACCGGAACAAGGTCACCAAGTCCAGATGGCATGAAAAAGCCACGGTCTGCGCGCAACTTTTGACAGGGTCAGCACGCCTACTCGTGGCAATCTCAATGATTTTGCATGTCGTGAAGGACTGGCCGCTCTACTAACCAATCACCCACCGCGGCGGTCTGATGCTCCAACATCAGGCCGTCGCACTTCTTTTACCCAGCCAGAGTTAACCCTGGTTAGGTTTTCTCAGACTAACATCTTGCGCTTGCGCAAGTGCTCCATATGGGGCAGAAATCGTCCATATGGAGCACGCTATGGTCCATATGGGGGCTGTTGTTGTCCGTATGGACATCGGTATCGACCGTAAGTCCTTTGGTCTCCAGCACGGCCAACCCTGGAGAACTTCAGTCCCTCGTTTCCAGCACAGCCAGCACCTGGCGTGCGGCGTCCAAGTGTTGCACCACCACTCCCACAGCATTACGTGCTGTGCCGTGCGATTGTTCCGCGTGACGCTCCAGTGTCAACCGATCATCTGCCACCAGCTCTGTAAGCCGGTCCTGCACGTCCAGCAGCCAACGGTAAATATCCGCGGCGCTCGCCGCCTCCAGCCCCGCGCTCATGCGCCGGCCTTTGCCAAGTAGCGGTACAGCGTAGCAACAGAGACTCCCACGGCATCCGCGATTTCCTTTGGACTTAGCACGCCCGCGGCGTGCAGCTCCTTTGCCCTGGTGATCTTGGGGCTATCCAACAGGGCAGGCCGGCCACCGCTGCGGCCGCGTGCGCGTGCCGCCTCCAGCCCTACGTTTGTCCGTTCCCTCAGCAGATCACGCTCATACTCAGCCAATGTTCCGAAGATGCCCAGCATGAGCTTTGCCTGGGCTTTGTTGCCATCCGTGCTGAGCATGGGGTTGTCCAACACCCGCACACCCACGCCCCGCTCGGCCAGCTCCTGGAACAGGTGAATAAGGTTTCCCAGGGACCGCCCCAAGCGGTCCAGCTTGGCGACTACCAACGTGTCGCCCTCCCGCAGCGCCTCGAGGCACTTATCAAAGCCGGGACGGCTGGCCTTTGCACCGCTCACCCCCTGATCTTTGAACAGGTGCCGGGCATCATCCTTGACGCCTGCGGCCAGCAAGGCGTCCCGCTGCCCGTCTGTCTTTTGTTCTGCGGTACTCACGCGCATGTAACCGATAAGCGCCATTCCCCTGCTCCATTCTCACTTACTCATTCAATCAAGAGGTTATGGGAATTAGATTATGCGAACGGGTTATGAGAATGCAACTCCCTTGCAAACACAGGGGACAGCCGCCTACGGCTGGCCGTCGTTTCCAGACTCAGCAAACGATCGTATTTGAGAGAGTGTTTTTGAGAATGGACCGCCGCCAGAGCGGGTCACGCATAGAGGGCAGTACCGGGCGACACGTAGTCCGTCCCACAAAGGACGGACGCAACGCGCCACGGTGTCAGCAACAACCGCCTCTACTGCAAAGGAACTGCTTTGAACCCCTGGTCGATCATCCTGAACGGATACCCGCTGCTCCTGTCCCTCCTGGTCCTGCTCGCGATTGTGAGTGACTCAGTAAACCGCCGCGCGGTAAACCTCCTGCGGGCCTGGAAAGGTCGGCGCGGAAAGTAGCCTGCCCAGCGCAGCGCCTCGGAGAGCCAAGCAGTTACACGGGTGTAAACGTATAGCTTGCTCCGGCAACGCAAGCGGACTTATGGCACATAAGTCTCTAGCTTGCTCCGGCCCCAGCTCCCATCTCCTGCCCCCGTCAAAGGGGGTGGGGGAGGGACCCTAAGCCAGCCTCAGCCCGCCCCCGGTGGTCATAGCACCTGTAGTCGCGAACGGGATAGGAAGCCGCAGATACGGGGCGCAGCTCATTGGCTCCTGGTCCGGGATCTAAGCGCCGCGCAGGCGCCTACGGCAGGTCAGGTAGGGGGAACCTCTACGCGGGGCTGTAATCCCCGCGCCGGACTGCGATTAGCGGCACTCCAGCAGATAGGGACCGGTATCCATAGCGCCCCTTTGTCGGTACGGGTTAGCAGGTTTTTTCCCTCAGGAGATGAGCCGGCGTTTCTTCGGCATGAATTCTCCGGTGCTCAGCTTCGGTAACCAGAAGGAGGTGATCCACATTTACACAAGGCCGAACCCAGCAATCATGATGGAGGTCATGCCCCGCCGGAACGGGGCCACGCTCGGCAATCCAGACCACACGGTGAGCACCAATCCCCATATACCCCGGGTGCAGCCTGCCGTAGTCGTCTCGGTAGTCACTCGAGTCAAAGAAGAACATGCAACCTGTGTGGGGGTTTTCGTAGACATGGGGCAGGATGTCGCGGTTGGCAATAACCGTGTACGGTTCGAGCCCCAACCGCTCTCGGTTTATCTCCTGCTCATTCAGGTGTTGCATCTCCTGGTCAAACCGATAGCGCGGACGATACCGCGCACCCAAGGCGTCCAGATGTTCAAGATTCGTAGCCTCAGCCTCAGCTGTCAGTTCATGGAACGTCCACAGCTTCCGCTGCTGATGAGCGGGGTCCGGCTGGCTCGATGCCAGCGGGACCGGCATGGACTCCAGCTTCACGAGCTGGGCAACCACACCACCACGGGACCGCGTAACGCCCAGGGCAATGACCTGGGCAATGGACAGAGGCACACCCTTAGGGGCCACCTCAAAAAGGCAGCCGGCACCATAGAGGTCCTGACTCCTGAACAGATCCCGCACACCCTCAAACCCGTCAGATAGGGGCTTATTGTTGTCAGGGTTTTGTGCAGGTTTTTCCGGTCCGGTAAGCATGCGATAGCGGGCGCTCTGCACCCCGCGGCCAGCCCTCACGAGCTCGATGTAGCCACCCTTGAGAAGTCTCCCCAAAGACTTCGATGCGGTGTCCCTGGTGCGGCCGATGTCCTCAGCCAGCCTCCGTGAGGAGATCGCTACTACCCCGTCATGGGCCAGGGCATTCAACGCGGCCAGCGTCTGCTGGTCAGTGGTATTCATGGGGTTCTCTTTGGTAAGCCGCGAAGCCCCCAGCAGAGCGGCATATGAAACGGTGGAGTGGTGCGGTCTGGGTAAGTTGCAGGCGAGAGCGCCCAGGGAAGCCTGCCCCGTTCATAACGTGCAACCAGCAACTCAGAGAGAGGGACCGGAACACCTGGCTGGTGTCCGGCCCCTCTACGTACAAGTCTCAGCGAACGGCAGGGGCCCAGGAGGGGAACTCCGGTGCTGGTGGGGAACTTACGTTCCGACCTGAACCGCCCTACGGCACATATCACTCCGCGCCACTTCAACTTATAAGAACATCTTACCACAGCCCGGCCAGTCACGCAACTTGACTGGGTACGTAGTCGAAGCTTTATACTTGATATCTAGTTATATCACATGGCGAGGAAGCAACTTTCGAATGACTATTGCCAGCAGGCAGCAGAAACTAATAGCTCGTAAGTTGCTATCCACGTTCAGAAAAGAAGCTCGGATATCCCGAGCAGGTGCACCAATACGCAGATCCTTTGTATTGAAAACAAAGGAAGGCCCATCACCATTAGTTCGATTACTAAATCAGCGGGATGGTAAGAGCGGTGGCCCAGGGGGCCGGCTACGGCTGCAGATCTATTTGAGCCTGTTGTGGGTTTGCGCCAGCAAACCATACGCAACCAACAGACCGGCACGTGTCTGGGCGGAACTGCTGAACCTCGATGATCCCGAAACCAATGGGACTCGCCGTGTACGGGCGGCGTTGAAGGAGCTGGCGGAGAGAAAGTTCGTGCGGCTCGAGCCCACCAAACCCACTCCCACCATCACAATGCTCAGCGATCTTGGCGACGGTTCGCCATACACAACCCCTGGGGAAGTCATCGTTGACTCATCCAGGGAAGACCGAAAATCTCACGAGTATTTCAGAGTGCCCAACGTGATGTGGACCGAAGGTTACTTGGGCGATATGGACGGCGCCGCCATTGCGATGTTCCTGGTTCTTCTGGCTGAATCACGCGGTGTTTGTCGCGATGTCTGGATTAGCCCACACGCGCTGGACGAGCTGTACGGGATCTCAGCAAGTACACGTACCAAAGGAATCGCCCAGTTGAAGGAACTGGAGCTTGTGACGGTAACAAGACAAGCAGTCCAATCCAGGATCGACTTTTCTCCATCACGTCAGATCTACCGGATTCCAATTCTTCCCGACCCGACACCTGAAGCAGAGTAAGCCTGAGGCTTACAGTCCCTTAGGAACAGTCCTGACGGACTGGACACCGCAGAGGGAGGGAGGGAGGGATGAGGGCAGGGGCTTGCCTTGTTGCCCCACAGGGGAAACTGTGGGGACTGAGGGCAAGCGTTGGCACCGCGTCGGTCGGACGGTCGGTTGTCGGTTGGCTACGTAAGTAGCTCGCAAGACCCACGGCATTACTCGTGGGCAGTGGCGGCATATGCCTTGCGATCTGGCAGGCCCCATAAGGGCCGGCTGTAGGTGCTGGCACTCCTTCGATTCCGGGGATTGCTCAACCCGGTGAAACACCCTGCCGCAAGGCTCGACAATGGAACCGGCTCTAACCCGGTAAGTAGCCATCCGGTTGGTTACGGTGTTCGGCTTAGCGTGTTTGTTTCGTCCCGTCCTGTGGGAGCAGGAGAGAGACACGCGGGGATGCCTGCCCGCGTTCGCTTACCAACCGTTGGCGCAGTTGATACGCTTTCTGTATTCAATGGATTTGATTCAAGGTATCCCTGCTGGTTGGCGCTGGCGGGGATTCCGCTTTTAACGGGCGTGTCATGGGCCACCCGCCATATATCGGGATGGACGTTGGCTAACGTCGAAAGCATGACGCCGTGCTCTGTTCTTCGCTGTCCCCGCCCCGAGGCGGGCGCCTACTTGATCCGCGGTTCCAACATGGAACCCCCGGTATGTGCTGAGCATCTGGAGTCCCTGGAGAGTGGTGCTCGCTGGAAGCTCACCGTTGGTGAGGGAGTGCCAGACGAGCACGGCAAACAGCCACTCCAACTAACCCTCCTTATGGAGGACGATCTCCCGCCTGAACTTCTGGCGTGGGACGGAAGTTGGAGCATTGGTGACCAGCCGGGGTTGGACGTGACCCTCCAAATTGGTAACCAGGAAGTCTCGTTCTGGGCACCAGAGCTGGCCGTTAGACGGCTCAGCTCCTTCCTGGCGGCACCAGCACCGACACCGCGAACATGACACCCCCGCCATCGGCAGCGCAAGGCGTCATGACGCCCCCTCCTGGAGTCCCTACGTTGGGCCTTGCAGAGGCCGCCAAAGCGTGCGGGGTGTCAGTGTCTACCTTGCGCCGCAAGCGCCCTGAGCTGACAGCTAACGGGGCGGCACAAACTGCCAACGGCTGGCGTATTCCGGTTACCGCATTGATTGCCCTGGGACTGATGGACCGCACCACTGACGCCCACCATGAGAGCCGTCACGACAGCCCCGTGATACCAGCCATGACGGCCGCCACGACGGGGGCCGGTGACGCCCTGACGGGGGAGCTTGACGCCCTCCGGGTAAAGCTGGCGGAGGCGGAGCAACGCGCCGCCGTGGCAGAAGCGATAGCCGCAGAGCGGGAGCGGATCATCCAAACACAGGCAATGGCCCTGCGGATGCTGGAGGCCACGAAGGCCCCAACTCCAGCCGTTCCTGGTGCCGCTGCTCCAGCGCCGACAGAGGGGACGGCAACGGCCCCGCCTGCCCCTGACACGACAAAGGACCGGCCATCAAAGCCGGTCCCACTGTTACGTCGTCTACTGTCCCGCCTTTAGTCCCTGGCCTTTCAGCCGGCCCCTGAGTCACTCAGCCCGACACCGATGGTGGCACCGGCTGTAAGGATCAATGGTGGACAAGTACAACCACCATGCATGGCCCTCTGAGGGGCCCACACGCCAGTATCCACAGGGCTTCACGCCCCTGGAATGCGGGGATTGCCAGTGCGGATCAGTAGGCTTGT
>NZ_FVZL01000009.1 GCF_900168295.1 Arthrobacter sp. P2b | reverse complement strand
AACGCCCGGTCCCATTCCGAACCCGGAAGCTAAGACCCACAGCGCCGATGGTACTGCACCCGGGAGGGTGTGGGAGAGTAGGTCACCGCCGGACATAAATTACGTAGGGCCCTGACAAGGAATGTCAGGGCCCTACGACTTTAACCACAACACCCACAACACAAACCCCGACGCCCCATCACCTCCCGCACCCATACGCCGGACGCCCATCACCTCCCGCCCCCAAACCCCAGATGCTCCATCAGCTCCTGCAGAAGAATCAGGGATCCGTCTGGCCCATGCCGGCGGTTAATTTCTTACTACGCTGAGGGCTCACGGCACGCTAATGTGGGGGCACCCGAAGCAGTGGAGGGCCCGGTGGGCAAAGTGGTCATGTACAGCTCGGTGTCGCTGGACGGCTTCGTCGCGGACGAGAATGACCAGCCCGGATCCCTGTTCGACTGGTTGTCCAACGGTGACGTCCCGTTGGACGAGAGCGGCGAAGTGAAGGTGTTGCAGACGTCCTACGACTACACTCGGCCGTACTGGGACCAGATCGCGGTGACACTTGTCGGCCGCCACGTCTTCGACCTGACGGACGGCTGGGACGGGAAGCCTCCGAGCGGGATCGACCACGTGGTCGTCGTGACGCACCGGCCGCAGCCCGAGGGCTGGGACCCTGAGTCGCCGTTTCACTTCGTCGACGGCGTCGAGGCAGCCATGGCCAAGGCGCAAGAGCTTGCGGGTGACCGCATCGTTGAGGTTGCCGCTGGCGACGTCGGTGGCCAGATGCTTGCTGCGGGCTTGGTCGACGAGGTGCGCATGGACGTCGTACCCGTTGTGTTCGGGTCCGGCAAGCGCTACTTCGGATCGGTCCAATCGCAGCACCTGTTGGAGGGGCCCGATACGGTGATCCAGGGCAACCGGGTGCTTCACCTGCGCTATCGGGTGCGACGTTGACGCGTCGCCAGGGAACCGCCGACAAGTGATGGAGCGTCGCTCGGAATCCTGCGGTAGCTGATAGGGCGTCCCCCGGGAACCCGCGACAAGTGATAGGGCATCCCCCGGGAACCCGCGACAAGTGATGGGGCGTCGCGGGTGAGAGAGCGTCGTCCGGAAACCTGCAGGAGGTGAGAGAGCGTCGTCCGGAAATCTGCAGGATGTGAGAGAGCGTCCCCCGTCATCGGGCGCAGAAGCGCCCGCAGCTAATAGGGCAACTGCGGGGCGCGGGTAGAGTAGAACACCATGAGCAGCCTCTTCAGCCACGGCCAGGACCCCTTCGGCAGCGACAGCCAGTCCGCTCCAGACCCCCTGGAGCCCGTAGTGGAGACGGTTGTTGTTCCCGGCAGCGTGGCCCATGCCTTCGCCGGCTTCACCGACCATACACACCTGTGGTGGCCCCTCGAATCGCACGGCGTCTACGGAGCGGGCTCCTACGTGGAGTTCGAAGAGAACCTCATCCTGGAAACCGCCGATGACGGACGCACCAGTATCTGGGGAACCCTCGATGACTGGCAGCCACCGCTGTCCTTCCATGCCACGTGGCACCCCGGCTCTACAGCCCTCTGGTCCACGGAACTGCTGGTCGTCTTCCGCGCGGTGGACGAAGGCGTGGAAGTGCGCGTCTTCCACGAAGGCTGGGAAGGTGCAGAGGATCCGGCCGCTGCCCGCGCGGAGTACGTCGAGGCCTGGCCGCAGATCCTTGCCAGGTACGCCCGTTTTATGGGTGCTCCTGCAGATGCGGGCCCCAACGGCAACCAGGCGGGCTAACCGTGAGCCGGCTCCGGCGGCACCGCGGTGCTCGTCCGGATCACAAACTCCGTGGGGTACTCCTGGTCCATGGCCACCTGCGGTGCCGGCCCGCCGTCGGAATCATGTCGCGTCTCGCCCAGCAACTCAAGTGCCGTCCTGGCGGCAAGGCGCCCCTGCCCCCGGGGGTCCTGGCTGATGGTGGTCAAACCAAACGTTTCACCCAGCTCGTGCCCGTCCATGCCCACCACTGAAAGATCATAAGGAACCTGCAGCCCGAATTCCCGGGCAGCCAGGATGGCGCCCACGGCCATCTCGTCCGAAGCCGCGAAAACGGCGGTAGGACGTTCACTCGCCGTCCCCAGCATGCGGCGTGCGGCGGCATAGGCTCCCTGGATGGTGAAATCGGCGGCCACACGCCACTCCGGATGCACCGCCAGGCCCGAGGCCCTCATGGCGGCCTCATAGCCCCTTTGGCGGATGCCCGGGAGCTTAAAGTCGCGGTTCAGGTTTGCGTCCCCCGTCATGTGGGCGATCCGGGTGTGCCCAAGCCGGATCAGATGATCGGTGGCCAGCCGTGCCAGCCGCTCGTCATCGATCCTGATGGTGGATGCCCCGGGCAGTGCACCGCCAATACCAACAATCGGACGGTGGACGGCCAGCAGCTGCTGGATCTCGTCCTCGCCGAGCACCAGGGCAACGGCAATGACAGCGTCAAGCCGCTTCCGCAGCAGGAAGTCGCTGAGTACGCTGCGGCGCCGTTCCGGCTGGTCACCCACGTTGTACAGCGTGAGGTCGTAGCCCGCGTCCAGCAGTGCCTCGGATACGCCTTCCAGTACTGAGGAGAAGTACCAGCGGTTCACGGACGGGACCACCAGCCCGATGTTGTGGTTGCGGCCGGAGGCAAGGCTGGATGCGTGGTAGGACGGCACAAACCCCAGCTCCCGGGCGGCTTCTTGGGCCAGCTGCCGGCTCCTCGCGGAGACGTTCGCCTTGCCGCTGAGCGCCCGGGACACGGTGGCAACGGACAGGCCTGCCCTGCTCGCTACTTCTTTGATACCGGCCATGCTCAGTCTGCTGCGGCGTCCGGTCCAAGCTGGAGCCAGGCCGTCTCACCGGAAGCGAGGAAACGGCCGGCGCCTGACGGGTCGCTACGGAGGAGCACATGCCCGGCAGGCATCTCCAGGGGATCGTGGTTCAGGTTCATAAGCACCAGCGTAGTGCCGTTGACGTAGCCCAGGGAGGAACCGGTGCACCAGTCCTCCGCCCACGACAGGGAGCCCCGGCCGAGGTTCAGCCCGCGCCTGAGCCGGAGGATGTCCCGGTACAGCGCAAGGTGCGACGACGGCGAGGCGGCCTGGAGGTCCCGGGCCAGGGCTGCGAACGAGGAAGGAAAAGGCAGCCAGGGGTCGCTTCCGGAGCCAAAGCCAAGGTGGGTCTCGGCGGCCCGCCACGGGAGCGGGATGCGGCAGCCGTCACGGCCCAGGCGTTCCCCGCCAGTACGGGCGAAGGTGGGGTCCTGCCGCAGATGTTCCGGGATGTCGACGCCGTCGGGCAGGCCAAGTTCCTCGCCCTGGTACAGGTAGGCGGCACCGGGAAGCCCCAGCATGAAGAGGGAGGCGGCCGCCGCCCGACGTCGGCCCAGGGCGATATCCGGCTGGGGATCGGCGGGGCCGATGCCGTCCCCGTCGCGGGGACCCTGGCCGTTGTAGCCGAACCGGCTGGCGTGCCGGACCACGTCGTGGTTGGACAGCACCCAGGTGCTCGGTGCGCCGACGGCGTCCAGTGCCTCGAGCGAATCCGTGATCACCCCGCGCAGCCGGTACACGTCCAGCCCGGCATGAAGGTAGGGGAAATTGAAGGCCTGGTGCATCTGGTCCGGCCGGACCCAGTTGGCCAGCCGCGGCAGCGGATCCACATTGGCTTCCGCGCACAGGATGCGGTCCGGGCCGTACTGGTCAAGGATCCGGCGCCAGTTCCGGTAGATGTCGTGCAGGGCGGGCTGGCCGAACATGGGTGCTTCGTGGCCCGGGAACCCTTCGCTGCTGCCGCCGTCTGCGCGTCCGCCCCAGGCGGGCAGGCCGGGAGCTTTGACCAGGGCGTGGGCCACGTCCACCCGGAATCCGGACACGCCGCGGTCCAGCCAGAAGCGCAGCACGCGTTCGAACTCGGCGTGGACGGCCGGGTTGTCCCAGTTGAAGTCGGGCTGGGACGAATCGAAGAGGTGCAGGTACCACTGGTCCGGCTGCCCGTCCGGCCCGGCCACCCTGGTCCAGGCCGGCCCGCCGAAGTGGGACTGCCAGTTGTTGGGCGGCTCGGAGCCTTCCGGGCCTGTTCCGTCCCGGAAGATGAACATGTCCCGCTCCGGGCTGCCGGCCGGCGCCCCGAGGGCGGCCTGGAAGGCTGCGTGCTGGTCCGAGCAGTGGTTCGGCACCAGGTCCACGATGACGCGCAGGCCCAGCCGGTGGGACTCCGCCATCATGACGTCGAAGTCGCCGAGTGTTCCGAAGATCGGGTCCACGTCGCAGTAGTCGCTGACGTCGTAGCCGGCGTCGCGCTGGGGGGACCGGTAGAAGGGTGACAGCCAGACTGCGTCCACACCGAGGTCCGCCAGGTGCGGGAGTTCCTCGGTGATTCCCGCAAGATCGCCCACGCCGTCGCCGTTGAGGTCCCGGAAGGAACGTGGGTACACCTGGTAGATCACGGCAGAGCGCCACCAGCCGGGAGCGTTGTCCGCCTCATGGATGAGCGTCAGCGGCCCGGCGTTCAGGGAAGTGTCGGGAGTCACAGTTTCGACAGACATGAGTGACAGCATAAGCGCGGTGGAGCATAAAAATGAAAACGCTTCCATGATTATTCTCGGTACCCATGGCTTCCGCAGCGCATAACTCCTGGTCAGGACTGGAAGCGCTTGCAGCACCGGGACCGAAGGTTACGCAGGTCCAGCGCGGTCGCCGCCTAAACTGGGAGGACATGTCCGACGGCGGGTGGAGGCCTTGGTGGGAAGCATTGTTGACGAGCTCGAGGGCATCCTGGCTGCGGGCCAGGTTGACGTGGCGGAGACGTCACTGCACCGGTACGCGGTGGACCAGGCGCCGATCATCGACTTTCAGCTGCCCCTGGCGGTGGTGTTTCCCGAATCGGTAGCCGACGTGCAGTCGGTGGTGCGCGCCTGTGCGGACTACGGAGTGGCGGTGGTAGCCCGGGGTGCGGGAACCGGGGTATCAGGCGGCGCGCATGCCACGGAGAACTGCATCATCATGTCGCTCGAACGAATGGACCACATCCTGGCGCTCAACCCGGACGACGAGACGGCAGTGGTGGAGCCGGGAGTAGTAAACGCCGTGCTCAACGAGGCAGCTGCTGTGCACGGCCTGATGTACGCGCCGGACCCTGCCAGCTTCCGCACCTCGACCATTGGCGGCAATGTTGCCACCAATGCCGGCGGCCTGCGCTGCGCAAAGTACGGCGTTACGAGGGACTCCGTGCTTGCCCTCGACGTGGTGCTGGCGGACGGCTCGCTTCTCCACACCGGCCACCAGACCTTCAAGGGTGTGGCCGGCTATGACCTGACCGGGCTGTTCGTGGGATCTGAAGGAACGCTGGGCATCGTGGTGGGTGTTACCGTCCGCCTGAAGTACTTGCCGAAGGAGGTGCACACGGTGGCGGCCTTCTACCCTGACTTCCGCATGGCGGCGGCAGGAGTCCTGGCGGTAGGCAAGGCACGGGTCCAGCCGGCCATCATGGAACTGCTCGACGGCGGCACGCTTGCCCAGCTGGACGAGATCCACGGCTCGGACCTCACCGCCCGCGGACGCTCCCTGCTGCTGGTCCAGACGGACGGGTTCGGCGCCGCCGCCGAGGCGGAGGTGGTGCGGGAAGTCCTGCGGGCAGGAGGGGCTGCTGTCACCACTGAAGCCAGCGCCGAAGCTGAGCGCCTGGTGGAACTCCGGCGGCACAGCAGGGGCGTGGAGGTGGACGACGAATACCGCGTTGGGGAGGATGTGGCGGTGCCGCGCTCACGCCTGGTGGACTACGTCGCGGCTCTGGAAACCATGGCGGCACGCCACGAAGTGCACCTCAAGGTGGTGGCACACGCCGGGGACGGCAACCTCCACCCCACGTTCTGGATCGACAGGCAGGGCAGCACTGTGGATGCTGCGGCGTTGGCGCGGCTTCAGCAGGTCCTGGATGAATCCATCACCGTAGCCCTGGACATGGGCGGCACCATCACGGGCGAGCACGGTGTTGGCCAGTACAAGCTGCGGTGGCTGGGCCAGGAGCAGCCCGAACAGGTCCGGGAGCTGCAGCGCAGGATCAAGGAACTGTTTGATCCTGCCGGCATCCTGAACCCCGGCAAGGCGATCTAGCTTTAGTCGTCCGAGTCCGGATATTCGTCGATGGACTCGTCCTCGCCGTAGCGGGACTCCTCGGTCTCCACCTCAAGGATTTTCAGCAGGCCGGTGTCCGGGTTCAACATGATGGCGGCTTCGTCCCGGCGGTGCCGGAGGATGGAGTCGATGTAGGACTGCACAGCCTCGGCCAAGGGGATGTGCCGTTCCTGCTTTTCGGACATGTACCAGCGGTGCTCCAGGACCTCGTGCACCACTTCGGCGGGCTCCAGCTTTCCGGACAGGTCCCGCGGGATGGACCTGACGATCGGCTCGAAGATCTGGCTGACCCAGAGGTGGGCGCTGTATTCCTCGTCCATGTCCGGGTTGTTGTCCGCACGGAAGGAGTCCATGTCGTTAAGCAGCCGCCGGGCCTGGTTTTCCTGCGCGTCAATACCCGTAAGCCGCAGGAGCCGCCGCTGGTGGTGTCCGGCGTCCACCACCTTTGGCTGCAGCTGGATGGTGGACCCGTTCTGGGTGGTCTTGATGGCGTACTCCTCGACGTCGAAGCCGAGTTCGTTGAGCCGGCGGATTCTGGCGCTGACCCGCCACCGCTCGCCGAGTTCGAAGGACTCCTTCTCCGTCAGCTCCGCCCAGAGGCGCCGGTAGCTGTCCATGATCAGCTCGCTGGTGGCCACGGGATCCACCTTTTCCTCGATCAGCCCGCCGTCCAGCAGGTCCATGAGTTCTCCGGCGATGTTCACCCGGGCAATTTCGAGGTCGTATTCACGCTGCCCGGTGGAGAGGTCCGGGTACAGCTCACCGGTTTCGGCGTCCACCAGGTAGGCGGCGAAAGCGCCCGCGTCGCGGCGGAACAGGGTGTTGGAGAGGGACACGTCGCCCCAGTAGAAGCCGATCAGGTGCAGCCGCACCATCAGCAGCGCCTGTGCGTCGATGAGACGCGTCAGGGTGTCCTTGCGGAGCATCTGGGAGAAGAGGGCGCGGTACGGCATGGAGAACTTCAGGTGCCGGGTGACCAGGACCGGGTTGAGCGGGCGCCCGTCCGGGGTGGTGCGGCCGGTAATCACCGCCACCGGTTCCACACAGGGGACGTCCAGCCGGGCGAGCTTGCGCAGCATGTGGTACTCGTGCCGGGCTACGTGCTCCGAGGTTTCCTTGATGGCGATGACCGATCCGCCAAGGTGGGCGAAGCGCACAATGTGGCGGGAGATGCCGCGGGGGAGGGCTGCCAGGTTCTCGGCAGGCCAATCCTCCAGGGCGATATGCCAGGGAAGGTCAAGGAGCTCCGGGTCGGCCGCCGCCGCGGTGATGTTCAGGGAGCTGGAGACCGAGGCGAGCTTGCCGTCGTCGGCACTTGCGGCCACAAACCGCGGCAGTTTTCCGATCTGCGCGTAGTCGGTGGGTTCATCGTGCCACTGGGCGCTGTATTCCTCGGTCATAACTCAATTCTTCCGTACTTGGGGCAGGCCAGCTAATCTTCCGCCGGCCAGTTAAAAGCCGACGGCGGCCCATCCGTCAGGAGGGCCGCCGTCAGTTGCGTGGGGTGGGCCCACGCCGGCAGGGTTCCCTAACCGAAGCGAAGCGAGGTTAGGGGGCCGGTGGGGACTAGTCGCCCAGGCGCAGGCCGGTCTTGGTGTCGAACAGGTGCACGTGGCCCGACTGCGGACGGACGTAGATGGACTCGCCCTTCATCGGGGGGCGGCGGCCGTCGACACGTGCCACGATGTCGTGGTCCTTGCCGTCGAGCGTGGTGTGGCCGTAAACGTAGGCGTCGGCGCCGAGTTCTTCGACGACGTCCACCTCAACCTTCAGGCCTTCACCGTGCGGAGCGGTTTCGAGGTCCTCGGGGCGGCTGCCCAGTGTCACGGTGGAGCCGTGTGCCTCTTCGAGGACGTCGCGCGGCACGGGGTAGACGGTGCCGCCGAACTGTACACCGCCGTCGACCACGGGCAGTTCCAGCAGGTTCATGGCGGGGGAGCCGATGAAGCCGGCAACGAACACGTTCTTGGGGCGGTCGTAGAGGTTGCGCGGGGTGTCAACCTGCTGCAGCAGGCCGTCCTTCAGCACGGCGACGCGGTCACCCATGGTCATGGCCTCAACCTGGTCGTGCGTCACGTAAACGGTGGTGACACCGAGGCGGCGGGTGAGGGATGCGATCTGCGTACGGGTCTGGACGCGGAGCTTGGCATCGAGGTTGGACAGCGGCTCATCCATGAGGAAGACCTGCGGGTTACGCACGATGGCGCGGCCCATGGCGACACGCTGGCGCTGGCCGCCGGAGAGGGCCTTCGGCTTGCGGTCCAGGTACTGCTCGAGGTCAAGAAGCTTGGCTGCTTCCCGGACGCGCTCGGCGCGCTCTTCCTTGGAAACGCCGGCGATCTTCAGGGCGAAGCCCATGTTGTCGGCCACAGTCATGTGCGGGTACAGCGCGTAGTTCTGGAAAACCATCGCGATGTCGCGGTCCTTCGGCGGAACGTCGGTGACGTCGCGGTCGCCGATCAGGATGCGGCCTGCGTTGACGTCCTCAAGGCCTGCGAGCATGCGCAGGGAGGTGGACTTACCGCAACCGGAGGGTCCAACGAGGACCAGGAATTCGCCATCGGCGATGTCGATGTTGAGCTTATCGACGGCGGGCTTATCTGTGCCCGGGTACAGACGCGTAGCGTTATCAAAAGTAACTGTAGCCACAGTTATCAATCCCTTCACCGGCAGGTACGTGCCGGACGATCCGTTGTGAATGGTTCATGTTTGTTCAGTTTTGTGTTGCAGGCTGCACCCCGGCGAAGCCAGAGTGCAAAGAGTGACGCCGCACGGTGTCTGTGCGCCACATCACAAGCAAGAGTATGTCAGATGCTTCGTTTATTGTCGCAAATGTTACGGACGTCACACGTGGGCTTGCGCACGCCTAGCTTGGCGCGGCCTGCGGATCCTCTTCCGCCACGGCGACGCTCCGCTCCTGCAGGAGGGCCTCCAGCAGCTCCGCCACGTGGACCGGAGCCTCCACGCGGTACTGCGCCTGGGTAAAGTCCAGCCCCACCTTCACGCCCACGTCACCCGGCTCGAGCCGTGCCAGGGCGTCCTCATCCGTGGTGTCATCACCGGCAAACAGCACAGCCGTGGCCCCGGTGATCTGCCGCAGGAACGTGACGCCCTCGCCTTTTGAGGCGTTGACCACCGAGGTTTCGAGGACCCGTTTCCCGTCCTTCAGGAAGACCCCCTTGCGGTCCTGGAGCAGTGAGCGTGCGGCCGCAACCGCGTCCTCAGCCACGTCGTCGGCGGCAAGGCGGGTGTGCAGCACCACGCCGGCAGGCTTGTCTTCCAGCATGGTCCCGGGGGCTTCCTCGACGATTTCCGCGAGGATGGCACGGACCTCGGCCAGCAGCGCCTTCTGCTCTTCGTCTAGGGTCAGCCCGGTTGAGCCCGGTCCCAGCCAGGCTTCGGCACCGTGGCTGCCAATCAGCAGCGAGTCCACCGGCGGCGACGCCACAGCGCGCAGGCTGGCGAGGGCGCGCCCCGAGATGAGCGCCGTCGTCGTGCGTGGCAGCACGGCGAGCCCTGCGAAGGCCGTGGCCGCGCGCGGGAGGGGGCGTGCGTCGTCGGCATGCCCCACGATGGGCGCCATGGTCCCGTCGAAATCCATGGCCACCAGCAGATGGTCGGTGCGGGCGATGCGCCGGACGGCCTCGCGGAGCTCCGGGGACAGTGCCAGCGGACTCTTAAAGCGGCCGTCAGGAGTCATCCCGCACCACCTTTTCGTTCAGTGCGGCCAGGAAGTCTGCGGACCAGTAGTCCACGTCGTGTTCCAGGATCTGCTTGCGCATGGCGCGCATCCGCCGGGCGGCGTCCCGCGGAGACATCTCAACCGCCCGCATGATGGCGCTCTTGAGCCCGTCAATATCGTGCGGGTTCATCAGCAGGGCCTGCTTGAGCTGGTCTGCGGCGCCGGCGAATTCGCTCAGCACCAGGGCGCCGTCGTTGTTGGTCCGGGCCGTGACGTATTCCTTGGCCACGAGGTTCATGCCGTCCCGCAGCGCGGTGACCAGCATGACGTCGGCGGCCAGGTACAGCGCCACCATCTCCTCCACGGGATAGCTGTGGTGCAGGTAGCGGACGGCGGTGTTCTCGATGGTGTCGTAGGTGCCGTTGATGTGGCCCACCGTGCCCTCCACCTCCTCCCGCAGCAGGCGGTACTGTTCAACGCGTTCGCGGCTGGGGGAGGCCACCTGGATCAGGGTGGCGTCTCCCACGGACAGTTTGCCGTCCGCCAGGAGTTCCTCGAACGCCTTCAGCCGGTGCCGGATGCCCTTGGTGTAGTCCAGGCGGTCCACGCCAAGCAGGATGGTCTTGGGGTTGCCCAGGTCCTGGCGGATCTGCCGGGCACGCTCGATGATTTCCGGTTTGGCGGCAAGCTCGCTGATCTGCTGGACATCGATGGAGATGGGGAAGGCCTGCGCCCGGGCGATGTGGGTAATTTCGCCGTCCTGGCCCTTGACGTGCACCTGCTGCTGCTTGACGCTGGCGCCGAGGAACCGGCGGGCCGAGCGCATGAAGTTTCCGGCATCGCTGGCCCGCTGGAAGCCCACCAGGTCAGCGCCGAGCAGGCCGTCGATAATGGCCTGGCGCCACGGCAGCTGGGCGAAGATTTCCGGCGGCGGGAACGGGATGTGGTTGAAGAAGCCGATCCGGAGATCGGGCCGGGCTTCGCGCACCAGCCGCGGCACCAGCTGCAGCTGGTAGTCCTGGATCCACACGGTTGCCTTGTGGTCCGCATGGCGTACGACGGCGTCGGCGAACCTTTGGTTGACCCTGCGGTAGGCGTCCCACCAGGTCCGGTGGAATTCCGGCGGCGCGATGACGTCGTGGTACAGCGGCCACAGTGTCGCGTTCGAGAACCCTTCGTAATACAGCTCCACGTCATCGGTGCTGAGCTGGACGGGGACCAGGTCCATGCCGCCGTGGCTGAAGGGCTCCACTGTCTCGTCCGGCGCGCCGTGCCAGCCCACCCAGGCGCCGTCGGTCTTGGTCATCATGGGCGCGAGTGCCGTCACCAGGCCGCCGGGGGAACGGCGCCAGCCGGAGCCGTCGTCACCGTTCTCACCGGCGGCGACACGGTCAACGGGCAGTCGGTTGGAGACCACCATGAAGTCGTACTTGGTCTCGCCGCCGTGGCCGGAGCCGGCGGCGCCGGGCGCAGCCTTGGCGGCTGGTTTTTCCTGGACAGGTGTTTGCATTGCGGCCCCCTGGGGTTGCTTGTGCCTCTCAGCCCACCCTAACGGGACGGAATCTTCCGTGCTATTCGTCCGTTGGTCAAGCCGGAGGAATACTTGAAAGCGCAAGCTCTCAGCTTTCTCCCCTAAAATGAGGTAGTTGCCACTGAGTGGTCCCCCCACGTCGATCGACCCAAGGAACACATGAGCCCCGCAAACGAAGTACGTAAGTCGAAAGCTGAGCGAACCGCGGAGGCGCGGGAAAAAGCGCGCCTGATCCGCGAAGCCCAGCTTAAGAAAGACAAGCGCAACAAGCTCTTGATCGGCTGGGGCATCGTGGTGGCCGTCGTGGCCATCCTGGCGGTCGTGGCCCTGGTGGTCACCACCAGCATCCGGCAGAACACCCCCATTGCCGACCAGGGACCCGTTCCCGCCAACGGCAACGTCAACGGCGGCGTTACGCTGCTGGCCAACACGGAGGTCAAGGCGACGGACGCCGCCACCGTGGACATTGCCAACGTGCCGGCCAAGCCTGAGACCCTGCCCAGCCCTGTGGTTGCCCCCGGTGCCGAGGCCGAAGAAGGGCAGCCGGTCAAGGTGGTGGCCTACATCGACTTCATCTGCCCCGTCTGCAAACGGTTCGAAGACACTTATAACGACGCCCTGACCGGTCTCCGCAACGAAGGCAAGATTTCCCTGGAATACCGGCCGCTTGGCTTCCTGGACCGCCAGTCCACCACCAACTACTCCTCCCGTGCAGCCAACGCCGCCGCGTGCGTAGCGGACAAGGCTCCCGGGAAGTACGCCGAATACGCCGATCTCCTGTTCACGAACCAGCCCGCCGAGGGCGGCGCCGGCCTTTCCGACGACAAGCTGAAGTCCCTGGCCAGCGACATTGGTGCGGACATCAACAGCTGCGTCGACGACAGGACCTTCCGTCCCTACGTCAAGTACTCCACGCAGCTGGCTTCCAATGTTGGAATCACCGGAACCCCCACCGTCTTCATCGACGGCAAGCAGTGGGACGGCAGCACCGACCTGAACGCCGAGATCCAGGCTGCCATCGACGCCAAGGCCTAGGACCGGCAGGACTTCCTGCTCAAGGCCCGTCCCGGATCTTCTTCCGGGGCGGGCCTTTTTCTGTGGCACCGGGGTGACTTGTTCCCGTCCGGGCTCCCCGCGGCAGCGGGCAGAAGGGCATTTTTACCAGCGGCGGGTGTTGGGCTACCCTTATCTAGCGCCGTTCAGGCGCCCGCCCGCAAGGGTGTGCCTCCTTAGCTCAGTTGGCCAGAGCACCGCTCTTGTAAAGCGGGGGTCGTCGGTTCGAATCCGACAGGGGGCTCCACTGCTTTCCGCACCCGTCCCGGGCGTATCCCTGAATCCGGCATTAAGCTGGTGTCATCCGAATGATCAGCCTGCTGATAAAAGGAGGACGGCTGCCATGCCCAAGACCGGCAAGAACGACCATGCCCGCAAGGATGAGCTTCCCTCGACCCTGCAGCGTTCCGAACAAAAAGCCCAGGATACGTTCGCCAAGACCTACGACTCCGCCCTCGAGTCCTACGATAACGACGAAGGCTGGGCCGCCCGGGCCGCGTACGCATCCCTGAAGCACAGCTACGAGAAGGTGGGCGACCACTGGGAGCCGAAGGAAAAGCGGGGCCCTTCGGACAAGCGTGCGGAGGAAGGCATTCAGTCCTCCGAACCCACCGCGGGCGGCGTCAACGCAAATGCGTCCAAGGAGCACCTCTACAAGCTTGCCAAGGAGCTGGACGTCAAGGGCCGCTCGAAGATGGACAAGGACGAGCTGGTCAAGGCGCTCCAGAAGGCCAACGACTCCGCCACCCGCAAGGCAAGGAAGTAGCCGCGCCCGTAGTCGATCGCCCGGCAGGAAGGGAGCGCCTGCATCCAGGGCCGCCGGCGGTCTTGCCCTAATGCCGCCCAGGGTGTCGAATCAGAGGACACGTTAGGACGGGTTGCACGGCAAAGACGCCAGGAGGATCCCATGTCAGTAAAAGGCACCAAGGACTCAGCGAGGACACCCGGCGGCCGGAATGGAGCTGAGACACGCCGGGCGGATACCTCTGCCGGGATCGCGGCCGAGGACCCCGCGCAGATCCGCAATATTGCGCTTGTAGGGCATTCCGGCGCCGGCAAAACCCTGCTGATCGAGGGCCTGTTGTCCGCCAACGGCATGATCACCCGCAAGGGATCCATCGCCGACGGGACCACCGTCAGCGATTCGGACCCCGCCGCGGTCCACCAGCAGCGGTCCGTAACGCTCTCGCTGGTGCCGCTGCTGATCGAAGACATCAAGGTCAACATCCTGGATACGCCGGGCTATCCCGATTTCATCGGCGAGATGCGTGCAGGGCTGCGGGCAGCGGACGCCGCCCTTTTTGTTGTCTCGGCCGTTGACGGGATCGACGCCACCACCACCGCCCTGTGGGGCGAGTGCGAGCAGGCGAGGCTGCCACGCGCCGTCGTGATCACCCGGATGGACCATCCGCGCGCAAATTACGACGTCGTCCTCGCCGAGTGCAGGAAAGCGTTCGGCGACGGCGTCCTGCCGCTCTACCTCCCGGTCAGGTCCGGCGGGAACGTCACCAGCCTCCTGGGGCTGCTGTCCCGCACGGTCACCGACTACGCCTCCGGGGAGATTCCCGCCACGCGCGAGGGCACCGCCGACGAACTGGCGGCCGCGGAGGCAGCGCGCGGCGAGCTCATCGAGGGGATCATCGCCGAAAGCGAAGACGAGACCCTGATGGACCGTTACCTGGAAGGCGAGGACATCGATACGGGGGTCCTGGTTGACGACCTGGAAACCGCCGTCGCACGTGGGTCCTTCTTCCCTGTCATTCCGACGTCCGCGGTGACCGGCCTGGGTACGGCTGAGCTGCTGGAAGTGCTGGTGCATGCGTTCCCGCCTCCCACCGAGGGGAGCCTGCCCGACGTGACGGACCTGGGGGGCAACCCGGTGGCATCGCTGGCCTGTGACCCGTCGGGGCCGCTGGCGGCCGAGGTGGTGCGCACGTCCATCGACCCGTTCCTGGGCCGGATTTGCCTGGTCCGGGTGTTTTCCGGGACGCTGCGCGAGGACTCGCCGGTGCACGTTGGGGGCCACGGCCTGGCGGACCGCGGCCACCAGGACCACGACACCGACGAGCGCGTCACCCACATCTACTCCCCGCTCGGTGCCACCCTGCGGCCCGTGCCCTACTCCGTGGCCGGGGACATGTGTGCGCTGGCCAAACTGGGAAGCGCCGAGACGGGAGACACCATTTCATCGCGGGACAAGCCGCTCATGCTCGCCACCTGGGAGATGCCAGAACCACTGCTGCCGGTGGCCGTCGAAGCCGACTCCCGGAGTGACGAGGACGCGCTTGCACGGAGCCTGGGCAAAATCGCGGCCGGCGATCCCACGCTGCGGGTGGAAAGGAACGCCGAAACGCACCAGCTGGTGCTGTGGTGCATGGGCGAGGCCCACGCTGACGTGGTGCTGGACCGGCTCCGGGAACAGGGCGTGAAGCTGCATACCGTGGAGGTGGTAACTCCGCTTCGGGAAACATTCGCGGCACCGTCCGCCGGCCACGGCCGCCACGTGAAGCAGTCCGGCGGCCACGGACAATATGCCGTCTGCGACATCGAAGTGGAACCACTGGACCGCGGCGCCGGTTTCGAGTTCGTGGACAAGACGGTGGGCGGCGTTATTCCGGGAACATTCATCCCGTCCGTTGAAAAGGGCGTCCGCGCGCAGATGGAGAAGGGGGTGTCCGCCGGATTCCCGGTGGTGGACGTCCGCGTGCGGCTGGTGGGCGGCAAGGCGCACAGTGTCGACTCGTCGGATGCAGCGTTCCAGGCGGCCGGGGCACTGGCCCTGCGCGAGGCGGCGGCCGCAGGGAAAATCCAGCTGCTGGAACCGGTGTCGGAAGTGAGCATCACCGTGACGGACGAGCATGTGGGGTCTGTCATGAGCGACCTCTCCGGGCGCCGGGGCAGGCTTACCGGCACCAACTCGTCCGGGGACGGACTGACGGAAATCGCCGCAGAGGTGCCGGACCAGGAACTGCTGCGCTACGCCGTCGAACTTCGGGCACTGACCTCCGGAACAGGCCGGTTCACCCGCCGCTACCTGCGGCACGATCCTGTGCCCGCGAGCTACAGCCCGTCCTGAGCCGATAACGCCATGAACCCGGCGGCCCGGAAAATCGAGCGGGTCTACCTGACGCTGACGCTGGGCAACACCCTGGCGACATCGTTTATCTGGGGGATCAACACCCTCTTCCTGCTCGACGCCGGCCTCAGCAACCTGGAGGCCTTCGCCGCCAACGCCTTCTTCACCGCCGGCATGGTGCTCTTTGAGGTGCCCACGGGCGTGGTGGCCGACAGCTGGGGACGCCGCACCTCGTTCCTGCTGGGCACCATTACCCTGGCCGTTTCCACGTTCCTGTACTACCTGCTCTGGCAGATGTCGGCCCCGTTCCTGTGGTGGGCGGTGGTGTCCGTACTGCTCGGCCTGGGTTTCACCTTCTTTTCGGGGGCGGTGGAAGCCTGGCTGGTGGACGCCCTGCGGTTTTCCGGTTACGAAGGCGGGCTGGAAACGGTGCTCGGGCGCGGGCAGATGGTCAGCGGGGTGGCGATGCTCGCCGGTTCCGTGGCAGGCGGGGTGATCGCCCAGGCCACCAGCCTGGGCGTGCCGTTCCTGGTGCGCGTGGGCGTACTGGTGGCCATGTTCGCGGTGGCGTTCCTGCTGATGCACGACGTCGGCTTCACGCCGGAGCGGTCACCGCACCCCCTGCGGGCCACCCGGACGGTCCTCAAAGCCTCGGTGGACGGCGGCCTGAAACATCCGCCCGTGCGGTACATCATGCTGGCCGCGCCGTTCACCGAAGGAGTGGGCTTCTACGTCTTTTACGCCCTGCAGCCGTACCTGCTGCAGCTCTTTGGGGACCCCCGGGCCTACGCTGTGGCTGGCCTGGCAGCTGCCATCGTGGCGGGAGCGGACATCGTGGGCGGATGGATGGCGCCGCGCATCCGGAAGCTGGTCCGGAAACGGACCACCGTGTTGATTGCCAGCAACGTGGTCAGCTCACTGATCCTGGTGGTGCTGCTGTTCACCAGCACGTTCTGGCTTGCCCTGGTGCTGCTGGCCCTGTGGGCCGTGGTGGGCGCAGCAGGCGCACCCGTGCGGCAGGCCTACCTGAACGACATGATTGCCTCAAAACAGCGGGCAACCGTCCTCAGCTTCGACTCCCTGATGGGGTCAAGCGGCGGGGTAGTGGTGCAGCCGCTGCTCGGCCGCAGCGCAGACCTTTATGGCTATCCGGCGTCGCTCGCCGTGAGCGGTGTGGTGCAGCTGCTTGCCGCGCCGTTTATCCTGCTGAGCCGGCGGCAGCGCTCGCAGGCAGACACGGCAACTGACCTGACAGCAACGTCCTAGTGGGTGCCCTGGTGCAGCGGTTGATGTGGTTCAGTCCGCGTCCATCAGCTCAAGCAGCTTCTTTGCTGCATCCCGGATGTCGTCGTGCCCGTACTGGGCAGCCCTGCTTTCCAAAGAGATGACGGCGCAGCGGTGGACTTTGCTGAAGTCGCCAAAGGGAAAGCTGACGCTGCCCTTGGTGCCCTCCGACTTTTCGTCGTCCCGGCCAAGGTGCCATTCCGCGAAGCTGCCAAAGCCGTGCTTGTCGATGAAGGCGTTTTCCTGGTCCGTGGAGGGAGCATGTTCGCTCCAGTCATCCCGGACATCACGTTCAACCTTGCCCGCCTTAATAAGCTCCCGGGCGTGGGCGAATGCAGTGCGGTTCAGCCGTGCCGCCATCATGGTTCCTTTCCTGCGGGTTCCGGCCGCCGGCAGCCGGAGGGCTTCCAGCGTAGGACCGCGCCGGGGAAACCGCCATGGTTAACGCCTGCGAGACCGCCGGGAAACGCGCCCACAACAATCACCGCATACCTTTCAGGGATGACAGCTGATTTCCTTGGCCGGCTCCGTGCATGGCTCACCGACACCTTCACCTATGAGTCCCCGGACGAGGCCGCCGATGCCATGGCCGACGCCACCCGCTGGGGCTGGCTTCCGGCCCTGAGCGGAGTGGCGGTGGGGGCGGGGCACGCCCGAGCGCACCACGTTGGCCAGGAGCTCTAACACCCCGCGGTGTCTGCTTGCACACACTCTTGCGTCCGTTACGGGATCATGCCCTAAACTGCTTCACTGAGGTGCCTGAGATGGCGCTGCGCAGCAACGAAAGTGAACACGCTATGGCTACCGATTACGATGCTCCACGCAAGCAGGAAGAAGAGACTCCGGCGGACTCGCTCGAGGCCCTTCAGGCGTCACGTGGCGGCAACGCCCAGACCGCGGTCATTGACCTTGACGAGAATGACACTGCTGAAGGCATCGACCTGCCCGGCGCCGACCTTTCCAACGAGGAACTGACGGTCATCGTTGTTCCTGAGCAGTCCGATGAATTTACCTGCTCGTCATGCTTTTTGGTCCGCCACCGTTCCCAGGTTGCGCGGGAAAAGAACGGCATGAAGTACTGCCGCGACTGCGAAGGCTAGGCCTCCAGTACGAAGCCCGGCGCCGGCACCCTCCCAGGGTGGCCGGCGCTTCTTCGTCTCCCGCCGGCGTCGTTACCAGCGGTAACGGGCGGATGCAGAAAGGGCACCAAAAGGGTCAAGAAAGGCCGAAATCCGCCCCTCGTTTTATGGCCGCGTGATGCGCGCGGGAGCACCCTAACGGTTGCGCGCCGAAGCGGCCACAGCCCTCGTTTCGGGGCCTTGACGCTCCTAGGCTTGAGCTATCCAATCGCTCCTTCCATGGGTGGCACCACAATGAAAAAACTCTCCATCTGGCTCACGGCTATCCTCATGGCCGTTGGGCTGGGACTCCTGGTTCCGGGGCCCGCCTCGGCAACCACATCGTATTGCGGGCTGGGCTGGGGATCCCTGGCAAAAACCAGTGAAAACCCCACCACCGCATCCGTCACCAACATCCGGACTGGGCAGCACTACTGCTTTGACCGGATGGTGGTGAACCTTAATGGCCCGGCCGCCGGGTACACCGTGCGTTACGTACCGCGGATTGTCCAGGACGGGTCCGGCTTTACCGTCCCGGTCCGTGGCGGCGCACGGCTGCAGGTCACTCTCACAGCGCCGGCCTACGACAACAACAGCGGCAGGCCCACGTATGAGCCCCGCAACCAGGCAGAACTTGCCAACGTTGCGGGTTACCAGACCTTCCGCCAGGTTGCCTGGGCCGGAAGCTTTGAAGGCTACACCAACGTTGGCCTGGGCGTCCGTGCCCGCCTGCCGTTCCGGGTTTTCACCCTGGACGGTCCGGGTGCCGGCTCCCGCCTTGTGATTGACGTAGCGCACTTCTGGTGACATCGGGCCGGCTGCCCAAGGCCGGCACACAACTGAAAGGTGCCGCGCCCCCGGATCGCGGGGGCACGGCACCTTTTGTGCGGGGGCAGTGCCATGGAGGCCTTGGCCTACTCCGGAACCACCAGTGCGGGGGTGTCCCGCTTCAGGGTCTCGCCCCGGAAGAAGCCGGGCCGGACCCGGGCCATGATGAGCATGAACACGGCGCCAAGGGCCAGGATCCCGATGCCCAGGACGAAGACCAACCCGACGCCGAACACCTCGGAACCGCTGCCGAACTCGGGAGCAAGGCTGTCCACGGCGGTCTGGCCGAACACCACGAACAGGCCTACTCCGCCCAGCACCGGGCACAGGAGACGCAGGATGAAGTTGCGGACGCTGCTGAAGACGCTGTGCCGGAAGTACCAGGCGCAGGCCAGGGCGGTCAGCCCGTAGTAGAAGCAGATCATCAGGCCCAGGGCCAGGATGGTGTCATTGAGGACGTTTTCACTGACCACGTGCATCACCGCGTAGAACCCCGCCGACATGACGCCCGCCGCGATGGTGGCGAAGCCCGGCGTCGCGAACTTCCTGCTGACCCGGCTGAACGGCTCCGGCAGGGCACCGTAGTGGCCCATCGCCAGCAGGCTGCGCGACGGCGACATGAACGTGGACTGCAGGGACGCGGCGGAGCTGGACAGCACTGCAAGGGACATCAGGATGGCGAACGGGCCCATGATGGGGGAGGCCAGGGCCGTGAAGATGTTCTCGTGGATTTCGGTATTGTTCAGGCCGTTGCCGGTATCGCCCACGCCGGCGAACATCATGGTGGCGATGCTGACCAGCAGGTAGATGGCCAGGACGATGACGGCGGTGAGGGTGCCGGCCAGGCCGGAAGTCTTCTTGCCGTTCGCCGTTTCCTCGTTCACGGTGAGGCAGACGTCCCAGCCCCAGTACACGAAGATGGACAGTGAAATCCCTGCGGCGATCTGGCCGAAGGTTTCAATCCTGGTCACATCGAACCATTCCCAGCTGAAGGGGATGGCCGTTTCGGAGGTGGACCAGTTGGCGAACGCCATGGCCACGAACAGGCCCAGCACCAGCAGCTGGAACCCCACCAGGCCGTACTGCACCAGTTTGGTGGTGTGCAGCCCGCGGTAGCTGACCCAGACGGCCAGGGCCACGAATACAAAGCAGGTCAGCACGTTCAAGGCTTTGTTGGCCGCCAGGTCTGCCAGTTCCGGGGCTCCGGTGAGCTGCGACAGGAAGAGGTAGAAGAAATCGACGGCAACGCCGGCGAGATTGGACAGCACGATGATGTTGGCGGCCAGCAGGCCCCAGCCGCCCATCCAGCCCACCCAGGGTCCGAAGGCCTTGGTGACCCACGTGAACGTGGTCCCGCTGTCCGGGGAGTCGGCGTTGAGCTCCCGGTAGGCGAGCGAGACCAGGATCATGGGAATGAAACCGATCAGGAAGATGACGGGCAGCTGGAGTCCGGCTTCGTTGACGGTGGGGCCCAGTGCGCTGGTGAGGGTGTAGGCGGGGGCAATGGTGGAAATGCCAAGGACGACGACGGCGAGGAGCCCGAGCTGCCCGCCTTTCAGTCCTTTGGCGGTGATGCCGGCGGCGGAATTGTTGCTGCTGGGGCCGGGGGAGGGCGTGCTGGTGCGGATTGTCTCTGTCATGGCACCACTTTCTGGGAAGACATTATGACGACGGTCACTATATGAATGGCGTTCATTTAGTATGAGGGTGCGGAGCTGCCTGCGCAAGGGGAAATATGAATCACGTTCGTTTATGTCCCTTCAGCGCAAATTAGTAAGCTCACTGAGAAACTGCCCCCGTCCCCGCCGCCGCGCTCTGCAGGGGCTGGTAGGTTCGGGATTACTGGACCAATGAGGAGGACGCATGAAAGCTTCACCGACACTCACCAACAATCTGCAGGCTGTGCTCACGGACCTGATCGAACTGCACCTCCAGGGCAAGCAGGCCCACTGGAACATTGTGGGTACCAACTTCCGGGACCTCCACCTTCAGCTGGATGAAATCGTGGACGCAGCGCGCCAGTTCGCAGATGACACGGCGGAGCGCATGCGTGCACTGCACGCGCTTCCGGACGGCCGCAGCTCCACGGTTGCCGAAGCCACCAGTCTGGCGCAGTTCCCCGAGGGCCTGATCAGCACCAAGGACGCCATTGAGCGGATCGTCGCAGCCCTTGAGGCTGCCGTGGGAACCATGCGAAAGGTCCACGACGAGGTGGATGAGGAAGATCCCACCAGTGCCGACCTGCTGCATGAGTTCATCGCCAAGCTGGAGCAGTTCGCCTGGATGGTGAACGCCGAAACCATGAAGCCCACCGCCAGCGTCACCGCCCCGGACGCCAAGTAGCCCCGCGGGATCAGGCAACAGTCAACAAGGCGCCCGGCGTCGGAGCAATGCTCCGGCGCTGGGCGCCTTTTCGCTGTCTGGTCTGATGTTGCGCGCCGCCTTAGACGGCCTTGGGCACTTTGCGGAGCACGACGGCGGCGAGCACTGCCGCGGTCGCCATCAGTACCAGCCCAATGGCGGCCGTGATGTGAACCCCCGAGTTGAAGGCTGCGGCCGCGGTGTCCCGGACGGCGTCCGCCAGGGGAGCGGGCAGTGCTGAGGCAACTTCCATGGCGCCGGCGAGCGTTTCGCCGGCGTTGTGCGCGGCGGAGGGCGGCGCGGCTTCCAGCAGTCCGGCCGGCAGCCGGAGGTTGTGCTGGTAGGAGGCTGTCAGGATGGAGCCCAGTACCGCCGTGCCCAGGAGCGAACCCACCTCGTAGCCCGTCTCGGAAATCGCTGCCGCCGCACCCGACTTCTCGGGCGGTGCAGCACCCAGGATGAGGTCGTTGGAAATGGTCTCGGCAGTGCCCACGCCCAGGGCAAGGATCAGGAGGGCCGCCAACAGGAGTGCCGGGCCGCCGCTGTGGTTGCCGAAGGTGACAAGGCTGTAGCCGGCGGCGCTGAAGGCCAGTCCTGTTCCCACCACAAATCCGGGCCGCACCCGCCGGACGAGCGGCACAACAACCAGGCCTGCCACTACCGTGGCCACCAGCGCCGGGATCATCGCAATCCCCGCAGAGGAGGGAGACATGCCCTCGAGGAGCTGCAGGTGCTGGGCCAGGAAGAGGATAAAGCCGTTGAACGAAAACAGGGCCAGGACGTTGGCCGCGATGGCCATGCTGAACACCCTGTTCCGGAACAGGGACATGTCCAGGAGTGGGTTGGCCAGCGTCAGCTGCCGGCGCACAAAGACGGCTGCCATCACCAGCCCGAACACCATGCTGCCCAGGCCCGCCGGTCCCGGCCCCTCGGTGGCAATGTCCTTGATTCCGTAAACCACCGGAACCATGACCAGCAGGGAGAGCAGGATGCTGGGAACGTCCACCTTCCCCGGCGACGGGTCCTTCGATTCCGGAATGAACACAGGTCCGAAGGCCAGAAGGGGCAGCATGAGGGGAACGGCGACGAGGAAGACCGCGCCCCACCAGAACTGCTCCACCAGCCAGCCGCCGAAGATCGGTCCCAGGGCGGCGCCCCCTGAGAACCCTGCAGCCCAGATGGCGACGGCCAGCCGGCGGCGGTTGGGCTCCGGGAAGATGTTGCGGATCAGCGACAGCGTGGAGGGCATCAGCATGGCGCCGAAGAATCCCAGGGATGCGCGGCCGGCGATCAGCCACTCCGGGCTCGGTGCGAAGGCGGTGGCGGCGGACAGTGCGGCAAAGCCGATGCTGCCGGTGATCAGCAGCTTCCTGCGGCCGATGCGGTCGCCCAGGCTTCCCATGGACACCAGCAGTCCTGCAAGGACCAGCGGATACGCATCCACGATCCACAGGAGCTGGACTCCGGAGGGGTCCAGTGAGCCTGCGATGGCTGGCAGGGCAAACGTCAGCGCGGTGTTGTCCACCGCGACCAGCAGCACCGGGAACATCAGCAGTCCCAGGGCAAGCCAGTCACGCCACGGCGCCCGGGAAAGCGGGCTGCCGGAAGCAGATGCGGAGGTCCTGGTGGTGCCAGCGGAAATGGTCATACCATAACTGTACCGTCTGGACGGTACAGTTACGAACCGCTGGGGTTTGAGGAATGGTGCGTGGAGGAAGGCATGATTAGAGGCATGCCCCGGAAGCCCGTAGCCCGCGACGCCGTACTTGACGCCTTTGAAGCCCTGCTGATCGACGTGGGGGAGCGTGCAGCCACCCTTGACGCCGTCGCTGCCAAGGCCGGGGTTTCCAAGGGCGGCTTGCTCTACCACTTTCCAAACAAGGAAGCCCTGATCCAGGTGCTGCTGGACCGGCTGGACGAACTGGCCGGAGCCGACGCCGATGCCATGGCCAAGGCGGAGGAGGGGGCCGCGGCATACTTCATCAGGTCCTCCGTCTGGGCTGACACCCCGCTGGACCGGGCGATCGTCGCCGCGACCCGGCTCGCAGAAGTGGCGCACGAGGAAACGCGCCGCCGTTTCGCCGCCATCCAGCAGCGCTGGCTGGACGAGATCGCCGCCGATGTGGGCCCGGGACTGGCCAAAGCAGTGCTCTACATGGGGGACGGGCTCTACTTCAATGCCATGTTGGCCGTCGGCCCCGTGCCGGAAGGCGGAGCCGCCGCGGATGTGGACAATCTCCTTGCTGCCCTGGAGCGCCTGCGCAGGTAGGCCGCCATTTGCCCCAAGGGCTGCGGCGTAGGACAATTGGAGGCTGTGAAGGCCCTCACCGGCCGTTCTCAGCAATCCAAATGAATAGCCTTTGATCTGCGGCGGGAGAGTTCTGCCGAAAGTACAAGCAGGCGCCGTAGGAGCAAACCCTCCCCAGGAATCTCACAGGCCCATGTACCGCCGCGGCGAGGCACCTCTGGAAAGCAGCAGGCAGTCCGCCTGTGCCATCCCGGCTACGGGAGACCAAGGACTGTTGTGCTCACCGACGGTGCAAGCGGGGCCATGCTCAAGCACGGCAACGCGGAAACTCTCAGGTCCAATACAGAGCGGGGAGGAACCCGAATCGATGTGGCGTGCCCTGCGCCACCTGAATTATGGAGTTCCTCGTGACCGTATCTCCGGCCTCCGCCTCCCCGGCCACTGCCACCTTCGTTGACCGTCATATTGGCGCCCGGCGCCAGGCCGACGTCGACGCCATGTTGCAAGCCGTCGGCTTCGACACCGTGGACGCTCTGGTTGATACGGCGGTTCCCAAGGACATCCGTCAGGAAACCCCGCTGAAACTTTCTGCGGCCCTGAGCGAGGTGGAAGCGCTCGCCGAACTGCGCAAGCTGGCAGCCAAGAACAGGACGGCCGTGCAGATGATCGGCCAGGGCTACTTCGACACGGTGACCCCGCCCGTGATCCGCCGCAACATCCTGGAATCCCCGGCCTGGTACACGGCCTACACCCCGTACCAGCCTGAAATTTCGCAGGGCCGGCTTGAGGCGCTGCTGAACTTCCAGACCATGGTCCAGGACCTCGTTGGCCTGCCCATCGCCAACGCGTCCCTGCTCGATGAAGCCACCGCCGTGGCCGAAGCGGTACTCATGATGCGCCGCGCGAACAAGAACAAGGACGCCAGGGATGGCAAGACCGTCCTGGACGCGGACTGCCTGCCGCAGACCATCGCGATCGTCAAGGGCCGCGCTGAGGCGCTCGGCTTCGAGGTTGAAATTGCCGACCTGTCCGCGGGCCTGCCGGAGGGTGCCATCAACGGCATCGTGCTGCAGCAGCCCGGCGTTTCGGGCCGCGTCTTCGACCACTCCGCCGTTATCGGTGAAGCCAAGGAACGCGGCGCGCTCGTGACCGTCGCGGCTGACCTCCTGGCGCTGACCCTGATCACCCCGCCGGGGGAGCAGGGCGCCGATATCGCCGTCGGTTCCGCCCAGCGTTTTGGCGTCCCGCTGTTCTTCGGCGGCCCGCACGCCGCGTACATGGCGGTCCAGAAGGGGCTCGAGCGCTCCATGCCCGGCCGCCTGGTGGGCGTGTCCAAGGACGACGCCGGTGTCCCCGCCTACCGCCTTGCGCTGCAGACCCGCGAACAGCACATCCGCCGCGAGAAGGCCACCTCCAACATTTGCACCGCGCAGGCCCTGCTGGCCATTGTTGCGTCGATGTACGCCGTTTACCACGGCCCCGAGGGGCTGAAGGCGATCGCCCAGACCGCCAACCGCCATGCCCGCACGCTGGCTGCTTCCCTGAAGGCTGCCGGGGCAGAGGTTCTGCACACCTCCTTCTTTGACACGGTCACCGTCCGCGTGCCCGGCAGGGCTGCCGAAATCGTTGCGGCCGCCGAGGCCAAGGGCATCAACCTGCGCGGCGTCGACGCCGACACCGTAGGCATCTCCGTTGATGAAACCACCACGACGGCGGTCGTCGCCGATGTCGTTTCCGTCTTCGGCGCCGAGGCAGTCGGGTCTACCGGCAGTTTTGCGCTGGACCCCGCCGTCGAACGCTCCAGCGGCTACCTGCAGCACCCGGTGTTCAACACTCACCGCTCCGAGACCCAGCTGCTGCGGTACATCCGGAAGCTGTCCGACCGGGACCTGGCGCTGGACCGCACCATGATCCCGCTCGGTTCGTGCACCATGAAGCTGAACGCCACCGCGGAGATGGAAGCCATCTCCTGGCCGGAGTTCGCCTCGATCCACCCGTTCGCCCCGGATTCCCAGACCGAGGGCTGGCGTGAGCTGATTGCTGACCTCGAGGCACAGCTGACCGAGATCACCGGCTACGACCAGGTGTCCATCCAGCCCAACGCCGGATCCCAGGGTGAACTTGCAGGCCTGCTCGCGATCCGCGGCTACCACCTGTCCCGAGGCGACGACCAGCGCAATGTCTGCCTGATCCCGGCCTCCGCGCACGGCACCAATGCTGCCTCCGCCGTCCTTGCCGGCATGAAGGTTGTGGTGGTGGCCACCGCCGCCGACGGAACCATCGACCATGCGGACCTGTACGCCAAGATCGACGCGCACAAGGACGCCCTTTCGGCGATCATGATCACCTACCCGTCCACGCACGGTGTGTACGACACAGACGTCCGCGAGGTCTGCGACGCCATCCACGCCGCGGGCGGCCAGGTCTACATCGACGGTGCCAACCTCAACGCGCTGGTCGGGTTGGCCCAACCCGGCAAGTTCGGGGGCGACGTATCGCACCTGAACCTGCACAAGACCTTCTGCATCCCGCACGGCGGCGGCGGCCCCGGCGTCGGACCGGTGGCAGCCAAGGCACACCTGGCACCCTTCATGCCGGGCGACGCGGCGTCGTGGACCGAAGGCAACGACGTACCGATTTCCGCGTCCCGCTTCGGCTCCGCCGGCGTGCTGCCGATTTCGTGGGCCTATGTGAAGCTGATGGGCGGTGAGGGCCTGACCGAGGCCACGAAGTCCGCGCTGCTGGCGGCCAACTACATCGCCTCCCGCCTCAACGAACACTTCCCGGTCCTGTACACCGGCGAAGGCGGACTTGTGGCGCACGAGTGCATCCTGGACCTGCGCGAGCTGACGGCGAAGACCGGCGTCACGGCCGAGGATGTGGCCAAGCGCCTCATCGACTTCGGCTTCCACGCCCCCACCCTCGCGTTCCCTGTCGCCGGGACCCTGATGGTGGAACCCACCGAGTCCGAGGACCTCGCCGAGATGGACCGCTTCATCGAAGCCATGATCACCATCCGGCACGAAATCGACCAGGTGGCGAACGGCGACTTCACCGTGGCCGACTCGCCGCTGCGCCGCGCACCGCACACGGCAGCCGCCGTCGTATCTTCCGACTGGGACCGCGCCTACCCGCGGGAACAGGCCGCCTTCCCGGTCCACCACCTCAAGCAGGACAAGTACTTCCCGCCTGTGGGCAGGATCGACGGCGCAGCCGGGGACCGCAACCTCATCTGCTCCTGCCCGCCGCTTGAAGACTTCGAGAACTAAGGACCAGCATGCCTGAGAAGTACACCGCTCTCTACGACGAGCACAAAAAACTGGGGGCATCCTTCACGGACTTCGGCGGCTGGCAGATGCCGCTGAAATACAGCTCAGAACTGGCTGAACACCACGCCGTCCGCAAGGGCGCGGGGCTGTTCGACCTGTCCCACATGGGTGAGGTCTGGGTGACCGGCCCCGATGCGGCCGCGTTCCTGGACTATGCCCTGGTGGGCAGGATCTCCGCCATGCCGGTGGGCAAGGCCAAGTACTCGCTGATCTGCAACGAGGACGGCGGCATCATCGACGACCTCATCACCTACCGGCGCCCGGCAGCACCGGACGGGACCGACGTGTTCCTGGTGGTTCCCAACGCCGGCAACGCAGCAGTGGTGGCCGCGGCGCTGGCAGAACGGGCCGCCGGCTTCGATGTCGAGGTCCGGGATGCCTCCGCAGCGACATCTCTGATCGCCGTCCAGGGCCCGAAGGCACAGGAGCTGCTGCTCCGGCTGGTGCCGGCTGCGAACCACAGCGCCGTCACCGAGCTGAAGTACTACGCCGCCGTGGAGGTGCCGTTCCTGGTGGCCGGCACAGGGCAGGAACTCCTGCTGGCCCGCACCGGGTACACCGGCGAGGACGGGTTCGAGATCTTCGTGGCCAACGACGCCGCGGCCTCCCTCTGGCAGGCACTCATCGCCATCGCCGACGACGGCGAGCTCACGCCCGCCGGGCTGGCATGCCGGGACTCCCTGCGCCTTGAAGCCGGGATGCCGCTGTACGGCAAGGAACTGTCCCTGCAGCGTGACCCGTTCGCCGCCGGCCTGGGTCCCGTCGTCGCACTCTCCAAGGAAGGCGACTTCGTGGGCAAGGCGGCCCTGGCAGCCAAGAAGGAAGCCGGCGCCGGCACCACCTCCGGCCGCCGCCTGGTAGGACTCAAGGGCCTGGGCCGCCGCGCCGGCCGCGCCCACTACCCGGTCCTCAAGGACGGCGTCACTGTGGGCGAGGTAACCTCCGGCCAGCCCTCGCCCACCCTCGGCTACCCCGTCGCCATGGCGTACGTGGACGTCGAATACACGGCCCCCGGCACCGCCCTCGACATCGACCTCCGCGGCAAGGCGGAGCCGTTCGAAGTCGTCGAACTGCCGTTCTACAAGCGCTCAAAGTAGCCCTTGCTGCCCTGTGGTCACCTTTGGCCCGTCGGGTCCGGCCTCCTCTGCGTGCTCGGTCGCGAAGACGCCCGCTGGGCGGACGTGACGCTCCCTTAGACGCACGCTGCCGGAGGCCGCACCCGAAGGGGCCCCTGAACGTCACCTTGGGCTTTTGCATGGGTGCCTTGTTGGCGCTGGGTGAACCACTAAGTTCTGGGGATGGGCCGAGTCCTCTGCGGCCCTGGGTGGAGGACTGCCCAATTTTTTAGGAAGTCCCGCCTGCCGTTGGTTCATTCGTTCTTTCGGACCACCCGCCTCGACACGGATTGAGAATGTGCGGGTGGGCGGGTGTTTGTTGCCTTGGAACTGTTGCGCTCTCAAAGGTGACATTGCTTTGGCGGGTGGGCGGATTCCGGAAGCGTACGTCAGAGGCGAGGAACGAGCCAGTACGCGGAGGAATTCGGCCACACGCCACCCAACCCAGCCACCAAAGAGTTTCGCCAGAAAAATTACGTAAGGAAAAAGATATGCCCAAAGTAGCCGCTGAACTTCAGTATTCCGACGAGCATGAGTGGGTGGCCCGGGAGGGTGGGAACCTTGTGGCTGTGGGGATTTCCGCCGTTGCTACGGATGCCCTCGGCGACATCGTGTACGTGGACCTGCCCGAGGTTGGTTCCATGGTGACCGCGGGGGAGACCTGTGGCGAGGTGGAATCCACGAAGTCTGTCTCTGATCTGTACGCCCCGGTGACCGGCGAAGTGGTGGAAACCAACCCGGCCGTCGTGGACGATCCTGCCCTGATCAACAACGATCCCTACGGCGCCGGCTGGCTGTTCAAGGTGGCCGCGGAGTCCGAAGGCCCGTTGCTGTCCGCGCAGGAATACGCGTCGAAAAACGGCGGCGACCTGGACGGCGCCGACGGGGTTGCAAGCGCGTAGCGTTGAACCGGAAGAACAGTCAGCTACCTCCCCGATCGCAGCGTTTTAGTAAGGATTTCCGTCATGGCTGTTGGTGTTTTTGATCTCTTTTCGATTGGGATCGGGCCTTCGAGTTCCCATACTGTGGGGCCGATGCGGGCTGCTGCTGTTTTTGCGGAGGAGTTGAAGGCTTCCGGGGTGCTGGCGGAGGTGGCGGGGTTGCGGGTGGACTTGTATGGGTCTTTGGCTGCGACCGGTCATGGGCATGGGACGATGACCGCGATTTTGTTGGGGTTGGAGGGGTTCCATCCGGAGTTGATCCTGCCCGATGAGGTGGAGGCCCGGCTGGCTGCGATAGCGGAGACCGGTGTGCTGCAGTTGGCCGGGGCGGTGGCGTTGCCGTACGGGGTGAAGGACATGGTGTTGCGGCCGTTGACTGTCCTGCCGCGGCACACGAACGGGATGACGTTCACCGTGACCGGTGCCGAGGGCACGGTGCTGCATTCGGCGACGTTTTTCTCGGTCGGTGGCGGGTTCATCGTGCGTGAGGGTGAGGAGGACGCGGCGCAGCAGGAGCTGGAGGAGTCGAAGAAGGAACTGCCGCTGCCGTTCCGCACCGCGGCCGAGCTCCTGGAGCACTGCCGGGAAACCGGGCTGGGCATCAGCGATGTCATGCTGGTCAACGAGAAGGCCTCCCGCACGGAGGAGGAGATCCGCGCCGGGCTGCTGCATATCTGGTCCGTGATGGAGGACTGCGTGGCGACGTCGTTGAAGCGTGAGGGGGTGCTGCCGGGCGGGCTGAAGGTCCGACGGCGGGCCCCGGACTGGTACGAGCGGCTGAAGAAGGAAAGCTCACGGCTGGAACCTGGCACCCCGGACAGTGACGGGCAGGACCAGGACTTCCATGACCCGAAGTACTGGCAGGAGTGGGTGAACCTGATCGCCCTGGCCGTGAACGAGGAGAACGCCTCGGGCGGGCGGGTGGTGACCGCGCCGACCAACGGCGCGGCCGGGATCATCCCGGCGGTGCTGTTCTACGCGCTGCATTTCGCCCCGGGCATGGACCAGGCCGGTCAGCAGGACCGCGACGACGTCGTGGTGCGGTTCCTGCTGGCGGCCGGTGCCGTGGGGGTGCTCTACAAGGAACAGGCATCCATTTCCGGGGCGGAGGTGGGTTGCCAGGGCGAGGTGGGGTCGGCGTCGTCGATGGCGGCCGCGGGCCTGGCCGAGGTGATGGGCGGGTCCCCGGCGCAGGTGGAAAACGCAGCGGAAATCGCGATGGAACACAACCTGGGCCTGACGTGTGACCCGATCGGCGGGCTGGTCCAGGTCCCGTGCATCGAACGGAACGCGATCGCCGCCGCGAAAGCGATCAACGCCGCGAAAATGGCGCTCTGGGGCGACGGAACCCACCGCGTCTCCCTCGACGAGGTCATCATCACCATGCGCGAAACCGGCAAGGACATGTCCTCCAAATACAAGGAAACCGCCATGGGCGGCCTCGCCGTCAACGTCGTCGAATGCTGATCCCAGGGGCCGCTGTCCGTTGTGGACGGAACCTTAATTGTGGGCGGCGGCCCACCAGTTCAGCGTGGTGGCGAACACCAGCCACGCCACGTACGGCAGCAGGAGCAGGCCGGCCGTCCTGCTGATGGGGCCGAACTGCAGGACGGTGAGGGTGACGGCGGCGATCAGGGCCAGGATGATGGCCAGCGCCAGCCACAGTGCTGCGGGGCCAAGCGTGGGATACAGGCCGAAGAAGACCGGAGTCCAGGCAAGGTTGAGGCCCAGCTGGATGCCATAAACAGTCAGCGCGGCCTTTGTCCTGCCGGTGCGTTTCCGCCACACCAGCCACGCAGCAACCGCCATTGCCGTGTACAGCACGGTCCACACCGGTCCAAAGACGCCGTTGGGCGGCGACCAGGGCGCTTTGTCCGCTGTGGCATACCATCCGTCCACGTTGTTGACGGTGGCCAGTCCACCCAGGGCGGCAACCAGAAAGGATGCCGCCAGGAAGCCGGCCAGGGCTGCCGCCTGGACTCCGGCGCTGTATGTCCGGGCGCTTCCTTCAGGCAGCGGCATCAATTGTTCCCGGTTTGGCTGCATCCTCCCACCCTTGCGAACGCCCCTGCCCGAGTCAAGGCGTGGGCCCTACGGAAACATCGCCGCAGGCTGCACATCCGCCTGCGGCGGAAAGCCGGGACCGCTGCAGGCTTTAGACTTGAGGCTGCATGTCCGCACGCAGCTACGAGTACCGAAACCGCGCATCAACCCGATTGGACACGGCCCCCTTGCGAGAATTCACCGCACGTTTTGCCACAGCCGAGGAAATTGAAAACTGGGACAAGCACGTCACGGCCAATCCGAACGGCGGCAATATGCTGCAGTCGGCGGCCTACGCGTCGGTGAAGAACGGCAGCGGCTGGAAAGTCCGGTTCCTTGTGCTTGAAAGCCCGGGAACCGCCAGTTACAACCTGGTGCTGGAAAAGAAGTTCCCCGTGCTCGGCCGGCTGTGGTACCTCATCAAGGGCCCCGACCTCGCGGCGGCAGACGACCTGAAAGCAGCCCTCGACGCCTGTGCCGCGTTTGCCCGCAGCCGCAAACTGAACGTCTTCACCATCAAGGTGGAACCGGACATCATTGACTCCGGCGATGCCCAGGCACAGATTGCCGCCGCTGGACTGGTCAAGGCACCCAACATCCAGTCCAACGATTCCACAGCACTGCTGGACATCTCCCAGCCTGAAGAAGCCGTATTCAAAGCCATCTCCTCCCGCGCCCGCAACGCCATCCGGCGTGCGGAACGGGAAGGCTGCGAGGTGGTCCGCAAGGAACATGGCCCTGAAACGTACCGGGCACTCTACGACCTGATGGCGGACACTGTTAAGGCCAAGGGGTCCATGCCGCTGCGCAGCTACGACTACTACGCCGCGTTCTGGGACGAGTTCTGCAACCGCGGGCAGGGGCACTTCTTTTTTGCCTACGAGGACGGGAAACCCAGCGTCGGCGCCTTCGTGATCAACTACGGTGCCAAGGCAACCTATAAGGACGGCGGCTCTACGCAGAACCGCAAGCAATACGGCGATTCACACCTGGTGCAGTGGACGGCCATCCGCCGCATGCAGGAACTGGGCTGCACCGAATACGACTTCTGCGGGACGCCGCCGTCCTCCCGCATCAAGGACAAGAGCCACACGCTTTACGGCATGGGGATGTTCAAGACCAGCTTCACCAAAACGGTGACCGACTTTGTGGGGTGCCACGACTACGTCCTGTCGCCCCTCCGGCACAGGCTGTGGGTCAAGGGCGCTGAACGGGTGTTCCGCCGGATTGAAACGGCACGGACCGGCCAGCAGTTCTACTGACCACACGCCGAACCCCAGGCCGTCCTGGAGATCAGCCACACCGCGGCTGCGCCTCCGCCCGAACACCGTCCCGCCCCGCGACTGCCCTGCAGGCCGGAAAGAGATATGAAGAAGGTAATTCCCTTGACTCCAGTTCCTACCGCCACAGACCTTGAGTTCGCGGTCCTCAGCGATGCCGACTTTGAGGCCTTCGCCCTGAAGCATCCGCAGAACAGCTTCCTGCAGTCCGTCGACTTTGCCCGGTTCCAGCGCGCCCGCGGGCAGCAGGTGGAACTCTTCGGAGTCCGGCGCGACGGCGAACTGGTGGCGGCCGGGAAGCTGAACTTCACCACCACCCGCCTGGGATACACGGTGTGTGAATGCGCCAAGGGCCCTCTGATGGACTACGACGACCCCGAACTGGTGCGCGCCGTCGTCGAGCTTCTCCGCAAGCGGGCCGGCGAACGCAAGGCCGCGGAACTGCGGATCTCGCCGAACCTCAAATACATTGCCCGTGACGAGGACGGCGCGGAACATCCCGAGGTGGAGGATAACCGGCCTCTGGTGGCCCGGCTCGAAGGGCTCGGGTTCCAGCACCAGGGCCTGGACATGAACTTCGTCAACGTGAACTGGATGTTTATCAAGAGCCTCGAAGGCATCCAGGACGCGGAGGAGCTCATCATGGGCACCAGCTACCGCACCCGTAAAGCCATCCGCAAGGCAGAGAAGAATGGCGTGTTCCTGGAACAGGCCACCCTGGACACCCTTGATGATTTCTACGGTGCCCTCAGCCACGCCGGCGACGAAAAGGGTTTCGTGTACCGCGAACGCGCGTACTACGAGCACCTGCTGCGCACCACATCACCCGAGTTCACCAAGCTCATGATGGCCAAAATCGACATCCCGGCCTACCGCAAGTCCATTACTGACCGCCTGGCCGCCGAGTCAGCCACGGCCGCGGACCTCCGCCGCGAGGTGGAGGAGACGGGCAGCAAGAAGAAGGCCAACCGGCTCAAGGTGGTCCAGGACCTCGTGGACAGCTACGAACGCAGCCTGAAGGACATCGAACGCTTCCCCGACTCGGTGGGAGTGGCCACCGTGGCAGCCATCCACTTCGTCTGCTACGGCGACGAGGTGGTGTGCGTCATCGGCGGCACCGTCCAGGACTACATCTACTTCAACGGCGCCACCTCGCTGTACTGGGGCATGATGCTGCACGCCCTCGAAAAGGGGTATCCGCGCTACAACTTCTACGGGACATTCGGGATCTCCGGGCAGGACCAGGAAGGCCACGGCGGCTACGCCTTCAAGAAGGGCTTCGGCGGCGAGGTGGTCCAACTGGTGGGCGACTTCGTGCTGCCCGTCCGGCCCGCCGTGTTCCACGCCAATCGGCTGGCCCGCGCGGCCGCCGCAGCGGCCCGCACAGTGCTGGGCAAGCTGCCCGGAAGGCGCTCCGCCTGACCGGCTGCCTGCACCAGCCCACTGATCACACAGCCGAACAGTTCACCTGCATTGGGAGGAGGGAACCATGACAGACCTGCCCGAATACCCCGGGGCCGGGTACCCCAAAGGCAGGCCGCGCACTGACGGCCTGCCCAAGACGGAGCCGCTGACTCCTGCCCAGTTGAGGCAGAACGCCGCCGCCAAGAGGATGCTGCGCCGGCTGGTCCAGAGCGAGAACCCTCCGACGGCGCCGCTGAGCATCGTGGACCGGCTCGCCGGCAGCCCCTACGCCAACCCCACCATCCAGGTGGGCGGTGTGGACACGTCCGCCCGCAAGACCCTGGACTTCGCCCTGCACCTCGCCGAAACCATGTTCCGGTACGGGGCCGGTGCCCTGGAGGTGGAGACGAGCATCATCGCCGTCACCGCCGCGCTGGGACTGAAGAACATCGAGGTGGACATCACCAACCAGTCCGTGGGCATCAACTATGCGCCCAAGGACCAGACGCCGATTGCGCTGCTGCGGGTCGTCCGCTCCTGGACCAACAACTATGCCGGACTGGCCAAAGTGCACCAGTTGGTGACCGACATCGTGGCCGGGGGAGTGGGCCGTGATGAGGCCATCCGCCGGCTTAACGAGGCCATTACCAGCCCCAAGCCGTTTCCCCGCTGGATGGTCACGGTGGCCTTCGGCATTTTCGCTGCCGTGTTCGTGGGCGTCCTTGGAGGCGGGCCGGTGTCGTCAGCCATTGCGTTTGCGGCCAACATCGGCGTGAGCCTGCTGGCCCGGCAGCTGGGCCGTTGGCGCGTTCCGGACTTCTTCATCACGGCCAGCTGTTCCTTCGTGGTGACCCAGCTGGCGCTGCTGCTCTGGCAGTTCGGGCTGACCACCTCGCCGGCCATCGTGGTGGTGGGCGGCATCCTGCTGCTCCTGCCCACGGGCCGCCTCGTTTCCTCCGTCCAGGACGCCATCAACGGCTTCCCGGTCACGGCGGCCGGGCGGTTCCTTTCGACGCTGCTGACGTTCGGTGCCATCGTGGCGGGCATCGCCGTGGCCTTTGTGGTGGGCGAACTGACCGGCATGGAGCGGATCGATGTCACCCAGACCTTCCCGCCCGCCTACGACCTGTGGGTGCTGATCATCTTCGTGGCCGTGGCCGTGATGGCCATCGGCATTACCGAACAGACCAGCTGGCAGCTCCTGCTGCCCACGGCGGCCGTGGGCGTCGCAGGCTATCTCGTCCTGCTCGGCGGCGGCCTGCTGGGCATCGGCGACCGGTTCTCGCCCGCTCTCGCCGCCGTGGTCATCGGGCTGCTGGCGCGCGTCGTGGCGCTTCGGATGGGCGCACCCCAGCTGGTGGTTGCGGTGCCCGCCGCGCTGATCCTGCTGCCGGGCCTCACCATCTTCCGCTCCATGTACGTGCTCACGGTTGAAGAGTCGGAAATCCTGGTTGGTGCCGGGAACATGCTGAGCGCCGGTGCGATCGTCCTGGGCACGGCGGCAGGCATTGTCCTCGGCGACACGCTCGCCCGGCCGCTGACCAGGAGCCTGGCCAGCAACGAGCGGCGCCGCGCCCGCCGCCGCTAGTCATACTTCGGCGGCGCTGTCGCACCGCCGTGGCCAGTCCCGTGGGGGACGCGTCAGATCTGCCCGACCGGCAGTTTCTTCTCGGCCTGGAAGGCGTCCTCCACCCGGCCCTGCGCCCAGTAGCCGGACAGCGACACCTGCCGGCGCTCCAGGCCCCGCTGCGTGAAGAACACGTCCCGCAGTGCCTTCATGTAGCCGCGCTCACCGTGGGCGAAAACGTCCACCGTTCCGCCGGGCCATTCGGCATCCGCTACCGCCTTGACCAGCAGGTCACTGGAACCTGCCGGGACGCCGTTGCGGGCCAGCCAGGTGATCTGCACCCCGGCCGGTGCGGCAATCAGCTGGATGTCGGCGTCGGAATCCACCTCCAGGAACGCCAGGCCGGTGGCCTCCGGCGGCAGGGCTTCCAAGGACGCGGCGATGGCCGGAAGTGCCGCCTCGTCGCCGGCAAACAGGTACCAGTCGGCGTCCGGGTTGGGGTTGTAGGCGCCGCCCGGGCCGGTGAAGGTCAGCGCGTCGCCTGGCCGGGCCTTGGCCGCCCAGGGGCCTGCCAGCCCTTCATCGCCGTGGACCACAAAATCGATGGCCAGTTCGCGGGCCGCCGGATCAACCCAGCGGAGGGTGTAGGTGCGGGTATAGGGCCACTGTTCACGTGGCATGGTCTCCCGGATGGTCCACAGGTCCAGGGGCGCGGGGTATTCCACTCCGGGCTGCGGAAAAATGATCTTGACGTACCGGTCCACGAAGCCGTTGTTGACGAAGTCCCCGAAGCCTTCCCCGCCTGCCACGATCCGGACCATGTGCGGAGAAAGCTCTTCCCTGCGCACTACTTCGAGGTTGATCTGCGGACGGGTCTTCTTGCTGGCGCTGGTTGCTGCGGGAACAATGCTCATAAGGCAAGCCTAAGCTAAGGGGCCGGCGGCAGTTCCCAGGTTACGTCCAGGGCACCCTGCTCCCGCAACAGTTGGTTCACCCGGCTAAAGGGCCGCGAGCCGAAGAAGCCGCGGGAGGCGGACAGCGGGCTCGGGTGGGCGCTGGACACAATCGGTGTGCCGCCCAGGAGCGGGCGGACCGATTCGGCTTCCTTCCCCCACAGCAGCGCAACCAGGGGCACGGGTGACCCGTCCGGAGAGCGGCGGCCGGCAACAGCGGCGACGGCCGCCGTCGTAATTTTCTCCCAGCCTTTGCCGCGGTGGGACCCTGCCGACCCGGCACGCACCGTCATCACCCGGTTCAGCAGCAGCACCCCCTGCTCCGCCCACGCGGACAGGTCGCCGTGGACCCGCGCCGGAATGCCGAGGTCATCCTCCAGCTCCCGGTAGATGTTGGCCAGGCTGCGGGGGATGGGCCGGGTGCGCTTGTCCACGGAAAAGGAAAGGCCCACGGCGTGACCCGGCGTGGGGTAGGGATCCTGCCCCACCACGAGGACTTTCACGCCGGCCAAGGGCTGGCGGAAGGCGCGCAGGACGTTCGACGGCGACGGCAGGACCTGGTGCCCCGCCGCGACTTCTGCGGCCAGGAAGGAAAGGACCTCCCGCAGGTCACCTTCCACGCCGGCCAGCGCGTCAGCCCAGTCTGGCGCCACGAGGTCTGCCAGCGGACGCTGCGCAAGCCCGGCAAAACCGATGGCGTCGGCTGGTTCACGCTCCAGTTCGAACAAGGCGTCTGATTCAAACATCGTCCCATTCTTGCAGGGGAACGCCGCCGGGATGGTTGTCGCGTTGCTTCCTTGCCTGGACCCGGGCGCAAATGACAACGCTGTTATTCGTCCGTAGCATGGGGGTAAGACATTTGCCCCTACCAGCGGAGGAGTGTGCCGTGGCGGAACCGGCCCGGGAACACATGCCCGGACATGTGCCGGAGCAGGAGCCGCGGAACCAGCTCCTGGCCGATTTCACCCTTCGGGACTCGCCGCTGGGTGAGCGCGAGCAGCAGATGCTTGCCCTCGAGCGGCAGTGGTGGAAGTACGCCGGAGCCAAGGAACAGGCCATCCGCGAGCTCTTCGACCTCTCCGCGACCCACTATTACCAGCTGCTCAACGCGCTGATCGACAGTGAGGATGCCCTGGCGCACGATCCCATGCTGGTCAAGAGATTGCGTAGACTACGTACGTCTCGCCACCGTGCACGCACCGCACGGCGCCTGGGGTCCGACGCCTAGGACGCCCCACGCCCTTCAGCAGCAATCACCAAGGATGTCCTTCCACCATGACCAAATACGCCCGCGATGAATTCGACAAGGTCCCCGAGAACTCGTCGCGCCAAGGTGTCCACCGCACGGCTTCCGCCCCGGCCCGGGTGCGGCTGTGGCCCATCCTGGCGGTGGGTCTCGTGGCCCTGGCCATTGGTGTGGTGTCCTTCCTGATCCTTCCCAAGATGGGCTTCGGCGGTACCGGCAGCCAGGCGTCAAGCCTGGCCGCCAGCCCGCTGGCGGACACCGGCGCAACGCAACCCGCCGCCCAGGAAAGCCCGGCAGAGCCCTCCGCCAACACAACACCCTCCGCCGAAGCTGTGCCGTCCGCCTCGAACGAGCCCTCGCCCAGCGCCGAGGCCGAAGCTGAGCCCACTCCCTCGGCCGATGCGCCGGTTTTCCTGGACAGGACCCAGCCGGTAGCCGTCTACAACGCGGCCGGGACGGCGGGGCTGGCAAGCCGCGTGGGCGGTACGGTCCAGGCGGACGGCTGGACGCTGGGACAGGTGGGCAACTGGGCCGGCGCGCCGCAGCAGGGCTCCACCATCTTCTACTCCGGTGCTGACCAGCTGGCGAACGCCCAGGCGCTGGCGGAACTGCTGGGAGTGCCCACCCTGGTGAGCAGTACGGAGTTCCAGGTGCCGCTGGTTGTGGTGCTGGGTCCGGGCTACCGCTAGGGCATTTTCTGTGGCACCGGTCACGCATCAGTAACGTTTGCCGCCCCTGCTCCACGCTGACTGCGGCGCCGGCCCGGCATTGGCTAGAGTAATTTCAGGCTTCGTTCCGGGGCCAGGCAGCAGACAGCGGCGCGGCTTCCCCGGTCTCAACGGAAAGAGTTGGTCATCATGGCACTGGGAACGGTCAAGTGGTTCAACGCGGAGAAGGGCTACGGCTTCATCACCGTGGACGGGTCCGGGGACGACATTTTTGTCCACTGGTCCGCCATCCAGGGTGAGGGCTACCGTGCACTCGACGAGGGCCAGCGGGTGGAGCTCGAAGTCGGCGAAGGCGAGAAAGGCCCCCAGGCCGAAAGCGTTCGGCCAGCCGAGTGAAGCCCCTGTTCCGCCCCGCCGCCCGGATCCGTCCGGCGCTTGCCCTCTCCCTGTGCGCCCTCCTGGCCGCGACGGCGTGTTCCGGCGTGACCGGCAACGCACGCGTCGAAGCAGCGGAGGCGTCCGGGGATGGCATCCTGCGCGTGGGCCTGGTCCTGGACAACACCGGTGACGGCAGCTTCCTCAACGCACCCCAGCTGGCAGCGGCCAGGCTCGCAGTCAAGGACATCAACGACGCAGGCGGCCACAAGGGCCGGCCCGTGGAGCTCCTCCCCGTCGCCACGGACCAGGACGCGGCAGCCCAGGCGCACGCCCTGGTAGCCGGAAAGGCCGACGTGGTGATCGGGCCCACCGATTCCAGCAACGCCGAAGCAACCATCGACGTCCTGTCCAGGGCACGCACGCCGCTGATCTCACCGGCCAACACTGCGGCGGGCCTCACCGGCACCGACTCCGGCGGCTACTACTTCCGGACAGCGGCCGCGGACGTGGCCCAGGCTCCCGTCCTGATCAAACTCGCCAAGGATGCCGGCGCCGCCACCGTCACCGTGCTGTACCAGGAGGGCTCCTACGGCAAGGACGTTTCGACGGCTGTTTCCGACGCAGCCGGGCAGTCCGGACTCAACGTCGCGGCGACGGAGGGGTTCACGCCGGGGGAGGCCGGCGGAGCCGCCGGTGAGGCAGCGAAAGCCGGATCCGATGCGGTGATCCTGATTGCACGCGAGGGTGCGCAGGGCGCGTTGGCAGAACTGAACAATGCCGGAGTAGCCGGGGACCGCATCATCATCAGCGACGGCGGCTTCGCCCGGTACGGGTCCACGCTGGGCGCCAGGGCCCTCGACGGCGCCCGCGCGTTGGTTCCGGGGCAGCTTCCCTCCGCGGGATTCCAGGAGCGGCTGCTGGCAGTCGACGGAAAACTGAAGGACGTATCGTTCGCGGCCGAGACATATGACGCGCTTACCCTTGCCGCCCTGGCCGCCGCCAGGGCGGAGGATGATGCAGGCCGCTCCGTCACGGCGAACCTGATCAGCGTGTCCGGGGGAGTGGCTGGGGCGCAGGCCCCCGCGGCTGCTGCCTGCGCCTCCTACAAGGAATGCCTGGCCGGACTGGCATCGGCGGGCGTCATAAATTACGACGGCGAATCCGGCCCGGTCGCGTTTGACGCCAACGGAGACATCACCACGGCCAACTTCATGGTGTTTACATACGGGGCCGACAACATTCCCGCGCCCAGCGGCCGGGAGACAGCGGGCCGCGCCGCGAGCTGATCGCCCTCGGCGAATACCAGGGCGGACTGCCGGTTGGGGGCCTCTTTCGCTTGCACTCTCACGTGGGGAGTGCTAATTATTGAGTTAGCACTCTGACGTACCGACTGCTAAAGCAAGGCCTGGTTCCGCCGGGCGGCGCACGGCAGCGGTCGAGGAGCGAAGAAACACCTAACTGGAGTGAGATCCCCACCCGGAGGCGTACAGAGGCCACCGGCAAAGGATCGTCCGTCGCGGGCACTGCAGCGAAGGTTCAATCTTAACGACTGTCCCGAAAGGACTACTGCCGTTATGGCCAAGATCATTGCATTTGATGAAGAGGCACGCCGCGGCCTTGAGCGGGGCCTGAACACCCTCGCCGACGCCGTTAAGGTCACCCTCGGCCCGCGTGGACGCAACGTCGTCCTCGAAAAGAAGTGGGGCGCCCCCACGATCACCAACGATGGTGTTTCCATCGCCAAGGAGATCGAGCTGGACGATCCCTACGAGAAGATCGGCGCCGAGCTGGTCAAGGAAGTTGCCAAGAAGACGGATGACGTCGCAGGCGACGGCACCACCACGGCTACCGTGCTGGCACAGGCCCTGGTCAAGGAAGGCCTGCGCAACGTTGCTGCCGGCGCCGACCCGCTGTCCCTCAAGCGCGGCATCGAGAAGGCCGTTGAGGCCGTCACCGCCGAGCTGCTGAACTCCGCCAAGGAAATCGAAACCAAGGAAGAGATCGCCGCTACGGCCTCGATCTCCGCCGGTGACGACGAAATCGGTGCCCTCATTGCCGAAGCCCTGGACAAGGTTGGCAAGGAAGGCGTCATTACGGTCGAGGAATCCAACACCTTCGGCCTGGAGCTGGAACTCACCGAAGGCATGCGCTTCGACAAGGGCTACATCTCCGCCTACTTCGTCACGGACGCAGAGCGGCAGGAAACGGTCCTCGAGGACCCGTACATCCTGATCGTCAACTCCAAGATCTCCAACGTCAAGGAACTGGTTGCTGTCCTGGAAAAGGTCATGCAGTCCAACAAGCCGCTGCTGATCATCGCCGAGGACATCGAGGGCGAGGCCCTGGCCACCCTGATCGTCAACAAGATCCGCGGCACCTTCAAGTCCGTTGCCGTCAAGGCCCCCGGCTTCGGTGACCGCCGCAAGGCACAGCTCGCCGACATCGCCGTCCTCACCGGCGGCCAGGTCATTTCCGAGGAAGTCGGCCTGAAGCTGGAGAACGCCGGCCTCGAACTCCTGGGCAAGGCACGCAAGGTTGTTGTCACCAAGGACGAGACCACCATCGTCGAGGGTGCAGGCGACGCCGACCAGATCGCCGGCCGCGTTTCCCAGATCCGCGCCGAGATCGAGAACTCCGACTCCGACTACGACCGCGAGAAGCTGCAGGAGCGCCTGGCCAAGCTGGCCGGCGGCGTTGCAGTCATCAAGGCCGGTGCCGCCACGGAGGTTGAGCTCAAGGAGCGCAAGCACCGCATCGAGGACGCAGTGCGCAACGCAAAGGCCGCTGTTGAAGAAGGCATCGTCGCCGGTGGCGGCGTGGCCCTCATCCAGGCAGGCGCCAAGGCATTCGCCAACCTGCAGCTGTCCGGCGACGAAGCAACCGGCGCCAACATCGTCCGTGTTGCCATCGACGCTCCGCTGAAGCAGATCGCCTTCAACGCCGGCCTCGAGCCGGGCGTTGTTGTTGACAAGGTCCGCGGCCTGCCCGCAGGCCACGGCCTGAACGCAGCCACCGGCGAATACGTCGACCTGCTGGCTGCCGGCGTCAACGATCCCGTCAAGGTGACCCGCTCTGCCCTGCAGAACGCGGCCTCCATTGCCGGCCTGTTCCTCACCACCGAGGCAGTTGTGGCCGACAAGCCCGAGAAGAACGCCGCTCCCGTTGGCGGCGGCGACGACATGGGCGGCATGGGCGGCTTCTAGCCTTCCTGCCGGGACCTGTCCCGCTGATACGACAAATGCGGCCCCCTCTGCGGAGGGGGCCGCATTTGTCTTTTATGCGGTCAGCGGTTGCCGTACGGTGTGGTGGTCCGGCACTGCCTGGTGGTCCGGTTCTGCAGTGCCTTTGCTACTTCCTGGCGCTGGACAGCATCCCCTCGACTTCCTTCTTGAAGGCCTCCGCCGCAGCCTGCGGGGTGAGGCGGTCGTACAGCACTTCGTCCGTGTAGCGCTTGATCACGTTTTGCACGCTGCCGGCCCCTACCGGCGGAACCGGCGGTGCTTCCTGGATGTCAGGTGAAATGTCCTTGAGGAAGGACACGACGGTGGTGTCCGCAGGCTTCAGCGCAGGAGTAATGCTGTCAACGATCTCGGGGTTGGTGGGCACGCCGCGGTCCGTCATCAGGATGCCGCCGGCCTCCGGGCTATTGGTGAGGTAGTTGATGAAGGTCGCAGCCTCCTCGGGGTGCTTTGAGCGCGACGAGGCGGACCAGAACATGGTGGGCTTGTAGTACATGCCGTTCTTCGCGGCCGAGCCGTCGACACTTGGTGCGCGGAGCATCTTGATGCTGCTGCCGGTGGTGGCTTCCAGCGAGCCGAGCTGGTTGGTCCACCACCAGGCCATGCCCACCCGGTTGGTTCCGAACAGGCTTTCCTCCAGGCCGGCCCCCGAGTCCTCCGTGGCCACCGTTGCCGGCGGGCTGGCCTTCGAGTCCCGCTGCTCCTTCAGCCGCTCCCAGAAGGACGCCGCCGTCGCGGTATCAAAGTCCAGCTTGCCGTCGCTGGAGTACAGGTCCTCGCCGTGCTGCCGCAGCCAGATGATCAAGTCAGCTTCGTTGCTGCCGTAGGCGGCGCCGTAGTTCTTTCCGTCACCGGTAGCGCTGATCTTCGACGCCGTTTCCATGAACTCGTCCCAGGTCCAGGTGGTGTCATCCGGGACAGGTACGTTCGCTGCCTCGAAGACCTTCGTGTTGGCCATAATGACGTAGGCGTTCTGGCCCGTGCTGAGCCCGTACTGCGCGCCGTCGTACTGCCCTGAAGCCAAGGCCTCCTTGTCCAGCTTGGAGGTGTCGATGCCGTCCTGCTTGGACAGATCCAGCAGCGCCCCCCGGCCGCCGTACTCGGCGATGTACTTCTGGTCCATCTGGATCACGTCGGGAGCATCGTTGGCGGCCGTTTTTGTGGCCAGCTTGTCCCAGTAGCTGCCCCATTCGCCGGGCTCGGATTCGATGTTGATGTTGGGGTGCTCCGCCTCGAAGGCTGCGATGACCTTTTCGGTCTGCCCGTTGAGGTACTCGTTGCCCCACCAGGCGAACCGCAGGGTAACCTGCTCATTACCGCCTGACCCGCCGGTTCCCCCGGAGGCGCCACAGCCTGTAGCCAGGATGGAGAGGGCCAGGGCCGCTGCGCCGAGCTGGAACTTGCGCCGGCTTACAGTCCGAATCGTCATTGATGTGCCTTCCTGGTACCGCCTCCCGGCAGGTCGGCATCCGTACCGCCGCCTGAGAAAGCGTTTTCTCATTTCAATAAGAGCGATTGTTCCCTGATCCATCCCTTCCGTCAAGAACTTTCGGTAACCGCTTTCCCGGTTGTTGGGCATAGGCGAGGGCAGGACCAGTCCGGGCGCTCCCGTGGGGCTGCGGGCGATCTGGCAGCAAAGGCCCGCATTGTGGTCCAGGTCTGGCAGGATGGACCGGTGACGATTACTGCAGCGGCTGACGGTTCGGCCTTGGGAAACCCGGGCCCGGCCGGCTGGGCCTGGTACGTGAATGATGATTGCTGGCGCGCCGGCGGGTGGCCCCACGGGACCAACAACCAGGGCGAACTGATGGCTGTCCTGGACCTGTTCCGGGCCACCGCCCACCTCCCGCAGGAGGACTTGCGCATCCTGTGCGACAGCCAGTACGTCATCAACTCGATCACCAAGTGGATGCCGGGGTGGAAGCGCAAGGGCTGGCGCAAGGCTGACGGGAAGCCGGTCCTGAATGTGGAGCTCCTGAAGGAACTGGACCGGGAGCTTGCCGGCCGGAAGTACACCTTCGAGTGGGTCAAGGGGCACGCCGGCCATGAACTGAACGAAGCGGCGGACGAGCGCGCCCGGGCTGCGGCCACCGCCTACCAGCAAGGCGTTGCTGCGCGGTCCGGCCCCGGGTTTCCAGGCTCCCACCTGGTTGCTGCTGGCCATGATGCACGTGGAGTGCCCGCTGCTGCAACACAGCGGGCGGCAGAAATGCCCCAGGCACCAGCCGCCAGGGCAACAACCCCTGGAACAGCCACCCGGACAACCGCCACCCGGACCGCAGGCATCCCGCCCGCCGCGGGTCCGGACGAGCTTGACCTGTTCAGCCAGCTGGAAACCGACCCCTTCGACGTCAGGGACGCGCAGAAGCAGGCCCCCTCGCCTGAAGCCCTGGTGGAGGAGCTGGAGCGGGAACTCCTGGGGCCGCTGGTGCGCGGCGACATCGGGCGGACAGCTGTTTTGCTGCACCCCGACTTCATGGAGATCGGCAGCTCAGGGCGTGTCTGGACGCGTGACGCCATGATGATGGCACTGGAAGAGGATCCCGGGGAACGGACAGACATTGAAATCCTGGGGGTGGACCGCATCGGCACGGGTGCCGTCCTGCTGACATACCGGAGCTTTGCCCGGTCCGGCACCACCCTCCGCAGCTCCCTGTGGGTCCTTGACGGCAACCGGTGGCGGCTGAGGTTCCACCAGGGAACACCCGAAGCGTAGCCGGCCCGGGCATCGCCGCCACTGTGCTGCGCCGCCACTGTCCTGTGCCGCCATTGTCCTGTGCCGCCACTGTCCTGGGCCGCCACTGAGGATGGTGCGGGCCGGCAGCCCCTCAGCTGAAGCGTTGGGTGTTGCCCTGCTCCGCCTGCACGTAGGTTGCGGCGGCCGATGCCAGCGCCGCGTTGATGGAAGCCAAAGATGCCTCCACCCTGCCCTGGGTGAGGGTCCACTCGGCGATCAAAGCCTGGAAGGTGGTGGCTGCCGAACCCCGCCAGGAGCCCTGCAGTTCGTCCAGGCCGTACTTCATGGCCTGGACATCGGCGCTGATCCTGTCCACTGTTGCCTGCACGTTAGCGGACTTCAGCTGAAGCAGTTCGGTATCGACGGAAATGATGCTCATGGCAGTGCCTTTCGCTGAGATGGGCAGCGGTGCGCTTCCCTGCCCGGCTGTTCCGGGCTGCTGCAACGAGCCTATGGATGCCCCTGTTGCCCCTGCCACGGCCGGAGGCTATATGTGGATAACCTCGCCGTCACTGCCTTGGGTGTCCGCCCGCTCCGGCGGGTCGCCGCGGTAGGGGAGGCTGACCACCAGGGTGGCGCCGCCGCCGTCGGTGGTTTCCACCCGCACGGAACCACCGTGGGATCCCACGATCGCAGCCACAATGGCCAGGCCCAGTCCGCTGCCGCCCGTTTCCCGGGTCCGGGAGGTGTCTGCCCGGTAGAAACGCTCAAAGACCTTGGACGCATCCTCGTCGGAAATGCCCGGCCCGTGGTCGCGTACTTCGATAATGGAGCGGGCTTCCCCGTCCACGGTCCGCACCCCGACCGCAAGTTCAATGGGCGAGCCCTCGGGGGTGTAACGCAAGGCATTGCCCACGAGGTTGCCCACCACCTGGCGGAGTTTGGCTTCGTCGCCCAGGACCGGGGCCGGAGTGGCGGTCCCGCCGTCGAGCCCGGTCAACGAAATCACTCTCGAACGGGCGCCGGCCTTGGTGTCCACCACAGCATCGTGGGCAACCAGCTGCAGGTCCACGGGCTTCTGCTGGAGCGGGCGCTGCTCATCAAGCCGGGCCAGAAGCAGCAGATCCTCCACCATGGACCCCATGCGCTTGGCTTCGCTTTCGATCCGGCCCATGGCGGTTGCCACATCCTCGTCCGTGGTCAATGCCCCGTGGCGGTACAGCTCGGAGAAGCCGCGGATGGTCACCAGCGGGGTGCGCAGTTCGTGGGAAGCGTCGGCGGCGAAACGGCGCATCCTTGCCTCGGAAGCGGTGCGAGCCGCGAAGGCGGTTTCGATGTGGGCGAGCATGGCGTTCAACGAACTGCTGAGCCGGCCGAGCTCGGTAGCCGGATTTTCCACCTCCACACGCCGGGACAGGTCGCCGGCAGCAATGGCGGCTGCCGTTTTCTCCACCCGCGCCAGGGGCCGGAAGGACCGGGAGACGGTCCAGCTCGCAATCAACGAGGCCAACAGGAGCGTGAGCAGGCCCACCCCGATGACCACCAGCGTGGCGTGCTTGAGGACGTCATCAACGCTTTGGAGCGGCAGCCCAATAACCACGACGGCGGGACGGTTGTTGGCGAGGACCCTAACGGCAACCACCCGCCAGTTCTCGCCGTCCGTGCCCCTTACCTGGTAAGGCAAACCGCCACGCAACTGGGCCTGCTCCACCGACATGGAGCTGATATCGGGACCGCCCCCGTCAGTGTCCCGGCTGAGTGGGAAGGGCTCCTCGTCGGGAACAAAAAGCGTCAGCGAGTAGTCGGTGGGAACCCTCGGGCTGGGCGCCTGCAGCTGGGTGAAGGAACCCTGCTCTTCGGCGAGGCGCACCGCCGCATTCAGCTTGTCATCCACCTGTCCCTGCAGGAAGCTGTGCAGCAGCGCAAGGGTGCCCGCACCGGTCACCGTCAACGCCACGATCAGCAGGGCCATGATCATGGCCACCAGCTGCGTCCTGAGGGAGGACGACTTCCACCGCTCCAGCAAGGTCAGCGCTTTTCTGCCGTCCGCAGCACGTAGCCCACGCCGCGCTTGGTCTGGATAAGCGCCGGGGCCTCGGGATCGATGTCCACCTTACGGCGCAGGTAGGAAATGTAGGACTCCACAATGGACGCATCGCCGTTGAAGTCGTACTCCCACACGTGGTCAAGGATCTGGGACTTGGACAGCACACGGTTGGGGTTCAGCATGAGGTAGCGCAGCAGTTTGAACTCGGTGGGGGAGAGCTCGATGACGGTGCCGCCGCGGCGGACCTCGTGGGCGTCGTCGTCGAGTTCCAGGTCGCCGACGCGGATGACGGCGTCGTCGTCCAGCAGGGGCTGGGTGCGCCGCAGGACAGCGCGGATCCGGGCCACCACTTCGTCGAGGCTGAAGGGTTTGGTGACATAGTCGTCCCCGCCCACCGTGAGGCCGGTGACCTTGTCCTCGGTGTCATCCTTGGCGGTCAGGAACAGCACCGGGAAGTGCTTGCCCGATGCGCGGAGCTTGCGGGTGACGGTGAACCCGTCCATGTCCGGAAGCATGACGTCCAGCACGGCCAGGTCGGGGGTGTGCGTATCCGCAGCCGCCAGGGCATCCCGGCCGTTGGCCGCCGAAACCACCTCGAACCCTGCGAACCGCAGCGAGGTGGACAGCAGCTCGCGGATGTTGGGTTCGTCGTCGACAACGAGGAGCTTCGCTTCTGGGCCGTTCTTGTTCATGCTCCCATCATGCTCCCAGTCTCTGGGAGTTGTCTGGATGCAGGATGAATGTTTTATGGACGCCAACGGACAGGCGACGTACCACGCACAAGGCAGGGTCCGCGGCCAGTACGCCGCGGACCCTGCCTGTCAGTACTCCATTCGTGATGGGTCGAGCCCGGGGCTTGACCCATCGTCACAACGCGTCTATTGAGGGATGTTCACATTCGAATCGTGATTACCGTAGCTCTTGTCGCCATAGGTGGCTCCACCCAAGGCACACAGCTGAGCGGAGGTAAGCCCCGATGGGGTCGTACCCAGTGAGGTCTTGTCCTCACCGTCCACGGTCACTGTGCTTGAGTACAACGAGTTATCGGCTTCCTTGCAGACCAGCACGATGATCTTGAAGTCGCGCGGATCTACGAACGTGAGGGACACAGTCCCGCCGGCGCCCACAGTCGCAAGTTGAGCAGTTGCGGTGTCATGCCCTGCAGGAGTCGTCGTTTCAACCACCCAGTAACTGCCCTGGACAATGTTCAGGAACGAGCAGGTGCCAGCGTCCGTCGTCGTGCAGGTGAATGCCGTTGCCGCGTCTTCGGCGCCAGGCCCTGTACCACCGGTAGGTGCGGCATCGGCGTACAGCGTGAAGACAGCACCGGCGAGCGGAACGCCGGGAGTGTCGTCATCGGTCTTCAATACATTGATGCGTCCCCTCTGGCTGTTCGTGAACGTGCACTTGACCGTCTCACCGGCCGCTGCAACGAACGTGGCCGTCCGTGTTGCCACATTGCCGGTGCTGTTGGAGTCGTCGCAAGCGATTCCTGTGAGGTCGAACCCCGGCGCCGGGTCGGTTTCCGTCGCCGTGTACGTGCCGGGCAGGATGCCTGCTGCTGTCAACGTTTGACCGTCGCTGATGGATCCGTTCAGCCCGGCAACATCACTCGTAAAGGCGAACGTTCCTGCCGTTCCGTCAGGAACTGTCTGCTTCTCCACGATGATGGTTGCGCGGGCGGTGTTGGTGTAAGTGCAGTCGACGGTGCCCTGGAAGCCGAGCGTGATGTTGATGGTTGCGCTGGTGCCTGATTGTGCCGCAGAGGTCCCCGTGCCCGTCACCGTACAACTGATACTCGTCAGGTCCCACCCTGCAGGAAGGCTGTTTTCGGTGATGGTGTAGGAACCTGGCTGGAGGGCCGAGCCGTAGTCGCGAAGGCCGCCGTTGCTGAGGGTGAAGGTGGCGGGAGTCAAACCGCCGGTAGTGGTGTAACCGAAAGTTCCATCGCCGCCCACTGTAGCCTTACGGATCTTGATGGAGCCGCACTTGGAGAAGTTGAGCGGCACAGGGGCGATGAAGTCTTTCAGCGCTGCGGTGAAAGAGTCCGAGGAACGGCTCTTCAGATATGCACCGCTGAACGTTTCGCAGGTATTTGCAGGAATGATGTTGGAATCAGTCAGGTTGATGGCTGCCTCGCCGAAAGTGCGCACGCTAAGGCTGCGGGGAGCGTCAGGGTTGATCGGATCTACCACCGCTTCCGTGTTGATGGACGCTTCGAAGTTCCCGTCGAGGGGTTGGACTTTGCCCCAGCAAGGAACAGTATTCGACGCTTCACAAACTGAAGCCGGGGCGCCCGTAGTCGTCCACAGATGGTAGCCGAGCACGGGAGTAACGCCGCCCTGGGCAAGATCATACTTAATCAGGACATCACCGTCACTGCGGACAGGGGTGACGCCATTGGCGGAAACAGCGGCGGACTTATTGAACTCGAAGTCCATGTTGGTGGTGCCGTTGGGCTCCTGGACCCGCTCCCACGCTAAGTAGGCGTAATCCTTGCCGTTGGCTTCGGTCTTCAGTTTCGAATAGAAGCGCGTCAAATCGCTCTTGTTGTTTGGGACCTGGCCTGAGACGACAGTCGGTACAGGGGTGTCTTCCTTGGTTCCCTGTCCGAACGAGTTGTCCTGTTGGCCTGTGGGCAGGTCCAGGCCGCAACCAACAATTGTGCCGGTGCAGCTGATCGCCGCATTGGCCCAGTCGTCCTCAACGCCATTCACCAACAGGTTGCCGTCACCGGCGTCGAAGGGACTACCGGGCAGGTTTGCCTGTGCCGATGTAACGCCGGAAAGGATTAGAGCCAGACAGGCGATTCCCGCGCCCCAACGGGCGCGCGTAATGTTTTTCATGGGTGTGTGCTCACTTCAGAGTGGCGAATGATGTTTCGGAGCAGGCAGGTGACCTGCGCCGGCGAAATCCCCAGCATCTCCCCAATATTTGATCGGTCGTGGCCCGCGCAGAGGGGCCCGGCCGGACTACTCCTGTCGTCGCTTCGTCGCGTAACGGAGTCGGTTGGGCAGCACGAAGCCAGCGGTCATTGCTGGTTGTGGCCGGGGCAAAGGATGGTCGATCTGCACATGTGAAGCCGCGTTCTACGAAGCGGACCAGGCCGTCAGCCCAGCCCTCAAGTCCCGATCTGAGTTCGGAACCTGTTGCCTATATGTAACCCAGCGCTCTGAACGTACTGCCGGGAAAGTGCGCGAACAATGTCCTCATCAACTCTTTGCGGTTTCCCGCAGTCTGCGCCTTTTCCCAAGTCGTTATGCTGCACGGACACGGCAGGTAGGAGTCCGCGGGTTCACCAGCCCAAGGTCCCCGGCTCTCCCTTGAACGGACCCACCACCCGGTCCGTGATCCAGCCGCCGTAGAAGCCGCCGGCCTGCGGACGCACGCGCTCGCCGTCCACCTCGCAGGAGTCCATCCTGCCGGGGTAGACCGCCACACGGTCTGCCAGGTCCCCGTATCCCGCGACGGGCTCGGGGTAGAACCAGGCCGCCCTTTCCGCTACAGCGCTGCCGCCCCGGACAGTGAGGTAGCGGGCTGTGCCTTTGAACTCGCAGAAGCTGCTTCCGGGTGCAGGCTCCAGGGCTCCCGGGATGAACGCGGAACGGGGCACGTAGTAGACGGGAGGATGGCTTGTCTCAAGGACACGGAGGGAATCCGTGGTGTCCAGGATCAGTTCGCCGCCGAGAATGATCCTGATCCGTTCCCGGCTCGGCTCGACGCGCGGCGGACGGGGGTAGTCCCAGACCGACTCCTGGCCTGGCAACGGAATGACCGGACGTATTTTCGGACGCATGCCTCCCAGTGTGCACCCATGGCGTGGCCGATGGGGCCGCGGTGCACACTTAGCCGGGCTGCCCCACGTCCTTGGCATCCATGATCCGGTACGCGTAGCCCTGCTCGGCAAGGAATCGCTGGCGCTTCGCGGCGAAGTCCTGGTCCAGGGTGTCCCTGGCCACCAGGGAGTAGAAGCGGGCGGCCCGCCCGTCCTTCTTGGGCCGCAGCAGCCTGCCCAGCCGCTGTGCCTCCTCCTGCCGGGAGCCAAAGGAACCTGACACCTGGATGGCCACGGAGGCCTCCGGCAGGTCGATGGAGAAATTGGCAACCTTGGACACCACAAGGGTCTGGATGTCGCCGGCCCGGAAGGCGTCGAAGAGCTTCTGGCGCACCTTCACCGACGTATCGCCCTTGATCACCGGCGCCTGCAGCCGTTCGCCGAGGTCGTCCAGCTGGTCGATGTACTGCCCGATCACCAGCAGCTGCTCCCCGGCATGCCGGGCCACGAGCTCCTCCACCACCAGGGTCTTGGATTCGGAGGTGGAACACAGCCTGTACTTGTCCGCGTCCTCGGCCATGGCGTAGGCAACCCGCTCGTCCTTCGGCAGGTCCACCCGGACCTCCACGCAATCGGCCGGGGCGATGTACCCCTGGGACTCGATGTCCTTCCACGGCGCGTCATAGCGCTTGGGTCCGATCAGGCTGAACACCTCGCCCTCCCGGCCGTCCTCCCTGACCAGGGTGGCGGTGAGCCCCAGCCGGCGCCGGGCCTGGAGGTCCGCTGTCATCCGGAAAATTGGCGCCGGCAGGAGATGGACTTCGTCGTAGATGATCAGGCCCCAGTCGTGGCCGTCCACCAGCTCCAGGTGCGGATACAACCCGCCGCGCTTGGTGGTGAGGACCTGGTACGTCGCGATGGTCACCGGACGGACTTCCTTCACCGCGCCGGAATACTCGCCGATCTCGTCGTCCGTCAAGGTGGTGCGCTTCAGCAGTTCGTCCTTCCACTGCCGGGCGGCCACGGTGTTCGTGACCAGGATCAGGGTGGTGGTTGATCCCGTGGCCATCGCCGCTGCCCCCACCAGCGTTTTGCCGGCCCCGCAGGGAAGCACCACCACGCCGCTGCCACCGGCCCAGAAATTCTCGCTGGCCAGCTGCTGGTAGGGCCGCAGCTTCCACCCGTCCTCGTTCAGGGCGATCAGGTGCGGGGTGCCGTCCACGTAGCCCGCAAGGTCCTCAGCGGGCCAGCCGATCTTGAGCAGGAGCTGCTTGAGCTGTCCGCGCTGGGAGGCGTGCACCACCACGGTTTCCCCGTCGATCCGGGGCCCCAGCAGGGGCTGGATCTTCTTGGCCCGGATCACTTCCTCCAGGACCGGATAGTCGTCCGTCCGCATGACCAGTCCATGCTGGGGGTCTTTTTCCAGGCGCAGCCGGCCGTACCGCGACATCGTCTCCTCGACGTCGATCAGCAGCGAATGCGGCACCGGGAACCGCGAGTACTTCAACAGCGTGTCGAGGACTCTCTCGGCGTCGAGGCCGGCGGCGCGGGCATTCCACAGTCCGAGCGGCGTCAGCCGGTAGCTGTGCATGTGTTCGGGAGCCCGTTCCAGCTCGGCGAACGGGGCAATGGCGTGCCGCGCCTCGGTGGCCAGCTCATGGTCCACCTCGAGGAGGATGGTTTTATCGCTCTGGACAATCAGGGGTCCGTCGTTCACGCGGGGGAGTCCTTCACTGGTGCAGTTCTTCTGCAGCCTCAATGTCGATAATGCGGTGGATGGACAGGACGCGTTCCGTTTCCTTTGCGGGGTCGAACACCCGCACGCGTCCGCCGCTCACCGATAAGGGAACAACGATTTCCAGGTTGGCATTCCCCAGGCTGTCCACCACGTTCATGCTGATCCGCTGCTTCAGCCTGATGGCGCGCTGCAGGGCCTCAAGCCCCAGCTGGGTGGCCGCCTCGCCTGGGTGGTCCCCTGACGGGGCAGGGCCGCCGTGGGCATGGCGTCCGACGGCGGGAGCGGCGTGCCGCAGCACGGCCAGTTGGGCGTCCACGTCCTCGGCTGCCGGCGCAGTGCGCGGTGCCGTGTAGACCGGCCGAAGGCTTTCCTGGGCGGCAGGAGTTCTGCGCAGCCGGACTGCGGGGTCTTCTGTTCCTTCCACCGTGGGGGAGAGGCCCAGGCTACGCAGGACCTGGGCTGCCTCCCTCGGCGGCGCAGTGGATATCACAACAGTGGGCGCGATGCGGACCAGGCCCAGCCGGGCTGCTTTGGGCCCGGACAGGAGCTCGGCAAGGGCTGATTCGTCGTCGCTCTGGATGAAGCTGGCGGCCGCGCCTACCCGCAGCCTGCCGTGCCGCGACGCCGTGTCCTCCACGAGGTATTCAAGCGGCTGGGGAACGGCGGTGGCGGAGTGTTCCCGCAGGAAGTCCAACAGGCCGGCGGCGTCGTAGCCGGCGTCGAGGGCGCGCCGGATGGAGTTGTCCGAGAACCGGTAGATGGTGGCGGGGCCCTGGCCTTCGGCATCGGCCATCACCAGAAGCTTTTCGGTCAGTTCAGGGGCCAGGTAGCCCGGCGCGACGGCGGTCAGGTCGGCCTGCAGGAGGACGTGGTTCAGCGCGGCAGGCAGGTGCTCGCCCAGGATGTCTAGGGCGGCATCGGGCCGGTCTTCGGCGAAGGCGCTGCCCAGCTGGCTCAGGGCGCCGGATCCCACCAGGCCGAGCAGTTCGGCTTCGGCGAGGACGCCCCGGATCAACGAACTGAACCGCCGCGCCATGCGTGGCTGGGCCCACTCGGCACGCTGGAGGACCGCGGCGGCGTCCAGCACCGGCGCCGTGCCGTCCGCCGCTGCCGCTTCGGTGGTGAGCTGGTGCAGGATTTCCAGGATGCGCTTGCGGATCACGGGAGCGTCGGGGCGCTGGGGCTCGGCGGACAACGCCACGATGGTGCTGCCGGAGGCCGTGCGGTGCCCTCCAGCCCCCTGGGCTCCATTGACGGGCTGGCCTACCAGCGACGGGACGCGTTCGCTGGCCAGCCAGGCGTTCACCAGCCACAGCCACTGTTCCTGGCGGGGGAGGACAAGCCACTCAAGCTGCGGGGGCTGGACCCAGGAGGAGGAATCGACATCGAGCCGGATCAGGCCCGCAAGTCCGCACAGTTCCAGCAGCAGCCCCACGCGTGCCTGGTCCACCCGGAGCTCGTCGGCGAGCCGGCGCATCTCCCGGACCCCCACCCCGCCGCTGCGCAGCGTGGCGAGCGGCTGCTCCCGTACGGCATGCAGCAGCTCACCCACCAGCCGCAGGGTTTCCGAGATGGCACTCATCGCCGCGTTCCTGCGCAGCAGTGCGGTGGTCCGGCCCAGTTCCGGGATGGGCGGTGAGAGCGTGAAATCGTTGATGATGGCTCCGCCACGCAGGGACACCCCTACGCTGTGCGGCAGCTCGACGTGTGCAGCATCCAGCGGCACCAGCAGGCCGCGGGCCAGAAGCCAGTCAACGGGCCCGACGTCGGACCCCTCCGTGGTGATGGAGGCTTTGCGCTGCGCCTGGGGGACGGCACCCATGGCCCAGTTGCGGAACCTGGCGAGCAACGCCGTCGTCCGCTCAGGGGCTCCGGCGAGGATCTCCTGCAGCGCCTCGGGGGAAGAGGTCCAGTGCTGGAGGGCGAGGGCTGCCTCCATGGGGGTAGTGGCGTCGTGGATCGCGACGCCGCTGCGGTGCAGTTCGGAGACCAGCTGGACCGCCCGCTGCGCGAACGCCGGCTGGAGGCGGACCAGCTCGGTGTAGCTCCTGCCCAGGCCTGCCGGGTAAAGGCCCACCACGTCCTTGAGGCAGCCCACCGGAAGGTAGAAGCGCTGCCTGGCGGCGGAGGACGGGGTTCCGTGCGGCGGCGATGCCCGGTGTACCAGGGCCAGTTCCTGCAGCGTTGCCAGGATCCGTTCAACTGCGGCGAGCGTGGCGCCGGAGATCATTTTCCTGAGACCGGCCGCCGAGGCGCTGTGCTCAGTGTCCGTGTTGGTGCACAAATGGAGGGTTTCGAGGACCTGCATCTGCGGCCGGTTGAGCCGTTCGAGGGCCCGCTGGACGCTGACCCGTGCACTTGCCCGTGCGGCGAGGGCGGAAAAATCCGGAACAGTGGGGGAGATGAGGTCCGGCCGCGCGGCGAACAGCGCCCGCAACGAGTCATCGCTGCGTGCCTCAAGGTCCTTGCTGAGCGCGCGAATAAGGGACATCAGTCCAACGTTACCGCTGGTCAGGCTTTCCTGCCCGGCGGCGCCCGGCAACACTGTCCAGAACAAGGAAAAGCATAAGGAGGAACGCCACAGGCAAACCGTACAGTGCGGAATAGGTGACCCACGCCGGCGCCACCGAGCCGGCGAAGGCAAGCGCCATGACGGCTCCCACGGCGGCCAGGGAGAGCACGGCAATGACTGCGGCGACGATCATGATGGGCCGCCGGTATCGCGAGGGTGTCATGGACGTAACGCTACAGCCCCTGCGGCGGCGGGCGTGAACGGCGTTACCTGACGCCGTTGAAAGCAGGATTCGGGCACCGGGCAGGATAACCTTGAAAGATATAGACCAACACGGTTTGCAGCTGCCATACCTTGAACCCGCACAACACTGCGGATGCGGTGGCGGCCGGCCGTGTCTCACGACAGCAGAACGAAGAAGGTTGATTACGTGCCTACCGGCAAGGTCAAGTGGTATGACAAGGACAAGGGCTTCGGGTTCCTCGCAGGCGAGGACGGCCAGGAGGTTTTCCTGCCCAAATCGTCGCTGCCCGAGGGTGTAACGGAGCTCAAGGCCGGCACCCGCGTGGAGTTCGGCGTTGCCGACGGCCGGAAAGGTGCGCAGGCCCTGGGCCTGCGTGTCCTGGACAAGACGCCGTCCATCGCCAAGGCCAAACGGCCCAGCGCAAGGGACCTTGCTCCGCTGGTCCAGGACCTGGTGAGCGTGCTGGACAACCTGTCCGGCACCCTGTCCAAAGGCAAATACCCGGAAGGCAACAAGGGCAAGGCCATCGCCGCTGCCCTGCGTAAGGTTGCCGACGAGCTGGACGTTTAGGCACCGATGACTCCGGAAGCTGAACAGCCGGCGGCACAGGCGCAGGACCAGGCAGGTCCCACTCCGGGGGAGGCCGGGACCGCAGCCCCCGCAGGTGCGAAAAGCACTGCAAAGCGCCCGCCGGCAGGTGTGCCGGTGTGGCGGACCGGCAAGCCTGATGCCTTCCTGGCTGCCGCCGTCGACACCGCCCGCGCCGCCCTGGAAGGCATCACCGCCGCCTCCGACATCGGGCCCCACCTCGCGGCCAAAAGCGAGGGCGACCGCCTCGTGACGCACCTGTTCGAGTCGAAGCTTGCCGGCTACGCAGGGTGGCAGTGGTACGCGGTTCTTACCCGCAACTCCCGTTCCAAAGTGGTTACCGTCAGCGAGCTGGGCCTGCTGCCGTCCGAGGATTCCATCCTGGCCCCGGAGTGGGTGCCGTGGGCGGAGCGGGTCCGGCCCGAGGACGCGCAGGAACAGGAAGCCGAGACTTCGGAACAGGAGACGGCGCCGGCGGACGCCGCCGGACCGGTTTTGGACGGGGTACCGTCGGGGCATGAGGGCGCCGCCCAGGACGTGCAAGCCCCGGACGTGGAGCCTACGGATCTGGAACCAACGGACTCTGATCCGGCGGACACTGATTTTGGAGAGCAGTCTTCCGGGGACGACGCCGGCACGCAGTAAGTGCCGACGTCTCCCAACGGGGGACATGCAAAGCGGGGACACAATAACGGCGCCGCCCGGGCAGGACCCGGGCGGCGCCGTCGAACGTTAAAGGCGTCCCTGCGGCCTACTTCCGCAGCTCGCCCACCACGTAGTCGATGCTGGCCAGCAATGCGGAAACATCAGCCGGCTCGATGGCAACGAATGTTGCGATGCGCAGCTGGTTGCGGCCAAGCTTCCGGTACGGCTCGGTGTCCACAATGCCGTTGGCGCGCAGGACCTTGGCCACCACGGCGGCGTCCACGGACTCGTCAAAGTCGATGGTGGCGATGACGTTGGAGCGTTCATCCGGGTTGGCGACGAACGGGGTGGCGAATTCCGAAGCCTCAGCCCATGAATAGATGCGGCCAGCAGAGTCCGCCGTGCGCTTGGCCGCGAATTCGAGGCCGCCGTTCGAGTTCAGCCACTGCACCTGGGCATCCAGGGTCACCAGGGTGGACAGCGACGGGGTGTTGTAAGTCTGGTTCAGGCGCGAGTTGTCGATGGCGGTCTGCAGGTCCAGGAAATCCGGGATCCAGCGGTCGCTGGCCTTGATCCGGGCGGCGCGTTCCACGGCAGCGGGGGAGAACAGGCCAAGCCACAGTCCGCCGTCGGAGGCAAAGTTCTTTTGCGGTGCAAAGTAGTAGACGTCGCTCTCTGCAACGTCTACGTCCAGGCCGCCGGCAGCCGAGGTGGCGTCCACCAGCACCAGCGCGCCCTCATCGGCACCTGCCACCCGCTGCACGGGAGCGGAAACACCCGTGGAGGTCTCGTTCTGGGGCCAGGCGTAAACGTCCACGCCTGCTTCGGCCGTGGGCACAGGGCGGGTGCCCGGCTCGGACTTGATGATTGAGGAGGCATCCAGGAAAGGAGCCTTGTTGGTTGCGGCCGCAAACTTGGACCCGAACTCACCGAAGGACAGGTGCTGGGCCTTCTTCTCCACGAGTCCGAAGCTGGCAATATCCCAGAATGCCGTGGAGCCGCCCACGCCCAGGACTACTTCATAACCTTCGGGTGCGCGGAAGAACTGGCTCAGGCCTTCGCGGACCGAGCCAACGAGGTTCTTGACCGGGGCCTGCCGGTGGGAGGTACCCAGGATGTTCTTTGATGCCGCGGACAGCGCATCAATCTGCTCCTGCCTGACCTTGGAAGGTCCTGCGCCGAACCGCCCGTCCTGAGGCAGGAGGTCGGCGGGAATAGTGATGCTGGGTTCGCTCACAGGGGCTCCAATTTCGGCGTGGACGTGGCTTTGGTCCGAACGGGTGGATGGTCGCTGGCCGGCAGTCGGCAATGACTGCAACTGAGGCCTTTCCCATTCTGCCTGAACAGCTGTTTCGGCGGGAACCGGACCCGTCATAGTCCAGCCATTGAGACGTCCTGGGGGCAACCGCGAACTATTCGGACAAAGTCAAAATAGGCTAAGCTTGCCACCGGACTACGTCGCAGTGATAGGCGATACGGTGGGACAACGCAAGGTACTGCGCTCGAGGAGCTGAGCTGGATGACGGATCTGATCGACACTACGGAAATGTACCTTCGCACCATTTTGGAGCTTGAGGAAGAGAACATTATTGCCCTGCGGGCCCGTATTGCCGAGCGGCTCCGCCACTCGGGACCCACGGTCTCCCAGACCATCGGCAGGATGGAGCGGGACGGGCTGGTGGTGGTGTCCGGCGACCGGCACCTTGAGCTCACCGAAACCGGCCGCAAGCGCGCCACCGAAGTGATGCGCAAGCACCGGCTGGCCGAGAGGCTCCTGGCCGACGTCATCGGACTCGATTGGGCGTACGTGCACGACGAAGCCTGCCGGTGGGAACACGTCATGAGCGAACGGGTGGAGCGGCGCATCTACGAGATGCTCGACCACCCCACGGAGTCGCCCTACGGCAATCCCATCCCGGGACTCGCTGCCCTGGGCGGCCAGCCCCTGCCGGGCGGTTCCGACGGAGCCGTGAGCCTGCTGGAAGCGATGAAAACGTACGGTCCTGCGTCGACGGTCACCGTCAGCCGGCTGGCCGAACCCATCCAGGTGGAGCCCGAACTGCTGGTCCAGCTTGATGAGGGCGGCATCCGCCCCGGCGCCACCGTGTCGCTCGAACGGGTGGGGGACTACATCTCCGTGCGGGTACCCGGCATCGAAGGTGCGCTGGAGCTTCCTCCGGAAGTGGCCGCCCACGTGTTTGTCACGGTCCGGTAGAGGACCCGCCCGGGCGCGATTACCCTATCGAATGGCATTTAGGCAAAGATAACGGAATTGTTACTTTGGGCTTTAAGCCTCTATAGTTGAACGCGAGCGTTGATACTAAAGCGTTACCTGATCCGGAGCCGAGCTCTGCCAGCGGACCAGGTGCACGAGCAATAACTGGCAGAGGCGGGGGAACCACAAGCGGCAGCGGGGGACTGCCTTGGGGTGAAGTCCGTCAGCAGCAAGCCTCTTCCAGCGAAGGAACCCTTTCCGGGGATATCTCTGTGCCGAAGCTTGCCTACGGCGGACCGGGTCTTTGAACTCTCTGACCCGAATCCGACAGCTAACTTCGCAGGCTTTCAGAGAGGAATCCTTCTTGTCCATGCAGACCTCCAGGGGGCGCCGCCGCGCGGCCAGCCCCGCTTCGACGCCGCGTGTCGTCGAAGTCATCCACACGGAGCGCCCCCGCGATCTCCACCGTGATGCGCGCCGTCGTCGGGGTCCCTTCCAGCAGATCACCGAGTTTGCCTCCGCCAGCGGCATCGGCCAAAAAGCCGGTATTGCCCTTGCCGCCACCGGCCTGGTGCTGACCGTGACTGTTCCGGCCACCAGCCCCGTGATGGCCACCGACGCCGGAGGCACACCTGTCGCTGCCTCGGCAGTTACGCCCCAGCCGGCTGTCACCGCCGAGGCGGGAGCCCAGATTGACTTCAGCCGCTCGGCGGTTGTCACGCAGGCTGACCCGGACGGCAAGCTTAAGCAGCTCCTCAGTGCCCAGTCTGCCGGCGCCGTCTCGAGCGCCGCTTCTGCCGGGAGCCTTGGTGCCCCGCTCGCCACCATGTCCACTGCATCCCCCTTCGGCTACCGTGTCAGCCCCATCACCGGCGGCTCGGGCGACTTCCACCGGGGCCAGGATTATGTGGCACAGTGCGGCACCTCCGTCCTCGCTGCTGCCACCGGCACCGTGACATTTGTTGGCTGGCACCAGTACGGCGGTGGAAACCGCGTTGTGGTGGACCACGGCAACGGCCTGGAGACCACCTACAACCACCTGTCGTCCTTCAATGTGACAGAAGGCCAGACGGTCTCCCGCGGCGACGTTGTCGCGCTGAGCGGGACCACCGGAGCTTCCACCGGCTGCCATCTCCACTTTGAGGTGCAGGTCAACGGCGAAGTTGTCGATCCCACGCGCTGGCTTTAGTCAAATGAGTGCAATGTCTCACTTGGGTGTTACCAGCCGTGACCTGAATGTGACATTGCTGCAAAACTCCTGTACTGTCTAACTCGCGTCAACTTTTCCGAAGTTGACGCTCTTGAGTGGATTGCCTAGCTCTGCCACCGCTCAAGGTCCGTTCGCATTTCATCGTCTGGCAGGGGCGGGGGAACCAATTTTGGCCTTCTTCATGAAGGCCTTGGGGTTAAGTCGCAAAGCTTCCTTGGAAGCCGCGCGGCCGGGTGACTCCCATCCGAATCCGACAGCTCACCTCGCAGGCATTGGGAGAGGCTACCTTCGTGTCTTCACGCCATAATTCTGCGCGCCACCGTGCACAAACGGTTCGTACCAACCCTTTGGATGCCATGTCCAAGGCTGTTAGTGCCAATGCCGGGACAGTAGGTCGCCAGGCAGCAGTTGTCGCAGCTGCTTCCGGTCTTGTTCTTGGTATGGGGCTGCCTGCCACTGCAGCGGACACCACCGCTGGTGTCTCCGCTTCCACCGAGTCGGGTTCCGCGCAGACCGCCCTTGCCGTCACCGCCGAGCCCACCGCGACCGTTTCCTTCGAACGCCCCGTGGTGACCACCATCGCTGCGCCGAAGATCGAGCCGGTCCGTGCCCAGTCCACCGACGCCGACGAAGCCGACGCCGACGATGATTCAGCTGCGGCCACCACTGCATCCACCGCAGAAAAGGCAGTGGCGGCGGTGAGCTCAGCAGCCACCTCCGGCCTCGCGGCCATCGCCTACACCGGCATCGGGAGCCCCTACGTCTGGGGCGGCACCACCCCCAACGGCTGGGACTGCTCAGGCTTCACCCAGTGGGTTTACGCCCAGGCCGGCATCAGCATCCCGCGCGTCAACGCCTGGACGGCCATGACACCCACCTCCACCCCGCAGCCGGGCGACCTGGTCATGCAGAATGGCGGCGCACACGTGGGCATCTACGTTGGCAACGGCATGATGATCAGCGCCCTCAACCCTTCCCAGGGCACGCTGCTGCACTCCGTGGCCGCCACCGGAACCTCCTCCTTCTACACCCTGGGCAAATAGTTCTTGGGAGCTTCGGCCCCGGGAACTATTTCTTTGCCCCCTGTTTTTCGCTAGATCACACATCCCCGTTCGGGGCGCGCCGACATACCCCCAAGATGCCGGCGCGTCCAAAACTCTCGGGCTGCCCACAGGCCCCGAGGAAATCGAAAGAGAGAACTGATGACTACTCGTGCTACCGCACGGCACCGCGCCGAGGTCACCAAAACCAACTCAATCGCCGTCATTGCCAAGGCTGTCGGCGATAACGCCGGCGGCGTGGGCCGCCAGGCCGCGGTTATTGCCGCCGCTTCCGGCCTGGTCCTGACCAGCGGCATTGCAGCCAACGCTGCTGATGCCAACATCCAGCGGGACTCCGCTTCCGCCTCGACGCTGGAAGTCGAGTCCGCTGTTGAAGCCCCCATTTCCGCGGCTTCCACCATCGCCATCACCTACGAAAAGCCCGCCGTGACCACCACGCCGGCCCCGGTTGTTGTCGAGGAAGAGCCCGAGGTTGAGGTTCAGGAAGCCGCTCCGGCAGCCCAGCCTGTTGCAGCTCCGAAGGTCACCGCCACGGTTACCGCTGCTCCCGCCCCCGCAGCTCCGGCGTCAGCCAGCGGCAAGGGTGCGGCCATCCTGTCCGCCGCTTACGCCCAGCTGGGTGTTATGCAGGACTGCACCATGCTGGTGACCAACTCCCTGGCCGCCGTGGGCATCAACTTCCACGACTGGCCTGCAGGCTACCTGTCCCTCGGCCGCACGGTCAGCGCCGCCGAAGCCCAGCCCGGCGACCTGATCTACTACGCCGACGGCGGCGCCGGCATGGCCCACGTTGCTGTCTACGCCGGCAACGGCCAGGCCGTGCACGGCGGCTACAACGGCAACCAGACGGTTGTCTTCAGCGCCAACGTAGGTTCCGGCCCGGTATTCATCCGCGTGAACTGATGTTCCCGACGGGACGCCTGGTTGATCCCCGGCTGACCTGACGGACTGTCCGCTTGAAGGAACATGACCCCTGCCTTTGTGGCAGGGGTCATGTTCGCTTTAACGGACTGGGCGCACCCTGTGGCCCGCCCTGCGCCCCCATGATGCAGGAGGGCGATGCCGGGCAGATTAGCCGATAGTGGACTTCTTTGTTTACTCTTGTGGTGTCGATCCATAGCCCGGACCATGCCGAGGGCAGCCGGCCCTCGTGCCCCTGACGGGTGCGGCCGTGAAGAGGTACGTGCATGCGCACTCTCGTTCTGAATGCTGGATATGAACCGCTGGCGGTTATTTCATTCCGCCGGGCGCTGGTGCTTGTGCTGACCAACAAGGCGAGCGTGGTGGCTGAGGGGGACGATCCCGTGGTGGGTCCCCAGGAGATCCTGGGCCGCCCGTCCGTGATACTCCTGAACCGCTACATCCGTCCCAGATACAACCACGCCACCGCCGTCAGCCGGCGGGGTGTGCTCAGGCGGGACGGGCACAAGTGCGCGTACTGCGGAAAAGCGGCCCACACCATTGACCATGTCCATCCAAAATCCCGCGGTGGTGCCGATTCGTGGGAGAACCTGGTAGCCGCCTGCCTCCGCTGCAATAACGCCAAAGGGGACCATACCCCGGCCGAAATGGGCTGGAAGCTGCGGTTCGTGCCGGAGCCTCCACACGGCACCATCTGGCAGATTAAGGAACTGGAAAAGCCCACGCCGGCTTGGGATCCGTTCCTGTTGCCCGAACGCGCTGCCTGACCTGCCTTCCGCACCCCGCCACATCCGTGACCGCCGGTAGGCTGGGACCGTGGAATCGAACATGCCGTCCTTTGATGCCCTGATCCTGGCGGGGGGCCGGTCCGCACGGCTTGGCGGAGTGCCGAAGCAGACCCTGCAATTCCAGGGCGCCAGCCTGCTGGCGCGCTCCCTTGCTGCCGCTGCAGCGGCCCGGCGCATTGTGGTGGTGGGTCCGCCCGGGCTGATTCCGGAGGGCATCCTGTCCTGCCGCGAACAGCCCGAGTTCGCCGGGCCGGCAGCCGCGATTGCCGCCGGTCTGGACACCCTCGCCGGCGCGGGGGCGGGGTCCGACTACACACTGGTGCTCGCCTGCGACATGCCCCTGGTGACCGACGCGGTCAGTGTGCTCCAGGCGTCCCTGGCAGCCGGGAAACGAACGGGGGCGGAGGCAGTCTTGGCCCGGACTGAAGACGGCACACCGGCAGGCCGGATCCAGCCACTGGCCGGTTTTTACCGCACAGGTGCGCTAAAAAAGGCTGCGCAGGATCTTGCGTCCCGGGGAGCCCTGATTAACGGTTCTGTCCGCTCGCTCCTTGCTAGTCTGGACGTGCAGCTTGTCAGCGTCCCCGCCGCGTCCACAGCAGACGTGGATACGTGGGACGATGCCGCCGCACTAGGGATTGCCGCCGGCAACCAGGACAAGGACCATGGCCGTCCCGGCCGCAGTTAACGTGGGAGGCAGTTCATGAAGAGCCAGGATGAAACGCTGGAGGAATGGTGCAGGTCCCTGCTCCAGGCCTATGAACTCGAGGATGTCCAGGTGGACGTCAACGCCATCCTGTCCCTTGCCGGCGTAGCAGCCCATTCCGTGGTCCGACCGGCTGCTCCGCTCACCACGTTCATTGCCGGCTTTGCCGCGGGCCTGGCCTCAGGTTCCGGCCGCACAACGGATGCCGCGTCCATGGACTCTGCCCTGGCTGTGGCGCGTTCACTCGCTGCCGACTACGACGCTGAAGCCGCCGGGACCCCCGGCGAATGACCGGGGAACCCCAGGGAGAAGCAGGTAGACCCGAAGGGCAGGACACCCCGCACCACCTTGCCCACACATGGGAGGAAGCACGGCAGGCGGCGTTTGATGCTGCCACGCCGATTCCTGCCGGCCCGGTGGCGCTGGAGCTTGCCCTGGGCCGCCGCCTGGACCAGGACATTGTGGCACTGCAGGACATGCCGCACTACGCGTCCTCGGCCATGGACGGATGGGCTGTCAACGGCACCGGCCCGTGGATCCTGGTTGAGCCGGGGGCCAGGCTGGCGCCCCACCAGGCCAGCCCCATCGTGACCGGCGGCCTGATTCCTCCCGGCGGTAAGGCCATACTGCGCAGCGAGGGCGCCGTCCTGGGCAAGGACGACGACGGGCTCCCCATCCTGGAAACCGGTGGAACCGCGCGACCGGGGGAGCCGCGCAACGGCCAGCACATCCGGAAGGCGGGGGAGGAGGCCAGGGAAGGGGACATCCTGGTCAAAGCCGGGGTGGAACTGAATCCCGCGCATCTGGCACTCGCCGCCCTTGCCGGCCACGACGAGGTGCGCGTCCAGGGCAAACCCCTGGTGCGGCTGCTGCTGACCGGCTCCGAAGTCGTGGCGGAGGGCCTTCCGGTTCCGGGCCAGGTGCGCGACACTTTCGGCCCCCAGCTGCCGGCAGTGGTCGCGATGCTGGGCGGCATTGCCGGGGGACAGCAGAAAATCGGCGATTCCTACGAGGAATGGCTCGCGGGCCTGGAGGACGTGGTCCCGGAGGCGCCCGGCGCACCGGACTTGCCGGCCGACGTCGTGATCACCACAGGCGGGACGGGACGCTCCGGCACGGACCACCTGCGCCGCGCGGTTGCCGAGCTGGGCGGGCGGCTGGTCATCGACGGCGTGGCCATGCGCCCCGGACATCCCGCAGTCCTGGCTGAGCTGCCGGACGGCAGGTTCGTGCTGGGCCTGCCGGGAAATCCGCTGGCCGCAATGATGGCGTTGTCAACGGTGGGTGCCCCCCTGCTGGCTGCCCTGGGCCACGGCACCATGCCCGCCGTGCAGGAGGTGCCGTGCGGAACAGTGATCGAACCCGATCCCGGGCGCACCCGGCTGATGCCTTTCCGCCTCCTCTACGGCATGGCATCCCCGGCCCAGCACACGGGTCCGGGGATGATGCGGGGATTGGCTTCTGCCGACGGCGTGATGGTGGTGCCGCCACACGGCGTGCAGCTGGGTGAGCCGGTGCCGGCTTTCGCCTTGCCGTGGGGGCCGCCTATTCCCGCCCCCGCTGAAACCCCGGCCAAGGCCAAGCCCCGCAGTGCGGGCCGGACTGCCCGGACGGGCACCAAACCCGCGGACGGTCCGGTGGACTGGAGTGCCCTTCTTGGCTGAGCGGCGTGCAGGGTTATCGTGCAGGGTTAAGAGGGTTGGTTCAGCGGTGCACCTGGTTGAGCCGGGTCCCCGCGGTTGTCATGATGGAGTTATGAACAGGCAAGGTGGGACATGGGACGCGTAACCCAGCGCCGCAAGGTGCACAAGTATGTTCTGGACGGCTCACCGAACGCCATCGAGTTCCCGGTCCGGTACCGGGAGGACGTCCTGGCTGTCGAGGAACCGCTGGAGATCCGGCTGGGCTCCCTCTCCTTCTCCGTCACCATGCGGACGCCCGGCGACGACTTTGACCTGGTGGCCGGTTTCCTGGTGTCCGAGGGTGTCATCTGGTCTGCTGAACAGCTCGTTTCCCTGCGGTTCTGTGCCGGCGAAGACGAAGACGGAGTCCAGACATTCAACGTGGTGGAGGCGCAGCTGCGGCCGGACGTCCCGCTTCCTGCAACTGGACGCAACGTGTATACGTCCAGTTCCTGCGGCATCTGCGGTACGGACTCCATAGAATCGGTCCGCAAATCCTCGCATTACAGCCCCCAGTCGGATCCCGTGACGGTGGATGCCCAGGTCCTTGCCTCGCTGCCGGCACTGCTCCGCCAGTCCCAGCGCCTGTTTGACGACACCGGGGGAGTGCACGCGGCCGGTCTGTTCAAGGTGGAGGACGACGGCGGTGTGAAGCTTTTGTGCCTCCGCGAGGACGTGGGGCGGCACAACGCCGTGGACAAGGTGGTGGGCTGGGCGCTGCGCGAAGGCCTTCTCCCGCTGCGCGGAACGATCCTCCAGGTATCGGGCAGGGCATCCTTCGAGCTGGTCCAGAAAGCCGCCATGGCAGGAATTCCCGTGCTGGCCGCCGTCAGCGCTCCCTCCAGCCTGGCCGCTGAACTGGCCGAGGCCGGCGGAGTGACGCTGGCGGGATTCAGCCGGGGTACCAGCCTGAACGTGTACGCCGGCAACGCCCGCATCACCGGGCCCGTGGTTCCCGTGCCGTCTGCGTGAGCTTTCCCCGCCGGGAGTTTCCGGGCACGCTCGCAGAAGGGGTTGGATATCAGGCTACTAGCGGGTAGATTTGTCCATCGAATGGACACGATAGTCCACTTTCATACTTTGAAGAAGGCCCATATTGCATGACGACCGCCGGATCACGGAAGTCCGCCTGGAGAGGTTTGTGCGTGAGCGCATCAACCCCGCCGTGTACAGCAGGAGCCTTCCCCTTGCCCTGAGCAGCTGGGACGTGCCGGACGAACCGGTCCCCGCGCTGGAGGCCATGCGGCAGGAATTCCGGCCGCAGGAGCACGGCGCCCCATGGGGAAAGCCGTGGGGCACCAAATGGCTCCGCCTGCAGGGCGAAGTCCCCGAATCGTGGGGTACCGAACCTGACACCACCGTGGAAGTTGTGGTGGACCTCGGCTTCACCATCGAAACTCCGGGCTTCCAGTGCGAGGGCATTGCCTGGCGGCCGGACGGCACCATCATCAAGGCCGTCTCACCGCGGAACCAGTACATTCCCCTGAAACTGCTGGGTGGGGGCATGGCCGTGGATTTCTACGTGGAGGCCGCCGCCAATCCGGATGTGGCCCAGGGCTGGACCTTCGCCGCCACGCCGTACGGTGACAAATCCACCGCCGGAACAGCCCCTCAGTACCGGCTGGGACCCATTGCCATCGCCGAGCTGAACCAGACCGTGTGGGAGCTGCAGCAGGATGTCTGGACCCTGGCAGGACTGATGGAGCAGCTGCCCCTGGAGCTGCCCCGCCGCCATGAAATCCTCCGGGCCCTGGAACGCATGATGGACGTGATGGATCCGGACGATGTTGCCGGAACCGCCGCAGCAGGACGCGATGCGCTCGCCGGGGTCCTGGCCCGGCCTGCCTACGCATCCGCCCACCAGCTGGTCGCCACCGGGCACGCGCACATCGACTCCGCCTGGCTTTGGCCGGTCCGGGAAACAATGCGCAAATGCGCCCGGACGTTTTCCAACGTGGTGTCCCTCATGGACGAGAACCCGGACTTCGTCTTCTCCTGTTCCTCGGCGCAGCAGCTTGCCTGGATCAAGGAGTTCTACCCTGAGCTGTTCAGCCGGATCCGGGAAAAGGTCCGTTCGGGCCAGTTCGTTCCCGTGGGCGGCATGTGGGTGGAATCGGACACCAATATGCCCGGCGGCGAGGCCATGGCACGGCAGTTCGTGGAAGGCAAGAGCTTCTTCCTGGCCGAGTTCGGCATCGAATGCCGGGAAGCCTGGCTGCCCGACTCGTTCGGGTACTCCGCAGCCCTGCCGCAGATCGTGAAATCCGCCGGCAGTCGCTGGTTCCTGACCCAGAAGATCTCCTGGAATCAGACCAACAGGATGCCGCACCACACTTTCAACTGGGAGGGCATCGACGGCACCCGGCTTTTCACCCACTTCCCGCCGGTGGACACCTACAACTCGGAACTCAGCGCACGCGAACTCGCCCATGCCGAGCGGAACTACCGTGACCATGGCCGGGGAACAGTCTCGCTGGTGCCGTTCGGCTATGGTGACGGCGGCGGCGGGCCTACGCGGGAAATGCTGGCCGCAGCAGCCCGCACCGCCAACCTGGAAGGCTCCCCGAAAGTCCGGATTGGATCGGCGGAAAGTTTCTTCCAACAGGCTGAGGAAGACTACCCGGCACTGCCCGTGTGGGTGGGCGAGATGTACCTCGAGTTGCACCGCGGCACGTACACCAGCCAGGCCCGGACCAAGAAGGGCAACCGGCGCAGCGAACACCTGCTGCGGGAAGCGGAACTGTGGTGCGCCACAGCCGCCGTCCGGACAAACGGCGCCTACGCCTACCCCGCGGCAGAACTCAAGCGCCTGTGGCGGCTGGTGCTGCTGCAGCAGTTCCACGACATCCTTCCGGGCAGCTCCATCGCCTGGGTCCACCAGGATGCCGAGCGCAACTACCAGGCGATCGAAACCGCCCTGGAAACACTCATCGGCCAGGCCGCTGCCGCTGTGCTCGGTCCGGGGGAACGGCAGTTCCTGCTGAACGCAGCACCCCACCCGCGGAACGGCGTCCCGGCGCTGGCAGCGGCGGAACCTGCCACCCATCCTGAGGCCGTGCGTGCCACGGCCGATGCCGGCGGCTACATCCTGGACAACGGCATCATCCGCGCCGTCCTGGACGCCGACGGCCTGCTCACCTCGCTGGTGGATTACGCCAGCGGACGCGAAGCGATTGCCCGGGGCGAGCGCGGGAACCTGCTGGAACTGCACCGGGACACCCCCAACGAGTGGGACGCCTGGGATATCGATGAGTTCTACCGGCGCAACGTCACGGCCCTGGCCACCGCACTGTCGGTGAGCCTTGAAGAGCACGGCGGCGCCGCCGTCGTGGTAGTGGAACGGCTGGCCGGTACATCACCGCTCACACAGCGCATCACCTTGGAGCCTGGAAGCCCCTCGCTGTCCATTACCACTGCCGTTGACTGGCAGGAACGCGAGAAGCTGCTGAAGCTCGGTTTCGCCCTGGACGTCCGCGCGGACCGGTCCGCCGCCGAAACCCAGTTCGGGCACGTTTTCCGGCCGACGCACACCAACACCTCCTGGGAAGCTGCCAAGTTCGAGATCTGCGCCCACCGGTGGATCCATGTGGGTGAACCCGGCTACGGGGTGGCGGTGTCCAATGCGTCCACCTACGGGCACGACGTGGGCAGGAGCGTCAGGGCTTCCGACGGCGGCACCACCACCACTGTGCGCCTGTCGCTGCTGCGCGCCCCCAAGTTCCCGGACCCGGAAGCGGACCGCGGCGATCACGAACTGACCGTCACCATCCGTCCCGGCGCCGATATCGCCGACGCTGTCCAGGAGGGCTACCGCACCAACCTGGCTCCACGCCTGGTCCGCGGCGCCTCCCCGGTTGAACCACTGATTGCCGTATCCAATCCCGGGATGGTGATTGAAGCCGTCAAGCTTGCCGAGGACGATTCGGGCGACGTGATCGTCCGGCTGTACGAATCATTGGGGCAACGCTCGGCCGGAAGGATCACTGCAAACTTCGAGGTGGGGGCCATCCAGCCCGTGGATCTCCTGGAGCGCGAAGTTCCCGCTCCGGGCGTGCAGGCGGATGAAACGGGCGCAACACTCCACCTGCGTCCCTTCCAGCTGGTCACCCTGAGGTTCGTCCGCCCGTAGTCCGCCTTCCCGCCGCGGGAATATGCAAACGCATCCAATGCTTGTAGACGCCATGGAACTGGGAATCTTTACCTTCGGCGATATCCACGCGGACCCCGTCAGCGGGGCGGCTGTCTCCCCGGAGCAAAATACGCTTGACCTGCTCGAGCGCGCACGGCTGGCGGACCAGGTGGGGCTGCACTATTTTGGCGTAGGGGAGCACCACCGCCCGGACTACTCGGTTTCCGCACCGTCGGTTGTACTGGCCGCGGCGGCCGCCCAGACGCGGAACATCAAGATCGGCAGTGCCGTGACGGTGCTCAGCACCGAGGACCCCGTGCGGGTGTTCCAGCAATTCGCCACCCTCGACCTCATTAGCCAAGGCAGGGCGGAACTCACCGCGGGCCGCGGCAGCTTCATCGAGTCGTACCCGCTCTTCGGGGCGAAGCTGGAGGACTATGACGCGCTGTACGAGGAAAAGCTGGACCTGCTGCTGAAGCTCAATGCTGCCCGGCGCGTTACATGGAATGGCAGGTTCCGGCCGCCCCTGGACGATGCACTCATCCTGCCCCGGCCCTATCCCGGTCCGGACGGGCAGCGGGCACTGGACATCTGGATCGCCACGGGCGGTACCCCGCACTCCACCGTCCGGGCAGCTGAGCTGGGCAAGAGCGTGATGTATGCCCTGCTGGGTGGTTCAGTCCGCAATTTTGAACGCCACGCGGAGCTGTACCGCGAGACGGCGGCCCGGCACGGGCATGCGCCGGAAGGGCTGAAAGTTGGCGTGAGTACGCCGGGGCTTGTCCTCCGCGACGGGACATCCGGCGTGGCCAGGGCCAAGGAAACCTTCCGGCCCTACTGGCTCGACACGATGCGCCGGCTTTCTGCCGAGCGGGGCTTTCCCACACCCAGCGGACTCACGTACAACATGGAGACTGCCCCTGGCGGTTCGCTCTTCGTGGGCAACGCTGAGCAGGTGGCGGAAAAGATCATCCGGATGCACGGCCACATGCAGCAGCACCGGCAGATCTTCCAGCTGGACTTTTCATCGGTACCTCAGCGCCTGGTGCTTGAGTCCATAGAGCTGCTCGGAACGGAAGTCCTGCCGCTGGTCAGGAAGGAACTGGGTGCCGCGGCGCCGGGAGGATCCGCAGCTGCGGTGAATGCGGCTCAGGCCTGACACGCAGGCAATACCGGGCTTAAATAGGCTGAGTGGGGGCGGTCCCCAACGGCCGCCACCACTCATCCCCCCAATGTCGTGTGAAGGCCCCCGGGGCGGGAGCGTCCAAGAATTTATCCCCGTTCGTAAACGCCCTGCGCCCCACCTTCACACATTCATGATTGTTTCACATTCTAATGATTTTGTGAAAGCGCTTAGGGAGTTACTTTTCGGTATATGTCTCCCTGCCCCCGGCAGTCCTGCCGTTTTTCACCCTCGCCGCCCAAATCAGCGCCAAACCAATCACAAAACACAGCACCGCCGTATAGTTCACCACGAACTCAACCGCGGCCCAGTCCCGCGGGATGACCGGGAAAAGCAGGGTGAGGGCGATGGCGATCCCGCCCACTGCCAGCAGTCCGGCAGCGACGCGCACCAGGCCCGGCAACCGGCTTCCCACGGCGCGGACCATGGCTGGCAGCAGAACCAGCGAAACATAGGAGGGATACGCCCGGCCGGCCGCGCCGTAGTACTCCACCAGCACGCCGTTCCGGGAATCCTTCCTGGCCGGGCCCACAAGCCCCGCCGAGGAGCCTGCCGTGTCCATCATGAAGAACACCGCCACCATGGCCAGGGAGATCAGCAGCAGGACGGCCATTCCGGCCCTTCCCGTGATGAGCCGGTAGGCACCCTCGGCACCAAACCCCTTCGTGACCCGGACGCCCACAAAGTAGATGGCGGCGAAGATGACGAAGCGCAGCAGCAGGTTGGCAATGTTGCTGCCGCCCAGGGCCTGGTCGATGGCAACGTAGGGCGCCTCGATGCTGAGGAGGATGGCCAGGGTCATCAGGGCGAAGATGTAGAAGAGCGACCTGTTCTTCCCGCGCAGCGCACTGGGTATGCGGGCCACCGCGATCAGGCCGCAGACGGCCAATGTGGTCCACTGAAGAATTGCAATCATCCCAGGTTCTCCCAGATCTTTTCTGTCTGCGCTTGGTCGTGCTCCTGCCGGCGCAGGACTTTGCCCAGGGCCTGCAGCCTGTCACCCGCAAGGGCAGTAAGGTCGCCGTCGGACATGCTGTCCAGCGCCGCCTGCCGGGCGTCCGGAGGCCAGCCGGCCTCTTCCTCGGTGATAAGGCCGGTGGCAACCAGGCCGCCCGCCGGTCCCACGCCGGCCGCCAGCGCCGTGGCCACCGCGAGTTCGGGGGACAGCCGGTTGGCGGTCAACTGCGCGGAATAGTTTTGCGGCGCCACTCCTGTGGCGGCCGAGACCCGGTGCCGCACCTCACCGTCGTCGATGGCATCCACCCAGTTCTTGACGGAGGTGGCGTGCGGTGCCGGGCTCAGCGCGGCAGGCTTCTCCCGGGATCGCCGCGCAGGGTCCATCGCCTGCCTGGCCAGCAGGGACCGGAGGAGGTCCGGCGTGGAGATCTGGCTGACCAGCTCACAGCGGGTAGGGGGACGCGGAGGCCCGGCCAGTTCCCGGTACGGCTCGAAGTCAGCCAAGGCCGCCACCGGATTGATGTTGTAGGCGCGGCTGATGCTGACCACGGTACTGACGGAGATCTTGCCCCGGACCAGCTGCTGCGCAAGGGTGGTCCGTTTGATCCCGGAGACCCTGCAGACATCTGCCGTGCTGGCATCGGGGGCGATGCCCTGCAGCCAGCGCTGGAACGCCTTGGCGGGAAGGGTCATGAAGGGCTCTCTGCAGAACGGACGGTTGACTCGATTTTAGCGCGCCGTTGCGGAGCCGATTTTACCGCCGATGGTGTTTCGACTATGCTTGATGGTCGAGCCCGTTGGTCCGTACACCCCCCAAGTCCGGACCAGCGGGTTCTTTTATGTCTTGCGGCCCGGCGGCATTTTCCCTGCTGTTCTGCACGGGCAATGCCGGCACGGTTCCGGCAGGAAACCGGCTGCGGATGCGCCGGTGAAAGGACGGATCGATGACTGCAACCCTTGTTGCCAAGGACGTCGCCGGCGGCCACGACCACCGCCAGCTTTTCTCCCGGCTTTCCCTCACGGTTGCTCCCGGTGACGTGGTGGGAGTGGTGGGTGCCAACGGTGCGGGCAAATCCACCCTGCTGCGGCTCCTCGCCGGCGTCGACCAGCCGCAGGAAGGCTCTGTCAGCCTTGCTCCCGCCGATGCGTTCGTTGGCTGGCTTCCCCAGGAACATGAACGGGTATCCGGCGAGACGGTGGCCGGTTACATCGCCCGGCGCACGGGCTGCGCACAGGCCACCGCGGAGATGGAATCCACGGCAGAAGCATTGGGTGCAGGCGCGCCGGGTGCCGATGACGCCTACGCCCACGCTTTCGACAGGTGGATGGCCTCCGGCGCCGCGGACCTTGACGACCGCATCCCCGCCGTCCTGGCGGACCTGGGACTGGAGGCGGGCCCCGATGCACCCATGACCGGACTGTCCGGCGGCCAGGCCGCGCGTGTCGCCCTGGCGGCGCTGCTGCTCAGCCGGTTCGACGTGGTGCTCCTGGACGAGCCCACCAACGACCTTGACCTGGCCGGCCTCGCCAAGCTGGAGGACTTCGTCAAAGGCCTCCGCGGCGGCGTGGTCCTGGTCAGCCACGACCGCGAGTTCCTGGCCCGCTGCGTCACCACGGTGGTGGAACTGGACCTGGCACAGAACGCGGTAGCCGTTTACGACGGCGGCTACGACGCCTTCCTGGAAGAGCGGGCTGTCGCGCGGCGGCACGCTCGCGAAAAGTACGAGGAGTTTGCCACCACCAAGGCAGACCTTGTCTCACGTGCGCGGACGCAGCGCGAGTGGAGCTCGCAGGGCGTCCGGAACGCCATGAAGAAGAGCCCCGACAACGACAAGATCCGCCGGGCAGCCAGCACCGAGTCCTCCGAAAAGCAGGCCCAGAAAGTCCGGCAGATGGAATCCCGCATTGCCCGGCTGGACGTGGTGGAAGAGCCGCGCAAGGAATGGCAGCTCCAGTTCTCCATCGGCAAGGCCCCCCGCTCCAGCGCCGTGGTGGCAACCCTCCGCGACGCCGTGCTGCGGCAGGGAAGCTTCACCCTGGGACCGGTCAACCTGCAGCTCAACGCGGGGGAGCGGATCGGCATCACCGGCCCCAACGGAGCCGGCAAGTCCACCCTGCTGCGCCTGCTCCTGGGCGCGGCCGAACCCGATTCGGGCAGCGCCTCGATGGGCGCCTCTGTTGCCATTGGCGAGATTGACCAGGCGCGCGGGCTGCTGGCGGGGCACCTTGCCCTGGCAGACGCCGTCGAGGCCGTCCTGGTGGACCAGACCCCGGCGGAGGTCCGTACCCTCCTGGCGAAATTCGGCCTGAAGGCGGATCACACGGCCAGGGCGGTTGACTCCCTCTCGCCGGGAGAACGGACCCGCGCCGCATTGGCCCTGCTCCAGGCGCGCGGCGTTAACCTCCTGGTCCTTGACGAACCCACCAACCACCTGGACCTGCCGGCCATCGAGCAGCTGGAAGAGGCACTGGACAGCTACGACGGCGCACTGCTCCTGGTGACCCACGACCGGCGGCTGCTGGAGAACGTTCGCCTGGATGTACGTTGGGATGTGGACAGCGGGACGGTCACCGAGCAGCGGATCGGCAGCAGTATTTGAATGGAAACGACGGTATGGGCAGTAATGTGAGCGCGGAGCAGCAGCTATGAGCATGGAAGGCGTGGCCTGGAACTCCCTGTACAAGATCACCCGGGCCAAGAGCGGTTCCAAGCCGTTCTCCAAAGAAACCCTGAAACGGGTCCTGGCCTTCGCCCGCCCGCACCGCGGCAAGCTGCTGGCCTTCGTGGCGCTCTCGATCGTGATGGCCTTCCTGGCCGTGGCCACTCCCGTCCTTGCGGGACAGGTGGTGGACGCGATCGTGGCCAAGGCCGGTGCCGGCGAGGTGCTCCGGCTTGCGCTGCTCATCGCCGTCGTCGCCATCGTCGAGGCGGGGGTGGGCCTGGTCAACCGCTGGCTTTCCTCAACCATCGGCGAAGGCGTCATTGTGGACCTTCGCACGCGCGTCTTTGACCACGTGCAGAAGATGCCGATTGCCTTCTTCACCCGCACCCGGACCGGGGCCCTGGTCAGCCGCCTCAACAACGACGTCATCGGCGCGCAGTCGGCATTTGCCGGCACCCTGTCCGGAGTGGTCAGCAATGTGGTGGCGCTGATCCTCACCCTGATCGTGATGCTGGGCACCTCATGGCAGGTGACAGTCCTGGCGATGATCCTGCTGCCCGTCTTCCTCATCCCGGCCCGGAGGATGGGATCCAGGCTGGCGGACCTGCGCCGCGAGGCAGCGGAACACAACGCCGCCATGGGCACGCAGATGACCGAACGCTTTTCGGCGCCCGGCGCCACGCTGGTCAAGCTGTTCGGCCGGCCCGCAGAGGAATCCCGCGAGTTCGCGGTGCGGGCGGGGCGGGTCCGCGACATCGGCATCCGCACCGCGATGCTGCAGTTTACGTTCGTCACCGCCCTGACCCTGGTCTCCGCCCTGGCCCTGGCACTGGTCTACGGGCTTGGCGGCTGGCTGGCGATCACCAACCAGCTCGCACCCGGCGATGTGGTGGTCCTGGCGCTGCTGCTCACCCGCCTTTACGCTCCGCTCACCGCACTGTCCAACGCCAGGGTTGAAATCATGAGCGCCCTGGTCAGCTTTGAACGCGTTTTTGAGATCCTGGACCTGAAACCCCTGATCCAGCAAAAGCCGGACGCCGTCCCTGTCCCGCCGGGCCCGGTGTCCGTGGAGTTCGACGACGTCCGCTTCGCCTACCCCGCGGCGGACAAGGTCTCGCTGGCCTCGCTGGAGGAAGTGTCCACGCTGGACACGCGCGGCGGCGAGGAAGTGCTGCACGGCATCAGTTTCCGGGTGGAGCCGGGCCAGACCGTGGCCCTGGTCGGCTCCTCCGGAGCGGGCAAATCGACCATCGCCCAGCTGCTGGCGCGCCTGTACGACGTGGATTCCGGCGCCGTCCGGCTGGGCGGGGTCATGCCGGGCACCGGACTGGACATCCGGGATGCCACCTTCGACTCCCTTCGCGACACCCTGGGCATGGTGACGCAGGACGGCCACCTCTTCCACGAAACCATCGCCTCCAACCTGCGCCTGGCCCGGCCGGACGCCACCGACGAGGACATGTGGGAGGTCATCCGGCAGGCGCGGCTGGAAACGATGATCCGGTCCCTGCCCGACGGGCTGGACACCGTGGTGGGGGAGCGCGGCTACCGCCTGTCCGGCGGTGAGCGCCAGCGCCTCACCATCGCCCGGCTGCTGATCGCCCAGCCACGGGTGGTCATCCTGGACGAGGCCACCGCCGCCCTGGACTCCACCAACGAGGCCGCCGTGCAGGCCGCCCTGGGCGCCGCACTCGAGGGGCGGACCGCCGTCGTGATCGCCCACCGCCTGTCCACCATCCGTGCGGCGGACGCCATCCTGGTGGTGGAGGACGGCCGGATCGTGGAACGCGGCACCCACACCGAACTGCTGGCTGCCGAAGGCCGCTACGCCGAGCTGTACCGGACGCAGTTCGCCGAGGCCACGGCGGTGGCCCAGGAAGCCGTCCCGGAGCTTTAGGCGTCCGGCTGTGCCCCCAGCTCCGGCAGGATGTAGTCCGTCAGCAGCGGGGCAAGGTCCGGCGGCAGTGCTGCGCCCCGGTCAAGGGCAGCGAGGTCCAGCCAGCGGATCTCCGCGATCTCGGCCGACGGGTGGGCCTGCCACGTCCCCGGCGCACGGAACACGGTGGCTTCAATGTCCGTGGCGGCCTCGTTGGCGGCATCGGCGATCCAGACGCCCATCAGCTCCAGATCCCGGGGATCGATGACGATCCCCACCTCCTCCGCCAGCTCGCGGGCGGCTGCCTGGACTGCTGTTTCGCCGGCCTCGGGCTTGCCCCCGGGGTGCATAAACATGCCGGTGCCGCGCTTCCGCACTGTCAGGAGCCGGCCCGCGGGGTCGAACACGCAGACGGCGGACACAACGATGCGCGCCTTCATCAGGCAGCACTCCGAACGAGGCGGGACGCCAGCAGAAGGTCCTTGCGCGGCCCGGTGACGTCCCAGCTGAAGCTGAACGCGTCCGGCCCCTCGAGCGTGTAGGCCACGCGGTAGGTGTCGGGATCGCACCAGTGATTGTCCAGGTTGGCCTCCGGGGTGAAGCTCATCCGGTGGAACGGACGCCCGTCGGGGAAGAACACATCCAGGGCGTCGGGGCGTCCCGCTGCCGGCTTCAGCAGGTATTCGCGCGAGGCGGGGCCGGTGAAGGAGGGCCAGCGCATGGTGCCTTCTTCGCGGAGCGCCAGGCCGCCGTCGTCCGTTGGAGTGAAAAGTACGACGCCGGAAAAGGTTCCGCGGGTGCCATCAGCACGGTCCAGCAGGTCCCGCTCAAGGGTCCAGCGGCCGGCCGCCGCACCGCCGGCGGTGCCAGGCCGGGCAGCGCCCAGCAGGTAGGCGCGGAGATCAAACTCCGGAGGACGAAGGTTCAAGTGCCCTCGATTGGAATCGAACCAACGACACCGGCTTTAGGAGAGCCGTGCTCTATCCACTGAGCTACGAGGGCGGGCGTCCGAAGATCGGCAGGGCCGGTCCGGCCGGACACGGATACAAGCATACAAGGTGTGGGGCCGTACTACGCTCAAAGCATGAGTTCAGCCGCGTCCGCTACCCCCGCAGTGGCCTTTATTCCGGATACAACCTCCACCCGGCAGTACATCGGGGCGTGGTCCGTGCTGAGCGTGCTGCAGTATTTTGCGGCCGAAGCTGCAGTGATCGGAGCTTGGGCGGGTCCCCGGCCGTACGACCTGCGGACCGGGTACATCAGTGATCTCGGTGCAATCAACTGCGGCATCTATGACGGCCGGGAGGTCTGCTCCCCGCTGAGCTGGCTGATGAACGCCTCGTTCGTGGTCCAGGGCCTGGGGATGCTGCTGGGCGCCCTGCTGCTCAGTTCCGGGCTGCTGTGCGTGGCAGCCCGCGCCGGCGTCCGGGTCCAACCCGGGCAGCGCAACCCGTGGCTGGCGGCCGTCTGGGTCCGGGTGCTGGCCGGGACGGCAGGGGCAGGAACCGTCATTGTGGGACTGGTCCCCGAGGACGTGGGTTCCTTCTGGCACTTTGCCGGAGCGGTCATGTACTTCCTGGCCGGCGCCGTTGCCCTGCTGGTGCTGGGAAGCCTGTGGTTGCGGAAATCCGGGATGGCCTGGTTCATCCTGGTGTGCGGCGGGGTATCCCTGGCGGCGCTGGCCACCGGAGCCCTGACCGGGATGGACGTCCCCGAGCCCGGCACCCTGGAACGGCTGATGGGTTATCCCGTGACGGTGGGGATGGCGGCGGCGGGCCTGGTCATTGCCCGGCGCGTGCACCGGCACCGGAAGCAGGTACGCGCCCCAGCGGCCGTCAGGTAGCGGTTTTTGCCTTCCGCGCCTTGAACACCACAGCCGCGGCTCCGGTGAGCAGGCACAGGACCAGGAGAACCCAGCCGGCAACGGTGAGGCCGGACGCCACGGCCACCTGGCCGGCATCGGGCGCACCGGCAGCGAGCATTCCGTCGATGGCGACGTTGCCCCACAGACGGGCCACCACGAACAGCAGGAGCAGCGCCCACAGCGTCCAGCGCACCGCCCTGCGGGCCACGTTGGTCCCGATCAGCAGCAGCCACGTGAAGCCGAAAATCAGCGGGAAGAGGGTTCCGGCGGTCTTGTGGACGTAGTTGAGCTGCCCGCGCGCGTCAGCGTCCATCGCCGCCTGCAGCTGGCCGACATACCCGGGATCGAAGCCGCCGACCAGGGAATCCGGCATCGCCAGGCCGCCGGACAGCTGCCGGAGCTGGTCCAGGGTCAGCAGGTGCAGGTACCAGAACAGGAAGAGGCTTGCCACCACCCCGGCAACCAGGATGAGGTTGCTGTTGCTTTCCGCTTTCTCCGGCGTGCGGGCCGTGGTGGGGTTGACCACCGGCGGCAGGTGGTGCTGCGGCACCACCGCTTTGGAGCCGTGCTTCTTGATCCGCTGGGCAGGGGTTTTGGCCATGGCACCATTATCCCGCCCCATAAACTGAAGCCATGACCAATGGCCGGCACAGCGCAATAGAACTTGACCCCTCACTGGACGACCACCAGCTTGCGGCGGCACTGGTCCGCGAAGCCGGGCAGCTGGCGCTGCTGATGCGGATGGCCGGGCTGCAGTCCCAGCAGAAGACCTCCATCTCGGATGTGGTGACAGCCGCCGACCATGCCGCAGAAGCCTATGTGCTGGAGCAGCTCCAGCGCTGCCGGCCGGAGGACGGAATCCTCGGCGAGGAGGGGGCCTCGGTCAAGGGCAGCAGCGGCCGGACCTGGGTGATCGATCCCGTGGACGGCACCTACAACTTCCTGCACGGCTCCACCTACTGGTGCTCCGCCATCGCGCTGAAGGACACCTCCGACGTGCTGCTCGGCGCCATCTACCAGCCGGAGGAGGACAAGCTCTGGCTGGGCGGCCGTACGCACCCGGCCACCCTGAACGGGGAGCCGCTCACCGTCTTCCAGGACAACAGGGGAGCGCGGAACGCGACGGCGGTCGCCGAACTGGGTGCCGCCACCTACATCCATCCCCGCTGGCTCATGGACCCGTTGTGCGCCATGCCGTGGCACGCCGCGGCAACGTCCGCCGCGACGCTCCGCATGCTGGGTTCGGGCTCCTGCGACCTGGGCAGGGTGGCGGACGGACAGATGGGCTGCTGGTTCCAGCACAGCTGCCCGGAATGGGACTGGCTGCCCGGCAAGGCCATCGTCCGGGCCGCGGGCGGCGCCGTGGACACGGTCCGGGTCAACGGCCTGGAATGGTTCATGGCAGGAGGAACGACGGCGGTACGGGAGTTGCGTGCGGCCCTTGAGTCCGGCTCGGTCGCCTGAGGATTACTGCCCCGTCCTTCCGTAATCCACAGGCTGGAAGTGCGTGTCGGTCCCACCGCCTAGACTTGTAGGCACCATGGATATGTTGTTTGACCCGTACTCTGACGGACCGTTCAAGGCCGCTCCCGCAGCGGCAACCCGCACCAAAACGCGTCCTGACGGCGTGGCCACCGCGGCCGGTCCGGGCGGCAGCGCGCCCTCCTGGAACCCTGAGGGCACCCGCCATGGGGGCGGCGGGCAACCTGGCGGCCAGCACGGGGACGACCAGTCGGGGAGCCACCGGCAGGGTGCCCGGCGGCCGGACGCGGCCCAGCTGCTGGAGGGACTGAACCCGCAGCAGGAGGAAGCGGTTAAGCATGCCGGCTCCGCGCTGCTGATTGTGGCCGGTGCCGGTTCGGGAAAGACCCGTGTGCTCAGCAACAGGATCGCCTACCTGATCGCCACCGGGCGTGCCCACCACGGCGAAATCCTGGCCATCACCTTCACCAACAAGGCCGCCGCCGAAATGAGGGAACGCATCGAAGCCCTGGTGGGCGGCCGGGCCAAGATCATGTGGATCTCCACGTTCCACTCGTCCTGCGTGCGGATCCTGCGGCAGGAGGCCGCAAACGTCGGCCTGAAATCGAACTTCTCCATCTACGACTCCGCCGATTCCCTGCGGCTCGTCACCCAGGTGTCCAAAGCCCTGGACCTGGATCCCAAGAAGTTCGCGCCCAAAGCCATCCAGCACAAGATCTCTGCGCTGAAGAACGAACTGATCGACGCCGATTCCTATGCCTCGGCAGCGAACTACAACGATCCCTTCGAACAGGCCGTGGCCGAGGTGTACAAGGGCTACACCCAGCGGCTGCGCCAGGCCAACGCCATGGACTTTGACGACCTCATCGCCGAGACGGTCTTTATGTTCCGCGCGTTTCCAGCGCTTGCCGAGTCCTACCGCCGCCGGTTCCGCCACGTCCTCGTGGACGAATACCAGGACACCAACCACGCCCAGTACGCCCTGGTCCGCGAAATCGTGGGGGAGGGGCCCGGCGCATCGGAGCTCACGGTGGTGGGCGATTCCGATCAGTCCATCTACGCCTTCCGTGGCGCGGACATCCGCAACATCGTGGAGTTTGAAAAGGACTATCCGGAGGCCCGCACCATCAAGCTGGAGCAGAACTACCGCTCCACGCAGAACATCCTCAGCGCGGCCAACTCCGTGATCTCCCGCAACCCCAACCGTCCCGAAAAGCGGCTGTGGACCGCGGAGGGCGAAGGCCACAAGATCATCGGCTACGTGGGCGAAAACGAGCACGACGAAGCACAGTTCATCGCCAAGGAAATCGACCGGCTCCAGGACGAGGACAACCTCCGTCCCGGCGACGTCGCCATCTTCTACCGGACCAACGCCCAGTCCCGCTCCATCGAGGACGTGCTGGTCCGCGTGGGCCTGCCGTACAAGGTGGTGGGCGGCACCCGCTTCTACGAGCGCAAGGAAATCAAGGACGCCCTCGCGTACCTCCGGGTCCTGGTCAACCCCGACGACGACGTCAACCTCCGCAGGGTCCTCAACGAACCCAAGCGCGGGATCGGCGACCGCGCCGAAGGCGCCGTGGCCGCCCTGGCGCAGCGCGAGCGGACATCATTCATGGCTGCAGCCCGCCGGGCTGAACACGCGCCGGGCATGGCAACCCGTTCGGTCAACGCCGTCCTTGGCTTCGTGAAGCTGCTGGACGACCTTGCAGAGGTGGCATCCGGTTCCGGCGCCGCCGCGGCACTGGAAGCCGTCCTGGAACAGACCGGCTACCTTGCCGCGTTGCGTTCCAGCACCGATCCCCAGGACGAGTCCCGGGTGGAGAACCTGGCGGAACTTGTCGCCGTCGTCCGTGAATACGAACGCGACAACCCGGAAGGCTCGCTCGCAGCGTTCCTGGAACAGGTGTCCCTGGTGGCTGACGCCGACCAGATCCCCGATGCCCCGGGAGCCGATATCGATTCCGCGGTAGCTGAGGCAAAGCGGCTGGGCGTGGTCACCCTGATGACGCTCCACACGGCCAAGGGGCTCGAATTCCCGGTGGTGTTCCTGACCGGCATGGAGCACGGCCTGTTCCCGCACCAGCGGTCGGCAACGGACCCCAAGGAACTCGCCGAAGAACGCCGGCTGGCGTACGTGGGTCTGACCCGTGCCCGGAAGCGGCTGTACGTCACCCGCTCCGAGGTACGCAGCATGTGGGGCCAAAGCCAGTACAACCCCGCCAGCCAGTTCCTGGAGGAAATTCCCGCCGAGCTGCTGGAGTGGAAGCGTGAAGGTACCAGCCGGCAGGCCGGCGCCTGGGGCGGCGGATCCATCGGTTCGGGCCGCTACAGCGGATCCTTCTGGGGTGCAGGCACTGCCCGCGGCGCGGCAGCTGACTCTTCTGCCGGCTTCAACGCAGACGTTCCCGCCGTCATCGCCCGGAACCGCGTGCAGCCGCAAAAGGAAATCGTGGCCGTCAGCGTGGGGGACAAGGTAAACCACACGAGTTTTGGCAACGGGACGGTCCTGGCGCTGGAAGGCGCAGGGGACAAAACGGTAGCCAAGGTGAAGTTCGACGTCGGCGAAAAGCGCCTGCTGCTGCGGTATGCGCCGCTGACCAAGCTGGACGCGTAGGCGAACGGGGGCGGGCCCTTGCCCGCTTCCGTCATTCGCGGCTACAGTTCAGGAACTTCCCCCAGCAGCGGTACCCGAGGTCGGAGTGGGACCATGAACATCCTGTTCGCGAGCCAGGCAATTGATGGCCACTTCAATCCGATGACCGGTGTGGCCATGAGGCTCAAGGAGCGGGGCCACGATGTCCGCTGGTACACCGGCCCGGTGTTCACGGGAAAGCTGAAGGGCCTCGGGATTCCCCTGATCCCCTTCAAGCGCGCCATCGAACACCGCGCCGACAATCTCTTTGAGCTGTATCCGGAGCGGGCCAGGCTCAAAGGGCCCCGGGCCATCGGCTTCGATGGCGAAAAGATCTTCGCCAGCAACATCAGCAACTTCTTCGAGGACATCCGTGACCTGCAGCAGGAGTTTCCCTTCGATGCCCTGGTGGTGGACAGCTCCATGTTCGTCCAGCGGCTCGTATCGCACCTGCTGGGCAAGCCGGTGGTGAATGTCGCGGTGATACCCAACATGGAGAGCGATCCGCTGGTGCCCCCGCTCTTCTTCGGCTTCCGGCCGCCGCGGAACCCGGCCGGGAAGGCCCTGCAAACCGTGGCCGGTCAGCTGTCGGACAAAATCATCCTCCGCCCTGCGCACCAAAGCTACCGGCGCCAGCACACCTTCTACGGCCAGGACGTGCCCAAAAGGGGCAGGCTCACCGACGATGCGTACCGGTGCTCGGACGCCGTCATCCAGGCCGGCACGCAGTCCCTTGATTTTCCGCGCCGCAACACCAACCCCAAAGTGCACTACGTCGGGGCGCTCCTGCCATACCGCCGCCCCGGCGCCGACGTAGCGGAAGAGCTGCCGCCCGGATACTCCACAACCATCGTGGTCACCCAGGGCACCGTGGACAACGCGGACCAGGACAAGCTCATCATTCCCGCGCTGGAGGCGCTGCAGGACATGGATGCCCTGGTGATTGTGGCAACAGGCGGCAGGGGAACCGCCGAACTGAACCGGCGCTACCCGCAGCCAAACATCCTCATCCGCGACTATGTGGACTTCGCCGCCGTCTTTGAGTCCACGGACGTCTTCGTCACCAACGGCGGGTTCGGCGGCGTGCAGTTAGCCCTGTCCAAAGGCGTCCCGCTGGTGGTGTCCGGCATCAATGAAGGCAAGAGCGATGTCAACGCCCGCGTGGAATATGCCGGTGCCGGCATCAACCTGCGGACCGAGGCTCCCTCGCCGGAGAAGATCCGGAGGGCCGTGCACTCCATCCTTGCCGAGCCGGGGTGGAAAGAACGGGCGCAGCAGATGCGGCAGGACTTCGCCCGGCAGGATCCGGCCGAGGCCGCGGCAGACGTTGTGGAAAGGGTGCTCGCCTCCAGGTGAACCCGGGCATGAAGCATAATGGGGGCCATGCGACGGACTGTTTGGGGGATGCTCGCCGCCCTTGTGCTGGCGGCCGCCACGGGATGCACCGTGACCACCGAGGACCCCGGCTACGTGCCGCCGCCTCCGCCGGCACCGATGGACCAGCTGGAACAGGCGGCGTTGGCCAATCCCGACGATTTTTCCAGCACTGAGGGCGTCCTCTCCTTCATCACCGAGGACCGCACCATTGTCTGTTCGCTGACCTCCGCGCGCGGCGAGCATGTGAACCTCCCCTACGAAACGAACAGCTTCACCGACTTAGCGAACAACAAGCTGGCCATCGTCCCCGTGGCCCACTGTGAACTGGCCAGGTACCCGAAGCCCGCCCACGACGACGTCCGGGATGACTGCGCCGGAACATCGCTCGGCTACCTGGGCGGCGTTGCCTTCCTGACCCCTGACAACGCAACGTACGGTGAGTGCCGTTCCGGCGTCACACAAATGGAGGCAACCTACGGCCCCAACGGCAACAGGGCGGGTGCCCTGGCCCAGCTGCCGGTCCTGGCGGAGGGCCGGAACCTCGAACGCAACGGGCTGCGGTGTTCCGCCTACAACGGCGGCGTGGCATGCGGAAACGTGTCCGCCGGTGTGGGATTCTTTGTTTCCCCGGAGCGTTACGAACTGATCTCCAGGCCGGAAAACGCTGCCCCGCCTCCACCCGCCGAGGCCTCAAAAACCCCGTAATTACGCGGTTTTTCTACGCCTCATAGAATAGTGTCCTTACTCACATAAGAGGTAGTCTGGGACGGCCCGGTCCCTCCAAAGGACTAGAGTTCCCCATGGAGCATCACGCCGCGTGGCTTGTTTCCAACAGGCCTCCGGTGCGTGCAATTCCGCAGCCCGGTCATCGTCTTCGATGGTGCCCGACTGTACAGAAACTACTTCGACGTAGAAGGACACTAAACCGTGGACCTGTTTGAATACCAGGCGCGCGATATGTTCGAGGCGCACGGTGTACCCGTGCTTGCCGGCATCGTGGCGTACACCCCAGAAGAAGCAAAGGCAGCTGCCGAGAAGATCGGCGGCGTTACTGTCGTAAAGGCGCAGGTCAAGGTTGGTGGCCGAGGCAAGGCCGGCGGCGTGAAGGTCGCAAAGTCCGCCGACGAGGCGCTTGAGCACTCCACCAACATCCTGGGCATGGACATCAAGGGCCACACGGTCAACAAGGTGATGATCGCCCAGGGTGCGGACATCGCCGAGGAATACTACTTCTCCGTCCTGCTGGACCGGGCCAACCGAAACTACCTGGCCATGTGCTCGGTTGAGGGCGGCATGGAAATCGAACAGCTCGCCGTCGAACGCCCGGAAGCGCTGGCCAAGATCGCCATCGATCCCGCCATCGGCATCGACCAGGCAAAGGCCGATGAAATCGTCGCAGCCGCTGGCTTCGCTGAGGAACTGCGCGGCAAGGTGGCCGACGTCATCCTCAAGCTCTGGGATGTCTTCAAGAAGGAAGACGCCACCCTGGTGGAGGTCAACCCGCTCGTCAAGACCGGCGCCGGCGAAATCGTGGCACTGGACGGCAAGGTCTCGCTGGACGAGAACGCCGAATTCCGTCACGCCAAGCACGCCCTCCTTGAAGACAAGGACGCTGCTGACCCGCTGGAGGCCAAGGCAAAGGCGCAGGACCTCAACTACGTCAAGCTGGACGGCGAAGTGGGCATCATCGGCAACGGTGCAGGCCTGGTCATGTCCACGCTGGACGTCGTTGCCTACGCCGGTGAAAACCACGGCAACGTCAAGCCCGCCAACTTCCTGGACATCGGCGGCGGAGCTTCGGCCGAGGTCATGGCCGCCGGCCTGGACGTCATCCTGGGCGACGAGCAGGTCAAGTCCGTGTTCGTGAACGTCTTCGGCGGCATCACCGCCTGTGACGCCGTGGCCAAGGGCATCGTCGGCGCGCTGGCCGAGCTCGGCCACACTGCCAACAAGCCGCTGGTAGTCCGCCTCGACGGCAACAACGTCGAAGAAGGCCGCCGCATCCTGAACGAGGCCAACCACCCGCTGGTTACCCTGGCCGCCACCATGGACGAGGGCGCCGACAAGGCCGCCGAGCTCGCCAACGCAGCGAAGTAAAGGGACGCACCATGTCTATCTATCTGAACAAGGACTCCAAGGTCATCGTCCAGGGCATCACCGGCGGTGAAGGCACCAAGCACACCGCCCTGATGCTGAAGGCCGGCACCAACATTGTGGGTGGCGTCAACGCCCGCAAGGCCGGCACCACCGTCCTGCACGGCGACGCCGAGATCAACGTCTACGGCACCGTCAAGGAAGCCATGGCAGAGACCGGCGCTGACGTCTCCATCGTCTTCGTCCCGCCGGCATTCACCAAGAACGCCGTTGTTGAAGCCATCGAGGCCGGCATCGGCCTGGTGGTTGTCATCACCGAAGGCGTCCCGGTCCAGGACTCCGCCGAATTCTGGGCCCTCGCGCAGTCCAAGCTCGACGCTGACGGCAACCAGGTCACGCGCATCATCGGACCGAACTGCCCCGGCATCATCACCCCCGGTGAAGCACTGGTGGGCATCACGCCGGCCAACATCACCGGCAAGGGCCCCATCGGCCTGGTCTCCAAGTCGGGCACCCTGACCTACCAGATGATGTACGAACTGCGCGACCTCGGCTTCTCCACAGCCATCGGCATCGGCGGCGACCCCATCATCGGCACCACGCACATCGACGCCCTGGCTGCGTTCGAAGCCGACCCCGAGACCAAGGCGATCGTGATGATCGGCGAAATCGGCGGCGACGCCGAGGAACGTGCTGCCGACTTCATCAAGGCCAACGTCACCAAGCCGGTTGTCGGCTACGTTGCCGGCTTCACCGCTCCTGAAGGCAAGACCATGGGCCACGCCGGCGCCATCGTCTCCGGTTCCGCCGGAACCGCCCAGGCCAAGAAGGAAGCCCTCGAAGCTGCAGGCGTGAAGGTCGGCAAGACGCCGTCCGAGACCGCCACGCTGCTGCGCGAGGTTTTCGCAGCCCTCTAGGGTTCTCTCCAACAACGCGGGGTCACTTCCCGCCCTTTCCACACTCTGGATTGGCCGCGGAGTGACCCCGCGTTGCTGTTTTAAGTACGACGACGCCAGGTCACCTTCCGCGTGGGAGGTGACCTGACGTCGTCGTACTTTCTGCGTTTCAGGCTTTGGCAGCGGTGAGCAGCTCGTCGAGCCGCTCGTAGCCTTCTGTCATGCCGCCCTCCATGCCGGACTGGGCCATGCCGTCACGTGCCTCCATGCTGGGGTAGACGGAGTGGCCGCGCAGCCTGCACCGGCCGCCGCCGAGGTCCTCGAACGTCATGAACTCGAGGCTGACCACGTCCGGATAACCGCCGAACTCGAAGGTCTGCAGGGCAAACTCGTTTTCACGGACCGTATGGAACACCCCGGTGAATTCGTAAGCCACGCCGTCCGGCCCGGTGTGGATGTATCGGTAGGTGCCGCCGCTGCGGAAGTCGTAGTGGTCCATCTCCATTTTGAGGCCGCGGGGGCCCAGCCACTGCGCAATAAGATCCGGTTCCTTGTGCGCCCGGAATACGTCCGCGACGGGGAAATCGAACTCACGCTCGAAGTCGATGAAGGGAAGGCCTTCGGGGACACTGAGTTTCAGGGGATTGGTCATGGCTTTTCCTTTGCCTTGGCGCCGTGGTGCCCGGCGCTGGATTGAAGCACGGCATCAAGGCTGCGGAACTGCTCCTCGCGGACCAGCCGGTACTGGTTGATCCAGGCGGTGAGTGCCTCCAGCCGTGCGGGGTTCAGGTGGACGGGCCTGCGCTGGGCATCCCTGGTCCGGGTAACCAGTTGCGCCTGCTCGAGTACCTGGATGTGCTTCGAAACTGCCTGCTTGGAAATTTCGAATGGTTCCGCCAACTCATTAACTGTGGCCGGGCCCCGGCTGAGCCGGGCAATGATGCTCCGCCGCACGGGGTCGGCCAGGGCCATAAAGGCCGAGTCCAACGCAGTACTTTCGAAGTTCATGTGCGGCCTCTTGCTAATCAACTAACTTGTTTATCAACCTCTTGGTTGTTTGAGGCTACTCCTTCATCCCGCGTCCTTCAACACCTCTCGGCCTTGTCTCGCCGCTCCCGATATTGTTAGTATGTCAGGACAAACTTCCAGAGGAGCGAAAATGCCACTTGTACGTATTGATGTGAACGAAGGACGCACTCCGGAGGAGCTGCAGCGGCTGAGCCGGGGCATCCATGACGCAATTCTTGCCGAATATGCCATCCCCGAGCGGGACTACTTCCACATCCTCACTGAGCACCCGCAGGGGCAGATCTTCGCCCAGGATGCCGGGCTCGGGTTCGAACGGACCGGGGGAGTGGTGATGATCCAGATATTCACCCAGGGCGGCAGGACGCAGGAGGCGAAGCAGCGGCTGTTCGCGGCGGTTGCCGAAAAGCTTTCCGGGGTGGGGGTCGCGGGCGAGGATGTCTTCATCGGGTACGTGGAAAACACCGCCGGTGACTGGTCCTTCGGGTTCGGGCGGGCCCAGTATGTGACCGGAGAACTTGCCGTACCCCGCAAGTAGGCAGTACCTGCCGCGCGCGGCTAAAGTAGCGCGCTCTAACTTTGCTGTAAGTATGTCAGTACAAACTTTTGACAGGACATGAAATCTGCGGCAAAGTAGTCCCTGTGGCCTCCACCACGGCCTGCCAGTCCCGGAGCTCCTGCACTTCAGAGGTCCAGAGTTCCACACCAGAAAGGTCCGCGATCACCGTGACCCACGAGCTTCTTACGATCGGGCGCATCAGCGTTGATATCTACCCGAACGATATCGGGGTGGACCTGGAGGACGTTTCGTCCTTCGGGAAATACCTCGGCGGTTCGCCGTCCAACGTCGCCGTTGCGGCTGCCCGGCACGGCCGCCGCGCAGGCGTGATCACCCGTACCGGGGACGACGCCTTCGGCAAGTACCTGCACCGGGAACTGCACAAGTTCAACGTCGACGATTCCTTCGTCGCTCCCGTGAAGGAGTACCCCACGGCGGTCACCTTCTGTGCCATCAAGCCGGCGACGGACGAGTTCCCGCTCTACTTCTATGGCCGGTTTCCCACCGCGCCGGACCTGCAGATCCAGGCTTCCGAGCTGGACCTGGACGCCATCCGCGAGGCGGGGATCTTCTGGTCCACCGTGACCGGCCTGTGCCAGGAGCCCAGCCGCAGTGCGCACATTGCAGCGCATGAGGCACGTCCGCGGACCCGCCTGGCCGAGGGGCAGTTCACCATCCTGGACCTGGATTACCGGCCGATGTTCTGGGCATCGGAGGACGAGGCCCGCGCGGAGGTGGCCAGGATCCTGCCGCACGTGACGGTCGCCATCGGCAACGACAAGGAATGCGCCGTCGCCGTCGGTGAGGGCACGCCCGATGAGCAGGCCGACCGGCTGCTCGCCGCCGGCGTCGAGATCGCCGTCGTCAAGCTCGGCCCTGACGGCGTGATGGCCAAGACCCGCACCGAGCGCGTGGTGTCCGCCCCGGTCCCCGTGGAAACCGTGAACGGCCTGGGCGCAGGTGACTCCTTCGGCGGCGCCTTCTGCCATGGTCTGCTGTCCGGCTGGCCGCTGGCCCAGGTCCTGGACTACGCCAACGCCGCCGGCGCGATTGTCGCCTCCCGCGTGTCCTGCGCGGATGCCATGCCGACGCCGGATGAGGTCACCTCACTGCTGGCCGAACGCGGCCGACCGGTTCCGGGTACTGTTCCCGGCGCCCCTGTTCCTGATGCCGCTGCCCAGCTTGCCACCGAAGGAGCAGCACTGTGACCCTCACCCCTATCGCCGCCAACCAGGCTGTCAACGACGATCCCCGTCGCTATGAACACCTGAGCGTCATCCGGCTGGAGGACCCGGACGCGGTGGCCCGTGCCGCCGCGTCCCGCCGCCGCCATCCCGGCGTGAAGTCCGGCCGGCAGAACTTCATCGTGGCAGCGGACCACCCGGCCCGCGGGGCCCTCGCGGTCGGCGCGGACCCGGTGGCCATGGCGGACCGCCGCCAGCTGCTGGACCGGCTGCAGATCGCGCTGTCCAACCCCGCCGTGGACGGAATCCTGGCGTCTCCGGACATCATGGATGACCTGCTGCTGCTGGGCGCACTCGAGGGCAAGCTGGTCTTTGGTTCCATGAACCGGGGCGGGCTGTCCGGACTGGTCAACGAATTCGATGACCGGTTCACCGGCCACACCGCTGCCGCCCTGGAAGCTCTGGGCGCTGACGGCGGCAAGATGCTCACCCGGATCTGCCTGGGTGACCCGGACACGGTGGTGACCCTGGAGGCCACCGCCAAGGCCATCGATTCCCTGGCGGAGCGCAAGCTGATCGCGATGGTGGAGCCATTCCTCTCCGTCCGCGAAAACGGGCGGGTCCGCAATGACCTGTCCACCAACGCCGTGATCAAGTCCATCGCCATTGCCGAGGGCCTGGGTTCCACCAGCGCCTACACCTGGATGAAGCTGCCGGTGGTTGCCGGGATGGAACGCGTCATGGCCGCCACCACCATGCCCACCGTGTTGCTGGGCGGGGATCCGGCCGGTACCCAGGACGAGGTCTTCGCCAGCTGGCAGGCCGCCCTGGCGTTGCCGGGGGTTCAGGGCCTGACCGTGGGCCGCACCCTGCTCTACCCCCAGGACGGGGATGTGGCCGGCGCTGTCGCCACGGCCGCTTCCCTTCTTCACCACACCGCAGAAGTATCGGAGTAGCTTCCCATGGGAACAACAACAGGAACACGCAGGATGACGGTGGCGCAGGCGGTCGTCGAGTACCTTTCGAAGCAGTACACGGTCGATGCCATCAACGGTGTTGCCTACCGTGAGCGGCTGATCCCGGGAACGTTCGGCATTTTCGGGCACGGCAACGTTGCCGGGGTGGGCCAGGCCCTGAAGCAGTACCAGCAGCTGGACCCGGCCATCATGCCGTACTACCAGGGCCGGAACGAACAGGCCCAGGTCCACCAGGCCGTGGGCTACGCCCGGCACACCCGCCGCCGCCAGACCTTCGCGGTCAGCACCTCCATCGGCCCGGGCTCTTCGAACCTGCTCACCGGCGCCGCGCTGGCCACCACCAACCGCCTCCCGGTACTGCTGCTGCCGTCCGACACGTTCGCTACCCGCGCCGCGGACCCGGTCCTGCAGCAGCTGGAGCAGCCCTACGCCTACGACCTGACGGTGAATGACGCGTTCCGGCCGCTCTCCAAGTTCTTCGACCGGGTTAACCGGCCCGAGCAGCTGTTCTCCGCGTTCCACCACGGCCTGCGCGTCCTGACCGACCCCGCCGAGACCGGCGCCGTAACCATCTCGCTGCCCCAGGACGTCCAGGCTGAGGCCTTCGACGTCCCGGAGGAGTTTCTGGCAGAACGGGAATGGCGGATCCGCCGCCCGGACGCGGACGACGACGACATCGCCCGCGCCGCCGAGGCCATCCGGGCCGCGAAACGGCCGCTGATCATCGCCGGCGGCGGCGTCCTGTACGCCTACGCCAACGAGGAGCTTGCGAAGTTTGTCGAGCTGACCGGTATCCCGGTGGGCAACACCCAGGCCGGCGTCGGCGTCCTGCCGTGGGACCACCCGTTCTCCCTTGGCGCGATTGGCTCCACGGGGACGACGGCGGCGAACGCCATCGCTGCCGAGGCGGACCTGATCATCGGCATCGGCACCCGCTACGAGGACTTCACCACCGCGTCCCGCACGGCGTTCCAGAACCCTGACGTGCGTTTCATCAACGTCAACGTCGCACCGATCGACGCCTACAAGCACGGGACCACGCTTCCCATCGTCGCCGACGCCCGCAAGGCACTGGTCAAGCTCAACGCCGCCCTCGGCGGCTACCGCGTGGGCGCCGACCTGGAACAGACGGTGGCTTCTGAGAAGAAGCGCTGGGATGCCACCGTGGACGAGGCCTTCGACACCCGCCACACCCCGCTGCCGGCGCAAAATGAAATCATCGGCGCCACCTCCCGGGCCATGGACGCCCGCGACGTGGTGATCTGCGCGGCCGGGTCCCTGCCCGGGGACCTGCACAAGATGTGGCGGGTCCGGGACCCGTTCGGCTACCACGTGGAGTATGCGTACTCCTGCATGGGTTATGAGATCCCGGGCGGCCTCGGCGTGAAGCGCGCGGCCCTCGCCGAGGCGGCCAGGACGACGGCGGCAGGCGGCGCCGGCGGGACGGAAACCTCCGAGGTGCGGGACGTCGTCGTGATGGTAGGGGACGGCTCCTACCTGATGATGCACACCGAACTGGTCACCGCCGTCGCCGAACGCATCAAGCTGATCGTGGTCCTGATCCAGAACCATGGCTACGCCTCCATCGGCTCGCTCTCGGAGATGCTCGGTTCCCAGCGGTTCGGTACCCAGTACCGGGCGCTGAACGAGGAACAGCACAGCTTCGACGAGGGCGAAACCCTTCCGGTGGACCTGGCCCTGAACGCCGAGTCCCTGGGTGTGAAGGTCATCCGGATCGAGCCGGGGGAGAAGGTTATCGCCGAACTCGAACAGGCCATCCGCGACGCCAAGGCCGCACCGGAACGCGGCGGTCCAATCCTGATCCACGTCGAATCCGATCCCCTGCTGGACGCGCCCAGCTCCGAGTCCTGGTGGGACGTTCCCGTCTCCCAGGTCTCCGAACTGGACTCCACGAAACAGGCCTTCCAGACCTACACCGACCACAAGAACCGCCAGCGCAAACTGCTGGGCTGACGTTCCCCCTTCACCACTCAAGGAAGAGTCCCCATGACTGCCACCACCACTGAGACCACCACGATCCACCACTTCATCAACGGCGCCGAAACTGCCGGGGAGGGTGACCGCACCACGTCCGTCTACAACCCGGCCACCGGGCAGGTCACCGCGGAGCTGCGGCTGGCCAACCGCGCAGACCTGGACGCCACCGTTGCCGCCGCCCGCACGGCCGCCGATACCTGGGGCGACATCTCCCTGGCCAAGCGCACCGCCGTGCTCTTCAAATTCCGCGAACTCGTCGCAGCCCACGTCGACGAACTGGCCGCCCTCATCACCGCCGAGCACGGCAAGGTCCTCTCCGACGCCAAGGGCGAAATCGGCCGCGGCCTGGAAGTCATCGAATACGCCTGCGGCATCCCCACCCTGCTCAAGGGCGACTACTCCGACCAGGTCTCCACCGGGATCGACGTGTTCAACTTCCGTGAACCCCTCGGCGTTGTTGCCGGCATCACGCCGTTCAACTTCCCCGTCATGGTGCCGCTCTGGATGGCGCCGATGGCGATCGCCACCGGCAACGCCTTCATCCTCAAGCCCTCCGAACGGGACCCCTCCGCCTCCATGCTGCTGGCCAAGCTGTGGAAGCAGGCGGGCCTGCCTGACGGGGTGTTCCAGGTCCTGCACGGTGACAAGGAAACCGTGGACGGGCTGCTGACCCACCCGGACGTTGACGGCATCTCCTTCGTCGGCTCCACCCCGATCGCGCAGTACGTCCACGAGACCGCCACGAAGCACGGCAAGCGCGTCCAGGCCCTCGGCGGGGCCAAGAACCACGCCATCGTCATGCCCGACGCCGACCTGGACAACGCTGCCGACCACCTCGCCGCCGCAGCGTTCGGCTCCGCAGGTGAACGCTGCATGGCCATTTCCGTCGCCGTCGCCGTCGGTGACGCCGCGGACCTCATCGTCAAGAAGGTCGAAGAACGCGCCCTGGCTGTCAAGGTCAACAACGGCACCGCGCCCGACGCCGAAATGGGCCCGGTCATCACGCCCGCCTCCAAGGAACGCATCGTGCGAATCGTCACCGAAGCAGAACAGGCCGGCGCCGCCATGGTGGTGGACGGCCGCGACCTGGTGGTCCCCGGCCACGAAGACGGCTTCTGGGTGGGCCCCACCGTCATCGACCACGTCAAGACCGGAATGACCGCGTACACCGAGGAAATCTTCGGACCCGTCCTGGTGGTGGTCCGGGTCGACACCCTCGAAGACGGCATCACGCTGATCAACGCCAACCCCTACGGCAACGGCACCGCCATCTTCACCTCCTCCGGCGCAGCCGCCCGCAAGTTCCAGCGCTCCGTCACCGTCGGCATGATCGGCATCAACGTGCCCCTGCCCGTCCCCGTGGCCTACCACTCCTTCGGCGGCTGGAAAGCCTCGCTTTTCGGTGACAAGCACATCTACGGACCCGAAGGCGTCTCCTTCTACACCCGCGGCAAGGTCATCACCTCCCGCTGGCCTGAAACCCACCACGCCTCCGGCGCCTCCTACAACTTCCCGTCGAACTAATAACCGCCTTGGTTTCGACAGGCTCAACCACCGGTGGTTGAGCCTGTCGAAACCAAAAGGAGTGAAAATGACTGAGAACAAACTGATCATCGGCACCGCTCCGGACTCCTGGGGTGTGTGGTTCCCGGACGACCCCAAGCAGACGCCATGGGAGCGCTTCCTCGACGAAGTGGCTGAGTCCGGCTACAAGTGGATCGAGCTGGGCCCGTACGGCTACCTGCCAACCGACCCCACCCGCCTCGCAGAGGAACTGAAGCAGCGCGACCTCAAGGTCACCGCCGGCACCGTGTTTACCGCGTTCCACCGTGGCCTGGACCAGTGGGAAACCGCCTGGGAGCCGGCCCGCAAGGTGGCTGAACTGACGGCAGCCATGGGCGGCGAGCACATCGTGGTGATCCCGGCCATGTGGCGCGATGACGTTACCGGCGAAGCCGTGGAAAGCGGCACGCTCAGCGACAAGGCCTGGGGTGACCTGTTCGCCGGGCACAACCGCCTGGGCAAGACCCTGCTGGAGGACTTCGGCCTGAAGCAGCAGTTCCACTCGCACGCGGACTCCCACGTCGGCGTGCAGGAGGACATCGAAACGCTGCTGGGCGCAACGGACCCGCAGTACCTGAACCTGTGCCTGGACACCGGACATGCTGAATACTGCGGCGCCTCAAGCCTCGAACTCATCAAGAACTACCCGGACCGGATCGGCTACCTGCACCTGAAGCAGATCAATCCGGAGATCCTCAAGAAAGTCAACGAGGAAAACATGACCTGGGCGGCCGCCAACCTGGCCGGCGTCATGACCGAACCGCCGAACGGACTGCCGGACCTCCGCGCCGTCATCGAAGCCGTGGAAGCGCTGGACCGCCCCATCTTCGGCATCGTGGAGCAGGACATGTACCCCGTCGCCTTCGACGTGCCCATGCCCATTGCCAAGCGCACGCGCAACTACCTGCTGTCCTGCGGCTCCCGTACCGCCGTCAGCTAACCCCCGCCACAGACACTCAAAAGGACAGAACAATGACTGAAACCCTCCGCGTAGCCGTCATCGGCGCCGGACGCATGGGCGCCGACCATATCCAGCGGCTCCACACACGCATCCACGGAGCCGAAGTTGCCGCCGTCGTGGACGTTGACCTGGCCCGTGCACAGGCGGCCATCGAAGGCATCCCGGGCGCCGTCGCCCTGGCCGACGCTGAAAAAGCCCTCAACAACGGCGACGTCAACGCCGTGCTCATCGCCACGCCCGGTTTCCTGCACGAGGACATCCTGCTCAAGGCGATCGCGAAGGACATCCCGATCCTCTGCGAAAAGCCCCTCACGCCGGATGCCGAGTCCTCCTGGAAGATCGTCCAGGCCGAGATTGAACTGGGCCACAAGCGCATCCAGGTGGGGTTCATGCGCCGCTTCGACGCAGAGTACGCCTCGCTGGGCAAGATCATCTGCGACCATGAACTGGGCGAGCTGCTCATGCTGCACCACCAGCACCGCAACCCCACCACGCCGGAGGGCTTCACGAACGAGATGCTGATCAACGACTCCGTTGTCCACGAGTTCGACGCGATCCGCTTCTTCACCGGCGAGGAGATCACCAGCATCCAGGTCCGCCTGGGCAAGGCCACCAAGAACGCGCCCTCCGGCCAACACGATCCCCAGCACGTCCTGCTCGAGACCGAGTCCGGCGTCCTGGCCGACGTCGAGATCTACGTCAATGCCAAGTTCGGCTACGAAGTGGCCACCCAGGCTTCCTTCGAAGAAGGCATCGTTAGCATCGGCGGCGACAAGGGCCCCTACACCCGCAGCGCCGGCCGCTGGGGCGGTAATGTCACCCCGGGCTTCGAAGAACGTTTTGGTGCGGCGTACGACGTCGAAATCCAGTCATGGGTGGATGCCGCACTTCGCGGCGAAATCGGCGGTCCCACCGCCTGGGACGGCTACGCCACCGCGGCTTGCTGTGAAGCCGGCGTTGAGGCGCAGAAGAACGGCGAAAAGGTGGCTGTGAAGCTGGCCGCCAAGCCCGACCTGTACAAGTAGATGCAGGAGAAGGGGGCGGAAAAGTCCGTCCCCTTCGCGGCTTCTCCCATAACTGATCCACAATGGAGTGTTTTACGTGAAAATCGCGCTTGACCCCACCCCGTTCCACCACTCGCACAGCCTGCTCGAGTTCCCGAAGGTGGTTGCGGACCTCGGCTACAAGTACATGCAGATGACCCCGCACGCGGACTTCATCCCCTTCTACAACCACCCTAAAGCGGATGATGAACTGGTGGGCCAGCTGAACAAGGCCTGCAGGGATGCGGGAATCGAAATCGCATCCGTCCTGCCTGTGCTGCGCTGGTCCGGCCCGGATGAGGATGCCCGGGAGGCGGCGGTCCGCTATTGGAAGCGTGCCATCCAGATCACCGTGGACCTCGGTGTCAGCACCATGAACACCGAGTTCAGCGGGCGCCCGGAGAAGGCGGAGGAGTCCGAGCGGGCCTTCTACCGCTCCATGGAGGAACTGCTGCCCATCATCGAGCGGGAGGGCATCGACCTGCTGATTGACCCGCACCCGGACGATTTTGTTGAAGAAGGCCTCGCCGCCATCCGCGTGATCCGCGGCCTGAACTCGAAGAACGTGGGCATAGTGTACGTGGCATCGCACAGCTTCCACATGAAGAACCAGCCACTGGACATCATGCGGGCGGCAGGGGATAAGCTGCGCCTGGTGCACGTGGCCGACACCATGAACCACCACGCCTCGCACGGACTGCGCTACATCACCAACCCGCCGGGCAACCCCGTGCGCGTCCACCAGCACCTGAAAATCGGCGACGGCGACGTGAACTGGGACGAGTTCTTCGGCGGCCTCAAGGAAATCGGCTTCCTTGACAGGGACGACACCGTGATGGTGTCCAGTGTCTTCGCCGAGGACGAGAACGCCGAGGACGTCTCCCGCTACCAGCTGGACGCCATGAAGCAGTACATCCAAAAGGTCAGCCAATGAGTGGCCCTGCGCCTGCGGCAACCGGAACGAAGCCCCCCAATCACAGGAAGGCGCTCCGGACCGTCACCATCATCTCCACGTTCGGTGGCCTGCTCTTCGGCTACGACACCGGCGTGATCAACGGCGCCCTGCCGTACATGCAGGAGGACCTGGGGCTGACTCCCCTGACCGAAGGGCTGGTGACGTCCTCGCTGCTGTTCGGTGCAGCGTTCGGTGCCCTGTTCGGCGGCCGCCTCGCGGACCGCAACGGACGGCGCAAGATGATCATGGTCCTTGCGGTCATTTTCCTGGTGGGAACGCTGGCCTGCACGTTCGCCCCCAACACCGAGGTGATGATCGCCGCCCGGTTCGTGCTGGGCCTCGCCGTCGGCGGCGCGTCCGTCACCGTGCCCGTCTACCTCGCCGAAGTATCGCCAAGCGCGCGCCGCGGCCGGATCGTCACCCAGAACGAACTGATGATCGTCACCGGGCAGTTGCTGGCCTTCATCTTCAACGCCTACCTTGGCAACACCTTCGGGGAATCCGGCGGCATCTGGCGCTGGATGCTGGTGATCGCGACGCTTCCCGCCATCGCACTGTGGATCGGTATGAACTTCATGCCGGAGAGCCCGCGCTGGCTGGCGTCGATGGGCAGCTTCGGCGAGACCCTCAGTGTGCTGCAACGCATCCGCTCACAGGCCGAGGCCCGGACGGAGTTCGAAGAGGTCAAGGCGATGGCCGTTGAGGACTACAAGTCCAAGATGGGTTCCTGGAAGGACCTCGGCATCCCGTGGCTCCGCCGGATCTTCTTCGTGGGCCTGGGGCTGGCCGTTATCCAGCAAATTACCGGCGTGAACTCCATCATGTACTACGGCACGCAGATCCTGGCACAGTCCGGTTTTGGCCGGGAAGCGGCACTGACGGCCAACATCGCCAACGGCGTGATCTCTGTGCTTGCGACGTTCGTGGGCATCTGGCTGCTGGGCAAGGTGGGCCGCCGGCGCATGCTGATCACCGGCCAGGTGGGAACGACGTCGGCCCTGCTGCTGATCGGCCTGTTCTCGTTGATCCTGCCCGAGGGCGCCGCCCGCGGCTTCGTCATCCTGTCGCTGACGGTCACCTTCCTGGCGTTCCAGCAGGGGGCCATCTCACCGGTTACCTGGCTGATGCTCTCCGAGATTTTTCCGCTCAAGATGCGCGGCCTGGGCATGGGTGCTTCCGCGTTTGTGCTGTGGATCGTGAACTTCCTGGTGGGCTTCGGCTTCCCGCAGCTCCTGGCCGCCATCGGACTCTCCAGCACGTTCTTCGTATTTGCCGTTCTGGGCGTCGGCGCCATCGCCTTCGCCGCGAAGTACGTCCCGGAGACCAAGGACAAGAGCCTGGAAGACCTGGAGCACTACTTCAAAAACGTGGCGGGAAAGAAGCCTGAAGCCGCAGTGGGCCGCAGCCTCTAACAGCAGCCGCCGTACAGCACGGGACGGACGAGTGCCCCTTTGAGCCAGTCTCAAAGGGGCACTCGTGGTTGTCGTGTCAGGCCCGGACGTGCAGCTTTGGCAGGGCGTCCACGAGGGGTGCCAGTTCGGGGATGTCCAGCGCCCCGGCCAACGCGCGTTCCAGCGTTTCGTCATGAACCGGCCGGGCTTTTTCGAGAAGGCTGATGCCGCTCGAGGTGAGTTCGGTGTAGATTCCGCGCCGGTCGTCGTCGCAAAGAATCCGCGTCAGGAGTCCCCTGTCCTCCAACCTGTTGACCAGCCGGGTTGTGGCGCTGGGGCTCAAGGCGGTGGCCCGGGCGAGCTGCTGCATGCGCATGTGCCAGCCATCCTGGCGGCTGAGTGCGTCCAGGACCGTGTACTCCACAACGGACAGCTTCGAGTGCGCCTGGAGTGACCGCTCCAGTTCGTTCTCAATCAGTCCGTGGAGGGCCGCCAGGGTCCGCCATCCCTGCGCGCGGACCTCTACGGCGTCGTCCTTGATGCCCATGACAATGCTCCTTGAACGGGCGGCCACGGAAGGCCGCGCACCGGTTGCGGCGGGATAGTTGCTTGCGCGGGGTATTTGCGCGTGCAACAATAAATACCGCGTCTGCAACTATCTTAGGTGCCTTCCCGTACCGAGTACAGCTCAAAGGAGCATTTCGCATGCCTACTGGTTTACTGGCCCTTGCCCTCGGCGGGTTCGGAATCGGACTCACGGAATTCGTCATCATGGGGCTGCTGCCCGAGGTGGCCGCCGACTTCGGTGTCAGCGAGGCATCGGCGGGGTGGTTCATCTCGGGCTACGCACTGGCCGTGGTGGTGGGCGCCCTGGGACTGACGGCAGCGGTGACCCGTCTCGACCGGAAACCCGTGCTGGCCACCCTGTTGGTCCTGTTCATCGTGGGGAACCTGCTGGCGGCAACGGCGTCAGACTATTGGCCCATGATGCTTGGCAGGGTTATTGCAGCCCTTGCCCACGGCGCTTTCTTCGGCATTGGTGCCGTTGTGGCGGCGGACATGGTGGCGCCGGCGAAGAGGGCAGGCGCCATTGCCCTGATGTTCACCGGCCTGACGGCAGCCAATGTCCTGGGTGTTCCGTTCGGGACCCTGCTGGGCCAGGCTGCCGGATGGCGCGCCACCTTTTGGGCCATTACCGTGATTGGCGTGGTGGCGCTCGCCGGGATCCTGGCACTTGTTCCTGCCACCGCCGGCACCAGGGGGCAGGCCGGCGGGCTGCGGCGGGAGCTGCAGGCCTTCCGGTCGGGCCAGGTCTGGCTCTCCATCGCAGTGACCATCCTGGGATTCGGCGGCATGTTCGGGGCCTTCACCTACATTGCGTACACACTGACCGAAGTGTCCGGTTTTGCCGCCACCACCGTGCCGTGGCTTCTTATTGTGTTTGGCGTTGGCCTCTTTGCCGGCAACACCCTGGGCGGCAAGGCCGCCGACCGGAATGTGGACCGGACCCTGCTGGTGGTGCTCGCCGTCCTGGGTGCAGTTCTGGTGGCCTTCGCGCTCACGGCCGGTAACCAGGTGCTGACGGTTGCCTCCCTGGTCCTGATGGGCGGCTTCGGTTTCGCCACTGTTCCCGGACTGCAGATGCGGGTGATGAAGTATGCCAGCAATGCGCCCACGCTGGCGTCCGGCGCCAATATCGGTGCATTCAACGTGGGCAACGCGTTGGGCGCGTGGCTGGGCGGGGTGACCATCACCGCGGGGCTTGGCTACACTTCGCCGATCTGGGCCGGCGCGGGCATCACGCTCCTGGGCCTGGCAGTGATGGCCTTCGCCGCGGCAGCCGCCAGGCGGAGTGACGCACCCGGTCCGGTGGAAGTACCGGAGCGGGCCGGTGACCCACTTCCCGCCCGCTGATACCGGCGGGGCCCGAGTGCAGGGACTGTTGCGCACCGGGGTTAACCAGGTGTGACCTGCACAACCTGTTGGCTGGCAGGTCACACCTGGCATTGGCGAAGATGCCGTGGACTATGCGGACTTACTCAGGTTTTGGACCTGCATCCGCGTTGGCAAGTGCTTTCCTGGCGTAGGCCCGATACCGGAGCACCTTGTACGCCAACAAGGCGGCAGCAGCCAGGAGGCCGCCGGTGGTGATGGCCGCGACCACGGCTCCGGGCCCGGTGGAAACGTACCCGGCCAGGGCCGCGAGGGCAATCGGTGCCACCGTGCCGAACGTGCCCCCGAAAGGTGCACTGCCCGGAGCCGGCGGCTGGTCCTGTCCGGCGGCTGCCAAGGGTGCTTCCGCATCCCGCTCCACGGTGCCGCGCTGGTTAGCCCTGGTGCGTTCCTCGGCTGTGGCGCCGGGGGTGACGGGCTTACTCAGCTCGGAAAAGACGGGTTCGCCTTCCCCGGCGGGGGCAACCTGGAACCGGTATGCTGCACCGTTCTCCAGGCCACGGACCACCATCCTCGAGGCGCCGTTCTCAGCAGCCTGGATGGCACCCACCTGGTTACCGTTGGAATCGACGGTCCGGACGAGGAAGCCTGCCGGTGCGGGATTCGCAGGTGCCGGGTTGACCGGTGCGGGATCGACGGGTGCCGGGTCCGCGGGTGCGGGGTCGACCGGCGCGGGATCGGCGGGTGCCGGGTCCACTGGTCCCGAATCCACGGGTGCGGGATCGACGGGTGCCTGGTCCACCGGTCCCGAATCCACTGGTGCGGGGTTCGGGTTGGCCGGAGCGGGATCCACCGGTGCGGGGTTGGGAGCTGGATCCGTACCCGGCGCCGGGTCAACGATCACCACAACCTCGCCATCGCCCGGAATGACATCCACGCCGTCGTTGGCACCGTCGTCGGTTCCGCCGTCGGTCCCTTCGTCGACCTCGTCCTCGGTCACGTCCTCGGTCCCGTCGTCGGTTCCGCCGTCGACGCCGTCTTCGACTTCGTCCACGTCGTCATCCACGTCTACGGGATCCTCATCCTCCACCCCGTCCCCTTCACCGTCGTCGAGCCCGTCGCCGAAGACCAGGGTTTCGATGTTGTGTAGGGTGTCCGTGCCGTCCTCGCCGCCGTTGTGGGTGACTGTGGTGACAGAGCCAGGGGAGCCCATGGTGCCGTCGCCGCCGGTGGTGGTGATGGTGTAGTTGGCTTCCAGGTCCGAGAAGACCGCGCTGTCCGTCCCTTCGGCGGAGGTCAGGATTTCCCGCACCACGATGATGTTGGCTGGATCCACGGTCCCTGCGAACACCGCCTGCTGGAGCGTGGGTCCGGTGAGGGCGCCGTCGGCGGTGCGCTGGTACTGGGCGGTCATCGAGGTGGCGCTGCCGATCTCGGTGGACGCATCTGCAGCGTTGGTGCGGATGCTGAGCCGGATGCTCAGGTAGCGGTCGCCGTCGATGATATCGTTGCCGCCGCGGCCTTCGAGGACGTCGCCGCCACCGCCGCCGAGAAGGATGTTGCCTTCGCCCCAGACCTGGGGCCCGTTCAGCACGGGGCATTCCTGGGATGCGGATGCGTTGACGACGTCGGCGAGGGGCGTCGGAAGGGACGGGATGAGCTGGTTGAGCCCGGCGATGCGGTCCACGCCGGCCTGGTCCAGGACGTCGCAGCCGATGAAGCCGCCACCGCCCCTTGTGCTCGGGATGATGTCATCCCCCCGGAGCACGTCATTGAGCGGGCCGCCGGAGAGGGCTTCCACCTCGTTGTACCTGTCCCGGACGCCAACCTGGAGGATGTCCAGCGGCTCGATCGGAAGCTCGAGGTCGGCGTCCTGGGGCTGGGGATCGAAGAGCCCGATTTCCCAGTCGTAGCCGGACGCGCCCGCCACTTTTTCGACGCCGGGGCCGGCAATGCCGATGTCGTCGCCGCCCTCCATGTCGTAGTCGTCGTCGCCGCCCTGGCCCATGAGGATGTCATTGCCGGGCTTCTGCGAGTCGTCCAGGAAGAACAGGTTGCTGGAGTCGCCGATCAGGAGGTCGGGGCTGTCGCCGCCTTCCACCCAGTCATTCCCGCCGCCGCCGAAGACGGCGTCCAGGCCTTCACCGGCAATCACGAAGTCGTCATCTTCACCGGCGAACGTCTCGTTTGAGTTCGCACCGCCGTTGATGAAGTCCCTGCCGTCGCCGCCGATGAGGATGTCCAGGCCGGGGCCGCCGTCGATCGCGTCATTGTCCGGCCCGCCCTTCAGGATGTCGTCCCCGGCGAGGTCGGTGATGATGTCGTTTCCGTCCCCTCCCAGGACGGTATCGGCGCCGTCACCGCCTTCGATGACGTCGTTGCCGAGGCCGCCCCACATGGTGTCGTTGTCCACACCGCCGTAGATGCGGTCGGCATTGCTGGATCCGTTGTACACGGCCTGGCCGTTGATGCCGGACGGGTCCACCGAGTTCGAAGCACGGTACTTGATGGTGCCGTCGGGCATGCGGATCAGCAGTGCTGCCTCGTTGCATTCCGACGCCGGATCGTCCGCGACGGTGTTGCCGGAAGCGGCGAAACCTTCCGGAGTTCCGGCCAGGTTCTTCAGCTCGAACTTGCAGTCGGCAGTGGCAAATGCGTCGGCTTTCAGCGCCTGGGCATTGGTGTTGCGCATGATGATCTCCGCGAAGGAGTTCCCTTCGAGCTGCGCCATCAGGTTCATCCCGGGGGTGCGGGCCAGGTAGTAGAGCCGGTCACCGTTCTGCAGATCGGTCATCTGGCTCTCGAAGACGTAGTTGAACGTGCTGCCGAGCAGGCCGCCGAACAGGTTGGTCCGTTCGGCCAGGCCGCCCATCCACAGGTCGATGTCATCGAGTCCGGTGGTTGAGGCGGTGCCGTTGTTGGCCCAGCCGTCGATACTGTTCATGAACGCCACGGCGTCCTCCGGCGCAACCTCACCGGCCAGGGTGTCCGGGCTGACGATCAGCCGGGCCGCCGTGCGCTTGGCCTCAAGGGTGGTGGCCTGCACGATCGAGGGGTGCTTGCCGTAGGCGGCCACGAAGTTGACCAGCGACTCCGGGTGCTTGATGTTTTCGCCGAAGTCGATCCAGTTGGTGTACGGCTTGAGCTGGCTGTCGTTCGTGGCGCCATGCAGTTCCCGGCGCAGCGCATTCAGCGTGGGCAAACCTTCCGACCGGGCACGGGTCAGGTTGATCGCGGCCAGGTCCATGGGCAGTCCCAGCAGCTTGTTCCGCAGCGTATCCGTGACGAACTCGTCCAGTTCGCTCCCGACCTGGTCCGACATTCCCATGATGATGCTGCCCGCGGCCTCCTCGGAGGTCAGCGGCCCGGCGGGGCCGCCGTCGGTGTATTCGGGCGGATTCAGGAAGCCCTCCAGGAGGGAGATATCGTTCTGGGACCCGCGGACGTCGTCGGAATTCCCCCACACCCCGTCGGCACCCGGGCCGTCCTCGTTCCGGCGGGAAATGGTCTCCGTCAGCATCGAGTGGCCGAACCGGTACACGGCGTGGGCGAACTCGGCGCTGACCGCGGGATTGATGTCCGTCTGCGAGAAGGCGAAGGGTTCGAAGAGGTTGATGGCGGGCTGGATTTTCCGGGCGAACTCCTCGAAGACCAGGTGCTGGTACTCCATTTCCGCGATGAACCGCGCGGCCTGGAAAAGCCGTTCGCCGTTCCAGCCGTCCGCGCCGGTGGCAAGCTTCCACTCGGGCAGGGCGGCAGCGCCCCGGGTGGACGTATCGGTGCTGAGAACGCGCTTGATATCTTCCACCAGGCGGTCATGCTCGGAGTGGAAAACCTGGTGGATGGCGGTCAACCCGATGTTCTCGTTGACCCTGCCGTCGCCGGCGATGAAGTGTGCGTTCAGCATTTCGTCGTCATACGTGCCGGGAGCCTGGCTCATGAAATCTGCAGACGCGGAGGTGTCTGCATCCGGCACCGGCGCGACACGCGGTGTTGCCGGGTTGTGGTCGGTGTCCTGCGGCGACGGATCGGCGTTGTGCGCGATGTCCGTCAGGAACGGTGTGTGGAAGTACAGCACGTCCTGCGGCACCAGGGTTCCCAGGCCACCGTTCGCGGTGCGGTCTGCCTCGACCAGTCCTGACCTCGTGACAAACTGCGGGAGCCCGTTCTTCGGGCCCGGGATGAACTTCCCATAGGCATCGGCGGCGAGCATGGGGACGTTGAGGACATCCTTGTCCAGCAACTGGATGCCGAGCAGCTCCCGGGCCTGCTTCTTGGTGGTGGCCCAGGTGGCCATGCCGCCGGCCTCGGGCGTGCCGGCCGGGCCGCCCAGCAAGGCACCCGTCGATACCGGCTGCCCGGCTGCGTTATTGACGTACTCGCGCAGGAACACCTGGTGGGAGGAATGGGACGTGTACGTCTGGCTCTGGTCTACCCAGGGCGAGTTGGTGTTCAGGGCATCCTGGACATCGTCCTGCGTCCCCAGGACACCGTCCGCGCCCGGCTGGTTCATGCCGCGCGTCAGGACCATAAAGCGCATGTGCGGATTGAGGTCATCCGCGTTGCCGAACACGTGGTCCGGCCCCGCGATCAGCGGGTCATCGGCCTTGAGCGGAACATAGACGGTGCCGCCGCCCTTGACCGTCTGGTCGATGCCATGGTCAAAGAACTGGCCGAAGAGGGTGAAAAGGGAGTTGTAGGGCGGTGAGAGTCCGACGTCGGTGGTTACGTTGGGAATGAACAGGGTGTTGTGCGAGGGGACGCAGCCGTCCGGCTCGGCGGCAACGGGAGGAACCGCCTCCGGGTCCGGGTCGACGACGCAGGGCACCACGCCCTCGTTGCCCTGGGTCCGCGCCGGGAACCCGGCGGCGGCCACAGCGGCGGGGTTGGTTGACGTTTGGTCGGCGATCAGGTTGCTGATGGTTCGCGGCCGCGAGTCGAAAACGCTGCCGGACTTCTGCATGTAGCTCGTGGCGACGGGGGGACCGCCAAAGGAGCCCCTTTCGGCGTCGCCGAACGACTTGGATCCCAGCCGCGGGAACACCTGGTCTGCCGCGCCGAAGGTCTCCTGGCCCTGCTGGAGGTTGTTGCAGCTTCCGTCAACTGTGCGCAGCCCGTGGGACAGCAGCGGGCTGGCAAGCTGGTTGGGGCCGGGTCCCACCAGGGCGCCGCAGGGCCCGGTCTCGGACGTGGTGTTGGCCACGTGCGCTTCGGCGATCTTGATCTGCTTCAGGATGAAGGACAAGTCCGAAGGTGTCACCGTGAACCCTGCGCCCACGGGGGCCTGCACGGCATGGGCCGCGAGCGGCGGCAGGCCCATGGAGGCAGCCAAAGCGACTGCTCCTGATGCTGCCAGCGCCTTAAGGCCCCTTCCGCCGGTTTTCTGCTGTCCTGAGTGCGCTGACCCGCGTCGTATCGCTTTCATCCTGCACATGCTCCCCAGTAGCGCCGACTTCCCAGTCGAGTCGGCTGAACAAGGTCATGGTGCAGGGATGTTCTAGGGAAAAGCTTGGTGCCATCCCAAGGTCTACCGGTCACCGCCTTTGTCGTCGCCCGGGCCGTCGTCTGACTCGCTGTCGTCCCTGAGCCCGCCTTTGTCGTCGCCCAGGTCGTGCAGGGGGCCGTCGTCGGAAACCCCGTCCGGCCTGAGCCCGCCCTTGTCGTCACCCACATCGTGCAGGGGGCCATCGTCGGAAACCCCGTCCGGCCTCAGTCCGCCCTTGTCATCGCCCACGCTGTGGGTAGGGCTGTGGGTCGGTTGCAGCGGGGGATACGTCTGCAGTTCAACCTGGATGCGTTGTGTCTCCGGGGCCGTGTGGTCAGGTATCGCGGTGATGCTGGGCGTGGAAGTGGGCGTGGGCGTCGGAGTGGCAAGCAGGGCCGGCTGTTCCCCAGGTTTGGCGGTGCCGCTGCCGGACTGCACGTCGGCCACCACCACTCCGGGAGAGACTGCAGGGGGCGGGCCCGCATTGGCCTGTGCCCACACCGTAAGACTCGCCGCACCTGCCACTGCTGCGATGGGGAGGTACCAAAACTTTTTCATCGGTTCGCCTTTCCTTGTTGTGTTCCCACCCTGCCGGGCCACGGTGAGAGGGGGATGAGACTTTTATGAGAGACCTCTCATCCGCCGGAACGGGCAGGGGATGGGGCATCCTGAAGGGCCACGAACCGGTACCCGGCGCCGCGGACTGCCACAATTCTTTGGGGGCCGAGCTTGTTGCGCAGGTACCCCACGTAGACATCCACCACGTTGGAGGACCCGTCAAAGTCGTAGCCCCACACCCGGCTCAGCAGCTGTTCCCTGGTCAGCACCTTGCCTTCGTTTTCCACGAACACCCGGGCCATCGCGAACTCCCGGGCGGACAACGGCACCGTCCTGCCACGGACAGTTGCGCTGCGAAGGTCGACGTCCAGGCTGAGGTCACCGCTTGTGGGGGCCGGTGGGGCCGGAAAGCCCGCCGTGTGGCGCAGCCGCAGGCGGATCCTCGAGAGCAGCTCCTCGAAGCGGAACGGTTTGCTCATGTAGTCGTCCGCGCCGCCGTCGAGCGCTGCCACGGTGTCCTGGACGGAATCCTTGGCGGTCAGGACGATCACCGGAACCGTGCAGCGCATAGCGCGCAGCGCGGTAAGCACCGCAAAGCCGTCCATCCGCGGCATAGCGATATCCAGGATGAGCAGGTCGAACTCGCCGGAACTGGCGTAGTCCAGCGCCCGGATGCCGTCCTCCGCCGAGGAGGTGATGTACCCGGCAGCCGTGAGGCCCTTGGCGATGAAGCTCACGATCCGTGGTTCGTCGTCGGCGATCAGTATTCGGGTCATGGGGTTCCTCCGGGCAGGGAGAGTACGAATGTGCTGCCTTCATTGACCTGCGAGATCACCCGCAGTGACCCGCTGTGGGCTTCGGCGATGGCCTTGACGATCGGCAGCCCCAGGCCGGATCCTTCCGTGCCACGCGATACTCCGGCCCGGGCGAAACGGTCAAAGATCCGTTCCTGGTCGGCAGCGCTGATGCCGCATCCCGAGTCCGCCACCCAGATTTCGACGCCGGCCCCGGAAAGTGCGGAAGGTGCAGGCGGCACAGTGCCGTCCGGCGCCGCAACCCAGGCTGCGCCGAGGGATATCAGGTCATGCCGCCGGGTGGACTGCACTGCATTAGCCGCCAGCTGCTCCACCGCCTGGGTGAGGCGGTTGCGGTCCGCGCGGAACCGTCCGCCCGGCATAGTGTCGATCTGCCACCGCCGGTCCGCCAGGACCTTGATCCTGTCCATGGCCGCCACAAGGAAGGAATCGGCGTCGACCCACTCCAGCCGGACAAAGTCGGGCCGGCCGCTCCTGGCCAGCAGCAGGAGCTCGTCCACCAGAGACTGCATCCGGTCCAGTTCCTCCAGGAGCAACGCCTGGGTCTCACGGACGTCCCGGGGGTCTTCCGCCTGCAGCAGTTGAAGATGGCCGCCGATGATGGTCAGGGGAGTCCGGAGCTCATGGCTGGCGTCATCCACAAATTGGCGCTGGTCCGCGATGCCCGCCTCCAGCCTGTCCAGCATGCGGTTGAAGTCCGTTGCCAGCTGCGAGACGTCGTCGTCACCGGGCGGCACAAGGACGCGGCTGCTCAGGTCCTCGAACGTAATGGATTCCGTGGCCTGGCGCAGGCGGCGGACCGGAACAAACAGCCGGCCCGTGACGGTGAAACCTACCGCTCCCGCCAGCAGCAGCGTACCCAGCGAAGCCACGCCGAAGGTGCCAAACGACGCCATCATCTGCTCGCGCTGGCGGCCAATTTCGTTCGCTGCCACCAGGAGCCCGCCGGGGGCCCCGCGTTCCAGGGATACGGACGTGATGGCCAGGCGCACCGTCCGGCCGTCCAGCGTCACGTCATGGAAGGCGGTGCGGCCCTCCACCTGCGCGGCGCGTGCTGCATCCAGCACTTGGGAAGCATCGGGGGTGCTGGGTTGCCCGGCGGCTGGCAGGAAGGTGTTGCCGCCGATCACGGTGGCCATCACCGAGCCGTACCTGCCCGGAGCGTCACCCTGGAGGAACACGGTGAACAGCTCATCCAGGGAGGTATACGGCCCTCCACCCGGAACGCCCTGCTCCACGATGTCGTGCAGCCGCCCGGATTGAAGGAGGAGGTCCTCATTGACCCGGTTGTTAAGGTTGCCCAGGTCAAGGGTGAGGGTGGTGATGCCGGCGGCCAGCAGCCCGGCCGCCAGGAACCCAAGGACCGTGGCCAGGACACGGAACCGGACTGTTCGCAGTCCCGCCCGTACCAGGTGCCAACCCCGGCCCACCCGGATGGTGGCCACCCTCGCGGTTCCGGTACGCAGTTTCATCGTGTTTCCCATCCTTTGCCGGACGGCTGCACCACGGCAGCTGCCCGTTGCAAACCGCCCAGCAGCGGTTTTCTGCCACCGTAGGCTGGCCGGCTTGGGGAATTCTTTGGCGGCGGCGCGCTGGCTCCGCCCAGGACTACCTAGGTTTTTCCCAACATTTGAACCCGAAAATGAATCCGCGTGTTGACCAGCAAAAACGCGCTAATAGGCAGCTTTTTTCCCCGCACATCTGCCGGGCTTCCGCCGGATGGATTCCGAGTACCTGCCCTTAGGTACCAAGTACCTGGAAGGAAAGGCCACGTGAAGAAGCGAGTAATGAGCACTGTTGTTCGCCTGCTGACCCGTCAGTTCAATGGGACGCAGGCAGTACTCAACTACTTGGGGGGCACCATCGTGGCTACATTGGAGATGGCGAAGAAGAGCGGCGGTCCGGGGCTGGTTGCCGAAGTGTTGCCGCAGGCACCGGTGCTGACGATTTCGGTTTTTGGCCCGTTGACCATCCGCCGCGGGAATACGGAGCTGGGCTCGAATGATCTTGGCGGGCCCAAGCCCCGGCAGGTGCTGGAGATCCTTTTGTTGAACTTCGGCTCGGCGGTGTCCAAGACCCGCATCATGGACCTGCTGTGGGGTGACAATCATCCGTCGGTGGCGTTGCCCACCCTGGAAAGCTATGTCAGTGTCCTGCGGCGGCATTTGCAGCCGGGCACCGGGCGGAGCGGTCCGCTGCGGACGGTCACCGGCGGCTACGCGATCGACAGGTCGCTGGTGGACCTGGACCTGAACCGGTTCGACACACTGACCAAGCAGGCCAGCCAGGCCGACGCGCCGGCAGCGCTGGCGCTGCTTACCGAAGCACTCGAGATCGCTTCTGCCCCGCTGCTGGGGGATGAGTTGCTGCCGGCCTGGGCCGAGGAGGAACGGGCCCTTCACGCAGCCCGGGTCAGCCTCGCCCGGGTCCAGGCTGCTGAGACCGCCCTGGCCGTGGGGGAGGTGGTCAAAGCGATAACGTGGGGCGGCGCGGCGGCCAAGGAAGACCCCCTGAACGAACGGGCCTGGACCGCCCTGATTCTGGGGCTGGAACGCAACGGCGAAAAAACCGAGGCGCTGCGGGCGTATGACCGTTGCCGCCGGGTAATGGACGAAGAACTGGGTTGCGCGCCCAGTCCGGTGCTGAAGGAGGCACACGCCAGGCTCCTGACCAGCACCGCAGCCGCCCAGGGGCCAGCAGAAGCCCGTCCCTCCATCCACGTGGTGGCCGGCAGCCGCGACGCTGCACCGCAGCTGACCAAGCAGGAAACCGAACGGCTGCGGATCCTGATCGTTGATGACCACACCACCTTTTCGGACCTGCTGGCCGGGGCACTGGACCGGGAACCGGACCTGAAAAGTGTGGGGGCGGCGAAGTCGGTGGAGTCCGCGGTGACCATGTTCCGCGAGCTGCAGCCCGACGTCGTCATTATGGACCTTTACCTGACGGACGGCTCCGGCCTCAAGGCCGCCGAACACATCCTGTCGGAAGCCTCGGAAGCCCGGATCGTTATGCTCACCGGCAACCCTTCGCAGGACGCGCTGCGTGAGGCTGCCTCGATGGGTATTTGCGGGTTCCTCCCCAAAGACGGAGCCCTGGGAGTCATGCTTGACACCCTGCGGCACGCCCACCCCGGCAACATGATCGTCCACCCGGCCCTGGTGGCGGGACTGGGCGGCGCTGCCGGATCCCTTCCGGAACCTGCGGGCATGTAGTTAGGCCACCTACAGTGCGCGTACACCACGTGGAAGCGGCCTCCCACAGCATGAACAAGGCCCCTGGAGTAGACGAGCGTCGTGAGGTCCGGTCAGCTGTTACACGGTTCCTCACCGCGGGGTTCGTGGCCCTCGTCCTGGTTGCCACCCCCGTCGCGTTCTGGATCTGGGCTGAAGCGGAACGGCACGCCCTTGCCAACGCAAGGGACTTCACGCAGCGCCTGGCCGATAACGTGGTGGGGCCGCTGCTAACCGACCAACTCCTGGCCCGCGATCCCGCCGCGCTGGAATTACTCGACGAGCGGTTGGCGCCATGGCTGGCCAACGGCGGCGTAACCAGGATCAAAGTGTGGGACGAGCACGGCCGGGTGGTCTATTCGGACGTGAAGTCGCTCATCGGGCAGGATTTTGAACAGGAGGAATGGGCGCGCCGCCTCCTTGAGGGCGGGCCGGCGACCGCCACCTTGGAATCCCAGACCGGGGAAGAGAACGAGTACGAGGCTGATTCCGGCGAACTCGTGGAGGTCTACGCCCGCTCTTCTTCCGCGAGCGGCGCACCGATGATCTTTGAAACATACTCGTCAGGTGTGGCGGTGCGCGGCGAACAGCGGGCAGTGCTGATGGGCATGATTCCACCGATGCTGCTGTCCCTGGCAGTCCTGCAGCTGACGCAACTGATTCCCGCCGTCCGCCTGGCCCGGCGGATCCAGCTCGATCAGGTGACGCGCAATGCGCTGCTGCGCTGCGCGATTGAAGCGTCTGACCAGGAGCGCCGGCAGATCGCCAGTGAACTCCATGATGAAGTGATCCAGGACTTGTCGGGGCTGGCGTACGCTTTGGAATCGGAGGAGCGCTACGGTCCGCCCGAACTTCAGACGGTTTTCTCCAAGGCCAGGACGATGCTGCAGAACAACATCCGCAGCCTGCGCGCCATGACCAGTGAGCTCTATCCTCCAGACCTCGAAGAGCTTGGGCTGAAGGCTTCCCTCCTGCGGCTGGAGACACCCCTGGTGGAGCGCGGTATTGCCTTGACCATGGAGATCCCGGACAAGCTTGTGCTGGACCGGGACCGGGCCGTCCTGGTCTATCGCGTGGCGCGGGAAGCCCTGGTGAACGCCACGAAGCATTCCGCGGCCCAATCGGTGGCACTCCGGATCCGCCATGCCGGCCAGCGCACCCAGATCACGGTTTCAGACGACGGCCGCGGCTTCGATACAAGCCAGCCCCGCCCGGAAGGCCACTTTGGCCTGAGGATCCTGGGGGACACGATCCGGCAGGCGGGCGGCACCCTTGGGGTCCTTTCCACGCCCGGCGCAGGAACGTCCGTCACAGCGACCTTCGGGGCCGCCGCGCCTTCCGTCCGCTGGGCAAGCCGGCATCCCGCTGCGTCCCCACGCGAGGACTCCTTGCCACAGCATGTGCCGCTGAGGTCCCTGCCCGAACGCGGCGCCCTGAGGTAGCCGCCAGATGCGACTGGATGACGAAGAGGATTGAAAACGGTACTGATGGATGACAGCGGCCGGCGGCGCGCCCCCCGGCACCGGCTGCCGGGTACGACCCCCGGGCCAGCCGGGAGACACTGGCCCCGCCTCATCGCGTTGGCTGTGATTCCGGCCCTGGTGATCCTCGCCGTCAGGGCGTGGCTCCTGGAACCGTTCACTGTCTCGTCGGACAGCATGGAGCCGACCATCCCCATGGGGTCGGTGGTGCTCCTGTATAAGCCGGGTGCGGGCTTGATCCGTAACGGGGTGGTGGTGGCTTTCACCAGTCCCGTCGACGGGCGCACGGCCATCAAGCGGGTCATTGGCCTTGAAGGGCAGACTGTGGCTATCCGCGACTCGGAACTGTATGTGGACGACGTCGCCGTCCCGGAGCCCTTTATCGACCACAGCCGCATCGACGCCACCTACTTCGGCCCCGAAACAGTCCCGGCAGGAAGCGTTTTTGTGCTGGGGGACAACCGGGGAGTATCGATCGATTCCAGGGATTTCGGCGCCGTGCCTTTGTCCGCGGTCCGGGGCACCCTGCTGACCGGCCAGAAGTAGGAACCGGGGGAGTCCGTGCTACCCGGCGGCCGGATCCGAGGAGCGCCGGACCAGGAGGACGGGGTCCAGCTTGCGGGTCACCGCCGGGCCGGCCGTACCGCCGATCCGCTCCAGCATGACCTGCGCCGCCAGCTGCCCCAGCTCCCGGGCATGCTGGTCGATGGACGTCAGCCCGATCAGTGGTGAGGCCGCCACTTCGATGTTGTCGCAGCCCACCACGGCAACGTCATGGGGGACCGAGAGACCGTGGGAGGCCAAGGCTTCCATGATGCCGATGGCCGTCAGGTCGTTGTGCGCAAAGATGGCCGTGGGCACCTCGGCGCCCGAGGCCAGGAACTTTTCCATCACGGCCCGGCCGCCGCGCTCGGTCATGTCGCTGTGCACCAGCATCGGCTCCAGGCCAAGCTTCTCCATGGCATGCAGGTAACCTTCCCTGCGGGCCGTGTACGGAAGCCAGTCCGAGATGTCCACGTGCGCAATCCGCCGGTGCCCCAGTCCGTGGAGGTGCTCCACCGCAAGCGCTCCGGACCGGAAGTCGTCGCACAGGACGGAATCCACGCCGTCGATCTCCAACTCCCGGGTGATCACCACCGCCGGCGTCCCGCGCAGTGCGGCGGCCAGCTCCTCGGCTGAACCGGTGTAGCCGGCCAGGATGACGCCGTCCACCCGCAGGTCCACAAACGAGCGGACCGCCTCCAGCTCCGTCCCCGGGTCGGCGGAGCCGACGGCGACCATCACCTGGTTGCCGCTGCCGGCGGTCCCTTCGGTGATGCCGTCATAGATGTCCGCGAAGACGGAGTTGTGCAGGTCCAGGAACAGGACGCCCAGCGTCCTGGTGCGGTGGCTGGCAAGGCGGCTGGCCAGCCTGTTGGGGGAGTAGCCCAGCGCGGCGGCGCTCTCGAGCACCGCCGTGCGCCTGGCAGGCGACACCTTGGGGGAATTGCGCATCACCAGTGACACCAGCGCACGGCTTACCCCGGCCTCGCGGGCCACGTCCTCCATGGTCACTGACCGCTGGGCGGGGGAAGTCTGCTTCACAGGACTCCACTATGCCATTTGCGGAAAGGGCGGCTACGCGCCGAAGGGCAGCCTCGGGTCGATGTCCTGGCCGTCCCAGCCCTGGCGTACCCAGCCGTGGTGCGGGTCGTCGCTGATCAGCCACTCGCGGACCGGGCCGGGGCCTGCCATGACGTTGAGGTAGTACAGGTCGTAACCGGGAGCTGCCATCGCGGGGCCGTGCCAGCCGTAGGGGACCAGGACCACGTCGCCCGTGCGGACTTCGGCTGAAACGTCGATGGGGCGCTCGTCAGAGGCGTAGACGCGCTGGTAGCCGATGGCGTCAGCGTCGGCGGGCGCGGCGGAACCGGCTGCCACCTGGGTCTCGAAGTAGTAAATCTCCTCGAGATGCGTCTCGCCGTCCTTCTCCTCGTCGTGCTTGTGCGGGGGATACGAGGACCAGTTCCCGGCGGGGGTGAGGACCTCGCAGACGATGAACCGGTCGGCCTCCAGCGCTGCGGGAGTGCCGAAGTTGTGGACCTGGCGGGAGCAGTTGCCGGCCCCGCGCAGCTCCACCGGCGTTTCCGCTGCGGTGATGAGGCGGGTGGGGTAGGACGCGTTGGCTGGCGCCGTGGCGACGGCAACACGTCCGCCGTCGGACGAGCTGATGGTGACCGTCCGGCCGGTGCCCGAGTACAGGACGTCGCTGGGACCGGAGAAAACGGTGGAGCGGCCGTGCAGCTCATAGGGGTCCCCGTCCACCGTTACGGTGAAGGATCCGTTGAGCGGCACCACGATGCGTTCCTCATCGGAGGCGGAAAGTACGACGTCGGCCCCTGCGGCCAGGGTGGCCACCTTCAGTCCCGTGTGTGCCCACCCCTCCACGATGAGGGAAGAGTCGGAGGTTCCGATCGAGACGTCCCACTTGCCGTCAGTGGCGGTGCCCAGCGGGTAGACCCAGTTGGTCATGGAGTGTGCTCCTTGCGGTTAGCGCTGTACGAGTGTCATTTCAAAGCTGTAGGAATCGGCGCGGTAGACGTGGTGGCCCGTCTCCACGCGCCGGCCGGTGTCATCGACGGCGGTGCGCTCCATGGTGACCAGGGCTGAGCCCTCGGCGGCTTCCAGCATGGACGCCTGGTATTCGTTGGCGGTCATGGCGCCGATCCGCTGGGTGGCCAGCCGGAAGTTGACGCCGCCGCGGCGGAGGATCGAGTAGAGGCCTTCGGCGGCGAGCATGGCTTCGTCCATGTCCGCGATGTCGTCACGCACCCAGTTCTCCATCAGTGCCAGCGGCTTGCCGCCCACCTTCCGCAGCCGGGTGAAGTGGTAGACCTTCGATCCCGCCGGGAGCTGGAGTGTGGCGAGGGTGGCCTCGTCCGCCTCCAGGTGGGCGAAGCTCAGGACGTCCGTGGTGGGCTTCTTGCCGTTGTTGGTGAGGTCGTCATACAGGCTGGACAGCTCCAGCGGACGGCGCACCTGGCTGGAGACCACTTGGGTGCCCACCCCGCGTTTGCGCACCAGCAGGCCGGACCGGACCAGTTCGTCCATGGCCTTGCGCATGGTGGGACGGGACAGGTTCAGCTGGGCCGCGAGGTCGATCTCGTTGTCCAGACGGCTGCCCGGCTCCAGGACCCCGCTGTAGATCGCGGCTTCGATGCCCTGCACCACCTGGTGGTAAAGGGGCACGGGGGATGAACGGTCGATGCTGAGACCCAGGTTGTTCGCCACGTTTTCGTTCCTGTTCTTGGTTGCGGCTCCAGCCCGCCGGATGAGGTGTAAGCGGCCGCTTTGCCACCATATGTTCTCTTGATAGGACATACTTGCGCCTTCGATCGTAGCAGGCAGTGCTGCCGGGTCAAGGCTGATGCTTTCACTAAGCCATGAATCGGCCGGAAATTTATTTGTGCTGACATTAGGACTTTTCCTTGACGCGAATGATTAGAGCGCTCTAAAGTCAGTGTCACGCATCACATCTCAGGCCGGTTCGTCCCGGTCCCCAAGAGAATCTGAGAGGCAACAATGCAGTTGCAGAAACAAGCCCTGAACGCCCCCGGCAGCCAACGCCGCGGGTACCTGGCCCGTTTGACCGTGATCTCCACACTCGGCGGCCTGCTCTTTGGCTACGACACCGGCGTCATCTCCGGTGCCCTGCTGTACATGAACGACTCCCTGAACATGACCGCCGTCGAGGAAGCCACCGTCGTCAGCGCGCTGCTCTTTCCCGGCGCGGCAGTGGGCGCCCTGACCGGCGGCCGCATGGCGGACAAGCTGGGCCGCCGCGGATCCCTGCTGGTCTGCGCGCTGCTGTTCCTTTTCGGGGCCATCGGCTGCGCCATCGCCCCGAACGTTCCGTTCATGATCGCGGCCCGCATCCTGCTGGGCCTTGGTGTGGGAGCTGCGGCCGTCACCTGCCCGCTGTACCTCGCGGAAATGGCGCCGGCCCACCTGCGTGGCCGCATGGTCACCATCAACGAGCTCATGATCGTGACCGGCCAGATGCTGGCCTTTGCCATCAATGCCCTGCTCGACGCCCTCATCCACGACACCGAGGTCTGGCGCACCATGCTGGGCATCGCGTCGCTGCCCGCGCTCGCGCTGCTCGCCGGCATGCTGCTGTTGCCCGAGTCCCCGCGCTGGTACGCCATCCGCGGCCGGCTGGAAGACAGCCGCCGTGTCCTGAACCTTAGCCGCAGCCCGCAGGAAGCAGCCGCCGAATTCGAGGAGATCGCCGAGGCTGCCCGGACGGCAAAGGAGGAGCGCGGCCACGCCTGGCGTGACCTCCGCAACAACCCCTGGATGCGCCGGCTTCTGTGGATCGGCATCGGCCTTGCAACCGTGCAGCAGGCCACCGGCATCAACACGGTGAACTACTACGCCCCCACCATTCTGGAAAAGAGCGGGCTGGGAGTGAGCGCATCGCTGGTTGCCACCATCGGCGTCGGTGTCACCTCCGTGCTGATGACCATCCTGGGCATCTGGCTGCTGGGCTTCATTGGCCGCCGCAAGATGCTGGTCATCGGTTTCTCCGGCGTGGTGGGCTCGCAGGCGCTGCTGGCAATCGTCTTCCTGCTGCCCCAGTCCGACCTTGCCAGCTACACCATCCTCGCCGCCATGATGCTGTTCGTCGCCTTCGTCCAGTGCTTCATCGGCACCTGCGTCTGGCTGCTCCTCTCCGAGATGTTCCCGCTGGCCATCCGCGGCTTCGCCATGGGAATCGCGGTGTTCGCCCTTTGGACCGTCAACGCCGCCATCTCGTTCCTGTTCCCGATCGTCGTCGAGGCACTGGGGTCCACCGGCACGTTCGGCCTGTTCGTCCTGGTCAACGTCGCGTCGCTCGCCTTCGTCATCAAGTTCGTTCCCGAAACCAAGGGCCACTCACTCGAGGACCTGGAAGCGCACTTCCGCGAAGGCGCCGTTCCGGCAAAGCTGCCTGCCTGATCACCTACCCCTGGGAGCAACGCGGGGTCAGACCCAGCCCAATCCGGAGCTTCCGGAGGGCCGGATCTGACCCCGCGTTGCTTTTGCCGGTGGCCTACGCTGGGTGGATGAGCAGCAGAAGGCGGCAACAGCCATGAACCTTTCGGGAAACCTTGGCCCCAGTCCGCGCAGCCTGGAAGTGGAAGACCTGGAAAGCTTCGACCGCATGCTGGCGGCCGGTGCCGTGCACCTGCAGGGCTGGCACGCGCAGTCCCTGGACCTCCGCGGCCGGGCTTCCGCCCTGGCCGGCCTCGATGTGGAGGGCGCCATTTTCCTTGGCTGCACCTTTGACGAGGGAATGGAGGATGCCCTCCGCAACCGCGGAGCGCTCATCTTTCCACGGCTCACGGGAGTCCCCTTCAACCCGTACCGCTCCACGCTCTACTCGCCCGGCGAACTCTATGACGGGCTCGCCGACGCCCCCTACGAGGAGCTGCCAGACGCGCGGATCTATCAATGGAGCATCCAGCCGGGCCAGCGGCACCGGGTGGACGCCACCCTCGCCTCAGCCCTGCACGACCATGCCATCGGCGACGCGCTGGACGAGCTGACCCATTCCCACCCCTGGTCAGGGCAGCCCATGGTGGGAGTGATGGGCGGGCACGCCGCCCAGCGTGGCAGCGCGGACTACGCGCAGGCGGCCATGCTTGGCAGGCTGCTGGCAAGAAACGGCTATTCCGTTGCCACCGGCGGCGGGCCCGGCGCCATGGAGGCCGCGAACGTGGGTGCCTACCTGAGCCAGGCGGACGACGACGGCCTGCAGGCTGCGTTGGACATGCTCGCGGCCGTTCCCGGCTTCCGTCCCTCGGTGTCGGCGTGGGCGCGGGCGGCGGCGGCCGTCGTCGAACGCTTTCCCGGCGGGACGCCGTCGCTGGGAATCCCCACCTGGTTCTACGGCCATGAGCCGCCCAACTGCTTTGCCACCCACATCGCCAAATACTTCGCGAACGCCATCCGTGAAGCCATCCTGCTGGAGCTCTGCCAGGGAGGGATCGTGTTCCTGCCCGGAGCCGCCGGAACTGTCCAGGAAATTTTCCAGGACGCCTGCGAAAACTACTACGGAGCCCCGGAAAAGGTCACACCCATGGTCCTGGTGGGCAGGCACCACTGGGAGCACCAATACCCCGCGTGGCCCATGCTCCGCAGCCTGGCGGCGGACCGGCCCATGGCGGACCGGATCTTCCTGGTGGACAGCGTGGAAGAAGCGGTGACCGTCCTGCTCCGGTAGTCAGCGGTCCTTCAGGCCAAAGGTCTGTAGGGCTAAAGGTCTATTCGGCTAAAGGTCTTTCCGGCACTGGGCCTTGCTCAGCTCGAACAACCCGTTGAGGTCGCCCGCGGACAGACCCTCGGGGGTGCCGATCTCCGGGTACATCAGCTGGGTAGGGTCTTCCACATGGTCCAGGCCCACCACATGGCTCAGCTCGTGAAGGATCACCGCGGTGGCGTAGAGATGTCCATCCGGGTTCAGCAGCTCGTTGGCGATCTGCGGCGCGTCCAGGTCCAGGCCGCCGGTCACGAACGTCTTGGGCCCGTCGTCGTAACTGAAATGGGTGCTGCCGCCGGTGCCGATCACTTTCCCCTCCAGCTGCGGTGCCACCTCGGGCGTGGTCCACGCAATGAGCAGCGGTGCCCAGCGCTCGCCGTACGCGTCCGGCTGGTAGGGCTGCCGTTGCGGCGAGGGCTGTTCACGGGTGGTGCCGTCATCAATGAACCTGATGCCTGTTGCTGCCGAAATGGTGGCAATGGCCCCCGGAACCAGGTGCTCCGCACCGGCCGGGGCGAGGTCGGCGTTCACCACGTAGTGGAGGGGCCGGCAGGGCGAATATCCCACCGGACTGCCGTCACCGTTGACCGCAAGGAACCGGTACGAGTCGCTGCCCGCGGCAGGCGGGGAAGGGGCGCCGAGGGGAGCGTCTTCCTCCTCGAAGCCCGGGGGAGGGGTGTCCAGGCTGGCCTCTGCCGCAGGCCGGGTGCCGGCTTCACCGGACGGCGCAGCATTGTCCTGTGCCACACTGTCCTGTTTTGTACGGTCCGGGCCGCCACCCGGCTGCCGTTGCTGCCCGTTGCCCGGGCCAATTCGAAAGTCCAGGAGCTGCTTTACCCTGGGATCGTCCAGCACCAGCGCACCGCCCAACACTCCGGCCACGCAGAGGGCGCTGACCAGGACCACCCTGAATCGTGGGCCTGCGCCTTCCCGCCGGGTTCGGTAGCCTGCGTGGCGCGGGGGCCGGTCTTCATCCACTAACCCACCACGGTGCCGAAGACCAGCCCCAGCAGGTAGGTCACCGCGGCGGCTCCCAGCCCGATGGCGAGCTGGCGCAGGCCGCGGGTCAGGGGCGAGGTGCCGGACAGCAGGCCCACGATGCCGCCGGTGGCAAGCAGGGCAATGCCCACCAGGACGCCGGCCACCACCAGGGCAGCCACACCGGTCATGCCAAAGAGGAACGGCAGGATGGGCACGATGGCGCCGGAGGCGAAGAAGCAGAAGCTGGACAGCGCCGCACCCCATGCCGTGCCGACAGCTTCATGCTGGTCTTCGTCCTCCGGCAGCTCCGGCTGCAGGGACAGGCTGGGATCACAGTCGCAGGACAACAGGCCCATGCGCTCTGCCACCCGGTGCTCGGCCGCCTCATGGGACATGCCCCTGGCCAGGTAGACGAGAAGGAGTTCGTTGTGCTCGATGTCCAGCTTCGGGGCCGCGGCCAGGGTGATCTGCGTGGGGCGGGTGGCCGCCAGGAGCTCCCGCTGGGACCGGACGGAAATGAATTCACCGGCGCCCATGGACATGGCACCCGCCAACAGTCCCGCGATGCCGCTGAGCAGGACCACGGTGCTGGCCACGCCGGACGCGGCCATGCCCATCACCAGGGACAGGTTGCTGACCAGGCCGTCGTTGGCGCCGAAGACGGCGGCGCGGAACGTTCCGGCCAGGCGGTTGCGGCCGCGTGTTGCCAAACCGCGGACTACTTCCTCATGGATCTGTTCGTCGGCGGCCATCGCAGCTGTGGCGTTGGGGTCCTTGGCATAGGGGGAGCGGCCTTCTGCCCGTTGCGCAAGCGCCAGTACGAACACCGAGCCGAAGTGCCGTGCAAGGAAGCCAAGGAACCGGCTGCGGAACGAGGCCTGCCGTGCCTTGCCCGCCTGTTCTCCCAGCAGGGCCAGCCAGTGCGCTTCGTGCCGGCCCTCGGCTTCCGCCAGGGCGAGGAGGATGTCGCGTTCCTCGCCCTGCCGGTTCTGCGCCAGGTCGCGGTAGACGGCGGCTTCGGCACGCTCGTCGGCAAGGTACTGGCGCCACCGCTTGATGTCCGCCGCGGACGGTGCGGCAGGCTGGGGCTGGTTCGGCTGGGCCGAATTTGATGTGCCCGAATTCGATGGGGCATGGTCGGGCTGGGCGTGCTGTGACACGGAAACTCCTGGGCTGGATAGGGCATGTAGCGGCCCCATTGCAGTGCCCAGCTTACTGCGAAATTCCGGGGTTTTTTGGCTGGCAAACCTCGCTGGGAGGTTTCGGTCTGCCTCAATCCGGTGGCCCCGCAGCCCGGCCGGCAGGGCTCCGCATCTGCTATTGACCCGCCTGCCGCGCGGTGTTGTGATGAAAGTGTGGCGCAGCCGGCGCCCTCACTGAAAGAGCACGTCAGGCGAACAAACGGAGGTTGAATCATGAGCACCACCGGACAGCACCCGGACATGCCGCACCTGGACGCCGTCGAAGCGGATCCCGCCTACGACTACGCCGAGGATGCACCGGTAAATGAGGACGACTGGGACACCGAGGATGAATTCCTGGACGAGGAGGAACCGGTGGTACAGCCCGCCCCGATAGTCATCGACGCCGAGGACCGCCCGGTCCCGCTGGACCCGGACGAGGTCCGCGACACCGAAACAGAGTAGGCATAGGACAGACGACGACGGCGCCTCCTTCCGCGGTTCAGCGAAAGGAGGCGCCGTCGTCGTGCGTTGGCCGTGGTGCATGGGCCGTCGTGGCGCTGGAAGCGGCCGTCAGGGAGCGGTGACTGCTTCTGCCGGGGTTTCCTCGGTGTCCTGGCCGGCGACGCGGCGCTGCCAGTTCCGCATGACCTGGGGGTCGGTGGGCGGGGTGATGAGGGAGACGGCAATGTAGACCACGGCCGAGGCGAGGAGGCCGTAGTAGATGGGCTCGTTGGCGTAGATGCCGTCCAGCGGCGCCTTGGCGTTGATTTCCAGGACGATCATGGTGCCCAGGGTGACCACGGAGCCCACCGCCATGGAGGCGGCGGCGGCGATTCCGGTGCCTCGCTTCCACACGAGGCCGCCCAGGATTGCCACCAGGAGGCCGCCCACCAGGATGTCGTAGGCGATGGTCAGGGCGGCCACAACGTCCTTGGTGATGATGGCGATGACGATGGCGATGATGCCCAGGGTGAGGACCCAGATGCGGTTGGCCTTGACGTCGTGCTCGGGGTTGTCCGTGTCCTCGGTGCTGATGTTCTTGCCGAACCAGCTGGCCACGAACGGCAGGACGTCCGCGCGGGCTACGGTGGCGGCGGCGATGAGGGCGCCGGAGGCAGTGGACATCATGGCCGCGACGGCGGCGGCCAGGACCAGTCCGCCGATGCCGATGGGCAGCAGGTTCTGGGCAACTTCGGCGTAGACATCATCCTTGGCGGTGATCTCGATGTTGGACAGCGCCACGCTCGCGGCCATGCCGATCAGGGCGCCGGCAACACCGTAGAGGATGCAGTAGATGCCGGCCGTGGCTCCGCCCCAGCGGGCTACTCCGGGCGTCTTGGCCGTGAAGACGCGCTGCCAGATGTCCTGGCCGATCAGCAGGCCCAGGGTGTAGACGACGAAGTAGGTGATGATCGTCTGGAGGCCGATGCCGTCGATCTGGAAGAAGCTCTCGTCAACGCGGCTGCGGATGCCGTCGATGCCACCGGCGGCGTTGAGGGTGAAGGGGAGCATCAGGAAGAAGATGCCGACGGTCTTGATGACGAACTGCACCTGGTCTGCCAGGGTGATGGACCACATGCCGCCCACCGTGGAGTACACCAGCACGATGGCGCCGCCAATCGCGATGGCCAGGGCGCGGTCAAGGCCGAACAGCACCACGAAGATGGTGGCGTAGGCGCCCGTGGAAGTGGCGCACAGCATCAGCGTGTAGGCGAGCATCACGATGCCGGAGGCCTCAGTTGCCCGGCTGCCGTAGCGCAGGGTCAGCATCTGGGAGACCGTGTAGATCTTCAGTTTCTGGATGGTCCCGGCGAAAAGCAGGCTCAGGAGCAGGACGCCGGCGCCGATGGCCACCACCAGCCACATTCCGGAGATGCCGAACTTGTAACCCAGGCCCACGCCACCGACGGTTGAAGCCCCGCCAAGGACGACGGCGGCCATGGTGCCGGTGTAGAGGAAGGGGCCGAGCCGCCGGCCGGCGACCAGGAAGTCGCTGTTGTTCTTGGTGCGGGACTTGCCCCACCAGCCGAAGGCCAGCATTGCGAGAAGGTACACCACCACGATGGCGATGTTGATGACTTGTGCGTCCATGTTGGGCTCCTTGGAGCTGTTTGGCAGCCGGGGGTTGCATCCGGAGCGGGGGGACGGCCGGATGCCGCTGCGAAAATTGGGGTGAGAGGGGGCTCTCGATAATTGCCCTATAGGCAACATGTGTTTTCCAAAGGTTAGGCTGTGACGGCAGTAACAGTCAAGGGGGAATTAGGTAGCCCGGACCGCGCGCCATGGAGGCGTCACAGAAGAGGCTGGCCATTAGTATTGCTCCAGAGTGGGGCCGGACTGCCGGCCATGAAAGGTTCGTAGATGAAGGCACTGCCAGTTGAGCCGAGCAACGTTCCGGTTGCCATTGGTTCCCGGATCCGGGCCGCCCGGCAGTCCCAGCGGCTCACCATTGAGCAGGTTGCCGATGCCACCGGGCTTACCAAGGGCTTCCTGAGCCGGGTGGAGCGCGACCTGACGTCCCCGTCAGTGGCCTCGCTGGTGACGCTGTGCCAGGTCCTGTCCATCTCGATCGGCGACCTGTTTGCAGCCCCGGAAACGCACTTGACCAAGCGCAACGACGGGCCGCGGATCTCCCTAGGTGGCCAGGGCATTGTGGAGCGACTGCTCACGGCCCGGTCAGAACGGCGCATCCAGATCATCCAGGCCTGCATCGAACCGCACGGCCGCGGCGAATCCGAACTCTACGCTGTCGACTGCGACGTGGACGTGCTTCACGTGATCAAAGGCAGCATCCGCCTTATCCTCACCAACGAGCAGTACGACCTTGACGCGGGCGACACCGTCACCTTCCCCGGCCGGGAGCCGCACACCTGGGTCAACCCCACAGACAAGCCTGTCGAGGTGCTCTGGGTTCTGGTTCCGGCCGCCAGCCGGTAGCGCCCCCCGCGTTGCCGTACGTTCCTGCCCGGTTTGTGGCCGGCACACCCGCGTTCCTTCCCCCGAGTTCCCCGGAATGTGGGGCCTCCCAACATGGCGGGCAGCGTCAAAGCGGGAAGGAACGCACCGGTCCCGGCGTCCAGCACGGCCCTGATTTCCGTCATGACTTGCTCCGGGTGGAACCAGATGTGTTCGGGCATATAGCGGAGGACGGCGTAGCCGGTGACCGTGGAGGTGTTGTTGCGTTGCCGGTCCCTGAGCAGGAAGCCGGCAAGCAGGAAATCCACGCGCCCAATTCCGGGCAGGACCACGTGGGCCTCATATCCGATGCCGTTGGTTCTGAACAGATGGTGGGCATCCACCTCCACGATGGACTCCGCCCGGAGGTCGAGGTCCCGCAGTGCCCGCAGGACCGGGCGGGAGCGGTCCCCGCGCAGTTGGGCTTTGAGCAGCTCAAGGGGAACGCCGTGCAGCCGGATAGCCGATGTCGCCAAAGCCGTTGTGCTGAATCGCGGCAGCAAGGATTTCGTCGCAGCCCTGCACCGCGTACACCCCGCGCCTTGGCTGGGCGGCTCCGCGCTCCGCCAGGCGCCTGATGTCCCGCCGCGAGTAGCCCGCGTCAAAAAGATGTGCGGCCCGGGCGACGCCCCCGTTGCTCTTGAGGTACTCAAAGATGTCCATTCATCAATTGCAGGTTGCCCTGATTGGGCTGCGGAATGGGACAGCGGCGGTATGTGGACAGCGCTTTTGCGCGAGGGCTGCTCATTCCTTCCCGGTTCGTTTCGGACGTCAGCGGCAGGAGCGTGCGGGATTCCTGTGTTTTCCGCGAAAGCCAGGGCTGAGGGTGGAGAAGCCGGGCAGGAACCGGGCAGGAATGGACCGAACCCAAGAAGGTAAACACTTGGTGCTCATTAGAAAACCAGGGTGTATGATGGCAGTCACATAGTCACTCAACTCCTCGAAGGAGAGGCCTCCATTGGAAGAGCTGCGCATCGAAGCCAACGGCAACCTTGGCCCCATCGATTCATCCCGTATTCCCCGTTATGCGGGTGCTGCCACTTACGCCCGCCTCCCGCGGCTGGACCAGGTGGCCAAGGCCGACATCACGGTGGTGGGCGTTCCCTTTGACTCCGGCGTCTCCTACCGCCCCGGCGCCCGCTTCGGCGCCAACCACGTCCGTGAAGCCAGCCGCCTGCTGCGCCCCTACAACCCGGCCTGGGACGTCAGCCCGTTCGAAAACGCCCAGGTGGCAGACGCCGGGGACATGGCGGTCAACCCCTTCAACATCAACGAGGCAATTGAAACCGTCCAGCAGAACGCCCTCGACCTCACGGCCGGCGGCAGCAAGCTGGTAACCCTTGGCGGCGACCACACCATCGCCCTGCCCCTGCTCCGTGCCGCCGCCGAGCGTGCAGGCGCGCCGGTTGCCATGCTGCACTTCGACGCCCACCTGGACACCTGGGACACCTACTTCGGCGCCGAATACACCCACGGCACGCCGTTCCGCCGAGCCGTAGAGGAAGGCATCCTCGATACCGAGGCGATCAGCCACATCGGCACCCGCGGCCCGCTCTACGGCAAAAAGGACCTCGACGACGACCATCGCTTCGGGTTCGGCATCGTCACCTCCGCCGACGTCTACTACCAGGGCGTCCTGGAGACCGTGGCCAAGGTCCGCGACCGGATCGGCAACCGCCCGCTGTATATCTCCGTGGACATCGACGTGCTGGATCCCGCGCACGCGCCCGGCACCGGCACGCCCGAAGCCGGCGGCATCACCAGCCGCGAACTCCTGGAAATCATCCGCGGCTTCCGTGGCATGAACCTGGTGGGCGCAGACATCGTCGAGGTCGCCCCGGCCTACGACCATGCGGAGATTACGGGTGTGGCCGCCAGCCACGTCGCCTACGAACTGGTGACCCTCATGGCGGACAACGCTGTGCCGGGCGACCGTTTCGGGGCTGCCAGTGGATACGCTGCGCAGGCCCTTGGCCAGGAGGTCCGGCGGCCTGCCGGTTTTGCGGCAGCCGGCAAGGAGTAAGGCAATGATCGACTTCGATCCGGGAACGGCCGCCCCCACAAAAGCGACCGGCGCCCGTAACGGCGGGGACCTCGTCGTCGAAACGCTGGAAGCCCTGGGCGCGAAGACCGTCTTTGGCATCCCCGGCCAGCATGCGTTGGGCCTCTTTGATGCGATGGGCCGGGGCAACCTGCAGTTCGTGTCCTCGCGGGTGGAGAACAACAGTGCCTTCGCAGCGGACGGGTACTCCCGCGCCACCGGCGAAGTGGGGGTCCTGTTCCTGTCCACCGGCCCGGGGGCTTTGACCTCCCTGGCAGGCCTGCAGGAGGCCTACGCCACGGGTGTTCCGATGGTGGTGGTGGCCAGCCAGATTCCGCTGGAAGGCCTGGGCGCCCGGCGCAAGGGCATGCTGCACCAGCTCGATGACCAGAAGGCGTCGGCGGCGAATGTCACCAAGAGCCAACGGCTGATCCAGCACGCCTCAGGCATCCCGTCAGCCATCCAGGATGCCTGGACTGAGGCCATTTCCTCGCCCCAGGGTCCGGTGTGGATCGAGATTCCGCAAAACGTGCTGCTGGATCCCATCATGGTTCCGCCCGTGGAGGACGCCTTGGCCGAAGCAGCGGACAACCCGCCCCGGGTGGAACTGGTGCGCGAGGCCGTGAAGTGGCTGGCAGCTGCCGAACGGCCCGCGATCATCGCCGGCGGCGGCACGCGGCGGGGGAGGGCGGAGAAGTCCCTGCTGTCCATTGCGGAGAAGCTGCGCGCCCCGGTGATCTGCACCCCCGGCGGCAACGGCGCGTTCCCCTGGAACCATGAGTTATCGCTGCAGTCCTGGATCGAGGACCGCCACATGACCGATCTGCTCGAGGATGCCGATGTCCTGGTGGTCATCGGCTCGTCCCTGGGCGAGGTCACCTCCAACTACTTCACCTTTGAGCCCCGGGGCAAAATCATCCAGATCGACGCCGAACCGCGGGTCCTGGAGTCCAACCGCCCTGGCCTGGGGATCCGCGCCGACGCCGGCCAGGCCCTGGCAGCTTTGGACGAGGCCCTGGAGGTTGACCCTTCAGGAGCCAGGGCCAACTGGCACGGCACCGCTCCCGAGGAGCTGGTCAAGGAATCGGTGGCGAAGGTCAGGGCACGCCTGGAGTCCCAGGACCTCGGCAAGGAACTGAAGTTCATGGCCGACATCCGCGAGGCCGTCCCGGCGGACATGCAGACGTTCTGGGACATGACCATTGCCGCCTACTGGGGCTGGTCCTGCTGGGACGCCCGGCAAGGCCAGTTCCACTCGGCCCAGGGCGCAGGCGGGCTGGGCTACGGCTTCCCCGCGGCCATCGGCGGCGCCGTCGGCCTGGAAACTGTGGGCAAGCCCGGCCGGGTGCTCGCAGTATCCGGTGACGGCTCCTCGATGTACTCCATCTCGGAACTGGCCACCGCCAAGCAACACAACGTGCCGGTCACCTGGCTGATCGTGGACGACGGCGGCTACGGGATCCTGCGCGAATACATGGTGGGCGCCTTCGGCAAGGCCACCGCGACCGAACTCGCCAGGCCCGATTTCGTGAAGCTCGCAGAAGCCTTCGGCGTCCCTGCCACCCGGGTATCGCCCGAGGGCGTGGGGGACGCGCTGAAGGCGGGATTCGCCGCTGACGGGCCCAACGTCGTCGTGGTTGAAACGCTCCTGAAGATGTTCGCCCCCACGCATCTGGAAGCCTGACCAAACCAAACACACGAAAGGGCCCCGCCTCCAGCAAGGAGGCGGGGTCCTTTCGTATACCCGGCCCTTCAAGCGTGCCCGCGGGGAATAGTTTCCTAAAGCAACCAATGTGGGATATAGTTGCTTCAGGCAAACAACTGAGGAGTCCCTGGAGCCATGGCAGTAGCCACTGATACGGCAGCCGATCTCGTGTACCAGATCTTCGACCTCCAGCGCGCGGTGCGGTGCATCGCCACAGCCAGCGTGCGGGGCAAGGACACCGGGGTGGCGCTCCAGGGCGTCCTGCGGTTCGTGGGGGAGGGGGAGTCCCGGGCCACCAAACTTGCGGAGCGGCTGGGCGTCAGCGCTCCGGTCCTCAGCCGCCACATCGCGGACCTGGAGGAGCAGGGTTTCGTGGTCCGGAGGCAGGATCCCGACGACGGCCGGGCGCAGCTGGTGGCCCTCACGCCGTCGGGCGCGGAGAAGCTCCGGCACATCGAGGAGCAGCGTACAGCCGTCCTGCAGGACTACCTGCGCGACTGGAGCGAGGAAGACGCCGGAGCCACGGCGAAAACCCTGCACAAGCTCACCGAATCACTCAAGACATCAGCCCGGGCAACGGCGGCCGGAACCACCAAAACCACCGTTTAGGAGCATTCTTATGGCAAGCCAGACCGCCGCGCCGAACACCTCAACCCAGGCCGGGCCAACAAACCCCGCGGCCCCGCCGGAGATGTCCCACCGGCAGATCATGGAGGCCCTCACCGGTCTCCTGGCCGCATTCTTCACCGCCATCCTCAGCAGCACCATCGTGGCGAACGCGCTGCCCACCATCATGTCCGACCTGCACGGCACCCAGACCGACTTCGCCTGGGTCATCACCGCTGCGCTGCTGGCCAACGCCGCCACCACACCCATCTGGGGCAAGCTCGCCGACCTCTTTAACAAGAAGGTCCTGGTCCAGCTCAGCATCATCATCTTTGTGGCCGGGTCCGTCATGGCCGGCCTCTCCGAAACCATCCCGCTGCTGCTGGTGGCCCGCGTCATCCAGGGCGTGGCGATGGGCGGCCTCACGGCCCTGGCCCAGGCGATCATCGGTACCATGATCCCGCCGCGGAACCGCGGCAAATACTCCGGGTACATGGGCGCGGTCATGGCCGTGGGAACCGCCGGCGGCCCGCTGCTGGGCGGCTTCATCGTGGACAGCCCGCTCGGCTGGCGCTGGACGTTCTTCGTCTGCGTGCCGCTCGCCGTCGTCGCACTGGTCCTGCTGCAGGTCACGCTCAAGATCACCCATGTGCGGCGCCCGGCCAAGATCGACTGGCTCGGTTCCATCCTGCTGACCTCCGGCGTCAGCCTGCTCCTGATCTGGGTCTCCTTCGCCGGCAACCCCGCCTACTACGACTGGATCTCCTGGCAGTCCGCCCTGATGGTGGGCGGCGGCGTCCTCCTGCTGGCCCTGCTGGTGCTGGTGGAATCCAAGGTGGAACAGCCCATCATCCCGCTCAAGATCATCTCGGAGCGGACCACCGCGCTGGCCATCCTCGCCTCAGTAGCGGTGGGCGTCGCGATGTTCGGTTCCTCCACCTTCCTGGGCCAGTACTTCCAGGTTGCCCGCGGGGCCACGCCAACGGAGGCCGGCCTGCTCACGCTTCCCATGATCGCCGGCAACCTGGCCGGCTCGGTGGCCTCGGGACTCCTGATCACCCGAACCGGCAAGTGGAAGGGCTACCTGATTGCCGGTTCCATCCTGCTGATCGGCGGACTTGGGCTCGCCGGAACCATGGACCACACCACCGAACTCTGGCACACCGGCATCTTCACCGCCGTCCTGGGCCTTGGCCTGGGCATGCTGATGCAGAACCTTGTCCTGGCGGTCCAGAACACGGTCCGCGCCTCCGACATCGGCACGGCCAGCGCCTCGGTTGCATTCTTCCGGTCAGTAGGCGGCGCCATCGGCGTTTCCGTCCTCGGCGCCGTCCTGGCCAACCGCGTGAGCGGCCTTGCCACGCAGGGGCTGGCCGCCGCCGGGATTCCCGTCCCGGGCGGCAGCGCAGGCAGCAGCATGGACCTGGCCCACATGCCCGAACCCGTGCGCGAGATCATGCGGGCCGCGTACGGCGACGCCACGGCCGAAGTATTCCTGATTTCCGCGGTGGTGGCGGTGGTGGCACTGGTGTCCGTGCTGTCCATCAAGGAAAAGCCGTTGCGCCGCACGGTTGACATCCAGCCCGCGCCGGCAGCAGAAAGTTCGACGCCGGAGCTTGCCTCCGCAGGAAAGTGACCCGCCGGGGTACGCCCCTCGGATGATCTTTCCGCAGGCTGTTTGACGGGCGAAGGGAGTTTCGTAGAGTGGGAAGGCTAGGGATGTCAGCCCCGGCTGCTACTACTTAACCTTCCTGCTCCACTCACTCATCCCTAAGGATCCGCGGGCATGCTCCTCACCCTCATCAAGAGGTTTTCCAGGCCGTACATGCCGTATCTGGTGGCCGTCATCGTGTTCCAGCTGGCGTCCACCATTGCCGCGCTGTATCTCCCCAGCCTGAACGCACAGATCATTGACGAAGGGGTTTCCCGCGGCGACACCGACTTCATCTGGCGGACCGGGGCTGTGATGCTGCTCGTGGCGTTCGTCCAGGTGGGAACGGCCATTGCCGGCGTCTACTTCGGTTCAAAAACGGCCATGGCGCTCGGCCGTGACCTGCGGCGCGCGGTGTTCCGCAAGGTCACCAGCTTCTCCGCCAAGGACGTCAACGCCTTTGGTGCTCCAACCCTGATCACCCGCGGCACCAACGACGTCCAGCAGGTCCAGATGCTGATGCTGATGGCCCTGAACTTCATGGTGGCCACGCCCATCATGTGCATCGGCGGCATCATCATGGCGCTGCGGGAGGACCTGAACCTCTCGTGGCTGGTGTGGGTTTCGGTCCCCCTTCTGACCGTTGTGGTGGGCTACCTGGTGGTCCGGCTGATGCCCCTGTTCCGGTCCATGCAGAAAAAGATCGACCGCATCAACGCGGTGCTGCGCGAGCAGATTATCGGCATCAGGGTGGTCCGGGCCTTTGTCCGTGAACCGTACGAAACGGAGCGGTTTGGGGAAGCCAACGGGGAACTCACCGATGTGTCGCTGAAGATTGGCGCCCTGTTCGTACTGATGTTCCCGGCCATCAGCATGATCCTGCACCTGTCCACGGCAGCGGTGCTGTGGTTCGGCGGGCAGCGGGTGGATTCCGGCGAGATGCAGGTGGGCGCGCTGACGGCCTTCCTGCAATATCTGCTTCAGATCCTGGTGGCGGTCATGATGGGCACCTTTATGGCCATGATGATCCCGCGGGCTTCGGTCTGTGCCGACCGCATCGGCGAGGTGCTCGACGTCGAGCCCTCCATCCACGATCCCGAGGAGCCCCAGGCTCCGGCGTCCCTCACGGGCGTGGTCGAGTACCGCAACGTCACCTTCGCCTACCCCGGCGCCGAGTCACCGGTATTGAGCAACATCAGCTTCACCGCCAAGCCCGGCCAGACCATTGCCATTATCGGCTCCACCGGTGCGGGCAAGACGTCGCTGCTGTCCCTGCTGCCCCGGCTGTACGACGCCGCCGAGGGCGAAGTGCTGCTGGACGGCGTGCCTGTGGGCCTGCTGGACCGCGCCGAGATCACCAAACGCGTGGCCCTGGTACCGCAGCGGCCCTACCTCTTCTCCGGCACCATCGAGCACAACCTCCGCTTCGGGAAGACCGAGGCAACGGACCAGGAACTTTGGGACGCGCTCCGGGTCGCCCAGGGTGAGTCGTTTGTCCGGGAGAAGAAGAACGGCCTGGACGCCAGGATCGCGCAGGGCGGAACCAACGTCTCCGGCGGCCAGCGCCAGCGCCTCTGCATCGCCCGCGCGCTGGTGACCAAGCCCAGGGTCTACCTGTTCGACGACTCCTTCTCCGCACTGGACGTCGCCACCGACGCCCGGCTGCGGGCAGCGCTCAAGGGCACCACTGCGGACGCCACCGTCATCATCGTGGCCCAGCGGGTTTCCACCATCACCGAAGCGGACCAGATCCTGGTGCTGGACAACGGCCGGATCGTGGACCGCGGAACGCACGAGGAACTCCTGGAAACCTCACCCACCTACCAGGAAATTGTTGAATCCCAGCTGAGCGTGGAGGAAATGGCATGAGCCCCCGCAAAAAGGACTCCACACCCATCGCAGAAACTGCCCCCGGATCCACGGACCAGGCCGAGGCGGGGTTGGCCGGCGAGGACGAATTCCTCGAAGAGGAATACAAGCCCTCCGAAGCGGACGGGGACATGTTCGGGGGGATGCCCGCCAAAAAGGCCGAGCACTTCTGGCCCTCCGCGAAGCGGCTAATGGGGCTGCTGAAGCCCGAGGCCCTGGGCATCTACGTGGTGGTGGCCATGGTGGTGGTCGCCGTGGTGCTCAACGTCATTGCCCCGAAGATCCTTGGCCAGGCCATGGACGTCATCTTCGCCGGAGTAGTGGGCAAACAGCTCCCGGCCGGCGTCAGCAAGGACCAGTTTGTCGACGGGCTGCGCCAGCAGGGGCAGGACAACTTCGCGGACATGGTTTCGCGGATGGAACTGGTAGCCGGCACGGGCATCGATTTCCAGAAGCTGTCCTTCCTGATCGCCATCGTCCTGTTGATGTACTTCGTGGCCAACATTTTCCTGTGGCTGCAGGGCTACGTCCTGAACCGGATTGTCATGAAGGTGATCCGCCGGCTCCGCGACGACACCGAAAAGAAACTGAACCGCCTGCCCCTGAACTACTTCGACACCCGGCAGCGCGGCGACGTCCTCTCGCGGGTGACCAACGACGTCGACAACATCCAACAGGCACTCCAGCAGGCCTTCGCCCAGCTGATCAACTCCCTCCTGACCGTGGTGGGCATCGTGGTCATGATGTTCATCGTTTCCTGGCAGCTGGCCCTCATCGCACTGGTCGCGCTGCCCTTGTCCGGTGTGGCGGCGGGCATGATCGGCGTGCGGAGCCAGAAGCTCTTCGCAGCCCAGTGGAAGAACACCGGCGCGCTCAACGGCCAGATCGAGGAATCCTTCTCGGGCCACGACCTGGTCAGGGTCTTCGGCCGCGACGCCGACATGCTGGAACGGTTCGAGGAACGCAACGAGGCCCTCTACAAGGCAAGCTTCGGCGCGCAGTTCGTCTCCGGCATCATCTTCCCGGTGATGCAGTTCGTCTCCTACCTCAGCTATGTGGGCATCGCCGTGGTGGGCGGCCTCCGGGTCGCGTCGGGATCCATGTCGCTGGGCGATGCCACAGCGTTCATCCAGTACTCGCGTGAGTTCACCCAGCCGCTGGGCCAGATGGCGGGCATGGCCAACATGCTCCAGTCCGGCGTTGCCTCCGCTGAACGGGTGTTTGAGTTCCTGGATGCCGATGAACAGGACCCCGAGACCGCCACCGAGCACCTGCCTCCTAAGACCGACGGGCACGTGGACTTCAAGGATGTCACCTTCAGCTACACCGAGGACCGGAAACTCATCGAAAACCTGTCCTTCACCGCAGAACCCGGAAACACCGTGGCCATCGTGGGGCCCACCGGCGCCGGAAAGACCACCTTGGTGAACCTGGTGATGCGCTTCTACGAGCTCAACTCCGGCTCCATCACCCTGGACGGGGTAGACATCACCCACCTCAGCCGGTCCGAGCTTCGCTCCAAGGTGGGCACGGTGCTCCAGGACGCCTGGCTGTTTGGCGGATCCATCTACGACAACATCCGCTACGGCAACCTGGACGCTACCGAGGAACAGGTCATGGCCGCGGCCAAGGCCACCTTCGTGGACCGCTTCGTCCGGGCCCTGCCAGAGGGCTACAACACCATCATTGACGAAGAGGGCAACAACGTCAGCGCCGGCGAAAAACAGCTCATCACCATCGCCCGCGCCTTTGTGGCAAACCCGTCACTGCTGATCCTCGACGAAGCCACCAGCTCCGTTGACACCCGCACCGAACTCCTGGTCCAAAAGGCCATGGCAGCGCTCCGCACGGACCGGACCAGCTTCGTGATCGCGCACCGGCTTTCCACCATCCGCGATGCTGACACCATCCTGGTCATGGAGGACGGCCGGATCGTCGAGCAGGGCAACCACAAGGTTCTCCTCGCCGCCCGCGGCGCCTACTACCGGCTCTACATGTCCCAGTTCGCCGGAGCCGACGCCGGGGACGTGCCGGTGGATGATGCGACGGCGGTGCACAGCTGAGCGCCCAGGTAGACAATGTGCAGCAGCTGGACAATGTACAGCCCTTGGACAATGTGCGGCACTGAGACAACGTGGAGAACTGAAACAACGTGGACCAAGCAGACACAATGGAGCAAGTGGACACAGTGGAGCAGGTAGACACAGTGGAGCAGGACAGGCACGCGCGGCAGGACCACGGGAAGCACGGACACCGGCGCATTGAGGTCCTGGTACCCATGCGCTGGGGCGACATGGATGCCTACGGCCACATCAACAACGTGCAGATTGTGCGGATGCTGGAGGAAGCCCGGATCAAGGCCTTCGGGCCTCCACGGGGAGCGGGACTTCCCGGCGTTGAGCCGCAGGTGTCACTCTTCAACGCCGTTCCGGAAGGGACCATGGCGCTGGTGGTGGACCACAAGATCCGCTACGTCAGGACCCTTGAGTACCGCAATATCCCGGCCGTGGTCCAGGTGTGGATCGGCGCCGTCAAGGGCGCCAGCTTCGACATCCACTACCTCGTCAAGGACCCCGTGACCGGGGAGGACTGCGTCAAGGCCAGCACCCACCTGGCCTTCGTGGACGAAGCCACCGGCCGCGTGCAGCGGCTGACTGCCGAACAGAAGGAACGGCTGGCTCCCTACACCCACTAAGCCTCTGGACAAGACTCCAGCGGACAGACTGGACTGGAAACACCCGAACGAAAGGAAACCCAGATGGCCAAGAACAAGACCAGCGCTGCCAGGAAGAAGAAGACCTGGAAGGAGATGTCACCGTCGGCAAAGGCCGGCACCATTGTGGTGGGCATCGCCCAGATGTCGCTGCTGGTGGCTGCGCAGCGGGACATCTCCCGGCGGCCGGATGCCCAGATCAACGGGCCGAAAGCGGCGTGGCGGGCCGCCTCCTTCATCAACTTCATCGGCCCCATGGGCTACTTCATCTTTGGCCGGAAGCGGGGTACCCCCGGCGTATAGGCAGCAGGAAACGGGCGGGCGGCCGGAGGTCAAAAGGTCCCCGCGGGACTGCCCATCCAGGGACGTTTGAGCCGCCGCCCAGCTTGACCCTGTAAATTTGAATCCATGACCCCCGCCTCCACTGCTGCCATGACCCGCGCCCTCGGCATCTCACGAGAGATCGAAGATGCGGCGTGGTTCGTTCTGGGGCCAGGGCTGCAGGGCAAACCGTCGGCCCTGGACGGCAGGACGCTGACCTGGACGTCGGAGGCCGCCGCCGAACTCCTGGACCGGCTGGAACGCGGGACGCCGGACCCCAAAGCGCCCATGATGACCAACCTCCGGCAGAACCTGGACGGCGCGTCCCGCGAGGCGAAGCAACTGGCCGTCGAGCTGCTCTTCCTGCAGTCCCTGCCCCTGGCACACGAGGTGAAGTCCCTCAAGGTCAAGCGTGCCCGGGTAGCTGAGGCCGCTTCATGGCTTGAACCTCCGCTCGAGCTGCCTGACGAGCTTTACCAGGGCATGACGGACCACGGAGTGATCCGGGACCGCACTGCAGAGTTCAACTGGACCATCTGGGACCACCTGAAGTGGCTGTGCCGTTTTGTGCAGCACGTGGACCAGCAGCCTCCGGCACAGATCACCGGTGCCCTGCAGGACCCGCTGAAGTTCCACCGGCTTGCCTCGGCCACTCCGGGTGACCAGCCCGCCATCCGCCGCAGCATCGAGTTCCTGGCCTGGCCCAGCTACTTCGAGCCCGTTGTCGCGGACATTGAGCGGCAGGAAATCCGGGACGCTTTCGCCTCCCTGGTGGGCGGGGCCAAGGGGGACAGCGAAGACGACATCACCGCGGATATCCACCGCATCCGTCTGCATCTGGACGAGCAGGCGGGCCAGCGCATCGACTGGTATGCCCGGCAACTGGTCAGCCAGTGGCGCAAGGTGGGAGACCCCGGCCACCGGGCCTGGCTGCTGCGGACGCACGGCGACAACACCGAACTGCTCACTGCCTGGCAGGGCGAAGAAAAGGTGACCCTCGACGTCGAGCACCTCCGGCTGCTCAACCCGGGCGTCACCGCGGGAGTGGTGCAGCACGCCGTGGACGAGGACTACAAACACCTCGGCTACGTGGAACGCGAGGACACCAAAACCGCCGTCTTCGCCTTCCTCACCGTGATGAAGCCCGGGGACCTGGTGCTGTACCAGCACGCCGGCACGGTGCGGCTGGGCGGCGTGCTCGGGGAACCCGACTACAACGATGACAATCGGCGCCTCCGCCGCAAGGTCCGCTGGTTCGATGAAGGACACCCCACCACAAGCCTGCCCCGGCACGTGCAGCGGCAGCTGGCCACCGCCGGCATCGTGGTGGACGTCACCCGCGTGGCGCAGGCGCTGCAGGCCCTCCTGCCGCCCGAAGCGGAAGCCGAGCCCGACGGCGATGCTGAAGCCGCCGTCGTCGTGCCTCCCGTCCAGGAGGGATTCCGCCCGCTGACCCCGGAATTCGCAGACTCACTGCACATGGAGCTGGAACCGCTGCAGGAGATCGCGGACCTGCTGGAGGAGAACCGGCAGCTGGTCCTGTACGGCCCTCCCGGTACCGGCAAGACCTACCTGGCGAAGCACCTGGCAGCCGAGCTGGCTGACGACACCACCGACGAGCGCGTCAAGCTGGTCCAGTTCCACCCGTCCTACGCCTACGAGGACTTCTTCGAGGGCTACCGGCCGGACAAAACGGACGAGGGCCAGGTGTCCTTCAAGCTGGTGGCCGGGCCGCTGCGGCGCCTCGCAGAAGAGGCCGCCAAGCCCGGGAACGAGAAAAAGCCGTACTTCCTCATCATCGACGAGATGAACCGCGCCAACCTGGCCAAGGTGTTCGGCGAGCTGTACTTCCTGCTGGAATACCGCGACGACCGGATCTACCTGCAGTACAGCCCGAATGAGCCGTTCACCCTGCCGGACAACCTGTACATCATCGGCACAATGAACACCGCGGACCGGTCCATCGCCATGATGGACGCCGCCATCCGCCGCCGTTTTTCCTTCATCGAACTGCACCCGCAGACCGAACCGGTGAAGGGCTCATTGCTTCGGTTCCTGCAGGCCCGGGAGCTGGACACCACCCCGGCGTTGCTGCTGGATGCCTTGAACAGCGCCATCGACGAGTGGGACCGCGACCTGATGATCGGCCCGTCCTACTTCATGAAGCCTGCCGCGCAGACCCCGGCGGGGCTGCGCCGGATATGGAAGTACGAGCTCATGCCCCTCTTGGAAGAGCACTACCACGGCCAGCTCACCCGGGCGCAGCTGGAGGAACGCTTCGGGCTGGACCGGTTGCTGGGACGCCTTGCAGCCGGGTAGCTCCGGCCCGTCCCTGCGGCACCTGGTCCTTGATGAGCTGTCCCGCGGAATGGTGGAACGGCTCGACCCCGCCAGCGCCTCCTTCCTGAACTCCAGCGGCCTGGCCAAAGCCTCGCCCATGGGCATGGGGCTGTACCGGATCGAGCCGGTGGGCAAGGTGGGTTCCGTCCGAACGCCCACCGTGCAGCTGGACGTCCGCCCCAAGGACCGGCTGAGCCTGAGCCGGCTCCTGTTCCTGCTCAGCTACGCCGGCGAGCAGGGCTTCAGGCCGGATACCGTGGCGGCCGTCGAGGACCGGGATTTGTGGAGCGCGCTTGCCGAGTCCTTGGCGCAGCTTGCCGAACGCGCCTTGGGCCGCGGCGTGCTGCAGGGCTACCTCACCGTTGATGAATCGCTGCGGACCGTCAAGGGGCGGATCCGGATTTCGGACCAGATCTCCCGGCGGCCGGGGATGCTGGTGCCGCTGGAAGTCTCGTATGACGAGTTCACCGAGGACATCGCCGAGAACAGGATCCTCCGCGCGGCACTGGAACGGATGGGCCAGATCCCTCGCGTCCGCCCCGAGGTGCTGAGCCGGCTGCGCCTGCTCAAGGGAAAGCTCGACGCCGTCACGCGCCTTCCAGCAGGCGCTCCGCTGCCGCCGTGGAAGCCCACCAGGATGAACCTCGGCTACCACGCGGTGCTAAGGCTGGCCGAACTGATCCTCCGCAACGCGTCGGCGGAAGCGGGGGAGGGCAGGCAGCAGACAGCCTCGTTCGTGGTGGATATGAACCAGGTGTTCGAGGACTTCGTCGGTACCGCCCTGCGTGAGGCGATGGCGGCTTACCCGGGGGAGCTGCGGCTGCGGTACAACGCGCTGCTCAGTGAAGCGGTGCGGGACGCGGACAGGCTGTCGGTCCGCCCGGACGCGGTTCACCTGCTGGGCGGCCGTCCGGTGGTGGTGTACAACGCCAAGTACAAGGCAGCCACCGATGTCGGCGCTTCCCTGACGGCTGACCACTACCAGATGCTGGCCCACAGCACCGCACTGGCAGTGCCCACCGCCTGGCTGGTCTACGCCGGATCGGGTGAGATGAAGCTCCGCCGCATCCTCAACACGGACATCGACATCGTGGAGTTTCCGCTGGACCTGTCCATGGCGCCCGCCGACATCCTCGCCTCGGTCCGCGATCTGGCCCGGCAGTCCTGGGGCGAGGTGGTCCGGCAGGCCCGGTGATTGGGCGCACCGGTGATTGAGCCTGTCGAAATCCAGGTTCCAGCAGATGCGACACTGGAGATGGCTAGACCGGAACCCTGAAGGTGAACGTGGTGCCCTGGCCCAGTGCGCTGTCCACCTCGATGGTCCCGCCGTGCGCTTCGACGATCGCCTTGCTGATGGGCAGGCCCAGCCCCACTCCGGGGATGGCGGTGCGCCGGACGCTGCTGGTGCGGAAGAACTTGGCGAACACTTCAGAAGCGTCTTCGGGGCTCATCCCCATGCCGGTGTCCGTGACGCGGCATGCCAGGTGCCCGTTCTCCTGAGCCAGGGACACCACGACGTTTCCGCCGTCGGGGGAGTACTTGATCGCGTTGGACACAAGGTTGTCCAGGACCTGTGAAATCCGGGCGCCGTCAACATGGGCTTCCAGCCGCTCCGGCGTCTCTGCAGCCAGCACCACCCCGGACGCAACGGCTTTCGGCGTGGCCGACGAAACGCTTGCCCGCACAAGTTCCGCCACGTCCACCGCGTGGGGAGTGACGATCAGCTGGCCGTTGCGGCTGGCGAGCAGGTCGGAAACCAGGGTGAGGAGCCGTTCCGAATTCCGGCGGATGATCTCGAGCATCTGCCGCTGGGACTCCTCCGGCTCGTCGCCGAGCAGGATCTCCACGTAGCCCAGGATGGACGTCAGCGGGGTCCGGAATTCATGGGAGACGCTGGAGACGAAGTCGTCCTTGGCGGTCAATGCGTTCACCAGGTCCGTCACGTCGCTGAAGGCGATCACGGAACCGGCGAACTTCCCGTCGGCGTCCTTCATGGCCCGAGCGGTGGTCACAAAAGCCCGCTGCTCCTTTTCCGCGCCAAGCCACACCAGATAGTCGGTGAAGGTTTCGCCCAGGACGGCGCGGCGGACCGGGCGCTCCTGGACGGGAACCAGTGTCTTGCGGTCAGGGCCGAACACGAGCAGCTGGGACTCGTTGGGGTCCTCGATGTCCTTGGGCCGTGCCAGCTCGTGGTTGGCGCGCTGTTTCCGGTTCATCAGGATGTCATGGCCGTCGGCGTCCACGGCGAGCACGCCCAGGTGGACCGTGTCCAGGACCGTGTTGAGCAACGACTCCTGGCGCTGGCTGGTGAGCAGGTTGGCCTGCAGCTGGGCGTCCTTCTCCTCCAGTTCACGCTGCTGCCGCATCATGCTGAGCGTCAGGACACTGACGGACACACCAATGCCCAGCATCATCACCGGCAGGAGCAGGGAGCGGGCAAAGTCCTGCGCGGTGAAGCTGCCTTTCAGGAGCAGCGGAACCCAGATGATGGCAAGCGGTGCAAGGAAGGAAAGCCACAGGGCCAGGCGGGGGTAGTAGCCGGAGGCGCACCACCAAATAACGGGGAATACTGCCAGGAGGCTGATGCCCGTGAGGCTCTCCTGCCCGCCTTCCCGGCCGAAGGCGATGGAGACGAAGTCGAGCAGGGGGATGGCCAGGAAGCTTGTGTAGGGCAGGCGGTCCCAGGGGACCAGGTAGCACAGGGCCATGAGGACCAGCTGCGACACCAGGAACGTGAGAAAGAACGGGTTGTTCATGGTGGCCGGGAAGAACGCCCACATCAGGAAGGCTGTCAGCAGCGTGGTCACGAAGAGCGGCATCTGGCTCATCGCCACCCGGTCCGTCAGCCGGTATTCATGGAAGGGCCGGCGGAAAAACCGCAACTTGCCCGAGGACCATGCTGTGGGACTAGTCATGGCGTGACGACTTCGGGGACAGGGTGTGCAGGGCCATACCAGCAGGATATCCGCAGGCCGCTATACTTCTGACGTTGGCTGCTGAGGGGACGCTATGAGTGATGCACGTGTGGGACTGGTCATCGAGGATGACCATGACATCCGGGAACTGGTTCGCACGGTACTGACCCAGGCCGGCTTCGACGTGACCGTGGCCAGTACCGGCGCCGAGGGCGTACTGATCGCCAAGCACCTCAATCCGGACGTCATCACCCTTGATCTTGGGCTGCCGGATATCGACGGTTTTGAAGTGTCGCGGCAAATCCGCGAATTCTCCGACGCCTACATCGTGATGCTCACGGCCCGCACCGAGGAGCTGGACACCCTGATTGGGCTTGAGTCCGGCGCCGACGACTACCTCACCAAGCCGTTCCGCCCCAGGGAACTTCGCGCCCGCGTTGCCGCGATGATGCGCCGCCCCCGCTCCGTCCCGGATGCAACAGATACCTTCTCCGTGGAGGCAGCAGCCGAGGGCCACGGACATCCAGAGCGTGGGAACTTCAGCCACAACGGCCTGGAACTGAGCTACGCCTCCCGCACCGTGGTGGTTGACGGCAAAGAGATGAACCTGACCCGCACCGAGTTCGAACTTCTCCACGCCCTGCTCGAGGCGGGCCGGACCGTCCGTACCAAGGCAGACCTGGTGCGCCGGTTGCGGGACGAGGATTACGACGTCGGCAGTTACATCAGCGAGGCCGACGAACGGTCCGTCGAGGTCCACATGGGGAACCTCCGCAAGAAACTTGGGGATTCACCGCAGCAGCCGCGCTGGCTGCAGACGGTCCGCGGCGTGGGCTACCGGCTGGCACCCGGAGAGCACTGAACCTGCAGCCGGTGCATGGTCAACCGGCTGCATTGGTTGATGGGCCGCAGGAACGTGGCCGCCAGCCTGGGCAGGACGACGGCGGCTTCCGCCTCACGCGCTTCGGTGCGGATTTCGCCTTCCAGGTCCGTGGCCAGGCCGGCAAGCCGCTCGGCGCCCACCATCTGGCTGGATGTCTTCAGGCTAAGCACCGCGTCCACCGCGCCCTCCAGGTCTCCGGTGGTCAGGGCCAGCCGCAGGCGGCCGATCCGTTGCGGCAGGCACTCGATGAAGTTCCCCACAAACACCATGGAGTACCCTTCGTCCTCCTCCAGCTCTTCACGGAGCCGGTTGAGGACGGACTGGTCCACCAACGGCCGGGAAGCATCATCTGAAGCGCCCATGAGGCTCCTTTCAGCCGGGGGATGCCACTCCGGGAACAGTGCGGGTGGGTGGGGCATGTGCTCTTTCAGGTTAGGTCTGCTGCCTCGCGGTGGCTGGTTTTCCGGCGAGAATTGTGGGTTTCTTGATAAGGCTGTGGGTTTCAGCGCCACCACGTAAGACAGGGTTTCTTTACACCTGGAAATTGGTTGCAGGCACCGGCCGTCAACACGGAGCGGGACACCTTGTGGCACGGTCCGGGGCGGTCGTGGCCCGGGAGCTGGCTGGCAAGAAGGGATGGCACTGCTCCGGACTGTCGGTGGGGATTTCCGCCCGTAAGGACGACGGGTTCATCCTTCCGCTCCACTATCAAGAAGCCCGGCGGCAAAAGCCAAAGATTGCCTCAAGATGGCTGGCGGCCCTCCAGGAACTCCACCAAGTGGGCTTCCAGCGCCGAGCCGTCCTTGAGCTCGCACTCCCAAACGGTGAGGACTTCCCATCCGGCGTCTTCGAGCTGGCGGCGCTGGCCGGCGTCACGGTCCCTGGTCCGGGAGCGCTTGGCTTCCCAGAATTCCGCGTTGGCCTTGGGGGCGTGCTGGCCCACCCGGCAGTCGTGGAAGTGCCAAAAGCAGCCATTTACGAAGATGACCTTGCGCCGGCCTGCGAACACCAGGTCCGGGTTGCCGGGCAGCCGGCTAGCCCCGGAGCTGCCGTGCAGGCGGTAGCGGTACCCCTTGGCATGAAGCAGCCGGCGCACCAGCAGTTCGGGCTTCGTGTTCTTGCCCCGGATCCTGGACATGTTCCAGCTGCGCTGCTCCGGAGTGAGCTTGTCCGCCATGCCTTAAGTCTAGGAGGCGGGCAGCTCGCCGGAGTCAGCGCTCCGGCTGCTCGCCGAGCTGGAAGTGCCGGCCGCTCACGGACAGCGGCTCGATTTCCACGTAGAAATCCTTCAGGGTTGGAACCCAGGACTTCAGCCCCAGCTCTTCCACCGCCGCCAGTTCCGCCGAATTGCTGAGCACCCGGGCCTTGCCGCGGAGCACCACGGACCAGGCTTCGTCAGACGTGATGCCGTCCGTTTCGAAGAGCACTGTGGCGTTGATGGTCAGCTGGGCCAGCTTGTTGCCCGGCGCCGTCCGCAGGTACACCTTCCGGCCCGACGTCACGTAGTTCACCGGGAAAATGTCCGGCTCGCCGGCGACGGAAACCACCAGCCTGCCGTGCTGCGTGCCCTCAAGGAGGCGCCAGGACTGCTCATCATCGAGTTCCAGGACGGGATTGCCGTCTGCATGTTCAAACATCATGCCGCCATTCTTCTACGTAAGGTAGAAATATGCCAGAGGGTGTTGGATACCGCGCGCTGGACGGACTGATGCTTCTTCCGAACGTGCCTTTCCCGGTGCCGGGTGGGCCCGTCAGGAGGTGGTGGCTCCATGCCGGGAGCACTGCGCCCACCAGCCCAATGGCGAGACCTGCACCTTGAGCCGCCGTCCGCAGCACACGCAAAAGCGTGGAGGCTCCAAGTGCAGCCGTGCCGCGCACTCCAGGTGGAGGTCCGACGGCGGTGCGCTCCCGCCGTCGGACGCTTGCCTATCGAAGGTCCTGCCGCAGAGGCCGCAATGCTGTGCCTCCTGGCCGGGCGTTTGAGGGGCGGTGCTCATAAGGTCTTCTGGAGTTCCTTGATGGGCATGTTGAGGTCCACCAGGAGGTTGAGGTCGGCGGTGGCAGGGCGGCCGAGGGTGGTGAGGTAGTTGCCTACGATGACGGCGTTGATGCCGCCCAGGAGCCCTTCGCGCGTGCCCAAATTGCCGAGGGTCAGCTCGCGGCCGCCGGCGTAGCGCAGGACCGTGCGGGGCATGGCCAGCCGGAAGGCGGCGATGGCGCGGAGGGCGTCCTTGCCGTCTTCGCAGATCAAGATCAACGTCACCAATGCTTACTCCGGCTCGCTGGCGTGGACGAACAGCTTCACCCGGATCACCAAGACGTATCCGGGCCGGATGGTGTTCGTGGTGGTGAACCTGGCGATTGCGCTGGTCCTGATGGAAGCCAACATGTTCGACTTCCTCAACACCATCCTTGGCTTCTACGCGAACTGCGCCATGGCCTGGGTTGTCACTGTGGCGTCCGATATCGCCATCAACAAGTACGTCCTGAAGATCTCGCCCAAGGTGCCCGAGTTCCGCCGGGGAATGCTTTACGCCGTGAACCCGGTGGGCTTCGTGTCCATGCTGGTGTCCGCGGGCATCTCGATCGCTGTGTTCTTCGGGGCATTCGGTTCCGCAATCCAGCCGTATTCGCCGATCTTCGCGGTGGGCCTCGCTGTGGTTCTTCCGCCTCTGCTGGCTCTTCTGACTCGGGGGCGCTACTACCTGCGGCGCACCGACGACGGCATCGACCTGCCCATGTTCGACGCCGACGGGAACCCCAGCGACGCCAAGCTCCTGTGCCACGTCACGGGCATTGAGTTTGAGCGTCCGGACATGGTGCGCTCTGCCCAGGACGGGCCCGACGGCGGCCCGCAGTATGTCTCGTCGCTCGCCTTGTCGACGGACAAGACGGGGGAGTTGGTGCTGCCACCGCAGAAGTAGCTTCTTCTGAGGGAGCCCTTTTCCTATGACTTTTCCTTGGCTTTGTCCGGGTGGTAGAACCGGAAGCGGGTGCCTGTGGATAAGTTTGATCGGTGGATTGTGACGTGGGCTACCCTTAAGGCACTGTCCGGAGTAAGCCGTCTTGAAACTACTGGGGGAATAGCGGCCATGACATCACTCAACGTCTTTATGTCCCGTGGCTTTATGTCCCGCGGCTTGCGGTCCGGAGCAGTTGTGTTTGCTGCTGCTACTTGCCTGGCGTTGGCGGGTTGCGCTGGCGGAGCACCTGCAGATCCCGGTACCTCGTCCCCAGCGCCTACAACTTCTGCCACCTCCGACCCAACTCCGTCCCCAACGCCCACACCCAGCGCGGTGTACAAACCCGCCGACGCGTCCGGCCCCGCCCAAAACGTCCCCGTTCCAGTCCTGCCCGAGGTCGCAAAGACGGAGACGAAGGAAGGCGCTGAAGCATTTACTAAGTATTGGTTCTCGGTCCTGAGCTATGCATACGAGACGGGTGACACCGCTGCCCTATCGAAGCTGTCCAAAGCTGAATGCTCTTTTTGTCAGGGACTCATCAGCGATATTGAAGCTGCTTGGGCGGAGGGCAGATGGATTTCTGGCGGCCAAATAGAAATTCCGGTTGCAACCGCAAAGCCGTCAGCTGACGGCGATACGCAAGTCGTTCTTCAGGTGCTGCAGAAAGAACTCCTTATCCATAACCAAGACGGCAGCCCATATCAAGAGAAGACAGCTGCAACGAATGCGGGAAGCGTTGCGATGGTGAATTTCGCCGGTGCAGAATGGGTGGTCAACGACCTAGGGCTGATCCGGTAAACATGCATTACATGGGCAAGGTCCTCGCAATCCTCGCCTGCTGCGTGGTGTTTTTGACGAGCTCTCTTTTGACTGCCTATGCGGAAGAGGCGTCAAAAGAGAGGCCACATATCGGTGGGGGTTTCGTTGACTCCGGGCTTCAAATGGGTGCTGATAACTGGGGAACTGACCCCGACACTGGCGAATTTGTTCGCATTGGACCAACCACTGTGAGCACCGACCCCAATGAGTACAAATACGAACTTCAATGCCACCTGGGTGGCGGCGACTTTGATACTGAATGCCTTGGGCGCCAGGTGGAGTGCACTAACGGGCCGGACGGTGAAGAAGGCATTCCTGTCATTTGGTACTCGAAGCCGCGGGGTGTTCCTGGCGCAGTCTGGGCGATCCACTCCGGCCCAACCTGCCTCTATGACGCTCGGCCCGAGGACCTGCTGCCCCGAATCGCAGCCGATATCCAGCGGGAGTTCCAGAGCCTTCCAATCAGTGCCGGGACAGTCGTGGCCCAGCCCAGCCCGCACACGCTGCGAGGTGCTGAGACAAACTTCTACGCCGAAGCCATCGAACAGCAGTTCGACATCACGATGTTCGGCCAGGCCGTGCATGTGGTGGCAACCCCGGTCCAATACACCTGGAATTACGGCGACGGCACGGTGTTCGGCCCACAGCCCTCAATGGGTGGCCCGCTCCCACAGGACCGGTGGGGTGAAAAGACGCGGACAAGCCACGCCTACGGCGAAACCGGCGACTTCCAAGTAGTACTGACCACGTCTTTCCAGGGAACGTACTCCGTCAATGCCGGCCCGCCCCTGCCCATCCCCGGCCAGGGACAGTTCAATGCTCCGCCGCAGACTGTCAGCGTCTGGCGTTCCCTGACCCGCAACTACGCTGACGACTGCAACGCTAACCCGCAAGGCCAGGGCTGCCCGGGAGTGGCAACACCGCCCTAGTAAGCGGATGACCCGGTGTGATTCCGGTCGCACCCGGAATAGTTGCACGCGCGCCCCAGTTGGCATGAACAGTACGAACTTCAGCCTTCGAAAGGAACTGCGCATGCTGTTTTCCCCTCTCACCCTCGGCGAACTTGAGCTTCCCAACCGCTTGGTCATGGCGCCCTTGACCCGGCTCCGCGCGGGTGAGGAAGGTGTCCCCGGCCCCCTCCTCGTCGAGCATTACCGCCAGCGCGCCTCCTTGGGGCTTATCGTCAGCGAAGGCACCTACCCCAGCCCGGCGGGCCGCTCCTACCCGGGCCAGCCCGGCATCGTCACCGAGGAACAGGTAGCGGGGTGGAAGAAGGTCACCGACGCCGTCCATGCAGAGGGCGGCCGGATGTTCGCGCAAATCATGCACGGCGGCCGGGTCTCGCACCCGGACATCACCGGCGGCCACCCGCTCGTGGCGCCGAGCGCCGTCGCCATTGAAGGTGAAGTCCGGACCCCCTCCGGAAAGCAGCCCTACCCCGTGCCGCACGCCCTCACCACCGACGAACTGCCCCTGCTGATCCAGGAAATCGTCAACGCCTCACTGAACGCCGTGGAAGCCGGCTTCGACGGCGTCGAGCTGCACTCGGCCAACGGCTATCTCCTGCATGAATTCCTGGCCCCCAACTCCAACGTCCGGACCGACAGCTACGGCGGCTCCCCGGAAAACCGGGCGCGTTTTGTCATCGAGACAGTCAACGCGGTAGTGGCCGCGCTGGGTGCAAACCGGGTGGGCATCCGGATCTCCCCGGAGCACAACGTCCAGGGCATCTCCGAGACCGACGCCGCCGACGTCCGCGCCACCTATGAAGTCCTGGTGGACAGCATCGCCCCGCTCAACCTTGCCTACCTGAGCATCCTGCACCACGAACCCACGGGTGAACTGGTCCAGGACCTCCGCGCCCGTTTCGGCGGCACGTTCCTGGTCAACACCGGATTCGGTGTCATCACCACGCGTGAGGAAGCAGTCAACCTTGTCGCTGAGGGCCACGCCGACGCTGTGGTGGTGGGCCGTCCCGCCATCGCCAACCCGGATCTCGCCCGCCGCTGGAAGGAAAGCCTGCCGTTGAACCAGCCGGACCCGTCCACGTTCTACGCCGAGGGCGCCGAAGGCTACACGGACTACCCCGTCTACCAAAGCTAAGCAGCCCGAATTCGCGACAACGGCGGCACCCGGCTTTGGGTGCCGCCGTTGTTGGCTGCCGGTGTGCTGGGACCGGCAACGAGAGCCCAAGGCCATCCGACGACCTTCGGCTTTTATTCAATTTGGCCCGCCGGGCCCCTCTGGAAGCCGGCGGTGATCAGATGCTACTCCATCGAATGGACTTTTACTAGGCCTTAAGTGGGACAAGATTCAAGGGCGGAAACACTGGCTACAAAACCGCCTCCCGGCCCGTCCCTTCTGTCATGACCAGCCTGCCGTCCTCGATCGACACGAGCACGCTTTTGGGCTTGCCGCTGACCTTCGTGATCGCCTTAAGGCCGCGGTTGGTCACCTCAACCCCCACGTGCGCGCCCTTCGCCGGCAGCTCCACCGAAACCTCGGACGCTATGCCGAGGATGGGGTTGGTGGAAACGCCGAGCTCCCGCCACGCCTGTTTACCGTTGACCGTCACGGTGACATTGGCTTCCTCGAACCCCTCCTGAAACACAACAAGCAGTTCGCGCATGGCGGCCTCTTCCCTGAGCAGTGGGTGCCTGTGACGGCACCTCCACTACAGCACTTTGCGGGCGGGAGCGGAATACCCTTGCCCGGCACCATTCGGACGCCCTGCAACGGCTGCCAGCTCACTCCGCGGTGGAACCGGCAGTGGAGCCGGACAGGCGGGTAAGGCAAGATGTTCTGGTGACTCAACTGCCGCAAGCGCCCTCTTCCGTTGCATCTGCTGCCTCAAAGCCGGACGACGCCATCTACGCCCAGATCGCTGAAGAGCTGGGCGTGAAGGCCTGGCAGGTGAAGGCGGCTGTCGAGCTGCTCGACGGCGGGTCGACAGTCCCGTTCATCGCCCGGTACCGCAAGGAAGCCACCGGGACGCTCGATGACACCCAGCTCCGTGAACTCGACGACCGCCTGCGCTACCTCCGCGAACTGGCGGACCGCCGTCGTGCCGTCCTCGAAGCGATCGAAGCGCAAGGCCAACTCACCCCCGAGCTGAAGAAGGCGGTGCTCGCTGCGGACACGAAGTCGCGGCTCGAGGACATCTACCTGCCCTTCAAATCCAAGCGACGGACCAAAGCGCAGATTGCGCGCGAAGCAGGCCTGGAACCCCTCGCCGATGCCCTCCTGAAGCGTCCGGACCTCGACCCCGATCGTGAAGCCGCGAAGTACCTGAACACCGCACACGCCATTGGGGATGCCGCCGCAGCGCTCGCCGGTGCCCGCGCCATTTTGGTGGAGCGGGTGGCGCAGGACCCGGACCTCGCCGCCAACCTCCGCGAGCGGCTGTGGACGCAGGGCCGGATGGTGTCCCGCGTGAAGAAGGGCAAGGAAACCGAGGGCCAGAAGTTCGCCGACTACTTCGACTTCGCCCAGGCACCCGCCGGCATGCCGTCCCACCGGGTCCTCGCACTGCTGCGCGGGGAAAAGGATGGCGTCCTTGAGCTCGACCTCGCCGAGGCAGATCCGGCGGACGACGACGCCCTGGCCGCCGCCCGCTCACGGTACGAGTCCGCGGTGGCAAGGTGCCTCGGGGTCGCCGACCGCCGCCGTCCCGCCGATGCGTGGCTGATGCAGACCGCGCAGCTGGCCTGGCGGTCCCGGGTTCTGGCCAGGCTCACGGCCGACCTCCGCGGCAGGATGTTCGCCGCGGCCGAGGACGAAGCCGTCCGGGTGTTCGCAGCCAACCTGCGCGACGTCCTGCTGGCCGCCCCTGCGGGTAACCGCGCCACGCTTGGCTTGGATCCGGGCCTGCGCACGGGCGTAAAGGTCGCGGTGGTGGACGGCACGGGAAAGGTCGTGGCCACCGATACGGTGTACCCGCACGCTCCGGCCCGGAAGTGGGACGAAGCATTGGCGACGCTGGAGCGGCTGGCGCGGCAGCACGCCGTCGAGCTCGTGGCGATCGGCAACGGCACGGCGTCGCGGGAGACGGACAAGCTCGCAGCCGAGCTGATCAAGCGGCTGCCCAACGTGGACCGGAAGCCACAGAAGCTTGTGGTCTCCGAAGCCGGGGCGTCCGTCTATTCCGCATCCGCGCTCGCAGCCGCCGAATTGCCGGGCATGGACGTTTCCCTGCGCGGCGCGGTGTCCATCGCCCGGCGCCTGCAGGATCCGCTCGCTGAACTGGTGAAGATCGACCCGAAGTCCATCGGCGTGGGCCAGTACCAGCATGACGTGACGGCATCGAAACTCGACCGGAGCCTGGACGCCGTGGTGGAGGACTGCGTGAACGCGGTGGGGGTGGACGTCAACACCGCCTCACCCGCGCTCCTGAGCCGGGTGGCCGGCGTCGGGCCCTTGCTGAGCGAAAACATCGTGGCCTACCGGAACCAGAACGGCCCGTTCGCGAAGCGCGCCGACCTCAAGAAGGTGCCGCGGCTGGGTGCCAAAGCTTTCGAGCAGTGTGCCGGCTTCCTGCGGATCACCGGGGGAGCGGAGCCGCTGGACGCTTCCAGCGTTCACCCGGAGGCTTACGCTGTGGCACGCAAGATCCTCGTTGCGGCCGGCTCAGCACCGGCTTCTTCACTGGATCCGCGGGACTTCGTGGATGACACATTCGGCCTGCCTACGGTCACTGACATCCTCACCGAACTGGACAAGCCGGGACGCGACCCGCGCCCTGCCTTTGCTGCGGCGACGTTCTCCGAGGGCATCGAGAAGATTTCCGACCTCAAGCCCGGGATGGTGCTGGAGGGAACGGTGACCAACGTTGCGGCCTTCGGCGCGTTTGTGGACGTGGGCGTGCACCAGGATGGGCTGGTCCACGTCTCGGCCCTGGCCAACCGATTCGTATCCGATCCCCGCGAGGTGGTGAAGTCCGGGCAGGTGGTCCGGGTGAAGGTTCTGGAGGCGGACCCCGAGCGTAAGAGGATTTCCCTGACGTTGAGGCTCGACGACGAACCTTCCTCGGGCGGGCAGGGATCCAGGGGAGGCGGTGCTGGAAGGGCCGGGTCCGGACGGCCGGGTTCGGGACAACCTGGATCGGGAAGAGCAGGTTCCGGACAGCCAGGTGCTGGAAGGTCTGAGGGACGGCCGGCCGCGGAGCGTGGTGGAGCACAGAAGTCCGGTGGTTCCGGCCGGCAGGATCCGCAGCGGTCCGGCGGCCAGAAGCCGCCTAATCCCCCTGGGGGACGTGGCCAGTCGCCTAAGCCCGCACCCGTGAATACGGCAATGGCCGAGGCCCTCCGTAAGGCCGGCCTCGGTAAGTAGCGGCTTCTCTCCGGGGAGGCGATCCCTCCTGGGTGGCGGCATGCTGGCGGGCGGTGTTTCGGCGGAGCGGGGCCGGTCAGGCCAGCGACAACACGAATGCCAGGACGAACCCGGCCGCGGTGCTGAGCGCGACGGCCGGGCCGCCGTGTTCGTAGGCCTCGGGCATTAGTGTGTCTGCCAGGGAAGCGATGACGGCGCCGGCAGCGAATGCCAACGGTATCGAGATGGCCTCCGGGTCCGTTCCTGACAGCGGCCCGGCGCCGACAACAACGGCGACGACCAGCAAGGCCGCACAGCCCAGCCAGAGAGCCAGGATACTGCCGGTTGAACGCCCTTGGCTTCGCATGGAAGCTGAGCCGACAAGGGCTTCCGGGAAGTTGGAGACAAAGATGGCCGCGAGCAGGGCCAACCCACCGGTGCCTTCACCCAGGGCGATTCCCAGGGCAACGTTCTCCGGCACTCCGTCCAGGGTCACCGCGGCCAACAAAGCCAGCCCTGCCGCTCCCCGTGTTGAGGCAGAAGTGGGAGCTCTATCGGACGCGGCGGCATCCGTATCGAGTTTGGCGCTGCCTTGGAACTCGTCCGCAGGCGTGGCCTGCTCCTGCTTTCCGGGTTGCGCCCAACGGTCCAGCAAAGCGCTGAGGACCGTGAACACCACCGCGCCACCTATCAGCCCGATGGCTGCGCGGATGATCCCGCCACGTTCATAGGCATCTTCGAACAGTTCGAAGGCCAGTGCTGTGATCAGCGCCCCGGCGGCGAACGCCAGAAGCATGGCGAGGAGTCGCTTCGGAAGTTCAAACCGGACACCAATGAAGGCACCCAGAACCAATGCACTGGATGCTATGACGCCGAACCACAGCGACATCAACATGCGGTCAGTATAGGAGTGCTGCGCTGACGTGGGAATACGCAATTAGTACAGGCTGGGAGAGGTGACTTTCGATGATGGTGCGTTTCTGCAAAGGTGGGTTCATGACTTACTTCCTGGAGTACACCATTCCTGCCGCGTCCCCCGATGCCGAGTTTGAGTTTCCCCATGATGAGATCAACTCCGGCACCACGATCCCTTTGACCCAGACGGACGCCGAGGTGGTGCACACCCCCGAGCTTCCCGCGCGGACGGGCATCATCGGAGCCACCGCCCCTGAGGCAAAGCTTGAAGCGGAACAGCTGATCACCCACAGCCGCGCTTCCGAGGCGTCGCTGTACTTCGACCCTTCCAACTCGTTGCAGCCCGGGGTAGGCACGCTCGTGGCGACCTTCAGCGAAGGACAAGGCTGGCGGGACGCCTAAGCCCCAGGCAGCTTGCCACGGTGTCTTACCACCCGGGGCCGGCCGAACCTGGTCCGCACTCCGGGTGAGTAGAGGACAGAATCCGGCGGACCGCTCACACTGATGCCTGCCGACTGCACGAGGTCGTCCTGAAGGTCATGGAGTTGTGCCGCGTAAAGCGGCCACGGTTCATGGGTGTTCGGGATGTAGATTGTCCGGCCTCGGAATCTGCCGTGCATGCCGAACCTTGCAGTGAGGTGGATGGACAGCGGGTCATCGACCGGAGTCCCGAGGTCAGGAATGACGCTGAACGTGCTGTGTGCTCCCTGCCTGAATCGTCTGACGGAGTAGCCTGTGATTTCCTCCGGCGCGCGCCCGGACCTGGCCTCCCGGTAGCTTATCCGCGACCAGACGTAGGGTATTTCGGCTGCCCGTGCTGCGAGGACTACGGGCAGCCGGTTCGCGTCCAGACTCAGGAAAACGACGCCGCGGGTTCCGTCCGGTTCCCTTGAGTAGAGGCGCACGTTGACCTCATTGAAGCTCCCAAAATAAGGAACTCCGGGGCCGCCGCCGATGCCTGCATCCTTCATGCGAAAGCCGATAAGGCCCACCCATGACGTTCCATCAAAGAGGTCCGGCCGTACTCCTGCCGGCATAAAGCGGGCAGCCACCGGTTCGGGTATCCGCCAGTGCAGGAAAATGGCGTCAGTCCAGCGCTGGTCCATGACGGCGGGCGGGGGCAATTCAGGAGGGGCAGGCCAAAAGGCTGCTGCATCCACACGATCCGTCATGTGCAGGTTCCCTTCTTTGCGGCTCTTCACGGCTCTTTGCGGCCGACCGCTCCGAACCCGTTTGCTCATGATCCCTTGGAACCGCTCGTCCAGCATGAAACACCCGCTTTATTCCTTGGGGTGGGGTGGTGGTGGGGGTTTGAAGTAGTGGTTTTGTTGGGGTTTTTGGGGGGGGTCGATGTGGGGTGGGGGGATGAATGTTGGGGTGCCG
>NZ_FVZL01000019.1 GCF_900168295.1 Arthrobacter sp. P2b | reverse complement strand
AGCCTCTGCAACGAGGCAACGATCACGCAGAAGCGGAGGTTTTCATTTGAGGCAACGTATTAGTCTTCCCGGAGGTATTGCAATGAGGCAACAGGGCCCCCACCCGGATACAGGGTCAAACATTGATGAGCGTCAATGCAGCGGCATAATGGGAGGTATGAACGCTTCGCAGACACTTGATCCGTTGCTGGACCCTGCCTGCTGCCCGCCGGCCGGCCCGGCGCTGGGGGCAGAGGAGGCGAAGGAAGCGGCGCTGGTCTTCAAGGCGCTCTCCGACCCGAACCGCCTGCGCCTGCTCTCGCTCGTGAAGGCGGGGGAGTCCGGTGAACGCTGCGTCTGCGACCTGACCGAACCCCTCGACCTCGGTCAGCCCACGGTCTCGCACCACCTGAAGATCCTGGTGGACGCCGGCCTGCTGCACCGCGAGAAGCGGGGCACCTGGGCCTACTACTCCATCGTCCCGGGCGCTCTGGAACATGCGGCCGGGCTCGTGGCAGCCCTGTGACGGCTGCTGCCGGCAGCCCCGCGACGGCCACCGCCCGGGGCTCGGTGTGGGAAGTCTTCCGGGTTTTCCTGAAGCTGGGATTCACGTCCTTCGGAGGGCCCATCGCCCACCTGGGCTACTTCCGCGACGAGCTGGTGGAACGCCGCAAATGGGTGGACGACAAGGAATACGCGGACCTTGTGGCGTTGTGCCAGTTCCTCCCCGGCCCCGCTTCCAGCCAAGTGGGATACGGGATGGGCCTGCACCGCGCCGGTCCCCTTGGTGCCCTCGCTGCGTTCGTCGCCTTCACCATGCCCTCGGCGGCCCTGCTGGTGGCATTCGCCGCCGGCGCATCGCTGTTGCAGGGAGCCATTGGTTCGGGCATCCTCACGGGCCTGAAAATCGTGGCGGTGGCCATCGTTGCCCAGGCCGTGTGGGGGATGGCGAAAGCCCTGTCCCCGGACCGGGAGCGGGCCACGATTGCCGTGGTGGCGGCCCTGGCAGCCATCCTGCTGGCCGGCTCGCTCGGGCAAATTGCCGCCATCCTCATCGGCGCCCTGGCCGGGCTGTTTGTCTGCCGCGCAGGGACCGGCGACGTCACGGGGATGATGCGGTTCCCTGTCAGCCGGGCGGCCGGAACCGTCTGCCTGGTCCTGTTCCTTGCCCTGCTGCTGGGGCTGCCCCTGCTGGCGCCGGCCGTGGGTTCGGCGGGCCTCACCCTGTTTGACGCGTTTTACCGTGCGGGGGCACTGGTCTTCGGCGGCGGGCACGTTGTCCTGCCCCTCCTGCAGTCAGGCGTGGTGGACCCCGGCTGGGTCACCTCCGAACAGTTCCTGGCCGGCTACGGTGCGGCGCAGGCAGTGCCGGGGCCCCTGTTTACGTTCGCCGCCTACCTGGGCACGCTCTCCGCCTTTGGCCCGGGAGGCGTCGCCGGTGCCGCCATCGCACTGGCCGGGATCTTCCTGCCCGGTTTCCTCCTCCTGACCGGCGTGCTGCCGTTCTGGAACAGGTTCCGGTCCAGGCCGCAGGCCCAGGCGCTGATGCGCGGTGCGAACGCTGCCGTGGTCGGGATCCTCGCCGCGGCCCTCTACAACCCGGTGTTCACCACTGCGATCACGGGGCCGGGCGCGTTCGGCCTGGGCCTTGTGTGCTTCGTGCTGCTGATCGCCTGGAAGACGCCGCCGTGGGCCGTGGTCCTGGTCGGCGCGGCCGGGGGCGTCGTGCTGGGCTTGCTCGGCTAGGTTCTCCTGGGGGCTCACGGCGGTTAGCGCGTCCGACGGCGGGTAGGGACTGGGTGGAAGGACTCACCAGGCGAGGGGGAACAGAATGGCACAGGAAGCCCACAGCTCATCGGCCGGGCCCACCGGGCGGGCCGTGTCTCCTGCCGCGGCGCCCGCGTTCCTGTTCGGGATGGGCGTGGGCGGCTTCGTCGACGGCATCGTGCTGCACCAGCTGCTGCAGTGGCACCACATGCTCAGCCACACCGAAAGCGGCAACACCAAAACCGTGGCCGGACTGGAACTGAACACCCTGGCCGACGGCCTCTTCCACAGCGCCATGTGGGTACTGGTGGTGGCCGCCGCCATCCTCACGGTCCGGGCCCGGCGGCAGGGGCGGCTGTCCGCGAGCCGGCGGTTCCACACCGGGCTGGTGCTGGCCGGCTGGGGCGTGTTCAACGTCGTCGAAGGCCTTGTCAACCACCAGCTGCTGCAAATCCACCACGTGCGGGACGACCTGGGTGGGCCGTTGGCCTGGGATCTCGGGTTCCTGGGCCTGAGCGCGCTCCTGGTTGCGGCGGGCTGGCTCCTGTTCCGGCAGGGCAAACGGGAAAACCCGGCCAGCTAACTGCAACGCGGGGTCACTCCCGGCCCAATAAACTGTCGGAATTGGGCCGGGAGTGACCCCGCGTTTGGGGTGGAAAAACGCAGTCCGCTACTGGTTCGGGTCCGGGCTCCGGACGTCCCGCTCGCCGATGTCGGCGGCGCCCAAGACGTCCGCTGCTACACCGTGCACCGGCGCGTGCTCACGAACACTCAGCTCGGGATGGTGCAGGTCCAGGGCCGGCCGCTCGGACCGGATCCGGGGCAGCGAGGTGAAGTTGTGGCGCGGCGGCGGGCAGGACGTGGCCCATTCCAGCGAGGCGCCGAAGCCCCAGGGATCATCCACCGTGACTTTCTTGCCGGTCCGCCAGGTGTGGTAGACGTTCCACAGGAACGGGATCATCGATGCGCCCAGCAGGTAGGAGCCGAAGCTGGAGAACTGGTTCATCAGGGTGAAATTGTCCTCCGGCATGTAGTCCGCATAGCGCCGGGGCATGCCCAGCACGCCCAGCCAGTGCTGGATGAGGAACGTGGCGTGGAAGCCCAGGAACAGCATCCAGAAGTGGATCTTGCCGAGCCGCTCGTTCAGCATGGTGCCGGTGAACTTGGGCCACCAGAAATAGAACCCGGCGAACATCGCGAACACCACGGTGCCGAACACCACGTAGTGGAAGTGGGCCACCACAAAGTAGGAGTCGGACACGTGGAAGTCCAGCGGCGGGGCGGCCAGGATAATTCCGGTCAGGCCGCCGAAAAGGAACGTTGCCAGGAACCCGATGCTCCACAGCATGGGGGTTTCGAAGGTGATGGAGCCGCCCCACATGGTGCCGATCCAGTTGAAGAACTTCACACCGGTGGGCACTGCGATCAGCATGGTCATGAAGGCGAAGAACGGCAGGAACACCGCACCCGTGACGTACATGTGGTGGGCCCACACCGTTACGGACAGGGCGCCGATGGCGATGGTGGCGTACACGATGCCCTTATAGCCGAACAGGGGTTTGCGGCTGAAGACCGGGAAGATCTCGGACACAATGCCGAAGAACGGCAGCGCGATGATGTACACCTCGGGGTGGCCGAAGAACCAGAAGAGGTGCTGCCAGAGGATGGCGCCGCCGTTGGCGGGATCGAAGATGTGGGCACCGAATTTCCTGTCGGCTCCGAGTGCGAACAGCGCAGAGGCCAGCGGCGGGAAGGCCATCAGCACCAGGATGCCGGTGACCAGGGTGTTCCACGTAAAGATCGGCATCCGCCACATCGTAAGGCCCGGGGCGCGCATGCAGATGATGGTGGTGATGAAGTTGACCGAGCCCAGGATGGTTCCGAAGCCGGACAGCGCCAGCCCGAACACCCACAGGTCACCGCCGATCCCCGGCGTGAAGGTGGTGTTGGACAGCGGGGCATAGGCGAACCAGCCAAACGAGGCAGCGCCCTGCGGCGTGATGAAACCCGCCGTCGCGATGGTGGAGCCGAACAGGAAGAACCAGAAAGCCAGCGCGTTCAACCGCGGGAACGCCACGTCAGGGGCGCCGATCTGCAGCGGCATGATGACATTCGCGAACCCGGCGAACAGCGGGGTGGCGAACATCAGCAGCATGAGCGTGCCGTGCATGGTGAACAGCTGGTTGTACTGCTCTTTGGTCTGCAGGATCTGCATGCCGGGCTCAAAGAGTTCGGCACGGATCAGCAGCGCCATCACACCGGCCAGGAGGAAGAACACAAAGGATGCGATCAGGTACATGTACCCGATGGTTTTGTGGTCGGTGGAGGTGATCCAGCTGACCACGATGCTGCCCTTGGGCCGCCTGACCGTTGACGGCGCCGCGGTGGCCGAGGTGACGCCCGTGTTCTGGGTGGTGGTCATTACGGTTCCGTCCTTTGCTGTGCCTCTTCCAGGGCCGGCCGCGCCGGGTTCCGGTCGTATTCGTCGCCCAGGATGCCGGTGTTGCCCCGGGCCCGGAGTTCGGCGATGTGGCTGTCGTACTCCTGCTGGGTCACAACACGGACCCTGAAGAGCATCTCGGAGTGGTACTCACCGCACAGCTCCGCGCATTTGCCGGTAAATTCGCCAAGGCGGGTGGGGGTGAGGTTGATGAACCGGTGGTACTGGTTTTCGCCCGGGTACATGTCGCGCTTCTGCATGAACTGCACCACCCAGAACGAGTGCTGGACATCGCGGGAGTTCAGCTGCAACTCCACGGTTCTCCCCACCGGCAGGTACAGGGTGGGCAGCCGGTCCGGGGTGCCGAACTCGCCGTTCAGGTGGGCCTGGACCCCAGGGTCTTCATGCACGTCTTCCTTGACGTAGCCGAAGTCCCAGGACCATTGCTTGCCGCGGACATCGATGATCACGTCGGGATTGGGGTCCCGGGTGTCGATGGCCCGCTGCTCCCGGTCGGTAAAGATAAAGAGGACGCCCACGATCATGAGCGGCACGGAGAGGTAGAAGACCTCCAGCGGCAGGTTGTAGCTCATCTGCACCGGGAACCCCACCGTGTTCTTCCGGCGCCGGTAGGCAACGATCACCCAGATCATCAGGCCCCAGGTGATGATCCCGATGATGACCGCCGCGATCCAGGAATTAACCCACAGGTCGGTGATCAGGGGAGTGTTGTCCGTCGTGTCCCGCTCGCCGGGAAGGAAGCCGCGCTGGACTTCGGCACTGCAGGACGTCAGTGCCGCCAGGACCCCGAGGCCCGTGAGCAAGGCGGTAACCCGCCGTCGTACATGCTTCTTCAAGGGTTTGGCGCCCACCATGCTCCCTCCGGAGTGCCTCCAGAGGCCCAACTGCTTGAGCCCGCCGCTCCAGCCCCTGGCCGGACGGTTGTGTGCCAACAGTAACGCGGGGAGGATGCTATGGGAAGAGGCCGGAGCCCGGCCGTGGAGAGCAGGGACAGCAAATGGTTTTCGGGCAGGAAGGGCAGCCATGAAGGTGGCGTTGGGCCAGTTCAGCGCAGGTACGGACCCTGCTGAAAATACGACGGCGGCGGGCTTGCTGATCGAGTCGGCTGCAGGGGCGGGGGCGGGGGCGGAGCTGGTGGTGCTCCCCGAGTCCAGCCTCTTTGCCACCAGCGGGGGTGCAGGCGCGGTAGCCGCCGTTGCGGAGGACCTGGACGGGCCCTTCGTGTCTGCCATCGCAACCCAGGCCAAGCGGCACGGGATCGCGGTGGTGGTGGGAACGTACGAGAAGGGGGCGGGCCGGCTTCCGTATAACACCCTGGTGGCCATGGACAGCAGTGGCGATCTCCTCGGGTGCTACCGCAAAGTCCACCTCTACGATGCTTTTGGCTACCGGGAAAGCGATGGAATTTCGGCGGGTAACCCCGAGGAGCCGCTGGTGTTCCGGCTGGGAGGCTTCCGGTTCGGCGCGTTCACGTGTTATGACCTTCGTTTTCCGGAAAGCGCCCGTTCGGCCGTAGATGGCGGCGCGGACGTCCTGCTGGTTCCGGCCATGTGGATCCGCGGGCCGGGCAAGGAGGACCACTGGACCACCCTCCTCAAGGCACGGGCCATCGAGAACACGGCCTACGTCCTGGCCGCCAACCAGGCGGGACCGCTGGCGACCGGGTACTCCATGGCGGTGGACCCGGCGGGGGTGGTCATCGCCAACGCAGGTGAGGAGCCGGGGCTGGTGCTGGCGGACCTCAGCGGGGACCGGCTGGAGCAGGTGCGCAGCCGGGTGCCGGTGCTGGCGAACCGGCGCTACGCCGTCGTGCCCCGCCCTAAACCCCTGCCCTGACAGTGGGAGTGAACCGCAGGGAATAGGGGTTGAGCTCTCCCGGCACGGGCCGGCCGGGGGACAGCCGGTGACCGTCCTGGAAGGCGAACGAGGTGTCCTTCAGCAGGCAGGACAACAGGGCGCTGGTGAGCAGCAGGGTCAGCTGGCGGCCCGGGCAGCTGACCGGTCCGGCGCTGAAGGGGACCACGCCCCAGTCCTCCTGGTCGTCATCGCGGAGCCAGAGGGCCGGGTCGAACCGGTCGGCCTGCGGGAGGCGGTGATGGTTCCGGTGGAAGAACGGGACGAAGATCAGGACCCCGCACTTCGCGGGCATGGTTCCGGTGTCCCAGCTGACCTCGCGCGTGGTCTGCCGCAAAATCATTGGCGTGGTGGGCCACAGCCGCACGGACTCGAGCACCGTGGCCCGCAGGAAGGGGAGGTGCCTGCCCCCGGTGCTGTCGTTGGTGATTTCCTCCGAAGCCAGCAGTGCCTGGTTGGGATGCGTGGCCAGCAGGGCCAGGGCGCGGATCGCCGCCATCCCCGATGTCTCCAGCGCGAACAGCCACTGCGGCACCTGGTCTTGTGGCGCAGCCGCATCAGGTTCCGGCCTCGAGTGCATGACAGAGGCCAGGCTGCCGGGCTCCGCGGTGTCTATCCGTTCCTGGACGCGACGCAGGAACTCGTCCCGGACCCCCGTGCGCCGCGGCTTCAGCACAGACCAGTTGGCATCCTTGCGCAGCCTGGTCAGCATCTTCGTCAGCTCCTGGTCATCACGGGCGGAGTCACCGAAGGCGATGCGCGGGACGGCACGCTGCCAGCACCGGCTGAACACGTCCCAGTCCAGGACGCCCTTGGCTTGGGCGGCGGCCAGCATGGCGTCCGCTTCCTCGCGGACCACCGGCAGGAGGGTGTCAGCGAACCGGTGCACCGGGCTGGAGGTGTCCAGGGCCTGCTCGTGCAGCGCCCGGCGGACCGTCCGCTCGGTGCCGGTGGAGGCCAGGACGTTGCGCGGCTCGAAGTGGGCCAGGGCGCCGCGCTTTTCGCTGCTCGCGGGCGAGAACGGATCGGGGGACTGGGTTAGGACGGCGTGCAGGTGCCCGGGCCGGAGGATCACGGCCTGGTTCCGGACCGGCAGCCGGAGGAGCAGCGGACCCTCCGGATACTTCCGGTCCAGCTCCTGCATCCGCCGGACCGCCCGCTGGTCCAGCTTCAGCCGCTCGGCCAAGGCCTCAGCGCGGGGCCGGCGGAGCAGGGGACCTTTTGCCGCCGTCGGAATGAAAACGTCCAGGAGGAAGCCGGCGGTGTCACGGACGCTGGCCTTGGGAAGGGAAGTCATGGATGCCTGCCTCGGCTGGTGGGGGACGGTTAACAATCCCGTACCCGTTCTGGGCAGCCGTAGTCGGGGGGAGCAGGGCGGGTGCGGGACCACTCATGGGGCGTAGGCTGGAAGGGCCGCACGGTTTCGGGCGGTGACGGTCCCGGCTTTTGGCCCGTGGGGGCGGCCCGCGCAGGGCATGACCAGGAAGCCTGCCATGGCTGAAAACATAACTGCGGAATCAATCCGCGTACATCTGGACGATCTGGTGCTCAGCAGCTCCCACGTGGAGGAGTTCCTCCACGAACTTGCGGTGGCTGCTGCCGCCGACCTGTCGTCCTCCGCGCAGGACGTCTCATGCTCGGTCACGGTAGTGCGGCGCAAGAAGGCTGCGACGGCGGGCAGCAGCGATGCGCGTGCCCTCGCCATGGATGAGCTCCAGTACGCCTTCCTGGACGGGCCTTGCCTGTCAAGCCTCCGGGAGAACGCCACAGTCCACGTCCCGGACCTGGAGACCGAACACCGGTGGCCGGAGTATGTGGCCGCCGTGAACCACAGCGTGCTCGGGTCCATGCTGGCAGTGCCGTTCCGTGGAGGCGGCGAGTTCCAGGCGGCCCTGAACCTCTATTCGGCACGCAGGCACGCGTTCTCCAGTGAAGCGATCGGCCGGGCGGAGAGCTTTGCCGTCCAGGGAAGCTCGTCGCTGAGGCTGGCGCTCCGCGTCGCCCAGCTGACCGATGCCCGGGACGACCTCGCCGCAGCCATGGTGTCGCGCACCACCATCAACCTGGCCGCCGGCGCCATCATGGCACAGAACCGCTGCAGCCAGGAAACAGCGATGGCCATCCTCAAGCGGGCCTCCAGCACGCGTAACATCAAGCTCCGCGACCTTGCCGCCTCGGTCATCGCCTCGGTGACGGACAACCCCACGGTCACCACCCACTTCGACGTGTGACGCGAAGGGGACATTACGACGGCGGCGCGTCCCGCCGTCGTACTTCGCCTGAAGGGACGTCGTCCGGCTCGGCGCCGACAATCTGGTCCGCGTACGGTGCGTACTTCGGCGGGGTCTCCGCGATCATCTCATTGCAGGCAAGGGCCAGCAGATCCCGCTGGGTGACGGGCAGGGAAATGAGGCCCTGCAGGTAGGCGTGGACCTCATATTCGCCGGCGCTGCCGCTCATGCTGAAATACCGCAGCCACAACTCGCCCACAGTGATGTCAGCCGCGGACAGGGCGTCCTTGAGCTGGCTGCGCTGTTCCGGCTCATGTGGATCGAAACCCACGGCTGCACCCCCTACCGTTCCGCAGGCGGCACCCTGGTGACCAGCTGTTCGCTGACCTCAACCAGGGTGGCACCTGCCGCCCGCGCATTTTTGATCAATTCCTGCATCGCCTGGTCGTGGCTGACGCCGTGCCGTTCCATCAGCATGCCGCAGGCGCGGTTGATGAGGTCCCGGCTGGACACGGTGGCCTTGAGGCTTTCCGTCATCTTCAGCGGCGCCTCACTGCCCTGGATGTGCGCCAGGAGGGTGGCGGCCGTGCCCGCGAACAGGCTCAGCACCCGGCCGGTGGACTCGTCATATTGTCCCGGCAGGGCGGAGTAGATCTTCAGTGCGCCCAGCGCTTCCTTCCCGGCCATCAGTGGCGTGCTCACCACGGAACGGACCGGCATCCCGAGGACGGCATCCCGCCAGCGCGGCCAGCGATCGTCCGTGTGGACGTCGTCAATAATGACCACTTCCTCGGAAGCCCATGCCGTGAGGCACGGACCCTCGCCCAGCGAGTACTGGATGGCGTCCGCCTGCTCCACCATGGCGTCCGTGGAGGCGCTGCTGGTGCGCTTTCCCCCGGCATCCAGCAGCGAAACCCCGGTTCCCGGATTGCCGGGCATGGATTCCTTGATGGCCCTGGCCAGGAGGGAAACAGCACGGTCCACCTTCTCCTCCGTGAGCAGCAGTCCCCGGATGCGCGCGATGGTCGCGGTCAAGTCATCCAGGGGGAGCCTGGTCATTCCAACACCGCGGGGTTCTGGTCCGGGATCTCCATCTGGAAACCGCAGGCGCAGCGCAGCACCCTGGTGGCGAGGTAGACGCTCAGCGTCTCGGGCATTTGCCTGCTGTTGTAGGTGCCGCGGATGCTGCGCATTTCGGCGCCCGCGGTAGCCATGGGCTCGCCGCAGTGCATGTACTGCCCGTCGTAAACCAGCACGTCCGGGATGTTGCGGGGGCGATAGCGGTCCGGATGGATGGACATCACGCCACCGCCGGGTAGCTGCTGAGGATGTAGTCGGCAGCGGCGGGGCCCGTCATGTGCAGCCGGCTGTTGTGGACATCCACCCCGCACCGGAGCATGCCGGCGCGGAAGGCCTGATCGGGCTTCGGGGTCATCCCGTGCAGCGTTGCCCAGCTGACGTACAGGCCGTAAAGGCAATCAGGCCCCAGCGTGGAATCGCTGGAGGGATCGAGAATGGTTGCTTCTTCTAGGAACTGCTGGAAATGCGATGTCGCCACGATAGGGATCTTTCGCTTCTGCAACATGTGCCGCCGTTGGGCTACAGCAGCTGCTCCGACGGCCTGTGCAGAGGTGGCCTGGAGGACGGGCCATGATTCCCGTCACATTCCGAATCTACTCGCCGGGGCAGGGGTTTGTACAGCAGGTGGACGGAGCCGGATGGCGGGACAGCCTTATGCCGCATGGATCGTGCCGGGGCAGCAACGGAGCACCCGGGGGCGTTGCCGCCCGGGCGCTCCGGAGCCTTCAGTCAGTTTGGGCTAGGCGTGCGAGTAGGTGAGGCAATCGGCGTTGTCCCGGCCGGGGCCAACGTGGACTTCAGGTGCATTGCACATCAGGTGGTCGTTGTGGATGCACTCGCTGCGCTGGCAGGCTCCGACATCGGCGAGGACCTTTGGCAGGCCGCCGTGCAGGCCGGTCTCGATGAACGTGGCGCAGTGGGCGTGGTTCTCGGCGCCGCCCACGGTGATGGCGGCGGCGTTGCAGTTCGTATGGTCGTTAAAGGAACAGTTCGTTACGCTGCAGTCCGCGACGTGCGTTGTCATTGGAAAGTCCTCCTTGGCCGGCCACCCGGACGGGCGGCTCTGTGGGTCCACCGTAAGCCCGCACGGCCCAATCAAAAAGACCCAATAATGTGCGCTAATTCCCCGGTTTTCCGGGGCGCGGTGGCGGTGTGCGCCGGCGAGTCGCCGGGAACCTCTTCCCCCGGTTTCATAAGCGTGCTTATTATGTTGTTCATTTCGACGGTAAGCAAAGCCCGTCCAGCAGATCCTCCTGCGCTAGCCACTGCCGTATTGGGACCAGCTGAAAGGCCTTTGATGCAGATCCTCCAGGCGGAATACCCCGCTCCCAACCATGTGCTGGTCCACATTACTGATCCGCACTTCGTCGCGGAGGGGCTGCTGTATGGGGAGATGGATCCGAAGCCGGGGCTGGTACAGGTCCTGGACGCCATCGAGGGAACCATGATGGAACCTGAAGCCATCATCGTCTCCGGGGATCTCACGGATAAAGGCAAGGCCGAGGCGTACCGGCAGCTGAAGACCGTCTGCGACGCCTATGCCGCACGGATTGGTACACGGATCATCTGGGCCATGGGTAACCACGATGATCGCACCAACTTCCAGCGCATCATGCTGGACGAGGAGCCGCGGCCCGGGCCGGTGGACCGCCGGTATGACCTGGGCGGCCTCCGGGTGCTGGTGCTGGATTCCTCCATCCCGGGCTTCCACCACGGCGAGATCGATGAGGACCAGCTGCGCTGGCTGGCGAAGGAGCTGGAAGCGCCGGCCGACGACGGCACCCTCCTGGTGCTCCACCACCCGCCGGTGCCCCCGGTACAGGACCTCGCGGTGCTGTCCGAGCTGCGGAACCAGACGGGCCTGGCGCAGGTCCTCGAGGGCAGTGACGTGATCGGTATCCTCTCCGGCCACACGCACTGCTCCCTCTTTTCGACGTTCGCCAACATTCCTGTGTCCGTGGCCGCATCCACCAGCTACACCCAGGACCTCGCGCTTCCCTCCGGGGCTATGCAGGGCAGGGACGGCGCGCGCTCCTTCAACCTGGTGCGCATCCACGGCCGCACCCTGGTCACGGCGGTGGTCCCGGTGGGCAAGTACCGCAGTTTCGGCACGCCGATATCGGCGGAGGAAACGCGGCGCCGGCTCGAGGCCGCGGCCATCACCATCCCGCCGTACCAACCCATCGACTGAGCAGTACCACCCATCGACTGAAAGGGCAGTGCCATGTATGAACCCCTGAGCGACGCTTTGAAGGAGCCCTTGAGCAATCCGGTGGATGACATCAACCTGCGGCTGGCCGTGGCAGCGGCGGACATCGCCGAGCTGCGCGCGGAGGTGGCCCGGCTGGACCGGGCGCTGGATGAGTCGCGGCGGCTGAACAAAAGAGCCTCGGAAGTGCTGGAACTCGTGTATGAGCACCTGGCCAGCAGCGGGGTGAAGGCTACGAAGGTCCGGGCGGGAGGAAATCCCTGACCCCTGTACCAGCGGCCGCCATCCCGGTACCGTGAAACAAGTAAGTCTACTTATCAATAGGGCTGGCTTGTCCGGCCAATAAGGGACGGAAGGCAAAGTCATGGCTGAAGCCGCAGCAGCTTCAATCCTGGGAGATTGGCCGGAGGAATCGCGGGAAGCAGCACAGTTGGTCCTGGACAAGTACGGGGAACCGGATGAAGCCACACCCAGCGCACTCGTGTGGTTCAACGCCGGCGAATGGAAACGCATCATTGCCACCAAGGCGTTCTACGAACACAACTTCCCGGCGCCGCACTTCGACTCTGTGGAAAGCGTCATTGACTACGCCGTGCCGCCTGACAAGGGCTCGGCGCTGGCCGGCTTTGACGGCAGCGTCATCATCGAACGCACCGCCGGTGAAGTGTCCGCCCGCTGCCATGACGAGGAAGCCAACCGATTGGCGCTGAATCTGATGCACGACGTCGTGACGGGCGCCAAGGACGTGGAGCAGGCCCGCGCCTATTACGCACAGGAGTTTGCCGGGTACCGGAAGAAGGAACCCACCCCCTACATGGAAAAAATCCGCTTCACGTCACAAAGCGGCACCGCAGATCCGGACCAGCGGGTCCTGTCGGACGAGGATCTGGAGCAGGCGGCGGCCGAGGGGGAACGCAAGGAGCAGAACCAAGGGAAAGGAGACAAGGCATGACCCACATACGGTCCATGATTGACGCATACCCCAAGGACCCCGGTGACATCGACGTGGCCAGGCTTGCCGAATGCATCAGCGCCTGCTTTGAGTGCGCCCAGGCCTGTACCGCCTGTGCTGACGCCTGCCTGGGCGAGGACATTGTGGCGGATCTTGCCACCTGCATCCGCACCGACCTGGACTGCGCGGACATCTGCGCCGCCACGGGCAATGTGCTGTCCCGCCGCACCGGCGTCAACCCCGCCACCACCCGTGCCTTGCTGGAGGCCTGCCGCACGGCCTGCAGGACCTGCGCGGAGGAATGCGAACGGCACGCCGACATGCACGACCACTGCCAGGTTTGCGCCGAAGCCTGCCGGCGCTGCGAACAGGCCTGCGCTGACCTGCTCACCTCACTCGCCTAAGGAGCCCAACCATGAATGACGCACCGCAGAACGACGTTCCCCAGCACCAGGACCTGCCCCTTCCCGATTACGACCACCTGCCCGCAGGGACCCTCCCCACCCGCATTTCCGGGTTGGAGGAGGCGGACGTGGCGCAGTTGGTCAGCTACGAGAAGGCGCACGGGAACCGGCTGCCCATTTTGCAGATCCTCGAGAAGAGGCTGCAGGACCTACAGGGCGGCGCCGTTCCCAGCGGCCCGCGGACGCCCAGCACACCCGAGGTGAACACCGGTCAGCCGGTGTCCCCGCAAAGCCCTTCGGTGCCTGGGCCAGCGGTCAACCCGCCGTCGCAGGGGGTGCCCACCAACCCTTCCCAGCCGCGGTGATGCCGCAATGAACCGGCTGGAATAGCGGGAGGGGGCGGGCTTGGACAGACAGGAGTACGACGGCGGAGCGCGCCTGCATGCCTATCTCCGCTCCCATCGTGGCGGCATCGAGAAGCAGCTGGCCGAGTGGGTGCGCGTTCCCGGCATCCTGGGTGTGCCGGAGCACCAGCGGGACCTGCTCCGCTCGGCCAACTGGCTCGCTGCCGCCTTCCGTGAGGCCGGCTTCCCCGTGGTTGACGTGCAGCCCACGGGGAAGTCGCACGCGGTCTGCGCGGAGTGGTGCGAGGCACCCGGAGCGCCCACCGTCCTGGTCTACAGCCACCACGATGTCCGCGCGGTCAAGCCGGACAACTGGGAGCAGACCTCGCCCTTCGAACCGGTGGTCCGCGACGGCAGGCTGTACGGGCGGGGAAGCTCTGACGCCAAGGCCCAAATCCTGGCGCACCTCTGGGGCATCCGCGCGCACCTGCACCAACGCTCTCTCACCTTTGACCGCCACAACCCGCACGCTCTCTCACGTTTGGACGCCACAAACCAAACGCTCCCGCACTCCACATCTCCTGCACAGGCACACGCCCGGCCCGCACCGGCCATCAACCTGAAGTTCATCGTCGAGGGCGAGGAGGAAGGCGGCTCCCCGCATCTCGCGGCACTCCTGGAGGAACAGGCGGAAAGGTTCCATGCCGACGTCGTACTTTTCTCCGACACCCTCCTCTGGCACGAAGACCACCCCGCCCTCTGCGTAGGCCTGCGCGGCATGCTCAGTGCCAGCCTGGAGGTGTTCGGGCAGGAGCGCGACGTGCACAGCGGCGCCGTCTCCGGCAACGCCCCCAACTCGGCCTTCGAGCTGGCCAGGCTCCTGGCGCTCCTGCATGACGCGGACGGCAGGATCGCCATTCCGGGGTTTTACGACGACGTCGAGCCGCTTCCGGAGGACCTTCGGCAGGCGCTCGCGGAGCTTCCCTACAGCGACGAGGACTGGCTGAAGCGGTCCGAAAGCGGTGCCATTACGGGCGAGAAGGGGTACACGGTGCTGGAGCGGCTGTGGCTGCGTCCCGCCGTCGAAGTCACCTCGATCATCGCCGGCGATCCCATTGGCGTGTCGCGTGCGGCGGTGCCGGCCGTGGCGTCGGCGGACCTGAGCTTCCGGACTGTGCCCGGCCAGCGGGTGGAGAAGGTGGCTGACCAGCTGCGGCAGTGGGTGGAAACCACCATCGGGGACGCTTTTCGGCACACGCTGACGCCGGACCTGGAAACGGCGCAGGAGCCGTACCGCACTCCGGACCACCCCGCTGTCGCCGCACTGGAGCGGGCCATGGCCGTGGGGTTCCACAACGGCAAGGTGGGCCGGATGGGGAACGCCGGCGGGGGACCGGCCGAACTGCTCGGCCGCATGCTGCAGGCGCCGGTGCTGTTCTTCGGCACCGGGCTTGTGGAGGACCACTGGCACGACAGCGATGAGAGCGTCAGCCTGGAGGTCCTGATGAACGGCGCCGTAACGCTGGCCTGCTTCTGGGACGAGCTTGCAAAGATGCAACGAGCAAAGGACGACGGCGATGGACACCTCAGGCAATGACCGCACCGGCAGTGCCGGACGGGTCCGCACATTCGGAATAGAGGAGGAGCTGCTCCTGGTGGACCCCGGCAAGGGGGAGCCCGTGCCCATGGCCGGCGCACTCCTGGACCTGTACGTGCGTCCGATGGAATCGAGTTCCGGGCCGGTCCTCACGGCGGAGTTCCAGCAGGAAATGATCGAGGTGGTCACCCCGCCGCGTTCCACCATGGACTCGCTGGAGGCGGACATCATCGCCGGCCGGGCCATCGCGGACAGGGCAGCGCAGGACGTAGGGGTGCGGGTGGCTGCCCTGGCCACCTCACCGCTGCCCTGCGATCCGCACCCGGTCCGGCTCCGGCGCTTTGCCGCGATGGCCGAGGAGTACGGGCTCACCGCAAGGGAACAGCTCACCTGCGGCTGCCACATCCACGTATCGGTGGAATCGCCGGAGGAAGGCGTGGCCGTCCTGGACCGGATCCGGATCTGGCTGCCCGTGCTGACCGCGCTGAGCGCCAACTCCCCGTTCTGGCACGGCGAGGACACCGGGTACGCCAGCTACCGGGCGCAGGTCTGGAACCGGTGGCCGTCCGCCGGGCCGCTGGAGATCCTCGGCTCGGCCGACGCCTACCACCAGCTGGTGCATGACATGGTGAGCACCGGCGTCGCGCTGGATGAGGGAATGGTCTACTTCGACGCCCGGCTCTCGCGGCACTATCCCACCGTGGAAATCCGCATCGCGGACGTATGCCTGCGTCCCCAGAACACCGTGCTCCTGGCCGGCATCGCCCGGGGACTGGTGGAGACCGCCGCGCGGGAGTGGCGGGAAGGCAAAGAGCCTGTCGGCGCGCCGTCGGCCCTGATCCGGCTGGCGGGCTGGAAGGCCAGCCGCTGGGGACTGCGCGGGGAACTGCTGGACCCGCACACGCACCGCCCGGTGCCGGCGCTCGCCGTCGTCAATTCCCTGCTGAACCATATACACGGGGCGCTGGAGGACAGCGGTGACCTGCAACGGATGGAGGAATTGGTGGACGATCTGCTGCTGACCGGCACCGGCGCGGTCCGGCAGCTGGAGGTGCTGCACCGCACCGGTGACCTGGAGGACGTGGTGAACGACGCCGCCGACTGCACCGTGGGGTTACCGGCAGAAGGAACCTGAACTGCACCAGCAACGCGGGGTCACTAAACGCCCAAAAACCGCCGCTCTTTGGGCCAGGAGTGACCCCGCGTCGGTCCGGTCTACGGTGAGTCTTACCGATGGACCCCCCATATCGCGAAGGGGGAGTGCGCCGTATTGACAGCGCCTATGCCCGGGCGCACGCTGATAGCGCTAGTTGCAGCGTTGGCGGGCGTTCAAGGCCTCGGTAGGCCGGCCAACCAATCCCTCCTGGAGATGTCTCAGCGCCCCGGACGAACAGTTGCAATCCCTCCCTGTCAGGAGAATGAAATGGCCGGCGTTACTGTCAGAACCCTTGAAGCGAAGTCCTTCGACCAGCCCGATGAAAAACGGCGCCCGCCGAAGACCGAGGTGGACGTGGTCAACATCGGTGACACCACCCTGGGCAGGTTCACCTTCCAGCCGGGATGGAAGTGGTCCGAAACGGTCAAGACCGTGGTCCATACGGACAGCTGCCAGGTCAACCACGTGGGAATCTGCGCAGCCGGGACCCTGACGGTCCAGATGGAGGACGGAGCCCGGACCACCATAACCCCCGGCAACGCGTACACCATTCCGGCCGGCCACGACGCCTGGGTGGAAGGCGACGAGACGTTCGTCGGGTACGAGATCATGAGCGCGGCCACCTTCGCGAAGCCAGCCTAGAATCTAGAACGTGGCGACGGATACCGGGTCCCGGAAGAAGCCCCGGCGCGGGCTGCGCCGGGCCGGGATCGCCGCGCTCATCGTCCTGGCGCTGGTCCTGGTGTCCACGGTGGTCAACCTGGTCCTGGAGTCCACGGAGAAAGCGGGCACGGCACCGTACGGTGAGCGGGTCGCGGTGAGCGGGGGCAGCCTGAACGTGGTCCGGAACGGGGACCAGGGCCAGCCGATCGTCCTTCTGAGCGGCCTCGGAACCACGGCCCCCGGCCTCGACTTCGCTCCCTTGGTCCGGGAACTCGGCGGCTTCTACGCCATTGTTGTTGAGGGGTTCGGCTACGGCTACAGCGACCTCGAAGCCCCCGCACGGACCAACGAAAACATCAGCACCGAGCTTCACGACGCCCTGGCAAAGCTCCAGGTCCGGCCGCCCTACATCCTGGCAGGGCATTCCATCGCCGGTTTCTACATGCTGGATTACGCCAACCGGTACCCCGCGGAGGTGTCCGCCGTCGTCGGAATTGACGCGACCATTCCCAAGCCCGGGGACGGGCCGGTGGAAGACCCGGAGCCGGGCATCAACGTGGAGCGGGCACTGGCCGTCACCGGTGTGGTACGCGTGGTTGCGGCGCTCGCCCCGGGCTTCCTTGACCCGGACAGCGACGCCTATACCGCCGAGGAACTGCGCCGGATGCGCATGATGATGAGCTGGAACTACGGCAACCCCGCTGTCGCCGACGAATCAGCCCGGATTGCGAACAACGCGGCGGCCCTCCGGGGAGTCACCTACCCCGATGACCTCCCTGTCCTGGCCTTTGTTGCCGATGAAGGCTCCGATTCAACCGCAACCAAAACCGCAGCGGCCGAGAACCTGCTGAAGAACGTCCGGCGGCACCAGGTCGTTCCGATCGAGGGCGGCCACTACCTGCACTGGACCCAGTCCAAACGGATGGCGGACGAGATCCGGGCCTTCCTTGCCGCACCCGAATAAACGAAGCAACGCGGGGTCACTCAATGCCCTCCGCGGGCGGTTCATTGGGCAGGGAGTGACCCCGCGTTGCAGTGGTTAGAGCGGTTCCGGGCGCATCTTCACCGAGCGCAGGGAACGGATCAGCGCGACGGCGGTGATGGAGCCCGCCGCCATGATGGACGCCAGCACCACCATTTGGAACCGGCCCGCCTCGAGGGGTGACGCGCCGCCGAAGATCGCGCCTACGAACGCGCCAGGCAGGGTGACCAGGCCGGTTGTTTTGGTCTGGTCGATGGACGGGATCAGGGCCGCATGGACGGAGAAGCGGGCCTGGGCGAGGGCTGCGCGGTGCGGCTGCGCACCCAGTGCCAGCCAGCCTTCAACCTCGCTCCACTGGTCCCGCACAGCCTCGAAGAACCGGCGTCCGGCCAGCACGGCGATGCTCATGCAGTTGCCGATCACAATTCCGCCCACCGCCAGGACATACCGCGGCGTGAACTCTATCGCTCCGGTGCCGAACACCACGGCCAGGGTCACCAGGATGCCCAGCGCCATGGTTGCGGCCACTGCCGCGAACCGCCGCCAGGACCACGTGAGCCGGCGGGTCGCCGTCGCCACGGCCACCGTGAACATGACCAGCAGCGCCACCGCCACCCACAGCGGATCGTTGATGATGCCGCCCAGCACCAGGCTGATCAGGGCCAGCTGGGCAGCGCCGCGGAGGATGGCAACGGCCGGGGCAACGAACGACGGCGTCCGCGAGCCCCAGAGCACAGCCACCGTGAGTGCCACCAGGATGGCGAGGGCCACGAGGGTGGGCACCAGGGCGGCAAGGTCAGGCATCCTGCCAGCTTAATGGGGCCAACTGACCCGCACGAACCGGTGGTTGAGCCTCTCGAAACCCGGACAGGTTCAACCCCGGATCACGATCATCATCCGACTCTTCCGCGCTCGATTCACCGCTTGTAAGATGTGGACCGGAGAGCCGGGAAGCCTGGTCGGCCCGTATGCGGAAACGCTTGCGGCATGCCCCGGGCAGCCGCCTTGGGTGTGATAGCTGCGACCAAGGAACCGGCCATGACCACAGATGCAACTCCCGTCATCTCCACCAGCCAGCTTGTGAAGGACTTTGGGCGGACAACAGCGCTCGCGGGCCTGGACCTGTCCGTCAGGTCCGGAGAAGTCCACGGTTTCCTGGGACCCAACGGGGCAGGGAAGTCCACCACACTCCGAATCCTCCTGGGCCTGATCCGGCCAACCTCCGGAACGGCCCGGGTGTTCGGCATCGATCCCTGGGCTGAACCGGTGCGGGCACACCGGGATGTTGCCTATGTCCCCGGGGATGTCACGCTCTGGCCCAACCTGACCGGCGGCGAGGTCATTGACCTGCTCGCCGGGCTGCGCGGCGGCGCGGATGAAAACCTGCGCCGGCAGCTGATCGACGAGTTCGATTTCGATCCCCGGAAAAAGGCCCGGACCTACTCGAGGGGCAACCGGCAGAAGGCCGCCCTGATTGCGGCTTTTTCCCGCCCGGCCAGCCTCTACCTGCTGGATGAACCGAGCTCGGGCCTGGACCCGGTCATGGACGCGGTGTTCCGCCGGCACGTCCGCCGGGTCACCGCGGACGGGGCCACGGTGCTGCTGTCCAGCCACATCCTGGCCGAGGTGGAACAGCTGTGTAGCAGGGTGACCATCATCCGGTCCGGGGTGGCCGTGGAATCCGGGACCCTGGCCGAACTTCGGCACCTCACCCGCACCCGCTTCCGGGTCACGTCGCCGGCGTCGCCTGAGCTGCTGTCCACGTGGCGGGGCATCCACGACCTCCGCGTTGACGGTACAGCCATGGAGTTCGACGCCGATGCAGCCGACCTGGGCCATGTCCTGGAGGCCTTGGCTACAGCAGGCGTCACGGGCATCACGGCAGCACCGCCCTCCCTCGAGGAGCTGTTCATGCGCCACTACGGCGGGACTGCGGCTCCCGGGCGGGGGAGCCAAAAAGACCAGAAGAGCCAGGTCCTGTGATGCGCGCCGTTTTTCGGCTTGCCCTGCTCCAGGCCCGCAGGGACCGCGGAACCCTGGCCGCCTGGATCCTGGGCATCGCCGGCCTGGGATACGCGGCAGCCACCGCCGTCACCACGCAGTTCGGCGAAGACAACGAGCGGGCCGCCCTGATTTCCGTGGCCGCGGCAAGCCCGGCCTTCCTGTTCCTCCGGGGGCTCCCGGACGGCATCAGTTCCGGAGCGGTCACCTTCTTCCAGGGCTATTCCTTTACGGCCGTCCTGGCAGGGTTGATGAGTGCCTTCCTGGTGGTCCGGCATACGCGCGGGGACGAGGACCAGGGCCGGTTCGAGCTGGTAGGCTCCACCCGGGTCACCCGGGTGAGTTCCCTGTACGCCACCCTGCTTCTCGGCACCTGCGCCAACGTGGTCCTCGCACTGGCCGTTGCGGCAGGTTTCATCGGCGCCGGACTCCCGGCACAGGGATCATTCCTGGCGGGAATGGCTGTTGGCGCCGTGGGCCTGTTCTTCATGGCGGCCGCCGCGCTGGTGGCACAGGCCATGCCCTCCGCCCGAAGCGCGAACGGGACAGCGGCGGCGCTGGTGGGCGCCGCCTACCTGGTCCGCGGTGCCGGCGACGCGCTGGGGACCGCGGACCAATCGCTGCTGCATGTCACCGCAGCCTGGCCCTCCCTGTTGTCACCCATTGGCTGGGGACAGCGCATCCGGCCCTTCACCGAGGCGGACATGCTGCCGTTGCTGGTGATCGGCGCCGGGACAGCAGTCCTGGCAGGAGTGGCCGTGGCGCTCCGCAGGAGCAGGGACCTGGGGGCCAGCTATATCGCCGCGAACGAGTCGGGCCCGGACAGGGCGGGCGCCGGCCTGGCGTCGATGCTGGGCCTGGCATGGCGCCTGCAGCGTGGAGGCCTGGCCAGTTGGTGCATCATCTCCGCAGCGCTGGGGGCCGTGGCCGGCGGACTTGGCCCGGTGGTACGCGACGCACTGGAAGGAAACCCGTCCGTGGCGGAGCTGATGAGCCGCATCGTTCCCGGTGACGCGGGCCTCATCGACCTGTTTACCACGGCCATGCTGGGCATCAGCGGGGTCCTGGCAGCTGCCGCGGGTGTCGAGGCGGTGCTGCGGCTGCGGGCGGAAGAAGCGGAAGGGCGCGCCGAACTGCTCCTGGCCGTTCCGGCGTCGCGCCTTCGCTGGCTGGGCGGAACGCTTGCCGTCGCGGCAATCACGACGACGGCGGTCGCGGCCTCCGCAGGGGCCTCGGCGGCCGTCGTGCTGGCTTTGTCTCAGGCGGGCGGAAGCGGGCCGGGCACCGTGCTGGCAGCCGCACTGGCCCACATCCCGGCGGCACTCGTCTTTCCCGCCGTGACCGCGCTGGTGTTCGCCCTAGCATCCAGGTGGAGCAGCGCCGTCGGCTGGGGTGCGTTGGCTGTTGCCCTGGTCCTGGGACAGTTCGGGGAGCTGCTGGGCCTGCCAACCTGGCTGCAGGACCTCAGTCCGTTCCGGCACTCTTCGGCCATGCCCGTTGAGGCCTTCGACCCGGAGGGCGCCCTGCTGATGGCCGTCGTCGCCATCACCGCTTCGGCAGCAGCCGCCCGCCTGGTGCGGGAACGGGACCTGGCGGCTTAAGGGTGGTTGGGTCAGCCGAATTGACGGTGGTTGAGCTTGTCGAAACCCGGGGCTTCGACAAGCTCAACCACCGGTAAGGCCTCCTAGGCCATGGTGCTGAAACCCTCGGCGAGGTTCTTGGGGCCCTGGACGATGATCTGGTCGTCGTCGTAGAGGACCGTCTGCGCCGTGGTGTGGGTCCAGACGGTCCCCGGCCTCTTCACCGCAACGATCGTGATGCCGTACTTGTCCCGCATCCCAAGCACCCCCAGCGGCCGGTCCCGCGCTTCGGAGGGCGGTTGGGTGCGGATCATCACAAAGTCGTCCTCGAACTCCACGTAGTCCAGGATCGATCCGCGCACCAGGTGCGCCACCCGCTTGCCCATGTCGTGCTCGGGCCGGATGACGTTCTCGACGCCCAGCTGGCCCAGGATTTCGGCGTGCGGTTCGCTGATGGCTTTTGCCCAGATCTGCGGGTGCTTGAAGGTCAGCAGGCGCGAGGTGGTCAGGATGCTGGCCTCGAGGTCGGTGCCGATGCCCACCACCACGCGGTCGAACTCGTGGACGGAGAGCTGCCGCAGGACCTCCTCCTTCGTGGAGTCGGCCCGGACAACGTGGGTGAGCAGGCCGTTGTAGGACTGCACGATTTCCTCGTTGCTGTCGATGCCCAGCACGTCGGTTCCCTGGGCTTCAAGCTCCAGTGCCAGCGAACCACCGAACCGCCCCAGGCCGATCACGGCCACGGAATTCGCCTGCGCCACGCGCCCGGCTTTGCGGGAGAACAAGTCCTTAGCCAATGAGGGGCCTTTCCTTCGGGTATTCGTACATGATCGGTCGGCCGCGGACGGCGAGTGCGGTGCCAAGTGTGACAGGGCCGAGGCGGCCGATAAACATCAGCAGGATCAGGACCACCTGCCCGGCGGGCGGCATCGCGGCTGTGATGCCGGTGGACAGGCCCACCGTGGCGAACGCGGAGACCACTTCGAAGAGGATCCGCTCCTGCCCGAAATCCGTGATCAGCATCAGGAACATCGTGGAGCCCGTCACCAGGGCGATGGCCAGGAGCACCACGGTGATGGCCTGCCGGTGCACGGCGCGAGAGAGCCGCTTGCCGAAGATGTTCACCGCGGTGCCGCCGCGCAGCTCAGTGGCCAGGATGAAGAACAGGACGGCGAACGTGGTGATCTTCAGGCCGCCGGCGGTTCCGGCAGGCCCGCCGCCGATGAACATCAGGATGTCCATGCCCATCCAGGACACGGGGTGCATCTGCGCGATGTCGATGCTGTTGAACCCGGCCGTGCGGGTGATGACGGACTGGAAGAACCCGCCCAGGATGCGGTCGCCGGGCGGGAGCCCGCCCAGGGTGGCGGGATTGGTCCACTCGGCGGCGGTGAGGAAGGCCGTGCCGCCGGCGAGCAGCACGGCGCTGCCCACCAGGACCAGTTTGGTGTTCATGCTCCAGAAGACGGGCCGGTACTGGCGCCGCAGCTCGAACAGGACGGGAAAGCCGAGCCCGCCGATGATCACTCCGGCGGCGATCGGCAGGCAGATCCAGGGGTCGCTGACGAAGCCCATGAGGTTGTCCGAGTACAGCGCGAAGCCGGCGTTGTTGAACGCGGAAATGGAGTGGAAAACCCCGTGCCAGAGCGCCTCCCAGGGCTGGTAGCCGTAGCCCAGCATGAAGCGCAGCATGAGGATCAGGGTCAGTGCGGTTTCAACGATGACCGTAATGAGGAAAACGCCCAGCAGGACGCGGCGCACGTCGCCAAAGCCGTGGCTTTTGGTTTCGGCGGCGGCCAGCATCCGCGAGCGCAGGCCCAGCCGGCGGGCCATCAGCACTCCCAGGAGGGTGCCGAAGGACATCACTCCGAACCCGCCGATCTGGATCAGGGCCAGGATGACGGCCTGCCCGAATCCGCTCCAGAACACCGGGGTGTCCACGGTGACCAGGCCGGTGACGCAAACCGCGGACGTGGCCGTGAACAGCGCCTCTAGCAGCGACGCGCCGCCCTCGCCGGCCTTGGCCACCGGCAGCATGAGCAGGCCGGTGCCCGCGGCGATCGCCAGCGCGAAGCCGACCGCAATCACCTGGGCGGGGTGCCGGGGTACCAGGCGCCGGACTAGCCGTTGCAGGGTGGACAGCTGCCGCTCCTGGAAGGCTGCGGCGGACCGGCCGTAGCCGGAAAGGACCGTACTTGGCTTTCGTCTCCGGCGGCGCGGGGCAGGGCTTCGCTGGTAAGCCTTCAGGTGCATAGGCGTCACGTTAGCACCACAGCGGACGACGCCGGCGCCACCGTCAGCGGTCAGTGACGACCGCTGCCGTCCCCGGTGGTTGAGCCTGTCGAAACTACCGGGTTACTGCGGGGCTTCTTCGCCGCTGCCGTTTTCCTCCTGCTCGTCATGAGGATCTTGCTTGTGGCGGGCTTCCTGGAGGTGGTGTTCCAGCTTCTCCTCGGCGTCGCGGCGGCGCTGGCCAACGGTGCGCATTTGTTGCGTGGTCGGAGACGTGTGGGCGTGCAGGTGCTGCCCGTGGGTCCCCTCGTTGCCGCTCATATTGTTGTTCATGAGGAAATCCTTGCACTGCGGGTCTGCGTCAGGAAGACCTGCATTTTTGGCACCCATCCGGCTGGTTCCCGGCTCCGAACTACTTGCGAGGTTCTGTTGCCGCGCGCTGCCGCACGGCAACTGGAGCCCGGGTCCGTGGGTTCTTAGCAGGAGGTTTACAGATATGAGTGTGCCGAATTGCAGCCGTTTCCTTGTGGAATGCATCACCTGCTGCCCGGACAAGCAGCCGGGCCTGCGCGAGGACGAGGTGTACGGGCTGTACCTGAGCTGGTGTTTCCTCAATGGCGAGGAGCCAATTGCCAGCGCTTCACTGTGGATCGCCATGCGCCGGCAAACCCGCGTTGAGCCGTACGTCCGCGGCGGCCAGCTGGTGTGGCCGGGGCTGTCGATGACCGGTCCTGCGGCATTGGACTACATTTTGTCGAGCCAGCCGAGTTTGGTGTAACCCCAGGGCTGCCCGAAGGAAAAGCAAAGAAGGCCGGGCTGGATCCGAAGTGTTCGGATCCGGCCCGGCCTTTGTAGTAACGCCCGGTATTACCGCAGTTCGATGTCCAGCGTCTGGAAGTCGTCGGCGGCGTGGCGGCCCACCAGCAGGCGGAACGTGCCCTGCTCAAATTGCCAGCCGCCGTCGTAATGTCCAAAGGACCGTGCCGGTATCCGCACTTCCACGCTTTCCGTACCTCCCGGCGCCAGATGCGTTCCCGCGTAGCCGGCGAGCCAGCGGACGGGGCGCTCCACGGCGGAGCCGGGGCGGTCCAGGTACACCTGCACCGTTTCACGGCCGGTGCGCTTGCCGGTGTTGCGGACCGGTACGTGCACCACGACGTCCTGGCCGGCGGTCACGTACTGGGGCGCGTGGGCTGTTCCCAGTTCGAAGGTGGTGTAGCCCATGCCGAAGCCGAACGGGAGGGCAGGGGCGGCACCGCCGGCAGCTTCCTGCTTGAGCCAGGCGCGGTAGCCAACGTGGATGCCTTCGGAGTAGACCACCTTGCCGTCCACCGGTGTGGTGTTCAGTACCGGAACGTCTTCCAGGGATGCGGGCCAGGTGGTGGGCAGGCGGCCGCCTGGCTCCTCGACGCCGAGGAGGATGTCCGCGATGGCACGGCCGAATTCCTGGCCGCCGAACCAGCCGAGCAGGACGGCTCCCACCTTGTCGAGCCATGGCATCAGGACCGGTGAGCCGGAATTGACCACCACGACGGTACGCGGGTTGACCGCGGCAACAGCTTCGACCAGTTGGTTCTGCAGGCCGGGAAGGTCAAGGTCCTTGCGGTCAAAGCCCTCGGACTCGATCGCGGCGCTGGTTCCCACCACCACGATGGCAACGTCGGCGGCCTTTGCCGCTTCCACTGCCGCGTCAATATCGGCCTGGGGGTCCTCCACGACGGTTTCCTCGCCCAGGAGGATGGCGGTGAACGGGATGACCTGCTGCTTGGGCAGCTCGTAAACGGCTTCGATGCGTACCGCTTCGCCCGCAGCGGTTTCCACGGGGTGGACGGTCTTGGGCGGGTCGAAGAGGGCAGCGCCGAGCACGTCGGTGTCATCCTCGATCTCGCCGTTGAACACTTCCTCGCCCTGCAGCGACAGGCGGATGTAGCCCACCGTTCCCACGCCCAAGTGATGGATGCCCGCCGTGGGGGCAGTCCAGTCAGCTTCCATGCGGATGGCGGCGGCACCTTCCGGGATCCCGACGCCGAACCAGATGAGGTGGGACGCGAGCCGGTCTTCACCGGAGATTTCCGCACCGTCTTCGGACAGGAAGGTCACCCGCATGCCGGGAACGCCGGACACGGGGTTGTGCAGGGAGGTGCGCGGGAAGGCCTGCAGGCCTTCGGCTACCTTGGCTCCGCGGGCGTAGCTGACGCTGACGCCTTCCGGCAGGGCTTCACGCAGGCCCTCCAGGGGAGAGACCGTGTACTTGGGCATGACGGTGGCACTGCCGCCGCCCTGCGTGCGGGCTTCTTCGGCGTTGTGGCCGCTGACTGCAACACTGGCCAGTGCTGACGGGTCAAGGGGCAGGAGCCCGTCCTTGTTGCGGACCAGGACGGCGCCCCGGACCGCCACTTCACGGGCGACGGCGGCGGCGTCGAGGGCCGGCGGAAGGTCGGCCACAGCGGGGGAGACGCCTTCAAGCGAACCGACGCGGGCAGCCAGGCGGAGGATGCGGATGACTTTTTCCAGGATGGCGGCGCGGCTGACGCGGCCGTCCTCGACGGCTGCGAGCAGTTTGGATCCCCAGTGGCCTACCGGGCCGGGCATCTCGAGGTCCTGGTGGGCGTTGGCCGCCTCGACGGACCGGACGCCGGTCCAGTCCGAGACAACGACGCCGTCAAAGCCCCACTCGGTGGACAGCGGGGTCTTCAGGAGGTGGTTCTCGCTGGCCGTGGTCCCGTTGATGGAGTTGTAGGAGCTCATGACCAGCCAGGCGCGTGCCTCGGTGATGGCGTCTTCGAAGGCTGCGAGGTAGAGCTCGCGCAGCGGGCGCTCGTCCACCACGGAGTCGGCGGTGAAGCGGTCCGTTTCGGCCTCGTTGGCCAGGTAGTGCTTGGGTGTTGCCCCGACGCCCATGGACTGCACGCCGGCCACGTAGCCTGCGGCCAGGGTGGCGGTGAGCCGGGGGTCTTCGCTCATGCATTCGAAGTGCCTTCCGCCCAAGGGTGAGCGGTGCAGGTTGATGGTGGGGCCAAGTACGGCGTGGACGCCCTTGCGGCGGGCTTCCTGGCCCAGGACCTGGCCGTAGCGGCGGGCGACGTCCACGCTCCAGGTGGCGGACAGGGCGGACGACGACGGCAGGGAGACGGAGTCGTGCCGCTCGTCGAAGTCTTCACCACGGACCCCCGAGGGACCGTCCGAGAGGACGACGCGGGAAAGGCCGATGGAAGGAAGGGCGTGCGTTGCCCAGACATCCGCGCCGGTCAGGAGCTGGATCTGCTGTTCAAGGGGAAGGCTTTCGGCCAGTTCGCGGATGCGTGCTTCAGCGTCGGGCGAACCGGCGGCCGGGGCGGTTACGGCAGGGGAGAGGGTGGGGTTCATCTATTTGACTCCTTTGATGCGGGTGACGAGGACGGCGCCGATGATGCCGACGACGGCCCCGCCAATGAAGAGTGCGGGGTAACCGCCGAGCGTGATGACGGGGAACGCGATGGCCGGCACCAGGGACTGGGGCAGTGCCTGGGCGATGTTGAAGACTCCAAAGGTTTTCGCGTTCTCGCTCTGGTCTTTGGGCAGCAGGTCGGTGATGAGGGCAACGTCCACGGCTCCGAAGCAGCCAAGGCCGAGGCCGGTGATGGCCTGTCCGACCAGGACCTGGTTGGTGGTGGTGCTGGTGGCGATGACGATCAGGCCGAGCATCACGATGATTGCCGAGGCGATGACCATTGCCTTGCGCTTGCCGATGCGGTCGCTGATCCAGCCTCCGGCGAGGCTGGTGAGGACGGTGCCGGCGGAGTTGACCAGGGTTGCCTGGAAGACCAGGGCGGTGACATCCGATTCGGCGACCTTGAGGTGGTCGATGAAGAAGTACGGCAGGTACAGCAGGCCCGCGCAGTATCCGATGTACACCAGGAACTTGGTGAACCAGGCCCACCCCAGTCCGGGGTTGGTGCGGGGGTTGAAGTAGAACGAGCCCGCGATCTCCTTCAGGTTCAGCGGGGCAGGCTTCTCGGTCAGGACCCGGTCTTTGAACGTGAAGGCAAAGGCGATGGCCACCACGGTGCCGATGATGCCGGGCACCACCGCCATCTGCAGCGCGTTATCGAACAGCTGTGCAAGGAACGCGGCGGCAACCAGGCCGAGGGGAAGCGTCATGCCAATCAGGCCGGAGAGACGGCCGCGTTCGGTGGGGCCGGCCTGGTCAGGAAGCGTGGCAACCAGGGCGGAAAGGGCGGCATTGAAGCTGAGCTGCGTAAACAGCCAGGCAACCAGCACCCCGGTGACGTCGGTGGCAGAGCCCAGGAAGAACAGCGACACGAGCCCGACTAGGGAACCGCCAACAATCCAGGGCTTGCGCATACCGAACCGGGATGTGGTGCGGTCGCTCAGCCTCCCGAAGAACGGGTTGGCCAGCAGCGCTGCCAGGGCGCCGACGCCCGCAACCAAGCTCAGGGCTCCTGCCCGGGTTTCCGGAGTGGTGATCTCGGAAACCTTGATGGCCAGCACCACAAGCGCCGGAGCCAGCACAGCCATCCAGAGCCCGGCGCTGGCGATGGGCATGCCGATGACGTAGGCGCGCGGTGCCTTGACGGGTGAGGGGGCGCCGGTTCCGGCGGCGGTGTCTGCTGTGCTGCTGCCCAAGGCACCGCTGGCCGGAGATGCAGCGGGATCTTGGGAAATGGTCATATCGGCCACATTGCCTCCTGATGAAAGCGACCCTCCGTTGGGCCGTGAAAAGGATCATATACACAAAAACCAAGTAAGACTAGGTTTTCAGGAGGGGCGCTTGAAATAAACTGTCGTGATGCCAACATCAAAGCCGCGTGGCCAGTACGCCAAAGGAGCGGAGCGCCGGGAGCAGATCATCCAGACAGCAACGGATGTCTTCGCCACTGAAGGCTTTGAGGGTGCGGCGCTGAAGCGGGTGGCCGAGCTCGTAGGGGTGAAGGAAGCCACTCTGTTCCACTACTTCAGGGGCAAGCAGGAGCTGCTCACTGCCGTCCTGTCCGAGCGGGACCGGCGGGTCCTTAGTACCGCCGATGACGCCAAGACAGGACTGAGGCTGCTCGCGCCCGTCGCGGAACGGAACCGCAACGAGCCTGGACTCACCACGCTTTACGCCGTGGCCTCAGCGACGGCCAGCGATCCCGGGCACGACTCACACCCGTATTTCGAAGACCGCTACGCCATGCTTGTGGCGGAGCTGGGCGAGGACATCCAACGCCGCCAGGAATCGGGTGAAGTGCGCAACGACGTTCCCGCGCAGGCCCTCGCGAGGCTGGTCATCGCAGCCTTTGACGGACTGCAACTGCAATGGCTCTACGACAAGAATGTCGACATGGCCGGCGGCCTGACGCAACTCACCGACATCCTCATGAAGCCGCCCTCAAAGGACAGATGAAGGCATATCCCGGTTCGGCAGGGGGGCATCCCGCCGGGGGATGCAGTTTCAAAGGAAGTGGGACACCCCCTGGGGTGAAAAATGGTGCCTCGGGCACGGCGCTAAAGCATCATGAGGACGAAACCGGCGATCGCGCTTGCCATGCCCACGCCGGTCAGTACCAGGCCCAGGACGGTGGCGGTGTTGTCGTACCTTGGGGGTTCCAGCCGCCAGCGTGTGGGGTGGCAGATGTCGTAGTGCAGGACCGCTACGTGTCCGGCCTGAAGTTCCGGTGCCTGTTCGGGCTCCAAAAGGCCCCTGCGGGAGGTGCTGGTGTTGTCGGTCCATTGCAGTCCCCGGTACCGTCCGGCGGTAAAAACTTCACCGTCGGCGGTGGACCAGTTGCACCGGCGCTTGCGGATGATCCAGCCGATGATCAGAAGCGGCACGCCCGGTACGACCCCGACCCAGGTCATCAGCTCCAGGATGGGGCCCAGGAATTCCGTGGGGCTGGCCATGGAGCGATCATATCGTCAGGGCACACGGGGTGAATGGGTAATCCGGGTTGTGGAAGGAAGCGAGGGGCCGACCAGACTTCAGCTGGAGATGGTGGTAAGCGCCAGACCAACAACGGCACAGAGGACGCCGGCTCCGGTCAGGATCCAGCCCAGAACGAGAAGCGGGTTCTGCTGCCGCGGAGGATACATGGACCAGTGGGCAGGGTGGCAGGTGTCGTAGTAGAAGACGATGAACGTTCCGGCAGTCACCTTCGCGGCTTCATCAGCCGGCAGCAGGATGAGACGGGATGTTGCCTCGTCCTTGGGTCTCCACTGGAGGGCTTTGTAGGCACCTGCGGTGACGACTTCGCCCGCGGCCTGGGCCCAGGGGCATTGTTTTTTGGCGATGATCAGGCCCGCGATGATCAAGGGGATGCCGGGGACGATACCGATCCAGGTCATGAGTTCCAGGATGGGACCCAGTAAGTCAGCGGAAAAGGGCATTGTGCTCCAGACCGGTCATGCCCGGCAGCAGTGTTGTTACCGCTGCCGGGCACGAAAGCAAGGGTGACTGTCAGGCGCTGGTGGCGTCCTGGACTTCACCCACGAGTTCTTCGATGATGTCCTCGAGGAATAGGACACCGGTGGTGTTGCCGTGGGCGTCGAACACCCGGGCCACGTGGGCGCCGGTGCGCCGCATCGTGGCCAGTGCGTCCTCGAGCTCGCCTCCGCTGAAGGCGGAGGCGAGGCGGCGGATCCGCTTTGCCGGAACGGGCTGGGTAAACTTCTCCGGCGTCACCAGGTCCATCACATCCTTGAGGTGCAGGTAGCCGGAGGGGACGCCGGCCTCATCGGTGAGGATGTACCGGGAGTAGCCGTGTTGGGCCACGGCGCGCTGGATGTCCGCCGGGGTGGCGGAGGCGGGCAGGAGCACCATCTCGCTGATGGGTACCTCCACGTCCGCTACTGTCTTGGCGGTGAACTCGAACGCGGCCGTCAACGTGCCGCTGGCGTCGCTGAGCATGCCGTCGCGTGTGGATTGCTCCACGATGTTGGCCACCTCGTCCAGGGTGTAGGCGCTGGTGGCTTCGTCCTTGGGCTCCACCTTGAACAGCCGCAGGATCGAGTTGGCGATGCCGTTCAGGGTCCAGATCACCGGCTTGACCACCCGGGAGACCATCACCAGCGGCGGGGCCAGGATCAACGCCGCACGGGTGGGCACGGAGAAGGAGATGTTCTTGGGGACCATCTCGCCCAGGACCACGTGCAGGAAGGTCACCAGCAGCAGGGCAATGACGAACGCGATGATGCTGATGGCCTCGTAGGACAGGGAGGTCAGGCCCAGCGGGATTTCCAGCAAGTGGTGGATGGCCGGTTCGGAGACGTTCAGGATCACCAGCGAACACACCGTGATGCCCAGCTGGCTGGTGGCCAGCATGAGGGTGGCGTGCTCCATGGCCCACAGCGTGGTCTTCGCGGCTTTGCTGCCGGCCTCGGCCTTGGGTTCGATCTGGGAACGGCGGGCGGAAATCACGGCGAACTCGGCGCCCACGAAGAACGCGTTGACCACCAGGAGCACCACCAGCCAGATAATGCCGGGAAGGTATTCACTCATGGGTCAGCTCCGAGGTGAGATTGTCGATGATGCGGTCATGGGCGCTCTGGGGCGGTTCCTGCGTCTCGTCCGGGGTGAAGCGGATCCGCTCCACATGCGTGCCCAGGACGCGCTCCACACGCAGGGTCCCGCCGTCGATCTGCACTTCATCGCCGAGTTCGGGGATGCGGTCCAGCTGGTCAGAGACGAACCCGGCGATGGTGTCGTAGTCCTCGTCATCCGGGACGGTGATGCCGGTCCGGTCCAGCAACTCGTCCGGCCGCAGCGACGCATCAAAGGTGATGGACCGGCCAATACGGACCACGCCGGCGCGCGCCCGGTCGTGCTCGTCCTCGAGTTCGCCCACAATCTCTTCCACGAGGTCCTCAAGCGTGACGATGCCCGCGGTGCCGCCGTGCTCGTCGGAGACGATCGCCACCTGGAGCCCCTGCTTGCGGAGCAGGACCAGCAGCGTGTCGACCCCCATCGACTCGGGCACCCTCAGGGGTTCGATCATCAGCTCTGACGCGGTGACGCGGGCACGGTCTTCCAGGGCCACGGCGAAGGCCTGCTTGACGTGCAGGACGCCCAGGACGTCGTCGCGGTCTTCTCCAATGACGGGGAACCGGGAGTAGCCGGTGGTGGTGGCCAGGGCGATAATCTCTTCGGCCGTGTCATCGTCGTTAACGGCAGTCATGCGCACGCGCGGCGTCAGGACGTCCGCGGCGGAGTGTTCGGAGAAGCGCAGGGTGCGGTGCAGCAGGACTGCGTGGTCGGCGTCGAGCACGCCTTCCAGGGCAGAGCGCCGCACCAAGGAGCTGAGTTCCTCGGCGCTGCGGGCGCCGGACAGTTCTTCCTTGGGTTCGATGCCGAAGGACCGGATGATCGCGTTCGCGGTGTTGTTGAACAGCAGGATCACGGGTTTGAACACGGCGGTGAAGAGCGCTTGGAACGGCACCACCACCTTCGCCGTCGCCAAGGGCAGCGCGAGGGCGAAGTTCTTGGGGACCAGCTCGCCGATCACCATCGAGAAGATGGTGGCAAGGAAAATGCCGACAACGGAACCCACCGCGGGCACGGCGCCTTCAGGAAGTCCGGCGGCGAGCAGGGGGCCGCTGAGCATCCGGCTGATGGCAGGTTCGAAGGTGTAGCCGGTCAGCAGCGTGGTGAGCGTGATGCCCAGCTGCGCACCGGAGAGGTGCGTCGAGGTGATCTTGAGGGCCTTGATGGTGGGCCCAAGGCGCTTTTCGCCGCGCGACTGGCGGGCTTCAAGATCGCCGCGGTCAAGGTTGACCAGCGCGAACTCGGAAGCAACAAAGAAACCGGTACCGACCGTCAGGACAAGGCCGATACCGAGCATGATCCATTCATACATTCGGGCGCCCCTCTCCCGTGGTGGCCGGTGAACCGGTCAGAAGGTGGAGGGGCCAGGGCATATGTGAAGGAGGGTCATCCATAATGCTTCCACTTTACGCGGTGCCAACTCTCGGCCGGGCCGTGTGCGCCGTGGGCGAACTCCTGGCATCCACGACCGAAACAGGTAGCGCCGGTGTGGGCCGCCGGGGCCACGTCAACGCTTAGTCCCTGTTCCGCTGCTTTTCAGCTTCCTCCTGGGCTTCCTTGCGTTGCTTTTCGGCCTCCTTTTGCGCCTCCTCGCGCTGCTTCTCGGCCTCTTTTTGCGCCTCTTCGAGCCGTTCCTGTTCGTCCTTGGTCAGCGGCCGATCGGTTGCGGGGGGCGTTGGCGCCGGCGCCAGGGCTGCTTCCAGGTCGCTCCTGATCGTGCTGATGGCCGCCTCGATCCGGGCCTTCCGCTGCTGCGAGACCTTGCCCTGCTCCGCAGCGGCTGCCACGTCCTGGTTCAGCTGCTGCAGCTCCGCCAGCGCGGACGGGAAGTCCTGTGCCGCAGCCAGTTCCTTTGCCGAGGCCACGCGCGTCTGCAGCTGGCCGGCCACCGCAGTGTCCAGGTCGGGCGCAGGGGAGCACCCGCCCAGCAACGCCACGCCAAGGCAGGCGCCAAGGACAGCGGTTGTCAGCTTTCGGCGGGGATGGCAGTTCATGGCCTGACGCTTTCTTCGAGTTCCTTGAAGTGCTCGCCCAGCTGCCCGGGGATGGCCGGCCCGGGATCCACCGGCGCGGGTGTCGGCCGCTGGAGGGACGTCAGCAGGACCGCCCCGAGGATGAGAACGACGACGGCGGCCGCGGCCAGGATCCACAGGCGGCGGCGCCGCAGGGGGCCGGGTTTGTCCCCGGGACGCTTCCGGGCAGGCTTCGGGTGTGCGGAGGCAGGTGCCCGCGCCGGCATATGTGGGGCAGGCTGCCATGACGTGGCGTTGGTGGCCTGGCTGTCAGCGAGGACGGGCAGCCTGCTTCCCTGCGCGGCCGGGCTCCCCGCCACGCGGGTCCCGGCGTCACCGGCGTGCAGGACCCGGGTGGCCGGGTGGGACGGTGCGACGGCAGTATCGCCGGCTCCTTCCGCCGGCGGGTTCCAGCCCGCGGTTCCCAGCATCCTGGCGACGCCCGCCGCATCCGGCCTGTCCTGCGGGTCCAGGGAAGTCATGCCGGTCAGCAGCGATTTCCACTGCGGGCCAATGGAATCGGGAATATCCGGAAGCCGGGAGAGCCGTGCCACGGCGGCTTCCAGCGGAGGACCGGGGAAGGCCACCGTCCCGGTGAGGGCCTCCAGCAGCACCAGGCCCAGGGAGTAGATGTCCGCGGGCGGTCCCACCGTGTCCCCGCGGGCCTGCTCAGGACTCAAGTAGGCCGCTGTTCCCGGAACCATGTTGGTGGCGGTGAGGCGGGCGCCGTCGAGCATTCTTGCGATCCCGAAGTCGGCAAGCTTGGGCCGCAGCGGGGAGTCCGCCGCGTAGCGGGTCAGCAGGATGTTCGCGGGTTTTACGTCGCGGTGCACCACGCCGCGCTGGTGGATGTACTGGAGCGCTTCAGCCAGTTCGGCTCCTAGCCGCGCCGCTTCGGCCCCTGCCAGCGGCCCGGCTGCGAGATGGCGGCGAAGGTCGGTTCCGTTAACAAGTTCCATGACCAGGAAGGGCACTTCCCGGTGGCCGCGGAGCAGCGTGCCGGTGTCGAAAAGCGTGACCAGGCCGTGGTGGTTCAGCTGGGCGAGCATCCGGGCTTCCGCCTGCTGCCGGGCCAGTTCCTCCGGGTCGGTGACGTCCTCGCGGAAGATCTTCAGTGCCACCTGCCGATCAAGAACCAGGTCGGTCCCGCGGTAGACGCTGCCCATGCCGCCGTGGCCAAGGACTTCTTCCACTCGGTACCGCTCACGCAGGACGGTTCCCGCCAAGCCGGTGTGCGTCTCTTCGGTCATGGTCATTGCCTTCCGTCCAGCACCTACTGTAGCGATGCCTTGCCGGTTCAACCGCTCGCCAACCGTGCTGGGAGGCGTAGAGTTAGGTGCATACTTACGCACATGTGAACTCGAAAGGGTGTCGAATGCTGGACGTTCTGCGGAATGTGACCTACCGGCGGTTGTTCGCGGCGCAGGTGGTGGCGCTGCTGGGGACGGGGCTCCTCACAGTCGCGCTGGGCTTGCTCGCGTTCGACCTGGCAGGCAGCAACGCCGGCGCCGTCATGGGCACGGCCCTGCTGATCAAGATGCTGGCCTACGTGGGCTTCGCCCCGGTGATCAACGCCGTCGTGGCACGGTTGCCGAAGAAGCCCGTGCTGATCGGTGCCGACCTGGTCCGTGGAGCCATGGCGCTGTGCCTGCCGTTCATTACCGAAGCGTGGCAGATCTACGTGGTGGTGTTCCTGCTGCAGTCGGCATCGGCCACCTTCACGCCGGCGTTCCAGTCGCTGATTCCCACAGTGCTGAAGGAGGAACGGGACTACACGAGGGCCCTCTCCCTGTCCCGGCTCGCGTATGACATGGAAGCCCTGGTCAGCCCCGCCGCGGCAGCATTGCTGCTGACCGTCGTCAGCTACAACAACCTCTTCCTGGGCACCGTGTTCGGGTTCCTGTTCTCGGCGCTGATGGTCGCCGTAACCATCCTTCCGAAGATTGAGTCGACCGCTGCACCGGCAACATCGCTGTGGCACCGGACCACCCTCGGTGCCCGGATTTTCTGGCGGACCAGCCGGCTGCGGTCCCTGCTAGCCCTGAACGTGGTGGTCGCCGCACCCACCGCCATGGTCCTCGTCAACACCGTGGTCTACGTCCGTGACGTGCTCGGCCGCGCCGACGCAGACCTTGCACTGGCGCTGGCATCCTTCGGCGTCGGCTCCATGCTCGTTGCGTTGTTTGCACCCCGCGTCCTGGAGCGCTTCGGTGACCGCTCCGTGATGCTGACCGGCGCGGCCGCCATCCCCGCAGCACTGGCCGGTTGCGTGGCCGTGGTTGCCTTCGCCGCTCCCGAAGCAGGGTGGTGGTGGCTGCTGGGGCTGTGGTTCGTCCTTGGCGCGGGCAACTCAACCATCCTCACGCCGTCGTCCCGGCTGCTGCGGGACGCCTCCACGGAGGAGACCCGGCCCTATGTGTTCACCGCCCAGTTCTCGCTCTCACACGCCTGCTACATCATCGCCTACCCCCTTGCCGGCTGGGTGGGCGCTGCCGCCGGCCTCGGCTGGGCAGCAGTGGCGCTGACAATCCTTGCGATACTGGGTAGCGCAGGAGCCTTCCTGTCCTGGCCCCGGCACAGCAGCACGGAGGCAGGCCGGCCCGTTATCGAGGAGAAGCCCGTTGAGCAGCCAACCGAGCAGTCCTCCCAGCACCGGCACTGAAGAACCCTCGCTCGTCCATGCGGTCGCGCCCGGGGCGGAGCTGCTGGAAACGGCCGCCGGGACGCTGCGGATGCTGGCCGAACCCACCCGGCTGCACCTGCTCTGGCAGCTCGCCCAGGGTCCCAAGACGGTTACGGAACTCACGGCCGCAGCCGCGGCACCCCGTACCGTGGTGAGCCAGCATCTGGCCAAGCTGCGCCTCAGCGGATTGGTGGATACCCGCAAGGACGGCCGGCATGTCATTTACTCGCTGCACGACGGGCACTTGATTAGGCTGATCCAGGAAACCATCAACCACGCAGACCACCGCGTCACCGGCGAACCCGTCCACGTCTGACGCCGGCTCAGCGGCAACCTGGGGGCAGGCCCGCCCGCTCCGAGCATGAAAGGCAGGACCATGCCCGCACAGCAGCCCCTGCGCTTTCTGCGCTCCGGCGTGATCACGGGTTCCGGTGTTGGTCTTGCGGCTGCGGCGCACACCGCCGGGGGCGGGCACCTGCCCCCGGCTCCTGTCCTGCTCCTGCTGGCAGTCCTGGTCATGGCCCCGGTGATGCTGCTCTCCCGCCGCCGCTTCCGGCTGCCGATCATGGCCCTCATCCTCGGCGGGAGCCAGGCGGCCCTGCACTCGGCCTTCACCGCGCTCTCCGGACCGTCGGTGCACTGTGCCGGAACCGGCGTCGCCGCCCACGGCCACCATCGCGAAATCGCCATCCCCAGCTGCGCCGACACACCAGGTTCCGTCGAGGAGCTGACAGGTCACGCCCTGGCCGCGCTGCCCGCCCCGGCCATGCTGGCAGCGCACCTGCTCGCCATCGCCGCCACCGCCGTCGTCCTGGCCCGCGGAGAGGCCGCACTTTGGCAGCTTAAGGCGTGGCTCGCCCCGCTGGCCGCCATCCTGCACCCTGTCCGGCTGCCGGCCGCGTACCGGGTCTGCGCTCTGCCGAGAAAGGCCGTAATGACGCGGCAGACGGCAGTCCGCATTCCGCCGCGCCGCGGCCCGCCGGCTGCCTCCGGGCGGACATTGTCGGCCATCGGCACACCCGCCTAATCAGGCCGGGCCCCTTTACCTTCCCCGAATTACGTCCGACCAGCCCTCACGCCTGGCCGGACACAGTCCCTGAAAGGACAACCACCAATGAGCTTTCCCATCCGCCGCGTACTGACCTCAGGCGCCGCAGCCGCTGCCCTCGCCCTGGGCCTGTTGGCCGGTGCTGCGCCAGCCCAGGCCCACGATGCACTGGCGTCCACCAGCCCTGCCGCCGGTGAAACCGTCACCGCCAATCCCGGCAAAGTCTCCATCACCCTGACGAATGCACCGGACACCGGGCTTCCCGGTTCAAACATCATCACGGTCACCGCCCCCGACGGCCATGTGGTCAGCGAGGGTGACATCGCCGTCGATGGTGCAACCCTGAGCATCAACGCCGCCATCGACCACGACGGCGAACATACAGTTGAGTGGCGGGCAGTTTCCGCCGACGGGCACCCCATCGACGGCACCTTTACGTTCACCTACGCCGGAGCCGGGAGCCACGGCCCGGAGGAGACGTCGACGGCGGCCGCCACCACGGAACCATCACCCACCTCAGCTGTCACCTCAGCGGCCCCGAGCCCGGCGCCTGCCACCGAAAGCCCGGCAGCCGCGTCCGCAACATCCGGACAGGACAATACGGGCCTGTTCATCGGCATCGGCGCACTCTTGCTCCTCCTGGTCGCGGCCGGCGCATACTTCATCGGCCGCCGCGCCAAAGGTGGCACCGAGTAGCTCCCACTAGCTGCGTTGCCCCTGATAAGCCCGTCCGGCACTTCGCCGGGCGGGCTTATCTTTTTGGCTACCGGACGGATGTACCCGCACTGCCGCCTCAAACGTCTAAGCAGGTATGGCGAGGAAAAAATTCGAGTACATACTTCGGATGTTTTCTGAGGCTGCGTCTTCTACAGTCGGCAGGAAGGCGGCCCCTCGGGGTTTTGCTGTGCCCCGGTTCCAGATGGGCAGGTCAGGCCCCGATCTGATTTCATCCATGGTCGCTGTGTTTGGCCCTGTCAAGAAATGTGCAGGTACGGTTCCTTCGCTAGGAAGTCATGACTGACCCAGCGCCCCAGATTTCACCTGGCCGGGCGCCAGTCTTCTTCGATGCCACAGGCAACCGCTGGCGAAGAATTTTGAGCCTTGTGTTTGCCGGGCTTCTGCTGGTGGTGCTGTCCATCGTTGCGATCCTCCCGGCCGCGACCGCTCCGGTACGCCCGGCACAGCAGAACCAGGCTGTGGCGTATCCACGGCAGCTGCTGAACCTGCAGGACCTGGAGAGCATCCCAAGGATCGGCCCCGACAAGGGCCTGGCCACATTCCACCGGATCGCAGTCGTAGAACGAGTGGATGGAAAAACGCTGCTCGAGGATCCGTTCAGTGACGCCGTCTGGAGGGAGGCAACTCCGGATGAGACATTACTGATCGGCGCCAGTCCGTACGTCGTTGAGGCCTACGGCCTGCCCCTGGAGCGCACGCTGATGCTCACCTTCGACGACGGCCCTGACCCCACCTACACGCCCGAAATCCTGGATCTGCTCTCCCGGGAAGGTGTTCCGGCAACCTTCTTTTCGGTGGGGGACAACGTGGTCAAATATCCCGACCTGTTGCGGCGCATTGTCCGCGAGGGCCACATGGTGGGCAACCACTCTGAATCCCACATCGACTTCTGGTCCCACGACGATGTGTACAACCGCCAGCAGATCATCGGGATGGACCGGATCATGCGTGCGGTCAGTAACTACGAATCCAGGCTGTTCCGGATCCCCACCGGTGACCCGGAGAACAACACGCTGGCGCTTTTGCTTTCGCAGCAGCTGGGGTATCTCCACGTCAGCTTTGACCTTGACACCCGCGACTGGGAGCACGGACCGGCCGAATCCATTGCACTGCCGGAATTGAGCGGCCCGGGCCACGTTGTGCTCGTCCATGACGGCGGCGGCGACCGCACCGCCACGATCGACATGCTCAAGGAGTTCATCCCCCAGGCCAAAGCCCAGGGCTACACATTCACCACGCTCCAGCCTCTGCTGCCACCCGAGTTCGTGCCGCAGCACAACGTGCCGGCGTCCATAGAGGACAACGTAACCCTCGCTGCCCTGACCTCTTACCTCGTTACCCCCAACGTGCTGCTCACCTGGCTGTTCTGGTTCGGTATCGGCTCCCTGACCATACTGACGTTCCTGTTCGTCATCCTGGCGCTGGTCAACAATTCCCGGCAGAAAAAACGTCAATGGGATGAGGTCAAGGAGACGGAATGGCCCTTCGTCAGCGTGGTCCTGCCCGTGTACAACGAAGAACTTGTGGTGGCGAAAACCTTGGATGCCCTTCGAGCCAGCGACTATCCCCTGATGGAAGTGGTGGCAGTCAACGACGGGTCAACCGACGGGACGCTCGCCGTGCTGACGGAGTATGCCACGACGTGGGCGGCACTGCGCGTCATCAACCAGCCCAATGGCGGCAAATCGGCTGCGAGCAATCACGGCATCGACGAGTCGTGCGGCCAGGTTGTGGTCACACTGGACGGGGACACCCTGTTCGAGCCGCAGACCATCAAGATGTTTGCCCGCCATTTCCTGGCACCCCGAAGCGGCAAGGAAGTGGGGGCAGTGGCCGGCCACGTCAAAGTCGGGAACCGGCAGAATCTCATCACCGCCTGGCAAAGCCTGGAGTACCTCTCCGGCATCTGCGTCACCCGCATGGCCGAAGGGCTAATGGGCGCGATTTCCATTGTCCCGGGTGCCTGCGCTGCCTGGCGCCGGGAGGCACTGGTCAGGGCAGGAGGCTACTCCCACGACACCATGGCCGAAGACGCAGACCTGACACTGTCACTGCAGCGGCTCGGCTACAGCATCGTCCAGGAGAACCAAGCAGTTGCCTGGACCGAGGCACCCCTGACAGTGCGGGGGTTGTTCAAGCAAAGGCTCCGGTGGACCTACGGCAACATCCAGACCCTCTACAAGCACCGGGCCATGATCTTCAACCCCAAGTACGGCGCCCTGGGCATGCTCAGCATGCCGTACGCGCTGATCTCCGTGCTGGTGCCCCTGGTCTTTATGCCGCTGACCGTGGTCGTCGCCGTCATCAGCCTCACTCACGGGGAATGGCAGGCCATCGCGATCTTCTCGGCTTTCGTCGCAGCAACCCACATGCTCATCTCCATCGTGGCGGTACTGATGGTCCATGAGAACCTGCTGCACCTGCTCATGGTGCCCGCGTACCGGCTGATCTACGAGCCCCTGCGGGCCTACGTCGTTTTCGGATCGGCCATCCAGGCCTTGCGCGGTTCCGCCGTGGGCTGGTACCGGCCGGCACGCACCAACAGCGTGGACCTTTCCGAAGCATCCGGGAAGCTGCGCTCCTTGGCGCCCAGTTCCACCTGACTGGGGCAGGCCATTCGGGCACAACACGTCCCAGGGTTATGGGGGGAGAAGGGATGAGTCCTGTGGAACCACTCTGCGTACAGCTGGAGGTGCTGTGGGCGAGATACTGATGGCGATAGCAACGGCGTTTCTCATCCCAGCCCTCAGCGCTGTGTGGTCCCGCCGCCGCAAAAGCGATGCCGAAGCGGCCGAATCACTCATATTCGGGCTCTTGATCCTGGCAGCGGCCATTTCGTGCTTCTACTTCGGGCTCACGCTGCCGATCGCGGTTGACGTCGAGGTGCTGGAAACGCTCCTCGTCATCCTGAAAATCATGCTGTTTGCGGCCGGAGTCTTCGGCGGGATGGCGGCAGCCGCCATCATCTGGGAATCCTTCAAGGGCTTCTCAGAAGGCACGAAACGAGGATGAGCAGGCTTAGATGACAGGGGAGCGGCGTTCGATCAGGATGGTGTCGCGCCATGTGCCGCGGAGGGGTCCGTGGCCCATTTGGGCTATGCGCTGCCGGCGCCCGACCACGACGTAGCCGTTGGCGAGGTGCAGTTTGAGGCTCGCTTCGTTCTCGGGGAAAACGCTGGCTTGGATGGTCCAGATGCCACCGGCTTCGGTGGATGCGGACAGGGCCCGCAGCAGGGCCGTGCCACCCCCGAGGCCGCGAGCTTCTCCTGCAACGTACACCGAGTGTTCCACGACGCCCGAGTAGACGTGGCGGGCTGACACCGGGGAGACAGCGGCCCAGCCCACGATGCGGCCATCCGCCGTCTCGGCGACGAGGCGATGGGCGGGAAGGCGGGAAGCGTCGAACCTGTCCCAGCCGGGCGCCTGCGACTCGAACGTGGCCTGGCCGGTATCGATCCCCTCCTGGTAGATATCCCGGACGGACGGCCAGTCCTCCGGACGCATGGAACGGACAGTCAGGGTAGGGGGCGCCGCTGGGGTCATCCATCCATTAGACATGCCTACGGCTTGGTTGCCTGGCTGCCGTGCGGGATAACGACGTCGTCGGCGGCGCGCGCGGCGGCCGGGAACAGCAGGAGCAGCAGGCCCAGGCCGACGGCGGCGCCCACCAGTTGGGCGACCACAAACGGGGGTACGGAGCCCGGGGCGATCCCGGCGAAGGTGTCGCTGAAGATCCTGCCGACGGTTACGGCGGGATTGGCGAACGCGGTTGAAGAGGTGAACCAGTACCCGGCCCCGATGTAGGCACCCACGGCGGGTGCGGCGAGGGCGCCGCGGTTGGTCGCGGCGAGGGCGAAAATCAGCAGGACCAGCCCGGCGGTGGCCACCACTTCGCCCAGCAGGTGCCCCCCGCTTGCCCGGTCCTTGGCGGAGAAGGAGGTCCCGACGTCGAACATTGCGTTGGCGAGCACGCTGCCACCAATGGCCCCGGTCACCTGGGCGGCGACGTAGGCGCCGAGGTCCGGCAGGGTCAGGCCCGAGCGGCTGCGCCGGCCAAGGAACCAGTCGGCCAGGGAGACGACGGGGTTGAAGTGCGCTCCGCTGACCGGGCCGAACACCAGGATCAGCACGGTCAGGCCAAAGACGGTGGCGGTGCTGTTCTGGAGCAGCTGCAGGCCCACGTCGTTGGGGGAGAGCTGCTGGGCGGCGATCCCGGACCCCACAACGATGGCAACGAGCAGGGCGGTGCCGAGCAGTTCGGCCACGGCGCGGCGCCACAACGGCGGCTGGTTCAAAGTCATGCCACCAGCTTGACGCACCAAGATAGCTCAGTCAAAATTGAATCAATGAAGATTGAGCCAGCTTCCGACTTTGAAGCCCGCGTCGCCCGGCATGCGGCTCTCGCCGATCCGGCACGCCTGCGCATCGTTGACCTCCTGACGCTGGGGGATTTCTCGCCCACGGAGCTCCAGGCTGAGCTGGGCATGTCCTCCAACCTGCTCGCACACCACCTGAAAACCCTGGAGGACGCCGGGCTGGCAACCCGGCACCGCTCCGAGGCTGACAGGCGCCGCAGCTATCTCCGGCTGGCCGCCGGGGCCCTCGACGGGCTGGTTCCGGGCGCGGTCCACGGTGCGCAGCGGGTCCTGTTCGTCTGCACGCGCAACAGCGCCCGCTCCCAGCTGGCCGCGGCCCTGTGGCGCCAGGCGAGTACCGTCCCGTCAGTGTCCGCCGGGACGCACCCCGCGGACCGCATCGCCCCCGGGGCCGTCGACGCCGCCCGCCGCCACGGGCTCCACCTTCCCGCCGTTGCGCCCCAGTCCCTGGATGAGGTCGCCGGTGACGCCGATTTCGTGGTGACCGTATGCGACAACGCCCACGAGGAACTCACCGGGCTGGCGGGAATCCACTGGTCCGTCCCCGACCCGCTGCGCCTCGGTACCAAGGACGCGTTCGACGCTGCCTTTGCGGACATCGCCAGCCGGGTCACGGACCTCGCGCCCCGCATTACGGCTGCCTGATCCCGCCGTGGAACTCTTCACAACAACATATTGACATTTATCAATGTATGGCCAGATACTCGCTATATCGATCATCATCAATGTTCGGTTCGGGAGTGTCGGCCAGGCCGTCACCGTCCAACCCAACCGATACCAGGAGACAACCCGTGAGCACCGAAACCGCCAAGAAGCCCTCCGTCCTGTTCGTCTGCGTCCACAACGCCGGCCGTTCCCAGATGGCCGCCGCGTTCCTCACCACGCTCGGCAAGGGCCAGATCGAGGTCCGCTCCGCCGGGTCCCAGCCCGCCGATAAGATCAACCCCGCCGCCGTTGAAGCCATGGCAGAGCTCGGCATCGACATGTCCGCCGAGGTGCCCAAGGTCCTCACCACCGAGGCCGTCAAGGAGTCCGACGTGGTGATCACCATGGGCTGCGGCGACGAGTGCCCCTACTTCCCCGGCAAGCGCTACGAGGACTGGGTGCTGGAGGATCCGGCAGGCAAGGGCGTCGAGTCCGTCCGCCCCATCCGGGACGAGATCAGGACCCGCATCGAGGGCCTGATCGACTCCCTGACCCCGGCCGCTAAGTAGCCCGGGACCCCTGGGGAGAACGCCATGAGCAACCAACAGCTGATCATTATCGGGTCCGGTCCGGCGGGGTACACCGCTGCCATTTACGCGGCCCGGGCGGGTCTGTCACCTTTGGTGCTGGCGGGTTCGGTGACCGCCGGTGGTGCGTTGATGAACACCACGGAGGTGGAGAACTTTCCGGGGTTCCCGGGCGGGGTCCAGGGTCCGGAGCTGATGGACGGGCTGCAGGAGCAGGCCGAGAAGTTCGGCGCGAAGGTGGTGTTCGACGACGTCACGTCCGTTGATCTGAAGGGTCACCTGAAGACGGTGGTGACCGGGGGCGGGGAAACCCACCAGGCGCCGGCGGTGATCCTGGCTACCGGGTCGGCGTATAAGGAATTGGGGTTGCCGGAGGAGAAGAAGCTCAGCGGCCACGGGGTGTCCTGGTGTGCCACGTGTGACGGGTTCTTCTTCCGCGAGCAGGACATCATCGTGGTGGGCGGCGGTGATTCGGCGATGGAGGAAGCGACGTTCCTGACCCGGTTCGCGAAGTCCGTGACCGTCGTCGTTCGCCGCGAGGAGCTCCGTGCCTCCCGGATCATGGCGCAGCGGGCCAAGGACAACCCGAAGATCAGCTTCGCCTGGAACTCCGCCGTCACCGCCATCCACGGCGACGGGAAGGTCACCGGCGTGACCCTCACCGACACCCGCTCCGGGGAAACCCGCCAGCACGCCGCGACCGGGATCTTCGTGGCGATTGGCCACGTCCCCCGCACCGAACTGGTAGCCGGGCAGGTGGACCTGGACGCTGAGGGCTACATCAAGGTGGATTCCCCCACCACGGTCACCAACATCTCCGGGGTCTTCGCCTGCGGCGACGCCGTGGACCACCGCTACCGCCAGGCCATCACCGCCGCGGGCACCGGCTGCGCCGCAGCCCTGGATGCCGAACGCTACCTCGCCGCCCTGGACGATGCGGACAGCATCGCCACGGCATTGGTCGAAGAACCAACCCACGCCTAAACCGGGAACAGGGGAGGGGGTGAACCTCATGACCAACGGATGCTGCGGCGACTCAGGTTGCTGCGACGACGAGGACTGCTGCTGACCCCCGCCCAACTAGGTAGCAGTAGATGTCGTTTTGGGGCTTCAAAACGACAGTTACTGCTACCTAGTTGGGCAACCCCGCCGCCTAACCGCACCGAACCGCCGCTACGGATGAAAGAGGACACCATGGATTCAGCGAAGAAGCTTCCAGTCGCCGTGATCGGCGCCGGGCCCATTGGCCTGGCCGCCGCCGCCCACCTGCTTGAGCGGGGCCTGGAACCGCTGATCTTTGAAGCAGGTACGACGGCGGGCGCGGCCATCGAGCACTGGCGCCACATCCGTCTCTTCTCACCGTGGCGGTTCAACACTGACGCCGCTGCCGTCCGCCTCCTCGAAGCCGCCGGCTGGGAAGCGCCCCGGCCCACGGCACTGCCCTACGGCGGGGAGCTGATCGACAAGTATCTGGCGCCCCTGGGCGCCCTTCCCCAGATCTCTTCCCGCCTGCAGACCGGCGCGCGTGTCACCGCTGTCACCCGGCAGGGCCTGGACAAGACCCACATCAAGGGCCGGGACACCACGCCCTTCGTGGTGCGGGTGGAGCACGCCGACGGCGAAACCCGGGACCACGCCGTGGCAGCAGTCATCGACGCCTCCGGGACCTGGTCCACCCGCAATCCGCTGGGCACCTCGGGCCTGCCCGCCATCGGCGAAGAAGCAGCAGGGGAGCGGATCTCGGCGCCCCTGCCCGACGTCACCGGCCGCGACCGCGCGTCATTTGCCGGCCGCCGGGTCCTGGTTGTCGGTGCCGGACACTCCGCGGCCAACACCCTCATCAACCTCGCTGACCTCGCCAAGGAAGAGCCGGACACCCGGATCCTGTGGGCAGTCAGGGGTGCAACTGCGGAAAAGGTCTACGGGGGAGGCGACCTGGACGGGCTGCCTGCCCGCGGCCAGCTCGGCGGCCGGGTCCGCCGGCTCGTGGAGGCCGGAAAAATCGAACTGCATACCGGGTTCGGGATCAGCTCGATCAAATCCCTGGACTCCTCGGTCACCGTCAGTGCGGTGGACGGCCGTACCCTCGAGGCCGACGTCGTGGTTCCCTGCACGGGCTTCCGCCCGGACCTGGACATCCTGCGCGAGCTCCGCCTCAACCTGGACCCTGCCGTCGAAGCGCCCATGGAACTGGGCCCGCTGATCGACCCGGAATTCCACTCCTGCGGCACGGTCCCGCCGCACGGTGCCAAGCTGCTCGCCCATCCGGACAAGGACTTCTATATTGTGGGGATGAAGTCCTACGGCCGGGCCCCCACCTTCCTGCTGGCCACCGGCTACGAGCAGGTCCGCTCGGTTGCCGCCGCCCTCGCAGGCGACCAGGAATCCGCCGACACGGTCCACCTCGACCTCCCCGAAACCGGGGTCTGCTCCACGGACGCCGGCACCAGCTGCGACGTCCCCGCCACGGCACTGCCAGCAGAGGCCGCGGAATCCGGTTGCTGCGCCGCACCCGAACCGGTGCTGGTGGGCTTCCCCACCGGCCTGGCCCACGGCCGCTCCGGCACCAGCAACTGACTCGGTTACCGGAAACCCCTTGGAGAGCTGTCATGAGTGAACACCGCGACACCGGCCTTGGCCTGCAGGACAACACAGAGCTCCTGCACCGCATCAGTGAACGGCTCGCCGAGCGGTTCGCCGGGATCTTCGCCGCCGAAACCGTTGAGCGCTACGTCTTCGAGTCCTATACGGCGCTGGCCCGCACCGCGAAAATCAGCGCGTACCTGCCAGCCACCACCGAACACTTCGCCACCGACCGGCTTGCGGCGCTGGCCAAATCGAAGGGCGCAGTAGGTTCCGAGGGGCCCGAGGTCCTGTTCGTCTGCGTGCAGAACGCCGGCCGCTCCCAAATGGCAGCCGCGCTGCTCACCGTCGAAGCCAAAGGAAGAATCCACGTCCGGTCCGCCGGATCCCTGCCCGCGGCCGAACTGGACCCCGGCGTCGTGACCGTGATGGCCGAAATGGGCCTGGACCTGACGAAGAACTACCCCAAGCCCCTCACCGACGACGTCGTCCGCGCCTCCGACGTGGTCATCACCATGGGGTGCGGAGATTCCTGCCCGATCTACCCCGGCAAACGCTACGAGGACTGGGACCTGCCCGACCCCGCAGACCAGTCCCTCGACAACGTCCGGGACATCCGGGACCAGATCCACGAACGGGTCAAAACCCTCGTCGCCTCAATTCCCGCCCACCCACTCGAAAAGGAAACAACCTCCTCATGACCCAGGACAAGACTCCGTCCGTGCTGTTCGTCTGCAGCAAGAACGGCGGCAAATCCCAGCTCGCCGCCGGACTCATGCGTGACCTCGCCGGCGATAAGATCGCGGTCTACTCCGCCGGAACCAAACCCGCCAAGGACCTGAACCCGCAGGCGGTGGAGTCCCTGACCGAACTGGGCATCGACGTCACCGGCGAATATCCCAAACCGGTCACCGACGAGGTCCTGGACACCGTGGACGCCGTTATCGTCCTGGGCACCGAGGCCAAGCTTGAACCGCTTGAGGGCAAGCGCTTCGAAGTCTGGGAAACGGACGAGCCCTCCGAACGCGGCATCGAGGGCATGGACCGGATGCGCCTGGTCCGGGACGACATCAAAGCCCGGGTCCAGGCGCTCTACACGGAGCTCACCGGGAAGTAGCCATGACCGCCCCGGCGCCGTCACGGACACTCGCCGCGGAGGGGGCACCCCGCGGCGGATTGGCCGCGCTGTGCATCACCCAGACCACCGGCTGGGGCGTGCTCTACTACGCGCTGCTGGCGGCGGTCCGGCCCATCAGCGAGGACACCGGCTGGGCCCCGGCCCTCATCACCGGGGCCTTCTCCGCCGGGCTGGTGGTGTCCGCGGTGGCCGGGATCGCCGTCGGCAGGATGCTGGACAGGACCGGCCCGCGCAGCCTGATGATCGGCGGTTCATTGGTGGGCGTTCTCGCCCTGGTTCTGGTGGCGCTGGCACCGAACCTGACCGCGTTCGCCGCGGCCTGGCTGCTGGCCGGCGCAGCACAGGCCGCGGTGCTCTATCAGCCGGCGTTCACCGTGATCAGCCGCTGGTACGGCCCGGCCCGCGTACGGCCGCTGACCATCCTGACCCTCGTGGCAGGATTCGCGTCCACCATCTTCGCCCCGGTCACTGCTGCCCTCTGCACCGGGATCGGGTGGCGTGGAGCCTTCCTGGTCCTCGCCGGACTGCTCGGCGCCGTGACCCTGCCGCTGCACGCGCGCTGCCTCAACCGGTCCTGGCGCCAAGCAGGCAACGCCGCCCAACTGACAGACGACAAAGCACTCGTCCGGGCCATCCGGCGCAGCCGGACATTCGTTGGCCTGCAGGCCCTCATGGTCCTGCTCTGCCTCGGCCTGTACACCGTGACGCTGAACATCATCCCCCTGCTTATGGAAAAGGGTGCCGATTACACCGCGGCTGCCCTTGGCCTCGGACTGGTCGGTGCAGGGCAGGTGGCCGGCCGCCTGCTCTTCGCCGCCGTCCCCGCCAAAGCCCGCATCGCCGTCGTCACCGGAACCGCTGCGGGCGCACTCCTTCTGCTCGCCCTCCTGCCGGGACCGGTGCCGCTGCTGATCGGGGCCGGGATGCTCGCCGGCGCCGTCCGCGGCTGCCAGACACTGTTGCAGGCCACCATCGTTGCGGACCGGTGGGGAGCAACCGGCCTGGGCACGCTCCAGGGCAGCTTCGCCGCGCCCCTCACAATCGTCACCGCCCTCGCCCCGGCCGCGGGCCCGGCGATGGCCGCGTGGTTCGGCTCCTACACCGCCACGGCATACGCCATGTCCGCCGCCGCTGGAAATGCCCTGCTGTTCGCGGCGGCGCCGTTCGTGCGGGGACTGCATGTCTGGTGATGAATGGCCGGACGGGCCCGTCGTCGTCGGCGTTGAATGGAACTTCTCCGAACACCTGGTCCGCACCGCCGCAGCCCTGGCGGCGGCAATGGGAGAGCACCTGATCTGCGCGTTCGTCGACCCGGCCAGCTACCTCACGGAATGGGCGCCGGTGAACCAGCGGACAGCCCTATCCCTGGACCCGAGCATCAACGAAGAAGCCGAATTTCCTTCCGGGCACCTGCAGCGGAGGCTTGAAGATGTTCTCGGGGAACCGGGGGAGTCCTGGTCCTTCCGCGTACTCAACGGCGACGTCTCCAAGGCCCTCAACCGCCTGGCCAGGAACACCGATGCGGCGCTGCTCGTGGTGGGCGCCGGCCGGCCGGGGTCTGTGGCGTGGCTGGACAGGGTCCTCGAGGGATCCGTCCCTGCCGCCCTGATCCGGCACCAGCAGCGGCCCGTCCTCGTTGTCCCGGAGGGCGGGGCGTGAGGGCGTACGACGGCGGCGCGCGGTTTGCGCTGATTGGCGCGGACCCAATGGGCTACTGGTGCGCGAGGCGGAGCTTGGCCGCCCGTTCCACAAGGAGCGGTACGTAGTCCCGGACGGGCCCGTCGTCGAGCAGGCCGTGCTCTTCGGCAACCACATCTTCAATAAGGGAGCGTTGGTGATGGGGGAACCGCTCGGCCAGCCGGTCGATGACAGCCATCAGCGCTTCAGGTTCTTTGGTCATCCCCAAAGCTTCGGCCTGCCGGCCGGGAGAGTCAACAACCACTTTTAACCGCTGCGCCAATCTAAGATCGCTGACGTCGTCGTACGTAATCGTCCACTCGTTCACCAAATTACTTGCCTGTAACGTCAGTTTCGGAAAGCCCGTCGGTCCCCCACCGGCGGGCTTTCTTCGTCCCCGCACAAGCTTCCAGTTTCACCCCTGACAGACCGCCTGCTACTGCTCTTGCAGGGTGGGCGTAGCAGAAGCGAGCATTGGTCATGGAAGACCTGCGGCAGACAGCCACCACGCTCCTGGGGCGTGCGGACGTGTCCTTGATAGACCTCTGGATCTCCTATTGGAACCACGGCGGGCGCTGTCACCCCTTCGAATTCGACGCCTTTATTCATGGCATCCTGGTTGCCCGCTGGTTTGACACGAAGGCTCTTGCGTCCGCGCTTGAAGAACTCTCCCTGGACGCCGCCAGCTGAAGAGCGGGCCTGAGCAGGCAGAGGAATCCGGGCGTTATTCGTCGAAAAATGTCCGCAAGGGTGTATGGGGTGAAACGGATTCAATGACTGCGGCCGCTACGTTGTGCAGTTTCATGTTGCGGGAGCTGGAGGCTTTCCTCAGGATGGTTATCGCCGCATCCTGGCTGCACCGGTTCTGGGCCATGATCACGCCGACTGCGATATCGATGGCAGTCCGGGACTTCATCGCCGCTTCCAGGTTGTCTTTCGCTTCCTGGAGCCTCGTCAGGCGCAGCTCTAAGCGGAGGGTCTTGGCGGACTGTTCGCCGAACAGTTCGGCGCGGGCGATGTCCTCGCCCGATATTCCGTGGGGCCGCGAGGAGTAGATGTTCAACGCGGCGGTGGAGTCTCCCTCCAGGCGCAGGGGAACACCCAGGATTGATTGGATCCCCTTTTGCGCGACGGCGCGGATGTATTGCGGCCAGCGGCGCTCTTTTGAAACGTCCGGGACGTAGGTGGTGGTGCCGGTGCGCATGGCTGTCAGGCAAGGCCCGTCGCCGAAGGCGTATTGGAGCTCATCCATCTCCCGTGCCCTGGGACTGCTGCAGGCTACCGTAACGGGTTTTTTCCTGCGCACCACGGTGACATTGCAGTGGACCTTGGATTCGGGCGGAGAGAGGAGCGACGCAGAGAAGGTGGCCAGTTCCTGGAAGAATTCTTCGGCATCAGAGGTTTCCAGGACCATGTCCTGAAGCCGGGAGGCAACATCGTCCTGCAGTTCTGAGCCGAGAGGCATAGCGTCCATGGCGCGTCCTTACGAAGTGTCTTCAACCGCGATGAAGAACATGCGGCGTGAATGCGACCACCTCCAGACGGTTCCCTCCCAGCTTACGCCGGAACCGCCTGCCCGGAAGGTTGTGGAGCCGGGAAGCGCACCGCCCCTGCATTCTGTGGCCGCCGAGTCACGAATGCAGCGCGAAGTCCTCGAGAGCCCACGCCAGGATTTTCAGGTCAAAGGCGTCAAGAACCATGAGGTCGTAGAGGCAGGCATCGAATTCCACCAGGCCTGCGTTCCCGCCGTTTCCCCAGTACCAGCCCCACAGAATGGGAAGTGAGGAGACATCGTCGCGGATGAGGACCTGTGCCTGTGCCAGTGGATCCAGCATGAGAAAACCTAGCCACTGCCGCCGGCACCGAATGCAAGGCAAAGACAGTAATTAAAAGGCCTCCGAAGTGGAAGCGTCCTCTCATGATCACAGACTGCGGCCCGCAAGTAACCCCTTGATTGTGGGGGGGGTATCTGCTAGCGCGCCGGAAGCGCCGCCAAGGAGCGACAAAAGGGCTAGTTGCCGGCGCGCTGGGCCTCCAGCCACCGGCGCACCACGTCAAGGACTTCGTCCGGATCAGCGGTGGCAAACCTGTTCGGCTCCCCGCCCGTGGCCTTGCCGTACGTGATCCGGGCCCGGAAACCGGATTCGCCCCTTGGCTCAAACCACGTCCGGATGACCATGGTCTCGCCGCTCAGGGCGTCCCCGCCCCCGTCCGCGGCGCCTGTGCCGCCGTCGTCCATCATGATGTCCCCCAACTCTCGTGCGTCAACCTGCCCCGATCCTGAGGCATAAGCATCAGGAACGTGCGGGATTTTCTGAAAGATTGGCGCAAGGTTGGGTGGCGCAGGGGCGTCAGGTCCTGGCTCTGCGCTTGACCCAGCCCCAGGCAGCCGTGGCGGCGAACAGCACCAGGCCGATGAGGGCCAGCCACAACAGGCCCTCGATGATAAACCCCAGGATGGACAAAACAAGCCAGATGATCAGCAGTGTGATGATGAGTCCCATGACCGAAGCCTAGTCCCAAGACACAGGCGCAGACACGGGCAGCACCGCTAGCCGGAGGTCATCCCGCCCTGGCTCTTCTGGGCGAGCCGCTGGAGTTGCCAGTCATGCACCTCCGGCAGCCAGTCCAACGGGGCCGATGGACCCACCCGCGGGTCATCGGGAACGCGGCCGTCCCGCAGGGCCTGCACGTACTCGCGGTCCTGTTCGATGCGTGCCCGCAACTGTCCAGCTCCGCCCACGGAGCCGTGGCCGGGGATGACGGCATCGGCGTCGTCTGCAACGCCGTCGAACAGCCGCAGCGCGGCGAGGTAGTCCCCGAGCGGATCCGCGGCCTCCAGGTCGAGGAACGGCATCAGGATGTCCGAGAGCATGTCGCCTGCAACGAGGACCCGGCGCTCCTCGATCAACAGCGCAGCATGGCCGGGAGCATGGGCCTGATGCTCGATGATCCTGATGCCGGGGCCGTCCCAGGGAAAGTGCGCAGCGTCGGCGGGCAGGCCGGTAATGAGGCCGAGCAGATCCATCGGGATCTCGTCGGCGTGCTCCGGCGGCAGCCCCTCGGCTACGCGGTCCTTCCAGTCCGGGTCCGCCAGCACACCCCGGATGGAGGCGGCGCAGCGGGCTGTTCCATAGCGGGGCGCGTCGCCGAAGTCCGGGTGCCAGAGCACGTGGTCCCAATCGGGGTGCGTGGAGAAGCCTGCGACGACGGGCTGGCCCAGCCGGCGGAGGTCGTTGGCGAGGTCCGCCATTTCGCCGCTGGTGATGCCGGGGTCGATGAGCAGCACACCGTCCCTGCCCTGCACAACAACGGAATTGCTCTGGATGAACGCGCTCTCGTGGACCAAAACGCCCTCAGCCACTTCCTGCAGCATGGAATGCCTTCCGCTTGTGGGTGGAACCGCTAGGGGAGACGCTATGGCCTGCCGTCAGCGGGTGGCAAGCACTTGACGTACGACGGCGGCCCGCCCCGCCGTCGTACGTCACGGCGGTGCCGCCAAGGTGGCCCCCTGCCGCGTGCGTGCCCCTGCCGCCCGACGGGAACGGGCATGGATTGTCGGACCCGGTCGGGCGGCGCATGGCTAACGTGGAGTCAACATCGAAACGCAGGGAGGGCAGCAGGTGGATCCCTGGAACAGGGCGATCGAGCACATCGAGCAGCAGATCAGCGACGGTGCAGGGTACCGCTCTGCCGGTGAGGTGGATGTGGCTGCGCTGGCGCGGATCACCCTGACGTCGGAGTACCACTTCCGGCGGATGTTCTCGGTGCTGGCCGGAATGCCCATCTCGGAATACATCCGGCGGCGGCGCATGACAGCCGCGGCCTCCGCCGTGGTTTCAGGTGATGAGCCGCTGCAGGACATTGCCGTGCGCTTCGGCTACGCCTCGGCCGACGCCTTCAGCAGGGCTTTCCGGGCCGTGCATGGTGTGGGTCCGGCCGATGCCCGCCGCTCCGGTGCCGTGCTGCGCTCGCAGCCCCCGCTGCGTTTCTCCCTCTCAGTGAAAGGAACACAACAGATGGACTACCGGTTGCAGAATGAGGACGCATTCACGCTTGTGGGGCGGCGGCGGAGGATGCCGCTGGTTCACCACGGTCCCAACCCGGCACTGGAGCAGTTCCGTGAAGAGCTGGGCCTGGCGGTGCTGAGGGAGATCAGCAGCCTGTCCACCAGATCCCCACGCGGTGTGCTGGCCGTGAGCACGGATTTCGCTGAGGACCGGGCGGACGGGAGCACCTTCGAGTACTGGCTTGCGGCAGCCACCGATGAAGCTCCGGCGGCGGGCAGCGGGCACGAGACAGTCCGTGTCCCCGCCCGCCAGTGGTTGGTGCTGGAGTCGCAGGGCATGGAGACTGAGGAGGTCCAGCAGTTGTGGGCAAAGGCGTACGGCGAATGGTTCCCGGCCAACCCTTACGAGCCGCTCGCGGAACCGGAGCTGCTGGCGACGGTCTTCGACCAGGAGGGGAAGCCGGACCACATGGAGCTGTGGCTGGCGGTGTCGGCTACGGGCTGAGCCGGCGCCTGCTCTCCCGAGTGAAATTGAAAAGATCCGCACCGGATCTTTTCAGTTCTACCCATAAGTGAAATAGTTGGGGATGGCAGCGATCCCGTCCTTCATTAGGGACAACGTCTATATCGCCTCGAGTGAAGTGACGGCTGCGGCCGAAGATGCGGCGTTGGCCATCCGCGACTTTGACCACGAGTTCGGTTCCGGCATCGCGCCGTTTTCGGCCATCCTGCTGCGGACCGAATCAGTCTCCTCATCCCAGATCGAAAATGTGACCGCCAACGCCCGGAGCATCGAGATGGCAGTGCTTGGGGACGACTCCAAGCGAAACGCCACCCTGGTTGTGGACAACGTGGCGGCCATGAACGCTGCCCTTGCCGCCGCTGATGCTTTGGATACGGCAGCCGTCCTGGAAATGCACAGGGCACTCATGAAGCATGCCGACCCGAAGGGCGCGGGTATCTGGCGTAGTGAGCCTGTCTGGATCGGCAGGTCCAGTTCGAGTCCGGTAGGAGCGGACTTCGTCGCTCCCGATGCCAGGCGCGTGCCGGCACTCATGGACGATCTCATGGCCTATGCCGGGCGGAACGATGTCCAGGTCCTGTCCCAAGCGGCAATCGCCCATGCCCAGTTTGAAACTATCCACCCTTTTACCGACGGCAATGGCAGGACCGGCCGGGCGCTGATGCACGCCATGTTGCGGAACAAGGGCCTCACAAGGGCGGTGACCGTCCCAGTCTCGGCCGGGCTGCTGAATCACGTCAGGGAATACCACGATGCACTGACCGCTTACCGAAAAGGGGACCCCGACGGGATCATCCTGCTCACCTCGGAAGCCACGTTCCGTGCTATTGACAACGGCCGCCGGCTCGCCGGAGACATCACCGCGGCAAGGGCCCGGTGGAAGGACGTCATCAAGGCCCGCAAGGACGCTGCCGCGTGGAAGATTGCCGACCTGTTGGCCCGCCAGCCTGTTGTCAACGCCAAGCTGTTGGAAGACCGGTTGGGACTATCGGGGCCGACGATCTGGCGCCAGATGCAGGTCTTGGAGGAAGCGGGCGTGGTGCAGGGCTTTGACAAGTTCAAGCGCGGCCGGCACTGGAAAAGCGACGAGATCCTGGACGCGCTGGATGCATTTGCCGCGCGCTCCGGGAGGCGCGGCCGCGGCTGAGCCTCACAGGTAGGGGTGTTATGTTCATCCCTAACTGCGAGACAGGGGGTGCCGCATGGGCCGACGAGTCATTCCGCTGGCAGGCGTGCTCGCGTTGGTTCTGGCTGCCGGCGCGTGTACAAACCAGGAGCCCCCGCCACCTCCAGAGGACACGGTGGGTGAGCAGGTGTACATCACGGCCTACACCTGGTTCGACAACACCCCTCCGGGCTCACCCATCATCAGCCACCCGGTCCTGCATAAGACGGCCGGCGGGACCGGAACCTACGAGGATCCGGTGACCATCGCCGTCGGGCATTCAAAGGAGACGGGGAAGGACGTTCTTGACTACCCAGCCGGGACCCGCATCTACCTGCCGAACGTGCGCCGGTACTTCGTCGTGGAGGACACCTGCGGGGACGGTGACGCGCCCGAGGAAGGTCCGTGCCACACCGGGGCGGATGAGTTCGGGGACGCCTCCATTTGGCTGGACATCTGGATCGGCGGCGAGGATGACGGCGCGGAGTTTGCCCGCCGCTGCACCAGGGAAGTCACGGGCGTGCAGACAGCGGTCTTCGACCCTGCGGACAACTACGTGGTGGCCGAGGGGGACGGCGTCATCCACGACGGCGAGTGCGATTCCGGCTACGGCAACGAACTCGTCACCAGATGACTTCTGCCGCTGTTCAGTTGCTGTCGGAAACCGCTGAGCTGACGGCCGTTGGGCTGTCGTACTCCTTGTCGGGGATGGCCTCAAGGGCCTGAATCACGTTGTTGTCCGCGCCGGAGTCCTTTGCCTTGGACAGCAGCGCATCGCGGCTCGCGGGGTAGTCCACGCCGCCCAGGAACTTCTGGATCTGGATCGGGTTCGGAGTGTCGGCCATGGTGTCGGTTCCCTTTCGTTGTCAGCTCTGGTGTCCGGGGCTCCTCCGCTGGCGCGTCGGGCCGCACAGGAGTTCATCCTAGGCATGGACGCTCCGCGGCGAAAGGGGGGCGTCCGACGACGGCCCTCACCCTGCCGGGTAGGGCGCCTGGGCCAGGGCCCGGGCAAGGTGGGCGGCGTTGCGGGCGGCTCCTGCAGTGGCGGAAGCGACCTTTTCGGGGACGGTGTCCAGGTCTTTGTAGTCCACGGTCTGCATCGCCTCGCCCACCCAGTACGTGGCGCCCTGCGCAGGCAGGGTGAACCCGACGTCGTTCAATGCCTGCTGTGTGTCCGCCACGGTCTTGTGTGCCCCGTCCTCGTTGCCCACCACGGCAACGATCGCGACTTTTCCGTACATGATCGGCCGGCCCGCATCATCAGTCTCGGAAAGGTCGGCATCGAGCCGCTCGATCACGCGCTGGGTGATGCTGCTCGGGTGCCCCATCCAGATCGGTGTGGCGAGGACCAGGATGTCAGCGGCGAGGATCTTGTCGCGGATCCCCGGCCAGGCGTCGCCGTCGCCCATGCTGATCTGCACTCCCGGCATCACGTTGTGGTCCACGATCCGCAGCGACGTCCCGCTGACGCCGTGGGTGGCGAGTTCGTCCAGCACGTGGCGGGCCAGCAGCTCGCTGCTGGACGGCTCCGGCGACGGAGTCAGGGAGCAAATGAGTGCAAGCGCGGTGAGGTCAGCCATGATTTGTCCTTCTTCCTGGTCGGTTTTATCGGTGTCAGTGATTCGCGGCGAACGGCCGGAGGGACTGGCCGAATTCGCAGAGGCCATTGCCGAACAGATAGCAAGTGTGCTTACTATCTAACCAGTCGCCCCTACCAACCAAAGGACAGACGCCATGAAGAAACTGCTCTTCGCTTTGCTTCCCGTCATCTTCAAGCGGGTCATGCAGGCCAGGAAGGCTCGGCAGGCCCCCACTGCCCATCCGCGCCCGCCGCGGAACCGCCGCTAAAAACCGGAGCAAGCCCGGGCGGGTTACCGCCTAACCCTCGATGTTCTGCCCTACCACCGCCAGGGTCCGGGCCAGTTCCTCCGTGGGGCTGAACTCCACCAGCACGGTTCCGGGATCGAGTTCGTCGGTATGGCCCGGAGGTGTGTAGTACGCCTCCCCGGCTTCCACGATCTCGTCGCCGTCGGGCATGTGCATGGTGAGCCGGCCCTTCACGACGTATCCCCAGTGGTGGCTTTGGCACCGGTCATCCGGCAATCCCTTGTAGAACGGCGTAAAGTCGCCTCCCTCTTCGAATTTTTCGAAAGCGATGGTGTAGCCGTCCGTCTCCCGGTAGCGGCCTTCGTAGCCGGTCATCCGTTCCACCCGTGCGGTCTGGTCATCAATCGATAGCTTTGCCATTGTCCTTTTCCTTCCTTGAGTCCGGCGCTGGCTTATCCCTGCGCCGAGGTTTCCGCCGCTGCGGTAAGCCGCCGCAGTCCTGCCCCGCTTGCCCGTGCCCACTCAAGCCGGGCCAGTGACCTGAGCACCGGGATTCCGTACAGGGCCAGCAGGCCCGGCAGTCCGCTCGCCCGGACGAGCCGGCATGTGTAGGTGACGTCGCTATGGTTCCCGTCCGCTTCGATGTCGTAGCGATGAACCAGGAGCCAGTCCGCCGTCGTCCCGTTTCTCTTTGAGGCCACAGCCGATTCGGTGACCCGTTCGAACCTCACGGGCCGGACGGCCTCGGTGACCACGGAGGAGTCCGTCATCCGGCACGTGCCGTCCTCGGCCGTGGAAATGAATTCCGTTCCCGCCGTTGCCTGCCCCTCAGGGGCTTCCATGGACAGAAGCGTCGAGGCCTCGGCTCCTCCCCATTGCATGTGCCCGGTCAGATTGGCCAGGACATCGAAAACAACAGGGGAGGGGGCGGTGGTGTGTTCCCGGACGGTCACGGCGATCTCATGTTTGAGGACGTTGCCCGCCGTTTGTTGCCGTTTCATCCTGCACCTCCTGAATGTCGTCGGGATACTTCAAGGATGGGACGACGACGGGAGGAGAGGATGGGGGGAGTCCCCCATTTACCGCCCTATTCAGTGGGGAAGTGCCGCAGGGCGAACGCGCCTGCTTCGCCGCGGCTGCGCAGGTGCAGCTTGGCGAGGATGTTGCTGACATGGTGCTCGGCGGTCTTGGTGCTGATGAACAGGCGGTCGGCGATCTCGGCATTCGTCAAGGCTTCGGCGAGCAGCCTGAGTACTTCGCGCTCGCGCCGGGACAGCAGTCCGAGCGCCTTCGGGCCGGTCCGGGCTGGACCGCCGAGTGCCCGCAGCAGGGCTGCTGCCTTGTCAGCCATGGCCGCCGCGCCCGCCTCGTCGAACGCGGCCAGGGCCCGCTCGGCGTCGTGCACGGCAACCTCAGGGTCCGAATCGCGCAGGGCCTCGGCCATGGACAGGCGTGCCCGCGCGGCCTCCAGCGGCATTTTCAGCTCGCCAAAGATCTCAATCGCGGAGTCCAGCCGTGAACGGGCCGAGGACGTGTCCCCGCCGGCGGCCGTTACGCGGCCGGCCGTGAGGTGTGCGGTGGCCAATGCCCGGGGCCAGCGGGTTTCGGCCGCAATTCCGTCGAGGCGCCTGGACGTTTCCTGTGCTTGGCCGGGGTTGCCCTGTGCCAGCTCCACTTCGGCAAGCAGCGCCAGCAGCGGGACGGCGAGGAGCCCGCCTGCCACGTGATGGATCCGCCGGTGCAGCAGGGCCGCCGCAACGGCTGTGTCTCCGGCAGCCAGCCGGACGGCCGCCGTCGCGAGCAATGCATCCGGGCGGTCCTCAAAGCCCGCGAGCAATCTGCCGGCCTCCTCCACCCGGCCTTGGAGCAGACGCAGTTCAGCCAGTTTCGCTGCCGGGTGAACGCACCGTGCGCGGTGGCCGGCCTGGTCCAGCTCACGCAGCGTCTTGATAAGCCAGCCCTCGGCGCTGGCGATGTTGCCGGAAGCAAGGAGGATCTCGGCACAGCAAGTCCCGCAGAATTCCATCAGCGCGGGGTGCCCGGTCCGCTCCATGAAATGCATGACGGTTGTGTTCCATTGGCTGAGCCGGGAGACGTCGCAGGACTCTTCGCTGGCCCGCGTGACCATGCAGCACACGTCGCCGAAAACCATCCTGTCGCGAAGTTCGCCGGCCGTGACCACCACCATCGCCTCGTCAACGAGGGTCATCCCTTCCGGTACGTCACCGGCCGCTATCATCCCCAGGCCGAGCAGCGCCAGCGCGGTTGCCTCGAGTTCCGGATCATCAGCGCCGCGCGCAGCTTGTAATGCCGTCCGGGCATCTTCCCTGGCAGTTGCAGGATCGGCCTGCAGCAGCCCGTGCGTCACAGCCAACCAGCCGGTCTCGGCGCCGTCGGGCAGGCGGGACGCGAGGCCCTCGGCGCGTGCGAACCAACCCCGGCTGGCCGCTTCGTTGCCCAACGCCTCGGCGTATTCGCGCGCCAGCCATACGGCAGCCTTGAAGGCCCGGGAATTCTGCCCCGAACGGCGAAAGCCCGCGTAGGCCAGTGTCCGCTCGGCGATTGCCCGGTCAGCGTCGCGGAGCCACCACAGCGCGCGACCCAAGCCGTCGTGGGCTGCTGGTTCATCGTTGACGGCCAGTACTGACTCGAAAGCCGAAGCCGCCGCCGCCCAGTCCGTCGAAGCGAGCAGACGCTCACCCTCCACAAGGCCTTCAGGGGCTGAGGCAACGACCATGAACTCATTGTGCTCTTCCCGTCGACGGCTTCCTAGGTGCACTGGTTATTCCGAGTCCCTGCACCCAGTAACGGCGCTGTAACGGGCCGAATGGTCAGCTTCCTCGCATCCGTATCCCGATTGGGCAGGTGAACTGCGAGGAGGTGCCATGCCTTGGGTGATTGACCTCAGTGGCGGGCAGGCCTGGGCTCGGGAGGCCATCACAGAACTTCGCACGGCAAACCTGGTCACGGAAACAGTAGATGCTCCGGTGGGCGGATCAGCCACTGGCATCATCCTGTCCGCAGCGGACTCACAGAACCTGAAGGCGGCGCTGGGGGCGGCCGAGTACAACAGGTGCCGGGTGCTTGTCATTGGTCCGCCGGACGGCAAGCTGAAACCGTGGCCGGTGCTGGAGGAGGGGGCGGCGGAATGCATCACCTGGCATAGCCAGGTAGCAGCGATTTCGGCGTGGATGCAGCGCGTTGAAGATGTTGAGGCGGTCCTTGACTCCGTTGAGGTCCGTGAAAAGTTGACCGGACAAAGTCCGGTATTGAGATCGGCACTGCGGGACCTGGTGGTGGCGGCGCGTTTTGGCCAGGCACCCATACTGATCCAGGGTGAAACCGGGACCGGTAAGGAGCTGGCTGCACGGGTTGCCCACGCGGTAAGCCTGCAGCCAGGAAATCTGGTCACAGTCGACTGCACCACCATTGTTCCCACCCTCATGGGCAGCGAACTCTTCGGGCACGAACGCGGTGCTTTCACGGGTGCGGTGAGCGTCCGGACGGGTGCCTGCTCAGGCGCGGACCAGGGGTCCCTGTTCCTTGACGAGGTGGGCGAGCTTCCGCTCGACCTTCAGCCAGAACTGCTGCGCGTGGTCCAGGAGGGTGCCTATAAGCGAGTGGGAGGCGACAGGTGGCTGCGCAGCAAGTTCCGGCTGATCTGTGCCACGAACCGGGATCTCTCCAAGGAAGTCGCTGCCGGCAGTTTCCGTACCGACCTGTACCACCGCATTGCGGCCTCGGTGGTCACCATGCCGCCGCTGCGGGAGCGGATCGAGGACATTCTCTGCCTCTTCGCGCGCTTCTGCCGCGAAGCCAGCGGTGCCCGCACAGATCCAGAGGTGGACACCACCGTCCAGGACGTCCTGCTCCGCCGGACCTACCCGGGCAACCTCAGGGACCTCCGGCAGCTGGCATTCCGGATCGCCGCCCGACACGTGGGTCCTGGAGCCATCACCCCGGGCGACCTTCCCCGCGAGGACCGGCCCACCTCTATGAAGGCTTTCGAGGCATTGCAACAGTGTCAGGACACGAACGACGGCGGCCCTGCCAGTGCCGTCGATCCGCTCACCAGGGCGGTGGCCCGGGCAGTGGACGCGGGCCTTGGCCTGCGGGAGATCAAGGAACGCGCGGCGGAAATCGCGGTGGACGTTGCCCTGCAGCAGAGCGGCGGGAATGTGCACGCGGCTGCCGCGATGCTCGGGCTCACGGACCGGGCAGTCCAGCAGCGGCAGGCCCGGAAGACGGGCCACGACGAGGAGCGTCAATATTCGACGGACAACTCGTCAGCCACTTCCCGCCAGTAGGCGTCACCGGTCTCATAGGCGAGTTCGCGGAAGAGGTCCTCCAGTTCACGCCACAGGACATCCGGGCCCCGCCGGCCCGGCAGCCGTCCCCGGTAGTTGGTGCGCTTGTAAACCTTGCCGAATTCCTTGCGCACAAGGTCTTCGACGGCAAGCCCGAACATGTCCGGCTGCTTCTCAGGTGACGGAAAGGGGATAAATTTTTTGAGCCTGATGTCGCTGAGAACACGGCGGGGCTTCAGCAGATCTTTGGTGGGTGGAAGCCGGCCCACTTCCGGCAGATTTTCCCGCCTCACCTCATAGGCGAAAACGCGCACGTGCGACGGTGCGCGCCGGTCCGGCAACGGAAGGTACGTGATGAGCCAGATCGCCTGGCGGTCCGGCTCTTGGCCGATGATCCATGATGCCCGTTTGCCCGCACCCTTCGCCGCTCGCGGTGACGGCTTCCTGCCCCGCGCATATTCGCTTTGCCACACGTAGTCCCGCAATTGGGACAACCCTGCCCGGATGCCTTCCGGACTCTCCGGCTTGATTTCGGCAAGCCCCGGGCCCGTGATGGTTCCTGATCCTGTCATAGCCATGCTTCTTCCCTCCTGGTATCACTGGGTTTCCGGCGGATGTGGAAACCCCTGATTGCCGGCCTGGTCAGCCGCAATACGTTGCCGCCCAGGACAAGCTCCCGGTCTTCGGGACCAAGGCCAAGGGCAAAAATTTTGGCGAGTTCCGGCGCCGGATGCAGGTAGGGCCCGTCGCTGCCGTAGAGCACCTTGTGCGCCCCCGCCCGGGCAACGGCCTCCTCCAGCAGGTCGTAGTACCGCACCCCGGATGTATCGGTAAAGATGTTGGGCACCCGCACCAGCGCGTTGATCAGCCGCTTCTGCGCCCGCCAGTCGTCCGCAAAGGAGGACAGATGCGGCACGATCCAGGGAACATCGGGGTGCCGCCCGGCCAGGTGCGTCACAATCTGCACCTCCCCGCGGGGGTCGAACAGCACCGGCATCCTGAAACGGGATGCCGCACGGGCTACCTCGTCCGTGGCGATCCCGTCGGACCAGTGCACCTTGATCCCGCAGGCACCCCGCGAGTGGGCAGCGGCCACCAGCGCGCCCACCCGTCCCCGGTCCGCAGCGGGATTGACGAACACGTACCAAAGCCATGTACCAGGTTCCTGCCCGGCCAGATCAGCCACCACGCGGTTGGCTGCCGCATAGGTTCCCACCGGCGCCGCCATCAGGACGGCCTTGCGAATTCCGACGGCGGCCGCGCGGCTCCGCCACAAGGCAAAGGAAGATTCCGGGTCAGCAGGGCCCAGGGGAACTCCGGCGGTCCCCACGTGCACGTGTGAGTCCACAATCATCAGGCAGCGCGCCTGTCCTGGGTTAAGGCGGCGAGGCCCCGGACCAGCCGGTCAAGGTCCGCCTGCGGGTGGTCGGCCCGCACCACGGCGGACAACAGCGCACCCGGCTGGCAGCGGGGCAGCTGAACCAGGACCTGGACACCCCGCGCCACCAGCATTGAACGCCACCGCCGTGCCAGCTGAAGCGAGTCCAATCGGGTCCCCACAATGGGGAACGGCAGCCCCAGCGGCGGAAGCCCAAGATTGCCAAAAGCCTGCCGCAGCCAGCGCGTAAGCCGCCACAGCCGGTCCCGCAGCCGTGGCATACGGCTGTCCCGCACAGCGCTGAGGCCGGCGCCCAGGTCCGCTGCCGAGGGCGGACTGCTGTGCAGGCGGTTGCCGCCATGCCGGGCGAGCCTGGTGATCGTCGGCCGGTCCCCGGTGATGACCGTGACGGGGGTTCCGTACGCCTTGGCCAGGGAGCCCAGCCACACCACGCCGTCGTGCTTCAGTCCCTGCCATCGCACCGCGCCGGACCCGTCCCCAAAACTGGCCTCGGCGGCCCGCTGACCCAGCACACCGAACGCCAGGGAGTCATCGACGACCACCCGCCCGCCGGTCTTCCCGACGAGTGTTTGCATGGCTCCGAGCGGGGCGGAACGGCCGCACCCCTGGCACCAGCCGTCGGTCACCAGCCACGTCCTGGTTTGAGGTACGACGGCGGGAGGCCGGAAATGCGGGAACGTCACCACTCGCACGCCGCGGGCGGCGGCCGCCCGGCAGGCCCATTGGGTCAGCGGGTAGGCGCCCGCATCGACCAGGAGCAGGTCACCGGGCTGGGGGAGCACCTGCAGGATGTCCATCATCCCGTGCAGGGCCGATCTCGCAACCAGCCCGGAGCCGGCGTGTTGCTGCGCGGCCACGGCCCAGGCGAGCTCCGTGGCCGCCGGCAGTTCGCGCAGGACTGCCGGGACCCCGGTAGTGAGCTCGGTCCAGGGCGGTACAACGGCGCTGGGGTGGCGCTGGCCCAGGAACAGGGCGGACGTGAAGTCCGCTGCACCTGGTGTCCCGGCCATTGCGGTGGACACGTCCGTTCCTCAGTACCGCACGAGCTTCCGGGCCAGCCGGCGCTGCAACAGCGTGGACGGCATGGTGGTGTCCACGCGCTCGCTGAGGTCCACTCCCGTGACTGCCCTGTAGGCGTGGATGTAGCGCTGGACAGACGGCTTCCACTTGATGGCCCAGTTCTCGGCGTCATCGCCTTCCATGTCGGACTCGTTCCAGCGTCCGTGCCGGACGGACAGAAGCAGTTGCTCGCCGTGGACGGCCAGGTCATAGAAGTGTGTGATGCTTGCGTCGGACCAGCCCTGGATCGACTTCATGGCGTCTACCCTGTCCATCCAGTCTTCGTCATAGGGAACCATGGTGCGGCCACCCAGGAACTCACGCATTTCCGGCTGGGCAAGCATCCATTGCACTTCCATGGTTTCGATGCGGGCTGTCACGGACATGTCGGCGAACTGGTTATTCGCCCCATAGGCCAAGACCAGGTGAAGCTCCCGCAGGCTGCTGAGAAGTGGGAAAGCGTCCGCATCCACGGTCTTGTCGTTGTGCTCCTTGTAGTAGTGATGGCAATCGTGAAGCAGGCTGTGGAAGGCTCCGAGGAATTGCGTCCGCCGCTCCACCATCAGTTCGCCCGGCGGTATGGCGCGGCCGATCAGTTTCAGGCCGTACTGGTACTCATACTCGGCGGCCCGGCGCCGCAGGGACAGCCGGTCCTTTTCTGATTCTGCGAGCCCCCACAGGAGTCCCCGCAGGGGCAGGAGCGGGCTGACCGCCAGCCGGGAAAGTGGATCCCCGCCCATCGGCACACGGCGGTTCTGGAAGCGGGCAAGGATCCTGTTCAGCGACTGGAACAACATGCCTTCCTCCAGCCAGTAAACGTAAATGAGCTCCGTAAACGGCACGAGCTTCAAAGGGTAGTCTTGTCCCGCAGGAAACCCGGGCGGGAATGGTTCCGCCTGGTCGCCCCGCTCCTGGCTGACATATGAGCCCTCTATTGCTTCCCTCGAGCCGTTTGCGGGTTTCCATTCGAGGTTCCCTGACTGGGAAGACCGGGCGAACGTATTCCCCAAGGCTGACTCGGTCACGAAATCTGTTGCCAGTTCATGCAGCTGTTCGTACGTTAATGATCCGTACCGCGTGAAGTCCCTAAGTTCCTGTGCGTTTTGTTGGGCATACCCGGCAAAGCGCTCGAATCGACTGTTCTTTGTCACGTTCTGGATGAAGTTCCACAAATGCGCATGGGTGCTGCCGGGCTTTGCATTTGGTTCCAGAGCCACCCTGACAATCGGCGCGGTCTCCTTGCGCTTAACCGTGAAGGTATCCAGGGTTTCCCAGGTTGCCTTACCGATCTCTGCCTTTTTGCCCGCCTCTACCTCGTTGATGCGACGGAATTGGACCTCGTATGTACCTGGATCGGGGATCAAGACCATCCGCTCGAAGCCTTCTCCCTCTGCCAAGGTCCGACGGACGGCACCTCCTTTGCCTTCATCTATGGGAATTGGGTTGCCTCCGCCCGCCGGAACTACTTGAAATTCGAAGGTTCCAGCTGACTCTGAATCCCTCAGATCGAACCGCAGGGCAACCTCCTGTCCGGCGTATACAGGATTTATGGGCCGTCGAGTAAATTCCATGGCTATCTCCTAGTTAGTGCTGTTGTAGCGAAAGTTTGGGTTGTGCGGACCCGGGCAGGAGCAGGCGTGCCCAGAACGTCCAGGCTGTCCCGGACCGCCCAGGCTGTGAGCAGCGAGGAGAGCTGCGAACTTTCCTCCTCTGCTGAGATGCGTCCGGCCGCCTTGGCTTGGCCCAGGACGGCGAACACCAGGGCCGGACGCTGGCGGGCCATCACGCCGAAGTCGCTGTCCCACGCCTCGTGAAGCCGCAGCAACCGGCCAGGCTGGCGCTCCTTGAGTGGAAAGATGGTGCCGAGTTCGCGGCCTTCCGCCAGAGGGGCGCGGTGATGAATGAGCAGATCCACGAGATCCCCGATATGGGCCTCGCAGTTCCGGATCCAGGACGCGTGCGCGGCCGGAAGCCCCGCGAGCGGATACATCGCCTTCCACACCGTGGCGAGTTCCCGCCACTGGGGATGCGGGTACAGGGCGTTCCCCAGAGCCGAGGAAATCAGCACCCTCAGGTAGGGCATCGGGTGCGGATCCGTGCCGCTGGGGCGGAACACGAAATACCGCGGAAGGCTGACCACCGCCAGGAGCCCGATGGTGGACGTGATGCCCACGGTGGCAACGGACCACATGTCCGCCACGATTTCGCTGATCCACTGGGACCACACCTGCCAGCCCCCGTCCGGATCACGGGCCGCGCGCCGCTCGATCTCCGCGCGCAGGGACTGGACCAGCTCCAGCTGCGCGGCGCCCTGGTGCCCCACTTCGTGGACCAGCGAAGAGGCAATCCCGCTGCCGATCATCCGCTCCCGGGGAAGCCGGATGATCCCCACCGGGTTCGGCTTGCCGCCCGGAAGCCGGGTTTTCGCCCGGCGGATTGCCGCACCCGCACCCCTGGCGAGGTAGACCACCAGCCTGGTGTCGCCGTCGTCGGACGTTTCAAGCCGCAGCGCATCCTGCGCCAGGATGTCCAGCCCGGACAGCCAGACGCCGGTGGCGTGTTCACTGCGCTGGGTGACCACCTCGGTGAAGAGGTCGAACTGGGCCAGGACCACGTTGAACTGGAGGCGGATGAGGACAAACCGGCGCTGCTGTTCGGCGGCGGAGGCCACCTGTCCGTCCCCGTGCAGCCAGTCAAGAAAGTCGGCGAGCTGCAGGCGGAGTTCGTTGCGCCCGGTGTGGAGGAAACGCTCGATCAGGAGCTGGGCGTCGCGGGGCAGGGCAGCGGCGAGGACCATGGTTTCGTGCATGACGAAGGGCTTGATCTGGTCCAGGCGGGACAGGAGGCCGGTCGCCTCGCTCTCAATCAGCCCCGTGCTGATGGTTCTCGTGTCCATGCCGATCGCCTACCCTTCGCCTCCCCGGTGCCGGATCACACGCCCAGGAGGATGACGCGTCCGTCGCGGCGGATCCACCGGCCCTCGTCGGCGTTGCCGTTCGAGGTGCCGTTGCCGCCGTCGGACTGGCTGTCCCAGCCTTCGTCGGGCGCGCCCCACGTGGCGCCGGCATACTGGTCGCCGTAGATCCGGGTGCCGCCGCGGGGACGGCGCCGCGCGGCCTGGCGGGCGCGCAGCAGGGACGGCGCGTACCGGCGGGCCGCGGCGGTGGCTGCTGCACGTGCCGCGGCACCCGGCGGCACGGAGACAGGCGTCCGCGCGGCGTTGCGGTAGGACGCACGGGCGAACCGGACGTACCGCCGGGCAGCCTCTTCCTCGGCTTCCATCTCGTCCATCGACTCCATCTCCTCGGCTTCCAGCAGCCCGCCAGCCAGGGAGCCGAGCTTGCTGCCAATGGCCGTCCCGACGCCGGGAGCCACGAAGGAGCCGATGGCACCTCCCACAATGGGCAGCGCCTTCTTGGCCACCGATTTCAGGGCGCCTCCGAGTGCTTTGCCGATGGGGGACTTGATGAACCTGGACGCGCCTTTCACCACGCTGCGGGCGAGCTTGCCGAGGAACTGGTCCAGTTCTTCCTCGGACGTGATGCTCAGGAGCTCCATGGCCAGCTCGGACTCAAGGTTTTCCTCGTTGTCCTGTTCGCCTTCGTAGCCGTTGAAGTTTCCTTCGTCCTCGTCTTCCTGCTGCCAGGGGAAAGCGGATTCGTTTTCGTAGTAGTTGGTGCTCATGTCACTGTCCTTTGGGGTGGGATTGAAGCCGGGTGGTTATCTGGCGTTGAGGATCACGATGTTGCGGCCGCGGCGGATCCAGCGACCGCTTTCTGCAGGGGACCCGGACTTGCCTGGGCTTTTGAGGAGACCTGGCAGGTGCTGGCGGGCGGCTGCGGTGGCCGCCTTCTGTGCGGCCAGGGGAGCGGGAACGCTCTTGGGCATGGCGGCGGCGCGCTGGGCGGTTGAGGTGGCAAAGCGGACAAAGGCCCGGGCCGTTTCCAGGTCGCGGTCCTCGGCGGAGAGGCCTTCCAGCTGGAGCCCGGACTCGAACTTCGTCCCAAGCCACTGGCCCACGCGCTGGCCGGCCTGCCCGCCTGCCCCGGGGACGATGTAGTTGCCCACCGCCTGGCCGAGCTGCGGCAGGGCCTTCCGGGCCGCCGATTTCAGGATGTTGCCCACGGCTTTGCCAGCCGAAGATCCGGCGAAGTCCTTTGCGGCGGAGACCGCCCTCCTGGCCAGGCTTCCCAGGAACTGGTCGAGTTCCCCTTCGTCGGTGACGGCCAGCAGCTCGGCGGCGAGGGCCAGCTCGTCCGTTTCGCCGTCAGTCTCGCCCCACATCTCGTCGTTTTCGTAGGAGTCTTCGGCCTGGAACGGTGACTGTTCGCCCTCGAACGAGTAGCCGGATTCTTCGTCCATCACCTCGCCCCAGGTGCCTTCGTCCTGGCCCTCAAAAAGTGCCCTGTCGATGTCGTGCATGAGTATTTCCTTCCCGGAGTCTTGCGGGTGCCTTGGGGGACACCCTCGCGGAACACCGCATACCCTCCTACTGCACAATTCGTGCCAACTGGTTCGGGTGCTGGTCCCAGCGGGAACGCGCCGGTTTTCCGGCTCTTGGAGGGGGCGCTGCCGAAGCGGCCTTCGCCCTTGCGAAAGAGGGTTCGCGGCTAATGAAACGGGCTGGACCCGGCTTGGCCGTCCGGGCGGAGGGAACGGCGGTACTTGTTCACGGTCCGCCGGGCAATCTCGAAGCCGTGGCGGGCGAGTTCTGCGCGAAGCTTTTCATCAGACATCGTGCCGGGCGCGGCTGCGATAAGCTCCTCCAGCGCTGCCCGCGACGCCTGCCCTTTGCCGAAGAGACAGGACAGATCAGCGACGGCTCCGGAGGGCAGCCGCAGCCGCTTGCCGCTGACCGCCCTGCTGACGGTGGAGGGATGCAGCCCGATTTCCTGCGCTACTGCCGTGCGGGTGAGGGGATGGTGGTGGCTGCGGCCGTGGTCCAGGAAGTCCTTCTGATGGGTTAGGGCGCATTCGGTGATGCGCAGAAGTGCGTTGGCTCGGCGGTCGATCTGGTAAATCAGCCGCTGGGCAGCGACTTCGTGTTCTGCCAGCCATTGCTTCGCGTCGGTTGAAGCCCGCAGACCTAGCGACAAGTCCACTACGTGCAGTCCGAACCAAACGCTCGCCGGTACCTCTACTTCGAGCGACCCGTCCGGCCTGCGGTACAGGAAGACGTCAGCTGTGGGCGCGGCGGCGTCCGTGGTGCTTGTCTCTACTGCGGCGAACGGCCGCAGCCGGTCCTTGATGACGGCCAGTCCCGCCAATACCTGCTGTTCGGTGAGTCCCATGGCACGTACGACGGCGGCGGTACTTCCCGCGGCGAGGTCGGCTAAGTGCTCGCTGACCAGGCGGGGGAGCCAGCCAGGCACCTCGCCGGCCTCAACCAGCGCTTCAGCCTGGGCCGCCAGCAGTCCGGTGACACTGGTGGATGCGATACCGGGCGGACCCACCGCCCGGAGTGCGCGGAGGGCTTCCTGGACCTGTTGGTCCCTGAGGCCGTGAAGCCGGGCGATCTCTTCCGGACCGGCGTCAAGGATTCCGCGCGGAGTCAGGTGGGCCATCACGGATTCGAGGGCCTGCCGGCAGTCTGATCGGACTTCCAGCCCGGCATCGGCCTCCAGCGTGCGGAAGGGATCTACCCCCGATTCGGCCCCGTCCTGGAACTGCGGGGCTGTCCCTTTTCCCCTGCAACGGTGGCAGGTGCCGGAGGAGACATGGCGGCCGCAGCCGGGGCAGGGGTGGCCGTCCATCCGCTCCAGCACAGGGTTTTCGGCCAGCGAGCGTTCGGTGGCCTCCGCTACTTCCTGATGTGTCATGGCCAGCATGCCCATTGCGTTCAGTAAGCCGGGCAAGGTGCGCAGTTCAGCCTGGGGACCTACCTGCAGTTCCAGGCCTTGGCCGGACGCTCCGCTGACCATGCCACAGGTTAGCCCTGCAATGAGGCACGCCGAAAGGGAGCCACTGGCGTGATTGACGCCCATGCGCCGGCGCCCAACGGCCAACGGCCGTACCGAAACTCGGGTAGGCACTGGACGGGGACAAGTCAGGTAACGGGACCTACACTGTTTGCGTGACGGGAAGGGGTTCCACTCCGAAGTGGATCTTCGCGGCGACAGCCTGGGTCGGTGCGCTAATCGCGCTGGCTTGCCTGTTCTTGTACTTCGACATGCACTTTACGCCTTCGGACAGATCCTCCGACAAAGTGTTGGGGGTCGCCCCTGACTCATCGGATCTCGATTGGCAGGATTTCGAGAGCCTGAGGCCCCAGTTTTCTCCATCTGAACCAGGATCTCAGCCGCCTCAACATCTACCAGAATCCGCTGCCGTCGAGAACTTTCAACGCGATTGTGAAAGCGGCGTAAACCGCTGGCGGACCGGTCAGGTTGACTATCCGAAGGAACTATCGATCTCGGTTAATGAGTCGGTTACGTATAACGCAGCCGTGGATGTCCGCGAAGACCCGTTGCCTGCCGATGAAGTAATCGTCGTCGCCGGTAAGTCTGGTTCTGAGCAAATAGCCGTCAGGTGCACAGTCGCCGCGAAGTTGGTTGCCGTGGGGGATTTTATGCGAGTGGACAACTCAGAGGAGTGGGTGAGCCAGGACTTTACTCCTTTGGGTGTCGCTGAGTGGTCATGGTCAGTCTCTGCCGACAAGCCTGTCGATCAGGAACTTCGTCTGGTTATTCGGCCCGCTGTTCTGACAGCGGGAGCAAACGGCGGACTGCTGTACACGCAGGGTAGCGGCGATTCCAGTTATGCGGACACCAGTGAGGCAACCATCGTTACAGAAGTAAAAGTTCGCGGCACTTTACTCGAGCAGTTGGCGTTCTGGTTAGAGACCCAGTGGCTTCTCCTCGTTGCGATTGCGGGCACCCTTGCGGCGGGTGTCGCAGGGTTCCGAAAGTGGATCCAGGATCAGTTTGGGCAACCAAGCCGGTCCGTGGAAGAACCAAGCAAAAAGAAAAAGGACAAGGGCAAGAAGAAGTAGCCAGTGGCGGGAACGAGCAGACGCACACGCTGTGCTTGCCACTCCTGGCTTACGGACGGAAGGGTGGGTAACGCCGCAGTAACGCCCGTTGTGTCCTGATGGAAAGGGACCACCTCGAGTTTTGAGGAGGTTCCGGGATGTAGTCCTGAGCCGGCTCGTCCCTAGGCTGAGGAGGCGGCTAGTGAAGTCGGGTAGAGTCCCGCGAAGCACGCCGCGCACACATTTGAGCCGAGGGTTTCACGCCCCTTCGTCCCGTTCCGTGCGTACTTCACGGATGAGCAAGGCGCCCAGCAGCAGCGGTGCTGACCTGAGCCACTCTGTCCTGCAATGGTTTGCCATCATTGCGCCCCTCACCACCGTGGCCACCGCACTTTCGTTTTGGTTCGGCTGGACAATGACGGCCACACGAACTGCGTACTTCGGCATTGACCAAAGCGTCCTGGAATATTCCACGGTGGATTATCTTCTTCGCAGTGCTGATGCCCTGATCGTTCCGGCGATCCTCCTCCTGCTCGTAAGCATTGTGGGCGTTGCGATTCATGCCGTTACACGGAGTATCATCCGGCGCGGCGTTGGGCTCGGTTATGTTCAATTGGCCGCCGGGTTCGTGCTGCTCGCAGGAATATTTTTCACATCCCTCGGAGTGTGGACCATCTTCGAAGAGCCCCCGTTCAGGACACCTTTTCTCTTTGAGCCCGGTGCGCTTGGTGGTGGAATCGCAGTCAGCGCATACGCTTTCTGGGCCCTTCGAAGGACCGCGCTGGGGGACCAAAGGCTCAGGCGCCTGCCGATGTGGGAGAAACTTGGGTACGTTTCCGTGGTCCTCCTGGTGGTTGTGGCCCTCTTTTGGGCTTGCTCTTTATATGCGGGAGCATTGGGCACGGGCAGGTCCAGGGATTACGAGCGGGAGTTGAGCAGGCGTCCGTCGGTGACGGTCTACAGTGTGCATTCGCTCGCCCTCGGAAGCTCGGTGGTGGAGGAGAAAGTATCCGTTCCCGGCTCAAAGTACGGCTTCAAATACACCGGACTCAAATTCGTCACGCTCAGTTCCAACAAGTATTTCCTGCTGCCCGCCAACTGGTCCCGTGATGCCGGCGCCGCGATCGTTCTGGAGGAGAGCCCGGAATACCGGGTCGAATTCGAACCGGGAGAGGGATAAGTCGATGAAGCTTCATTCCAAGGCCGCAGCCCTTTCATGCATTGCATTGGCTTCCCTTTGTGCGTGTGGCGGGCCACCTACAAACGGCGAGCCATCCCTAAACGGCGGTACTGAATCCACGCCTGTTTCCGTAACTCACCGGGTAAGGATTGGCGGTGACGACTGGCTCATTGAGCCCGGTGCGGGAAGCCCGATTGTTAGAGCCGGCACTATTGAATCCTTCGAAATTGTGAATGACACCAGCGAAGACCTGGTGCCGGATGTCGGGCTGGGCGGCAACACAACATTCCGGATAATTGTGAACACGTGCCCGGAAGGCGTGAAGCCGGGCAGGACATGCATTGTGCGCGGCGAATGGTTGGCCGGTGGCCCGCGGGACGTCACCCTGGACGTGGCAGTTACCAACAAGAGCGCGCCCAGCAAACCCACGAAAAAGATTTCAGTCCCTCTTGAAGCCGCGTCCGGTTCTGCCACTCCCACGAAGAAGACTGTTGCGCCCACTCCGGTTTCTACGGCCACAACGTCAACATCGCCCTCCGCAACTTCGACAACCGGCACGCCCACGCCCACGCCATCGACGACGACGAGCGTCACCTCACCACCACCCACTACGGCGGCTCCGACAGCATCTGCAACCAAAAGTGCCTCATAGCCTCCTGCCTGGCCTGTCCACTGCAGGAGCTGATAGAGCGTTGCCGGAAAACCTGCAGGAGCTGATAGAGCGTCGGGGGAAAACCCGCAGGAGGTGATGGGGCGTCGGGAAGAGGGGGAGCAGCGAGGAGGGGACACGCCCACCGCTTGACGGCCCCAAACGCTTCCGCATATCCTGAACGAACGGTCGGTAAATAATTCCGCACGTCCCAGAAGGTCTTTGCATAGGAGCAACCATGGCAGCGCAGAACCTGCAGTCAGTGCCCGCCGAGCTATCCCCGGAAGAGGAGGCTGAGGCCCAGGCCCACTTCGACCGCGTCATGGCCGAGGACTCACGCATCGAGCCCAAGGACTGGATGCCGGCGGCCTACCGCAAGACCCTGCTCCGCCAGATCAGCCAGCACGCCCACTCCGAGATCATCGGCATGCAGCCCGAGGCCAACTGGATCTCACGGGCCCCCAGCCTCAAGCGCAAGGCCATCCTCATGGCCAAGGTCCAGGACGAGGCCGGCCACGGGCTCTACCTCTACTCCGCCGCCGAAACCCTTGGCCAAACAAGGGACAAGATGATGGACGACCTCATCGCCGGCAAGGCCCGCTACTCCAGCATCTTCAACTACCCCGCGCTCACCTGGGCGGACATGGGCGCCATCGGCTGGCTGGTGGACGGCGCCGCCATCTGCAACCAGGTCCCGCTGTGCCGCGCCTCCTACGGCCCCTACGGCCGCGCCATGGTCCGCATCTGCAAGGAGGAGAGCTTCCACCAGCGCCAGGGCTTCGAGATCCTCCTGGAACTCTCCAACGGCACCCCCGAGCAGAAGCAGATGGCCCAGGACGCCGTGAACCGCTGGTACGCCCCGGCCCTGATGATGTTCGGCCCGCCGGACGACGATTCGCCCAACTCCAAGCAGTCCATGGCCTGGAACATCAAGCGCTTCAGCAACGACGAACTCCGCAGCCGCTTCGTGGGCATGATGGTGGAGCAGGTCCGGGTCCTGGGCCTCACCCTCCCGGATGACCAGGTCCGCTTCAACGAGGACACCAGGAAGTGGGAGCACGGCCCGCTGGACTGGCACGAGTTCCAGGAAGTGCTCGCCGGCCGCGGCCCCTGCAACGCCCAGCGCCTGGAGCGCCGGAGGGCAGCGCACGACGACGGCGCCTGGGTCCGCGAGGCAGCAGCCGCTTACGCAGCAAAACAGTCAAAGAAGACGAAGGAATACGCAGCATGAGCCCCCACGGCAACCCGGAAGTCCCCGCAAGCTCGGCCACCGAGATCAACCGCGACGCGCAGAAGGTGAGCCCGGCGGTGGTTTCGACAAGCTCAACCAACGATCGTCCGGTGGTTGAGCCTGTCGAAACCCATGACCGCGGGGCCTGGGGTCTCTGGGAGGTTTTTGTCCGGTCGAGCCGCGGCCTGAGCCATGTTCATGCCGGCAGCCTCCATGCACCGGATGCCGCGATGGCCCTGCGCAATGCCCGCGACCTCTACACCCGCCGCAACGAGGGTGTCTCCATCTGGGTTGTCCCGGCCGAGGCCATCGCCGCGAGCGACCCGGACGCCAAGGGATCGTTCTTCGAGTCGCCGCAGGGCAAGGATTACCGGCATGCCACGTACTACACCAAGAGCGAAGGGGTAAAGCACCTGTGAGCACCCCCGGAACAAACACCGACGCAACAGAGACCACCGGCCACGGCGACATCTCCACCGGTGTAGCCGGCAGTGGCGACTCCAACGCCTCCGCCACCCGGATCACCCCCGGCAACGCGCTGCGCCCGGAGGACATCGCCCTCGAGGTCCGCACCGGCCTGGCCGAGCCAACAGAAGACGTAGCCGAGTACGCCCTGAGGCTGGGCGACGACGCCCTGATCCTCGCCCAGCGCCTGGGCCACTGGATCTCCCGCGCACCCGAGCTGGAGGAGGACGTGGCCCTGGGAAACATCGCCCTGGACCAGCTGGGCCACGCCCGGTCCTTCCTGAGCTACGCCGGCGGCGCCTGGGACAAAACCGAGGATGACCTCGCCTACTTCCGCCGCGAGCACGAGTTTCGCTCCGTCCAGCTGTTCGAGCAGCCCAACGGGGACTTCGCGGTGACCATCGCACGGCAGTTCATCGTGAGCTACTACCAGTTCGAGCTCTACCGCCGCCTCACAGAATCAAAAGACGCCACGCTCGCAGCAATCGCCGCGAAGGCCGTAAAAGAAGTGGATTACCACCGGGACCACAGCGCCCAGTGGATCCTGCGCCTGGCCGGCGGCACCGAGGAGTCGCGCACCCGGATGATCCACGGCCTGCGCCTGATGTGGCCGTACGTCAACGAACTGTTCCAGGACGATGACCTGACGAACCGCCTCGCGGAGGCGGGCGCCGCCGTCGCGCCTTCCACCCTGAGGGAGGACTTCGACCGGCTGACCGGCGATGTCCTCAAAGAAGCCGAACTGGAGGTGCCGGACGTTCCGGCAGCCCCCGGCGGCGGACGGTTCGGCAAGCACTCGGAGCACCTGGGCTACATCCTGGCCGAGATGCAGGTCCTGGCCCGCGAGTACCCGGGAGCCAAGTGGTGACCGCGGCCATGTACATCTCCGACTTCGAGACCAGGACCCGGACGCCGCGGCAGCAGGCGTGGGACATCGCCGCCACCGTCTGCGATCCGGAGATCCCGGTGCTCACCATCGCGGACCTGGGGATCCTGCGCGACGTGCAGGTGACGGAAGACGACGTAAGAATCACCATCACCCCCACGTACTCGGGCTGCCCGGCCATGGATGCCATCCGCGACGACCTGCAGACAGCGTTCGCCAAAGAGGGCTACAGCAACGTCCACGTGGACCTGGTCCTCGCCCCGGCCTGGACCACGGACTGGATGACCGAGGAGGGCAAAGCGAAGCTGCGGGAGTACGGCATCGCACCGCCGTCGGGCAAGGCAGGGCTGGGCCACAACGGCCCTGTCCGCCTGAGCCTGGCCGTCAAGTGCCCGCAGTGCCAAAGCCTGAACACCAGGGAACTCACCCGGTTCGGTTCCACTTCCTGCAAGGCGCTGTATGTGTGCCAGGACTGCAAGGAACCGTTCGACTACTTCAAGGTCCTGTAAGGAAGCCCCATGCCTGTTGTCCGCCAGACCGCCGCCGAGTCGGCGCAGGCCGCCGGCCGCCGTCGTCCGTCCTTCCACACGCTCGCCGTCAAGGAGGTGCGCCGGCTCACCGAGGACGCCATCGAGGTCTCCTTCCACGTCCCGGCGGAGCTCGCCGGCCAGTTCGACTACCTGCCCGGCCAGTACGTGGCCCTGCGCACCAAGCTGCCGGATGAGACCGGCGAGCTGCACGAGGTGCGCCGCAGCTACTCCATCTGCGCCGAGCCGCGCAGCTTCGAGGACGGCAGCAGCGAGATCCGGGTGGCTGTGAAGAAGGACCTGGGCGGGCTGTTCTCCACCTGGGCCAACGCCGAGCTGAAGGCCGGGGACACGCTTGACGTCATGAGCCCCATGGGCGCGTTTGTGTCCAAGCACGGCCGGGACGGCTCCACGGTGGAGCAGAACGTCATGAACTCCATGAACCACCCGGAGGACATGGCGGGCGAGCCGGGCAACTTCGTGGCCATCGCGGCCGGGAGCGGCATCACCCCGGTGATCGCCATCGCGCGCACGCTGCTGGCCGCCAACCCGGACACCCGGTTCGACCTGATCTACGCCAACAAGGCCGCCATGGACGTGATGTTCCTGGAGGAGCTCGCGGACCTCAAGGACAAGTACCCGCAGCGGCTGGCCATCCACCACGTGCTGTCCCGCGAGCAGCGGATCGCGCCGCTGCTGAGCGGAAGGATCGACGCCGGGAAGCTTCAGCAGCTGCTGGGCACCGCCATCCACGCGGACGACGTGGACGAGTGGTTCCTGTGCGGGCCGTTCGAGCTGGTGCAGCTGTGCCGGGACACCCTGGCCGAGCGCGGCGTGAAGCCGGAGAACATCCGGTTCGAACTGTTCACGTCCGGCAAGCCGGACCGCCCGGAGGGGCACGCCGGCCGTCCTGTCGTGGTGGACGAGTCCAAGGAGACGTACAAGATCACGTTCAAGCTGGACGGCCTGCAGGGCGAGGTGGCCAGCCCTACGCACGCCCGCGAGTCCATCCTCAACGCCGCGCTGCGGGTCCGCCCGGACGTGCCGTTCGCGTGCGCCGGGGGAGTGTGCGGCACCTGCCGGGCCAAGGTGGTCACCGGCAGCGTGACCATGGACGAAAACTACGCGCTGGAGCAGGATGAGCTGGACAAGGGGTACGTGCTGACCTGCCAGAGCCACCCCACCAGCAAGGAAGTCACCGTCGATTTCGACGTCTAACGGTGGTTGAGCCGGGCCCACGCCCGCAGGGTTCCCTGGCCGAGCTTGCGAGGCTAGGGTGCGGGTGGGGAGCGAAATCAGCCTGTCGAAACCCAGCCCAAGTAGAAAAGAGAATTGTATGATCTCCCTCTCCATCAGCAACGGCGTCGCCGAGGTTGTTCTGAACGCGCCGCACAAGCTGAATTCGCTGGACGAGCAGGCTCTCCAGGATTTAACACAGGCGTACGACGACGCTGCTGCCGCCGCCTCACGCGGTGACGTGCGGGCGCTGCTGCTGAGGGGAGAGGGCCGCGCCTTCTGCGCGGGCAGGGACATTCAGAACGTGACCCCGGAGAGTGACGACGCGGCGGCCTACCTGGGAGGGCTGGTGGAGCCGCTGCTGAAGAAAATGGCGGCGTTCCCCGCGCCCACGTTCGCCGCAGCCCAGGGCGCGTGCCTGGGCGTGGGGCTGGGGCTGCTGCTGGCCACGGACGTGGTCTATGTGGCGGAGAACGCGAAGTTCGGGTCGCCATTCGCCAAGCTGGGGGCCACGCTGGATTCCGGCGGGCACTGGTACTTCACGGAGCGGCTGGGCATGCACCGCACATTGGACCTGATCTACACGGCCGAGCTCATGAGCGGTGCTGAGGCCGTGGCCCAGGGGCTGTTCAGCCGGGCTATGCCGGCGGACTCGTTGCTGGAGAACACCAGGGCGATTGTGGGCCGCGTGGCCCGCGGCGCCACCGGTGCCTTCAACGTCAGCAAGGAATTGGTGGCGCACATCCGCGACCAGCGGCTGGGCCTGTGGGAGGCCATGCAGGAGGAGAACGCCGAGCAAGCGCGGCTCTGCAAAACGCAGGACTATGCAGAAGGTTTCCGGGCTTTCCAGGAGAAGCGTGAGCCGAAGTTCAGCGGCTTTGGTGGTTGAGTCTGTCCATATCGGTGGTTGAGCCTGCCGCCTTACGGTGGTTGAGCCTGTCGAAACCAAATTGCCTTTGTTCGCCGCTAATTTGTAAGGTTCACCTATGACAACGGGGAAAGCAATAACCAAAGCCGTCATTCCTGCTGCCGGATTGGGAACTCGCTTCCTGCCCGCCACCAAGGCAATGCCGAAGGAAATGCTGCCGGTCGTCGACCGCCCGGCAATCCAGTACGTCGTGGAGGAAGCCGTGAAGTCCGGCCTTACCGACCTGCTGATGATCACGGGGCGCAACAAGCGCTCCCTCGAGGACCACTTTGACCGTGAGCCGGGCCTGGAGCGGGCCCTGGAGCTCAAGGGTGACAAGGACAGGCTGGAGTCGGTACAGTATGCCTCCGAGCTCGGGCCTATCCACTACGTCCGCCAAGGCGAGGCCAAGGGCCTGGGCCACGCGGTGCTGTGCGCCAGCCAGCATGTCGGCAACGAGCCTTTTGCTGTCCTGCTGGGCGATGATCTCATCGATGAGGCAGAGTCCCTGCTGACCACCATGATCGAGGTGCAGCAGAAGACCGGTGGATCCGTGATCGCGCTAATTGAGGTTGATCCGTCGCAGATCAGCGCTTACGGCTGCGCCGACATCACTGCCGTTGAGGGCGAGGATTACGTGCGCGTCAACAGCCTGGTGGAAAAGCCGGCCGTCGCTGACGCACCGTCCAACCTGGCCGTGATCGGCCGGTACGTACTGCACCCGTCCGTGTTCGGCGTTTTGGAAAACACCGAGCCCGGACGCGGCAACGAGATCCAGCTGACCGATGCGCTGCAGACCCTGGCCGCAGGCGAGGGCGAAGGCTCCGGCGTATACGGCGTTGTTTTCAAGGGACGTCGTTTCGACACGGGCGACAAGCTGAGCTACCTGAAGGCTGTCATTACGCTGGCCTCCGAACGAGTTGAATTTGGCGAGGACCTGAAGACCTGGATGAAGGCCTTCGTAAACTGACTTTAAGCTGAAATAGCAACGGCGCCGCCTCTAGTCAGAGGTAGTGCCGTTGCTATTTAAGCAGTTCTTTTGGGTCTAGGGTGCAACCAGTTCGAGGCGCCTTGCGGCGGCCTCCGCGTCCTCTGCCAACAGTTCCAAGAGGTACTTACCGTAGCCACTCTTGGCCAGAGGCTCTGCTCGCTCACGGAGTTCAGCATCCGTCAGGAAACCCTGCCGCCAGGCAATCTCTTCCGGGCAACCGATGGACAGTCCTTGGCGGTGCTGGACTGTACGGACAAACTCGGAGGCGTCGTTCAGATCATTGAAGGTGCCGGTGTCCAGCCAAGCAGTGCCGCGCGGAAGAATTTCCACCTGCAGTTTGCCGCGTTCCAGATAGACACGATTGACGTCTGTAATTTCCAACTCGCCCCTTGCAGACGGCTTCAAATCACGTGCAATTTGCACCACGTCATTGTCGTAGAAATACAGACCGGGCACCGCATAGTGGCTCCTAGGTTTTGCTGGCTTTTCTTCAAGTGAGATGGCGCGCCCGCTTTCATCGAATTCCACGACGCCGTATGCCGATGGATCAGCCACTCGGTAGCCGAAGACTGCTCCGCCGTCGATATTTTCGAAGCGGCGCAGCTGGGTTCCCATTCCACGTCCGTAAAAGATGTTGTCGCCCAGGACCAAGGCAACAGGTCCGTCACCAATGTGGTCGGCACCCAGGACGAAAGCTTGCGCCAAGCCGTCCGGGGAAGGTTGCTGTGTGTAAGTGAGGTTGACGCCGAACCGGCTACCGTCACCAAGCAGGCGCTGGAACTGGTCAGCGTCGTGAGGCGTGGTGATAATCAGGATGTCCCGGATTCCAGCCAGCATGAGCGTGGACAGCGGATAGTAGATCATGGGCTTGTCGTAAACCGGAACAAGCTGTTTGCTGATTCCGAGCGTAATTGGATGAAGACGTGAACCGGTTCCCCCGGCGAGGATTATTCCGCGCATAAGAACATTTTCGGCGCTTTTTCAAATTGCGCCAAATCTAAGTCGCCGTGAAAACATAGGAGTCATGCGAAAACTTCTTGTTACCGGCGGTGCCGGGTTCATTGGTTCCAACTTCGTCCACTACGTACTTGATAACACCGATGACCACGTCACCGTTCTGGACAAGC
>NZ_FVZL01000020.1 GCF_900168295.1 Arthrobacter sp. P2b | reverse complement strand
TCGATATCGCTGCCGGCCAGGTCAACACCGATCACGCGGTCACCGCGCTGCTCCAACACTTCCTTGGTCGCAAGTCCGATCCCGGACGCTGCTCCGGTAATCACATATGTTCTGGCCACGGGGGGCTCCAATCTTTTGTTTTGTAAGGGAAAGCCGTTATCGGGATACGTCTGCCGCGTCGGCGGGGAGCACCGAGTCAAGTTCCGGCGCCAAGTAGACCATCTGGTCGCGGAAGGACTCGCTCGCGGTCCGGAAGGGCCGCAGCTCGCCGTCCTGAGTCAGCAGTCCTGCGCCTTCGGCCCAACTCTCAGGCGTCGGCGTCGCGACTTTCATTCGCGGCATACCTGCGATTGCCACCCGGCCCGCCGAAACGCCGGCCACCTCGAAGGTGTCGCCGTGCACCGTCGTGTCCTGGTGAGCCAGCCAGGCGACGAACGCCGAAACTGCACTTGCCGGAACAGTGTTGCGCATTGCGTCCCGGATGACGGGATTAGGAAAGGCGTCCTCCGTCATCGGGGTCCAAGCGACGGGCATTAACGTGGTCACCTGCACTCCGACCTCGCGGGCTTCTGCCGCGAGCGTGATACCAAGTCCCCAGATTGCGGCCTTAGCTGCATTGTAGGCCGAGTCCAGGGGTACGCCCATTACTCCGTTGGATGAAATATTGATGAGACGACCGCTGCCGGATGCGATGAGGTGCGGCATCGCCGCGCGAGAGACCTCTACAACGCCCTTCACGCTGACGTCGAAGATCTTCCACCACGTGTCAGGGTCCATTTCCCAGAAACGGCCAAAGGCGTTGATCCCCGCGTTGTTGACGACGATGTCCAACTGCCCGAACTCGTTGAGTGCGGTTTGGACAATATCTGCGGCCCCGGTGACGATGTTGTGGCTGTCGGCGACAGCAATACCGCCGGAGTCGATGATCGCAGAAACAGTATCGGCAACGCGGTCAGCGTTGATGTCATTGGCGACAACACGAGCTCCGCGCGACGCAAGCATCTTCGCATGCTCTCGCCCCATCCCCTGACCTGCCCCGGTTACCACCGCGACCCGGCCGTTAAAGTCAAGCATTTGGGTCATCAGTAGCTCTCCCCTACATGAACATTGTTGTCGTAGTCACGCTGCGCCGTCTTGGGGAGATACCTCTCCTCCGTCTCGCGGACGTAGTCGGTGGATGGCCGGCCGAACATTGCCCCCCAGCCCACGTTGCCGGGCGATTCGTTCATGCGGTCGAGGTACTCCCCGATTGCCGTGGCCTCCCCTGTCTCCTTCACTGTGGAAAGCAGACGCCAGACGTCGTTGATTCCGGGTAGGACGAAGGGCACGGGGTGGATGGCCTGTCCGACTGCGGTCATCTCGGCCACGGTCTTTCGACCGAGCATAGGCGCCCCGATTGCATAAGCCGGTCCTGGTGTTTCCTTGAGCGCAAGCTCAGCCTGCTCCCAGGTATGGAAGCCCTCGTAGAAGATGACGTCCGCGCCGGTTTCAGCTTTGTAGAGTTGACCGCGGCGGATCGCTTCGTCCACCCCGCCCCCGGCCGCACCATATCCGTCAGTGCGGGCAACGATCAGGAAGTCTCTATCTAGTCGATCTCGGGCATCGACGGCTGCATTCAGGCGTCCGATCGCCTCGGCATCGGAAACCAGCTCGATGCCCGCAACGCCGCCCGACTTTTTCGGTTCGCGCTGATCTTCAATGTGAATACCGCCTACGCCCGCATCAATGAACTCGGCGACCGTGCGCTGCACATTAATGGGCGCGCCGAAGCCGGTGTCGGCGTCGCAATAAATAGGGATGTCCACCGCCCGGGCCGTGCGCCGGGCGTGCTCAACGACCTCTGTCAGAGTCAGCCATCCGGTGTCCGACACGCCCTGCCACCACGCGGACATGCCGCCGGAGAGCTGGAAGGCGCCGAAACCGGCGTGCTGTGCCATCTGCGCGTGGATAGGCAAGGCGCCGAAGGGCATCAACGCGGTCTCGGTGCTTTCAAAAATCGCACGCAGGGCCTTACCGGGGGAAGTGGTAGCCACGACTACAGCTCCTCTTTCGCGTTGAACCCGACAGTTACGACGATGTAGACGCATTCCTCGTCATAGGGGTTCTTCCAGGCGTGGGGTACTCCGGCCATGACGAGAAGATCACCCGGCTCAAGTGTCCTTTTCTTGCCTCCGGGGAGCTCGATGTCGACCTTGCCCGAGATTACGACCTCGTAGTCGATGGTGTCGCTGGCATGCATGCCGGCGTCACCATCAGTGACGGTCATGCTGTCGCCGACCTGGTCAGCATCGACAGTCCCTGACGAGTGGGCAGGGAAGCTGCTCACGCCAAAGGTGGAACCGTTGGGTCCTGCCAGCGCGACTCTTGCGGGAGGAGCACCGAAGTTTTCCTTGCTGTGCCCACCTTCCACAGCCCAGTAGAAAGCGCCTGCTGACACCCCTGGAAAGTCAAACTCTGCGGCGGGGCCAACCTCGAGGAAATCGGGATCACCCGACTCGGTCGGTCCCGCGACGACGAGCCGGAACTTTTTGGGATCAGGAAACGTCATGTGCCTTCACTCCTTCGTGAATAATTCGTTTGTGGTTTTGGCCAAGGGTTAGGCGCGGAGGCCGGCGTCGCGCATGAGCGGGAAGATCTGTTCGTTCATGCGGTCCAGGCCTTCGTTGTAGTCGACGAGTCCGGTGCAGATTCCCGTGATGCCGGTGTCCTGCAGCTTCTGCAGGCCTTCGACGATCATTTCGGGGGTCCCGACGAGCGGGACGAGTCCGGCGCGGAAGAACGTTTTGATCGTCTCGTCCTGCTTGGGGTCCTCGGAGGTCTTGAAGTGGTCCCAGCTCCAGCCCTTCGAACCACCGTTTTGAATGATGTGCTTGTACTTCAGCGCGCTCTCGTAATCGCCCTTTTCCTCGACGTACTCAAGGTACTTTTGCGCTTCCTTCTCGGTGTCCTTACAAATGATGTGCACACCGGACCACAGACCCAGATCCTCACGGCCGGCCGCGTTCGCGTTCTCACGAAGCTTCGGGGTCACCTGGGCACTCTGCTCAACGCTGGAGATCGCCGCGAACAAGATATTGGCGTGCTTGAACGCGAACTGCTGCCCGGCCGGGCTGGAGCCGGCGCTCATCACCATCGGACCCGGCGTCTGGACCGGCTTCGGGAACGACTGCGCACCCTGGAGCTGGAAGAACTCCCCGTCGAAGTCGAACTCAACCTCGTCATTGGCCCAAAGACGCTCGACAATCGTCATCCACTCATCAGCAAGCTGGTACCGGATGTCATGCTCAGGCACCTCAACACCGAACATCGCGTACTCGGGCTTGAAATAACCCGCAGTCGCGTTCAAACCCATACGCCCGCCGCTGATGTGGTCAACCGTGGCCATCATCTTCGCGGCCATAATCGGGTGCATAAACGGGATAAGGCACGTCGCGAAGATCTGAATGTTCCGGGTAGCCGCTGCCAGACCCGCAGCCCAGGTGAACGTCTCAAACTGACGCCCCCACGGACGGTCCGGACCCGACAGGCCCTGCCACCGCGCGATCGGGATAAACCCGTCAACACCATAGCGGTCAGCCTTCTGCGCGAGCTGTTCAACCTCGCTCCAGTTCCCCAGCTTCAACGTGTTCTCAGCCAGGTTCAACCCACCCTGGCCCGTGGTCACATTCGCACCGAAAATCGCGACCTTGAACGCGTTATCCCCACCAATCATCGGCGAATCGTCCCGCTGGACAGTGTAATCCGCAACAAAATCACGGCTCGGCACGACGCTCTTCGCATCTGCTACTTCGGTCATAGGTGCTCTCCTCATCGAGATACCGACTGCGCGCCACGGCGCTAACTTCGGCTAATTTCGTTCACAAGCGGCTCGCCTGCATTGCTTCAATGCACCTAGCCTATGGAGCCACCGCGTCTTCCGTGACCGGAATACATGCCAACACAGCCGCAAAACATGCCAAAGCAGCGCCCTTTAGCGACCAACCATGCGCCAGATGTCACTCAGGGGGTGGAACAGCTCGGCCCTAAACCACGGGGCGGGGAAATGCGTGCCTGCGTGCTCCGGTAACGATGGCGAGGACGGGGATGAGCAAAGCAAAAGTGGTCCAAGGCAGGGCGCCGGCCCCCGCACTGCCGAGAACGGCTCCGCCCAGCGCACCACCGCCAGCAATCCCAATGTTCCACCCCGTGACAAGCACCGATTGGGCGGCATCAACAGCTGATCCAGCCGCGTTCGTGAGCGCTGTTTGCTGAACACTTCCCGAGCCGCCGAAGGCGAAGCCCCAGGCTGCCACGCTCACGAACACCGCCACCGGCGATCCTGAGACGAAGCCCATCACGAGCACAGCCGCCGCGAACAGGAGGACGGCAGTCAGCATCAGCACGCGCAGGTGCCTGTCGATCAAAATGCCAGTGCCCCACAGGCCCGCGAGGGCAAAGGCGCCGAAGACGAGCAGGACGGCGCTTACGCTGCCGCCCATGCCCAAGGGAATAAGGAACGAGGCGATGTAGGTGTAAAGCAGGTAGTGCGCGGTGATAAACACCACGGCTGAGAGGACGATAGGGAGAATGCCGGGTACGCGGATGGCCTTCAGCGGTGAGGTACGCTCGTGCTTCTCCTGGCCCGGGAAATCAGGGACGATGGCCAGGACCCAAACGAGGATTCCGGCCGCGGCGACCGCCATCACGACGAAAGTGGACCGCCAGTCAAAGGCTGCGGCAAGGAGGGCTCCGGCAGGGGTGCCCAGGGCGAGGGCGATCGGCGTGCCAGCGAGAGCGATCGTGACCGCGCGGCCACGCTGCTCCGGCGAGACCAGCCGGCTGGCGTAGCCCGCCAGGATGCCCCACAACACGCCTGCAAAAACACCGGCCACGAAACGTGCGACAAGTGTCAGCGCGAAGACCGGCGAGACTGCGACGACGAGACTCGTCACCACGTAGCCGCACAATGCCATAACAAGCAGGCGGCGACGGGGCCAGCCCATGGTGGCGCCGATGATGGGAATCGCGCCGGCAAGCGAACCGATGGCATAAACCGTGACGGTTTGCCCTGCGGCTGCCTCGCTGACCCCCAACCCGCTGCTCATCGCGGGAAGAATGCCGGCAGGCATCATTTCCAGCATCGCCGTCACAAATCCAGCTGCTGCCAAAGCCAGCAGGCTGCCAAGAGGCAAGCGTTTAGGTCGTTGGGAAGCGGAAGCGTCGAAACGTAGTTCGGTCATGGGCCCATGATGCAACGTTGACATCAATGGGAATGTCAAGCGCCCAATGGCTTATTACGTCCTATTGCCAGAACACTAGTATCAGAGTTTAGGCTATTGATGCCGCCGCTGATTGGGATGCAGCCTCATCGAGGGCACTAATATAGCGCGTAATTGCATCTCGGTTATGACTAAGAAATTTGATCTTGGCTGACATCCGGTCCCGCTCCTGAACGAGGAGCTCCCTGAGCTCGGGATCTGCGTCGCGGACCACAATGCTCTGCGGCTTGTCCAGGCAGGGCAGGATGTCCGCCACGATCCGGGTCGGGATACCGGAATCAACCAGACCCCGAATCTTGCCCACTCGGTCCACAAGATAGTCGTCATAGACGCGATAGCCATTCTCGAGACGCCGGGGATTTATCAGCCCCTGCTCCTCGTAATAGCGGAGCATGCGGGCAGGTACGCCCGTCTTCTTCGCAAGTTCACCAATGCGCATGTCTTCCTCCATCTACCTCTTGACATTCACACTAATGGCAAGGTTCACAATAGGGAAGGCCGCGCACTATCAACGAAACGGAACGGAATTAACCATGAAGATTGGCATTATCGGATCAGGAATGATCGGCACGACCCTGGCCCAGCGGTTGGCTAAAGCGGGTCATGAGGTGAAAATTGCTAACTCGCGAGGCCCGGAGACCATTGAGCTGACCACCCTCAGTACCGGAGCGCGGGCAGTGCACGTATCCGACGTCGCTGCCGACGTCGAGGTTCTGATCACTTCCGTGCCGCTCAGCCGCGTGCCCGACGTCGCGCCACTCGTTAGGGAGACGCCAGCCGAAACCGTAATCATCGACACGTCAAACTACTATCCCGTGCGGGATGGTGCCATTTCCGAGCTCGACGACGGGCAAGTGGAAAGCCTGTGGGTTGCGGAACGGCTTGGCCGCCCCATCGCCAAGGCATGGAACGCTATCACCGCGCAATCCTTTGCCGACAAAGCTGCTGCCGCAGGGGCGGCTGACCGGATCGCTATCCCCGTCGCTGGGGATGACGATAAGGCCAAGAAGACGGCCATGGCGCTCGTCGAAGATACCGGCTTCGACGCCTTCGATGCAGGAGCCCTTGCCGATTCGTGGCGCCAGCAGCCGGGCACCCCGGCCTACTGCACCGATCTCACCACGACGGAGCTACCTGATGCCCTGGCGGCCGCTGACGCCGATCGCTCTCCCCGCCGGCGTGATCTGGTATTCGCCGCGCTGACCGAGCGGTTTGGACCCGAAGACGAAGTTAGCGGTGATTGGCTGGTAAGGCTGAACCGTGCCGTCTACTGACGTTGGAGCCACCCGGCCTGCATCATCTTTCATCTAAACCAAGAGTGATGAACGGCACGTTTTGGCGCGTTTTCCCAACTTGTTGTCACACCTCTCCGTGTTGAAGTAGAGACCCTCACCACTAACGTTATCTTTATCCCTGAATGAGGGCAGACGACGAAGCCGGCCCTAACAGCGACCCTGATGCGTAATCCGCTTGGCGGAAGAACAATTCAGAGGACCGCTGCTTGGGCGAGGCGCATGGCATCGTCCAGGTCGACGGCGCCATGCGCCATTCGGGTTAATAACGCCCCAGCGCCCTGCTGGGTTCGAATCAAAAGGTGATCAAAGATGACACAATCCACGATGGTCGAGGCCCGTACTGGCCGGCTCCCATCAATAGTTGCACTACTTCTGCTCAGCGGCGTTATCCTCGATATCCAGTGGGGCGCCCTCTCCCCTCTGATCGGAACGATCGCGACAGAATCAGGTTTATCGGGATCAGAAATTGGTTGGGTCCTTAACGCGATGATGGTCGGCAGCGCCATTTCCATCGGACTCACCACACGAATGGGCGATATCTATGGGCACCGCAAGGTTCTCATCGCACTCATCATCCTGGCCATGGTCGGGTCCGTCCTGGGCGCAACCGCCAATGGCTTCTGGCCTCTCGTGACGGGCCGCTTTTTCCTGGGTCTGGCTGTTGCCATTCCCCTGAGTTGGGGGCTGCTGCGTCCACGGGCTACCGCACGTCAGGTCCGCCTTGTCTCCCTTGCTCTCTCGCTTTTGTTGTCGGTCTGCACACCGCTCGCCACTGTTGTCGGCGGTTATGTTGTTGAACTGGGACTGCCCTGGCAAACCGTCTTCTGGGTGATTTTCGTAATGTATGCAGCGCTGCTGATCCTCGCGCTGATCGCACCTGAAACGCCCGCAGCTGCCCGAGCAGCCGTCCGCTTGGACTGGTTCGGCGCCTTGGGACTCGGTGTCTGGGTGACGGCTCTGCTCATCGGCATCAGCGAAGGGCCCAGCCAGGGCTGGACGTCACCGATTGTGCTCGGATCGGTACTCGTGGGAGCCGTGGTTCTGACGGTCTGGATCACTCAGCAGCGACGCGCACAGGAGCCGCTGGTGTCCTTCCGGAATATGGACGTTCGCCAGGCCCTCACCGGATTCTCCGGACTCTTGTTGATAGCGATCGTCGCACAGGGCATTTTCCTGGCGATGCCGTTACTGCTGCAGACCCCGACGTCCTCTGGCTACGGCCACGCCCTGTCTGCTCTCGATTCCTCATACGTGTTGCTCGGGATGATTCCCGGAGCCGCGCTCGGATACGTCTGGACACGGTGGGGACTGAACCGTTTGGGCCCGAAGGTTGTACTGGTGATTTCCGGCACTGCCGGGGTCGCCCTCTTCCTGGGCCTTGCATTCGCACACGATGCAGTGTGGATGTTCTATGTGTACGCATTCGGTTACAGCCTCACGCTTCTGAGCTGCCTGACCACTGCCTACACGCTCGTTGCGGCAGCTGCCCGCCAAGACAATATGGCCACCACAATTGGAATGCAGAACATTGTCCAATTTGTCGGGTCGACGGCGCCGGTTGCCATCGTCTTGAATGTGCTGGTCCCTGACGCGACCGGATTCATTCCCGAGTCAACGTTCGTTGGCCTGTACATCGCCTTGGCCGCAATCGTTGCAGTGTTTGTCGTTGCATGGGCCATCTTTGCGCCAAACCACATCACGGATCTACATGCCATCGACACGGAGACCGATCCAGCGAAGGTACATGTTCCTGTTCCTAGCCACTAGGAGCAGCCGGCAGCGATAGCGAACACGCGTTGTGGTCAGGGCTAGAGGAAATTCGGCCCTGGCCACAACGCTTTCACGTTCTCAGGCCGTCGGCTGGCATGTCTCAGTTTCAGCATTGACGCCTATGTGGGCGGCCGCGGCCGCCAAACTGACATTGAAGGAGATGAATAGATGCCGCTAACAGATGCACAATTGACGGAGTTGTACGATAAGCAGGCTCTCCACGACAACCTGATGCTGTATGTAAGGGGTGCGGACCGCCACGACTACGAGCTCATCAAGTCGACGTATTGGCACGATTCGTTTGATGACCACGGTGGTTATATCGGGAGCGGTCATGGGTGGGCTGACGCGGCCTTGAGTTGGCATGACAAAGTCCATGGCTGTAACCACCACGTCTCAAATGTTCTATCGGAAATCGACGGCAATCGGGCCAAGCGCGAGAGCATGTTCCTCTGTGTTACTCCCTTCAAAGAGCCCGAGGTGACCATGTTCCAGGCCGGGCGTTACCGGGACCTGTGCGAAAAAAGGGACGGCGTGTGGAAGATTCTTCACCGTACGTGTGTCTGGGACTGGATGGATGTTAGACCCGTCAATTCGGACTGGGACATCGTCAACGTCCCCCGGGTGTCGCACTGGGGAGCCTGGTATCCGGAAGACCCGATCTACAAGGACTGGGTTACCAGCGCCCCAACCGAGCTCCGTAGATAGCGCGGCAACTGTCCGGAAGACGCGCCAACGGCCGTTGTCATGCTTCGCCCGCGACGACGGCCGATGGCCTTCTGCCCGGCCGGCGTACACACCGGCTCACCGACTCATCCGCCTCTTAGCGCCATCACTGCTGCTTTTTGAACCGGCACCTGTCTTGTATTGGGAAGCTTCTCGAAACGCCATTGGAGGCATTCCCTTCCACTTTTTAAAGGCGATGGTGAAACTGGCTGGATCTGTGTATCCCAGCGTGCGGGATATCCGCGCTACAGAGTGATTGGTGTTCGAGAGCAGGTCCTCGGCGAGGTCGCCCAAGGTCTTGTCCCTGAGCTGAGCGAAATCGTCACCTGTGAGTTCGAGTTTGCGTTGCAGAGTGCGCGGCGAGACCCGCAACACCGCGGCAACGTTCGCCAGCTTACGGTTCAATTCGGGCGCGGCCCTGATGGTCCTGACAACAGTGTCAGGCCAGTCGCCAGTTGCCCGCAGGGTTTCGAGGATCTCACCGTCAGCTTTCATCCATGCTTCATGCTGGAAGGCGTCCCCGAAGGGTAGCTCCTGATTCGATGTCTCCGGATCCCACCACAGACGGAGGGCCTCGGAGCCGCAGTGAACGCTGCACGTTATGAACGCCTGGATTTCAGGGGAAACTTCCGCGAGAGGGAAATCCACGCGAGTAAAGGGGAAAGGCCCGCCATGGAGCCAGGTGAAAGTTCGGGCGATGACGCATAGTTCGCGGTAGACACTGAACGGGATCAGCTCTTCCGGTGCACCAGGGTACGTGAATTCGATCCCGGTAACAGTGCCATCCGGTGCCCGAAGAGCTGCAATTTCCATTAAGCCGGGTGAGATGTCTGACGAGACGCCAGCTTCTACCCACGCCGAGATGGTGGGCGCGGTGGTCAGGGCAAGCCCTCGAATTCCAAAAGAGCCCATGGTGTAGGCCCGCGCGGCCCGCAACCAGAGGTCGATACGATTTTTCGTCAATGCAACGAATTGCAGCTGAAAGGCCAGTTCTTTTCTTGCCGGGATAGTACCTCCCGGTCGGTCCACTGCGCCCGGGTCAAGTTCGGCGTTTGCAAGTGCAGTGCGCCAATCCAGGTCCGCCTCCTCCAACAGTCCACGCAACGCGTGAACACTAAAGTTCGGCACGCGAAGGTTCTGATAGGAGCTTAGTTTCACAGCTATTTCCTTTCGCCACCCACAAAATAGGCAGTCAAGCATTCGGGCGGGAGACTTGCGTTTCCGCGCACGGCGGCGTTGGCCAGAACCGTCATTGGTTGGCAGGGCATTCCCCGGCTGGAACTGACTTGGGCCCCGCATACTCAAACACAATCTGGGGTATGCGATTAGTCTCGCATCTCGCGCTGGCGTTGGGCAACAGGGAATGACATCTTTTCATATGGAGTTGACGCACATTCCCATGTCTCCTGTCCCCCGGACACCCGTAACGTTGGTTCTTGTCAAGGGCCGGGCATAGGGGCCAAACACTGAAATCAAGGGAGATACGGTGCCATCCCGCCTGCAAGCCGGCATTGGGTGCAACGGTGTGCAACCTAACCCCTGAGGACCGTCGTGCGAAATCGAACGAGCCGACTTTCCCAGGGCGCCTTCCCTTTCGCCCGCACCCGATCCCAGAGAGGTGCTTTCGCACCTAGAAGTAACGATCTTGGAGAAAACTAATGACTGAAACGGAATCGAGCGTCGTGCCGAGCCGTGATTTTGTAGCGGATTACACTGTCCAGCGGGACGATTCGCCGATGATTGGTGGTGAAAACGCGTTCAAAGTCGCGGTCTTCGGCGCCAACGTGACCACGGGTCAGGGCGGTCTGAACTTCGCGGAAGAGGGACTTCAGCTCAATAACTGGAGCGAGGTCGAGCAGCTCGCCATCAAGGCTGACCGCTATGGAGTGGACGGATTCGTGCCGATCGCGCGGTGGATGGGCCTTTCCGGCCCCGACCGTCCCTGGGGCCGTCAGTTCGAGACCTTCACGTGGGCCGCGGGACTCGCGGCCGTCACGCAGAACATCCAGATCTTCGCGACGTGCCTCATCCCGTTCATCCACCCGATCATGGCGGCCAAGATGATGGCGACGGTCGATCACATCAGCAACGGCCGCATGGGCCTGAACGCGACGGCCGGATACTTCCGCCCCGAGTACGCGATGTTCGGCGTAGAGGTTCCCGAGCACGACACCCGTTACGAGCTGGCCGAAGAATGGATGACGCTCGTCGAGCGGCTCTGGGCGAGCGACGAGGTCGAGTTCGACTTCGACGGCGACTTCTTCCACCTCACGGGCGCTCAGTCCTACCCGAAGCCCGTGCAGACCCCCGGGCCGATGGTGATGAGCGCGGGCGCGAGCCCCGCGGGTCAGGCATTCGCGTTCAAGCACGCCAACATCCTGTTCGCGTCGGTCGCGACCGTCGAGCAGAGCGCGGCCGTGACGCCGAAGCTGCGAGCGAACGCCAACGCTGCCGGCCGTGAGGACTTGGGCCTGTGGTCCGCGGCACACATCATCTGCAAGGACACCGAGAAGGAAGCCAAAGAGTACGTCGAGTACATCAACGAGAAGGGCGACTACGAAAGCGCCCTTCGGTACCGGAATATCAACCTGGCCGGTGGCGGGAAGAGCTTCGACTGGGACTCGCTGAAGTCCTCGGACGACCCGAAGCAGGACGAGACCATCAAGACCTGGTTCCGCGCGGGCATGCTCCCGCTCGTTGGCACCCCCGAAATGATCGTCGACGGGATGCTCAAGCTGCAGGAGTCCGGCATCACCGGTATCTGCACCGGACTCGTTGACTACAACGAGGGCCTGGACCGCATGAACGAACAGATCTTCCCCCTCATGCGCGACGCCGGCCTCCGCGCCTAGCCTTCCCACCGTTCATGAAGCACATCAATCATGCACATTGTTCCGCCAGCCTGCGGTTCCCGCGGCACCGAAGCCGCACATTGAAATCAATAACAGAAACCCTGCGCCGCGTCGTCGGCGCCCGTTAGAAGGGGGTCCAAATGGGCCGCTTAAGCAATAAAGTCGCCATCATCACAGGCGCGGCAGTCGGCATGGGAGCCGAACACGCTCGCCTATTCATCGAGGAGGGTGCAAAAGTCATCATTACGGACGTGAACGAGAAGGACGGAAAGACCCTTGCCGAGGAACTCGGTGACAACGCCTTCTTCGTATCTCACGACGTTTCAGACGAAGACTCGTGGGAGGCTGTCGTGGCGGCATCTGTCGAAAAGTTCGGCCCGGTGAATGTGCTCGTCAATAACGCAGGACTTTCCGGTCCATACGCCTTCACCGCAGACCTCGACCCTGCAACCTACAACAAGGTCGTCGCGGTCGATCAAACCGGGGTGTTCCTGGGTATGCGTGCCGTGCTGCCCGGGATGGTCGCTGCAGGTGGCGGCTCGATCGTCAACATCTCGTCTGCAGCGGCTATGGCCCACCTGTCGGGGACGCCCAATGTGGCTTACACGGGCGCCAAGGCGGCTGTCAGGGGCATGACCAAGGCCACCGCAATCGAATACGGGCCACACAATGTCCGCGTTAACTCCGTGCATCCGGGCGCGATCCTCACACCGATGGCGAAGAACCTTAATGACGCGGAGACACTTGATGCGATCGCTCAGTCGCTTCCGATCCGCCGGTTCGCCGATCCCCGCGAGGTCTCCCAGGTGGTGCTTTTCCTCGCATCGGATGAGGCTTCTTACATGACTGGTAGCGAGTTGGTCGTCGACGGTGGACGTCTGGCCGAGTAAGAACCGTATTTCTGCCTTTTGCGCGTATGCCTCCGCTCTTCTCTGACCAAGAGAAGAGCGGAGCGCACGTGCAATGTCGCAGCAGCGTGTGCCCAAGGATGGGCACGTTACAAAGAAACGAAGATGGACGCGATGAGTGCATCCCCGGTCGTCAGGTTTTGCCCAACCGCTGCCTACGACATACCGCCAGAGCGGATCGTCATAGCTGCCGTGCTCCAATGGCGTGGCAGGATTGCTTTGTTTAGAAGGAGCCGCAGTCTTCGCCACGATAGTGGCCTGTGGCATTGCATCACCGGGTTTGTAGAAGCCGGGGCAACGCCCGAACAGCAAACCATGGAAGAACTATTTGAAGAAACCGGCCTGCAGGCGAAAGACCTTCTGGATCTCCGCCAAGGACCGGACCTCGTAGTCGACGACGCTAGGGGAACTTCATGGCTCGTCCACACTTTCACCGCTACCACCTCACGCCGCCGGTTGAAAACCAACTGGGAACACGACTCCTACCGCTGGACCGCGCCGCATAAAACGAAGCGCTTCAGTAACCGGGTTGCCTGGCTGGACAATGTGCTCGAGGCGACCGGGCATTGTCTGCCAAACGTTTCGGCACCAGAGTGACGGGTGGCTCGATAAAGCCGCGCCACTGGATCAAGGAAGAGACCATTGATGCTAACGACAAGTGTCACTCCCGCTGGCGGAGTAAGTCCATTCGGGAAGGGCGGGAACATCGGAAGTAAAGACAGCGGCCCGGTCCAGCTCACGGGGTTGGTTGAGCACGGCGATGCTCGCGGCCGTGAGCTTGGATATCCAACGGCCAACGTCCCAGTGCAGGACGGGAAGATCCGGGACGGCGTTTGGGTTGGAACTGTCTGCGTTGACCCTGAAGGGCTGGGCCCGTCATTTGCTGCCGCGGTCTCAGTGGGGCAGCGACCGACCTATTACCGCAAGGGTAGCCGACTAATGGAGGCCCACCTTTTAGACTTCAGCGGTGACTTGTACGGCCGTTCGGTACTGGTGACGTTGCACTGTTATATCCGTCCCCAGCGAAAATTCCGAGGGACCGAAGAACTGGTGGACCAGATCCGCCGGGACGTGGCATGTGTGCGTTCCTGGGAACAGTCGGTGCAGTACTACGCGACATCCGGTGTGAGGTAATTGGTCATGCTCTCCGACCGGCGCGCCACTGCGTCAACTTCTCTGCTCTCGATCGACTACGAGACAACCGGCAACGACTCTGGCCCCGCCGTCGTCCTGTTGCACGGTTTTCCGTACGACGTGCGGGCATATGACGAAGTCGCGGAGATCGTCGGTGGGGCGGGCGCACGCGTTATCGCGCCATATCTCCGCGGTTTTGGGCGAACGCACTTTCTCGACGAGAACACTCTGCGATCGGGACAGCAAGCCGCGCTCGGGCAGGATCTCATCGACCTGCTCGACGCCCTGGACATTAAGCGGGCGGTGGTCGCGGGGTATGACTGGGGTGGCCGTGCGGCATGCATCGCTGCCGCACTCTTCCCCGAACGCGTAGATGGTCTGGTCACGGGTCAGGGATACAACATCCAGGACATCGCGCACTCGGATTCTCCGTCGCAGCCCGAGTGGGAGAAGACGTATTGGTACCAGTACTATTTCCACTCGCCCCGTGGCCGGCGTGGCCTGGAGGAGAACCGCGAAGCACTATGCGAACTGCTCTGGCGTGACTGGTCACCCACCTGGCCCGACGCTGCGAAGGCATTCCCCGCCTCAGCTGCGTCCTTGCACAATCCCGACTTCGTCGACGTTGTCATCCACTCGTACCGCCATCGATACGGTCTCGTAGCCGGCGACCCGCGCTACGACGAATTGGAACGACGTCTCGCGGCGAACCCCAGAATCGGTGTTCCCACCGTCGTCTTGGAAGGCGGGGCGGCTGGTGTCGCGAGCGCCAGCGCTGCCGAGCACCGCGACTTCTTCACCGGGCAGTACGAACACCGCCTGCTACCAAACATCGGACACAACCTGCCGCAGGAAGATGCAGAGACATTCGCTCACGCTGTGCTCTCCCTCCTCCCTTAGCTCGGAGTCGAGCCGAAGATTCCTAATGCCTCGGTTGATCACGGACGCCCAGCCGGACACTGATGGTGACTGGCGGTAGCAGACATGTTGTGTAGCCCGTGTAGAAGTACAGCAGGTCAGGAGGTAGGCCAAGTCGTCGTGCTCGACGATGCGATCCCTGATAAGACAATTGACGCCAACCTGCGCTAGCGCATACCGTCGTCATATGACAACGACGTTCGCTATTCGGAGAAAGATGGAGGCGCTGTGATCCAATTGAAAAATGGCCGCCGAACGGCATTGGTGACCAATGTGACGACCTACGTGGGCCCTCCTGCCGTGCAGGCTCTTCTCGACCGCGACGTGACAGTCCTATGCCAGGACGAATCCTTCTCCGACCGCGAGGCCGCGGCGGCTTTCGAGCGAGCACACCCTGGCTGCGAGGTTACTAGTTCAACGGAGCCGGACGAGCTCGTCCAAGAGATGCTGTCCCGATACGGCCAGATTGACGTGCTGATCAGCAACGATGTGCCCCGAGGGCTGACATCGACTGAGTCGTCGGGCGACCCGCTGCACGATTTACAGCCTTTCGTTGACTCGTTGCTGTTGGCTCCCGCGAAATTGGTCTCGGCGACGCTGGAAAGCATGAAGCGGGAACGTTTCGGCAGCATCGTTTTGGTAACCTCCGGTGCGCCCCTTCGCAACCCCGTGCAGTCTACCGCTGCCGGCTCCACCTTGGCAGTCGGTTATTCCGTCGCACGGGCCGCCACAAACGCATTAGTGCGCGCACTCGCGGCGGACGTGGCCGAATTCAATATTCAAGTCAACGCGATTGCGCCGTTCTACGTTTTCAGCCCTGTTTTTTGGCCATCCGAGCTCGGCGAGAAGGATCCCGAGTACATGGACGAGATCAAACGGATGGTACCGATGGGCAGATTCGGTAGTCCGAGCGAGGTCGGTGCTCTAATAGGCGCCGTGACGTCCGGAGAGATGCAGTTCGTGTCCGGCCAAGTGATAGCGTTCTCCGGCGCCGGCTGTTGACACAATCGACTCGCTTTTGATCAGCAGACGCCATCAGAGGTCAGCTCATTACGCGCCAATTCAAAAATCCGTCATCGCTCTCCCCGTTTACGATTACCGGCCTGCTCGCCGGCGCGGCGCGAGTCATGCTAGCCGATGTGTGCTGATCGCTCTGGAGATTCTTGCGATAATCGGGGCCGCTTTGTACAGGACATCAAAATGCACCTCACCTCATAAAGGAGTCCACCATGCAGAACACAGACATCGATCCGCGTAAGTTTCGCGACATCCTAGGTCACTCTCCGACGAGCGTTGCCGCCGTCACTGCAATCGACGATACGGGTAAACCGATCGGAATGGTTGTCGGAACCTTCACGTCTGTCTCCCTGGACCCGCCCCTAATCGGGTTCCTCCCAGACCGCGGTTCTTCGACGTTCCCCTTGATCCGCGAGGCCGATTCGTTCTGCATCAACATCCTGTCCGCAGCTCAGGAGAGCGTGTGTCGACAAATGAGCGCCAGAAAAGGCGACCGCTTCAAAGGCATTGACTGGCATCCCTCACCGTCGGGTGCTCCCGTTATCGACGGGTCCGTGGCGTGGATTGACTGTGTTCCCGAGACAATCTTTGAGGCCGGGGATCACTTCATCTTCATCGGGCGCGTGACCGATATGGCGGTCGTGAATCCGACATTTCCCCTGGTCTTCTTCCAAGGAGGGTATGGCGCCTTCGCTTCCAGATCGATGGTCATCGGTGCGCGGGAAGGTCTCGCCGAACAGATTCGACTGGCAGACATTGCGCGCAAAGAGATGGAGGAGCTCGCAAATGCGGTCGGGGCAGTATGCCGCCTCATTGCGGTAGAAGGAGATCGGCAAATCGTCGTGGCCTCAGCTGGCGGCGAAGATAGCGCTCCTACCAGTCTGGTGGGAGTATCCATGCCCTTGGTTCCGCCGCTCTTCGGACAGCTCTTCAACGCCTGGGAATCCCCCGAGACGGTCGACTCCTGGCTGAAATCGTCTCCTGTACCAGTCGACGGTGAGAGGCGCGAAGGGCTGCTCGCTCAACTAGAGACCATACGGCGCGAAGGCTGGATGGTCGGTTGGGCCAATAATCACACCAGCGAAGCGGCTGCCGCGCTCGATGCGATGGCTGTGCATGGCCAGACACCGCGCCTGGAGCGAGAGATTGTAGAAATCAGTGCCAAAATCGGTGGCGTAGAATACCCCAACCCACTGGCCGACGACACTGCGGCAGCGAACGTCAAGTACATGTTTGCTCCAATTTTCGATTCCGCCCAGCACGCGCAGGCTGGCATCATGCTGGTGAACCTGCCCGAACAGCCAACCCTTGAATACATCAAAGCAGCCAAAGAGCGACTGCTTGCATCGGCGTCTTCGATCACGCGTCGGTCCGGAGGGGTACCACCCGCGGGCTACCCGGATACACTCGGCGCGAACGCAGACCTTGATGCTGCTGCCAACTGAAGGGCTCCGTCTTTCGACCCTTTCGTGAAGTCGGCGACGGGAGCGGAATCTGCGACCAGCCTGCCGAGCGTCGCCGACGCACCCGGACGAGCGATGCGCCCGGCCGCTCCTTGATTATCTAATCCGTAGCGCCTGGTGAGCATGCTGAATGGTCAGAGGAAGCCAGGACCGGACCTGGGTCGATCCCACTGACTCTGGCGCAATAGCGGGGTCTGTCACCGGTCTCGCTTTGCGGATGGTCGTCGCTGATGGGAGGGCAAGCTCCGGCGCCGGTCCTCTTTGGCGCGGAAGGTGCGCGCGAGTGCCAGCGCGTCAGCTACGGAAGCAGAGTTGATTCGGCGTGCCCGCGACATCCGACTCCTGGTCCGGCCGCGCTACGCGCAGAACACCACCGACATCATTGTTGGCTATTCCGTCGCGGAGCGTCCCAAAGCTGGACTAAGTGATGAGTGGATTGACTACCCGCACTTAGCTACCGCGAGATCAGGAGTGGGGACATTGTCCACACTCCTTTTGCGCGTTTTCTTGCCTGGCTGGTCCCTACTTTGCGTAGGCGGGCGGATCGTCATATCGCGGGGCTAACGGGAAGAGGCCCGGGGCCGTGTGGCCTGCAGAACGAGCTGGGCAGCGAGGCGGAGCCGGTGATTCTTGCGTAGGCCAGGACCGTTTCACCGACAGCCTCGGTATGTTCGAGAAGTAGGAGCAGGTGTGCAGAGGTGATCTGGCCTAGTTCCCCGACCCGTTTGCCGTCGAGTCACTCGGCGAGGGGCCCGCAGGCCCCGGCGTGCTCGCCGGAACTCGCGGGCTCCTCTCATTCATCTTGCCGGTTGCAGGGATCCAGACTCAGAACCAGCGCCAGCCGATGCTAGTGCTCCATTCCCCTACCTGTGCCTGGGCTACTCCTTAACCTCGTTGAGCTTGGTCTCGACCTCATTCAGCATCGGATTTGACGGGTACCGATGTCGGAGGCGGGCCGAGTGGCTCACCTCCGGCGGGACCGTAGCTGAGCCAGGGGATGTTGTCCAACGTTTGGCTAACGCCTGGCTTGGTCCAGTCACAGACCCCGGAGGGGAACGTCGCCTTTAGCTGACCCCACTGCTCGTCGGTGAACGTGACGTTGTACTCGCTGCGCTCGAGGGGTTTCAGCTGACACTTGAGAACGTCAGACGTCTCGGGCATCCCGGCCGCCAGGAGCGGATCGCTATCAAGCGCATAGTCAGCGCACATCTCGTCGTCGATGCGTTGACCGGCAGCGAAGCAACCGTCGGCCGCCGAGGCCGGCCGGTTGTCGATAATCTTCTCTGCAAGCGATCGATCCGAGCGGTCGACCTCGACTGCTGTCAGCCACTCGTCCATCACCTGGAATGAAACTGCATTGAGCTGCTGGTGGTTCCCCGCCGTCTCCCCTCTCCACAGTTCAGAAGGGATCCGCGGTCCGAGCCATTCCGCTCTGTTGGCATCGGTTCCATTCGCCTGGATCAGCCGCTCACGCATGGTCGCTGAAGCCCTGTTGGTGTGAACATCCGGTCCCCTTACGTCATGGCGGTAGTCGATGATCGCAACGTTGGCCAACTGCTTTCCCTCGACCAACTGACCAGTGCGATACATTGCCGCCACCGCCGCCGGGTCGCCCATGGTACGTTCGGCCTGCCAGTTGCTGTCGATGTCCCAGCCACCGACCTTTTTGTTGAGATCGACGAACTGCGCCGGTGTGATCGCACCCTGTTCGAGCGCCTGCAACCCGTATTGCAGCCCGACCCTGTCGAGGAAGCGGTTCGCGAACCCCTTCCCGATCTCAGCCTCGATTGGGCCCCAGTCGCTAGCGGGCCGTGATCCGAAGACGTTGACCATGTAGTCCTGAACGCTGCAACGCACACCTGTCGGGTTCGTCTCCGGGTTGTAGACCTCATCCGCCGAGACGCATGGAGGGGGTAGAGTCAACGCCCCTCCCTGTGTCGGCTCCCAGAGCCGCGTAGGGCGGTCTGGACCAGCACAGTGCGCGGTCCCTGACTCACCGGGGTGTCCGACACCGAAGCCATACACCAGATCCTTCTGACCCACGTCGGGCCACAGCTCCGGAGAGGTGTTGTTAAAGTAGTTGTTGAGCAATGGGCAGTCGATGGCGTTGGTATTCATAGACGCCCATACATCAGGGAAGCTCGCCGGCATGGTGAGGCCGTCGAGCAGGCCCGGGTACTGGTTGGCGATCCCGTTCTGCGCTTGGGAGCCCCCGGAGGCGCCGAATCCAATCGTGTACCGGATGGGGCCGTAGTTCTCGACGATGTGCTCTTTGACCATCATCAGCGTCTCGGCCATCACGACTGTGTTTGTGTTATTGGCGCGGTTGGTCAACGTCGACGCCGCGACCGCGAACCCCCGCGACAGCGCGTGGTCGACGAGAACGTGGTCGGGGCGAGCGTTCCTCTCCGGCGCGGCGAAATTCGCGCACGTCCGCTGCGTGCCCTGAGTATGCCCGGTACCCTGCCCGCAGCCGGCGACGAAGTACAGCTTCCCGTTCCAGCCCTCCTGAGATTCCCAAGGCTTCGCGGGATCGAAGAGCGTCGCGACGTCATAGATACCGCGGTTGGCCGTACCCGTTTCCACGCGCACGATGTACGGCAAGGTCTTGCCTTCGTCGGTGGTGATTCTCTGGATCTGCTCGGCGGGAGGCGGATTCTGGGGATCATAGGGCGTGAGTGAGGGTCCATCCCGAAGTCCAGGGCCTTCGTCCACGATGCTTGGGGGGTCCACATCCATGTAGAAGAACTCGTATCGCGCGGGGGCATTGCACTGCGCGTCAGTCGCTGCACCCAAGCCGATCTCTTCGGTCGTGCACGCCCATGGCTGGATCTGTGGGCCGGAGAACACCGGCCCCCCGATCGGGTGGTTGGTGACGGTCAATTGGGCCGCAGGACGACCAAGGCCTTTGCCGTTCGCCTTCGCAACGACCTTGTTCTCGCCGAGCTCCAGTCCGTCAACCAGTCCCAGCAAAGCCAGATCGTGCTGCGGATCAGGGCCGAAGGCGTCGGTGACATCACGGCCGTTGACGGTAACGGTGACCTGGTGGGGCGGAACATTGGGGGGCACGTTGACCCTCATTAGAACGTCGCCGCCAGTGACAAGATCAGCTCGCGTCGACACGGCTGAGAGTTCGAAGCCCGCTTCCGGAGCTTCTCCCTTAACCGGCGGCGCCGCTTCGGCAGCAGATCCTGTCGCGAACAACGTGGCTGCCAACGCGGCTGCCGCAACCGCGGCGGTTATGGCGTGACATCGGCGCCGACGATGGGGATGGTCTTGAACCCAATGCATGCTGGCTTCTCCTTCTAGGTTTGCGACCGGGACGAACTGAACCTCTCTCAGACGCGAATCCACAGTGATTTCACAAGCTGAAAGGGGCGGCATATCGCCAAGCTTGATCGTAATATGAACGTTCGAACCATATTATGAAACTCAGTGTGTGGCAACGGAATTTAGGGCATCCGTACGAAGCAAGGTGTATCTCGGCGTTTACGTCTCACTGAGATAGCCCTACGCCCGGAGGCGCTAGCTTGACTCGTTGTTTCCGCAGGTTAAAGCCGTGCAAGTAGTCTCAGCTATAAAAAATGCTGGGGGAGCAAAAGATGAAACCGATCGCCGTTGACGGCGGTACGGGCACGTAGAGCTCGATGACGAGGGGGTTCTCCACCTTATGTGGAAGCGGGGGAACCTGTTCCGGAGGCCGCAGATGTCCATGCGGCGATGGCAAAGGTCAATGATGATGCCGACAGTGGCGAGTAACCGCTGTTGATCGACATATCGAACACCCAGGCGGTGACTCGCGCGGCCAAGTCCGTTTCCAGCGTCAAGTGCGCCGCTTCACGAATCGCCCTGCTGGGCTCAACCCCGGTCAATCGCGTCAATACCAACTTTGCCGTGGCACGGCGGAAGCTCCCGTCCCCTACACGGTTTTCACCTCGGGCAATGAGGCTATGTCCTGGCTTCTCCAGGCGCGACTTCCCTGACTCTGACCGAGGCATCGGAACAATAAACGCGAAAAAGATTCCGAGCAGGATCCAACTGGGGGGATACGCCGCTGTCAACAGTTTGGGCGGCTTTGTACACACCAAACAGAGAAAAACCTCTGACCTGCGGAAATACTGTGCCCGAGGTGGGACTCGAACTGTCTTCCGGGCCTTGAAGGCACTGGGAACCCGCGGAAACATGCGGAATTGGAAGCAGTCCGAGGACTGTGTTACCCGATCCGAGGCCAAGACTGTGGACAATGTCTACACCCCATTTCCGCCCGTCGAAGCCTTCAACCTACAACCGCATCCCGAAACGAAGGGATTTGGTTTTTCTTTGTCCGGCGCGGCACCCGACCTTTGCATGGCACAGTGGAACCTATGGATACACCTGAGACCCCCGCCCGGACCGCCCTGGTCGTAGGCGCCAGTGGCATCACCGGCTCTGCAATCGTCGAGCAACTGACCTCCCAGGACTGGGACGTAGTGGCGCTGTCGCGCAACCCCCTGCCCGGCAGCACGGCGCGGCACATAAGCGCAGACTTGCGCTCGGCCGAAAGCCTTGAAACGGCGCTTGCCCAAGAGCGGCCCACGCACGTGTTTTTCACCGCGTGGTCCCGCCAGGCCACCGAAAAGGAGAACATCGAGGTCAACGCCGGGATGGTCCGGAACCTCCTGGGCGCCCTGACCCATGCCCCGGTGGAGCACGTGGCGCTGATGACCGGACTCAAGCACTACCTCGGTCCCTTCGAGGCCTACGGACAAGGCGAAATGCCGGACACCCCCTTCCTGGAGGAGGAGCCCCGCCTTCCTGTGGAGAACTTCTACTACGCCCAGGAGGATGAGCTCTGGGCCGCTGCTGAGCGTCAGGGGTTCGGCTGGTCGGTGCACCGGGCGCATACCGTGATCGGCCACGCGGTGGGCAACGCCATGAACATGGCGCTCACCCTCGCCGCCCAAGCCGCGATCTGCCGGGAAACCGGACGTCCCTTTGTGTTCCCTGGCTCCGAGACGCAGTGGAACAGCTTGACCGACATGACTGACGCCACGCTGCTCGCCGAGCACATGATCTGGGCCGCCACCACGGAGAATGCCCGCGACGAAGCCTACAACGTAGTCAACGGGGACGTCTTCCGGTGGCGCCGAATGTGGCCAGCCCTGGCTGACTACTTCGGGCTCGACTGGGAGGGTTACCAAGAGGCGCCGCGTCCCCTGGAGGAGCAAATGCGCGGCGCCGAGGACAGCTGGGCCCGGATTGTGGCCCAGCACGGGCTGGCCGAGCCGATCCTCGCGCGTGTGGCCTCCTGGTGGCACACGGACGCGGACCTGGGCCGCCCCATTGAAGTAGTTGCCGATATGAGCAAGAGTCGGTTAGCCGGCTTTAGCGGCTACCGCCGCACTCAGGACTGCTTCACCCGCCTGTTCGACCGCTACCGGGCCGAACGCATCGTTCCGTAAACGGATCGACCGGCTGGTCACCGCAGCACCGTTGGAGCCCGGCTTGCTATGCATGAGGTGGCAAGCTTGTCGGCGGCCTTGGAATGAGTGCTAAGGCGGGCAAACGCTGCTAGGACCGGGGCGCGCACCCCTGGCATGAAAGGGTCTCTTTCTACCCTCTTCGCTCTCGAACTCAGTGCCTCCTCGTTCTGAAAACACTCGGCGCGGGTGCGCGTTCAGAGTTTTGACGAACATCGTCGGCGTGGGACCTGGCTTGTACGGTCCCCGGTGGGCGGTGCGTCGTAAGGTTCGGACACACCCAAAGCTGACATTGTCGCGGGACGGCCCCTGGACCGGGATCTAACACGTCGGATTGGGCCAAAACGGCAGCGGAACTGCATGGCCAATCGGTCAGGATACGGGGCCGAAGCACCGCCAGTAACAGTTGTCTGTCACAGCATTCAGGACTCCAGGGGCGGACCCACTTCTGTACGTCATGGTGCCGCTCTCCCCCACAATCCTTAAGCACCCAAAGCCAGCCTGCCTCGCTGATCGGCACTCCGGTCTTTGTGCCTCTGCGCCGCGACATGCCGATCGTCAAGCGATATTCCTCTAGGCGCTCCCACGTCACCGGGCAACCGCATAAAGCAGACGTAAGTGTTGACACTGTCCACACCCCCTTCGGCAGGACAAATCGAGCGCATACGGCACCGGCGGCGGTTAAAAGGAGCCCTTCAAGAGGCTGCCGTACCAACGTTGGCGACGTCATGTTGTACCCGCAACCCCGGACCATGAATAGGTGTTGGACAACTACTACCAACCCGACAGAACCGGATCGAGGAACCGCATATCCCAACTAACAGCAGGCGGGAAGGCCCACCAGCCAGGGTCCTGACCCCGCCACCCCACACACCTGAATAGGCTCCGCGGCAGCCAGGCCACAGCCCGCAAACCTAGCGTCAGAGGAAAAACCCCTCTGACGAGGGGATATGCTGTGCCCGAGGTGGGACTCGAACTACATGCGGGTCATTGCAAAGGCTGGGAAAGCGAGAAAACATACGGAGACGGGGCTGTCCGCAGCTCTACCACCCCCGTCCGCGGCAAAAGGTGTTGACATTGTCAACACCTACAATTTGCCCAATTCTTCCTCCATTCATCTCACCACTGTCTCCCGAAACCGTGACCCTGACTCCGGTTCAAGTGGTGACAAAAACAAAGAGCCATCATCGCGCCTTTCGTAGTATCCAGCACGACGACGTGGTGAAGAATGTGAAGGCGATCAGTGCCCTGGGGAGATATGAAGCCAAGGTCTCGCCCTGGTCATGGCATCCATTTCGGGTGTGGAAGTTTATATCGGAGGATTCCTGGTGTGACCTTACTTCTGCGGTGAGGATGGCTTGGTTTTCATGTTTCAAGACAGGACCGCGTACACATCCAGGAGATCTATCCTGTCGTGATCCGCACCGGAAGGGACTCGAACCCGCGCAGCACATTGTGCAGGATGGGCACCGGCGTGCCGTCCGGTTCGATGGTGGATACGCGCTGAAGCAGCTGCTGGAGCACTATTTCCATTTCGAGCCGCGCGATGGGCTGGCCCACACACTGGTGCAGGCCCATGCCGAAAGCCACATGGCCGGAGGCGTTGCGGTCCAGGTCGAACTCGTCGGCGTTGTCTCCCCACTTTCGCGGATCCCGGTTGGCAGCGCCCAGGAAAACCAGCACCTTTGCACCGGCTGGCAGATGCACGCCGCCCAGGACGGTGTCCACGGCAACGGTGCGGTGGAACTTCTGGAACGGGGACTCCAGACGGAGCGCCTCGTCTACGGCAAACTTTGCCATTTTGGGATTCTCCCGCAGCCGGGCCCAGGCTTCCGGGTATCGCGCTAACACCGAAATGGTGTTGCCGATGCCGAAAATTGTGGTGTCCACGCCCGCGGACAGCAGTGCCCGGACCAGCAGCGTCGCCTGCTGTTCTGTGATGAAGCCGTCCTCCACACGCTTCCAAATTTGGGCGCCGAAACCGGTGTCGTCCAGGTTTTCGCGCTGGCAGTTGCGCATCACCGCGGCGGCGTGCTCGTCGCCCTGCGCGAAGGCCTGCTTGAAGATGTAGTTTTCCGGGCCAAAGGCGTTGAACACCATGTTGCCGTAAGGCAGCAAGTGTTCACGGCCGACGTCGGGAATCCCCACCGCGTCCGGGAAGACACGCAACGGGTACTTTTCGGCGAGGTCGGTGATGGCGTCGAACCGCTCGCGGCCCGCAAGCTGCTCGGTCAACTCCTCGGCAGGCGGTGTAAACGGCTCGCGGAGGGCCCGCACGGTGCCGGGGTTGATGACGCCTGTCAGAGCCCGGCGCATCACGGTGTGGATGGGCGGGTCCGATTCGAGGATACTGGGCGGCCGCCAGCCCGAGTCCTTCCGGATGTCACGCGGCCCAAGACCGCCGGAGGAGATGTACGTTTCGAAATCGGTGAGGACCTCGTAGACCTCCTGGTACCCGGCTACCGCGTAGCTTCCCGTGCTCTCCAGGTAAGAGACGGCCCCTGCATCTCGGAGCAGGCCGAGGAAGGGATAGGGGTCGAGGAGGTTTGCGGTTTCAAAGGGGTCCTCGCCAAGGACATTTGCTTCGTGGGTTGAAACGGTCATCTGGGACACTCCTGGTGGTGAAACTTGAAGGGGGCGGGCCGGCCAACGGCCGGATTAACGCGGGCTGGAAGCCGGCTTAACTGACTGCGGTTCAGAGATCCAGGACCAGTCGCGGACAACCGGCAGCGGCACGGGAAACACAAACCAGCATGATCTCGCCGGCTTCGCGGTCCTCCTCAGACAGGACTGCGTCGCGGTGCTCGGGCTCGCCGGAGATGATCTGTGTTTCGCAGGTGCCGCACAAACCGTGGCGGCAGGAGGACAGGACGCGCACTCCCACCTCTTCCACCGCTTCGAGGATGGTCTTGTCGTTCGTTACCGACACGGTGCTTCCGGTCCTCGCCAGCTCCACCTCGAAGGGTGCGTTGGCGGCGGCGGCACCCAGGGTGGAGGCGACGAACCGTTCGGTGTGCAGGGCGCCGGGCGGCCAGCCCATGCACCGCTCTTCCACGGCACCGAGCAGCCCACCGGGACCGCAGGCATACACCAGCATGTGGGCCCGGGGCATAGCCAGGACCTGGTCCAAGTCCAACCGGCCCACCTCGTCCTCGGCGACGACGCGGATACGGTCCACGCCGTAGCGGTCCTCCAATTGCTGGGCGAAGGCCATGGTCTTGCGGCTCCGGCCGCCGTAAACCAGCGTCCATTCCTTGCCGGCAGCGTCGGCTGCTTCGAGCATGGGAATGATTGGGGTGATGCCAATACCTCCGGCAAGGAAAAGGTAGCGGCGGGACTCGCGCAGGGGAAAGTTATTGCGGGGCGCCGAGATGGCCAGCGGTGTTCCCGGCAACAGCGCGTGCACGGCCTTTGACCCGCCACGGGAATCGGGCACATGCAGCACCCCGATCCGAAGGTGGTCCAGCTCTTCCGGTGAGGAACACAGCGAATACTGTCGCACCAGGCCGTCGCCCACGTGTACGTCAATATGCGCGCCGGGCTGCCAGGCCTCGAACGGCAGGCCGTCGGCCCGCCGCAACACCAAGGAGACCACCTGGTCCGCCACAATGTCCGCCCGGCCGACGACGACGTCGATGGTGGCTCCTGCAGATGCAGTCATTAGGTCTTCACTTCCTTTGGAAAGGCCCGCCTGGACGACGGTCCCCTGGCCGGGCATCCCGGCCATAATTACGGCTTACTTGAGGTTAGGTGTTCCACAACACAACCGCGGCGCCGCTTTCCGTCCAACGGAAAGACTGGCAGAAAGGAACGGGAACCGGACGGCCTATTGCGGCAGATGCTCCACGCCCAGCCTCCGGGCAATGCCTCGGGCCGCAATGTTGAGCACAGGAACCACGCTGCCAACCGAAGCTGGACGGCTCCGGGTGACAATGCCCAGCGCCGCCACCAGCTGTTTGTTGGGCAGGAACACCGGGACGGCCAGGCCGTAGTTGTCCGGGCCCGCCTCCTCCTCGGTAGTGGCATAGCCGAGGGCCTGCACCCGCTCGATTTCGGTAGCGAGCGTGGCGGGGCTGGTGATGGTGCGAGAGGTGTGTGGCTCGAGCCGCTGTGAAACGGCGGTAAACAATTCCTTGGCCCCGTAGGCCAGCATGATTTTTCCCGCGGCACTTGCGTGGAGCGGCAGGCGTGCGCCAACACGCCGGAACGGCTGGCCCGCTCCCGTACCGGACATGCGTTCCACCAGCAGGACCTCCTGCCCGTCCAGGATGAACAGGTTCACCACATTGTGCGTCACGAAGAGGACGTCCTGCATGAAGGGGGCGGCCACCTCGGCGATGTTTTGCTGCGCAGGGGCCAGCAGGCCAAGGCGCCAGATCCGCTGCCCCACACGGTACCCGTCATTGGCCTTCTCCAGTCCTCCCCACACCACCAGTTCGCCGGCCAGCCGGTGCGCGGTGGTCACGGGAAGGCCCGCACGGCGGGCCATGGCACTGAGGCTTTGCACGGAGTGCTCAGCGTCGAAGGTCCCGAGCAGGGCCAGTGCGCGGGACGTGACACTCGCCGCCTGCTGAGCGGACGCACCGCCGTCGGCAGCTTGGGAGGGTTTGGATCCGGGTATTGAAGCGGGACGGCGGGCGGTCCGGCCGCTGGGGGCAGCGTTAGCCATGGATCACCCTTCTGAGCGCTGGAAGCAGAAGCGCATCATTGACGCCGTGCCTACCGTCATTTTAGGCCAGGCGCCGGACCTTCCATGCATATGCAAGGAGGGTCCGGCGTCGTTGGTCCTCAGTTGGTGGCAGTGGCGAGGGTTGAACCGCGGTAAGCGCCCAGGCCGCCGTCCACGCGGATGTCCGAGCCGTTCACCCACCCCGACTCGGGACGAAGCAGGAAGTCGATAACGGAGGCGACGTCTTCCGGCTCGCCGAAGCGGCCCAGCAGGGCACCTGCACCCTCCACCTTGTCCCGCCCATGGTCCTTCTTGAAGTCTTCAAGGATGGGCGTGGCTACTGGCCCGGGGCTCACGCTGTTGACCCGGATGCGCTGCGGCAGCAGTTCGGCCGCCAGGTGTTCCGTCAGGAAGCGGACGCACTGCTTGGAGAAAAGGTAGGACTCCTCCGTGATGTCCCCGTCACCGGCAACCAAATCCAGCGCATGTGCCTGATCCGTGGCCAGGGCGAACGCGGCACACTTGGCTTTCACCTCGCGCCACTGGACGGCAACACTGGAAGCGAGGTTCACGACGGCGGTTCCCTCACCGAGGAGCGGGGCAAGTGCCCGGACCAGCCCGCGGACGCCGAAGACGTTGACGGACAGCACTGTGCGCCAGGGCGACGTGCCGGGTACTCCTGCGATGTTGGCCAGCCCGGCGATGCCATGCGGAGCGGCGGCGGAGACTGCGGCTGCTGCGGCGTCGACGCCCGCCTGGCTGGAAAGGTCAGCCTGCACGTAGGTGCCGCTGAAGCCGGTGGGCATGTTGCGGTCGATGCCGATCAGCGGCACCCCGCGGGCGGTCAGCATCTGCGCCGTTCGGGCGCCGATGCCGGAGGAAACCCCCGTAAGGACGATGGGCAGCTGTTCTTGGGACATGGGGACTCCTCGTTAGTGCGTGACGTGCTTCACTCCATAGTGGCAAGCGGGATCGATCCCTCGCCCCTGCCTTTCCGTTGGATGGAAAGGTCGCGTCGGATTGTGGCGGGTGCCATAAGACTTGGATAAGAATCCATCCCCGCCGAAAGGACAGCCATGACGGCAGACCACTACCAGGTCCTGGACCCGGCCACGCTTGAGCTCGTAGGGCACGCCCCAGAAAACACCGGGGAAGAGGTTGAGCAGGCCGTTGCGGCTGCCCGCCTGGCTGCACCGCGCTGGGGAGCCGACCGCGAGGCGCGCCGCACCGCCCTGCGTGCCGGAGCCGCCTTGATCCGCCGTGACCTGGATTCCCTGGCCACCCTGCTTTCCCGTGAGCAGGGCAAGCCCAAGACGGATGCTGCGGGTGAGTTCACCGTGGCGGCAGGACTTTTTGAGTACTATGCGGACCTGGGATGGGACGAAACCGAGTCCCTCGCCCCACGGGCCGACAGGACCCTTGAGGTCCAGTACCGGCCGGTGGGCATCGTTGGCACCATCACGCCGTGGAACTTTCCCATCTCCCTGCTCTGCGTGAAGCTTGCCCCTGCGCTGGTTGCCGGCTGCACAGTGATCGCGAAGCCCTCCCCGTCCACGCCCCTGTCCACCATGGCATTGGTCAACCTGCTCAATGAGGTCCTGCCCGCTGGGGTGCTACAGGTGCGTACCAGTTCACGGCGGACGGTGAATGTTGCCTTGAGCACCTCTTCCGGCATCCGCAAGATCTCTTTCACCGGCTCCACGGAAGTGGGCATTTCCATGGCCCAGCAGGCAGCCCCTACAGTCAAGCGCGTCACCATGGAGCTCGGCGGAAACGATCCTGCCATCGTGCTCGATGACGCCGACGCAGCCGTTACCGCCCGCGGAATTGTGAGCAGTGCCTTCCGCAACGCCGGACAGGTGTGCATGGCGGTCAAACGCGTGTATGTTCCCCGCAGCCGCAGCCGGGAACTGGCCGAGGCCATCGCCGCTGAGGCTTCCCGCCACGTGCTGGGCCACGGCCTTGCGGACGGGACGACCATGGGGCCTATGCACAACGAGGCTCAGCTCAAACTCGTCCACGGCCTCCTTGACTCCGCCGTGGGTGCCGGAGCCCGCATCATTACCGGCGGCAGCCCCGGCTGCGACCTGCCCGGCTACTTCCTCTCCCCGACAGTAGTGATCGACGCCGAGCCGGGCATGGAGCTGGTGGAACAGGAACAGTTCGGGGCGGCCCTGCCGATCGTCTCCTATGAAAATCTCGAAGAGACCATCGCTGAGCTGAACGCCGGACAGTTCGGCCTCGGCGCCTCCGTCTGGAGCCCGGACCAGGAACGTGCGTACGCTACCGCATCACAGATCGAAGCCGGAACAGTCTGGGTCAACCAGCACACCCTGGTGGAACCGGACGCCCCCTTCGGAGGGTGGAAGGCGTCCGGCGTCGGCCGCGAACGCGGCCGATGGGGCCTGGAGGAATACCTGGAAACACGCGTCATCAATGCCCGCCCCCACTCCTGATCCCGCGCCAACCCTGCAGAAGGACTTCTTGTGAGCGTCGAACTGATTACCCTTGGCACGGCCGCCGGCCCAGCCATCCGCGGACCGGAAAACGGCATCTCCAGCGCACTGGTAGTGGGCGACGCCTTCTACATGGTGGATTTTGGCATGGGCTGCTCGCGGGCAGCTCACGAGGCCGGGCTGCGCGGCAAGGATTTGGTGGCGGGTTTTGTCACCCACCTGCACTCGGACCATGTGGTGGAGCTACCTGGCTTTCTGCTGTGGAACTGGGGCAACCCGGTAGAGGGCTTCACCGGCCCTGTTTCGATTGTGGGCCCGGGCAAGGACGCCACCCGCACCGGTGGTGCCGGGCTCTCCGGCACCGGTGAGCTGGTATCCCATTCCCTTCAGGCCTTCTCCTACGACATCGACATCCGCGTCCACGATGAAGCCCGTCCGAACCTGGCGTCCCTTGTGCGCACCGTGGACCTCAACACCCCCGCATATGGAAGCCCGGCCGCGGCCCGCCCCTTTGACGTCTACGAGGATGACAGGGTCAAGGTCACCGGCATCCTCGTTGAACACCCGCCGGTGCGCCCCGCACTGGCATTCCGCTTCGACACCGACGCAGGCTCTGTGGTGTTCTCCGGTGACACCGCTGAATGTGGGGCGACGGCTGTACTCGCCAGCGGTGCAGAGGTCCTGGTGCACGAGGCAGTAAACCTGGACTTCTACGCAGACAAGGGTTTCGCGCCGGAATTCCTCAACCACCAGCGGATCGCACATACGCCGCCAGAGGGAGCAGGCCGCGTTGCCGCCGCAGCCGGAGTGGGCCGCCTGGTCCTCTCCCACCTGGCCGGCCGCGCCGAGCCAGAATGGTGGCGCAGCCGGGCCGCCTCAACTTTCGACGGCCCTGTGGACGTCGCCGTCAGCGGCCAGCGTTTCCGCATCGACACACCGGTGCTGGCACCGGCCTAAGGAACCTGAGAAGAAGGATTTTCGCCCTCCACCCTGCAGCAAGGACAACTCTTGGAACTGCCGTCGCCCGCAACAGCAATGGATGAGAAAAAGACGACGGCGGACGGAGCCTGGCTTGCCGTCCTCGCCGCGGGCATCGCGGCAGCCATGCATATCTGGAAGCTGCCTGCCGCTTTGGCAGGGATCCAGACGGATCTGGGCACCACCTTGGTTCAGGCCGGGCTGCTGCTCGGCATCATCCAGCTAGCCAGCGTGGTGGGTGGCTTGGCCACGGCCCTTGGCGGCGAACTGGCAGGCCTCCGCCGGCTCCTGATCACCGGCCTGGTCCTGCTGATTGCAGCATCCCTGCTCGGGGCGGCCGCGCCCACCACTGAGTTGCTGATGGCCTCACGGACGCTGGAGGGCGTCGGATTCCTGCTGGCCGTCGTCGTCGCCCCCGCACTTATTCGCAAGGTGACCCCGGCTCAGCGGTTGAACGTGGCTTTGGCAAGCTGGGGCGCGTTTCAGGGCCTGGCCACGATGATCGGCCTTGCCGCGGGCGCCCTATTCCTGCAGGCCGCCGGCTGGCGCGAGTGGTGGCTACTGATGGCTGTCCTCACGCTGTTGCCGGTGCCGCTGCTGCTGCGCCGGGTACCCAAGGACGTGCTTCCGGCCGACGCCGGGCTCCGTTCCGCGCTCCGGCGTGTCGGCCGCACCTTGGCCATCCGCCAACCGTGGATCACCGGGATGGTCTTCGCCTGTTACACCGCTCAGTGGATGGCGGTGCTCGGATTCCTTCCGTCCATTTACCGCTCGGCTGGCTTGGAGGGGCCGCTTCCCGGCATCCTCAGTGCCGCGGTGGGCGGGGTTAACGCGATCGGGGCATTGAGCGCCGGGCCGCTCATCCAGCGCGGCCTCTCCGAACGAAGAATCATCTTTTGGACCTTCCTGGCGATGTCCGCGGCGTCCATGGCGACTTTCGCCGTCGACTGGGAAAGCATAGGTAACGGCATCCTCTTACAGTTCATCCTCATCGCCGTGTTCTCCGCCGTCGGAGGCCTCATTCCTGCCGCGGTGACGAGGTACTCCGTTCGTATTGCCCCCGAGGACGGCTCTGTCACCGCCGTGCTGGGGCTGACGCAGCAGATCTTCAACGTCGGGAACTTCCTGGGGCCCATGCTGTTTGCCCTGCTCGCTACCACCACCGGCGGCTGGGATACGACCTGGTGGCTGACATCCGGATTGAGCGTTCTGGGGATGGCCCTGCTGGCGCTCCTGGGTGGCCCCGGCGGCGGGACCGTCAAGAGTGTACGGGACCCCAGAAAGTCGCTTTCCGCCCAACGGAAAGCTCAAATGTAAGGCCCGTCACACCAGCCTAGAGTCAAGAAAAAGCCGCTCCAAACCGGCAAAGACTTCCCCTTCAACGATTGGGCATACTGTGTCTGAAACTCCCCTTACCGGCGTGAAGCCGGGCGCCGCGGCCTCCCGCGATCCCGGGACCTGGTCCCGGGCCAAGCGCAACCGTTATGGCTGGTTCATGACGTTTAGCCTCCTCTTCCTGATGATGCTCAGCTGGGCCGACAAAGCAGTCCTCGGCATCGCCGCGGTGCCCATCATGAAAGAACTGGGCATCACCCCAGAGCAGTTCGGCCTCGTGGGCAGCGCCATGTTCCTCACCTTCGGGATCGCCCAGATCGTCGCCGCGCCCATCGCCAACAAGGTATCGAGCAAGTGGATCCTGCTGGTCCTGTGCCTGCTGTGGTCCGTGGCCCAGGTACCCATCCTGCTGTTCGCCTCCCTGCCTGCCCTCTGGGCCAGCCGCCTGCTCCTGGGTGCTGGCGAGGGCCCACTGGCGCCGGTGCTGATGCACGGCATTTACAAGTGGTTCCCCGAGAAGAAGGGCGCTACTCCGGCAGCTCTGGCCTCATCCGGTGTGACCTTAGGCATCGTGGCCTTCGCACCGGTCCTTGCTTGGGTCATCGGGCAGTTCGGCTGGCAGACAGCCTTTGCAGTGCTGGCCATCGTGGGACTGTTGTGGTCTGTTTTCTGGGTCATCGTAGGCAAGGAAGGCCCATACACCAGCCGGCAGGCCGAACAGGAAATTGACGGGATCGCGGCCCAGGAAGCTCCTGTCCTAACGGAGACCAAGGTCCCTTACTGGCGCACCATCCTCTCTCCCAGCTGGATTTTCGCGGTCCTGGCGTCCTTCTTCGGCTACTGGACCTTCACCCTGGCCATGTCCTGGGGGCCGGCATACTTTCAGAACGTCCTGGGCTTCAGCGGACAGCAATCCGGTGCCATGATCGCATTGCCCGCGGCTTGGGGAGCTATCGCCACAGTGGGCCTCAGCGCCCTGACCCAGCGCCTGCACATAAAAGGCGTTCCCACCCGGAAGGCCCGCGGCTGGGTACTCAGCATCTCCGCGGCCTTCGCGGGAGCCTGTCTTGTGACCGCAACCCTGACCACCTCACCCGCCCTCTCCGTCATCCTCATGGTCTTCGGCTTCGGAACGGCACCGGCACTCTTCGCCATCACCTACCTCGTCGTCGCTGAACTGACCACCATCGCCCAGCGCGGCGCAAACCTCTCCATCGCAAACGCGGTCCTAACCACCGGCGGCGTATTCGCACCCGCGGTGTCGGGATTCCTGATCGGCGGTGCGGCCACCCCGGCTGAAGGCTACCGCGCAGCATTTGCCCTGGCCGGCGGCCTCCTGCTGGTCTTCGGAATCCTGGCCCTGCTTTTCATCAACCAGCAGCGTGACCGACGCAGCCTTGGCCTGGAGATAGCGGATGATGCCGCTCCGGCAACGTCCACTCTTGTTGCTTCCAGCACGGCCACTGGCCTGGAAGTCACCCCTGCAGGCACCAAGGCTTAGGACCGAACCGCCCCGGAGCGAAGGGCCGGGACCGGAACAGCGATCGCTCCGGCCCCGGCCTCAACCTGAAACTCGCGTTCCAACGAGAGGATGCACCGCGTGAAGCCCACCGTCACCCACCCGACTATCAGGCCCAGCCTCGAGGTAGCAGCGGTAAAAAATTCGTTGCAATTGCCTGCCGACATCGACGACATTATTGCCTCGCCTTGGATTGGACTTCACTACAAGCACGAGTTTCTGCTGCACTACAGGCACGAATCGCTGGAACTGGCAAACAGCATGGCAGACAGACCGAACATGCACGACAAAGGATCTTGCGCAGGGGCAACTGCCGCTTCCACACCGTGGCGCTCTAATGGGGTTTGAAAGCGACCCCCGCCAGCCTCCGCAGCGGGAAAGGCTCGCCCAACGAATCTTTCCAGGCGGAACCGAACCCGATCCCCGCTTCACGCTGGCCAACGAGCGGACCTTCCTGGCGTGGATCCGCACGTCACTCGCCCTCCTTGCCGGTGGCATAGCGATCGAGGCGTTCACGGCGGACCTGTTTCTTGAATCAGTCCGAAAAGGCATCGGTATCCTGCTGCTTCTGCTCGGCATGCTCCTCAGCGGAGGGGCCGCTATGCGTTGGCTAAAGATTGAGCACAGTATGCGTCATAAGGCATCCCTGCCCCTGCCCCTGATTGTGCCCCTTCTGGCCGCGGCGGGGGCACTGGCTGCCGCCGTCGTTCTGGTCTTCATCGTTTTGCCCTGATTTCCATGGAGTCGAAGTTCAGCGGATCACAAGGTGGAAAGCACGGGGACCCCGGGCTGCAGCCGGAGCGGACAACCCTTGCCTGGGGCAGGACGCTGCTGGCGCTGGTGACAGTTAGTGCCATCTACCTGCGCTGGCTGCCCCACCATGGCTTCGCCGTCGTGGTGCTCATCGCGGTGGCCGCCGGCGCGGCCTCCGCCATCTACCTCACGCAACGCCGTCGTTACAAAACCAGCTCCCAGGCGATTTCATGTGAAGCGGCCGCCCCCGACATTTCCGGAGTGCTATGGACCGCTTTCGCAGCTATGGTACTGGGCGCACTCGGTATGAGCGTCGTCCTGCTACCTTGAACATGCTGTTGGGACGATTCTCCGCATGTTCTTCTTTCAGTCGCGATGAGGTCGCGTTCCATCGGAGGGCTTGCAGGTGGCGAACTCGAGTTCAGGGTATTCGGTGGTGGACCGCATTGTCCGGCTGCTCGGAGCTTGACGGACTTCGATCAAATTTCCCATTGACGAATGTTGTAACTACGTCACGGGCCGTGGCTCACACTGGTTCAGGCGGAATCACCGGCACCGTCTGCCGGGCCCGCAATGAAGCGAGAGAGATCATGGGAGCACCCAAGATCATCACCACCCAAGTGGCCAACATGCGAGCCGGTCCGGCCGGGCTGATGTTGTCCCACCTGCTCGCCAAGGCCGGCCGCGAATCTACGGTCACTAAGGTGCGGAGCCACAAGGAAATCTCCGAAACCGTCCGCACCGGATTCTGGAACACGGCACCGTGAACATGCTCGTGGACAGCGGTGTCTCGGACTAGGTGCTGCGTGACGGGGGACCGGCACGACGGTATCGAGTTGCGGGTTCAACGGCGGGAACCACCGCGTGGACTTCAAGGAATTGGTGGGGGAATCCCTGTGGCTGTACCCGCAGACAGACGTGTTCCTTGACCTCGCCGCGCGCCGGAAGGACGACGGCGGCGACGTCCGCTACAGCGTCACTGATACGACCGTGCACGACCTGAAGGCAACGCGAAGGTCCGTTCACTGACTCCGACGGCGTGGAATACGAGATCCAGGCAGACTTCCTGGTGGCCGCCGACGGCTCCCGCAGCCACTGCCGGTTCCAGATCCCCGAGGCGCACCGCAAATGCTACTTCCACGAATACCGTTCGCCTGATTAGGAATCCTGGCCGAGGCCCCGCCCCAGTTCCGATGAACCGATCTACGCCAACTCCGCCAACGGGACCGAGTGGGATGACGACAGTATCTGGTTCAAGTTCCGCAGCCGGGGTCAACGGCAACGGCTTCGAGCTGAAGGAAGGCCCGATCATCGAGAAAGATGGTGCTGCCGTTCCGCAGGTTCGTCCACACGACCACGCGCTACGGGCCTGTTCCTGGCCGGGAGCAACGCCGGTAACCGCCCCCACCAACCACCAATCCAGATAGGAGTCCGCCGTGCTGCACGAAGCCAATGCCCAGACGGACGGGCTTGTCCCGGCTGCCGAACCCAAGGCAGGACAGGCGCTCAGGGTCAGGTCGGCACAGGAATGGGCCTAAGGGGTGGCAGAGTTTTCGAGGCTGCAGTGGCCAGTTGCGTCGAGCACGCTGTCCAGCCAAGTGACGCGGTTAGTAAAGCGCCTCGCCTTGCGCGGATCCGTCCACCGGTAGGAGTCGTGCTCCCAATTAATTTCCAGCCGCCGCCGGGTTGTTAGGGCGGTAAACGTGTGAACCAGCCAGGGAGCTCCCGAATCGTCGGCGACCACGAGGTCCGGTCCTTGATGGAGGGCCTGGAGGTCTGTGGCCTTCAGCCCCGTTTCTTCGAGCAGTTCCTCAAGAGTTTGCTGTTCCGGTGTTGCCCCGGCTTCGAGAAATCCGGTGATGCAGTGCCAGAGGCCGCTGTCGTGGCCAGGGCGGCGGGTTCTTCTGAATAGGGCAATCCTGCCGCGGCATTGGATGACGGCGGCGACGACAACGTGGTTCAGGGGGATGTCGCCGGCGGCGCCAGAGGGAGCGCCGACGCAGGCGGATGTGGTGATGGCGCCCATGTTCTCTCCTTTGCTACTGCTCTCGAGCGCAGTCGGGCCCTTTGCGCAGGGCCGGGTTCAGATATCGAAGACCTGCCGGAACGGCCCCTGAAGTTCAACTCATCTGTGAGCACTTGCGTCCAGGGGCCGTCGGCTCGCTGACTAACCCCTAGCAATAATGCCTAAAAACAGGATAATATATTTCTTGATCGATGATGCACACTCCGCGGCGGTACCGCTGCTAAGAGGAACAGCATCACCTCCCCAGGCGCAACGGCGCCGCGAAAGGAACTTCATATGAATTACGCAAGTTTTGTAGCTATGGACGGCACCCCCACCTGGGGCATCATCGCGGACGGACGCGCGTACGACCTGGGTCCCAGCGGAGCAAACGTCGCCCGAACACTCCTCGCCGCGATTGAGCAGGGCATTTTCGGAACCGTCGGTGAGGAATTCCGCAGCGCCCCGTCTCGTGCAGAAGCAGACATCGAATTCCTGCCCGCCGTCACAGACCCGGGAAAGGTTATCTGCATTGGCGTGAACTACCGCAGCCACCAAGAAGAATCCGGAAAGACGGAGCAGAAGGCACCCACCATCTTCATCCGCTTCGCCGACTCTCAGATGGGCCACCTGCAGCCCGCCCAGATGCCCGCCACCACCACAAAGTTTGACTATGAAGGCGAAATGGCCCTCGTCATCGGCAAGGAAGCGTTCCACGTCGCCGAAGAAGACGCCTTCGACTACGTTGCCGGCTACGCCGCCTACAACGACCTCAGCGTCCGTGACTGGCAACTCGCCGCCTCCCAGTGGATCCCCGGCAAAAACTTCCCCGGCACCGGCGGCTTCGGCCCGTATCTGGTCCCGGCGGCCGACTTAGGCAACGTCAACGAGCTCACCCTGGAAACCCGTGTCAACGGCGATATCCGCCAGAAAGCCTCCGTGGCAGACCTGTACTTCACCATTCCACAGCTGATCGCCTACGTCACCGGCTTCACAAGGCTCTCGCCCGGTGACGTGATCGTGACCGGTACCCCTGGGGGCGTGGGCCTGTTCATGGAACCGTCCGGGCTGCTCTACGAAGGCGACGTTGTCGAGGTCGAAATCACCGGCCTTGGGACCCTCAAAAACACGGTGGAGCTCGTCCCCTGACCTGCCCTGCTCCCCCTCGACAGCATTCCTACAGGAACGGAACCCCAAACCGGCATGGACACAATCATCGAAACCGACGTTCTTGTCATCGGTGCAGGCCCCATCGGTCTGGCCACGACGAACCTGCTGGCCGACCAGGGCGTAAGCGTAACGCTCGTCGAACGCCATGCTGGTACCAGTGACGAACCGCGGGCCATCAGCGTCACCGATGAGACTCTGCGCGTCATGCAACAGATTGGCATTCTGGACCGGCTGGCACCTGAAATGCTGATGGACACCGGCGCCCGTTACTTCGGCCGTAGGGAACAGCTTCTTGCGGAGGTATACCCGGCCGCCCCGCGGCTGGGCCAGCCAGGCAAGTCCCAGTTCGACCAGCCGGTGATGGAATCCCTGCTTCTCGAAGCCGCCCGGGGCCGCGCGTTGATCGACGTCCGTTTCAACACCGAAGCGCTGCGCATTACGAACGGCCCGGGGCATGCGGACACGGTGCTGATCGACGCCGAGGGCAAGCACACCGTCCGTTCGAAATGGGTGGTGGCGTGCGACGGCGGGCGCAGCCCGGTACGTTCCCAGCTGGGGATCGCTATGGAGGGTTCCACTCAGGTCCAGAAGTGGATCGTGGTGGACATCATCAACACCCCGGGTGATCCGGAACGGTTCTCGGAGTTCCACTGCAACGGGACGCGTCCCGTTGTGGTGGTCCCCGGAGTCCACGGCCGCCGCCGTTACGAGTTCATGCTCCTGCCCGGCGAGGAGGCGGCGGAGATGACGTCTCCGGAAACCATCATCAGGCTTATCGCACCGTTCCAAAAGATTGCCGCCACGGACATCCGCCGCGCTGCCGTGTATGTAGCCCACCAGCGCGTTGCCCTGAACTACCGGGTGGGGCATGTGCTCCTCGCGGGCGATTCGGCCCACATGATGCCCCCGTTCGCCGGTCAGGCCCTCAACGCAGGTATCCGCGACGCCGCAAACCTCGCTTGGAAGGTCGCCGCGCACGTCCACGGGACCGGCACGGATGCCCTGGTGGACACCTACCAGGCGGAGCGGCGCCCGCACGCGGTGGACATGGTGCGCCTGTCACACAGGATCGGCAAAGTGGTGATGAACGTCAACCCGGTGCTCACCGCCGTCCGTGACGCCGCGATTACCGCGTCCGGCATCTTTCCGTCTGCAAAAGCCTGGCTTGCAGGGATGAAGTTCCTCAAGCAGCCGTACTTCGATGATGGTTGTGTGGTGCTGCCAGGCTCTGAAGTTCCGAGGTGGGCAGCCTTGCTGGTGGGCCGCTCCCTGTCCCAGCCGCAGGTCACGCTGTCCACCGGTGACGTCGTCCCACTGGACACCGTCCTCGGTACAGGCTGGTCACTGCTGCACTTCCCGCATGATCGAAGCGCGCCTTTCGAGGTCAAGCGGCTGGTCACTAGCGGGAACGGACCCGTAGGGAGCGATAACGGCAGCCGGCACTTGGCGCGAGCCGGCGTTATCACCGTTACTGACCCTGACGGGGCTTTCGTGGATGGTGCGGGCAGTGGTATGACCCTCGTGGTGCGGCCCGACCGGTATGTCGCAGCAGTCACCACCCGGCATACCGAGCAGGCGGCGTTTGAAGCATTGTCCGCGTACGTGCCGGAACTGCCACGCCTGGTGAACGCCGAATCAGCAGCGCGGGCCAGCCGCTGACAGCAACAAGAGCAGAAATAAGGAGCGGGAGACCCAGATGGGTCTCCCGCTCCTTTGCTGTCCGCATGCCCAACCAGGTGGAAACCGATGCGGCTCTGAGGCTTCGAAACGACTGGGAGGATAGAAAGGTTGGTCCGGGACTGACTGCCGGGATGTCCTACTACGTATCAGTCTGACTCCCCGGAATCATTGCTGGAGTCCTGCCCCAGGATGACGGGCAGTTGCGGCCAGCCACCACCATACGAAGGCGTCTGAAGCCCTTGCTGATCCTGATCTGCACCCGGGAATGGACCCAAAGGGCAATTTGCCGATGCTTGGGGCGCTGTCCTGCGCGGCGGGTCCAGAGACGATCAGCGTCACAAAACCCAACCCCTGCCGCGCTTGAAACTAGAGAAAGGTCAAGCCGCTGCCACTTATATTCGGGGAGATCCTAAGGGCCGGATCAACCAGGGCGTAACGCGCACGACGGCGAGGCCGCACCACGGGCGTAAGTTCCCCGGTGCGGCCTCGCCGTCGGTGTTCATTTTGCTGTTTAGACTGCGCCGCCATGGCGCTCGATGACGTCGCTTGCCAGCTGCTTGCCGAAAGAGGTGTGGAGGCGGAGGGCGTCCGTGGCCCGCGCGTGGTCATGGTCCTTCAGTGCCGCGGTGAGCTCCACGATATGGCTGTGGTCCATTTTCCGCGCCCATTCCTCGCTGTTGAGGGCCTCGCGCCACACCGTGCCGATGCCGAGGCGGCGGAAGGCATCGGTGAGCTGGGCGGAGCCCGCCACGCTGACCAGGCGGTCGTGGTACTTGGCGTTGGTCTTGAGGAAGCTGTCCAGCGCTTCCTGGCCGCCTTGGCGCAGCAATGCCAGCTCGTCCGTGAGCCGGTTTAGTTCCGCGATGTCCTCATCCGTGAACTTATCGAAATGACTGGCCAGTACGCCAAGCTCAATAGTGAGGCGGCCATCGTAGACGCTGTCCGTCAGCTCGCGCGTGATGGGCGCCGGCAGGAATTCGCCCTTGTCACCCCGGATAACCAGCGACTCAGCAGTCAATTTCACCAAGGCATTGTGGACGTTGTGCGGATCGGACTTGGACTGGGCAGCGATCTCCACCGGGTCCAAGGTGTGGTGCAACGGGGTGCGGCGGCCCAGTACCCAGTCGCGTACGGCGTCGTAGGCCGCGAGTTCCTTGACCCTTTCCAGCCGTCCGAAGGCGCCACGGAAGTACGCCAGGGGTTCGCCTGCGGTGGCCTTGGCGTCCGTGACCTGGCCAAGGAACACGGTGTGCGTGCCCCCGGTGGGGGTTTCGGCAACCCGGCAGACGATGGTGGCAAGGGCGCCGTCGAGCATGGGGACGCCCTCCGCTGACAGGGTGACCGCAACACCGTCGAACTTGTCGCCGCCCTTGCGTCCGAACTTCATCGCGAGATCGCTCTGGTTCTCGGCAAGGATATTGATGCCAAACACTCCCGCCTTCAGCACGGCGTCGTGCGTGGAGCTGGAGCGGTTCAGGCAGGCGAGCATCATGGGAGGCTCCATGGACAGCGAGGAGACGGCAGAGGCCGTAGTGCCGTACAGCTCGCCGTCCACAACCGTGGTGATGACCGTGACGCCGCTGGCGAAGTGGCCCACGACGTGACGGAAAGCAGCGGGATCGACGGTGATCGCCGCGTTGGGTACAACCTGTTCTGTATTCATTTCATCCTCCTGGGATTTAGTGCTGAAGGTCGGGTGTGAAGAGTTTGATGAGGGGTGCCAGGCTGTCCAGCTCCTCCAGGCGCTGGATGAGCCGTACCGCTTCCTCGGCATTCCCTCGTGAGGTCCTGCCGCCAAATGCGGTGTTGGCGTAATACTTGTCCAGGATCTCGGCCTCGCTCATGGGGCTGGCGTAGATGTCCCCCTTGGGCACATCCGTCCGGGTCTTGAGAAGGGAACCGTCCCGTAGGCGAAGCTCCACTTCGGCGGTGAGCGATTCCGCGGGCGGCAGGGAATCAACCAGCCGGATCTTCTCCAGCAGCCGCTGCAGGCGCGGAGCCTGCATGTGCTCCAGCGTTAGGTGTTCCGGCCGCACGGTCCTGTACATCAGGGCGGTTGCCGCCGTGAACCGGATGCTGAAGGCGCCCGAAACCTCCGGGCACTCCCCGATCACGAACGGCTGGCCCACGAAACCCTTCAGGGTCCGCGGGGTCACGTGGATGAGAATCTCCTCAATCTCGTCCTCGTTCAGCCGGTTTTCCGTTGCCAGCCGCACACACGCGTCCAGCGAGGGGTGGCTGGCCCGGCAGGAGGCCCAGGGCTTGATCACGCAGTCTGCATAGAAGGCGTGGCCGAGCCGGCGGGTCACCTTCTCCGGTGCCGGGGAGGAGCAGTACATGTCCAAAAACCCGTGCCGGCCTGCGATGGCATCCACCGGCCCGGTGAACCCCGCCTGAGCCAGCTCCGCGGACACGACGGAGTTGCGCGCGGCGAAGGCGATGGGCAGCTTGAACGCCAGGGTTTGATCGAAGATGTTGGCCACGGTTCCGGACAGCTGGTTCACCGCGATTCCCAACGCATTCCGGACTTGAACCGCGTCCAGCCCCATGAGCTTGGCGGCGATGGCGGTGCCGCCGAGGCCGTTGACGGTGCCGGTGTTGTCCTGCCCGCCGTAGACGTCAAAGCCCGATGCCGCGGCGAGCCGCGAGGTGAGGTCGTCCCCCACAATCAGTGCCGTGAGAAAGTCCCGGCCCGAGGACCGCTGCTGCTCCGCGACGGCCAGGGCCACCGGAACGGTGGTCCCGCTGATGTGGGCGGCGGATTGCGTGTGGTCCTCATATTCCGCGCCGATCGGCTCGAAGTCGTAGGACCGCATCATGACCGCGTTGACCATGGCCGCGTTGTGCGCCGGCAGGCGGGCGCCGTGGACCAGCACGCTTGATTCCGGCGTGCCGCCCCAGCGGCGGGCAAGGTCCAGGACGGCGCCGTTGCCCTGGGCGCGGTGGCCTGCGGCGATGTTGCCCAGCGAGTCGATGAGCCGGATCTTTGCCCGGTCCACAGTGCCGGCGTCGAATGCCTCGAAGCCGGTGTCCACCACATGCCTGGCCACTGTGCACGTCGTGTTCTCCGCACTGCTCTCGAGGCCGGCGGCCTCCGCTGTCTGCGCCGTCATGGCGGATCCTAGCCCCGCGCTCCGACGGCGACCCGGTCAGCCACAGGCGCGGCAATTTCGCCCTCTGGCAAAGCGCTTGGTGTCGCGGGCAGGCCGTCAATTTCCTCGAACATCGCCTGGTAGGCGCCGGTCTCCCCGGCTGCCTGGGCCTTGCGGTGGTCCAGGGCCCGGGCGCGGCCGATGCTGCCGAGGTAGAAGCGCTCGTAAAGCTCGATCCGGCTGCCCAGTGCCGAGCCGGCGAAGTCCCAGGCGGTGCGCATGATGCGGGCGCGTTCCTGGGCACTGATGCCGTTTGCGCCGGGGAGGTATTTCTTGAGCAGCGGACCCAGGCGCGGATCGTCGAAGGCACCGCCGGTGGGGGTGGCCAGCAGGTTGTGTGAGCCCATGGACTTAATGATTTCGTTGATGCGGATCATCCAGCCGGGCATGATGGCGCGCAGTGCGCTGATGTCGTCGTGGCAGAAGAACGCGCCGTCGCCCCAGTCCGAGGCCCGCATCTCGGCGGAGTGGATGGCCGCGCGGGTGAGGCGGAGGTAGGTGTAGATCTCGCCGAGCATGGCGCCGACGTCGGGCTTGTTCTCGGTGCCGGTCACCTTGGCGATCTGCGTGCAGAGATCGTAGGCGAACTCCAGCTTTACGGCGGCACGGATGGCCGTCTGCTGCTGGGTGTTGCCGGACGCGGTGCCGGCATTGATGCCGTTGTAGACGTCCAGGTTGCCGTCGATGAACACGCGGTCCCACGGAACCAGCACGTCATCGAAAATGATGACGGCGTCCTGCTCGTCAAAGCGCGACGAGAATGGCTTGTCCGCAACATCGGCGTCCACGCCGTAGTGGTCGCGGCACACGGCCACGACGCCGGGAGTGGCCACCGGGATCGCGAAGGAAATGGCGTATTCCTCGAAGCCCTTCTGGATGGGAACTGCCGGGTAGACGTACAGTTCGTCCGCGATGGGGCCCAGGGTGGCCAGCATCTTGGCGCCCTTGACGATAAGTCCCTTTTCGGTCCGTTCCACCACACGAAGCGTGAGTTCCTCGTTCATGCCCTGCAGCTCGCCGACACTCTTGTCGATGGCCGCGTGCACAATGGTGTGGGTCAGGGCAAGGTCCTTTTCGATCACTTCGCGGTGATAGGCCGCCAGCCGCTGGTGGTATACCGGGTCTCCGGAGCGGTCGAAGATGTCACGGCGGGAGACGTGGCCGGCCAGGACCACGTTGACGTAGTCCGGGGTGCGGCCCAGCATGCCGTTGGAGTAGCGGGCCAACCGGTCGAAGGCCCGGTGCCTGAGGGCAATGTCATCTGCGTTCTTCGGCAGCGAGAGGCTTACGTTCATGGACTCCCCCGTTTCCGGGTGGGTGGTCAGGCAGTCCGCCGCGTACTTGTGCTGGTAATCGAAGTAGCCCGCCATGCCTTCAACGGACCCTTTGAAGGCCGGGTGTTCGAGAACGGAGACGCGCTCCGACCCCAGCCAGACTTCGCGGCCGTCATCCAGGCCCCGCTTGTACTCTGCTCCGGTGCGTGCAGTCACTTTGAACTCCTTCTTGGCTGGTACCAGGGGTGGCACCGGTGGAACCTTCACAACATTGTGAGAGGAAAATGCATTCTTTAGATGATTTTATATAAACATCATGCACTTGGCAATGGCCATCCTGCTTGGCACTGCCCCTGTGGTCAGAATGAGGTAATTACGCTGCGCGCGATCGCCCCGGACTCCTGGAGCCGGTAGGCATCGTTGATCCCCTCGAGCGGGATTTCCTGCGCCACCAGGTCATCGAGGTTCAGGCGGCCCTGCAGGTAAAGCTCGGCGTACCTCGGAATATCCCGGCGTATGTTGCTCGAACCCATGTACACGCCCTGGATGCGCCGCTGGGAGGCGATGAGAGAGCGCAGTACGTCCACCTCCAGGGGCGCGCCCTGGGGTATGCCGATGAAGTACGCGCCGCCACCCACGCGGGTCATCTCGATGGCCTGAGCCTGCGTCAGCCCGAGGCCGATAGCCTCGAAAGAGTGTTGCACTCCCCGCCCGCTGATCTGGCGCACCTTTGCCACGGCGTCCTCCTCGCTGGAGTTCACTACGTGGGTGGCACCGAAGCGCGCTGCCAGCGTGAGCTTGGCCGGATGCACGTCCACACCAATGATGGTGGTGGCCCCGGCGATCCGGGCCCCGGACAGGACGTTAAGGCCAATGCCGCCCAGGCCGATCACGGCCACCGTGTCGCCGGGCTGGACCTTTGCCGTATTGACCGCGGCACCCACGCCGGTGATGGCCGCGCAGCTGAGCACGGCCGCCTGGGGGAAGGGCAGCTCCCTGGGGATCTTCACGAGCGAGTTGGCATGGCAAATGGTGTACTCGGCGAAGGCGGCGACGCCAAAAGCGTGCACATCCCCACTGTTTCGGCGCAGCTTGGACCCTGCAGTGCGCGGCCGGGACACTTCACCGGGATTGACGCAACGGTAGCTGTGGCCGGCAAGGCATTCATCACAGTGCGCGCAGAACTTCACTTCGGAGCCAACCACCTGGTCCCCTACGGCAAGGTCCCGGACCTCAGGTCCGACGGCGGCCACAACGCCGGCCATCTCATGTCCAACAACCAGGGGAAGCGGGCGTCCGCGGTCAATTGAAGCGACCAACAGATCCGAGTGGCACAGCCCTGCAGCCTTGACTTCCACCAGGACTTCGCAGCCTACGGGATCACCGATGCTGATCTCTTCCACATCGAAACGGCCGTTGATTTCGTTGATGACTGCAGCTCTCATGCTGGACTCCCTGCCTACTGGTAAGCGCGATGCTCGCCCGAAAATAATCGATAATTCATGGATTTTGCACTTCACCTCCCACTATATTTGTATTTGTGGGCCGCGTCACGTCCATGCCGGCAGGTCCGGCTCACTTTTCGAGGGGAAACCAGCAGGAATGAAAGCAGCAGTAATTGACGGTGTGGATCAGCAGTTCCAGGTCCAGGACATCGACATTGCACGTCCGGTCGGCCGTGAGGTGCTTATCGATGTCCGCGCCAGCGGCTTGTGCCACAGCGATATGCATGTGGCCGGAACAAACCTGGGTTTCCCCATGCCCGCCGTGCTCGGCCACGAGATCGCCGGTGTGGTGGCCGAAGTAGGCCCGGACGTCACGGAGTTCCGCGTGGGTGATCACGTGGTGTCATCGCCTATCCACAGTTGCGGCCACTGCCGGGGGTGCCTGACGGGCCGGCCCTATCAGTGCCGACATCCACAGGAAACGCAAAGGACCCCGGGCCAGGGCCCGCGGCTGAGCCGCAGCGGTGAGGCGCTGACGCAGTTCATCGGCGTCGGCGGATTTGCCGAACAGGTGCTCGTCCATGAGAACACCGTTGTTTCTGTCAGCAAGGACATCCCTTTCGACCGTGCTGCGCTCCTGGGTTGTGGTGTGGTGACGGGGGCCGGGGCAGCCATCAACTCGGCCCGAATCCGCCCGGGAGATACTGTTGCCGTCATTGGCTGCGGTGGGGTGGGCCTTAACGTCATCCAGGGCGCCGCCCTGGCCGGGGCGCGCAGGATCATCGCGATCGATTTGCAGCCGGCGAAGCTGGAACTCGCCAAGGTGTTCGGCGCCACGGACGTCGTCAATGCCGGGGAGGCGGACTGCGTGCAGGCGGTCAAGGACCTCACCGGCGGTGGCGTCACGTGTGCGTTTGAAGTGATCGGCTTGAAGCAGACGGCGCTGGATGCCGTCGCCATGCTGGACATCGGCGGAACGGTATTCCTCATCGGCGTCCAGAAACCGGAAACCCGCCTGGAACTGACGCCGTTCGGCGACTTGATGGGCAAGCAGAAGGGCATCCGCGGCGTGGCCATGGGCTCCACCAACCTGAAAATCGACGTCCCGATGTACGCGGAGCTCTACCTGCAGGGCCGGTTCAAGCTGGATGAGCTGGTTTCCAAGCGCATCTCCCTGGACCAGATCAATGACGGCTACGACCTGTTGCGCGGCGGATCGGTGGCCCGCTCGGTGATCACGAGCTTCTGAGATCCGCCAACATCCGCCTTAACGCCGGTGGAGTCGCCCCTTCGGACGGCTCCACCGGCGTTTTCGGTTCAGTAGTCTTTCCTTCTTGCAGGGGCCTAGCGTCGCGGACGCAGTTCAGGCTCGACGACGGCGGTACCGCTTCCGGTTTCACTCACCTTATGCAGTGCGGGGCACTTCGGATCGAAGCGGGGCACGGGCTGGCCTTCGGGCGTCCGGGCTACGCCGTCCGCGACAAAGCCGAGCAGGAGTGGCCGGAGCCGGTCCGACACGTTGTCGAAGACCTCGGCGGGGAACCCGCCGAGCATCGGGGCATCGTGCCAGTCTGCGCCGTTTCCGAACAGGAAAGGCAGTTCAAAGCAGTGCGGGCTGCCGGCGCCGTCCAGCCTGCTGCGCACGGAGAACCGCAGCAGCGTGGCGGGAATCTCGGACTGGTCCGCCCGGCCTGCCAGCTCGGTGGCGGCCAGTCGGAATTGGTGCAGGCTCATGGCCTCCACGAGCTTCCTGTGGTCCGTCCCCGCAGGATGCCGTTCTTCGATGAAGGACGTGGCCTCGGCGGCGGCTTCGAAGTGCGCTTCGACAAAGCCGGCAAGCTGTTGCGCGCCGACGGCCTGGACGGGAAGGGCGTGCAGGAACGCGGCCGCTTCATCGTCGGTGCTGCTCAGCAGCAGCGCGTCCACATGCATTGCGGCCGCCGCGGCCTCGAAGTCCATCGCCCAGGACGGAATGAGTTCCCCGTCCGCTGCCGGCATCAGGCCGAGGCTCCTGCCTGCATAGGCCTTGGACACCGCGGCCTGTGCGGCCAGGATGTCCCCCGTGCTGTGGCCGGCACCGTCGCCATCCCCCAGGGCCGCTGCAAACAGCCTGGACCGCTCGGCGAACTCCGTCTCGTTCAGGGGAGGCTGCCAGGGCAGGCTGAACAGGGCGGTCCGGTTGAACAGGCCGCGCGCCTGCCCCGCAAAGCTCAGAACGTACGCGTACCACGCCCCGGCGGAGTGGCCCGCCAGGGTGGTAGCTTCGGGGTTGCCGCCGAACGCGTGGATGTTCCGGTGAATCCAGGTCAACGCCTGCAGGATGTCGCCGGCCGCAAGGTTCCGCGGGCCAGGGGCTGCGGCGTCGCCTTCGCCGTTGAGCAGACCGAGCGCTCCGAGCCGGTAGTTGACGGTGACCACCACGGCACGGCCCTCCCGGGCGAGCCGGCCGCCGTCGTACCAGCGCACGTTCCCGGCGCCGCTGATGAAGGCTCCCCCGGGCAGGAAGACCAGCACCGGAAGATCCTTTGCGCCTTCGGGCGCCCAGATGTCCAGCAGGAAGGAATCCTCGTCCTGCGGCATCCGGGCCAGTGCGGGGCCGAGCAGCCAGTCCAGCGATCCGGGCGCCTGCGGGAAAACCGTCGCGGGAGCCTGGGGCCGCTCCGGTGAGGGATCACCCAGCGTGGAGAAGCGGTCCTCAGGATCCAGCCGCTGACCGTAACGGACGCCGCGGACGCTAATCACGCCGTCGTGGGTTTCCACTTTGTACAGGGCCTCCCCGGCACGAATGCCCGTAAGCGGCCCGGTTGCGGCAGTCCTCATGCCAGCTGGTTGTAGTCGTCGAGGTTCACGGTGCGCGTGATCTGCCAGAAGTCCAACACGGGGTGGGGCCAGATCTGGGACACCCGGCCGAACTTGTTCTTGTACCAGGTGTGAACGCTGGGATGCCCCCACGCCTTGGTGGCGTTGGCGGCATCCAGGCCGGCGACGAATTCATCGAGTACTTCTTGCTTCAGGTCCAGACCCTTAAGGTCTTTTTCGATGATGAGGCGCAGCGACTCAAGGATGTACTCGACCCCGTATTCGATCATCGAATAGAGGCTGCCGTTGACGACGTGGCCGGTATTGGGGCCGGTGATGATGAACAGGTTGGGGAAGTTCGGCACGGTCAGGCCGGCGAAAGCCTTGGCGTCGCCGCCCCAGTATTCGTGCAGGTCCGTGCCGTGCAGGCCCGTAATCTTCAACGGCTCCAGAAACTCGGAGGCCTGGAAGCCGGTGGCGTAGACGATGATGTCCACCTCGTGGAGCACGCCGTCCTTCGTGATGATACCCGCGGGGGTCATGCGTTCAATCCCCTCTGTGACCAGCGTGGACTGGGGCTTCTTCAGCGACTCGGCCCAGACTCCGTTGTCCCGGAGCATGCGCTTGCCGCCCACGATGTAATCGGGGGTGACCTTGGCGAGCAGGTCCGGGCGGTCCTGGTACTGCTTGGCCAGGATGTCGGTAAGGCCCTGGCGCCACTTCGCGTTGACGGCGGACACACTGCCGGGCTTGTCCCAGCCCGGCTCCGCCACGGTGGTGTGCTGCCGGCCCTCCACCCCGAGCCAGTGCTGCCAAAACCGCAGCCACTGCCCGTAATGCGGGAGCTTGCGGACCAGCCACTGGACAGAGTCCGGCATGTCCGCGTAGTAGCCCTGGGTGGGCAGCATCCAGGGTGAGCTGCGCTGAAAGACAGTCAGTGAGGAGACCTGGTCAACGATTGCCGGGACGATCTGGTAGGCACTGGCGCCGGTGCCGATGACCGCCACCCGCTTGCCCGTGACATCGACGCTGTTGTCCCACTCGGCAGAGTGCATCTGGATGCCGGCGAAGTCCATGCGTCCCTGGACGTCCGGATACTTGGGCCGGTCCAGCTGGCCGACGGCAGAGAGCACGGCATTGAACTGGCGGCTGACCGGCCGGCCGGAAGCATCGATGATGTCCACGTTCCACAGGCCAGTGGCCTCGTCATAGGTGGCGGACGTAACCTCGGTGTTGAATTCGATCTCACCGAGGATACCGCCGCGCTCGGCCACCTGCCGGGTGTACTCGAAAATCTCCGACCCCTGCGAGAACTGCTGGGGCCAGTCGTCACGCTGGGCAAAGGAGAAACTGTAGGCGTAGTTGGGCGTGTCGAGGCGTACTCCGGGATAGGTGTTTTTCCACCAGGTGCCGCCGACTGTGTGGCCCTTTTCGAACACGGTGTAGGGAATGCCGGCCTGCTTCAGCCGGTAGGCGGCCGCCATCCCGGAAACTCCTGACCCGATGACGGCCACGTTGAACTCCCGGCCCAGCGCGATGTCCTTGAAGTCCCACTTTGGCTTGCCGCTCTTGCCCTCAACGAGGGCCATGTCATGCATCAGCATGGGGTGGTACTCGGGGTTGGCTTCGTTGGTGATCCAGGTGATGATGTCATCGGCCTCGGCCTCAGTCAGGAGACTGACGCTGGTCAGCTGCTCGTCCCGCACCCGCTTCAGGGCAGCAAAAGCCAGCTCGCGCGCCTGCGCCTGCTGTTCGGAACTCATTCCGCCATGCGGCACGCCTACGATGTCCGCGGGCGGCTGCGGCGGCCGGAGGTCCTCGCGCAGCAGGGAGAAGTCTTTCGTTACTGCCGCCAGCGCCACCATCAGCGCCGGAAGGTCCGAGGTGTCCACGATCTTCTGCAGGAACTCGTCGTCTTCCGCGATGGGCTCATACCGGTCCCGCCAGTAAAGGTCGTCGACGACGTGCTCCTCGCGGGTCTGGAGGGCTTCGGTGGTGGAGTTGGTCACGGCGGTTCTCCTAGGTAATGACGGGATCTGTTGTGATCAGGTCTCTCCGTATGCTCATCCAATTCTAAGGTAGATATTGCATAAGTCAACAAATAAAACATAATCCGCTTCGCGGTACAATAATGCACATGTCGAAAAGTATTGAGTCTGAGACTCTCAGCACGCAGATCCGGGACTCGCTCCGGGACGACATCCTGGCCGGCCGCTGGGCCGCGGGAGACAAGCTGCAGCTGGTGGCACTCACCAAGCACTACAAAACCAGCAGCACCGTAATCCGCGAGGCCCTGACGCGGCTGGTGGGAGACCGCCTGGTAGTGCTTAAGCCCAACCGCGGGTTCTTCGTTCCTACGCTTTCTTTGGACGAGATCAAGGACATTACTGAGTTGCGCTGCGTCTCGGAGGAGTTCGGGATCGGGCTGGCCGTCAAGCGCGGTGATCTCGCTTGGGAATCGGAGCTCATCGCGGCCCACCACACGCTGGAACGCACCCCCTACCGTGATAAGAGTGCAAATGGCGAGCTGACGGAGGCGTGGGACCGCGCCCACCAGGCGTTCCACGCCAAACTGCTAGAAGCGTGTGGCGTCCCGGTGCTGATCGACCTTGCCTCCACCCTCTCCGACCTCGCACAGCTGTACGGCCGCTGGGCAGGCCGGGCCACCCGCAACATGGACCGCGACATCGCCAAGGAGCACCGCGACATCATGGCCGCGGCATTGGATCGGAACGCCGATGCCGCGTCCCGGCTCCTCCGGACCCACTATGAGACCACGCTCAAAGCCATCCTGAAATCCGGTGTCGAGAAGGAAGCAGCCGAGCGGGGGTTGGAGAAGACCAACGCCTAGGCGCCCGGCGCCGAATCCAGATGGCGCTCAGAACGCTGAAAGCCCTCCGGGATCCATAGAGTCCGGAGGGCTTTCAGCTGTGACACGACCGGACTAGTGATCCCGCAGGCGGTGCAGGATGCGCGCCCGCGCCTCCACAAAGCGGGGATCGGCCTTGGTTTCCACCTGGTCGCGGTGGTCACCGAAGCCGGTCTCAATCAGGTCCACCACCGTGGCTGGCTTCTCCGCCAGGACAATCACCTTGTCAGCCAGGTACAGCGCCTCATCAATGTCATGGGTCACCAGGATGATGGTGACACCGAGGGTCGACTGGAGATCGATCACCAGGTCTTCGAGGTCAAACCTGGTCTGTGCATCCACCGAAGCGAAGGGCTCGTCCATCAACAGGACCCTGGCGTTGTAGGCCAGCGCGCGGGCGATGGCCACCCGCTGCTGCATGCCGCCGGACATTTCCCACGGGTACTTGTGGCCCTGGCCAGCCAGGCCCACCGCCGCGAGGTTCTTTTCCGCGGCTTCATTCCGCTCTTTTTTCCCCACGCCGCGGCCCTGCAAGGGGAAAGCCACATTCTCCAGCGTCGTCATCCAGGGCATGAGCGAACGGCTGTAGTCCTGGAAAACCACAGCCAAGTCCCGATGGGGGCCGTTGATGACTTCCCCGCCGACGCTTACGGTACCGCTCTTGGGCTGGATAAGCCCCGAGAGGCACCGCAACAGCGTGGTCTTGCCGACGCCGGACGGACCGACGATGGAGACGAATTCGCCGTCGTTCACTTCGAGATTCAGATCGTTCAAAATCTTGTTCTCCGAGTCACTGACGCCGTAGCTCATGGTCAGCCCTTGGACCTGGAGCAGCGGCTTCGTTGCCACCTGCACTTCCTCGGGCGGTGCCTGAATGGCCATGGGAGCTCCTTCATTTTTCTGTCTGATCGGGGTGGTCATTTTGCGCCTGACTTGAAGTACCAGCTCAGGATCCTGCGTTCAAGGACGACAAACAGGAGGGAGAGGATGTAGCCGATGACGCCGACGAGCAGGGCACCTGCCCACGTCTCCGGCACCATGAAGGTGGCGGAGGAGTTGAGGATGTAGAAACCCAGGCCCTTGTTGGCGGCGAAAAGTTCGCTCACCACCATCACCGTGATGCCGATCGGAAGCGCCACCCGCACGCCGGCCACGATCTGCGGCAGCGCAGCAGGCAGGACCACCTTGCGGAAATGAAGCCCACGGGGGATCCGGTAGACCTTGGAGAACTTGCGGATAGTCGGTTCCACGCCCAGGACGCCGTCGATGGTGTTCAGCAGTACCGGCCACATGCAGGCAAAGGCGATGGTGTAGATCTTGGGCCCCTGTCCTATTCCGAAGGCGCCGATGATCAGGGGAACGAGAGCCGCCTGGGGCACGGAACGGAAGAAGTGGATAACCGGATCCACGATTTCCCGCAGCCGTTTCGTTTCGCCGAGGATCAGTCCCACGATGATGCCCACGGCCACGGCAATCAGGAGCCCGGCAGCCAGATTGGTCAGGCTGTAGGTCGCCCCTGAGGCGATCACGCCGTTGGAGAGGTCCCGGCCCAGGCTGACCAGGATCGACTCAAGGGACGGGATGAAAACATTGCTGCTGCCGGCCGACACGGCCCACCAGACGGTAAACACAACAACGATCAACCACGTCCGCTCCAGTACGTTCAGAGCCAGCTGTGCAGAACGGCTGCGTCCGCCCTCCCTCTTTGATGTCCTGGGCCGGGAGGCGGTGTCCAGGTTTGGTTTTGAGCGAAGTGCTGTATCAGTCATTGGTCTGCCTGTTCCATTTGAGGAGCCGGCCTTCGGCGAAATTCAAGAGGCCGGCAATACTCCAACCCACCAGCCCGGCGAAGAAGAGGTAAGCGAATGCCGAGTCCCACCGCTGGGCCTGCTGCGCCAGGGTTATCTGCCGGCCGATCCCCGGCGCCTGGCTGAGCACCTCGACGCCGACGGCGACAAGAATGGCGATGGATGCCGAGATCCGGATTCCGGTGGCGATGAAGGGCGTCGCGCTTGGAAGGAGGATCCGGCGGAACCGCAGCAGGGCGGGAATCTGGAAGGTTCGGACCGTATCCGCCACCGCAGCGTCCATCCGCCGGGCACCATAGATGGTCTGTACCAGCACCGGCCAGAGGCAGGACAGTGCGACTACGACGGTTTCCATCTGCGCGGTGGCGCCAAGGAGCATGATCACCACCGGCATCAGCGCCAGCACCGGAAAGGAACGGCCGAAGTCGATCAGGATCGACGTGGAACGGTCCAGCGCGCGGATGGATCCGATCAGCAGCCCGAGGACCGTTCCGGCTGCAACGGCAATGAGCCAGCCGCTGACGGCAGCCGTCATTGTCTGTGCCAGCGCTGACCAGAATGTCGCTGAGGTCAGCGCAGTGCCGATAGAGGATGCCAGGGCGGCAACTCCGGGTGTCATGGAAGGCAGCATGCCGCTCCAGATGACCACCTGCCAGATGGCCAGGAGTGCAGCGATCGCCAACAGCCGCTGGGTGGTCAAACCCCAGTCCAGCGACTTTGTGCTTGTCTTCATATCAATGTCTCCGTTGTATTCCTGATGCGCTGGAGTCCTACTTGGTGAAGCGCGGGGCGTCGGCCCAGAGCATGGCTTCAGCGGTGAGCGGCTTGGTGACGAACCCGAGGTCCTTCATGGCGTCGATGCCGGCCTGTCCGGTGGCAAGGTTGATGGACGTATTCACCGGAACGTAGGACTTGGGGTTTACCGTGGATGCGTCCACTTCCTTGACCCGGGCAGTGATGTCAACGATTGCCTGGACGTTGGCCGGATCTTCGTAGAAGGCGGCGGCCTTGGTCATGGCGTCATTGAACTTCTTCGCTGTTCCGGGGTTGCTTGTGAGCCAGGCGTCGGTGGCAGCCCAGACCGTGACGGGCATGTTGCCCTGGAATTCACGGACCGGGCTGGCGATGCTCTTGAAGCCTGCATCAATCAACTGGTGGTAGTAGGTGTCCGCTGCGAACGCCGCATCAACCGTTCCCTGCTCCAGGGCGGCCTGCATGCCTGCGTACGGAATGGCGATCTCGGTGATCGACTTGGGATCGATTCCCGCCGCGGCCGCAGCCTGGAGCATGGGGATGTCGCCGCCGGTGTTCACGCCGACGACGGCCACATTCTTGCCCTTCAGGTCAGCGACACTGTTGATGCCGCTGTTTTTGGGGATCAGGATTCCAGAGTTGTCAGCATCCGGGTCAACGACACCGTTTCCGGAGATCACCTTCACCGGCATGCCTTTCGCCGTGGCAGTGGTCATCACGCCCCATGACGCCGTGGTGATGTCCGCCTGCCCACTCACGGTCTGGGCCAGGTTGGCCGAAGGATCGGCGCCGGGAACAATTTCCACGCTCAGGCCCGCCTCATCGAAGTAGCCCTTCTCCTTGGCGATATAGGCCGTTTCGAAGTGGAGGGGAGCGACGACAACCTTGATCGCGGATTTGCCTTGCGAGCCTCCGCCGGCATCTCCGGCCGCGCTGGGCGTGCCCGACGTCCCGCAGGCCGCCAGCGACAGGAGGGTAAGGCCGGCGACAGCCGGCGTCAGGACCTTGGTCAACAGTGAGTGACGGTTGTGCTTTTTCATCCAGAAGCTCCTCATTGAGTACAGAACGCAAGAAATGCATAATTCCTAGAACAATGTATCTTGGTCTAAGTGATGTGGCAAGCATCACAGATTGCATAACAGCCAGCCCCGTAATCCGCCTCCCGGAAGGAAGCCAATGACGCCTCTAACCCAACCCCTCCCCACCACTCCCTGGCCGGACCTGCTGGACAGGCCCCTGCGCCTGCTGATCGACGGAGCATGGGTGGAAGGAGGAGCGGAACCGCTGCCCATCACCAACCCCTCCACCGGCGAACATCTGGTGGACTCCGCGTCCGCGAGCGTCGATGATGTGGACCGTGCGGTCCAGGCCGCCCGCCGGGCCTTCGACTCGGGTCCATGGCCGGCAATGTCCCCGGGCCAGCGGAGCCGGCTGATCTGGGAGCTCGGAGAAGCCATCGACGCCGCCGCGGACGAGCTGGCCCTGCTCGAAACGCTCAATACGGGCAAGCCCCTGGGCATTGCCAGGGCGTTCGAAATCAGCGGGGCGGCGGAATCTTTCCGGTACAACGCGGGATGGGCCACGAAGCTCAACGGCGAGACCCGGAACGTCTCCCTGCCCGGCGAATGGCATGCCTACACGCTCCGGGAGTCCATCGGCGTTGTGGGTTTGATCGTTCCCTGGAACAGCCCGCTGGCCATTACCGCTGCCAAAGTGGCTCCCGCTCTAGCGGCAGGCTGCACCGTGGTGCTCAAGCCAGCGGAACTGACGCCCCTGACGGCGGTCCGGCTGGGTGAACTGGCCCTTGAGGTGGGCTTCCCGCCGGGAGTACTGAACATTGTCCAGGGCCTCGGTGCCGTCGCGGGGCAGCGGATCGCGGACCACCCGCTCGTGGACAAGATCTCCTTCACCGGCTCGACGGCCGTAGGAAAGCACCTGCTCGCCTCGTGCGCCGGCAACCTCAAGCGCGTCTCGCTGGAACTCGGCGGCAAGTCTCCGGTGGTCATCTACCCGGACGCAAACCTTGAGCGGGCCATGGACGGGGCGGCCATGAGCATCTTCGGAAACACCGGCCAGGTGTGTGCTGCCGGTTCGCGCCTCTACGTCCACGAGGCTGTGGCGGATGAAGTGATCGCAGGGATTTCACAGCGGGCCACAGCATTGCGTGTCGGCGCGGGGACCGATCCGCAGGCCCAGATCGGTCCGGTGATTTCGGCCCAGCAGCGCGAAAGGATCCTCGGCTACATCCAGAGCGGCCGTGAGGAGGGCGCAGAGGTGGTCACCGGTGGGGCCGCCCTCCCCGGGGACGGCTTCTTCATGCAGCCGACCATCCTGCACAACACCACACATGAAATGAAGGTGGTGCGCGAGGAGATCTTCGGGCCCGTACTCTCTGCGGCGACCTTCCGTGATTCGGACAGCGTCGCGGACATGGTGGCGCGTGCCAATGACACCGATTACGGGCTCTCCTCCACGATCTGGACCAAGGACATCTCCAGGGCCCACCAGTTTGCACGCAGGATCAAGGCTGGCAACGTGCGGGTCAACGCCGCAGGCGGGATGGATGCCAATATGCCATTCGGCGGGTTCAAGCAGTCCGGCTGGGGAAAGGAGAACGGCCGCGAGGGCGTGGAAGCCTACACCGAGGTCAAGTCCGTAGCGATCAACATCAGCAACGCGTAACCACCGGAACAGGGCAGGCCGAAGGGGCCGGATGCTGGTCAGCCAGCATCCGGCCCCTCCCGCCGCTACGGACAGTCCACCTACCGCGGGAGCACCGACTCCTCGGCGCCGTTGGGCGTCTCGGCACCTACCTCGCGGTACCGCCGGGGCCAGACGCCCTGCTTTCCCGGTGAGAGGATGCCCTGGGGATCCAAGGCGTCCTTCAACGTCTCCTGAAGGCGGCGGATGGCGTTGTTGTTGTAGTCGAAACCGTCGGCAATGGAGTCCATGTAGTCCACATGGCTGCGGTAGGGCGCGTAGCCGTGGCTCCGTGCCGCCGCCAACAGTGCGGCGTACAGTGCCCGCGCGCGCGCCAGCTGTTCCTGGTTGTCGTTTTCGAAGAAGATCATTGTCACGTGCACCATGTGACGCGGATACAGGTGGTAGCCGATATAAAGGTCGAAGCCGAACTGGCGGTACAGTTCCTTGGCCTCCCGGTAAAACGCCCACACTTCCTCCCCGCGGGCAGGAATGATGGGAGCGGCGTCAATGTGCCCGCCGTTCTCCGCCGCCCACGCCACCGTGGATAGCGGCTTGAGCGTGGGCACCCCGGCCATCTGGGTGCGGTCAATGTCCGCGATGTCCGCATATGCGACCTGCATTCCGTCAGCACCTTCATAGAGGCGGGCCTTGACGGTGAAGCCCTCCATCCCGGTGAAACGTTCCCGGATGATTTCCAGCCTGCGTTCGGCAAGCCCCTTGTCCCCGTAGATCGCGAACTTGGCGTTCCATTGGCCGATGCCCATCTCCTGGCGCATTTCTTCCAGGCGCTCGTCCGGGATGGACCCCTCCCCTTCATACCAGCGCGACCGCGGCCCGTTCATGGTCGCCGCCCGCACCACGTTGCCGCAGAGGGCGTTGTTCTGAATGACGTCCTCGCGCCGGAGCTGGGTCAGGATGTCGACCAGCTTGGGCATGTCCTCCTCGCGCTCCACGACAACATCGCCGTTGATGTATACGTCAGGCCAGGGCATCAGCCAGAGACCAATCTTGGTGACGATGCCGAGGTTTGACTGGGTGAAGATGCCGTCCAGCGTGGGGCCGAATCCGCCCTTGAAGATGGGCCCAAGTTCCGTTCCTTCCATGGCCCACATTCCGGTCCGCACCAGTTCGCCGCCGGGAAGGATCACCTCCATGCCGCAGATGGACTGCACATGGTCACCCATGGGCGTCATACCGTAGCCGCGGTCCAGCGCGTTCCCGACGATGGAGCCCCAACCGAGGGCGGGAACGGACATCCACAGCTTCAACTCCTGCTCCTGGATGTGTTCGAAAAGGTCAAAGAAGCTGACGCCGGGCTCGATGACGGCGTAGTTGAGCTGGTCGTTCACTTCGATGATTCTGTTGAGGCGGCTCAGGTCCAGTGCCACCATGTCCCGGGTTCGCGGTTCCGGCCCTCCGTAACCCAGGTTCTTGCCTTTGGAGAAGGACCATAGCGGAACGCCGGTGCTGTTGGCCAGCCTGACAATGTCCTGGACCTCCTCCACCGTGCCGGGGCGCACGCCCGGCCACTTCGCCCGGCCAGGGTTCAGGGGGTACGGATCAATGTAGCCCTCCTTGGGTGTGGCGCGGACAACATTGTCGGCACCCACCACGGCCTCTGCCTGGTCAAGGAATCTTGCTTGCGCGTCCATTTATGTCACGTCACTTTCGGGAGAGGTTGCCGCCGCCGCGGGATTGACTCTGGCGCCATCGTCGTCGCCGTTTCTTTCATCATGACAAGCCGGGTTCATCAAGTAAATGACCTATTTTTGCTGTTGGTTATCAGTAAAATCGACAATGTGAACATCACCCTGAACCCCTCGATCACACTGCGTCAGGTCCTCCACTTTGTGGTCGCGGCGGAAACCGGAACCATGAGCGAGGCGGCACGGCGGCTGCATATGGCACCGTCGGCCATTTCCATGTCCATCGCTGAACTTGAGCGGATCGTCGGGGCTCAGCTGTGCATCAAGCGCAAGTCCAAGGGGCTCACCCTGACATCCACGGGCATCGTCGTATTCCGGCAGGCGCGCCAATTGCTTGACCTTGCCGATGAAATTGCGTCGCTGTCCAAACGGGACAGGACGGATATCCGGGGTCCACTGACGGTGGGGTGCTTCATGCCACTGGGGCCCACCATCATTCCGCCGATGCTTGCCGACTTTGCCGACCAGTGCCCGCATGTCGAGGTCGATTTCATCGAGGGGTACCACGAGGATCTGCAGGAGCGCCTGCTGGCAGGTTCCATCGACGCCGCCTTCGTCTACGACATGGACATTTCCCCGGCCCTGAAAACGGCGCCGCTGCTGTCCGTGGAGCCCTATATCCTGCTTCCGGCGGACCACTCCCTGCGCGACGCGGAGGTTGTCTCACTCAGGGATGTGGCGGCAAGTCCGCTGATCTTCTTCGACGCTCCACCCATTTCCACGCGGGTCCTTGACATGTACCGCGACGCCGGGTTGACTCCGGAGATCCGGCACCGCTCCCGCAGCTACGCTACGGTCCGGTCGCTGGTGGCAAGTGGTCGCGGTGTTGCCGTGCTCTTCCAGCAGCCAATGCTGGACGCGCCATATGAGGAGCTGAAGGTTGTGCTCAAGCCGGTTGCGGAACCCCGTATCCATACCCGCGCCCCGGCCACCGTTTCACTGGCCTGGACGCGGAGCATGCGTTTGAATACCCGCGCCCAGGCGTGGGTGGATGTTGCCGTCGAACGCTTTGGTTCTGCAAGCTCATAAGCGGGCCCTGAGCCGCTCCGTCTATGCTGACGGGCGGGAAAGCCCGAGGTTCTCACGCAGGGTAGTGCCCTCATACTCGGACCGGAAGTAACCGCGGTCCTGAAGTTCCGGCACCAGCTTGTCGCAGATGAGCTTGAAGCCGCCCGGGTTAAAGGGGGCGTTGAGGTTGAAGCCGTCACAGGCCTTGGACTCGAACCAGTCCACCATGCGGTCGGCCACCTGCGACGGCGTGCCGGCCATCCACTGGTGCCCGGTGGAGCGGGCCAGGTCCACGATCAGTTCGCGCAGCGTCATGCCCATGTCCACGCTCTTCTTGCGGTAGATCTGGTAGCGGCTTCCCATCCGGGGGTCGTCGGAAAACCACTCCGCGGGGATCGTTTCATCGAATTCCAGCTCGGAAAGGTCCATCTTAAGGTCGGCGCCCACCTGCTTGCGGCCGTTGCCGAGGTGGACGTAGCCGGCCAGCTCGTTCGCCAGGTCCTGCGCTTCCTTCTCGGTGTTGCCCAGGATCGGCAGGATGCCCGGGATGACTTTGACGTCGTCGGGGTTCCGGCCCTTCTCAGCCACCATGTTCTTGAACTTGGTGTAGAACTCGATGGACGGCTCCTTGAACGGCTGAGCGGTGTAAATCCCGTCCGCCACGGACGAACCCAGGTCCATGCCGGGACCTGAGGAGCCGGCCTGAACCAGCACGGGCCGGCCCTGGGGTGACCGCGGCATGTTGATGGGTCCCTCGACTTCAAAGAACTCGCCCTTGTGCCGGATGGCCTTGAGCTTGCTTCGGTCCACGTATTCGCCGGATTCCCTGTCCACGATGACGGCGTCATCGGACCAGCTGTCCCAGAGGCGCTGCACGACGTCCACGAATTCGGTGGCCCGCCGGTACCGCACGGCGGGGTCGGGAACGTCCTCAACGCCGTAGTTGCTGAATCCGTCCGAGGACGTGACAATGTTCCAGCCTGCCCTGCCGTTGGACATGTGGTCCAGTCCGCACAGCTGCCGGGCCAGATTGTACGGCTCGGAAAATGAGGTGGACATGGTGCCGATCAGGCCGATGTTTTTCGTCCTCGCGGCCAGCGCGGCAAGTACCGTCATCGGTTCGTAGAACCCGTTCATCTTGATGTCGCCCCGCATGACCGTGTTGGCGTGGACGATATCGCCAAAGAAGACGGCATCAAGTTTTGCGGCCTCGGCCATGGCGGTCAGGTCTGCCACGAACTCCAGGTTGCCCAGCTCTTCGGCCCGGCTTCCTTCCATTCGCCAGCTGTCCTTGTGGTATCCCGCCGGTAGCATGAAGGTGGTGAGCACCATGTGATTCTTAGGCTTCATTGCCTGGTTCCTTTCGTGATGGGCGCCGATCCAGGCGCCTTCCTGCCTTCAGCATGCCAGTCGTCTGTTCCCGCGTAAATGCAGAAGTTTCAGCACAATGAGTTCAATAATGCTGACAATGGTGCTTAGAAGGACACGAACCAAAACGACGACAGCTAATGTGCCGTCCCGCTTCGGTATCTCCCGTGAGGGAAGGCTTAGGCGGCGTCGAGCTTGACGCGTGAGCCCTCAGCCGTGAGGCGCACTGCTACGAGGCCCGCCGCCAGGATGGCGATCCAGAACACCGCCACCATCCATATTCCGCCACCGGCTGCAAGAACGAGGCCCGTGGCGATCATGGGGGTAAAGCCCGCCCCGATCATCGAAGCTCCCTGGTAGGACAGGGACGCTCCTGTGTAGCGGACCCCGGTAGGGAACTGCTCGGAGATGTAGGCTCCGATGGGTCCCGCCAGCGCCCCCTGAACAAGTCCGTTGCCGACCACCACTGCAACCGCAAAGCCCCACAGGGTCCCGTTCGTGAGCAGCATGATCAGGGGAAAGGCGAGGACGATGGCCGCCACGCCCGCGCCGGTGAGGACTGCGCGCCGCCCGATCCGGTCACTGAGGCGGGCGGTGTAAAAGCAGACTGCCACCGTCACCACGGCGGCAACTCCCTTCCAGTTCAGGACTCCGGATCGGTCCACGCCGCTCCCCACAGCCATGGAGACGCCCCACACGGTCAGCAGTCCCTGGCAGGCGTAGAATCCCAGCGTTGCCACGAGAGTGACCACGACGAGACGTGGATGATTGCGAAGCACCTCCAGCAGGGGCGGGTGCTTGACTTTGGCGGCTTCGGCGTCGAGCTTCTGGAACACCGGTGTCTCTGCCACCCGAAGACGGATGATCATGCCGATCAGGATCAGGAGGGCACTGAGGAGGAAGGGTATCCGCCAGCCCCAGACCAGGAACTGGTCCCCGGTCAGGGCGGAAACGGCCGAAACCACCAGCGTGGCCAGCAGTCCGCCGGCCGGTCCGCCGGCGTTGGCGAATGCTGCGGCGAGGCCGCGCTTTTTCGCGGGCGCGTGCTCCAGGGCCATCAAGGTGGCGCCTCCCCACTCCCCGCCAACTGAAATGCCCTGGATGACGCGCAGGAGGACCAGTATGATCGGCGCCGCAACGCCGATCTGCGCCGTGGTGGGCAGGAGCCCGATCAGGACGGTCGCGCCGCCCATCATGAGCATCGACAGCACCAGCATCTTTTTCCGGCCGATGCGATCGCCGAAGTGTCCGAAGACGATGCCGCCGAGAGGCCTGGCGACGTATCCGGCTGCAAGGGTCGCGAAGGAGGCAAACAGGGAGAGGCCGGGGCCGAGGTTTGCGAAGAAGACCCGGTCAAACACCAGGGATGCAGCGGTGGCGTAAAGGATGAAGTCGTAGTACTCGATGATGCTGCCGATGAGGCTGGAGCCCAGGATGCGGCGCATGTCCTTGGTGTTCAGCGAGTCAACCGGTGATGCCTTGCTGCCCGATGGCAGGTCGACCGATTTCTGGCTTCTCTCTTGAGCGGTTTTCGGTTTCAACATGATCTCTTTTCGAAAGCTGTGAGAGTTCGGTGACCGACGGCGATGTTGGACCTATCCCGAAGCAACCCCTTCATGCGCTCTTTCAAGCATGACGCAGATCACAGGAGATGACCAATTAATAAAGCATAACCGTGGCGAAAGTATTAAATCCGTGACCAGCAGGGTGCCGACGCGGAAGTTGATGTGCGTGTTGTGCCTACCTGGGTGGTGAAGGTGCAACGCCTAGCGGTGGAGGCTGCTGAGGAACCGGGGATCCACGGGGGCGAGTCCGAACTTGCGGAAATCCATGGGGCGGTAGGCGCTCCACATGTTGTACCAGTTCTCGTCCTCGCCCCACACCACCGGGGGTCGGGAGTCGTCGTAGATCTGCTCCAGGTCCGTGTAAAGCTCCACGACGGCCCCCGAGGTCTCCACGTAGTATGCGGCGATGTTGTGGCCTGCGCCGTGGCGCACCGGGCCCCATATCAGCTCCCGTCCCAGCTTGTTCAGCCGGTCGCCGAGCTTTCCGAGATCGGAAATGCTTTGCGTCTGCCAGGCGTGGTGGTGCAGGGTTCCCTCGCCGCGGACCAGGGCAATGCCGTGGTGGTCTGGGTTGCACCGCATGAAATAGGCAAAGTCGTCCCCGATGACGTCCGAAAGACGGAAATCCAGCACCCTATGCAGGAAGCGCATCATGCCGCCGACGTCCCGGGGGTGGAAGTTGAAGTGGCCGTACCGGTCCGGACCGAAGGACTGCTGAAGGGCGATGTTCTCCTGCATGCCTACGTAGATTTCGAAGACGACGCCCTCAGGCCCGATGAAGGAAAAACCGTCCTCAATGCCAGCGCCGCGTGGCTTGTTGCTGAGGATCGTGAAGTTCTCGTTCTCTACGCGCCGACGGATCTCCCGCAGCGCGTCGCCATTGGCCGCGACCAGGCCGAAACCATCCACCCCGTTGACATCAGACTCGACATAGACCAGTTCGTGGTGGACATTACCGGCAGCAAGGTACACGGCATCGGAGGTCCGTTCCGTTTCACGAAGTCCAAGGATCTGGGTCGCATCGAATACCGAGTTACTGAGGTCCGTCGTCTGAATGCTTACGTGGCCCATGGCGCTTATCAATCCCCAAGACATCCTTGTCTCCTACTCCTTGCATGGCTCTGACGGATGTGACACCCGCTACAACTTGGATAAAACAGTATCGTAGTTAGAATCGATTATCCAGCAATAAAACAAAAAAACATCTGGGCTGCGAAGGCGTTTCCGGAGGCAGGGCCGAGTACACCACCACCTAATACCTCGACATCGTCGACGACGCATATCTCAACTAACCGGCCCCTTGATAGGCCCGGCGCGACAGTATCTGCGGATGCCGGCCCGCGATGGGGGACCGATACCGGCATCATCAACCGCCGGGAATTGCTTGACCTCCGGGAGACATCACAGAAGATGCGGACGGACCAAAGCGGTGCCCGCCTTCGGCGTAGCCAAGCTCGTCTCCGATGACTGCCCGCTTTGTAAACCTAGGAATACGCATCATGAAAGCTGTTCGATTTAGAACACCCGGAGGTCCCGAAACCCTCGCTGTGGAAGAACTCCCGGATCCGAGACCACAAGCGGGGGAGGTTCTCATCCGCATAGCAGGCGCAGGCCTAAATCGAGCTGACTCACTGCAACGGCTGGGACGCCACAACCTTCCCCCAGGTGCCTCAGAAATCTTCGGAATGGAAGTTTCTGGAACCATCGTAGAAGCGGGACCAGGTATTGACGGCTTCATCCCCGGCGACCAAGTCATGGCACTTCTTGCCTCAGGCGGATACGCCGAATATGTCGCCGTCAGCGTGGGCCATGTCCTCGCGATCCCGAAGGGAATCGGGTTGATCGAAGTCGCTGGGGTACCAGAGGTTGCAGCCACACTGGTTTCGAATATTTGCCACACAGGTCGTTTCGCTCCCGGTGAGACCGTTCTGATCCACGGAGCCACCGGGGGTATTGGAGTCTTTGGTATCCAACTCATCAAAACCATAGGAGGGCGGGTAGCAGTCACCGCGTCTAGCGATACGAAGCTTGAGGTGGCCCGTCGTCTCGGCGCTGACATCTTGATCAACTATGAGGAGGAGGACTTCGCTAAAAGGATGCTTGCTGAAGGTGGGGCAGACATCGTCCTGGATACTGTCGGAGGAAGTTATCTTGCCAAGAATATTGAGGCTCTGGCACCATTCGGACGGATCATGACCATCGGCATGCAGGGCGGGCCCAGTGGCACCTTAAACTTCGCGGCCCTGATGAAGAAGAAGGCATCCGTGTCTGGGACCCTGCTGCGAGACCGCTCGCCCGAACAGAAGACGGCGATCATGGCGGGCGTGAACCGTCTTGTCCTCCCGTTCCTGACAGCCGGGGCAATCAGACTGATAACAGAAAGGGTGTACCCACTTTCCGAAGTAGCCGCGGCGCACGCCCACTTCGAAACCAAGGCTCACGTTGGCAAGATCCTGCTGGACTGCCGTCAAACAGATTAGACGTGCAACTGTGAAGGGTGTCGTAGGAATCGGTAATCCCAGACGGCACCTTACCCGGCCTGCCAAAGCACGGCCGTGATAGCTAATGTCATCGTGCAGAAGTTCGCTGTCGCCCACAACAGAGACAACCGGTGCCGTTGGAGCGCGCGTCGTGGTGTCTGCCGCCCAGGAACTTGCCCGCCCAAAAACCGGCAAAGCAGCCGTTGCCCTTTGCGGAGGCGGCGGCCAAGGGGAAGCATTGCTGCTCTTCCGCTGACTTCCCGCGTCCAACGGACGCGGCACGAACGCCCACACGGCCGCGGATGTCCGCTGAAGCAGCGGCGCCCTACCTGCTGCCGCTGCGCGTAATGAATGAGCGATGGGTCCAGCCTTGTACTGCTGCCGAGCTGAGCCGTCCGATAGATGACTCCATCGGAGCAGATGCTTGTGCGTTCTGATCGCCTCCGGGGTTGGGATGCCAGAAATATGTCCCCATCCAGACCGTACGAGTCGCTCCCCCGCTGCCCACACGGGGGCGATTCTCTTGCCCACTGCCCGCCGATGCAACGACCTACTGCCTGGCAACCGACTCCGCCCCGCCCCAGTGCCGAATATCCAACGGAATACGTCAGATTCCCCACACCCAAAGCTCACATCTACTTTGGGTCCTAGAATCGAAATCTAACACTTCAGTTTTCGACCCAAAACGGGAGCGAAGCTACACGGTCAACTGAGTCGGTTACCGGGCGGCAGGATTGCCACGATTCGCCAACTGCCCCAGCTTTCACGGTGGCAGGTCGAGTTCACTTCCGTCAGTGAAGGTGCCCCAACTCCCCACTATTTTTGGACGACCAACGTCTTCGGTTCCTGCCCATCGCAGTCAAAGCGCTACATCCGCTCGTGATTCCCAACGCCTTCCGCGCTCCAGCGCCACCATGAGACTCCTATAAAGCAGACATAAGTGTTGACAGTGTCCACACCCCCTTTGGCAGGACAAAGCGTCCAGCCGCAGCTCCCGTAACGTCTTCGAGGAGCCCTTCAAGAAGAATTTCGTACCAAAGTCGGCGAGGTCATGTTGTGTCCGCCACACAGGACCATGAATAGGTGTTGGCCACCCCCGACCAACCCGACAGAACCGGAACGAGGAACCATATAACCCCACCACAGCAGGCGGAAGGCCCACTAGCCAGGGCCTTGAACCCGCCACCCCACACACCTGAATAGGCTCAGCGGAGGCCAGGCCAAAGCCCGCAAACCTAGCGTCAGAGGGACGCCACCACAAGCCATGTCAACACGTTAAAGCAAAAACCCCTCTGACGAGGGGATATGCTGTGCCCGAGGTGGGACTCGAACTGTATTCCAGGCCTTGTAAACACTGGGAACCCGCGGAAACGTACCGAATCCGAGCTAGTACGGCCGATGGACGGCCCAGTCCGGCGGCGATTCTGTTGACATTGTCAACACGCCCTTCCTGACAGATTCTGAACAAACAGAGCGACTGCCGCTCCCCATTTCGAGGGGGCCCGGCAGTCGTTTTGTGTTAGGGGTCATGGGCCTTACTAAATTGATTCCAGCGATCCGGTCTATGCTGCGCCGGTACACCTCGGCGATGAAATCCTCGATGTCGTTGGCTCCGCTGCGCAACACACCGCGTTTATCTTGCCTCAATAACAGGTGTGTGAGTTGTTTGTCTTAGCACCCCGCTCTTGGTTCGTAACTCTTTTCGCAGTCCCTGTGAGGATGGCGGCACTTCCCCGGTATCAAGAAAAATGCCTCTCTCCTGATACCGAAGCTCGAGGTAGCCATCAATTGTGGGTGCTTGACCATATGATTCACTCCACGAGCGCATTCTTTGGTGAGTGCTGTCGTTCATCTAGATATTGGGGGAACTTTTTGAAAATCAACACGGCCCGGAACCTAAGCCACAGCAGCCTTTTAAGTTGGAGTCCTGGCAAACACCCACTCCCCCAGTGAGCCCTCCCCAGCAACGCCGGCTTGCCACTCCGGCTCAGCATCAGCCTCCTAGGATGAGTCCTCTCAAGAAACTTGCTATCTGGGGCATCATCGCCGCTGTCATCGGTGGATACTTTGGCATCAGTTCCTGGATACACACAGCATCAAACCCACGGAATAATCCTGCAAACACATGGAGCAATGCCAAGGAAACCTGCGAGCGGATGATTCAGGACAGCGTCGGCGACAGGGAGAGACAAGACCGCAGTGATGTATATGAGCCTTCAATCAAGACCTACAAGCTAAGTACGTGGGTGAACTATAACCCTGAGCCACGGCTGTACAACTGCCGTCTCATTTGGAACGGAAGTTCTTGGAAGACAGACCTGTTTGAGTGGCGGTAGGAAGAGGCATTAGCAGGGAAGTTCTGGGGCTGTCCGTTGCGGCCTGCTGTTGATTTGTTCTCAGGTGGAATCCATACAGGTATCCCAGCCGGAGCCCGTGGTGGAACCCTTGACACCTGACCCGTCGTGGTGGGGCGCCCGTTAGCAGTCCAGCGTCTATACGGTCCTTACGAATCTTGCACAAACAAATCGCTACCGTCAGCCCCTCTGCCCAGCCAAAGGACTCTGCGATGACGGGCAGCCAGAATTTAGGGGGGGCCGTAGCCCGCGCTGCAGTACGGATCCCGCCAAGTAGCCAGGTCGCCTTCCACCGCTTTCCGGAGTACCACGAGCCCTGGCATCTGCGCTTCGTCGGCATGCCGCTCACCACCGACATTGCCACCCAAGGCATCACCCTGGAGGAGTACCTCGGCGCCGCGCCCCGGTAGCCCGGCACCGTCCGTTCTTCAGGGGGCCGGAGCTTCGACTCCTCCCCCGCCACCCTCGATGAACACCTCGACTGCGACGATGTGCGCCTCGGTCAGTCCCTGGTCCGGTATTGGCTTCTCCAGAAGGACCGGCTGGTGGTGACCGTGGGCCCACTTCCTGGCATCCGGCCCGAGGACGTCGTCAATCCATACGACCGAGTCCCAGCCAGCTTCGCCGGCCGCTTCCATCCTGGCCAGCCACCGTGCCACGGAACGCAGCTTCGGCGTCGGGTCGGCCTCGTCCGCGGCACGGAGCAATAACGTCACCCGCAGCGGCTCCACGTCCAGTTGCAGCTGGTCCTCCAAGTCGGCTGTCATCTCTGCCGGCCAGGTCGACACCCACGCGATCCGGCCGCACCTGGCCAGGCGCCGTACCAGTGCTTTCTTCTCACAGGAGAGCAACGGGTCAGGTCGGACAGTACCCGGCCGCGACCGGAGCGCCGGGTTGAGAACACCGTCGATGTCGAGCAGGATGATCGGCTTCATGGGTGCGACCCTTTCACGACCGCCCGTCATCGCCAACTGCCAGCTGGGTTCCTGCTGCCACGCGCCAGACACTGGGCGTCCGCGTGGATACCCTCGTTGTCGTCTTCGAAAGTTCCGCCGCAGTCACTGCACTGGAACCTGAATCCGTTGGCGCTGCCGATGTAGCGTGGGTTCTCGCTGATTTCCCGCAGTCGTACCGCCCTGGCATCTTTGGCCGCCTGGCGTGCGGCGATCTCGGTCGCGTCCCTGGCCTCAGACATCCACAGGGCCCAGGGCCGTGGGCCGATGAACTCCGGGTGGCCTTCCTCAATGCGCGCCGGCCGGCGCACCATCTGAGGCCTGGGAGTTTGCTCCCTTGGCGGCCCAGGGCGCGAGCCCGGTTCCGGCGGCCTGGGAACGTCAACCTCCGCCTGTATACGTTCGGCAATTGCTGACCACTTCGAATTTGGTATCGAAGACACCCACCGCCCTTGAACAAGGTCGTTGCATGTCGGGCATGCGAACCCCAGAGGCTTACCGGGCCGGTTCACGGTGACCAACTTGGCTCGGACCAGCGAGCCGCCAGCGGCCTGAAGCCAGGCCTCGACCGGGACAAGGACACGGTCCAGACTTTCAGGGCCCGGCCGGTAAGGGCGAAGATCAATCCTCGCCGGCGGCTCCAGCAACCGCCAGATGAGGAAAGGGTGGCCGGAGCCAGAACACCTGACGATGCTCGCCCACACATTCATCCCCGCCTTAACTGCGGGTACAGCCCCGACGTCTGGTGCCACAGCCTGAACCGCGAACAGCGAGTCCCTTTCCGCCTTACGTTGCACCTCCTCTTGGCCCACGAGCTGTCTCGCTGTGACTTCCTGAGCAGCCTTCAACCTGGCGGCCTCCGCTGCTTCGGCGCGCTCAGCCTCCAGCCGCTGGATGGTGTCCCACTGGAGCCGTGGCGTCCCGTGAGGCCACGTAAATCTTGGTTGCAGGACGGCGTCCACTATCGCCCCGGACCGGGCCATCTTTCCGATGAGCGGCTGGTGGTCGAGCAGTTCCATCAGTTCGGCAGGATCCCCGGGCAGGTCGCTGGTCTTGCCGAAGCCCGTTACGATCATCGGCAGCTGCACCCGGAACCAATCGAAGGCTTTGGGGACAACCCACACTGGGCCGATGCGGTCGTCCACGTAACGCTGGGACCGTCGCACGAACTCTTCCTCGGTTTGCTGCGAGAGCTGGACTTCGAACGCAAGCCGCCGGCCGTCCGTGTTGGTGGCCAAGACGTCGGCAGTCCAGGCCCGCTGGGGATGAGCGGCCTCCACCTGCGCGGTCCACCCCGGGGCGGCGTTGATCCTGTCCTTCAGCGCCTGCTTCATGGCCAGGTGCTGGGGCGTCTCCGACTTGTGCACGACGGGGCACTCAAGGTTCGGGTAATGGGCGAAGTACTGGCGGCCCATGTGTGAGGTCACCCGTTTGGCCCGCAGCCCGCATTCAATCAGCACCAGCTCCGCATAGCGCGGATGTTTCACCAGATCACGCCACGGCCGGTGAGCCATTTCAGTCGCATCGAGTCGCTCACCATTGATGTACGCCACCAGCTGCAACGTAGATCCCCCCAACACGACGCCCTTTTGTCGCCTGGCGGTCAATCTACCTGCCGTCCGCCAACGGCGCCATCAAGAACGGTTGAAGATTCGAGCCCGCTGCTACGGACAGAGCAGGGCACGCCGGTTGGGCAGACCCTTTGCAGGATCCTCAGGCGCCATTGCGTTTTCCGGTATGAATAAGGCATGACCCGTTCAACGAAGGACACGCCGATCACCGTCCCTGTCGGTCCTGCCACTAATTTCTGGTGGGCATTCCAGTCCCTGAACTTCCGGCATGTCTATTTCGACGGCACCTTGTGGGCACCTCTGAAAGGCGCCGGCGGGCAGCGCGTCGCCTCTTGGGAGACATTGCATTATGTCCGGCCGGGAGATGTCGTACTGAATTTCAAGAGCCCTGCAGTTCAGGGCATCAGCCTTGTGTCCACGCTGCCGACGCCTGCTTATCCACCGTTGCGCGGTTACAAGGAGCCAGCGGACACGAACGGCATGCTGGTGCTCACCGAGCCTCTCTGCGAAGTCCGGATTCTCCGGGAAGACGCCTACCGGATCCTGCCGCCGGGCCGGGGCCCGGTCACGGCGAAAGGCGGCTCCAACAACGGTTACGTGTATTCGGTTGACCGGGATGCCGCCCTGAAACTGCTGCACCACGCAGGGCTGGAAATCGACAATCGTGGAGACAAGGAGCTGGACGGGGCGTGGTCTTCCGAGCAATACCTAGGCGGTCCCAGTGACACATGGGCCCTCGCCGCCGTTCGGACCGAGCAGCGCTTCCTGCGAAACCAGCAGCTGCAGCTCCGGGGCAGCTCGTGCTCTCTCTGCGGGCGCTCCTATCCGGACGAGTTCCTGGTTGCCGCCCACATCAAACCCCGCTCGAAGTGCTCCGAGGGGGAGCGCATGGACACTCGCAATGTGTCCATGCTGGCTTGCCTGTTCGGTTGCGATGCGCTTTTTGAGCGCGGCTACCTTATCGTCGGCACTGACGGAACCATCGAGGCGGGCAGACCGGGGCACGGACAAATTGGGGACCATCTGCGGTATCTCTTCGGCCGCAGCTGCCTCGCTCATGACGAACGGTCGCGGGACTACTTCGCCTGGCATCGGCAGCACCATCTGGCCGTCGAAGCTAACACGCCCTGAGACTTGCAGTGCCAGCCGCAGGGGCCGTCGAAAGCAATGTTGTGGCCTGTCTCCCTCACCAGAAGCTCTCTGAGGGTGGACTCATGGACGGTTCATTGCGTCGATCACAGATCCGCCCCTACAGTCCACCCGCCACTCCCTCCTTTCCGGGTCGTTCAAAATCGCCTTGATCTGTATGCTCGCGTTTTGATTTGAAGTGGACATGCGTACGTAGCCGAGTTTCATCAAATGCCCCGGTCGTCGCAGTCAGGGCTTGCTTGAGGACTGCTGAGACAACAACTTGTACCGCCGTTGTGAATACAGCGACCGTCTGTGCTCCGGAGATGTGGTACTGACTGAGACAATACCCAGCCGTACCTAGTGCGACCAAGACCGTCAGCCGAGCCGCTTCCCGGTTGGGCAGCCTCGGGCGTCATCCCGCGGGGCTTGCGGAAAGATCAGGGGATGTAGCGTAACGAGTCGGCCGATTCGAGCCATGTGTAAAACGATTCCCGGTCCCGCAACTCCTCGTATCGGCGCCTATGCCCACCGAGCTCCAAAACATAATGCCACGCCGTGCTGCGGTCCAGCTTCTCAACCCTGACGAAGAGCTTGAGCAGATCCCATGTCGTCATGTGCTTAATGCCATTAGTCACGGCAAACCCAAGGGCGCCATTGTCGTCAGTGACAAACGTTGCATCCAGCCTTCGGTTCGAAATGATTGAAAGGCTCTCAGCTTCACCCAAGTTTGACGCCCGGTCATCACCGGGTTTGCGGAGCTGGGCTTGATACACCTGAGTGTCCAAATACTCCGCAGGCGTTTCCAACTTCAACGGTTCGCCAAAAATGCCCGGGGCCTCTGTCAGCTGCTCCAGGCCCTCAACCGAGGAACTCCTCTCGCACTCCTGGGAAACGGTGTAACACCATGTGGAACGCCCTGCGGCCACGAGGCGCAGAAGGTCAAAGCGCCCAATCCGGGCAAAGTTCACCAGGACGGTGTTGTCCGGCAGGAACAGCGCTACGCTCAACCGTTGGCCGCCAAACCCAGTGACGCAGCCAGGTCGTCGAGATCTACAGGCTGCGACTGGATCGGGTGAACGTCGAGGTCGTCGGGAGCCACGTCCAGCATCCAGGCAACAGTTTCCTTCGGTGCCTTGCCGATCGCGACTGCCTCCATGTGAGCGGCAATTAGAGCGTCGGGGAAACGACGCTCCGCGGCCCGCTGGGTACGCGCACCGACTGCGAACGGCGTGAAGGACTTGCCTTCCAGCGGCCGGTTGAGCACGTCGAAAGTCGACAGGCTCAGAAGGTTCCGGACCTCATCACTGTAAGGAAGCGACAGTTTCCGCAGCCGGTTGGCCAGGTACTTGGTGGACACCCCTGAATCCCACAGGAAATTGACAACATCAATGCGGCCCGCGGTGGTCCAGTCCATCGCGCGCATCCGGTCGGCCGGAAGGAGGATCTGCGCCCCGAAATCGAAAGCAGGCCCCTCCTTGGCCTCTGATGCGGCCTCATCCGAGGCGTTAAAGTGGCCGAGGTAGATATGTCCGAGCTCATGGGCGATGGAACTGTTCTGGTGGAACCAGTTACTGCTGCGCGGAACAACGATGCAGTAGCGGCCGCCGGCCCGAAGCGAATACGCGCTTCGGACGCCCTCCACCCTCACGACGTCAATATCCAGGGTCTCCTCGACCCGGGCCGCGAAGTCGCGAACGAAATCTTCGCCGAGCCTATCCCGAACCTCAGCGGGGTTAGCGACCTTGGTGCGCTGATCGTTCCTGCCCTGATAGACCTGCCGGTAGGCAAGCTCGATGTTATCAAGAGTGACCCGGGTACTTCCGTCCTGGTCGTCCACGTACCGGCCATTTACGAAGTCGTATTCGTGACGGGCCGCTATCCTCGCCTCGAATGGGTCCGCTTCACCCGTAGCGAGCCAGTACATGGAGGTGGAAAGCCGCTCAGCCAGGTGCGCCAGCTCGGTGCTCGTGAACGTCCGTTTCCCGTTCAAGGACCGGGAAAACACATCTGGAGTTATGCCGACGGAAGCCGCGATCTCCTTCTCGGGCGCGGCAAGCTGCAGCTCAGCAATGCGCTGCCGAATACGTTCCCCCACGGTTGTCATGGTTCAATTCTACCTGCAATTGGGATTTTCCCAATTGCAGTGCCTTATGGACTGCCTCGGCGCCTCGCATCGCAGAACTTCCTACGGCATACATCGAGCCGCTGAAGCCCGCCCTCACACTAGAGCCCGAAGCCTTCTTGAATCCTTTGAGCTTCTTCGTCATGCTCGCGGGCATCCGCCTCGTAGACCTGGGAGACCTCACGTAGGAGTCGTGCTGTCTTCGGCCACTCATCCACAAGCTCCAGGGCGTCATCGAGGAATCCCTTCGCCAGTACTCGCTCTTGCTCGCCTCCCTCGGTTAAGCTGCGCGATGTCACGCCTCGCTTATTGATGATGCCGACCTTGAAATTCCGGTTGATTACTTCGCTACTCTGACTCTCGAAAAAATTTCTCACTGGGATGCATGGCCAAATCGAGTCCCGAGTATCAGGCCTGGCCCTGGCGAGGACCATACCAATATGCGCTTCTCCAACGTCGAGGCGACCCGATTCTTCGAGGAGTCGGCGAGCCTCCCCGACCCATCGATATAGCGCGCTCTCGTCAACGATTCCGTCCTCAGGATCAGATCCCGGAATCATCGTCCAGCGGTTTAGAAGATTCCACGCGTTCGAAGATATGTTTTCTGGGACAGTGGTTTCCTCCTTCTCGTCGCCTCTGCGATAGAGAAAGCTGATCATCTGGACAAAAAATTCAGCTGAATCAGCTATCAACGACTCGAGCGCCCTGATGCTCGTAGAGTCGTCGAGAGCGGGAAGTAGCTTCCACTGCAAAAGTCCTTGCCGCTGCGTATCGATGGCGCCGTCTCGTTCGACGTAGTCAAGTAAGGCGCCGATTTCGTACTCCGAAAGAGTTCCGGCCTCAGGGTCCTCGGCAGAGGAGGCGTGAAAGAGCTCTAGGATTAGCTCAGGATCCAAGTAGACCTTGCCGCCGTGAGAGTACATCGCCATCAGCTCCAGGGCAGCCGCATGGCGTTTATGCTTTCCGAGCCGGCGAGCAGCCTCATTCACTAGCAGAAACTCGCCACGTCCATGGGTCTGGAATTCCGCCCAGTAGTGTCGGCTGACCGCTTCGTCCAATTGGTCCAAGGCCGCCCACGCAACCGAGAGATCGTCAACGGTCTGCAAGATCCGGGCCGCAAGTAGCGGTGGTTTTGTATGCTTTTTGGCCATTGCCACGATGACTTCTTCGTCTTCCTTGGCAAGTTTCGCGATCGCGGCCCGCGCAAATTCCAGGACCCCTGCGCGTTTGTCGACTAGGAGTGAGGCCAGGTCGTTCTCATCGATCCGAACGCTCGAAGATTGAGTGGTTGCATAACCTACGGACCAGGGCCTCCTTACAGTGGAGGCGAGGTCAAGCAACCCCTGCAGGCCACTCTGCACGAACACTTCCTCGACGGCAGCGGTCTGGCGACGCTGAAGTTCGCGGTCGTATTCCTCATAGTTGTCTCTTCGTGAGATGTCGCCCAGTTCCGGGCGGTAGTCAAAGAGCCATAGGACCTGTTCCTTTCGCGTTGCAGGTTGGAAAAGTTCAGCGACCTGGTCAAGGGGCTTTAGGGCGGCCTCGTCGAGGGCCCACTCGGAGTCGCTGTACTCGCGATGCCGCCGGATAAACGAGGACAGCTCTTTCCATACGGTCTCTGAAGTCGCTTCGTCCAGTGTTCCTTCTCGGCCGAGCTCCGCGAATAGGCTCAATAGCCGATCACGCGGTTCACTGCTCAACTCATCGATCTTGGCAACCAGGGCGGCGAGCCGAGGCGGCTCTTGCCGCGCAAGTTGAATGCCCAGGTCGACAATTCGGTCGACCGAGTTCACGTAGTCGGGCATCGATACATTCGATTCAGTGGCCCGTTTCTTCCAGTCATGGAACTCCGGGCCGGCGGATGCTGTTACGAACCCATGCCGGCGAGGGAAGAGGGCAAGCACAAGTTTCCATGCCTCAGCCGGATTGTTCCTGACGAACTTGGTAAGAACCGTGTTCCGAGACTTCAGCGACGCGGAAGTCTGGGGCCGCCAGGGCAGGAAGAGCCCTATAAGAACGCCAGTCGGGTGGTTTGTTATCGAGTCATTCGGCGCCTTCGCTGTCAGGAGCATGATGAGCTGCGTCGCCTCGCTGAAATACACCGGAGACCACGCTAGAACTTCGAGGGCCCACTGAAGATAGACATGTGGGCTAGTTGGTGACAAGTAGGCGCGTTCAGAGTCGGGGAACAAGCCCGCACCTAGCGCGCTGCCAGGCTCCAGCGCCACCCCAACTTCTTCAAGGAAAATGTCGGGCGCAGCCTCGGCCAGAAGTGGGAGCACGTCAAACAGCGACTCCCACACCTTGCCTGTATCGTCTTCGTTCGCTCGTTGGAGGAGCGCCCTGACCATCAGCTGCGTCCAGCCAGCAAGAGTCTGTCCACCCACTACGCGGTTAGCGTCGCCCTCCAACGAGCCAAATTGCGCGAGCGTAGTCGCCAGGCCCTTCCGAAGATCAGAGGAGTGGTTCCTAACCTTTCCGTAGATAGCAGCCCTCCATCGCTCGTCTCTGGGCAAGTCGAGCTTTGGGTCAACGGCTCCGAGAATTTCTTGCACGACAGCTTCGAGCGATGTCAGATCATCCGCTGTGGCCTTGGCAACGACCTGACCTACGGAATCGAGTCGGTCGAATATCTTCCATGCCGAACCAACTCGAGTGAATATGGGCGCGGCTCCGTCGAGCAGCGCGTTTGTGGCTTTTTGAAAGGCTTCAGCATCGCCGGCGATGCGCTCAATGGCCGCGACATCGCCGGGCGATCTGAGGTTCCATGACCCCAGCATCCACGCTCTACGTGCGATGGAATCGTCCGCAAAGGCCCTCACTATGACGGTTGCCGCGTTCGGCACACCTGTCAGCCGTCTCCTGTAGAGCGGGACGCTCTTGTTGATCGCCCGGGCCAGGTCGCTCACCCGGTCGTCTTCGACGCCAAGGTTCTTGAGGATTTTCTCAGCTTCTCCGATAGGGGTTCGGGGAAGCTCGAGGTCCCCCGTCGTTCCTGACGAGCTGTGCAAGATGATGTGGTGACCAGCTATGAGGTCAGCCCGGCGTACAAGGGACTCCTCAAATGGGATAAGAATCAGTAACCCTTCCGTCTCGCCCAGGTATGCAAGTGCTCCGGGATCGAAAACAATCAGCGTCCGATCCAGGATGTCTTGCCTGATTACGGGATTGGCCCTATGTACAACGGCGGCCACGAAGCTCAACACGTCATCCGGATCGGGTGCCGCAATCCAGAGAAGCCGCGCGGGCTCCTCAGTTATCGATGCAAGCAGTCGCGCGGCTTCCGAGGTTCTACCCGCCGTGAGCAATTCAGGGGGAAGTAGCCCCCGTGTACCCCTCGTGAAGTTCTCCCACCACTTGTCGAGGCTCTGAACTCCATTGGCAGGAACTCCAATTTCTTCAGAAAAGCGGACATGCGTCCGCGGTGACCTTTCTAAGGCGCCATACAGATCAGAGGCTGTCCTCACTTGTACGGCCTTCCAGTCACTGAGCGCCGTCTTTTCCTGGGCCCATGTTCGCCCATTGACCCACCGGTGAGGAGTGACAAAAACAAACGTAGTCTCGGATCGGTTGACGCCACAGGGCTCCTTCGTCCGCTTCTCGTAGTCGGCGTCAGCCTTACCCTTTGGGTTCCCACCAACACCGAACTCCCAGACACTCCTCCCTCGTGGAACAAAGGGAGTCTGCACCGGCGACTGGACAATTCCGTCATAGCCGGACAGGTTTACGTGCTCGTCGCCCGGCATGATCAATTCCTGAACATCAGGAACCAAGTCCGCGATGAGGTTTCGAACAAGATTCGGAAGTCGCGACTGCGCCTGCTGCGTCTCGCCCCACTGTTCGATTTGGATCTGACTGGCAAGGTGCGGCAACCGATGACTCACTGAATTACCCCTGTTTACTGCTACATGATCTGGTTGGCATCACACTACCGGTGGGCACAGACAGCAATAGGGCGTGTTGCGTCGTAGACCGCTGCTGGCATGAAGTGTAAGCGCAGTCGTATACGCTGATTGATCAAAATAGTCAAGCTTTGTCAACACCAAAAGGACAAAAAGCCTCTGACCTGCGGAAACACTGTGCCCGAGGTGGGACTCGAACTACCTTCCAGGCATTGCAGACACTGGGAACCCGCGAAAACATGCCGAATCCGAAGTAGTCCGAGGGCAGTAGGACCCGATCTGAGACCAAAAGTGTGGACATTGTCCACACCCCGATTTCCGCCCGTCGAAGCCTTCAACCTACGACCGCATCCCGAAAGGAAGGGATGCGGTTTTTCTTTGTCCTTACAGATTTGGCTCGCCCTTTCAGTAGGTCATGCCGCTTCACTCCTCCGCTTCGATAGACAAGTGGAAGTTCCATCGCTGCTTGTCATTCTGATATGCCCCATGATCGCTGGGCGGGACCTC
>NZ_FVZL01000043.1 GCF_900168295.1 Arthrobacter sp. P2b | reverse complement strand
CCCGGGGTTTTCATGGCGGGTCTGTGGGGCTGGCGTGTTAATCAGGGAAAGGGTGCTCTGAACTGGGAAAATAGTGGTTGTCGAGACCGTTATTTGCCGAGCGAGGGAGCACCCTTTCGATGCAAAAGTCTACCTTCGTTTTCCCGTCCCTGCCCGTCAGTTTCACCGGCCAGTCGCTGATCTCCCATGCCGGGGTTTCGGTGCTCACGGGTTTCATGGACGCGCTGGGTTTCGGCGGGCTGTGCGAGGACAGGCTCCGCCAGTTCGTCCCCTCCGGAGCGAAGCACCGGCCTGGCCGGCTGGTTGGATCTCTGACCGCGATGCTCGCCGCAGGCGGTGAACATGCCTCGGATCTGGATATCCTGCGGTCCTCGCCCGGGGTCTTCGGTCAGCTTCCCTCGAATGCGACAGTGTCCCGGTTTTTCGAACGCACCGTCACGAACCCGGAGCTGTTCGGCTACGGGTTTGAGACCCTCACCCGGGAACTGCGCAGCCGGGCCTGGAACGCCGCCGGGGCAAGGAACCCGGCACTTTCCGCGACCGCGGCGGACCCGCTCGTCATCGACATCGACGCGACCCTGGTGACCTCACACTCCGATAAGGAAAACGTCGCCGGCACCTACAAACGCGGCTACGGCTTCGCCCCCTTCATCGCCAGCGCCGATTACGGCACCGGCAACGGTTCCGGGGAAATCCTCGCCGCGGTGCTGCGGCCAGGCAACGCCGGAGCGAACAACGCCGAGGACCACATCCGCGTCTTCCACACCGCCACAGCCCAACTGCCCGAGAACTTCTATACCGAGAACGGGGCCCTGACCGGAGAGAAGATCCTGGTCCGCACCGACAGTGCCGGAGCCTCCCGGAAATTCCTCTGGCACCTGCACAGCCTGGGCGTGCAGTTCACCACCAGCTACACCATCCCGTTCGGCAAGGCCCACATGGTCAACTGGATCAGCGACAAACAGTACTGGCAGCCGGCCCTGGACCAGACCGGAAACGACCGCACCGATGCCTGGGTCATCAACGCTACCGACGTCATACCGCTCACTGACTACCCGCCAGGCACGAAACTGTTTCTGCGCGCCGAGCCGCTGCACCCCGGCGCGCAACCGACCCTACTCGATACCGACGGGCACCGGATCACCGCGTTCCTGACCAACTCACCGCGCTGGCACGGACCCATCTTGGATGCCAGGCACCGCGCCCGGGGACGGTGCGAGAACAGGATCAAAACCCTGAAAAACACCGGCCTGGGCAAGCTCCCGTTCTTCGACTTCGCCGCGAACCAGGCCTGGGCGAACATGGCCGCCCTGGCCTTCAATCTGGTCTCCTGGCTTCAGCTCGCCGCCCTCCCGGACGGCCACCAGGCCAAAGCCTGGGACATCAAACGTTGGCGCTACCGGCTCTTCGCGACCGCAGGGAAAATCATCACCCGAGCCCGCCGCACCCAGCTCCTCCTGCCGGAAACAGCGCCCGAGAAGGCCCTTCTGAAACTGCTTCTGGAGAACACACGTCGCCTTAGAGAAGTTCTGCCCGTCGGCTCAGGCTGAGCCAGGCACTGACCTAATCCCGACGAGCAGCCCCACCACCGGAAGTGGAACCGGCGCCAAAACCAGGCGACCCAACAGGCCACACCCGGCTGCCCGAAAACAGAAAACAACCGCAGAGCAACCCGGCGCCACACACCAGCGCCCCTCACCGGCCATCATGAAAAATCGAGGCTA
>NZ_FVZL01000036.1 GCF_900168295.1 Arthrobacter sp. P2b | reverse complement strand
CCACACCCGGCTGCCCGAAAACAGAAAACAACCGCAGAGCAACCCGGCGCCACACACCAGCGCCCCTCACCGGCCATCATGAAAAATCGAGGCTAAGGCTTCTGATCTTCTAATTCCAAGAGGGCTCCGTATGCTGCTGCAGCTGCTCTGTCGTGCAGGGGTACTCGTGCTCGCGGAGGGTATTCCAGCAGGCTTCATAGTGAATTGCACGTCGAAAGCTCTGAGCTAATACAAAGAGCCCTCCTACAATCCGCCCACGAGGGCGTTGCTTTACTTATCATGTATGCTCTTCCGGGGTGCCCTGTTTCAGGCGATTCACCCGTGAATGAAAGGACAAATCGCGTTGGGGGCATACGAGGGCTGGCGCACGCGCACTTCTCGCGTTCTGAGGATTACGGACGCATTCGTAATATGTTGGGCCGTTGGCGGTGCTTACATAACCAGATTCGGTATCGACCCAGACCTTCAAAGCTTAGGCAACGACGCCGCATACGGCATCTTCTCTATCGGCCTAATCATAGTGTGGTGGTTCATGCTTGGCGCTTGGGATAGTCGCCATAGCCGGATACTAGGTGCAGGTGCCGATGAGTACAAGCGAGTCGCAGCGGCTTCCTTGTGGTTATTTGGCTTGGTCGCAATTTTTTCGTATGTTCTCCGGATCGATACGGCCCGTGGATTTGTCGGTTTTGCACTCCCTGTAGGTTTGGTCGGTCTCCTTCTCGGGCGCTGGCTGCTGCGTCAACATCTACACGTGAATCGCCTTCAGGGCGAGAGCATGTCCAGGCTGCTTCTTCTGGGCGGACCGGGCGCTGTCGCCCACCTCGCCTCTTCTTTCGAGCGCTCCAAAGAAGCGGGGTACCTTCCCGTAGCCGCCTATACGCCGGGAGCCTATGGTGAGCAGCAGAGCGATGCGGACTTTCAGCTACCGATACTGGGCAACGTTCCTGAGACGCATGCGATTCTGGAGGCCATCGAAAATTGTCGCGCCGACGCAGTAGCAGTTTCGGCCGGTGTTCAGCTTCACCCACAAACACTCCGCCATTTGGGCTGGGAATTGGCGTCGCGCAATATCGGCCTGATCATGGCACCCGCTCTTACGGACATAGCTGGACCAAGGATTCACACCCAACAAGTTGCTGGGCTGCCCCTGATCCACGTAACAACCCCTACTTTAGACGGTGGCCAACGGGTTGCTAAACGACTATTTGACTGCGTCTTTTCGAGCTTGCTGATACTTGCAACGTCGCCGCTCATGCTGGTTGTTGCCGCCTTGGTGAAACTCAGCAGTAAGGGACCAATCCTTTTCCGCCAGGTTCGCGTGGGGATGGAGGGAAAGACTTTTCACATGCTGAAGTTCCGGTCCATGGTCATTGACGCAGAAACACTCCTTGCTGACCTAATGCAGCATAATGAAGGCGGAGAGGTCCTCTTCAAGATGAAAAATGATCCACGAATCACGCCCGTTGGACGTTTCATCAGGAAATTCAGTCTCGATGAACTTCCCCAATTATTCAACATCCTCGATGGCTCGATGAGTTTGGTTGGTCCTAGGCCCCCTTTGCCACGCGAAGTTGAAGCGTACGAGCACGACGTTCGCCGGCGCCTGCTTGTTAAGCCTGGTCTTACAGGTCTCTGGCAAGTGAGTGGCCGGTCTGACCTTTCTTGGCAGGACTCTGTGCGCCTTGACCTCTACTACGTCGAAAATTGGTCCCTGGCGGGGGACCTGATCATACTTCTTCGGACAGCGCGTGCGGTATTTCGGAGTACTGGCGCTTACTGATCGGAAACAGCTATCAACATTGGCCCAGAAGGGACGCTGGCAGGAATGAGCGATACCAACAACAAGACGTCGGCGACAGGGCGACTTTTTCGACCACCTACCAGGAGAGGGGGCAACAAAAGCCGTACTCTGAAATTGTTAAGGGTCGTGGCTATAGTTGCTACTCTAATTGTTTCCGTGCTGGCATGTGTTCTGTGGTTGAGTCACAAGGCAAGCGTTATAAGTAATGAGCTGCAGTCGGCCACCCGTTTGACGCCGCAACTTCAAGACGCGCTTTTGAACAACGATGTCAGCCGTGTCACCGCAACTCTCAATGGCCTGAAACTGCACACTACAGCAGCTAGAACTGCAGCAAATGATCCGCTGTGGATCCTGGCCGGGGCGATTCCGTCAGTAGGAGCGAACTTCCGGGCAGCCTCCGAGGTAACGACTTCCGCTTACGACGTGGTTCATCTAGGAGCCGCACCGCTGGCCGAGGCATTTCAGACTCTCGAATGGAAAAACCTACTTCCGGACGGCGATGGCGTGGACCTTAGTGCTCTAGCTGCGGCACAGCCACGAATCTCTTCTGCAGCCCATGCGGTGCGAGAGTCGTCTGAGCGACTCAACAACATTGACGCCGAGACCCTTTTGCCTGAAATTTCTCAGCCTCTGCGGGTTACTCGTGAAAAGCTTGATACCCTTCGAGGCCACCTAGATGCCGCCGCAGATGCCGCCGCCATTACACCCGCTATGCTCGGCGCCGATGCCCCTCGGCACTACTTATTCATGATCCAAAACAATGCTGAATCCCGTGCGTCGGGAGGAATTCCGGGGGCCTTAGCTGTTGCTGATGTAGACGGGGGAAAGCTGACTCTACGGAGCCAAACGAGCGCAACTGCTCTCGGACCTATGGATACCATCCTTCCAATTGATGCAGAACAAAAGCAGATATATTCCACGCGGCTAGGTAAGTACATGCAGGATGTGAATCTGACCCCCGACTTCCCATCCGCAGCTAAAGCCGCCCAGGAGATGTGGGAAAAAAAGACGGGCGAGCGCGTTGATGGTGTTATTTCTATTGATCCAATAGCACTGGCTTACGTACTCGAAGCAACGGGGTCATTGGAACTCGCCGACCCTGGGCTTAATCGTCTAGCAGCACAAACCGGACTGCCGTCTGAACTAACGTCCCAAAATGTTGTCCCAACGTTGCTGTCGGATGTCTATACAAGAATTCAGCAACCGGAGCTGCAGGATGCCTACTTTGCGGCGGTCGCTCAAGAAGTCTTCGCAGCCTTGTCAAGTGGCGACAGTGACCCCGTGAGTTTATTTTCAGGCATCACCCGCGCAACTGATGAAGGGCGCATTCTCATCTGGTCCTCCGACAAGCAGGAGCAGTCGATGATCTCATCTTATGCACTCAGTGGTTCGATCGCTGGCCCTAGCGTTTCACCCGCACAATTCGGCGTGTACTTCAACGATGGAACAGGCGCAAAAATGGATTACTACGTTCGGCGAAAGGTGCAGCTCGTCAAAGAATGCGCCAAGGATGGATACGAGCAGACAACTGTTCGGGTCACCAGCACGAACACGGCGCCCGCTGATGCGGGCACTGCGTTGCCTGCTTACGTGACTGGCGGGGGCGCTTACGGTATCCCTTCCGGCTCAGTGCAAACAAACATCACCGTTTATGGACCCGTGCAAGCATATGTAGAAACTGCAAAACTGGACGGCAAGCAAGCAGACTTTGCTCCATACCTCCACAGCAATCGACCAGTGGGAATCCTAGCCGTTCGGCTGGCCCCAGGTGAAAGCAAAACCGTCGAACTTCGGTTCGGTAAAATCGTCCAACATACAGAACCTAACATGTTTGTTACCCCGACTGTGCAGCCGGTCACAGACGTTGTCTTACCTACGATTTTTGCTTCCTGCGACTAGCCAGATGGACCTGCGGTTAATACTATGTAAACCGAGTGGCTTGAGATTGCTGACAGGGAAGCAGAAGTGATACCTTCTCTTTGGGATATCTATCCGTAGTTCTGCACACGCAATCGTGCAGAGGGGGAACTCCCCAAATATTTCGGGTACATCAAAACTTATACGTCTCCGGGGGGACACACATGAAAAAAACTTTTGCAGCGCTCGCTCTTGCGGGTTCTCTCGCTCTGATCGGTTCGGCTCCTGCCACGGCTCAGGGTCTTTATCCAGTCATTCCGCCCCAGGCCGCTGTTTCTGACGGCACCGTAGGCCCTGGCGAGGCATTCACGTTCAGTGGCCAGGGTCCATTCCGCGGCGAGCGTCTCACCATTCGGGTTACTCCCGGTAACGCTCCCGCTGCCGGCGGCGCGAACATCGCAGGCGGCACTTCGTTCTCGAGCAAGATCGGGGTCTTTGTCGAGGCTCAAACGTTGTCCGCTCAGGCCGACAGCGAGGGTAAGTTCTCGGTTCCTGTCACTATCCGTGAAGCAGGATCTTATCTCCTGACTGCTACCAGTGACGTTTCCGGATACACCGTGGGACCGGTCCGCGTTGTAGTTGCCCCGGGCTTCGCGAACGGCGGTGCAGCCGGTGCAAACGCAGGCGGAAACAACGGTACGCCTGCATCGGCGGCACTGGCCAATTCTGGCAGCACTCTCGCAGCCACTGGCGCCGACTCCGGGTTGGTACTCTGGACGGTAGTAGGCGCTGGCGCACTTGCTGCTGGTGCAGCCTCGGTAGTGGTTGTTCGCCGCCGCGCTAAAGCAGAAGCTGCCGCATAGCAACCGCTTTTAGGCACCAAAGAAGGTGGGCGGCTCTCCAGGAACGGAGAGCCACCCACCTTCTTCTTTTCTGGTTTTGACAGATTCAAGCGTGCACATGTGGTCTGTCATGGCTACGGGGGAGACATTGGTGAGGGAGAGTCAACAGCTCAATATCTTTGTACCGCTCCCCCGAGCACAGGTTCTTCCTTACGTCTTCTTGGCTCTTCTAGCCGTGGCTGCCGTCGGATCCGGGTGCGATCGCCTTGCTACGAATTATGCAACAGCAATATGAAGCGCGATCAGAGCCCGCGGATTTGGCGGAAGGTTCTCGTCGCGATGCTGATTCCCCTGGCGTTTGTAGCCTTCTGGCCAACCCCAGTTGATCAGCCTGTTCAAGGAGTTCTGGTCTCGATTCTGACTTCCCTTCACAGACACGGAATCCCACCTTGGTTTGATTACAAATTCGTGGAGGCAGTCGCGAACTTGGCCCTCTTCGTTCCTTTAGGCCTGGTGGCTTCGTTGGCATTTCCTGCAAAGCGCTGGTGGCAAGTTGCATCTTTTGGATTGCTCATCTCGTGCTGCATCGAGCTCGGTCAGCTTCTCTTTTTTCACAACCGCTTTGCAAGTCCCCTAGACCTTGTGACAAACACGTTAGGTGCAGTGCTAGGTGCCCTGCTGGCGGCCTTGCTCGTTGAGCAGCTACACACCTGGAACCCTCCGGCGGCGGAGCCCCAATCTGATTCTCAATAGATTCAGCAGGACCTACTGGCCCTGTTCCTTGTATTTGGCTTCGGTGGCTGCTTTCTGCGGCCGCCACCATTCTTCGTTGTCGCGGTACCAGGCGATGGTGTCCTCGA
>NZ_FVZL01000018.1 GCF_900168295.1 Arthrobacter sp. P2b | reverse complement strand
ACTCCGCAAACTGCTCCCCAATGGCCTCCATGGGACAACTCTGCCAGTGACCACTGACAAAACATCCGGCCCAAAGCCGCTATGTGGAAAACCGGATGCATCCGGCTGTCATCCCTCCGTCACTTCACCAGAACTGACCGGATTGCGAGAGCAGCGGGTCCTAAATCTGTTGGTGTGGCTGTTTGAATCGCTGGTTGGACCATCGTGGCCTCGTTGCTTCAATGAACCAATGCGCGGACCATGAAGGCATGCGCAGAACCAATAGTCCTGGCCGCCGGCGGCTGTGGGCGCTGACAGTGGCGGTTGCCAGCCTGGGCGTGGTGATTGGGCTTGTGGTGTTCAAGCCCTGGCTCCTCTTCGTGGATGTGCGCGTGGATGAGCAGCTCCCGATCGCCGCGAGTGCGCCTGCCGGGACGCAATCCGCCGTTGCCGAACCGGTGCCGCCTGCCACAACTCCGGCTGGTTCTGCTGACACTGCGCAGGGGTCCTCGCGGCCTGCCGGTCCGCAGCAACTGGCGGTGGGCACATTGGTCAGTCACGAACACACGACGACGGGCACGGTGCGTATCGTCCAGCAGCCGGATGGCTCCCGCTTCCTTACGCTGGAAAACCTCGACACCTCCAACGGGCCCGATGTGCACGTCTGGTTAAGCGCCGCCCATGTGGTCGAGGGGACGGATGGGTGGTTCACAGCAGGCTCTGCCGAACATTACGACCTGGGCCTCATTAAGGGAAACCAAGGTAACCAGGTTTATGAGATACCCGCAGGAGTGGACCTCTCAAAGTACCGGTCAGTGGATTTATGGTGCGTGCAGTTCAGCGTATCTTTCGGTGCTGCTGAACTGGGGGCCTGAGGACTGGAAACCCGCGCCCAGTCAGCGGAAACGCCGCCGGCCGCCGCGTCCCCCAAGGATCGCGACGGCCGACAATGCGATTCAGTTGTAACACAGAGTTCCAGCAGCCCCCGTGTCAAGAATGGCTTCCGCGTCATGAAACGGAAGCCGTGGCTTCAACTAGGGCTTGGAGCCAGCTTCACCGGAGGTGCCCAAGTTGGTTGTTTCCGGGTGTGTGCTGTGGGCGGGGATGTGGTCCTCGCCAAGCTCGGTGTCGCTGAGCGTTCCGGAGGTCCCGGCCGCACCGGTAGTCCCGGCGGACGTGCCAAGGGTGCCCGTCGTGCCAAGGGTGGCTGACGTCCCGAGCGTATCCGTCGTGCCGGCAGTGCCCGACGTGCCGAACCCGCCGGATGTACCTGAAGTACCAGCAGCACCGGTGCCGGCGGCGCCCGCGGAAGTGGCGTCGTCGGAGGTTGTGGACTTGGCGCCGCCCGGGGAGCTGTCACGGTGCATGGCAGAGCCGATGACGGTGCCTGCCCGTCGTGCCGCCTCGGTCAGCTGGTCGGCAACATCGGGTGCCTTTTCCTTGATGGCTTCGGTGGCAACAGCCACTTTGTCCTGGACAGGCTTGCTGTCCCAGATGCCCGCTGCCCGCGCCTTGAGCTTGTCGTAAGCGGCGCGGCCGGACCGCGACCCCAGGACGTAGCCTGCGGCAATTCCAACGCCCAAAAGAAGTTTGTTTTTCACGATGAACTCCTGCTCCGTGAGAAGGTTTTCAGTTCCGGCCTCGTGGCCGGGAAAGTGAAAACCGGCCTGGGGGATTGTGGTCCCCAGGCCGGTTTCCTGGCTTGCGCGCGGTGTTAGCCGCGCACGCTGCGCTTGGTGATCATGCCGTACACCAGCAGCACGATGAGCGCGCCACCGATGGCCAGCAGCCACGTCTGCAGGGAGAAGAACTCCTGCAGTCCGGTGCCGAAGATCATGCCGCCGATCCAGCCGCCGAGGAGGGCCCCAACGACGCCGAGCACGAGGGTGATGAGCCAGCCGCCACCCTGCCTGCCCGGAAGGATCGCCTTAGCGATCGCACCAGCAATAAGTCCGAGAATCAGAAATGCAATAAATCCCATTTTTCGTTCCTCTTCCTAAGTAAAGGAGGCCTCCGGATCCCGGAAGCACTTCATCCTTCTGCATCAATAGTAATCATGCTTACTATCTCTTTGCCAACCCCGAAGATAACAAAAAGCGCACTTCAGGCCTGTTTTAGTGCCCGGTTACGTCGGAATCATTGCCGGCCCCGGGACCCTCGTCGAGGATGGACAATTCCGCGAGATCCTGCGGATCCAGGGCGAAATCAAAGATGTCCAGGTTCTCCCTCATCCGGTCCGGATCAGCAGTTTTCGGAATCGTTACAAGTCCATGCTGAATATGCCATCTCAGGACCAGTTGGCCGGGCGTTTTTCCATGCTTTTCAGCGAGCTGCGTCAGGATGGGAGCGCCCAGCAGGCTGGCCCCGGATCCGCCAAGCGGGCTGTAGGACTGGGTGACAATCCCATGCTTTTCGTGGAACTCCCGCTCGGCGGCCCGCGTAATGGCCGGAGTGAGCTGAATCTGGTTGACCGCCGGGACCACGTTGGTCTCCGCCATCAGCCGTTCCAGGTGGGCGGGCTTGAAGTTTGAGACCCCGATGGACCGGACTTTACCCTCCGCCTGCAGCCGTTCGAATGTTTTCCACGTGGAGATGTACTCATCCCGTGCAGGCAGCGGCCAATGGATCAGCAGCAGGTCCACGTACTCCAGCCCAAGCCGTCTCAGCGAGCCCTCCAGGCCCTCCACCGCCCTGTCCTTGCCCTGGAACTGGCCGTCCAGCTTGGTGGTGACGAAGACGTCAGATCGGTCCACGCCGCTGGCACGGATGCCGTTGCCGACACCGCGTTCATTGCCGTACTTCACGGCGGTATCGATGTGCCGGTAGCCGGCTTCCAAGGCCTGCACGACGGCGGTGGCCGCCTGATCGTCATCCAGCGGCCAGGTGCCAAGACCCAGCTGCGGGATGGAGTATCCGTCATTGAGTTTGATGAGCGGTGCAAGTGTCATTTGAACAGTCTCTCCCGTAGAAGGCGTCCTAGCCCCCAAAAGCCCGGAGAATATTCTCCGCATTGTGGTTCAGCACCACCCGGGCAGTGTCCGATACCGTGTCCGGACCCTTCTGCTGGGCAAGGAAGTCCACAAAGCGCTGGACGGTCCGGGCGGCCTTACCGGCGTCGCCATCCTCCACCGCCTTGCCTGCCTGCTGCACGCTGGCAGCCAGCTGGCTGGCCACCGGTCCGGCAACATCACCTGAATCCACGAGGTCCTCCAGGACGTGCTCCAGTGCCTTGACGCTGCCGGGCAGCCAGGCGGCGCGCAGCGGGACGTTGGCGAAGTCCATATCGGAGGCGAAATAGAAGTCGGTGTAGGACGGCTGGTTGTAGGTGGTGTTCTGCCGGGCAACTTCGGCGCGGTACTGCGGATCGTGCATGAGCGTGTACAGCTTGTGGCTGGTCACTTCCGTGCTCATGTACATCCGCAGGGCGGAACTGTCGGCAGTGCGGACCAGCATTTCCTCGCGCCAGTCGCCCACCACGTCCGCCACCAGGCTGGGCGTGCCCTTGGTGCCGTTGTTGGTCCGGGTGCCATCCGCGGTCAGCAGCCGGCCGCGCTTCCAGTCGTCGATGGTGGGGGTCTGGTCTCCGGAGCCGTTGATGATCTGGGTGGTCATGTCCGCCGCCCACTTGATGCTCATGTTGGTGCCGGGCCCGGTGGAGGAGAGCTTGTCGCCGTCGGCGGACTGCATGCCGATGGCCCAGTTCTCGATGCCGGGTACGGCCGGATCCACGTCACCGATCATGCCGCGGCCGGTGTCCTTGCCGGAGTAGGCACCGAACAGCACTTCGCCGTTGGCGGCGTCGCGCATGGCGTAGCCGTAGGGCGCGTAGGTGGCGCCCTCGTGGACCGTGAAGATCTCCTTGCCGGGCCGTGCCGGATCGATGTCCGTCACGTGCATCGCATCGCCGTGGCCCAGCCGCGCCTCTTCGCCGGGCGCGGCGCTGCCGGCCGGCAGGGTGCCGAACGAGCTGTACAGCAGCGAGCCGTCGTCGTCAATCGTTGCGGAGCCGTAGACGATCTCCTGCTTGCCGTCGCCGTCCACGTCCGATGCGCTCAGCGAGTGGAAGCCCTGCGTGGTCAGCTTCCCGTACTCCGGATCGGTTCCGTCGCGGCCGTGCGGCGAATCGTTGAACGGGTTGGTCATGGGTGTCCAGCCCGAGTCGATGTTCCACACGGGGGAGAGGTTCGTCCCGTCCCAGGTGTAGGTGGCCAGGGTGGTGCGGGTGTAGTAGCCGCGGGCGAAGACCGCCGCGGGCTTCTTGCCGTCGAGGTAAGCGACGCCGGCGAGGAACCGGTCCACGCGGTTGCCAGGCTCGATGCGGCCCATGGCGTAGTCGCCCCACATCAACCCGTCGTCGTGCCTGCCGGGCTCGTAGGCTACCGTCTTCAGCTCCTTGCCCGTGGCGCCCTCGAAAACGGTGAGGTACTCCGGCCCGGACACGATGAAGCCCTCGAAGGCGCGCAGGTTGTTCCGGGCGCTGCGCGAGGGTGCGTAGACGTCCATGAAGTGGTTGGTCAGCGCCTCCGCGTCGGCCTTGGACAGTGGGTATTGGTACTGGGGAGCGATGCCGAACGCCTCCTCCAGTGTAGCGGGCCAGTTGCCGGCCTTGACCTCCGGGTGCTCGGTCCAGCCTTGGAACGTCTTGACCAGGTGCTGGTAGTAGTCCGCCGCGCTCATCCGGTAGTCGTCCGTGTTGGCGTAGCCGGCGTCGACGTCGGACTGCAGCAGGGTGATGAACGCGCTGGAGGCAATGCTGCCGTCCGCGTTGTAGTTGGTGCTCTTGGTTCCCGGGGCGGTCTTCATCATCATCTCGGCGCGCCCGTCGCCGTCGAAATCGTTGACCAGCAGTTGCGTGTAGTGCGCGCCGGAGCGGATGTTCACGCCCAGGTGGATCCGGTGCAGGAGCGTGCCGTCCGCTTTGTAGGTGTCCACGTAGGTGTTGCCCGTGTAGCCCACCTGTGAGACGTCCTTGGAGTTGTTCGGGTCCCATTTGACGATGAACTCGTACTGGCCGTCGCCGTCCACGTCGCCCACCGACGCGTCATTGGCCGCGTAGGTGTAGGCCTGTCCGGAGGGCGTGACACCGTCGGCCGGCTTCTTCAGCGGGATGTCCTTGAAGTTGCCGCCCCAGGATGTGGCGGTTGCGCTGCGGTCCAGTTCAACGCCCCCGACGACGGCCCGCACCTGGTACTCCGACGCTGCGGTTCCAGCTGGGTCAAGGTAGTTGGTGCTGTCGGTGACCGTGGCGAGCTTCTGGCCGTCGCGGTACACGTTGAAGTCGGTACCGGTAAGGCCGGTGGCTGAGGAGCCGGTGGCTTCATGCCCCAGGAGGCGCCAGCTCAGGAAGACGCCCTCGGACGTTCCGGCGGCCACCAGTCCACGGTCGAGGTGGTCCAGCTGGACGGCGGGGTTGGCGGGCTTGGCGGAAGGTCCGACGGCGGACGCAGGGGCGGCGAGGCAGCCGATGGTCAGTGCGAGGCCGACGGCCCCTACCGAGAGAAGGCGCAGGGGAGTCCTGTGGGGATTCATCGATGAATCCTTTCAATCGTGAGACGGGAAAACGCTTCCCCAGTAATTTAGAGTGGGGGAGGGTACAAAACAAGCCCTTGCCAGAGTTGCCGGAAGGGGGTATTTAGAACGTTGTAGAAACGCCCGATACCAAGCCCGGAGTCGCCGTTATACGCCCTTGCGGGCCCATCCGGTAAGGCGGTCGCTGAGGTCCATGTAGCTCCGGTCCACCACCTGCAGTCCAGGGTTGGCGTCATACCAACGAACAATCTCGCGTGCACCGTCCGCGAAGGGGATGGTGGCCGTGTAATCCGGAACCAAGGATTTGATCTTGGTGTTATCGAAAATTACCGAATGGGACCGGTCACCGAGCAGGTTGGAGCCAAGTTCAGGGCTGTGAGCAGCGATGGTTTCGGATGCAACGTGGACGAGGTCAGGCTCAGGGGTGCCCGCGGCCCGCGCGAACAGCCGGTAGATCTGGTTCCAGGGCAAGTACTCGTCCGACGTGATGGTGTAGCTCTCACCCACCGCCTGCGGCCTGCCGAGCAGCCCCACGAAGGCCTTCGCGAAGTCGCGGCTGTGGGTGAGCGTCCAGAGGGATGTGCCGTCGCCGTGCACCATGACCGGCAGCCCGGACCGCATCCGGTGGATGTCGGTCCAGCCGCCCACCATGGCGATCTTGGTGCGGTCGTAGGTGTGCGAGGGACGCACCACCGTGAGTGGAAAGTCTTCCTCCCGGTAGGCCCGGTAGAGCAGTTCCTCGCACGCGATCTTGTCCCGCGAATATTGCCAGAAGGGATTCTTCAGCGGGGTGGACTCCCGGATCGGCAGGCGGGAGGGCGGCTTTTGGTAGGCCGACGCGGAGCTGATGAAGACGTACTGCCCCGTCCGGCCCCTGAACAGGTCCAGGCTGGCCTGCGCCTGATCCGGAGTGTACGCAATAAAGTCGGCAACGGCGTCGAACTCCCGCCCGCCCAGCACGTCCCGGACGGAGGCTGCGTCACGGACGTCGGCGGCCACGACCTCCACCCCTTCCGGGACAGGCCGCGTGGACCGGCCCCGGTTAAGGATGGTCAGCCGGTGGCCCAGCCCGGCGGCCAGCTCGGCCGCCGCTGTGCTGATGACCCCGGTGCCGCCGAGAAACAGGATTGTCCTCGGCGCCACCGTATCGGCTGCGTGCAAAGGGTCTACCACGCGTAGTCTTCCGGGGCCGTCCGGTGCCCGGGGAAGATGTCGTCCAGCCGCTTGAGGGCGTCGGCGTCCAGGGTGACATCAAGGGCGCCGATGGCCGCGTCCAGCTGTTCATGCGTCCGCGGACCCACAATGGGCGCCGTGACCGCAGGCTGGTGCAGCAGCCAGGCCAGGGCCACGTCCCCGGGTTCGTGCCCCAGTTCGTCCGCAAAGTCCTCGTATTGGCGGATCTGGTCCTCATGCTTCTTCAGCGTCTCCGCTGCCCGTCCCTCGGTGCGGCGGACGCCGTCGCGCTCTTTCTTCAGCACCCCGCCCAGAAGCCCGCCCTGCAGCGGTGACCATGGAATAAGGCCGAGGCCGTACTGCTGAGCGGCCGGGATGACCTCGAGTTCCACCTGGCGCATGAACAGGTTGTAGATGGACTGTTCGCTGACCAGCCCGGTGTAGTGCCGTCGGCTCGTCCCAGGGGGTGTCCCGGTCGATGTGGTGGAACTGGTAGACGTCGATGTAGTCCGTCTGCAGCCGCTTGAGGCTGGCATCCAGGGCGCGGCGGATGTTGAGTGCGGACAGCTTTGACTCATTGGGGCGGTCAGTCATGGTGCCGTAAAGCTTGGTGGCCAGCACCGTGTGTTCACGGCGCTCGCCGCCCTTGGCGAACCAGCGCCCGATGATTTCCTCGGTCCACCCGCGGTGCCCGGCACCGCCGTAGACGTTGGCGGTGTCGAAGAAATTGATGCCGTTGTCATGGGCGGAATCCATGATGCTGTGGGCGTCCGCCTCATCGGTCTGCGGCCCGAAGTTCATGGTGCCCAGGCAGAGTCGGGAGACTTTCAGGCCGGAGCGGCCCAGATGGGTGTACTGCATTGTTGGATCCTTTCGGTGGTACTGCCTGTTACTGCCTGCCGAACCGGTGGCTGAGCTTCCCGAGACCGGCTAAAGCTGGCTGAAGGAGGCGACGGCGGGATCGGAACCGAGGCGTGCCCCCGATTCGAGGGCGGTGATTGCCGCGAGCTCCTCGCTGGAAAGCGCGAGGGACGAGGCCGCGAAGTTTTCCCGGATGCGGGCCGGATCGACAGACTTCGGGATGACGATGTTGCCGGTGGCGAGGTGCCATGCAAGCACTACCTGGGCGGTGGTGGCGTTGTGCGCATTCGCGATGGTGGTGACGGCGTTTCCGTTGAGGTCGGCGCCCCGGCCCAACGGACTGTAGGCCTCCACCTCGATGCCCAGGCTCCGGCACTTTGCTGCCAGGTCCGCCTGCTGGTAGCTCGGGTGGAGTTCGATCTGGTTGACGGCGGGGACGATCTCGGCGGACTCAAGCAGGGTGTCCAGGTGTTCGGAGAGGAAGTTGGAGACTCCGATGGCCCGGATCTGGTTGTTCTCGTAGAGCCGCTCCATCTCCTTCCAGGCCTGGACGTACAGGCCCTGCGAGGGGACCGGCCAGTGGATGAGGTAAAGGTCCACGAAGTCCAGGCCCAGCGCCTTGCGGCTGTTCTGGAAGGCCTCCTGCGCCCGGCCCTGCTCGCCGTTCCGGAGCTTGGTGGTGACAAAGATGTCCTCACGCGGGATGCCGGTAGCGGTAATCGCCGCGCCCACGCCTGCTTCATTCCGGTAGCCGGCGGCGGTATCAATGTGCCGGTAGCCTGCTTCGAGGGCGTCTTCCACGATCCGCTGGGTGTCCTCGGGCGGGACCTGGAAAACGCCGAGGCCAAGCTGGGGGATGGTGACGCCGTTGTTGAGTGTCAGCTCTGACATGGGTGCTCCTTGCGTAATGCTGGTGATGTGCTGCTGGGAAGGGTGCCGGTTTGCTCGACGCCGAGAAAGCGGTTTCCGCTGGCTCACCATCGAGCCTATGCAGTTTTTGTCCCATAGTCAGCAGGAAAAGCTGATCCTGTTTTTCCTAGGACTGCCAGTCCTACCTTCGTTGTAGAACGGAACACCCTTGCCGGGCACAATGGTCACCATGGGTCAAAGCGCCGAGTTCGGAAAGTTCCTCAAAGCCATGCGGTCCCGGCTAAGCCCGGAGGACGCGGGAGCGGGCCCCACCTCCGGCGCCCGCAGGGTCCCCGGCCTGCGGCGCGAGGAGGTGGCCCGGCTGGCAGGGGTCAGCACAGATTACTACGTCCGACTGGAACAGGGCCGGAATATCCACCCCTCACGCGCCGTGCTCGAGGCCGTGTCACGGGCGCTCCGCCTGGACAGCAGCGAGCATGCGCACATGATGGACCTGCTGGAGAACTGCGCGAACAATCCCCGCACCCCCGGCAGCCCGTCAGTCCAGGGTGTCCGGCCGGCGCTGCGCCACCTCCTGGAGGCTGTGGGCGATGTGCCGGCCATGCTGCTGGGACGTCGCAGCGACGTCCTGGCGGGCAACCGGATGGCGTTCCTTCTCTTTACGGACTTTGCGGCGCTTCCCGCCGGGGAACGGAACCTCACCCGCTGGCTGATCCTCGATCCGGGGGCCAGGACCTTGTTCCGCGATTGGAAAACGGTGGCGGCGGAAGCCGCCGGAGCCCTTCGGATCGACGTAGGGCGGCACCCTAACGACCCCCAAACAAACCAGTTGGTGGGCGAACTCGCAGTGAACAGCGAGCACTTCCGGCAATGGTGGGCAGGGCACCGTGTGGCAACCCGGTCTGCCGGGACCGTCAGGCTGCACCACCCGGCCGTGGGCGACCTGGAACTGAACTTTGAAAACCTTGCCCTTCCGGACGAGCCCGACCAGACGCTGCGGGTGTACTCCGCCCGGCCTGGATCGCCGTCGTCGGACGCCCTCGCGCTGCTGGCCAGCCTGGGCGCCGGCCCCGCCCCGGTTGGGGAGCGCAGTATTTCCAGCCCGGATGCGGCGGTCGTCGAACGGGGAGAGGTGTCCTGAGCGCGCCACTCCTGCTGTGCATCTGGCCAAGCCAATACGCCAATTCTGGCCAGCCGTCCATTGGTTGGCGATCGTGCTGTTCCTAGGCTGGAGAAACAAGCTTTTCACCACCAAGGATGGTCTCAACGATGAAACGCATCGCACTGCTCAAGGAACGCCAGGCGGGTAACGCCGGCACCGCCTCCTCCACGGCCACCGGCTCGCATTGCCCGGTGTCCGGCCTTTGGAGCCCGGACCACGACCCGCACACCGTGCTGTCCTTCTTCGAAGGGCACGTGTTTCCCGCGTTCGACGGCGTTCCCACCGTGTGGCGCCGCCGTTCAGCCGGCACTGTCTCGGCCAACTAGCGCCGCTTTAACCCAAACTGACCCGCAGCCAACGCCGTCAAAACCAGGTTTTGCGACGTTTGACTGCGGGTCAGTTGGGTGTATCTAGTGCTCTTCGAGCCGGAAACCGAGCTTGATGGTCACCTGCCAGTCAGCGATTTTGCCTTCTTCCAGGTGGCCGCGGATTTCCTTCACCTCAAACCAGTCGAGGTTGCGGAGGGTCTGCGATGCCTTGGCGATGCCGTTGCGGACGGCGTCATCCACTCCCTGGGTCGATGTGCCGACAATTTCAGAAATGCTGTACGTGTGGTTGGACAACTTCGCTCCTCTTGATCATCGTTGCTCCCGGTTGCGGGCCGTTCTTGAAGACTAGTAGCACTCGCAGAGCCCTGACCAGCCCTTATCCGCCTGCCCTTTGTGGATATGACGTGGTGTCGTTTCTCCTATGAGGATCGATTCAGTGCGTGATGGATGGGTCCAGCTGCCCGGATCCTGCTCCCCGTTCAACCCGTTCTTGTGCGGCCGGTGCGGGTTCAATGGGCAGATGCGGGCCGGGTATGCCCGATACTTCCGGAGCCAGTGATTCGACCGGACTGGCCGTGTTATAGGCGTCCAGTACGCTGACACGTCGCCCGTTCACCCATGTGCCCTCTTCATCTATTCCAGTGCCACCAAAGTTCCGGATGACCTGGGCAGGAGGAATGCCCGCCGCCAGCTCAAAGGTATTGTTCCGCGCGATGATGCTGGACTCCACGCCGACGCCCCAGGAGTACTGGTAGCGGTCAGGGCTGGTTACCCTGTACACGTTGTTATATACATGGGCCTGCCCAAACCGCACCCGGGGTGCGCGCTGATCAAGATCAATCAATTCGTTGTGGTGCAGCGTAACGCGGAGGCGGCCACGATCGCCGGTGGCACCGTCGCCATTGCCCCACAGCAGGGATTTGTCATGCCCCACCATCCTGCTCCACGAAATGGTCACCAGGTCTGCCTGGCGGACGACGTCCAGGAGACCGTCGTGCCGCAGGAAGGGCTCACCAAAATACTCGGGCTGCTCAGCGTCGGCTGTCCCGCCGTCATCCAGTGTCAAGTGGTCCAGCCACACGTGGGTGGAGCCTGACACCACCAGGTTGTCCCACTCTGTTTTCCAGGTGTCCCCGTTCCAACCCGGGAAGCAGTCATAGGCGTCGGAGAGGCGTAGATTGCGGACAATCACGTTGTCAACCCCGTCAATGTTCAACGTAAAGCCCGTGAGCTGGACATCGCCCAGGCCAACGATGGTTGTGTTGGCGCCGACGTCGATCCGGATTTGCTTCCGCTGGTTGGCGCTTGATGCCTTGCGGGCATCTTCGAGGGGGCCGGACGCCTGCCCGGTCCAGTGCGCGGGATCGAACGCTGCGAGGTAGGCGTCCAGGGAGTAGCCGTCCACGGCGTAGTCTTCGCAGGCGATCGGAGTCCCGTCCGGGGCGGCATTTGCGTTGATGTGCTGTTCTACGTACACAATCTTGGGCTCGTTTCCGGCCACTGCCGCGGCAAGTTCATCCCTCGTTGAAACCTTTTGCACGTCTTCCGGCGCTGCATTGGCACCCCCGGTGGTGCCGCCGTCGGCAGACGCCCATCCGTCACCTGCCGCAAGAGTCTGCCTCCCCAGCTCGGTGGAAATCGGGTTGCGGTCAGCGGCATGCGGCGCTGGTGCGGGAACTGACGAACTGAGGGCAAGACCGGTGGCAATGACGATGGACAGGGGGAAGGACATCATCGTCGATGCTCCTTGGGGTGTTTGCTGCCGGCCATCTCAACCACGTCCCGCCGGGGTCCAGTCGCCAAGGAAGGTTTCCTTGGTGAATTTCGGGGCGTCTTCCGGTGGGAGCTGCGGGTGGAATTCGTTCACCTGGGCGCCCGGCCCTGAGTTGTTGTACTCGGCGAACCGTCCTTCCTTCCAGGAGTGGCCGCTCATGTCCGCCCATCCCTGGACGGCGATATGGCTGCCCAGCACCGAATCCCGGATGACCGCCATGGGGTGCGCCTGCGGATCGCTGCTGGCAAACCATGGGCGGCCCAGGCTGACGGTGCCGGCCGCCGCGTCAGAGGTGAGGGTGCTGTTGACGATCAGGATGCCGTAGGGGTTGGAGTTCTTGGTGCTTGGAGCCACGATGTAGCCGTTGTTCGTGCTGCTGCCGCGGTCCAGGGAGTGGATGGTGCAGCCGTCCAGGACAGCAGTTCCCCGGCCGTAGATGAAGTCCACGTCACCTTCGATGTAGCAGTCCTTGAGGTAGGTGCGGGCAGTCGCGTCCCGCCCTATGGTGTCTGCGAGGTAGGTGTCCTGATTGCCCAGGAAGCGGGTGCCGTCGAACGTTACACGGTCCGCCACGCTCCGGACCGCAAGTGCCTGGCTGCCGCCGTTGGCGGCTTCGTCGTAGGCGTTTTCCACCGTCAAGTTGCGGACGGTGGTGCCCTCGGCGAGGACGTTGAGGGTGGCGCTGCCGCCCGCGCCCCAGGTGCCGCCGAAGAACTTCACGCCGTTGGCCGGAAGGTCGTAGGTGATGACGACGTCGGCCGGGTTGGCTGTTGCGCCCTGGATGGTGAGGTTGGGCCGGTCGGCCCAAACATTGACGGATTCCCGGTACGTGCCGGGCTTGACGGTGATGGTGCGCGGCAGCGTGCTGCCGCTGGGGATCGAGCCGATGGCGGCCTGCAGGCTGCCGAAGTCCCCGGTGCCGTCCAGGGCAACGGTGATCTCCGTCGTCGTATTCGGGGCGCTGTTCCCGCGGGGGCCCGCTCCGGCTGCCACGATTTCCGGCACCCGGGCGGCGTCGTCCTTCTGGTAGCTGTAGTTCTGCGTCGGATCGAAGGCGGCTCCCACGTTGTCCTTGCGGCCGCGGGTGCCGTTGAAGACGTTGTCCCGGTTCACTACTTCGGTGGCGGGGTCCTTGGCGACGATGGGGTCCTGCACGGCGCTGAAGCTGTTGCCTTCGAGGACCACCTTGGCGGCGTTCCGGCCCATCATGCCGTACTGGCCAATGTCCTGCAGGAAGTTGTTGTAGACATGCGCCGCCGCAGTGTTGTCCAGGCTGAAGTTGCGCTGGGTGGTGTTCCGGATCCAGTTGTGGTGGATGGTCATCCGGGTCACGGCGTTGGCGGTCCAGCCCACGCCGAGAGCCTTGTTATTGTCCGAGAACACGTTCCACGAATAGGTGACCAGGTCCGAGTCCTTGCGGGTGTCGATCAGTCCGTCGCCCATCCGCTGGATGGCCATGTGGTCAACCCAGACGTGGTGGGTGGTGTCCAGCTGGATGCCGTCGCGGTCGTTGTCCGGGCGTTTGCCGTCCCAGTCGCCGGGGATGTAGGAGTCCCGGATGGTGAAGTTCCGGAAGATGACGTTGGAGACGTTGATGAGTTTGAAGCCGGCATTCACCACTTCCGCTCCCGCGCCCACGCCGATGAAGCTTTTGTTGGCGGCGACGGGAATCTTGACGTAGTCCGTGGCGGCAAGGCTGCCGCTGATGAAGATGACCAGGGGCTCGTCGGCCCCGGCATAGTCCTTGAGTTCCTGGATGGTGGACGCGGTGACCATCCTGCCGGACTGGCCGCCGGTTGTTCCCGGCAGCCCGTATCCGGGCAGCGCCGCGAAGCCGTCCGGTGTCTGCTTCCACAGCACTTCCGGAGTGCCTTCGGCCTTGGCGGCGGTAGTGGCAGGTGTGCCGGCTTCCTGGCCCGGACCGGGCGGTGCTGCCTGGGCTGGTGCCGCCGTGAGGCTTCCCAGCATAACGACGGCGGCAGCCGCGCCGAATAGACGTCGCAAACTCATGCAAAACTCCTTTGTTTTGTTCCCGGGCAGCCTCCAGCCCAGGGTTCAATAGGGTGTTCAGTGATGCGCGCGGAAGGGAAAGGGGCTTGCGTCAGCCCCGGGCTATTTCAAACCCGTGGTGGCGATGCCGTTGATGAGGTATTTCTGGCCCGCGATGAAGAATCCAATGATCGGGGCGATGGATACCACCGACATGGCGAACATGGGACCCCACATACTTTGGCCTTCCGAGTCCATGAAGGCGCGCAGCGCCAGGGGAACGGTGTAGAGGTCCTGGTTCTGGATATAGAGCAGCGGACCGAAGAACTCGTTCCAGGTCGAGATGAACGTGAAGATGGCGGTGGTGGCCATGGCGGGAACGCACAGCGGCAAAATGACCCGGAGGAACGTGCGGAAGGGCCCGCATCCGTCGATCTGCGCGGCGTCGTCCAGCTCTTTCGGCAAGGCCTTCATGAACTGGACCATCAGGAAGATGAAGAACGCGTTGGTGGCCATGAAGTTCGGCACGATCAGGGGCAGGTAGGTGTCCAGCCAGCCGAGTTGGGAGAAGATGATGTACTGCGGGACCAGGAGCACGTGGCCGGGCAGCATCAGGGTGCCCAGCATCAGTGCGAAGAAAAGCTTCCGGCCCGTGAACTCCATGCGTGCGAACGCATAGGCGGCCAGGGCACAGGAGAAGATGTTGCCCACGATCGAGAACACCACCACGATCATCGAGTTGATCAGGTACACGTGGAACGGCTGGTTCAGTGCCGTCCAGCCCTGTTCGTAGTTGCTGAAGTCCCAGTTTTCCGGCCACAGCCCCAGCTGCCGGAAGATGTCATTGCTCGGTTTGAAGGAGCTGGAAACCAGCCAGAGCAACGGGTACAGCATCACCAGGCCCACCAGGCACAGGATCAGGTGGCGGGAAAAGCGGGTGGTGGGTGTCCCCGCCAGGGCGTCTTCCGGGTCCTTCGGCTTGGCGGGCTTGTCTTGTTTGCGCTTCGTGGGTAGTTCGAGGAGTGCCATGGGGTTGCCTTAATTGTCGTAGAAGACCCAAAACTTGGATGCGATGAAGTTGATGGCGGTGAAAATCGCAATGATCATCAGCAGCAGCCAGGCCATCGCGGAGGCATACCCCATCTCGAATTCGGTGAAGCCCTTTTGGTAGAGGTACAGGTTGTAGAACAGGGTGGAATCCGCCGGTCCGCCGGTTCCGCCGCTCATCACGTAACCCTGCGTGAAGGTCTGGAAGGACCCGATGAGCTGCATGATCAGGTTGAAGAAGATGATGGGGCTGATCAGCGGAATGGTGATGCTGCGGAACTGCCTCCACCTGGACGCACCGTCAATCGAGGCTGCCTCGTAGTACATGGTGGGGACCTGCCGCAGGCCTGCCAGGAAGATCACCATGGGCGAGCCGAAGGTCCAGACATTCAGCACAATAAGGGTGCTCAGCGAGAAGTCGGGGTCGGTAACCCAGGCCGGCCCGGCAATCCCGAACAGGCCCAGGAAGCCGTTGACGATGCCGTCGTTCCCGAAGATGTAGCGCCAGAGCATCACGATGGCCACGCTGCCGCCCAGCAGTGAAGGCAGGTAGTAGATGGAACGGTAGATGGCCAGCCCCTGCAGCCCCCGGTTGAGCACCAGGGCGATCAGCAGGGCAACGGCCAGCGAGATGGGCACGGACACGAACGTGTAGATGAAGGTGACCTTCAGCGACTGCCAGAGCCGGGGGTCTTCGATCATGGCCTGGAAGTTCGCCAGGCCCACGAAGTTCGGCTCGGTGAACAGGTTGTAGTCCGTGAACGCCAGGTAGAGGGACGCGAAGAACGGGATGATCGTGAACAGCATGCCCAGGAACCAGGGCAGCAGGAACAGGTACCCCGAGCGCTGGTTCTTCCGCCGGGCAGTTCCCCTTCTAAGTTTCCCCGGTCCTCCGGAAGCCAGGGCGGCGGCCGCGCCGGGGGCTTGTTTGGTCAGCACTGACATGCGTCAGGCTCCTATCTGCTTCTGGTGGTGCGCTGTCCGGACGGAATGGCCCGGATTACTTGTTGATGGCTGCATTGCTCTTCTCGAGGAAGGTCTTGGCGGCGTCCGCCGGAGTGATACGGCCGAATTCAACCTCGGTGGCAAGCTGCTTGAGGGTGTCAGCCACCACGCTTGCGCCCTTGGGGTACACGTAGGCCGGTGCAAGCTCGTCTTCCTGGATGGCGGCCACCATGTCCACGAAGGCGGTGTCGTCCTTGCCAAGCTTGGGTTTAATGGCATCGGCCACATCAGGGTTGATGGGCACGCCGCGCTGGGTCAGCGTCTCCACCGCTCCATCCGCGTCATTGATGAGGAAGTTCAGCAGTTTGGCAGCTTCCTTGGGGTGCTTGGACTTTGCGGCGATGGACCACAGCATGCTCGGGTCAGCGGAGTAGCCGCGGCGCTCGCCGGTGGTTTCGCCGGGCATGCGGAGCAGCACCAGGTTTCCGCCGGACGCCTCGTTGTAGCCCTTGAAGTTGTTGATGGGAATGATCTGGGAAGCCACCGTTCCCTTGGCGAGGTAGGACTGCGCGGGCGAGCCGCCGATTTGTTCGAAGAAGCCCGCCGGGGGATAGCCGCCGGCATTCCGCAGGTCCACGCTGTACTGGAACCACTCACGGATGGTTTCCTCGCTGACACCGAGCTTGTTGTCCTTGGTGTAGAAGTCCTCGCCGCGCTGCCGGGCAAAAAGGATGGGTCCGGTTTCAGTGGCGACGTCGTACCCGGCCCCGTAGATCTTTCCTCCCGTTTTTTGGGTCACCTCGGTGGCAAATTTTGCGTAATCTTCCCAGCTCCAGGTCTTGTCGTCGGGGATGGTGACGCCGGCCTGGTCCGTGATGGTCTTGTTGACCACCATGCCGATGGTGGTGACGCCGGTGGCCAGCCCGTACAGCTTGCCGTCCACCTCACCACGGCTCTGGATGGTGGCGGGAATGTTGGCGAGGTCGATCTCAGGCAGGGACTTTAGGTCAGCCAGCGTGCCGCGCTGGGCATACTCAAGCAGGCTGCGGTTCGCCATGTTCAGCACGTCCGGCGGGTTGCCGCCCGCGAACCGGGTAGCAAGCTTGTCCGCGTAGGGGCCGCTGTCCTGGTATTCGCTCTTGACGGTGATGCCGGGGTTCTTCTCTTCAAAGATCTTGATGGCCGCGTCGGTCATTTTGGCCCGGTTGGAGTCGCCCCAGTAGACAAAGTTCAGTTCCACGTTCCCGCCTGCCGACGGGGACGACCCACCGCCGCAGCCGCTCAAGGCCAATCCGGCGGCTGTTATGGCCGCGCCCAGGAAGATCCTGCGCGGGACCCCGGTGGTTGCTGTCTTCTTCATTGAATGACGCCTTTCTGTGGCTGCCCGGTGATGGGCAATCGGTACATCCGAACGGAAACTTTCTGATTCTCTTTCGCGAGACACCGCTGAGTTTCGGTTGCGGAGCGCGGGTTTTCGGCAAGAGGAAAAGGTGAGTAAACGATTTCTAGCAAGGAAGGACTGTGACTGTCAACACAATTTTCCAAAGCTGCATCACTACAAATCAGAAACTTTCTACGTCTATTGCTGATTGTTTCCGCGGTGCTTATGCTGTTCTCCATTGCCACGCAGCAACTCGCAGGAAGGAGGCCTGATGGCAGAGCGAACTCCCAATCTCAATACCCTGGTGGGCCGGCATAGCGGCCGGGACCTTCCCGGGCACAGCTCACCCCGGCCATACCTTCATCCGGTCCGTTCCCTGGCCGGGGCCATGCTTACGGAGGTGGCACCGGAAGACCATCCTCACCATCTGGGCCTGTCGATCGCCTTCGCCGACCTCAACGGCACCAATTTTTGGGGCGGCTCCACCTTCACGCCGGACGGCCCGGCCGTATTGCCCAATCATGGGCGCCAAGTGCCCTCGGGCTGGACGGACTCCCCAACCGAAGCTTCCCCAACCGGGGCCGCCGGCACGGTGGTGTGGCGCTCGGAGCAAGGGGTGGACGTGGCCGTTGAACAGCGGAACATCCGCTGCTTCAGCCACCCGCAGCCGGGGACCTGGAGCCTGTCCGTGGAGTCGGTGATGGTTCCCGCCGGCAACGTCGGCCGCCTGGAGGTCTCGTCGTCGGCCGTTAAAGGACGGGCGGGCGCCGGCTACGGCGGGATCTTCTGGCGTTTCCCGGCCCCACGCTCCCAGCCGTTGGTGCTGTCAGCCAACGGTGAAGGAGCTGCGGCTGCCCACGGAAGCCGTTCGCCCTGGCTGGCCATCAGCACCACCGTCGACGGCGCCCCGGTCAGTGTTGTCCTGGCCCAGGGCGGCAGCCTCCGTCCCTGGTTCGTCAGGACAGCCGGCTACCTGGGCGCGGGACCTGCCGTCGCGTGGTCTGAAAAGGCCGTCGCCGTCGCCGCCAGCCCACTGGCCCAGTCCCTGCATGCCGTCATCCACGACGGGCTGGTGGAGACACCAACACAAGCCGTGGAACTCCTTCAGCACCATCCCGGAATCCCGGCCCTCAGCCCTCCCGACAGGACACCATGACATCCCGAAACGCCGTCCCCGTGTACACCAACCCGATCCTCAATGCCGACTGGCCGGACCCGGACGCGGTCCAGGTCCGGGGTGTCTACTACCTCATCGCCTCCAGCTTCAACCGGGTGCCAGGACTGCCCGTCCTGCGTTCCCGGAACCTTGTTGACTGGGAGCACGCCGGGCACGCCCTTCCCCGTCTGCCGCAAGCCAGCCATTACTCCTTGGTCCGCCATGGCGGCGGGGTGTGGGCGCCCTCCCTGCGCTACCACGACGGGCGCTTCTGGATCTTCTATCCCGATCCGGACCATGGGATCTTCGTCCTGAGCGCCGAAAAGGCGGAAGGTCCGTGGACCGAGCCGCACCTGCTCTACCCCGGACGCGGGCTCATCGACCCGTGCCCGCTCTGGGATGACGACGGCCAGGCGTACCTGGTCCACGGTTGGGCCCACAGCAGGGTGGGGGCCAAGAACCGGCTCACGGTCCACCGCATGAGCCCGGATGCCAGCCGCCTGCTGGACCACGGCACACACGTCATCAACGGCGCGGACCTGCCCGGCTACACCACGCTGGAGGGGCCGAAGTTTTACAAGCGGGACGGCTGGTACTGGATTTTCGCTCCGGCGGGCGGCGTGGCCACCGGCTGGCAGTCGGTGTTCCGCTCCCGCTCCCCGTTCGGTCCCTACGAAGGGCGCCGCGTCCTGGAGCAGGGGGATACCGCGGTGAACGGTCCGCACCAGGGGGCCTGGGTAACCAGTCCACGTGGCGAAGACTGGTTCCTGCATTTCCAGGACCGCGGGCCCTACGGCAGGGTGGTCCACCTGCAACCCATGGGCTGGGATGACGACGGCTGGCCATGGATGGGCGCGCGGGCGTCCGACGCCGGACCGGGCACCCCCGTCTCCAGCCACCCCTACCCGGCGGGTACTTCGCCGAAGGATGCAGCGCCACCTGCCAGCGACGATTTTTCGACGGCGACGCTGGGGCCGCAGTGGCACTGGCAGGCGAATCCGCAGCACGGCTGGGCGCACCAGTGCGGGGGCGGGCACCTTGTGCTCAGGCCAAAAGCCAACGATCCGGTGAACCTGAGGGAGCTTCCCAACGTGCTCGGGCAGATCCTCCCGGGCACGCCCTCCACCTTCACCACGTCCCTTGAGCTGCAGGATGTTCCGCTAGGAACGCGTGCCGGCGTGGTGGTACTGGGCCAAAAATACGCCTGGCTGGGAATTGTGCGGACGTCCGAGGGATACGTCCTGGGAAGCGGCACCGGGGGAGACGGGCCCCACGAGCAGGCGCCGGGCCGGAGGGTTATGCTGCCGGGTTCGAGGATCGAGCTCCAGATCCGCACGGACGGCACACCCCGGTCCACCTTTGCCTGGCGCACCGGCCCCGGTGAACCGTGGGAAGTCCAGGGCTGGAATTTTGACGTGGTGGAAGGGAGGTGGATCGGTGCCGAGCTCGGCATCTTCGCCACGTCACCCCTGGGATCGCAGGAAGGCGGCAGTGTTATCGTGGGACCCGTGCGGGTGGACACCGCGCCCGTGCGCCGGGCCACAGCCCCGCAACTCGCCGCCGCAACCACATGACCCCAAGGACTGCACCGTTGACCGCCACCCCGCGTCCCAAGATCGCTGACGTCGCGGCGGCTGCCGGCGTCTCCGTGCCCACCGTGTCCAAGGTGCTCAATGGACGCACCCACGTCTCCGAGGCTACCCGCGCCAAGGTGCAGCAGGCGCTGGAGGAACTCGACTACTCCAAGCGCAACACTCCGGCGGGCCAGCCGGGAATGCTGCAGCTGGTGGTCAACAACTTCGATTCGCCCTGGATCCTGGAAACCATGGCCGGCGTGGAAGCCGCGGCGGACCGCCTGGGCTACGCGGTGGCGTATGCCCGGGCGGAGCACGCCACGGCCGAGCGCTGGCGGAAGCTGCGGGAACCATCGGTGAACCGGCTGGACGGGGTGCTGCTGCTGGCTCCCAGGAAGGGATCCATGCTGGTGACCACCCTTCGGACGCTGAAAATCCCGGCGGTGGCGATCGATCCGGAGGGTACCGAGGGCCTGCCCATCCCCAGCGTCAGCCCCGCGTCCTTCTCCGGTGCGCTGACCGCCGTCGGACATCTGCTCGAACAGGGCCACCGCCGCATCGGCATCATCACGGGACGGAAACACAGCCCCGGGCACGGCCGGGCGCGGTATGCGGCCTACGCGGCAGCCCTGCACGAGGCAGGCCTTCCCGTGCTGCCCGAACTGGTGCGGGACGGCGACTTCAGCATTGAGTCCGGCATGCGGCTTGGCGCCGACCTGCTGGATCTGCCCGAGCCGCCCACGGCCATCTTCACCGGCAGCGACCTGCAGGCCATGGGCGTGATGAATGCGGCGGGGCAACGCTCGCTGCGGGTCCCGCAGGACCTGAGCATTGTGGGCTTTGACGACATCGCCCAGGCGGCGCTGACCTCGCCGCCCCTCACCACCGTCCGCCAGCCGCTGGCGCAACTGGCCTCCATGGCGGTGGGCATCCTGGCCGAACAACAGGACCAGCAGCTTGCCCAGCTGCCTTCTGCCCTCGAAGTGGCAACGGAGCTGGTGGTCCGCGGAACAACGGCCCCACCCGGGCGGCAGGCGCCGTAACGCATCCGGGCCGGCCGATCCGTATGGTTGGAACAGCTATTGGTTGCGTAAGGAAGGCCGCCGCATGATCGAGATCCTGAACCCCGCCGAACTGCTCAGGGCCAAGGAGACGGGCTCGCTGGTCGCCAACATCCTGCAGACCCTAAAAAGCCGGAGTGCGGTGGGCACCAACCTCCTGGACATCAACCGGTGGACCAAGGCAATGATCCTCGACGCCGGAGCGCCGTCCTGCTACGTGGACTACGAGCCCTCCTTCGGACGCGGACCCTTCGGCCACTACATCTGCACGGGCGTCAACGATGCCGTGCTGCACGGGAAGCCGCACGACTACACGCTTGCCGACGGCGACCTGCTGACCCTCGATCTCGCCGTCACCAAGGCCGGAGTTGCTGCAGACGCTGCCATCAGCTTCACGTGGGCGAATCAAGGCCGGCGGAGAGCGTCGCCCTGATCAGCGCAACCGAACGCGCCTTGAGTGCAGGAATAGCCGCAGCCGGGCCCGGCGCCCGCATCGGCGACATCTCCCATGCCATCGGCTCCGTCCTCAGCGAGGCGGGGTACCCGATCAACACCCAGTTTGGCGGTCACGGCATCGGATCGACCATGCACCAGGACCCGCATGTTCCCAACACCGGACAGCCGGGCCGGGGATACAAACTCCGCCCCGGGTTGCTGCTCGCCCTGGAGCCCTGGGTCATGGTGGATACCGCCCAACTCGTCACCGACCCCGACGGGTGGACGCTCCGAAGTGCCACGGGCTGCCGGACGGCACACACCGAGCACACCATCGCCATCACCGCTGACGGAGCCGAAATCCTCACCCTGCCATAGCAGGCGCAGACGTAACAGGGCCGCTGAAAACGGACCTGTCGGCATCCTAAACGCGCACAGCCCGTTCCGCGCCAAATCCCCGTTAGCGCCGCCACCGGTTATTTGGCGGGCAGCACCAGGTTCTTCAGGTCATCCAGGGTCTGCTGCATGTGCGCATCCATGGCCTCCCGTGCCCGTGTTGCATCCCGGGACTGGAGTGCATCCGCGATGTTCTCGTGATGCCCAATGGCATGGACCTGGATTTCCGGTACGGCCGAAGTTTCTGCCCGCCGCTTTTCCAGGACCCGGTGCAGCGGCTCGAACAGCACGGACACAAACACGTTGCCCGAGGCGCGCAGGATCACGTCGTGGAAGGCAAGGTCGGCCTCGACAAAGGCGGCAACGTCATTGATGGCATGGGCTGCCTTCATGGCGGAAATGTAGGAAAACAGGGAGGCGATGTCCGCCTCCGCGATCCTCCCGGCGGCCAGTTCGCAGGCGCCCGTCTCCAGCATCCTGCGGAGTTCGATGAGCTGGACGGAAGATTCGGCCTCGTTCTTGCCCTCGGACGCCGCCCGCAGGACGGCTTCCAGCGAGGTCCAGCGGTTCAGGGGATTGACGAAGGTGCCCCGGCCCCGCTCCACGCTGAGGATCTGCTGCGCCTGCAGGGTTTTCATGGCTTCCCGCACGGTCATCCGGCTTACCTCGTGCCGCGCGCTCAGTTCGTGCTCCCCGGGAACTGTGGCGCCAGGCGGAAATTCGCCTTCGATGATGCGGTCCAACAGCTCGTCGGCCACGACGCCGACCAACGATTTCCTTGCCATGATGCCCCCGATTCCTGCCCGCGCCCTTGCCCAGCGGATATGTCGGACAAGTCTACTTGCGCGTCTTTATGTCCTATGCCACACTAGCATCAGATGCAAGATGTCAGACATCTTACAGATACGTTTACATCAGGATCCGCCACCTCGGATCACTACACAACGGAGTGCACTGTGACGCTTGAAGCAGACCTTCTGGCCGCCTACCCGGCTGAAATCCAGATCCCGGCGGGGCTGGTTGCGGACACGCTGGCCGCGTCCAATGCAGAGGTTCCCCGGGTGCTGGTAGTGCTCGACGACGACCCCACGGGAACGCAGTCCGTGGCGGACCTGCCCGTGCTCACCCGCTGGGAGGTTGAAGACTTCATCTGGGCCTTCGGCCAGGCCAAGCCCGCCGTATATGTCCTGACCAACACCCGCAGCCTCGATCCGGCCGAAGCAGCCGCCCGGAACGGGGAAGTGGTCCGCAACGCCCTCTCCGCCGCCGGCTCGCCGGACGCACTGCGCCTGGGGTTTGTCAGCCGCAGCGATTCCACCCTCCGCGGCCATTACCCGCTGGAACCCGACGTCATCGCCGCCACCGTTGAGGAAGTCAGCGGCGAAACCACCGACGGCGTGGTCCTGGTCCCTGCCTTTCCCGACGCCGGGCGCGTCACCATCGGTGGCGTCCACTACATGCGGGGCACCGGTGACGCCGCCGGGACGCTCACCGCGGTCTCCGAAACCGAGTTCGCCAAGGATGCCACCTTCGGCTTCACCACCTCCGTGATGGCCGAGTACGTCCAGGAGAAGTCGCAGGGCCGCTTCGCGGCGGACTCGGTGATTGTCCTGGACCTCAACATCATCCGCGCTGGTGCCGCAGCAGGGAACCCCGCCGAGAGCGCAAAGATCAGCGCCAACGCAATCGCCGACGCAATCGAGGGCGCCACCAATTCCACCCCCGTCGTGGCGGACATCGTCACCGAAAACGACCTCCGCGCCCTTGCCCTGGGCCTGGAAGAATCAGAGCGCCGCGGCAAGAAGCTCCTTTACCGCGTGGGCCCGCCCTTCGGCCGCGCCAGGATCGGCCAGGACATCCGCGCCGAACTGACCGGAGCCGAGGCCTACGCCGGCAACACACCGTCCGAGGCCGGCGGCCTGATCGTCGTCGGATCGCACGTAGGAGTCACCACCCGCCAGCTCAAGGCACTGACCGAACAGCACAGCTCGGCCCGGATCATCGAGATCGACGTCGAAAAGCTGCTGGGCGATGAAGCAGCCGCCGCCAACCACCTGGAACAGACAGTGGACGCCGTTGTCGAGGCCCTCCGCGGCGGCGACGTCATCGTGCACACCAGCCGCCTGCTCATCAAGACAGACGACCCCGCCGAAAGCCTGCGGATCGCGCGCACCGTGTCGGCAGCCGTCGTCGCCGTGGTCAACCGGACCCTGAAGACCTTCCCGCCGCGGTTCGTCATCGCCAAGGGCGGGATCACCTCCTCCGACGTGGCGGCCCACGGCCTGGAAATCCGCCACGCCATCGTCCGCGGCCCCATGCTCCCCGGCATCGTCAGCCTGTGGGAACCGGTTGACGGCCCCGCAAAGGGCATCCCGTACATCGTCTTCGCCGGCAACGTAGGCGACGACCAGTCCCTCGCCGACGTCACCCGCAAGCTCAGCAACACATCCCCACTCGCCCCCTAACCTCGCAAGCTCGGCCAGGGAACCCGGCGAGCGTGGCCCCTATTCAATTCAATGGAGAACACCATGACCAGCAATTACACCGTCACCGTCCTGGGCCTCGGCGCCATGGGGCTGCCTATGGCCACCCGCCTCGCCAGCCAGCTGACCGTCCACGGCTTCGACATCGCCGAACCCCGCCTGAAGCTCGCCGAAGAAGCCGGCATCGCCACCTTCGCTACCGCCCGCGAAGCGGCCAAGGGCGCCGACGCCGTCCTGCTCGCCGTCCGCAATGGCGAACAGCTCAACGACGTCCTCTTCGGCGAGAACGGCGTGGCCTCCGTGCTGGAACGCGGCGCCGTGGTCATCCTGGGCAGCACCGTGGGCACCGAAGCCATCCCCGCCACCGTGGAGAAGCTGGCCGAATACGGCGTCGAACTGGTGGACGCCCCGCTGTCCGGCGGCCCCAAGCGCGCCGGCGAAGGCGACCTGCTGATCGTGGTGGGCGCTTCCCCCGAAGCCCGCGAAAAGGCTGCTCCCGCCCTTGAACTCCTGGCCTCCACGCTGACCGTGGTGGGTGACAAGCCGGGCGATGGCCAGGCCCTCAAGACCGTCAACCAGCTCCTCTGCGGTGTCCACATCGCGGCCGCAGCCGAGGCCATGGCCCTCGCGGACGCCCTGGGACTGGACCAGGCCAAGACCCTCGCCGCCCTCGAAGCCGGTGCCGCCGGCTCGTTCATGCTGTCCAACCGTGGGCCCCGAATCCTCGAGGCCTACACCGAGGAAGGCGCCGAGGTCCTGTCCCGCCTGGACATCTTCGTCAAGGACATGGGCATCGTTGGCAAAGCCACCCGCGCCGCCGGCCTCGCAGCCCCCGTGGCTGCGGCAGCGGAGCAGCTCTACCTCCTGGGCCAGGCCCAGGGCCTCGCCGCCGCCGATGACTCCGCCGTCATCAAGGTGGTCGCCCCTACCAAGCGCACCAAGTAGCAACCCACCTCCCCCCTCAACGTGCGACGGCGGCGGTCCCCCCTCCGCCGCCGTCGTACACACCCAGCTCGCTAGGCTTAACTAGCGACGTCAAAGGAGACACACGATGAGCGCACTAGCTCTCCTGGCCATCGCAGTTGCGGGCGTCGCCCTGCTGCTCGTGGCCGTCATAAAGTTCAAGATCCCCGCCTTCCTTGCCCTGCTCGTGGTCAGCGTCTCCGTGGCGCTGGTGGCAGGCATCCCGCTGCCGGACGTCATCAAGACCGTCACAGAAGGCATGGGCGGCACCCTTGGGTCCGTCGCCATTTTGGTGGGCCTCGGCGCCATGCTGGGCAAGATGATCGAGATTTCCGGCGGCGCACAGTCACTGGCCGGCAAATTCACCCAGCTGCTCGGTCCCCGCCGCGTCATTGCCGCCCTGACCTCCGCCGCCTTCCTGCTGGCAATCCCGGTCTTCTTCGACGTCGGATTCATCATCCTGATTCCCATCATTTACGGTTTCGCCAAGGCTGCCGGCGTCAACCCGGTCAAGATCGGCCTGCCCGTCGGCGGCATCATGCTGGCCATCCATGTTGTTGTCCCGCCGCACCCCGGCGTTGTTGGCGGTGCCGGAATCCTGGGCGCAGACATCGGCTGGACCACCATCATCGGCCTCGCCCTCTGCATCCCAGTGGGCGTCCTGGGCTATTTCGTTGCCCGCAGGCTCAACCGCCGTGATTTCGCCATGCTGCCCGCCACGGCCGAGCAGTTCCGCCTCTTTGGTACCGGCACTTCACAGGTCGAGCAGGAAGCTGCGCAGGGCACGTCCAACGTCGCCGTCAAGAGCCAGGTCAAGACGGCTCCCAGCCCGACCATGATCATCACCCTCATTGTCCTTCCGATCCTCATGATCATGGTGGGCACGGTGGGCGCAGTGATCCTGCCCAAGGACAGCTTCGCTTCCCAGTTGGCCGCATTCATCGGAGCGCCGCTGATTGCACTCCTCACCGCGCTGGGCCTGGCCTACTACTTCCTGGGCATCCGCCGCGGTTGGTCCTCCCAGCACACCGGTGAGGTCATGGACTCCGCGCTGGCTCCCACCGCCATCGTCATCCTCGTCACCGGTGCCGGCGGCGTCTTCGGCAAGGTCCTGACTGTATCCGGCATCGGCAAGGCCCTTGCAGAAGGCCTGCAGACTGCCGGCCTCCCGGTCATCGTGATGGCCTTCGTCCTGGCAGCCATCCTGCGGGCATCGCAGGGGTCTGCAACGGTGGCCATCATCACCACCTCCGGCTTGCTGGCAGCCTCCGTGGCGGACGGCGGCTTTTCACCGTTCCAGACGGCACTCATCCTGGTGGCCATGGGCTTCGGCGCCTTTGGGCTCAGCCACGTCAATGACTCCGGCTTCTGGATCGTGACGCGCTTCCTCGGCTTGTCGGTGGCAGACGGACTCAAGACCTGGACTGTGCTCACCACTGTCCTGGGCCTGGCCGGGTTCGCGCTCACGTTCCTGGTCTGGATCGTTACCGGCGGACTCACCGTCTGATGCGCACCCGACTGGACCAGCTTGTCACTTCCGCCCTGCAGCAGGGCTCGGCTGTCCCGGCCTTCACCTGCTACGACTTCACCACCGCCCTGGCCGTCGTGGGCGCTGCAGAGGAGTCCGGCCGCGGCGTCATACTGCTGGTGGCGCCCAAAACCGCTGCTACTCCCAACGGCCTGCGGCTGATCGCAGCGCTCCGCGGCCTGGCGGATGCGGCGTCCGTGCCTGTGGCGGTGCAGTTGGACCACGCCTCGGACCTTGCAGTGATGGCCGACGCCGTCGCGGCCGGGGCGGATTCCGTCCTCGCCGACGGTTCCTCCCTTCCCTACGAGGACAACATCGCGCTGGTCCGGAACGCCCGCGCACTGCTGGGCCCCGACGTCGTGCTTGAAGCGGAACTTGGCGGCCTGGCCGGCGACGAGGACCGCGCCTTCGGTGCGGATGAGGCCGGTGTTTCCGTGGCCGGCCTGACCGACTCTGCCCAGGTGGAAGACTTCGTCTCCCGCACCGGAGCCGGGCTCCTGGCCGTGGCCGTGGGCAACGTGCACGGCAAGTACAAGGGAGAACCGCAGTTGCGGTGGGACGTGCTGCAGGACATCGCCGTGCGGACCCACATTCCCCTGGTGCTGCACGGCGCCTCCGGCATCCCGGCGGAGGAACTGGTGAAGGCGGCGTCCATGAACGTGGGCAAGGTCAACTTCAACACCGAGCTCCGTACCGGCGTGCTGGCCACCCTGCAGGAACAGCTGCCGGCGCACCGCGCCGACGGCGAAAACCTGCAGGCACTGCTGGGCCACTGGAACCGGTCTGCCGGAGGATTCGCCACGGCTGCGCTGGGCATGCTGACGCGCTGACGGACTGCACTGCGGCTACCGTAAGGGCGCCATAAGGCAGGGAGGCTAGGATCAAGCAATGATCCTGGCCTCCCTCCTTTTTGCCTTCCTCGCTGCCGCCCTCCACGTTTTCATCTTCACCATGGAGTCCCTGACCTGGACCCGGCCGGCCACCTGGAAGCGCTTTGGGGTTGCCTCCCAGTCCGACGCCGAGACCACCAGGCCGCTCGCCTACAACCAGGGCTTCTACAACCTCTTCCTGGCCATCGGCGCCTTCATCGGCATCGGCTGCGTCGCGCTGGCACCCGAAGGATCAGCGCAGTCCACAGCCGGGCAGTCCACAGTGGGTTGGACGCTGGTCTTCGCCAGTTGCGGCTCGATGGTCCTCGCCGCACTGGTCCTCGCCCTGACCGGCAAAAAGTACCTCCGCGCGGCCGTGACCCAGGGCGCCACGCCGCTCCTCGCCGTCGTCCTGGGCCTCCTCGCGGTGGTGCTGTAAGCACCGGCATGCACTTTTTTCGTAGCCCTAGTCTTGCTGCGGGGGCATTGCCAGCAGGATGAAGTAGTGCCAATGTCGAACCATGACCGAGAACACGATGTCCACCGAGGATAAGTTCACGCCGGATGTCATGCTGCGGCGCAATGATGCGCAGCACCGCTACGAACTGCTGGTGGGCGGCACGCTGGCCGTCCAGTCCTTCTTCGAGGACCTTCCCGGACACATCGACTTCATCCGCACGGAAACGGGGCCGGACTTCGAAGGCCGGGGCCTGGGAAAAGTCCTGGCGCACTTCGCCCTGGATGATGTGGTGGCCACCGGTAAACGCATCGTCCCGCATTGCCCGTTCATTGCCGGCTACCTACGGAAGCACGAGGGGTACGAACAGTTCGTCGACTGGCCTGAGTGACGAAAAAATCTCCCGGCCGTTAGAGGCCGGCCCCATCGGGTAATCCATCTGCAGGAAAGCAGCCGATGGCAGGCCGGGAGGGACTATATGGTTCACGGGGAACTGTTCGACGTGGCAATTATCGGCGGCGGACCGGCGGGGCTGAGCGCGGGCGTTGCCCTGGCCAGGGCCTTGCGCTCCGTTGTGGTGGTCGATGCAGGGGAGCAGCGGAACCTGAAGGCGGAGGGGGTGCATGGCTTCCTCAGCCGCGAGGGCATGAGCCCAAAGGAGCTGGTTTCCGCGGGCAGGGAGGAGCTTGCCCGGTATGGCGGCACGGCCATTGAGGGTTTCGTGACCTCAGCCAGCCGCGACGGCGGCAACTTCATTCTCAGCCTCAAGGACGGCTCCACCATTGCTGCCCGGCGCCTGCTGATCGCGTCCGGGATCACCGACGAACTGCCGGAGCTTCCCGGCCTGGCGGAACGCTGGGGGCGGGACGTCCTCTACTGCCCGTATTGCCACGGCTGGGAAATCCGGAACCAGCGGATCGGCATCCTGGCATCGGACTCCAACGCCGTTCCTGAGGCGCTGACCTTCCGGCAGTGGAGCCCCGACGTGACGCTGCTCCTCAACGGCGCATTGTCCCTGAGCCCGGAAGAGGAAGAGCAGCTGCGTGTCCGGGATGTCCGTGTGGTGGACGGAAGGGTCCAACGACTGGAGACCGACAACGACAGGCTTGTGGGGGTGGTGCTCGACGGCGGTTCCGTTGTCCCGCTGGATGTGCTGGCCGTCAGTCCCGCAACCGTCAGCAAAGCGAATATGCTCCAGCGCCTTGGGCTTGAACCCTGCGGCCTGGACGAGGGGGAGGGCACCTGCCTGGAGACGGATGAATCCGGGCGCACGTCCTGCCCCGGGGTGTGGGCCGCCGGCAATGCCACGGACGTCTCGGCCCAGGTGATGACGGCGGCGGCAGCCGGCCTGCGGGCCGCCGCCGCCATCAATGCTGATCTGGTTCTTGCTGATACACGGCAGGCCGTGCAGGAGGCCAGGGCCTACGCGCGGTAGCCGCAGCGCATTGGGAACGGCGGTAGCCGCACAGTCCGGGAACAGTGCCTGCAGCTGCCGGTAGCTCCAGTGCCAGTCAGCTGGCCAGGGCGTGACCGCCCGCCGCCGGGTTGAACGGGGTTGAAGTGAATTCGGTTGCGTTGAAGCAGGCGGCATCAGCTGCGGGATCATCGATGGTAAAGCCGCAGGCGCAACGGTAGGTCACGACGTTGCCGGCGGCGGCACCTGCACCGAGGGGAACCACTCCTGTCCCGTCAACGTAGACAGGCTGCCGTACGGGCAGTTCGTCGGGATCGATGCGCTGCATCGGGGTGCGGCAATGCATCCGCGAGTTCAGGGTAAACAGAAGCCCCACGTCCACGGGCCCGTTGGTTCCGACGGGAGCCAATGCTCCCTCTGTGCGTTCCCCAAACGCCGTCAAGTGATCTTCTGTAACGCTGGTCATGATGTTCATCCTTGGGCTTCTTCACGAAGCTGCCGGCGTTGGCAGCTCCGCCGCGAACTGCTTGCGGAGGTTCATTTACCCCAATACCTAAGCATGCTTACTAATCGTCACGCAAATCAGCTTGTGGTCCAGGGCACACCCCGCGTTAGCGGATCCGGTGTCACGCCGAATGGGTTTTGGTGACGTGTCTTGCGGGTGGCTGCGTAGCCTGCTTCACCTATCCGCGCCGCTTCTGCCACTGCAGCGCGTGCCAGAACAGCAGGCTGATAAGGGCTGCAAGCCCCGCGAAGAGCGCGTAGGGCGCAAAGGTGAAGATCAGGAAAGACGTCGGCATCCCGCCTCCCGCCGACGGCCCCACCATGGAGTCCGCATTGAGGAAAACCGCGCTCCGCCGCCGATGAGCAGGATGGTGAGCAGCCACAGGGCCGCGATGAACGGGTTGACTGCGAGCGCGTTGCCCCTGCCGAAGTCTCCGGTGGCGCCGGGGAGATGGTCTTCATCGACGGGGTTGCCGTCGCGGTCCACTTCGCGGAACCCGTTGGCTCCGGATGGTTGCTGTCCCATGCTTCCCCCTTGCATTTCTGCGCCCCGGCCCGGCTGCCGGAAACCCCAGCCTAGCCCAGCATCCTCCAGCCTCCGGCGCCTGCAGGGTGCGGGGTATTTTGCAGCAGAACGCTTCGGCCTGCCAGTCAATGACTCCCCGGCGACTTCGAAAACCCCTGGTTTCTGCGGCTCCAGAGAAATACAACACAAAAGTTTGATTAAAAGGTTCACCTAAGTAAGGCTTGCCTTTGCAATCCAAGAAAAACCGCTGACCGAAGGATGACCAGTGTCGCTGATGCCCCGCCTTGACGAGTTACACGTGCATGACCCGCACAACAGCGAAGTCCATGCCAAACAGGATCCGCCGGGGCAGGATTTCGGCTCGCGGGTGGAGCTCGCGCTGGGGGCAACCAACCATCTCTTCAACGCCAGGAACTCACCCCGCTACGTGGCGCAGGTGCTGCAGGGCGTCACCGCAGTGGCAACCAAGCTGGAACGGACCACCCGGCCCTTTACCGGCGTCGGGCCTTCCGAAATGAAGGCGCGCGTGGGCGCGGTGGACCTGGATACCCCGCTGCCGGACACGGCGGCCGCGCTGCAGGAACTCGAAACCGTTTATCTGCGGGACGCCATCTACTTCCATGACGCAAAGTACGCAGCCCACCTGAACTGCCCCGTGGTAATCCCCGCACTGGTGGGAGAGGCCATCCTGTCCGCCGTGAACTCCTCCCTGGACACCTGGGACCAGAGCGCCGGGGCCACCATGATCGAACGGCGCCTCATCGACTGGGCAGCAGAGCGGCTGCACCTCGGTGACAACGCGGACGGCATCTTCACGTCCGGCGGCAGCCAGTCCAACCTCCAGGCCCTGCTGATCGCGCGCAACCACGCCGTAGCCGGCCTCCGCCGGGAGCCCGCCCAAAGCGGGCTCCGCCTTCCGGCCCTGCTGGATACGCTGCGGATCTTCACCTCCGAGGACAGCCACTTCAGCATCCAGAAGTCTGCCTCCATGCTGGGCCTCGGCTTCGACGCCGTCATCACCGTTCCCTGCACGCCCGATCACCGGATGGACCCGGCCGCGCTCGCTGAGGCCATGGCGTCAGCCAGGGATGCCGGCCTGACACCGATGGCCGTGGTTGCAACCGCCGGAACCACCGATTTCGGCGCCGTGGATCCGCTCGCCGAACTCGCCGCATTGGCCCGTGCCTACAGGGCCTGGTTCCACATCGACGCCGCATACGGCGGCGGGCTGATGGTCTCCGGGCGCTACCGCCACCTGCTGGACGGAACCCGCCTGGCGGACTCAGTCACCGTTGACTTCCACAAGACCTTCTTCCAGCCGGTAAGCTCGAGCGCCCTCCTGGTCCGCGAGTCCGCCATGCTGCGCCACATCACCTACTACGCCGATTACCTGAACCCGGAAAGCGCGGCACTGGCGGACATCCCCAACCAGGTGGACAAGAGCATCCAGACCACCCGCCGGTTCGACGCCCTGAAACTGTGGCTCACCCTGCGGATCATGGGTGCCGACGCCATCGGCGCGCTGTTTGACGAGGCGATCGACCTCGCCGCCCGCGTCGGCTCGCTCCTGGCTGCCGACGACGACTTCGAACTTGCCGCTGCACCCCAGCTGAGCACCCTGGTGTTCAGGTACCGTCCCGTCGTCGACGGCGTCCGGCTCCCGGAAGATACCGCCGACGTCCTCAACCCGGCCATCCGTGCCGCCGTTTTCGCCTCCGGTGAGGCCGTGGTGGCCGGCACCAAGGTGGGCGGCCGCCACTACCTGAAGTTCACCCTCCTCAACGCCGAGGCCACCCTCGAGGACATCGCCGAGATCATCGGGCTCCTGCGCCGCACCGGCGCGGACCTGCTGCAGAGCGAGGTGTCCGCATGACCCGCATACACGACTTCGCTGCCATCGGCGCCGGCCCCTTCAACCTGGGCCTCGCCGCGCTCACCGAACCGCTGGAGGACGTGGACGGCATCTTTCTGGAACAGCGGGCGTCCTTTGACTGGCACCCCGGAATGATGCTGGAACCCGCCCACCTTCAGGTCCCGTTCATGGCGGACCTGGTCACCCTGGCAGACCCCACCTCGCCCTACTCGTTCCTGAACTTCCTGAAGCAGACAGGGCGCCTGTACCGCTTCTATATCCGGGAGAACTTCTACCCCCTGCGGGCTGAGTACAACCAGTACTGCCAGTGGGTGGCCGGCCAGCTGCCGTCCGTCCGTTTTGGCACGGCTGTGCTGGATGTAACGTACGACGCCGGCGTGTACCGGCTGGCTGTCTCCGGTCCGGACGGGCCGGAGGTGCTTTTGGCGCGGCGGCTGGTGCTGGGCACCGGCACATCCCCCTATGTTCCGGAAGCGGCTGCCGGAATCGTTGCCGACGCAGCGGCAGGGCGCGGGGGAGTGGTCCTGCACAACGCCGACTACCTGGCGCGGAAGGCCGAACTCCAGCAGCAGCGCAGCATCACCATCCTGGGCAGCGGCCAAAGCGCGGCCGAGATCTACTACGAGCTCCTGCAGGAGGCCGACGCCCACGGTTACCAGCTCAACTGGGTCACCCGCTCGGGCCGGTTCTTCCCGCTGGAATACACCAAACTGACCCTCGAAATGACGTCCCCCGAGTACGTGGACTACTTCCATGGCCTCCCGCAGCACCAGCGCGACCACCTCAACAAGACGCAGAAGAACCTCTACAAGGGGATCAACTCCGATCTCATCGACGCCATCTACGACCTGCTCTACACCAAGAGCCTTTCCGGCATGGTGGACACCCAACTGCTGACCCACTCGACCCTTACCGCAGCACAATGGGATGCAGCGGCCGGAACGCACATCCTGCACCTGCACCACGGCGAGCAGCGCAGCTCCTACACCCTGGACAGCGAAGGGGTTGTCCTGGCCACCGGCTACGGCTACCGGGAGCCCGGGTTCCTGGCCGGCGTGCAGGACCGGATTTCCCGCGACAGCGCCGGACGGTTCGAAGTGGACCGGAACTACAGCACGGGCGTCGAACCCGGCGAGATCTTCGTCCAGAACGCCGAGCTGCACACCCACGGCTTCGTCACCCCGGACCTGGGCATGGGCGCATACCGCAACTCCTGCATCCTGCGGGAGATCACCGGCCGGGAGGTCTACCCGGTGGAGCGGAGCATCGCGTTCCAGCAGTTCGGATCACCTACGGGTATTGGCGCCCGGGCGGACGTGGGGACTAGCGCGGACATGGGGACAAGCGCGGACGTGGGGACAAGCGCGGACGTGGGGACAGGCACGGACGTTAGCGTTGCGGCAGGGGTGTCCGCATGAGGTTCACGTTCCGCTGCCTTGACGCGAAGGCCGACGCACTGCTCCTGCACAGCTGGGTGACCCAGCCCTACGCCTCGTTCTGGGGAATGCTCACCGCCGGCGTAGAGGATGTGGTGGAGGAATACGCCAGGATCCAGGCCAGCGGGCACCATCACGCCCTGCTGGGGCTCGACGGCGGCGTCCCCGCCTTCCTGATGGAGGAGTACCTTCCGGAGTCCTCGCCGCTGGCAGGCCTGTACGCCGTCCAGCCCGGCGACGTGGGCATGCACCTGCTGGTGGCGCCGCCGTCGGAAGGCCCGGAACCCGGGTACACCACGGCGGTGATGGACGCCGTCCTGGACCACCTGTTCGCCAGGCCGGAGGTGCAGCGCGTCGTGGTGGAGCCGGATGCGCGGAACACCAAAATCCACGCACTGAATGAACGGCTGGGTTTCCAGCCCGCAGGCATCGTCACCCTGCCGGACAAGGACGCCCTGCTGAGCTTCTGCAGCCGCTCCGACTACCTGGCCGCCCGCGCCGCACTCGACACTTTGTCCACAACCGTCCCGCAGGGAGCTGCACTGTGACCGTCCACCTCGATTCCGCTGTGTCCGCCCTTGCCGCGGACCCTGCCACCGCCGGCGCTGCCAACGCCGCGCCCCACCTCGCCGGAGACCGGTGGGACATGGCCAACCGGCACCTGCTCCGCAAAGCGCTCGCCGAGTTCTCGCACGAACGGATCATCGCTCCGGAACTCCTGAGTGATGAACCGGGGGATGAGGGGACCGGCAGCTACCGGCTCCGCAGCGGTGACGGCTCGCACGAGTACCGCTTCTGCGCCCGGATCCTGGAACTTGACCACTGGTCCATCGACGCCGGCTCCATCCGGTGCTTCCGGGACGGCACCGAAGCGCCGCTGGACGTGCTGGAGTTCATCACGGCGTTCCACACCACCCTGGGCATCACCATCCAGATGCTCCCGGTCTACCTGGAGGAGGTCAGCAGCACCCTGGCCAGCCACGCCTACAAGCAGTGGGCCGGCCAGCCGTCCGCCGCCGAACTCGCAGCCGGCGTCACGGGCGGGCGCGATGCCGCCGCCGACTTCCAGGCCATCGAACGCAGCATGACCGAGGGGCACCCCTGCTTCGTGGCCAACAACGGCCGGCTGGGCTTCGGCATCAGCGACTACCATGCGTTTGCTCCCGAGACGGGCGCCCCGGTCCAGCTGCAGTGGATCGCCGTCCACCGCAGCCACGCCGTGTTCACCTCTAGTGCAGGGCTGGACTACCGGGCGCACCTGGACGCCGAACTCGGCCCGCTGGCCGGCCACTTCACCAACGAATTGCAGCTCCAGGGCCTGGACCCCGGGCATTACTTCTTTATGCCCGTCCACCCGTGGCAGTGGGAGAACAAGCTGACGGTCACGTTCGCAGCTGAAATCGCCCGCCGGCGCATCGTTTACCTGGGCACCGGGACGGACGTGTACCAGGCCCAGCAGTCCATCCGCACCTTCTTCAACACAAGCGCCCCGGCCCGGAACTACGTCAAAACCGCCATGTCCGTCCTGAACATGGGGTTCATGCGCGGGCTGTCGCCGCAGTACATGAAGGCAACACCGGCCATCAACGACTGGCTGCGCACCCTGATCGAGGATGACGCGGCGCTGCAGCAGCGCGGATTCACCATGATTGGCGAAATCGCCGCCCTTGGCTACCACAACGGGTACTACGAGGCGGGGTCAGCGCCCGGTTCCCCCTACCGCAAGATGCTCTCTGCCCTGTGGCGGGAAAGCCCCCTGCCGCTGCTGCGGGACGGGCAGCAGCTGGCCACCATGGCCTCCCTCCTGCATGCCGATGCGGCGGGCAAACCGATGGTTTCCGCGCTGATCCGGCGCTCCGGGCTGGCGCCGGCGGACTGGCTGCGCCGCTACTTCGAGGCCTACCTCGTTCCGCTGGTGCACTGCCTCTACCGGTACGAGCTGGCGTTTATGCCGCACGGCGAGAACGTCATCCTGGTCCTCGAGGATGGCGTTCCCGTCCAGGCCATCATGAAGGACATCGCCGAGGAGATCGTGGTGATGGGGGACCGGCTGGACCTTCCCGAGGAGGTGTCCCGGATCCGGGCTGCCATCCCGGACGGGGAAAAGGTGCTGGCCATCTTCACGGACATCTTCGACTGCATCTTCCGCTTCCTCGCAGCACTCCTGGAAGAGGACGGGATCCTGGGCCAGGAGGAGTTCTGGCGCACGGCAGCAGCGGCCATCAGGGACTATCAGGGCCAGCACCCGGAACTGGCGGACCAGTTCGCCCGCCACGACCTGTTCGCCCCGGACTTCGAACTGTCCTGCCTCAACCGGCTCCAGCTCCGCAACAACCAGCAGATGCTGGACCTCGCGGATCCCTCGGGCGGGCTGCAGATGGCCGGGCGCCTGGCCAACCCGCTGGCGAAGTTCGCCGGGCGGTAAGAGCCGGGAACATCCGCCGGAGGTCAATGTGGCTAGGCTGGCAGCATGATGCCAACCACTTCCCGAACAACCGCACTCGTCACCGGGGCCAGCGCGGGGCTGGGCGCCGAGTTCGCCCGCCAGCTCGCTGCCCAGGGCACCAACCTGGTCCTGGTGGCGCGGAACCGGGCCCGCCTTGAACATACGGCGGCGGACCTGGAACGGCGCTACGGAATCATGGCTGAGGTGCTTCCCGCGGACCTGACCGACGACGCCGGCGTGACCGCCGTCGTCGGACGCCTGTCCGATGCGCAGCGGCCGGTGGGCATCCTGGTGAACAACGCGGGGATCGGGCTGCTTCATAACTTCGAGGACAACTCCATCACCGAGGAGAAAAAGCACCTGAAGCTGCACGGCGAAACGGCCATGGTGCTCACGCACGCTGCCCTCAAAGGCATGCTGGAGCGCGGCGAGGGCCGGATCATCAACGTGGCCAGCATTGCCGCGTTCCTGCCCCGGGGCACGTACTCGGCGGCAAAGGCGTGGCTGGTGAGCTTCAGCCGGTGGGCCAACCTCGCCTACCGCAAGCAGGGCATCAAGGTCACGGCGGTGTGCCCCGGCTTCACCCACACCGAGTTCCACGACCGGATGGGCATGGACAAATCCGTGGCGCCGTCGTGGGCCTGGCTGCACGCCGGCCGTGTGGTCCGCGAAGGCCTTGCCGACAACGAACGCGGACGGGCGGTGTCCATCCCGTCCAAGCGGTACAAGGTGGTGGCCGCGGTGGCGCGCGTAGCTCCCGCCAAACTAGTGGCGGGGCCTCCCCGCACGCCCAAATAAGGGGAGGCGCCCCAACAGGGGAGCCCGTCCCAGCAGGGCCGCAGGGCTCCGCGACCCCGCCCGCCGCACGGCCACCACCACCAGGATTCCCACCAGGGCGCCCACCAGCGTTTCCACGCCACGCTCCAGGATCAGGAGGGCGGGGTCGATGGGTGCGGCAAGCTGTGTCATCAGCAGGATGACGGGTGTGAAAGAGACCATGGCAAAGCCGTAATGGCGGGCCATGAACAGCTCAGTGGTGAACTGGAACAGGATCACCAGCAGCGCCAGCAGGATGGCCTGCTGCCCGGGGAAAAGCCCAGTGAGGGTCCATGGCTCAGGGAGAATGACGACGGCGGTGACCGCCAGCCCCACGAACGTCCCCACGATGCGGTGGACGCCGCGGCGCACGCTGCTGGGGAGGTCTGCCCCGGCCAGCGGGACGGCAGCCGCCGCCATGGCCCAGTGCGGATGGCCGCTGCCGCTGAGCACGCCCAGCGAACCCGCGGCCCCCACTGCCAGCACATACCTGGCGGCGTGCAGGATCACCTCCCGGCGCCCGGCCGAACCCGGATGCCTCGCCGCGCCGCGCTGCCAGGACCGCCGGCGCAGCCAGCCGCTGAAACCCACCGCCACGGAGAACGCGGCACTGCCTGCGGCAATCAGCATGGCCACGTACCAGGGAACCACCGTGGGGACGGAGGCGCAGGCGCCCAGCGCGAGGATGCCGAAGAACGGGCCGTTGGGCTTGAGCCGCACCCGGTCGGAATACACGGATCCCACCCCGGCAAGCACGGCTTCAACAGCCACCAGCCACCAGGAGTGAAGATGGTTGACGGACAGGAACACGCCCACGCCTACGCCGGACAGGAGCACCAGTGCGGCCTGGGCCTGGTGGCGGAGCCGCAGCTGATGCTGCTCGTTCCGCCCGTACATACCCGTCAGTGCCCCGAACACGGCATAGATGATGAGGTCCGGCCGGCCGGCAACCAGAAGCAGCAGCGAAGGGACTGCCACGCTGGCGGCCACCCGGAGCGCCGCGAGGTGGTCATTGTTGGCAGGCTCCAGCCGGTGGAGGGCGCGGACCTGCTCAACCACCCGTTTCATCCCGCACCATCCCCGCCGTTGTGTGTGTCCGGGCCCTTTGCCGGCCCCCCAAAATTATTGCCGGACGGCCTGAATGGAGTCATATCCTTCGGCGCCCCACGGACACACAAGGACATGGGCCGGCCCAGGAGAGGGCCGGCCCAGCACACAGGCCTGCCTGTCCCGCCGCGGGGGCAATGAAAAAGCGGTACGGCAAAGGCCCGCCCTGCATGCTTCCCCCAAGGAAACATGCCGGACGGGCCTTTGAAGCGTGGGCTACAAGACGCGCCTGGCTCCGCCGGAAATCTAGACTCCGGCCGGAACCTTTTCGGCCGCACGGGCGTCCGTGACGTCCTGCGTTTCGAACGGCAGCTGGTCCAGGTCGATCAGTGGGTTCTCGTCCTGGGTGGCCACCAGTTCCCGGGCTTCCGCCTGGGTGTCAACGCTGGGCATGGAACCCGGCAGCGGACGCTGCGCTGATTCCTTCAGGAAGTAGATAGCCACCGCACCCACCAGGGACGTGCCCATCAGGTAGTAGGCGGGCATCATGTCGTTCCCGGTTGCACTGATCAGGGCGGCAACAACGAAGGGCGTGGTCCCACCGAAGATCGCCACCGAGAAGTTGTAGGCGATGCCCATGGCGCCGTAGCGGCTGGACGTGGGGAACTGCGCCGGCAGTGCGGAGGCCAGGTTGGCCACGTAGAACGTCACCGGGAAGGCGATCAGGGCGAGGCCGGCAAGGGTGGACCAGATCTCACCGATGCCGATCAGCATAAAGGCAGGGGTTGCCAGGACCACCGTGCTCAGGGCGCCGATCCACAGGACCGGCCTGCGGCCAATCCGGTCGGACAGCTTGCCGGTCAGCGGAATGCAGAGGCTCATGACCACCAGGACCGGAATGGTCAGCAGGGTGCCATGCACTTCGTCGTAGCCCTTGGCCTCCGTGAGGTACGTGGGCATATAGGAGGTGAGGGCGTAGCCGGCCGTGTTGGCGGCGGCCACCAGGATCATGGCCACGATGATGGAGCGCCAGTAGGCCTTGACGATGCCCACCGGGCCCTTTGCCGCGGCCTCGTCGGAGGCGGCAGCGTTCTTGGCGATGTCCTCCTGGGCATCCAGGGTGGCCTGGAACTGGGGGGATTCCTCGATCCTGCTGCGGAAGTAGATGGCGACCAGGCCCAGCGGACCGGCAATCAGGAACGGGATGCGCCAGCCCCACTCCTCCATGGCAGCCTGTCCCAGGGTGAGCTGGAGGGCAGAGACCAGGGCCGCGCCCAGGGCGAAGCCCAGGTAGCTGCCCATGTCCAGGAAGCTGGCGAAGAACCCGCGGCGCTTGTCCGGCGCGTACTCGCTGACGAACGTGGTGGCGCCGGCGTATTCGCCGCCCGTGGAGAAGCCCTGCACGATTTTCAGCAGCACCAGCAGGCCGGCGGCCCACAGGCCGATCTGGGCGTAGCCGGGCAGGAGGCCGATCGCGAAGGTGCTCGCGGCCATCAGCATGAGGGTCGCGGCAAGGATCTTCTGCCGGCCCATTTTGTCGCCCATCCAGCCGAAGATCACGCCGCCCAGAGGGCGGGCGATAAACGTGGCGGCGAAGGTTCCGAGCAGGAACAGGGTCTGCGTTGTGGGGTCGGATTCCGGCAGGAAGACCGGCCCCATGGTGGTGATGAGGTAGCCGAAAACGCCTACGTCGTACCATTCCATGGTGTTGCCGACGATGGTGCCGCCGAGTGCTTTTTTGAGCATCGGCTGGTTCACGACGTTGACATCGGATTCCTTGAGCCGGCGGCGTGGCAGCCGCCGGGGCTTCTTGGCAGCCGTGACGGCTGCCTGGTCTGTTCCGCTGGCGTTCCTGGCGCCTGCTGAAGAGTCGGTCATGCTTCGGTCTGTGGGCATTTGGGCAACTCCTGTGGAGGTCATTTGCTTGCGACTTGTAGCTGCCCCGCTCCGGGCAGGCCTTCAATTTTACGGGAAAACCATGGCTTCCCCGCCCGAAATGCCGTAGGATCAGCTCTTTTGGGGCCGTTTACGCTGACTTTTCCCACATTGTTTTCCCGCCTTTTCCCGCGTCATTACAGGGATGGGGCCCGCCGGCACGGATCGTTACCGAATTTTTTTGGCTGCAACCCGGTTTGGGATGCTTTTTGCGGGTACTCCGCCGCCAAAGTGAGCGTCCTCACGCAGTCTCCGTGCCTCCCTTCCGTCCCCGCAGCGGCGTCGTGGCGCGGGCCTCACGGACCGCCGTCGGCCTTCTTTTCCGTCCTCGGGCCAAGGGGTTCACAGGCGGCTGCTCGGTGCCTATGGTGGAGCAATGGGAATCCTTCTTTTTGAGTAGGCGGATGCGTGCGGCCGGACAGGGTCCGGCTGTGCCCCGCCCCTCCGGTCAGGCCCGCGCAACACTTGCTGGGCACGGTGCGCATTACAGTCCGCTGGCATTTTCAGCGATCCCCGGACGCCCCCGTGGCGGCAACGGGCAACACTTCGTTTCATCGCGGAAAGGAAGATCACATGGCTGACAAAGTCCGTACATCACACATCAAACCCGAGCTTGCCGACCACCTGGCGGCGGCGATGAACACTCCGTACCTGCCTGGTCCCGCAGTGGCCGGTGCAACCGGAATGCCGCAGCAGAACGCGTGGCCGGATGGCAACGGAAAGCGGCGGCACCCGAAGGAACGCGGCTCCGGCCTTGGCAGGATGGGCCACGAAGCCGCAGTGACGGCCGTTCACCGCACCAGCCGGCCGCAGATGCCGCACTCGTCCTGACCTGGCCCGGACAACCATCGCGCTGGCAACACCCTGAATAACCATCGACACGCAAATTGCCTGGCGACCCCACTATGTGATGGTCGCCAGGCAATTTCCGCGTCACGGATGAAGGTGTGCGTCGAAAGCCGGCTCACGCTTCGCGCACCACCTCGGACGGTTCCTTGTCGAGCCGCCAGCCCCGCCATACCGGGTGCCGCAACCGCCCGGGACCGGTCCACTCGCTGTAGGTCACCTCACCCACGAGCTGCGGGGCAATCCAGTGGGCGTCCGCGGCGTCGGGGCGCGGGACGTCATGGAACGGTGAGGTTTTCCTCGCGAGGCGCTCCACCGTCTGCCGGAGTTCGGCAAGCTCCCGGGTGCTGAACCCACTGCCCACCCGGCCCACGTACTCCAGTTTGTCCCCATCAGGGATGCCCACCAGCAGTGAACCCACAGTGTCCTGGCGGCCGCCCTTGCCCGGCCGCCAGCCGCCCACCACCACTTCCTGGGTCTGTTCAATCTTGAGCTTGATCCAGGTGCGGGTCCGCTGTCCGCTCACATAGCGGCTGTCCGTCCGCTTGGCCATCACGCCTTCGAGGCCCAGCTCCCGGGCACTTTCCAGGATGTGTTCAACCTTGTCCTCGAGGACAAGGGAAAGGTCCACCGGGCAGCCGGAGGGCCGAAAGAACTGCTCCAGCCTCTGGCGCCGCTTGGTGAGCGGCAACCGCCGGAGGTCCGTCCCGTCGTCGTACAGCAGGTCGAACAGCACCAGCCGCACTGGGATGGCTGTCCGGGCCTTCGCGACGTCGGCGGGCCGGGTCAGCTTCATCCGGCCTTGCAGCAGTCCGAAGTCAGGCCTGCCGGCGGGCCCGACGGCGATGATCTCACCGTCTGCGACGAACGGCTGCCCGGGCCAGCACTGCCGGTCGGTCAGTTCAGGATAGGTCCGCGTGACGTCGTTGCCGTTGCGGCTGAAGATGCGCACAGTGGTTTCGTCCGCGACCATGATGGCGCGCACCCCGTCCCACTTGAGTTCGAACTGCCAGTTGCTGCCCTGGAGGTCGGCGGTGTCACCTGACGTGGCCATCATGGGCCCGAAATCCTGGGGTGCGAGATTCGGGCGCGAAGCGGCAGCCGGCGCCTCCTTCTTATCCGGCACGTCCTCCGGCACCTCTTCCGGCACCTCCGGCGGCTCTGGAGGCGGCGCCGCGTGCCGCCGTCGTCCGCGTTGATGCTCCGTGTCCATAAGGTGGATGAGCCACTGCCCTTCGGCGTCCTTGCCCTGCCCGCGGCCGGTGTGGATCAGCGCGACCTTTTTGGTCCCGCCCAGGCCGCCGCCCTCGGACCCATTGAGGGTGACGATGACCTCGCGGCCGTTGATCCACTTGTGCAGCTCATAGGTGCCGGTGTCCCAGATGGTCATCTCGCCTGCGCCGTACTCCCCTTTGGGGATCGTGCCGTGGAAGGTGAGGTAGTCCATCGGGTGGTCTTCGGTCTGGACGGCAAGGTGGTTCTTGCCGCCGGATTCCGGGACGCCCTTGGGCAGGGCCCAGGACACCAGGACGCCCTCGTGCTCCAGCCGGAGGTCGAAGTGAAGCCGGCTGGCGTGGTGCTCCTGGATGACGAACGCATCGCCGCTGCCTGCCGCGCCGCTGAACGGTTCGGGTGTCTTCTGTGGGTCGCGCATGGAGCGGTACTTCCCCAGGCGGGGGTTGCCGTCGTGCACGTCGCCGCCATGCCCGTTCCCGCCGTGCGCTCTGGCGTCGCCGGAAGGATGGCCCGCGGCCTGGACGACGGCGGCAAACGGGTCCTTGCCGTCCTGCACCCGCCGCAGGACTGTTTTATAGTCCAGGTGCTTGAGGCCGGGAGAACTGATTTCCCGCCAGGTGCGGGGCGCGGCGACCATGGGCGTGGGGCGGCCGCGCAGTGAGTAGGGCACGATGGTGGTTTTCGCCGCATTGTTCTGGCTCCAGTCCACCAGCACCTTGCCCTTGCGGAGGGTTTTCTTCATGTCGCTGACGGCCAGGTCCGGATGGTCCGCCTCCAGGGCGCGCGCCAGTTCCCGGGCGAATGCCGAGATCTGGTCCGAGCTCTGGCTGCGGTCCAGGGCGGCGTACAGGTGGATGCCCTTGCTGCCGCTGGTCACCGGTACCGGGTCCATGCCCACGTCCTGCAGGATGGCCCGGGCCAGGAGCGCCACCTCAACGCATTCCTCGATGCCCGCTCCCTCGCCGGGATCCAGGTCCAGGACCAGCCGGTCCGGGTTCAGCTGGTTCCCGTGGGAGTCCACCTGCCACTGCGGCACGTGGATTTCCAGGGAATTGATCTGGCCGAACCAGGTCAGCGTGGCGGGGTCGTTCACCATGGGGTAATGGATGGTCCGGTCTTTATGGGTAATGGCGGCCCGGGGGAGCCAGCCCGGTGCGGAGTCCTCGAGGTTCTTCTGGAAAAACACCTCGCCCGGCTTTTCCGCGGTGCCCACTCCGTTGACCCACCTTTTGCGGGTGGCCGGCCTGCCGGCTGCCGCGGGGATCAGGACGTGGGCTACGGCGGCGTAGTAGGCAAGGACGTCGGCCTTGGTGGTGCCGGTCTCCGGATAGATGATTTTGTCCAGGTTGGTCAGCGTGAGTTCACGTCCGGCAACGCGGACACGCTCCTTACTTGCTGCCATAGGGCTTCACCTCCGGCCCGGACTGATGTTGACTGTAGGAATGAGAGCCATCTGGAAAGGTGCCATCGCGTTTGGCCTGGTGAACGTGCCCGTCAAGGTCTACAGCGCCACTGAAGATCATGACATCAGTCTGCACCAGGTTCACAATGCCGACGGCGGCAGGATCCGCTACCAGCGCCGGTGCGAAGTCTGCAGCCAGGTCATCGACTACTCCGACATTGAGAAGGCCTACGAGGAAGACGGCCGGACGGTCATCCTGTCCAAGGACGAGCTCAAGTCCATTCCGGCGGAGAACAGCCACGAGATCGAGGTGGTGCAGTTCGTCCCGTCCGAGCAGCTGGAACCCATGATGTTCGAGAAAAGCTACTACCTGGAGCCGGATTCCAAGACGCCCAAGGCCTACGTGCTGCTGCGGCGGGCCCTGGAAGACACGGACCGGGTGGCCATAGTCCAGTTCGCGCTGCGGGAAAAGACACGCCTGGGCGCCCTGCGGATCAAGGACGACGTGCTGGTGCTGCAGTCCCTCCTGTGGCCGGACGAGGTGCGTGAAGCCAACTTCCCCGCACTGGACACGTCCGTCAAGATTTCACCCCAGGAGCGCGAGATGTCAGCCGCGCTGGTGGAGTCCATGGCCGCGGACTTCGATCCCGTCTCCTTCACGGACGAGTACCAGGTGCAGCTGCGCCAGCTGATCGAGGCCAAACTCGAACAGGGCGACGCCCTGGATACGGAAGCAACCTTTGGCGTGGAGGAAGGCGAAGGCGGCAAGGGTGAAGTCATTGACCTGATGGAAGCCCTGAAACGGAGCCTGGACCGGAAGCGCGGTGCCGGGGCGGCTGCCTCCTCCGGCGATGAATCCGGCGGGGAGTCCGATGAGGAGGAGGACAGCGGCGAGGAGGAGGCCAAGCCCGCGCGCCGGGCCTCCGGAACAAAGACGACGGCAGCCAAAGCCGGGACCACCTCCACGGCATCAAAGCCGGCCACGAAGTCCACGGCTGCCAAAGCCGGGACCGCCAAGACCACGGCAGCAAAATCCACCGCTGCAAAGTCGGCCGAAACGAAGTCCACCGCCGCGAAGTCATCGGCCACGAAATCCACCGGGACAAAGACCGCAGCGAAGACAACAGCAAGCAAGACCGCCAGCAAGACGGCGTCCGGCAAAACCTCCGCTGAACCTGCCGCGAAGTCCACCTCCACCAGGGCCCGCAAGCCGGCCTGATCCGGGATCCGGGCAGCACGCGCAGGGGGACCAGAAGGGGACTGCCCGACGAGCCCCGATCCACCTGGGTCAGCCCTGGAAGCAGTGCGATCTTTACAGCGGGCTACTGCGCGTCCACAATGAGTCGCATCGCAGCCTCCGCTGTGCCCACAGCGTGCTGACACCTGAGCGGCCAGTAAAGGAGCGCGGACCATGAACGATCAGACGGATACGGCGGAGGCGGACCGGGCGCTGAAGCAGAAGCACCGGGCCATGTGGGCGTCCGGCGATTACCCGGCCTTGGCGGACGAGATGCTGCTGGAACTGGGCGCCATCCTGGTGGAAGCATGCGGAATCACGTCCCGCCACCGTGTGCTGGACGTGGCAGCCGGCTCCGGTAACGCGGCAATTCCGGCCGCGATGATGGGCGCCAAGGTGGTGGCCAGCGACCTCACGCCCGAGCTTTTCGAGGCCGGGCGCCGCGAGGCCGCGAACCGGGGAGTGAGCCTGGACTGGCAGGAGGCGGATGCCGAGGCCCTGCCGTTCGGCGAGGCCGGGTTCGACGTCGTGATGTCCTGCCTCGGCGTTATGTTCGCGCCGCACCACCAGGCTGCTGCCGACGAACTGGTCCGGGTCTGCAAGCCCGGCGGCACCATCGGCCTGCTGAGCTGGACCCCGGAAGGGTTCATCGGCAAGATGTTCGCCACCATGAAGCCCTTCGCCCCGCCGCCCCCGCCCGGTGCCCAGCCCGCACCGCTGTGGGGGAGCGAGGAGCACGTCCGGGAACTGCTGGGGGACAGGGTTACCGAGGCTAAGGCGCGCAAGCAGACGCTGGCGGTCCGCAGCTTCCATCAGCCGGCCGATTTTGTCCGCTATTTCAAGTCCCACTACGGACCCACCATCTCGGTGTACAAGTTCATCGGCGAGGACCCGGACAAGGTCAAAGCACTGGACCAGGCCCTCACGGAGCTGGCTGATTCCTTCGGGGACGCGCACGGCGATTCGCCGTTCCAGATGGAGTGGGAGTACCTGCTGTTCACAGCGAAGAAGGCTGGCTGATGCCGGGAAACCATGTGGCAACGTCGTCCACCGTGATCGGCGCACCGGCGAGCCATGTCTGGGATGTCATTACCGACCCGGGGGCCGTCAAGGAGTTTATGTTCGGCGCGGACCTGGTGACGGACTGGACCGTTGGCGGACCCATCGTGTGGCGCGGCGAGTGGGAGGGCAAGGCCTATGAGGACAAGGGCTACATCCTCGAGGTGGAGCCCGGCCAACGGCTTGTCCATACGCACTTCAGCCCGCTCGGCGGCGAAGAGGACAAGCCGGAAAACTACCACACGCTGACCTGGACCCTCGAGGACCAGGGCGGCGCCACCAGGCTCACCCTGAGCCAGGACAACAACCCCACCGAAGAGGCGGCCGCCCATGCCCAGGGCATGTGGGACATGCTCGTGGCGGACGTCAAGAAGATCGCCGAGCGCGGCTGACCTACCCGGCGCGGCGGGATTGACGCGGCGGGATTAAAAAGCGGCGGCCGCCGTCGGGCGCATCCCCTGGGGGACACGCGCGACGGCGGCCGCCGGCACGTTGCTGTCACAACGCGGTGCTGCTACTCGGCGTCGTGATCCGTTTCCAGGATCTGGACCAGGCGGTCCAGCGCGGTGTCAGCGCCGTCGCCTTCGGCGCGGAGGACTACCACGTCGCCGTGGGAGGCGCCCAGGCTCATGAGGGAGAGGATGCTGGCGGCATCCATGGCCTCGTCCGCCGGCTCGCCTTCACGGGCGATGGTGATGTCCAGGTCGAACTCTCCGGCTGCCTCGGCAAAGATGGCGGCGGGGCGGGCGTGCAGGCCCACGCGGCTGGCGACGGTTGCGGTGCGTTCTGGCATTGTTGCTCCTTTTGTCTTTCGGCTTGCTGTGCTTCAGCGCCGGATGGGTAGTGGCCGGATCAGACCGTTGCTGGAACGGTTTCCACCGTAGCAGCGGTCTTGGGGGCTGCCCAGCGTTTGAGGGCCACCACGGCCAGGGCGCTGACGATGGTTCCGGCGATGATCGAGATCACGAACATCAGCAGGTTGCCGATGGCGAAGAAGACGAAGAGGCCGCCGTGGGGTGCCTGCGACGTGACGTTGAAGGCCATGCACAGTGCGCCGGTGAGGGCACCGCCCACCATGCTGGCAGGGATGACGCGCAGCGGGTCGGCCGCGGCGAACGGGATGGCGCCTTCGGAGATGAAGGATGCACCCAGCAGCCAGGCTGCCTTGCCGTTTTCACGCTCGGCGAGGCTGAAGAGTTTCTTGTCCAGGACCGTGGCCAGGGCCATGGCCAGCGGCGGAACCATGCCGGCAGCCATGACGGTTGCCATGATCTGCCACGGCGCCTGGTTGTCGGCGCTGCCGGCGCTCAGGCCGGCCACCGCAAAGGCGTAAGCCACCTTGTTGACCGGGCCACCGAGGTCGAAGCACATCATGAGGCCGAGAATGATGCCCAGGACGACGGCGGACGCGCCGGTCATGCCGGACAGCCACCCGTTCAGGGCCAGCGTCAGGCCTGCGATGGGGCCGCCGAGGACCAGGAACATCAGGCCGGAGGCAAAGATGGAAGCGAGCAGCGGGATGATCACCACGGGCATCAGGCCGCGGAGCCAGCGCGGCACCTGCCAGGTCCCGATCAGGTGGGCCATGTAGCCGGCGAGCAGGCCGCCGACGATGCCGCCGAGGAAGCCGGCGCCCATGAAGCCGGAGACTGCACCGGCAACGAAACCGGGTGCGATGCCGGGCCGGTCAGCAATGGCGTAGGCGATGTAGCCGGCCAGTGCAGGGACCAGGAATCCCATGGACAGCGCGCCGATCTTGAACAGCACTGCGCCAAGATAGGTGGTCAGGCCACCTTCGGGCAGGTTGCCAAAGTTGTTCTCTACAACCACCGTGTCCGCGACTTCGGTGATGTCGTAGCCACCCAGCAGGAAGCCGAGGGCGATCAGCAGGCCGCCGCCGGCGACGAACGGAATCATGTAGCTGACGCCGGTGAGGAGTGCCCGCTTCAGCTTCTGGCCGATGTGCTCGCCCTTTTCCTCGGCGTCGTGCTCGGCCTGTTCCTCGGCACCGAAGTGCGGGACGCGGCGGGCGTTCGGGTTGTCAGCCGCAGCCAGTGCTTCCTGGACCATCTTGGCGGGCTCGTCAATGCCGCGCTTCACGGGGGCGTTGATGACCGGCTTGCCGGCGAAGCGCTCCTTGCCGCGCACGTCCACGTCCACCGCGAAGATCACGGCGTCGGCGGCAGCGATCACGGCGGGGTCCAGCGGCTTGGCGCCGGAGGAGCCCTGCGTTTCCACCTGCAGGTCAACGCCCGCTTCCTGTGCCGCGGCCACCAGGGAATCGGCTGCCATGTAGGTGTGGGCGATGCCCGTGGGGCAGGCCGTCACGGCAACGAGGCGCCTGGGTGCTGCGTTTGAGCCTGTCGAAACCGCAGTTGCCCCCGCAGCGCTGGCGCCGGCGGCTGAGCCGGCGGAAGCTGCACCGACAGAAACTGCGTCCGCCGGGGCGGCGGCAGCATGGGCGGCCGGCTTGTCGGCGAGGGCGCCGTCCACCAGCTCGACGATTTCCTCCCGGGAGGACGCGGCGCGCAGGGCTGCGGTGAAGTCCTTTTTGATCAGGGACCGGGCCAGCTTGGAGAGCAGCTTCAGGTGCGCCTGGTCTGCTCCGTCCGGGGCGGCGATGAAGAAGATGAGGTCGGCGGGGCCGTCCTTGGCGCCGAAGTCCACCTTCGGGTCCAGGCGGGCCATGGCCAGGGTGGGCTCCGTGACGGCGGCCGAGCGGCAGTGCGGGATGGCAATGCCACCGGGAATGCCCGTGGCGGTTTTCTGTTCGCGGGCGAAGGCGTCGGCGAAGAGGCCTTCAACCTCTGTTGCGCGTCCGGCGGCAGCAACCTTGCTTGCCAGATGCCGGATCACCGCCTCGGGCGCGTTGCCCAGGTTCTGGTCGAGCTCGACCAGTTCCGTGGTGATGAGCTGAGTCACTGTCAATCCTTTCGAAGGGCCGTGATGGTTACGGCATCCGGGGTGGTTTGGTGAACTGCCGGAACGGTGGAACCGGGCAGGGAGGCGGCAGCGGCACCGTGGGCCACTGCCTGGCGAAGGCAGTCGGCCGGGGCGGCGCCCTGGCCGTGGGCGAGCAGATAACCGGCCAGCGCGGAGTCGCCCGCGCCCACCGTACTGACCGCGGCGACCGGCGGATGCGTGGCCAGCCACGCGCCCTCGGCCGTTACCAGCACAGCTCCCTTGGATCCGAGAGTTGCCAGCACAGCACCCACACCGGTACGTACGACGGCGGCGGCGGCTGCCGCTGCAGCCGCCGGGTCCGCTTCCAGTTCGTCAGCGGTGGCCGGGGCAAAGCCGGCCGCGGCGGCCAGTTCTGCCAGTTCTTCGGCGTTGGGCTTCAGGAGGTCCGGCATGCCGGCCGCCCCGCCCGTGAGGGCGGCGGCGAGCGGCTGTCCGGATGAGTCGACGGCGATGCGCGGGGCGGCGCCGTCTGCGGAGGAACGGAGGCGCTGGGCCGCCGTTGCGTAGAAATCTGCGGGGAAGCCCGGCGGCAGGGAGCCGGCCATGACCACCCAGCTGGCACCGCGGGAGCTTTCCAGCAGCAGCTTGATCAGGGCTTCCTGCTGGTTTTCGTCCAGCAGGGGGCCCGGCTCGTTGATCTTAGTGGTCACGCCGCCGGGCTCGGTGAGCGCAACGTTGGTCCGCAGCGGCTCGCCGATGGGCAGGGAGACGAAGGGCACCGCGCTCTCCCGGAGGCCGGCGAGGACCGGATCGCTGTCGGCACCGGGAAGGACCGCCACCGACTCCAGGCCGGAGGCCACCAGGGCGCGGGAGACGTTGACGCCCTTGCCGCCGGATTCCTGGCTGACGGAGACGGCGCGCTGCACCTCACCGCGTTCGAGGGGCCCGGGAAGGGCGACGGTGCGGTCCAGGCTGGGGTTGGCCGTGAAGGTGACGATCATGCGATCACCACATCGACGCCGGCCTCTTCCAGGGCGGCTGCAAGTTCAGGTCCGGGTTCGCTGTCTGTAATCAAGGTGTCCAGATCTTTCAGGGAGGCGAACTGGACCAGGGTTTCCGTGTCCAGCTTGGTGGAATCGGCCAGCACCACAATGCGGCGTGCCGAGTGGACGAAGGCTGCCTTGACGGCGGCTTCTTCAGGATCGGGGGTGCTGAGGCCGAAGCCTGCGTGGATGCCGTTGGTCCCCACGAAGGCGATGTCCGGGCGGATTCTTCCCGCGGCCTCAACCGTTGCCTGGCCCACGGCTACCTGGGTGATGCCGCGGACCCTGCCGCCCAGGATGTGCAGGGCAATCCCGGGAACACTGGAGAGCTTCCCGGCGATGGGCACGGCATGGGTGATGGCCACCAGTTCGGGCCGTGGCCCGGCACCATCGGAATGTTCGACGGCGGTGCGCCGGGCGAGCATGTCCGCCAGGACTTCCGTGGTGGTGCCGCCGTCGATCAGGACGCTGCCGGGGGAGTTGCGTGGGATGAGGGCCAGGGCCGCCTCGGCGATACGGATCTTTTGGTCGGGCCGCTGGATGGCGCGCTCGTTGACGCTTTCCTCGGTGGTGCTGAAACGGTCGGCCGCCACGGCGCCGCCATGGACCCGGCGGACGGTTCCCGCGTTTTCGAGGGTGGCGAGGTCCCGGCGGACGGTTTCGGTGGTGATGCGGAAGCGCTCGGCCAGGAGGGTCACGCTGACCCGGCCGCTGCCGGCAACAAGCTCGGCAATCTTTTGCTGGCGCTCCTCGGCGAACACGTACCCTCCGTTGCGTAGTGGCTGGGATTGCGGTGGCTACTCAGCGTGACTGGCATCACATGATGTTGAGTTACTTGACTTTATCTTTGATTCTGTTGGTTTGTCAATGGAAACCCACACGAAACAAAATGCCCGCTGATTCGGGAGTGCTGACCGCGGTGGTGGAGCAAGCGAAAAGCCGGGCCGGACCATGGTGGTCCGGCCCGGCTTTCGGGCTTGGGGGGCACGTCGTGCCTGGTCACTCCTGCAGCGCTCTCCCGGCGCTTTCGGCCCGGCTAGATTCCGCCGTCCCTGCTTTCGTTGCGCGTGATGCGCTCGCCAGTGTTGGGGTCCACCACGGAGCGGGTTTCGCTGACGCGCCTGCTGCGGCCGGGGGAGGCGAGAATGAGTGAGGCGATGAGCCCGATAACGCCCACGGCCATCAGGATGTAGCCCACCAGGACCTGGTCCACGAAGGGGATAAGTCCTGGCGCTACAGCCCAGGCGAGGATGGCGCCCAGGGCGATGAGGAAGATTGACGATCCGATTCTCATAACGTGCTCCTTTATAGGCCGGAAAGTGCGGCGCCGGTAGGGCATTGTTGGAACGGTATTGCCTGCGTATTAACTGCTCAGCATGCTGCTGTTAGGCGCCACGCTACAGCCCGGAGTTGCCGGATTCAATGACCCGCGCGGGTGCTCCGGCGGCGGAAAGCCTGGTGCAGGAGGGAAAGCAGTGACGCAGGGGTTTTGCCCCGGGCCTCAGCGGCATCGCTAGGCTGGGCGGATGGAAACAGTTGTGTGGTCCAGGCCGGAGGACCAGCGCGCAGGAACTCCCTTGCTGGTGATGATGCACGGTTACGGCACCGACGAGTCCCGCATGGTCCGCCTCTTCGACTACCTGCCTGCGGAATTCACCTTCGCCGCGCTGAGGGCGCCGATGCCCATCGGCGACCACTATGGCTGGTTCCTGCTGGACTACTTCCTGGCCAATGATTTCGCCGACGTCATTACCATCACCAGCAAGGTTCACGGCTGGATCAGGTCGGTCAGGGACCAGCACACCAGTGTCAGCCTGATGGGATATTCGCAGGGGATGGCCATGGCGAGCACGCTCCTGCGGCTGCATCCGCGGGAGTACAAATCAGTTGTGGGTCTGTCCGGCTTCGTCCTGGACAACGAGCTCCTGGCGCTGACCGACTCATTTGATCCCAAGCCGCCGTTCTTCTGGGGCCGCGACAAGGCGGACCTGGTGATCAATGATGACGCTATCGCCCACACCGCTGACTGGCTTGAGAAGAACACCCTCCTGACCGCCCGGACCTACCCTGGCATGGGGCATGCCATGTCCAAGGCTGAGATGGTGGACGTCAGCGCGTTCCTCAGGCACTACGCCCTGCGCTAGGGCTACCCACCCCGAGATTTCCGTCACATTGGCGCGCCAATCCGGCGGGTCGAAAAAACAGTTGCCAGCCAAATTTGTAAGCGCTTACACTCATCTTCGGCCGTAACAGCGCGGTCCTGAACTGGGCGGACGAGGAGGCCAGTGACATGCAGGCACCGTGCCGCGGCCGCAACACCTGCGCTTGCCGCCCCACTGCGGGCACACTCCTGCACGACACCAGCCGGGCGGGCCTTGCCCGCCGGGGTTGTTCCCTGGGGTCAACAGCCCCATCATGGAAGAAGTATCTGGATCAGCAGGCCCCGCGCGCCGCAGCGTCTTTCGCCGGCAGCCGCCCGCCGCACGTGCAGATCACCCGGGCACCGAAGCCAACACTTAGACCACCAATCCGTCTTCACGGCTGCCCGCCGTCTGAAAGGACAACGTACTGCTGATGACTGCACCTTCCGTAACCGAGACCGCCGCCTGGACCGGAGCTTCCGCCATCCTGTTCGACCTGGATGGAGTCCTCACACCCACTGCAACCGTGCATGAGCAGGCATGGCAGGAACTGTTTGAGGGCTACCTTGCCTCCCAGCCCCAGGTGCCGGGCTACAGCGAAAGCGACTACTTCGACCACATTGACGGCAAACCGCGGTTCGACGGTGTCCGCGACTTCCTGGCGTCCCGCGGAATCGTGCTTCCCGAAGGCCCTTTGGATGACGACCCCGCGAACTCCACGGTCCAGGGGCTGGGCAACCGGAAAAACCGGATCTTCAACGACATCGTGAGCGCCGGCGTGGAGCCGTTCGAGGGCTCAGTGCGTTTCCTTAAAGCCGTGCTGGACCGCGGACTGAAGGTCGCCGTCGTCTCCTCCTCCCGCAATGCCCCCGCGGTCCTCGAAGCTGCCGGCCTCAGCCGCCACTTCGCAGTCGTGGTGGACGGTGTGGTGGCTGCCCGGGAAGGCCTGCCCGGAAAACCCAGCCCGGCCACCTACGACTATGCCGCCCGTTTGCTGGGGTTGCCCAGCGAGGAGTGCGTGGTGGTGGAGGACGCCATGTCCGGCGTGCAGGCCGGCCAGGCCGGATCGTTCTATTCCGTCATCGGAGTGGACCGTGGCGCCGGACGGCAAACCCTCCTGGACGCCGGGGCAACCCTGGTGGTCAACGACCTCCAGGAACTCCTGCCGTAGCCCGCCCGCCGCCTTCCCCCGGGCGGCACCGGCTGCTCCCCCCGGCAGCGCCAATCCAAGTACCTCCCTCCCTACGAATACCCTGTGCCGGCCGTGCCGGTTGTACAGCACACGCCTAAGGATCCCAACACCATGGCCATCATCACTGCGGACCGCGACAGGTTCCCGAACACCCCTTGGCAGCTTGTGGAAACACGCCACGAGCCGGGTGACGCCGGGACCCTGGAGACGCTTTTTTCCCTGGGCAACGGGCACCTGGGCATCCGCGGTGCCCACTGGGCTGCCGCCGACTCCGACTTGCCGGGCAGCTTCATCAACGGCCTGCACGAGATCTGGGACATCAAGCACGCCGAGAATGCTTTTGGTTTCGCCAGGACGGGCCAGCGCATCCTGTACATCCCGGACGCCAACAACTTCACGGTGATCATTGACGGCGAGACCCTGAGCCTTGCCGAATCCGAGGTGCTGGACTACCGCCGCTCCGTTGATTTCGCCACCGGAACCTACGAGTGCCGGATCACCTGGCAGTGCCGCTCCGGCGCCTCCGTGACCACCACGGAACGCAGGGCCCTGGGCTTCGCCTCCCGCGGCAGCCTGGGTATTTCGCTCCAGGTGGCCGCCGACCGCGACGTCGCGCTGGACGTGACGTCATCCGTCATCAACCGCCAGGACCAGCCGGTGGAGGACCACTCCGTCCACGATCCGCGCCGGGCCGGCCGCCACGCCGGCCGGGTGCTGCTGCCGCTGCGGCTCGACGGCGGCGACGGCTCACTGCGCCTGGCCTGGGAAGCTGCCGAATCGAAGCAGCGCGTGGGCATCGCGGTGGACCACTGGACCTCGGCCGGCTACCAGCCATTCGACACCCAGGTGGACCAGGACGACAGCAGCGTCCGCTACGTGCTGGCCGTCAGCGCGGACGAACCCTTCACGCTGGAGAAGAGTGTCAGCTATGCGGCCGGGCGGGCAATCCAGGACGCCGCAATCGACGCGGCCGAGGTGGCCGAAGCAGGCCTGCGGTCCGTCCAGGACATCTTCGCCGAGAGTGCGGCCCACTTCCGCGACTACTGGGCAACCTCGGACATTGTGGTTGACGGCGGCGGGCCCGAACTGCAGCAGGCCATCCGCTGGAACCTGTTCCAGCTGGCCCAGGCCACTGCGCGTGCCGGTGTGGCCGGCATCCCCGCTAAGGGTGTCACGGGCTCCGGCTACGAGGGCCACTACTTCTGGGACCAGGAGGTCTACCTCCTGCCGTACATGACCTACACCAACCCGGAGGGCGCCCGGCAGGTCCTGGAGTTCCGCCATGGCATGCTTCCCGAGGCCAAGATCCGCGCCAAGGAGCTCAGCGTGGACGGCGCACTGTTCCCCTGGCGCACCATCAACGGGCTGGAGGCCAGTGCCTACTACGCAGCCGGCACGGCACAGTTCCACATTGCCGCAGCCATCGCCTTCGCCACAAACAGGTACCTCTGGGCTACCGGGGATACCGCGTTCCGTGACGGGATGGGCGCCGAACTGCTGATCGAAACCGCACGCATGTGGATCTCGCTGGGCTTCTTCGGCAAGGACGGGCTCTTCCACATCCACGGCGTCACCGGCCCGGACGAGTACACCGCCGTGGTCAACGGCAACCTGTACACCAACGTCATGGCCCGCTTTAACCTCCGCGCTGCTGCCGCCCTGGAGCATGCCGGCGTCAGCCAGGAAGAACGGCAGCTGTGGGAGGCCGCGGCCAACCTGATGCAGCTGCCGTTCGATGACCGCATGCAGGTCCACTCCCAAGACAACGACTTCATGACCCTGGAGGCCTGGGACTGGACCACACCACGGTCCAAATACCCACTGCTGCTGCACTTCCACCCGCTGGTGATCTACCGCCACCAGGTCCTCAAGCAGGCTGACACCGTCCTGGCGATGTTCCTGCAGTGGCAGGACTTCACCGCGGAGGAAAAGCAGCGGGCGTTCGACTTCTACGACCCCATCACCACGGGCGATTCCACCCTTTCCGCGTGCGTGCAGGGCATCATGGCCGCAGAGGTGGGGTACTCCAAGGAAGCACTGGACCACTTCACCAATGCCGTGTTCATCGACCTTGATGACACGCACGGCAACACCATCGACGGCGTGCACATCGCCTCCACCGGCGGGGTGTGGAGTTCGCTCGTCTGCGGCTTTGCCGGCCTCCGCGACCAAGGGCCCGTTCCCTATTTCGACCCGCGCCTGCCGGCTGAGTGGAACGGGCTGACCTTCCACCTCAAGATCCGGGGCCGGCTGCTGCTGGTGCAGTTGGATTCCGGCTCGCTGACCCTGACGGTGCAGGAGGGCGAAACCCTCGAGGTGGACGTCCGTGGCCAGCTGCTGGCTGTTGGGGCCGAGCCGGTCCGGGTGGCACTTGAGCCCGTCAGTGAACCGGAGCCCACGGTCTTCCCGAGCGGACTTCCGACGGCGAGCATCCCGGTGGTGCGCGGCCACAGCTGAGCCGCTGCCCACCCCAGCGCGGGCTAAGCCGGGGAGGCGGCGGCGGCGGGCCGCCGCCTCACTCTCCTGCCGCCGTCGTCCGTTCCACCTCGGGTGACCGGTCCAGGGGGTGGGCCAGCTCGTCGTCGGGCATCCGTGCCACGGCCATGGCGACCACCGCCATGACGGGGCAGACGCCGCCGGCCAGCAGGAAGATCAGCCAAATGGGCAGGACCTCCGCCGCAGGGCCGGCCAGGGCCATGGACACCGGCATCAGGGCGAGCGACACGAAGAAATCCAGGCTGGAGACCCGGCCCAGCAGGTGGGGCGGAACGCGCCGCTGGAGCAGCGTGCCCCAGATGACCATGCCCACACTGCCGGTGACGCCCCACACAAACAGGGCTGCCGCCATGACCCAGAAGTTGTCCATGAGGCCGACGGCGGCCAGCGGCATACTGCCGATTCCCCAGGACACCATCATCACCGTGAGGTAGCGCCGCGGCAGCCGAAGGGACGCCGTGACGAGGGAGCCCGCTGCCGCGCCGACGCCCATGACTGCCAGCAGGAAGCCGAACATGCTGGAGTCGCCGCCCAGCTGGTCGCGCACCACGAACGGCAGCAGCACCTCGATAGGGCCGATCAGGAACAGCACGGAGATGCACGCCCAGATCAGGGTCCACAGCAGCCACGGCGTGCGGAGGGTGTAGCTGACGCCCTCGCGAAGGTCATTCAAGAACGACTGTTTCCGGTGCTCCCCGGGGCTCTGTTCATGCCCGCCGTGCTGCGTGGCCAGGGTATGGCGGCCCAGGAAGTTCAGCACGATGAACGCCAGCAGGTGGCACATGGCCACACCCGTCACCGCATGCGAGGGCGAGAGGGCGGCCACCAGGATGCCCGCCACGGCAGGGCCTGCCGCCTGCTGGAGGACCGGCCGCATGGTGCCTTCCATGCCGTTGGCTGCCAGCAAATCCTCGGCGGGGAGGATGCGCGGCAGGATGGCCGAGTAGGCGGGGAAGAAGAAGGCGGCGCCGACGCCCAGGACGAACGCGCCCGCCGCAACATGCCACAGCTGCAGCCACCCGGTTATCGCCAGTCCGCTGATGGTTGCGATGACCGCCAGGTTGACGCCTTCGACGGCGATGATCAGCTGGCGCTGCGGGATCCGGTCTGCGGCGATGCCGCCGGCCAGGACGAACGCCACCAGGCCGATGCTGCCGGCGGCCGCCACCATGGAGAGTTCAAGCGGTCCGCCGTCCAGGTGGATTACCTGGTAGACCATGGCCACGGCCCACATGCCCGAGCCGAAGATGGAGATGGCCAGCGCTGCGATCAGGACCCGGTACTCACGGTGGGCAAAGGGGCGCAGGGCTTTGGGGGCGGGCATGGGGTTAATTCTAGGCTCTGGGCGACAGCCGGGGACCGGCCCGAAACCCCCTCCCGAAGGCAACGCGGGGTCACTCCCGGCCCAATGTCCGCCGCTCATCGGGCCTGTTCTGACCCCGCGTTGCTTCGTCTTAGCCGGCGAGGAGGGTGCTGGCTTCCTGGCGGGTGGTGCCGGAGTCCTGGATGCCGTCGGCGATGTGGGCGAGGGCGGCGGGGATGTCGCGGCCTTTTTTGCGCATCGCGGTGGCCCAGAGCCGGCCGGCGCGGTAGGAGGAGCGGACCAGGGGCCCGGACATGACGCCGAGGAAGCCGATCTCGTCCGCTTGCTGCTGCAGGTCCACGAATTCCTGCGGCTTGACCCAGCGGTCCACGGGCAGGTGGCGTTCGGAGGGGCGCAGGTACTGGGTGATGGTGATCAGGTCGCAGCCGGCGGCGTGCAGGTCGCGGAGGGCTTCGGAGATTTCCTCGCGGGTTTCGCCCATGCCCAGGATCAGGTTGGACTTGGTGACCATGCCCAGGTTCCGGCCCTGGGTGATGACGTCCAGGGACCGGTCGTAGCGGAACGCCGGGCGGATCCGCTTGAATATCCGGGGCACGGTTTCGACGTTGTGCGCGAACACTTCGGGCTTCGAGGCGCAGATCGCGGCGATGTGCTCCGGCTTGCCGGAGAAGTCCGGGATGAGCAGTTCGACGCCCGTGCCGGGGTTCAGCTCGTGGATTTTGCGGACGGTTTCGGCGTAGAGCCAGACGCCTTCGTCTTCGAGGTCATCGCGGGCCACGCCGGTGACCGTGGCGTAGCGCAGCTGCATGGCCTGGACGGAGCGGGCCACCTTGGTGGGTTCGAACCGGTCCACGGGGGAGGGCTTGCCGGTATCGATCTGGCAGAAGTCGCAGCGGCGGGTGCATTCGGAGCCGCCGATCAGGAAGGTGGCTTCCTTGTCTTCCCAGCATTCGAAGATGTTGGGGCAGCCGGCTTCTTCGCAGACGGTGTGCAGGCCTTCCTTTTTCACCAGGTTCTTCAGCCCGACGAACTCCGGGCCCATCTGGACCTTGGCCTTGATCCAGTCCGGCTTGCGCTCCACCGGGGTGGCCGCATTGCGCTGCTCGATCCGCAGCATCTTCCGGCCTTCAGGTGCCAGTGTCATGGTTGTTTCCTTTGTTCGTGCGGGGTTGTTGTGCGTCAGCCGGCAGCGGTTGCTAGCATTCGACGACGTTGACGGCGAGGCCGCCCATGGCGGTTTCCTTGTATTTGGAGGACATGTCCTTGCCGGTTTCGCGCATGGTGATGATGACCTCGTCGAGGGAGACGCGGTGGGTGCCGTCGCCCCAGAGCGCCATTTTCGCGGCGTTGATCGCTTTCGCGGCGGCGATCGCGTTCCGTTCGATGCACGGGACCTGGACCAGCCCGCCGATCGGGTCACAGGTCAGGCCCAGGTTGTGTTCCATCGCGATTTCCGCGGCGTTTTCCACCTGCGCCGGGGACCCGCCCATCACCTCGGCCAGGCCCGCGGCCGCCATCGACGACGCCGACCCCACTTCGCCCTGGCAGCCCACCTCCGCCCCGGAAATGGATGCCTGTTCCTTGTAGAGGACCCCGACGGCCCCGGCGGCGAGCAGGAACTTCACCACGACGTCGTCGCGGTCCTGCTGGCCGGCCTGGTCCATGCCGGGGGCGAAATGCAGCGCGTAGAACAGCACCGCCGGGATGATCCCGGCCGCGCCGTTGGTCGGCGCGGTCACCACCCGCCCGCCGGAGGCGTTCTCCTCGTTCACGGCCAGGGCGATCAGGTTCACCCACTCCTGCCAGTACTTCGGGTCATGGAAGTCCTGGTCCTGGCCGTCACTGTCCGGGGTGCCAGGTTCCAGGCGTGAGCTTTCCTTCTTCAGCCGCTCGTACCAGTCCGGGGCCCGCCGTCGGACCTTCAGCCCGCCCGGCAGCACACCCTCACGCTTCAACGACGTGGCCACGCAGTCCTCCATCACGGACCAGATATGCAGCAGCCCGGCGCGGATCTCCTCCTCCGTGCGGGAGGCCTTCTCGTTGACCAGCATGACATCGCTGATGCCCAACCCGGTTTCCCGGCAGTGCTCCAGGAGCTCGGCCGCGGTGCGGAACGGCAGCGGCAGTTCCTTCTTCGACTCCTCCAGCTCCTGCTGCGCCGCGTCCTCCTCACCCTCACGCACGATGAACCCGCCACCGACCGAGAAGAACGTCGCCGAATGCAGCACAGTGCCCTCGGCACCGGTGACGGTGAAGGTCATCCCGTTGGTGTGCCGCGGCAGCACGGTCAAGGGCCGCAGCACCATGTCCTTCACCCCGTAGGGCAACGCCACCGCCCCGGCCAGCTGCAGCACACCGGTCTCCGCTATCGCAGCCAGCCGGGCCTCCACCTCATCGGGCAGGATCAGCTCCGGATGGAACCCCTCCAACCCCAACAAAATCGCGGTCATCGTCCCATGCCCATGACCGGTCGCCGCCAGCGACCCGTACAGGTCCACCCGCAACCCCGCCACCTCCGCCAGCACCCCGGAAGCCTTCAACTCCTCCGCAAACACAGCAGCAGCCCGCATCGGCCCCACAGTATGGGAACTCGAAGGCCCGATCCCAATCGAAAAGAGATCAAAAACACCAACAGCCATGAGTGGTTCCTAACGAGAAGAGGTGCCGAGATGGCAGTGCGCGCTGGTGTTCGTACTAATTACTGCCGCGAACTGCCATCTCGATGCGTGGTTGGGGCTAGAGCCCCGGGTAGAGGGGGTGGGCTGTAGCCAGGGCCTCGACGCGGTTCCGCAGCCCGGAAAGGTCCGTATCGGCGTCGGCCGTTAAAGCCTCGGCGATGATGTCCGCAACCTCGCGGAACGCTGCTTCGCCGAACCCGCGTGTGGCGAGTGCGGGCGTGCCGATGCGGAGGCCGGAGGTGACCATGGGCGGGCGGGGGTCGAAGGGAACGGCGTTGCGGTTGACCGTGATGTCGATCGCCGCGAGCCGGTCTTCGGCCTGCTGGCCGTCGAGTTCGCAGTTGCGCAGGTCAACCAGGACCAGGTGGACGTCGGTGCCGCCGGAGATCACGTTGATGCCCTTGGCGGTGACGTCGGGCTGGACCAGGCGCTCGGCCAGAATGCGGGCACCGGCCAGGACGCGCTCCTGGCGTTCCTTGAACTCGGCAGACGCGGCGATCTTGAACGCCACGGCTTTGCCGGCGATGACGTGCTCGAGTGGCCCGCCCTGCTGGCCCGGGAACACTGCCGAGTTGATCTTCTTGGCCACGTCGGCGTCGTTGGACAGGATGATGCCGCCGCGTGGACCGGCGAGGGTCTTGTGCGTGGTGGACGTGGTGACGTGCGCGTGCGGCACGGGGGAGGGGTGCAGTCCGGCGGCAACCAGTCCGGCGAAGTGGGCCATGTCCACCATCAGGTAGGCGCCCACCGAATCGGCGATGCGCCGGAATTCGGCGAAGTCCAGCTGCCGTGCGTAGGCGGACCAGCCGGCCACGATCAGCTGCGGCTTGTGCTCCTGGGCCAGGCGCTCCACCTCTGCCATGTCAATGGTGTGGGTGTCTTCGCGGACCTGATACGGAACCACGTTGTAGAGCTTGCCGGAGAAGTTGATCTTCATGCCGTGGGTGAGGTGCCCGCCGTGGGCCAGATTCAGGCCCATGATGGTGTCGCCCGGCTTGATCAGCGCGTGCATGACTGACGCGTTGGCCTGGGCGCCGGAGTGCGGCTGGACGTTCGCGTACTCGGCGCCGAAAAGGGCCTTGACACGGTCGATCGCCAACTGCTCGATCACGTCCACGTGTTCGCAGCCGCCGTAGTAGCGCTTGCCGGGATAACCCTCGGCGTACTTGTTGGTCAGCACCGAGCCCTGCGCCTGCATGACAGCAGCGGCCGTGTGGTTCTCGGACGCGATCATTTCCAGGCCGTCGCGCTGGCGGCCCAGTTCGTCGTCGATCTTTGCGGCGATCTCAGGGTCCAGCTCGGACAGGTCAGCGTCCAGGGACGGGGAGATGACCTGCTCGAAGGCTGCCGTTGCGGCAGCGGCGCCGCTCACAGCTCGCCGCCGTTGGCTGCGGCGTACTCTTCTGCGGACATGAGCGGGCCTTCTTCAGTGACCGCCACCTTGAAGAGCCAGCCGGCGCCATAAGGGTCGGTGTTGATGAGGGCGGGGTCCGAGACGACGCCGTCGTTGATCTCGACGACCTCGCCGGTGACCGGGGCGTAGAGGTCGGACACGGACTTGGTGGATTCCACCTCGCCGCAGGTTTCGCCGGCAGTAACCGTCGAGCCAACATCGGGGAGGTCCACGTACACAATGTCACCCAGGGCGTCGGCGGCGACAGCGGAAATCCCGACCCCCGTGGGCCCGGACCCGTCACCGGCAACCCATTCGTGCTCGGCGGAGTACTTCAGTTCAGCAACAACTTTGCTCATGTGTAATTCCTTCGTTAGATGTGGAGAGTGAGCGAGCGTATGGTTCAAACGTGCGAAAGGTGAGAGAGCGTCCGAGGGCCGGCGGAGCCGGGCTTTTCGAAAGCGTGCGTCAAAGCGACGAAGGAGCAGCACGCGTGAAAAGTCCGGTCTGCCGGCACGTACCCGGCCGCGAGGGGAGTTACTTCGTGCGCTTGTAGAACGGGAGTTCAACTACTTCGAACTTCTCTGGCTTGCCGCGGAGGTCGATGTCCAGGACGGTGCCGGGGGTGGCGAATTCGACGTCGACGTAGGCCATGGCCACGGGGTAGCCGAGCGTCGGGCTGGGCTGGCCGGAGGTGACCTCCCCCACCAGGGAGCCGTCCTTGAGGACGGGGTAGTGGGCGCGGGCTGCGCGGCGGCCGGTTCCCTTGAGGCCCACCAGCTTTTGGCCGACCGTTGATCCGAATCCGGCAGCCTTGATTGAGGCCAGCGCCTCCTTGCCCACGAAGTCGCTCTCCTTGGTGAGCGACACAACGGGGCCGAGGCCCGCGGAGTAGGCGTTCACGTGGCGGGACAACTCGTTCCCGTACAGCGGCATGCCGGCTTCAAGGCGGAGCGAGTCGCGGGCGGCGAGGCCGGCGGGGATCAGGCCGGAGCCTTCACCTGCTTCCAGCAGCGCGTCCCAGAGCCCGGCCGCGTCCAGGTTGCCGATGTAGATCTCGAAGCCGTCCTCGCCGGTGTACCCGGTGCGGGCCACAAGGAGATCCTGGACCGCACCGCTGACGGTGATGCCCACCTCAACGGCGGCGTAGTACTTGAGTTCCGTGACCAGCGGGTGCTGGTGCGCCGGGACGAGCTTCAGCAGGATTTCTTCGGCCGCCGGTCCCTGGATGGCGATCAGCGAAGTGTCGGCAGAGGCGTCCTCGACGGCGACATCGAAGTCCGCCGCCCGCTCCAGGAGTGCCCTGGCCACGACGGCGGCATTGCCCGCGTTGGGAACCACCAGGTACTGGTCCACGCCTTCCTTCGGGGAAGGGCGGCGGTAGGAGATGAGGTCGTCGATGATGCCGCCGTCGGCGTCGCACATCAGTGAGTACTTCGCCTTGCCGACGGCAACCGCGGAGAGTTTTCCGGCCAGGGCGTAGTCCAGGAACGCTGCGGCGTCGGGACCGGTCACCCAGACTTCACCCATGTGGGAGAGGTCGAACAACCCGGCAGCATTGCGGACCGCGTGGTGTTCCGCCAGCTCTGATGCGTACTTGAGCGGCATCTGCCAGCCACCGAAGTCCGTAAAGGAGGCGCCGGCTTTCTTGTGCTGCTCGAACAGGGCAGTGTATTTCTCGGTCATCAAGAATCCTTACTGTTGCCGGTGGTCGAGCCTGTCGAGATCCAGGTTTCGACCGGCTCAACCAACGGGTGAATTAGTTTTCGAAGTCTTCGAGCGGCGGGCAGGAGCAGATGAGGTTGCGGTCCCCGGCTGCGCCGTCGATGCGGCCGACGGGCGGGAAGTACTTGTCCTGCCGCAGTGCAGAGACAGGGAAGGCGGCCTGCTCGCGCGGGTAGGCGCGGTCCCAGTCAGAGCTGACGACGGCGGCTGCCGTGTGGGGTGCGTTGCGCAGCGGCGAGTTTTCCAGGGAGAAGTCCCCGGCGGCCACCTGATCGATTTCGGCGCGGATGGTGATCATCGCGTCGATGAAGCGGTCGATCTCGGCGAGGTCCTCGGACTCGGTGGGCTCCACCATCAGCGTCCCGGCCACCGGGAAGGCGAGGGTGGGGGCGTGGAATCCGAAGTCGATGAGGCGCTTGGCCACGTCCTCGGCGGTAACACCCGTCTTCGCGGTCAGTTCGCGCAGGTCGAGGATGCACTCGTGCGCCACCAGCCCGCCCTCACCCGTGTACAGCACAGGGAAAAACTCGTTCAGCCGGGACGCGACGTAGTTGGCCGCCAGGAGTGCGGCCTTCGTGGCCTCGGTCAGGCCCTCGCCGCCCATCAGCTTCACGTAGGCCCATGAAATGGGGAGGACACCGGCGGAGCCGTATCGTGACGCGTTGATGGCCACGCCGTGGCCCTCCTCATGCGCGGCTTTATTGGCGTCGCCCGGCATAAAGGGTGCGAGGTGTGCCTTTGCTGCGACCGGTCCGACGCCGGGGCCGCCCCCGCCGTGCGGGATGCAGAAGGTCTTGTGCAGGTTCAGGTGGGACACGTCGCCGCCGAACTTGCCCGGCTGAGCCAAACCGACCAGGGCGTTGAGGTTTGCGCCGTCGACGTAGACCTGCCCGCCGGCGGCGTGGATGGCGTCGCAGACCTCGCGGACGTCGGCGTCGTACACACCGTGGGTGGAGGGGTAGGTGATCATGATCGCCGAAAGGGCGTCCTTGTGCGCCTCGATCTTCGCGGTCAGGTCCGCGTGGTCGATGGTTCCGTCGGCGGCGGTGGCCACGACCACAACCTTCATGCCGGCCAGGACCGCGGAGGCAGCGTTGGTGCCGTGCGCGGACGCCGGGATCAGGCAGACATTGCGCTGGTCGTCGCCGCGGGACAGGTGGTAGCCGCGGATCGCCAGCAGCCCTGCAAGTTCACCCTGGGAACCGGCGTTGGGCTGGATGGACACCTGGTCGTAGCCGGTGATCTCGGTGAGGTCGGCTTCCAGGCCTTCAATCAGTTCGCGCCAGCCCTCAGTTTGCGAGTCGGGGGCGAACGGGTGGATTGAGGCGAATTCGGGCCAGGAGATGGCTTCCATCTCCACGGTGGCGTTCAGCTTCATGGTGCACGAACCCAGCGGGATCATGGTACGGTCCAGCGCCAGGTCGCGGTCCGAGAGGCGGCGGATGTAACGCAGCAGCTGGGTCTCGGAGCGGTGGGTGTTGAACACCGGGTGCTGCAGGTAGCCCGACGTGCGGAGCACCGTTTCGGGCAGCTCGTAGCCCTGTGCGTCCCCGATGGGACCGGCGCCAAAGGCGACGGCAACAGCGGAAAGTGTTGCCGCCGTCGTCGTCTCATCGATGGAAACACCCACAGTGTCTTCGTCGACGAAGCGCAGGTTGATGCCCCGGGCCTCAGCCGCGGTGATGGCCTTGCGGGCCTTGCCGGGGACACGGACGGTAAGGGTGTCGAAGAAGGAGTCGTTGACGAGCTCCCGGCCCACCTTGGCGAGGGCGGTGGCGAGCACCCGGGTGTTGTTGTGGACCCTCTCGGCGATGGCCTTCAACCCGTCCGGGCCGTGGTAAACGGCGTAGAAGGAGGACACGATGGCGAGCAGCGCCTGGGCGGTGCAGATGTTCGAGGTCGCCTTTTCCCGGCGGATGTGCTGCTCGCGGGTCTGCAGCGCGAGACGGTAGGCGGGGGCGCCTGCATTGTCCTTGGACACGCCGACGATGCGGCCCGGCAGGGTGCGTTCCATGCCCGTCCGGACGGCCATGTAGGCCGCGTGCGGGCCGCCGAAGAACAGCGGAACGCCAAAGCGCTGGGTGGAACCGACGGCGATATCGGCGCCCTGCTCGCCCGGAGGGGTGATCAGGGTGAGGGCGAGGAGGTCGGCAGCGACGGTGACGAGGGCGCCGCGTTCCTTGGCTTCAGCGATGACCGCCGACTGGTCCCACACCCGGCCCGAGACGCCGGGCTGCTGCAGCACGATGCCGTTGATGGCGCCGTCGGGCAGTCCGTTGGACAGGTCGGCGACCTCCACCTCGAAGCCGAGCGCCTCGGCGCGGCCCTGGACGATGGCAATGGTCTGGGGAAGGCAATCGGCATCCAGGACCGTCTTGCCGTCCTTGGCGTCCTTATTCTTGTTGGCCCGGCGCATCAGCAGCACCGCCTCTGCCACGGCGGTGGCTTCGTCCAGCAGCGACGCGTTCGCGACCGGAAGCGCGGTCAGGTCCTGGACCATGGTCTGGAAGTTCAGCAGCGCCTCAAGCCGGCCCTGGGAAATTTCAGGCTGGTAGGGGGTGTAGGCCGTGTACCAGGCCGGCGCTTCCAGGACGTTGCGGCGGATGACGGCCGGGGTGATGGTGTCGTAGTAGCCCTGGCCGATCATCTGGACCGCGGTCTTGTTTTTGGCGGCGATCCGGCGCAGCTCGGCCAGGACCTCAACCTCGCTCATGGCGGCCGCCAGCCGGAGGGCCTTGTCCTGGCGGATCGAGGCAGGGACGGCAACGTCCACGAGACCGTCCACGCTGTCGTAGCCCACGGCTTTGAGCATCGCGTCGACGTCGGCCTGGCGGCGCGCGCCGATGTGCCGGTCGGCAAAAGTCGATGGAAGGGATTGAATCGTCATGAGGAACTCCAGGTCTGGCCGGCCACGGGTGGCACGGCATGGTTTGGGTTCCTCCCCGCTCTGTATTGGACCTGAGAGATTCCGGTTGAGCCTGTTTGTGGCAGGCCCCGCCTTGCACCGTCGGTGAGTCCGGCACCCCTCGTCAAAGGGATGTGGCCGGGCTGCTTTCCAGAGTCGCCTCGCCGTGACGGTACATGGGCCTGAGAGATTCCTGGGGAGGATTTGCTCCTACGGCGCCTGCCCGGTGTTGCTCCGGGAGGACTCTCCCGTCACAGCTCGAAAGGCTTATTCAAATTTGGGGTGATTCGGCTCACAAGGTACAGGCTGAAGGGCTTCGAAAGCAAATCGGTCCAGTCATGACGGCCGGGATCAGCCGGTTCGCGACGTTGTTGCGGGCAGGGGTTTGACAATCGTTCGTGACCGGAACCACACTGAACCCGTGATCGGCGTCCCCTGCCGGACTGGCTCAACCTACTCTGGGCAGTCCGTGCCGGGATGGGGCTGGAAATGCTCCGCAACTGATCACGACTTCTAACTTAAAATGCCTTTGACCTGCGGCGGGAGAGTCCTGCCCGGTACATTCAGCAGGCGCCGTAGGAGCAAACCCTCCCCAGGAAACTCTCAGGCCCCCGTACCGCCGCGGAAAGGCAACTCTGGAAAGCAGCCAGGCAGGTCCTGGCTCACCGACGGTGCAAGCACGCCTTTATGGCTGCGGAAACTCTCAGGTCCTGTACAGAGCGGGGAGGAACCGAATCTTTGTGGCACCTGACGGTGCTGCTTGAACGATGGAGTTCCTCATGACGATTCATCCCCCGACGTCCCCCAGCGGCCAACCACACCCAGGCAAAGCCCAACACAGCGAACCGCCGCACCTGGAGCGGCAGCTCAGCAACCGGCACATCCAGCTCATCGCCATCGGCGGAGCCATTGGCACAGGCCTCTTCATGGGCTCCGGCAAAACAATCTCCGCGGCCGGCCCGTCCGTGATCTTTGTGTACATGATCATCGGGTTCATGCTGTTCTTCGTGATGCGGGCCATGGGCGAACTGCTGCTGAGCAACCTGAACTACAAGTCCTTCAGCGATTTTGCGGCCGACCTCCTGGGGCCCTGGGCCGGGTTCTTCACCGGATGGACCTACTGGTTCTGCTGGGTGATCACCGGCATCGCCGACGTCATCGCCATCGCCGGGTACTCCCGGGAACTTTGGCCCTCGCTGCCGCTCTGGATCCCCGGGCTGGCCACGGTCGCCATTCTCCTGCTGCTCAACCTCGCCACCGTGAAGGCGTTCGGTGAGACGGAATTCTGGTTCGCCCTCATCAAGATCATCGCCATCGCAGCGCTGATCATCGTGGGCCTGTTCATGATCTTCACCGGGTTCCAAAGCGACGCAGGAGCCGCCGGGTTCAGCAACCTGTGGAGCCACGGCGGTTTCTTCCCCAACGAATTCATGGGATTCGTGGCCGGCTTCCAGATCGCCGTTTTCGCCTTCGTGGGCATCGAGCTGGTTGGCACAACGGCCGCCGAGGCCAAGAATCCTGAACGGAACCTGCCCAAGGCCATTAACGCCATCCCCATCCGGGTGCTGCTCTTCTACGTCGGCGCGCTGATCATCCTGATGTCCGTCACCCCCTGGACCCAGTTCGCGGCTGGCCACAGCCCCTTCATCGGAATGTTCTCCCTGGCCGGGCTTGGAGCCGCGGCAACCATCGTCAACCTGGTGGTCCTGAGCTCCGCCATGTCCTCCGCCAACTCGGGCATCTACTCCACGTCCCGGATGGTCTTTGGCCTGGCACAGGAAGGCGACGCTCCCGGCATCTTCAGCCGCCTCTCCACGAGGAAAGTACCCAGCAACGCGCTGTTCCTGTCCTGCGTGCTGCTGCTCTCCGGCGTCGTCCTGATGTATGCCGGCCAGGACGTGGGCAAGGCCTTCGAGATGGTCACCACCGTGTCCGCCGTCTGCTTCATCTTCGTCTGGTCCATCATCCTTGCCAGCTACCTCGCCTTCCGGCGCCGCCGCCCGCACCTGCACGCGGCGTCCACGTTCAAAATGCCCGGCGGCATCCCCGTGGTGTGGCTGATCTTCGCCTTCTTCGCCTTCGTCCTTTGGGCCCTCACCACCCAGCCCGACACCCTTGCCGCGCTGCTGGTCACCCCCGCATGGTTCCTTGTCCTGGGCGTTGCGTGGGCCATCCTGCGGCGCCGCCCGGCACATCTCGCCCGCTTCGCCGTCTTCCAGGCCGAGCTCCGGGCCGATGAGGCTGCAGCGGGCCGCAGCAAGGGGGCAGTGAACGACAGGACTCCCCAGAAAGAGCAGGCGCCGAAGTGATCGGCACGGAACTGACGGGTGCGGCAAGCGAGCGGGTCACCCGGTCAGGCACCAAACCACATACGCGGGCGTCCCGGGAAGTCAGGAGCCTTCCCACCCGGCTGGAGATCATCCCGACGGAGGGCATTACCGCCGGCGTCCGGGCCCACGTTCCTGCGGGGTCCACCATCACCGTGACGTGCCTGCCGCACCATGGCATCGCGCGGACCATGCAGACGGCGCTGCAGCTGGCCGGTATGGGATACAGCGTGGTCCCGCACCTTGCTGCCCGGAGCATCGGGAGCCGCGGGCAGCTGGAAGCCGCGCTGCGGGATTGCCGGGATGCAGGGATCAGGGAGGTGTTCGCCATCGGCGGTGATGCTTCGGAAGCTGCGGGCCCGTACAGCAACTCCCTTCAACTGCTGGAGGACATCATGGAGCTGTCGGGCGGGGACATCTCGGCGGGAGTGGCGGGATACCCGGAAGGGCACCCGCATCACGGCGAGCTCCAGATGCTCGACGCCTTGCTGGAAAAGCAGCACCTGGCATCCGGCGTCACCACCCAGATGTGCTTTTCCGTTCCCCGGATCAGCTGGTACGCGGAAACCCTCCGGCGCGAAGGTGTCCAGCTGCCCATCTGGGCGGGGGTGCCCGGCGCCGTCCCCCGTGCCAAGCTCATCGCGCTCGCGGCAAAGATCGGCGTCGGCCCGTCCCTGAAGTTCCTCACCCGGCAGGGGCCGCTCGGCCGCCGTCTGCTCAGCGGCGGCAGCTACTCGCCCCTGCCGATCCTGGACCAGCTCCGCGATGTTACGGAGATTGCAGGCATCCACCTGTACACCTTCAACAGCCTGGGCCATGGAAACCCGCAGGCCACGTCATAGAAGTTAAGCATGCTTAGTGTTGATCCACTTAGGATGGAGAAGCACGGCAGCCCACCGCTGCAGGTCGATTTGAATGAAGGTGACCATGGCCAAGAGCAGCAATCCCGCAGTACGAATCGCACAGGAAACCGCCCACAACGCGGTGTTCGACGCCGACGGCAAGCCCAAGGCGGGCGTCCACAACATGCTCTTGAAGGCGGTGGAAATCCAGCGTCCACTGGTGGTGGCCTACATCCGCCGGCTGCAAAAGAAGCATCCCCGCGCCACGGCGGCGCAGCTGGCGAACATCCTGGAACGCGACTACCTCCGTGCCGTCACCGGCGGGGGTGCAGTGGTGGGCGCTACCGCCGTCGTCCCCGGGGTGGGAACGGTGGCGTCGCTGGGACTGTCCGCTGCCGCCACCGTGGGGTTCCTGGAAGCAACAGCCCTGTACGCGACGTCACTGGCGGAGCTGCACGGCATCCGCCTCACCAACCCCGAGAAGGCCAGCACCATGGTCATGGCCATCATGCTTGGCGAAGAGGGGACGGCGCTGCTGGGAACCCTGAGCGGCCAGGCCGCGGGCAGCGGAGTCAACGCCACCAGGGCCTGGGGCAGCATGCTTTCCAAATCCATGCCCATGCCGGGATTCAGCAGCATCCGGAGCAGGATCCAGAAGGCTTTCCTCAAAAACCTCCTCAAGCGCCAGGGCACGGCACTGTTTGGCAGGGCCCTGCCGTTCGGCATCGGGGCTGTGGTGGGTGGAGCAGGTAACCTCATGATGGGCCGCGCGGTGGTGTCCAACGCCAAAGAAGCGTTCGGCCCCATGCCGGACACCATTCCCGGGGAGCTTAAGCCCACCGCTGCCGCTCCGGACAACCTGACGCTGGAAGGCAACACACTTGGATCTCAACGCTGACCTCGGCGAATCATTCGGCTCCTGGACGATGGGAGACGACGCCGCGATGTTCCAGCTGGTGACCAGCGCCAACGTGGCCTGCGGGTTCCACGCCGGGGACCCCATCACCATGCTGGACAGCTGCCGGGCAGCCTACGAGCTCGACGTCACGGTGGGTGCGCACGTCGGCTACCGCGACCTGCCCGGCTTCGGCCGGCGCTCCCTGGACACAAGCTTCGATGAGCTGTTCGGCGACGTGCTGTACCAGCTGGGCGCGCTCGACGGCGTTGCCCACGCCGTGGGTGCCTCCGTGGACTACGTGAAGCCCCACGGCGCGCTGTACAACCGGCTGGTCCACGACGCCGGGCAGGCCTCGGCTGTGGTTGCAGCGGTCAACGCGTACGATCCCGGGCTGCCCATCCTGGGACTGCCGGGCTCGGAACTGCTGAAGCAGGCACAGGAAGCCGGGCATCCGGTGTTCATCGAGGCCTTCGTGGACCGTGCCTACCGGGGCGACGGCACGCTGGTGCCGCGCTCGCAGGAAGGTGCCGTCCTGCACGACGTCGATGCGATCGTTGAGCGCGCAGTCCGACTGGCAACCAAGGGCGAAGTGGTGGCCGTCGACGGAACAGTGGTGCAGGTCCGGCCGGATTCCCTGTGCATCCACGGCGACACCCCCGGTGCCGTGGAGATGGCCGCGGGCGTCCGGGCAGGACTCGAGGCAGCCGGCGTAGAGCTGGAGCCGTTCGCGTAGGCCGCCCTCCTCAAGCAACGCGGGGTCACTCCTGGCCCGCCCGAGGCCGTTTATGGGGCGTTGCCTGACCCCGCGTTGCTGTGCAGGAGCTGGCTCACCCGAAAATCAGGTGCGCCACCGTAAAGATCGCCAGCCCCGCCAGGGACCCCACAACTGTTCCGTTGATCCGGATGAACTGCAGGTCCTTGCCCACCTGCAGCTCTATCTTCTGCGAGGTTTCCTCCGCGTCCCAGCGGGCAACGGTATCCGTGATGACCCCGGCAATGTCGGACCGGTAAGTCCGCACCAGATAGCCGGCGGCGTCGCCGATCCAGGCGTTGACCTTGCCGGCGAGTTCGGGGTCGTTGACCAGCCTGGAGCCGAAGTCGCGGACGGCTGCCTTGAATTTGATGGTGAGGTCGCTGTCGGGATCCTCCACGGCGCCGAGCAGGGCGTTCTTCACGGTTCCCCACGTGCGCGACGCGAGTTCCCGGACCTCCGGGTCGCCAAGGACCTGGGCCTTGATGTCCTCGGCGCGGGCGATCATCACAGGATCGTGCTGCAGGTCCTGGGCAAGGTCGTTCAGGTACTTGTCGATGGACTGCCGGACCTGGTGGTTCGGATCGGACTGCACGGCACGCACGAACTTGAGGAACTCGATGTAGACCTTGTCGCCCACCAGCCCGTCCACGAACTGCGGCACCCAGGTTGGCGAACGCTCCGAGACCAGCCGGCTGACCGTTTCGTGGTTCTCGCTGACCCAGTCGGCCGCCCGGTCCACCAGCAGGTCCACCAGCTTGTGGTGGTGCCCGTCGTGGAAAATCCGCTCCGCCATCCTGCCCACCGGAGGTCCCCACGGCGGAGTGAGAAGGTGCTTGCGCACCATTCCCTCGATGACGGCCTGGACGTCGTCGTCGTTCAGGACCTTGAACAGGCCCCGGATGACCGCCGCACCCTCTTTGGCCACCCGGTCGGCGCCGGCCGGAGCGGCCAGCCATTCGCCGGCCCGGCGGGCAATGTTGACGCTGGCCAGCTTCTCCTGCACAACCTGCTCCGAGAGGAAGTTGGTCTCCACGAACTCACCCAGCGAGGCGCCGATCTGGTCTTTGCGCCGCGGAATGATGGCAGTGTGCGGGATCTTGATGCCCATCGGGTACTTGAACAGTGCGGTCACAGCAAACCAGTCGGCCAGCGCGCCCACCATGCCGCCTTCCGCCGCCGCCCGAACGTACTGCAGCCACGGGTACTCCTTCTGCAGCGCGAAGGCGAAGACAAAAACCACTGCCATGGCGATCAGCAGGCCCAAGGCCACAAGCTTCATTTTCCGCAGCGCTGCCGCCTTTTCGGCATCGCCGGCGCTGAATTGGCGGCCGACGGCGGCGGCACCTGCCTGTGCGTCCGCCGGCACCGCGCGGGCTGGCTGGGCCGGGGCTTCCTGGGTAGTTGGCTCAGAGTTCACCTGCATGTGCCAAGCCTAGCCCCGCAGCAGGGGTGTGGTCGGCTACCGTGTCTCCATGACAAGTGAGGAGTCGGTGCCGCAGCGGCCCCTGGTCTTTGCCCACCGCGGTGCCAGCGCCGCGTTCGCCGAACACACCCGCGCCGCCTACCTGCAGGCGTTGGCGGACGGAGCCGACGGTGTCGAATGCGACGTCCACCTCACGCGCGACCAGCACGTGGTCCTCCTGCATGACGCAAACCTGGACCGGACCTCGGACGGAACGGGGCCCGTGGCGGAGCGGACCCTGCGCCAGCTGCGCCACCTGGACTTTTCGTCGTGGAAGGGCGCCCGCATCCCGGAGGTCTACGGGGCACGCTCTGAACAGTTCCTGACCCTTCCGGAGCTGCTCGATATCCTCCGTGGAGCGGGACGGCCGGTAAAGCTCGCCATCGAACTGAAGCACCCCAGTCCCTATCAGCTCAAGCTGGAGGACCGGGTGCTGGAGGTACTCCGGGGCGAAGGCTGGAACGCGGCAGGCTCAACGGTGGACAACATCGCCGTGACATTCATGAGTTTCAGCCCGGATTCCGTCCGGCACCTGCTCCATTCTGTTCCGGCGCAGTACATCTGCCAGCTGGTGGACGACATCAATATCCACGAGATCCGCGGCGGGCTGGGCCTGGGACTGATCACGGGCGGAGCCATCGCCAACCTCATGAAGGCAACCCAGCTGGAGGCCGAGCGGATCCTGGACGCGCGGCTGGCAGGCCTTGCAGGCCCGGGCATCGATTACGTGCGCGAGCATCCGGACACAGTACGGCGCTGGCTGGATGCCGGCCGGCGCTTCCGGGTGTGGACGGTGGATTCAGCGGAGGACGTGGCCCTCTGCCAGGAGCTGGGCATCCATGAAATCACCACCAACGTGCCCGCCCGGGTGCTGAACCAGCTGCAGGTGGCCTCGCCGCAGGGAAGTTAGGACTTGGCATGAGCAGGTACCCGGCCGACGGCGGCCCCCGCCGCTGGTGGGCAGGTCCCCTGGACGTTGAGGGACTTGCCCTGAGGGCCGTGAGTACCGCGGCCGCGGCCCTGAACCTCTACGCGGGATCGCCTGGCCGGTTCACCACCACCTCCCGGCTGACCGCAGCCGCCTTCGATTCCTCAGGCCTTCTTCGGATTGCCGGCCGGAAGCTGCAGGGGTTCGCGCCTTTGTCCGGGTTCCGGCGCACGCAGGACGGCTGGATCCGGCTCCACGCCAATTACCCGCACCACGAGAAGCGGCTGATGCAGGCGCTCGGCGCCGGCAGCCGGGAGGACGTCGAAGCCGCCCTCCTGGAGATGACATCGCTGGAGGCCGAAGCGGCAATCCAGGGCCTCGGCGGCATTGCCGCTGCCGTCCGGACGCGCAGCGGCTGGCTCGCCACCGGAATGGGCCAGGCGGCGGGCTCCGGTCCATGGATCTCCGTCACTTTTCCCGATGGTCAACACGCAGGGCTGGGGCTAACCACGCCGGGGACCGGGCTTGAACTGACCGGGATGGACATCCCACCAGCGCCGGCGCCACACCATGCCACAGATCCCGCAAGACCTCTCGCAGGTGTCCGGGTCCTGGACCTCACCAGGGTCATCGCCGGTCCTGTGGCCACCAGGCTCATGGGAGCACTGGGTGCGGAGGTCCTGCGGATCGACCCGCCCGCGATGCCCGAACTTCCCGACCAGTTCGTGGACACCTGCTTCGGCAAGCGCAGCGCCGAGGCGGACCTTGGCACCCCCGAAAACCAGCGCCGGCTGCACCAGCTCCTGACGGACGCCGACGTGGTGGTCAGTGGCTACCGCCGAGGGGCTCTGGACCGTTTCGGGCTGCACGCCGGCGCCCTGCAGGCTTCCCGCCCGGAGCTGGTGGTGGTCACACTGGACAGCTGGGGCGATGCAGGACCCTGGAGTGAGCGCCGCGGCTTCGACAGCATCGTCCAGGCCGCGAGCGGCATTGCCCACCTCTACGGAAAGGAGGACGACGGCGGATGGCGGCCGGGTGCCCTGCCTGTCCAGGCCCTGGACCACGCCACCGGGTACGGCGCTGCTGCCGCGGCTGTCGCCCTGCTCGCCGTCCGCCGGCAGACCGGCCTGGGCGGAGCGGGCCGCCTGTCCCTGGCCAGGACCGCCGAGGAGCTCTTCTCCCTGCCTGAGAACCTTGAGGAGGCTGCAGAACTGCCCGGGCCCGAATACCGGACGATGCCTAGCTCCTTCGGGGAGCTGCGCTATGTCCGGCCGCCGCTGTTGATCGATGGCCACCCGCTCGATTACCGCAACCCTCCGCCGCCCTATGGCAGCTCGGGGCTGGCATGGGCCTGACGCCGTGACGGCCTGACGCCCCGACGCATGCCGGGAGGAACGCCGGATCACGGCCGAGCGGGCGGTTTCAACCACCGGCTGCGCCTGTGATTGAGTGGAGCCATGTCTTCTCCCCGGTCCGGCCGGGCTGCCCGGAACCTCTCCGCCGCGGCCATGAGCGCCCTGCTCCTGGCCAGCGCCAGGCAGCATTTCCGGAACCCCGGTTTTTACCACCAGGTGGTTCCCGGCTACCTCTGCCGGGACGATGCATCAGCCGCAGGCGGCGCCGCCAGCACAGGCAGCACCGCAGACGGCAGTGCAGGGACGCCCGACGCCGGCCCACGCCATAGTGCGCAGCCTCCACGTCCGTTCGCCGTGCTGTCACGGGAGGAATGGATCGCAGCCAGCGGACTGCTGGAACTGGCCGCCGCCGTCGGGATCCTTGTCCCTCTGACGCGGAAGGCGACCGCCACCGCACTCGCCGCGATGTTCACCGCGTTCCTGGCGGGACATCTGGATGCGCTCCAGCGGGCCTATGGTCCGCACGGTACTCCTGCCCAGCGGAAGATCCATACGGTGCGCCTTCCGCTCCAGGCCCCGCTCATCCTGTGGGCGTGGAGCCTCCGCAGACCGGCGCCGTCCAGCCTGACAGCAGGGCTGCTGCGGTGAAGCTGCTGGCATCTCCGGCAGTGCGGGTGGGCATCTCCATCAGCATCGCCACGGGTCTGTACGGGGTGTCCTTTGGCGCGCTGTCCGTAACATCCGGGCTCGACATCTGGCAGACCATGGCCCTGAGCCTGCTGCTGTTCAGCGGTGGCTCGCAGTTCGCGTTCATCGGGGTGGTGGGCGGCGGCGGCTCCGGCATCGCCGCGATGAGTGCCGCCACGCTGCTGGGCATGCGCAACGGCATCTACGGGATGCAGTTGAACGCCCTGCTGCGGCCCACCGGCTGGCGCAAATACGTCAGCGCCCAGCTGACCATCGACGAATCCACGGCTACCAGCACCGGACAGACCGATCCTGCGGAGCAGCGCCGGGGATTCTGGGCCGCCGGCATCGGGATCTATGTGCTCTGGAACTTCTTCACGGCCGTGGGCGCGTTCGCCGGAAGCGGGCTGGGCGACCCCAAACAGTGGGGACTCGATGGTGCTGCCGTGGCCGCTTTCCTGGCGCTGCTGTGGCCGCGGCTCAAGGGCCGTGAGCCTGTGGCCATTGCCGTGGTGTGCGCCCTGGCCACGGTGATCGCCGTGCCGTTCGTTCCGGCCGGCGTGCCCATCCTGGTGGCTGCCGTGGTTGCCGCTGTGATCGGCTGGTTCAGCCATGGCCGCAGCGACGAGGGCCTGGAGCCGGATGTGGAACCTTACCGCGGACATCACGGCCACGACGGCGGGCGGCACAGCCATCGGGGAAATGAGGGAGATCAGGGCAGCCAGGAGGATCACGACGGCGGCCGGTACCGCCGCCGGAACGGCACCGTTCCGGGAGCTGACTCATGAGCCTCTGGTTCTGGCTTTTGCTGGCCTGTGTGTTGGCCTACGCCTGGAAGCTGGTGGGCTACTTCGTGCCGGCCCGGTTCCTGGAGGACCCGCGGATGTCCCGTATCGCCGGCACCATGACCATCGGCTTGCTCGCGTCCCTGACCGTGGTGAACGCGGTGGCGTCCGGGCAGGCGCTGGCTGCCGACGCGCGGCTGGGCGCCCTGGCCGCGGCAGCCATAGCCCTGGCGCTCCGGGCCCCGTTCCTGGTGGTGGTCCTGGCAGGTGCAGGCGCTGCCGCCCTCTTGCGCATGCTCGGGTGGAACTGACACCGAATCCGGGCGGGACGGAAGCATGCGACGTGCTGCGCCGCATTCTGAGTGATGCAGGTCACGCCGTATGCGTGCCTGCGGCTGTACTATGAAACCGGCTGATGCAGTTGGCCGCGGAAGTTCGGCGAATGGCGACAATGGACAATCAGCTGCATGCTGCCGGAGAAAGAGCCGGCAGGCCCCACCACAAAAACGCCCGACGGCGGGCGGGGCTGCCCCCCAAACGCTTCTACACCCGCTACGCCGGTTTGTCCGGTGTCCCGCCGGAGGACCTGGAGCAGCTCGCCGAAAGCCTGGGCCACTCGCTTGACCTCGATCCGTCGTCGCCCATTCCGGCGCTTCAGGCCCTGGTGCGGCAGGAGATCCGTAAGCGGGGAGACACTGCCCGCGGCTGACATCCTGCCAGCATTCAAAAGTCCAACTGTGATGGACTGAAGAAAGGGCCGCACCATGTCACGGCGGCCAGGAGGAGGTACCAGATGAACGAACAGTCACCGCCCGTAGAGACGGAAGACGCCCGGGACGCCGGGGACGCCGGGAAGAAATCCGCCGAAAAGCAACTGCCGGGTCTGCCGGCAGGGGAGTACCAGGCAAAATCCCGCACCAGCTATCTTGACCCCCGGGGATCCGAATCCACCCGGGAAATGCGTGATACCGCGCGGCGCCGCCGGGACGCCGAGGAGAAGCTGCAGCAGCATCTCCTGCAGGCGAAGGAGCACATCCCCAACGAACACCACCAGCACCCTGAACACAACGGCTCCGGACATCGCGGCTAGCAGGCCAAAAAGAGCCTGGCGGAAAGAAGCCCTGGCGCGCGGAAACGAGCCCTGATGCGCAGGGTGGGAATTGCGGGGGCCCAGGGGCCGGGGGAGTTGCTATGCCACTCCGTGGGCGGCGCCGTCCGGCGAGACGCTCCTGCGGCAGCTCTCTTCGACGGCCATTTCGTACCAGGCCTCCGCGCCGAATTCCGGTTCGGGAGTGTCCAGATTCTGGTAGAGGCCGTCCAGCAGGTCCGCCAGTTCCCCCGAGGTGAGCGTGGGAAGGACCTCTTCAGGCCCCCGCGGATCGTTGAGGTAGCGCGACAGCTTGGAACTGTTCATCGCACTGCGACCGTTGGGCGCCGGAAATGCAGGAACTGCTTCATGGGGATGGCTCTCCATCTCGAATGTACAGAGGCTGGCTGCGTAACCCTCTAGAAGTCTATGGCACCTGCTGGGCGCCCACAATGGTCGAAGTTGGAGGCTATGAAGGCCGGTACATATCCGTGGGCAGCAAGCTACCCGGGCAGGATACCGGCCGGCAGTGCGGCGGAAGCGGAAGCCGGCACCGGCACGTGGGCAGGAAGCGGCCGGCTTGGCCGCGTGGTCCGGATGGCATCTTCCACCAGAGCCAGCGGACGCTGCCAGGCGTCCGAGCCCGGTTCCATGGTGTCCACCACTCCGATCAGCATGGCGAGCAGGCGGAACATATCGGTCATGGAGATGTCCGCCCGCAGGCTCCCCTGTCCCTGGCCGCGGACCAACAAAACGCTGATGGATTCCATGAGGGAACCCGAAATGCCGGTCAGCAGCTCCCGGCGCCCGGCCACGGCTCCCAGCAGGTTGGCGTCCGCGCTGGCAGCATCCATCAGCGCCTCCAGCACCCGGAACAGGCCCGCAGCGGCGTCGATGTCCGCCAGGGCGCCGTCAATCACGGGATCCACGGTCAGCCGGAGTTGCCGGTTCAGCGCGGCAAGGACCAGTTCCTCCTTGTCCGCGAAATTCCGGAAGAGGGTGGCCGGGCCGACGCCGGCGGTCACTGCGATGGTCTGCAGGGGGACATCCGGGCCAAACTCACGGAAGCACTGCCGCGCCGCTGTGATGATTTTGTCCACGTTGCGCGCCGCGTCGGCACGAAGGGGCTTACGGGCGACGGCGAGACTCATGCGAAAAGGTTAGCAACGGAGCTGCAGGCGTTCACCGTTACTGGGGGGTAGGTGCTCATTGTGACGGAAGCACCCCATCCGCCCCTGCACCGGCCCCTGGCGCGTGGCAGACTGGCCTTATGCTGCTTGCTTTTTCCGTTGCCCCCTCCGGCGTTCCGAGCGAAGGTTCCCGGCCTGGTGACGCGTCCGTGCACGACGCCGTTGCCGCCGCGGTGAAAATCGTCCGGGAGTCGGGACTGCCCAACCAGACGGATTCAATGTTCACAACCATCGAGGGCGAATGGGACGAGGTGTTCGACGTCGTCAAGCGCGCCACCGAGGCAGTGGGGCAGTACGGCAGCCGGGTGTCCCTGGTGATCAAAGCCGACATCCGGCCCGGCTACACCGGTGAACTCACCGCCAAAGTGGACCGCCTGGAGGAAGCCCTCACCGACGGTTCCTGAGCCGCAGGCCTCCGGGGAGTTCCAGGACCTGCCAGTCTCTGGACCCGTACGTCGCTCCGTGCCAAACTGTGGCAATGTTCGAGCACAAGCCCCGTCCGGAGTGGATCGCCACCGAAAAGTTCCTGTCTGACGTTGTGGTTCATCCGGACCCTGCACTGCAGCAGGCCATTGACTCCGCCGCCGAGGCGGGCATGCCGGCCATCGAGGTGGCACCCAACGCGGGAAAGCTCCTCAAGCTCCTGGTCCAGCTGTCCGGCGCCCGCCGCATCCTGGAAATCGGAACCCTCGCCGGTTTCAGCACCATCTGGATGGGCCGCGGCCTTCCCGACGACGGCACGCTGGTGACGTGCGAATTCCTGCCCAAGCATGCGGAAGTGGCCTGGGCCAACATCGATGCTGCCGGGCTGGGCGAGAAGGTGGAGATCCGGCTGGGGCCTGCGCTGGACACCCTGGCTTCGCTCGAGGAAGAGGACAGGGAGCCCTTCGACTTCATCTTCATCGATGCCGACAAGGAAAACGACAGCCAGTACCTGGAGTGGGCGGTGCGGCTGGGGCGGCCGGGTGCCACCGTGGTGCTGGACAACACCATTTGGGAAGGTGCGGTGCTGGACCCGTCCATGGACCCGGTCAACGCCCCCGGCATCATCGAGGCCCTCCGGCTGCTGGGGGAGCACCCGGCGCTGGACGCAACGGTCATCCAAACGGTGGGTTCCAAGGGCTGGGACGGATTCGCGCTGGCCCGCATCCTCTGACGCGTCCCCGGCCTGGGGCCGGTTTGACTGGCCGCACCGCAATTGTAAGTATGCTGAGCATAAGCGTCCGGCTGACGGGAAGCCGGACAGGCCGCAACGGAGGAAAATGATGAAAGCGTCACCCACCCTTGCCAGCAACCTGCAGATGGTCCTCACCGACCTGATTGAGCTGCACCTGCAGGGTAAGCAGGCGCACTGGAACCTGGTGGGCACCAACTTCCGGGACCTGCACCTTCAGCTCGACGAGATCATTGCTGCCGCACGGCTCTTCGCGGACCAGACAGCGGAGCGGATGCGTGCCCTGCATGCCCTTCCCGACGGACGCAGCAGCACGGTCACGGCGGACAACCGCCTTGAGGAGTTTCCGGAGGGCCTGACCTCCACCAAGGACACCGTCAAGCTGATCACCGCCAGGCTGGAACGCGCCGTGAAGACGATGCGCGACGTGCATGACGAGGTTGATGAAGAAGATCCCACCAGTGCCGACCTGCTGCACGCCGCCATTGAGCGCCTGGAACAGCTGGCATGGATGGTCAACGCCGAAATCATGGCACCCACCGCATCCGTCACCGAACCGGCAGAAAAGTAGGCGCCGCCGGGGCCCGCGTGAAAGCCGCAGTACAACGCCCTCCACAGGTTGACCCCGGAGGACAGGCGGTACCGGTTACGCCGGTCCGCCTGTCCTCCGGAAACCCGCAGCCGCCGGAAGCGGTAGCCCTGTTGACGGCCGTGGCAACGGCCGCGGGCGACGTGCCGGCCTTACTCGAACTGGCCAAGGAAGCGGGAAGCACCTGGCCGCAGCCCGGTGGAGGCAGCACGCAGGTCCTTTGGGAACTCCTTGCCTCGGTGTCGGCCATCGACGTCGCCGCCGGCCGCATCTTTGAGCCGCACCTGGACGCACTGGCGATCCTGGCCCAGGCGGGCCATGATCCTGCCCTGGCCGAAGGTGCCTGGGGAGTCTACGCCGCGGAGGGGCCGGGTCTGCGCCTTGAGGCATCCGGGGGCACTTCGGGAGCGGTGCTCAGCGGGTCAAAACCGTGGTGTTCGCTGGCGCCGGTCCTGGACCATGCGGTCATAACTGCCCACACCGACGGCGGCCGGCGCGCCTTCGCCGTCGACCTCCATCACGCCGGCGTGACCTTTGGTGAGCCGCCGTGGGTGGCCCGCGGACTCCGGGAAATCCCCAGCGGCACCGTCCACTTTGACGATGTACCGGCGGAGCCGCTGGCTGGCGTGGACTGGTACTTCAGCCGGCCGGGCTTCGCGTGGGGCGGCATCGGAGTTGCCGCCTGCTGGCTGGGCGGCGCCATCGGCGTTGGCCGGGACTACCGGAACTCCCTGCAGGAGGGGGCAGCCTCCGGCCGCGAACCGGACCAGGTTGCGCTGGCGGCGCTGGGTGAAATCGACCGCACCTTGAGCGCAGGACTGCAGTACCTCGCGCGCACGGCCGAGGCGATCGACGCAGGACGGACAGCAGCAGGGGAACGCGGTCCGGGGTGGAGCGACGCGCTGCGGGTGCGCGGTACGGTGGCTGCCGCCGTCGAACGCGTGCTGCACCTGGTGGGCAGCAACCGCGGGCCGGCGCCGCTGGCCTTCGACGAGACCTACGCCAAGAGGATGGCGGACCTGGCCCTGTACGTCCGGCAGCACCACGCCATGCGGGACGATGCCCAACTGGGCAGGCTCACGCTGGACGGCGGCTCCGCGTGGTGACCTTTTCCCACACCGACGACGGGACGGACGAGGCAGCCTGGGTGGACCACGGCCTGCCTGTCATCCCGGAACTGCCACTCAGCCCACCGGAGTTGGCAGCCATGCGCTTCGTTGTCCTGGCAGCCCACCCCGACGACGAAACCCTGGGCGCCGGGGGCCTGCTGGCCCACGTGCACGCCCTGGGCGCCCACGTCGAAGTCCTGCTGTGCACCGCGGGGGAAGGCTCCCATCCGGACTCACCCACAGTCACCCCGGACCAGCTCGCAGGGACCCGGCTGGAGGAATTCGCCGCCGGCCTGGCCTCCCTGGGGCTGGAAGGGCGCTGGCGCTGCCTGGGCTATCCGGACCGGGGACTGGGTGCTCATGCTGCCGGCATCACCTCCGTTGTCCGGGAGGCGGTGCGCCGGTTGCCGGGTGATCCCGGGCAACTGGTGCTGGTGGCCCCTTACCGGCAGGACGGCCACGCCGACCATGATGTCCTGGGGCAGGTGGCGGCGGAGGTTGCCCGCCAGGGCGGACACGGCCTGCTCGAGTACCCCGTGTGGTTCTGGCACTGGGCAACGCCGGACAACCCGGCGTGGCAGGCCTGGGTCCGGTTCCACCCGGACCCGCCGGCCCTTGCGGCGAAAGCCCGTGCCATGGATGCCCACGCCACGCAGGTCCGCCCGCTCTCGCCGGCTGCCGGGGACGAGGTGCTGCTCAGTGAAGCATTCCTGAAGCACTTTTCCCGCGGTTATGAGGTCTTCGCCTGGACGCCCCCTGCGCAGACCAGCGGCGCGCCGCACCGCAGCGCCGACGCCGAGCGCATCTTTGACGCGGTGCACGCCCGGGCTGAGGATCCGTGGGATTACCTGGGCAGCTGGTATGAGCGGCGGAAGCGGGCCTTGACGCTGGCCGCGCTTCCCCGGGAAAGCTATGAGTCCGGACTCGAAGTCGGCTGCTCCATCGGAACGCTGACCGCCGGCCTGGCACCCCGCTGCCGCAGCCTCCTCGCGGTGGACGCGAGCAGCACTGCGCTGGACCGGGCAGCCGCCCGCCTGGCACCGTTCCCGGGCGTCACCACACGGCAGCTGACCCTTCCCGGTTCCTGGCCCGGCGGGAGTTATGACCTGGTGGTGGTCTCCGAGGTGGGCTACTACCTTGGCCGGGACGAGCTTGGGCTGCTGCTGGACCGCGTCGTGGAGTCGATGATGCCCGGCGGAACACTGCTGCTCTGCCACTGGCGGCACCCCATGCGGGGGTGGGAGCTCGACGGCGAGACGGTCCACACGCTGGTCCGTGACCGTTTAGGGTGGCCCACTGCTGGCCTGTACCGGGAACGCGACTTCGTCCTGGAGACGCTGATGGCTCCCGCCGCGGCTGTGGCTTCCTGAGCGTGCCAGGGAGATACACGCCGGTAGACCGGGTGGCGGTGGTGATACCGGTCCACAACGAGGAACGACTCCTGGCCAGGGCGCTGGCCGGTGTGCAGGCGGCCGCAGCATCACTTCGGCGCCTGCATCCGGAAACTTGCGTCTCAACGGTTGTTGTGCTGGATTCCTGCACGGACAACTCGGCGACGATAGCCATGCACGCCGCCGGCCAGGACCCCGGCATGCAGGTCCTTGCCGTGGACTTCCGCAACGTAGGCCGCACCCGGAATGCGGGGATCCGGCACGTCCTTGCGGGTGGGAGGGACGCGGCTTTCGGGCACCGGCTTTGGTTGGCCAACACTGACGCCGATTCCGTTGTTCCGGAGGGCTGGCTTACCGGCCAGGTTGCGATGGCCGCGGTGGGCGCCGATGCGGTGCTGGGCTCCGTGGAACCGGACCCGGCGGGCATGGACCCGGAACTGCTGCGCCTCTGGCGGGCGAAGCACCCTTTTATCGAGGACCATCCGCATATTTATGGTGCGAACTTCGGCATCAGGGCTTCCGCCTATCGGCTGGCGGGTGGATTTCCGGGGAAAGCCGTGCACGAGGACCGGGATCTCGTGGTCCGTCTGCGTCGTTTGGGATGCAGGGTCAAGGCAACAGACAGCATCCGCGTCGTGACATCGGGCAGGACCCAGGCGCGTGCCCCGCACGGATTCTCCGGCTACCTGATGGCGCTTGCGCTGGAACAGGTGGCGGCGCTTGAGCGCTGACCCTCCTCAGGGAAGGAGTGGCACGACAAAGGGCTGCCGCGCTAAACGCAGCAGCCCTTGTGCCTGGACCTATTCCTTCTTGAAGGCGTCCTTGACCTTCTCGCCGGCCTGCTTCAGGTCGGCCTTGCTCTGGTCCATCTTGCCTTCGGACTCAAGCGCCGGATCATCCGTAGCCCGGCCCGAGGCTTCCTTGGCCTTGCCGCCCATTTTCTCGGCGGCATTCTCGATCTTGTCATCCAAACCCATGGCATTTCTCCCTTCGGCTGGTGACCGGCGGACCAGAATGCCGCCGGTCATGCTTTTATGCTAGCCAGACGCACAACACTGCAACAGATGCGCGCATGGGCCTGACCTGCAAAAAGCCAGCAAAGGCAGGGCGGGAATGTCAGACCAGGTCAGGTGCGCTGGCGACGATGTAGTCAGCCGCGGCAGGACCCGTCATTGAGAGGTTGTTGCTGTCGGGGTTGATGCCCTGCTCCTGCAACGCTTCAAAGAGGGCTTCGGGAGGTTGCAGCTGGGCTTTGTGGAGCAGGCACCAGCTGGTGTACAGGCCATAAAGCTCGTCGCGTCCGAGGCCCAGTCCGGGCTCCCTGTCCGGAACAACTGCTTCGGCAAGAAAATCTTCAAAGTGGGTAGCAGGCATGTCCGCTCATTAAGGGTCGACCGTGATCCCGCCGTATCTGCTTCAGCGGCCCTGCCGGCACCAAAAGGGCCAGCAGAGTAATCATGAAAGTATTGCAGTGCGGATCATTTTGTCCAGTCGTGCCCTCTAAATGTGCCGGGACCCCCGCCGGTTCAACCGGATCGAGGGGGCCGACGGCGACTGGGGGGACTGGCCTCGGTCTCAGAAGAGGCCATCTCACCGCCGGCCCCGCCTTGCCCCGGGCTGCCGACAACCCGGGAAACTTGAACAGGACCTCCACAACAATTTTCCCCCATTGTGGAGGTCCTGCCTAGTCCTTTGGGCTGCGTGCCTAACGGCCGCCGTTGCCCTGCCCGTCGTCGTCGCGCGTGGTGCGGTCCTGCACCTTGTCGCGGACGCGGTCGCGGTGCGGCTGCGTTTCCCGCCCTGGGCTCCGGTCCTCGCCTGAATCGTCAGCCTGGTCGTCATCTGCGCTGTACTTCTCGCGCAGTTCCCGTCCGTGCTTGATGTCCTCTTCTTCCTGTTTCTGCAGCTTCTCGCTCTTCTTGGTGTCACGCGGCGGCAGCTGAATGGTCTCTTCCGCCTCGATACCTGCCTGGAGCTGGCGGCCCCGCTCCATCTCTGCGTCGAACTCTGCGCCGAAGAGCAGCGACATGTTCAGGATCCAGAGCCACAGCAGCATGACGATGACGCCGCCCAGTGCACCGTAGGTCTTGTTGTAGTTGCCGAAGTTACCCACGTAGAACCCGAAGCCGAGCGAGGCGAGCAGGAACACGAACAGGGCAATGCCGGAACCCATGCTCATCCACTTGAACTTTGGCTGCTTGACGTTGGGAGTGGCGTAGTAGAGGACCGCGATGATGACGATGATCAGGGCCACCATCACCGGCCATTTGGCGATGTTCCAGACCGTGAGGAACACGCCGCTGAGGCCGATCAGCCCGCCCACGGCCTCGGAGACCGGGCCACTGAGGACCAGCATGCCGGCGAGGAGGGCAATGATCACAATGGCGAGCAGCGTGACTGCGAGCATGGTGCCGCGGAGCTTGATGAACGCCCGGCCCTCATCCACCTCGTAGACGCGGTTCATGGCGCGGCCGAAAGCCCCTACGTACCCCGACGCGGACCACAGTGCGGTGGCAAGGCCGATGACCAGCGTGAATCCTGCGGCCGGCGCGTTCGCCAGTTCCGAGACGGTGCCGCTGACGGTGTTGACCGTCTCCGCCGGAGCGAAACCTCGCACGATCTGCAGGAGGGCGTCGGTGGTTTTTTGCGGATCCCCGAAAATCCCAATCAGTGAAACGAGTGCCAGGATGGCCGGGAACAGCGACAGCACCGCATAGTAGGTCAGGGCTGCGGCAAGATCGGGGCACTGGTCCTTGTTGAATTCCCGCAGGGTTTTCTTGGCAATGTACTTCCAGTTCGGCCTGTCCAGGTCTTTGGGGCTGCCCGGTTTCCGTGAGTCATTTGGATCCGGAGCCTGGCCTGCCTTGGCGGTGCTGGTCTCGGATGCGTCATGAGTGGCCATGGGGTGTCCTCTCGATAAGGGTGCGAAAACTGAAAGGCCGGCTCCGCGGATGGCGGGGCCGGCCTCTCAGGTGGTGCTCGTGCCTCTTGGTGCCGCGTCCAGTGGCGGGTCAGGTGTTCTGGACGTGGTCCTTGGCGTCGGTGGCGCGGTCCTTGACGTCGGTGGCGGCGTGCTGGCCTTCGGCTTTGACGTTCTGGGCTGCGTCG
>NZ_FVZL01000022.1 GCF_900168295.1 Arthrobacter sp. P2b | reverse complement strand
AAATAACGGTCTCGACAACCACTATTTTCCCAGTTCAGAGCACCCTTTCCCTGATTAACACGCCAGCCCCACAGACCCGCCATGAAAACCCCGGGCTAGCCCATCATCGCGCACCTCAATCTCAACACCGGGTTTGAGCCCGTTCCAATCGAAAATTTCCCAAGACATTGGCGTCACGGAGCCTTCCTTGATCCCTCCGGCAGGGGCTTGTAACCCAAGGAGGGTCTCAAGTAGCAACCGAAGATTATGGCAGTCGAGAGCCGGTGACTACGCACGTTTTCCTAACGAGAGTAGAGCCAGAGCGCGCAACGGTTTCGAGACTGCAGGGACTACCCGGACGCTGTGGATCCGGCAAGGTACAGGCCTCGGATAGGTGATTTGGCCCGGGAGGCGACACCTGGCTTTCAGGTCTCGTGTTGCGACCGATTGCACGCCTCCAGGCCCAAGAGTGTGGGGCTATATCTATGCGGGATCTGTGGAAGCCCGAGTGGCTTTCCTGGTCCGCCTACTTGGAGATGGTGGTTGGTAGCCAGGCGGGTCTGGTTCTTTCAAATGCAGTAATCAGTTCTTGGTCTTGCAAGGTCAGAGCGATGTCGTCCAGGCCATTGAGCAGTCTCCGCTTTGCGTCGGCGTCGATGTTGAACTCGAGGTCCAGGCCATCAGCGTTTATTGTTTGAGCGTCCAGGTCGATGCTCAGTGGAACCTCAGGGTGGGACTCCACCTGTTGCCAGAGCTGCTCAATCTGTTGCGGTTCCACTTGAATCGCCAAAAGACCCGACTTTGCTGCGTTGCCTCGGAAGATGTCGGCGAAGCGTGGTGAGATGACCGCTCGGAAGCCGTAGTCCATGAGCGCCCAGACGGCGTGTTCCCGGGAGGAACCGGTTCCGAAGTCGGGGCCTGCGATTAGGATGTTTGCCCCTGAGTGTTCCGGGCGGTTGAGCACGAAGTCAGGGTCGCGGCGCCAACTGGCGAAGAGGCCGTCTTCGAACCCGGTTCGGGTGATGCGCTTCATGTAGACGGCTGGGATGATTTGGTCTGTGTCAACGTTGTTGCGTCTGAGTGGAACGGCTTTGCCGTTGACGTTGGTCACGGATTGGAAGGCCACGTGATCTTCTCTCCTTTGAGGCAGTAGGACTGTGGCCCTCGTTGCGGCTTATGCCGCTCGTGGGTCCACGAGGACTTTGTATCCATCTGAGCGGTAGAAAACGCGTCTGGGCCGGAAGGCGTCCTGGCGAAGCCAGAGGAATGCACCATCTTTTGTGACGGCGTCGATGGCGCCCTCGATGCGGTCCTTGTTACGCGCAATGAGTACTACGGTGTCCGGGAATCAGTTGGGACTGCTCATCCTTCAGGCGCAATCTATGATGTAGCGAAGAAACGACTTCCTAATTGACCATACGAGTCCAACGTCAGCCGAGGTACTAGCCGCATTCATTTTCTTCTCCCTTCAGGGGCCCGGAGCTCCTATTGGGGGTCGGTTATCATCTTGCCGAGCAGCTCGATCAAAGTCCTTCGTTCCTCGTCTGACAAACTTCGTGTGTACTCGGCGTCAAGAGCCAGGGCTCGCTCGTTCATCTTCTCGATGAAGAGTTTCCCCGCCGAGCTAAGGGTCAGCGTGAACACCCTGTTGTCACTCGCCGACCGGTGCCTCTCGACGAATCCCCTCTCGACAAGGCTTTTAATGAGGTTCACCATGTTGCTATTCTGCAGTCCGAGCTCTTCAGCAATTCTGCCCTGACGTACACCCGGGTTGCGGTCGATTGTTGCCAGCGTCGCATACGCCGCGGGAGTGAGTCCCGAGTCTGCGAATCTTCTATGGAAGGCCGCAAACATTCGCTCCTGGACCCGGCGAATCATGTAGCCCACCGTCTCCTCCACGAATGACATGTCGCACGAGTCCCAATCTGGATCGGATCCGCTGCTGACGGGGGCCGCATTTTTCCCCACCGGATCTGGCCTATCTACCATCGAGCTCTTTCGCAGTCGTCGTAGTACAACGATGCCCCGTCGGCGCGCTAGTGAGAGGCCTCGAAGCATGACGTTTTCTAATGTTGGATCTCCAGACGTCCACGATAGCGGGAGGCGACGCCCTCCGATGAAAAGGTGGGCCGAAGCTGTACTGGATCAACTTCAGCTGAATTATCCCCTCCTCTACTGAAGAGGGCGTGCCCTCTTGGCGAGGAAATCCTCCAGACCGTCCGTGGCGCCTGGACTGGACTGGACCAGAGAGGCTATTGCCGACTCCAGATACAGACCGTCGTCATGACCCATATCTCGAATACGAGGCAGCGCGGCTACGATCGCTTCGTTCGATACTGATGAATTCTCAGCGATGGCATGCGCGAGTTCGGTCGCTTTTTCAAGGGAGTCGCCAGCAGGGACCATATATTGCGCGGCGCCCATAGCGACTGCATCATCTGCCTGCACGACACGCGCCGTAAGCATCATGTCCGTCATGCGTGCGACTCCGATGAGTCGGCTCACTCGTACGGACCCGCCACCGCCCACAAAAATCCCTCGACGCCCTTCGGGCAGAGCAAGGTAGGTTGTCTCATCGGCAACGCGTATGTGAGTCGCTGCCGCCAGTTCGAAACCCGCGCCGATAACTGCCCCCCTGAGCGCTGCAAGCCACGGAATGCGCCCCTTCTCGATCTTGTCCATGATCACTCCCTGGCGGCGGGATGCCGCAAAGGTGTCGAGCGGCGTTCGTTCCCGGTGCTCTCCCAGGTCCAAGCCCGCAGAAAAGTTGGGTCCGTGGCTGAATATAACCCCAGCGCGGCACTCCTGCTCGGCGATGTTCACGAACTCGCCGATCGTCTCGAACATATCTTGCTTCAGTGCGTTTCGTTTCTCGGCGCGATCGATGCCGATAAAACCGACCGAGTCGCGGACCTCAAAGGAGATGTGACTGCTTCGCATGGTTATGCCTTCCTGGTGATTTTGCTGAACTTTGTTACTGACTCGTCGGAAATTTCCTGCCCTTGAGCCTGTGTGCCTGCCGACGGCAGTTGCTGCGCGAAAGCCGCGTAGGAGACCAGCGCGTTATCCCGCCACCGTTCCCACTCGGCATTCGTCCACTGGCCCCGAAGCTCTTCGACGCCCTCCACAAGTGCCGCCTGTGTCTCTTCATCCAACCGGGGACTGGCGAGGTCATCCCACCAGCTCTGCACCTCGGGAGCGAAACGCGACAACAGGTCCGCGATTCCGCCTTTTCCACCTGCCAAATTGAAGGTCATAAGGGGGCCCATCAGCGCCCATCGAGGCCCTAGACCGTAACGGATCGTGGCGTCGATATCGGTTGCAGAAGCGACCCCGTCTCTCAGGCAAGCGACCGCTTCCCTGAGCAGGGAAAATTGCAGTCGGTTGGCTAGGTGGCCAACCCGTTCGCGACGGACAACTACGGGATACTTACCCAAGCTCAGGTAAAACTCGCGTGTTGCTTCAACGGCTTCGTCCGGCGCGTCTCCTGCCACCACTTCCACAAGGGGAACGATGTAGGCGGGGTGAAAGGGATGACCGATGAGACAGCGTTGGGGGTGATGGCACGCTGCCTGCAGCACGGACGGGGGCGTACCTCCACTGCTCGAGAGAATGAGCCGGTTTGGGGGAAGGAAGCTATCGATCTCAGCGATGATTGCGAGCTTGGCCTCGCGGCCCTCGGGGCCATTTTCCTGCACCAAGTCGCTGGCGAGTGCAACCGACCTGACGTCAGTAACGATCTTCAGAGACTCCGTCGGGGGGGCTTCTGCTTCGGTAAGGCCAAGCTGTACGAGGGTGGGCCAGATCCCTGTTATACGGTCTTCAAGGCCCTGACGAGCCGCGGGGGACGGGTCGGTCGCCACCACTGACAGGCCACGGGCCAGCAGCAGGGCGGCCCAGGCCGTTCCAACCGACCCCAGGCCTACCAGGCCCACCGTTGAGACGTCCGCTGCGGAGAGAAAGTCGCCGGCTGGCTCACGGTGATTGCCAGACCGTGGGTGCCCATCTTGTTTTTCGGTCATTGTGCTGACTTTCTCGAAGGGGGCCTTAGCGGCTTACCGAACTACTTATCTAATATAACTATATTTCATAAGTATCTGCGGGGGCAATCCCGACTGACCGTATTTTGGCAATCAGGAGGCTGCACCCAGGGTTGCGTTACCGGTGCGATGAACTAGCTGGTCATGGATGCTTGGCCATCTGCGGCCACAGGGCTTGTCCCATGAATCAGCCCTGGTTTGGTGTCCTGTGGCCGCAATTCGCGCCTCCCGTCCTCAAGGGATCGCGCGCTCCATTGTCTAGTTCTTGGTGACGTCGCCCATCCGGGTTGCCAGGTGTGTGCTGAAGACGGGCTTGGTGAGGTACCACCCGACGGCGATGAGGAGGAGGGAGGCCAGGAAAATAACCAGCCCCCACCAGTCCACGATGTCCCGGGAGCTGTAAATATGGTTCAGGTTACGAAGAGCGCCGGTGAAGAACACCAGGAACACATGGACCAGCGTGAAACCGACGAAGAACAGCATCACCGGGAAGTGCAGTCCCCGGGCTACCTCCATCGGATAGATCCGGTTCAGGGTTGTGGCCTTTGCAGGCCACCAGGTAGACATCCGCCATCCTGTGAGAATCGCCAGGGGTGCTGCCACGTAAACGATAAGGAAGTAGGCCACCATTTGCAGTGCGTTGTAGTGCACCCACCCATTCTCAGTAGGCCAATGTAGTGACGCGTACTGGACGGCCGTAGAGACGATGTTGGGGAATACGTCCCAGCTCGTGGGCACTATCCGCATCCAATGCCCGGTCGCCGCCAACAGCGCGATGAACACCGCACCGTTGGCCACCCACAGCACGTCCAACACTTGGTGCAGCCATTGGGACAGCGATACCTTCGACGGGGTATTGCCTTTCGGTGAGAAGAATGAGTTCTTTTTCGGCTTCCAGTACCCCGGCGGGCGCTTCTCGCTTCGAACCTGCAGGCCGGTTCGAACGACTAACACAAGGAAGAACATGTTCAAGTAGTGCTGCCACCCCATCCATGCTGGGAAGCCCTTGGGCGTGTTTTCCGGGAGCGTTGAATGCCCCGGGTATGTGGTCAAGAAGTCCTGCACCGCCGGAAGGGTGCGGGCCCATCGTGCCGCAAAGACCACCATCAGTGCCAGAATGAGGATTCCTATGACCGTTACTGCGGAACGCACCCACGCCGGACGGGTCGCCGCTCTCGGGGGCTGGGTCGAAGCGGACGGGGAGTGGGAACGGTCCGAAGCGTTGGCGTCCTCCGCTGCTCTGATGGGGGAGGCTTGTGCCGAGGTTCTAACGTAGTTCGGGGTCTCTGGCGTCAGGCGTGTTGGGGAAACGGTGCCGCCCCTCCGGCGTGCTGTAGGCGCCGAACTTCCACGGTGGTTCTCTGTTGGAGATTCTGATGGACCCTCTGCTGGCGTCTCAACCGCCCCTTTTCCAGCTCCCATGCGGCCCCCGATGGCAGGTTGTGGGGTTGCCCCTCCCATTCGCTGCTTGATGGCTGGGGCGGATGCTTCGGCTGACGTTGTTGGCTGTATGTCATTTGGCCGGTCTATTCGTTGCCCTATCCCCGGGCCCTGCGATTGAGGCACCCCAGCCGGACCGCCCGTTGCCGGGGAAGGGCCCATCCGCTGCTTCCGGACGCGGGTGGTGGAAGAAGCAGGCTCGGAGGCCGCATCGGAGAGCGTCGGGGCCGGTGCCGGAACAGCGTCTTTCCGGGTTCTGTCTTGGGGGCTGCTGGGCATAGTCGTCTTCCTGGCCTTGTGCTTCTGGTGGCTCGTCGGGCGAAGGCTCAGCCTCGGCGTGCGCGGAGTTCCTGTATGAGTGCTGGGACTACCTCGAAAGCGTCACCGACGATGCCAAAGTCAGCGATCTCGAAGATTGGAGCCTCCTCGTCCTTGTCGATGGCGACAATGTTCTTGGCCGTCTGCATGCCGGCACGGTGCTGTATGGCGCCAGAGATGCCCAGCGCGATGTACAGGTCCGGGGAAACCGTTATGCCGGTCTGACCGACCTGGCGGTCGGCTGGCGTGTAACCGGCGTCAACGGCGGCTCGGGACGCACCCACGGCCGCACCTAGCTCGTCGGCGAGCTGCTCGGCCAGACGAAACCCTTCGGCTGAACCGAGGCCCCGGCCTCCCGAGACCACCCTCTGGGCACCGTTCAGCTCCGGCCGGTCGGTACCTGCCGCAGCCGGGCGGACCTCCACAATGTGGGCGCCCGGGGTGCTGGTGTTGTTGCCGACCTCCGTGGTGGTGACCTGCGGGGCGGCCACAGCCTCGGCACGGTGCTCTATGGCTCCTGGACGGATGGTGAAAATACGCGGGCCTCCATCGACGGTCGACTCGGTTGTGTAGTCGCCGCCGAAGACAGAGTGCTGGGCGATGACTTCGTCATCGCCAAAGCGAAGTCCGACAACGTCAGCGCAGATGGCGCCGGAGGTCCGGATGGCAACCCGCCCAGCCACCTCGGCCGATTCAACGGTGTCCGGCAACAGCACTGCTACCGGGGAGAACTGCTCCACGGCGCCGACGAGGACAGCGGTCTGGGCAGCTCCCAGAGTTGAATCGACCAGAAAGGATTCGGCCAAGACCACGTGCGCCGCCCCCAACCGACCAAGGGCAGCCGGCAGGTCAGAGCTGGTTCCAGGTCGGGTGACAGCGACGGCGACAGGGGTACCGACCAAGGCGGCTGCACCGATCAGCCCGGCAGCGGTGGCTTTCGGCAAACCCTCGGCGGTGGTCTCGATGAAGACGACGACGGGGTTGGTGACGTTGGATTCCATGTGTACGTTTTCTCCTACGGTAACTGGCCGGTGTCAGACCAAACGGTTGGCGGTCAAGAACTCGGCGAGCTGTGCTGCGGCCGTGCCGTCGTCACTGATCTTGGGGCCTGGCTGCTTCTCGGGACGTTCCTGGGCCGAGACCATCACCGACTGGACGGGTGCAGATGCCGGACCCGCTTGAATGCCCAGGTCTGCCAGGGACCAAGTCACTATCGGTTTCTTCTTGGCCGCCACGATGTTCTTGAAGTTTGGAAAGCGCGGCTCGGCGGCCTTCTCTGTCAGGGTCGCCACCGCGGGTAATTCGGCACGCACGGTGAGTGAGGCTCCTTCTACTTGAACTTGTCCTTCAATTGAGGACTCCGTGATCGTGACGGAGTCCAGGCACGGAGCGAGGGCCTGTCCCAGCAGTTCGGCAACCATTGCCGGAACCACTCCGCATTGACCGTCCGTCGACCTGTTGCCGGCAAGGATGAGATCGGCGCCAACCTTCTCCAGCGCAGCAGACAGTACACGAGCGGATTGCACCGCGTCGGAACCGGCCAGAGCAGGGTCTGTGACCAGAACCGCCGCATCGGCGCCCATGGACAACATCTTCCGCAGGGTCGCGGTGGCGTCCTCCGGACCCATTGACAGGATGATCACCTCGGCCGCCGGGGCCGAATCCTTGTACTGGAGAGCGGCTTCGGTGGTGCGTTCGTTAATCTCATCAGGCACATGTTCAGAGGCCGAACGGTCCAAAAGGCCCGTCACCATGTCTAAGGCACGGTGCGACCAGGTGTCAGGCACCTGTTTAGCCAACACGACGATTTTCACTGAGAAGCCCTCCTTGAATCTTTTGGCATCCCGATAGCAGGGGCAAGTTGAAGCCCTCGGGGTTAGTACCAAACATTTGTCACTCTCGAATTACAGGTGCGTTCGAAACGAGGCCTTGCTCCAGGACCAACGGCGGGCGCGGTACAGGGACCTGATGTAACGGATGTCCTATGGAATACCGGGCGGACTAGACGAACTCATCCACAGGGATGCCCATGACGTCGTGGATGCCGGACCGGACCCGCTGAGCGAGGGCCTGAATGTCTGGCATGAGGTAGGAGAAGAAGAACCGGGCGGTCCGTATCTTGTTGCTCAGGAACGTCGCATCGCCGTCGGAAACCCGCAGTTTCCGTGATGCCGTGGCCGCCATTCTGGCCCACATGTAGCCCAGCGACAGATAGCCGATCATGTTCATGAAGTCCAGCGATGCTGCGGCCATGCCCTCTCGGTTTGAGCTCCAGCGGGGAAGCTCCTCCCGGGTCAGTTGCTCGATCTGGTCGAGGGCCTGACGTAGGTGGTCGGCGATCTCAAGGAGTCCCTCATCATCCAGGGTTTTGATGCTGTCCCTGATCGTTGAGAAATATCTTCCCAGCACGTAACCCTCGTCGCCCACCACCTTACGGCCGATGAAGTCCATGGCCTGAATGCCGCTCGTTCCTTCTCCCAGGCGCAGCATCCGGATGTCCCTCAGATACTGTTCCGCACCGTTCTCCCGGATGTATCCGTGCCCGCCGAAACACTGAAGTGCCAGGTCTGCCGATTCAAAGCCCTTATCTGTAAGGAACGACTTCACTACTGGAGTGAGCAGGGAGACGAGATCATCATGCTTCTTCTGCTCCACGGGATCAGGGTGCCGCTCTGCCAGATCCAGATTGACGCTGACCCAGAACCCGAAGGCACGGCCTCCCTCCACGGTGGCCCGCTGTGTCATGAGCATCCGCCGCACGTCCGGATGCACAATGATCGGATCACCTGGCAACTCGGGCGATTTCGCGCCGGTTATCGACCGGCCCGCGAGGCGTTCATGCGTGTAGGTCAGGGCGTTGCGGTAGGCAGCATCCGCCACCCCGGTGGCGCACACGCCAGACGCAAGCCTCATCGCATTCATGATGATGAACATGCTGGCCATGCCCCGATGAGGGGTACCGAGCAGGTACCCGGTTGCGCCATCGAAGTTAGTCACGCACGTGGGGCTGCCGTGGATGCCTAGTTTCTTTTCAACCGAACTCACCGAGAACGCGTTACGTTCACCGATCGCACCGTCGGAGGTGACAAGGAACTTCGGGACGAGGAACAGGCTGATGCCCTTTGTACCCTCCGGCGCACCGGGCAATCGGGCGAGCACGAGATGGACGATGTTCGCAGTCATATCGTGGTCAGCCCAGCTGTTGAACATCTTCGTTCCCGTGATCCGGAAGCTGCCGTCGTCCTGTGGCACCGCACGGGTACGCAGTAAACCAAGGGCCGAACCGCACTGGGGTTCTGTCAGTGACATGGCAGTCAGCCATTCACCCGAGACGATCTTGGGTATAAAGCGCTCCTTTAGCTCATCGGAGGCGCTGTGCTTAATCACTTCGTAGGCTCCAGGAGCCGTCATGGGGGCCATGGCAAAGGCCAGATTCGAGCCACCGAGCATTTCTTCAAGGATGGTGCGCATGAATCCCGGCATCCCGTGGCCGCCATCCTCCTCGCGGCATCCGAGCGCCGGCCATCCGCCGTCGACGTAGCTCTGATAGGCCTTGGCGAAACCACTGGCCGTGACCACCCCGTCAGGGGTTGCCACTGATCCCTCACGGTCACCCACCTCATTCAGCGGTGCAATCTCCTGGGCCGCGAAGGCCCCGAAATGTTCGATCGTGGAGGAGACGAGATCCGCCTCGACGCCTTCGAAACCGGGAAATTCGGCGAGTGAGCTGACGTCGAGCACCTCATTGAGGAGGAACTCCATATCTTGAACTGGCGGGTGGTAGTCAGGCATTACTGCTCTCCCGTTTCAGTAATTTGCGGCTTCGTGGGATTAAAGTGAGCACGTCAGGCCCCCTCGCGGAGAAGCCGTCGGTTCAGTTTGTTCGTGGCGGTCTTCGGCAGAGACTCCACGAAATGGAATGCTCGGGGCTGCTGGTAACGGGACAGGCCCGATTCGGAGATGAAACGCTTCAGTTCGTCCGTCGACAGTGAAGGGTCGGCGCTTACCACGAACGCTTGGACCTGCTGTCCCCATTCCGGATGTGGAAGACCGACAACGGCTGCCTCGAGCACTGCCGGATGCTGGAAGAGTACTTCCTCAATCGCCGCAGGCATGATGTTGATGCCACCGGAGATGATCATGTCGTCACTGCGTCCCTCCAGGAAAAGGTATCCGTCCTCATCCAAGCGACCCATGTCGCTGGAGCGCCACCAACGCAGACCGTTCGCGTCGGTGACGAACATCCGTTCGGTCATTTCGTCGTCTTCCCAGATACCCAGGGCAACGCTCGGGGAGGTCGCCAGGACGACGCCCAGTTCTCCGGCCGGCAGGACATCCTCCGCTGATCCTCCGACCTTAACAATGCGAACCTCTGCGTTAGGGAAAGGTCGGCCGACACTGACAAGTCGGTCACCGGTCATGTCCTCCACTGTATGGATGGTCAGGAATCCACAGGTCTCGGTCGAACCGTAGGCATGGGCCACGTGAGGAGAAACTGTTTCCCTGATGCGGTTCAAGGTGGTGCTGTCCATTGGTTCGGCCGCAAACTGCGCCTGAATGACGCTTGCGTAGGTTTCAGGATTCGAATCGAAGCTCAGGAGTTTGCGCCACATCGTCGGCGCCAACGACATGTGCGTGACCTGTTCCGCTCTAATGGTGTTCTGGTATACCTCGACGTCGAACTTCTCAAGGAAAACGCAGCAGCCGCCAGCATTGAGGAACGGCAGGAAGGTCGCATAGAAACCTGTGAACGCGGTGCTGTAGGGGATGGCAATGCGCGACCCTGGACGCAGATCGCGATACATCGCGAAGGTCGACCGGGCAGCCTCGATGAGTCCCCGGTGAGAATGAACCACGCCCTTAGGCAGAGATGACGTACCCGACGAGAGCACGATCGCAGCCAAGTCGTCCTCGTTGGGTACGGGCAAGTCGTAAGCGGGTTCGAATTTAGAGAGGTCCCGGGGCACTTCCAGGCCCGTTTGCGCGGTGGTGGCGGAACGGCCAGCCCCCGTCAACAGGGCGACCCCCTTGACCGGGCGGGCGCACAGCTCCGAAGTGGCGGTGAACAGGTCGGCGAGGGAGGCGTCGTACAGGATGACGCCCGCCTCGAACTTGTCGACCAGCTTTGCCAGGAGCGGCGCTGATTCACGAGTGTGGAATGCCACAGGAAGAGCACCTAAGCGTACGACGGCAAGCCAGGACACCAGGTGGGCTGTGGACGGTAAAGTCAGCAGCCCCACCCGGTCTCCAGGTTGCACCCCTTGCTGGCGAAGCATGGTAACCAGCCGCCGTGAGGCTTCGTCCAACTCTCGGAAAGTCATCCGCGAGACGCTGTCCACCGCAGCCTCATAGCTCGGATATATGCGTGCCACCCGGTCGAAAGCCGCGGGGATCGTCAGGTTGTTTGTCGCAGCCAAAATCAGCTTCTTTCAATCAGTCGAACTACAAAATCGAACGTGGGCGCCGTTTTCATTCACTTACCTCATTTGTTCACGCCGTTTCGAATGGCGCCTGAATTCCTAAATGGAAAGCAGCACATTTGACTCGGACGGCGTGGCGGCCACTGTGCGCCAGTGACCGCCCGCAAAGTGAGGACTAAACTTCGGCGGCCATCTGAGCACCTGACCGGCCGGGTTCTTGCAACTCGCCGTTTTGGTATGCCGCTTCCTTGCGCCCCCAGCCTCCGGGAAGCAGCGCAACGGAGATGATCGAGATCGCAGAGACCACCAGGAGGTAGATGACAATGGAGTCACTGGATTGAGTGGCGGCGAACAGCGCCGTTGCAATCATTGGAGCGAACGCGGAGCCGCAGATCTGCGAGATGGTGTAACCCACTGATGCTCCGGTGTATCTGACTTCCCGGGAGAAGACCATGGAGAACAGGGAGCCAGTGACACCCGCCGCGGGGGACGTGGCGATGCCGAAGACCAACACCACGGCGAGGATGAAGTTGGCCGCCACGCCGGTGTTGATCAGCATGAAAGCCGGTCCGATGGCGACACCCATGGCCACGGCCCCGATGAGGTACATGGTCTTGCGCCCGTATTTGTCGGAGAGGGAGCCGAAGACCGGCATGAGGACGACTGCGACGAGGCCGGCGAGGAAGACCCCGAGCAGAACGCTGGTGCGGTCGATCTTTGCGACGGCGGTGCCGTAGTTCACCAGGTAGGCCATGGTGATGTATACAAAAACGCCCTGGCTAAGGTAGGTGCCGGCGACGAGGAAAATTTCCTTGGGGTGTCGGCGGAAGGCTTCCTTGATGGGGAGCTTCACCAGCTCCTTCTTCTCGCGGGCCGCGGCGAAGGCGGGACTTTCGGCGATCGTCAGGCGAATCACCAGGCCGACAATGACCAGCACCGCGCTGACCAGGAACGGCAACCGCCAGCCCCAGGCGAGGAACTGATCCCCGGGCAGCTGGCTGGCACCGAGGAAAGCGACAGTGGCGAGGCTCACACCGGCAGGGCCGCCCATCTGAGGAAACGCTCCATAGAAGCCCTTCTTGCCCTTGGGTGCGTGTTCCACGGCCATGAGGACGGCTCCGCCCCATTCACCGCCGACACAGAACCCCTGGAAGAGGCGCAGGACGGTCAGCAGGATGGGTGCGGCGATGCCGATCTGTGCATAGCCGGGCAACAGTCCCATCAGGAATGTTGCGGCGCCCATGCCTACCAGGGAGATGATGAGCATCTTCTTCCGACCGACCCGGTCACCGAAGTGGCCGAAGATGATACCTCCAAGGGGGCGGGCGAGGAATCCCACGCCGAAGGTGGCAAAGGACAGCAATGTACCCATCAGCGGGCCGGCTTCGGGGAAGAACAGCTTAGGGAAGACGATCGCTGCTGCTGTCCCATAGATGAAGAAGTCGTAGTACTCGACGGTGGTGCCGATGAAGCTCGCCAGGGCAACCTTCATGGGGCTAGTGCGGCCTTCAGCGTCTGGGGGTGTCTTCGTTGACATGTCATTTCCTTGAGGGACGAGGTGTAGCTAGCGGACGGGAGCTTTGCACTCCAGGAAGCGAGTGCCACTCCTGTTATTGGCTAGAGCCATTGAAAGCCAGCTTCTAGCAGGGGATGGGTGCACGCAGATCATGTGGCAAGCCCACCAACGTAAGGGTGGGAATGGGTAGGAACAGTAGTTATGCCTCATGCCTCTTTGGTAATTCACCCTTAGAAACAAATCACTTACGAACGTAAAAGTAGTGTTCGTGCCAGGGTGATGAACATCATACCCCGCTGAAGTGGATTTGCATACCAGGGGAACTAAGGCTTCATGGCTTCTCGAAAGGTAGGGGTGTGAGCCTTCTGGGCGCGCCTCGAGCCTGATCACCAAGAAGATGCCGGGACCGAGTGGCCGCACATTACGGTAGGGACTGAAGGGAACGGTGTGCTGGGCACTTGTTCAGCTCTTCGGCTTTTCCCTCGCCGATCAACGCCGCATGTTTAAGCCCGCTATCCGGCGGAGCCGTTTGCGTGCCGCCTTCTCGCTCGGTGACACCCGCCCTAGCGCAATACGCACGAGGACAAGGGCCGCCCGGGTTGCCGCCTTTATAGGGAGCGGCAGGGGTCCCAGGGTTGGTGTCTTGAGGCCAAGCAACTTCCGGTACTTTGGCTCCAAGCTCATCACGGCGGCTGCGAAAAGCAAGTGGTACCCCGGCCTGAGTAACGGGTGAAGAGGCGGATTGCGGATGAACGACACGGCTTCTTTAACCCTTTCATCAGCTACGAGCTCACCGTCGTCGTACCATCGCTCCAGCTGTTGGCGCATGTCCTTTTCGGTCATCGGCGGGGACTCGACTCCCATAAGAAGTCCAGCCCTGGCCCATTCGCTCACGTATGCATCCGGTCCACCGGGGATCCTGCCTCCCCAGAGTTTGTGGGCGCTGAGGAAGGCGTCAGTGAAGGTTATGTGGACCCAGAGAAGCAGTTCAGGATCGTTCGCCGCATACCGGCGGGATCTGCCACTTCTGTCCATGTACTCACCGTGGACATGCTGATGCAGGCGGGTTACCCAGTCGGATGCTGAATGTGCAGCTGCTGTCGACCCGTATGAGACGGTAAAGACCCACCGGATGGTCCCTGCCAGTCGCCCCAACGGGTCTGCCCGGAAGCGCGAGTGATCGTTTACACCCGCAAGGGCTCCGGGGTGAAGAGTCTGCATGAGTAGCGCCCGGATTCCGGCGACAATGGTTGACATGCTTCCGTGGACGGCCCAAACTGCCGAACCCGGCAGATAGTAGCCGTTGTCGTCACCATCAGCCAGACGGAGCACCCAATCGGGAGTGGCATCCGGAGTGCCAGTAAAAGCCCGTTTGAGCTCGCCCTGCCATCGCTTGTAGAAGTTGCGCATTACTCCTCCATTTGTCCCCGGACCCGCTTCGCCATCCACTCATGAGCTTGCCGCGTTCAGGCCGCTAAGAAAGACCGCCGCTTAGGACTTCGTCCGGGCGGCGATGGGGCTCTGGACTCTAGTCAGCCGGCGCTTTTCCCTCCGGCCGAAGGGATCCGCGGCTTTGGCTGCTGCCTCGGCACTTGCGTCATGGCCACTCGAAACGCACACGGCAGCCTGTTGCGGGTAGCACCAGGCGAACGCTTTAGAGCAGCGAGCTCCTTGTCTTTTATGAAACATTCTATTACAGTTCGTACTAATGATGTTTCGCATTGGTCTTTTCGATGACGAGGGAGCCTGCCATGCAGTCGACAAATGAGAACGCGCTTACACCGGAACTTACCAAGCTGTATTCGGATTTTGAGGCCAACAGCCTCGCCCCGCTTTGGACACAGCGCGACGACCTGATGCCTATGGTCCCTGAGTCAGATGCCGTTCCATTTGTTTGGAGGTGGCGCACTCTGTTCGACATCGCCGAGAGGAGCGGGGAGCTCGTGCCGGTTGGGCGGGGAGGGGAGCGCCGGGCAATCGGCCTTGCCAACCCCGGGCTGGTGGGCACCGCATATGCCACTCCCACCCTATGGTGCGCCATCCAGTACCTCGGTGGACACGAGACCGCACCCGAACACCGCCACGCCCAGAATGCCTTCCGTTTTGTCGTTGAGGGCGAGGGAGTCTGGACTGTAGTGAACGGTGACCCCGTGGCCATGAGGCGCGGGGACCTCCTCCTGACTCCTGGATGGAACTTCCACGGTCATCACAACGACACCGATAAGCCAATGGCGTGGATCGATGGCCTGGACGTTCCTTTCTCCAGGTACATGGATGTGGGCTTCTTTGAATTCGGGTCTGAGCGCGTCACCGATGAGGCGTCTCCGTCCGTCTCTCGAAGCGAGAGGCTCTGGGCCCATCCCGGCCTGCGCCCGCTCTCGGAGCTTGACGACAAGACCAGTTCGCCGCTTGCAGCATACCGATGGGAATATACCGACGCTGCCTTGCGCGAACAGCTGAGGCTTGAAGACGAAGGTCATCCAGCGACTGTCGAGCAAGGACACGCGGCCATCCGTTATGTGAACCCGACAACGGGCGGGGATGTCATGCCGACTCTGCGATGCGAGTTCCACAGGCTGCGGGCAGGCGCGGAAACACGCACCCGGCACGAAGTTGGCTCGTCAGTCTGGCAGGTTTTTGAGGGAACCGGAACGGTTGTACTCGGGGGCGTTGAGACCAAGCTTGAAAAAGGTGACCTTTTTGCCGTGCCCAGTTGGGTCTCATGGTCTTTGCATGCGGATACGGAATTTGACCTCTTCCGCTACAACGATGGCCCGATCATGGACCGTTTGAATTTTTCCAGGACCTTCATCCCCGGCGCTGACAACTAGCTCGCAACCGTCTCTGGGCGCCAGGCCATCATGTCTGCGCACCCTTCCAGGCAAAAAGGAACTTCTAATGGCTGCCCGAACAGATAAGGCAACTGATCAGGACCTCGTAGCTGACTTACTCCTCGCCCGACGTGGACAGGCCTTTTATAACCGTGCTCTAAAGCAGGCCGGGGACAAAGAGCTGGATGATCCATCGCTCGTCCCCGGCTGGAGCCGTCGCCGACTGATTGCACAGGTGGCATTGAATGCCCGCGACATGGCTCTCCTTGCCGACGATGCTGAGAATGGCAGTTCAACTCTCGTGACATCCGAAGCGCGAGTGAATTCTGAGGCTGCGTTTGCTTCGACCCTTCCACCGCAGTCGCTCAGGAATCTTTCAGAACACGCTGCCGTTCACCTGAGCGTTGCCTGGCGTGATTTGAGGGACGATCGGTGGTCACTGGCTGTACAACGAGACAATGACGCCGTCACCTTGAAGGCCATGGTGTGGTTGAGGGCGCGGGAAGTGTGGCTTCGAGCCCTGGACCTGAATACGGGGTTATCTTTTTCATCCTTGCCCCGCCAGTTCGTCTCCCGAATACTGTCGGACCTCTCTGAAGACTCGGTCTTGACGGCCCAGGTCCGCCAGGACCCCACGATCATGTCCTGCCTTGATGTTCAGTCAGTGTCAGCCGATGAAGGGGCGCACCAGAGGCAGCGGTCTGCATATGAGCTCGCCAAATGGGCATCGGGAAGAGGCGTATTCACAGGGTCGAACGGCAGGGTGTTGTCGGAGCGACGGTTGTGGGTCTAGGCCCCGAAGCCAGCACGGGCAATGCTTTTTGTGCCTCAGAGATCATGAAAACGGCCTTACGTCTATCGCTCACGGCGGCGTAACCTCCGAGCGACACGGCAACCTTTACCAGCGGCGTAAGTATGTGAAGAGCAATCAAGGCCGGTCAGGCCGGCTAGTCGGATCGACTAGCCGGCCGTCGTACTGACCACGCTCCGGCGTTCCGGGGAGTGTATGCGACCTCGGCTATTGCTCAATGGCCTGCCGCTGCCTCCCCACCGGGAAGCGACTATCTCGGCGGCTATGGAGACTGCAGTCTCTTCTGGAGTCCGTCCACCAATATCCAAGCCAATTGGGCTTGCCATGCGGGAAATCTGCTCTTCCGGAAGTCCCACACTTAATAGCCGGGCGACCCTGTCTTGATGGGTGCGCTGAGAGCCCATGGCCCCGAGATAACCGATGGCCGGGAGCCGCAAAGCTACATCAATGACCGGCACATCGAACTTTGGGTCGTGAGTCAGGACACACAAAACAGTGTTGGCGTCGATGCGGCCGGCAGAGGCCTCATCTTCCAGGTATTTGTGAGGCCATTGGACGACCACAGCGTCCGCGCTCGGGAAACGGGCGGGTGTTGCAAAGATAGGCCGTGCGTCGCATACGGTCACGTGATAGCCAAGAAACTTCCCTTGCTGAGCAAGGGCTGATGCAAAATCAACTGCACCAAATACGATCATTCGCGGCTTGGGGGCGAATGAATTAACGAAGATCTGCACTCCCGTGCCGAGCCGCTGGCCCTCAGGTCCGTACGTCAGGATTGAAGACGTTCCGGATGCAAGAAGTCCACGTGCATCGTCAGCGATGACGTTGTCTGCCTTGGGGTCTCCTGTGGTTCCCCTGACGCCGCTAGCATCGATGACCAAATGACGACCAACGGAGCTTGGCTCGGGACTGGCGATTACGGTAGCCAGGGCCACTGGCCGGTCAGCGCCGATGGCGGCAACGAGGGAATTAAGTTCGGGGAAGCTTTCTCCTGTGACGGGTTCCACGAAGATGTCCAGGATGCCTCCGCATGTAAGGCCGACGGCAAATGCATCGTCGTCACTGAACCCGTAGCTCTCCAGCTCGGGCTTCCCCGATGCCAGTACGGCGGCCCCGAGTTCATAGACGGCCCCTTCAACGCACCCGCCGGATATGGACCCGACGGCACTTCCATCATGAAGGCGAAGCATCGAAGAACCCTCCGGGCGGGGGGCGGAGTGCTGCGTCCGAACGACCGTTGCAAGCGCCGCCGGCTGTCCCAGGGCGAGCTGCCTGGAGAGCTCGGAAATGACTTCCTTCATGTTGTATTCCCGCCTTTCATGGTCCGCGCTTAATGCCAGCGCTTCAATCCGGCGCTCGGAACATCAAGCCCTTCGCAGCATGCATTAGCAGCCAGGATCAACACTGACCCCGACCGCGATCGGATTTTTTTGAAACACCGCATAGACGAACGTATTGCGTAATGATACGCTAATTAAGCCAAAGGGGGCAAGGATCGAAAGGACGATACGAGCGCCAATGTCGCCGCATCCATATCGCACTCTGAGCCGCGAGTCCCGGCACAGCCTGTCTCATGACAGGTCAGTATCGGACGTTCCGAGAAGCAGGCGACCCCGAAGCCATCAGCATGTCGTTCCCGTCGGCGAAGTGATCAAACGCGGCTCTGCTGCATTGATTACCTGCTCGGGTCGCCGTAAGCAGAATCCGGTTTGTGGCCCGAAGCGCCCCACGACCTCCCCAAACAATCACCAAGGAAGGTGCACTTGTGGTTAACGTTGGTAAGCCCATCAAGGGCATGAACAATGATCGTCTTGTAGCCGGAGGCGGTTCATTCGTAGCAGACGTTCAGCCGAGGGGCGTGGCGACAATGGTTGTCCTTCGAAGCCCCCACCCCAACGCTCGGATCAAGTCGATCGATACCTCCCAAGCGCAGGCGGTTGAAGGTGTCATTTACGTCTTGACGCCCTCCGAGATCCGCGAAAACACAAATCCCATCCCTGAGGCGATTAACACCAGGGCGTTGGGAGCCCAGTATGCACCGTGGTATGCCCTGTGCGTGGAGCGGGCCCGCTATGTTGGCGAAGCAGTAGCTGCTGTTCTGGCGGAAGACGAGGCGACAGCTCTGGCTGCTCGCGATCTGATCGAAGTAGATTACGAACTGCTCCCTGTCGTCCCCAATGCGGAAGTGGCGCTTGCGGAAGGAGCACCCCTGGTCGAGCCCGGGTGGACCGACAATGTCCTGATCCGGCAGAAACTGGTCACGGGAGATCCGGAGCAGGCATTACGGGACGCCGCCGGCACCGTAAGTGGGCGTATCAAGTCGGCTCGAATTCAGGCTTCTCCCATTGAAACCCGCGGCGTGGTTGCCTCCTGGGACCAGCACCGGAAGCGTCTAACCTGCTGGTCCTCAACTCAGGCCCCCCACGTCTTGCGGACCTACCTCGCTGAGGCCATGAGGTTGTCCGAAAACGACGTTAGGGTCATCCAGCCTGACGTGGGGGGTGCTTTCGGCATCAAGTGCCCCACGACGCAGGAAGAGGTTCTTACCTCCTACATGGCAAAGCGGACACAGCGGACGGTCAGGTGGATCGAGGACCGCCAAGAGCACCTCCTTGCAGCCGGGCACGCCCGCGATGTAGAAGCGGAGTACACCGCCGCCTTCAGTTCAGACGGAGCCATAACATCGCTGCAGATGCGGATGGTCGCTGACGTTGGTGCCCCGATTGCCCTTGCTGGCTGGGGGATGGCCTACGTGACGTGGCTCTGCGTACCGGGGCCCTACAAGATCGCCAATCTTGAAACCGAACTGATAGCAGTCGTCACCAATAAGAGCCCTTGGCAGGCGTACCGGGGCTACGGCAAGGACACGGCATCGTTCTTCCTCGACCGGGTCATCGAACATGTCGCCAAAGAGGCCGGACTTCCCAGTTCCGTCGTGCGTCACCGGAATTTCATTCCCTCCAACGAATTCCCATTCATGCAGCCGACCGGCGCCATCCTGGACAGCGGCAACTATGCCGGAACACTGGATCAGCTTTTGGAAAAGCTTGATTTCGAAGGATTTGCCGCACGCAAAGCCGAGGCCCGCAGGCAGGGAAAGTACATCGGGATCGGGCTGGGTCAAGAACTGACACCGGAAGGTTTCTGCATGCCCGGCAGTCTTTATGCCGGCTACGAGGCTTCTACCGTCAGAGTCACCCCCGGAGGTGATGTCTCGGTCCTGACCGGCGTCACATCTCCAGGGACAGGTAACGAAACCGGCATCGCCCAGATCGTTGCAGATGCGCTGGGCTGCAGCCTGAACAGGATACGTGTCACCCAGGGAGACACGGACTCGTGCCCTATGGGTTCGGGTAACTACAGTTCCAGATCGCTTATGTTAGGCGGTTCCGCTGCACACCTCGCCGCTTTGGAGATCAGGAAGCAGATGACAACGGTGGCTGCCAGCATGCTGGGTGTTTCGGCGGACACAGTGAGCATCATAGAAGATGTGTTCAGCTCTACCGAGGCTCCCGAAGCGAGGGTTACGTTCAGCGAGGTAGTGCAGCAGGTGTACCTCTTTCCCCATGGCAAACACATGGACAACACCGATCCGGGATTGGACACGACAAAAAGCTTCAAAATAGGCAATGTCTACCACCAGCCGGAGGTGGACGGAAAATTCAACGGCTACCCAACATGGTCCAATGCCAGTTCGGGAGCCATCGTCGAAGTTGACCCTGAAACCGGTGTGGTGAAAGTGGAGAAGTTTGTCCTCATTCATGACTGCGGGCCAATTGTGAACCCACTCTTGGCGGAGGCCCAGCTGCAGGGGGCCATCACGCAGGGGATAGGTTCGACACTGTATGAGTTTGTTGCCTATGACGACGAAGCGCAGCCCATCACAAGAAGCTTCATGGACTACACCATGGTCACGTCCCAGGAAGCGGTGGACATCGAAGTTGGTCACCAGAACACTCCGTCGCCCTTCACCCCTCTGGGCACAAAAGGCGTTGGTGAGTCGGGGGTCGGAAGTCCACCGGGAGCCATCACCGCGGCGATCGAGGATGCGCTTAGTGACTTGGATGTTCGCTTGACCGAACTACCAGTCACCCCCAGCCGTCTCTGGACCGCAATTCAAGCGGCTAAAACAAACGTCATGGCCGAAGTTGCGCAAGTACCGGAAAAGGAGATGGTCTAAGTGCTTCCCCAGGAATTCACTTTCCACGCCCCAAGGACAGTGGAGGAGGCTCTGGAGCTGCTGTCCGGAGAGGGGACACCACAGGCGCTTGGTGGCGGAATGAGCCTGCTTCCGCTGATCAACCTAGGTACTCGAACCGCTACAAGTCTCGTTTCCCTTAGGCGGATTGACGAGCTGAAATTCATCGAAAGCAGCGGCGACCTACTCAGGATCGGGGGAACAGTGACCCACGTGGAGATCGCCTCAAATCCTGGGATAACCAGGCTTTGTCCTCCCCTGGCTGATGCTGCCAGCAAGATTGCTGACGTGCAGGTAAGAAATCGCGGCACTATCGGCGGTTCCCTTGCCCACGGATACCCGGGTGCTGAATACCCGACCGTTCTCAGCGCCCTTGGAGCAACCGCTGTTCTGCAAAGCGCAGGCACATCCCGTGAACTGCCTGTCCAGGACCTCAACGTGGGCCGATTGGAAACCGTCGTCCGTCCCGATGAAATTATCACTGAGGTCCGCGTCCCTACCCTGGCACCTGACGTACGCACCGCTTACATCAGGTTCGCCCGCGTCATGGGCAACTATTCAACGGTCAACGTCGTTGCTCTGGTCAGGAATGATCGTTCAGTAACCCTCGGGTTCGGGGGTGCAAAGTATCGTCCCGTTGTGGTGGAATCCCACCTTGATGCTGACTTCGAAGGCGCCGCCCGTGACGCCTGCATAGAGTCGTATTCCGACCACATGGCTACAGCCGAATACAGGGTCGCGATGGCCAGCGTGCTGGCCCACAGGGCTATTGACCTCGCACTAAGTTACAGCGTTCTTCAGGAGAAAGTATGAGCACCTTCGAAATTGACACCACGATCAACGGAAGGCCCGTCCGGCACTCCGTTGACGCCCGCAAGACCCTCGCCGTGATGCTCCGCGACGACTTTCAGCTCACCGGCACCCACATCGGCTGCAAAACCGGTAACTGCGGCGCCTGCACAGTGGAGCTTGACGGCGCCACAGTGAAGTCCTGCTGCGTCATGGCCGCGGAGTCCGACGGCAGCGAGGTTACGACAATTGAACAGCTCAGCCAGGGTGGGGAACTACATCCCATGCAGGAAGCTTTCAGCCACAATCAAGCGCTGCAGTGCGGATTCTGCACTCCAGGCATGATCATGTCCGCCTGTGCCCTGCTCAAGACGAAGAGCGAGCCGACAGAAGAAGAAATTCGTCTGGGCCTCAAAGGTAACCTCTGCAGATGCACTGGCTATGACAAAATTATCAAAGCGGTTCAGCAGGCCAGCAAAGACGCTCCGTCGGGAAACCCGGACGTGACCTCAGCTGCTCCATTAGAAGCAACTGCCCTGAACGGGTAAATCGAGTTTCGGATCAGGAGAGGCGGGCATCATGCAGGCAAGGTCAGTGGTTTTTGACCTTTTCGGCGATTACATCCGTGAGGATGGCGGATCGATTTCATTGCAGAAACTCTCCGCTCTCCTCGAATGCTTTGACGTAGCCCCGGATTCGGCCCGTGTCATTATGTCCCGGGTAACCAGGGAGGGATGGTTCGACACCACCCGTGCGGGTCGCACCAGCACCTACACGCCGTCGGCAAAAGGATGGGAACTTCTTGACTCGGGCCTGCAGCGCATCATGCAATCGCCCTCTCAGGAAAAGTGGAATGGCATCTGGTACCTGGTTATTTTCAGCGTCCCTGAACGTGACCGTGCGGCAAGATCGAGATTGAAAACCACCCTGTCCTGGCTCGGTTTCGGCCAACTGGCCCCGGCAACTTGGCTCGCCCCCCATGACAAATTGGATGAGGCTGAAGAAGCGCTGCAAGCCGAGCCCAGTGCTAAGTACGATCTCTTTGAGGCCCGCAGTCGAGGTCTCAAAGACGACCGGGAGCGGGCAGCGCAAAGCTGGGACCTCCAAGAACTTGCGCACGAGTACCGGTCCTTCATCCCCAGATGCGATGAAATTATCAGCGCCTCCGAGTCTGCGTATACTGGCCGCTCGGCCCTCATAACACGAACCAGGCTTATTCACGACTATCGCAAATTTCCCTTCCGGGACCCTGGACTTCCGCCGGAGCTGCTACCCGCGGACTGGCCTGCCGTGGAGGCGCACACAAAGTTTCTTCAGGCGTTCGACAGGCTTCGCCCCGAGGCTGTCAAGTACTACGAGAGCCTAACCCAGGACTGACCTCTGTCCCCAATTAGAGTCCTGCATTGCGGAGGGCCGCTCTTCGCGCTACATAAGTGCCGCTGACCGCACCCGCACTTCAACTGCAGCCAGGGTCGCGTCGAAGTGCGCCACGGACCGGTCACCGGCAACGGTGGTGTTGGCTTGCACTCCATCGCCGACACCCTCCGACAAGCCCGTCAGATCCAGCAGCGACTCCCCATGACCGGGATGCCACGGCTGCGGTCAGCCACGATGAACGCAGAGAACACTAGGACCAACGAACATTAACGTCGTCGGGAGGCGATTATGGCGCGCGCATCCGCTGGCCGCTCTACGCTGAGTCGCCACCTGCAGGTCCTGGGTGCCTTCACCACGAACGTCACGTTCCTCACGATTTCCCAGCTTTCCTTGAGGAGCGGCCTACCACTCGCGACCACCCACCGGCTGATCGCGGAGTTGGTGGATCAGGGATTGCTGGAGCGTCAGGACGACCTCACGTACCGTCTCGGGGTGCGACTTTGGGAACTGGCCTCCCGCACTCCCGGTGCGCTCGGGCTGAGGGAGATAGCCCTCCCTCACCTACAGGAGGTGCATATGACGGTGAGGCAGCACGCCCAACTCGGCATTCTGCAAGGTCGAGACGCGCTGTTTCTAGAGCGGCTGTCGTGGCCGGACTCCGTCGTGAACATCACCACCATCGGCGGTCGCTTGCCATTGCACGCCTCTGCATGCGGACTGGTCTTGCTGGCGCACGCGTCACGCGATCTCCAGGAAGAGATCCTCTCGGCGGATCTGGTGAAGTTCACCGAGCTGACAATCACTTCACCGGTCGAACTCCGCCATCTACTGTCACGAGTGCGTCAGGAGGGTTACTCCATTTCCAACGGGTTTATCCATCCTGAAGTCATAGGGATCGCGGTTCCCGTGTACGGCATCGGCGGTGACGTGATCGCAGCAATCAGCGTCATCGTTCCCAAGGATGACAAACCTGTTCGCCCTCGAGTGGAACTACTTCGAAGTGGATCACAGCGAATCAGCGCGGGTCTGAAAGCCGCGAACGGAAACGGCCGGTGACAAGCTGACTCGATCGTCCGAAACCCGCATGAGAGCCCTTCTGCATGGAAAGCTAAATCGGAGCGGCGTACGCAGTAAGCATGAGCGCCCCCTACTTCGTGAAGCTCGTCCTCGACCGCGTACCAATGACCGGCGCCACGGCAATGTTGCGGCCGTACATCTGCCACGAGCACGAGGATCCCGAGTTCACGGGCGCGTCGCTTTGGACCCTCGAGAACGTGGCCGCGAGCCTCAAGCTCTGCAACAAAAGGCCTTCGCCCCGCTGGGTGGTGCCCGATGCGTCGCCGTGCATCTGGATCCGTCAACCTTCCAAAGAGCAACGGCAAGTAGATCCCCGACGCGACGTTCCAGAACAGCTGGATAACCAAGGACGTGCTCCATTCCGGCGCACTGCTCTCGGCCGGGTCGGACTGGTCGTCCGTGCTGCCGACACCCGACCCGTGGGTCGGGCTGGAGGCTCTGGTCGCCCGGCGGAACCCGACCGTCCATGCTAGCTCGGACCGCAGACTAGAACTTTTCCGTTGATGCGAAAGCCGCGAGACGGGTGCAGTGGTTCCTGACCTAAGCTCACCCCGTGCCTATCAGGGTACCTTCACAAGGAGCAGACGATGTTTCAACGACGAAATAAGTTCGCACGACTGGCCGTGCCAATCCTCGCCGCAGCGGCACTCGCGCTGACCGGGTGCGGAAGTGGCGCGAGCTCCTCGAAAAGCGGCGCGGAGCCGGTCAAGGTTGGTTATTTCCCCTTGGCACACACGTCTACCGTAGTCAACGCCGATAACGAAGGACTTCTCACCGCGAAGGACCTCACGATCAACCTCGTCCCGACCGAGGGTGGCGCCGCCGCGATCACTGCGCTCACCTCTGGGTCCATCGACATCGGGTACACGAACTACACCTCGATTTTGCTCGCCGTGGCCAAGGGACTGCCGATAAGGGTTATCGAAGCCAACGATGTGGGCGCAACCGACCACGGCATCTTCGTCAAAGCCGACTCCGACATCCAGTCGGTGAAAGATCTCGGCGGCAAAACCTTCGCTGTCAACAGTCTTCAGACGATTGGCGCACTCGGGCTGTACTCGCAGTTGACCGACGCGGGAGTGGACCCGGCGACGACCAAAGTCGTCGAGATCGCGTTCCCTGACATGCAGGCGGCCCTTGAGCGAGGCTCCATCGACGCCGCATGGCTAGTCGAGCCGTTCCAAGCCGGCGCTCTCGCTGCGGGAAACCGTCGAATTGGGGATATGTTCACAGGGTCAATGAAAGACATTCCTGTTGCCGGTTGGATGACAACCGATCAGTACGCGAAAGACAATCCCGACGTGATCGAAAAGTTCGCTTCAGCGATCAAGGAGTCGAAGACACTGTTAGCCGGCGACCGTGAAAAGTTCGTCTCCCTCGTCCCAACATTCACAAAGGTGCCCGCTGCGGTCGTCGAGAAAATGACCTTACCGTCCTTCGAATCCGAGCTCAGCAAAGAGAAACTTCAGCTGACCGCCGACCTTATGCACAAGTACGGACTGATAGAAAAACCGATCGACGCGAGCTCGCTGCTGATCAAGCGATGACTAAAAATTCGATATCGATGGCTGGACGGGGCGAAGGCGGACTGGAATGAAAGTTGCAGAGGCAGTGGGCAGAACCCTCGCCCTGCTCGGCGTGAAGAACGCGTACGGGGTCGTCGGCAGCGGCAATTTTCACGTCACCAACGCGCTGATCGCCGAAGGCACCACGTTCGTTGCATCGCGCCATGAGAGCGGCGCTGCGATGATGGCGGACGCCCATTCCCGCATGAGCGGGGAAGTCACCGCGGTGACCGTGCACCAGGGCTGTGGACTGACGAACGCGCTGACGGGTATCACAGAAGCGGCTAAGAGCAATACGCCGATGATTGTGATCGCCGCTGATACGCCTCCGTTCGATGTGACCTCGAACTTTTGGATCAACCAGTCGATGGCAGTCCGAGCCCTTGGAGTGGCGGTGGACCGCATCCACTCCGCAAGGACGGCCGTGGAGGACTGCGTTCGTGCTGTCTCCGCAGCACGAAACGAGAGGCGCACGGTGGTTATCAACTTACCGCTCGACGTCCAGCAGCAGGACATTACCTGGCGGCCGGAGATGGTCCCGAGCCTCGTGCAACCCAGTAAGGCGGTCGCGTCACCCGATGCTACCCAGCAGCTCGCCGACCTGCTGGAAAGAGCAGAACGACCACTGATTGTCGGTGGGCGTGGCGCGCAAGGAGCTCGCGTCGAGCTTGAGCATCTGGCGGAAATTTCAGGGGCCCTACTCGCCACCTCGGCTGTCGCACGCGGATTGTTCACCAACAACCCGTGGTACCTGGACGTAATGGGGGGGTTTTCGAGTCCTGCGGCCGCCGCGCTCATCGAGGGCGCTGACCTGATCGTAGCGTTCGGAGCAAGCCTGAATCATTGGACCACGAGAAACGGCGAACTCCTGAGCGACTCCCTCGTGGTGCAGATCGACGACGTTCGGGAGAACCTGGGACGCCATTGTCCCGTCGACCTCGCCATTGTGGGTGACACGGCGCTGGTCGCGTCCGTCGTGACTGCAGAACTTACGTTCCGTGGTGCCCACAATCAGGGGTACCGGACCGCGGACGTGCAGCAGACAATCGGTACGAAAGTTCCATGGCGCACCGTACCGTTCGAGCCAATCGATTCCGCCGCCTTCATCGATCCGCGTGCTCTGACAATAGCCTTGGACGACATACTGCCGCGCGAACGCCAAGTAGTGTTGGACAGCGGGAACTTCTGCGGGTACCCGGGTATGTTCCTCACGTTGCCGTCCGCGAATCGGTTCTGCATGCCGTTGGCCTTCCAGTCTGTCGGACTCGGGCTGTCTGCCGCGATCGGCGCGGCGCTTGCGCAGCCGGACTTGCTGACGGTCGCCGGGCTGGGTGACGGAGGCTTCATGATGAGCCTGGTTGAACTCGACACCGCAGTGCGGCTTCAGGTGCCGATGCTGATCGTCGTCTATAACGACAATGCCTATGGCGCCGAAGTGCATCACTTCGACGACGCATCGCAGAAGCAGACAGTGGAATTCCCGCCCACGGATATCGCTGCAATCGCGCGCGGGTTCGGATGCGATGCGCTTACTGTCAAAGCCGAGTCGGATGTAATTGGTGTGCTCGATTGGGTCAGAGGGCGGTCCGCACGCCCATTGGTGATCGATGCCAAGATTTCATCCTTCCCGTCATGGGTGCTCAAGCACTCGTTCACCGCAGAGGCGCTGGCGTGATGGCCGGACGGCGACCGGCGACAGCGCAGCGACAACAGTGGGCGAAGCGGTCGCTCGGGCTGGTCGGAGTACTTGGTTTTCTGCTGATGTGGCAGTGCGTCTCATTGACCGGTGTGATCAACCCGCAGTTTCTGCCTCCGGCAAGTGCTGCCATCACGGCTCTGGTGGTGAGCCTTGGCACCCTGGAGTTCTGGGAAGCGGTCCGTGAAACGATGCTGGCCTGGGGAATTGGACTGGGCATCGCTGCGGTCACGGGAATCGTGGCGGGTTTTGTCATCGGTTCGAGCAGCTTTATCCGCAAGGCTACCCACTCGACAATTGAATTCCTGCGACCGATTCCTTCGGTCGGCCTGATCCCCATAGCAGTGATCCTCTTCGGGGTGAAGATCGAGTCGTCGTTGATGTTGATCATCTACGCGGCGTTCTGGCAGATCCTGATCCAGGTTCTCTACGGCGTGGCCGATGTCGACATGGTTGCCGACAACACTGCCCGATCGTTCGGTCTAGGTCCAGTCTCGCGCCTTCGTTATGTCACCTTCCCGTCAGCGCTCCCGTTCATCTTCACGGGCGTCAGGCTGGCAGCAGCGATAGCGTTAATCCTCGCTATCACCGCCGAGTTGATCATCGGCAGTCCTGGCCTAGGACATGCGATTGCTCTCGCCCAGTCCGGTGGTGCGGTAGCTGAGATGTACGGCCTTGTCCTCGCCGCAGGTCTCATCGGAGTCATGGTCAACCTGACGATGCGTTTGCTTGAAAAGAAAACGCTCTCGTGGCATTCATCTATCCGGTCGGAGATCGTCATATGAAGATCCTCAAGTCCATTGCATACGCCGTGGGTCTACCGATCATCCTGATCATCATCTGGTGGGCAGCGACCCTAGGCACGGCCAATTTTTACGCCCCCTCGCCTGCGCTTCTTGTCGAGACCTTCGCTCAGGTGTGGTTTAGCGAGCTGTTCCTGACCGACGTCCTGCCGAGCATCGGCCGGATGCTGGCGGGTATCGCTTTGGCCATCATGATTGGAATCACGGCGGGGCTCGCGATCGGCACGACCCGGTGGCTTCGCATGCTGCTCGAACCCACCCTGGAGTTCCTGCGCGCTGTGCCTCCCCCGGTGCTGATTCCCGTCATGATGCTGATCATGGGGATCTCCGACTCGATGAAAATCGTCACAATCGTCTTCGGCTGTGTCTGGCCCGTCCTGCTCAACACCGTAGAGGGCGTGCGCGCCGTCGACTCCGTGCTGTCGGATTCCTCCCGTAGTTACGCCATCGGGGGGCTGGCACGCGTTCGGCACCTGCTAATCCCCAGTGCGAGCCCCCAAATTATGGTCGGAGTTCGCCAGTCGCTGTCGCTCGGTCTCATCCTGATGGTGATCTCGGAAATGTTCGCGTCGTCGTCGGGACTGGGCTTTTCCATCATCAAGTTTCAGCGATCCTTCGCGATACCGGAGATGTGGTCTGGCATTGCCCTGCTCGGGTTGATCGGCGTCGGGTTGTCATTCCTCTTCCAGTTCGTGGAGCGCAAAGCGCTCCGCTGGTACCACGGTCAGAAAGAAGTAGAACATGCCAGCTAATCTCTCCATCGCGACGGATCGTCATATCGCCCTGTCCGTGCGGGATCTCAGGAAGGTCTATTCGAGCGACGCCGGCGACGTCGAAGCCGTGCGCAACCTCACGTTCGACCTGCCTGCGGGTGAACTTGCGTGTCTCGTAGGGCCGTCCGGCTCAGGGAAGACGACTCTGCTGAAATGCATCTCGGGATTGATGAGGCCCACCGGGGGCACGATCCTGCTCGACGGGAACAAGATCGTCGGACCACCCAAGAAGATGGCCGTCGTGTTCCAAGAATACGGTCGGTCGCTCTTCCCCTGGATGAGGGTACACGAGAATGTCGCGCTCCCTTTGAAGAATCAGCGCGTTCCAAAGGCACGTCGAAAAGAATTGGTCGATCAGGCGCTCGAAGCCGTGGGACTTGCACACGTTCCGACTTCCTACCCGTGGCAGCTGTCGGGAGGTATGCAACAGCGGGTGGCGATCGCCCGGGCGATCGCGTACCAACCTGAAGTTCTGCTCATGGATGAACCCTTCGCCGCCGTGGATGCGCAGACCCGTGCCGACCTGGAAGATTTGATCCGAGATGTGTGGGAAAAGCTCGGATTGACCATATTGTTCGTTACGCATGACATCGACGAATCCGTGTACCTGGGCGAACGCGTAATCATCCTGTCTAGCTCACCCACGGTTATCCAGGACGACATTCGGGTGGACCTGCCCGACGTGCGCGATCAGCTGGAAACCCGCTCTCTTCCGCGCTTCACGGAATTGCGCCATCACGTCTACCAGCAGATCCAGCTTGCGAAGCTCAATCATCGTCCAGCGGATGCAGCGCGCCCTCCACAAGCGTCACGCATGGTGCGTGACGCATGACACATGAAGCACAGCCGCAAAGCCTGAAGACATCTAACGAAAGGGAGGACTCCAAGACTCACCCAGTGTCATTCGGCTTCGTGCCATGGCCGCCAGACAAGGCTCAGCAGTATCGACGAGCCGGGCTATGGACAGGAGAGTTAATGGGCGACCTTCCTGCGGTGTGGGCCCAAAAATGGGGCGACAAGGTCGCCGTGGTTGAGCGCGACCGCGTGTTCACTTTTACCGATCTGGAGACGGAAGTGAGCGCCGTTGCCGTCCAGCTGGCAGCATTCGACATGAAGGGAGCGCCGCACGGCGATCGAGTCCTGGTACAGCTCCCTAACACGGTAGAGCTAATCGTGATCTTACTCGCCTGCTTCCGACTAGGGCTTGTTCCCGTTCTCGCCCTGCCCGGCCACCGATCCGCCGAACTGGAGCATCTGGCGGCGATGACCGAGGCGCGCGCAATCGTCGTTCCCGACTCGTTCCGGGGATTCGACCACCGCGGACTCGCGCTCCAGCTCATCGACCAGCATGACGTGCTGAATCATCTGATCGTCGTCAACCTCGAGCAGCAGACAGCCGCAGTCGAGGGTCGACTTCGCTTCTCGTTTCCCGCTCCCGTCGATTCCCCGCGATCGCACAACGAGGCCCCAAGCAGTGACAGCGTCGCTGTGCTCCTGCTCTCCGGGGGGACGACAGGGACCCCCAAGCTCATCCCTCGCACGCACGACGACTACATCTACAACTTCCGGGCGTGCGCCGAGGCTGCAGGCTTCACTCGTGACACGGTCCTTCTCCTAAGCATTCCCGTCGCACACAACTTCGGGCTGGCCTGCCCAGGGGCCCTCGGGGTGTTAGACGCAGGCGGGCGGGTCGTGCTCGAACCGAGCCCCGACCCCGAGAAGGCATTCCGAGCAATGATCGCAGAGAACGTCACCGATGCCGCGTTGGTGCCGGCCGTGCTGCAGCGGTGGATGGATGAAATGGACACGACGGGCATGCGACCTCCGTCGCTGCGCCGTGTGCAGGTGGGCGGAGCGCGTCTTTCCGACGAAGTTGCCCGACGAGTCAGGCCCGGATTTGGTTTGCAGCTCCAACAGGCCCTGGGCATGGCCGAAGGATTAGTGAACTACGTCCGCCCCGACGACCCGGACATCGTGGGGGTGGAGACACAGGGGCGACCGGTAAGCGAATACGACGAGATCCGAATCGTTGACCGGAACGATGTTGACGTGGCGCACGGCAAGGTTGGGCAGCTACTGACGAGGGGGCCTTACACGATCCGAGGGTACTGGAGAGCTCCTGAACACAACCGCTCAGCTTTCGATTCACAAGGGTGGTACCGGACCGGCGACCTCGTGCGTTGGCATTCGACCGGAAACCTCACGGTCGAAGGCCGCGTCAAGGACGTCATCAACCGTGCCGGAGAAAAGATATCGGCGGAAGAGGTCGAGAATTACTTGTACGCGCTTCCCGGTGTGCTTCGGGTGGCGGTGGTCGCGATCCCCGACATAACGCTCGGCGAGAGCATAGGTGCGGTGATCGTGCCAGTCGACCCATCCGAGCCTCCCACTGTCGAGTGGGTTCGCTCCCGCCTGCTCGCAGCGGGCGTGGCGGCGTTCAAGATCCCGCAGCATGTTCGCTCCGTAGATGACCTGCCCTTGACCAAGGTCGGAAAGATCGACAAAGCGGCGGTTCGCCGCCTTTTCACCCAGGACTGACTTCTGTACTTCACCTAGAGCGGCCCTTCATTATGGAGGGCCGCTTTTCGTGCTGCATAAGAGCCGGCGATACGCCCGGAGTTCGATTTGCACCGCGGCTTCTAAAACTGCTTACAGGTCATCTGAACTGAGAGCCGCACCACAACCTTACGAAACAAGATCTTGATACTTCGTAAATTTACTGTTTCAATTGTGGGAGATGTCAAAGCCGACATCGGTGCCTGCGGGCATCAAGTAGAGAGGTTGCCCGGATGAAGGTAACAATCATCGGCGGAGGACCTGGCGGTCTGTACCTGGCGAGTTTGCTTGGAGAACGTGTGCCCTCAGCAGAAGTGACGCTCTATGAGCGCAACCCGCTGGGAGCCACCTACGGTTTCGGTGTGGTCTTCAGTGAGCCCACCATGCAAAACCTGAAAAACAATGACCCGGCAGGATTCGAAGAGCTTTTTGCTTCCGCTGCCAAATGGCCGGGAATCGACATCAAGATTCGGAACGAAGTGTGGCGCTGTGACGGAAACGGATTCTCGGCTATCGAGCGGCGCCGCCTCCTTAATGTCCTGCATGAGCGTGCGGACCGCGCCGGCACTGACATGCACTACGAAACGCTCATTACTCCGGAGTCTCCCGAACTCGCAGATGCAGACATCGTCGTCGTTGCCGACGGCGGAAACAGCATGTGGCGGACTCAGCAGGCCGCAGATCTTGGCGCGACAGTAGAAACCGCATCAGCGAAATTCATCTGGTTCGGAACGACAAAGGTTTTCGACGAGATGACATTCCTGTTCGAGAAGAACGAACACGGATGGTTCGCTGTTCACGCGTACCCCTACAACAACGAAGCAAGCACCTTCGTTGTCGAAACGGATGAAGCAACGTGGCGACGTGCCGGCCTGGACGCCTTCGACACAACTCAGCCACCCGGGGCGTCCGATGAGGCAACCGCGGCCTATGTCGAAAAGCTGTTCGCCAAGCACCTCGACGGCGGCCGGATGATTCTCAACAACTCCCGGTGGGCCAACTTCCGAACTGTGCGCACCAGGGACTGGAGGGTGGACAGCAAGACGGTACTTCTGGGAGATGCAGCCCACACGGCTCACTTTTCTGTCGGCTCCGGCACAAAGATGGCCATGGAAGATGCCCTGTGCCTTGCGGAACGGATCGCGGCAGTCGTAGCCGGAGATCAGGACGTTGACACCGCGCTGTCCAGCTACGAGGACGAGCGCCGCCAGGATGTCCGCCGCATTCAGGACCTTGCCCGCCCGAGCCTGTCCTGGTGGGAACACTTCGGTGAATACGCCGAGATGCCTCCGGCGCAGTTCACGTTCCACTTCCTTACCCGCAGCGGGCGGCTGGGACGGCGCCGGCTGGAACGGTCCGACCCGGAGTTTGTCAAAAGGTCACTCGGAGCCCTCCTGGGCAGCGCTACGGCACCGATTCTGAACACTGAATACAAGGCCAACTCAGAACTCAGCTTCTCCTCACGCATCCTTGGTCTTACCCCTCAGACGACCCCTGTCGGCCCAGGCAGCGACTCAATCGATGCACAGTTGGAATCGGCCATCCCTGATCTGCATGGCCGGGTCCGCCCCGGAACCCAGCGTGAAATTGCCATCTTCGCGGGCCGAGGGTCCGGCATCTGGTGCTGCGCGCCAGCACATCCTGACCAGACAGAAGAATTCGTCAAGGAATCGATTGGTTCCTTCGGCGCCGATCCGCTGGTCATCGTAGAAGCCGCTTCCGTTGATGACGGTGACATCAGGGCAGCCGCTGATGCCGCTGTGGCCCAGCAGCGCGTCGCGGAAATCCTCCGGATCCGGCACGGCTTCGTGGTGGCCCTCGTGCTTCGCGACTGCACTGCCGACGTCGCAGCATCCCTCATCATCTCCGGCAGGACCGACCTTGTTGCTGTGCCCGTCACCCAGGTCAAAGAAATCCTCGATGAGGAGTTGGCCATTCATGCATAACTTGCCCACTGACCTCCAGCCCCGCGCATAGCCCACACAACCGATGAACACGGTCAACCCAGCCAGCCTGAAAGGCCATCCATGACCATCTCAGCCGAACCCAGCACTACCCGGGTGACAAAAACTCAAAGCCTTGACCGGCTCTTCAAGCCGCAAGTGATCGCCGTGGTTGGCGCATCAAATTCAGCGGAAAAGGCGGGGGGTGCGCTGATGGATGTCCTCCGAACCTTTCCCGGGAAACTCCATCCGATCAACTCCACAGCAGACGTCATTTCCGGACGAAAGGCCTACAAGGCCGTATCCGACGTGCCAGACGCGGTCGACCTCGCCGTCATCGCTGTGCCTCCGGCAGCTGTTGCGGATGTGCTCCGTGACTGCGGGCGTGCAGGCGTCGGCGCAGCAATCATTTGCACAGGTGGATTCGCAGAATCCGGACCGGAAGGGGCGCAACTCCAGGCCGAAGTCATTGCGGCGGCCAAAGAGACCGGAATACGCCTGCTTGGCCCCAACACCTCGGGATTTATTGTCCCGGCCTTGAACCTGCATGCCACGTTCATGCCCGGCGTGCACGCACTGCCCGCCGGGAATTTAGCCATCGTCGCTCAAAGCGGGGGAGTGAACCTGGCATCGGCCTTCATGGCAGCCGACCTGGGTGTCGGCATCAGCACAGCGGTTGGGCTGGGCAACGCCGTTGACGTGGGCTTTGCCGATGTCCTGGACCACCTGGCCCAGGACGAGGACACCACCGCCATAGCTTTGCATATCGAAGGTGTAGCCGATGGCCGGGCCCTCATGGCCGCTATCGAACGAGCAAGCGCCCGGAAGCCGGTAATCGCACTGAAAGTCGGAAAGTCAGACGTCGGTGACTTCGCGCAGTCCCACACAGGAGCCCTCGCCGGAAACTGGGCCGTGGCACGGGCCGGTCTGGCGCAAGCCGGCGCAGTGGTTGTCGACTCCCTCACCGACCTTGTGGAAGCTGCTGCCGCCCTTTCCGTCACTCGGCTCCAGCCGTCCAAAGACCCCGGCGTTGGTATCGTCACAGGTCAGGCCGGCCCGGGGCTGATCATCGTCGACACCCTGACCTCAGCGAGAGTCAAGGTTCCCGAAGTTTCCGGAGCTACTACGGAGAAGCTGTCCGCACTGCTTCCTCCGCTGACGTATCAGCGTAATCCCGTCGACACCGGTCGCCCCGGACCCACATTCGTAGATGTGTTGGCAGCCGTCGGTGACGATGACTCCATCGACGCTGTCCTGGTTTATGCGCTCCAGGAAGGGGGAACGCAAACTGTCGTCGATGCCCTCACCAACAGCTCTCAACGTCTCTCCGCAGTCCCCACGCTGATGGTAACCGGAGGCCCTGAGGACGATGTTGTCGCCCAGCGTGATGCGCTCAAGGGATCGGGCATCTGGACGGTTGCAACGCCGGACAGGGGGGCGTTCGCCATGTCCGCCATGATCGCCGACGCGAAAACCCGGCATGTTAAGGCAGCCGCTCCCGCGCCATCTGTACGCGTCGCTGACCGGATCCCCGGTCATGGTGCCCTGGATGAAAACCTGGGCAAAGACCTGCTTCGAAGCATCGGGCTCAGGACCCCCCGGCGCGTCGCCTGCGAGTCCCGCGGTGATGCCGAAGCTGCCTTCAAGGAACTGAACAAGCCAATTGTCGTCAAGGTGCTTGACTCGAACGTCCTGCATAAGAGCGCTGCCGGCGGTGTGAAGCTCGGGGTGGCTTCCCTGGCCGACCTGGCAATTGCATTGGAAGAAACGGGTCGTGCCTCCAGCAGCGCAGAGGCGCGCTGGCTGCTTGAAGAACAGGTGGGGCAAGGCATCGAGCTGATCATCGGTGGCGTCAACGATCCATCTTTTGGCGCAGCCGTCATTATCGGTGCAGGAGGCGTGGACGTCGAGTGGGGTCAGCCCCCCGTTATCAGGACGGCCCCGCTCAGCACTGTCGAGGCCGATGAAGCGATCCGGCAGCTACCCCAGGCGCTGATCACGGCGCTTGGTCCAGACGTCTGTGCCGAGCTAGGTCAGGTCGTATTCGATGTCGCAGCGTTTCTTGCCGCCCATCCAGAAGTCAAGGAGCTGGACATCAATCCACTCAGGTCAACACCTGACGGCCTGATCGCCCTAGACGCTGTGTTCATGCTGGACCCTGCCCATACTGCTCCCAACTTCCAGGAGGACTTGAAGTGAAACTTGTACGGTTCGACGACGACAAGCTCGGGGTGATCGACGGCGACGAGGTCATCGATATCTCGGACAGCGTCAGCGGCGGTTCCGCTGGCCGGCTGCAGGCGTACATTGAGGCCCTGGCCGTCGGGAAGATCAGCGGTGCAGACATTGAAGCTGGCCACCGCAATCGTCATGCCTTGGCGGATGTCACGATCCGAAACCCACTCCCGCTCCCACCCAAGATCATCGCGGCTCCCGTGAACTACCTCGATCACCAGGTGGAAATGAAATATGCTCACACTGTGGCGGACTTGGGCATTTTCCTCAAGGCCCGAACGAGCACGATCGGACCCTTGGAGAAGGTAGTTCTGCCCTACTCCGATCAACGGTTCGACCAGGAAGCCGAACTGGCGGTCATCATCGGCAAAACGGCGAACAACGTCACCCCGGACGAAGCCAAGGACATTATCTTCGGCTACAGCTGCCTCTTCGACATGAGCATGCGCTCAACGGAAGACCGGTCGACAAGGAAATCATTCGACACGTTTACACCAGTCGGGCCGTGGATCGTGTCAGCCGATGAAATCGCTGATCCCGCAGCATTGCACATGCAATGCTGGGTTAACGAAGAACTGCGTCAGGATACGTCTCTCGCGGACCTGATATTTGATGTGCCGCTGCTGGTCTCATATGCAAGTTCGATCATGACCCTCGAGCCTGGTGACATCATTGCCACAGGTACCCCGGCAGGCGTTGGTTCGCTCTCTGACGGGGACACCGTCTCCATGGAAATCACCAATATTGGACGACTCGAAGTTGGCGTTACTTCTGCCGGAGCGATTCCTTACAACCGCCGCCCGGGCGCCCAGTTCTACCCGGCGCTTGCACAGAGCAAGGCGTAGTCGAACGCCACTGCTGAGTGCAAAAGTCCGGAATCCGGATAAAACAGATCAACCTAGGAGGGCCACATGGCCGAGAATATCCCGGTTTCCTCAACTGAAGTGAAACCGGCAGCCTCAGTACAGAGGTACAGGCGCCTGGTGACCGGAGTCGACGCGGACGGGCGGTCAATTTTCCTGGAGGACGAAACCGCCACGGATGTGCATGTCATAGCGGACCTGGACACCTTTGCCTACACCAACCTCTGGTGCGCCCCCACAACTCCGGTGGATAACTCCGGCCCCTCAGACGACGGCCTCGGATCTCCGGGCGGAATTGCTCCACCGGAGCGGGGAAGCATCTTCCGGATGGTCGAATTTCCCCCGGATTCCGACTGGGACCACCAACCGGGGATGCGTGATCGGATGGTCCACGCCACCCCTTCATTGGATTACGCAATCGTGCTCAGCGGAGAAATCTGGGCAGTTTTGGAACGCGGTGAACGCCGCATGGGCCCCGGTGACGTTCTCATCCAGCGTGGCACCGCCCACGCTTGGTCCAATCGGTCTACCCGGCCCGCCGTCGTGGCCTTTGTCCTGGTCGGCGGCACAGCACAGCCCTAAACAGTGGTCTGACAACGAAGTTAGCAAGCATCAGCGAAAGGCAAAGAAATGTCCTCAAACAAAGTAGTCATCACCATCGCCCCTACGGGCGGGGTTGCGACTAAAGCACAGAACCCTCATCTGCCAACGCAGCCCGAGGAAATCGCCAAGGACGTCTACGAGTGCTACAACGCAGGCGCATCCATGGTGGCCATCCACGCACGCACTCCCGACGACCTGGCCACCTGTAACTCCTCTATCTACCGCCAGATCAACGGTCTCATCCGAGAAAAATGCGACATCATCATCAACAACTCAACCGGCGGCGGCATGAACGGCGACATGCTGATCGAGACGCCCGAAAACGGCTGGGAAGTCAGCTTCGAAGAACGCCTCAAAGGGATCGATGCCGGGGCGGAGATGTGCACCCTTGACCCCATCACAATGGTCGCTTCCTTCCTCGGTAAAGAAATGGTTATGAACACCTCACCGGAGCGGACCAAGAAGCTGGCCGAAGAGATGTACAAGCGCGGCATCAAGCCCGAATGGGAGGTCTTCAGCCCGCCGCACCTCATCCAGGACGTCCCCGCGGTTCTCGATTTGGGACTCGATGAGGAACCGCCCTTTGTGAACATCGTCCTGGGAATGAACAAAGGCTTCCAAGGGACCATGCCATACTCCCCGCGGTACCTGCAGCAGATGGTTGATCTGCTGCCCAAAAACTCGCAGTTCTGCGTCAGCGGTATGGGCCCCGCCCAACTCCCGGCCGCCATGAACTCCCTTCTCCTGGGCGGCCACGTCCGGGTCGGTCTGGAGGACAACTTGTTCTATCGCAAGGGCGAAGTCGCTTCGAACGTCCAGCTCATCGAGCGACTCGTTCGGCTCGTACGCGAAATGGGCTTCGAACCGGCAACCCCCGCTGAAGCGCGGGAAATCATCGGTCTGCCGCTCAAGGGTGCTCCAGCGCGACCGGAATTCGCTGTCGGCTAGAACGACTGCGTGTGGCCGTGCCTCGAACGCGGCCACACGCAGACTTTGCACCGAGCTGTAAACATCGTTCGCCTTAGGGATGACCCTGGACCGGGTACATTCTGCTGATTGGCGAGACCTCACATGACGCCAGTCCCACTTGTCGCGTCCCCGGAAAAGGAGCGGAGCATGAGCACTGTAAGCCTAGGCTTTCCGCGGCTTCGCCCGAGCCCCTTGGCCATCCAGCAAACGGATCGGCCCAAGTCCTCGCAGCTTGTCGATAGGATGGGGCGCACTGCCCGCGACCTTAGAATCTCAGTCACTGAAAAATGTTCCCTGAAGTGCACCTATTGCATGCCAGAGGAAGGTCTTCCAGCCTTCCCCCGGCAGTGTCTTCTGTCACCTGCCGAAATCGGCCGGCTTGTCCGGATCGCCACAACAAGGCTCGGCATTCGGGAAGTTCGTTTTACCGGGGGAGAACCCCTTATGCGCGCCGATCTGGAAGACATTGTGGCCGAAAGCAGGTCGGTTGCCCCCGACACAGACCTTTCCATCACTACAAATGCCATTGGTTTAGATCGACGGATCAATGGACTGGTCGAGGCCGGCCTCAATCGTCTCAACATCTCTTTGGACACCATCGACAGATCCGCTTTCGCCCGTCTGACCAGAAGGGACCGATTGAAGGATGTCCTGTCCGGCATACGTGCTGCATCCACAACGACCCGTCACCCGCTGAAGATCAACGCAGTGCTGATGCAGGAAACTCTTGATCAGGCACCAGATCTCCTGGCCTGGGCCCTCGAACACGGACACAAGCTGCGGTTCGTAGAACAGATGCCTCTAGATGCCGATCATGCCTGGGCCAAAAACACGATGGTTCCGGCTGAAGAGTTGATCAGAGTCCTGAGGGAGCGATTCACACTAACGAACCCCTTCAGGACGGACCCGTCAGCGCCCGCCGAGGAATGGCTCATCAATGGAGGGCCATACAGCGTCGGAATCATCGCGGCGGTAACCCGTCCCTTTTGCGCAGACTGCGACCGCACCAGGATCACTGCCGAGGGAACCATCCGAACCTGCTTGTTCAGTGACGACGAGACAGACCTTCGGAGCCTCCTCAGATCAGGCACGGACGATGCTTTGATTGCAGACACCTGGCGAGCCGCTATGTGGAACAAGCCGGCAGGTCACGGAATGGAGGAGCAGACGTTTGTTCCTCCGCATCGCAGCATGGGTGCAATCGGTGGCTGAAACCATCGAAAATCGTGTTCTAGTACGTTACTTTGCTGCCGCTGCAGAGGCTGCAGGGTGCCAGGAAGAGTGGCTCAGCGTCCGCCCCGGAGCCAGTCTTGAACAGATCCTCGCACGGGCCGTCCACCTCCATGGAAGCTCCCTAAATACGGTCCTGACCCGATGCTCGTTTCTGGTGAACGGCATCACCCGTCGGGATCTTGCCCTCCCGGCCAGCGGTGAGATCGACGTTCTTCCGCCCTTCGCAGGCGGCTAAGCCCGCAGGTGTAAGCCAATACCAAAACATGGCGCCGCAGTTGTTGACCTGGCACCACGAATTACTTCATTCACGCACTTTTCACTCCCCGGACGGCACAACTGGTCGATATACCCGGGATCTCCACCTCATTGATAGGACACGCAATGGCGAGTGTTACCCGCTACTCAGAATTCCGGAAAGGCTGGCCTACAGTCCTTTCCGCTACGGTCGGCTCAGCTGTCAGCGTCACAGCACTCCTCTTCTACAGTCTCGGATCCCTGACAGCAGGACTACAGGCAGAATTCGGCTGGAACCGGGCCGAGGTCTCATCGTCGCTCCTCTACATGACCGTGGCGCTGACGCTTTCCGCAGTACCACTAGGATGGCTGCTTGACCGCTACGGCCCCTGGCGCATCGCCTTGATTTCCGTTCCAGGATTCACGCTGTCGCTCGTGCTGCTGAGCCAGTTCAACGGCGAACTTATCCACTTCAACCTGCTTTTCGGACTGGCCGGCCTCTTGGGAGCAGGCACGACGTCCATCGTCTATACCAAGGCAGTCAACGCAGCGTTCTTCAAGTCCAGGGGCCTTGCCCTCGGCATCACACTCACCGGTCTGGGCGCGGCTGCACTGATCCTGCCGCCATTGATCGTAGGAGTTGTGCAGGCCTATGGCTGGAGAGCAGGGTTTACAGCCTTGGCGGTCCTGTCATTGATCGTGCTTCCCTTCATCTTTTTCCGACTCAGAACGACCACGGTCACCGCCGCCGCAGGCCCCGCCCTAACCGGTAAAAGCCGTTCAGAAGCCTTGAGCAGCAAGTCGTTCTGGATCATCCTCGTAGCCTTCGTCCTTGTGGGCGGGTCTGTACCGGCGGTCATTCCTCACATGGTGCCCATGCTCACTGATGCAGGACTTACCCCTGCTGCGGCAGCGGCGATTGCGGCCCTCATAGGGCTGGGCGTGATTGTGGGCCGGTTAAGCATCGGATTCCTGGTGGACAGGTTCTTTGCCCCCTTCGTAGCCGCACCCCTCTTTTTGGTCACAGCGGCCGGCTGCGTACTTCTGATGTGGGGAGGCCCGTCCGTCGCCCCCATCGCGGCTCTAATGATCGGCGTTTCTTTCGGCGCCGAAGCGGACCTGATTGCCTTCCTTTGCGGAAACTACTTCGGATTGAAAAGCTACGGTTTCATTTACGGCCTGATTTACGGTGTCTTCACCATCGCAGTGGCCGTCGGGCCTGTTTGGGCCGGCGCGTTTTTTGACCGCACCGGAACCTACGAGGGGGCGCTGATCACAGTAGCAGTTCTTCTCGTCGCAGGATCGGCTTTGTTGCTGACCCTCCCGAGGTACAGCCAGACCGAAACTTCTGACTTGGCCGTCCACAACGAATCAGCAGCTGAATCACGCGTGTGAACTAATTGCAGGAGTGGCGGCCATGCCCTTCCTTCCCCAGGGAGAGGGCCATGGTCGTCATCACGCACTTAACAAACCTTCCCCCTTGAACAAATCAATCCCCAGGACCAGAACTCATGTCAGACCCTATGGGAACCGAAATGGCCACTCTTCTAAGCGCAGTTACTCACGACCCTATTGAAGACCTGTCTCTCGAGCTCTTGGTCTGCCGGAAGGACGACGGCGCGGTGGTCTCCTTCCAGGGACGGGTCCGCGATCATGATCTAGGACAACCCGTAGACGGTCTGGAGTACCAAGCTCACCCGCGTGCTGAGGAGTACCTCGCTGAATGTTGCGACCGCATCTCCCGGGACATGAAGGTCCGGGTAGCGGCGGCCCATAGAGTGGGCGCTCTTACCATCGGTGACCTCGCTTTGTCTGTTGCGGTGGCGGCCGCTCACCGCCGGGCAGCGTTCCTGGCGTGCGAGGCTCTGGTGCAATCCATTAAGGACACGGTGCCTGTCTGGAAGCGGCAGCACCTCTCTTCCGGTTTGTCAGAGTGGGTGGGGCTGTAGCACTTCGAAAGCTTCTCCACCTGTGAAAGTTAGTTGTCGGTGGCGTTGGACGGACAAGGCGGAATGGCTCGATCCGGCCGGGAAGTAACCTTGCGCGAGCCCTTAAATGGGATGCAGGCTGTGGGAAAGCCGCTAGGACTAATCCAACAGGTGCATCTTCTCGCGCGTATCCACATCGTCGCCGGTGGATTGGTCAGTGCAATCGACTAGATCGATAAGCCCAGGATTCGAAGACAGGAAGGACCGGGCCCCGGCGTCGCCTCTCACGGACTCGCAGGCCGCTGCTCGTAGAGTCACGTCAATTAACAAAGGGTGGCCCCGGCGAAACGCTCCCCTTGCATCCCGGTAAGCGGCAGCGGTGACTCGCCCGGGACGGTGCCCTTCCCGCAAGCTGCGTACCATCTCCGGCGTGACGCCAGGCTGATCAACCAGCGCCACGAGCAAGTGGTTGTACGGGTTAGTAGCAACAACACCGCAAAGAAGTGAACCCCCCATCCCGGACTGCCACCTTGGATTCACCACTGTTGTGAAGTGGTCCAGATTTGTCGAGGCCTGGACTCTCTCCGCCCCCGCCCCGAGCACGACGACTACCTCATTGCAGCCACCATCCAGCAGGACCGAACCAATTACCTCGACCAATGACAATCCGCGGAACGGCAATATGGCCTTAGGTCCGAGCCCGAGGCGTGTACCCGCTCCTGCCGCCAGCAGCACCGCACTGGTTCCGGGCATGTTGCTGGTTCTCATACTCCGAGATTATCCATATTCAATCGATTCGTACCGACCAGTTTCATGGCGGCCGATGGAGACCTCACCCACTTGTTTGGCACCTTTGGCCACCCTGCCTGCAAAGGCTATGTTCGTTATCGCGATCCAAAGTTGCCGCTCGCCTCTCGATTGGGCACTACGTCCCGCGCCCTTGATGCCCCCAGCACAAGGACGGCACCACTCCAATCATGGCCACCAGCCAGGCGAGAGAATCATCGCTGGAAGCCGGCAAGCCACAGGTCGAGCAGACCTCCAGACTCACTGCAGAAGAAGCAGGGGCATGCGCCCCAAAAAGCCACTGCCTGCATGCTCTGAGAGTTTTCACTCCCCTCCTTTTGAAACAAAAAGTTTGCGAACGTAAGTTCTGTGTCTATTGGGGGATACCACTGTAAGGCGGTTCGGCCATCTCCGCAATACCCCATCCCGGCCCCCAGGCACTTCCCGACTCCAGATTCAGTCCAGGCATTGCCGCAGAAGCAACATAGCGATATAGTTCGTACAAATTTTGTTTCATATCCTTAGGCGGCGCTTGCTGAAGCTGCCAACGCACGATTCCAGTTACAAGGACGTAAACATGGAGGCCTCGCTCGAATCCGGAACCGCCCTCGACGCGGGACGGCTTGTGTCTGCAGCTTGGGAAGGCTGGTGGTATGCCGTTGATACAACCCCTTCCATGCCACCTTTGAAATGGATGGGGGCCGCGGGGTGGCCGTGCCGTCCGACCCTCGGAGGAACGGCAATTGCCCGGAAGGGCCGCTGCCTCTTAACCTGTGAACCCAAGTCTTGGTTGCCCTACGGCCCCTAAGGAGGCCCCTATGATGACCGTTGTCAGTACCATGAGGCTCAATTCACACTCAAGAGATGAGTGGGACCAACTAATTCGAGAGCGCTTTAGATCAGCTCACAAAAGAGAGGGCTGGATTTCCGGGCAGCTCCTCGCCCCTACCGACGCACCCGACACTCGCGTCATCATCGGCAGCTGGAGGAGCCAGCAAGACTGGGAAGCCTGGCATAAAGATCCCGCTTTTCTCTCCACGCGAGCAAGACTGGACGAACTACAGCAGGCAAACCATCAGGCTGTTTGGTACGACGTCATAGAGGACGCGCGGGCGGGCAGCCACTAGCCCGTCTTTTCACCTGTTTCGCTTTCCGGGGAGTCCGCGCTGTAACAAGGGCCGAAGTGGAAGACGCGGCATCATTCAGCACAATCGTGGTCCCCGCACCCCCGAGCCACCTGACACCACCGAGACGTCAGGTTGTGTGGTCGCTGATGTCGAGGCCGCCGAACCGTTCGCGCGAGTTGCAGTCGCGATGCAGTCGTGCCCTCGTCCACGTAGGTTTAGATTCGGTCATGAATACGGCTTAATCGGAGGCGAGAAAGATCGCCGCGGTGCCGGTCTCCAGCCCGCCGCACCTAGGGCAATTCTGGATTAGGATTGACGCTGCTCGAGTAGCTTCCCGTTTACGCCGCGGGCATGCTGGGCGGTAGGCCTGGTTTCTCATACGGGTGTGCAGTTAGACAGGGGTCCCGGTAACTAACCCGCCTCGATGCAGAGCGTGCGCAAAACCCTTTGCGTGCGATAGCGGGCTGTTTGCCTTGGATACTGCGGCCTTGCCGCCCGTTTGCGGGAGCCAACACACCGGCGTACCCACTGGCCCAGCACAAAATTGGGGATGGCTGGTTGGCCGGTTTCACAGCGTTTATGTGTGCGTCACGTACTTAAGTTCTCTTCGTATTTATAGTGGAGTCCAATCCAAGGCGAAGCAGATAACTCGAACTCCCGCGAGAGTATCGATAATTCTTCGTCGTCCCTGGTGCCACTCATCGTCTCAGCAGACACTTCGTTGCCTTCCGTGGGGGGAGTGAAGCCTGTGGCTGGGACTCCCTCAGTTGGTTTGATTCCATGATCCGAGGTCGACGCGCTTCCCGAATGGTCATGTTCGTTGAACGAGCATCGGGCCGCTTTTATCAGGCCACTGTTCGGCATCTGGTTGGTAGCCGCGAAGCCACTGGGCGGTGGGCTCGCGCGCCACAAGCACTTTTTTGCAGAGAGGCCCACGCGCGGACGACGCTATTGATACGACATAAGGGCTGACGCCTCAGCCCTTTACCAGTTGCAGCTGGTGCGGCTGGATCCAAACTTCGTAGCCGTCCTGTTTGTCGAGCAATACGCGGCTGTGGACACCCTCGGATGATAACCAAAGCATTCTTGAATCAGGGGTAGCCGACTCGACAATTCCGTTTCGGACGAAGACCCCATATCGGCGGATCTCCACGGTGGCGGAGGGCAAGCGGTACCAATCGTCAACTCTGAATTTCGTCACCGTGATTTCCTTTGTGTGTGAGTTGCCGGCAAGGTGCTCATCGAGGCGGACCACGCCACGGTGTTCGTCTGGCTTCGGCCTCCAGTCGCCGCGCGAATGTAAAAGACTGGTCTAAACGGGCCAGCTATCTGATGAATGCGCTGCGGCCGGTGATAGCTCTGCCCACGACCAGGGTGTTGATTTCCTTTGTTCCCTCGTAGGTGTAGATCGCTTCGGCATCGGCGAAGAACCGACCGACATCGTTCGATAAGAGGATGCCGTTTCCCCCGGCAATTTCTCTGGCAGCGGCTACGGTTTCTCGCATACGTGAGCACGTCCAGGCCTTGGCCATCGCGGAGTCCTGGTCCCGGTAGACGCCCTCGTCCTGCTGCTGGGAGAGTCTGACGACCATGCCTAGTGAGGCGATGGTGTTGCCGAGCATGCCGACGAGTTTGTCCTGGACCATCTGGAACCCGGAGATGGGTCTGCCGAACTGTTCGCGGTCCGCGGCGTACTTCAGTGCTGCTTCGTACGCTCCTGCCTGCACGCCGGCGGCGAACCATGCCACGCCGGAACGCATGGAGCGGAGCAGATCGGCAACGTCGGCAAAGGAATTGATGCGCGCCAGCCTGAACTCTTCGGATACTTCCACATTGTCCAACGAGATATCCGAGTTCTGGACCATGCGCAGCGACATCTTGCCGCCGATGGTTTTCATGGTGACACCCGGCGCATCTGTTTTCACGAGGAAGGCTTTGATCTGGCCGTCGGCGACGTCCCGGGCAAGGACTGCGAGGTAGTCGGCGAAGACAGCGTTTCCGATCCAGCGTTTTTGCCCGCTGATGACCCAGTTGTTCCCGCTTCTGCGGGCGGACGTTGTGAGTCCACCCGCGATATCAGAGCCGTGTTCTGGCTCGGTCAGTGCGAAAACGCCGGTCATGTCGAAGGCATCGATGAGCGGCAGCCATTTCTTGGCCTGGTCCTGGCTGCCGCCTCTTAGCACGGTTGTGCGGAAGAGCCCGGACTGGCCGTTGTAGTACGTTGCCAGCGAGGCGTCCGTGCGGGCCAGTTCAAAGTTGCGGAAGCCTTCGTACAGCGACCGTGGTTTTGCGCCGCCGACGGTGAGGGACGCCGGGGTGATGAGGTCCAGTGCCGCCATGGGCTTGATGAGTTGGGCGGGGAACTCGCCCCGCTCCCAGTAGTCGGCAAGCAGGGGCTGGGCTTCCGTTTCGAGGAATCCACGAAGTTTGAGGAGTTCTCCTTGCTCGACATCTGTGAGCAGCGCTTCATAGTTCATGGGATCGCACTCGCCGTAAAGGCGGGTCCGCAGAGTTGTTTTCTCGGACTGCGCGGTTTCGTGGGTGGCTGCGGTCATCGTGTTTCCTTCTGCATTCCGGGTTGGCTTGAGGTTAGTGGGTGTCCGGCGGGAGGATGCGCAGTTCACGCCGGAGTAGCTTTCCGACAGGGCTGCGGGGCAGTTCTTCCCTTCGTTCAATCTGGCGCGGAAGTTTGAACCTGGCCAGATGAGGGCGGAGGTATTCCTGGAGCTCCTTGAGTTCAACGTTGGACTCGGAGACGATCACGGCGGTAATGACTTCACCCCACAACGGGTCGGGTCGGCCAATCACCGCGGCGTCCAGAATGCCCGGGTAGCCGGCAATCAGGTGTTCAATTTCTGCCGGGTCAACGTTCTCCCCGCCGGTAATGATGATTTCCTTCGAGCGGCCGGTGATGCAGAGATCACCGTCGGCATCAATCAGGCCCCTGTCACCGGTAATAAGCCAGCCATCGACGAAGGCTGCCTCGGTTGCTTTGGCGTCCCGCCAGTAAGTCGATGCGGTATGTGGTCCGCGGACCAGGATTTCACCGATTTCCCCTGGCGGGAGGGCGGTTCCGTCCGCGGAGACAATGCGGACGTCCGTCAGCAGGGCCGGCGTCCCGGATGATTCTGCTTTGCCCGAGGCGTCGGTTCGCCGCCTGAAGCTGATGGAGGGCCCGGCCTCGGTCATTCCATAGGAAGCCAGGACCGGGACGTTCCGCGCAGACCAGAGGGCGACGAGTTCCGGTGGCATGGGCGCACCGCCGCCGAGGATCCAGCGAAGGCTCGAGGTATCCACGTCGGCGAAGCCGGGAGTTTGAGCCATCAGGGTCAGCATTGAGGGAACCGCGAACATGGTGGTGATTCCGTATTCACTGATCTGTTCGAGGCAGCGGGATGCGTCGAACTTGCTGTCAATGATTACGCTGCCGCCCTTGTGCAGGGTCGCGACGGCAATCGTGTTCAGTGCGGCAATGTGGGAGAGCGGGGTGTTCACCAGTGTCACGTCGTCGCTGGCGATGTCCAACCCCAGAAGGGTGTTGACACCGTTGAAGAACAGCGCGCTGTGTGTGAGGACGACGCCCTTGGGGTGCCCTGCGGTGCCTGATGTGTAGATGATGATGGCGGGGCTGTCAGCCTCCGGCCGGACTTCTCCGACTTCCGCAGCGGTCTTGACCGGGATGGATGGAAGCCCGTGGCGGGATAGGGCTTCGAGTTGGATGATGCTGACCTCGGTGTCCGTTCCGACGGCTTCAAGAGCCGTCGGAACGGAGCGTTCCGACACCAGGATGGTTGTTGCGGAGAGATCGCGGAGGATGAACTTCACATCCGCGGCGGGAGCCGCAATTCCTATCGGGGTGAAGACTGCTCCGATGCGTGAACATGCATAGAGCGTCGTGAGTATTTCCGGGCGGTTCTCGCTGACGCAGACCACTCTGTCGCCTGGCCGGACGCCTTGGGACGTCAGGAACGCGGCTGCCGCATGGATCCGATCGAGCAGTTCCCCGTAGGTGATGCGCGCCCCGTCGTGGATGATGGCGGTGCGCAGGGGCTGTCGGAGCGCCCGGCGCTCCACCAGCTCCCCGTATCTCAGCCCGGGGAACTGGCCCGTTTCCTGCCCGTGCAGGGCAGGGCCGTCGGAAGCTCCGGCAATACTCACAAGTGTCTCCATTGACTAGATAGGGTAGTGGCGTTCTTCGGTTGAAACGGTAATCCACCGCAGTTCCGTGAACTCTTCCAGGGAAGCTGCGGAACCGAACCGCCCGAAGCCGCTGGACTTTACTCCGCCGAAGGGCATCTGGGCCTCATCGTGGACGGTGGCTCCGTTGATGTGGCAAATGCCGGACTGGATGCGACGCGCCAGCCCCAGTCCGCGGCTGACGTCGCTGGTGAACAGGGCCGCGGCCAAGCCGTACTCCGAGTCGTTTGCAACTTCAATGGCTTCGTCGGCGCCGTCAACCTCAATGATCGGCGCCAGCGGGCCGAAGGATTCCTCGGTGTAGATCCTGGCAGCCTTGGTAACACCCGTGAGGACTGTTGCGGGGAAATACAGTCCATCGGCTTCGCCGCCTGTGAGGACTGTTGCACCCTTTTCGACAGCGTCGCGAACCAGAGCGGTGACGTGTTCAACGGATGCCTCGTGAACCAACGGGCCGAGCTGTGTTGCCGGGTCTGAGGGATCGCCTACGACCAGCTTGGCGGCCCGCTCGGCCAGCAACTGGCTGAACTCCGCTGCGACGGCCTTGTCCACGATGATCCGTTCGGTGGACATGCAAATCTGGCCCTGGTTCATGAACGCCCCGAAAGACGCGGCTGCGGCGGCGGCCTGAAGGTCAGCGTCTTTGAGCACGATGAACGGGGCCTTGCCGCCCAGCTCCATGACGGAGCGCTTCAGGTTCCTCCCGGCTTTTTCGGCGATGATCCGGCCAACCTTCGTGGACCCGGTGAAGTTGATAACCCGCACCGCTTTATGGGTGACCAGAGCGTCGACGACCTCGGCGGCGTCTTCGGGTGCGTTGGTGATCAGGTTGGCCACGCCGGCAGGCAAACCTGCGTCGATCAGGCATTCGATAATCGCGGAGTGCGTCGCCGGAGTCTCTTCGGAGGCCTTCAGTACCACGGTGTTCCCGAAAGCCAACGGCATGGCCACAGCGCGCACTCCAAGGATCAGAGGCGCGTTCCACGGGGCGATACCGACAACGACGCCGACGGGTTCACGTACAGTCGTCGCGGAGAGTCCTGGCACGTCTGAGGGGATAACCTGGCCGACCGTTGAGTAGACCTGGGCCGCGGCCTCGCGGAGCATGTTGGCGGCAAGCATGGCGTTAAAGTGGCACCAGGCAGCGGCAGCTCCCATTTCCTTACCCATCACGGCAGCAATGTCGTGGCTGCGTTCGGTCAGCAGCGTTGCTGCTGCCTCCAGAATCCTTCGGCGCTGCGCCGGCGGGGTGGCCGTCCATACCGGAGCCGCGGCAGCTGCAGCGTCGACGGCACGCTCTGCATCGGCTCGGCCAGCCGCCGCGACGGTAGCCACAGTCTCCCCCGTGAGGCGCCGCGTCTTCTCGAAATAGCGTCCGCTGGCAGGATCAGCGGCCTGACCGGCGATCCTGAGGGGGACCCTGACAATGTCTGTCGTTGTGGTCATCACGGACTCCTTACTCTGCAGTCGCAGTGGTGTAGGTACCCAGGCCGGGCCGGTAGGTCTTCTCGTCCAGGAACTGCGTCATGCCCTGCTCCCTGGCGTCGGTGTCGAACAGGATGGCCTGATCGTGCTTGGCGTACAGGAAGTCTTCAGCAGTTTCCCAAGACATGAGGCGGGAGTGCCGGAAGCCCATCTTGGTGCCGCGCACGACCCACTGGCTGAGGCTGGTCAGCTGCTTGGCCAGCGCTATAGTGCGTTCGCGCAGCTGATCGGCCGGGACGGCCTCGTTAACCAGCCGCATCTGGGAGGCCCGGCGGCCATCGAACTGTTCGCCGGTCATGATGTAGTACATCGCATCCCTGGTCGGGATGGTCTCGGCCAGGGCCCGGGTCACCAGGTTTCCGGGAGTGACGCCCCAGTTCACTTCGGAAAGGCCGAAGGTTGCATCTTCGGCGGCGATGGCCAGGTCGCAGGAGACCAGGGGCACGAATGCGCCACCGAAGCACCAGCCGCTGACCATGGCGATGGTCGGCTTGGGGTAGCTGAGCAGTTTCCGGTACTGCCAGTTCGTCCCCTCGGTGCGGACCTTGTTCTGTATTGAACGGGGCTTGCCGTCCGTTTCGCGGAAATACTCCTTAAGATCCATCCCGGCGGACCAGGACTCCTCGGTTCCGGTCAGAACCAGGACTGCGCACCGGTCATCAGTTTCGAGGTATTCGAGCGTGGCGTACATTTCACGGTTCAGCGTCGGATTCATTGCATTGCGCTTTTCCGGGCGGTTGAAGCGGACCCAGGCGATGCGGTTCTCGTCGAACTCGACGAGAACCGTGTTTCCCCAGGGCTCCTCGGGGGTGGTGTTTTCAACTGTCATGACAATCCTTCTGCGGATGGGTGGGGTGGATGGGGTCCCGGCTTCGGCCCGTCTCAGGAAGCGGCGGAGTTCCGGAATGAGTATCAGTGTTTCTGATACAAGAGATATCAGCCATTCTGATAAGCTGTCAACCATGTCTGCAGAAGTTTTCGGCGCCGGCCGTCCCGGGGAGCACGTTACTGACGAACCTCATGCCAGTGTGACCTATCTGGTTAAGCGCCTGGAGTCGGCGGTCCGGCGGGACCTGGATGCGATCATGCAGGAACAGGGGCTTACCACCCCGCAATACGCCGCCCTGAGTATCTTGCGGAGGAGCCCTGGGCTTTCATCGGCCCAGCTGGCCCGCCGGTCTTTCGTCACCGCCCAGTCGATGCAGGTAATGGTCGCCGCTTTCGAGCGCAGTGGCTTCATCGAGCGGCGTGCCGATGCGGGTCATCAGCGGATTCTGCGCAACTTCCTCACGGCCGCGGGCGAAGCTGTCCTGGCACGCAGCGAGGAAGCCGCCGACCGAATCGAGAAGCAGATGCTCGCCGGGCTCAGCGACGCCCAGATCAGGCGCCTGCGCGAAACCATGGAGGCCTGCGTCCAGAACCTTCTGGCCGACGGGCCTAAACCGTTGCGGTAGGCGGGCTGCGGCGGCTACCCTGCCCTATACCGTCTAGCTCCCTGCCTGCCGGTGCAAGCGGGGGCTGATGGTGGATGCGGCGTGACTGCCGGCGAGGGCGTGGGAGAGTCCGCGCGCGGCCATCTGCACGAGAAGTTTCATCTCTTTCAGGTCCCTCGCCCCTGGCGAACTCAGGAGTGACACCGCAGCGATCCCCACTTCCGGCGGACCGAATACGGGGGCCGCGCAGGAAACTGAACCCGGGGTCAGCTCATCCTCTGACGTGGCCACGCCATCGCGCCTGATGCGGTCCAGTTCCAGACGAAGGACCTCCGCGTCGGTATGGGTATTCGTTGTGTAACGGGCCAAGGGTGAAGCCAGCACCGCATCCCGGATCTCAGGTTCGGCGTATGCCAGCAAGACCTTTCCGGAAGAGCTTGCGTGAAGCGGCAGCCTGCCCCCGGCCCGGCCGGCCGCGGGCACACCGCGGGTTCCGGCGATCCTCTCGATCAAAAGAGCATCATTGCCGTCCATGACGGCGATGAGCACATGCGCCTTCGTCGTCTCCCAGAGGCTTTGGAGGAATGGCATGGCCGCCTCCCTCAGGCCGTAGCTGCGGTTGGACCTGGCCGCGATCTCCCAGAGCCTGACTCCAATGGCATAGCCGCCGGACGTACGCTCGAGGCCGCCCCAGGTGACCATGTCCTGGATGAGGCGATGGACCGTGCTGGTGGGCAGGGCCGTGAAACGGGCGATATCGGACATCGACAGCACCGTGCGTTCCCCGGCAAAGGCGTCCAGAACGAGAAAAATTTTCGCGGACACCGACTGCCCAGGAGATGAGCTGTTGCCCGCCATTGGACGCTCCTTAGATGTCAGAGGCTCTTATTCACCTCTTGCAGGATAGTTTCCCACTGAGTGGGCACGCGTGTCACCCGTCACATCAGAGGCTCTTATATTGAAGTCAACGGCGTGATGCCGGCCCTCAAACATCCCACAGGAGTGAATAGTGACCAGGACAATGATGTCAGCCCGTATGCACGAGGTCGGAGCGCCGATGGTGCTGGAAGAAGTTCCCCTTCCCGAGCCCGGCCCGGCGGACGTGCGGGTTTCTGTGCAGGCCTGCAACATCGTGCCGAACCTTGCGAACATCCTCGCGAACTGGACGACATGGTTTCCGCAAAACCCCCTTCCCGCCCTGCCGGCGATTTTCGGTCTTGACCCGGCAGGTGTCGTCGAAGCGGTGGGCTCCGACGTCCACGGGTTCGCGCCGGGGGACCGGGTGTACGTCAACCCGGGCCGCTATTGCGGAGGATGCCTGGCCTGCCGGAGGGGAGACCATATCAACTGCACCAGCTACGCATTCTCCGGCTACTTCGGCTTTACGCCGACGGCTACCAAAATGTTGGACCGCTACCCCTATGGCGGGCTGGCCGAGTACATGATCGCCCCGCAGTATGCACTGGTCAAACTGCCGGATTCGGTCAGCTTCGAACACGCCGCCCGCTTCGGTTACCTGGGCACCGCGTACTCCGCGCTGCGCAAAGCCAACGTCGGGACTGACACCACCGTGCTCATCAACGGCATCAGCGGAACGCTCGGCCTCGGGGCCGCCCTGTACGCACTCGCCCTCGGAGCCACGCAAATCCTGGGCACCGGTCGTGACCGCGCCCTGCTGGAAAGGGTCCGTGCCCTGGCGCCCGAGCGGATCCAGACGTTCTCCAGTCTTGACGGACCGATCGATGAATGGGTGCACAGCGTCACGGACGGCGGAGTCGACGTCCACATCAGTGCCCTGGGTCCCGGTACACCGCACGATCCCTTCATCCAGGGTATGAAATCCCTGCGCCGCGGCGGAAAGGCCGTCAACATCGGCGCGACCGCCGGGGACGTCCCCATCGACGTCCACCACATGATGGACCAGCAGCAGCAGCTGATCGGCTCCGTCTGGTTCACCGCAGGGGAAGGCCAAGACATGGCAGCCATGGCTGCCAACGGCATGGTCGACCTGTCCATCTTCGAAAACGTGGTCTACCCGCTGGCGAAGGTCAACGACGCAATCAACGGCATCGAGAACCGCCACGGCGGCTTCAGTAACTACATCATCAGCCCGAACGAAAAATAGGACAACGCCATGACCGCCAACGAGCTGCAGTTCGATCCCGCCCGCACGGCACTGGTAAACGTGCACTGGCAGCGGGACATCGTGACCGCTGAAGGGGCGTTCGCTCCCTTCTTCGCCGAGGCCGTCCAGCGCCACGGCGTCATTGACAGCACCCGGAGTCTAGTCCAGGCCGCCAGGGAAGCCGGTGTCCCGGTCATCTGGGCGCGTGCCGCCTTCCGGCCCGGCTACCCCGAACTCATCATGAACACCGGACTCAGCCATGCCATCAAGGACCTGAACGCCCTCGTGGAAGGAAGCCCCGGAGCCCAGATCATTGAGGAGCTGACTCCGCTGGATACCGAACCGGTGGTCAGCCACCCCGGCACTTCCGCGTTCCCGGACACGCCCCTGGACGCGATCCTTCGCCGCCTCGGCGTGGAGACGGTCCTCTTCACCGGTGTCGCCACCAACATCACGGTGGAAGGCACGGCACGGGATGCCGTCAATCTCGGGTACCACGCCGTGATCGTCTCGGACGGCTGCGCCGCAGCCACCGACGCCGCGCACGACGCCACCCTTGAGACCTTTTCGCTGCTGGGGCAAACAGCCACCGTCGACGAAATCCAGGCCGCGCTGCAGGGCGTCGCGGCACAGCCGGCCGTTTCGGCCCGCTAGCCAGGGGCCTCACGTCCCTGTCGTGTTCTACCGTGCGGTCCCCGGCTGGGGACCGCACCCACCCGCTGTTTCACCCCGTCGAAGGAAAGAACATGCCCAAAAATCGAATCAGGTCCTCCGCGATGACGCTTGGGGCCGCCGCCGCGCTGATCCTCTCCCTGGCCGGCTGCGCAGGTTCCTCCGCAGGCCAGTCAGGCGAAGGCCTTGACAGTGCCGGCCAGCAGGCGTTGTCGCAGGCGAAAGACTTTGTCGAAAAGTCCCAGTCGAAGGTCACCGACGTGGCCCTGGCCTCGAGCTCGCCCGCTATCGCCAAGGACATCTCCATCGTCGTTATCCCCTGCACGTACGCGGCAGAAGGGTGCAAACGTGTGGCTGATTCCGTGCAGGAGGCAGGCAAAACGCTGGGCTGGGAGACCCGCATGATTGACCCGGCCGGAGACCCGGAAAAGATGCGCCAGGCCATCCGCACGGCCCTGCAGCTCAAAGTGGACGGCATCGTGCTCGGCGCGATTCCGGAAATCCTGGTCAAGGACGACGTCGCCCTCGCCCGCGCCGCCGGAATCAAGGTCGTCAACGCCATGGAGCCCAACTCCAAGGAATTCTCTGACGCGCAAACCGGCACCGACAACGTTCAGGCCGGCCGCATGAACGCAGCCCTGCTCGCTGTCCAAACCGGAGGCCTTGGCCGCGTCATCACCATCAATGATCCGCAGTTCCCCGCCGTCATTGGCTGGCATAAAGGCTTCACCGAAGGGCTCAAGGAATTCTGCCCCTCGTGCACCATCGTCAAGGAGATGGAATTCCAGTTGTCCGGACTGCAGACCACCCTGCCCCAGGAATTCCAGGCCACATTGACGGCCAACCCCGACGTCAACGCGGTCTGGGCAGCCTACGATCCCGTCGTCACTGCCATCACCCCCGTCATCGAACGCTCCTCCAATCCCGATATCAGGGTCGTGTCCCAGAACGCTGACCCCTCTGCTCTGAAAGACCTGAAATCAGGGGACAAGCCGGTCCTGGGCTCGGTCGGGTATTCCATCGAGTGGATCGGCTACAGCGCAGTTGACCAGATGAACCGGTTGTTCAGCGGTTCCCTCCCGGACGCTGAACGCCTACGGACGGTGCCGAACAAGCTGATCACCTCCTCAAATGTCACCACCGTGCCGTGGGATGGCGACGCTGACTGGAAAAACGCGTTCCTCACCGCCTGGAAATCGGCCAAGTAGCAGCCCGGGCCCGGATTCAGGACACCAAGATGACCAACTACGCTGTCGCCTGCGAAGACCTGAGTATTTCCTTTGGCGCCACCAAAGCACTCAAGTCGGTGACCACCGGCTTTGAACGGGGCAAGATCACGGCGCTGCTGGGGATGAACGGCTCCGGCAAGTCCACGCTGATCAAGATCCTCGCAGGAATTTACCGGCCCGGTCCCGGGTCCAGGATCACGATCGCAGGGTCCACGATCGCAGGGCACCTGACACCGCAGCGATCCCATGCCCTGGGGATGAGGTTCCTCCACCAGGAAGTCGGATTGGTGGAGGCCCTGACCGTATCGGACAATTTCGCCTTGACCGGGCGCTTCAAGGCCCCTTTCGCGCTGGGCCCCATCGCCCAGCGGGAGCAGGACGATTTCGTGTCCCAGGTGCTGCAGCGTTTCGACCTCCCCGTTCATCCTCAATCCAAGGTCGCCGACCTGAGCCCGACCCTGCGGACCATGGTCGGGATGGCCCGGGCGTTCCAGCACGACGGCGATGACGAGGACGTGTTCGCCAGGAACGTCCTGGTTCTGGATGAACCCACGGCATCTCTGCCCGCCGATGAGGTCCACGCGGTCATGGCCACCGTCGAACGGCTCCGCGATCATGGCGGCACGGTCATCTACGTCAGCCACCGCACCGAGGAAGTCAAACGGCTGGCTGACAATCTCGTCGTCCTTCGGGACGGCGAGGTCGTTGTCGAAGAGGCAGTTGCACACCTGCAGATCCCCGACATCGTCACCAGGGTCGTAGGAAAATCCATCGCAGCCAAGGAACCCCGTCAGAACGATCTCACCGCCGCACCTGTCGTCTTCGAGGTCAACAATCTTCACGGGACCAGGCTCCGCGACGTCAACCTGGAAATTCGTGCAGGGGAGATCCTCGGCGTGGCAGGGCTCGTCGGGTGCGGCCGGAGCGAGCTGATCCGTCTCCTTTCCGGCGCGCAACGCCCCGCCCAAGGAACCATGGAACTCAAGGGCCAGCTGTACCACCCCACGCACCCGGCAACGGCAGTGAAACGGGGCGTTGTCTCCGTGCCACAGGACCGCCGGGCTGAAGGATGCATCCTGGGCATGGCCACCACCGACAACCTGACCATGGGCAGCCTGAACACCTTCTTCAAGGGCGGACTCCTGCGCCTGAAATCCGAAACCCTCTCAGCCAAGGGGCTTGCCGAAACCTACCGGGTCAAGGCCGGGGACATCCGGTCCCCCATCAGCACCCTCTCGGGCGGTAACCAGCAAAAGGTCATTATCGCCAGAGCAGCCAGCAAGGCGACCGAAGTGCTCTTGCTCGACGAGCCAACGCAGGGCGTCGACGCCCTGGCCAAGCAGGAAATCTGGAACATCATCCGCGGATTCGCAGCAACTGGAAAAGCCGTCATCGTGGCATCGACCGACTTTGATGAGTTTGTCGGCCTCTGCGACCGCGTCATCGTCCTGGACCGCGGAGTCATTGCCGCTTCCGCCGAAGGGCCCGACGAAATCACCGAAAAGCAGCTTGCACTCCTGTGTGCCGGAGCGGACCAATGACGTCCCGCAGCCCGTCACCATCTACGAAAAGGATGACCAGCGCCATGGTTTCCACCATCACGAAAGTCCGGCCAGAGCAGGGTACGGCACGTACCCGGCCGGGACCGGCCGCATTTCTCACCCGCTACGGCGTTATCGTTTTTCTGGTTCTCCTCTTCACCATTTTCGCGTTGCTGATGCCCCGGACCTTTCCGACGTCAGGGAACCTTCTGGCGATCGTCGCCGACCAGTCCATACCCATCATCCTGGCGCTTGCGGCCATCCTTCCCCTGGCCGCAGGCGAATTTGACCTCTCCATCGCAGCGGTCCTGGGCTTTTCGTCCATTCTTTCCATCGCCCTATCGAACGCCGGGCTGCCCCTGCCGCTGGTACTGGCGGGAACTCTCATTCTCGGTCTGCTGGTCGGAGCTGTGAATGCCTTCTTCGTCGTCAAAATCGGCATTAATGCCTTTATCGGAACGCTGGCAATGGCGACCATCCTTGCGGGCCTGAACCTGTTGCTCACCCGCGGATCACTGATGACCCTTGAATCCGAACAGTTCGCCAGGCTCACCAGCGTGCCCGGCTCCCGGATCCAGATCGTCATTGGGTACGCGCTCGTTCTCGTGCTGGCCGTCTGGTATCTGCTGGAGCGCACACCTTTCGGCCGGTACCTGCGGGCCACGGGCATGGGCCGCCCGGCAGCCCGCCTCAGTGGCGTGCGAACAGAGCGCTACCTCACGTCCTCGTTCGTGCTCGCAGCGCTGCTTGCCTCCTTTGCCGGATTCCTGCTGGCATCCCGGTCCGGAAGTGCACCGCCCACCCTGGGGCCGGAGTTCCTCTTGCCGGCCTACGCCGCCGCATTCCTGGGGGCGGCCACCATACGCCCGGGCTTCTTCAACGTATGGGGCACAGTCGTCGGGGCATTTCTCCTGGCTGTGGGCAGCAACGGCCTGACTCTGATGGGCGCCCAGACCTGGGTGGCGAATGTCTTCAACGGGGTGGCCCTGCTCGCAGCAGTGTCGGCCTCCGTGATCGTTGCCCGCAGAGGAGTCAACGGCAGGGCATAACCGGCCAAGGCGTTCCGGATGTGCGAGGCCCCTGCACATCACGAAAAATGATGGGTCAGCTGCATGGGTAAGCGGTCCCCGGGCTAATGCCTTGGGACCGCTTACTTGCGGGCTTTGGGCAGTCCGGGCAGTCCCCGGGGACGTCCGGGCGGCCCCCGGGAATGTGCTCCGGCAGCGGAGTCGGAGAATCCCGCTCGCACCAACACGCTGCAGATAGTCTGCTTCACCGGAGGATTGGCCAGGAGAAACACCGCCCGGTTCGTATGTAACGGGCGTGGCCGGGAGCGTGTCGCGTAGCCTCTCCAAGGGTTCACGTCCCCGTCGGCAAACCCGTCAATTAAGGCACCCAGCAGGGCCGGACGACCGGCCCCTGCTGGGCAACTGAAGCCGGCCCTGCTGGGTCCGCTGGAAGGTGTCCCTTGTCAGGGGGACTGCAGGCCGCTGGCACGGTAGGCGCGTGCAGCCAGCGGGCCGGATAAGAAGCCAAAGAGGGCTGAGGCCAAGGCATCGTTAAGAGCCGTGCGCGATATCGTCGCGGAGAATTCAGTGTAATGCTGGACGGGGTGGGGGAGTGGGCCGATGACCGCTGCCTCGGGGACGAGCATCAGTTCACTTAGCTGATGGATGGCGATATCAGCCCGTCCGTCGATGAGAGCGTAGGCGGTGGGGCCCTGGTCAACCATCGTGGACCGGGAATTTACCTGGTCCGCTATACCCAGGTCCCGAATCAGGCGTGCAAAGTAGATGCCGCTCGGTCCGTTCCGCGAATAGGCGACAGAGCGTGCGGTGGACAGGGCTCCGATGAGCCCGTCAACTGAGCCAATATCGGGGCGGGGGGCTTCCGGGGGAACCGCGACTCCTATTCCCGACTTCGCGACCGGCTTACACGATGGCAGGTCGAAGATGTCAGTGACAGCAGAGGCTTCCAGTGACCCTGCTGTGCCTACGAAGATCCCTGGCCGCGCGCCTGCTTCGATCCGCTCCAGGAGCAGACCCGTCGGCTCAAAGAGAACATCCACAGTTGTTCCGGTCGCCCGCATGAAGGCCGGCAGGACGTGCTCTTCCAGGGCCTTTTTTAGGGCCACCGCACAGAACAGCGATAGGGCGGAGTCGGACACATGGTCCGGCACCGCCCTATCGGCCGATGAACTGGGGACGGTCATCTCAGACGTGAACCGGGGCGAGGACAATGTCAAAGCGTGTGCGGGCCCAGGACTGGCTGTCCAGATCGCGGCCGTCAGGGGTGGGGGTGCCGGCGGGCTGTGTTTGGAATGTCTTGATCAACGAGTCTTTGACGCCGAACACAGAGTCACCAATCTCGATCTGAGGATCTCCCTCGACGAAGATGTGCGTCACCAGGGGGCGCAGGCCGTCAGCGGTGACCATGAAATGCAGATGGGACGCGCGAACAGGGGAGCGGCCCACGGCTGCCAGCATTTTACCGACAGGCCCGTCATGAGGGATGGGGTAGGGCGTCGGCGTGAGGCCCCAGAACGCGTACTTCCCGTCCTGATCAGCATTCAGGTGTGCGCGCCCAGCCACACGCTGATCGGCGTACTGGACGTCGTAGAATCCGTCCTCGTCGGCCTCCCAGACTTCAATGCGGGCGCCGGGGACCGGGCGCCCCTCGGTGTCCGTAACGGTGCCTTCTACCCAGCATGGCTGGCCGTTGGCACCTCCGGCGATATCACCGCCGATAGGGATTTCCGGGGCGTCGGCGACAAAGAATGGGCCGAAGACCGTAGCTTCGGTGGCTTCCTTGTATGCCTGGTTGTTCATGGCGATGGTCTGCATGGACGCTCCGAATACGTCGGAGAGGAGTACGAATTCCTGGCGTTTGTCATCGGTGATGTGCCCGGCAGCGGTGAGGAACCCGATGGCGGCGTTCCATTCCTCCTCCGTGAGGCGCACCTCGCGGAGAAAGTTATGCATGTGCCTGGTCAGGGACTGCATGAGCTGCTTCAGGCGCGGATCCTCGGTTTTATCGAAGGATGCCACGACGGTGTTAACGAGTTGTTGCTCGACGGCAACCTGCTCGGCGGAGATCTGCTGTGTTGACGATTGGATGCTCATGAGGGGTTCCTTAGAGTCCGGGGGTGGTGCCCGAGTAGGCGGAGCGGAGGAGTTCCTCGAGGTTCTCCTCGGTGACCGGGCGCGGGTTGGAGGCCGGAATAGCCGGCAGGATCAGATCGACCGCTTCAGGAATGTTCTCTTCGACCATGCCGTGGTCTTTCAAGGCCTTGGGCGCATTGAGGGTTTCACGCAGGGCGTTGAGTCCGTCGAGGGCGTCGGCGGTCCCGAAGGCGGCGGCGATCCTGGCCTCGGCATCCGGTGCATGAGCTGCGTTGAATGCCAAGACGTAGAGCAGGACGGTGGCGTGTGTTTGGGCATGGGGCAAGTTGTAGGCCCCGCCCAGGACGTGGCAGATCTTGTGGTGCATCCCTGAGCCCGCGGAAGCAAAGGCCACCGCCGAAAGGTAAGCCCCATACAGGGCCTGTTCACGGCCCAGGAGGCTTGACGGGTCATCCTTAATCAACGGAAGGCCCTGGTTCAGCGCACGGATTCCTTCCGCGGCCAGCGCCTGATTAATCGGGTCAGCACGTGGAGCCCACATCGAATCAACACAGTGTGCCAACGCGTTCAAGCCTGAGGCGACCGACAAGTCAACGGGAAGAGACAGCGTCAGGGCTGCGTCATAAATCACCGTGACGGGCAGTACCCTGTCGTCCACACCGGTGGTTTTCCGGGACGCTTCCGTAAGTCCCCACACGTTGGTGGCTTCGGATCCGGCATAGGTGGTGGGGACAGCGATGATGGGCAGCCCAGTGGTCATGGCAATGGCTTTGGCCAAGCCCGTGGTTGAGCCGCCGCCGACGCAGACCAGCAAGTCAATGCCCAGCTCTGCAGCCGTAGAGCGTGCCTTTTCTGCCTTCTCGATGGGTACATGGGGTGCAACGTCGTCGTAGAAGGACGCGACATCGATTCCCGTTGTGACGTCGGCAGCGATCTGCGCTTCGAATTCGGCGGCAATGACCATGACGCGTCTGGACCCCAGCCGGGATACCTCTGCGGTGAGGTTTTCAGCCGCCTTGCCGGAACCGAACAGCACACGCTGTCCCAGGGTCACATGTTCAAAAGCAGGCATCAGACCAACGCCTCCTTCGCTGCGAGCTCCGCGTCATGACCATAGAGCCAACCGTTGCTGACCAGGGGGTCGCCCTGGGCCAGGGCGTCGTCGCGCTCTCGCTGGGCGGGGCCGTCGGGAAGGTGGTTGATGTGTTTGCGGGCGCGGCTGAGCTGCTGGACTTCCGTTGTCCGGCTGATGCGGACCTTTTCATAGGTCCGCAGGGCGCGGGCAGGGTCCTCCGGATCATCGACCAGGCATTGTGCCAGTGCGGCTCCGTCTTCGATGGCCTGGGCAGCGCCCTGGGCGAAGAAGGGGAACATGGGGTGGGCTGCGTCACCGAGCAGGGTGAGCCGTCCGTAGGACCATTGCGTCAACGGTTCACGGTCAAGGAGTGCCCAGCGTCCCGGGGTGCCGGCCGCCTGGATCAGTTCCGTGAGCCGGGGATCCCAGCCGTCAAATTCGGCGAGCAGTTCATCGACCGTCGATTTCGTGCTCCAGGATTCCGCAGTGAAATCTCCCGCGGGACCGAAAGCCACGATGTTTACGGCGCTGCCACCGGAAATCGGGTAATGCACCAAGTGGTGGTCCGGTCCAATCCACAACGTCTGGGCTGCCCGACGTGCAAACTCGGGCGCATCCTCCATGGGCACGATCGCCCGGTAGGCGCACAGGCCAGAATATTCTGCCGGTCCAGAGCCGGAAATCGCGTTTCTCACCACCGAGTGGACTCCGTCGGCGCCGATGAGGATGTCTGCATCGGCGGTACTGCCGTCATCAAATGTAAGTGTGGCGCCGCTGTCATGTGGCTGAACTTCCACGCAGCGTTTGCCCAGGCGCAGCCACTCCGGCGGGACTGCGGCTTTGACAGCATCCAGCAGATCTGCGCGGTGGGCCACGTAGGTTCGTTCGCCGTACAGTTCCTCGCACCTGCCTGTCAGCTGCTCGGCCGACAGGACAGCACCATCCTGCCAGCGACGGAATTCCCATCCGATATCCAGAGGCACTGCTGTTTCCAGGAACGCATCGATATGGCCGAGGCGGCGTATCAGGCGTACAGCGTTGGGGGAGACAACCAGGCCAGCTCCAACAACACCCAACTCGGGAGCCTGTTCGTAAACGGTTGCGGTCAAACCCGCGCGGTGCAGGAAGCCTGCTGCTGCCAGCCCGCCGATCCCGCCGCCCAGAATGATGATGCGGGGACCTTGCGGCTCCGCTGTCCTGTTCGCTTCAGTAGTCATGACCATTGCCTTCCGGGAGGGAACGTCGCCGGGCGACATTCCGAGCTGTGGGGTTAGATCCATAGTCCGTGCCCCTCTCACGCATGGGAGGATAATGTCCACTGAACGAACAACTGGTTCGTGGATTGCCAAACCCGACAGGAGGTCGGATGCCGCTCAATACCGAACCCGGGCGCAGCGTTGCCTCCCGTCTCAGTGCCCTACTCTTTGCCTTCAGATCCGGCAATTCCAGCCTGACTCTGGCCGACCTAACCCGGCGCACGGGAATGCCCCACGCCACGGTGCGGCGACTCGCGCTGGAATTGCTCTCCGAAGGCCTACTCGAGAAGACCGACGACGGTAAGTACGTCATCGGTATCCGGGTCTGGGAACTGGGCACGCTGGCCCCCCGGAGTCTTCCCCTCCGCACCGTCGCCTTGCCGTTCATGGAGGATCTTCACGCTGCCCTGCAGCAACACGTCCAACTGGCGGTCCTTGACGGCCTGGAAGCGGTAGTTGTCGAGCGGATGTCCGCATCCAAGGCACTCGGGCTGGTATCCCAAGTTGGCGGCCGGCTGCCGCTGCACAGTTCCGGCGTCGGTAAGGTCCTTTTAGCCCACGGCGGTGACAGCCTCTTCCAACAAGTCACCGCCGAGGGCCTGAAGGCATACACGCCAACCACCATCACCGACGCCGAGCAGCTTCGAACCGACTTGGGCGAATACAGGCGGAAAGGATTTGCGCTGGTAAATCAGGAGACGAGCCGGGACGCCCAATCCGTGGCGACGGCCATTTTCGGTACCTCCGGGGAGTGCGTGGCCGCGCTCTCCGTTGTAGTTGCAGCCGGAACCGTGAACCTAAACTCAGTTGTGCCCGCAGTTGTGGCCGCTGGCAGGGGGATCTCCCGCGGACTTGGAGCGACAATACCCCGGCGCACCCCGTAGTCTGTCACGCACATCAAGGCCTCTGACCGCCGGTGCGACAACTGAAGTGCAAGCCGAGTCGACCAACGTCAGCGAGGCCCGGGCTACGAGTGATCTTGCCCGAGGCCGGTGTAGTTGCGCTGATGTAAATGCCTTTGGCCATGGTCCACCCTTTGCGGTGCTGGCGCAGGTCCGTCCACCCGCCGCCCAGCGAAAACGGGTCCGCGAAAATGGTCTCCTCTTGACACTTTCCAGCGGGATGGGATTACCTAATGAACATTCGGTAAATGAAGCTGGAGGCAATGTCGCATGGCTGAAGCAGCAATCTCCGGGGCCACCCACCCCATTCTGGAAAACGACTACGCCTCCATTTGGATGGGTATCGAGGTCCTCTCGCTCAGCGACGGCCACGCCACCATTCGCATGAGACTCAGGCAGGAAATGCTGAACGGGTTCGGCATGGCCCACGGTGGAATGATCTTCGCGTTTGGTGATACCGCCTTCGCACTGGCCTGTAATCCGGTCCACCCGACGGCGGCGGAGGCGGACACGATCACGGTTGCATCCGGCGTGGACATCAACTTCCTCAAGTCGGCCTACGGCGGGCAGGTGATCACCGCCGTCGCGGACCGCCGCTCCAGCGCAGGCCGTAGCGGGCTGTACGACATCCAGATATTTGCGGCCGACCCCGGCCGGCAGCCCGACTCCCAACAGCGCGGTGAACTGATTGCCGAGTTCCGCGGCCGCAGCCGAACCATCCCCAAGAAGCAGGAAACCAGGAAGGCCAAAAACGCCTAATTCTGCTCATCGCGGCCACCCCCCAAGCGGTTTTTGAAGAGCCGATAATGGTGATTCCGTTAACTTGCCTCTCCCGTCCAAGTCGGCCGCCACGACGTCGCGCGGGCGCTGGCTGAAGCCTTTCCTCTTCCCGATTGATAGGGGAGGAACGGCACCGCTTTTTTGGGGAATTCTTCCCATCTCCTGTACGTTGCAGGACCGGTAACCCACCCCAACAGAGGAGAGATGCACCGCCGTGGCAACCGATTACGACGAACTGCGCACCGACGTTAAGGAGTCCCAGGAAAATTCGCTGGAGGCCCTGAAGTCCGCCAAAGCGCCGGATGCGAAGTCTGTGGTTCAGGAGCTCGACGAGGCTGACACCCTCGACGGCCTCACCCCGGGCGGCGAGTTCATTGCCGAAGAGCTCGTTGTGCAGGTCATTCCGCAAGCCGAGGATGAGTTCACCTGTCACTCGTGCTTCCTGGTCCGCCACCGTTCGCAGAAGGCGCGCGAGAAGGACGGCCATTCCTACTGTGTCGAATGTGAGGGCTGAGCCCCACTACTGGCCGGCTGTCCCGGACCGGCTCTGGGACAACATCCGCGACGAAGCTACCCTGCCCACCGCGGCAGAGATGGAGACCCACTTCCGGTCTCTCGGCGAGCCCGAAGTGATGCGCCGCACCGTCCGGGTGTTTATCGGCGAGGAAACCTTCTGCCCGGGCTTCCAGCTCCAAGACGGGGTTCTCCACGAACCCGTACTGCGGCTCTTTGACCACGCCATGGCGCTGAAGGTCACGCACAACGTGTTCGCCGCATGGATCGTCAGCCCCCTGTCAGCCGGGGCGTGCTCCAGACCCGTGGACATGCTGGACAGCATGACGCTGCTCCAACGCTCCCTCGCTGCTTTCGCCGACAGGTACCCCGCTCGAAAAACGACACTGACGCCTTAATGGCTACTCTCTCGGCCACGCGTGCATGATTCGAGGTCTTCAGCTTCGGCTGGTTTTGGGTTCTGATCTTCAGCAGTGCCACGTGAGGCTCGACTCTCTTGGAGCGACAAAGGAATAGGGAAGCCTTCCAGCGCCTTGTTGCTGATGGGGCCGCTGACCGTTGGCTGCCTCATTCGAAAGGACCCTCTTGCCCACAGCTTTCATTCCCTTCACCATGCGCGCCTCAGCCCGTATTGACCACCGCGGCACCTTCCGCACTGACATTGAACGGCTGAGCGCCGGGCACCGGCACTGGGCGCCCCTTGACGTGCTCAGGTCCACGAATACCCAGGCTGTTTTCCGCGGTGCCGTCCCGAAGGGCGCACACACCGCGACTGATGCCAGCCTTGCACGCTTCCTCCAGGACCGTCTCGCCACTGTTGACATCCATCTGGACCTCAGCGTCACGATCGAGCGATAGCCAGCCCCAAAGCAACTCCCCGTACGACGTCCGGGGCTTTCTTGTGCCCGTTACAGTCGCGTGTCCGGTCAGGCCAAAAGAAGGCCAAAGGAGCAACGATCGGCGTGGAGTCAGAATAGGGCGGAATTTTCGTTTAGGGACGGTAGCTCATGATGTTCTCAAATCCCACCCTGACAGTCGAATGGCAAGAACCGAGGTGCGGCAGCCCGAGAATCATCAAAACAGGCCAAAAAATCGGGACTCGCTGAGACTCTGCGGCGGCAGGAGCTCACGAAGTTCCCTCCTGCGGCTCGACAGGTGTTGAGAACAAGACCGAAGCCCCACCGGCAGGTGAATCCCCCTTAGGAGACCGCCTTTACGTCAGGTGGTTGTAACTCATCTTGGAGCCGGCCCTAGCCGGGAAGGGGAAAGCCCTCGACCGGAGCGGGTCGAGGGCTTTCCTCATGTTCAGTGTTGCGGAGGAGATGGAAGGTCTACGGCTTGGAACCGTTCGTCTGGGTCCCGCCGTGTGGAGTCTCGAAGAGCAGGTGCTCGCCTTCCAGCACTTCGGGGTCTGCCGGTGCGACGGTGGCACGCCGGCCCTTGAAGCCAGTCTCCGGGAGCGTGAAGTAGACGATGAGGGAGAGGGCGACAATGGCGATCATGTAGTACGCAACGAACATGGGCTGTCCGGCGCCGACGAATGCAGCGGCAATCAGTGGTGCGGTGCCACCGAAGACGGCGATCACGATCTGGTGCGCGAAACCGATGCCTGCTACCCGGACTGAGGCCGGGAACAGCTCGGCCTGGAT
>NZ_FVZL01000047.1 GCF_900168295.1 Arthrobacter sp. P2b | reverse complement strand
CCAGCGGTGGAGTTGGATTTGGCACAGGACGATGGTGGCCCAGGTCATGATGATGCCGACGGAGGCGACGTTGAGGACGATTTCGAAGGCGTCGGCGGGGACGAGGTAGTTCAGCGGGACGCCCAGGAGGGAGACGCCGGCGGTGATGGCGATGCCGCCGTAGGGGACGCCTGCTTTGTTCATCCGGGAGGCGAATTTGGGGGCGGAGCCGTTGACGGACATGGAGCGCAGGATCCGGCCGGTGGAGTAGAGCCCGGCGTTGAGGGAGGATAGGGCGGCGGTGAGGACGACGAGGTTCATGATGACGTCCACGCCCTGGATGCCGATGGAGCCGAAGAAGGTCACGAAGGGGCTGACGCCTTTTTCGTAGGAGGTGTACGGGAGCAGCAGGGCCAGGAGGATGACGGAGCCGACGTAGAACACGGCGATGCGGAAGACCACGGAGTTGATGGCCTTGGGCATGATTTTTTCGGGGTTTTCGGTTTCGCCGGCGGCGGTGCCGACCAGTTCGATGGAGGCGTAGGCGAACAGGACGCCCTGCATGAGGATGATCATGGGCAGCAGGCCGTTGGGGAAGATTCCGCCGTTGTCGGAGATGAGGCTGAAGCCGACTTGTTGGCCGTCCACGGGGGTGCCGAAGATGACGAAGTAGGTGCCGACGATGAGGAAGATGACCAGGGCGGCGACCTTGATCAGGGCGAACCAGAATTCCATTTCGCCAAAGACCTTGACCGAGACCAGGTTCAGGGCCAGGACCACAACCAGGGCGATCAGGGCCCAGGCCCATTGCGGGACCGCTGCCATCCAGGGGATGTAGTTGCCGAAGAAGTTCATGTACAGGGCCGCGGCGGTGATGTCCACGATGGTGGTGGTGGCCCAGTTGATCCAGTAGAACCAGCCGGAGACGAATGCGGCTTTTTCGCCGAAGAATTCCCGGGCGTAGGAGACGAAGGATCCCGAGGAGGGCCGGTGCAGGACCAGTTCGCCCAGGGCGCGGAGGATCAGGAACGCGAAGAATCCGCAGACCGCGTACGCGATGACCAGCGACGGGCCCGCTGCGTTCAGCCGCCCGCCGGCGCCCAGGAACAGGCCGGTACCGATCGC